>NZ_LN909032.1 GCF_001486585.1 Paenibacillus senegalimassiliensis
TCCGTCTTTCCCAAGTCTCCCATGCGAGAGACTTGCGTATCCGGTATTAGCTAACGTTTCCGTTAGTTATCCCAGGCTTACAGGCAGGTTACCTACGTGTTACTCACCCGTCCGCCGCTAAGTTATTCAGGAGCAAGCTCCCGAATAACTCCGCTCGACTTGCATGTATTAGGCACGCCGCCAGCGTTCGTCCTGAGCCAGGATCAAACTCTCCAATAAAGTGTTTGACTTGCTCATGTAAACTTGCTGACGAGAACTTTCGTTCTCTGTATTTCTTACTCACTCGTTGTTCAGTTTTCAAAGATCAAACCTTCATTTTTAACATCGCTTCGTTTCAGCAGCGACCTTTATAAGGTATCATACTGAGCTACCGTTAGTCAAGCTTTTTTTCTCACAAGCCTTGTACAGCTTCGCGTGCAAGCTTGTCCCAGCGGAGAAGCGATTTATAATGTACCACAGATCACAAACACCAGTCAACCATCAAATCATGATTAATTTTAAGCCCAGTAACAATGCTACACCTGGCAACCCTAGCACAAGCACTGTGCTTACCGTCACCAGGTTTAAGGGAATATAGACTTCAGTAATAAGCCCCGAGAAATTTATGACGTAGATACCTAGAGCAGCAAGTACAAAATGCAGGCCTAGCCGTGTAATCCAGGCAAACCCCAGCTTGCGCGAGAACAGGATATACAACAACAATACCAACGATACGATAAGAACCCCTGCGAGCACTAACTTCACCTTTGTTTCCTCCCAATTATAGGATTATGAACTCTCTCCAAAAAACGAGCCGTATCGAAAAGCATCCCAATCCAGCTTGGCCTGCTTAGCCGCCTTCAAATGAATTTGATATCTTCGCTCAGCCGCCTCCAGAGTATAGATGGCTACATCTACCTCATCCGGTCCCACCGCCTGCTGAAAAGCAGTGTAAGCTTGCTCCCATTCCTTAAGAGCCTTGATCACCTCACCATAAAGCTCACGCTTGTGCTCCAGCATTTCTCCCTTGTACAGCATGTCCGTTCGGTTAGCAGCCCACCATTTCCACCTTTTCATCGTTCGTCCCCTCCCTACGGTTTATTCCATATGTATCAAGATGGGGACAAACTTAGAACCTTGTCGTCGCAAAAAAAGAACCTCAAACCCCGGCTTGCACCAAAGGCTCAAAGTTCATCTTACAGGCTCTAACTATTCTCTTTAATTAATCTCCCGGCGCCCTTCCAGCGCCTTCGACAAAGTTACTTCATCCGCATACTCCAGATCGCCGCCAACAGGCAGCCCGTGAGCAATACGGGTGACGCGGATATCAAACGGCCTCACCAGCCGGGAAATATACATCGCTGTTGCTTCCCCTTCAATATTAGGATTGGTGGCCAGGATGAGTTCCTTGACCCGCTCATCGCTCAGCCGGTTGAGCAGTTCCTTAAGCCGGATATCCTCCGGACCTAAGCCCTCCATCGGGGAGATAGCTCCCTGCAGCACATGATAATAGCCATTAAATTCCTTCGTTCGCTCCATGGCTACCAAGTCTCTGGATTCCTGCACAACACAAATCACCGACGCATCGCGAGTCTTATCCTGGCAAATACGGCAAGGGTCCGTGTCCGTAATGTTGCAGCACACCGAGCAATAATGCAGATTACGCTTCACGCTAACCAGCGCTTTGGCGAAATCAATGACATCATCCTCCTTCATGCGCAACACATGGAAGGCCAATCTGGCGGCCGTCTTGGGACCAACTCCGGGCAAATGGGTAAACGCATCGATCAGCTTTGCGATCGGTTCGGGATAATACAATGGGGCCTCTCCTTCAGCTTACAAAATTAGAACAGGCCTGGAATTTTCATTCCGCCCGTAAATTTGCCCATGTCTTGGTTAGCCAGCTCTTCGGCCTTGGTCAAAGCATCGTTCACAGCAGTGAGCACCAAATCCTGCAACATCTCTACATCGTCCGGATCTACAGCCTCCGGCTTGATCGTTAGGGCGAGCAGCTTCTTATGACCGTTGACTTCAGCGGTCACCACACCACCTCCGGCACTGCCCTCCACGGTTTTGGTAGCCAGCTCTTCTTGTGCCTTCAGCATTTGCTCTTGCATTTTCTTCACTTGCTTCATCATTTGGTTCATATTGTTCACGTTGTTCACATCTCCTTTTGAATGATCTGAATAATTCGTGCTACTTCTTGTAATGGTTATTCCTTGATGACAACCAGGTCATCACCAAAGATGTTCAGGGCTTCATCAACCCAAGGTTCCTTACTATCTCCGCCTTCTTCGGGAGGAGGCTCCAAGGCAAATGGTTCGCCAGGCTGCTCCGCGGTACCCTGAATGGCATCGTTCCAATCCTTGATCATCATCGTGACCAGACGGTACGGGGCCCCAAGCTTGCGCTCCAACACACTCTCAATGAGTTGCTTGTTTGCCGCTTTCTCCGTGGTCTCGCGATGAATATCATTCTTGAAGGCAACCAGCACCGTGTCTTCGGATATCGAGACTGGCTCTCCATTCATGAACCAGGCATGGATGGTTACCCGCTCTTCCTTAACCGCTTGTAACACCTGATTCCACTTGTTCTGAATTTCCATAAATTCAGGACTGGTACGGGCCGCAAGATATTGCTCCATCCCGGAAGGAATTTTGGCCTTGGAAGCCACTCTCGGAGCCGGGCTTCGTGAAGGCCGCTGGGTGGATGCCGAGGTACTCCCTCCCGCTGAGGCGGAGAGTCCCCCTTGAACCGCTCGTTCCAGCTTGGCTTCCAGTTCAGAGATCTGCCGCTTTAGCTGGTTCATCTCAGATGCATCGATCGACTGAGCGGCACGGGCCTGTGCGGGCTGTTCCGTAACCTGTTCACCATTCAACGTACAGATCTTCAACAATGCCACCTCAAACAGCGTTTGCGGCTGCACAGCGTATTTCATTTCTGTCTGGTAATGATTCAAGGTGTCGATGATGCGAAATAGCTGAGGTTTGGAGAAAGACTGTGCAATCTCAACGAAGTCCTTCGGGTCCAATACCCGTTCCGTTAACTTGTCCGCCTTCGGCACCAGCTTAACCATTAACAAATCACGGAAATAGTAGAGGAGGTTCTCCATGCATTTATCTGCGCTCTTGCCCTCCTGCATAAATCCCTCAATCATTTGTAGCATGCCGCCAACATCTTCGGCAAGCAAGATCTTCGCAAGCTCGGCAAATTGCTGCGAAGCAATTCCCCCGGTCATATCCAGCACTTGCTGATAAGAGACCTGCCGACCGGAGAAGGAGGCAATCTGATCCAGAATGCTTAACGCGTCACGCATTCCCCCATCGGACAAGCGTGCGATGTATTCAATGGCTTCCTCTTCGGCTGTTATGCCTTCTTGCTCACAAATCACCCGTAGCCGAGCGCTTTGCTCCTCCAATGAAACCCGGCGAAAGTCAAAGCGTTGACAGCGTGAAATTACTGTAGCCGGAAGCCGATGAGGTTCCGTTGTCGCCAAGATGAACATCACATGTGGTGGAGGTTCCTCTAGCGTCTTCAGCAACGCATTGAATGCTTCCGTAGTCAGCATATGAACTTCATCAATAATATAAACCTTCTGTCGCACTTCCGTAGGGGCGTATTTCACCTTCTCGCGCAGATCGCGAATCTCTTCCACCCCGCGGTTGGATGCAGCATCGATCTCTAGCACATCCATCACGGCACCAGTAGTAATTCTTCGGCACGCATCGCATTCATTACAAGGCTCCGCCGCCGGTCCCTTCTCACAGTTCACGGCCTTGGCCAAAATTTTGGCTGTTGAGGTCTTACCCGTTCCTCGCGGTCCGCTGAATAAATACGCATGTGACAACCGCTGCTCGCGGATGGCGTTCTGTAGCGTGCGGACGATATGCTGCTGCCCCACCATGTCTTGGAACGACTGTGGCCGCCAAGCACGGTACAGCGCAATATGCTCCATAATGCGGCACCTCTTCCTTTCCTTAAACGACGGATGTCGTTTCCTTATTATACTATAGCCTCTTGGTCTATGTACAAAAAAAACACCCTTGTCCTCAGACAAAGATGTATGCTTATTATCCTAATATTACCGTGCACCCATTATTGATCATTGCGATCCGAGCGGCACCTTCATGCCATAGCTCAGGACAGGTAACCCTCCGGCACAGGAACAATACTGCTTATGGCTGCTTCCTTCCGGACCTGACCAGGTTCACAGGCGTTCCTTGCGGAGGACCCGTCCATCAACGCCAGCCATAAAGACCAAACCTCACATCGACAAGACCTCTAACAGGAATTCAACCTCGCTATAGCGGATTGCGAGTTACAGGGCACCGCTACCTCCCCGTCTAGCACGGTGAAAATAAGTATATCTCATGCCTGTTTAAATTGCAACCGCCGCTAGGCAGGGGTCCGAATCTTCCGATTTCTTACAACTCTACTTAGATTTCGACACCTTATTTTGATATATTAGTAGAATAGGAAACAGATGCCATACCATGAGAGAGGAGAACATCATGAAGAAGATTGGAAAACTATTGTTGGCTGCCACGCTCTTGGCTGGAGGCATCGCCGGCATTCAACCATCTCATTCCAGTGCCGCCGCTCCTGTCCAAATCTTACTGGACGGATATCCATTGGCCTTTTCCGGAGATCCGATCATCGTGAGTGGGACTACCCTCGTGCCATTCCGATCTATTTCTGAAGCCCTAGGTATTTCCGTAACCTGGAATCAAGCGACGAAATCCATCTCCGCCGTCAAGGGAGAAGGAGCCAAAGCGCTACGGGTCGAGTTAACATTAGATAGTAGTACCGCCAAAGTGAACAATAACTCCGTTACACTGGCTGTTGCCCCACGTTCTGTTAATGGAAACACACTGATTCCGCTAAGTTTCTTTAGTCAGCAATTTGGAGCCGGGGTTGCCTGGGACCAAGCTACCCGCACCGTTTCCATTACGTCGCCGCAAAAGCGTATGTATACACTTGGCTTCTATGCTATTTCTTCTTACTCCGAGGTTGCTGTTATTCCAAGCCTGGATGCCGTCGCTTTTGGCTGGAGCCGCATTGACAAGAACGGCCAATTCACACAAACGGGGGATGATTACAAGCTTCCCCAGGCTGCCGGGGATGTTACCCCCGACTCGCTCGTTAAGGAGGCGGCCAATGATCGCACTCTGCCTTATCTTATGGTCTATGCCGGAGATGCTCAAGGTGAATTGACTAAAATCATTGAGGATGCCACCCTTCGCGAACAAGCCATAAAGGATATGATTAATGCGGCAAAAGACAAATCCTTTCAAGGCATTTTGCTAGACTTTGAAGGTCTGGGTCTAACCACAGACAAAGCAGCCACACGACAAGCCTTCACCTCTTTTGTTAAGGACCTTGCCCGGCAAGCCGGGAACTCGGGCCTGAAGCTGGCCTTGGCACTGCATCCACTGAACTCATCATATCAAGGATATGATTATAAGGCTCTGGGCGTGCTTGCGGATGAATTGGTCATCATGGCTTACGATTATTTGCCGGGTGACAATAGCAATAAGCCGCAGCCTGCCGATAAGGTTGACGAAGCGATTCGGCTTGCGCTCAAGGAAACCTCCAAGAACAAGCTGATCCTGGGAATGAATTTGAACAGTGAGGATCAGACCTCCGTCAAGACGCTCGTGGGATTAGCCAAACGGCATGACCTCAAGGGTATCGCCTTATGGCGCCTAGGGATCATCAAGAATGAAGAGTGGACCAGCCTCAAGCAAGGCGTGGAGTTCAAGAAATAGAATGAAGAGCTATGAATACAAAAAAACGTCCCTTGCCACTGGGTGGCAAGGGACGTTCTCGTCCAATAGTTGTTCAACGTAAGTCTTAGATGCCGTATTTCTTTTTAAATCTATCCACACGTCCACCAGCATCCAGGAATTTCTGTTTACCTGTGAAGAATGGATGGCAGTTGGAGCAAATTTCAACGCGCAGGTCTTGCTTCACGGAACCTGTTTCAAAGGTATTTCCGCAAGCACATGTTACCGTAGTTACGTGATATTTCGGTTGAATTGCTTCGTTCATCACTTTCACCTCTTTCCGCCCTGAGCCTCAATCGTGCACAGAGTTATAATGACACACAAACGAATTATAGCACGGCCCATCTCTTGACGCAATTGCTTGTTTTAGCCACGAACCTTGACCCGAGCTAGTTCAGCCGGAGGAACATGGGTGTAGGAGCCAATTACGACTTCAGGCAATTCATGCTGGAAAATTTCAATAGCTTGCTTCATACCTAATATTTCGCCCTCTGCCTTAGGAATCAGTTCCAGGTAGCTCTCGGGGTCAATATTGAGGTTGCGAAGCTGGATGAGCTTCACATCTGTACGTCGAATAAATTCGACCATAGCTTCCACTTCTTCCTCCCGATCCGTAACTCCGGGAAAGATCAGATAATTAATAGAAGTGTACACACCTTGCTGGGCAGCATAACGCAGTGATTTCTCCACATTAGCAAGCGTATACCCACGTGGCTTGTAGTACGCATTATAATGGCCATCCAACGCGCTGATGGTACTTACACGCATAAGGTCCAGGCCTGCGTCCACGATACCACGAATATGGTCGCTTAAGCCCGCATTCGTATTAATGTTGATATAGCCCATATCTGTCTGGCGCCGAACTTCCCGAATTGAATCAATAATCAACTTGGCCTGCGTAGAGGGCTCCCCCTCACAGCCTTGGCCAAAGCTAATAATCGAATCCGGAGTAGTCAGATGTTCCATCATGATCTCCACCAGTTCTTCCACCCGCGGACGAAAATTCATACGCGTCTGCGGCGATACAAAGCCGCTATCATCAGGTTGTTCCGAAATACAGCCAAAACAACCCGCATTGCAGGAATAGGAGACAGGAACTGCCCCCTCCCAGCGGTTCAAGAACGTATTGGAGGCGGTCAAGCACTCATATCCCAGCGCGCAATTGGATAAATGCTCATACAGACGATTCTCCGGGTAACGAGAAACATAAGATTTGACCTGACTCTTGAGTTCGAGTGGATCGCAGTTGAGCGGATTCCACTTCTCCGGATCATCCGACATCCGGGCGGTAACGTAAAACTGTCCGTCCTTCCAGACAACCGCGGAATAGCCAAACAAAGGAAGCTTATAGTCCTTATCTGTCTTCACGTACCCCGGCAGGCAAAGACGGGTATAGCCTTGCGGAAGCAGAGCGCCTACCGCCTGCACATTGCCAGGGAGGGGCTTCATCTCACCGGTACTCGGGTCCATACCAATCGGCCGAGTAGATGGCAACCCCACCAGGGTCGCCCCCTCCGGAAGCGGGATTAATTCATCCTCCATGATCTCTACAATCATATCCGCACTGCGGGCAAGCCCGTACAGCGAGGGATGATCGTAGACCTGTCCTTGCTCATCTGCATACACTAAGTACATGTTGTTCTCCTCTTGCTTCTATTTGCTAATCAATAAAGGTAGTTTTTGAACACGCACTATTAGGCGTTATTGCCATTCGTGCTCCCCGCACCCGAGGATGTAGAGTTCGTTCGTGCAGACACGCTTCCTGTGCGTACCGGACGTCGCGCTCCGCTATTGGAAGACGCATTACCGGAAGCATCGAACGAAGCAAGGAATTCCGCATTCGTCTTGCTGTCCCGCAGCTTCTTCAAGAATCCTTCGACAAAATCATAGGAGTCGTTCATATTTTTGCGAATAGCCCAAATTGTATCCAGTTCTTCCTTGTTCAACAGCACTTCTTCTCGGCGTGTACCAGAACGGCGAATGTCGATAGCCGGGAATATGCGGCGTTCCGCCAGCTTCCGGTCCAGATGCAACTCCATGTTGCCCGTGCCCTTAAACTCTTCATATATAATGTCATCCATACGCGAACCTGTATCTACCAATGCAGTAGCCAGAATCGTCAGACTTCCGCCTTCCTCTACATTCCGGGCAGACCCGAAGAAACGCTTTGGACGATGGAAAGCCGCCGGGTCAATCCCCCCGCTGAGTGTACGTCCTGAAGGAGGAACAACCAGATTATATGCCCGTGCCAGACGTGTAATACTGTCGAGTAAAATAACGACATCCTTCTTGTGCTCCACCAGTCGCAATGCACGTTGCAATACCAATTCCGCTACCTTAATGTGATTCTCCGGAAGCTCATCGAAGGTTGAGGCAATGACTTCGCCCTTCACTGAACGTTGCATATCGGTAACTTCCTCAGGCCGCTCATCAATCAGCAACACAAACAGTTCGATCTCGGGATTATTGGTTGAAATGCTGTTGGCAATTTCCTTAAGCAGCAAGGTCTTCCCTGCCTTAGGCGGAGCAACAATCAAGCCGCGTTGTCCTAACCCAACCGGAGCAAGCACGTCCATAATGCGGGTAGATAAGTGATTTGGGGAAGTTTCGAGCACCAGCTTAGTCTGTGGGTAAAGTGGAGTTAGTGCCGGAAAATGGAGGCGTTCCGCCGCGACTGCCGGATTCTCTCCGTTCACCGCATTGACCTGAAGCAGGCCGAAGTAACGTTCATTTTCCTTAGGAGTTCTACACTTCCCGGAGACGAGATCTCCGGTACGCAAATCAAATTTACGAATTTGGGAAGCAGATATATAGATGTCTTCGGTGCTTGGCAAGTAATTGATGGGTCTTAGAAAGCCGTAACCTTCAGGCAAAATTTCGAGTACGCCTTCCATAAACATCAATCCGCTTTGTTCGGCCTGCGCCCTAAGAATCGAAAAAATCAATTCCTTCTTCTTCAACTGACCGTAATAAGGAATTTGATATTGCTTGGCGAGCTTATACAGCTCCGTCAGCTTCATCCCTTCCAAATCAGCAATTTGCAGATCCATAATAAAATACCACCTATTCAATTTTTTTGGAATCTATGAAATACAGCAGAATGATAGACTTACTGACACAGTATTCCCTGTTGTGCCAGGCTTATGCGGGAAAAGCAGAAAGTTATTCTGCTTCCCGCCAAATATCAGCACCTAGTGCACGCAGATTAGGAACTAGCTGATCATATCCCCGGTCAATCAACTCTACACCGGTGACTTCAGTAATTCCCTCTGCCACGGTCAGGCCCGCCACAACTAGCGCAGCACCTGCACGAAGATCAGCGGCCTTTACCTTGGCAGCATTCAGCACGCCCCCGTCAATAATCGCCGAACGACCTTCAACACGAATCTTCGCTCCCATGCGGATAAGCTCAGGTACATGCTTAAATCGGTTGCTGTACACCAAATCGCTGAAGACGCTCACGCCGTCAGCCTGCGTCAACAAGCTGGTCATCGGTGATCCGATATCCGTAGGAAATCCTGGATACACCAAGGCCTTAACATCAACATGCTCATAGGATGAACGCCCGATTACACGGATGCTCTCATCCAATTCTTCAACGCTTGCGCCCATTTCAATTAACTTGGCAGTTAACGCCTCCAAGTGCTTGGGTATAACACCATCGATGATAACATCGCCGCGTGTAGCTGCGGCAGCAATCATATATGTACCGGCTTGAATCCGGTCTGGAATAATGGAATGGCGGCATCCCTTCAGTTCGGCAACGCCCTCGATACGAATCGTTTCCGTGCCGGCCCCCTTGATGACCGCACCCATGGAGTTCAACAAAGTAGCTACATCTATAATTTCAGGCTCTTTGGCCGCATTTTCGATAATTGTGGCGCCTTTGGCTCGGGTAGCCGCCAGCATAATATTAATGGTTGCTCCTACGCTGCTGACATCGAGATAAATCTTCGCGCCGCGCAGTTCCTTGGCATGCAAATGAATCGCCCCATGCTCATTCGTCACAGTGGCTCCTAAAGCTTCAAAACCTTTGATATGCTGATCAATCGGACGGGGTTCAAAATTGCACCCGCCAGGCAAGCCAATCGTAGCTTCCTTAAATCTTCCTAACATGGCTCCCATCATATAATAGGAAGCCCGTAATTTCTTTACCGGTCCATTAGGCATCGGTATTGAGCGAATATCCGCAGGATTGATACGCATCTGGTTACCTTCCCAAAGCACCTGCGCACCCAACTCTTCCAGGATTTCCGAGTATACCGCCACGTCACTGAGTACCGGCAAGTTATCCAGTACGACCTCGGATTCTGCCAGGATGGCAGCCGGAATCAGCGCGATTGCACTATTCTTGGCGCCGCTGATTGAGACGCTGCCGCGTAGCGGACGTCCGCCACGGATCATTAATTTCTCCATAAGTCCAGAATCCCCCTACTTATTTGCGTCGGTACATAAGCTCAACCTAATTTAGCGGTAGAAATGGAAAGACACCGTCTAGGCGGTGTGCTCTCCATGTCACCCTATTTAAGTGGGCAGCCTTCTACTTTTATGGATGCCCTCCAAAAACCATGCCCACTATTGTCTAACAAAGTGCAGCATGGAAAAAAATCATAGCCTAACTTAGGCTTTGTTGTTGGAACCAAATTCGCGAATCTTGCCAACAACGGTAGCTTTGATTGCATCACGGCCAGGAACGATGAACTTACGTGGATCATAAGCATCTGGCTTAGCAGCCAATACTTCACGTACCGCTTTGCTGAAGGAGATTTGGTTCTCAGTGTTCACGTTAATTTTGGAAGTACCAAGCGAGATTGCTTTGGAAATGTCGTGAGTAGGGATGCCTGTCCCGCCATGAAGTACCAATGGCAGTTGAACTGCATCACGAATTTCTTCCATTTCTTTGAAGCCGAGGTTTGGTTCGCCGAGGTAAGGACCATGTACGGAACCCAAAGCTGGAGCCAATGTATCGATACCCGTTTCTCTAACGATACGTACGCACTCAGCAAGGTCAGCATATTGAATGCCGCCGATAACATCGTCTTCTTGACCGCCAACCGTACCTACTTCTGCTTCTACAGATACGCCTTTGGCATGGGCATACTCAACCACTTTCTTCGTCATGGCGATGTTCTCGTCAATCGGATGGTGGGAGCCGTCGATCATTACGGAAGTGAAGCCCGCATCAATCGCTTCCTTACATTTATCAAAACTGGAACCATGGTCGAGGTGAATCGCAACAGGAACCGTAATTTTCATGTCATGCAACAGGCCTTCTACCATTTTAACAACGGTGTAGAAACCGCTCATATGGCGAGCTGCGCCTTCGGAAACACCCAGAATTACTGGGGATTTCTCTTCTTCTGCTGCGGCAAGAATGGCTTGTGTCCATTCCAGGTTATTAATGTTGTATTGACCCACTGCGTATTTACCGGCGAGGGCTTTGTTCAACATGTCTGTCATCGATACTAATGGCATTGGTTTCAATCCTCCTAAGGATATGGGATTTATCTTATTTAGCCGACATTCACACACTTTTTTATTATAACACAACCTGTCAAAATTACTATTCAACGTTTCACGGGGATGTGTGAACGGGCTGTGTTTCTTTTTTCTCCAAAAAGACCCCTATGAGAAGGGCGGACGAAGTGCTACGCCTGCTCCTCATAGAGGTCTCTTTTCTGTTGCCGATTATGCCTTAAAGGCGCGCGCCGCCCTTGAGATGCATATTGACTGCTGCGCGCATTTCATCAATGTCAAAGGGTTTCGTAAAGTGCATCAAGGCTCCAAGATCCGTTGCTTCCTTAATCATATCGAGTTCTCCGTAGGCCGTCATCATGATGACCTTGATGTCTGGATTCACCTCTTTGATATGCTTGAGGATTTCCAAACCATCCATTCCGGGAATTTTCATGTCAAGAAGCACCAAGTCAGGCGAGTCGCTACGGACAATTTCCAATGCCATCTTCCCGTTAGCTGCCTGAAATGTGGTATACCCTTCACTGCTGAACACTTCCATTAACAAAATGCGGATACCGTTCTGATCATCGACAACTAATACCTTCTTCTCCTCCACCGTGATACCCTCCTACAAGACCGCCAGCAATCCTGGTCATACATACAATAATTCGCTTTCGATTTGTAAATCCCTTCTCTAATGGAAAAAAGAACCTTAATAAATCGACAGCTTATTTTGCTGAGCAAATCTTGCTTGGACGTGGTCAGGAGAGCTTGCTACACCTTAGGACAGATGGGTGATTGAAGCTTTCACGAACTCGCGGAATAGCGGTTGTGGACGGTTCGGACGAGAAGTGAATTCCGGATGGAATTGCACAGCCAGGAACCATGGATGATCCGGAAGTTCCACGATTTCAACAAGCCGTCCATCCGGGGATGTCCCGGAGATACGCAAGCCTTCGCGTTCCAGCGTTTCACGATAGGCATTGTTGAATTCGTACCGATGGCGATGACGTTCGTAAACCAACTCATCATCGTAGCATTGCATAGCCAGAGAATCTGGCGTCAGCTTGCACGGATAAAGGCCCAAACGCATCGTCCCGCCGAGGTCTTCGATATCTTTCTGCTCTGGCAATAAGTCGATAACCGGATATTCCGTGCCAGGATTAATCTCCGAACTATTGGCACCATCCAGCCCCGCCAACGAGCGGGCATACTCAATAACAGCTACCTGCATTCCCAGGCAGATGCCGAAGAACGGAATGCGCTTCTCACGAGCATAACGAATCGTCGTGATCTTCCCTTCAATTCCCCGATCACCAAAGCCGCCCGGCACGAGAATTCCGCCGATACCACCAAGGAGTTCATCTACGTTCTCATCGGTAACGTCCTCGGCATTGACCCAACGAATTTTCACATCCGCATTTGCAGCAAATCCGGCATGTGACAAGGATTCAACCACACTTAAATAAGCATCGTGCAGAGCGACGTATTTACCTACAATGGCAATCTCCACCGTCTTCTCCAGCTTGTTAATGCGCTCTACAAGGCTTTCCCACTCACCCATGTCCGGAGCTGGCGTTGTTAACTTGAGATGATTGACCACAATCTCATCCAAGCCTTCATTGCGAAGATTCAACGGTACTTCATACAAGGTAGCAGCGTCTCGGCATTCCACGACAGCATTTGGATCAATGTCACAGAACAGGGCGATCTTCGCCTTCATATCATCCGACAGTTCATATTCGGTCCGGCAGACGATCACATTCGGCTGAATACCGATGCTGCGAAGTTCCTTGACGCTATGCTGAGTCGGCTTGGTCTTCACTTCGCCGGCTGCCTTGATATAAGGAATAAGCGTTACATGAATGTACATCACGTTCTCGCGTCCGATATCACTCTTAATTTGGCGGATAGCTTCCAGGAAAGGCAAGCTTTCGATATCCCCTACCGTACCCCCAATTTCAGTAATTACAACGTCAGAACCCGCTTCCCGGCCTGCACGGAATACCCGTTCCTTGATCTCGTTGGTGATATGAGGAATAACCTGAACGGTTCCGCCCAGATATTCGCCGCGACGCTCTTTGCCGATGACTGAGGAGTACACCTTGCCCGTCGTCACATTACTGTTCTTGGAAAGGTTAATATCAATGAAACGCTCATAGTGACCCAGGTCAAGGTCCGTCTCGGCTCCATCGTCCGTCACAAATACCTCACCATGCTGATAAGGACTCATTGTCCCCGGATCGACATTAATATATGGATCGAATTTCTGGATCGTTACTTTCAAGCCTCTGTTCTTCAGCAATCTCCCGAGCGAAGCCGCTGTAATGCCCTTGCCCAGCGAAGATACAACCCCGCCTGTCACGAAAATATATTTTGCCACAACCAAAAACCCCCTAAAGTAGTACGTGTCGATAAAAACAGCCAACATCCAGAAATTCAGGAAACTTATAGATCATTAGCGTAACCCAATGTTCTTTAAAGCATAGCCAAAACGGCTATAAAAACAAAAAAAGTGACACCCGAATAGGTCGGGGCACTTTTTCAAAAATTCATATTTTATAGGTTTAAATCATAAGCCCATGCAATAGTTTACCCGTTACCCCTGCCCGTGTCAAGTCAAGTAAAGGCCCATTTGCCTTTCCTTCAAAATACGGTCACATGTCGGATTGTACGGAGAAATCAGGCGAACGATAGAAACCAGACTAACCCCAGCTTCTGGAGCGGCCCGACACCGCTGTCCAAGAGTCTGTTATGTTATGAGGTTGCTTCTTGCTGGACATGATACCTTCCTCTTGGCACAACGAAAGGCGAACCCGATACCGGGTCCTTGATGACCGTACAGTTCAATCCAAAGATCTGGTTGACCCTTTCGCTAGTGATGACCTCAGACGGCTCACCTTCCACAATCAGCTTGCCTTCATGAAGGGCGAAGATATGATCGGCATAGCGGGCAGACAAGTTAATATCATGGAGCACCATCACAATAGTAGTTCCACGTTTGCGATTAAGGTCGGTAAGCAAATCAAGAATCTCGACCTGATAGGTAATATCGAGAAAGGTTGTCGGCTCATCCAGCAATAAAATATCCGTCTGTTGGGCAAGCGCCATAGCGATCCATACACGCTGCCGTTGTCCGCCCGACAGCTCATCGATATGGTGGTTGGCCAACTCTGTAATGTCCATAATCTCCATCGCCTCGGCGACGGCCTCGTAATCCTGTTTTCGCCAGCCACTAAGCCAGGATTGATGAGGGAATCTCCCCCGACCAACCAGGTCTGCTACCGAGATTCCTTCAGGAACAATAGGAGATTGCGGCAGCAGGCCCAGTACCCGGGCTAATTGCTTGGGAGGTATCTTATTGACCGGCTTGCCATCCAAAGTAATTTCCCCTGAGGTAGGCTTGATGAGTCTGGCCATAGCCTTTAACAAGGTGGATTTGCCGCAGCCATTAGCCCCAATGATTACACTGATCTTATTGTTGGGAATTACCAGACTGACGCCTTGAATGACCGTCTTATGATCGTACCCTGCTACAGCCGCTTCGGTTTTAAAGGTATGTGTTGGTTTCATCATAAACTTCCCCTTCGATTCATTCGGATAAGCAAGAAGACCAGATAAGGTGCTCCCAGAATTCCAGTAATCACACCCACGGGAAATCTTGTCTCAAAAGCAAACTGTCCGATAAGATCTGCTCCCAGAACAAGGTTAACCCCTACCAGGCCCGCAGGAATGGCATTGGAGAAGCCTGCTCCTACTAACCGCTTGGCAATGGGGCCCGACAGGAAAGCCACAAAGGCAATAGGGCCCGTGGTAGCCGTAGCCATAGCGATCATACCTACAGAGCTAAGAATAAGCGCCACTCTCGTCTTGTCTGTATGGACTCCCAGCGAAGAAGCCGCTTGTTCTCCCAGTTCGAGAAGATCAAGATGCTTGCCAAGCACAACCACCACAGGTGTAAGCACCATAACTGCTATCATCAATGGTGGCAGTTCGTCAAGCTGAGAACCGTTGAGGCTGCCTGTCAGCCATCTGATTGCCGCTGGTATGTCCTGCTGCGCACCCACGAGTAGAAGATAGGAAATGACGGCATCCAACATAGCCTGAAGGCCAATACCAATCAGAATTAACCGTCCGATAGAGAAGACACGCCCTCTGGAGAGGAAGTAAATCACTGTGACTGTAGCCAAGCCAGCCAGCACCGAGGCTGCGGACACAACTGCTCCGTTAGCATGAAGGACGGTAATGCAGAACACCGCCGCGGCGCTTGAACCGGAAGTAATCCCAATCACATTCGGGTTCGCCAGGGGGTTACGCAGCATCGTTTGAAAGGTATGGCCGGCAATACCAAAGGCAAATCCGGCAAATAGTCCAGCCAGCATCCTTGGCAGACGAATCGTATTGACCGCAAAGGACACCCCTTTAATAGATTCCCCCGAAAGGGCCCGAACGACATCTTGTATCGGATAAATCGTGTTGCCCAATAACAACATGGCACAACAAAGGATCACCAACAGCATGACCAGCAGACCCGTTACAAGGCTCCAGCGGCGCCGCCGCTTACGTCTGCCGGCCATAATAAATTCAATGGATTGATTTCTCATAATGAACGCACTTTCGCTCTCATGGCTAATATGATTAAGATTGGAGCACCTACAAAGGCGGTGACCACACCGACTTCCAGTTCTCCCGGGTTACCAAGTAATCGCCCGCACACATCTGATAACGTTAGAATAATGGCCCCTGAAATGGCTGACATCGGAATAACCAACCGTAAATCAGGCCCAAGAATAAGACGCACAACATGGGTCGACAGCAGCCCTATAAAGCCGATGGGCCCTGCCAGTGCCGTAGTGGCACCACACAAGAAAATACCCCCTGCCGCTGCGACCAGCCTGAGCACTCCGGTTCGCACACCCAGTCCAGTAGCCGCTTCATCTCCCAGCGCCAGCGCATTTAATGCCGGGGCTGTGATTAACGCAATCAGGATACCGACAGCCAGGAACGGAATAAACGTAACTATCGCGTTCCAATTTGCGGAGCCAACGCTCCCAACCTGCCAGAACCTGAACTGATCCATCGCGTATGAACGCGGAATCATAATCGCCGTTACCAGCGAGGACAAGGCCGCACTCGTGGCTGCCCCCGCCAGAACAAGCTTAATGGGCGTGGCACCGCCACGCCCCATAGAACCTATGCCGAATACGAACACTGCCGTAATGGCCGCACCAGCGAGAGCCAGCCAAATATATTGCCCGGCGGTGCTGATGTTCAGGAATGCAATACCGCAAACCACAAACAAGGATGCCCCTGTGTTCACACCCAGGATGCTTGGATCAGCAATGGGATTGCGGGTGACCGCTTGCATCAGCGATCCCGCAACCCCAAGTGCCGCCCCACAAAACAACGTAAATACGGTCCTAGATATCCTCTTACGCACGATATTCGCTCCATAGGAGTCAATATCCGGATGGAATAAGCCATCCATCAGCTCCTGGAACCTCACTAGCCTGGAACCCAGGACTAGCGAGGCAATCACGCATACACCAAGCAGTACGATACAGATCATCAGAACCTTCGTAAAATGCTTCGGCAGGTACAAGCGTATTTCTTTATGCTTAGAGAGGGAAGAACTATTCATTGGCCTTGTCGGCAGCCTCTCCGATTAACTTCAAGTATTCGTCAATCGTAAATGCGATGGAAAGTGGATTCGGCGTACCAGCAGCCACCAACGGTGTATCACTATCGATAAATGCTACAGAACCGCGCTCAATCGCAGGAATCTTGCCCAGGAGCGGATCGGCTTTGATCGCTTGATACAATTCATCATTACCATAACCCACCAACAGATCAGCATCATTAAGAGCTTCAGCATTCTCAGCGCTCAGCTTCAGAGAGTAGCTGGAAGGGTCTGTAATTTGGCTTGTAATGCTCTCGGGGTATTCCATGCCCAGTTCGAACAAAAAAGAAACCCGGGAATCTACAGGCGTATAGATGTGCAGTTGGGACATATCCTTAGCGGAGAAGTTAACCCATACAACTTTCTTACCTTCGATTTGCGGATATTGGCTCAGCTTTTCCTTCACCATATCCTCGGTATCCTTAATCAGTTGCTCACCCTCTGCAGCCATACCCATACCAGTAGCGTTTAGTGTAACTTGCTCGCGCCAAGTGGTCGCCCAAGGAGCATTTGGATAAGCTACAACGGGAGCAATCTCGCTCAGCAGATCATAGTCTTCTTGTGTGATGCCCGAGTAAGCGGCAAGGATAACATCTGGATCAGCATCAGAAATCGCTTCGAAATCAAGGCCGTCCGTATCTTGGAAGACATTCGGGTCCTTCACACCGAGTTCTTCCAGCTTCTGAGCGGTCCAAGGCAACAAGCCGCTATCATCCTGTACGCCAAAGTTCGCTGCCGAGAAGCCGACAGGTACAACTCCAAGAGCAAGCACCACGTCATGGTTGGCCCATTGCACTGTAACTACGCGTTCCGGCTTACTTTCAATCACCGTTTCACCAAGTGCATGCTTGATTGTGATCGGATATTGCGATGCCTCACCGGCTGAATCTGTGTTTTCTGCTGCCGGAGTTTCTGTATTGGCTGAATTGCCGGCGTTAGTAGCAGGAGCATTCGAGGCCTTGCTTCCACAACCTACGACAGCCACCATAAGAACTACTAGAATAATGAGAGCGGTAAATGAAAATCTTTTTGCTGCGAACATTTGCATACCTTCCTTATCTTGAATGTATTTTATGTATCAAGCCGCGTTATCTACTTGATAATGATTATCAGTTTCATCATTATATAATGCTCTTAAGCAAGCTGTCAACGATCTGAACCAAAGGATATTAAAGGGTAAACGTAAAAAAGAGGCAGCCCAAGGGCCACCTCTTCATGATCTGTTGCTTCGGATTAATCTTCTTCGTTCTCCTCGAAGTTATCCTCGTCTTCATCGTCTTTCTCTTCGTCCTCTTCGTCGATCTCCTCGTCACCGAGCAGTTCTTCGTCTTCTTCTACCTCTTCCTCGTCTTCCTCAGAGAACAGCTCGTCTTCGGAATCATCGTCCAAGCCATCGTAATCTTCTTCATCGCCGGAGGAGTAATTATCTTCTTCTTCCACGAAATCGTCGTCTTCCAGATCATCATCTTCATCGTTGATGATACGCGGACGCTTGGAATTCCCGATAGGGTCTTCCGAACGCTCGATCGGATACCAGCGTTTCAAGCCCCAAAGGTTGGTGCCAACGCAGGCAAACCGGCCATCAATATTTATTTCTGTATAGAGCTGTGCAATCGCTTCGTCGATCTCAGCTTCATTCATGCTGCGCAGCTTGGCGACCTCATTCATCAGATCACGATAATAGTACGGCGTATTGGCCGCCTTCAAGATCATAAAGGCCAGATCCACCATGGGGATTTCCTGAACCTTCTCTGGGTCAATTTTCAAATTAAGCGGGGTACTCACGTTACGGACACTTCCTCTCACGCAATGTTCACTATTTCACTATGGAGCAAAGGACTTTCTTCATCCCGAAAACGGGTGATTTCCTTCACTAACCTATTCATATCACAACTTAGTAAAACCTATTTGGCACTAAATTGCAAGTTTTAAAAATTCGTCCGGCTTCTCCCCTTACTCTCAGTACGTTTTGGGACATGAAAAAGGAGCGAAGAACCTGGGTTCCCCGCTCCTCGACTGTATCCTTCACCGAGAAAAGTTACGCTACCCTCCCGGATCTGGTGAAAGCCGAATTGGCCTTCCCTTCATTTTATGTCTGATCCGCCGCTTTGACACGCTACTTTTGCGCCTAAACTTTGGTTATGGCCCATTTCCTGAAGAACAGGGCCGCTTTCCCATTCAAGGAAAATCGGATCGTCATAATATACTTCAACACGCTTCGTCAGGAGGGGCTACTTATCGATGAACTACTCCGGATTCCTTCGTTATTTGAACGATCAAGTCGACACCTCCGGAAAGAGCGGACGCTCCATCATCCGCTTCGCACATCCGGCCGCCTATGCTGAATGCGCACGACAAATATCCAAGCAGAAGCAGCGGCACCCGGTATTACGGCATGTGCGCACTTCACCGCTGCTGCAAGCGCTAATCTGCCCCCTTGGTACAGGAGGGGACTTTGCCCGTTCCCGGTTCGGCCTACAGGTCGAAGAAGATAGTAAGCTCAGTGTGCATAGTCCGGCCTCCGCAAGTAAAGGGAAGACGCCTACCATTCCGTGGGGTGTCCGGCGAATCGGTGCCCCGGAAACCTGGTCTGCGTCTACGGGCTATCGCATCCGAATTGGGGTTATTGACACAGGAGCAGACTTCAATCATCCGGATCTGCGCCATTCCCTGGCCCGAGGCATTAACCTGCTCAACCGGGTCAACCTGCCTTTTGATGATAACGGTCACGGCACTCATATTGCCGGCACCATCTCCGCCGCTGGCGGATCGCAGGGGATGATGGGAGTTGCGCCCCGTTCCTTGGTGTTCCCCGTCAAGGCTTTCGACCATAACGGCTCTGCCTATGTCTCTGATATTATTCTGGGCATTGACTGGTGCGTTCGAAATCGAATGCATATCGTAAACATGAGCTTTGGCATGAAGAGCAATAGCCAGGCGCTGCAAAATATTATTCGCAAGGCCTATAATGCAGGTATTATCGTCGTCGCATCCTCCGGTAATGACAAGAAGGGCCGCGGCGCGGATTACCCTGCCCGCTATACCCAGACCATCTCTGTTGGCGCCACCAACAAGGACGGCAAAATAGCTTCCTTCAGCAACTATGGTCCATGCATTGATATTTACGCCCCCGGCGAGAAGATTACTTCCGCTTGGCTGGGAGGCGGCTACAAAGAAATGAGTGGCACTTCCATGGCCACCTCCCATGTCAGCGGCTCCATTGCCCTGCTGCTGGCGCTTAAGCCTGATCTCAAGCCAGGCGAGATCAAGCGGCGGCTCTGCCGCACCGCCAGGTCGCTACCCGGCGCAACGAGTGCCAGAGCCAAGGGGGCGGCTGGCGAGCTGAGCGCTGCCGCAACGAGTGCCAGAGCCAAGGGGGCGGCTGGCGAGCTGAGCGCTGCCCGCCTGCTCCGGGCCAGGCCAGCCCGCCGAAGCTAGTTCTTCCTCACACTCTACAAGCTAGCCGATAACCAACAAAAACCTGAAAATGGCGAGGCTAAGGATCGCTCCTTTGGCCCCGCCATTTTCTATAAGCTGGCTTAAATTCAGTTCAAGCCGCAAGTTACATCTTCTCTGGCGCAGTTACACCGATCAAGGCGAGCACGTTCACCAACGCCACACGCACGCCACCTAGCAATACCAAACGTGCTGCCGTCTGCTCGGCATCCTCCGTAATTACACGCTCGGCGCGGTAGTAACTGTGGAGCTGTGCTGCCAATTCGTACACATAACGCACCAGGCGATGCGGTGCATAGTTGTCGGCGGCCAGGCTAATCTCTTCGGGCAACTCGCCAATTTTGAGCAACAGGTCATATTCATGCTCTGCCGTCAGCTTGGACAAATCCACGTCCTCGGCGGACGGAATCACGATGCCCTGTTCCTCCGCCTGACGGAAGATGCTGCAAATCCGCGCATGTGCATACTGCACATAAAAGACCGGATTGTCATTGGACGTCGAGATGGCCAGGTCCATGTCGAAATCCAGATGCGAGTCCATACTGCGCATCGTGAAGAAATAGCGAATCGGGTCGACACCCACCTCATCCATCAAATCTACCATAGTAACTGCCTTACCGGTCCGTTTCGACATTTTGACCTTCTCACCATCCTGGAACAGGCTGACCATTTGTGCAATCAATACGGTCAGCTTCTCCGGGTCCTTGCCAATCGCGGTCATCGCTGCCTTCACACGAGGAATGTAACCATGATGATCCGCGCCCCAAATGTTAATCAACCGATCAAATCCACGATCATATTTATTGCGGTGATAGGCGATATCCGGAGTCAAGTACGTGTAGGTTCCGTCATTCTTCACCAATACCCGATCCTTGTCATCCCCGTATTCTGTCGTCTTCAGCCAAGTGGCCCCGTCCAGTTCATAGGTTTGCCCTTTATCCCGCAGCTCGGCAAGCGAAGCCTCTACTTGGCCATCCGCATACAACGAGCTCTCACTGAACCACACGTCAAACCCTACCCGGAAGCGTCCAAGATCACGTTTAATTTTATTCAGTTCCTTCTCCAAACCGAACTGACGAAGGAAAGTCGTACGCTCCTCGTCGTTCATGTTCACTAGCTTGTCGCCTTGCTCAGCTACAAGCTCCTTGGCAAAGCCCTTGATGTCCTCACCATGATAGCCATCCTCAGGCATAGGCACATCTTGTCCCAGCTCCTGCAAATAACGGGCTTCAATGGACTTGCACATATTGTTGATTTGATTCCCGGCATCATTAATGTAGTATTCACGGGTAACCTCATATCCGGCAAAATCGAGCACGTTGCATAACGCATCGCCTACGGCTGCACCACGGGCATGCCCCAAATGAAGGCTCCCAGTAGGATTCGCGCTGACAAACTCCACCTGCACCTTATGCCCTTTCCCTTGGTTGGTGCGTCCGTAGTTCTCTCCCTCGCGGTAGACTTGCAGCAAGATCGGATAGAGATAACTCTTGCCCAGCGTAAAGTTGATAAACCCAGGTCCAGCGATCTCCGCCTTTTCAATTCCAGCCTTCTCATGATTCAAATGGGCCAAAATATCCTCGGCAATTTGACGCGGGTTCTTCTTGGCGATCCGGGATAGCTGCATCGCTGCGTTCGTAGCAAAATCACCGTGCGCCTTATCCTTCGGCACCTCCAGCACGATAGCGGGAATCTCGTCTGGCTGCGCCAGCCCTGCGGCGATAATGGCCTCAATGACCGCCTCCTTAAGCGACTGGTTCATTTGTTCCAACGGATTGTGTGGCATATTAAACGTCCTCCTGTATATGTAAACTGATATCAAAACGTCCTGAACATTCCTCATACACGTACAAATCATACTCCCAATTGACAACACCAGTTACGTGGGTCAAGTTCGAATCCAATTTGACGGTATCTGTAGATAATTGAAAGCGGGTTAAGGCAGAGTGGTAAAATCCCGGCAACCGCCGACCACTTCGGAAAGTTTGCTCCGATTCCACGCCTCCATGCCGCATAATTTTTAATTCTTCGCCAGTAATCTTAAGCATTGTGCGCGTCTGGGCGCCCTCATGACCAGGCTCGGGCTCGTTATAACGAATATATACGGCTCCACCACGCAAGAGGGCGTTTCCTCGCAGTCGTTGAACCTTCTCATCCCCATCTTGGCGGCTGGTCAACAACAATTTCACCGGAATCGTCTCAGACATACGCCATTCTCCATTCCCTCTATTTATTACATGATCCGATCGTATCAACCTGCCGTAAACCGTGATCCTTACTGTACTACTATATCCAGTTCCTTACTTCAATTCAATACGCCCGGCACACAAAGCCGAAGGATATCTCTTACAGCCCATATGAAAAAGCCGCCGATTCGGCGGCTTCGTTCTATTATAATACATGATCAGAAGATGACTTATAGCGGTTGTTCAAAAAGTCATCTTTCCAGAACGAAGCAGTTCGAGAAGCAGGTTCGACATCGAATCTTGAATTCAGCCGGGCCTTCCGGTGCTCACGTACCCACTACGTACGCTCCACTCCTCAGTCCCTGGCTTCATCCAACCTTCTTGGTCCTGAAAACCCGAATTTTTGAACACTCACTTATAGAGGTTGGCTCAGCACTACATACTGCACTTGCCCCTTCTGGTAATACACATGGAATCGAAAATAGTCCCCCAGTTTGTAACTCCACCGACTCGTAAGCTTCGAGGCCTCAGAACCCAGCTTCCGCTCCACCTCGCCAGCGCTGATGCCTGGCTTAATTCCGTCCTGCGTTGCATAATTGGCCTGCGTAAACACGACCATTCGGTTCAGCAACAGCACCCCGTCTTGATATAGCCGTGCCTGCTTCACTTCTCCCGTATTATCATCATAAAATGGCTTCGTCCACTCTATTTCGTCAGTTCCCGCCTGTTCCAGCCGTTGCTCCCAGCCCAGGTAGTCCAATCCTGCCACCTCAGCCCGTTCGGGCGCAAGCGCCTCCGGGTCCGCAGGCTCCGCCTGCTCTTGCTCCACTCTGGCTTGCTCCAGCAGCGCATCCAGGGAAGCCAGCTCCTCCCGCTCTCGCAACAGCCCTTGCAGCAACAATAATACCTGGTCGTCGGCATAATAATATTGCCCTTCATGTTCAAAGGCATTGGCCGTCAGGTCATAAGTGAGGTCAAATGACTTGCCTCGCAACGCAAATTGCAGCACCACCGGCTGGCGAGAGGCGGCCGGAAGCGGCTCAGCCAGAGCACTGTCCATATCCGTAAAACGCAAAGAATTCAACAGTACAGCGCGGCGTTCCTCCGGCACGTCATAGCTGCTCCCATGACCTCCCACCGTAATCGCAGTAACCTCTTCCGCCGCAAAGGGTAGCCGATCTAATAAATATGGCGACTCCTGACTAGTATGTATATTCGCATCATTTAAAGCGTCATTCTCGTTCTCTGCCTGGCCAGGCAAGTCTTCTGACTTGATACTTCCTGCAGAGTTGCCAGTGTCCTCCAGCGCCTTCCTTTCCGGATTGTTGCTGAAAGGAAGAACCGATGGTCCATAGAACATCCACCCTACCGCTAACGCTACCAAAATCATCGTTAAACCCGCAAGCAAGCTTCGGGTCGGATTATTCATTTTGATAAGAATCCCGCCTTATTCCTATAAAATCGTGACATTAATCATACTATCATACTTTTGAGGCATTGCTCATGGTTCCAACGTCATGTTTTCCCAATCATTCCCTCCCATCTAAAAGTCCTACATGCTCAATATGAATGACTCGACCTAAAATTTCCCATACTAGAAGCTATCATTGGCCCGTCATCTAAAGAAAGGAGCAACCTTCGTGCATAGACTCGTACGCAGCGATCGGCATCACCCTCGTAAATCCCGCTTTCGGTGGCGGTTCTTGTTCAAATTGATCTTTATTACGGGCTTGTCCGGCTTATGTGCTGCTGGCTTATTGCTACTTTATCTATATCAAGCCGAACTGCCACTGGCAGGCTCTGATCGGGATTCACAGCTAATCAATAGCCGTGGCGAGACCATTGCCGTCTTCTCCGATGGCGGAAGGAACCGGGAGAGCGCCCAGCTCAGTGAAATCTCTCCTTGGCTAATTCAGGCCACCCTTGCTACCGAGGACCGACATTTTTACGAGCACGTTGGCTTTGATTTGAAAGGAATGGCCCGGGCTGTTCTCGTCAATATCAAAGAGATGGACATGGTCCAGGGAGCAAGCACGCTAACGCAGCAGTTGGCACGGAATTTGTATCTATCCCATGAACGCACCTGGTCGCGCAAGCTGAAGGAAGCCATGTACACGGCTCAACTGGAAATGAAATATAGCAAAGACGATATTTTAGAAATGTATCTTAATGAAATTTACTATGGTCACGGTGCTTATGGTATCGAGGCAGCCGCACAAATGTATTTTGGCAAATCCGCCAAGGAGCTTGATTTGGCCGAAAGCGCTATGCTGGCCGGGGTTCCTAAGGGGCCTACCTACTATTCACCGTTCAATCATATGAAGAATGCCAAGGATCGTCAGCGTACGGTATTGTCTGCACTGACTGCCACGGGCGGCATCACACAGCAAGAAGCAGAGGATGCCTATGAGGTTATGCTTAGCTTTCAGTCGCCCAAGCAACCAAGCCCAGTGAACAAGGCTCCTTATTTCCGTGATTACATCCGTAATGTGGTGGTCACTGAACTCGGCTTCGATGAAGCGCTGTTGGAGCACGGAGGCCTTCAAATCTATACCACCCTTGACCCGGAAGCCCAGCAAGCAGCCGAGGTAGCGGTAACCGCCGAATTAAGCGGCAGCCCTGAGCTCGAGGTGGCATTAATCTCTATCGATCCACGAAACGGTCACGTTAAAGCCTTGGTCGGTGGAGCTAATTATAAGCAAAGTCAATATAATCATGTGTTTGCATCAACCCGCCAGCCAGGCTCCAGCTTCAAGCCCATTATGTATCTGGCTGCGTTATCCAGTGGGAAAATGACCAGTGCCAGCAAGTTCAGCAGCCAGCCCACCCTGTTCCATTACGATGATAACCGCAAGACTTACAGCCCGAAAAATTTTGGCGACAAGTATTTAGGTGAAATCGACATGAGACAAGCCATTGCGGCCTCGGACAATATCTATGCAGTCAACACAATTTTGACGGTAGGGGCCGAGCAAGTCGTGGAAATGAGCCGGAAAATGGGGATTACCAGCCCGATGCAAGCGGTGCCTTCCTTGGCGCTTGGGACCTCTCCGGTCAGTCCGTTCGAGATGGCTGCCGCCTTTGCGGTGATCAGCAATCAAGGACGCAGTGTCGACCCGGTAGCGGTGCTGAAGATCACCGACAGCCAGGGACGTATATTATATGAGGCGAAACCTCCCGTAACCGAGCAAGTTGTGGAACCCGCCGCCGCTTACGTACTCACCCATCTGATGGAGAGTGTCTTTGAGAGCGGGGGCACAGGCAGCCGCGTATCCAGCGAGATCAAGCGCCCCGTTGCGGGCAAGACCGGAACGACTGGGACCGATGCCTGGCTCGTAGGCTTTACGCCTGAGCTATCCACCGCCGTTTGGGTCGGTTACGATAAGGGCAAGCATCTGGGTACGGCCGAATCACGTAAAGCCGCTCCCATCTTCGCTAAGTACACTAGTGAGGCCTTAAAAAAAGTGCCTCCGAAAATTTTCCCCATCCCCGATGGAGTGGTCAGCGTGTATATCGACCCGGACACCGGCCTGCTGGCCACGCAGGATTGTCCGGAGCGCAAGCTGGAAGTGTTCATTCAGGGAAGCGAGCCCACCGAATTCTGTATGGAGCATGGCGAAGCCG
Source organism: Paenibacillus senegalimassiliensis (assembly GCF_001486585.1). Taxonomy (GTDB): domain Bacteria; phylum Bacillota; class Bacilli; order Paenibacillales; family Paenibacillaceae; genus Fontibacillus; species Fontibacillus senegalimassiliensis. The sequence continues at coordinate 26,169 of NZ_LN909032.1, forward strand.
AACCTCAGCCGCTGCCTCCACCTACGGAGAAGGAGCGTCCGGAAAGCCACTCATGGTGGAGCGACTTGAAGCGCTGGTGGATGGATTAGCCGAGAGATATTGGACAAACGGCAGCGGGACCCTTTACGATAGGACATAACAAACTGAAGGTTCCTAATTGTCTAACAAAAGGAGATGGCTCTGTATGGACGCTGTTCGTGGCAGTTTCCTTCCGGGTTGCCCCCTTCCTGCGGAATTTTATCAGCTTTCAGCGCTAGAGGCTGCCCCCTTGCTGATGGGCCAGATTCTTGTTCGCCACACCCTCGAAGGAGATATCCGTTGCCGCATTGTCGAGACGGAAAGCTATGGCGGTGTTGAGGACAAGGGCAGTCATGCTTATGGCGGACGCCGTACGGCGAGAACCGAAATTATGTTCGGTGAGGGTGGTACCGCATATATTTATCTAATCTATGGCATGTACCACTGCCTAAATGTTGTTACTGGCCCTGTCGGGAACCCGCAAGCGGTGCTCATCCGGGCCGTAGAGCCATTGACCACAGCAGACGAGACGTTGATGCGCCGCTATCGCGGTACGGTAGCCAAGCGGCCGGTCGACTTGTCCGGCGGCCCTGGCAAGCTGTGCCGGGCGCTGCAGATCGACAAGACGCAAAACGGGTTGCCGCTGACACAGCCCGGAGGGCCGCTCTGGCTGGAAGGCGGGCCACCCATAGCAGAAGGCTTGGTGCAAGCCCCACGGATTAACATCGCTTATGCCGAGGAGTACGCGGCAAAGCCTTGGCGGTTTTACCTTCAAGGCAACCCGTACGTGTCTGTGGCGGACCCCAGGGCCAGTAGGTGGACCGGGATAGCCAAGAAGTAAAAAAACAGCGATCATGTCGGGGGAGATCCCCTTGAATGATCGCTGTTTCTATTTTACCCTTCCAAAGCCGCTCGCAGTTCGTCTGGTGTACGTTCCCACCATTCTGCGTTGGTGTCAATCAACAACTTCTTGAGCGCGGCTTTATGTTCCGCAGTCAAGCCGTCCAGGATCACTCTGCGCTTCAGGGCATAATCCATCTTGTTGACATGCTCGGCTAACAATTTCCAACCCCGGCGCGCCTCGGTATCGATCCACATCTCGCAGGCTGTCATCCCACCGTAAAATTGTCCATCCGGCCCGCGGTCCACAGCGACCCAGACAAGCCATACCTGACGTCCCGCTGGTACGGTCTCCCGTTCCGCCGAGAATTTGATGCCCTTCTCGACCTTGCTCTTGGCATGCATCGCACCGATATCAATGTAGACCTCATCACCGTCAATAATGACCGGGGACAAGCTGTTCAAGTCAATGGAACCGGCACCAAAACCTTTATGCTTGCTTTTCTCTTCATTACTAATAATATTCAGGGCAAAAATTTTCTTGCCCGCCTTAGGTGGCTGCTCCATAGTTCTCCTCCATTTTCCACATTTCCGACCGTGAATCACGATCTGCCTCGTACTCGACTTTTTGAACACACACTTTAAATCAATTTTAGCTAATAATCTTCCAAAAGCAAACATATACATGCTGTAGATGCTTGTCAACGGGAGGTATCCATTGTATGACCCGACGTACTATGATCTATAGCCTATCCATGATCGCCTTGCTTTTGACCCTTGGGGTCAGCCTGCTGGCTTTCCCCGGCTTCAGGGAGGGACTAGCTTCACTTGCGCTCAAATCGGGCAAGCCTCAGGCTGTCCTGACAGCACCGCAGCCTCCTGCCCCAACCCAGGCCGAGACCATTCAGCAGCCTACTGCTGAAGTGCTGAGCCACCGAGTGGTCGAGTATCACATCGATACTACGCTCAATGAACAAGAGGGAACCCTATCCGGATCACAGACGGTGACCTGGACACATCCCGGTAAGAAGACCATTAACGAAATATATCTACATCTATATCCCAATGCTTTTGCTTCGGAGAACTCTACCTTCATGAAGGAATCGGGCGGTAAGCTGCGCAACGATACTATGCCCAAGGATGGCTGGGGCTCCATGGAGATTACTGAGCTGCGAACTACAGACGGTATCTCGCTGCTGCACCGAATTCAATATGTACAACCTGATGATGGCAATGCTGAGGATCGTACCTTGGCCAAAGTTCGCTTGCCTGTGTCCGTGCAGGGAGGAGAGAGCTTGACGCTACGCCTCAAATTTACCGTCAAGCTGCCAAAAATCTTTGCCCGTATGGGTGTGTCCGATGACTTTGTCATGGCTGGCCAGTGGTTCCCCAAGATCAGCGTATATGAACCAGCCGGAACAAGGGGGCGCGACACTGAAGGCTGGAACCTTCATCAGTATCATGGCAACTCGGAGTTCTATTCCGATTTCGGAATTTATAGTGTGAAAATTAATGTGCCTGAGCATTACACTGTAGCTGCCACCGGCTTTCAAACAAAGAAAGCTACTCTCAAAGAGGGGCGGAAGACCGTACAGTTCTATGCCGATGATGTCCATGATTTCGCTTGGTCCGCCTCGCCTGACTTTATTTATGCCGAAGAGCCCTTTTCTTCTACCGAAGTGCCAGGTGTTCGGGTCAAGCTCTATCTCGATCCGGCGCATGAGGACCTGAAGGAACGCTACTTCTACGCTGCCAAGGTGGCTTTGGCTAATTTCAGCGAGTGGTACGGACGTTATCCGTATTCCACCTTGTCGATCGTGGTTCCCCCGGCGGGGGGCAATGGTGCTGGAGGTATGGAGTACCCCACCTTGGTCACAGCCTTCGGGGCTCGCAGCGATTCCCCGGATTACGATGAGCTTGAACGCACCGTCATTCATGAAATTGCACACCAGTTTTTTTATGGGATGATCGCTAGCAACGAATTTGAAGAAGCCTGGCTGGACGAAGCCTTTGCATCCTATGCGGAAGATAAATTAATGGAACAAGAATTTGGCATTGCACCTAATCTGCCTATTCAATCAACGTTGATCTCTGCTCCCGAGTCCCTGACACAGCCGGCCTGGGAGTATGCGCCAGGGGACGGTTACGCCCGCAACGTCTATTACCGAGGCAAATTGATTTTGCTGGATATTGAACGCCAGGTGGGCAGCAAGACCATGAAGCGCATTCTCAATACCTACAGCTACAAGTACCGATTCAAGCACCCGACCACTGCCGATTTCCAGCGAATCGTCGAACAAGTAAGCGGACGAAGCTGGAAGACTTATTTTAACCAATATGTATTTGATGATAAAATGGCCGACTTCTCTGTGGATGACATTCGCATTACATCAATACAGCAAGAGAACAGCACTTTATATGAGTCAGCCATAACCTTCTCCCGCAAAGGGGCCACGCATCCGAAGGTTCCATTATTATTTACCTTCACCGACGGTCATACCGTGCGCAAAGAGTGGAATGGTGAAGATCATCGGCTAGAGCTTAAGCTCCAATACAAGGCCCCCGTCGATTGGGTCCAAATTGACCCCGAATACACGCTGGTAGTAGAGAATAAGCGAATCAACAACTACCTGAAAGCCGACATTCCGCAGCCGCTTCTCTCCCGCTCCAATATGAGCGTCACCAAGTTGCTGGAGGCAGTCCTGGGTCTATTCATTTGGTAGGCATCTATAAAGGAGGGATGAAATGAGTTATGTCCGTCAGGGTTTTACCGCCCTCAAGAGTCAATTCCTCTCAGTGATTGTTCTTTTTCTCTATCAGTTGCTATGGGGACTGCTTATATATCGGCTTGCTGATACCGCAATTACCTCTCTGTTACAGAGGTACCCGAACCCGCCGCCCACACCTCTTGCGAAAATATTGTTCCTGCTGGAGGGGCAAGTCAATTTGTGGAGTCATCCCGATGTGCAACGGTACTTCTGGCTGCTGGCTGGCATGATTGTGTTACGCCTTCTTCTCACGCCTTTAATTCAAGCCGGCATCCTGTATGGACTTACCCCGGCTGAGGAGCGCGGCTCCGGCTTCCCGTTGTTTCGGGGAATGAAAGAGTTTGGCAAGCCGGTCTTGCTGTTCTATGTTTTGGAGCTGATTCTGGTTCTGCTTCCGGCCTTGTGGATTATCCCCAAGTTATGGTCTTTATGGCCAGGTCTGCTCGGTGCCGTAGAGCATTTGCCCATTTGGCTCACCGGACTTGGTCTCCTGCTGGGCTGGTTCCTGTACGGCTGGGTGGTTCGGCAATGCTTATTATTTATTCAGTTCGGCTATCTGTTCAAATCAGGTGCATGGAACTCCCTGCTGGTGGGTATTCGCCATCTCTTGCAAGGCTTAGGTATCGCGCTGATTCTTGGATTCTTCGCGCTCGTGGCATTCCTGCTCATGGGCACCGTATCCTGGATCTGGACCGGTCTGCTCGCATTAATCGTGCAGCAAACCTATCCTCTCTTTCGCTGCACTTTTAGAGTTTGGCAGGTTACCTCTCAATTTCAACTTTGGAGAGCCAAAACACAAAAAAGTTAAAATTTCTTTACCTTCTCCAAACCCATGGGGCACAAGGACTTTGCAAGCTTGCAAAGTCCTTGTGCTCTATTTGTTCTCTTAATCTTGTGAATTAAGCATTGCCAAAATATACTACCCTCTGCTACAATAACAGCAGGCAATTTAAGTAACAGTTTTGTAATTACTTTTGTCATCTTTGGTAGCATCACGTTGCCATCTGCCATTAAGGCAAATTTAGGTGTGAAATCAAAAGCCGAGTTCCCTTCACCAGGGAAACGGGGGAACCACTTTGGGTGAATTGATCTCGCAATAGAGGGATCATAGGGGACCTTCAACCGAATCCTTAAGCTAACCTCGTAGGCACTGGAAGGAGCATAACTTCTTGAAAAAGCGTTTAACCGTAGCAGCAGTAAGTTTTGCATTGCTTTTCACCCTCGGAACAGGTAGCGCTTTCGCGGATTCCAAACTGAACACCGCGATTGACGGAGCTCTTGGTACCGACTATGTTGCCGGCGGAACCTCAACAAATGGTTTCGACTGCTCAGGATTTACCATGTATGTGTTCTCTAAAATTGGCATCAAACTTCCTCATCAATCCGGATCACAATATAAGATGGGAACAGCCGTAAATAAAAGTGAACTCATTGCTGGCGATTTGGTATTCTTCAACACTTCTGGTAAGGGAGTTTCCCACGTAGGTATCTACGTAGGCGACGGCGAATTTGCACATGCTTCTACTTCTAAAGGAGTTATCATTAGCAAATTGAGCCAGAAATATTATGCTGAACGCTATATCGGTGCTAAGCGCATTATGAGCACTGACAAGTATGAAGAAGTGACCGGCGATACTACCGATCATGATGATGTTGAATAGGTCATAACATTAGGACCCGTGGAGATGTTGATTACAACATTCTCGCGGGTTTTTTATTTGCTAAATTCCCCCGCCAAAAAACGATGCCCACTCCGGTTAAACCTTTACAAGCCTGACAAATGCCGTTATTGTGAGGGTACGAGAATATTCACGGTCCTGTCACCTCATACATGCCGGATTAAAGGAGAGGCAAAATGGATAAACCAATCACTCAATTTCAGATTGCACCGATGGAAGAAGCTCATGGAGCCGAGATTTGTACCTGGCATTACGATTCTCCTTATGATATCTATAGCTGGCTGCCGTGGGAACAAATGAAAGCGCTCGATGTAGAGTTCGGCAATCCTGTGATACGAACTGAACAGTATATATCCGTTCTGGACCAAGACGGAAGCTTGGTGGGGTTCGCCCAATATTTCCCCTTACAAGGTGTTACCCGTCTGGGCATAGGTTTGAAACCCGAATTATGTGGAAATGGCTTGGGCAAGTCATTTGTTGAAGCAATTGTCGCAGAAGCTCGCAGGCGCAAGCCCGAGAATGAAATTGATCTGGAAGTGCTCACCTGGAACACTCGGGCGATCCGGGCTTACCAGAAGGTAGGCTTCACCATTACCGATTTGTACGAGAAGATGACTCCCGGTGGGGTATCCAAGCCATTTTATTGCATGGTGTACAAAGGCGATTCCTCTTCAGCTCAGTAATTCAAGCTAACGCAGTTTCCTCGACCGATGATACGCTGTGAGCTAAAGCACATTTTAGCACGATTTTAAGATTCATTCGTTTCCAAATTTGTCACAAAGGCTATGAACGGGCAGTTTGTTCCGTTATAATAATAGGTAGCTGACATAGGAGGGACGATTGAAATGCAAAAGTGGATCATGAGCGGTTTGTTCATTATAGCAGGCGCTTTTGCCCTTGTACTCATGTTTACCTTACCTAGCCGAGAACAAACTGAAGAAGAAGCGAAGCCCCCGCAATTGCCTGAAATCACGATGAATGCAGAGCAAGCCGAAGCCTTGGTCCGGGCCAACTGTATTAGCTGTCATGGCGACCAGCTCCAGGGTGGAGCGGGGCCGGCTCTGGACAAAATCGGGGCCCAACTGACAACCGAAGAGTTATATTCCATCATTGCCAAGGGAAAGGGCGGCATGATGCCTGCGTTTAAGGATCGCTTGCAGGATGAAGAGATTGCAAACGTAGCCATGTGGCTTGCGGAGAAGAAATAACAGATAGACAAAACACCCCCACCAAGGTGTAGTGCCATTAAGTTAAGCTCATCTTAATGACATTTGCACCAAGGTGGGGGTGTTTGCTTTGGAATCAGGACATCTTCTCGAAGGCCTCATTGTATTGCTGCGCTTCCTTAATATCAACGGCGGTGATGCCCCCGTCTTCCCATGAGGTCAATCGAAGCGTAACCGTCTTGTAATCGATCGTAATAAAAGGATGGTGATTGAAGGCCTCGGAAATGGCCGCAACCTCATCCACAAAGGCAATCCCCTTCATAAAGCTGGAGAATGTATATTTACGGAAAATCCATCTTCCTTCCTCAAGCTCCCAGCCTTCCAGCTTCTCCAAATGCGCTTCTACTTCTTGCGGTGTAAACGGCATATTTCTTCCTCCCCGTTCTCTTCAAGAACTCCTGTATGTAAGCCTGTTCCCTGCGCACCAGGATTCCTCTTGGTCTGTCCCGGCTTCGCTCTTCATCTATTGTATTCCCAACCTCACAGCTTCATGCGTACCTATATGGACAATACAAAGACCTGTCCACTGATTTCAAGCATTTCTTCAAATTAGCGTAACCGAGGTCAACTCAGCTTCTCCCAACAAGAAGTTGATTCGATGTCCTTCCGGATCATAAATAACGATGGCACTGCCAACTTCGATCATCGGCTCAGTTCCCAAGGCGAAGAACAGATCTTCCGCCAGTGCTTCTTGTACTTCTTCCCGATCCGCGTCAGACAAGCTATCCCACTCGGAGGGCTCCATCTCGAAAAAAAGATAGCTATCACTAATCTGGCTAACCGCTTTCATCAAATCAGCCAAAATATATTCATAATCTCTGCCATGCTTTACTCCCACTGCTATATCCTCCCTTCCAACCTCTCTATTTAGACTGTATTCCTATTATACCGGAAAAAACCACTTAAAAAAAAAGGGAATTCTGTCGATAAAGTAGATACATCGTTTCAAGTGGCGTGACCCGCCTATTCCGCAAGGATGCGGGAGGGGCAAGGAAAGGAATCAATTTATCTCAAGGACGAGGTGTACAATGGAAATTTCAACAATTATTGGTCTTATTCTCGGATTCGTCGCTCTTATTTTGGGGATGTTTCTAAAAGGCGCGCCTGTCGAATCCCTGGTTCAAAATCCCGCGGCTTTTGTCATTATATTTGTCGGGACGGCGGCAACCCTGTTCGTGGGCTTCCCCATGTCGGAGTTGAAGAAATTCCCGAAGCTAATCAAGCTGACGGTTGTCAAACCTAAAATGATTAGCAAAGGCGAATTGATTACCCTGTTCATGGAATGGGCTACGATTACCCGCCGCGAGGGCTTGCTTGCTCTTGAAGCCAAAGTAGATGAAATTAACGACGACTTCCTGCGTGGTGGTATGCGGATGATCATTGACGGTAATGATCAGGAGTTCGTCCAGGATGTCTTGACGGAGGATATTGCCGCTACAGAAGAACGTCATAAGGCGGGTGCCTTGATGTTCTCCCAGGCAGGGATGTATGCACCAACCCTCGGGGTACTCGGGGCCGTAGTTGGCTTGATTGCCGCCTTGGCTGATATGAGCGATATTGATAAATTGTCTCATGCCATCGCTGGCGCATTTATTGCTACTGTCTTCGGTATCTTTACCGGTTATGTACTGTGGCATCCTATCTCCAACAAATTAAAACGTCTCTCCAAACAAGAGATGGAAGTGAAGCTAATGATGGTAGAAGGTCTGCTGTCCATTCAATCCGGCGTATCCACCATCGCGATCCAGCAGAAGCTGGCCGTGTTCTTAACCCCTTCCGAACGTGCAAAAATCCTAGAAAAGGGGGCGGGTGAAGGTGAGCAAAAAGAATAAGCATCAAGACCATGAAGAGCATGCCGACGAAAGCTGGCTGCTGCCCTATTCTGACTTGATGACGTTATTGCTGGCCCTCTTTATCGTTCTGTTCGGCATGAGTAATATCGATGCCCAGAAGTTCCAGGAGATGAGCGAGGCGTTCAATGGGGTGTTCACCGGTGGAGTCGGCATCCTGAATGAGAACGCAATGATCAGCAATTTGAACACCTCAAACAGTGAGACTGACTTGCCAAAGTCCTCTTCTGACTTAATTGCCAGACAAGATGAGCTGAAACGCCAGGAACAGCAAAATCTGGAGGAGCTTAAGCAACAACTGGACAATTATATTCAGCAAAATGGATTGACGGAGGATTTGGATACAAACCTCAATCAATCTCAGCTTATGATTACAATTAGCGATAATGCTCTGTTCCCCTCGGGAGAAGCGGAAGTGAAGCCTGAAGCCCGGATGTTGGCCAAGGCGATCTCTGTCATGTTACAGGAATTCCCCGATTATGAAGTTATCGTCTCGGGACATACCGACAATGTACCCATTAACACGTATCAGTTCCCGTCCAACTGGGATTTGAGCTCTGTCCGTGCCTTGAACTTCATGAAGATTCTGCTGTTCAATGAACATCTGGATCCTAAGAAATTCAGTGCCATCGGTTATGGCGAATATCATCCTGTGGCCGAGAACGATACGGCGACTGGACGAGCACAGAATCGTCGGGTGGAAGTATCCATCATCCGGAAGTATTCGGACAACAGCCAGCAGTTAGGCGTAACTGCAGCTCATTAATCAATGAAACCAAGCGATAATATGAAGAAGGAACCTGTCACCCACAGAAGCGTGGTTATGACAGGTTCCTTCTTAGTTTAAATTGTAGTTCAAGGCATCCCCTAGTTCCTGCTTCTCCTGTTCCGTTAGCTCCCGCCAACTGCCAATCTTTTGTTGACCGAGACGAATATTCATAATACGCACGCGTTGCAGCTTGCGGACTCCGTATCCCAAAGCACTGCACATCCGGCGAATTTGTCGATTCTTCCCCTCGGTCAGTACAATGCGAAACGTTCGCTCGGTCACTCGTGTTACCTGACAAGGCAAGGTCTTCTCCCCAAGAATTTTTACGCCTTCACTCATAGCTCGGGTAAAACTGGGGGTAATCGGCTTGTCCACCGTCACAATATACTCCTTCTCATGCTTGCCCTCGGAACGCAGGATTTTGTTCACGATATCCCCGTCGCTAGTAAGCAGGATCAGCCCCTCGGAATCCTTGTCTAGCCTCCCAATGGGGAAGATACGCTCTTCATGCCCTACAAAGTCTACAATATTGCCTTTGATATGCCGTTCTGTCGTACTTGTGACGCCAACTGGCTTGTTTAACGCGATATAGACATGCTGGGTGCGCTGCGACTGAATCGGCCGGCCGTTCACCCGTACATCGTCTCCTGGCTCCGCTTGGCTACCAAGCAAGGCCTGAACTCCATTAATCGTCACCTGGCCGGACTCCACAAGCTTATCGGCCTCTCTGCGGGAGCAAAATCCCGTCTCGCTGATAAATTTATTAATTCGCATATGTAACCTCTCTTAATCTTTCCTCATTAAGCCAACCGCCTGATTAGACGAGATCAGCCTGCACTTCATTTTCCTCCCGCCCCGCTTGCTGTGCCAGCGGCAACGTAATCGTAACAACGGTCCCTTCACCTAGCTCACTCTCAATCACCATCGTTCCACGATGTCCCTCTATGATACGATGGCTGATCATAAGTCCAAGTCCGGTCCCTTTTTCCTTATTCGTATAGAAAGGCTCGCCCAGCTTATGAAGCCGCTCCTTGGCAATCCCCTCGCCCTCATCAATGACCCGCAGTATGGCATGTTGTCCCTCAATCTCCAAATCAAGAATAATCTTCCCGCCTTTCGGCATAGCCTCCATGGCATTCTTCAGGATATTGATAAACACCTGCTTCAATTGATTCTCTTCACAGTGTACCAGAATTGGACTCGGAGAGAAAAGTACATCAAATTCAATATTACGCAGATGAGCTTCGCTGTCGAGTAAGGAGGTGACATCACCCACGGTAAAACGAACATCCTTGATTTGAAATTGCACAGCTTGAGGCTTGGCCAAAATTAGGAACTCACTAACAATCAAATTAATACGATCGAGTTCCGATAACATCACGTCAGTATGCATGACATTAATTGCCCCAGTTCGTTGTTGCATTTGCAAAAAGCCTCGCAGCGTTGTTAGAGGATTACGAATCTCATGCGCAACTCCCGCCGCAAGCTGTCCTACGGTTGTAAGCTTCTCCGAGCGGCGCAGCAATTCATCCATTCTGTTATGCTCCGTCATATCGCGGGAAATGGTGATTAACGCCGTAATTTCGCCCTCCTGGTCAAAGACCGGCGACACGCTGATGCTCACCTCAACCAAGCTTCCGTCCTTGCGAAGACGCACCGTCTCTGCCAGAACAGAAGCCGACCGGCTGATCACTTCCGCTTCATGCTGCCAGACCGGACGGCCATCCTGCTCTGAGGATGGGATAAAGTTCAGCACAGAACCAACGATTTCCTCGCTGGTCCAACCATACAGGCTCTCAAAAGCGGAGTTAACCTGCAACACTCTCCCCTTCACATCTGTAACGTGAATCGCATCGGCCGTCTGACTGATGATGGATTCCAAGTATTCTTTCATGGAGCGATTCTCTTCGTTCTTCCGCTTCAGCTCTGCCGTATACTCCCCCAGATTGTCGGCCATGGAGTTGATCTTGTGTGCCAACAAACCAAGTTCATCACGGCGGCCAACCTTCAGGCGATTTTCGAATTGGCCAGCGGAAAGGACATTCACCTGATCAAGAATATGGCGAATCGGGCGAATTAGCCCGCCGGACAGCCAATAACTGGCCAAAATCAACAACCCCAGTAATCCAAGTGAAACGAGAATCTGGCTCACAATCTGCTCTGTAATTACCGCTGCAATGGGGTCATAACTTGATACAACCCGGATGACGTAGGGTTCTTGCATGCTGGCCATAATAGGCACGTAGCTCTCTAGTACATGCTTGCCGTCAATCCATGTGTTATAGAGCACGCTACGGTTCTGAGCAATTGCCTCTTTGACTGCCTCTTCCACTACCTGATCATTCTTATAGTTGTATGTACCGAACAGCCAGCGTCTATCATCCGTGTATCCCGGGTCAATTCCGGTAATCTCCAGCAGGTCCTTATTTCGCGTGAGCGATCTCTCCCAAATACGCTCCGGGCTGGTCATTTGCAGGACAGGCTCAATCATATCCTCACTCATCTTATCGCCAAGCGTCAATTTCACATAATTGTAAACTGATCGGCTCTGCTCGACAGCAATCGCTATATGATTGGCCGTAAGCATCATATTGTCCTCACTGTCTTTATGCAGATTATCACGGGTCAATAAGAAGCTAAGCACAATATTTAAAGACAAGATAATCAGGGAAAAACAAGATATAATTAAAGCGAGCTTAGTCTTAATGGTCATGTGGCTTCCCACCTCCAAGATAAATGTGGATATATATGGGAATCCAGGGCTGTCTACTCTCATCATACCTGTTATGTAATGTTTTGCAAAGACATTGAAATCCCCAGATTACTTTCTTACAATAAGTAAAAGTTAGTCATTGTACACAATCGCATCAAGTTGATTTATCCACAAAGTATTAACATATTAACAATCGCTTTGAATAATATGTGAGTAAAATTGGGGATATTGCAGCACTTATGCACAATGTTATTAACAACATGTTAACAACGAATACTTGTTCGTTGCACAAAATATGAGGATATCACCGAATTTGAAGGAGTTGAATTAAAGCATGCCATTCTCATCCCCCCTCATTCCCGAGCCTCCCGCCTCCATTCACTCTCATGAGCATTGGATGGCTGAAGCCATCGAGGAAGCTCGTCAAGCTGAAGCCATTGGGGAGGTCCCCATCGGCGCCATTGTCGTCTGGGGTGACGAGATTGTGGGACGTGGGCATAATCTACGGGAGAGCTCCCGGGACGGCACCGCCCACGCAGAAATGATTGCCATTCGCGAAGCCAGTAATCACTTCGGGGCTTGGCGACTGCTCCATTGCCGTCTTTATGTTACGCTAGAACCCTGTCCTATGTGTGCCGGAGCCATAGTCCAGTGCCGTGTTCCCCATATTATCTATGGGGCACCTGACCCCAAGGCAGGCTGCGCAGGGACATTGATGAACCTGTTGCAGGAACCGCGCTTTAACCATCGTACCGAAGTCACTCACGGCATTATGCAGGAGGAGTGTGCTTCCTTGCTGACAACCTTCTTCCGGAGGCTGCGCAGCAAATAAACCCTCTACTAAAACATATAAACCTCCAGCCCTATTGAAAAACATAAGGCTGGAGGTTTTATAATGTTAGCTTACTCGCTTCGAGCTATGTCCAATAGCTGGAGTGGTCGATGGTGTCTAATAGCCAAAGCTACGCATAGCTTCCAGCCATTCCGCTGTACCCATTGTATTTGTGGGGATGTCGGTTTCAAATACCGGCTGCTCATTGATCTCACTATACTGGCGTGTCACTCTCAAGGTCATCTGTGCGCTCTCCTGGGCGCTTGGAATGTCCAAGGTAAGGTCTACGTCCATCGTAGTGTACACAGGATAATTCTGTTCGTCTATAGCGGTCTGAATCGTTAGTTGATGAATTGCCATCCCATCTGCCAAATGGTTAGGGAAGAAGGGATAGCCCTGCTGCTTCCAATTACTTTGTACTTCCGGCAAGACTTGTCCCTTAAGAACCTCGCGCGCTTGCTGCACCTGATCATTGGAGACGGCAAACTGTACTACTTGCTTCGCCGGCACCTCTTCAGGTAGTGTAGCTTGCTCTACCTCAACGTATCTGAAATAGGTATCCCCATCATAGCCAGCCAACAAGGCCGTTATGAACGAAGAACCCAGTTGCTGTACTTCCTCGCCATTTACTTCCGGTAAACCTGTGGCTGCTTGGTCACTTCGCTGGGCGAGCTCCTTGAAATCCAAGACCACAAACTGCCCCACAAGCTCTTCCGGCATCGGAAGCAACGGCGTGCTTGGCAACTGTACATACAGCTTGTCCGGAGTGATCACCAGGGGGAGCGTTACCGTAGTAGCTACCTTGCCCTGAAGCTTGATCTCCAGCACTGCTTCAGATTGGGCCGGCTCCTTATGGTAAACCTGACGAATATGGATGTCAGCGTCTTTTAGCCACGGCAGCAAGGCACTCATCGCTGACGATTCTGGTGATTCTGAAATTTCCGCTTCTTCAGCGGTCTCCGAGCCTAGCTCCATACTCAAGATTTCAATTCGGCTCTCCGCTACATAGGAGTCCGCCTCCAGCATCTTGCTGACAGCCAAGCTTAAAGTATCCTTGGGCGCCTTTTGACCGGTACAGCCAGGTACGATAAGTACCAGCGCAAACGCAAATAGCAAAGTAATGATTACGCTTCTCTTGAACATAAACCCTCCTACGGGCTTCTTTTCTATAGTTACATGTCATTTGGGATTTGCGTTTCAGCTTGTTAATGAATTGCTTTTTTCTTGAAACGCCCACCCTTAACATCATGGATATTTCCGACTGCCATAAATGCATGCTCGTCATAATGATTGACGATTTCCTTGAGCTTGGCTTCCTCCAAGCGGGTAATCACGCAGAAGATGACTCTCTTCGGGTCCCCCGAGAAGCCCCCTTCGCCTGATAAGTAAGTAACTCCACGGCCCAAACGACTCAGGATCGCATCCCCGATTTCGTCAATTTGGTCGCTGATAATCCAGACAGATTTGGATTCATCCAATCCATCCACGACGATATCAATCGTCTTATAGGCGATAAAATAAGCAAGAAGCGAGAACAAAGCTCGTTCCCATCCAAAGACAAAGCCTGCACCTAACAGAATGAAAAAGTTGAAGAACATAATCACTTCGCCCACGGAGAAGGGGGTTTTCCGGGAAATGAGGATAGCCACAATCTCTGTACCATCCAGGGATCCGCCAAATCGAATCACTAGCCCTGTCCCCAAGCCCAGCAAAATACCACCAAAGACAAAAGCCAATAACGTATCCGTGACAAAAGGCTCCACCGGATGCAATAACGCCGTGCCTAAGGACATAATCGTAATACCTATCAATGTGGATATGGCAAACGTCTTGCCAATTTGTTTATAGCCGACAATTAAGAACGGAAGGTTGAATAGAAAGAGAAAAATCCCTAGTGGCAACTCTAATAAATAGGAGGTCATGACGGATACACCGGTTATACCGCCATCGGTAATTTTGTTAGGAACCAGAAATAGCTCCAATGCAACCGAAACAATCACGGCTCCGATGACAATAAACAATGTTCTGAACAATACACTCCGCACGGAGCGTTGTTTATGTTGACGAACCTGCGTCGCGGTGTCGTAGTCCGTAACATGGCTGGGATTCACTACGTTCATAAGCATCACGATCCTTTCACTCTCTGAGAGACACCTATCTTTATTATGACATTTTATCCGCTTCCTGTCTTGTGAATTCTATATTCAACGCTATGAGCAACGCATAGAGCGGTGGGCGACGCAATCACACCAAAACCCCCAGCCAAGAGCTGAGGGTTGCCGGATGAAGCACCAGATTATCCTTGCGGATTATGGTGATCAACATGGTTTTTATTTTTTACTTTCTTGGAGCCTGACAGCGGTTCTTGCCCATTCTTCTCCTCGTGCCGCTCACGCTTGCGGTCTGATTCGTTCTCGGAGCCGGCCGTCTGATACGTCTGGGGTTTGGTCATAACAGATTCATCCTCTCTTCTTATACAAATGATGGACATCTCGGTATTTGTTCATACGCAGGCTTAATGTGTGATGGAATAGCCGTCATTATGCATAAAAAAAGAGAGCATCTCTGCTCTCTGGTTCGACGATATATGGCGGAGAGGGTGGGATTCGAACCCACGTGGGCTTGCACCCTAACGGTTTTCAAGACCGCCCCGTTATGACCACTTCGGTACCTCTCCAAAGGTGAATCCGATTAGCGTAACAAATCAGATTCTACCACACAAAGCACTAATTGTGCAAGTTATTTTCTCTTAGTGATTTTATCAATATTACCCATGTATGGACGCAGCAGTTCCGGAATTTCCACGCTGCCATCTTCTTGCTGGTAGTTCTCCAGAATAGCAGCTACAGTTCGTCCTACAGCCAATCCTGAACCGTTGAGCGTGTGCACAAATTCCGGCTTAGCCTTCGGCTCTGGACGGAATCGGATATTGGCCCGACGCGCCTGGAAGTCCTCAACGTTAGAGCACGAAGAAATTTCGCGGTAAACTCCACTTTCCGGCAGCCATACTTCCAGATCGTAGGTTTTAGCCGATGTAAAGCTCATATCACCAGTGCACAAGGCCAGCACCCGATACGGCAGGTTAAGCAATTGCAGCACTCGTTCGGCGTTGGCCGTCATCAACTCCAACTCTTCATACGAATGATCCGGATGAACGACTTTAATCATTTCTACCTTATTGAATTGATGCTGGCGAATCAGCCCGCGGGTATCACGCCCAGCCGCTCCGGCTTCCGACCGGAAGCAAGAACTATAGGCCACATATTTGCGCGGCAAATCCTCCGCGTTCAGAATCTCGTCACGGTGATAGTTGGTCACCGGCACCTCAGCCGTCGGAATGAGGTAATACTCGCTGCCACCGGATAACTTGAACAAGTCTTCCTCAAATTTAGGAAGCTGCCCCGTTCCATACAGACTGTCGCGATTGACGATATATGGTGGCAACATCTCTTCATAGCCGTGTTCATTGCTGTGCAAGTCCATCATAAAGTTAATGAGCGCACGCTCCAAGCGGGCCCCTAATCCTTTGTAAAAGGTAAATCTGGACCCGGTTACCTTGGCTGCTGCTTCAAAATCCAGGATCCCCAGATCAGCCGCTACATCCCAATGAGCCTTCGGAGCAAAGCTGTAGGACTTAGGCTCACTCCACCGGCGCACTTCCACGTTGTCTTCCTCAGAGGCGCCTACAGGTACACTTTCATGCGGAATATTCGGAATGGACATCATCAGTTCCTCAATATCCGCTTCCAATGCCCGAACTTCCTCATCCAGCTCTTTAATGCGGTCGCCGACCTGGCGCATCTCCAAGATCAGTTCGTCCGCATCCTCCTTGTTCTTCTTCCGCTGGGCCACTTCCGCCGATACTGTGTTCCGGCGGTTCTTCAAAGCCTCGTTCTCTTGAAGCAACTCGCGGCGTTTCTCATCCAACCGCGGAAAACCTTCGATCAAATCCAGCGATTTCCCCCGGCGCTTCAGCGCATCTTCCACTCTGGCATAATCATTTCTCATTACTTTCACATCTAACATGAGTAGTCCCTCCTAGAATCATCCCTGCACAGACCTGCCGACCTTCTCTTTGGAAGACTCTCCGGACGGAAAGGCTGCTATGGAATATAGAAACGCCGTATAAACAGATAAAACCTTAACCCATCAAAGGAGTCAAGGTCTGCTTACGGCTGCTTGGCTTGCTTGACCATCTCTACAAAATACGTATGCAGCGAATAATCATCCGTCAGCTCCGGATGGAACGACGACACTAGCAAATGCCCCTGACGGGCCGTAACGATCTCATCCTTGTAAACGGACAATACTTCTACCCCTTCTCCCACAGCCGTAATTAACGGCGCACGGATGAATACGGCACGAAGCGGAGCCTCCAGTCCTTTTACCTCAAGATCCGTCTCAAAGCTCTCCTTCTGGCGTCCAAAGGCGTTACGGGATACCTTGATATCCATTAACCCGAGATGAGCTTCTTCACCACTCTCGATTTCCTTCGCCATCACAATCAGACCTGCACAGGTACCAAATACGGGCTTGCCCTGCTCCGAAAAAGCTTGAATGGCCTGAATAAAATCATACTTGCGCATCAGTTTGCCGATGGTGGTGCTCTCCCCGCCAGGGATGATCAAGCCATCCACTTCGGCCAGTTCCTGCGTATGCTTGACCGCGACACCTTCTACCCCGGCCTTCTCCAAGCTACGCACATGCTCGGCAACAGCGCCTTGCAGCGCCAACACTCCTACTCTCATGACAAACCTTCTTTCTCTCGCAGCCTAAACTATATGTACCCCGGCCATTGGTCAACAACGGCCGGGGTGAGTATCCTTATTTACTATGGATAACTAATAAAAGCTGTTCAGGAATTACCAGCCGCGATCCGACATACGCTCTGCCGGGGACAGCTTGGAAATCTCAATGCCCTTCATCGGAGTACCCAGGTTCTTGGACACTTCGGCAATCAGCTTGTAATCTGTGTAATGAGTTGTTGCTTCCACAATAGCACGGGCAAACTTCTCAGGGCTATCCGATTTGAAAATACCAGAGCCCACGAATACACCGTCAGCTCCTAAATGCATCATCAAAGCAGCGTCAGCCGGTGTAGCTACACCACCTGCAGCAAAGTTAACCACTGGCAGCTTGCCATTCTCATGCACCTCAAGCAACAGATCGTAGGCTACGCCCAGATTTTTCGCTTCGGCATACAATTCATCTTTGGACAAGTTTTGCACCTTACGAATTTGGCTGTTAATCAAGCGCATATGGCGTACCGCTTCGACAATATTCCCGGTTCCCGGTTCGCCCTTCGTACGAAGCATGGAAGCCCCTTCGCCAATCCGGCGCAGAGCCTCGCCCAAATCCTTCGCTCCACAGACGAACGGTACTGTAAATTCACGTTTATCAATATGGAAGACTTCGTCTGCCGGAGTCAGCACTTCACTTTCATCCAGATAGTCTACCCCAAGGGATTCCAGAACTTTCGCTTCCACATAATGACCGATCCGTGCCTTAGCCATGACGGGAATGGAGACGACCTTCATCACCTCTTCAACGATCGTAGGGTCTGCCATACGGGCCACGCCACCGGCTGCCCGAATATCGGAAGGAACGCGCTCCAGTGCCATAACGGCGGTAGCTCCAGCCGCTTCAGCAATCTTAGCCTGTTCGGCATTCATGACGTCCATAATAACGCCACCCTTTTGCATTTCAGCCATACCTCTTTTTACACGCGATGTTCCTGTTTCCATGTCCAATCCCCCCGATAATAATCTAACTTACTATTTTACAATATTCGCCCTAAATATACAACCCTTTTACTAGGGATTCAATCCTACTTGAAGCCCTTCGTGATCGGAATATTTTAGATTTCCTTTTTATTTAGAACAAATTCTTGATTCCATTGAACATATCACTGAAAAATTCTCCGATGGCCCGCATCATCAGCTTAAACCAGCCAGCCTTCTCCGCGTCCTCCACTGTAATCAGATTGACTGTCTTCTCCAGTTCCTGATCCATACCTGGGGCTTTGAAGGTGTATTTTACAGTTCCTACCTTCGTACCTTGCTGTAACGGAGCTACAAGTTCCCCTTCATCCACCAGCGTCACCTGAGCTTCCACTGCGCTGGTATCCACACCCTTCGGCACGACAAAGCTGATCGCCTGATCGGTTACAACCGGAATCGCCGTATTCTTCGCTTTCTTAACGGTTACGGTCTCAGTGCCAACCACCGTTGTCTTGGCCGCTACAATTTGCTTGGTTTCAAAATGATTGAAGCCATAATCGAGCACTTTACGGGTTTCGACAAAACGAGCCTTATCCGTAGCTGTCCCCATCACAACGCTAATCATTCGTACTCCATCACGTATTGCCGTACCGGTAAAATTATTGCCCGCATTGCTGGTATGGCCCGTCTTTAAGCCATCCAAACCTTCATAAGCGAACTGCTTGAAGTTTGTTACATTCTTGTTCGCTTCCAGCATCCAGTTATAATTGATAATTGGTGATTTATCACGCGGTCGGAATTGATAAGTCTGAAGTGCTGTAAACTCGGCAAAATCAGGATGATCGGTTACAATATAACGTGCCAAAATTGCTGCATCAAGCGCAGACAGCACCGTCTCCTGATCCCCAGGCGTACGGAATTTCTCCGGCATATCCGCAATATCTAGGCCTGTAGAGTTGGCAAAATGGGCCGTTTTCATCCCCATACGCTTAGCTTCATCGTTCATCATCTTAATAAAAGCTTGCTCAGAGCCAGCGACATACTCAGCTAAAGCAACCGTTGCATCATTCGCTGATCCCACCGCCATGGCAATATATAGCTCTCTTATCGTATGTTGGTCTCCTTCGGCAAGAAAAATCCGGGAACCGATAGTTTTGGCTGCATTTTCACCTACCGTAACTACATCGTCCCAACTGAATTTTCCTTGCTTCACGAGATCGGCAACAATATATTCCGTCATCATTTTGGTCATGCTAGCCGGAGGAAACGGCTGATCCGCATTAACGTTTAATAATACTTGTCCAGAGGAGACCTCCATCAAGATGGCAGATTTCACTTCCAGATTCAGTGACTCCACTGAAGGAATGGCTGCTGCATTCTGCGTTGAAGCCTGCTCCGTGGTTGTCGCTTGATTCGCTCCAGTTTCGGTCTGCTCGCCTTCCGCCAGCGCCAGCGCCGGTACGAGAGAAGAACATAGCAAGTTCAGAAGCAGTACGGAAGCCACGCTCTTGCGCAGGAAGTGCTTCTTGGTTGTAATAGATTTAGATTTCAATGATTTGAGTTTCAATGCCCTTAAAGCTCCCCTCGTATTCTTTCATTTGCTTTATCTATTCTATCACAGGGGTATCTGCAAAAAAAGACAAGCAGGGTGATTTTCACCCTGCTCTATGTGGAAAATTATGGACCGGTCTAATTACAGTGAATAGTTTGGTGCTTCCTTCGTGATTTGCACGTCATGCGGATGGCTTTCACGCAAGCCAGCCCCAGTGATACGGATGAACTGGGTATCATTGCGAAGCTCGTCCAATGTTCCGGTTCCGCAATACCCCATACCTGCACGCAAGCCGCCGATCATCTGATGAATGGTGTCGGAAATAGGACCTTTGTAAGCAACGCGTCCTTCAATGCCTTCCGGAACCAGCTTCTTATCATCATCCTGGAAGTAGCGATCCTTACTGCCTTGCTTCATAGCCCCCATGGAGCCCATGCCTCTGTACACTTTGTAGCGACGTCCTTGGTAGATTTCCGTCTCCCCTGGGCTTTCTTCCGTACCGGCAAACAAGCTGCCCAACATCACCGCATGTGCCCCGGCAGCAACCGACTTCGTGATTTCACCGGAATACTTGATGCCGCCATCCGCAATAATGGGAATACCGTATTCACGGGCTACAGTCGCGCAATCATAAACTGCCGTAATTTGTGGTACGCCGATTCCAGCAATAACACGCGTGGTACAAATCGAGCCTGGTCCGATACCAACCTTGACTACCGATGCACCAGCTTCAATCAATGCTCTTGTGGCCTCGCCTGTCGCCACGTTACCCGCGATGATAGTCAGTTCAGGATACCGTTTGCGAAGTTCAGCTACTGCTTCAAGGATGTTGATGTGATGACCATGCGCCGAATCCACAGTAATAACGTCTACGCCCGCCTTGACAAGAGCATCGGTACGATCAAATGTATCCTTGGAGATCCCCACCGCAGCTCCCACCAGCAGGCGCCCTTGAGCATCCTTCGCTGCATTTGGGAATTGAATGGCTTTCTCAATATCCTTGATAGTAATAAGGCCTTTCAGAATGCCTTGTTGATCCACCAACGGAAGCTTCTCAATCTTATGCTTCTGTAAGATGCCTTCCGCTTCCTGCAAAGTCGTTCCTACCGGAGCAGTAACCAGGTCATCACGCGTCATCACT
This sequence comes from Paenibacillus senegalimassiliensis, assembly GCF_001486585.1. Classification (GTDB taxonomy): domain Bacteria; phylum Bacillota; class Bacilli; order Paenibacillales; family Paenibacillaceae; genus Fontibacillus; species Fontibacillus senegalimassiliensis. The sequence continues at coordinate 47,277 of NZ_LN909032.1, forward strand.
TCACTGATTTTAATACTATAGTCATGCACAAACCGCAAATCACGATTCGTCAAAATACCTACAAGCTTATGCTCTTCATTCACAATGGGAACCCCGGAAATACGGAATTTACTCATCACTTCTTCAGCATCCGATACCAAATGGTCCGGAGTCAGAGAGAAAGGATTAGTAATTACACCGCTCTCCGAACGTTTGACACGATCCACTTCCTCAGCCTGTTGTTCGATGGGCATGTTTTTATGAATGATGCCAAGACCACCTTCGCGAGCGATGGCAATAGCCAACGCCGACTCAGTTACCGTATCCATCCCTGCGCTAATCAACGGAATATTGAGCTTCACCTTATCGCTTAAGCGAGTGGACACACTTACCTCTTTAGGCAATACCTCCGATTTACGGGGAACCAGAAGCACATCATCAAACGTTAAGCCCTCTTTGTCAAATTTACTCTCCCACACCGTGAATTATCCTCCTTTAGTCTAATGGATTGTCGGGCCATATCCCGGCTGTTTCTCTTGCAAGATCAGGAGCCCCTGGATGAAGCGGTTTGTCCCGAATCCAAAGAAAAAACGTCTGCGACGTAATAGCACGAAAAGCAGCTCCGTCAAAGCAACCTTTGGCGCTTTAGAGCCACTTACGAAAATATATTATGCCAAGTTTAGCAAAGGGCCTATAGGCTGTCAAGGACAACCGCAAGCAAATCTACTGTCGACTCCCCAGCGCACACCCCTGTCTATTCAACGCGCACAAACCCAACATTTCAGCCCGTTTTTGGAGATAATTTCATCCTTCTCCAAGCACTTGTTTATACTCTTCACAGCACCACGCATCTATATTCGCGCTTAAAATTGTATACAAAAAAGCACCACCGACTTGTAATCGGTAGTGCTTCTTATCGTTGCTTGGCGGCGTCCTACTCTCCCAGGACCCTTCGGTCCAAGTACCATCGGCGCTGGAGGGCTTAACGGTCGTGTTCGGG
>NZ_LN909033.1 GCF_001486585.1 Paenibacillus senegalimassiliensis
ATTTTCGAACTGTGACGTTTTCACTTCATCATGGCTTGAACTTGTTGCTGAATTTTCGCCGCAATCTGCTCAATATTGCTTGCATGAGTTTCAATATGTCGCAGCCTTCCAGAGGGACGATTGCCGGCCTTTGTTCGGCCAACGGCGTAATGCTCTATCTGTACATAATTTTCATGTAGATCATCGAGCAATGAGAATAATTCTTTATTCTTCTGATTTGCCATTTAAACACTTCCTTCATTAAATGTGTCAATTATCACTTACGACTCGTTAATGTTTACTAAAATAACCTTTTCCCACTCGTAACTACCGACAATGCTTTCGGCTTTCTTTTCCGCTTCTTTGTCCGTCAACTTGTCGTCATACAACTTGTCGTAAGCTTCATTAATCAATTGTTCTTCATCATCTGAGCGGATATAAATGCGCTCTCCCATTGACACAACTTCATCGACCTGCGCCGACCCGAATACAGCCGTCCAACGATTATATCCATCATCGGCTACAATTTCGGAGTCTACCATTGGCAATACTCTCAAATCCGGATTTTCCGCTATCAATTTTAGTAACTTTGCAACATTTTCTTTTTGAATCTGCATTTCTGTCTTCACCTTCATTCACTCCTTCATTAAATGGTCATTGCGGCGTTGCCGCGGAATGTGCATTATCCCCAATGTCCATGACGCTTCAAAATATCGGCAACTTCTTTCGCATATGGTTCATCGACATTGATAACCAAGTAGGCATTCACAGGATGTTTCCCATCCCTTTTTCTGCCCATCTCAATCTTGTTGCAAAGACAGTGAAAATCGTATTTTTCTTTGTCGTTGAGGTACTTCACCGCATCTTCGCGCTTAATAACTCCACAAAATTTTTTTGCTACCCCATCCAGCCAAGCAGATTCCCTGCGCCTTGTGCTTCCGTGCACTCCCAAGTTGTCAAATGTCATAAACCATCCCGGCTCAAATCTTACTGACTTGCCAACATCATCAGTTACCAGCAAACTACCGTCAGAAACATTCAATGCGCTCTCGTATACTTTTCCATGGGTAAAACCCTCAGATGACTCACCAATATACCTTACATCTATTACGGACATTTAAAATCCTCCTTCGCTCTTTGGGTCGAATGCGCATCAAGAATACTCTGGATTGGTGAAACTCGTTTCGTAATCATCGATAATCAATTTGGCTTTACGAGTCCACATTTTGAATATTGTTGCATCCGCACCATACAAACCGCCCATAATCACTTTGTTGTCAAAGCTTTTGTCACCAATTTCTGCTCTGCGGACAGTTGCATCTTCATCAAGAACGATTTGATATTTGCATCGATGCCATGATTTATCTTCCTCGGGGTCAATGTAGACGTACTTAGAACTGTATTTGTCTTCAATGATTACGGTGATTTCTTTGTAGTCTTCATAATCCAATTCGTTCAGTTCGCAGTCTTGCTCAACAATTTCTTCAATCAGTTCGGACAATTTATACTCTTCTTTTGACGTTCCCAACACTTCCTGAATGCTTTCTTGAATTCGCTTCGCCCCTTCTTCATGAACTGATCTTTCCAGTTCGCCTTTTATGACATTCAAAATCACTTGATTGTATGAAGGGATGTCCAATCTATCTAAATTGAATTGCATTTGTTCCTGGACTTGCTGCTTCAAGGCTTTTCCGAAATCGCTGTAACTTCTTAGCGTATCTTCGATAACCTCATCAATTGTTCTCTCTAATTTTTTTCTTACAATATTTTCGACATAACCTTCATCTTTCAGTGCTGATAAAGTGTTGTTCACCATTAAATTCAAGTCCATGTTAATTCCTCATTTCTATTATTTTTTTTGGGTCTTTACTGCATCAAATCCCGAACGGCAACTTCATTCCCGCGGGCAGCACCCACAGGTGATACATATTCGCTTGATCTACTAACTCCGAATTCTTCGGGAATACCTCTAGGGCAATCCGTTCTTCGCCAAGTAGCTCATTCTTGATTCTCTGTTTCTCTGCCCACGGTATATCCGTATTTTCCGCGTTTCGTATGCAGGCGTGGACTACTTGGCCCCACTCCGTCTCTACCACCCTAGACATAACAGCATATTCTCCGTCGGTGTAAGCTCGGTCAAGCTCTGCAAACCACCCGGCACCCGTATGCATGCTCTTGGGCGATGGCTTTCCAATCCATTTACTCATTGCTTCTCACCGCCTAAGTGGGCCGTGAGGATGCGAAGTTCCCACTCGGCAAAGTCTCCAATGAGATATTTCCGATCTGATACCCTGATCCCATCTTTCAGACTGTTAGGCTTTCCAGCGTGAGCCCTGCTCCATTGATTCTTTTCCAACGAGTGATTACGGGCTATTTCTTTGGCGCGTTCTTGGCTGGCTGCGCCAATCCAATATTTCTCCGTCGGTTCGTCTGCTTTTTCCCCGCTTGCGGCCTCGATCTGCTTCTGCAGCCTGCCTAACTCCGCGTTTTGCCGCTGAAACCTATTCTCTTCTCCTTGATACTGGCAGATGTAACGAGCCGCCGTGTCCCGAGACTCTATCAATTCGGAGCGAAGGGACGCTATCTCGATGTCCCGCTGCTCAAGGGTAATAATTAAATCGTCGACAATCTCTTCGGGGTCTACCGTCAGTGGCATCGTTCCCGTTCGTGAAGCCTGGAAGATAACTCTGTCGCCGGTGTTAAATACAACTACCGTTTTGTCGTGCAGGATACTTCTGATTTCCCGTTCAGGTTCATAACTCATATTTTTATCCCCTTTACAAAATTTCTAACTGAAGCTTCTTCCGGCGTTCGTCAAACAACTTCGCCCGCGCTTCCTTGCGATCTACTGGATAAATCGGCCTAGCAATAAGGTCAATATGCAAGTCAGTCCCTTTCAGCGACAATCCGGAAAATTCGGTTATTTTATAACACTCGCCTTGGACGTATTGAATCGTTCCGGGTCTTATCCCGTCTACTTTATCCCACTTGGCATGTGGTAAATTAACCACCAGTTCGATTTCACTCGTTTGCTTATAAGCCTTAGCCTTGCTGACGTAATCCAGGCTGGTCAGCCGCTGGCACGTGTAATTCACGTCAATTCGATTGTGGCGGATAAAAAAGTTCTCAATGCCTAGAATTAGCAGCGGCTCTCCCTGCACCTCTATCACATCGCCTATTTTGTGAGGCTGACGAAAGAGATTGAATCTGCTAATGACGGTTATGATTAGCCTGTCGCTCGCGATACCCAATAAAATCCTCTCCCCTTCCGTCCCGGGTCCTCCAAGATATAAGCAATGCCTTTTCGACTGTAATCATCTTGCTTAACCTTCAAATCCCCAAACCTGGTATGGATGCTTGATAGTTCGGCTAGTGGAGAATCCGGGAATACATACAAGCGAAGTTTGTTAATGTCTCTGCCCGAACGAATCACGGGTTCTAACGCCCCCTCAATCATGCTTAAGGCCTTCGGATGAATAACCATCGCTTCACCGCCCCCCTATCGGCCTAACTCCGTCGCCTCGACGACGAGCTAACACGGCCTTCTCCAGTTCGGTTGCTTGACTTAAGTTGATCTGCTCAATGAATCTCGCCCAAAATGGGATATACCTGAATTGCGTTGGCTCAGATTGCTTGTAGAGATAAGCGGCAGGAGCTTCCCTGGGTCCAACGGGGCAACCAAGCACTCGGCATCTGGTAAAGGTAAGCAAGATATCGCATACGGGCTCAGGTCCTCCGGTCCATTTCCCCTCCCACACCCATCCATGATCCGTCTGTATCTGCCTGGGCAGCAGGCACGGCTTCCCGGACCTCTCTGCCTGATACTTATTGAGCCACAGGTTGTCCACTCAGGCCCTTCCTCCTCTTCCGTTCCTCCGCCTGTCTTACGAGTTCTGCAAATTCCGCTTCGGTAACTTCCGCTTCGGTATCACTTGGCACAATTGGTATCTCCCGCTTCTGGTTCTTCGGTACGTAAGTATTCCTAGCAGGCTTCTTCATGGCTAAGACCAGCTTTGGGAACTGCCTACGAAATGCTTCCGCGCTCAAAACGTTGCTCTTCCAGAATCCATCCTTGACGACCCAATCCATAACCGATTTGATAAGTTCGGTGTCCGATTGCTTGTCCAGCTCCACGAGCTTTCGAAAATCATCTGCCCAGGTCTGGAGGTTTGTCCGATCTGTTAAATGAGTAAGCCCTTCATCAGCAGCCATTGCATCAACCCGGCCCTTGAAATACACCGCCATTTTGTAATACTGACTATCTGGTGCATATTCCGGCTTCTTCCTCCCTTGCTTTTTACCAGGTTCAGAAAATTGAAGTGCAGGAGAAGGGTATGCGTCCTGATCAGCCGGAGGCGATTCGGGACAAGAATCTTTTATATCTTCTTGGTTATGGTTTAGGTTAGGGTTAGGGTTACATATGGACTCCGCGTCGTGTCCGTCCTCTGTCCGCTGGACATCTTTCGGAACGTCTTCGGAATCCCTCACTACCTCCGCTGGCTTTCTTCTGGAATTCGCCTTTCTCAAAGCATCGCTTTTCCTCCGCTCAATGAGCTTTCCCGCGTAGTCATACCAATCGTGTATTACGCGTCCTGATGCGGTTTGATCGATGTATCCGGCATATATCAAAGCATCCATTAGCACATCTGGATCACCGTCATATTCCATGGCATCGGCAATGTCCTCTGCTTCAAATTTGGATACATCTCCATCCTGAGCAAATTCCATCGCCCACCACCAAAACATATGCAAGTGACCCACCGCTGTCGGCACCGACACACCCAATTTCCTGCAAAATTTACGCGTTTTTGGATGCCTATCCGTTCCTTGATGGCTTTCTATCCACGCCATTTTCTTGATTCACCGCCCTCTATTCTGGACATGATTCAGATGTAGCTAATATGTCCTAACTGTGTCCAACGGACATCCGTAAGGCTTAATCTGCTTCACATTTACGTAAAATCATAGGTTGTGATATAATAATGGTGAAAATTTTGTAGTGCTCCTTACAATCTTCCGGGCCTTAACCGGAGGATTGTTTTCTTTCTCCGCAGACATTGATCCGCAGCCACTTCATTTGTGTGCGAAACCTCGCGGCCTTCAATTCCTGCTCCCGCTCTTCCCTGGTCAACGACATCCAATCCTTGCCCCGAGTAATCATCCTGCAAACCTTAACTGTATCGCTTTGAACGCAAGCTTCTTATTGTTACTATCAAGCCGATCCATGAGCGAAAGGTCTATAGCGCTTTGACCATTGAATAAATGTAATGCCAGACGAAGCATGAACTTATCTGCTGGACTCCAGGAACGTGATATCCGTTCGAATCCATCCACATCAAGGGACAATTCTTCAAAATCGATAAATTGATTGATGTATAACTTCAATTTAGAATGATTTGCGAAGATGTGCAGTGCCCCGCTCCAATATCGGTCTTTCTTGAGTTCATCTGGTAACAACATAATCTCTCCTTTCAAGTAGGAATTCCCTCCCTCCTGTCGAATAATGGAATTGTCCAGATCCTCATTATCACGAAAGGAGGATGACTCGTGTCAAAGACCAATAAAGAGATAGCTCTCGAATTGACTATTGCAATATCACATTCACTAATTGCAGAAGTTGGAACGATTGGTCAGGAGAAAAATGATTCTCTTGCTGAACAAATTGCTAAAGCTTATTTAAAAATCTATGAGACTATTAATTCCGCTTTGAGAGAAGAACATTAATCTTCGCTGCTTCGATCAGTTCAGCTGTTCCTTTGATTACTTCCGGGAGCGCTGCTGTATCAGCAATGGAAGCCGCATTTGCTTTACTCTGAATCCAGTCCAAAAGAATTCCAATTGTTTCATGGACTTTATTCAGCAAATCATCTTCAACAGGCAACGTACTCTCATACCCTGCCTTGATCTTCTCAAGCGGGGTATTTGCCATATACTCCTCTGAACATAGATGATGATTACGCGGCGCATAGAACTTCATAGGTTTATCAAACTCCTTGATGCCTACCTCTTTCATCCAATCGAGTTTCTCCGGTGATATTTCGGGCTTCTGCTCCGACTTCTCAATATCCTTTACAGCAGCATCGATGGTCGGATATGTCTTGGAGGGAGCCAGCGGTGGATCAATCTTGTTTCCCTGTTTGTCGCCCGCTTC
>NZ_LN909034.1 GCF_001486585.1 Paenibacillus senegalimassiliensis
GTTCGTCCTGAGCCAGGATCAAACTCTCCAATAAAGTGTTTGACTTGCTCATGTAAACTTGCTGACGAGAACTTTCGTTCTCTTTATTTCTTACTCACTCGTTGTTCAGTTTTCAAAGATCAACTTGCTTTTTCTTCATCACCGCGTTTCAGCGGCAACTTTTATAATATATCATGTCCGACGTTATTTGGCAAGCATTATTTTTCATCGCAATTCTTAGCTGACTGCTATAATGCTGTCCGGTTAACGACCGGATTTATAATATACCATCTTTTATCAATGGGCGCAACCTATTTATTTAGCTTTTGAGTAAGCAATATAAATTAGGCTTAGGATGTAGAAATCCATTCATAGACTCATCAAACATAAAAGGCAGTGCAAGGACAACGCCTCACACTGCCTTAAGTTATATTCATCCGTTTTAGGACGATGGTTATCCCTTAACTTTCTATAATAAGAGGTTGTCCTATTTAGCGCATATGCGGGAATAGTAAAACGTCGCGGATGGAAGCTGCATCTGTCAGAAGCATCACCAAACGGTCTACCCCGATACCCAACCCTCCGGTTGGCGGCATACCATATTCCAGGGACCGGACAAAGTCCTCGTCCATCTCATGGGCTTCATCATTACCGAGCTCTCGTTCCAGCAATTGCGCTTCAAAGCGCTGACGTTGATCGATAGGATCGTTCAGTTCGGTAAAAGCATTAGCATGCTCGCGGGCCACAATAAACAGCTCGAACCGGTCCGTAAAGCGCGGGTCAACTTCGTTTTTCTTAGCCAGCGGTGAGATTTCCACCGGATGCCCATATACAAATGTAGGCTGAATCAACGTCTCTTCTACAAATTGCTCGAAGAAAGCATTCAAGATATGGCCAAAGGTCATGTGCGGATCTACTGGAACCTTATGCTCTTTCGCCAAACGATGCGCTTCTTCTTTACTCATTTGGACAGCGAAATCAACACCGGTTACTTCCTTCACCGCATCCACCATCGAGACCCGACGCCACTGCGGCTTCAGGTTAACCTCATGACCTTGGTAATTAACGACTTGTGTACCCAACACTTCTTGAGCAATATGAGCAATCATATTTTCCGTCAAAGCCATGATATCCTTATAATCCGCATAGGCCTCATAAAGTTCAATCATCGTAAATTCCGGATTATGGCGAGTGGAAATCCCCTCGTTACGGTATACGCGTCCGATCTCATAAACCTTCTCCAACCCACCGACAATCAGGCGCTTCAAATGAAGTTCGATCGCAATCCGCATGTACAACTGCATGTCCAGTGCATTGTGGTGCGTAATGAACGGACGGGCTGCCGCTCCTCCAGCGATGTTATGAAGGGTAGGCGTCTCAACCTCCAGATAACCGAGCGAGTCCAGATAACGACGCATCGACTGAATAATGCGGGAGCGTTTGATGAAAGTCTGCTGTACTTCTGGATTTACAATTAAATCCACGTAACGCTGACGGTAACGCAGTTCTACATCTTTCAGGCCATGATACTTGTCCGGCAACGGATAGAGAGATTTCGACAACACTTCCAGATCCAGCACCTTGATGGTCGTTTCTCCGGTCTTGGTCTTGAATACTTCCCCCGTCACTCCAACGATATCCCCTAAATCCAAAATACCAAACGCTTCATATTTCACTTCAGGGATACTGTCTTTGCGAACATAGATTTGAATTTTACCCGACAAGTCCTGTACATGCGCGAAGCTGGCTTTACCCATAGTGCGTTTCGCCATAAGGCGTCCTGCAATGGATACCTTCACAGCCTTCTCTTCCAATTCCTCTTTGGTCAGACTGTCATACTTGGCAAGAATCTCTCCCGCCATATCGGTACGCTCATACTTTTTGCCAAAAGGATCGATGCCCAGTCCACGTAGCTCGTCCAATTTGGCGCGGCGAAATTGCAGCAGTTCACTAATCTCCACGACTTCTTCGTTGTTGTTCATTTCCTCGCTCATAGCCTTGCTCCACTCCTTATTACTGCTTTATTGGGTCCCACAAACAAAAGAAACAGTGAAAGAAGCTTCCGCGGTGGAAGCTTCTTTCAGGCGCTAATTCCGGCTTACTTCTTAATGTCTACGATTTTATATTGAATCACGCCAGCAGGAACTGTTACATCCACTACAGCGCCTTTTTTCTTACCAAGAATCGCTTTACCCACCGGGCTTTCATTGGAAATCTTGTTTTGCATCGGATCGGATTCCGCAGTTCCGACAATGGCATATTCCATAGTATCGCCGAACTCCAAATCCTCCACCGTCACAATAGAACCGATGCTAACCGTATCTGTGGCGATCTCATCATTGTTGATAATACGAGCATTACGCAGCATTTTCTCAAGTGTGATGATACGTCCTTCAATGAAGGCCTGCTCATTCTTGGCATCCTCGTATTCCGAGTTTTCACTGATATCCCCGTAGCCGATAGCTACTTTGATCCGTTCCGCAACCTCGCGGCGCTTCACAGATTTCAGATTTTCCAATTCTTCTTCCAGTCTCTTCAGACCGTCCTGGGTAAGGATAACTTCTTTGTCACTCATCTCAACCGATTCTCCTGTCATGGAAAAAATTTTCGCACGGTGCGTGCGGCACCCGAAAACCTTCCTGGAAAATGAACTCTCCCTCAGGAATGTTCTTTTGTCTTCCACTACCGCTTAGGTGCTTGGAAGCGCTCGCCTCCGGCAGCAATGGCCTTCTTGCATGGTGATTCATTGTATATATCATATGCGCTATGTTGTAACGGTCAGACCATCCCAAATAGGAAAGCCCACCACTGAGGCGAATTTATATTGTGAAATTATAGGTGAACGGGTCTCAAATGTCAATGACACCGAAAACTGCATATGTAAACGTTTTATGAAAAGGGAGGACTCTTGGAAAAAAAGAGCCCTCTGCCCGGTTCATGTCAAGCCGATACCTCGTCACGGGCCGTCTCCAACACCAGGTCGTCAACAAACGTCTCAAGGATTCGCACCATCTCATCACGCCGGGTCTCTTCCATGATTAAGTCCTTAATGCGCGCAGCGCCCTTCAGACCTTTCAAGTACCAGGCAAGATGCTTGCGCATCTCCCGAACGGCGACATGTTCGCCCTTCAAGGCAGCCAATCGATCCATATGAAGGATGGCAATACGCATTTTTTCATCCGCAGATGGCTCAGGGAGTAGTTCCCCTGTCTTCAAATACTCTACAGTGCGGTACAGCATCCACGGGTTCCCCAGAGCACCGCGCCCAATCATCACACCATCGCAGCCTGTCTCTTCCAGCATACGCTTGGCATCTTCGGGAGTAGACACATCGCCATTTCCGATGACCGGAATGGATACGGCTTCCTTGGCTTGCCGAATGTAGCTCCAGTCTGCCTTGCCCGTGTAGAGCTGCTCGCGTGTACGGCCATGCACGCTGACCGCCTTGCCGCCAGCCTGCTCTACAGCCTTGGCGTTGTCGACGACGTAGATATGCTCAGCATCCCAGCCAATCCGCATCTTGACGGTGACCGGCTTACTAACCGCATCCACGACAGCCGATACCATTTCGTAAATTTTACTCGGTTCCAACAGCCAGCGTGCACCTGCATCGCATTTTGTCACTTTCGGCACCGGGCAACCCATATTGATATCAATAATATCCGCGTTGGTCTCCTGGTCGACGACCTTGGCCGCCTCCACCAGCGATTTGCGGTCTCCACCAAAGATTTGCAAGCTTAGCGGCTTCTCACGCTCATCAACAAACAACATTTCCTGCGTACGCTTGTTGCCGTGAATAATCGCTTTGTCGCTCACCATCTCGGCGCAGACCAGTCCTGTCCCGAACTCCTTGGCAATCAGGCGGAATGCCGGATTACAGACGCCCGCCATAGGAGCAAGTACGACCTGATTCTTCATTTCAATATCGCCAATCTTCAGCAAGATGGTTCCCTCCTCTGACCTTATAGTCAAGTTGTGCCTGGGGTGCAGGCGTTGCTATTCCGGCTTCAACTCCGTTAGGGGAATCCCCAAACAATCCGAAATTTTATTTAAAATTTGATCATCTGGGCGGCGGTTTCCCCGCTCTATGGCTCCCAAGACCGCAAGGGATATACCGGACGCCTCAGCCAACTGCTGCTGGGTAAAGCCTTTTAACTTTCGGAAAGCGCGGATGCGCTGTGCCAGTTGTATGTTTTCCAAAACCGGACGCCTTCCTTTCCATCAATGGTGCCAAGCGCACGGCGTATATTCTCATACAGCCCGGAAGGCTCTCCTTCCGGAACGATATCCGATAAAGGAATCAGCACGAAGGCCCGCTCCATCATACGAGGATGCGGCAAGGTTAACAAGGCGGTATCCATTTCCCGTCCGGCAACCCATAGCAAATCCAGATCCACCGTTCGTGGCCCGAAACGAATCTTGCGCTCCCGGCCAAGTCGCTGTTCCACATCAAGCATGACCGATAACAGTTCCTCGGGGGCAAGGGTGGTGCGAAGGGCGACCGCCATATTGACAAAGCAAGGCTGGTCCAGATAACCTACTGGATCAGTCTCATAAAGATGGGAGCCCCGCAAAACCTCAATTCCGGGATGCTCCTGTAAAGCTGAAATGGCCTTCATCAGGGTAGCCTCTCGGTCTCCCAAATTGGCGCCCAAAGCAATATAAGCCTCTGAAAACTCAGAGGTAGAAGATGTGCTCATACGGAGTTCTCACTTTCTTGAACGGTGCAGCTTCACGGTCACACCCTCAAAGTGAATATCAAATGGAGGATGCGGCTTGGTCACCTGAACCGTTAAAGCATCTACCCTAGTATAAGTGTCCAAAACAGCAGATGCAATATGCTCAGCTAGCGCTTCGATCAATTTGAAGCTTTTTTTCTGAACAATTCCTTGGACCAGTTCATGCACTTCGGCATAATTTACCGTCAGCGACAAATCATCGTTCTCCCCTGCCTCGCGTAAATCCAGCTCTAACTCCAGATCTACGTAGAACCGCTGGCCCAGCTTCCGTTCCTCTTCAAATACGCCGTGGTATCCGTAATATTCCATACGACGCAGTATCATTTTATCCATAAATTCAGCCCCTTTTCCAGCAATACATAACTAGGCGTAAAGTATAGCATCACACATACGCGCAGTTTCTTTCATTTCCTTCACGTCATGGACGCGTACAATCTGGCAGCCTTGGGCAATGCCCAGCGCTACGGTCGCCGCCGTTCCCATAACGACCTCATCTACCGGCAAATCCAGTGCGGTGCGAATAAATCGCTTGCGAGATGTGCCGAGCAGCAATGGAAAGCCAAGCGTGGCCAATTGGTCCAGGTTAGCCATTACCTTTAGATTCTCCTCATAGTCCTTAGCAAACCCGATGCCCGGGTCCAAAATAATTCGTTCGTCGCTCACTCCCGCCTTCCTGGCCAATTCCACGCTCTCCAGTAAGTCCGCAGCAACATCGCTCATCAAATCACCATAGGCAAGGTCCTGCCGATTATGCATAAGAATGACCGGGCATCCGAACTCCGCGGCCACCTGCGCTATGCGCGGCTCCGCCTTGAACCCCCACACATCATTAATGATATGGGCTCCGGCGCGCAGTGCTTCCTCAGCTACCTGTGCCTTATACGTATCCACCGATAAAGGAATCTGCGGCATCTCATGATGAAGCTTCTCCACGATAGGAATGACTCGCGCCAACTCTTCCTGCTCGTTCACGGGCTCATGTCCCGGGCGCGTTGATTCGCCCCCGATATCAATGATATCCGCGCCGGCCAGTACCATCTCCCGGGCATGCTGCACTGCGTGTTCCACCTGGTTGTACCGCCCACCATCCGAGAAGGAGTCTGGAGTAACGTTAAGAATCCCCATAATTAAGGTGCGCTCTCCCAGCGCAAGAGACGCTTCTCCCATCTCGTAGCTACGCTTATACCACCTAGGTTGCATCATGATCCCTCGCTTTCTCTCTATAATCTCCCAACAAGTGGCTTGTTATCGCACCAATCCGACCTTCGCCTACGATACGCGATTGAGACAACAATTCATTCACCTTCAGTTCTGCATCACTTGCCATCCACCATAACTCTGTAATAGGCACCAGTTCCTGAATTGAGTTCGTCATAAACACTTCATCTGCGCTTAACAGACGGCTCCAGGCATAGCGACCTTCCTCCACAGCCAGCCCTTGGCGAGCACCCAATTCCATAACCATTGCCCGGGTAATTCCGGGCAGGATGCCTGTTCCGACTTCCGGCGTATGCAGCGTCTGTCCTTCTACAAAAAACAAGTTGCTAACAACGCCCTCGGCCAGACAGCCATCGGTCGTCAATTGCAGACCCTCCGCCGGAACGTGTGAGGATTTCGCAACAGGACTAGCCGCTGACTGCCGGGTCGCTTCTAGTTGGACCAACTCCCGCTTGGCAAGCATGCTGTTCATATAATGCAGCGATTTAAGGCGAATGTCGCCCTCCGGCGTGTTCCGCGAGGTCGCTAGCCTCCACAAAGGCTTGCCCTTGGTATACAGCGCCGCCCCCGTCTCCGGGAGCGGCTTCACATAAATAATAATCCGCGGCTTGCCGTAATCTCCTGCCGGCAAACCTAGCGGCCCATCTCCTGCGGTTACGGTATACCGGATATACCCCTCCGCCAATCCGTTCAGCTTCAGCAGCCCGGCGATCTGCTCGGCAATCTCTTCCGGCTCGGCAGCATATTCTATGCCAAGCGTGCGACATCCTGCCTGAAGCCGCTGGATATGCCGCTCCAGCAAGAATGGGCGGCCGCCATAAGTGCGGAACGTCTCGAACAGGCCGATCCCGTACATCAAGCCGTGATCCATCACAGAGATCACGGCTTGATCTGCTGGGGTCGGAACTCCGTCCACCCCGATATAATTCATGCTCTCTCTTTCGCTTTCCGGCTCAGGAAATTACGCAGGATCTGATGCCCATGATCCGTAATAATGGATTCGGGATGAAACTGAACGCCCTCCACCGCATAGGTTTTATGACGCAATCCCATAATTTCACCCTCGGCTGTTTCTGCGGTAATCTCCAAACAATCAGGTAAGCTCTCCCGTTCCACGATCAAGGAATGATACCGGGTCGCCGTAAAAGGAGACGGCAAACCAGCGAATACCGATTCTCCCTGATGAAGAATCGGAGAGGTCTTGCCATGCATCAGCCGTTCGGCGCGAATCACCCGACCTCCGAAGGCTTGGCCAATGGCCTGATGACCCAGGCATACACCAAAGATCGGGATAACTCCCTTGAATCGCTCAATCAGGTCCAGGGAAATTCCCGCCTCGCTTGGCGTACATGGACCCGGTGATATCAAAATATGATCTGGCCGCAAAGCCTCAATACCCGCAAGATCAATCTCATCATTGCGGCGGACAGTCACTTCCTCGCCTAGCTCGCCTAAATACTGTACCAGGTTATACGTAAAAGAATCATAATTGTCGATAACCAAAATCATCTCGTCTCATCTCCTGTCCTAGGCTTTGTCCGGCACGCCTTCGCTATGTCGAACCGCCAGAGCAATGGCTCTGGCCTTGTTATGGCATTCTCTGAATTCACGATAAGGCACGGAATCGATAACGATGCCGGCCCCTGCTTGTACGTATCCGGTGCCGTCCTTCGCCACCAGCGTACGTATAATAATATTTAATTCCATATTGCCGCTATAGTCAATCCATCCCATAGCACCCGTATAGGGTCCCCTAGTGACCGGCTCCAATTCCTCGATAATTTCCATCGTTCGCACCTTGGGAGCCCCTGTAATAGTCCCCCCCGGAAATACGGCAGCAATGGCATCGTAGATGGTGTGGTCCTCCCGCAAACGTCCTTCAACCTCGGAGACCAGATGCATGACATGGGAATAACGCTCAATAACATACAACTCGCTTGCCCGTACTGTGCCATAGGCCGCCACACGGCCGATATCATTGCGGAGCAAGTCAACCAGCATAATATGCTCGGCCAGTTCCTTCTCATTGTTCTTGAGTTCTTCCTCCATACGCTGGTCTTCCTCCGGGGTATGACCACGGCGGCGCGTACCGGCAATCGGCCGGGTACTTATTACCCCTTGCTCCACCTTCACCAGTAGTTCGGGCGAGGCCGATACCAACTGGAAGTCAGGGAAGCGGAGCAATCCCATGTAAGGGGACGGATTCATCCGGCGAAGCTGCTCATATACCTGTTCTGGGGTCGCAAGCAACGGGAAGGCTTGTCTGAGCGACAAGTTAACCTGAAACACATCGCCAGCACGGATATAGTCCTGTACTCGGCTTACAGCATCTTCGAACGCCTGCTGGGACATGGACACCCCCAGACGATATTGTTCCAAAGCTTCATCGCTCATTAGCGAATCTAGCGAGAAGGAATCGTTAGATTGCTGAGAGGCCCCCAGCTCTTCACCACCACTCGCCTCGCAGATCCTCTGCCAGCGGTCCAGCATCTTGAGAGCACGCTGCTCTGCTTGTGTAAATGCTTCCCTCCAGCCCTCTATAGTTGGTGAAGCATCCACAGAACGAGCATAAACGATGCAATACAACTTGCTTAATTGTTGGTCAATAACCCAAAGCTCGTCCATTCGCATCCAGACATAATCGTCCAGACCGAGATCATCCTGAGCCTGAGATGGCAAGCGCTCCAGGGAACGAGCGACATCATAGCCCAGATAGCCTACCGCCCCGCCGCTGAATTTAGGTAGTGCAGGAATCGCGGGCGATTGATAGGGCTTCATCCACTCTTGCAGCAGCTTCAGGGGTTCACCTTGCACATCCTCTTGCTTCCCTGACGACAGTTCATGAATGGTTGCTCTGTTCCCCTTACCCCGAAGTACAGAGATCGGGTCCACGCCCAAGAACGTGTAGCGCCCCCCCTTGCCACTCTCCAATACAAAGGAATAAGGACCCGCGTCCTGCCAGGCCGCGCTCCAATCCACAGGCAACTCCGCTGAAGGCAAGGAAATGCTTACTGCATACGGTAACAGTGTCCATGTTCCTTCCTCTATCCATCTATTCCACTGCTCCCATGTCGTTATCTGTTCCATCAGCGGCTTAAACCCTCCAAATGTGTAAGTCTGATCGCTTGCTTCTATTGCTAGCTAGTATACTAGATGCCATCCCCGTTTGAAAACGGAAAATAATTTAAAAATAAAATACCCCGTATCTATCTCTGGATTATCCGGAGATAGATACGGGGCTTACCGGGCGTAACTCCCGGGGAGTCCTGACTAGCTTATGCCTCAAAATTATAAAGCGGCGTACTGAGATAACGTTCGCCATTACTTGGAATGATGGCTACCACACGCTTGCCCTTACCCAATTCCTTGGCTATCTTCAGCGCAGCGAATACGGCAGCACCGGAGGAAATACCGGACAGAATGCCCTCTTCCTTCGCTACAATACGAGCTTGTTCAAAAGCTTGGTCGTTCTCAACATGAACAATCTCATCGTAAATTTCCCGGTTCAAAATCTCCGGCACAAAGTTAGCTCCGAGTCCTTGAATTTTGTGAGGACCTGGCTTGCCACCCGCCAAAATAGGCGAAGCTGCAGGCTCTACAGCATAGATTTTCACTTCAGGGAAGCGTTTCTTCAACACTTCACCGGCACCACTAATGGTACCGCCTGTACCGATCCCTGCCACAAACGCATCCAAACGTCCATCCAGCGATTCGATGGCCTCTACGATTTCAGGTCCTGTCGTCTCACGGTGAATCTTCACGTTGGCTTGTGTTCTGAACTGATCGGCCAGGAAATAATCGGGATTAGCCGCAAGCAGTTCCTCCGCCTTCTTGACCGCCCCGTTCATCCCTTCTGATCCTGGTGTCAATACCAGTTCTGCCCCATAGGCACGCAACAGGTTACGACGCTCCAAGCTCATCGTCTCAGGCATAACAATAACGGCCTTGTAACCCTTGGCCGCTGCGACCATCGCCAAGCCAATTCCCGTATTGCCGCTGGTAGCTTCAATAATAGTGCCGCCTTCCTTCAGCTTACCCGCCTTCTCGGCCTCTTCAATAATGCTGATAGCAATCCGGTCCTTAACGCTGGAGCCTGGGTTTTGATATTCCAATTTGACGTAAATTTCCGCACTGTCCTCTGGAACGATTCGGTTCAAGCGAACCAACGGCGTGCTGCCGATCAAGTCCGTTACACTGTTTACGACTTTGGCCATATTAAATATCCTCCCTTATATATGTTGCTGTTGTTTATATCCGATCAATTAAGTTGGTATTCTGTTTATTATCTTAACAACCCCTATCGGAGTTGTCAAGAAAAGTCACAAAAAAATACTTTGCAGCCAAGGGTTTCCTCACCCGCAAAGCATATTTTTTTGCCCTCATTTTAAGCTTCTCTTTTTGGCTTTCCTACCTGCTCGATCAAGCTATCAATTTCCTCGGGACTAAATACGTAAGCCTCATTACAGAAGTCACATATGACTTCCGCCTCTTTGCCTTCTTCCCGTAATTCCGTTAATTCCTGCTTGCCCAAGCTAATTAGCGTGCTTTCCACTCTCTCCCG
Organism: Paenibacillus senegalimassiliensis; assembly: GCF_001486585.1. GTDB lineage: Bacteria > Bacillota > Bacilli > Paenibacillales > Paenibacillaceae > Fontibacillus > Fontibacillus senegalimassiliensis. Next base: position 10,498 of record NZ_LN909034.1, read on the forward strand.
CGAACAGCTACAAGAGAAGACGATGTCCATTTCCTCCAATACCTGTACGTCCGGTAGCATCCAGCTCAGCATTTCCTCAAGCTCCAAGCCTTGGTCCAGCAACGAAGTCACCGGAGGAAGCCCGCCTACGGCACGCTCGATTTCACTAATCTCTTCATCCTTCAAGCCTGGCAGCAACTGAATAATGAAGCCACCTGCCACAATGACGGAGTTGTCGACATCCACCAGTACGCCCAGACCTACCGCGGACGGGGTTTGCTCAGATACGGCAAAATAATAAGTGAAATCTTCGCCCAGTTCGCCGGAAATCAAAGGAACGCTGCCCCGGTAAGGCTCCTTCAGGCCCAGATCCTTGGTAACATTGATAAAGCCTTCCGTACCCACGGCTCCGCGCACATCCAGTTTGCCTTGGCTATTGCTCGGCAATTGAACATGAGGGTTCTTAACATAGCCGCGAACCTCCCCGCGCGCATTGGCATCCACGATAATTTGCCCGACAGGTCCATCGCCTTTGACTTGTACCGTCAACTTCTCATCGCCTTTAAGCATGGCACCCATCATGGCACCCGCCGATAACGTTCGGCCAAAAGCTGCGGTTGTGGTAGGGTAAGTATCATGACGGCGGCGTAATTCTTCCACCAATTCCGTAGTCCGCACGGCAAAAGCACGAACTTTCCCGCCCATCGCAATTGCCCGAATCAACCGATCTTTCTTCTTATTTATGTTAGAGTCCATCGCTTGAGGACCTCCTTCCTGACTTCCTGATTATTGATTTCGTTCATAAATGAGACGAAGCCCCTCCAGCGTAAGCTGAGAGTTGACCTCCTCAATTGTGCGCGTCTCACTGGCAATCAGCTCAGCAAGGCCACCCGTGGCTACTACCTTCGGCTTGGTATTCATCTCGCGGGCAATCCGTTCCACGATCCCATCCACCTGACCAGCATAGCCGAAAATAATACCCGCTTGCATCGCATGCACCGTGTTGCGGCCAATGACCTTCTTTGGCTTCTCCAATTCAATGCGCGGCAACTTGGAAGCCCGTTGATAAAGCGCCTCGGTCGAGATTCCGATCCCCGGTACGATGGCCCCGCCCAAGTAATTGCCCTGGGCATCGATGCAATCGAAGGTTGTAGCTGTCCCAAAATCGACAACCACCAGCGGTCCACCATATTGCTCAATGGCAGCCACGGCGTTAACAATCCGGTCAGCTCCCACCTCCCGGGGATTCTCGTAACGTAAATTCAGCCCCGTTTTGATTCCAGGTCCGACAATTAACGGCTTACGGCGCAAGTACTTAACACATAACTCCTCCAGGGCATGCATTAATGGAGGAACTACAGAGGATATAATGACTCCCTCCATCTCACTCTCGCGGATTCGAGCCATATCAAATAAATTGTGAATCAGGACGCCGTATTCATCCACCGTCGCCTGGCGATTTGTGCTGATACGGAAATGATGGAGCAGCTCCTTGCCCCGATACACCCCTAATACGATATTGGTATTGCCTACATCGACTACAAGGAACATCGGCTGGTTAACCCTCCTTCTTAGCGTTCAGATCCAGACTGATATCCAGACTCTCGAACGAATACGTCAGCCGTCCGACGGAAATGACATCCACACCACTCTCGGCGATGTCACGAATGGTCTCCAGCGATACGTTGCCGGAGGCTTCGACGATCACATGTGGTGCCGCTTGCTTGATTCGCTGAACCGCTTCCTTCATAAGTACAGGTGCCATATTATCCAGCATAATAATGTCGGCCCCGGCCTGCAAGGCTTCATCCACCTGCTCCAGGTTCTCCGTCTCCACTTCGATCGTCATCGTATGCGGAATAGCGGCGCGAGCACGGCTGACCGCCTGGGCAATACCGCCAGCTCCCTTAATATGATTATCCTTGATCATCACCGCATCATACAACCCGAAGCGATGATTCGCTCCGCCCCCGGTACGCACCGCATATTTCTCCAGCATCCGGTGTCCCGGAGTCGTCTTGCGCGTATCCACCAGCCGTGTTGGCAATCCACCCAACGCCTCTACAAAAGTACGGGTACGTGTAGCAATACCCGACATGCGTTGCAGCAAGTTCAGGGCCAGCCGTTCTCCCGTCAAAATCCGATGCGTACTGCCCTCCACTTCGGCAATCACGGCGCCCTTCTCCACCCGCTGACCGTCCTGCACAAGCGGCGTGAAGCGAAGACTTGGGTCCACAATTTCAAACACCATTTGGGCCACCGGCATCCCAGCAATCACCCCGCCTTGCTTGGCGTGAATGATTGCCTTCGATTCATGGCCTTGAGGAATCGTGACGGCGGTTGTGACATCGCCGGAACCTACATCCTCCTGCAGCCAGCCCCGAATATAGCGGGTTATCTCTTCATTATATCCGTTAAACATCATCGCTAACTTCCTCCATCATTCCTTTTTCCCGTTGCCATAGAAGATGCTTGTGCCACTTCTCGTCGCTACGCTCCGGGAAGTCCTCGCGATAGTGGCCACCACGGCTCTCTTCCCGTACCAGTGCCGACTGAGTTAAGAGCAGGGCACAAGTCAGCATGTTCGCATACTCCCAGTGCTCCCGAGTGTGAAGAGCTTGGCTGAAAATCGGGATCTGCCGTTCCAGTTCACGGATAGCCTTGGCCAGCTCTTCTCCCGTACGGCGCAATCCGACGCGGCGAACCATAACCTTTTGCAGTTCAAGCCGCTTGGCGGTCAGGGAAGTGGGAGCTGTCTCCGCTCGTCCTCCCTGATAGGAGATCGCTTCCCCTGTTCGAGTCAGCGGCTGTAGCTCACGAATCCGCTCAATGATGCGTCTACCAAACACTATCGCCTCGGATAACGAGTTACTTGCCAGGCGGTTGGCCCCGTGAACGCCGGTGGACGAGACTTCTCCGCAGGCAAACAAACGGTCCACACTCGTCTCGCCGTGATGGCCTGTCCGAACCCCGCCCATCATATAATGCGCGGCCGGAGCCACCGGAATCCAATCATTGGTCATATCCAGTCCATAGCTCATACAAGTTTCGTAAATCGTCGGGAACCGGCGTCTTATTAGCTCAGGATCTTCATGTGTAATATCCAGATAAGCCATGCTCGCACCCGTAGCCTCCATCTCGCTTACGATGGCCCGGGCCACAATATCCCGTGGAGCAAGCTCCAGCAGCTCATGGTATTTACTCATAAACCGCTCACCTTTAATATTGCGCAGCACTGCACCTTCGCCACGTACAGCCTCGGAGATCAAAAATCTCGGTGCTCCCGGATAGCAAAGGGCCGTCGGGTGAAATTGGATAAATTCCATATCCCGTACTACCGCACCTGCACGATAAGCTATCGCCACGCCATCCCCGGTCGCCACCTCCGGATTGGTTGTGTACCGGTACAACTGTCCGGCGCCCCCGGAACATAGAACGGTCGCCTTGGCACGCAGGAACAGTTGCCCTCCGTCAGGTCGTTCTACCAATGCACCCAGGCATTCGTTATCCTCCGTGATTAAATCGATCACGTAATGATTATCCCATACCTCAATATGAGGATGCGAGGCAACCTGAGCAGATAAGGCTCGTACGATTTCATAGCCTGTGGCGTCACCATTAGCATGCAGTATCCGGCGGTGGCTGTGTGCTCCCTCACGTGTTAAGGCCAGCTCCCCATTCTCCAAATCAAATAAGGTGCCCATCGCCATTAATTCTTTGACACCCTCAGGCCCTTCATTTGCCAGAATATCGACCGCAGCAGAGGAACAAAGGCCCGCTCCCGCCAGCAGAGTATCTTGACGGTGATAAGTGGGCGAGTCATCTTCGGAAATAACGGCAGCAATACCGCCTTGCGCATACCGGGTATTGCTGTCCAGCAGCGACTTCTTGGTAATCATAATGACGCTTTGATGTTCGCTGGCCTTAATGGCGGTGAACAGGCCGGCAATACCCGAACCAATGACAATAACATCCGTATCAACTGTGGGCAGCTTACCAAGCTCAAAATCAGTTAAATATTGTGGAATCACGATCGTCACCTATCTTAGACAAGAGAGTAGCGCATGCTATTGAACTTGCAGCATGCGCTCTAAGGATAATCTGGCTTTATCGGCAACGACCGGCGGTACGTAAATTTGCGGTTGCATTGTCTCCAGACATTTGACCAGCTTCTTCAAATTGTTAACCTTCATATTAGGACACACCAGGAATTTAGTGGCAAAATGAAATTCTTTATCCGGGCTATCCAGACGGAGCTGATATCCGGTTCCATCCTCAGTGCCCACGATAAACTGCTTGGTAGACGAATTTTTACAATAGTTCAAAATGGCCGTGGTACTCCCTACGAAATCACCCATCTCCACTACTTCCGGGCGGCACTCTGGATGAACTACGAACTCGGCGTTTGGATATTTGGCCTTCATTTCGATTACATCTTTAACCGTCAGCATATCATGCGTGTTGCAGTAACCTTCCCAAATAATCAGCTTCTTGTCTGTATGCTGCTGTACATAGTGGCCCAGGTTCTTGTCCGGTACCCAGATAATTTCATCTGCGTCCACGGAATTAATCACTTGCACGGCATTGGATGACGTACAGCAGATATCCGTCTCCGCCTTAACATCAGCCGAAGAGTTAATATAAGTCACGACCTTGGCATTGGGATGCTGGGCCTTCAGCTTGCGCAAGCCATCCACGTTGACCATATCGGCCATGGGACAACCCGCTCGTTCATCCGGAATGAGCACGGTCTTGCCCGGTGCCAGAATCTTGGCACTTTCCCCCATAAAGTGTACACCACAGAAGACAATCGTCTCCGCATCCGTAGAAGCCGCCTTCTGGGCGAGTAAAAAAGAGTCGCCACGAAAGTCAGCTACCTCTTGAATTTCATCGCGCTGATAATAGTGCGCTAATATAATTGCGTTGCGTTCCTTCTTAAGCTGAGCCAGCCTTTCACGCAGTTCACGGTTCATTTCCGCTTTCCGCTCTAGTGCTAAAGCCTCCACCTGAATTCCTCCCCCATAAGGTGCTTGACTTGTAGCAACGGTATGCCCGCTGCTTCCCGTCCCTCTCGCATCGGCTGGCTTCTATTCTCTATACGCCACTCTTCCGCATCATCTCACAAGAACGTATCAAATTTCACACGGTGTTTAAGAACTAATTTACACAAGGTCCAAGACACTGTCAAACATTTATCTAAAATTTTCGATAACTTACGTCTGTCTCTCTGTTTAGACGCAAAAATCCGGGAAACACAGAGTTTCCCGGATTTGATCGTCAACGATGTATCATTTATACGGTAGGCGTGTTGCCCCCGTTATTTGAACCTTTGTCGTCATCGCCCTCAGGTTTCGCTCCCTCGGAAGCTCCGCCGGCTGCACCTTCTGGTGCATCGTTCGGAATATCTCCCGCTGGTGCAGAAGGTGCCGCATCATCAGGTTTACCCTGAATACGAACGCGCACATCCCCCAGGCTATCCACAGTTGGTTCGCCCGATTCCGAAGAGTCGCCATCCACATGTGGGGCACTTTCGAAGCCTTCCAGCGAGCCGTTCTCAATCAGATACTTGATCTGATCCAGTTCCAACGTCTCCACTTCAAGCAACGTCTCCGCAATGAGGTGAACTTCCCGAGAATGCTCGGTAAGCAACGCTCTGCAGCGTTCGTAAGATTCATTAATAAAGCGCTGCATCTCTTGATCGATATCATAGGCAATCTGATCGCTATAGTTCTGCTCATGTCCGATATCACGTCCAAGGAACACCTGTCCTTGGGATGTGCCGAATTGCATCGGTCCGAGCTTCTCGCTCATCCCGTATTCAACAATCATGCTACGCACAATGCTGGTTGCTTGCTGGAAGTCACTATATGCACCGGTACCAATTTCACCGATGTAGATTTCCTCCGATACGCGTCCGCCAAGCAGGCCGGTCACTCTATCGAGCAATTCGTTCTTAGTAGCAAGCATACGATCTTCCTTCGGCAGCATGATAACATACCCGCCAGCGCGTCCCCGCGGAATAATCGTAACCTTGTGAACCATATCAGCATGCTCCAGATAGTAACCAACAATCGTATGACCCGCTTCATGATAAGCGACGATCCGTTTCTCTCGGTCGCTGATTACGCGGCTACGCTTCTCTGTACCCACAATTACTCGGTCAATCGCTTCATCTACTTCCCGCATGGAGATGTCTTTACGGTTCCGCCGCGCTGCAAGCAACGCCGCCTCATTCAGCAAATTCTCCAGATCGGCACCGGTAAACCCGGTGGTCCGCTTCGCAATGACGTCCAGACGTACGTCCTTGGTCAACGGTTTGTTGCGGGCATGAACCTTCAACACCGCTTCGCGTCCTTTGACATCCGGACGGTCTACGGTAATTTGACGGTCAAACCGTCCCGGACGCAGCAAGGCAGGGTCCAAAATATCCGCACGGTTTGTTGCGGCTATCATGATAATACCTTCGTTGCCACCGAAACCATCCATCTCTACAAGCAATTGGTTCAACGTTTGTTCACGCTCATCGTGACCACCGCCAAGACCGGCGCCACGCTGACGTCCAACCGCATCAATTTCATCGATAAAGATAATACATGGTGCATTCTTCTTCGCATTCTCGAACAAGTCACGAACACGTGATGCCCCGACCCCTACGAACATTTCCACGAAGTCAGAACCGGAAATACTAAAGAACGGAACCCCGGCTTCACCAGCAACGGCGCGAGCCAAGAGGGTTTTACCTGTCCCTGGAGGACCTACGAGCAGAACGCCTTTTGGAATTCTGGCGCCTACTGCAGAGAACTTCCGTGGATCTTTCAGAAACTCAACGACTTCCACCAATTCCTGCTTCTCTTCGTCAGCCCCGGCTACATCCTCAAAGGTAACCTTCTTCTTCTCTTCATTGTACAGACGCGCCCGGCTCTTGCCAAAGTTCATTACTTTGCCGCCGCCACCTTGCGCCTGATTGAACAGGAAGAAGAACAAGATGAACATAATCGCAAGCGGTATGATCGATGTCAGGAAGGTTAGCCAAATGCTTTCGCCCCGCATCTTCTCCCACGTGACCTGAAAATTGTTTTGTTCACTCAGGTCAGTGATTTCCTTCAACACATTCTCGTCAAAAGGAACATGTAGCGAGAACTTCTTTGTTTTCTCGTCCCCAACCTCTTGTTTATATTCACCGGTTACCAGATAAGCATAACCGTCGAATTTACCGGTTAGTTCACTCACATTGTCATCCTTCAACTGCTGACGCAGTTCCGTATAACTAGGGGTGACGGTCGCTTCTTGTCCGCCGTTGAGGAATTGGACGATGCCCACCACGACTAAGAAAAGTATCAAATAAAAACCAGAATTCCGGATGAACCGATTCATCCCCTACCTCCTCTCAAGACCTTAAGTTATTTTAACATAGCCACTCTCGCGATTTCAAAAATCCGGCGAGGGGGTGGTTTGCCCTAACAGGGCACTGAGATTAATGGGTGTAAATTTCAGGTTTCAACACGCCAATAAAAGGAAGGTTGCGGTATTTCTCAGCATAGTCGAGACCGTAACCGACCACAAAAGCATCCGGCAGTACAAATCCCGACAAATCCGCTTCCAGCTTCACAGTGCGGCGAGCAGGCTTGTCAAACAGTGTTACGATTTTGACGGACTTCACCTTGCGCCGCTCCAGAACATCGACCAGGTAGCTCAGCGTTAGCCCACTATCGATGATATCCTCCACAATCAGCACATCGCGCCCTTCTACGGAGCTGTCCAGATCCTTGATGATCTTCACTTCTCCCGAAGAACGGGTCGAAGCACCATAGCTGGAAACAGCCATGAAATCAAGCTCGATGGGTACGGTAATCTCTTTGACCAAGTCAGCCATAAAAATAAAAGCGCCCTTCAAAATACAGATGACCAGCGGGTTCCGGCCCGCATATTCTGCGCTCAGTTGTTTGCCAAGCAACGCAACCTTCTCCTGTATCTGTTCCTTTGTAATCAGCACTTCTTGAATATCGTTTTGCAAAATAAGTAAACCCCCTACGTTATACTATGAATGCCGGTCTTTCGCTAATCCTGAAGTGTAAATGACTTGCTCTTACTGCCCGAAAACCATGTGCACGACGGAAGTCGTGCCCCGGTTGACCGCGGCAATCGCGGAACGCCGAACGCCAGGTATCCATAATATCCGGCCCGCAGCATCTGTCACGACGGGAATGCGGGAGCGCAGGGAAGGAGGTATTTTCGCATCGATGAAAATATCTTTTACCTTTTTGCTGCCGTTTAATCCCATGACTTTCATGACATCTCCCGGAAGGCGGGAACGTACTGTAAGCGGATAGACCAGCTCATCCGCATCAAATTTCGCCTCGTCATTGCTATCTGCCGCCACTCTTGCCTCATCCCGGTCCACCACAAGCTGCGTCATGCGCAAGCTCTGGCCCATGCCAGCAATCGGCACTTCTGCCGGAAGTTGCTCCACCAAATATGTATAGTGAGGAATCTGACTCTCCACAGCAGCGGAGACAAAACGGATTGTGCCATACTCACGCAAGCACTTTATGCCGCTGCCCAGATCTAGACTCCAGGTCGAGGGATGATGCTGAATCGTCCCTTGACGAATAGCTTCGATCTTGACAAAATCGCTTTCATCCGTCCTTAAAGGCAGATAATTTAATATTAGTTTAATCAACCGCCGTTGTAAAGCAACATGTAACTCGTTAAAAACAGGGATCTCAAACGTGGGGTACCCATGATCTTGCCGAACGATTTCCTCATAAAGCCGGAGCGACTCCTGCTGCAAATAATCATCTTCGGCAGCAGCCAGCTCTGCTAACCGGTTCAACGATTCCGGCAACTGACCATTATATTGCCCCAAAAATGGGAGCACATCCAACCGAATTGCATTCCGAGTAAAGTCTGTTTGTTGATTGCTGCTATCCTCCACAAAGGAAATGCCCGATTCATGACACGCCCGGAGCAAATCCGTCTTGTATATACGAAGCAGCGGTCTGATTAGTTCCACATTTTTTTCCCGTCGCTTAAACCTCATTCCAGCTAGTCCGGATAGCCCGCTTCCGCGCAATAAGCGCATTAGCACAGTTTCGGCCTGATCATCCGCATGATGGGCCAGAGCTACGGAAGTTGCCCCGTATTTCCGGGCCACCTCGCGCAAGAAAGCATAACGCACCTCACGCGCGGCAAGCTCTAAGCTCTTCCCAGTTTCCTTCATATAAGCATATACGTCGGCATGCCCCAACTCGAATGGAATCCCAAGCCTTTCGGCCAAGGCTTGAACAAAGGCAGCATCCCGATCCGCCTCTGTGGCGCGCAAGCCATGGTGCAGATGCGCACAGACTAATTCAAGCCCAAGCTTCGGGTCGGCGGCCAATTCTTTCATTATATGTAGTAGCAGCGTCGAATCCACTCCACCGGAAACAGCAACCACAATACGGTCTCCCGGATTCCACAGCCGCTCTTGTCTGGCCGTTCGACGAACATTCTCTACCAGACGGTGCATCATTTGTTCCTTCATCCCGAGATTTCCTCCGTTCGTTCAGAAGCGCAAGGTCAAATAGATGGCGCAAGCAAGCAGACCTAAGGAGACAACAAAAGCGCCCACCATCCAGTTCGGCGTGGCCCCCCGCTTGCGCCGCGGCCTTGTGGCGAACCGCTCCGCTACCTGCTCCCGCCATAGACGGCAAGCCTCCGCAGTATCGCGGAACTCCCCGCGCAGTGCCAGTTGCAGCCAAGCCTTATAGGGCTGAAGCGCCTCGTGATTGTCAACAATCGCAAGCAAGTCCTGCCTGCTGCGCATCTGCGGCAACTGCGTCGCCGCCTTCTTAAGCGGCTGCTCGGCAAGCATATGTAAGCACACCACAGCAAACGAGAACAAGTCATAGGACGGATCTGCCGTCCGATTACCTGCGTCCCAGAAACCACGGTCGTACCATTCCGTGAACTGCTTGACGCTTCTCCCTATACTGGTAGCACCGCCGTAATCAATCAGTTCGACCTCGCCATAGGGACCAACGAGCATATTTTCCGGCTTGAGATCCCCGAACACCCAGCCCGACTCATGCAGACGCTTCAACTGCTGCAGCAATTGCAATCCCGCCGCATCCAGCCAGCGTGGTCCACGCCGGGCCAGAAACACCCGCAGCGGTTCACCCTGCACATAGCGCATAACATAAAACGGAACCTCCCTGCCCTGGTAAGCATAATCGTCTACCTCCACCAGATAAGCGAGATCCCGTTCCGTCGGTCCGCGCCGCCGCCTTTGACGTTGCAGCGCCTTCAGCACATTGATCTCCGATTGGATATCAAGCGTATCGAAGCCCAGCTTCAGCGCATATAGTTTGTTGTTCTTCTCTCGTTTCACCAAATATACAACGCCGTTCGCACCTTGTCCCAGCAAACGCTGGATGATGTACTTCCCGCCATGCCAGCGTCCGCGAATTCGCGTCCCCTGCGGCAGGCTGATTTTAAACGACGTAGCCACCGAGGATTCCATCTTGTCCATCCGTCTCCTCACGCCAAGACTTTCCATGTCCATTCAGTGTACCATATTGGATAAATTCCATCACCTTCAAGATGGCCGGGCCCGTAGGAGTAGCGCCCCTCATGGCAATTCGCTGGAATATGGACCGTGCGGCTCCCAGATCCTCTGTCCAGTCTACATCGAGCACTGCATCTTCACCGCTGTGAGAGCCCGGGAAATGAAATACGGCCAGCTTGCTCTCCCCTGCTCTTGAACTGAGGCTCAGCATCATATCGCGAATGGCTTCCTCTACGGCACGCAGCTTGGGCTTCATGCTGGCACTGGCATCAATCAGGAGTGCCACCTGCAATGGGCTGCTCTCACTCAATTCATCGATGACCTCGACAACCTGCGACCGGGTCTCCGGAGGCAAATCGCCCACCGTTTGATCGCCCAGAATATGCCTGATTTCCTTGTTAACCGCGTGCTGAATCGTCTGTACCACCGTCTTGCGCGTTAACATTTGCATCGTCTGAGCCAAGTTCTCTGTTCCGGCGATCCGGCTCATGCCGCCCCCCGCCTTGGCGATTTCGCTAATCTCCAAGCTGCCTAGTTCCCCAATCGTGCCATAATCGACGATGCCGATCACATTGACCGTAATCCCTTCCTGTCTAGCCAACGCCGCTGCCATAACCGGACTATCGCCCACGTTCGAGCAACCGTCCGTAATCAACATAATTTGCTTCATTCTGCTTCCCGCCCTTCTCGGATATCAAAAAATACCTTCTCTCGTATCTAGCATTTCCAGAGTAGGTAGATTTCAAACGAGTCAGTTGTAACGTTAGCGGGACATTCCCTCAAGGCAAAAGAACCTAAGGCCATGGCCTTAAGTTCTGTAGTCCTCAATTATTCGGTTGATGTTGCGTAGCGGTGCTCAATCCGGACTTGGAAATACCCTACTACAGCAGGGTCAGGCTGACTATCGATGACCCAGTAATCCGGAGTCAGTTGTTCTAATAGTTGATAGCTTGAGGTATCCAACATCAGCCCGGTTAATTTCGTAGCGTGCAGTTGATAATCTCGCTCAGGCTGGAGTCCGAATTTGATATCAAGCAAGCTGCGAAGACCACCTATCGTCATAAATTTGAATGTATAGCCACTCCGGACGGCTTCCGCGAACTCCGCAGCATGGACACTCGTATATTCCAGAAATTCAGTCCACCCCAGTTCCGCACTAATCCGTTCCTTGAACTCAGCTTCATCCCGGCGCCCAACCAGGTCCAACACCTCACGATTTGAATATCCCTTAGCGCGAATGAGCTCCAGACGGAGTGCATAAGGCTGTGGCAACCCCGCAGTCAATCCATCTCCCAAAAAGATCTCCCCTTCATCAAAAAGTAAAAGTAACTAATACATTCCAGTCAGACCCAGTGACAAGCGACGTAGTGATTACTGCCAACATTGCGCATGTTCGGTATTTGCTCCCGACACTCCGACGTGGCGAACGGACACCTTGTATGGAATTTGCAACCGGAAGGCGGATTCGCCGGGCTGGGAATATCCCCCTTCAGAATGATTCGTTCCCGCTTCAACCGCGGAATGGGCATCGGCACGGCCGACAGCAATGCTTTGGTATACGGGTGAAGGGGATGAAGGAACAATTCGTCCCGGGTCGCCGTCTCGACCATTCCTCCCAAATACATGACGCCCACATGCGAGCAAAGATGCTCTACCACGCTAAGATCATGAGAGATGAATAGATAGGTCAGGCCCTGGCTTTCCTGTAGCTTGCGAAACAGGTTGATGATCTGTGCCTGAATGGACACGTCCAGCGCAGAGACTGGCTCATCAGCAATCATTAAGTCAGGATTCAGAATGAGCGCCCGGGCAATGCCAATTCGCTGACGTTGTCCACCAGAAAATTCATGGGGATACCGATCAATATGATATGAGGATAACCCGCAGGAGTTCAGCACCTCCAACACCCGCTCTCTGATCTCCCCTTTGCCCAACAATCCGTGGTCCAGCAAGGCTTCCCCGATGGCATCGCCTACTCTAATTCGTGGGTTCAGGGAGCCGTAGGGGTCCTGAAAAATCATTTGCAGCTTCGGACGCAGTCTGCGCAATTCATCGCCTTGCAAGCTATGCAAATCTGTTCCCCGGAACATGATTTCGCCATCTGTCTTCTCGGTAAGTCGAACGATGCTTCGACCCACCGTGCTTTTACCGCTGCCCGACTCGCCGACGAGCCCAAAGGTCTCTCCTTCCTGAATCGTGATGCTGATATCGTCAACAGCCTTGACTTGACCTGTCGTTCTTCCTAACAATCCCGTTTTGATAGGAAAATACTTCTTCAAATGCCTTATCTCCAACAAGGGTTCAGCCATGATGTGCTACCTCCCCATATAGCCAGCAGGCCGCCTTCTGCTGATGACCTACCACTCCTAGCTCTGGCTCCTGCGTCCGGCAAATCGCCATACAATGTTCGCAGCGGTCGTGGAAATAGCAATACGGCTGTAATTCCAATAAATTAGGCACCTGGCCAGGGATAGAGAATAATTCCTCCTGCCGCTGGCCCAGCACAGGCTTAGACCTCAAGAGACCTTGCGTATATGGGTGCTTTGGGTCTTCGAACAGCTTGGTCACTTCGCCCTCCTCCACAATCTTGCCGGCATACATCACGACGACATAGTCAGCCATTTCGGCAACGACACCCAGATCGTGCGTAATCAGCAGAATCGCCATGCCCGACTCCTCCTTGATTTGACGCAGCATATCCAGAATCTGCGCCTGAATCGTAACATCGAGGGCCGTGGTTGGCTCGTCGGCAATCAAGAGCTTGGGGCCACAAGAGATCGCCATAGCAATCATAATCCGTTGCAGCATACCTCCACTCAGCTCATGGGGGTAACTATTCATGATCTGCTTGGAACGCGAAATCCCCACTTGTTCAATAAGTGCAGTCGCCCGTTCCCTTGCTACTTTTTTATTTAGCTTCAGGTGCTCCATCATCGGCTCGATTAACTGTTCACCAATGGTCAACACCGGATTTAACGAAGACATCGGCTCCTGAAAGATCATGGCAATCTCATGACCACGAATCGCTCTGATCTCGGCTTTGTTTAGAGATAGCAAGTCGGTGTCTTGGAAGGTAATTCGCCCGTCAATGGCTACGCCAAGCCCACCTTGCAGCAGTCCCATTACGGACATAGCCGTAACACTCTTACCACAGCCGGATTCACCGACAATACAGACGGTTTCGCCTTGGAGAATTCGCAGGCTCACCTCGTCAACCGCCTTGATTCGCCCTTCTTCCGTGATGAAATGCGTGCTTAATCCTTCGATCTTTAGCAAAGCTGACATGATTGTTCACCTACCTCTTCAATTTGGGGTCCAGTACGTCCCGCAACCCGTCACCAAACAGATTAATAGCTATGACGGTAGCAAAGATGGATAGTCCCGGCGGAATCCATAACCAAGGCCGTTGCTGGAAGTCAATCATATTGTTGGCGGCATCGATCATATTGCCCCAGGTCGGCGTAGGTGGCATAACGCCAAGCCCGAAGAAGCTTAACACCGATTCGCTGAGAATAGCTCCACCAATATTAAGCGTAGCCATGACGATGATAAGCGGCACCAGGTTGGGCAGCAGATGATGAAGCAGCTTGCGGCGATCTCGGAGTCCCAGCACCACCGCAGCATGCATGAATTCCTGTTCCCGCAGGCTAAGCAATTGACCCCGGATCATTCGGGCAAGCCCCGGCCAGTTCACCAGGCTTAACATCAGCATCACGATATACATCCGGTAGTCAGTAGGCACTTTCCATTCGGATAGCAGGGCCCCGGAAATAAATAATAGTGGCAAGCCGGGAATGGTTAGCAGCAGATCTGCTATTCTCATAATAATCTGATCTACGATGCCGCGATAATATCCTGCGAGAGCCCCTAACAAAGTACCAAGAAAAACGGATAGCGCCATAGAAGCGAGGCCAACGGTAAGCGAAATTCTGCCCGCTTGCAGCACACGCGTAAGCACATCCCTTCCCAGCTTGTCTGTACCTAACCAATGCTGCCAGCTAGGCGGCTTGTTCATGATGGACATATTGATCTTATTGTCGGCATAAGGCGAGAATAGGGGGCCGATAAAGCAAGCCAAGAACATAAAGGCAACAACGATAAAGCCCGACACCGCCAGCTTGTTGCGAAGTAAATGGCGTAGCGCTTGCTTCCAGAGCGATGGCTTCTTGTACCTTGTTTCCGATTTCTGTGATTCTGCTGCCCGCGCCGTGTGCGGTTCCATTAGTGTCATGTTGACTCCCTCCTAATGTAATCTGACACGCGGGTCAGCGAGATGATAGAGAAGATCAGATATTAAGGTCCCGATCACGGTCAGGATAGCAATCAGCATCGTAAACCCCATCAATAGAGGGTAATCCCTCACGGAGAAGGAAGACATATATAACTGCCCGATTCCCGGCCAATTGAAGATTTTCTCTATAATTAAAGAGCCTCCAAACAGTGCGGGCAATTCAAAACCAACCAAGGTTATGGCCGGAAGCAGGGCATTACGCAAAGCATGGCGATACAGCACCTTGCCCTCCTTTAACCCTTTAGCACGGGCCGTTCTTATATAGTCCTGCTTGATCACCTCGATCATGTTGGTACGGAAATACCGTGTCAATGAACCTACACCCAGAATGGTCATGACGATAACCGGCAGCGCCATATGATGAATGACTTCCTTGATATAGGCCATCCCGGTTGCATTACTCCCCGTAGTCAGCATCCCCCCCGGCGGCAGCCATTTAAAGTCCACAGCAAGAACCTTAATTAGAAACAGGCCGATAAAAAAGGACGGTAGCGACATGGCTGCGAAGATAAGTAAAAGCACCAATGTATCGAACCAGGAATACTGCTTATAGGCCGACACTACACCCACAACCACTGCTATGAACCAGGTCAGAAAGGTAGATACCGCCGCTAGTAAGAAAGAGTTCCAAATATAATCGTTAAACAGGGTTAAGACCGGTCGTTGCTGAGCGAGTGAATAACCAAAATTCCCATGAAAAGCGTTGTTCATCCAAGTAGCATATCGCTCCAATAAAGGCTTGTTGAGACCATAAATCTCGCGGAGCTCGGCTTTTCTCTCAGGAGTGAGCTTGATGTTTCCGCTAATGAAATCCCCAGGGGTCAGGGCATATAAACAAAATATCAACAACGAAGCGGCAAGGAGAATGACCGCCATGTAGATCAACCGTTTGGTGATGTAAGTGCTCATAAGTAGCTCCTTAGACAAGCCACCCCCCTCGCGCGTTCACCAACGCGAGGGGGGGCGGATTTTTTTATTTAAGAGTCCAATTTGGCAGGCTGGAGGAGAGTCCCGTAAACGGACTAACAGATAAATTCTCGATCCGGCCATTGTAGGCGTAGACTGTCTTCTTGTAGTTGGTGAATATCACTGGCAACTCATCATTCAAGAGTTGGAATAGCTCCTGATAAGCTGCCTTACGTTGCTCGATATCGCTGGTAGCCAGGGCTTTGTCGTACAACTCTTTTACCTTGGGATTGTCATACCCTTCAATTTCCCCGTTCACAAACTTCTGCACGCCCTCGGAAGGATCGGTGAGCATCGGTGTTGAGAATGAAGCGACATCGTAATCTCCACTTTCCACCTTCGAGATTAATGCGTTAAAGTCGGCAAAGACCTCCGGTTGAAAATCAACCCCGATGGCCGCCAGGTTCTCGGTAGCGACGGCGATAAAAATATCATTTTGTGCATTCTTATAACCCAGGTAATGAAGCGTCAGCTTCTGACCATCCTTCTCACGGATACCGTTCGCTCCTACCGTCCACCCTGCCTCATCCAGCAGTTGGCCCGCCTGCTCAGAATCAAAGGCATAGCTATTGATTCCCTCTTCGGTGTAAGCCCACGAGATTGGCGATGCCGGGATGTTAGCCACACTGCCAGCACCCTGGTTAGCATCGACATAGATACTTTGACGATCCAGGCCAACTGCCAGCGCTTGTCTTACTCTCTTATCCTTCAACTGTTCATGTTCCAGATTCAATTGCAGATATCCATAGGTGCTTGGCGTATACGGCAAAATATTAACAAAGCCCAAGCTCTTTAATTTCTCAATATTTTCCGTAGTTGCACTGAAGGAAGAATAATCAACTTCACCTGTCTCCAGATACTGCCACACATCCCCTTCAGAGGTTTTATAAATAAAGCGCGGTGTTTTTGGAGGTCCCGCATAATAGTGCTCATTAGCTACATAACGAACCTCTTGGCCGGGAATAAATTTCTCCAGCACATAGGGACCGTTGCCCAGCGGCTTCTCATGCAGCTTCTTGATATAATCCAGTTCACCAAATGTATAATCCTTGCCATAATACGCCTTGGACAAGATATCTCCGCCAAGAATAACCAAAGCGGTCGCATTAGGACTCTGTAATTGAGCCGAAACGGTCAACGAATCGGTAATGGTGATTCCAGAGATACCATCGACAGTACCGGACTTGTAATCCTCCCCACCCTCAATACCCAGTGCTGGAATTTGAGAGTCTCCGTCATAAGACTTGTCATGTAACAAGGTCCAGGTGAACGCAACATCCTCTGCGGTTAGTGGCGACCCGTCGCTGAACTTTAAATCCTGGCGTAGATGAAAGGTATAGGTAAGCTGATCGGATGAAACCTCCCAGCTCTCCGCCAGTCCCGGTGTGGGCAGGCCGCTATCATCGACGGTAACCAATGGCGTATACAGCAGAGACGAAACATTGCCATCGTAGCCGCTTTGCTGGAAGTACGGAGTGAATGCCCCACTTGGATCAGTTAACCCGACAATAATGGTATCCGTTCTCTCCTTGGCTACGTTGGGTAGCTTGGATAGATCGCTAGCTGCAATAAGCTGTAAATCCTCCGTTAAATTCTCAGTATCGCCGCCCGTCTCCCCCGCTGTATTTTGGCTATTTTGAGCTTGCGTTGCTCCTGCGTTCGGTGCGGCAGAATTGCCCCCTTTACTCGCGCAAGCCGACAATAGCAGCACCCCAACCAGCATAATGGTAAACCATACCGTAGATCTTTTTCTGTCCATCTCCCTCACTCTTCCCCTTTCGCAAGCTAATTTCCAAAATTCAATACTCTTAAATTCCGATAAGATAACAAGGCTATATGATTTCAATATTATACGCAACTCTATTTGTTCTGTAAATAGAGAACCATTTTATTTTTCTTTATATAGAGAATGAACAACAAAAAACTCCCTTCCGTCCTCGGAAGAGAGTCACTTATGCGTTTCAATCTGTGAATAATGGCTACTTGGTCAAGATAAAGTCCATCAGTTTGCCATGCATCTCGCTTAGCATCTCAGGCCGCAGGCTATATTCAGCAACCGTCTCACCTTCAAAGTGGGCCCGGATAAAGCCTCCGCTCCGCAGTTTGGATACATGATCATGCGTAATCCCCTTGGATAGCTTCAAATGGCGAACAATCTCGGTAAAGGTCCGTGGGCCTTGACTTAAATATCGTAAAATTTTCAATCGACTTTGCTCGCCCAAAGCACGAATCATTCGGTACTCCTGTGGAGGGAAGTTCTTATCATCACCTAAATAGATCCTTGCGGAGTAGTGACACAGAGTGACTTGACCAAAATGATAAATGACATTCATAGGTTGAAAATGATATTGCGGGATTAAGACCAGCCTCTCCAAGCCTTCTTTTGGCCTAAATGCCAGCCCGTTTGTCGTTCGGTCTACAAATTGATCTGCCTTCATAGAAGGTTGCTCTTTCTTCCGTTGTTCGACCTCTTCACGCAAAGCACTCAGTACAGTGGGGTCCAGCCGGCGAAAATATTGCTCGTTCCAGCCTGACAGTAATTTCAAAGTACGGGAGCGGAACTCCCCCATGTCCTTGGGAAATTGCTGGCTATATGCCGCAATCTGCTCGTACAAATCTCCTGGGGATTGAGCTTCTAGCCAAGCCAAGAAGCCTTCCGGAGACAACTCCCCCGGACAGACATAGTTCAGTAGGTAGGTTGTCTTCCAGTCGCTATCAATTTCTGCCTCGCCAAGCAAAGTAGCAAATTCCGGGGTTAGCTGATTCAGTGTGTCCTTAACCCATTTGGAGGAGATATCTATTTTTTTATGTGATTTACGGCAAATCATGGTATGTAAGCTGCTAAGCAGTTCGAACCGTGGCTCAAACGCTGTGTCAACAACGTAGTTCATTTCTTCAAGCCCCTTTCTGTCTCTATTATAACTTGCTCCCCCAATTTAGAACCAAGCTTATGACAAAAAAAGAGCTTGAGGTTTTCCACCCCAAGCTCTTGACTAACTGACCGTGCGCGGCCGCTCCAATCGGCTGATGCCCGGAATATGCAGCGTAGACCACTGTGGCCTGAAATGATCTACGGTCGCTACTACAACGGTCATATCATCATGAACTACATTCTTCTGATAGCGGATGACCGATTCAAGCAGACGATCGGCAATCTCCTGCGGTTCCTCGGCCCCGATCTCCTGAATCAGCCGTTTGATCCAGAGTTCCTTGTTCACGGCCGGCCCCGGTGCATCATAGATACCATCGGTCATCATAATCAGCGTATCCCCCGGATACAACTGTACTGATACCAAATCTACCTCGATATCCTGAATAATCCCAATTGGCAGATTGCTTGCAGAGATAGGAATGACCTCCTGGCCCCGCTTGATAAAACTCGGCGATGAGCCAATCTTCATAAATGTCGTCCGTGCGGTGTATTGGTCAATCAGCGCCATGTCCACCGTAGCATAGAATTCATCCGGCGAGCGCAGCAGCAGCACAGAATTGACCGATTTGATCGCCAGCGTCTCTTCCATTCCCGACTGCAGCAATTGCTCCAAAATATTAAGTGCGGTACTGCTCTCCAGCCTGGCCCGCTCTCCATTACCCATTCCATCGCTTATCGCTACCGCAAAAGTACCGTTACCAAGTTCCTTCGCACTGAAGCTGTCCCCGGAGAGAATGTCGCCCCCCTTGGCCGTACCTGCCACGCCGGTCATAATCTCGAAGGTCTTGGCGGAGCCGAAGGTCACCGTGGCGAGTCCGTCCTTGCCCTTATGGAGCGTCTCGTTCATAACGGCAATATGCTCGCCCAGAATATCGGACAGCAGCGGACCGATGATTTTGCGGCATTCATCATACCCGCGAGTATACGCATGTACGATCTCAATCTCTACATTGCCATGGTCCAGGTTGATAATATCAATGCCATGTATAGACAGCCCCATCTGCTCCAGGGCCTCGCGAATTTGTGCCTCCTGTCGGTACATGGCTTGTCCTTCGCGCTGAATCTCACGAGCCAAATCCTCCATCACTTGCGAGACGCCAGATAATTGCTCGGCAACAAGTTGACGACTATCGTATATCTGCCGTTTCCAGTGCATATCATGTTGGTAAAGGTTGTACTCATGCTTCATAATCTCCAGTACCTGATCCGGCTTGACGCACAACTTGGTCCATCTTGCAGGAACCTCTGCGGCCGTGATGTCCGGCTTCTCTTCAATCGCCGTCATCATGTCGGTCATCAGCTTGTAGGTTTGGTAGAACTTCCCGTCCCAGCAACTGTTCCGCCGGTAGCAGGTAGCGCAAGCCCCTTCTGTTACCGCATTCATAAAATGGTCCATTTCCTCGCCCCGCTTGGCGATTTCCCCTGAGCTGGACACCTGCCCAAAGCTCCGCGCCAACTGCTTGAACACTTGGGAGAATTGGGCCACGCGTTCTGCCGTGATATCGCGTACCCGCTTGGCATACTCATGTTGCGTCTTGGCATGCTCCTGCGTACCCGGCACATACCCGGCAATGATTTGGATGGTTCTCTTTGGTGTTAACAAGAAGAACAACACGGCGGCACAGCTCTCCCAAGTGGAGGACATCACGTCAGTGGGACCAGCAATGTAGATGGACAGAATGGACGAACCGAGTAGCATCCCAAACCCAACCGCCCATTTGCGTCCTTCCTTCAGCATCCCGGCCAGCAGCCCTGAGAAGGCCAGCAGGCTCATCTGATATAACGCCCCTGTATCGGCCAGACTCAGAATAAGTCCGGTGATCACTCCGACCGAAGCCCCCAAGGGTGCTCCCCCGACAAAAGCAAACAATAGAATCAAATATCGCGACAGCACATGCTCTGCGGACAAGCCGGTAATCTCCCAGCCTACCGTTCCGGTCATGACCGAGGCCAGCAGAATAACCAGGCATAATATCTCTTCGCCGCGTAATTGGTGGTGCTTCTTCCTATGTGTAAATACCGGAATAGCTTGAATGAAGACCAGCGTAAGCACAAAGCTTAACAGCGCATCCATAACGGTCATCGTCAAGGCATACCATGTCAATGAAGGACCAATAACAGCACTGAACAAGCCAACGAAGAAGGTACTGGTAAATACCATAACCGGAGCATAAGAGATGTCCGCCCGTTCAAACGACTCGAGGCCCCGGTGAATTAGATAAAAGATCAGCAGCTCCACGGATATTTGCAGCACATGAGTATGAGCACCAGGCGCAAACGCTGCTCCGGCCAGCATAGCCACCCCTGTAATCCAGGCGATGTCTCGCCGCATAAATAACATAACCGCGAAGAAAGCGACGGCAAAGGGAGCCAGCTCGTCCAATATCGTGGCTTTCCCTAACAGGAAACTCATCATGATCAGCAATCCGTTCCATTTGTTAGCAGCCAGCATATGCTCAGCCCTCTGTACGGCAGGTAGTTCCGCAACAGCTTTTCGCCACGCGCCTTGGTCCCACATTTTTCTCATCCCCATAAACAGGGTGATATTCCACTTGTTCAACATCCCGGCACCACCTTTTCCTGAGTTAGTAAGGTATGTCCCATTATAGGAGGCCGCAAGTGGAAAGTTTGTCAGATACCGGAACCTGTCCAAAAGAAATTTCCGACAAATTGAGAGCGAAGGGCGACAACAGCGCGAACGCACGCGCCTCTAAAGGTTGAATGAGCTGAGGGGTGCTTATGTTCGTATAAAAACAGGGCATGTCTGTAGGGAAACCTCTTTTCTTTGCGCGCAGTCCTCGTAAAAACCCGTAACAACCTGTCGGCAAAAGTGGAGAGGCGACAAAAGCTGCTTTGTTTATAAATAAAAAATAAAGCGACTCTTTAAAAAAAGTCGCTAAGCATACAAAAAACCGCAGGCTAATTACGCTGCCTGCGGTGGGTCTAATATTGGATTAGGGATTACATTCGTTTGGCTCCGCGTCCTCCACGCTTCCCTTCCGTATTCTTCTTCAACGAAGAAATACGCTCCTCACTATCCTTAAGGAACCTGGAAACCTTATCCTCAAAGGTAGCTTTGCCGGCCGGGGGCTTGAAAGAACGTCCTCCACGATCCCGGTTAAATCCGCCGCCTGGACGGTCTCCGTCTCTTCCGCTAGGCCGATCTGTTCTCGGTGCACGAGGCGGTCTGGCAGCCTCTACCGGTTTGTCAACAGCCTGCTTGATGGAAAGTCCGATCTTGCCGTCCTTATCGACATTGATTACCTTCACGGTAACTGTGTCGCCGATCTTCAGATGATCGTTGACGTCCTTGACATAGTTGTCGGCGATCTCCGAGATGTGAACGAGACCCGTGACACCTCCTGACAGATCCACAAATGCTCCGAAGTGTGTAATGCCTGTCACTTTTCCTTCTAACTTGGTGCCCACTTCAATTGCCATAAAATAAAATGATCCTCCCTTAAAAATATACAGCCAGGCCTCGAAATCATGACTGCGGTGATTTGATTATACCGAATGACTGAAACAAGGTCAACAGACGTCTACCCCGCACGGGGTCAGTCATTTTCGGCTTCAGACTCGGATACCCGAACCGGAATTTCGCCGGGCTTGTACAGACCGTATTTCTTCATGGCAATTTGTCCAATATATTCGGGGTCATTCAGACGGTTAATTTCATATTTGAGTTGGTTCAAACTCTGCTCATTGGCATCCCTGGAAGCCTGCCGCTGTGCAAGTTGTTCAGATTTGGCGTTGATCTCCCCGGATTGGGAGACATAGGTGTAGCCGGCCCAGCCGAGAAATAGCACCATTAACGTCATCCAGAGCCGCAGACGCCGCTTGGCTGACACCGATCCATTCTTGGTAGAAGACTTGGAGTTGTTTGAAATTTTCGAATTTGTCGGCACAGCACGCCGCATCAGGGCACCCCCAAACATGTTATTCTTTATTAAACCAACGTAACAAACGCAAACAACGATCCCGCCACATGGCCGCCCAATGCTGAACCTTGGTCCACCCTTCCGGAATTCTCAGCTTCCTCCAGATAGGCCTAAACGCCCACCGGATTAACTTCCAGATCGGCAACAACGTTATCCGAAGCAGGAATAATAACCCAATCCATAGGAAACCAAGCATAAGCCGGATCAAATTGACCAGCCATTTCAGCGGAGCGATCAATAAAATCTCAATCGTTCGTACGATCATGCGATAAATTTTGTTAGATATCCTCATTAACATTAACACAAAACGCTCTGTTATAACACTTAGGAACAAAAAATAAATCCAAATGCCTATAAACAATCCCAAGAAAACATAAAATCGTAATTCTCCATGGTTGCTATGGTACAACACCCGAAATACGAACAAAGCTGCCGCTACCCAATACAATAAATCGAGAACATGAATACTCCACCGGGGAAAATGAAGTTGTCCAGATACAACCCGGTAGCTGTCGAAGGCTACCCCCAAAATGCCTCCAGATGCGAGCATCCATAGCAAAGTGATCCATTGTGTCTCCAGATTCATCGGAACAGCTTGCCGAGCAAGCCTTTCCCGGATGACTGGGAACCCGGCTCCAGATAGGACAGCGTATGGACCAAACCTTCAATGCTGACCAATCCTTGCTCCAAATTGAGATTTTTGATATGTAAATTCTGCCCTCGAATCGTCAAATGCCCAAGCTCGGTCTGAAGCAGGAACTCCTCACTGTCAAAGCTCTCCACATTGAGTACCCCCGAAATCTCCAGCAGCTTGCGATTCATCAAGTGCAGCTCCTGATGCTTGCCCTTATTAAGCTCGACCATAGCATGTACCCCTCCTTCTTATCCCTAGCTTATGGGGGTGAGGGAGGGTTTAGAACTCCAGAACAATACTCAGCGCCTACGTAGTTAAAAACAAAAAGCCCCGCACGTAATGTGCGGGGCCTTTTGTTAGCTTCTCGCCTTACATCCAGTCTAGACCGGACTCCTTGGCGATCGGCTCTTCCTTGACCAAGGTATACATGGTAGCAGCTTCGTCCTTACGAGTAGTCTCAACCAAGCGTTCGACACGAACGGTCACCAGCTTTTGGCCGAATTGAACCGTAATCTCATCGCCGATCTTGACGTTACTGCTCGGTTTAGACTCACGTCCGTTGATCAGGACTCTGCCTTGCTCGGAGACATCCTTGGCCACCGTACGCCGCTTAATCAACCGTGACACCTTCAGGAATTTATCAAGACGCATTATTTTACAGCTTCTTTAAGCTTGTTGCCCGCTTTGAATGCCGGAACATTGGAAGCCGGGATCTCAATAGTTTTGCCGGTTTGCGGGTTGCGGCCCGTACGACCGGAGCGTTTGCGAGTTTCGAACGTACCGAAGCCGATCAATTGTACTTTGTCTCCGCCAGCAAGCGCTTCGGTAATTTCACCGAGGAAGCCGTTCAATACGGATTCAACGTCTTTTTTAGTCAAACCGCTTTTGCTGGAAATGTTGTTGATCAGATCTGTTTTGTTCATTAATAATGCCTCCCAATATTAAAAGAAATAGGTGATACCTTGGTACTACAGGCATAAATGCCTGATCTAGGCCCGTCGATATCTTTGTATGAGTATTCTTGCTTGAGATGAAAAATCCTGCACCATTTGGAACTTTTTTTTGTTTTTTTCGCAAAAAAACCGATATTTAGGCCTTTTATCCCATTATTCCCGTTCTTTCGACTTAGCTTCATCCCACAGCTTGTCCATCTCCGCTAAAGTGCTGTCGCTCATGGATTTTCCCTGTTCGCTCAATCGCTGCTCCACATAGTGAAACCGCCGGGTGAATTTGCGAATGGTTTGCGTTAGCGCCAGTTCCGGATCAGCCTTGATATGACGAGCGGCATTGACGACGGAGAACAATACATCGCCAAGCTCCAGTTCCTGTAGCTCCGGCGCTAACCCTTCGGCTACCGCTGCTCTCAATTCAGCAACTTCCTCCTCCAGCTTGGCCCAGACACCATCGATTTCATCCCAGTCAAATCCGACCTTCGCCGCCTTCTTCTGCAACTTGTAGGCCTTCATGAGCGCGGGTAGATCGCGAGGCACCCCGTTCAGCGCAGATGGCTGCTCGTCGATGACGCCCTTCCGCTTCTTCTCCTCTGCCTTCATTGCTTCCCAGTTGTTCAATGCGGCCTCGGCATCCTCAGCACTTAATTGTCCGAATACATGCGGATGACGATAAATCAGCTTCTCATTCAACTCCTGGATGACGTCATACACCGTAAAGACGCCTTCTTCCTCTTCCATCTGTGAATGGAGCATCACCTGGAGCAGCAAATCCCCCAACTCTTCCCGCATATGATCGGGATCATCCTCGTCAATGGTCTCCAACACCTCGTAGGTTTCCTCAATGAGATTTTTGCGGATAGATGCATGGGTTTGCTCCCGGTCCCAAGGACAGCCGTCTGGACTCCGCAGGATTGATACGATCTCATGAAGACGCTGAAAGCTGCGCATACGCAGCGCGTCGTCGTTACTGGCAGGGACATATACCAAGGATAAATTACCGTACCCCTGAATTCGGTCCAGTTCATACAACGGAATTCGCTCGATCTGCTCCTGCCCGTCTACGCCCAGCGCGTGTCCAACAACAATGGGGTAATCATCCGGTAACAGTTCCATCAGTCCAAGCTTCACCTCAGAGGCGGTAAGCACGTCATACACCTGCCCAATCAACGTATGCTGACGGGGATCAATCGCCCACCCACTGCCAAGGGCCGACGCATCCAATAATTGAAAACCTTCAATGGGATCGAAGCCCAGCCGGAGGAAGGCCTCGTCTAAGAAGCTCTCTCCCCCAATAATAGAAAGGGGAATCCCCCTCTCTTCGCAACGCTCTCGCAATAGCTTCACCGTAGCCTCCGCCACCATGGGGTGCCCGGGAACCGCATAAACAATCTCGGAGCCTGGAGAGCTAGCCTCAGCATAGCTCAGCAAACGGGTAGCAATCTCCTCATACACTTCGGAGAATTGATCCTTCGCTTCATATACCTCGTCAAACGAGGTGAATTCCACTCCTGTCTCCGCCAGCCAGGAGACGACCGGATGATCCTTCGTTCTTATGTAACGCTCGCTGGCGCCCTGCAATCGTTTCAGGCTCCCTAACGTGAGCCGGTCGGGATCACCGGAACCAAGGCCAATGACCGTAATGGTTGCGCTCATGCTCTTCCTCACTCCCTGTCCGTTCATCATGTTTTTAACTATACCATTGCCGGAGCCGAATATGAAATCGGCGAAGGCAATGGACTCCGCAGGAGTAAGCGCTTAGGCTAGCCGCATCAGGATGGCGGCAGCAAGCGCAGCTTCCGAAGCAGCGACAGCAGCTTCGTCCCCACCCGCGGCAGAGCGCCCAGCTCTGCCGCCGTAAGCAGCCGTGTGCGTAGCACGGCTGCGACAAACACGGCTGCGCCCAGCAGCACGCCGAGCAGGCTCACAGCCGCAGCCAGGCAGCAGCAGCGCAAGGTTCAGCGCAGCGGCTACGCCATAGGCGGCGATACCCGCAATCGCCGCCCCGGTAATCCCAAGCTGCGGCACCAGCAGCGCGTTCAGCGCGGTCTTCAGGATCGCCGCAGCAAGCAAGTGCCAAGCCGGGGCTCGTACATGCCCGAGCCCCTGCAGTAAAGCGCTCGTCACGGCGACCATAGCGCCTGGCGCCGCCGTCCAGGCGATCCAGGCCAACGTGCCGGTGCCTGTCGCATCCTCGTACAGCATCACATTGATCGGCTCCGCCAGCATGGATAAGCCCAGTGAAGCCGCCAGGCCGATCAGCCAGAACCACCGCAGAGCCAATTGCACCTGCTTACGTATAGCTGAATCGTTCCTTTTAATTTGCAGTTCGGCCATAGCCGGGATAAATAACACCGACAAAGAACTGGCCAACATCGTTACTAGCTGCACCAGCGGAATTCCCCGATTATAGACCCCTACCTGAGCCATGATCTGCAACTCCCCGCCATGTCCAGGCAAGAGACGTGGCAGAGTAAATGTATCAACCAGACTCATCAGCGGTACAGCAAGCGCCGCCAGGCTGATAGGCAGGGCATACTTCCATAACGCCCCTAAGAGAGCTATTCTGGTCACAGAAGACGCGGCAAGAGACTTGCCTTGTCCATCTTCAAGCTTCGCACCTGGCTCCGACACAGGGCGCTCAGCGCGAGCTACCGAGAGTCTCCCGCCGAATTTTGGCCGCGCTGAACCTCTCCCATGGTTATGCCAATAAATCAGCATCACCATCAGGCCTACCGCTGCTCCCGCAGCCGAGCCTGCCAAAGCCCCTCCAGCAAGCACATGCTCCGGCATATGTAATCCACTTAGATAAAGTAATAAAAGGATCATAACCGCGACGCGGGCAGCTTGCTCTGTCACTTGAGACAGAGCAGTAGGCACCATGTTCTGCAAGCCTTGAAAATAACCTCGCAATGCCGCCGTCAGCGGCGCAAACAACAGCGCTGGAGCAGCGCCCTGCAAAGCCGGGACAAGCAAGCTGCTGCCAATGAGCCGAGACAGCAATGGCGCTCCAAAATAAAGCAGCGCAGCACAAACAGCGCCCAGCAACGACATGCCAACAGCGGCCGTCCTCAACACTTCCCTCTGTTCGCTCTCTCGGCCGCTAGCTTGCCGCTCTGCCACAAATTTGGCTACCGCCGCCTGGAACCCCGCGGTCGTTAACGTCAGAAAGAGCAGATAAAAAGGATACACCGTATTATAAATGCCAAAAACACCGTCTCCCCCAATATTTTGCAGCGGAATCTTCTGCAGCATCCCGAGCAATTTGGTCAGCAGAGCCGCCGCGCTAAGCACGGCTGCCCCCTTCAACAGCTTGGAGGACAGGTTGTCCTTCGTCGTCATCATAAGTTACCTACTTTGCCAATTAAGATTAGCTTGCTTCACTCGCAGGTTTCATTATAAGACGAAACGCAAAAAACTTACACCTCCGTCCCGTGGCAGACTGACCGCCTTAGTAACCGGATGTGTAAGTTTATAGATGCGCCCTGCGTGAATAGCAATCGTCCTACTGCTCCATTTGTTTAGCCAGAAAACCTGCTGCAGTTTCAGCCATTTTAGACTCCAGATCAGACATCTTCACAGAGTCATCTTTGTTGAGCAGTATCACTGTGCCAATAGGGTCGCCACCAGCAATAATCGGAGCGATAACAAAGGAAGAGATATTTTCAGGTCTGTCCTTGGTAATCTCATAAGATCCCGAATCGGTGTCCACAATGATTTTCCGACTTTCCATACTACTCTCAAGGAGCATGCTGACTTGCTTGTCCAGATATTCTTTCTTGGAAGCCCCTGCTACCGCAATGATGGCATCACGGTCGGAGATCAGTGTAATATGTCCTGTGCTCTCATACAGCGATTCTGCATACTCCTTGGCGAAATCGCCCAGTTCACCAATCGGTGAGTATTTCTTCAGAATCACTTCTCCATCCCGATCCACGAAAATTTCTAACGGGTCTCCTTCACGAATACGTAAGGTCCGGCGAATTTCCTTAGGGATAACGACACGGCCCAGATCATCGATACGGCGTACAATACCAGTAGCTTTCATTTTACTTGTTGCCCCACTTTCTTAAGAAGTTTTGAACTACGGTTTTATAGACGGTCTCTATGCAAATCGGATGAACGCAGCTTTATGCGTCTTACACTTTTGCCAAAGCGCTGACCGAGGTTCGCGAATAGGGAGAGATGCCTCTGTGATTCTGACCATAGTATTCATCGGTGGGGAACACCTTATTCATCATAATGCACCATGATTTTTTATTATCGACTGTGCATAAGGATTTGCCTTTAGGGCAAAAGAAAACAGCGCAAACACATGTTTGCGCTGTTTTAATTTTTTCTTGCTTATGATCGGGAATCTGAGTTTACTTGCCCGTGTTAGTGCTGTTGCCTTCGCCTTCAGCACCGTTTGTAGCCCCATCGGTATCAGTGCCCGCATTTCCAGAACCTTCGGTTCCGGCATTGGTGCCTGCATCTGTACCTTCATCGGTCTTCACTGGAGGCAGCTCAATTTTCTTAATAATGTTCTTCTCCAGGTCCCCTGCCATGAACTCGTCCAATTTATTCGCGGCCAAGTTCGTTTTAATCATTTCCTTCTCTTCATTAGTCAAAGCATCATAGGTCTTCTCCGTACGCGCTTCAACGCGAATCACATGATAACCAAATTGAGATTCCACAGGCTCGCCGATTTCGTTCAAGGGTTGCGTTAAAGCAGCCTCTTTAAACTCGGGTACCCACTGGTCTACGGATACATTTTCATACAGTCCACCATTTTCTTTGGACCCTGGATCTTCGGAGTATTCCTTCGCGAGTGCAGCGAAATCATCCCCTTTATCCAATTTAGCCTTAACGTCTTGAGCTAACTTGAGTGTATCTTCTGGAGTCCGCTCTTTGCCTTCAGGATCGGTAAAGTTAATCAATATATGACGCACAGATGCTGTAGTGTAGCTATCTTTGGTAGCATCAAATTCTTTCTTCACATCATCTTCAGTAATTTTCTGCTGCTCACCTTCCATGACGGTGAAGATCCGCGTCATGTAGGCCGCGAACTGAGCTTCGGTCAGTTGCTGAGAATCGAGCATTGTCTTAAAGGTTTCATCACCATAAGCAGCCTTCATTTCTTTAAGCTGATCTTCGGCTTTTTTCTTGCCTGCATCCTTTGTCTTCTTATCAGCCTTGCCTTCCAGATATTCGTAGGCAATTTCCTGCTTGATCAGGAATTCCCGGAAATCCTCCATTTGGATCAATTGCTCCATTTGTGGTTGAAGAGCCAGGACCATGCGTTGCTCGAGGTCAAACTCATTCTCGGTAATCTCGCCGCCCTCATAGGTAGCAATCACCTTGCTGCTATCCTTGCCTTCTCCAGCTTCTTTTTTCCCGCATCCCGCCATCACGGTGAAGGCTAGTACCGCCACAAGGGCAATCATTAGCGTTTTCCAAGAACGCTTTTTACTTTGAAACATTTTGTAGTTCCCCTTTCGCTTTGAACGCATCTTTTAACGCATCCAGAAATTGTTCCAATAAACTCATCAACTCTTGATCGTTCATCCCTTTGACTTTCATGCGGATGAGCATCACGGACCCTTGACTAAATTGTACACGTCTTCCGAACAGATTTCCAATTTCCGCAAGTTTATTCGGAATGACCACTTTCTCTCGCCCCTCGTGGAACTTCAGGACAACCTCATCAGCACGAAGCGCGATGGACTCAATACCGAACTGCTTGCCGTACAGCTTGACCCGAGCCACGGACAGGAGGTTGCGTACCGCTTCAGGTAGGTCTCCGAACCGGTCCAGCATCTCGTCCTCAAGCTCGGCCACGTCCTCGAAGGATGTAACGGAAGCTGTCTTCTTATAAATCTCAATCTTCTGAATACTATCATAAATGTAATCAGACGGTAAATACGCATCGATACCAAGGTCAATGGAAGTGTTCCAACTTGTATCGGCCACATCGGTCTCGCCCAGCATCGTTACCTTACGCTTCTGAATTTCCTCAGCCAGCATTTGCGAATACAAATCAAAACCGACTGACGCGATAAATCCATGCTGCTCAGCGCCCAGCAGATTACCGGCGCCCCGAATGGAGAGGTCACGCATCGCTATTTTGAAGCCAGAGCCAAGCTCAGTGAACTCTTTGATCGATTGCAGCCGCTTCTCAGCGACCTCTGTCAGCGATTTGTCCCGCTGATACGTAAAGTAGGCATACGCAATCCGGTTGGATCGCCCTACCCGTCCACGCAATTGGTACAACTGGGACAAGCCCATTTTATCGGCATCATGGACAATCAACGTGTTCACGTTAGGAATGTCCACCCCGGTCTCAATGATACTTGTACTGACCAGCACGTCGTACTCCCCGTCCAGGAAATCAAGGATGGTCTTCTCCAGCTCCTGCTCCGACATCTGACCATGTCCAA
The DNA here is from genome assembly GCF_001486585.1 of Paenibacillus senegalimassiliensis. GTDB lineage: Bacteria > Bacillota > Bacilli > Paenibacillales > Paenibacillaceae > Fontibacillus > Fontibacillus senegalimassiliensis. Next base: position 41,156 of record NZ_LN909034.1, read on the forward strand.
TCCCTACACGGGCCTCAGGTACAAGCATCGATATTTGCGCAGCCATCTCCTGAATGCCTTGTACACGGTTATACAAGTAATAAATCTGGCCGCCTCTTGCCATCTCGCGTTCAATCGACTCTCGTACCAGCGCCTGGCTATGCTCCACCACATAGGTCTGTACAGGGAAACGGTTCTCCGGCGGTGTCTCAATAACGGACAGGTCACGCACACCTAGCATCGACATATGCAGCGTCCGCGGAATAGGCGTTGCCGTCAATGTCAACACATCGACATTGGTCTTCAGCTTCTTGAGCTTCTCCTTATGAGTTACGCCAAAGCGCTGCTCTTCGTCAACAATTAACAGACCGAGATCCTTAAATACCAGGTCCTGCGACAGAATCCGATGGGTTCCGATCACAATATCCACTGTACCCTGACGCACACCTTTAATGGTCTCATTCTGTTCCTTGCGGCTACGGAAACGGCTTAACGTTTGGATATTGATAGGATAACCTGCAAAGCGTTCACGGAACGTCTCGTAATGTTGCTGAGCCAGAATCGTCGTTGGCACCAGTACCGCTACTTGCTTGCCCTCAATGGCTGACTTGAAGGCAGCCCGAATGGCCACCTCGGTCTTGCCATAACCGACGTCGCCGCAGAGCAGCCGGTCCATAGGACGGCTCTTCTCCATATCCTTCTTAATCTCTTCAATGGCCCGAAGCTGATCAGGGGTCTCATCGTAAGGGAACATTCCTTCAAATTCATGCTGCTCCGGTGAATCCTTCTCGAAGCCATAACCCGGTGCGGCCTGACGTTCAGCGTACAATTTAATTAGGTCATCAGCAATATCCTGTACCGAGGAACGAACTTTGTTCTTTACCCGAGTCCATTCATTACCGCCCAGCTTGTAAACCTTCGGTTCCTTCTCTTCCGAGCCCACATACTTCTGAATCATGTCGATCTGTTCGATCGGGACGGAGAGCTTATCACCACCAGCATATAGAATATGCATATAGTCTTTATGAATGCCCGCGACTTCCAGCGTACCGATGCCTAAGTATTTACCGATACCGTGGTTCTGATGGACCACGTAATCGCCCACCTTAAGCTCCGTATAGCTCTTAATGCGCTCAGCGTTGTCCATGCTCTTGGCGACGCGACGTGCCTTGCGTTGCTTCTGAGAGAACATTTCTCCCTCAGTAATGACAACCAGATGCACGGAAGGTAGCTCAAAACCTGATTGCAGATTGCCCTTAAGCAGGGTCGGTTCCTCAATTCCATAGTCCTGTAGCACCCGCCGCATACGCTCCATGCGTTCTTCGCCGCTTGCCAGCATCATAACGTTAGCGCCGCTCTTCTTCCAACGCTCCATCTCGGCCTTAAGCACATTCATCTGACCGTGAAAATCCTGCATTCCCCGGCTGACAAAATTAATAATGTTCTGCGGCTGGGAATGTGGCACTTGCCGCAAGAATAAGGACAGGAACAAGGTCTGGAACGGTCGATGGTATAAGGCACTATCTCCATCCACACCCAGCGGCAACTCGGGCAAGCTCTTCCCATTCTGGAACAAATGCAGATTCCACTCGGCTTCGTCACGTTCAAGCTGCTTGGCCGTCTCCAGCAGACGAGCCGGTTCATCCAGAATGAGCAGGGTATCCTCAGGCATATAGTCATACAAGAGACTTCTCTCCGGATAGATCTGTGAGATGTATTTGTACATCTCCGGGAAATGAACATGCTCTCGCAGCATCTCCATTTCCTTGAACAGTTCCTCACGCAGTCGGTTCTTCGCCTGACGGTCAGTCATTTTATCCAATTGGATTTCCAGCTTCTCCGCCACCGCTTGGGCTGCCCGCTCCAACCGTTCTGTCGAAGCGATCAATTCCTTGCATGGAGGGATGAAGACCTCCTTCACCTGGTCTACCGACCGTTGATCTGCCGGATCAAAGGTACGGATCGAATCCACCTCATCATCAAACAGCTCAATCCGATAGGCCATGGTGGAGGTCAACGGGTAGATATCAATAATACCGCCCCGCAGACTCATTTCCCCACGTGACTCGACGCGTTCAACGCGTTCATAGCCAAGTTCAACCATACTCTTTAGAAAAGCTTCCAACTCCACCGTTCCGCCCAAGGTGATGTGTATGCCAGCTTCAGCCATCGCTTTCGGGGTTGGAATATACCGCCGAATACCGGAATAAGGCACCACTACAATGCCCCGATAACCTCGGGAGCATTGTAGAAGTACCTCAATCCGCTGCGCCAGCGTTTCCGGACTGGATACAGCCGACTCCGCAGCCACCAACTCATTCGCCGGGTACAGCAACACCCCGTCCGGTGTTAGCGCTTCCTGTAAATCTTCAAATATTTTCTGGGCAGCAAACATATTGTGGGTCACGACAAGAAGGGGACGATTTGTTTCCTGCTGCAAAGCGGCCAGCATGACCTGTCTGGATGATCCTGACAAGCCGGAAATCAACTGCTCCTTCATGCCTGAATGAACACCCGCGACTGTAGTAGCAAAGTCGTCATCCCGGGAAAAAGCTTGAATAAGTGCTTGTAGCAAAATGAGGCACCTCTCTTACTGCTTATTAAATCTATATCGTTTCCATACTCGAACCAAAAAGGAGCCTCAGCAAACGTGCCAAGGCTCTATAACCGTAATTTTCCCTGAAATCCGGTAGACTGCTGCGGAACAGAAATGCGCCACTTCATCCGCTGTAATCATTGCAGCGGGTTTGTTAGCAGCAGCAACTCCGGGTTATGGTCAATGGCTTCCCTGCAATAATCGCAGGTCACACGGACCGTCATTTCACCATGCGAATCATACGCTATTATATCTCTCCGCTCATCGGGGGTCAAGGAATGAAAGCCTAATTGGGCTTCTGTGACCCCGGTTGCCTCTATTCTACCTATCAGAGTACGACAATGCCGGCAAACGTAATTTATAGCCATCTTATGCCTCCTGGAGAAGGGTTATGTCTCCAGTATGCCCTGTACAACTATCCGTTAAACTTGGCCATGGTCTGTTCAAAGGTATGATCCAGACTGAATTCGAGCGCATCACATGCGGCCGAAATTGACTGCTCCAATAAAGGCTTGTCCTTCTTGGCAAAGCCGGACAGAACATAGTCCACCACAGCATATCCCGGTTCAGGACGTGATATCCCCATGCGGATTCGATTAAATGTTTGCGTACCCGTATGCTGAATTATTGATTTAATTCCATTATGCCCGCCCGCACTGCCTTGATAACGGAGTCGGTTGCGCCCGATTTCCGTATCCAGGTCGTCATACACAACAATCATGTCGTCCAGGGAGGCTTTATAATAATCCATATAAGCCCGCACCGCTTCACCCGACAGGTTCATGTAGGTCATCGGTTTAATCAGCACGACCTTGCCACCAGGCAGTGTACCCTCACCAATTAATGCCTTGCATTTGCTCTGCTTGATTTCAATGCCATGGCGGCGAGCCAGTTCATCCACGGCCATAAATCCGATATTATGCCTCGTCTTGGCATATTGGGCTCCAGGGTTACCGAGTCCGACGATCCACTTCATACCACAATTACCTCCACCATGATCTTCAATCCAGCATACGCCGATAGGGGTTGCATCCCGGGGAAAGGAATGCAACCCCTATACAAGTCCAAGAGAATCGCCTTGATTCTGCTATTCGATCTCAAACAGCTTGCTGATAGACAGTTCTTCGTGAACACGAATAATCGCTTCGCCCATTAATGGGGCCACGGATAACACTTTCAGCTTGCTGGTCGGATTCGGATGCGTAATCGGAATCGTATCTGTAACAATGACTTCTTTCAACGGAGAGTTCTCCAGTCGATCCATAGCCGGACCAGACAGCACCGCATGTGTACAGCAGGCGTAAACCTCTTCCACGCCGCCTTCCTTCAGGGCATTAGCACCAAGAACAATGGTTCCGGCGGTATCGATGATATCATCGACCAAGATCGCTGTCTTGCCTTCAATATTCCCGATAATGTTCATCACTTCGCTGACATTCGGCTCCGGACGACGCTTATCAATAATTGCCAGCGGCGCATTCAAGAAGTCAGCCAATTTACGTGCCCGTACAACGCCGCCATGGTCAGGAGACACAACAACCGGATTAACAATATGCTTCGAACGGAAATATTGAGCCAAAATAGGTACGCCTAACATATGATCCACCGGAATATCGAAGAAGCCTTGAATCTGCATCGCATGCAAATCCATCGTAATGACCCGGTGAGCGCCAGCCTTCTCGATGAGATTGGCTACCAGTTTGGCCGTAATCGGATCACGTGAGCGAGCCTTCCGGTCCTGACGGGCATAGCCGTAATAAGGGATAACCACGTTGATACTCTTGGCGGAAGCTCTCTTCAAAGCATCCACCATAACAAGCAGTTCCATCAGATTGTCGTTCACAGGCGCGCATGTAGACTGAACTATATAGACATGGCAACCCCGAACACTTTCCGACAGCTTGACTTGAATCTCGCCGTCGCTAAAGCTCGTCGTATCCGAATCTCCCATGGGAATACCGATGTAATCGGCAATTTGATGGGCCAGTTTGGGATTAGAGTTACAGGTGAATATCTTTAATTTAGAATCGCAATAAGTCATAAATTCAAAACCCTCCGTGCTGTGTAGATAGCGAAAGGGAGCATCTATTAACCCGCCTTCAAGCTACCCCGTCATTGAAATGGTCACTGCTAAAATAATTACTCCGACTCTTGCTGCCTTTGTTTCTTAGCTTTCGCACGGGCACGAATCTTCTCTGCGTATCCCGCCTTGTTCTCTTGTCTTGCTCTGGCAATGGCCAAGTCATTCTCGGGAACTGCTTGGGTAATCGTTGAGCCGGCTACCACATAGGCGCCTTTGCCCACCTTCACGGGTGCAATCAAGTTGACATTGCTGCCCACGAATGCATCGTCCTCAATCTCCGTAATAGACTTATTATAACCATCGTAATTCACTGTAATCGCACCACAGCCGATATTGACGTTCTTCCCGACCTTGGCATCCCCGACATAGCTAAGATGCGATACCTTGGCTCCATCGTCAAGCGAAGCGTTCTTAATCTCGACAAAGTCGCCAACCTTGACCTTGGAGCCGAGCTTGGTCCCGGGACGCAAATAAGCGAACGGTCCCACCGTCGATTCCCGGCCGACTTCGGCCTGACTGAGAACGGACTGCTTCACCTTCGCACCGTCAAGAATTATGCTGTCCTCGATTTGAGCCGAGGGTCCGATGATGCAATCTTCACCGATCACCGTTTTGCCGGACAAAAATGTCCCTGGATAGATCACGGTGTCAGAACCAATCGTAACTTCCGCGCCAATATAGGTCGAGCTTGGATCAATAATCGTTACCCCGCCAAGCATGTGCCCCCGCACAATACGTTCCCGCATCATCTGCTCAGCCTCGGACAACGCGATCCGGTCATTGACCCCAATCGATTCGCGAACATCGGGCACTGCGTACCCTTCGACCACTTCGTTCTCACGCACCAAAATGCCGATTACGTCGGTCAAGTAATACTCCTGCTGGGAATTATGATTTGTGACCTTCTCCAGTGCAGCGAATAATTTTGCATTATCAAAGCAATAAGTGCCTGTATTGATCTCTTGCACGGCCGCTTCCTCAGGTGAGCAATCCTTCTGCTCAACAATTCGTAAGACGGTACCGTTCTCCCCTCGAACGACGCGTCCATAACCGTAGGGTTGGTCCATATGGGCAGTCAGTACCGTAGCCGCTGCACTCTTGCGGGTATGATGATTAATCAGCGCTTCAATCGTTTCAGCAGTTACCAGGGGCGTATCTCCACAGATGACAACGGTCGTCCCTTGTTCTTCAGCAAGTAATGGTCCGGCCTGCTTCACCGCATGTCCAGTACCGAGTTGCTGCTCCTGAAGCACATATTCCGCCGATGAACCCAAATAGGATTTCACCGCCTCTGCGCCGTGGCCAACCACCACGATGCTGCGCTCGCATCCAGCCTGGTTCACCGCATCAAGCACATGCCCAACCATCGGCTTACCACATACAGGATGAAGAACCTTATAAAGCTTGGACTTCATGCGCTTCCCTTGCCCTGCGGCAAGAACAATCGCTAACCTTTTCAAAGCCCCGGCCTCCTTACCTCTCACTTAAACTCATTACTGAATATATCTCATTTAGGGGAAAAAGAAAAGGGAGCCATGCACAGGCATGACTCCCTTTTCCTCGAACCCCAATCGAGCATCAAAAAAATGACTACGACTTACGCCCCTTCTTCAATGGCTTCCTCTTGCTCGGCAGCGCGTTCATATTCAGCCAGAACTGCAGCTTGAATCTTCTCGCGAGTACCCGAGGAAATCGGATGCGCGATGTCCCGGAACTCCCCGTCCGGTGTGCGCTTGCTAGGCATAGCTACAAACATTCCATTGTTGCCGTCGATGACGCGAATGTCATGAACAACAAATTCGTTGTCGATGGTAATGGATGCGATCGCTTTCATTCTGCCTTCAGAGCTGACGCGGCGGAGCCTTACATCCGTAATTTGCATGTGTGTTCACCACCTTTTTCCATCAGAGACTTGGTGTAATATTCCACAAAGCAAACGGAAATCCTTTTTTTTGGATGAACAAAATAGGCTAAATTCACGATTTTTTTTGAATTTATGGGCTTTTCGACAGGTTTCGTCGGAATTTCCACTTTTTTGAGGTACAATCGACACGGTTCTTATTGTCCTATTTTTGAGAAATAGTTACCTGGCTCCACCGAAATTTCTTTGCCTTTGGCATCCACTGCCCGAAGTGTAGCGAGGGAAATATAATCATGCAGCAGACGTTGCTCCGTAGCAATCTCTCCAGATTCCACCAATACGCCGACACCAGCCACCTTGGCATTAAACTCAGCGAGCAGATCAACCATCCCTTGAATGGTCCCACCCGCCTTCATGAAATCATCAACGATCAGGACCCGAGAGTTCTCCTTCAAGGCCCGCCGTGACAAAGTCATCGTATGCAGGCTCTTATGAGAGCCGGACACATAATTAATGCTTACGGCCGAGCCTTCGGTCACCTGATGGTCTCTACGCACCAGAACGACCGGTAGGTTCAGTTCAGCACCCGTCGCATAAGCCAGTGGAATCCCTTTGGTCTCCACGGTCATGATGCAATCGATGTCCAAATCGCCAAAGGCGGTAGCAAACAATTTGCCCGCTTCATTCATTAAGGCCGGTTGACCTAGCAAATCAGACATGTATAAATAACCGCCTGGCAAGATTCGGTCCGGCTGCGCCAACTTGTCACACACTTGTTGAATAAAGGTCAGTGCCTGCTCCCGGGCAACCCGGGGGATATATTTCACGCCACCAGCAGCGCCAGCGAGCGTTAACAGCTCTCCCATACCCTCTTCCTCAAATACTTCCTTGATGATCCCAAGATCTTCACTGATGGACGATTTGGCTGCCCCATAGCGCTGAGCAAAGGTTGTCAATGGAATCAAGTGGTGTGGGCGGGATAATAAGTAGTGGGTCATCTCCACTAAACGAGCGCTTCTCTTTAATTTTTTCACGAAGTACCCCTCGCTAAATCCGAATATTTTAAAGAAACTATAACATTTTTGTACGGATTTGTCCAAGCCTTGAACCTTATCCGGTCAGCTACTTTATTTGACCTTTGGATGGTTTGGCGAAGAGCACTCAGGTCAACAGCCGTACAGCGTATACCTCTTTGCAGAAGCCACGCAACCCGTTATATATGCGAGATACCTTTGATTCCTTGGATACCAGACCAAATACGGTTGGCCCACTGCCCGACATCAGGACGCCGTCCGCTCCGAGACGCAACATCGTCTCCTTGAGATGAGCCACATCCGGGTGAATTTGCAGCGTGACCCGCTCTAGCACATTGCCAAGCTCCTGACAAACGTCCTGGAAAGAGTGCCTCTCCAGTGCCTCCTGCATGCGCTTCGCGGATGGATGATCTGTGATGCCCTCGCTGCGTAAGCGGCCGTATACCTCTGCTGTTGACACGTTGATTGGCAGCTTCGCCAGCACCACCCAGCACTGGGGCGGATTCGGCAGCGGCGTAAGCAGCTCGCCTCGTCCTGTCGCCAGGGCCGTCCCTCCAGTGACGCAGAAGGGGACGTCCGAGCCAAGCTCTGCGCCAAGCTCCTTGAGTTCCTCCTCAGGAATCCCCAGCCCCCACAGACGGTTCAGTCCTCTGAGTGTAGCTGCAGCATCACTGCTGCCACCGGCCAGGCCAGCGGCTACCGGAATTTTTTTGTCCAAATGAATATATACACCGCTACGCACGTTGTAGCGCTCCTTGATCAGCTTTGCTGCCTGGAAGGCCAGGTTCTTCTCGTCGAGCGGAATATACCCCGCCTGGCTCGATATAATGATCGTATCCCGGGGGAGAGCGCTCATTTCCAATCGATCCGCCAGATCCACCATCGTCATGATCATCTCGACCTCGTGGTATCCATCCGGACGCTTATGCAGAACATCAAGCATCAGATTGATTTTGGCCGGTGCTTTCTCGTAAATTTTCATGGCGCTTCCCCACCTTCAACAAGTCCGTGTAGTTCCTCAGGTTCCCTAGGTCTACCTTTACGTTTCTCTATTCTAAAAAAATGTTAGCTCTACGTCTATGTATGAAAGACAAAAATTCCTGATTCTATCTTACTTCATAAGGCGCAAAAAACGAAGCTCCTCCTTCGAGGAACTTCGTTCTGGCTTACGCTACTGCTGCTTCGCGGCTTGCTCGGCAAGCTGGATCGCCCGTTTCACCATGTTCCCGGCGTCCTTTGCTTTAATGCCTCCCCAGCCCTCCTGCTGAACAGTATCATAAAATCCCAAATCCTTGGCAAGTTCGACCTTGAAGTTCTCCGACATAACGCTGCGTCTTCTGCGCGACATCGTCAGCCTCCTCCTTTGATCTTGGATAAAGGAACAAGGTTAGTATACGTCCCGCCGTTCCCTTCATACGAGGGAAAGCTGTCCACTTGGGTGCACCAAGCTTCAGACGGCGTGTAAGGCAAGAAAAAAACGGCCTTCGCTTAAGGCGAAAGCCGTTTGCTGGCTCTTCATGATGTTCACGGTTTAATATACGAAATCCGCATCTCATCGTTGTCATTGCAAATCATGACCTCAACAGATTCGGTCAGTATATCGGCATAACTGTAAGACACACGCTTAAAGGTTTGCTGCTCTTCATCCAGCTTCACAATGAAGACCGAAGGATAGGTCTCTTCCAAGACTCCGGTACGTTCCACGGTCTTGCGACGACCTCCGTTGGCCCGAAGCATAATTTTCTGTCCTACGTGGGCGTCGAGACTATGCTTAATTTCCGACAGCGCATTTTTAGCCATTGCCTGTGACCACCTTCTTTCTTTGTCCATTATACAGAAAAGTCACAGGTTTGTCAATTCAAAACAAATAATTATAGCAGTAGGTAAAAAGCGATGTCAACGTTTTTTTTTCGACAATTATAGTTTGATGTAGGATAAGCCTAAAGACAAGTAACCGGAAGGCCTCAGGCTAACGCCAAGAGTCCTTCCGGAATGGACAAAAATATTATTAGTCTACACTGAAGGAACGACATGAAGGGTCGATAAATCCTGCAGCTTGGGCAGTCCGATTCGGTAGCTGCCTCGTGTTTCGATCCCACCTACACCTTGAGCCCCGCTGATCGTATGATTCAGAACATCGGTAATTTGAATCGTCTCCCGTATGGAGGTTAATGCAGCCTTTGCCGCGATATACACCGGGTCCAGGGCATGAATCAACACGCGTCCCGGTGAGCTGGCGAAGTTAGCGCCAGCTTGCAGAAGCGCCTCAAAATGCGACTGACAAGCTCCCGCTACAATCGTCAGCGTATCAAAATTCCGTTCGTACTCGCGAGCACGCGCGATCGCCTCGACGAAATGCCGGGAATTTTTGTAGCTGGCAAGCTGATACAAATCGCCCGAAGGACGTGACTTCAGCACGCCATCATGCCCTGTAAGCACTACAATATCCGGCTTGACAACGGGCAACAGACGATACAACGTTTGGGCCATCTGAGCCTCTGTGACATAGTAGCCCTGAGCCGGAACACGCAGCTTCTCATATAAGCTCAAGCTCTTTTGCAAATAACGTTCGTCCCCATCCAGATGCAACACCTTACCGGGAACCTCGAAATAAGCCGGCTCCCCTTGCGTATAATACGCCCGGCCAATGGTCGTACGGTTTCTTTCCGTTAGTTCCTCACGGTCTTGCGTGAGCCGCTTGAGCGATTCTGTCGCTTTGATACGGACCCGCTGCGTCTTCTCACCCGGGGAAGCCGGATCGACCTTAATCAGATCGTTCAAGGGCGCATCCGCCAGCAGTCGGAACTCCGTGCCTTTGATGATAGCTTCGCTCCGCTCAATTCGTTCAATTCGGAACGTCACGTCTCCACCGTAAGATTTGCGGACGACCAAGTCTCCCAAATTCGTCAAATCCATCACCTCTACCCCATCGTATGGGCGTATACAGTGAATGGTTACAATTGGAGTTCCTTTACGCCTGCCTCCAGTAGTACATCGGATAGCTTAGCGAATTCCTCGATACTTAGCGTCTCGGCCCGCCGTGACGGTACAATTCCCGTCTCCGTCAGCAACTGGTCCAGCCGTTCCCGCCCTTCTTTAGGGAAGTAGCGGCTCTTCAAATTATTCGAGATCGTCTTGCGCCGTTGAGCGAAGGAAGCCTGAACAACATCGAAGAAGAATTCCTCGTCCTGTACAGCAACAGCCGGCTGCTTGCGAACCGTTAGGCGGATGACAGCAGACTCCACATTCGGCTGAGGAATGAAGACGCTGTGAGGCACCGTGCAGATCAGCTCTGGTACACTGTAATACTGCACGGCGATACTCAAGCTTCCGTAATCCTTGCCGCCTGGAGAAGCCGACATCCGCTGCGCTACTTCCTTCTGGATCATGACTACAATATGCTCCAGAGGCAGCTTCTCCTCTAGCAGCCGCATCAGAATGGGCGTCGTCACGTAATATGGCAAGTTCGCCACCACGCTAACACCATTCAACCCGCCAAATTCTGCTGCAAACAACGCTTGAAGGTCCAGCTTAAGTACATCCCCGTGCACGACATGAACATGCGGGTACGGCTCCAATACCTCTTCCAGAATGGGCAGTAGCCGCTGATCAATCTCTACCGCTGTAACCTTGCCAGCCTCACGAGCAAGCTTCTCCGTCAAGGCACCAATGCCCGGTCCAATCTCCAGCGCTCCCTTGTCCGCGTCCAAGCCTGCCGCAGCCACAATCTTGCCGAGAATATTCTGATCAATCAGAAAATTTTGTCCCAGGCTTTTTTTGAATGAGAAGCCATGCCGATGGATAATTTCCTTCGTTCGACGAGGCGTTGATATATCCTCCCTCATGCCCATGTTTCGTTAACCCCTTTATCTTCCAGCTTCACAATTGCTGCTGCAAATTCTTCCTGACTAATGCGAAATACCGTTAGACGCTTATATAGCTGCTTCCCGTTACAATATCCGATGCCGAGCAGTTCTCCCAGCGCCTTTCTTCGCGCGGCTGCCTGCGGATGAACGATGAGTCCCGCCGCAATCAGGTCTTCCCAGGCAATGATAGGCTCCACCCCTGGCACTTCGTTATGCAAGCGTGCCAGCGCCGTACGAATGGCCTCTGGCGTAGCATTCTCCACACCGATATCCCCACGCTTCGTGGCCTCCGCTTCAGGTAAGAAGGCATGCTTGCACCCCGGTACCCGGGCCGCCACGATTTTGCGAATCCGTTCTCCTGCGTGATCGGGATCGGTAAATATAATAACGCCCCGGCGTTCTTGCGCCAGAGCAATCTTCGTAAGCGTAGTCTCGTTGATGGCTGACCCGCCCGTTTCAATCGTATCCGCCTCAACGGCTCGCTTGACGGCGACGGTATCATCCCGGCCCTCCACCACGATGACTTCCTTGATCATCTGAGTTACCTTCTTTCCATTGCCTCTACAACAAAAAGAAGAGGATTCTCATCCTCTTCTAATCCACTGTCTTTATCATCATCCTGAATACTTTGTGTACATATTGTATCCCACTTCTTCCGCATTGTAAAACGGAGAAGCTAGTTTAATTCCGGCTTCGTCGGGCCGATGACGTATACAGTACGACCTTTCTTACGGCCAAAGTTTTTAGCCGTCTTCAAGCTGTCATAGTAAACGTCCATTTTATTTCCCTTGATGGCTCCGCCGGTGTCTTCAGCCTTGCGGAACCCGATTCCTTCAATGTAGACCCACCAGCCAAGCGGAACGACAGATTTGTCAACGGCAATCGTTCTGCCCTCCGTTACACGAGTACCGGAAGCCGTACGAGTGCCGATTCCTTCTTGCTCCGAAGAGTAGGCGGTCAGCGTAACGTTCTTAAGCACCTTTTTATATTTAAAAGAGACACCGTTCTTGGTGGCATTGCCGCCAATGTTCACAGTATTTGCACTGCGGCTGATGCTGGCCGACAGAACGGCTGTCGGTTCCTTCGTGCCTACGGCCACGACTTTCGGCTGGGCCTCCTTCGAGACCTCCTTGCCAAGCCAGCGCTTGGTCACGAATATTCCGTCCTCATAGGTTTTCTCGATGTTGTGAATGACCATGCCCTCACTGCCGGGCTGAACGACCTTCGTCGTCCCTTTCAGCAGTTCCTTATCGGATGTCTTCACGACGCTAAAAGGCACAGCTTCTTCGGTTTGTACCAGATGCTTGCTCACCCGAACAATTGTGATTCCTGCATCCGCGTCCAGCTTGCGGTCCAGGGCAGGAGTTACCTTATCATCTTGATTCAAAGTGACACCTAGCTCATCTAGCACATCTTTGACCTTCTCCTTGGTAGTGAAAGTCGTTTTTGTCTCTCCGTCCACGCTCACCTTTACCGGAACCGCCCGTACAATGACGACTCGGTCGCCATCCGTAAGCACGCTACCCAGCGGACGCGATAATGTATCTTTGGGATGCAGATTGATGGCCTGTTCATCCAGCAGGTCAGCAACGCTGTCTTCCCGTGTTTCCACCGATTGGACGTTACCGTCGATAACCAGGGAAATTTGTTTATTTTGCTGGCCATACAGCCATATGAGGATGATGATGATTACCGCGATGGTCAGAACGCCGACGAGCGCAACCTGACGAATATTTAACTGCTTCCATCGCAATGCGTAAGACATGCTGGATGAGCGTGATTCATGGGTCTCCTCTTTGTGGAAAATGCCCATATCTTCCGTCCTCCTTACATAGCCTCGCCGTCAAGATCGATGCACAATTACATTTGACGCGACTACATTCTTGATTTACGAAATGCGCCCCTTGCTCACTTGCATTTCGTATCCTTTCCCAGTCTGCCCTGCGGGTGTCACCTCCTGTTTATCAACAGTATGATGACCCTACTACTTTTATTCAAAACAAAAGAAGCCTAAAGAAAGAGTTAGAGGAACTCCTTCGTGGCTTCCTGATGGTCTTGGTGTAGTAGGCTGCACGAGTTACCTCTCTTGATACGCTTACGAGGTTAGCTGTCGGGTTAGGACGAAAGAGAGCCGCCCCTTCTCAGTACATTCGCTCATGGCGCAATGACCTCGAATTCACCCCATAGACCCTGGTAAAGAAATCAAATACGAGCGCAGTTGGCAAATTCGCCGCTAGTCGCTTGCATTGGTTCCCCCGTTCTCCATTCGGAGATTCAGCGAGACTGGTTCATGGAATCAAGCATCGAGTGATCCAAATTTCAAGTGTTCGAAACGGACCAAAACGATCACTGAAAAAATTCTATCCTGTTTCGATGCATGTTGTAAAGGACGAATCAACCACGTTTTTTTAAATAAATGGTTAAAAAAATGTAATTATATCCGTTTTAATGGTTAAAATGTATTAATCTTTCCGAAATCCTCGTTTTTTCATTCGTTTATCTCTCAAATACTCGTAATACCAAATCGTTCCAGTGCATTTTGAGTGGTAATTTGGGCAATTTCCTCAAAGGTTACCCCTTTTAGCTCGGCAGCCATTTCGGCAACCAGGCGCACATGAGCAGACTCATTTCGTTTCCCTCTAAATGGATGTGGTGTTAAATAAGGGGAATCCGTCTCGATCAGTAATCGGTCAAGAGGTGTCTTCGCCAACACTTCCTTCGGCTGCTTTGCATTTTTAAACGTAATCGGTCCGCCAAACGACAAATGAAATCCCAAATCCAGACACATTTTGGCAATTTCCCAACTGCCAGAGTAAGAGTGCATGACGCCTCCCACTTCATGGGCTTTTTCTTCGCGCAAAATTTTCACTACATCCTCATGGGCATCACGATTATGAATGCAGATTGGCATACCAAGACTGCGAGCCAGTCCGATTTGCTTGCGGAACACCTCATGTTGTACCTCTTTAGGGGATGTATCCCAATAATAATCCAGTCCAATCTCGCCGATAGCGACTACCTTCTCATGCTTGCATAATTCAGCAATCCAGTCCAAATCGCCCTCCTGCATCGTAATGGCATCTTGAGGATGCCACCCTACCGCAGCATAAATGAAGTCATAAGACTCGGCCAGCTTCATCGTTGTCGGGATTGTCTCCCGATTAAACCCAATGTTAATCATTCGCGTAACCCCTTGTTCTACGGCACGCGCAATCACTTCCTCGCGATCTTCGTCAAATTGGGTCGCATCCAAATGTGTATGTGTATCAAATAACATGATGTCCTCTGACCTCCTAAATGCGTTGTTTAAAAATTTGCGCAACTTCCTGGGGTAACTGATCCATGACAGCGCATAACTTATTGTCGGGATAATACAAATGATATTTCCCCCGATGCAGTCCGCTAATCGACCTGACAATATCGGACACCTCAGAGATTTCCCGCAACTGCTCCTGGCGGTCCAATAACAGAATTTGCTTCTCCCCGATCCCCTCATCCGGACGGAACACATCATAAGGTAGATCGGTTGGAAAATCAATTTCCATATCGTAATCCGGATTTAACCCTACCTGTTCAAAAGCGGTACGAATTTGTCCCAACATTTCCAGATCAATTGTCTCAACCTCTACATATTTATACAATTTCCGATTTAAAAACCGGATACACAGGTCGCTTAGCCGCTCATCCGCCTCCCGAGTCCACTGCATGAAGGCCGTTTGCATCAATGCCTCGTCCAACTGCAGATAATCACGAACGTTTATGTTGCCGTCGAAGAGGCTAGGAAGCGGGTAGGGTAGGAATTCAAACTCATAATGCTCCCGATATAGTTCTTTTGCCCGGCGCAGGATTTGGCGAAGAATAATTTCTGAACTGCGTGTCACCGGATGGAAGTAAATCTGCCAATACATCTGATAACGGGACATCAGATAATCTTCCACAGCATGCATTCCCGACTCCTTCACTACCACCCTCCCCTGGAAAGGCCGCAGCATCCGCAAAATTCGGTCCATATCAATCGTACCGTAGTTCACCCCGGTGAAATAGGCATCACGCAGCAGATAGTCCATTCGATCCGCATCGAGAGGACTGGATACCAGATTAACCACGATCGGATTATCATAGTCCTTCCGAATGACGGAAGCCACCTTCTCTGGAAAATCAGAAGAAATTCGGCGCAGCACGTTACCTACCTCGGTATCCCCGAGCAAAATTTTGCAGGTCCAATCCTCATGGTCCATCTCGAAGGCCTGCTCAATGGAGTGAGAGAATGGCCCATGGCCCAGATCGTGCAGCAGTGCCGCACATAAAGCTACTAATTTCTCCTCCCCAGGCCAGTCTGCATAACCCCCGCGTTCAAACTGAGAAATAATTCGGCGCGTAATTTCATAAACACCTAGCGAATGCGAGAAGCGACTGTGCTCTGCACCATGGAATGTCAGATACGAAGTACCTAATTGACGAATCCGACGAAGACGTTGGAACTCGGACGTATTAATGAGCGACCAAATCACTTCATCCTGCACATGAATATAATTGTGTACGGGGTCCTTAAATACCTTTTCTTCACGAAGTTGACGATACATGGTTCACACACTCCTCTTCATTTTTATTGAAATGACGAAAAAATGACTAATGTCGAAGGTTTTTGTCGAATATTGTCGTATAAAGTCATATATAGTCTTTGTCGAATGTCGAATTATAGAATATCACTAACTTCCTAGGTATAATCATGCTTTTCAGAGATATTCATCAAAAAAATTTAGAAATAACAAAGAACTCTGCCATAAATAGGTTGACTATTCTGGCAATCGTTGGTATTATAAATATCATAAAAGATAGAACAATGTCGAAAAATGACGATTAAAAATGAACTGAAAGGGGCTATCATCAGTATGTTGAAATCAACAGGTATCGTAAGAAAAGTCGACGAGTTGGGCCGCGTTGTTATCCCTATCGAATTGCGTCGCACCCTGGGTATTGGCGAGAAAGATGCGCTTGAAATTTATGTAGATGGCGAGCGGATTATGCTCAAGAAATATGAGCCAGCCTGCATCTTCTGCGGTAATGCCGAAAACGTAACATACTTCAAAGGCAAAATTGTTTGCCATGAATGTATTACTGAGCTTCCTACCCCTGTGACAAATTAAGAATTATAGTATATAATAGATTTACTGAAACTGTTAATTCTAACCTTTTTCATATCTCCTTGGTGCCTTCCTTGGCTTGAACCCGGCCTAGCGAGGGCACCCTTTTTTTGTCCAAAATTTACTATCGGCTTAAAATGCTTCTATATTATAAAAGTTGATTATAAATATCCCGTTTCGACACTCCACGATCAAGCGCTGTTTTCTTCATCGCCTCCTTCCGCGTCAAGTCTTCCTGCTCCTCGTAATGCCGTACATGATCTTCCAACGACAACGTTTGCCACCAGGCCGCCTGTCTTTCCTTAACCTCTTCAGATCCCGCCCCTTCAATAACCAGACAATACTCTCCAAGCGGAGGATGCTCCAGCAGCCAGTCCAGACAATCTTGAATCGATCCACGAGTCAGTTCTTCATAGCGCTTCGTTAACTCCCTGGCTAATACGATACGTCGGTTGCCCCAAACATCAAGCAGAGCCTCCAGCGTCTTTATCACACGATGAGGGGATTCGTACATCAATAATGTCCCCATCTCATCCTCCAGCGATTTCAGCAATTGTCCACGTTCTTTTGAATCGCGGGGGAGAAAGCCTAAAAACATGAAGCGTTCTGTGGGCAAACCCGAGACAATTAAAGCCGATAAAGCTGCATTAGCACCAGGTACAGGAATGACAGAAATATTCGCTTCCAGTGCCAATTTCACCAGATCGCTGCCGGGGTCGGAAATCGCTGGTAGACCGGCATCACTGACCAATGCCAAATTTTTTCCTTCTATTATAAGGCGTATCAATTCAGGCCCACTGGCGGCCTTATTATGCTCATGATAACTGACCAGTTTGGCAGGAGATATATTAAAATGCGTTAGCAGCTTTCGCGTCTGTCTCGTATCCTCCGCAGCAATAATATCTGCCTCCTGCAACGTACGCACCGCCCGGAAGGTCATATCCTCCAAGTTGCCGATGGGCGTACCTACCAGAAACAACTTTCCCTTCTCCCCTAAGACCGATTCACCGGAACTCGCAACAAAGCTTTTTTGTACATGTATGCTCATGATCTACCCTCTTTTGGTCCGTAATAAATGTTCATGACTTCTTCTGTATATCCCCCATCTTCTCCGTATACTATCAGTGGAGGCATAACCCGCATATCGGGCTTGCCATCGCGCAAAGCTTCTATTAATACCATATTGGCCTCTGCTCCGATTCTAGGATGGACAAAGCGAATCACCTTAGGCTCCAGACGGTACTGACGCAACACAGTAATAATCTCTCCCAAACGCTGTGCCTTGTGGACCATCGAGACCTTGCCTCCAGGACGCACCAAACGCATGGCGGCGGCGGCCACTTCATCCAGCGTACAATAAATTTCATGGCGGGCGATGGCCTGATGCTCATTGAGCTTGGTCTCCCCCGTCGTCAGGGGCATATAGGGTGGATTGACGGTGATGGCATCATAGGTTCCATGTCCGGTAATATGCACAAGTTCCCGCAAATCACCTTCACGGATATGAATGCGATGCTCCAATTCGTTCATAACCACGCTACGACGCGCCATATCAGCCACCCGCGGCTGAATTTCAATCCCCTCAATAGTCGCCTGCGTTCGAGTGGACAACAGCAGGGGCACTACTCCATTCCCCGTGCACAAATCAAGAACCTTCCCGTATTTGGGTACAGCCGCAAACCGAGCAAGCAACACTGCATCCATCGAAAAGCTAAAGATCTCATCGCTCTGGATAATGGAGAGCTGATGGGTGAGCAAATCATCAATTCGTTCCTGAGCATATATAGTTACCTTGTCCATAAACCTCAATTTCCGTCCTTCCCGAAACTTTAAAAAAACCGTAGGGAATCCCCTACGGTTCACTATTTATTCAAAAACGACAAACAAAACAGGCAATCGCCTTCCGTGCGAAGATGTCCATAATAAACATTGCAAATATGGAAGCCTTCATGGTACAGGCGCGCTAAATTATCATAGCCCTCACCTACCACGTCGATGGCTTCTTTGCCCGGTGGTATTGTCCCATCCGCGCCTTCGGCTATACCGGGAGGTAGACGCCCCTCCGTGCTTTCCAGCTTGAGTATTTTGCGCAGTTGTTCATTCTCGAGCAGGAGCCGTTGGTTTTCTTCCACCAGCTTCTTGACCTCCAGCTTCAGGCTGCCCAAATCGCCGTGTACTTTTCCCATTTGCGTTTCCAGCGTCTGCATATGTGTGAAAATATCCTTGTTCTCCAAGTTCCCACCCCAGAGTCATCTCTAAAGTCTTTCTATATGAGTAAGCTCCTATTTGACAACAACCTCGTCCAAGGGGAGCTCCTTCACCTTGCCTACTTCAAACAATTGCACATGCACTGTACGCGACCCGGCGTTAATTCCCACTACCTTACCGTCGCCCAGCGAGGTAATGACCATTTTCCCTACCGATGGAAGCTCTTCTTTGACACTCTCATAGTTATCATGCTCATACTTCAGGCAGCACATCAAGCGCCCACACAAACCGGAAATTTTCGTCGGATTCAGCGACAGGCTTTGATCCTTGGCCATCTTAATCGATACCGGCTCGAAGTCGCCCAACCAGGAAGAACAACAGAGAATCCGTCCACAGGGTCCAATACCACCCAGCATCTTCGCTTCATCTCTGACCCCAATTTGCCTCAATTCAATCCGTGTTCGGAAGATACTGGCCAAATCCTTGACCAATTCGCGAAAATCGACGCGCCCCTCAGCCGTGAAGTAGAAAATAATCTTGTTGCGGTCAAAGGTAAACTCCACATCAACCAACTTCATTTTGAGTTCGTGATCCTTGATTTTATTTAAACATGTGGCAAAAGCATTCTTTGCCGCAAACTTGTTCTCTTCGACAACACGGGCGTCAGCTTCGTCAGCAATCCGAATGACTTTCTTCAGTGGAAGAACAACATCGGATTCTCCGACCTTCTTCTTGCCGATCACCACTTTACCATATTCAATCCCACGCGCGGTTTCGACAATCACGCTCTGGTCCTTCTCTACAGGAAGCTCCAGTGGATCGAAATAATAAATCTTGCCCGCTTTTTTAAAGCGAACGCCCACTACAGTATACAAAAACTAACCCCCTCGTCTAGCTCCAAACTGGTGAACCGCTTTCGTTAATCAATCCCTGCTCTCAGGGGAGGAAGTTTCCTGACGGTCTGCCTTACTCTGTATCTGGTCTTTCCCTACGTCGTCTTTCTTTCCTCTGGTACTCCAAATCTGCGGATTACCGCAATCCTTCCACCGCAATCACGAATTGCTCCACACAAAGCTGGGCATTCATATGCTGGCGAAGCTTCTTCTTGCCTTCCGCAGCCAACGCCATCGCATCAATCCATTGTTCTGCGCTTAGCGAAGATGCGTGCCGGTTAATAAATTCAAGCTCATCTATGAAAACGATCTGATCATGTTTATGATAGAGCGCATGGATCATATCCTTAAACCACAAATGAAAAAGATTAAACAACATGTCCAAATGATCGGATAACCCGGATTTGAACAATTCTTGTTGTGCAGTAATTAATGGAGAACCGCCACGGCCTGCGATTTCCTTCCCTAATTGTAACACTACGTTTCTAATTTCTGCAAACCAATTCTGTTTGATAAGATCACGGCACGATCCTAGTCCTGCCGCAACATGAACAGCACTTCGTGCTAATGTTGGCGAAAATCCCTCATCCGCCAAAATCTGGAGCATACGCCCTGGATCAAGTGGTGAAAATGGGACCCACTGCGAACGGGATTGAATGGTCGGCAACAAGGCCCGTCCATTATCGGACAATAGAATAGCAACTGCTGGAGAAGGGGGCTCCTCCAGGAACTTCAGCAAGCTGTTAGCTGCCTGAACCGTCATCTTGTCCGCTTCGTCGATAATATAGGCTTTCGGATTACCACTCTCCGAACGATATGAGAAAATCCGCTGCAATTGGCGGATTTGTTCTATTTTAATCGTAGCCCCGTCAGGCTTTACCGTAAATAAATCTGGGTGGTTGCCATGCAGCACCTTGCGGCACTCCAGACATTCTCCACATGCGTCGTCGTTCTCGCCCTGAGTGCAGAACAACGCCTGGACGAAAGCCATGGCCATTTCCATTTGCCCACTTCCAGGCGGTCCGCTAAACAGATAGGCATGAGATATTTCCTGGCGCCGCAGGCTGCTTTGCAGCAGTTGCTTCGCCGTATCCTGCCCGATGATATTCTGGAATGACATTTTATTTATTTCGTCCTTTCAACAACCACAATACTAGAAACAAAGATTAATCAACATGCCGCGAATCTCACCGATCTTCTGCAGCAGTTCAATTTTGCCCTGCTCCGTCTCCAGCAGTTCCTCTGCCATGGCAAGCAGCGCCGAATCCACCTCATCCAACAGCTTATAGCGTTTCCCCCGGCCGCGGCGATCCCAGCCCTTCGATTCCTTAATGGTCACGCCTCTCCGGACAGTATCCTCAAGGAACCGCTTGACCATCAATCTATAGGCCTTCAGTTCACGAACCGTCATCGACTTAGCCAGCCGATCGCCTTGCATCTGAATCTCCTTGAATTTGCGGTTCAATTCCTCTTGTGTGGCCTGATGCCCATGCTGCTGCATCACATCCGAGAAGCTTTTGGATTGCACCGGTTTGGCAGGGCTTTCGCTTACTCCCAACCCACTTTTGAGCGGCCGATATCCCGGATCAATTTTCAAAGCCCTCACCACCTATTCTTAAATATAGTATATTCGTTCAAGATTCGACGCCGATTCCACTCCCTGAATCTTCTTCGTGGTTGGAAGCTGTATTTTAGATGACCTATTCCAATGAAGATCTAAAATACAGGTTACTAGCACCAAGAAGGTTGGACGATACCAGGGACTGAGCAGCGCAGCGTAGGTAAATCCTACGTGAGCAGCGCAAGGCGCGGGTAGAGTTCAAGATTCGACGCCGATTCCGCTCCCTGAATTCCTTCGTGATCGGAAGCTGTATTTTAGATGACCTATTCCAATGAAGATCTAAAATACAGGTTACTAGCACCAAGAAGGTTGGACGATACCAGGGACTGAGCAGCGCAGCGTAGGTAAATCCCACGTGAGCAGCGCAAGGCGCGGGTAGAGTTCAAGATTCGACGCCGATTCCGCTCCCTGAATTCCTTCGTGATCGGAAGCTGTATTTTAGATTTCCTTAAAAGTGTTCGAAACGGTCTACTGGAAGAACGAACACCGTCGCCCCCCCCACCTGTACCTCTACAGGCAGCGGCAAATATGAATCCGTAGTTCCACTCATCGGCGTAACCGGAGTCACGAGTTGCTCCCGCACCTTGCAACTGGTACGAATTACATTCAGAACGGAATCAACCTGATGATCATCCACACCAATCATGAAAGTGGTGTTACCCGCCCGGAGAAAACCACCGGTACTCGCCAATTTCGTGGCACGATAATTCTCCTTCACTAATGCACTGGACAGCCGGTTGCTGTCTTTATCTTGAATAATCGCAACAATCAGTTTCATTTGCAGCGCCTCCTCGTTCTTATTAAAGAATGTACCACATTAAACTATTAGACGGCTAGATCATGAAATCCTTTAATGTTACCGAAAGTTGCCTGCGAATCTCAGCAGCCACCTGTTCTTTACTGAGGGAAGCATCCACAATTCGAATCCGCTCCGGATACATTTCGGCGATAAGCAAATACCCTTCCCTCACCTTCTGATGGAACTGAAGGCTCTCCATATCCAGCCGATTCACCTCTCGACTTTGACTGGAAGCGATTCTAGCTAGCCCTGCCTCCGGTGTAATATCCAGATAAAAGGTCAGATCGGGGAAACGTCCCTTAGTCGCAAATAAATTAATTTCCAGAACCTCATCCATGCCAAGCCCACGGGCATAACCTTGATAAGCCAAGCTGCTGTCGAGAAAACGGTCACAGAGAACGGTTATCCCCTTATCCAGTGAAGGCTCTACCTTCTCCGCCAGATGCTGTCTTCGCGAGGCGGCATACAGAAGCGCCTCTGTACGCGCATCCATCGCCGTATGCTGTGGATTTAAAATAATACTGCGAATCTTTTCAGCAATTTCGATGCCACCTGGCTCACGGGTAGTAACAAACTCCACTCCCTGCTCTCTGAGCACTTGTTCCATTTCCCGCATGACGGTAGTCTTGCCCGATCCATCACCTCCTTCAAGCGTAATGAACAGTCCCTTGGCTTGATGATTCATGTAGTTCTGTACCTGCTTTCTATATAAAAAATATTGTGCTGCTAGCTTTCTTCCTTCAATACCTGAATGGTGTACAGTTGTGAATCAGCGGCTCCTTGGCATTTAGCACCGCTATTCCTTAGTTCAATCAACCGCTCTGCGAGAGCTTCCGTAATTCTCTCCCCCCCATACACCAAGGGGATCCCTGGCGGATAAGGAATAACCATTTCTGCGGCCAGGCGGCCTGTACTCTGCTCCACAGGGATCGTCTCAATCTCTTCAGACGATACGGGAGTCAGACCAAAAGCAACAGGCTCCGATATAGCAAACTGCAAATCCTCCTCTTCATTGTTCCACGTGGAAATTTGTCGAGAAAGAACATCTGAGGCCTGCACACTCTCGGAAAAATTAGCAGATAATGTAGATGTAGCAGCTTTATCGCCTGGCTTCATTTCAACTTCTGCAATTCGCTGCAACGCTGTCAGCAAATGACGGGCATGGCGTGACGTAGTCCCTGGCCCCAAAGCAAGCACAACATACCGATCATCACTCATCTCCGGAACGCAACCTTCTGCCTCCAGCCTTTCCTGTAAATCATAACCACTCAAATCACCTGCTGCATCGTAAATAACAAGCTTCCAAGGATCTTGTATAGTATATGCAGCAGGCTCTCCGCTGGCGCCCGGTGGCTCCACCACAGCAAAGCGTGACAGTTGCTTCAAGCCTTCCCGAATCTCCCTTGCGGCAGTCAGCCCTTTCTCTAGCAGGGCTGGGCCGTATGCCTCCAGTAAGCTTCGACTTCTATCAAGCGAAGCCATGATCGGATAGGACGGGCTGGAGCTCTGTAGCATAGCCAGCCGCTGCTTCAGTAGCGTGCGATCAAGCAGCCCGCCTTGAACATGCAGCATGGCGCCCATCGTGAGCGCAGTCAGCATTTTATGCGTCGACTGCACAACGCCATCAGCCCCTGCGGCTAGCGCGCTCTCCGGCAGCGCCGGATGCTGCCCGAAGTGAGCGCCATGCGCCTCATCTACAAGCAGCGGTACCCCATACGCATGGCAGATATCAGCCAGCGGCCGAAGCGATGCGCCCATCCCGTAATAATTCGGGTGCGTGACCAGCACCCCCTTAGCGCCGGGATGGCGGCGTAGAGCCTCTCCCACAGTTGCTGCGCTTGGGAGAGTGCTAAGGCCGCTGCCGGGGTCCTGCTGCGGCGCCAAAAATACCGCGTGAGCTCCCGCAAGCATTAATCCGTGAATCACGGATTTATGGACGTTTCGCTGCACGAGCAACACATCGCCTGGCGTAGTACATACGCTCAGGATCAAAGCCAGGTTGCCGGCGGTGCTGCCGCCGACCAAAAAATAGGTCTCCTCCGCCCCAAACTGGATGGCGGCCAGCCGCTGTGCCTCCCGTATCACCCCCTGCGGATGGTGAAGGTCATCGGTGCCGGTAATCTCCGTGGCATCGATCCCCATTACCTGAGCAAGCACATCCTCATCATCAGAATACCCCTGCCAGGCCTGTCCATCCTTATGTCCAGGTACATGAAACGATGTGTCTTTCCTCTTCTTGTATTCCCGCAGTGCTTCGTGTAAGGGAGCATTATGCATTTCCTCAAACATATCTATTCCTGATCCTTCCGGCTAAACGTAACTTCACAAATAAGAATAAGTAGCAATCACTTATACCTTGGCTTCATTTTACCGCTACTTGGCCTGATAGAGCAATATAAAAGGACCTGCTCCCTTAAAGAACAGGTCCTTTCAGCCAATATTTCTTCTACGCATTATTTTGCACCCAAATCTGCTTCATTTGATGGATAAAGAAATGATATTTGTCTTCTTGCACATCCGTGTGCACCATTTCAGCCTCACATGCGTCACAGATAAATTCAGAAACAATATGAATGCCCTCACTCTTCGGTTCCCCGCAAATAATGCAAGTTCTAACCGCCAAATGATCCATGCCCGATCCCACCTTGTTCGTTTTACTATCAGTATGACACAGATTCTATTATTTTAAACCTTTTCATAGTCCGCTGCCCTACTTTATCCTATGTCACCCCGGGCATTCCTGTGTTTGTACCCAGCATCTTCATTATTCTTTTTTTTCATCCGATATATTAAGAAGAGCTTATCCGCTTTAGAGGGTCCATGAACCGTTGAAGGAGGATCATTCATCAATGTCCGCTGAAACCGAATTGCAACCAACCTTTTATAACTATAAATTACTTAAAAAAGTCATGTTGCCTAAATCCTTAATTAGCAGTCTGGTCGTTTTGCCCTTTATCTGGCTTGCTGCCGAAATGTTCTTTATCTCCTGGACCAGTCTGTTCTATTTCTTGCTGGCCGCTCCAGTCACCGTATGGATTCAATATGTGATGTCCCGGTCCATTCTAATCCTGACGAGTCGATCGTACCGCAAACGCTGGTATTTTTCCCGGAGCCTGCCTTGGATCGGATATATGCCGGATCAGCATGTGGCTTATTCTACTTATCGCAGGGTATACCTTAATTCGGCCTGGATCGGTTGTCTCGTCATTCTGATTCTGATCCCTTGGTCACCTATAGCCTTTGTACTCTCGCTAATGTTCTGGCATGCCTGGCTCATCTTCCCCCGCTTTATTGTATTTGCAGTACTTCGGGGACAGCGCAAGGATGGAATGATCAAGATCACGAATCTGGATATTTCCTACTACATGCAATAAAGCGCTCACAACACCACCGTACGATAAAAAGCCAGCTCCTGCCTCTATCACAGGAACTGGCTTGTTTCATTCAACCAAGTCTCTTTATTAAGGGCTACTCTCCAAGCCCTGAATCACCATTTTTCTCTCCGGCTTAGGAATAAGCACCGTGAAGGAATTTTCATGGATCGTCAACTGTACGATTTGTTTTCCCTTTTCATATACCCAGGTCGTTCCTGTACTTTCCTCTTTCAGTTCTTTCCAACCCCACTCTGCAATGACTTGCTCATAAGCTTCAGGCACATCCTTGCTCTCATGAAGTCCAGTCAGTGAGTAATGTACATAATCCATCTTGGAGTTATTTAATACCGTTTCACTTTGCTTGGCTTCCTTCGGGACCGGGAAACTCTTGTCTACCGCTGCTCCTACAAAATCCGTCCACCCAGGCTCAGAAGATGTACAGCCAGCGATGACAAATACCATCATCAATACTCCTAACATGAGGTATAAGGAATGTTGTATTCCCCTTCGCTGCATGGTTGATTCCTCCTTGCCATTATGATAAAAAATAGTCCTGTTGTCGTTAAAAATCAGATGTTTCATAGGCTAAATGACCTATACGCTAAGGCACCATCTTAATTATAGCGAGTGTTGCATAACTGTCGGTAACAAAAAGGTTACATTCCTTTTGAAAGAGTCTAAACATTTGACACCTTTATCATGTCTCTCCCAGGCGGACAAGCTAAAATAGAAAAAAGCACCATCGAGTATAACCTCGACGGTGCTTCTCGTCATTGCTTGGCGGCGTCCTACTCTCCCAGGACCCTTCGGTCCAAGTACCATCGGCGCTGGAGGGCTTAACGGTCGTGTTCGGGATGGGTACGTGTGGAACCCCTCCGCCATCGCCACCAAACGGGTCAAGCGTTTAATCGCTTGAAAACTGGATACGAAACGAATTTGCGAATTAGTTCTCCTGAAGTGCTCTTCACGGCTTATTCAGCCTGACGCCACTCTTCGGAGCTATTTTGGATAAGCCCTCGACCG
>NZ_LN909035.1 GCF_001486585.1 Paenibacillus senegalimassiliensis
TCCGCCGCTAAGTTATTCAGGAGCAAGCTCCCGAATAACTCCGCTCGACTTGCATGTATTAGGCACGCCGCCAGCGTTCGTCCTGAGCCAGGATCAAACTCTCCAATAAAGTGTTTGACTTGCTCATTTAAAACTTACTGACGATTTGTTAAAATCGTTTGTTTCAATGACGTGTTCCATTTGTTCAGTTTTCAAAGAACTTGCTTGCACTATTCGACATCATCCAATGTCTCTCAGTTTTTGTCGAACAGTTATTTATTATACTCAATTGCTCATATCATGTCAACTTCTTTTTTGACATCTTCACCAGCCTTTCGGCAAGATGCCGTCCGAAGCGACAAGTAATAATGTATCACGCCAGGATTGTTTTTGCAACATGAATTTTCAGGACTATCTCATGAGTGCTGCAAAATGTACTTTATCCTCGTTAACAGTCGGGAGCCCCCCACCTTATCGGGTTCTCAATGACCTGCAGAAGGCAGGGAATCGGGTCAGGACTTTGCGATTATCCGCCGTCCACTACGGACAAACTGCCAAACGATCAACAAACCGCAAGATAACAATAAGAATATGGCGGCAATTCGCAGAGCAGTATCATAATTTTCTGTAAATGCTCCCACGCCGGAGGAACCGGCAACGACACCTAGGGAAAAGAAAGCATAGAACAACCCAAACGCCTTCCCCTTGTGTTCAGAAGCTATGTGCTTCACTAGCAGTGCGTTCAACGAAGGAAATAATAGCGCAAATCCAAGCCCATACACAGCCATTACGCCAAACATAGCTATCCGATGTTGCATGAGTGAAAGGGCAAATAGAGAGATGATCACCAATAGCCCGCCTGCCAAGCTCAATTTTAAAGGGGAGCCTTGATCAAACATACGGTTGGTCGGTAGCAGGAACATGCAGATGGCAACTACACCAAATACACTAAGCATCATACCGGCTGTCTGGACAGGAAAGCCCAGGGCGTCCACTTTCAAGGGCAAGCTAAACGTTAATGCCCCCATAGCAAACATTAAAGAGAAGGCTCCAAAATACGATTGAATCACGGACTTCTGACGAATGGCAGCCAAGAAAGCTGATCGGGATTCCCGCACCCTGATTGATCCAGCTTCCTCTTCTTTTCCTTTTGTAGATTTAGGTGCCCCTACCCATACCAGAATTGCACCCATCACCAGCAAACCTGAAAGGCTCATGAATAGCCTATCCAATCCTACACTAGCCTTCAAAATCCCCGCCGATGCCGGGCCTACAATGGCCGCCACTCCAACGGCCGCGCCGGATAAGGCCATCGATCGGCCCTGCCCCCGACCGGAGGCATAGCGGGATACTAATGTAAATGCGCTCGGAACGAGCAATCCACCGGACAAGCCGTGCAGCACCCGAACCATCAACAAATGCGTCGGTTGCTGCACAAGCGGATACAGCAAAATAATGCTTGCCGTCAGCAATAACCCCGTGAGTAGTATCGGCTTGCCGCCGAATCGGTCAATCCATATTCCCGCAATCATATTACCCAGCATATTAGTTAGCGAGTACAGACCCACAGCAAGTCCAATCTGAAATGACCCCGCCCCCAGGCTTTGTGCAAAAGGCCCCATCACGGGCAACTGAACAAACAAATCCATAAAGCAAATCATGACAATACCATTTAACAACCATCTTGTCTTCTGCACGTTGTGCTCCCTCCCCGCTTGGTGATATGCGTATTTTCTTGTCGCTCGGTTACAACCTCCCGAAGATTATAAGGTAAAATCAGCTCTTGCGGGTACTATACAAACCGATAATTATGGCGATTCGCTAACTTTTCAATAACAAGTGCGTGTGCAAAAAAAGAGGTTAGCCCCAGTCGAGTTGACTTTGGCTAACCTCTGTTGAAGTGGCTATTGTACGTTGTCCCCATATAAGGGGATTATGTGATTTATGCGTTGAGCATCTGTAGATGGTAAGCGCTACTCTACTACAATGACCTCAGTTGCCTCGCCTGTTTCAGCGCCGCTCTCGCCAGATGTAGCTGCTCCGCCATCTTCTCCGGCTGTGCTGCCGTCACTCGACGTTTTTCCCGCGGCCTCGTCCTTGATCGCCTTATCCAAAAGAGCCTGCGCTTCACTCTCAATGGTCTGGAGCGCTTCATCAATGGACTTCTTCTTGTCCTGGGCCAGTTGAATCTCCCGGGTCAGAATGCCGTAGTATTCCATATTAAATGCGTCTGGAATTTTGGTATAATCCTCGCTTCGATCATTACTAAGACTTGGCTTCAACTTATAAAATACGTCCAGGTTCATCCCATTAAATTCCTTGGTTACATTCATCCGAGACAACAAGCCACCGTTCATCGTTCTCGATTTCACCTTGGCAAACTTCTCGCCGTTGATGAATTTGATAAATTCCCAAGCCGCATCCGCATTAGGAGAGTTGGCCCGAATACCAAAGATATCGTTAAAGAAAATATTCCGCGATGTTTCAGGGTCCGCCGGATCCACGGGTCCTGCTACAGCCCCAAGTTGGAACGGCTGGTAGTCCTTGACTTGATTCTGCGCATCCTTAAGGCTTTGCAGCATATAAGAACCGTCTACTGTCATCGCCATACGTCCCATCATGAACAGTTGGCTCTTATAGTAATCCTCCATTGATCCGCCCTGGAACATGTCGTCCCCCGGATTATAGATGGCCTGAGAGTCCATCGCATCCATTGCCAGCTTGTAAGCTTGCTTCCAGGAATCCGTGTTCAGCGTAACCTTCATGGTATCCGTGTTGATAAACTTCAAGCCTTGTGTACTCGCAATGTTGGATGCCAGTTGATCCATCGTCATGCCATAGTTTGTACCAAAGCCATACACCCTAGTATCCTTATCTCCATCGGTAGGAAAACGCCGTGCAGTATCCAGAATCTCCTGCCAGGTCATCCCGTCATGCGGTACTTCGATACCATATTTGGCAAACAAATCAGCATTGTAGAAGATGGCATTCCCGTAAAAGGTTGGGGACAAACCATACAGCTTGCCGCCCCCTTTATCCTTAAGGATTTCCATCAGAGCAGGGTAAATCGATTCGGTATCATATTTATCCCGTTCGATTAACGTGTCCAGTTCTGCCAGTTTGCCTTCGGAAGCCATTTTCTCATAAGACTCCGTATTTAACATGACAACATCCGGCTGTTCTTTCTCTATAAATTCTTCAAGAGCTTTAGTATAGTCCGTGACGCCGTCAGGGTTGTCGCGATAAATGCTATTCGTACTGACAACCTCGATCTCGATATTTGGCTTCTCCATGGCAAATAAATCACCATATTGCTGGAAGAAATACCCCTCATCCATAAACATGACCTTCAGGCTGGATGTCTGCTCTGCTTCTGGTGCCGGACGGCTGGTACAGCCCGCAAGCACGACGGAAGCCAATAACACCATGAGCCCCTTATGTAACCATGATCCCTTCATCTTTACCTCCAAAATATAGATATTTTAATAGAGTCCTCTATAGATAGAACGAATGAAGGAAGAAATAGTTTCCTTTTCTAGAAAAAATCCGACCTAAAACAGTTCTTAGGAACTGCAAAGGTCGGATTATAGTAAACATTTATAGGGAAAAGCAAGCATACAGGCTCTCCTGAATACAGCCGGATTACTGCTACAAAAGCCCTCCTTCCAGAAGCCGAATTAATTCATTCTCGTCCTCAATCACAGGTATGCCCAGCTCCTGAGCTTTGGTCAGCTTGCTCCCTGCCTTCTCGCCGGCAATAACCAGATCAGTCTTCTTTGATACGCTGCCAGTCACCTTGGCGCCCAGCGCCTCCAGCCGCTTCGTCGCCTCATCCCGGCCAAGCAGGTGCAGTGTGCCCGTAAGGACGACGGTCTTACCTGAGAAGTAGGAATCCGTGACGGGCGCAGCCGCAGGTTCGGAGGCTCGCGGAGCCACTCCCTGCTCCAGCATCCGCCGAATCCCCTCTTGCTGGAAAGGATCAGCGAAGAAGGATACGATGCTCTCGGCCACAATGCCGCCGATATCTGGCAAGGTAATAAGCTCTTCCGCCGTCGTCGTCATCACCGCGGCCAGGTTGCCGAAATGATCGGCCAAGGCTTTGGTCGTCGATTTGCCGGTATTCGGAATGCCCAGGGCGAACAGGAAGGACGCCAAGTCACGTTCCTTGCTCTGCCGGATGGCCTCCAGCAAGTTGTTCGCCTTCTTCTCGCCAAAGCGCTCCAACTTGATCAGATCCTCAAATTGTAGCGTGTACAGATCGGCTGGCTCGCGCACGTTCAGTTCATCATGCAATTGCTCTGCCGTCTTCTCGCTAAAGGTCTCAATATCCATCGCATCGCGTGAAGCAAAGTGAGTGATGCGGGCCACAATCTGTGGCTTGCAGCCCAGCCGATTGTTGCAGAACAGATGCGCTCCCCGCTGCTCCAGCACCGTGCCGCAGGCCGGACAAACCTCGGGATAGAGAATCTCCCCGCCATCCTGTTCATCGGTCACCTTGCCGAGGATCTCCGGAATGACATCATTCGAGCGGCGTATGAACACCCGAGTGCCCAAGGCGAATTTCAAATTTTTGCGTTCAATATCGCCCACGTTGTTCAGCGTACAGTTCTGGACGGTCACTCCCGCCAACTCCACGGCTTCTACCTTGGCAAGCGGTGTGATTTTCCCCGTACGTCCTACATTCCATGTAACCGATTCAAGAATAGTCGTCGTCTCTTCGGCTTCGAACTTGAAGGCGACAGCCCAACGTGGAAATTTATCCGTGTACCCCAGCACTTCCCGGGTCGCCATATCCGTTAGCTTGATGACGGCCCCATCGATCAGATAATCCAGCGCCGAGCGCCGCTCTACGATCAGCCTCAGTTCCTCCATCACTTCCGCAAAATTGTCGTGATAGGTCACGTAAGGATTCACTTTAAAGCGATTGTTCTTGAGAAATTCCATCATCTCACGATGATCCTGGAATTGGAGCTCATCCGTATAGCCCACATTATAGAAGAAGGCGCTCAGCTTCCG
Organism: Paenibacillus senegalimassiliensis; assembly: GCF_001486585.1. GTDB lineage: Bacteria > Bacillota > Bacilli > Paenibacillales > Paenibacillaceae > Fontibacillus > Fontibacillus senegalimassiliensis. The sequence continues at coordinate 4,996 of NZ_LN909035.1, forward strand.
GTCAGCGGTCGTCCGCGGATTAAGGTTGCGCAAAGCACCGGCTGCTGCATTACGAGCATTCTTGAGCGGCTCTGCAGCCGTCTCATTATACTTGGCCAGTACGGAAAGGTTCATGATACCTTCTCCCTGCACTTCGATAGTCCCTTCCGCATAAGGAATGCTTAATGGAACGGATTTGATCGTCTTTACTTGGGCGAGAATGCCTTCGCCAACAACGCCGTTCCCCCGCGTGGAGGCCTGCACCAGCTTGCCGTCGGTATACGTAAGATTCAGGGTCAAGCCGTCAAACTTGAGTTCCACTACATAGCTAGGGTCAGGGAGCGGGGTCTCGGGATTTTTCACATTATAGTCAGCAATCAGCCGTAGGACGCGAGCGTTCCAATTCTGCAACTGGTCTTCATTCTGCGCCTTATCCAGACTCCACAGTGGGGCCAGATGGCGATGGGGCTTGAAGCCTTCCAGTAGTTCGCCCCCCACTCTTAACGTGGGTGAGTCCGGCAGCGTAATCCCCGTCTGTGCCTCCAAGGCTACTAGTTCGTCGTACAGCACATCGTATTCCTTATCGCTCACCAGCGGCTGATCCAACGTATAGTAGTGATAGTTGTACTGCCCAAGCAGTTCGACAAGCTGTTCCATTCTTTGCATCACGTCCATGCAGGGATAACCCTCCTTCAATAGATATAGGTATGTAAGAAACGGAGAAGGCCGGGGAGGCCCGCTCCGTTATGAAAAACGAATGAAAACAAGCAACTTATGCAAGTTCTGGTTACACGATGCCCTCCGGTGGAGACAAATATACGCGCATATGCGCCAGAAAGCAACGTTTATTCGGCTTCGGTCACCTTGGTGATCGGAGCAAAGCCGGCCAAGAGGCGCTTGACGCCTGTCGGGGCCGGGAAGGCGATTTGCAGCTCCGTATCGTTGCCGGAGCCTTTGATCGAGACGACCGTGCCGACGCCCCACTTGGCATGGGAGACTTTGTCCCCGGCACTGAAGTCGCCGGGGCTCGCGGACTTGCCGGCAGCCGGTGCCCCCGGCCCGCCGGTGGTCACGGTGACGCCGC
>NZ_LN909036.1 GCF_001486585.1 Paenibacillus senegalimassiliensis
CTGGGTAGCTAAGTGCGGAAGGGATAAGCGCTGAAAGCATCTAAGCGTGAAGCCCCCCTCAAGATGAGATTTCCCAATGAGTAAGACCCCTTGAAGACGACGAGGTTGATAGGCCTGAGGTGGAAGTGCAGCAATGTATGGAGCTGACAGGTACTAATCGGTCGAGGGCTTATCCAAAAATAACGCAAATTCGTTTCGTATCCAGTTTTCAAGGATTAATACCTTGAATTTATGGCTTGGAGAGATACCCAAGTGGCTATAAGGGGACCCTCTGCTAAGGGGTTAGACTGCGTAAGCGGTGCGAGGGTTCGAATCCCTCTCTCTCCGCCATTTGTACAAGCTGTAACTTAATATGGCGGTGTAGCTCAGCTGGCTAGAGCGTACGGTTCATACCCGTGAGGTCGGGGGTTCGATCCCCTCCGCCGCTACCATATTATCCTGGAGGCTTAGCTCAGCTGGGAGAGCATCTGCCTTACAAGCAGAGGGTCGGGGGTTCGAGCCCCTCAGCCTCCACCATCTATAAATCTTTCTTCTATTTACACCGTGCCGGTGTAGCTCAACTGGTAGAGCAACTGACTTGTAATCAGTAGGTTGGGGGTTCAAGTCCTCTCGCCGGCACCATTTTTTTTGCGGAGCCGTGGTGTAGAGGCCTAACATGCCTGCCTGTCACGCAGGAGACCGCGGGTTCGAATCCCGTCGGCTCCGCCATTTAAGTTTATTTTCACCACAAAGTGGGAAAGTGGACAACTTCACCACTTTATTTTTTTGACCAAATTGCATATGGCTCGGTAGCTCAGTCGGTAGAGCAGAGGACTGAAAATCCTCGTGTCGGCGGTTCGATTCCGTCCCGAGCCACTTCTATGTTATCCCAGGATCATTTATGATTTGCTCGGGCAACATAGGTATTATGGAGGCTTAGCGAAGTGGCCAAACGCAGCAGACTGTAAATCTGTTCTCTGACGAGTTCGGTGGTTCGAATCCATCAGCCTCCACCAGTTTTTTTTATGAGCCATTAGCTCAGTTGGTAGAGCACCTGACTTTTAATCAGGGTGTCGAAGGTTCGAGTCCTTCATGGCTCATCTCTAGAAGTCGTTAACTTTACGGTTAACGGCTTTTTTTGTGTTTTGGCGACATCGGCAATAATGGCAAGATTTACGCTTCCGGTAAAGGGTATGATAAAATAAAAATATTTAACACTACAAAGGATCGAGGGAAAGTCAGCTCATGGATATCAAATTGCTGAAGCAGCAAGTGGAGAACATCGTGGACACGTCCTTGACGGAATCGAACTGGGAGCTTGAGGCATGGAACGAGCTGGTACGGCGATCCGGGGGAAATGAATTTGGACCGTTCCATCAAGATCAACGATGGGTCTGGCTATTGAAGTATCAATCATCTTCCGTGCTTGCCTTTGAAGCGGGAGCAGAGACGATCACCGAAGCCGAAGCAAAGCTGATTCAAATGCTATTGTCTTCTGTGCACTCCCCCGTCTCTCCATCCGGCTTGAAGCGTGATGAAGAAGCGCGAAGTTTACAGTTGGGGCAATGGCTGCAAGAGAGATTGGAGCAAGGGGAACTGGCACAACAGATCCCGGAGAACATGCCAATCAAAGCCAAGCTTCGAGGGAGGTTGCTACCTTTTTTGCTGAGTTGGGAGCACCAAGGCCAAGCCATATCGTTTACCCAACTGAGTAAACTGCTTAAGAGTTATTTTGGTGGTGCCATCATACTCATTCCACTTAAAGAGGACTGGCTGATACTGCTTGGAGAAGAACTCTTCACCAGCCTAAGAGAAGAAAGCGAAGAGGCTGCCGAGACGGAAAGGGACATGCTGAGCGCGCTTTGCGAAGGGTTGTATGAGCTGATTACCAACGAATGGGTCGGTGGTTTGCATTTGTCGGTGGGAGATGTATTAATTACCGCTAATGAATTAACAACTGCTACCTTGGCATTACGGCAAACCTTGGCCTTGGGCCGGATGTTTAATGTAACCAATCAGATTCATCTGCCATGGGAATTAAAGCTGGAGCGGTTAATTGCTAGCATACCTGAGGCTGAGCGGCAAAAATTTATTGCAGAGAGCGGAGATCACAGTCACCTTTTGCAGGAAGAAGAGACCTTCACTACCCTGGAGACCTTCTTCTCTCTGGATTGCAATGTGAGCGAAACGGCCAAGCGGCTTTATATTCACCGAAATACTCTGTTATACCGATTCGACAAGTTCAAGCAGGAGACAGGACTGGATGTCCGAACCTTTGCAGATGCCGTGTTGGTCAAGCTGGAGCTATTATTGTACAAAGTGACGAAAAGGTCGTAATTTTTTTGTGCAGTTTGTGTATGGATGGGTTTTGCCCTATCGTTTAATATATAAATATAGAATGTATCCGATTTCATGAAACATAAACACAACTAATTTAACGACTTGGGAGGAATAACAAATGGCAGGCGTACGCTTAGAACACATTTTCAAAAAATATCCGGGTGCGGATAAAGCAACTGTTGCTGACATTAACCTCGATATTGCTGATAAAGAATTTTTGGTACTGGTAGGTCCGTCCGGTTGCGGTAAATCAACAACGCTCCGTATGATTGCTGGTCTGGAAGAAATTACAGAAGGTAAATTGTACATTGGCGACCGTGTCGTGAATGACGTTGCTCCGAAAGACCGCGACATCGCGATGGTATTCCAATCCTACGCTTTGTATCCACATATGAATGTGTATCAAAACATGGCGTTTGGTTTGAAACTTCGTAAAGTAAAGAAAGAAGAAATCGACCAACGTGTTCGTGAAGCTGCAAGAATTCTTGATATCGAGCATTTGCTGGATCGTAAACCAAAAGCACTTTCCGGCGGTCAACGTCAACGGGTAGCCTTGGGCCGTGCTATTGTCCGTGATCCTCAAGTCTTCCTGATGGATGAACCTCTTTCTAACTTGGATGCTAAGCTGCGTGGTCAAATGCGCGCCGAAATCACGAAATTGGTAAAACGTCTGGAAACTACTTGCATCTACGTAACACATGACCAAATCGAAGCTATGACGATGGGTGACCGTATCGTGGTTATGCATGACGGTATCATTCAACAAGCAGCTTCTCCGGAAGAACTGTACAACCAACCAAGTAACATTTTCGTAGCAGGCTTTATCGGTTCCCCTACGATGAACTTCATCCATGGTACTTTGACAGAAGAAGCAGGTGCCGTTCGTCTGAAAGCTACTAACCTGGATGTTGTTGTGCCTCAAGGTAAAGCGGCTGTACTGAAAGATAAAGGCTACATTGGTAAAGAAGTGATTATGGGTGTTCGTCCTGAGGACATTCATGAAGAGCCTGTATTCCTGGAAGCTTCCCCGCAAACTTCATTTGCAGCTAACGTGTACCTGACGGAAAACCTGGGTCACGAAATGCAATTGTACTTGAACGGTGCAGGTGGCGACGGCCTGATTGCACGTGTAGACGGACGTTCCAATACACGTGAAGGCGACAATGTTAAATTGGCGATCGATATGAACAAAATTCATATCTTCGACAAGGAAACAGAACGCAACGTATTCTACAATTAATTTTCGAAAACTTACGAAAACCGCCCTTCGGGGCGGTTTTTTTGCCGATATGCCAGTAAAATACCGCTGAATTGGCTGACAACCACAGCATTGAGGTGGCGATGATTGATTTACGGGGCATTTTCCATTACGATGAATACATTGAGCAATCCAGAAATAGGTTGAATTTATGCCTTAGGGCAGCTTATATTTGCAACCGTAGACACAATCGGACGTTCTAGGTTCCGGAGAGTGCCGGTAGGAAGGAAGAACAAATGGCTACTAAAAAGGTAAAGGTATCGGAATTGGTCAATCAGTTCGGGCTTGAGGTAATTTCCGGAGAGCAAGGATTGAAACGGCCGATTACGGTGGACGATTTATATCGCCCCGGTCTGGAAATGGCGGGTTACTTTGAATATCATCCGCCGGAGCGCGTTCAGATTTTGGGGAAAACAGAAATGGCTTTCTTTGAAATGTTGCCGCCCCAGGAGCGCAAAGATCGTATGGAGCGCTTGTGCAGCAGTGAAGAGACACCTTGCATTATTCTCACACGTTCCTGGGAGGTCCCAGATGAACTGGTGGCTATCAGTGCAGAGAAGCAAATTCCCGTGTTACGCAGCAGTATGGCGACGACGATTTTATCAAGCAGAATTACTAGCTTCCTCGAACGGAAGCTTGCCCCTACGGCGACGATCCATGGTGTTCTGGTGGACGTATATGGCGTAGGTATGCTAATTACCGGCAGCAGCGGCATCGGGAAAAGTGAAACCGCATTAGAACTGGTCAAACGTGGACACCGTCTTGTTGCTGATGATGCGGTAGAAATTCGGCAGACCTCCGATAATCAACTACATGGTACGGCACCAGAGCTCATTCGGCACCTGCTGGAAATTCGCGGCGTTGGTATTATTAACGTAATGACCTTATTTGGTGCTGGGGCGATTCGCAACAATAAGCGGATTTCGTTGGTGGTAAGGTTGGAGGCATGGCAGCAAGAGAAGCAATATGATCGTTTGGGCCTGGATGAAGAGACGACACGAATCATTGATACCGACGTGCCATTGGCCACGATTCCGGTACGTCCAGGACGGAACTTAGCAGTTATTATTGAAGTGGCGGCCATGAACTTCCGTCTGAAACGCATGGGGTATAATGCAGCCTTGCAATTTACCACTAAGCTGACGGAGACGATTGCAGAAGATATCGACGATTTGGATTAGGAGCGTGAATCATGAGCACCTTGTTATTGGACCCGATTGCCTTTTCTATCGGGAGTATAAACGTGCATTGGTATGGTTTGATTTTGGGAAGTGCGGCTTTATTCGGACTTCTGTTGGCTGTCTGGGAGGGCAAGCGATTCCAGGTTCCCCAGGAGCTGTTCATGGACTTGCTGTTGCTGGGTGTACCTTCGGCCATTATTGGCGCACGTATTTACTACGTCGCTTTTATGTGGGATGAATACAAAAATAATTTCTGGGATGTCTTCAAAATTTGGAATGGTGGGATCGCGATTTATGGTGCTCTCATCGGAGCCATTATTTGTGCGGTTATTTTCTTCAAGCGCCGTGGCTATAACTTCTGGCGGATAGCCGATATTTGTGCGCCATCCCTGATTGCAGGCCAAATGATCGGGCGCTGGGGGAACTTCGTGAATCAGGAAGCGTATGGGGGGCCTATATCCGAATCCTTCCTGCGGGATAGTCTACACCTTCCGTCATTTATCGTGAATCAAATGAATGTGCAAGGGACCTTCCATCACCCGACGTTCTTATACGAATCGTTGTGGAACCTGGCGGGCTTGGCCTTGTTATTCTTGCTGCGCAGACAGAAATTTTTGCGTGCTGGTGAGCTCTTTGCTTCCTATTTCATTTGGTATTCCATCGGGCGGTTCTATATTGAAGCATTGCGGACAGACAGCTTGGCCTTCCAAGGGGCTTCCTGGCTTGCCTCCTTCGTAGATGGCTTATGGTCTCCAATGACCTGGTTTGGCTTCGAGCAGGGTTACCTGGCTCCATCTTACGGCAATGTCCGGATATCGCAATTGGTAGCCATCGGCTTAATCGTTGCTGCGATTGCGTTCATTATCATTCGCCGCCGTAAGGTAACAGATCTGCCGTATTATAGCGACCCGATTGTATGTACAAAGGCAGCTCCCGTTAGCGTGTTGCCTGCTACTTCAGAAGCGGGGGAAGCTAGACCAGCACAAGAAACTGATGAGCATGCTGAGATTATAGTGGACAACCTGGAAGAGGAAGATAAGAAGGAGTAACGACGACATGATCGACACCGTGTTATTTGATTTGGATGGGACTATCATCAATACCAACGAGCTGATTATTGCTACATTCTTGCAAGTCATCGACAAGCATGGCTTGGGGCCTTACACGCGGGAGCAGATTATTCCGCATATGGGGACTACGTTGGAGCACCAGTTGCAAACCTTCTCTGGACAGGAGGACGTGGCCGCATTGGTCGCAGACTACCGAAAATATAATCGGGAGCGACACGATGAACTGATCGACGAGTTCCCTCATGTGAAGGAAGTGCTGGCGGAGCTTCACGAGCGTGGCGTCACGATGGGAATTGTGACCACGAAAATTAGGGAAACAACCATGCTGGCGCTTGAACGATTTGGCTTTCTTGATTACATGAAGACCATTGTTACGGTGGATGATGTCAGCCATCCCAAACCGCATCCGGAGCCGATCTTGACTGCCTTAAATGCACTACAGGCTGATCCTGCCCGAACATTAATGGTTGGGGACAGTGCGGCAGACCTTCTATGCGCCAAAGCGGCAGGGGTGCATGCTGCGGGTGTAGCCTGGTCTCTAAAGGGTGAGGCGGAGCTTCGCAAGTACGATCCCGATTATATTATCCAGGATATGACCGAACTGTATGCCATTCTCGAAGGAGAGTCGGTGAAGCCGTGAGGAAGGTAAGGAGCTATCCGGTAGAAGGCCCCAATGCATTATGGCAATTGTACCGGACAGTCAGCCCTTGGAAGGGCGTCCGCAACTTCATATTCATTCAGATCGCCCGGTATTGTCCGGTGTTATCAGTGAAGAATGCCATCTATCGCCGTATCCTTGGGGTGAAGGTTGGAGAGCACACCGCCTTTGGCCTTATGGTGATGCTGGATGTATTTTTCCCTGAGTTGATTACGATTGGCCGGAATTCCGTTATCGGGTACAATACGACAATTCTGGCGCACGAATATCTGATCAAGGAGTATCGGCTGGGCGAAGTGAATATCGGCAATGAGGTGATGATCGGAGCCAATTGCACCATTTTACCGGGTGTAACGATTGGGGACCATGCTGTAGTGGCTGCCGGATCTGTGGTACATAAGAATGTAGAGGCTGGTGCTTTTGTGGGTGGGAACCCATTACGGTCATTGGAACGCCGCAGTCTGGAGAACGAATAGGATAAGCTGTCTTATGTCAACACGACATGGGGCAGCTTTTTGCTTAAGCCTCCTTTATTTTGCATAGACAACCCTTGGGGAGTGATATAATTTAAGGTAGACATCCCATACATAATTACGGGTTTCTTCTTAATTATGCCTAGGAGTTGATGATGTGAACCAAGTAGTCAAGGAACGGTTACCGCAACTGGAGATTTTTCGGGCGCTGGCCATTTTCAGTGTAATCCAGGTTCATGCTTCTTCGTTTGCTGCCGCGGAACAGGCGCTGGACTCGCCTTTTTATTATGTGTATAACTGGATGAACATCTTCTTCAAGATCGGTACGCCGGGCTTTATATTTTTGAGCAGCTTTGTGTTGTTCTACAATTATTATGATCGGCCGATAAGCCGGAAGCTGGTGAGCAGATTTTATAAGAAACGCTTGACGTATATCATTTTGCCTTATGTTCTGGTCTCTTGCTGCTATTTTTTTCTGATTGCCATCCTCTATCATGGTTTTCTCCAAGACCCCACGATCGCTGATTTAAAATCATTAGGTACGGCTCTGCTTACAGGAACGGCCTATACTCATCTTTATTTCATCTTCATCAGCATCCAATTTTATGTGCTATTTCCTCTCTTTTTGTGGTTATTCCAGTCTTTCCGTGAAAACAGGCTGCTGTTAAGCTTGATTCTTCCCGTAGGGCTCGCCTTGCAGTGGGGGTTCTTCTTCTGGAATCGATACAGCCTGCAATTGCCAAATAAGGCGAGCATTGCTCTAACGTACATGGCATATTACATGCTGGGGGCAGTAGTGGCTATATATTTCCCGGCGGTTAAGAGCTGGCTTACTGTAAAATGGAGTGAGATGTCCAGGAGGCAGCGCACCCTTTCTACGGCATTATGGATTGGTTGGTTCATCGTGGCTTTTGCCCATGTTCATCTCTGGCTGATATACCGGAAGGGGGCTGGAGTCCCCAATTCACTCTGGTTTGAATTATTCTGGAATGTGCATTGCTTGTTGTCGTCACTGGTGCTTCTTCAAATGGCCTTTTACATTTCTCGAAGAGGTTCGGATACCTTGGTCGCATGGTTGACCCGGCTAGGTGAGTTGTCCTTTGGCATTTATTTGTTTCATCCGTTCGTCCTGTTGGTCTATCGGTGGTTCTTCAACAAGCAGGGACTACCTAGTGAATCGGTGGGCTATTTGTTGTACATTATAGGGGGCTCCTTGCTTGCGCTCATGGGGTCTTTGGTTTTCGTACAGCTTAGCTTCCGCTGGCTGCCCTTTGCTTCCTGGCTCCTGGGAAATGTTCCAGCTTCATTACGGCGCAAAAGTGGTGGCAATCAGGAGGGCCAGTCTACCCCTTCAGTAGACACCCATAGCTAACAGAGGGAACGGTGTCCGGGGCGTTGACGGTCTGAAAGTAAGTGTGATAAGATATGTCATAATCTTTAGTTTGTTAGACAATTAGCGCTTTAATGCGATAAATTAATTCTGGAGATATATTAGGGGTGAATTACTTGTCGAAACCAAAAGTATTTGAAAAACCGGCAGGCGTTCGCGACTATTTGCCGTTTGCCGTTGATAAGCTGCGTGCGATTGAGCGTCGTGTGCTGGATTGCATGGCTGGCTGGGGTTACCGGCAAATTATGACGCCAACGATGGAATATTACGATACCGTTGGGGTGGCGAGCTCCACCTCGGATCAGAAATTATTTAAGCTACTGAACAACCGCGGCACGACAATGGTGCTACGTTCAGATATGACTGCACCCATTGCTCGCGTAGTCTCCTCCTTACTGAAGGAAGAGCCGCTTCCACTGCGATTATCCTACCATGCTAATGTGTTCCGGGCGATTGAGGAGGAGGCGGGTAAGGAAGCGGAATTTTTTCAAACCGGGGTTGAACTGGTGGGAGATGATTCCGCTGATGCAGATGCCGAAGTCATCGCCTTGGCTGTCGCTTCATTGCAGGCGGCGGGCGTCAAGTCTTTCAAGATCGCTGTAGGCCATGTCGGGTTCCTTAACGGCTTGCTGGCCGAAGCGGTGCCAGGACGAGACGACATTCGCCAGGCGCTGAAGGAAGGGCTGCTCCATCGTGATTACGTTGGCTATCGGGAGATGCTGGCCGAGCTATCCTTATCCCAACAACAGCATGAGGAGCTTGAAGGAATTCTCCGGCTGCGTGGAGGCAAGGAAGTGTGTGGTCAAGCTCTGGAGTTAAGCGCCGACCCGCTTGCCCAAGCATCGGTCAAGCATTTGAGTCAGGTGTGGGATGCGCTGGAGGACTTCGGGGTAGCTGAGCATGTCATGATTGATTTGACGATGATTGGTGACTTCTCTTATTATACGGGCATGACCTTCGAGGGATATGCAGCCGAACTGGGCTTCCCGGTATGCAGCGGTGGGCGGTACGATAATTTGCTGCAACAATTCGGCAGACCTGCTCCGGCCACAGGATTCTCCCTGAAGACGAACCGGATCCTTGACGGCGTTCACGGCCTGGACAGCGAAGCGGAACTGCCGGTGGTATTGCAATATGACGTGGTCAATCGGAAACGTGCCTTTGCAGAAGCCGAGCGGCTTCGCCAGGAAGGAAAAAGTGTCTTGATGAGACATGTTGCAAGCCTAGGGGATTTGCTGGCATCAGGACAAGGCGGGGAACGGCGGCCGGGACCGCTGGGACCCTTGTATGGAGACATTCTGACCTTTGTGAGCTTCTAAAGCAGAGGTCCAGTCTCCCAGTCTGAAAGGAGGGCCATCTAGTGGGCCAGATTATAAAAGTAGCCATGCCCAAAGGGCGTATTTATAAGAAAGCATCGATCTTGTTTCGTGAGGCAGGTATTCTCATTCCAGGAGATGTGGATGATTCGCGCAAGCTGGTTATACCACTGCCGGAGATCGGTATGGAGTTCATTCTGGCCAAACCGGTGGACGTACCCACCTATGTTGAATACGGGGTCGCTGATATCGGGATTGTGGGCAAGGATGTATTAATGGAAGAGGAACGGGACGTATATGAGTTACTGGATCTTGGTATTGCCCGTTGCCGGATGTCTGTCATTGCACTGCCGGATTGGAAGCCGGGGATACAGCAGCGAGTGGCGACCAAGTATCCAAACGTGGCCTCAAGATTCTTCCGTGAGCAAGGACAGCAGGTGGAAGTGATCAAGCTGAACGGTTCCATTGAGCTGGCACCCCTGATTGGTCTTGCGGATCGGATTGTCGATATGGTAGAAACCGGGCAAACGTTAAAAGAGAATGGACTGGTTGAGCGGGAACAGCTCTTTGAAATTACCAGCCGCTTGATTGCGAATCGGGTAAGCTATCGGATGAAGAATGCAGAGATTCAGACGGTATGCGATGCGCTAAGTAAAGTGATTGGGCGGGATCAGGTCAAGCAAGGCTAAGCAAATGGAACGAACAGCGTGGTGAACAAGTTGCCGAAGAGCGGTGACAGCGGGTGTAAGCCTATAATGGACGCAGGTGCCCTATGGGTTCACCACACTTCTAAATAGAGCAGGGGGAACGTGGGATGAAGCTGGTATCGGCAGAGGAGTTTGATTTGCGGCGGGAAGTGGAATACGGCTCGCCAGAGCAGAATGAGACGGTAAAAGCCATCGTGAAGGCAGTCAAGCAGGAAGGGGATGCGGCACTGCTTCGGTACACGAAGCAGTTTGACAAGGTAGCGCTAGAGGCTTCGCAGCTACGCGTTATGCCGGAGGAACTGGAAGCGGCTTATGCTAAGGTTGAGGCTTCCTTTGTAACGGCTATTCGGGCGGCGGCCGACCATATCCGGCAATTCCATGCCCGGCAGAAGCGCAACTCCTGGATGGACCTGCAAGCCGATGGCAGTCTGCTCGGCCAGATCATTCGGCCGCTGAAGCGAGTCGGAGTCTATGTTCCCGGCGGTAAAGCAGCCTATCCATCCTCCGTGCTGATGAACGTCATTCCTGCTCAGGTGGCAGGCGTACCGGAGATTGTGATGGTGACGCCGCCAGCGACCGGCGGCAAGGAAAGGATCGACCCGTATATTCTCGTCGCCGCCGCTGAGGCGGGCGTACATGAGATCTACCGGGTCGGCGGGGCGCAAGCGGTGGCGGCACTCGCTTACGGCACCGACACGATTGCCCCGGTCGATAAAATTTGCGGACCGGGCAACATCTACGTCGCGCTAGCCAAGCGCGAGGTGTACGGCGTCGTCGATATCGACAGTATCGCCGGACCGAGTGAAATCGCCGTCCTGGCCGACGATACAGCAGATGCCGCCTATGTGGCGGCAGATCTGCTGTCGCAGGCGGAGCATGACGAGATGGCTTCGGCGATTCTCGTGACCCCGTCCGAGACGTTCGCCAAGGCTTGTCAGGCCGAGGTGGAGCGTCAGTTGGCCGAATTGCCGCGCAAGGAGATCGCGGGCGCGTCGATAGAACAGTACGGCGCTATTCTGCTGGTCGATTCGATTGAGGCGGGTATCGATGTGATCAATAAGCTGGCGCCGGAGCATTTTGAGCTAATTGTGGACAATCCGATGGGGTATTTGGGGTTGATCGAGAACGCTGGCGCAATCTTCCTTGGTCCCTATAGCTCTGAACCGGTGGGCGACTATTTTGCCGGACCGAATCATATCATTCCAACCAATGGTACGGCGAGATTCTCATCGCCGGTGGATGTGGATGATTTTATCAAAAAGTCCAGTGTGATTTATTATAGTAAGGAAGCGTTGCTGGAGAACGGGGCTACCATTATGGAACTGGCCCGGCGCGAAGGGCTGGAGGGCCACGCTCGCGCCATTGAAGTGCGGCTGCGTCAAGAAGGAAAGGCAGGGGGATTACAATGACAACCCATAATGAAAATGTGATCGTACGGGAATCCAGCGTTAGCCGGACTACCAATGAGACGGATATCAAATTGAGCTTTGCGGTCGATGGCCGTGGCGAAGCCAAGCTGGAGACGGACGTACCATTCCTGAATCATATGCTGGATTTGTTCACCAAGCACGGACAATTCAACCTGGCTGTGGAAGCGCGGGGAGATATTGAGATTGATGACCATCATACGGTGGAGGATATCGGGATTTGTCTGGGACAAGTAATCCGGGAAGCGCTGGGCGACAAGAAGGGCATTAAGCGGTATGCCAGCGTTTTTATCCCTATGGATGAGGCCTTGGCTCAAGTGGTCATTGATATCAGCAATCGGCCTCACTTCGAGTATCGGGCAGAGTATCCGTCAGACCGCGTAGGCAGCTTCGATGTGCAACTGGTGCAAGAGTTCCTGTGGAAGCTGGCGCTCGAGGCGCGGATTACGCTGCATGTGATTGTGCATTACGGACAGAATACGCACCACATGATCGAAGCGGTCTTCAAGGCGCTCGGACGGGCGCTGGATGAGGCAACGACCATCGATCCGCGCGTCAGCGGGGTGCCATCGACGAAGGGAGTGCTATAGCCCATGAGAATCGCCATCGTCGATTATGGCATGGGCAACCTGCACAGCGTAGGCAAAGCGGTGGAGCGCCTTGGCTATGAGGGCTTCGTCACGGGAGACGAAGCCCAGATTGTTGCGGCAGACGGCGTGATTCTGCCGGGCGTCGGGGCCTTTGGCGATGCGATGGAGCATCTGCGAGCCACTGGGCTGGACCGCGTAGTGCGGACGGTAGCCGCCAGCGGCACGCCGCTGCTCGGCATCTGCCTCGGGATGCAGCTACTCTTCGCGGAGAGCGAAGAGTATGGGCGCAACGAGGGGCTGGGCTTGCTGCCGGGCAAGGCGGTCCGGTTTGCCGGCACCGAAGGGTACAAGGTGCCGCATATGGGCTGGAACCGGCTGGAGTTTCGCCAGCCGGAGAACCCGCTGCTCCAGGGCCTGGAGGAAGGACATGTGTACTTCGTCCACTCCTTCCATGTGCTGCCGGAGCAGCCGGAGGATTTGCTGGCCGTGACAGACTACGGCCACCCGGTTACGGCCATTGTGGGCCGTGCCAATGTGCTGGGCATGCAGTTCCACCCCGAGAAGAGTGGAGCGCTGGGAATGGCGCTGCTGCGCAACTTCCTGGCCTTGGTGGAACGACAAGAAGGCTGAGTCTAACGTACGTTGCGGCACAGTGCAGCCACGTTCATGACAGCTTGGTTGGCGGCAGGCGGGATGTGCTTGTCCAGGGTGAGGGTGAACCCGGGCTGCATGCCGCATGCGCGCAAACCAAGCTGTACACGTCTATTATGAGAGCATAGATACAGGAGGGAATCACGATGTCATCATTTATCATATACCCGGCTATCGATATTCGCGGAGGCCAGTGTGTCAGATTGGTTCAAGGCGATTATGACCGTGAGACGGTATATAATGCCGATCCGCTAGAGGTGGCACGTTCCTGGGAAGCCCAGGGCGGTTCGTTTATTCACTTGGTAGATTTGGATGGGGCCAAGGCCGGCCATCCGGTAAATGACGAATTAATCGGGCGCATTGCCAGCAGTGTTCAGGTTCCGGTACAAGTTGGCGGGGGACTTCGGACGGTGGAGGATGTACGGCATCTGCTGTCGCTTGGCGTTAGCCGGGTGATCATCGGTACGGCAGCCATTGAGGATCGGGCCTTCACCGAGGCGGTGCTGGGCGAGTACGGGGACCAGGTAGCTATTGGGATCGACGCGAGAAATGGACTGGTGGCTACGCGCGGCTGGCTGGAAACGTCCGAGGTACAGGCGGAGGTATTGGCCAAGGAACTGGCGGCGAAGGGAGCCGAGACTTTTATCTTCACGGATATTTCCCGGGATGGCATGATGCAGGGACCTAATGTGGAGGCAATCCGTTCACTAGCCAAAGCGTCGGGGAAAACGGTCATTGCTTCCGGGGGCGTCACGGTTCAGGATGATTTGCTGCGGTTAGCGGAATATGCCGATCAAGGTATCGGTGGCGCGATTGTGGGCAAAGCGCTGTATACGGGTAATATTCAACTGGCTGAGGCCATTAAGGCCGTCCAAGCCGGGAGATAAAGTTACTCTTAAGTGACGGGAAAAGTTCTGAACTGATTATAGAAAGGAAGTTGAACCAGATGCTCGCAAAGCGAATCATTCCCTGTCTGGATGTGAAGGATGGCCGGGTCGTCAAAGGGGTTAACTTCGTCAACCTGCGCGACGCCGGGGACCCGGTGGAGTTAGCAGCCCTATATGACCGCGAAGGTGCGGACGAGCTTGTATTTCTTGATATCTCTGCCTCGCACGAAGGGCGGGCGACGATGGTGGAAGTGGTCAAGCAAACGGCCGGGGAGATCGCTATTCCTTTTACTGTAGGTGGCGGGATTTCTCAGGTTGAGGATATGAAGCGCCTGCTGCGGGCCGGTGCGGACAAGATCGGGATTAATACGGCGGCGGTGCTGAATCCGGAGCTTATTGCGGATGGGTCACGTCGCTTCGGTGCTCAGTGTATCGTGGTGGCGGTGGATGCCAAGTATAATGCGGACTGGGAAGAATGGGAAGTGTACACCCATGGTGGACGCAAACCGACAGGAATTCGTGCGCTGAATTGGGTACGGGAGGTAGAGAAGCGGGGAGCGGGCGAGATTCTGCTCACCAGCATGGATGCGGATGGTACCAAGGATGGCTTTGACTTGCCGCTTACGAGCGCTGTTAGCCGGGCTGTCGGCATTCCGGTAATCGCTTCGGGCGGAGCCGGGAAGATGGAGGATTTCTACGAGGTATTTATGGAAGGCCAGGCCGATGCGGCGCTGGCGGCGACGATTTTTCATTATAAAGAAATGGCGATACCGGACTTGAAAAAAGACCTGAAGGTCAAAGGGGTGGAGATACGATGAGCGTAGCGGGTGAACAACCGTTGCAGTTGCTGGTGTCTGTAGAGGAATTGAATGGAGCAATCAAGTGGGATGCGGACGGATTAGTCCCGGCTGTGGTCCAGGATGCGGATAGCAAGGAAGTGCTGATGATGGCTTATATGAACCAGGAATCGCTGCGCAAGTCCGTGGAGACGGGATTCACCTGGTTCTGGAGCCGCTCACGTAGCGAGCTTTGGAACAAAGGGGCGACCTCTGGCAATACACAGCGAATCACGGCGCTGCACTACGATTGCGACGGCGATACGCTGTTGGTAGAGGCGCAGTCGGCGGGCCCTGCCTGTCACACCGGTGAGCGGACCTGCTTCTACCGCACGGCGGCCGTTGCCAACGATACTGAATCGAAGGTGACTGAAGGAAGTGAGCTGGCGCGGTTCAAGGTGCTGGCCGAACTGGAGCAGTTAATTGCCGAGCGTGACGCTGAGCGTCCAGAAGGCGCGTATACGACGTATCTGTTCGAGAAGGGCATCGACAAGATTCTCAAGAAGGTGGGCGAGGAGACGGCTGAATCGATCATCGCTGCCAAAAATGGGGATAATGACGAGCTTCGTTACGAGGTTAGCGATCTGATCTACCATCTGCTGGTGCTGCTGCGCGAACGCAAGCTGCCGTTGGACGAGGTTATGCAAGAGCTGGAGCGGCGCCATGAACGGCCGCGCCGGGATTAAGGGGGCGCTTGTCTCATGTTGATCGACTATCATACACATCATGAACGGTGCGGGCACGCTGTTGGCAAGCTGGAGGAATATATTCAGCAAGGTATAGCGATCGGCTTGTCCCACATCGGGGTATCCGATCATATGCCGCTCTTGCATGTGGACCCGGCGACCTATTATTCCGAGGTGGCGATGCCCATGGAGGAATTGCCACGTTACGTGGAGGAAGCCTTCGCATTGAAGGAGAAATACCGGGGACAGATTGATGTCAGAGTCGGCCTGGAAGGTGACTATGTAGAGGGCTGGGAAGCGGACATTAGCAAGCTGATCCAAATGTATCCATGGGACTATGTGATTGGCTCCGTTCATTTTCTTGGAGAATGGGATGTGACGGATTACCGGCAAGTACACCATTGGGAAGGGCAGGACGCACTCACGATCTATCGTCGCTACTTTGAGGCGGTAGCCAAGGCCGCGGCCACGGGCTTCTACGATATCATGGGTCATTTGGACGCGATAAAAAGATTCAAGCATAAGCCTGGCGCTGAGTCGGAGCAAGCTGTGATAGAACTGGAGCGCACAGCGTTGAACGCGGTGGCTAAAGCAGGCGTTGCTATGGAATTGAACGCCTCTGGCTTATCCAAGCCTTGTGCGGAGATGTTCCCTAGCCAGCGGATCTTGCAAGGGGCCATTGAACGGGGTATTCCACTGACGTTAGGGTCAGATGCTCATGATCCTCAGAAGCTGGGAGAGCATCTGGATACGGCAAGAGAACTGCTGTACCGCTTGGGCGTACGGGAGGTTGCCACCTTCGAGGGAAGACGGAGAACTATGATTGCCCTGGATTGTGACTGAGGGCGGAGTGAACCCGGGGCTTGCTACGCTGGACGCTACTTGAAAATGGATGTACGATAAAGACGAGAATGTGTTACACGAGGTTGAGCTCGCACTATAATTCAATCTATTTGAGGAGTGAAACAGGTGGGGTCCAAGATGCGTATTTTTTCCGGTTCGTCCAACCCAAGGCTGGTATCTGATATTTGTGAGCGCCTAGGCGTGGAGCCCGGAAAGGTCAAGCTATCGCGCTTCAAGAGCGGCGAGATTTATGTCCACTATGAGGAGAGCATCCGTAATTCCGACGTGTTTCTGGTGCAGTCGTTAGCACATCCGATTAATGAGTTATTTGTCGAGCTGTTGGTGATGATTGATGCGGCGAAGCGGGCTTCCGCTCGAACAGTGAACATCATTATGCCGTATTACGGTTATGCCCGGCAGGAGCGCAAGTCCGCACCACGGGAGCCAATCTCGGCAAAGATGCTAGCTGATGTGCTGACTACGGCAGGGGCCAGCCGAGTGGTGACTATCGATTTGCACGCTCCCGCAATACAAGGCTTCTTCAATATTCCGGTGGATCATTTAACGGCGCTGGATTTAATGACCGATTACCTGAAGGCGCAAAATATCCCGAACCCTGTCATTGTCTCACCCGATGCCGGACGAGCCTCTATGGCGGAGAAGCTGGCCAACGGGCTGGATTCTCCGTTTGCTATTATGATCAAGAAGCGGCCTTCGCATAATGAATCAGTTATCACGCACGTTATTGGTGATGTTGCCGGGCATACGCCCATCATTATTGAGGATTTGATCGATACAGGCACGACCATCGTGAATGTGGTAGAAGGCTTGAAGGAGCGCGGAGCTACAGATGCTTATGTGTGCGCTACCCACGGGCTGTTCTCCGGGGAGGCGCTGGAGAAGCTACAGCATCCTAATATCCGGCAGGTCGTGGTCACAGACTCGATTGACCAGCCTGAACTGCATTCCGCTCATATTCAGGTGCTATCTGTCGCCCCGATGCTGGCCCGAGCGACCCAGTTCATTATGGAGGGCGGATCAATCGCAGCTTTGTTTAAGGACCGGGGGATTTAACTCTCCTGAGCGCTTATATTTCAAAATCAGTTGGAGGGCGTCCTTCAACTGATCAGGCTAGCCGAATTCTGGCTGGCCTTTTTAATTTAACTCTTCTTTGGCGGTTGTCCCTTCCGCTTGGCTTGAGCCTTCTCCATATTCTCCTCGGCGCGAAAACGAACGATTTGTCGAATTAAGTCCAGAGGGAGTGGTTGTTCGATAGGAAACTGTATCGATCCTTTGGCATGCTTGTAGCCAGTTAGCTGATCCTGAAATTTCTCGATACCGCTAGGGGCAGGATAGAAGCCGATATGCTTCTTATAGGCGGCGTAATGCACCAGGTTGGTGCCAGCAAGGGCGAAGGTAGGCATCTGATAGCTAATTTTTTCAGTAGCTTCGGGAGCAGCTTCGCGAATAGCACCGCGAATTTGCTGCAATTTCTCCTGAATATTCGGCGGCCATAGGGCCATGTAATCTTCTATGGTGGACAGTGGGGGCGTATTTTCTTTCATAGCGTACCTCCTCCTCCTTATTTTCTCCTCTTATTATGACTAAACAAAGACCAGACCAGAACAATAAATAATCCTAATACGATGCCAGTAACTACAATATTTTCCCATAAAATAGTCATAACGGAAATAAGTTTCTCCTCTCGCATAAGCCTTATAATCCCGCTTACCGTCCTGTTTATATTCGCTTGGGCTAATTTATTTTCCTTCCTCTTCCGTAAAGTCCGCTATTTTCCGACAGGATTCCTCGTGGGAGGACAGCTTATACTATGGTATACTTTGGGGTGATGGAAGATTAAGTACGCTATAAAGGGGAGGTGCCTTGCTTGAAGGGAAACAAGCGACCGGCCGGAAAAAAACGGGGGAAAGTGCTGCCGATCTCGATGGATGCGGGATTTTTCTTCGAGAGAGCCGTTTTCTCATTGGATCGCTACCGCTATGACAAGGCATTGAAGTATTTTCGTAAAGCTGTAGAATATGAGCCGGGTAATCCGGTGAATCACTGCAATATGGCGGGCATCTTGTCCGAAATGGGAGATTACGAGGGCTCCAATGCTGTGCTGAAGACGGTTCTGGAGGAGATAGACCCGGGGATGACGGAGTGCTATTTCTATATGGCTAATAACTATGCAAATCTGGATTTGTTCGAAGCGGCAGAGGAAGCGCTAGTCACTTATTTGGAGCAGGATGAGAGCGGTCAATTTCTGGATGAAGCCGAAGAGATGGTTGATCTGCTGCAAGTTGAGTTGGAGCGACCAGCTAGACTCCGGGGTATTAAATCCCGGCAAGGAGTATATGAGCATGATCAAGCGCGTTCCTTGCTGGAGGATGGCAAGTTCACCCAAGCGGTGAGTCTGCTAGAACAGTTGGTGCAGCAGCAGCCTGATTTCTTGGCGGCACGCAACAACCTGGCCTTGGGTTACTATTATCTTGGCCTGTTCCGCAAGGCGCTGGATACCGTGGAAGAAGTGCTGGCCCAGGACGGAAGCAACCTGCATGGCTTGTGTAATCTGGCTATATTCTATCAGCATGCCGGAGAGAGCGAGGCTTTGGAAGAGCTTGCGAATCAACTGGCTAGTATTATTCCATTCCACGAGGAGCACGTATTTAAGCTGGCGACGACAATGGGGATTTTGGGCCGTCATGAGGAGGCGTTTCACCATTTCGACCGTTTGCTGAAGAGCTTTAGTATTCCCAAGGATGCCTGCCTTTTCCATTATGCAGCGGTGGCTGCTTACCATACAGGTCGTTCCAGGCAAGCGCGCAAGCTTTGGAGCAAGGCTAGAGGGCTTGATCCGCAGGCGGGAGTGGCTGATTTCTATTTGAATCGCCTTATTGCTGAGCGAGAGGGAGGTCCGGTGGATTCGCTGCCGGTCAATTACCAGTACCTGTTGCCTTTCGAGGAGCAGTTCAAACGCTGGGAGTTGGAAGAAGAGGGCTTACCTTCCGAGGTGAAGGACAATCCGCTGATTCGCTCCTCCTTCTTCTGGGCATTACGTCACGGCGATGCTCGCACCAAGTTGCAGGTTATTCAGGCACTGGGCCTGATTGCTGATCAGGAGGTTGAGGAAGCGTTACAAGCTTTCTTATTGGAGCCCGACGAAGATGCTTATTTGAAAGAGATGGCTTTGTTTGTGCTTCGCAGTCTCGGTGTCAGTAAGCCGTTGCCTGTTCGCTCAGGCAGTACGACGCGAATGGTCGACCCTAGCCGGGCCTCTACAGAGCTGCCAGTGTGGCGGAGCGAGTGGCAAGCCGTGGTAGATTTGGCTATAGAGCATATGAAACGAAGCTTTGACCTCCAACAGCAGCACGATATGGAGACATTGTGGGTCGATTTTATTACCCGGTTATATCCCGAGGCGCCGGCGATTACTCATTTGGAGGGCTGGGCGGCGGCGTTGGAATACTTGACGGCCAAGATGCACGGGCGTTATGTCACCTATGAGCAGGTAGCTAAGCAATACAATATATCTGCCTCAACAGCCAGCCGTTATGTACGCCGAGTAGATGAAGTATGCGGTGTGAAGGAGAAGATTGAGGCCATTTTTCCATCCGTTCAGTAGGTAGATGAGGGTAAAGCTGTTCCGACTTGGGGAAAACTTGATAGGTAGTGTCTATGTAGGACCTGTGAGAGACCATCCTGAGGAGGTAGGGAAGATGCATAAGACAGTGGTTATTGGTACCGGGCCTGCCGGACTGACGGCAGCGATTTATTTAGCAAGAGCGAATCTTAGCCCAATTGTCATTGAGGGGCTGGAGCCGGGAGGACAACTCACCACGACAACGGAGGTTGAGAATTTCCCCGGGTTCCCCGAAGGCATTCAAGGGCCAGAGCTTATGGATCATATGCGTAAGCAAGCCGAGCGGTTTGGGGCTGAATTTGTCACGGGCTGGGTGGAAAGCGTGGACTTCTCTGGACAACCCTTTCAGGTGAAGCTGGAAGGCGGTAAGACGCTGGAAGCCTCATCCGTCATTATCTCTACGGGGGCTTCGGCCAAGTATTTAGGCATTCCTGGCGAGCAAGAAAATGTAGGCCGGGGTGTCAGCACCTGTGCGACTTGCGATGGCTTCTTCTTCCGCAGCAAGAAGCTGCTGGTTATCGGGGGCGGCGACTCTGCAATGGAGGAAGCGAATTTCTTGACGAGGTTCGCATCTGAGGTTACGGTGGTGCATCGGCGCGAAGAACTGCGTGCTTCGAAGATTATGCAGGAACGGGCACGGGCCAATGAAAAAATCGCCTGGGCGTTGAACCGTGCGCCGCTGGAAGTAGTTACGGCCGAGGGAATCGTCAAGGGGTTAAAGGTTCGTCATAACGAGAGCGGCCAAGAGGAATTGCTGGAGGCAGATGGCATATTCGTAGCTATTGGTCATACGCCCAATACGAAGTTCCTGAATGGAGCCGTCGAGACGGACGGGTTAGGTTATATCGTCGTGAAGCCGGGGACGACGGAGACGAACGTACCGGGGGTATTTGCCTGCGGAGACGTGCAGGATACCCGTTATCGGCAGGCGATTACCGCAGCGGGGTCAGGCTGTATGGCGGCTATGGATTGTGAGAAGTTCCTGGAGGGCAGCATGGTCCATGATTGGAGTGGACTGGCAGGCTCGTAAGGCTTGTAAAATGATGAAAAAGGATGCTGGCGACACGTGAATGTGCGCTGTGCATCCTTTTTTATATGCGTTATTGTTACGTTACAGCCAGCCGTTCTCCTCCGCCAACCGTACCGCCTCAATTCGGCTCCCTACTGCGAGTTTACTGAGAATTTCCGAGATGTAGTTGCGAACCGTACCATGGGAAAGGTGCAGGGTGGCCGCGATATCTCCGGCTGTCTTTCCTCCTGCTGCCAGGCGAAGAATGTCCTGCTCGCGGGAGGTGAGCGGATTCTCCTGACGAACGCTACCGAAGATCAGCTCCGGCGATATTTCCCGGTGGCCGTCCATGACTCGGCGAATGGCTTCGGCCAGCCGGTCGCTGGATTCGTCCTTGAGCAAGTAGCCGTGCACGCCTGTCTTGACGGCCCGCTCGAAATAGCCAGGGCGGGCGAAGGTGGTCAAGATGATGACGCGGCAGGGTGATCCCTGCTGCTGTAAGGTCTCGGCGACATCCAGCCCGGTTTGCAGCGGCATTTCAATGTCCATCAGGCAGACATCAGGCTGAAGCGCCCCGATTAACTTAAGAGCTTCTGCCCCATCCCCGGCTTGACCAACCACCTCAAGGTCATCCTCGAGATCAAGCAGGGAGGCCAAAGCCCCTCGTAACAACCGTTGATCTTCGGCAATCAGGATGCGGATCATACAGATTCACCTTCTTTGTTGGTTTCTTTGATAATCAGCGGGATGGTGATGATAAGCCGGGTACCATGTGAGAACGAACCGGCACTGGGTGCATCTGTGGTGGCAGTGGCGTCTTCCTTGGCGAGGTGGTCTGAGGCTTGCGTCACGCTTAACGTTCCATCCATCAGCGACAAGCGTTCCGCCATTCCCTTTAAGCCGTTGCCGGGGGAAGGGTCAGCTTGTCCTAATCGGGCTTGTTCGTCTTCCGGGTGACCTTCTGCCTTGGTATAACCGCCTAGACCGATCCCATCATCTTCAATCGTCAGCCTTACCTCTGCCGGAGTCGTCTGAATCGTAATGGTGCAGCGCTTAGCCTCACTGTGCTTGACTATGTTCGTCACGGCTTCCTTGATGCACAGGCTGATGATGTTCTTGGATAAATCCGGGACCTCCGGAAGCTGCGTGCTTCCTTGCACCTGCAACATGATATCAGCGGCACTCAGAATTTCGTTCGCCTCAGCCACTGCTTCAGTAACAGTCACGGCACGCATATCGGACACCAGCTCTCGAACCTGACGGAGGGCGGCACGGGAGGTCCGCTGAATTTCCCGGGCTTCCCCCTTGGCGCGTTCGGGGTCTTTGTTGATTAACTTTTCAACCAACTGGCTCTTTAAAGTAATCAAGGACAAGGTATGACCAAGCGTATCGTGCAGATCGCGGGCAATCCGCAAGCGCTCTTCTCGTTTGACCAGTTCCTTGATGCGTTCCTGAGCGATGCCCAGGTCCTTCTCCAGTTGCATTCGCTGATTCAGGGAACGGCTGCCATTCGGGGTGATGAGCATAATGACCAGGAAGGGCAGCAGGAACAATAGATCATTGCCTTGCAGATAATGCAGCGAGAGGGCAATGGATAATAGCTGGGCCACCGCAAATCCAGCCAGCGCTGTAATGAAAGGGCGCCGTTCCAGATACCAGCCGATGAAGTAGGAACTGAAGAAGCCCATAAAGAAATTGTATGGATTATAGAAGGCGCATAGCAGAATGGTCAGTATCATTTGCAGTGCCAGCCAGCTATGAAAGGCAATACCACGGCTAACATAAAGCTGCCGGTAGGTTACAGCAAATAGGAAGACCAGGCCGATGCCAAGCAGCAGCTTGACCCCCTGCTCTCCCCGCAGATTAATGAGGGGCAGCAGTAAATAAATTGGCCAGATGTAAGGGAACCAGCCGTATTTCTTAGGAAATAATCGAAAGCTGCCTAACGCCATGATGAACTACACCGCTTCCTGTTTTTTTCGAATATAAGTGGATAGTATCATAAACAGAAACAGATAGCCCAATAAAATCAACACGTTACTCCATTCCGGGGCTTGACCGCGAATGATGGCCCATGCTCCGCTACCGAACGGGTAGGAAGGCAGCCATCTGCCGATGGCTTGCATCAGACGAGGCAGAATATCCATTGGCATCCACATGCCGCCCATGACCGCCAGAGATAAATAGAGGGCGTTGCTGATCCCGCTGGCCGTTTCCGCACGCTTCATATTGCCCACCAGTGTTCCCAGTGCTAGGAAGGGCAGAGATCCGACTAAAATCCACAGCCCGCTGTATATCCAGGTTAGCGGAGCGAGAGATACACCGTTGATAAGATACCCGGCAAGGAAGATACAGATGATAGAGAAGACGTTCATCATCATTTGCCCGAATACTTTACCCCCGAAATAAATGACTTCTGGCAGCGGGGTCATACGCATATACGTCGACCAGCCTTGGGTACGCTCCTGCACCAGCCAGATGCCCATAGTCATAATGGATGAGCCCATGACACTGAACGCGGTCATAGACATGAGGTAATGTGCCTGCCATTCTCCCGGGTTATCGCTTCCAGTATTTACGATACGGGTGAAGATTACATAGAACAAAATTGGCATCATCAGGGACCAAATGACATAGAAGGGGCTGCGGAAAATACGCAGTATTTCGGTCTTGCACAGCATCATCAGGGTTCGCATCATCGTTACATCAACTCCGTTTCTTGAGGGTTTGTCAGTTGTTCGAAGGCTTCTTCAAGCCGTCCTTGTTCAATCTGTATATTGCTTACGCGTGGCAAACCGCTTGTGAACAGGGCAGCGAGAGCGTCGTCGGTGTCGTTGGTCGTCAGGTGTATCCGGCCATCTCTGTCGTAACAATCAATCACGGGTTCGAGTTCAAGTAACCTTGCCCGCAACCTGGGTCCATCATCTTCTGCTATGAAGGAGATGGAGCGCCCTACAATCCGTGCCTTAATCTCCTCAGGAGTACCGTCTGCGATTAGACTACCTTGACTGAACAGCAGGATACGATCGGCGATATCGTCGGCTTCTTGCAGATAATGCGTCGTGAACAAAATGGTCTTGCCCTGCTTGGATAATTGCCTTACGTTGTTCCAGAATTGACGTCTTGCCTTAATATCCAACCCTACGGTCGGCTCATCCAGGAAGATCAACTCCGGGTTGCCCGCTAGGGCCAAGGCGAAGCCCAGACTCCGCTTCTGCCCCCCGGATAGCTTGTCGGCATAGCGGTTCATGTCGCCAGAGGCTAGTCCGGCAAGTCGGGCCAGCTCCGTAAGCTCCAGGGGGTTCGGGTAATAGCTGCGGACCAGTTCCAGCACCTCTTGCACCTTCAGTCGGTCCAGTACGCTGATGTCCTGAAGCATGGCGCCGGTCTTCTGACGGACGGCCCGCTCCTTTGGGGCTTGACCAAACAACCTGACGCTTCCCTCCGTGGGTTCTAGCAGCCCCAAGAGCATGGAGATTGCCGTCGTCTTCCCAGCTCCGTTAGGTCCCAGAATGGCCGTGATGCTGCCTTGGGGGATCTGAAAGCTTAGCTGATTGACGGCCTTTTTATCCCTGAATATTTTGCTGACGCCGTTCATTTCAATAATAGGTTCCATGCTATGTTCCTCCATATGTCTAAGGGATATGAGTGCGGCTTGCTGTGTTGAATTGCTTGACTTAATCATATAGGGAAGGGAGGAAGCGGGTTAGTATGGAGTGTCATAAGGTGAAGGTGACAACTGTCATGAAAAAAGTAGCGACATTAAGAACAGAGGCCTGCGCGGGTGCGCAGACCTCTGTTCTGTTGATAATAAACATGATGAATGGCCGTGGAGGCAGAGTTAAACAGCCTTGCGGCGGAAATAAAGCAAGCCAGCGGACAAGAAAATGATGAAGCTGCCGATGACGGTAATGGCAAGACTTTCATAGGGAAGGTGGGCGGCCACATAACCGCCCTCTCCCCCGCGTGGCATCATCGCTAGCAGCGGCTGGGCCCACGGGTAGAACGGCCCGATTTGGGCCGAGTTGACGATCAGCAAATTGGGAATCGTCAGCGACACGTTAACGGAGAGCGGAGCCGCAAAGCTGGACCACATCAGTGAGATGCCAAGCTGCAAGGTCACCAGCGGGAGGCAAGCGATCAGTCCACCCAGCAGACTTGTGGCAATCATGCCCCAAGGGATCGGGGCGCTCACTTGCTGAACGAACCCGACAATCAGCAAGGCGGCAAGGAATAACAGTTGCGATAAGGCCAGCAGCGTGAATACGATGAGTAGTTTGGCAAAGTAGACGGCGCCTCGCGAGATGGGCAGGACCAAGAGCTGCTTCCAGCCGCCGCCCGTATGCTCGTACCGACAGATAAATGAAGGGAACAAGCCGGCCATAATCGGCAGGAAGAGCAGCCCGTGCAGCATGGCCATAGCCATAAGCAAGGTCATCCAGGCCTCACTGTCCGGCGTATTTGACAAATCGGCAAGAACGCCGATGAGTGCGGCCAGGGTGGGACTTGCCAGCAGCACAATCCAAAGGCGGGAACGAGCCATTTTCAGGCGTTCTGCAGCGAGCACATGAATGAAGGTCTTCATGAATTAGTCCACATCCTTTCGGTTAAAATGAATCATCCCCATCAGCAGAATCAGGCTTCCCACCAGAAGACCTGCCAGGACGAATGCCTCCCGGTGCGGTCCCGAAAAGCCAAAGACGGGCCAGTTGAGTGGGAATTGTGCTGGCAAGCTCATCGTAAAGGGGGAAATGATCGAGATGGTGACTCCCAGCGACACCGGCAGGAACGGGTTGCGATAAGTAAGCGAAAGCCAAAGCTGCAAGGCTAAGAGCGGCAAGGCGGCAAGCAAAGGATAAAACCCCATTCGAGCCAAATCCGCATAAGGCATCGGCTCGGTATTAAATCCGAAGCATAATCCCAAAATGACCGTGCCAATTGGCAACAGAATGCAAGATACCGATAGCAGCAGGAAGCATAGCAGGAATTTGGCGCTGAATACCGCAGTTCGGGAGATAGGCAGGGCTAGCAACTGCTTCCAGGAGCTAAGCTGATGCTCCACATTGGCCACCAGCGAGCTGACCAGTGTGCATCCCAAGTATAAGGCGATCGGCACAAAGCCGGAGACGTTAATCAACAGCCCATTCCAGGGGTCATCGGCATACCGTTCGCTCAAGTAGTCGAAGCGCAGACCATAATTGAGCGCCTGCATGACAACGAGCCCTACCGGGGCCAATACGATAAGGAACCAGATCCCCTTGCGGCGAATTTTCAGAAAGTCGGCTGATAGAGAACGTAGCATCATACCTGACCACGCTCCCCAATAACCTGCATGAAAATATCCTCCAGCGATTTCTTCTTCTGCTCCACCCTGTAAATGTCGTGCCCGTTCTCCACCAACCGCTTAACCAGATGGGCAACCTGTGCATCGACCATTCCGGGGAAGGAAAGAATGCCGTTCTCCGCCGTTCCACTTGCTCCAAGATCGCGGGCAATCCACATCGCCGAATCTGGCTCGGAGACGACAAGCTCCATATTATGCGTGGATCTCAGGCGCAGATTGTCAATCGTATCTTGAAACACTAGTTGGCCCTCGCGAATGATGCCTACTTTGCTAGCCATCAGCTCCATCTCACCTAGTAAATGGCTGGATACCAGTACGGTAATGCCGTATTGCTCCGGCATATGCTTGATCAATTCACGAATCTCGTGAATACCTGAGGGGTCCAGCCCGTTCGTAGGCTCATCCAGAATGAGTAGATCGGGGCTGCCGAGCAGGGCTGCCGCGATGCCTAGCCGCTGCTTCATTCCTAGCGAGAAGCCTTTGACGGGACGGCGTGCCTCACTGGTCAGCGACACAATCTCCAGCACTTCATGAATCCGTGACTTCGGCACTTGAAGGATACGCCGGATGGCTTCCAGATTGTCTATGGCGCTCAAGTGTCCGTAGTAGGAAGGAGATTCGACGAGAGAGCCGACATGCCGGAGAATTTCCAGCTTGTCCTTGGGCATGTCCCGGTTAAAAATGCGGATTGAGCCACTCGTTGGCTGAATCAAGCCCAGCAGCATGCGAATGGTAGTTGTCTTCCCGGCTCCGTTGGGTCCGAGGAAACCATAAATATCCCCCTTGGCGATTTCCAAATCCAAATGATCGACCGCCATGCGGCCACGGTATGTCTTGGTTAAGCCTTTCGTTTGAATGATCATCTCACTCACTATTTATCACCTCGTAGATGATCATATCGCCGGGAGGTTAAAAGCAAAGGCGGGGCAAGTTTAAGATTGGTTTAAATTAAAGAGCGCCGTTTAATTCGGCGCCCTTAGTGGATAAATCGATATGGCTGTACCTGCCGGGGAAGTTTGTGTCTTCCGGGTAAGATTCATTTCACGCAGCAGCAGGTCGACGATCTGCAGACCGAGGCCGGAGCCGTGGGACGTTGACTCAACCTCCATACCAGGGCCACGGTCGCTAATGATAAGGGCTTCAGCTCCGTTCTCCAGCTTCACGGAGATACCCACATATCCGCCGGAGCCAGCATGGCGGACGAGATTTTGGAACAGATTGTCCAGCACCCGGCGGAAGCCCTGGGCATCGACGCTCCAGTACAAAGGCTGTTCTGGCAGCTCGATGTCCGCGCTGATTCCTGCCTTCTCCCAGACGGGGTACCAGGCCGCAGCACTTTCGCGTACCAGCCGCAATATGTCCAATCGCTCCATGGATAAGGCGTAACGCTTGCTGGTAAGCAGACTATAGGAGAGCAAATGATCCATCAGCCCGGAGAGATCGCTGATCTTGGTCTCCATAAGGGAGAGGGACTGCTTGCCTTGATCTGTTAGGGGCTCTTGCCGCAGCGAGTAAAGATGGCTGCCCAGCACGGTAAGCGGCGTACGGAGGTCATGAGAGAGGTGACTAATCAAGCCCTTGCGCAAATTTTCTTCTTCCTGCTCACGCTGCCGGCTATTTTCCAGCTTGTATAGCATCTGGTTAAACGCTTGCTCCAATCGGCCAATCTCATCGGGCCTTCCCTCCTGGATCGGAGAGGGGAGGCCGCTTGCCCCCGTTTGGCTCATAGCCGCAGCAAGCCGCAGCAACCGCTTGCGAATATCGCCGAAGAACAAGGCGGACAGCAAGACAAAGGAACCCAGCAGAATGACTAGAAACACACCATAAAAGCGACCATCATCCCGCTTATCGTCCGTAATTACCATGAATTTGCGGGGGAGCTCGAAGACCATAAAGCCTTGGCGGACTTCTTCGCCTCCGCCGATAAAGGCAACAACCGTGAAGGGGTCACCGTTCACTCGCGCTTTCATGAAGGCGATGGTATCCTCCAGCGTCCACTGGGCGGGAACGTCACTTTGCTCTGGAAGCTGCAATTGGGTGTTCCCCTTCGAATCCACCCAATACATGGTGGCATCCGGGTATTTGAGCTTCATGGTTCTCAGCGTATCGCCTATCACCTCAGGAGTGGCATCCCGTAGCTTGGCGGAGGCTTGGTGCCAGTCCGCTTCAATGTCCAGACCATTGCCATACGGGCGAATATCTGGGCCAGCCCCCTTGGGGTCAAGCAGCAGGTTTACCCCCCACGAAGCCATAAAGCTGACGGGAATCAGCACCGGGATGAAGAGCAGGGCAACGGCTAGTAACAGAACATAGCGGGTCACCAGCGATTTGCGTGGTTTGCGAAGCTTCAGCCGTCTCATGTTCTCACCCGATAGCCGATCCCGCGAATGGTCTCAATGACCTGCGGGTTGGCAGGGTCGCGCTCCAGCTTTTCCCGTAAATGGCGAATATGAACCATCAAGGTCTTGTCACCATCCAGATAAGGCTCGTTCCATACCGCTTCATAGATTTGTTCCTTGGTTAAGATCTGCCCGAGATGGCGCAGCAGATAAGTAAATATATGAAACTGCTTCCCGGTGAGGACGATTTCTTCCCCCGTGGCTTCATCAGTGATCCGGTTCTCTTTTTCATAGACCAACAGATGCTTTAATTGAATGGGCTCTGCGGCAGGCGATTCTCCGCTGCGGCGCAGCAACACTTCAATTCGCGCAGCAAGCTCATCGGGATGGAACGGCTTGGTCAAATAATCATCGGCGAATTTCAGTCCCTGCAGCTTATCGTCGATTGATGTTCTGGCAGATAACATCAGTACAGGCAGGTCCGGGTAATGCTGCTTCAGACGCCCTCCTACTGTGAATCCGTCCAGACCAGGGAGCATCACATCCAGAATGACCAGGTGACGATCAACAGCTTGCTCCACCGCCTGCTCTCCGCTGGTCAGCCAGGTCACATCATATCCCCGCTCCCGCAGGTTCTCGCTCACCCAGTCCCCGATTTCAATATCATCTTCAATATATAGCAAGTTTGTTGTAGGCATAGGTACATTCCCTCCTTCCTCTATTGTGGCAAATACGCGGTAAAAAAGAAACGGGACGTGGGCAAGATTTGCTCACTTCTTTTGTGACCGCAATCACAAAGTGCGTATTTTCCCCATGCTACGTTGTATCTGAGAATGGTTATCAATGATCGAGAAGGGAGCAGTGCGCCATGAGCGAGCTGATCAATAACCGGGAGTTTGGGGCACAGAGCCAAGGTCGCCGGCAGGAATTGCTGAAGGAGATCATTAAGGAACTGCACCAGGGCAAAAGCGTGGAAGAGGTCAAGGCGCGCTTTGAAGAAGCGGTGGGCGATGTTACGGTGACAGAAATCTCCGCCATGGAGCATGCCTTGATGGAGGAGGAAGGGATTCCGGTCGAGGAGGTACAGCGGCTTTGTTCCGTGCATACGGCCATCTTCAAGGGATCTATCGAGGAGATCCATCGTTCATCCCGGCCGGAGGAGCAGCCGGGACATCCGGTTCATACCTTCAAGCTGGAGAATCGGGAGATTGAGCGGCTGGTGGGCTTCAAGCTGCAACTGCATCTGGATAAATATCGCAAGGAGGGCGGCGAGGAAGTGACTTTCAAGCTGCTTGAGGATTTGAACTTGCTGATGGATCTGGACAAACATTACAGTCGTAAGGAGAATCTGCTGTTCCCGTACCTGGAGAAGTATGGAATTTACGGACCGACTACCGTGATGTGGGGCGTGGATGACGGCATCCGTATGATGATCAAGGAGACGAAGGGCAAGCTGGCGGACGGAAGCGCTGATAAGGAGACGGTGTGCCTTGATCTGGAGCGGATCATCAAGGAAGTAAACGAGATGATCTTCAAGGAAGAGAACATTCTGCTGCCGATGGCCCTGGAGAAGCTGACAGAGGACGAGTGGGTCAGCATCGCCAAGGAGAGCGATGAGATTGGCTTCTGCTTGACCGCCCCGGATCAGGAATGGATTCCTGAGCGGGTGCCTTTACAGGCTAGTCCAGAGGGAGAGCGGAATGCTGAGGTTGCTGGGGAGACGGAACAGGAGCCACAGGAGGTCCAGCCGCCGCAGGGCTTCGTCAAGTTCGAGACCGGGCTGCTATCGATGGAGCAACTGGAAGCTGTCATGAATCACTTGCCGGTAGACCTGACTTTTATTGACGAAAATGATGTCGTTCGTTACTTCTCCCACGGCAAGGAACGAATATTTGCCCGGACGAAAGCGGTTATTGGCCGTACTGTGCAGAACTGTCATCCGCCGCAAAGCGTTCATGTCGTCAACCAGTTATTGGCTGATTTTAAGGCAGGAATCAAGGATGCCGAGGATTTCTGGATTCCGTTCAAGGATAAGTTCGTGTATATTCGCTATTTTGCGGTTCGCAGCGAGGACGGTCGATATCTGGGCACTCTGGAATTTACACAAAATATTGCGCCCATCCGCGAGCTGGAAGGAGAGAAGCGGATCATGTCCTGAGCCGGCTTGTGCCGATTCTGTTAAATCTATGCATTTCGTCTGCCCCGGTGTGCCACGCGCGCGCCGGGGTTTTTCCCCTTCCTCCCTACAATGACACGCGTTGAACCCTTGCTCCGGCTGGGCTTTGGGACGGCTACTTCTCTTGACCGAATAGGAGGGTTCGCTTATAGTTGGTAACGTAGGAGAAGCATATTATTTGAGAAAAAAGGTGGCTTGTAAATATGTCTGAAAACATCTACATTGGCGTTGACCTGGGCGGCACCGCAGTGAAAGTCGGCATTTGCAATGAGGAAGGTCAACTTCTTCATACCTATGAAGGCCCAACTGAAGTGGCAAAGGGTGCAGATGTCATCGTTGCCAATATCGAACACTATGTCCGCACCGTAGTGGAGCAATCTCCGTTTACCTGGGAGCAGGTAGCTGGAGTGGGCGCGGGTGTTGCGGGATTTACGAATGTTCGTGACGGTATTATTATTTTGGCGCCGAATGTAGGTTTGAAGGATTTTCCGATTCGCGAGATTCTGGAAGAGCGACTCGGCAAGCCGATCAAAATAGATAATGATGCCAATGTGGCGGCTCTAGGCGAAGCTTGGGGCGGCGCTGGTAAAGGCATCGACAATTGTGTCTGCTATACGCTGGGAACCGGTGTAGGCGGCGGGATTATCATTAACGGGAAAATTTATCAAGGGTTCTCCGGTATGGCTGGAGAGCTTGGACATATGTCCGTTGTACCTGACCTGGAGGCTATCGGCTGCGGCTGCGGTCAACTGGGTTGCCTGGAGACCGTCTCTTCCGCAACCGGAATTATTCGGATGGCGAAGGATGCGGTAGCCCGTGGCGATCGTACTTCCCTGTCTCAGGTGGAGACGATTACAGCGAAGGACGTCTTCGATGCAGCGAAGGCTGGCGACGAAGCATCGATCCGTATCGTCAACCGTGCAGCCTTCTATCTGGGCAAATCGATGGCTGCTGTAGCCGTCGTGCTTAATCCGGAGTTATTCATCGTAGGCGGTGGCGTATCCAAAGCCGGTGACATTCTGTTCAACGAGGTTCGCAGCGTGTTCGCCAAGCTGACCCCGGGACCTGTCCAAACGGGGATGAAGATTGTACCTGCCACACTTGGCAATGATGCGGGTATGGTTGGGGCTGCTGGCCTGTTCTTGCGTTCTTAAACCTTGGTGAATTTGCTCACCAGGTTTCTATATAAGTTGAACTAAGAATAGGCATAACAAGCAAGCGAGAAAAATGATTCTGGAGAAGCGTAGCGTTCGCCTTTGGGAATGGATTTCTACCTCATCTGAATTTATTAAATTAAGAAATCCATGAGCAACAGCGATCGTAAGAACATTTTCTCGTCTGCTTCCTATTAGTAATTCATATTTCAACTTACAATAAAATAGATAAATGGATGGTGTGGAATCAACGATGGGACAAGGTGAATCTCACGAGGAGGGAACTATGATGCCGGACAAAGAAGTAGGCTCAGTCGCCAATCTGATTATTATTACAGGCATGTCAGGGGCAGGTAAATCCCTGGCTGTACGAAGCCTGGAGGATCTCGGATTTTTCTGTGTAGATAACCTGCCCCCGGTATTGATTCCCAAGTTTGCCGAATTGATTGAGCAGTCCAAGGGGAAGATCGCCAAGGTAGCTCTGGTCATCGATTTGCGTGGCCGCGAGTTCTTCACGGCGTTATCCGAATCCTTGGGTTATATCAAGGAGCACTTTACGATTAAATGCGAAATTCTGTTCCTGGATGCGACGGACTCCGTACTGGTGCAACGCTATAAGGAAAGCCGCCGTCGCCATCCACTTGCTCCTGAAGGCATGCCGCTGGACGGCATTCGTCTGGAGCGTAAGATGCTGGATGAGCTTCGATTGTCTGCTACTCAGCTTATTGATACGAGCAATATGAAGCCAGCACAGCTTAAGGAAAAGATCATTTCCCGCTTCTCCCATCTGGAGAGCAGTAATCTGTCGGTGAACATTACCTCGTTTGGGTTCAAATATGGCATTCCCATTGACGCCGATCTGGTATTTGATGTGCGGTTCCTGCCGAACCCACACTACATCGAGCAGCTTCGTCCGCACACAGGACAAGACAGCGATGTATATGAATATGTTATGAAGTGGCCAGAGACGCAAACCTTCCTGACCAAGCTACTGGATATGCTGCACTTTCTGCTTCCGCAGTATCATAAAGAGGGCAAAAGTCAGGTCATTATCGCTATCGGCTGTACCGGCGGCAAGCATCGCTCTGTCGCGATTGCCGAATATCTGGGCAGGATGCTCAGTGCCAGCGAGATGGAAACGGTTCGCGTCAGCCACAGGGACGAGGGCCGGGATCGGTAACAAGACCCTGTGAACTCGAGTTAAGAGGTGAACCTAGTGACACATCGGGCTAAGGAACCAAGAATTCCGCGGATCGTCGTGATGGGCGGAGGAACCGGGCTGTCTGTCATGCTCCGCGGATTGAAAGAGAAACCGCTCGATATCACGGCTATTGTAACTGTAGCCGACGATGGAGGCAGCTCCGGGATCTTGCGCAATGAACTACAAATGCCGCCTCCCGGCGATATTAGGAACGTGTTAACGGCATTGGCTGATGTCGAGCCCTTGCTTTCAGATATGTTGAACTACCGTTTTGCAACGGGTTCGGGATTAGCCGGGCATAGTCTGGGCAACCTGATTCTGGCGGCAATTACCGATATTTCCGGTGATTTTGTGACCGCTGTTAGGGAGTTAAGCCGCGTGTTTGCGGTTCGCGGGCGCGTGTTGCCTGCTGCCGGGCAGGCGGTTGTGTTGCATGCGGAGATGGAAGACGGTACCTGCGTCACCGGGGAATCCAAGATTCCCGAAGCGCGAGGCAGAATTAAGCGAGTATTTCTGGAGCCGGAGATTGTGGAGCCGTTGCCAGAGGCCGTGCAGGCCATCCGCGAAGCCGATGCGATTCTGATTGGCCCCGGCAGCCTATATACGAGTATCATTCCCAACCTGCTGGTGCCCAAGCTGGCCGAAGCGGTTCTGGAGAACACGTCGGCAATTAAAATTTTTATCTGCAATGTCATGACCCAGCCCGGCGAAACGGACAATTATACGGTCAGCGATCATCTGCAAGCGGTCTATGACCATGTGGGACAGCACTTATTCGATTATGTAATCGTGAACGACGGGGAAATCCCTGCCCAGGTTCAAGACTTTTACGCCGAGAAGGGCGCCAAGCCGGTACAGGTGGATTGGGACAACGTCACCGGGCAAGGCTATAAGGTGATTGCGGATACTCTGGTATTGTTCCGTCGATATTTAAGACATGATGCAGATAAATTGAGTCATCACATCTACCAATTGGTAGAAAACTGGATTTTACGAAAGAGGTGAGTCCCTTGTCATTTGCGGCGCAAACCAAAAAAGAACTGACCATGGTCGAAGCCTCGGCTTGCTGCGAGCAGGCTGAATTATCCGCGTTGATTCGTATGAACGGCTCGGTACAGGTTTCGAACAAAAAGGTGATTTTGGATATCTCTACGGAAAACGCCGCGATCGCAAGGCGAATTTATTCCTTGTTGAAGAAGCATTTCCAGATTCATACGGAGCTGCTGGTTCGCAAGAAGATGCGTCTAAAGAAGAACAATGTCTACATTGTGCGGATTCCAGGGCGGGTGCAGGAGATTCTTCGGGAGCTGAGTATCGTTTCCGAAGGGTTTATTTTTACCACCGGGATTAATCCGGAGCTTACCCGGAAAAACTGTTGTAAACGGGCATACCTGCGAGGGGCCTTCATGGCTGGAGGTTCGGTCAATAACCCGGAGGGGGCCTCGTACCATCTGGAGATTGCGTCGATGTACGAAGAACACTGCAAGGCACTGGTGGATCTCGCTAACGAGTTTCACTTGAATGCACGTTGTATCGAGCGGAAGAAAGGGTTTATTTTCTATATTAAAGAGGGCGAGAAAATTATTGAGCTGCTGAGTATTATCGGGGCGCATCAGGCGTTGTTCAAGTTTGAGGACGTGCGGATTATGCGCGACATGCGTAATTCCGTTAACCGGATCGTGAATTGTGAAACGGCCAACCTGAACAAGACGATCGGGGCCGCGGTACGGCAGATCGATAATATCAAGCTGCTGCAAAGGGAAGTAGGCCTGGAAAATCTGCCCGATAAGTTACGTGAGGTTGC
This sequence comes from Paenibacillus senegalimassiliensis, assembly GCF_001486585.1. Lineage (GTDB taxonomy): Bacteria > Bacillota > Bacilli > Paenibacillales > Paenibacillaceae > Fontibacillus > Fontibacillus senegalimassiliensis. Next base: position 34,963 of record NZ_LN909036.1, read on the forward strand.
GGAGGTCCGGCTAGCTCACCCTGACATCAACCTGAAGGAAGTGGGCGAACTGTTAAAGGGAACAGTCAGCAAATCGGGGGTAAACCACCGTCTGCGCAAGATTGACGAGCTTGCCGAAAAAATTCGCGGTAGCTAAACCGCTTTTGCGCTAGTGTGTTGCCTGTTCTGTATGCTATAATGATATAAATTATATGTCCACGAATGTGATTATGTTGATTGAATTCGTATAGGGGGTAAGTTTTCATGGTCAAACACCCGGTTACCGTTCGTTTGAAGACGGGGCTCCACGCTAGACCGGCTGCGCTTTTCGTACAGGAAGCGAATAAATATTCTTCCGAAGTTTTCGTTGAGAAGGACGATAAAAAAGTCAATGCCAAGAGCATTATGGGTATTATGAGTCTTGCAATTAGCACAGGTACCGAGATCTACATCAGTGCAGAAGGTGCGGATGCCGAGCAAGCGGCAAGCGCTTTAATCAGTTTGGTTAGCAAGGAAGAGTTGGAGAACCAGTAATTTTCTGACGTGGGAAAACCAGGGGATGCATCCGTTTCAATAACGGGTCCATCCTTTTTTTGCGTGTGCTGCAACATTTGTCCACCGACCACGTCTAGTAGGTAAATGTAGCAATATCAAATATGAAGATGGAGGTCATGCATCATGAAAACTTGGATGAAGCCTGCTGCAGCGTTGGCAATTGCGGGAGCAATGGTGGTTGGAGGTACCTTTCTGGCTGGAGGACTGAATTCGCCGAAGACGGTGAATGCTGCTGAAGCGTCAGCGCGCAATATTGTCACGGTTGAAGGAAGCGGAAAGCTGTCTGTGAAGCCGGACATCGCTTATTTATCAATAGGAGCGGCTACGGAAGCGAAGACGGCGAAGGAAGCACAAGCCGCTAATGCAACCAAGATTGCAGCATTGACGAAGCTGTTGAAGGACACTTGGGGTATTGCCGACAAGGACATTCAAACCGGACAATTTTACGTGCAACCCAATTACAGCTACAATGATCAGGAAGGGCAACAAATTAAAGGCTATTCGGCCCAACATACACTCAAGGTAACCTACCGGGACCTGGAGAAGGTCGGCCAATTGCTTGATGCAGCCGCAGCCGCTGGTGCCAACCGAATCGATAACATTAGCTTCAGTACAGAAAACCCGGATCAATATCAAGAGCAAGTGATTCAGAAGGCTGTGGACGATGCGGGTAAAAAAGCGCAGGCCATTGCCAAAGCAACCGGGCGTCAAATTGGGATCGTCTTAAGTGTGAGTCAAGGCAGCATGGCCACACCGATGTATAGAGAGAGCTATGAGATGCTAAACAGTGCCGCGAAGGTGGCAGATCAAAGCACGGCCATTGAGCCTGGAGAAATTGACTTGCAAACGACACTGACCGTGATTTATGAGTTGAAATAAATTTTACATCAAGTCCTGACTTCGAGACATCCATTAGCCTTTGCCCGTCTGTATCTAGACGCGGCAAAGGTTAATTTATTTTACAAATTTACAGCGGGCTCGATTACAGATTCATGCTCTGTTTAACGGTGTAAGCATAAGGGGAATATAAAGGCGAGACCTAAATAAATTGGATATAAAAAGTGTTGTAACCCGCAGGAAAACAAGGTATAGTGAATATGCGAAAAAATGAATTGTTTGAGAGGTTAAAGCCATACCAATGGATATGGCTTTTTTTTCTTAAATAGAGGTAAGAATTAATATCAGGAGTTGATGTCAAGATGATTGAACTGGCCGCTGTAGAGAAACGCTTTGCCGGACAGGTCGCCTTGCATCCGCTATCGCTCACAATTAAGGAAGGTGAATTCCTTACCTTGCTGGGCCCAAGCGGCTGCGGCAAAACGACGATTCTACGTATGATCGCCGGGTTTGAACAGCCAACCGGAGGGAAAATCCTGCTGGATGGACAAGACCTGACGAATCTGCCGCCGAATCGCCGGGATTTGAACCTTGTCTTTCAACATTATGCTTTGTTTCCGCATATGACCGTGGAAGAAAATGTTGCCTTTGGGCTGAAAATGAAAAAGATGCCAGCACAGCAGCAGCGGGAGCGCGTGCAGGAAGCGGTTGAGATGACGCAATTAACCGCGCTAACCAAACGTTACCCGCATCAATTATCCGGTGGACAACAGCAACGGGTTGCTATCGCGCGGGCTATTGCCAACAAGCCGCGGGTGCTCTTGCTGGACGAGCCGCTGGGCGCTCTGGATTTGCAGCTTCGCAAAAGTCTGCAAGCCGAGCTGAAGCAGTTGCAGCGTAGCTTGGGGATCACGTTTGTCTACGTGACGCATGACCAGGAGGAAGCGATGATGATGTCCGATCGCATCGTGGTCATGAATAGCGGCCGTGTAGAGCAAATCGGTACACCGAAAGAGATCTACGCCCAGCCGGCAACCCTATTCTCTGCGACCTTCGTGGGAGAGAACAATGTGTTTTCGCGTGATGGCGAGTTATTTGCCGTTCGGCCGGAGAAGCTACAAGCGATTAGTGGTGAGGCGATCAGCGGAGCCAAGCGCAGTGGGGAAGTGCTGGATGTGCTATACCTTGGTGGTGTTCACAAGCTGGTTGTTCAGCTTGATAATGAACCCATGCGCGTATCGGTCGTGCTTGGCGGAGAAGATGAGCGGTCGTGGCAAGTTGGAGAAGCGGTTGGGGTGAACTGGAAGTCGGAAGACGAGGTGGTTATCGGCTCATGAGAAGATCAAGCTTGAGTACATTGCCGGTCCTCTTGTGGCTTTGCCTGTTTCTGGTCGTCCCTATGCTAATCGTGGTCGGCATATCCTTTATGGGTCGGGATGAGCTTGGCAATGTGGTGCCTGGCTTTAATCTGGAGTCGTACAAGCTGTTTGTTGACCCGCTGTATTTGGGTATATATTGGGATACGATCGTGTTGTCGGTGCTTACGACGGCATTGTGCCTGCTGCTAAGCTATCCGTTAGCCTACTATATTGCGAACGCCGGTCCGAGAATGCAAACCTGGGGCCTTGTCCTCATTACCGTACCTTTCTGGATTAATTTTTTGATTCGGACCTACGCCTGGGTGCTATTATTGCGAACGCAAGGCGTTGTGAATGAATTGCTACTAGGAACCGGTTTGATTCATGAACCTCTGCAAATGCTGTATACCAAGGGAGCGGTGCTGCTGGGAATGGTGTATACCTTTATCCCATTTATGGTGCTGCCGATTTATGTCGCTTTGGAGCAAATGGATAAGAAATTGCTGGAGGCGGCTTCCGATCTTGGGGCGACCCGCTGGAGATCGTTCTGGTATATCACTTTGCCGCAGACCAAGTCGGGGATTATGACCGGTTCCGTGCTGGTGTATGTCTCTACAACCGGGATGTTTGTTGTCACCGACATTCTTGGGGGCGCAAAATCCGCGATGATCAGCAACATCATTCAAAGCCAGTTCCTGGGTGCCCGTAACTGGCCGTTCGGCTCGGCATTGTCGGTCATCTTCGTCATCACGTCGCTGATTATGATCCTGCTCTTTAATCGGGCGATGACCTCACGATATCAATCGTCGCGGGAGGTGCGCTCATGAAGACGAAGAATCACCCGATACTAGGCATTCATTCCCTGTTGTTAATGATCTTTATCTATGTGCCCATCGGATTTATTGTGGCGTATTCATTTAACAGTTCTAGGCTGGCCGCGGACTGGAGCGGTTTTACATTTGATTGGTACATTTCCCTATTTCAGAATCGACATGTCATGGAGGCACTTACCAATAGTTTGATTGTGGCTGCCGTCTCAACCATCGTCTCGACAGTATTGGGTACGTTGGCTGCTCTGGCCATGCGTAAGCTGGGAAGACGTTTCAAGACCGGAATGGGTGGACTACTGTATCTGCCTATTATTATTCCGGACATTATTATGGGATTAAGTTTGCTGGTCTTGTTTAATCAAATCAACATGCCGCTGGGCAAGATAACGATCATTATCGCTCATATTACTTTTAGCTTGTCTTACGTTTATGTTGTCGTAACGACTCGATTATCGGGAATGGGTGGACAGTTGGAGGAAGCGGCTCAAGATTTGGGGGCCAGCGCCTGGCAAACCTTCCGCCATGTGACTCTTCCGCAAATTTCGCCAGGGATTATATCCGGTGCGTTGATCGCATTTACATTGTCGCTGGACGACTTTATGGTCAGTTTTTTTGTCAGTGGGCCGAACTCGACGACGTTGCCCATTTACATTTACGGGCAGGTCAAACGGGGTATTTCCCCGGAAATTAACGCGTTGTGTACGATTTTGATCGTAGTGACCGTGACTTTAATTTTCCTGGCGCAATTTATGTTGAATCGTGGCAAGGGGCAGAAGAAAAAGTCCATGCTGCCATTTTAAGCTCTGCTAGTAAAAGCTAGACAAGAAGGGAGATCGAGAATTGAAAAAAATGAAATGGGCTGGCCTGGTGCTGGCGGCAATGATGGTAACCGGGCTGTTAGCGGGATGTGGATCGTCGAAGGAAACACTCAATATTTATAGCTGGGCCGATAACTTTGACGAGGAAGTGCTGGAGCAGTTCGAGCAAGAGTTTGATGTAAAGATTAACTATGACGTATTCGCCAACAATGAGGATTTGCTGGCCAAAATCAAGGCGGGGGGGGGCGGATATGATTTGATCCAGCCGTCCGATTATATGGTGGCTACGATGATCAAGCAGGATTTGCTGGCACCGTTGGATATGAACAATATTCCGAATTTTGAGGGTTTATCGGATGCCTATAAGGATCCGTCCTACGACCCGGGGAACAAATACTCCATTGTTTATATGTCAGGGGTCACCGGGATTGCTTATAACACCAAATACGTCAAAGACGAAATTGATAGCTGGGAAGACTTGTGGAACCCTGAATATAAGGGCAAAGTCATCTTGCTGGACGATAACCGTGAAGTGATCGGGATGGCGCTGAAGAAGAATGGTCAATCCAACAGTTCAACAGACGAAGGACAGATCAACGCGGCTGTAGCTGATTTGAAGAGCCTTTTGCCTAGCGTGCTTGCCTTCGATACGGATAACATCAAGCAGAAGATGATCCAGGAGGAAGGTTGGATTGCTACTGTTTGGTCGGGGGATGCCTCCTTTATTGCTCAGGATAATCCGGATGTGGCTTATGTCGTGCCGAAGGAAGGCGGGACCATCTGGTCGGATAACTATGCTATTCCGAAGGATGCCAAGAATAAAGCACTGGCCGAGAAATTCATCAACTTTATGATGACTCCGGAGATCAGCGCCAAGAACTATGAATCCATCGGCTATAGCGACCCGAATACGAAGGCAGCCGAGTTCCATAGTGAAGAATACCTGAACGATAAAATGATTAACCTGTCTGAGGAGGAACTGTCCCGTACGGAGTGGCTTGGGGATGTGGCTGATAAGCTGCAACTTTATGACCGCCTTTGGACAGAACTGAAGAGCGGCCGGGAATAACGAATCGCGGTTATGAATGCGAATGGAATATGAGAGTGTCGTGGTCTCCCTGACTAGGGGGACTGCGGCGCTTTTTTTTGTATTCCGAGGATGTACATGAAAAGCTGCCGGCAAGGCCATAATTTAAATATTCACTAACAAAAGGGTGGCGATGACAGATGAAACTAAGCGTTAAAGGGATGGCTTTGTTTATAACTACGGTGCTGCTATTAGCCGGTGCTGGATTAATGCCTGCCGAGGCAAGGGCAACAGATTCAGGAATGCCTACAAGCCTGCATACAGGAGCACGTACGGAAGAAGCCCTTCCTACAGCCGCACCTCAGCAAGCCAGTGTCCGCATCATCAATCATACGATTGAGAAAAAAATTCCTGAAGCGTCGATTAAAGTCGATTATCCGCAGATTAGCGGATTGAAGAATCGGGCGGTGCAGAAGCAAATCAACAGTTTGCTAAAGAAGAAAGCCGAGACCTTCGCGGCCAATTCGCTCAAGGAAGCCAAGGCGAGCCAGCCCAGCACACCAAGTGGCAATCCTTACGAGTATGTCGGTACTTACAAGGTAACCTATAATGGCAACGGGGTACTCAGTTTGTATCAGGACACGTACTCCTTCACGGGGGGTGCCCACGGCATGACGTACCGCGAGGGCTTGACCTTCCGGCTGAGTGACGGCAAGCTACTTACGCTCGATGAACTGCTGCGGGCAAACCCTAATTATCGCAGCATCGTTGATCCGGAGATAGCCAAGCAGCTCCAGCAAACGGAAGGCTACTTTGGCAATTTCAAGACAGTGGGCCCCAATCCCTCCTATTACGTTAAGGATCAGGGCGTGACAATATTTTTCCAACTGTATGATTATCTGCCTTACGTCTATGGGTTCCCCGAATATTATTTCCCGTTCTCCAAGCTGCTGCCGCCGGGGACCGATCCTTTCAACTTCAAGACACGCTAAACAATTAGCTAAGCTGTTCTGCATGGCATTCTGTCATGTGGGGCAGCTTTTTTTATGGGGTAAAGGTAAAGGCGATAAACCTCCTTGCATTTTGCAGTAAAACGTTTACAATAAATATCAGCTATCGTAATGTTAACGTGAACATAATCAGTTTGATAAAAATTTGAAGATCAGATCGAAGGGAGCAGGGGAAATGGCGAAGAAGTTTCTGGGGAAAAATTTTCTGCTGAATAGTGAAGCGGCTGAGGTACTCTACCATCAATATGCCAAGGAATTGCCCATCATCGATTACCACTGTCATCTAAGTCCGGAGGAGATTTATGAGAACAAGACTTTCCGCAACCTGACGGAAGCTTGGCTGGGTGGAGACCACTATAAGTGGCGCGTGATGCGGGCATGTGGTGTGGATGAGTCGTTGATTACCGGGGATGCGGAGGATTACGACAAATTTCTGGCCTGGGCTTCTGTCATGCCGAAGCTGATAGGCAATCCGCTGTATCATTGGACGCACTTGGAGTTGCAGCGTTTCTTCGATATTCGGGAGCTGCTGAATGAGCAGACGGCTCCTGCGATTTGGGAGAAAGCAAATGCCAAGCTGCAAGGGGAAGGCTTTGGAGCCAGGGATTTGATTACCAAGTCGAAGGTAACGGTAGTTTGCACGACGGATGATCCGGCAGATTCGCTGGAATATCATTTTAAGATCAAGGAGCTGGAGGGTTTTACGGCCAAGGTGCTCCCTAGCTTCCGCCCCGATAAATTTCTGGAGATTAACCGGGCGACCTTCAAGCCGTGGCTGGGCAAGCTTGAAGCGGTGACGGGCAAGTCGATCAAGAGTTATGGGGCCCTGCTGGAGGCACTCGAAGCAAGAATCGACTTTTTCCACGAGGCGGGAGGCAGGGTGTCGGATCATGCGCTTGATACAATTGAGTATCGGGAGACGACCCGGAAGGAAGCGGATGCGATCTTCGCCAAGGTGCTGAGCAAAGGCAAGGTAACGCCGCTGGAGGAGAAAAAATACAAATCGTATACGATGCGCTTTCTGGGACAGGCGTACGCTGCACGCGGCTGGGCGATGCAGTTGCACATCCATGCTCTACGGAATGTGAATGCGGCGATGTTCAAGCAGCTTGGACCCGATACCGGCTATGATGCCATTAACGATGGCCAAGTAGCGGATGCGCTGGCTGGGCTTCTGGACGGGATTCAGAAAGCCGGGGAATTGCCCAAGACGATATTGTACTCACTAAATGCTAATGATTATGCTGTGCTGGCGAGCATCATGGGTAGCTTTCAGGGCGGTGGTATTCCGGGAAAAATCCAATTGGGTACCGCGTGGTGGTTCAATGACACCAAGGAAGGCATGATCGAGCAGATGAAGACCTTGGCTAATCTTGGCGTGCTGTCTCAATTTGTCGGAATGCTGACCGACTCCCGGAGCTTCCTGTCCTATCCCCGTCATGAGTATTTCCGGCGTATCCTGTGTGATGTGCTGGGTGACTGGGTGGACCGGGGAGAGGCGCCGGAGGATTACGAGCTGCTCGGCCAGATTGTTACGGATATATGTTATGATAACGCCGAGCGCTATTTTGCGTTCCCTGAATAGAAGAGAGGAAGGACGCTTCTTATGTCCGCAACGATTAAGGACATCGCTAAACTGGCGAATGTCTCACATATGACGGTCTCCCGGGCGCTCAATAACAGTCCGCTCATCAAGGAGGAGACTAGGCGCAAAATTAAGGAAATTGCCGAGCAGCTTAACTATGTTCCAAATGTTAATGCCAAGAGTCTGGTGCTGCAACGCTCCCACACGATTGGTCTATTCTTCACAAGTATGGCCCAGGGAACTTCCTCCAGCTTCTTGGCGGAGGCCCTGCGTGGCGTGAACCAAGGCATTGGCGTTCAGTACAATTTGTTTGTTCGTGGTATCGATGATTATGAGGACTATGCTCCGATTCATCGTCGTGCTTTTGACGGCATTCTGTTGATGAGCCAAAGCGAACGTGATGATGCGTTCATCGGGCATGTGCGGGAGCAAGAAATTCCCTTGGTCGTGCTTAATCGTGACATGGGCAGGCAAGATCCAGGGATTGTGAATCTGGCTTCAAATGATCGGGAAGGGGCGGAGGAGCTAACCCGTTATCTTATTGCTGGTGGTCATACGCGGATTGCTCTGATTAAAGGGATTTCGGGATATAAATCCACCGCCGAGCGGAATGAAGGTTATCAGCAAGCGATGCGTGCAGCGGGGCTTGCGGCAAGTGAGCAGTATATCGTGGAAGGCCGCTATGACGTGGAAAGTGGATATGAGGCGATGCGGCAACTACTCTCCCTTAAGGAACGTCCTTCGGCTGTATTTTGCAGTAATGACGATATGGCTATTGGTGCGATGAAGGCAGCAGCCGAAGCTGGTGTGCGTATTCCTGCGGATATTTCAGTCGTGGGCTTCGACGATATCGGCTTTGCCTCCTACACGACGCCTCCATTAACAACGGTGAAGCGGCCGATTGAGCAGCTATCTCTCATGGGCGCGCGCAAAGTGCTTGAATGGATTGAGCAAGGGACAGGAACGGGTGAGCGGGTGCTGATGGACACTCAGTTCATTCCCCGGGAGTCGGTACGATTGCTGGTATGAACAGAACTACAACAAACTCCAATCCTGGAGGAAGAGCGCTCTTCCTAGGATTGGAGTTTGTTGTTTGATGCTGAGTTTAAACTACCTCTACCGGTATGAGCTGGAAGGTGTTCACGTCGGCCAAGCCGCGATTGGTGATACGAAGCTCGGGAATGACAGGCAAGGCAATCAGGGAGAAGGTCATGAACGGTGCGTTCAGCTCACAGCCGAGCGTTCTCCAGGCTTCCTCCAGTTGCTTCACCTGAGCTACAACCTTCTCCAGCGGTTGGTCCGACATCAGCCCGGCAATGACCATCGGGACGGCGGCAAGTACCTGGCCATCCAGGACAGCGATCATACCGCCGCCCAGCTTGGCAAGTTCGCTCGCGGCGAAGGCCATATCCTCGGGGCTGGCGCCCATGACCAGCAGATTGTGGCTGTCATGAGCAACCGTGGACGCCACGGCCCCCCGCTTCAAGCCGAAGCCACGAGCGAAGGCCAATGACAGATCGTCGGAGCCACGATGGCGGTCGATACAGGCGAGCGTAATGATGTCCTGCTCGGGGGCAGGACGCAACACGCCAGTGCTATCCACCTGCACGTTAGCCGTTCCTTTTTGCGTACGAGCACTGTTCTCAATGACGTCGATGACGTGAATGGTAGTCTCACTTTTACCGCTGCCCTGGCTATGATAAAGGAAATCCTCGGCGGTTAACGTCCGTGTCAGATGAACCGACTGGCGAGCCTCCGGCGGATATTGATAGACCGGGAATTCGAAGCAAAGACCTCCGCTATCAAATATGACTTCTCCATCTGTAATGACGGTGGAAGGCTCCATCCGGGTCAGATCGTTGATCAATAGCAGGTCGGCGAACTTGCCGGGCGCAAGGCCCCCGACATCCCCATCCACCTTGAAGTGGCGAGCCGTGTTGATGGTACTCATCTGAATGGCTGTCACCGGATCGACGCCCTCTTCAATCGCACGGCGTACAACGTGGTTAATGTGGCCTTGTTCGATCAAGGTTTGCGGGTAGACATCGTCGGTAACAAGGAGGATTTGGGCCGGGTTCACGTGATCCTCGGTCACGACCTTAATGACTTCCTTGACATCTTGCCAGGCTGAGCCTTCCCGAATCATCAGATGCATGCCAAGCCGAAGCTTGGTCAAGCCTTGCTCACGTGTAATCGTCTCGTGGCAGGAGGTTACGCCGGAAGCGATGTAAGCTTGAAGCAGGGCTTCGTCATCACTGGGAAAATGCCCGGTGACCGTCTTGCCCGCCTCCATCGTTGCCCGAATCTCGCCGAGCATCTTCGGATCGCCATTAACGACACCGGGGAAATTCATGACTTCACCAAGCCCCTCCACGCCAGGCCAGGTCATGCCGTCAGCGATGTCCTCGACGCCAAGGGCGGCACCTGCATCCTCCAGATGATCTGTCGCCGGCACGCAGGAAGGGAAGGTAGTGTATACTTTCAGTGGCAAGCCTTGTCCTTCCTCATGCATCCAGCGCACACCTTCGCGGCCAAAGACATTGGCAATCTCATGAGGGTCCATGAAAATGCCGGTGGTCCCCTTGGCAAGAGCAGCCTTGGCAAATTCTGTTACCGACAGCATCGTACTCTCTACGTGCATATGGCCGTCCAGCAATCCTGGGGAGATGTAACGCCCCTCAGCCTCAATGATTCTCGTCTTCTCGCCAATCGTATGTGCGGCGTCACCCACGTAAGCAATTCGCCCCGCAGCAATAGCGATATCCGTATGGGGCAGTAGTTCCCCCGTATAAACGTTCACTAGAGTCCCGTTCTTGACCACCAGGTCAGCCTTTACTTGCCCTTTGGCGACATCTGCCAGCACCTGGCTAACCTCGTGTAGTTTCTTTCTCTCCGCTTGTCTGTTCATCTTTCGGTTCGCTCCCTTGCATTTGGCATCTGTCTTATTATCTATTCCCTCATTCTAGCAAGAAAAGGCTGCCCCGAGAACAGTTTTTCTGTTCGGGCAGCCTTATAGCAGCTTAGATTAAGCGTTCGCCGCAGGATTGATTTTCTCGATGACCTTGTCAACCAGGCCATATTCTTTCGCTTCAGCCGCACTCATGAAGTAGTCGCGGTCGGTATCCTTCTCAATACGTTCCAGCGGTTGGCCAGTCCGTTCTGACAGGATTTGATTCAACTTGTCACGCATTTTGAGGATGCGACGAGCACGAATTTCAATGTCCGTTGCTTGACCTTCCGCACCGCCGAGCGGTTGATGGATCATGATCTCACTGTTTGGCAACGCATAACGTTTGCCAGGAGCACCGGCATTGAGCAGAAAGGCACCCATCGAAGCAGCCATACCTACGCAAATCGTGGATACATCGGACTTGATGAACTGCATTGTATCGTAAATCGCCATGCCCGCTGTAATGGAACCGCCCGGGCTATTAATGTAAAGAGAGATGTCCTTCGTGGGATCTTCCGCATCCAGAAACAACATCTGCGCGATGATGGAGTTGGCGACGACATCATTCACTTGGGAGCCCAGAAAGATGATCCGATCCTTGAGCAGTCTGGAATAAATGTCATATGCGCGCTCCCCGCGGTTGCTTTGTTCAACGACCATAGGAATATAACTCACCAATAAAACCTCCTTGAATTTGGAGCGGCTACTTAGGGCTTAATCCGGAGGAACACTTCCGCTTCGGGAAGGTCCGGCGGCGGTCCGCAGGTAACCTCTCTTGTGGAATGTAATGATTCAAATCTCGCCACTCATCTATATCAGAGGTTGTTCAAAAAGTTGTCTTCTAAAAACCCGACTTTTTGAACACGCACTATCAGAATAGACGGAAACGAAAAAGATTAACCTCATCATAACTAATTTGCTTGAGAAAGTCAAAGAAAGTCAAACTCAAAAAATAAAAAAAGCACTGCGGGTTCCCCGAGGCTTGTTTGGGTTAATGATTATTGAGCTATGTGAAAAAATAATGGCGCGCCCGCGAGGAATCGAACCTCGATCTCAGGCTCCGGAGGCCTACGTCATATCCATTGGACCACGGGCGCAAATTAGCGAACAAAAATGATTATATGTTATGTAGAAGATAATTGCAAGCAATTGCTAGCATTAAATAACGCCCGCCTCATCTCCACAGAAATTTAAATTCGACAAAATCTCCTTAAAACGCCGCTGTTTCGCCGCTTCTTTAAATATGAAGGTATAAGAGCCCCGAATTATGCCAATTATACGGACAGTCATGCTTGCAACAGAGCTGAAAATTAGTTAGAATATTGGTGGGACTTAAAAAGTTAACCCGGGACATTTTAAGACCAGGAGATGGAGAGAGAAGACGAAGCTTGCAGGAGTGGAAAGCATGCGAAATGTATTAGATATTCAAAAGCAGCTTCTTCCTGATCTCATGGACGTTCTCAAGAAAAGGTACACCATACTTCACCAGATCATGTTATCCGACGTCATTGGCCGTAGAACGCTGGCAACTTCACTGGACATGACCGAGCGTGTGTTGCGTGCCGAAACGGATCTCCTCAAGGCCCAAGGCCTGATTGAGATCGAGAATATTGGCATGAGAATCAGCGACGCGGGTCGGAAACTGCTGGAGGGCCTGGAGCCGATTGTGAATGAGCTGTTTGGCCTTTCCAATTTGGAAGAGAAGATTCGTCAGCATTATGGTTTACGCAAAGTCGTGATCGTACCCGGAGACTGCGAAACCTCGCCAATGGTCAAGCGGGAGTTGGGCCGGGCGGGTGCCAAGGCACTTCTTGGAGCTATGTGCGGAAATGATGTGGTGGCGGTCACTGGCGGTACTACGCTGGCGGAAGTCGCGGATCAACTGAATCCGTCTCAGGGTGTCACCATGAAGCAGAGCTGGTTCGTACCGGCTCGCGGCGGACTTGGCGAAAGCCTGGAGATTCAAGCGAACACGATTGCTTCCGGTATGGCGAAGCGGGTAGGGGCAGGTTATCGTCTGCTGCACGTTCCCGATTTGCTGGGCAAAGAAGCCTATGAATCCTTGGTGCATGATCCGAACATTCAGGATATTGTCAACATGATCCGCCAGGCGCGAATTGTGGTGCACGGTATCGGCGATGCCATGGAGATGGCTCGGCGGCGCAAGCTGGAGCAGACCGTGGTTGAAGACATCCGGAATGAAGGCGCTTTGGCTGAATCGTTTGGCTACTATTTTAATGAAGATGGCATTGTCGTGCATAAGATGCTGACCCTCGGCCTTCGTCTGGAGGATATTCGGAAGACGGAGACGGTGATTGGTATCGCTGGCGGCAAGACGAAGGCAAGAGCAATCCATTCGGTGCTGCGCTTTGGGCATGAGGATATTCTGGTGACTGATGAAGCAGCAGCAGAGGAAATCGTCAGCAGACTGGAATAGGATTCCGGGCAAGAGAAGCTCTTATTAACTATTGTTTACTCATGGCGGGCTTTTCGGCCTGTCTTGAATAATAAAAAAAACGAACACTGGGAGGAACTATTTAATGAGCGTAAAAGTAGGGATTAACGGGTTTGGACGTATTGGACGTTTGGCTTTCCGCCGCATTCAAAACGTGGAAGGTATTGAAGTAGTAGCGATCAATGACCTGACAGATGCAAAAATGTTGGCTCATTTGTTGAAATATGATACGACGCAAGGCCGCTTCGACGGTGAAGTTGAAGTGCATGATGGCTTCTTCAAAGTTAACGGCAAAGAAGTTAAGGTTCTGGCTAACCGCAACCCTGAAGAATTGCCTTGGGGCGACCTCGGCGTAGATATCGTTCTGGAATGCACAGGCTTCTTCACAACCAAAGAAGGCGCTGAAAAGCACCTTAAGGGCGGCGCGAAGAAAGTTGTTATCTCCGCTCCAGCTACTGGCGACATGAAGACCGTTGTTTACAACGTTAACCATGAAATCCTTGACGGTTCCGAAACGGTTATCTCCGGTGCATCTTGCACAACGAACTGCCTGGCACCTATGGCTAAAACCCTGAACGACAGCTTCGGCATCGTTGAAGGTTTGATGACTACGATCCACGCTTACACTGGCGACCAAAACACGCTGGATGCTCCTCATGCGAAAGGCGACTTCCGTCGTGCTCGTGCAGCAGCAGCAAACATCATCCCTAACACAACTGGCGCAGCTAAAGCTATCGGCCTGGTTATCCCTGAACTGAAAGGCAAGCTCGACGGTGCTGCTCAACGTGTACCTGTACCAACTGGTTCCCTGACTGAGCTTGTGACTGTTCTGGAAAAATCAGTTACAGTTGAAGAAGTAAACGCAGCAATGAAAGCCGCTTCCGATCCAGAAACTTTCGGTTACACTGAAGATGAAATCGTATCTTCCGATATCGTAGGTATCACTTACGGTTCCCTGTTCGATGCGACTCAAACGAAAGTAATGACTGTTGGCGACAAACAACTCGTTAAAACAGTAGCTTGGTACGACAACGAAATGTCCTACACAGCTCAATTGGTTCGTTCCCTGGAATACTTCGCAAAAAAAGTTAAGTAATATAGCAATGTCAAATGAGAAGATGCATTTGTGAATCTTCTCTAATATAAACAATCCAAAGAGGAGCGACCTGCCTAGAAGGACTCCTCTTTGGTTCATGCACCAAACACGGCATTCACACACACCCCGTTTTTATAAATAGAGATAGCTTTTCGTAAGACGCTTAGGAGAGAAATCAAGAATTAAGCCGTATATGCGCATTTTTCCGCTAGTTCTGGAAACCGCCGCGCATACCCTTAGGAGGAACGTGGATATGAACAAGAAAAGTGTACGTGATGTGGAAGTAAGCGGCAAACGCGTGTTTGTTCGTGTAGATTTCAATGTACCAATGCAAGACGGCAAGATTACGGACGATACCCGGATTCGCGAAACGCTGCCTACGATCAAATACTTGATCGAAAATGGTGCGAAAGTTATTCTCGCGAGTCATTTGGGCCGTCCAAAAGGCCAAGTGAATGAAGACATGCGTTTGACCCAAGCGGCTGCACGCCTGTCCGAGTTGCTGGGCAAGCCAGTAGCTAAGGCTGACGAAGCTATTGGTGAAGCAGCAAAGGCAAAAGTAAGTGCCTTGAATAACGGCGACGTCCTCGTGCTTGAGAACGTTCGTTTCTACCCTGGTGAAGAGAAAAACGATCCTGAGCTTGCGAAGCAATTTGCTGAATTGGCTGACCTGTTCGTCAATGATGCATTTGGTGCGGCTCACCGTGCTCATGCTTCGACTGAAGGCATCGCTCATCATTTGCCGGCCGTATCTGGTCTTCTGATGGAGAAGGAACTGTCCGTTCTCGGCAAAGCCTTGTCGAACCCGGATCGTCCTTTTACAGCTATCATTGGTGGATCGAAAGTAAAAGACAAGATTGATGTCATCGACAATCTGCTCAACATTGCAGACAACGTGTTGATTGGCGGCGGTCTGGCTTATACCTTCTTCAAGGCTCAAGGCCATGAAATCGGTAAGTCCTTGCTGGATGATTCGAAGCTGGATGCAGCACTCGGCTTCATCGAGAAAGCCAAGAAGCTTGGCAAGAACTTTGTGTTGCCTGTTGACTGCGTAGTAGCAGACGACTTCAGCGCAACTGCGAATCACAATGACGTTGATATCGATAGCATTCCTGCCGATTGGGAAGGCGTAGACATCGGACCGAAGACGCGTGCTATTTATGCAGACATCATCAAGAATTCCAAGCTGGTTGTTTGGAACGGACCGATGGGCGTATTCGAAATCGACATTTTTGCTAACGGTACAAAAGAAGTGGCTGAAGCTTGCGCGACTACGGAAGGCTACACCATCATCGGTGGCGGCGATTCCGCAGCAGCAGCAGAGAAATTTAATCTGGCAGGGGAAATGGACCACATTTCCACTGGCGGCGGCGCTTCTCTTGAATTTATGGAAGGCAAGGCGCTTCCAGGCGTGGTTGCCCTGAACGACAAGTAAGAAATAGGTTCAAACGTTCAAAAAAACGGGATTTCAGCACCGAGAAGGCTGGATGAAGCTAGGGACAGAGTAGCGGAGCGTAGATAGATCTACGTGAGCAACGGAAGGCCCGGCTGAATTCAGGATTCGATGTCGAAATACTTCCTGAAATTGCATCGTGATCAAAGGCCGTTTTTTGAACTACCTCTATGAAATAAAGGAGTGGGCTCTGTGAGAACACCTATCATTGCAGGAAACTGGAAAATGTTCAAAACGGTTTCCGAAGCTAAAGCTTTCTTCGAAGCGGTTAAAGGTAAAGCGGAAGTTGCAGGCGTGGAAAGCGTCATCTGCGCTCCGTTTACAAACCTCCCGGCTTTGGTAGAAGCAGCAAAAGGCACGTCGATCAAAATCGGCGCGCAAAACATGCATTTTGAAGACGAAGGCGCATTTACAGGCGAAATCAGCGGAGGAATGCTGAAAGAGCTGGGCGTGGATTATGTCATTATCGGACACTCCGAACGTCGCGCATACTTTGGTGAAACCGACGAAATCGTTAACAAGAAAATCCATGCAGCGTTCAAGCATGGCTTGACTCCAATCCCTTGCGTTGGCGAGAAATTGGAAGAACGTGAAGCGGGTCAAACCAAGGATGTCGTTAAAGTGCAAACGGAAGCGGCGTTGAAAGGCTTGACAGCAGAGCAAGCGGCTCAGGTCGTTATTGCTTACGAACCAATCTGGGCAATTGGTACAGGCAAATCCTCTACTTCTCAAGATGCGAACGAAGTCATTTCCTACATCCGCAGCCTGGTTGATGGACTGTACGGCATTGATGTTGCTGCGAAGATCCGTATCCAATACGGCGGCAGCGTGAAGCCGGAGAACGTAAAGGAATACATGGGTCAAAGCGATATCGATGGCGCGCTTGTGGGCGGAGCCAGCTTGCAGCCAGCATCTTATGCTGAGCTTGTTGAGGGGGCGAAGTAAATGACAGCCCCCAAACCGGTAGCATTGATCATCATGGACGGCTTTGGACTTCGCGAGCAAGTAGAGGGCAATGCAGTAGCCCAAGCGAATAAGCCGAACTATGATCGTTACCTGAAGCAATATCCAAACACGACTTTGACTGCCAGTGGTGAAGCGGTTGGTTTGCCGGAAGGTCAAATGGGCAACTCGGAAGTAGGGCACTTGAACATTGGTGCTGGCCGGATTGTATACCAGGACTTGACCCGGATCTCCAAGTCGATTCGCGAAGGCGAATTCTTCAACAATGAAACGCTGGTAGCAGCGGTTCGCAGTGCAAAAGCGAAGGGCAAGAAGCTGCATTTATATGGTCTTCTGTCCGACGGCGGCGTTCATAGCCATATCGACCACCTGTTTGCTATGTTGGACCTGGCCAAGAAGGAAGAGATGCATGAAGTGTACATCCATGCCTTCCTGGACGGACGCGACGTGGCTCCAGATAGTGCGAGGGGCTTCCTGGAACGTCTGATTGGGAAGATTAATGAGCTTGGCGTAGGCCGAATCGCTACAGTGCAAGGCCGTTACTATGCGATGGACCGTGACAAACGGTGGGATCGCGTAGAGAAGTCGTACCGTGCGATGGTTTATGGCGAAGGCCCTAAATATACCGACCCGATTACGGCAGTAACCGAATCCTACGAGAAATCGGTATTTGATGAATTCGTCATGCCAACCGTTATTGTGGATGGACATGATCAACCGATCGCATCTGTGGAATCCGGGGATTCAGTTATATTCCTGAACTTCCGTCCGGACCGTGCGATTCAATTGTCCAACGTATTCACCAACAAAGATTTCCAAGGCTTCGATCGTGGTCCGAAGTTCCCAACCGACTTGCATTTTGTATGCTTGACGTTGTTTGCGGAGACGGTGGACGGTTATGTGGCGTACAAGCCGAAGAATTTGGACAACACGTTTGGCGAAGTGCTGGTTCAGCAAGGCAAGAAGCAATTGCGTATTGCCGAGACGGAAAAATATCCGCACGTAACCTTCTTCTTCAGCGGTGGTCGCGATGTCGAACTTCCTGGCGAAACCCGTGTGTTAATCAACTCACCGAAGGTAGCTACTTATGACCTGCAGCCTGAGATGAGTGCTTACGAAGTGGCTGCGGCTTGCGTAGCTGAGATCGAAGCAGATAAGCATGATGCGATTATCCTGAACTTTGCCAATCCTGACATGGTAGGCCACTCGGGGATGATGGAACCAACCATTAAGGCGGTTGAAGTCACCGACGAATGTGTAGCCAAGGTTGTTGATGCGGTTACCGCTAAAGGCGGCGTAGTTATCATTATTGCCGACCATGGTAATGCCGATATGGAAACGGATGAGCAAGGCCGTCCATTTACTGCACACACCACTAATCCGGTTCCATTCATCGTTACTGACGAGAATGTCGTATTGCGCGAGAAGGGGATTCTGGCCGATGTAGCTCCAACGCTGCTCGATCTGATGGGCCTGCCGCAACCGGCTGAAATGACCGGTACATCCATGATTGCCAGCCGCAAGGCTTAAGGAAGTCAAGAACAAAAAATAAAAATTAACACTTAAAAGGAGACTGTATCTTATGACAATTATTTCTGATGTCTATGCTCGCGAAGTCCTGGACTCTCGCGGTAACCCTACTGTTGAAGTTGAAGTATATCTTGAGTCCGGCGCAATGGGCCGCGCTATCGTTCCTTCCGGCGCTTCCACAGGTGCTCATGAAGCGGTTGAGCTTCGCGACGAAGACAAGTCCCGTTACCTGGGCAAAGGCGTACTGCAAGCTGTTAAGAACGTAAATGAATTGATCTCCCCAGAAGTGATCGGTATGGACGCTCTGGACCAACTCGGCATCGACAAATTGATGATCGCTTTGGACGGTACACCAAACAAAGGTAAATTGGGTGCCAACGCAATCCTGGCTGTATCCATGGCTGTTGCCCGCGCTGCGGCTGACGCTCTGGACCTGCCACTCTACGAATACCTGGGCGGATTCAACGCCAAGCAACTTCCAGTTCCGATGATGAACATCGTGAACGGTGGCGCGCATGCCGACAACAACGTAGACGTACAAGAATTCATGATTCTGCCTGTAGGCGCTCCTAACTTCAAGGAAGCTCTTCGTACTGGCGCAGAAATCTTCCACAACCTGAAATCCGTTCTGAAAGCGAAAGGCCTGAACACGGCTGTTGGCGACGAAGGTGGCTTTGCTCCTAACTTTACTTCCAACGAAGATGCATTGTCCTCAATCATGGAAGCTATCACGAAAGCAGGCTACACACCAGGTAAAGACGTATTCCTGGGTATGGACGTAGCTTCTACTGAATTCTACAAAGATGGCAAATACCATCTTGAAGGCGAAGGTAAATCTTACACTTCCGCAGAATTCGTTGACTTGCTCGCTTCTTGGGTAGAAAAATATCCAATCATCACTATCGAAGATGGTTGCGGCGAAGATGACTGGGAAGGTTGGAAGCTGCTCACTGAGAAATTGGGTGACAAAATCCAGCTCGTGGGTGACGACTTGTTCGTAACTAACACAGAACGTCTCTACAAAGGGATCAAAGATGGTATCGGTAACTCCATCCTGATCAAAGTAAACCAAATCGGTACTTTGACTGAAACCTTCGATGCTATCGAAATGGCTAAACGTGCAGGTTATACGGCTGTTATCTCTCACCGTTCCGGTGAATCCGAAGACAGCACCATTGCCGACATCGCTGTGGCAACAAATGCGGGTCAAATCAAGACGGGTGCTCCTTCCCGTACAGACCGTATCGCTAAGTACAACCAATTGCTTCGCATTGAAGACCAATTGGCTGACCTGGCTCAATACAACGGCTTGAAATCTTTCTACAACCTGAAAGAGCATCGTTAAGATTCAAACCTTAACGAGCTTTAAATTGCAATAAAACAAGGCCCTCTGGATTTAACTCCAGAGGGCCTTGTTTATGTTTCGTTCATATTTTCACAAGTCATAGTATGATAATTCTGTTCGAATTAGGGCTTACGCCTTGAAGACCTTGATTTGTTCTTTCAGTTCATTCATCAAATGATTCAAGGATTGCGCTGAAGCTTCAATGCCTGTCATAATGGTCGATTGCTCTGTAGAGGAAGCGGCCACCGATTGGGCGCTTTGTGCAGAATCTGTGGCAATCGTCAGCATGTCTCCAACCGAAGCCGCGATCTCTTCGGTACCTGCTGATATCTCCTGTGTAGTTGCCGAGACATCCTGAATTTGTGAGGAGACATGATGAATGGAGGCGCGAATTTGGCTGAAAGAAGTACCCACCTGCTCCATGCGTTCAATCCCGGTATCAATTTCACCAATGCTGTTAGTTATTGAAGTGGAAGCCTGGGCTGTGGAGCCTTGAATGAACTGAATCAACTCCACGATATGGGAGATAGACTGATTCGTCTGTTCCGCAAGCTTCTTCACTTCTCCGGCGACAACAGCAAACCCACGTCCTTGTTCCCCTGCACGTGCGGCCTCAATGGAGGCGTTCAGTGACAGCAGTGCGGTCTGGTTTGAGATATCGGAAATTACATGGACAATCTCACCAATTTCGCTAGAGTGCGCCGCTAATTTCTCGATGTCGGCCGCCGTTTGGTTGGCGGTAGACTGGATTTGTCCCATCTGTTCAATCGCCGATTGAATCTCCAAATAGCCGTGCTCGACCTCTTCAAACACAGCTTCTGCCCGTTCTGATACACTGCCAGAGGCTTCAGCAATTCTTTGTACGCCGATAGCCATTTCTTCTGTAGCTTGCGCGGATTGCCGGGCACCTTGAAGCTGGGTCTCCGTACCGCTGGCCACTTCCTGAATTGCCGAAGTGATATCTGCAGTCGCGTGAGAAGACTTCTGCGCGGCGTTCAGCAGTTCATTGGAAGCGACGTCTACTTGACCAATAGTATGATCGATTTGCTGCACCATATTAGACAATGAATCAATCATCAGATTGATATTTTCGCTCATTTGACCGATTTCATCCCGCGATTTTACCGCAACCCGTTCGCCCAGATGGCCGGCAGCTACCTTAGTCATCACTTGGGAGATGATTTTGATGGGCTTGACGACCAGTCTGGCCAGCACCACAGCGATAGCCGAGACAATGAGTACCGTGGCTATGGCGAGGGCGATGGACAAGCTTCGAGCTTCCGTAACTTTAGCGAATATTTCGCTAGTCGGTACGGTAATGACCATTTTCCAATGCGTACTAGGAATCGTCCCGTAGTAGGTAATCACTTCCTGGCCCGTTTCGTCCTGATATGTCATGGACCCGCTTTGGTTGCCCAGGATGGTTGTTACAGCCTTCTGCAGCCCTGGGGTGGTAGCGTAGTCCTCCATCTTCTTGCCAAACCGCTCGGCATCAGGGTAGCTATAGTAGACTCCGGTATCAGAGATCACGTAGCCGTAACCCGTCTCGGCCATGTTGATTTTGTTGCTCTGAGCGGTTAGTACGTCAGGGGTGATGGAAAAAGCAATACCGCCCACAAATGCGCCCGATTGATCATTAACGGGCACGATGGCCGGTATAATATATTTATCAAGCGCCTCCAGGTAACTCATCTCGCCGATGGCGGGCTTGTGGCTCTCCTTGGCTTCAAGAAAATAGTCGCTCTGCGACATATCCGATGTCATTCCGAGCATATTCAGAAGCTGCCCGTTCTTATCAATGACGCTGTAACCCTCGGACTGACTGTCGCTTTGCTCCAAGATGGTGAGCAGCGGGAAGATATCCTCGGTTTTGCCGGATTGAAATTTCGGGTTTTGCTCAATCAACTGTTCCACCGCAGAAGATTTGGACAATACCCATTCATCGATCTTATCGATGTTCATACGTAGCGTTGCCTGGGCCAAATCGTTGCTATCGTCCTTCGTGACACCGCCGAAGTAATTAATGAAGAAGATGCTGGCGGCCAGCAGGGGAATCAGAGACGTCGCCAGAACAATTAACAGTAGCTTGGTCTGGAAGGACATCGACTTGCTATTAAGCTTGCTTTTGCTAAACACATTATTAACCTCCAATGACTGACTTGTGCATAAAATATGAGTTAAGAAAATAGTACCACGAATAAAAGGGCCAAATTGGCACGATATGTAGAATTTTGGGACTTAAGACGGGAAATGTTGGGTCTTGGAATGAGAAACCTCGTTGACGCTTAATAAAATATAGAGTAAATAACCGGACCGGATAATTTGGGTTGAAGTTGGTGTAATGGATGAAAACGGTTGTTAATTTACGGGTGCTATGATACAATAATAATGCTGTTTTTGTATCAATGATAAACTCGAAGCATAAAGGAATAGATGAAGAGATTCTCACTTTAGGAGGTGGATTGAATGGATATTTTCTTGAAGGTATTGCTCGTTATTTTCTCGATCGGTCTGACCGTTGCTGTATTGTTGCAGAAGGGGAAGAGCGCGGGTCTTGCGGGTGCCATCTCCGGGGGTGCTGAACATCTCTTCGGAAAGACGAAAGCCCGTGGTATGGAACTGGTGCTGGAGCGTGTAACGATCGGCTTGGCCGTCGGCTTCTTCGTTCTATCAATCGTGGTTGCCGTTGTATTGGATTAGATCAAATTCAAGCAAAGCCTGCTTTTCCTTTGGGGGAAGGCAGGCTTTTTTTGGTTGATATAGTTACAAGAGTGATGCTGATTGCTGGATTTGGATACTGGACTTTGGGATAGCGTGGTAAATTTGTGCAGGGGCGGTGCAGGGCATACACGGATGTACCGCGTTAAATTCGTGTATACTAGGGTATATACAACTAGAGGAATATTATAGAAACGAAGTTGACTAAATACATTACCCGGTGAAGGTTGAGAGGCCGGGCTTGAGGTGAAATCATTTGAATTCAATTACAGACACAGAATTGCTGGCCTTTATGCGGGAGACCGCCTACAAGCCGATGACGTATCAGGAGCTGGAAGAGCATTTTGGTATTCGCGATGCCGGAGAGTTTAAGAGCTTTCTCAAAATGTTGAACCGTCTGGAGCAGGCGGGTGAAATTATTTTAACCCGGACGCACCGTTATGGTGTGCCGGAACGGATGGACCTGGTACGTGGCCGGTTGCAGGCACATGCCAAAGGGTTTGCTTTTCTTATTCCTGAAGACAAGGAACACCCCGATGTGTATGTCCACGCTAATGATCTGAAGAGTGCAATGAACGGAGACACTGTGCTGGTGCGCGTCAGCTCGAAGAGTGTGGGCGGCGGCAAGCTGGAAGGTGAAGTTGTTCGGATCGTTAACCGTGCGGTGACACAGGTCGTGGGCGTATTTCAGCATAACGAGACTTATGGGTTTGTTATTGCCGATGATAAACGGATTAACAAGGATATTTTCGTCCCGCTGGAAGGGTTCGGCGGTGCGGTTGATGGTGAGAAGGTTGTAGTCAAGATTGTGGAGTATCCCGAGGGACGATCTGCGGCAGTTGGACAAGTTATCGAGATTCTGGGGCATAAGGATGATCCGGGCGTTGATATTCTATCGATTATTCGCAAGCACCAATTGCCGGAAGCATTTCCTGATGAAGTTATGGCCGAGGCGCAGGACACACCAGAGACCATTGCTGAAGAAGAAATTGCTCGCCAGCGTCGTCGTGATTTGCGGGACAAGGTCATTGTTACCATCGATGGCGAGGACGCCAAGGATCTGGATGATGCGGTGCACGTGGAGCGGATGCCTAACGGCAATATCCGGCTTGGGGTACATATTGCTGACGTCGGCTATTATGTGAAGGAGAATTCTGCGCTGGATCAGGAAGCTTATCAGCGGGGATGCAGCGTGTATCTGGTGGACCGGGTTATTCCGATGCTTCCGCACCGCTTGTCCAACGGCATTTGCTCGCTCAATCCGAAGGTAGACAGGTTTACGTTGTCCTGCGAGATGGAGTTCAACGAACAGATGAAGGTGGTCAGCCACGACATCTATACGAGCGTGATTCGGACCAAAGAACGTATGACCTATACTAATGTTCGGAAAATATTGCAGGAGGAAGATCCCGAGGTTACGGAGCGTTATGCCGACCTAGTGGATACCTTCAAGCTGATGAAAGAGTTAGCTATGCGGCTGCGGGGTAACCGCATGCGGCGTGGGGCAGTGGACTTCGACTTCGAGGAATCCAAGGTCATCGTAGATGAAAATGGCAAGGCAATCGATATCGTGAAGCGGGAACGCTCCATTGCCGAGCAAATTATTGAAGAGTTTATGCTGGCAGCCAATGAGACGGTGGCTGAGCATTTCCATTGGTTGAAGGTTCCGTTTATTTACCGGATTCATGAGGACCCGGATCAGGAGAAGCTGATGAACTTCATGGCGTTTGTCGCTAACTTCGGGCATTCCGTTAAGGGGAGCAAGGGGGACCGCATTCATCCACGGGCGTTGCAGACCCTGTTGGAAAATATTCAGGGGACCAAGGAGCAAACGGTCATCAGCACGATGATGCTGCGTTCCATGAAGCAGGCCAAATATGATGCGGAGAGCACGGGGCACTTTGGACTGGCTGCGGAGTTTTACTCCCATTTCACTTCTCCAATTCGCCGCTATCCCGATTTGGTGATCCACCGGGTCATTCGTGAGGTCATTGAAGGCGGAGGGGCATTAAGCGAAGCACGGCAGGAGTATTTGGCCAGCCGGATGCAGGATATTGCGCAGCAGTCATCGGAGCGGGAGCGTATTGCCGTGGAAGCGGAACGGGATACGGAGCAGTTGAAGAAGGCCGAGTTCATGCTTGATAAGGTCGGGGAAGAATTCCCGGGCATGATCAGCAGTGTAACGAGCTTCGGGATGTTCATCGAACTGGAGAATACGGTCGAGGGATTGATTCGGCTTAGTGCAATGACGGATGACTATTACCACTTCCACGAGCAGCATATGGCGCTGATCGGGGAGCGGACGTCGAAGATCTATCGGATCGGCGACGAGGTGAAGATTCGCGTAGCGCGCGTGAACATGGACGACCATACCATCGACTTCGAGATGGTTGATATGAAGCCGCGCCGTCGCGGGGAAGGTTTTGCCCCCCGCGAGGGCTTCGGCGGCGACCGGGGTGGCCGTGGCGGCAAGCCGGGCAAGGGGGCCCCGGGACGCAAGCGGAGCGGCAAGGGCAAGAGCAAGGGGGGCGGCGGTAATACCACCGCAGCCTTTGTTCGCAAGAAGAAAAAATAAGACCATCGCAGCTGTATAAAGCAAGCGAGGCCCATCTATAAGGAATATAAAAAGCAGCAAGTGTCGGGGAAATGAGTACTCCCATCATAGTAGACAGTAGAAGAACGAAACTTCTACTACTACATGATGGGAGTTTTTCTCCAAAAAGAAGTTCAATGTTTTTAGAAGTCAGACCGTATGTCATATAGAGACGTCTTAAGCTACGTATTAAAGAACTGTGGCGCAAAATGAATACTTGGAGATGGAGAATATTTTCGGAAAAAAGTTGGTAAAGGCAAGTGCCGAAAACCGTAGCTCAAGCGATTCAAGAAATAAACAAAGAAAAAGGCTGTGCTTTGTACAATTGTATGCGTTAGTTTCAGTGGCATAATTGCCTATTAAAAGTGATTGACCGAAAGGCCTGTATCAGTGCCATTATTGATGTATATGACAATTCCATGGTTTCGTGGGCTCCGCCACTCCCGAAACAATAAACTTGTGGCGGATACGCTGAAAAGGCCTACAGAAAAGTCCAGGTGAACACCCTCTTCTACAGGGCGACAGAGGATTTCAGTATACATTCCATGAATATTTATTGGTTCCATTTAAAGTACGGATTTATAAAGGGCCAGTCTCCTATAAGCCGCTTTAATATAGCTAACTGATCGATTGATTTTTGGATACTTAAAAGGCGGAAAACTAATTTTTAAAATATGTGCCACTTTTAAAGATCTAGTATATTTGCTATTATAATAAATCCTTGAAACATTTATCTCCAAATGAAAAAGCTGCATAAAACAAATATACCCCAGCCTAAAGAATACAGGCTGGGGTATATTATTAAACGAATTTTTTGTTTTTTACAATGTCTATTGGAATCACTTCACTTAAAGAGAGCCGCATTAATTTCTGAAGTAATACCTTCTCTTAAAAATTACCCTTTTTCTTTACTAGAAGATATATCAGATAAAGGAAAAGAATCATTACACTAAGCAATATTAGTGGAAATCTCATTGACTCATTGAAAAAGCCAATTATATACGCCAAAGGACCCGTTGAAACTAATAAAACAACCGATTCTGATATGTACTTTGGTTTGTTTATGTGTTTTATAAATCTATAGAAAAAAAACACTAAGGAACCAAAATACACTGTTAGGAGTAGAACAAACATTTTTAACCCTCACTTGTATATTGAATAAAATTATTTGTTACAAGTAGGTAATTGAATCATATGCGCGTTCTGCATCAGATACAGCTTCGTTAAACAAATATACCACTCCGGCTGCTTCAACCGATGTGATAACCCCTATTGCTACTAGCCCAGCACCACCAAACCACGCAGAAAGATATAGTTCAGCAGTCAGTGTGGACAGTACAGTTAAATAAGCAGCACGATATGCATCGTATCCGTCTTCAAATAGAATAACATCATTTCTAGCTGAAGAAAAGTGCTGGTTTGAAGGAGATATTCCAGTCCTTGAAACGTGCTTCCCTTCTGGTTCACCATGTCCATTACCATCTCCAAACCAATTGTAATTCATAGATTCATAAGCCTGGAAAGAGTAACTAGTTCTCGCACTGTTTGAATAATAGTGGCAGATTGCAGGAATTCCTGCATTATCAGCGGCGAAGAGTCCTACATAATTGGGTGCAGGAGATGCCTTATCAAAGTCACTAAGATCTTTTTTAACCCCGTCAATATAAAGATCGCTATGGTTAACTATTGTCATTTCTGACTGTTTCGAATAATCAAAAAAAACTGAACCATACTCTTCAATATATTCTGGATAAAGAGTATAATCCTTACTTAGGTTTACTGTGAACTCGCCACCATCTTCGGTGTCATATCCCGATGTTGTTGTTGTAACCTCAACAGTACCTATTTTAATTCCTTCTACAATAACATCATTTGTAAAATTAATTGTTGCTTCACTCACACTGTTATTGTTGCTTGCAAAGGCAACAGATCCAAGACTACTAAACAATAATACCACAGACAGGCATGTGCAAATCCACTTCTTTTTCATGTAATACCTCCGTTGGATATATTTAATTTCATTGGAAAATATATCATAAAATAATTTATATTTCAATGATTAATATATTCAGGAAATTATAGTTATATATATCTAAAATAATAACTTTTCTCGTACGGAGATTTTTCAGATTAATCTTCAGTATTCTGAGACTGATATTTTTATAGAAAGGGCGACTGTTGATAATGGAAAGATTACTACAATAACGTTCACTACTCTTGATAACATATATAAGGGTGAGCGCTACTATAACGAGGATGGGAAGTAAATTTATAGCACAGCGTATCTGGCAAATTACACTTTAAAAAACCTATTGATCGATTTCCAAATATGAGATTTTTCAATAATAACTATGATATAAGAGAAATTAGGGTGACTACTTTTAAACGAATAAATAAACTTCTGCCCATAAGCACCAAGAAGAATGAATGGCAACTAACAAGTAAATCAATTCATAAAAAATTCAAGGGAAATCAGTACTTTCTCTAAAAATCCACTATAATGCAAACAATACCTGCTAAAAGGTCATTTTTACATAAATAATATACTGATAGGAGTCGCATCCTTCTGCTCCTCTCAAAAGGTCTACCATACGAGTTTTGGTTGGGTGTAGGGTTAATTTCAGATGCTGAACATGCGTATGTATGAGTTCATACGCATGTTCAGCATCTTTCTAGATTAGCACGCCGGTCTCGCTATTAAAGCGATGCCGCCGAAGCAGCGGAAGCTTCCGGAGATGAACCGGGGATGGAGCCTGAGGTGGTGGTAGTCTGAGCAGCAGGGCCTTCCAGCTTAACCAGTCGCTTGAGCAGCTTCTTAAGCATAACAGAGGCCTTGACACGAAGGGCCAGGCTATCCGATACATGGACGGTATAAAGGCCGCCTACGATAGCTTGCTTCAACTCGGCTACAGTCTCACAAGGCTGAGCCAATTCGTTGTATATGCTACCGTATTGCAGGCATTGATGGGTATCGCTACCCGCTGTAACCGGCTTGCCTAGCTCGGCAGCAAATTTCTCTACATTGGCTTGATTGACCTCATTGCCGTATTCATACATATCCTTGGCATTCAAATCAAAGGCATCCAGCCGCCCTAGCTGCTCCCGACTCAAATGATGAAGCGGCGTGGACTTGCGGAAGGGATGGGCTCCAATCTTCAGCAACGGGTAGCGTTCGGCCAAGGCCATTAGATCGTCGAAGGGAATGAAGTTGCCTTTCTTCGTGTAGTCTTCCAAGGCTTCTCGCACGCTGAGAACATGTTCCTTGCGTCCGATGATCAGAATATGTCCGTTCTCACGAATGTCGACCTCCATGCCGGGGAAGATGCGAAGTGTGCCAGCCTGATAATACTCTCCGTTGAAGGGATAGAGGCGGTCGAGATGATCATAAACGTCATGGAAACGGCGTGTATTAAAATGCTCGGTCAAAGCGAGGGCATCCAGCCCGTTCGCAATGGCTTCGGCAATCATTTCTTCGTAATAGGCCTGTGAGAAGTCGGTGGCCTTGGATAGTTTGGCGTGGGTATGCAAGTCAATTTTCATCTAAAACACTCCTTGGTTAAGCCAAAATAATAACGCGACATACAGGGCGCTTCCGCCCAAAAATAAAAAATCATGGCGTTGCAATTTGAGATGGGCCAGCTTGAGCTTCTTGGCGGCGGGATTGCGCATGCCGTAGGAGAAGCCACGGGTCTCCAGCGCTTCTACCGTGGTCCGTGACCGCTTGGCCGTAGCCAGCATCAATGGAAAGAAGGCATAGACAAGCAGCTTGAGGTAGTACACTCCAAGTCGCCAATACAGCACACCGTGATGCTCGGGTGCCTTACCCCGCAAGCGGTAGGACAGCAGCACGTTACGGAACTCCTCGAACAGCACCGGCAGAATGCGGTAGCCGTAGGACAAGCTAAACGAGAAGGCTGCCGGGACACCAAGGGCCAGCAGTCCGTCGCTGATCTTCTCCGGGTCCATGCCTGAGAATACGGTAATGCTGGCTAGCGAGACAACGGATAGCTTCATCGTTAGCTTCAGCAGGGGCAGAGCAGACGAGATATCTCCACCGAAGAACAGCGAGATAATGAACAGCCAGCCGACCTGTCCAATCAGGCCCAGGCATAACACCAGAATGATGAACGGAGAGACCCGGGAAAGCCAAGTGGTAGCGATCATGAACAAGCACATTCCGGCCAGAACAAGATAGCTGTTAATGAACCACGGTACGACGGCGAAGAACAGATACCAGATCAGCATACCCCGTGGGTCCAGTCGGGACAGGGAAGCGTGGCCGCTGCCGTAGGCGGTGTTCATCAGCTCCAGTTGGATGCGGTCGAGCGATATTTTGTTAAACCAGTTGCGGACAAGCTCCATGCGAGAGGGGCTCCTTTCCTGTGAAGGTATGACCTAGCCGCCGGGCCAGCTCTGCTGGAGAGCCGCAAGCCGGGTGAAGGCCAAGTGCCAGAGAGAGTTGCATGCTTTGGGTTAGGGCCAATCCGGCATGGTAAACGAGCTCTGCCGAAGCGAATACCTCTTCGGCCGTCCCGTCCGCAAGAATGCGGCCTTGATGCATCACGATAACACGCGTGGCCCAGCGATGTACGAGCTGCATGTCATGGGTGGCAATCATAACGGTGCGGACGTGATGTCCCAGCTCTTCCAGCGTGCTGAGTAGTTCCTCGCGCGTAGCCAAATCCAGGTTGGCTGT
This sequence comes from Paenibacillus senegalimassiliensis, assembly GCF_001486585.1. Lineage (GTDB taxonomy): Bacteria > Bacillota > Bacilli > Paenibacillales > Paenibacillaceae > Fontibacillus > Fontibacillus senegalimassiliensis. The sequence continues at coordinate 64,761 of NZ_LN909036.1, forward strand.
TGGTTCATCCAGCAGCATGATGGCAGGTCTGATCGCTGCCCCAATCGCTAGAGATACCCGGCGCTGCTGGCCGCCACTGAGCAGACGGGCATCCCGTTCCTGCAAGGCCTCCAGCCGGAAGCTTTGCAGCATGCGCTGAAGAGTTGCGTCAGCTTCGGGATACCCCCGTCTTTTGAGACAATACGAAATTTCCTTCTGCACGCTGTCCTCGATGAACATATCCTCCGGGTTCTGGAAGACGAACGCAACATCGCGCGACAGTTGTTCAATCGATACTTTGCTAGTCTCTTGCTCTAGCACGGTCACTGTGCCCTTGGAGGGCTTGGCAATCCCGGCGATAAGCTTCATCAGCGAGGACTTGCCCGCGCCGTTGTTGCCAACGAGTGCAATGCGCTCTCCTTCGTGAATACGGAGATGAATATCGTGCAGCACGGTTTGTTCGGCTTTGCGAATCGTCCGATAGTTCAAGCTCGCCCCGTTAAAATGAATAAAGGTGTTCGGGTTGTTGTCGTCAGCTTGCACTTGCTGCGAATCCTCAGAATGACCTTGCGAGGGTTGCCATAATTCGGTAAAGTAGCGGATTCCCTCTTCGGTTGTGATGGGATATCCGTTCTGAGGCTGAGTAGCTAGTAGTGCCGCTGCTTGAGTGACCTCAGGCGGCTGAATCCCTAGCCTCTCCAAATCTTCTAGGCTATTCAGGGCTGCTGCAACCGGGCGCTTCCACAGCACCCGGCCTTGTTCCAGCAGGCAGACCTCTTGGCAATAATCAGCGATAAACTCGGTATGATGCTCGATGACAATGATGGTCTTCCCGTGAGCTTGGTGAAGCTGCCGCAGCACTTCATAGACCTGCCGGGCATGGCTGGGGTCTAGCTGGGAGACTGGCTCATCAACGATGAGAATTTCCGGCTCCAGAGACAATGCGCCAGCCAGGGCAAGCAGATGCTTCTGTCCGCCGCTAAGCTCCCAGATATAGCGGTGTTGCAGGTGGCTCAGGCCACATAGCTCCAAAGCGCGTAGCGCCCGCTGCCGGTAATCGCCCAGCCCGTAGTTCAGGGGAGCGAAGCAGGCCTCGTCCAGCACGGTAGGGCGTACCAGTTGATTGTCGAAGTCCTGATAGACGTAGCCTACGTGCTTGGAGAGTACGGCGACGTTTTTTTGCAAGGTAGACATGCCCTGAACCCGTACTTCGCCTTCAAAATCTCCGGAATAGTAATGCGGAATCAATCCGTTGAACAATTTACACAGGGTTGATTTGCCGCTGCCGTTGCCGCCAATGATCGCCGTAAAGGTGCCGTGCTCGATGGTTAGAGAGGCATGGTTCAATACGGGCTGATCTGAGCCGGGATAGGTAAAGGTGACATCGGCAACTTCAATGGCGTATAAAGGTGCTTCTGACTGGGTTGCCTTCCTATTCGTATCAGGCATATGGCGAATTCTCGACATTACCAGACTGGGCATTTCGGTTCTTTCTGGCACGTAACACAAGCAAGGTAACTACTGCGATGACTGCGGCAATACCAAGGCTCAGCCAGATGGCTCCAATGCCAAAGCGATCAGCAAAGCCGCTATCCCATTCCCCGATATTCCAGTCGGTCTCGGACAGGGATTCAGCGCCGAACGCGACCAATGCCAAGACAATTCCTGTAATTACCAGCTTGGGCGAAATAATGCCGGCTGCTTCGTACCGTGTAGTGGATACACGCGGCTTGATGCCGAGCAGAGGTTCGATTTTGCCATAGAGCCGTGGTACCAGGTAGAGGGTCGGGAGCAAGGCGAACAGAATGCCGGAGAACAGCACATCGTTCAGGAAGCTGACGCCTTCGACGAGGACGACACTTTCAGCCAGGCCAGGAACGGCTTCGAATTCCTCTACGCCAATCCATACTTTACCGATGTCGACCAGGGTACTGCACAGTTGGTGAATAATTACGCCAGTCATGGCGGCGATGCCAACTTGCATGCGGTTCTGCGGGTTGCGGACCAGACGCCCGGCGACGTACATCGCGAAAGAGAAGGTGAGGAATTTCTCCAGTTCGCCCAAACCGCCGAATTGGCCAAGCATCAGTTCCCCGAAGATGACTTCACCCAGCGCCGCGCCAACGGCGGCATATAAGGGATGGAACAAGATGCACAGGGTCAATGGAATAAAGGCAAAATACTCTACAGATAGTTCGATGGGACCCAGTTGGAAGCTGGGGATGAGCTCGGTAAACATGTTGGACAGGCCGTACAGGGACATGGATAATACAAAAATCATCATTTTCTGCGAAGACGTGAGGGTATACAGGGTCTTACTGCTCATGGAAAGAGCCTCCTTGGCATATTTTTTTATGAGGTAGTGCTTTCAGTCTAGTAGCGGAGTATTAAGGGAGAGGGGGCTTTGTGTCAACGCATTGTAATATTTTTTACATAGTGAAAACAATGTAATAAAATTTGCATAACATTAGCGAGCTAGAATGGAGTGGAGTAGATCGAAAAGGCAGGAAACAGGCCGTAAAGGAGACCCGAAGGTCATGACTTTCACCCAACGTTCGGTATTTTCGGATAAAGGCAATTTTTCATCCAGCCAGTTAAAGATCGCCGGATTCGTCGAGCGACACCCGGATGAGGTGTTGTTCATGACGGAGCAGGAGCTTGCCGACCGCATTGGTACGAGCATCGCGACGGTATCAAGATTTTGGCGTATGGCTGGGTATGAAAATGGTAAGGAATTCAGGCAAAAGCTTCGTTCTGTGATGGACACCACACCGGCTCATAAGCTGGAAACGACGATCTCGCGGCTGGAGCCCGCAAGCCTGCCGGTGAAGATGCTGGAGCAGACGAGTGTTCATTTGCGGGAAACAGCGGAGCAGACGGACCCGGAGGAACTGAAAAGGGTGGCTTCACTAATGGCTGGAGCAAGACGGATTTATGTATATGCCCCGGGACCATCCGTGGCGCTTGGCGAGTTGTTGTTCTATCGGCTGTCCAGATTCGGCATGTCGGTACGGATGATGGCAGCAAGTGGCCATGAGCTTTTGGAGTCGCTGGCTCATTTGCAGCCGGAGGATGTGGTGCTGCTGTTTAGCTTCACAAGGCTCTTGCCGGAGAGTGAGGTTATTCTGGATTGTACCAAGCGGGTGGGCTGTCCTTCTGTGATGATTACGGATCGGGAGGAGTTCTGCTATGATCCGGAGCTTGCCGCAGCCTTCTATGTCAGCCGGGGCGAGATGGGGGAGTTCCATTCGATGGTAACCCCGCTGCTGCTAGTGGAGCAGATCATCTTGAGTATAGGCTTATTGAGTAAGGAGCAGGTGCTGTTGAAGCTGGAGGTATTAAGTGAACTGCGGGCCAGATATGCGGATCGACTGCCGCGAGGGAAGGCTTAGAGAGAGTGGGCTGATTTTCTCGACCAAGTACAGGCTTAGCGGCGAATGGAGACCTACACTAATGTAGGCCTCCATGGGTGCAGAGTTCATTTATTTATATAGAAGATTAAGGTTATAGTGCTGTCTTGGCTTTGATCTCATCAACAATTTCGCTCGTTGGACTAACTTGGCCAAATTCGTAGGCAATCACGCTGAGCGTTGTGCGTTGAATTTCATCCGCAGAGATTGCTCCCCAGCCCATGTCCGGGTAATCCATCGGGGCATTGGCATCACTGAGGAAAATGATCTTGTATTCCCGGTGGGCCCCATCCCGCACGGTAGTCTCGCAGCATACGTTGGTGACGGTCCCGCAGATAATGATCGTGTTCACATCGTTGGCCCGCAATATGGTGTCCAGATCTGTATCGTGGAAGCCGCTATAAAATAGCTTGTCTACAATAATGTCCTGCGGCTCAGGGGCCAGCTCATCAATAATCTCAACTCCAGGGATGCCCCGCTTGAGAATTTCATTGGCATTCGGATACATATCCAGGAATCGCCCTGTGTCGCTTCCGTCACCGCGGACGATATGGCGTAGATAGACTACGGGCATACCAGCCGCCCGGGCGGCTGCGTTAAGCTCCTGAATGTTCTCAATAATGCCTGCGGTACGTGGCACGTATAGGGCTTCATCCTCCTTGCAGAACACATTTTGCATATCCACGACAATGATGGCTGTCCGCTTCGGGTCAATATCCCATCTGACTTTATTCTTGATGCTCATCGGTAACACTCTCCTTAATAGGTTGGTTGATTGCGGGTTGCTTGGTTAAGCAGCTTCTGTTGGCATAGGGTCTTGTGGCTTAAGTGTCGCTTCACGGCGTTCCAGCATAGGGCGAATCCACACGTTAATCGTTGTATTCAGAACGATCAGCATAATCACGCCGACGAGCATAGGCTGGGTGACGATACTCTGAATGGCAAGCGGGAGTCCGGCAGTCAGTTCAGCCGGGAGATACATGGTACCGAGGGAGATGATGAAGGAAGAACCGGCCACAGCCAGATTCAATTCATCCCATTTGACTTTGCTTACCATCTGGATACCGCTAATGGCAATAATCCCGAACAATATAGTAGAGGCAGCGGACAGGACGGCTCCGGGGAGCGAGGCGATGAACAAGCCGACCTTAGGGATGAGTCCTAAAATAACGGCCATCACACCGGCGGTCATGGTGACATAACGGCTGCCAATGCCAGAAACACGGATGATACCGATGTTCTCAGGGTAAGAGGTCGTTCCGAGCCCGCCAAACACGGCACCTAGAGTGCAGCCGAGGAATTCCCCGAACAGGCCACGGTTAACGCGGGAGCTATCGAGCTCTTGCTTGCCCCATTTAGTGAGGAGTGTATACATGCCGACCGCTTCGGCGGAAGCTTGCAGGAAGGCTAGTAGCATCAGAATGACCACGGGAATGGAGATGCCGAATCCAAACGGGAAAATCTGTGGCAGGCGGAACCATCCTGCGGAAGCAACGGCTGAGAAATCGACGGAACCGAAGATGGAGAAGAAGAGGGTGCCTACAATAATTCCCCAGAGCAGGGCGCCACGGCGGATAATGGTGTTACCCCCGAAGATCATGCAGACGAGCACGCAGACCACGGTAATGAGGGAGGCGGTAAAGTTCATGCCGATGTTGGCGCTGCCGAACCAGTTCTTGAGGCCGATGTCGGCAAGCTGAGCGCCTATGATGACCAGCAGGGTGCCGTAAACGATCGGCGGGGCAATAAATTTATTGATGTGGCCGATCAGACCGAATCTGCGAATGGGAATGGCCAGCAGCATAAAGATGGCGCCTGCTACAGCCATGGAGCCGAACGCTGTACCCAGTCCGACGCTGGCGCTAGCCGAAAGGATAGCTACAAAGAAGGCGGCAGTAGGACCTTGGACCACCGGGAGTCGCAGCATTTTGCCCGATTGCAGGATCGTCACCAGTCCCGTCGTTAGGAAGCAGGCTTGGATCAAATAGCCAACGACTTCAAAATCAAGGCCTAGTGCCTGACCGATCAGGACTGGAAACAGGAAGATGCCGGTTAGGGCTAATAAGTGCTGAAATCCATAAGTGACGTTGGCGCCGAAGGAAAGCTTCTCCTCGATACCGACCTGCAGGGTTTGGTTGTCTTCGTGTTCGTGATTCATGGTTAGTCCCCCTTTAAAAGTTAAATGGATAAATATTCAACATATCATCAGATGTTTGGGAAAAGGCAAGATCATCCGATGTTTACAACATCAATGTTCTGTGCGGCGAATTGCTTCGCTTCTTCGCTGCTCTTATTTACGATGGAGCGGTACATGGCTTCGTGATAAACCGTGTTATCTTCATACTGCCGGGTATCCAGAAGAAGTTGACTTAGCATCTCCTTCAGGCTTTCCGCTACGACCTTGTACATTTCAAGCAAAACTTCGTTTTTTCCAGCCTCAGCCACCGCGATATGAAAAGAGATGTCTGCTTCTACATACTCGGCGTAGTGGCCTTTCTCCAATGCTTCTTGTCTTAGATCCAGGGCGGATCGCATCAGGGCAAGGTCGGAAGTAGTTCTTCTTACAGCAGCCAAGCCAGCAAGCTCAATTTCTAAAATCCGGCGAGCCTCCATGACCTGAGTATAGTTCTTGGGAGTAATCGCCTGACTTACGCCTGTAAGATCGGAGGATGCCGACCGGATGTAGGTTCCATCCCCTTGGCGCACTTCCAGCAGACCGGCATGAGTCAATACCTTGACGGCTTCCCGAATGGTGGATCTTCCCACCGCCAGCAGCTTCATGAGCTCGGGTTCAGGGGGTAGCTTGTCCCCGCTTTTGTATTGGCCGGACTGGATGAGTCGTTGCATTTGGTCCAGCACTTCATCTACCAGTTTGCGGCGTGGAATGGCTTTGAACTCCGGATATGCCATTGCCAGCCTCCTATCATGTCAGGTTTTATCACTCTTGGCAATTTTTCAGCTCGTTTTCATGTGATGTTTCACAGTATAGGGGGCTGTTTTCAAAAAATCAAGCTATTTTTTTATTTTATGTAAGGTAACCTAACATATAAACTTGACATAAGTTTTGAAATGGGCGTATTCTAAATGGCAAGGAAACATCTGATGACTGATGTTATAGGAGTCATAGTAAGGACAATATGAGGTTGCAAGGAGCTTGCTGCTAGGGCAAGACTTCTTTGTGAAGACAGGAGACAGGATGGAAACTAGACTAAGCAGCCTTCCGTGGGTGCACACGAATTATTTAATGATCCGACTTTTACTGTTTGGAGCGGCCTTGTTTATTTTATCTTCTCTATATGTAACGGTGCCGTTGCTTCCGGTATTTGTGGATCAATTCCATATTGGGGCGGGCAAGGCGGCTTTGTCGGGAAGTGCATTTTCTTTGTTCTTCGCTACGGGGTGCCTGGTCTATGGACCCTTATCCAGCAGAGTAGGGCGCAAGCGCACGATGGTCATAGGTTTGGCCGTATTATCTGTTGCTACAGCCTGTGTTGGCTACGCAACCAGCTTTGAGCTGCTGGTGCTGCTTAGAGCCTTGCAGGGAGCGGCGGCGGCCACATTCTCGCCGGTGGCTCTGACGTATGCAGGGGAGACCTTCCCTCCGGAGCAGAGAGTAACGGCCATCGGCTTCATCAGCTCGGGATTTCTAATGGCCGGAATCTTTGGGCAGGTATGGGCCAGTTCATTGGCTTCGCTGGTCGGCTGGCCTTGGGTATTCAAAGGCTTAGCTGCATTGTATCTATTGGTGCTGCTGCTGTTGGCGTTATGGCTACCGTCTTCTCCGGTGCCGCCAGGCTTGGCACGGCAGGGACAAATGAAAGGGACTCCACGCTGGTATGTTGTGCTATTGCGGCGGAACCTGCTGCTGTGCTACGGCATTACTTTGACTATTTTGCTTAGCTTTGTGGGGATGTATAGTGTGCTGGGGTCACTTCTGAGTCAGGCTCCGTATTCGCTTGGTAATATGGATATCCTGGGGATTCGCGCGCTCGGGATGGTTGGGATGGTGTTGTCCTTCTATGCGGGCGGGATGTGCCGAAAATGGGGCAAGCTTCGGGTGCTTCGCGTTGGCCTAGTCGGTTCGCTGGGAGCTTTGGTCGTGATGTCCTTAGTGCATCATCTGGTGTTGTATGTGGCGATGAGCGTGGTGTTTGTTGCAGGAATTGCCGTGGTGGTGCCCGCGCTAATCTCTCTAATCGGGGAGCTTGGTAACGAGAATCGGGGCGTGGCGACCTCAGTCTATACCTTTGTGTTGTTTGCCGGGGCCAGCGTGGGTCCGATATTAGCGGCATCTCTGCTGGGAAGCGGGCAGACTGCACTGCCACTTTTGGTCTTCGCCGGTATTTTGCTGGTGGCCTTCGCTTGTTCGCTGTGGGTTCGAGTGTCAGAAGAGAGGGAGGAAGGACTCTCTCAAACGGTTAAATAGGGCCATCAATCCCAAAGGATACGCGGTGGTTCATTGCCATGCCGTAGAGTGAGCAGTAAGGTGGTCAATAAGCTAGAAGAATTGAGATGGACGCCTTCCTCGGAGCCGTCATCTAGTGGAATATCGGAGGCAATTGCTCTATGTCCGGCTCGTGCATCAGGGTAATGTGCAGGGTCTGCTGCTCGTCAATGGTAGCGAGAAAGATATCTGACATTTGCAGCTTGCGTTGCTGGAGTTGCTCCTGCACCCATTGCTCTTGGAGGCCGAGCCTGTTTAACAGCGGAGTGTTGAGCTCGCCCTCCTTAATTAGTGGATAAGACAACGGCTGGGCCGGTTGTTCCATAACACTCAGCTTGCCGCTGCCCTCCAGCACGGCTAGTTCTACGGTGCTTAGGTCAAACACCTGATTCTCTCTCAACATTTGCAGCAGGCTGTCTACGGAATATTGAGCTTTTTTCAGATTGGTATGTACGATTTTGCCTTGATGAACGACGACCAGTGGCTCAAAGGTAATGAGCTTGCCAAATCGACGAAATCGGATTGTGCCGTGGGCAAATAGCTTTTGCAGCAGGCCAATCATCAGCACCGCGAACATAATCGGGAGGTGCTTGACATCGGTCTCGGAAATATCGGCCCCAACTACAGAGCCCAGAGTCAGCACGATTAGGAAATCGAATACGGGCATCTCCCCGATCGATTTGCGGCCCATAAATAAAGTGACGGCGAGTAGGAACGGATAGATTGTGATGATACGTAGGGCTATTAAGCCAAGCGTAGGCAGAAGTTCCAAGTGAAGGGCTCCTTTCTGGTTCTTGCGAAAGCTTGCTGTTATTGTTGATTGAAAACGACAAATTTATCCGTATTTTCGTGGCTTATATGGTGCAGAGATCATCTGATCTGAGACGGTGAGAAGGGCGGCTAATGGTTGGTGCTGGGCCTTTGGCGAAGCGTTCTGTCCTTGCTTTTACAGCTTCGAATTGTTACAATAAATGTCTGATTAACTGCCTGATGCAGCTTCAGAAGGAGGATGGACATGGGTAAAAAAAATGATGGCAAGGTGCTCGCACAGAACAAAAAAGCTTCCCATGATTATTTCATCGAGGACACCTATGAAGCGGGCATGGTGCTGACCGGTACGGAGATTAAGTCGATTCGGAATGCCAGGGTGAACATTGGGGATGCGTTTGCGACCATTCGTAATGGGGAAATTCATATTCATAATATGCATATTAGCCCGTTTGAACAGGGGAACCGCAGCAATCCTACAGACCCAACACGGACGCGGAAGCTGTTGATGCATAAGGTGCAAATTAGCAAGCTGCTCGGCTTGTCCAAGCAAGACGGCTATTCTATTGTTCCGTTGAAGATCTACATTCGTAACGGGTACGCCAAGCTATTGCTGGGCCTGGGTAAAGGGAAAAAGCAATATGATAAGCGTGATACTGCTGCGAAAAGGGATGCTCAGCGTGATATCCAGCGTGCCTTGCGAGAGAAGCAGAAGGTGGCCAGGTAACGTTTGCTGAACCTTAATTATAAAAAGAAAAACCTCAGTTCGAACCGCGAGATGTTTCCATCCTTCGTGTTCGCTCTGAGGTTTATTTGTTGTATGTGTTATATGTGTGTGTTGCTTGAAGTTTACATTGAGGTTGGGGGATCTTTGCGTTCCTTCTCAATATCAAACTTGGACTTGAACCGATCCTCCTCGGTCGTTGGGCTAACATACTGAGCTTGCGCTGGCGTAGGAGCATCTGGAGCTGGGGAGAATGTCTCGGGAGCTGGGTCGTTATTTTTGTTCTTGCCCCGAAGTTTTCTGAATAGCCAAGCGAATGGAATGACGATAAAGAACCAGAACTTCTTAGCCACTACAGCTAGAATGGAAATCAAACCGGCTTTCTTGGCAGCAACCAGTCCGGCACCACCCAGAATCAATCCCGATAATCCCGAAGAGGATGATTTGTCGGTCGATGGGTCATAGTCTGTATAGGCTTGGCCTGATACCGGGGTCAACGAGGGCAGAATTTCTGCTTCAAGCACCTTGCGGTCGGCATCAAGATTGTCCGGATCGGACACAAGAATAACGGATATGTATCCCAAACGGGTGAGAATACGCGAATTATAATTAATGAACGGCTCTCCTTGGGAATCCTTGAGGAGCAGCGCCCATGTCAGGCTGCGCAGGTTCTCGTCATAGTGCGGAGGTGCAAACCATCCCTCGATGCTTAAATGGTGATCCTCCGGAAGCTGTTTGTTGGCTTCTTTCTGCCCGGCCTTGTAGCTTTTTAACAGGTCATCGGCATCGATATCTGTTTTGTCCTCGTCGGAGATATGTCCGGATTCCTCGTATTCGAAGTACACGACCCAATTCTGACTTTCGTCTGCGGGCTCGATGTAACCAATCTCGGTATACGTAGGGAGCTCCATAATGCCTTCGAGCATTGCGATGGTGTTGTCATCGTCCAGAAAGAAATAGTTCTCTGGCAGCGTGAGCTTAGCGATATCTCCCAATAATACTTCCTGACCTTGACCTTCTATCCAATCCAATTGCGGGCCAGCTTGTTCGGCATTTACGCTGGCTGGTATAGCCAGGGTGCCAAGGGCCAGCAAGAACGACATGAGCAGTATGCCGAGCTTGCTAAAAACGTTGTTTCTCTTCATAACTTCCCTCCACTGTCAATTTCCTATCTTTTTTATCATCGGAATATTTTTGCCAAGAATTGAGGGGGAGGGGAGATTATAAGGCTTTAGATTCAGGGCGGGGACCTGTGCTCGCTTTCACTAAAAGTGCGAGTTCAAAAAGTCGAATTTTCAGGACCGAGAAGGTTGGATGAAGCCAGGGACTGAGTAGCGGAGCGTAGACAGATCTACGTGAGCAACGGAAGGCCCGGCTGAATTCAAGATTCGATGTCGAATCTACTCCTCGAACTGCTTCGTTCTGGAAAGACGACTTTTTGAACAACCTCTAAAAGTGAAAAAACGAATTTCTGGCGGTAGAATGGAGAATGAATCGTCAGCTTGCTTTCGGAACGCTGAATTTGGTACAATAAAGTTCCTTGGTCTAGCGGATTTTCCAGCAACCCACAAGGTATTTGGGATGGGAAATGTGTTATACTAAGTTTGTTTCTAATGAAGACGATGGTTAGCATTCCGTGCTCAGCCGTCCATTCCAAATTCGGGGGCGTTTTTGGATTCGACGGGGGTAGATCGAGCGTGGGTTGCGGGTAGTGGGGACGCGTCCGCTTTATCAACGCTAAAGCCTATTAAATGGCAAACAACAAAACAACTACGCTTTCGCAGCTTAATAACCTGTGAGCGTGCTCCTCTCCTGCATCGCCCATGTGCCGGATGTAGGGGCTAACTTATAGTGGGATACGCTGTCACATCTCCGCCTGGGGTGTGCTGAAGAAGACAATCAGGCTGACCTGAAGAGAACCGTGTTGTAGGGGGTCCCCTCAGGTGACATCAAAACTACAACTACACCCGTAGAAGCCTATGTGGCGTTGCCTTCGGACAGGGGTTCGACTCCCCTCGCCTCCATTGCTAAAAACCCTGTACGTGATTTCGACATCAAAACGGTTAATATCCTTTGATGGCTGGATAACTACGCGGTCAACGTATTCCTGGAGAACTTGCTTCTTTTCGTCATCATCGGCGGACAGGAGCAAGTTTTTCTTTTCGTTGAGAACTTGTGAAATTAAAGAATCGTCCAAAGCGTTCACTTTTTGCATTATTTCGGCCCGTTGCAATTCGAACTCCAATACTTCCTTTCGTTGTTCGGCCTCTTTGATGTTTTCAATTACGCTTTTAATTCCACTCCCTAAGGCTTCGATCCAGTTCTTCAACTTTACATCCAGTTCCGATAGTTCTCGTTTTACAGGTTCAATATCATTGATTGCATTTTTTTTCTCTTGTTTGTACAATTTTTGTACCCGTTCTATTATTTCATCTATTCCTTCGGCGGAAAAACAATGTTCAATTAATTTCTGAATGGTGACGTTTTCTAAATCTTCCTTCCGAACACTCGTGTTACCGCATTTATTTTGACATTTATAATAAGTTAATACGTTTTTCTTGCTGCTCTTAGAGTTAGTGTAAGAATTACCGGAATACAAAGACCCGCAGTTACCGCAGTAAACCTTACCAGTCAGAAGATAGTTCACTGTCGCTTTCATCCTTCCTGGACTACGTTTTCTTATTTGCTTCTTGGCGTATACTCGATCCCATTGCTCTTTAGTAATTATAGCGGGTATATCATTCTCTCTAATAGTCTGTTTCTCGATGGGTTTTTTCTTGTTAGTATTCCTCTTCCCCTCTTCATCCTTAGGCGCCGAAACATCAAATACATAATCTCCGCGATACTTTCTATTCTCGGCCCAAGTTGCAAAACTGGTAGATGTGAACTCTCTACCTTTTCGGGTTCGATACCCCAATTTGTTGAGCTTTTCTGCAATAACTTCATTCGGGAGGTCATTGTCAATGCCGTCGAAGTAAATCTGCACAGCTTTATAGCGTTTGGGATCGATTACAATTTTACGGGTAACGGGGTCGATCATTAATCCGTAAGGAGGCAACCCGCCCGTATGAATGCCTTGTTCTGCATTCTCGAGCATTCCCTTTCTCACCTCGCGCGCGAGGTTCAGAGAGTAGTATTCGGCCATGCCTTCCAACACGGATTCAAGAACAACTGATTCCGGAGAATTATCCAGATGTTCGAGTACCGACTCAACTCGAACACCGTTCTTTTTTAAAATGCGTTTATAATGAGCTGAGTCATAGCGGTTACGGGCGAATCGATCCAATTTATGGACAATAACTACATCAAATAGCCTTTTTGATGAATCTTGAATCATTCTTTGAAAGTTGGGCCGCCGATCTGTCGTCGCCGTCTTTTCTTCATCTGGATATGTATCCACGAGAACGTAACCTTTTTGCTGACAGTATTGCTCAATCGCCCTCATTTGAGCGGTTATAGATTCTTCGCGCTGATTGTCGGAGCTATAACGCGGATAAGCAGCCGCGCGTATTAGTTTATTGGCACCGCCCATTGACATCATGCACTCCTTTTATTGACCTTATTTTGTCTTTTTTTTCATTCTTATAAATTCCTTAAACTGCTCAATTTCCTGCAATTCATCTTTTGTCCATTCATCATCATCTTTTTTCTCGGGCGAACCTTTAGATTCGTGGTTTGGATCGTTTGATTCCATGTTAGCAAAACGGCCATCGCAATTTTTACCAAATAATAAGTAGTCTGCCGAAACATTAAGTATAGTGGATAGTTGGCTTAGTTTATCACTAGGCGGAGCACTCTTGTCGCGTTCATAGCTCGAAAAATTAGCTTCTGTCATGCCTAATTTATTAGCCATTTGTGATTGAGTGAACCCTCTTTTGGTGCGGTATTCTTTAATTCTTGAACCTAAAGTTGACAAATAAAACCCTCCACAAATTAAATTTAATAAAAAAGCAGTTGCTCAAATTAAATTTGAGTGTTATTATGAGTACACGAGGAGGTGAAGATGGATGGGACAACCAAATAAAACACCAAGATATCGATTTAAAGAACTCAGGAAACAGAAAGGCACACAAAAGAAAGTGGCTCAAGAGCTGGGAATAACTGAAACTCATCTGCGCGAACTTGAAAGCGGCAGGTCTGTGCCGGGAACTAAGTTATTTTTAAAAATCGAATATTATCTCGAAGCGCCAAGCGAAGAAATATTCCCTGATCTACACAATCCCTCTTTTTACCTACACTCATAACTCAAATTAAATTTGAACTCAACAATAAGTAGTATATACCACAATTTATATTTTAGCAAGTTTGATTTGTGGTTTTGTTTAATTATGCCCTCATATCAAATTAAATTTAAGTTAAATTAGCGAGCGAGGTGAATGCTGTGAGCGCTCAGATTAGTGCAACCGTAAAAGAAGTGATGCATCCGGAGCCACAAAAACTAATTAATTTATGGTCAAAATTAGTTTTAAAAGAGATATTGCAGCGAGAACAAGGGGAACGGAGCTATCGGCCAGAGGAGGCGACCGGGAAATGAATCGATGGAAAGAAGGGCTTCAATGGATAGTTATAGCTCTATTGCTGGCCGGAGCAATTCTTAACATGAAGATTTCTCTAGAAAGAAAGGAAATTAATCATCGTTACGATCAAGCGGTCAAGCAATACGAATCAGAAGCAAATGAACTCATTCTTTTAAATGAAGACATCGGACGACTGGTGGATCATTTAAACACCCTGGGAGACGGTCCCAGAAAACCGCAGGATAAAGGAGGAAATACCCCATGAAACAATGGACAACCATCATGACATTTAAAGGATATGACATTCGAATCTTAGATGGAGCAGAAGCGGGCGACATCCAGGGATACATGATTGATCCACCGCTGGCTCCCTCCAAGACATATCCGACCATCGATGCTGCTGTAAAGGATATTGAGAAGTCGGAGCAGAAGCCCGAAATATCACCGGAGAAACTCGATTGGATGAAAGAGGTAGGCATCAAGGAGTTTGATAAACCTATGAAGTTCTATGCGCCGCGTAATCATCATCTATGTTCAGAGGAGTATATGGCAAATACCCCGCTTGAGAAGATCAAGGCAGGGTATGAGAGTACGTTGCCTGTTGAAGATGATTTGCTGAATAAAGTCCATGAAACAATTGGAATTCTTTTGGACTGGATTCAGAGTAAAGCAAATGCGGCTTCCATTGCTGATACAGCAGCGCTCCCGGAAGTAATCAAAGGAACAGCTGAACTGATCGAAGCAGCGAAGATTAATGTTCTTCTCTCAAAGCGGAATTAATAGTCTCATAGATTTTTAAATAAGCTTTAGCAATTTGTTCAGCAAGAGAATCATTTTTCTCCTGACCAATCGTTCCAACTTCTGCAATTAGTGAATGTGATATTGCAATAGTCAATTCGAGAGCTATCTCTTTATTGGTCTTTGACACGAGTCATCCTCCTTTCGTGATAATGAGGATCTGGACAATTCCATTATTCGACAGGAGGGAGGGAATTCCTACTTGAAAGGAGAGATTATGTTGTTACCAGATGAACTCAAGAAAGACCGATATTGGAGCGGGGCACTGCACATCTTCGCAAATCATTCTAAATTGAAGTTATACATCAATCAATTTATCGATTTTGAAGAATTGTCCCTTGATGTGGATGGATTCGAACGGATATCACGTTCCTGGAGTCCAGCAGATAAGTTCATGCTTCGTCTGGCATTACATTTATTCAATGGTCAAAGCGCTATAGACCTTTCGCTCATGGATCGGCTTGATAGTAACAATAAGAAGCTTGCGTTCAAAGCGATACAGTTAAGGTTTGCAGGATGATTACTCGGGGCAAGGATTGGATGTCGTTGACCAGGGAAGAGCGGGAGCAGGAATTGAAGGCCGCGAGGTTTCGCACACAAATGAAGTGGCTGCGGATCAATGTCTGCGGAGAAAGAAAACAATCCTCCGGTTAAGGCCCGGAAGATTGTAAGGAGCACTACAAAATTTTCACCATTATTATATCACAACCTATGATTTTACGTAAATGTGAAGCAGATTAAGCCTTACGGATGTCCGTTGGACACAGTTAGGACATATTAGCTACATCTGAATCATGTCCAGAATAGAGGGCGGTGAATCAAGAAAATGGCGTGGATAGAAAGCCATCAAGGAACGGATAGGCATCCAAAAACGCGTAAATTTTGCAGGAAATTGGGTGTGTCGGTGCCGACAGCGGTGGGTCACTTGCATATGTTTTGGTGGTGGGCGATGGAATTTGCTCAGGATGGAGATGTATCCAAATTTGAAGCAGAGGACATTGCCGATGCCATGGAATATGACGGTGATCCAGATGTGCTAATGGATGCTTTGATATATGCCGGATACATCGATCAAACCGCATCAGGACGCGTAATACACGATTGGTATGACTACGCGGGAAAGCTCATTGAGCGGAGGAAAAGCGATGCTTTGAGAAAGGCGAATTCCAGAAGAAAGCCAGCGGAGGTAGTGAGGGATTCCGAAGACGTTCCGAAAGATGTCCAGCGGACAGAGGACGGACACGACGCGGAGTCCATATGTAACCCTAACCCTAACCTAAACCATAACCAAGAAGATATAAAAGATTCTTGTCCCGAATCGCCTCCGGCTGATCAGGACGCATACCCTTCTCCTGCACTTCAATTTTCTGAACCTGGTAAAAAGCAAGGGAGGAAGAAGCCGGAATATGCACCAGATAGTCAGTATTACAAAATGGCGGTGTATTTCAAGGGCCGGGTTGATGCAATGGCTGCTGATGAAGGGCTTACTCATTTAACAGATCGGACAAACCTCCAGACCTGGGCAGATGATTTTCGAAAGCTCGTGGAGCTGGACAAGCAATCGGACACCGAACTTATCAAATCGGTTATGGATTGGGTCGTCAAGGATGGATTCTGGAAGAGCAACGTTTTGAGCGCGGAAGCATTTCGTAGGCAGTTCCCAAAGCTGGTCTTAGCCATGAAGAAGCCTGCTAGGAATACTTACGTACCGAAGAACCAGAAGCGGGAGATACCAATTGTGCCAAGTGATACCGAAGCGGAAGTTACCGAAGCGGAATTTGCAGAACTCGTAAGACAGGCGGAGGAACGGAAGAGGAGGAAGGGCCTGAGTGGACAACCTGTGGCTCAATAAGTATCAGGCAGAGAGGTCCGGGAAGCCGTGCCTGCTGCCCAGGCAGATACAGACGGATCATGGATGGGTGTGGGAGGGGAAATGGACCGGAGGACCTGAGCCCGTATGCGATATCTTGCTTACCTTTACCAGATGCCGAGTGCTTGGTTGCCCCGTTGGACCCAGGGAAGCTCCTGCCGCTTATCTCTACAAGCAATCTGAGCCAACGCAATTCAGGTATATCCCATTTTGGGCGAGATTCATTGAGCAGATCAACTTAAGTCAAGCAACCGAACTGGAGAAGGCCGTGTTAGCTCGTCGTCGAGGCGACGGAGTTAGGCCGATAGGGGGGCGGTGAAGCGATGGTTATTCATCCGAAGGCCTTAAGCATGATTGAGGGGGCGTTAGAACCCGTGATTCGTTCGGGCAGAGACATTAACAAACTTCGCTTGTATGTATTCCCGGATTCTCCACTAGCCGAACTATCAAGCATCCATACCAGGTTTGGGGATTTGAAGGTTAAGCAAGATGATTACAGTCGAAAAGGCATTGCTTATATCTTGGAGGACCCGGGACGGAAGGGGAGAGGATTTTATTGGGTATCGCGAGCGACAGGCTAATCATAACCGTCATTAGCAGATTCAATCTCTTTCGTCAGCCTCACAAAATAGGCGATGTGATAGAGGTGCAGGGAGAGCCGCTGCTAATTCTAGGCATTGAGAACTTTTTTATCCGCCACAATCGAATTGACGTGAATTACACGTGCCAGCGGCTGACCAGCCTGGATTACGTCAGCAAGGCTAAGGCTTATAAGCAAACGAGTGAAATCGAACTGGTGGTTAATTTACCACATGCCAAGTGGGATAAAGTAGACGGGATAAGACCCGGAACGATTCAATACGTCCAAGGCGAGTGTTATAAAATAACCGAATTTTCCGGATTGTCGCTGAAAGGGACTGACTTGCATATTGACCTTATTGCTAGGCCGATTTATCCAGTAGATCGCAAGGAAGCGCGGGCGAAGTTGTTTGACGAACGCCGGAAGAAGCTTCAGTTAGAAATTTTGTAAAGGGGATAAAAATATGAGTTATGAACCTGAACGGGAAATCAGAAGTATCCTGCACGACAAAACGGTAGTTGTATTTAACACCGGCGACAGAGTTATCTTCCAGGCTTCACGAACGGGAACGATGCCACTGACGGTAGACCCCGAAGAGATTGTCGACGATTTAATTATTACCCTTGAGCAGCGGGACATCGAGATAGCGTCCCTTCGCTCCGAATTGATAGAGTCTCGGGACACGGCGGCTCGTTACATCTGCCAGTATCAAGGAGAAGAGAATAGGTTTCAGCGGCAAAACGCGGAGTTAGGCAGGCTGCAGAAGCAGATCGAGGCCGCAAGCGGGGAAAAAGCAGACGAACCGACGGAGAAATATTGGATTGGCGCAGCCAGCCAAGAACGCGCCAAAGAAATAGCCCGTAATCACTCGTTGGAAAAGAATCAATGGAGCAGGGCTCACGCTGGAAAGCCTAACAGTCTGAAAGATGGGATCAGGGTATCAGATCGGAAATATCTCATTGGAGACTTTGCCGAGTGGGAACTTCGCATCCTCACGGCCCACTTAGGCGGTGAGAAGCAATGAGTAAATGGATTGGAAAGCCATCGCCCAAGAGCATGCATACGGGTGCCGGGTGGTTTGCAGAGCTTGACCGAGCTTACACCGACGGAGAATATGCTGTTATGTCTAGGGTGGTAGAGACGGAGTGGGGCCAAGTAGTCCACGCCTGCATACGAAACGCGGAAAATACGGATATACCGTGGGCAGAGAAACAGAGAATCAAGAATGAGCTACTTGGCGAAGAACGGATTGCCCTAGAGGTATTCCCGAAGAATTCGGAGTTAGTAGATCAAGCGAATATGTATCACCTGTGGGTGCTGCCCGCGGGAATGAAGTTGCCGTTCGGGATTTGATGCAGTAAAGACCCAAAAAAAATAATAGAAATGAGGAATTAACATGGACTTGAATTTAATGGTGAACAACACTTTATCAGCACTGAAAGATGAAGGTTATGTCGAAAATATTGTAAGAAAAAAATTAGAGAGAACAATTGATGAGGTTATCGAAGATACGCTAAGAAGTTACAGCGATTTCGGAAAAGCCTTGAAGCAGCAAGTCCAGGAACAAATGCAATTCAATTTAGATAGATTGGACATCCCTTCATACAATCAAGTGATTTTGAATGTCATAAAAGGCGAACTGGAAAGATCAGTTCATGAAGAAGGGGCGAAGCGAATTCAAGAAAGCATTCAGGAAGTGTTGGGAACGTCAAAAGAAGAGTATAAATTGTCCGAACTGATTGAAGAAATTGTTGAGCAAGACTGCGAACTGAACGAATTGGATTATGAAGACTACAAAGAAATCACCGTAATCATTGAAGACAAATACAGTTCTAAGTACGTCTACATTGACCCCGAGGAAGATAAATCATGGCATCGATGCAAATATCAAATCGTTCTTGATGAAGATGCAACTGTCCGCAGAGCAGAAATTGGTGACAAAAGCTTTGACAACAAAGTGATTATGGGCGGTTTGTATGGTGCGGATGCAACAATATTCAAAATGTGGACTCGTAAAGCCAAATTGATTATCGATGATTACGAAACGAGTTTCACCAATCCAGAGTATTCTTGATGCGCATTCGACCCA
>NZ_LN909037.1 GCF_001486585.1 Paenibacillus senegalimassiliensis
CGGTCGAGGGCTTATCCAAAACAACTCCGAAGCGTGGCGTCAGGCTGAATAAGCCGTGAAGAGCACTTCAGGAGAACTAATTCGCAAATTCGTTTCGTATCCAGTTTTCAAGCGATCAAACGCTTGAACCGTTTGGTGGCGATGGCGGAGGGGTTCCACACGTACCCATCCCGAACACGACCGTTAAGCCCTCCAGCGCCGATGGTACTTGGACCGAAGGGTCCTGGGAGAGTAGGACGCCGCCAAGCAACGATAACAAGCACTACCGATTACAAGTCGGTAGTGCTTTTTTCTGTATTTATTCGCTTAGCCAATTCTCCACGAACGAGAGTTATTTCGTTCTCCGGGGATCATTTTTTTAAATGGAGAATATTTTAATCCCAGCACGCTCACACTGAATTAACGAAAGAGCTTCACCCTCTTGGCAAATCAACAATCTGTGGTATAATGTTTATAAAGTCAAAGAAAGTCAAAGTCAACACAACAAGAATATCACGTTAGGATTGATGGAGGATGGATGAGTGATGCGTAATATCTCCGATATCATCGAAAAATATCTAAAGAGTGTTCTGCATGAAAGTCCTGAAGGCATGATTGAAATTCAGCGTAATGATCTTGCCGACCAATTCTCCTGCGTGCCATCGCAAATTAATTATGTGATCAGCACTCGCTTTACGGTAGAGAAGGGATACCTGGTTGAGAGCAAGCGCGGCGGCGGTGGTTATGTGCGTATTCGGCGGATAGAACTGCCGGGCCCCATATCGCTGCATACGCATTTGCACGAGACCATCGGGATGGAGATTGGACAGTCTGCAGCCGAAGGGTTGATTTATCAGTTGGAGGAAGCCCGTTTCTTAAGCCGGAGAGAGGCTGCGCTGATGCGTTCCGTCGTTTCTCGCGATGTGCTAATGGTCAAATTGCCGTATCGCGATCAAATCCGGGCGCGGATGATGAAGGCGATGCTGATTTCTTTGTTGAGCTAGGTTCCGAAGGTGTGGTGAGCAGGGCTACAAGCCTTTAGAGTTCACCAGACACATAAGGTTACCCAGTCTAGTCTATCCAGTATTAGAGGAGGGTCATCCATGCAATGCCAAGAATGCGGTAAACGCCCCGCGACCTTGCATTTCACGAAGATCGTCAATGGGGAGAAGACAGAATTCCATATTTGCGAGAACTGCGCCAGGGAGAAGGGAGAATTGATTCCGGGAACGTCCGGTGGCTTCTCCATTCACAACCTGTTATCCGGATTTCTTGACTTAAGTCCGGGCAATAAGGGGCAGATTTCAGGGAATAAACCTCCTGAGCATTTGCGTTGCGAAGAATGTGGCATGACCTATTCGCAATTCAGCAAGATTGGCCGTTTTGGCTGTAGTTCATGCTATAAATATTTCAACGACCGATTGGACCCGTTGTTCAAGAAGGTGCATGGCAATACCGTTCACGTCGGTAAGATTCCGAAGCGCACAGGGGGGCACATTCAAGTCAAGCGTAAGCTTGATGATCTCCGTCAGGAGCTTCAGCAACGGATTTTACAAGAAGAGTTCGAAGATGCAGCGGCGTTGCGGGACCAAATTCGCGAACTCGAAAAAAATATGTCTGCCGAGTAGGAGGGATGCATGATGACAAATCTCCGATTTACAGAACAGCCACTTAGCGAATGGATGAGCCGGGAGGGCAGGGAATCCGACATCGTCATCAGCAGCCGGGTGAGAATTGCCCGCAATATGCTGCAACATCCTTTTCCCATGCTGTCGACCAACCGGCAGTCCGAGGAAGTGCTGGAGCAATTGCGGCAAGCACTGACGGATGAACAGTTTGAGGCCTATGGCCCCTTGCATCCGTTGTTACTTACTGACTTAGATGAATTAGACAAGAGAGTTCTGGTTGAGAAGCACTTAATCAGCCCGAACTTGGCTACAGATTCCCGCAACGGCGCAGCCTTTATTAGTGAAGATGAAAGTCTCAGTATTATGATTAACGAAGAGGATCATCTGCGCATTCAATGTTTATACCCGGGGCTGCAAATTCAGGAAGCATGGGAGAAAGCCACGGAAATTGACGATATCTTCGAAGCGCATGTCGATTATGCCTTCGACGATCATCGCGGTTATTTGACCAGTTGTCCGACGAATGTCGGAACGGGGCTACGTGCTTCGGTTATGATGCATTTGCCCGCATTGGTGCTTACTCAGCAAATCGGTCGCATTTTATCGGCGGTGTCCCAGGTTGGCTTGACGGTGCGGGGCATCTATGGAGAGGGCAGCGAGACACAGGGCAACTTGTTTCAAATCTCAAATCAGATTACACTAGGACAAAGCGAAGCCGAGATTATTGAGAATTTGTATGGCGTCGTTTTGCAGATTATACAGCACGAGAAGACGGCCAGAGAGAAGCTGATTACCGAGTCACGGCCGCGAATGCTGGACCGGGTGATGCGGTCTTACGGGACACTGTCACATGCCTTCATCATTGATTCGAAGGAAGCGGCCCAGCGGTTATCCGATGTTCGCCTCGGGGTGGACCTTGGTCTCATCGACAATGTATCGGCGCAAACACTCAATGAGCTTAATGTGCTGACGCAACCTGGTTTTCTGCAGAAGAAATTTAATAACGGCATGTCACCGGCAGAACGGGACATGTACCGTGCCAAGCTCATTCGGGAGAGAATGGGGAATTAACGGTTAGGACCAACTATGGAGGTGTTGAGAGATGATGTTTGGAAGATTTACGGAACGCGCCCAGAAGGTGCTGGCATTGGCCCAGGAAGAAGCGGTAAGACTGGGGCATAACAATATCGGAACAGAACATGTATTACTCGGACTGATTCGCGAGGGCGAAGGCATCGCGGCGAAGGCACTGATTGGACTTGGTCTGGGCCTTGAGAAAATACAAGATGAAGTAGAAACGCTGATTGGTCGTGGTCAAGAGCAACCAACGAATATTGCTTACACACCTCGCGCCAAGAAGGTCATTGAGTTGTCTATGGATGAAGCACGCAAGCTTGGTCATACTTATGTCGGCACGGAGCACATTCTGCTCGGTTTGATTCGTGAAGGGGAAGGCGTAGCTGCCCGTGTATTAAATAATTTGGGCATCAGCCTGAACAAGGCGCGGCAGCAAGTGCTGCAATTACTGGGCAGCAGCGAAGCCGTATCCAGTCATCACGGGGCACCTGCTAACGTCAATACGCCTACGCTGGATAGT
This sequence comes from Paenibacillus senegalimassiliensis, assembly GCF_001486585.1. Taxonomy (GTDB): domain Bacteria; phylum Bacillota; class Bacilli; order Paenibacillales; family Paenibacillaceae; genus Fontibacillus; species Fontibacillus senegalimassiliensis. The sequence goes on from NZ_LN909037.1 coordinate 3,205, forward strand.
CTGGCTCGCGATTTGACGGCTTCTGCCAAAGAGGGTAACCTCGATCCGGTCATTGGCCGCAGCAAGGAGATTGAACGCGTTATTCAAGTGCTTAGCCGTCGGACGAAGAACAATCCGGTGCTGATTGGTGAACCTGGTGTTGGTAAAACGGCGATTGCCGAGGGCCTGGCCCAGAAGATTATTAATAATGAAATTCCGGAAACACTGCGCGACAAACGGGTCATGACCCTGGATATGGGCTCTGTTGTAGCTGGTACCAAGTACCGTGGTGAATTTGAAGATAGATTGAAGAAGATCATGGATGAAATTCGTCAGGCTGGCAATATCATTCTGTTTATTGACGAATTGCATACCTTGATTGGAGCAGGCGGAGCGGAAGGTGCGATCGACGCTTCGAATATTTTGAAGCCGGCATTGGCCCGTGGTGAACTGCAATGCATCGGCGCTACAACGCTGGATGAATATCGCAAATACATCGAGAAGGATGCCGCACTGGAACGCCGCTTCCAGCCGATTACGGTGGATCAGCCTTCCGTAGAGGAAGCCATCCAAATCCTGCACGGACTGCGCGACCGCTACGAAGCGCATCACCGGGTGAAGATTACGGATGAAGCGATTGACCAAGCAGTGAAGCTCTCAGACCGTTACATCCCGGATCGGTTCTTGCCAGATAAGGCGATTGACCTGATCGATGAAGCGGGCTCCAAGGTAAGGTTGAATTCATATACGGTACCGCCAAACCTCAAGCAATTAGAGAGTCGTCTGGAGGATATTCGCAAGGAGAAGGATGCTGCGGTACAAAGCCAGGAGTTCGAGAAGGCAGCAGCGCTGCGCGATACCGAACAGAAGATTCGGGAGGAACTGGATGTAACCAAGAATCAGTGGAAGGAAAAACAAGGTCGTACGGATTCCGAAGTTACACCCGAGGATATCGCTCAAGTGGTCGCTAGCTGGACGGGAATTCCGGTCAGCAAGCTGAAGGAAGAAGAAACCGAGCGTTTGCTGAACATGGAACAAATTTTGCATGAGCGCGTTATCGGTCAAGATGAAGCCGTCAAGGCGGTTAGCCGGGCCATTCGTCGTGCTCGCGCCGGACTTAAAGATCCGAAGCGCCCGATGGGCTCCTTCATTTTCCTTGGTCCAACCGGGGTTGGTAAGACCGAACTGGCAAGAGCACTGGCAGAAGCGATGTTCGGTGATGAGAATGCCGTAATTCGGATCGATATGTCCGAATATATGGAGAAACATTCCACCGCTCGTTTGGTAGGTGCGCCTCCGGGATATGTTGGTTATGAAGAAGGCGGCCAATTGACAGAGAAGGTACGCCGTAAGCCATACTCAGTTGTATTGCTGGACGAAATCGAGAAGGCACATCCGGAAGTATTCAACATTTTGTTGCAAGTGCTCGAAGATGGTCGTCTGACCGATTCCAAGGGCCGCGTGGTCGACTTCCGCAACACGCTCATTATCTTGACCTCGAACGTTGGGGCTGAAGCCATCAAGCGCAACACCCGTCTTGGCTTCACGGCGGTGCAGGATGCTGGCGCGGACTACGAGAACATGAAGGGCAAAGTCATGGAAGAACTGAAGAAGAACTTCCGTCCGGAGTTCTTGAACCGGATCGACGAGAGCATCGTGTTCCATTCCCTGGAGGAATCTCACATCGGGCAGATCGTTTCGCTTATGTCCGAGGAGCTGCGCAAGCGGCTGCATGAATTTGATGTGGACTTCACATTGACCGACAAAGCCAAGGCTTTCCTGGCCAAAGAAGGATTTGATCCTGCTTATGGTGCACGTCCACTACGTCGGGCCATTCAGAAGTACATTGAGGACCGCTTGTCCGAAGAACTGCTGACCGGCAACGTGAAGAAGGGCGACTCGTTGACGATCGATGAGGACAACGGTACGCTGGCTGTAGAGCGCACCGGAGTTTTTTCCAAAAACGCATAAGCTAAGATGTCCATAATTTACAAGGGACCTGCAGATATTTGCAGGTCCCTTGTGTAATTTGGGATAATTGGAGGAGAGCATAAGGGAGTTGAAAGCCAAATGAAAGAAACGATCCTCATTGTCGACGATGAGCGCGAAATCGTGAAGCTGATCGAAATATATTTGCAAAATGAGGGGTATACGCTGTTCTCTGCCTCGGATGGAGAGGAAGCACTGAGTATTTTGGAAGCACACCAAATTGATCTGATTATTCTGGATATTATGATGCCCCGATTGAACGGAATCGAGGCCTGCATGCGTATCCGAGAGACGCGGGATATCCCCATCATTATGCTATCCGCCAAGAGTGAGGATATGGATAAGATTGAAGGACTGAGTATCGGCGCTGACGATTATGTCGCCAAGCCCTTTAATCCCTTGGAACTCGTCGCTCGGGCTAAGTCACAACTGCGGCGATACCAGCGCTTTGGCAAATACATACCGGCTAACCAGGATGAGATCACCATTGATGGACTCACGATTAACACGGCGAAGCATCGGGTGACGATGAATGACCGGGAAGTGAAGCTGACTCCTCGCGAATTTGAATTACTCAAGTTACTGGCGTTACACCGGGGAGTTGTGTTAGGGATGGAGACGATCTATGAGGAAGTGTGGAAAGAGCCTTACATGCAATCGAAAAATACAGTCATGGTACATATTCGCAGGCTTCGGGAGAAGCTTGAACAAGATCCGCAGCATCCCCGTTATATCAAGACGGTCTGGGGAATCGGCTACAAGCTGGAGGCCAATTAAGATGGATAGAGGTCGTGATGCAATTGGAAATTAAACGCAGGTTATCACTTCGGCTGACGTTCTTGCTTTTTGCTGTTGGAAGCTTGCTGTCTACCGTGACCATCTTGTATGTATGCCGGAAAATAGCCCAGTTTTTACTGAAGCCAAGCTCGTCGGTCATAACGCTTCCCTTCCGCGCAATCGTGGAATGGATGGTGAACCAGATCGGTTCGGTCCCCATCCAACTGCTCGTCGGAGTTTTGTTATATACGGGCATTTACCTGTGGTTGACGCAGGGGACGCAGCGCTATTGGGAACAGATCAGAACAGCCGTTACGGCCGTGGGCTCTGGAGAACTTGATGTTGCCCTTCCTGTTCGTGGCAGGGGGGAGCTGGCAGGCATGGCTGAACAACTCAATAAGATGACAGCAGAGCTAAATACGTCAATGGGACAGATCAACTCCTGGCTTGAGGGAATTGCTGAAGGTAGGCTAGATAGCCAAATCGTAGCGCAGAATGGTGAGTTGGCCAAAGTGGCGGAGAGTATAAACCAAATGTCGCTCCGGCTGAAGCAATCGATTGAAGAAGAGAGACTGGCGGAGAGATCAAAGAACGATCTGATTACCGGGGTATCTCACGATTTAAGAACACCATTAACCTCTATACTGGGGTTTCTCAAAGCTATTGAAGAGGATCAATATAAGGACGAAGTGGAACTACGATATTATGTCAACATCGCCTATGAGAAGGCCAGGGATTTACAGAAAATGATCGACGATCTGTTCGAATACACACGGGTTAATCACGGGCTTCCGCTTCACGCATCCAACCTGGATTTGAACGCCTTCCTGCATCAACTGGTAGAGGAATTCGTGCCGCAATTGCAACAGCGGGGACTGCAATGTCAGGTTACGGCTGCTGAACCTCCGGTGCTTATTGAAGCGGATGGGGATTTACTGGCTCGTGCCTTTGAAAATTTGCTGGTGAATGCCATACAATACGGAGCCTCGGGCAAAAGGATAGATATATCCGTAGGGCAGAAAGGAGACATAGCTGTTGTTCAATTCATCAACTATGGTGAAGAAATTCCGCCAGGTAGCCTGCCTCATTTGTTCGAGCGTTTCTACCGGGTTGATGCTTCTCGCTCCAAACAAACGGGAGGAACCGGGCTTGGGCTCGCTATTGCCAAAAGCATCATCGAGGCGCATGGCGGGCATATCACGGTCAGTAGCACTCGTCAGCGCACGGTATTTGAAACCTGCTTCAAGCTAGGGACTTCCAGCTAGTAAGAACAAGTAACAGACAATAGCAGAGCGTGAGGAACAGGACCTTTCGGAATGGAATCGAAGGGTCCTGTTTTTATTTCACTCATGGCGATTTCGATCGTTTGAAAACGATAAGTAAATGCTAAGAACTTGTTAAGATTTGCGGCAGCAAATCGTTATTTTTGTCCTCTATACTTCTCTTCAAGTCCTGATGACAGAGAGGAGTTAAAACGTTGGTTTTCTCAAGCCTGATTTTCTTATACTTGTTTTTGCCTGCTTTATTGCTCGCTTATTTCACATTTTCCAATGCTAGCTATCGAATTTGGATATTGATTGTCTTCTCTTATATATTTTATGCCTGGGGGGAGCCGGTGTGGGTAGTTCTGCTGCTGCTTGCTTCCTTGTTAGGGTATGTATTTGCACTCGCTATCGATCGGTATAAGGGAAGAACAACGGCGAAGCTCCTATACACGCTGGCTATCGTTATCAATTTAGGTCTGCTGGGGTTCTTTAAATACGCAGGGTTTCTGGTGGAGAACATGAATAGAGTGCTGTCCTTTTCTATTCCGGTGCCGGATATCGACCTTCCCATAGGTATTTCTTTCTTCACCTTTGAGTTGATTTGTTATTTGACCGACGTTTACCGGGGGAAAATATCTGCCCCTAAGTCGCCGAAGAAGGTATTGTTTTACGTATCGTTTTTCCCGCATTTAGTAGCAGGTCCTATCATACGCTATTCGGATATCGAGCAGCAAATTGATCGTCCTCATGTGACATGGTCTGGCTTCAGTGAAGGGCTGACTCGCTTTATGGTGGGACTGGCAAAGAAGGTAGTCTTGGCCAACTTGCTGGGGGAAGCGGTCACGCAACTGCTGAATCCCGACCTGGAATCTGCCTCGGTGCTTGGTATGTGGCTAGGACTCAGTCTGTTTGCCCTGCAAATTTATTTTGATTTTTCCGGATATTCGGATATGGCTATTGGACTTGGAAAAATGCTTGGCTTCAAGTTAAGGGAGAATTTTGATTATCCCTACTTGTCCAAGACCATGGGGGAGTTCTGGCGGCGCTGGAATATGTCACTGGGCGGTTTCTTCCGGGACTACGTATATATTCCGCTGGGAGGCAGTCGTCGTTATTATGTTCGCAATTTACTGGTCGTGTGGTTCTTAACGGGAATTTGGCATGGAGCAAGCTGGAACTTCGTGATCTGGGGACTGTATTGTGGGGCTCTGATCTATGTGGAACGAACCCCTATTGGAAGATGGTTGACCCGGCTTCCTGCGGCTTTACAGCACGTGTATGCGCTGATCGTTATTTTGCTGGGCTGGAATTGGTTTTACTTTACTGATTTGTCTCAGGCTCTGAGAGCACTATCCATTTTGGTTGGAATACGGCATCAGACTTGGGTTAACCCCGAATTCATTTTAATCTTGCAGGATCATCTGCTGCTGTATGTCTCCGCAATCATTCTGTCGACCCCATTGCTGAAATATCTGGTTCAGTATGTGGTCCGCAGGCTGTCCGATGCTGGGAAAAGCGCCCTTGTGATGCTGGGGGCCCAGCTTACAAATGGTCTTCTGCTTGCTCTTTCAACCATATTGCTGGTGGGGAGCTCGTATAATCCGTTTCTATATTACCGTTTTTAAGAGGGGTTATTATAAGGAGGTTTAAAATCAATGCAATTGAAGAAATGGCAGCATAAGCTCATAGTGATATCCTTACTGGTTTTAATCTTTGGTTTTACCTTGGTGAACCTGTTCAGCTATTCATCCCAGGCATCCTCTTCTCTAGAGCAACGGCAGCTTACGCAGAAGCCAGAACTTACCGTACCCAGTGTTCTATCCGGGCAGTTCATGCTGGAACTGGAGGATTACTTTGCGGACCACTTTGCCTTTAGAAGTCTGCTGGTGCAGGCGGGAGCTTATTTAAAGGAGTGGAAGGGGATACCTGGCAGCGAGCAAGCGGTTCTACTTCAGCAGGGGAGTGATAACACGGTGCAGAAGGTGGGGGAGGCGAGTGTCTCCAATCAAAATAACACCCAGTACCTTATATATAAGGACCGGGCCTATACCTTGTATCAATATTCCCCTGCCGCTGCCGAAGCCTATGCGGAAGCTATAAATAACTTTCAACAATCGGCCGACCCGGAATTGCGTGTTTATTCGCTGCTTGCTCCAACCTCGGCTGAGTTCATTGAATCTGAGGAGTATCAAGAGCTAACGGATTCGCAGGCTGCGGCATTTAATCATGTTAATGAACAACTAGCCTCTGAGGTTGGAAGGGTTGATGTAATTGATGCACTCCAGCAGCATACTCAGGAGAATATCTATTTTCGCACGGACCATCATTGGACCGCTTTGGGGGCATACTATGCTTATACTGAATTGATGAAATCAATGGGAGAAGAAGCGATTCCATTAACCAGTTATACGGCGGGGGAAATGACTAACTTTCTGGGGTCTGCTTATAAGGCCACGTTGAATGTGCAGCTCAAAAAAGCTCCCGATACGATTACGTACTACGAGCCGCTAGACGATTATACGTATACCCGGCATTTGACGACGGGCAAGACGGTAACCGGACAACTGGTAGATCCCGCGTATGCCACACCTGCTAATGGCTTGTATGCCGTGTTTCTAGGGGGAGATTTCCCGTGGGGTGAAATTAATACAGGTCATACAAATGGCAAAAAAATCGTCGTCGTCAAGGATTCTTATGGAAATGCGTTGATTCCTTTTCTGCTCCCGCATTTTGAGACGGTGTATTATGTAGACCCCCGTTACTTTACGGGTAGTCTCACCGAATTTGTGGAGGAGCACGGGGCAACAGATGTCCTGTTCCTGAGCAGTGCCACAGCCACGCGAACAACAGGAATGGCACAACTTATCAATCAAATTGCAATTGGTACAGAAAATGGAAACAAATAAGCTAAAAGAACTACAATAAAGTAACCTTTTAACCGATGAAATAGATAAAAGGCAGCTTGCAAAGCGATGCTTTGGGGCTGCTTTTTTATAACCTGCTCCTAAATACCCGGCTCTGGGCCAAAGACTTGCTGAATGACTTTCGAGAAAGCCGAAAGGGTGGTAAAATTTGAGTCATGGAGTCAGATTGAAATCCACAGCCCGGAAAATTTTGCATACGTGAGAAGGAGCGGGAAATGGTTAAAGTAAAAACAAAGTTTCTCTGTAATGAATGCGGCTATGAGTCGCCGAAATGGTACGGCAAGTGTCCGGGCTGCGGAGCGTGGAATTCCATGACGGAAGAAATTGAAAAGACCGTCAAGACACAAGGGATGAATTCTGGAATATTTCATGCGAAAGAAACACCGCAATCAATCATAAATATAGAAAGCGGCAAAGAGCCGCGTATTCAAACGGGCATCGGCGAATTAAACCGGGTGCTTGGGGGTGGCGTGGTTCCTGGATCGTTAGTGCTTGTTGGTGGCGATCCGGGTATTGGTAAGTCAACTTTGCTGCTGCAAACCTCCCACGAAATGGCCCGCACCGGTCTTAAAGTGCTATATATATCGGGGGAAGAATCGGTTCGTCAAACCAAGCTGCGAGCGGAGCGGCTAGGAGCTTTGTCTGCGGAACTATTCGTGTTGTGTGAGAGCAGCATGGATGCGATTGAAGCGGCGATTGAGATGGTGAAACCGGACTTCCTGGTCATTGACTCGATTCAAACCGTCTATTTGCCGGAAGTTACTAGCGCACCCGGCAGTGTATCCCAGGTTCGCGAATGTACAGCCCGATTTATGCGAATTGCCAAGGGGCAAGGAATTGCGACCGTGCTTGTAGGCCATGTTACCAAGGAAGGAGCTATTGCCGGTCCAAGGCTCCTGGAGCATATGGTGGATTGTGTGCTTTACTTCGAGGGAGAACGTCATCATTCCTACCGGCTATTGCGGGCCGTCAAGAACCGCTTTGGCTCGACCAATGAGATCGGCATCTTTGAAATGAACGAGGCTGGCCTGACGGAGGTGGCCAATCCTTCGGAATTGTTCCTGTCGGAACGTCCGCTGGGCGTGGCTGGCTCTACTGTAGTCGCCAGCATGGAAGGCACCAGACCGATTCTGGTGGAACTGCAGGCCTTGATTGCGGCCACGCACTTTCCTTCTCCGCGCAGAATGGCGACAGGGGTCGATCACCAGCGGATGAATCTGATCATCGCTGTTCTGGAGAAGCGCATGGGCATGTTCCTGCAAAATCAGGACGCCTATGTCAATCTGGCCGGCGGGGTCAAGCTGGATGAACCGGCTGTCGATCTGGCTATTGCGGTCAGTGTAGCATCCAGCTTCCGTGATATCCCGACTAAGCCCCACGACGTCATCTTCGGCGAGGTAGGCTTGACCGGTGAGGTGAGAGGGGTCTCCCGAGCGGAACAACGGGTGAAGGAAGCAGCCAAGCTTGGCTTCAAACGGATCATCCTGCCGGAGAAGAGCATGAAGGGGTGGAAGGCACCACAAGGGATTAAATTAGTAGGAGTAAATACCGTTGCAGATGCGCTAGCTGTCGCGTTAGATTAGGGGGCATTAATTGATGAAAGAAACTACTCATGCAGAGAAAATGAACGACTTGCTGAGGCTTGTGGCCCCGGGAACGCACTTTCGTGACGGGCTTGAGAACGTTCTGCGCGCGAAGACCGGCGGACTGATCGTTGTTGGCTACAGCCCGGAGGTGATGGAGGTGGTTGAAGGAGGCTTCTCCATTAACTGTGATTTCTCGCCTAACTATCTTTACGAATTGGCGAAGATGGATGGAGCCATCATTCTCAGCGAAGATTTAAAGCGAATTTTATATGCTAACACCCAACTGATTCCCGATTCCTCCATTGCTTCTGCGGAGACCGGGATTCGGCACCGCACAGCGGAACGGGTCGCCAAGCAGACTGGGAAGCTGGTGGTCTCTATCTCCCAGCGGCGGAATATCATTACCTTGTACCAAGGGGGATTACGTTACGCCCTGAAGGAAATCGGTGTTATCCTGACGAAGGCTAACCAGGCCATTCAGACCTTGGAGAAGTATCGCTCCGTGTTGAATCAGGCCCTTACCAATCTGACGGCTTCCGAATTTGAGGAATTGGTCTCCTTGCCCGAGGTCATCAATGTCATTCAGCGGGTAGAGATGGTTATTCGTATCAAAATGGAGATTAAGCGGTTTATCAATGAATTGGGTACAGAAGGCCGACTGATCAGCATGCAAATGGAGGAACTGGTCAGCAATATGGAAGAGGAAGCTTGGCTGCTGTACAAGGATTATGCCAAGGAAGGCCACGATGAAGCCATTCGGGAAATTATTCTCGGACTCAAGCGCTCTACCGATGATGAATTGCTGGACGACGTTCATATCACGAAGCTGCTTGGTTATCCATCCTCGGCTGCGACCTCGGAGGAATTGATCTCACCACGTGGCTACCGGGTGCTGAACAAGATACCACGGCTCCCGAATGTCATCATCCATAATCTGGTGGAACGGTTCGAGGAATTACCTCATGTAATGATGGCCAGCATTGAGGAATTGGACGAAGTAGACGGAATTGGAGAGGTTCGCGCTCGCGCGATCAAGGAAGGACTCAAGCGTCTTCAAGAGCAAGTGTTCATTGACAGACAAATTTAAATCACCTATCATCAATGGATGGTTAAGGAATATCTATTCGAGGTGAAGAGATGATTACGAAATCAATTCCAAGTCTGTTCACGTTAGGAAACATGGTTCTCGGCATGCTGGCTATCATTCTGGCGACGGAAGAACGCTTTAGCTTGGCCGCCATTATGGTGATTGTTGCCATGCTGCTTGATGGTTTGGACGGACGGGTGGCTAGGGCGCTGAATGCTCAAAGCGAATTTGGGAAAGAACTGGACTCCTTGTCGGACATCATTTCGTTTGGGATTGCACCAGCATTGATTATGTATCTGATCTCCTTTCATAGCATTCCCACGGGCATGGCTTGGGCCGTCACGGCGATTTTCCCCCTTTGCGGAGCGCTGAGATTGGCTCGCTTCAACGTCCAGAAGGGAATCCCCGGATATTTTATCGGCTTGCCGATTCCGGCAGCCGGTGGTGTGCTTGCCACCTTATCGCTGTTTTACCGGGAATTTACGGCTCCGTATTTTGTGGTATCGATGTTATTGCTCTCTTATCTGATGATTAGCACTGTTAAATATCCTAACTTCAAGAAGGTAGGATTACCTAAGAAGGCGGTGGCCTATACCCCGCTGGTGGTCATTTTTGCCGTAGTTATTGCGGTTATTTTCCCTGACCAGATGGCCAAACTCATTTTTATCCCGTTAGTGGTCTATGCGTTGTATGGGTTTAACCAGAATATCAAACGCCTGGTTCGCCGCAGACGACGGCAAGACGACAAAGCAGATGGAGAAGAAGGTTATCGCTCCAAGCGCTGACGGGTTTTGTGGATATTAGGGTGAAAGTTAACATACGTGAAGCTCAAGGGCCATCCTGTGCGGGGTGGCTTTTAAATTTGAGTTCATAAGCTCATATAGTAAACCTAAAAAAGGCATGGATCTTCCCACGGGGAAACAGATCCATGCCTTTTTGGTATGTTCTTTGATGGGCGGGAGGTTGTGCTTACGACAAGTTAAACAGACCCAGCGTGGCGCATTTCTGTGACTCCTGCTCCATAATTTCTTGCATATCAATATCCAGGAGATTGCAAAGGGCAGACATATAGAAAAGGTTGCGTCCAAGCTCACCCGCAATAGCATCCCGGCAATTCTCACAAAGTTCGCCTTGCACATGCTTGGCGATGGTCTCCTTAGCTTGCTGCAAATCCAAGCCAGGCTCGAAATCCTGCCTGGTTGCGTGCAGTTCAATGCATCCGCATTCTGTCACGGATTTGGTTACTGAACGAACGGCGGCAGCGTTGGTTTGTCCCATTTTGGACAGGACATCTAGCAGACTGCGGTGACGGAGCAACAATTCAGACACTTGTTCTTGAAAAGATTGAAGGCTTGGTGCGCTCATTTTCCATCCACCTCAATATTATGAATTGAATTCATTATATTCCACCTATTCCTCCGATATCAACCTGAAATCCCATACCATAAGGGGCTGCTGCGGCTTGCGGCCATTTTTTCGCCAAAAAAGTTAGGCCTTCTCGGATTATGTATCCAATATTTGGTTCATACTGGCTAAAGAAAATACTTATTCAGGAGGTGAAGAAAGGCGTGCTGAAAAAATATTTGCTGATGTTGTCCGGTTTGTGCGGAGCATGGCTCGGTTATACGACCGGTGGCTTGATGGGGATTATGCCAGAGACTATACAGGGCTGGTTCCGTGAACTGCCTCCTATTGTGGCGAATTTATTGTGGGCAGCGGCTGGTGCTATCCTGTTCTTGTTTCTGTTCTCTTTGGCTGCAGACGTCGTATCTTCTAAAGTAAAATCGTGGGTAGCGACCTTAACGCAAATTCCAATGAATGAGATGACGGCCGGTGCGGTCGGTCTGACTGCGGGACTTCTTCTTTCTTTAACGGTCTATCCCCTGTTATCTTGGCTTGGGGATCTGGAAAGTTTGGCCCGGTTTGCAGGTTCTGCCCTGCTGGGCTATATCGGCTTATGTGTTGGATTGGCGAAGAAGGAAGAATTATCTCTACTCTGGAAGTCAGGAGCTTGGGGAGGGGCGGGAGCCGATGAAGAGCGCTGGTCTGAGGAACATAAGATTCTGGATACAAGCGTGATTATCGACGGTCGCATTGCAGACATTTGCAAGACGGGTTTTATTGAGGGGACGATCGTTATTCCCGAGTTCGTGCTTGAGGAACTGCAGCATATTGCCGACTCTTCAGACTTGTTGAAGCGGAATCGTGGACGCCGCGGGCTGGATATTCTGAACAAGATTCAGAAGGAACTGGACGTGAAGGTCATGATTTATGAAGGAGACTTCGAAGATATTTCCGAGGTGGACAGCAAGCTGGTCAAGTTGGCGAAGGTCCTGCCGGGGAAAGTCGTGACGAATGATTTCAACCTGAACAAGGTATGTGAGCTTCAGGGGGTATCTGTGCTGAACATCAATGATTTGGCCAATGCCGTGAAGCCGGTTGTACTGCCGGGCGAGGAAATTATGGTTCAGGTGATCAAGGACGGCAAGGAGCATGGGCAAGGTGTGGCCTATCTGGACGATGGAACGATGATCGTTGTGGAAGGCGGACGTGACTATATTGGCAGCATTACAGAGGTACTGGTGACCAGTGTATTGCAAACCTCGGCGGGGCGAATGATTTTTGCCAAGCCAAAACTGTTGGAAAAAGCCCAGTAATTCGGTATGATGGGAGTAAATGCGTTTAGTCGTATTTACTTTCGGGCAAGGGTGAGGCAGAACGTGGAGTTACAAGCGAACGGCGATATTGGTGTCATCGTGGTGGCAGCGGGCCGCGGTACGCGTATGGGAACGGTGGAGAGCAAGCAGTATCTTATGCTGGAGGACAAGCCGATCATCATTCATACGCTGGAGGCGTTTGACCGCCATCCGCTGATTTCACAAATCGTACTGGTAACAGGTGAACAGGATGTGGACCGTTGCCAGGCATGGATTGCTGAATATGGAATGCGAGGCCACATACAAGTTATTGCGGGCGGCGCCGAGCGTCAGCATTCGGTATACCAGGGATTGCTACAGCTTAGCACGCCCTGGGTACTGGTGCATGACGGCGTCCGCCCTTTTGTTGCAGCCGAGCATATTACGGCTTGCTGTGAGGCGGTGAAGGCACACGGTGCAGCCGTGCTGGCCGTACCTGTGAAGGATACAATCAAGCAGGCAGAGGAACAGGACTGGGTAGCCTCTACCCTGGACCGTCGCTTGCTGTGGTCCATTCAGACCCCGCAGGCTTTTCGCTTGAAGGATTTGCTGGCTGCTCATGAGCAGGCGGAGGCGCAGGACTTTGTAGGTACGGATGACTCTATGCTGGTGGAGCGCCTGGGTATTCGGGTCAAGCTGGTGGAGGGGGATTACCGCAACATCAAGCTGACAACGCCTGAGGATTTGGATTATGCGGCATTTCTCCGTCAGCAGGCGCGGTCGTAAGCCTCATATCGGCAGCAGGCACCTATGAGTTCACCCGTATTTTATAGCAAGGGCCATTATATGTCAGGGAGAGGATTTATCATATGTTAAAGGTAGGGCAAGGTTTCGACGTGCACCAGTTGGTAGAGGGCAGGCCATGCATCATTGGTGGCGTAGAGATTCCGTATGAGAAAGGGCTGTTGGGCCATTCCGATGCTGATGTCTTGCTCCATGCGATAAGTGATGCGATTCTGGGAGCGTTGGGGCTTGGAGATATCGGACGTCATTTTCCGGATACGGACCCTGCGTTCAAGGATGCGGACAGTGTTGTACTTCTGGAGCGGGTCTGGGAGATGGCCGGAGACCGGGGATACAGCTTGGGAAATCTTGATGCAACTCTGATCGCGCAGAAACCCAAGATGGCGCCTTATATTCCGCAAATGGTAGAGGTAATTGCTCGTACCCTGGGTACCGAGGCAGAGCGAATTAATGTGAAGGCGACCACGACTGAGCAGCTTGGATTTACCGGGCGCGGCGAGGGGATTGCGGCACAGTGCATTGTCTGTTTAGTTTCAAATATGCTATCATCATAAACTTGTAAGGTAGTTCAAAAAGTCGTCTTCCCAGGACGAAGCTGTTCGAGAAGTGGATTCGACATCGAATCTTGAATTCAACCGGGACTTCCGTTGCTCACGTACCCAATACGTACGCTCCGCTACTCAGTCCCTAGCTTCATCCAATCTTCTCGGTCCTGAAAACCCGACTTTTTGAACATAAACTTATAGAGGTTCAAAAGAGGTTGATTAACGGGAGGGATTAGCATGGCAGAAGTTCGCGTGCGTTATGCGCCGAGTCCGACGGGTCATTTACATATCGGAAATGCCAGAACGGCGTTATTTAATTATTTGTTTGCCAGACATCATGGCGGGAAATTTGTGATTCGCATTGAGGATACGGACATGAAGCGTAACGTAGCTGGTGGGGAAGAGAACCAGCTTACTTACCTGAAATGGCTTGGAATCGATTGGGATGAAAGTGTGGACGTAGGCGGAGACTATGGTCCATATCGCCAAACGGAGCGTCTGGAATTATACCGCCCGTTGGTTCAGGATTTGCTGGACCGTGGGCTGGCTTACCGCTGTTATTGCACCGAAGAAGAACTGGAGAAGGAGCGCGAGGAGCAATCGGCTCGTGGGGAAACTCCGCGCTATTCTGGCAAACACCGGAACCTGACTTCCGAGCAAATTGCTGCCTTTGAAGCAGAAGGTCGCCCGTATAGCATTCGCTTCCGCGTACCGGAAGGTCGGACATTTACGTTTGATGATCTGGTCAAAGGACCGATCTCCTTCGAGTCCGAGGTTAGCGGTGATTTTGTTATCGTTAAAAAGGATGGCATCCCTACCTATAACTTTGCGGTAGTGCTTGATGATCATCTGATGAATATCACCCACGTTCTGCGTGGGGAAGACCATGTCTCCAACACGCCGCGGCAGCTTATGATTTACGATGCCTTCGGCTGGGAACCGCCGGTATTTGGACATATGACGCTGATCGTGGGAGATAATCACAAGAAGCTAAGCAAACGCGACGAATCCGTCATCCAGTTCCTTGAGCAGTATGATCAACTTGGATATCTCCCTGAAGCATTGTTTAATTTCATCGCTTTACTCGGCTGGTCGCCGGAAGGCGAAGAGGAGTTCTTCACCAAGGAAGAATTGATCTCCATTTTTGATGCGAACCGCTTGTCCCGCAGTCCGGCAGTATTTGATAAGAACAAGCTGGCTCACTTGAATAACCATTACATCAAGAATGCGGATCCAGAACGTATTGCAGCACTGGCGATTCCTCATCTGCAGAAGGCGGGACGTCTTCCGGCCGAACTTAATTCGGAGCTTACGGTCTGGGCGAAGGAACTGGTTGCCTTGTATCAGGAACAAATGACCGCCGCTGCGGATATTGTAGAGTTATCCGAACTATTCTTCCGTAGTGAATTGGAGATTGATGCGGAAGGCACTGCCATTCTGAACGAACCTCAGGTTGGAGGCGTGCTTAGTGCCTTTCTGGCCAAAGCAGAAGCGCTGGCTGACTTCAGTGCAGAGCACATCGCCGCAGCAATCAAAGAGGTGCAGAAGGAGACTGGCGTGAAGGGCAAAGGACTGTTCATGCCGATTCGCGTTGCACTGACAGGACAAATGCATGGGCGCGATTTGAACAAGACCCTTCATTTATTGGGCCGTGATAAAGTCATTGCCCGGCTCCAGGCTCGTATTGCTGCATTATAAGCAAAGGCTGGACGTCTTTGGTAAATCAAGCTTGTCAGTTGCATGGCCTTTAGGTAATATAAAGGCAGTACATTCATTACTGATATTTAGAGGTGGCCTTGTAGCTACCTTCCCATAGGCAAAGATCGGGAGAGTACGTCAGTTTAACCGTATCAACCAGAGAGGATAACCGGGACCCTTCGGTGCGGACCGCCACAAGGACATCCAGGCTGAGAGTTATCCGGATACGGAGCTGGGGGAAATGCACCCGGGAGCCGCGGATGCGAGCACGCTGCTTGAAGAGCGAGGTAGTATCCGACGTGTCGTCCGCGTTAAGGACGTTAGAGAGAGGAACTTGGCCGTAGGCCTTAGTTTCATCCAAAGCAAAGTGGAACCGCGTCATCAGGATGCCTTTGCAGCGATAGCTGCAGGGGCGTCCTTTTTTTGAATGAAGGCGGGCAAGAAGGTGGGGGAGACGATGTTTAGAACGATCAAATCGGATATTCGGGCTGTCTTTGACAATGACCCGGCGGCCAGAGGCTGGTTTGAGGTGATATTTACCTATTCCGGTCTGCATGCCATTTGGAACCACCGGATTGCGCATTTCTTCTATCGTCGGCGCTGGTTCACGATTGCGCGCATCATCTCGCAAGCCAGCCGTTTTATCACTGGTATTGAGATCCATCCGGGGGCTCAAATTGGAAATCGCTTGTTCATAGACCACGGCATGGGGGTCGTGATTGGAGAAACTTGCGAAATAGGCGATGATGTGGTTATCTATCAGGGAGTCACGCTTGGCGGTAGCGGGAAAGAGAAAGGGAAACGTCACCCGACCGTCGGCGATAATGTAGTTATTGGTTCCGGGGCCAAGGTGCTTGGTTCATTCAAAATTGGCGATCAGGCCAATATCGGGGCTAATTCAGTTGTACTGAAGGAGGTGCCGGCGGGGAGTACCGTGGTCGGCATTCCGGGTAGAGTCGTGCGCCAAGGTGGCAAGCGTCTGGACCGCCTTGATCATCAACTGCCCGATCCCGTGGTCGATACGATGCGCGACATGCATCGTGAAATTGAGCAATTGCGTAACGAAATCCTGGAATTGAGCCAGCAGCTTCGTAAGGAAGCTCCCAGCGAGCAATAACGGGGTCTAGCTGGCGAAGACTCCTGAAATTTACACTGAAAGGAACATTACTTTATGGCATTACAGATCTATAACACCCTTACCCGCAAGAAGGAAGAGTTTGTCAGCTTGAACCCGGGAGAAGTGAATATTTACGTCTGCGGGCCGACGGTGTACGGGTATATCCATATAGGGAATGCAAGACCCATGATCTTCTTTGATGTGGTCCGCAGCTATTTGGAGAACCAACAATACAAAGTAAATTACGTCGTTAACTTTACGGATGTCGATGATAAATTGATCCGCAAAGCAGAAGAAATGAATACAACGGTGCCCGAGGTGGCCGAGAAGTTCATTCAGGCCTACTATGAGGATTTGGATGGGCTGGGGATTCCCCGGGCGACTGCTAATCCGCGGGTTACTGACAACATGAACGTGATTATCGATTTTATCCGCGATCTGGAGCAGAAGGGCTATGCTTACGAGAACGGGGGAGATGTATTTTACCGGACGAACAAATTCTCCGACTACGGCAAGCTATCCGGTCAAAATATTGGAGAATTGCAATTTGGTATCCGAATTGATGTTGATGATCGTAAGGAACATCCGGAAGATTTTGTGCTCTGGAAAGCGGCCAAACCCGGAGAAATTCACTGGAGCAGCCCTTGGGGTGAAGGCCGACCAGGCTGGCATATCGAATGCTCGGCCATGTCCCGGCAATTGCTGGGTGACACGCTGGATATCCACGGCGGGGGCCAGGATTTGCAGTTCCCGCACCATGAGTGCGAGGTGGCTCAATCCGAAGCGGTTACTGGCAAGCCGCTCGCCAATTATTGGATGCACAACGGGTATATTAATATTGGCGGGGAGAAGATGTCCAAGTCTCTGGGCAACGGTATTCTGGTCAAGGATTTGCGTACCCAGTATAAGCTAGAGGCTATCCGTTACTTCATGTTATCGACCCACTATCGCAATCCGCTGAACTTCACCGAGGAAATCATGCAGCAGGCTGAACGGAGCGTGGAGCGGATTAGCAATGCGGTGAACAATCTGCGCCACCGCCTGGGCGCCGCCTTCCAGAGCGGCAGCGAGCAGGCGTCGCCCGAGTGGCAGGCCAAGATGGAGACGGTACGTGAGTTGTTCCATGCGAAAATGCAGGATGACTTCAATACACCGGATGCGATTACGGCGGTCTTCGAGTGGGTGAGTGAAGTGAACACGCTGCTGCAACAGCCAGTGGTTAGTCGCGGTGAGCTTGAAGCGGCACTTGCGCTGTTTGAAGAAATGAACAGTGTGCTCCGGATTGCCTTGCCACCGGAAACAGAACTGCCTAATGAAGAGATCGAAGCGCTGATTGCCGAACGGAACGAAGCGCGTAAGACCAAGAACTGGGCTCGCGCCGATGAGATTCGCGATCTGCTTGATGAGCGCGGCATCGTGCTTGAGGATACGCCGCAGGGCATGAGATGGCGGCGCAAATGAGCGGGCCTAACCGAGAGGGCAGCGGGGGGCCTGTAGGCCGCCAGCAGGCAGAAGGCGGCCTACAGGCGCTGGAAGCCGCTGCGACCTCTCGCCGCTCTGGTTCCCTGACGCGCCCTCCAAGCCGGCACGGCTTCTGCCCCCGCTGGCGCTTGCCTACATCGGCGACGCCGTGTATGAGGTGGCCGTGCGCCAGCATGTGATGGCCCGCCCGAACCTGCGGCCACATCATCTGCACGGCGAGTCGACGAAGTACGTCTCCGCCAAGGCGCAAGCGCAGTTGCTGGCGCTGGTGGAGCCGCTGCTTACGGAAGCCGAGAAGGACGTCGTGCGCCAGGGGCGCAACGCCAAGTCGGGTACCGTGCCCAAGAATGCCAGTGTGCAGGATTACCGTCAGGCGACGGCCTTTGAAAGCCTGGTCGGCTTTCTCTATTACACCGGTGAGCATGCCAGGCTTCGCTTGTTAATTGCTGAAGGCTTTGCTCATTTGGAAGATAATCGCAAATCGTAGCTATAATATATTGGGAGCATGAAATAGAAGGAAGCTCCCCAGGAGGACTTACATGGAGGAACAAGAATGGATTGGCGGTAAGCATTCGCTGCTTGAAGCGCTGAATGCCGGACGAACCATCAATAAAATATGGGTGGCTGAGGGTGCTCAGAAGCATCTGACTCAGCCTATTGTGGCCGAAGCGAAGAAGCATGGCATTGTGGTGCAATTTGTGGATAAAAGGAAGCTGGATCAGTTGGCTCCAGGCCTGCAGCATCAAGGCGTCGTAGCCCAGGTTGCCCCGTATGCCTATGTCGAGGTGGATGATCTGCTGGCTAAGGCGAAGGAACGGGAGGAAGCGCCGTTTCTGCTTATTTTGGACGAGATTGAGGACCCGCACAATCTCGGCTCGATATTACGTACGGCAGAGTGCACGGGGGTACACGGTGTTATTATCCCGAAGCGCCGTTCTGCTGCGATTACTGCTACGGTGTCCAAGACCTCAGCGGGGGCGGTTGAGTATGTGCCAGTGGCACGGGTAACCAATCTGGTGCAGACGATGGAACGTTTGAAGGAAGCCGGGATATGGATTGTGGGTACGGATGTAGCGGCCCGTGAGGAAATGTACCAAGGCGGGAATGTGTTGACCGGACCGGTGGCCATCGTCATTGGTAACGAGAATAAAGGTATGGGGCGCTTGGTACGGGAGACCTGCGATCTTCTGTTAAAGCTACCGATGAATGGGCAGTTGAATTCTCTGAACGCTTCGGTCGCGGCAGGAGTCATTATGTATGAAGCACTGCGCAGACGCCGTGCTGAAGGATAACGGCCATGCGCGATGTGCGCGATGTGCTTCTGGTAGATGGATATAACATGATCGGCGGTTGGCCCGAGTTGTTCGAGCTGTCTCAGCGGGATTTGCAGGAGGCGCGGGATCGACTGCTCGAGCGCCTGGCCGATTACCAGGCCTTTTCTGGCAGGAAAGTTATTGTTGTTTTTGATGCTTACCGGGTGCCAGGTCTGGGCAAGTCCTATTCTCAAAATAAGGTAGCCATGGTCTTCACCAAAGAGAAGGAGACGGCGGATGAGTGCATTGAGCGCCTGGTCGGCGAACTTAGCCACCGCAGACGCCAGGTTTATGTTGCTACCAGCGATATGGTAGAGCAGCATGTGATTTTCGGTCAGGGAGCCCTGCGTGTTTCCGCCCGCGAATTGTTAATCCAGGTGGAGCAAAGCGAGAAGGAAATACAGGCCCAAATCGCCAAGCGAAGTGAGAGCTCCAGCCGCAATACCCTGGACTCTAAGCTGAGCCCGGAGCAGCGGCAGTTCCTCGAACGCTGGCGAAGACAGTAACGCTGAAAACCTAACTTTTTGAACACAAATTTTGAAACTCACAATAATAGGTTAATCTCTTAGACTCCTCCTAAATACCCTTGACAAAGCTTATCTTTACATCTTTTGGTACTTTTGCGGTTGACGCTAATATGCAGCTTCATATATACTGTTCGTATTACTTGATTGAGTGACGGAGTACGGTGCGTTGCAGCCGGAGGGATTTGTGGTGAGTGTCAAACTCGAATTATGGGTAAGGTTTGACTATGAGATCCAAAATGACGAAGATATTGTCGAAGCGGTTCGCCAGGGTGATAGTGAAGCACTGGAATACCTGATCAACAAATATCGCAGTTTTGTGCGCGCCAAAGCCAGATCCTACTTCCTGATCGGTGCGGATCGAGAGGATATTATTCAGGAGGGCATGATCGGACTTTATAAATCGATCCGGGACTTTCGGGGGGACAAGCAATCTTCCTTCAAGGCCTTTGCCGAGCTCTGCATAACCAGACAGATCATTACGGCGATCAAGACGGCGACGAGGCAGAAGCATATTCCGCTTAATTCCTATGTATCTTTGGATAAGCCGATTTACGATGAGGATTCCGACCGGACATTGCTTGATGTCATCTGTGGCACTCAAGTGAGTGATCCGGAAGAATTGATCATTAACCAGGAAGAATTTACGGGTCTTGAGGACAAGATGTCGGAAATTCTCAGCGATTTAGAGCGGAAGGTCCTGATGCTTTATCTTGATGGACGTTCCTATCAGGAAATTGCGGTGGATTTAAGCCGCCACGTGAAGTCGATCGATAACGCCTTGCAGCGGGTGAAGCGCAAGCTGGAACGTTACTTGGAAGTACGAGATGGCAGCAGTAGTATTTAAAATTTCAGAATGAATGACCGGGTGGCCTGCTAGCGGGCGGCCCTTTTTTTGCCACTTTGTACAGGTGGCATCAAGCTGGAATGGAGGAGCCGTCATGCCCTGGTTCAACTGCTGGCCGGGGGTGAAGCGCGAAGGCTTCCTTTGCGATAATAGTAGCTATTGTTAGACTGACGGGTTTATCTTCCAAAATAGTGAGTTATACTATAAAGGCAAAGTGCTAGTTCGAAAAGTCGGGTTTACAGGACCAAGAAGGTTGGATGAAGATAGGGACGTCAGTAGCGGAGCGTAGACAGATCTACGTGAGCAACGGAAGGCCTGGCTGAATTCAAGATTCGATGCCGAATTTACTTCTTGAACAACTCCGTCATGGGAAGACGACTTTTTGAACAACCTCTATCATTAATTGAAGAGTAGATATGATGTCTCGTTGACATGGTTGACCCCATATGATAAAGTGTTTTAGGTAGGCCTAATTTTGTGTTCCCTTTTTTAGGTGAACATAGAGGCTTAGGTCAATATAGAGACGCTCATTTAGAATGTCTTCGGGAGGTGCACATCATGCGGGTAATCATTACGTTGGCTTGTACGAACTGCAAACAAAGAAACTACACGACAACGAAAAACAAGCGTAACCACCCCGACCGCATGGAGATGAAGAAATTTTGCAAGTTTTGTAACGAGCAAGTTCCTCATCGCGAAACCAGATAGTCTTTGGAGGTGTAATGGCGCGTGAAACGTAGTTTCAAGTCGTTGTTTTCTTTTTTCTCTGAGAGCTGGGCTGAGCTTAAAAAGGTTCGCTGGCCTAATCGTAAAGAGCTGACTAATTACACGCTGATTGTGCTAGGTACAATTACCGTTGTCGCGATTTATTTTTGGGTTCTGGACATTGGCATCTCTGCTGTGATCGAAGCGATAATTTAAGAAGGGTCCATAGGTGGCTTGATATGGAAAAAAGATGGTATGTCGTTCATACCTATTCCGGGTATGAGAACAAAGTCAAAGCCAATTTGGAGAAGCGCGTCGAGTCCATGGGCATGGAAGACAAGATATTCCGCGTTCTTGTTCCTATGGAAGAAGAAGTGGTGAACAAAGACGGTAAGAAGAAGACCGTCATGCGTAAAGTTTACCCCGGTTATGTCTTGGTGGAAATGGTCCAAACCGACGACTCTTGGTATGTTGTTCGCAATACACCAGGGGTTACCGGGTTTGTTGGCTCCACGGGTTCCGGTTCCAAACCTACGCCTTTGCTTCCTGAAGAAGTGGAGCAGATTTTGGCGCATATGGGTATGGAAGAGCCGAAGCCGGTGATCGAATTCGAGCTCAAGGAATCTGTACGCATCAAGGTTGGTCCGTTTGCCAATTTCGTCGGCTCGATCGAGGAAATTTTGACAGACAAGAGCAAGGTCAAGGTTCACGTCAACATGTTTGGACGAGAAACCCCGCTTGAACTGGATTATACTCAAGTGGAGAAAATATAAGAAATTGCTCAAAGAATTGTTTTTTGAGTTATCTCTGTAAGGTTTCTTAGGGTTTTAAGTGGGAGGGGCCGTCTCGGTTCCGTCTACCACAATTTGGCAAGGAGGTGTTTTACATGGCGAAAAAAGTTATCAAAGTGGTAAAACTGCAAATTCCTGCGGGTAAAGCGAACCCTGCACCTCCGGTAGGTCCGGCGCTGGGTCAAGCGGGTGTCAACATCATGGCATTCTGTAAGGAATTCAACGCACGTACTGCCGATCAAGCAGGCTTGATCATCCCGGTTGAAATTTCGGTGTTTGAAGATCGTTCCTTTACGTTCATCACCAAAACTCCACCGGCAGCCGTTCTGCTTCGCGTAGCAGCGAAGATCGAGAAAGGTTCCGGCGAACCGAACAAGAAGAAAGTAGCTACCGTGAATCGCGACACTGTTCGTCAAATCGCGGAGCAAAAAATGCCTGACCTTAACGCAGCTTCCGTTGAAGCAGCTATGCGTATGGTTGAAGGTACTGCTCGCAGTATGGGCATCACGATCCAAGACTAATCTTGGAGCAAGGGTGGAGCAATCTGCCCTCGGATGAATCGCTATGAGACGCACATTGCGTCAACATGGAGTTCATCTTTAAGTGGGAGGAATTTCCGCTAATACCACGAAGGAGGACGAATTTAATGGCTAAACACGGTAAGAAATACCTTGAAGCTGCTAAGCTGATCGATAGCGAAGCAACATATGAGCCTGCTGAAGCCGTTGGGCTGGTAAAGAAGGCAGCGACTGCAAAATTCGACGAAACCGTTGAAGCAGCAGTTCGTTTGGGTGTAGACCCTCGTAAACAAGACCAAGCTGTTCGTGGTGTAGTTGTATTGCCACACGGTACTGGTAAAACACAACGTGTTCTGGTATTTGCCAAAGGTGATAAAGTGAAGGAAGCAGAAGCTGCCGGAGCTGACTATGTAGGCGATCAGGACATGATCAACAAAATCCAACAAGGCTGGTTCGAGTTCGATGTGTGCGTAGCTACACCGGACATGATGAGTGAAGTTGGTAAACTCGGCCGTTTGCTCGGTGGTAAAGGCCTTATGCCTAACCCTAAAGCAGGCACAGTTACGTTTGACGTAGCTAAAGCCGTTCAAGAAATCAAAGCAGGTAAAATTGAGTATCGTCTGGATAAAGCAGGTCAAATTCATGCGCCAATCGGTAAAGTATCCTTTACTGAAGAGCAATTGAATGAGAACCTCAAAGCTCTGCTTGACGCTTTGAACCGGGCTAAACCGGCTGCTGCCAAAGGCGTATACTTGAAGAATATTGCGATTTCTTCGACCATGGGCCCTAGCGCTCGCGTAAATACAGCATCTTACAGATAAGATCCTTTTCTATCTTTCGAGAGTGAAGGGATTGACATCCAGGGTTTGTCCTTGGTATACTGTAAAAGTTGTTTTCATGTGAGACTTAAATAAGAATATGCTTACCGTAGACAGTAGGTGCGCAAGCTTAATTTCCTACCGAGGTGTTGTGATAGAACGTCAATATGGCAGTTTTACTGCGTGTGATGTATATCGAGCCTTCGTGATTCTACGGAGGCTTTTTTTAGTGATTAAGAAGGCTCATGTAATCTAATAGGAGGTGTAAAGTTTGGCAAACGCAAAAGTCATTCAAGCAAAACAAGAAGCCGTTGAAGTAGTAACGTCGAAATTGCGCGAAAGTGCAACGACCGTTGTTGCCGACTATCGCGGTTTGAATGTTGCTCAAGTTACTGAACTTCGCAAACAGCTTCGTGAAGCTGGCGTGGAATTCCAAGTGCTTAAGAACACGCTTGTTCGTCGTGCGACGGCTGCAGCGGAACTGAGCGAACTGGATGAAGTATTGACGGGTCCTACAGCGATTGCGTTCAGTACGGAAGATGCTATTGCTCCAGCTAAAATTCTGAGCGAATTCGCGAAGAAGAATGAAGCTTTGAAGGTAAAAGGTGGCGTGGTTGAAGGCCGTGTGGTTGGCGTAGATCAAATCAATGCTCTCGCAAGCCTGCCGTCCCGCGAAGGTCTCCTTTCAATGCTCCTCAGCGTGCTTCAAGCTCCAGTACGCAACTTGGCATTGGCAGTCAAGGCTGTTGCCGAGAAAGAAGAAGGCAGCGCAAGCGCGTAAGCTTACTCTGTCTGCTACAAGCTAGTTGATTCAACAAAACCAATAAATTATTATACAATGGAGGTTCAACCATGAGTAAAGAAACGATCTTGGAAGAAATCAAAGGTATGACCGTTCTTGAACTGAACGAACTTGTTAAAGCAATCGAAGAAGAATTCGGCGTAACTGCAGCAGCTCCAGTTGTTGTAGCTGGCGGCGGCGCAGGCGCAGCAGCGGCTGAAGAGCAAAGCGAATTCGACGTAATCCTGACTAGTGCAGGCGGTTCC
Source organism: Paenibacillus senegalimassiliensis (assembly GCF_001486585.1). Taxonomy (GTDB): domain Bacteria; phylum Bacillota; class Bacilli; order Paenibacillales; family Paenibacillaceae; genus Fontibacillus; species Fontibacillus senegalimassiliensis. The sequence continues at coordinate 27,657 of NZ_LN909037.1, forward strand.
AAAATCAACGTAATCAAAGTTGTTCGCGAAATCACTGGCTTGGGCTTGAAAGAAGCCAAAGACCTGGTTGATAACGCACCAAAACCACTGAAAGAAAAAGTGGCTAAAGAAGAAGCAGAAGCTGTAAAAGCAAAATTGGAAGAAGCAGGCGCAAGCGTAGAAGTGAAGTAATTCCCTTCTTTCCTACGGCAAACCCCTTGAACTTGATTCAAGGGGTTTGTTTTACTGCTTAAGGGTTTTGAACCGATCCCGATTGTGTAAGGAGGTGCACGAATGTCAGATCACTACTATAGTAGTAAACCAACCGTTGCGCATCGGCGTAAGACCTGGGAGGTTGTATTGCGAGGGCAAAGCTATCGTTTTATCAGCGATGCGGGTGTATTTGCCAAGGAAGGCGTTGATTTTGGCAGTCGTACGTTGATTGAGGCGATGGAGATTGCTTCAGATGCCAAGGTGCTTGATGTGGGCTGTGGTTACGGCCCCATTGGATTAACGGCAGCGAGACTGGCTACACAGGGACATGTCACGATGATTGATGTGAACAGCCGAGCCGTTGAACTGGCAAGGGAGAATGCCGCAGCTAATAGAATTAGCAATGTGACCATTCTTGAGAGTGATCTGTATGCAGCCTTGGAAGAGGGGCGGTATGACATCGTGTTGACCAACCCGCCAATTCGTGCTGGTAAATCGACGGTACATGCTATTTTTGAAGGAGCTCATGAACGGTTGAAGCCGGGCGGAGCGTTATGGATTGTCATTCAGAAGAAGCAAGGAGCACCGTCGGCCAAGGAGAAGTTGGAATCTTTGTTTGCATCCGTGGAGGAAGTTGCGAAGGACAAGGGGTATCGGATTTTCAAAGCGATCAAGCAGTAAATGGAACATGTTGACTTGACAAAACCAATATGTTATTATTATAAAATGTCAGCATTAGGATGCCCTCTATGACTTTAGTTGACTGAAATGTCAATAGCTTTGTAAAAACAATGTATAAAAGCGCGTTGTTTTACATATAATATGCACATTTTGGATAAACTAACAGTTATGAGGATATCAGGGCAGCAACGACACGGATAATGATGCTCTTTTTTCGAAAGCATTCGATAAGGGCTTTTCTTTATTTGTGGATGAATCCGTATGGTCCTATTATAAGGTGACCGACACGGGTTGACAATCAATTTTTAAGTGAGTAGACATGAGGGGTGAGTTTAAGTTGGCAGGACATCTTGTTCAATATGGTCGACGCACTCGGCGTAGTTATGCGCGAATTAACGAGATACTCGAAGTTCCGAACCTGATCGAAATCCAACAGAAATCCTATGAGTGGTTCTTGGAAGAAGGCCTTCGGGAAATGTTCCAGGATATCTCGCCGATTCAGGATTTCACTGGGAATCTGGTGTTGGAATTTATCGATTACAGCCTGGGCGAACCGAAGTATACGGTGGATGACGCGAAGGAACGCGACGTTACCTATGCGGCGCCGCTGCGGGTGAAAGTCCGGCTCATTAATAAGGAAACCGGCGAAGTCAAAGAGCAGGAAGTATTCATGGGAGATTTCCCGCTGATGACCGAAACCGGCACCTTCATCATTAATGGTGCGGAACGGGTTATTGTCAGCCAGTTGGTTCGCTCTCCTAGCGTCTATTTCAGCACTAAAGTGGATAAGAACGGCAAGAAGATGTATACCGCAACCGTTATTCCTAACCGTGGAGCATGGCTTGAATTGGAGACGGACGCAAAGGATATTATTTATGTGCGTATTGACCGCACTCGTAAAATCCCGGTAACTGTACTGCTTCGTTCGCTTGGTTTCGGGACGGATGCTGAGATTCTTGATTTGCTGGGTAACGATGAATATATCCGCAATACATTGGATAAGGACAACACCGATTCGACAGAGAAAGCGCTGATCGAAATCTATGAACGTCTGCGTCCAGGCGAGCCGCCAACACTAGACAATGCAAAGAGTCTGCTGGTAGCACGCTTCTTCGATCCAAAACGTTATGATCTGGCCAACGTAGGCCGTTACAAAATCAATAAAAAGCTGCACATCAAAAACCGTTTGTTTAATCAACGTCTTGCTGAGACTCTGATTGACACGACCACGGGAGAAATTATTGCCGAGGCCGGACAAATGGTGGATCGCCGTTTGTTGGACGAGATTCTGCCTCTTCTTGAGAGCAATGTCGGGTTCAAGGACTACCATGTAGCCGGCGGCGTTCTGGACGCAGATGATGTTCCACTGCAAACCATTGATGTGTTTTCTCCGATTGAAGATGGCAAGGTAGTTAAGGTAATCGCCAACCGTGACATTGATAAAGCGGTGAAGCATATTACCCCTGCTGATATTATCTCTTCAATCAGTTATTTTATTAATCTGTTGCATGGTATCGGTAGCACGGATGATATTGACCATTTGGGCAACCGTCGTTTGCGCTCAGTTGGCGAACTCCTGCAGAACCAGTTCCGTATCGGTTTGTCCCGGATGGAACGGGTTGTTCGCGAGAGAATGTCGATTCAGGACGCTAACGTAATTACGCCTCAGGCGTTAATTAACATACGACCGGTTATTGCTTCTATTAAAGAGTTCTTCGGCAGTTCGCAATTGTCGCAGTTTATGGACCAAACGAACCCGCTGGCGGAACTGACTCATAAACGTCGTCTGTCTGCACTCGGTCCCGGCGGTTTGACTCGGGAACGTGCCGGCATGGAAGTGCGTGACGTTCACCCGTCCCACTATGGCCGGATGTGTCCAATCGAGACGCCGGAAGGTCCGAACATCGGTTTGATTAACTCCCTTTCCACCTTTGCACGAATCAATGAATACGGCTTTATTGAAGCGCCGTATCGTTGGGTTGATCCGAAGACGGGAACGGTCACCGATCAAGTCGCGTATCTGACGGCCGACGAGGAAGATAACTATATCATCGCGCAAGCAAACGCAAAGCTTACTGATGATAATCAATTTGAAGATGAGTCTGTCATCGTTCGTTACAACAAGCAATCGGACAACATCCTGACCTTGCCGAGCAATCGCGTGGATTACATGGATATTTCTCCGAAGCAGGTTGTATCCGTAGCGACTGCGCTCATTCCGTTCCTGGAGAATGATGACTCCAACCGTGCGTTGATGGGTTCCAACATGCAGCGTCAGGCAGTGCCATTGCTTATTCCTAAGGCTCCGCTTGTCGGAACCGGGATGGAACATAAATCGGCCAAGGACTCCGGCGTTTGTATCGTATCCAAACATGATGGTATCGTTGAGCGCTCAGCCGCCAATGAAATTTGGGTACGCCGTGTAGAAGTGGTCGACGGCAAGGAAGTTAAGGGCGACCTTATCAAGCACAAGCTGCACAAGTTTATGCGTTCTAACCAAGGTACCTGCATTAACCAACGTCCGATCGTGAAGCGTGGAGAGGTCGTCAAGAAGGGTGACATTCTGGCTGACGGTCCTTCGACGGAAATGGGCGAATTGGCTTTGGGTCGCAACGTTGTCGTAGCGTTTATGACTTGGGAAGGCTACAACTATGAAGATGCGATTCTGCTCAGTGAGAAGTTGGTTAAGGAGGACGTATACACCTCAATTCATATTGAGGAATATGAATCCGAAGCCCGCGATACGAAGCTGGGACCTGAGGAAATTACCCGCGATATTCCAAACGTTGGGGAAGAAGCGCTTCGCAATCTGGACGAACGCGGTATTATTCGTGTAGGGGCTGAGATTGGCGCTGGCGACATTCTCGTAGGTAAAGTGACGCCGAAGGGCGTAACTGAACTTACAGCGGAAGAACGTTTGCTACATGCTATCTTCGGTGAGAAGGCGCGTGAAGTTCGTGATACCTCTCTGAGAGTACCTCACGGAACCGACGGGATCGTTGTCGACGTGAAGGTGTTCACTCGGGATAATGGTGACGAATTGCCACCAGGTGTAAATCAACTGGTTCGCGTGTACATCGCCCAAAAACGGAAAATCTCTGAAGGCGACAAGATGGCAGGACGCCATGGTAACAAAGGGGTCGTTGCTCGCATCTTGCCGGAAGAAGATATGCCGTTCATGCCAGACGGGACGCCGGTTCAAGTTGTCTTGAACCCACTGGGCGTGCCTTCTCGGATGAACATCGGGCAGGTTCTGGAGATCCATTTGGGTATGGCTTCTCTGAAAATGGGTATCCATGTGGCAACGCCGGTATTTGACGGCGCGAATGAAGAAGATGTCTTCGATACGATGGAAGAAGCCGGAATGCAACGTAACGGTAAAACCATTCTGTATGATGGCCGGACCGGGGAACCGTTTGAACGCGAAGTTACCGTTGGCGTCATGCACATGATCAAGCTGGCACACATGGTTGACGATAAAATCCATGCCCGTTCTACAGGGCCATACTCGCTCGTTACGCAACAGCCGCTCGGTGGTAAAGCACAGTTCGGTGGACAACGTTTCGGGGAGATGGAAGTGTGGGCGCTGGAAGCCTATGGCGCCGCCTATACGCTGCAAGAGATTCTTACCGTCAAATCGGATGACGTGGTCGGTCGGGTGAAAACCTACGAATCCATCGTCAAGGGCGAGAACGTGCCTGAACCGGGCGTGCCTGAATCGTTTAAGGTCTTGATCAAAGAGCTGCAAAGCTTGGGTATGGATGTGAAAATCTTGACTGAAAACGAAGAAGAGATTGAGATGAGGGAAATCGACGACGAGGAAGATGCGTCGGGCGATAAGCTCAGCCTTAATCTGGAAGGTGCGGAAGTCGGAGTAGAATAGAGCGTTACAGTCAAATCAGGACTTGGTTAAGGAGGGATGCTCCTTGTTGGACGTCAACAACTTCGAGTATATGAAAATTGGGCTTGCTTCCCCAGATAAAATTCGTTCTTGGTCCCGCGGAGAAGTTAAGAAACCAGAAACAATTAACTATCGTACATTGAAGCCGGAAAAGGAAGGGCTGTTTTGCGAGAAGATTTTTGGCCCAACCAAAGACTGGGAATGTCATTGCGGTAAATATAAACGCGTTCGTTATAAGGGCGTAGTCTGCGATCGCTGCGGCGTTGAGGTAACTCGCGCCAAGGTGCGTCGTGAACGGATGGGACATATAGAACTGGCTGCGCCAGTGTCCCACATCTGGTACTTCAAAGGGATTCCGAGCCGTATGGGCCTTGCGCTTGATATGTCTCCGCGTTCCCTGGAAGAGATCATCTATTTTGCTTCTTATGTTGTAACTGATCCAGGTGAAACACCACTGGAGAAGAAGCAACTGTTATCTGAGAAGGAATACCGCAGCTATCGTGAGAAATATGGCTATGGATTCCAAGCCGGTATGGGAGCAGAAGCGGTTAAGAAGTTGCTGCAAGATATCGATATTGATAAAGAACTGGAATTTCTGAAGGAAGAGCTGCGTACGGCTCAAGGCCAACGCCGTAACCGTGCTATCAAGCGTCTGGAAGTCATTGAAGCGTTCAAAAGCTCCGGCAATGAGCCGGAATGGATGATCCTTGATGTTCTTCCGGTTATTCCACCGGAATTGCGCCCGATGGTGCAACTCGATGGCGGACGGTTCGCTACGTCTGACTTGAACGATTTGTATCGTCGGGTAATTAACCGGAATAACCGTTTGAAACGGCTTCTGGATCTTGGCGCTCCCGATATTATCGTGCAAAACGAGAAGCGTATGTTGCAAGAAGCGGTAGATGCTTTGATCGATAACGGTCGTCGTGGTCGTCCTGTAACAGGCCCAGGTAACCGTCCGCTCAAGTCTTTGAGCCATATGCTCAAAGGTAAGCAAGGGCGTTTCCGGCAGAACTTGCTCGGTAAACGGGTTGACTACTCTGGTCGTTCCGTTATCGTCGTAGGTCCTTACCTGAAGATGTATCAATGCGGCTTGCCGAAGGAAATGGCACTGGAGTTGTTCAAGCCTTTCGTAATGAAAGAACTGGTCAACAAAGGTTTGGCTCATAATATCAAGAGTGCAAAGCGTAAAGTTGAACGTGTCAGCCCAGAGGTTTGGGACGTGCTTGAAGAAGTAATCAAGGAGCATCCGGTTCTCTTGAACCGCGCACCTACGCTTCACCGTCTCGGTATTCAAGCGTTCGAACCTATCCTGGTTGAAGGCCGGGCAATTCGCCTCCATCCGCTCGTATGTACAGCTTATAACGCTGACTTCGACGGTGACCAAATGGCGGTTCACGTACCGTTGTCTGCAGAAGCTCAGGCCGAAGCACGTATTCTGATGTTGGCATCCGGCAACATCTTGAACCCGAAAGACGGTAAACCAGTCGTTACGCCTTCGCAGGATATGGTCTTGGGCTCTTACTACCTGACCATGGATAATCATGAAGCTAAAGGCGCTGGCTTGATTCTGTCTTCGATTAACGAGGCAGTATCGGCTTATCAGCGTGGAACAGCTTCATTGCATGCGCGTGTTGCTATTCCGGTCAAGGCACTCGGGAAAACCAGCTTTACTGAAGAGCAACAAAAAGCGATGTTGATTACAACGGTGGGTAAAATTATCTTTAACGAAATTTTCCCTGCTAGCTTCCCGTATATCAACGAAGCTACTCGCGTCAATCTGTTCCAAGGCACGCCTGAACATTACTTTATCTATGATAAAGGTGCTAACGTCCAGGAGCGCATTATGAATGCTCCTCAAGCCAGCGGCGTAGGGAAAGAGTATCTTGGAGAAATTATCGGGCGTTGCTTCGAAATCTATCACACCACGGAAACTTCCGTGATTCTGGATAGAATCAAGCAAACCGGGTTTACTTATTCCACTCGCGCCGGCGTTAGTATTGCGGTATCGGACGTTATTGTACCGCAAGAGAAACAGGCAATATTGCATGAATCAGATGAGAAGGTACGCGTAGTCACAAACCAATATCGTCGTGGTTTGATCACGAATGAAGAACGTTATGACCGCGTTATTGCTATCTGGTCCAAATGTAAGGATCAAATTACTGAAGTGCTGATGAAATCCATGGACCGTTACAACTCCATTATGCTGATGGTTGATTCCAAGGCACGGGGTAACAAATCCCAGATTACTCAGCTCGGCGGTATGCGGGGTCTGATGGCGAACCCGGCGGGCCGGATTATCGAGCTCCCGATCAAGTCGAACTTCCGCGAAGGACTAACCGTCCTCGAATACTTCCTCTCCACGCACGGTGCGCGGAAAGGTCTGGCCGATACCGCGCTACGGACGGCTGACTCCGGTTACCTGACACGTCGCCTCGTTGACGTAGCTCAAGACGTTATCGTTCGCGAGGAAGATTGTGGTACCGATAAAGGCTTTACCGTTAGTGTCATTCAGGATGGTAAAGAAGTTATTGAGGACTTGTACGACCGTATTGAAGGACGTTATTCCTTTGAAACGGTGAAACATCCGCAAACGGGTGAGGTTATCGTTCATCGTAACGAGTTGATCGATTCCGATAAAGCACATGAAATCGTTGGTGCGGGTGTAGCCAAGCTGCAAATCCGTTCCGTGCTTAGCTGCCGCGCTCGTCATGGCGTCTGCAAGAAGTGTTATGGTCGTAACCTGGCTACTGGTAAGCACGTGGAAATCGGTGAAGCAGTTGGTATTATTGCAGCCCAGTCCATTGGTGAACCGGGAACTCAGCTCACCATGCGTACGTTCCATACCGGGGGCGTTGCGGGTGATGATATTACCCAAGGTTTGCCGCGGATTCAAGAGCTCTTTGAAGCCCGGAATCCGAAAGGGCAAGCTACCATCAGTGAACTGGATGGTGTGGTTAAGGAAATTCGTGAAGCTAAGGATCGTCGGGAAATCGAGGTTCAAGGCGAAGCGGAAACTAAAGTCTACTCCGTTACGTATGGTTCACGTCTGCGTGTAAGCGAAGGCGATGAAATCGAAGCGGGCGACGAGTTGACCGACGGTTCCATCGACCCGAAAGAAATATTGCGGATCAAGGGGATTCGCGGTGTACAAAACTACATTTTGCAGGAAGTACAACGCGTATACCGGAACCAAGGGGTAGAAATCAACGACAAGCACGTCGAGGTTATGATTCGTCAAATGCTGCGTAAAATCCGCATCGTGGATGCCGGTGATACGTCGCTTCTGCCAGGATCATTTGTTGACATGCATGAATATGAAGTGGCTAACAAACAGGCTATTCTATCCAGTAAAGAGCCGGCTGTGGCCAAACCTGTATTGCTCGGGATTACGAAGGCCTCTCTGGAGACCGATTCCTTCCTGTCTGCCGCTTCCTTCCAGGAAACGACGCGTGTGCTTACCGATGCTGCTATTAAGGGCAAGGTCGATAAGTTACTCGGCTTGAAGGAGAATGTTATCATCGGTAAGCTGATTCCAGCCGGTACAGGCATGAATCGCTACCGTAGCATTCAATTCGAAGAGCCAGAAAAAGACGAGAATGCAGAAGAAAGTCTGGAGCCTGTGTCTGTAGAATAGCGCAACCTTAAAACCCGTAGAAGCCTTTGACATCAGTCGAAGCTTCTACGGGTTTTTTGTGTCACGGGGCTAATTGGAGATTTTAGTGCCGCTTTCGCGAATCCCACTTATACAAACCGGGGAATTGGTGGAAACTTATATCAGGCGACGGAAAGGTTCCGGGAATGTGGCTGTGATGGTGCAAGGTCCATATTATCGGGTAGAAGATGAGAGGGGCATTAATGGTAAGGAAATATGCAAAGCTGAAAGGGGTACGGCCATGGACCGCATTAATTTAATTTGTCTTGGAGTTCGGGATATGAAGAAATCACTTGCCTTCTATCGAGACGGCTTGGGCTTTGCTACTTCTTGTCGGGAGGACAATCCGGGCATCGTGTTTTTTCAAAATAAGGGTACCCGACTGGAGCTCTACCCCTTGGAGGAACTGGTACAAGATATCAACAGAATAGCTCCTCCTTCGGTCGGCAGCGGCTTTTCTGGCATTACCTTGGCGTACAACGCCAAGTCCAAAGAAGAGGTGGATACCGTCTTCCGTAAAATTGAGAGTATTGGAGGGACTATTGCCAAGCTGCCGGAAACAGTGTCTTGGGGTGGCTATAGCGGATACTTCCAGGATCCCGACGGCTACTATTGGGAAGTGGCCTATGCAGACTCATGGAAATTTGACGAGAATGATATGCTGATTATCGAATAAAATGGGTCTTGTTTTTCTGAAAAATATCTCTGAATAATATGCTTGACATGGCCTATGAAGAAGTGCTAATATATCGTAGTGCGCGAGTGTGGATACACCCTGTGCTTTGGAGGACGGAATATGTCTAATGATAAAGGACTGCGAGACGCACCCGTTAAGATCGGCACCAAGCAAACTATGCGAATGGTTGAACTTGGACGGGCCGAAGAAGTATATGTAGCTGAGAATGCAGATCCGCGTCTTACATCGAAGATCGTCGCCTTATGCAACCAGCACGCTGTCAAGGTTACGTATGTAGACACGATGGCCAATCTCGGAGAAGCTTGCGGGATTGAGGTGGGAGCGGCGATGGTTGCGATTGTTAAGCCATAGCTGATTGAAACGTTTTTGCTGATTGAGGGGGAACTCTCCGGCAAGAACTTTTCCTTTGTTCTTTTATGAACCGCCTGGGTCTGTGGGCTTAATCAAGGGTTTTGTAAAGGATCATGAAATTTGAGGAAGGGGGTGGCAACAACATGCCAACTATTAACCAATTAGTACGCAAGGGACGCCAAGATAAGGTGTACAAATCCAAATCGCCAGCGTTGCAAAGAGGGTTTAACGCTCTGAAACGTGAGGCTACAGATTTGAGTTCTCCGCAAAAACGCGGTGTCTGCACTCGTGTAGGTACTATGACTCCTAAGAAACCGAACTCCGCACTTCGTAAATATGCTCGTGTTCGCTTGACGAACCGTGTAGAGGTGACGGCTTACATTCCAGGTATCGGTCATAACCTGCAAGAGCACAGCGTTGTGCTGATTCGCGGCGGCCGGGTCAAAGACCTTCCGGGGGTACGTTATCATATCGTACGCGGAGCTTTGGATACCGCTGGTGTTAACAACCGGATGCAAGCCCGTTCCAAATACGGCGCAAAACGTCCAAAAGCGAAGAAATCCTAAGGTCGCTTAGAACTACTATTATTAGGTTTGAATTTGTACTGAAAGGGGGATAACTATGCCACGCAAAGGTCCAGTTACCAAGAGAGACGTATTGCCGGATCCGGTGTATAACAGCAAGCTTGTTACTCGCCTGATCAACCGCATCATGCTTGATGGTAAACGCGGCGTTGCTCAAAGCATCCTTTACAATGCGTTCAAGTTGATTCAAGAACGTACGGGGAATGACCCAATGGAAGTATTTGAAGCAGCGATCAAGAATATCATGCCTGTACTGGAAGTTAAAGCTCGTCGTGTCGGCGGTGCCAACTACCAAGTTCCAATCGAGGTTAAGCCAGAAAGACGTACTGCTTTGGGATTACGTTGGCTTGTCAACTACTCCCGCAACCGCGGTGAGAAGACGATGGAAGAGCGTTTGGCTGCAGAGATTATCGATGCATCCAACAACACAGGTGCTTCCGTTAAGAAACGTGAAGACACGCACAAAATGGCGGAAGCGAACAAAGCGTTTGCTCACTACCGCTGGTAGGATCATATCCACAATCCAAAACTTCTATTTTGAAGGGAGACAGATTCATGGCAAGAGAGTTCTCCTTGAAAAATACACGTAATATCGGGATCATGGCGCATATTGACGCCGGTAAGACGACCACGACGGAACGTATCTTGTTCTACACAGGCCGTACGCACAAAATCGGTGAAGTTCACGAAGGTGCTGCGACAATGGACTGGATGGAACAAGAGCAAGAGCGCGGGATCACTATTACTTCCGCTGCGACAACCGCTTCATGGAAAGGTCACCGCGTAAATATCATTGATACCCCGGGACACGTCGACTTCACCGTTGAAGTCGAACGTTCCCTTCGTGTATTGGACGGGGCTGTAGGCGTATTCAGTGCGAAAGAAGGCGTGGAGCCTCAGTCTGAAACCGTTTGGAGACAAGCGGACCGCTATGGCGTTCCTCGGATCGCTTATGTCAACAAAATGGATATCATCGGTGCCGACTACCTGAACGTTGTTAGTGATATGCGCGAACGTCTGCAAGCGAACGCAGTTGCAATCCAACTGCCGATCGGTGCGGAAAATGACTTTGTCGGTATTATCGACATCGTTACTCAAAAGGCGTATATTTACAAAGACGATTTGGGTCAAGATATCGAAGAAACTGATATCCCTGCTGATTTGGCTGCAAAGGTTGAAGAGTTGCGCGCTGAATTGATTGAGAAGGTTGCTGAGCTGGACGAAGATTTGACGATGAAATACCTCGAAGGCGAGGAAATCACCGTTGATGAACTGAAAGCTGCACTTCGCAAAGGTGTTTGTGAAGTTAAAATCTTCCCAGTCGTTTGTGGCTCCTCTTATCGTAACAAAGGGATTCAGCTTGTGCTGGATGCCGTTATCGATTATTTGCCAGCTCCAATCGATGTAGCAAGCATTCAAGGTCACTTGGAAGACGGTACTGAAGTAGAACGTCATTCCTCGGACGAAGAACCGTTTGCTGCACTTGCCTTTAAAATCATGACCGACCCTTATGTTGGTAAATTGACGTTCTTCCGCGTATACTCCGGTATTTTGCAATCCGGTTCGTATGTGCTGAATGCAACGAAAGGCAAGCGCGAACGTATCGGCCGTATCCTGCAAATGCATGCCAACAGCCGCCAAGAAATCAGCGAAGTATATGCTGGTGACATTGCCGCTGCTGTAGGTTTGAAAGATACAGGTACAGGTGATACACTGTGTGATGAGAAGGCGCCGGTTATTCTTGAATCGATGAACTTCCCTGATCCGGTTATCGAAATTGCAGTTGAGCCTAAGACGAAAGCCGACCAAGATAAGATGGGCGTGGCTCTCGGTAAATTGACAGAAGAAGATCCTACGCTTCGTGCTCATACAGATGAAGAAACGGGACAAACGATCCTTGCTGGTATGGGTGAGCTTCACCTGGATATCATCATCGACCGGATGCGCCGCGAATTCAAAGTAGATACGAATGTAGGTAAACCTCAAGTTGCTTACCGTGAAACGTTCAAAACTGCAGGTCGCGTTGAAGGTAAATTTGTTCGTCAGTCCGGTGGTCGTGGTCAATACGGTCACGTCTGGGTTGAATTCGAACCTCTGGAGCCAGGTACAGGCAATCAGTTCGAGAGCAAGGTTGTCGGCGGTTCCGTACCAAGAGAGTATATTGCTCCTGCACAACAAGGTATTGAAGAAGCTATGAAGAGCGGTGTTATCGCCGGATTCCCTCTGGTAGATGTCAAAGCTACTATCGTAGACGGTTCATACCATGATGTTGACTCCAGTGAAATGGCGTTTAAGATTGCTGGTTCCATGGCGCTTAAGGCAGCCAAGGAGAAATGTCAGCCAGCCCTTCTTGAGCCAATCATGAAGGTTGAAGTAACGGTTCCGGAAGAATACATGGGTGATGTAATGGGTATGCTGAACTCCCGTCGCGGTAGAATCGAAGGTATGGATTCCCGTGGGGGCGCGCAAATCATTCGTGCCAAGGTACCTCTTTCCGAAATGTTCGGTTACTCGACTACGCTTCGTTCCGGTACGCAAGGACGCGGTGTGTTCTCGATGGAACTTTCTCACTATGAAGAAGTTCCTAAGACAATCGCCGAAGAAATCGTATCCAAGAACAAAGGCGCAGAATAATTATTCGTTGTACTTGCTGATCGGAAGATCAACTCTTCCGGTTAGTCAAACATAACAATCCATATTTTAAGGAGGAACTGTTTAAAATGGCAAAGGCTAAATACGAACGTACAAAACCGCATGTTAACATCGGTACAATTGGTCACGTCGACCATGGTAAAACAACTCTGACTGCAGCCATCACGACTGTATTGTCCACAACATATGGCGGTGCTGCTGTAGCATTCGACCAAATTGACAAAGCTCCAGAAGAACGCGAACGCGGGATCACAATCTCGACTTCCCACGTGGAATATGAAACTCCTAATCGTCACTATGCACACGTTGACTGCCCAGGGCACGCCGACTATGTTAAAAACATGATCACTGGCGCAGCTCAAATGGACGGCGCAATCCTGGTTGTATCCGCAGCTGACGGCCCAATGCCGCAAACTCGCGAGCACATCCTGTTGTCCCGTAACGTAGGCGTACCTTACATCGTGGTATTCCTGAACAAATGCGACATGGTTGAAGACGAAGAGTTGTTGGAACTGGTTGAAATGGAAGTTCGCGACTTGCTGAACGAATATGAGTTCCCTGGCGATGACACTCCTGTTATCCGTGGTTCTGCTCGTGAAGCGTTGCAAAACCCTACTGGCGACTGGGCTAAGAAAATCGTTGAAATGTTCGAAGTTATCGACGAGTACATTCCTCTTCCAGAACGTCCAGTTGACAAACCATTCTTGATGCCTGTCGAGGACGTATTCTCGATCACAGGTCGTGGTACGGTTGCTACTGGCCGTGTTGAACGCGGTACAGTTAAAGTCGGCGACGAAATCGAAATCGTGGGTATCCAAGAAGAAACTAAGAAATCCGTTGTTACCGGCGTTGAAATGTTCCGTAAATTGCTCGATTCCGCTGAAGCGGGCGACAACATCGGCGCATTGCTCCGTGGTGTTGACCGTAACCAAATCGAACGCGGTCAAGTATTGGCTAAACCAGCTTCCGTTAATCCGCACACTGAGTTTACAGCTCAAGTATACGTATTGACAAAAGAAGAAGGTGGACGTCATAAACCTTTCTTCACAGGTTACCGCCCACAGTTTTACTTCCGTACAACGGACGTAACGGGTATCATCAACCTGCCAGAAGGTACTGAAATGGTTATGCCTGGCGATAACATCGAAGTTACCGTACAACTGATCTCCCCAATCGCGATCGAAGAAGGAACTCGCTTCTCCATTCGTGAAGGTGGCCGTACAGTTGGATCGGGCGCCGTTGTTACAATCAGCAAATAATAAGGCCTTAACCGCCTGAATTAGAACACCCTCCCTTGATTTCAAGGGAGGGTGTTCTTTTTGTACTGTACTCACTACGGAATTTATTTCAATATATCTTCCTGCAGCTTTTTCTGGTCATTGACAATACTGAAGATATCCACAGGCATTAGAATCGTATCCTTGTTCTCGGAATACCAAGTCTGATAGAACTCATCGATCTTCTTACCATTGTATTTGTCCCAAGTGGCTTGTGCGTCAGCCATGGCTTGCTCAACGGTATAGCTGGAGCCGCTCACCATTGCGCTTTTGAAGATGTTCGGAATTTCTGTGCCGGCATTTTGCAAATCTACTAGTAGTTCCTGAGGAACGCTTGGCAGATGCTCACTGTGAGTCAGGCCAGGCCAACTAGCTTGTTGATCAATCAAGTCATAGAAAATATCGAGGTTTGCTTTGAACATGTCTTTGGCTAGTTTCTCTTCTGGCTTCTCTACATTAAAGGTACCGGCAATGAAGAAGCATTTGCCACCTTCCGGAACGGAGAAGACCATATTGTAATCTTGCCCCAGATATCCGGTTTCCGTCTTGTTCTTCTCCGGATCAATGGCATTAGGGCAACCGCCAGCGCCATTATTCCAGTGTACACCTTCCAAACCGCTGGTTAAAGTTCTACCTGTGTCGGGTGTTGATAGAAAATCAATGTATTCCATAATGGCTTTAGGGTCCTTGGCTGATCGGTTGACCACAGCCGTCATTTGCACCGGATTGTTAATCCAGTTAATATATTGTCCAAGCGGAGATTTAGGGTAAGCCAGGATAGCCAGCTCGGCACCGGGTACATTAGCCTTGAGCGTTGCGTAATCAGCAACCCATAGCCGGCTCCACAGACTGGTATTGGCCTGAGTGAAGTAGATACCGGTCTTGCCATTTAAGAAATCTTGCCTTGCTTTGGCCCCGTTATTGTCAGTAATAAAGTCCTTATCGATAATGCCCTCATCGAACAATTGCTTAACAAACTCCGTATGATATCTGTGATTATCCCATTGCCGAACAAGTTCACCATTCACATCTACATAAGAGTTGTTCAGGCTGCCACCGCCGAAGACGTCTGACAGGCCCGCTCCGATATTAAGGCCGTAAGTATCCTTCTTACCATTGCCATCGGGATCATTCTCGGCGAAGGCTTTGGCCACCTGATACAGTTCTTCTGTGGTTTGGGGAGCCGTCAAATTCAGCTTCTCCAGCCAATCCTGACGGATTACTGCAATGTTTTGCGGAATTGCTTCGTTAAGCTTTCCAAACTCGTACATTTTACCATCGGATTTAATGGACGCTTGCTTAAGAGCTGGATTCTCTTCAATCAGCTTTTTATAGACAGTGCTGTAATTATTAATCATGTCATCGATAGGCATCAGCTGCTTTTGATCGTACAGCGGGTTCTTAATGCTTGGTTCGAACTCAAAAATCAAATCAGGAGCGCTGCCTGAGGCAAATAAAGTGTTCAGCTTTTGCTTGGATTCTGTTCGCGGTACCGCCACGAAAGTAACATTTGCCGGACCACTCTCATTAATCCACTTGGTCCAGCGATTTTTCTCCATAGTGCCTTCAGAAGCCGGAATCAGTCCGCGATCGTAAACCGTGGCGCTGAGAGAACCTTTCTTGGCTGAAGAGCTATTGGTGGTCTGATCTTCCTTACCGACGCAGGCTGTAGTAATGGCAAGGATAGCCAGCATGGCGCAGGTCAGTGCTATGGTGCGGTTATACACTTTTGATTGAAACATCGTTATTCCCCCTCTATTTTGGAATGCAACTACCCTTTCACAGAGCCTAACATAACGCCTTGCACAAAATATTTCTGCAGGAATGGATATACAATAACCATGGGGAGGATCAATATGATGATCCCTGCCGATTTGATACCGTCCGGCACAAGCTGAATCGCCTGCACATCGTTGGCCAGCGCTTCGGTTAAGAGAGACTGGCTTTGAATCATTTGCTGGATGAGGACCGTAATCGTATATTTGTCGGTGGAGTTAATGTAGATCAACACACTCATAAATGAGTTCCAGTAGCCTACACCATAGAATAACAGCAAGGTGGCGATCACGGGCATGGATAATGGAAGAATGATCTTGCTCATCAGTTGCCACTCGTTACAGCCATCAATACGCGCAGCATCTTCCACCTCAGAAGAGATTCCCTCAAAGTAAGAGCGCATGATCAGCATATTGAAGGTGCTGATTACGCCTGGCAACCAGATAGCCCAGTATGTATCAATCAATCCGAGCGATTTGACAACCAGGTAGGTAGGGATTAGGCCTCCACTAAATACCATTGTAAAGAGAATTAACAGGGTGAATACCCGTCTGCCGAAAAAATAACTTTTGGATAAGGGGTAAGCAGCGCAAATGGTAAAAGCCATGGACAGGAGCACTCCGCCAATCGTCATTTGGAGACCGTTGCTTAAAGCGCTAAGAATCCGAGTCCCTTTAAATAAAGTCTCATAGCTTTGAAGGGTTATATCCAGGGGCCACAGAAGCACCTGACCGGATTCGACGGCTTGCTTGCCACTTAGGGAAATAGACAGGATGTTGAGGACAGGAGCCAAGCAAGATAGCGCAATCAGGAACAGAATAAAGGAAATGATGATTCTTGAAATCTTGTCTCCGTAAGATTCGCTCATTGTTGAATTCACCTCAGAACAGATGGTTATCAAATTTTTTGGCAATCAGGTTAGCGCCCAGTATGAATATGAAGGCCACGACGGACTCGAAGAAGCCTAGTGCCGCCGTCAAGCTGAACTGTCCTCCCTGAATACCCATGGAGAAAATATAAGTGCTGATGACTTCGGAGATCTGGGATACCATGGCATTGCGCAAATTGTAAATCTGGTCGAACCCGACTTCCAGGATTCTGCCCATGGATAGAATCAGTACCAAAATAATGGTTCCTCGAATTCCGGGCAGGGTCACATGCCAGGTTTGCCGCCACTTCGTTGCCCCATCGATGGAGGCAGCCTCATAAAGAGCGGGAGAGATTGCCGTCAGCGCAGCCAGATAGATAATGGTGCTGAACCCCATCTCCTTCCAGATTCCAGCCCCAACGAAGATGGATACCCAAGAGAAATGTTTGTACAAGAACGGATACGGTTCTCCATAGTGCTGGGTAATCCATTGGTTGATGAACCCTGATTCCAGGGAGAAGATGGTCACGACCATGCCGCCTACAATAACCCAGGAGAAGAAATGGGGCAGGTATACGAGCGTCTGGACCATCCGTTTGTACCACATCTTTTTGACGCTGTTGAGCAGCAATGCCAGAATAATCGGAACGGGGAACCCGACGATCAAATTCAAGAAGCTAAGCCACAGCGTATTCCAGATAATCAAGATCGTCTTATCGGTACTGAACAGCATCTGAAAGTTTTTCCATCCGACCCAGGGACTATGGAGGATGCCATCGAAGAAGTTATAGTTCTGGAAGGCAATGACCAACCCACCTATTGGCAAATATCGAAAAATCAGATAATATGCAATTACTGGAGCGAACATGACGTAAAGCGGGATGTTCTTTCGGAATAAGGCCCCTTTAAAAACTCTTCTCATGTTAGAATTTCACCTCCTTCGTTTGTTGTTGCTTCTATGGTACCCTCTTTATTTGTCCATCTCTTTAAATATAATTGGCAGTATTTTTGCTTAAATTAGATAGTTTGCAGATGAAGTAGTCCAGGAGGTTCATATTGTTGAAAACGTTTTCTCCAACTCGAAGCGTGATCGTCAAACTCATTATCAGCTTTTCTCTCATTGTGATTGTCACTTCTACGATCACCGGTTTGATCATTTATCGGTCCAATCAGACCTTGTTCCAGGAAGAGATCAAAGGTCAATTCTACAAAACAAATGAACAAACGCTACAGAGAATCAACCAGAGCATTCACGAAGTGGAGCGGATAACCCAATCCATTGTTTTTCAGCCCACGGTCGTTGAAGTGTTAATGGGCACTACGGGGCCAAAGGATAAGATTCAAGGCTTGCAATCGCTGTATGAGGTTGTCTCCCAAGCCAAACTGGACGCCCCGGATATCCGGGCTATGTTTATTTATAATCTGCTGGGTGATAGCTACTACAATGCCAATTACGGAGCAGTGTCTATGCTGGACCCTGAGGCTCGTCAGTTTATTGATCAAGAGCTAGAAGGTACTGGTGGGGCGTTGACTTGGTTCAGAATGAGGCTGGCCAGTACGGCGGATCCTGATGGATATCGTACCATGATCATCGCCGCACGATTGATGAAGAGCACCTGGCAAGAGACTTACGGGACGCTAGTGTTGGTGCTGGACGAAGGTTTCTACTCGGAAGTGACAGCAGAGCTGGAAGGGGAGAATGGCAAGGTTTATTTGCTGGATCATAAAGACCGTCTATTGTTTACTGGACAGGGGCGATCCGATAAGGATACCGCTGAAATTCCATTGCAGTATAGTGATAAGGAGTCAATAATTCAGGCAACCGAAATGGGCAACTATTTATTCGTAAAAAAGCAGTCGACCTCAGGAAATTTCAAGTTGGTGAGCGGGTTGTCTCTGCGGGAGATGGATAAGCGGAATAGCGATATTTTTAAAACGATTGCTCTATCCGGGCTCGTTAGCATCTTGCTCACCAGCTTGCTTCTGGCTATAGCCAGTTCCAGGTTGCTTCGCCCACTGAAGGAACTGGTATTCAGTATGAGAAGAATTCGTTACGGGCAGATGCATACGCGAATTGAGGTCCGTACGAAGGACGAACTTGCATTTCTGGGCGAGACATTTAACGATATGATCGATCATATTCATACCTTGATTAATGAAGTGCTGTTAAAGCAACTGCGTGAGAAAGAGGCGGAATTGAGGACCTTGCAAGCTCAGCTTAACCCGCATTTTTTGTATAATATCTTTAATGAGATCTACTGGAAGTTGTATTTACAAAATGTGAAGGATACCGCTAACATCATCAAGTCACTCTCCACGATTCTGCAGTATTCCTTAAAGCCTATTGAGATGCCCAGTACACTGCATGAGGAAATGGAGCAGATCAAAAATTATATTGCTATTCAAATGGAATTGTTTCATCCGGAACTGGAGTTGAGCATTCAGGTGGATGAAGCGGTGGCTGCTTGTCCGATCCAACGATTGATTTTGCAGCCTACGATTGAGAATGTATTTGTTCATGCCTTCGACCGTAAAACAACGCTGGATCAAAAAAAACTGAGTGTTCATGCTTATCTAGAGCAAGATGCACTAAGAATCGATATTGCCGATAATGGGAAAGGCATTGACCCGGCGACCCTGCAAAGGCTGCAAGCCACCGGGCATGACAATTTGAACGAGCACTTGGGTGTGCAAAATGTAAAGCGGAGAATACAGCTTGTTCATGGCGATCCCTATGGTCTTCAATTCGCCAGCCGCAGTGACAGTGGAACGATGATCAGTTATATCTTGCCTACAGGAGAGAAGGAGCAGATATGAGAAGAACGATATTGATCGTAGAGGACCAACCCAACTTTCGTGAAGGGCTAAAATTTTTCGTCAGACAGAAGTCAGTAGGCTGGCAGGTAATCGGCGAAGCCGAAACCGGGGAGGAGGGCTGGCGCAAAATCGTTCAATTGCAGCCGGACCTGGTTCTGATGGATATACATATGCCTATTATGAACGGCATTGAGCTGGCGCAGCGGATTCACGAGCATCGTGTGGATACCATGTTCGTGATGATTACCGGTTATCAGGATTTCCAATACGCTCAATCTGCTCTGCGCTTCGGGGCCATGGATTTCCTGCTCAAGCCATGTTCTGACGAAGATATCACTCGTATTCTCCGCATCGCAGCAGATAAGCTTGAGAGTAGATACACGGCGCAAAGAGCGGCGAGGGAACTGTTGCTGCGCTCTATTTTACTCAAAGTTCAAATGAACGAGGATATTTCGGGCCGGTACGAACGATTATTCGCAGGTAGGCAACTTTGGTTAATCGCTGTCCATGACTATTTCCCCGCAGGGAAACATTATCGGCAAGAAGATCTGTACCTTCTTCAATACGGTATTCTTAATATCATTCAAGAGCTTGCCTGCAAAGACGGGGCTCGAACAGAACTTATGGTGTTGACCGCAGATCGGTTTGTACTGTCTGCTGACGCAGATGAAGTCTTTGAAGTTTGGAGGAAACAGGCGGTTGAGGCGGCCCGTGATTATCTGGGCATTGAAATTGAATGTGCTTTTTTGGGAGCCTGCACAAACGTCTCTTCCTTGCTGGAAGCGTACGGGGCATACGGTGAGGAAGAAGTTAAGCATGTGGTCCCGGTGCCTTCCGCAGGAGAACTTACCAGTCATCAGGCAGCACAGGATATCAAAAATGAAATTATGGATTTAATTGTTGCGGGAGAACACGGTTGTCTGGACAGTTATTTTGCCGAAGTCCTTGGGCAACTGCCTCAGCATAATTTGGCGGAAAGTAAGATTGTAGCCGTTAATCAGGCTATGGCGCTGGATCAGGTTGCAGCTATTCTGACCTTGTCTCCACAGTCGGTCCAACCGGTGGTGGAGTTGCTTGATCATATTCGTGACCTGTCTGATTCTCGCCAGATAGCTGAGTGGCTGCGCGGGGAATATGATGAATTCACTCTGCGACTCAAGCAGTGGAAGCAGCCGCTCAATCGTAATGCTAATCCGATGGAGTTAGCCTGCGAATATATCGGGCAGCACTATTTGGGCGAACTGTCGGTCAAGCAGGTAGCGGAGCACATCCACTTGAACCCCAGCTACTTCAGCACCTTGTTCAAGAAGGAAATGGGCGAGACCTTTACCGGGTATGTCAACAGACTGAAGCTGCAACGGGCACAGGTGTTGCTCAGAAACACGGACATGAAGATGACCGAGATCTGCCAAACGGTGGGCTTTGAGGACTCGACCTACTTTTCCAGCGTATTCAAAAAGCACTTCCATATGTCTCCCAGTGAATTTCGCCAAAACAAACAGCCTAACGAGCCATGAGAACGCGGTTTAGTAAGGTTATAATGACCCCGAGAAGATGATTTCCTTCTATAATATATATCGCTATAAATAGTGATGAATACTTTTATAATTTCTGCTTGCATTGCTCCTGTGTTTTCTATATAATAATGAATGTTGTTCTGTGACGTTGCGATGATGCGAGAGGTTACTGACACACCCGGCCCCTTTGCCATGGGAGAGTGGTCAGAAAATTTTCGCGGAGTATGTCCGATACCAAATTGGGCGATAGAAGGAGGGACTAAAATGGCAAAGCAAAAAATTCGTATTCGTTTGAAAGCTTACGACCACAGAATTCTTGATCAATCCGCAGAGAAAATCGTTGAAACGGCAAAACGTTCGGGTGCTGGCGTATCCGGGCCGATTCCGTTGCCAACTGAGAAACAAATTATTACTGTTCTCCGTGCGGTACACAAGTACAAGGATTCCCGGGAGCAATTCGAAATGCGGACGCACAAACGTCTGATCGATATTGTAAACCCAACTCCACAAACTGTGGATGCCTTGATGCGCTTGGATCTGCCGTCCGGTGTAGATATCGAAATCAAATTGTAATACCTACTATTGTAAGGTAATCAGGAAAGGAAAAGAGGTGTCAACATGAAAGGTATCTTAGGAAAAAAACTTGGAATGACTCAAGTATTTACTCCGGAAGGGAATGTCATTCCCGTAACGGTCATTGAGGCAAGCTCTAACGTGGTTCTGCAAAAGAAAGACCTGGAGAACGACGGTTATGAAGCCATCCAAATCGGTTATGCCGATAAAAAAGAATCTAGATCAAACAAACCGGAAGTTGGGCATGCGAAGAAAGCAGGCGCAACGCCTAAGCGCTACGTTCGTGAAATTCGCGGTATTGATTTGGCAGGATATGAAGTTGGCCAAGAGGTCAAAGTTGATATTTTTGCTGAGGGCGAATTTGTTGACGTAACGGGTGTTTCTAAAGGTAAAGGATTCCAAGGTGTTATCAAACGTTGGGGACAAAGCCGCGGACCAATGGCTCACGGATCGCGTTACCATCGTAGACCTGGTTCCATGGGTTCTATCCAAGCGAACCGTGTTCCGAAAGGCAAACGCCTTCCAGGACATATGGGTAGCGACACGGTTACAATCCAAGGCCTTGAGATTGTACGCGTAGATGCTGAACGTAATGTATTGCTGGTGAAGGGTTCGATTCCAGGACCTAAGAACAGCTTTGTTAAAGTAAAAGAAACTATTAAGAAATAAATAACCCCTAAGAAAGGAGGAACAAGAAATGCCAAAAGTAGCACTTTTCAATATTAGCGGTAGCCAAGTGGGCGAAGTTGAACTGAATGATGCTGTATTCGGAATTGAACCGAACACACATGTTCTTCATGAAGCTGTAGTTATGCAGCGCGCTTCCCTGCGTTTTGGTACGCACAAAGTTAAAGGACGCTCGGAAGTTCGTGGCGGCGGACGTAAACCTTGGAAACAAAAAGGTACAGGTCGCGCTCGTCAAGGCTCCATTCGCTCACCACAATGGGTAGGCGGCGGAACGGTTTTCGGACCAACTCCACGCAGCTATTCTTACAAATTGCCTAAGAAAGTACGTCGTTTGGCGATTAAATCGGCCTTGTCGTCGAAAGTAATCGATCAAGACATCATTGTGTTGGACGCGCTCACCCTGAACGGTCCAAAAACGAAAGAATTCGCAGCGATTTTGAACAACCTGAAAGTAGAACGTAAAGCATTGATCGTAGCTCCTAGCTATGATGACAATGTGGCATTGTCTGCTCGTAATATTCCAGGTGTTAAATTTGTAGCGGCTGACGGCATTAATGTTCTTGACGTGTTAACACACGACAAACTGATCATTACGAAGGAAGCAGTTCAGAAGGTAGAGGAGGTGCTCGCGTAATGAAAGATCCTCGTGATATTATCAAACGCCCGGTGATTACGGAACGTACGGCTGAATACATGAACGACTTGAAATATGTTTTCGAAGTTGATATTCGTGCCAATAAGACCGAAATCAAGAAAGCTGTAGAAGCGATCTTTGGTGTTAAAGTGAGCAAAGTGAATACCCTGCGCGTTCCTGGGAAGCTGAAACGTTACGGACGCTACTCTGGTTATACTCCTGAGTGGAAAAAAGCATTCGTTACTTTGACAGCTGACAGCAAACCGCTTGAGTTCTTTGAATCGGTATAAAATCTTTTAAAGTAAGGAGGGAAAACTCGTGCCAATTAAAAAGTACAAACCGACATCCCCGGCAAGACGCGCAATGAGCGTATCGACTTTCGAAGAAATCACAACGAATGAGCCGGAAAAATCCTTGCTTGCACCGCTGAGCAAAACAGCAGGCCGCAATAACCAAGGTAAAATCACTGTTCGTCACCATGGCGGCGGACATAAGCGTAAATATCGTATCATCGACTTCAAACGGAACAAAGATGGAATTCCAGGCCGCGTTGCTACGATCGAATACGATCCAAACCGGACCTCTAACATCGCTTTGATCCATTATGCCGATGGGGAGAAACGTTACATCATCGCTCCTAAGGGCTTGAAAGTGGGCGACACGATCGAGTCTGGCGTGGGTTCCGACATCAAAATCGGTAACGCTCTGCCACTGGAGAACATTCCTGTGGGTACTGTGATTCACAACATTGAATTGAAGCCTGGCAAAGGCGGACAATTGGTTCGCGCAGCCGGTACTGAAGCTCAATTGCTTGGTAAAGAAGAAAAATACGTAACGATTCGCCTTTCTTCCGGTGAAGTTCGTAAGGTCCTGAAAGTTTGCCGCGCAACCATCGGTTCCGTAGGTAACGGTGACCACGAACTCGTGAAGATCGGTAAAGCAGGACGTAATCGTTGGCTCGGACAACGTCCGGAAGTCCGCGGTGTCGTCATGAACCCTAACGATCACCCTCACGGTGGTGGTGAAGGCCGCGCTCCAATCGGTCGTAAATCTCCGTTGTCTCCTTGGGGCAAACCGACCCTGGGTTACAAAACGCGTAAAAAAGGTAAAGCTTCTGATAAATATATCGTTCGCCGTCGCACGAAGTAATCCGCATCCTGCGGATCACTTCGCGGCATGAACGAATCTGTTTAACAAGCAGCGCAATGTGAAGGGAGGATAAATGAATGAGTCGTAGTTTGAAAAAGGGCCCTTTTATCGACGGATACCTGTTGAAGAAAGTTGAAGAAGCGAGCGCTTCGAGCAAGAAAGTCGTGATCAAAACTTGGTCCCGTCGTTCCACGATCTACCCGCAATTCATCGGTCAAACGTTTGGCGTATATGACGGTCGCAAGCATGTTCCTGTATATGTAACCGAGGATATGGTCGGACATAAACTGGGCGAATTTGCTCCAACCCGTACGTACAAAGGTCATACGGACGATGATAAGAAAACGAGACGTTAATTTCGATAAAGTTCTTCGTTTGAGAGGAGGTAATACACATGGAAGCTAAAGCACATGCAAAATCTATTCGTATTGCTCCCCGCAAAGCTCAGCTCGTTATCGATCTGATCCGCGGCAAGCAAGTTGGCGATGCGATCGCGATTCTCCGCCATACTCCAAAGGCGGCTTCCCCAGTTGTGGAGAAGCTTTTGAACTCGGCGATTGCCAATGCAGAACATAACTATTCTATGGATGTCAATAAATTGGTGATTACGCAAGCTTACGTAAACCAAGGTCCGACGATGAAGCGTTTCCGTCCACGGGCTATGGGACGTGCTAGCCGGATCAACAAACGCACCAGCCACATTACATTGGTGGTATCCGAAAAATAAGGAGGGAAAACGTGTGGGCCAAAAGGTAAATCCGGTCGGATTACGAGTAGGGATTATCCGTGATTGGGAATCCAAATGGTACGCAGGAAAAGATTTTGGTGATCTTTTGCTGGAAGACGTTAAAATTCGTGAACATCTGAAGACTAAATTGAAAGATTCCGCAGTATCTCGGATCGAAATCGAGAGAGCGGCAAATCGTGTGAACGTAACAATCCACACAGCCAAGCCGGGTATGGTTATCGGTAAAGGCGGTTCGGAAGTGGAAAACCTGCGGGGTGAAATCACCAAGATTGCAGGCGGCAAGAAAGTTCACATCAATATTTCGGAAATTAAACATCCTGATCTTGACGCAATTTTGGTTGCTGAAAGCATCGCACAACAATTGGAACGTCGTGTTTCTTTCCGTCGTGCGCTGAAACAAGCGATTCAAAGAACTATGCGTTCGGGAGCAAAAGGGATTAAGACAGCAGTCAGCGGTCGTCTTGGCGGTGCTGAAATCGCTCGTTCAGAAGGCTACAGTGAAGGAACTGTTCCACTTCATACGCTCCGCGCCGACATCGATTACGGTACGGCAGAAGCGCATACGACTTATGGCCGTATCGGCGTGAAAGTATGGATCTATCGTGGAGAGGTTCTTCCTACGGCTAAGAAACAACAAGCTGCTAAGGAAGGAGGCAACTAATCATGTTGGTACCAAAACGCGTAAAACACCGCAAGCAACAACGCGGTAGCATGAGAGGCCAAGCAAAAGGCGGCACCGAACTCAACTTCGGTGAATACGGTCTGCAAGCTCTGGAACCTACTTGGATTACGAACCGTCAAATTGAAGCAGCGCGTATTGCAATGACGCGTTACATGAAACGTGGCGGTAAAGTATGGATTAAAATTTTCCCTGATAAGCCGATTACTCAAAAGCCTCTTGAAGTTCGGATGGGTAGCGGTAAGGGTAACGTAGAGAAATGGGTTGCCGTTGTTAAGCCAGGCAAAATCATGTTTGAGCTTGCAGGTGTATCCGAAGAAATCGCACGTGAAGCAATGCGTCTTGCTGCTCACAAACTGCCGATCAAAACGAAGTTTGTGAAACGTGAAGAATTGGGTGGTGAAGCAAATGAAAGCTAATGAACTTCGCAACTTAACCACTGTAGAAATCGAACAAAAAATCGCAGGCTTTAAAGAGGAACTCTTTAACCTCCGTTTCCAGTTGGCTACCGGCCAACTTGACAACCCGACTCGGATTCGCGATGTGCGTAAGGAAATAGCTCGTGCTAAAACCGTGATTCGTGAAAGAGAACTTGGAATTATCAGCTAAGAAGCGTTACTCGGATAAGAGAAACGCTTAAGTCCAGGAAGGAGGCTAACCATGAGCGAACGTAACAGCCGTAAAGTGCAAATTGGTAAAGTCGTCAGCGACAAGATGGACAAAACGATCGTTGTTGCTGTAGAAACCTATAAGAAACATAATTTGTACCACAAGCGCATTAAATACACGAAAAAATTTAAAGCGCATGATGAGAACAACACTGCGAAAATCGGAGATATCGTTAAAATCGCCGAAACGCGTCCGTTGTCCAAAGACAAACGCTGGAGACTCGTTGAAGTCGTTGAAGAAGCGGTTATCATTTAATAGCACGGTAGCTTAGACCGAAAGGAGGAAATATCCATGATTCAACCATTTACACGTTTGCATGTGGCTGACAACTCCGGCGCGAAGGAATTGATGTGTATCCGCGTTCTGGGCGGTACGGGTCGTCGCACGGCGCAAATCGGTGATCTGATCGTTTGTTCCGTCAAACAAGCAACACCAGGCGGCGTTGTCAAAAAAGGTGATGTAGTCAGAGCGGTTGTTGTTCGTACAAAACGTTCGGTTCGTCGTAAAGACGGTTCTTACATCGCATTTGATGAGAATGCAGCGGTTGTTGTTAAAGAAGATAAAAGCCCACGCGGAACACGTATCTTCGGACCAGTTGCTCGTGAACTTCGCGATAAAGACTTTATGAAGATCGTTTCCTTGGCTCCGGAAGTTATCTAATAAAGCCCCTACCCCGAAATAACAGGAGGTGTAAAACAAGTGCCTAGACTGAAAAAGATCCTTGAATCTCATAACAATAAGCTGCATGTCAAGAAGGATGATACGGTTATCGTTATCTCTGGTAAAGACAAAGGCAAAAAAGGCCGCGTCATCGCTGCATATCCACGCGAAAACCGCGTGCTTGTGGAAGGCGTGAATATGGTTAAGAAACATCAAAAACCAAATCAGCTAAACCCACAAGGCGGCATTATTGAGAAAGAAGCTCCGATTCATGTTTCGAACGTAATGCACGTTGATCCGAAGAGCGGAAAAGTAACCCGTATCGGTTACAAAGTATTGGACAACGGCAAGAAAGTTCGCGTAGCTAAAAAATCCGGAGAAGTAATCGACTAATCCAGGAACGCAAAGAAAGGAGGTCCATGATTCATGGCATCAAGATTAAAAGAACGCTTTTTGAACGAAGTGACACCTGCTTTGGTTCAAAAATTCAACTATACGACAGTTATGCAAGTGCCTAAGATTGAGAAAGTTGTTATCAATATGGGTGTTGGTGAAGCGGTAGCAAACTCCAAAGTGCTTGATTCTGCAGTGAATGACATGCAACTGATCGCTGGTCAAAAGCCAGTAATCACGCGTGCTAAGAAATCCATTGCCGGTTTCAAACTTCGTGAGAACATGCCGATCGGTGTAAAGGTTACTCTTCGCGGTGACCGTATGTATCATTTCCTCGACAAATTGTTCAATGTTACGCTTCCGCGTGTCCGTGACTTCCACGGTGTATCGACGAAAGCATTCGACGGTCGTGGCAACTATACGCTGGGTCTGAAAGAACAACTGATTTTCCCCGAGATCGAATACGATCAAGTGGATAAAGTACGCGGTATGGATATCGTCCTCGTAACTACAGCGAAGACGGATGAAGAATCCCGTGAGCTCTTGACAGCACTGGGTATGCCATTTGCAAAGTAAAGAGTTAATTCTCCGAAACTATTTAGGAGGTGTCAGGCTAAGTGGCTAAAACTTCGATGAAAGTTAAACAACAACGTACGCCTAAGTTTAAAGTGCGGGCTTACACTCGCTGCGAGCGTTGTGGTCGTCCACATTCGGTATTGCAAAAGTTCAAGATTTGCAGAATTTGCTTCCGTGAATTAGCTTATAAAGGCCAGATTCCTGGCGTGAAAAAAGCAAGCTGGTAATTAATCAACAACGGGAAGGAGGTTTACACGTATGACTATGTCAGATCCAATTGCAGATATGCTTACACGTATTCGTAACGCGAACACAGTTCGTCACGAAACGGTAGAACTGCCTGCGTCCACGATCAAGAAACAAATCGCTGAAATCCTTAAGCGTGAAGGTTTCATCCGTGATGCGGAATATGTTGATGATAACAAACAAGGGTTGATTCGTATTTTCCTGAAATACGGCCCTAACAATGAGCGCGTAATTACTGGACTTAAGAGAATCAGTAAACCAGGCCTTCGCGTGTACACGAAAAGTAACGAAGTTCCTCGTGTCCTCGGCGGCTTAGGTATCGCGATCATCTCCACTTCCAAGGGAGTCATGACCGACAAGGAAGCTCGTCAGTCCAAAGCTGGCGGCGAAGTTGTCTGCTACGTTTGGTAATTAACGTCTTATAACAAGGAGGTGCAATAAATGTCTCGTATTGGTCGCAAACCAATTACAGTACCAAGTGGCGTCACCGTCACACTCGATAATGCCGTGATTACGGTAAAAGGGCCGAAAGGCACTTTAACTCGTGAGCTTCACAAGGACATCAAGGTAGCACTTGAAGAAAACGTGATTACTGTTGAACGTCCTTCTGATAATAAATTGCATCGTTCTCTGCATGGTACGACCCGTTCCGTTGTGAACAACATGGTCAGCGGAGTAACGGAAGGCTTCACCAAAACGCTCGAACTGGTTGGCGTTGGTTACCGCGCAAGCTTGGCCGGCAACAAACTCGTTCTGAACGTTGGCTACTCCCATCCGGTAGAAATCACTCCGGAAGCAGGTATTGAATTCGAAGTGCCTGTGAACACGAAGATCATCGTAAAAGGGATCAACAAAGAACGTGTAGGCGAATATGCCGCTAACATTCGTGCTGTTCGTGCACCAGAGCCTTATAAAGGCAAAGGGATCAAGTATGAAGGCGAACGCATCATTCGCAAGGAAGGTAAGGCTGGTAAGAAGAAATAAACCTCTTCTTAACAGGCTTCACTTTCTGGCGTCTTGATAGGAAATGTGCGTAACGGTAAACCGAAGGGAGTGAAATCGAAGTCATGATTACAAAAGGTGATAAGAACAAAGCTCGTCTGAAAAGACATCTGCGTGTACGGAGAAAAATCCAAGGAACGGCAGCTCGTCCAAGATTGAACGTATACCGTTCTTCCAAACATATCTATGCACAATTGATCGATGACGTAGCAGGCGTAACGCTGGCTAGCGCTTCGACCGTTGATAAAGAATTGAGTACTGCCATCGGTAACGGTGCCAACGTGGAATCAGCTCGCAAAGTTGGCGAATTGATCGCAAAACGTGCTCAAGAGCAAGGTCATAAGAATGTTGTATTTGACCGTGGAGGATACCTGTACCATGGACGTATTCAGGCACTCGCTGACGCAGCTCGCGAAGCAGGCCTGGAATTCTAAAATATCATTAAAAGGAGGTTAACGACTTGCGTGTAGATCCGAATACTTTAGAACTGACTGAAAGAGTTGTAAACATTAACCGCGTAGCTAAAGTAGTTAAAGGCGGACGTCGTTTTAGCTTCAGCGCACTAGTTGTTGTCGGCGACGGCAACGGTTGGGTTGGCGCCGGTATCGGCAAAGCAGGCGAAGTTCCTGATGCGATTCGCAAAGGAATTGAAGATGCTAAGAAAAATCTTGTACATGTTCCACTCGTGGGAACTTCGATCCCTCACCAAGTAGTCGGGCATTTCGGAGCCGGCCGTGTGCTGTTGAAACCAGCATCGGAAGGTACCGGGGTAATCGCTGGCGGTCCAGTTCGTGCCGTGCTTGAGCTTGCTGGTGTAGGCGACATTTTGACAAAATCTTTAGGTTCTTCGAATTCCATTAACATGGTCAACGCGACTTTGGAAGGCTTGTCCCGTCTGAAACGCGCTGAGGATGTTGCGAAATTACGCGGTAAATCCGTCGAAGAACTTCTCGGTTAAGGAGGGAATCTCATGGCTAAACTGCAAATTACCCTCGTGCGTAGTTTGATCGGTCGTCCGGGGAACCAACGTACTACCGTTAAAACTTTGGGACTTCGCAAAATCAACCAATCCGTAGTTCACAACGACAATCCAGCTATTCGTGGCATGGTTAATCAAGTGAGCCACTTGGTTTCGGTTCAAGAAATCGAAGGTTAAGGTTTTGAAAGTTTTTAAGTGCCAACAATAAATAAGGAGGTGCAACGAACGATGAAGTTACATGAGCTATCCCCAGCACCTGGCTCCCGTCACGAACGCAAACGCGTGGGTCGCGGTACAGGTAGCGGTATGGGTAAAACATCTACACGCGGTCATAAGGGTCAAAATTCCCGTTCTGGCGGTGGTGTGCGTCCAGGCTTCGAAGGCGGTCAGAACCCGCTGTATCGTCGCTTGCCAAAACGCGGGTTTGTTAATCCAACGCGGAAAGAGTATGCGATTTTGAACATCGAGGATTTAAACAACTTTGCGGCGGATACAGAAGTTACTCCTGAACTG
Organism: Paenibacillus senegalimassiliensis; assembly: GCF_001486585.1. Taxonomy (GTDB): domain Bacteria; phylum Bacillota; class Bacilli; order Paenibacillales; family Paenibacillaceae; genus Fontibacillus; species Fontibacillus senegalimassiliensis. The sequence continues at coordinate 58,136 of NZ_LN909037.1, forward strand.
TTGTTTGAACAAGGAATCGTGAAAGACGCGAAAAGCGGCATCAAGATTCTGGGCAACGGTGAAATTGCTGTCAAACTGACAGTTAAAGCGAATAAGTTCTCTCAATCTGCGGTAGAGAAAATCGAGGCTGCCGGCGGTAAAACCGAGGTGATCTAATGTTTAAAACCATTAAGAACATATGGCACGTTCAAGATCTGCGCCAGCGTATCCTATTTACGTTGTTTATCTTTCTGATCTACCGGATTGGATCTTTCGTTCCGGTACCAGGTGTGAACAAAGATGTATTTGAAGCAACCAACAATACAGCAGGAAGCGACTTGCTAGGTTTCTTGAACACTTTCTCAGGGGGCGCACTTGCGAATTTCTCCATTTTCGCTCTCGGGATTATGCCTTATATCACGGCTTCCATTATCGTGCAACTCTTGTCCATGGATGTTATTCCGAAGTTTGCGGAATGGGCCAAGCAAGGGGAGCATGGTAAGAAAAAGATGGCCCAAATCACCCGCTACGGTACGGTGATCTTGGCGATCATTCAATCCTTTGCTACATCGATTGGCTTTAACCGTTTGTATGGTACACAAATGGTACCGAATGCAACCTTTGCGGACTATCTTGTCATCGCTATTGTGTTGACTGCGGGGACGTCGTTCCTTATGTGGTTGGGTGAGCAAATTACGGATAAAGGGATCGGCAACGGGATTTCGCTGATTATCTTTGCCGGGATCATTGCTTCGTTCCCTACACATATCACGACGATTGCTCAATCCGAGTTTATCGTAGATGGCCAAACCTTTATGAATGTGGTTAAGTCAATCGCGATCTTACTCGTTTGCGTACTGATTGTTATTGGCGTAATTTACGTCCAACAAGCAATCCGGAAAATTCCGGTGCAATATGCAAAACGCGTGGTAGGTAACAAAATGTATGGCGGGCAGAATACGCATATTCCGCTCAAAATCAATGCAGCCGGCGTTATTCCGGTTATTTTCGCGGTTTCCTTGCTGCAATTCCCTGTCGTTATCGCCAGCTTCTGGTCGACACACGGCTGGGCGCAATGGATCAGTAATAACCTGTCCACTAACCGTCCGCTTGGAATGGTGCTTTATGTTGTCATGATCATTGGCTTTACGTTCTTCTATACTTTTGTACAGATGAACCCGCAGCAAATGGCTGAGAACATGAAGAAAAATGGTGGATATATTCCGGGGATTCGCCCGGGGAAAACGACGGAAACCTATCTCACTCGGGTCCTGACCCGTCTGACGATGACCGGTGCGTTGTTCCTTGCCGCAATTTCCATCCTTCCTATGGGATTGGGAGCGTTGGCCGGACTACCGCGTACGGTTTTGATCGGCGGTACTTCAATTCTGATCGTTATCGGCGTTGCGCTTGATACGATGAAGACCATTGAAGGCCAATTGATCAAACGTCACTATAAAGGTTTCATCAATAAATAGTCGGTGGGTACCAGGAGTGGGCTGTTCAATCGGCCTTGCCTGGCACCTAACTGCGCTATTTCTTGTTATAGAGGAGTCTTGGAGGGAGCGTAAGACATGAACCTTTTATTCATGGGACCTCCCGGAGCAGGAAAGGGAACACAAGCCGAGGTCATCGTTAACGAATTCGGTATTCCTCATATCTCTACCGGCGATGCATTTCGCCTGGCGATCAAACAGCAAACACCAGTGGGGATGAAAGCGAAGGAATATATGGACCAGGGACTTCTGGTGCCTGATGATGTGACAGTAGGGATCGTGCGCGAACGCTTGCAGCAGCCCGATTGCGAAAAAGGTTTTTTATTGGACGGTTTTCCAAGAACCCTTTCGCAAGCGGAATCGCTGGAGGAGTTGCTACAAGGTCTGGGTCGCAAGCTGGATCATGTCATCAACTTGAAAGTGGACCGGAACAAGCTGCTAGCGCGGCTGACCGGACGTCGGATTTGTAAATCCTGCGGTGCCACTTATCATGTGATCTTTAATCCTCCGGGTCAGGAAGGGATTTGTGATAAATGCGGCGGCGAGCTTTACCAACGTTCTGATGATAATGAAGAGAGCGTAGGTACTCGTTTGGACGAATATATCAACAAAACCGCACCGCTTTTGAAGTTTTACGAAGATAAAGGCCTGTTGCGCGAAGTTAATGGCGAACAGGAAATCGATATGGTTTCGAAAGAAGTCATATCATTACTGCGAGGTTAGGTGTAATGATCATTTGTAAATCCGAAACGGAACTGGGCTTTATGAGAGAAGCGGGGCGGATCGTTGCGGAAACGCACAGGCTTATGGCGCAATCGATTAAGCCAGGAGTTACGACGGGGGAACTCGATCAACTCGCCGATAAATACATTCGCAGTCAGGGCGCCGTGCCGTCCTTTAAGGACTACAACGGTTTTCCTTACAGCATTTGCGCTTCGGTCAACGAAGAATTGGTACACGGTTTTCCTGGCAAACGTAAATTGAACGAAGGCGATATCATCACTCTGGATATTGGCGCGGAGTTCCGTGGTTTCCATGGCGACTCAGCGTGGACTTATCCGGTGGGCGAGATTTCGGAGGAAGCCAAGAAACTGCTGGAAGTCACCGAAGGATCGCTGTATGCGGGTCTTGCACTCGTTAAGCCGGATGTCCGGTTGTTCACGATCTCGCATGCCATTCAGCAATTTATCGAAGCTGCCGGATTCTCGGTGGTTCGGGAATATGTCGGACACGGCATCGGCTCGGATCTGCACGAGGAACCGCAAATTCCCAACTATGGATTGCCTGATCGGGGCCCACGGCTTAAGCCGGGAATGGTCCTGGCCATCGAACCGATGGTTAACGTAGGGAAGCGATATGTCAGAACGTTGGAAGACAATTGGACAGTGGTTACGGTTGACGGCTCATTATGCGCTCACTTTGAGCACACGGTGGCCGTGACGCCGGACGGTATGGAAATTTTCACGAAGCTGGATGCGTAGGTGATGAATGTGAAGCACCGCATAGAACCGCAGATCGGTCAATTAGTGAAAGTTCTTAAAGGCAGGGATGCCGGGGCTATTTATGTGATTATCGGGATCGTAGACGACAGATTCGTCTGGATCGCGGACGGAAACAAACGCAAGTTTGACCAGCCAAAGCGTAAAAATGCCCAGCACCTTGAGCTACTGCCCATAGTCAGCAGCGAGATTGTTCATAATTTACAGGAAACCGGCCGGGTGACAAACGGCAAACTGCGCCATGCAGTGGTCGTTTATCAAAATACCGCCAATTCTATGGCTGAAGAGAAAGGAGACTGACTGTGGCTAAAGAGGATGTCATTGAAGTCGAAGGCACGGTGATTGAGCCGTTGCCGAATGCAACATTTAAAGTAGAGCTTGAGAATGGTCATCAAATTCTCGCTCACGTTTCCGGAAAGCTGCGGATGCACTTTATTCGTATTTTGACGGGAGACAAGGTAGTGGTACAGCTTTCACCTTATGATTTAAGCAAAGGACGTATCACTTACCGTAAATAATAGCTATACCATTTACCACAAAAGTGTGGTACAATATTCAGGTTGAGTTGTTTCAAGGTTATATTTTGATTTGCAAACCTAAGAATGCTTCGCAAACTAGCGGATGCTTCAGGGTCCGTTTTACTTAATGTAAAACAAAGCTTATCCTTACGAAGTAGTTTTGCTCAGCAAAACTTTAAGGAGGTAATCAGCATGAAGGTAAGACCTTCTGTAAAGCCGATTTGCGAAAAATGCAAAGTCATTCGTCGCAAAGGCAATGTCATGGTGATTTGCGAAAATCCGAAACACAAACAAAAACAAGGTTAATGAAGGGGGTGTAGCGTAAAATGGCACGTATAGCTGGTGTGGATTTGCCACGTGATAAACGCGTTGAGATCGCCTTAACTTACATTTTCGGAATCGGTAAAACGACTTCCCAGAAAATCCTGAGCACAACAGGCATCAATCCGGACACTCGTGTTCGTGATTTGACGGAAGATGAGGTTAGCAAACTACGCGAAACGATCGACAAGACGGTCAAGGTTGAAGGTGACCTGCGTCGTGAAATTTCCTTAAATATTAAACGTTTGATCGAAATTGGCTGCTACCGTGGAGTGCGTCATCGTCGCGGCTTGCCGGTTCGCGGACAACGTACGAAAACGAATGCCCGTACTCGTAAGGGTCCTCGTCGTACTGTAGCGAACAAGAAGAAGTAAGAAGGGGGGATAACAGACAATGGCTAAACCAAAAAAAGTCGTACGTACTAAACGTCGTGACCGGAAAAATATTGAATCTGGTGTGGCACATATCCGCTCCACCTTCAATAATACGATTGTTACCATTACAGATCCGCATGGTAATGCGATCTCTTGGGCCAGCTCCGGCGGTCTTGGATTCAGAGGCTCTCGTAAGTCTACTCCATTTGCTGCGCAAATGGCTGCAGAATCTGCGGCTAAAGCAGCTATGGAACATGGCATGAAGAGTGTTGAAGTTATGGTTAAAGGTCCTGGTGCAGGTCGTGAAGCCGCTATCCGCTCCTTGCAAGCGGCAGGCCTTGAAGTTAACATGATTAAAGACGTAACTCCGATTCCTCATAACGGCTGCCGTCCTCCAAAACGCCGCCGCGTTTAATGAAGCCGTACTGAAGCTGTGGTATAACAACAGGGCCAATTGGTAACAATGGTTGTTTAGGCATACTGCATGATCGACTTCAGCAAACCTGGCAGTTTTCAAGGAACGACGTTTTGAAGGAGGGGTACTTCGTGATAGAAATCGAAAAGCCAAAAATTGAGACCGTAGAAGTTAACGATGAAGGCACCTATGGGAAATTTGTAGTAGAACCACTTGAGCGTGGGTATGGCATCACATTGAGCAACTCGCTTCGCCGGATTTTGCTCTCTTCTCTGCCGGGTGCTGCGGTAACCTCGGTCCAAATCGATGGAGTTCTGCATGAATTTGCAACCGTCCCTGGCGTAATGGAAGACGTTACGGAAATTATCCTGAACTTGAAGGCTCTCTCGCTTAAAATCCACTCGGACGAGGAGAAAATCCTTGAGATCGATGCGGAAGGCGAAGGAGTCATCACAGCAGGTGACATCCGTGCGGATAGTGATGTTGAAATTCTTAATCCGGATCTGCATATTGCTACGTTAGAGCCGGGATCAAGACTTCACATGCGTATTTATGCGGGTCGCGGTCGCGGTTATGTTCAAGCAGATCGGAACAAACGAGACGATCAGCCGATTGGTGTCATTCCTGTCGATTCGATCTATACCCCGATTACTCGCGTCAACTACGCGGTGGAGAACACCCGTGTTGGCCAAGTGACCAACTACGACAAGCTCACGCTTGAAGTGTGGACCGATGGCAGTATTAGACCAGAAGAAGCGGTTAGTCTCGGTGCAAAGATTTTGACCGAGCATCTCTTCCTGTTCGTGGGCCTCACGGACGAAGCGAAAGACGCAGAAATCATGGTCGAGAAGGAAGAAGACAAGAAGGAAAAAGTGCTTGAAATGACGATAGAAGAGCTTGATCTCTCCGTTCGTTCCTATAACTGTCTTAAACGTGCCGGCATTAATACGGTACAAGAGCTGACCACGAAAACGGAAGAAGATATGATGAAGGTGCGTAACCTGGGTCGTAAATCTTTGGAAGAAGTTCAAGAGAAGCTTGAAGAGCTTGGTTTGGGATTGCGTACAGAAGAGTAAGATAGCTTGAATCGTTCTAGCGAAGGAGGGAAAACTCATGGCATACCAAAAGTTGGGCCGCGATGCCAGCGCACGTAAAGCTTTGTTTCGTGACTTGGTAACCGACCTGTTCTTATACGAGCGCATCCAAACGACGGAAGCGAAAGCGAAAGAAGTTCGTTCGATCGCTGAGAAGCTGATTACCAAAGCAAAACGTGGTGATCTGCATGCCCGTCGTCAAGTAGCAGCTTATGTTCGCCGCGAATCTATCGATGGTGAGCAGGATGCAATCCAAAAGCTGTTCAGTGAACTCGCAACTCGTTACTCCAGCCGTCCAGGCGGATACACTCGTATCCTCAAGCTGGGACCTCGCCGCGGTGACGCTGCTCCTATGGTTTATCTGGAACTGGTAGACCGGGCTTAATTCCCGGCAGACCACTTTGTTCTACTTGCAAAAACTCTCTGTCGGCTTGCCGCCCAGGCATGGCTTTCGGAGAGTTTTTTTATGTATGTCTGGATTGCTTGATTAATCGACCTGGAAAGGAAGAACCCGATGCGTAATTTGCTTATGACCGTCAGCTATGATGGGACGCCTTATTTTGGATTCCAAACTCAGCCGGACGGCAATACGGTGCAGGATCATATCGAAGCCGCCATCCAGCATCTTACCGGAGAGACCATTAAAATTCATGGTTCCGGACGTACAGATGCAGGAGTGCATGCGCGTGAGCAGCCCTTTCACTTTCATACGGAATCACAGATTCCTGTAGAACGCTGGAGAATGGCGCTAAATGGTCGCCTCCCTGCCGACATTCGGGTTATTTCTGCAACGGAGGTTCCACTAGACTTTCATTCCCGGCGATCAGCCAAGCGAAAGACCTATCGATACACCATCAATGCTAATCGGGTTCCAGATGTGTTCCACCGCAACTACCAGCTTCATCATCCTGGTAAGCTTGATTTAGAGGCGATGCGTGAGGGCTTACCCTTTTTACTGGGAACCCATGATTACACCTCGTTTGCCTCCCGTCACTCTACGAAGACAAGTCATGTTCGTACTATATATGATGCACGTCTGGTGATGGACCCATCCATGGATATTCCCGGCAGTCGAATCCAGGGACAAGACCAGGGGGTCATCCATTTATACATTACGGGAAATGGGTTCCTTCAGCATATGGTGCGTATTATCGTAGGGACTTTGCTGCAAGTGGGAGAGGGAAAACGTTCTGCTGCAAGTATGAAGGATATTCTGGAGGCGAAGGACCGGGCAGCGGCTGGACCAACGGCTGAAAGTAAAGGGCTTATGCTCTGGAACGTCGAGTATGAGGATCAATAATTCGAGTGAAACCCTGGCAGGTGTCATACGTAACATATTTAATATTTAAAAATGTGAGTATGTGTTCATCCTGAGGAGGTAATTTCATGAGATGCCCGATATGTAATGATGTTCGTATGAGACAGGTTGAGAAGGATGGTGTATTGATCGATGTCTGCCCTGAATGCAAAGGGGTATGGCTTGATCGTGGGGAACTGGAGAAGCTGATGAAGGAAATTCGCGAGATTCGTCCGGCATTTAACGAGTGGTATGATGAGCGGGAATATGATCGCCCGAGAGAATCACGTCATCCAGACTACGATGAGGATGTTCCACGTTCGTTTGACCGCAAGGAGACACGGTATGGGGACGATAAGGGGTATCACAAGCGAAAGAAAAAATCAGTGCTAGACGTGTTTGGCGATTTGTTTGATTAACAGGCGTAATTTGCGAAAAAAAGCTTGCAAATTGATTCTGTATTCTGTAAAATAAAAGTTGTGTTTTCTTGATGGCTATCCCACAGCCCCCAATCGAGAAAGCCGATTGAGCTAGTTTTATTAACTAATCAAACATGAAATGAAACGATCAAAGATAAAGATGCTGAGAAGGTCATGTACCCGAAGAGCAAGATCGTTCTCAGCATTACTGAACCATAACGGACGAAATTGAAGGAGGATCTTTACATGCGTACCACTTATATGGCGAAGCCAAGCGAAGTTGAGCGCAATTGGCATATTGTTGATGCCGAAGGCAAAACGCTGGGCCGTCTGGCTAGCGAAGTTGCTGCTCTTATTCGCGGTAAACACAAACCACAATTTACTCCACACGTTGACGGCGGTGACTTTGTTATCGTAATCAACTCCGAGAAAATTGCTTTGACAGGTAAGAAATTGGATAACAAAAAATACTATCGTCATTCCCTGCATCCAGGCGGTTTGAAAGTAACCGTTGCTAAGGATATGCTGAGAACTAAGCCAGAACGTGTAATTGAAGCCGCTGTTTACGGAATGTTGCCTAAAACTCGTCAAGGCGAGAAGATGAAGCTGAGACTGAAAGCATATGCAGGCACTGAGCATCCACACGCAGCACAAAATCCTGAAGTTTACGAACTTCGCGGTTAATTAAAAGGAGGACAGTTTCATGGCACAAGTACAATACTATGGGACAGGTCGTCGTAAACATTCGGTAGCTCGTGTTCGCCTTGTACCGGGTGAAGGACGCATTGTCATTAATAAACGTGACATCAATGAATATTTTGGTCTGGAAACTCTTAAACTGATCGTTAAACAACCTTTGACTTTGACTGAAACACTGGGTAGCTATGACGTATTGGTTATCGCTCATGGTGGCGGTACGTCTGGTCAAGCAGGTGCAATTCGTCACGGTATCTCCCGTGCATTGCTCAAAGCAGATCCTGAGTTGCGTTCCAGCTTGAAGAAAGCTGGCTTCTTGACTCGTGACCCACGTATGAAAGAACGTAAGAAATACGGCCTTAAAGCAGCTCGCCGTGCTCCTCAGTTCTCGAAACGTTAATATCCCTTGTACATCAAGGAATCTCAGCCCTTGGCCCTCGTGGTCAGGGGCTTTGTTTTTTAGGCACACTAAAAGAGCCTGTCCCAAAATCATCAAGGATGACGTAGGGGCAAGCTCTGATAAAAATTAATTTGGAAAATACCTATCCTATTCCTTAAGAGCCCGCTAACACCTGATCAAGGAACTTGTCCGCATCGCTATTGAATTTCCATACGATACCGAAAGGATCAACCAGCATGCCGAAGCAGGAGGACCAGGGAACCTTCCCCAACGGCATAATTACATGCCCACCATCGGACAATTGGTCAAAATATTGCTTAAGCGCATCTTTGTCATCAATTACAATAGAGATTATTACATTGTTCCCCTTCACCACCTCACCCATGGTACTCTTCATAGACGGTAACACGTCGGATATCATCAATCGTCCCCCAGCAAACTCCAGAGATGATTCCATAATCATAGCCTGCTCTTGCTCCGGTAAGGGGAACTCAGGATTCTGCGGAATGTCACCAAAACGAACCTTCTTTACACGATCGGCTTGAAACGCCAGAGTATAAAAATGAATTGCTTCCTCTGCATTTCCCTCAAAATTCAAATACGTTATTACTGCCATTGTAATACCTCCTTTTTTGTATATAGACAGTATGAGGTATAATAGGTGACAGCTTTATTGTCATCTATTCTGCAGTAGGATAAAAAGTAATACCAGGAGGCACGAATGAACAGACTGGAGCGATTGATCTCTATCGTGATGATTTTACTGCAAAAAAATACAGTGTCAGCCTCGGCGTTTGCCAATATGTTCAATGTTAGCAAACGCACGATTCTTCGTGACATGGATATGCTGGGCTTAGCTAACATTCCGATTTATGCCATTCATGGCGTTCATGGGGGCTATGCCATTATGGATACCTATAAATTGGATAAGCGCTTGTTAACTCAAGCAGACCTGGAGAATGTGTTGACTGCACTTAGCGGACTGGAGCAATTGCTGGTGAGTAAAGAAGTGGAGCTAACGATTAAGAAAATACAATCCATGCTTAGCTCTACCTCACGTAAGGGAGTTATTCAACTTTCCTTCTACGATTGGGAAGGTCGGTCAGACACCCATTCCATTCTGAATGTATGTCAGCAGGCCATTGCGCAAAACAATTTGCTTTCTTTCGACTATCTGGATCGGAACGGAGTCGCTACAAAAAGGACGGTGGAGCCTTATTTTCTTCATTTCAGCGAGCAAAGTTGGTATCTCAAAGGTTATTGCCTTGAGCGTCAGGCATACCGAACATTCAAATTGTCAAGAACCGAGCAATGCAGATTGGAAAAGGGTAGATTCTCCCCAAGAGAGGATAGTGCCAGCAATCTGGAGCCAAAGAATTATTACAGCAAGCTCGTCGATATCCAAGTGCTGATCACACTGCGTATCAGAGAACAATTGATTGAGAGATATGGCCGCAAATGTATTGATGCCTCTAATCCGGAGCGTCTGATCGCCTCAATTGGCGTTCCTCAGGATCGGGAGGGGTTTCAATTCTTGGCTGGGTTCGGGTCAGACATTAAGATTATTGAGCCTTTGTCCTATGTGGAGCAATACAAAGCATTCTTGGCTGCCATGCTTGAGGCTTATTAAGCTTCGAGTCCTTTATTATGTGCAAAAATTCACATACATGAAAATCGCCCCATGATACGATCTAGGTGAAATAACAACAATGTAAAAAAATGGGGGTCTTTATCTTGAAAAATATGAAAGTAATCGGATCTATGCTCATCCTTGCCTTGGCGCTTGCCGCTTGTGGTGGCAACGCTCAAGAACCTGCAAACAATGCTGCTGCGGGCAACGGCGGCGGTAATGATGCGGCAGCTCCAGCGAGCGGTACAGCGGCTGGTGGAGATTTGCAAGATGGAACCTATAAAGGAATTTATGACCGTAAAGACGTAAGAAACTGGATTGCATACGTTGAAGTTACAGTGAAGGACGGGAAGGTCGAGCAGGCCTATTATGATTACACCAATGAAAGTGGAGATTTGAGAACCAACGACGAGAACTACACCAAGGCATTTACTGATTTCAATAAAATGTCACCGCGTGAAGCCTTTGATCAACTGGGAACCAAGCTCGTGGAGGTTCAGGATGCGTCTAAGGTAGATGCTGTGACTGGAGCAACCCATTCCTCACGGAACTTCAATGAGTTGGCGGCTGCGGCTCTGGAGCATGCCAAGACAGGTGATACCAATGATGCTGTAGTTAATCTATATGACGATGGCACTTATAAAGTAGCGGCCGAAGCCTTTGATGATCATGGCTGGAAGCCCCAACTGGAACTGGTGATTAAGGATCACAAGATTGAATCGGCCAACTTCGACTATACGAATGAGGAAGGTAAGCTTAAGACAGAGGATGAGGGCTATAAGGCGGCAATGGAGCCTAAATCGGGGACTTATCCGGCCAAGTATACGGAGGAGCTGGAGAAGGCACTGGTTGATAAGCAATTGGTTGGCGATGTGGATGTCATTGCAGGAGCGACTACATCCTCCAATAACTTCAAAGCCCTTGTAGAATATGCTTTGGATGAAATGGCAGAAGTCGGAGATACCTCGGAGCATGCCATCAAGATTGAAGAGTAATCAAGTACAAAGTTAGATGAACTAAGGATCGGCTTCCTGATATTCAGGGGCAGATCCTTTTTTTGATGTCTGTCCCTTTTTATGGGTTGACTTATAGCGATGTTGTTTTATACTCTAATTATAATTCAAATGTGTTTAGTGGGAATTATACCATCTATAACCAACCTATTGTGGGAGGTCCGAGAACATTGAACTTGTTGGAAAAAGAACGGCTCATTGAAGAGAAGGCGGAGGAACTGGAGCAGGCTACCCCGGAAGAAGTCATTGCCTGGGCTGTCCAAACCTTTCCGAACATCACCTTTGCCTGTAGCTTCGGTGCGGAGGATGTCGTGTTGGTCGATATGCTGCAGAAGATCAGCCCTTCCAGTGATATTTTTTACCTGGATACCGATTTTCACTTTGCAGAGACCTACGCAACTCGTGATTTGCTACAGGCTAGGTATGAGCTTGAATTTGTGCGGGTATCGCCCAAGTTAACTCCGGAAGAGCAGGCACATCAGTATGGCGAAGCACTTTGGAAGACAGATCCTAATACATGCTGTAACCTGCGGAAGGTTGAGCCGCTAACCCGAATCTTATCCAATTATGAGGCATGGATTACCGGAATACGCCGGGATCAAGCGCCAACTCGGGCTAACGCCAAGAAGATAGAATATGACAGCAAATTTGGCCTCATCAAATTTAATCCTATAGCTCATTGGACATCCGAAGATGTATGGCAATATATTCGGCAGAATGAAGTCATATACAACCCATTGCATGAGCGCAATTATCCGAGTATTGGTTGTGAGTATTGTACGCGGCAAGTCATGCCTGGAGAGGATCCGCGTGCAGGACGTTGGTCTGGATCGGAGAAAACGGAATGCGGTCTGCACAAGTAGTACAGAAGACGGTTCCATGGAAATCATGACTGGAGGAGATCAAGTGACGAGGATTCTACCGCATGGAGGCAGCCTGATTAATCGGTTAGTGACGGGGGAGGAGAGAGAACGTCTTCTCAGCCTGGCCGGAGGGCTTCCCACCATCCGCCTCAATACCTGGGCCATTTCCGATTTGGATTTGATTGGAGTAGGGGCCTTCTCACCGTTAACTGGCTTCTTGAACGAAGCCGACTATCGCTCTGTAGTGCAGCGGATGCGGCTTAAGGATGGTACCCCCTGGAGTATTCCTATCACCCTCTCTATTCCTGGGGAGCAAGCCAAGGCACTGGAAATAGGTGAGCGTGTTGCCCTAGTGGGGGAACAAGATGGAATTATATACGGCCTGCTGGACATTGAGAGTATCTTCACTGTGGATCAGGGAGAAGAAGCGCGAAATGTATTCAAGACCGATGATCCTGAGCATCCCGGTGTCAAGAAGTTGCTTGAACGTTCTCCTCATTATGCAGGTGGTTCCGTACAAGTGCTGAATCGTCCACAGCCGGAGCGCTTCCGGGAATTTTATTTCGACCCGGCGGAGACTCGGCGTATTTTTGCTGAGAAAGGGTGGAGAACCGTTGTTGGCTTTCAAACCCGTAATCCTGTACATCGGGCCCATGAATATATTCAGAAGAGTGCGATGGAAATAGTTGATGCGTTATTTCTGAATCCGTTGGTAGGGGAGACGAAATCCGATGATGTTCCTGCAGATGTGCGCATGAGCAGTTATTTGGCTTTGCTGGCGAACTATTACCCTGAGGATCGGACTTTTCTGGGGGTATTCCCTGCGGCTATGCGTTATGCTGGGCCAAGGGAAGCCATATTCCATGCCATTGTGCGGAAGAATTATGGCTGTACGCACTTCATCGTAGGCAGGGACCATGCCGGTGTAGGCGACTACTACGGGACCTACGAGGCCCAGGAGATTTTCAGTAACTTTACACCGGAGGAGCTGGATATATCACCGCTGTTTTTTGAGCATAGCTTTTTTTGTACCAAATGCGGCAACATGGCTTCGAGCAAGACCTGTCCTCATCCGCACGAAGATCACTTAACGTTATCTGGCACCAAGGTGCGAGGACTGCTGCGCGAAGGGGTGTGCCCACCGCCAGAATTTACAAGACCTGAGGTGGCTCAAATCTTGATTGAAGGAATGAAACAGCAGGTACCTCAGTAACTACGTAATAACCGCAAGTAGTAAGTCATATTTGTCCACCTTGTCCCATATCATGAGTAATGTCATGAAGGAGAGAGGTGGCTTTTTTATGCGCGATCGTGAGAAAGTGACGGTATGGATTTCCTTGAGTCATATTAAGCTGACATTATTGGGTGTCTTGCTATTAGCGCTGGTGATGGGGGTCGCCCTTTATCAGGTGCCTACTCAGAAAGTATGGAAGTATTGGAGCCTGCCGCTGGCCGGGAAGGTGATTGTTCTGGATGCAGGGCATGGTGGACCGGATGGGGGAGCGAGTAGTCGCGAGGGGTTGATTGAGAAGGATATTAACCTGGCCGTGTCTCTATACCTTCGTGATTATTTACAGCAAGCTGGTGCTATTGTGGTCATGACCCGTGAAGAGGATAAGGACCTTGCTGCTCCGGATACAAGAGGATATAGTAAGCGCAAGACAGAGGACCTGAAGACCCGGGTTCGGTTTGTAGAGGAACAGCAAGCTAACTTGTTGGTGAGCATTCATATGAACAGCATACCTTCGCCACGCTGGCATGGGGCTCAAACCTTCTATTATCCCAATCATGCTGATAGTCCAGGCCTGGCTGCGATGGTTCAGGAGGAGTTGACCCGGAACTTGGAAAATACGGATCGGGTCGCCAAGCCGGCGGATCAGAAGGTGTACTTGCTGGAGATGGTTAAGATTCCATCCGTACTGATTGAAGTAGGGTTCCTGTCTCACCCTGAAGAAGCACGTCTGCTTGGCAATGAGGTTTATCAACGCAAGGTGGCGGCTTCCATTTATCAAGGGATTTTGCGATATTCATCCGGCGAGAAGGGACAAACCCCGGCACAGGATGTCAGGTAATGGTATAATAAACAACATCATGGACCTGTCCATTATCTGATAAAGTCGAGGTGCTGTTATTGGTAACGAAGGAACAACTTCAAGCGGCTTTGCGGCCAGTTGCGGAGCCTGCTTCCGGATTAAGTCTGGTGGACTTGCAGTGGATTCGCGATATCATGATTAAAGAAGACAGAGTATCGTTAACCGTACTGTGTGTAGACAAAAATAGTGAACAACAGGCTGAGGTGGAGCAAGATATTCGTGATCGGCTATCTGGCCTGGGTATTCCGGATGTCCATCTGCGTGTCCGTGAAGCGTCTGAGCAAGAGCGCGTGGCGGCATTGGGGCCGGAGCCTGTAGATGAAGAAGAAGCTCGTCAGCCAGCCCTTAAGGGGCATGGCGCAGGGCTAGAGCACTTGCCAATTCTCGATCCGAGGTCAGGTGTGCAGTTCATAGCCGTGGCCAGCGGCAAGGGAGGCGTCGGCAAATCTACCGTGACGGTGAACCTGGCGGTATCCTTGGCCCGGCAAGGCAAGAAGGTTGGACTCATTGATGCAGATATTTATGGCTTCAGTATTCCCGATATGATGGGAATTGAAGAAGCTCCGTTAGTTGATGAAGGGGATATTGTACCGGTGGAACGGTTCGGCGTGAAGGTGATGTCGATGGGATTCTTTATCCAGGACAATAATCCTGTCATCTGGAGAGGACCTATGCTTGGCAAAATGCTACGTCAGTTCTTCAGTGATGTGCGGTGGGGGGAGCTGGATTACCTGCTGCTGGACTTTCCGCCTGGAACGGGAGACATCGCCCTGGACGTCCATCAGATGATTCCGCATAGCCGGGAGATCATTGTGACAACCCCGCATGCAACGGCTGCTTTCGTAGCTGCCAGAGCGGGTACGATGGCAATACGCACCGAGCATGAAGTGCTGGGCGTGGTCGAGAATATGGCTTATTATGAATGCTCCAAATGTGGAGAGAAGGAATATGTATTCGGACGTGGCGGTGGGGCGCAATTGGCCGAAGCGTTGCATACGGAATTGTTGGCCCAAATTCCGCTTGGGGCGCCGGATAATCATCCCGCGGAGCCAGACTTCTCCCCATCTGTTTATAAGGCAGCAAGCCCGGTTGGCCAATTATATGATGATCTGGCCCGAACCATCATGGCAAAATGCGAAGACTGACCCCGTAGGGTCAGTCTTTTTTTAACCTTAAGAAGATTCTTCTCCACCACCGCTGCTTTCCTCTTCACTTTGTCCACTTTCTTCTTCGCCGCCACTCTTTTCCTCTTTCTTAGGCTCCTTCTCCACACTTGGCTGAAGCTGTTCCTGAACGACGGTCTTCAACAGCTCAAGCACTTCCATACGGAATATAGGACTTTGCATCGCTTCCTGCATCACCGTCATGGATTGCTTACGGTAATCCGGCGTCTTGGTTAGATCGAGAAATATCTTCATGACTTCCGGAGATTTCATCATCTCGGATACCGACTTCTGATACGTAGGGTCCTTGATTAATTGCAGATGCAGATCCTTGCTCTGAGAATTGATGGCTTTGGCAAAATCCCCGGCAAATTGCGGGTCAGTCATGATCTTCTCGATTTCCTTCTTATATTCTGGAGAAGTGATCGTTTCCTTGACTGCCATTCTAACCTCACTGGAAGTGTTGGAAGGGAGGAGCATCTTCACACCCATAGTCCCTCCGCCTTGCGCTTGTTCTCCACCTTGGCCTTCTTCTCCACCGCCGCTTCCACTTTCCGAACCGCCGCCGCCTTCCCCTTCGCCACTACTGCTCTGAGGAGTGCTGAGTGCCTCATATATGGCCTTCTTGCCTTCATCCGTCTTGAGGATGTCAATCACCATGGATTTGGTTTCTTTATAGCTGCCGCCCTGTGAAGAGGAGGAGCTTTGTTCAGAACCGCATGCTGCTAACGGAAGAGTAAATGCACATAAGAAGCATAAAATCCAACGGATAGCCCGCCCTTTCATGGTCCCTTCCTCCTTATCCTTATTACTAAGGTTAGTATGCAGACTCACGGCAGATTTATCCCGACCAAAAGCGGGAAAACCATGGTTTTTTAACGGGATCGTTGGTAAAATATTTCGGTAGTGGGGGTGTATGGTTTGAACCTGAAAAATTGGCTTTATTTATTCTGGACAACGCTGGCCGTTGGTGCGGCCGGTTCGTTGATCGTAGGTCTGCTGATACAATGGACAGATACGATGCAGTATAAGGGAATCACTGACGTGCTCGTCAATATCGGAATTTTACTTGGTGTTGGCGTGATGGTCAGCGTTTATTCGCAAATGGGCTTTTTTGCTTATTTGATGGTCAACTACATGGGGAGTGGCATATTCTCCAGAAGAGTATGGCAGTACATTCAACTGGTGTTTGCCGTTTTGGCTCTGTTGGAATTAATGTTCTTCCGCAGCTTCATGGGGGTGGGTGAGCGGGGGAATTCCGATCTCATCTTAGGCGTGGTGCTGCTGTTCATCGGGCTAGGCACTGCCTATTACAAGGTTAGGATGACTAATGCTACGGCCTGGATTCCTACTTTGTTCTTTATGCTCGCGTTCACCATCGTGGAGATGGTGGGTGTATTGCAGATTAATGTCAATCAAGCTACGGCCTGGATTGTTGCACCTTTGATTGCTTGTAACGCTTATCAGATTTTGATTTTGCACCGGGTTTTGAAGCCTGGAAAATAAACAAAACAACGCCCGGTCTGGAAAGGTGGGCGCTGTTTGTCTTCACATCTACATACCGACCGCTGTATTGATCTGCTCTTGCAGCCAGGTTTGATCTCGAACATCATTGCCTTGGACGCTGGCTTCCTGAAGTAGGTCGGTCACGCTGACGAATTCGTATCCTTGCTTTCTTAATTCATCAATTACCAGCGGCAGTGCCTCATGGGTCTGCTTAACGGAATCGCTAGCATGGAACAAGACGATATCGCCGGGGTGGGCTTTCTTAGTAACACGGTCCACAATCGTTTGCACGCCTTTGTTCATCCAGTCCTGGGAATCGGTATCCCATTGAATGACTTGGTATCCCTGATTCGCAGCAATCTGAAGCACTCGCTTATCGAAGTCTCCATTGGGCAAACGGAGCAAATTCGGAGCCTTGCCCGTCAAATCGCTCAGGATGGTGTGAGCTGCGCTAAGCTGTTGCTGTATTTCCTCATCACTTAAGCTGCTGTAATTGACGTGCTTATGCCCATGGCTGCCAATTTCGTATCCCTGCTGCTGGATGGCTTGCACAATTTGCGGATGGGTTTTACTCCAGGGGGAGGACAGGAAGAAGGTGGCCTTCTGCACATTCTTATCCTTAAGCACCTTGAGGATGGGTTCAGCCCGCGTATCGCCCCAACTGATATCGAAGGTCAGGGCAATGACTTTTTTGCTTGTGGACACACTATAGATGGCCGATGGTGCGCCCTCCTCGGAGAACACGGTTACGTGTCCCTGCTCTACGTAAATGATGCCGGCCGTAAACAGGGCTGCAACAAATACAAAGAAAAACCGCTTGATTTTCTTCCCGCTCAGGACATAGAAGAAGTTGTTCATGAAATAATAAGCCCCTCTCTTCATCAGAATGAATGATATGGAACTGGTCCGCTTGTACAATGTATGCGATTATCCAAGCTTTATGACGTCCTTGTCCCTACAACATAGAAGGAGGAGATAAAATGTTCTCAATCCGGCATTTTGGCCGAGACATACTGAAATATAGAACAGCGATGTTTATTGCTTTGATTATTTTTGCGGCGGGAGCTTTCGTGGGAGCTAGTAATGTTGAGTCCATTGCTGACCTGGTGATGCCAGAAATTGAGCGTCTGGGTGAGCATAGCCGCAACCTGGCGGCTTCGGACAATCCTGAAGTCAGCTTTTTTCTCTTTATATTTGCGAATAATGCCATCAAAAGCGTAGCCATCATGCTGCTTGGAGCTTTGCTGGGCGTCATTCCGTTTTTCTTTCTGCTTATGAATGGCATTATATTGGGCTTTGTGGTTGCCTATGCAGGCTCCGGCGGGGCAAATGTACTGGAGATGATTGTACGCGGACTGCTGCCGCATGGCATCATCGAGATTCCGGCTATACTTCTGGCTGCAGGCTTTGGCATGCAGTTCGGTTATCTAGGCTTGAAGAGTCTGGGTGAGCTTGGAGCGAGAGATGCTTCCGACCGGACGGTGAAATGGCGGGAGTTCTTTATCAGTCTGGGGCGTGGTGCAGTGTGGATCGTTATATTGCTGCTGGTGGCCGCTATCGTGGAAAGCACCTTAACCTTTTATCTAATGGGAGGCGCCTCATCCTAATTCTAATTCATGGGATAAAACTTTTGTTCTGCATTCATAATTTTCCCAAAATATGTGCATACCATTAAAGCGCCTTTAGAAGTTGGTTTCGGCTTAGGGGGAGAGGGTAATGTTTGATAACGACGTTCCCCGTGGCCTGTACCGGATAACTATGCTGAGCGAGGAGATGTTGCGCAATGTTGGGCATGCTATTTACCGACCATGAATACAAGGAATTGGACTATGTGCTTAGAAAAGAGTTAGATGAAATGTTACTCGATATGAGCGATATGCGGCTGGATCAGGATATACGCGAGGCCATCGCCAACAGATACAAAACGGTGTTCCGAATGTATGCCCGGTTTGCTCCTTCACGAGAGCTATCTAAATATGCTCGCCGGGTACGTCTTCCACAAGCAAAGCCTTAATATGAAATTAGGAGTTGACGGCAGGGCGAAGCTTATGTTAAATTAGCATTCGTCCCTGCTTTGGGCGGGATGAGCTACAGGCTAAGCGAAAAAGAGTTAAATAAGTTTTTTCAAAAAAACTCTTGCAAAAACAGCATTGCCTGTGATATATTATAAAAGTCGCCGCTGAAACGCGGTGATGAAGAAAAAGCAAGTTGATCTTTGAAAACTGAACAACGAGTGAGTAAGAAATAAAGAGAACGAAAGTTCTCGTCAGCAAGTTTACATGAGCAAGTCAAACACTTTATTGGAGAGTTTGATCCTGGCTCAGGACGAACGCTGGCGGCGTGCCTAATACATGCAAGTCGAGCGGAGTTATTGGGGAGCTTGCTCCTGAATAACTTAGCGGCGGACGGGTGAGTAACACGTAGGTAACCTGCCTGTAAGCCTGGGATAACTAACGGAAACGTTAGCTAATACCGGATACGCAAGCCTCTCGCATGGGAGACTTGGGAAAGACGGA
>NZ_LN909038.1 GCF_001486585.1 Paenibacillus senegalimassiliensis
CCACACATTTCAGACCACTTGTCAAGCCTTTTTCCTTGTTGTCGGCGCAAAAAAAAGAGCGGGCTATCTTTTCGATAACCTGCTCTTTTTCTTGATTCTGGGCTCATTCCTTAACTTAATGACATTGCCGGTGACGGGGGTTCTTTTTATTTTGGTAGCATACTATAATGATAGGGGACAGGATTGTAGTTCTTTATACCTATGTCGAATCATGGGGAAGATGGTCTCTAAGTGATATCCTTTAAGGAGAGGGTAGGAAAATGGCGAATATTTCGATCATGGATGTTCAGCCCGGAGTTAAGCTTACGAGTCATGTGTACAGTCCGTTAGGTGGTCTCTTGCTGCAAAAGGGAAAGGTTCTTGATTTGAGAGATGTGGAGCTCATTCGGGCTTTCCTGGTCCCTCAAATTGAGGTGGAGGATGTTTCAATACCAGCGATGGTGGAGAGGTTGACTGCGCTACCTGTAAACGAACAAGTAGACATATCCCTAGCTGGGGAGCAGATGAAGCAGGTGAATAACAAAGAAGTCCTTGCGGTTAGTCCGCAGACCTCTTTCCATCAGGAATATGAGCGGATGCTCCAACTTACGAGAAACGCTTTTCAATCTGCATTTGTTGCCGAACTACCCTTATATGATCTTCGACATCAATTGGAAATACTGATTGACCTGTTGCCATATTATCGCATTTTAACCTTTGTCCCTCGGAATTTTAAGGAAGCCGATTATTTCTATCACAACGCGATACTTACGTCGTTAACCTCATACTTGCTGGCTAAGTGGCATGGTTTGCCACAGAAGGACTGGATGCAGGTTGCTTTTGCCGGACTACTGCATGATATAGGGAATACTCAATTGCCTCTGGCGTTATTGTACAAGCCTACCCCGCTAACACCTCAGGAAACGGAAGAGATGAGAAGGCATACGACCTATGGGTATCAGCAATTGCGCAAGCTATCGGCAATCAATGAGGGGGTTAAACTAACAGCCTTGCAGCATCATGAAAAAATAGACGGAAGCGGTTATCCCTTTCAGTTAACAGGAGATCAGATTCATGTTTATGCCAAAATCGTAGGCGTGGCCGACATCTATCATGCGATGACACTAAGACGCTGCTATCGCCAAACCCAATCTCCTTATCTGGTACTGGAGGAGCTTCGCTCCGAATCATTTGGCAAGCTGGACCCCGGCGTAGTTCACACATTCGTGGACAAGACAACCCAGTTCCATCAGGGCACGCATGTGCGTTTGAATGATGGCCGTGTGGGGGAGATTGTTTTTTCGGACCGAAGCCAACCTACGCGTCCCATGGTGTTTACTGAGGAGGGTATCATAAATCTGATGCAGCATCGGCAACTTCATATAGATAAGGTGATTTCGGAGTAATTCGGCTACATATAAACAACGTAAATTTCAAATGAATTGAGCTGTGCCCTAGCGACTGTAGAGGTATTTGGGAGTGGAGAGCATACTGATGATTGCCTGTGACCTGTCTTCTTTGTAGAAAAGTGATTTGGGTTCTAAAGAAAAGTTCTCTTTGGGGTTGATATTTGGACATGCTTTGGGTTATAGTAATATTTACCCGCAGCGAGCGCAAGATGGACTGTTGAAATTGAAAAAATGATAATTTCAAAAAAAGTCTTGCATTAATCCGCTGAAGGTGATATATTATAAAAGTTGCCGCTGAAACGCGGTGATGAAGAAAAAGCAAGTTGATCTTTGAAAACTGAACAACGAGTGAGTAAGAAATAAAGAGAACGAAAGTTCTCGTCAGCAAGTTTACATGAG
>NZ_LN909039.1 GCF_001486585.1 Paenibacillus senegalimassiliensis
TCTCCGGTGATATTTCGGGCTTCTGCTCCGACTTCTCAATATCCTTTACAGCAGCATCGATGGTCGGATATGTCTTGGAGGGAGCCAGCGGTGGATCAATCATGTATCCCTGGATGTCGCCCGCTTCCGCTCCATCTAAGATTTGGATGTCATATCCCTTAAAGCTCATGACAGTTGTCCATTGTTTCATAGGGGTATTTCCTCCTTTTTCGTTCTTGGACCAATTTTTCGATATGCTTGTCCAGATCAATCTGACGAAAACGCAAGGAACCTCGAATTCGGAAATGAGGTATTTCTTCTTTAGAAACCATACGCCTCATTGTCGCTTCGGAAATTTTGAGGTAAAGGCACGCTTCATCCAATGAGAAATTATTGGCGAATAGCCGTCTTTCGATTTCCGGCTGCAATTCCCTTAGAACTTGTTCCTTTATTCCCGCCGCTATATCGGCTCGAAGAGTTTCTATGAAATCTGCTGTTGTCATTCTCTCCCCTCGCTCCCTGGTTAAATCGACCATTCTCACCCGGTCTTGGTGTATTCGCTTTGTTCAAATAGATATTCTAATTGGCATTCAGGAAAAAAGTGTTTCCTGATCTTAGTGGCTTCCTCGTAGTAGAATCTTGAGTGACCGTTCAGCTTTTCGCTTGCAGTGGCATATCTGACTCCCAAAACCGCCGCCAATTCCCCGACGCTCACTTTTTTTCTAGCCATTTCAGCCCGCAAATTTTTGAACAAATCAGATCCCTCCCTCCTTAAACTGAACGCAGTTGCGTTCGTGTTGATTCAAACTATAAACGCAACTACGTTCAATGTCAACTGATTTTCCGTACTTTTTATATGAAATTGCGTTTTTTTGGTCTTTACTTTGTCAAAACTATATTGTAGTATTTAATTTGTATACGGAATATCGTATAGATAGAAAGGCGGATAATAGTGGAAAAAGCATATATTCTTTCAAAACTTATTGAAGAAAAGGGGTTGAGTCGCAGGGCCTTTGCCGAAGAAATTGGAATACCGGCCACCACATTGCAATCCATGATTACTAGGGGTGTAGGTAAAGCCTCTGTCGATAACGTCATTAAAGTTTGTAGAGGTCTGGGTATAACTACTGACGACCTTGAGAGAATGGCAGAGGCAGGAGTTGCTTCCCCGAGAGATATTCCCGAGACTATTGCGGCCCATTTCGACGGTGAGGAATACACCGAGGATGAATTAGAAGAAATATTGAAATATGCCCATTATATTAAGTCACAAAGGAAGTGAATTTGTTTGCTAGATGAACTTCTCAGCGAAGCAGAGTTGTTGGGTGTTTTTGTTACAGAATTTCCATTCAAAACAAAGAGACTAAAGGCGCTGTATACGGATGGAGTTATAACATTTAATAGTTCTGCCGATTTTGTTGAATACGAGAAATTATGCGCTTTAAGCGAAGAATTAGGACACCATTACACTTCTGCGGGAAATATATTAGATCAATCCGATATTCGTAAGCGAAAGCAAGAACTTAGGGCGCGTCAGTGGGGGTATCAAAGACTTATCCCTCTGTCCTCCATAGTTCAAGCTTATGGGACTGGTGCGAAGTGCCGTTATGAGATAGCTGATTTCCTTGGTGTTACAGAAGAGTTTCTTCAAGCTGCTATTGATCGATATAGCGAAAAGTATGGGGTTTTTACAACAATGGATAATTACATAATTTTTTTCGAGCCCCTTCGCGTTATAGAAGTTCTTACTTAATCCCCTTACACGTGCTGTGTATTTGTATATCGCTGCCTCGAAACCGAACATACGTTCTCGAAAGGAGGTGATACCTTGAATGAACCTGGCTTTATAGTCATGCCTATTGATGGTGATATGGTTAAAATATTTATTTTCGATCGAATTTTTAGGCGAGATGGAATTATACTTGCACGGCAGCAAGAAACGGAGAGGGTATTTATTTTAAAGTAGGAGGAAAAAGAAACGTGGGATGGACTGAACACTTAGGTGGTAAAAAGTATAAACTCGTGGAACGCGATCCTTCCAAGGCTTCACGACCTAAACGGTCCGTATCCGTGGAGATGCCGCAAGAAATTTATAATTCAAAATCCGAAAAGAAAAAAGAGTCATGGTTAGCTGTTGAGTTGGACAAATGGAGTACATCCGTCTTCGAGGGCAATTACCAGGATCGGCAAAAAAATCACAAATTAGCCAATCGTAAAACCTTCAATGATTTTAAAGACACTTGGCTTAAGGTCTACGCCCGACCAAACATGAGCGGAAAAACCGTCCGAAATACTATAAGCATCATAGATTCCCGGTTAACCCCCGAATTTGGCGACATGTGGATTAGCGACATTACTACGTTGCAACTCGCCGAATGGTTTTCCGGTTTAAAAAATTTAAAAAACAACAGTCCTCTCGCCACTAACTCCAAATTGAATATATATAAAGTGGCATTAGGTATTTTTGAAAAGGCTCATGATTGGGGAGTTATCACGTCTAATCCTATGGCCGGTGTGGATCGACCATCTGCAAATAAGCAGGAAAAAAAGAAGATGCGCGGGGTCAAGCAAAACTATACCCGAGAAGAAGTCGCCAGGTTATTGCTGGCAATGTATGAGATGCCCGAACGATGGCGGTTGTATTTCACCGGTGTTATGCTGGGCGGTTTTCGGCGCGGAGAATGGCTTGCCGTTCAATGGCCCGACCTAGATTATGAACATTCTGCTGTTTATATAGAGAATCAAATCACGGTCAACGATGAAGGAAAAAAGGTCGAGGCCGAAGTCAAAACGGTAGAATCGGAAGATTGGGTACCCCTGCCAAGATGGTACATGGAAGAGTTGAGGCGTTTTCATTTGCAATGGAGAAAGGAAAAACTCCTATGCAAAAAATGGTTGGGTGATCCCGGCAAGGAATATATTTTTCATTCCGGGGATGGTGTTATTTATTACCCCAGTACCCCAACCAATACGTGGAATAAATTTTTAAAAAAACATGGCTTAACTCACGTTAAATTACATGGCCTACGTCACACAGCGGCGACGCTGTTGCGAGAACATGGAGCAGACCAACGCAGCATACAAAAATTTCTTCGTCATTCCAAATTAGAGACGACCGACCGGTACACACACGAGAGAGAAATGGTTAATCGTTCCTTGATCGATCCGTTAGAAAATTTGAATCCAAAAGCCCAAAACTTTGCCCCATGAGTTGCCCCATATTCAAAAAGTCGTCTGTCGTATGTCGAATTTTCCGCAAAAGAAAAACCCTTGCGGCACAAGGGTTTCAGGTACTTCTTAAAGCAAAGCGGGTGATGGGAATCGAACCCACGCTACCAGCTTGGAAGGCTGGAGTTCTACCATTGAACTACACCCGCACCTTATAAAAGATGGTCGGGACGACACGATTTGAACATGCGACCCCCTGGTCCCAAACCAGGTGCTCTACCAAGCTGAGCTACGTCCCGTTAATAAGGTGAAATGAAATTTAGAAAAGATGGCGCGCCCTAAGAGATTCGAACTCCTGACCTTTTGATTCGTAGTCAAACGCTCTATCCAGCTGAGCTAAGGGCGCGCAATATGGAGCGGACGACGGGAATCGAACCCGCGACCCTCGCCTTGGCAAGGCGATGCTCTACCGCTGAGCCACGTCCGCATAATATGGTGCGCGTGGAGGGACTTGAACCCCCACGTCAAAGACGCTAGATCCTAAGTCTAGTGCGTCTGCCAATTCCGCCACACGCGCACAAGTGAAACACTTACCAGCAGCAATCTTTAGAATTGCTTAGTTAGGACTGGTGAGCCATGAAGGACTCGAACCTTCGACACCCTGATTAAAAGTCAGGTGCTCTACCAACTGAGCTAATGGCTCATAATAAGAATGGCTGGGGATATAGGATTCGAACCTATGAGTGACGGAGTCAAAGTCCGTTGCCTTACCGCTTGGCTAATCCCCATTATTCATGGTGGAGGCTGAGGGGCTCGAACCCCCGACCCTCTGCTTGTAAGGCAGATGCTCTCCCAGCTGAGCTAAGCCTCCAAATCTGGGCGTTAGTAATAATGGTGACCCGTAGGGGATTCGAACCCCTGTTACCTCCGTGAAAGGGAGGTGTCTTAACCCCTTGACCAACGGGCCTTATTATGTAAATGAAGCTCTCAACCGGATTCGAACCGGTGACCTCATCCTTACCATGGATGCACTCTACCTACTGAGCTATGAGAGCATAATGGCTCCCCGAACAGGACTCGAACCTGTGACAACTCGATTAACAGTCGAGTGCTCTACCAACTGAGCTATCAGGGAATATGTTCGCTTGGCGGCGTCCTACTCTCCCAGGACCCTTCGGTCCAAGTACCATCGGCGCTGGAGGGCTTAACGGTCGTGTTCGGGATGGGTACGTGTGGAACCCCTCCGCCATCGCCACCAAACGGGTCAAGC
>NZ_LN909040.1 GCF_001486585.1 Paenibacillus senegalimassiliensis
AATAACTATAAATTATTTGGAGGTTTTATGTTAAAACAATCATTATGCTATTTTAATGAGAAAAAGGAATTAATTCAGTTGTTAGGGAAGTTAGAACCTATGGTCAAAGATGTTGAAGTAATGATGGTTTGTAATGTAAAAGGTGTCACTATCAACAACAGTGATTACAAAGAGACATCTATAGAAACTGAATTTCTATCCCAATTGGAGTATGATGAACTAATTAATTCCTCTCAAGAATTTGGATTATATACTAGTACATACTTTGATGTGAATGAGTTTCTTGAGAAAATGCTAAAGAATTCAAACAACAAAAAAAAAATAAGTGTAGTCTTTGAAACTACTCAAAAGAGTATTACAAGAGGAAAAGACTCATTAATATCAGCTTTTTGTGATATTAATAATATTATTTACACCGGCCCTAATGCATATGTAAATAGCCTTTGCAGCCATAAGTATCATTGGAGTATTATATTAAAATCACATGGTATACCTACCCCTAATAGTTGGGAATATACAACTAATAATAATTGGTTATTGGGAATTCAACCAAATATGGATTGCAAACTTATAGCCAAACCTATTTATGAATGTGCTAGTATTGGAATTACAGAAAATTCTATAGGAACATTTAATGATGAATTTCAGAAAATGATAAAAAATAAAGTTAAATCATACAATCAACCCTTTATAGTTCAAGAGTTTATAGCAGGATATGAGATTGAAGTACCAGTTATTATAAATAATTCAAATCCTATTATATTGCCACCAGTTGGTATAAGCTATAATGGAAAGAAAAAACTGGGTAATACATTTTTGCTTTACGAAACAATAAATCATGATAACTATAATTTTTATGACATTTCTCAATTCAATAAAGATTGGATTGAAAAGATAAAGAATTGTGTTCTTAAAATAGTTCATATTCTTGAGCTTAATGGATATGTTAGGATTGATTTTCGTATTAAAGATGATGGGAGTTTATTTGTATTTGATGTTAATGTATACCCCCATATTACAAGACATAGTTCTTTTTCTAAAAGCTTTGAATTATTAGGATTTGAGCACAAAAAGTTACTACCTACACTTATTAGTAATGCAATAGATAACCGTATGAACTTAGCAATCTGACCAAGTTTGTAGCTCACTAAATAAAAACAGTTTCCCCCAAAAATCCCATGCCTGTCCTACTTCATTAGGGTATTTGGATACCATAGTACTATTCCAATCAGATGATAAAGTTATCTCTTTGTTACATAACAATTTATGTATATGCTTAGATCGAACAGTAAAATAAATTCTATCATTTTCAAGTGGAATTACATCAATAATTGTCTCGAAAATATTTGTAGCTTTAGTTGTTTCACCTTTAAGGTAGCAAATCATAGCAAAATTATTAACTACAAAGTATCTATAATAGCTGTCAATTTCAGTATTATTACAAATGTCTCGATAAAGAGACTCTGATATTTCATATGCTTGTTCAAAATCATTTGAAAGTGCATAGAGTGCGACTAGGTTGTTTTGAATCAAGATTAGGTCAGCACAGTTTTCAGCATTATCCAAAAACATTCTAATAGTATCTATACAATCCGTTACGTTAATTCTATTAGTAAGATACCCACTCAAAACATAGTTATTAATTAAAATTTCAGGTTTAAGAAATTGGATTTCAGAAAAACTATCAACTAACTTCATGGCCGAACTTGACAAATTGTAGGCATAACTAGCATTTCCTAACACTAAATTATTTGCTGAATGATTTAATAGAGATATATAGTAATTTTGTACATCTAGAACTTCATTCTTAGTTGGAGAAAAATACTCATAGGATTTTTGGGTTTCAAGTATTGCGGTTTCTATTTTTAAATAGACATTTGCTTTCATTTTCAACATATATTTTCTACGTTGAATAGTTAAGTCAGTTTGTGATTTTTCATTGAAAACCTTATCTATCTGTCCACGATATTTATGTAGTTCATTAATTTTGTTTAACTCATACAAAAAGTCAAGTAGTAAGGTTGTAGATCTCAACCACATCTCTAGATTGTTTGACTTAAATTCTTTATCGTTAACCCATTTTTCGAGATAATACTGTCCTTCTTCAAAGTCGCTTTTTGAGTAATGCCAATTGGTATTAATTAAGGCCTTTAGATAATCAATTTCGAAATTAAATTCTAATATTTCTGTTTCAAGATTAAAAACTCTTATGTTCGCTTCACTATATTTTCCTTGGAAATATAATTTATAAATTTGAATTATAGCCCTATAGAAGTCATAATATTTATTATCATTTTGATAACTAAGATTTAGAGCATCTTGAAGATATGTCTCCTTTCCATGCTCTCTATAATAACTAATTAAATGAATAACACTTAAGATTAAAGATTCTTGCTTGTTTCCAGCATTATTAAGATGTAGTGCTCTAAGCTTGTATTCACTTGGATATAAAATATATATACATTGTGCAAGCAAGTGATGATAGTGAATCTCTTCATGACTGTTAAAACTATTAAAAAAAGTTTTATATACAATAGAATCGACAAATTCAATTTTTTGATCTTTGTTCAACAGCAACTCCATTTTACATAAATGTGTGAGTATTTGTCGAAATTCATACTCCGGTTTTTGGAAAAATTTTCTCAATAATTGTTCTTGTGTTATAGGCCCTGATATAGAAGCTTTTTTAAGTAATTCAATAAACACACTTGATTCTCTTTCTATCTCATTTGATATTCTATTTTTGATTAAAGTAAATATACTATTGGTATTAAGATCTGAAATATCAGTGGTATATTTCGTAAATGAACTTAGTTCTTTCAATAATTTCAGGTTTCCCCCTGTTATGTTATACAAAGAATTTGCTTGTTTTGTAGATATAGTTATATCATTGCGAAAAATATGCATAATATATCCAATATTATTTTTTTTAATTGGTTCAAGAATTAAATCTTTGACTTTTATTTTAATCCTGTTCTTGATTTGATTTAGTTGTTCGCTGTTACATTCTGACAATAATAAAAAAGATAATTGATTATTGGTATTTTCCATATTTTCATTTATAAGATAAATTAAAAGATGGATAGAGTCCTCATCCCAATTTTGTAAATCATCACAAACAAAAAACGTTTTTTTATTATTAATAAGATGATTTAATGATTTTATAATAGCTAGCTCTTGAGCTGACAAATCGTTTTGATAATTTTTTTTTGAAAAAATAATTTCAAAAACTGAAGATAGAATATTCCCAACGTAAGGAACATCTTTACTCCCTTCAATAAAAAATTTTTGTATAATAGTTTCTTTTCTATTCTTATTATCCATAATAAATTCTAAGAAGGGCTGGTATTTCTTTGAGACATTATCTAATCGGCCAGAGCTCAAAAAAATACAAGTAAATTTATTATTTAAACTCTCTATATATTTGTTGATTTCATTGCAAAGTGTAGTTTTTCCCATTCCTGGTTGAGCTTCAATTGCAAAAATTCCATTATGTTCTTTAAAGTGTTTGATTAGAAGATCAAAAATTTCCTCTTGTTTTGTAAGTGTGGCAATTTCTTTACTATATTCATAATCAATATTTATCAAAGGTAGTCAAACCTCCAAATAATTTATAGTTATT
>NZ_LN909041.1:2500-130996 GCF_001486585.1 Paenibacillus senegalimassiliensis
GAACCGTCGATAATGAGCCATTAATATCCCAAATGATCTCCCCATGCAGGAAATATTCGATATATTCGCGCTGCTCTCCAGTTACGATCCAGCGTTCGATGTCCGTCATAGCAACATGCACCAATTGATAGTGCGTCTTTCCACTTAAGCAATGCTCCATCCGCAGATCGGTCTCATTCAGTTCATGGTGTACAACCATAATAAGAAATTCAAAATCATGTAGCAGCGAGTCGTGAGGCCCTCCCTCATCAAGGCGATAACCAATTGCTCCAATCGCCTGGCGGCCAGCCTTTTCTTCGTCCATGATTGGAAAAATAGTGGGTTCCACGTGCTTCCTCCCAGCTTGGCGTATTCCTGCCGATTCGTTATAATATAGTTCTATACCTAATCAAAGTTTCCTTCTCGTCTTTGCACGGGTCTTGAAAAAGTCAGAGCAGACGTTCTTGTAAATCCTTCATGAAGCGAGGTTAACCATGTTCTTTAAGTCGAGCAAAATTAGCGAGTTTCGTCTATGGGGCTTACTATTGACCATGTGCGGTATGGGCTTGATGATACTGGGCACCGCAGGAATTGTATTTTGGGGACAAGCTGGAAAAATTGTGGCAGCCATCGGTTTAGTCATCGGACTCATAGCTATGCTGGGAAGTTTGGCTATTTACTTCTGGGCAGGGATGCTGTCCACCTCTGCCGTACAACTGGAATGTCCGGAATGCCATAAGCTCACCAAAATGCTGGGCAAAACAGACCGTTGCATGTTCTGTAAGACAATTCTTACCCTGGACCCTGCGCAAGCCACAGTCACCGCGGATGAACTGGAGCAAGAACAAGCGACTAGCATCGCTGGCAAAGGCTAACTACTGACGAATAGTTAAAAAACGGACCTCCGATTACTCTCGGAGGTCCGTTTTCATTTTATTTTCATGTAGGATAGCTACTCACCAATTTGTTGCAGTGTACTCCACGCTTCAGCCGAA
This sequence comes from Paenibacillus senegalimassiliensis, assembly GCF_001486585.1. Taxonomy (GTDB): domain Bacteria; phylum Bacillota; class Bacilli; order Paenibacillales; family Paenibacillaceae; genus Fontibacillus; species Fontibacillus senegalimassiliensis. The sequence continues at coordinate 3,475 of NZ_LN909041.1, forward strand.
GCAAAGCTCCGGGTCCAGGTCGCAATGCCGGCGAGATTAAATGACTTGGCGAGCTCAACGCGTCGTTTCAATGATTCCGCATCTTCCAGCCAAATACGGTGACGCCCATCCTGGTCCTTGTATTCCACATAATTTTGTCCTGTCTCCTCGGAGAGCACAGGCTTCAATTCCTTCTCCTCTATGATGCGCTTGGCCCGGTCCATGCCAATGGCCTTAGAGCTGACCTCAACCTTCCCATCCTTCTCCACTTCCGTCCACACGCGGGTATACAGCGGAATACCCAGAATCATTTTCTCCGGGGGCACGCCATCCTCATTCAGAATTCGGCTCACCGACTGTTGCACCCAGGGAAGGGAGGATACCGAGCCCGCTACGGGACTGGCTGCCCAATGCTCATCGTATGCCATAAGCACCAAATAATCCACTACCTGTCCCAGCGCTTTGCGATCGAGGAAGGCCGACCACATTTCACTACTAGACTTTGGTGTAACATCAATGGATACGATCAAGCCTTGCTCCTCGGCCAATGGACGCAACTCGCGCATAAACTGGGTCAGATTATCGCCATCTTTGGTATATACATTTTCATAGTCGATGTTAATACCGTCCAAATCGTACAGCTTGACAAAATGCAACATTTGCAAAATCGTGTTCAACCGATTCTCGAAATTCGCTAGCGCTTCTGTGGTGATATCGGGCTCGAAGCTATTGCTGAATAAGCCCCACACCTGCATACCTTGCGCATGTGCCCATTTCACATAAGCCGGATCTGCCTTACTCTGCACATTCCCTTTCCCATCTACCAGAGAGAACCAAGTAGGACTGACGACGTTCACCCCCGGCAGCTTGCCGATGGACGCAGGCTTTGGAGCTACCTGATAAACCGCCTCCCACGTCATATTAATTGTCTTGGCCTCCCACTTCTTCTTGGCTTCGGACAATTCCTGCTTCAATTCAGGAACCGTTCTGTTCTCCCCTATCTGCACATTTTTGTGCTGTACATATCCCGTGTATCCATTGTTCAACTGAACATAATGCCACTCTTCACCGGATTCTAGCAAACGTAAATCTGCGGCTGGGGGCATATCAAACAAGATTGGCTGGTGTATGCTCGGTCCCGTACGCAGTGGAATCGTGCCATCCTGCTTGCGGGAGGTGCTAAGTACCTTGGCCGTCTGAACACTGTCCCCGGCTCGGACCAGCAGGACGGCTCCTGATGCTTCATCCTCCTGAACTTCGGTTCCATATAAAGTCTCCAGCAAATAGGCCGGTAAATATATCACGCCCTCTTGCTCTTCAGGAGCAAATCGCAAGGTCGTAGGTTTATTATTAATCTGGGCTACCTTCTCATCCGCCTTGAGGAATACCAGCTTTTGAGGCGTTGTCAAAATAACGGAGCCCGTCTCTTCCTCATATCGGATGGTGGGATCAACCACAGATTGAATTACAGGAAGCGGCAGCTTCAAACTATCTCCCTCTCCCAGCGCCGACCCTTCCAGCCGTTCGCCCTCTGCAAATATCGGCTTATTCACGGTCCCTAGCCATTCCGGATCTACGTGCTCCGAGTTGGGCAACCATACGGCTGACGCCCAATATAAACCGCCTATCAGAAGTATGAGTCCAAAGAAAATACTTGCCGTGCTTCGAGTGCGCCTTTTTCTACGATAAGTGCTTCTTCTACTCTTCAAATCCATACCTCCGCTACTAAAGTCCCTCTCTTCATAATAACTAATAACCGGGGCAAAAAGTTAACCAAAAATAAAAAAACGCGAAGAACTCCTGAAGGAATTCTCCGCGTTGTCCAACAAACACAACACTGAAACTTGTTAATGTTCCACTCGGCAATGACGACAAATCCCGTGCAGTTCCAAGCGATGCCCGTGAATTTCAAAGCCGGTTACCTCTTCTGCCGTACGCTCAACGTCCTCCAGAGAGGGATACATAAAATCCTCAATTTTACCACATTGCTCGCAAACGATATGATAGTGATTAGATACATCGGCATCAAAGCGACTGGAGTTATCCCCGTAGCTCAGTTCCTGCACCATCCCGGCCTCAATCAACATCTTCAAGTTGTTGTATACCGTAGCCACGCTCATATTGGGGAAACGGGGCTCCAGCGACCGATATATTTCATCTGCGGTCGGATGGCTCATCGATTCCATAAGATATGCAAGTATGGCGTGACGCTGCGGCGTAATGCGGACACCATTACTCTTCAATTGGTCCAATGCATGTTGTACGCGCGTTGTCATGAAATCCACCGCCTTTAATAAGCTTATTCCTAATTAATAGTTATGCTAAATTAGGAGTCTGTAAGCATATTGTACGTTTCAAATAAATATTTTGTCAACGCAGTATAAACTGACCGGGCCGGAAAATGTCCCTATCTAACCATGTGTTCAGCTTTTATTCACATATAGGCTGCTGTTGCCATCAATCTTCAGCATAAACTCCCCGTTGCCTGACAAGCCATAAATCTCCTTATTCTCAATAATAAAAGGAAACTCGGTAAAGATATCTCCATACCCGCTGGAGCCCTTAAGCGTATAATTGCCATCCTCCGGCAAATCGACGCGTAGTTCACCAACCGCACTGTATACCTCCCACGCACCCCCGACCTGTCCGGTGGAGATGTAAATTTTACCGTTCAACGATTCGGCCTGAAGCCCTGCTGGTACACTATCAATGCGAATGTTCCCGTTCTTGGTATTCACCTGAATATCGTCCTGCGCTTCGGTTAAGGTTATATCCCCTACCAGCGTGGACAAAGAGGCTTTCCCTGTTATCCCTCTCCCCTTCACATTGCCACCCTGGGTATCCACCTCGGCATCACCAAAGATACGATACAGTTCTGCGTCTCCGTTAAGCGTCTTGGCCGAAACATCCCCGACCACATCCCATAACCTTAGATCGCCGTTCCCTGTTTGTAACTTAACCTGCTTCATGGCCTGTACACCAGTCAAGGTGATTTTGCCACTGGTAGTGGTGATATCCAAATCAAGAAAGCGGTTGGTCGGCACGATCACCGTCAGATTAACCCGGGGCTGACGGCGCCCGGATTCTCCGTAGGCCTTACTCTTGACTGAAAGACCCAGTGATTTGCCTTCATCCGCCTCTACGGAAGTCACCGCAGCAATTTGCCGCGCCTCCTCCGATTCAAGTTGGTCAATCCATACGGTATAACGAACGATAACCTGCTCGATCTCGGCCTTACGTACCTCGATATCACCGTTAATGCCATCAATTACAATTCGTTCCGTATCCAGATCGATCGGGATATCCATTTGCGGCTTCTCCACGCGGTAGCCTTCGGCCGCGCTATATTCCACTCCTGCGGATGCGAGATCAAGACTGACGCGGTTCCACAGATGCATATACCGCTCCTGTTCACTGACGGCGAAGACAGAGAACACAATAAACATCGACAAGAGTAGTCCTCTAACATCAACCCTCGCCCGATGTCTGACTCCAGGTTGTCTCTTGTAATTCCATATCATAATCACCAGATGTTCGATTCCCCAACAGACAAATACCAAGGGCCACCAGGTCAAGAGCAACATCATATGATCCTGACCTGACCAGGCATCACGCAGCATAAGCAAGGCGACCCCGAGCAGCAGCATGGCCGCCGTAAACCGTCCGGTGCGCAAATATCGCCGTGTTCCTTCCCGCCATCCCCACAGTAATGCCGTTATCAGCATGGCTCCAGCTACAACATAAGTTCCATAAAATTGCACGATCTGTTGAAGCCAAAAAGGTTTCTGCTGAATAATGAACAGCACCACGCCTCCGCTAATCAACAATACACTTGCCCATATCCCTTGCTTGAATGTCGGATCGGTTGGCGCTCCGCCAGAACCTTCTCTGTTCTTGTCCGGCTCTCGCTTAAATCTGGCATTGATGACGTCCGTCGATTGAAGTACATCATATACGCTAAAGAAATAGGCGGCCGGAATTAACAGGCCCAGCAAAATAAGCAAAGGAACGTTCATCACAGTCCGAACGGAGGAGAAATATATCATTGCCGAAGCATCAATTAATACAAAATATATAATGGATAGTCCCCGTATAAACAGGCGTAAATATAAATGACCAAGTCCAGGGAATAGAGCGGACAGCAAGCAGGCGATCGCTTTGCGTTTGCGTCTTCTTGGCGCAAAGCCCTTAGCCCGATTTAGACCACTCTGCTGATGGGTCGGCTGCATATCCGGCGTCATGGTTCCCCACTCCCTTCTAGTACGTGTTCAACTATCTCTTCTACTCCATATCATAACCCATTCTACTTTGCGCTGTAACGTGGAATGAACTGGACCTTGCGATAGATACTCTAGCCTAACAAGAAGGCACGCCCCGGGCAGGAAGCATTATGCCAAGGGCGTGCCTATAGGATATTAGCCGTTCAACCGGAACAACGTCAACTCCACACCTGCGGCCGAGTTGAATGTCTGAATTGGCTCGAAGCCAAAGTCACGGTACAACCTGGTCGCCGGCTCGTTCAACGAGCTCGCTGTTACCTTAAATACGCGAATGTCCTCATTTACAGTCAATACATGCCGCAGTAGCGAGCGGCCAATGCCTTGGCGCAAATGGTCAGGCTGCACCATTAGTCGCGTAATAAGCAGCTCACCAGGAATTTCGCTGCGCACCCCGATGGCCCCCTGTAATTCTCCGTCCTGCTCCAGGTCGCCGTAAAAGACGTCCCCGCTAGAGCGGATAGAATCGAATGTATCCGTGAGGGGCGGATACTCGGTCAGCCCTACCGCTTCTGCTTCGAGCCGATAGGCTTGATGCTGCATACTCCACAATTGCTCGACGATATCCGCATCCTCTAGCGGCAGCTTCACGATCATGGGCGTTCCCCCTGCTCTCACCTAAAAGGTATGCTATCCGTATTGGCCTGTTAACTAGCCTTTCAGCACATCTACCAACAGCTTGTTCGCCAGTCCAGGATTGGCTTTGCCCTTGCTTTGCTTCATCACTTGTCCCACCAGGAAACCGATGGCTTTCTCCTTGCCTGCCTTGTAATCCTCAACAGAAGCCGGGTTGTTCGCAACAACCTCCTGCACGATAGCCAGAATTGCACCTTCGTCGCTGATTTGAACGAGTCCTTGCTCCTCTACAATCTGCTGCGGCAATTTGCCACTTTCCAACATCTCTTTAAATACGGTCTTGGCAATCTTGGAGCTGATCGTACCTTTATTGAGTAAGCCAATCATTTCGCCAAGTCCCTGACCCGTCAGCTTCACATCTGATAATTCCAGGGAGTTGCTATTCAGATAGCCCAGTAGATCTCCCATAATCCAGTTGGCAACAACCTTGGCATCCTTCGTGTAGCTTAGGCTGTTCTCGAACAAATCAGCCAATGCCTTGGACGAGGTAATCACCCCGGCATCGTATTCGGGCAAACCGAATTCCGACGTATACCGCGCCTTCCGCGCATCCGGCAGCTCCGGAATGGATTCCCGGATACGGTCTTTCCAGGCCTGGTCGATATGCAATGTGACCAAATCCGGATCAGGGAAGTAACGGTAGTCATGCGCTTCTTCCTTGCCGCGCATAGAGAACGTCTTACCCTGGGACTCGTCCCAGCGGCGTGTCTCCTGAACAACTTCGCCACCTTCGTCAAGAATTTCCGCTTGACGGTATTGCTCATACTCCAGTCCGCGCACTACACCACGGAAGGAGTTCATATTTTTCAGTTCCGCACGAATACCAAATTCCGGCTGCCCCCATGGACGCAAGCTGATGTTGGCATCGCAACGCATGGAGCCTTCCTCCATCTTCACGTCGGAAACCTCGCAATATTGCATAATCGCCCGCAGCTTCTCCAGGTAGGCACGAGCCTCCTCTGGCGACGATATTTCCGGCTCAGACACGATCTCCACCAACGGAGTGCCCACACGGTTAAAGTCAACGAGCGAAGCAAACCCGCCGTCCACGTGAGTCAGCTTGCCGGCGTCCTCCTCCAGATGCAGACGGGTAATTCCAATGCGCTTTGTCTTCCCGTCTACTTCAATATCAATATAACCGTTTAGACCGATTGGCTGATCAAATTGGGAAATCTGGTATGCCTTCGGCGAATCGGGATAGAAATAGTTTTTCCGGTCAAATTTACTGACATCACCGATCTCGCAATTCAGTGCCATAGCGGCTTTCATAGCGTAGTCGACAGCTTGACGGTTCAGTACCGGCAACACGCCGGGATGCCCCAGGCAAACCGGACAGGTATGTGAATTCGGCGGAGCGCCAAATTCCGTAGAGCAACCGCAAAAAATCTTCGTGTTCGTATGCAGCTCTACGTGTACCTCAAGCCCGACGACCGTTTCATATTTGGATGTTGACATGGCCTATCCTCCTGCAACTTTTGATTAATCCATGCGTCCACTTTTCTGAATAATTTGTCACCACTTTAGAAAATAGGACGTTGCTTATGATGATCCGTATGAGCCTCAAAGGCATGGGCCACGCGGAGAATTGTGCTCTCGTCAAAGGCTTTCCCGATAATTTGCAATCCAATAGGAAGCCCGTCCGCAAAGCCGCAAGGCACACTTAAGGCAGGAATTCCCGCCAAGCTCACCGGAATCGTCAAAATATCGTTCAGATACATTGTCAAAGGATCATCTACCTGGGAGCCTAGCTCAAAGGCAGTAGTCGGAGCCGTAGGCCCAACGATGACATCATAGTTCGCAAAGGTCTGGTCGAAGTCCTGCTTAATCAGCGTTCTGACCTTCTGTGCCTTCAAATAATAAGCATCGTAATATCCAGAGCTAAGTGCATAGGTACCCAGCATAATCCGACGTTTGACCTCGGGACCAAACCCCTGGCTACGCGAATCATAATACAAATCGATCAAGCTGCCGGAATGATCGGCACGAACGCCATAGCGAACCCCGTCAAATCGGGATAAGTTGGAGGAAGCCTCGGAAGAAGCCAGCAAATAATAAGCCGCTACCGCATATTCCGTATGCGGCAGAGATACTTCCTCCCATACTGCACCCAAGCCCTCAAGCACGCTAAGCGCCTCCAGGATGGAAGCCTTCACTTGTGGATCAATCCCGTCCAGATATTCCTTCGGCACAGCTATGCGCAGACCTTTGATATCGCCGGTCAACGCGCTCACATAGTCAGGAACCGATACGTCGGCCGACGTAGAATCTTTCGGATCATAGCCCGCGATAGCTTGCAATACGTAAGCGGCATCCTCGACATTTTTGGTAATGGGTCCAATCTGATCAAGTGATGAAGCGAACGCCACCAGACCATAACGGGAGATTCGTCCGTAGGTTGGCTTAAGTCCAACCACACCACAATAAGAGGCCGGCTGGCGAATTGAGCCGCCCGTATCCGAACCAAGAGTAAAGAATGCCTCACCCGCAGCTACTGCTGCTGCCGAACCACCGCTGGAGCCTCCCGGCACCCGATTCAAATCCCACGGGTTACGTACAGGATGGAAGCTGGAATTCTCATTCGAGCCGCCCATGGCGAACTCGTCCATATTGAGCTTGCCGATCGTGACTGTGTCCGCTTCCTTCAGCTTGCTGACCACTGTGGCATCATAAATAGGATTATAATTTTTCAGGAACTGGCTTCCGCAGGTCGTCAATAAGCCTTCGGTCACCATGTTATCCTTAATACCTACCGGTAAGCCAAACAGCAAACCCTGCGCCTCACCGGATGCCAACTTCTGGTCCAGGCGGGCAGCCTCGGCTTCGGCTCCTTCTTCGTTAAGCGCCAGATAGGCACCGATCTTACCATCGTACTCCCGAATGTTGGCAAAAGCTTCACCAACGAGTTCGGAGACGGACAGCTTCTTATTATGAAGCTGATTATGTATCTCCTGCAAACGCAAATCGAAAAGCGCCAAATCCGCTTCCTCCTTCATTTATCACATCTTAAGCTGATTCTACTTATAGAGGTTGTTCAAAAAGTCACCTTCCCAGAACGAAGTAGTTCAAGGAGTGAACTCGACATCGAATCTTGAATTCACCCGGGCCTTCCGTTGCTCACGTACCCACTACGTACGCTCCGCTACTCAGTCCCTGGCTTCATCCAACCTTCTTGGTCCTGTAAACTCGACTTTTTGAACACGCACTTATAGTGCGTGTTCAAACCATTTCTTATATAGTAGCCTACTCAAGTACAGCCGGCACCTTGAATTGGCCATCCTCTTCATCCGGTGCATTGCGGAATACCTTCTCTTGCGGCAAGCTTTCCTTGACTTCGTCCTCACGCATTACGTTGCTTAGATGCAGCACATGCGTTGTTGGCGCGATGGCGTCCGTATTCAATTCATTCAACTTGTCAGCATACTTAAGAATCGCATTCAGTTGTCCCGTAAACATATCGCGCTCTGCTTCCGTCAAGTGCAGACGGGCTAGCTTGGCCACATGCTCCACATCCTTGGTCTGGATACTCACGTTGTTGCCCTCCTTATCAATCGTGCATGATTCGTTCATTCTACCATGCAGGTGCAATTGATTAAAATTATATTTTAGTTTGCGACGCAATTCAATCCGTTAAAGTTGTGGCGAGCAATTGCTTAACATATGGGCGATGAGGCCCTACGGGTTCGTAGGGTTCTTCCGATCGCTATTGTTCCTGGATTTTCCTGATTCAATAAATTCTTATAAGGTAGAAATCCACTCGCAAAGGCGAACACTTCGTTTCTCCAGAATCCCTACGACCCTCCGCTCTATAGATGTCTTTTGTCAAGCACTGATTTTTAGATTGAGCCTAAATACAAGTTTTAAAAGTTGGCTTTTCAGCACCAAGAAGCTTGGATGAAGCCAGGGACTGAGAAGCGGAGCTACACGTTTTCGGAGAAAACGACTTCGGAAGCATGGGTACGTGAGCATCGCAAGGAGCGGCTGAATTCAAGATTCGATGCCGAGTCTACTTCCCGCATCCGCTTCGTGATCAAAAGCCGAATTTTAAAATTACCTATTTAAAAAAAGAAAAAGAGCCGGTTGACCGGCCCTTCCCTATATCCACGCCCGCAAATTCACCTGTTTGATGAATTCCGCCTGGGACATTGCTTCCTTTGTTGGTTCCTCCTGCGCGCTTGCCTCGTTGCCTTCGCCATTCATAATATGATGGAACAGCTTCTCGTTATGCGTAGCTAATGCATAATCAATCAAGGCTTCCTGCGTCGTGCGCTCTACTTCCTGCTCGATTAGCCGTTCTTCGGATTCTACATCACTCTGCGGAACAAAATAATTGCGCCCCGTCTTCGGCGAGCGGATGACATAATCAAATGCATTATCCGGATTGCGGTCATAAGCAATTACGTAGCCATATTCCCCAACAGGAAGATTCTGCTCAAAAGCATCGCCGACGATCACAATTTTCTCTCCCAAATGAAGCATCGTCTACCTCCCTGATATGTGTGTTTTGAAAAATAACTGAAAACCTGTGTTGCTTATTGCTTTATATCATCCTACTAAAAGTAAGGGAGTCCGGTCAAGGCATTTAGACAGATTCCAGCAACGTCCTATTAACCTGAAAATAAAAAGAACGCAAACCGGGATCAGGTCCACAGCTTGCGTGCTTCGCAAAGGTTACAATGATTTAATAAGTACATCCTATCAAAGGCTTGCATTTTTGTCCACTCATTTTGCACTTTTTCGTAGATTTTGTCTAATTCATGCTATTTAAAAAGTCAGCTTTTCAGCACCTGTTACGAAACATATGGGTTGTTTGCCCGCTCATAGCCAATCGTCGTCCGCGGACCATGCCCCGGATACACCTTGACCTCGTCGCTCAAATTAAACAGCTTGCCTCTAATTGAATTGTACAGGTCCACCTCCCGGCCCCCCGGCAGATCGGTTCTTCCTACACCTAGGCGAAACAGAACATCACCTGAAAACAAATCGTTCCCGCACAAAAAGCTAACGCTGCCCGGTGAGTGTCCTGGCGTATGGTATACCGTAAAATCATGCCCGAGGAAATGCAGCTTCTGCGCCTCAGCCAAGTCATATTCTGCAGCCGATGTCGAAATGGGTGGGCCCACCTCTGGCCACATTAATGATCCATTCAGCTTGGGCGTAGTCAGCCAATCACTTTCAATGGGATGAATGTATACCGGGCATTTCTTGGCCTGACGAATTTCCTCCACGCCCCCAATATGATCGAAATGAGCATGGGTCAGCAGAATGGCTTCAATGTCCAGACCTTCAATTTTGCGCAACAATGGCGCCGGGTTCATTCCCGGATCAATGATGATCGCCCGGCCTTCGTCTTCTCCCCGCAGCAAGTAAGCATTTGTCTGCAAAGGCCCTAAAGAGTAAGTTTCTATTCTTAGCATGCTGTAACACGGAATAACAAGAAACACCCCGGAGAGCTGCCCTCGTCCCTTCCGCTTCCTCCTTCTGATCTCAAATGTAATTAAGCGTCCTTCTTCGAACGATGATTATAGGTTTTCACAATTAAATAGACGATCAAGAGGGCTAGTGCGCCCAGTAAAATAGGCATAATGTACGGACCGGCCTTCTCATCCACATGCTGCCACTGTTCACCGAGTAACATCCCTAAATATACGAACAAAATCGACCATGGAATGACCGCCAGCGTCGTCAATACCAGGAATTTGCTTACTGGCATTTTGGCCATTCCCGCAGGAATGGAGATGGCGTGCCGGGCAACCGGGATGAACCGGGCCGTAAAGATGACCCCTGACCCGTATTTCAAAAACCAGGCTTCCGATACGTCGATATGTTTTTTCTGAATTAAAATATACTTTCCGTACTTCTCCAATATCGGCCTTCCGCCATAGCGGCCAATCCAATAAATGAACAACTGGGCAATCACGCCGCCAATGACGCCGAAAACAACGGCACCGATAAAATGAATATGGCCTTGGTGTACCAAGTAACCGCCATAAGCCAGCACAATTTCACTCGGGATGACCTCAATCATTAAACCCAGCATAATCCCGAAATAACCCAATTGCTGAATCCACTCCAACAACACGCTGATAAGGCTCGATATCCACTCCACTGTTTGTCCTCTTTCCCCATGACATTTCTTCTCTTTCAGTTTAGCCAAATACCCTTATGATCTCAGTCTATTCTATCACAGCCACGGACATGCATTCTACTTGCCTGCGAGGTGGTGACTCTGGCGAAACCCGCTGCATATGCTGACAAAATAGAGGTTATTTAAATAGGAGGGACTTTCACCATGACAAACTTTCCCGCGAAATCACCAAACTCCAATTCACTGCCTACACCACGCAAAATTCGTCGCAGTTGCAGCAAAGAACTCTACCGGACGATCAAGCGTCTGGGCCTGTTCGTTCCCGAAGAAAAGCTGAAGGAAGGCGAGACTTTATACTATAAGAAGGTCATCGGCAACCTGCTATGGATTGGGGAAAATATAAGCAACCGCAAGCTACTCGCTGATTGGTGGGATGAAGCCGTCAGTCCCGAGCTCGCCGAGTTGTGGGAGGTTGACCAGCAGCGCTTGTCGGCTGCCTTTCGCGCCGCGTTTGGAGGTTAACGCCAGCATAACAGGTTAGCGCCGCACTTGCTGATCGTGATCGTTCCAGGAGAAAGAGTTCGAAATCTCTTGCAACTTCTTGCCCCATTCCTCCGCTTCGCCAGTCAAATTGAATTGTCGGTCGTTGCGGGCCAGGGTTAGCCTCATCATCTCTGCTTGTTCGGCATATTCCTCGTAAAGAGCAAGGCCAGCATCTGCTACCTCCAGCGCCTCCTGCATTTGGCCTTGCTCCCGTAAACGTTGTGCTAATTGTAGCACTTCTTGTAAAACCATCGTTTGGCCCTTGTGGTCGAATCGATCCAATGCCACCGCTTGCCGCAACGCCGGGACCGTTCCGGCATGATTACTCTCAGCCAACGCACGGCCCAGCGCCAGCCATAGCCTGGCATCCGCAGGCTCATAGCTTAGCCCTTGGCGCAACAAGGACACCTTCTCTGTGGTGTTGGACCTGGAAGCCAAGGCTATGCGGGCTTGATTACGATAAGGAGCCAACTCCAGAGCACGGCGCAGCAGCTTCGAAGCGGCCTCAAATCTCCGCTCCTCGGTGGATGGCGCGGCATATCTACTTAGCGCCTGCTGGTAAAGCTTCAGGCTTGTGGCCTGGCGCAAGCCTGATAGACCAAGCAGCACAAGACAGACTGCGGCAAGAAGACAGATTGCAGGGCGCAACGGTCTTTTGCGCGAAATCATGAATCTGCCGGGACGGACGGCATCCGCCGCCATCCATAACAGCAGCAGCCAGATCAAGCCATAGCTCATATCAAAATCAATCGCGCTATGCAAGAGTATAGCCACATAGGAGGGCAGCATAGCGCTACGACGGCGTATCAATTGAACTCCCTGAAGGGCTAGCCACAGCAGGACAAGCGCTAGCCCGGGAAGCCCGATATCCAGGGCTAAATCAAGGTATCCGCTGTGCACCTCGCTGCCGACATAGGGCGTGCTTTGGAGGCTGCGAAAAGCGTGGCGCCAGGTATCCCCGCCCTGGCCAAGCCATGGCGCCTGCCGGAGCAACTGCACGGCATCGCCGTACATTACCGCGCGGGCGAACCCGGTCTCCGGGCGGAGCAGCCGCCCTAGGAATCCCTGCCCCGCCGCCCCGGCGGCATGCAGCAGCAACCGCGCGATTCGCTCAGCAGCAGGCAGAGGGTGAACAGCAGGGCGAGCATTGCCGCCCGCTGTCCCTGCCAGCCGCCCTCGCGCGTAAAAGCGCGGCGGCTTAAGCGGGCGAGCCGCATTAGCCGCTCCAGGGTGAACACCGCCATCACCGCGCCGAAGGTGTTCGGGTACTGCAACAACCCGCCAAGCCGGGCTCCGGTCGCCGACACGGCTGAATCGCCGGTACGCAGTATCGCTCCCGGCAGGGGCCACACACCGTATACGGAAGTCAGCGCCGTAATCGCCAGCAGGCTGCCGGTAGCCAGCCATCCTGCCGTCAGCCAGTGACGGCCCATCTTCCCCAGCCGACCAAGCCTGTATAAGGCCAGGCCAAATACAGCCACAAAAGACCAATGCAGCACATCCTCCACGGTGGCCTGAACAGATAAAGGATGTCCCTTCAACCCGTGGAATGAATACAAAACCACCAATACAACGGGGCCCGCTACGAATCCGAACCATCCCTTGAGCCATAGTCCCTTAATTGAACCAGTCTGGTGGCGGATGTTCATATCCCTTCTAGGCAATGGAGGCCAACCAGCGACAGAGGTCTGGTTCAACCCCACCACAAACCAACCAACTGCGGTTGTGAGCAGCCAGCCTGAAATGAGCAACAAACCTCCGTAAGAATCTATATCAAACAGCCCCTGTAGGAGAACACACAGTAGTCCTGTCACTGTTATAGCCATACCTAGCCCATATAGACTGGTGCTTTTTTCTTGCCTTTTCACCCGCCGCATCCTATTCAACGCTTCACCCCGCCCGTGTTCACTCCCCGGTCAGGGCTAATTTCCCAGCATGCCGAAGAGACTCCTTACCATTCATTCACGGAAATGAAGCAGCTTATTCCTCGCTTCTAGCCTTTGGCTGAGGCAAGCACCGGAGGCAGCAGGTCTTGGCAAGCCCGCTCCAGATAAGGCGCCGCGCCAAGAAACTGGCGGAATGCTTCGTACTCGGACCACAATGCAGCAGTATCAGCACTTGGGGCCTTCACGGCCCGAATCAAAATGTTCTTGGGCGTATGCTCCATATCGATAAATTCAAGCAGTTGCGTTTTATAGCCCATCACGTCCAGCAGTTTGGCCCGAATGGCATCCGTCGCCAGTGCCGAGAAGCGTTCCTTTAAAATTCCATGATCCAAAAGCGGCGCCAGTTCTTTATTGTTCACCTGATTAAACAGTTCATGCTGACAGCAAGGCACGGACAGAATTACCGAAGCGTTCCAGCGAACCGCCTTCTCCAAGGCGGCGTCGGTAGCCGTATCACAAGCATGCAACGTAACGACCATGTCTACGGCGCTTAATTCGTCATAGTCGGCAATATCACCAACCAGGAACCGTAGATCGTCATATTGCAGCTTGCGAGCCAGTTCGCCGCAATGCTCGATAACCTCTTTTTTCAAATCCAGTCCGACCACTTGAAGCTTGCGCTGCTGTTGAACCGCCAAGTAATGATATAACGCAAAGGTCAGATATGACTTACCGCAGCCAAAATCAACAATCGTCAATGGGCGACCCTCCGGTAAATGGGCAAGAACATCCTGAACCATCTCCAGAAAACGATTGATCTGCTTAAACTTATCGTACCGCTTGGCCAGCACTTTTCCTTCCGCATTCATAATACCCAGCTCGACCAGGAAAGGGACAGGCACGCCTTCCTCTAATACATATTGCTTCCTGCGATTGTGTGTCAACTGATTTGGAGCTTTGCGCGTAGGTGCCTTCTTCAAAATCGACACCTTGAATTTCTTGCTGATGAGCACCTGATAGTCCACCTCTGCTGTACAGAGCAGGCCTTGGCGAAATTCATCTGACAGAAGTCTGTATAACTCATCCGCATAGGCCACTGGCGTTATATTGCGGTGCAGCACCTTGTTGTTGTAATGGTACGCAAATTGATAATGCAGTTCCCGCTTGATTTCAACCGGCTTGATCTGCACCTTGGTATATTCGTCCTCCCCTGATTTACGGCGTCCGCTGAGCGTAGCTGTGATTAGACTTGCTTGCTCTGCCAATTCACCAACAAGTGTATGAAGGGATTCCATAGGTCATCCACTACCTTTCTAAGTTCAAAAGTAAATAATATAGCTATTCAGAGGTTGTTTAAAAAGTCATCTTCCCAGAACGAAGCTGTTCGAGGAGTGGGTTCGACATCGAATCTTGAATTCAGCCGGGCCTAGCATATGCTTCCGTAGTATGTTTCCTTCAGAAACATTTCAGTTGCTCACGTAGATTTGTCTACGCTCCGCTACTCAGTCCCTAGCTTCATCCAACCTTCTCGGTCCTGAAAATTCGACTTTTTGAACACGCACATTTAGAAATGCTTCTCCAACTCCAGCAACCCTTCCCGAACCTCTTCCACTGGCAAGCCGCCTTCCTCCAGTTGTTCAGAGGGCAACGTCAACAGGCGTCGGTAAAAGGCGTCCGCTTCCTCCTTGGAAATGGATTCTTCCGTCATCAGGCGGTAGAGTGCATTCTCCGCTTGATCATAGCGACCTTCGCTTTCCTCCAGCTTCATGAGCAGCAATTCCGTTTCTGGAGGCAGCCGGTAGGATTTAAGTAAATCCTGCAGTTCGGAGACAGCATCGGGCCAGTTCCATAACGAACGGTCCGCTCCATGCAGTCCCGCTGCCAAATACAAGTGCAGCGACTTGAGCCAGCGGGTTGCTGCCTCTTCTTCCTCCTGCATAGCCAAGCGAATATCGCCCTCTTCTTTAAGCAGCCTGGCCAGACTTTGCAGCTTGTCTGCCTCCAATTCGCCGCCGCTATGGAACAGCTCTACTATATCCTTGGCCGGCAAGGTGTCCAGCAACCGGGCATGCAAGCGGAATTGTCTCTTGTATAACTCATCCAGCGACCATAATGCCTCGGTCAGCTTCTTGTTCTGTCTCAGCATAAATACCTTGCCCAGCACTTCCGTCATCTCTTCAATCATCCGTACTAAATAATCTCTTCGCAGCATCTCCCAATCTCCCTTCTATCTATAAGTTCATCGATGAATAATCCTCAGGGAACGCGAACGCCTAAGCCCGGAGTTCTGAAAGAAACTCCGGGCTTAGGCATCAGTTCATTCAGGCCTTCTAGAGGCTTGGCTTCCCATTATCGGCAATCATGCCTCTTGCGATTGGTCCGATACACTCCGCAAAAAATCAGTAATGACGGCGGTCAATTGCTCGGGCGCTTCATACATGCTCATATGACCAGCACCCTTAATGACCGCCTTGGTCACTTGCGGACCTTCCGTAGTGAACAACTTGGTCAGTGGTACAACTTGATCGCTCTCCCCGGCAACCAGCAAGAGTGGAAGGGAGGACTTCTCCATAACCTCTCTGCGGTCCGGCCGCTCGCGCATAGCGAGCGCTGCACCTTCTGCTCCTTGAGGAGGGGTGCGATAACCGATCTCCTTCACCCGGTCTAGTTCGGAGGTTAGCTTCTCTACACTATCCGGGGCAAAAAGGCCGGGCACAATTCCATCGACAAATTTGGTAATCCCTTCTGTACGAATGGAGGTCACCGCCTGAAGTCTCTTCTCCTTCGCTTCCTCGTTATCGGGATATCCGGTTGAATGAATCAACCCGAAGCCCCGCAACCTGGAAGCATAACGCTCTGCCAGCGACAGTGCTACATAACCACCTAGCGAGTGTCCTAACAATGTATATTTTGAAATCCCCAGCTTGTCGAGCAGTTCGGCCACATCATCGGCCATTTGCTCAATCGTGTACGCTCCAAGTGGCGCATCCGAGGCTCCATGCCCACGCAAATCAGGTGCAATGACCTGATATTGATCAGCAAGCAGCGGTTGAACCTTCTCCCAGTATGCGGAGCTGCCGCAAAAGCCGTGCAGCAATACTACTGTTTCACCTTGCCCTTGGCTCTCATAGGCGATCGAATAACCGTTAACCGTCTTCTTGTCCATGTTCGCTACCTACTTTCTCTTTTGGGATTTAGTTAAAGAGGTTGTTCAAAAAAGTCGTCTTTCCAGAACTTGAATACATACTTAAATCATTTTCTTAATTTTGAATCACTATGGAACGCTGCGGCAGCAGCGCGCGCAATCTCGTCGGCCATGTGCATGACCTTGTACAGCGAAGTCATTTGCAAGGTCCAGTATGGCTTGGGACCCTTCACGTTAACGACGGCAGCCAAGCTGTAATGGCCTACCTCCGGGAGGTTCCCTCCCACAGATCTGGCTGGCTGCAAGGGTTGCCTGGAGACTAAATAATGTCCTAGCGATTCCGCTGTTCCCAGGCAAGCATCAATGGCGATGACAACACTCTCCCTGCCGATTTCCAGCAGGCGTCTCTCCAGATTGGTCGCGTCACAAGGCTCGCGAAGCGTGCCAATGACCCCAGCAAAGCCAAGTTCGGTCAATCTCGTGCCTACCAGCGGTCCCAACGCATCCCCGGTTGAACGATCAGTACCGATGCAAAGAAAGGTAATAGCTTCCCTGGGATGGTCAAGGCGTATTCCGGTAAAAAAGCCTTGCAATTCAATTCCATTAAGCTTCGTGCGGTCCAGCCCCGTTACTGGCCATTCCTTTCGCTCTCCCACGATTCAGCCATCACCTCCCGGTGTAACGTAATTTGATTGTATCGCATCCAAGCCATCCATCGCAAAATTTCATCTGATGGCCGCCATCATGGTACAATAGCGGAAAACCCTCACCGGAAGGATGAAGCAATAATGGATTTATCCATGAAAACCCACGAAAACATTGAATACATGATCGAAGCGATCAAAAGCAAACTCAGAATGGCCTCAGGCGCAGCCATGACAGCGACGGCCTTCCACACTGATCAATATGACGATATCCGTGATGTTTACGACATCGTGATGAGCAAAGAACGGCTGAGCATCTCCGAGGTAGAGGCGTTGGCTCAGGAATTAGGACGGCTTCGCCATAAGGCATAGACCATGTTATTGTACGAGCTTAAAGGCGGTTTCGGTCTGACCAACCTGCCAGCCCTCATCATTACGAATGGCGGATGGGAACGCTTCGCGCAGCTTGCGAAGCGTCTCTTCGTTCGCATATCCCAGCTGCTCCAGCACCGTCAGCGCAATTAAACCCCACTCTTCCTCCGAGCCATCCTGAATCTTGAATGTCACAGCCAAGCGTTCGCGACGCAAAGCGAAGGCATAAACTCCCTTGAATCCACCCTTGGCTACGATGTTGTCATCCTCCAGCAGGATAGAATCAATTCGCCCTGTTCCGGCAACCAGCTTAGGATACCGGTTCATGGCTGTGGCGATTGTATCCGCTGCGCTAGCCGTATTGGCGTCAGCAATGAGGTCAGGACAAGCCAGCTTCAAGTAGGCCGTCGCCAAGGCAGAAAGAGGCAGCGCGAAGACCGGGAAGCCGCAACCGTCCGTGCCCAGACCAATTTGTTCCTGAGGGATATTCGCCAGTTCGGCCAGTGTACTCAAAATTTCCTGTTGCACCGGGTGCTCTGGTAAATTGTAAGTATCCAGAGATTCGCCCTTCAGCTTGCAATACGCTTGTACGCCAAGATGCTTGCCGGAGCAATTATGGTACAGGCGTCTTCTCTCCCCACCCCGCCGCAACAACTGCTCTCTCGCCCAACCATCCAGCGGAAGGCTTGGGGCACATACCAGCTTCTCTTCAGCCAGCCCCACCTTATGGAGCAAACGCTCCAGCACCTCCACGTGGGCAGTCTCGGATCGATGAGAGGCCGCCATCACGGCAATCTCATCATCATTTAAACCGTAGGACTTATGAATACCTGCCCGAATTCCTGGTATCGCCTGAATCGGCTTGGCGGAGGAGCGTGTGAATACGTTAGCATGAGGGTTGCCTACACGTCCTTGTATTTCGCCTCGTTCGTTAATTACACATATATGCCCATAATGGGCGCACTCCAGAATTCCTGCTCGATATTCTCTAATCAGCAATGCTTCTTGATAATCCATTCATTCATTCTCTCCTTATACCCGCTTACTTTCCTACCACAGTATAGTATAGCCGCGGCCCAATGGCTACAAGCAGCTATAGGAGAATATGAGGATTAAAAAGCGCTGCCCGAACCTTGCGGCAGCGCGTAAAGGACCTATTCATCAGTTCACATGGTAATCGTCCATGATTTGCTTCAGCTTCTCCGTCGCTCGCTTCTGAATTCGCGAGACACTCATCTGTGATACCCCTAGCTTCTGGGCAATGGCCCGCTGAGATTGCCCCTCCTGGAAGGCTAGCAACAGCACCTGCTGCTCCTGGGTCTTCAGATGTCCCAAGGCCTCCTGCAGATCCATGCGGTTCTCCACCGCATTGTAATCATCCACATCAGCGCTAATCAGTTCGCCAAGCGTTGCGGCACTTTCGTCCGCGGACAAGGGAGAGTCCAGAGATACGTAATGATAACACTCCCGTCCGGCAAGCACCTCGACGGTCTCCTCCACAGACAGTTCAAGGAAATCGGCGATTTCCTTCACATCAGGGGAACGCTCCAGCCTCATGGTCAGTTCATCGATCGCCTGTTGAACGAGGGCACCCTTCTCCTTAATTCGACGCGGTACCTGGATATACCAGGATTTATCGCGTAAATAGTTCTTCATATGCCCGATCATACTCTTCATGGCATATGGCTCAAAGGGGATACCGAGTTCACTGTCATATTGCTGTAGCAGGCGAACAAGCGCCATTTCGCCAACTTGATACAGATCTTCGTACAAGTCAGGTCTATTACGAGCAATTTTCCCTGCAGCCATCCTCACCATGGAATCATATCTGCGAATCAGTTCGGTTGCAATTTCATTGTCTTTCGTCGCCTGATATTGTTTGATCAAGCTGATTGAATCATTCAAAGCGCCTTGGGGAGTCGCTTTGTGGGTCATACAGCCTCCTCACTTCTCTGGAGCTTGCGGACCATCATCACCTTCGTTCCTTGTCCCGCCTGGCTCTCTACGCTGACATCATCCATCAGCGCTTGCATCAAGTAGAAACCTAACCCTCCGATAGGCGCTTCGTTAAGCTCCTTCTCGTGCAAGGTTACACGCCCTCCGTCCGTACCCCACGGCTCAAAGCTCTCCCCTTGATCTTTGACCGTAATCGATAAGGCATCGGCCAGTACATCGAACGTAATCTCCATAGTTCCAGGCGTATGCTTGTAAGCATACAAGACGGAATTGTTGCACGCCTCGGATACCGCTACCTTCATATCTTCGATTTCTTCATACGAAAACCCCATCTTGGAGGCCACGCCATATAAGTTCAATCTTACGATGTCTACGTACTCGGCTGTTGCCGGCAGGCTAATGACGATTCTCTCTACTTGCTCTATCATTGCTTCTCTATCCTTTCCTTATTGGGAATTCTCCTGTGCGGCAAAGAACTTAGCAATCCCGGTCATTTCAAACAACTTGCGAATGTGATCCGGTACTTCCTGAACGTAGAACCGTGAGGTCATTCCCTGTCTCGCTTTCAGAATGGACAACAAGATACCGATGCCCGTACTGTCGATGTATTTCAGTTCTTTCAGATTGAGGACCAAATCAGCTTCATCATTACCTACCAGCGGTTCCATCAACTTGCGAAAATCTGGAGCAACGGATAAGTCCAACTCACCTCGCAGATATACGATGTGAACTCCGTCCTCCCACTGAGGCGTTGCAGAAAATTTCTCACTTTTTCTTGTATTCATCCGTTTTCTCTCCTGAAATAAGTTTTCTTATTACAACATAACCCAGCCTGTACCTTGCTGAATCAAGGCAGATACTTCCACTATTTTAGCGAAATCCATACGAGACATTTGTCGTCTTCCCGTTCCTCAGGGAACGCATCTGCGAAGAACAGCTTGTTCAACTTGGCTTCATCAAATTGGTGGCAACCCATATCAAGCTGCTCCTCCAGCCAAGCCTGACGCTCCTCCTGCAAATCCGGTTGCACATCGGTCAATCCATCCGTATACAACACAATATGCCCCTCCCCTTCATAATATAGGGTCTGCGGCTCGGTTTCGATATAATCAAATAATCCCACGGGAGGGCCAACCTGGTCCATACGGACAAGTTCACCATCCCCTTGGTAGAATAACGCCGGTGGATGTCCGGCATTAACATAATCGATCTTGCGATGGCGAGTGTCCACCACCAAATAGATGGCCGTAAAATAATATTGAATGAGCTTGCTCTCAATATGTAGTTGAATAAAACGACGATTGAGCTCCTGAATGACCTTCTCCGGTTCAACATACGTATGTACAGTATCCTTCAGTACAGAAGAGATGAACATACAGAATAAGGAGGAGGAAATACCATGCCCCATCATATCAAGCAGGATGACGGCATACCTTCCATCACCAAGTGCATACCAGGAGTACAGATCGCCAGCCAATTCGTAGGATGGCTTATATATGGCGTTAATTGCAATCTCTTCGTCCTGTATGGGTGAACTGAGCACCGCGCTTTGTATAAGGGAAGCGAGCTTCAGTTCCTCCTGAATACGTTGATCACGGTTACGATGCCAATCCTTCTCCAGCTTAAGTCGAAGAGCCAGGCGAATTCTGGCCATCAATTCCACCTTGTTGATCGGCTTGGTCACGTAATCAACTGCCCCGGCATCCAGAGCCTCTGCCAATTTGTTGGAGTCTCCCACCGCTGTTACCATAATGACGGGAATCTCTCGCAGATGCTCAGAACGCTGCAACAAGCGGCAAGCGGAGGTGCCATCCATCTCCGGCATCATCATATCCAGCAGAATCAAATCTACGTCTGAAGGGCCACTCTCCTCAATAGCATCCAGATTCTTGACGCCAAGCCTCTCAAACATCTGTTTGGCGGAGGATACGGCTATCGTATTCCGATACTTCTCCTTCTTGAGTATTTCACGCACAATAATGATATTCGTCAAATTGTCGTCAACGATTAGAATTCTCATGGCAATCTCCCTGTTAAAAAAATAAAGGGAACGGAGTGTCCCCCATTCCCTCTGGATACGGTGTTAACTCTTCCCGCCAACCAGGCTATCAATTTATAATACCCATCCGGGCAAAAAATGAAACAGGCTACCCCCGATATTTCTGCCATACATCCGCAGCCACATCCACCCACTTCACCCAACCGCCTGGCTTGCTGGCGCTAGACGCTGGTTCGTGCTGGCTTGCAGCTACCGGAGGCTGAACGACTGGGCTGGGAGTTACGGCCACTTTAGTGGCTTCCCGCCGTGCACGTTGCCGATTCTTAATTCTTCCAGCCAATGCCACCGATACCTGCTTGGTAGCCAATGTGACCTCGTTTAATACCTCTCCGGCATTTTTGACCGATTCCAGCACGGGATCAATCTGCTTCATCTTATGCTGAATATCGCCCGTCAAGTCGTTGGCTTGCTTAACGATCTGCTTGACCTCGAAGCCAAGCTGGTCGATCGTCTTCTGCACCTCCTGCAATGTTGTTGTTGTCGTGTGCAGCGATTGCTCTGCTGCTTTCAACGTTTTGACCAGATACACGACAAGCACGACGAAGGCTAACGCCACAACCGCCACACTGATCTGCCAAATCATCCAGGTTCCTCGCTTTCCGTTGCTTGTTTTGTCAAGCCTGCTTCTTCTTTAACTATAACACGAAATTCGCCAAGTAAAACAGGTAACGCCGCTTTGACATTGCCCTTCCCGAAGGGGAAGGACGTCAAAGCGGCGTTAGTCTCATATCTATATTGTTATTTCAATACACTGCCTCCATAGAGAAAGCGGTGAACCCAAGCTCCGTCGAGCTTGTCCAATTTAACGCCGCCCGATTCCTGGGAATACGTATGCAGCAGCTTACCGTCACCCAGATATAAGGCAACGTGAGTAATGCGGGCATTCGACTTATTGATGCCCTCATATGATTTGGCGGAGGAGCCTTTATAGCTCATGAAGAACACCAAATCGCCCCGTTTGAGATTATTGATATTGTACACTGCCGTGCCGTTATCCTTAATATATTGTCCCTGCTGGCGAGAATCGGCTGGCAAGGTGATGCCCAGAGTCTCTTTGAAAATTTGCCGGATAAAATCGGAGCAATCAAAGGTGGTGGTTGTATTGCGATTGGACCCGTATTCATAGGGAGTACCCAGATATTTCATCCCGGTCTCAACAACCTGATCAATCTGCCGGCTGATGCTGCTAACAGGGGCAGGTTCAGGCACCGCAGGTTGATCCTTGCCCTCGATGCTCAGGTATTTGTCATTTGTGCTGACATAGCCGGTCCGTCCATCCGAGGTACGCACTTTATAGAAGTTGGCATTACTTTGCTCCAGAATGGTTAAGGAGGTCCCTTTGCTAAGCATGGTGATGACCTTCCCCGAAGTCGATGGCTCTGAGCGCAGGTTTACACCATACACCACTTTTGCCGACCGAGCCAAGGATGGCTCGGCAGGAACAGGGGCAGGAGTAGGAGTAGAAGTGGTAGTCACTTTGATGTATTTACTGCTGGCACTGACATAACCTACCGTCCCGTCTTCCGCCTTGACCTTGTAGAAATATTTATTGCTTTGGTCCAGAACGGTAACTTCAGAGCCTTTGTTCAAGAAACCAATGACCTTGCCGGAGACAGAAGGCTCATCGCGAAAGTTAACGCCGCTGACGATATAACCTGTAGTGTCCGCCGACTTTATAGTCGCTGCCGCAGCCTGATTTGGAAGAGCTGTATAAGAAGTGAGAAGAAGGGCACTCAACAATGTGATCGCTACGCTTCGTTTCATAAAAAATCAAATTCCTCCTACGTGTAAGTAAGTTCTTGGTGCGTTTGGACTGGTTTTATGATCTCTCCTTTCTTTGGGCTTGTGCCCATTATATCCCTTGTCGAAAGATGTCTAAATCGGTCGAATATCATACAACTTAGAAAGCAAACATCATGTCCCAGGTCCTGTTTTTCGCCAACAATTCGTCATACCAGGGTGCCTAATTACCCATAAACCCCTTCACTCATCTCATTGAATCGAAGTCCACGCCAATTCCTTCCATCATAAAAGTTACTTTTTTGTAACCATAGGCCCATATTTTGGACAACCCTACTGGTTGTTGGTAATTATTGCATATCAAGAGTGATAAAAAGCACAGCAAAAAACCGAATCAGCAAGCTGGGCTTCAATCTTCCCATCTCTCGATTCGGTTTATATCTCAGCACTATTCCATGTTTTGTGTTTACGGTTCCTTTGGTTCGATATGAACATGAACATGCATGACATTGCGAAGCTTACGCATTCTCTCTTCCACACGGTCGCTGATTTGATGGCTCTGAGTTACTGTTAACTGAGGGTCAACCTCAATGACGACATCCACCAATACATGATTGCCATGGACGCGGGCCTTAAGATCCTTAATTCCTTCCACCCCACTGGTTCTGGCAATGGTGCTACGCAGATCCCCCAGCTCCTTCTCATCAAATCCATCGGTTAAGTCATGGGTTGATTGACGGAAGATATCCCAAGCCGTCTTGCAAATGAGCAGACCCACCACTAAGGCAGCAACTCCGTCCAGCCACGGCAAGCCAAATTGCGCCCCAATAATACCTACAGCCGCTCCAATACTGACCAAAGCATCGGATAAGTTATCCTTGGCCGCAGCCATGAGTGCCTGGTTGTTAATCTGCTTGGCTAACCTCCGGTTATACCAATATACACCTCCCATGGCAACCGCACAGGCCAAGGCAATAAATGCAGAACGTATATCGGGTTCCGTGTGCTCTCCCGCAGCAAGTGACCGCACCGCGTCCACGATAACTTGAATCCCCACCGTCGCCATGATAAAAGAGGCAACGAGCGCAGCCACCGTTTCCGCCCGAAAGTGTCCGTAGGCGTGGTCGGAATCAGGTGGCTTTTGCGAGATTTTCAGGCCTACCAATACCGCGATGGAAGCTACGATATCCGTAAGGTTATTAAATCCGTCAGCGAGCAACGCACTGGAAGCGAAAAAGAAGCCACTGACCAATTTGAGTGCGGACAACAGGATATAAGCCGTAATGCTGACCCAGGCTCCTCGTTCCCCTTTACGTATATCTTCATAAATATCCAAGTTATCGTACCCCCAGATTGCTGAAAGATTTCAAAAAAGGTCTGTTTGAACCCCCAACTTATGTAAATAAAAATTTTCATTTATCGTAACAAATAACCCCGTGTGGGTCTAGAGAAACAGTGTTTCCCCCAGCAAAAGCAGTATTACTCATTATTCCCGTTGTACACGCTTTTAAAAACGTATAGAATAGGTACAGCCCCTTTTCCATTCGAAGGAGATGATATATTTGACGGAAGATAATAAGGATGTTCGCAAAGTCGACCTGGCCGAAGCCATGCGCCAAAAGCTGCAACAAAAAAAGCAGCAGCAAGCTGACAATAAGCCAGGCTTGAAAGGTAACCTTCAAACCAAAGCACTGAAAACCCAAAATAATAAAAAGCCCAACAACCAACGTCGTCGTACAGGCGGTTCGTAGTTCAACGTCCGCAGCCAATTGACACAAACAAGCCGCACGAATTCGGTCCTCATTGGACCACTCGTGCGGCTTTTGGTCTGTCCAGAAGACAGAATGTAGCTCTAATCTATACGTTAGCCTCTTCCGGGTACATGGATTTACGCAAGTTCTGAATTTCTTCGCTCTCCAGATATTCATCGTAAGTCATGACCCGATCAATAATACCGTTTGGCGTAATCTCGATAATGCGGTTGGCAATCGTTTGAATGAATTGATGGTCATGAGATGTGAACAGGATGGTACCGTCAAAATCAATCAACCCATTATTCAGCGCCGTGATCGATTCCAGGTCCAAGTGGTTAGTAGGCTCATCAAACAGCAATACGTTAGCGCCGTTGAGCATCATCTTCGCCAACATGCAGCGCACCTTCTCGCCACCAGACAATACGCTTGCTTTCTTCAATGCTTCCTCACCAGAGAAGAGCATCCGTCCAAGGAAGCCTCGCAGGAAGGTCTCATCCTGGTCTTTGGAATATTGCCGCAGCCATTCCACCAGGTTCATGTCAACACCGTCAAAATATTTAGAATTGTCCTTAGGGAAATAAGCCTGGGTAGTCGTTACCCCCCAGCTATACTCGCCCCCGTCCGCTTCCACTTCGTTCATGATAACCTGGAATAACGTCGTCTTTGGCATACCGTTAGGCCCAACAAAAGCGATTTTGTCTCCCTTGTTGACCACAAAGTTGACATTATCAAGTACCTTCTCGCCTTCAAGGCTCTTCGTCAAAGCGTCAACCGTCAGTAACTGCTTGCCCGCTTCGCGTTCTCCCTTGAAGTGCAGGAACGGATATTTCCGGTTGGATGGACGAAGATCATCCAACGTAATCTTGTCGAGTTGTTTCTTCCGGGAAGTCGCCTGCTTCGATTTGGAAGCATTGGCGGAGAAGCGTTGGATAAAGGCTTGCAGTTCCTTGATCTTCTCTTCCTTCTTCTTGTTGGCATCGCGCTGCAATTGCAAGGCGAGTTGACTGGATTCATACCAGAAGTCGTAGTTACCGACATACATCTGAATTTTGCCAAAGTCGATATCCGCAATATGAGTACACACCTTATTCAGGAAGTGACGGTCATGGGATACTACGATAACGGTGCCTTCATAATCCATCAGAAAGTTCTCAAGCCACTGAATGGATTCCAGGTCCAAATGGTTCGTTGGCTCATCCAGCAACAGGTTATGTGGACGCCCGAACAAGGCTTGCGCAAGCAACACGCGAACCTTCTCATTGCCGCTTAATTCAATCATTTTCTTATCGTGAAGCTCGCGTGGAATTCCGAGGCCAATCAAGAGAGCCGCTGCATCCGGTTCAGCATCCCAACCGTTCAGCTCGGCAAATTCTCCCTCCAGTTCCCCCGCCCGCATTCCATCTTCTTCGGAGAAGTCAGCTTTGGCATACAGTGCATCCTTCTCTTTCATAATGGAATACAATCTTGCATGACCCATAATTACCGTTTCCAACACTTGATACTCATCGTATTCATAGTGGTTCTGCTTCAAGACGGCCATCCGCTCGTTTGGCGTCATGAACACTTCACCCTGGTTTGGCTCGATTTCGCCAGACAGGATTTTCAGGAATGTAGATTTACCAGCCCCGTTTGCTCCAATTAAGCCATAGCAGTTGCCGGGGGTGAACTTTATATTGACATCTTCGAAAAGTGCCCGTTTTCCATAGCGGAGCGTCACACCATTTGTACTGATCATTTTGAGCATTACCATCCTTTTTTCAATAATCGCACTACTGGCTCCATATTATAGCATAGATTAGCATTTTAGTTGAGTAATCCCCGCCAGAAGCGCCGATGCTCCCAAAAGGTTAGTAAGGCAACCGCAGCGTCTCACCGTGAAATAGAATCTTGATTTGCTCCTCGGAAATGCCCCGTTGCTTGCGGTCCTGCTCCAAGCGGTCAAGGGCTTCACGGGCTGTGTCGTCCGCCAGGCGGAACGTACCATAATGCATCGGAATCATCAGCTTGCCCTTCACATCCACGAAGGCCTGTAGTGCCTCCTCGGGCGTGGTATGCTGGCTGGTCATGAACCATTCCGGCTCATAGGCGCCGATGGGCAGCAAGGCGATATCAATGTTGAAGCGCTGGCCAATCTCTGCAAACCCGCGAAAATAACCGCTGTCTCCGGCAAAATAAATCACCTGTGGCTTCTGATCCGGTTCAAACTCGGTCGGCTCCAGAACATATCCGCCCCAATGAGACGTATTCGTATCAAACAGGGTCCGCCGGGTCCAGTGCTGCGTCGGGACAAACGATATGAGGACCTTCCCGATTTGCAATTGCTCCCACCAGCTCATTTCAAGTACCCGGTGAAAGCCCTTGCGGCGCATCTTGCGTCCCAAACCGATGGGAACTACAATCGTGGTCGCGACACTGTATAAACGACGAATGGAAGATACATGCATATGATCGTAGTGTGAATGAGACAGTAAAATAACGTCGATGGGTGGAAGATCGGCAATGGCGATCCCCGGGTCGGCCAGCCGCCGCTGAAATCCCATGCGTGCTGCCCAGACGGGGTCTGTCACAATATTTAATCCTTGATATTGAATGAGGAAGGTAGAATGCCCGATCCAGGTCACCGTGCTCTCCTCACGGTTTTGCTGTAGAAAATCAATCTGAGGTTGCGAGCTTGGGATGACGTAGGAATAATCCTTCCTTTTTCTACGGCGTTCTTCCCGCCATTGTCCGAACTGCTTCAACGTTTTATCCGTACTTACATTATCGATGTTGTTGTAGCGCGTTCTTGACATGAATCAAATGCTCCTCTCCACATGACTTTCTTCTATTTTAAAACAAATCCCCCTCTTCTTCCAAACTTTCCACCCTAATTAACCGGGTCTTTATACTTACGAGCATATATGAACAGGAAAGTCACCGCTGCTAGAATCACGAGTGGCGACGACCAAACATACCACGATCAAGGTCTTCTCCTGCTTCTTGAACATACTTTCGCTTCCTTGCCGCTTAGTGTGTCAGTACACTTACCTTTTTATTCCTTTCATGCCATGCATTTGCGCTAGAATTGCACGAAGGGTTGGGCAAGGCGATGGATTGAGGTACAATAGTTTAAGAAGGGAGATGTGAACATTGTATGAAAATCATTTTTATTGAACCTACCCCTAGCCCGAATTCAATGAAGCTGCATTTGGATGAAAGTCTGGAGCCTGGAATTCGGAAAACATATACGCTTGATAACGAACGCTCCGCACCCCCATGGATTCGCGGCTTCTTAAGTATCCCTGGCGTGAAGAGCGTGTTCCACACCGCCGACTTCGTAGCATTGGACCGCAAGGGTAACGCCGATTGGGCGGCTATCCTGTCCGAAGTACAACGGCAATTCGGGCAAGAGGGCGTGGAATCGGCCTGGAACCCGGATAGCGAGGAAGAAGCCGCGGCCTATGGAGAGGCCCAGGTCTTCGTTCAGTTCTTCCGTGGCATCCCGATGCAGATTCGGGTTAAGGCCGGGCTGCGCGAGGAGCGGATCTCCTTGTCCGAGCGCTTCGTCAACGCCGTTACGGAAGTGGCCAGCGCCACGCTGATCAAGGAGCGCAAGCTCAGCGATTATGGCGTGCGCTATGGTGAGCTCGACGAGATTGCGCGCGAGGTCGAGCAGGAGCTGGAAGCCGCTTTTCCACAGGAGCGGCTGGAAGGCATTGTAGCCCAGGCCATCGCCCATGGACGCAGCGAGACAGAGTTCGTCGAGCAGCGCCGGGCGCTCAGCCTGAGCGAGATCCGCGAGCGCATGCAAGATGGCGACTGGCGCGGACGGTACGCCGCGCTGGAGTCCTTGCAGCAGCCGGAGGTGTCGGCGCTGCCGCTGCTGGCGGAGGCGCTGCGTGACCCGCAGATGCAGCTCCGCCGGCTCACCCGCAGATGCAGCTCCGCCGGCTCGCCGTGGTCTACCTCGGCGATCTGAAGACGCCGGAGGCGATGGAGCTGCTGTTCCAGGCGCTGCGCGACAGCTCTGCCGCCGTACGCCGCACCGCCGGCGATACCTTGTCCGACATCGGCGATGCGTCGGCCACGGAAGTGATGATTGAAGCGCTGACCGACAAGAGCAAGCTGGTTCGTTGGCGGGCCGCTCGCTTTCTCTACGAGGCCGGTACAGACGATGCGCTGGATGCCTTACGTCAGGCTGCTGATGATCCTGAATTTGAGGTGGGCCTTCAGGCCAGAATGGCTGTGGAACGCATTGAATCCGGCGAACAGGCCGCAGGTACCATTTGGCAGCAAATGGCCAACCGGGAACGCGGTGATAGCGATAACCCTACGCTCGAAAAATAGCTCTCTTCAGTTGTCATGAATTGGACATTGCTCCCCCTATTACCATGCTATATACTAGGAAAATACGTAAATTCATAGGCACTTTATGAATAAATGCAGCTTCGAAGATCGAAGGGTTGTAACCCCGATATTCGGACTGCCATAGGAACCTCATCGTTTGGTGAGGTAGAGGTCGCGATTGTGAAGAGTACACCGGTGGAGGCGCTAAGAAGCCGCCTTGGAGCCCGGTGGAAAGGCACTGTCGCCGAAGCTTGGTTGCCCGCTTCTTATGGCATCCCGGCTGGGACTGTCTCCGAAAGGAACAGGACTGTCACGTCATTCCCCTCACCCGGGAATACGTGTTGAGCTATCTTCATGAATGGTGGGAATCACGGTATGTATTGTATGGGCCGCGGAATCCTTTCCGCGGCTTTTTTGCATGGTTTGGGGGATTAAGGAAGAGGTTAGAAGGAGTGTTCAAGTATGAGCAGCAATAACAATCAAGTAGCCGAACAACAATTAAAGCCGGGGCTAAAAGCCCGTCATATGACCATGATTGCGCTTGGCGGCTCAATTGGCACCGGGCTGTTTCTGGCCAGTGGGGGAGCCATTGCTTCCGCCGGTCCGGGCGGTGCCTTACTTGCCTATGCCGCCGTCGGCATTATGGTTTACTTTCTGATGACGAGCCTGGGGGAACTGGCCACTTACCTGCCGGACTCCGGTTCGTTTGAGACCTATGCCTCCCGGTTCGTGGACCCGTCTCTGGGCTTCGCCATGGGCTGGAACTTCTGGTACAACTGGGCAATCACGATTGCCGCGGAATTATCCGCCGCCACGCTTATTATCAAATACTGGTTCCCGGACAGCTCATCGCTGCTTTGGAGCATGCTGTTCCTTGCTCTGATCGTAGGTCTGAACATCCTATCGGTTAAAGGTTATGGAGAATCGGAATATTGGTTCGCCACGATTAAAATTGTTGTTGTTATTATTTTTCTGATCATAGGCGTGTTGATGATCTTCGGCATCATGGGCGGCGAAGCGGTTGGATTCTCCAACTTCACGGTAGACGATGCCCCGTTCCACGGTGGTTTCTTCGCCTTCCTCGGGGTATTCATGGCAGCGGGCTTCTCGTTCCAGGGAACGGAGATGGTTGGTGTCGCGGCAGGCGAAAGTCATAATCCCCGTGAGCATGTGCCGCGGGCCATCCGTCAGGTATTCTGGCGAATCCTGATCTTCTACTTCCTGGCTATTCTGGTCATTGGTCTGCTGATTCCATATACCAATCCTAATCTGCTGCAAGGTGGACTTGAACATATCGGGGTTAGCCCCTTTACGCTAGTATTTGAACGAGCAGGACTGGCTTTTGCCGCTTCCGTCATGAACGCCGTCATTCTGTCGTCCGTGCTCTCGGCTGGCAACTCCGGCATGTACGCTTCTTCAAGGGTGTTGTACTCCCTGGCTTTACGCGGCAAGGCACCCAAATTCCTAGCCAGATTAAATCGACGTGGGCTTCCGATCAACGCCTTGATGATGACGACCCTTGTTGGCATGGCCGCGTTCTCCGCCTCCTTGTTCGGCGATGGCGTCGTCTACAACTGGTTACTGAATGCATCTGGCATGTGCGGCTTCATTACCTGGCTGGGCATCGCCATCAGTCATTACCGTTTCCGCCGTGCTTATGTCGCTCAAGGCCGCGATCTCAAGGATCTTCCGTATAAAGCGCGTTGGTTCCCCTTCGGCCCCATCTTTGCTTTCGTGCTTTGCTTTGTCGTAATTCTTGGGCAGAACTTATCTGCCTTTACGGGAGAAAATATCGATTGGTACGGTGTGGTTGTCTCCTATGTTAGCGTTCCGTTATTCCTGGTGATCTGGCTGGGCTACAAATGGAGCCGCAAAACCAAGCTGATTCCGCTTAAGGAATGCAATCTGGATACCCTGACAACCTTTGATTCCAAAATTTAGAGGCGCAACAAATAAAGGAGATGCCCCCCGGCCATTATCGCCAGGTGAGCATCTCCTTATTGTTTGCCTATTATTACTATTCCCAATAAATCTCTACTCGCAGATCCCAGGTACCCTCCAAGGGCTGCGCGAGATAGCTAATATCCATAAGCCCCAGCTCATACAAGGCGGCTAGATCATCGAGCAGTTGATCCTCCGGCCCCGCATAACGAACAACGGCCTTCTTCGAGTTTGCCTTCAATTCCTCTTGAACGCGCCCTGCCAAGCCTGAAGCATTAACAACTGCAGCATCATCATCGTACAGGTTATAGCCGAGTTGCTTCTTCAAGTCCACATAAGCCTCTTGTTTAGCTCCTCCTTGGTTAGCCAAGGCATCGAGGGCTTCCCGATAAGTCCCTGTGGTTCTAGGATAGTTATTAATTGCCCAAATATGATCCTTGCTCATTTGCTTGTCTGTCCGTAGATAATAAGTATAATTCACTTGACCTGCGACATCAGGCACCGGATCATCCCAGGTGGTGTCAAGGTGATACCAGTGACCGTCTACCTTAGCCATATTCCAGGCATGTAGCTGACCGTCAGCGGTACCTTCAACCACCCGACTGTCGACCCCGGCATTTCTGAGCAACTGATAGGTGAGCAATGCATAACCCTGGCATACTGCTTCCCCGGTACGGAGGCCTTCGTAGGCTGTATATTTTTGCAAATCAGTATCGTATTTAAGGTTAAGAACTACAAAATCGTGAATGACTTTAATCTTTTGGTGGGTATCCATTCCTGGCTGAATAATTTTCTGCAATATTTGCTTTACCCGTTGCTGGACATAGGCGGTTTGCTCAGCCGTCTCCCGATACTCAATCTTTAACGTAATCTTGGCAGAGCTGGAGGTCCCACGCCAAGAGTATGAGTAACGATCTACAATGTATTTGGTATATGGGTCTGCATTAAGCGCACCCTCGACTGCACTTATTAACTTGCTGTCAAGCTCTTGCGTTACCCCTTTATATCTGAATGTAATCGTTGTCTGTCTTGCCTTCAGGCCCTCTGACAACTTACTCTTCATTTGCTCTACTGTAGTAAAAGTTGCTACATCCTCTGCTGCATTAACCGGAATAATAGCCCATCCGAGCGGCTCCGATCCCAACAGCAAAACGCAAATGGCTCCGGTTACCACCCATCGTTTAGAAAATCCGCGCCTTCTCCCCATACGGCTCCCCCTCTTCTCTTGAGCAAGCTTGTTCAGGTCTTGATTAACCTTCATGCTCATTGTAACACAGCCTATCCTGCAAAAGACTCCTAGTTTTGTCAAATCGCCGTTTATTTTTCACATCTAGCTCCTACAAAAGGTGGCAGGGCTTAGGTATAATAGAAACATCATATGTGATTTAAATCATTGTTTTATTCATTTTTACACTTATTGGAATGGAGAAGCGGTCCGATGACTATTGTGAATCTTTCGGATATTTCTGTAGAACTATTTATTGCTGTCATGTTCTTCTTATTGCTGATAGCTCCCGTAGTCAGCCTAGGTGTACTCCGCCTGTTTCAGGGACGCAAAAAAGTCGGTTTCACTTTGCTAGGCAGTGGTGTCGCCGGATATTTCCTGTTCCAACTGATCGTTGGGCTGTTCACCTGAGACTACGAAGAGCAACTATGGAAATTCACCCAAATAAAATGGCGATGCCGTGAGATACCCGGCATCGCCATTTTGTTGTCCTTCTTCGAAATCACTTGGCCGCAGCTACAGCCGCTGCATGCTCCAGACTCTCGATATATTTCTCGCAATCCATAGCCGCCATACAGCCACTGCCGGCCGCAGTAATTGCTTGACGATAGCGGGTATCCTGAACATCGCCACAGGCGAATACGCCTGGAACATTCGTTTCGGAGGTACCCGGTTTTACCACGATATAGCCATTCGCATCCGTATCGATTTGTCCCCCAAGGAACGCCGTGTTCGGATGATGACCGATGGCGACAAACACACCGCTTGCCGAGATAACCTCTTCTTCACCGGTCTCATTGTTGCGGACCTTCAGTCCAGTCACGCCTGTATCTCCGGCAACCACCTCAAGTGGAGTCCGGTTCAACGCCATTTCAATCTTCTCGTTTGTACGTACGCGATCTTGCATGATCTTCGAAGCACGCAACTCATCACGGCGGTGTACCAGGGTTACCTTGGAAGCAAAGCGAGTAAGGAAGCCTGCCTCTTCAAGCGCAGAGTCTCCGCCGCCAACCACAATGATCTCCTTGCCCCGGAAGAAGAACCCGTCACAGGTGGCACAGGTACTGACCCCGCGTCCCACATTGGTTTCCTCGCCAGGTATGCCGAGATATTTAGCCGTAGCGCCTGTTGACAAGACCAGTGTTTCGGTAACCAGTTCGCCCAGGCCTTCTACCTGCAGCTTGAACGGACGTTCGTTCATATCCACGCTATTCACCCAGCCCGTGCGGAATTCCGCACCGAAGCGTTCCGCTTGCTTGCGCATATTATCCATAAGTTCAGGTCCCATAATGCCTTCGGGGAAGCCCGGGAAGTTCTCCACTTCCGTGGTTGTCGTTAATTGTCCCCCCGGTTGTGGTCCTTCAATAATCAGCGGGCTCATGTTGGCACGAGCCAGATAGATCGCGGCGGTCAACCCCGCCGGTCCCGTACCGATAATAATCGACTTATACATATGATCAAATCCTCTCTGTACCCTCTGATTTCATTATGTTAAACCCTTGATACCCTGTCAATGTTCCCACCAAGGGGGTTCGGTGAAGGTTACATGAAGGAATGATGAAGACGAGAATTAGCGGAGCAACCGCAGGCCATTCAGAATGACCAGTAGCGTGCTTCCCTCATGTCCAACAACCCCCAGTGGCAGCGGAATGCCTTGAATGAAGTTGCTTGCAATCAGCAGCAGGATGACCGAACCGGCAAAAATCAGATTCTGCTTCACAATTCGCCGGGAGCGGCGGGCCAGGGCTATCGTTTCAGCAATATGCTCCAGTCCATCATTCATTAATACCACATCCGCCACCTCAAGTGCGGCGCCGCTCCCTGCACCACCCATAGCTACACCTACCGTTGCCGCAGCCAGAGCAGGCGCATCATTCACGCCGTCGCCAACCATAACTACACCGCCATAACGTGACCGTAGCAGCTTCACATGCTCAACCTTCTCCTGAGGCAGGAGATCTCCATAAACAAGATCAATTCCTGCCTCTCTGGCGATAGCGCCAGCGGTGCCGCTACGGTCTCCCGTCAGCATGGCTACGGTAATGCCCAGCTTGTGCAAACGGGTAACGGCAGCCTTCGCCTGGGGACGAATCTCATCGCGCAGGGCAATAATCCCCGCATATCGACCATCCTTCTGAATGGATGACACGGTATAACCTTCCTGAGCCCATGCCACCAGACGGTCCTTCAGGTCAGCCGGCAACCGGGCATCCTCGGTGTCCGCCTTACCTACACGCCACACCTCACCTTGAATAATCGCCTCAATGCCCCATCCAGGCAAGGCTTGAAGCTCATCCGCAGCACGAATCATTAAGCCTTCCTCTTCGGCCTTGCGTACAATAGCTTTGGCCAGCGGATGCTCCGACAAGCTTTCCGCCGCTGCACAGGCCGCTAATACCTCCAGTCGGTCAAAGCCCTCGGATACACATAATTCACTCACGACCGGGGAGCCGGCCGTCAAGGTACCCGTCTTATCGAAGGCCACCACCTTCACATTACCCAGATGGTCCATCGGCGCCCCACCTTTGAACAATACGCCCCGTCGTGCGCTCTTGGACATGGCCGATAGCATGGCTGGCATCACGGAAGATACGATGGCGCAGGGTGAAGCTACTACCAGAAATACCATGGCCTTGTAGAAGGCATGAGGCCAACTCCACCCCACCAAATAGGGTGTGAGCAAGATCAACCCCAGAGTGATGGCTACGACGGACTTGGCATAAATGCCTTCCAGCCGCTGGATGAACCGCTGTGTGTCGGGAACCTCCTGCTGGGCCTGCTCGACTAGTGCAATAATTTTGGCAAACAAAGTACCCTCGGCCAGACTGGCAACCTCCACATAAAGTGCGCCTCCCCCGTTTACCGTGCCTGCGTAAACTCCATCGCCGTTCTCCTTCTCCACCGGCAGCGATTCTCCGGTAATGGCCGATTGATCCACCGCTGAGTTGCCGCTGCGAATAACACCGTCGACCGGGATGATGGCACCAGGTTTGACCAGCACCAAATCTCCCAGTGCCAGTGTGCCGACCTCTACTTCCTTCATCCCATCCCCATCGATCTTCCAGGCCGTCTCCGGCTTCATGGCGATCAGGGCCGAAATATCCTTACGGCTCTGTTCACTGGCAAAGGACTCCAACGCTCCGCTCAACGCAAAGATAAAGATCAGCATCGCCCCTTCGTTCCAGTAGCCAATCGAGGCGGCACCAAGCGCGGCGGCAATCATCAACAGGTTGACATCCAAATCTCTTTCCTTTAGCAAGGTGATAAGCCCTTCACGAGCTTTCATATATCCCCCGGCAGCATAGGCCACAATGTACAGCAAGACCGACAACATGGGGGACAATCCTTGCATCCCCCAAGCCACGAGCATAAATCCACCACTGGCTAAGGCCAGCAGCATTTCCCGATGACGCAGCAAATGGAGCAATGAGAACTTTCTCCTTCTCCCCGGATCGGGCTGATTCATTGTCTTTTGTAAAGTAGGCATCGCTTTTCTATGAATAGCTTCCATCTTCTTCTCCTCCTTGAATCCCTTGAATTTCTCTTAGCGCAGTATGTTCTCTCTGAGAATGAATATTATTGTTAATTCCCTGAAAATGGCGCAAGCTGCCCCGGGAATCTCCCGGAGCAGCTCGCAATTGAGAACGATAATCATTGTTGCACTCGGACAATAATTTTGGCCTTGTGAAACTTTAGCTTCATTTTAAACCAAATTCAATCGGATGTAAATGCACTTTATGCCTATATCTGCAATAAAAAAAGGGGAATCCCAATGTGGTGAACATTGGATTCCCCTTAAGCTGCATGCCCATCGTTTGCCTTCAGGATTGACTGGCAGCAATGGCTTGCTCAAGATCATAAATAATATCGTCAATGGATTCGGTCCCTACGGAGAGCCGGATTAAGCCAGGCGTTACACCTGCTGCCTCTTGCTCCGCTTCCGCAAGCTGCTGATGCGTAGTGCTGGCCGGGTGAATGATCAGCGACTTGGAATCCCCGACATTCGCCAGATGTGAGAACAGCTTCACGCTTTCAATTAGCTTACGCCCTGCTTCTACCCCGCCGCGAATACCAAATGTCAGGATGGCCCCCTGACCCTTCGGCAAATATTTCTTGGCAAGCTCGTAGGAATCATGACTTGGCAAACCGGCGTAGCTGACCCACTCTACATGCTCATGTCCCTCCAAATACCGGGCGACCTTCAAGGCATTTTCACTATGGCGCTCCACGCGAAGATGAAGAGTCTCCAGCCCTTGCAGTAGCAACCAGGCATTAAATGGAGATAAGGGGGCTCCCAGATCGCGCTGTAATTGGACTCGAGCCTTAATAATATAAGCAAGCGGCCCCACAGCTTCGGTATATACAAGACCATGATAGCTTGGATCAGGTTCGGTAAGTCCCGGAAATTTCCCGCTGGCAGCCCAGTCCAGCTTACCTCCATCCACGATAACTCCCCCGATGGATGTTCCGTGCCCCCCTATAAATTTGGTAGCAGAATGAACAACGATGTCTGCCCCGAAGTCGATCGGGCGCAACAAGTACGGACTAGGGAACGTGTTATCAACAATCAGCGGAATACCATACTCATGAGCAATTGCCGCAACCGCTTCAATATCTAGCACATCCCCCTTGGGGTTACCGATTGTCTCTGCGTATAGCGCCTTCGTCTTCTCCGTAATCGCGGCCCGGAAATGTTCCGGATTGGAGGAGTCTACAAACTTCACATGAACGCCCAGCTTGGGCAAAGTGGTGGAGAATAGATTATAGGTTCCGCCATACAACGTGCTAGAGGAGACAATTTCATCTCCCGCTCCGGCAATATTGAGGATAGAGAAAGTAATCGCAGCCTGACCTGAGGCGGTTGCTAACGCCCCTACGCCACCTTCCAACGCAGCAATTCGCTGCTCAAATACGTCGTTGGTCGGGTTCGTAATGCGGGAATAAATGTTACCAAATTCCTTAAGACCAAATAAATTGGCAGCATGCTCTGTATCGCGAAAGCCGTAGGATGTCGTTTGATAGAGTGGTACGGCCCGCGAACCTGTGGTGGGATCAATTTCTTGACCGGCATGGATCGCTAGCGTTTCAGGGGCGAATGAACGTTTCTCAGACATAACTTATTCCTCCTCAACGTTTTAGATATTCTCTCACATCTTGGCATGTTTGGAAATAGTATTCCGATATTTTTTGTGCGAATAGTAATATATATTTGCTCATACTCAAAAAAGCGCTATCTCGACAAGATGCCGAAATAGCGCTATTCATTGAAAAAAGCTATCTAGTAGTCGTTAAGCCCACTTTGACCTTGAGCAATGGCCACCCCGGCACTGGTGCCAAGTCGCGTCGCACCCGCCTGAATCATGGCCTTGGCGTCCGCTAATGTACGTACACCACCGGAGGCTTTAACGCCAACCTCAGGACCCACGGTCTTACGCATCAAGGCCACAGCCTCCACGGTAGCTCCGCCGGTTGAGAAGCCGGTTGACGTCTTGACGAAATCTGCCCCTGCTTCCACAGATAACTTGCATACGCGCACGATCTCTTCTTCTGTCAGCAGGCAGGTCTCAATAATGACCTTCACCAGGGCTTTGCCGGATACGGCTTGGACAACTCCGGCAATATCCGCTTGGACCAAGGCATCGTTACCGTCCTTAAGCGCGCCGATGTTGATCACCATATCAACCTCGCCCGCACCTTGGGCAATGGCATGGGCCGCTTCGAATGCCTTAACCTCCGGGGCCGAAGCCCCGAGCGGGAAGCCGATGACTGTACATACCTTCACCGGAGTTCCTTGCAGCACCTGTGCCGCGGTCTCTACCCATACCGGGTTAACGCAGACAGAGGCAAAGCCGTACTCCTTAGCTTCCTCCGCCAGCTTGATAATGGCCGCCTGTCCTGCATCCGCCTTGAGCAGGGTATGGTCGACCATAGATGTAATGGACTGTGTTGACAATGTAATTCCTCCAATTAATTGTTAATATAAGCTGGCAATTTGCACGCCATCCGGTAGCTTGAATGGATGCTCTTTATTGATATGGTCATAGAACATGATACCGTTCAAATGATCAAGCTCATGCTGCATAACGATGGCATCAAAGCCCTTGAAGCGAAGTTTGACCTCGTTTCCCTCTTCGTCCATAGCCTTGACCTGTACTTTCTCATAACGTGGCACAAACCCCTGTACCGGACGGTCCACGGACAAACAACCTTCGCTCTCAGGCAGGTAAGTCATTGCCTGGGAATGACTGATAATCTTCGGATTGAACATAGCGATAGGACGATCCTGACCTTCCGAATCGCTCAGCAAAGCGGCGAACATCCGCTTGTTAAGCCCGATTTGATTAGCGGACAAGCCAACACCTGCACGCAACTTGTATTTCTTGGACAATTCCGGGTCCTGGCTATTCTTCAGAAATTGCAGCATGGCCGCCATCTCTTCGCGATCTTCCTCAGTGGGAGGCACGCTGACAGGCTCCGTCACGACACGAAGGATAGGTTCTCCTTCCCTAACAATATCATCCATTGTAATGATATAATCCCGTTTGAATTTACTCATAAATGAACCCTTCATCCACCTTTATCCGTAAAATAGCCACTCTATTTATACTTGTTCCAGTCCATCTCGCTGTTGTTCAGCAAGTGCTCAAAGTTGTTATCGAGTCGCTTCTGCTCCGCTTGCCGTGCCTCTTCCTTACGCGCACGCTCTTCCTGCTGGCGCTGCTCTTCTTCCTGCTTCAGCTCAGTGGCCTGCGCTTTCAGCTTTGCTAGTGTATCTTCCCCCAGCAAATCCTTCAGTGTAGCCGGTTTATCCCCTGCATGCGCCGGGGCACTGGCTATGTTGCGCGACTTCTTCTTAGCCATCTATCTCACCTCAAGTATATAAGTTGAATGGAAACTTTTCACGTATTTTCTTAAATTCGTCTTCTTCCACATGCTACAACTTCATGCCTAAGGTATCATAGGCCAAAATTTATTGTCAATGAACTCCTATGATATAATAAATCGTCAAAGGAGGATATATCATGGCTTTTGGAGTAACGCGTGCCGAGCTAACGGCATGGAAACAGACGGTCGCTCGTGGGGAGATCGGCTATTTGACGCATTATTGGCTGGACCCGCGCTTCCCTGATTCCAGAACCGTCACCAAGGTTGGCTGCTCTGATATAGAACGTTTGAAGGCTTGGTGCGAAGCCCACGGTCTTCCGTCAAAATATATTCATCACCGCTCTCCATTTCCCCATTTCGATCTGATCGGCCCGAAGCAGCAGGAGATTTTACGGGAAGAAGGATTATGGGACCAACTGGAGAGATTTAAATTCTAAGAAATGTTTAATCATTTAGCTCCTGACATGAAAAAAGAGCCTTGAAGGCTCTTTTTTCACGCAGTATTTAACTAGCATTCTCAGTTGTGCACCACGTCTTTAGCGTTGGTTGAAGATGTCCGTCAGTACGGGAACGATTTGCGATTTACGGGAAACAATGCCCTTCAGTACGGCTTTATTATCGGACAACTTCACTTGATAAGCCTGCTCAACCGAATCAGCCGCCTTACCCAGGGCCAAGCCCACGGAATCGTTGTTCAAAATGTCGGTTACGACGAACAGGTACAAATCAAGCTCTTTGTCGGCAATGATGTTGTTCAGCGCCGCTTCCACCTCCTCCTGGCGAGACAATACATCATTGACATCTACCGCATTAACTTGGGCAATGACCACCTTGGAGCCGCCCATATCAAATTCCTTGGCATCCAGCGAGATCAATTGCTCAACGGTCTTATCACTCAGGTCAGCTCCGGCCTTGAGCATCTCCAGGCCATACTCTTCGGCATTCACACCAGCGATATCAGCCAGTTCACGGGCAGCAGCCACATCCTGCTCCGTGCAGGTAGGGGACTTAAACAGCAATGAATCGGAAATAATGGCGGAAAGCATCAATCCGGCGATATTCGCAGGCACGTCAATCCCATTTTCTTTATACAGCTTATTTAAAATCGTAGCGGTACAGCCTACCGGCTCGGCACGGTAGTAGAGAGGACCGCTGGTCTCGAAATTGGCAATCCGATGATGGTCAATAACCTCAACCACGCGCACCTGATCAATATCGGAGGCACTTTGTTGTCGCTCATTATGGTCGACCAGGATGACTTCCTTCACTTCGGAAGCTACGGCTTCGACCAGGCGAGGGGCTTCCACACCAAACTTCTTCAAGGCAAAGGCCGTTTCTTCTCCGACGTTACCCAGACGAATTGGCTCAACGTTCCAGCCTAGCTTGGTCTTGAGGTCCGCATAAGCAATAGCCGAACAAATCGTGTCGGTGTCAGGATTTTTATGTCCGAAAATGAATACTTTTTCCATCTCATTACTCTCCTTTAACATGTCCTAATGTCAAAAGTATAGCCTAAAAGTCAAGGGGCAAGCAAGAGTTTCGGGAGACGATATCGCCCCAGCTTTAAGGTAGTATTCAGCCAACACTCAGGGGCTTCGTTTATAATAAGAAATCATAGGATGCAAGGGGCAGAAAGGAACGATATCGATGAATCAGGTTAAAGGAGCTAAAATACTGCTGGTGGACGACGAGCCGCACATCGTGCAATTTCTGGAGCTGGGGCTGGTGAATGAAGGCTTCGAGGTGCGTACGGCCAGTGACGGAATGAGCGCCGTTAGCATCGCGGACGAGTTCCAGCCACATGTCATTGTGCTGGATGTGATGATGCCGGGGATGGACGGCTGGGAGGTGTGCCGTCTGCTCAGAAAGCACGGCGAGCATGTCTCCATCATCATGCTGACCGCCAAGGATGAGATAGAGGACCGGGTGAAGGGTCTCACAATCGGAGCCGATGATTATGTGGTCAAACCGTTCAGCTTCGAGGAGCTGCTAGCCCGAATCGGCGCGCGGCTGCGCAATCAATTCCCAGCATTATTCGGCGAAGTGATCATCGGGCCCTTCAAGCTTGACGACAAGCGCAAGGAAATCCTCTATCTGGAGCGAGTGCTGGAGCTGTCGCCCACCGAATACGAGTTGCTGAAATATCTGATTTTGAATCACGGTATCGTCCTTAGCAAGACCAAGATTCTGGACAAGGTATGGGGCTATGACTTCGGTGGCGAGGAGAATATCGTGGAAGTCTACATTCGTTCCCTGCGCGAGAAGCTGCATGATCGCGAGCATCGCCTGATTCGCACGCTTCGGGGCGCGGGTTACCGGGTCGACTTGCCATGAGCCGCAGACCCGGCATAACCGGCAGGATACGAAGAATACTGTCCCCAAGCTCGCTTCGCTTCCAGCTCTTGTCCCGTTCGTTGTTTGTACTGGCCGCGCTCCTTATCCTGATCGGTGGATTTCAATATGTCATCATGAGGGACTTTCTTATTAAGAATCAAGCGGAGACGCTGGCTTCCCAAATGCGTGGACCGCTAAGAGAGATGTTCGATCGAACCGGCCAATGGCCTGAGCGCTGGGGGGTGGAGGAGGCCGAGCCTGGAGCGTCCGCCTCGGATGATAATACAGGCAGACGCCCGCCGATTCTGTTTCTGCCAGATTCCTCCCTGGCCATCATTAGCAGTGACAACGGATTTATTGACTTGAGTACATCATCCGGTCTTGCTTCGCCCCGCCTGACCGATGAAGAATACGCCACCCTGCTGGCCAGTTCCGCAGGACATCTCAAGCCCGACCAGTATCGGCTGCTTGAGGATGAGAATGGCAACGAGCAGCTAGTCGTCTTCCGTCAAGTGGTCCTGCCCGCCGAGACAGGGGAACGCACCTGGCTCATACAAATGGGCTCCTCTACGGCTCCTTTGAGGGAGGTTGTGGTTCGTCAGCTAATGACGTTCGCCGGCCTGTCCCTACTGGCACTGTCCGGGGGCTTGGCCTTATACTTGCCCCTGCTGCGCCGAAGTCTCAGCCCGCTGAATCAGATGGTCAAGACG
This sequence comes from Paenibacillus senegalimassiliensis, assembly GCF_001486585.1. Classification (GTDB taxonomy): domain Bacteria; phylum Bacillota; class Bacilli; order Paenibacillales; family Paenibacillaceae; genus Fontibacillus; species Fontibacillus senegalimassiliensis. The sequence continues at coordinate 45,972 of NZ_LN909041.1, forward strand.
GTGGAGGATACTAATGCAGGCAACCTGGACAATCGCTTCCCGGCAAATACGGGTCAATCGGAGATTGATCGGCTAGGCGTCTCCTTCAATGGTATGATGGAGCGGCTGGAGGGCTCCTTCCAGGCCGAGCGGGAAGCCAAGGAGCAAATGCGCCGCTTCGTCGCCGATGCTTCCCATGAGCTACGCACTCCGCTCACGGCAATTCATGGCTTCCTGGAAGTGTTGCTTCGCGGCGCAGCCGACCGACCAGAGCAATTGCACACCGCGCTTCACAGCATGCTAGGTGAATCTAAGCGGATGAAGAAGCTTGTTGAGGATCTGCTTACTTTGGCCAAACTGGACCGTACCCCGGTCGTGCAGAGAACGCTGGTATCCCTGGATGAGACGATCGCAGAAATGCAGCCCCACCTGCGCATGCTGGCCGGAGAACGCACCGTACACTTTATGTTGCAGCCGGATGTTCAGGCTATGTGCAATGAGGACAAGATCAAGCAGGTCGTGCTGAATATTTTCCATAATGCCGTACAGCATACTGACCCCATTCAGGGGCAAATCAAGGTACGTCTAACCCGAACTGCAGGTCTGGCCGAGTTCGAGGTTGTGGATAACGGGCCCGGCATCGCCCAAGAACACGTGCCCCACGTCTTCGAGCGGTTCTACCGCAGCGACGCCTCCCGGACGCGCAAGCAAGGGGGCGCCGGCCTAGGCCTGGCTATTTCCAAATCGATTGTAGAAGCCCACGGGGGCACGATCAGTGTGCAAAGCGAGTCCGGTCAAGGAGCCGCCTTCAAGGTGATTTTACCGGCGCTGGACATCCACTCCGGAACCGGACACTAATGCACAATAGAACATAAAAACAGAACAAAAAAAGGGATGCGCGTTATCGCAGCATCCCTTTGTATATACCTGGCTTCGAGTCTTCTATAGCGACGGCACCTACCGCTTTGGCATAGAACTCCTCAGGACCGGCTCCCCCAATTACAGCATAACCGTAACCTTCATGACGCATCAGATCAAGTGTATGCAGCAGCAGCATTTTGCCCACGCCACGTCCCCGCTCGTTCTCGTCTACTCCGGTCGGTCCGAAGAAGCCCTTGGCTGTCGTGTCATAGCAGGCAAAGCCCAGTAGCTTGCCATCCTCTACCGCCAGAATGCAAGTGATCGGCGATCTGGAGAAAGCCACCTCACATTCACTAACCCACATCGGGCCAAAATGCTCGCCAATCCATTGCGTGACCACATGCTTCTCCGGGGCAAGCGCCCGGCGAATCATAACCCCTGTACGTTCCTCATATTGCCCGGTTGATTCAAACGTGGGCAAGCCGTACAGCTTCACCAACATATCTGCCATAATCGCCAAGTCTCCTTTATACATCACATAGTTATTCCGTAGCTTCAACTACAAATTCACGGTATCTGCCGTAATCGCTGAGTCGACATTCCAGAGAAAGCTTCGTCCCCTCCGCCTCGTAACTGGTATCGAAGATGTTGGCGTACTCATTCAGGTATGAGACAACCCCACCCTGATCATAAGGGACCAGCATCGTACACTGGATATAGTCCTTGAACACCCGGCTGCGAATTTCATCAATCAGTTCGGTAATGCCTACGCGAGGCTTCGCTGCCAAGTATACAATATCACCCTGCACTTCAGGAATAGACTGCTCCGTCAGGTCTGATTTGTTGTAGGCATAGATGACCGGAATATCCGAGATACCGATCTCTCGTAAAGTCTCGTGGGTAATGTCCAGCATACGGGAGAACTCCGGATTGGAATAATCCACTACATGAATTAACAGGTCGGCCTCAGCCACTTCCTCCAGCGTCGAGCGGAAGGCCTTAATCAAGTGATGGGGTAGCTTGCTGACAAAGCCAACCGTATCCGTCAGCAGGAACGCCTTGTTATCCTGTAGGGGGATGCTCCGCACCGAGGTCTCCAGGGTAGCGAACAGCATATCCTTCTCCAGCACTTGCTTCTCCTGCTCCGGACTGTAGCGCTCCAGCATGGCATTCATAATGGTTGATTTCCCCGCATTCGTATAACCGACAAGGGACACCACAGGCAACTCGTTCTTCTTCCGCTGCTTGCGCTGCACCTGCCGATGGGCGACCAGCGTATCCAATTCTTTGCCCAGTGCCGTAATTCGTTCCTCGATCCGGCGACGGTCCAGTTCCAGCTTCGTCTCCCCGACGCCACGGTTCTTCGTGCCTACCCCGCCACTTTGACGACCCAGTGATTCTCTAAGACCGATCAGCCGTGGCAGCATGTATTTCAACCGTGCGACTTCAACCTGAAGCTGCGCCTCCCGCGTCTTGGCCCGTTGCCCGAAAATATCCAGGATGAGCAGGGTACGGTCGATAACCTTGCAGTCCAGATCAGCCTCCAGGTTGCGAATTTGCGAAGGGGACAGTTCATCGTTAAAAATGACCAGGTTGCCTTCGTGCGCCTCCAGCAAGGCTCGCACTTCTATAATTTTCCCCGTACCAATGTAGTGCGAGGTGTTGATTTTGGGCAGATTTTGCGTAAGCTGGTCAACGACCTGAATATCGCAGGCTTCGGCCAGATTAGCCAATTCCTCCATGGAATATTCAAAGTCCTCCTGATGGTTCAAGTTAACGCCTACCAGAACCGCACGTTGCTCCAATTGCTGTTCCTCGATCATAAATGATTTCCTCCCTTGGGAAAAAAATAAAACACAGGCGGCCCACACCCATGTTCTACGCAAACGGCACTCTTCCCCGGCGCAGTCATTCTATAGGCAAATAAGCTTGCCACCAGAGCGGACGCCAGCAAAAAAGGCATATTCTATTCTAAAGTCATCAAGGTTCCCTTTATCATAGCACACCTATCCCGTTTGCCCTGCACGGGTGCAGAGCCTTTGGCTGTATTCAATTAGCCGCGCAAAGTTGCAAAACGGAATTTAATGTTAATCACAGGGAACCCTCCGTTCATTTATAATGATCCCAGTTTATCACAATTCGTATGCGTTCACAATCCGTGCTGCTGCGCACTTAGGGAGGGCACAGTGAAACATTCTGGCACAGACTGCGTAATTATAAAGAGAATAGCAGAGGAGGAACTACCATGAGTGTAGTCGAAGGCGGTTTTGATATTTTCTCATTAGCCCCTATTTTTATAGTTATCGTATTTGTCATTGTGATTGTTGGTATTTTTACGAATGGAGCCCGTTATGTCAAAAATGCCAGCGCTCCCCGAAGCAGCCGGTATGCGCGCATCATATCCAAACGTATGGATGTACAGCACAATTCCAGCAGTCCTGCTGGTGATCATCATGTGCATACCTCATCCTCACGTACCTATTACTACATAACCCTGGAGTTTGATAATGGGGAACGCCACGAGTATCTGGACGTCAAGAAATTGTATGGACTTGTCGCCGAAGGAGATGTTGGATACGCGGCCGTTCAAGGAGATTGGATTGTAGCCTTTGAGCGTGACTTGGGGCCGGGGCAATATAGCAGCAACTACTAGAGAAAGGGAGCCAGAAGGCTCCCTATTTGCTAAGAAAAGCGTGCGGAGAAGCGTAAATGAACCTTTCGGCCCGAGCCATAACGTGACATTTCTGCTCCGGGAAGTGCTCGTATATATAGTCGACGAAGTAGCCGGGCTTCTCCGCATTGACAGCGAACAGATCATAATGCAGCGGAATGACGGTATCCACATGAATCCCGTGAGCGAACTCTGCCGCTTCCCGGTAATCCATGTTGCCTACGATGCCAAGGCGCTCCCGAAAGTAATCTCTGCCATTAATCGGCAGCAGGGCCACGTCCGGCTGCAACGCAGCTACCTGCTCTAACAGTTCAGGGAACACCAAGGTATCGCCCGCGTGATAGAGCGTAACACCGTTTAATTCCAGCACATAACCTACGTATCTCGGGTTGCCGCTGTCATCCCGTTCAAGCTGCTCATGGGCCGCTGCAATGGGGGTTACACGCAGCTTGGAGGATAACTCCAGTGGCTGGCGATCATCCGCCACCCGAATTTGGGACTCGGCAATGCCCCATCCCTGGAGCATGGGCTGACAGCACCCCGGCGCTACCAACAACGCGGCCGGATTTTGACGATGCAGCGGCAGCAAAGTTCTCTCATCCATATGATCGTTATGCTCATGAGTGATCAAGCAGACATCGACTCCTTGTATCTCCTCTGGACGGATCGGTGCCGGGTAGGTTCGTCTCCATAGCTCATTGTCAAAATCACCCGATACATACGGGTCCACATAGATGGTGATGCCGTCTCCCTTGATAATGACGCTCTCTTGTCCAAGGAACCACAAAGCCAGCGTTCCGTAGGGAACCTCGGTACGACGAACTTCTTCAATAAAGGCCACGCCGGATCTGGCCTGGTTAATGTGTAAGTTGCTGCTGTCATTGCTTCGATGATGTGTCTTCATATTTAGCTCCTTAGAGAGGTTGTTCAAAAAGTCAGCTTTCCAGAACGAAGCAGTTCGAGAAGCAGGTTCGACATCGAATCTTGAATTCAGCCGGGCCTTCCGTTGCTCACGTACCCACTACGTACGCTCCGCTACTCAGTCCCTAGCTTCATCCAACCTTCTTGGTCCTGAAAACCCGACTTTTTGAACACGCACTTAGAGAAATAGTTCAGAAAGTCAGCTTCTGATTAATTTTAAATACTCATGGGTAGTCCTCAAATCGTTCTCTTTAGTTTCTCCGAATTCAGTGCAAATTCCTTCTATTCTTATCCCCTTCTTATCCTCCTTTACCCTTTTATTCCCGAAAGGCTAACCCCTTTTATAATCTGCCGTTCAAAAATAAGGAACAACACCATAATAGGCAGCGAGGCGACCGTATTGATGACCATCGGCTTCACATAGTCCTCCGTGTATTGATTCATCAAGGTAGGAATCCCCATCGGCAAGGTAAACAAGTTATCATCGGTTACCGACATAAACGGCCACAGAAAGTTATTCCACGAGCCGATGAAGGTCAGAATAGCGATGGATACCAGAGCAGGCCGCGTTAAAGGGAGCATAATGCTGGTAAAAATTCTCCACACGCCGCCACCATCCATTTGAATACTTTCCAACAGCTCGTTAGGAATGCCATCAAAGAAGCTCTTAAGTATGATAATCGCAAATGGTGAAGCCAAGGCAGGCAGGATCAGCCCTTGATACGAGTTCAGGATATCCAAATCCTTGGCAACCTGATACAAAGGAATCAGGATGGCCTCACCCGGAATCAGCAGCCCCGCCAGAATGAAGAAGAACATGAAGGTTCGATAGCGGAAAGGAATCTTGGATACGGCGAAGGCCGACATGGCCGCAATGACCAACGTCAGCACCGTGACACAGACCGCGATAAAGAAGCTGTTCCACGACCAATGCAGCAATTTAGTCCCCGTAATGATCTCATGATACACGGCCAGCGAGTAGGGGGGCGTAAACCAGTCCACGACCGTAATGATTTTCATGCCTTCTTTTTTCACGGAGACGACCAGCATCCAGATCAGTGGGAAAAGAAACAATAAGCCCATACACAGGGAAAAGATCCGATAGAACCACTTCATATCCTAGTTCGCCTCCTTGCGGTTATTCATCCAGTACTGCAAGGCGGACAGCACAAGCAAAATAGCGAATAGCATATAGGACATGGCGGCAGCATAACCCAGGTCGTTCTTACGGAAGCCCGTCTGCCAGATTAATTGAATGACCGGACGTGTCTGGTCAAGCGGTCCGCCGCCGGTCATGACATAAATCTGCACGAACACTTTGAACGAGGCGATGATTTGCAGCATGGTAATGGTTCGTGTGATGGGGCTCAGCAAGGGGAGAGTAATTCGCCAGAATAGCTGAGAATCAGATGCGCCGTCTAGGCGAGCTGCTTCATACACTTCATCAGGCGTATCCTGTAATGCTGAGAGATACAAGATAAAGTTGAAGCCAACCGTCCACCAAAGCGTCAATAACGAGATGGCTATCCAGGCCAGATGCGTTTCGGTCAACCAGAAGATTTCCGCGCCTTCGGCAAGCAGTCCTAGCCAATGCAGCATGGAATTTAACAGTCCGGTATAGGGCTGAAATACGAACAACCCCAGGAAGGAGGCAACCGCAACGGACAGAATGCTGGGAATAAAGAACACGCTGCGGTAAAAGCGCTGTAATCGTGAATTACGGTTAGCAATAAGGGCCAGTACCATGGCGAGCACCAGCATCGTAGGAGTCGTGATCAATACAAAGATGGTTGAGTGCCAAATGGATGCCCAAAACTCCTGATCCTGAAACATTCGTTCATAGTTGCCCGAGCCGAGATAGTCCATCTTCCGAATCAGCGTCCACTTATAGAAGCTCATCTCCACGCCCTTGATCATTGGAAAAATGGTAAACAGGACATATACAACCAGAAAAGGGAGCAGGAACAGAAATGCCTGCCCGTCTGCCCTCCACTTGCCCATCTTCATCGTACTCAACCTCCCAGGATGGCCGGCCTTGCCCGTGTTGCCCGCAAAGCCGGCCCGATTCCGATCCTTGGCTCTATTCGCTAAGCACCTTCTGCACTTCATCAGTCAATTTGGAGATGCCGTCCTCCGGCGACATTTTGTTGGCCCAGATCTCGTTTAAATATTTGAACATCGCGAGATCGCGGATTTGCCAGTTCTTCGTCGATGGCTTGTTAAATTTAACGGTAGAGGCTACAGATACGTAATCGCTGCGGTGAGGGAGTGCCTGAAGATCAGGGTGCTCGAAGACGGATGGTTTGGAGGGAATATGCCCGGCCTTCGCCCAGACCTGGCCATTGTCAGCCAGCCAATTGGCAAATGTAAGAGCCGCCTGCCGCCGGGCTGGATCTTCCTTCTTCGTGATGGGGAGGATGACGGTATGAGCATCACCCCAAGTGGCCGCTTGCCCGAAAATGGTAGGAATCGGCATCGCTCCGAAATCCAGACCCTCTGTGGCTTCCCACGTCCCTGTGGCCCAGACACCGGTCATCATAATGGCAGCCGTTCCGCTTTGGAAATTTTTATAGAAATCCGGGTCATTGAGTTTGATCACTTTATGCTTGTGGAATAGATCCTGGATGTAGCGAGCCGCTTCCACGGCTTTCTCCGTATCCACCTGGGCCGTCGATAAATCGTCGGCAACGACATCATTGCCCCCTAGCTGGGAATACAGCGCCCACCATAAGCGAAAGGGATCATCATTGGTATTGGATAAAGCAAAAGGCGTGGCCTTCTGCGGCAGTTGCTCCTTCAGCTTGGTCAGGAAGGTGACGAAGCCGTCCGGGGAAGATTCAAACGCTGGCTTGCCATCATCGCCAAGGAGTCCGGCATCACTCAGCAGCTTCTTGTTATAATACATGATGAACGGATGTGTATCGATGGGAACGGCATAGTGGGCATCATTAACAACAGAGGCTTCGAGGATATTGGGGTTAAAGGTAGACCAGTCTACACCGGCTGCATCAGCTACGTCGTCTAACTCGGACACAACTCCCTGGTCGATCAGATCTGGCAACCGGGAAATGTGAGAGATACCAATATCCGGACCGTTACCATTACCTACAGCGGTAATCAGCTTGGTATAATACTCGCCCCACTCCAGCTTGGTATTTTTCACTTGAATATCAGGGTGCTCCTTGTTAAAAGCATCAATCATCGCCTGCATATTATCTCCGTCTCCACCGGAGAACAACGTCCAGAACGTCAACTCTACCTTTCCACCTTCACCAGATGTATCGTTCCCCCTAGCACTATTTCCTCCACAAGCGCTTAATACAAACGATGCGGAAAGCAACAGGACAAGCATAAAGACCAGTCTCTTATTCATAGCGACCTCCCCTTTGCGATAGTCCAAGGAACGAGTGGACAAACCGTAAAATATTCCATTTTTTTCGTTCCTTTGAACCTAAATATAAGGAGGTAATGCCCGTTTGTCAACGCTTTCAATCAATTTTATTGTAATATTATTGCCTGTTTGTCCATTTAATACAATATTATTGTAATAAAAGAAATAGAAAGGTTGTCCTGCTCATTGCAAAGGGACAAGACTTCAGCAGGAAGGTGAAGCCAATGCAAAAGAGGGCGTCTCCGCCCCCTTCGACATCCTCGTATGCTCATTATTGACCTTTAACTATCCCATGAACAAGCCCTTGACCAGGAACCAGACGACCGGAACCAATAAGGCCGGCAACAAATTCAAGGTTTTGGGATTGATGATCTTCAAAATGGATAATCCCGAAGTGGCGATCAGTATTCCACCTACAATGGAAATCTCAGTCAGTAAAGGCGCAGTCAGAAAGGGCGCCAGAATGTCCGCACTCCAGTAAATCAGGCCTTGCCACACGAGCAAGACTCCCGCAGTAAGCGCAATTCCTATGCCATAACTGGATGCCAGCACCATGGAGGTTACCAGATCCAGCGTCGCGTTCATATACAGATAGGTATGGTCACCACGAAGTGCACTTTCGATGGGCCCCAAAATCGACAACGTACCGATGCAGAATAGCAGAATGCCCGTAGACAGACCTTGTCCCAAGTTAGAGCTGGAGAACCGTCCAACCAGACGCTGAAATCTGCCGTCAAGGTCAAGCGCCGTTCCTAACAGGCTTCCTCCCGCCAAACTTATGATAAATAATACGGGAAATGCGCTGTCATTCATATGGGTTACTGCCGAGTTGATGCCAAGTACCGTAGCGGCTAGCCCAATTGCCGTAAATAACGCGGTTTGATACTTTTCCTTTAATCCCTTTTTAAAAATACTTCCGAGGACGCTGCCCACTAATATAGCGGCTGTATTCACTATCGTGCCGATCATTTGTCCGCTCCAATCCCGTCCAATTCTCAACTGCAAGACAGCTCTACATTATAACGGCGTCCCCGGATAAAGTCAAAAATGATTTAAAGGTTATAAGCTATGTATTATGCCGCTAATCCTTTAGGGTTTGAGCCATATTGATTGTCTGTAGATTGACCTTCCTGCGCCAAGAAAATAAGCAGAATAATCGAGCCTACTGCTGGAACCAAGGAAATAAGCACAAACCAGCCGCTTTTGCCTGTGTCATGCAAACGACGCATAGCAACTGCCAGAGAAGGTAATGCTACTGCCAGCATATAGCCATACGCCAGAATAAGACCCAGTGTTTGATTGATAATTCCACCAACAATACTTAGAGCTAAGACAGCAAGCACATTAAACAGGAAGAACATCCAATATTCTTGCCGACTTGCCCGTCCTTGAAACCCGGTGTAATTCTTCAAAACCTTTAAATACCACTCCATCTTGCACTCCACCTCTTCTTTCGATTTCTTGCGGATTACCGCATTCACAATATTATCGGATTTTCATCCAAAAAGCTTGCATTCTGTTCATAATTATTAAAAAAAGACGAATAAAGACCTACAAAATAAAAAAAGTCCTGCGAGAGTACGATACTCTCTTGCAGGACTTTACACCACTTGTAATCATGATGTTATAGGCCTTATAGCCTATTAATTAGTCAACTTGATCTGGAACAGATCTCCCGCCTGACCACCGAATACGACAATGCCATTCTCCGGCAGAAGCGCAGCAGAATTGCCACTGGCTACAGAAAACTCTACAAGTGCTCCTTCTGCCGTGTAAACAGCGAATCCTCCGCCAGCCGGAAGCTGTACACTCATCGTTTTCCCAGCGGCCTCACTACCGACCTTGAACCATCGCACATAACCGGATTCAGGAATCGTAACTCGTGAAGAGGGCCCACCATAAATCGTGCTTACCGCTGCTTCACTTACGTAAGTGCGGGCATCTTCCATCAGGTATTCTACTCCATCTCTCTGCTGAAAGCTCAGATCAAAGACATCGCGACCATTCATGACTGGAATTTCCGCGATATTAACAGCATGATTGGCATCCTTAATCTGTGTTCCATTGGCGTAGCCGCCTTCCTCATCCAGCACAATTGGCTTCCACAGGATGGATGAAGGAACGAGATAAAATAGGGAATTGATTTTCTCGTCCACTGCGTAATACGTTTTGCCTTCTCTTTGTTGCCATACCTTGGATACCTCTGGACTTAATACGTTCTCGCCCAGCTTTTGATATTCATAGTAAGCCATAAGCGTCTGTCCAAGCCCCGGAAGCTCCAGGTTGGTCCGGGTACGCATATACGTATGTCCGTTAGTTTGTTCATCAAAGCTGATCAAGGTGTAGCCATCCTCACTAGTGAACTCTCCATCACCTGTGTATACGTAATTCTGTTCCGGAATCATATTGCTTAATAAGCTAGGCATGGCAATCACACCGTCTTCTATGGTTACCTCAAGGGTTGAACCTACCGTTCCATATAGACCAGAGAACTCAAGCAGTTCGCTTGGCACATCTACTTGCACAGGCGCTTCAAAGGTTGGCGGAGGCAATACTTCAGCAATTCGCCCCGTCTCCTGTAAGTAAGCCAGCATAATATTGGATGCCGAGAGCGTATTGAAGATTGAAGAACCACCTGAAGTCAGCAGCGCAATAGACATGCCTTCTTCCGGCAAGGCAACTAGTGCCGCATGATAGAGAATCGTGTCTCCGCCCTTAGTCACTGCCTTAATGCCGTATTGGTCAAACGGACTGAGGTCTACGGAATCCCACCCGAGACCATAACCATACGTATTGGTCTCATCTTCTACCCAGATGCCCTTACGATACTCCTTGGCTTGCATGGCCAGTGCAGACTCGGTAGACATGAGCTCGGGACGTTTACCTATCAATACCTCCGAGAACAGGGTTACTTCTTCTGCGGTAGAGTAAATCCCACCCGTTCCCAGTATATTAGCATTCTCATCCGGTAAATCCCCGGCAATCCCCGGGAAGCGCACCGGACTCAACGAAGTCCGATTAAACGTATCTAATGGCGTCTTGGTGTAAGTTAATCCTAGCGGCGTGCTCATATAGCGATCCAGGTATTCGTTATAGCTTAACCCACTTACTCGCTCTACCAGGAGCTGTAGCAACTGAAATCCATCATTGGCGTATACCGAATATTCTCCCGGATCAGATTTCAACCGCTCGTTCCGCAAATTTTCCAGCAATGTATCATAGTTCTGCGAGTCATTATCCGCCAGCAGCATACTATTCTTATAATGGCTACCATATAATCCTGCCGAATGATTCATCAGCATCCGGGTTGTGATCTGCTTGTAGCGTTCATCGGCCATTTGAAAATCGGGAATATAGTCTGTCAGCGGACGATCCAGGTCCACCTTCCCAGCATCAACCAGCATTAGCACGGCCGCGGTAGAGTACACCTTGCTCACGGAACCGATACCAAACATGGTATCCTTGGAGACTGCCTCCTGCTTCCCATCTTCCGTGACCCCCAGTCCACCAGACAATACAACCTTTCCTTGATCGCGAATCGCATATTGCACACTATTTACGCCATAATCACGAACGAGCACTTCGGCAGCTTCCCGCGCTTTGCGCTCGGCGAGTCCGACATCCTTATGATCTGCTGCACCAACTCCAACTACCGGCAAAGCGAACATCAGGGCTGCAATCGTAGCCACGCCTAGCTTTTTCAATGTATTCATAGGGTAATCTCCTCTCTTCTCCATCCAAATTCCTTGATTGAGTCTCATTATACGGATGGATTCCTTCACGAGCATGGAAAAACCCCGAAACGAAAAAAAAGACCCCTGAACTGCATTTACGCCAGGGAGTCCTTCCTACTAAATGGTATCATGACCATATTGTCAAACGTGTGATTGGCAGATTCAATAGTCATATGCCCGCCGTATTTCTCGCAAATACGCTTAATATTGACCAAGCCAAAGCCGTGGTAGCCGGAACTTGCCTTCTGGGTACTGAAATGGCTAACCTCGTGATCCACATAGTTGCGGACGCAAATCAAGAGCGCCGATTTGTTGGAACGGATCTGAATTCGGATATGTCGATCCTCCGCCACCCGTACCTTCTTGGAAGCCTCTACAGCGTTATCCAGCAGGTTACCCAGCACAACACAGAGATCATAACGTTCGATCCCTAGCTCCCGATCATGCAGTCGAAGCTCCGTATCCACACGAATACCGTTCTCCTGACCAATGTTCAGCGCGTTCGTCACCAACGCATCAACGACCAGATTTCCCGTATTCACCCGGTGGTAGGCATGTTCCACCTTATTCAAGATCACCCGGATATGCCGGCTAGCCTCGTCCACCTGCCCCTGTTCAATGCATTCTGCAACATAGAGCAACTGTTTGTTATTATCGTGAATAATGCTTTTAATCTTCTTGAAGCTATGCACGGTCTTCTCATAGTTGGCGTCCTGATAGTCCATCTGCTGCTGGAGTCCGGCATTCTCGTGCAATAGCTGGAATTTGGCAATAACCGTATCCAGAATATAGACCACCAGTACATTCAGTACGATGGAGCCAACGATGGAGATGAAGTAATGAATATTCTTCTCGCTGTAGACAGACAGCACATTCACTAGATAGATGCTGATGATCGGCACGCTGAGAAACATCAGGTAGTAGCGTGAGTCCAAGGGAAAGCTGCGGCGTTTGGCGACAAACCGGATAATCTGAACGACAGCAAACATAATCATACAGCTTATTAAAATACTCATCTTGGCAACCAACATCTCTTCCCGCCCCTGCACAATTTCCCAGTTGTCTAGAGCCAAAGAGGCCGAAGGATTGAGCAAATACAAGCAGAGCAAGTTAATGAGCGAGATTAGCACAGCATACAGCACCGAAAAGATTACCCTCATCCGCATCTCCACTTCATACCCCATCGCGAGACAGAAGATGACGAACAAGGCAATCAAGGAGGACAAGAGGGGTGTAAAGTAGGCGCTCATATACCAAAAATTCAGCACCAGAAAGAGATGAATAAACCATTTCTTCTCACGCTTGCTCTTCTCCTTGCCGAACACGGAGTTAAAGTAGAAGTTCACCTGCACGGCCATAATCAGCACTATGCTCAAATTCAGAAAAAGTAGCATCCCGTCCATCTTCAATCCGTCCTCATGACCATAAATTTTGTACAGGCATCCTTGACTTCCTTCATCTTGGATCTGCCGATCGGTAACTGCATACCGTTGGACATCACTACCTGTCCTCCTGAGAACTTATGTACATGCAATAAATTAATCAGAATAGAGCGGTGGATTTGCAGGAAACGCTCTGCCTTGAGTGCCGAGGCATAACCAGAGATTAATCCCTTGCCCTCGTAGACGGCATGTGTGGTCGTGAACTTGAGTTTATTCTTGACTGTTAAGCTCTTCACGACCTCAATGGCAATAATGTCATCTTGTCTAAGCACGATTTCTTCATGCGCAGACTTAATAATCAGAATATCGGATTCACTTTCCTGGAAAAAGCGGCATACCTTCAACATCTTCTCTTCAAATACTTCAGGCTCCACTGGCTTGATCAGATATTGAAACGTAATGACATCGAAGCTCTCCAGCATGTACTCCGGATAGCTGGTCAGGAAGATAATCTGCTCACTTTGCCGCTTCATCTCCCTTAATCTCCGGGCCGTCTCTATTCCATTCCGTTCCTTCATTTCAATATCCAGAATAAGAATATGGAACGGTTCACCACCGCCTTCATAGTGCCCGATTAAACGCTCTCCAGCCTCAAATGCCGTCACTTCAAAATCAATTCCGCTCTTGACCGATAGAGCCAGCAGCAATTGCCGGACCTGTTCCCGTTGTTTCTCTTCATCATCGCAAATCGCAACCCGGTACAAGAAACCGCCTCCTATCTCGCTGGATCAAATCAGCTCTCCGCGTTTTTTGAGATAACGATATAAAACAAAACCACACAGTGTACACAGGAAGGCACACAGTCCGATAAATGCGTATCCCGCCTGTAGTCCGCGCAATAGCCCTGTCTGCGTAGCTTCTCCATACATTTTTTTGACCGTCTCAATCACAAAACCAATCAGATAATTACCAATTACACTACCCAGGCCCATCAAAGTAACGGTAAAGGTAATAGCCGTGTCACTCCCTCGCGGGTAGCGCTTGGCAATAAAGGCCATGACCGTCGGATAGATCATAGCGATGCCCAGCCCGGAGGCGGCAAACAGGAAGGACCACCGCTCCCCTCCGGCAATTGCGATAAATGTGCAGACTGACGAGAAACCGGCGAAAATAATCAGGGACAAAGTGAAGCCAATCTTATCCGTGACCGGGCCTAACACTAGCCGTCCCACCGAGAATAACAGGAAAAAGACAGATAATAAACCGGATGCCTTGACGGTATCCCAATGGTACGCCTTCTCCAGGAAATTGACCAGCCAGCCCCCTACCGCAAGCTCGGATACTACGCCAAAGGACAAGATGAGTACCATCCACCATAACGCCGGGTCCCGAGTCAGCTCCTTGAACGGGGTGCGGCTCTCCAAGGGCAGATCGTCTCCCGGAAACTTACTGTACAATGCACTCAGAATGGGAAGCAAGGATAAGGAGAGCATCACCAGATACATGCCCCGCCAATCGAGAGTATGGCCAAAGACTTGCAGTGACATGACTCCCGTAGCCAGCAAGGGCGCAACAGTAGAGCTTATCCCGTAGAAGAAATGCGACAGGTTCATCATTGTACCTACATTTTTGACAAAAATACGGGCACCCAAAATAGCCAGCGCAATTTCCAACATTCCGTTGCCGATATACATGAGGAAATAAGAACCTGCAAACAGCGGATAGCTATGGGATAAGAAAATGAAGACCCCGGAAAGCATCATGGAGGCGAAGGACATGATACTTGTCGCTTTGATGCCCCACTTTCGTACAAGAATTGCCGTAAAGGAACAGGCAATGAGATAACCAAGTGCATTCAGGGACAACAAGCTGCCGAGTTGTTCTTCATTCAGGTTGAAGTCAAATTGAATTCTGGGTATAGCTGGTCCCTTAATATTTTCCGAGATACCAAAGATAATGAAGCCTAAAAAAATCGTTACAAGTTGCATGATATACATCTTATTTTTGCTTATGTAGCCGGTTCGTAATTTCAAGTGAGTAATGCCTCCCGCATGATTTTGTATCTATTTATTTCATCAATGTTATCCCTCGGTATGAAATACCGTGTCCTGCAGTAGACTTATCGCCGCTCCGATCTCCTCCCGTTCCTTGTTGGACAGCGGGGCCAATTGTTCTAAGAAACGCTGGCGCATGATGGCAAATGCCTCATCCATTCGGGCCTGCCCGCGCTCACTTAAGCGAATGACCTGCTTACGCTTGTCATCCGGTGCCGTTTCTTTATGACACCACCCCTTCTCGTACAATTTCTTCAACTCACGGCTTGCGTTAGGCAAGGAAAGATGTAAGCACTCGCTTAGCTTGCTTAAGGATACGGGCTGCTGAACAGCCAAAAACTCCATGATGTTGTATTGGAGAGGTGTTAAGTCATCAATGACAAGGCCTTTGGTTAAATCCAGCCGGGTCTTATACATGGATGATAATAAAGTAATCAACTGTTGGAATAGCAATAGAATCAGCCCCTTCTCTCTTACTGTCAGCTTACCCAAATAATTATCAAAAAACAATTATCATTTGACAACACATTTTCCTTTGTGCTATCTTTCAATCAACCTACAATTCAGGAGGACACCGGTATGAATCTATTATTTATATTTGCCCATCCCAATCATAAAAGTCTTAACTACGCTCTCCTTGAACAAGCGCTGGCAGGCAGTAAGGAAAACCAGCAGGTCTCGGACATCCGGGTACTTGATCTTTATGCCGAGGGGTTTAACCCGGTACTGACCTTTGGTGAGCAAAAACGTCGACGCGATATGCATCAGGAACCGGCTCTCGCTAAATACCGGGAACAAATCTTGTGGGCAGACAAACTGATATTTATCTATCCCATATGGTGGGGCCGCCCTCCTGCCATGCTGCTCGGTTATATGGATCAGGTGTTTGCTTCCGGCTTCGCCTACCGCGACAATAAGGGACTGTTGCCTGAAGGCTTGCTGGCCGGTAAATCGGCGGTATGTATCTCTACGATGAAGGGACCTGCTCTATATCCTCTGCTTTGGCTCGGCAACGCACACAAAATGCTGATGAAAAGGGGCTTCTTGCGTTTTGTTGGCATTAAGGCTGTCCGTTTTTTTGAATTCGGTAGTATGGAAAAGCCGGGCGGCAAGCAAACGGCCAAGCTAAATCGCATTCGTCAGTATTTTCAAAAGCTTGGATAAGTAAATGACACCCTCCCTGCCCAAATGCTGCAACAAGTAGTTGAGAGTCGCCGCTGGTTCAGGTACGATGGCGGTATAAGGCATATAAAAGAGGAATATAAATGGGCTGTGGATAAATGTCAAGGAGGAAATGATGAATCCTAAAATTTGTCTGGTTACAGGAGCGAACTCCGGTATTGGCTTCGCCACCGCCGAAGGATTAGCCAAGTCAGGCGCTCATGTGGTGCTTGTCAGCCGTAATGCGCAGCGGGGGGAAGACGCCCGGAAAGCAATTGTGCAGCGAACAGGTAGTTCCGCCATCGATTTACTGGAGGGGATTTGTCTTCCTTTGCAGCTATTCGCCAACTTGCCGAGCAAGCTGTCGAACGTTATGAACGACTTGACGTACTGATTAATAATGCCGGTGGCGTGTTCTCACAGCAACAGCTTAGCCAAGACGGTTATGAGATGACCTTGGCCGTAAATTACTTAGCTCCCTTCCTACTAACTCATCTGCTGCTTGATTCCTTGAGAGCTTCCGGCGCAGGACGTATCATCAATGTAGCTTCACGCATGCAAGCCAAGCAGCTCCAGCTTGAAGCCCTGCCGAAGCAGGATGCTGGAAGATATTCCGGCATGGGCGTGTATCGGCAAGCCAAAACAGCCCTGCTGATGATGACCTATCATCTGGCCAATCGTCTCCCGGAACACGAAGTCACTGTAAACGCCCTCCATCCGGGAGTCATTTATACGCCTCAATCCGCGAAATCGGCGCCTTCCTTTATCCGTCCCTTGATGAAGCTAGTGATGCAAAGCCCCGAGCAAGGGGCTGCGACCTCACTGTATCTAGCTACCTCACCAGAGGTCAGTCAGGTTACGGGCAACTATTACGTCGGACAGCGGCCAGTGCGTACTGTCCCTGTATCTTACGATGCGGCGCTTCAACAGCAATTGTACGAACAAAGCCTGGTGTGGACGGGATTAAGATAATCAAAGTATAGGGGTTTGACGCGATCCTTAAGGGAGCCCATGAATATGGAATCTGCCACTAGCGGGAAATCCTCATGTTAATTCATGTGTATTTACCCCAATAGGATGATTAACAGGAAAATCTCATGTTAATTTTGGCTTTTTTCCTCTAAAGCGGCCATTTCACAACAATTAGCATGAGAAATTCCCTATAAAACTCTATTTCTGGCAGATATGAGCCATTTAACGGGATGTTTTCCCGTTAATAGGCAGGGGCAATACTCAGCACTACTACGTGGACGGGCATAATCCGTATCGAGGTTGCGAAGATACTCGGAGTCGTTGCTCCAGCTTGAATACATCTCTGCATCTTGTTCAGTAATCGCCGTTAACTTAACCCTAGCACCTTGAAATAAGTTCACTTGGCCAACACCTCCGCCAAGGCTTGTTTAAGCTGCTTTGTATTGAATAGAGAGTTGTCAATGATCACCTTGTTGACCTTCAGGCTACTCAGTATTTCTTGTTCCCATTCTCTTCTGGCCTTAAGCACTTCAATCGTGCCGTCCAACCCCTCGTAGCCCTGAGTGCTTCCAAAACCTTGACGCGTATAATATTGGATAAATCCCTCGGACCAATCTACCGGTCGTTCTGTCACAGCCTTTCGAAAGGAATAATCCACATCCTGTTGATCCACGTAAACTAGCACAGGATTCAGTTCCTTCACCCTGTCTACCAGTTGCAGTACAAAACGGGTATTCGCTTCCTTCGGCGCGCCATACTTAATCATTCCTACGGTCAGCGGATTTTGCAGCAAGCAGCATTCCAATATAGTAGTGTCTGTTCGACTCAGCGCATCTTGCGCAAACCGCGCCCACCTTGCCTTGATAAGCCGACGATTGTCAGCCAGTGGCAACTCATAGATATCTTTTTGTGCGATGATTTGTAATAGCTCTTCAGGCAAGCCTGATGCCGGATTCTCTTGAAGCCTTCTATACTCTAGCAGCCAACCGCCGTCCTGCGACGAAGCTGCATGCTTGATAGCTTCAGCTAATGACGGTTGGCTGCATAATAACCAGTCAAACTCCTTCTGGCTAAAATAAGCCACTCCCTCATAATCGGCCGGATGGTCCAAATCCCCCTCCAAAAACAACCGAGAAGGCAGATCATAAAGCTGGTGAATCATTTGGGCCGTTGTCGTCTTACCCGAACCCGGCAGGCCTTCAATTAGTATCAAACGCGATGCTCCACTCATGCAAACTCCTCCATTCCTGATGGGGAGGATAGCAGATTAGAAGGATGAAGCGAAGAGATGCGGAATTTTCCCCATAGAAAAGCGGATACCCTTAGGTATCCGCAGTATGGTGGTCGTCACCCTTAGCCCTCTGCATACCCTGTAAGAGATTTGGAGTGCATACCTAATAAAACGGTATAAGCGCCGCTTCATTAAGAACATGCTCTCCTATCATTCATCCCTACAGGGCAATTAACATTAGGCCAGGCTCCTTCGTATGCATCTCTGCAGCTAGAATAGCACCCAGGCTCAGGTTAAGGCAAATGAATTTTCCCGCTGTTATACCACAGCGCATCATTTGTTCCTGCCTTGTGAAGATCAATCAATGTGCTGCTAGGTGCATGGTAGTCCACGCTTGGCTTGGAGGAACTGCCGGAATCCCAAATATAATTGTGAATCCATTCGATGGCATTTCCCCGAACCTCGCCGATGTTATACCAGATCAAGCCGGTATTCTCACTGGTATGCAGTTCAATGACCTTATCATTTCCTATGAACGCAACCGTTGGATCATGGCCATTTTGCCCTTGCATATCTCCGGTCGTGCCCCAGGTTATTGGACCATTGCCATTCCAGGCACCTAATGTGTAATTCAGCCGTCCATTACTCTGATATACCACAACGAGTTGACCGTTCTGGTAAGCGACGTCCGGTCTTTCTGCTGTCTGATCATGAACCGACCCGGCTTGATTCCACTCGATTTGGTAGTTGCTCGAGTTAATCACACCTGCATGATATTGCAGCTTGCCTCCGTTCAAATAAACGAGCACGATGCGATTATCTTCAATGGCTACGTGAGGCCAGGAGCCTTCCGTGTGCTGGCCGCCTATGGCAATTCGCTCATTGGTCATCCATGTAATTGTCGAGTCGGCTTCCAGCCGTCCGATATTAGCCCATAAGCCTGAGCCATTCCCATCCGTTTGATTGACTTGTACAACAAGCTGCTGGCCATTGATGCCAGTTACATCACTATGCGGCTGAATACCGTTTTTGTTACTGCCATTCGGATCAATCCGCTTGTTCGTCACCCACTGGATATATCCATCGTTCTGAACATGACCGACAGAATACCACAGATTGTTGTTCAGTGGCCCCTCTGCCTTGTGCACCTCAACCACGCGCTTGTCACTCGTTATAGAAACGGAAACGTCAGTGCCGTTCTGCGTACCTCCTGCTTTCTCGACCTTGTAGTTGTAGTCTCTTAGTGGCACCAGGAAACGGTCGAACACCTGAGTCATCGCTTCATAGGAATCGGTCGACACGAAATGGCGAGTGCCCAGCTTATGATTCACATAGGCAAATTGCGTCCAGCGCTGCGCGGCCTCCCCATCCCCATTCGGGAACTTATAGTGCCAAGCTCCCTCGTTGCCGTTCAGGCTGTAGAAGCGGAGCGTGTACCCTTTGTCCGTCGCCAACCGGAGCATCTCCTCCAGACGTTTCTCCTCATCCTGAGACCAATTCCCCGGAGTTAGCAGGTCGAAGCCGCTCTCGATATGCTTCCAGTGAATGGCGTAGAAGCGATGATAAATATCCGCATCGTTCGGGAAATAATCCGCCGCATTGCCCCGCCGTCCGTCAGATACACTGTATACCTCATCCTTGAAGGCCAGCAGTGTCCCCGTCGTGCCGGAGATGTAATCAAAATAGGCATTCTTCAGACCTTCGGAGCCGGAAAGGCAAACCGTAATCGCACGCTCGGTATAGCTGCCCGCATCTCCAACATTCCCGGAGGTCATCAGCGGGCCGTAATGCTCAAGTATCGCTTGCAGCGAGCGGGCAATTTTCGCATAATCCGGGCTGTTCGCGGTCTTCATATCCAGATTGATAACGATACTCTGACCATCGCCATGTACGCTTCCGCCATTACGTTCAATCTGGGCTACAACCTCTTCGAAATATTGATAAAGATTTCGGGTATTTGGCTGTGCAGCAGCATCGTGCTTGACATACAGTTTGACCTGGCCTTGCAAATAATCGGGATATTGTGGACCAGAATAGGTGCTATGGCCGGAGTCGACCATGATGTCGAGTTCTACATTGTAGAAGCTGGTATCCAGCGCCCGAAGAAACTTCTGGTCCGGGTCTTGCTCATCATAAGTATCATGAAATGCCTTATACGAGTTGGGGTTAATTGATGACGGAGCTTCCGCCATCACGCTAACTGGGGTCGGAGACCATAGGACGGCTGCACTAAGTACGGCCGCACATGCGGCTCTCTTCCATAACCGTTGTTTACTCATCATAACCCACTCCTTCGGATTGAAAGGTTGTTTTATTTCCGTTCCCTGCGAATCCAGAAATTGAAAATATCATTTCTCAAATAGTCAAATGAATACAACACTTCTCGGTTCCGCTCGTCATAGTGCAATTGCTTCATTAAAATAACGGGGGTGTCCACTTCCTCATCCACCTGCAATCGTCTGACATACTTGTCCTGCTTGAGAGGTACAAGCAATTCGGTATCGGCCCTGGCGATATGAATCTTGCAAGTCTCCTCCAGAAACCCAAATAAAGATCCGGAGAAGTCCACACGCTCGAAGGCATCTTCCACCAGTTCCTTCGGCATAATGTTAATGGAGTAAGCCACCGCCTCTCCATCGGCATAACGAATTCGCTCCAGCTTCACCACACTGGAATCCTCGGCAATATTCAAGGCATCGGCCCACTCTTTTTTGCACACCACCTCCCCAATCATTTCTTTGGTATCCGCCTCGGTCAGACCGGCCAGCTTAATCATCGTGCCTGTGCTCTGAAGTACCTCAAGACGGCTCGGAATGACGGGCAGGGGCTTAATGACAAAGGTGCCAATGCCATGCTTCACCAACAGCTTGCCTTCTTGCTCCAGCAGCTTGATGGCGGCGCGTAGCGTTTCTCGGCTTACGTTGAAATATTTCGCCAATTCGTATTCAGAGGGCAGCTTTTGCCCTACTTTCCATAACCGGTTGTCGATCATTCTCTCGATCTCTTGCTTGATGTGTTGGTAGCCAATCAATACGTTTGTCCTCGATTCCTTCAAATTTCCTCAGGCTCCAATAGCTCCTTATGCAGAACCTCCCAGAGGTTCGGATTACAACAAAGGGTCAGGGCATGGCCGTCTATATTTGTTCGCTGCACCTTCCCCCCGGCTTCCTCAGCGATTAATGCACCCGCACACATATCCCAGGCGTTGAGATCAAATTCCCAATAGCCGTCAAAATAAGAGGCCGCCACAAAACAAAGATCAAGAGCTGCACTACCCGTTCGGCGTATGCCGGAGACCTTGCCAAGCATTCGATTGAAATAAGGCAAATTGAGCGCCTGCTTGCCAAGCCCGTTAGGGAACCCGGTCGACAGCAGACTATGCTTCAATTCATTCGTGCTTGATACCTCCAGCCGCCGGCCATTCAGATAAGCCCCGCCGCCCCGGATTGCTTGGAATCTCATATCCATTCCCGGGGAATGCACCATGCCTGCCACCGAAATCCCCCGATGCTGCAAGGCGATGGAGATGGAGGACATGGGAAACCCATGGATGTAGTTCGTTGTTCCATCAATCGGATCAATTAACCACAAATAGTCTGCATCGCCGTCCAGCTTGCCTCGCTCTTCCGTTAAAATGCTGTGGTCAGGGTAGCGGCTGCGAATGAAATCAATCAGCATCTCTTCCGACTGAAGGTCAATATCGGTGACATAGTCTGTCTCATCACTCTTGACCTGCACCCCCATATGGGATAACTCTGCCGCCTGGCGTTGAAAAGCAGCCACCTGATCAACCCACTGTCCAATCTCCTGTATAACAAGCTCCAGATTCATAACCATCACATATCCTTAATCCTTGAAGTATATTGACCTTCCTTGCTACTGGCTTCCCCGAATGGAACGCAGGATGTAGGCGATGGAGAAGGCCAGCACGAGCAGTACCATAATGATGGAAGCCGCAGCGCTATAACCAAACTGCAAATTGTACACTCCGTGCCGGTAAATATATTGCGTAACTGTTGTAGTCGAGTTCGCCGGCCCTCCGCCTGTCAAAATGTTAACTTTGTCAAACAACCGAAAGGTATCAATTGTCCGTAGCAGCACGACAAGCAGCAAGCCCGGCCATAAGTGGGGCAGCGTAATATGAGCGAACACCTTCCACCCGCCTGCTCCGTCCACCCTTGCCGCCTCATATTGCGATCTGGGGATGGCTTGCAATGCAGCGTACAGCAGCAAGAACGCAAATGGGGTCCATTGCCAAATATCGATGAGCAAAATCGCATTAAAAGCCAGCCCAATATCCATCAGAAAATTAAAGGGGCCCATGCCGAAGATGGATAGCATATGGTTGATGATCCCGTTATGATTGCTGAGCATCATTTGCCACACTAGCGCCACCGTAACCGGCGGCAGCAGGGACGGCAATAGCAATGTCACTCTCAGCAGCCGCAAGCCCCGCTTCATGCTCTCCACAAGCAGCGCAATACCGAGCCCCAGAGCCGTTTCAATCGAAACGGCCAGGAGCATGAATTTCACTGTATTCCAGACAGCCCGCTGGAACAGGTCATCGTTCAGAACCTTGATATAATTGCTTAAGCCAACAAACTGCTTGGACTCCGCGGCCAGATAATAATAATCGGTAAAGCTGTTCGTCACCGTATAGATGAAGGGAAACACCGTCAAACCGATCAAGAGCACGATGACGGGAGCCAGCATCGCTGCTTGAAACCGCCGCTTACTAGCCAATGGTATACCGCTCCTTTATATGCATCAGAATCTTTCGTTCACGTTCCTTATTGCATAACCTGGTCCATCGCTTGATTGGCTGCCGCTAACGCATCCTCTACCGACTTCGTTCCAGCGATGGCTGCCGACAGCTCGGCTCCAAGTGCCTCTTCTGCCAAAGACCACTTCGGCGTTCTGGGCCGGGCTTGGGAGTTTTGGAGAGCTTCAAGCTGAACCGGGAAATGCTTATACTTGGCCGCAAGCTCGCTATCCAGATAAACGCTCTTACGAGTAGGGACCCCGCCATGCTCAACCATAGTCTTCTGACTTTCCGCGCTGGTAATAAAGGTAAGGAACTGGGCGGCAAGCTCTGGATTCTGGGAATTTGCTGCCACCCCCATCATCCAGTTCCCGATCATCCCGGTGGACATCGATTCTCCACTAGCGGTTGCTTTGGATGGAATGGGAGCATAGTCCGCTTGGGCTGTCTCTCCAGAGATGAACCACGAAGGCCAGCCTAGTGCCATCGCCCCGCGCCCTTCCGCTAAGGAGCTGACGATGTCCGTCGTCTCATAATTCTCGCCCACAGCCAGCAGACGGATATAAGTATTCAGCGCATCCTTCCCTGCCTCGGAATTCACTTGCGCTTTCCAGTTCTCGTCAAAGACTTGTCCGCCGTAAGCCCAGAAGATAGGCAGGAAATCGGAAACGATCGGGTTGCCCTGTTGGCCGCGAATGACGTAACCTGCTACACCATCTGCCGCGTGGGCCTCCTCAGCCATATTCAGCACTTCCTCCCAGCTTCCTGGCACGTTATAGCCATGCTTATCGAACAGTTCCTTGTTGTAGAAGAACAATTGGACATTGCCCGCGAACGGCAGAGCATACAGATCGCCGGTGTCATAAGGATGCTTGCCCAGAGCCAATGAAGATTCCTCAAAATCGGCATCCGCCTCTACATCGAGCTCGGACAGATTGGCGAACAGGCCAGCTTCACTGAATTCAGGCATCCACGGATCATCAGCCATAATCAGGTCATAAGCACCCTTCTTGTTCTTGGCGTCCAGAGATACCTTCTGCTTCAGGTCCGCTGCTTCCAGCCCAACAATTTCAACGGTGACGTTATGTTCCTGTTCAAATGCTCCCTTCACCGCTTCCATCGCTGTAACATGCGAACCTCCCCTTGCTGCGATTACCAGCTTGTCCGGTCCGCCGGACTGACATCCTGCGAGCAGACCAACCGCCATAACTGCACTAAGCACGATTCCCAAACTTTTCTTCATTTCTCTCATCTCCTATTCTTTAATTGCACCAGCCGTAAGGCCGCTCATTAAATGCTTCTGCATAAACACCGCTGTCAAAATCACCGGCACCATGGATACAATCCCGCCGCTGGCTACTTTTCCCCACTCCGTCAGCTCCTGTTCACTGTTCAGGGTCGCTAATTTGAGCGGAATGGTAAAATCACTTGGGCTTTGAATGAAAATAACGCTGTACAAATACTCATTCCAGGAATCCATGAACGATAGAATGGTCACCGCAGCAATTCCCGGCAATACCAGGGGCAATACCACTTTGTAGAACACCAGAAAATCGGAAGCCCCATCGATTCTGGCACTTTCTTCAATCTCCTCCGGCACGGTATAAAAGAAGGTCACCATAAACCAGATCACAAACGGCAGATTCACCAGCACATGCGCCAGGATGATTGGAATTTTCGTATTCAGCAGCCCTGCATCATTCATAAGTATGTAAAGCGGGAGCGCAAAGGCGATGGGCGGAAGCACCCGGACCAGCAAAATCCAAATGAGCAGCGTTCGCTTGAACGGGACTCGGAAGGCTTTTCTCCCCAGCACATAGGCGCTCGATAGCCCAAAGGCCAGCACGATGAGCAAGGACACCGCCGTCACTGTAAAGCTATTGATAAATGGAGTGAAGTAATGATCCTCTGCAAAAATGTTGATGAAGTGCTCCAAGGTGATGGATTTGGGCCAAAGCGTAACGCCGGTGAATACATCCGCCGACCGCTGCGTCGCCATCACAAGCATCCAATAGATCGGGAACAACGTCCCCGTCAATACTAGAGCCAGCAATCCATATTTGGGCAATGCCCTTAGCCTGTTCAAGTGTTGAAATAATCTCCTTCCCTTAATGGTCTAGACGTCTATACCTTCACTATATGGGTCGTTTGTTATCGGGATATTAGTGCTGTTTTAAGCGGGGATGAAATAAATTTGGGGAGTCAGGTTGTTTTTGAATGGGTAAAAACACCTTTATAAGTGAAGGCCTTCATCAAGGCCTACCTACTTGAAAAGGAGAAACCGCACATGAAAAAAGTATTGTATGTCCCTCTGGATGATCGTCCCGTCAATTTGGATGATGTTGTCAGACAAGGCTACTCGGCTGGCCTCCATTTGATTACCCCGAGTAATGAAGATCTTCGAAATGGCCTGGACACTGTAGCTATTACCTCAGGCTCGGAAATCCTAAGCACCCGCGAACCGATTTATGGGAACACGGCAAATCTTAGGAAGTTCATTCTAGACTGTGCGGCATCGGTGGATGGATTTATTATCTCTGCGGATATGCTGGCTTACGGGGGATTGATTGGGAGTAGACGCCTGCGTGAGTGTGATAGCGGCGCTTATCCAGACTATGATCAATCAGTTACCCGGCTGCTTGATGTTATTCGCCAGATTAAACAGCGATATCCAAGCAAGCCTGTGTATGTTCTGGATACCATCATGAGACTCGCTACAACCACTTATGTGGAGGGTTTGACTTATGACGCTTATGTAGAATCCCGTGAGTTGATGGGACGGCCACGCCGCTCATGCACCCACTTTGACGATATTCTGTCAGACTATAATATTTCGGACACGGGTGAACCCTATGACGGCACGACCCATTTTGATAAAGAGGCGTATTACAACACCCGGCGGCATAAGTTTAAAACCAATCATTACATTCTCGATCAGCTGACCCGTCCAGGGTTTATCGATTTTCTCGCGATTGGTGTGGACGATGCCAATACGCAGGGGGTGCAAATTAACGAGATTCGCTTCGTAGAACAATTTATTGATCATGAGCTGGATGGGCGTGGTGGGCAAAATCCGAACCGGGCGGTCATTTTGCCGGATGCGGATGGATTAGGGCACTCTCTCGTCGCCCGAATGGCGAATCAGTTGTATCAGAACGGAAGAAAAAGTCGTTTCTCCATCCAATATTACGGCCCGGACGGCTCCACTATCATCAATCCCTATGAATACATGAGTGTGCATGATAACCTGCTTCGCCACATCGATATCATCGGGGGTAAGCACGTAACGGAGGAGCCTGACATTGAGATTATTGCCATTACGGGCGCTGATGAAGTAAGCAATGCCATACAGCGAGTACAAGCTGGCGGCGATAACTTGCAGGCCATGCTTGCCATTGATTTTGTGGGCCAAGGAGCGGCGAATGCCGCTGTGACTGAGGCTCTGCTGGAGCAGCCTATGACCGGGCGGCTGCTGGGTTATAGCGGCTGGAACACCGCAGGCAACAAGATCGGTATCGCCCTGGGGATGGCTCAAGCGAGATACGTCTTCCTTGTCACGGAGACGCAGGAATCTGCCTTGGAGAAGGCACTTCAGGCCCACAGCTCCTTATTGTTCAAGCGCTTCCTGAAGGATTACTATTATAAGGCTATGGCAATCGCCGAGATTAGGGCGTATTCCCGAAGCCATGCCCGATATAGCAATATGCCTCAGAACTTCACGGATCAGCATATGCTGATCTTCAATTTACCAGAGGATTACAGCCATTTGCTTGTGATGTTGCAAGAACAGATGCAAGCCCATATTCCAGCTCTGGCGAGCAGAAAGGCCTTCATCGGAATCGATAGTACCTCGGCAGCGGCTAACGTGAAGCAAATTCAGGGATCGACCTGGACCCTGGCCACCTATACCGGTGCATCCTTGGAACTGAATAATCCGGATTTCAAATGGGGGCGAGCTTTTGAGATTACGTTACAGCCACAGGTTACTCTATCTACCAGCGAGTAGAGGGTGAACTGTTGAAGCTCATCCGAATCATTACAATAACGAAGCAGCAAGTCACGGATTTTATGGTCCAGGACTTGCTGCTTCGTTTATACGTTACTATTACAGGAAGTAGTAACTTGATAGTGCCACACTGTCCCTATCTTCCGTTTGGTAACCTGGTGATGGGCTTCCAAATAATCCAGACACCCGATCAACTCCGACATGACCATGGAGAAATCATTAACGTACAGTTCCTTATAGCATGCCACGGCTATCTCCACAGGTACGGAGATGCCATTTGCTATAAATTGCTGAATCCGGTGAATACGCCGACGAATTCGTTGGAGTCGCAACCGGGCAAGTGCCGGAAGATCCGTGATAGGCTGTCCATGGCCGGGATAGGCTGTCATTCCACCCAGCTTCATACACTGTTCAAGCGAAGCCATGTATTGGACAAGCGTGCTCAGACGCTGTCCCATACGATTCGGTTCAATCATGGCATTGCTGGGCATGTGACGAATAAGCATATCTCCACTGAACAGGAGCCGTTGTCTGTAATCAATAAACATGGCATGATCCGGGGAATGGCCCGGCGTTTCCAGCACAGACAACCCCGCGATATAGTCCCCACTGTGAATTGGATGAAGATTGTCGCTTGCCAAAGCGCTTAACCTCCTTCGCCCCGCTACCCTCATTCCCTCCACTGTACTTCTTCCCAGCTCTCCACAGCCCATAGACTCGTAAAGCTCTTCAAAGAATGTCCATCTCATTGCCTGAAACTCCTGGTCCTTGTTCAAGCGATGGAAAGCTTCAGGATGGGCGTACACAGGAACTTTATCCTGGGATGTTATTCGACTAAGCAGCCCTATATGGTCTATGTGACTATGAGTCAGCACAATACAGGAAATATCGGAAACCGCAAAACCTAGACGATGAAGACCTTGAACCAGACCATCCCAACATGACTCTGTATTGACCCCTGCATCCACCAGAATTAACGAATTGCCTCTCTGGATCAGATGCAGGTTGATGGTACGCATATCATAAGGAGCGGGTATTTGTATCGAATGTACCGTGGAAAGCTCTTCCAGCAGCAAAGCCACGCGCATCACCCTTTCGAGCAAATGAGGTTATGGCATCCTCCATCTGTTCCAGAATCACTACTGCCGCTGCGGTATGCCGAGTATGCGTAATCGTGACATGTGAGCGTATCCGGGGTTGCCAGTTGCTCCAAATTTCCTGCAAGGAAGCAAGCTCCGGCTTCCCCGTACGACCGGCAATAATCTCAAGCTTATTAGGCATAATCTCTCCAGTTAACCCTGTTCCGAGGGCCTTGGAGGCCGCTTCCTTAGCAGCAACCCGCCCGGCAAGCCATTCAGCCTTGCGCCGTAGGGAGACGAATTGACGAAGCGCCTCCTGCTCACGTTCCGAGAGAACCATCTCCAGGAAGGAGTCCTCTTGCCTCAACAAAATATGCTTCATCCGATCAATCTCAACCAGGTCCAATCCGATTCCAATCATCATCTCACCCTAACCCTTCCGGCAAGAAGAAGGTTAATTCCCCCTTGCCCAGCTTGGCCCCGGTCTGTCCGTTAATGAGAACAGCCTTCGTCGTATGATAATGTCCCACGCGCTCCTTCATCTGCACTAGAATATGAAGACTATCCCCGGGTCTGCCCGGGTTATAGAAGCGGAAGTCCTGCGTACGTACCAGATAACCGATTCGAGGCTCTGTAATCTCCGAGCCTTCCAGCGCAATCGACAGAAGCATACTGGCTTGTGCGGCCATTTCAATCATCAGCACGCCCGGAACGATGGGTTCCCCTGGGAAATGCCCGGCAAAATAAGGCTCATTGTAAGCCAGATGCTTCACGCATTCCAATTCCTTGCCGTCAAAGCGAAGCACCCGGTCGATGAACAGAAACGGTGGGGCTTGCTTTAATATTTCTTGAGGTGTCTTCTCCAAGATATGAAGCTTCGGACTCTCTACAATATGCATTTCTCCCATGCCTCCCTGAAATTTATTTTGTACTTGCGGGCATTGCCGATTCTACGAGATCAAATGCCTACTTGCTTGAGACGTTGTGTAATTTCAGGATAGCGCAGGCAATCGGTTAGATAACGTTTCTCCTTCTCCAAATGCTCTTCCAGCGATGTATCAGCAGAGGTGTGCAACAGTTCCTTCATTCGCTCCACATTTCGGACCTCCCCGGTCAGAAAACGGCTGCACAAGGCATCAATACGTTCCAGCAGACCACTCCTCTTCTCAACCACCTCATGGAACAGGCCCCAATCAGCCACCTCTCTCGCCGTGAACAACCGGCCTGTTACTAGCAGGTCCATGCACCGGGACTGTCCGATGCACCGGGGCAAGAAATAACTTGCTCCCAGATCGGGCGTAAATCCCATATAATGAAAGTTCTCAATCAGCTTGGTCTTCTCCTCAGCCAACCGATAATCGCAGGCAAGCATGATATTTAACCCGCCGCCATAAGCACATCCGTGAATACCGGCTACGGTCAGCTTGGGCGAATGGTAAATTTCCATTACAATTTGGTTCAGTACGTCAACCACATCGCCAAGCAGAGCAGCGCCCTGGGGATGAAGAGATAATTCAGTCAGTCCAGCAAGAGAAGGACCGACGGAGAAGCAGGAACGCAGTGTTGAGAGGAACACGATAATGGCACACTTCGGATTTGCACTCGCTGCCCGAATGGCTTGCAGCAACTGAGTCGCCATCTCCTTTTCGAGACTATTCCGGGTAGCTGGATGATTAAGCTCAATATAGAAGATACTCCCCGCTATACGGGTCCGTACAATCTCGGAAGAGATATCGGAAGCATCCTCCAGCGGTTCTACCATTTGCTTCATATCCGTTCACCCGCCCCCGCCATAAGCTGGGAGACCTCAGCTCCTCCGCCAGACTCGTCCATAATCTTACGGAATAGCTTATAGCTGGAGAGCAAAGCGGAGACCACTCCACCGCCCGGGTCCGTCCAATGGCCGGACAGGTATAATCCACCGATGGCCGTTCCATGCTGCGGACGTGAAGTCATCTGCTTCATGTTCTGCTCCCAGCCGTACGTAGCCCCCTGGCTATTATTGGTGAAGCGTTCCATCGTAAGCGGGGTGCCCGATTCCACAAAGTCAAGATGCTCTCCCAGTCCGGGAATTGCCTTTTCTGCCATGCGGATAAGGGCCTCCTGGTACTTCGGCTTCTCCTCCTTCCAGTCTGCACCTACATCATAGGGCACCAGTGTAGTTAAGATGGCCGTATGTTTCCCCGCAGGAGCCAGCCCCGGGTCGGCTAAAGTAGGGCATGATATGGCCAGGCCTCCTAAGCCGCCCACGCCAGTCTGCTTCAGATGGCGATGCTTCTCATAAATCTGCGAATAATCATAATGATTGTAGATGAAGGTCTCATGCGCCAGTCCGTAATTCTCCAGTGGCAGGTCGGTTCCGATAAACACCTCAAATGCCGACATGGAGACCGTCATATCTGCCAGACGCTTCACATACCGGGAAGGGAAGTGCTCGGCGCCAACAAGATCGTGCACCATCTTCTTCAAGTCACCATTGCATACAACAATAGGTGCCTCCACAAATTCTCCGGTGCCCAATTCGACCCCCTTGACCTGCTTGTCTTCTACAACGATGCGCTTTACTTCATTCCTGAGACATACTTCGCCGCCACAATCCTGGATACGCTGGACAAAGGCATCCGCCAACTCCTGAAAGCTACCCTTCAGATAATAAATCTCTTCATTAAAATAGCTCATAATGGCGTAAGCGAAATACAGCGCACTCCCCAAGGTTGGCGGAGCCCCGTAATAGCTCCACAGCGCGGCAAATGTATACACCGCCTTCTCATCGGTCAAATGCTGGCGAATCAGCTCATCGAAGGTCATGTACCTGTATTTCATAATGGTCTGGTTAGACATGACATGGAAGGGGTCACGCGCATGCAGCAGTTCAATCGTGGCATGATAAATTTGCTGCATATCCTGAATCAGCGCCGCGAGCCCGGCCCGCTGCTGCGGGAAGAGTTGGCTGTAGGTTTCGAGAAGCCCCTGAGCCCCACGGGATACGGTAAAACGGTGCTCGGGATAAATCGCTGTAAATACATCTGGCAGTTGAACGAACGGCAGCTTATTGCCTAGTCCCGCCTTACAGAGAAGGTCATGAAGCAAGCCATGCTCGTTAGCTCCGGCGACGATTCGCACAGCAGCATCAAATGTATATTGACGTCTTCGGAAGGAATGCGCGTAACCTCCCGCATAATAATGACGCTCGGCGACAAGTACGGAATAGCCCTGCTGCGCCAAATAGGTGGCAGCTCCCAGGCCACCCATGCCTGCCCCAATGACAATAACATCATAACGGTCCTTCTTCGGTCGACGAGCCATTGCAGTTCACCTCTTCTCCTAGGTATATGTTTATTCGCTCATACACTCCACTTGCTGCTTGACCTTGCCAAGAATTTCGGCTGCAAGCGCGCCGTCAATCGCCCTATGATCAAAGACCAGACTCAGCTTCATCATGGGGCGAATGGTTATCTGTCCGTCAATCACCACAGGTCTCTGCTCTGCTGTTCCCATGCCGAAGCACAGTGTGTTGGAGATGATGGGATAGAAAGCCTGAACGGGCTGCTGGCCCAACGATGAAATGGCAAATGTCCCTTGCATCTGATTCCGCTTTGACAGATTGCCCATCGCCAGACGATACACCCACTGACCTAGCCAAACAGGCAAGGACTGCAGCAACCTCACCCCCCTGAGTTCCTGGAGCTCTTCCACCTCACTTTGGCTGAAATAATCGATCGTCCCCTGTATTTCGTCGACCTGCTTCTGATCCGACTCCGAGATGACGCCCGACATCACAATCTGCTCGCCATTCACTCGCTTGTTAATCATGAATTTGGCAGTAATCTCAGGGAAGACAGCCAGTTTGGGCTGAATCCCCCCCTTCAACGAGACATTAGCCCTCGGATAATCACGAAGCACCTTGGAAATCCCCTCAATCAGGAAAGCAACATATCCTATCCGCTGCCCTCGCTCCTTCCACTTCTCCTTACGCTCCAGCAACTGGCTTATATCTACCTCCGTGTCCAGCGCTACAGCCTTAAACTGAGAAGCATACATCAGGTAATGATAGGTGTGCCTTCTCAGTCCGGGGAGCGGAACAATTTGGGCTTTCATTTCACCCGGCCTCATGGATGGCTTCCCCGTTCGCACCGGTCAGCAAGTCTCTCAGGCTCTTCGCCTTCATGACCTGTTCTACCTGAAGCCTGACGCCCAGCTCTGATTCCAAATGCAGCATCAACCGCACCGCATTCACAGAATCCCAATCCTCAAGCTCCTCCAGCAAGGTATCCTCTTGCAATTCCTCTGCCTCCAAATCCATCACTTCGGCGACAACCTGCTTCAACGCAGCCAGTTCAATCATGGATGGACCGCCTCCTTCTCTGTCTTCATCTGAATCCAGGGTACTGCTTGTGGAATTACATCAAGGTGATGAACATAACGCTGCAACGGTCGATCAGAATCGGGCTGTGGCTGGGTAGGTACAAAGCCGTGCTGTACGTAGAAATCCTTCACGATTACATTCTTGGCGGTCGGGATATAGTCGCCGTACACTTGCTTGACCCCTGCTTCCTTGGCCTGCCCCAGCACATAACGCAGAACAGCGGTCTCAATCTGCCGAGAGAAGACACGGCAACTCATCATAAAATTATCTATCCTCCAGCTATCTGGCGATTTCTCAAGGACAACACAGCCAATCAATCCGTAATCGCCAAAGCGATCCTGCGACTGAAAGCCAAATACCCAATACGCATCGTTCTCTTGCAGTGCAGCTACCTCCGACTCCTGCAACCGACGGGTGGTCATATTAAATTGATTGGTCCGCAGGGTAAGTTGCGCAAGCCGTGGCAAATTGAAGGAATCGGCCGGCAGCAGGTTCACCTGCAAATCCAAAGAATGCAAATAATCTTCGATTCCCTGGCTGGACTCCTTCAACAACTCACGCTCCGCTTCTTTCCGATATTGATCGGTTCGCTTCCTGTCGGAAGCGGTCAGCTTCACGGTGTTAAACCAACCGCTAGACAACAGCGTCTCTTCATAATAGGAGGGGTCTTTATCCAGTTCAGGGACAATTACCATAGGCAGCGCTTCTCTGATCTGATTACGCTCGAACGGGTTATCATCCACAAATACGAGACTATCCAGCCCCACGTTTAACGCTTTGGCGATGAACCGGATATTCTCTGACTTCGGCTCCCAGTTAGCACGAATAAGTGTAATATCATCCAGGGTAAGCTGCATCGCCGGGTGCTGCTCGAACATCTGCCTAACGACGGCCTCTTCATTTTTGCTGCATATCGTAAGAAGAACTCCCTGATTCTTCAATTGCTTCAACCGCTTCTGGAAAAGAACGAAGGCCTTGCCAGGCGCATCATTTCCCAACTGTACACCATCCACGCCATCATCTCCGACGATACCGCCCCAGAGGGTATTGTCTAAATCAAGCACCAGCACTTTTTTGGTCATACCCACGTAGTTTCTGGCGATCTTTGCTGCTTCCGCAGCGAATCCGAACAATACCTCAGAGGTAAAATAAAAGCTGCCATATACAGCCAGTCGGGCATCTTGAAGCTTGGTAGTCTCATGCTCCTGAAGCAATACTTCCGTATCCAGGGTAATAACCTGACTCCACGTATCCGACAACTGGAGAAGACCCATATTGAAGGCACGCCAGATTTGGCTAAGCCTGGCCTTCGTCTTGTAATCAATCTTGGTATTGTACAGGTTAGGGGACATTGGAATGGTATGAAGGGCGATGAGTCCCGTAGCCTGTTGATGGTATATCTCCATAAGCTGCCCGAGTTGCTTCAGCTTCCGCTGACAAGCCTCCTCCAGGTCCTCGATTTCCCAATCTTTCGGCAACTCATCAAGTACGATATGCTCGTCCAGCAAGCATATCGTAAGTTGTGGGGAATGCTGATAGAGGCCGCTATTCGCGTGAATCAGCTCATAGACGTACTGGTTAAATCCGGCCAGATAAGTATAGGGCCAGATTCCCTCACACAATAGCAACGGACGAAGCATTAAGGGGAAGGACTCTACGGTGAAATTACTCAGCACAGCTAACCTAAGGGGCTGGACAGAACCCTCCCCGGAGGATTGCCAGGCTTCCGCAGACACACTCTTCAACGAATAACCTACCTTCTCCGTGAACACAGAATCATAATGCATTCGTATCGCTTGCACGATAAGGTCGCGGTTCTCACCCAGTGTCCCTTCCTTCCTCCAACGACGGATTTGCGGCAATACCTCCTGCTCATCCATAAGCCACGTCCTCTCTGACGAGAGCCATGCCCGTCTTGATCCACTTCGAGGACTCAATAGCGATGCAGACCGCCCTCTCCCCTGGCTTCATCTGCTCCATCAACCGTTCAAGCTGCAGGTACGGCAGGGCATTGCCGTTATTCCCCGTTTCCGCTACACAGCTAATGGATTTGGCCGCATCCAGACCCAGCGATTCTTCAATCCGTCTGGTCATATGACCGCCCAATTGCGGAGGTAGATAGTGCTCCACCTCATCCAGCGGACAATTCAGCTCATTCAGCAGTTCCTCCAGCATCTCCTTAGCCATCACGGGAACATCCTGCTCAATGGCCTTATAATCTTCCTTCGCCGACTGAATTTTCTTTCCGTCGCCTGAGCTCTGCTGGGTCCCGAACCAATTCATCATTTGGCCGGGAGCCCGATCCAATCCCTCAAATCGGTTAACGATGTAGGAAATGCCGATCCCGGAGCGCTTCGGGTCATTGGTCAAAATTGCCGCCCCGGCTCCGTCGCCGAACAAAGCCAAATTGATGAGTTCCGAGGAACGCATCTTCTTGAAGTCACGCTGGAAATCCATATATTTGTTGCATACATCCCCGCCAATAACCAGGCCCGTGGTGAAGCTGCCCGTACCCAGGAACCGGTACGCGACCTCCAGACCCTGAATAGCCCCGGAGCAGCCGGATTGAATCTCATAGGTGGGAATCCGGTTCATTCCCAGCCGGTCTGCTACCAAATTTACCGTCGCTGGCATCAAATGATCCGGCGTGGCCGTAGACATGACGATAAAGTCAATATCCTTCGGCGTTAAGCCAGCCTGCTCCATGGCTCTCTGCGCCGCTGTGGAAGCCAAGTCACTCAGCTCATACTTCACGTTCTTCTCATCCAGATCAACAGCGAAGTAACGTGTCTTGGTCCCGATCATAAAATCGATCCAATCTTCTCTCAGGGCAAATACCTCTTCCATCTTCGAATTCGTTACGGCTTCGCCCGGCAATGAAGTTCCCACTCCTATAAGCTTTACGGATTGCACAGGATTCCCCTCCTTTGTCCTTTGATCACATACTACAAATTGGTTTCGATGCCGATGCCAATCTCCAGATTCTGTCCACCTACCAGACTTCCCGGGGCTTGAATAAGGTACTCCAGCATGCCCAGCATATCCTCCAGCGGCTTCAGTACCGGCTTCAGTCCGAAAATTTCCAGCTTACGCTGCATTTCCTTCTTCCCGGCTCGATCCCATCCGACATCGTGATAACCAAAGCTCATGACGTTCACGTCAATGCGGAATACACTGCACTCCCGGGAGAGACATTTCATCATGGAAATTTTCCCGTGATTAACGACCGGCGAGCTTGGGTAACCGTCATAATAGAGCGTGTCATACCTGATGGGGAAGATAATCTTCCCGCTCTTCTTCTTGACCATGTGCTGCACTGCCGCCTGGTTCCACAGGAAGATCTCTTCGAAAACAGCAGAAATCTGGTGGCCAAAGTCTTCCGGCCTGTCCATCATCATCTGTTCCTCATCCAGCATCTCATCTCCATGGATCATCACGTCGAGGCCATCCAGCCAGTGTATGCCCTCTTCCATCATCGCCTGAAGGCTCTCCGGCTTAGTTGGATCTCCCTGCAAAATATACAGCCTGGCGGCCACTTCCTCCTCCAACTCCCTGCGATAGGCAGCGGCCTGCTCTGTCTCGGCTATATGAAGTACAACCCTGTGGCCACCAGCCAGCATCCGGGAAGCGATCGCCTGGTTAAAGGCATAGCCACCCTGCGTAATCAATATCCCCTTGTTCAAGCTGCTTCCCCCTATCGAATAAAGCCTCCGTCTACCTTCAAGACGCTGCCGGACATATAGTCAGACATATCCCCCGACAAGAAGAGGACTGAATCGGCAACCTCCCGCGAAGTGCCTAGCCGTTTCAAATTGGTATGCAACAGGAAGTTCTCCAGCTTCTCCTCAGGAACATGCCCGATCATCTCTGTGTCGATCATTCCCGGGGCCACGGCATTGATATGTATACCCTTCTGCGAATATTGCCGCGCCAGCATGCGCGTAAGTCCGATAACGGCCCCCTTGGAGGCGCCATAGTTGGATTGCGCTTCTCTCCCCAGCACCCCGGTTACCGAGATGACATTGACGATCTTGCCGCTCCCCTGCCGCTCCATATGAACAAGCGCTTCCCGAGAACAGTTATAGGTCCCCTCAAAGTTAGTCTGGAAGACCCGATTCCACTCCTGCACACTCATCTGCGAGGTGAAATTATCCGAAGTGATGCCTGCATTATTCACCAGAACATCTACCGTTCCGTGGATAGAAACGACTTGCTGCAGCGTATCGCGGACAAATTCAGGGTCCGTAACCGACCCTTGCGCGAACATAATCTCCGTTCCTCTTGCCCGCCATTCCTCCTGAATGGCCTCCGCACGCTCTCGGCTGCTGGCATAAATGCCAACCACCTTGGCTCCTTGTTCGGCGAAGCGGTACAGAATCGACTTCCCGATTCCCCGCGTTGCGCCTGTAATGAGCACCACCCGATCCTTCATCAATGCTGTATCACCGCCTCTTTATTCCTAAGGATTTGCTTGGCTAGATTATAGCCGCTCCAGATCACTCCGCTGTATCCTCCGCCGGGCCGGGTCCAGGCTCCTGCCAAATAAAGACCCTTGATTGGCGTGGTCTGGGGGAGTCTCCGGTGCAGGCTTTGCTCCACCGATTGCTGGGCTCCGTATATCGCTCCCTGCCAGTTCCCCGTATAGGAATGATTGGTAAGTGGAGTGGATAATTCCACAAAATCAATGTGCTGGCGTATATTCGGATAAAGGCGCTCCAATCGGCCAAGCAGCACCTCGGTTACCGCTGTTTTTTTCGCTAAATAAGCCTGCTTGTCCAGACCGCTCCAGCCATCGATCGGATTGAGAATAAATAAAGACAAAGTGGTCTTGCCACTCATCTGATATTCCGAATTCAAATTTTCATAGATTGTAATGCTAAAGGGCATCTGATCATACCGCTCCTTGAGCATATCCTCATAAGCTTGTTCCAGGTCGAAATATTCATTGACGAAAATTTCATGGTTCTTCTCGCCATATACCTTCTGAAAATCAATATCCAGCAATAGATAAGCCTGAACGCAGCCCAAGCTGGGCTTCAAGGCTTCCAGCTT
Organism: Paenibacillus senegalimassiliensis; assembly: GCF_001486585.1. Taxonomy (GTDB): domain Bacteria; phylum Bacillota; class Bacilli; order Paenibacillales; family Paenibacillaceae; genus Fontibacillus; species Fontibacillus senegalimassiliensis. The sequence goes on from NZ_LN909041.1 coordinate 83,594, forward strand.
CCTGACATATTTGCGGGGAAGCCGCTCGTATCCGATGAGCCTACCAAAGGTCTCACGCGGATCGGCATTGGAAATGACAAATTCCGTTGGGAAATATCCCTTCTTCGTGCGTACACCCCGAACTGCGCCATCCTCCACTTCGATCTGCGTCACTTCTTGCCGCAAGAGCACCTCCCCGCCGTGATCCTTGATGATCTGCACTAAGGCGTTGGAGATCTGCTGTGAGCGCCCCTTGGGGTAATAGCCGCCAAACAGCATGTACTCCGTCCAGGCATAGGCATAATATGCAGCAGAAATCTGCGAAGGCGGAAGTCCATAATATTGCCACTGCTGCCCAATAATGGATTGAAGCTCCGGCGACTTAATATATTCATCCAGCATTTGCTTCAACGACAAATTGCTGCAAGCAAACAGAGTCGGAGCATCGCTGAATATATCGCTGTCCTCTCCCCGGTTGGCTTTGTTCATCATCAGCAGCATTTCCTGGCGAAGCCGAATGAATTGGGCAAATAATTCCCTGATTCCTTCCTGCTCCTCTGGATAGCGGGCAATCAGGGTTTGCTCGTAAGCCTCATACGACCTGGCCTGGATATCCATTCCCGGGAGCAACGCGCGGTACAGACTGTCAGCACGAAGAAATTCAACGTGATCCAGCACGCCAAGTTCGGACAGAACTTCCCGCAAAGCCCCACCTTCGCCCAAGTCACCCATCAAGTGAAGAGACACTTCAAACTCTGCCCGCAGGGACATCTCCCGTGTCTTGCGATGGAACGAGGTCGCATAGCCGCCTGCCATGAAATGGCGCTCCAGTACACGCACCTTATTTCCATGCTTCGCCAGCAATGCTGCACTGGCCAAACCTCCCAGCCCAGCACCAATCACCGTAACGTCCTTCATAAGCGGCTACACCTCCAGTCCTCTTCTCTTTTAATCACCAGCGAGCAGTCCGGAAGACTGCCCGCTGACGCTCCTCATCTCTATTCCAGAACGGCTTCTCCGGCAAGCTGATTGTGAACGAATTGGGACAAGGTCTCTACAGAGTAGAAATGCTCCTTGATGGCGCCTTGATCCATACCTTGCAATTTGACGCCGAATTCCGCTTCAATGCCGGCTACAACATCCAGAGCCTCCACGGAATCGAGTCCAAGACCTTCACCAAACAAGGGGAGCTCATCTCCGATTTCTTCCGCCGTGATGTCTTCCAACTCCAAACGATCAATCAAAATGCTTTCCTTGATAATTCCTTTGATTTCCTCCACGCTCTTCATGCTCATCTCTCCCATTCTTATTATTTATGATGAATGTGTGTAACCGTTGGTTATGACGGCAGCCGTATAGTTGCCGTTAATTGAGGAACTGATCACCAGGCCGCAGCTTCCTTGAGGCTTCTGGGCCAGAGTAGAGGTTGCCGCTACTTCCTGCCCGTATACTGGAGCAAGCCGACTTGATTGCATAATGTTGGCCGCCGCCATCAAATGAAGCAGGGAGCCTGCCGATTCGCAATATCCCAAGCGATCATTCAGGCTAAGGAGAGGAACGCTTCCCTTAGGGAACAGTTCCAATAATGGCTGCACATCCTGGCTTTGCTCCTTCGGCTCGAATCTGCCGTCTATCAGAATAAATTCAATGTCTGAAGGCTTCACATCAGCCCGCTGCAAGGCGGCCTGGGCCACTTCGCGCAATGCCTGGGGCTCGTCCTCTACCTTTTCCTGTCCGCTAAAGACCGTCCCGAAGCCCTTCAATTCCGCGTAAATGTCTCTTCCCTCCAGCTTGGCTTGCTCAAGGTCCATCAGCACCAGAAAGGCACTGCCTTCACCTATTTCATAGTCGATGTCCGCCAGCCCCAAAGCCGCGTCTACCTGAGTGGAAAGCAGGGAATGTTCATCACCCGCGCCAACCAGCACGTGCGTCTGAATACCGGCCCGGACCGTCTCGTAAGCGTAGAGAGCACTCATCATGCCATCGTTACCCCCGGTGCTCATGGAGGTGCCATACCCTTTGACTCCGAGCTTCTTCGCTATTTTGCCGGCGGTGGAATTGAGCACCATATCGGGGAAATAAACCCCGCTGGCATGCTCAGGCCCCTTCTCGAAAATAGCTGACAAATATTTATAGGCGCTATCCAGACTGCCTCTGGAGGTGCCGTAGAACAAGCCCACGTCCGTGGAATGCTGCTCCGCAGCCGACAGCTTGGCATCTTGAAGCGCCAGATGGGCGGCTCCGATGCTATATTGCGACAGAGCGTTCATTCTTCGCTCGTACAGCTCTTTGTTATATTCCTTCAAGGAGAAGAGAGGAACTTCCGATGAGACGGTCTCCTTATTTTCCTGCCAGAAATCGATCATTCCGGCCCCATGACCGTACCGGCTCACACTTCCTTGTCCGACAATGGCAACACGTTTGGCTGGTGCCAGCTCTTCCGCCTCCACCGTACGTTCTCCAGCAGCCCAGTTGTAAGAAACGATTGAGCAATTGTGGCCGCCAAAAGCCGAGTTATTGCAAAGGAAGTAGGCAACATGATGGGCCTGCATTTCGTTTGCAATCAGGTTCGCTGCATCGATTCCTTCTCTAGGAGTCTCAAAATGGAGGGTCGCAGGCAATAACCCTTCGCGAAGTGCCAGAAGTGTGGTGGCGTACTCGATAGCCGCAGCCGCGCCCAGATTATGCCCGAAATAGGCTTTGCTTGAACTGTATAGCACCTTGCGGAATGCCTCTTCTCCAAATAATTGCCGCAGTCCGTAAAGCTCCGCCGAGTCATTGGCTTTCGTTCCTGTACCATGCGTGTTGATATAATCAATTTGCTCCTTGGCAATCCCCGCATTCTTGATGGCAAAATCAACAGCCACCTGAATTCCTCGTCCCTCAGGCTCGGGGGCCGTCTCATGATAGGCATCGCTGCTTAGGCCATATCCGCAAATTTCAGCATATATTGTAGCCTTGCGCTGTTTTGCACGCTCCAGTGTTTCCAAAATGACAAAAGCCGCGCCTTCGCCCAAGCTCAAGCCGAATTTGTCGTTATAAGGCGAGCAAGGTGAAGAATTTAGCGCCTGAAGCACGTTAAAGCCCGAATACACCGAGGAGGACATCGAGTCCGAGCCTCCAGCCAGCATGACATCTGCATACTGATTGCGAATCATGTCAAAGGCATAGCCAATCGCGTTACCACTGGCGGCGCATGCCGTATTAATCGTATTCACCGGGCCGTGAAGCCCTAAATGCTTGGCAATATTGTCACCTTGCTGGAAGAAGGGATATCTCGCTGTCCGCTCCAGGTCCAATTCCTTGACCGTACCTTGCTCTTCGAGAGAATTAATCCCGCCGTTGCAGCTTCCGAAGGCTACGCCAAAGCGGTTCAATGAATAATCCCCGCTAGAGATTCCGCTCTCCTCCAGCGCTTCCTTAGCTGCAATAATGCCAAATTGGCTGCAATAATCGTATCTTCGCTGCTCTTCGTCTGTAAAATAAAGATCCGGGTGATAATCTGTCACTTCTGCACCGATTCGGCTGATGAACTTATCCGTGGGGAACCGCGTAATCTGTCCGATTCCCGTCTCATTACGTTTCATTCTGGAGATGACCTGCTCTTTATTGGTCCCAAGCGAACAAATAATACCTATCCCTGTGACAACGACTCGGTTCTTCCCCAATTGAACTCCTCCCAAATTGTATATTGGGCATGTATGAAGCCGGACTTGCTATCTATACCGGTTACTTGATTAATCGCTCTCCCAGCAAATAAATCAGAGCATGATGCACAATAGAAATGATCGCCAGGGACCAGCCTAATGAGCGATAACCAACGGAATACCAGGCGTAGGCAGCGAGAAAGGTAAGCAGTAGCTCTTGAACCAGACGGTAGGGCTCCGGGTTGGATACGACATAACGAAAGTCAAACCAGCCCCAGAAGCCGAAGATTACTACGGGTGCGGCAATGCTTAGTACCGTCTTCTGCCAAGCCTGGCTTCCGGTCAGATAGCCCCACTGGGCCAGTGCGACAACCAGTCCCAGCTCCATAAGCCCTCTTAAAGATAAATTGAACCATTTAAGAATAGTCAGCATGAGCATGTTCGTCCCAAACTCCTTTATGCTTGCAGGTTAACCGCCATGGCTCGCCTGCACGGGCTCTGCACTGAAAATGCCGAAGGCCAATTTCATGGCAAGCTGGACCTTCATCGGGGATTGATCCAGCGTCGACATCTTGATTCGTCTCTCAATCATCCCTTCTTCTGTGGCAGCCATCAGCCCCTTCTCCTGATCGGCCTGGAAGGCTTGTACAAAATTCACCAATTCCCGCCGACTTTCTTCAAAAGCAGCGAATGCGCTCTTCGGAATAATTGCCTTCGGATGAGCTTGCAGATAATTCGCAATGACCGTAGCCAGAACATAGGCATCCTGAATGGCCAAATTAACGCCTTGACCGAGGATTGGTGATACCGTATGGGCCGAGTCTCCGATGAGCACAAGACCATCCCGGGACCATTGCGGCACATTGGCCGTGAAGATGTCCAGGAGTACGGTATCCTTCCAGCTCCGGATATGTTGCTGAACGATTCCATCCAGCAGGGGCTCCAATTTGCAAACTTGATCGTGAAATGTCTCGATAGGTTCTTGCTTGACCTTCTGGTATTGTCCCTTGGCAATGTTGATGCCAACTCGTAATTGGTCTGGGTAGGTAGGCAAAATGATGAGGTGATGTTGACCGTTGACTTTGATACGTGTGTGAAGTTCCCAGTCGCTCGGGCGAGGAACGCGGAACCAAACGGCATCCCGGCTGAAGGTTTGAATATCGGCCTGAATTCCCGCCATTTCCCTGATTTTTGTATATCGGCCGCTAGCATCAACTACTACTGAAGCCGAGACGGTGATGCTCTCGCCAGAGGCATCTCGATATACAACGCCAGTGATTTGCTCTTGTTCTTCAACCAATCCTGTGCAGGCGGCTCCCATACGCAAGCTGAAATTCGGCAGCGTTTGAGCCTTGTCCAGAATGGCGCCAATCAGTATCGGCTGCGGTAAGTCAATAATGAATTTGTGCTTGGCCTGAAAGTCGTGGAAGTTCACAGAGAAAATTCTCTGATCTTCATCAAACATAGATAACCCTTCAATTTGTAAAAAGCCCTGCTGCCTGAGTCCATCCAGAATGCCCAATTCATCAAGAATTGCCACCGATCCCTGTGAAATGGATTCACCGCGAAATTCCCGTTGGAAAGCCTGGTTCCGTTCAAGCACCAGCACATTCAATGGACTTTGCTGTGCCAATAAAAGCCCCAGCATGGCCCCGGCAGGCCCGCCTCCAACAATGCATACATCCGTTTGAATAGATTCACTCATACACATTCTCCTAATCTAATTAGTATAAGTTCTAACATAAATACGTTGACTGCATCGTCAAAAGCTATATAATCTAACATATATGAAAATCTTACTAATGTTAAAATTATACTTGTTGCCCAAATTTGTCAATACACTCCTAGGTAAAAACAGATAATGTTTTTTGTTAATTCAGATTAGTTCAACAGATAACATCATGAGTTAACTCTGCATATTATCCCCTATAAAGGAGGTTGAAGCATTGGCACGTTATCTTATTGCCGTATGGCCTGCGGACGGACATGTGAATCCCGTCATTCCCATTGCGAGGAAGTTGGTTCAGCGTGGACACGAGGTAGTTTGGTATTGCAGCAACTTGTTTCAGGAGAAAATTGAACGTACGGGGGCGACCTTTGTCCCATTTACTCACTTGATTAACTTTAGTGCTTCGACACTACATGAGCATTTTCCAAAATACATGGAGTTACAAGGGCTTCGGAAATTCAAATGGGGCGTACGCAACATTATTGCAGGCACTATGGAGGGCTTCGACCGAGATTTAGCGGACATCCGTCAGCAATTTGAACCCGATGTCCTCGTCATCTGCCCAACCTTTACAGGCATTCTACCTCTGCGCAGACGAGGAGACACAATCAAGACCGTATGCATCGGGATGTTGCCTTTATCAATCACGGGTAAGGATACCGCCCCTTTCGGGCTGGGCATCCCTCCTGTAGACACACCGCTTGGGCGCTTTCGTAACCAATTGTTAAATTTCCTCGTTCAGAAGGTGGTATTCCGCCATGAACAGCAACATTTCAACGGAATTCTCAATCGGTTGGGCTTGCCCAAGCTGGAACATTGGGTCTTTGATGCCGTCGTCCATTACTCGGATTTATATTTGCAAGGCACTTGCCCATCCTTTGAATACCCGAACCGCAATTTCCCGGCAAATATCCGTTTTGTTGGCCCGTTCAATCTCACCACCACTCCTACAGACTACGAGCTCCCCTCCTGGTGGAATGAACTAGAGACAGCCAAGAAGGTCGTCTTGGTGACCCAAGGTACACTTGCCAATACCGATTTCAGTCAATTGCTGCTACCCACCATTCAGGCGCTTGCGAACCAGGACGTCCTGGTGATTGCCACAACGGGTCACAAACCGCTTCCTCCGCTGCCTTTTGCCTTGCCAGACAACGTCCGCATTGAGCCGTTCATCCCCTACTCGTTACTAATGCCTCATCTGGATTTGATGGTGACCAATGCAGGATACGGCGGAGTCCATTATGCCATTGCCTATGGCGTTCCCCTGATGGTCTGGGGCAAATCGGAGGATAAGAGCGAAGTTAGCGCGCGTGTGGAATGGTCGGGGATCGGAATCAACCTCAAGACTAATAAGGTTACCCCGGAACATATTTCCGCAGGGGCAAGGCGGATTTTTGGCGATTCACGATATAAGGAGCAGGTTACTCGTATGCAGCAGGAAGCGGCCACCTATGATGCTTACGCCTTATCCGTTCAATATTTGGAGAAGATAGCCCCAAGCCCCTCAGCTTCTTCAGCCAGTGAGCAAGCCCCCGCCGAGGTATTCAGCATGGTATAAATAAAGAAATATCCAAGTAACAAAAAGGCTGACAACGGGTATCCCGTTATCAGCCTTAGGTTTTATGGAGCCACTCATTTATTGCCCCTGGGGAAAGCGCACATGCAGTCCTGCCAGGAAGGTCTCCAGCATCTCGTTAAAGCTCTCGTCCAGGTCAAGAGGCAACCCGAACCCGCCGCGGTGCTCCAGTGAAGCAAACCCGTGAAGGAAGCTGCGGAACGCGCGCGCCATATGAATGGTATGCGATTCCTCCAGCCGATAGGCTCGAAGAACCTGGGTCACAAGCTCTACAATCTCCTGGCCTGCCTGATTGAGTTCTGCGTCATCATCAACAGATATGAAGAGCGTCATCTCATAGAGGCCGGGATGCGATCTGGCAAATACGATATAGGCTTTCGCCATCTCGCGAAGCGCGTCGTCTCCGGCCCGCCCGATAGCCGCCCGCATCAACTCAGAGCATAGCTGCTTGAGTCCATAAATTGATAGCTGGCGCTTAATATCCTGCAAGCCATCCACATGATTATAGAGCGACGGGGATCTGATCTCCAGCTTCTGGGCCAGGGAAGCCAAGGTAAGCTCCTCAACGCCCTTCTCATCAATAATGTCCGTTGCTGCCTGTAAAATATGATTGAGTTTAATGCTATTCCTAGCTGCCATTGAAACTGCTCCTTCTCTACTAATGCTGGACCAAAGAGGGGGCCGCCTCCGCCTCCATAATCGCCCGCCTGATTGCATCGATCGGCTGCTCAAGCATAGGCCCATGACCTACGGCGAGCAGGGCCGGTTGAAGTTCGATTAATTTCCTCGCACTTTCAATAGCTTCCGTCTTGCACCAGGTTGCCAAGGCGGGGAAGGGGAACCAGGGCTTAACCTTGCCCGATACCGCTATCCCCCCGCGAGTCTGGAAGGCATCTCCAGCTATGAGTATACGGTTGCGGGTGTCCAGAAAGGCCATGGAACCAGGGGTATGCCCCGGAACTGCAATCGCCAACAGCGAGCCTACATGGTCCCCATCCTGCAAGAGCACATCTGCCCTTGTCTTTACCTTGGTTGGAACGCTGCCACGAATAGGCGTATTGGGCTCTTCCGGCAGCAAGGATAAGTCTCCCTCAAGCAGAAGGGCATCCCTCCGGGAAATATAGACAGGCACATCTGGTAGCGCTTCCTTTAGAAGATCCAGCCCGCCTACATGGTCCAGGTGAGCGTGTGTGAGCACAATCCGGGTTATGGGTTGGCCAAGCCGTTCGGCAGTCTGAAGTATGCCCTTAGCACTAAAGGACATCCCCGTATCTATTAAGGTCAATCCATCTTGCTCTTCGACCAAATAACAGTTCACAGGAAAAACATTGGGTAGAAACGCTAATTGGGATACGGTGTTTACCGTAACCAGTTTACTCATAGGAATCACCTCACTTCTAATCCTATTGTAATTAATATTAATAGCTATTTCAATTACCTGGAAAGTGTTTTAACTATTGTGATTCAATTTTTCGCTATACCATTCAATTGTGCCCCGTAACCCCTCTGCAAAAGGAATTCGCGCCTGCCAACCCAACTCATCATAAAGTTTGGATGAATCTATGGCATACCGCCAATCATGCCCAGGGCGATCATCTGTGAAGTGAATCAGTTCGGCAAAGCTGGATAACCCGGCCTGGTTCAACGTAGCCGCTTCAAGCTCGTCAAGGATCGAGCAGATGCGCTTCACCAGTTCCAGGTTGCTCCACTCATTATCTGATCCGATATTATAGGTTTCTCCACTTGTACCTTGCCGGAATACAAGCTCAATGGCCTCGGCATGATCCTGAACATGGAGCCAATCCCGCACATTTTGCCCGGTACCGTAGATGGGAATAGGCTCACGCGCTAGCGCAGAGCGAATGACAGTTGGAATAAGCTTCTCCGCATGTTGTCCGGGTCCGTAATTGTTCGAGCAATTTGTGATTACGGTATTAAGGCCGTAGGTACGGTTATAGCTGGATACGAGCAAGTCGGAGCCGGCTTTGCTTGCACTATAGGGACTGTTCGGAGCATATTTGCTTTCCTCTGTGAATTTGCCTGTCGGGCCTAAAGCACCATATACTTCATCCGTAGAGATATGGTGGAACCGGCACTCGGCATGACCGGGCTTCGGTTGCCCTGGAGACTCCATCCAATGGGATAAGGCAGCATTCAGCAGCGTTTGCGTTCCGAGAACATTCGTCCAGACAAAAACCTCCGGGTTGGCGATGGAATTGTCGACATGAGACTCAGCCGCAAAATGGATGACTCCTCGAATATCATGCTCTCTAAATAGATGCTCGACAAGCTCCTTGTTCTCGATCGAGCCCTTAACAAACCTGTAATTGCTATACTGTGCGGCTGCCCGATTGGTGTCCGTAGAGGCAGCATAAGTCATTTTATCCAGGTTGACGATCTTGCGTTCAGGATTACGAGCCAAAATGTGCATTAGAAAATGAGAGCCAATAAAGCCGCAGCCCCCCGTAATCAGAAGCGCTCCCCGCTCCTCTTGGTGTGCCTCGATCGCCGTCATGCCAGGTGCACCTCCAAGCTCCGCCCTTGGCTAGAACCTTGGTGAATATCCGCAATATCCATCAGATACTGTCCATATTCGTTCTTAAGGGATGAAGCGGTTCTTACAAGTTGTTCGCGATCAATATAGCCAAGATGATATGCAATTTCTTCGATGCAAGCGATCTTGAAGCCTTGACGCTTCTCTAGTGTCTCTATAAATTGAGACGCCTGCATAAGTGAGTCATGGGTACCGGCATCCAGCCAGGCAAATCCCCGGCCCAGCAGTTCGACATGAAGGCGACCTTGTGTCAGATACGCCTGGTTCACGTCCGTGATTTCCAACTCGCCGCGTGCCGAAGGCTTGATGGATTTTGCCACGTCCACTACATGATGATCATAGAAATACAGACCGGTAACGGCATAATTGGACTTGGGGTACCGGGGCTTCTCTTCAATAGATACGATTTGACGCGAAGCATCAAAGTCAACAACCGCAAACCTCGACGGGTCCTTCACCTGATAGCCGAAGACGGTAGCTCCCATCTGCTTCTCCACCGCCTGACGCAGGATCGCCGTAAAGCCCTGCCCAAAAAAGATGTTGTCTCCCAGAATCAGGGCTACATCCTCTTGGCCGATAAATGATTCTCCTATCAGGAAGGCTTCAGCCAGCCCTCTCGGATGATCCTGCACAGCATAAGAGAAGTTCATCCCCAGCCGGCTGCCATCCCCAAATAAAGCTTGATAGCGGGGCGTATCCTGGGCGGTTCCTATAATCAGAATGTCCCTTATGCCTGAGAGCATTAAGACAGACAACGGATAATAAATCATAGGCTTATCATAAATAGGCAATAAATGCTTGGTCACGGATATGGTTAACGGATATAGTCTGGAACCCAGCCCACCTGCCAAAATAATTCCTTTCATTCCTTTCCCTCCTTCATCGAATGGCTGCCAGGCCTTGATCAGATAACCACCAGTGCCCATGATTTCTATACCAGTCCACCGTTTCACCAAGGCCATCCTTCAAGGAATAGCGAGGCTCCCAGCCTGTATCTTCAAGCATTCTATCGCAGCATAAGGAATAGCGGTGGAAGTTGCCTGGGCGGTCCGGCACGCTGTTCACCAAGGACCAGGGACGTTCCGTCAGCTCCAATATATGCTCGATGATCTCACGGGTCGTCGAAGTCTGATTGCCGGATATGTTGTAGATTTGGCCCGCCTTCCCCCGATGAATGACCGCATCCAAGGCAGTGCAGTGGTCCTGTACATGCAACCAATCCCTCATAAAGTTGCCATCTCCATACATTGGAATGGTTCGATTGCATAGCGCTTGTGTAATGACGAGCGGCACCAGCTTCTCCGTCGTTTGGAAGGGGCCATAATTGTTGGAGCATCGCGTAATCAAGGTCTCCATACCGAAGGTATGATGGTAGGAGGCCACCAGCAGATCACAAGCCGCCTTACTGGCGGCGTAGGGATTAACCGGTGAGATCAGGGCGGATTCATCCATCCGGCTCCCTTCCCCAACCGGTCCATAAACCTCGGCCGATGAGATTTGAACCAGCCGGGTTACCTCGAACTGGCGGCTCATATCCAGTACCATCTGGGTAATCATCAGATTGGCGCGAATGAGTTCACCAGGGGAGGACAAGCTCTGATCTACGTGGGTCTGTCCGGCCAAATTAATGACCACATCCACGCCATGACTAAAAGCCTCGCGCAATTCTTCTTCATTCTCCACAGTTCCGTTCACATAGACATAGTTGGGGTTGTCAGCAAAGGCCTCCGTACTCTTGGCCCGGATGCCATTACGTCCTGGCGACAGATTAATCAGCGTGTAATCCGGATACTTCTCCAATAGATAACGCGTCAGATTTGTTCCGATAAAACCGGAACCTCCCGTTAACAAAATCCTCATCGTCCACCTCTTCATTCAGATTATTAAATGAAGTTAGCTATAATTTTTGAGTTTATATTATGCTAATTATATTAGTTTGTCAAATAATAATAATTAATTTATAATTACAAAAATAGTTTGCAAACTAACGTAATTAGTTTTAAAATATAGCTATATTCCACCAATTATTAGAAAGAGGGTTGTCCATGACGAGTCAATTAATGAATCGTATGAATGAGAAGAAGTTGATGGCAGCATCTTATCCATCGCCTAGTGCCTTGGGAAGTTTGACTAGTGCTTCCCTGATCGGCTCCGGCCTTCTCTTTGTTCTTTATCCTGCACTTCGCCCCTTCTCCAATGAGGCCACTCTGGGAGGAGCTGCCGCGTTTGCCTCGGTCGAATGGGTGGTCTCCCACTCCCTGGCCATCGTAGCATTCATTTTATTTACATTAGGGCTACTTGGCTTGTTCCTTACTTTAAGACAAACCCCTGTCGTCCATCTGGCATTCAATGGCTTGGTCTTGAGTTGGCTGGGCGTCGGGCTTACACTGCCTTTCTACGGGGCAGAGGTCTTTGGTCTGTACGCTGTGGGCCAGGAAGCTCTTCGCCTGAATAACGAGAATCTGCTCCCGATTACGGAAGATATTCGCTCCGGCTTTGGGCTTATTCTTATCATGATCGGGCTTGTGCTATTGGCTATCGGTTGCATCCTGGTTGCCATTGCTGTCTGGAAATCCCGTATTCTGTCCAAGTGGAGCGGCATTCCAATTGCAGCAGCCTTTCTGCTCTATCTTCCGCAGTATGCCTGGTCGCAACCCCTTCGTGTTGGACACGGCTTCCTCATTACCATCGGCTGCGTGTGGCTCGGCATTAGCGTCTGGAAGCAGGCAGTAGCCCGTAAGGATTGAGGTAAGGGGCTATCTTATCAACGAATAAGGTGAGTGAACGAAAGATGGAACAAACAAAAAGAAAACACACCGGCATCGTGCTAGCTGCCCTGCTGCTGGGAATTCTGATGTCGGCGATGGACAATACCATTATTACGACGGCAACAGCGACCATCGTCGGAGATATCGGTGGACTCGACCGCTTTGTGTGGGTATCGTCAGCCTATATGATCTCGGAGATGGCTGGCATGCCCATCTTCGGCAAGCTATCTGATATGTATGGCCGTAAGAGGTTCTTTCTCTTCGGCATCATCGTGTTCATTATTGGCTCAGTCCTGTGCGGCACAGCTCAAACCATGGATCAGCTCATCCTCTATCGCATTATTCAAGGCATAAGCGGGGGAGCGCTCATTCCGATTGCCTTTACGATTATGTATGATCTTGTGCCACTGGAAGAACGGGGCAAATTGGGGGGGATGTTCGGAGCTGTATTTGGATTAGCCAGCATCCTGGGTCCTTTGCTCGGCGCCTTTATTACTGAATATTTGAATTGGCACTGGATATTCTTCATTAATCTGCCTTTGGGAATAGCTGCTCTGGCTGGCGTGGCGTTCTTCTATCATGAAGCTGCCGTCGTATCCAAACAACGTATTGATTGGGCCGGAGCGATTTCTCTGGTTAGTAGTGTAGTTTCCTTAATGCTTGCGCTTGAGCTTGGGGGAAAGACATATGCTTGGGGATCGGCCATAGTATTATCCCTGTTTGCGTTGTCCGTGATTTCGCTCCTGATCTTTATCATCGCAGAGCTAAGGGCGGCCGAACCGATTATTTCTTTCCGGATGTTCACCAATCGTCTGTACGCTACCAGCAATGCAATTGCTACCTTTGGAGGCGCCGCCTTCATCACCGCCTCCGTATTTATCCCGATCTATATTCAGGGTGTTCAGTACGGAACCGCCGTGAACTCTGGCCTGGTGCTGCTTCCGATGATGCTCAGCACGGTGGTGTCGTCCACCATCGGCGGTTTTCTCATGAACAAATTCAGCTACCGGTCCATTATGATTCCAGCCACGGTCATCTTCGCTGCAGGCTTCTACCTGCTTAGTACGATTACCCCCGGCTCTGGACAGCTCTTCGTTACGATATCCCTCGTCATCGCCGGACTTGGAATCGGCTTCTCCTTCCCGGTGTTGGGGAATGCATCTATCCACCCTTTCCCGGCAAATCAGCGGGGAACGGCCAGTTCAACCTTGACCTTCATGCGCTCTTTGGGGATGGCTGTAGGGGTCACTATCTTTGGAATCATTCAAAACCATCTGTTCGTCAAGCATATTCCTACTGATGTATCCACCGGTTCAGTGGGCGAAGAAGCTGTGGCCTCGCAGCTTCTGTCCGGTGATGCCCATATTCTGCTGGAGGCCTCCTCGCGAGAGCAGATTCCACAAGGAATGCTACAAGCCATTAGCGGCGCTTTGTCTTCTTCCGTGGCCCTGACCTTTGCCTGGGCATTGGTTCCCGCCGCACTTACGATTGTCTTCTCCCTGGCTATGAGCAAGGAGAAGCTTCTAGCTCAGCCCTCGGCCAAGACAGGAGCCTCTGTAACTTCGGTATCCTGAAGCCGAAGCGTAATATATAAAATAGCACGAGAGGATGGCGATTCCATCCTTCTCGTGCTTTTTGACCTCGCCTTCTATTCCAGGTTCGCGTGCCTTCCATACATCGTAGCCGTATTGTCTTGTCTTAGCTCCATCAGCCGTAACACCACGGCATCGCCGAAGAGGAGCAACGTCTGCTCGAACAAGGCACCCATTGGCTGGATAGTTGGGTAGGGCTGACCTGCCCGGTCCTTGACCGAGCCCGGTAACTTGACCGTCAGCACAGATAGACGGCCGATCGTTGACTCTGGCGTGAGAGTGACCAGAACAACCGCCCCGCCCAGGGCTGCGGCCTTCTCCGCCACCGGAACAAGACTGCGCGTCTCGCCAGAACCGGAACCGATAATGAGCACGTCCTCCGGTCCCATACCCGGCGTAACCGTCTCTCCAACGACATATGCTCGGAGTCCAAGCTGGGCCAGTCGCATGGCAAATGCCCGCATCATCAGACCGGACCGTCCCGCCCCGGCAACGAAAATTTGTCCCGCCTGCAGTATCCGTTCCACAAGCTTTGCGGTCTCATTTTCGGGGATACCTTTCACTGCTTGCGTAAGCTCCCCTGATATAGTGGCTGAGTATTGGCTTGTCAGCATAAGGTTAACCTTGGCGAATCAGACGCTGCATTTCTGCGGCTGTCGTCCGTTTGTCTTCCGTGCCGGTAATACCGCCGCCTACAATGACAAGGTCCGGCTGCGCCTGAATAACTTCTGGCAAGGTAGCGAGCTTGATTCCCCCTGCAACGGCAACCTTGGCCTGCTTCACCACACGCTTGATCGTATTCAGGTCCTCAAAGGAATTTTTACCGACGGCCTGCAAATCATAACCTGTGTGTACGCAAATATAGTCTACTCCAAAGAAATCCAATTCCTCCGCACGCGCCGCGATGTCTTTTACACCGATCATATCAACAAGGATTTGTCTGTTCTGCTTGCGAGCTTCCTCTACTGCACCCTTAATTGTCTCATCCTCGGCTACAGCCAGGATCGTCACAATATCCGCTCCCGCCTCCGAAGCCTTCATTACTTCATATCCAGCGGCATCCATTACCTTAAGATCGGCCAGCACCTTCAAATGTGGGAAAGTATCCTTGATTTCCTTGACCGCTCTCAGCCCCTCGTTGATTACGACGGGTGTGCCAATCTCCACGATATCAATATGTGCTTCTACCTCTTTAATCAATTCTTTTGCCTCTGGGATATTCACCAAGTCCAATGCTAACTGTAGTTCCATTTATCTTCCACTCCTCATTCGCTTGATTTGGCAGGCCGGGCTTTTGCTGCATCTCGTGCTGGTCTGGTATGCTGGTATAATGATGCATGAATGACTGAATGAGTAACCTGCCTGTAATTAAATACTAAGCGAGATATAGCCAGGAATGAAGAATGCACTTTTTTGTACGGTAGTAACTTAAAAGTAACTTTTGTGCTGTAGGAGGGATTTGAGTTGTCCGATTTGCGAAAAGAAATTATGGATAAGCTGAAAAGTGGTGATTATAACTGCGAAAAGGAATTAACGCTGTCAGTCATCGGAGGAAAGTGGAAGTTGATCATTTTGTGGCATCTGGATAAGGAGGGACCGCAGCGGTTCAGCGAGCTCCAGCGTTTATTGCCGAAAATCACGCATAAAATGCTAACCAGCCAGCTTAAGGAAATGATGGATGATGGTATTATTCACCGCGAGGTGTATCCCGAGGTTCCGCCCAAGGTGGAATATTCATTGACCCACCTTGGGCAGACCTTAATGCCAATTCTGGAGCTCATGTATGACTGGGGGCGGATGCGGATTGCCGATATCACCTCACCAGGGTCATAAGTTCTGCACGAATGCCATCTCTGAATTCATCCACAATGGTAAAATCCATGGCTGCAACGTAGATCTCTTCTAGCTGATCACGATGCCGTTTGGCTTCGGCCAGAGAGGAAATTCCCTGCTGCATCTTGGCCTTATATTGTACACCCACCTGCGCGATCTCTGCGGCAAAGCGCTCGTCAGTACCCGGCGCAACAAATACGCTGTAGGTATCAAGGATTTCATCACCAGCCCGTTCGGGATGGTATTCATGCGGTGCCGTACTGTCAAAGATAGCAAAATCCAGATCGCGAACAATGACCATATCCAGGCTATACGGATCAAAGCCGCAATGATAGACTTCGATATCGTAGCCCCGCTGCTCCGCTGCTTCGGCCACTTTCTTGAGAATCGTGGATTTCCCCGTGCCTGCGCGCCCTTTGAGGAAATAGCGTTTGGCCAAGCCCTCCGTTAAATTAGGTACAAAATCAACCGCCCCTGTTGGTGTCGCTGCACCCAAGAAGCGATGCTTGACCTCGGCCCTGCCGGACTGCTTCTTCTCTTGGAAGAGGCGATGCAGAAGCTCCTCCGTCCATGCATTTGCCTTCTCAAAATCCATCTGTCCGAAGTAGATTTCTTCCCACTCATCATGAATTTGGAGTGCATCGGCAAAATGGCCATAGGCCGCCTGATAAGCATCGGTTATCTGTTGGTTCAATCGTTCAATCGTTGCCCGCTGAGCAGCCAATTGCCGTGAATGCCAGGCCATCCCGAGATTCACATATTCCTCTACCGCACCCGGTGCTTTGGGCTCGAACACATGCGGCGCCGTACCATCAACAATCCCGGCCTTCAGAGCGGGGATGATTACCGCATCGATGGAATCCCGATCTGACGAGCAATGAATATACTCGATATCGAGACCTTGTTCCGACCATTCCGAGCCGATCGCCTTCATTAAGGAGGATTTCCCCGTTCCCGGGCCACCTTTCAAAATAAATAATCGCCGGAGTCCCTGAAAGTTCGACTCAAACAAGTTATGGAAGCCTCGTGCCGTATTCCCGCCACCGAAGTACCTTAATATTTTCCCTGCCATGCTTACCCTTCCTTTCTCTACCCTTCGCCTAGACTGCTATCACCTTACAATATGCGTCAGGTTATGGGGAGGTGCCCAGGGATTAAGATGGCTGGAGACCGCTATTGCGGATTTAATAAGGCGAGAATATCGCGCGGGTGTTCAAACTTATATTTTGCCGGAATCGCTTCAGGTTGTCTGCACCCCCATAAGGCTAATCCAAAATCGACTCCCGCCTCTCTGGCACATTCGGAATCATAAATGGTGTCTCCAATATAGATCGATGTTTCAGCCTTGGCCCCGGACATTTCAAGGAATTTGAGCAGGGGCTCCGGATGGGGCTTATGCAGTTCAGTATCGTCGGCACATATAGCATAGGTCAGATCATAAACAAGGCCAAACGGAATAAAGTCATCCAGAAACTCCTGATAGGTCTTGGACGTGACTACCCCGGTCACCACCGATTGCTCTTTCAAATCAACAAGCAGGGGCTGAATTCCTTCATACACATGAATCATATGGCGATATTCCCGCTGCATGAGTGCATTCCACTTCTTATTAGCCACCTCAATGTAATCCACACCAAGCTGCCGCAGGGATACAGAACCAGGGATGCCAAGCACAAACGCCAGGTCTTGCTGGCTCATTTCCACGCCGTAATTCTGCTTCAAGAGCTTCTGCAAGGAGCCCAGCACAGCTTGCTCCGTATTCATCAAAGTACCATCAACGTCAAAAATAAATGTACTATACACGAAGCCTTCCTCCTTTAGCATGATGGGTGATGCGCGTCTATTTACATGCTAAAGTATGAAATGCATTTCAGGTCAAGAGCTACACCGATGATCGCATGATAATTTGATAAGGAATTTCAGTTTTGGCCTTGGACTTCTCAACCACCAGATCGAAGGCTTGCTCTCCAACTTGCACCAGTCGATGATCGACGGTTGATAGATTCAGAGCGACCCCGACAGGCTGATTCTCCTGGCCGATGATTGCCAGTTCCTCTGGGACCCGCAGCCCGGCAGTTCTTGCATATTGATAAATGCCTGCGGCAACCTCATCGCCATTCGCATAAATAGCTGTAGGCTTGCTCTGCGCCTGTAGCCATTGCCTGGCCGCATTTGCTCCATCCGCCATGCTGTAGCAATCCTTGATATGCAAAGAGGGGGCAAGCTCCCCGAACACTTGCTGATAAGCTCTTATCGTCAGCCGCGTACTGTTGCTCTCCTGCCCCCTGGCAGTGGTAAAAGCAACCCGGGAATGTCCCTTGCTCTTCAACAGTTGAAAAGCATCGACATAAGAGGCATATCGGTCCATGTAAGCACAAGCAATATCCGGATGATCCGTGAACTCGCAAGCTACCAGCGTGCCATACTTGGCATAGGGAACAATGGTATCCCAAGGATTCGAGCGAGAGGTAATGATGATCCCGTCCAGTTGTTTGTTCTTCAGCATATCCAAGTAACTGATCTCGTTCTCGGGCTGATAGTTGGTAGGGAGCACCATGACAGAATAATGGCGTTCGACCGACCGGTTAAGCACCCCATGCAGCATCTGATCGAAGGCCTGATTATTGTTATGCGGCATGATGACGCCGATGGTTCTCGTGCTCTGCCGAATCAAATCAACGGCTAAACGATTTGGCGTATAATCCAGTTCGTTAATTGCCCGCTTTACCGCGATTCGCTTCTCCTCCGATACATAAGGATTGCCGTTCAGCACCCTTGATACGGTAGATACCGATACTCCCGCACGCTTTGCAACATCATGTATATTAGCCATAGCCAGCTTCTCCTGTATCTCACTTTTAGAGGTAGTTCAAAAATTTGGCTTCCCAGGACGAAGTTGTTCAAGGAGTAGATTCGACTTTTTGAACTCACACTTTTAGCAATAGAATACCATAATACGAGAATACGAGGATTGAGGAGGCAAGGGGAAATTTTCAGCATGGATATATTTACAATAATTGGTACTCATGCTATATTGGCTATGAAAGCGCATCCATGAGTTGATAGATTAAACAAGGATTTATCATTTCTTACATGGAAAGGAAAGGTGAAGATGAAAAATTGGCTGAAAAAGGCAAGTGCACTAACGCTCGCATGGACCCTGTTGCTCGGACTATTGGCAGCGCCCGTTTACGCAGACACCCTACCGCTTTTCACTATTGAAGGCGAAGACGCCCAGCTTACTTCCGACCTTCAAGTCGCCACCGAAATTTATGGACAACCCAAGCCCGGCTATTCCGGCAGCGGGTTTGTCTGGATGCAGAACTCGGGTACGATTACGTTCAACGTAACGGTCCCGGAAACCGGTATGTATGCCATCTCCACCCGGTATATGCAGGAGCTTAGCGCTGATGGCAGGCTGCAATATTTAGCAGTGAACGGCGTGACGAAGGGATCGTATATGCTGCCCTACACAACAGAGTGGTCGAATTATGAATTTGGCTTCCACAAGCTGACCCAAGGAAGCAATACCATTGAGCTCAAGGCCGGCTGGGGCTTTGCTTATTTTGATACCTTCACGGTGGATTTCGCTGACCTGGACCCATTGGAAGTACAGCCGATCTTGACTGATGCTCAAGCTACGCCGGAAACGCAAATTCTGATGAACTATTTGACCGAGGTATATGGCCATCATATTATTTCCGGCCAGCAGGAGATATACGGAAGCGGAAATGACGGCAATTACGAGTTGGAGTTTGATTGGATTTATGACCTAACCGGGAAGTATCCGGCTATTCGCGGCTTTGACTTTATGAACTACAACCCGTTATACGGCTGGGAGGACGGCACCACCGATCGCATGATCGATTGGGTGAACAACCGGGGCGGGATCGCTACGGCCTCTTGGCATATCAATGTGCCACGGAACTTCACCACCTATCAGCTCGGAGATTTCGTGGATTGGAAGGAAGCCACCTACAAGCCTACGGAGACTAACTTCAACACCGCCAATGCGGTAGTTCCAGGGACGAAAGAATACCAATATGTGATGACGACGATTGAGGATTTGGCGCAGCAGCTTCAGATCTTGCAGGATAATGATGTACCCGTCATTTTCCGCCCTTACCATGAAGCCGAGGGCAATGGCGGCCTGAACGGGGAAGGAGCCTGGTTCTGGTGGGCATCGGCTGGCGCGGAGGTGTACAAGCAATTATGGGACCTCCTCTATACCGAGTTGACAGAGACCTATGACCTGCACAACTTGATCTGGACTTACAATAGTTACGTCTATAGCACTTCTCCGGCTTGGTATCCGGGTGACGATCAGGTAGATTTGGTCGGCTATGATAAATACAATACGATCTACAACCGACATGACGGGCTATCGGGCGTACCTAATGAGGATGCGATCACCTCGATCTTCTATCAGCTCGTTGATTTGACCGACGGCAAGAAGATGGTAGCCATGACTGAAAATGATACCGTCCCAAGCCTGCAAAATTTAACGGAGGAAAAATCTGGCTGGCTGTACTTCTGTCCTTGGTACGGTGAGCACCTGATGAGTTCGGCCTTTAACTATCCGGCCACGCTGACTACGCTGTACCAAAGTGATTATGTCATCACGCTGGATGAGCTGCCTGACCTCAAGAATAACAACCCCATTCCAAGTGCATCGATTACACCGGGTAACATCGAGCTTGACCGAAATACGGCAAATCCCGGTGACCAAACCATCACGATTCAATTCAACGGTCACTCGTTAACCGCGCTTCGGTTAGATGGCCAGGCGCTGGAAGTAGGGCAGGATTATACACTGAGTGGAAATACACTTGTGTTGAAAAAGGAGTTCTTGTCTCAGTTACCGGTGGGTACCCATTCCATTCTCTTTGACTTCAACCAGGGAAAGGACGCCGTCTTAAAAGTCAGCATTGTGGATTCCACGCCTAGTGCCGTCATTTCACCGGTAAATGCAACCTTTGATCAGGCAGCAAACTTACAGCAAGATATTGCAGTATCTCTTAGCTTAAACGGACATCAACTCACCAGCATCGCAAATGGAGGCCAGACGCTAACAGCGGGTCAAGATTATACGACATCCGGTTCCTCTGTTATCTTAAGCAAAACCTATCTGTCCACGCTGCCGCTCGGTCAGCATGTGCTTACCTTTGCTTTTAGCGGAGGAAATAATGCCCTGCTTACCGTAGGTGTAGTGGATACTAGCGTGCCTGTTCCCGCCGGAGACTTGACAGTCCAAGCCTTCAATGGCAATACAAGCGCCTCCACCAACGGGATATCCCCGAAATTCAAAATCATTAATACAGGGGATTCAGCGATTGAACTTAGCGATGTCACCCTTCGGTACTACTACACAGTTGATGGAGACAACCCGCAAAGCTTCTGGTGTGACTGGGCCAACATCGGTAGCGCCAACGTCAACGGACAATTCGTGAAGCTGGAAAGCCCGGTCACGGGAGCTGATTATGCGCTGGAGATTGGGTTTACCGCTTCGGCCGGAGCCTTGAACCCTGGTGAAAGTGCAGAGATTCAAACCCGCTTCTCCAAGAACAACTGGGCCAATTATGACCAGACCAATGATTATTCCTTCAAGGCTTCCGCCAGCCAGTTCGAAAATCATGAGCAGGTGACCGGATACGTGAATGGGCAGCTCATTTGGGGCATTGAGCCGTAAGCGAGCTAGTAGAATTAACAACCAGCAGAATAATTAGGTTAATCAAGCGAGGGGCAGCCCGGTGGTGCATTTTCCGGGAGGCCCGCTCGCTTTCTATTTCTCATAGGAAGCACGCCCGCTACCTTCGACTGCTCACCATCAGATACAGGAAATAGGGCGCACCAATTACCGCAGTGAGAATACCGGCCGGCACCTCTATCGGTTGCAGCACGGTCCTTGCTTGATATAAAGGAGCGTATGCATCCGAGTGCTTCTTCGTTTCGGCCAAGAGGTCCAGCGGCCTTTAAAGTAAATCAGTCTGCGTATGGCGGCATACGGAACGTTCCCCTTCATATAACTCCCCACCCCTGATAATGATTCTCAATACATCATCAGTGTACATTAATCTCCTAACCTACACAATTGATTGTTATTTAAAGCTTGTCAGGCTTAAAATCTATATTATCACTATCGGTTTTTACTATTTAACTTGAAGGGGTTGTTTATCTATGCGTTTTCGTCAGGTTCATCTCGACTTCCATACCTCCGAGGCCATTCCCGAAATCGGAGCGCAATTCTCCAAATCCCAGTTTCAAGATATGCTGCGGGCCGGGCACGTCGATTCCGTTACGGTCTTCTCCAAATGCCATCACGGCTGGGCGTACCACCCCAGTGAAGCCAACGAAACTCATCCTCATCTCGCCTTTGACCTGTTAGGGGAAATGATCGCCGCAGCCCATGAAATCGACGTCCTAACACCGGTCTATTTATCGGCTGGTCTTGACGAGAAGCTAGCTCGCCGCCATCCCGAATGGCTGATTCGCGATGAAGAGGAACGGACCCGCTGGGCCAAAGATTTTATGACGCCAGGCTATCACGAGTTCTGCTTCAATACCCCTTATCTGGATATCCTGCTTGCACAAATCCATGAAGTCGTTACCCGCTATGAGATTGACGGCCTATTTCTCGATATTGTCGGAGCGCGCAAATGTCGCTGCCAATACTGCGTGGCCACGTTGCGGGCCGCGGGTCAGGACCCCCGTGACGATGCAGCCGTAGAGGCGCTGGGCGAGCAAACCTTCCTGAACTATACACAACGCGTACGCGAGGTAATTAACGCCGTTAAGCCCGGTTTGCCGCTCTACCATAATAACGGTCACCAAACGAGAGGACGCCGCGATCTTGCCCATATTAATACCCATCTAGAACTGGAATCACTTCCGACCGGTGGCTGGGGTTATGACCACTTTCCACTGTCGGCGCGCTATGTCCAGACGCTGGGCATGGAGTATCTTGGTATGACCGGGAAGTTCCATACCTCCTGGGGCGAATTTGGCGGCTATAAGCATCCGAATGCGCTGCGGTTTGAAGCCGCACTCAGCCTGGCCCACGGCGCCAAATGCTCAATCGGCGATCAGCTGCATCCCTCAGGCTTGATGGATATAGCCACCTATGCCCTGATCGGTGCCGCCTATGCCGAGGTGGAAGCCAAGGAACCGTGGTGCGACGGGGTAGAATCGGTTGCCGACATCGCGATTCTGTCTCTGGAAGCGGCGCGCGAAGCTTGTCCGGATAGTCAGGCGCTCAAGGACCGCACCAACCTGGCCGACGCCGGAGCGGTACGCATCTTGACCGAAGGCCATTATCTCTTTGACGTGATAGACACGTTGAGTGATTTTACGGCCTACAAGGTGCTGATTCTGCCAGATGAAGTACCGGTATGGCCGGAGCTGGCTGCCCGAATCGAAGCCTTTACAACAGGAGGCGGCAAGCTGCTGGTCACCGGCCGTTCAGGGTTGAATATGACTGGCGATGCTTTTGCCCTAGATATGGGGATTCGCTGGCTAGGGACCAATACCTACCGTCCTGCCTATTTCCATCCGCATTTCCAGCCCGGCGTCCTGTTGCCAACCTCCTATGCAATGTACAGTGAAGGGCAGCTTGTAGACATTCAGGAGGGACAAGTGCTGGGCCATGTGGAGAATCCCTACTTCAACCGTGATCTCTTCGCATTTAGTTCGCACCGGCACACTCCAAGTGCCAGGAATGATAACGGACCCGGAATGATCGAGTCCCGGAGCGGAATCTATATCGCTTGGGATCTATTCAGTGAATATGCCGACGCAGGCCATCTCATCCTGAAAGAAATCGTACTTCACGCCTTATCGAGCCTGCTTCCGCAGCCGGTCTTAAGCACCAACCTCCCGGCTCGCGGCATCACGACTCTGCAATATCAGCGGAAGGAGAAGCGATATGTCAATCATTTGCTGTATGCATCTCCTGTACTGAAAGGGCAAGTCGAGGTCATTGAAGATATCGTGCCCTTACAGGATATTTCCGTCTGCCTCCGTCTCCCTGACGACACCGCCCGTGTCCGCCGCATCTATCTGGCCCCATCAATGATAGAGCTACCTTTCACGGAAGAAGAGGGGGAACTTGCTTACAGCATCCCCCGCATAGAGAATCATCAGATGGTAGTCATTGAACTGGAGTAGGGCGCGATACGATCTTACCATTCTGCCACAGAGCCATCACAATGACGCCACACCGGATTTCTCCAGCGATGGGGCGCTTCGTTAGCCATTTGGATAACATACTCTTCATTTACTGTAATCCCAAGTCCAGGTCCTTGAGGGATTTGGACATAACCTTCATTGTAAGCAAATACATTCGGATCGGTAATGTAATCTAGCAGATCATTCCCCTGGTTGTAGTGAATGCCGAGACTTTGCTCCTGAATGATGGCGTTGTGTGCCGTAGCATCCACTTGGAGACAAGCTGCCAAAGCAATGGGTCCAAGTGGACAGTGCGGTGCCACCCCTACATCATAAGCTTCTGCCATGGCAAAGATTTTTTTGCATTCAGTAATTCCCCCGGCATGGGACAGGTCGGGCTGAATAATATCGACATAACCGTCCTGTAGCAGGGACTTAAAGTCCCAGCGCGAGAACATTCTTTCCCCGGTAGCAATCGGCGTGCTGGTATGGTTGGCAATTTCGCGAAGAGCTTCATTATTTTCCGGAAGCACAGGCTCCTCAATGAACATCAGGCGGAACGGATCAAGCTCCTTGGCCAGGACCTTGGCCATCGGCTTATGAATACGTCCATGAAAATCCACGCCAATGCCGAGATCCGGCCCCACCGCGCTGCGGATGGCCGCCACTCGCTCTACCACCTTATCCACCTTGTCATGCGTATCAATATACTGCATTTCTTCGCAAGCGTTCATTTTAATGGCGGTGAAGCCAGCGCTTTTCTTCTCCAGGGCAGCTAATCCCACCTCACTCGGCCGATCGCCACCGATCCAGGAATACACGCGAATCGTGTCCCTGCAAGCCCCGCCGAGCAGTTGATATACAGGCGCATTGAAGTATTTTCCTTTGATATCCCATAAAGCCTGATCAATTCCTGCAATTGCACTCATTAGAATTGGGCCCCCACGATAAAAGCCTCCACGGTACATCACCTGCCAATGATCTTCGATGCGCAGCGGATCTTTGCCAATAAGGAAGTCCATTAATTCGTCAACCGCCGCTTGAACCGTATGGGCCTTGCCTTCAATCACAGGCTCCCCCCAGCCAACGATTCCTTCATCCGTTTCTATTTTGAGGAACAACCAGCGTGGGGGTACGATAAAGGTTTTGAAATTGGTGATTTTCATGGGATTGTCTCCTTATCCTCTTGCGCTTATAATCGCTGCTTTAAATTTTTGCGCCAGCTCCGTAATATCTTCGTATCTCTCTTCGGCAATAGCCTTCTTGTCCAGCAGAGAACTGCCCAGTCCTACAGCAACCGCCCCGGCTCGAATGAACTCGCCAACATTATGTAACGTCACACCACCTGTGGGCATCATGGGAATTCCTTGTAGTGGTGCTGATATTTCCTTAATATAGTTAGCGCCCAACATGGCTCCCGGGAAAATCTTTAGCACATTGGCTCCCCACTCATAGCCCTTGGCAATTTCGGTAGGAGTCATCACGCCCGGAATGGAAATCCGTCCATATTGTTGAGTGATTCTAATGGTAGCTTCATCAAGAATGGGGGAGAAAATAAAGTCCGCGCCAGCTTGCAGCGCCTGCTCCGCCACCGTTGCATTCATTACCGTCCCTGCGCCAACCAGCACCCGACTGCCGTATTTCTCTTTCAGGCGAGGAATAAGCTCGAACGCGCCCTCTGAATCTACCGTGATCTCCAAGGCTTGCACTCCGCCGGCTACCAGTGCATCCGTAATAAGCTGTACCTTATCCCTTGGCGGTCTTCGCACAACGGCGACGATACCGGAATTCATCAACTGATCCAGTTGCTCTTGCTTGGTCATAGTCCCTCACTCCTATCGCTTTACGTTCTGGTAGTCTTCGTCATCATGATGATGGATCATGTGCAGCAATTCCTGCTCATTGGGAAGCCCCTCCACATCTCCATTTACGCTTACAGCAATCGCTCCCATAGCACTGGCCTTACGGACAGCCTGCTCAAGCTCATCACCGTGCAAAAGTCCACTGATAAAGCCCGCAGCAAAGGCATCTCCCGCCCCCACAGGGTCAATCTCCTCTGCTGGAAAAGGGGCCACATAACCGCCCTGTTGCTCCGATTGATAATACGCCCCTTCGCTACCCAGCTTCACAACCACGCCCGCTACTCCTGGCTTTAGCAAAGCGGAAGCTATCTCCTCGGGCTGCTTACAGCCGGTCAACAATTCACCTTCATCCAGCCCCGGCAAAATGTAGTCCGCATACCCTGCCAGCTCCAGCAACACTTGCTTGGCTGCTTCCTCACTGTCCCAGAGCTTCCAGCGTACATTGGGATCAAAAACAATCTTCAAGCCTTGCTTCCGGGCTGAAGCCATAGCCTTGCGAGTAAATGCCAGGCAATCAGGACTAAGCGCAGCCGTAATCCCTGTTACATGCAAAAATTTAAAGCCCGCCAAATACGCCTCATCCAGTTCATCCGGATGCATTCTGCTTGCGGCAGAATGATGTCGGTAATAATAGACCTGCGTCTTCCCGTGAGTGCGCTGTTCCTTGAAGTAAATGCCTGTAGGAGCATCATTGGTATGTCGGCATCTTGAGGTGTCAATTCCATATCCTCTGATCTGATGAAGCACATAATGCCCAAATGGATCATCCCCCAGCTTGCTGAACCACCCGACACGATGCCCTAACTTGGCTAGCCCGATAGCTACATTGGACTCAGCCCCGGCCATTTGCTTGTTGAATTGGTGGATATACTGCAGTGGCAGGTTCTGGTCCGAGCTGAACAGCACCATGGATTCACCAAAGGTTACTACGTCCATCGTCTTCCCCTCCTGAAGCTTTATAGATCATATGTTCATGATGGTTGTGTAGTATATTCTCATATACATATGATCT
The DNA here is from genome assembly GCF_001486585.1 of Paenibacillus senegalimassiliensis. Lineage (GTDB taxonomy): Bacteria > Bacillota > Bacilli > Paenibacillales > Paenibacillaceae > Fontibacillus > Fontibacillus senegalimassiliensis. The sequence continues at coordinate 110,309 of NZ_LN909041.1, forward strand.
ATAATTAGATATAAGCACTTTTTTAGAGCTTTTACGTCTTTTAATTTGAAATAGATATGATCTTTATGAGGTTATGATATTATCTTTCAATTTGCATGTCAATCCTTACTTTCATAGGGAGAAACAAAACTCGTTATGCTAAAATGAACATAATAGAGTAGACCAACAGGGGATATGAATATGAAAAAAACAGTGTATTCAGCAACGATAGATCAGCTTAAGGAAAAAATCATTAACGGTGAATGGCCCCCCGGGTCTCGAATTCCCACCTTACAGCAAATATCCAAGGAGCTAGAGGTTGGCGTGTCCACGGTTAGGGAGGCTTTGCGCACTCTTGAAAGCCAAGGAAACATCAGTATTGAGCACGGCCGGGGGATGTACGTGAGGAATGATCCTTTATTGTTAGAGGACCCTACGGCAAACTTGAAGGAGCTTGGGGATATCTCACTCGTCAAGCTGCTGGAAGCGAGAATTCTGATCGAGCCTACATTAGCGGCTTTAAGCGCAGAGCATGCTACACTTAATCAGGTGAAGGAATTGCGAAAGCTCGCCGAGCGGATGATTCTGCAAATGGAAGAAGGCGGACCCTTCCTGGATACTGACCTGGCCTTCCATCGCCTAATCGCCGAATCCGCCCGGCAGCCTGTGCTGTCCCGTATGATGGAATCCATCTACCCACTCCTGTCCGAAGGACGCAAGCATACGAACACGCTGCCTCACATGCGTACCAAGGCTTCCAACTACCACGTCCTGATCGCCATCGCCATCGAAGAACGCCACAGCGACCAAGCCCGTCAGCTTATGCATCAGCATATCAACGATATGCTGGAGGCACTGAGGAAGTGAAGGGGGATTAAATTCCTCCCCCTTTGTGCTCATTAAATCCCCCGCAAGCAAGTTACGAGGTTCGTTCCCATCCCGCCGAGTGTAATCGCTCGTCCCCCATCAGTCTAAAAGCCTGAGCGACAAAACCATTCAGCTCATCCATCACCACAATTTGCAAAGCAAACTATACCTTATTTGCAAAGTAAGCTTGACATAATATGCAAAGCAAACTATACTAAACATGCAAAGCAAACATTGCAAGGAGTTGATCCTTTGAAAACCAAAATCGCGGAGCTGCGCAAGCAGCACAAATTGTCTCAGGAAGAGCTAGGACTGGCGGTCGGTGTTACAAGGCAGACTATCACTTCACTTGAAGTCGGAAAGTACACCGCCTCCCTGATTCTTGCGTACAAGATCGCCAAGTATTTCGGATTAACGATTGAAGAAGTGTTTGATTTTAGCGAATTGGAGGAATTGTAATGGAAAATTATAAGAACAAGCTTAAGAAACGCGCAAACAGTCTGTCTCTGGTGGCCGGGGGCACGCTGCTGCTGTACCTGGGGTTTATGTTTTACCGTGACCGGCTACCTGAGCTGCCGAGCTTTATCCAGGGCTTTCAGGTCGGTGCTTTTCTCGGCCTCGAATTGTTCGTAGTTATGTTTCTGGGGAAATACATGAAGGCCGCCAGGAATGAGGCGCTGTTGAAGCAAATGTACATTAAGGAGAACGACGAGCGCAGCAGTCAGATTCTGCAAAATGCTGCCTCGCTGAGCATCAGCATCGTCTTCATCGGGCTGGGCATAGCTACGGTGGTCGCCGGTTTTTTCAACCCATACATCTTTTTCACCCTGATGGGCGCCCTGCTCTTCATCATGATCGTGTTCTTCACACTGATGGGATACTACTCCAGAAAAATATAAAAAAGGGACCCGAAGGTCCCAGAAAGGATATTTCCGCCTTAGGCTCGCGGAAATGTCTTTTTATTTAATGATATTCAGATGAACAAATCCCGAACCATGACACAAACAGAACTTCTATTCGATATGCTGAGCTTACATGTAAAGCGGCAGGAGCGCCTCCAAGGCTTGTTTTAATGGCTCTTCGGTAGCTTTTATCGTCTTCTTTAACTTGCCTGAGCTGCCGAATATCAGATACAGTATCTTTTCTCTCTCGTACGGCTCAAGCTGTGTCAGTTCGTTTTGTAGAGCGACCGCTAATTGCGGCGTGTTCACCCAATTCAGCTTTGACGGCTTGGCCGAATCTGTTACGCTAGCAAGAATAGACACCATGACAGGCATCCATTCTGGCACCGCCCCATGCGCCTCCAGAAAGGCCTCCAAATAATAATGATGAGCCATCTGATGCTCTTCATCTACCTGCTCCATATAGCGCTGTAAAAGCGGAAAATAGTCTTTGCTGCATAAACCCAGACCAAGCACTGCATAAGTGCCCGGCATAGCGGATTTTTCTCCAGCCTCCACATCGCCATACCATGCGTAGGGCTTCATGGCCAACTCCGCATACTGAGCCAAGCTCGGGTGCAAAGCCGGATATTGAAGACATGCTGCAAAAAAACGATGGAGCTGAGACTTGGCCAACCCTTTAATCGGCAGAAAATTTTTGATCTTATTTTTTAATTTCAGATTGTACTCACAAGGAAACCCCTGCCGCAACAAGTCCGATATGTATTCAAGCGACTGACGGTAGGCTTCCTCCTCCTCGGATAAAATGCGAAGCTCAATCTCCATTAAGATATCGTTGGCCTGAGCATGCAACAATTCACTTCTCCGTTCATGCTCAACAAGTTCACTGCCCATCTTCAAATACTGCTCCGCTCGCTCTGAACCCAATTGGACGGCCAGCTTGAAATAGGCTGCGGGAATATTACGCTCTTCCGCGCCGATTTTCATTGCAGTGTAGATGAAAAAATCCATTGCTTCAGGTTCTACTTTATCGCGTTCCGCCTCCGGCTTAAGTTCCCACTCCATCCCATAATTGCCCGTGGAGATAAAATACATAGGCAAAAACCGCTCCTCCGCCCATCGTTTTAGGGCTGTTGTATAGGTCCGTTTCCACTCTTCTATGTGCTCTCGATCTTGATACTTGGCCGTCACCCTGTCGATGATAGCCCCCGTATCCGTCACGTTCTGTTCAATTAAATCCAGATTCAACAGTGCGTCTGCAAAAAAGTAATGATCAGCAGGCTTAGGCCGTGCCGGAGCATCGGAAAACACCTTTTGCTCAATAAAAGCCCGAAGCTGCTCACGTACGTATTCCCGCTTCGCCTCATTTCGCAGCAGCACAGATTGCTCATATTTCCCTTGCTTCCATTCTACCTCCAGAACCAGCTTCAGCTCGTAGCTAAAATAACATTCCTTCAGAGGCGCTTTCTGCAACAAAGCATCTACTCGCGTCTGAAGTTCGGGAAAAACCTCATCCGCCAGTATCTCCTCCGTCAAGTGGCTCATATAATCGAACTCTGGCTTCAGCTTATGTGAGCTGTCGCTCCAAGATAAAGGCTCGTACAAATCAAAGGCAATCGCACCGTCAGCCCATTGGAACTTGCCCTTCCTCCATGAAAATTTCAGATAATTATGTGAGCCCGTATACAGCATGCTGGGGGACGGAGTAGAAAAAATACGCTTCTTATCCTTTTCCAATAAATCTATATAAAAAGGCCATACCTCATCTAAAAAAGCGACTGCCGCTTCATGCATTGTTGTGATCCTCCTTATTTACATCCGGTATTCATTGCAAATCAATGATTCAATACTATCAATTGTATATTAATGTTTCCGTAGATGAATTACTACTTCCCAGCTTAATCTCGCTCAGGTTCCCTTGAGAAATTCTTATGCTTTTTAATGTTTTTCAGCATTTAAAAAGGGAGCCACGAATTAATCCCTCGGGCTCCCTACTAGATACTGAAAATCATTCATCTTGCATTTCGGTTCATGACATCTTTTACTGGTTCACGACTTTTTTATAATGGGACAAACGAGTGTCGTCCTTAACCCCGCCCTACTCCACCGTCACACTCTTCGCCAGGTTCCGTGGCTTATCAACATCGTTGCCACGGGCTAGAGAAGCGTAGTAGGCGAGCAATTGTAGAGGGACGACGGAAATGGCCGGAGTCAGCATTGGCAGGGTCTTCGGAATGGCGAAGGCCTGGTCCACCGACTTCAAAAGGCTGGGAACATGTTCTTCATGGGTGAAGGCCATAACATCCCCGCCACGCGCCTTCACTTCCTTAATGTTGCTGACGGTCTTCTCCAGCACGCTGTCCTGCGTTGCCAAGGCGATGACTGGCACGCCGTCCTCGATCAATGCCAAGGTGCCGTGCTTCAATTCTCCGGCAGCATAGGCTTCCGAATGAATATAGGAGATCTCCTTCAGCTTGAGCGAGCCTTCTTGCACGACTGCATAGTCGATCCCGCGACCGATAAAGAACAAATGCTCATGCTTGGCGATCTGCTCCGCATAGGCCTTAATGGTATCGGACTGAGCCAGTATGCTCTCCACCTGCTCTGGCAGAGCATGCATGGCCGCAAGCACATGCGCCACTTCATCCTCGGATTTGGTGCCACGTACTTGGCTCATGTAGAGCCCCAGCAGATAGAAGGCAATCAATTGCGACGTATATGCCTTCGTGGAAGCCACGGCAATTTCCGGGCCAGCCAGCGTAGCAATGACATCGTCCGCATCACGGGCAATCGAGCTGCCCACCATATTGGTAATGGCTAACACATGCGCTCCATTAGCTTGCGCTTCACGCAAGGCTGCCAATGTGTCCGCCGTCTCCCCCGACTGGCTAACCACAATAACCAGCGTATCCGGAGTAATGAGTGGTGAACGGTAACGGTACTCCGAAGCCACATCGTACATGATCGGGATGCGGACCATCTGTTCAATAGCTGTTCCGCCAACCAAGCCAGCATTATAAGCTGTACCGCAGGCAATGACATGAATGCTCGTAATGCTGCGGATCTTCTCGTCGGACAATTTAAATCCAGGCAGCACTACCTTACGTCCACTCTCATCGATGCGGCCAAGCATAGTGTCCCGGTAAGCACGCGGCTGCTCATGGATTTCCTTGAGCATGAAATGATCATATCCGCCTTTTTCTGCCGTCACGGCATCCCAATCGACACGAATCATTTCCCGAGAAATAAAATTCCCCTCAAGGGTCATCAATTCGACAGTATCCTTTGTCAGTACGGCCATTTCGCCGTCGTTCAAAATGTACACATCACGGGTGTAATTAAGCAAAGCCGGTATGTCGGAGCCGATAAAGTTCTCCCCCGCGCCAAGACCGATAATCAACGGGCTGGCTTGACGGACGGCTACAAGCTTCTCAGGCTCGTATTCGGTCAATACCCCAAGCGCAAAAGCGCCACGCATATGGCGAATCGCTTGCTGCACGGCCTTGACGATATCCCCTTGATACTCGCGAGCCACCAGATGGGAAATAACCTCTGTATCTGTTTCCGACACAAAAATATACCCTTGCTCAATCAGTTCTTCTTTCAGATCCAGATAGTTTTCGACAATCCCGTTATGAACCACCGAGAACTTCTGCGTATGATCGGTATGCGGATGTGAATTAACGTCAGACGGCTTGCCATGAGTTGCCCAACGAGTATGACCGATTCCAGCCGATCCGGCAAGTGGTGCATTCTCCAGCTTGGTCTCCAAATTAGCCAACCGGCCTTTAGCTTTGGCAATTTTCAGTCCACCTGGCGTGAACACCGCAATGCCAGCCGAATCGTACCCACGGTACTCCAGCTTCTTAAGTCCTTCGATCAATACCGACTGCGTATCCCGATTCCCAATATATCCAACAATACCACACATAATTATATTTTCCTCCGTTTCGTTCTTACAAGATGGTTGTTAACCGTAAGAAGTGAACACGAAAGAAACCTCGCGCGATATACCGAAACAAGAACATATTTAATTGTCAAAAAGCAACTGCTTTTTATGAGTTCAGCCAAGTCTCTCACGACAAATCCTGATGCTTCGTCTACCGCGGAAGTCTCCCCCGCGTCCGTCTGCTTACGCGACATTCATCAAGTTCATGAATATCGTATTCCATCTGTCCGTATGGTTTGTGGGAACGGTCGCCCATTCCTTTTGCCCATACAGTTACGGTGTGATGTGACACCGGGAGGCCCCCGCCGAACATTTCGAACACCTCCACCTCGTCAGCTTCCAAGCTGCCGCAACCTTCCTCTGAAGCGTCTCATAAGGTCTATTGATCCCAACCGTTCGCAAGCTGGCCTGCCGCCCTTGCCATGACGATGAGTATGATCCCTTACTCACAAAATAAATCTTCAGATTCATATGCGCACACGCTGAAGCTCTGGCGCTTAACTTTCCAAGTGACCTCACGACCCTCGCTTTCTTTTCTCGAATATGCTTAATTATATGCACCTTCACTCGTTTTGGCAATGATCAACTTGTCCCGATTGCTTGGGCCCGTCCTGATCATCCCACAAAAACACCCGGCATCACAATGAAAAACCGCCGTTCCGAAGCCAGGCTCCAAGAACAGCGGTTAAGGTATAATAATCGTGATGATAGCATGACGCCAAGCTTAAACGAGTTCCTTCTCCACAACGCCGACGATCTGAGCCACCAGCTTCTCCAGTTCGTTCTTCTCCGGCCCTTCGGCCATGACACGAATCAGAGACTCCGTACCGGACGGACGAACCAGCACCCGACCATTATCACCTAATGTACGCTCCACCTCAGCCACAGCAGCGCCAATCGCAGTATTGCCTTCGTATTTGCTCTTATCCTGTACACGTACGTTAACCAGCACCTGCGGATATTGCTTCATGATCTGCTTAAGCTCGCTCAGTGACTTGCCGGAAGTCAGCAGGGTATCCACCAGTTGAATCGCTGTGAGGATGCCATCTCCCGTCGTGTTGTAGTCGAGGAAAATAACATGACCCGATTGCTCGCCACCCAGGTTATACCCGCCGCGCAGCATTTCGGCCATTACATAGCGGTCGCCTACCGCAGTCTGCTGCGTATTTAAATCCAGCTTCTTGGTCGCCTTGTAGAAGCCAAAGTTACTCATCACCGTGGACACCACCGTGTTATCCTTGAGCTTTCCTGCCTTCTTCATAGCATCGCCGCAAATGCACAGAATGTAATCTCCATCCACTTCTTGACCCAGCTCGTCAATAGCGATCAAGCGATCAGCGTCACCGTCAAAGGCAAGCCCCAAATGTGCCCCCAAGCGTACAACTTCTTCCTTCAAATGCTCAGGATGCGTAGAACCACAGTGGTCATTAATGTTTAGACCGTTGGGCTCTGCGGCCAGCGTGTGTACCTCCGCCCCCAGTTCACGGAACAGCTTGGGTGCCAGCTCATAGGCAGCACCATTGGCGCAATCTAATACGACCTTCAACCCTTGGAAAGAAGAGCTGATCGTCGTCTTCAAATGTTCTAAGTATTTCAGCTTCGAATCGTTATCCACGGTTACGGTGCCTAGGCCTCCGCCGATAGGACGTGGCAACTCATCCGTATCCTTATCCAGTAATGCTTCGATCTCCAACTCTGTTTCGTCGGACAATTTGAATCCGTCGCTTCCGAAGAATTTGATCCCGTTATCCTCGACGGGGTTATGGGAAGCTGAGATCATGACCCCGGCATCCGCTTGCAACAAGCGTGTTAAATAAGCAACAGCCGGTGTAGAAACAACCCCTAACCGAATGACGTCCGCACCGATCGACAACATCCCTGCAATTAGTGATGATTCAAGCATCAAGCCTGAAATGCGTGTGTCCATCCCGATGACAACCTTTGGCTTATGGGCCTGGCCGGTCAGTACATAACCTCCGCAACGCCCGATTTGATAAGCCAATTCTGCCGTCAATTCCTGATTAGCGATGCCCCTTACTCCATCTGTTCCAAAATACTTCCCCATAATTTCACTCCTTCAACATTTTGCAAGGATCGCAAGCTCACTGGACCCTAATTGTTCAACTGTTCATTCATTGTTTTGTTGGTTCTATTCTCCACGGTCATTCGGTCATTCCCCGTGCTCTTACGTTCCATTGCCTGAAGGAGAAGCATTATCTGGCACCTGCTCCTGATCCTCTTCCGAGGCTGCAGGCTCATTTCCCGAAGAAGGCTGCCCGTTCGCGGACGAATCTGGCGGGTCTTCGGGCGCTCCCGTAGTGGGGCTTCCTTTCTCAGTCAGTTCCACTTCAACCGTTAGGGTGAGAGCTGAATCAGCCATCTTGACATGAGCAGGCAACGTCACCTCTACAGGAATGGTATGTGTGCCCATGCCCAAGGGTGACAGATCAGCCGTCAGATGAATGTCCTCCAGCTTTAATTTGTCCAATGCCTCAAGTGTACCCGAAAGGGTCAGGGTCAGCTTGTGGTCCGCTGGCCTGACCCATTTGACGTCATATAAAGAATTCAAGTTAAGGAGACTCACCGGGACTCCTTCGATTTGCTGCTCGGCAGCAGGCACTACGTCCAACGTAATTGTTACGGAACCCGGCTCGATTTTCTCAAAACCTTCCGGCGGAGTCAAGTCCACCGTGAACTGGGTGCGGGCCGAGTTGCTATCGGCGCGGCTTAAGTCCACCGTCACCGGATAAGAAGAGATGCTCTCAAGAGCCTCCTTGGGCCCGTACAGGGCTACTCCTTCTACATCCGTCTCAATCCCCTCCAGCATATAGCCATGGGGCAGACTCCCCGTCTGACGCACCTCCAAAGGCACATTCTTGTATAACTTGTTAATCGGGACGTCCACATCGATGGAAGCCGGAGATATCTCTGCATTATCAATCGGATCACCTTGCTTATCATATGCCGTCAGCTTGACACTTTTTCCCTTTACAGCATCCTTCAGCCCGCTGACGTCTACAACGCCCTGCACCTTGCTAAGCTCCTCAACTTCGCTTCCCGGCAAAGTGACCTCCACGTTCCCGTCTCCGGCCACGATGGGAATTCCGGCAACCAATCCATCATCCGGCTCTCCCTTGACCACAATGGATACTGGAACCGTTCGCGTCTCCTTGGCCTCAATCGTTACCTTCACGATGGAAGGGTCCATTGATATCAATTGTACGCCTGGAGGCAGCTCATGGGTTAAAGGCAACGTAAATGTACCCGGACCTACATTGTCCAAGTTCAGCCTTACCTTATAATCGGAGAAATTCGTGGTCAGATCGATTCGTTTCCCCTTGACCTCCATCCGGACGCTATCCGGCTCCAGATCATAGAGCACATACTTGTCCTCGTCAAATCCCGTAACTTCTATTTTAACGTTATCGATAATTTTTGGTTGCGCCAAAGTTGTAGAATCCACCGGGGTCCCACTATCCAAATGCACCATCGCCCACAAAATAATGCTGAGAAACAGCGCGAGCACCTTGGCAAAATTGTTATGAGTCAGCCACTTATCCATTCTTGCCGGCCTCCTTCCGTTTGCGGAACGGCCCGCGAATTTCCTTCGCCCCGGAGTTTGGCCCAAGCTCCTCATACAGCTTCGATATCAAGGATTCCTCTTTGATATCTCGCACGACTTGTCCGTCGATGGCCAGGGAGATTTGCCCTGTCTCCTCAGACACTACGATCGAGACCGCGTCCCCTACCTCACTGATGCCGATAGCGGCGCGATGCCGTGTTCCCAGCTCCTTGCTGATGAACGGATTCTCCGATAAAGGCAAATAGCAAGCCGCAGCGGCGACCTTATGCCCCTGAACAATAACCGCTCCATCATGCAGCGGCGTATTGGGTATGAAAATGTTAATCAGCAGTTGCGAAGAAATCATCGACTGCATCGGGATACCGGATTCAGTATATTCATTGAGCCCCGTATCTCGTTCAAAGACAATTAAGGCCCCTATTTTTCTACGGGATAAATAATTTACGGCTTTAATAATCTCGCTGATTTCCTTCCCGAATTCCTCTTCATCTACCGTGTTGCGTCCAAACAGCTTCCCTCGGCCAAGCTGCTCCAGCGCGCGCCGAAGTTCAGGCTGGAAGATGATGAAGACAGCTAATACGCCAAACGTGAACATTTGGTTCATTAGCCACTTTAACGTATATAGATCAAACCAGGTGCTGACGGCCCAGATCAAGACGAGAACCAGGATTCCCTTGAGCAATTGCACCGCTCTTGTTCCGCGTACGAGCAAAATCAGATGATATATGATATAGGTAACAATCAGAATATCAATGACATCCTTGATGGTATCCTGCCAAGTCAAATTCACAAAATAATTCATGGTGCGACCCCCGATATGTCCCTTGCAGACCTTCACAGCACTATTATCCACAAGAAAACGATATGTACAGCATCAATGCTTGTCTCTATAGGTTTCCCCTAACTATTAGGTTATAACGTTCACAAGACAGATGCAAGCGCCGGGGTTAAAAAATCAGCAATTGCACGGAAAATAAAAGAGCGCCCTCCCTGAGGGAAGGCGCCAATTTATCATCTTTAGGGCGGTGTTACCTGTAGGCGACTTCCGTAAACGTATTGGTGATTCTATACCAGATCCAGTCCAGCGCCTGGTCAATTTGCTTGACCTCTCCTGAAATATGCGCGGTGGATGCCTGATAATAAGAACCATCAATAACCGTCAAGTTGCCCTGAACCTCTCCATATATTTCTGCCTTCCCATTCTGAATCGTCAGGTTGCCGGCAATTTTGGAATTACTAGGCACGGTAACGGTATCGCCCTGGATAATAATCTGTTCCAGGTCTGCCCCTTTCACAACAAGCTGATCATCGCCATCCCAAATCGAAACTGCGCTGAATACCATGACCAGCAGGAACATGGCGGCTGCCGTCAATGCGGGATGTCGCCGGATCCACTGAATCCAAGCCTGCTGTTTGGGCTGCTTGGGAATCTGACTGATAATCCGATTGACCAATTCATCGGGCGCTGAGACATTCGTGTGCTGCTTGATCGTTGCGAACAGCATCATTTCGGTCTGCTCCAGCTCCTTGAATTGCTTCTGGCATTTAGGACAGCACTCCAGGTGCTGCTTCAACTGTTCAGCATCAGTACGGCTTAAATCGCCGTCCAGATAATCATGCATCAATGAGGAGGCTTGTTTGCATTCCATATCAGCCAATCCTTTCAAGTGTCATTCTATGCGAAAACGCTATGCACGGCTAAGACACTAGTCGTCCTATCTTACAATACGTAGCGGTTCTCAAAACGTTTCAACTAAAATCAATGGCCCAAGGCCGCCCTTTTTACAGCATCTTATGCTCCAACTTCTTACGCAAAAACTCACGCCCCCGATGGACGCGGGTCTTCACCGTCGTCACGGGCATGTCCAGTACATCGCTAATCTCCTGCAACGACATCTCCTGTAAATACCGCAGGACAATGACCGATCTGTACTTGGCCGGCAAACCTTCTATTGCACGGTGAATGGTCTGTTGCGTCTCTGATAACAGATACTCTGTCTCCGGCGTCCGTTCGTCTCCGGGGATCAGCGTATATCCGTCCATGCCTTCCTGATCATTCATCTCAGCATCGAGATAATAATTAGGCTTGCGCTTACGCAGCCGATCTATACATAAATTGGTAGCAATTCGATAAATCCAAGTTGAGAATTTCTGCTTTTCATCGTACCTGCTCCAATTTTTGTACACCCTTAAGAAAGTCTCCTGAACGACATCCTCCGCCTCGTGCCGGTTGGACAACATCCGGTAACCTAGATGAAATAATCTATCCTTATATAAATCAACAAGCTCGGCAAAAGCAATCTGGTCCCCTTTACGGGCGAGCTTCACCAGCCTTGCATCGAAATGTTCCACCACCATATTTTCCCCCAGATCTTTGGAGAGCTTAGGTACAGCTACTGCCTGTCCGGCTCTCACTTGCCGCAGGCACTTCATTCAAATGTTAAAGCAACTTTTTGCAAATTGCAATACATTCGGTCAACACCAATATATGAAAAAGAGCCGACCCTCCGTTAAGGAATGTGCCGACTCTCTCTCCATCATTCATTTAATAAAGGTATCAGCCCGTATTACGCAGGCCCGCGGCAATACCGTTAATTGTAAGTAGAACCTCACGTAATAATTCAGCATCATCTCGTCCCTCATCCCGAATCGTCCGTAGCTCGGATAGCAGTTGAACCTGCAGATAGCTAAGCGGATCAACATACGGATTCCGCAGACGAATCGATTCTTGCAGACCAGGTACATTATCCAGAATTTCCGTAATACCGGTAATCTTCAATACCATATCCCGAGTACGATGGAATTCCTCTTCAATCTGACCAAAGATTCGATCCTTCGTATCCTCGTCAGAGCACATCTTGGCGTATTCCTTGGCAATAATCAAATCAGCTTTGATCATGGCAAATTGCAAGGTATCGATAACTGTGGTGAAGAAGGAGAAATTCTGATACATATCCTGCAACACCTTAAGGTTATCCTCATTATCTTGATAATAATTTAGAAGACCAGTACCTGCGGCATACCATGCCGGGAACAAATAACGGCTTTGCGTCCAGGCAAATACCCATGGAATGGCCCGAAGGTCTTCGAACCGGTCACTATTCTTACGCTTGGATGGACGAGAGCCTATGTTCAGCTCACCCACTTCCAATAACGGGGTTGATTCACGGAAGAATTTCAGGAATTCCGGCTCGCGGAATACAAGATCCTGATATTTGTTCAATGAAGTCTCTGAAATGCCCTTCAAAATTTCTTCCCAACGTTCCTCTTGCGGATTCGATTCCTGATGCAGCTTAGCTTGAATCGCTCCGGTAATCAACGCCGATGTCGCTTGCTCCAAACTACGATAGGCAATGCCACGTAAGGAATAGCGTGAGGAGATGACCTCCCCTTGCTCCGTAATCTTAATTCCCCCACCGATAGTTTCCGGCGGTTGTACGAGAATGCTGCGGTTCAGCGGCATTCCACCGCGACCGAGCGCCCCACCGCGACCATGGAAGAACTTCAGCTTAACGCCGAATTCGCTGGCTGCAGCGGTGATTTGCTTCAACGCTACGCGCAGTTCCCAGTTAGCGGTCACCACGCCACCATCCTTGTTGCTATCAGAGTATCCTAGCATGATCTCCTGCAGATCATTCATCGCCGTTACTGATTGGCGATAAATCGGCATACTCAGCAAACGACGCATAATGCCTGGTGCGGCATGCAGATCATCTATTGTTTCAAAGAGCGGTACAGATTGCAGGGTACATGTCACTGTACCGTCTGCTTCTTTCTGGAACAACCCGACTTCCTTGGAGAATACCATAACCTCCAGAATATCGCTGGCTGCCTCTGTCATACTGATTAGATAGCTGGTAATACATCGCTCCCCGTATTCTTTTTGAGCGCGATATACAGTGCGATATACCTCCAGGCATTCCCGAGTGCTTTCCGAGTAATCCTGATAGGAAGATGTCAGTGGACGCGGATCATTCAGCAAGCGCTCCAACAGAATTAGCTTTTCTTCTTCCTCTAGTGCGGAATAGTCATCGACAATCTTCATATTAGCCAGAATTTCTGTCATCGCATTTTCATGCTCTTGGCTGTGCTGGCGAATATCCAGGGTAGCTGTATGGAAACCGAACAGCTCGACTTGGCGAATGAGCTTCTTGATATGGGTATCCGCCACATAGTCAGCATAGTGATGTCGCAGGCTGCGGTCAATAATCTTCAGGTCGTGGATAAATGCCTCAACGTCAGCATAACGTTCCGGAGTATCCTTCTTGGTATCATCCAGGACATTGTGCAGCTTCTCCGTCATATAGGTCAATTTGATGCGGTAAGGCTCCTTGTCGTTGTTCCATTGCGGCGTTTTGTTCAGCATCACCTGCAAGCGATCACGTTGAATCGAAGCCATAAGCTCATTGGTCACATCGACAATACTGGTACTAAAGCTAAGGTGCTTGAAGAGTTCGGCCAACACACGTTGATACTCCCGTATAGCAAGCTTACGCTGCATTCTCAGCGTGTCCCAGGTTACGTCGGAGGTTACGGACGGGTTACCGTCACGGTCGCCGCCAATCCAGGAGCCGAACCGCAGATACGTAGGTACATGCCAGTAATGCTCAGGATAGTATTTAGTCAAACAACGCTCCAGTTCCTGATACACTTCAGGAAGGACATGGAACAAGGTTTCATGGAAGTAATACATTCCGTTTCTGACTTCGTCAAGTACGGTTGGCTTACGATCACGCAGCTCATCGGTTTGCCAGAGGGTCAGCACTTCGTTAAGCAGCTTCTCACGAAGCTGTTCCCGTTCGCGGAACGTGAGCGTAGGGTTATCCAATTGCGCCACGTCATCCGCAATGCGCTTATGGATATCCAGAATCGCACGCCGCATCGCTTCCGTTGGGTGAGCGGTCATGACCAGTTCCAGCGACATGCCTCCGATGATATCTTGCGCTTCGCTATAGTTAAAGCCCCGTTCCTTCAAGTCTCTTACCGCCGCTTCGATGGTCCCCGTCTGAACCGCTTCTCCAGCGGAACGTTCGTAATCGCGTTTACGACGAATGCGATGATTCTGTTCGGCGATATTAACAAGTTGAAAATAGATGGCAAAAGCACGAATTACCTGATGGCGAATACCTGGTTCCAGGGAGTTGATCATTTCCTTAAACTCATCGTGCAGTTCCGGCAAGAATACAGCCCGCAACGATTTGCTCGCTTCACGAATCTTCTCGACAATATCCAAGAGCTCATTGCCGCCTTGATGCACAAGGACCTCTCCTAGAATATTGCCCAAAAAACGAATGTCGCGTCTAAGCAGGTTATTAGAATTGCCCTTCCCTGCAGTAACCGTTAGCTCTGTCATGTTTCTCCCCCATTTCATCCCTATTCCGTCTGTCTAAGAAGTAACCGTCATCACCTGTTGCCTTGTTCCCCTAAAATGCGCGTCTTTAGACGGTTTCTTAACATAATACAATAAACTTCCCTGAAAATCTTCACTTTATTTGTAAGAATTATTATGACTCATGCAGATCGACCCTGCAGCTTCGCCACTATTCCCCATCTTGCCTCATAAAGATTTCCAGCCTCTCTGTGTTCACATCGCTTGGCAACTCCACCAACCTTAACACGGTAAAGCAATAAAATTCAAGGGTATATGTAAACGATAGAAAAGTTTTATAGCCGGGGCTCACAGGCGTAAAATTATAACAAAAAACATCATCTAAGCCAGTGATAGCCGATGATGTTGCCGTTTATGAGATGGAGCGGGTGATGGGAATCGAACCCACGCTACCAGCTTGGAAGGCTGGCATGCGCCCCAATCAAATAATATCAGCATCGATCACATTATTATAGCCGTGCATTTTTCGGTTTTAGGTTAAATCATTTTATATCAATTTATATCATCGTGGCAATATCCGCCTGCCCCATTTTTGCCCCTTTTTCATTTTTTCTTCTATATAATATAGAAGAAAAAATGAAACGACCACTTTGGCTCATGCCTCTGTGGTCAGGTCACTAAAATGATATAATAATTTCAATAAAGGTTCATTATAAGGAGCGATATTATGACTAATGAACAATATTGCAATTGTACGCCGAGGCAACAAACAAAAATTAGCCCTTCTATGAATCTGTGATGCAAAAAAAGAGCCCCACCCACAGGACGTGGACAGGGCTCTTCTACCTATGCTTTAGGATTTAATACAGGAATTATAACCTATTATCTGGAAACCCGCAACCCCACGGCCAGCACACGCCACTCCCCAAGAGTAAACTCCGGTTCGCTGATCTTGCCGCCCAAGTCCCCGCTGCCAAACTCCGATACAAACCACTTGGGAGCCGGTACGCGCTTAGCCACTGTCTCCAACTCTGTTACTCTTTTTGTAAGCTTGTTCAGTTCATCCTTCATAGCCAATTCATCCTCTCTATTAATAACAGCCAGAGCCTTCGCCAGAGTAATCTCACTCGGTTGCCTGCCCGCGCGGTACTGAGCCGTAGTCAGCCCGAAGCACATCTCAAAGTGGGGCATGTCCTTAAACGACCGCCAGTCCCCTCCCCACTCAAAACCTAGTGACTTGGCGATATCCACGACCTCTGACCAGTCCGGCAGAGAGTCCTTGTCCCCATCTCGCAGGGTATCCCATGATACCGACTTACCGTCCGGCAGCAGCAGGGCAAAGTCTATAGCTACTCCAAAGTTGTGATTGCTATAGCCTCCTCGGGCATTGGTAACGATGTTTCCCGGCTTAGTACGTCCCTGCGCATACAGTGCGTCCTGCTCCGCAATTGTCCGTAACCCCTGGGTTATTAGGATCGGAACGCCAGCGGCAAAAGAGCGCTCAATTAAGCGCTCCGTAGCCTGACGTACGACCGGATGCAATCCGGATAATCTACTTACGGACTTAGCCTTTACGTAGTCCAGTGTCAGCGTCATTGTCCTGGTCGCCTCCTTTGCCTCGCAACACAGCGATAGCCCGTTGCAGCACTGGAGGAATTGGGGCCCCGAGTCGGCCTGCATTCTCCAACAAACTCAGTAACTCATTGGAAAGGTAGAAGAAGATAGCAGCATCCCGGAATAGGTGCGCATCTCCCAACGCTGTATCTACCAAATGCGCGACGGCCACAATGGCTAGAATCATCACCTTACGAGCTATGCCCCATGTCCCAATACGGCTGCTGAGCTTGCCTTCATATCCTGCCGCAACCACTCCCGAAATGTAGTCGAATACGATGAAAGCCAGTAGAATACTGAGCAGCGGCGACCAACCTCCAAATAAAAATCCTGCCAAAATGCTGAATGTTGGAATAATTGCTCTGTACACGTTATCCAATATAATCATCCTCTCAATTTAATATAATTCTCCCGGGATCGGCTCCAGGGGTATAAAAAATACGCCTATTCGGCGTTTGGTGTGTTCTTGTTATTTAACTCAGCTTCTATGCTCCTGCCCAGGGCGGCATGAACCTTTTTCATAAATTCTACTTCTGCACCTGGGTGATAAGCCATTGCCACGGAGATAACCCCGCATACATCATTGACCGTAGGTTCAATTAATAGTTCGATTTTTGGTGTCGCCTTCACGTACATTCCTCCCATAATAAAAACCCCACCGAGTGGAGGGGTTGGTTAATGTTGTTTCTTACTCAAATTCTTTCAACGCTTCATTGATTCTCCGCAGTTGTTCCGTGCTCTTCTCCTTGCTCTCTGCAATTTCCTTATCGTTAGCCTCTTTTAGTTTTTTGGCGTTTTCGTTCATGCCTGATTCTATAAGAGAATCATACCTTTTTTTATTTTTTTCTTCCGTTTCAGGGATAGTTACATTCAGGCGATTTTCCGTCTTTTGTTTGATCTTCAATAACTCTTCTTTCGTGTATTCATTGCCTTCAAACATAGCCTTTTCACCCTCTTGTACGGTAGAATTTATATAAATCGTGTTTCCCTCCACCTTTAAATTGGCATCTAAAGCGTTGGATAAGGCCCTAACCGGAGCATTCGTCGTTCCTTGGATAACAGCCCCTTTAGTTTGAAGGGCTTCTCCATTGACGACGACATTCATTTCTCCCGTTACTTTTTTTCCAATCAAACTTTGAACTTCGGCAAACGCAACATCACTGGAAATGGTAACAAAAATTCCAAGAATGAAGCCGCCAATGATATAAGACCACTTTTTCAAAAATATCACCTCATCGATATAATATATTGTAAGTATATCCTAGGTCATATTATAGGTAAATGTTTCTTTATAATCCAATTACATTCGCTCCCGAGAAATCTACAGTGCCATTGAATTTTACAGTTCCTCCCCCATCGAAAAGAGCATCTCCTTGAACAAGTATTCCTCCATACCCACGCAGGAACAATTCATTATCCGCAATAACGTGCATCCCGCCTGATATTGAATAAACCTGACCTTCCGATTGTCCGTTCGGTCCCCAATACACAAATCCCCCCATACCAGCACCAGTGTTGTACCCAAGCGTAACTCGCTCCCGATTCGCGCTATCAAAGGACCTGAAACTATAATCGTCCATTTCTATGCGTCTTCCGTTGGCTGCCGTTCGAATTAGGGCCCCTGTTACTATCCCGCCTTCAATCTCCGCTCCCTCAATATAGGAACCGTAGATCCGCCCCCCATTAATTACAGACGCGCTAATCTCGCCCGAAAACTCCGCTCCTACGGCCACCATGTGTCCCGATTCATCAACTGAAAAATTATTGCCTATTTCAATGCTACCGCCGACAAACTTGCTGGCTGTTACGATCCCAGTAAATTCATATTCACCGTTAATGGGGTCAAAATATAGGGCATCCTCATAGCTACCAGAGCCATCCCCCTTTTGCATACGAAATTCATCCGCATTCCACTTGGATCGGGCTAACTTGTCGTATCGTTCAATGACAATTCCCTCATCCGGGCCGATTTTCACACCATACATCCACTTGTCCTTGGCAACTGAGGTCTTTTGCAACCGATAGATCGTGTCCTGGATGCCGTAGATTGCATTTGCAATGACAACCGAACTGTTGATACGCAGGAACGGGCTGTAAGTGTACTGGATGATTCTCTGCTTCTCATTGATACCTAATTCCTCGTCAATGATGTCCACGGTATCGCCCAACTCAAAATATTCAAAGCCAGCAAACTCAGGCAGGGAATTAAGCTCGACCACATTAACCTCATAGGCCGTAGCAATTTCTCCTGTTTTGCCGTCCACATCCTTGACGATGCCTAGAAGGTTTTTACCGAATCGGAACTGCACACTATGCTCACGCCCGCGCCGCTGAAGAAGAGATATTTTGTATTTGTCGAACAGCAGCTCACCACCAGATACCTCAGCGATTTTCATGATGATCCCACGTACGTTGGCAAGCTCTTTGAATTCGACGCTAATCATGTCTGATAGCTCCACTGTCCCGATAGTAAACCCCGTACCAGACAGCGCATACTGGAGTAAGGTGGATGGCGTACCTGTATGGATAAACTGATCGTAAGAATGGTATCGCAGGTCATAGGCTACCTGTTCGCACTCCACCGCAATAATGACCTCACCACTTTCGGCGCGTGTCCGTCGGTGATGAACGATGTTGAAATACTGATCCTCGACGGCAACATACTTCCCAATCTGGATGTACTTGCTCTTATCATGGTCAAGGTATACCGAGAACCTTAACGTATAAGAACCATTGATCTTCTCAATTACTTCGTCGTCAAAATATCGGTCCAATACGGCCTCCGGCTTGTACTGGCTGTTCAAGATGGTAATCAATCAGCATCACTCCTTATTGAACTAGAAATCTTTTATGCTGCTCCCGCTTACGTTCTTCAGTGATTCGGGCATATCGGAGCGTGGTTTGCGGGTCAGAATGTCCCATGAGCTCCTGCACGGCCACCAGCTCCGCGCCATTATTTAAGGTCAACGTTGCAAAGGTGTGCCGCAGCACGTGCGGGCTTACCTTTCCAGCTAGACCAGCAGCCTTGGCAATCACATCGATCTCCCGCTGAATGCCTCTGCGAGACAATCGACGGAATGGACGGCGTTCCGTAACCATGAGTGCCTCGCAGTCATCTGAGCGGCTGGAAAGATATCGGTCGAGATGGTACATTGCCTTGAAGCTGAAATATACTTCCCTTTCCTTGTTGCCTTTACCGATAACGCGACAGCTCATGGATTGATGATTAATTCCACTGCGATCCATGCCATATACTTCTGACAATCGACATCCAGTCGCATACATGACCTCGATAAATGCCCGCTGTCGTACCGTCTTGCATGACTCTCGAAGCATTTCAAGTTCTGCCACGGTTAACGCTTTGGGTAGGCGCTTCTCTTGCTTGGGGGTCTTGAGACGTGCGGACGGATCGCGCTGGATCAACTCCTCCGCCGCCAGCCAGCCGAAGAAACTTTTGAGAACCGATAGTTTACGTCCGACGGTGCTCATTTTCAAGTGATTGTACTGCCCCAAGTACGCCCGGATATCAGCAGCGGTTACCGCGTCTGTTCTCTTAATCACCTTACGAAAAAATATCCTTAGTTCCATTTGATATCCGTCGAGGGTAAGCGGGCTAAGCCCCTCCAAGCGCTTCGACGATAAGAACATTTTAAGCTTCTCATCAGAATCCGGGTGAGGTTCATCTTCTTCCACCTTCTGTATATGGTATTTAGCTATCGCTATAGACAAGATTGACTTGGTGCGTTCAACTTCAAGATTCGGAAAAGACTGAGACAAAACCGCAACAACATCGGAAAGCAATTGTTCCCCTGCACTGTTCATCGTATCATCTCCAGTTATATAACTTATATAACTAATATACAAACATGCATTCTCATTGTCAATATAAGTTATATAACTTATACTCTGTTTTGAAGGAGATGGTTACATTGCCTATAGATAAGAGGAAGCACACGCAAATTCTGGTTACATTCGAACATGAAACAGTCCGGGAGATAGAAGCCTACTGGCATGACAATAAAATAAAGAGCCGAACCGAAGCTATACGAGAACTGGTGAAGCTCGGCCTGTTGAAGAGTAAAGACAATGACCACGCTTAAGGAAGTCGAAGCGGCACTTCATCAACTGACTACTCAAGGAAATGAGACTGCCAAGCGATGGATCAATAACGATATTATGAAAATGAAGCTCGCTATGAGCTATGATGCTTGGATGGAAGATATCGAAGATCACCAGTACCCCATGACACTTCCCGAATACATTGAATCCTGCATTGAAGGACCTTGGAACGAAGAAAACCCGCCTACATAATGGCGGGTTTTCTTATGAGCTTTTTGTTGCGCAATATGATCCAATTATGAAGCTAATCTCCGCAATAAATCAACTATTACAGGAACGTAAAAAGTCTCGTACCCCAAGCCGTTAGGATGAGTCTTATCCCCGTGCCCCGTGCCGTAACTATCAT
>NZ_LN909042.1 GCF_001486585.1 Paenibacillus senegalimassiliensis
GACCCAAAGAGCGAAGGAGGATTTTAAATGTCCGTAATAGATGTAAGGTATATTGGTGAGTCATCTGAGGGTTTTACCCATGGAAAAGTATACGAGAGCGCATTGAATGTTTCTGACGGTAGTTTGCTGGTAACTGATGATGTTGGCAAGTCAGTAAGATTTGAGCCGGGATGGTTTATGACATTTGACAACTTGGGAGTGCACGGAAGCACAAGGCGCAGGGAATCTGCTTGGCTGGATGGGGTAGCAAAAAAATTTTGTGGAGTTATTAAGCGCGAAGATGCGGTGAAGTACCTCAACGACAAAGAAAAATACGATTTTCACTGTCTTTGCAACAAGATTGAGATGGGCAGAAAAAGGGATGGGAAACATCCTGTGAATGCCTACTTGGTTATCAATGTCGATGAACCATATGCGAAAGAAGTTGCCGATATTTTGAAGCGTCATGGACATTGGGGATAATGCACATTCCGCGGCAACGCCGCAATGACCATTTAATGAAGGAGTGAATGAAGGTGAAGACAGAAATGCAGATTCAAAAAGAAAATGTTGCAAAGTTACTAAAATTGATAGCGGAAAATCCGGATTTGAGAGTATTGCCAATGGTAGACTCCGAAATTGTAGCCGATGATGGATATAATCGTTGGACGGCTGTATTCGGGTCGGCGCAGGTCGATGAAGTTGTGTCAATGGGAGAGCGCATTTATATCCGCTCAGATGATGAAGAACAATTGATTAATGAAGCTTACGACAAGTTGTATGACGACAAGTTGACGGACAAAGAAGCGGAAAAGAAAGCCGAAAGCATTGTCGGTAGTTACGAGTGGGAAAAGGTTATTTTAGTAAACATTAACGAGTCGTAAGTGATAATTGACACATTTAATGAAGGAAGTGTTTAAATGGCAAATCAGAAGAATAAAGAATTATTCTCATTGCTCGATGATCTACATGAAAATTATGTACAGATAGAGCATTACGCCGTTGGCCGAACAAAGGCCGGCAATCGTCCCTCTGGAAGGCTGCGACATATTGAAACTCATGCAAGCAATATTGAGCAGATTGCGGCGAAAATTCAGCAACAAGTTCAAGCCATGATGAAGTGAAAACGTCACAGTTCGAAAATATAGTGAAGGAAGGGAATTGGATGAATGATACAGTAGAATGCCCTTATTGCGGACATGAGAACGACATGTCAGACGGGTTAACTGATTTGTCGAGCGATAATAAGTTTGATCACGAATGTTCTTGTTGTGAGCGAGAATTTGAAGTGGAAGTAGAGTTTGACCCTATCTATAGCGCGAGTGAAATTGTCTATGTGAGTTGCGAGAAGTGTGGAGTTGAAACGAGAGACCCAGCGAAAAAAGGAAGTATCTTTCCTTGGCCGCAATTTATAGATCAGAACACATTGTGCCGCTCATGTTTTCTTAGAGCCCATCAAGAAGAATACGACAAATGCTAGTGACGAAAATTTATCGCAAGAGGAGGGAATACATGAATAACGACGCTTACAGTGAGGCTTGGAAGATACTCAGGAGAGAAGGATTGACAATCGCAGTCAGCAACGTTCCCAGCGATGTAGCAAGGATGCTTTGCGGAGAAAGTATAAGGGAGGATGATCGAAGTGGCAAGGAAAACGACTCAAGCGGAAATTCGGGCCAGCATACTGGATATGAGACGGATCTATGCTGAAAAGACGGACGAGCAATTTGCATTTTGGTATCAGCGCCGTTACCGGGTTCCAGCAAGCTCAGTATTGCAGGTGATTCAAGAACAGGTAAAAAAGGCTTAGTGATCCCATTCAGCAAGGGGGAATGGCAATGGCTGATAATTTGGGGCAAGACGAACTGTTTCCCAGCGCGACACCTCAGGAAGTACTGCATGCCAAGTCGTTGCTGACAAGATATAGACGTTGCAAGGCTATAGTACAGGAAATGTCTGGCATGGACCTTGACTACAAGCAGCAAATTACACTAAAAAAGTATGAAACCCTAATTCAAGATATAGAAAGTGCAGTTCGGCTTATCCTTGATCCAGATATCAGGAAGATGATTGAGCTTAGATACATGAAAGGGGAACGGCATAAGGTTGTGGTCCTTCGATTTGGTCTAATGCATCCCAGCACTGTAGATCGCAAAATATACGAAGGCATCGCATCTGTTGCTAATAGCTTGAAACTGTTCAAGTATTAAAAATGCGTGTAAATTGCGTGTAAGTCGCGTCCTTTTTGCGTGAAGTGTCAAGGTAAAGTGTTCTCAGGGAGAAATCCTTGGAAATATCTGAACCTTGACATTTTCATAGGTCGTGTGAAAAGCCGAAATAGGCGAAGTATCCAGGGGAAGTAGGCGCGGTACCCGTAAGTAACTCGGGGGTTCAGATTCCTCCCTCTGAAAAGCGACTCAAAATAATTCTAATATGACCTAATGGTTATAGGTAGGTTCGATTCCTGCCTGGGTCACTAACATAGGTATCATGATCTTTTCCTCCTAATATAGCCGCTCCTTAACCAGGGCGGCATTTTTTATGCTAAACAGGGGTGGTGGTATGAAGAAAGTCCAGCCTATAAGGGATGACAGAATTATTGAGGGCATGAAGCACTATTTTTACACACGAAACATCAGGAATTACTTGTTCTTTTGCATCGGCATTTATTCAGGTTTGCGCGTATCCGACCTTTGCAGGCTTACCGTGGCAGAGGTGAGAGGTTCGCATGTCAATCTGATTGAGCAAAAAAACAAGCATGCAAAAAGGTTTGTTGTCCATCATAGCATTAGGTCTGATCTGGATGATTACATCAAGGACATGAGGGATTCGGACTATATTTTTCAGAGCAGGCAGATTAAGACGGTTAGCCGGATGCGAGGACAGCCGATTGATCGGACAACCGCATACAGATTCCTTGTTTCAGCAGGACGACAATTTGGGCTGACCGAAATAGGGTGCCATACGCTGCGAAAAACATGGGCATATCGCCTGTATATGCAGGACCATAAGAACCTAGCGTTACTAATGGAAATGTTCGGACACACCGATCCAGCAGAGACTTTGGACTATATTGGCCTTACTCAAGACATGATGGACAAGGCAATTCAAGCCCTTAAGTGAAACACAATCCTTCAATCATTGCACTCATCATTTTTTACGGTGAAACAATATATGAAGGAACGCGTTTTTATTTGCTTAAAATGACTGCAACACAACTACACTTATGTTTCACTCAATTAACATTATTTAGTGGAATATGGGTATAAACATGGTGAT
Source organism: Paenibacillus senegalimassiliensis (assembly GCF_001486585.1). Lineage (GTDB taxonomy): Bacteria > Bacillota > Bacilli > Paenibacillales > Paenibacillaceae > Fontibacillus > Fontibacillus senegalimassiliensis. The sequence goes on from NZ_LN909042.1 coordinate 3,259, forward strand.
TTTTTGCCCCTGAAAAACGGTCATTTTTGACCAAAAAAGCATAACTTACGAAAAGTTAGCGTGAAAACCAACTCAAATAACAGGAGGTGGGGTCTGATGTGTCAAGACAGCCAAGCGAATTAAGGAAAAAGGCTAAACAAATATGGCTCCGCAGCGGTCGAAAGAAGAAACCGAAGCAAATAGCCGACCAATTAGGTATATCGTCTGAACTGGTCAGGAAGTGGAAGAGCATTGACCAGTGGGAAGCAACTCCCGTTAGAAGTCGTGGAGCTCCCGAAGGGAATCAGAATGCTTTGGGCAATAAGGGAGGTCGTGGAGGGCCGGAGGGCAATGACCATGCAGTTAAGCATGGCTTATTTCGTAAATTTCTCCCGGACGATCCCGAGACGCTTGAAATCTTTGACCAGTCTGAACACCTTAACAGGATGGATATGCTTTGGCTTGCTATTCGTACCAAATGGACTAACATTGTTCGGGCACAGAAGATCATGTTTGTTCAGGATAAGGACGATACTACCCTAACATTGAAAAAGCAGAAGCAGCAATTCGGGGTATACAAGCGAGTGGATGAAAAGGGACAGAAAGAAGAAGTCCCCTTTCAAACATATAACGAAGAGGAATATGAGCTGCAATATGCCTGGGATAAGCAGGGCAGAGCTTTGACTGCACAGGCAAGCGCAATGAGAGAGTTAAGAGCGCTCATCCGGCAATATGAGGACATGCTAAGGCAGGCTGATCCTTCTGAGGTAAGCGAGAAAAGGATAGCTGAAATGGATCTGCTTAAGTCCAAAGTTAAGGCTGCTCAAGAGGAGGCGTGGTAATGGCTAGGCACAGTGTACTTCAAGCGTTTTACACATCAAAGACATGGCAAGACTTCCGCTTGTCTCTGATCCTTGAAAGGGGATTGCGGTGTGAACACTGCGGAAATCTCGTTGCTCAGGCCAGAGAGTTGACAGCTCACCACAAAGTCGAGCTTACGCCGGATAATGTTCATGATCATTTAATATCACTCAATCCTGAATTGGTCATGCTGGTGCACCACAAATGCCATAATGAGATTCATAAGCGCTTTGGAGCCAAAAGAGTCCGCAGCGTTTATTTAGTTTATGGTCCGCCGCTGTCTGGGAAGAAGACCTTTGTATCTGAACGGATGATGCGCGGTGATATTGTGGTGGACATGGATCGGATATATGAAGCAATATCATTCCAGCCGTCATATGATAAGCCGGATAACTTGTTCAACAATGTAGCGGGCATTCATAACCTACTACTGGATAACATCAAGACTCGCATGGGCAAGTGGGGAGATGCTTGGGTAATCGGCGGATATCCTGATAAGTTTAGGCGAGAGCGTACGGCTAACGATCTGGGGGCTGAGTTGGTGTACATCGAAGCAACTAAGGACGAGTGCATGTCTCGTCTTAACACTGATCCTCAGCGGCAGCATGTGCAAGCAGAGTGGCGTGGATACATTGATAAGTGGTTTGAACAATATCAGGAGTGATGGAAATGAACATTGTTGTTGAAATGAAGTCACTAGAGAATAAGTTGGGGCGAAAGCCTACTGATGAAGAACGGGAAATTTTTTTGGAAGGAGTCAAGGCAGGAGTTCAAGCCTTCGCTCAGATTGAAAGTCAGTTCCGAGAACCGCTGCTCAGGTAGCCCCCCGGTCAAAATTTTTTTCGAAGGCGCGGGGTACCGTAGAGGGGACACGATTTTGGTGCAAACCCAAAAAATCGAAATTCGGAAAGAAGGTGAAAAATCCGGTGAATAAAGCCGAGTGCGACAAAGAATTGACGAGATTGCGTGATGTCTTTGCAAAAGTGGACCCTGAAAAGGCTGATCTGGTGGATGGACTTATCCAGGATGCAGCCTTTTTGTTTGCTGAAAATGCGGAGCTGCGCAAAGTGCTTGCGCAAACGGGCACCGTGAAGATTCACCCTCAAAACCCGAATTTGCAGAAGCCGGTTGAAGCAGCTCGCCAGTATCTTAAAAATGTCGGAGCCTACGCCGTTATTATCAAGACCTTGAATGGTGTGTTGAATAAAAACATGCTCGAAGAGGAAGACGATGACTTGGAGGAGTTCGAATGAGTGCTCCTTATTCATCCTATCTGCATGAGTATATGGCAAAGTGCCGCAATGGAGAAATATTGGTCGGGCAAGAACTGCTGCAAATGTTTGATATTCTGGACGAGAACCTACGTGACCCGAACATTAAATTTGAGCCCGATGATGCCAACAAGCGAATCAAATTCATTGAAGAGAAATGCCGACACTTTGAGGCACCATATGCAGGTAAGCCGTTCAAACTGGAGCTATTTCAGAAAGCATTCATTACGGCCCTCCATGCATTTAAAATCTTCGATGATGAAATAGACAAGTGGGTGCGTCTTTACCAGGACGTGCTTTTTGTCGTTGGCCGGAAGAATGGGAAAACCCCGCTGATCGGTGCAATGAACCTTGCTGAATTCTTCTGCGGACCCGAAGGGATTAAAATCCTTTGCTCCAGTAATGACTATGAGCAAGCTGCGCTAATGTTTGACGCAATCAATGCCATGCGCGAAGAGTCCCCATCACTGGATAAGGTTACCCGTAAGAATTTGACCGGAATATACTTCGGAAACCCTAAGCGCCGAAAGAAAAAGGGGAAATTTTCTTACCGAAACAAGGGGCACATCAAGAAAATATCAGCTAAGACCGGGGCCAAGGAAGGTCGGAATATTGCGGTAGGTGCGGCAGATGAAGTCCATGAGATGAAGGATAACTCTGGAGTCATGCCGATTCGCCAGTCACTCTCTACTCAGGACGAGCCGCTATATTACGAACTTACCACTGAGGGATTCACCAATGACGGATATCTCGACGAGCGCATGAAGGAAGCACGCCAAGTGCTGAAGCGTGAATTACATCGTCCCCGCTGGCTGGTATGGCTCTATACTCAAGACAGTGAGCAGGAGATATGGCAGGATGAGCGGACTTGGGTCAAGAGTAATCCAGGACTTGGAACAATCAAAAAATGGTCGTTTCTACGGAACATGCTGGAAGAAGCCAAGACCAATAAGGCAACCCGAATATTTGTGCTGGCGAAGGACTTCAACGTCAAGCAGAACAATGCGGCAGCTTGGCTTATGGCTGAGGATATCGTTAATGCCAATGATCAACCATTCACTCTCGATAATTTGCGTGGGCGTGTTGCTGTTGGCGGCGTGGACTTGTCTAAATCAGGTGACTTGGCGTGTGCAAGGGCTTTGTTCTACAAGGACGGACGGAAGTACACCATATCTCAATACTTCATCCCTGAATCAAAGCTATCCCAACTTTCCAAGGAAGACCTGGAGAAGTACAAGGATTGGATCAAGGCAGGCAGAATTACCGTCAGTGATGGTAACGAAAATGATTTCAGGCTTGTAACTGCATGGTTTGTCAGGTTGGTTAAGGAATACGGAATTCGCTTTTTGAAAATTGGGTACGACAAATGGTCGGCTATCTATTGGGTGAAGGAAATGGAGGAAGCTGGCTTTGATATGGTTCGCGTTGAGCAGAACTGGGGACCGATGTCGGAACCGATGAAGCTTGTTGAGGCTGACCTCAAGAGCAACTTGCTTTATTACAACAATGATAGCCTTGATAAGTTTTGTCTTGAGAATACGGCGATTACGGTCAATTCCAAGATGGAGCAAATGCCAATCAAAGTACAAGGCAAGGATGAGAAGAAGATCGATGGTGCTGTAACAAACATCATCTGCTATCGCGTGTACATCGATAACAGAAGCGACTTCCTCCGCCTATGCTCCTAAAGAAAGGAGGGAATGCATGAGTATAATGGATACGCTTCGTCGTTGGTCAACAGGAAGGCGAGAAGTGAAGTTAATCCGAATGCTTAACGGTGGACTTCCTGTATTCAGCCAATTTGGATCGAACATCTATGCGTCTGATATCGTCCAAAACTGCATTAATGTAATTGCAACAGAGATGAGCAAATTGCAGCCACGACATATTCGCAATACAGGAGATAGGCAGGATTTACCCAAAGGGAATATTAACAGGTTGCTTAAATTTGGACCTAATCCACTCATGACAACCAGTGAATTCATTGAGAAAATAATCTGGTTGCTGTTCATGAATTACAATGCCTTTATTATTCCTATCTTTGATTCGGATTCCAGCACGGGAAGTGAGCGAAGGACGTACCGAGGATTTTATCCGATTGATCCGAGTAGGGTCGAGTTTCTCCAAGACCCTACGGGGATAATGCATATTCGTTTTTATTTTAGTAGTGGAGTTGACTTCACTTTTCCCTACAGCGATATTATCCACCTTCGCAAAAAGTTCTCAGTCAATGAACTTATGGGCGGCGGGGCAAGTGGACAACCAGATAATTCAGCCCTGCTGCAAGTGCTACAAACTAACCATATGCTGCGGCAGGGACTGGAACGTGCAGTGAAGATAAATGCCGCTGTTCAGGCCGTGCTAAAAATGGCAACATTGATGGACGATGATGCTCAGCGTGCAGAAAGGGCAAGGTTTGAACGTTTACTTGCTTCGGGAGACAGCGCTATTTTACCTATTGATTTAAAAGGTGAATTTATTCCCGTACGAAGCGATGCAAAATTTATTGACAAGGACACAATGGCATTCTTGCAACAAAGCGTGCTGAATTGGTTCGGGGTATCCCTACCCATCTTAACCGGAGAATTCGACGATAACCAGTACCAAGCGTTTTACGAGAAGACGCTTGAGCCGCTGGTTATTTATTTTGGTCAGAAATTCTCCAGGACAGTTTTTACTGAGAGAGAGATGGACACGGGTAATGAGATTGTCTGGTATCACCGGGAAATGAATTACCTGTCAACAACATCCAAGTTATCTCTACTCAAAACTATGGGTGAGCAAGGATTGCTTTCGGATAATCAGAAGTTGGCTCTCATGGGATATCCACCAATTCCCGGCGGGGATCGCATTACCCAATCGCTGAATTACATTGACGTAAATCTAGTAAATCAATACCAGATGCAAAACAAATCAAGGGCGGTGATACAGGATGACGAGTAAATTGATTGCAGCAGGCGGACGTGAGATGAGATCGTTCGCGCTGCCTGATCTGCGCGCCGAAGCAGACAGTGGGATCGTTCAGGGTCATGCGGCTGTATTTGATCAGCGAGTGACAATTGGTGGGTGGTTCGAGGAAATCATTGAGCGAACTGCATTTGAAAAGACAGATTTCAGGGATGTGGTGATGACGGTTAATCATAACCTGCAAAATATCCCGCTTGCCCGCAGCCGAAATAACAATGCAAATTCTACTCTACAATTATCCGTAGATGATGCGGGGTTGTATATCCGGGCAACGCTCGACACCGAGAATAACAGTGAATCTAAGGCGCTGCATGCCTCTATTGATAGGCAAGACATCACAGGGATGTCATTCATTTTTATCATACGAGATGCAGTATGGGAGGACTTGGACAGCGAAATGCCGCTCCGAAGAATCACGGATATTGCTCGCGTCATTGAAGTATCTGCGGTATCCTTCCCGGCTTATGACGGGACTGATATATCTGCTCGTGACCAGAAAACGCTGGAGAGCGCGAAAGCGGCACTGGATAGTGCCCGGTCTGGACTGGTGAGTCCTAAAAGCGAGCTAGAATTACTCAAGGCCAAATTAAAATTACGATAATTAAGGGAGGCTATTTAAATTATGAAGGATTTTCTCAAGAAATTGCTCCAACAGAAGGAAACAAAGCGCTCAACGCTTAAACAGCGTGGGGACAGCAGCGAAGATGTCAATGTAGTCCGGTCCATCATTGGTGAGATCGAAGAAATTGATAGGGAAATTGCAGAGTTGCGACAGCAGATTGAAGCATTGCCTGATGAGCCTATTGCAGGTGGCGCGACTCCACCAGCAGAAGGCCGCAGCCAGCAAGCAACAGGAGGCGGTGGTTCTGCTGCTCAACTTGCAACGGTAATGGCTTCTTTTGGTTTTAAACAAAATGAGCGACAAGCTGAAACGGAAGATCCGTATTCTACATTAGAATATCGGAAAGCTTTCATGGCCTATGTCCGCACAGGTGAAATTAGAGAGCCTTTGAAGCTTGAGAAACGGGCAGATGCAACCACCACCACCACGGATGCAGCAGCGGTGATTCCGACAACGATCCTGAATGAAGTTATCCGAAAGATGACCAACTATGGAATTGTTTATAATCGGACTCGCAAGATCAATATTCCAGGCGGCGTACAGGTTCCTATCTCTTCTTTGATTCCTGTTGCTAAGTGGATCACAGAAACACAGGTTTCAGATCGTCAGAAACTGGAAATGAACGACAAGGTATCGTTCTCTTACTACGGATTGGAATGCAGAATTTCACAGACTTTGCTGACTAGCGTAACTACTCTCGACCTGTTCGAACAGACAGTAACCGAATTGATCTATGAAGCAATTATCAAGGCTATGGACGAGGCAGTTATTAGTGGTTCGGGTAGTGGTGCACCGCTTGGGGTTACAAATGACACTCGCGTCCCAGCAACTCAGGTTGTAACTCTGAATGATACCGAAATTTTAGATTATCATACTTGGAAAAAGAAGGTGTTCTCTGCGATGCCACTTGCCTACAAGGCTGGAGCTAACTTCTTCATGGCATCTGGAACATTTGAAACCTACATTGACGGTATGGTAGACAATGCAGGTCAACCCATCGGCAGAGTAAACTACGGCATTACGAATGGTATTCAGGAACGGTTTGCAGGTAAAGAGGTAATTCAGGTCGAGGACGATATCATTAAGCCCTATGATCTGGCGAATGATGGAGATGTGATTGCTGTCTACTGTAACCTGCGGAACTACGCTATTAATAGCAATCTACAGTTAATGATGGTCCGTTATACCGACCATGACAAAAATGAAATTGTTGATAAGGCCATTCTAATTGCTGACGGAAAATTACTAGACCCTAACGGCGTGGTAATCGTCAAGAAGGGTGCGTAAAGACATCAACTAATGGGCGGGAAACCGCCCTAATCAGAAAGGAGTATTACTAAATGGCAAAAAAGAGGCAGGACGCAGAAAAATTGGTAACCGTTCAGGCGGCAGTCCCGGTGGTTATCTGGCGATCAATGCGCCCATTAACCGAACAGCAACATGAATTTGTGGCGCAAAGACTTCAAGCGGAACAGGAACGTTCTGGATTAAAGGTGATGCTGCTTCCCTATGGCGTTGAATTGGAGATTGGAGCCGCATTAGAAGAGCAGCAAGCTACAACAGTTGAAGTTGAGCAGCCGAATCTTCCAAGCGCGGAAGGGACAGAGGAGCAGCAAAAGGAGCAATCGTCTACTGACGGTGGTAACGATGAATGATGAAGAACTCCTGATCCAGTGCCGTATCGGATTGGGCATGTCGGCAGCGACAACCGCCATGGACGGCGCAATCCGGCAGAAGATGCTGCTTGTGAAGTCCTTTATGCTTGGCGCGGGCGTGTCAGAAGAAATGCTTAGTGATCCGGCTTCTATCGGAACGATTGTGGTGGGAGTAACCGATACGTGGAATTTGAGTGCGGGTGAGATTAAATTCTCGCCCATTTTTTATACCCTGGTGACGCAACTGGCAGCACGTAGCTTGGTAGGTGATGGCTGATGATGTGGAAGCCAAAGGCCCAGCAGATGAATACCCAGGTCCGTATCCTCAAACGTTCTGAGACGAGCGTGAACGGTGCTCCCAAGATTAGGTTTGATGATGCAGAAAACCCGCTGGAACTGTGCAATTGGAAGGGGAAGGGCGGGACTGAGAGTACGCAGTCAGGCACACTTGTCGTCGAGGATACTGCTGAGGTTGTCATGTGGTATAGAGCAGACATAACGCAAAAGGATAGGCTGCTGCTAAACGATGATCCCGAGCTTGCCTATGACATTATCGGGCCGCCTGAAAATGTTGAGCAGCGGAATATGTACCTTGTGCTCAAGGTCAGACGAGCGGTGAACACCTGATGGCTAGGAGTAAAAAATACACGAATCGACGCTCAATTAATCTGAACTTAACGGGACTCGAAGAGTATGCACAGCGAATTGTTGATACTGGCCGAAATGTCGATGATGCAGTTGCCAAGGCGGTACATGAGAGCGCGCAGCCTGTTTATGAAGATATCAAGGATTGGGCGCAACGTCATAGACGTACCGGAGTGGGCGCTGAAGGTGCAGACTTATCCGATCCTGAGCAAAGTGGAAATGACATCAGCGTGGCCGTAGGGATCAACGACGAAAAGGCTCCGGGATCTTGGCACATGGTATTTACCGAGTATGGCACACCTACCCAGCCAGCCGATCCGGGCATACGTAATGCTTTTGACAATAACAAGTCCAAAGTAAAAAAAATTCAGCGCGAAGTGTTGAAGCGGGAGGGGATGCCCATTGATTAACGTCTATGCGGTAACCTATACCGCTTTGGAGTCGCTAGGCTATCCAGTCCGTGAGCAGGGAACGTATGCGCCAGATGATACGCTTCCCGAAACCTTTGTGACGTATCAAATCATCGACAGCCCGAACGGTAGCTTTGCCGACAATCTACCTACCAGTCAGACAACCAGAGTACAAGTTAATTTGTATAGCCGCGATCCAGCCATCAAGCAGGGAGCAGACGACACATTGAAGTCCGTCATGCTTCCTGCTTACTTTTTGCGTGTCGGTGGGCGGGACTTGCCCTATAGCTTGCAGACAGGGCATTACGGATATACCTGCGATTATCGCTTTTATGATCAAAATTAAGGAGGATAAACATGGATAAACAATACGGGGAATTTGTAGGCGTGGACAGCCTGCACTTTGCGCTTGTAACCGATACGGAAACCGAGTATTCAGCGACCACACCGGAATACTTGGCCCCTTCTGCTGAAATTGCGGCAGAAGCTGAAACGAACAACACGCCAACTTACTACGACAATGTCCCTGGGAACAATTATGTATCTGAGGGTGTTACAACGGTGACCATCACAGTATCTAATGTACCCGCTCGCAAGGCGGCGCTACTGTTGGGAAAGGATTTTGATGAAGCAACAGGGCGTTTGATTGATAGTGGCATCCCCAACCCTCCCGATATTGCTATTGGGTATCGTGCCAATATCGGTCGAGCGGATCATCGCTATACGTGGTATGCGAAGGGTACGTTCAGCGGTGGCGCAGAAGAGGCAGCGACAAAGACGAGTGATGTGGACATTCGGACGTATCAGCTCATCTATACTGCTGTTGCCACGACGAAGCAATTCTTGATTAATGGAGAGCAAAAGCCTATCAAGAAAATTTCCGGTGATACCACTGACCCAGCATTTGACCCGACAGGGTGGTTTGCGCAAGTGCAAACGCCAGATACCTCAGTACCTCCAGCGGTTCTTGCAGTGACGAGTGTACCTGCATCAGGGGCGACGGCTGTTGACGTGGGAGAGGACATCGTATTGACCTTCACGAATAAAATCAAAAGCTATTCGGTGATGCTCATTGACGAATTGTTGCAGCCGGTTACCACGCTGCAATCGATCAGCACGGATGGGAAAACTGTGACGATTAGTCCGGCTGATGCGTTGTCCGCAGTGACAAGCTACGCAGTAATCCTTATGAATGCCCAAGACGTTTATGGTCAGGAATTACTTCGTACTACGATTAACTTTGAAACAGCTTAACGATAGGGCGGGGTAACCCGCCTATTTCTTTTAAGGATAAGGAGGCATTATCATGAATTTGAAAATTAAGTTGGATAAAAAAACGTATACTGCCACAAGCATCATGTCATCGGTATCTCGTGAAGCGATGCAGATTAGCCGGGATGCAATTGAGCTGGCCAAGTTGAAGGATGCCGTCACCGAAGCGGCTGGAGATGAAGACTACGACAAGATCGCCGAAATGATGGATAAGCTGCTTGAGTTGAAAGACCGTAAAGCAACGCTGGTCTGCAAAGCATACGGCAATCAATTTGATATCGATACCCTATGTAATCATGTAAGTGATGGAGATATTGACCTTCAGATGAACATGATTACTTCGGGGATCACGAACATGATTGCAAAAAAGTGACGGTCGGCGGGGCAGAAAATCATGAACATGATGATTCAGATGAGACGGAATCAGATCCTTATCAAAGCTTCATCGGACTCTATCGCAAATGCGTCAGAAGCTTAAATTGGAGCCTGAAAGAGATCGATGAAACTGATTTCGAACTGCTGCTTGATTTTCTGTTCATGCCAGAATCTGCCGACCCTAATACTCGCACCATTCGCGGAAAAACATTTACCCGGGCTACCGCGCCCCCAGCCTGGCTCTAAGAAGGTGAACATAATCAAGAAAATTAAATGTCCGTTATGTGGTCAGACGCTGTTTTATGCCAGGATTGCCGATTTGGAAATCAAGTGTCAGCGATGCAAACAAATTGTGAAGGTAAATACCAGGGAACAGAGCGAGCCGCACAGTAACAAGTAGCGAGCCAATGCCTGCCTTGTCGTAAAGGCAGGTGAGGTATATGGCAAATGAAAATGATATTGGCGGTAAAGTTAGTCTTGATATAACCGACTTTAAGGCCAATATTGCAGATCTAAACAGGCAGATTAAGGTGATTGATTCCGGGTTTAAAGCTGCTGCCGCAGGCATGGACGATTGGAGTAAGTCAGAGCAAGGATTGCAAGCCCGGATAAAATCCCTGAATGACATCACGGACCTGCAACGGCAGAAGGTATCTAATCTCACGGCGCAGTATGAAAAGGTGGCTGCGGAAAAGGGCGAGAACAGCAAGGCAGCGCAGGATTTGCTTGTCCGTATAAACAAAGAGACGGAATCTCTTAACAAAAATGAATCAGAGTTAAAGAAAACCACCTCAGCCCTGGATAACTTTGGACAAGAGTCAAGTCAAGTTGAAAAGAGCACAGAAGGATTAACCTCTAAGCTTGATGGACTAAAGGCTGGACTTGCTTCAGCGGGAAAAGTAGCTGCTGGAGCCGCCGCTGCTGGAATTGCCGCCGCAGGAGCTGCCGCAACTGCCGCAGTCGTAGGGATTGTTAAATTTGCTAATGATTCTGCCAAGGCTTTCAACCAACTCCAGGCATCGACCGGGGCGACGAACGAAGAGATGCAGGAGTTTAAGGATGTTGCATCCGATGTTTATTCATCCAACTTGGGTGAATCGATGGAAGATGTAGCAACGGCGATGTCAGAGGTCAGGAGAACGACCGGGGCCGCTGGCGAAGAGTTAAAGAACCTGACTTCAAACGGACTGCTATTGCGAGATACGTTTGGGTATGAAATTAACGAATCAGTACGTACGTCAAACACACTCATGAAGCAGTTTGGCATTACCGGGGACCAAGCCATGACCTTGATCGCCCAAGGTGCCCAAAATGGAGCCGATAAGAACGGGGATTTGCTCGATACCCTGAATGAGTATTCGCCGCAATTTAAGGCCATGGGCTATAGCGCGGATGAGTTTCTTAACATCTTGATTCAGGGGGCTCAGGACGGCGCATGGTCCATTGACAAGGTAGGCGATGCCGTCAAAGAATTCAACATCCGCATTAAGGACGGCAGTGACAGCACGTACGAAGCGATGAACATGTTATTTGCTCCTGATAACATCGAAGAATTTGCTCAAGCGCTGATTAGTGGGACAACCACGTCTGCTGAGTATATGGAGCTACTAAAGCATGTATCAGCAGATACGGCTGAGACCCTTGTTGGTTACCTCAAAAAAGGCGGTAAGGATGCTGGTGACGCTTTTCAGGCTCTTACGGGCATTATGGGTGAGGGCAATGAGATCATGTCAGGCATATCTACAGGAGCGATGCAAGGGCAAGAGGCTATGCAAAGGGTCATTGAGAAGCTGGCTGAAATTGAAGACCCTATTCAGCGAAGTACGATGGGCGTTGCTCTCTTTGGCACCCAATTTGAGGACCTTGAAGCATCAGGTATTATTGCGTTAGGCAATGTCCAGGATCATGCAGATATGACCGCAGATACGCTGCAACGGATTCAGGATGTCAAGTTTAACGACCTTGGGTCTGCTCTGGAAGGTCTTAAGCGTCAGGTATTGACTGGACTGAAGCCTGTCACGGATAGTGCAACAGACATGATCAGCGGCATTGTAACGGGACTGCGCAACGGAGACTGGGCTTCTGTAGGTACGGCAGTAACCGAAGGTGTCGGGACCATGGTTACCCAACTGACCGAATCTCTACCCGATCTGGCAGTGGTTGCCTCATCTCTGATAGGTGGATTAGTGGAGGCATTGGCTACTGCAATTCCCGAGGCCCTTCCGGGGTTTTTGGCAGTTGCAGTGCAACTATTGCAGACGATTGTGGGGGTGCTTGCTGAAAATGGCCCCATGCTTATTGATGCGGCTGTCAATGCTGTTACTACCCTGGTTGAGGGGATCATTACTGCTCTGCCCCAGCTCATTGATGCCGCGACTCAGTTGATTTTGACCTTAGTCAGATCCTTAATCAATAATCTGCCTAAATTAATTGAGGCTGCTGTGGAGATCGTATTGTCTTTAGTTGACGGCATACTTGATTTGTTGCCCGAGCTAATCCCAGCCGCGATTCAATTGATTCTAACTTTGGCAACGGGCATCATTGATGCGCTGCCGAAGCTTATCGAGAAGGTCCCGGAAATCATAAAGACTATTATCGATGTGCTAGTGGACAACCTACCGCTGCTTATCACTGCGGCTGTTAAGATTGTCGCACAGTTAGCCATGGCAATAATCACGAACCTGCCCACGATCATCAAAGCAGCCATAGAGATCATTTGGGCTTTGGTTAAGGGGATTCTAGGTGCTGTCCCTGACCTAATTGCAGTTGTTCCCAAGTTGTTCACGGAGCTTTGGAATGCATTTAAGGAAAGCAAGTGGGGGCAACTTGGAATCAACCTGATCAACGGAATTATCGAAGGCGTGAAGAGCGCAGCGAAGAATCTAGCTAATAGCGTGGTGAATGCAGCAAAGGCTGCTCTGGATGGAGCCAAGGACTTTCTCGGCATCCACTCGCCATCGCGCGTTATGCGGGACCAGGTCGGCAAGATGATTCCGGCCGGGATGGCCGAGGGCATCAAAGACAGCGCCAAGCAGGTCAATGCCGCGATGGATGCCATGAACAGGGAACTGGTGGTGAGTCCAGTTGTAAAGAGTGATCCTAAAAACAGTCCAAGTGCAGGGGCATCTGGTGGATCATCGGTGAGAAATAACTTTGAGGGCATGATTAGCGGGAACACATTTGTTATAAGGAAGGACGAAGACATAGACCGCCTTAGCCAGAAGCTAGGGGGATATGTTGCAGATTCTATCAGGGGGGACGGCGGATGAGCGATGTGGTTAAATATTTAGGCGAAAAGATGCCGAGTGAACTTGGCATGCGTGTCACGCGAGGGACACAACGCCCGGTGCTCCCTCCTACGGTTGATAATTTTGTTGCAGTGCCGGGTATGCATGGAGCTTGGGATTTTGGCGCGTATATGGGGCCGAGACCGTTAGCGCTTGAATGTGAGTTTGGGACTCGCAACTCCTTCGAGCTTCAGCGAAGGATTAACGTACTCGCTGCTTACCTATTAGGATCGGATGGCAGACCACGAACGATGCCAATTATCTTCAACAACCAGCCAGACCGCCAAATTATGGCGCGGTATAGTGGGGAAATTTCATTAGAACGGATCGCAGGCCTTGGGAAGTTTGTTTTGCCCATGATTGCCTTCGATCCGTTTGCATATAGCGTGTATGAGTCGTTAGACATTAACGTTGATAGCATCATACTGGTTGATTCTGACGTGCTGGTAGATACCGGATATACTTTTACAATTAGCGGCCCAGGGTCGTATGCCGCATATAACTATGGCGATTTGGCGGTTGCTCCAGTAGTAGAGTTGTCGGGGGCGTTCAGTTCCTTGAATCTCAGTATTGGCGGGGTAACATTTTCATACCTTGAGCCATTTACAGGAAATCTTACGATTGAATTTGCTCGTAAGTTGGTCTATTCGGGGTCAACCAATCTCTTACACAAAACAAACGCATCATTTGGAATGTTACCGCCTGGTACATCTCAAATGATGGTCAGCGGATCAGGACTTAATATAAACCTGGACTTGCGATTCCGGGAAAAATATGCAACAACGGGGTGATAATATGGCCGAAGAATTTGAAAAAATATTGGGAGCGGACAACGGGAATCCTCCCGACTCGCTCCGGCAGATGTACCCAAAGGTAAACAGGAACTTTGATAAGGTTAAGGCATGGTTCACCTCCACCCTAAACTTGATCAATGGGCATATTCAGTCAGCCGCAGCGCACCTTGCCGAACACATTACCTATTCCGGGTCAGCTCCGGGAGTCACGGTTAAGCAGGGAATTGATAACACCTATAACCGGATCAGCGAGATTGTGGCCCAATCTGGCGACGACATTACAGAGCTAGTGGATGCCCGGGCAGAGTACCCGGTTCTCGGGGATCGGCTGAACGCTTCTGATGCGCAGTTGGCGGATGTGACGAACCGATTGACGGATAAAGCGGATCAAGCCACGGTGCAAGCCAGTTTGACTAATCTGCAAAATACCAAAGCGGACAAGACGAGTCTGGACAGTACAAACATCACTGTAGCAGCCAAAGCGGATAAGAGTTATGTGGATACAAAAGTAGCAACCATAGTCAGCGGATCGCCAAAAGGTACGTACTTGACTCTTGCGGCGCTCCAGGCGGCGTATCCAACGGGCACAACCGGGATTTATTGCGTTACCGCCGATGGCAACTGGTATTACTGGTCTGGATCAGCTTGGACGGCTGGCGGGGTGTACCAAAGCATGGGTTTACCCGCGATAAACATTAATGATGTATCCGGCGTATATACAACAGGCAAAAACTTGGTTGACACATCTATAGTAACTCTCGGACATCTTGAGGCAACCGGAGTAATTACTAATAATTCCAGCTACCGCACGACTGATTTTATCAAGGTCAGCGCTGGAAATTCATATATAATTTCTCCGCGATTTAGAAAGATGCTACCGTATACTAACAGCAAATCACCAATATCTGCAAGCTTTGTGGATGCGGACTCAATTAATTACATCTACACACCAACCGCTGATGGATACATCCGGTTTAGCTATCATGTGCAATATGAGGCTACAATAATGATGGAGGTAGGAGCCTCTGTTACAGCATACGAGCCCTATTACAAAGTATTTTTAGACAGGATAAGGCTTAATGATTACCAAATGTCGTTTATTGATGATGGAGATAGTAGCCTGGTCGGTAAAAGTATTCTGAATTTAGGAGATAGTATTGCCTACGGAAACGGTAATAGTAGTGTCGGGTACGCCGATATCATTGCCAGCAAATACGGAATGACCAACTATGAGTATAGCGCTGGGGGTACAACTTTTTCGACCGCTACCGCATCCACATCCATACTTACTTTTATCGATAATGCGATTTCCGTGGTTACCACAGTCCCGGATTATATACTGCTAGAGGGCGGGACTAACGATATTATCCAAATTGCAAACAATACCATCAGTGCCGGCGTGGTAGGTAACACATACGTAGAGGCTGATTTTGACGACACGACCACAATCGGGGCGATGGAAAAGGCTATCTGTAAACTTAAGGCAGCGTATCCAACGAGTAAAATCATTTTTGTTGCAGTACACAACATGGGATCACGAGATTACGCTGTGCAAAAAACACTTGCCGATTTGATTAAGACGGCGTGTGAAAAGTGGTCAGTACCCATCGCGGATATCTATCGCGTAGGAAATCTTAATACCAATATTGCAAGCATGGTAGACCTGTATACTCATGATAGTTACGGCACGGGGCACGGGGATAAGACTCATCCTAACGGCTTGGGGTACGAGACTTTTTACGTTCCTGTAATAGTTGATTTATTGCGGAGATTAGCTTCATAATTGGATCATATTGCGCAGCAGACAGAACGAGAAAAAGAGCCCAACGGAATTAATCCGCAGGCTCTTTTTTGTATTCCAATATGTCCGAGATATCACACTCCAAAGATTGGCATAACTTCGAGAGGTTGTTAACGGGCAGCGACTTGGACTTGTTCAAGCACATTTCACTAATAGTGGGGTGGCGTATCCCGGTACGCCTTGCAATTTCTCGCTGGGAAATCCCTTTTTCAGCAAGCAGGCTTTCCAGTTTAATTTCGATCATAACATCGCCTCCAACGGTTGATACGAAAATAGTATCATTTTACTATTGTTACGTAAATAGTAACGATGTATAATGATAATATGATAACGAAATTCGTAACAATAGGAGGCGGAAGGTCGATGAACGCAGGAGAACAATTATTATCCGAAGTCATATCTGTTATGTATCAATCGTTTCCCGATTTGCAGATCGAGCAGACAAAAACCTCGCTGTCATTCATTGTTGCTAAATATTATATCAAGAAGGTGGAAGAGGATGAACCTCACCCGGATGCCGACGAGAAAGTCAAAATGTTCTTGTCGTCGAAGCGCTTGGAGGGGCTTAGCCCGCTTACCCTCGAAGGGTACAGATTGGAACTAAAGACATTCTTCCGGAAAGTAACAAAGCGGACGGATAATGTAGCGGCCGCAGATATTCGGGCGTACCTCGGCGAATACAATCATCTGAAAATGAGTACAGTCGGACGTAAGTTGTCAGTTCTCAAAAGCTTCTTCGGATGGTTGGCGGCGGAGGAATTGATACAGCGCGATCCTTCGGCACGTCTCAAGACGCCGAAACAGGAGAAACGACTCCCAAAAGCGCTGACCGTAGCTGAACTCGAAATGTTACGGGAAGCATGCCGGACCATCCGGCAGCGGGCGCTTATTGAAGTGCTATACGCGACCGGGTGCAGACTGTCAGAGGTGTACGGCATGAACCGAAGCA
Source organism: Paenibacillus senegalimassiliensis (assembly GCF_001486585.1). Taxonomy (GTDB): domain Bacteria; phylum Bacillota; class Bacilli; order Paenibacillales; family Paenibacillaceae; genus Fontibacillus; species Fontibacillus senegalimassiliensis. The sequence goes on from NZ_LN909042.1 coordinate 20,147, forward strand.
GCATTAACCGCCAGGCTATGAGTTGTCGTGTCATTGGTAAAGGCAATAAAGAGCGCGAAGTGTATTTCAGCTTCAAGGCGATGTATCACCTAAATAGATACTTGTCAAAAAGAACTGATGATTGTGACGCCCTCCTGGTCACGGAGCGCCGTCCATCCCGTAGATTGTCCCGGCGAGGCATTCAGAGGGAGATTGATGTGATTGCCAAAGCTGCTGGTCTATCCGGCAAGGTAAGCCCGCACGTGCTTCGACACACCTTTGCAACGTTAACCTTAAATAATGGCGCGGAACTGGTTGCCGTCCAGGAACTTATGGGGCATTCCGATCCACAAACCACGCTGCGCTATGCACGGATCACCGAAGAGCGTAAGCGGGAGCAGCATAAAAGATATTTGGTCCAGTAAGGGAGGAAGTAATTTGATCATTATATTAGATAACCAGCGCAGACCGGTAGCTGTCCTGGATAATTATTTTGACGATGAAATTACCGAAAGTATCAACGCAGGCTACGTCCTTAAATTCTCGATATGCCTGGACGAAGAAAAGAGCCCGCACATCCAGGTGGGAAACTTTGCGGAAGCGGAGGGGCAATGGTTCAACATCATCCGCAGCCGTCGGACCCGGGCCTCGGACGGAATGGTAGTTATCGTTGCGGAGTGTGAACAAGTCGGATACGATTTGCTACTCACAAGATTCGAAGGAGGCTTCATTCATACCGGCTCCCCAGCCGCATTGCTCTCCCGAGCGTTGGAAGGAACGGGGTTTAGCGTTGGCAGCGTAGAGCCCACCGGAATAATCAGCGTAGCGATAAAAGAAAATATGGATGCTCGGGCCGTGGTAAGAATCATCGCGGAGCATTGTGAAGGGGAATTGAGATACGACCGATATAATGTGTCGATACTCGCCAGCAGGGGGCGGAACCGAGGGACGCAATTCGCCCTGGGCAAGAACATCAAGGGAATTGTCAAGGATGTCAACGGACAGTCCGGCGAGATCAAAACGGCCTATGAAATCGATGTGGTCGAACTTCGGACACTACCAGAATTCGCAGGGCTGGAAGAGTTCGAACTGGGCGATGTCGTTCAAATCGTAGATGAAGAACTGGGCATCAACGAAGAACAACGGATCATCCAATACAGTTACAGCCCCAAACGGCGTATCAACAGCAAAGTGGTTATAGCGAACAACATCAGAGGAATCCAAGATGAAATCTATCGCATCAGAACCACAACGGTAGGTAAAGACAAATGGATGTATGGGGTCAAGATAGGCCCGGACGAGGGGATCGTAATTGAACGCTATGACAAGATGGCCCGAAGCAAATGGAACGCGGATGAATTCCGCATGCAGAAAGGGAATGGATCTGGAAGCTATCAAGATGCGCTGTATTTTGATCCCATTAACGGGGAATATGAGTTTACCGGGATTGTAACAGCCAGTAAGTTTCGCGGGGGCAGCATCGAGATTGGAAACAACTTCTCCGTAGATGAATCCGGACATATGAAGGCTGTCGGAGGGGAGTTCTCGGGCGAAATTAGCGCATCCATTATTAACGGGGGGCGTATATATGGTTCGTACATCGAGGGAGCCGAGATTGACGGCGGCGTAGTAACCGGGGCACTGATTCGAACGGCGGCCAGCGGAAGACGCATAGAAATGGATGATTATAGTTTCAGGTCCTTCGATAGCACGAATCGGGAGCGAGTTACGCTTGGGTACAACACTGGGGCCGGCATGGGCGGTTTTGTATTTTGGGGACCGAACGGACAATCCGAAGGACAGGTTTATTCGATATCCGGCGGGATGCACGTTATTGCGGATAATGAATTGTTCCTGCGGAGTTATGGAGATGTATTGATTCAAGGAGACGCTAGATTCTATGACGTTGTAAGAATGGGGAGTATCGTTGACGTCGAACAGACTATCATCGATATAATGGAACATATCGGAATGTAAATGCGAGACAAATTCATACCTCTATCGCTATAATGGTCATATAACTTAAAATCGGGAGGTAAGGAAAATTGAAGAAATTTAAGCAATTATTTATTGGGATTATCGTCGGATTGGTTTTGTCTGTACCGGTAGGCGCGTTTGCGAACCAGCTATCTCTTGTAGGTAACAAAATAACGGGAGAGTACACCGTTTTGGTCAACGGTAGCGAATTAAGTGATAAGGCGATAGTGGCTGGAAACAAAACGTTCGCTCCAGTACGAGCTTTTTCCGAGAAAATGGGAGGGGATATAAGCGTGGATAATAATACGAAGATTGTAAAAATAACGACAACAGAAGAAGCGATTCAAGATGAGACCGATGCAGAGATTGTGTCGAGCAACCCGTATGATGGATTGACAGAAAGGGAAATTTCGGAAAAAAAATCGTTCATGACAAAAACATTGATTCCTCAAACGGAAGCGGCTATAAATGCATATGAGGAAGAATTGCAGAATCCCAAAAGTACCACGAATGTAGAAAAAACGAAAGCTGCATTGGAGAAGGTAAAAAAGCGGCTAGAAGAGTATAATGAAGCATTAAAATTAATGGACGAAGCTTTATCTCCAGCAGCATAAGAAAAAGATTAAACCCCTCCATACGGCGGGGTTTTTATTATGGGAGGAACGAACATGAAAGCAGTGCCTAAAATCGAACTATTGATTGAACCAACCATCCACGATGTATGCGGGGTCATTTCTGTGGCGATGGCCTATCACCCGGGCGAAGAAGTAGAATTCATGAAAAAAGTTCATGCGGCCCTGGGAAAGAGTATTGAGACAGAAGAGAAGAAGGAAGAACCAAACGCCAAATAGGCGTTTTTATTTTACCCTCGGAGCTGATCCGGGAGAATTATATTAAATCGAGAGGAATGATTATATTGGATAACGTGTACAGAGCGATTTTACCTACGGCCAGCATCGTTGCTGGCTTTTTATTTGGAGGTTGGTCACCATTACTTAGCATTCTACTGGCTTTCATCGTATTCGACTACATTTCAGGAGTGGTTGCAGCGGGCTACGAAGGCAAGTTAAGCAGCCGAATTGGAGGATGGGGAATTGCTCGAAAAGTGATGATTCTTGCCATTGTGGCCGTGGCACACCTAGTTGATACGGCATTAGGGGATGCGCATCTGTTTCGGGATGCCGCTATATTCTTCTACCTATCTAACGAGCTGCTAAGCCTGCTTGAAAATGCTGGCCGTTTAGGAGCGCCCATCCCGCCGGTGCTGCAACGGGCTATCGCTGTATTGAGGGGGAAAAGTGGAGAGGATGCCGAACTAGGCGGTGATAGTAAATGACCTATCGCAAAGACCATATAGCCAAAGGGACGGCCCACAACCGCCGTCCCGGCATTGCTATGGCAGCGACGACAATTACCATCCACAACACAGGCAATCCGTCCAGCACCGCCGCAAATGAGCGTGCGTGGCTAACCAATCCTAGCAACAACCGTACAGCCAGTTATCATATCGTCGTTGACGACAAAGAGGCCATTGAGTGCCTGCCGCTTAATGAGTCAGCCTGGCATGCCGGAGATGGCAGCAGGGCAAAGAGTGGTAACCGTACCAGCATCGGCGTGGAGATATGCGAGCGTAATTATAGCCAGTCTCTGGACAATGCCGTCAAGTTGGTTGCTGCAATGCTCAAGGAGCGTGGCTGGGGCATAGATCGTTTGCGGCGGCATTGGGATTGGTCCGGTAAGGTATGCCCGCGCCTAATGTATGACAGTGGCAAGTGGACGGGGTGGATTGAGTTTAAAAATAGAGTGGCCGCAGAGTTGGATGGAGAAGGAGATGAAGATAAATTGATTCTGAGCAATTATCAATGGGGCGTAGTGGAGGACAATGTTAAAAAGCTTCTGGATCGTAAAGTAATCACTGATCAAAATTGGTTGCAAAAGGCCGAGAATCGAACGCTCACGGCATCGGAGTTAGCCTGGCTTACGTTTGTGATTGCATCCAAATAACGGTTGCAAAATAAACGTAAAAATAGTGTTTGGTTGCGTAGACTGATAAGGATTACTTCGGAAAACGGGTTGAAAATTTACGGATAGCAAGTTATAATTATCGTACAAAATCCTAAAGCATAGGTAAAAGAGCCCTGTCAGCATTACGCTGGCGAGGCTCTTTTTTTATTTCATTCGATGATTGCGGAAAATGTGGTAATATCTGAGATGTAGAAAGTTTAGTTGGAATTGAGAAAGGCGGTAGCCGAATATGGAAACGGAATTTTTGAACCACGTAACACTAAATACAGGGCACACACGCAAGTCATACGCGAGCGAAGTGGACAAAAAGATGTACTTTGTAATGAGACGCTTGTTTAAAGAAGCGCTTAAACCGGAGGGCGTTAAATTATTCGAAATATACCGAGCCAAGACGACCCAAGTGGGCCCAACCGCAGTTACCACGGTGTATGGACCGGAAGGTGCCCCAATCCTAACAACAGCATGCAGTAAGGAAGACGACGGTTCTTTGTGGCGAATGATGCACGAAACGTTCAATGGACCACTGGCAACCAAAGCGAAGAGACCGGCACCTTTGCCTTATGTTGTGGATCGCATTGAAGTAGGCGCGTCAATACATTTAGATGCACTACAGTGGACTGGCGATTTTTCTCGCTGCTTCGCCTGGGCCGCGCTTTTCCCCGAAAAAATAAGATGAGAGCATAAACTTCCCGCTCTCATCTTTATTGTCATTCCAGGCTCCAATCCACGTAGCTTTCGTCCGGGTATAATCGCTTGGAGAACTCGAATGTATAAGTTTCCCCAGGATACAAAACGCGAACATGCCCCCATTTTGATTCGCCTATCGATATCTTCCCCAGCGCTTCCGCAGCTTCTTCCGGTGTGTCGTGTTCACTGATGTAGTCCTTCCCGCTTCCGACGAGGATGTACTTCTCGCTTTCGTTGGTGCATGTGTGAGAAAACTTCAATTTTCCATAATTCATTCTCAAAACCTCCGTAAATTCAATATTTATATTTTAGATGAACACCGATCGAAACGCTCTGGCGCGATTCACCCGACTTCGCGGTCGAAAAAGTTACTGTAGGGTATTACCGTTTAGCTTTGAGCCCTCACTAATTTTACGGGGTGATTCGGTATATTGAGTATCGGTTCGCCGTCTACGTTATTAATCTCGATAGAGTCTTTACTTCCTACAAAAACTACCTTCTCATACCAATCAAACCTCTCTGCCACCACCTCAAACTCTTCCGGAAGAATGTACTCCGCTCCTTCATCCCAACTCAAATGTTCCAAGTCCGAAAGATGGGCGAATATAGTTGTTTCAAAGCTACACTTAGATACCGAAAAATTATGTACAATTTCCCCCGTGCTTTTGTTCTTCAACGTCTCCTTGTAAAGCGTCACTGTTTTCATTGTAATATCTCCTTTTCTTTTTTATGGGTCATTTTGAATACTTACCTCTTCGTTACCTCAACTTATTTGATAAGATGGAGGACGGGAGAGCCCCTGGTAGTTTTCCCATCCGAGCCGCTTAATGATGTCGCATCAGGCGGCTTTTATCTGTTTAGCGCTCTGCACACATTTCATCTACATATTTTTCAGCCGATGCTTCGCTGTCGAGGAATACGCACCCCCCTCTGATGTTGATGCGCGCCTTGACCTCAAACCCCGCAACCTCACTTGCGGCTTGGTATATATCATCTTGGTTATAGGCAAAACATCTTGTGCCCGGCTTGATGAAGTTCCGAATCATATCAACCTTTTCTTTATGGGTCATTTTGATTACCTTCATTTCCATTACCTCCGTTTGTTCTTTATGTCTTTATTATACATTAAATTGAATTCAATTGCAAGTAGTAAATTGAAATTAATTGCATTCAATTTGGATTTGTTTTAATATATACTCAAGAGGTGATCGAAATGAAAGAGGCAGGGAACAGAGGACTAGTAAATAGGAAGGCTCTATCAAACTCATTGCGTAATGATTTGGCTGAGAAATTTGACAAACTTCACAAGGAAACACAAGTTCCGAAGTCCAAGCTATTGGATCAGGCCGTTGAATTACTTTTGGAGCAGCACAACAAAACGACCACATAGGCATAAGCCGAAGTGGTCGTTTATTTTGTATTGCCAAAATGGCAACGGGGTACTATAATCAAAACAAGAACATAAGTTCTTATTTATCTTTTAGTTTCTGCTCTAGATAAAAGACGGGTATTTCAAAATTGTCTGAACGGGAAAAGGCGAGAGTCTTTGCATCATCAAATGAATCAGCCTGTCCCAAAACCTCTACATTAGACCTATCATTCAAAACCATTGTGTAGCCGCTTCCATTTGGAATTATCCTAATATATTTATTAGGAGGCGGAGAAGCTTCATTTTTACCCTTGTTCACCAAATTGTCATATTCATTGAGCATTTGATCCATTACCTTACTTAATTGCAATACATCTGGATGGTCGAAACCCTTCTCGTTAACTAGTCGATGGATTCTTTCCCTGGTTTTCTCAATTCTTTCCCTAAAATATTCCACGGTGTCAATACCCTTCTGTGCATATTTTAAAATTTATTTTCAGCAATAAAGTTCTTAAATATGCAGTAACTAGGAATAATTCGACATTACAAAATAATCCATTTGATTTGTTGCTATCATAGGGATATGAACCGGTTCGATAGAAATAAAGGGGTTACATAATGGATGGAGAGAGGGGTGTTGGACTTCGGAGAGGGATAAGATTTGTAAGTTGTCACCTTACAAGCAACCGGGGAGAGCTTACTCTTTATTATGCCGCTCCCACTGATATAGTTCCTCCATGTGACAGCCGAGTACATACGAAATTGTCTTCATAACTTCTACGGACATGGAGGACCTATTGTTAGCGTATTGGGATATCATTTGTCTGGATATGCCCGTTCTATGGGCTAATTCAATTTGCTTGATACCCCGATCCTTGAGGCGGACTTTGAGTAAGCTTCTCCCACGGGTAAAGTACATGGGAGACTCCTTTAATGTTTTTCTGTTACGAATAAAGAATATCACAAAACTAGGTTGCAATTAAATGATGTTACAATAATTTTTCCTGCTTAGTAACAGATAAAAACACCATAAAATTAACTAAAGAGGGAGAAACATAAATGGATAACATTTTTGATCCATTATTAGAAGTTGCAACGAACAAAACCTTGGAGTTAGTGAGGAATAATGAAAAAGGCGATTACGTTCGTTTGGAAGAAATTATATACGACCTAACAAAAAACCCTCAATACGCCCAGCATGCTTATGAACTGGAAGATATCCTAAACAACTTAGTTGGGTGCACCGCTAAAAGCGGCGTAGTTTTAGGGTTTGAACTTTGCATAGAGGTAAAAAATAAATTAGCGTAACTTCACAAAATATTTAAAGGCCCTCAGGGCCTTTTTAAATTATCTTTTTTATCGAATTTAACTGACAGGGTTTTTAAAAGTGTAAGTTCGCCTCCATTTAAGTACTGAAAAACGGACACCAAGTGGTGTCCGTTTTTGCTAGGCTTTAGCTAGTTGAGCACGCAAAGCATGAGAAACAAAGAACTACTCGCTTTGCGGGTAGAGGGGAAGAGGGTTTGACCACTAAGACCAAGCCGATAGAATTGAGGTATTCAGGCTCAATTGAAAGGAAAGGTCTTAGATGGCAAACAAGAACTATAGCTTACGCACACCAAGTAGATGTGCAAATACCACATTATGTTCACCCCGAAGTATAGACAGAAAGAAATCTATAATCAAGTGAGAAAAGACTTGATTGAAATCATGAAACGACTATAGTAAGTACAAGGGAGCGGAGATTATAGAAGGGCATATGATGCCAGATCATGTACACATGGTGGTGGCGATCCCCCAAAGATTTCTGTCTCGTCATTCATGGGATATCTGAAGGGGAAAAGTTCACTGATGATTTTCGAAAAGCACACCCAATTAAAGTGCAAATACGGGAATCGGAATTTTGGGCGGAAGTCTACTATGTAAGGACACTGGGGTTAAACGAAGCAGTATATACGTGAGCAAGAGGCACATAATCAGGCGGTAGACAAGTTGAGTGTAAAAGAGTGAGAAGCTCATTTAGTAGTCATCGTAGCAACAAGAAGTAAAACCAATTCGACTGGTAAGTGAAAGAGACAAACAACACTGACCTTGAACAGTTTTGCTGTCAGGCTAGCGTCTTTAGGCGCAGTTTGGCAACAGGGGGTTATACCCCAAGAGCAAACCACCCGTTGGACGGGTGGTTATGATTTACAATTCGTCAATAACTTCTTTATATTTATTGAATTGTTCTTCTTCCATTTCTCCAGTTATTTGCAATAATATATTACCTTTAGCGTAGGTATGTGAAAACAACATAGCCATTGATTTTCCAAGTTCATCATAGTAAGTTTTTAACTCTTCCATGTCTGTTTTTTTCTCGAAAATAAACACCTTTCCTCCTGCACCTTCTCCTATTGACGGTGTATATAATCTTTTTCCTTCTTTAAATCTCATAGGGGCTATCCCATATCATCTGCTTTTACATCTGTCACATTCTCTGCCTCTAATCCAGCATTTTTAAACTTGGAGATTACATCATCAGCAGAGATAGTTCCACTCAACGTTGTACACGCCGACAGGATGAATAATAGTACCAAAGCAGAATAAAGTTTAAATTTCATACAGTTTCCCCCTCAACAAAATTAGAGACATTCTAACACAAAATATAAAGGTCTTCCTTGCTTTATTTACCATATTTTGTCGAGAAGGTATCTATTCTATTAATCGCTGTGGGATCAACGTATGTGGTATTTATGAATTAGGAGCGTATGCAAGCTCCTTAAAACTCCCAAGCGCTTGGGAATATGAGAGCCCCGCCAAATGTGTTGGCAGGGCCGTTTATTTCAGCACTTAGTGGGTACCCTTCGCCTCCATATGTCAAATCCACAACCTAATTCGGTTGCGGATTTTTTTGTCCCTAAAAAAGATAGTTATTATAATCTCATGTCTCGTTACCATGAACACTACCACGGTCAATTTATCGTATTTGCTATTTCAATCAGTGATTGGTAATCATACAGTGGATCGAGATTATTATTTTTTCCTGAAATAAGAGAGTAAGTTAAACCCTCATTTCTCCAGTAGATGGCACTTATATGTTCGTTGCCTTGGTCCCACGTTTGCGAACTGTTAGCTAATTTTAGCCTTTTTTTCCCAGTCGGAGGCGTGTCCGCTTTTGAGTTTGTTATCATTAGGATGAGGTTCGATCCTTCATCAGTATTTGCATAAGTGATTTCTACGGCATCAAATTTACCATTGGTGTCTAAAATCCTTGTTGATTTTTGAGTAACTTGAAAAGGAATGGATGGTTGTTTGATTTTAAACGGGACCTTAGCTTCAGCCTCATCAATTGAAATTTCAACTGGAGGACTTAGATCCAAATGAGCAGAGGAAGAATTACTTATCACATTTTGTGAGCAGGCCGAAATTAAGAGCGGTCCCATACATATAAACAACAATTTATATAGAGCTTTCATTTCATCACCTCGATATGATAATAGCTATTTTCCGTTTTCCTTCCCTATCTGGCTGAAAACATCTTTGAAAGCTTGCAATAAACAATAATTTTCAAAACTCCTCCGAAATCTGAAGTATTCACAGGCAATAGTGTTGAGTTCATTATATCTTAAGCTTAAGGTCCATGCCGCATATTCTACAGACAATTACTAAAATTTCCTGTTGAATCACTGCCTATTTAATCAGGGTAATTCCTGTCCCATTTTCTTTAAATAAATTTCCCTCTTTTAATTTTACACTAAGTGCGATAATATGATTACACCAAGTGCATAAAAACACTGAGTGCAATTAAATGGTGGAAGGGGATTAATAGCAAATGGTTAATAAAACAGCGCGGCAAACAGTCATTATTACGGGAGGTAACTCGGGTCTGGGATACGCTTGCGCAAGTACACTATTGATGTCATCGCAGCCGTATCATGTCATTCTTGCCTGCCGTAGCCCTGAGCGTGCAGAAGAGGCAGTTCATTTACTACGCAAGTCTGTTATGGCTGAAGCGAGCGTGGAGGCGATGGTGTTGGATCTTGCATCGTTCGCATCAGTCCGGGCCTTCTCAGCAAAGCTTAAGCAAAGGCTGGAAGCGAAAGAAATCCCACCTCTGTATGGCCTTGTCTGCAATGCAGGCGTTCAGGGTAAGAAGGTATTTACGGTGGATGGATTTGAATCAACCTTCGCAGTAAACATTCTCGGGCACTATTTGCTTATTGACCTACTGCTTCCATCATTTATGAAGCCTGCCCGAATTGCTATTGTTGCTAGCGGTGTACATGACCCAGCGCAAATGGAAGGACTTCCCGCTGGGGCTACCGTTCCAGCGCCGGCCTGGAACTCAACGTTCGCTTTGGCCAAAGGAGAGCTTGGACCTTCCGCTGCCAATGACGATGAAAACGCTGACCGCGGGCGCAGATACTCTACATCTAAGCTTGCTAGTATATACCTCACATATGGGCTTGCTCAGCAACTGCCCGAGGGAATCACCGTTAATGCATTTGACCCAGGTATGATGCCTGGAACCGGCCTTGCGCGCGAGTATACGGGTTTAATCCGATTTATGTGGGATTTAGTAATGCCTAGAGTCCTACCGCTGATGCGAAGGTTCATTACACAAAATATCCATTCACCCAAGGAATCTGGTATAGCATTGGCACGACTTATCATCGATCCAGCACTGAATGGTATTAGTGGTAAATACTTTGAAGGCCTAAAAGAAATCCGATCTTCCATCGAGTCATATGATGAGGAGCGTGCTATGGAACTCTTGCATAGTAGCGCGGTTCTCACAGCAATTGAAGCGCCAGCTCTTTAGATAATACAGTCTAACTAGACGGATTGCCGCATATTTGCTACAATTTTTGCGAGTTTGGTCTCAGAACCGGAAGGAGCAAAAAAGGCATGTCCAAAGATATCTCTAACGGTCTTCGTGAACGAAAGAAACGAGAAACGCGTGAACGGATTGTTGAAAAAAGTTTGGGGTTGTTTTTTTCGAAGGGATTCGAGCAAACGACTTTGGATGAGATCGCTTTAGCGGCTAATATTTCACGCCGGACTTTTTTCTATTATTTCAAGTCTAAAGAAGATGTTCTGCTTGCAAAATACGACGAACTCTTGGATGAGTTGCGAGTAGTAATGCTTAAGGAAGCAATAAACCAATCTCCATTTGATGCTGCAAAAAGCTGCCTGCTAAAAATGGCATCCCTATACGTGACAAAGGAAACCGTTGATTTAGACAGGGTCATAAGCTCGTCCGAGTCGCTACGCAAACGGAAAGAAGTCTTTAATCTGGATATGGAGAACGTTTTAGCAGAACTTTTGTGTGAATTGTGGCCAGCAGAGGAGCAGTCTTCACTTCGCCTCATAGCCATGATTGTGATAGGTACCGTTCGTATTTCTCAAGATATCTGGAGACAGGAACAGGGCCGCTATCCATTAGCTCATTATCTTCAACATAATTTCGCTCTTTTACAGAATCAATTCTGAGAGCACCAATTAAAGTGCTCTTTTCCTCTCCTCTTGGCATTGCTCCCCATTGGTTTTAACTAATTAGAGAGTTTTTCATAACCAAGCATAATCTCATTATCAGAAGAAAGATACCATTTTCCATCGGGAGCCTTAACAATGGGCAAGAGATAGTAGCCTCGAAAATGAACAGGATTCTCACTTACTTTTTCTTTTATTGAAAAAACGGTGTAAACCATGGATTCATCGGAGTTATAAGTAACAATGATAGGTTGTTCGTCTACTTTATAACCAGTATTCTTAGACATTTCACGTTGAAATTCCCAATTGTAATATTTAAGCAACTCCTCTTTAGTTTCGTCGGAAGATATCAGGCTCACAATTGCCTCCGCATTTTTCTCATCCAGTGCTTTGAAATAGGAGGTGATCACCCTTTTTATACTAGATTTATCAGGTTCAGGCACCTCTACTTCCTTCCGCGCCAAAGATTTATAGTCCAAGTATTCTGTTTTGGAGTACATTTCTTGAATAACCCACTGGTTGTCTTCTTGTCTTTCTAATTGAAATTCCGTATGTAACAAGTGATTTAGCAACATGGTTTCGTTTTTGGGAATTTTTGCATCAACCCATACGGTGGCGGCTCCCCATGAAGGTGAGACTTCATATTTTGTGATAGTGGCATTGTCATAGGTTGACTTAAAAAATTGTTCAATCACTAAGCGAATCGAGCGAAAATCTGATGTTCTTGGTTCTCTCCATAAGTTTTCAGAAATAGTCACGGTCCTGTTCGCGCCGTTATAATCAGCATATGTATAGTCCGTTGCATTGAACAAATGAATCATGACCAAAGTGTTGCTCCCGGAAGCGATTGTCATTGGCTCCTCCGAATTAAATTCGTACAGCTTCCCATCTATGTAGGTTGTGCCATTCTTAATGTCAATTTTAAATGATATATCTTCCGAACCGGCGGTGATAACTTGATTAGCTGTATCATACTTAAAAGCAAAACCTAAGGCCAAAGCGATACTACGGAATTCTACGTACACCCTCCCTCCTTTCAAAACAGGTGAAACAGTAGGTTTAATTTCCTTGTCCTCAACGTAGATGCGTATCGGGTTAGTAAACTTGGGCGCTGCAGAAATTGGCGTCAACGGTAGCGTAACGAGTAAACTGATTATGGACAAGATAAATACATACTTTGTAAAAATATTTTTCATTAATCCTTCTCCTTTTATGTAAAATACTACAATAGTTGTATATTCGACATACAGAATAATTTCCCTTTTATAACTCCCCCAATCCTAGCCCAAAGTCTAGGCCCGAGCACCCCCTTAAGACGGTTATGTCACGTAACTAAGGTAGATATAATGGGTTTATAAACTTAGAGCGTGAATTATGACAGCTTAAAGGGAGTGTTTGATGATGAAGGCAACAGAAGCGCCTGCAACGGCCAAGATGGGGAAGGTCAGTTGGGTGCTGTTTAATCCTAAAACCTATGCAACGATTCTCTACTTATTGCTATCTCTCCCGTTGGGGATTGTTTATTTGACACTAGCGATTACGGGGTTGGTTCTATCCGTGGTGTTGACCCCGATATTTATCGGAATACCGATGTTTTTTGGAGTGGCGAAGCTGCTTCAGGGGATAGTGAATTTTGAGCAGGGTCTGATTCGACATATCCTGGGCTTGCCGACTCCTCCGGCTTCAACTCCTAACCATTCACAAGCCGAAGTCGGGCAAAATTGGTTCAAGCGTATGGTGAAGGGTTTTGACGGTGGATTATTCATTAGAAATGTCATGCTCGTCTTACTGCGGTTTGTCACAGGTATCGTTTTCTTTGTGGTAATGGTGACGGCGTTAGCCTTGGGAATCGGGTTCATCGCCCTTCCTGCGGTGCATATCATTCTGATGAATGAAATCCAATTGGATATCCTGGAAAATAACCTGTTCCATTATTTCCATATTAACTGGTCGTATAATGAGCAATATCTGTTATACGTAGGCTTGGGTGTTGTACTTTTCTGGATCGCGCTTCGTGTGGTGAATGGTCTGATGCAGGTTCAGCGCAGAATCATGTATGTGGATGAGTCCTATATGCAGCAACCGTCGCCAGAGGCGGTCGAAGCCCCGCAATTTCATGTGCCTGCCGAGTCACCTTATGGAGGAGATTTTTCAGAAAATCAGCCCGGTTCAGAGAAAGTATGGCTTGCTTAATACGAGTTGAAGTGACAAATAGAGGGGGTCTTGGCTATGCATTTCCGCATAGTAAGGCTCCCTTTTCAATTCCAGTTAAGAAGTGAGTTTCCTTTATATCATGGGTAGATAACTCTCATGTATGGTAATATGTACTAATAGATAATAGAGGGGGATACATCTTGAGAAAAGCAAGTTTAGGTATTTTATGGATAGCTTTGTTGGTACTGGTTACTGCCTGTGGAAATGCTGCGTCCACATCACCAGAAGCGCCGGAGGCGGATACTACGGCACAGGAACAAGGTGCTACGAATAACTCAAGTAATGAGCAAGCGGAAGCGGTTGTTACAGAAGAACCGGTTAAGGAGCCAGAAGCACCAGCAGAAGTCAGCCTGAAAGTAGGGGACAAGTTCAATTTGAGTGATTGGGAGATTATGCTGAACTCTTTTGAATTTAATCAACAGGTCAGTGATGATTACTTTGCTTCCAGCGCCGATGAAGGGAATAAGCTCCTGATTCTGAACTATACGGTGACCAACCAAGGAACGGAAGCGGATAGCTTTACGGCCATGATTGGCGGCGTTGAGATGAAGGCCTATTTTAACGACAAATATGAGTATAATTATACGATTACGATGATCGATAAAGACCTTAGCAATGAGAGTGTAAAGCCGCTAGCTTCGAAAACGGGGTTTGTGGTCATTGAAGTTCCTGATATCGTAGCCCAATCCGAAGATGGCTTGGTATTAAAGCTCGCACAAGATGAGGACAAAGTGACGATTACCTTGAGATAGGTGGAGTTATTGTTGCTAGTATAAAAGAAACCGCAAGCGTAATGGGAATTCTCCCAGAGCTTGCGGTTTTTTTTGCGCGAATGGTGCCACATCTCTAGCAGGAATAATTCCTCTAACTTTCGTGAAAGATGGTTCTAAGATAGATGGAGGACAACGCATAGCTATTTGCTTCCTTGTCGGCATTAAGAGGCGCCTCTACTTATGCTATAATTAAAAAAATATAAATTATTTGGACAAAGGGTGCAACGAACAACCATGTACGATTATCATGACGCTGTGCACCATAAGCTGATCATTATCGGTGCAGGCGCATCAGGACTTATGGCTGCTGTTACGGCGCGGGATTTAGGTATAGATACCGCCATTCTGGAGGGTAACGACCGAATTGGTAAGAAGATCGCCATGACAGGCGACGGTCGCTGCAATATAACAAATGAATCCACAAGGGCGGGAACGGACGACGAAGGGGTGGCTTTGTCACGCAAGTATTACGGAAGCCAGTCTGGGTTCCCCCTACCTGTGTTGCAACAATTTGGTATTCAACAAACCATTGATTTCTTTCATGTGCTTGGACTGCCGCTCACCAGGTTGAAAGAGGGCTTAATGTACCCGATGTCGCTGCAAGCCGCATCCGTGGTGGATATTTTTGAGCTTGCTTTGGAGGAACGGAACATTCCGGTATACCTTAACAACAAGGTGATGGACGTGACAGTATCGACGAATCAACCGCGATTCACCATCACATGCCGGACCGATACGGGGGAGCAGACTGTCTATACCAGCGAATATCTGTTTCTTTGTACGGGCGGACTTACGGGCCAGAATGCTGGAACGGATGGATCGGGGTATACGCTGGCAGAGCGAATGGGGCATACCTTAATCAAGCCTTTGCCGGCCATTGTGCAGTTGAAGGTGAAGTATCCCTATCAGAAGGGGCTATCAGGCATCAAGCTTCAGGGACAAGCCCACCTCCTTGTTAATGGGAAAATCGTCCGCAGTGAAGCTGGCGAAATTCATTTCACGGACTACGGCTTCTCCGGCCCACCTATTTTACAACTTGGACGGAAGGCAGCGGTGCATCTGGCAAAAAGGGATGACGTGACGCTATCCATCGATTTGATGCCGAACCGCACGGAGGATGAGGTTATCGAATTTTTGGAAACGAACTGGGGATTATTTGCGCACCGGACGGTCGCGGAATCTTTTATCGGCTTTTTACACAAGAAGCTGGTCACCGTCTTGCTGAAGGAAGCAAAGATCGATCAAGAGTCGGGCCTGCTGTGCCAGGATCTCTCCTGGAAAACGAAAAAAATCTTCTATAAGCTATTAAAATCCTGGGAGTTCAAAGTAACCGAAACCCATAGCTTTGAGCATGCGCAAGCGACAGCGGGAGGGATTGCTACGAAAGAGCTGGACCCAGGTACGCTGGAATCCAAGCTCGTGCCTGGGCTATACTTGGCCGGTGAGGTAATGGATGTGGACGGAGACTTTGGCGGCTACAATTTGCAATGGGCCTGGAGCTCCGGTTATACGGCCGCGATGGCGCTGGGCAAGCACATTTTCCGATGAAAATATGGACAAAAAGGAATGGTTTCACCTCCTATGAATAAATCTCAATCTTCTAAGCATCACGAGCTGCTCATTATTGGTGCGGGGGCTTCCGGACTTATGGCCGCTGTTACGGCGCGAGATCTGGGGATCGATACCGCTATTATTGAGAGCAATGACCGTGTCGGCAAAAAGGTACTAACCACCGGTAATGGCCGCTGCAATATAACGAATAAATCGACGGCAACGGGGGGAGACGAAGCGGCTAATTTGTCGACCAAATACCATAGCAATCAGGCGGAATTCCCCCTGCCTGTATTGCAGCAATTTGGCGTCCGGCAAACTGTGGATTTCTTCTCCACGATTGGCCTCCCTCTGGTCGCTATTGAGAATGGCCGAATGTACCCGATGTCTTTGCAGGCTGCCTCTGTGCTGGGGGTTTTTCAGATTGCGTTGGAGGACCGCAATGCACCGATCTATTTCAAGACCAAGGTGCTAGACGTGATGGTGTCCGAGGGACACCCGCGCTTTACAATTGTGTGTCAGACGGATAGCGAGGAACAGGTCACCTATACCAGCAATTATCTCTTTCTCTGTACGGGGGGTCTTACTGCACCGAAGACCGGAACGGATGGCTCGGGTTATACTTTGGCCCAGCGACTGGGGCATACCTTGATTGACCCGGTTCCCGGGATTGTTCAACTTAAGCTGGATAGTCCGTACTTGAAGGAGTTGTCCGGAGTTAAATTCGAGGGCTGGGGACACATCATCGCTAATGGTGAAGTTATCCGCAGCGAATATGGCGAGGTGCTGTTTACGAATTATGGCGCCTCCGGCCCACCCATTCTCCAGTTAAGCCGGAAGGCTGCCGCTCAGCTTGCCAAAGGACACACAGTGACCTTATCGCTGGATATGATGCCGGACAAGACGGATGAAGAGGTTACTGATTTCCTTGATACACATTGGGGCATGTTCGGACACCGGACGGTTGCAAATTCTCTGATCGGCATCTTGAATAAGAAGCTGATCCCGATCCTCTTGCAAGAGGCGGGCATCGGTGAGGACCAAAATCTACTGTGTCAGGATATGTCTTGGAAGACTAGAAAGGCCTTGTGCCGCCTGATGAAGCATTGGGATTTCATCGTGACGGATACCAACGGGTTCCCGAACGCTCAAACCACAGCCGGGGGTATCGACACGACAGACCTACAAGAAGGAACACTGGAATCCAAGCTCGTGCCTGGGCTTTATTTGGCCGGTGAAGTCATGGATGTTGATGGCGATTGTGGGGGCTACAACCTGCAATGGGCCTGGAGCTCAGGCTATACCGCGGCAACGGCACTGGCCAAGCGGATTGCTGGCAAGAAATAGAGAGTGATAAGCCGCTGACTGAGATTACTTAGTTCGGCGGTTTTTTTATGCTTTGAAGCTGGCAGGAGTACACCAACTTAATTCTAGCCTAGAATAGTGAATATAATCACATCGCAGAGAATATAATCCCTTACTGTAAAATTAGAGAATATGGAGGTGATTCGTGTGTACTGGCTTAATGTAGATAAACCCACCAATGTTTCTAGATTACATAAGAGTGAATGTTCATACTGCAAACCTAATGGAACATATTTAAAGGGTAAAGAGGTCGAAAAAGTTGATGGTGGCTGGTTTTCATTTGCGTCTGTATCCGGTGCCAAGCAATTCCAAGAGACCAGATTTCCAAAACAAGTGCTGTTACCGTGTGCAATTTGTAATCCATTTTAAACTTGAAAATAGACACCGACTTTCTTCAAAAACTATGGGTAGCACGACTTCCCAACTATAACAACCCCACAATTTTTAACTATTAGCTATAGCTAAAAACTATAACTAGATATGGTTTTTGAGTATTACACCCCGAATGGTCTGCTATGCTACAATCAAGGCAATACAAGTGAGCATGAGAGCCATCCGAGGAGGTTATTGAAATGTGTGAGAGATTCCAGACAGTAGGGAGCTTGTTGCGACCGTCTGACCTATTAGCATATAAGACGCAAATTGAGCATCGGGATGATATTAGTTATCCTTTTTATCAAGAGTTTCAAGGTTACCAGGACTGTGAGGCCAAGGCCATTGAAGATGTAGTTAGCAAACAAATCGATAATAAATTGTCGGTCATTACCGATGGTGAGTATTCGAAATCGATGTGGCATCTGGATTTTGTTTGGGGCTTTGAGGGCGTTAGCCGCTATATTGCCGATCACGGTTATTTCTTCCGGGATATTGATGGAAGCTCGAAATACGAGACGCGGAAAGACATCGGCCTGCGTATTACTGGTGAATTGAGCGGGAAGAATCATCATTTCATTGAAGTGTTCAAGAAGCTGAAGACTCTTGCGGGTGAACAGGAAACCAAGCTGTGTGTACCTTCTCCTTCCCATATTTTCGGTGAGTTGTCTTGGTCCGATAATATCGGTGGCACGGATGCCGTTTATCAGACTCGTCAGGAGCTTAAAGCCGGGCTTGTCAAAGCCTATAAGGAATTTGTCGCAGACTTTGCTGCCGCTGGAGGGCAAATTTTGCAATTCGACGATTGCCTGTGGGAGCTATTTGCCGATGACAATCCAAACTCCCCGTATACGGGCGAGAATATTAACCAAGAGGAAGTACAGGCTCTGGCTGATGAGTTCATCGACATTAACAATACCGTAATCGACTTTGGACATAGCTTGGGCTTGAAAATGTGGACGCACAACTGCCGTGGCAACTACGATTCCCGTAACATGGGCGGGGGCTCCTACGTGAAGATTGCCAATCTGTTCTTGAAGCAGCTTAAGTATGACCGCTTCTTCCTGGAATGGGATGATGAACGCGCCGGTTCGCTGGAAGCGCTGGCTGTCTTCAAGGATAAGCCGAACACAGAAATCGTACTGGGCTTGTTGTCTTCCAAGACCAATACGCTGGACGATGAAGAGCGTGTTCTTCGTTTGCTGGACGAAGCGTCGAGCATTATCGACAAGGATCGGCTGTTGCTGTCCCATCAATGCGGCTTCGCTTCCTGCGATGGCGGCAATGAATTAACGGAAGATGAGCAATGGGCGAAGATTAACCAAGGCCAAAGAATCGCCAAGCAATATTGGAGCAAGTAACGTTCAACTTCAGAAGTATAGTTCCAGAGTCATCACCCGGGATACGGGTTGGTGGCTTTTTTTGCGCTGTGGTGAATGATCAAATTTTGCGCCCGGCATGGGTTTGCACCCGCTGTTCTAGCTCCACATCACAATCCGTCAAGCTAACCCTGCAACTTTCAGCCAACATTCAACTCCGATTAAGTTTAGTTTAAGTCAGCTCATATAGACTAAGAGCATACAAGAACCAAAACTTATGGAAGGAAGTGAGTGGGGATGTTGAAACGTACAATGTGCTTAATGTTTGTATTCGCACTGACAATGACCAGCGCATGTGGACCGGCTCTGGCCAGTACAACTGCTAAGGAGACCGTCATTAAGCTGTCGGATACAGCAGTGACCGTAGATGGACAAGCCGCATCAACAAGCTCATCGGCAGCCGTCTATACGGGAGCCGAGATTGTATATTATGAGGATGGGCAAGACAGCAGTTATGGTGAAGGGACGGCTGCCGATGCGCATAGTGCAGAGGAAGCGGACA
The DNA here is from genome assembly GCF_001486585.1 of Paenibacillus senegalimassiliensis. Taxonomy (GTDB): domain Bacteria; phylum Bacillota; class Bacilli; order Paenibacillales; family Paenibacillaceae; genus Fontibacillus; species Fontibacillus senegalimassiliensis. The sequence continues at coordinate 39,815 of NZ_LN909042.1, forward strand.
AGCATACTGTAGTAACTATTACCGAGCCGGGCGTTTACCGCGTATCGGGGACTCTGTCGGCAGGGCAGCTTGCGATTGACCTGGGAGAGGAGGCGGCCTCTGATCCGAATGCAATCGTAACGCTTGTTCTGGATGGGGTAGATATTACGAATACGGTGGCCCCGGCTGTGATTTTCTATAATGTATATGAGCCGTATTCCAGTTCGGAGGATTTGAAGGGGATTGTTGATCTAAGTAATGCAGGGGCACAGGTTATTCTGGCCGATGATGCTATCAATACCGTAAATGGTTCTTATGTGGCCCGTATTTATAAAGAAGGCACCACCAAGAAGCTGCACAAATATGATGGAGCGTTCTATTCCAAAATGTCGATGAATATTTCCGGGGAAGCGCAGGGAACGGGAGAGTTGCATATTACCGCGGCTAACGAGGGGCTTGATTCCGAGCTGCATCTGGCGCTTAATGGCGGCAAAGTCTATATTGAAGCCCAGGATGACGGCATTAATACGAATGAGGATGGCATTTCAATCACAAGCATTAATAATGGGTATCTGTACGTGAATGCAGGTCTTGGAGCAGAAGGAGATGGCATTGATTCCAACGGATATTTAACGATTAACGGCGGCACTGTGGTTACTATGGCGAATGATCGTAGTCCCGATGGGGGTCTGGATGCCGACAAGGATATCACGATTAATGGAGGTACCGTAATTGCACTGGGAACACGTAATGATGCTACCTCGTCGACCTCGGAGCAGCCTTTTATCGAGCTGTCATTTGCTTCAACGCAGGCCGCGGGCAGTACCATCCAGTTGACGGACACGGAAGGCAATGAAATTTTCGAGCATACAGCGGAAAAGAATTTCCAAAGTGTGACCTTCTCCTCTGCGGATCTGCAGAAGGATACGGAATATAATCTATATATTAATGGGGTACAGCAGCAATATACGGGCAACTCCTTTGGCATGATGGGTGGTGGCTTTGGTGGCAATCCACCAAGTGGTGGTAACGGACCGATGGAAGGTACGCCACAGGCTGGAGAACGTCCAGAAATGCCGGATGGTGGTACACCTCCTGAACTGCCAGACGGAGAGACGCCTCCACAGATGCCAGAGGGAATGCCAACCTCACCTGGCGGTGGCCCTGCTTCCGAGGGGCAAGGTACAGCCACTGAAGGCGGGGAAGGTTCGACCGCTTTCGTCATTACCGAAGCGACTCATAGCTTCTCAGGTATTTCTGAAGCGACCGATACTAGTGGGAAGACGAAGGTGACCTTCACCGTTAATGATGGAGCGGGCATCCAAAGTGTAGTCTCTGGCAAAAAAGCTGTGCTGAGTGGAGTTACAGCCACCGCAGATGTTCCAGACAGTGACATCCAACTCACCGTAACCGACGTTCCTTCGGAAAGCTATTCAGAAACGTATCTTTTATCCGATTTGAAGAATGACTTTACGCAAATTATGCCTGAGGAGGACGGTCAGTATCAGCTTGTAGTGGCTGTAGTATCCTCGAATAAGACATACACCGGCGTGTCACAATGGCGTTTTACCATTGGAGGGCTTCCGTTCACCGATGTGAAGTCAACCGATGCCTCATATGAGGCAATCAAGCAGTTGTATGAATCCGGGGCTATGAATGGAACGAGTGCAGGTGAGTTCTCACCGGATTTACCGGTAACCCGTGCGACAGCAATTACCACGCTGGGCAGACATCTGGGAATTGAGCAGGCACAGGTGGATTCCTTCAAGGATGTGGCGAAGGACAGTTGGTATAGTGGTTATGTTGGCTGGGCTGTGGAGCAAGGCTTGATGACAGGGGATGGTCAAGGGAACTTCATGCCGGATACCCTGGTGACCACCGAGCAGATGAAGCTGATCCTATCCAGATATGTGGAACTTAGTGGATCAAGTGTATCGGTAGATACGTTGTTTCCAAGTACGATGAAGGAGACCGTGAGCCGCGCTGAACTGGCAACGATTTTGAGTAAGCTTTAGATGTAATCAAGGTATATTGAGGTACAAAGGATACTACTCTTTTAGGGAATGGTTGGTTAGACCGCCATTTTGCCAAAGAGTAGTTTCTTTTTGTTATGCAAAATAAGCTTCCCCCAAAATCCCCCGATTCAGCTCCTGAATGATAACAAAAATCCAAATAATATAAGATAAAATGCAAAGGAAGAAATTTGTCAGAATGGTTGAACCCTTTCTTGTGTAAAGATACAATGAAAGTGGGTAAAGGATGAGATGCTTTTACCTCAAGGCAGGGATGAGGATTGATAGAGCAAGAGAATAGGTCAGTCATGTCGGAAGGTTGGTGCTAGGGGCGCTTTAGGGGTCCGTATGCGTTGACGTTGATTGTGGTATTTTTTACATACGAGACGATAAAATGCAAAAATGAATAATGTTTTAGTGAATTGGGAGGAACACTTGGACAAAAGCGTAATCCTTTTTGCGCTAAGCCCCATTCTCTGAAGAGGTATTAATGCTCCAGACATCATGCTGGACATAAGCCTGGATAAAAGCTGCGCTTGCTGGCTCTTATTTGGGCTTTTTTATTATAAAAAAATAACAAAACAATCTATGTATCGAAAGGATGTGCTTCTTGTGTCTGTATCCAATAAAAACCAGGAGGTAAGCGAATCCGATCTTAGATTGGACCGGTTAGCTTCAGTTGGTCAAATCGCCGCGGGCATTGCCCATGAGGTCAAGAATCCCTTGACGGCTGTGAAGGGGTTCCTTCAACTGCTTAGGGAAGAATCCAATCATAAATATTTGGAGTACGCCTACTCAGAGCTGGAGAACGCGATTAACACTTTGCAGAATTTGCTGCATGTGTCCAAGCCGGATTTGGAAGATGAGCCCTTTGATATCATTGATCTTACGACGGAGCTGGAAGCTTTGCTTTACCTATTTCAAGAGAAGTCTTATCAAATTGTTATTGAACGTCATTTCCTAGATACAGATGCAAGAGTATATGGAAGACGGAACCAACTCAAGAAAGCCTTTTTCAATCTCTTGAAGAATGCATTCGAGGCCATTAGCGATCAGGGGAACATCAGGATCAAGCACTATGAGGCTAAAGGGCAAGTTGTCATTGTAATCTCAGATACTGGTATAGGTATCCCGGAAGAAAAGCTTCAACTGCTGGGCACCCCCTTTTATACATCCAAAGTAGAGGGCACAGGAATGGGTTTAACACAGGTGTTCTCGGCTATTTATGAGCATCACGGTATGATCAGAGTAAGAAGTGAAGTAGGGGGGGGCACAGAATTTACTGTCCATCTTCCGCTCTATGAAGAACAGGGAGGGGCTACGGTGGAATGGAGATATGAATCTGGCCAAAGCTTTTCACAATTTTATGAGTCCAATCAAAATGCCTTTTTACAGATGCTCAAGCAGCAGGGGAAGAAAATTCTGGATTTGGTTCGATCGACAGGGTTGGACGGAGCCTATATTCTCCAATCTTCTCATGCATTGGTGTGCTCGCTTAATGAGCGGAATGTACAGGAGTTGATTCTTCAAGCCAAGGAGCACGGCAGGAATTGGGCCAATCATGATGTGGATTTACTCCTGAAGCTGGAATGGATTCAGATACTACGTCGAGTCTACTGGGAGCTACTGCTACATTATTACAAAGACAGTGAACAACCCCAGCTTTATTTCTTCGATCTGGAGCGGGAAACCAATGATCATTTGGACCTTTACCAAAATCACTTTGCTTCAAGCTACATCGAATGGAAAAATGATCAGTTCTATGCCCAACGTGAAATGAGTATCCCCTTGCTTGTACAGGTTGTTCCCCTTGCTGAGGGATTGGCCCTGCTGCCGGCTGCAGGAATTTGGGATGCACAATCGGCCCAGAAAAATCAGGATTTTATCTTAGCCCGTATCTATGAGTTAAGGTTGCAGCAACTGATCGTTGATTTATCGGGCATCACCTATATTGATCAGAGACTTGTCTCCAATTTCAATTGCATTGTACAAGGTGCCTTCTTGCAGGGGTGCAAAGTAGTGCTTACCGGCGTGTGCCCGGAAATGGCGAGCATGGTAGTAGAATTGGGTATGACTTTACATGAGAAGTTAGAGACGAGGGGGACCGTTCAGCAGGCTATTGATCAATATGTCATCAGAAATAACATTTAGATTGCTAAGCATAAATGAAATCAATTAAAATAGGTGAGGGCAACAGATATGATGCTATTGCCTTAAGAAAGCTGTCGTAATGGCCACGTTCCCCCACTAACCGTAGATACAGTAGGTCGTAATGAACCAGAGATCGCGCTGGACATCAGCCTAAATAAAAAGTTGCTTAGCAACCTTTTATTTAGGTTTTTTTATTAAAATCCAATTGAGGACGGGATATGAAAATAACTTAAATTATGAGGGTGAAGCTTGTATTACCCAGACTGAGGATGAATTGACTAACTATGAACAAGAACAGCTTCCAGAATAAAATAGCAAGCCATATTGGAAAAATGCTCCGCGATGCCTTTGGCAAAGGACCGCAGTCCATTTACGTGAGCATAGACCGTACGTTTATTGTAATTTATTTACGGAACTTTCTGACGCCGACAGAGAAACTTCTTCTCAGCCAAGGGCAGATTCGTTTGGTTCAACACACCAGAGATATCGTAATGGCGTCTTTAATTCCTGAGATAAAAGCATATCTTACCCTTCTGGCAGGAATAAATACGGTGGATTTCTACTATGATTGGGAGCTACACAATCGTTCAGGTGTGTTAATTGCACGTCAGGCGGGAGTGTGGGTTGATGAACCGCAGATACCGTCGGTATATAAAGGGCAGGAGAAACTGCATCAGGAGATCGGTTGGGTTAGTGATCAGATTCAGAAAAGGCCGGAGGAAATCGCCTCCTTCATGATTAATGATAGAACGTTATTGGTTGCTCGCTCCGGTGTGCTCATTGATTTGACTAAGGAACTGATTAGGCATCAGCTTGAAGAGCCTTTGAAGCAGGCCATTAATCACTTGGAGAAAAAGTATTTACGGAATAATACGTCCATTGAACAAATATTAAATACAACGCTGGTGGATGTATTCGTAGATTGGGATTTTGCTTCGGACACCAGTATGATGGTGCTTATTTTGATGCCTGTCGACTAATTAGAATTGGCTCATTCAGGTCGCTTTTTTTGTACTCAAGAAGACCTCCCCAATAAATTTTTTTCAAAAATTATTCTTAGTAGCGAATTTGTAGGAAAAGAGAGCATACAAGCGAATACGACCCTACCTTGGAGTTATTTGTGTAAAGTTTTTTCTGTATAAACGCAATAAACGCTATTTTAAATTTGTGATCAATTTCATTGTTTGTTATCATAACGTTGTTAATCGGCACAGCGACTGTCGCGTTTCGTCAAATGTTGTTTTACACTTCTGCAGAATGTAATACAGGCATCTGAACAACTGGACAAAGGGGAAAATACAGCATGAAGAACACGAGGAAATGGTTGATTTTTACTAGCTTGATAGGATTGCTCATGTTAGGAGCATGTTCGTCTGATATTGCCACGGGAGAGGGAATAGAGTCTGTTGGCAAGCAGGTTGACTATAAAATTACAGGAACCGATGCAGGCTCAGGCCTCATGAGACTGACAGCGCAGGCAATGGAGGATTATGAGTTGTCCGACTGGACGTTGCTGGAGAGCTCGGCAGCGGGCATGACGGCAGAGCTGGACAGAGCCTACAAGAAGCAAGAGCCCATTGTCATTGTAGCTTGGACCCCTCATTGGATGTTTAATACCTATGATCTCAAGTATCTGGACGATCCGAAGCTGACTTATGGAGAGCCGGAGGAGATCCGCACTATAGCGCGTCAGGGATTACAAGACGATCATCCCGTAGCCTATGAATTCCTGGATCGATTCCTCTGGACATCCGAGGATATGGGAGAGGTTATGATCGATATTCAAAATGGTGCAGAGCCGGAAGCGGCAGCCAAGAAATGGGTTGACGAACATGAAGCTCAGGTCCAGGAATGGACAGACGGGCTGGAGCCTGTGGATGGAGATACCTTCACCCTCAGTTATGTGGCGTGGGATTCCGAGATGGCAAGCACCAATGTAGTTCGTTACGTGCTTCAGGAGAAGCTTGGATATGAGGCACAAGCCTTGCAGGTAGAGATCGGGCCGATGTGGATCGGTGTTGCTAATGGAGATGTGGATGCCATTGTAGCAGCTTGGCTTCCAGTAACCCATGCGGATTATTGGGACAAATACGGGGATAGTCTGGATGACCTTGGAGCGAATATGATTAATGTGAAGTCCGGGCTTGCTGTGCCTACTTATATGGAGGATGTTAATTCCATCGAGGATTTGCAGTCCTAAGCGGCTATTTCGCCCTCAAAATCATAAATCTCAACCAGGAAAGTGGCCGCTTCAGGCCACTTTTTTGTCATCTTTAGCCACGTCGCTTGCTGCGCGAGCTTGTTATGCTTCCCCTTTACTTATAGTCCATTTCATGATCAATTCATGAATATTTTGGTAAATAAAATATAATTTAGATCATTATACATATAATCTGTATTGCTTCGTTGTGCGTCCATCGGGCGTCATAGAGGCGATATGGGGAGAAAGGAGGGTAGGACAGGAAGTTTTACAGCTTTTGGACAGCGCTTACATCAAAAAGTTGGTAAGTAAAATGAATTGGGAGGATTGTGCGTGAACAAAAGGATTCGTCGTGCGCTAAGTCTGGTTTTAATGTTTTCCCTAGCGATTTCCTTAGGGGCAACAGGGTTGCCGAGCCATACCGCCCATGCGGCGGGGCTCTCTATTACCAAGGCTGGGGGCTGGAATGAGACGGCGTATGTGGAATGGGCGCCGGAGAGCAATGCCGTAGGATACAACGTGTATGTAAAACCTGCGAATGCATCAGACTCCAGCTACCGGCAGCTAGATAATGAGTTAATTCGAAAATATCCTGCTTACTGGAGAGCGGATGCCGTAGGCTTAACCGCCGGGAGTTATGTGATGAAGGTGGAGGCCAGACGGGCCGATGGCTCGTTGACGGCGGTTGTATCTGGTCCGCTATCCGTAGCTTCACATGATAGATCGGGGTTTGCCTTCTCCTCGAATTCGCCCTTCGGGAGCGGATCAGGGGCCTATCAAGATAATGGGGCACTCAAGAACGGAGCGCAAGTGTTATATATCACCTCCCAGAATGCACGCACCGTCACCCTTGACGTGATTACCAACAGTTCCGGCCGCACCCAGACCGGAGTAGGCTTGGGAGATATTCTGAATTTGAGACAGAAGGGTTACGATACCACGCCGCTAGCCATTCGTTTTATTGGCAAGATAACAGCTAACGATTTGAGTGGACAATTGAACAGCAACGGTTACCTTCAGGTGAAGGGAAAGAACAACTATGCCGAAATGAATATCACGCTGGAAGGTATCGGTAATGATGCTTATGCATACGGTTGGGGATTTCTGCTCCGGGCCGTTGGCAACGTAGAAGTGAGAAACTTAGGGCTGATGCTCTTCCCGGATGATGGCATTTCCATGGATACCGGAAACGTCAATGTTTGGGTGCACCATAACGATATTTTCTATGGATCTGCGGGGAGCGATGCGGACCAGGCCAAGGGAGATGGCTCCACCGACCTGAAGAAGGGATCGACCTACATTACGATCTCCTATAATCACTATTGGGAATCGGGCAAGGTGGCTTTGGTGGGATTAAGCGAGACTGCCGAGTTCTTCGTGACCTTCCATCATAACTGGTTTGACCACTCTGACTCTCGTCATCCACGGATTCGCGTGGCTTCCGTCCATATTTATAACAACTTCTATGATGGTATTTCAAAATATGGCGTTGGCGTGACTACCGGGGCTTCGGCGTTTGTGGAGGCTAATTATTTCAGACATGCCAAGTATCCAATGATGAGCTCGCTGCAAGGCACCGACGCTTTGGGGGATGGCACCTTCTCCGGTGAAGATGGCGGCGTCATCAAGGCATACAACAATATCATCGTGGATGCCGACAGCTTGATTTACGCGAATTCCAATAGTGGTACGACATCGGCCCATGCCACTTCCTTTGATGCGTATCTGGCTTCATCCAGAAATGAAAGCGTACCCAGCTCGTATAAAGCCTTAAAAGGCGGCACGGCTTACAATAACTTCGATACCCGTCTCGATTTGGGGGTATCCAGTTCAAATATCGATAGTGTGAATGCGGTCCAACAAATTGTCACTGCGGAAGCCGGACGGCTGGATGGCGGGGACTTTGATTGGCAATTTAATAACGCTGTGGACGATACGTCCTATGCGATGAATACGGCACTGATGAATAAAATAAGAAGCTATACCACGCAGCTTGTGTCCGTGGGTGGCAATTCTTCCACATCACCGGAACCCGAGCCAGAACCAGAACCAAATCCAGGCACAGGCCCGATTACTGGGGAATTGGCCCATAACTTCACAACGGCGGGAACCAGCAGTGATTTCTTCAATATTCAGGGAAATCTGTCTACCAGCAAGGGCACGGTTGTTTACAAGGGACTAACCTTAACCCAATGCTTGAAGATCGAGACAGCGACACGTATTGAATTTACAACCACAGAGGCTTCGACGCTAACGCTGGTATTTAACCAAGAGAGTGGCAAAAAGATCAAAATCGATGGCACTAACTATACCTTGACGGACGGTGTGGTCAGCGTACCGCTTGCCCCTGGTGCCCATACGATCACCAAGGCGGATTCAATTAATCTTTATTACATCGAGCTGCAATAGAACAAGCTTGTAAGAGCTGAACGAAGCCAAGTGTTACTAAAGTAAAAAATAGATATGCTCCCCATATAGTAGACAGGTGAAGTACAAAATGCCTGCACGGTATGGGGAGCATTCTTATGATTCTATGTTATTCCTAAATTAATTCTCGGCTACAACCTGTTGTCCTGCAATACGGCCAAAGGTAAAGATATCAGCAATGGCATTACCTCCGAGGCGGTTCGTACCGTGAAGCACACCTGTAACCTCGCCTGCCGCATACAGACCGGGAATGATACTGCCGTCTTCATGAATGACATGTGTCTTCTCGTCGATGACAAGTCCACCCATTGTATGATGGACAGAAGGGACGGCCTTTTGAATATAGTAAGGTCCTGTCTCCAGCGAGACCAGCCCGCTGCGATGGTGGAAATCAAGATCATCGCCTGTGTCTGCATATTGATTTACTTTTTCCACGGTAGCCTTCAGTTTATCGATATCCACATTGAAGAACTTCGCCGCTTCTTCCAAAGTATCAGCCTTGTATAACAGGCCTTGCTTAATCAGCATATCGTATTCATCCTGATGGACTTCAATGGTCTTGCCGATATCGGCAATCTTCTGATTCCAGAGCTGATAGGTGTAGCCACCTGTCTGAGCCAGAATGGCCTTTGAGATCACATCCCGACGCTCCAGTTCCTCGACAAAGCGCTCGCCCTCTTGATTAATCAGAATCGCACCGTCGAACCGGGAGTCTGCAACCAGAGAAATAACCCCTGTCTCCGGATTACATACCGGATAAGTCTGGATATACTGCATATTGCTGAGCTTGGCACCCAAAGCCTCAGCCATGACAATTCCATCGCCTGTGGTTCCCGGTGTATCGGTGGACATGTACTTTTCATCCATTTCCGGGTTGTATTTCTTACGCATCTCTACATTAGAGCCAAACCCGCCTGTAGCGACTACAACTCCCTTGTTGGCATGGAACAGAATCTTGTTGCCGCTACCATCTGTAGCTTCTACTCCGGTTACTCTACCTTGATCATCGGTAATCAGGGCATCCGCCTTCATATTTGTCTTAATCGTAACGCCTAGATCCTCTGTCTTGGCCTTCAGCTTTGTAATCAGCTCAGCTCCTGTATGACCTACTGGAATCAGAGCACGTTTTCTGGAGTGACCGCCAAATTGGAACAAGTGATCCGGCAGGAATTCCACCTTCACCTCATCGCGCAGCCACTCGGCAGCAGCCAGAGCATGATCTGCCAAAATCCGCACCATCTCGGGTGAACCCAAATTATCTCCGCCCTTCAGCGTATCTTCATAGAACAAATCCGCTGAATCATCCGTAATTCCTAGCTTTTGTTGCACCCAGTTGTTAGGCGCGTTCATCTCGCCGCCCGATATGAGTGTATTCCCACCCACAGTCGGCATTTTCTCCAACAGGACGACTTGAGCTCCAGCCAGATTGGCTTCAATAGCCGCACTGAAGCCCGCACCGCCGGCACCGATGACAACTACATCATAGATCTGTTCGGCGGCTTCCTTGCTCTGGGTAGTATTAGCTGCGACGCTAACCACAGCCAAGGTCAAGCCAGACTTGGCAATCGCATCCTTAATGGCCTCCAGGTAGCCATTGCTCGTTACAGTAGAGCCACTAATTGCGTCAACCTCCGGGCTGTTCATGGCAATAACTACTTCCTTCAGTTGAGTGTAAACAGGCTCTGCCAGCACTTCATTTTCCTTATTCTCTACGACTTCAATATCGGTAATTTGGTTGTCCTTAAAGGTCACCTTAACCTTAATATCTCCGTGCTTGCCTTGGCCAACACCCTCAACCACCTTGCTTCCGGTTCCTTCGGCATTGTTGGCGCCTGGTGTCTCCTTGCCTCCGCAAGCAGCGACCATAAGCATCAGGCATACAGCTAATAGCAAGGCCATTACTCGTTTAGAATAGATTCGTTGCATGATTGCATTCTCCCCTTCAGTTCATCTCTGACGACCATCATCCACTTCTTGCAGCAGGCTTCTGGACAACAGCCGCCTTTCATGTGAAAATGTGCACATGAGTAATTATAGGATAGGTGTGCTCTCAAGTATTTGCACGATTGCGATATTTTTTATCCTTTTCGGGCTTTATTCCAAGCCATTTACACGATTCCATAGATAAGGAGCCGGACAGCATGATGAACTCTATACAGAAAAAGCTCTTATTGTATTCAGGTGGCTGCTTTGTGCTGCTGTTTCTTGCTCTTTTGGTCACTATTTATATGGAAATGAACCATACCGTAGTTCCGTTAAATAAAAGCTTAACCCAGCAGGTACTGGATGCTCGCAGTGATCAAGTAGATTATTGGTTCAATCAAAGAATTGGCGAAATCGATACGCTGGCTGCGCTCGCTTCTAGCCATCAATGGTCCAGAGAGCAGCTTCTGCAGGAGGCACATCGACTCGAAAGTCGAAAGCAGGAAGAATATGAATCCATTCGCATCGTGGATATTCATGCCTTCTCTTGGGGGATGGAGGACAAGCCCTTCTCTATTTTGAATCGCCCCTACTATCAGCATCTCATTGAATCGAAGGCCGACTACGTGGTCAGTCATCCTATTGTATCCAAGGCAAATGGTGTAGAGATTGTCGTCATTCTCTATCCCATTCAGCCTTTGAAGACTGAAGAGGCTGCCTACATTGCCGCTGCGGTCTCGCTGGAGAAGATGAAGGAGATTGCGGAGGACATTTCCCTCTATGATCAGCTCGGCAAGCTGATTGTCGGGGGAATTGACGAGCAGGAGCTGCAAATGGCAGATTGCAACCACAGCAAAGGCTGCGAGGGTGTCAGTATATTTGAGGCCCCGATTGATAGTGTAAAGGGATGGAAGATCGTACTTGAGGTGCCGGACTCCGAGCTGTCCGTGGCTGTAGTGAAAACCCAGCGAACAGCTCTAATTGTAGGAACTCTGCTTGGCTTGATCTTTATGCTACTGCTAACGATGCTGCTCACCTCGATTATTCGCCCTATTCAGGCACTTCGTCAGGTGATGAAGAATGTGCAGCGGGGCAATCAGGAGATCCGTGCGGATGAATCGCGGCAGGATGAAATTGGCGACCTGGCTCACAGCTTTAACGAAATGCTGGTACAACTGTATCGTTCCGAGCAAGAGAAACAGGCGATTGAGCTCAGACTGGTGCATGAGCAGATCAAGCCGCATTTTTTGTATAATACCCTGGATACCATTCAATGGATGGCTGGAGAATACGGGGCGGATAATATTGTTGAGATAGTGGAGGCGCTCAGCAGCTACTTCAGACTCAGTCTTGGCAATGGAGAGACGTATATTTCGCTGGAGCAGGAATTATATCATGTGGAGAGCTACTTGCAAATTCAATGTGTCCGGTATGAGGAAATTCTTGATTATAAGCTTGAGTACGAGGATGGAATCTCGCAATATCAGGTCATACGCTTCATGCTCCAGCCTCTGGCAGAGAACGCCATCTATCATAGCATCAAGCCGCTGGAAGACCGGAGATGCACCATATCTATTCAGGCTTATACCGAAGAGGATAAGCTTGTCGTGTGTGTCCACAATGACGGACTTCCGATCCCGCCAGACAAGCTGGCCAGAATTAATGAGATGCTAGCGGAGGACAGACAGGACGGAGCCGTAACCGGGTTCGGCCTGTATAGCGTGAACCATCGAATTCGAATGCTGCATGGGGATGGTTATGGGCTGATTATAAGCAGCAGCGAGGAACAGACCACCATGACCATCCACCTGCCGTTGAATGCTATAAAAGGGAGTGAGTAACATGTGGAAAATCATGCTCGTAGATGATGAACCCATTATTCGCCGGGGGTTGAGGCAATTTATTGAAAGCAGCCACTATCCGTTCTCCGTCTCTGCAGAAGCCAAGAATGCAGGGGAAGCGATACAGCAATTGGAGCAGCAGCCTGCTCACGTCTGCTTTATTGATATTAATATGCCAAACATGAACGGACTCGATCTGATCAGCTTGCTGCACAAGCAATTTCCAGAGCTGGTCGTGGTCATTATTAGCGGTTATGACAATTTTGAGTATGCGCGTCAGGCTGTGCAGCTTCATGCCTTTGACTACGTGCTAAAGCCGGTTCCCAAAAGTGATCTGGAACAGCTCTTATCTCGTCTGAACCAGCATTTGCAGCAGATATTTCCTGACCAATCTGACACAGAGACACAAAAATCTCCTACACTGGGCCCAAATCTGTCTGGTGGAGACGGGACTTTGCTGATCAACAAGGTGACAGAATATATTAACGACCATTACCAGGACCCCGAGCTGACGATTACCAGAGTGGCCACCTTGATTCATATGAATCCCACCTATCTCAGCAAGCGCATGAAGCAGGAGACCGGACAATCCTTTCTCGATTATGTGACAGGCCTTAGAATAGCCAAGGCCAAAGAGGTGATGGATCATGCCCCTTCCAACATCAAAATAAACAGCCTTGCCACAAAGGTAGGCTACAAGAGCCAATACTATTTCAGCCGCGTGTTCAAGAACAAGGTGGGGCTGTCTCCGTTGGAGTATAAAAATAGGGGGAGACCCTAAATAGGCTTAGGGCCTCCCTCATGTCTTAATACTTCATTGGTTCACCCGGCATCTCCTTGCATCACGTAAGGTAATCCGTCCTTCCAGCCGATCTCCGTCATCGACAAGTACCAGGAACGGCCCATGTCATTGTTGCCCTGGTAGAACAAGTACGTGCGTCCATCCTCGTCCTTGAACAGGAACGGATGACCGGACTCACTTTCGTTCCAGGTGCCCGGCTCCCCGTTGGGAAGGAAAGGCTCATCCGACAGCCGTGTCCATCCTATCCCGTCCTCGCTGACCGCACAGCCGATCTGCTGCGGACAGTTGTTATAGGCTCCCCCATAGAACATGAACAGCTTGCCCTCATGCTCGCACACCGCCGCTGCCTCAATACACTCTTGCTCCCAGGGAAGCTCGGGTTTCAGGATGGATTCGTCGCAGGCCTGCCTCCAAGCTCCTCGGCCGAAGCCGGAGTCCAGCTCAGCTATCGCTACACCCTGCATCTGGATTTTCCCTTTTGGGTCGCGGGTAGCAAAGTACATAAACAGTCGGCCGTCCCATAGGATCACGTCGGCGTCAATTGCCCTCCCATTATTCCATGCGCCTGTCGGGGAGAACACCGGATTGGAGCTGTCCTTCACAAAATGTAACCCGTCGCCAGATATGGCGTGGCAGATCGCATCGTGGGCTTCATTTCCGTAGGTTTGATAGAACAGATGGACCTTATCCTCAAGCACGATGGCTCCTGGCGCGCATATGCCATTGCGCTCACAATCCTGTTCGGGCATCAGCTCGCCAATCTTCTCCCAATCCAGAAGATTATCGCTCCGCGCTATCCCAATTCCTCTTCCGATTCCCCAACCCGTATCTGGTTGGTCAGATACAGGCGGCGCCATCGTGTAATACATGTAATAGACGCCATTCAATTTGACAACGGCCGGATCTTTGGCAAAAGATCGTCCCTGATCTGTGTCTGCAAATAACATGGTCATGTTGTTGCCTCCCCTTGAACAGCCATTAATTTTTGACGAATTTCCACATGTCCTTGGCCATAAACGCATTCTCCGAGTTATTGCTATACCAATCCGCGTAGAAAGCTTCGAGCTTGTCGCCTCCGGAACTGTTCCATAGGGCTTGCGCATCCTTGTAAGCTTGCTCGATCGTGTAAGAAGGACCGGAGACTACGGCCTTGCTATAAATATCGGCGATTTTCGACACATTGGTATTAATGATGTTGAGGTCCTCGGGCAGCGTTGGCATGTGCTCGCCGTGGGTGATGGGCGCAAATTCTACATCGGCGCTCAGGTTGGCCTCATTATTTTCCTTGATCAGCCTTAGGAAATCCTGTTCCAGGGGCTTCGAAGGATCTAGCTGGCTTTGAATATCTGTGCAGGCGCCCACTTCAATCCGGGATAGCAGCAATTGAAAATCGATATTCCATGATACCTGCTTATTGAATTCCTCGGCATGAATAGGCTGCAAGCATCCATTCGCTCCTAGGGTTGAGTCGACTCCTTCTTCGCCGAAACGAAGCACCTCGCCGGCAGTACGAGAGGCCATGAAATCGATATAAGCCATTGCCGCTTTCGGGTCTTTGGTTCTGGCATTGATAATCGTGGTCATCTGTACCGGGTTGTTGACACCGATGGCGAACTGACCGAATTCGGACCTCGGCAGTTTGATCGCCTGCACCTCGGCGCTCGGAACGTTAATCTTCAACTGCTCATAATATTGATTGAAGTTGACCAGATCGATTGTCCGGCCTACAAAGATGCCAATTTTGCCATTGTTCCAGTCCTGCTGGGCCTTCTGTCCATTCTTGTCGGCAAGAAAATCCTTATCGACCAGCCCGGCGTCGTACAGCCGCTTCTTAAAGGCATTGGCCGCATTCTCCTGCTCCCAGCCTCGCACCAGCTTGCCGTTATCCACGACCCATGTAACGTTGCGGAACATCGTGCTGATGGTTCCGCCCGTTTCACCGCTCAGGGCGATGCCGAAGGTATCCTTCACCCCGTTGCCGTCAGGGTCCTGCTCGGTGAAGGCTTTAGCCACCTCGAACAGTTCTTCTGAGGTTTGCGGAACCTGAAGCTCCAGCTTATCCAGCCAGTCCTTGCGAATGAACAGCGACTGGAAGCCGACGAGCGGCGATACCCGTCCGAATTCATACATTTTCCCGTCCGGCTTGACGGCAGCCTTCTTGATTGCGGGGTACTTCTCCAGCAATTGCTTATAATCGGTGCTGCTCTCCTCAATCAATTCATCCACAGGCATAATCATCTTTTGCTGGTACATCTGGTTGCGGAAGCCGGTGTCGAATTCGAATACAACGTCAGGCGCATCTCCGGAAGCAAACAGCAGGTTTAGCTTCTGCACGGCCTCGCCGCGCGGGATGGGCACGTATTTCCCTTTGACGGGTCCGTTCTCGTTAAGCCATTGGGTCCAGCGATTATTATCAATGGTTCCCATCTCTTGAGGGACATTGCCTCGGTCATAGATGGAAATGGAGAGAGTGGGCTTCTCCTTGGACACGGGTGCCGATGTTCCCGTTGCGGAATTACCGCTCTCTTCCTTCGTATTAGAGCAGGCGGCCACTATGGCTGTACAAGCTATAAGGCCCGCCAGTATCAAAGCCAGCTTTGTCATCCTCTTTTTCATTTTGCTTATCCCCCTAATTCGGATAGTTACCCTTTTACGGCGCCAATCATGACACCTTTGACAAAATACTTTTGCAGAAATGGATAAATGACCAGCATAGGCACCACCATGATGATAATGGCTGCCGAATTCACCATTTCCGGCGACAGGATCAATTGCTCGGACGACTCCAGGCCATTCATCTGCGCAAGCATCATCTGGCTCTGAATCATCTGTTGTACTAGTACCGCGATGTTGTATTTTGCAGGATCATTGATGTACATCAGAACGCTGAAGAAGGAATTCCAATATCCAACGCCATAGAATAAGGCTAACGTAGCGAGAACCGGCATGGAGAGCGGCAGGACAATCTGGAGAAGATAACGCCATTCCCCGCATCCATCTATTCGGGAGGCTTCATCAATCTCACCAGGGATATTTTCGATAAACGTCCGCAGAACCATCAAATTGAATACGCTTACGAGTCCGGGCAGCCACAAAGACCAATAGGTATTGATCAGCTCAAGATTCCTGATGGTCAAATAAGTCGGGATCAATCCCCCGCTAAACAGCATCGTAAATACAATGCCAAACATAAACACCCGGCGTCCCCAAAAATAGGATCGTGTAAGCGGGTAGGCGGCAAGGATGGTGAACACCATGCTGAGTGCTACGCCGACGACCGTAATAATCACGCTATTCGTGAGCGAGGCCAGAATAGGGGTACTCTCAAACAGTTGCGTATAAGCTGCTAACGACATGTCTACCGGGAACAGGGTAACGCTTCCCGCAGAGACGGCCTGAAGCGAACTGGCTGACAGCGAAGCAATATGCACTAGCGGCAGCAGGCATAGCAGGGCAACGGCGGACAGTACCACATATACGCTGACCAAATAGACACGTTCTCCTATTGACGGCTTCATCCCGCGGCCACCTCCTTGTTACCATAATCCATTTCCGAACCTCCTGGCAATGGCGTTGGTGATGAGAACCAGGATCAGAGCAACCAGTGATTCAAACAATCCGATCGCTGCTGTCAGGCTGAACTGCGACCCCATCAATCCGACCTTGTAAATGTAGGTGCTGATCACTTCCGATACATCGGACACGGTAGAATTTTGCAGCATATAAATTTGGTCAAAGCCCACCTCCATAACCCGGCCCATCGCCAATATCAACATGAGTACAATGGTCACCTGCAGTCCCGGCAGCGTCACATGACGAATCTGCTTCCATTTGGAGGCCCCGTCGATACTAGCTGCTTCATATAGTGTGGGATCAATATTAGTTAGAGCCGCCAGATAAATAATGGCACTGAAGCCCGCTTCCTTCCAGACACCGGAGCCAACGAAAATGGTTAGCCAGGAGCCTTCGCGATACAAAAAAGGATACGTATGACCGGTAAGGCTCTCCCACCATCCGCTTACAATGCCGTTTTGCTGAGAGAAGATCGTTACGATAATTCCGCTTACGATAATCCATGAGAAGAAGTGGGGCAGATAAACGAGCGTCTGCACCAGCCGCTTGAACCACATGTGCCGGACCTCATTCAACAGGATGGCGAGAATAATCGGGAATGGAAAGCCAATGATGATCGACATAAGACTTAGCATCAACGTATTACGGATGATCTGAACAGTCGTGGGTGTACTGAACAGGAGACGAAAATTATCGAATCCAACCCACGGACTATGTACAATGCCATCCATCAAATTGTACTTTTTGAATGCAATGACCACTCCGCCCATCGGCACGTATTTAAAAATGACAAAGAATGCGATAACGGGAATGAACATCAAGAAGAGCGGCAAGTTTCGCCTCCAGATGCGGCTGATGCCAATCACCTCCTGGTCGTTGGTACTGAAATTCAGACTAGAACCGGACTAGCCTTACTGTGCTGCTTCCTGCAGGATGGCCTCAAGCACATTTTGAATATAGGGCATTGAGAGGACGCTGATCAATTTTCAATTTTCGCCGAATAATCATTACGGTGTGACGTCAAGCGCATTGCAACTGAGATCAAGGAACGACGGCCATAAACAGTTTTCGCTTATAAACCTTTCTGTCACGATGGGCATGGGATCTTTCGGTATTTACCAAATTGTTAATCATGGGAAAATTGGAAATTGATAGTTTACAGTCAACTACCATACATTTAAGAAGAAGTTAAATACTCATTTCATAATAAGGAGGTTAACACGTGGAAAAAGGCAAGAAGCTTAGCAGGGTAGTTCTTCGCGTTTCAATGGCCATCTGCTTGTTTGCAGCTTTGCCGGGATTAACTTATGCCGCACCTGTTCCCATTCACTCTGGTCCGCAATTTGTGGACGGCTATTACGCAGACCCTGATGTACAGAATTATAATGGGACCTATTGGGTGTACCCGACTCGTCCAAGCCAGGTTGGCGAGCCTCCCAGCACAGGCGCCAAATCCATGGACATCTTCTCTTCAACAGATCTGGTCAACTGGACAAAGTATTCAAATGTAATAAGCTCGGCTAACATATCCTGGTTGTCGCATGCATTATGGGCGCCGAGCGGGGCCTATCGCGATGGGAAGTATTACATTTATTTTGCTGCAAACGCGATCAATGGCGATGGTCAATTAGGCGGAATAGGCGTCGCGGTGGCGGATCATCCCGAAGGGCCATATACGGATGCGATTGGTGCGCCGCTTATTAATGTCGTCAGAAATGGTGCAGGCCCCATGGATCAAGACGTATTTATTGATGATGACGGTCAGGCTTATATGTATTATGGGAGCTGGGGCGAGGCTAATGTTGTCAAGCTGAATGCGGACATGAAGTCGCTTGGAACATGGCCTGACGGAACCGTCTATAAGAAGGTTACGCCTGCCAAGACGGGCAATAATGACTTTTTTGAAGGACCTAAAGTGTTTAAGAGAAACGGGATATACTATATGACTTATTCCGCCGGTTTGTGGGTGGATTCAACTTATAAAGTCCTGTATGCCACCTCCGACTCTGTGACAGGACCGTTTGTGCCCAAAGGCATTATGCTGCATTCGGATGCTACAACCGCCTATGGACCGGGTCATAACGGGATTATAAAGTCGCCTGACTCCGGGAATTGGTACATTTTCTATCATAAGCGTTACCTGAATAAGCCGGATTGGGATGCTCGCGTATTAGCCTACGATAAATTTGAGTTTAGTGCAGACAATAGCATTATTCCAGTCGAAATGGCAGTAGGGGATAACTTTAATGATGGAAATGATGTAGGGTGGACCAAACATGGCGGGACATGGACCGTATCAGGAGGTCAATATCATGTAGCGTCAAATCCGGGGGCCAAGGCTCTTCTGGACACCAATTTCTCCAATATGGTGTATGAAGCTGATGTGACGCCGGGCGCCACCGGCAATGCGGGCCTCGTATTCAGGGTATCAAATCCCGGAACGGGTGCCGATGCTTACCAGGGTTACTATGCGGGCCTCGATGTTCCCAATCAGAGGGTGGTCATCGGGAAAGCCAACAACAACTGGACGTCGCTTGCCACGGCTCCTATGAGCCTATCAGCCAATACAACATATCCTATAAAAATTGTTGCGCAAGACACATCCATTAGGGTTTATGTGGGCGATATGGCTACACCTAAGCTTAGCGTTACGGATTCAAGCTATATCGGAGGCAAGATCGGGGTCAGAACGTATAATTCGGCTGCAAAATTCGATAATATTTCAGTGGAAAGCAGTCAATATGAAACAGAAAACATCATGGTTAGTGCAACCTCAGGCGACAAGCATCTCCTGTTCGGAGAAGGGTCCGGTCCAGATCCTAATCTGAGCGGTGGATATGGAGTCATGCTGGAAGCCGATGCCGTTCATGATTATGTGACATACACGGTGAATGTGCCCGAGGCACGCAGCTATAGTGTGAAGGTCAGGGTGAAAAAAGGCCCCGGACGGGGGCAGTTCCAGATGTCGGTCAACGGTGTGAATCACGGTTCGGTTCAGGACCTATATGCAAATTCATTGAGCTATGCGGAACTAAGTGTAGCCAATATAACTTTCAGCTCTGCAGGCCAAAAATCCTTCAAGTTTAATGTTGCAGGCAAAAATAACGCAAGCTCCGGATACTTTCTGGGCCTTGATTATATTAAACTAGTACCCAATTGATCTAAGTAAAGAGGACGGTTATGATGAACCGTCCTCTTTACTACCCCTCGTATATTGCTTGCGATATTCGCCCGGCGGTATTCCTTCGCTTTTCTTGAACGTTCGTATAAATGAGATAACCTGCAAGTAGCCCACCTGCTCACCAATGGTCTGAACGGGCAAATCGGTCTCCGTCAGCAGCCGCTTGGCTTCCGTCATGCGAAGATTCATGACGTAATCAACGAACCTCTCGCCGGTGCCGGCTTTGAACAGCTTGCTGACGACGCGCGGTGCAAGTCCGAACTCCTCGCCCAGATGATCAAGGGAGATGTCGGGATTGCCGTAATTGCTCTGTAGATAAAGGGCGATCTGCTCTACTATTGGAAATTGCGGCTGACGGTCGCGCCACTCGTGCAGCGATTCTGCAAGCAGGTGCAGCAGCTCGGCCATACTGCGCTGAATCTCGTCGATTAACTCCTTCGCCAATATGGCGGACGGGGTATAGCGACGGAGCGGCTCCACCCATACCGTCATCATCTCCTCCGGCATGTCGTTCATCTCTCTCTTCAGCGAGTAGAACAGATAGTTAACCACCTCTGCCGTCTGCTCTTGCGAAAGCCCATCCCTTCTAATGCCTTCGAACAGTCGTTCGAACTGATCAATCCACGCGGAATCTCCACCTCGCAGCAGCTTCACAACCCCTTTGGCCATGTGCAGATGGGTGTAAAGGTCGCCTTGTACGTTCAGCTTCCAGTCGGATGCCGCGTAGATGCGGCTATAGCCGTGCAACGCCCGGTATTGGCCGGCTTGCATCGCCTCCCAGTATGACCCTCTAATCTCGTCCATCTCGCTTACGGTTGTGCCGATATACAGCGACACTGTGAACTGTAGATTAGCCGCCACCCACTCCTTAAGCTTGTTGGCTATATTCAGTATCTTGGCTTCATTGACCGCGTCCTGAAAGTAGATGATGGAGCAAAGCTGGTCCGCTTCCTTCCACTCAGACCAGACCGCAAGCTCGTGATGACGACAAATCTCCTCCAGCACACCCTGCACAACGAATTTGAACAACGCCTGGTCGCGCTGATTGTAGGCCTTGCTGAATTGCTGGCGATTGTCCAGCATGACCACCAGCACGATGCTGGATGCGAACGAATGCGGGATGCCCAATTCGTCGGCCTCGCGCTCCCACTCTGCCTCCGACAAGGATAGGCTGCCCGTAAGCAGCTCGTGGAACCAATATCTTTTTCGAATAATAAGGTCGTCCTGATGCTTGGCTTCGTATTCATGGGATTTCTCCATTAAGTTATCCAGCGCAGTCGCGATGAACTGAAACTCGTTATGCTGGCTGCTTTTGCCGAGCTGCAAGCTTCTTCTCAGCGCATAGTGGTCAATGCGGATCATGATTTCTTCGATTGGCTTGTAGTTGCGGTGAGTCACGTATGTCAGCACGATGATGCTTAGCAGGAATGTGATGAGCGCCGGGAGTGTCCAGGCGTCCAGGAAGACAGACATCAGCTTCTGCTCGGACTCCGGAATACCCACGGAGAGATGCCACCCGGTATAATCGGAGCGAATCGTGCTGATCCCCCACGTTGATTGCGGCGGCGTATTCTCTCGGAATAGGGAGGAGCTATCGCCATCGTTAAGCTCCAGATAACCAGAGGCATTGGAATTGACCGTCTGTAGTGCTTGCTGAATGGAGGAGAGCTGGACATTGACCACAACGTAGCCTTTGGGAACCACTGACGTAACAGGCAGAGGTCTGACTAACGTGACGACATTCGCAACTGCGTTCGCTTGATAGAGACGGTACGCCCTGGGCGAAGACCACTTCTTCTCTTCCGGATTGTCTATCGCTCTCATCAGAAAGTCCTCATCGGAGAACGTATCCTTCGGCTTAATCAAGCCAAAGTTGGAGATGATTTCTTGGCTTGATATTTTGTATATGTATATATCTCCAGTGAGCGGGAACAAAGTGCGAATATCGGTCAGGCGCTCCGTCAGCTCGTACATGGTGAAGGGCGGTGTAGGTGCCGTACTGTTCATGTATTCGGTAAGCTTCTCATCCGTCAGCATCTGCTGGACCACAAATTCCTCAATCGACTTCATAGACGAATCCAGAACACTGGACACATGCGAGGCAAAGAGCTCATTGGTATTCTGGAGGCGGACCTTCGTCTCCGACGTCCATTTCACGTAGAACAACAAAATAAGGACGAGCACAAGGAACATCAGAATCGGGGAATAGGACAGCAGCATACGGTAAAACCATTTTTTCTTGATGTTGTCGAAGCCTCCTTTGCACATTTGAGATTGACTAGTACATTCGACATTAATGACCGATTACCTCCCCTTTTTAGAAAGCGCTTACTTTTATAAAACAGGAGGTTGGAAGCCTCTTTGTAATACTTTCACCCTGTTCCTGCCCCTGCTATTGCACTAAAGTAATCCATAGAAACAAGCGAGCTTAGAAAAAGGAGTCGAGAGAAATGGCTATTGTGCAAGTGAAATCCAATCATCCGCAGTTTTCCTTCCTGATCCGCAAGAATCCAGGCTCGGGCATGATGCTTCGTTCCATCCGCAAGGGCATGGCCTACGGCTGGTACACGGATGAACAGACCTTTAACGTCTACTTCAAGGATGCCGATAATGAAATTTCATATAAGGAGCATGAGCAGGAGAGCTTCGAGTATTTGAACGTATCCCGGTATAACACGCCGTTATTTCCGCTGAACGTAATCAATGAGTTCTTCGCTTCTCCACTGAAGGCAGCGCATCAGCAGGATGTGGAGGGCTATGAGCATACCTTCTTCGTCAATATGATCCATATTGAGCTGCCGCGGTACATTGAATTTTTCGCGAAGCATCTGCCGGATTTTACATTTGAAATGACCCCTCTGGCGCATAAGAGCTATTCGCTTAAGGTGACGACAAGAACGAGCCTGTATCAGTTGCTTCATGTGGTCAGCGTCTTGTGCCTGTTCCTGTCGATGTTCGGCAATGAATTTATTGATATCTCGGAAAGTGTACTGGATAAATACATCAAGAGCCTGCATGTGATGGACGCGCCTTTTTATATCCGGCATTTGTTTGTCCGCAACTTCCTCTCTTCCCGGGATCGGTTCAATAAATACAAGACCATCGTGGAGAAGACGGATCGCTACGACATCCAGTTTGCGTATGGAGGAACGGCGCTGCAACGGAGGAACTATATTGCGGGCAGACTTTCCTTTGACAAGTCGATATTGGATGTAGGGTGTGGCGAGGGATTTTATGCCCTACCGTATGCGAAGAAGATCGAAGGCAGCTATTACGCCGTGGACATTAATGAAGAAGCGCTGGAGAAGGTCAATAGTAAGGCCAAGACCCGAGAGGTCGACAACATTGTCACATTCGCTTCCATTGACTGGTTCCTGAAGGATTATAACGGGGAACGGGTCGACATCATTCTTACTGAAGTTATTGAGCATATGAGTCAGGAGGAAGCGGCGGGGCTCATTCGCCAAATCAGCAGTCAGGTGGACTTCGAGCAATTTATCATTACGACGCCTAATGCGGACTTCAACCGGTATTACGAGCTGGAGGATTTCCGTCACGACGACCACAAGTGGGAAATGGGAAGCACTGCATTTCAGGAGTGGGTTCAGCATGTGATAGCAGGCTCCGGCTTGGACGCCGAATTTGTAGCGATGGGTGATGGGGTCAATGGGACTCAAACGACGCAAGGCGTTATTTTACAGAAAAGGGGGAAATGAATCGTGGAACTTCAAACACGGGTGCACACCATATTTATGCTGATTGGGCCTACGGAATGTGGCAAAACAACGTTTGCCCAAGAAGTGCTGATGCCAGGGCTGCGATTTGAGGACCAAGGCAGAAAGGTCAAAGCCAATATTCAATACCTGTCCTCGGATCAGATCCGTCAAGAGGTGCTGGGGCATGATTACGATAAATACGAGCAAGTCATGCTGGAGGCCAGTGAGCAGGCATTTCACCTGTTATTCACAAGGCTGAAGATGGTCACCTCTTTCCCGGTGAATGCGGAGTTTGTCATCGTCGATACAACCGGATTGTCCGAGGATTTCCGGGCTAAAGTAAAGGAGGTTGCCTTCGAGAACAATTATAACCTGGAGGCAATTGTCTTTGATTACCGTAAGCGGGAGGATTATTACGCCTCCGAGCGCTCCAAGAAGCTGATTACGAACCATATTAACCGTCTGAAAAAGGAAGTGCTGGGCTCCCTGTCCCGGGAGGGCTACGGCCAAGTTCACAAGGTACGTGCGAAGGACTTCTACTTGCCCGAACAGGGCACGGCAAATCCGGAATACAACATTCTCATCGAGGATCGGGATGCTTATCTGGCCACCCATTTTCCACAGGATCAGCATTATATCATGATCGGTGACGTGCATGAGTGTGTGGACGATTTGAAGGGGCTGCTGATGGATTACGGTTATCAATTTGCCGGGGGCAAGCTGGTGGTCCCGGAGAAGCTGGAGCAGACCAAGCTGGTCCTGGTGGGGGACTGGATAGATAAGGGGAAGCGAACGAAGGAGATCATTGAATTTCTTTACGACCATCAAGAGCATTTCTACTTTGTACTGGGGAACCACGAGAACTTTGTCTCCAAATACATGAAGGGCGAGCTTCAAGGGATTGATCAGGAATTGGTCCATACGTATTTTGATTCTACGCAGGCACTGGCAAATGATTCGGAGTTACTCTTGAAGTTCACGCAACTGGTCGAGCTTTCCCAGCCCTTCTTCCGATATGTCGGGGGCAGTGGATCGTCCTTCTATGTGACTCATGCCCCGTGCCGGAACAAGTATATCGGTAAGCTTGATCCCCATTCCCGGCGGCATCAGCGGCATTTCAGACTGGACAGAGAAGAGCAGGTCGAAGGTCAGCTTGCTTTCCTTAGTCAGGAGTCCGTCAAAAATCATCCTTATCATATATTTGGTCATATCGCGGCCAAGCAAGCCTTTAAAATAGGTAACAAGATTCATATCGATACGGGTGCTGTGCATGGCAATCAGTTAACTTCGGTCAGCATCTCGTTCAAGCCGTTCCTGAAGTCGCATAAATCACGGCAGAGTGTATTCGAAGAGTCTCTACCTACCTTATTTCAGCGAGAACGCAAGGTATCTGTTCGTGATTTGGAGGAGGACGATCTGCGAAGACTCCGTTATTGCTCCGCGAACAAGATTAATTTTATATCCGGTACGATGTCCCCGTCTGATAAGAACGAACAGACTCAGGAGTTGGAATCGCTCAAGGCTGGGCTGGAGTATTTTCAAGAGCGGGGGATTCAGCAGGTCGTTTTGCAGCCCAAGTATATGGGCTCCAGATGTAATGTCTACCTGCATGCCAATGTAGAGGAATGTTATGCGGTCAGCCGTAACGGCTACAAGATCAAGCGAGTGGACTTGACCGAAATTTACGAGAAGCTGCTGCACAAGTTTGGTGGCTACATGGAAGCTAACCAGATTGAAATGATGATTCTGGATGGAGAACTTCTGCCGTGGCAGGCGCTTGGAGCTGGACTGATCGACAAGCAATTTAAGCCGATTGAGCAGGCCTTGGCGACGGAACTTGCCTTCTTGCAGGAGAACGGGTTCGAGGAATCGCTGAATAAGCTGGTCTCGGCGTATGATGCCAGTGGGTTCGAGCAGGACCAGTATCATATGAACAAGTCGGCATTAAGCGAGAAGTATGGGGCCACCCTGTATCAGAACTACAAGCCTTTGCATGATCTGCGCAAGAGCTTTGTGCCGTTGTCCGAGCATGTCCAGGCTTACCAAACCTATCAAAGACAGCTTGAACTTTATGGAGAAGAGGCGGATATGGAATATAAGCCATTTGCTCTGCTGAAGCTTGTCTATGCTGATGCACGGGAAGAACTCCCTGATTGGGGTACAGCGCAGATGTACGGTTTCCTTTCCGAAGATGAAGCGCGGTCGCTAGACCTGTCCGAGCCGGGGGCGCTGGAGAGTGCGGAGCAATATTTCTCGCAGTTAACCCTGGAGAATCAGATGGAAGGGATCGTCATTAAGCCGGAACGGTGGAATGGTAAGGTGGTGCCTTACATGAAGGTGCGGAACTCGGATTACCTGTCGATTGTTTACGGTTATGACTATAAGTTCGAGCATAAATACCGCAAGCTGCTGAAGCAAAAAAATATAAGCAAAAAGCTCCGCACCTCGCTGAACGAAGCGCAATGGGGGAAGCAGATGCTTGCCGTACCGCATAGCGCAATCACGCCTGAACATGAGGCTTATAAGCAGATTGCCGCCAGCCTGTTATTCGAGGTTGCCCAGGAGCGGGAAATCGACCCTCGACTGTAAAGGGGGAAAAGGGGGACTGTCCCAAAAAGTCATAAATTATGGCTAAGGGACAGTCTCTTTCCTATGAGGAAATTTCCTCATGGCTCTCCGTCTCGGTAGCTTGATACCGCGCCAGAGCCTTTGTTGCAGCTTCTAGCATGCGCTTCTTCAAGTAATCCCCTTCAATCACTCGGACACGTTTGCCAAGGAAGCGGATTTTGGACAACAAGTATTCGGCTTCATCGCCGAACACGACAACACGGATGCGATAGATATCCTGCTCGGCATCGTATTCCACCTGCTTCTCAAAGCTGGAGAAGGCATACAGGATGCGAGATAGCTCCTCGTTATAGAGCTGGACCACTTCGATGAGCACCTGGTTTTTTCGTGAATCCAGAAGGGTCCCCATTCTCTTCCTCATAGCTTCTACGGCTGCGGGGGGAACGGCTTCCTCTGTCAATTCGTGAATCTTGGCCAGTCGGGTACTCATCAGGGCACGATTGCGGGAGCGGTACCATAGCAAATACCATTCTCGCTTTACCATGGAATACTCCAGCTTGTACGGAATGCCATGGTGGTCTGTTCGGGCCTCCCCGTTCTTCACCGTATAGCTTAGACGAATCCCCGATTTGTTCATGATGAGCCGCCGTAAAGGACGCAGAA
Source organism: Paenibacillus senegalimassiliensis (assembly GCF_001486585.1). Taxonomy (GTDB): domain Bacteria; phylum Bacillota; class Bacilli; order Paenibacillales; family Paenibacillaceae; genus Fontibacillus; species Fontibacillus senegalimassiliensis. Next base: position 66,851 of record NZ_LN909042.1, read on the forward strand.
GCGGATGAACCACCTGGCGCTCCACGCTTCCTGCCTTCTGAATGAGGTGAAGCGAGATGTCCATAGCCTGTTCAGGCTCCAAAATTTCTTGCAGCTTCATGAGGGTCTCAGGGGTGAAGGCATTCTTAGCCGCAGGATGCTCCAGCATCGTCTTCAGCCAGGCCCGTTCATGGCTGGTAATCATCATCGTTCCACTATGCTCCAGACGCGAAATAATCTGGTGGCTGAACAGCTTCTCAAATAGATTCATAATAGCTCTGAATCTCCTTCCACTCGGCAATCATCTCCTGGCGGAAACGGCGGGGCTCCAGAATCTCACAACTAGAGCCGAAGCTGCGCAGCCAGGGCTTGATTTCAATCGTGCCGTTGACCATAATCTCGTAGATAAACGAAGTATCATCTTCATCGACGATCTGTCCCCATTGCCCTTGCAGCAGCACCCGTTCCTTGATGAAATTAGGCTCAGAGCCCCCTGGGTTGTAAAAGCGGGCGCGGACCATAATCGGCTTGCCCGTATCAATTAGCCAACTGTATTTTAGCTTATCGGTTAGCTCTGTTTTCTTCTGCTCATGCCAAACTCCCTCAACGGTCTCGCCTTCCTCCAGTTGAGTGATACCCTCCATGCGGTATTTGCGTATGCCCTGCCGTCCATGGGAGAGCAGATACCATCTGCCGTATTGATGATCGTATACCAGCTTCAGTGGGAGGGTAATCTCTCGCTTAGAGGTCGTATTCCGTTCAAATAAAGGGTTGGTATTTTGCGAATTGTAGCTGCGGTCCGACTTGGGCGAGAAATACTCGAAGCGCACCTTGCGGTGGTCGCGAATCGCCTGGAGCAGGGTGAACAAATGCGCTTCATCCAGAATCCGTGAATAATAGTGATACTTGTACAGGAAGGCCTCGGGTTCTACCGCACCTGCGATTTGCGGGTTTTCTAGCAGGTGCTTCTTCAGCCCATCGCGCAGCAGATATCCCTGAACCGAGGGCACCTGCGTATTGGCCATAATATCGATGAAGTCGTACAGATCGATTAATTCCTCGTCTGACAAGCAGCGCACCAAGTCGTCCTGAATGCGATACTTGTAGGGGCGTGGCCCTGGCTCCTTTTTGACGACACCCACCGCCTCCAGATATTTGAGATCAGAGCGAATAGTCTTCTCGTCAGGCAGAGCAAGATCAGACGGTAAGCTGTCACAGCATAAATCCAGCAGTTCCATGGCAGTCAGCGCTTGTTCATTCATCGCGCTCAGCAGTAGTGAAATGCGTTCACTTTCGGATTCCTTCACCGATTTGGTGCGGAACAAGAATAACAATAAAGGATCGGTGGAGTCATGATAGCTATAGTGCAAGAGATCAGCGAATTCCTTGCTTGGTTCCTCGGACGCTGAAGCATGAAGGGAAGTGGCGGCTTCCTTCAGCTTGCGCGTGGTTTTATCAAAGGTATGTACAGAAATGCCCAGCCGCTCGGCGAATTGTTTGCGGTTGAACGCGCCGCTCGTTAAGACAAGCATTCGCAGAAATTGAATTTCTTTGTCAAAGCTTTCCTTAGCCATAATGTCCCCTCGAATTGATATGCGGTCTTAATCCCATTATAACAGGAGAAGCGAATAGAGCGCCCAATGCGGGCATTTTTAGGCCATTCGTCATACTTCCACCATGTTCGCCTGATCCGTGATCAGCGATAATCGATATTAAGAAGTGTGGTGAACAAGTCGCCCACCAAGGAAGGGGGCTTTCTCATGTCAAACATGAAGGAGCAAATCAGAACAGAGCTGAACCGCATCGAACAAACCGAAAATGTCAAAATCCTGTATGCCTGCGAATCGGGCAGTCGGGCATGGGGATTCCCGTCCCAGGACAGTGACTACGATGTGAGATTCATTTATGTCCGGCCGCAGGCCTGGTATTTATCCATTCTGGAGAAGCGGGATGTCATAGAACGCCCAATCAGCGATATGCTGGATATTCATGGCTGGGATGTGAAGAAGGCGTTGAACCTGTTCCGCAAGTCCAACCCACCCCTGCTGGAATGGCTGCATTCACCGATCATTTACAAAGAAGAGCAAGCATGGGCCAAGCGGATGCGGGACATCTCTCCCTGGACGTTCTCGCCCAAGTCATGCGTTTATCATTATATGCACATGGCGTCCGGGAATTATCGCGGATACCTGCAAGGGGAGCAAGTCAAGATCAAGAAATATTTTTACGTGCTAAGACCGCTGCTGGCTTGTCAATGGATTGAGAAATATGAGACGATGCCGCCGGTAGAATTCGACGGACTTGTTGACGAACTGGTTCCACGAGATAGCGAGTTGATGGGCGAAATTCAACGCTTGCTGGTGCGGAAGAAGGCGGGGGAGGAGCTCGACTATGAGCCGCAAATTCCAGCGATTGATCAATTCCTGAAGGCGAATATCGCCTATTACGAGCAGCACACGTCCGCCATGAAGACTACGGCGCCTATTCCGCCAGATCAGCTTGATGAGCTGTTTCGGACGACGCTTCAAGAAGCCTGGAGCCAATGGCAATAAAGCGAAGTTGGTCGAACAACGCATAAGGCCCCTCCTTCATCAGATGAGGAGAGGCCTTATGTGGATTTTTAGCTAGCTTTAAATTTCCTTTTTAAAAAATCGAGAATCAATTCACTGATTTCCAGAGCATGGGTTTCAAGAGCGAAATGCCCCGTGTCCAGCAGATGGATTTCCGCCGATGGGATATCACGCTTATAGGCCGCTGCGCCGGCGGGGAGAAAGGCAGGATCGTTTTTGCCCCAGACAGCTAATAAAGAAGGCTGATATTGGCGGAAATAGGCTTGAAATTCGGGATAAAGCTCTACATTTGATTTATAATCCAGAATCAAATCCAGTTGGATTTCCTCAGCCTCGGGGCGGGCCATGTAGGCAATATCAAGTGAATAGCCATCTGGCGACACCAGGCAGGCATCCGTGCCGTGAAGGTACTGAAATTCGCGAATCGTGTCGGGACTTAAGGAACTGCGGCAGGCCTCACGGTGTTCCGGCGTGGGGGAATGCCAGTAGGTCTCCCAATCTCCCCAATTATCACTGAACCCGTCCAGATAGGCGTTGCCATTCTGGCTGATGATGGCTAGAACCCGTTCCGGGTGGGCCATGGCCAGGCGATAGCCGACAGGTGCGCCGTAATCAAATACATAAAGAATATATTGTTCAAGAGATAGAGCTTCCGTAAATTCTTCAATCACCTCAAACAGGCTGTTGAAGGTGAATTCAAACTGACTCCGTGACGGAGTTGTTGTATGACCGAACCCGGGCAGATCCGGGGCAATGACCCGGTAGTGGCTGGCCAATTCGGGGATCAGATCGCGGAACATATGACTTGAGGTTGGAAACCCATGCAACAATAACATGACTTGACCATCCTTCGGCCCCGCTTCACGATAGAAAACCTCGACATCCCCAACCTTCTGACGTTGATATGAAATGTTCATCATGATCTCTCCTATTCCCAAGTGAGTGTGATATTTCGTGAATACGCTGTACTTGCTCCAGTTGGCTTTGCTGTAGCCCTATTGTATACTGGAGGCAGCTATTTTACTAACGAATGATTTAAATGCTTACTATTCTAAAATGAAATACACCAAGGAGAGGGGGATCCATGTGACTCATATGATCCATTTGCTAGAGGGGCGCTACTTCCAGGCCTTTATTGCCCTGCTGGAAGAGAAGAGCTTCAGCCGCGCTGCGGAGCGTTTGGGTTATGTTCAATCCACCGTCACCACCCATATTCAGCAGTTGGAGAAGATCAGCGGACAGAAATTGTTTCACCGGTACCCGCGAGGGGTGGAGCCTACGGAAGCAGGCCAAGTATTTGCCAAATATGCCTATCAGTATGCTCATTTGGCTCAATCCTTGGGAGAGAGTATGGCTAAGCTGGAGCAGCCCTCCGGGACGGTGAATCTTCGTGTCCAGGAGTCCTTTTTTCTAACCAGCTTGCTCCCGTTCGTCCAAGAATATACAAGGGAATTTCCTAATGTGAAATTGCATATTGAACAAGGAGCACATCAGGATATTGTAAATGGCGCTCTGGATTATGCCCTGGATTTCGGGATTGTTCCAGCAAATCCGGAACGGCATGACCTGCTTTTCTATCCGATGAAGGAGGAGACGATTGTTTTTGTTACCTCAGGGGACTTGGCTGGGAAAGTAGAGCGCGAGGGCGTTCAGCTTCTGAATGATGAACTCTTCATCAGCAACGGGATGACCTGCTTGTACCATACAACGGCGATAGATGTGTTGAAGGAGGCAGGGATTACGGTTAGGGATGCACTCGAATTGCCTAGTCTTGAAATGATTAAGCAGATGGTCATTTGTGGAAGAGGTTACGCTCTGGTGCCTGAAATAGCCATCACTAAGGAGCTCGGGGCGGGAGTGCTCAAGCGGCTGCCGTTTGACGCGGAAATGAGCTTTGTTCATGGGCTGATTGTTCATAGAAACCGTGAGCTAAGCTATACGGCCAGAAGCTTCCAGGAAGAACTTTTGAATTTTTTCTAATCCATAACTATCCGTCTAATAAAGTAAAGACAGGCAGTCGCCGATTGAAACATCGGTAACTGCCTGTTAGTGGTTAATGTAAGTCTATAGCTGGATTTTCAGTGTATCATGCGCAAGGTTAACCCCTGCTGATCGGGTAATCGCCAGTTTCTGATCCTCCGAGAACCCGATAGTCTCGCCGTCATGCAACGTAACATCTGCGCTAATAATGTACCAGGCAATATCGGCCAGAAAGTCACGCAGTTCCGCCGGTTCGAAGGGGCTGTCCAGCACCTCAATTTCGTCTTTGCCGAAGTTTTGAAGTCCAATCGTATACCCGCTGATACCGTTCTCGGTGCGCAATAAGCCGAAATAGATCACATTCAGTAACGGGAATTGATCATGTTGCTTCATGTTCTCCGTCACTTCCTGGAAGAATTCAGGCTGGAACACGGTGCCGGAGGAATAGACCCCGATCGCATTTGGCAGCTTGAGACAACTGGAGACCAGCTTGGTATAGACGGCGGCAGTGTCCAGTTGGGACAGCTCCCGATTGAATACGGCAACGATGAGCTGCGCAACATGCGTCTCGGTGACTTGGACGGCTTGCGGCCAGAGATAGTTGGTCGCTGCGTTGCGTACGGCCTCATCATCCGGCACAGGAGCATTGATGAAGCTGACCGCCATCATGCAGCCCTCAGCCTCAAAGACCAGGGGAGGAGGACCGTCGGAGTCGGCTTCTGTCTGAGCTTCTTCCTTCTCTGTCTCCGATACGGTGATATTCCAGTCGTTTTGCAAATGGGCCTTTAATTGCTCAACATCAAATGCTGAGGAATTCAGGAGGACAAAGCCATTAAAGACACCGCCGGAGCGATTATCCCCCTCTGTCTCTGATTCGGCTTCTCCGTCCGTAGTACCTTGGGCGGCCTCGTAAGCGGCAGCTTGCTGCATCCAATACTCACGAACCATCTCGACCATCTTGATGGCCTCAGCCTCTGCAGTATTCGGGTCATAGGGCTGCATTTCGCTGAAGATGTGACCGCAATGTTCCGTATCCTCAGGCTTCTCGTAACCGCCACATACGGCCAACAGCCAGCCTCCCAGCATGTTCTTCTTGTACTTGAATATGTAATATTGCATGTCATGTCGCTTGAATTGTCCTGCCACCTCGATTTTATGAGGCTTGCGTCCTAGCTCATTCTCATGGGCCAACCACTCCACCATGGACTCCATAGCTGCCTGCTGCTGCACCGTCATCAAATCTTCTCCTTTACAGTGACTCCCTACAGGAGTGCAATAAGTTAACTTATTATATCAGTTCCGGCGACTAGAAGACTATCGGACGTGGGGGCTATTAAATCATCATTGAATGATCCTCGAACTAGAATTATGATGAAAATTAAACCATGGAAAGCAGCGTGACCTCATCCCCGAAAATAAAGGAGATCAGAGATGCAAATTAAAGTCGGAGTTATCGGTACGGAAGAGTTTGTGCAGCAGGTGCTTCGGGTCATCAAGTCTTTTCCTACTTTCTTGCCCATGACGCGTGTGGCCGGCAATGAAGCCGAGGCCGTAACGGCAGCGGAGGAACTGAGCAGGGAGACTGAAGCCCTCCTGTTGTCAGGAGCCTTGCCTCATCGTGCCGTCAAGCTCGCAGCAATGCTAAGCAGCCCCGTGTTTTATGTGCCTCTTAATGGGGCTGGTTTGTATAAGTCGCTATTCAAGGTATTCCGTGCGGGCAAGCTGGATCGGGGAATTTCGATCGATTCGTTAACGAAGGCAATGGTTACCCGGACGTTGTCAGATCTGGGGCTGGAACAGACGAAGGTGTTTGTCTATGACGGTCCGGCGTATGCGTCTGCCAAGCAGCTTGTAGCATACCATCGGAAGCTGGCGGAATCGGGCATGTGTGCGCTGGCATTCACAGGCGTAGAGCAGGTGGCGGAGCAGTTAGGACAATGTTCCATTGAGAACGAGATCATCGCCGCTTCTGATCAGGATATCATCGTGACGTTGGAGCGGGCACTTCTCTCCACGGAATCCCGTCGTGGCAAGGAATCGCAGATCGTAGTCGGTATGATTAACGTAGATGACTTCGGCAAGCTGGCCATGAAGCGGAGCAGTGAGCATGAAGTACAGAAGTTGAAGCTGGATATCCATCGGATGCTTCTGCACTATGTAGAGCAACTCGATGGCTATTTGACAGCACTCGGTGGAGATGAGTATTTGTTCTTCACCACCCGGGGGATTTTCGAGCGTGAGACGGGTGGATACAAGACGGTCCCGCTGGCCAAGGAAGCCTATCAGTCCTACGGCATTTCCTTAAGTGTGGGAATCGGCTTCGGGATGTCGGCTAATGACGCCGGGACAAATGCAAGAAGTGCCTTGCGTAAGGCGAAGGAGGCTGGTGGCAATGCTTGCTTTATCATTCGGGAAGATTCAACGCTGATTGGCCCGCTGGAAATGGCAGACCCGGTGCAGGCAATTCTGGCTCCCACCGACCCTGAACTCATCAGACAGGCCCAGGAGGCAGGCATGACAAGTGCCTATCTCAGCAAGTTGCTTCATCATATGGCCCGATTCCACAAATACGATTACAAGGTTCATGAGCTGGCTGCTCTTTTGGGAATCACCGTGCGCAGCACCCATCGTTTGCTGGTGCAATGGATGGATGGAGGCTTAGTGGAAATTGCCGGGTACGAGAAGGTGCCGCGGGGCCGCCCGCTGCAAATCTATCGGTTCAAGTTCCTTATGGGCAGGTCAATATAGCAGCCTGCCTCTATATAAAGACAATTTAATCTCCTGTCTTTATATATTTGGTAGCCGTATGCTGAAGAGGAACATACCGAGAGGGGAGCTGCGTGAATGATAACGGTAGAACAATTGGAGGCCAAACTGGCCGAACCCACACAAGAACTGGTTAATGACCTGGGCCGAGTATCCGGTGATCTTATACTGCTGGGAGTAGGGGGGAAGATGGGGCCAAGCCTGGCTAAGCTTGCGGTGAATGCCATCCGCGAAGGAGGACTGAACAAACGGGTCATCGGTGTATCGCGATTCTCTAATGCCGAGGCAAGGCAGGAGTTGGAGGAGGCCGGTGTCGAGACCATTTCCTGCGAACTGCTGGATGATGAGGCCCTGCGCGCGCTGCCCCATGCTGAGAATGTCATCTATATGGCGGGTAACAAGTTCGGAACGAAAGGCCGGGAGCATTTTACTTGGGCCATGAATACGTATTTGCCGGGAAGAGTGGCGGATAAATTCAAGGGCTCACGCATCGTAGTGTTCTCATCCGGTAATATTTATCCGTTCCTGCCTGTGTCCGGAGGTGGGGCAGATGAGCAGGTGACGCCGCAGCCGATTGGTGAGTATGCCCAATCTACTCTGGGCCGGGAGCGAATCTTCGAATACCATTCCCATAAGAATGGTACGCCGATGGCAATGTACCGATTGAATTACGCAATCGACATGCGCTATGGCGTACTGCTGGAGTTAGCTAGGGCGGTCAACGAAGAACGCGAGATTGATTTAACGATGGGCTTCGCCAATGTGATCTGGCAAGGCGACGCAAATGCCATGGCCCTTCGCTGTCTGACGCAATGCGACAGTCCTCCGAACATTGTTAATATTACGGGGCCCGAGACATTGTCCATTCGCTGGGCAGCGAACGAGTTCGCCAAGCGACTGGGCAAGGAAGCGAGGCTGACCGGGGCCGAATCGGAAACGGCACTGTTGAACAATGCCTCCAAGTCTCATCAATTATTTGGTTATCCGCGGGTGTCGCTATTACAGATGGTGGATTGGACGGCGGAATGGGTGAAGCAGGGCGGGGCAACCTGGAACAAGCCGACCCATTTTCAGGAACGAAAGGGGAATTTCTAACATGCCTAATACGGACAAAGCGAGAACCCTCTCTCCGCAACTAAGTGCCGCGCTCCATGACGGCCTGGCTATACCGGCCCATCCGCTTGCGCTAGATGAGCATCGTAGGCTGGATGAAGTCAGCCAGCGGGCATTAACCCGATATTACATCGCCAGTGGAGCTGGCGGCATTGCGGTGGGCGTTCATTCGACCCAATTCGAAATTCGTGACCCTGAGCACGATTTGTTTGAAGCAGTGTTAAGAATGGCCGCGGAAGAAGTGGAGCGTGCAAAGCTGACGCGTCCCTTCCTGAAGGTAGCCGGAATTTGCGGTCCAACCGAGCAGGCTCTGCATGAGGTCGGTGTGGCTGCTGCCCTTGGCTATGATGCGGCCCTACTGAGCATGGGCGGGCTGACGGATTGGCCTGAAGCCGATTTGCTGGAACGTACCCGCCAGGTGGCGGCGCGTATGCCGGTTATCGGCTTTTACCTCCAGCCTTCCGTTGGAGGGCGCCGGTTCACCTATGAGTTCTGGTTGCAGTTTGCCGAGATTCCCAATGTAGTGGCGATTAAGATGGCGCCGTTCAATCGATACCAAACGCTGGACGTTGCCAGAGCAGTATGCAGTTCCTCTCGCCGGGACGAAATCGCCCTCTATACGGGCAACGACGATAACATTGTGGTCGATTTGTTAACTACATTCCGCTTCGTTGTTGATGGTGTTCCTGTAGAGAAAGCCATCGTTGGAGGATTGCTTGGCCATTGGGCTGTGTGGACGCGTAAGGCGGTGGAATTGCTGGAAGAAATCAAACAACTTCGGGGCCGAGATACCCTGGGCCGAGAATGGTTGACACGTGCGGCGCAAGTTACCGATACGAATGCCGCCTTCTTTGACCCTGCTCATGCCTTTGCAGGCTGCATTCCGGGCATACATGAGGTCCTTGTAAGGCAAGGACTTATGAAGGGGAACTGGTGCCTGAATCCGGAGGAGCAACTCTCCCCTGGCCAAAATGCAGAGATTGACCGGGTCTATTCGCAGTATCCTCAGCTCAATGACGATGCGTTTGTTGCTGCGGGCTTACAGCAGTGGCGCTCCCTTTCATAATTGTCATGAGATTTAAGGACGTCTTCTCCATTATTGGTCCAAGCATGATTGGCCCATCGAGTTCACATACAGCGGGCGCTGTGCGTATCGGCCGGGTGGCTCGGCAAGCGCTGGGTGGTATGCCCCTGGAAGCAAGCATCCGATTGTACGGTTCTTTTGCCGAGACCTACCGGGGACATGGCACGGACGTTGCGCTGGTTGGCGGGATGCTTGACTTTGCCACGGACGATGAAGCTATTCCTGATGCCTTCCATCATGCGGAGCAAGCGGGATTTAATATACAACTGCACACCGAGAAGAAGCCGGTACCTCATCCTAATACAGTCGATTTGTTGCTTCGGAATCAAGCGCATGCCATCTCCATCCAGGGGTGTTCCATCGGCGGGGGAAATATTGAAATCTTGAAGGTGGATGGTTTCTCTGTGAAGTTTACGGCGATGCAGCCTACGCTGCTCATTTTCCATACGGATCGGCAGGGTATGGTTGCGGAAGTGTCTGGTGTACTACGAAGGGCAGGGGTGAATATCGGACTGATGCAGGTTGTTCGGGAGTCCAGGCATGGTCAGGCCCTGACGGTAATAGAGTGCGATCAGTCTCCTGGTCGGGTGGTGCTGGGCAAGATTGGCCGAATGGAGAGCGTAAGTAAGATACGTGTGATCGATCTTATAGGAGAGGACGGGGGAGCATGAGATTTTCCAGTTTGCTGGAGCTTGGGAGATTATGCGAAGAAGAGTCGATGTCCATCGGGCAGTTGATGATCCTGGAGCAAGCAAGGGAAGCGGAGCAGAGCAGCGAGATCATCTTTGAGCAGATGGCAGGTTATTATGGGGTGATGAAGGAAGCCGTTCAGAAAGGTCTTACGGACAACCCGAGATCGCGCAGCGGACTTACGGGGGGGGATGCGAGCCGAATGAAGGCGTATGCCGATCATGAAGTTCCCTCATTGGGAGTCGTGGCTGCCCGCGCGTTGAGCTACGCATTGGCCGTCTCTGAAGTGAACGCATCGATGGGTCGGATTATTGCTACTCCGACGGCAGGCTCCTGTGGCATTATCCCCGGGGTGTTCGTCAGCATGCAAGAACGATTTGGCTGGGATGATGAGGTGCTTGTACATGGCTTATTTGCTGCCGGAGCCATCGGGTATGTGATTGCCAACAATTCGTTCATCTCCGGCGCAGAGGGTGGTTGTCAGGCCGAGGTGGGCTCGGCCATCGGCATGGCAGCGGGAGCATTAACCGAGATGCGGGGCGGTACGCCGGATCAAGCCATTCATGCTGTGGGGCTGGCGCTTAAGAATTGTCTGGGCCTAATCTGTGATCCAGTGGCGGGACTTGTTGAAATCCCCTGCATTGTGCGTAACGGCTTTGGGGCGGTGACGGCCCTGGCAGCCGCGGATATGGCGCTTGCTGGGGTGACCAGCGTCATTCCTTCTGACGAGGTGATTGGCGTCATGCTGGAAGTTGGAAGCCATATGCCCGAAGGGCACCGGGAAACAGCCAAGGGAGGCTTGGCTCAGACGCCGACGGGCCGTAAAATTATGAAGGAATTGGATCGTAAGGGGCCATCGACATGAGCAGGCTGCTTGATCTTGCCCATGAGCGTGCAGACAAGTGGATCTGGTTCCGCCGGGAGCTTCACCGTTATCCCGAACGGAGTTTGGAGGAAGAGGAAACGGCGCGAAAAATTAGGGAGCAGCTCGACCATATGAGAATTTCTTATCGCTCAGATGTCGGCGGATACGGAATCGTGGTGGAAATCTCTGGGGGACAGCCAGGGCCGACTATTGCATTACGCGCTGATATGGACGCGCTCCCGATTCAAGAGCAGACGAATTTGGCTTTTGCCTCGGAGAATCCCGGCCTAATGCATGCTTGTGGCCACGACGCCCACACGGCGATACTGCTGGGAGTTATTGAACTATTGGCGGGGGAGCGATTTGCGGGAACGGTGCGCTGCTTGTTCCAGCCAGCCGAAGAAGTGAATACCGGAGCCAAATCGATGATTGCCGAGAAGGTGCTTGAAGGCGTTGCAGAGATTTACGGTTTGCACAACCTGCCCACCTTACCCGCAGACTATGCAGCTACAAGAAGCGGCCCGATGATGGGCTCTGTGGACCGGATTGAAATTATCCTTGAAGGCAAAGGGGCTCACGGGGCGATTCCGGATCAAGGTATCGATCCGATTGTGTGTGCGGCTGCGCTTATTCAATCACTGCAAAGTATCGTCAGCCGGGAGATCTCGCCGTTCTCCCCCGTGGTAGTTACGATAGGTTCTGTCCATGCCGGGGACGCGAATAATGTAATTCCGCAGTATGTTCAGCTTGCCGGCACTGTTCGTACCTTCAATGCGGGTGTACAGCAGGGGCTGTCCGCTGCCCTCGAACGCATCGTGCGAGGTATTGCCGCAGCCCATCGCTGTGAAGCAAGCTTGAAGTACATTCATCAGGTTCCGGTGCTGGTCAACCATGAGCGTCAGGTGCAAGCCGTCGAAGCCGTGATTGAGGCAACCCTCGGTTCCTCTTATCACCGCATAGCCGAGCCTTTGCTGGCGGGGGAGGATTTCTCGGTATATTTGGCGCAAGTGCCGGGTTGCTTCTTCTGGTTGGGATCGGGTCCAGAGAAGGCTGCGGATCAAGCCTTCGGCTTGCATCATCCTCAGTACGAATTAAACGAAGCGTGTATTCCCGTTGGTATGGCTCTATTGGCGGGTATCGCACTAAGCAGATTACAACCATCTTCGGGAGGGGCAGACGATGATCTTAGAACCATTTGTGAAGAGCCATGAGGAAGAAATAGTGGCCTTATGGAATAGGGAACTGGGGAGGACATTCCCTATGCAGCTTCGACTCCTTCAGCAAAATTGGACGCTGGACCCCCGGCTTCTTAAGGAAGGCTCATGGGTTGCTCGGGATACGGTGGGAGGGAGCATCACAGGGTTTGTTGCGGTCAAGCTTGCCCATCCTGAAGATGGACGCTTCGGGCTTAGCCAAGGGCAGGGTTGGATTTCGGCCCTGCTGGTTGCGTCTGCGCAGAGATATCAAGGCACAGGGGGGCTTCTGCTCCGTAAGGCGGAAGAGGCATTGCGGAGAGCCGGGGCCAGCCGGATCGCACTGGGCAACGATCTGCACTTAAGGATGTTCCCGGGAATTCCAAGTGAGCTTGAACCGGTGAAGCAGTGGTTTGAGCGTAGGGGTTACTTTTATCGGGAAGAGGCCTTTGATTTAATCAAAACCTATGCGGAGGATGAAGCAACAGATCTGCCTCCGTTAGGCGAAGCATTTATGCGAGTGGCTGTCCCGGCTGACCGGGATGCCCTGACAGAATTCATGGCCAGATGCTTTCCGGGGACGTGGGATCTTCAGCATCGCGACTATTGGGAGCGGGGAGGAACAGGGCAAGAGTATGTCCTTTTGGAACATCAGGGGAAGCTGATCGGCTTCTGTAGAATGAACACGATACACGCTCCATTACTTGCACAAAATGTGTACTGGTCGCCTTTACTTGAAGGCGAGCTTGGTGGAGTGGGCCCCTTGGGCATCGATGAGGCATACCGCGGACATCGATACGGACTGTCGATTGTGCAGGGGGCGATTCACTTCTTGAGAACACGTGGGGTCCGTCACATCGTTATTGACACGACCCCGTTTGTGGATTTTTATGGCAAGCTGGGCTATACCGTTTGGAAAAGCTATGCCAAGTATGATAAGCCGCTTTAGGCAGGAGTGGTGAACAATGGGGCTCCATACTGGCTATCTGGCAACTTGTTCACCACTCCGCTAAAGCTCCTCTTCTTCAGCGGGATCAGGCTTAGCAAGCCCGATTTCCTGGTACAACGTCTCCTGCAAATAATCATGCAGATAAAATCGGGACAGGACATAGTGGTCCACCATATCATCAGGCTGGAAGACGCGAAGCGCTTCTTCCATGGCCACTCTGGAGCGGCGCAACCCGGCCTGGGTGATTCGGTAATTGTTCATCAACGACCGCCATTCCGCCTCGCTCTGAGGAGATAACTGCCAGCGGTAGACATATTTATGAATGGTTCTGGAGCGGTCGGCAGCGGTCTCAAACTCAAGCATCGCCGCAATGAGCTCTGCCGTGCTGCGGTTCTTAATCACAGCCTCCAATAGCTTTGGCATGGAGGTGTAATAATCCTCATCGTCATAATTGCCCAAGAGGCGTTTAGCCATATCGATCTCTATACCGTGAAAATTCAGCAGAAACCGGTCGATGAATCGATCTTCCTCAGAGCGCTTCGCGTGCCAGCAGGCGTCCGCGAAGTAAGCCATGGTGTACCACGACGTTTCAAAGGGGCCGTAGGGTACGCCCAGGCTGAAGACGGCCGTCCAGTTCGTGCCGACCAGACCGGATAGCTGCTGCTGCGTCGCCACTTCGCTCCATTGATTAATATTAGCCATTCGCTGTTCCACCAGCGGGTAGTTTTGGTCATCTTTACGGTCGAAGCAACGCACGGATGGAGCGCCCATCACCGTGATTCCCCTGGCTTGCAGCTTGGCTGCGAGCGGAGAAACCAACGCTTCAATGTTCTTGCCATTGTAATGCCAAATCATGACACAGACACGCGGGTCAAGCAGATCAAGCTCCTCGTCAGAGCAGGCCGCCAGGACATCCTGCCAGATGATCGGCTGTTTGCCTAGATGGCAAGTATAATCAATCAGTTTGTTCACAAAGTCCAGGAAAGCCAGGTTTCGGGAGCCGCTATATTGCTCGCGGCATCTGGGACACTCGCATAAACTGTAGACTTCATCACAGCCTAGGTGAAGATAACGCGACCTGGGATGGCGTTCGGCCACTTCTGCAAGCAACTCCGAGACAAGAGTGAAGGATTGCGCGAGACTAGGGCACAGTTCACCTGTAGACGTTGCCGATTCCCGCAGGTGTTGGTACTCTTTTCGGCCTAAAATATACTCCAAATGACCAAATGTTTGCTGAAGCGGAATCACTTCGACGAAGTGTTGCTCTGCGGTCTCCAGCAACTGCTCCAGATGATGGTCGGAGAGGGCATGGCTCGGGTGACGGAAGTCGGGATGGCGGGAGAACGGGAATTTATCTTCATACTCCACCAGCAGAGCATTTGCCTTGAAGGAGGCCAGTGTGGGAATATAGTCGATCAACAGCTCAGGCTTGGAGAACGTCTGCCGCAGATCATAGTTCATACAACGGAGTGGAACATCGGGCCAATCCGCAATTTCGATAGCGGAGAGTGGCCGACCAGAATCCAGCAACTGTCGCAGGGTATGCAAGCCATAGAAGAGCCCCGCGGCATCATGGGCACCAAGGAATACCGAGGACTTCCGCATCGACAACCGATAGCCTTCGGCAGGCAGTTGTTGTGCGGAAAATGGAGTCTCCTGAAGGAAGAATTGCAACTCCTCGCTTAGAGAATGATCAGGCCCCCACAGCAACATATAGGCATAGGGCGAGGCCTCCGTCTGGTCCGGCCATAACGTGGTGAGAGTTAACTCCTGGCTCCATTCCTGATTAGGGAACAGGAGCCGCCCCGCCTTTATCAGCCGTGGGTCCGGGGAAGGGCATACCAATATGAAAGGACAGCCATCGTCCGGTGCGAATGGTTCCTCCTCATAGTTCATCCAATATTGTACAAGCGGAAGCGTAGGGTTCACGTCAATTCCTCCTTCATAGTGGCCCTGGCTATGTGAAGCCGTGGGCTTACTTCTTCCATTGATGCTGCCGCCGGAACTCACCCGGGGTAGCCCCTGTATAACGCTTGAACACACGATTAAACGAGGCAACCGTATAATATCCAACCAGCGCAGCAATCTCCTGAATCTTCAGGTCCGTCTCCCGAAGCATCTCGGTGGCTTTACGCATCCGGACAGAGAGCACATAATCGCTAAAATTGGTCCCTGTTTTTTCCTTGTAATAGGTCGAGAGGTAGGACCCAGTGATGCCAATCTTGCCTGCAATCATATCCAGGGACAGATCCTCCCCATAATGAGCTTCAACATACTCCGTCACGAATTTGGTGATAATGTCCGTTTCTGATTTCTTGGCCTGAATTGCCGCAGCCGACTTCGATAAGAAGCTCTGGAAGAAATCCTTGTACTGTTGGAGGGTATAGCAGGACTTGAGCAAATCATACGGCGATCTGCCACCAGCCAGGTTATTAAATGAAATATTTTGGGCGTACATAATCTTGATGGTCCGGCTCACTACATCCTTGGAGAAGTCCTGGAATTGCTGAGCCAAAGCTCCGGCATCCTCCAGATCCTCCAGCAGTCTGTTCACCAGTGGAATCGTCACCTCGTCACACCCGGATTGCAGGTTGGCGGTCAATTCTTGCTCTTCCGCGGGTGATGGAATCATCAGCGAAGGCTGGGGCGTCCATTCCCCGATGACCTGCACGTCTTCTCCTAGTCTACGTTGCTTAATCAAATCGAGTACATTCTGGTAGGTCTCGGCAAAGTCAGCGGAACGATGACGGATGGGACTAATCGCAATGGTGAAGTTGCAATAAGGAATATCCTTATCCAGCAGATGGACCAGCCCGTCCAGATCATCCGGCTTCTCTCTGGTGGCCTTATCCTTCACAAATAGAATAGACAAGATTTGGTCCTTCTCCAGTTGAAAGGTCAACGAGTTGGTATATACGCTGGAGAAATGAGCGCTGATCAGCTCTTTATACATATTGAAGGCCCGCTGAGGCGCATTAGCAATCTCAGCAGCGAACCGTTCCTTGAACTCAATCTGCGATAGCACGAGTCGGTATGGCCCATCCGTGTCAATGGGGGCGGGGAGAAGCTCGCCGCTGCCATGTATTTTCTTTAATCTCATCATATAAGAGAGCTGCTGCAGCAGGTTATTTTTGGCCTGTAAATCCTGCTGGTACTCGTCCTTGGAACGAGACAGGTCGCTTAATGTGTTATGTAGCAGGTTGAACTCGCGAATCCGGCTGCTTTTGCCAATGGGAACGCTTACGCTATTCAAGGATTGGATGGATCGAATCATGTTGGCCAGCGGATTGTGGAACCGTTTGGAGAACCAATAAGACACGGCCAGTCCAATCAGCAGGGAGATAATCAGCAACGTGGCTATCGTAAGATTCAGCCGTTGAAGCTGCTGGGTCAGCCCGCGGTCTGACACGACCTCGAAGTAGGTATAGCCGGTTTCCGTACCCGTTCGATAGAAATAATAGTGATCTTTAATCTTGCTGTACCCGCTGCCCTTCTTCTCCAGCGCGGCGGTTGGCAGCGCAAATTCATCGGAGGAGAAAATGATTTGTTGATCTCGGTCTACGATAAAGAAGCTGCTATCCGGCTTGGGCTGGTGGAACGCGGCATAGGTTTTGCTGCCATCCAGCAAGGCGATAAAAGCAAATTCATGATCATAAGCACCCTTGATCAAAATCGGCATGTACGTGCCTAGCGGCTCTTGACGAAATGCCGTTGCCGAACTGAACGCGGCGGCGGGATAGACACGGAAGCTCTCGTCATGCTCCATTTCTTTATTCCAGAAGTCTGTGGTATACGTTGGATTTGTATAGAATTTAGAGAACATGGTGTTGGCATTGCGGGTTCCGTCCCGCTCTAGCACGAAGTCGTCGTCCTTGAAGTAATAGATGATATTATCCAGGAACAGTTGGGTATTACTCAGGTTGTGCTGTAATGTCTTTTGAACCCTTATGACTACATCATAGTGCTGCATCGGGCTGTCTCTCTTCAGAATTTCTGTGTCGCTGTCGAACAGATAGCCCAGCATGAAGCTGCGGACAAGCTGGATATGCTTCTCATAATTAGAAGCTGTCGAGCTTAAGTTCAGACTGCTGTTCAGAATAATCTCTTTCTTAATTGTATTGCTGAAGAAGTTGTAAGCGAGCATATTGATAGACACTAATAGCACGATAATCACAATAAAACTGCCAAATAACGTGTAGAACAACGACAATTGATTTTTGGCGGTGCCCCTCATTGACTTTGCCATCCATTTCATTGGGATTATTCCTTTCTCTTGATCGTCATCACAGTAGCCGTGAATTCAAGTATAGTCCCATGTCAGGTTTTCTCTCAATACTCATCCCTCCGGAAACTTATCCTTTTTCATGATTTTAAGTGATTTTGATCAATGAACTAAAGATTTGTGAAGAAATGAAAGATATCCTCATGGTCGCCGCCCAAATCTGTTGTTATGATTTCTCTCGAAACATGATAGGGAGGTGATCGAGATGACTTATCGCGTGGCTATCATTGGGGCCGGGAAAATCGCCCACGCCCATCTGGAGGCGATGAGCAAGCTTGCCAGGCTGCAACCGTGTGCGATTGCGGATGTGCAGCAGGAGCGTTCAGATGTGCTCGCTTCGGCGAACGGACTTTCATCCTACTCCGATTATAAGGAGATGATTCACCGGGAGAAGCCGGACATCGTAATCGTCACCCTGCCTCATCATTTACATAAGGAAGCAGCGCAGTTTGCTGCGGAGCAGGGGTGTCACATTCTGCTGGAGAAGCCCATGGCCCTGAACACGCAAGAATGCGATGATATCATCTCTACTGTTCGAACAAATGATGTCAGGTTAATGGTAGGTCATACCCAGCACTATATCAGCCATAATCTGGAGGCCAGGCGCTGGATTCGAAGCGGACGTCTTGGCAGACTCATTATGATCAATGACAGGCGGCATCAGCAGTATGATCTGCCGGGAAGGCCGGACTGGTTCTTTGAGAAGTCCAAGGCTGGTGGGGGGATTCTAATGAACCTGGGCTCTCATACCATCGATAAAATTCAATGGTTAACCGACAGCTACGTGACCCGATTAACGGCGAGCATCGAGTATGAGCAAACACGGGGAGATGTTGAAGGAGGGGGATGCGCCTTTCTTCATACGTCCTCGGGCATTCCAGCGACCTTGTCATTATCGGGTTATCCAGGAGCAATCGTCGACGAGACAGAATTACTGTTTACTCGCGGCAGCATGATGCTGCGGACCGGCATCGGCTTATGGGTTAGCGAGGGTACGGATTACCATGAAGTGTTGGTGGAGGAACAGGTGAACCCTTTTGTAGGCCAATTCGAAGACCTTATAAACGCCATTGAAGAGCAGCGGGAGCCCCATTGCTCCATGAATTATTCCCGAAGCGTCGTGGCTGCGGTGGAGGGTCTATACCTATCGGATCAGCAGGGAGCGGAAATTACCGTGGATCAGCAAGGTTGCACGCATGCCAGCTAGTCGTAAAGGACAGACATCACCCGCTAAGCCGCTGCGCATCGGAATGATCGGGCTGGACAATCCGCGAGTGGTCTCCTTCGCTAAGCTGCTTCGTCACGAAGATGAACCCTATTCTATCGGCGGTGCACAACTGACGGCGGCTTGGCCGGGAATTCCTTCACAGGATTTCTCTCTGAGTGCCAACCGGCTGGATAGGTATGTGGAAGAACTGCGGGATCGGCAGGGGGTAACTATGCTGAGCTCACTGGAAGAGGTGGCAGAGCAATGTGATGCCTGGATGCTAGAGGCGGTGGACGGCAGAACTCATGCTGCTTTGTTCGCACAGATGGTTCCTTATGACAAGCCCATCTTTGTCGACAAGCCCTTTGCCCTGGACTCGGCCAGCGCGGAAGAGATGATCAGACTAGCAGCAGCTTATGGAACCCCTTGGATGAGCTGTTCTGCTCTCAGGTATGCCGTGGGGCTGACTTCCGGGCTGGGATCAGGCAAGGGAGAGCGACCAAGCGGAGCAGATTTTTACGGTCCGATGGGGCTTGAGCCTACTCAAGCAGGCTACTTCTGGTATGGCATCCATACCGCAGAGATGTTGTTCCGGGCTTTGGGCAGCGATTGCGCAGAGGTTCATGCAGTGCGGACCGCCGACCACGATGTGGTGACCGGGGTATGGCGAGACGGAAGAATAGGAGTTATTCGCGGCAACCGAACGGGCAATGAGGCATTTGGAGGGGCGTTGCATTGGACATCATCTTCGCAGTCAATTGAGATTAAGGAGACGGATAAGTCTTACCTGGCAAGTCTACTGGAGGAGGTTGTTTCCTTTCTGGTAACGGGTCAATCTCCCATTGATCCCGAGGAGACGCTGGCGATTATGCACTTTCTGGAGGCGGCGAACCTTAGCCTTGCCCGGCAAACCAGCATCAAGCTACCCCGGCCTATTCTTTAAATGGATGGATTTGGCTCACAACACACATCGGATGTGACCATGGAGGCGTTCGTGAACCTTTATACGGAATAAGGCACATTTATGGAAGACTGGAGGATTAACCATGGGGTTGTTTCGTCTAAGATGGCACAGAAGCAAGCATTTGCTCCTGCTATTTTTACCGGCTCTTGTATATTACATTCTATTCAAATACGTGCCCATGTTCGGGATTCTGATCTCATTTAAGGACTACAATCCCTTTCAGGGAGTATGGCAGAGCGAATGGGTGGGGTTGAAGCACTATGCTCTGTTCTTTAACAGTCCGGATTCTTTCAAGCTAATCAAGAATACGATTTTGCTGGGTGTCTACAAGCTTATTTTCAGCTTTCCCGCACCTGTCATTTTAGCCTTACTATTGAATGAGGTTCGCGTGGGAATGGTCAAGAAGCTGGCGCAGACAATTAGCTATTTGCCTCACTTTATATCCAACGTGGTGGTAGTCAGCATGATGTTCCTGTTCCTGTCTCCGACAGGCGGCATCGTCAACCAGGTGATTGAATGGCTGGGCTACGCCTCGGTCAATTTTATGCAAGACGAGAATTACTTCCGTTCGCTCTATATTATCTCTGAGATTTGGCAGCATGTCGGTTGGGACACCATTATTTATTTGGCGGCGCTGAGTGCCATTGATCCGCAACTGTATGAGGCTTCTACCGTCGATGGTGCTAATCGCTGGCATCAACTGCTGCATGTCACCCTGCCAGGCATTGCCCCGGCCATCGTCACTTTGCTGATTCTCAATGTCGGCCATGTGCTTGATATCGGCTTCGAGAAGGTGCTGCTGATGCAGAATCCTTCCATCTATTCCACAGCCGATGTGCTAAGTACCTACGTATTCCGCACAGGGATACAGGCGATGAACTATAGCTACGGTACCGCGATCGATCTGTTCACCAGTGTCATTAACCTCATGTTCATTTTTACAGCGAACTGGATTAGCCGCAGAACGAGCGGGACGAGCCTGTGGTGAGGAAAGGAGAGGACTTGGAATGAAGTTCAAATTCAGCGCATTTGATATTTTGCTATACCTCATCTTATGTGCCATTACGATCTCGGCCGTGTACCCCTTCGTTTATATGATCGCCGTTTCGCTGAGCGGGACGGTGCCCGTGCTGAAGGGGGAGGTATTTCTATGGCCCAAGCAATTCAATCTCAACACGTACACGGCCGTATTCGATAACCCTGCGATTGGCCGGGCTTACTTCAATACCATTCTGTACACCGTGCTGGGAACGGCCATATCCCTGCTGATTACCGCAGCGGGAGCCTACTCGCTCTCCAAGCGTGAAATGCTATTTCGCAAAACCTTTATGGTGATGGTTGTCATCACGTTGTTCTTCAGTGGAGGGATGATTCCCACCTTCCTGGTCGTCCGCAGTTATGATCTGCTGGATACGATCTGGGCGATGGTGCTGCCTGGCGCTATCAGCACCTGGAATCTCATCGTCATGCGTACGTTCTTCTCCGCTATGCCACAGGAGGTGGAGGAATCGGGGAAGATTGACGGTCTGACCGATATCGGGATTTTCTTCAGGCTGGTGCTTCCGCTATCCAAGGCTATTTTGGCGACGATAGGACTTTTTTACGGCGTTTCGATCTGGAACAATTTCTTCTCCGCACTCCTTTATTTGCGAGATGCCGACCTATTCCCGCTGCAAGTCATCGTTCGTAATATGGTGCTGCAGGGTGCGGGCGGCGCTAACGGCGCTTCGAATGTGGGAGGCGACAGCCTCATCGTGGATGAATCGCTGAAATATGCTACGATCATCGTGACCACTGTCCCTATTCTCCTGGTCTACCCGTTTCTCCAGAAGCATTTTGCTAAGGGAGCGCTTATCGGGTCAGTCAAAGGATAACATACAAGGGAAAATCTATCGTTCATAGAAAGTGAGGGACAACAATGCAGAAGAAGTTAAGAATGATGTTATCCGTTATTATGGGGGTCAGTCTGCTACTGGGGGCGTGTTCGAACAACAGCTCGGGCACAAATTCCACAGCGCCTGGCGAACAGGGGGCGGGTGCCTCCAACGTATCGCAGGGGTCTGGGCAGCACACATTTACTTTCCTCAACTACAGCAATCCAAGTTGGCCTTACGATCAGAACTGGAAGGTGTGGGAGTACATTAAGGAAGCCACGGGCGTCACTCTGGATGTCCAGCTACCGGCAGGTAATCTGCTGGAGGATTCCTTAAGTCTGACCGTCGCCTCCGGGGATATGCCCGACTTGATGTGGACGCAGTCCAAGGCTATTGCCGACAAATTCGGGCAGCAAGGCGCGCTGGTCAATATTCTGGAGCATGTTGATGAAATGCCAAATTTCAAAGCATGGATGGAGAAATACCCTACGGAAACCCAAAACGTTCTTTCCGCGGATGGGAAGATGTACGTGTTCCCCAATGAAGGCTTGGGCGAATCAAATCGCCGGACCTGGATGTACCGTGAGGATGTGTTCAAGGAGTTGAATTTAAGTCCTCCGGCCACCTGGGATGAGCTCTATGAGACGCTGAAGGCGTTAAAGGCGGCTCACCCGGATAGTTATCCCCTTACCTTCCGCAGCGGGCTACGTTTTTTCTATGATTTTAGTGCAGGCTTCAATGTACCGGCTCCGGTCGAAGTAACCAAGGCGAGCATTTATTTCGATGCTACGGCAAACGAATGGAAGTACGCTCCCATCCAGCAAGAGTATAAGGAGATGCTGGGCTACTTTAACAAGTTCTATCAAGAGGGACTGATTCCGAAGGACTTCCTGACCATCGACACCAAGATGTGGCAGGATATCGTGTCCACCAACCGGGCCTTTA
Source organism: Paenibacillus senegalimassiliensis (assembly GCF_001486585.1). Taxonomy (GTDB): domain Bacteria; phylum Bacillota; class Bacilli; order Paenibacillales; family Paenibacillaceae; genus Fontibacillus; species Fontibacillus senegalimassiliensis. Next base: position 89,312 of record NZ_LN909042.1, read on the forward strand.
TTACCCTAGATTATATGGGACGCATTGACTTCTACAACACGGCACTCCGTCCGGATAATCCGGACTTCTCGATGCAATTCATGGCCCCACCAGCCGGACCTGGAGGGGTACAGCGCAATGCCTACACGGCAACGATGGAGGAAGGCTTCATGATCTCCTCCAAGACTCCGAAGGTCAAGGAAATCATCAAATTTATTGACTTCTTCTACTCCGAAGAGGGACGCAAGCTGGCCAGTTGGGGTGTGGAAGGCGAGACTTATAACGGGAGTGCCTTTATCGAGAAATATGCCGATATCACCGACTTGCGCAAGAAGACGGGCTTGTCCACGGACGGGACGTACACCTGGTTCGATTTTGACGCTCATATTGCGGTGTCCTCCCCGGAATATAAGGCGGCTTATGAACAATCCCCTAAATATGATGGAGAGAAGCAGGCTTTACTGGCCTTTACCTCAGAGGAGCAGCAAATCCTCAATACCCAGGGCGATTCGCTGAATAGCCATCGGGACGAGAACATTGCCAAGTTCATTATGGGCACTCGCAGCTTCGACGATTGGGACAAGTTCGTAGATGAACAGAAGAAGCTGGGCTATGAGCAGATTCTGGATATTTACAAGAAGGCAGACGAACGGGCCAAGGCCGCTGTGAAATAAGTACAGGCTAACCGTGCAGTAGAGGTTCGTTGAATACAGCAAGTCCTGTTCATGGATCGGCAGGGCTTGCTTATTTCCACATCGAAAAGGGAGGAAGGAACACATGGTTATGAACAGATTGAACCAGCAAATAGCGGCGGTCATCGCCGCGCTCCTGTTCGTTATGAGCGTTCAAGCCTCTGCATTTGCGAATGGCGCAGAAGCCGCAAATACACCTGTAGCTGTACCGTATGCCTTGCCATTAAACGATATGGATTCAGCCACCAACTCAACCGGCGATACGATTGGCACGGCTGGCGTGGCCCTGATTGCCAATGCAGACCCGGCATATATCAAGGAGGGCGTGGGCTCCAAGAAGTGGCTTCTGGCCATCAATACGGATGCAACCCATCCTGAAGCTTATATTGCAGGGGCGGCGCTCATCTATCCGAAGTTGGCACCAAACGTTGATCTTAGCGGTTACAGCAAGCTTAAATTCTGGGCATATAACGTCAAGGCCCGTACGGGCGATCAGGCGGATAAGCCAATTCAGCTCCGATTCTTCATGAAGGGAGATAGCGAGTATTATTATTACCGGCTTCCGTTGAACTGGACGGGCTGGCAAGAGATTGAAATTCCCCTGGATGTAGTGAAGACGCAGAAGAGTTCGGCGAGCGTCAAGGCGTGGGGAGCGCTGGACTATGTCCGCTTCGATCAGGCCGGGGTTGCAGGTACTACGCTAGACCCTGAGTTAATGATGTACCTGGATGATTTCCAGCTAACAGGAGACGGCGATCTATATCCGGTCGCTGCAGACAAGGCCTCCGGCGAATACGTCAATCAAGTCACGGTCACTCTGTCGAGCCAGACGAGACCCTCTTCTCTGACGAAGATTTATTACCAAAGAGAAGGGATCGATACCAGCTATCAGCTCTATACAGGGCCTATCGTATTGAACTCCGATACTATTCTGACTACCAAGACCTCGCTTCAAGGTGTGGATAGTACGGAGTCGACATTCTACTATACCTTTGTTTACCGTGATGTAGTGGAGAGTGTCAGCGCTAGTCCGGCTGCCGGAACTTATGCCGAACCCAAGCAGGTTACGTTAAGCTCGGCTACGGTTGGAGCAGCAGTCTATTATCAAGTCGAAGGAGTAGATACAGCTTATCAGCTTTATACAGAGCCGCTAACTGTGGATAATTCACAGACGATTCTGACCAAGGCAGAGCTGGATGGAAAAAGTAGCGAAGAGATCAGGCATACCTACCATATCGATCATTCCGGAAGCTCCAGTATACCTGTGAGCGACACGGAGACCTTCAGCGGGTGGACCAATACGACGGCCGTATCGGAGCCAGCGGTGCTAGGGAGCTTTGCCGGTCAGTGGCAAGATCCGACCTTACCCATTGATATTACGGATATTACCGGAGCCCCCTGGACCAGTAATGACCAGATTGAATTCTGGCTGTATTCCGAGACGGCCTCAAATAACAAAATCTACTTTATCATGTACGCGCCGGATGACAGTATTCCAGGTAACGAATATTTTATGAGCTCTTTTTTCGTAGATTGGCAAGGTTGGAAGAAGATCGAACTGCCTTTCCATCAATTTTTGAATTCCAACGGAGGTGCTGATTTGGAGAAGATCCAGAAGTTGATTATCCACCCCCGTTGGTATAATTCAGACCCTGCGCCAGATCCAGACGATAAGCTATACTTCGACGGTCTGGCGTTAACCAAAAATTCCATCGAGCCGTCCATCCGTTCAATCGACAAGAGGGTGATCTCGGACAGCGTGGTTCAATATCCCCTCTCTCTCAAAAATATAGGCGGTTCAGACACCGCTTATGAACTTGCGCTAGGCACGGCATTTGGGCCGGGCTACGAGGTGAGCTTTCCGACTGTAACGCCTGTGGTGGCGGTAGGAGCCGAGACGGAGGTTACCGTCCAGGTGACGGTACCTGCATCTGCCGAGGCCGGTGAGATGCGGCGGGGAGTGCTGAATGTCCGTCCGCTGCAAGGCGGCAAGGCAACGACCATTGAGTTAAATCTAACAGTAGGGGTGCCTCGAATAATGATGAAGCAGCATCCATATGTCATGGTCTCTCAGGAGCAGCTAAATGAGGCCAGAACCAAGATAGCCACCTACGATTGGGCGAATGATTATGTAGACGCCATTCGTCTTAAGGCAGATGAATGGGTGAACAAACCGATGCACTATCCGGCCAAGCCAGCCGGGGAAAGTACGTTGTATGTATGCGGAGATACTCCATTAATATTTAACTATGACAAGCCACATGAGCATTTATGCCCGGTAGACGGGGAGTGGCATACCGGTGATGATCTGGACGCGGGGTGGAGGTTCACTGCCCATACGGTGAACATTGAAGCTGCTCGTAATCTCTCGCTGGTCTACGCTCTGACGGGAGAAGAGAAATACGCGGCGAAGGCCAAGGAGATTCTGGTGAATTATGCAGCCTTATATCCGAGTTATCCGCTACAGCCGTTAAATGGCAAAATTTATTATCAATCACTGGATGAAGCCGTGCAGATTATCTCTCTTGTACATGCCTATGACCTGATTGAGCCCAGTGGCTTACTCAGCGATGCCGAGAAGTATGACATAGAACAGAACTTATTGCTGGCCTCTGCCAAGACCTTGCAAATCTATGATACTGGCAAATCCAATTGGCAGACCTGGCATAACGCGGCGATCGGCTCGATTGGAGCGCTGTTGGAGGATGAGGACCTGATTGAATTCTCAGTGAATGGGCGTAGCGGGTTCAACTTCCAGATGGAGCATAGCGTACTGTCCGATGGATTCTGGTATGAGGGAGCGATTGGCTACCATTTCTATGCCCAATCTGCCTTGTATCATCATGCACAGGCTCTGCAAGGCACGGAATACGACTTGTTTGCTAGTCCAAACTTCAAGAAAATGTATGATGTTACGCTTCAATATGCATTTCCCGACCTGGGAATTATCAACGGTAACGATTCGGGGAAATACCCGACCAGCCTGGCAGCGCCGGGCCGAGTGGTACCGATGGATTATGAAGCTGTATTTGCTCACTATGCCGACCCATCCTATGGGGCATTGCTCCATAAGCTGTATACGGATAACCAAAGGGTGCGGGGCGGCTTTGTGGTGCCGGGTAACACCTCTTCCGGAATTGCGGGCGAGCAGGCCGTATTTTATGGCAATCCCGTCATTCCGGGTGATGCCTCTCTGCCTTCAAGCAGTATGAACTTTACAGGCATAGGTCATTCGGTGCTGCGTGCTGGCGAGGGTGATGATCAGTTGTATGCTCTAATGGATTATGGGTTGCACGGAGGTTATCACGGCCATCCCGACAAGCTGCATCTGGAGATTTTCGGTAAGGGAGAGCGCTTGGCACCCGATCTTGGCATCCCCCCTTACAGCAATTCGATGTATGAATCTTATTATAAGAAGTCCTTTGCTCATAATACGGTTCTGATTGATGGGGACACTCAACAGATCCCTAGTGAGAACAATGTTGAGATTTATGAACCTACCAAGCTATTCTTGCAATCTGCGCCAATTCAGCTCATGACCAACACATCCACCAAGGCCTATGCCGGGTTAGACCGGTATGAGCGAACGGTTGCCGTTACGCAGGACTACTTGATTGATCTGTTCAGTGTGAATTCACAGACAGAACGTCAGTATGACTGGATTCTTCACGGAATGGGTGCATTTGTACCGGGATCGGAGATGGAGCCTTATGAAGGGCCTCTTGGGACCAAGGATGCTTATCCCTTCTTCCGTAACGGCAACGTGCAACAGGTATCCGGTGCATGGGAAGGGGTGTGGAGCACGCCTGCGGGCAACGGATTGAAGCTGTTTAGTCTGACGAGTTCTCCTACGGAGGGTTCACAAATGATTGTCGGAGAGGCGCCAGGGCCCGGTAACTTTACGGACGTCTATACGCCAACGCTTATTCACCGCATACAAGCGCAAAATGTACAGTTCGTCAGCGTGCTTGAGCCCTATCGTGGCTCCAGCCAAATTGAAGCTGTACGCAAGACGGAGGCAGATCAGATTGAAGTGAAGCTTCTGAATGGGCAGACTCAGGTCTTCTATTATAAGAAAGAGGCAGAGACTGCCGGAAGTCTGCAATACTACTTCACCGATGGTCAGGGCTATACCGCAGAGGATATCCAGCTTGCAGTCAGTTTTGAGAACGGTGAGCTTACCATTAACGCCGTGCAGCCTGAAGGTTTGGATAGCATAACTGCTGTAGTATATGCTCCTGCTGCGACCACGGTTCAATGGAACGGAGTAGCGGTAGATTTCACAGAGGATAACGGCTTTGTGATGGTTAGTCTGCCACTGTAAAATGATAATGTATCTGAAAGAATACTAAAATTATGGAGAAACTCACATCTTTAAAATGATGGGTTTCTCTTTTTAATAGGAATACTTTGGAATTTATGATACTATTTAGGATGTCGAAAGGAGGGGGATATTGCCGAATCTGTCCGATGCAAGTCGGATTTAGGGGATTTTACACGTTTCTCTATAGTACAGGTTCTTATACATAGCGCATGGAAGGCAAGAGCTGTCCTTTCCGTAAATAACGGTGTTTATGCTTGGTAACTTACTTAGAAGAAACGAATATACAACAGGTCCCTGTTGATTTTGACTATGGAGGTGTTGTTAACCCCACGCAGGGTGGGCTAGCTTGATAGATTTCACAACCCATTTGTAGGAGGAATATTGATGAGCAAGCTTAGTACCAAAATGATGAGTATGATCTTTGTCTGTTCCCTGGTATTTTCCCTGTTAATAGGCGTGGTGCCGAACAATATCATTTATGCGAATGGTCTTGTACTGATGGAGGAAGGAGGATGGAACGAGACGGCGTATGTAACGTGGACACCGGAGCGGGATGCGGAGGGATATAACGTATATGTTAAGTCCTTAAGCACGCCAGATTCTTCTTATCAGCAATTGGATAATGAATTAATCCGCAAATATCCGTCCTACTGGAGAGCAGATGCGGTAGGTCTGGCTGCCGGAGAGTATGTTATGAAGGTAGAGGCCAGATTGCCTGACGGCTCGACGTCCAGTGCGGTATCTGCTCCGATATCGGTGGCTGCTCATGATCGCTCGGGGTTTGCCTTCTCTTCCAGCTCTGTGTTTGGCACGGGGTCAGGGGCTTATAACGATAACGGAACATTGAAGGCAGGAGCTCAGGTTCTGTACGTTACTTCGAATACAGCGCAAACCGTAAGCCTGGATGTCATCACGAACAGCTCTGGACGTACGCAAACGGCTGTGGGCTTGGGGGCAATTCTCAATTTGCGGCAAAAGGGTTATGACACAACGCCTCTGGCAATCCGTTTTATCGGTAAGGTTACGAAGGAGGACATGCTGGGTGAACTGAATAGCAGTGGCTACCTTCAGGTCAAGGGTAAGAAAGACTACACGGAAATGAACATTACCCTGGAGGGAATTGGGAACGATGCCTATGCCTATGGATGGGGATTGCTCCTGAGATATGTGGGGAATGTCGAGGTAAGAAACCTGGGATTCATGTTGTTCCCCGACGACGGAATCTCCATGGATACCGGGAATGCTAATGTCTGGGTGCATCACAATGATATCTTCTACGGAACGGCAGGAGGAGATGCAGACCAGGCCAAGGGGGACGGCTCCACAGACCTCAAGAAGGGTTCATCTTATATTACGATCTCGTACAACCACTATTGGGATTCGGGCAAAGCTGCCTTGGTTGGCTTAAGCGAACCTTCCGAGTTCTTCGTTACTTTCCATCATAACTGGTTCGACCATTCGGACTCCCGTCATCCGCGTATCCGGGTGGCTTCCGTACACGTGTATAACAACTATTACGACGGTGTCTCCAAATACGGTGTTGGGGTAACGATGGGGGCTTCTGCTTTTGTTGAAGCCAATGTGTTCAGACACACCAAGTACCCAATGTTAAGCTCGCTGCAAGGTACGGATGCTCAGGGGAATGGCATTTTCTCTGGGGAAAAGGGGGGCATCATCAAAGCCTACGATAATATCGTCATTGATGCGGCCAGCCTGATTTATGCGAATACGGATCAAGGTACGGCTTCGGCCCATGCCACTTCCTTTGATGCTTATCTGGCTTCGTCGCGCGAGGAGCTTGTCCCAGGCTCTTATCAGGCCTTAAAGGGCGGAACGGCCTATAATAATTTCGATACGCGAGTTGATATGGGAGCATCCATCGCCGATATAGATGACGTTAATAATGTGGAATATGTAGTCACGGCCGAGGCGGGAAGACTGGATCGTGGCGATTTTACCTGGACATTCGATAATTCTGTCGACGACAAGTCTTACAGCATCAACTCGGCTCTGATGGCCAAGGTGAGAAGCTACACCACGCAGCTTGTTGCTGTGGGCGGCAACTCCAGCGTGACCAATCCAACACCAGAGCCCGAACCAACGCCCGAGCCTGAGCCGACTCCAGAGCCAACACCGGAACCGGAACCCGTGCCGCAACCGGAACCAACACCGGAACCAACACCAGAGCCGGAGCCAGCACCCGAACCGGGGCCGGTTGCCGGAGCGCAGATTCACAACTTTACCTTGGACGGGATGGAGAGTGAATTCTTTGCAATCAAGGGGAATCTCTCTTCCACGAAGGGCACAGTAGAATTTAATGGCCTTCTGCTGGACCAATGTCTCAAAGTCGAGACCTCCACTCGCATCGAGTTCACCAGCACGGAGGAAGCTACCTTAACGCTGGTGACGAATGCAGCCAAAGGCAAGAAGATCGAGGTTGATGGAATTAGCTATACCCTAACGAATGGGGTAGTCAGCGTACCACTGGCTCCTGGGGAGCATACCATCTCAAAGGATAATCCTGTGAACCTCTATTATATGGAGTTGAAATAGGGGATAGGTTAGCACATCCGGTACGAGCTAGAGTGATTGAGACATAATGCGAATTACAAAACGGCACGGGAATTATCCCTGTGCCGTTTTGTTGTATGCTAATGGAGGTGGCATATTCTATGAAGAAGACAAGCTACGCAGTTCCTGAGCGTAGAATACGAAATCTTCGTCTCTCACTATAAATAGCTCAGCTAGCAAGGTACATTGCTTCTGTTGGGGCGCTGTTAATTTTCCTGCAAAATGTAGGGCTTCAATGTAACAGGAAGCCAAGTGGTGTTGGTCGATTACCCAGTCTTCCAATTCAGCTAATTTGTCCAAACGCTGTAGACATTCGACAGCCAAGTTGTTTCCGTGATGTGACATGAATTTAAATAAATCATATTCCGAAGGATTGAACGGCCAGGAATTTATAAAAATATCGTGTAGATCATCTAAAAGCTCACCTGCTGTAAGGTGGGATTTCTGTTGTGTCCATTCTTGAAATCGAATAAGTTCATCCTGCGCCTCTGGGAAAGTTTCATACAAAATATCTTGGGAGATCGTTTCAGGCATAGTAAGTCTAAAATCCGAGTATTCTGTAGAAGCAAATGCTATAAAATTATGAGTTCGATTTAGTGGGGCGAATGCATTTAATGCGACTAATTTTTTTACAGCTTTTAGAATAAGGACGTAATATCCGGTATCAATAACCCCAGCTTCAAAGGCTATAATGGGGCGGTCGGAAGGTTGTAGAGGTTCTTCGTCTCGCTCCAAGGCGGGAGTGTCACACAAGCTCTCGAACTGAGCAATTAATTTGCTGGCCCGCCCCATATGCTTATTCCAGAATTGATAGTGGAAATCCCCAAGATTATATTGTAAATCTTCGGCAGGGGCTAGATCCTCTACTTGTAGTGTATGCTTTGACCTGGATTCTCTGGACTTTTGGACAGTATTCATATAGATGATAATTGATTTGTAATGGTCGACATATAAGCTCCACACATAAACTTCCCGATTGTCCGGTGTCTGCGCGAAGGCAGAGATAACCTCTTGGCAACCATCTACCAGTGCATCGACAAAATCATCGGCATAAATGCATTGAATCTGTTCGGGCAGATCAGGATTATATCTGAAAATATCGTCTTCACACAGAATATAATATCCTTCTTTATGTATTGGCGTTTCTTCTTTAAGCAACCTGCCTAGCATCGAGGACCAAGTATTCATCTTAAAAACTCCTTGCAGAATTATATTTAGTTAGATACCTTAAATCTTTCTGTATCAACATTTAATTTTCCTGCTATCCCCTAAATAAGAAAAAAACACCTTCAAAAGGTGTTTTTAAAAATCTTTCTCCAAGCCAGCCTTCTCCTTCAACAAATCCCTGATCTCTGTCAGCAAAACCTCTTCCTTGCTCGGAGCGGGCGGGGCAGCGGGCTTCTTCTCTTCCGCGTGCTTGAAGCGGCTGATCAGCTTGACGAACAGGAAGATGGACAGGGCAATAATGAAGAAATCAAGGACCGTTTGCAGGAAGTTACCGTAATTCAGTACGGCATCCCCATATGTAAACTGAAGTCCGCCCAAATTAACGCCGCCCAGCAGCAAGCCGATAATCGGGGTAATCAAATCCTCAACCACCGAGGTGACAATCTTCCCGAAGGCGGCACCGATGATAACCCCTATGGCGAGGTCGAGAACGTTGCCCTTGAGCGCAAAGGCTTTAAACTCTTTCCACATGATAACTCTCCTTCGTGTAGGGGGCTTAAGCAGCCGTAGCCGGGCTCCCTCTATTTTGTAAAATTATATAGCAGAGCAGGACAAGCTTCAAGTTGCAAAGCAATATAGGTTATGATGGAAAGGAATATAGCCCGACCATGAAACCTAAGAGGCAGGGAGAATCGCGATGAAATACGATTGCTTGATCGTGGACGATGAGGAAGTGCTCGCAGAGACCACGAATGAATATTTGAATATGTTTGATGTGCGGTCCGCCTATGTCACCAGTAGAGAGGCCTGCCTGGCTTTTCTACGTGAGCATGAAGCCTCGTTGATCCTGCTGGATATTAATTTGGGAGACGCCTCGGGCTTTGAATTGTGCAAAAAGCTGCGCCAAACCACGGATATCCCCATCTTGTTCATTAGCGCCAGATCCAGTGATGACGACATCCTCATTGCGCTGAATATCGGCGGAGACGATTATATTCAGAAGCCGTACACCCTAAGTGTGTTGCTGGCCAAGGTGAAGGCCGTCCTTAAGCGTTATGGTGGAAGCCAGACAGAAACCCTGGAATTCGGCAATGTGTTCATCGACGTCCATCGGGGATACGCGACCGTTCGAGGTCAGGAAATCAAGCTAAAGACCATGGAATTCAAGCTTCTATGCTATCTGGCACGCAACAAGAACCGGGTAATCCCCAAGGAAGAACTGTTCCGCAGCGTGTGGGAGGACTCTTTTACCGGGGATGGAACTTTGAATGTACATATTCGGCATTTGCGGGAGAAGATTGAGGCCCAGCCGCACCAACCTCAGTACATCCAAACAGTTTGGGGAATCGGATATAAGCTGGAGGACCTTGGTTGATGAAATGGAAAACTTTAATGGTCATGCTGCTGCTTATTATGATCTTAGGTACGGTGGCGGTAGGAGTACAGTTGCAGACCCCGCTCCGGACGGAAGTGGATACCGTCGCGTTGAACGAGCTTATTCATACAGCCCGAGCTAACTGGCCTGCTGTGCATGAGGGAGATTACGAAGCCATCGCCTATCCGTTTGCCATTCTGGACGCTTCCGGCAGCCTGTTGATGGAATCGGAGAAGGGGCTATATACAAGCCGGGAGGCTGCTTTTCGTCAGAGAATGCCGATAGCCGACATTAGCGTGAGTGATGAGCGGGTAGGGCAAGTCATTATGTACAACGATGTGCAAGAGGGAATCCGTAGCATCCAGCAGCGGTTAGCTGGTTTTACCGGGATATTCGGGTTAGCGATAGCCCTGATCGGTGGATGTTACCTGCTTGTTCTCTATAGGACGGTCATTCGGCCGTTCCAACAGTTACAGAGCTTTGCGCGCAGTATAGCCCGCGGCCAATTGGACACCCCATTGCAGATGAAGCGGGATAATTGGTTTGGGGCTTTTACAGAGAGCTTTGATCTGCTACGGGAGGAACTGGCTACCGCCAAACAAGGCGAATACGAGGCTAATCGTAGCAAGAAGGAACTGGTGGCTACGCTCAGTCATGATATTAAGACGCCGATTGCTTCTATTAAAGCCATCAGCGAATTGCTGCTTCTGCGGCTAACGGAAGAGAAGACGGTGAAGCAAGTCAGCACAATCCATGCCAAGGCGGAACAGATTAATGTCCTGATTACGGACATGTTCCATGCTACCCTGGAGGAATTGAGCGAGCTTAGGGTTGAGCCGGTGGAAGCCTACAGCACCGTACTGCAAGGCATGATCGCTGATGCCAACATTGACGAACGGATAAGTAGCGACCCCATTCCCCGTAGTATGCTGCTAGTAGATAGGGTTCGGCTTCAGCAGGTGCTGGACAATGTAATCAGCAATTCCTTGAAGTATGCCGGAACCTCCATTCACGTTCACAGTGAGCTGCTGCCAGACTATCTCAGGCTGCAAATCGACGACTACGGTCCTGGTGTTCCTGCGGAAGAGCTCCCGCTGCTAACGAATAAATATTATCGTGGACAGCAAGCTGCCGGGCGCAGTGGTGCCGGACTTGGCTTATACATATCCCGCTATCTCATGGAGCAGATGGGTGGAGCCCTGGAATGTAAGAACCGGGAGGATGGGTTTTCAGTCATTTTGCAAATTCCGCTAGCTTCCCGAATCGAATTAAGAAATGGTTAAGGAATGCGCAAAGATCGGCTAAGAATTGCCCCATTATAATCAGGGTATGGTAACACAACATCCCGAACGGAGGGCATATGATGGGAAATTCGATACTAAGAACAGATAAATTGTGCAAGAGCTTCTCCAGCAGTGGAGTGCAACAGCATGTGCTGAAGAATCTGGATTTGGAAATACAAGCCGGGGACTTCACGGTCATTATGGGCAGCTCGGGCTCTGGCAAGTCAACACTACTCTACACGTTATCCGGTATGGATAAGCCGACGATGGGCGACATTTATTTCGGAGAACGTTCTTTATCCGGCTTAAGCAACGATCAACTGGCTGTATTCAGAAGGCAACATTGCGGGTTTGTCTTTCAGCAGATTCACCTCTTGGACAACATGAGTGTGCTGGATAACGTACTGGCCGGGGGATTGCTGGTCAGCAAGAATAAGCGTAGCGTGGCCGCTGAGGCGCGAAAGCTGTTGGCTCAGGTAGGATTGCCGGCAACCGCATGGGGCAAATTTCCCTCACAAATCTCCGGGGGAGAGGCGCAGCGGGCTGCGATTGCACGGGCGCTCATTAATCGGCCCCAGATCGTATTTGCCGATGAACCCACAGGGGCGTTGAATTCAGCGACAAGCACGCTGGTCCTGGACGTACTGACAGAGGTGCATCAGAGTGGCCAAAGCCTGATCATGGTCACCCATGATATTAAGTCTGCGCTTCGGGGGAACCGGGTAATTTACCTGTGCGATGGTATTATTTGCGGGGATTTACGTCTGGAGCCGTATGCCACTGATGAACTGACGGCCAGAAATGAGAAGCTGAAAGCTTTTCTTTCCGAGATGGGGTGGTAACGAGTGCATGTACTCAAGCTGGTTATCGCCAATATTCGTAAGGGTAAGAGTGCCGCTTCTTCGCTGGCTTTGCTGATTCTGATCTCAGCAGTGCTGCTGAACGTGGGGCTCACCATCATGTTCAGCATCCAGACCTTCTATGATGAGAAGGTGGAGGAATTGCAGGAAGCCCACGCGGCTATCATTATGAAGCAAGATAGCCATGTAGCAGAGCCGTTGAATTTCTTGCAGGGCTATCCGGGCATAGAGGGGGCCTTGCAGGAGGACGTTTTGCTGCTGCCTTCGGCTCAGTTCCAGTACAGCACCAGCGAGATGACTTCGGATGTTGCGCTGCTGAATGCCGAACTGGATAGGGATTTTCCAAGGTTGAAATTTACGGAGCGATTGGACGCTATTTCAGATCAGGATATTTATTTGCCTTACCGCTTCAAGTTGGGTGCGGGTTACAAGCTGGGGGACACCTTCGAGTTCAGCTACGCTGACCAGACCTATAGCTACCGGATTGCCGGATTTTTCGAATCGGCTCTGCTCGGCAATATTGATGTAGGCTTGATTAAGTTCATGCTTCCCGATGCAGCTTATGATTCATTGGAGCAAAAGCTGGGCGCAGAGGCGCAGGCCTCGTTGTTATCGGTTCGTCTGGAGCACAGTGCTGATTCGCCGAAGTTGATTGAGGCGTATTCCAAGCAGTTCGAGACAGGAGCCAGCCGGGGCGGGGAATTATATTGGAGTGGCGATGTGGTGATGGTGAAGTCAGCCAATACGATGACCATCAATATCGTGGCAATGATCCTGGTTGCTTTTGCCGCCATTGTTGTCTTGGTTTCCTTGATCGTGATTCATTTCCGCATTGCTAACAGCATTGAGGATGGGATTGTGAATATTGGTATATTAAAATCGCTCGGGTATACCAGCCGGGAAATTCGCGGATCGATGCTCGTCCAGTTTGCTGGTATTGCCTTGCTATCGAGCCTGTTAGGGATCGTGTTGTCTTATTGGATCATGCCGGTATTTGGCGGTATTATTTCCTCTTTGGCGGGACTGCTTTGGACGATGCAGGTGGACGTGGGACTACATGCTTTTAGTATCCTGTTGATTTTGGTGACGGTCCTGGCGGTAACCCTGTGGAGCTCTCGGCGTATTCATTTTCTCCAGCCGGTTGAAGCGTTGCGCGGTGGCCTGGCTGCTCATAGCTTCCGCAAGAACTTCGTTCCACTGGATAAGTCGAGTGGGGGGCTCACATGGATGCTGGCCTGGAAAGCGGTGTTGGGTAGCCTGAAGCAAAACCTGCTGATTGCCTGCATTATTGCGGCGGTTACTTTTGCCTCCGTCTTTGCGGTGGTCCTGTATTACAATGTGGGGGCAGACAGAACGACCTTTATTCAACTGGTGGGTTCAGAGACTGCGGAGGTAGTTGCCATCACGAAGCCAGGCACCGATAGTGCTGAATTCATCAAAGAGGTCGAGGCGATGGAAGGCGTCGTCAAGGCTACGATCTTGGATGTAACGATGATGGAGATTGAAGGCAACCGCTACTACACGCAAGTAACTGAGGATTTCAGTCGCCTGGAGAACAATACGGTTTATGAAGGGCGTTATCCGAAATACAATAATGAAATTGTCATTTCCGGTGCCATTTCCAAGGAAATTGGCAAAGGCATAGGTGACACAGTGAGCGTAACTGTGCAAGGAGAGACAAAAACCTATTTGGTGACGGGGTTAAGCCAATCGATTAATTTCCTGGGCTTAGTCGCATCCATCACCAAGGAAGGCATCGAGCAATTGGCTCCGGACTATGAGAGCAGCGTGTTCAATATTTATCTGGACCAGATATCGACAGTGAACTTTATCAAGCAGCTTAATGCCCAATGGGGAGAGCGTTTGGATTCGGTGACTGACCTGGAGGAAGTATTCAACAGCCAGAGCAGCATCTATATCACGGCTTTGTTCTCCGTCATGGTGCTGATTTTGACCATTACCTCGGTTGTCGTTATATTGATTCTGTATCTCGTCATCAAGACGATGATTCTTAAGCGCCGCAGGGAGCTTGGCATCTATAAAGCCATTGGCTATACGACGCTACAACTGACGAACCAGATCGCACTAAGCTTCGTCCCTGTCGTTGTGACCGGTATTCTCGCCGGCAGCGTGATAGGCTACATCTTCACGAACCCCTTGCTAGCCTTCCTGCTATCAAGTGCGGGCATCTTCAATGTTGACTTTAATGTTCCATTGGCGGGGATCATCATCCTGGGTCTGGGCATCACCGCCCTCTCCTATGCTGTCTCGCTTCTCGTCTCTTCCCGAATCCGGCATATCAGCACGTATGAGTTGATTACGGAGTAGGGGGGATGAGGTGGGCTGACATGGCGGCCAATCGCCTGTCTATCGTGTGTATCCGTATGAAGGTCGATTTCTCAGCATTGAGGGACGGATTCCATGTCCTCCATTGGCCAGTACGTAGCTTTAAGTGAAACAGCTTATAACCATAGGATCGGCGACCTCTGCATGATGCGGGGGTCGTTTTTTTAACTTTGATCGTTTATTATCTAATCAATTATTAAAATAGTGGGCGAATCAAAGATTGATGATAATGCAGTATAATCAGAGTTAGCGCACGTCACAAATAGAAGTCTATTTACTGAGGGTAGTTATGTTTATTGTAAGAGGAATTGTGTGCCTTGGGGTCGAAAATCTATGGATGATAGTTTGTTCTATTGATACGTATGATATATTTCATCAACTATATGAAGTGCATCTTTAAAGCCCTGTATATAGATATTTATTTCAAGAATCGATTGAAGGGAAAGCTGAGCATCCTCATATAAAAATATTTGATGTTGACTTTCTAGTGGCAGGGCTTGGCGTAGTAATTTAAAATGTTGATTTGTTTCTGCACAGAATTGGCTATAGTGCGCATCTTCTTTTAAAAGTTTACTATACATAAGTTCTAAGCGTTTACGAATCAGAGGTTCAACTATAGTTTTTAATTCATTATTCACACTTTTGACCCCCTCTAATTTAACCTTACGGAGTTATTATATAACCTTATGAGTTTAAATGTAAAGTCAATTTTTAACTTTATAGAGTTAATCGATGCAATCTCAGGGAACTGTATTTTTAAATGATAAACATTATGGAGGTGCAACAATGATTAAATGCTATTTAAGAGAACTTATGGCAGAACATCGAATAGATGATATTACCGAGTTGATGGTCAAATCTGGATTAAGCCGAAATTCAATTAATAAGTTATACAGGGAAACGAATATAGAAACAACTAAGCTGGAGACCCTAATTAAGTTATGCGATACCTTTAATTGCAAGTTATCTGATTTAATTGAATATGTACCGGAAGAGTAGTAGCCGTAATTTATACTGGTGCGAATGTGAAGCGAACACGATTTCCCTGGGAGATTCGCACCAAAATAAGTTACTTTCATTTTAATTTATGTAATTAAAAGGTAATAAAAAGATGATTTCTAGCAGCGATAGGTGAACAGGAGGCTGTTTATGCCTGGAAATATCCTTAATCTGTTAAAAATCGGAGTCGCACCTTACGCAGGTGCGTGGATTGAAATACCATTTCGCAAGTTTGATCATCGTTAAACACCGTCGCACCTTACGCAGGTGCGTGGATTGAAATCCCGCGCCGCAGTTGTAGCAAAAGCTCACAAGCAGTCGCACCTTACGCAGGTGCGTGGATTGAAATCCCACTTGAGGTTAAAGTCATCGGCAATCTGCTTCAGTCGCACCTTACGCAGGTGCGTGGATTGAAATAGCGCATCCTTGACGCCTTTGAGATAATTGTCCACGTCGCACCTTACGCAGGTGCGTGGATTGAAATCATGATGGCTGCTGGTGGAGCTGCCTATGGTGGCGTCGCACCTTACGCAGGTGCGTGGATTGAAATAGTTGATTCCCGAATCAATTTCAATTGGCCTTTAGTCGCACCTTACGCAGGTGCGTGGATTGAAATTTTAGGACATTTCCAATGGGGAGAACCAGCAATGTCGCACCTTACGCAGGTGCGTGGATTGAAATTGCTGACACTAACAAGCAAAACGAACTAATTCAGTCGCACCTTACGCAGGTGCGTGGATTGAAATCATGCTCGGGGCCGTTGCGAGCGCAAGCAGCAGCGAGTCGCACCTTACGCAGGTGCGTGGATTGAAATATATGTCGTTAATAGCTTTTTTCCGAGTTTGAAGTCGCACCTTACGCAGGTGCGTGGATTGAAATATATTGCAGTTCAGTTGCATTGTTATTGATAATCGTCGCACCTTACGCAGGTGCGTGGATTGAAATTAATTTCTAATTACGATTTATCGTATCGCAATTACCGTCGCACCTTACGCAGGTGCGTGGATTGAAATGCAAGCTCGTGGAGCTGGACAAGCAATCGGACACCGAGTCGCACCTTACGCAGGTGCGTGGATTGAAATGGGGTATCCCTACCCATCTTAACCGGAGAATTCGGTCGCACCTTACGCAGGTGCGTGGATTGAAATTTCCACGACTTCATAAACGCTTTGATATCCTCCAAGTCGCACCTTACGCAGGTGCGTGGATTGAAATATAAAGCTGGCCTGGCTAATAGTCCGCTGGCCGCTGGTCGCACCTTACGCAGGTGCGTGGATTGAAATAGGGGCTACCTTGGCCGAGGTTGAATCTCAAATTGGTCGCACCTTACGCAGGTGCGTGGATTGAAATACCGCCCACAGCCAAGGTGTCAAACATCTCATTTGTCGCACCTTACGCAGGTGCGTGGATTGAAATGCAGAGTGAGGAAACCAACCCGGATGATGCTGATATCGTCGCACCTTACGCAGGTGCGTGGATTGAAATAAAATATTGGGACGATCAACTGAAAAGGTTAACGTCGCACCTTACGCAGGTGCGTGGATTGAAATTTGGATGTTTATGTATCACCGGCTCAACGTAGCCGTCGCACCTTACGCAGGTGCGTGGATTGAAATGGGCCATAGCCCGGATGCCGGACACCGATACATCCCGTCGCACCTTACGCAGGTGCGTGGATTGAAATTACAAGTCTATCGACAAAATAAAAGCCCGCTCACCAGTCGCACCTTACGCAGGTGCGTGGATTGAAATAGCTCGGTTAGCCTTGATCGATGGAAAAAGGAAGAAGTCGCACCTTACGCAGGTGCGTGGATTGAAATTGGCAGCACAATGTAATAGGAAGAAACATCCCTGTCGCACCTTATGCAGGTGTGTGGATTGAAATCTCGGCACCCCAATGCTGATCATCAACAATTGGGGTCGCACCTTACACAGGTGTATCAATCAATTTAAGGCATGCACCGCCACCCCTCAAAATTAGTAACGTCAAGCTCCCCTTGGACAGACGTGTCCATCAAAATTTCTTTCTGCAGAAGTATAGAGTCAAGCCCTCCCATCATCGGGAAGGCTTTTTGCTGTTCACATAAAACAACCCCACAAATCATAAAAAATGTTGAATCATGGAAGGGATTGGAGATTTTTCGGAGAAATACATGAATATAAGGAGATAGTTCTCAAGAACTACCCGAAAAGGGTTGGGAGGTCAGGTAGTTGGACTATATTGCACACGTGCGGGAAAGTGATGGGGAGCCACAGCCACTGGAGTATCACTTGCTAGGAGCCATGCGATTGGCTGAGTTCGCCGGGGAGCCACTTGGTATTCGGCATATTACGGGTCTGGCAGGTCTACTTCATGATCTCGGGAAATACGCGTTAGCATTTCAAGACTATTTGCGCGAAGCTGTAGCTCATCCGGAAGCTCCTGCTAAGCGGGGAAGTGTAGATCATTCTACAGCCGGGGGGCGCTTGCTCTATGATCTTTACCATAAGCAGCGGGGGAAAGGGATCTTGGCTGAGATTGTCGGCAACGCCATCATTTCACATCATTCCAGCTTGCACGATTACATTAGCCCAGAACTGGAAACTCCTTATTTACGTAGAGTTCGAGATAAGGAGGATGTTCCTGAATACGAAGCCTGCACCAGACTATTCTTTGAGCGCGTGATGGACCGTGAAGCATTTGAACAATACGTGGAGCAAGCGGTACAAGAGATGAATGCTTATCTCGCCGTTCCGTCCTCTTTCACCATGGAAATGAAATGCCTTTATCTGACCAAATTTGTATTTAGTGCTCTAATCGATGCAGATCGTACGGATACGCGGCGATTTGAGGAGCAAATCACAGAGAACGAAGAGCAAGCCCTCAATACGGAGGAACTGTTCGAGAATTATTACGCTAAATTAATGGATAAGCTGGGGGGATTGGCGGGTCATACTTCTGCTGCCTCCCGAGTTAATCAACTAAGAAGGGAAATGTCGGAACAGTGCGAGCGGGCTGCGTATAAGCCTTCCGGTATTTACACCTTGTCCATCCCTACTGGCGGCGGCAAGACGTTAGCCAGTCTTCGTTATGCACTCAGACATGCGATAGAGCACCATAAGAAGCGCATTATATATGTCCTGCCATACACCACCATCATAGAACAGAACGCTGCGGAGGTACGGGAAATTCTGCAGGACGATGTTCACATTTTGGAGCATCACTCCAATGTGATTGACGAGCTTAATGATGATGAGATGGACGATGGATTGATTCATATTCGGCAAAAATTAAAGCTGGCCAAGGACAATTGGGATTGCCCGATTATCTTTACGACGATGGTGCAATTTCTGAACGTGTTCTACGCCAAAAGCAATCGAAATGTTCGTAGGCTGCACCACCTTGCGGGATCAGTGATTATATTCGACGAGGTGCAGAAGGTTCCGGTGTCCTGTGTCTCTCTATTTAATGAGGCCTTGAACTTTCTGAATGACTATGGACAATCCAGCATGGTGTTATGCACGGCTACCCAGCCTGCTCTGGACATGGTAGAACATGAATTGCATCTACCCCCTAATGCTGAAATGGTCAGCAACCTGGACGATGTGATTAAGGCATTCAAGCGGGTGGAGTTAAGCGATCAGGCGACCTCCAGGGTGTTCACCAATGAGAGCCTGGCCGACTGGGTACTGGATAGGCTGGAAGAGAAGCGGGATATGCTGATTATTTTGAACACGAAGCCTGTAGTTAAGGACTTGTACGAGCGCTTAAAGGGAGTTGAACACGGTGCTGTGGTGTACCACTTAAGCACGTCCATGTGTGCGGCTCATCGTAAGCAGGAATTAGACAAAATCAGAGGGTGCCTGAACAGAAAAGAAAAGATAATCTGCATCAGCACACCGCTCATTGAAGCCGGGGTGGATGTTAGCTTCCAGTGCGTTGTTCGCTCTTTAGCGGGGCTGGATTCTGTGGCGCAGGCGGCAGGGCGCTGTAACCGTCACGGTGAAGAGTCGCTTCAGCAGGTGTACATGATTGATCATGCCGAGGAGAACCTGAAGCATCTTAACGAGATTCGCAAAGGGAAAGACATAACCAAACGAATGCTTACGGACATGTTGCGGGACGAGTCAGCTCACGGCGGCTACCTATTATCGGACAAGGCCATGCGGCTTTACTTCAAGCACTTTTATGCCGAGGTTAAGCCGTTATTGAAATTTGATATTCCAAAGCTAAAGCTGAACATGATGAAACTGCTGTTTGACCCTCCTCTGGAAAATAGATACTTCCAGGACTACTGTCAAAGTTACGCCAAGCAACCGCCGCTTAAGCAGTTTAATAGCCCTCGAACAGCGGCCGATCATTTTCGCGTGATAGAGGATTTGACCACTCCGGTCATTGCTCCTTATGGGGAAGGTGCTCATATTATCGCTGAATTGAACGGAGCAAGCCGCATTGAGGATTTGGGTCGCTTACTGCGCCAGGCACAGCAATATACCGTTAATTTGTTCCCTCATGAGAAAATCAAGCTGGATCAGAATCAAGGACTGGAGGCCTGTCTCGACGGACAAATCCTTGTGCTGCGAGAGGGAGCCTATAATGAAGAGTTTGGACTGGATTTAGAGAATGATAGCTGGGGAAGCGCCTCTATTTTCTAGTCTGCGATTTGGTCACTTAAACTTTTACAACGATTCCATGGGAAAGGAGGTGAATGCTGATGATAAGAAATGCTGTGGAGTTTGCTGTTTACGGTGATTACGCCTTGTTTACAGACCCGTTAACCAAGCTTGGGGGTGAGAAGCTAAGCTATCAGGTGCCCACCTATCAGGCTCTCAAGGGCATCGTGGAGAGCATCTACTGGAAGCCAACGCTGCTGATGGTTGTGGATGAGGTTCGTATCATGAACGCAATTCGGATGGAATCCAAGGGAGTAAGACCTATTGATTATAGTGGTGGCAATACACTGGCTAATTACACTTACCTCAAGGATGTCCATTATCAGGTTAGATGCCACTTTGAGTTTAATCTCAATCGTCCAGATATGGAATTTGATCGCAACGAGCATAAGCACCACAATATCCTCAAGCGAAGCGTCAAAGCAGGGGGGCGGCGGGACATTTTTCTCGGCACCCGCGAGTGTCAGGGTTACGTAGAGCCTTGTGTATTTGGAGAAGGGGATAGCTTCTATGATCAATACGGAGATATTCATCTAGGCACGATGGTACACGGTATTAACTATCCAGATGAGACAGGACGGGATCAGATGGAGGTGCGGCTGTGGCAGCCGGTGATGAAGAATGGAATTATTACGTTTGATCGGCCAGAGAGCTGCACTCAGATACGTGTAATTTCACCAATGAAACCAAAGGTGTTTGACGACAGTAATGTCCAGTCTGCCGAGCAACTACTGGCCGGTTGGGGAGAGGAGGAGGTTCAGTGAGTTGGCTGCTTAACTTATATGAGACCTATGAGTCCAATTTAGATAGGGTAGGCGAGATAGGATTAAGATACAACCGTGAGTATACGCTGCTTCCGGTATCGCATACCACGCAAAATGCCCATATTGAAGTGCTTGTAACTGAGGCAGGAGAGTTTCACTCAGCAAAGGTAATCGACAAGAGTGAAGCCAGTACCCTGATTCCATGTACAGAGAAATCGGCCAGTCGGGCGGGTTCCGTCATCGCCCCTTACCCGCTGCATGACAAGTTAAGCTATGTCGCAGGGGACTATGTCGCTTATGGCGGACAGATTAAAGGAGAAGAGCCCTTCGCAACCTACATACAAGATTTACAGAATTGGGCGGAGTCCACCTATACACATCCCAAGGTAGTGAGCATTTACCGCTATTTGAGGAAAAGAAGGTTAATTCGCGATCTCGTCGAAGTCAGTCGCATTCTGGCTGTGGATGACCAGCAACAACTTATTGACAAATGGGATAACAAATACAGCGATCGATACGCGGTGAAGCCTGAGATATTTAGCGTGATTGCAGGGGATCAGACCAGCGCCTTTGTTCGCTTCACCGTCTATTCGCCGGACGATCGACTTGAAGAGGTCTGGAAGGACGCTGAGGTTCACGCTTCCTTCATCAACTATTATCAAGAGAAGCTGGGAGATGAAGACCTCTGTTATGTGACGGGAGGGCGACTCCCTAGTACCGACAAGCACGCCAATAAGATACGTAATGCGGGTGACAAAGCCAAACTGATCTCAGCCAACGACAAGACAGGCTTTACCTATCGTGGTCGCTTTACGGATAGTCGCGATGCGGCGAGTATAAGCTACGAGGTTTCACAAAAGGCACATAATGCCTTGAAATGGCTTATTCAGCGTCAGGGGAAGACGATTGATGATCGGGTCTTCCTGGTATGGGGCAACGCTGCCCTGTATATTCCTGATCCTGGCGAGGACACCTATTCGCTTAATCCAGAGGTGGTCCTTAAGTCCAATACGTACGAGACGCTGGCTACTGAAGTGGACAAGGCGCTTGATGGGTATAGAAGCAAAATGGTGCAAGGCGAGGTAAGTTCGGCAAGGACAGGCGTGAACATCCTGATCCTCGACTCTGCCACAACTGGACGTATGGCGGTGCTGTATTACCGGAATATGGACAAGGAGCTGTACCTGGATCGGCTTAAGCATTGGCATACAACCTGCGCCTGGCTCCATCGGTATCGGAAAAATGAGCAGGGGGAATTCACGACCTTCTATGGCGCTCCGGCGACACGCGACATTGCCTTCGCAGCCTATGGTCCACGTGCAGGAGACAAAGTGGTAAAGGGCCTCATGGAGCGGATGCTGCCCTGTATCGTTGATGGCTCCAGAGTACCGCTTGATATTATCAGGAGCCTGGTGAACCGGGCCTCTAACCCGGTAGCTTTAGAGCGCTGGGAATGGGAGAAGACGCTTAGTATTACCTGTGCTTTATTAGACAAGCACTTATATGATCGACGGGAGGGAATCGGCATGCCACTAGATGAACAGAACGATGATCGCAGTTATTTATTTGGAAGAATGCTCGCCGTAGCCGATGTGCTGGAGAGACGGGCGTTAGGGAAGGAAGACCGGGCAACGAATGCGATCCGCTATATGAATACATTCTCTCAGCATCCGGAACGTACCTGGAAGGTAATTCAGGCTGCCCTACAGCCTTATCAGGCCCGATTGGGGTGGAAAGCCACCGGTCTGACCAGAATTATGGATGAAATCGCCTTTAAGTTCGATCCGAAGGAGTTCAACAATCAGGCATTAACCGGGAAGTATTTGCTAGGGTTTTACAGTCAAAGACATGCGTTATATCAAAGCAAACAACAGGATAATGCCACTGACACAGATAAATCCCAAGAAGATGAGAACCAATCCAACGAATAAGGAGTGAACGAAAATGAGTAGCTTGGATCATAAAATTGATTTTGCCGTAGTTCTGTCCGTAACGGGTGCTAATCCCAACGGTGACCCACTCAATGGCAATCGTCCACGCCAGAATTATGATGGCTATGGTGAGATTTCAGATGTCGCTATTAAGCGGAAAATTCGTAATCGTCTACAGGATTTGGGAGAAGCCATTTTTGTACAATCCAATGACCGTAAGAATGACGTATATAGTAGTTTGAGAGAACGCGCAGAAGGAAATGCACGGCTTAGTGAAGTAGCCAAGAATAAGAAGGCAACTAGTGATGATTTTGCTGAAATTGCTTGTCAGGAATGGATCGATGTTCGCAGCTTTGGGCAAGTATTTGCCTTTAAGGGAGCAGCAAGTGGTGGCGGTGTGTCTGTCGGGGTAAGAGGTCCTGTCTCAATTCACGCAGCTCGCAGCGTAGCCCCTATTGATATTACGAGTACGCAGATCACCAAGAGTGTCAATTCCGAGCCAGGAGAAAAGCGTAGCTCCGACACCATGGGGATGAAGCACCGGGTAGACTTTGGCGTGTATGTCTTCTACGGAAGTATCAACACACAACTAGCGGAGAAGACCGGATTTAGTAACGAGGATGCGGACAAAATCAAGCAAGCACTCTTAACCTTGTTTGAAAATGATCTGTCTTCAGCTCGTCCAGAAGGTAGCATGGAAGTACGCAAGCTGTATTGGTGGGAGCATAGCTCCAAGCTGGGGCAATATTCTTCGGCTCAAGTACACCGCTCGCTGGCGGTCAGCTCCAAAACGGACGAGCCACAGTCTTTTGACGATTATGTCATTGAATTATCTGAACTTGACGGCCTGAAGGTCGAAGTGTTGGATGGACGGTAATCGGGACGAAGATGAGCTGATGCTGTCAGGCATCCAGCATTTTCAGTTCTGCAAGCGGCAGTGGGCGCTCATTCATATTGAGCAGCAATGGGAAGAGAACGTAGGCACAATCGAAGGACAGTATTTGCACCGGAAGGCGGATCAGCCCTTCGTGCGGGAGAAGCGTGGAGACAAGCTGATCGTTCGGGCATTACCGGTTAAATCTGCCGAACTTGGTATTACGGGAATCTGTGACGTTGTTGAGTTTACACGGGATGACGATGGCGTACAAATCCAGGGTGCGGAAGGCAAATACACGGCTTGTCCTGTTGAATATAAGCGGGGCAAGCCCAAGAAAGATGAAGCTGATATTCTCCAGTTGGCTGCGCAAGCGATATGTCTGGAGGAGATGCTGCTATGTCCGGTTCCCGTAGGCTACATGTTCTACAATGAAATCAAGCGTAGAATTGAAGTGCCACTGACAGCAGAGTTGAAGGATCGGGTTCGCTCTATTTTCGGAGAGATGCGTGAATATTATCACCGAAGACATACGCCGAAGGTGAAGACGGGTGCTTTTTGCGCTAAATGCTCTTTACAATCCGTATGTGTGCCTGAAGTGCTGAATAAACGTTCCGTCAAAAGCTATATCGAAGGGAAAATCAAGGAATGAAAAAGCTGCTAAATACGCTCTTCGTGAATCAACCGGACGTTTATCTGTCTCTGGATGGAGATAACATTGTGCTGCTGAAGGATCAGGAGACGTTGGGCCGTCTTCCGCTTCATAATCTGGAATCTATCGTTGCCTTTGGTTATACAGGTGCCAGCCCTGCATTGATGGGTTATTGTGCTGAACGGAATATATCCATCACATTTATGACCATGAATGGACGGTTCCTGGCCCGCGTCATTGGAGCCAGTCGAGGTAATGTCGTTCTGCGTAAGAAGCAATACGCGATATCGGAGAGTGAGTTGCAGTCGGCCAGGGTGGCTCGTAACTTCATTCTTGGCAAAATATATAATCACAAATGGATGCTAGAACGGATGACGCGCGATTACCCGCTGCGTATTGATGTTGACCAGTTCAAAGAGGCTTCAGCCCAGTTATCTGCTGCGATGGACGCCATTTGGGAATGCGATGATCTGGAACGCTTGCGTGGGCTAGAGGGACAAGCGGCACTTAGCTATAATAAGCTGTGGGATCATATGATTTTGCAGCAAAAAGAAGACTTTCAATTTCACACCCGCTCTCGTCGTCCGCCGCTTGATAAGGTGAACGCTATGCTATCGCTGGCTTATACCTTGCTGGCACATGATATGACCTCTGCCCTGGAAGGGGTTGGGCTGGACGCTTACGTGGGGTTCCTGCATCGTGACCGCCCTGGACGCGCCTCGTTAGCGCTTGATGTGATGGAGGAGTTGCGGGGCATTTATGCGGATCGCTTTGTGTTGTCACTCATCAATAAAAGGGTTGTCAGTGCCAATGATTTCGTTCATAAAGAGAATGGGGCGGTGCTGCTGACGGACGAAGGCCGCAAAACCTTTCTGTCCGCTTGGCAGAACCGCAAGCAAGAGAAGATCAAGCATCCCTATCTCGGTGAAAACATTTCATGGGGCCTGCTCCCGCATGTACAGGCTCTGTTGCTCGCCAGGTATTTGCGCGGTGATCTGGATGAATATCCTCCATTTCTTTGGAAGTAGGTGTGGATCATACTGGTACTTGTCACTTATGATGTAAGCACAACGGATTCGGCCGGACAGCGTAGATTACGACAGGTGGCCAAGACTTGCCTCAATTGTGGGCAACGGGTGCAAAATTCTGTGTTTGAATGCATCGTGGATGCCGCCGAATGGACATCCTTGAGACTACGTCTGCTAGAACTCATTGACCCGGAGCAGGATAGTATCCGCTTCTACCAATTGGGTAACCAGTACAAGAACAAGATAGAGCATGTGGGTACGAAATCATCCCTTGATTTGGAGGGTCCACTAATTCTCTAACGGCCAGAATAGCATAAAATGTGCTGGTGCGAATGTGAAGCGAACATGATTCCCCTAGGGGATTCGCACCAAAATAAGTTACTTTCATTTGATTATATGTAAAAATAAGTAATTATTTTACCGATTATTTATTGTCTAAGGGCTAAAAATGGCTATTTAAACTGAATAATACCCTTATTATGTTAAAAATCGGAGTCGCACCCTACGCGGGTGCGTGGATTGAAATCCCACTCACGCAAAGCATCTGCAAGGACATCATGTCGCACCCTACGCGGGTGCGTGGATTGAAATCATTCAGAGAGGTGAAAAACGGTGCCGCCCTTATTGTCGCACCCTACGCGGGTGCGTGGATTGAAATCTCCAGACTCCGTCTAATGCGGTCATATTCGGCGTCGCACCCTACGCGGGTGCGTGGATTGAAATAAACAAATCCCGCTCCAGCGCTTCAATCTTTGCACGTCGCACCCTACGCGGGTGCGTGGATTGAAATCCAAACTCCGTTGACCTGCTGCTGAAGCTCGAGGGTAGTCGCACCCTACGCGGGTGCGTGGATTGAAATATCTGCTCTGATCTTTACTTTTTGGAGATCGTATAAGTCGCACCCTACGCGGGTGCGTGGATTGAAATTTCCGGTTGACCTAGGTAGCTTTTTTCCTGATCCTCGTCGCACCCTACGCGGGTGCGTGGATTGAAATGCAATGGTGTTGGCTTTGATGAAATCGGGCTTGGTCGCACCCTACGCGGGTGCGTGGATTGAAATCCCGCGCCGCAGTTGTAGCAAAAGCTCACAAGCAGTCGCACCCTACGCGGGTGCGTGGATTGAAATCCTAAGTTTTCGGGAGACCAAGCCTTTGACTTATTGGTCGCACCCTACGCGGGTGCGTGGATTGAAATGTTGACACGCTGCTGAACTTTCTGTATCGCTGCTTGTCGCACCCTACGCGGGTGCGTGGATTGAAATTCCCGTACGTACTCGACATCATATGATAACAGCGTCGCACCCTACGCGGGTGCGTGGATTGAAATCCGCCTCCAATGCTACTAATAAAGCAGCACGGCAAAGTCGCACCCTACGCGGGTGCGTGGATTGAAATTCTAATAAGGTTAATGTAAGCATTAATGAAGTTATTGTCGCACCCTACGCGGGTGCGTGGATTGAAATATGACGCAGGCTCAAGTCAATGCTTTGTATGTGGTCGCACCCTACGCGGGTGCGTGGATTGAAATTGTTCTTAGGGTCCGCTGTAATGATTGCACTTACGTCGCACCCTACGCGGGTGCGTGGATTGAAATCATTTCCATCATCTCATCACCTCTTACGTCTTATAAGTCGCACCCTACGCGGGTGCGTGGATTGAAATGCTCCTGCGTTACTCCAAGATTAATAATCTCGTTGTCGCACCCTACGCGGGTGCGTGGATTGAAATACTGAGGTATTTCGGGAGCAGGCTGCAGAGATAAGGTCGCACCCTACGCGGGTGCGTGGATTGAAATACGACATCCGAGCCAAGTGTCGGCGACTCAAGAGTCGCACCCTACGCGGGTGCGTGGATTGAAATTGGGATCCATATTGATCAAGCCTGAAACCTTTGGTCGCACCCTACGCGGGGTGCGTGGATTGAAATCAGTAGTAGTACACCTGGGCGTTAATCGTCAGTTGTCGCACCCTACGCAGGTGCGTGGGTTGAAATCGCTAGCCTATGTTGTTGGCTACGCTGTGTTATTTTGGGCACTCCCCTCGCAGGCACACAAATTAAACCCCATCTGGCCTTATACCGTACACGCCCACCTCCCATAGGAGTGTGGCTGTGCTAAAATATCAATAACATCAGATACCCGTTTTTGGAATAGAATTTCTGAAGGTGAGGGGAGAAGCTGTGCAGACGATTATTGTTAAATTGAATCCTATGCTGATGAAGAATCCCGATTTGGATATACGTTATGTTTTGCCGGATACGCTGGAGGCTTATACGGATAAGAGCATTATGGACCAAGGCTATGATTATTTGAATGATGCTAGCCATAGCATTGGAATTTGGCTGAGCTGCATGAATGCAGAGCGTGATTATTTGAAGGTGCTGGAGTGCTTTAAGGAGCAACTGATTTTGAATAATGATCTGCTACATTGCACTGAGCTTTATATCAGCACGGACGAAGTAGCCGAGTTAGCGGATTGTACGAAGGTCTACCCGTTGGACTCGTCGGGGTAGTTTTGGTTAGAGAATAGGGAGGTATCTATCAACTTTGCCTACTACGCACACTTTTGGAACCAGTCATTATCTGGATGTTGGCGCAGGCCGTAAGCTGCATTATATGGTGAAGGGTGAGGGGACGACTACGGTCGTTTTTGAATCAGGGATGGGAGCTTCGAGGGCGGCGTGGGGGCTGGTGCAGCCTGCGATTGCCCAAGCTGTTCGTACCGTGGTCTATGACCGAGCCGGACTCGGCAGAAGTGATGCTGATAACGAGCCTCGTACCCTTGAACGGATTACTGGTGATTTATTAGCCTTGTTAGGCGAGCTTGGGCCGGGCCCCTTTATTCTGGTGGGTCATAGCTGGGGAGGGCCGATAGTGCGCCGGGCAGCAGAGAAGCTGCTCGCTTCCTCTTCTGTGACTATTCAAGGTCTGGTGCTGGTTGATCCTTCGGATGAGCACGTAGACTTATATTTCTCCAAGGCGGCAGCGCTCAACTTTGCCCTGCTAGGCAAGTTGCTGCCCGGCATTGCCAGACTGGGACTATATCGGCGCATGTCTGGTGCCCCTCCTAAGAACCTGCCTCAGGATATAAGGGAGGAGCATCTGCGGGAGGACTTCACCTTACAGGCAGCCAAGGCCTCGGTTGCCGAGATGACGACGTTTCTGAAGGATCTGAAGGAACTACGCCATCACCCGGCCGAACTGGGCCATCTGGAGGTGGTAATTCTGTCCGGCACGATGATAACGAGGATGGAGCGAAGAACGCGCCCAGCCCTCATTGCCGCCCACCGCAAGAGTGTGTCGCTTCTGACAAATGCCCGGCATGTAGAAGCCCCACGCTCAGGACATATGATCGTCAACACCGAACCGGAGTTGATAATAGAAGTCGTGCTCCAAATGATACGAGATGAGTAGCGGCAAGGGTACACAAAAAATGCTTGGACATAGACTTGTCCAAGCATTTTCCGATTTTCAAGTCATGTAACTACGACTTAAGCTCGATTCACTACCCTGTGAATATGAACAGTCAGGTAGATCATCTCACTGTTGGAGATGGTACGTTGATAGTTTTTTTCAATATACTTGTAAATCCGAACGGCACACTCAAATTCCTTCACGTAAGTTGTCTGAACTTGTTCATACAGAAAGCCATCGTCCGACTCCATACTGATGTTATCCAGCAGACGCTGAGCAAAATACTGCAAGTGGGTGACAAAGCGTGAATAATTGAGCGAGTCGTGATCAAGGGTTACACCGAACTGGTACGAGACGATGTTCATGATGTCCTTGATGATACCAGCGATTTTGACGCTTTGCGACATATTATTGGAGGACTGCCTGGCATTCACCAGATGGAAGGCAATATTGCCCGCCTCTTCTTCGGGGAAGACGAGATTAAGTTCTTCTAGCAGTAGATTAAGGCCATATTTGCCAACCTTGAACTCTTCCGGATAGAATCGCTTCACTTCCCAGAAGAGGCGGTTTTGAATATTAACATTCTGCTGTAGCCGCTGCACTGCAAAGTAAATATGATCGGTGAGTGCCACATAGATATGCTCGTTAAGTTCAACCTGAAGCGTCTCCTTGGCATAAGCGATAATGCGGCTTGAGATATCGAAATATACGTCCGGGATATCGCGGGAGAGCCGAATGACATCACTGGATGCCTGCTCATCCTTGAGCACAAATACACGCTCATAATCATCCTGACTCAAAAGATTGCCCATCTCATAATTGCACCCGATGCCCTTGCCCATGACGACCACTTCCTGACCCGTATCGTCGGAGGCGATAACTACACTATTATTCAGCTTCTTGATGATTCGCATTCTGTCTCCACCTTCTTTGCTCCCGCCTGCGGCACAAGGTTACCGAAGAATTAATCCAACTCTTCGCCATTGGAGGCAATCACTTGCTTGTACCACCCAAAGGATTTTTTACGATAACGTTCCAGTGTTCCGCTTCCATCGTCATGTTTGTCCACATAGATCATGCCATATCGCTTCGCCATCTCACCGGTAGAGATACTGACCAGGTCAATGCAGCCCCATGCTGTGTAGCCAATCAGGTCAACCCCGTCGCGAATCGCTTGCTTCATTGCTTTGATATGCTCCCGAAGATAATCGATTCGGTAATCGTCGTGGATAGATCCATCCGGCTCTACCGTGTCTGCCGCGCCCAGCCCGTTCTCCACCACCATCATTGGAATTTGATAGCGATGATAAATATTGTTCAGCGCCCAGCGAAGTCCTTGCGGATCAATCTGCCAGCCCCAATCACTAGTGCGAATATAGGGGTTCTTGATTCCGCGGGCCATGTTGCCGGCCGTCTTCTCCAGATTTGGGTCAGTGCTCAAGGTAAATGGCGTGTAATAGCTGAACGTATAGTAATCCACACAGCCTGCTCGAAGAATCGCCGCATCTTCATCAGCCACTTCAAGCTTGATTCCTGCATCATGCATATAGCGGATGGCTGGTCCTGAATACTCACCGCGAATTTGTACATCTGAACAGAGCAGATTATTGATCAAATCCTCTTCCTGCGCGAGCATCACATCGTCAGGATGACAAGTATAAGGGTATGGTGAATGGTAGGTAATCATACAGCCGATGCGAAAATCAGGATTAATGCGTCGACCAATCGCTACCGCCTTTGCACTTGCTACAAGCTGATGGTGCATAGCCTGAAGTCTCTTCTGGACGTCATCATTCTGCGGCTTGAAGTAGAGCTCACCATTCTCTTCCGGCAGAAGCATGCCACCGGCAAAGTACGTACCGTAAGGCTTGAGCAGGCAGTTGAGCTCGTTAAAGGTAATCCAGTATTTGACGCAATCCTTATAACGGTTGAAGACCACTTCCGCATATTTGGTAAATAGATCAATTAATTGGCGTGACTCCCAGGCATTATATTTTTCACTAAGCACGAAGGGAAGCTCATAGTGGGAAAGTGTCACCAAGGGCTCAATATTATATTTCCGTAATTCGGCAAACACCCGATCGTAAAATTGCAACCCTTCTTCATTAGGCTCACTTTCTTCGCCTGTCGGGAATATACGCGTCCAGGATATCGACATTCGAAAAATTTTAAAGCCCATCTCCGCAAATAATGCGATATCTTCCTTATACCGATGATAGAAATCGATAGCCTCATGGCTTGGATAAAGGGTTCCTTCTTCAAGCGTGCGAGTAACCCGGCGTTTAGAAGTACGGCTACCTACAGTAACATGGTCGGCAGTGGAAGCTCCTTTACCTCCCTCGTTAAATCCACCCTCAATTTGAATGGCGGATGTTGCACCTCCCCAGAGAAAATCCGGGGGGAACTACTCGCGTATTTTCCTCATGATGATCGTCCTCCTTAGTCTAGTTGAATGCACATCCATATCGTAGCGAGATGAGCTTATAGCACGGAAATGAGTTCATCGCCTGGGCGAATTTGCTGATTCTCATTGCCGATAACGTCGAGATAATCTGAGGTATTGGTAATAATCACTGGGGTGATGATATCGAACCCCGCGGCTTGAATCTCCTCAATACTGAATTGAATCAGAGGATCACCAACCTTCACCTTATCTCCGGCTTGTACGAGATTATCATAGAACTGTCCCTTCAGACGGACCGTGTCGACCCCGATATGCATCAACACCTCCACCCCTTCATCAGAGGTGACAGAAATGGCGTGTTTGCTCTTAGTCAGCGTGGTAACGGTCCCGTTAACCGGAGACACCAGAATGCCTTCCTCCGGTATAATGGCAATGCCTTTGCCCATCAACTCGTCGGAGAATATCTTGTCGTCGACATTGGAGAGATGGACGGCTTTTCCCTGAAGGGGACTGAAGATGGGAAGCTGCTTTTTGGCGTGAACCGCTGTTGCAGCCTCAACCGGCTGATTGTTAACTCCTGACGAATGATTACTGTCATTTGGAGTTCCTGCCTTATTTGATGAATCCCCATCTACATTCTCATCCTTGAAGCCAATGAGGAGCGTAAGAACGAAGGAAAGGACCAAGGCAATGCTTGCTGTAATAATGGCGTTCAAGAAGTTGCTCGGAAATTGATCACTGACGAAGGACGGGAGCTTCAACAGCGAAGGAGAGACCATGGCAAAGATTTTAAGCTTGACGATCCCGGCAAATACGCCGGAGATTAACCCTGCAATGATACTGGCGATCATCGGACGCTTGAGTCTAAATACAACGCCATAGATTGCCGGCTCAGTAACGCCCGATAGCAACGACGTAGTACCTGAAGAAATAGCAATTTGACGCATGGATTTGTCCTTCGTTCTGATAGCAACCGCGAAGCAAGCTCCGGTTAAGGAGAAGATCGCTGACAGAGAGCTCACGGCCATTAGCCCGTCATAGCCATAGGTTGCAATCGACGTAATGATAGCAGGGGTAAAGGCCCAGTGCATACCGGTCATGACCAACAGAGGCTTGAACCCGGACAAAATGGCCAGGGCAAGCCAACCGATTTTCTCTTGGATAAAGTAAATACCGACAGCCAGACCGTTGCCAAGATGATAACCCAGTGGCCCAACGGCAAGTAAGGCTACCGGAGCCATGACAAGTATAACGATCAGCGGCTTGAAGAAGACCTTGATAACGCCCGGAGACACCTTCTCGGCGAATCGTTCTACATAAGACATCAACCAGACAACAATAATGATCGGAATAACGGTTGAACTATAATTGACCAGAGTGACTGGAATACCTAACAATGAGACCGGTTCCTTATTGGCCACAAGCTCAGTCCATTTCGGGTGCAGCATAATCCCGGCAACAGCTAAGGCCAAATAGGGATTCACCTTGAACTTGTTGGCCGACGATAAAGCGAGCATAAAGGGTAAGAAGAAGAACACCGCATCGGCAAAGAAGGAGAGGAAGTAGTAGACCTGATCCTCTGGTTTAAGTACGCCTGTCAAGACAAGCAAGGATACCAGCACCTTCATAATCCCTGCTCCTGCCAAAGCGGGCACAATCGGCGCCATCGTCGAAGATAGAACATTCACCATTCTCAGAAAGAGATTCATCTTCTTTTTCGGTTCTTCATTTCCTTCAGGTGCTGTCGTTTGAGCAGGCAGCAACTTGGCGACTTCGGCATATACCTTGGGCACATCGTTGCCGATAATAATTTGATATTGGCCGCCGTTCTCCGTTGCACCTATGACTCCTGGCAAACGCTTGATTTCAGCAGCATTTACCTTGTCGTAGTCCTTCAGCGTAAAGCGTAGTCTCGTCATACAGTGAATCAGGCTGGCTACGTTCTGCTTGCCGCCCACATGGTGCAAGATTCGTTCTGCAAGCTGGCTTCTGTCCATGTTCCATTCCTCCAAGCGATGGGCAGCAAGACAAGGCTTCTGCCCTTCGTTTATTATGAGAACACAAAAAAAGACCCAATTGAAAAGGAGAGCACACCCTCAAAAAAGAGGCTTGCCTGCCTTACTCAATGGATCCTGCCTGCTTGACCAGTCACACGTCCGTATTGGATATTTACTTGTCTTCTGCGTTTACGATAACACGGAAAGAAAGCGGTGTCAACCTAACATCTTGCGTTGTAAAAAGATGGAGAATAGGGCGGGTGAAAATGGATATTTCATTTCAGCGCCCGTCCCACAATCCACTCCAGCCACTTCCAAGGCAGACGCTCCTTCCCCCAAAGCATAGCTCTTGCACCTTGGCCCACCGGGTAGCGTAGGCGGGGGGAACGTTTGGCGGCGATGCGGGCAATCAAGTGGGCCACTTGCCCAGGATCGGGGGCCTTCTGCCCGGCCAGCCTGGAGTAACGCAGCACGGCCTCCAGCCGCTCGCGGTAAGGCGAGTTCTCATGGCTGACGATTCGAGCCAGCCCTTTATGCCAGATCGCTGTGCGGAAAGCCCCCGGCTCTACCAGCACGACTCGTACGCCGTAGGGAGACATCTCATGGCGCAGGCTTTCACTGTAGCCCTCGATGGCAAATTTGGATGCGGCATAAGGACCATATCCCGGGAAGCCAACTCTACCGCTAACGCTGCCCACATTAATGATGCAGCCTGACCCGCGTTCCCGCATCTGCGGAAGAACGGCCTTGGTCATGGCGACGACACCGAAGAAGTTCGTCTCCATCTGCTGCCGCCAATCCTCCAGTGATAATTCCTCGATGTATCCACCCACAGCAAAGCCTGCATTGTTCACGAGCAGGTCGATTCGGCCGAACCGGGCCATGATCTCTTCCACCGCTTGGTGGATAGACTCACTGTCGGTGACGTCCAACTGTAACGGGATCACCGCATTAGCGACCAGTTCCTTCCGCGCCAGTTCCAGGAGATCTCCGGCTTTGCCGGGATCACGCATGGTGGCGGCTACCTGATACCCTTGCTTGGCCAGCGCTACGGCCGTCAGTAACCCAAAGCCACTGGAGGCTCCGGTGATGAGCGCGACGAGAGGATGTTCTGTGGGAGGTGAGCCTGCAACCATCATTTAAATCTCTCCTTTTTGAGCTTTCAGAGCTCATAGTGCGAGTTTAAAAAGACGAATTTCTAGGACCAAAGCTTATGCTTCCGATGTGCGTTTTTTCAAAACGCTTGGGTTGGATGAAGCTAGGCACTGAGGAGTGGAGCGTACGTAGTGGGTACGTGAGCACCTCAAATGTTTCTGCAAGAAACATACTACGGAAGCCTACGCTAGGCCCGGGTGAATTCAAGATTCGATGTCGAACCCACTCCTCGAACAGCTTCGTTCTGGGAAGACGACTTTTTGAACAACCTCTTATAGTTTCATCCGCTGAATAATCGGCACACCGATAACGTGCAGCAGCTTCTCCAGCAGTGTCCAGCACATACGGACACCTAAGGAGAGGTGCTTGTCATACACCGCCATCACTTCCAGTTCAGCCACCGCTCCGCGATTACGCTTGAACTGTCCAACTCCGGAGCTCTCATGAAGCAGCAGGCTGCGTTCTGCGGCAATGCCGATCAGCACGGCGGACAGCATGCGGTATAACCCCAGCTTTTGGGGCTGGGAGGTGTCATAGCCGAAGAGGGGGGCGGTCATGACCCCATCCCGCGCAAAAAAGCCAAGAATGGCGTCCAATCGGCCATTTTTACGTAGTCCATGCAGTTCCAACGTTCCTGTAAC
This sequence comes from Paenibacillus senegalimassiliensis, assembly GCF_001486585.1. Taxonomy (GTDB): domain Bacteria; phylum Bacillota; class Bacilli; order Paenibacillales; family Paenibacillaceae; genus Fontibacillus; species Fontibacillus senegalimassiliensis. The sequence goes on from NZ_LN909042.1 coordinate 124,418, forward strand.
GATGGCTGCATGGATGAAGCTTTCATTTAATTGTGGATTGCAGGCTGAATACTTGTCAATGTACAACATATCGTACAGTTCCTTGATTCGGGCGGCATCCTCAGGGCACATATCCTCCGGGCCGCATACGACGTAACCTTGCTTCGCAATCAACGCCCGGTCGCGCTTCACCAGCCAGCGAGCTTTGGCCGGGACGGGGGGAAGGGAAAGGGTATGTCCGGCGCTTGTGTTCCCTTTCTGAAGAGAACTCGGCTGGCTCGTCCTTCCGGTAGCTCCCTCATCAGCATCCACACTAGCAGCTTCACTAGCCTCCCCAAGGGCAGCGGCTTGGTGTCCCGAGCCATGCAGCAAATAAATCTGTCGGCTGGGGATCAGCTTGCAGCCCTGTTCGCGCATCGCCGTCAGATAGGGCCCGGTCGTCGCATCGTTCAGTGAGCGGCAGATCAACACATGAAGAGGGTAACGCTGCTGCAATACCTGCATAAGCTGCTTTAGCCGTTCTGGCGACACCGGCGGGAAGAGATTCGTAGATACCAGCCAATTGTTCACCTGAACGACCCGGTTGAAGTGAACACGCCGCAGCAGAGAGCCGATTCCGCTGAGCAGGCCGCCAAGCACGGCTTCGGCAGGACGGTTCCCGAGCAAAGCCAATTCTTCCCGCGCATACGTCACAAAGTGAGTGTACGGGGAGCAGACATAGGAATTGCCATACTCCTCGTCATTGACGGTCACCGGCAGCGGCACCCCATCCACAGTGACCACCAGCAGCCGGGTGCGCACATTATTGATGTACTGTTCCACCGAGGGGGCAAGCAGGAGCGGGAGCAGATAGTTCCTGGCATATTGCCCGTATTCCGTATCCGGCCATTTCAGATCAGAGATATTCTTCTCATCGTAAAAATGAATCCCCACCGCGCCACTCACATCTGCCATCTCCTCTCTACCCGCCGTAGCTTCGTTATTCCAGGGACAACATTGTATGGGGTAAAAGTCAGCTTCGGCGGCTTGCAGCCCAGCCGATCGCATAGATTAGCAAGCTCCCTCTGGATAGCTGCCTCCAGGGCGGCATCCTGTTCTCGCCCGGCGCGCAGCACCAGCGAGATGTCGAATTGCTCCGCGCCGGTTTGTACCACGCGGTAATGCTCAATATCGGGCGAAGCCCCGATGACCGCGCGGGTAATGAAGTCCGGAAACACGGCCACGAATTCGCCGCTCACGGAATGTGGCAGATAGAGGATATCGTCGCAACGGCCCTCGATCCGTTCGATAGCCGTATAGGCCAAGCCGCAGGGACAAGGCTTCGCCGCTTCGGTCAAAATATCGTTCAGTCGGTAACGGACAATCGGCTGCGAGGTTCGGGAGAAGTCCGTAATAATTGGTACGAAGCGACGGGACTCGGTATCCAGGTACTCCTTCTCCACCAGAACTAGGTCCTCATTTAAGTGCAATGTGCCATGCTCACAGGTATAGCCGAGAAAGCCCTCCGTGCACTGATACGCCTGATGCACAGGCAGACCCAAGCCCAACTCGATATATTTGCGGTCGAGTGGGTCCAGCACCTCCGCTACCGAGATCAGCTTGTGGGGGCGCGCAGTCAATCTGCCGGAGACAACGGCCTCAGCCAACAGGCGCAGCATGGAGGGAGGGGCAATCCAGATGCCCGGACGGTAATCCTCCAGCCGCTTGATCAGACGTTCTATGGGCTCCAGCATGTCAAAATACTGAAACTGCAAGCGTCCACGCTGGACGGACTCATACAGATTGCTGTTGGCACGCAGGAAAAAAGCGATCTTCTCTCTCCGCAGCAGCCCGCCCGGCAGCATTTTGGAGAGTACGGTTCCGCTCCACGCGGCTTGCTCACGCGCACTTACCACGAATAGCCCCCGGTTACCGGAGGTGCCGGAGGACAGGCCGATGGTCACACCGCCCAGCAGGGGCTTGAAATCCCGGGTCTGCTCGGCGCGGGCGGCCAGCCCCAACGCTTCCTTGCGGTGGATGCCAACGGTATTTAGCTCATCGAAATGCTCCATCATGTCGGATTTCTCGATGATGGGGAAGGTGTGCCAATCCTCGGCAGGCCGCCCATCCCACAATTTTCGATAAAAAGGGGACGCCCCACGCACCCACTGCACATGGCGAATGATTTGCTTCTCCTGCCAACGTGCCAGGCGATCCCGCAGGATTGCCTGATGATTGGAAGAGGGCTGGACAGTGAGGGTGGCAGGGCTGGGAGAACGGTGATTGCCATGCGTTGCTCGTCCGGCAGAAGGCTGAGGGCTCACTTGGGTAAATCGCCGTTCCAAATATTTTATCCGGAGGTAATGATAGATGACCTGATGCAGCTTCATTCCAGCACACCCTTTCCCCAGTTGTCCAAAGCGATTCGGCAATGGCTGGGAACGATGCGCAAGCCAGGATGCCATGCCCGCAGCGCTTGCAGGCGCTCGAAGCTTCGCTTATAGTCCAGCCGGCCCGACATGATTAGTCCGGCGGCTGGATGAGGTGGCCGCTGCTCCAGAAACGCCCGGCTCGACCAGACCGTGTCGGCGCATAGCAAATAATCGTGGGCGGTGGTGGAGACGAACACGCCGATCATTCCCTCGGCATGGCCAGATAGCTCGACGGCCAATACGCTTCCGTCGCCGAGCAAGTCGTAGACCGACTCCGGCGTAAGCGGGGCTCCCGGGCTGAACGAAGCAGCCCAGGAAGCAGCGGGCTTGGCGGTGCTGTCCAGCCCGCCGATGGTGGCTGCTGCGCTCACCGGAAGTGAGCGCTCAGCGAAGTCCGCTGGCAGCAGCCCCGGCAGAAAGCCCGCCTTCACCCGCGCGAACCTGCCCAGCTTCCGGACAGCGGCATAGGCCTTATCCAAGTAAATGAAGCGGGCGTTCGGGTAGTCCCTGGCACCGCCGATATGGTCGGCATGGAAGTGGGAGAGGATGATGTAGCGCACGTCCTCCGGGGCGATGCCTTCTTGCTGAAGCTGAGCCGCGGCGCTGTCCTCTTCCCGGAAATGCACCGGGGTAATGTAGCGGTACAAGGCGTTTGGCAGCGTAGCGGTCTCCCGGAAGAACCGGGCACTGTAGCCTGTGTCGAACAGGATTGGCCCATGCACCGGGTGCAGCAGGCAAGCGTAGCCTGCCGGGAACTTGACCGGACGCAGGCTGCCCCCCTTCAGAGTCAGCCATTCCGGATGCACGCAATAGCCGGCAGAGCGAATCATCAGCTTCAAGGGAAGGGAGGTCAGCATGACTTCACCCACCAATCGGCAAAGCGGCGCAAGCCGTCTTCGACAGAAACCTGCGGTGTATAGCCAAGATATTGGCGAGCTAGCGAGATGTCCAGCGTATGCGTCACCCCGATGGAACCAACGGTATAGCGCGTCAGTGGAGGTTCACCCTTTAGCGGTAGGGCGGTGTAGACTAGCTCCAGTAGCGCAGCCAGACTATAGGCGACTTTGTAGGGAAGCTTACGTGTATGCAGAGGGATGTCTAGCATAGCAAATAGCTTCTCCATCAGCTCGCGGAAGGTGTATGCTTCCCCGTTCGAGATATGATAGGCTCGCCCGAGTGCTTCCGGACCCGCCTGGCAGCCGAGGATCATGGCGTCCACGACATTGTCGACATAGGTCAGGTCGATCATGGCCTGACCGTCGCTGATCATCGGGACGCCTCCCTGGGCATTTGCCTCCAGCAGCCGGGGGAAGAGCGAATGGTCCTGCGGGCCGAAGATAGCCCGCGGACGCAGGATCAACGCTGGCAGCCCGTCCTGGCAGGCAGCCAGCACCTCTTGCTCCGCCAGCAGCTTGGTAGCGGCGTAGGCGTTCGCGGGCCGCTGCGGCAGCGGAGCATCCTCGCGGACGGCGCGGCGCGGGGCCGCTGCGGCAGCGGAGCATCCTCGCGGACGGCGCGGCGCGGACGATAATCGAACAGCACGCTTGGCGTGGAGATGTGGACGAGCCGCTGAACTCCGTGCTTGCGGCATCCCGCCAGCACGTGACGCGTAGCTTTTACATTACACTCGTAGAAGCTGCGGTATGTCCCCCACGGCGCAGATAAAGCGCCGCAGTGCAGGACAACCTCCTGTCCTGCACAAGCTCGCTCCACCGCGGCGGCATCCCGCAAATCCGCTTCAACAAAGCGGATGCCACCGCGTTCCAGCTCACCTCCCGCGTCCAGGGAACGGCCCATGGCGCTCACCTCCCAGCCCATTTGGGCCAGTCTGCGGGCGGCGTGTCCTCCCAGAAATCCGGTTGCTCCAGTTATTAGTGCCTTTGTCATTTTGAATCACCATTCCATTCAATATCTTCGGTCAAGGCTTGGGTCACGGTAATTCCATGCCGCCTGCTCCGCCGCCATACGTCGTACATCATACGAAGCTGCTCTGTGAAGGGCCCAGGGTCCTCGGGGCGACGAATCACATCGCGGGCTTCGCGCAGCGCATTCATCCATCGACGCCATGTCCGCGTTCCACGGACATACTTGAAGCCGCTGCCTAGCATAGCCAGCTTGATCATAGCCGCTGATCCCGTCCTCGGGATCACGATGCGGCCAGAAAGGGCCGCTAAACCTGGCTGGGTCAAGGCTTCTGCCAGCCCATCCTCCGGCTCAAACAAATGCACCCCGCTGGTAACACGGGGGTTGCATTCAATCGGGTACAGCGTGCCATCTTCGGCCTGGATGAAGTCGAAGCTGATTTGGCCTGTATAGCCGATCTCGGCTGTAAACCGCTTCACCCAGTCCAATAAAGCGGGATGCTCCGCTTGCTGGAAATGAATGCAAGCCCCGGCCTGTGCCGTGCGGTAATGGCAAGCATAGGCGGCATGTGCGATCAGCTTGCCTTCATGTACAATGCTGTAGCTGCACCAAGCTTGGCCTTCTATGAACTCCTGAGCGACCCAGGGTCTGGAAGGAGATAACTCTTGTATGGCCTCGGTTCGGTAGAAGGCTGCTTTTCTGCTTAACCTTCGCATTTGCCCCAAGCTCGTATCTTGTTGTTTACCCATCCAGCGGCTTCTCTTATCAAGTGGTTTCTGTTTTTTTCTCTCTGGGATAATCACCCGCGAGGCAAACCGCGAATAAGCAGGCTTGAACACCAACGGCAGTGGCATGAGAGAAGCCGACCGCCTCAGGTCCATCAATTGGTGAGCGGGCACGGGAGAGGAGGGCGTATCGTTTCCAACCCTATCTCTCCGAGCCTTAGCCTGAGCTCCGCGTTGCTCCACGTCTTTCCATGTGGCCTCATCTTCAAGGAGTGCCGTAGCAGGCACTTGAAAGCCAAGCTCGGCAGCCCAGTTTATAAATTCAGCCTTGTGATGCAGGCGGTGCAGCACCGCAAGCTCTGGACACAGCACCCGGCAATGGGGGCGTAGTTGCTCTAGCCCCTGGGCGACATAGAATATCTCCTCGCAGGTCGGTATCAGCAGATCGATACGCCACTGGACAACCAGCCGCTGCAACTCTGCCAGAAAAGCCTGCGTATGCTGCCTTGGGGCAGGCAGCCCTGCCGTGCCCTCCACCGCGTTAGAACTGCGGCATAGATAATGCTCCAGACTTTCCGCTGCATACACGGTATGCCCGGCACGATGCAGGAGCCGGGCCAGTTCCAGAGCAACCGGGGCCCTTCCTCCGGTGATCAGGATTCGCTGCCTACTCTTCGGTTGTGCTGGCTCCTGACTTATCTCGCTAGTGGCTCGCTTAGTAGTCAAGAACCATGCCTCCCAATGTCAGCCCGGCGGCCGTGCCAATCAGGAGCATGGGGTCGCCACGCTGTATCCGCTGCTGCTGGATGGCCTCATGCAGCCCCATTGGAATCGACGCAGCGATGGTATTGCCGTGGCCCGGTGTAATATTCATGAATTGGGCAGGGGCAATACCCAGCTTCTTTTGCAGCAGACGCATAGCCATCGCACTTCCCTGATGGGGAATAACGACCTTGAACTCCTTCATATCTATATGCGAGCCGTCAAGCAACTCATCAACAAATCCAGGCAGCAGCTTGGAGGCTAGACGGAAGATGCTTTGACCGTCCATATGGAATTTGAAAGGGTCCTCCACCGGAATCGGTTGGTCCGGGTGGTATTTGGTTCCCCCGCCCGGAATTTCTGAATAATGAGCCCCTTTGCTGTAGGTACGGAGTGAAGCGTGGCGGATACGTGAAGCTTCCTGTGCTCCAGAGGGTCCGATAATGACCGCCGCAGCACCGTCCCCGAACAAGGCAGCACTTTCTTTGTCCTTCCAGTTCAAGCCAACGGAGGCGATTTCCGTCGCCACGAGCAGCACATTCCGGTATCTGCCGGCGTGAACCATGTAGGACATCACATCCAGTCCAGTGAGGAAACTCAGACAGGTCGCATCAATATCGAAGGCTGGCACGCCAGACATGTCCTGGCCCATCGCCCGCTGAATCCACACCGCCGTGGACGGCAGCGGCTGCTCCTTGGTTCCGCTGGTACAGACCAGGCAATCGATATCTTCGAACCGCAGCCCGGCATTCTTTAGCGCGGCCTCGGCTGCTCTGGCTCCCATGAACGAGGCCGTCTCTCCATCACTAACATAATGGCGTATTCCGACGCTGGTTATCTTATGTACCCAACCTGGCTGTACGCCTAAACGTCGATCTAATTCCTCGTCGGTCACAATGCGGCTGGGCAAGTATTTTCCGGTGCCTAATATTTTAATTTTACGATCGTCCATGTTAATCCTCTCCCGTACTCTGGCTGTGTCCGGAAGCAATCCCGGGCATTTGATGCTTTAATCCTAGCCTATAGAATTCGTTGTTCAAATACAACGATCAAAGGTCCTGGTTAGCAGGTCAGTGATCTTAGAGGAAAGAAGAGGTTTTTGACGAAAGTTGTCGAAGACATCTACTCATCCCCTACGACAGGAGTGAATGGAATTGGCAAATCAACCTGCAAAGAAATATGCGCTAGCGGCAGATCAGATCGTCGCTTTGATTCAATCAACCGAAGGCTGCATCGCTACAGATCGGATTACGGTCGATGGGTGCAAGGTAGGCTTCATGTACAGAGAGGATACGACGGGCAGTCAGTACCCTGACAGCGGCTGGCGATTTATGGCGGGCGACGAAGATGAGGCTTATATGGATAACCCGGGCAATCACGGGGTGTATCAGGTGAACACAATTTGCAACTATGACCGGGACATCATCCCGTTTCTTGAGGCTCCTCCGGGGACGGCCTACATCCGTGATGAGGACGATGTACTTGTGCTGGATACGCAGTGGCAGGGAGCCGAGGATTAATCAGCGCCGGAAAGCCCTTTTCCCAGTGAATGGGATGCCGAAGTAAAGTGTCAAAGCCGTATTGACTTTAGGGAAGTATGTGGATACTATGATCTGGTTGCGGAATGCTCGTAACTTCCGTAAGGACTACTTTCGCTCAGGGGAGTGGGAGTCGGGCAGAGGCCTGTCCTGTGCTCATTCTTGCGGGGAGACACGCTTAGAGAGGATCATGGTCATGGTAAAAAAGAAATTAGCGGATATCGCAATCATTATATTGGGGGCCTTCTTATTCGCGTTGGCCGTCAATCTATTCATCATCCCGAATGAGTTCGGGGAGGGCGGCGTGACCGGGGTCACGATTATTTTGTTCTACTTATTCCAGTGGTCACCATCCATCGTCAATATTGTGCTTAACGGATTGCTGTTGCTTGTTGGGTATCGGTTTTTGGATCGGCAGACCACGCTGTACACAATCATTGCCGTTGCGTTCAACTCGCTGTTCCTGCATGTAACCGAAGGCTGGACGATTGATTCACACGAACCTACTATTAATGCCGTGTTCGCCGGGGTTATGGTGGGGGTCGGTATCGGTCTGATTGTACGCGTGGGAGGCACGACAGCAGGAACGGTTATTTTGGCGCGAATCACCAATAAATATCTCGACTGGAATATCAGCTATGGGCTGCTGTTCTTCGACCTGATTGTTGCGTTCTCGTCTTACTTCATTATTGGGCCGGAGAAGCTGATGCTGACGATTGTTTGTTTATACATCGGCACCAAGGTTATGGACTTTATGATTGAGGGGCTGAATCCCAAGAAAGCGGTTATGATCATTTCCGAGAAGCAGGACAGTATTGCGGAGATGGTTATCACGCAGATGGATCGCGGCGTAACGGTGTTATCCGGACATGGTTATTACACGAAGAAGCAGAAGGAAGTTCTCTATATTGTAATTAGCAAGCAAGAGGTGTCCACATTGAAGAAGATCGTGAAGTCGATCGATACGGCTGCGTTCCTCACCATTCATGATGTGCGTGACGTCTTCGGTGAAGGCTTTCTGGACATTTCCAAATAAAATGAAGAATAACCGGCTTACTCTAAAAATAATCTAACAATTAGCTGAATATCGCTTGTTGCTAGGCTCTTACCGAGTCCCCCAGTTCTCACCGCTATTTCCCGAGTTCTGTTGGGGACTTTCCTACTTATAGGGAAAAACTCCCGCTAAATCGCTCATATCCGCCAAAATCGGGGGGTTATAGGGATTTCCTCATGCTAATTATTGTGAAATGGTCGATTTACGGGGGAAAGCCTAAAATTAACATGAGATTAGAGCTAGAATAAAAAGTGGACACCTCGTTAAGAGAAAAAGATAATAAAACTAACTGAGGAGGTGTTCACATGGGTGAGCAACGGAATCGCTATAACGAAGAATTCAAGAGACAAACGGCCAAATATCTCCATGAACAGACGAAATCGGTGGAGGAAATTGCCTTAGAGATGGACATTCCCGCAAAGACGTTACATGTCTGGAAAGCCAAATATCGCGAGTTTAAGAACGAGTCCATCTCCAGTGTAGAACGGGTTCGAGAATTGGAACAACTCTTGAAAGAAAAGGAACGAGAGCTCCTTAAAAGCCAGGAACGTATCTCTGATGTGGAAGAAGAACTTGCCATTGTAAAAAAAGCAGTGCACATCTTCAGCAAACCAAAGAGCTAAGATTTCGTTTTATAGACAATCATCGCTCCGAGTTTTCTTTGGCGAAGATGTGCAAGGTATTTCAGGTTTGCCGGAGCGGTTACTACAAATGGCGGAAGAACAAGCCAAGCCAGCAGAAGCTGCGTAAGGCACACCTGCTAAAAAGAATAGCCTACCATTTCCATGATTCCGAGCAGCGTTATGGGGCTCCTAAAATTACGTATATGCTGAATCAGGAAGGGCTACTTGTCACGCAGAGAACCGTGGGTTTGTACATGCAAGAACTTGGTTTTCGCGCTTGTGTGGTGCGGAAATACAAGGTGCAAACGACGGATTCTACCCATGACTTGCCGATTGCTCCTAACTTCTTAAACCAGCAGTTTCACGTGAAGAAACCGAACCAAGTTTGGGTGACCGACATTACGTATATTCCTTGTAGAGAAGGTCGATTGTACCTGGCCAGCGTCATGGACCTATGCACTCGTGAGATTGTAGGTTGGCGTTTGTATGACCGAATGACGACAGGACTTGTTTTGGATGCGCTGAAAGCGGCTTATGAAGCGAAACAGCCCCAAAAGGGGCTACTCCACCATTCGGATCGCGGGGCTCAATATGCCTCTCACGAGTACAGAGAACAACTCAACACGTATCACATGACGGCCAGCATGAGCCGCAAAGGGAATTGTTATGATAATGCCTGTATAGAGTCTTTTCACAGCATTCTCAAGAAAGAGCTTATTTACTGCAAGCGATTCAAGACTAAGCAACAAGCCTACGATGAAATCTACCGCTATCTTGAGTTTTTCTACAACCGTAAACGTATCCACGGTTCACTTGGTTATTTATCGCCGGTTCGTTTTGCTGCACAGTTCAATAAGAGAAAAGTCGGCTAAAGAGTGTCCACTTTCTTGACAGAGGTCCAGATTTCCAGCTATATATGATATTTGGTGAAATACAGACGGATTAGCAGGAGGATTTCCTGTTAAAGGGTTATAAATGTTAAAGGGCGATAGAGGTGCATGGGTCTTTCGAGTTTTGAGTTGCTCCATGGCAGGCTCATGCCAACCTCGGGTTGTTGTTTTGATTCGACTAGCCTTGCTTAATTTTAAAATCAGTGTTCGACACCTGCATCCATGCAGTTTTATTTAGCAAAATATGAAAATTGTATGTACGAAAGCACGCTTTTCTGTAAATACTTAGATGAAGAGTTGATGAAATATATTGATAACGATAATCATTGGTATAATATAATGATTATAAACAAAAAACCAAATGTTCCGAAAGGAGAGTTTATTTTATGTCTTTGATTGGAAAAGAAGTATTGCCGTTTAACGCATCTGCTTATCACAATGGGAAGTTTATCGAGGTATCCGAGGAGAACTTCAAGGGCAAATGGAGCGTAGTATGCTTCTACCCTGCTGACTTCACCTTTGTATGCCCTACGGAACTGGAGGATCTCCAAGACCAATATGCAACGCTGCAAGAGCTTGGCGTTGAAGTATATTCTGTATCCACCGATTCCCACTACGTGCACAAAGCATGGCATGATAGCTCGGAAGCGATCGGTAAAGTAACTTACATCATGATCGGTGACCCATCCCACGTCATCTCCCGCAACTTTGACGTATTGATCGAAGAAGACGGTATGGCTGACCGCGGTACATTCATCATCGACCCGAACGGTGTGATTCAAGCGATTGAAATTACGGCTGGCGGCATCGGTCGCGATGCTAGCACATTGGTCGACAAGATCAAGGCTGCTCAATATGTTCATAATCATCCAGGAGAAGTATGCCCGGCGAAATGGAAAGAGGGCGGCGAAACCCTGAAACCAAGCCTTGACCTTGTTGGCAAAATTTAAGGAGAGTTTACTATGAAACTGGACGCGGATATCAAACAACAACTGGAGCAATACCTTCAGCTTCTGGAAGGCGACATTCTGCTGAAAGTCAGTGCAGGAAGCGATTCGGTATCTCAGGACATGTTGGACCTGGTTCATGAACTGGCCGGCATGTCAGGTAGAATCACGGTTGAGACCGCCTCCTTGCCCAGAACTCCAGGCTTTAGCGTGAACCGTCAAGGCGAGGATATGGGGATTACCTTTGCCGGTGTTCCGTTAGGACATGAATTCACTTCCCTGGTGCTGGCCTTGCTGCAAGTCAGCGGCAGACCACCAAAGGTGGAGCAAAGTGTGATTGACCAAATCAAGGGTATTCAAGGCGAATACCGCTTTGAGACCTATGTAAGCTTGTCCTGCCATAATTGTCCGGATGTCGTTCAGGCGCTGAACCTGATGAGTGTCCTGAACCCGGGCATTTCCCATACGATGATTGATGGGGCGGCTTATAAGGAAGAAGTCGAGAGCAAGGAAATTCTGGCCGTGCCTACGGTTCATCTGAATGGGGAACTGTTCGGTAACGGACGGATGACCATCGAGGATATCCTGGGGAAGCTGGGAACTTCGGATGCTTCCGAATTTGACAATAAAGAGCCGTATGACGTGCTGGTAGTTGGCGGTGGTCCGGCTGGAGCGAGTGCGGCGATCTACGCAGCGCGCAAAGGCATCCGTACCGGGATCGTTGCTGAACGCTTTGGCGGTCAAGTCAATGATACCCTCGGTATTGAGAACTTCATTAGCGTGAAGTATACGGAAGGGCCCAAGCTGGCGGCAAGCCTGGAAGAGCATGCGAAGGAATACAACATCGACATTATGAAGGGTCAGCTTGCCAAACGTCTGGAGAAGAAGGAACTCGTGGAGCTTGAATTGGAAAATGGCGCGGTGCTGAAGAGCAAGACGGTCATTATCTCCACAGGGGCCCGGTGGCGCAACATCGGTGTTCCTGGCGAAGCAGAGTTCAAGAACAAGGGCGTGGCGTATTGTCCGCATTGTGATGGTCCCTTATTCGCAGGCAAGCATGTAGCCGTCGTGGGCGGAGGCAACTCCGGTATTGAGGCGGCTATCGACCTGGCCGGTGTGGCGTCGCATGTAACCGTCCTGGAGTTCATGCCAGAACTGAAGGCGGATTCGGTCTTGCAGGATCGTCTGAATAGCCTGTCCAATACTACGGTTATCAAGAACGCTCAAGTTAAGGAAATCACCGGCACCAGCAAGGTGAATGGCGTGACCTATGTTGAGCGTGAAAGTGGTGAGGAGAAGCATATCGAGCTTGAAGGGGTGTTCGTGCAGATCGGTCTTGTGCCGAACACGGATTGGCTGGATGGTGCGCTCGAACGTACGAAGATGGGCGAGATCATCGTAGACAACCACGGGGCAACCACAATCCCTGGCGTATTTGCCGCAGGGGATTGCACTAACTCGCCTTACAAGCAGATCATTATTTCCATGGGGTCTGGCGCAACAGCGGCCTTGGGTGCGTTCGACTATATGATTCGCAACCAATAAGCGATAAGCAGATCAGGTCTTCCATGTTCGGATGAACGATATAGCAAGAGGAACGGCGGTGTGGGGAGCAATCCCCGGCACCGCCGTTTTTTTATCAGTCCGTACATCTAGAGGTTCATCATCATGCTTTTACGAGCCACAATTCCCGGGGGCCGGCTTGCCAGTCAAGGTCAGAACTCCATAAATCGAAGTGTCCTGATATCCGTTGCCGGTCGTGTCGTTCCAGGTGGCGATGCTTTGGCGCATACCATCCTTGGCATCGTTGATTTGGGCGTCGAAGCCGATTTCCACGCCGTTGGCCGGGGAGATCGACCGGAACGGAATTCTTGCTTCGACCGTATAGCTTGTGCCTGACACGGTGACGGACGAGAGGAAGCCACCTCCAATGCTCACCGGATTAAAGGAGGTTTCATTATCGAAGTTGATCCGGTACTGTCCATCGTCGGCCTGGTAGAACGGGGTTTTGGCATTGTTTTCGTCCAGGAAAATTTCGGCGGAGTCCTGCTCCCAAGCATTAGCGTTAGTCTTGTCTAGCTGTGCGTCATTTACCTGGATCAGTACATACAAATACTGGTCATCCCATAGAGCTCTGGCCGTTCCGCTGGCGCCTTCCCAGGCCAGTTGATAGCGGTCGATGTGGATAGCCGGGGCTGCATTCCATATGGCGTCCACAATTCCGTCCATCGTCGGGGTGCCGTAGCTGGCCGTCGACTGGCGCGCCTCCGGCAACTCGGGCTGATGCTCGTCGATGAATTTGTCCGGGTCGATGACGCCATAGTAAGCCGGTTTGGCTTGCAGGTTCTTATCAAACAGCAACGGATTGGATGAAGCCCGCCAGCTTGTAGCGTCGTCTAGTCCCCAGAAGGTCACGCGGCTGATCTGGTCCGTATGCTCCCGGAAAAGGTTCATCAATTGAGCGTACAAGAAGCCTTGAGCGTTCGCCAGAGGCTCGGATAATTCGTAGTTGCTGCCTGCCTGAATATCCAATTCAGTGATGCTGACCTCTACGCCCAGGGAAAGGAACTGCTCCAGAGACAGCCTGACATTATGCGGATTTGTATTCAGGTTGTAGTGTCCTTGCATACCTATGCCATCGATCAGGAGCTTGCCGGGGTGCGTTAGCGCATAGCGGTCGTTCAACTCCTGCACCATGCTGTAAATGGCGTCGGCCTTGTTCCGGTTATCCTCGTTATAGTCGTTGTAATATAGCTTGATATCCCACTCAGGATGATCATCCAGCACCTCCCGGGCGGCGAGGAACGCTTGCTCTACATAGTCCGGGCCAATAGCTTGGTACCAGGGCGATGTGCGGAGCGCTGCCTCCCAGTTGGTTGGGCTAGGCGGGTTATCATTCATGGCTTCATTCACCACATCCCAGGAGATCACGTTATCGCCAAAATGCTCCATGACGGTCTGGATATGGGTTCGTAGATTTAGAAGTGCCTCCGCACGCCCCAAGGGGACGGTTTGACCTTGCGCATTGGTCGTTGTATTCATCCAGGCAGGGGATTGCTGATGCCATACCAGCACATGTCCATGCATATTCATCCCGGCGCCCCTTACCGTGTTGATCATGGCGTCGGCTTCGGCAAATGTAAAGTTGCCTTGGGTCCGTTGCAAGGCGTCCGGCTTCATGGCGTTGCCCGCCGTGGCGGTGTTGTAGTGCATGTTCAGCAGTTCTAAGCGTACTCCCTCCAAATCCTCTGCCGAAATGGCACTACCGATCAGGAAATCATCTTCGTAAGCCTCCTTAAGCGGAAGCAGGTCCTTGTCGATGTCGATCGGCCCAGCGCCCGTGCTCTCAAAGCGGATGTCATCGATATAGAAAGAGGCGGTGGCGTTGTTTGAGCTTTCGGCATATATCGTCAAAAATTCCCCTCCCACACTGTTGTATCGATATGTTCCTTCATATAGGACCCAACCGTCAGCGGTACGGATGGTCTTGGCTGCCAAAGCTACGTAATTAGCGGAGCTGCCGTTACCGATTTGGGTGGACAGTTGGATTTGTGAGCTTTCAGGCTCAATCAGCTTGATCCACGCAGAAATCTTGTACTCCTCGCCCAGGTTCACATAGGATTCTACGCGCAGCGCCGGCCCGTGCCAGGTACTGCTCCGTCCTTCCACCTTCAAGGCCCGCGAGCCGCCCGGCGTGTGATTATCCTCCGTGGTGACGGTTAACATCTCGGACCCGGCTCTCCCCGTGAAGCCGCCGGTGGTTCCATCTTCAAAGGTGATGGCTTCGAACGGTAAAGCCGGCTCTCTAGGGGGTTCTTCTCCACCTGAGCCTGTCTCGGCAGTAATCAGAATATTCCCGATATAGAAGGGCACCCCGGCTCCGGCGTCATTGGATTGAATCCGCAGTGCGATATCTTTACCGGTGTCTACAGTGAATTCTTTGCTCAGTGTCAGAGGGCTGCCAGCAACAAAGGGCTTGCCATCCAGCCAACCGTAGCTGTTGACGGTTTGCAGAAAGGCTTGCGCTCCGTCCGGCACACTGACATCCGCGTCTACATAGATGGACACGGTGACGGTATAGGTGCTTCCATGTTCCAGCCCGATGTCTTCGAACCGGAAGTCAGCACCATCCCAGTTGTTAGCTCGCCCGCCCACATGGAGGGCGGTTCCGTCCTCATTGCCTGTATAGAACTTGCTGGTGACTGCGGTCAAGGCGGCTCCGCCTGACTGCACCGCAACGCCTTTGCCACCCGTAAAGTCTTCATGATACACCGTTGTCGTGTCACTTAGGGTCAGGTCCGTCCCGGCCTGGGCCACGGTAGCCAGCCATCCTGATGGAATTAGCAAAGCTGCGGCGAGTAATAGCGAGACGGCATGCTTCATGCTTTTCAACATTCACTCACTTCCCCTCAATTATTGGATTAAACAAAATAAAACGCTTACATTTTGTTAAAGCATCCCTCCTTTATATCCAAATGATACCATTTTATAGATTGGTAGACTTTCTACAGATTAAAGGTGAACCCTTGCTTTTCTTAGGTGATAAGGGGAATCATGCGGGTTGCTGCCCAAATCAAAGCAGAAGCCTCCTTATCCACTTAATGAAGGTGGGGGAGGCTTCTGCTTGAATGCGAGTAGGGGGAGGTTGATCCAATGCTTAGAACCATAGCTCCTCGCTAGCCGACAGTGAATGAATTTGTGTTTGCACATTCCGGGCCGCAACGTCATTCAGCAATTGATGTCTTAGCTGGTCCGTTTCTTCCTTGGCCGCATGAACCAGCACATTGTGCCGTGCGGGAATGGTTGAGAGCATCCGTCGCACATCCTCATAGCCTTGATGGACCTTGTACCTACGCTTTTGTACTTCACAGGCCCCATACTCTTCTGGTGCTTGCAGCAGTTGGTCGGCGAAGGTTCCTTTGGCTGCATGACCTGTCAGCAATATCAGATTGCGAGAATCCGCACGTAGCTGATCATAATACCAACGGGCAAGCCTGGATTGCATCATGCCGTCGGTGATGAACCAGATGGAGGAATCCAGAGTTCTTAACCAGTGAATTCGCTGGGCTTCGCTATCTGGAACGAGCAGATCGTCCCGACGTAGGAAGTGCTCCAGTTGGCTTATCAATTCCTGTCCGGTGGAGTCAGCATATTGACGTAGCCATTCGGGATGGTGGAGCAGCCGCTCCATACCGCCTAGCAACCCCTGCTCGATAACAATGGGGTAATCTCTGTAAGTCTTATATGCCCATAGCAGCATTTCTTGACCCCGTCCTGTCGTCGGTACTGGAAGGAGAACCTTGCCTCCGCGCAAGAGGGTGCTGCTAATCGTGGTCTCCAGTGTATTCAGCTTGTCCTGCTGGGATTCTGTGTCTGTGCCATAAGCCGCATCAATAATTGCCAAATCGGCATAACTGGCTGATGAACCTGGACTGTCATCCCCAAGCAGCATCGATTCAGCGGTATAATCCCCCGAGTAGAAGATAACTTTCCCCTCGACCCGGAGCAGCAGCCAGACCGATCCGGCCATATGACCGCTGCGTCCCCACATCGCTTGAACCCCGGGGATCGCTTCGAACCATGTTAATTTATCGGCCTCCCGGTCCAGGAAGCGGTAACGGATGGAACGATAGTCTGTATCCTCATAGGGAAGAGAAGCACCCCATTGCTTGGCAAACGTACTCCAGCTATGAAAATAGCCTTCTACCTGGGCTGCTGTCTCCTGTGTCGTCCAGACTTCTCCCTGATAGCCCATGCGGTATAAGATCGGAATCGCTACCGAATGATCCTCATGAGCGTGTGACAGAAATACAGCGTTCAGCCTGGGAACCAGCTCCGGTTCCATCAGCGGATATTCTCCGGTGCCTTCTCGTTTGACGCCACAATCCAGTAGCAGATGGATTCGGCTACTGCTGAGTACATAAGCGGAGCGGCCATGTTCACCAGCGCCGCCCCAAATCTTAAGCTTCATCATGATGCATTCCACTTTCTGTTCGTTTTAAGAGCTTCGACAATGAGCAGTAATATGACAGTCATTCCGACAGAGACGACGGCCATCGCCATCCCGAGCGATGCTTGCCCCTGCTCGAACTGAGCGAAGATGTAAGTAGCCGACGTTTGCATAGAGGGAGGTAGAATCAGCAAGGAACCTACCAGTTCTCTTACGGAGATGGTGAAGGTCATAATCCAGCCCGCCAGCATTCCCGGAATAATTAACGGCAGCAGTATGCGCCGGGCAATCAGCCAAGGGTTACCCCCAAATACTTGAGCAGCCTGAAAGAGTGCTCCATCAATTTGAGTGAAATTCGATTTCACATATTGCACGGTGTAAGGCAGGAAGAGGACCACATACGTGAGCACCACGATGCCATAAGTGTTATACAGGGTCACCGGCAACCAGGGGGAATTCCAGAACAGCACTAGACCTACGACCATAACGATGCCTGGAACGGTATTGGGCAACAGGCTGAACAGGTCAACGAACCGTTGTGTTCGCCGCTGCGATTTGCCAATGACCAAGGCAAAGCCGCTACCGAGTACAACGGCGATGGTGGATGCAGCGAGCGATAAGCCAAGACTGTTCCACAATGCCTTCAGACTTACCGAGCCCCAGGACAATAGCTCCTGATAGTGCTCCAACGTCAGATTATCCCAGGCCAAGCCAGCCCCCCGAAGCTTCATAAGAGAGGCGGCAATGATTGAAAAATAAGGGATGCCTACCGAGAAGACGAGCAGCAGTGCCAGATAAGCTATCGCTGCTACACCAGCAAACCCACGTAGGGCGTAGCGCTTGCTGCGCTGCCCCTTGCCCCCTACGAGTCGGTAGGTGAACCGCCGGCTCATGACAGATTGCATATACCACATCACCAGACATACGGACATCAGCACGGAGGCGAGGGAGGTGGCTTTGCCAAAATCAATAGGCCAGCTAGATATATATTTATGAATCTCTGAGGTCATCACGTAATAACCGATACGCCGACCAAAGGTGGCGGGTGTTCCAAATTCGGCGATCGTCTTGACGAAGATCAACATTGCCCCCATGCCATACGAGGATAGCAGCAGAGGGAGCATGATCTTCCGGAAGCGGTAGCTGCTGCTCGCTCCATGAACGGCACCGGCCTCTTCCAGATTGCCGCCGATTCGTATGATTGCATCGCGCAGCAGTAAATAAAGGAAAGGGAACAGATGCAGGCACATAATCAGCGCCATTCCCCCGAAGCCGAAGAAGGCATCGCTCACGGCAACACTTCCCGGCAGCCATTGCTGTAGATAACCTCCCCTTTGCATAAACAGAATCCAGCCCATCGAACCGATATAGGGAGGGGTCATGAAAGGAATCATGAGCACCACATCAATCCAGCGATGTTGTCCGAGCCTTGTCTTGGACATAATCCAGGCAAGGGGGAGAGCGAGCAGGGTCGTCCCTGCTACTACACATACCCCAAGCCAGATCGTATGCATAAGCACACCTGATAGTTCATGTCCCGCAATCGTTCGGATTGGACCTAACAGGTCCAATCCCTGTTCTGTAGATATGCTTTGCCAGAAGATCATCAATAGCGGTACTACAATACCCACGATTAGCAGAAATAGAGCAAGTATTATTCCGATGTTGCGAAAAATTCCGGGACTCTCCTTGAAGCCAGACCTCATCATGCTCACCTCACATTGCCTTCCCTCACTTGTTGTTGCTTATTTGAATACTTCGGAGAACTTGGCTGCGGTCTCATCGCCATGATCGTTCATCCACTTCCAGTCAACAGACAGCAAGGGAATATCCTTCAGGTTCGTACGACCTTCAGCCTCGATGTCTTCACGACCAGGAATGAGGTGAGCCTTCGCAACCAGCTTCTGCGCATCTTCAGACAGCAGATAGTCGATGAATGCCTTCGCATTCTCTACATTTTGGCTTGTATTCAAGATAGCCGCCGGTCTTGGGCTGACAACGGTTCCTTCTGTCGGATAGACAATATCTACTGGCTCACCCTTGGCTTTGGCGGAATAGGTCATGTAGTCCACGCCTGCGGCAACCACACTTTTTGCCCCCGTAATTACCGGGTCCAGCGCCTCCTGATTGGCTCCAGCCATGGCAACACCGTTAGCCTTATACTTCTCGAACAAGGACCACCCTTCTTCGCCATTTACACTCAAGTAGCCTGTAATGAAGTCCAGCGCTGATCCAGATAGCGTTGGGTCAGGAATATTTACGGCATCCTTCCATTCAGCAAGCTCCAGATCGCTCCAGCTCTTGGGCGGAGTGGATACCAGGTTCGTATTGTACACAATACCCAGGGCCGAGGCACTGGTACTGAAATAATGTCCTTCAGCGTCGGACCATTCCTTGTTCAGCTTGTCACTATTCAGCGCTTCCGGATAAGGTAGCGTCAGTCCTTCAGCCTTCATGGATTGCATCGACGGCAGGGAAGCAAGGATGATCACATCTGCCACGGGATTGGCTTTCTCCGCTTCGAGTCTGGCCAGAATTTTACCTGTTGTTCCTTGGAACATCTCGACCTTGACCCCGGTCTTCTCCTCAAATCCGCTGATGAGATTATCCGCCAGTTTCTGTGGTCCGGCACTATACAGTACAAGCTTTCCGCCTAAGGTATCGGTCTTCTCTGTGCCTGCTTCCGAACTTGCTTGTGCAGCTTGTCCGCTAGTAGCAGGTTCAACTGCGGAGTTGCCGCTAGAGGCGTTGCCACATCCGAACAGGCTAATACTCATCAGGGATGCCAGCAGCAGCATCGTCCCTCTTTTACGTAAATTTGTCTTCATCATCTAATCACTCCTTCTTATTAGTTAGCCTAAGGCTATAAGCTCATTGCCGAGTTGTTGATCGACATTTTCAGCAGTACTACGGCCTTGCACCCAGCACACGGACTCTGGGGATACATACAAGGTAACTTGTTCGCCAACGGGTATTCGGTGCTGCGAGTAAGCTGTCCATTCCAAAAGTTCATTCACTTGAAGACGAATTTCATAGCGCTCACCGACATAGCTGATGTGCCGGACGGTAGCGGAGTAGCTCAGGTCATGGTCTGAGGTTCTATGCCACCGGGCTTGTTCCGGACGGAACATGGCTTTGTCTGGCTCGATCCAGTTGGACTTCCCGATAAAGGACGCAACAAACGGGTGGCTTGGCGCTTTGTAGATGGATTCCGGCGTTCCCCGTTGCAGCACTTCACCTTTACGCATAACGACAATGTTGTCCGACATCGACATGGCTTCGATCTGATCATGGGTGACATAAAGGGCTGTCAGGCCCATGTCCTTGACCAGGGACATCATCTCTACGCGCATTTCCTCACGTAGCACAGCATCGAGGGCGCTTAAGGGCTCATCAAACAGCACAAGTGCTGGACGAATGGCAACGGCTCTGGCAAAGGCCACTCGCTGCTGCTGTCCGCCAGATAACTGATGGGGATAACGATCCTCCATTCCCTGGAGCCGAACCATGGCCAAGGCTTCGGTAACTTTTTCCTTGAGGTTGTGGTGGAGCTTGGCCGCCTTCAAGCCGAAGGCGACATTCTCAAATACCGTCATATGCGGCCATAAGGCAAAATCCTGGAACACCATGCCGAACTTGCGCTTATGCGCAGGTACGTCAATGCGCTGGCTTGCCGAGTAGATACATGTTCCTGCTGAGTAAATCTCCCCGCCATCGGGCTGCTCTAGCCCGGAAATCATACGCAGGAGGGTGGTTTTGCCACAGCCGGACGGGCCCAGCAATGTCGTAAACTCGCCTTGCGCAAGCGTCAAATCTGTAGGTTGCAGCGCGGTCGTGCCTGCAAATGCTTTATGGACCCCTTTGATTTCGATTTCCATCCTGATCCCCGCCTGTCTTATTGAACTTTTCTCAGTGTAACGGCTGGGTTCAAGCTAAGTATTAGACTTATGTAAACGAGAAATTAACTTTTTGTTTGAATTCTGTTGATGTTCATAGAGTAAATCTATAGTGAGGTCCTATATAAAGGATAGATTGAGGAGAGTGACGACATGAACCTGATGAAATTGCGCATTGTTGAGTTGATGGATCGACATCATAATATGACCAGCGTGGCCGAGATACTTGGGATCAAGCAGCCAACGGTGACGTTCCATATGAAGTCTCTGGAGAAGGAGATGGAGGTCAAGCTGTTCGAGTCGCGTAACGGGAAGACCTTTCTCACTGAAGCCGGACAAGCTCTGTTGCATTATGCGATTAAAATGAATGCGCTGGCCAAAGAGTCCAAGCGAATTGTGAAGGAATACGACAATCTATATCGCGGCACCCTGCACATCGGAGCCAGTTATGTTCCGGCAACGTATCTGCTGCCTCGAATCCTGAATGCCTTCTCTCAGGAATTCCCCGGCATTCGTATCTCGTTGTCGGTCAAGCCTTCGCTCGTGATTCGGAACATGCTTGCCCGTCATCAGATCGACCTTGGAGTCACCTCGTCGGAGCTATTCTCCGACAAGAACTTGCTGGCCGAGCCTTTGTGCTCGGACGATCTGGTGCTTGTGTGTGCCCCCGATCATCCAATGGCAAAGGGTGAGGTGCTGGAGCCTGAGCAGATTGCTCGTACGCCATTTGCCTTACACGGAGCCGAATCAAGCACCCGGCAGTTGACGGACCAATGGGTGGAGCGGCATGGGCTGGAGCTGCGCAGCACGGTCGAATTGGATTCGCTGGAGGCGATCAAGCAGTTGGTATTACTCGGGTATCATGTAGCCTTTCTGTCACGTATGGCTGTGCGGAGGGAAATGGAGGAGGGATGGTTACACATTATTCCGATTCCGGGTCACCAGACCTCCCGGCATATCTATAGTGTACATAATGTGGACCGCTTGCCATCGGTTCAGGTTAGCCGCTTCTGTGAGGTATTAAGAGAGGCGGGTGCGCAGGCAGAGCTGGGGCAGAGGGAATGGTAACAACAAAAACTAGAGGTTGCCCTTCATAAAATCTATGGAAATTTGATGCATATTTCCCTTTCTTTTAACAGCGTGCTTGTACTTCTCCTTTAGAGTGAATTTGTATTCAATACACCAAAGGAGTGATGAATTGTGAAAGCTTGGAAACGCATCATGTTGGCAGCGGTGGTTGGCTTTACGACATGGGGAAGTATGTTTTCCGGTGCTGTACTGGAGCCTGTGTCCGCGGCACCTAATGCTGTCCCTTCGTACGAGGTGAAGTTTATTGCCAGTCCTGAAGCCGTCTTAACACCGGAGGGACAAGTGCAAGCGAGTGTCAGGGAGCAATTCAATCTCCCAGCAACCCCTGAGTTGATTGGCGTAGCTTATTATGACACGGATAGTCTTGCGCTGAATGAGGAAGGTTGGAATGTGCGGTTCCGTAAGAAGGAAGACAAGAGCAACTACGAGTTAACTTACAAGAAACGCTACCCGATTTTGAATGGAGATGTTGATGCTGCGCTGACTTTGGCTAATCAGGAAGGCTTCGATGCATCAGATGATAACTATGAAGCGGAAATAGATTGGGGTTACAGCAAGCAGACATTAAGCTTCTCGAACACGAAGAAGGAGAAGACGAAGGTGAGTGGTCCGGAGCTTCCCTCGGATGAGGAGATGCTGTCCCTTCTGCTTGATAAGCTGCCTGGCAAGCTGAACAAATGGTCCGCTCCCAATTGGGGAGAACAGGTATTGTCTCAATCTCGGGCCCATGGACCGTTGGTCTTTGAGCGTTATCGTGGAGAATGGGAAGGCCAGGAGCTTACCCTGGAAGTGTGGCCGATTCGGAATAGTACAGGCACAGGGATCGAAAACCTAGTGGAGATTTCTTTCAAAACCGATGATCATGACGTTGCGGCAGAACTTCGCCCTGAACTCATGAACGTCATGGAACTCGGGGGCTGGCTGCTTCCGATTGATGGCCTGAAGACGCAGACGATTCTGGAAAGATATTAAGCGAATGATATAAGAATGATACAAGCCTAAGAAAGCCCGGGAACTCCGATTATACGGAAATTCCCGGGCTTGTTTCTGTCCCGATAGCCTGTTTAGGCAGAGAAAGTTTGTTTTAACTCGCGAATAGCTTGATTCAGGTTCTCCAAATCGGGAGCGTAAAGCTCCTGGGTTTCTTTTTTGCTCAATCCCAGTGTTTGGGAGGTCGTCATCCCGATCCGATCCAGGTTAGGGCGTATGTCCAGAGCGGCCTGTCCGTTCACGTTAAGCCGGATATCCTGAAGCCCTGTAGGCTCCCATTTCAACTCCACAGCTCCGTTCCACGGTATGGCCAGCTTCTGCTTCTTGCGGAATAGCTTTTTGACATGAATGCGGATGTACTTATTCGTGAACAAGCATTTCTCGGTAGTAAGGAACGGAATTTCCCCAGGCTCAAGCTCCCCCTCAAAATCCTCCAGGTACATGTCAAAGTAAGAGGCGTCGCCACTCTGAGCGGATTCCGTGGGTGAGTAATAAAATACGGCATTCCCCTTCTTCTCCAGGAGGAAATAGTCGACCTTGTATTTGCGGAAGATGGGGAGAACGGTGCGTTCGTACAGGTCAATAGGGCCGGATTTCTTCACGTTCACGCTAGGATCATTCGAATATTGTCCTTCATAGGCTTGAATGAGCGCGCTCAGGTTGCTGCCCGGCCAAATTCCCGAAATCTCAAGCGGCTTCAATGGGCTTACAGCCAACTTATAGCACCCTTCAATATAATCATTGGCACCCAGGATGAAGCGGTCCTGGGCAGGTGTCATTAGCTGCTTGCCCAAGATGGCACTGAACAGGAAAGTCTGCCAGTTGCGGAATAGGCGCTCAGCCATAGAACCATATTTGTCGCACCATTGACCGGCTTCTTCCTCAGTCAGATAGCCACAGATGGCGCCGTCAGCGATAATTGAAATGGCCCGGGAGTAGTTGAAGGCAGCCCAAGACGTGCCGTCGGTATGATGCAGCCAGGCTTGATTATGACGAAATAATGCTTCTAATGCCTCCAGCGTGGCTTTGGCATCCTCGGTGAAATAAGCGGCCACGTTAGATACGAGTTCTTTCGTATATTCTTGCTTATGTTCGGAATCATTCAGCATTTGATTCGCCGGAGAGAAGCGGGAGAGATATGTATTTAATTTGGACTGTTCATTTAAGGCTTGTTCAACATCCTGCGGGCGAAGCTGACTGAATCTCTCCGGACTCTCCAGGAACAGGTCTATCAGAATTGCATAGAGGGGTCCTTCCCATACATTGCAGAGCATCAACTCGTCAATGGTCGCTTCAAGCTGGCTACGGTTGGTTATTCCATAGTTGCTTTCAAGTGCCTTTTTGGTCAGCGCTTTTGCCCCGGGAATGGTATGAGGATTGAAGGAGAGCAGCTTGGCGCTGAGCTTCTCCGGTGAGGGATGATCGCTGAAGAAGGTAGGCGCATAGCGGTACATGGCAGTGAGAATAACATATTGATTTTGCATAATTCGATCCTTTCCATAAATAATGATGTCCTGGTCTATATCGGTATATGTGAACGGTCTGATTACCTTCGGAAGCTGCAAAGCGCCCAAAAAGCCATAACCTCGGGCGTCTGTTGCCCCGAAATCATGGCTTTCTCTGATCTAGTTCTTTTCAATTTGAACTACTTGCTCGACTGCTCCAGCCACTGCAAAATGAATTGTCCCGCCAGGCTGTTGGCCCAGCCGAACCACTCGCGAGTGAACTGCTCGGGATGATCCGGATGGAAGCTCTCGTGCATCAGGCCGGTTCCGGCAGTAGTCGCCAGCAGTTGATCCAGCAAGTCAAGCTGCTCCTGCTTGTCGGTCGAGGTCAGGCCTTGCATAATGAGTCCAATATGCCAGACGTAACCCTCCGGCGTATGCGGGCTGCCTACCCCTGCGGCATGACGTCCCTTGTAGTAATAAGGGTTGTCTTCGCTAAGTACAAATTGCCGCGTACGTAAGTATTTAGGGTCGTCATAGCTGCAATAGCCCAGATAAGGCATGGACAGCAGACTTGGAACGTTAGCATCATCCATCAAATTATAATTGCCGTAGCCGTCGGTTTCATAGGCATAAATCGTGCCGTGGCGCGGGTGTTCCACCATTCCGTAGGTTTCGATACCGAAGGTAATCTCAGCTTCCAGCTTGCGTGCGCGTTCAGCCAGCTTGGCATCGGCATAGTACGTCTCGGCGAAGCTGGCCAAATGACGCAGAATCACCACTGCGAACATATTGGCAGGAATCAAGTAGCCAAACTTGCAGGCATCGTCGCTGGGACGGAAGCCCGACCATACCATACCTGTCACGTTCGTTCTTGTTCCTCGGCCTGCCATGGGCAGTGTATCCGATGGCAAGGTAATATCATCGCGCTCAAAGCTGTAAGGAGAGCGCTCATCGTGATATTGCTCAGTCTGCATCGTCCGCACGATGACGTTCAGCATCGCATGAACTTCTTCGGTGAATACGCTGGTATCGCCAGTCGCTTCAAAGTAATCCTGCAGCAGTTGCACGGGATAACAGAGCGAGTCCAGCTCGAATTTGCGTTCCCAGATCCACGGTCCCATCTCGGTGCGGTCCTGCTGGTGTCCGTGTCCGTTTCCCTCCCGATTGAAGGCGTTGGCGTAAGGGTCCAGCAGCAGGCAACGGGCCTGCCGCCAGATCAAGCCGCGAATCATCTCCGCCAGCTCCTGGTCCTCGTGAGCCAAGCGGATGTAAGGTCTTACCTGTGCCGACGAATCCCGCAGCCACATGGCCGGGATATCGCCGGTAATGACGAAGGTCGTTCCATCCTCCATACGTTCTACGGTTGTATCCAGAGTGTTGCTGTAGCCATTTTTGAATAACTCGGCCAGTTCAGGTTTGATCTGCTGCAATTCGGCAACGGTCTTCTCCACCTGACGCGTAATAGCGTTGAACATCGGTGTTCTCTCCTTTTGTCTTTACTCTAAGTGCTATATAAGTTGAACAAATGATTTAGGCAAAGAAGCAGACGAGAAAATGTTCTTACGATCGCTGTTGCTCATGGATTTCTCTAATTTAATAAATTCTTTATGAGGTAGAAATCCAATCCCAAA
This sequence comes from Paenibacillus senegalimassiliensis, assembly GCF_001486585.1. Lineage (GTDB taxonomy): Bacteria > Bacillota > Bacilli > Paenibacillales > Paenibacillaceae > Fontibacillus > Fontibacillus senegalimassiliensis. The sequence continues at coordinate 150,214 of NZ_LN909042.1, forward strand.
GGCGAACGCTCCGCTTCTTCAGAATCATTTTCTCTCTTGCTTGATATGCCTATCGTTTAGTTCAACTTATATATTTACCCCTTGACCGCGCCAGCGGCGATGCCTTTGACAATATGCTTCTGCATCAGAATGTAGAAAATGATAATCGGGATGGTGGATACCACAAACCCGGCCATGATCAGATTCCATTGTTGATTATAGCTGCCGTAGAAGTATTGCTGGGACAGCGGGATGGTCATCGGCTTGTGGTTGCCGTAGACGAGGAACGCGACCAGAAATTCGCCCCAGGCCCATAGTGCATTCAATACAGCTACGGTGGCGGTAATCGGCTTCATCAGCGGGAAGACCACCCGGAAGAACATCTGAATGCGGCTGCATCCGTCAATGGCGGCAGCTTCTTCAATCTCCTTGGACATCGTGGCAGCGTAGCTGCGGTACAAGAAGATCGGGACAGGCATACCGAGGGCAATGTAGATCAGGACTAGCCCCACAGGGGAACCCGTGAGCGAGAGCTGGCGGGCAATGACGATCAGGGCCACCATATAGACCTGGAAGGGTACGAACAAGGTGGTCATGAAGACGAGCATGATGCCGCTGGAGAATTTACTCTTCCAACGGGCCAGCGCATACCCTGCCAGCGATGAGACCACAACGGTCAGGGTGGTGGTAGCAGCCACCACGATCAGGCTGAACCACAGGGAAGACAGAAAATCATTGTTGGTAAAGATCATAATATAGTTATCGAAATTGAGCTTCTCCGGTAGTCCGATGGTCGAGACCATGATCTCCGGCTTGGTCTTGAAGGAATTCAGGACCACGATGACGATAGGCGCGAAGAAGAGAATCGCCAGTAGCCATACCAGCGCGTACAGTCCAACTTTACGCCATCCTTGTTTCTTGCTCTCGCCGGCAGTTTTCATCATATTTTCTCCTCCCGGGATTTCATCAGTCTGGTCAGAATCAAGGTAATACCGGCAATCAGAAGGAAGAAGATGGTCGATTGCGCTGTTGCAAGCCCGGTTTGGTTGGCACTAAATGCCGTATTGTATATTTTCAGCACCATAGTCATCGAAGAGCCAGCCGGACCACCAGAGGTCATGGTGAACGGCAATTCGAATATTTTGATATGAGCTGCGGTTGACAAGATCAAACACATCACGATAATCGGCGAGATGAGCGGCAGCTTAATCTTGAATAGGATGTCCGAGGTACGGGCTCCGTCAATTTTAGCAGCTTCCATCAGGTCTTCGGATATGCCTTGCAGCGCTGCCAGATAAATGATCATGTAATAACCGGCTACGTTCCATACCGCCGTAACGGCCAGCGCATAGATAACAATGTCGGGGTTGCCCAGAATCGAAGCCTGCCACGAGGCTGGCAATTGCAGCGCGGCGAACAGGTCCGGCAAGGCATCGCTATACACAAACGACCATACATAACCTACCACCAGCAAGCTCATCACGTTCGGAATGAAGAAGATAGAACGCAGGAAGCTTCTGGCACGAATCTTCGTATCCAGCAACAAGGCCAGAATGAGGGATACCACATTGCCGAGAATAACGGCAGTGATGGTGAATTTCAGCGTTGCGCTAATCGTATCGATGAAGCTTCTATCCTTGAAAGCAGCGATATAGTTGTCCAAGCCGATGAACTTGTAGTTGGGTCTCATGCCGTAAGCGTCCGTGAAGGACAAGGCTAGACTTTGTACTACGGGGATGATGAAAAAGATAGTAAACAGCAATAAGGCGGGCAGCAATATGAGAAAGTAAAACATATTTGGGCCTTTTAGCTTCATCAGTATCATTCCTTTTGCCACTGGGAGTTATTTGTGCGTGGCTTAAAGCTGAATGCCCCGGGGGAGGGGAAGAACGAAGCTGGTCCGTCCCCCGGAAGGCATCCGCGCAAACATGGTGTTGTTGTAATTTTATTGTCCGGAAGCTTCAACTTCCTTGGCTCTGTCCCATGCAGCATCCAAATCTTTGGCTAACGTATCCCAGTCCGTTCTATCCAGCATGTACTTGGAGAAATCCTCCCACAGCTTGTCGGTAAAGACGGAACGCAGTACACGGTCACCATACGGAGTGAATTGACCACTGGAGATGTATTGGTTGATATCAGCGGCGATTGGATCATAATCTACATTAACGCCATTGACGGTGGAAGACACTTTTACATTTTCAGACCAGATTTGGCCTGCTTCTTGCGAAGCTACGAACTCCAGGAATTTCTTGGCGGCATCCGCGTTCTTGCTATCTTTCATGATGGACAAGGAAGTGTCCGGGAATACCAGCAGCTTGGATTCATCAGGGTTGTCCGAAATCGGGAAGGCCATCAGACCGATATCCGCATCAGGTCCCACTTGACGAATAGGCTCCAGCGCCCATGAACCGTTGCCATAGAAAGCGGCTTTGCCTTGAGCGAGCATAGCGTTGGCATCGTCGTAGCCGATGTTGAAGGAACCATTAACATCACTGTATCCGTATACATAATCCTTATGCAGATCAAATGCCAGCTTCCAGCTTTCGTCGGTTGCGATGCTTACGCTTCCGGCGTCACGTTCTGTCGACCAGTTCGGATTGCGTCCGAAGACGGTCTCGGAGAACAAGGCGATCAGTGGCATATAAGCTACGGACAGGTCCTTAGAGCCTGTAGCGAAGGCAGGAATGCCTTTGGCTTTCAAAGCCTCAACCACTTGCTTCATTTCAGTCAAGGTAGTTGGTACTTCCAGGTTGTTATCAGCAAGTACAGTCTTGTTGTAATAGAAACCAATATATCCATTATCGATAGGCATCGCATATACTTGGTCATTATAAATGGCGTTGGCAGCTTGAATACTCTCGGTGTTAAGATTGCTAAGGTAGCTATCGCCCTTCAGATCGAGCAGATAGTCGGTATCGATTTCTTTCATCCAGGTTACGAGGTCCGGCATTTCGTCGGAAGCGGCTCTGGCACGCAACGTCGTCTTCAGTTGATCGGCGTTCATCGTTTGAATCTCGACTTTGATGTTGGTGTTTGCGCTTTCAAATCGCTTGATAATCTCTGCGAATGCTGCTTGGCTTGCTTGTTCTTGCTTCAAAGACAGAAATTCAAGCTTGACGTTCTCATTGCTGGGTGTGCCCTGATTATTGCCTGGTTCAGCAGCGTTGTTGCTGTTGCCTCCACATGCAGTTAACACTGTGACGGTCAGCATAACTACAACGAGTGCAGATAACCATTTCTTCATGATGCGATTCCTCCCTTTTTATGAGCAAAGCATATATGTGAGTTGCGGGCTACGCTCGGCCGATACGCTGGCCCGCAAAATACACCGTGATAATCAACTTCTTAGCTGTAAAGAGGTCCTAATTGCGAGCAGGCACGATAGTCCATGCCCACCGAGCTATTCTCCAGGCCAAAGGCTTTCCAATAGCTTGGTCTGAACAACCGCTCTTCCGGCACATTGTGCATGTTGACCGGAATACGCAACATGGCGGCAAGGGTAATCAGGTCGCTGCCGATATGCCCGTAGGTGAATACGCCATGATTGGCGCCCCAGTTATCCATAACAGCGTACACATCGCGGAAAGCTCCGCTTCCTGTGAGGTTAGGAACGAACCAGGCGGTAGGCCAGGATGGATCGGTACGTTCATCCAGCAGTTCGTGTACATGCTCCGGCAGGTCCACAGTATGACCTTCGGCAATTTGCAGCACTGGACCTAATCCGGCAACCAGGTTGATCCGGTAGAAGGTCATCGGCATGCCACCCTTGGTCAGCACGCGACTGGAGAATCCACCGCCACGGAAATATCCTTGATGGGCAGCGTGCCAGGTGGTTGCTTGCAAGCTGCGTTCTACTTCTTCCTCGGTGATGTCCCAGTGTGGCTTCATGGCTGGCTGGCCATCGATTTGTTGTTCGCCGGAGCTGTCCAGCGCCACCGAGCCCGAATTCTTCAGATGAATGACGCCGCCAGCAGCTAAGCCTTCAAGCTCATATCCGGCGACCCGCTTCACAGCTTCCGGGCTCCAATAGGTCCGGACATCCACGAAGGCCTGTGCGGTATGGGTCAATAAATTCCCCAGCAGCATGGAAGCACCATTCAGGCTGTCATTCTCAGTAGCCATAACATAAGGAGCGCGGCGGCCGTTCCAGTCGAACGAGCTGTTCAGAATCGCCTCGGAGAAGTCGCCATTTGGCATATAGTCGTTCCAGTGACGTTGCCCTTGGAACCCTGCGGCAATGGCTTCATGTCCCAGTGCTTCTTCCGTGAAGCCCGCTTCCGCCAGCTTCGAATTGCCTACCATCAGATCCCGCATAATCAAAGTCATCTTCACCACAAACGCCCATACGTCATCCTTACGTTCGCGGGAGAATTGAGTTGCTTCTTCGTTGTAATCGGTGCCTTCCAGACAATGCTGGCGGGTCCAAGCCAGAGCGCGTTCAAATTCTTCTTGATCGAAGATTCCCAGTTGAATACGGCGGTTGATCTCACTCATATCCACGTATTCATTACGCATGCCCAGGTACTGCTGGAAGAAGGGCTCATTGACGATGGAGCCGGCGATTCCCATGCTGACGGAACCGATGGCTAGATAAGATTTGCCCCGCATTTGGGCAACAGCCATGGCCGAGCGAGCGAATTGTAACAGCTTGGCTTGTACATCCTCGGGAATGCTGTCGTCATCCTTGTCTTGCACATCGCGGCCGTAAATGCCGAAGGCAGGCAGGCCCTTCTGGTTATGAGCGGCAAGTGCTGCGGCCAGATACACTGCACCGGAGCGCTCGGAGCCGTTGAATCCCCAGATCGCCTTCGGGCGATGCGGGTCCATGTCGATGGTTTCACTGCCGTAGGCCCACGCTGGGGTTACCGAGATGGTAGCGCCTACATTTTCGAGCCGGAACTGCTCGTCCGCTTGGCGGGCCTCCTTGATGCTACTGATGCAGGTAGAGGCGATGACGCACTCTACGGGGGAACCGTCGCTGTAGTGAAGCTGCTCACTCAGCAGCCGGGCCACCGCTTGAGCCATTGAGATTGTTTGCGGTTCAAGCACTTCTCTGACGTTGCCGATTCGGGCGTCAACGACCGGTCTGATACCGATCCGAATTCTGTTATCCATCAATGATGTCTCCTTGCTGTCGTTAGGTCAGCATCCAAATATAACGCACGGTTATATTTGGAGCTTCAATCTAGGTTTATGGAAGATATGATCAAACACCAAGTAACAGCCGCCTAACGCATACTCATGTTCCAGTAATTGACCAGGCACGATGCTTAGCCGATTAAAGTGTTCCTTCAATAATTCACTGGCCGTGTCTTGCAAGGACTTAAGCAAAATCGAATCCTCCAGGTTAGGACAACCGCCAATCACAAAGTTAGGTATTTCAAAGATGCGTGCCAGATTCACCAGCGCAAGTCCCAGGTAATGCCCGGCTTCTTGTAGCAGGGAGGAGGCAAGCTCATCTCCTTCTTGGCCCAACTGAACCAAATTCTCCAACCGAAGCGGGAACGGCTCAGATGAAGCGGTATTTCCTCTGCCCTCATGGTAACGGCGAATCAGATTGAGTTCACTGGCAAATACGTTTAAGCTGCCCTTGGGACCACCAAGCCCTTCCGGTCCGCTGACATCCAGGATCATTTGACCGATGAAGCCTGCGTTGCCATTCTCTCCACCATAAATCCCGTTCTTCATGAAGATCGCACTACCTATGCCTGAGCGTAGCCCAATATAGATGAAGTCCTGATTCTCGGCAGATAGATAGAAGCGCTGTTCTACCAATCCCATCAAATGAACATCGTTGCGTACATACACCGGCAGATCAAGACGATCTTCCAGAATGGACTTGATGTCCACGTTATGCCAATCATTAATCCGTTCAATGAAGATGGATAAGCCGTTATTCTTGTCCACTACACCGGACATCCCGATGCCGATACCCTCAATCTTCAGCCGATCTACGCCGGATTCTTCAATCAACCGGGCGATTTCATCGGATAGGCGATCGGTGATGTATTGCACCGAGCTATCGAGCGGATAATGATATTGGTGCGCGGCCAGAACTTCGCCATTGGAGTTGGCCATCGTAATCCGCACCTGCGGGAATTCAAAGTCAACCCCGATGCCGTAGTATGCATCTGAATTAATAGCGAGCAATGCCGCTGCTCTGCCCCCGGTGGACTCGGCAAGTCCGCCCTTGATAATGATATGGTCGTCGGTTAATTCCTTGACCGAATTAATAACCGTAGGCCGGCTCAAGTTCGTCTTCTTCACAATATCCTCAACGGTGATTGGCTGGTAGCTGGATATACATTGCAAGACCAAATACTTATTAGCTTCTTTTAAAATTTTGGAATTATTCTTTCCCAATCCGTTTCACCCTTTGCAAAAATAATACGCCCTCTTAATTATAAGCAAATCTACCTTCTTCTTAATAGAGCAGGCATTATTTTTCGCTTTTAGGTACGCTTTCATTTGTTCGTTTCTTGCTGCGGCATTGTGTTTGATCGGGCTTGATGATGCCAGTATAGCAAGAACAAAAAGTTTTGTAAATACATTTTACTAAAGTGTTTTTTAAATGTGTTATTGAAAACTATTTCGTTTATGTTACAATGACTCTCGTAAGGCTTAAAACGCTATCATTAGGACGGTGACTAGATGAGTAATCACAAACTGGCGCAATTACTTGCGCAGAAATCCGATCAATTAATTCAAGGCTGTATCAAGGTGGCTCATGATGGTACGAAGCTGTTTACCCCTGACGGGATTGCTAGTTATGATGCGCTGTGGGTACGCGATTTTGCTTATATGGTTGAATACGCTTCCGAGTTCATTCAGCCGGAGGATATCCGGGCTGCGGTTGACTTCGTTATTGGAGGGAGACGCGAGGACGGCTGGCTGCCTGACCGTATTTATGCGGACGGCTTAGGCGTATATGCCGCAGGTGTGGTAGAGAAGCCGGTAGGGGAAGCCAACCTGGATAATACCCCGTTCCTGGCTTATGTAGTGTATTTCTATCTTAAATCTCTGGAAGAAGGGCAAGCTCGTGAGTTGTTCGGCAAATGGGCCGGGGCTCTGGACCAAGGTATGTCGCTGATTCCGCTGAGTAACGATGGACTTGTCTACAATGATCCGGCCAAGCCGCATTCTCCGTATGGATTCACGGATACCATCGGTAAAACGGGCGAGTTGTTCATGGAATCGCTGCTCTTCTGGCGGGCCTGTCGCTTCCTGCAGGAATTGCACGAGAAGTACGGGCAAGCGGCTGTAGCTAAGTCATATAGTGAGCAGGCGGCTGCGATTGAACGAAGTATCTTCAAGCTCTATGATTCATCTCGTAAAGGCTTCTATGCGGCTACCGGAGAGTGCAAGCAACTGGACATCTGGGGTATCGCTTATCTGCTGTACATTGGCTTCCCGGCGGAGGATCTCCGGGAGGATCTCCTGACCTTCTTGCATGACAACTATGAGAAATATGTCTACAAGGGCCAAATTCGTCATCTGCTGCAAGGGGAATACTGGGAGCGTCTGCTCATCGATGTACCGCATGAGGAATATCAGAATGGGGCTTATTGGGCGACGGCCAGCGGCTGGGTGATCTGGTGTCTGGCTCAGAAGGATGGCAAGCTTGCGGCCCAAGCCTTGAAGGATGTGGCGGACAGCTTCGTAAATGATGGCATCTTCGAGTGCTTGAATGAAGGCTACAGCAAGCTGGACAGCTTTGTCGTTAGCGCGACCAATGTGCACGGCGCCTATCAACGGTTGGTGCAGGAGCAAGCACAGTCCTTCATCCAAGCGGTGGATGAGCTGGAGCAGCTCTAATGTCAGCCCGGCATCAAGTGCTGGTGGCTGGAAGTGCCAACATCGATATCATGCTCCAGGTTCCTCGCACGCCGCATCAAGGCGAATCGCTGGTGGTAGCCGGGCAGCGTACCGGACTTGGCGGCAAGGGCTCTAACCGGGCCATTGCCTTGGGGCGGCTGGGACTGGATGTACAGTTCTGCTGCAAGCTGGGACAGGATAGCAGTGGCGATCTTGTCTTCAGTGCGCTACAGGCTGAAGGAATCGGAACCCGGCTGGTGAAGCGGGACGAGCATGTCGGTACGGGAACGGCCTATATCATGGTTGAACCTACCGGCAAGAATACGATTTTATCTTATTTGGGCGCGAACAATGCGTTTACCAAGGCGGATATTAACGAGATTGTGGATCAACTATCTTCGTTCTCGTTCCTATCCCTGGAGCTGGAATGCAGCCTTGCCTTAATCGAGCAACTGCTATATCACGGTCGCAAGCAGGGCAAGGTCATCATCGTGGATGCAGGGCCTGTACGTGAAATTGAGCTTGGTGAATTTCGGGATGTAGATATATTCAGCCCGAATGAGACGGAGGCGGCACAGTGGACGGGCTTTGCTGTAGATACGGAGGAAGCGGCGGGCGAGGCTTGCCGCTACTTGTATGAGGCTACGGGCAGCAAGCGGGTGCTGCTCAAGCGTGGAGAGCATGGCGCGATGCTGTATGACGGTCAGGACCTTCGGAACTTCCCTGCCTACCGCGAGGCGGGGCAAGTGGTGGATACCACGGCAGCAGGAGATTGCTTCATGGGCGCTTTGACGTTAGGCATGGCCCGCAAGATGCCGCTGGATCAGGCCATTTATTATGCAAACGTGGCAGCGGCTATCGCGGTGACCCGCTCAGGCGCGGCTACTTCGCTGCCAACAGGAGCAGAGGCGGATGCAATGTTCGCCAAAGCTCAGCAAGGGGGTTACGTCAAATGACAAACAAACTATCGTTATCCATTATGTGTGCGGATCAGCTTAACCTGAAGGGGGCGCTGGAGGATGCGGCGGACATTCGTGCGAACTTCATCCATGCGGATATTATGGATGGCAACTTCGTGCATAACATTACGCTAGGCTTCGATCAACTGCGGATGCTGGCCGAGAATTCGTCCGTCCCGGTGGATGCTCACCTGATGGTCAGCAATCTGGATATGGCCATTCCGCTGGTGCTGGACACGGGGTGCACGCATGTCTGCTTCCATATTGAAGCTACTCATACGCCAATCCGCTATCTGCGCCAAATCCGCGAGAGCGGCAAGCAGGCCGGGATTGCCATCAATCCACACGGCTCTATCGACTTCTTGCACCATCTGCATCAGTACGTCGATTACGTCCTGGTCATGACGGTGGAGCCTGGCTTTGCGGGACAGAAGTTCCTGGAGCATACCGCGCTGAAGATCAAGGAAATTCGCGAACTGATCGGCCCGGATAAGGACATTATGGTTGATGGCAACATTGGCCTGGATAGTGCCCAGCTCTGCCGCGAGTACGGAGCCAACGTCTTCGTGCTGGGCACCTCGGTAGCCTATAGCCAGCAGCAAATCAATGAAGCGCAAATTCAGACGTTCCGTGACAAGTTGGATGTTCCGGTGCAGTGACAATAAAATAGGCTATTTAGAAATAAGGCGGCACCTATTCTCCTGAGAGGATGAGTGTCGCTTTTTTATTTGTGGAGGACAGGGACTATTTTTATATCAAATTCCAAGGATTATTATATATCCAACAAAATGTAAGCGCTTTATAATTTAAGCGTGCTTACTATATCATTTTAGAGAAGGAGATGATAGTTATGAGCAAGTGGTGGAAGGGCAGAATGCTTGCCTGTGTCTGCGCGGTTGCTTTGGTAGCCCCTGGATTGGGCTTTGTACCCGAGGCGGATGCAGCGGGGAGCTTCCTCATGGGCGGGGATGTGTCGATGCTTCATGAGGTAGAAGAGCGAGGCGGCGAGTTCTATGACCAGGGTGTGAAGAAGGATGCATTAGAGATTCTTAGTGATCATGGCATGAATGCGGTTCGTTTGCGGCTGTGGGTTGATCCCTATGATGCTGCGGGTAATCCGTATGGTGGCGGGACCAATGATTTGGCGACCACGATTTCGCTTGCTCAGCGAGCAAAGGCACAGGGCATGGATGTACTGCTTAACTTTCACTTCAGCGACTTCTGGGCCGATCCGGGCAAGCAAAATAAACCCAAGGCCTGGCAAAGCTTGAGTCATAGCCAATTGCTCACGACAGTGTACAACTACACCAGCAACGTGATTACCGAAATGAAGGCGGCTGGAGCTCTCCCCGATATCGTACAGGTGGGGAACGAGGCGAGCAGCGGTATCCTTTGGGATGATGGCAAGGTGGGCGGAGGTATTGATGATTTTACCCAGCTTGGTGATCTGCTGACCTCAGCGATTAACGGAATTCATGCCGCCTTAGGGCCGGGTGAGGATGTAGAAATTGCCCTGCATCTGGACCATGGGGGAGACAATAATCTGTATACCTGGTGGTTTGACAAAATCGAGGCAGAGGGTGTGGATTACGATATTATTGGCTTAACCTATTATCCCTTCTGGCATGGGACGATGGGCGAGCTCGCTTACAACTTGAATGCCATCAGTAGTCGTTACAATAAGGACGTCATGATTGTGGAGACCTCTTACGGCTTCACGTTGGATGATGGTGATGGCCTGGGTAACTCCTTCTATACCACAGAGGAGAGCATCGGTGGTTATCCGGCATCGGTGGCGGGACAAACGGCGTATCTGCGGGATTTAAAAGAGATCCTGCAGGATGTACCGAACAATCATGGCCGCGGAATCTTCTGGTGGGAGCCAACCTGGTTGCCAGTAGAAGGGGCGCATTGGGGCAGTGAGGCAGGCAAGCTGTACAATAACGATACCGGCCTGTTGTCCAACCCATGGGATAACCAGACGTTGTTTGATTTTGACGGCAATTTACTATCTACCGTATCGGTCTTTACGGAAGGTTCGACGTTGAATCTCGTATCTAACCCAAGCTTTGAAGCGGATGGCTGGACGCAGACGCCCACATCATGGAATCTCTGGGCTGTAGATGATGCGTCGTATGATGCCATCAAGGTAGAGGAAAATGGGATTACCGGTGGCTATAAGCTAACACATTGGAGCGATGTCGAATATGAAGCATCCACGTACCAGAATATTACGGGGCTAAGCTCAGGTACGTATACATTATCGGCCTGGGTCCTTAACAGTGGGGGCCAGAACACCTTGCAACTATATGCAAAAAACTTCGGCGGCGCCGAGCTCTCTGTTGATTTGCCAACGAGTCCTGAGAAATGGGTCAAGGTGAAAATTGAGAACATCATTGTCACTAACGGTGAAATTGAGATTGGAGTCTATTCTGATGCTCAGGCGGAGAACTGGATGAACCTGGATCATGTGAAGCTGTATAAGAATTGAGCTTATGAAGGTTAGGTGAGCAGCTCACGTCAGCCCTATGATCAGCTCTAGCGAGCAGTGATGGGATTGGCGGGGCTGCTTTTTTTGCCTGCGCAGGAGAATTATTATACACCTGCTAAAGGTTTTTTATATTTCAAGCTTAATGAAAGCGTTTTATATTGAGAGTAAGGGCTGATGTATTTTAGAATAGCCAACTAACAAGGGGGGGACTTGAATGAAAAAGACATGGATATTGGCTTGTCTCTGCATACTGCTCTTTGGAGTGACAGCTTGTGCGCCTGACCGATCAGGGCAACTGGGTGGTGCTGGGGAAGGGGGCAACGACGGTACTAGCAGTAATAACGAAGCTTCCGTGAACTCGGATGGTACCGGGCAACAACAACCTGACAAATTAGTGATCTGGTCCAATGATGATGCGAAGCACTTAAAAGTGGTAGAGCAGCTAGCCGGCGAATTTGCCGCTGATACGGGAGTCCAGGTGGAGGTGGTGCCTGTTAGTGGCTCTGAGCAGGTGCAGAAGTTATCCCTGGCCGCTCCGGCGGGCAATGGACCTGACCTGTTCTATCAGCCGCAGGATCGCCTGGGGGATCTGGCTGTCCAAGGATTGGCCGAAGCCGTCGAGCTGTCCCAGCAGGAAAGGGCCGAATACAGCGCCGCAGCATTAGATGCTGTGCAGTATGAAGGGCAAACCTACGGCTTCCCCATTTCAATTGAGACCTATGCCCTCTATTACAATAAAGCACTGGTCGATCAACCGCCGGTGAAGATGGAAGACATCGCGGGAACCTACGCCTCACTGACCGATGCAGGCCAAGACCGTTATGCCTTCCTGATGGTGCCGGATTTTTATTACGCCATTCCTTTTATCATGAACTACGGCGGGTATATCTTCGGGCAGCAGGATGGTAAATACGATGCTTCTGACCTTGGGCTGAATAATGAGGGAGCCGTTCAGGGGATGAGCGCGTATGCCAGCTTTGTGAAAGAGACGGGAATTCCCGCTACGATGACAACGGACGTGATGGACACCTTATTTCTGGAAGGCAAAGCAGCAATGACCGTGAACGGGTTATGGGCCATGAAGCCTTACGCCGAGAAATTGGGCGATGATCTTGGAACTGCGCCATTGCCCACGGTAAACGGGGAGCCTGCGCCATCCTTCGTTGGGGTGAAGTCCTGGTTCATCTCGTCTTACTCCAAGCATCCCGAATGGGCCAAGCGGCTTGCGCTGCATCTGACCAATGCGGCAAGCTCCGAGGTCTATTATGAGCAGACGGGAGAAATCCCCGCTCGGCCGGATGCGCAGCAAAGTATTGCCGATCCGCTGTATGACGGATTTGTGCAGCAGCTCGACAGTGGTGTACCGATGCCGAATATTCCGGAAATGAGTACCGTTTGGGCGATGGATGATGCGGTTGATTTTATCGTGCAGGGAGAGGACCCCAAGTCTGTACTGGATGAGACGACCGAGCAGATCGCGTCTCAGATTAAGGCATCCGGACGATGAAGCACCGCCCCTGGATTGCTGTAGGGCTGTCCCTGCTGTTCGCAGGCTTGGGGCAGCTATATAACCGTAGTTATATCAAAGGAATCATTTTGGTCATGTTGGAGCTGGCATTTATCATCACCTTTGCCGATTTTATCGGGCTGGGCTTGTGGGGAATTGCCACGCTGGGGACGATCCCCAAGCTGGATCATTCGATTTTCCTGCTGGTGTACGGGCTCTTGTCCCTGATCATGCTGGCCATCGCAGGCATGATCTATGTTCTAAATGTGCGCGATGCCAAGAAGGAAGCGGAGCAGCTTGCCAGCGGCTGGGAGCGGCCAAAGCTGCGGGAACGGATGAAGCAGGCGTACATGACGAGTATGCCGTATGTGTTATCCGTACCAGGGTTCATTTTACTGCTGTTTGTGGTGGTATTCCCGCTGCTCTTTGCCGTATCGCTGGCCTTCACCAACTATGACCTATATCATTCTCCGCCCCGTCAATTGGTGGATTGGGTGGGCTTCGACAACTTCGTCAGTCTGGTTACGGTACCGATCTGGAACCAGTCCTTCATGAAGGTGCTGTCTTGGACGCTGGTCTGGACGGTAGTGTCAACCACGCTGCAAATCGGTCTGGGGCTAGTGCTGGCTGTGCTGGTAAATGACAAACGCGTCCGCTTCAAGCGGATCATTCGTACGATCCTGATTCTGCCGTGGGCGATTCCGAATTTCGTGACGATCATGATCTTCTCTGCGTTGTTCAACGATCAATTTGGAGCGATTAACCGGACGCTAAGGGATTGGTTCCAAATGGCCCCCATTCCCTGGCTGACCGATCCGCTGTTCACGAAGCTCGCGCTGATTGGCATACAGGTATGGCTTGGCTTTCCGTTCCTGTTCGCCCTGTTCACTGGGGTACTGCAAAGCATCTCTCATGATGCTTATGAAGCCGCAGATGTGGATGGGGGGACGCGCTGGCAGAAGTTCCGTTACATCACACTGCCGCATGTGCTCTTTGCCACCGGGCCGCTGCTCATTATCCAATATACGGCGAACTTCAATAATTTTAATATCATCTATTTGTTTAATGGCGGAGGACCGGCAGTTCGCGGACAGACGGCGGGTGGTACGGATATTCTGATCTCCTGGGTGTATCAGCTTACCTTTACGACGAACAACTACAATATGGCTGCGGCGATCTCGCTTATTATCGGGGTGATTGTCATCGCCTTTGCCTTCTTCCAATTCAGGCGGACCAAGTCGTTCAAAGAGGAGCGTGATCATTAAGATGGGAGGACGTATGAAATCAAGGCTGGAGGTCACCGGCATTTATCTGATTATCGGCCTGATGACGGTCGTGATCTGTTATCCGCTGGCTTGGGCGGTCGGCTTATCCTTCAATGCGGGGACCAGCCTGTATTCGTCCAGCATGATTCCCAAAGAGCCTACGCTGGAGCATTACCGCTGGCTGTTCACCAGTCCGGAGAGCAACTATCTGACGTGGTATAGAAATACGCTGTACGTCTCGACGGTCAGCAGCGTACTGTCCATCCTGTTCACCTCGATGACGGCTTACGCGCTGTCTAGATTTCAGTTCGTCGGCCGCAAAAGCGGGATGTACGCCTTCCTGCTGCTACAGATGTTCCCGGTCATGATGGCGATGGTGGCGATTTATATTTTCCTGAACCTGATTGGCCTGCTGAACACCTTGATCGGACTCATTATGATCTATGTGGGCGGTCAGATTCCTTTTAACGCCTGGCTGGTGAAGGGGTATCTGGATACGATCTCCCGGGAACTGGACGATGCGGCGAAGATTGATGGAGCGGGGCCGATTCGCCTGTTCATCCGAATTCTGCTGCCGCTGATTACACCGATTTTGGCGATAGTCGCTCTGACCAACTTTATGTTGCCGATTTTTGATTTTATCTTGCCGTCGATCATTTTGCATGACAAGAGCAAATACACGCTGGCGGTCGGTTTGTACCATTTTGTCACCGAGAAATATTCCAGTAACTTTACGGTGTTTACGGCGGGTGCGATTCTGATCGCGGTTCCTATCGCTGGCATCTATCTATTCTTGCAAAAATACTTCATATCAGGACTTGCAGCGGGAGGCACGAAAGGCTAACGGCTGAGACAAAGGAGTGGATCATCATGATGAATTTGGATTTTATTAAAGGCGCGGATATTTCATTTGTGGACGAAATCGAAAGTGAGGGCGGGGCTTTTTATGAGCAGGTTCAGGCCCGGGATGTGCTGGATATCCTGAAGGACAGCGGAGTAAATTCAGCGCGCCTGCGCTTGTGGAACAATCCTACGTTTGACTACTGTAATCCGCAGAAGACGATTAAGATGGCGAAGCGGGTGAAGGAGAAGGGACTGCACTTCCTGCTCGATTTCCACTATTCCGATTATTGGGCTGATCCGGCCAAGCAGCATATGCCCAAGGCCTGGGAAGGTCTTGAGTTCCCGAAGCTGGTTGAGGAGGTAGAGGCTTTCACGGCTTCGATCTTGCGAGATCTGGCAGCAGCAGGCGCCTTGCCCGATATGGTTCAGGTAGGGAACGAGATTACGAACGGGATGATCTGGGAGGCTGGCCGGGTCGACGGCGACCATAATACGCCCGAGCAGTGGGAGAAGCTGGCTGCGTTAATCGCTGCGGGCGTTCGCGGAGTACGGAAGGCCACCCCTGAGTCCGGGCAAATCCCGGTGATGATCCATATCGACCGTGGCGGTGATAACGCGGGCAGCCGATTCTTTTACGACAAGCTGGTAGAGTTTGATCTTGATTATGATATCATCGGGCTTTCCTATTATTCATGGTGGCACGGCACGCTGGAGGAGTTTACCGATAATATGCATGACCTGGCTGTTCACTATCGCAAGCCCATTGTGGTCGTAGAAGTGGCTTATCCCTGGACGATGACCCCGCCCGATGAGCAGCCGCTGATTTTCAACAAGGAAGAGTGGGTGTATCCAGGCTATCCGCCAACGGTGGAGGGGCAGCGGCAATGGCTGGCAGAGCTGATGCGGCGCATTCGGGAAGTTCCGAACGGCCTTGGTCTTGGGTTATATTACTGGGAGCCGTGCTGGATTCCGTCCAAGCCGGAGTGGTCGGTGGGGCATGAGAATAACTGGTCGAATCTGACGCTATTTGATTATCAAGGCAACAAGCTCGATTCTCTGAATGTATTTTTGGAGAAGTAGGGCTTCCTCATTGAACAGTTGGCAAGCTATCCTTCATAATAGAGCTATCAACACCGAGGTGGTGGTAGCTCATGGACTGGGGAAATGATAATATCCGATATGTATTCTCTTCACTTGAACGTTCGTTGCCGCTATATTTGGAATCCATCGGTTATAGCGCATGGGAGCGCATCTTCCAGCGACCTGAAGGTTATCCCTATTATCACTGGCTGCATACGCTGGAGGGAGAGGGACGCTTTGAACTGCACGGCGAATCCGTCAGGCTGACCAAGGGACAAGGTGTCCTGCTCAAGCCCTTCACGCCCCATAGCTATTATCCGGCGTCGGACCGCTGGTCCACGATTTATATTACATTTGGCGGTGCTTCGGCCGCATCGATTATGGAAGCCCTGAACATGGATGAGACGATCCTGTATGAAGAGGATGATGATCAATCCTTCGGCGCATTATTCAATGATCTCTTCCGGCGGATTGATCAAGCTGAGTCTCATAATGATGTCGAAGTGTCTACCGACCTTTACTATTTCCTTATGCAGCTTCGCAAGTTCGGCATGCTGAACAACGGTCCGTCGTTGTCTCAATACTACCGTAAGCTTCAGCCTATCATGTACTTCATGGAGCAGCACTTGGCTGGAAATATCGGCCTGCCGGAGATTGCCGAGCACGCTCAGATTGGCACGAATGCGCTGCACGAGCTGTTCCAGCAAGCCTTCGACATGAGTCCTTACTCGTATCTGATTCAATTGCGCCTGCGGGAGGCGAAGAAAATTATGCTGCTTCATCCCGACCTTGCGCTGCGCGAGGTAGCGGAGCAGACCGGCTTCAACGATGTCAGCCACTTTGTAGCGACCTTCCGCAAGAAGGAAGGCATCACGCCCGGCAAGTACCGGGAGCTCCATGTGACCGCGGAACAGGCGGGAGACGGAGAATAGAATATCAGAAGAAGTGAACCAACTTTATAGATTTATATTATGAGCATCGCCCTTTCTTGGGGCGGTGCTTTCTAGTGTTCATATCATTGCCGGGAATAGCTACTGTTTATCGTTTGTTCATATTTATACTATCGCCTGTTTATTTTTATAGAATCGGGGGTTCATGTTCTTCCTTCATACTAAGAAAAATGACTTTGACCAAGACTATGGGGGAGGAACCAACATGAACTTGAAGACGCATCAACCTCGCTGGAATCTGTATTATTTGCTTCTATATTTATTATTTATCCTGCTCGGAAAGCTACCTGTAGTGGGGTCTTGGCTGGACGGATTTGCTTCGGCCAGATACGCGGTATACCCGGCTTTGTTTCTTATGGGCCTGTTTGTGTTCAGAAAGCCTTTGCTTGACAGTTGGGGGCAGCTTAAGGGGCGCATCTTACGCAACTTGTTGCTGCTTGCTGGCGTTTACTTAGCCTTCGTATTGATTAGTTCCCTGACCTATATGCTATTCGATTCGCCTGTGAACGAGGGAAGCGTCAACGACCTCAAGGTATATGAGCTGATGGTTACACTGCCGCCTTATCTGACGTTGCCTATCTTGGGCGTAATGGGACCTGTCGTTGAGGAGTTTATTTTCCGCTATCTTCTAATTCGACGCTTATCTACGCGTTTGTCGGTGTGGCTTTGTGTCTTATTGTCGAGCACGCTGTTCGGGCTGCTTCATATCCATCATCTTGCCGACCTGGTCCATGTGACTCCGTATATGGTGATGGGGCTTGTCCTGGGAACGCTGTATGTGAAATCCCGCTATAATTTGCTGCTCCCCATCTTGTTCCATGTTTTCAATAATCTTAGCGGATTAATTCCGGTACTCCTGTACTGACGGGTTGAGGGAACAACGAACTACCGGCCCCACCCGCTATCGACGCGTTCCTCCCGTTACGTCAGAGTGCATTTATTTGCTAAGATAGGGAGTAGATGTAGTGACCTGTTCCATTCAGGAGCACGGAGAGTCGCTGAGGTCAACGGTGACGGAGGGAATGAGTTGAAAGGAGTTTGGAATTGAAGAACATTCGGATTATGGTAGTAGATGATGAGCCGGAAATTGCCGAACTTTTGCAGGATTATCTGGAAAGGGAACACTACGAGGTGAGGATGAGCCACGACGGCCTGTCTTGCCTTGAGTTGTTCCGGGAATATCAGCCGCAGCTGGTCATTCTTGACCTGATGTTACCAGGCCTTGATGGTATGGAAGTGTGCAGAATTCTTCGCTCTGAGTCCTCAGTCCCTATCATTATGCTAAGTGCCAAGAAGTCTGAGGGGGACAAGATTCTGGGTCTGGGCCTGGGTGCGGATGATTACGTTGTGAAGCCGTTCAGCCCCGGAGAGGTTGTGGCTCGGGTGAAGGCTCAATTAAGGCGGGTCAATCTTCTTTCTGTCCGGGAACAGAAGGAGGATGTGATGTCCTTTCCCCCGTTGAATATTTATCCAAAGGCTTATGCCGTAACATTAAGGGGAGAGGAAGTGGAGTTGACGACCAAGGAGTTCGAGGTCTTGCGGCTGCTTGCCCGTCATCCCAATCAGGTCTTGACGCGTCAGCAAATTTACGATCAGGTCTGGGGCGTTACCGAATATGGCGATTTGAATACGGTAACTATTCATATCAAGCGAATTCGGGAGAAGATAGAGGACATTCCAGCTTCCCCAAGGTATATCAAAACCGTGTGGGGCGTTGGCTATAAGTTTGGAGGTAGTGAAGGATGAGAATCGGATTGCTAGGAGGTGTGATGGCCGGGTTCTCTGCCATGCTGCTTGTTCCTGCAGGAGTTGTGCTTCTGGCAGGGGTGAGTAGTCCCGAGGGGATATCTTCCGGCCCTGTTCTCTCGCTTATTCTGGCGATGTTCGTCCCCTTTGTCTTATGTGCTCTCTTAGTAGGGCGATTTCTGGTCGTTCGCATCTTAACCCCGTTGCGGGAGCTTAATCATGCCACAGGGCAGATCATCAAGGGGAATTTTGACGCTGCTCTTCACTATAGCAAACGTGATGAAATGGGAGATTTATGCGTAGCCTTCAACGCGATGAGTACACAATTAAAGGCTTCTCTGGAGAAGCAGGCACTGCTTGAGCGTTCTCGTAAGGAACTGATGGCCAGTATTTCTCATGATCTACGTACGCCGCTGTCCTCCATTCGTGGCTATGTAGAGGGCTTGCAGGATGGCGTCGTTCATGATCAAGCCAAATTCGACCGCTACATTGCGGTGATTAAGAATAAAACGGAAAGTCTGGACCGCTTGATCGACAGTCTCTTCCACTATACCCAACTGGATCTCAAGCCGCTGGACGCTGATTTGCGCACCTGGGATTCGCAGCATCTGCTGGATTCAATCATTCAGCCGATCATGCTTGAGTTGGCTGATCAGCCCGTGAGACTACAGGTGGAAAGGCCCTTTCCTGCGGTCTCACTGCTTGCCGATGAACAAGGGCTTGCCCAGGTGTTCGATAACTTGATCAGTAATGCCAGAAGCGTGTTGCGTGAGCAAGGAGGAGTAATCGCTGTGCAGGCCACAGCAAATTCTCAATATTTGCGGGTGAAGGTAGCTGATAACGGGCCAGGAATCTCGTCGGAGGACATGCCTTACATCTTTGATCAGTTCTACCGCGCGGAGAAATCTCGTTCCCGCGCCTACGGCGGAGCCGGACTAGGCCTGGCAATTTGTCGCAAAATCATTCGAAATCACGGTGGTGAGATTACGGCTGAGGATACACCGGGTGGTGGTGCTACGTTTTGTTTTACCTTACCGATTATAGAAATTCAGCCCTAGTATACAGACAGGAGGCATTATTGAGCATGACCATTCCCCAAAAGGCAGTAGATATGGACTATATTCTTGAGCGCGTGCTGGAGGACTTCGCCTGTCGGGTTCTATGGAGCGAAGGGCGCCCTTGCCTGGAGTACCAGCACCTTGACCAATTGGACGCAATTGCTGAATATGTACGTGCTCAGTTCGGCACGGAGCTGCTGGATGTTTTTTTCACGGCCGTGGAGAGGTTGGAGGAGGAGTAGGCCATTCGTAGATGATTTGTTGCTCCTGATTGTAAATAAGGACGAAGGAGTTGCCCTCGGCTCCTTCATCATAGTTGCCAGCCAAGGTATAGGCTCGTTTTCCCTCCTCGATGTCCAGCCGATACCATGTCTTCTGATTGAAGGTAGCATAGATGTACTTCCCCTCTTGGAGTAGTTGCTTATCATGGATCTGAATCATCAGATATGGGAAGCCTGTCCGAACTCCAAAGACCTGAACGGATTTCTCCTTGTTCTCGTTCTGCATCAGATCAGCGCCATACTCCATTTCATCATTCTTGATTCTTAGCCAATATGCTCCGACCTTCACACCCCGTTTGTAGAAGATATAAGCAATAGGTTTGTCCATCTCGTTGTTAATTTTATAATCCAATACCTCTAGAACCTCAAGTTCGCTGAGCTGCTGAATATGAAGATCAGAAATCTTGCTATACGAGTCCCTTTGCAAGAACGGAACAAGTACGATAAGTAGAGCAATTAACAGCATTCCCAAGCCTGGAAGTAGATAGCGATTTTTTTGAGATCGTATCATGGAAGATCAACTCCGGGTTTTAAAATAGAATACTAGATATGGATTAATTGTACATTAAAAACGATATATATAGATTTAAAGATTATATTTTTGTCGTTAGTTCAAAGTTAAGAGCTGTATTAGCGCCACTGATAAGAATATAAATTAAATGACTTAGCATTTTACTTCAGTTGTGCAGATTAGGGAGGATTTTCCTGAAATTCGTCGAAAACAATCCTTTAAGAACTAATATGATTTTAGTCATGGGGTTGAAAAGGACTATATAGATCGTTTATTTCGATTATTAGAATATACCTCAACTAAAATTTAATTTTTCATAATATAAATATCTTTCAAAAGGGTGTGCAATTTGGTGCAAGTTCCGGATTTTATAGAAAAATAGCTTATATCTTCGAAATTTGTTTGAAATAGAAGAAAATTGAATATATATCAAAGAATATAGGAGGAATGAACTACATTTAATTGAATAAAATATAGCATATAGGACTTGCTTTATGCTGGATACTTGATTGGAGGAGACAAATATGTGGGATAGGAATGTTACTTTTGGTAATGTTCAAGCTATTTGGAATTCTGCAGGAACTCGTATTTTAAAATACACCATAGAGATTGCACATAATGGTTTACATGACCATAAATTAATTTCAGCACCTGATGAGGATATACTTCAAAGCAAAATTGACATGCAAATGAGGAAATGGCAAGACAAATGGGAAGTCTTTGTTCAGAAGCGTCAAGCCGCTGAAGAGGTAGAAGCTAGTATTGAAGAAGCGAATAGAAGAACAGAAGAAGCCGATATGGAGTTGCAAGATATTGAAAATTTATTAATACATACTCTAACAACTAATGATGTTGTAGATTGGGATACTTTGAAGAAGAAGGATACTTTCCCCAAGAGTTCACCAATTAAGCCGATTCACGGAGAGAAGAAAGAATATCCCAATTCACCAGAAGAAGAAAAACCAAAATTTACAATAATAGATAAGGTTTTTAAATCTAGAAAACAAC
Organism: Paenibacillus senegalimassiliensis; assembly: GCF_001486585.1. Taxonomy (GTDB): domain Bacteria; phylum Bacillota; class Bacilli; order Paenibacillales; family Paenibacillaceae; genus Fontibacillus; species Fontibacillus senegalimassiliensis. The sequence goes on from NZ_LN909042.1 coordinate 171,707, forward strand.
AAAAGGTAGCTCATTATAATGCCATTAATGCTGCTATGATTCTAGAATGGGAAGAAGAAAAACAATTAATAGAGGATCATAATAGCTTGGTAGAACGTGAATATGAGGAGAAATTGAAACAATGGGAGGTGGAGGTTCAAGATTGGGAGAATGACAGAAATACATTTATTAATGAACAAGATGAATATAATAAAAAAATTGATGAGTTGAAACAAATGTATTTTAACCTTCATACGGATTCTATTGTTGAATATTGCGATATGGTACTTGATAACTCAATGTATCCAGGGGATTTTCCAAAAAATTATGAATTGGAATATAATCCAGAGAACAAAATTTTAATTATAGAATATCAATTGCCCTCCATAGAGTGCTTTCCAACTCTAAAAGAAGTTAAGTATATGACTTCGAAAAAAGAATTAAAAGAATTTTATATCTCTGATAGTCAAAAATTAAAAATGTTTGATGAATCTATGTATAAAATTTCCTTGCGAACGATACATGAAATCTTTGAATCAGACGTGGCTAATGCCATTGATGCTGTTTCCTTTAATGGTTGGGTTGAATCAATAAATAAAGCAACAGGTAAAGAAGAGAATAACTGTATCCTCAGCATTCAGACAAATAAAATTGAATTTAATGAAATAGATTTATCAAATGTTGACCCTAAAATATGTTTTAAAAATCTCAAAGGTGTAGCTAGTAGTAAATTAAGTACATTAACCCCGATTCAACCTATATTGCAAATTAGTAGAGATGATAAAAGATTTGTTGAGAGTCATACTGTTGTTGGCTCTCTTGATAATACAACTAACCTTGCTGCAATGGATTGGGAAGAATTTGAACACCTTATTCGTGAATTGTTTGAGAAAGAATTTCAGACTAATGGTGGTGAAGTTAAGGTAACTCAAGCAAGTCGAGATGGTGGAGTCGATGCGATTGCCTTTGATCCTGATCCAATTCGGGGAGGGAAAATAATTATACAAGCTAAGAGGTATACAAATACAGTGAGCGTCTCTGCCGTTAGAGACCTGTACGGTTCGGTAGTCAATGAGGGTGCGACCAAAGGAATTCTTGTTTCTACTGCTGACTATGGACCTGATGCATATGAATTTGCTAAAGCTAAGCCCTTAACTTTACTTAACGGTTCTAACTTACTTCATCTATTGGAAAAGCACGGCCACCATGCAAGAATTGATTTAAGAGAAGCTAAAAAAATCTTAGCTGAAAAGTGAAAGGGTCCTAAGGGGCCCTTTTCATTTATGATAGAACAACCTACAAAAGCAACAAGGGGAAAACTGTAACAGCACTTGCTTATTATTAAAGGGCGGGATAGAAAAGAGATCTTTTATTTAGTTAGGGATTGAATACGCCTTCACGTACCACCCTCCACTCCCTATTCTGCTATTCTATAGATAAAAAAAGGAGACCCCACCCATGTCCCTTCTCGAATCCCTCTACCACGGGAATCTGCTTCCGCAGGAACAGTTCGTCCCGAAAGACCCGCAATATCGTGAGCTAACCCGAGAACTGTCGAGTGCGATGATCGCATGGAAAGAGAAGTTAAGCAGCGCTGAATTCGCCGAGTTGGAGGCGTTGATTGACTTGCAGCAGCAGGTGCAAGGGATAGAAGTGGCTGAGTCGTTTACGCAAGGATTCCGGTTAGGAGCCGGGCTGATGATTGAGGTTCTCCATAAAAATTATCTCTGAACGCGCTCCCGCAACCTGAGTTTGTGAGAAAAAGCACGGGAAAGCGCATACGGGCACGCGTATAATAGCTACGATAAGCGAATTTGTTTCGGCATAATTCGTGAATTTTTTCACTTATATTGTGAAAAAAAACACAATTACTGAAGAGGAGCAGAGTACATGAGACATCTAAGTAGCAGGTACGCAAGAACAGGTTTTCTGGTAGCACTGGTATTTATCTTGATGATGGGGTTAATCGGTTGCAGCGGCAACAACAACGAAGCCGCACCGGATGGGGCAGCTACCCAAGGCCTGTACACACCAGGGACTTACACCGGGGAAGCCCAAGGCTTGCACAGCGTAATTAAAGTAGAGGTCACGGTTGACGAGAATACGATTCAATCTGTGAAGGTATTGGAGCAGAAGGATACCGAGGGTGTCAGCGATGCGGTATTTACTACGATTCCCGAGAAGGTTGTCGAAGGACAAAGCTTGAAGGTTGACGTGGTATCCGGGGCATCCGTATCCAGTAATGGTCTGATTGATGCCATTGCGGACGCTTTGGCCAAGGCCGGAGCGGACGTTGATGCGTTGAAGAACAAAGAGCCGCTGAAGGCAGCAGCGAAGGAAGCCATTACGAAGGATACTGAAGTAGTGGTTGTCGGCGGGGGCGGAGCAGGTCTTGCCGCTGCGGTATCCGCTGCCGAGAACGGTGCCAAGGTTATTCTGATCGAGAAATCCCCATCCCTGGGTGGGAACACACTTCGTGCGGGCGGGGAGTTCAACTCCTATGATCCCGTCAGACAGCCAAAGATTGAAATGACACAGGCACTGACTAACGAACTGAAAGAAATTTTGACTTACGACGAGAAAGAATTTGGAGATTACGCTGACACGCTTAAGACGGTGAAGGCACAAATCAAGGAATATTTGGCGAATGGCGATACAACGAAATTGTTCGATTCCCCTGAATTGCACATGATTCATACTTATATCGGCGGGAAGAGAACGGACCTGGATGGTAAAGAAATTACCGGTAAATTTGAATTGGTAAAAACACTGACTTCTAACAGCTATGGTACCATCGAATGGCTGGAGAGCAATGGCGTACAATTTGAAGATGGCATCGGTACGGTGCTTGGCGCTTTGTGGCCTAGAACGCATCATAACGCTGAGCCGCTTGGCACAGGCTATATCAACAACATGGAGAAAAAGGCAACCGAGCTTGGCGCAGAAATCATGCTGAATACGAAAGCGACCCAACTGATTGTAGATGGCGGCCGTATCGTGGGCGTAACTGCTGAGCAAGCAGACGGTACTCCAGTGACCTTGAACGCATCCAAGGGTGTAGTTATGGCAACCGGCGGCTTTGGCGCCAATCCGGACATGGTTGTAGAATACAACAACTACTGGCCTGACCTGGATGCCAACATCATGACCACCAATACCGCCAATGCGACTGGCGACGGTATTAAGATGGGTAAGGAAGTAGGAGCGAACCTGTGGGGCATGGGCTTCATTCAATTGATGCCAAGTGGTCAACCGGGAACTGGCGCGTTGTCTGGCGGTGTATGGGGCAGTGCAGAGACGCAAATCTTCGTAAACAAAGAAGGTAAACGGTATGTGAACGAGTACGCTGAACGTGACGTACTGGCTGCCGCAGCTTTGGAACAAACGGATAAGATGTTCTATATTATTAGTGATAACACCTCGCTCGGTAATCCTGACTTGAACGGAAAATCCGGATGGGGCGATAACTATCAGGACCTGATCAAGAATAAGAATATCTTCGTAGCAGATACACTGGAAGATCTGGCCAAGCAAATGGGCGTTCCAGTAGATACCTTCGTAGAAGAAATGAAGAAATATAACACTTATGTAGAGAATCAACTGGACCCAGAGTTTGGCAAGAAGAACTTTGGACAAAAGCTGGAGACAGCTCCATTCTTCGCAACGCCAAGAACTCCATCCGTGCATCACACGATGGGTGGTCTGGAGATCAACGAGAAGGCTGAAGTATTGACCGCAGAAGGCAACGCTATTGAAGGCTTGTTCGCAGCGGGCGAAGTGGCAGGCGGCGTCCATGCAGGTAACCGTCTGGGCGGTAACGCCATCACCGATATTTTCACCTTCGGACGGATTGCTGGTGCGAGCGCAGCAAGCAACTAATTTCGTAGTCTCATATCGTGCAACAGCAATTGAATAAGTAATCCCTGCAATACGAATTCCCCGTTCCTCTACCGCTCTGATGCGGAGAGGGACGGGGGATTTTTTTTGTCTAACACGAATTATAAAGCTTCTTAACGACGACTCCTTGCGGATTTAATAAATCTAGGCAACTCTCTTAATCTAGCGTAAATAGTCAAAATCTATACTCTACTTGGGTTGAAAACAACATAAATACACAACGAACCCACAATAATCCACAGGGAGTGCGAGAGAACATGAAATATGGAGTAAAGAAAACGTTGGCGCTTGGCCTTGTTCTGTGTTTGTTTATGTTGGCATTGGTAGCTTGTGGAGACGCATCGGGCAATACGCCGGCTGCAAGCGCGGACGGCAACGCTGGTGCCCCGGCAGAGGAATTAACGCTGGCTGAATTGGAGGCTAAGGCTAAGGAAGAAGGTTCTGTCGTTAGTGTAGGGATGCCGGATACATGGGCGAACTGGAAGGACACCTGGGAGGACCTGAAGAGCAAGTATGGCTTGGAGCACTCGGACACGGATATGTCGAGCGCGGACGAGATTAATAAGTTTGAAGCGGAGAAGAACAAACCGACAGCCGACATTGGCGACGTAGGAATTGCCTTCGGTCCGGTAGCGGTGGATCGGGGCGTAACGCAACCCTATAAGACCTCCTATTGGGACGAGATCCCTGATTGGGCCAAGGACGCGGATGGGCACTGGATTGTCGGCTATCAAGGTTCCATTTCTATTTTCACGAATACAGACCTGGTGAAGTCCCCACCGCAAAGCTGGGAAGACATGAAGAACGGCGACTATAAAATTATCGTTGGCGACGTGACTAAGGCAGCTCAGGCCCAAATGGCCGTGCTTGCGGCAGCTATAGCCTTTGGCGGAGATGAGACCAACCTGGAGCCGGGGATTGCCTACTTTGAAGAATTGGCTAAGCAAGGTCGTCTGTCGAACGCAGAAGCTTCGCTAGCAAATATGGAGAAGGGTGAAGTCGAGGTCACTTTATTGTGGGATTTCAACGCGCTCAACTTCAAGGACCAACTGGGACCGGATAAATTTAATGTAGCCATTCCAGAAGAAGGCAGCGTCGTGAGCGGATACGCCACCATTATTAATAAATATGCGCCTCATCCTCATGCAGCGAAGCTGGCTCGGGAGTACATCCTGAGTGATGAGGGTCAGATTAATCTGGCCAAGGGCTATGCCAGACCTATTCGCGATAGCGTTAAGCTTCCCGAAGATGTAGCCGCCAAGCTGTTGCCTGCCGAAGCCTACACAAGCGTGAAGCCTGTAGGCGACTATCAGGCCTGGGAAGAAGCCGCGAAGAAGCTGCCTCAGTTGTGGCAAGAGCGCGTACTCGTACACATGAACTAACTATACGGTAGGAACTTAAGCGGTGCGTCAGATCGTCCAAGGCGAATGGCGCACCTTCTTTTCGAAGCAGAGGAGTGGGAAAGGTGAAGCGTAAAAATCGCTGGTTCTGGTTGGGGTTATTGCCCTTTGTAGCAATGGTGGCCTTGTTCCAACTGGTTCCCATCGTCTCCATGGTAACTGGGAGTGTCAGCTCCGGATCGGGCCTCACATTTGAATATTATATTCGTGTCTTTCAAAGCGAGTATTACCTCAAGGCAATCAAGAATAGCCTGTTAATTTCGATATTTTCCAGTGTAATCGGAGTGGTAGCGGGGCTGGTGTTTGCTTATTCTATCACACGCTTCTCGCCCAAAATGCGGGATCGCTTGATCATGCTGTCCAATATGACCTCCAACTTTGCGGGTGTGCCGCTGGCCTTCGCTTATATTATCCTGCTGGGCAGCAATGGAGTATTCACCCTGCTGTTCAGGCAGTGGGGGTGGGATGTTTTTGCCGGGTTTGATCTGTATAGCTGGTCGGGCCTGGTACTCGTCTATGTCTACTTTCAGGTCCCCCTCGCCTTACTTCTGCTGTATCCTTCCTTTTACGGCATTCGTGAGCAGTGGAAGGAGGCCGCCTCATTGTTAGGGGCAGGGACATGGCAATTCTGGAGAACCATCGGTATTCCGGTGCTACTTCCTGCTGTGTTTGGTACACTGGGTATTTTGTTCGCCAACAGTATGGGGGCATATGCCACGGCGTATGCCTTGGTGGGGAGCAACTTCAATCTGCTCGCCGTGCGGATCGGCAACCTCGTTTCGGGTGATGTAGTGAGCGAGCCGCAACTTGGCAATGTACTCGCGGTAATTTTGGCTCTATCCACCCTGCTGGCCGTTTATCTAAATCACAAAATGATCCAGCGGGCGCAGCGGTTTCAGCCAGGAAGCGCAGATCGCAAAGCGTCCGTTCGTCGCAAAAACTTCAAGCTCAAAACGTCCAGACTGAAGGAGGAATTATAATGCAGGCATCCGGAGAGCGTCGAGCGGGCTGGGGACATCGCACCTTGATGGTAGTGCTGCTCGTCTACTTGTTCCTTCCTTTGCTGGCCACCTTCATCTACGCCTTTGCCAAGGACTGGCAAGCCACGATTCTGCCCGAGCGCTGGACGCTGGAATGGTTCGGCGAAATGTTCACGGACGTCCGATTTATGGACGCCTTATGGAAGTCCCTTTATTTATGCCTGATCAGTGTAGCGCTAAGTCTTGTGGTCATGCTGCCCGCGGTATTCATTATTACGGTGTATCTTCCGGGTCTGGAGAGCTTTATGAAGGGGGTTGTGGTGCTGCCCTATGCGGTGCCCGGCGTAGTCGCTGCCGTTGGACTCATTCGTGCCTATTCATCTGGACCAATCAATATTTCCGGAACCGCCTTTATTTTGATCGGAGCCTACTTCGTCATTATTCTGCCTTACATGTATCAGGGGATTCGCAATAGTCTGCTGACTGTATCCGCTGTGGAACTGCTCGGGGCTGCGGAAATGCTTGGAGCAAGCCGGATGAAGGCCTTCATCACGGTGATTCTGCCGAATATTTGGCCCGGAGTCATGACTTCTACTCTGCTGTCCTTCTCCGTATTGTTTGGTGAATTCGTGCTGACCAATATGCTGGTCGGGGGACATATTCAGACGATTCAGGTGTACCTGATGCGCAGAATGAACGAGAGTGGACACTTGGCCAGCGCGATAGCTATCTCTTATTTCTTGTTCATTCTGGTGTTGTCTATGGTGTTGATGCAGCTTGGCAAAAAAGTAAACAAGGGGATGTCCAAATGAAGCCATATTTGAGGCTGGAAGGGATTCGCAAGCAATTTGGAGCGAATACCGTGCTCAATCAAGTGAACCTGGAGATTCGTGAGGGGGAACTGGTCACGTTGTTAGGCCCCTCCGGATGCGGTAAAAGCACGTTGCTTCGCTGTATCGCCGGCTTAACGGAGATGGACGGGGGACATATCTGGCTGGATAACCAGTCCATTGCAGAGCTGCCGCCCCGTAGTCGGGAGATCGGCATGGTATTCCAATCCTATGCTTTATTCCCCAATCTGACGGTCAGCGAGAATATTGAGTACGGGATGCGAATGCGCAAGGCATCGAAGGAGGCTCGTCGGCAGCGTTCGACGGAACTGCTCGAGCTAATTGATCTTGTGGACAAGCGCGATGCCTATCCGCAGCAGTTGTCAGGCGGCCAGCAGCAACGTGTCGCCTTGGCCCGATCATTAGCTGTGCGGCCTAAGGTGCTTCTGTTAGACGAGCCGCTTAGTGCGCTGGATGCCAAAATTCGCAAAAATCTAAGGAGCGAAATTCGGGAAATTCAGAAGAAGTTTAATATGACGACGATCTTCGTCACTCATGATCAGGAGGAAGCATTAACCTTATCGGATCGGGTATGTCTCATGAATCAAGGCAACATTGTGCAGCAAGGAGCACCCGAGGAACTATATTCTGCTCCAAGAACGGAGTTCGTGGCCCGGTTCATGGGGAGCTACAATGTGTTGTCCCGGGCCGAGGCGCTGCGTTTATTCGGAACGGTGAAGGGCGAGGCGGAGAGCTTTGCCATACGTCCGGAAGCCTTGGCTCTTCTGGATCAGGAGCGAGAAGGTACGGGGTTAGAATCAGGCAAGCAAATCGTGCAGGGGACCGTACATTCTGCATCGATCCTGGGCAATGTCATTCGTTATGCCGTGGATACGGCAGGCCTTCGGCTGACCGTTGATCAACTTAATGATGGGCGGTCCTTGCGAATGGAGGAGAACCACCCGGTGAAGCTGGTGTTGGATGCTACGCAATTGCTGCATTTGGAGAAGGAAGGGGCTTAGGCAAGTTGTCAATTTCATCAGAGGAACGTAAGCGCGTCATTATGGAACAGTTGAAGCTGGAGGGGCAAGTGAAGGTCCCTGACTTATCCCAGCTATTTACGGTGTCAGAAGAGACGGTTCGCCGCGATTTGGTATTACTGGAGAAGGATGGGCTGGCCAAGAGGGTATACGGGGGTGCGGTACTCACCAAGCTGACCAGCTATGAGCCGCCCTATCTACAGCGGCAGCAGGTGCAGACGGAGGAGAAGGAGTGCATTGGCCGGGCGGCTGCGGAATTGGTCGAATCGGGAGACACGATTGCCGTGGATATTGGCACCACCACGCTGGAGATGGCCAAGGCCATTGCTGGCCGGGAACGGCTGACAATCCTGACGAATTCGCTGGCCGTTGCCTATCATCTGATGGAGTCGCTGAACAGCGGAAGATTTTCCGGGAAGATTGTCGTAGTTGGCGGAGAGTTGAACCCGGAGCAGCAATCGATGTCCGGACCCATGGGAGAGAGCATGCTGTCGCAATTCCGCGTAGATAAGGCGTTCATCTCCGTGGGAGGTATTTCTCCGGAGCGTGGCATCAGTGACTATGATATCAATGAGACGGGAATGTCGCGAAGAATGATCGAGGCGGCTTCCCGAACCATCGTGTTGGCGGACGAATCGAAGCTGGGCAAGGAAGCCTTCGTGGAGATCGCTCCGCTTGATAAATTGCACGTAATTGTCAGCAATACGGCCGTTCCGAAGGAATGGGTACAGCCCCTCCGCAGCCAGCATATTCAATGGATTGAAGCTAAATAAGAGGATAAAGGGAGGAATCATAGATGTCGTCGACCGAAGCTAAGCTGATTGTCGTTGTGTTGGATGGACTTAGATATGATGCGGCCCGCAAATATTTGGGCTATATGGAGCATTTAGTTGAACAAGGAGAGGTGTCTTGCTACCGCGTGGAGTCTCAGCTTCCTAGCTTATCTCGTCCGCTCTACGAGGTGCTGCTCACCGGAACGCCAGTCGCACGAAATGGCATCACCGCTAATCATATTGTGCGTCTAAGCTGGGAGGAGAGTGTGTTCCATCTGGCTACCAAGGCAGGCCTGAGAACGGCAGCAGCAGCCTATCATTGGGTAAGCGAGCTATATAACCGCGCTCCCTTTAACTTGATAGAGGACCGTCACCAACACGATGAGAGCCGGCCGATTCAGCATGGCATGTTCTACTTTGAGGATCATTACCCGGATAGTCATTTATTTTTGGATGCCGAACACTTGCGTACGACCTATAATCCAAACTTCCTTTATATCCATTCGATGAATATTGACGATATGGGCCATAAGCACGGAGGGGAGAGCAAGGAATATGCGGGAGCGGTGCGGATGGCGGATGGCTTGCTGGCCTCTCTGGTGCCGTTATGGAGATCGCAAGGGTATCAGGTCATCGTGACCTCAGATCACGGCATGAACGGAGAGGGACAACATGGCGGCACGGAACCGGAGGAACGACAAGTTCCGCTGTACGTCTTCGGCGAATTGCCGTTTTCCTCTTCCGCATTGGAGCGCGAGCCGGGGATATCACAACTTTATTTTGCACCGCTGATTTGTCATTACTTGGGGATCGAGACATCTAAGGCAATGGTGAACTGGACATAGACAGGAGGACTTGCCGTTGAAGGTTGATATGCATTTTCATCTAGAGGAAGGGCCGTACTCGTTGCGTTGGCTCATGCGCACCATGCAGGCGCTCTCTGCGACGGAGCCCACCTATTCTAACGCTTCGGAAAAGGATAAGGACCACACGCTTGCCTTTGCAGAGCAATTGTCCGGGCTTTTATCCGGGCGGATGCAGCAAGGGTGCTACAGTGAAGAATGGCTGGACCGATATCTGACGACGGGCCGCAGCCGGGGAATCAAAGAGTTTGGCGTTGTAGATCACCTATACCGTTTCCGTGAATGCCGCCCATATTACGAGAAGCATATGCTACTGGACGATAGTCCGGTGGGCAAGCTGCAACGTACCTGGCTAGACCAGGTATGCGTCACCTCACTTTCAGAATTTGCCGATTTCATTACGGAAGCGAAGAAGACCCGGCCCGATCTGGCGCTAGGGGTGGAAGCGGACTTCTTCCCTGGTGGAGAGGCAGAACTTGGTGAGTTGCTAGCTCAGCATCCATGGGATTACGTCATTGGCTCGGTTCACTTCCTGGAGGGCTGGGGGTTTGATAATCCCGAAGCGAAGGAGGGCTTTGAAGGACGGGACATTGTAGCCACCTATGCCGCTTACTATGACCTTCTCGGGCAAGCTTGCGAATCGGGGCTATTCCAGATTATTGCGCACCCGGACAATTTGAAGTTATTTGGCTTTCGTCCTCAGAATGAACGGGAGTTGCTACCCTTGTACAGACAGACTGCGGAGAAGATGACTCATAGCGGGGTGATTACGGAGATTAATACAGGCCTGGCTTATCGCTACCCTGTCGCTGAGAGTTGTCCAAGTCCGTTGTTCCTCTCCGTGCTGGCTGAATATGGTGTGCCTTTAACTTTGTCTTCAGACGCCCATTTTCCCGACGATATCGGAATGCTGCTGGATGGCGCTTTGGCCGATGCCGTGGAGCAGGGCTACACAGAGCTTGCGATATTCAGGAACCGGGAACGGCAAATGGTGGCCATTGCTCCTTAGGTCGCTGAAAGCCGGATAGCACGTGGTAACAAATGCCCACCTCCATCCGTCCTTTTTTTAAATGATTAATTTATAGGGCGAGTTGCTCTTGAAGTGAGTGTTCAAGGCCAGGAGGTTGGTGCGATGTTAATGCGGAAGTCGGACTACAGTAGAAATGGAAGACAAGTCAGCCGGGGCTGGTATGGGCTGCTGTACCTGCTGTTTGGCGTATATGTGATGTTAATGGGACAGGTCGTTTTGTTTAAGACGATGCCCCTGGATTCATTGTTTTATGAACGGCTTAGTACGTTAAGAAGCGTGAATCTGATTCCATTTCGTACGATTGGGCAATTTCTGGTTCAAGGGGACCCGGGGCGATTAATGGAAAATATCGGGGGCAACATTTTGATATTTATTCCCATGGGGTTATTTGTGGCCTTCGTAGCCAGACGTTGGTTGTTCTGGGGACAAATTGCTGTCGTGCTGGGAATCTCCTTGCTCTTTGAGGTCAGTCAATACGTATTTGCCCTCGGCAGCAGCGATATCGATGATGTTCTCTTGAACGTTACGGGCGGGGTGCTGGGGATCGGCGCTTATCTCTGGGTGGAGAACCGAGCTCGTACGCCAAGGAAGCTGGTGATGATGCTTACGGGAATTTACCTCCTGGTAGGGGCTGGAGGGATTGCCTCTATAACCGCCTACGATGCAAGCCTGCTCCCTTTTGTGGATGCCAAGGTCGTGTATGCAGATGAGAATAAGGAAGTCATGTCCGGCTGGGAGGAATCATCACGTGATCTATTGGGGGATTTAACGGCTGTCGAAGAGGAAGCCGTCACCGTGCGGATCAATCCTTCTTACGTGGTAATGTCTAGAGAGACGGCGAAGGAAGAACTTAAGTCGGAGACAGAAACGAAGCTGGAGACGGAGCCCAAGGAAGTTACCCTGACCGTGGATGGGCAGACAAAAATTTTTGTTCGCTACATCCACGAGGAAGGCAAGCAGGTAGTTAGCCGTTATGAAGAGGTTAACTGGTCGCAAGTTAAGCAGTGGCTTGAGCAAGAGGGCGTGGAGCAAGGAGAAAGCATGGTTCATCCCCCTACGGTGAGCGCATGGTACTCAGATGAACGTCCCGGTGCAGCGGGGGCACTGCTGATTAGCATTATTGAATAATCTGGGAGTGCAGGAAGCTGGACAAGCGTCTGTTCGTACCGCATATGGCGGGATGGAGGACGCTTTTTTTGTATTTATGACCTTCTTTTTGTACGGTGATGAAACCAATTGGTTCATTGTCATGTATTATTAAGTAAATACACAACCATCGAAGGAGGAACGGACGTGGGAATCTTATCGAGGTTTCGGGATGTTATGCGAGCCAATATCGGAGCCATGCTGGAGGGAGCCAAGGAACCGGCGGCAGCGGTAGATCAATATATGAAGCAAATTCAGCTAGATTTGGGTCAGATACGGGCCGAATCGGCCTCACTTCTGGCCGCTGAGGGCCGGGCAAGGCGGGCGCTGGAGGAATGCGATGCCGAGATCAGGAAGCTGCAACGTTACGCGGAGAAGGCGGCAGAGTCCGGTGATGATGAGGGAGCGCTGAAGTTCTTGCAGCGCAAAGCTACTCAGGCGGAGGAACGCAAGAAGCGACAAGCCGCTTACGAAGAGGCGGCGGGCCAGACCGCCAAGCTTGCGCAGATGCAAGAGAAGCTTACGGCTGACGTGAATGAGCTTGAAGCAAGGCGGGCCACGCTCAAGGGCAAGCTGGCGGAGGCCGAAGCACAGCAACGTAGAAACGCGGCTACCAGTGAACGATCTGCCTTCCGGGAGCTGGAGGAGAAGGCCGACCTCGCGCTGAACGAAGCGTTGGCTCTCGCCGAGCTGCGGGGAGGCAGCCGCAAGGATGATCTGGATGAGCTGATGGCTCAGCTAGAGCGGGATACCCAGGCGGCGAAAGAAGCTCAGGTTGCTTCAGAGGATGGTAATCAGGCCTCAGGGCAATCAGAGTCAGGACCTGTCTCCCCTGAGGAAGAGCTTGCGGCCATGAAGGGTAAATTGAATAAGGAATCCTAAGAATTACCTGTAAGCTCGACTTTTTGAACCAAGCACTTATAGATTGAGGTGAGTAAATGCCGGTCATCGAGTACAAATGCCCCAATTGCGGTAGCGGCATGCGATTTGATAGCGTGTCGGGCAAGCTAAGCTGTCCAAGCTGCGGACGGCAGGATAATATCGAGCAAATCCCTGATCCGCTCAAGCAGCAGGTCTATGCCGACAACGAGGTTAAGGAATATCATTGTGAGAGCTGCGGGGCGGTCATCGTGACCGACCCGGAGACGAGCGCGACTAACTGCAGCTTCTGTGGAGCAGCCGTGGTATTGAGCGACCGCTTGAGCGGAAGGCTTGCTCCCGTGCAGGTTATTCCTTTTGCAATCAGTAAGGAAGAAGCTAAGGAAGCGTTCAGGAAGTGGTGTAAAAGAGGCCTATTGACACCACGGGCTTTCATGGCGGCGAATCGCATTAAGGGTATTACGGGTATTTATGTCCCGTTCTGGCTATACGACCTGCATAACCGTGTCGAAGCTCAAGGTCATGCAACCAAGGTGAGAAGCTACACCCGGGGTGATTACCGTTATACGGAAACGGACCACTTCGCCATTTACCGGAAGCTTAACGTAGATTACGTGCGGGTGCCCATCGATGCCTCCGAGAAGATGAATGACAAGCTGATGGATCGACTGGAGCCCTTTCCCTACGATAAGCTCAAAGAATTCAGAACCCCGTATCTTGCCGGATATATTGCGGAAAAATATAGCTATACCGGGGAGCAATTGCTCCCTCGGGTCAAGGACAAGGTTAGGCCTTATATCGAATCCTTTTTGTCATCCACCGTATCGGGGTATGCCAGCGTAAGCTTCACGGATAAGCGAATTGATACCGATATGAACCGCAATGATTATGTACTGCTTCCGGTGTGGATGTTCACCTATGATTTTAACCGCTCGGAGTATACCTTCGCCATGAACGGGCAGACGGGCAAGGTTGTCGGCAAGCCGCCATTAAGCAAGGGGAAAATGGCTGCCTGGTTCGCTGGTATTGCAGGCGTATCGCTCTTGTCGCTTAAAATTGCTTCTTGGGCGATGGGAGGTGGATTCCTGTGATCGTAAGGAACTATCGTGCAGGTTGGAATAAGCACCTGGGAGTCATTACAGCGATCTTGCTGCTTATGGTTAGCTTAAGCGGCGGATTCACCTTATTAGCGGGGACGGCCGAGGCCGCTGGAGGTACAGACAATCCGCTCATTTACGATGAGGCCGGACTGCTTAGCGAAGCGGATGTTGCTGCGTTGACACAGATGGCCCGCAGCTATGGAGCCGAGCGGGAGACGGACATTATTGTATACACCACGAATAACCCTGAGGGCGAAGATGTGGTGAAGCTGACCGAGGATTTCTATGACGAGCGGGCACCGGGGTATGATAAAGCCCACGGAAACACGGTTATGCTGACGCTGGATATGATGAATCGGGACATTTACCTGGCGGGGTTTTATAAGGCAGAGGATTATTTGGATGATGGTCGGCTGGACAAAATCCGTAATCACATCACCCCAATGCTGTCGTCGGGGGATTATAGACAGGCGTTTGAGGAATATATTTTGACCGCACATCGCTATATGGGATTCAAGCCGGGCGTTAATCCGGATAATATCCTGTTTAATGGTTGGTTCCAGCTAGGCGCAGCCCTGGTCATTGGCGCGGTCGCCGTGGGGGCTATGGCATACCGCTCCGGTGGACGGGTGACGGTCAGTGGGGCGACGTACGAGGATCGGGGCAAGTCGGGGATATTGGGCCGTCAGGATCAATATTTGCGGACGACGGTCACGAAGACGAAAATTCAGAAGAGCAGCAGCGGCGGCTCCGGTGGGGGCGGCGGCGGAAGAACCGGAGGCGGGCATTCACATAGCGGCAGCCGGGGGTCATTTTAACAGAAGGGTGTGGGTAACATGAGCTTTTTTAAAAACCAGTTTGCCAACGTAGTCGAATGGGAAGAATTCCGGGACGATATGATCTTCTGGAAATGGAACAATCGCGAGATCAAGAAGGGCAGTAAGCTGATTATTCGCGCGGGCCAGGATGCGATCTTCATCAACAATGGCAAGATTGAGGGGATCTTCAAGGATGATGGCGAGTTTAACGTCGAATCTGAAATTGTGCCGTTCCTGTCGACACTGAAGGGCTTCAAGTTCGGCTTTAACAGCGGGATGCGAGTGGAAGTTCTGTTCGTCAACACGAAGGAATTTACCGTCCGTTGGGGAACCCAGAATCCGGTGCTGATTCCAACGCCGCAATTGCCTGGGGGCATGCCGATTCGCGCGAACGGAACGTTCAACTTCAAGGTGAACGATTATGTGACGTTGATCGATAAGGTGGCGGGAATTAAGCAAAGTTATCTGGTGGATGACGTGAAGATTCGGATTACGTCTGTGCTGGATCAATTGCTGATGAAGTGGATTAGCCGGGAAGGTAAGGATATGTTCAATCTGCAAGCCAACAGTGCGGAGATCGCCAGAGGTATCCGTGAAGATTTGGATATGCAGGTAATGGATGACGGCCTGGCGATTACGGGCTTCCAGGTGATGAGCTTCAATTATCCGAAGGAAATTCAGGACATGATCAACAAGACCGCTTCCCATGAGATGATCGGTAACTTGTCCAAATACCAGCAGGTCAGTATGACCGACGGCATGGCTTCCGGGAAGGTGCAAGGCGCCGGTGCTGCCTCTGATATGGCGGGCATGATGATGGGGATGAACATCGCCAAGGAAATGATGAAGAATATGGAAGAGGGACAGTCCTCGTCTGCGCCTGTATCCGGCGGCGGGAACAGTGGGGGCGGTGCCAAGAAGCCGAACTTCTGCCCAAATTGCGGAGCGAAGAATGAAGGGGCGAATTTCTGTTCCAATTGTGGGCAGAAGCTGGCCTAGAGCAAGGCAAGCAGACTCAGGTTGCAGCGTAAGCTCACCCAGATCGTCAGGCTTCGATCAGGAGCCTGATTTATGCTATGATGCTATATAAGTCGTACTAAAGAAAGCGCATAACAAGCAAGCGATTCTACCAGATCGGGGAGTGGCGTGGCGAAATGAGATTTAATTTTTGGCGGCCGATTTTTTTGATTTTGATAGCCATCTTAACTAATAACCTGGTAACCAACCTGTGTATGTTGTTAGGGATGGCTAAAGAACCGGCGACTAATGTCGGCTTCTTGGCGATGATTATCGCGGCGATTCTGGTGTATGTTCGGTTCAATAGGAACCGACAGAGGTAGCCAGCACTAGGGCGCGGTGAGCTGCCCCGGACTCGGTATAGAATCGGAAGCAATGGTGTGTCTTCTATACTGGTCCGGTCGCAGGTTTCATATTGCTCGCCGGGCTTCTTAGAGTGCGTGAGTAGAACAGTTGTAGTGACATTGATTCAGACCATAAGGGCCTTAATTCCGTTGAAGAACGGGATGATAGATCGGATGGCATTATAGCCTAGCTTCATGACCGGCATGTACTTCCGGGCGGTGTCAATAAATTCCCTCATACGTGGTCGTGCAGGAGCTCCAGTGATAGGGGACAGGCTAACCGGGTTCCCTGCTCCACCACTTCCGTAACCATAACCTCCACCGTTCCATCCCATACCCATGTAGGGACTGCTAAAGGTGGCGGGGGAGGGACCCTCCGGGGACATCGGCCGTGATGAACCTGTCGTCCCATCCCAAGGAGGGGCTGAGATGCCGTTGAAAGACGGGGACAAGGCTCTGACCTGGGCTTTTTTGCGACGAGATGAGGATTGTTTGGCTGTTTTTTTGTGAGATTTCTTTGTTTTTGGCTTGCCGGAGAAGGTCACCCCGTTCTCATCAAATCCACTAATCCATCCTACATAAGTTTGCCCGTTATGCAATGTGATACAGACCGGCTGATCTTTGTATTGCATGGCACGTTGGCGGATTTTAGCCGAATTTGCCATATAGGAATCACCTCATTTGTGGATTTTCACAAACTTACCTACTAACCTACATACCTGATTATATTGTACGTAGCCGCCTGTGAAATGCCTGTGCTTGTTCACCGGTTGGGGAAGATATTCCTGGTTCCTTAGAATTTGAGTTCCTGGCGATGAATTTGTGTCTCCATGACCTCGTACAAGGCCAGCTTGTAGTTAATTTTATCTAGATTTAAGTACAACTCCTTCATGCTTCGCTCAATATCTTTCTTGTGCTCCAGCATCATGCTCTTGCGTTCAGCAATGGTATCATCACCTTCTTTGTACAAATACACATACTTCTGAATCTGTACCACCGGCATGCCAGTAGCCCGAAGCGCAGTAACGAACTGCACCCAGCTCAAATCCTCCTCATCATAAAGCCGTTTGCCACCTCCATCCCTTTTCACGTGTGGAAGCAGCCCCTCCTTCTCATAATAACGAAGCGTAGATGCAGCTAGTCCAGTAATCTCTGTGACTTCCTTGATGGTCATCATCCTTCTTCACTCCTTGCTATTTGTTAAAGTTAACTTTAATTAAAATCACTCCTGTATTTTCTTTTATACTTAGAAAAGATCTATCATTAATCGCTGTATGTCAAGTATATCCTTTGTTTTTCTTCAAAGCATAGGTTTGATGCTATGAATAAGCTTTTTAAAAAAGAGTGTTGACTTAAAGTTAACTTCATATTTTATGCTAAGTGAGATCGAATATCATGCATGAGGGGATGGATGGAAATGAATACGAGAACATTAGGGCACAGTAACTTGGAGGCTTCTGTCATTGGACTTGGACTGATGGGCATGTCCGAGCTTTATGGCAAGGCAGATGACAGAACATCAGAGCACACTATTCATCGCGCTCTGGAGTTGGGCATTACCATGCTGGATACGGCCGATTGTTATGGCAATGGACATAATGAAGAGTTGCTGGGCAGAGCATTGAAGGGTCGCCGCGAGCAGGCCGTACTGGCTTCCAAATTCGCAGTTGGCCCCAACTTTCAAGGCGTTAATGGCCGTCCGGAATATGTCAAGTCTGCTATTGATAAGAGCCTGGCCCGCCTTGGCGTGGACTATATAGACCTATATTATTACCATCGTATTGATCCACAGGTCCCTATTGAGGAGACGGTTGGAGCGATGTCTGAATTGGTAAAGGCCGGGAAAGTACGTTATATCGGTCTGTCTGAAGCATCGGCGGAGCTTATTCGCCGGGCGCATGCCGTACACCCCATTACAGCCTTGCAGACCGAATACTCATTGTGGAGCAGGGAAGTCGAGGCCGATATTTTGCCTACTGTGAATGAATTGGGAATTACCTTTGTTGCCTACAGTCCGTTGAGCAGAGGCTTTCTGTCCGGAACCGTACGTTCCTTCGAGGATTTTGAGGCTAATGATTATCGTCGTGTACTGCCTCGCTTCCAAGGAGATAACTTCCACAAAAATTTGGAGCTGGTTGACACGGTGCAAGAGATTGCTGCGCAGAAGAACTGCACGCCTTCTCAGTTAGCGATTGCTTGGACCATAGCACAAGGCGCATTGCCTATTCCCGGAACGAAGCACATTTCTCATTTGGAAGAGAACGCTGGTGCGGTTCAAGTTAAGTTGACGCCAGAGGACTTACAGCGGATTGAAGCGAAGATGCCCGAAGGCGCAGTGCAAGGAGAGAGATACTAAGTCATCACAATTTATTGCTGCATATGCATAAACCTCGGCTAATGTGGGAAATTAACTAATAAATAACCACATTTCCAATTGAGGAGTTGGCATAACGAATGAAGACGTTAAATATTGTAGCTTTGGCTTTACTGATTGTAGGGGGATTGAACTGGCTGCTGGTGGGACTGTTCCAATATGATTTAGTTGCCGGTATTTTTGGGGGGCAAGATGCCACCCTCGCCCGAATCATTTACGTCATTGTAGGGATTTGCGCCATTTATGCGTTCAAGTTCTTTGGTGACGTGACCGAAGACGAAGTGGCTAGATAAGGCAAGCTGTAGACTTGGCAAGGGGCTCCTTCCGGTAGAGGTTATCTACTTGGAGGGAGCCCCTTTTGTCTTGCCAGCTTATGCTTGGATAGCGTTACAGACTGATACCGCCGGTCAGATGCTTCTCGGTCAGAATGGTTAGCATTTGAATACCCACCTCATTATGTCCACCCTCAGGGATAATAAGATCGGCATATTTCTTGGAGGGTTCGATGAACGCTTCGTGCATGGGCTTCACGGTGGCCAGATACTGCTGATAGATGGATTGAATGGAGCGCCCGCGTTCCTCCATATCCCGCAAGACGCGACGTAGGATGCGCACATCGGAATCCGTATCGACGAATACCTTGATATCAAGCAGCTCTCTTAACTTCTCGTCGTACAACACGAAGAGCCCCTCCACGATCACAATACGGTTCGGAAGCAGCTTAATAGTTCTGTCGGAGCGGGTATGGTTCGGGAAGTCGTAGACGGGAGCGTAGGCGTCTTCACCGTTCTTGAGTAAGGTGAGGTGCTCCACCAGCAACTCATTGTCGAAGGCGAAGGGATGGTCGTAATTGTTCTTCTCCCGCTCGCTCATCACCAGATGAGACTGATCCTTATAATAATTATCCTGCGAAATAAAAGTTACTTTATCGGTTGCGAGCTGGCTGATGACCGAACGGGCTACGGTGGTCTTCCCTGAGCCGGTGCCGCCAGCGATACCTATAATTAACATGTAAATTGATACCCTCCTAGACAAGATCCCGTTAACATTTCAGTATTGTAGCACAGGGGATGTTTTTTTTCATCTTGTGCGCGAGGGGTGCAACATAAATTTATAAATTGCGGACACCCTTTGTACAATTATTCGTATAAAAAAGAGGGGCTGTATTTCTGATTAATTTGCACCCGATTAGGTTTACAATACAAATAGCGAAACTGGTATGGCTTTCTCTAATTTGAAGGAAGAGGTGTTAAACGCATGTGGTATACCCAAACCCGGGAAGCCGTCCTGGAAGAACAGAAGGTAAATGCTGCAACTGGCTTATCCTCTGAAGAGGTGAAGGCGAGACTGAAGCGATACGGCCCCAACCAATTGAAGGGCAAGCCCAAGCCTAGTATCTGGGCGCTCTTCTTCGCTCAACTTAAGGATATGTTGATTTATGTACTGCTTGGTGCAGTCGTCGTCACGCTGATTGTCGGAGAATATGTAGATGCCATTATCATTCTTGCCGTTGTTATCCTTAATGCGGCGATCGGGGTTATTCAGGAGCGGAAAGCGGAGAAGGCGATTGAAGCCTTGCAGCAAATGACGGCCAATAAATCCTTGGTACGGCGTGATGGAGAAGTGAGGGAGATTGATTCCATTGACATCGTGCCGGGAGATATTGTCATTCTCGATGCCGGGCGCTATATTCCGGCGGACTTGCGGTTGCTGGAAAGCGCTAATCTGCAAATTGAGGAATCTGCGCTTACCGGGGAGTCCGTTCCCTCGGATAAGCAAGCTGAGGACCTTTATGAGGACCCTAAGACACCAATTGGGGATCTTAGCAATATGGCCTTTATGTCTACACTAGTGACCTACGGACGCGGTGAAGGTATCGTTGTGGCTACGGCGATGGATACGGAAATGGGTAAAATCGCAAAAATTCTGGATGAAGATATCCAGGAGTTGACCCCGCTTCAGAAGAAGCTGGAAGAGCTGGGCAAAATGCTTGGATATATTGCCATCGGCATTTGTGTGGTCATCTTCGTGATCGGCTTGCTTCAAGGACGCGACTTGTTCGAGCTGTTCCTGACGGCGATCAGCCTTGCGGTAGCTGCTATTCCGGAAGGACTGCCAGCCATCGTGGCCATCGTGCTGGCCTTGGGCGTGACCCGGATGTCTCGTATTAATGCAATCGTGAAGAAGCTTCCGGCCGTGGAGACCTTGGGTTCTGTAAATATCATCTGTTCCGACAAGACCGGAACGCTGACGCAGAACAAGATGACGGTGGTGAAGCACTTTACGGCTGAGCCGCTCGAAGATGAAGTGCCCGTTGAAATGATTAAGGCCTTCGTGCTCTGTTCCGATGCTACCTATGAGAATGGGGAGGGTACGGGAGATCCGACGGAGATTGCGCTTGTCGTCTACGGGGAGCAGCATAATATCTTGAAAAGATCGCTGGAGGCCGAATACAAGCGGGTTGGGGAGAAGCCCTTCGACTCTGACCGCAAGCTAATGTCCACGGTGAACCAGACCCGTGAGGGGTACCGTGTACATACGAAGGGAGCTATCGACCAACTACTGCAAATCTCCAGTTCCGCCGTGGTGAACGGTGAGGTGGTGCCGTTGACCGAGGAACTGAAGCAACGCTATTTGCAGGCGGCTGAAGCCATGTCGGACGATGCCCTCCGTGTTTTGGGAGCGGCATACAAGGACACGGACCGTATCCTGCCGCCAGAGGACATGGAGCAGGACTTGACCGTGCTGGGCTTTGTCGGCATGATCGATCCGCCGCGGATTGAGGTTAAGGATTCCATCCGGGAAGCGAAGATGGCTGGTATTACCCCAATCATGATTACGGGGGACCACCGGAATACGGCGGTTGCTATCGCCAAGGAACTGGACATTGCTCATTCCCTGGAGCAGAGCATGACCGGGGCAGAGATTGATACTTTGTCCGACAAGGATTTTGCCGAGAAGATTCGCAACATTCGCGTATTCGCCCGCGTCTCGCCTGAACATAAGGTGAAGATTGTCAAGGCGTTCAAGGCTCAAGGCAACATTGTCTCCATGACTGGCGACGGCGTGAATGACGCGCCTTCACTCAAGAATGCCGATATTGGCGTAGCGATGGGGATTACCGGGACGGACGTGTCGAAGGGGGCCAGCGACATGATTCTGACGGATGATAACTTCACGACGATTGTCCAGGCGATCCGGGAAGGGCGGAACATCTACGCCAATATTCGCAAGACGGTTACCTTCCTGTTAGCTTGTAACTTTGGGGAGATTGTCGCGATTCTGGCTTCCATTCTGTTCTTCTGGCCGCTGCCACTATTGGCTACCCAGATTCTCTGGATCAACCTGGTGACTGATACGCTGCCGGCGATTGCCTTGGGCGTTGACCCCGGCGAGAAGGATGTCATGAAGCGCAAGCCGCGAAATCCCAAGGAAAGCTTCTTCGCCGGAGGTGCGGCGCTGCAAGCCGTGCTGGGCGGGTTGCTGATTGGGGCACTAACGCTGGTCGCCTTCTATGTCGGATTGGCTGAACATGGATATGGCCTGCGCTCGCCGAATATCTCAGAAGAGGCTATGACTTACGCCCGGACGATGGCCTTTGTCGTATTGGCTGCGTCCCAGTTGTTCTACTCGTTCTCCAAACGCAGCGCCACGAAGTCCATCTTCGCCGTGGGTCTGTTCTCAAACAAGCTGCTGGTCGGTGCGGTTATCGCAGGTCTGGTGCTGCAATATGCCTCGATCTCCATCCCGTTCCTGGCCGCCGCCTTCAAGGTACAGAACCTGAGCCTGCCAGACTGGGGCCTGGTGTTCGTCCTTGCCTTGATTCCGTTAATTCTTAACGAAATCATCAAGGTGTTTGTACGGATGAGAAGAGGAGCGTCAGCCTAATCATGGGTAACTGGATTCAAGTGCGCAGGTATAGAAGCCTGCGCGCTTCTTTTTTATTATTTTCTAAATCGGTTTATTCCATCTTCATCGGAGTTCGCTATAATAAAGTTTAAATTAAACATAAATGATTAGTGGATAGGAACAGGAGAGGAGATAAGCGATGGCTAACGATCAGGGAAAGGCAGAGAAGAAATCCTTACTGGAGGCATTCAAGCGTACGGTGTACCAAGTACCGGGGCATGGGAAGCGGAATGTGGATGTGTTGAAGCAAGCCTTGGACAAGGTGAGCGGCGGACTGGACAGCGATATGTATGGGAAGGGACAGGCCATCGAGGACTTTGAAGCGAAGATGGCGGGCGTGTTGGGCAAGGAAGCAGCGGCATTCTTTCCCAGCGGTACAATGGCTCAGCAAATTGCACTGAGAATATGGTGCGATCAGCAGGAAACGAAGCGCGTGGCATACCATCCCCTCTGCCATTTGGAGATTCATGAAGAGGATGGCCTGAAGGAATTGCACGGGATCGAGCCGCTGCTGTTGGCATCCCCGGATCGCCTTATCCGCCTGTCTGATGTCCGTAGTCTGGCAGACAAGAATGTGGCCTGCTTGCTGTTGGAGCTGCCACAGCGGGAGATCGGCGGGCAGTTGCCCGCATTTGCCGAATTGGAAGCCATCTCTTCCTATTGCCGGGAGCGGGGAATCAAGCTGCATCTGGATGGAGCGCGTCTCTTTGAAATCCTTCCTTTTTATGAAAAAACTGCGGAGGAGATATGCGCTCTGTTCGATAGTATGTATATTTCGTTCTATAAGGGACTTGGCGGAGTTGCCGGAGCCATTTTGGCCGGAGGCCGTGACTGGGTGGACAAGTCAAGGATATGGAAACGGCGCCACGGCGGAGATTTAATCAGCTTGTATCCTTATTTTCTAAGCGCAGATTATTATTATGATTTAAGAGTGGGCAAGATGGGGCAATATTATCGGCAGGCCAAGGAATTGGCTCAGCTCTATAACCGTTGCCGTCATGTGAGTACCCTGCCGGAGGTTCCCGTATCTAATATGTTCCATGTTCATGCGGATCTGCCCAAGGAACAGTTGGAGCGGTTACTGCTTGAGGTGTACCGGGAGACGGGCGTTGGCCTGACGCCTATGGTCAAGGAACGCAGCAGCGGCGGCTGTAGCTTCGAGGTGAGCATAGGTGATCGGTATGCCGAGGTTCCCAAGGACAAACTGCAATTGGCATTTCGGCTGTTGAATCAGAAGCTGGAACGGGAAGACCACCAAGCGTGGTAACACATATCAGCGTAAGAGCGTGAATTTCGTTGATTGTGCGACATAATCGACGAGGAGAGAGCGTGTAAACGCTTATCTGAATCCAGTTGATGCAAATCCTTCTTCTTTTGACCTTTAACCTGCCTTTACACCCTCCTGACGGAAGGAGTATGATTCAGCAGTAGTAATTAAATGACAAATACCTGATCGCTGAATTCTGTGATATTCAGAAACGGGGGAACCATCGGAAGGGGCCATGCTTGGCCCGTTTCAGGGGTGAATCGCTGGGTTGGCACATTGGCCAATACCCAGTGTAGGGCTGCTTTCGTGCCCGAATCCGTCAGCTAACTCCGTAAGCGTCCGAAAGAGGGAATTGTCGTGGCTGTATGCTCTTAAAAAGAAGCGGCCGCGGGAAAGTCCAACTTTCCTGCGGCTTTTTTCTGCTGTCATTGGGGCTGGATTGGCATCTTGGAGCTAGAAGAGGGGATATAACATGGTAAACAAAGTGAAGCGGGTACTCATTGGGCGACCGATGAAGAGCAAGGAGATTGAAGGCGAGAAGCTGGGTAAGCTGAAGGCGCTGGCTATTCTGTCTTCGGATGCACTGTCATCCGTGGCCTACGGGACTGAGCAGATTCTGCTGGTCCTGATGGCGGCGGGATTCTCCGCCCTATGGTATTCGATTCCGATTTCCTTTGCCGTACTTGGGCTATTGTTCATACTAATCTTATCTTATCGGCAAACCATCTTTTCTTATCCCTCCGGGGGTGGAGCTTATATCGTGGCCATGGATAATCTGGGACGATCCACGGGGCTGCTTGCTGGTGGTTCATTGCTCGTAGACTACATTCTGACCGTTGCAGTGAGTTCATCCGCCGGAACGGATGCGATTATTTCTGCCTTTCCGGTATTACATGATCATCGAGTGTTGATCGCGCTGATCATGATTACATTGCTTACGCTGATGAATTTACGCGGGGTGACCGAATCGGCCTCTGTCCTGGCTGTACCGGTATATCTGTTTGTCATTGCAATCTTCGTGCTGATTGGTTCTGGAGTAGTCAAATATGCTATGGGCGGTATTCATGCCGCCACGCCGGAGGTAGAGGCTACGGTATCCAACATCAGCCTGTTCCTGCTATTGAAGGCCTTTAGTTCCGGCTGCTCGGCCTTGACCGGGGTAGAAGCGGTGTCCAATGCCATTCCGAACTTCAAGAAGCCAGCGGCCCATAATGCAGCGGCTACACTGGCCATGATGGGTGTCATCCTATGCACGATGTTTATCGGTATTAGCCTATTGGCTTACTGGTACGGGATCAAGCCCGATCCCCAGGCTACGGTGGTTTCACAAATTGCAGAATCTACCTTTGGCCGGGGTACACTTTACTACGTCATCCAGGGGATTACCGCGTTGATTCTGTTTCTCGCAGCTAACACGGCATATTCGGCATTTCCGTTATTAGCGTTCATGCTGGCCAAGGACAAGTATATGCCTCACGCCTTTATGGTGCGCGGGGATCGATTGGGCTTCTCGAACGGCATTATTTTCCTGGGAGTGACTTCGGCCTTGCTGGTGATTGGCTTCGGCGGGAATACGGAAAGCTTGATTCCTCTTTATGCCGTAGGGGTATTTATCCCGTTCACTCTGTCGCAACTCGGCATGATGATTCGCTGGCTGAAGCTCAAGCCCAAAGGCTGGGTGCTCCGGTTGGCTATCAATACAGTAGGTATGCTGACTACGCTTGGGATTACGCTTATTTTTGTCATCACCAAGTTCTCGCATGTGTGGGTCGTCTTTATCTTCCTGCCGCTGGTCATGTTCCTGTTCTTCCAGATTCACCGCCATTATCAGAATATTGCTCAGCAGCTACGGATTTCCGTGGATGTGGAGAAGCCCGTGATGAAGGGAAGCACGATCGTGGTGCCGGTAGCCGGTATTACGCGGGTCGTCATGAATTCGCTGGGTTATGCCAAATCGCTTACCGATAATGTGGTAGCTGTGTATGTGGGGTTCGATGATGAGGAAATCAAGCGGATGGAGCAGAAATGGGCGGAATGGAATCCGGGAGTGCGGTTAATTACGCTGAGATCGAGCTTTAGAAGCATCGTTCGGCCCATCATGAAATTTATTGATACGGTGGAGTGGAAAACCTCGGAGACCGATCATATCACGGTGCTGATTCCGCAATTCATTACACGCCATTGGTGGCAGAATATGCTGCACAACCAGTCCAGCCTGGTGTTACGAGCTTACCTGTACAATCATAAGGACGTCGTTATCGCGACCGTACCCTTCCATTTGCAAAAGTAGGCTTGGGTGTCCGGGCGAGTGTTCACCAAACCGGGCGATCGCACGTACAATAACCTGAATACCCTAACATGACAAGGAGGGGAATGGGTTGATTGTTCTGCCACCGAGCGACAAGAGCCAGCTCTCGCAAATGAGCTTGCCTCCGTTCCAACAGGAAATTGTGCAGGCTATGGAGAGGAGTCCGGTGCCCCATCGATATAGCTCGCTGGATGAGCTTCTCTTCGAATTGAACTTACGGGGATCGATTGTAGGGTCGGCATTGGCGCTCAACCAGAGTGGAGCCAAGTTCGCCGTCTATCGCAAATCGCATTGTAACGAAATGTACTGGTCGCGTACGGACGAAGGAGGCTTCCGGTTAAGAAGCGGTGTAGCGCCTTCTGATGCCATTCAGGACATTTACCTGAACGGGCCGTTGTATGGCTTCGAATGCTCCATGGCCATGATGATTGTGATGTACAAGGCTGTGCTGGATCAGATTGGAAGCCGCGCATTCAATACGTATTTCACTGATCTGTATCTGTTCGATTGGCACTACGACAGTGATCTCGGCTTTGCCCAAGGTAACCGGAGACTAGGTGTGTATCCTGGGGATATCCTGTACTTTAAGAACCCGGATCATAACCCCGAGACGCCCGAATGGCAAGGAGAGAATGTCATCGTGCTGGGCGACGACCTGTTCTACGGTCACGGCATCGGCGTTCGTAATTCATCAGAGATTATTGGTGCCCTCAATCAGCGACGGAAGCCAGGCGCCCGAAGATCGGCCTACCTGCTCGATTTAATCATCCATCCCGATTATAATCACATTCGCGGGCTTCGGGGCGTGTACGCACGGATCGGTACTTCGGTGTATCGTTACTCTGGAGCAGGGCAGCAGGCTTAAGACATGTTGTTCTGTGAAAATAGTAATCAAAAAATGACGGCAGGGGATGGTCCCGATGCCGTCATTTTTTTTGAAGCTCTCCACGTAATTGTGCAGAATATTAGAACAAATGATATAGTTACACCAGAATATGACTAAGATAAGACAAGGTTAGGAGAGGTGTCCGTGCACAAGCAATTGAGAAAATACTGTTTGTCCAAAAAAGGAGCAGTCGAGGAATATCCCTTCGGACCCGATACTGCGGTGATGAAGGTAGGAGGCAAAATGTTTGCGTTACTGCCTGTTCCAGGCGAATTCTCTACAATATCCATCTCGCTGAAATGTGATCCGATCATTGCGGAAAATCTTCGGGAGCAGCATGCTTGCGTGACTGCTGGATATCATCTGAACAAAAAACATTGGAACACCGTCGTTGTCGATGGTAGCTTGCCAATGGACGACCTGCGAGCTATGATCGACCACTCCTATGATCTGGTGCTGAAGGGACTAAGCAAAGCTGCCCGGGAAGCGGTACTGATGCGGTTAAGCGAGACTTAATATAAATGTGTGTGTCCTGGGAAGACGACTTTTTGAACAACCTCTATAAGTATGTTGTGACTAACATTACGTCCCTAGCCGGGGGCCATGCGCTAGAATGAGGACGACACCAATATTTGGAGGTATGAGCGCGCATGGCCCAAGGCAAGGGTAGAAATCAAGGCGGCAAACCAGCCGCGAAAGGCAAGGCAGCGAAGTATCAAGAGAAGAACAGTGGGAAGTCCAATTTTCTATTTGTGCTATCACTAATTGTGTTAGGTGTGTTGGTGATTGTGCTGTCCTTCTTCTTCCTTAAGGATTCGAAGGAATCGGAGGCATCCTCGCTGAAGGACCTGCCGAACTACACCGAGATTAAGGGCGATTATGAAGCCAAAGGATTAAAATACGAGAAGCAACCACATCTGGGGAACCCTGAGGCGAAGGTCAAGGTGATGGAATTCGCCGACTTCAAATGCCCGGCTTGCATGAAGTGGGAAGCGGCTTACATGGATCAATTCCAGCAAGAGTTCATCGATACCGGGAAGGTGGAATTCTTCTTCACTAACTATGCATTCATCGACCGGGATTCCATTATGGCAGCTAGCGCAGGTGAAGCGATTGCTGCGCAAAACAACGAAAAGTTCTGGGAATTCAAGAAAAAGCTATATGCGAACCAAGGCGACGAGACGAAGATTTGGGCTACGCCTGAATTCCTGCTCGACTTCGTCAAGAAGAATATCGACGGCATTGACTACGAACGGTTCGCCAAGGATTTACAGGATCGTACCTACATGCTGGCCGTGAAGGAAGACTTCAAGACGGCTGGATACTACGGTGTCAATGGTACACCGCAGTTCATGGTGAACGGTGAGTTACTGCCGACCTCCTCCTACGAGGAATTGGCCGCTGCTATTGAGGCAGCGCTGGCGGCTGAGGGCGGACAGTAAGCGTCTCATCTTATCTGCATCCACCAGCAACCTATTGTTACATACTGTTGGGAGCGCACATTAGTAGGAAATTCTCCCGCTAATTAGTGGGAAAACGCTAATTTTAGAGATTTAACTGGAAAAACTCCCTATAAATCCTCATATCAGGCCTATAATGGGTAATTTAGCCCGAATTATATGGAGAATTTCCCTATAATAGCTGGTTATTACTCTAAAAGTAACTTTTATATGGAGGATTTCCCGTTAAATCTGGCAGATGGATAGTCGGAGTATAAACGAACACAAGCCTTCGATTCGTACAACAGAATCGAAGGCTTGCTCATTTTGCTGGTATCAAGTCACCCAACAGCTCTATGAGTGAGCCATCTCCACGGCTGGCTTGCTTAACTGCAAGGACTTGTTACAAAGAATATCAAAGGAATGGCTGTGGTCGATGAAGATACAAATACGGTCATTGAGTGCGGTCTGCAACAGTTCATTCATCAGCCGCTTGGTCTCGTCATCCAGGTGAGCGGCAATTTCGTCGAATAGCAGGACGCTGGATTCTCTCAGCAGGGCTCTGGCAATGGCAATACGCTGAATTTCCCCACCCGAGAGCCGGCTCCCGTTCTCCCCGATAGTCTGTCCCCCAAGCTTGTCCATCACTTTGCCAAGCTCGGTTAATTCCACCACTTCCCTGTACCTGGCTTCATCGACATGCTCTACCCCATATTTAACGTTGTTCTCAATCGTATCATTAAATAGATAGATTTTCTGCGAGACGATGCCTATATTCTTACGCAAAGATTTCCGGGAGATGGACGTAATATCGGTGCCATTCAGCAGAATTTGCCCTTCCGTGCAATTATATAAACCCATGAGCAAGCGGAAAAAGGTGGTCTTCCCCGAACCGTTCTCACCATAGATTATCAATTTATCGGTCCGTTCCAAGCCGAATTCGAGATTTTGAAACAGGAAGGGTGAATTCTTATAGTGAAAACCCACCTGACGGACCTGAATATCATTAACTTCCTTCAACTCCAGCTTATGATCATCCTCAGCATCCTCCAAAGTCTCTTCCAGGAACAAGCTAAGTCTTTGCAAGCTTACCAATGCCGGTTGAAGGGTTAAGGTTGCGCCCGTAATGCTCTGAATCGGGGTATACAGCTTGGGTACATAACTCAGGAAAATCATATATACACCGATAGAAAGCTGCTGATCGATGAACAATTTGCCCCCGGATAACATCAGAATAACGGTAGCCATGGCGCCCAGGAAAATAATCATTTCCATACCCAGCGAGTAGCTTAAAGTTTGCTTGACGTTAGCTTTCATTAATTTGCGAGTCATCTCATTAATTTTCTCTGATTCTATCTCTTCTAGCGATAAATTCTTAACCTCTTCAATACCGCCTACGGACTGCTGAATTTTGCTGTTAAGCTGGGCGCTCTTCTCAGCAATTTCTTTTGAAAATTTGGCAACAGAGCCCATCAGCCTGGTAGAGATCAGATAATAGCAAGGAATCAGCAGGCACATGATCAAGGTTAAGGGCACACTTTGCAGCAACAAAATGATAAGCACGCCTACAAATTCAAAAAAACCAAGCACCATTTTAAAAGTATTGGCCGAGAACAGTCCGCTCAAATTATTTACTTCGTTAAGTCGGGCCGTAATATATCCGCTCTCCTTGAAATTGTAGAAGTCCAGTGGATACTTGAGCAGCTTCCTGGAAATTTCTTCTCTAATCTTGAAAATGATGTTCTGATTCATGTGCGTAAACAGATAAGTCGATATGTAGCTCAGGACGCTCTTCACGAGATAGACTACAGCCAATGCCGAGCTATAGATCAGAACGATGCGATACTGCCCCTTCATCAGCCCCTCATCGAATACCTTCTGAATCAGAAAGGCGGGGATGAGTCCAATCCCCGTAATAACGATGAGCAGCAGAAAGGACTGCATGATTTTATTCTGGAAATGCTTGCTATAGCTCCATACCAACTTTAGATTTTTCCCCATGATTGTTCTCCTGACCTTGATGGATTTCGCTACAGTATTTCGTCCCTTCGTAGCTGCCGGAAGCATAATAATCGAGAGCCCGACAATCGAAGCAGAACAAATTCCGTGCGCATTGGTCGCAGCCTTGCATGTCCTTCTTAGGCGTTGTCCAATATTTCTTATGGCGTTGCTCGTTAAATATTTTATAAAGTGGCTCTTCACGAATGTTGCCCAAGCGATCTTGGCTCTGGCGCATCATCATGCAGGGGTATAACGTGCCATCAGCCGAGATGAAAATTTGTCCATGCAGACAATTATGATAATGCTCAAGCAATTGATAATTTTGTATATTAACGGGCATTTCCCTTTCAGTAGGGTCCATCATTTGCGATAACAACTTGTCTGGATAATAGGGGCTTGCCGGATATAGATACATGAGGCTGGTTTGTTTGTTGGCATAAAAATGCTTCATCTCTCTAGCATGATCCTCATTTAAGGAGGTCATAACCAGCGAAACATAATGCTGAATATCGTATTTCTCCAGAATCTCCAGGCTGGTACGGAATAGATCGAAGCTTGCGGCTTGTCCGGTAATCTGAGCATAACCCTCAGAAGTGGATTCAAAGACCTGGAGTATGAGATCAACCCGATGTACCTTCAGAAATTTACCGATTTCTTCGTCGATCAACGTGCCATTCGTCATGATGGTGCACTTCACCCCATGATCCGACAAAATTTCGATCAGGTGCTTCAGCACATCCCAACGTAAGAAAGGTTCCCCTCCAGAAAAAATCACCTGCTTTACCCTTAAATGTATAATATTCTGTATCGTTTCCTCCCAATCCTCTAAAGACAGTCGTTCATTCGTATTTGACCATTTCTTGCAGCCGCATGACCGATAGACGATATTGTCGGACGTGCAAAATTGGCAATTCATATTGCATTCTCCCGTAAGCTCAAGCACGGCCCGATTCAATTGAAAGGGTCTTAACGTATCGCTCTTCAGAAATTTGGCATCATGCGTCCTGATCTTGGGAATATACACCTGCTGCTCATAAAGCTGCCCAAGGCCAAGCTGCAACAGAAACTGGATAAAGCCGTCCAGGTTCTCGGTGTTATCCTCCTCCTTGAGTTGTTCAATGGAGGTGCCGGATTGAAGTCGATCTAATATCTCGCTCTGCCAGACTTTAAGCGGCTCCTTCTTGCCAGTACCCATGTTATAGATGAACGAGGCTGTTCGCCCCTGTAAGTGCAGCACTTCGCGATGCAGGTAAAAAAACATAGTGTAACCCCCTGTTAGAATATGGATAATTCCGGGTTTTCTTCAAGCAAGGAATAATACAAGGAGAATGCAGATTTCATCCAGTCCTGAAAATAATCACAATACCCCTCAGGGATTCCAAATTCAGCACCTTCTTGTTCCAACGTGACATAACAGATATTGCACAGGCTTCTCACCTTGCAGTCCTGACATTTTTCCCGAATAACCGATAGTCCTTTATTCAGAATTTGTGTTTGTTGCTCCATATTCAATCCTTGATGTATATCTCCGATGGGGTATTGCGGGCTGATCTTCTCACACATATGGAATTGCCCGTTAACATCTACCGTCAACTTGCTAATGCCA
This sequence comes from Paenibacillus senegalimassiliensis, assembly GCF_001486585.1. GTDB lineage: Bacteria > Bacillota > Bacilli > Paenibacillales > Paenibacillaceae > Fontibacillus > Fontibacillus senegalimassiliensis. The sequence continues at coordinate 203,593 of NZ_LN909042.1, forward strand.
GGAACACACAATCCGCCCAATGGATTATGAGCGTAATTGATGTTCATAGAGGGCTCAAAGATAAGCCCTTGCACATACTTGCGAATAAAGTTGGTGAGGGGACGCCCGGCTCTAACGAGGCCGATGAACTCGTCTTTGGAAGCTTGTTGTTTCTGGATTACGAGGTTGTCTGCTTGCTCTGAATTATTGTAATAATCAGAATTCAAATCCTTTACCCGCGTAATCCGCGCAATCCGGCTATCCAGATTAGGGTGCTGGGCGAAGAATTTGTTCAATCGGCTAAGATCGCTGATGTTATCGTAGGTAATCAACAGAGAGTAGGGATATATTTCATCATTATGGGCGGATTGCTCTCTGTACATCTCATCGAGCATGAGTAAATTGTTGAACACAATATCAAACGTAGGTTTGCCTGAGACGGTGATTCGGTTCCGGTCATGCTCTTCTTGATCACCGTCCAGACTGACGGAAATAGCAAAATGATGATCCAGTAAAAATTGCAATCTCTTTCGGTCCAGCAAATATCCGTTCGTTGTTACCGAGAATACCATTCGGGAGAAATACGATTTGTATTTCTCTTCGACATATTGCACGACCCCTTGGATGGTGCTGAAATTCAATAAAGGTTCTCCACCGTAGAAGCCGATGCTTATGCTCAAGTTAGGATTGTATTGGATGCTCTCCATATTGTTGCTCATATAGAGATCAACGGCCGCTTTAGCGGTATCGAGGCTCATTTGCTCGTTGCTATAGCCGCTATTAAGGCCGTAATGGTCGGAGTACACGCAATATTTACAACGAAAATTGCAGGCTTCAGTCAACGTTAAGCATAAATGGGCAATGCCCTCTTTCCGTAATCGCTCCTCCATTTGTTCTTGAGTGAATACAGGGGTCTGCGGCTGGGGCGTGACGAAGAGTCCGTATTGCTTAATCTTCTGGGACAACTCCTGAAGCCGGGGCTCTCTATTTAAAACTTCCATATCCAAAGTTCCATGGTCGTGTTCTATTTGTTCCAGATATTCTTTCTCGTAACCTTCGGTTGGAAATACGAGTCTCGTAGCATCGTCGTAGAAATAGGCATGGCGTTCTGTCGCGAACAAAAGGGGCATGGACGTTACCTCCTAATAGTGCGCCAAAGGCACGACCGTAGCCGCGCCTTTGGCAGATAATAGATAAACATTAGGCAGATTTCGCTACGTTAAACGCGGAACCGGCCCCAATGACGTCAGCGATCGGGGATACAGTATCTGCAATACATGCTGCTACGCAACCCGTTACGCACACTACATCACAAAATAATCCCATAACTTGCATAATGGCACCTTCCTTCTTTGTGAATTTAATTACATACTCATTCTATGAAAATTATGGAAAAGCCCACTATGATATTTTTTACAAAAATAGGTTTTTATATGGAATTATTTTCTAATTTAGCTAGTTAGCTCAATGATATACTCTCGTAAAATAAGCACAAAAAAGCCCCTCCTCACCAAAGGAAAAAACCACTTTTGCGAGGAGGGACTTGATTATATCGTATTAATTATTTCAATTCTGCTGCTGCTGTTTGGCCTGCGATACGTCCGAAGACGATGATGTCGGCTACAGCATTACCGCCGATACGGTTACCGCCGTGCACGCCGCCAGCAATTTCACCGGCTGCATACAGACCGGAAATCGCTTGTCCTTCAGGATTCAGGACATGGGTTTGGGTATCAATCTTCACGCCACCCATCGTATGGTGGACACCTGGTGTTACAGGGATGGCGTAGTAAGGGCCTGCTTCAAGGGTTTGCGTCAAGTGAGCTCTCTCGAATTCAGTATCCTTACCGTCCTTAACAAATTGCGTATAAGTCTTCAGGGTAGCTTCCAGAGTGGCAGCATCGAGGTTCAACTCGCCAGCCAGCAGGGCAAGGTCATCTCCCTTGGTTGCGTAACCCTCTTTGATATATTTGGCCAATGAAGCATTCTCATCAACCATTTCCTGATTTGTGATCAAGTAAGCCATCTTATCGGTTTGCTTCAAGATATTTTGCGATACCACGTCACGTGTAAGCAGTTCGTTGGTAAAGCGTTTGGCTTCTTTGTTTACCAGAATTGCACCATCACCACGAAGTCCTTCAGTGAACATATAACCGGATTCAGGATCGGTGGTAGGGTGGATTTGGATTTGTTCAATTTGCATCAGATCAGCACCAGCTTCTTGAGCCATGACGATCCCTGAACCGGTTGCTCCGGCATGATTCGTTGTGGAGAAGCCTTCTAGCTCAGGGCGATATTGCACGACCATTTCACTGTTGGCTCCAAAACCGCCGGTAGCGAGAATAACTGCTTTGGCATTGACCTTAAATGGATTTTCATTTTTGTCGACAGCTTCAACGCCTACAACTGCACCGTCTTGTTGGATAAGCTTCACAGCTTTGGAGTTGAGCAGAATATCAACCCCCAGCTCTTTTAATTTCTCTGACAGAACATTTACAACGACTGGACCAATAGCTGATCCGTCTGCCGGAGTATGAATTCTTGGATTCGTTGCTCCACCCGACAAGGACACTCGGGAAATGCCTGCGCCCATATCGTTCAACCAATAGATTGCTTCCGGTGCATTATCGACCAGAGTGCGAAGCAATTCCGGATCGTTAATGTTATGACCGCCTTTTAACGTGTCATCATAGAACGTTTGCTTCGAATCCTTGATGCCGTTCTCTTCCTGAATCGTTGTTTCTGCGGCGTTAAGACCGCCGGTAGCGCGGTTGGTATTACCGCCGATGATTGGCATTTGTTCCAGGATAACAACGGATTTGCCGGCTTCCTTGGCTTCAATAGCCGCCGAGAGACCTGCTCCGCCGGAGCCAACGATGACCACATCGACGTCAAGATCTTCTTGCTTGGCTTCTTCAACAGCTAGTTTGTTGGCTGGGTCTTTCAGATCGTTAATATTGGCTCCGGCTTTTTCCAGGGCCAGGGTAACTGCTTCGATAATGCCTGCACTGGATTCGCTGGCACCTGACACAGCATCGACCGCCAAGCTTTGGGTGTTGATGATGTCACCTGTCAACTGAGCGACAGCTCCATCTCCGATACTGCCTGTCTCACCATCGGCTGTAATCTCGATGGATTCAATTTTGTCTGCGGACACGGTTACCGTGGCCTTAATCTCACCGCCATGTCCCTTCGACACGCCTTCGTACGTACCTGGCGTAAATTTGCCGCCTGCGGCCGCAGCGCCTTCATTAGCTGGCTTCTCTTGATTGCAACCAACGACGAGTAGCATGATAAGTCCAACCATAAGAATTGCAAATAAACTCTTTTTCACTATGCAACGCCCCTTTGTGTATTATTTCACAATGTTGTGTTGCCCCATATTAGCATGATTCGTTAGACAGGCATTATAATAATTGTCACACCGTCTATTAGAAAGGTCATAATATCAGGCTGGCAATCTGTAGTTCTAACCCGTGAAAAGAATGGTTAATTAGGGCTTTTTTGATTCGTAGCTCCTCAGGTATTTTCTGATCAATACGACTTTCCATGGCATAGATGCCTGTTGACAGAGATCTATAAAGTCGTGTACATTTTAATTACCGACCGATAAGTCGGTAATTAAAATGAGAGATGGGTGTAGTTCAATGGGAGAGAAATATGGCCTCCAACCACCAATTCCACTTGGCTTTAAATCAGTGGCAGGCTTGATCTTCATTTTTATTGTCTGGCAGGGTGGTACTTTATTATGGTTCAATTTACTTCAAGCCATCATACCGGCTACTCGCTCAGGACTTCCCAATCTGATTATTCTTTACTTGTCCTTTTTTTTCTTGATTCTGGGAGTTTTCGTGGTAACGAGGTATTTCTTCAAAATTCCTTTTAAGACATTTTTGTTTGAAAATAAAAGACCCGATTATCGAAAGTTTTTGGTTTATTTTTCGTGGTATTTTATTGCGCTTATCGTGTATTTGCTTGTTGATATAGTCGCGCATCCTCAATCCTTTATACTTCATTTTCAGCCACTTTCGTGGTTAGGTGTATTTATTGTTACAGTTCCATTGGTTTTATGCCAAAGTGCTGCCGAAGAGATTTTATTTAGAGGCTATATGTATCGTATGTTCAGATCATTGAGAGGCGGTGTATTTTGGTCCATCCTCGTCACGTCCCTGTTCTTTGCTTTGCTTCATGGTTTTAATCCTGAAATGCTTCATTATGGAATATATGGCCCATTGTATTACTTGCTGATGGCACTTTTTTTGGGGGTAGTTGCGTATCACACCAATAGTCTGGCAGCGCCCATCGGAATTCATTTTGCAACTAACATATTTAATACATCCATTTGGGGATATGGAACATCGACGTTGGAAAATATGGGGCTACAAAATATTGTATACCGACATACACTGGACATGCGGTTTGCATTCTTTGGAATTCTTGTTATCGTTGTCTCATATGGTGCTTTTCAATTTATGAAATATAAAAGGAACCCGTCCTAAGGCTGGGAGGAACTTATGAGCAGAAGGAGATTGCCGGCAGAAGAAGCAAAATCAATTATTTTGCATCATGCAAGGTTGTTATTCATTAAAAAAGGTTACGATCGGGCTACTATGGACGACTTATGTGTGTTGACACAGATGAGCAAGGGAAATTTATACCACCATTATAAAAACAAAGAGGTGATTTTTCTTCAACTGCTTACCCAGCATACGGAAGAAATGTCACAAAAGTTCTTTCTTTTGGCTGAGCAATCCACGTCTCCCAGCGAACAATTACTTGAAATGGCCGATTTATTTGGAAGAGATTGTGAAAGTCCACTGATTCAAGCAATGCAAGAGTACGCCAGATTACTTACTGACGAATCCAAATCATTGTCTACTTTACGAGAGATCACAGAAATAGCCTATAGCGCTATAAAACAATTGCTACAAAGAGGAATTGACCAAGGTTGTTTTGTTAATGAAGACATTGAAACATTAAGCTTTGGAGTGATGGCCACATTGGCTGGAGCAACGCAACTTTGCCTTACACTTCCCAATTTAAGCGGGGACGAATACGCAGAACTACATGTCAATGCGATAAGAATGCTTTTGAGAGGAATTTCGTTAAGTTGAGGCTGGAGGTGCCCAAACGGCAGCCGACACAGTCGAAGCGAATTGAGATTCGGGATTAAAATTAAAATATATCGTTCGTGATCGTCGTGAGAAGCCCCAGGAATGCCGTAAATCAGCATTCTCGGGGCTTCTTTATCTAGTCCCCCATACCGCGGGTAAGCAGCCCTTATTTTTTATGCTGTTTGCGGAATTCACCTGGCGATATTCCTTCTTGCTTTTTGAACACCTGGCTGAAATATTTCTCGTTCTTGAATCCGACCATCTCGGCAATGGCCGCCAGCTTCATCTGCGGGTTACGTAGCAATTGCTTGGCATGATCGATGCGAATTTTCGTCAAATAGTCCGACATATTCGTCCCGTAGGTTTGTTTGAATTTGCGCGATATATATTCTCTGCTAACGAAGAACCGCTTGGCAATATCGTATAGAGAGAGGTCCTGGTTGTAATTCTGTTGCATATGAGCAATAACATCATTCATCAAATTCTGCCCCGAGGTTTGTGTGGATAGCAGGCTGGCAGATAACCGCAACAGGGACTGCTGCCAGTACGCTTTCCAGTCTGTCAGGGAGAAGATGTCCTTATCCGGGTTTGGTGCAGACGTTTTGGGGATGGCTGCTAACAATTCTCCGGCTGCACTGCCTATCGTATCGTAAGCGATCCGGGTCTGGAACCGTTCGATATCCCGATTCCACTGTTCCAGATGGCGGGGCGTAATTTGTCCGTTCTGTTGCAGTCGCACCATCCATTTGGAGACGGCCTGTTCAATGACATCCGACTGGCCGCTCAGCAGCGCAGTCTTCCAGTGTTCTTCTACTTCACCGAAGCGAACAAGCTCTTGCCCCTCATCGTTCGTAGCTGTGGAACTGACGGGAGCCGAAGCCACATGAATATGCTGTCCCAGCAAGAGAAGATTTCGAGAGCGCAATGCTCTCATCCCGGCTTCATAGGCGGCTGGAAGCTCGACATAGTCATGAATAATCGGACCTACGCCAAAGTGCATATTTCTCTGCAAAATCTGAGCAAAGACCTGGTTAATCTCTTGAAGTAGCGTTGTGTAAGCGTCGGGGTGGCGCCATAGAAGCAGGACGATAATTTGCTGCGTGCCCCAATGCTTGAAGGCGATGCCTGCTTCTCTCTCCCGGAGCAGCTCGTTGCAAATATTAAGCAGGGTGAAGACCAGCAGTTCCTTCTCCTGTCCAAATTTCGCTGATAAGGCTTGATCGCTATCATCAATTTGCAGCAGCGCGGGCCTGAAGGTAGTGATCTGCTCGGGTAAAACAGCAAGGTCCCGGAGACGCCGGAGCGCCTGGGTCTGCGAACGCGGGTCTTCGATTAAGCTGGTTAACAGCTTCTCGGAATAGACCGGACGATATTCGTTGACAGATACGTCCTTGCTCAGCAGTGCGGTGCGCTCCTGCTGTTCTTCCTTCCAGGCGGCGACGGCCTTCTGTACCGCAATATTAACCATCTTCTCATCAATGGGCTTGAGGATATAATCAATGCCGCTGTACCAGATGGTATTCCGCATAAACTCAAAATCATTATGCCCGCTGATGACGATGAACTTCGTATCGGGAACGGTGGTGTGGAGCCACTCCATCAGGTCCAGTCCGTTCTTCAAGGGCATGTGAATGTCCATAAGGACAATTTGAGGCTGCTCTTGCTGGATAACCTGCATCGCTTCCAGGCCGTTAGTGGCCTCATCTACCTGGCAGATACCATAGGCCTCCCAATCCACAATCAACCGAATCGATTTGCGTACCGGCTTCTCATCGTCCACAATCAAGGCCTTCACTGGGGTTCACCTTCCACTCTCATCGTTAGTATGGCCCTGAAGCCATGGGGCTGAAGATTCTCAACCTCAAAGTGGCTATCCTCTCCGTAGAACAGCTTCAGTCGGGTCATCACGTTCACTAATCCGATGCCGCCTTCATCCTCTCCTGATCTAGCGGAATCGGACAAGCCCTCAACCGGATTTTGCGCAGCTTGTTCCAAGCGTTGTTGAAGGCGCTGCCAAACTTCCTCAGGCATGCCGTTTCCGTTATCTTCCACCGTCAATTGCAAGGTGCTGGAGTCGATCCAGAGGCTGGTCAAAATGATCTGGCTGGATTCCTCCAGCGGGTCCCGACCGTGCTTGAAGTAGTTCTCGACCAGCGGTTGCAAAATCATTTTGGGGACCTGGACATCGAGCGTCGTTTTATCCACATCGTAGCGGACTTTGAAGTCTTGGTCAAACCTTTCGGCTTGCAGTTCCATGTAATCCTTGACATGTTCTAGCTCCTTATCCAGAGCTACCGGCTCGTCCGTATTGTACATACTGTAACGCATCATTCGCGACAATGTAGAGATTAGAGAATATACTCGCTTGACCCCATGCTCCAGAGCCAGCGAGCCGATGGATTGTAGCGAATTATTCAGAAAATGGGGATTCACTTGAGCTTGTAGCGCCCGCAACTGATTGGTGGTATTAGCTAGCTTAAGCTTGTATTCGCGAAGAATTAAATTGTTGATCGTATCCATCATGCTGCTCAAGCGGCGGTACACCACCCCGATTTCATCCTTGCGGTTTGTTTCAATATCTACCGTCAAATGTCCAGTCTGGATTTGATTCATGTACCAGACAAGCCGCTTGATGGGCTTGGTCAAGCTCACAGAGATGAGAATAATCATGCCGATGATTAAGAGCAGAGAAGCCGCCAGCAGCAGAACATTGATTGCTGCCGCCTGCTGGGTATCCCGCGTCAGATAAGAGGCGGGGATCTGCTTGACCAGCCGCCACTTGCTGAAGGCAGTATCAACGGTGTCGTACACAAAGATTTGCTTGTCCTCTTCAAAGCTGCCCCGGGGAGCCCCGTTCATCACCTGCGTACGGTACCAGGGAGCAGTGAATTTCTGACCGATGCGCTCCGGTTCGCCGGAATAAATGACATACCCGTCCTCGTCCAGAAGATAGAGCTTCTCATGCTCGGCTTGGAACAATTGGTTGCTGATGCGAGAGATCGCATCGAGCCGAATGTCCATGGCTAACAGTCCCAGTCGGTTATCCGAAGGAATTTGTCTGATCGAGCGGTACAGGGTAAGCACCTTCTGTTCCCCACTGCCAACAGGCGGAACGTCGAAGCCGTAATTGTAAGGGGCATGGGGGGAGCTTAGGGTAAGCGCCAACTCGTTGCTCCAGTTGCCTGGAATGTAGCTGTCGATATCGCTCATTCGTTTTAACGAGCTGGGGGTCAGCAGTGTTGCTTGTCGCTTCTTGTCCACATAGAGATAGATTTGCAGCACGTCCTTGGAGGCGGCGGCCATCGATTGCAGGGTGGCCATTTGCTGGCCCCGGGCTGAGATATTCTCGAACCCGTAGGGCAGGCTCCGATAGAAGAAGTCATCGGAATAGACTGAGAGGGAGTTGCGGTTAAGCTCTTCCAGGTAGTTCTTGATATTCTCGCTGCCCTGGAAGAGTAAGCTCCCATTATCCTGCACGGCTCGCTCTTTCAGGGAGTGGGTAGTATAGGAATAGCTGATAATCATCGTCGCTACACTGGGAACAAGCGCGGCAATAATCAGCCCGACAATTAGCTTGGTACGGATACTGCTCCAGTTCAAAGAGGCCACCTGCCTATGATCAATATTTTATACCTTATAGTTCACATTATCAGGTATTCCCCGATTCCTTGTATAGAGATAATTAAAGCGTGCACAAGTTTTGGAGAGGAATGGGGGAAATCAAATGAGTAGAAAGAAAAGGGGGGCTTTCCTACAGCAACTGGTCTATACCGGTCCTGTATCCATATTTTTCATACTTGTTATTCTGGTGCCGTTTGCGATGGGGATGTATTATTCCTTCACCAATTGGAACGGCATATCGGGCGAGGTTGATTGGGTAGGCTTTGAGAACTTCAGAACGATCTTTATGCAGGACAATGCGTTTCGGACAGCCTTTTGGTTCACAGTACGGTTCACCGTTGCCAGTGTCATTCTGACCAACCTGGTAGGCTTTAGCCTGGCTTATGTGCTGACCCGGCCGTTGAAGGGACGGAACGTATTGCGGACGCTGTTCTTCATGCCCAACGTAATCGGGGGTCTGTTGCTCGGCTTTATCTGGCAATTTATCTTCGTCAAAGGATTTGCTACACTCGGCGAAATAACGGGACTAGCCTTCTTTCAGCTACCCTGGCTAGGGGACGAACCCACCGGATTCTGGGCTATTGTCATCGTGTTCGTCTGGCAATCAGCCGGTTACTTAATGGTCATCTACATCGCTTCAATCAACAATGTCTCCCGGGAAGTGCTGGAGGCTGCCAGCATTGATGGAGCCAGCCGTTGGCAGGTGTTGCGCAGCATCATCTTGCCTTTGATCATGCCGGCGGTTACGGTATGCTTGTTCTTGACGATCTCCTGGTCCTTCAAGATGTTCGACCTCAACCTGTCCCTGACCAAGGGTGGACCTTTCCGTTCCACGGAATCACTGGCCCTGAACATCTACGTGGAGTCGTTCCAAAATAACAAATACGGCTTAGGCACGGCGAAGGCGCTGTTATTCTTCATCGTGGTAGCTACGGTCACCTTGTTCCAGGTTCGCTTAACGAAGAGCAAGGAGGTGGAGGCCTGATGAAGTCGTCTTCTGCTTTCCCGCGCGTCATGCTGCAAATCGTGATGATTGTTATCGCAATACTCTTTATGGCTCCTTTTTACTTCTTATTGGTCAACTCCGTCAAATCGCTGGGGGACATTCTCACCAATGCGGCGTCTTGGCCGGAGACCTGGGTATGGAGCAACTATGCCAACGCCTGGAGAATTACCCGATTCACCGAAGCCTTCGGCAATTCGCTGGTCATTACCATAGCAGGTATTTTGCTGATTGCCTTGTTCAGCGCGATGGCTGCGTACCGGATGGTACGATCCAATACTTTATTGAACCGAATTCAATTTACGCTGTTCGTTGCCGCGATGGTCGTTCCTTTTCAATCGATCATGATTCCGCTGCTACAAGTCATCAAGGGCTTGGGCATCAACAACAGCATCCCCGGGCTAATCCTGTGTTATCTCGGGTTAGGTGTACCACTGGCGATCTTCTTGCTCCATGGCTTCGTCAAATCGATTCCACTGGAAATGGAAGAGGCGGCTCTGGTCGACGGCGCCAAGCCCTATGTCGTCTTCTGGAGAATCGTTATTCCATTGCTGCAACCGATGCTGGTGACGGTGATTATCCTGAATTGCCTGTGGATATGGAATGATTATTTATTACCTTCACTCGTCTTGCAGAGCCAACATTTGCGGACGATTCCAATCGCGACCTTCGCGTTCTTCGGCCAATACACCAAGCAGTGGGACCTCGCGTTGCCCACGTTGGTCCTAGGCATTACGCCGATTTTACTGTTCTTTCTCAGCTTGCAGAAATACATCGTGGAAGGAATTACCTCAGGCTCGGTCAAGGGCTGAGCCTCAAGCAAAATGAACACAGAATTGGCTTCTCGTAAAACAACTACAGGGGGAATTTATTCATGAAGAAGATGAAACGGCTTATGTTCTTGTTGACTTCTGTGCTAACGCTTTCACTTGTCCTGAGCGCTTGCGGGGGCGGAAATAAAGCCGCTAATGGAGGCAACGCCGGGGATGAAGCATCTCAAGGTGGAAATGCTCCAGCAGAGATCAAGACAGTTAAAATCTTGCAGCTCAAAACGGAAATCGTGGAAGGGTTAAATGAACTTAAGGTGGAGTTCGAGAAGGAGCATCCGAACATCAAGCTTGAGATTCAAACGGTAGGCGGCGATTACGGCACCTTCCTGAAGACGAAGTTTGCTTCCGGCGAGGAGCCGGACATCTTCACCAACGGTGGGTTCAAGGATATGGAGACATGGTTGGACCGCATGGAGGACCTGTCGGATCAGCCTTGGGTGAATGACTTGCTCCCCTTGGCCAAAGAGCCAATGACGCTGGACGGCAAAGTGTATGGCATGGCCATGAACCTGGAGGGCTTCGGTTTTATTTACAACAAGGATTTGTTCGAACAAGCCGGAATTACGGAATTGCCGAAGACTTACTCTCAACTGGAGGAAGCGGCGCAGAAGCTGGAAGCGAGCGGCGTAACTCCGTTCTCCAACGGTTATCAGGAATGGTGGATCATCGGGAATCAAGGGATTAACCCGGCCTTTGCCCAACAACCAGACCCGGATGCATTTATCAAAGGCTTGAACGAAGGAACGGAATCGTTCACCGACAATGCGAAGTTCCAGGAATGGGTGAAATTGATTGATCTGACGGTCAAATACGGCAACAAAAACTCTCTCACAACGGACTATAACACTCAGGTTGCGGAATTTGCCAACGGCAAGGCAGCCATGATGCAGCAGGGCAACTGGGCTCAATTGCAAATTGACCAGATTAACCCGGATTTGAATCTTGGCGTATTGCCAATGCCACTGGGCGAGGATGCGGAGTTGAACGATAAGTTGAATGTCGGCGTACCGGCGAACCTGGTCGTGAACAAGAATTCCCCGGTGAAGGAAGAGGCGAAGATCTTCCTGAACTGGTACGTGACTTCGGATATCGGCAAGGAATATATCGTTAAAAAGTTCAAGTTCATCCCTGCCTTCTCCACGATGGAAGCAACGGTAGAGGATATGGGCGATATCGGGGCAGAGGTATGGAATTATGCACAAGCCGGGAAGGTCAATACGTTGAATGCACCGAAATTCCCGGATGGTCTTGCTCATGAATTTGCCTCCGCAACGCAAGCTCATATCGCTGGCAAATATGATATGAACCAGATGCTGGACGAATTCAAAGTCGGCTGGGATACGTTGAAATAAGCTAGATCAGACAGCGGACGGGCCCGCATTGGGAAATGGGGGACTCGTCCGTTTTTCTTACAGAGGAAGGAGTACCATTATGAAATTCAGTGACGGTAACTGGTTGATCTCCAAGGAATATGACATCATTAGCCCGCTGTACTTCCATGCGGCTGAGCAGAAGGGAAATACCCTCGTCGTCTATGCCGCTCCGAAGCCGGTGGAGAAGCGCAGGGCTCAGCTTGATGTACCCTTGATTACGTTATATTTCCATTCTCCCAAAGAGCATATCATCGGGGTGAAGATCGAGCATCATCGAGGCGTACGGGCGAAGAATCCACAATTCGAACTGTCGCGTGATGCGGATGTTCCTGTGAACATCTCTGTCGGCGAACCTGAGGTTTCACTGACGAGCGGCCGCATGAAGGTGGTTATTCAGCAGGGGGCCGACTGGTCCATTGACTTTTACTTCGACGGGCAACGTATTACCGGCAGCGCGAAGAGGTCTATCGGGTATATCGAGGCGAGGTCAGGAGCTACCTATGTCAGAGAACAACTGGACCTGGGCATCGGCGAATACGTGTATGGACTTGGTGAACGGTTTACCCCGTTCGTGAAGAATGGACAAAGTGTGGATATGTGGAATAATGACGGGGGAACCGGCTCGCAGCAGGCGTATAAGAATGTTCCTTTTTATATCAGCAACAAGGGGTATGGGGTATTTGTGAATCAGCCTGAACTTGTATCCTATGAAATTGCTTCTGAGAAGGTATCCAAGGTACAGTTCAGCGTGCCGGGTCAGTCGCTGGAGTATTACGTCATCGGCGGGCCAACCATGAAGCATACGCTGGAGCGTTACACCTCGTTAACCGGGAAGCCTGCATTACCGCCAGCCTGGTCCTTCGGCCTGTGGCTGACCACTTCGTTCACGACCAATTATGATGAAGTTACGGTGAACTCGTTCGTGGACGGGATGAAGGAGCGAGACATTCCGCTGCATGTTTTCCATTTCGACTGCTTCTGGATGAAGGCGTTCCGCTGGACTGATTTTGTATGGGATGAAGAGGTGTTCCCGGAGCCAAAGGAAATGATAACACGGCTGAAGGAGAAGGGTCTGCATATTTGCGTGTGGATTAATCCTTATATCAGCCAGCAATCCATTTTGTTTGATGAAGCGATGGAGAAGGGGTATCTGCTGTGCAAGCCGGGCGGTGACGTATGGCAATGTGACAAATGGCAGCCTGGGATGGGCGTTGTCGATTTTACCAATCCGGAGGCCTGCGACTGGTTCCAAGGCTATTTAAGAGAACTGGTGGATATTGGCGTGGATTCGTTCAAAACGGATTTCGGCGAGCGGATTCCGACAGACGTAGTCTTCTATGACGGCTCTGATCCGCAGAAGATGCATAATTACTATACGTATTTATACAACAAAGTCGTGTTTGAAGTGCTGGAGCAGAAATTGGGCAAGGGAGAGGCTTTGGTCTTCGCCCGCTCAGCCACGGCCGGGAGCCAGAAGTTCCCTGTGCATTGGGGCGGAGATTGCTATGCCAACTACGATTCGATGGCAGAAAGCCTGCGCGGGGGCTTGTCGCTCAGCCTGTCCGGCTTCGGGTTCTGGAGCCACGATATCGGCGGCTTCGAGGAGACCTCCTCCGCCGATGTGTACAAGCGCTGGACCGCGTTTGGATTGTTCTCCAGCCATAGTCGGCTGCATGGCAACACCTCCTACCGGGTTCCATGGTTCTTTGACGAGGAAGCGGTGGACGTTATGCGCTTCTTCACGAAGTGGAAATGCCGGTTGATGCCGTATATCTTTGCCGAGGCGGTGCAAACGGCCGAGGTCGGAATTCCCACGATGCGAGCTATGGTGATGGAATTCAGTAACGACCCTACCTGCATTATGCTTGACCGGCAATATATGCTAGGCGAATCGCTCTTGGTAGCGCCTGTCTTCCATCCGGAAGGCAAGGTCTCATACTATTTGCCGAAGGGGACTTGGACGCATCTCTTCACAGGCGAGCGGGTTCAAGGGGGGCAGTGGCGCGAAGAGCAGCATGGATACATGAGCCTGCCGCTATACGTCCGCCCTGGAACACTGCTGCCGCTAGGCGCAGACGAATCTCGTCCGGACTATGACTATGCAGATGGCGTGACCTTGCATCTGTTCGAGCTGGAGGACGGGGCCGAAGCGGCTGTGATGGTGCCGACTGTTAAGGGGGAAGTAGCGCTGGAAGTAACGGCCAGCCGATCTGGAAGTACGATTGCTATTCAAGGCAGCATGGCGGGTCATTGGAGTGTTGTGCTGCGGGGAATCAACCAATATGCGGCTGTTTCGGGGGCAGTGGTTACCCTTACGGAGCAAGGGATTTCGTTGGTTCCTGATGCAGGAACCACTCATATTACATTGGACATGGGCTAATTGGCTAATTAAATAACCCAGAGATGGAACGGCGGTGCGGAGATCATATGTCCGGCACCGCCGTTTCTTTCTTTACCTTCTTTCTTTATCTTATTGAATGAAAAGAAGACGCGGAGAAAAACAGGCAGGTCAATCCCATCAAAATCAAGAGGGCAACGATCACCCAGTCTAACTTCTTCATGCCTGCTCCCCCTGTGGCTTCAAGGTAAATCGGATTTCCATTCGTGTTCCCTGGCCGACCTTGCTGCAGACCCTGAGTTCTCCGTGGTGCAGTTCCACTAATTTTTGAGTAATGGATAATCCCAGACCAGTACCGCCGAATTGCCGGGAGCGGGATTTTTCCACGCGATGAAAACGTTCAAAAATGTAGGGGATTTCTGCTTCCGGAATTCCGATGCCCGTATCTTCTACGGCTAGCAGGAGTTGGTGCCCCACTTGACTAATCTGCAAAGTGATACTTCCTACTTCCGTATATCGAACCGCATTTTCCAGCAAATTGACGATGATCTGTTGGATACGTATCGGGTCGCCATACATCAGGGGAAGAGGCTGGTGGATGTTTGAATGAATGTCCAGTTGTTTTGCAGAAGCCTTGAGCCTGATGGCATCAAGCGATTGTTGACCAATCTCCCCTAGCTGAATCCAGTCCAGGGTAAGCTGAACCTGACCTTCCTCCATCTTGGCCAGATCGAATAAATCGTTAACCAGATATTGCAATCGGCGCGATTCTTCGTGAATGATGTCCAGATAATGATTGCGTTCTTCGTCGGTTTCGAACAGACGTTTCTTTAACACTTCGGTGTATCCTTCCAAATAAGTAATCGGGGTGCGCAGTTCATGGGAGATATTAGCGAACAATTCTTGCCGATTGTCTCGATATCGCTGTAGCTCAATAGCCAAATGATTAATGGAATCTGACAGCGCTCCAATCTCGTCATCACGTTTGAATGCCAGCCGGGTCTCTAGTTCTCCGGCAGCAATTTTTCGGGTAGCATGCTCCATGACTACTAATGGACGGGATAACAGGTTAGCGGTTACCCATGTCATCCCAATGGCGATGAAGAAGGCACCGATGCCTGCTAATAGCAACACCTTTCTTACCGCTTGGATGGATTCTTCCAGATGCTCGGTTGATGAGAGGACGTAGACTGCGGACTGAATCGTCCCATCTGCACCCATAATGGGTCTGCCAGCAATAAGCATCTGCTGCTTGTCGCTGTCTGTATATTCTAGCTCGATCGTCTGTCCCTGAAATAAACGCTGTCTATCATCTGGAAGGATGAACGAGGTGTTTGCGAAGTTGTAGGGTCCCGATTTGGCCAGAATATCCCCTTGTTCGGATACTAGAAGGGCACTGATCGTTGAAAATCCAGTGAACTGCAGCAGCACCTCTTCTGACAACATTTCCGGAGTTTCACTCATTAGACTGAAGTGATCAGCCAATTCACTAACTTCTGTGCGTAATTCAGCCCGATAGAAGTTGGAGAACATACGATCCATGGTCAAGCCCAGGAAAGAGATGACAATCATAATGGTAACCAGAATGACGGAGCCAAATCGAATACTAATTTTACTTCTTCTCATACGCGGTGGGTTGAACCATTGAATTTGTAGCCAATACCCCAAACGGTCTGGATCGGGTTATACCCGAGCTTGGCTCTTTGCATTTTATCGCGAATGTTCTTGATATGTGTGTCAATGACGCGCATCTCCCCTTCATAGACATCCTGCCAGACCAGATGCAGCAACTCTTCTCGGCTGAACACACGGGGGGTACTCCTAGCAAGCAACAAAAATAAATCAAATTCTTTCTGGGTCAACTCCACCTGTTGGTGATGGACGGTGACACTTCTCGCTTCGGGGTCAATCTTCAGATCAGGGAAGTCCAGCATAGATTTGGTCCGTGGTGCTTGCTGCTGTATGGAAGAGCGGCGAATTAACGAGTACATGCGGGCCAGAAGCTCCTCCGATTCAAAGGGTTTTGTCAAATAATCATCGGCTCCAAGGCCAAGACCTAATACCTTGTCTTTGGTTTCTGAGCGCGCAGTGAGCATCATAATGGGGACTTGTGTATGCTCACGTAATTTCTTACATACCTGACTTCCATCCATATCGGGTAACATCCAATCCAGTAAAATCACGTCGAAGTTATATTGTAGCGCCATACCCAGTGCCTCTGTACCATTGATCGCTTCTTTGACTTCAAATGCTTCCCGGGTCAAATAAATACGCAGCAGGTTCCGCATATTCCATTCATCATCTACAATGAGCACTTGTAATTTCGACACAGATGTTCTCCCCTTTGATCATTAGAGCGCTGTTGCCATCAGCATAATACTCTTGTTGGTGCAATGTCCAGTCATCCTGAATTTTATCTATTCTCCGATGTACGAACTCCCGTAGTATGAGATTCAGCCAGTCGTTGGAGTTCTTGTTTCAATTGGTCGTTTTGTGTCTTCAATTCATTAAGCTGCCCCTGAACGGCTTGTTCACTCTCCTTGTTCTTACCATGATGCTGATGACCATGCCCCCCCTTCATCCCAAACATCATGAAAATCATCATAAGCGGGCACACCAGTAACGCGAGCCAGGACCATTCCATCGTTATTCTCCTTTCGTTTATCTTAACTTTTGATAGGTTCATCATAGTCTCTAATTATGTAGAAACTTTGTGGTGGAGGCGTAAATTATATGAGTTTTTGCATACGTTGACGAATGTAAAAATAAGGATTATTATGTAAATATATATCGCAAAACTAGCAAAAGATGGTGTTATTTGGTGTCGTTTGGGGGTGATAATTATTTGATATCCACTACCACGATTCGCGCAGAACTGGAAGACTACATTAAGAATAATGGGACAACCCTGCAGCGTTTTGCCGAAAGTTCTGGGGTAAATGTCGGAACATTAAGCGGAATTATCAACGGCAACCGTCTGATTGCGATCAGTCAGCTTGACCGGGTAACCAAAGCGATGGGCCTTCCAGAGGGACACTTTTACAATTTGTACGCCGAGGAATGCTCTACTCCGAACGCTCCGCATTGGCGGAGGATACGTCCCTTCTTGCTACGTTGCGCCGAGTTGCAGCAGCACGACTGCATCAAGCAGGTGTTATGCCGGTTGCTTGAAGACTTGAAGCAGGTTGCCAGCATCTTCGAAACCGCTGAAATGATGTATGAGCAAGGCTGGAAGGAAGCGGCGGTCATTCTCTATGAGAGTGTCATCGAGAGTGAGCGCTTCAGTCACTCTGAACGGCTGGCGATGAGCTACTATCGGATATTCCAAATCTATCAGAAAGATAGATTTATAGGTTTTACCGCGGCGTTGCAATTTTTACCTTATCGGTATCGATTACCCGAGTACCTGGCGTTGGACGGATTATTAATGCTTATCGAGGTATACGCAGTCAGATTTAACTGGGTTGAAGTTGAGAACTATGCCGATGAATTAGCCCAGCTATCGTGGACTTTATATGAGAATAAGATATGGAAACAACCGGAATTCCAATCAATACGTCCTCTAGTATTTTATTATGGTAAAGCCTATCTATATAAATCAGGTGCCTATGAGCTTCGAGGAATGTATGAGGAGTCCAGGAAGTGGATTGCCAAATATGCAGATTTATCCTGGTTTGAGGGCCTTGATGATGAGGGTAGAGCAGAGATTAAGATGTTGAAGATATTCGCAGAGGCTAATTACATGTGTGTTGATGTGAAGGCGGGCAACCGTTCAAGGATACCCGAATACGTTGCTTTTCTAAATTCACATCCAGATGAAATTGTTGAGGGACTAATTACTTTAGTCGAGTCTGCCAACAGACATGAATTTTATATTGATGATGTATTGTTGCGCTTTTCTACCCAGATTGAACAGTATAGACAAGTTGGCAGGGACAGTTGGATGGCTAGTAGGGAGGCAGATACAGTTAACTCAAAAGAGCCGCCCTATGTATTCCGTTATTCCTTGTTTTTTCAAAATTATGCTGTCTATCACTTTAGAAGAAATGCTGATACAGAGGGAATCAATAATCTTCTGGACAGCATGAAGATGTCTATCAAGTTGAGTAACAAATCTATACTTGCAAACACGATGGTTCTTTTTGAGCTTCACAGACAGTCTGCTTCCAAGCAGCAATATCAAGAATACAATAAAGTATGTAGAAAGGTGTGGGAACATGAAGAAGAAAATGTCTTGGGTGGTTTTGGGTATGCTTACGTTTAGTTTTTCCTTCGTTGCTGGTAATGGCTTTTTTACGACCTATTTCCATGGTTGGGGCTAGATTTAAATAAACACCAAATATAATTTGAGGGACCCGCATATGCGGGTCCCTTGCTTTATTTTATTTAAAATTGGAATTTTTTTGTTTTTGCAGTATGTTTCATTAGGCAATATTTGGCAACATCTTCTAATATATTCATAGGGTGATAGCTATGAATAATACTGAGAAAATCAAAATTTGTATAGAAGCGGAAAGACAAAAGTTAAATCGATTAGCTCAAGTCTACGGGCTTCGGAGTAAGCGAGTCATTCATCAATCTGTCGTTCTGGACGGACTGATTAATCAGTACAATAAGGTCATGTATGCGGATATGAAGCTCAAGAAACCTATCGCTTAAAGGGCGTTTCTTTGTCCTGTGGTCAATTCCTGATTACCGGAATGAGGTGACCAATCCTTGCAATAGGATACGCACATCATATTGATATTGATGGATGGGAGCGATGGGCTTCTGAACATCCAGCAGGCCATACACCGCCATGCGGGCTGCCCGGATGGAATACTCTTCGGTGAATACGACATCGTCCGGAATCTCGCAGAATTGGCTGATGAACGCCAGATTGGTAGATCCATCCGGGATAACCTTGGGGCGGTCATCAATCAACCTTGGCAGGAACTGAGCCGTAATATAGGGCATCATACAAGGAATGCAATTAGCGGTAGACAAGATAGCATCCAAGTCTTTCTCGAAGTGAAGATGATGCAATAGCTCCGTTAAAATTTCTTCCCCGCTGCAATCCGACATTCTCTTCGGTACGTAGTCGCCAACCTTGTCAGGGAACAGTCCGTATCCCCAAAATACCTTTACGTGTTCAGGCTGGTTACGGAAATGGGGCTGGTGTGCCAGAACGATGGACATGAGCCAACTGGAGTCTTTGAAGGTGACTAGAGCGCCGCTGCCAGCTTTATTGCGCGAGAAGGCCTCCATCAAGTCGAAGAAGCGAGAATCCTGGCAGGTCACGGTAAAAGACTCCCATTTCGATTCGTCGATATGATCGGCAAAGGTGGCGGGTTGACCAACTCCGGGTTGCTTAGCGGCTATGCGTTCCCAAAGCTCCCAGGAGCTACCCTTGCCGAGCAATTGGGGAGGTGTTGTCATGGAACCCAGGCTGGAGCTTTCTGTCATCGAACCGTTCGTGATCAGCACGAGATCGCCTTCCGCTATATCCAGAGTGGCAGGTGTCCCATCCTGAATCATATGCATTCGCGTGACGGTAATTCCGTCTCCCTCCTTGAAATCGAGGTCCGTGACGGTACACTTGAGCGAGAAATCTACGCCGTGATCTTCGAGATAACGATATAGCGGCACAATAATTGAATCATATTGATTGTAAGGCGTGCGTGTCACGCCCTCCAGCGTTTGAATGCGGGGGAACTCATGCATGAAGCGCAGCATATATCTTTTCAATTCCACGGCACTGTGCCACGGTTGAAAGGCAAAGGTAGTTGCCCACATGTACCAGAAGTTCGTTTCGAAGAAGTGAGGGCCAAACCAGTCGTGGATGCGCGCTTTGCCGAGCTTCTCTTCCGGCGTCATAACCAATTTGGCCATCGCTAGCCGATCCGCCGTATCAAAGCCCATTGAGGTGACATCCTCCACTTGGCCATGCTTGTTCACCAGCCGGGCGTTGGAGTGGGTGGGATGGGCAGTATCGAAAGCGACAATCTCATCACGCACCGATTGGCCAGGATGGTCGAGCGAAGGGATAGAACTCAGCAAATCCCAGGTGTTCTCGTAGGCCTCATCATTGAGCATTCGTCCGCCTCTAATGACGTACCCCTGTCTTTCGTCTCCGGCGCCATCGTTGCTGCCCCCAAGGACGTGCATTTCCTCCAGCACGTGAATTTGCTCCCCCGGAAAGTCACAATCTCTCACCAAAAATGCTGCACCTGCCAGTGAAGCGAGCCCTCCGCCCACAAAATAAACCTGTTTCCCGCTATAATCTGTTGACATTACCATAGCCTCCCCTAAGAAAATTGGTCCAAGTAGGAACATCTTCAAGGTACTCCCTTTCTTATGAGGCGGGTATCATCAATAACGGCCTGCTGTCCTATAATTGGACATTTGCGAACAATTGTCCGGCTTTCCGACGAGAAGGGCCATATTTCGCGGAAGGGGGAGCGCTCTGTATCAAGTTCGGATTTGCTTTTGCCTTATGGCAGCAGCTTGGTGTTGGGACTATGCTCGTATCGGAGCAAAGCCCGCTCGAAATGACCTTCCAGCAGCTTGCTTAATTTTCTCACGATGCTGTCCGGTGGTTCCTTCATTCCCTCCAGCAGCCATTGAATGACCAGTCCGGTGAAGGCCAGGGTATAGAAATTAGCCAGAAAACGCTTGTCTTCCTCTGCCACCTGCATCCCGCAGGACAACTCCTGGACAACACCCATAATTAACGGGTTAGCTACGGCATACAGATAAGAATCAAGGTGACTTCTGCCTAAGGAATGGAGTGTGTTCAGGCAGAAGGCCCGGTTCTCCTGAATGTACTCAAATATTTTGAGAAATCCGTTGGTCCAGGTGTAGTAGCTGTGATCCCCGGCGATGGCATCCACGGCTTCCGTCTGGTAAATCCAGCCGAGCAAATCATAGATATCCTGGAAATGATAATAGAACGTTTTCCGATTTAACTGACAATCAGTCACGATGTGCTTGACAGTAATTTTATTCAGGGGTAACTCGTTCATCAGCTTCTTCAAGGAGGTAGCTAGCGCCCTCTGGGTAAGGCGAGAATTGGACAATAGAATCACCTGCCTGACAGAATACATTTTCTTCCACAATACTTCCTTTATTATACGCGTAAGGGAGGGGCTTCACAAAAAAACAGCAGGTCCCAAGGGCTTGCTCAGGGACCTACTGTAATGCTTAGTGGCATATGATTGCTCTAAGTGGTGTGCTCTTTAGTTAATTAGGCCTTTTTCCATAGCGGCTACAGCTTCACTTGCGAGGAACACCTGCAAACGGGTTAAATCCAGTGCAAGCTCCTGTTGGGTAAGCAGGAAGCCGTATTTATCAAAGTCATAACGTGAGACAAACCCGCTCTTAAAGCGTGTCTGCATATTGTTGAAGTCAATTTCGGTATCCGCCAGATCTTTTTCCGCACTTTGGTAGGCTTTGTAGGCTGTATCGGCCCCGCTGTACGTGGCGCTGATCTTCTTGCTTAGCTCAACTTTTGTTTGCTCGGCCTGACGGTTGGCAATACGAACCATTGTATACAAATAATCCTGCTCATGATCGTTGGCCGCGTTGGTGTGGTTCTCCTGGGTATTGGCCAGCACGACCGCATTCCACTGTTGCTTCATATCATAGGAGCTGCGCAAAATATCCTCCGTATTTTTACGGGTGGTTGCCTTCGGAGTATAGGCGATGTCGGCCAAGGTGATGTTCGGGTCATAGACTAGCCCCAAATCAAAGCAGAGCTGCAGCAGCGCAAGCTGGTAGTTATCTCTCAGCGTATCAAGCTGCTCCTCCTGATCGCGTACCTGACGCTGGGCCAGCATGACCGCTTCTTCCGTTCCCATCGCATATTCTTTAAAAGTCACCGCTTTGTTGTAATCCGCCTTCACGATGTCCAGATATTCCTCAGTCAGCCTGGTTTGCTTATTCAGCGACAAGAGCTGTACATATTGCGAGGTGATTTGCAGCTTAACCCCGGTCTTGGCCTTCTCCATATCAATCAGCGTATTAGATTGCTCGGTATTAAGCTGATCTAGGGCCAATTCAAGCTGCTGGCGTTGACTGGCCATTTGCTTGTTCAGTGCCCCGGCAATGCCGGCCAGGCCATCGAGAGCCCCGTTGACGGCTGTGTTGGTGATGGCATCAGAAACAAGCCAAGGTGACGCTGGATCAACGGCTCCATCATTAGGAATACCATAGGCTTCCATCATCTCTTCCGGAGTCGCGGGCAATCTATCCGAAGGAATCGTAATAACAGCCCCATCCAATCCCTTCTTCTGTTCCTCCAGGCTATCCTCGTTCTGTCTCAGCGCAGTAAGCTTCATATCCAGCAAGGATAAATTATAGGAATTATTGAGTGCCAATTTTAATACAGTATCTAGGTCCAAGTGTTTCAACGATTGCAATCTTCCCGATTCTACGAATGAATCCTTAAGCTCTTTACCAGTCTCGGCATTTCTTCCTGATCTCGTGGTATTATCGCCATCAGCGGCATAGGCCGAAATTGGACTGCTCGCCAATAATATTAGTGAAAGGATAACCCCCACTGCTTTCTTCCCCACGGTTCTTCCTCCCTTATCTCCATGTTCTCTCAGGTCAACATGCTAACACAGAGTTGCAAGTGAAATCAATCAGAAGTACCTGCGCTTGACAACCGCATTGTAGCTGGGTTACTTTGAAGTTAAAAAAAATACTGATGAGTATTATGGGAGGAGAATTATCCTGATGAAGGGACGTTTTTTATGGCTAAGCATGACGGCGTTACTGACGTTGTCTTTAGCCGCATGTTCTTCGGGAAATGCTGGAGAGAATGCTGCGTCTGAAAATGAGGCGGCCGTGGTTGAGGTGCTGAACTTAAAGAGCGAGTCTCTGGAGGCAGAATATACATTGTCGGGTACACTACAGCCTACCAATTCCGCTACAGTCACGTTCCAGGCTGCGGGTGAAGTGAAGCAAAGCTTGGTTGAGGTGGGCGATCAGGTCCAGGCTGGGGATGTTTTGGCTATCCTGGATAGCGAGCCGAGTCGTTTGCAATTGGAACAAGCCCAGAGTGGGGTGGCGCAGGCTCAGGGCCAATTAAGTGCGGCCAAGGCCGGGCTGGCCTCTGCGGAAGCACAGGTTCGCAGTGCTCAATCTAATGTGGATGCTGTGGAGAAGGGAGCTTCTGAACAGCAACGGGCTCTCGTAGAGAACCAAGTGAAGCAAGCAGAGGATGCTTATACCAAAGTGAAAGCAGATACCGATCGGTTCCAGAAATTATACGCCGAAGGCCTGATTTCCATGGATGATTATGAAAAAACGCAAATTCAGCTTAAAAATACAGAAAACGCGCTGGACAGCGCTAAGAAACAATTAGAGGAAGTGACCAACGGGGCTACCGCAGAGCAGCGTGCAGGTGCCAAGTCCATGCTGGATCAGGCCAAGGCTGGCAAGGAGGCAGCGCAGGCTACCGCAGCGCAAGCAGAGGCAGGGTACAAGTATGCCCAGCTTACTCGCGAGCAAGCAGAACTGGGCCTGTCCAAGACGAAGCTTACCGCAACTGTCTCCGGTACGGTATTAGAGAAGATGGTGGTCGTAGGTCAGGCTACCGGGGCGGGCTCCCCGGCGTTCACCATTGGAGAAACCAAGGTATTGAAAGTGTATCTGTCCGTTCCTGACCGGGAGATCTCCTCCTGGAAAGCAGGGCAGCAGGTGGACTTGGCGTTGGGCGATGAGACGCGGACGGGAACCGTTGATCTGGTTCATCCACGGACCAATGCCGGAACAGGGTCTATCTCTGTTGAGGTTAGCGTGCCTAATCCGAACAAGGACTGGTTGGCTGGACAAGTGGTGAAGGCTGGACTTCAGGTGTCAGGGGAGCAGGCTATTCTTGTGCCTGCCGAGGCTGTCATCAGCAACGGTCAGGAGCCTTACGTCTTTCGTGTAATCGACGGTAAGTCCGTCAAGACTCCAGTTGAATTGGGGGCCGAGATCCGCAACAACCGCTTCCGCATTGTATCCGGCCTGCAGGCAGGGGATACCATCGTAAGCGTGGGGGCAGAAGGGCTGTTTGACGGCTATGCCGTAACGACGGCGGAGGCTGTTCAATGATTAACTTCTTAGTTAAGAAACGCAAGATAACGCTGTTATTCTTTATCATGCTTATCATGGTTGGGGTGTACAGCTTCACCGGGCTGGCACGTCAAGATATGCCTGATGCCATCGTCAAGACGGCGCTGGTAACGACGGTATATCCAGGCGCTACGCCGGAGAAGGTAGAACAGTCCGTGACGAAGGTGATGGAACAGGCGATTAAGAAAGTAGACAGTGTGGATAAAATTCTGTCGACTTCGGGCAGCGGGTATTCCATGATTACCGTCATGGCTTATCCCGATGCGGATGCCGAGAAGGCCTGGAACGAGCTGCGCAAGAACGTGCAGGACGCTTCGGCTAATCTGCCTGATGGCGTAATGCAGCCAACCGTTAATGATAACCTGAGTTCAGCGTTTGTTGGTTCCTATATCATTTACGCTGAATCTCGGGAAGAACTGTACGCGTTGAACGATACGATGATTGGCTGGCGGGACCAACTCCAGACGGTTCAAGGCGTGGCTGGGGTAGAGATCCAGGGGATTCCCGAGCAGCAAGTCGCAATCGAGATCGACACGCAGAAGCTCCAGCAATACCAGATTCCGTGGGAACTGGTCGTCCAGTCCGTACAGAATATGAGCATTCGCGTGCCACTCGGCGATTTGAATGTTGATAACCGCAATTATCAATTACAGGTTCAAAGTCTGGAAGACGTGGAACTGCTGAACGACGCCTTGATCATGACGATGCCAACGGGCTCCTCCGTGTATCTTAAGGATATCGCTGAAGTGAAGCTGGCACCGGGCAATCCCGACTATTTGCCGTATTATGACGGCAAGCCGGCGTTGCTGATCAATGTAAACGCACAGACTGGCTCGGACGTGCCGTCGATGGATAAGGCCATCACCAACAAGCTGGCGGAGTTATCTCCACACTTGCCGAAGAACGTCAAGTTCGTGACGGCCTTTGCCCAGCTTGAAGTGGTCGATAAAATGTTTGCCGACCTCACCAAGGAAATGTTAATTGCGATTGCTGCGGTTATCATCGTCTGTATGCTGGGGCTTAACTTGTTAACGGCAGCTTTTGTGGCCTTAGCGATTCCGATTTCCATTGCCCTGGGACTCATTTTTCTGCCGGTGACAGGGATTACTTTGAACGAAATTACTATCGTAGGCCTCATTATTGTACTGGGTATCCTGGTCGATGACGCGGTGGTGGTTAACGATAATATTGAGCGGCGGCTTAGCGACTTGGGAGAAGATCCATCCGTAGCTTCCGTCAAGGGAGCCCAGGAGGTATCTATCTCCATCCTGACGGCGACGTTGTCTACCATCTTTGCCTTTATGCCGCTGCTATTCCTGACCGGGGATGTTGGCTCGTTCATCAAGCCGATTCCAATCGTCATTTCCAGCACCATGCTGGCGTCCATGCTGATGTCACTCACGATCATTCCGATCTTCCGGGAATGGCATGAGAAGCGCAGACAAAGCCGGGGTAAGGAGATTAAGGAGAACAAATCGCCAGGTTTGCTGGGCAAGCAGATTCAGACAGCAACCAAATGGTACTCCGGGACCATCATTCCCAAGGTGCTTAAGCGTCCACTGCTCACGGCTCTGACTGGACTGATGATCGGTACTTTGTCCTTCGGGTTCGCATTGTTCACCCCGATTGACTTGTTCCCGCAAGCTGAGGAGCATCACGTTAATATTAATGTGGAACTTCCTGTAGGTACCTCCTTCGAGGCTACTAATCAGACGGTAGCGGACATTGCAGCTTGGGTGACCAAGCAACCGCAAGCGGAAACGGTCAGCTACGGGATCGGTGGCAAGGCACCGCAAATCTTTTCGGATATTACGAACTTTGTCAGTTCCTCGCCGACCGTAGGGCAGATTGCAGTCATTGGCACGAAAGACAAGCAAGACTGGAACGAGACGGTGGCGACTTGGCAGAAGGAGCTGGATAAGCAATATCCAGGGGCCAAGATCATAACGAATATCCCAAGGCTCGGTATTCCTGTAGGTGCGGCTGTATCCGTCCGTATCTCCGGTGAGGATCTGGATCAGCTCCAAAGCCTGTCGCAACAGGTGAAGGAGAAGATTGCACAAGTTGAAGGTACTAGCGGAATCAAGGACAATTTTGGGAACCAAAGCTATACCTTGGATTTCGCTATCAATGATGATGCCATGAATCAATATCAGGTGGACTACAAGACCTTGACCCAAACGCTGCGGCTCATGGGTGATGGGTTAACCATTGGTGATTTTGATACAGGCAAGGAAATCATTGATGTGAATTTATATATGAAGAACAAAGATAGCAACCCGACGGAGCTGTTCCAGCAGATTAATATCACCAATGGGCAGGGCGCTCAGGTGCCGCTATCTCAATTGGCCGAACTGAAGCCTTCATTCTCGATTCAGAAGGTACAGCATTACAATCTGGTGCGTACGGTTACGGTAGAGGCAGATGCAACAGGGGGTAAAACGGCTACCGAACTGAATGAACAGGTGAGCGCCTTGCTGGGCGACATGCATTTTCCGGAAGGATATAGCTGGACGCTGGGCGGGGAAACCTCGGATCAGGCAGCCATCTTCTCCGATCTGGGGAGCTTGTTCGTTATCGTTATCTTCTTGATTCTGCTGCTCATTACGGTGCAGTTCTACTCCCTGTCCACGCCACTCATCATTATGACGACGGTGTATCTGGCAGCAGCAGGCGGAGTAATCGGGATCTTCATTTCCGGCTCCTCCATCGGCTTCATGAGTATTATGGGGATTATCTCTCTGGCCGGGATTGTCGTGCGGAACGGGATTGTACTGATTGAATTCATTGAGGATGCACGTCGCGAGGGAGTAGGCCTACAGGAAGCGATTATCGGGGCAACTTCGGCCCGTTTCCGGCCGATCCTGCTGACCTCCCTTACTGCGATGTTCGGTATGCTGCCGCTGGCAACTACGGGGAGCATCCTGTTCCGGCCGATGGCTTATACCATCATCTTTGGTCTGATGTTCTCTACAATCTTGACGTTGATCGTCGTACCATCTTTGTATATGGTGATGGCCATGTATAAAGAGAGACGTCAGGAACGTAAGCTGAATCAAGGTGCAGGGCCGAAGAAGCCAAAGAAACCGAAGAAGTTGAAGGAGCCAAAGAAGCCTAAGCCAAGTCTTCCGGAAGGTCCTGACAGCCCGCTCCCTATGTAAGGGATTCGGCCCTTCCCCGGAAGGGCCAGTCAGGCTGTTTACTGAGAATCCGCAAAGGAAAGGGAACCTAGGATGTGAGTAAAAAAAGAGTCATTATGGAGGCGGCGCTTTGTCTCTTTGAAGAGAAGGGATTTGCGCTGACCACCATTGAGGAGATTGCCAAGGCAAGCGGTATGACCAAGCCTTCCTTCTATAAATACTTTCCCGGCAAGGAAGATTTACTGCTGGAGGTATTTGAGCTATTTAGCGATGAGTTAGAGGAGGAAGTTTATCGGCTCTATCGTAATGCCGAA
The DNA here is from genome assembly GCF_001486585.1 of Paenibacillus senegalimassiliensis. Classification (GTDB taxonomy): domain Bacteria; phylum Bacillota; class Bacilli; order Paenibacillales; family Paenibacillaceae; genus Fontibacillus; species Fontibacillus senegalimassiliensis. Next base: position 231,409 of record NZ_LN909042.1, read on the forward strand.
TTAACGAAGAATGAGCGAATTACCGCATTGATCATGATTTATCTGGAGGAGATTTTCAAGCATCGGGCCTATGTCAACTTCTTCACAGAACTGACGCAGCCATTCTATGAGAACGAACGTATCCAGAATGCGGCGATGACGCTGGAGCGTAAGATATTTACGTGGCTGCAAGACAGCATTGTCGATCTGTACAAGGAGCAAATTGATGGTTTCGCCGTAGACGTTACCTTTATTGCGACTAGCGTCATGATGGACTACACCCGTGTAGTCGGGCCTAATCTGTCCCATGATCATTGTCGGAGAATTGCCATCTACATCGAATATCTAATCCAGGTATTAGTCGAGGGGCTTAAGAACAACAAGCCGAACATGCCATTGCTCTTCGATACGCCGTCCTGGATATTAAATTATTGGCCGGAAGAGGTCACGCCCATTCTCAGATCGCGCCAATTACAGCAATTGTTCCGCCGAATGGAGACATTGGTTAAGCATGATGCCTCTCTGAGTGAATTGGAGATGAAGGACTATCTTCAAGCCATCACAGAGATCAAGAAAGAGTCCAGAGACTCTCTAACCTTAAGCGTAATCACCAAATCGTTGTTGTATTATCTGGAGCGGCTGGAGCCGTTGCGTGAAGACTGCGCCCAATTAAGACTTATATTTGAGCCGGAGGAAGGCAGCGTACAATGAAGGTTTGCAAGAAGGGTTAAAGACCAGGCCAAGAATTAAAAATAAATGTATTACGGCAAGGATGCACTTAGTAGCTTGCTCATAAGCACAACGACTGTTCTCAAAAGAGAAGGGTCGTTTTTTTTGTCTTAAATACTGTAGTAGCTTTAGCCGACTATCGCCACGCAGCGAGGCACTGTGCGATAGAATTGTGTTCGGGTAGAGGAATATTTATTCCCCGCAAGCAACAAATTGAGCAACAAATAGCTTGTCTGTAACGTCAATGTGGGTGAGTTAAATTTTGGATATTGTCTTGAAGATGTCTTCCCTATGGGTGATAAAACATTATTAAGGGCAATTCATCTATTCTATTTAGGAAGGTAATTATGATAATGAAAAATCGGGTAGCCTTCATTACGCTTGTGTTAGCTGTATTGTTATCAAACCTGTCATTCGCCTACGGGGATGCCGAACAGTTTCAAATGGATCCTTCAATGATGAATAAGAAAACCCTCAAGGAGTCCTCAAACGTTAAAACGAATACAGTTCAGCTACAGCCTATCCATCCTCGAGAATTGAGTCCAAACGATCAACCGTTGAAATTAGAGATTGAAAGTAAAATCATGTTTGATGTTCAAGAGAAGGAGAAGTCAAAAAAGGATGGTATGAATGTATTAATACCAGTTCGTGTTGTAGTACAGGATGATGATAGTGAAGCGAATATTGGAGTGAATGAAGCAAAGTTTGAAAAAGAATTGAAACTTTTATTTGCGGAAGAATTGAAATATGAAAGAGTTAGGTATAGACGATATGATATGGTAGTTAACAAAGAGCAATTGGGTGTTCTGGAATTAATGAATACTGTAAAACGTATCTATAGACAACCCGAACGTGAAGATGAGATTTATATGACTGGATTATCAGTGTGCAAGCTAATGACCGAGGGACTCATCATAGATCAGGATAAGTTAATTGTAAAGCAGATCGACCATCAAAGCGTACAAAAGGAAGCAAGGACATTTCAGTTGCCTGTTCTAACCGAGGAGGGAGTTATGGAGAAGGACGAAGATCCTGAGTCGAAAATTACTTATCTCTTGAGAGAGGAATTGGAATTGAATCAAAATAAGGTGAGTACTTTTGATGTAGAAGTTTTGGTACATTTCAATTATACGGATGAGGAATTTGAACAAGCGTTTAAGGAATGGTTTGGAGATGTTTTGGAGCTCAAAAAGAGAAAACATAAATCATATCTGGTTGAAAATATTAAATATGAGCAAATCATCCGATTGGAACAAGTAAAAGAGGTGCTTGTGATAGCTTCAATTCATAATTACCAAGTTCCCGATCAGATAGCTGAAGCAGGAGATGAAATTGGAATTAGTGCTCCCCAATTAAAAGACCAGTATAAATTCTGTTTACAACATAAATTATGAAAAAAATTACAGTTATTATATATTTATTTCTGGTAAAATTATACTGGTAATATTTATAAAAATTAGAAAAGGAGGATCAGGAGGTTGTTTGTAATATTATATTTAGAAAGGTGATTATGATAATGAAAAATCGAGTAGCATTCATTGCGCTTGTGTTAACTGTATTGTTATCAAACCTCTCATTCGCCTACGGAGATGCCGAACAGCTTCAAATGGATCCTTTAATGATAAATAAGAAAACAATCAAGGAGTCGTCAAATGTTAAAACAAATATAATTCAGCTACAACCTATCCAGCCACGTGGATTGGGCCCAAACGATCAACCGTTGAAATTAGAGGTTGAAAGTAAAATCATGTTTGATGTTCAAGAGGAGGCGAAGTTAAAAAAGGATGGTATGAATGGATTAATTCCAGTTCAAGTTAGTTTAGACTTTGATATTGAGGACGCTGAAGCTAAGTTTGAGAAAGAGATTGACGCTACTTTTGGAGATTTATTAGAGTTTGAACGGGTTGGGTATCGAACTTATAATGCATGGGTAACCAGAGAGCAATTAGACGATTTGGAATCTATAAGTACTATAAAATTTATATTTAGACAGCCAGAAAAAGAAGATGAGATGTATATCTCACAATTACCCCAGTTCAGGGATGTTACCCCTAGCATGAACGCTGCTAGTGAAATGTTAGGTATAAAAAAGGCGAGAAACGATTTTCAAGTTTCAGGCGACCTAGATGGAAGAGAAACTAATTTTACAAAAAATGACGTTGTTATAGCTGTTGTTGATACGGGAATAGATGCTTCTCATGTTGATTTAGATGGTGGGAAAGTTATTGGGTGGTTTGATGCTATAAATGGTAAAACTTCGCCTTATGATGATGAAGGCCATGGTACACATGTTGCGAGTATAGCAGCAGGTACAGGTGAGGGGGACCCGGGGGTACAGACTGGTGTGTCCCCGGGCGCTGCATTGGTGGGAGTAAAAGTATTAAATCAGGATGGGGAGGGAACGGCCAATCAGATATATCTTGGTCTTGATTGGATATACACTCATTTAGACACTTATAAAATCAATGTAGTAAATATTAGCATAGGCACACAAGCGTCATATAGTAGTATCTCAAATATAGTAAATATGATTAACAAAATTAAAAATGCGGGTGTACCTGTTTTTGTAGCAGCGGGAAACGAGGGCGATGGATATTATAATGGTCAATTTTTAGGTAGATATTATGATACCTTAAGTACCTTTGCAAAATATACATCGACCTCAGTAGGTAGTATAAAGGATCCTTATGAGGGCGGTTGGGGATTAAGCGAATTTTCATCCAGAGGTACGGGAAGTCAAGGCCCTTATATTGTCACTGCTGGAGAAGATATTAGAGCGGCAAAGGCAAACTCTACAAGAGAATATGAAACGCTAAGTGGTACATCAATGGCAAGCCCGATGGCTGCGGGAATATACAGCTTAATGTATGATGCCGCGTACTCTCGAGGGGTTTCCAGTTCTATCAATTTTTCTGCATTTGATATGGGCATGGACGGTTATGATAAAATATATGGCAATGGTAGCTTGTTAGCCTATGAATCTATTAAAAATGCTGCACAGGGTTCAGGTTCATTTGATAACTATCGAACTTATATCAGAGTACCTGATGGTAGGGTGCAAAAGGATTATATAGATATTTATGAGATTTATCAAAGCTCCACAACTGCTGATCTAAATGTAACCTTACTGATTATTGATGAAAATATGGAAAATCTTGATTTAGTCATTTGGGAACCTGGGGCAGACCCTTATCAAGGGGATCCTTCTACTTATTACATTAATAAGAATAAAGGCTTACCTCAAGAAAACATAAATATTAAATCTCCCAAACAAGGAGTGTATTATATAGGTGTTTATGGAATTGATCACGGAGCCAGATATACTTTGGAAATAACGGGGCACCAAATCAGGCCTAATTAGGAGGTTTAATCTTTTTAAGAAAGAGTATTATTAGAATGTAAGTAGAAACCACCGAATTTCAATCCTAATTCGGTGGTTTTCTACTGAAATCCATCAATTCGTCTTCGACTTATTGTAGATGTCGAAGGCTACGGCCAACAGCAGGACGAGGCCCTTGATGCCTTGCTGCCAGTCAACGCCGAGGCCGATGAGGGACATGCCGTTGTTCATCACGCCCATGACCAAGCCGCCGATGATGGCGCCGATGACGGTACCGATGCCGCCGGAAGCGGAAGCACCGCCGATAAAGCAGGCTGCGATGGCATCAAGCTCGAAGTTGATGCCTGCCTTGGGCGTCGCCGAATTCAGGCGAGCAGCAAAGATCAGGCCGGATAACGCGGCCAGAGCGCCCATGTTGACGAATACCCAGAACGTCACCCGCTTGGTCTTGACCCCTGACAGGCTGGCGGCTTTCTCATTGCCACCGATAGCATAGATATGCCGCCCGGCCACCATCCGATTCATGACAAAGGAATAGATGATGATCAGGAAGAAGAGGATGATGAGAATATTCGGCAGCCCGTTATACGTAGCGAGCACGAACGTGAAGATGTTGATGACAGCAACCAGCAGGGCAATCTTCGTTACGAACATCCAGATCGGTGCCGTGTCGAAGTTGTATTTGATCTGTGTCCGGCGGTCCTTGAACTCTTGCCAGATGTAGAGAAGGGACAGCAAGAGGCCAAGGGTTATCGTAAGCAGATGGATTTCGCCGCCACCGAGCCAGTCTGGAATAAAGCCAGAGCTGATGCGTTGGAATGTTTTCGGGAACGGTGCGATCGACTGGCCTCCCAGCACAATCATGGTAAGTCCTCGGAACAGGAGCATACCAGCCAGTGTTACGATAAAAGCCGGAATTTTGATATACGCAATCCAAAATCCCTGCCAGGCGCCAATTAGCCCACCGGCGACCAAGGATAAAATGACTGCCAGATACACGGGGAGCTCCAAATCCACCATCATGATGGCGGATAGAGCACCGATGAACGCGGCAATGGAGCCGACGGACAAGTCGATATGCCCGGTTATAATGACCAGCACCATCCCGATGGCAAGCACTAGAATATAGCTATTCTGCAAGATCAGATTCGTAATATTAAGTGGCTTGAGCAAAATGCCCTCGGTCAAAATTTGAAATAGAATCGTAATAAATACTAAAGCGATGATCATGCCGTACTGGCGAATGTTCTTCTTAAAGAGCTCGCTGACTGCTTGCATCTGTCTCCCCCCTGCCTCGAGTCATGGACTTCATTAATACTTCCTGTGTGGCGTCTTCGCGGCGGACCTCCCCGGTGATCCGCCCTTCGCTCATGACGTAAATCCGGTCGCACATCCCGAGAATTTCCGGCAGCTCGGAGGAGATGAACAAAATGCCCTTACCCTCGCTAGCCAATTGATTCACGATGGAGTAAATTTCATACTTGGCTCCAACATCGATCCCGCGAGTGGGCTCGTCAAGGATCAATATCTCCGGCTGCGAATAAATCCACTTACTCAGTACAACCTTTTGTTGATTTCCGCCACTCAGGTTAACGGCTTTTTGCAAAATGCTTGGTGTTTTGATGTTAAGCTTGCGGCGATATTCCTCGGCGACAAGCACTTCCTCCTGCTCATGAATGACGCCCCGGCGGGAGAGCTTGCCTAACGAAGCTAACGAAATATTACGCTTGATATCATCGATGAGGATCAGGCCGTATTGCTTGCGGTCCTCCGTAACGTAAGCCACACCGTGCTCAATCGCCTGACTGATATTATCAAATCGAACCTCCTGGCCATGCAGGAACAGCTTGCCTTGGATATGCCGTCCGTAAGAGCGTCCAAAGATACTCATAGCTAGCTCCGTCCGTCCCGCTCCCATGAGCCCGGCGATGCCAACAATTTCACCCTGGCGAATGTTCAGATTGATGTCATCAAGCACCTTGCGTTCTTCTTGCTGAGGATGATAGGCCTCCCAGTCCTGTACTTCGAAAATGACGTCGCCGATTTGTGGAACCCGCTCGGGATATCGATGGGTCAGGTCGCGACCGACCATGCCTTTAATAATCGTGTCTTCCGTGACCTGGTCCGCCTTCATGTCCAAGGTTTGGATGGTCTGACCATCACGCAAAATTGTAATAGAATCAGCCACGCGGCTGATTTCGTTAAGCTTGTGCGAAATGATAATCGATGTAATTCCCTGCTTCTTCAACTCCAAAATAAGAGCCAGCAGGTTCTCGCTATCGTCCTCGTTCAATGCAGCCGTGGGCTCATCCAGTATGAGCAGTCGGACCTGCTTGGACAAAGCCTTGGCAATTTCCACTAACTGCTGCTTGCCGACCCCAAGTTCCAGTACACGGGTGGTTGGCGATTCGTTCAACCCTACCGTGTGCAGCAGCCCTTTCGTCTTCATCGTGGTCTCGTTCCAGTTGATTAGCCCATGCTTACTCTGTTCGTTGCCCAGGAAGATATTCTCCGCAATCGACAGGTAGGGAATTAAGGCCAACTCCTGATGGATAATGACGATGCCAACCTGTTCACTTTGCTTGATATCCTTGAATTCGCAGGGCTGTCCGTCAAAGTAAATGTCCCCCTCGTAGGAGCCATGAGGATATACCCCGCTGAGTACCTTCATCAACGTGGACTTGCCAGCCCCATTCTCGCCACACAAGGCGTGAATTTCTCCCTCTGTTACCTTGAGGTTGACGTTGCTGAGCGCTTTAACGCCCGGAAACGTCTTGGTAATGTCCCTCATTTCCAAAATCGTCCCGCTCAAGTGTCGTCACCCGGCCTTTCCTTCATAGTTGTGAAATGGCGGCGGCCCGGATGATCAAACGTCCGCCACCAGGGCATGCTTGTGATTTCTCTTAGAGGCCGAGTTCTTCTTTGGAGTAAAACTCACTTTCTACCAGCAAGCTTTCCACATTGTCCTTATCAACCGATTGGGGCTCCAGCAGATAGGATGGAACGACCTTTACGCCGTTGTCATAGGTTTCCGTATCATTGACTTCCGCCTCAGAGCCTTCCAAAATGCTCAAAGCCATGGAGACAGCCTTCTTGGCCAACTCCCGCGTATCCTTAAACACCGTTTGTGTTTGTTCTCCGGCAAGGATGGATTTTGTGGAAGCGAGCTCCGCATCCTGTCCAGTCACGATGGGTAGTGCTTTGCTGCCGGAGCCATAACCAACGCCTTTAAGCGAGGAAAGAATGCCGATACTAATGCCATCATAAGGAGAAAGGACAGCATCTACATTCTCTGACGAGTAATGCGCACTCAATAAATTATCCATCCTTGCCTGGGCTGTAGCGCCGTCCCAGCGAAGCGTAGCAACCTGCTCCATCTTCGTCTGTCCGCTCCGAACGACCAGCTTGCCGGAATCTATATACGGCTGTAGAACAGACATGGCGCCGTCGAAGAAGAAATAAGCGTTGTTGTCATCCGGCGACCCGCCAAACAATTCGATATTGAAGGGGCCCTTGCCGTCCTTGAGTCCAAGCTTCTCCTCAATGTAGGAGGCTTGCAGTACGCCTACCTGGAAGTTATCGAAGGTAGCGTAGTAGTCGACATACTCGCTATTCATGATCAGGCGGTCATAGGCAATGACTTGAATGCCTTGGTCATGCGCTTTTTGCAGCACTTCCGTCAATGCGCCGCCGTCGATGGAAGCAATGACGAGAATTTTAACGCCCTTGGTAATCATGTTCTCGATTTGTGATACCTGATTCTCGATGACATCTTCTCCGTACTGCAAGTCGGTGTCGTAGCCTAAGGCTTGAAATTCCTTGACCATGTTGTTGCCGTCGCCGACCCAGCGTTCTGAGGATTTGGTTGGCATGGCGATGCCGACGGTTCCTTTTTCACTTGCACCGCTGCCGTTACCCCCGGCGCAAGCCGCAAGGCTGAGCATAAGCACCAGTGTAAGCATGATTGCTAATAACTTCTTCAAAACTCATTCCCCCTACATGTTTTATGAATGCGTTTTCATTAGGGAGTATAGCAAGAGAAGGGGGAGGTCGTATTTACATAGAAACTACTCTTTTTATAAAATTTTTACTTTTCCAAAAAAGTGGAAATAAGTCAGGTAGTATGAGGACAGCTTCAGAGGGGGAAGAGGGGAATGGAGTGAAATGAGGCCAAGTTGGGAGAAAAAGAGACCTATGCAATTGCGCATAGGCCTGTTTGATGAATTGAAAGAACATGTTTTTGGTTCAGCGGATGATAGGGCTGATGAGATAGCCCCGCATCTCATTCGTCTTCTTCAGGCTCACTCTCGAAGGCGCCCTTGCGATATTGCATCGGGGAGATGCCGGTGGCCCGCTTGAAGGCGGTGCTGAAATAATGCTGGGTTTCGTATCCGACCTGCTCCGAAATCTGGGCAATGGTTAGCAGGGTGGAGGTGAGCAGCCGGCTGGCCCGGCGAAGGCGGATTTGTGTGATATAGCTGCCAAAGGTTGTGCCAAGCTCCTGCTTGATCATCCGGCTCAGATAAGCGGGGGAGGCCTGCAAAGCCTGGGCCATTCCCTCCAGCGTAAGCTGGCTATCGGCAAAATGCTCCAGCATATATTGCTTGGCCCTGCGCACCAGGGGGGAGATCGCGACCTCCTTCATTACGATGGCCTTGCTGGCCCGATAGACAGACGGCAGCTCCAGGACGCTGCGGGTGCCTTCCGCGAGGTGAACCTCCGCTGCAATCTTCAGATGCGTTCGTACCGAAGCTTCAATGCGGTGGAAGTCCTTCTCCGCTTCTAGCCCCCAAAGGAGAATGACCAACAACCCGAAGGGATCGCGGAACATTACCTTGGGATAGGGGCCCAGCCATTCGGCGGCGATATTCTCCACCGCGAACCAGTAAAGCTGCCGCTCATCCTCCTTCAGCGCAGCGGGAGAGCCGCCGGGCTCAGGCAGGCGAATGACCCCCAGCCAATCGGGACTGGCTTCCGGCAGCTTCAGGAACTGCAACTGCTCCATAATCTCCGCTTCCGTCAAGCCGCCTTCCATCCATTCCTGGCAGAACCGTTCCCGCAGCAGCGGATAGCTGCGCGAGATATGCCGGGAAGTCGTCTGCAAATGCTGCTGCTTAGTCGCTTCTTCCTCCAACTCGCCGCGAACCTGCCGCAGTACCTTTTCCAATTGGGCGGGGTTGGCGGGCTTGAGAATGTAGTCCTTGACCTGCAAGCGGATGGCCTTCTGGGCATAGGTGAACTCATCATGACCGGTAATAATAATGAGCTTCGCTTCCGGCAACTTCTCGCGAACCTGCTTCATCAGTTCAATGCCGTTCATGATGGGCATATTCAGATCGACGAGCAGGATATGAACGCCGTGGCGCAGCGCCAATTCCAGTGCCTCCTCGCCATCCTCTGCCTCGGCCACCACCGTCATTCGCAACTTCTCCCAATCGACACTCTCCCGAATACCTTCACGGATAATGAGCTCATCATCCGCAATCAGCACCTTCCAGTGAAAGTCATTCATGACCGTTCCCTCCTATCCAGCTTCGATTCTCCCGAATGACCGGGTGCAGTACGGTAACGGTTGTCCCTTGGCCTTCTTCACTTTGAATCGACAAGCCGTATTTACTGCCAAAGGTCAAGGCAATGCGGGCCTGGACATTAACCATCCCATAACCTTGCTGATTCTCGTCCTCAGGGTCCAGGGTAGATGGGGGTTGCTCTGGACCCTCCGCCTTGACGGTAGCGGCCGCTTGCAGCTTCCGCTGCAGGACGGCAAGCTTATCCGGGGGAATTCCCTTGCCATCATCCCGAATTGTCATGACCAGCATGCCGTCTTCTTCGGAGGCATCTACGGTAATAAGTCCGGGTCCACGCCGCTCCTTGATGCCATGGTAAATGGCATTCTCCACGATGGGCTGAAGAATCAGCTTGAGGACATGGACATCCTGAATCTTCGGGTCGATGCTTAACGTATAATCCAGCTTATTCTGATAGCGCACATGCTGAATTTGCAAATAGCTGCGAATGTGCTCCACTTCATCATTCAGCGGGATGATATCGTTCCCCTTGCTGAGTCCGATGCGGAACAGCTTGGAGAGCGATTCGGCCATTTCTGCGATATCCTCAGCCCCACGGCGGCGAGCCATCCAATGGATTGTATCGAGGGTGTTATACAGAAAATGCGGCTTGATATGAGCTTGCAGGCTACGCAGCTCGGCCTCCCGTTTTTGCCGTTCCTGCAGTTCCGTCAAGGAGAGCAACCGATGGATTTGCAGCAGCATGGCATTGAACTGGCGCCCCAGCAAGCCGACCTCATCGGTGCGGTCGCTCCAGTGACGAATCGTCAGGTCGCCGGACTGGGCCTTCTGCATGAAGGAGGCCAATTGTCCAATTGGTCTTGAGATCGAGTGGGCCAGGTAGAAGGAAGCGGTCATCCCCAGCAGGCAAACGATAAAGACGAAGCTGACGACATAGAAGCGAATTTCCCGCATCTCGGCCGCTGATTCCGCCATAGGAAAGATCCCAACGGTAGTCCAGTCGGGGAACGTGGCATGTCTGTAGACGAATTGGAAGTCGCGGCCTCCGATTCGCTCGGAGTAGGTCCCCGAACCGGAAGGATCGAGATGCTCCAGTGGAATGCGCTCGATATAAGGGTCTGGCGGGGCATAGATCAGCTCACCTTCGCCGTCAACCACGGTCAGGTAGCCCGTCTTGCCCAGCCGTACATCCTGAGCGGTCTCCGCAATGACACGAAGCTTGAGATCAATCAGAATGACGCCCTTGACTTGCTGGGTATCCGGATCGAGGATAGCGCGAACCGCGGACACCACCTCGCTATCCTGATAATTAACGTGTGTCGTGACGTTGCGGCTATGGGGATGGCCAATGATTTTGAAGATTCCCTTGTTCCGGATAGCCTCCGCATACCAACTTTCACGGGTCAGGCTCTCTTCTGTACGGGCATACATTTCATTGCTGATGTACTTGCCCTGGCTGTTGACCACCATAATCCCGGCTACCTCGGAATGCAGCGTGGTGAAGCCCTGCAGAAATTTGCGAATCTCATAGTATTCGTTGCCTGCCTTCAGCAGTTGCTCAGGCGTATCCGTATCGCTGAAGTCGAGGGTGGAGGATAAGCTTGCAGTTATACTAGCCCGTTCTTCCGCGGTTGTTGTCAGTACATTCTCCTCAGGACTCCCCGGCTTGCCCTCCAGAAAGCGCCGCACCTCGGGATTGAACGATATGAAATAGGTCATGTTCTGCAAGTTCTCCACATAGGTCTCCAGGGAATGATTGACCTTGCTGATCAGTTGCAGGGTGGTATCTGTAATTTGCCGCTCGATAATGCGGTCGACCGTCCAGTTCGTCAGCAGGCCCAGCCCAATAGAGGGGAGGATGCTGATGAGCAGAAAGTGAACGATCAGCTTATAGCGGATTGGCAAGTTATTCAGCAGAAAGCGGCGGAGCTCCCAGGGACGTTCCGTACGTCTATTTCGCATAATAATCATTCACATTCTGCCGGGTGACGATAGTGATGCCGGTATCCACCTGCTGTGGCACCCGCATGGAGCCCGGATTGCGGTTCTCGTTCATGTTATGGTTAAGCGAGAACAGAAACTGCATGGCCCAATATCCCATATTCCAGGTGCCTTGGGCCATGGTAGCGTTAATGTCTCCGCTCTTGACCAGGTCGAGTGTTCCCTTGTCCGTATCGAAGCTGACGATCTTCGGTCCTGCAACAACGGGCCTGAATTCGCGCACCGCCTCGGCGACGCCAATTCCCCCGTTGGCTTCTGTAGTGAAGATGCCGGCTACATCCGGGAAGGATTGCAAAATCTCTTCCGCTGCCTGGCGAGAGTAGAGAGGGTCGCCCTTGCCATTCTTGATGACAACAACGCTCAAGTCAGGAAAATTGGCGGCAATTGTGTCGGCAAATCCCTGTGTTCGGTCCAGATGGTTCTGCTGATCCGGCACGGTGATGATAGCAAGCTTCCCTTGTCCCCCCGTAAGCTCGGCTATCCTCCCGGCTGCGGCGGCCCCGGCTGCATAATTGTTGGTCCCCAGGAAGGAATAGGCCCGGCTTCCGGGGGCATCGGAATCAAAGAGCACCACCGGGATTCCGGCCTCTACGGCCTTGTTGATCGTCGCCGTCAGCTCCTCCGCATGCATGGCGGATATGGCGATGCCGGCGGGCTTCTTGGCAATGACCTGCTCCAGAACGGTGCGCTGCTCATGGACATCCCGCTGGGTAGCCCCGCGATATTCCACAGATACGTTCAGCCCTTGAGCCGCGTCTTCAAAGCCTTTCAGGCTACTCTTCCAGTAGTCGATGCCCATTTGAAACGTGACCATGACATACTTCTCGTCCATGCTCCCTCGCAGGCCGCCCATGGCCCGCTGATCATTGACCTGGCTTTGCGCGCGGTAATCCAGCACATAGAAGGCGAAGCAGGCAAGGAGCAGCAAATAGATGATCCAGACTTTCCGCATATGAAACCCCTTTCAAGAATGCGTAGATGATAGACTTTCGCCATCATCATACTATGATTCACAGGGGAATATCATTATTTTTTTGCATGTGAAAGGAAGAGCTGGATTTATCGGGAAATTCGCTTATACTCGTTGGGCGTGACACCAACCATACGCTTGAACAGCTTATTGAAGTAAGCGGGATCGGGGTACCCCACCTTGCTGCCAATCTCGTGAACCTTGAGACTACAGGCTTCACGTAATAAAAGCTTGGCGTGATTAATCCTTATCTCGATTAAGTAATCCGTAATGGTCATCCCAGTCTCCGCCTTGAACAGCTTGCTCAGATAGGTAGGGGTGAGGAATACCAGCCCGGCCAATTGGCTGAGCTCGGCTGGCTCGTGGTAGTGCTTGGCGATCCAGCGTTTGACGGTCTCAACCGATTTTCCGGCTTGCTCCAGACGAATATTACGAATGACTTTTAGTATACCGATGAACTCGGCAATGAATAGGGTCTGCATTTCATTGAAGTGAAGGGAGGCGCTCAGCGCTTCTAGTATTTTTTTTGAAGCAGATGACTCGGTATATTGGCTCCATTCCTGAACCTCGGCGGCAGCGGCGTCCAGAATAAGGCGGCCTAGAAGAACAATGGTTCTCTGGGACAGCATCTGTTCTCGGGATAACGTGAACAAGTGCTGCAAACAAGCTTCAATTTGCGAAAGCTCCAGAATCTGCAGCTTCTGAATCAGCGCTTCCCGGCTATGGGCGAACAACGCCGTAGCTTCTGCTTCTTCCCCATGGTCTGCTGTACGCTCATCTGCGGCTCCGTAATGGTGATAGCTCCAGTCGGCTTCGTCATAGATACCAAGCTCACAGGCGTTCACGGCTTCATGGTAGGCCTGGCCCAGCAGGGCGGGCTGTCTGTAGCCCCGGCTTGTTCCAACGAGCAGTCTACTTCCAAGCCGCATCCCTTGTAATTGATCAGCTAAGGCCTGCAACTCTTTCTCCTCAGGCATATCCATGGCGTAACCAACAAGAGCAACTACTTGCTCCCCGGTCTCCACCAGATCCCAGTCCGGGAACAAATGGCCGGGTAGCTGTTCCAGCGCATCCTGCAAAGGCTCGATTGCGGCCCCCTTCAAGGCGAATACGACAAAACAGGGACACGGCAACGCTAGCTCTGGCAGCTTCGAGCATAGTCCTGGCTCATTCTTGAGAAAGGAGAGCAGCAGCCCTTGCCGTAGACGTTGGGCCTGGCGATGGCCAGCTTCCTTCTCCTCCTCCAGCTTGTGCAGCAAGGTGAATAGCTGCTTCTTATTGATCGGCTTCAGCAAATAATCTACAGCCGAATAACGCAGCGCTTGTCTGGCGTATTCAAAGTCGGTAAAGCCACTCATCAGCAGACAGCGGATATCTTGGTATAAGGCCTTGATTTGCCCGATTAGCTCCAGCCCATCGACTACCGGCATACGGATATCGGTAATGACTACATCCACTGCGATATCTTGAAGCAGTAAGCGGTCCAGCAGTTCCTGACCATTGGCGAATAAGCCGGTAACGACAAACTGCTCGCTCTCTTTGCCGACAATTCTCCCCAGGCCCTCCCGAATCGAAGCTTCATCATCCACGATAGCAATATGTAGCAAGGGGAATCCCTCCTTTTCAAGGCTAACTATTCAAGTTGAACAAATCAGCGATTCGTAGCGTCACGGTGGTGCCTTCCCCTGGCCTGCTGCTGACCGTCAGACGTGAACGAGGTCCGTAGTGAAGACGAATTCGTTCATGAACATTGCGCAAGCCGATGCCGAATTTGTCCGTTTTCCCATCCTTGAGGCTGTGATGCAGGGCTTCCAGTCGTTCCGTCGTCATTCCAATGCCATCATCATGAATGGTGAAGACGGCATCTCGATGCTCTTGCCAGCCGTGAATGGTGATCGTTCCCGAGCCTTCACGCTTCTCCAGACCATGGAAGACGGCGTTCTCCACGATGGGCTGGAACACCAGCTTGATAATAGACAGGGGAGCGAAGTCGACCGGGATATCGAAATTGAAGTTGAATTTGCCAGGGAACCGAATCTGGAGCAGCAGTAAATAATTGCGAACATGGTCAATTTCCTGGCCGATGGTGGAGCGCTCGTCGGCGCTGCGAGTGATGCTGTACCGCAGCAGGAGGCCCAGCAGATAGGTTAAGTCGGCCACCTGATCATCATCGTTCAGTTCGGCCAGCATACGAATTGATTCCAGCGTATTGTATATAAAATGCGGATTGATCTGGTTTTGCAGGGCCAGCATATCCGCCTGTTGTTTGCTTTTTTCTGTTAGGGCTACCTCTTCAAGCAACTCTCTGATGCGGGAGATCATGCGATTGAAGTGACTGCCCAGCATACCAATTTCGTCATTATATTTAACTTGAACCGCGACATCCAGCTTGCCGCGTTGCACTTGCTTCATCAACTGGACGGTGGCCTTGAGCGGCTTGGTCAGCGCGTAGGACAGGATGATGGACACCAGCAGGCCGAGCAATATAATCGACAACGACGTAATCATCAGCTTGTCGCGGTTCTGCTTCATGGGTGCCAGCAGCTCAGTTGAGGGGATATAGACCAGCGTCTTCCAGCCAGTATGTATTGATGCGGTGTACACGGCGATGTAGGGAACCCCGTCTATATCCAGCTCAAAGCTGCCCCGTTCCCCGGTGGCTCCGGTGAGCCAGGGGCTTGCGCTCAGATTGCCCACCCACCGGGAGGGAGCGCTGCTATACACGACATCGCCCTCCTCGTCGATAATCAGGGCATCGCCATGGGTAACGGCTCCCAGTGGAGCAACAATATCTTCCAACAACTTGCTGTCAACATCGATGGCGATCAGGCCGATATGCCTGAGTGTGCTGGTGGACTGGACGGAGCGGACGACCGTAAACACCTGACGTTGTTCCGTATCATTAGCGCGAATCAGGTGTGTGCCCGACAGCACGGGCGCAGAGCCGGACTGCCGGGTCATGTTCTTCCACTGTGCAATGCGAGTCTCCGGGTACAACACGTTGATGCCGGACCTGCGGTAATAGAAGACGGTATCATAACGATCCACCAGATAGGTGGACAGAATCTCTTCCTTGGTGTTGTTCACGTACATCAGGAACATATCCATCGTCGTATTTTTATCCCAATCGGTTCCTTGCTGATCCAGATATTTCTGCACATCTTTATTATACAGCGGGAGCAGGGTATAGCGCTTGAGGTCGGCAATGTACCGGTCTACCTTATCCATGGCATTGTCCGTCATCAGATTGGCGGCATCCGTCGTGCTGCCCAGCACCAGTTCAAAGCTGGACCGATAGGAGCTATAGCTGAAATAGGTGATGGGCAACGAGATCAGGAAGACGAAAATAATGACCAGCTTCTTCTGCATCGACAGGTTGGCAAAGGGTAGCCACAATTTTCGCCAGAGCTTCATTTTACAGCCCCGCTGGTGACACCCTCAAAGATATACTTCTGCAAGAAGAAATAGAGGATGACGGTAGGCAGCAGAATTAACAAAATAGCCGCACTGATCAGGTTCCAATCCGCCACGTTGACCCCTTGGAAGCGCATGAGTACCGTAGTCACGACGCCCAGACTTTGCTTGGGCATATAGAGATACGGCGTGTACATGTCATTATAGATGCTGATCGTTTTCAAAATAATCAAGGTGGCCGTTGCGGGTGTCAGGAGCGGGAAAATAATCGAGCGATAAATGCGGAACAATGATGCACCTTCCACCATAGCGTTCTCGTCGAGATCGACGGGAATGTTGCGAATGAATTGCAGATACAGGATGATCTGAATGACATCGGCCCCGATATACAAGATGATGGGCGCGCCAAGTGTGTTGTAAAGGCCCAGCGATTTGATTACACCGAAGGTGGCGACCTGAGTGGTGATACTGGGAATGACCGTAGCGAACAGATAGAGGGCGAACACCACTTTTTTCAGTTTGAAAGAGAAGCGCCCCAGCACGTAAGCCACCATTGTGCCGAACAGGATGTTGAACAGGAGAGAGACGCAGATAATGATCAAGGTATTGCCAAATCCGCTGAGTAACCCACCTCGTTCGAACACGATGCGGAAATTTTCGAAGTTGAAGAAGCTTCTAGGCAGCGCCATGGTACTTGCGGTGTTGAATTCCTCACCCGATTTGAATGAGTTAACAATGACGACATAAGGAGGGAAGAGTACGACGAATACACCCATCAGCAGGGTCAGGTATTTCAGGCCATCCATCAGTGAAAGCTGGCGTGTTTTCATTTATTGTTCCCTCCCCGGCTAAGTACGAATTGTTGCAGACCTACGACGGCAATGACAAACAGCAGCAAAATAATGCTCATAGCCGAGGCCAGCCCGTAATGACTATAAGCAAAGGCTGTGTCGATGACCCGCTGAACGTAGGTCTGACTTGCCCCGGCGGGTCCGCCCTTGGTCAACACGAACGGCAGGTCGAAGACTTCCAGCGCCCCCGTCACGGTAAGGAACAGGTTCAGTTGAATGACCGGCTTCATATTTGGCAAGGTGATGCGCCAGAAGGTTTGCGGGCCATTTGCTCCGTCGATACGAGCAGCTTCGTAGATATCCTTCGGTATGGCTTGCAGCGCGGCAATATAGATGACCATGTTATAGCCCATGAACCGCCACAGGCCGGTGGAAGCCAGCGAATAGTTCACGAGCCCGGCTGTTCCCAGCCAACTGGTCTCGCCGAGCTTGTTCAGGCCGAGACTTTGCAGGAATAGATTGAGCGAACCTTGGGTAGTGTCGAACACGTAGCCGAACATAAAGGCCACCGCTACAGCATTCATAATGTAGGGCAGGAACAGCAGTAGCCGAAAGCCATTACGCCCGCGCAGGCGGCCGTTCAGAATGACCGCGAAATAGATCGCGATGATATTTTGCAGAATGCCCATGACAAAATAAGCAAAGTTGTGGGTGAACACGCCGAAGATATCTGGATTGGAGAACACCTCTTTGTAATTAGCGAGGCCGACCCAGGGCTTCTCCGGACTATACCCGTCCCAGTCGGTGAAGCTGAACATGACCAGCTTGGCGGCGGGATAATAGGTGAATAGCAGAAGCAGGGTAAGTGGCACCAACAGGAAGGAGATGATGATCCAATTCTTCTGCATCTTGTAGGACAGGGTTCCAAACATGTGATTCCCTCTTTTCTACAAAATGGATTATCGACGGGGCGATAACCCATTTTGTTCCTTAGCTGCTTGCCAGGGCGTGCTTGCTGTTCTCAAGCTCTCAGTCACATCTTGTTAGCACGCCCTCCAGCAGCAATACATTTTAGTAGCCTAGCTCACCCTTGGCCTTGGCCCAGGCTTTGTTCCATTTATCGAGTACAGTTTGCGGGTCTTTGGCCAGTACAAATTCCTGTGCAATGGCAGGGAGGTCGATTTGTGCCTTGTTGCGAATTTCAATTACCTTCGTATCATCCGGCACGCCCTCTTGGAGGTCTACGCCGGTGGCCTGGAATTCAGCCAATTGGGTCAGCTTGGATTCACGGCCCGCAAGCGGCGAGATGAATCCGGCAAAATCTTCATAACCTGAATCCTCCAGCATCCATTTCAGGAAGGCCTTTGTGGCATCCAGATTCTTGCTGTCTTTATTGACGGCATAGAAGAAGTCGGGGTTGAAGGCGGCCCGCACATCTCCGGAATTATCGAAGGGAAGCGGGAAGAAGCCGATATTATCCGATTCCGCGCCTACGCCGATAACCTGATTAATGACCCAGTTGCCGAGAAAATACATGGCCATTTTGCCGTTCGCCAGGTCTTTCTTCGACTGCTCCCAGTTGGTAGAGTTGATG
The DNA here is from genome assembly GCF_001486585.1 of Paenibacillus senegalimassiliensis. GTDB lineage: Bacteria > Bacillota > Bacilli > Paenibacillales > Paenibacillaceae > Fontibacillus > Fontibacillus senegalimassiliensis. The sequence goes on from NZ_LN909042.1 coordinate 249,755, forward strand.
TCCTTCTCCAGATAGCCCTGATCAGCCAGCTCTTTGAGCAGGGACATCGCTTTGCCGTAGCCGTTATCCATCGTAAATGGAGTATCCGTATTAATGATTTCATTGGAGAAGTCTTTGTTATTCTCAATGACCCGAGGCATATCGTACACCCAACTGCCAAGCGGCCATTTGTCCTTGAAGTTGGAGGATAACGGGATGACGCCCTGTTGCTTCAGCTTCTCACAGGCCGCGAGGAATTCATCCCAAGTCTTCGGCAGCTCTGTGATGCCGGCGTCGGCAAAGGCTTGCTTGTTGTAAACAATACCGGAGGTGGAATTGCCCGTCGTGATGCCGTAGAGCTTGCCTTCATAGGCCTTAAAGTCCTTAAAGGTAATCTCTGCACTGAGGCTCAGATCGTCAAGCGGTGCAAAATACTTTGGCAGATCGGAGTTAGGAATGTCCGGCACGAACATCAGATCAGGCAGCTCTCCGCTAGCCATGCGCACTTTCGCTTGCTGATTATAGTCGGTTTGGCTGGCCTCAAATTCGATCTGGATATCAGGGTATTCTTCGTTGAAGCGCTTGATGTATTCGTCATACTCCTTACCGATCATATCTGTCCGGTTCGTCAGGAACGTGACCTTGCCGCTTGGCTTGCCGGCTGCATCTCCATCTGAATCTTGCCCGGTGGCAGCGCCGTTGCTGCTGGTATTGCTGTTGTTAGCGGCAGTGTCATTGTTGCCTGGGCTATTGCTTCCTCCGCCGCAGCCTGCCAGCACGGCAGTTAGTGCAAAACTGCAAACAAACGCAATCAGAGCCTTCTTGTTCAAACCGTGTCACCCCTTATCATAAATGTTTGTTAGCGCTTACATTTATAGTTTATCGCCTTATCCTGCACATAGAAATGGACTGAAATGTCATTTATTGTCTCGCCTTGCCTTCTTTATGAATTTGTAATTTGTTTTCTGAAAAGTAATAACAAAATTATAACAAAAACTAACGGATGTGTTCTATAATGAATCATATCTTAATCAACAGAGATGGAGGACTTATGACCAACCACCGCTATTTGCTGACTGACTGGAGATTTAGAGCATCTGATGAGACGAAATGGAACCCGGCCAAGGTACCTGGCACAGTTCATACTGATTTGCTGCATCATGGCCTGATTCCTGACCCGTTCTATGGAACGAATGAGCATGATTTACAGTGGATTGACAAGAAGGATTGGGTATATGAAACGACGTTTGAGTATAATCCGGCCTGGTCTGCCATGCCGCGGGTCGAGCTGGTATTTGATGGCCTGGATACTTATGCTGACATATCGATGAATGGTGTACATGTATTGTCCGCGGACAATATGTTCCGCGCCTGGCGCGTAGAGGTCAAGCCGCTGCTGCAACCGGGAGCCAATACGCTGCAAGTCCACTTCCGTTCTCCGATTCAGGAGGATTTGCCAAAGCTTGAGCGGCTGGGGTATGCTCTTCCGGCATCCAATGACCAATCCGAGCTTGGTGGGCTGGGGGAACAGCGAGTCAGCATTTTCGCTCGCAAAGCGCCGTATCACTATGGCTGGGATTGGGGTCCGCGCTTTGTCACCAGCGGGATCTGGCGTGAGGCACGTATTGAGGCGTGGGAAGGTCCGGTTATCCGAGATTTCCACATTCGTCAGGATCGGGTAGATGCTTCTCTGGCAGGATTGACCGCTGTGCTGGAGGTAGAAGCCGAGGAGAACTGGCAGGGAACACTGCGGTTGACTACAGGCAAGTTGATCTGGGAACGTAAGGTTGTTCTTGCTGCGGGAACGCAGGAGGTCACGCTCAGTGCGGCCATCGAGCAGCCTGAATTATGGTGGTGCCGGGGGCTGGGCAAGCAAGCGATGTATAGCTTCCAGGCCGAATTGCTGGGTCAGGATCAAGCTGTTGCTACGTCCGCCAAGGTGAAGACGGGATTGCGTACGATCAAGCTGGTTCGGGAGAAGGATGAAGCTGGGGCCTCCTTCCATTTCGAGCTAAACGGTGTTCCGGTCTTCGCCAAGGGGGCCAACCATATTCCGAATGATAGCTTCATTACGGAGGTGACCGCCGAACGCTACCGCCATGAGATTGCATCGGCAGCCGAAAGCGGGATGAACATGCTGCGGGTGTGGGGCGGCGGATTTTATGAAGAAGAAATCTTTTACGACCTGTGCGATGAGTACGGTCTGCTCGTATGGCAGGACTTCATGTTCGCATGCAGCATGTATCCGGGAGACGAAGCTTTTCTCGGCAGTGTTGCCCTGGAGGCGGAGTACAACATCAAGCGCTTGCGTCGCCACCCGTCTCTGGCCTTGTGGTGCGGCAATAATGAGATCGATTCTGCTTGGGCTCATTATATTGAGAATGTCGGCTGGGGCTGGAAGCAGGATTACACGCAGGAGCAGCGGGAGCAGCTCTGGTCCGACTATGAAGCGGTGTTCCACAACGTTCTCCCTGAGGCGGTGCAGCGGCTGGCAGATGGGGTCGATTATTGGCCATCGTCTCCATTACGTCGTTTGACTGGAGATAGCGAGCAGCATGCTTACCAGCCTTCGGGAGAAGGAGATGTCCATTATTGGGGAGTATGGCATTCGGTAGAGCCGTTCTCGAACTATGACATACGGATCGGACGGTTCATGAGCGAATACGGCTTCCAATCCTTCCCGGAGCTGGACACCGTGATGAAATACGCGCCCGAAAGCGAATTAGCGTTGGAATCTGAGATTATGCTGGCCCACCAGAAGAATGCGCGTGGCAATCAGTTGATCAAGGAATATATGGATCTGTATTTGCCGACGCCCAAGGATTTTAAATCTTTCCTTTACATGAGCCAGGTGCTTCAGGCCGAAGCCATCAGGACGGCAATTGAAGCGCACCGGCGGAATAAGCCTTACTGCATGGGCACCTTATATTGGCAAATGAATGACTGCTGGCCGGTAGCCTCCTGGGCGGGCATGGATTACTACGGACGCTGGAAGGCGCTGCAATATACCGTTCGCCGCAGCTTCCGCGAGGTCATGCTGGCGATTCGTGAATCCGAAGGTGGACCCGTTACGATGCAAGTAGTATCCGATCTTCGGGAGCCGCTGCAAGGAACGCTTCGGTTATCGCTCTATGACATACGTGGTGGATTGCTGAAGGCGGATACGGTGGATGTAGTCATCGGAGCCGATGCTGTCACCGAGGTGGCGGCGTTGGACCGAGAAGTATGGCTGGCAGGCTGCGATCCGCATCAGGTGGTGCTCTATTCCGTATTGGAAGTGGCCGGGATCGTGCTGGATAGCAAGCCGCATTACTTCGTAACCGCCAAGGAGCAGCCGATATGTCCTGCTTCCATCTCTGTGCAGGAGGAGCCGGGGAGCCAAGGCAGCCGCTATACCTTGTCCAGCGATGTGTTGGCGCGTCAGGTCTGGATATCCGCCGAAGAAGAAGGCATCTTCTCAGATAACTATTTTGATCTGATGCCAGGTGTTCCAGTGACCGTTGAATTCCGGCGACGTGGAGGAGCAGACAGCCAGGAGGCCTTTGTGATCGGGCATCCCGGGAAGCTGAACGTTCGTTCCATGGCTGATTTCGTCTAAAAAAGTGTGGTGGGTACTGCGTTGACTTGACTTACCGCGGTACGCCTGGGTTTCCCCCTAAATGAACTCTGAATTTTACCGTGCTATAATAAACAAATAGAAAATCATGAAGTTTGTAAAACACGGGAAATACAGAGAAATGAGATGGGGAACATGATTACGAACAACCGATATAAATTTATAGAAACCTTCGTGCTGCTGGGTGCGAAGTTGTTATTGCTACGAACCTTCTTTTATGGTGGCATTGCCGTTCAGGGACTGCCCGCGGAGTGGTTGTCGGTAGTAGCGTTGTTATGTCTGATAGAACTGGTGACACCGGTACGAGGCAAATGGGGCGTGTATTTCGCCTTCAATCTAATGATGTCTATGGTCTTCTTCGCGGCCACGGTATATTTTGCCTACTTCGGGACCGTCCCGACCTATGCCGTGTTAAGCGGGATTAATCAGGTGCCCGAGGTCAAGGCCAGCGTAGCTTCCTTGCTGCGGCCCGAGCAGTTCCTTTACTTTGTGGATCTGCCGGTCTTGGTGGGCATAAGAATTGTGCAGGGGCTTCAGCGTCGTGGCCAGGGGGATCGGGTCGTCGGACTGCGTTCCGTGCAGGGCTTAAGCTTCCGGACAGACCGGCCGCGGAGGGGCTTGTGGCGGAAGGTTGCGATTTTGTCCGTTATGGTGGTCTGCCTGCTGTTATCCAGCCTGTATATTCGTACCGGCAAGGCGATCGACAACGAACTGGTGCGTGCGGAAAATGTCGGCTTCTTCAACTTCCAGGTAGATGCGGCCATTCGTAATCAGGAAGAAGAGCGTCTGATTGCTGAGGGTAATCTTCAGGAGACCGTTCTCAAGATTCAGCAATTGCAAAACAGTTACCCTTACCAGTCGACGCCGGGGCAGGGCTCGCCCTATTTCGGCGTGGCAGAGGGGATGAACGTTATCGTTATCCAGATGGAGTCGTTCCAGAACTTCCCGATTCATTTGCAAGTAGATGGCCAGGAGGTGACGCCTGTTCTGAACCAGTTGGCTCAGGAAGGAGTTTACTTCCCACAGGTCTATCAGCAGATCGGTCCGGGCAATACGTCAGATGCCGAGTTTATGTCAAATACATCAATCTATCCAACAGCGACCGCAGCGATGTCGACCAGCTTCGGCGACCGTGAGCTTCCCAGCCTGCCACGGCTGCTGCAGGCTCACGGCTATGCGGCGAATACATTTCATATCAACGATGTGACTTTCTGGGATCGCAATCGCTTGTATCCGGCGCTGAACTTCGATCAGTATTACGACAAGCCGTCTTATACCAATGATCATTTCAATGATTTCGGAGCCTCAGACGAGGAAATGTATCGGGTGGGTATAGAGAAGCTGGCTGAGCTTAAGGCCCAGTCCAAGCCTTTTTACGCCCAGTTTGTCACGACATCAAGCCATAATCCGTTTATCGTTCCCGAGGATCAACGCCATATCAAGCTCCCTGCTGATCTGGAGGGAACGATGCTCGGCAACTACATCACGGCCATCAATTATACGGACTATGCGATTGGTACGTTGATTGAACGTTTGAAGGAGGCTGGGATGTGGGAGAACACCATGCTGGTGTTCTACGGGGATCATTTCGGCTTGCAGGAGAAGGATGTACCCGCTGCGGAGATTCAGGAGAAGCTCGGGGTCGCTTACGATGAACGAATTAGCCGTTTCAATATCCCCTTGCTTATTCATGTTCCCGGTCAAACGATGGGCGAAGTATCGCCCCGTACCGGAGGGCAGGTGGATATTTTACCGACGATCACCGGCTTGCTAGGGATATCGCTGAAGGATGAGGGCTTTGTCGCACTGGGCCAGGACTTGTTGAGCGTTGACCGCAATGTGATCGGGATGCGTTACTACCTGCCGACCGGCTCGTTCTTCAACGATGAGGTGATATTCGTGCCGGGGGCGGGCTTTGATGATGGCTCGGCCGTCTCGCTGGATTCCTTACAGCCGGTGACGGATCTGGAGTCTTATCGCAGTGACTACGAATATATTACGGAGCTAATGCGTCTCTCCGACGAGTACGTTAAGCTGCTGCCCAAGCGAGGCAATGCTAACTAGAGATAGAAGGAGCGCCAGTCTTATTCGGGACTAGGCGCTCCTTATCATGGTTTAAGCATGTAATCTTTGAACCTAGCCTGGATTTTTGCAGGAACAGGCATTTCAATTTCTGCCAGCTTTGCTTCAATCGATTTGAAATATTCTGTACACTTTTGTTTGTTATCTTGCTGAATGAATACCTCTAAGAGCAGGCCCATATAATACTCGTTGTATTCATCTAAATCAAGCAACTTTTGCAGACAACTATAGTATAATCCTGCATTAACTGAACCATTGTTTGTAATGTATTGTTGAAGCGTTTGGATGACCTTTTCTTTTAGATGAGTCTGAATTTGAATCGCCCATGGATATTCGGCATCAGCAAGAAAGTCATCTTCATAACAATCGAGAAGCTGTTGAATAGATTCATCTGTGTGCTTGTCTTGCCTCAATAACTGATTTAGCACTTCATAATCGCTCCTGATCTCCAGCTTCAGTTGATAATGTGTATTCATCAATTGAAGCCCATCCGGACAGCCATTCTCTTTGAGCAGTTTTCTTAATTGATAGATTGAAGTGTGCAGGTTTTGAACAGCCTTCTTCAATTCTAACTCCGGCCATAGCTCTTCGATTAGCACCGCGTTGAGCACAGGCTTTTGCTGGTGAATCCACAAATAAATAAACAATTCACGTACTTTCTTGGTTCGCCATTTAATGACCTGTTGGCTAGTATCCAGTAGGTAGAAACTACCCAAAGTATGTGCGTACATATAGGGAGCCTTTATTTTCTGATGCATAGCAGCATCGTCTAACTTTTTTTGCGATTTAGTTAATGCTTTGATGAGCCGTTTCTCAGGAACAGGCTTGAGTAGATAATCGGTAGCTTCAATCTCAAAGGCATCCACAGCAAATTGAGCGTGTGCCGTTACAAATATAATCTGTAATGAAGGCTGTCTTTTCAAGAGCTGCTTTGCAACCTGCAGGCCATGCATATCAACCATCTCTATGTCCAGGAACATGATATCAATAGGTTCTTTCGCCAGAAATAACAGGGCATCTGTGGCGTTGGTAAAAGCACCCTTAATATGGATGTCGAACTGTACCTGTCGTTTGAGCAGCATGCTTAACACATCAATGGCTAATTTTTCATCGTCCACTATAATGATATTCATCATCGACCACCCTCAGGTAACAGGATAACAATTCTCGTATATCGTCCTTCTTCACTGTATACATCCAGCGTGGCATGCTTAATCAATTTGAATTTTCTAAGAGGATTCGCGAAGCCAATCCGGGTACCTTCGTCATTAAGAAGTTGTTCCAACTTCTGGGCAGGTATGCCCACGCCATTATCATAGATCTCAATCTTAACCAAGGCCTCTTGCCTTCGGACGCTGATTTTAATTGTGCCGCCTTCATTTTTTTTAGACAGACCATGAATAATCGCATTCTCCACCAAGGGCTGCAAGGATAAGGCAGGAATCATGAGTTGTATAGATTCATCAATGTCGTAGTGAACGGTCAGGCGCTCACCCAAACGCATCTTCTCAATAGATAAATAGGCTTGTACAAGCTCCAATTCCTCCTCAATCCAGACCATGCTATTACGATAATGAACATTAAGCTTCGCACGGAAGTAGGTGGATAGGGAGTATAGTGCTTCTCTAGTTTGGTCCATGTCACTATAGCTCAAACCAATAATGCTATTGAGAGTATTGTAGACAAAGTGTGGGGCTACCTGGGTATACAAATAATTCATCTCTACCTCAATAGCATCCAAGGAAGTTTGGCGGACAGCCAGTAAGGATTCGACACGCAGCAGGAACTCATCTCTGGTGACGGGCTTTTGCAAGTAATCATTAACTCCTAATTGCAGAGTAAGTGTTACATCCGAATGCTGCATAATCGTCGTCAACACAATAATCGGAAGCTCCAACATATCATACTGCGAACGTACTTGCTTACATAAGTCATAGCTGGACACATCGCCCACCATCATATCAATGACCATGCAGTCTACGTGGTTAGTTGCCATGTAGTCGATGGCATCCACACTGTTATCAACACCGATAACGGTATAGCCCTTTAACAGCAGCGTATCAGCCAGCACCTTCAGGTTGATGTGATGATCTGCTACAACCAGTACCTTACTCTGGTTACCCTCGTGAACAAAGGGCAAGTCCAAATGTAATGATCCTGAAGCAGAAGCATGGTCTATTCCCAGCGAGTTTTCAATGCTAACCATCTCTTCCGTGGCCAGTGGCATAGTGAACGTAAAGAGACTTCCTTCTCCTAAGATACTCTTTACGTAAACCTCACCTTGCAATTGATGCACGATATTTTTCACGATGCTTAACCCTAATCCCAGGCCTTTCTTGAGATCATTATTCTTCACTTGATAAAAGGCATCAAAGATATGGTCTACGTCCTCAGGAGGAATTCCAATACCCGTATCACTGACTTCAATAATCATTTGTTGATGCTGTGGATAGGCGGTAACCTTGATCTCTCCTGCTCGGGTATGTTGAAAAGCATTATGCAATAGATTGTATAGCACTTGCTTAAAGCGCAATTCATCCGTCAGCATGGGCGGAGCGTTGGAATCTATCTCAACGATTAGGCGGATATGTTCGCTGTCTGTCATTGAATTGCGGATCTCCGTTACAACGTCATTAATAATATTTATTGATACAGCCCGGCGGGAAATACGCAACTCTCCAGACATGTGACTAGACGAAAATAAGAGATTATCCACAAGATGCTCCATACGTTGCGTAATATTATGGATTAAAATGACTTGCTCCTGTTGCGTGCGTTTCAAGGGGCCTTGAGCACCTTCCATGAGCAATTTGGACAAATTTAGAACTCCCTCCAAAGGGGTACGCAACTCCTGTGACGTTTTTAGCAGAAATTTATTTTTCATTCCGTCCTGAGTGATCAATTCCTCCGACACGGCTTGCATCTTGATAAAAGCGGCATTAGCACGATAGTTTAAGAGTGAGGCAAAGCTCACTAGAATGCATAGAAAAAAAACTAACGGACTGTAATTTAAAGGTATCTCAGTAAAAAAATCTAATATGGTCAGCGCAGAATAGCAGCAACTCGCTACAAAAGTAATGAGTATATACGAAGCGCCTTCCAGCTTTTTCCTCATAATTTGAATCATAATTTTTGCCAGGTAGATGATAGGGGGAACCGCCCAAATGATATATAAAATTTGATTAAGAATAATATTTTGTTGGTTGGCCTCGCTCTTGTCCGGAGCTAACGGGTTATAAATACCATAAATAAAAAAGAAAACGAATAGTTCAGTAATCATCAGGTACATCGATTTTCTCTGAACTACCTTTGGATACATGACATGAAGAAAAAGTGTGGTGCAGATGAGTATTAAGGGGATGACGCCCAATTGAAGACGCAGTTGATTTACCGTCGATACGATAGGAAACATTTGAAAGAATATTTTCTGCTTAATTATGGATAGAAAAAAGCTTATCAGCAGCATGGTCAGACCTAAAAATAATTCTTCTTTTCTACGTCGATTTTGACCATAACTGATTAGAAAAACAGCACCGCAAGTGAGGTGTCCAATGCTAACTAAGGTATATATCCAATTTTTGCGTTGATATAACTGGTCAATCTGTTCTTTGGTGCCGAATTCTACCGGATAGTTAATCCCGGCCTTTGAATACTGATTATAGCCGGCTACATGGACCAAAATATCCAATTCACCCTGCTGACTTTGGCTGTATACCGTAAAATTATCGTCAATTGCCGATTGGAATTCAATAAAAGACTTACTGGGATTCCCCTTTCCGCCTACCTCAATGCCATTAATAAAAATTTTGCTTGAGGAATAGACCGACTGAAAAAGCAAGCTGTATTGTCCTTCCTTTGGAACCTTTATGGAAAGATGATAGGTTCCGACTAATGGACCTGCTTTATGAAACTCGAAGTGGTCCTTCCACTTATCGGGAACCTGCATAAGCATGCGGCTATCAGCGTATATTTCAAGCGGTTGATCAACCGGAATTAGAAGATTGGGATAGAAAGACCATTGTCCGTTTAGCTTGATTGTTGATTGCAACTGGTTGCTTTGGATAACGACGGCTCCATGGTTTACCGGATTAGAGCGGGGGCTAGTCAAGTATGGTCCGTTCTCTATTGCTAAAACAACAATGAACAATAAAACTATACTTGCTGTGATAACAACATTTTTCTTCATAGATTCATCCCTACATAATTTGTCGAATATTTACGAATATCGCTGGTCAAGTGCTAGTATATAATAAATCCCCTCCGCGTGAGAACCATTCAGGCTACTTTATGTAGCCTGAATGGAGCTCGCACGGAGGGGGCAGAGAGCTATTATCTGTCGGTACTTTAGTAGCTATTAAGCTGTTCTTTATGATCCTGATCAACTATATACGTATGTGATTTTGCTGCTTCTTCAATGTCATGAAATGCCCAATGAGTCAGACTCACATCCGGAAAGCTTGGAACAGACACGCCATATAGAGGTCCACGTTCAAACATGCGGTTGATCATTACGACAGCTTGGGCCCGGGTTAAGGAAGCATTTGGTGCAAAGCTGCCGTCTTCAAGTCCTTGAATAATGCCGGCCGCACGATTTGCTTCAATAATCCATTGTGCCCAGTGATCTTGGGTGTCATTGAATGTAATCAAGACATTATCCGCTACCGGAAGCTGTTTGTAATTGGCTACCACAGTGGCCATTTCTGCACGTGTGATATTTGCCCCTGCATGGAAATTACCATTCTGGTCTCCGTTCATGATTCCCTGTTGCTTCACGAAGGCAATCGCTCCAGCAGCACTATGGCCTGTGGCTACATCCTTGAATGGTGATGTTTCTACAACTTGACCATCGGTATAGCCTAAGATCCGGGCAATCATGGTAGCTACTTGCGCTCGGGTCACGTTCTTCTCAGGACCAAAAGTTCCATCGGCAAATCCTTTAATATATGCATTGTGCGTACCGGTTCCCGAAGGATCAAATTGAATAATTGTAAAGGTGCTGAACTTGTCCACCGTGAAGCGCAATCCATAGGCGTCCTTCTTCGTAGATACCAACTCTGGAAGAACGACCTTCTTCTCTCCATCGGTGTGCTCGATAAATACGCCAAGCTGTGCTAACAGGGCATCGCGTCCAGCCTTGCTGCCCGGTACATCAATGCCTTTCAATGGCAAGGTTACTTGAACGGGACGGCTTGGCATATTCGTCTCAATCGTCATCGGGCGTGCTACAACATGAACCTCATCGGTTTGCAAGGTTTCACGAACGACTTGTTCTGCTCTTGCCCGTTGTTCAATCAGTTGGCGTTCGCTTTCCTTCTTGACCGGAACCAGACGGAAATAGAAGTCTCGGTCTATATCACTTATGGAGCTGGCAGGAATTGCAATATGACCATTTTCAGTGGCAATCTCTAATGACAAGCTGTTGTCTCGCAGGATTTGCAAGGATCCTTTCGAGACTTTAATCGTCGTTTCATCTACTTCATCCTTGGCATCAGGAATGACGATACGTGCGATATGATTGCCAATCTGCTTGGCCTTCTCGGCGGCTTCGTTAGCGACTTTTTCCGTAAATGCTACCAAGTCGGCTGTTTGACCGTTGGCTCGCTTTGTACGTTCAATCTCGATGGTTGTTGTTTCTAACGGATGTTCACCATCGATTTCCAATTCAATTTTGACTTTTGTCTTTGTATCAGGGTTTGGTTCTGGTGCTGGTGAACCTCCGCCGCTATTTCCACCCCCACCGCTGCCTGGGCTTGAAGAGTCTGCCTGGCGGTAAACCTTAATGGTGTAGTGCTGGGATTGTCCATTTTGATCCAAGACGGAAATAATAATGATATTTTCCCCGACACGTAAAGGAATTTGATCAAGCGTTCCTGCCTGTCCATTTACGGTAGTCGTTATTTTAGCGCCTTCCTCTACGGGAATGGCTGTAAAATCAATGGCTGCTGTTGGATATCCCACCGTCATGGTATAGTTCGCTATCTTTGTTTGGAAGCTTGGACTTAGCGAGCCCCCCGTTGGAGAAGTCAAGTTACTCAAGCCCTTCCCAAGAGCTATAAGTGCATCTTGTGCTGCTGTTAGATGAGCAAGTGCGGCATCAACCTCTCCCTGCGTTGCATCAGGATCAATTAACACTCTATTTGCCAGCCATAATGCATCTTGATAATGGCCCCAACTCTCTGCAGTGTAGGTATCCTCTACCAGAGTATCAGCTTCTTTTGCTTTGTGTTGCAAGGCTGTTTTGTCGACGATCGGCTGTGAGTCTACCAGGAACGTATGCTGCTTGGTTGCCGTTTGCTGACCATTTGTTGCCGTGGCGATAATGGTGTAGGTGCCGTTCGGTAAGCCGGTTGGCAGTGTATAAGGCCAGGACCATTCGCCGGTTGTGGGATTAACCGTTGCAACGATATCTTCTAGTACATTGTCGCCTTGATCATTCTTTAGCGTAAAGGTGACGGAAGACGGGAGAAGCACATCTACCAAGCCCCCTATGGTCGGGTAGGTGTCTGATGTGACTGTATCCGGCTGCGTGATTTGCAACCCATCGTCGTATGAACCCAGCTTCACTAGATTATCCTGTGCCTGCTGCAGTTCTGCTAGTGCGGCATCTACTTGTGCCTGCGTTGCTGACGGATTAGCCAGAACTAATTCAGCAGCTTCCAGAGCTTGCTCCAGGTTGCTCCAGCTTTGCGCTGTGTATTCCTGTTCTACTAATGTTTTCACTTCGTCTGTTTTATTTTGCAAGGCAGTTTTATCTACGATTACTAACTTTTGCTCTCTAGTGACCGTATCCCCATTTTTGTCAGCGGTCACAACAATGGTATATTCGCCAGGGGTTAAATCTGTAGACGGAACGAAGCTCCAACTGTCGCCAGTGACTGTAGCTGGGCCAGTGGTTATGATATTACCTTGCTTATCTTTAATGACCACCGTGACCGTTGAATCGGGCTGAACCTGACCACCGATTTCGGTTGGTGATTGATTTACAATTTCTCTACCCGGTTCGGTAATAGTCAAGCTTGCTAATAGAGCATCGTCTACAGCAAAGGTAAAATACTGACCATTTTCCAAGGTTGCCTTGGTGACAAAATAGTCTACGCCGGCCACCGTTAGCTCTGTCATAGAGTAAGGGGTGGCTGAAGCGAAGTCAGTTGCATTTGAGCCAATGAACAGTGTAGGAACGGATGGAACCGCTGCTTGAGGAATGGCGATGTTGACTTCACCAATATTCCCTGTATTTTGCACCTTCCAGATTCGCTCGGTTTGATTTTTATGTGTTGTGCCAACCGGGGTTGTGAATTTTAATTCGACATCATTATCGGCAACGCCATTATCTCCCCAAATTAAATATTGCTTATCTGTCAGCGTACCTTGGTTGCCAATATTCGTGTCAGTCAGGGTATTAAGTCCGATTAATACTTGGGCAACTGCGTTAGTATTCTCCGCTTGGATGCTATGACTTTGCTTCTGATATAAGCCTTGGGCATCATCACGTGCAATTCCGGCAATGTTGCTAGCATACTCTGGATCTGCTACCCAGACAGGCTGATTGCTGGTGTCTACGTAATTGCTGGCGCCATTATTTAAAGTCATGCCATATTTGAGAGCAAGATAGCTGTTAATTCTGCTTCGTTCAGAATCATTTGCCTTCTCGTTTAAGACGATAACCTCGGCGATATTTCCGTTCATATTGCCCATATTACTACCGTCTGTAAAATTGTTTCTTTTACCGATTTGTGGAATTCCATTGATGGTGGTGCTATTAGTAGCAATAGTAGAGTTTACATCGCCGCCGTTCTTTTGATAAAGCTGCTCAGTAGCGTTCCAGATATGATATTGTTGGTCTTCCGGAGCAGGTACCGTATTATAAGGCGCAGCTCCAGTGTATAAGTAGTTAGCATAAACCCAGAAATAATATTGAGCCGATGAACCATTGGGTAATATGCTCGAAAGAACAGTTCCTTTGGTTATTTGACCATTGGGACCGTTCGTTAACCCATTCCACATGGCAACGGTGTAGGCCTCTTCCATCGTAATTCCAGTGTCTCCCTGGAGATAACTGAATCCGTCAAAGGCTACGGAAGGATTGAAGTTCGTCGTGGTATTTTCAAGTTGGGGCGTTCCCGCTATCGTAAACTGATTATGCGCAGAAGCATCTGCCCACTGAGAGACAACTCCGTGGTCATCCGCAACAATGTCGCCATCTGCTTTTACCCATAATGATATTTTCGAAGCATCAATACCACCTGGAAGAGCGGTTGTAGAAGCAGCCTCTGCTTTGCTTGAGAATACGCTCAGGGACAAGCTGCTGGCAATGAGGGTGAAGGCAAGAAAAGTGCTGAAGCTACGTTTCCACCGATTAGGACGTTCTATTGTACGCATGTTCTCCTCCTAGAATGAAAAATGAAAAACACAGAAATAAATCTAGTACCAATGCTGACTTTTTCTTCAATTATTTCTGCACTGTGATATTGCTCATTTATCTCCTCTCTGACTTCGGATATAATTTCATATTTTATAAAAATGTCCTGAACAAAATCTGCACATCGATCTGTACAAATTCTGAACAACTCAAAAAAATAGGTAATTTTGCTTAGTTAGGCAAATGACAGCAACTTTTACGTAAGATCAAACGTCAAATTGGGCAAGAGATATTTCTTATTCGCTCTATTCACGAGCCTAAGGAGGATGAATTTGTGAAGAAACTATGGGCTTCACTTCTAGCCGCATTACTAATTGTACCTATGTTGTATCAGCCGCAAGCCTCGGCTGCTACACCGATCAGCGTTTATATTGACGGCAATCGCTTGGCTACCGATCAGGCGCCGGTGGTCGTGAGCGGGCGGGTCATGTTGCCGATGCGGGCCATCTTTGAAGCGTTGGATGCAACGGTCAACTATAACCAGACGCTGAAGACGGTAACGGCGTATAAGACAGGCACAACCGTCGTACTCAAGTTGAACTCACGTTCCGCGACGATCAACAATGAGGCTGTGCTGCTTGATGTACCAGCCCAAAGCATCAAGGGCAGAACGCTGGTCCCTGTACGCTTCGTCAGTGAAGCGCTCGGTCAGCAGGTAGATTGGAATAGTCAGTCCAAGAGAGTAACGATTAATACCGGTTCGGGTGGCGGAGTTGGCGGCGGAGACACGCTTGATCCTAATCCGGTAGCCTATGTATATGGCCGGGATGTGGCTAACCACGGAGATGGCCGTGATTTGGAAGTAAGCTTCTCCAAGTCTTCCAACGAATCTCGTGTAGATCATTACCGGATTATGATCGTTAAGGCAGCTAATGCTTCCGGCTTTAATCTGGCAGCCGCCCAGAAGGTGGCTTCAGGCAACTATACCAGCTTAGCACCTTCGGGCTCAGACCCGGCCCTGGTACTCTCTTCTAACGCCAAGGATGTGGATGGCTCGGCGATCCGTGAGAACCAGGCTTATGTAGCCTTTGTTCTGGCAGTGGGCAAGGGGAATAGCGGCAGAACGCTGTCGACAGCCTCTCCATCTGTGACTTTACAGAACAGTTCGGCGGTTGCGGCAGCATCTAATGTTCGTGCCACCGATGTGAGCGACTTCGGAGATGGCCGTGATTTGAGTGTGAGCTTCACACGGGCCAGCAGCGAAGGCAGCATCGCAAATTATCGTGTATTCGTGGTCAAGACGAAGGATGCCTCGAGCTTCAACCTGACCGCAGCGAATAAGGTACCTACCTCTTATTCAACGGTGGTGTACAAATCGGGTAGCAGCACGACCCTTACAGGTCAGTTGACATCTTCGTCCCGCGATACTTCGGGCGAATTGATCAAGTCGGGCGTATCCTATACCGTGTTCGTACTGTCGGTCAGCAATGCGGGGACAGCTTCCAGCAAGCTATCCACGGGTTCATCGGCCATTACTCTTAGCACTGGCTCGATGATCTCCCCGGTCATTACGCAAGTAGAGGATTGGAACGACTATGGGGATGGGCGCGACTTGCGCATCAGCTTCAACCGGATTTCCGATGAGTCGAGAATTAGCTCTTATCGCATTTTCGTAGTTAAATCCAGCGATTATGCCAGCTTTAGCTTGGCCAAAGCTAATACGGTGTCCAGCAGAAACTATATTCAAGTGAACAAAACAGGGTATAACATCTCTCAATATGCCTTGCCTTCAGGTGCAAGGGATGTTGATGGTACCGCTATTCGCAACGGCGTAGGATACCGTGTGTTCGTCATGGCAGTAGGTACGGGCTCCTACGAGGGAAGCAATACCTTGTCCTCGGCTTCAAGTGCGATCACGCTGACGAATGGCAATAGCGTAAGCACCGTATCTAATCTGAATGTCAGTGATGTGAGTGATTTGAACGATGGCCGCGATCTGCGTGTATCATTCAATCCGGCTGCGGACGAATATAATATCAGCTCTTATCGAATTCTGGTCGTGAAGGCGTCCGATGCCGGGAACTTCACCCTATCCAGAGCCAACAATGTATCTCGTTCCAACTATACCGAGGTTAGTAAGACGGGTTATACTCAATCCCTGGTACTTGGCTCAGGAGCTCGGGACGTGGATGGCGCAACGATTCGTAATGGCGTTAGCTACCGGGTGTTTGTTCTTTCCGTAGCGAACAACAACTATAACTTGAATAACGCTTTATCCTCTTATTCGTCGGCTATCACGCTGTCGGGCAATACGATTGCTCCAGCGTCCAATGTTACGGCAGCGGATATTGGTAACCAGGGAGATGGTCGCGACTTGCGCGTATCCTTCACCCGCTCCGGTGATGAGTCGAAGCTCAGCCACTACCGGATTTTGGTGGTGAAGGCGAATAATGCAGGAAGCTTTGACTTGAGTCGCGCCAATAATGTGGGCAATACCAATTACACTTATGTAGGCAAAGGCGGTTCAGGATCAACGCTGACGGTGGATCTTGCTGCAGGAGCCAGAGATGTGGATGGAGCAACAATTCGTAACGGGGTTAGTTACCGGGTATACGTATTATCCGTAGCGGCAACCGGTCAAGGCAGTAATGCTCTGTCATGGTACTCTCAGGAAATTACCTTGTCCGATAGCGGCCAAGTGCAGGCCGTATCCGGACTGTATGCACAGCTTGAAGGCAACAGCGGAACCTACCGTGATATCATCGTTAGCTTCAACAAGCTGGCTAATGAGAGCAATGTAGTGGAATATCGCATCCTGGCGGTTCCACAAGCGAGTGTTGGAAGCTTCCGGTTAGCAGATGCTAACGATGTACGGTCAGCAGACCGTTACACTTCAGTAACACCGTTTGGGTCAAATGTTCGGATTCCGTTGCAAACCTCGAAGGATGTTTGGGGGAATGAACTGACAACAGATACCACGTATCAATTCTTTGTGCTCACTGTAGCGCAAAGCGGTGGTACCAATGCCTTGTCACAAGCCTCCAACGGTATCAAATTGGTGGTAAATTCGAACAATGTAGCGGTCGCTCCTGTGACTCAGGTGAGTCCGACATCAGAAGCAGATCGGATTTCCGTAGCGTTCAACCCACCTACGGATAACCGTTATATCAACTCCTATGTAGTGCTTGCTGCACCGGATGGACAGTCGTTGAATCTGGATGCTGCCATTCAGTTGGCGAGCCGAGGGGCTAGTGTATCTGCAAGTAATCAGGGACCAATCACAGCGATTGTTACGCAGGACGTGAATGGCAATGCATTAAATCCAGCTACTGGAGCATACAATATCTACGTGTTGTCGGTTCCTGATATGGTAAACGCCAAGCTGTACGCCTTGTCTTCGGGAACGAGAAGCAATGTGTTTGTACCAGCGCAAGGAGCCGGAGAACTCACACAACCGGCTGATACTTCAGAGCCTGCAAATTCCTAATACAAGGTTGGCTGCATAACTAGCATAATCTTAGATACCATCAGGAAGAAGAGCGGTTGCCGAGTTAAGGCACCGCTCTTTTTCCTAGTTTCTCCTTGTTAAGCATCAAGCTGGATTATCTAAAATAAATGCCACTTTGGGTAGAGAGGAAGGGGTTAATATGTCTCAAGTGATGTCGCCACCGAGCTTCTATCAAAGTCCGGCCTGGCCGCCTTCGACCCCAAGACCGGAGGAAGGAGAGCTAGGGCACAACAGAATGTTTTATCCCAATCCAGACCCCGTCTATGTTGGCTTCTGGAGGAGAGCCCTGGCTTATCTGATTGATTTTCTTATTCTGTGGGCGATTGGAGGGTTATTGCCTATCTCCGTCTGGGGTGAGAGAGTGCTGGATATGATCTATTTTGTGGCTTTACCCTGCACGGCCTGGCAAGCCACGATCGGCAAGCTTGTGGTGGGAGCCAAGATTGTGGATGAAGAAGGACAACGCCTATCCATTCTCCGCTCTTTAGGACGTTATTTTGCCCAATTTATATCGGGAATTCTTCTGTGTATCGGTTACATCATGATTGCCTTCTCCGCAGAGAAGCGTGGCCTGCATGATCACATGTGCAATACATATGTATTGAATAAGGACTCGGAGCTGTACTCCTGAATTGTAATTTTTTTCACGCGTAGTGATCTTCTTCATTCTGAACTGCCAAGTGCAAGTGATAACATGAGATTACTTGATGGCGGCAGCACGTTAAAGCGTCAAGTGTATCGGCTATGAGTAGCTTGGTATGCTTGGCAGTGTATGAATAGGCGTGGTGTCGGAATAGGAGGATGCGAGTGGGAAAGGCGACTGGTTTTTTGGAGTATTGTCGAGAGGTACCCGGAGAGATTGAACCGTTGGAGCGCACGAAATCCTGGCAGGAGTTCTCTGTCCCTTTGGAAGAGGATAAGCTAAGAACGCAAGGGGCTCGTTGTATGGATTGCGGCACCCCCTTTTGTCACGTTGGGCGGTTGTTATCCGGGATGGCCTCCGGTTGTCCGCTACACAATCTGATTCCCGAATGGAACGATCTAGTCTATCGTGGAAGCTGGCGTGAGGCGTTGAAGCGGCTCCATAAGACGAACAATTTCCCCGAATTCACCGGACGGGTCTGCCCGGCTCCATGTGAAGGAGCCTGTACGGTTGGCAAGAGTGGATCACCTGTCACAATTAAGAATATCGAGAAGGCAATCATTGATCGCGGATTTGCGGAGGGCTGGATTGAGCCTCAACTTAGAGCGGCATCCACGGGAAAGAAAGTGGCTATCGTTGGCTCTGGCCCTGCAGGCTTGGCTTGTGCAGACCAGTTGAATAAGGCCGGACATAAGGTCACCGTATATGAACGGGCTGATCGCATTGGTGGACTACTCATGTACGGCATCCCTAACATGAAGCTGGACAAATCGGTAGTACAGCGCCGCGTAGACTTGTTGGCCGCCGAGGGCATCCGATTCGTGACAGGGGTAGAGATTGGCAAAGATATCGCAGCAAGTCAGCTTCGTGCAGAGTTCGATGCCGTCATTCTGTGCGGCGGGGCTACGCAAGCTCGGGACTTGAACGTAGAAGGCCGGAACCTCTCTGGAGTTCATCAAGCGATGGAGTTTTTATCCAAAAATACGAAGAGTCTGCTGGATTCGAATTTGAATGATGGGAAATTCCTGTCAGCGAAGGGCAAGCATGTTGTTGTTATCGGCGGTGGGGATACAGGAACTGACTGCGTCGCTACGGCGATCCGTCAAGGCTGTCAAAGTGTCACCCAGTTAGAAATTATGCCAAAGCTTCCTGTAACAAGGCAGCCTGGCAACCCTTGGCCGGAATGGCCGAAGGTGCTGAAGACCGATTATGGTCAAGCTGAAGCGGCTCAGATATTTGGTGAGGACCCAAGAGCATTCCAGACTTCAACGAAGCGTTTGCTGGGGGATGCGCAAGGCCGAGTAATGGGTGTGGAGACCATTCGTGTTGAATGGAAGGAGAATGAGGGCCGATTGTTGCCAGTCGAGGTCCCGGACAGTGTGCAGGTCATTCCGGCTGATATGGTATTACTGGCTTTGGGCTTTACCGGGCCCGAGCAAACCTTGCCAAATCAATTGGGACTGGCAGTGGATAATCGCACCAACATCAAGGCTGAATTAGGCGAATTTCGTACCAATGTGGAAGGGGTCTTCGCTGCGGGGGATATGCGGCGGGGACAAAGCTTGATTGTATGGGCCATACATGAAGGTCGCCAAGCAGCCCGCGAGGTCGATCGATATCTAATGGGCAGCACGCAGCTTCCTTAAGAACACACAGCAACATCAACCGTCCGTTTTGCGGACGGTTTTTTTATTGCCATTTTAATCAGTAGAGAGGTCAATCCATTAATAACTTGAGGAGCTGCGTCCGATTGCTGGCCCCTACCTTTTGCAGAATCGAGCGCATATGCTTCTTAATCGTTACCTCGCTCAGGAACAAGCGCGAGGCGATATCGCGGTTCGTGAGACCCTCTGCGGCCAGGGTGGCTACTTCTTTCTCCCGGTGAGTCAGATCGGTGCGAGCATAGATGACCTCCTTAGGCGTTGGCCTTGCCGCCTCTCCAAATAGAGGCAGCTCGGGGAGCGCTGCGAGCGCGTCCTCCCAAACGTCCGTAGTGGCTGCCTCTTCTCGGCGCTCTTCCTGATACAGGGCGAATAGCCTGAGGGGATGTCCCTCGGTTTGCCGCCAAATCTGGGCAATTTGCTCCGGATTAGAGATACCCATGGCCTGCAGATAAGCCACTACGCTCCTGCGATCCAGGTTGCCTAGCGGCATCCGGTAGATCGAATGCTGCCAGAAATCAGTCTTGGTCCATGAATCGGGCAGGGGGTTGCGGCTGGCTAGTACATGTAGACATTTCCGGCTTATTTGTGCGAAGAAAAATTCCTGCAGCCAATCATCAAGTGGCTCTAAACGCTCATATCCGTCAATAAACAAAATAGAAGGTCCAAACTCGGCCCATCTATTAATGCCCTCCAGGGCAGACCTCACGACAAAATTGGGATTAGAGGAAGGGGGGAGTGTAGCGGATAACCCAAGCTGATGCAGTATTTGTCGACTTAGATCAAATGCTGTCGGATTGCATTGTGTAGCATCCAACACCATCGTTGCGATTCCTTGACGTACAGCTCGCCTTTGGAATTCCTGAATTAGAGTTGTTTTTCCTGAGCCTAAAGGCCCGGTAATGTAGATCATACGCTCCATATAGGCCTGACGACTCAGGAACATTGTGAAAATCTCAAGCTCCCAGTCTCTTCCTACTATGCGTGGAATCTGGGCGGAGCCTGTTGACTCATATGGTTGTATGCACATGCTTCTTCACCCTCAAACTTCCTTTGGATTAACATAATATATTTAGATTATCGTTGCGGACTTATAGCGGATAGTGACTTTTTGTATATATTTGTCGAAATTTGTGGAGGCAAAGTATACTTTCGGATAGTGTCTCAAACCTTTCAATCATGATAAATTTTAAATTGTAGAGAACTATTTTTCTGTGGTCTGGACTACATTTTTAATTTGTTAGGGCAAAGTTGGCATAGGCCAAAGGTCACATTTATTCATGTTGCTGCGTAATCAATTGCATAATTTAATGGGGTGATGCCATGAAAGAGGTTCATGTGCGAATGCTCGAACCAGGAGATGTTTTGGCCGAGCCTATCTTGAATCAACAAGGAATGACCATGCTTGGGGCGGGAACTGCGCTCACAGAGAATCACATTACTCGTCTCAAAAAATTAAGAATTCAGACGGCAATCATTACTACGGTGGATTCACCAGGGGTACAGTTGCCAGGGGAAGCCGGATCTCAGAATGCGGCTAACGCTAACGGCTTACGCTTATCGTTCCTGAATCCTAATGATAAGCAGGAGATGCGGAAGCGGATTCGTAATTCTCTGGTAGGCCTGGCGGATTCGGAGTTTGGCTTCGGACGGCCTTCAACGCCTGAATTGGAACAGCAGTTTCACCGGGTGTTTCGGAGCGTACTGCATGAGATTACAAATCGTCAGGAAGTCATTGACGGCTTGATCTTACTCCACCAAAGCGATCCTTATCTGCTGGATCATTCTTTTCATGTGACGGCTTACTCGGCGATTCTGGGTATTGCCAACCAATATTCCAGCACGCAAATGACGGATTTATGTATAGGAGCCTTGCTATACGATATCGGGATGACAGAACTGCCGACTCATACGTTAAATCGGACGGGGACCTTGACCGAACCAGATCGGGAAGCGATGCTTCGGCATCCGGAGATCGGTTATCGGATGATTCGCGAGATGAAGGGGGTCTCCCCTCGCTCTGCGCTATGTGCACTTCAGCATCACGAACGCTATAACGGCACGGGTTATCCATCCCGGCTCAAGCACGGCGAGATAGACGAATTTGCCGAGATCGTGGCCATAGCGGATACGTATCATGCCTTAATTTCGCGAAGAAATTACCGTCTGGCCTACACCCCCGGCGAAGCCATCGAATATTTGCTGGCCGTGGGCGACCGCTATTTCAGCCTGGATATGATTCAGACTTATCTGCGACATATTAGTATTTATCCTCTTGCGAGCAAGGTGAAGCTGAGCAACGGCCAACTAGGAATCGTCTCCTCACTGGACCCGAGCGTGGTGCATCGTCCCGTGGTCCGAATCATTCAGGAAGCGGATGGCACCGCAGTAGAGAAGCCCTATGAAGTCAACTTGATGCGTACCACCAACCTGGTGATTTCCGGTATAGTCGAAGGCAGCGGCCGAGACGATCCATATATGTAATTTTTATGGGTAATGGATGGTTTGAAGACAGGTCTCGACAAGCTCTTCCAGGGAATCCTGGCAATCCTGCCTCACCCAATGGAAGCATACATTTGAGATGAAGCCAATGAAACCGATTAATTTGAAGGGCTGCTGCCGTGAGGCGGTTATCTGCTTCAAGTAAAAATGGTTTGTCCGGTGAATCATCCCGATATATTGATCATTCATAATCAAAGTTCTTATAAACTTGCGATATTCCTTAATGACCGTGAATAGCTTCGTTAGGAAGATTCGCTTATTGGCGCGAGTGAAGCTCTGGGGCGTATGATCTGCAATAGTTTGCAAGAAGGCATCAAATAATTGAATCAGTATATCCTCCTTGGAGTCGAAATGACGGTAGTAAGTCATTCTCGATACTCCTGATTTGTGGATAATATCTTGTATGGAGATCTCATGCCACGTCTTCTTCTCCAACAACAACAGAAAGGCCTCCTGAATGGAGGCCTTTGAAAGTTGCTTTAGCTCCTCATTGCCCACCTGTGACACATCCTTTCCTTTTGTCCCATCACGCTGTATTCGTATGTTGTTCTGATATCGGGGGTGTTATAATTGTAACACCTCAAGAGGATGCAGTGAAAGAAAGGATTGTGAAGCTCATGCGCAGATGGATGATTCCTGTCGTGCTGGTGGTGCTAATTGCCTGCTGGCTGGGTGGAAGAGCGTTGTACTTTAATCAGGTGGAGCACCGTTCGTATAGAAGTAAAATATTCTCTGATTTGATTGTGCTGAGTGGCAGCAAGAAGACTTTTGCTTCGGAAGAGCTGATGGTGAAGAGTTTGGAAGGGAGGATCGACTCGAAGGAATATGAACTGCCAGATAAGAAATACAAGAGCGAGGTCACGAGCGAACGCTTGGACGATTATGCGGTGTATACGTTTAACGATAAGCAGGACTCGGAACAAACCGTCGTTATTTATGTTCATGGTGGGGCATGGGTTCAGCAACCCCTTTCTTTTCATTGGAAGTTCATTGATAAGCTTGCTCAGGCTACAGATGCGAGGGTTGTCGTACCTATTTATCCGAAGGCGCCGGAGCATACGTTTGAGGAGACTTATGAGCTCTTGCAGAAGCTCTATCAATCTGTACTGGATTCCGTGGATGCCCCGTCACAGATTACGCTCATGGGAGACTCCGCAGGCGGCAACATTATCTTGGGGTTCGGTCAACAATTAGCAGAGGCGGGCATCCCGCAGCCTAAAGATATTGTTGCTCTCTCGCCTACTATGGATTTGTCCTTCCAGAATCCGTTAATCGACGATTATGTGGAGCGTGATCCCATGCTTGCTGTGCCTGGGGCGTTATACGCCGCTAAGAAATGGGCTGGAGATGAAGAGCTCACCAGTCCGCGTATTTCTCCGCTGTTTGGGAATTTTGACAAGGTGGCAAAGGTGACGGTATTTGTCGGTACCTATGAGGGGGGCTATCCCGATAGCGTGTTGTGGGATGAGAAGCTGAACAAGCAGGGGATAGACCATAACTTCTTTGTTTACTCTAAAATGGCCCATGTGTTCCCGTTGTATCCGATCCCGGAGGCGAAGGAGGCTTTTGATCAAATTCTGTCGGTCATGAGCAAAGAATAGCGGGCATTGATACATTTATTAGCCAACAAAGCGTGAGCTTTCCGGATCAGGTCCCGGTGCTCACGCTTTGTTGGCTTGCATAGGCATATATATGCTACTGGCTGACATTGCTTAATTCGGCTTGCTTCGCTTCCAGCTTGCGTATGATTTCCTTTTGCCATTGCAGATCACCCAAGCGGGTCGCGAGGTTCAACAGGTCCAGGTAATCATCGGTATTTAGCCGGGGCAGCTTGCGGGCAGTTAACAATCTCATCGCGTTCGTCTCCTCCGTGCCGATGCTTGTAAAATAGCATCATATAATAATGATAATCATTATCATTATAGTCTTACTTTTATTATGCATATCTCTGGTCCCCTTGTAAATAGATGCAACACCGTTTAATCTAAAATTTGAACATTTATTTCATCTAGGATGTCTAGTCGTGACGCAGGATATGCTAACAGGAATGCAGAACAGCAAGTTAAGGAGGCACTATGGAGACAGAATCGTTGCTAAAGGTCGAGGAATTGGCACTCAAGAAATATAAAGTTTTCAAGCAAAGCCATCTGCGATACATTGCCAGAGCGATGTTGGCCAGTATGTTCATCGGGTTCGGAGTTATTGTTGCGTTCAAGACCGGGAACTACTTCTATCTGGAGAATTCTCCGTTAACGTACCCTATGGCTGCACTAACGTTTGGCGCTGCTATTATTTTGATTGCTTACGGTGGGGGAGATCTTTTCACGGGAAATACATTCTATTATACATACGCCGCCTTGCGGAAGCGATTGAAGTGGGAGGACGTCAGCAAGTTATGGGTGTTCAGCTATGTTGGTAACCTGTTGGGGGCCGGGGCATTTGCTCTTCTGATCTATTCGACCGGCCTGTTCACCGATGCGTCGGTGAACAGCTTCCTGCTTGATGTGGTGGAGCACAAGATGACGACCCCGGCCTCGGAACTATTTTTTCGGGCCATTCTTTGTAATTGGCTGGTGTGTCTGGCCTTCTTCATTCCGATGTCCCTCAAGGGGGATGGGGCTAAGATGTTCGCGATGATGCTGTTCGTCTTCTGCTTCTTCATCTCCGGCTATGAACATAGCATTGCCAACATGTGTACGTTTGCTATTGCGCTGGTATTGAACCATCCGGGGACGATATCGTTCGGTGGCGTGGTGCATAACCTAGTTCCGGTGACCTTCGGCAATTTAGTGGGTGGGGTCCTGCTGATGGGCTTTATGTATTACTTCGTCAATAAACCTTATCTTGACGCTCAGGATCAAGCAGAGAAACTGAAGAAGTGATGGTATATAACAACCCCCTCTGGAATTTTTGGTCCAGAGGGGGTTGCTTGTTAAGAGTTAACTTTAGAAGCAGGCAGAACGTCGGGATCACTCAGGAACATCGTAATTGGCATGGAGGCTGCGCCCAGGGCTGTGGAGCTAGTTCCCAATGTGGCGAAAGCAACAGTTGTTTTCTTACGATGGTACGATAAGCTCCGGTTCTCAATGGTGCGAAGCATCTCGTCCTGCAACAACTCACCTGCCAGTGACAGGCGATTGCCAATCACGATCAGCTCGGGATTCAGGATATTGACCAGGTTGGCTAGTCCGACGCCCAATTGATTGCCGGTATCGTTCATTAAGCGAATGGCCTCAGCATCTCCCTTGCGGGCAAAGGCGATGATATCCTCCAGTCCGGGAACCAAATCGCTCCAAAGCTTGGCGGCGCGGTCCAGCATCGCCTTCTCCGAGGCCAATGTCTCCCAGCAGCCACGGTTACCACAACGGCAGAGCGGGCCATTCTCGGCCACGGTCATATGTCCGACCTCTCCCGAGAAGTTCGACGTCCCCCGGTATAGGGCCCCGTCTACAATGATGCCGGAGCCAATCCCGATTCCGATACTCAGGTAGATCAGGTTTTGGGCTTCGCGCCCGGCGCCATATAGCTTCTCTCCAATGGCACCAGCGTTGGCCTCATTATCAATATGAATATTGGCTCCGAACTCGGGGGCCAAGGCTCCGAGCAAATCAATTTGATTCCAACCTAAATTGGGTGCGGAGATGACTTGGCTCTTCTCGTCTACCAGTCCAGGTACCCCGATCCCGATACCCACAATCCCGTAGGGTGATTCTGGAAGTGACTTGCTGAGCTGGTGGATGGATTGACGGATGTGGTTCAGCACGGTATCAGGGGAGAAGTCGCTTAGTTTTGTCGTTTTCTCCTTCAAGACATTACCCTCCAGGTCTACGAGCACGGCCAGCAAGTCATTGACACGAATATCGATGCCTACTGCGTATCCGGCACTTCGCTCGAACAGGAGCAGCGTAGGTTTGCGCCCACCGCTGGAGGCTCCGGGTCCGATCTCTGTAACCAGGCGACTCTCGATCAGTTCGGATACAAGGGAGGATACGGTTGCCTTGTTCAGGCCGATCGCAGCGGAAATATCAGCCCGCGATAACGGCTGTCGCTGCCGAATAGTATCGAGGACGATAGTTTTATTCATTTTCTTGATAAGCTGCTGATCACCGGTCTTCTTCATAAAATCTCCCTCGTCGGTCCATGTCTGAAAGGCATGGAATTTTTTGTTCTATTCATCATAACACAGGTCATCAAATGCTTGATTAATAACTTAGTTAGTTCACTAGACAAACTAAGTATAACGTGTTACGATCAAAATGCAAACGGCATGCGGCCCTCATACGGCGGGCATGCTACTTGTTAGTGACAGAATGTAAAGGCTTACTTCAATTAAAATCAGGCTGGGAGGATTTAGTGTGAGTTATTTTAAAAACATCAGCAAAATTCAGTATGAAGGTGCAGGTTCCAACAATCCGCTGGCATTTAAACATTATAACGAGAATGAAGTTGTACTCGGTAAATCGATGAAAGAACATCTGCGTTTTGCCGTGGCTTACTGGCATACGCTGACAATGAACGGTAGCGATCCATTTGGTCAAGGCAACATGATTCGTCCTTGGGAAACAGTATCCGGCCTTGATCTGGCCAAAGCTCGCGTTGAAGTTAACTTCGAGTTCCTTGAGAAGCTTGGCGCTCCTTATTTCTGCTTCCATGATGTCGATATCGCTCCAGAAGGCGCAACATTGAAGGAATCCAACGAGAACCTGGATGTAATCGTGGCCAAAATTAAGGAAGGCATGAAAGCCAGCGGCGTGAAATTGCTGTGGAATACGGCTAACATGTTCTCCAATCCACGTTATGTACATGGTGCAGCAACAACTTCCAATGCCGATGTTTTTGCTTATGCAGCGGCGCAAGTGAAGAAGGGTCTGGAGACTGCGGTTGAACTGGGTGCGGAGAACTACGTATTCTGGGGCGGCCGTGAAGGTTATGAATCCTTGCTGAACACGGATATGGGTCTTGAACTGGATAACCTGGCAAGATTCTTCCAAATGGCTATCGACTATGCCAAGGAAATTGGCTTCACTGGTCAATTCCTGATCGAACCAAAACCAAAAGAGCCAACTACACATCAATATGACTTTGACGCAGCGACTACAATTGCTTTCTTGCAAAGATATGGTCTGCAAGACAAGTTCAAATTGAACCTTGAAGCCAACCATGCGACTTTGGCTGGTCATACCTTCGAGCATGAACTGCGCGTAGCTCGTACCAACAATATGCTGGGTTCCGTGGATGCTAACCAAGGCGATCCATTGCTGGGCTGGGATACGGATGAATTCCCTACAGATATGTATGCTGTCACACTGGCTATGTATGAAATCTTGCAAAACGGTGGCATCGGCTCCGGTGGTGTGAACTTTGACGCCAAAGTAAGACGTGGTTCCTTCGAGCCAGAAGACTTGTTCTATGCTCATATTGCCGGGATGGATTCCTTCGCTAGAGGCCTTAAAGTGGCTGGCAAGCTGACGGAAGACAAATTCTTCGAACAACTGCTTGAAGAGCGTTATTCTAGCTTCAAGACAGGTATTGGTGCTGACATCGTATCCGGCAAAGCCAACTTCAAGACGCTGGAAGCTTACGCTTTGCAAAACAGCCAAATCGTCAACAAATCCAATCATCTTGAATTGGTCAAAGCTCGCCTGAACGAATATATCTTCAACACCAAATAAGAGTTGAACCAAGCGCAAGGGAGAGTATCACGATGAAGTATGTAATTGGCATCGACCTCGGAACCAGCTCTGTCAAGACACTGCTGGTCAACCAAAACGGTGATATTGCCGGAGAAGCGACCGCTGCTTACCCGCTCATTCATGAGCGTCCGGGATATAGTGAGCAAGATCCTGAAGAGTGGGTCAAGGGTACCCTGGCTTGTCTACAGCAATTATTGAAGGATAACGGCGTAGCTGCGGATGATATCTCGGGCGTATCCTTCTCCGGGCAGATGCATGGCCTGGTCCTGTTGGATGAGCAGAACAAGGTGCTACGCAATGCCATTCTTTGGAACGACACACGGACAACCAAGCAATGTCGTGATATTGAAGCCAAGCTGGGCGGCAAGCTGCTGGACATTACCCGCAATGCAGCCTTGGAAGGCTTTACGCTACCCAAGATTCTTTGGGTGCAGGAGCATGAGCCGGAACTGTTCGCTAAGGCAGCGCGGTTTGTCTTGCCGAAAGATTATCTGCGTTACCGCATGACAGGCCAAGTACAGATGGAGATCTCTGATGCCGCAGGCACCTTGTTGCTGAATGTACCGGAGGGCTGCTGGAGTGAGGAGATTGCCACCGCCTTTCGGTTACCAGCTAACTTCTGCCCGCCACTGGTCGGTAGTACAGAGGACACGGGTGCCTTACTGCCGGAATTTGCCGCCTTGTCGGGCTTGTCTGCCGGAACCAAGGTATTTGGCGGCGGAGCTGACAATGCTTGCGGAGCCGTGGGAGCAGGGATTGTTCGCCAAGGTGACGCGCTGTGCAGCGTAGGGACATCGGGCGTTGTGCTCACATATGAAGAAGATAAGAATAAAGATTTCGGCGGCAAGGTTCATTTCTTCAACCATGCGCATCCAGGCGCCTTTTATGCGATGGGTGTAACCTTGGCGGCGGGGTACTCACTAAGTTGGTTCAAAGAGTCCTTGGCTCCCGAACTGAGCTTCAATGAACTGCTGGAACCGGTAGGAGACATTGCTCCGGGAGCAGAGGGCCTGTTGTTCACACCTTACCTGGTAGGAGAACGCACCCCACATGCCGATAGCGTAATTCGCGGCAGCTTTATCGGCTTATCCGGAACGCATCGCCGTGAGCATTTGGCGCGCGCCGTAATGGAGGGTATCACGTTCTCCCTGCAAGAATCCTTTGACCTGTTCGCCCAGGCCGGGATTGCCGTTGAACGTGTCATTTCGATCGGCGGTGGCGCGAAGAATCCAACCTGGCTGCAAATGCAGGCTGATATTTTCGGCAAGCCTGTCGTAGCGTTGAAGAATGAGCAAGGCCCAGCCATGGGCGCGGCGATGATGGCGGCCGTAGGCAGCGGCTGGTTCAGCAGCTTGAAGGAATGTGCAGATGCCTTTATTGGCTACGCGGCGACCTATGAACCGATCCCGGTCAATGTTGAGAAATATGCTCGTCTGTTCAAGCTGTACCAGCAAGTATATGCAGCAACTCGTTTATTAAATGAAGGCTTGCAGGAATTCAGAGAGTAGCTTGCAGCATTTCGTATCTCACACACATTCGTTTTGAAAGTGCCTGTTCCCCTGCGGAACAGGCACTTTTTGGGTCCGTAACTATGCTGTGGGCATGGTGTCGACACCTGCTGCCTATTGCCCGATTAGCTTGCTGGATAGTCCACTGTAGGGTATGGGGCATGCTATAATTGGGACAGGTATAGGGGGGAAGTTATGTTCATCCGGAACATTTATCACAACTATTTTAAGAATAATCTGTTCATGCGGATTATTTTATTCTTTTCGATTATTACGATTGTCACGATTATCACCTTCTCTTACTTAATGTTCAAGTTCATGTCCGAACTGGCCGTGGAGAGACAGATGGGCATTCAGAAGCGGGCGATTGAGAGTGTCGGCAACTACATCGGCAACAAATACGGAACCGTACAGGATATGGTGCGAGGACTTTACAGGGATGAGGAATTGGCCAACAACATCACCTATTTCCTCCAGTACCCTTATCAGGACTATGTAAAATATCGGCTGGACCGCTTCTATAGTTCCACCACAGACCCGGTGGCCTATTTCCGTAATCAGGTTGAGGATGATGCAGATATTCGCAGCTTGATGTTATACAGCGCAGAGCAACAGCAACTCTTTGTATACAATGACAACTTTCAATTTAAAGTCATTTCCACAAATGCCGCCCGTTCCTTCATTCCCGACGTCATGTATCAGCAGGAAAATGCCGATGTTGCAGATGCGAACATCTGGGTCCGTCAGGCTGTTGGGCTAAATGACCAGATGATGTATTCCATTCGTGTCCCGGTTAATGACAAGCTATGGTTAAGGAATATAGGACAGTTAATGGTGTTCTTCAACACAGACGGTGTATGGAAGAGCCTTGCACCCTATCAGGAGGACTTGAAAGGCACGATTCTGGTCTTATCCAAGGATGGCGAGGTGTTGTTCGATTCCTCCGGAGAATATTACGGTCAAAAATACCCTTACGCCGAGCAAATCAATAATACGCTTTATAGTGACGGGATGTTGAATGAGACGACAACGATTACGAAGCTGACGCAAAGTCAGGCTGGCTTCACAGTGGTGAGCGTTGTGCCCCAGCAGGAGTTGGCCAAGACCTATCGAGGTTTGCGTAATACGATAGTGACTGTCAGCATCATTTGTATTTTCTTCGCCACGCTAATACCCTCGCTGTTTATCAGTAATTTTGCCAAGCGGACATATGGGATTATCCGGTTTACACGCAAGGTGCGCAGCGGGGATCTTAAGGCGAGAATTGCCGATTCCCGCGAAGATGAGTTGGGCCAGATCTCCAAGAGCTTCAATGACATGCTGGATGAATTGAATATATACATCGACCGCGTGCTGAAGGCTGAGATTAAGCAGCGAAGAACAGAGCAGGCAGCGCTGGAAGCGAGAGTCAATCCGCATTTCCTCTATAATACGTTGGAGGTCATTCGAATGAGAGCCATATCGCAGGGGGCTGCTGATGTGGGAGAAATGATCTATAGCTTGTCGATGTTATTTAAGAGCTACGTGCAGCAGAAGGCCAGATATACACTCAAGGATGAACTGGAAGCCTGTCGTCTCTATCTGGAGTTGTTCCGCATTCGCTACAAGGACAAGTTCGCGTATGAAATATCCTGCGAGAAGGAGATTGAGAACAGCCTGGTGCTGAAAATGTCTTTGCAGCCGATTATAGAGAATTATATCCTGCACGGAATGCGGCCGGAGCGTACGGATAACCGAATTGAGATTAGGGTAGAGCGGCTCCGTGAGGGTGTGCTGCAGGCCATCGTAAAGGACAATGGAAAAGGTATTGAATCGGAAAGACTGGGGCAAATTAATGCTGCCTTGCAGAATCCGGAAATTGTTTCGGATTCGTTCGGGATGCGTAGCATCCATGACCGGTTGAAGTTGCTCTATGGATCTGAGTACGGCTTGGAGGTCCAGAGCGAAATCGGGCAAGGAACAACCGTGGCAGTCAGCTTTCCGGAACTTTGGGAGGAGGAGACAAGCCATGTATAAGGTGTTCTTGGTAGATGATGAACCGTTTATTTTAGAGGGACTCTACGACATTATCGATTGGGCCAAGCTGGGGATGGAGATCGTGGGCCAGGCAGAGAATGGGCTTGCCGCTCTGGAGGCATTGAAGGATCTTCCGGTGGATTTATTGATTACGGATATTTCGATGCCTCGGCTAAGCGGGCTGGACCTAATTCGTCAGGCTAGAGCAATCCATCCTGACCTGAAGGTAATCGTGCTGAGCGGATATGATGACTTTGCTTATTTGAAGGAAGGCATGTCGCTGGGGATTGAGAATTACCTGTTGAAACCCATTAATTTGGAGGAATTCAACGCGACCTTGCACACCGTCACCCAGAAGCTGGATGAGTCCAAGGCCCTGGTTGATGAGCATAGCATTCGCATACTGCGGGACAATGTCATGACCCGCTGGATGCGGCAGCAGATTGGATCGGCCGAGTTCCATGAACGTGCTGAACTGCTGGGGATCACTTTGGACAAGCCCAAGGTGCTAGTTGCGTTGCTTCGGATAGAGGATTCCCCTAAGGCGGCTTACGAAGCGATAGCCGAGCTATTCGCCGGACAACCCCGCATCGTCGTCTTTCAGGACATGGATGGCGACTTGGCTGTCGTGTTTAACATTGACGATACTGTGGAAGGAGCCCGCGACGCAGAGGAAGGCCTGGCTCAAATGAAGCAAACGCTAGAGTCCTACCGTCCTGTACGTATTGCCGCAGGCAGCATCGAAGCAGCGGATAGTCAGGCCTCGGTCAGTTACGCGCATGCGAAGAAGGCGTTGGAATATTTCCTGATCTTCAAGGATCGCGATCTGATTCGATTTGAGGATCTTGGATTAACGGGCGAAGCCCTTGGACCTAGTCTAACGATGGATTGGGACAAATATCCCAAGCTGCTTCTAGCCAGAAATAAAGAGGCGATGGATGAAGCTATTGATGAAGATTTTCATCAATTAGCGACCATGAAGGGAGTCACTCCGGAGCATTTGCAACTTGTGGTGATGGAATGGTTAATTCGCTTCAAGATGCAACTGAAGGAGATTCGCCATACCGAAGAACCGGATGCGTTCAATGAAAGCTTGGCCCGAATCCGCACGGCGGACTCGCTTGAAGTGCTAATTGAATTGATGCAGGAAATTGCCGGGCAAACGATTACGGCGTTGACGCGCGACTTGAAGAGTCCCGTGATCCAGCAGGTGCTCAATACGATTCATACTTCCTACAACGAGGATTTATCGTTAAAGACGCTGGGGGCGTTGTATCATATCCATCCCGTTTATCTGGGGCAGCTTTTCCATAAAGAGGTCGGCGAGTTGTTCACTGAATACATCAACCACTACCGGATTGAGAAGGCGAAGGAACAATTGAGGACCACGCACTTGAAGGTTCATGAAATTGCCCGGAATGTAGGGTACTGGGAGCCGGGTTATTTCTACAAGCAATTCCGCAAGTATGTAGGCGTATCCCCGACGGAATTCAAGGGACTTGTCTAACAGTGTCAAATCAATGTCAAGTCTTGGACGACCTTTCTTTACTTTAGACATGATTTATTAGTTTTCACTTCTATTTGAAAATGCTTTCATCGCTTACAGTATAAATAGTTCTTAAGGTACACATTAAAGGGAGGTTAAATTTACAATGAGCAAAAAGAGAAAAAGCTTTTCTTTGTTGCTGGTTTCCCTGATGGCACTCGCGTTAGTTGTTAGCGCTTGCGGCGGTAACGGAAACAGTGCAACAAACAACTCTTCGGCAGGCGGCAACGGCAAAGGCGAAGCACCTGTCAACCTGATCTGGTACACGATTGGTACTCCGCAAAAAGACGTGGACCGCGTTATGGAAGAAGTTAGCAAATACACCCAAGAAAAAATCAATGCCACAATCACTATGAAGATGGTTGACTGGGGCGATTATCAACAAAAGATGCAAGTTAACGTAGCTTCCGGTGAGCCAATGGATATCCTCTTTACTTCTGCAGGTGGCTTTGACTACGTACAGAACGCAAGAAAAGGCGCATTCATGGAACTGGACGACCTGCTTGAGCAATACGGCAAAGAGTTGAAAGATACCATCGACCCTGCCTTCCTGGAAGGTTCCAAAGTCGACGGCCACAACTATGGTGTTCCGGCTAACAAAGAATTGCCGCAACAAGAAGTATGGCGTTTCAACAAAGGTCTGGTTGACAAGTACAACCTGGACATCACGAACGTTCGCAGCTTGGACAGCATCGAACCATTGCTGAAAACGATCAAAGAAAACGAACCAACGATCACCACTTTCGCTATGGACAAGAACTACGTGCCGTATGTTCCTTACGACTACGTTATCACTAACTTGCCACTGGCTGTAAAGCTGGATACAACAGATTATAAGATCGTTAACATCTTGGAAACACCTGAAATGAAAGAAGCTTTGAGCACGATGCGTAAATACTATCAAGCTGGTTATGTAGCTCCTGAAGCAGCTACTACAGGTTCTACAAGCGACTTGATGACTTCCGGTCAATGGTTCATGGACCGTGCGCAAACTCAACCGTCGGCAGATAACCTCTGGTCTGCAAGTTATGGCTACCCAGTTGTCTCCACACAAGCAAGTGATGCTATTATCACAAACACTTCTGTACAAGGTTCGATCATGGCAATCTCCGCAAACTCTGAGTATCCAGAGAAAGCTATGGAGTTCTTGAACTTGCTGAACACAGATCCTGTACTGCGTAACATGGTTGACTCCGGTATCGAAGGCGTTCACTACAAGAAACTGGATGACACACATTACGAAAACCTGGCTGAATCGAAGAACTATGACATGCCTTCGTATTCCCTGGGTAACAACATGCTGCTTTACTTGAACCCAAGTGATGCTGATGACAAATGGGAACAATTCAAGCAATTTAACGCTGAAGGCGTAAACTCTCCAATCCTGAGCTTCAACTTTGACAGCACGAAGGTAGCAACACAAATGGCTGCGGTTCAAAACGTGAAGGAACAATTCTGGTCCTCGCTGATGACCGGTACGGTAGACCCTGAGTCTTACCTGCCAAAAGCCATCGAAAAATTCAAAGAGGCTGGTCTTGATCAAGTTATGGCCGAAGCCCAAACTCAGCTCGATGCCTGGAGAGCTGAAAACAACAAGTAATAATTAAAGAAATTCGTAAGATCGGGCGGGTGATATGTATCGCCCGATCTTTTTACGTTATTTACTGATAGGAGGGAACAAGGTGACCGCATTCTTTAAGACCCTGATCAAAAACAAAGTCATGCTATTTATGGTACTGCCCGGCGCGCTTTGGTTTTTCTTTTTCTCGTATATGCCGCTCGTGGGTACAATCGTTGCCTTTAAGCAGTATCGCTTTACCAGAGAGGGCTTCTGGGCCAGTATCGTGAAGAGTGAATGGGTGGGCTGGGATAACTTCAAATTCCTGTTCAGCACCAACGATGCTTACCTCATTACACGGAACACATTGTTCTACAACCTGGCATTTATCATCATCGGTCTGGTCCTTTCCGTGGCCATGGCCATATTGTTGTCTGAATTGGTTGGTAAGAAGCTGGCGAAGGTGTACCAAACCGGTATGTTCCTGCCTTATTTCTTATCATGGGTTATTGTTGGATACTTTGCATTCAGCTTCCTGAGCATGGACCGCGGGATGCTTAATCAGGTTTTGGGCTGGTTTGGCGTCGATGCCATACAGTGGTATTCCGAGCCGAAATATTGGCCATACATTCTGATATTTGTCAGCCTGTGGAAGTCAATTGGTTATAACAGCGTCGTGTACCTCGCTTCCATTATGGGGATTGATAAATCCTTATATGAAGCAGCCATGATTGATGGGGCCAGCAAATGGCAGCAAATTAAGGGCATCACGATTCCGATGCTATCCCCGATCATTATCATTATGACGTTGCTCGCTGTAGGTAGAATTTTCTACGCAGACTTTGGTTTGTTCTATCAAGTACCACGGGATTCAGGTACGCTCTATGCGGTTACCAACGTTATTGACACTTACGTATACCGCGGTTTGAAGACAACCGGGGAAATTGGTATGAGTACGGCAGCCGGTCTTTATCAATCGGTAGTAGGTTTTGCCCTCGTCATGATTTCCAACTTTGTTGTGCGCAAAATCGATAAAGACAGTGCCCTATTCTAAAACAGTGAAAGGAGTGTCAAGCTATGGCGGAGGTAATTAAGAAACAGCGGGACTTTCATCAGGTATCCCGCGGGTGGAATTTCATCTTGCATTTAATTGCGGGCATATTTTCCTTTATGTGTGTATTCCCGTTCTTGTTCGTTGTCATCATCTCATTAACTGATGAGAAGACGCTGGCTACGGACGGCTATCGGTTAATTCCGGCCAAGTGGAGCCTGGAAGCGTACCGTTTCGTATTTGAGACAGGGGATACGCTGCTTCGTTCTTACGGCGTTACTATTTTGGTAACAGTAGTTGGTACGATTCTTAGTTTGATTATGATTTCGTTGTACTCCTACGCAATTTCGCGGAAGAGCTTCCCTTATCGGCGCTTCTTCTCCATCTTTGCAATTGTAACGATGTTGTTCAACGGTGGTATGATTCCGACGTACATGGTCGTTTCCCAATTGCTCGGACTGAAGGACACGTTGTGGGCCTTGATTCTGCCGCTCGCTATGAATGCTTTCTACATCATGATTCTACGCACATTCTACAGCACCAGTGTGCCTGAACCGATCATTGAATCGGCGCGCATCGACGGAGCTGGCGATTTCTACATTTTCTTACGCATCGTATTGCCGTTGTCCCTGCCGGGTCTGGCTACGATTGGACTATTCAGCACTTTAGGTTACTGGAACGACTGGTTTAACGCCTTGCTGTATATCGATAAACCAAGCTTGGTACCGTTGCAGTCGATGCTGATGCGGATCGAATCGAGTATTGCGTTCATTCAGCAGAACTCGCAAAACAGCTCGCTTAGCTTAACTGCACTGCAATCCATTCCACAGGATACATCCCGGATGGCGATGGTTGTGCTTGCGACGCTGCCAATTATTTTTGCTTACCCGTTCTTCCAACGTTATTTCGTACAAGGACTTACGGTAGGTGCTGTCAAAGAATAATTTAAGAGGATGTTCAAAAAATCGTCTTTCCAGAACGAAGCAAATCGAGGAGTAGATTCGACAGCGAATCTTGAATTCAGCCGGGCCTTCCGTTGCTCACGTAGATCTGTCTACGCTCCGCTACTCAGTCCCTGGCTTCATCCAACCTTCTTGGTCCTGCTAACCCGATTTTTTGAACTCGCACTAATAGAGGTTGTTAGAAAAGGAGCGAGTATCGATGTTGCTTTACAAGGACAGCACGAAACCCATTCCGGAGCGAGTAAAGCACCTGCTCGATCTGATGACATTGGAAGAGAAGGCTGGCCAGCTTGTTCAGCCGTTCGGCTGGCAGACCTATGAACATATAGATGGAAAAGTTGAATTAACAGAGTTATTTAAGTCACAGGTTGCAAATGGTGGGGTTGGTTCGTTGTATGGCGTTCTTCGCGCCGACCCTTGGACGGGCGTGACGCTTGCGAGCGGCTTGTCGCCACGTCAAGGGGCCGAAGCGGTGAACGCGATTCAACGCTACGCCATAGAGAATTCCCGGCTAGGCATTCCGATTCTGATTGGGGAGGAATGCTCCCACGGTCATATGGCGATTGGGGCAACCGTATATCCGGTGCCTTTGTCCCTAGGTAGCACCTGGAACGTGGATTTATACCGTGAAATGTGTCGGGCTGTGGCCCGTGAGACGCGGAGCCAAGGTGGCGCAGTAACTTATTCGCCGGTGCTCGACGTTGTCCGTGATCCACGGTGGGGGCGGACAGAGGAATGCTTCGGCGAAGACGCGCATCTCATCAGTGAGATGGCGGTGGCTTCAGTGGAAGGGCTGCAAGGCGATCGTCTGGATGGACAAGATAGCGTTGCGGCGACGTTGAAGCATTTTGTCGGTTACGGTAGTTCTGAAGGGGGCCGCAACGCGGGTCCGGCGCATATGGGGCGGCGTGAGCTGCTGGAAGTTGATATGCTGCCGTTTCGCAAGGCGGTAGAGGCCGGTGCGGCTTCAATCATGCCAGCTTACAATGAAATCGACGGTGTGCCTTGCACCACGAATGAAGAATTGCTGGACGATATTCTTCGTGGCGAATGGGGCTTTGACGGCATGGTCATCACCGACTGCGGAGCCATCGATATGCTGGCCTCTGGCCATGACGTAGCCGCTGATGGACAGGATGCTGCCGTTCAAGCTATCCGTGCAGGCATTGATATGGAAATGTCCGGTGAAATGTTCGGCAATCACTTGGTGAATGCCGTTCGCTCCGGGGCGCTGGAGGAAGAAGTGCTGAATCGTGCGGTTGATCGCGTGCTAACGCTGAAATTCCGCCTCGGCTTGTTCGAATCTCCTTATGCTGATCCGGATCGGGCCGAGCAGGTCATTGCCAGCGAAGAGCATGTCGCTTTGGCACGTCAATTGGCCGCAGAAGGCATTGTCTTGCTCAAGAATAGAAATGACATATTGCCGCTTTCGCCGAAGATGGGTAAAATAGCCGTCATCGGACCGAATGCGGATGTAGGCTATAATCAGCTTGGCGATTATACATCGCCACAGCCCAATTCCAAGGTCACGACGGTACTTGGCGGTATTCGTAGTAAGCTTGCGGGCACGCTGGAGCAAGTGTTGTACGCCCCGGGTTGCCGTATCAAAGGAGATTCGCGAGAAGGCTTCGAGTTGGCCTTATCATGCGCTGAGCAAGCTGATACGGTCGTTATGGTCGTTGGTGGCTCAAGTGCCCGCGACTTTGGTGAGGGCAGCATCGATTTGAAGACCGGTGCTTCGAAGGTGACCGGTAATTCGGAAAGCGATATGGATTGTGGTGAAGGCATCGACCGGATGTCACTCTCTCTATCCGGCGTCCAATTGGAGCTGATTCAAGAGGTTCACAAGCTGGGCAAACCATTAATCGTTGTCTACATTAATGGACGGCCTATTGCCGAACCGTGGATCGATGAACATGCGGATGCAATTTTGGAAGCTTGGTATCCAGGACAAGAGGGTGGACATGCAGTGGCCGATATCTTGTTCGGCGACGCAAATCCGTCGGGACGTCTGACCATCTCCATTCCGAAGCATGTCGGACAACTTCCGGTGTACTACAATGGCAAACGCTCACGGGGCAAGCGGTATTTGGAAGCTGATTCGCAGCCGCAATATCCGTTTGGCTTCGGACTTGGATATACCGAATTCGGCTATGCCAAACTGGCAGTCACTCCTGAAATTATCGGGAGAGACGGCGAAGCGAAGGTTACGGTAGAAGTGACGAATATCGGCAGCCGGGCAGGCGCTGAGGTGGTACAGTTGTACCTGACTGACGTGGCCAGTACGGTGACAAGACCAGCGAAAGAACTGAAGGGCTTCCAGAAGGTATTTCTGGAGCCGGGACAATCGCAGGTTGTCGAGTTTGCCGTAGGTCCAGAGCAGTTGCAGTATATCGGCCGGGATTTCAAACCAGTGGTGGAACCGGGAGAATTCCGGGTTCATGTCGGCAAGAACGTAAATGATACGCTGAGCGCCAATTTCTTTGTGCGGGAGGACTAATACTAATGGAACGGATCAAACGTTTTATTCGGGAATTGTCGGAGGCGCAGTGGCTTGAAGTAGCACCGCTGCGGGATTGGGAGATTACGACCTCTACCTATGTGGTTCCTGGAAATTACACAGAAGAGACTTCATACCCGGAAGGCCAGAACTTCGAACGCTTTCCAAGTACGCAAGGTACAACTTATTTCTTTCGTAAGAAGCTGGAGATACCGTCAAGCTGGAATGGCCAGACGGGATTGATATTTGCTTCGATCGGGGAAGGGTTATTGCGCATTAATGGCAAGTCGGCGCAGGGGCTGGATCGTAACCATAGCTTTGTGACCTTGCCTGCGATTGATGATGCCCGGTCGCTTGATTTGGAAATCGAACTGTTTGATCCTATTCCGGAACCGGTAGACCCGCTTAACCATCAGGCCAATATTCAGCCTCCGATTACCCATATCCAAAGTCAATTGGTCTTGGTGAATCAGCCGGCGCAAAGCCTGATGTATGCAGTAACAATCATTCGTGATGCTGCCATACTGTTGCCAGAACAGGATCTTCGGCGTACCCGGTTGATTGAAGCTATATATACCGCGATGGATGCGTTTGTGATGTTAGACAAGCAGGCTGTTCGAGAAGGCCATGCTATTGCTGACATTGAGCAAACTTTAACGAATAGAATCAAAGAAGTCGGCGGCAATGCCGAAGGACTTATTCATATGGTGGGCCAGTCCCACATTGATATCGCTTGGCTGTGGCCAACTCGGGAGACGGTGCGTAAAGCCAGTCGGACCTTCTCTACGGTGGACGCGCTGATGCGTGAATATCCGGAATACCGTTATGCCCAGAGCCAACCGCAATTATTTGCTTATTTGAAGGATAATGATCCTGAATTATATGAACGAGTGAAGGAACGCATTAAGGAAGGCCGTTGGGAACTGGTCGGCGGGATGTGGGTCGAACCGGACCTTAACCTGCCAAGTGGCGAGTCGTTGATGCGGCAAATGCTGTATGGTCAACGCTTCTATCAGGAAGAGTTCGGACAAACCTCGGAGATCGAGTGGTTGCCTGATACGTTTGGCTATTGCGCTTCCCTGCCGCAGATTTTGAAGCACGGGAATATCCGCTACTTCATGACGACGAAGCTGGGTTGGAACGACACCAACTTATTCCCATACGACCTGTTCC
Organism: Paenibacillus senegalimassiliensis; assembly: GCF_001486585.1. Taxonomy (GTDB): domain Bacteria; phylum Bacillota; class Bacilli; order Paenibacillales; family Paenibacillaceae; genus Fontibacillus; species Fontibacillus senegalimassiliensis. The sequence continues at coordinate 290,112 of NZ_LN909042.1, forward strand.
ATTGGGTAGGTATCGACGGAACGCCGATGCTGTCCTATCTGAACCATGGTGTGAACGAGAATACACTGCCGAAGGATGTTCATGATCATTGGCAGTCCTACCGGGAGAAGGCCGTTCACCCTGAGCAAATGCTGCTGTACGGGCATGGTGATGGCGGCGGCGGGGTTACCCGCGAGATGCTGGAGTATATCAATCGTGCTGAGCTAATGGTAGGTCAGCCGTCGAGTGCTTATAGCACAGCGACCGACTTCTTTGCCGGAATTGATGCGGCGCAGCCGAAGCTGCCTTCATGGCACGGAGATCTGTACCTTGAATTACACCGGGGGACATATACAACTCACGGACGTAACAAACGCAGCAACCGTAAGGCAGAGATTCTGTACCGTGAAGCGGAGATTTGGAGCGCATTGTCGGCTCCTGCCGTATCTGCAGAGCGGCAGCGTGAGGTTCAGTCCACATTGCAGGACGGCTGGAAGCTGATTCTCCTGAATCAGTTCCATGATATTATTCCAGGTTCGGCGATTACGGAATCTTATGTGACGTCCTTGAAAGAATATGAGGATGTCTTTGAAAAAGGTTATGCCGGACTCAGTCACGGCCTTGAGGCGTTAGCCGGACAGATCGCGACGAAGGGCGACGGCGTGCCATATATTATGTTCAACAGTCTCGGCTGGTCTCGCGACCTGGTTGCTGAGCTGCGCGGTGCTGACGTAAGCGGCGGCGTGATGGCTTATGACGACAAGGGAGCGAAGCTTGAACTGGATGTGCTTCCGGGAACGGATGGCTTAGCGGTTTGGGTACGCGTACCAGAAGTTCCGGCCTTCGGTTACAAAACGATTTGGCTGCGGAGTGAAGCGACTGCTGAGAAGACTGGAGCAGTTGAAGCCGGGCAAGCAGTTCCTGGTGAGTGGGAAACTGAGTTCTACCGCCTAACCTTTAATGATCGCGGGGAAATTGTCAGCCTTTGGGATAAACAAGCAAACCGTGAAATCGTCAAAGCCGAAGAAGCGGCGAATCGTTTCCACTTCTTCCATGATCGTCCGACATTATGGGATGCCTGGGACATTGATACCCGTTATGAGCAACAACCGGCCGGAGAAGCGAAGCTGCTGGAGAGCCGTGTTGTGGCAAGAGGAGCGGTTAAGGATGTGCTGCGGTTCCGCTGGAGCGTAGGGCAATCGGAGATTGAGCAGGACTTGATTCTGTATCATTATGATCGTCGTATTGATTTCCAAACGAAGGTGAACTGGAACGAAAATCACAAGCTGCTGAAGGTTGGCTTCCCGATTGACGTGGTTACCGACAAGGCTACTTATGAAATTCCGTTTGGTGCACTGGAACGTCCTACGCATCGCAACACAAGCTGGGAGCAGGCTCAGTACGAAGTATGCGGACATCGGTTCGCCGACGTATCCGAACGTGGTTACGGCGTCAGCGTGCTGAATGATTGCAAGTACGGCTACGATGTTCAAGGCAGCACGATTCGTCTATCCTTGCTGCGGGCACCAAAATGGCCAGACATGACGGCCGACCTGGGCGAGCATGAATTTACGTATTCACTGTTCCCGCACGAAGGCGATTGGCAAGCGGCCCATACGGTCCGTGCAGCCGCTGAACTGAATCATGAAGCAGCGGTCCTGGCGACTCGGGCTCATGAAGGTTCGTTGCCTGCGGTACATGCGTTGCTGGGCTTTGCCAGCCAGCATGTCGTGCTGGATACAGTTAAGCCAGCCGAGGACGGCGATGGCGTAGTTCTGCGCTTCTACGAGTCGACTGGCGGTCGTGAGCGCGTAGAGTTAACCTGGAACTTGCCGTTCCAGTCAGCGGTTCTATCCAATGCGCTTGAGCAAGAGCTCGAGCCTGTGAATGCCGAAGGCGGCGTGATCACATTGGATTTTGCCCCATATGAAATCAAGACTTTGAAGATCAAGTAATTATGACTCTCACGTGGCTGTGATCATCCGGCCATCCGAGAGCAGAGTCTAACCTAGCAAAAATGTCTCCCGTTAATATGAGCTTTAAATAACGGGAGACATTCTTGCGAACTTTAAGAGGTTGTTCAAAAAGTCGTCTTCCCAAGACGAAGCGGTTCAAGGAGTGGATTCGACATCGAATCTTGAATTCAGCCGGGACTTCCGGTGCTCACGTACCCACTACGTACGCTCCGCTCCTCAGTCCCTAGCTTCATCCAACTCAAGCGTTTTGAAAAAACGCACATCGAAAGCATACGCTTTGGTCCTGAAAACCCGACTTTTTGAACACACACTTTAAGAATTGTGGTGAACCCGTTGCCGGAGAGCCGATATGGAGCTGGAGCAGCGAAGCGGTCGCCTTTAAACCCGGATTTTTACCTTTTCAGGTTAAAATGCTTCAAAAAATTCGGGTTTAACAGCGAGTGGAAGCCCATATCGGCCGCAGGCCCCATGGTTCCCCACACTTCTTACATCGCCTAATAAAGGAGAGAACCATCACTCATGGAACAATTCAGACTTCCTAAAATACCTATGCCTAAGCTGGAGCTGCCGCAAGCCGTTCAAGACGTCTTGGCTGAAGCAGAGACCAAGCTGGCCCATCGTCCCAAGCTGCTGGAACTGTTCAAGAACTGTTTCCCTAACACGCTCGAAACAACCACCAAGTTGATGGATGACGGTACGACCTTTGTCATTACGGGTGATATTCCAGCTTCCTGGCTGCGGGACTCCGTGGAGCAGGTTATTCAATATGTGCCATTTGCCAAAGAAGATGCCGATTTGCGGCGGATTATCAGCGGCTTGATCAAACGTCACATTCAATACGTTCATATCGATCCATACGCCAATGCGTTTAATGAATCGGCTAATGATTGGCATTGGAATACGGCCGACGTGACCGAAATGTCTCCATGGGTATGGGAGCGCAAATTCGAAATTGATTCCCTGTGCTTCGTGGTTCGTTTAGCATATACCTATTGGAAAGAAACCGAACAAACCGATATCTTCGATGCCGGGTTCAAAGCTGCTATGCGCAAAATATACGATCTGTTCAAAACCGAGCAATATCACTTTGAACAATCGCCTTACCGCTTCACGCGCAACAACGGCATTCCTGAGGATTCCTTGCGTAATAACGGCCTTGGTATGCCCGTGAACTATACAGGCATGATCTGGTCCGGCTTCCGCTCCAGTGACGATGCTTGCGACTTCCATTACAACATTCCGGGTAATATGTTCGCCGTGGTAACCTTGCGTCAAATGCAGGAGTTTGCGGAGTGGGTATTCCGCGATCTGGACTTCCTGGCCGAATTGAAAGAACTGGAGTTCGAGGTCGATCACGGCATCAAGCTGTACGGCATCTATCGCCATCCAGAATTTGGACCTATCTATGCTTACGAAACCGATGGCTTCGGCAACTATTGCCTGATGGACGACGCGGGTACGCCGGGCTTGATGTCCATACCATATCTTGGTTATGTGGGCGCGGACGATCCGATTTATCAAAATACACGTCGTTTTGCCCTGAGCAAGGAGAACCCGTTCTACTTTGAAGGGAAAGCAGCCAAAGGGATTGGTAGTCCTCATACGCCGAAGGATTACATCTGGCATATGGCGTTGTCGATGCAGGGCATCACGGCGCAATCGAAGGAAGAGAAGCTGGAGCTGATCGCGATGCTTGAATCCACAGATGCTGGAACCGGCTTTATGCACGAAGGCTTCCATGCCGATGACCCGACGATTTTTACCCGTAAATGGTTTGCTTGGTCAAACAGCCTGTTCTCGCAATTGGTATACAGAGCGATGAAAGAAGGCATTTTGTAATTTCAATTCAAGGATTCTTATATTCGCCAATCTCTTAACAAAGAAAAGGAGACAAGACCATGTCTAAAATTATCGGTGAAACTCTGAAAAATATTCCTTGGCAAGACAAGCCTGAAGGCTTGAATGCTCCAGTATGGCGTTATTCGCAAAATCCGATCATCGAGCGTCACGCTATTCCGAACTCCAACAGTGTGTTCAACTCCGCAGTTGTTCCTTTTGAAGGTGGATTTGCTGGCGTATTCCGCTGTGACTCCCGTTCAGTTAGCATGGATATCTTCGCAGGCTTTAGTGATGACGGCGTGAACTGGAACATTAACCACGAGCCGATTCAATTTGAAGGTGACGAGGAAATCACCAAGCGCGAATATCGTTACGACCCACGCGTAGTCAAGATTGACGACCGCTATTATATTACCTGGTGTAATGGCTATCATGGCCCAACCATCGGGATTGCTTGGACAACCGACTTCAAGACGTTCCACCAAGAGGAAAATGCCTTCTTGCCATATAACCGTAACGGTGTGTTGTTCCCACGCAAGATTAACGGGCATTATGCCATGGTAAGCCGTCCAAGTGACACTGGACATACACCATTCGGCGACATCTTCTATAGCATCAGCCCGGACTTGACCTTCTGGGGCAAGCATCGTTATGTGATGGGTACGATTAACGGTGATGCTTCGGCTTGGCAATCCAAAAAAATTGGCCCAGGACCGGTTCCAATTGAAACCGACAAGGGCTGGTTGCTGATCTACCATGGTGTTATCAATACCTGCAATGGCTTCGTGTACCGCATGGGCTGTGCGCTGCTGGATATCGACAAGCCATGGATCGTGAAGGCTCGCTCCCGTAACTACATTCTCGGCCCTGAAACGCTGTATGAATGTGTTGGCGATGTACCGAACGTAACGTTCCCTTGCGCGGCTTTGACTGACGCTGATACAGGACGTATCGCTATTTACTACGGCTGTGCCGACACTGTGACTGGTTTGGCGTTTACAACTGTCGACGAATTGCTGAGCTACATGGAAGAGTATCCTTTGGAAATCGAAGCTTAAGACTAACTTATGCGGCTTAAGAAAGCGAGGATCAGCAAATGAGCAAGCAAAGAACTGCGCATATCATTTCCCATACCCACTGGGACCGGGAATGGTATTTGCCATATGAGAAGCATCATGTCCGTCTCGTTGAGCTGGTGGATGCGCTGCTGGACAAGCTGGATGGAGATTCGGCGTTCCGCAGCTTCTATCTGGACGGACAAACGATTATTCTGGAAGACTATCTTCAAGTTCGCCCGGAGAACAAGGAACGTCTGGAGCAGCATATCCGTGCAGGCCGTATCCTGATTGGTCCTTGGTACATCCTGCAGGATGCTTTCCTGACCAGCGGAGAAGCCAATGTTCGCAATATGCAAATTGGTCATCAGGATGCCAAGAAATACAGCACGCCAGCCAAAATCGGATATTTCCCCGATACCTTCGGTCTGGTGGGACAAACACCGCAATTAATGAAGCAGTCGGGCATTAACAATGTCTTCTTCGGCCGTGGCGTTAAGCCAACGGGCTTCAACAACACGGTATCTGAGGGTGATTATGAATCCTCCTTCTCCGAGCTGATCTGGGAAGGTCCAGACGGCTCCAAGGTGCTTGGTATTTTGTTCGCTAACTGGTATTCCAACGGGAATGAAGTTCCTGTGGATGAAGCAGAAGCGAAGGCATTCTGGGATCGCAAGCTGTCCGATGCCGAGAAGTATGCGGCTACGGGAGAACTTCTGTTCATGAATGGCTGTGATCACCAGCCGTTGCAACTGGATCTGCCTGAAGCGATCCGTACCGCAGAGAAGCTGTACCCGGATACGAAGTTCATTCATTCCAACTTCCCGGACTATTTGAACGAGTTGGACCGCGCGTTGGATGGACGCGAGCTGTCGACGGTGAAGGGTGAACTGCGTAGCCAGCGTAATGATGGCTGGGGAACGCTGGTCAACACCGCTTCGGCCCGGGTGTACTTGAAGCAAATGAACCAGGAAGGTCAAGCCTTGCTGGAGAAGGTAGCCGAGCCGCTTGCTTCGGTTGCACATTTGCTGGGTAAGGATTACCCGCATCATCTGTTCACCTATGCCTGGAAGACATTGATGCAGAACCATCCGCATGATAGCATTTGCGGCTGTAGCGTAGATGAGGTTCACCGCGAGATGGTAACGCGCTTCGAGAAGAGCCGCCATGTGGCGGAAACTCTGATTGATGATAGCAAGCAAGTCATTGCCGATGCTGTGAATACCTCCGTATTCGCTGCTTACGGGGAAGACCCGCTGCCCGTTATCGCGATGAATACAACAGGCTGGACGCGCACAGGAACGGTGACGGTGGAACTGGATGCCGCTCGTCTGTACCTGCGTGAAGGGCTTGGCGTAGAAGAGACAGGCCGCCGCATGAAGGCTGTAGACTTGTCTGGCCGTGAACTGGTTGACGCCGAAGGCAACACGGTACCTTGTACCGTTGAAGACCTGGGACTACTGTTCGGCTATGATTTGCCGGACGATAAATTCCGCCAGCCGTACATGTGCCGCAAAGTGAAGCTGACTTTCCTGGCTGAGGATATCCCTGCGCTAGGCTTGAGCACTTACGCCTGGGTACGTCGTGATGCCAAGACAGCAGTTCAGCCTTCTTCCCTGCTCACAGGAGACAAGGTATTGGAGAACGAGAGCCTGAAGGTCGAATTGGCTCAAGATGGTTCGTTTACGCTGACCGACAAGGCTAGTGGCAAGATTTACCGTGATTTGGGCATCTACGAGGATACCGGAGATATCGGAAATGAGTATATGTACAGACAACCCGAAGGCACGACTCCGCTGACAACCAAGGGTCTGGCAGCAGATATCCGTGTACTGGAGGACGCGCCTTACCGTGCATCGCTGGAAATCAACCATGCTTGGGAGATTCCTGTATCTGCGGATGAGAAGCTGGATGAGGAACAACGTGAGCTGGTATACTTCCCTCGCCGGAAGGCAGGTCGCAGCAATGAAGTAACGACGATCACGTTGCGTACTGTAATCTCGCTTGAAGCCGCAGGCAAGGGTGTGCAGATCGAAACGACGATCAACAATACGGCCAAGGATCATCGCGTACGCGCCTTGTTCCCGACCGATATCGAGGCTTCAACGCTTAGCGTCGATTCCATGTTTGAAGTAGCTGAGCGCGATATCGTTCCTGCGCCGGAATGGGAGAACCCAAGCAATACCCAGCATCAGCAAGCCTTCGTCGATGTAAGCGGAGAGGGAGCCGGCCTGACGGTGGCCAATCTTGGCTTGAACGAGTACGAAGTCTTGCGCGACGGCCGCAACACGATTGCGATTACGCTGTTGCGTTCGGTTGGCGAACTGGGCGATTGGGGCTTGTTCCCAACACCTGAGGCGCAATGTCTGGATACCTATACTGTTCGGATGGAACTGATTCCGCATAGCGGTGATGGTATCGCGTCCGGAGCTTACACGGAGGCCTACCAATTCCAGATTCCTTGGACGGTCTGCCAGACCGGAGTTCATGAAGGACCGCTGTCACCGGTGTATAAGCCGTTCCAGTGGGAAGGGGCGGAACTGGCTTTCTCCTCCCTCAAAATGAACCAAGAGACGGGTGATCTGTTGCTGCGTTGGTACAATATGAGCGACGAAGCGGCTGAGTTAACACTCGGTACGGACATCCCGCATCAACATTTCTACAAAACGACAATTCTTGAAGAAGCGGCTGCGCCGTTGTCCAAGAGTGCGGCAGGCTGCCTGTCGCTGCCGGTGGCTCCGTGTGAAATCACGACGGTCGGTATTCGCCGTGCCTAAACCGAAAGTGCAAAGGCTATTGGCATCGTAAGGAGCCAGCCAAACGGGTATCCTAAGAGCGACAAACTGGCAGGGTAAGGATGCCAACGGGTACCTTGAGAGCGACCGCTTATATCGTAAGAACGACAACGGGTACAAGCGGACGGTTGCGCTTGAGTAGCTAGTTATGAGCTCGAAATGAAGTTTATTGTGTTTGAGTAGCTAGTTATGAGCTCGAGATGAAGATTAGCGGGAAAAAGTCCCGTTATTTGCTGGAAAACTAGTGGATATCAATGTTTAGCTGGAAATTCTCCCTATAATATGCGGGAAATCCGCCATGTGCGGTGAATACCCTCAGATTAGCGGGAGAATTTCCCGTTAATCCGTAGTTTTTTGGGGAAATGGGCTAATTAGCATGAGGAATTCCTGTTAATTCGTGATGAGAACTTCATGGTGAGGCTTATGATGAGGTTCATCATGAGGGCTTCACCATGTGAACTGCTCGTGAGGTGTTTACGACAGGACTGTTCACGACAGAAGTCTCACTACAGGACAAAAAATTTTCATCCCATAAATAAATCCCCCTGCCAGGAGCAAGAGCGCCGTGGCAGGGGGATTTTAATTTGTATAGGGTGTATAGTGAGCGGTGAGCTCATTTTTTAGCAGTGGTCGTAGGGCTTATTGAGCCAGATTATTCTGGACTAGACTCTTTTAGACCAGACCGTCCTAGATAGACCAATCTAGACCAGCTCCTTTTAGACCTCGTTCCAGATCCGCTGAACGTTGTCGTAGGCAATCCGCGTGCCAAGGCGGCAGTCTTCCATCCCTTCATACTCAATGGAGAGGTAGCCGTCGTAGCCGGAATGCTTCACGATACGTAGCAGCTCGTACAGGTCCAGATCGCCTTGGCCCGCGATGGCCCCGCGCAAATATTGGCCTCCTGCGCTGCGGAACCAGCCTTCGCCGGGATTAGCGTGCTCCGGACGAATGTAGAAATCCTTGATATGCACCATTGAAGCATAGCCGATGTTGTTCTTCACGGCCATAACAGGGTTCTCGTCTACGCAGACAAAGTTGCCCACATCCAGCGTTGTTTTGTAGTTGGGCCGATCAACGGCATGCACCACGGCCTGTACCCGGTCGCTCGCTTGCACGTAATAACCGTGGTTCTCCAGACTGGTAGTGATGCCGTATTCAGCGGCATAGTCTGCGATTTGGCGACAAGCCTCCGCAATGCGAGGGAGGTCCTCCTGGAAACGAATGATGGAGGTATCCTGACGGGCGGCTACATCATGACGCATCAGCTTAACTCCCAGGGCATGAGCATGGTCCACCTCGCGTTTGACCCGCTCAATCTCTGCCTCATAGGCTTCTGTGGATTCGGTGATGAAGTTGGCGCCGATGGCATAGTTGGATAAGGCGATACCAGCCTTGGCCGCCCGTTCCCGAATAGCGCCGATCAGCTCCGGATTTTCGTTGAAGTTAAAGTCGAGTGGAACGATCTCGATATGCTCAGCACCCAGTTCGGCTACCCAATCGATGGTATCCAGAATCGACATGCTGCCGCTTCGCATCGCTTGGTACAGGCTGTAAGAGCTAATTCCCAGCTTCATGGACAAGCAACTCCTCTATAGTTATAGGTAATGGTTAGCGGAAGGAACGGACGAATTGAACGGCCTGGCGGATATCCTCCTCCGGACGGTCGCCTACTTCACGCTCAATCGTGAGATAACCGGTATAGCCGATCTCTTGCAGGGCCGCAAAATAAGCCGGGAAGTCCACGCCGCCTTGACCAAGTGGTACTTCCTCAAAATCAGCCCCCGAGGTGGCCATGTCAGCAATCTTCTGGTGATCCATGGCCTCATAGCCTAAGTAACCATAAACGTTCCGCGGGTCTACCAGCCGGTGGCGGATGCCATCCTTGACGTGAGTATGGACGATGTAATCGCGTAGCGTCTTCACACCTTGGACCGGATCATCCCCGGTGACCATGACCATATTGGCCGGGTCAAAGTTGACCGAAACGCCGTTGGTGCTAAGCGTGTCGAGGAAGCTCTTCAAATGCGCGGCAGGCTCCGGTCCGGTCTCGATCGCAAAGTAGGCATTCAGGCTCTTGGCATATACGCCTAGCTCCTCGCAGGCTTGCTGCATCGCGGCATAGATTGGGCTGCTGCTGTCATCCGGCACGATGCCGATGTGCGTAGTTACGATGTTTGTGCCTAGCTCCACAGCCAGATCCAGAATGCGCTTGGACTTCTCAATCTTGGCCGGGTTGGCCGCCGCATCCTGAAAGCCGTGGCCGGCAAGGTCGCCGCATAGCGCTGATATTTCCAGACCGAGGCTCTCAATATAGGTGCGCAGCTCCTTGCGAGCTGCCCCGGTTAGCACGGCCGGGTCCATATCTCCGGACACCGCATAGATTTGCACGCCTTCGGCTCCGGCCCCCTTGGCTTTACGCAAGCCTTCCTTAACGCCTACGCCAAAGCTATCCACAATGACACCAATTTTATTGTTTAATCCCATGAAACCTGCCACCTTTCTTTCCAGTTTCTTAGAAACGGATCTCCCGGCCCTCGGCCGCAGACTCATAAACCGCATTCAATATCTTAATCATCTCCACGCCGTCCTCAACGGGACTGAAAACCGGGACTCCATTCAGGCATCCTGCTACAAAATGGTTGATCTCGTTCTGGAAGCTCTCGGCAAAATCAAAGGATGGAGCGGTAATCTGTGGACTTATATTTACAATAGTATTATGCTGTTCGGTCACAATGGACAATTCGGGCTCGATTTCTGCGCCCCCCTTGTCACCATAGATATTAATTAGCGCTGAATTCTGCTTGGCATGCAGCGAGAAGCTGACATCCACCATGAGCGAAGCTCCATTTTCGAATCGAATCAGTGCGTTCGCCATATCCTCAACAGTATTAAAGGAAGCATCGTAATCGGCCGCCTGATAAAAGGCATAATTCTCAATATTTGAACGGTTGCCGAGCTTGGCGTAAGTGTTGCCACTGACGGAGACAACCTTCGGCCGCCCCATCAGATACCAGCAAAGATCAATCACATGCACGCCGATATCAATCAGGGGTCCACCACCGGAGCGGGCCTTGTCGGCGAACCAGCCGCCAGGATTCCCAAGCCGACGAATCAGGCTTGCCTTGGCATAATAGATGCTACCAAGATCGCCAGCATCGAGATATTTCTTCAGTACGCCGATACTCGAGGCATGGCGGCGCACATAGCCGACTTCAAACCGGCGCCCCGTACGCTCCACGGCCTGCTGTACCTGTAACGCTTCCTCCACAGTCATGCACAGAGGCTTCTCGCAAAGCACATCCTTGCCGGCATCCAGCGCGGCAATACTAATGGCAGCATGGGAGTTATTCCAGGTGCAGATACTGACCGCCTGTACCTCAGAGTTCGCTAGCAGATCGTGAAAATTTGTATAAACATGGGGGATTTCATATTTGGCAGCGAGCTTCCGCGCCCGTTCCTCGTTCAAATCGCAAATCGCGTGCAGGCGTGCTTGAGGATTAGCTTGATAGGCTGCAAGGTGAGCCTCGGAAATCGATCCGGCTCCGATTACGCCGATATACAGTTCGCTCATATTCTGTACCTGACATCCTTTCGTTCTCCGCAACATTTTGCTACAATTAGAGAAATCTTCTGCGCGGATATGTTTTATTTGTTCAAACACCATTAATTTAACATAGGGTTATAAAAGGGAGAATGTGCAGGATGATAAAATACATGGATTATATGATCAGCTCTCAGCCTATTCGCCTATTTAATCCGGTGGTGGACGCCAGCAAGCGGAGAATCCCTTCGCTGGCACTGGTCAACGCGGGTCATTTGCCCGGGAGAACCTTAAGGCGTGAGAACGCCCGCTTCCGTTATTGGGCCTTTGTCATGATTGCCGGCGGGAGTGGCGATTACCGGGCGGGCGATGGCGAGAAGCAAGAAGTCACGTCGGGTTCCTGGTTCTGCCTGTACCCTGGTGAGACCTTTCATTACGGCCCTCATCCGGGAGGTACCTGGGATGAATATTATTTCACCGTAGAGGGGGAGCGAATTCAGGAGTGGCTGAATAGCTGGCTACAGCAGCCATCCTTGGTCAAGAAGGCTGAGGTGGATGATGCCGTTGTCAGCCGGATGGAACTGATGTTCATGCTGATTGATAGCGGAATACCCAGTAATCTGGATCGGGCTGCTCTGCTACTCGAATCCTTGCTCTATGAACTGATGTCCCAGACCGATCAGGTAGAGGCGGGAAATCGGGGACGCTTTGCCCTCAAGGTCATTGAAGATATTTCCGATTCCATCTTCACCAATCCGCCGCCGCAAGAGATAGCAGCCCGACATCATATTTCCGTCTCCACGCTGCGGCGAATAGTCCATGAATATTCCGGTTATCCGCTGAATGAGTTTTTGCATCGCCTCAAGGCGGCTGAAGCCAAGCGCATCCTGCTCAATACGGAGCTGAGTGTTAAGGAGATTGGAGAAACGCTGGGGTATACGGACACGTTTTATTTCTCGCGTGTATTCAAGCGAATTACCGGCGTTTCCCCACGGAATTACCGCAACCGCGGCGAACAGTAGGTGCCTCGTATTCAAAAGATGACTTATGAAACGATCTCCTTATGATAGAATAAAGGAAAATGGTAGTGAGGGTGGTTGACCTGATGGAACTTCGTGATGCAGTAGAAGCAATAGGACGAATTCGCCGCAATATCGGCGAGGTGGTAGTAGGCAAGAGTGAGGTGGTGGATTTGCTGCTGGCCGCGTTGCTCGGGGATGGACATGTTCTGCTGGAGGACGTGCCTGGCACCGGCAAGACATTGCTGGCGAAAGCGCTTGCGAAGTCGCTTGGCGGCGAGTTCAAGCGCATTCAGTTCACGCCAGACTTGCTTCCTTCGGACCTCAGCGGGATACATTTCTACAATCAGAAGCTGGGAGAGTTCGAATTCCGTCCGGGCCCGCTGTTCACGAATGTCCTGCTTGCGGATGAGATAAATCGCGCAACTCCGCGAACCCAATCCAGCTTGCTGGAATGTATGGAGGAACGTCAGGTAACAATTGACGGAGACACTCATGTCCTAGGAGCACCGTTCCTGGTCATGGCTACGCAAAATCCCATTGATCAGCAGGGCACCTTCCCTTTGCCTGAGGCACAGTTAGACCGGTTCCTCATGCGCATATCAATGGGGTATCCTACGGCTGATGAGGGGGTGGCCATTTTGCAACGCTTCCGGGAGCAGCAGCCGCTGCAAGGATTGCAGGCGGTAGCATCGGCAGAAGAAGTGGCGGCGGCTCAGGCCTTTACCCGCTCCCTGCGAGTGCAGGACGACTTGCTTGCCTACATCGTTGCGATTACGGAGGCGACGCGTAAGCATTCCGAAGTGAAGCTGGGAGCCAGCCCCCGGGCCAGTATGGCGCTATTGCGCGCGTCTCAGGGATATGCGCTGGTCCAGGGACGAGATTACGTGACGCCAGATGATGTCAAGGCGGTGGCGGAGCCTGTACTGGCCCATCGGTTGTTGATGCGGCACGGGCTTGCGCCTGCGAGCAATCCGGCGGGGGAAGCGGTACGTCAGGTACTGGCAGCAACGGCGGTTCCGGCCGAGACGCTGGTTCCGGTGAAGGGGAGCAGGTGAACTGATTCATGCAGCTTACGTGGCTTATCGTAAGTGTGGCTGTGATCTTCGGCATAGTTGTGCTCTTGTATCAATCCAGAGCATTGAAGGGGATACGTTACGATCGTTTCTTTAGCGAGAAGACCGTCTTCGAAGGGGATACGGTGGAGATGGTTGAGGTCATCGCCAATGCCAAGCTTTTGCCTCTGTCGTGGCTGCGGCTGGAATCGAGCATGCCTGTGGCTCTGGCCTTTGGTCAGCAGAGCAATTTGACCATCCATGCCGGAGATATCTATCAGAATCACAGCAGCTTGTTTTACCTCCGCTCCTATCGGCAAATTACCCGTCGACATGAAATCGTCTGCTCTCGCAGGGGATACTACCTGCTGGACTCGGCTACGATGACGACGGGAGACCCGATGGGCTTTAACAGGCAATATAAGCAGTTCCCTCTGAATCTGGAACTGCTGGTCTATCCGCAAATACTGTCGTTGCCGGAGTTACCCTTACCCAATCATAGCTGGCTTGGTGAATTGCCTGTACGGCGATGGATCGGGGAAGACCCCTTTCTCATCTCGGGGATTCGTCAATATCGCCCAGGCGATTCGCTGGGTAATATTAATTGGAAGGCGACGGCCCGCACTGGAGAATTGCAGGTGCATCACCATGATTACACCGCCGACCATCGGCTCATGATCTGCCTGAATCTCGAAGTGAGCGACTCCATGTGGAGAACGGTTACCGATCCGGAGCGCATTGAGCTTGGGCTGCGTTATGCGGCCACGGTTGCCGAATACGCCCATCGTAATGGCTTGTCCGCGGGCTTCCTAAGTAATGCGCGTCTGGCAGACGGACCACGTGAGCCGGTGCGTATCGCTCCCGCAGTCTCTTCCGATCAGCTTACTCTGCTGCTGGAAGCGATGGCCAGACTCGTTCTGGACATGACGGCTTCGATGATTCGTACACTGGAGATGGAACTGGCTATGGGCGTGACAGACATGGACTATCTAATCATCTCCTGCCACCAGGGCGGGAAGCTGCGCGAGCTTGCCGAGCAATTGCGCTTGAACGGCAACGGGGTGGAATGGATGGAAATCCCCGGCTCCGAGCAGGTGCTGCGACAAGCCTAAGCCTTCCGGTGGCGGAATATTTATTTTGCACCGGGAGCAGGGGCTTTGCGGCGAGCAAACTGGAGCCAATCTCTTCCGGCTCGCAGAATTTCCTTGTAGCCCGGGGGCCGGACCAGATAATAAGGGGTTACGATTGCCCCCCAATTCGTCTTGGATTGAGCGACGGAGGGAATGTTGGCCCCGGCGAAGTCGAATTCGGCAAAACCGCAGGCGGACAGATTCTGTAGGGCAAAGCTTTGCGATTGCTGAACCACCCCCTGGTTCAGATGCTCCGTCTTGCTGGCGGCGATCCAGCCGAAGGCATGCTGGCCGTCTAGCGAAACGATAACGCTGGCGCTTGCCGGTTCCCCCGAAGGTGCGTAGCAGACATAGGCCTGAAAGGCCTGATTCCCCAGCAAATCCTGGACGCGCTTAAGGTCTTGCAGGCTGAGCTGATGGCTGAAGCCTTGGCGTAGCTCGGTTCCTTGCAAGCATTGGTGCACCTCAGCCATGTCCTCGGTAACGGCAGTTCGATAGCCGGCAGCCTGGGCTTTTTTGACTTTGGCCCGAATCTCCGTACTGGTCTGGCTTAGGTCGAAGGGCAACTTGGTAATGTATGTATATTTAACCTCGGCTTTAAATCCGCTCCACAGAAATGGCCGAATATCGGTAATCTCCGGGGGAAATACAAAGCTGGCTCCCCGTTGCCCTGCCAGCATGTCCGGGATCATGGCTCCCGCCACCTCATGCCATTGCCGATCCAGCTTGAACCGCTTGTCCGTTGGAGTGGAGTGGAAGGCAAAGGGATGATAAGGGTTCAGCGGCGGGAGATAGAGCCGTCCCTTTTTATCGTAAAACAGCATTCCCCTTCCGCTAGCCGTCGAGTTCGGGGCACTCCACTCGGTGACCTCTGCACGGCATCCCCATTTTCCGGCATGAAATTCAGCCCATTTTCCCCACAGTTCCCATGTATTCATCGTTATCCAATTAGCTCCTTCCATCGAGGCGTTACTGCCAATCTATGATCTTGTCCTCCTAAATATGTGTGCAGCGGCAACTGGCTAAATGGTATAGATGCCGCTTCCTCTGCTGGGACTTGCTCATTTACTGTAAGGAGAGAACAAGAAGTCTCTCTTATTTATAATGAAGGAGGGATGAAGATGATTGATGTAACGAAGCTGGGCGCGCGCGGTAACGGGACGGCCGATGATACGGCGGCAATCCAGAAGGCCTTGAATCAGGCAGCGCAAAGCGGAGACACGGTTTATTTTCCCGCCGGGGTGTACCGCGTAAATCCTGCCAAGACACTCAGCGTTGGCGGCCGTACCCAGATTAAGGGGAGTGGACGTGCCTCGATAATCCGTGCGGCAGACGTGGGGTTTGGCTGGGAATTGATACGGGTGAACGGAAGTGATGTTTCCCTGAACGATATCGTTCTTGACGGCGGACGGCGGGTTAATCGTGTATTGACGTTGGGTAGTGGCATCGCCCGCGTGTCGGTTAATGGGCTGGTTGTACAGGGGGCGAGTCATAGCACGGACAGCAAAAGCGCCTATTATGGAGGTGTCGTCTCCGGCATTATCGTGCTGGGCGACAGTGAAGCCATTAACATCGTGAATACGGAGGTCCATGACATTGTAGCTCAAAACCTTTCTCCTGCCGGGTTGGTTGCACGGGGAATATATCTCACCACCACCTGGGCAAGTAGAGAGCTGGCTCCAAGAAGAGTTACAATATCCAATTGTTATATCCATCATATCGGACCGGCTAACGATGGTGATGGCCTCTATTATGAGGACCCTGCCATGGAAGAGAACCGTGCGGTTAAACTGGACAGTGTCATCGCGGACAACCGGTTTGATTACTGTGCCAAGCGTGCGATCAAGGTTTTTGCCAGAGGCCTGGTGGTCCGGGGGAATACGATTAACAATCCTTATCTGAATAACAATTATTATAGTGGGGCGCAGCGAGGACAGCAGGCTCCGGATATGTATTCTGCCATCAGTATTTATGGTGGGGACAGTATCGTGGAGGGGAACCGGATTACAGGAAGTGGCAGCTTCTATGCAGCGATTGAAGTAGGGGCTGGAGCGACGCTGGACCATATTACGATTCAGGACAATACGATTGCGATGGGAGCAAAAAGTACCACAAAGGGCACGACCGCGATTCGGCTCGGGAGTATCCACGATTTTCAGATTGCCGGGAATACGATTCAGGGTGGAGAGCGAGGTGTGTGGACCTGGCAAAGTGCGGAGGACGGTCGAATTGAGAGGAATGTCATCCGCGTTCCCAAGGGGGTTGGAATTGACTTGACCACCTATCTGCGAGGGCATGTGCAACGCGATATTCTTTGCAAGGACAATGACATCAAGACGGCAGCCTCCAAAATCAAGACTTCGTCCTCTACCAACGTAAATGTGAAGCTACAATAGAAGACGCCATTTAACTTTAACGGGAAATCCTCCAATTCAATATTTATTCAGCAGTGCGGTGAAAGAGCGGTCTAATGATCGTTGTTTCACCGCATTTCTTTTTTGGATTGGGCTGAAAATCTGGTGAAAAGTCGCCGTAATTCGGTCTAAAACGGACAGGCTGCGAATATAAACACAATATAGCAAATGTTGTGATAGACGATAGAACCAATCAACGGGAAGGGAACATGATATGCCGGAAATGAAAGGAACCCTTGTCATTTCGCTGGATTTTGAATTGTATTGGGGGCTTCGCGATCTGTACAGCATGGACGAATATCAAGCCAAGTGGTTGCGAGAAAGGGAGACGATTCCTCACATACTAGATTTGTTTCGGCAGGCCGGAGTTCATGCGACTTGGGCTACAGTAGGGCTGTTGTTCTTCGAGCACCATGCAGAGCTGTTAGCTGGGCTACCGGCTCTTCGCCCGACTTATAAGGACTGCCGTTTATCACCCTATGAGGATCTGGATGAGAGATTCACGGGATTAGGAGAGCAGGAAGCCCCGCACAGCTATGCCCCTTCGCTGATCAAGCAAATCTGTGCTACACCGGGGCAAGCCGTAGGTTCGCATACCTTCTCTCATTACTACTGCCGGGAGCCGGGACAGACCAAGGAGCAATTCTATAGTGATTTGCAGGCGGCCCAGCAAGTGGCTGGGCAACGGGGAATCGCGCTCCGTAGTCTGGTGCTGCCGCGCAACCAATGGCAAAGCAGTTACATGGATGGACTGGGAGAGCTTGGCTTCCTCAGCTATCGCGGCAACCCCGATCACCCATTGTACAAGCAGGGCTATTCGACGAGCGACTCGCCCTGGCGTAGAGTCCTTCGTCTAGCAGACAGCTATTGCAACCTGACGGGGCATCATACCTATGATTTTGAAACTCTCGACTCTACCGTTCCGGTTAATTTGCCAGCCAGCTTTTTCTTCCGTACGCCACCGGGTCTGCTACGCTCGCTTGAGCCCCTGCGGCTACGGAGAATCAAGCAGAGCATGACCCATGCGGCAAGGCGAGGCGAGGTGTATCATCTCTGGCTGCATCCCTACAATGCTGTAGGTTCGGGGCTTAAGTCGTTGGAAGCATTGATGGTCCACTACTCGCGACTATCTGCTAAGTACGGAATGACCAGCTTGAACATGGAAGAACTTGCCGACCTTGTGCTGGGAGAAGCGGAGTCATACCAATGAATGAGGTGAACTAGGCGTGGATATGGAATTTCTATGGCGGTCGGTCAGAGGCCATCCGCTAGCTTTCTGGCTTGTGGTGACGGGTTGTATTGGCCTGGCGGTATTGATCAATGAAGTGATGCCACCTTCCTATCAGGCCAACGTCAGCTTGGTTGCTAATATAGCGTCAAACCCTGAATCGAGCACATACAACGAGTTCCTGGCCAGCCAGATGCTGACCAAGACCTATGAGGATGCCATCCAAAGTCGGTCGATCGCGATGCAGGTAAGGAGTCAGGTAGGCACTAAGGATACCGTCCTGCAATTGTTGGAGAAAATCAAGGTCCGAACGGACCCCGGAACCCTGGTCATTATGCTGTCTTATACCGGCCATGATGCCAAGGAAGCGGTGACTATTGCCAACGCCTTCGCTGAGACGTTCATAGCTAAATCGCGGGAAATCGTGACCAGCGCAAATGTGTCGATCCTGGATCGCGCCAGTCTGGAAGAGACTTCGATTCCTGTAAGTCCCCGCAAGGTGCTTAATATTGCCTTCGCTGCCTTTACCGGATTGTTTGCAGCATTAAGTGTAGCGCTGGGGCTCGAACGGCGGAAGGGACGCAAGAAGCTGCGTCGGCATTTGCCAGATCATGATCCGGAGCTTGGAGATGTATTGCTTCGTATTGAACAAAAACATAAAGGAGGTTCAGCATCATGATTCATTTCGCTATTGTAGGCTGCGGTCATATCGCAGCCAAGCATATTGATGCTATTGAACGGACGGAGGGTGCCAGGCTTATAGCGCTATGTGATCCCGATCCGGCCAAGCTGGCGGCCTGGAGCGGAGCGGGTTCGGTCTCGTTGTATGCCGATTTCACTACGCTGCTCGTACAGGAGCCCCAGGTAGATGCCGTCTGCATCTGTGCCCCGAGCGGCCTGCATGTGCCGCTGGCGTTGGAGGCTATTCGTGCAGGCAAGCATGTGGTGCTGGAGAAGCCGGTGACGCTGGACTTGGCCGAAGCCAAGCTGCTGCGGCAAGCCTTGGATCAAAGCGGCCTGAAAGCTACCGTGGTCCATCCGAATCGATATCGCCCGGCGATCC
Organism: Paenibacillus senegalimassiliensis; assembly: GCF_001486585.1. Classification (GTDB taxonomy): domain Bacteria; phylum Bacillota; class Bacilli; order Paenibacillales; family Paenibacillaceae; genus Fontibacillus; species Fontibacillus senegalimassiliensis. Next base: position 309,206 of record NZ_LN909042.1, read on the forward strand.
GCGAATTGAAGGCAGCGCTGGAGCAGCAGCGATTTGGCAAGCTCAGTCATATTAATGTGACGGTGCGCTGGAATCGAAGCGACGAGTATTATAATCAGGCCGCCTGGCGGGGAACGAGGGAGATGGACGGGGGGGTGCTGCTTAATCAGGCCATCCACGGCCTGGATTTGCTGCAATGGTTGTTTGGGCCAGTGGAAGAGGTCAAATCATTGGTAGCTACGCGTCTGAAGCCCATTGAAGCGGAGGATGTCGCTATTGCCGCATTAAGGCTGGAGAGTGGAGCGCTAGGTGTGATTGAAGCGGCGACGACGGTGTACGGGCACAATCTGGAGGAGACGATATCGGTCTTCGGCGAGGATGGATATGCGGTCATTGGGGGCAAGACGGCCAACTGGATCAAGCACTGGGTATGTGCCTCCATGTCCCAGGAAGAGACGGAGGCCTTGACCCGCAAGGTCGAAGCCGACCCGTTTGGCATTCCTGGGCATCAGTGCATCATCGCTGATTTCGTACAGGCGATAGAAGATGGACGAGACCCGGAAATTACACTCGAAGACGGCATCCGGGCGGTCAAGCTGGCTTTGGACATGACCGGCGGGAGCAGTGACGAGCTGGCAGGATCGCTGGGGTGAGTGACTAAAAGTGCTTGTTCAAAAAGTCGGGTTTTCAGGGGGAGAGATATAGGATGACAGGAATAAGAGGCGGACTTATAAATCAGGAGGTTAACGGCAGCGAACAGGCAGTGCTGCTGCGCAAGCTGGAGGATAAAACGGCGGTGATCGGTGTCATTGGCTTGGGTTATGTCGGCTTGCCATTGGCAGTCGAGAAAGCCAAGGCGGGGTATCAGGTGATCGGCTTTGATATTCAGAGCCACAAGATCGAATTGGTTAATCGCGGCCATAACTACATAGGTGATGTGGTGGACGAGGATTTACGCAGCATTATAGAGCAAGGGCGTTTGCAGGCAACCGCAGATTATCGTTTCTTAAGCGAGGTGGACGCGGTGGCCATCTGTGTACCTACACCGCTGGATATTTATCAGCAGCCGGACACCAGCTATGTGGAGAGCTCCGCCCGGGAAGTGGCCCGCTTCCTGCATCCAGGCATGTTAGTAGTGCTGGAGAGCACGACCTATCCCGGTACGACGGAGGAATTGATCCGCCCTATTTTGGAGGAAACGGGTCTGCGCTGCGGGGTGGATTTCTTCCTGGCTTATTCGCCGGAAAGAGTGGACCCAGGCAACAAAACCTACAACACTAAAAATACACCGAAGGTCATTGGTGGGGTGACGGAAGCCTGTTCCCTTGTGGCCAGGACGTTGTACCAACAAGTGCTGAACGGGGAGGTTCATGTGGTATCCAGCCCGGCCGTGGCGGAGATGGAGAAAATTTACGAGAATACGTTCCGGCACATCAACATCGCGCTAGCTAATGAAATGGCCATCCTGTGCAGCCGCATGAGCATCAATGTGTGGGAGGTTATCGAAGCCGCGAAGTCCAAGCCTTACGGGTTCATGGCCTTTTATCCCGGCCCGGGGCTTGGCGGGCATTGCATACCGGTTGACCCCTTCTATCTGACCTGGAAGGCACGGGAATACGGCTATCATACGCGTCTCATTGAACTGGCGGGTGAAATCAATGGGGGTATGCCGGAATTTGTCGTGCAGAAGATCGCACATATTTTGAACGGGGAAGCCAAGGCTTTAAGGGGCTCTATCGTGCACCTGCTGGGCGTGGCCTACAAGAAGGATATCGACGATTACCGGGAATCTCCGGTATTGAAGATGATTACGCTGCTGGAGGAGCAGGGAGCCACAGTGCGCATCAGTGATACCCACATCCCCGAGTTCAAGCATCGGGGCATCCGGTACGTCTGTGAGGCAGTAACCGGGCAGCGGCTCTCCGAAGCGGATGTGGTTGTAATTACGACAGATCATACGGGCTTCGACTATGAGTTAATCGCGCGAACGGGCCGCAGCTTGCTGGACACCCGCAATGCCATGAAGGATGTGGACAAGTCGGAACGTTATTACTTGCTCTAGGAGTGCGGTGAATAAGTTGCCTGGATTAATTTAAGACGGAGGTAGATGGAATGAGCGAATATATCCATGAGACAGCCATCATCGACCCAGGCGCACAGCTTGGGGAAGGGACAAGGGTCTGGCATTTTTCCCATGTCTCTTCGACGTCGGTCATCGGTGCAAGGTGCAGCCTGGGGCAAAACGTATACGTAGCCGACCGTGTTCGAATCGGCAACGGCGTCAAGATTCAGAACAATGTGTCTGTGTATGAGGGAGTGACCCTGGAGGATGACGTATTTTGCGGGCCAAGCATTGTTTTTACAAATGTCAGAACCCCGAGATCGGCATTTCCGCGGGCCAGCAGCGAAGATTACCTGGAGACGCGGGTAAAACGCGGGGCCTCCATCGGGGCCAATGCCACGGTGGTATGCGGCGTGACCATTGGAGAATGGGCAATGATTGCTGCCGGGTCGGTCGTGACCCGGGATGTCCAGCCGTACGCGCTAATTGCAGGGGTACCCGGAAGACGAATCGGCTGGGCTTGTCGCTGTGGAGCGAGGTTGGGGTTCAGCGGCGGAGACGCATGGTGCGGTGAATGCGGCCGGGAATATCGTCTGGAGCGGGACGCCGTTACTCTCAAAGGAGAAGGTGATGCCAAATGAAAATGACGCAGATTCCTTTACTGGATTTACAACAGGAGATAGCTGAATTGAGGCCCCAGCTTCTGCGGGCTATGGAGGATGTGCTGGACGGAGGGGCCTTTATCATGGGGGCTCAGGTGAAGCAACTGGAGGCCGAGCTTGCCGCCTATCTGGGCACCAAGCATGCCATCACGCTAAATTCGGGGACGGACGCTCTGGTGATCGGCTTGCTGGCGGCTGGCATCGGCCCCGGAGATGAAGTCATTACTACACCGTTCACCTTCTTCGCTACAGCCGAGGCAATCAGTCGGGTGGGCGCGGTTCCGGTGTTTGCCGATGTTGATCCACTGACGTACAACCTGGATTTGGAGGCCGTGGAAGCGGCGTTGACTCCGCAGACCAAGGCCGTAATTCCGGTGCATCTGTTCGGGCGACCGCTTGATATGGATAGACTGATGACCCTGGCTGGGCAGCACGATCTGATTGTCATTGAAGATACTGCGCAAGCCTTTGGAGCCGAGGTCAATGGCAAGAAGGCAGGGACGATTGGTCATATCGGCTGCTACTCCTTCTTCCCGTCCAAGAACCTGGGTGCTTACGGGGATGGTGGGCTTCTAACTACGGATGATCCAAAGTTGGCCGAGGCGGCAGCTATGTTGCGAACCCATGGCTCCAAGCGCAAGTATTATAACGAAATAATGGGCTTCAATTCACGGCTGGACGAGTTGCAAGCGGCCATTTTGCGGGTAAAGCTCCCCAGAATCGACGAGCAAAATGAAGCACGTAGACGGGTTGCCGCTCGTTACAACGAACGGCTTGGGGATATTCCAGGTCTTATGCTGCCGGGAGAGGTAACATCCTCGTCCAAGCAGGTATTCCACCAATACACGGTACGCGTGCTAAATGGACGGCGGGATGAGCTGCAAGCTGGACTAGCCGAAGCTGGCATTAGCACGATGGTGTATTATCCGGTGCCCGTTCATCGGCAGCCTGTTTATGCAGATGGACTCCATATTCTGCCGCTGGCTGAGCATTTAGCACAAGAGGTACTGTCCCTGCCGATCTGGCCGCACATGGATGAAGAGGTACAAAACCTGGTTGTGCAGCAAATCCGAAATGTACTGTGTACGTAAATTGATATTAACCGACTTTCAAAAGGGACGAGGATGCGAAATATGCCGAAGAAAGCTTCCGTAAACCTCATCCTCCGCTCCATGCACAGCCGTGCAAGGCAGCTCCGCGAGCTGCTGCGGCCCGCGAATCTGTCTGCTCTCTGGCACAAGCTCAGGAATAATGTATTTCTGCGCAATGTCTTCGTGCTGGCCGGAGGAACGATTATTAGCCAAATTATCGTACTCGCCACCTTGCCGATTTTGACCAGGTTGTACTCCCCGACCGAGTACGGCACCTACTCCATGTACCTTTCTATCATCGGCATTCTGCTTATGGTCATTTCCTTCTCCTACGAGAACGCCATCACCCTGCCGGAAGACGATCATACCGCCTCCAGCGTATTGTCCTTGTCCCTGCGTATCTGCATCGGGGTCAGCATTGCCAGCGGGATTGGCATTCATATTCTGGAGGACCCGTTGTCCTCCTGGCTGCATGAGTCTTACTTGACGCACTACTACATGTTCTTCATCGTCAGTCTGTTTGGGGCCGGATTCTATCAAATCCTGAACTTCTGGTCCATTCGCAAAAAATACTTCAAACAACTGGCGCGGACAAAGTACACACAGAGCCTGAGCCAAATCTCCTCGCAGATCGGACTGAGCTTGTTCCAACTCGGCCCGCTGGGCTTGATTATCGGGGATATCGTGGGGCGTTTCGGCGGGTTGCTGCCGCAGTGGCGGTTATGGCGGCGGGATGTCAAACGTCAGGACATCGCTTCGGATTGGACCGATTTGAAGGAAACGGCTTACCGCTATCGGAGGTTCCCCATTCTATCGATGTCGGCAGGCCTGTTGAACAGTATCGGCCTGTACGTGCCAACGATTTTGCTGGCGTCGTTCTATGGACCGCAGGTTGCAGGTTGGTTTGCCTTGTGCCAGCGAATCCTCGGTTCTCCCATGACGCTGATTATGACCTCGGTACGTAGCGTGTATTTGGCGGAATCGGCAGATCATATGATCCATAATCCCAGTCGTTTGTACCCTTTATTCCGGAAAACGGTGCGGAATGTCTTCCTGCTCGGCGCATTGGCCATTTTGCTGATTGTGGCGGTGGGGCCCTATCTGTTCTCGTTCCTGTTCGGGGAGGAGTGGGCCAGGTCAGGCAGCTTTATCCGCTTGCTTTCCATCATGTATCTAAGCCAGTTTGTGGCCAACTCGGTTGGCTCTACTATCGATGTGATGGAGAGGCAGGATTTGCACTTATATCGTGAGATCATCCGTACCCTGCTCATTTTGGGCTCGCTTTATTTGGCCTGGCAGACGAATCAGTCTGCTGATTATGCGATCGGATGGTTCAGTGCGGCTTCTACGCTAGGGTATGCCCTGCATTTGGGATTATCCTGGCACTCTGTACGGAAATACAAGGTGAAGGCAGACGGGGAGACGGTGGAAGGAGAATCACTACCCAGCAAGGAGCGGGATAACGAATGCTGATTGTACATGCGCCTCCTACGCGGAGCGCGGAAAGAGAATATATTTACCGGGTGTTACTGGGCGAATTTCTTGGCCTTGATTATCGAATCGTCTACGAAAGGGAGCGGAAAAACGAGGTGCTTCTCGTGCTGGATCAGGGAAGTCCTTCCCTAGCAGGCCCACACCGAGGACTACGTATGCCGGATGTTCTGCTTAGCATCCCGCAGGAACGTTGGCTGAAGCCAGCTTCGTTGCCGGTGTTGCCGCTGGACCGCTTTGTGCTACCAAGTGGCGATTTTGCTGCCGATGGCGAAGAGTTGCCCGTCATTTATGGCCGAAAGACGGCTTCCGGGAGCTATATGGAGTGGCAGGATGACAACCTTTATCTGGGGCTGGACGTGTTCGGCAGCAGCCTGTTCATGCTAACCAGGTACGAGGAAGTGGTTCAGGGAGAGCGGAAATTCGACCGTCATGGCCGGTTCCCGGCGAGGAACTCCCTGGCCTGGCGGGAGTCGTTCCTGCATCTGCCTGTCGTCAACGCTTATGTGGAGTGCTTGTGGGAGCTGTTGACCCGGTTAGGGCCAGGGCTGGTACGCAAAAAACGCGAGCCATCCGTTCGTCTCAGTCATGATGTCGATTTTCCCTTCTATGTGTATGGCCGTAGCCGGATCAGCATGTTCCGGGAGGTGGCCATGGACCTGCTGCGCCGCAAGGATGCGGAAGCAGCAAGGCACAAGGGCACAATGCTGCTGCATCCTGACCGTCTGGATCAGGACCCCTACAATACCTTCGCATGGCTGATGGATTTGAGTGAGCAGGCCGGTCTGCGGAGTGCGTTTTATTTTATTGCCAAGGACAGGTACTCACCTTCGGGGCTTGATGGCAATTACAAGATAGATGATCCGGCAGTAGGGCAACTGCTGCGGGATGTTCATGAACGGGGCCATGAAATCGGACTCCATCCCGGCTATCGTACCTTTCTGAATCCGGCGCTGATCCGCAAGCAATTTGAACGGTTGCAGGAGGTTGCGGCAGCCCTTGGAGTTCATCCAAGAAGATGGGGAGGAAGGCAGCACTATTTGCGCTGGCGGGCCCCGGAAACCTGGCAATTCTGGGAGGATGTCGGCCTGGACTATGACAGTACGCTGGGTTACGCCGAGCATACGGGATTCCGCGCTGGCGTGTGTTACGAATACCCGGTGTTTAATTTGAAGACCCGCCGGGAATTGGCTTTGCGGGAGCGGCCGCTTATTGCGATGGACCAGACGCTGTTGCACCCGGAGTATATGGGGCTGACTCCAGACCAGGCTTACGAAGCCCTGTGCCGCCTGTACAGGCAATGTCGCAGATACAACGGCGAATTCACGCTGCTATGGCACAACAGCCAATTGTTGAAGAGTTCTCATCGGGCTTTATACCGTAAATTGCTGCTTGAGCTGTTGAAGCCGGACTTCGCCAAGGAGGGAAAGGGATGAAGATCGCCTACCTGATCCATTGGAACGAGGGGCCGGAGAGCGGGGTATTCAAGAAAGTGGTGGCTCAGGTTTCGGCCTGGCGGATGCAAGGGCATGAGGTGTCCTTGTTCCTGTTCAGTCGAAAGACGGTAAAACCTTGGGCCATGGCGGAGACTGTTGGCATTTCCGTAGTATGCGAGACGTATTCAGGACGCTGGGGCCGAATGGCCCGCTTCAAGGCATTGTTAGAACGGCTTCGTTCCTGGCAGCCGGATGTCATTTATCATCGCTTTGATCTGTACTATATCAAGTTGCCCTCGTTGCTGAGAGCGATTCCCTCTGTCCTGGAGATTAACACCAACGATGTGGCTGAACTGGCCCTGGAACGCCGTGGTATGGGGTTGCTGCGCTATGCCTATCATCGGATGACGCGCGGCTGGGTGCTGGGGGCAGCCGGAGGGCTTGTCTTCGTTAGCCGTGAGTTGGCGGAGGCCAAGGTGTTTCGACGTTACGCCAGAAACGCAATAGTGATTGGCAATGGCATTGAACTGGCGCAGTTTGCTCCGCAGTCTGGTGGACCTTGTGAGCAGAGCGTTGCTTCGAAGGTGTCCGGGCAGGCTTCCATGCGGCTGGTGTTTATCGGCTCCCCCGGCCAGCCTTGGCAGGGACTGGAAGAGATTGCCCGGTGGGCCAGGATGAAACCTGAATGGCGGTTTGACATCATCGGGCCCGGGAAGGACGAACAGGATCAATTCGAAAAGGAGCGCCCTGCTAATCTGTTCTTCCACGGCGTCCTCACCCGCTCAGCGTATCAGCCGCTGCTGGACCAGGCCGACCTGGCCATTGGCACGATGGCCCTGTACGAGAAAGGGATGGAAGAGGCTTCACCGCTCAAGGTGCGAGAATATCTGGCCAACGGCCTACCGGTTATTTCCGCCTATAAGGAGACGGATTTTCCTCAGCAAGTCCCTTTCATACTGGAGCTGCCCAATGAGCCAGGCAGTACGGTTGTTCACCTGAAGGAGATCGAACAATTTGCTGCCAGATGGAAGGGGAAGCGTGTGGCACGGGCGCTAGTGCAGCATTTGGATACTTCAGTCAAGGAGGCGGTCAGAGTGGCCTACATGGAGCGCGTCATTGGGGAGAGAGGGGAGGACTAATGCCGGATATCAGCTTGCTGTGGCTGGCGCTGCTTGGCGGAGCGGTTGTTGTGTTCCTTCTCCAATGCTTGCTGACCTTGAATATGAAGGTAGATAGTGCCTGGATCTTTTCATTTTGCCTTTACTTTGATTTGTTTGGCTATTTCAGCAAGCTGGTGCTTCCCGGTCCTTCCCTGTTCGTCTTGCTCGCCGTTCCGCTTCTGCCTGTCGTGTTAGCCTTGCTGCTTCAACCGGAATTGCTGCGGGAGATATTCGCCAATCAGGGTGTTTGGCTATGGGGGTTATTCCTTGCTTATATGCTGGTAACGCTGCTATGGGCACCTGCGGATTCAGGCGGGCTGATGAAGGAGTTCCTGCTGCTCGCTCGCGGTATCGTTCCGGCCATTTATATGTACATTTTATATCTCAAAGACCGTCAGTTCTCCTGGAGCGTGGTCGCCTGGACGGGTCTTGCCTACGCGTTGGGGCATTTGCTGCTTGGTGTTTATTCGGCGGAGTATCCCGGTCGGCTCACCCTGCCGGGGAGCAATCCCATCTTCAATGCCCGTGCTTCGTTGATTACGGCCACGATTTGCCTATGGGCCGGGAAAATTCCACTTCCTCTAAGACTGTTAACATTGGGAGCGGCTCTGGCTTCGGCCCTGGCTACAGAGTCTCGTGGCCCGCTGGTCGCCTTCCTGGTCGCAAATGCCTTTTACTTGTGTTTCTCGTTAATTCGCAAATATCGAGAGAAGAAGCTGGGATACCTGTCCAAATGGACTGTTCCACTGTTGTTCCTGCTGCTGGCGACAGGAGGGACGGCTACGTTCTATGCGGAGCCGTTAAGCGATTGGGTGGAGAGCAGCCGGTTCATGGTGTTGTTCGACCGCAATCAGTTGCAGGGCGACGATAATTACATCGGACGGATGGATTTGCAAACGAAGGCGATGGAGAAGCTGGAGGCTTCCCCGTTTTTAGGGGCGGGGCTTGGGAGTGTAACTCAGCCGTTGGCGCGGGATTTCCCACATAATCTGGCGCTGGAAATCGGGGCCGAGGGCGGCTTCCTGGGCTTGGCCCTATGGACGCTGGCGGTCCTCTTCACATGGCTTGTGGCCCTGCGGCAAGCCCCGGTTCTGGCCATCCTGCTGGTGCAGGCAATCGCTTATGCCATGGCAAGTGGGGACTTCGGTTATAACTTTGAGTACATGATGATCGCCTTTGCCGCATTGATGCTGCTTCCGGCAAGGCGTAAGGAAAGGGTGGCCGCAAGACATGAATATCTTGTTTGTCATTACCGGGTTTGACCATGCCGGGGCAGAGAATCAAGTGCTGGAGCTTTGCCGGGAACTGCGGGCCAGGCAGTGCCGTGTTCGATTGGTGACGATGATTCCACCAACGGCCTATTTACAGGAGCTTGGAGAACTAGGTGTAGAGGTTCACAGCCTGGATATGGCCAAGGGGATTCCTGATCCCCGGGCCATCTTCCGATTAGCTCGCCTGATACGCGCCGAGCGGCCCGATGTGGTGCATAGCCATCTGGTGCATGCCAACCTTCTTGCCCGAGTGACCAGACTGTTCGTACGTATGCCGGTATTAATCTGCACGGCGCACAATATTCGTGAAGGGGGCCGGGTACGGGAATGGCTATATCGGCTTACCGATCCGCTCTGTGATGTGCTGACCAATGTTAGCCGCGAGGCCGTTCGCTCTTATACGGAACGGCGAATCGCGCCAGCCCGCAAAATCCACCTAATTGAAAACGGCATTAATCTAGGCCGCTTCCCGGGTGTAGGAACGCCAGAGCGGGACATGATACGTGCCGAGTTAGGAGCGCCGCAGGTGGCAGGGCGGGACAGCTTCGTCTGGCTGGCGGTGGGGCGACTGGTCCCGGCGAAGGATTATCCGCTGATGCTGCGGGCCTTCGCGGCTGCCAGGAGCCAAGGCTTCCCGGCAAGCCAGTTATGGATTGCGGGCATGGGTCCGGAGCGGGAGCGGGTGGAGCAGGAGGTAGCTGCATTGGGGCTGGCGGATAGCGTAGCCTTCTTGGGAATCAGGCAGGATATTCCCCGGCTGATGGAAGCCGCCGATGGCTTTATCATGTCCTCCCGCTGGGAAGGGCTCCCGATTGTGCTGCTGGAGGCTTGCGCAGCCCGTCTGCCCATCGTTGCTACGGCGGTGGGCGGCAATGCCGAGGTGGTGCTGGACGGCAAGAACGGCTACGTCGTGCCGCCGATGGAGGAAGAATTGCTTGCGCAAGCCATGGAGCGGCTGATGACACTGCCCGCAGAGAAGCGGCGGGAACTCGGACAACAGGGCCGTGACCATGTGGAAGCTCATTACGCCATGCCACGGGTGGCTGAGCGGTGGGTTGCCCTGTACGAGCAGCTTTCTGGCTGCAAGATAGCTAAGAAGAATGCGATGTTCTATAGCGGAAGGGAGGGCTTTGAAGGATGACACAAAAAGCAGCTTATATCGCCACCGTTTATTCCCATCTGGCGGCATTCCATCTTCCCTTCATGGCGGATTTGCGCCAGGAAGGGTTGGAGGTTCACGCTTATGCGGCTTCAGATCACTGCCGGGAGGAAGTGGTGGCGGCTGGCTTTGACTGCCGTGACCTTCCCTTCAGCCGACATCCACTGGCGCCCGGCAACTGGCGAGCATTGGAGCAGCTCATTCGCTGGCTGCGTGAGGAGCGATATGAATTTGTCCATGTACATACGCCCAATGCCGCGGTGATTGTACGTCTGGCCGTTTGGCTGGCCCAGTTAGCCAGGCCCGCAGGGGGCCAGCGGATTCGGTTGGTATATACCGCCCATGGATTCCATTTCTATCACGGTGCCCCCTGGCGCAACTGGCTGTTCTATCTGCTGGAACGAAGCCTGGCCCGGTTGACCGATGTGCTGATCACGATTAATCGAGAGGATGAACAGCGGGCGCGATCATTTCCGGTCCGAGGTCATGTGGCTTATATCTCTGGCGTTGGCGTGGAAATGGAACGATATACCTCTCCGGACGCCGATGAAGTTGGCCGCTATCGTAAGGAGCTTGGCTTGGCTCCAGAGGATTTTGTGATTTTGTGCACCGCCGAATTGAACGGAAACAAAAATCAGGGCCAGTTGCTATCGGCGGTTCGCGGGCTTCGCCGCAGCGGGGTTCCCGCTGTATTGCTACTAGCGGGAGCTGGACGAAATGAAGCGTCCCTCCGCAAGCAGGCAGCCGAGTATGGCTTAACGCGGGAGGTCCGCTTGCTGGGCTTCCGCCGCGATATCCCCCGGCTGCTGCAGGCAGCCGACGTAGTGGCCTTGTTATCGCGACGTGAGGGACTGCCGAAGGCGCTGCTGGAGGGGATGGCCGCTGGCAAGCCACTGGTGACGACCGATGTGCGCGGCAGTCGCGATCTGGTAGCTCCCGGACGGAACGGCTATCTGGTGCCGCTCGGGGACGTGACTGCTACGGTGGCTGCGCTGATCCGGTTGCATCAAGATCCGCCGCAACGGCGACGGATGGGGGAATACAGCCGCAAGCTGGCGGCGCTGTACGATCTTAGCGAGATACGTAGGGATGTCGCCGCTATTTATGCCGGGCTGCTCGGCCCATCGCATAGCCGGGACGCATTAATTCAGGACGTGAATCATCAAGGAGAGGAGGAACAGTATGATCAGGTTATTTCGCAATAAGCGAGCCAAGCTTCTGTTGCTGTTGCTGGATGCTCTACTCATTTACGACAGCTATGGCCTGGCGAAGCTGGTATTGGCTCCAAGCGAAGAATCGTTATGGGCGGCGGATAGCTCTGGCTATGGATTTACCTGGGGGATGCTCTGGATGATTCTCTTTACGGTGACGACGTACTATTTTTATAACTTATATGATTTGGCAGGGCGCCGGAAGCCATCGCAGATGCTGTGGAATTTGCTGCTGGCTCATTTGTTCATTGGTGCGGAATTCATTGTGCTGAGCTATCTTATGGGAGGGATGGTGATGCCCGCTTACGTTCTATTTGGGGGGTTCGCCATTCAGTTGGGATTGTCGTTCAGCCTGCGGGTATTGGTGTTCCTCATCCAGCGTCAGGGGTTCGGTCGCAAAAGAACGATCGCTGTTGTCGGCGGAACATTTGGAGGCTACGGAGACCCGGCACTTAGCAGTCTGCTACGTAAGGGCGAACCCTGGTTCCGGATTGAACGGATTGTCCGGGAGGACGAACTTCAAGAGAAATTACATGAGGAGGAATGGAGCGGCATGGAAGCCCTGCTTCTCGGACCGGGATTGTCTGTCCAGACGAAGGAGCAATGGTCGGCCGCGGCGGGAGAGCGCAATATGGAAGTGGTGATTATTCCTGACTTCTATGAGCTGTATATGGCTGATGCGGAGCCCCAGCAGCTTGATGATCTATTGGTGTACTCGCTGTTGCCGCCCAGATTATCCCTGCCGGAACGCTGCGCGAAACGTCTGTTGGATCTGGTAGTATCCAGCCTGTTATTGCTGCTGGCATCTCCTGTGCTGCTAGGCCTGTTCCTGGTGATTCCGCTATCGTCTCGAGGCAAGGCACTGTATGTTCAGGAGCGAGTTGGCTTCAAGGAGCAACCGTTCCGGCTGTTCAAATTCCGCAGTATGGTGGAGGGGGCCGAGGATGTTACGGGACCGGTGCTGGCGGGGCGCGAAGATGCACGAATTACGCCGCTGGGTCAATTCATCCGTGCTACTCGTCTGGATGAGTTGCCTCAGTTGTTCAACGTGCTGCTTGGGCATATGAGCTTGGTAGGCCCCCGGCCGGAGCGGGCTTTCTTCATCTCCCGCTTCAAGGAGAAGCTGCCGCACTATACCTATCGGCTTATGGTCAAACCCGGATTGACAGGCTACGCTCAAGTTATGGCTGGTTATGCTACCACACCTTCCGATAAGCTGCGTTATGATTTAATGTATATTAAGCAATATTCGTTGCTGCTCGATATCAAAATTTTGTTCCAAACCGTTCGGGTCATGCTCCAGCGGCAACAAGCCGAAGGCGTAGAGACAGCTAGTCTGGTGGAAGAGAAGGCAGAGAATCTAATCGCGGAAAGCAATGCAGGCGCTGCTGGATTTGAGGTGACTGCGGAGACTCTCGAAGCTGTGCCAGAAATGAGAGCGGTGAAGACGATGTGAAGAGGAATTCCCCTTATGGCTGAGAGAGATATCCCTTTGCCCCGGCACGAATAGCTGTACGTGCTTCTTCTGACAACCTGATGGCTGATTCGGTTCCAGTGATTCGGTTCCCTGCTATGCGAAATTCACGCACGGCGCCAAGCCGAATCCCGCTGGTATTGCGCACAGGCTTGGGTTGACCGCCACTGTCAATAATGTTGTCCGTGATAACGATGCCCCGCAAGTATCCGCTGCTTACGCCAATATCGGCTTCAATCGCGTTATAGTAGCTGCCTGCTCCGCTGATCCGATTGTCCGCAACGGTCACTTTATCCGCATAGATGGAAATGGCGGCGTACATATCCTGGGGCAAAGGCTCCTGTTGCGAAGTTACATATCGGTTGTTGCCTTGATACGAATTGTAAATGTAGTTACTCTGCACCTCGACTCCAGGCGTAGCGATTTTAATGCCCCGTTTGGCGACATGGTGAATCATATTCCCTGCTATGACGGATTGGGATAGGGGAGAGGTGATTGGGGCTTTATCGAAAAAAATACCATCGGCGTCCTCTCTCGGTGTGATATGGGTAATCCGGTTGTTCAGAATATGGACGCGTTGAGCTATCGTCTGCCCGGGCTCACTCCAGACCATGATTCCTCTGGCCACGGGGGTTCCGGAGCGGGCTGCAATCCTCGTAATCTCGCAGTTCTGAATGAGAATATCTGAGGTATTGCCATAAATCATGACTCCGGCAACGACGGTGGAATAAAGGGGGTCCCGTGGGTTAGCAGGCTGGCTGAGCTGCCGGACCTGGCTGTTCGTGATTTGTACATCGGAGGAGCCGGTATGAATGCCTATGCCGCGGTTCAGGCGACTTCCTCCATCCACGGTGACTCCCTCCACCCGAATTCCCCGCCCGTGAATGGAAATGCCCTCAAAGCCATGACTGGCTCCCGCGGGCTCCCGAAATAAGAGGATGGGCTGGCCGCTCCCTCGCAGGGTGACCCCACTGGCGAGTGGGAGCGGCTTATTTACTTCAAGCAGGTAGGTACCGGGAGGCACGATGATAGTTGCGCCGCGCCCGGTAGCAGCAGCTTGCTCTAACACCCGCAGAAAAATGCGGGTGTCATTGGTGAAGCCGTCGCCCTTGGCGCCGGCTTTTTTGACGTTATAGACGGGTGGGGCGAGCAGGAGAGAAGTCGCTAACAGCAGCAAACCTGCGCCGATCGTTACCGGGAATCCCCAGCGAAGAATATGGCGCAGAGCCGTGATTTTACTCATATGAACCGGCTCCCAGCACTTCCTCGGCTATTTCTCCCCATGCCTCCATATCAGGAAGCCAGTAATACAACTCGGCCCGGACCAGTGGATCGTAGGCTTTCCCGCTGCGGCCGGGGAACTGCACATATTCCATCTCGTCTGTATCGGTCTGACTCGCAAGCCAGGCCAGGCTGAGAATATCGCTATCCGAAAGGTTGGTATCCAGAATGTCCTCTTTAACCTGCGTTAGCAGGGTAGGAAGCTGCCGTAGATTATTGGGGGTAAGTATTTTTTTGGCCATGGCTTTAAGCACCTGCACTTGATTCTGCTGCCTTGCATGGTCCCCATCCTCCAGTGATTTGCGCTCGCGTACGAACTGGAGCGCGGTCGTTCCATCCCAATGCTGTGGCCCTTTGGGCAATGTCTTGTGATAGTAGGTTAGCTTGACGGGAGCGTCCAGGTTCATGTCCACCCCCCCGATGGTATTGACGAAATGCTCAAATCCTTCAAAGTTCGTCTTGACATAGTAGTTAATCGTACACCCACAAAGGTTGCTTACCGCTTGAATGGCCGATTCGCTTCCTGCGTGGCTGTTCTTGCCTTTACTTTCAGCAAGGGCGTGAGCGTGATTGATTTTCGTCCATCCGATTTGGGGCAAATGCACCCGAGTATCCCGGGGGATGGAGATCAGCTTAATCCCGTTATTGTTGGTATTGACATGAACGAGGATCAAGACGTCGGTACGTGAAGCTTCCCCCGCTCTAGCATCGGTGGCAAGCAGCAACAGGTTAAAGCTGTCCTTGGCAGAGTCAGGGTCTGTGGACAGCCATGTAGGTCCCTTTTTGGCTTTCTCGGTGCTACTAAGGCTTGCGGAGCTTTGCGAGGAAGGGGGGACGCTCTGCCCCCCAGCTTGGTCCTGCTGTGAGTCACTGGGCAGATTAACTGGTTGCGGGGTAGCCAGCACGGGAAGCGTAGCACTCTGAAAATGTCGCGAAGGCTCATATTTCAACCCGGCCCACCATAAACCTCCCGCTAGAACGAGCAGTAGAAGGGTCGGCATCAGCAGCTTTTTAACAGTTTTCATTTTCATAGGTTCATTCGTCTCCATCCTGAGAAAGGGAATAGTGCAGCAGCTATTTCATAGCATTATATTAACGGGTGGCCCGTTTTATTCACTGGAATAGTATATTCTGGCCCAAGCTTACATATGGTGTTTGAAGCGGAAGTTAACGCCATTATATTGGGGAATGGGAGAGTCGGAAGTATGAAGGTACTGGTTACAGGGGGAGCCGGATTTATTGGTGGTGAAACGGTAAAGCGGATCAGGGAGCAAGATGAGCAGGTGGTTATTGTGGATAATGGGGACATGCGAGAAGGAAGCCACAAGCCGGAAGGGGATAAGGAAGTCGCCTATTACGCTGTGGATGTTGCGTCCAAAGAGCTGGAGGATGTTTTTGCCCAGGAGCGCCCGGATCGGGTCATCCATCTGGCGGCACAGACCAGCGTTCGGCGTTCCTTAAATCATCCGGTTGAGGATGCCCAGACGAATATTTTAGGGACCGTAAATGTACTGGAGCAATGTGTTCGTTATGGGGTACAGAAGATCGTGTTTGCTTCCTCGGCTGCTGTCTATGGCAATCCGGTGCATCTTCCTATCGCAGAGTCGCATGCTGCGGAGCCGCTGTCTTTTTACGGAATGTCCAAATGGGCGGGCGAAAGATACATACAGGCATTTGGCGAACGCTATGGGCTGGGCTATGCCATCTTGCGATACGCCAATGTCTATGGGATTCGGGAGCGCAGGACGGGGGAAGACGGAGTGCTGACGGCCTTTGTGGAGCGGCTACTGGCCGGACTGCCCTTGGATATTTTCGGGGATGGCAGACAAACACGTGATTTTATTTATGTAAAAGATGTAGCGGATGCGACGGTACATGCGTTACGGACGAATCAGAACCAAGTCCTGAATATTGGCAGCAGCACGGGGACCTCGCTCTTGGAAGTGGTGGATTTGCTCAAGGAGCTCTCCGGGCGTCAGTTGCAGCCGCAGTTTCATCCGGCCTCTTCGGGAGATATCGGGCATAGCATACTGGATAACGGCAAGGCACGTGATGCGCTGTGGTGGGAGCCGAGGTATACGTTGTACGAGGGCCTTCGGGAGATGGTAGAGTTCGAGATGGAGGTTCGCAAAAATCCCCTATTGGTCGAACGCTTGGCTTATAGTGAGGCTTCTACTTCGGTGATTTAACCTATATTTATGATCCTCCGTGTCTTTGACAAAGGAGCGGGGGATTTTTTGTGCTGGGTACGTGCTTGACCAGTCGATATGGTATGATCGAAGCAGATAATAAATGTACATACGCACGCATGATATAAATGAGGTTGGATTCAGTATAGACGAGGGAGGGGACAAGGTGACGCTCGATCAGGAGAAGGGAACAAACCAGGAATCTGCGCTTCAAGCTGATCATTATACGAATCAAAAGGATGGTGCCTATCTGGGCCAGTCCATTCGTTTATGGCTGTCCTGCCTGATGGAGCATGCCCTGCTTCTTCCTGTTTGGGTTTTGTTCGTCGTATATGCGTGGCCGGAAGCTCTATCCTTCATTTGGCTGGGAGGGATGTTGCTTTTGTCGCTAATTGGAGCGTTGCTGTCCTTCTCCTTGCGCAAATTATGGCAACGAGGGGCGGTGGCTATATGCCTGGGGATGGGGTATGCTTCATTGCCGTTGATTTTGCTGCCACGTCTAGGATTTGCAGGCAGCGATATAACTTCCGAGCCTGCCCGAGTGGTTAATATCATGCAAGCGGCGTTCTTCCTTGCAGCCGCTGTGGTGTGCATCATGCAGGGGTTGACCGCTGCGTCACGTAAGGGGCATTACCGCTTGTACTGGGCGGCAATCACAATTTATTTTATTGCCGGAATCGTGTTCCCCAGAGTGCCACTCCTTAGTGACAGTGTGCCGCTATTAACCTGGGCCGGGGCTGCTTGTGTGGCGGCAGCGCTCTTCGTAACGAATCATCAGCACTTGCGCTATAATCTGGATTCTACCGGCTCGCATGAGCGTTTGCCCGCTGGATTGAAGCGGCATAACCGGTTGTTCGTGACGGCCATCATAGTAGCTTCGCTCTTGCTGGCTGCTGGAGTGGGGCGTTGGATCGGCGGCGTATTGTGGGGGATGCTTCGTGGATTGTTGCAATGGCTCACGCGCTCGCCAGCTCCTGAGGCGATCCTCCCGGAGGAGCCCCCCGCCATGCCATCTCCACCGCCGTTTCTACCTGAAGAGGTCCGTGAGCCTGGGCTGCTGGCAAAACTGCTGAACATTGTGTTTTATGTTTTTGGCGGTTTGGTAATTGCAGCACTGGTTGTTGTGGCTATATATTGGCTGTACCGTCATGGAGGAACCATCTGGCGCAAGAGCATTGCCAGGTTGTTATCCTTGTTGCGCCGGGAGTCAGCTCCTTACTCTGCCGAGGTGTATCGGGACGAGGAGAAAAATATCTTTAGCTGGGAAGACGCGCTGCAAGGCTGGCGCCAGGCGGCTTCACGTTTGTTTGGGGTTAGGACATCGGCCCCGGAACGTTGGGAAGAGATACAAGATAGCCGGGAGCGGGCACGTTACTTATACCGCCAGTTCTTGCGCAAAGAGCGAGAACAGGGATATAGCCTGAAGGCTGAGTTGACTCCAAGGGAAACCGCAGAGGATATCCGCAGCGAGCAGGAACGGCAGGCAGGGATGAAGAAAGCTTCTGGACGTAGAGGGGAAAGGGATTCCGTAATTCAGCGCCTGCTTAAGCTCTATTATCCGGCCCGTTATGGCGATAAGCCCATAAATGAAGAGGAACTGGCAGAGCTCCACCGTCGCCTATAGTATAAGAGGTTGTTCAAAAAGTCACCTTCCCAGAACGAAGTAGTTCAAGGAGTGAACTCGACATCGAATCTTGAATTCAGCCGGGCCTAGCGTAGGCTTCCGTAGTATGTTTCCTTCAGAAACATTTGAGTTGCTCACGTACCCACTACGTACGCTCCGCTACTCAGTCCCTAGCCTCATCCAACCTTCTCGGTCCTGAAAATTCGACTTTTTGAACACGCACTATAAATAAATATAGATATATAGATCGTACTAAACAAAGCGAGCTTACCGAAGGGAAATCCTCGGCAAGCTCGCTTTTTCTACAATATATTATCTATGGAACAGGTCGTTAAACGGACCCTTGCTTCATAATTTCAAGTTTTCTGAAACGGTGAGGTTCTTTCTCCAGCAGCTTGAAGGTTAAATCCTCATGCTCCAACGTATCGCCCACATCCATCACAGGGTTCATGCCGTAGAGCCAGCCGCCGATCGTATCCACTTCCTCCGTACTGAGGTCTGTCAACAGCACTTCGTTAATTTGATTAACGGTCACTGTCCCTAGCGCAACGACATGGAGTTCGTTCAGTTGTACGAGCGGGTCCTCCTCTTCCTTGTCGAATTCGTCGCGAATCTCGCCGACCAATTCTTCCAGGATATCCTCCAGGGTGACTAATCCGGCTGTACCGCCGTACTCGTCGATCAGAATGGCAATATGAGTGCCTTCGGCCTGCATTTTCTTCAGCAATTCGTTGATTGGAGTAACCTCTGAGACCGTTATGGCCGGTTGCAGCAAGGAAGCAAGCTCTAAGTCGGGATTACTGTCATAGGATAAGAAAAATTGCTTGGTATTAATGACGCCGACAATATTATCTTTGCTGCCTTCTACCACGGGAAACCGCGTATATTGCTGTTCCTTGATGATGTCCAGATTCTCTTGCCGCGTCTTGTCCGTATATAAGCACACCATATCGGTACGCGGAACCATAATTTCCTTGGCGAGCAAGTTATCAAACGCAAAAACGCGATTTACGTAACCATATTCGTTTTGGTTGATTTTGCCGCTTTCGAAGCTTTCGTTGATGATAATTTGCAGTTCTTCCTCAGAGTGGGCATCTTCATGCTCGGAAGCTGGCTTGATGCCGATCAGGCGTACAAGCTGGTTGGCCGATCCATTCAAGGCCCAGATAAACGGGCGCATAATCTTGGTGAACAAGATCAAGGGTCTAGCCGTAAGCAAGGCAATTTCCTCGGATTTGCGAATTGCCATCGTCTTCGGAGCCAATTCTCCGACAACCACGTGCAAATAAGTAATGACTACAAATGCGATAACGAAAGAAAGCCCACTACTGACTGCTTCAGGTAATTCAAGGCTTTGAAACACCGGATGAAGGATCTTCTCTACGGTTGGTTCCCCTAGCCAGCCAAGTCCCAGCGCGGTAATCGTAATCCCAAGCTGACATGCTGACAAATAACCATCGAGATTAGTGGTTACCAGTTTGACGGCGGGCGCTCCCTTATGCCCTTCCGCAATTAACTGATCAACCCGACTTCCCCGGACACGTACAATCGCAAACTCTACGGCCACGAAAAATGCGGTGAGCGCAATGAGGATTACGACCAAAACCAAGTACAATACCAAAAGCCTGTCACTGTCCATTCTCTACATCTACTCCTTGTTAAATATTAAAGTGATAAAGCATAAGCTCATTATATAATAGGCTGACTAGAGAAAGCGAATTCGAGAAAGCCAATAAAACGAGACTTTAATGATATAAACGTTCGTGTTTATTGGATTTAATACTGATGAAATAACGAATTTAGTGATTTTATTAATGCAAATACGAATATTAATCGGTTTTTGAACTTGACTTCGTCTATTTTTTTCAATATACTGTGGTTGTTTCGTAAGAGTTACATGAGTTAGATAACTTAACGTTCGTATAACCTCAATAATATGGATTGAGGGTCTCTACAAGGAACCATAAATTCCTGGCTACGAATAGGGTGCTTTGGCATACCTATGAGTAGCCAGGATTTTTTTAAAAAGAGGTAGTACTGATACTTTTTACTTGTGGAGGATACAGATGAGTAAATATGATGTGATTGTGGTGGGAGCAGGTCCTGCGGGGATATTTGCGTGTTATGAGTTAACTCGGAAGGCTCCGCATTGGAAGGTGCTGCTGGTGGATAAGGGGCATGATATTTACCGCCGGAGATGTCCAATTCTGGAAGAGAAAATTACCCTTTGTCCGCCTGCTGCCGGGCGCAAGGAGTTTGCAGGATGCCTGCCAGCTTGCTCCATTACGGCCGGATTCGGTGGTGCCGGGGCTTACAGCGATGGTAAATTTAATATCACGACGGAATTTGGCGGTTGGCTAAATGATTATATTGCTCCCTCCCGGGTGCTTGATTTAATTAAGTACGTGGATTCAATCAATCTGGAGCATGGGGCTACCCGGGCGGTTACAGACCCGTTGACCGAAGCGGTACGGGATATTGAGCAGCGTGGATATGCGGCGGGCCTGAAGCTGCTGCGCGCGCAGGTACGTCACTTGGGCACGGAGCAAAATCTGGAGATTTTAAAATCCATTTACGAATATTTGAATACACGTATCGATATGCTGTTCAAGGCAGAAGTGGCCGACTTGATCACAGATAAACAGGATGATAGCCACATAGTACGGGGGATTACGCTGAAGAACGGTGACACGCACGAGGCGGATTTGGTAATGGTTGCTCCCGGCCGGGATGGCTCGGCTTGGCTGACGGAGATTTTGAAGAAGCGTCGGCTGAAGATGACGAATAATCAAGTAGACGTTGGGGTGCGCGTAGAGACATCCGATGTGGTGATGCGTGAGATTAATGAGCATTTGTATGAAGGCAAATTTATCTACAACACTTCAGTGGGCACGAGAGTACGCACGTTCTGTAGTAATCCATCGGGACACGTAGTCGTGGAAAATCATAGCGGGGTTATGGCGGCAAACGGGCATTCTTTCAAAGATCCGGCACTGGGGTCCCATAATACGAATTTCGCCTTGCTGGTATCCCATAAGTTCACGGAGCCGTTTGACAAGCCCAATGAATATGCGCGGGAAATCTGCCAGCGGGCCAATGATTTGTCTAACGGCGGGGTAATCGTGCAGCGGTACGGGGATATCCTGCGGGGCCGTCGATCAACCGCTGGTCGGATTTCGGAAGGGTTCCTGGAGCCTACACTGAAGGAAGCGGTGCCGGGAGATCTGGGGCTAGTCCTCCCTTACAACACGATGAAGAGCTTGATTGAGATGGTTGAGGCCCTGGAGAAGGTCACGCCAGGAATCGCCTCGGAGCACACGTTGTTTTACGGTGTAGAGGCCAAATTCTATTCGGCCCGGCCGAAGCTCAGCGAATCGCTGGAAACGGAAATCAGCGGCCTGTTCTGCGGCGGCGATGGCGCCGGAATTACCCGGGGCTTGGCTCAAGCCGGAGCCGCCGGAGTGTGGATCGCCCGGGGGATGCTGGAGAAGGCCGGAGCGAGCCGGGCTTAACTTTTGGTGAAATTAAGTGAACAGGTAATAAAGCTAGCTGTGGAGCAGCGGATTGGCTGGGAATGGTGGAGTGGGGCGGTGCAAGGCCGGGTTACGCTACACGGGAGATGAGTAGCGCCAGGCTAAACGAGGTTACATGGAAGTGGAGTAGCTTGTGTGGCCACCTATGCGGATTATGCGCGGCGTAGAGGGCCTGATTACACATTGCGTAAAGCCCTGGCTACACATTAATGGGAAATCCTCCCGCTAATTTGCGTATTATGGCTCATCTCTGATAATTAGCTGGAAAAGCTCCCTATAAATCAATGGTTTAGCTCTATTTTCAGTGCTTTTGGAAAAATTATATGGAGGAATTCCAGTTAACTGTTTTAGGATGGCGAAAAAAGAGTTTTTAGCTGGAGGAATTCCCACTAAATTGTTTGAATCGCAATTATAGATGTGCTTTTGATAATATATATCTGCTTGATGACTCACCTGCAAATGAATTTGGTAAGTAATCGTTGCAGTCTAGAGTGAAAGGTTCTTCCCAAATGGAAGAAATTCACTTATACTAATAACTGGTGAAGCACACCTTGCATCGTAATGGATGGCGAGGTGTGCTTTTTTGTTGTTTGTATATGGGTTAAATTCACAAATTAGAGAGAAGGAAGGAGGTTGATGGAGAAAGGATGGCGAATATTGGGGGAGATGGATTTGGGGAGGAACCCCGCGGAAAGGATGACCGCTCTTGCCAAATAAGTTGCTAACTGAGGGATGATCCAGGTGGGAGTTTAGATTATTTTTTACAAGGGAGAGAATATCATGAAGAGAATGATGATCTTGTTATTGACCTGCATTATTACATTTACAGGTGTGTTTGTTATTGGTGGAGATATTAGTTTAGCTGCTTTGGCTGCTTCTAACGATCATGAGGTTCCTAAAGTAAAAAACATGTCTATTGAAGTGCTGATCGATGCGAGAAGAGTGGCTTTTCCTGATGAAAGGCCGCAAATCAATAACGGAACCACCTTTGTTCCGCTACGTTTTGTGTCGGATAAGTTGGGGGGAGCCCTGGAGTTGAAAGGGAAAGATATTACGATTGTTAAGGGGGATCGGACGGTTAAACTCACGATTGGCGCTAAAACGGCAACGGTGAATGGCGAAACAGTTACTTTAGATAAAGCTTCGTTTGCAAAAAATGGACGGACGTTGGTTCCGCTGCGCTTTGTCAGCGAAGCACTCGGAGAAAATGTGAAATGGGATGCACCAAATCAATATATCTGGATTGGCAGCACTGAGGTTCCTACGCTGGAGGAGATTAGTACGCCTATTCCCATCAAGCCCTACTTACATTTATATGAGAAGGGGGAAAGCTTGATAAATTATGGCGCGGTGTCATTAGACCAAGTACGATTGGTCAATCTTAATGACTTTCCTATAAAGTTTGAGAAACAGATTATTTACCGTATGGATTATGCTGCGATGAATAATGGATTGGAATACCTGCGTTCTGTTACTGATAGTAAAGCTTTAATAGGTCATGGCATCTATTTACTTCAAAAAGGAGAACCAGCTAAATTTCGCGCAGAGATTTCTTATTTGCGTGAACGAGTTACGGACTTTTCAGATTATCGAGTAAAGTATCATAAGGTAGCTGTTCCAACAGATGAAGATCAATTGGGAATTAAAGATTATAATAAAATTCGTTTGAAGGACATTCAATATGTTGGTTTGTCTGTTGATGCTGATACGGCTGTTCTCATCAAAAATGATTTTACAGAATAAGTTGGTAAGAAAGATGAATAAAATAAGGATACTCAAATGGCTGTTTGGTGTAGGTTGTTTTCTTTTGTTAACAAGCATCCCATTAAACACATTCTCTGCTTCGAATTCTGATTTTGCTAATAGCCATATTACACCTTATCGAGATCCAACAGGTATTCAAAATAAACGCTACGCGGTGGGTTTTATGTCATTTGAAATATGGACCAATGGATCAGGACAATGGATTACTAAAAAGCCAGGAGAACTTATTAATGGCGCTGAGGGGCTGAATCACCGCTATACTTTTTCGTTTCCAGGAAGAGCAGTTGAAGATGTGCAGGTCAGAGTATTCGCTGCTGGGGATCCCAAGCACATTGAATACTTTGATAATTCAAGACAGGGGGATTTTTCGTCTTTGAATAGATACTTCGCAACAGTAATCTCAGTTAGTTCGACTGGAAACATATCAGGAAAGGGAACAAGCAGTGTTTCTTTTGATCTCAGTTTAAATGGGAGATTGAGCTCCTCTGCTCTTTATGACATCGTGGCAAATGAACACAGCCCTGGTGACTTTTCTCCTGATCTTAGAGCCTATCGCTATTACTTTCCAGTTCTGTTTGAATTCACATTAAGTGGGCAGTTGGAGATCAGTTACTTTACGGAGACCGGTCAGAATTTGAGCGCGATTGAGCCGCAAACGTTTCAATACACTAAAATTTCAATGGAGGCAGGGAAAACTTACCCGAATACACCGCCAGTATCATCAAAGTATGAATATGTGGGCTACAAGAAAAGTACTACAGGAAAACCTCCTGAAGGTGAAATTATCAAGACACCACCACCTGCATTGACCTATGATGGCAGTTATGACAGCTACAAATTGATGATGTATTACAGACCGAAGGACGGAGTACCACCGGATGAACCTACTCCTCCTGATGGTGGCGGTCAATGCACTGATCCAGCCCCAACGGGACAAGTCATGGACATGCCCTTAACTTCACCTGATCCCAGCGCCGTGATTAAGGCGGATAGCCGGGGGGCGGAGAGGTTTAATGTGCTGGATGGGATTCCGACGACGGAGAGTCTGTATGGGAATGTTCTAGCCAAGAGTTATTTGCACCAGAACAAGTTTGTTGAAATGGGTGGCACGTGTACCTTTGATATTACTGTGAATCGGGAGTATACCTTGACTTGGGACCCGGGGAAGACGGTAACGGATGATGAAGGCAATACCCGAACAGAACCCGATCCTCAGACTGATACTGAGACGGTTACCAAGTCGTACGCTATTCAGCGCGAGTATTCTTACTGGGTGATTGATAATCTGGAAGTCTACCAAATCGACGAAACAACTCTGCAAAATTATGCATTTGCAGGAAATGAGATTCGTATTTTGCCCGCAGGGTACATACCACCTAGTTACTCTACTGCCAAATCAAGTGGCTTTACGGCTCCTAAGCCGGAAAACCCGGTAGAAGCCCCATCGGGGAGTAAATCAGGAATCAAAAGTAGGCCGAGTGTTTCGGGAGAAAATTTGAGTTCTTATGCTGAAGGCGCGGTAGAAGAAGTGAAGGTCACGAATGATACGCTCACTTTTAACGGAGCTACGATTATGCAGGGGGCCGAAGCTACGCGTTCTGGGCCGAGACCGGGAACAATCCCTGTTGCCTCATCCATTGGGGAGAATGTGCTATACAGTCCGGGACATGAAATTCCGACGAGTAAAACGAATAAAGCAAATCAGCCCAGCACAGGTACGATCTATTATGGTTTGATGAGCGGAAATATCCAGGGGGGCGAAGGTAAGAGCTATTCCATTCAAGGTATTAACTCGGTAACGGTGCATACGCCAGTCGTTATGTATCCAGACGTGTCAGATGATGCTGCTCATAATCAGAAAACAACACCTGCTGCGGGAAGCTCAGCGCTAATTTTAGATCGACCATTTACCGTAGAGTTACCGAACAGTGGACAGCATACGAACTATAAAGGGTATGGCAACCGAGATTATCTCAAATACATAGGCAGCAAGCAGGTGCGTTTTCCGTTTGATGTGTATGATGGAGCACGAGCGACATTTTATCCAAAAAATTCTTGGATAGAAGTACGGAAAGAGCAGGAAACGTTCTCCTTCTTTTTGCCTGTTTGGGTGGATGAAGGTTTTTACGAGGTAGAGTTCCGTTCGATTTCACATAATGCACCGGGAGGTGCTACACAGCAAACGAGTGCAAACCTGAATCTGTCCCACCACGTCGCTTATGATAAGGTCCCTGTGGATGTGATTGGACGAGTGTATGATTTTCGGGTGACGGATATTGCCGATTATAACTGGGAGCTGGTGTTTCGTACGGAAAAAGGCAATCGCACCCCAACAGGGGTATCGTATTGGGTAGGGCGTCAAGGAATTGATGGGGCGCTGCGAGGAAACTCTGCTCTGTACACTTTACCTATTCGGCCGGGAAGTCATCCACTATATAAGAATGCCGTCATTAAGACAGGATATCACTTCAAGTTTGATCTGAAGACGAAGGGTAACATGTTTGGTGTGGAGGATCAGATCGTGATTACCCCAAGCTTCTATTTTGTGGATGGGGACAGTGGGGCCAGACAAGCGGTGGACTTGTATTATCATACCGGGAGCCGGAGTTATGTCCGGATTGGTTCCCCGTCAGATCAGGTAAAGCGGTACGTCATTCTGAATGAGCGTCTGCGAAATGTGCCGGAGGAAGAACTGAGAGATACGGCGCTGTACAAGTATGATCATGAGTATACGTTTAATCAGGTGGCTGGGATTGGACGAAGCCAGTTTGTGCAAAACTTTATGGAGCGACAAACGATTCGAGAGATATCCATCGGAAGCTTGAGTCTGCTCAGGTTGCCTGAGGGAGTACGAACGCTGATTGGCCCGAAGACGGAAATTCCGTCTTCCGTAGACCCAGCCAGAGCCAATGCAGCGGTCCAAAAGTGGTACGGGGAATACAGTCTGCCCGCCGAATTGTTTGCCGTACCGACAGGAACGAATGTGGCAGAGTATGGTCGCACACATGGGGGATTGACGGACCGGTCGGAAATCTTTTTGAAAAATGGCTATATTGTGGTGAACTTCAATGTGGAAACGGTGCGAAACGGGGAGCTTGACCGGCCTTATCTGCAATATATTTATGGCCCGCTAATGAATCAATGGTATGACATGGAGGGATTTGCCCGGCAGGTGGCGGATCCGTATGGGCGAAAATTCAGTTTGCAGGATGGGGATGTCGTATTTTATCATGCGGACTTGTCGAGCAGGGATGATTTCCGGTCTATGGTGACGCATTGAGTGCACCAGAGAGTGGATGCCGGATGCTGCGATATTGCTGCATAACGGAGGCGAAACTTCTTCATTATGTTGAGAAAAATTATAAAAGGCTAGAATAATAAGATCAGTGCTTTGCCCATGGGAGCCGTTAACAATGGTTCTTGTGGGCTTTTTTTGCGTGTAATGTGTATGCTGCTTGGTGGATTTAAGTATTTTTATGGTGAATGGCTGGAAAAGCTAGAGTACGTCGGCAATGTCTGCTAGAATAAATAAGTTAATGGATGATTCAATTTTGAAGCTTTATGAGAGATGAATGCTGACCAGGGTCAGCTTGGGAGGATATATATGAGTAGCCGTAATACTGGATTAACCAGACAGGATGTAGAGTTGTTGGCACCAGCCGGCGATTGGGACTGCATGCGGGCCGCCGTGGCGAATGGAGCAGACGCGATATTTTTTGGAGTGGAAAAGTTTAATGCCCGCGCCAGAGCGAACAATTTTCGGATGGATGAGCTGCCGGAAATCATGGCTTTTTTGCATAGCTATGGGGTCAAGGGCTTCCTGACGTTCAACATTCTCGTCTTTGAGGATGAGCTACGTGATGCGCAGGAATTGATTGAAGTTTGCATTGATAGCGGCGTGGATGCGGTCATTGTACAGGATTTGGGCTTGGTCAAACTGATTCGCGAGTTGTCGCCGGACTTCCCGATTCATGGTTCGACGCAAATGACGATTACGTCGCCGGAGGCTGTCGAGTTCGTTAAGCCTTGGAATATGGAGCGTGTGGTGCTAGGTCGGGAAAATAATTTGAAGCAGATTCAGGTGATCGGAGAGCAGGCGAAGCTGCCGATGGAGGTTTTTGTGCACGGGGCGCTTTGCGTTTCGTACTCCGGTCAGTGTCTGACCTCCGAGATGTGGGGTGGTCGTTCGGCGAATCGGGGCGAATGCGCGCAGGCTTGCCGCTTGCCCTATGATCTGATCGTGGATGGCGAACAAAAGCCGATGGGCGATGTGGCTTATCTGTTGTCACCTAAGGACTTGGCCGCCATTGATATTATGCCGGAGTTGATTGAAGCGGGCGTGACTTCTTTTAAAATCGAAGGTCGGATGAAGACTCCGGAGTATGTCGCCAACGTGGTGAGCAAGTATCGTAAAGCGATTGACCTGTATTTTGATGGTGATGATGCGCGGCCGTCCAAGGAAGAAATTCGTGAGCTGCAGCAGAGCTTTTCGCGTGGGTTTACGCATGGCTTCCTGGAGGGGACGAACAACAAGCAACTGGTGGAGGGAACTTTTCCGAAAAGCCGCGGTGTTTATCTTGGACGCGTAGAGAAGGTATTGCGCGATGGCGTGGTCTGTAAGCTGGAAGCCCCGCTTAAGCGGGGGGACGGAATTGTGTTTGATGCCGGGGACCCGACGAAAAAGGAAGAAGGCGGGCGTGTGTACGACTGGCGCCGCCAAGGGGTGAAGCAGGAGGGCGAAGCCGGAGAAGGCTGGATCATCGACATCGTGCCGGGCCGGAATGATGTCGATTTGCGCCGTGTGCATGTAGGGGATCGCATCTGGAAGACGAGCGATCCAGCGCTGGATAAACGGTTACGTCAGACCTATGAGACGGAGAAGCCGTATCGGGTGTTCCCGGTGTATGTGCGGGCCGTAGGCCATGCCGGGGGGCTGCTCTCGACCTTCTGGACGGATGTGCAGAAGGGAACGATGGTGCGCGTGGACTCGGAGCTGGAGCTCGAGATCGCGCAAAAACGGCCGATGGACGCAGCCCTGCTCGAAGAGCAATTCGGGCGTCTCGGCGGCACGGTGTTCCAACTCGAGAAGCTGGATACGGAGCTGCATGGCGACGTGATCCTGCCGATGCGAGAGCTGAACGGCATCCGCCGGCGGGCGGTGGAACTGCTCGCCGCCGAGCGGCCGAAGCCGCCCGTGTACCGCGCTGTGCCGCAGCCTGCCGCAGGTGCAGGCTGCGCTGGAAGCCGGCGTATCGTGGATTTACGCCGACTTCGAGTTTATCAAGCAGTTCCCGGCAGCGGTAGAAGCCGTTCGGGCCGCAGGCAAACGTATTGCTCTGGCTACGCCGCGCATTCATATGCCAGGTGAGAACGGCTACCACAACAACATCCTGCGTCTCCAGCCGGATGCGGTGCTGGTACGTAATACCGGGGCGCTCTATTATTATTTGCGCCACCGGCAGGAGAACCCGTCTGCGCAGCATCCGCAGTTGATCGGCGATTTCTCGCTTAATATCGCTAATCACAAAGCAGCGGAGCTGTTCCTGGAAGCGGGCTGTGACATGGTGACACCATCCTATGACCTCAACATTCAGCAGATGGTAGACCTGCTGGGTGTAAGCCGGACGGCTGAGATGGAGATTGTTATCCACCAGCATTTACCTATGTTTCATACAGAGCATTGCGTGTATTGCACCTTCCTCAGCGAAGGTACGAACTATACCAACTGTGGCCGTCCATGCGAAGAGCAACGGGCTTCGTTGCAGGATCGCATCGGTATGTCCCATCCGGTCCGGGTGGATGAAGGCTGCCGTAATACGGTCTACAATGCCATTGAGCAATCGGGCGCGGAATACCTGAGCCATTTTCTGGAGCTAGGAGTTTCCCGTTACCGGGTAGAGTTCTTGGAGGAAACAACGGAGCAAGTGCAAGAGGTTATTGATTTGTACAACCGGGCGCTACGTGGTGAAATTAGCGGTACTCAGGTGTGGAAAACACTGAAAGCCACCAATCAGCTTGGCGTTACCCGTGGACAATTGGTGAAGTAGACGAATATGGAATAAATATAGAGTCTTTATGGCAGAGAAAATTGGCCATAGGGACTCTTTTTCGTAACTCAAATATCAGAAAATACACCCTGCGAAGACACTCGTTTCCCCAATGAGGACAACATGTGGAGGGTTTGTGAAGAGGGCCTGAAAAGGCGCTAAATCAAGTCTGCAAGCTGCATCAAACCATTCTATTATGATATAATGTAAGCGTAAACAAAAAACTAAAGAGCGATCCTGGCAGATTGTTGCGATGGCTGGTTAGAGAATAGCTGAAGTCATGAAGCCAATTAGGGTCATAAGTTAGAAATGAATTGCAAGAGGCAGTCTGGAAGTATCGCTCGACATTCCCAGGAGGGTGATCGTGATGTTTGAAGGATTCCTCGAAATGCAATCGGTTGTAAGTCGGGTACATGGCCGATTGAACATGGACGGTGAGCAAGAGTACCGCAAGATCGAATTTAGCAATGAGCGTCGTTTGCATACCCCGAATATGGATCGTTCCCCGGTGTTGCACGATGAGGAACAGCCTTGGCGAACGGATTGGCTAGGGAAATGGCGCAGCCATTAATCTAAAGATACATGACTGTGAATAGATAAGAGCGTGAGCAGATTCGGGAATTACCTCCGGGTCTGCTTTTTCTACTTACCTGAAATCACAGATGCGCTGGAGCATATGTTATAATTACAGCAATTGGACAATCTTGAAATGAGGAGATCGTTGTATGAAAATTCGCAAGGCCATTATCCCCGCAGCGGGGCTGGGTACGCGCTTCTTGCCAGCGACCAAAGCCATGCCCAAGGAAATGCTGCCGATCGTGGACAAGCCCACCATCCAGTATATTGTGGAGGAAGCTGTAGCTTCGGGGATCGAGGATATTATTATCGTCACCGGTAAGGGGAAGCGGGCGATTGAGGATCATTTTGATACCTCTTTTGAATTGGAATACAATTTGCATGAGAAAGGGAAATTTCAACTGCTCGAAGAGGTACGTAAATCCTCGGACATGGCAGATATTCATTATATTCGGCAAAAGGAACCCAAGGGTCTGGGGCATGCAATCTGGTGTGCGCGTAAATTCATCGGTAATGAGCCGTTTGCAGTATTGCTCGGGGATGACATTGTTGAATCCAAGGTTCCCTGCTTAAAACAAATGATTCAGGTGTACGACGAGCATAAGGCTTCTATCGTTGGCGTACAGCCTGTCGATGGAAATGAAGTATCTCGTTACGGGATTGTGGACCCCACCGCTATTCAGGAACGGGTATATGTGGCTAATCAATTAGTTGAGAAACCAACCGTTGAGAAGGCCCCCTCCAACCTGGCCATTATGGGTAGATATATTTTAACTCCCGCTATCTTTGATATTTTAGCAAATCAACGAGTTGGGGTGAACGGAGAAATCCAGTTGACGGATGCGATATCCACACTAGGTGAAATGGAGCGGGTGCTGGCCTATCATTTTAAAGGGGAACGGCATGATGTTGGGGAGAAGTTAGGCTTTATCAAAACAACCATTCACTACGCGTTAGAAAATCCAGAACTACGGGATGAGTTGATTCGTTATATGACGGATACTTTGAAACCTGTAGCTAAATAATACCTTACAATAAAAAAACGGTCTCTCCAATGCGGAGGGACCGTTTTTTATTTAGAAATTCAAACTTGCCAATTCATCTATCGAAGCCTGCTCAGACGGGTCTACCTGTAAAAGTAGGTCGAGTATCGCTTGATCGGTGGAGCCTGTTTTTTGCAGAGAAGCCAAATACCAACGGGCAATCTCTCGATTGGTGCTGTCATTCAGATCTTCACGAATTCCTGTCTTGAAAACCTCCGCCGCTTTGGCGGGTTCATTGAGCATGAACTCCATTTTGCCGGCGTGAAGGACCATAGACTGGGTAACCTCAAAGGTATTCCCTTGCATTTGACCTTCAGGAAGTGTCCTCAAATGCTCTACTCCGTCAACCACATGCTGATAGGCAGCAACTCCGATGTGGAAGTATTCATCCTTCTGCGCCACATCCTGCTCGCCTAGCTTCTGATAACCAAGCTCGAAGGACTGCACAATCAAGTCCTCGTACCAGTTCATGTCCCAAGCATAACGCTTGGCGTTATCGCTAAGGACGGCATGGGCTTGCTCCAATTCACCTTTAGACTGGTAGAGCTTAATAAGCTGCTTGTACATATTTTTATTATAAGGTTCTTTTTTCAAAGCATCGGTAAGCAACAATTTCTCTTGATTGTAAAAGGCATCGTCCTGGGTTTGCTCGAACCCGGCTTGCAGAAGAGAACTCATGTACAACACCGCATCTGGCTGCCCACTACGTTTCTTGAGCGCTTCACTGAGTGGTGCTTGAATCTCTTGAAAGTCAGAGCTTGTAGACATCAGCATTTTACCTTGGACCGTAGCTTGGTTCGCTTGAATATAACTGATGGATACGAAAATCAAAATCAACGAAGCCACAACCATAACAGAACTGAACAGTCCGCGCATGGTCCCCGGTTTCAGTACAAGCTTGCCAGCAGGGTGATGCTCCATTCCCGCAGCCATACCTCCAAGTCCCAAGAACACAAGTACCCCTAAGAATACATAACTCATGTTAAAGTCCATCAAGCTGTGCATGAGAATGGAAAGTACGATAATGAAGTAAGCAAAATAACCTTCACGCTTTTGCTCATCAGCCTTCATGTAGCCACGGATATATTTGTAGAAAATAAAGCCCATAAAGGCAAGCAGAACGATAAATCCTAAAACACCAACCTCGACCAGGTATTGCATGACAAAGCTATGTGCCTGGCGACTGAGGTAAGGGTTGTTCTGGTATTGCTCATAGATAGAAGCCCAAGCGCCACCACCTGCTCCAATCACCGGATAGTCTTTGACAACTTTTGCGGCATCCTTATAGAAGGTCATCCGTTCCAGGAAACTGTGCTGCTGGAGATTGAGGTTTTCCAGACGATCTCCGATGTTGCCCGGTAAGATATGCTTGAGGTTTGTGCCCAAGAACAAGAAAGCCAAGACCACAACCGCTATGACAGAGACAAGCGGTAGCCACAAATTGGAAAGCTTCTTCCCTGACCAATGGCTGGTAGCCTTCTCCAAACGCGGTGCTACAAATCGTTGTATAAGCCAAGCCAACACTGCAAGTATAATCGAGGCGGCGAGAACGTAGAACCAGCCTTTAGCCGGATCTCCGATTTGTCCCAAATGGAACTGTTGGCCCAGCTCTGTCACCGGTTTGGCAATAAGCAGAGTAGCAATTCCAGCAATTAGTGAATAGAGAATCCACAGAATTTGTTTGGCTGGCTTCAGAAACAGTAGCAATATCACAAACACGACCGGCAGGAACACCAAGCCCCCACGTGATAAGGTTAAGAGAAGAGACAGGACAATTGGAACTAACATGAAGGCGTGAACGGCTTGTCCATATCCTTTTTTAGAACGTGTAGTAGCAAATATGGCCACGAAAAAGAAAGCCATTAGAAAAGCGGCATACGTGTTCGGGTATTGGAACACTGAAGCAAGCCGTGGACCATTGGAATCAACCCAAACTGCCTGGTTGAACTGGCCGTTAACCACAGTACTCGTGAACCAGCCGACAATAGCCGACACCGTTCTGCCTTGTCCCAACCAGTTAAACAAGCCGAACAGAACAATGCCATAGCCTACGGTAATCACAGTCGTTTCTATGATTTGATTCGCCTTTTTGTGCTGTAATAGATAGAGGCCTATAATGAAGATAAAGGCATAAAGCGATTGGATCAGCACCATATTGGCAGCAAAATACTGGCTAGCCGCGTTAATCAATGCGATAATATAAGTTATGGGGATGAACAGAACGAGCAGCGCCGTCCAATCCCGTTGATCTTCAAGCTTAATGCTTTTGAAGAAAGCAGCGACCCAGGCTAGCATTAGCAAGCTGCCTATTAGCACCGCCCAATAGATAGGCTTCTCAAAGTCTAGCACAAGTCCGTTGAACAACCCGGCCTGGAACGGCGCCCAAACCAAGAATAAAATGAGTCCGATCATCAATACCCACAGAGCCGCAGGAAACTTTTCCCCATTTCTCGACGCTGTGGCCTTTTTCCCGTATACTGGATTCGACACGTATTTATCTCCTTTGCGAATAGGTACGACAATTATTTTAGCATAAGCTTCTATTAACTTAAAATACTATAATATATCTGGAGTATATTTCTTTTGAGGAGAAGCGAAATATGATCAATAAAGAAATTAAATTCACTAATTAATTTATTGAATACTTAGTGTACAAAATTGGAGTTTGAACTTATGGAACCCCTAAAATACTGGATTGGGGGAAGGTAGTAATCTGAAAATTGGTAAGTTTTGCTCCATTGCAAAAGAGGTTACCATTTTATTGGCAGAGGAACACAGAACTGATTGGGTTACAACATATCCATTCAAATAAGATACTTGCAGAGGCTGGAAGTTTTGACGGGCATCCCAAATCCAAGGGAGATGTAATCATTGGGAATGATGTTTGGATTGGAAGGGATGCCTAGATCTTGTCGGGAGTTTCTATTGGTGATGGTGCTGTTATAGCTGCCGGTAGTGTTATTACAAAGGATATAGACCCTTATACTATAGTTGGTGGTAATCCACAAAAAATAATTAAACAAAGATTCAGGCTTCACCAAATTGATGAGTTAATTGATATTGCTTGGTGGGATTGGCCTATCGAAAAAATATAAGAGAATCTTAATTTTGTGCTAGATTCCGTTATCTCAGAATTTATAAGTAGAAATAAAATAAATTCTAAGCCCTAAAGAAAGAAGAGATAAATCAAGTGCGTTTAAATCAATTATTTAAGTCGCTTTTAGCGAATGATAATTCGGAAAATGAACTTTTTAAGAGGATCTTAAATGGAAGTAATGAGTACATTAAGATTGAGAAGTATGCAAATTCAAAAGATGTTCTTATTGTTTTTTCGCACACAAATTATCCTCCGGGTAAATTTGCTATGACTAATGTTGCTAGTGAGCTTGCTGCTACAAAAATATACGTAAATTGTCATGGGAATTCGTGGTATCAGGAAGGAATAAGAAATATAACTTCGTCTATTGATGAGACAGCAGAATTATTGAAAGAAATTTTAGCGGAATTAAAGCCAGGTAGAATTATATGTACAGGTATGTCTATGGGGGGGTATGCAGCGCTATTATTTGGCCTGCTCTTAGAAGTTGATGAAATTCTTGCATTTACTTCAGAAGTTTTAATCGGAGAGGGGTATGCGAGAAGTTATTATTCTAACGATATAAAAAAATATGACTATCGGTATAAATCATTAGCTAGTTTAATGAGACAGAATAAAAAGACACAAGTCTATTGTATTTATGGAGTTTACGATCTAATTGACTTGTCTTTATTGTGGAGTATTTCTGATGTAATAACAAACAATAATCTATATCATCTAACATTTGCGAGTGGAAATCATCAGGTTACAAAGAGATTTGACATGAGCAAATTGTTAAAAGGATTTTTGGAAAAACGAAAATTTGAATCTAGCGATGAAAGATATTGTTTCGAAAACAAGGATGAACCAGGTATCTTTATGATCTACAGGGAGTTAAAGTTACACGTGGATGAAAAGAATTACCAGTCAGTATATGAGTTGTTGATTGATTGTGAATATACAGCAAATCATAGTGAATTTTGTTTGTATCTAGGGATTGCTTGCTTGGAGTTAAAAAAAATAACAGAAGCAAAAGAATTTTTTAAGTCATGCATTACACTCGATCCATATTGTGATAATGGGTTTCTTCATCTGGGGAATATCTATTTTTCTGAGAAAGATTATAAAAAATCCATTTATTATTATCAAAAAGGTATTGAACAAAACCCAGATAAGCCAAATGGATATTATAAAATAGGTGTTACGTACAATACAATAAGAAATACCGGCAAAGCAATTATTTGGTTTAAAAAGGCACTGGAGAAACATCCAAAATATCCTGAGGCTAACTTTCATTTAGCACTTTTGATGATAAAAGATAAGAACTATACAGAAGCAGAAATATATATAAAAAATGCCATCAAAGGGAGACCAGAGAGCAAAGAGTTTTATTTGTATCAAGCAATAATTCTTATTAAACAAGATAGATTTGAAGAGGCTTTATCATTAATCCAAAAAACGATTTGAAATCTTTAATAATTCACTTTTGAAATCCAAGAGGTGGCTAAACTGAGAAATATAGAATTATCTAAAAAAAATGGCTTTAACAATAATTTCTTGAAAGAAATTGAACTTTTCAGAGCTGTTGCTGCATTGTTAGTCCTATATTTTCATGCTAATATGGTTTTCCCTAAGTATGTGGAAAGATTAGAAAGTGATTACAATTCTTTATTGACGTTTTTTTTTGAAGGCCATACAGGTGTATCATTATTTTTTGTAATTAGCGGTTTCCTATTATCAATTAAATGGGTAGTTGGTAGAGAAGTAAGCACTAAGCAATTTTATATTAATCGTGCTCTTAGAATAATACCTTTGTATTATGTTGCCCTTCTTTTTTATTTTTATGTAACAAAGACACCAGAAAATCTAAGTTTCAATACGATCATGCCTTATTTTCTTTTCTTTCAAAACACGTTAATTGAAAAAGCTGACCTTGGAGGGGCAGCCGGAGTATTTTGGTCATTAAGTCCTGAAATTCATTTCTACATAATGTTACCTTTTCTTATGGTTTATTTTAGAAAGTCCCGAGCTTTATTTTATAATCTTATAATAATATCATTAGTTATCAAAATATTTATGCCATCATTGATAAACTCTATATTTGGAAGAATGGATCAGTTTCTGGTCGGGGTTTTTGCCGCAGATATCTACTTTAATAAATTGAAAGATTTGAAATTAAAACAAGTATTACCATGGGGAGTTTTTTTTCTCGGTATTGTATCGTTACTCCTATTTTTGCATCGCTTAAGTGGTTATGGAGGTTATACAGCGATTGGACTTAATTGGTATTTTTGGACTTTCTTTCATACAGGTGAAGCTTTGCTTTGGGCATTAATAATTGTCTCTTTCCTTTTAATATCATCAAATATAAAAAGGTTTCTATTAAATCGAATATTTATGGGAATTGGTACAATTTCCTATAGTATCTATATCTGGCACTATTTTGTGATAATTGCTTTGAAAAAAACTCAGAATAGGTTACTAGAATCCTGGGAATGGTTATTTACTGGACATGCAAATATTGATTATCTGATTTATACTACTTTAATCATCTTACCTGTTGTACTATTGATATCAATAATTAGTTATTTTTATATTGAAAAACCTTTTTTATTGTTTAAAAGTAACGTAAACAATGAAAAAAAATAACGTTTCGAAAAGGATCTTTATTATGTCAAAAGGGGTTGGAATCTTGTCTTACTACGATACTTTACTGCAAAGAATTGAAAATAAAGATGCGACGGTTGCTGTTATAGGACTGGGATATGTCGGATTACCTCTTGCAATTGAATTTGCAAAAAAGGGTTTTCAGGTTTATGGATACGACATAAGTGAATATAAGATCAACTTACTTAAAAGGGGGGAGTCATATATTCAGGATGTTAATTCTTCAGAAATAGGATCATTAGATGGAAGATTTGTTCCTATTTCAGAAAGTAATATATTGCTTGAAGCAGACATTATTAGTATTTGTGTTCCAACACCATTAACAAAGTATCAACAGCCAGACTTAACCTATATTGTCTCCGCAATTGATAATATTAAAACACATTTTAAACCAGGAAAACTAGTGATCCTCGAAAGTACTACTTACCCAGGAACTACTGAAGAAGTGATTTTAAAAGAGTTTACTGATATGGGCTACAAAGTTGGTGAAGACTTTTTCTTATGTTTTTCACCCGAAAGAGTAGATCCTGGTAATAGTAAATTTAATACTAAGAATACCCCAAAGGTAGTAGGAGGAGTTACTGACAGATGTAATACATTGGGAGGGAAGTACTACGGCAGTATCATCAATGATATTGTTTCGGTATCAAGCCCAAAAGTAGCCGAAATGACAAAGCTAATGGAAAACACATTTAGAAGCATTAATATTTCTTTTGTTAACGAAATGGCGATAATGTGTGATAAGCTTGGCATCGATATTTGGGAAGTTATTGAGGCAGCAAAGTCTAAGCCTTTTGGTTTTATGCCTTTTTATCCAGGGCCTGGAATTGGTGGGCATTGTATACCACTCGATCCAATGTATCTTTCTTGGAAGGCAAAGGGGTATAATTTTTTCAGTAGGTTTATTGAATTAGCCCAAGACATTAATAAGCATATGCCTGAGTACGTAATTCAAAGACTTATGCATGCTCTTAATAAAGTGGGAAAGCCGCTTCATAATAGTAAGGTTTTGATTTTGGGGATGTCATATAAGCCAAATATTGACGATCTGAGAGAATCTCCTGGTCTCGAGTTATTTGAACTGCTTCGACAGAATGGTGCTGAGGTCTTCTTCAATGATCCTTATGTTACATCGTTCAAAGATACGGATGGAAGTGATGTATTCTCTATAGAATTGAATTATTCAGATTTAGCAAATTTTGACTGTATATTATTGGCTACAAACCACTCATTTTACAATTATGAGGAAATTTATAGAAATTCTAGTTTGATATTTGACACACGGAATGGATTTAAAAATATTCATGACTCTACAAAAATAGTTAAATTAGGTGGAGGAAATTAATGGGGTATAAGAAAAATGAGTATTATTAATAGCTTAAAAGAAATATATAAATATCGAAATATGGTGAATTATTTTACTCGTTCAGAGCTTAGAAATCGATATAAGGGCTCTGTACTAGGTGTGTTCTGGTCTATTCTAAATCCGTTATTTTTACTTTTATTATACTCCTTTGTATTTTCTTTTGTTATGAAAATATCAATACCTAATTATTTGCTATTCTTATTTTCAGGACTAGTTCCTTGGATTTGTTTTAAAAGTTCGATTCTAACCTCTTCAGGGTCAATCGTCGGTAATGGGGGATTAATAAAAAAAGTATATTTTCCTAGAGAAATTATAGTATTATCTAGCGTTATGTCAAATTTTATTAATATGTTTATTGCATTAATATTAATAGTTCCCTTGCTTTTTGTTTATCAAGTTCCAATAAATAAATATTATTTGCTTTTACCTTTAGTAATTATTGTTCAATTTATTTTTACATTGTCCCTTAGTATGATTGTTTCTGCATTTACTGTATTTGTTAGAGATCTGAGGCAAATATTAGATATTGTTATGATGGGATTGTTCTATACAACACCTATCGTATATAAAACCGATATGATCCCTGAAAAGATTCAAGATTTTTTTAATATTAACCCGATAGCTATAATTATAAAATTTTATCAGGATGTTATATATCATAATCAAATGCCTAACATTATGAGTCTTGCGGTGCTGTCAGTATGCTGTATTGCAATGTTGTATATAAGCCATAAAATATTTAGTCATTTAAGTAAGTGGTTTGCAGAACATGTATAAATAGGAGTTTGAATTATGGAAGCAATAAGGGTTGAAGCTTTATCGAAAAAGTTTGTTTTAAACAATAGGCCGAAGATGCTTAAAGATTGGATATTAATGAATGATCGCCAAAAAAAGAAGGAGTTTTGGGCGTTAAAAAATATAAACATCAATATCCACAAGGGTGAATCAGTAGGGATTATTGGAAGAAATGGGTCCGGAAAAAGTACACTTTTGAAAATAATTAGCAAAATATTGTACCCAACTTTAGGCTCAATCGAAACGTTTGGGAACGTTTCAAGTTTATTAGAGCTTGGAGCTGGATTTAAACAAGATTTCACTGGTAGAGAAAATGTATATTTAAATGCATCCATACTTGGAATGAACAAGCAAGAGGTAGATAAAAAATTCCAGTCCATCCTTGAATTTTCAGAAATAGAAGAATTTATAGACCAGCCAGTTAGGACATATTCTTCAGGCATGTATATGCGACTAGCATATTCAGTAGCTGTAAGTTCAAATCCTGATATTCTATTAATTGATGAAATATTGTCTGTTGGCGATTCAAAGTTCAAAAAAAAATGCATAGACAAAATTATGGAATTGAAGTCAATAGGTACTACAATACTCCTGGTATCTCATTCAGATTCAATGGTCCAAAGAGTGTGTGATCGGCTTATTTGGTTGGACAAAGGTGAGATGGTCATGGATGGAATTTCGGAAGATGTAATGGCTAAGTACTCAGAAAAAATGATTTGAAGAACGGGGGCCTTCTAATGCATAGATATTGGGATAGCGTTGTAAGACCTATTCTTGAGATTACAAAACCTAAGTCAATTGTCGAGATTGGTGTGAATGAGGGGAAAAATACACTCCAGTTAATAGAGTATTGTGAGAAACATAATTCACAATTATACTCGATCGACCCATATAAGGCGGATATTTTAGATTCTTATGATGAGCACCCAAACTTCCATTTTGTTAAAGATATTAGCTTAAATGCATTATACAGATTTGAAAATTTTGATATGGTTCTTCTTGATGGAGATCATAATTGGTATACGGTATATCATGAGTTGTTGCTAATCGAAAAAAACTGTGATAGATTCCCCTTAATAATTGCGCATGATATCGGATGGCCATATGGACGTAGAGACTTGTATTATAATCCAGAATTAATACCTAAAGAATACTTAAAACCGTATAAAAATGATGGCTTGGTATTAGGAACAAGTGAATTATCACAAGTCGGTGGTTTAAATAGACATCTTAATAATTGTGTATATGAAAACAATTATAAGAACGGCGTCCTTACTGCTATTGAGGATTTTCTTTCAGAATCACAACAATCATTAAAATTATTCACTTATCCAGCCTATCATGGTTTAGGAATTATATATTCTAATGAATACAATTATTTGGTTAATCATCTGGAAAAGTTTAACGTTCAAGTACTGCAAGATTTAGAGAAAATAAGAGTTCAAGGTCTACTACAGACTAGTGAATTTAAAAACACAAACAACCAATTAACTATCAAAATAAACGAACTTGAAAATATGGAAATATTATTAAAAAGAGAAATTTCGATTCTTAAAGAAGAAAATTTTAAAATCGAAGACACTTTAAACAACGTAGAGAAAACTAATAATCAAATATTAAGAGAAAAAGAAGAAATTTTGAATGAAAAAGAAAAAGCCATATTTAAATTGGAAGAAGAATTAATTTTATCAAAAAGAAAAATGATAGAGTTGGAAAATAATATATTAATCAAAGATCAAGAAATAGACCTGCATTTAAATTCTATAAAATATCAAATTGGTAATGAATTTATAAGTTGCTATTACCGACCAATTAATCTTCTATCCCTGCCCTTTAAATTATTGAGGCTCTACAAAGACGGTAAAAATAAAAAAAATAGATATAAAACTCCATCTACCTTCGTTCAAAAGAAAAAAAATGAAATGAAATATGAAGTGTCAATTGTAATATGTGTTCATAATGCTTTGGAAGATTTGAAAATATGCTTGGAAAGTTTGTATTCAAAGAAAACCGTACCGTTCAATCTCATTATTGTTGATGATGGTAGCGATTCAATTACTAAAGAATTTTTAGACAAAAAGAGATCTAAATATAATTATTCGTTATTCACGAATGATAGTGCATTAGGGTATACAATCTCCGCTAATAAGGGTATTAAGGTAGCTGATTCAAGATATGTAATTCTATTAAATAGTGACACTATAGTAACTTACAGATGGTTAGAAAAACTTATTGAATGCATGGAAAGTGATGAATCTAATGGCATAGTAGGTCCACTTTCAAATGCTGCTAGTTGGCAGTCTGTTCCTAGGTTAAAGGATGGCGATGATTGGTCGCTCAATCCACTAAATGGTTTAACAATTGAACAAATGGCTAAAATCGTAAAAGATGCATCGAACAAAAATTTTCCCGAAGTACCTTTAATAAACGGATTCTGTTATATGATTTCAAAGAAGGTCATTGATACAATTGGTCTTCTAGATGAAGAGACATTTCCGAAAGGGTATGGAGAGGAGGATGACTATTCCTTTAGAGCTTCTAATGCTGGTTTCAAATTAAGAGTTGCAGATAATTGCTATATTTATCATGCTAAATCCAAGAGTTTTACACCGGAGGGAAGGAAAAAGATTATAAGTAAATCCAAGGAATTACTCTTGGAGAAACATTCTAAACAA
This sequence comes from Paenibacillus senegalimassiliensis, assembly GCF_001486585.1. Lineage (GTDB taxonomy): Bacteria > Bacillota > Bacilli > Paenibacillales > Paenibacillaceae > Fontibacillus > Fontibacillus senegalimassiliensis. Next base: position 350,838 of record NZ_LN909042.1, read on the forward strand.
AAGGTTCTTAATGCAGTTAACCTACTAAGCAGCGATAGTTATTTAGGAAATTTACGTAGTAAAATTGAAACTAAATGTAGTGAGATTTATACTCGCGCGAAGAACATCGAACAAACAGATGGAAAAGATTATAAAGTTGTGGTTTATACAGCAATATTTGGGGATTATGATGAATTGAAAGAACCAATAGTAAAAGTGGATGGTGTTGATTATATTTGTTTTACAAATAATCCAAGAGTTTCCTCCGAAGGTTGGAAGGTTATACATGTTGAAGAAGATAAGTCGATTGACCTTGTTCGAAATGCTAGAAAAGTAAAAATCTTAGCACATAAGTATCTTCCAGATTACGATTACAGCGTATGGATGGATGCAAATTTCCAGATTCTTGATAACCCTGTTAGGTTAATTAATGAACATTTGAAGGTAAGTAATCTTGCTGCCTTTAAACACTCTGGAGGAAGGACTTGCGTGTATTCAGAGGCTGATGCATGCATCCGTCTTGGGAAAGATGATCCTGATATTATAAAAAGACAAATGGAAATCTATAACTTAGAAGGATACCCAGAATTTAATGGATTGGTTGAGACTGGAGTGCTTTTACGAAAGCATAAAGAACCTGAACTTGTTGAGTCAATGGAATTATGGTGGACCCAAATACAACAATTTAGTAGAAGAGATCAGTTGAGTTTTAATTATGTAATGTGGAAAATGAACTATGATTTCAAAATAATCGAAGATTATATAAGGGATAACTTTTGCTTTGTTTGGACTCCACATAAGTAAATGGTTAGTAGGTGGAATTTATGAAAAAACTGAGTTTTTGCATTAAAACTTGCATTCCTAATAAGGATAGCCTTAGAACTTGGGGGGACTACTACTTAGCAAGAAGTTTGGGTGAAGCCTTGAAAAGGCAAGGCCATGAGTATCATATTCAAGTAATGGCAGAGTGGTATAATGACAGTGATAGAGATACGGATATAGTCATTTTTATGAGGGGTTTAACTCCGTATAGAGTTAAACCCCACCATTATAATATAATGTGGAATATCTCTCACCCTCACATGGTAACAGAAAAGGAATATAATTCTTTTGATCTCATATTAATCGCTTCAGAATCCTATTCAAAACAGTTGAAGGATAAACTAGATCCTCATGTTGAAACATTTTTACAGTTTACAGATAGAAATATTTTTAGTCCTGACTTTAGGGAAGAACTTAAAACCAATATATTGTTCGTGGGTAATTCAAGAAAAATATATCGACCAATAGTTAAAGAAGCAATTGAAAATAATTTAAATATTTCAATATTCGGCCAGAATTGGGAAGGAATAATACCAGGTAAAAAAATTGAAAATTGGTTTCCAAATGATAAATTGAATCAATTATACTCCTCTTGTGAAATATTGTTGAATGACCATTGGGAAGATATGAAAATTAATGGTTTTATTAACAATAGGTTTTTCGATGCCGTAGCATGTGGTGCTATTTTAATTAATGATAATAATTCTGAAATAAGAAGATTATTCCCTAACGCGATTATTTACAACAATGAAACTACATCTTTATTAAGTGTTGTGAATATGATTTATCAGAATTTTGACCTATATAAAAGAGAAGCAATGAACCTGCAAGAAGCAGTTTTAACACAGCACACAGCCGATAATAGGGCACAAGAATTACTGAAGTTTATTGAAATGTATTACTCAGAAAATAAAATCATTTATAGATCGGCATCATCAAAAAGGAGTTTTGTTGGTAGAGTTAAAGAAATTGTTGTTGGTGCAACGGGGTACGGAAAGTTATATAAAATATTATATAAGCCATATAAAATGTTTTTTAAAAAATACGAACAATTAATATATTATATATCCAAACTTGGATTGACTAAAAAAAACATTATGAGTAATGATAACAACTTAATTTGTTTTTTAGTGAGTGATAATGAACCTACTACGACAAAAGGAGATTTTTTTTCTGCCAAGGCACTAGGGGATAAACTTATTGAAAACTACAATTACGCTATACTGTATCTTAAAAAACGAAATCCATATGAGTGGAATAACATACCTGCCAATACAGATTATGTGATTTCTATGCTCCATGATACTGACCTAAGATATATAAACATACCTACAACCACAAAAAAGATCGCTTGGATGAGAAGTTATGTTAAAGAATGGGTAGCGAATCCTAGTATTCACGAATACGATGGTTACCTGACTACATCAACATTCTGGGATGATTTTATAAAAAGGCGCTTACCGATTAAGAAATGTTTAGGAATATTGCCATTAGGAGTTAGTGAAGAAGTTATCAACCCAAACACATCACTTGAAAGAGATATCGATGTATGCTTCATTGGAAATATTTTGGATTATGATAGACAGATTGTTCGTGACTTAGATTTAAGTTTAGGAGTTAACTTTCACTTTTATGGCAAATTAGAAAATAAACAAGGTCACCCTTGGAAAGGGTATCATAAGGGTGAAATAGAACACTCAAAAATATTTGAAATTTATAGTAGAAGTAAAATTGTAGTAGAGGATACTTCAGCAATGACTTATAATACTATAAATTTGCGTACTTATGAGGCTGCAGCATGCGGTGCGCTTATTATAGCAAACGATACTCCAGGATTAGAGAAACTTCTAGAAAATAATGTAGAGATATATACAAGTAAAAGTGATTTGACTGATAAAATATTGTTTTATCTAAACAATCCACAGTTAAGGCAGGAGAAAGCAGAAGCAGCTCGGAAAATTGTTTTAAAAGAACATACATTTAGTAAACGAGCAGAGCAATTTCAAGAAATAATTACTATGGAGCTCAACTCTCACAGCATGAAATAGGCATATAAGCCTTGATGTAATTGGGAAGAGAAGCGATTAGTACTGTAATTGACTATTAATCATGTCGGATAGTTTCTTATCGACTTGAATGGCGAATTCATTAGTTAATTCCACCAATTGTTTTAAAATCGGCTGCGCAGTTTAAGGTGTCGACTTCATCAAAGAGAAAATAAAGCATAACCTCTAGTGTTAACTAATCCGTGCTTTGCCGATGTTGCCAGGCTAGTAAAATATATAGCAGTTAAAAGACAATCAAAGTATGGCTAATGAGCAAGTAATAGGAGCCCTTAAAATTCTTTTTACAGGCACAGAGCGGATTTGATATATTTGGATGATTTTCTGTGCCATCAATGTTATATTGGCCGATAGAATAGCAGTCATTCGTTTTTTTTGGACCGATGGCGGGCAAGAACTACTACGACTGGAATACGAGAACCAGTTCCGTATAAATCAGGCGCAAAATATTCCGATAGTTCCCCTCCTGAACGCGCGGAGTGGAAGACCAGATGCGTGTCGGAAAGCAGTGCTTATTTCCATCGTCTATAACCGCAGAGGTGCTTGTCGATTCCTGGATGAATACTCGTAATATCGGCTTGCATGGAACTGACGAAGTCCAAAGTAAGAAACGTATGGTCGTCCGACCAGCCCCACAGCTTTGCTCTGATTTCGCTCGAACATGGAATCGTCCACAATGAACACGGATGTTCGCGTGACGGAAGTCAGGGGTTCGACTCGCTGCACTGTGTCACTGCTAAGTGAATTCAAGAAGCGCTGGCAAGCAAAGCCACTATGATTAAGAAAGCGATAGATGGCATCTTTTCCTGGGGAAGCTTAACTTTTAGTGCTTTGGAGCAGAAGAAAACAGGTTTTCATATGAAAGAGTAGCACGAAAACAAGCAGAAACATTCGGTGGGAAACGAAAGAAGCTGAGAAAAAAGAGATATGTAAGAAGTTGGAACAACTGAAAAAAATGGTTAACCAATCGATGCTTGTAGTCAAGTGCGAAAAAATAATAAAGGTGGAGAGCTATGTGAAGGGAATTGTACTAGCAGGAGGTACTGGCTCGCGTCTATACCCTCTTACCAAAGTAACAAATAAACACCTGTTGCCGGTAGGTAAATATCCAATGATTTTTCATGCTGTGAATAAATTAAAACAAGCTGGAGTCGTTGATATTCTTGTCGTTACTGGTAAAGAACATATGGGAGATGTAGTAAATTTACTCGGTAGTGGTGGTGAGATGGGAGTTTTTTTTACCTACAAAGTTCAAGATGAAGCTGGAGGAATCGCTCAGGCCCTCGGTCTTGCTGAGCATTTTGTTGGAGAAGATCAAATGCTCGTAATTCTTGGAGATAATGTATTTGCTGACGATATTTCTCCTTTTGTAGAAAAATTCAAGAAGCAGCAAGCAGGAGCAAAAATCCTGATTCAAGAGGTTCAAGACCCTAAACGTTTCGGGGTTCCAGAGATCCAAGGTGACAAAATCATTGATATTGAAGAAAAGCCTCAGTCGCCTAAATCAAATTATGCAGTAACGGGCATCTATATGTTTGACAATAATGTTTTTGATATTATTAAAACTCTTAAGCCCTCTGCTCGAGGGGAACTGGAGATTACTGATGTCAATAATGCATATATTGAACGTGGAGAGCTTGCCTTTGATGTTCTTCAAGGTTGGTGGACAGATGCGGGTACACATGCGTCATTAGCAAAAGCTAATGAACTTGCAAAAGATCTAGTTTTTGGAGAAGAATACGGCAAGCTGAAGTTATAATATAGATCTTTACAGTAGGAGGGAAAAGCTATGAGACTTACTCCTTTGAAGCTACAAGGTTCGTTTTTACTTGAACCGGTGGTACATGGCGATCACCGGGGTTTTTTTATGGAAAGCTATAATGAGCAGGTGATGCAGGAGCTCGGAGTCACCTATCCCTTTATTCAAGATAATCAGTCTTTATCAGCAGAACCGGGGGTACTGCGGGGATTGCACTACCAGCTAAGTCCTAAAGCACAAACGAAGCTAATTCGTGTACTCTCTGGGGCTATTTATGATGTAATTCTGGACATCCGTCGTAGCTCGCCAACGTTCGGCCAATGGGTTGCAGTCACGCTTAGTGAGCACAATAAGCGACAATTGCTGATTCCTAAGGGTTTTGCTCATGGCTTCTGTACTCTTGTACCTAATACCCAAGTTTTATATAAGGTGGACGAATACTATTCCCCGGAGGATGATCGCGGCATATTATGGAACGATCCGGCGCTAGCGATTGATTGGCCGGTAAGTGAGCCGCTGCTTTCTGATAAAGACAGGCATCATCCGACTTTGGCAGAAGCAGAAATGAATTTCGACTAGGAGGACTTTTCTCATGAAACTGCTTGTCACAGGCGGTGCCGGCTTTATTGGCAGCAACTTTGTATTATATATGCTGGATCAGCATCCCGAGTACCAGATTATTAATGTGGATGCTCTTACTTATGCCGGAAATCTGGAGAATTTGAAGTCTGCAGAAGGCAATGCGAATCATACTTTCCACAAGGCGGATATTACCGATGCTCAGGCTATGAATGAACTGGTCAGCCAAGGCGTGGATGTGATCGTCAATTTTGCGGCGGAGTCGCATGTGGATCGCAGCATCCTGGAGCCGGAAGTTTTTGTGAAAACGAATGTACTTGGTACACAGGTGCTTCTGGAAGCAGCGCGCCAGCATGGTGTTCAGAAATTCGTTCAGGTCTCCACCGACGAGGTATACGGGACATTGGGAGAGACCGGACTGTTCACTGAGGAAACACCGTTAACTCCTAACAGCCCCTATTCAGCTAGTAAAGCAGGCGGGGATTTGCTAGTTCGCGCTTACCATGAAACCTTTGGCCTTTCCGTAAACATTACACGTTGCTCCAACAACTACGGACCGTATCAATTCCCCGAGAAGCTTATTCCATTGATGATCTCCAAGGCGTTAGCGAACGAAGCCCTGCCTGTATACGGAGATGGCTTGAACATTCGTGACTGGCTTTATGTAGAAGACCATTGCAGTGCTATTGATTTGGTCATTCATCAGGGGCGCGATGGGGAAGTGTACAACATTGGTGGGAACAATGAACGGACTAACTTGCATATTGTAAAAACCATTCTGGAGCAGCTAGGTAAGTCTGAATCACTGATTAAGTATGTTCAGGATCGGCCCGGCCATGATCGTCGTTATGGCATTGATCCGACCAAGACGATGACAGAACTGGGCTGGAAGCCAAAGCACTCTTTTGAGACGGGAATTCAAGAAACCATTCGTTGGTACCTGGACAATCGGGAATGGTGGACTCGCATCCAATCGGGAGCGTACCAGGAGTATTTCGTTAAGCAATATGGTGAACGGCTGGAAGGGCGCTTATGAGAGTGGTGGTGACTGGAGCTGAAGGGCAGTTAGGTAAGGATGTCGTAAAAGTTTTTGAGCAAGCAGGTCATGAACTATTGCCCACCGACCGTAATACGCTGGATATCACCGATCAGGAGATGTGTTTGAGGGTCGTCCGGCAGTTTCAACCTGATATTGTCATTCATTGCGCAGCTTATACAGCAGTAGATCAGGCCGAACAAGATGTTGACATGGCATACGCTGTAAATGCGACCGGAACTCGTAACATGGTGCTCGCCGCCGAACAGGTAAAGGCTAAATTTTGCTATATCAGTACGGACTATGTATTCGATGGTACATCTGATGTGCCTTACCAGGAATACGACAATACGAATCCGCAAAGTATTTATGGCAAGTCCAAACGTGCTGGAGAACAGTTAGTTCAAAGTTTGTCCTCGTCGTTCTTCATAGTGCGAACCTCTTGGGTGTATGGGCAATATGGACATAATTTTGTGAAAACCATGCTACGACTGGGAGAAGAGAAGCCAGCTCTTCAGGTGGTGAATGATCAAAAAGGTTCACCTACCTACACGGTGGATCTGGCAACTTTTCTACTTGAACTGGTTGCTACGCAGAAATTTGGCACTTATCATGTCTCTAACTTAGGAGAATGTACATGGTATGAGTTTGCCCAAGCGATTTTTGCAGAAGCGGCTGATATTCGTGGAAAGGGCTTTACAGTCAAGGTGGAGCCTTGCTCGACCGAGGAATTTCCCCGCCCAGCACCACGTCCAAGCAATTCGGTCATGGATCACTTAAGTATTCGTACCAACGGATTACAGGATTTGCGGCCATGGCGTGAGGGACTGAGGGCATTTTTGGAAGAGATGAAGGATGAGCTTTAAATAATAGGGAGAAGCTAATTGTTGTAGTGCAAATAATTAGCTTCTCTTTATTGTATAGTGTTTCCGCTAGTAATTATTTTTTATATCAGCTTCTTAATCGAGTGGAATTGAAGCTCGGATATTAATAAAATTTTTGGGTGTTGTGGCGACGGATAACTGTCCATTTGAGCTTATCTGCACCAAACAGGCAGTTGCATCTGCAGCGTAACTCCAAGTTATCGCCTGAGTACGTTCGAGTCGTTTAGGCCATGCCTTCTCAGGTAATTCACACAAAATTGTTCCTGCTGTTGTAACACCTGCGTTAGCAGTTCCGCGCAATTCCAGATGATTGTCAACCACTCTGTACTGTAAAGGTTCAACGGCATTGGTGGTCCAAGAGTTCAGCATTATGATGTCGACCCATCTCGGCTTATCCTTTTCCACCTTTTTTTGCTCTACAACAGATACCCGCTGCAATGCTTCTGCCACACCCGCTGCAAGCTCGCTAATCTGCGCCTTTTCATTAGTTACCAAATAGCCTGTAATCGGTTGAGTTGGGGACTTGTCGAGCTTGATGTAGGTAACGCTGTATGCAGAAGATTCATCAAATTCTTGCGTCACATTACCATAGGTTACTCGTGCTAATCCATTAGCTGTATCGTCATAAACGTGTGTCCATAATCCGGTTTGGTTGTTATTATTGGCGTAAACATTCAGTATCTCACTAGTTGTATTCTTTAGTAGTGATTCAGGGAAAGAAGTTCGATTGATATAATGATAAATCAGAGTGTTTCCGGATTTGATAGGCTTAGCCCGTTCTCTCAGTGTAATTCCCGTCCCTACTTCTACTGTGTTGTCACCTTCGGTAAGAAGTAGCTCTCCTTCTGCTGCTACAGGTTCAATGGTTTCTTTAGCCAGGCGATATAGAAGATTATATGGTTTCCAATTAGGCGCTTGAGTCGTTGGGAGTGTCGTTGTGTATAGATCAGCCCCTCCCGAAATTACCGTTCCCCAAGCTTTTGTACCTGCACCGTTATATGGGTCTAATGAGACCGCATCACGCATCCGCCACCCGTTAAAAAAAGCCCTAACCTCGTTTTGTGTAGGTGTGTACTCGTCTCCCCATCCGCTGTCTGTGTTGGATACAACAATCTGTATCTTATTCTGGTAGTTAAAATTGATAAGAAATTGGTTTATATCACTGAAATTTGAACTCATTGTAACATTTCTTAGAACATCCCCGCTGTAACTTGTCATTAAAGCATATAGCGGAGACTCTGTCTTACTTCCTTCTGCTAGTGGAGGTGGGACGATATAGACAAATTTACAGCCTAACGGGGGTAAAACTTCGGAATTTCTCGGGACTGCAAAAGATACCATACTGTTGTCGATATTAACTTTTCTCCACTTAGCCAGCTTCTTGTATTCTCCATTGTGTATAAACAGTATATCTGGTTCATTTCCATCCGTAGGGTTTGCATGCAACTCCGTCTCAAAGGCGAGCATAGATTTGCGTTGTGGTACGAACAGTTCCGGCTCCGTACCAATGGTGAGCATTGGGTTTATATAATGTGCTGTACCCGTTGCTGAAGATTCAATTCCCACTGAAACCCGTATGCTCACAGCGCCTTCAGGTGTAAATATAGGTGTTGAGAAATAAAATCCTTCCGTAATAGCATCAATTTTATGTGTAGATGATCCAAAGGAAGCTCCGGAACTGTCATAACAAGTGTATTGGATGTAGGCCCTTCCTTCACCAGATACGTTGCAATTTACTTGGGCGGATAAACAATAAGAATGATTTTCTTGAATTGAAATAGTATAACTACAATGTCCATATCTATTCATAGCTTTCCTGTTTATCTCAATTTCATAAGCTTCATGTACATTATATGTTGCATCACTACCAAAGTCTGAAATCCACTCATAAAACGGCGGCAACAAATTCCCGGACGTATTAATTACATACGGATTTTCCACACCAATTATTCCCGTGCGGCCCTGACCGTTAATTTCCGTCTTACCCTCGATTTGCTCCAGCTTAAACAGCCCATCTCTCTTTGCATGAATAACCTGTAATCCCGGCTGTAAAGTGACCGGAGATCTATTAGCGGTATCTAAACGTTCCTTTATCTCAGTGTGCAGTTCATTAATTTCGTGCCCAATATCATTAATATCTTCTGGCCTTACCGTATCAGTTAAGGTCCAATCTGTCTTTGCCACAAAAAAACCTCCGCTCTTTATAGTTTGCAGCACATTTGTATCTCTGCTACGTTTATTTTATAAGAGGCAAAGGTTATGTATCGGCCTTATTGCGGACGGTAAGAGGACATGGAGAGGACAGAAAAATAACATTCACACCCGCCCCACCAATCCCTCCCCAACGCCCTTCACCTTACTCAACCCTACGCATACACCCAAACTCACCGCAGCGCACAACACAAACGACACCACCGTCTGCCCATACACACCAAGTACCCCCAGATAAGAAATCGCCAGGTAGTTGGTTGAACTGAGCACCATAGCGTGGATCAAATAAGCTCCGAAGGAGTAACGCCCAAAGGTCGTCAACAGCGAGGTTAACCAACTAGTGTGCTCGGCAAGCCTTTCGGCTGCAGCAAACACCAACACCATCGACACCAATATCGTCCCCATCATCAACAGATTCAGCGGTGCCGTGACATAGGAACTGTAGATATAGAGATCGCTGGTCAAGCTTTGCGTAAGTGCCTCGATCCGGGTGTAAATGATGTACATGAACACCCCAAGGCCGATCAGGCATAACCACCAAATGCGGCTGACGATCATTTTCCACTGCTTATAATACAATCCGACCAGACCGCCCATCACAAAATAAAACATCCAGAACAGAAAGTTTCGATCCAGATAACGAATCACCGTAGTGTTGAGGAAGGCATTGTCAGAGGTAATCCAGCCTTTGGATAAGGCATACACCAGGCCTAAGGCCAGACCAAGAAACACCACGCCTACCGCCAAGTTGACCCACAGCTTCTTCTCCTTACCCAGCATGAGCCGGAACAGGGGGAACAGCAGATAGAACGGAATAATCATGACCATAAACCATAAATGATAGGAGGCCTGTCCTGTTAAGCTCACTCGGAGCAGCTCGACCAGCTCGTTCCAAAGGCTGGATAACGACATCACGATTCCGCCACTGCGCACGCTCATCCAAATATAATAAATAACCGTCCACGCCAGATAGGGCACGACAATTTGCCGGAATCTTTTCCATAGGAAGCTCCCGTAATTCAGCTTGCCATCATAATTGTAGAACAACACCACCCCGGTGATGAACACAAACAAAGGTACCGCAAACCGAATCAATCCGAGAAAAGTCGTCCCGGCCAGAACGGTCTGTCCACTCAGGCCTGGCTGATAAAACACCCCGGCAATCACATGCTGCAGCACCACCGCCCAAAAAGCCATCCCTCGCAGCAACTCTATCTCAGGTAATCTTTCTTTTCTCATTTGTCTCTCCTTGGTACTGAGTTTGCCAAAACGTTATGCTCCCCTGCGTGGATTGAAATGTATCTAACTTTAAGTTAGAATATATGTAGTATAAACCAAAGAGCCGTGCTGGTAACACGACTCTTTGCAGCAATAGCCGCTTCTAAGGGCGGTGGCTTCAAAAGTGGATAATTATAAAAAAAGTAGACCATTTCACCTTTGGCGAGGGTGGTCTACTTTTTGTTATGGAATGAAAGTACCAATACAATTAATGTCGCAAATGATATCATTAACGTCAAGGTATCTTTAATTTCCACAGGCATCCCTCCCTTCAACCGGAGGTAGCCGACCACCCATATAAGCCATCTATCGCTTGTCCAATTATAGCACAATTTGTCATTAGTGAGTAGCAGAAGGGTAGCTGTATAATTCCGTTTGCTCTCAGGCCAGTTTGGTATAATTTTGACAATATGCTTATCGTAGAAAGAGTGATCCTCATGCCAGCGTCTCCAACCATAACCGTACAAATCGTGACCTATAATAGTGCGGACGACATAGAAGATTGCCTAAGGGCTGTTCAGCAGCAAACCTATCCGGTGGAAAAAGTGCTCGTCATCGACAACGTCTCCCATGACCTTACAGTGGAGCGGGTGCAACAAGTGATGGAGCAGGAGGGGGGCCAGCGCATTGAACTCATTCGAAATTCGGTCAATACCGGCTTTGCGCCGGCCCATAACCAGGGGATGCGTCTCACGCACAGCGACTATGTGCTGGTGCTGAACCCGGACGTGCAGCTCGCTCCAACTTACATCGAGCGTTTAGTCCAGTCCATACAACCGCATCCCAAGCTAGGTGCAGCGACCGGAAGGCTACTGCTTAAATCCTCCCTGGACACCATAGACAGCACGGGCATTGTCATGAAAGGGACATGGCGTGCTTTTGACCGGGGGATGGGGGAACCTGCAAATCTGTGGGAGAAGTCCGGGGAAGTGTTTGGCGTCTCCGGAGCTGCGGCGCTATATAAACGCGAGATGATCAACAAGATTGAAGTAGGCGGCGAATTTTTTGACGAGGACTTTTTTGCATATAAAGAGGATGTGGATGTAGCCTGGCGTGCCAGCTTACTGGGATGGAAAGCTTTCTACTGTGCAGATGCGCTGGCCTATCATGAACGGGGCTGGAAGCCAGGCAGCCGCAGAGCCCAACCGCTATTTATCCGCAGGTACTCTTACATCAATCGCTATAAGATGATTTATAAGAACCTGACGGGGAGCCGCTGGCTAAAGCATCTCCCCGGGCTGCTTGCCTATGAACTAGCCAGCAATGGTTATATGCTGCTCAGGGAGCCTGGGGTACTTGGCTCTTGGAAGACTTTTTTCAAGACACTCCCCAAATTGCGCGAGAAGCGCCGGGAGATTCGGGAGAAGATGGACACAAGTGTATAGTTAGATGCTAGGGGGGCTCTATAATAAAAAAACGCATTATTGCTTTTAAATGCTGTCAATTGAGGTATGTGCTGCAGTGTGCTAAAATAGGAATAGAAAATAAGGGCGGTTGGCCGACCGCCCCCAGTACAAACAACTTGAGTGGAGTTACTCCTCCAAGGAAATCTTTCAATTATATGAAGAAGTGACCCACAGGTAGCCAAACCTTGGAGTGGGTCACTTCTTTTTTCTATCGAGATTTGTACCTATGCTATAATACCAATAGACTACTATATTCTTTGGGAGCGGAGCGTAATCATGGATTTGAGCATCTTGATTGTCAACTATAATACCTGCCGTTTGACACTGGACTGTTTGCAGTCGGTCTACGACTCCAAGACAGTTTATTCGTACGAGGTGATTGTGGTGGACAACGCTTCGTCCGACGACTCGGTCGAGTCGATCCGCAGGGAGTACCCCGGTACGCCGCTGATTGCGAATATCGATAACACCGGTTTTGCCAAAGCAAACAACCAGGCCATGGCGGTAGCCAAAGGCCGTTATGTGCTGCTGCTGAATTCAGACACTATCGTTCAGCCGGATACGCTGCAAACGATGGTTGCCTATATGGATGAAAACCCTCAGGTTGGGGCCTCCGGCTGCAAAATCATTTTGCCCGATGGCTCACTGGACAAAGCATGCAAGCGTGGATTTCCAACACCGTCTGCGTCGTTCTATTATGCCTTTGGCTTCTCCCGGTTGTTCCCTGATAAGCCGAAGTTCAATCAGTACCAGCTTGGCTATCTGGACCCGAACGAGACCTACCCGATTGACTGTTTGGTTGGGGCGTTCATGCTGGTACGGCGTGAGACGATTCAGCAGGTGGGTGGACTAGATGAAACTTTCTTCATGTATGGCGAAGACATTGATTGGTGTTACCGCATCAAGCAAGCGGGCTGGGACATTCATTACCATCCAGCGACATACATTGTTCACTATAAGGGAGCCAGCAGCAGGCGCAAGCCGTTTAAAATTATATATGAATTCCATCGTGCCATGTGGGTATTCCACCGCAAACATTATCTCAGGCAATATTCATGGATTACGAATGGGTCGGTGGCTTGCGGAATTGCCCTTAAATTTACCTTATCCTTATTGAAAAATAGACTCTTCACGCCGGAGGCGGCCTTGCCTGCCCTCACACCGCAACAGAAGCAGCCAAGCGAAACGAACATGGAGGCGAAACAATGATACGCAAAAACCAGCGATTTCTCACTCAACTGTATATTCTGGTCGATTTTGCTGCCATTCAGCTAGCCTTCCTGCTCGCTTGGTGGTTTAAGTTTGCCAGTGGCTGGATTGCCTACGAGCAACCCCTGCCGATTGAAATCTACGCCTACTGGAGTGTTATCTACGGCGTGATTGCCGTGCTGATGGGCGTCATGATCACGCTTTATATGCCGAAGCGCAAGAAGCGTTTTGCCGATGAAGTCTGGAAGATCATCCAGGTTCACGGCATGAGCTTGTTCATCCTGCTTGGCCTGATGTTCTTCTTCAGACAAGTGGACATCTCCCGTCACTACTTAGCCTTCTACATGATGTTCAACGTAGTGCTCATTACGTTATACCGCTATCTATTGAAGAACGCCTTGAAGCAACTGCGCAAGAAGGGCTTTAACAAGCAGTTCGTGCTCATTCTGGGCGCAGGCTCTCTAGGACGCCGGTTTCATGCCAACCTTAAGCAATACCCGGAGCTTGGCTATGAAGTCGTTGGCTTCCTCGATGACCAAAAAGAGTGGGACGGCATAGAAGCCGCCCGCTACAAGCCCATCCTGGGGACGATTGATGAGCTTGAGCGTATACTCGAATCCAAGCTGATTGACGAGGTTGTGCTGGCACTTCCCCTGGAAGCCCATCACAGATATGCACGAATTATTGCCATATGCGAAAAAACAGGCGTGCGCACGCTGATCATCCCGGACTTTTTTGACTACTTGCCTGCTCGGCCTTATTTTGATAACTTTGCGGGAATGCCGATGATTAACGTACGTGACATTCCACTGGATCTGACGGGCAACCGGATTGCCAAGCGGGTTTTTGATATCTTGTTTTCTCTACTGGCAATCATCATTACTTCCCCGGTGCTGCTGTTCGTTGCCATTGGCGTCAAATTGACCTCAAAGGGTCCAATTATCTTCAAGCAGGAGCGGGTGGGCTTGAACCGGCGGACGTTCCAGATGTATAAGTTTCGCTCCATGCAACTACTTCCCGAAGGAACCGAAGACACGGGCTGGACGACTGCCAACGACCCAAGACGCACGCGCTTTGGGACCTTTATCCGCAAGACGAGTCTGGACGAACTGCCGCAATTTTTCAATGTCCTAGCGGGGCATATGAGTGTGGTAGGGCCAAGGCCGGAGCGTCCATACTACGTGGATCAATTCAAGGAAGAGGTGCCTAAATACATGGTGAAGCACCATGTACGGCCAGGCATTACCGGTTGGGCGCAAAGCCATGGGCTGCGAGGCGATACCTCAATTGAAGAGCGCATCAAATACGATATTTTCTATATTGAGAACTGGTCGATTTTACTCGACATCAAGATTGTGTTTAAGACGGTGATTAACGGCTTTATAAATAAGAATGCTTACTAGTAGATAGGATACTTATAATGAAAAACAAACTAACCTACAGCCTGCTGCTGCTTGCCGGCGTGGGCCTGCTACTATGGATGGTTTTACCGAGATTGCTTGTGCCCGAGCCTACTAAACAGGGCTTCACGGCGTACCGAATGGTAGCGCACGCAATGGGTGGCATTGATGAACTGACCTACACCAACAGCTACGAAGCTTTTGTTGTCAACTACGAGAAGGGCCTGCGCGTATTTGAAGTCGATCTACTGCTCAGCAGCGATAATAAGCTGGTTGCCCGTCATGAGTGGGGGCAAGGCTTTACCCAAATGCTGGGGCAGCAAGAGACTATCGAGGAGGAGCTTCAGGGGGCAGTCTGGTCCCATAATGAGTTTAAGGAAGCAAAAATCAAAGGGGAATATGAACCCCTGGATTGGGCCGATATCGTAGAACTGATGGAGCTTTATCCTGATGTCTATATCGTGACGGATACGAAGCAAACCACGCCTGAGGAGATTCAAGAGATTTTCACGCAAATCGTAGAGCAGACCAAGGAGCGGCAGCCTGAACTACTTAAGCGCGTGGTACCGCAAATCTACAACCGTGATATGTGGGAGCCGGTTCAGGCAATATACCCGTTTGATTCAGTGATCTTCACGCTCTACCAAACTCATGAGACAGATAAAGAAGTAGTACAGTTTGCCAAGGAGAAGCAGATTGCTGCCATCACCATGTCCGAGACCCGAGCCAACGCGGGCCTGATCGCTGATTTGAAGCGGGTGGGAGTCGTGTCCTATGTTCATACCATTAACGATCCGGAACTTATAGCCAAATTCCAGCGTATGGGAGCCTATGGCTTCTATACCGACTTTTTGGCGGAGGAAGACATTGCGGAGAATGCTGGCTGGTTCTCTAACTGGCTTCCTTAGAAATGTGAAACAACCTCATACTATGGAGGAAGATGCGTTTTCACCTACGGGAACGCGTCTTTTTATGTTCGCATCAAAGGCGAACATTGACAGGGTATACGAGGTAACATAGACTAGAAACTGAGCTGTAAAGGTGGGCGAATTCCGTCGCTGCACATACAGGGAAGATCGGGAGCGAGGCTGCGCAGTAGAGCCTCGTTTTTTAAAATATTATGGCCAACGAATTGCTGGAGGCTTCCATGGTTTACTGTGCTTTTAAGGGGCCAGGAATAAGCCTTTTTGATGCGTATCTGCTAGAACCCTAGCTTGGAGGAATGAATTTTGAAGCAAATGATAGCATCCTGGCGGCATGTCTTTAAGCTGGACCCGGATCGGGAACTGGATGATCAGGCCCTTGAAGCGGTTTGTCTGTCGGGGACGGACGCCATCATGATTGGAGGCTCCAGCGGAGTCACCTATGATAACACCGTGGAGTTGCTTGCACGGGTGCGCCGTTTTGAGGTGCCCTGCGTACTTGAGGTATCGGAGCTCACGGCGGTGGTGCCCGGCTTCGACCTTTACCTTATCCCCATGGTGCTTAACGCCGGACATCCGGATTGGATCATCGGGCAGCAGGCCCGGGCGGTGGAGCAATATGGCTACCTGATTCCCTGGGATCAACTCATGCCCGAAGGATACATTGTGTTGAATCCGGAAGCTACAGTGGCCAGGTTGACAGGGGCCACCCTGTTAGGATCATCCGAAGCAAGGGCCTACGCGCAGGTGGCGGATCGCTTACTCCAGTTACCCATTGTGTATCTCGAATATAGCGGACAATTAGGCGACCTGGAGTTAGTGAGAGATGTGCGGCGAACGCTGGAGCAATCCCGTTTATTCTACGGTGGTGGTATCATAGATAGCCAGACCGCGCGCCGTGCTGCGGCCGTTGCCGATACGGTAATCGTGGGCAATGCGATATATAACGACCTGGAGCGTGCCTTGGACACGGTGACTGCCGTGCACAACGTTAAGACGGTTCAGGCATAGGAAGATAACAGAACCAGATAGTGGTTCGTGATTATATGAGATAGCGATTCGCGATGATATGAACTGGAAAAAGTCCTGTTAATCAGCCGTTTTTACCGAAATAGCGCAAATTATATGGAATTTGTCCTGCTAATTACGGCAAAATGATGAGTTTATAGAGAAACTGCCTGAAATAGATGGAGAATTTCCAGCTAAATAAGAAAATTCAGACCAATTAGTAAATATAGCGGGAGGATTTCCCACTAATTCAGTAGATCAAGAGCGCAAGGATAAGGAAGGAGCATGTTTGATGCAACCTATGCAACCTGTGAACATACAAGAGGCGGTCAGCCGCCTGAATCCTGAGCAACGGCAAGCCGTGGAGGCAACCGAAGGGCCGTTGCTGATTATGGCCGGGGCCGGCAGTGGCAAGACGCGCGTGCTAACGCACCGCATTGCTTATCTGATTGCTACGCGCAAGGCGCCGCCTTGGGCAATCCTCGCCATTACTTTTACGAACAAAGCAGCCCGAGAGATGCAGGACCGGGTGTCCAGACTGGTAGGCGGACACGAAGGCCGCGATATTTGGGTATCCACCTTTCACTCCATGTGTGTACGTATTTTGCGGCGAGATATCGAGCGGATTGGATTTACCTCCAACTTTTCCATCTTGGATTCGACCGATCAGTTATCCGTCATTCGTAACTGCATGAAGGAAATGAATATCGATACCAAGAAGTTTGAACCCAAAGCTGTTCAGTCCATGATCAGCACCGCCAAGAATGAACTCGTCACCCCGCAGCAATATGAGCAGAAGGTAGGCGACTACTTTGAAGGGATCGTGGCCAAGGTCTACACCATGTACCAAAGACGGCTGCGCAGCAACAATTCCCTGGACTTTGACGACCTGATTATGAAGACGATTGAACTGTTCAAGGAACAGCCGGAGGTTCTGGACTTCTATCAGAAGAAATTCCAGTACATTCATGTGGACGAGTATCAGGATACGAACCGGGCGCAATACATGCTCTGCCGCATGCTGGCGGACAAGCACCACCGCATCTGCGTAGTTGGAGACAGTGACCAGTCCATCTACCGCTGGCGTGGGGCGGATATCAGCAATATCCTGAACTTCGAGAAGGATTATCCGGAAGCGAAGACCATACTTTTGGAGCAAAATTATCGTTCCACCTCTACCATTCTGAACGCGGCCAACGAAGTCATCGGGCAGAATACCGGACGCAAGCCGAAGAAGCTGTGGACCGATAAGGGCGACGGGGACAAGATCAAGGTGTATCGCGCCGATTCCGAGCATGATGAAGGGTACTTTGTGACCACGGAGATTCATAATAATATAAAAAAAGATCGCCATTATCGCGATCATGCCATCTTGTATCGGACGAACGCGCAATCGCGGGTCATCGAGGAAATTTTGATCAAGTCGGATATTCCTTATCAAATCGTGGGCGGCATTAAGTTCTACGATCGCAAAGAAATCAAGGACTTGCTCGCCTATTTGCGCCTGCTGTCCAATCCGGACGATGATATCAGCTTGACCCGGGTTATCAACGTGCCGAAGCGAGGCATTGGGGATACCACGGTAGGCAAATTGGCTGATGCTGCGGCACAGCGGGGAGTCTCAATCTTCCGGGTGCTCCAGGTGGTTGACGATCTGGGTTTTGCCGGACGTACGCGCAATGCTTTGGTTGACTTTTTTGACATGATCGATGGTCTGCACCGGATGGTGGAATACCTGTCCGTCACGGAACTGACTGAGAAGCTGCTGGAAATGACCCAGTACCGGCTCGAACTACAAAATGAAAATACCCTCGAATCCCGTTCCCGGCTGGAGAACATTGATGAGTTCCTGTCCGTAACTATGGAATTTGAGAATAATAATGAAGATAAATCACTGGTCTCTTTCTTGACCGATTTGGCTTTGATAGCCGATATTGATAGCATGAATGACAACAGCGACGCCGAGAAGCCAAATGATGATGCGGTCGTGCTTATGACGATGCACAGCGCCAAGGGGCTGGAGTTCCCGGTCGTGTTCATCGTTGGTATGGAGGAGGGCGTCTTCCCGCATAGCCGGGCCTTCCTTGACAACGAAGAGCTGGAGGAGGAGCGCCGTCTGGCGTATGTGGGCATCACCCGCGCCGAAGAGAAGCTGTTCCTCTCCTGCGCCCAAATGCGCACCCTGTTTGGGCGCACCACCGCCAACCCGCCGTCCCGCTTCCTCGATGAAATCCCCGAGGAGCTGAAGGAAGACGGCGGACGCACACCGCGCGACCGCTACGGCCGGGGGGCCGACGCGGGCGGTGCCTACAGC
>NZ_LN909043.1 GCF_001486585.1 Paenibacillus senegalimassiliensis
TGGTTAAGCTACTAAGAGCACACGGAGGATGCCTAGGCGCTAGGAGCCGAAGAAGGACGTGGCGAACAACGAAACTGCCTCGGGGAGCTGTAAGCAAGCATCGATCCGGGGGTGTCCGAATGGGGAAACCCGGCTAGGTTAATACCTAGTCACTCACTGCTGAATACATAGGCAGTGAAGAGGCAGACCAGGGGAACTGAAACATCTAAGTACCCTGAGGAAGAGAAAACAAAAGTGATTCCGTCAGTAGCGGCGAGCGAACGCGGAGAAGCCTAAACCAAGGAGCTTGCTCCTTGGGGTTGTGGGACGTCTCACACGGAGTTATAAAGGAGCATGTTAGACGAAGAGGTCTGGAAAGGCCCGCCAAAGAAGGTAAAAGCCCTGTAATCGAAAGTGTGCTCTCTCCGAGACGGATCCCGAGTAGTGCGGGGCACGTGAAACCCCGTATGAATCCGCCAGGACCATCTGGTAAGGCTAAATACTTCCTAGCGACCGATAGTGAAACAGTACCGTGAGGGAAAGGTGAAAAGCACCCCGGAAGGGGAGTGAAATAGATCCTGAAACCGTGTGCTTACAAGAAGTCAGAGCTCTATTAATGAGTGATGGCGTGCCTTTTGTAGAATGAACCGGCGAGTTACGTTTGCAAGCAAGGTTAAGGTGAGAAGCCGGAGCCGTAGCGAAAGCGAGTCTGAATAGGGCGTTTTAGTTTGTAGGCGTAGACCCGAAACCGTGTGATCTACCCCTGTCCAGGGTGAAGGTGCGGTAACACGCACTGGAGGCCCGAACCCACGTATGTTGAAAAATGCGGGGATGAGGTGGGGGTAGCGGAGAAATTCCAATCGAACTCGGAGATAGCTGGTTCTCCCCGAAATAGCTTTAGGGCTAGCCTCGGTGGAATAGTCGTGGAGGTAGAGCACTGATTGGGTGCGGGGCCCGCCAAGGGTTACCAAGCTCAGTCAAACTCCGAATGCCATAGACTACTAACCGGGAGTCAGACAGTGAGTGCTAAGATCCATTGTCAAAAGGGAAACAGCCCAGACCATCAGCTAAGGTCCCCAAGTGTGTGTTAAGTGGGAAAGGATGTGGAGTTGCACAGACAACCAGGATGTTGGCTTAGAAGCAGCCACCATTGAAAGAGTGCGTAATAGCTCACTGGTCGAGTGACTCTGCGCCGAAAATGTAACGGGGCTAAACACACCACCGAAGCTATGGCTTGATACTTAAAAGTATCAGGGGTAGGGGAGCGTTGTATATGCGTTGAAGGTGTACCGTAAGGAGCGCTGGAGAGTATACAAGTGAGAATGCCGGTATGAGTAACGAAAAGATCAGTGAGAATCTGATCCGCCGAAAGCCCAAGGTNGGGGTAGGGGAGCGTTGTATATGCGTAGAAGGTGTACCGTAAGGAGCGCTGGAGAGTATACAAGTGAGAATGCCGGTATGAGTAACGAAAAGATCAGTGAGAATCTGATCCGCCGAAAGCCCAAGGTTTCCTGAGGAAGGCTCGTCCGCTCAGGGTAAGTCGGGACCTAAGGCGAGGCCGAAAGGCGTAGTCGAAGGACAACAGGTGGAAATTCCTGTACCACCGTAATCCGTTATGAGTGATGGGGTGACGCAGTAGGGTAGTGACGCAGGCTGATGGATGCCTGTCCAAGCAGTGAGGCTGGTGTGTAGGCAAATCCGCACACCGTAAGGCTGGGCTGTGATGGGGAGTGAAAATTACAGTAGCGAAGGTCATGATCTCAGACTGCCAAGAAAAGCCTCTAACCAGGAGAAGGTGCCCGTACCGCAAACCGACACAGGTAGGCGAGAAGAGAATTCTAAGGCGCGCGGAAGAACTCTCGTTAAGGAACTCGGCAAAATGACCCCGTAACTTCGGGAGAAGGGGTGCCCCGGTAGTGTGAATAGCACGAGGGGGCCGCAGTGAAAAGGCCCAAGCGACTGTTTAGCAAAAACACAGGTCTGTGCGAAGCCGCAAGGCGAAGTATACGGGCTGACGCCTGCCCGGTGCTGGAAGGTTAAGGGGAGCGGTTAGGAGCAATCCGAAGCTGTGAACCGAAGCCCCAGTAAACGGCGGCCGTAACTATAACGGTCCTAAGGTAGCGAAATTCCTTGTCAGGTAAATTCTGACCCGCACGAATGGCGTAACGACTTGGGCGCTGTCTCAACGAGAGATCCGGTGAAATTTTAATACCTGTGAAGATGCAGGTTACCCGCGACAAGACGGAAAGACCCCATGGAGCTTTACTGCAGCTTGATATTGGACTTTGATACGATTTGTACAGGATAGGTGGGAGCCTAGGAAGAGGGAGCGCAAGCTTCCTTGGAGGCGCCGTTGGGATACCACCCTGATCGTATCGGAGTTCTAACCTGGTACCGTGAACCGGTATGGGGACAGTGTCAGGTGGGCAGTTTGACTGGGGCGGTCGCCTCCTAAAGAGTAACGGAGGCGCCCCAAGGTTCCCTCAGAATGGTTGGAAATCATTCGCAGAGTGCAAAGGCAAAAGGGAGCTTGACTGCGAGACTGACAAGTCGAGCAGGGAGGAAACTCGGGCTTAGTGATCCGGTGGTACCGCATGGAAGGGCCATCGCTCAACGGATAAAAGCTACCCTGGGGATAACAGGCTTATCTCCCCCAAGAGTCCACATCGACGGGGAGGTTTGGCACCTCGATGTCGGCTCATCGCATCCTGGGGCTGAAGTAGGTCCCAAGGGTTGGGCTGTTCGCCCATTAAAGCGGTACGCGAGCTGGGTTCAGAACGTCGTGAGACAGTTCGGTCCCTATCTGTCGTGGGCGTAGGAAATTTGAGAGGAGCTGTCCTTAGTACGAGAGGACCGGGATGGACGCACCGCTGGTGTACCAGTTGTTCCGCCAGGAGCATAGCTGGGTAGCTAAGTGCGGAAGGGATAAGCGCTGAAAGCATCTAAGCGTGAAGCCCCCCTCAAGATGAGATTTCCCAATTAGTAAGACCCCTTGAAGACGACGAGGTTGATAGGCCTGAGGTGGAAGTGCAGCAATGTATGGAGCTGACAGGTACTAATCGGTCGAGGGCTTATCCAAAACAACTCCGAAGCGTGGCGTCAGGCTGAATAAGCCGTGAAGAGCACTTCAGGAGAACTAATTCGCAAATTCGTTTCGTATCCAGTTTTCAAGCGATTAAACGCTTGAAAACTTCATAATGATCCCTGATAGCTCAGTTGGTAGAGCACTCGACTGTTAATCGAGTTGTCACAGGTTCGAGTCCTGTTCGGGGAGTCAAGTTCCCAGGAAGTAGGTTATACTTCCGAGATATACTTCATTGCTTCCTGGGATCTTATATCTGGAGAGGTGTCCGAGTTGGCCGAAGGAGCACGATTGGAAATCGTGTAGGCGTCACAAGCGTCTCGAGGGTTCGAATCCCTCTCTCTCCGCCATAATATTTAGGCCCGTTGGTCAAGGGGTTAAGACACCTCCCTTTCACGGAGGTAACAGGGGTTCGAATCCCCTACGGGTCACCATTTTCTTGAAATCATAGCTTGATTTACTCTGTTATGATCTGGTACAATAGAACTTGTCTTTTCCCATTGGAGGCTTAGCTCAGCTGGGAGAGCATCTGCCTTACAAGCAGAGGGTCGGGGGTTCGAGCCCCTCAGCCTCCACCATAAGAATTTTACTGACGCGGGGTGGAGCAGCCCGGTAGCTCGTCGGGCTCATAACCCGAAGGCCGCAGGTTCAAATCCTGCCCCCGCAATTGCAATACCTAGTGTGGAGCCGTGGTGTAGAGGCCTAACATGCCTGCCTGTCACGCAGGAGACCGCGGGTTCGAATCCCGTCGGCTCCGCCATTTAACTTATTTTATGTAAGGCTCGGTAGCTCAGTCGGTAGAGCAGAGGACTGAAAATCCTCGTGTCGGCGGTTCGATTCCGTCCCGAGCCACCATTGTTTCACTGACAATTGAAGAGCCGGTGTAGCTCAACTGGTAGAGCAACTGACTTGTAATCAGTAGGTTGGGGGTTCAAGTCCTCTCGCCGGCACCACATGGAGGCTTAGCGAAGTGGCCAAACGCAGCAGACTGTAAATCTGTTCTCTGACGAGTTCGGTGGTTCGAATCCATCAGCCTCCACCAGTTTTACCTATCTAGGGGCATAGTTTAAAGGTAGAACAAAGGTCTCCAAAACCTTTGGTGTGGGTTCAATTCCTGCTGCCCCTGCCACTTTTTCTAAACAACTTAATATTTGTCTTTATGGCGGTCGTGGCGAAGGGGTTAACGCACCGGATTGTGGCTCCGGCATTCGTGGGTTCAAGTCCCATCGATCGCCCCATTTTTATCTAAATAATTGAATATTGGGGATTAGCCAAGCGGTAAGGCAACGGACTTTGACTCCGTCACTCATAGGTTCGAATCCTATATCCCCAGTCTTTTTATATGCGGACGTGGCTCAGCGGTAGAGCATCGCCTTGCCAAGGCGAGGGTCGCGGGTTCGATTCCCGTCGTCCGCTCCATTTTTTTATATGGCGCCATAGCCAAGTGGTAAGGCACAGCTCTGCAAAAGCTTTATCCCCAGTTCGAGTCTGGGTGGCGCCTCCATCTTAACTATGCGGGAGTGGCGGAATCGGCAGACGCACAGGACTTAAAATCCTGCGGTAGGTGACTACCGTACCAGTTCAAGTCTGGTCTTCCGCACTTTGAACAACCTTATAATGCGCCGGCGTGGCGGAATGGCAGACGCGCTCGACTCAAAATCGAGTGGGAAACCGTGGAGGTTCGAGTCCTCTCGCCGGTATAACTGTAACACATGAGACAGCCCCCCTAGATTCCAAATCTAGGGGGGCTGTTTTATTTTGTTTACGGCCTAACTTTCTACCGCGGCACATTTTAATTGCGAGGCAAAGTGTAGCTCTAGAACATCCTTTCGACTACGGAAATATAAAGTGTCATCCTCATCAACTGTTCCAAATGGACAGACAAATATAGCGTTGTTATAATCAAGTTATGAATACTTATGAGAAAATACTCGCAGCAGCTCTTCAGGTTCTTGAAGAGGAAGGCGGAGCAAAGTTTTCCACACGAGCCGTTTGCACGATTGCCCAGGTTTCGGCGCCTACGCTCTACCATCATTTTGGGAATGCTGATGGGCTGTTGAGTGCGGCTATCATGGAGGCTTTCCAGCAGTTGCTTCAAAGAAAAAGCACTGCCGTGCTGTCCAGTCATCCACAGGAGGCGCTTCGGCAAGGGTGGGACAATTTTGTGGGATTCGCTGCAACTCGACCCCGGCTGTATTCGGCGATGATGGGGCGTTTGCTTGAAGGCGCTCAAATTGAGGCTGCTGCAAGGGCATACCAGTTACTAGTGCATAACGTTCAGGCTATTGCAGACGAAGATCAATTGGCGGTGCCTTTGGAGACGGCAGCGGGATTGATTTGGGCCTCTGCGAATGCGGCCTCTTTATTACACGTAACGGCCGAAACTCGTAAGACGCCTCCACCCGAGCCGTCCGTTATACACCTTATTCGAGAAAGTGCCATGCAGCTTATATTAAACTCAGACGATGAAAAGGAAGGGCTTCGATGACGGAGCCCTTTTTGCGTGTTTATACGCCATAATTTACTCCTTTAAATTTTATATAGCAGTGCTATAGACATTGTATTATAGCACTGCTATAATACCGATATAGCGGTGTTATAGTGAGCCGCTTCTGATTCTTAAGGAGGGTTACTATGTCATCCAAAAATCAAGAGCTAGTAGTAGTTACTGGTACGTCTAGCGGCATCGGTTTTGCTACTGCAAAACGTCTGGCGGAAGAAGGTTATCATGTGCTTGCAGGTGTTCGGCGCCAGGAAGATGCCGATAAAATCAGCCAGAAGAATATTGAAGCAGTAATTGTCGATTTAACTAATGTAGACACATTAAAGGAATTGGCAAAGAGAGTGAAAGATGATCCCTATCATCGTCCTTTGAGGGCGGTTGTAAATAATGCAGGCATCGCCATCAATGCTCCCTTGGAAATGGTCCCGCTTGATGAATTGCGCCGTCAGATTGAAGTCAGTGTCATTGGTCAGGTTGCAGTTATTCAGGCGCTCGCTCCTGCCTTACTAGCTAGTGGTGGTCGCGTAGTAAACATTGGTTCGCTTGGTGGCAAAATCTCAATGCCGGGGTTTGGCATTTATTCGGCGGCGAAATTTGCCATGGAGGCAATTAATGATAGTCTCCGCAGAGAAATGGCCTCATCAGGGCTGAAGGTCATTATGATTACTCCGGGTGGCGTTAGCACAAGGATGTCTGAGCAAGGGATTACGACAGCAGAAAGGCTCGCCAAGCTGATGACTCCAGAACAGCATCAGCGTCATGACCGTCTCTTCGCCGCTGTGAAAGCTCAGGCAGAAGCCTGGGCGAGCCATGGTATTTCCCCTGAGAAAGTGGCAACAGTCATTTTACGTGCTATTCAAGATCGCAAACCCAAAACCCGATATGTAGTTGGTCGTGATTCCGTACTACTGACTCGCTTGGTACGGTTTTTACCAGACCGTGTACTTGACCGGATGCTCCGTAGCCAGATGAATTTGTAATAATAACTATTTATAATTAGAATACTCGCATTAGGCAGGATATTATCGTGCTCTGCCTAATGCGAGTGTTGTCAGTAGGACATTTTCTCGTCTGCTTCTTTACCTAAATCATTTGTTCAACCTTTATAGCTAGTATTGCTTATTGGGTAACCTGTATAATGCTTACCATAAATTCATCAAAGTCGATCGAGGCATTAGCATAGCCATCGATGCCGAACCGCTGGCCTGTCAGCATGCTCCCACCGGTGTGGCGGAAGCTGTAGTCCGTTGCGACCGCCACATCATTGATGTAGACGGTATAGGTCTTGGCATTCCAGTTGGATACCATCTTAATGCTGTACCAGGTATTCAGTGAGAAGTTTTGAACGCTTTTCTTCGAGCCCCCATCTTGTGCAATGATTTTATCCCCATCAAAAGCGGTGACCATGGAATAGTTGCCTGTACCACTGTCGTTTCTGACCATAGCCCCATTGGCATAAGGGAAGGTACTGTTCAATCGGGCGCGATATTCAATGACGATACGCTGATCAGCTTCAGCCTTTACTTCGCCTGTAAACGGCAGGAATAGATTGGCTTTGCCCGAAGTTGCGGTTGTCGTCAGTCGCAGAAATTTGTTTCCGTCCTCTTGTTGCACAGTGGCGGTCGCCCCATTAGTCAGATCTTCGGTGGTGAAGCCATAAGGATATTTGCCTACGGTGTCGCCAGAGAAATCCCGGTAGGCGTTATAAACCACGCCATCTTGAATGTTATGGAGTGAACCTAGCAAATCGGCTTCCGCTTGAGCTAGTTGCTCCAGTTCCTCGTCATACTGCTCCTTGCTTAAATCAGCATTCCCGGCCAACTCGTCTGCATGATCCACTTGAGCCACGAAGGCATCATATTTCAATTGGCTGTAGTTGCCCAGCCCCTCACCCAAAGGGTAGGAGAAATTAGCTAGTTTCTGGCGGAGTTGAGCCACAATTTCATCAAGTCCCCAATTAGGAACAATTTCTAAGGGAAGGGTAGAGGTATAATGCTGTCCCTCCAATTGCAGGGTAACAGGTACCTGAATGGTGCCAAGTGAGCTGAGATCAAGCCCGGCCAGTTCCCAACTGACGAGATCAGCCTCTTTGGATACATGATTAGCAACGACATCAACAACGTTAGGCGGGGTAGGAATGACTCCGGAAGGCGTTCTCACGATAGAGATCACGTCAAGCATATCGGAAGCCGAAGTTACCGTTAGTTTATGTGTTGCTATCTTGCCGTTGTATTCGGCAGTAATAACCGTTGTGCCTGGCTGTATGGCATATACCGTTTGGGTGACCGTATCGGCCTCAATCCTGGCTACGTCGGGATCGCTGCTGGTATACTGAGCATTGGCTGTCACATCTTGAACTTCATAGTTGTTATAGTGTGCGGTTACCAGAAGTGGTTCACTTGCCTGCCATCTGGTCAGGATGTGGCCCAATCCACTGATGCTGACGGACTGCACAGATTTAGGCTCGGGCATAACGGTGACGGCGGCTGTCGTTGTTTTCCCGTTATACATCGCGGTGATGGTGGTGCTGCCTGCTCCGATTGCCTTAACCTTAGTTCCTTCGTCAATGATGGCGACGTTCGTATTAGAAGAACTAAGTACAAGGCCTGTATCGATAGCCGTATAGGTAGTGCCTGTTACCGTATAGAGAGGGAGACTGCGGACTTCACCGAGCCCTAACGTGAATCCCGGAGAATCGAATAAAATTGCCGATGTATCCAGTGGGAGCAGATCGATACTGTCGATTTCGGCAAAATGATTTCCCTTGGAGAAGCGAAGGACATTATTCCCTTCCTCCAGATAGACCTTTGCGGTGGAGGCTCCCCAACGATTGGAGCCGGAATAGACCATGTTCATGTTAGCGCCGGAGTGGCCGTTAACCGATAAGAGGTAGGAGGCTTCCGCCGCATTGGGGGAACCGTTGGCATTACGTACAGACAGTATATAAAATCCAGTGTGAGGCACGTTTACAGTAAATTCGGCATAATCATTAGCGTTGTTAAAATTAGCGACCTTCATTCCGCCAGAAGCTGTGGCTTCCCGTCTGACGCTAGGAAAGGTTACACCACTTGGGTCTTTGACCAGCACTGCATTCTCCGCTTCATAGCGCTGCCGCATGGGTTCGCCTGAAGGTATGTTGATGGGGATATTCGGATCGACAGGCTCCCCCAGATTGGGTGTATTGTCTCCATTCCAGGTGAATGGCTGTGTGCGGACATTGCGGGTCCATCCAGAACCAGGCCAACGGGCGGAATGGTAGATAATCCAGTCTTCCGTCCCGTCAGGAGACGTGACAATACTGTGATGGCCTGGTCCGTAAATACCATTGGCGCTAGAGAAGATAGGCTGATCCCGCTTGACCCAGGAGGCAGGCTCCATTAAATCATCGCTGATGCTGGCGGTAATAAGCCCCAGGCAATAACTGTCGGTCCAGCTTCCATTAGCGGAATAGACCAGGTTGATGGTATTGCCCTTAATGGTAATTTGCGGACCTTCATTAATTCGTCCCGGAGATGATTCCCAATCATAATCAGGCGTTGAGATTAAGACTCGCTCTGAGCTAATGGTTCGCGGATCGCTCATCTCGGCAATATATAAATTTTGAAAGCTCCCATCCGTTTCTTCCCATCCGGACCAAATAAAATAAAGCTGATCATTGACCTCCAGTGCTGTACCATCGATAGCCCAGCGGTCGGAAGAGTCGGTAATTTTCCCTTTGAACTCCCAGGTTCCGGTCAGCGGGTTATCACTGGTATTTTCCAGCACATACATGCGGTGATTGGCATTCGTTCCGTTGTCAGCGGCGAAGTAAATATACCATTTGTAGTTGCCGTCGGTGTCTTTGAGGTAATGCATTTCAGGGGCCCATATGTTGGAACTGTACATAGTATTTTTAACCGGTGTCCAAGCAAGGCTTCTCTCGCCTGCTTCAATTCCAGTGATGGTCTTCGCTCTGCGAATCATGATGCCACTGGCGTTAACAAATACGTTATAATAATAGCCGTCCGTGTGCTTATAGACCCAGGGGTCAGCGCCTGTTTGCATAATAATATTATAGAAATCCGACACCTGTGCTCCTTCCGGTGCCGTTGCTGAAGCTGGGGGCTGCTCCGCTTCCGCTGCCGCTGCACTCCATTGGGGCAACATTAGCAGTAGGGCGAGACTGAGCCACACATACTTGAATTTTCTCCTGATCATTTACAGTCCTCCTTGGATTTGAAATGAAATCGCTTTCAAGGTTAACGACCTCATTATACCTTTCGAAAAAAATTAAAAACTGTACAATTTTTAGTTTTTTCTGTAATTATTTTGGGGAAAATCAGCTATCATCCGTATCAATTGAATCTAACTTGAATGAATCATGTTATTCTGTTAATAACTTTACTGGGAGATGGTGCAAATGTTTAGCATTTTAGTAGCCGAAGACGACCAGGCATTAAGAACACTGTTCTGCACAGTATTATCCAAGAACGGTTATGCCTGTTTTGAAGCGGAAGATGGTGCGGAGGCATTGGATATTCTAGACAAGCAATACATTGATCTTATGATTTCAGATGTTATGATGCCGAATATAGATGGATATGAATTAGTAAAAAACATTCGTGATATGGGACACCATATGCCGGTGTTGCTGATTACTGCCAAGGGGGCCTTTGAGGATATACAGAGTGGCTTTCGGGCGGGTACCGATGATTATATGATTAAGCCGGTGAATGTCAATGAAATGATATTACGCGTTCAGGCTTTGCTTAGACGAGCAAGAATTGTAAATGAAAAGAAGCTGCAATTTGAGGGCATGGAGTTATTTTATGATGACCTGACGGTCAGCTTGAATGGTGAAGATATGGTTATTCCGCAAAAAGAGTTCTATCTATTGTACAAGCTGTTATCCAACCCCAACAGAGTTTTTACCAAGCAGCAGCTTATGGATGAAATCTGGGGGATGGACACAGAGAGCACTCCCCATACACTGGACGTGCATATGAGCAGAATTCGGGATCGCTTCAAGGAGAACGCACCATTCGAAATCAAAACGATTCGGGGACTTGGATTCAAAGCGGTGAAGCGAAGTGAATAAGTTCAGGGACAAGCTAACTATTTCACAAATATTTGCACTGATTATGGCAATTATTATTACAGTGTCAATGGTGCTCACTTTCCTGATTATATACATTTTGCTGCGGGTGACGGAAAGTCCGTTAACGGGAGTGATTACCTCCTCCATGTTCATTGCTATTGTGAGTATTGTCGTCGGAACCTTGCTCTCTTCTTACGTATCCAAGAAAATGTTGCGTCCCATTCTAAATATTAATGATGCAGCAAAGAAGGTAGCTAGAGGTGACTTCACAGTGCGTTTGGAGGAAGGCAGTATTGCCAATGAGATTCGAGAAATTGCGGAAAATTTTAATCTTATGCTGCGGGAGTTATCCAATACGGAGACGCTCAGAAATGACTTTGTCAGCAATGTTTCACATGAATTCAAGACCCCTCTTTCGGTGATTGAGGGCTATGCTATGTTATTGCAGGATGAGACCCTGACCAAGGAAGAAGAGAGAAAGTACGTAAGAACTATTTTAGAGAATACAGGCAGGCTGACAGAGTTGACGCAAAGTATCCTTTCTTTATCCCAGATTGAAAATCAGGAGATTATTTTGCAAAAGGAACGATTTCAACTGGATGAGCAAATTCGGCGTGTTCTGCTAGACTTTGAAAGTATTTGGGAGAACAAGAATCTGACTATAGATATCAATATGGATGAAACCTATATATATGGTAGTCAATCCCTGCTAGCCAGGGTGTGGAGTAACTTGATCGATAATGCGATTAAATTTTCCGATCAGGATGGGCTTTTGTCGATTGAATGTTATGAGGAAGGCACTAACATTGTTGTCATCGTAAAAGATACGGGCATTGGTATGGATGAAGTGGTGATGAAGCATGCCTTTGACAAGTTCTATCAAGGAGAGCGTTCCCACCACGTGAAGGGCAATGGCCTTGGTCTGGCGCTGGTACATCGGATTGTCACCTTATGCGGAGGTACGGTGTCCCTAAAAAGCGAGAAAGGCAACGGCACAGCCGTAATGGTAAAATTACAGAAAAGTTAAGCTTTAGTTGAAGGTAATTGAGAAAAAGTTGAGATAAGGCTGATAAAATAAGTACAATGGTTAAAATGAAATGCTGAATGAAAGAAACAAAAATGATGGGGTGGAGCGTTTGAGTCATAAAATTGTAGTTGATAGTTGTTGTGATGTAACTCCGGAGTTAAGTGAAAGCTTGGGAATAGTTACGGTCCCGCTAACCATAACGTTAGGAGACAAGAACGTTGTAGACGACGAGCAGCTTGATTTGCCGAGCTTTATGGAAGAAATGAAAAATTGCACAGGTAAGGTGGGGTCTGCTTCTCCTTCGCCTATGTTATATAAAGAAGCTTTTCAAGGTGCGCCATCCTCTTTTGCAGTTACGATCTCCAGCCACCTGTCCAGCTCATATGCAAGTGCTGTGCTTGGAAAGTCCATGATAGAGGAAGAAGACGCGAATGCTGAGGTGCATGTATTTGATTCAAAGAGCGCCTGTGCTGGTGAGGTGCTAATTGCCGTGAAGCTGGCTAAAATGATCAAAGAGGGTCATCAAAGATCTAAAATTATCTCCACGATCGATAGCTTTATTCATGATATGAAGACGTATTTTGTGCTAGATAACTTTGATAATTTATTGAAAAATGGAAGGCTCAATAAAATAACGGGTAAATTAATCTCGGTGCTTAACATTAAGCTGATCATGAAAGCGGATGATGGAAATATCGGTCTGCATTCTCATGTGCGCGGACAGAAGCAAATTGTTGAGAAGCTGGCAGATACGATTGGCAAGAGTGGCAAAGACACCCGAGGAGAAAGCATGGTTATCGCTCATTGCAACAACCCTGGACTTGCTGAAAAGTTGAGAGACAAAATCAAAAGTCAGTTCCATTTCGATGAAATCCTGATTGTCCCGACAAGAGGAATCAGTTCGGTCTATGCCAACGAGAAGGGCATTGTTATGGCATTTTAAACTTTAGTAAATCAGACAAAAAGAGACCTGCAGCCATCATGGGCGCAGGTCTCTTTTTGTCTGATAGTGTGTCTATCATCACAATATTCAGAAGCGCAATTTAGATGTATCCGCTTTACCATGGCAATTTATGTAATGTTCATGTTAGATATATGTGATGAAAGCTGATTGACAGGTTAAAACAAAAAGCATATATTATTAATAAGTCCAGTGGACGTAATAATTATACTTCTTATGAATAGGAGGATCCGAGCGGTTTTTTGGCGGTAAGTAAATGAGTTTAGGTTCTAATTTACTATTTCGAGGGGGGCATTTCAGAAATGCGTTCAAAAGCGATCTTGCCATTATTTTTTTGTTTTGTAATCGTTCTCGTAGCTGCTTGTGGCAACAATTCTTCCAAAGGATCTCAACCGTCGTCAACTGGTGATACTCCATCCGAAGTGAAAACCATTAAGTTCTGGCAGTTCATGGGCTCCATGGATGACAGTACGGATATTAACATTGCTCCAATCATTGAAGAATTTGAAAGCACCCATCCTGGAGTGAAGGTTGATGTACAGCAACTCACTTGGGATAACGGGTTGGACAAAATTACTACGAGCTTTGCTGCTGAAGAGGCGCCTGATGTGGTGGAACTTGGCAACACCTGGGTTACACAGTTTGCTTCCCAGGATGTGCTACTGGATCTATCGGACAAGGTGTCCAGCATTAAGGACCAATACGTTGGTTGGGATGGTGTAACCTACGATTCCAAAATCTACGGTGTACCTTGGTTATTGGGGACACGCGCATTGTTCTACAACAAAGAGCTGTTTGAGCAAGCTGGCCTGGACCCTGAGAAGGCTCCAATGAACTGGGAAGAGCTGAGAGCAGCAGCCGCTCAAATCACAGAGAATACGGGAGCCAAAGGCTTTGGTATCGCTGCGGGAGAGGCCGAGACTCCTTGGACGCAATTCTCTATGTTCCTATGGAGCAACGGCGGGAATTTCCTGAATGCGGATGAAACGGCTAGTGCCTTAAACGAACCGGCGGCAGTCGAAACGCTTGAGTATGTTCAAGAGCTGTCCAAAGTATCGCTTGTCGCTCAAGATGGCATGATTGGCCAGGAATTTGCGGCAGGGAACGTAGGGATGTTCATCTCAGGTGCCTGGAATCTACGGGGGTTAGCGCAGAATGCGCCTGATCTGAAATGGGGAGTGGCGGAAATACCGGTAGCGCCAGCAGGTAACTCGGTGTCCTTCTCGGGAGGAGAAATTTTGTCCATCTCGGCCAAGACAGAGCATCCTGAGGAAGCTTATCAATTTGTTGAATTCATGACCAGTAAGCAAAATGCAATGAAGATTACAGAGATTGCTACCTCCGTATTCCCAGCCTTCCCGGGAGTAGAAGCTGATCCGTTCTTCGCGGACAAGCCGGAGATCGCTATATTTGCCAAGCAGGTTGCTACGGCTCAGAATCCACCTTCTCTGAAGGCATGGCAAAAAATCTCTGAAGAGGTTACGACTGCGGTAGAGAAAGCTGTATTGCAGCAAACTTCTGCAGCAGAAGTATTACAGACTGCCTCCGACAACATTAATAAATTGCTCGCAAGATAAAAATCAAGGGGCAAGGGGACGTTCATCCCCTTGCCCATGGAGGTATAACATGAACACAGCAGGCCGTAATAAGCTGCGCCAAAACGCCACAGCTTATCTGTTTCTATCGCCGTGGCTATTATCGTTTCTGGTATTCAGTTTGTTTCCAATTATTTTCTCGTTATATCTTAGCTTTACTGAAACCGGATTGCTTAAGCTGGAGTCCAATTGGGTGGGAATCACGAACTATTTGGATACGCTAAGCGACCCTGTATTTAAGAAAGCCTTCTGGAATACCTTGTACTTCGTGGCTGTGACGGTTCCAATTACTACGGTACTGTCGATGGTGTTGGCTATTGCTGTGAACAGCCGCATCCCCGGCAAAATCTTCTTCCGGGTTTCGTTCTTCATGCCAACCGTGACTTCAGTCATCGTCGTATCCATGATGTTCATGCTGCTGTACGCACCTTCCGGAATCTTGAACTCGATTCTAGGCACTTTTGGCATTCAGAAGGTGCAATGGCTCCTGGACATAAGAACAGCATTTCCTTCTATTATGGCGATGTCGATTTGGACGGCCGTGGGCTTCTACATGCTGATGTACGTGGCTGCCCTGCAATCGATTCCTGCCAGTCTGTATGAAGCGGCCATCATTGATGGGGCGGGGTTATGGAGCCAGTTCATGAATGTGACTTTACCACATTTGCGGCATATGAGCATTTTGGTTATTGTCATGAACACCATCAACTCGCTACAAGTCTTCTCTGAGGTGTATGTCATGACCAAGGGGGGGCCTCTGAACTCAACGACCACGATGGTGTTGTACATGTACAATACGGCATTCTCCAGCTTGCAACTGGGTAAAGGGTCGGCGATTGCCTATATCTTAATGATATTCATTATGCTGATATCGGCCGTTCAGATGTGGCTGATGCGTATTAATAAGGGGGTAGGAGAATGAGTCACCGGCAATCAACCTTGCGTACATCCATCGTCTTCCTGGTGCTCCTGATCCCTCTGATCGTTATGGTATTTCCGTACCTGTATATGATTAGCATGTCGCTAAAAGGCGATGGCATGATCATCAAGAGCTTCACGGATATCTTCCCCAAACAGATCACGTTACAAAATTATGTGGATGTGCTGGGCAGCGGGCCGTTCGGCCGTTATTTCCTGAACAGTACGATTATTGCCGTATCCGTAGTGGTCGGGAACATTATATTTGGCTCTATGGTCGGGTATGCTTTTGCGAAGCTGACCTTTGTGGGGAAGAATGCCCTGTTCATGATTATCCTGTCTACGATGATGATTCCATTTCAGGTCACCCTGATTCCGCTCTTTCTCTTAATGAGGGAACTGGGCTGGATTGATACTTACGCAGCACTTATTATACCTAATCTGATCGCGCCAATGAGCATCTTTCTCATGAGGCAGTACATGTCCGGTTTGCCCAATGAAATTATAGAAGCAGCCAAGATCGATGGTTCAACGGAATTCGGCGTATTCTGGCGTATCATCCTTCCGCTGGCGAAGCCGGCCGTGGGTGTGCTCATTATCGTGCAGTTCCTGGGATCATGGAACAACTTTATTTTCCCTCTGATTCTGACCAACTCTGAGCATATGAGAACATTGCCGTTAGGCTTAGCACTGTATAAAGGCTTCAACTCCATTGATTGGGTGCATATGATGGCAGCATCTTGCATCTCAACCTTGCCGGTCCTGCTGGTATTTATTATTTTCCAGAAATATATCATTGCAGGGATGACCAGTGGAGCCGTGAAAGAATAAATGCATTTAAGATCGTTCGGAGGTTCTATATCTATGAAAGTCAATAATGAAGACATGGCTACAATCAAGCTTAGCTTACGGGAAAAGGTAGGGAAAATGTGCGTGATTGGAGTACCTTCCTTGAAGGCGGGAGAACCGTTTCAGGAACGGCAGCAAGCGTACGGGTTTGGCGGAGCCGGCATCTTTCCGCATAACATTAACACCGAAGCCCAGGTACAGCAGCTCGTCGCAGAATTTCACCAACTTCATGAATCGCGCAGTGAGTCCGGTCCCTATTACATTTCAGTAGATGAAGAGGGAGGGAGCTTATCCAATTTCAAAGCCTTCTACCCTTATATCCCCGGCAATCGGGCCATTGCGTCAAGTGGTGATCCGGAAGCCGCCTATATGCAGGGACAGATTATTGGAAGCCAATTGCATGCGCTTGGCATTCCGATGGACTGGGCCCCTGTACTGGACGTGAATACCAACATCAACAACCCTGTCATTGGGGTCAGATCCTATGGGGAAGACCCGGAGACTGTAGGCAAGTATGGACAAGCCTTTATTCGCGGCATGCATGAAGCCGGGGTTGCAGTAACGGCGAAGCATTTCCCGGGGCATGGACAGGTCAGTGGGGATTCCCACTATGTGTTGCCCGAATGTCCGCTCACGTTGGAGGAGCTTGGCAAGGGACCGCTGCTGCCATTTGTGGATGCAATTCAATCCGGCGTAGATTCAATCATGATGGGCCATCTGGTATTTCCGAATATTCCGGAATCCCAGGGGCTTCCTGCTTCACTGAGTCCATTTTTTGTTCAGGAACTGCTTCGCGGGCAATTAGGCTATGAGGGGGTGATCTGTACCGACGATGTGGAGATGGGGGCGATTAAGGACAATTATTCGCCTGAGGAGATTGGTGTTATGGCGGCGAAAGCCGGTGTGGACCAAATTTTGATGTGCCATACACCTGAATTCCAGGAGCGTGTGGTCGCAGGAATCGTGGAGGCCATTGAGCGAGGAGAGCTTGCGGAGGAGCAAATTGACCAGTCCATCGCCAGAATCAGACATTTACATCAGTCATTTGAACGCTATCAGCTTGCAGCCAAGCCACTTCCTCGTGAGCAATGGGAGTCAGAGTCTTTAAAGCTGGCTAGTCGAACGGTTGTGGTGGAGCGTGATCCACAGGGGATGCTCCCTATGAACAAGAACCAACGTTATCTGCTAATTTTGCCGAAGCAAGAGAAGCTGACAGTAGCCGACAATTCTAGCGATTCCGAGATGATTCTTGCTCGGTTACTAGAAGAAGCTGGCTTTCAGGTGCAATCAAGCACATGCTCGCTGGACCCTCAGACGGAAGAGATCACGGCCCTCACTGAACAATTACAGGATTATGATTGCATCATTCAGGGAACGTTGAATGCGCATCTGTTCGGTGGGCAGACGGCTCTCGCCCAACAATTGCAGGCTACCCATAAGCCATTATTACATCTGGTCTTAAGAAATCCTTATGATGTAGACTGCCTTTCGAAGGCTGCGGGAGTAGTCATGGTCGGCTCTACCTCAGACTATTCAGTGAAGGCGTTAACCGGGATTCTCGTAGGAAAAGCTTGATCGATATAAATGTTAGAATTTGAAAAATATGATAAAATAGACGCATCATTGCAAGAAGAGAAGGGGTATTATGGCTGTGACGATGAAAGGTAACCTTCAGTTAATGAAGGAAATTAATACCGCAACCATACTTAATTTGCTTCACCGCAAGCAGCGGTTGTCCAGAGCGGAGATTTCGAAGATAACGCGTCTCAGCGCAACGACGGTATCCGGTCTTGTGGAGGAACTCATTGCTGATAATATGGTCGAGGAAGCCGGGGAGCAATCCATGGTTGGTGCCGGCCGCAGAGCTATGAGCCTGCAAATTAAGCCCAATGGCGGTTACGTGGTGGGCGTCTCCGTCGGGAATACCTGGCTAGTATGTGCTGTATTTAATTTAATTGGTGAGAAGATATCAGAGTATAAGATTGAAGTCCGTACGGGGAATGAGGCAATCATTGGTCAGATCGATGCTTCTATCCAAGCCTGTATAGCGAAGGTGCCTGGCCTCAAGCTGGAGCTAGTCAAAGGGATTGGGATTGCGGTTCCAGGTATCATCAATGAGTCGGGCGAAGTTATTACGCTTTCTAATTTTCTGAAAATTAAAGATTTAAATGTCAAAAGCGAGCTGTCCAGCAAATATCCAGACATACCATTTCAAGTGACTAACGATTCCAATGCTGCTGCATTTGCGGAAATGCATGGCGGGGCTGGCGAGAACAGAAACCACCTGCTATATTTAACCATCAATGAAGGGATTGGCTCCGGGCTAGTGCTTAACAAGGAAATCTTCTCCGGATATATGGGCGCCGTTGGCGAAATTGCTCACATCCCGATTAACTCCAGTGGTGGGAGCATCGAGACAGTAATTACAACACCCTTTATTATGGAACGCTGCAAGCAGGAAGCCAAGACAATTGGAGTGAAAATTCCTGACTCTATGGAAGATATCTTACGGAGATATGAAGCCGGAGAAGAATGGCTCCAGCCTATATTTAAGCAAATCTTGTATGTGTCGACGCTGCTGGTGGCGACGGCTGTTAATTTTATCAGTCCTGAGGTGGTAGTTATCGAGGGCTGGATGATTGATTCGGAATTGTTCTTCGAGAAGCTGCGTGATAATCTCGTACAATTCCCGTTCCCGCTGCCATTTGCACCAGAGCGCTTGATTGCGTCTTCATACAGAGAAGAGGGCTCTTTGCACGGCTCGGCGACGTTGATGCTTCAGAAGTTATTCAAGGCTCCTTCAGTGTTACAGTGAAGGTGCGGAGTTCTGTATAGGGTTGAATAAATATTTTGTCCATTGAACCAAATAAATAGGAAAGAAGGCGAAGGGATGAAAACGAACGTAGTTGGAAGAGTGCTGAAGGTTTGGGTGGCCTTGTTGTTACTGATTGGCGTGTTGCCTGTCATGAAGAGTTATGCGGCAGAGACTAATCTAGTCACGAACGGAGGTTTCGAGTCGAATTTGGCGTCCTGGTCCAATTGGGACGGCGTAACCACCGTGACTTCCCCTGTGTACGAAGGCAGCCGTGCGGCACGGTTAGGCACGGGTGAAAGCGGCGCAGGCCAGATTATTGACGGAATTACTCCCTCCACCAAATATGAGCTTTCCGGGGCAGGACGGGTAAGTGTCACGGGAGAGACAGTGATCCTTGGCGTTGATTGTCTGGATGTCAACGGGGTTAGATTGGCAGGCGGGAAGTTTGAGTTGTTCTATACGACAACGGCTTACGCACCCAAGACGCTGACCTTCACGACGATTCCGGGTACGGCCAAGCTTCAAGTGTATATTTACAAAAATCCGAATATTGGCGGATATGGCTATATAGACGATATTTCTCTCACTCAAGCTACTCCCGATAATGGCACTGGCGGGGGAACGAAAGCGCTCTGGGTATGGGAATTGTCGGACTTGGCAACTCCCGCAGCACGTTCTGAACTCATTCAATTCTCATTATCTAAAGGAATTAACATGCTTTATGTGAATACGGGGACCAATTTGACGACGAACCCGGACCACTATCGTGCTTTCATAGCGCAGGCACATGCTAACAATATGCAGGTAGAGGCTCTGGATGGTCAGTCAGATTGGGTGCGAGCAGAGAACCATCATATTCCTCTTGGCAGATTGCAGGATGTGATTGATTACAATGCAGCTTCTGCGGTGAATGAACGGTTTGATGGTATTCATCATGATAATGAACCCTATACCCTGCCTGATTGGTCGACAAATAGACAAGGATTAAGTGTCGATTATCTTAATTTGGCAGCGAAGTCCCAGCAACTTCTGACAAGCAGCGGCTCTTCCATGACCTTCTCGGGAGATATTCCGTTCTGGTATGATACGTTCTCGATCACTCATAATGGGGTGACCAAGGAAATGCATAAGCATGTTCAGGACGTTATGGACTATGTAACAATTATGGATTACCGTGATTTCGCTGAAGGGCCGGATGGCATTATCCAGAACGGGCAGAACGAGGTTGACTACGGCAGTACCATTGGCAAGAAGGTGGTTATTGGAGTAGAGACCTATGATGTGCCGGGCGATCCGGAGTTCGTCACCTTCTACCAGGAGGGCGAAGCCTACATGAACCAGGAACTGGAGAAGGTAGACGCCTATTTCACCGGCTCTGATGGATACGGTGGGCTAGCCATTCATTACTACACCACTTATAAGAACATGTTGCCTTAACACGGGCCTTACGCAGAAAGAAGCCAATTCTCGTCATCCACGGGAATTGGCTTCTTCTATTACTGTGACCACAGACGAAATACTAGCGCGATAGGAGCCTGCTCTTCAAGCTGAATATCGGCGGGAAGAGATACCTCAATCCCTTCATCTGTTTGATGAGATTGAAGACTTTCCGAACCGCTAACGAGATCCACCCTTTGGATTTTGCTGGCTAGCGGAATGAGAATTTTACTCTCCAAACGCTCAGCCTCCTGATAGAGAGCGAGCGCATAGACATGCTCTGCCTTGCGGGTGAAGAAGAAGCGTCCGCTGGCGTGGAGGTCATGTATTCGGGTACCATAGATGGCCTCCCCATGTAACCCCAGCCATTGCCCCAGTCCCTTGATTCGATCAATGGCTGGTGCGGGCAATCTTCCGTCAGGTTGAGGGCCCACATTTAACGCGAGGTTGCCCCCTTTAGCCACCGTTTCAATCAGCAGATGAACCAACTCGCGTACGGATTTGTACTGGTCCTCATATTTGAAGGAGAAAGAAGTGCCCATCGTAATGCAGCTTTCCCACGGAATATCCATCGGTTGCTCAGGAACGGTCTGTTCCGGAGTTACAATATTTTCATAGGGTCCTCCTACCGTGCGATCGGCTGTCAGCAACCAGGGCTGGTGCTGGCGCATCCGGTCCACCAATTCGCCGAGCCTGATATCCTGCTTGCGCTCTCCGCCGCGAACCCACCCAGCATCAAGCCACAATAGATCAATTCGTCCGTAACGGGTGAGTAATTCCTCTAGCTGACGATGGGTGAACTGGACAAATTGTTCCCAAAGCCAGGGCTGCTTCTCGGGGTCATAGGAAGGCCCGCGCCACATAAAGTCGCCACGCTCCATTCCAGGTGTCCAATAGTAGGGAGTGTGCCAATCCGCCTTGGAGAAGTAGGCGGAAATAGCCAGTCCTTTGGTGCGAAAAGCATTGAACAGCTCCCGGCAAATATCCGCATATTGATGAAGGTGAAAGGGAGTATCCGGTCCTGTAATCCGGTAATCGGTCGTATGGGTATCCCACATGCAGAAGCCATCATGATGTTTGGTTGTGAACGTCAAATATTTGAAGCCATTCTCGGCGGCTAGCTCCGCCCATACCTCGGGTTGAAAACGGATGGGATTAAACGTGCGGTTCAAATCAAAATACTCCCGTTTGAAGCCGGCCATATCCGTGGTCCAGTCCACATCATCCCGTGACCAGGTACCATCCTCATCACTAAGCGCCCAGGACTCCACCAGTCCGATCTGGGAGTAAGGGCCCCAGTGCATCATCAGCCCCAGCTTCTGATCCTTGAACCATTCCAGCCGCTCTAACAGCAGCGGGTTGTCCGGCTTAACCCAACTGGATTCCGTACTATAATGGTGTACCCCTTCCAGCAGTTCGCTCATATCTCGATCCCTCCAGATTTCACAACTATTCCTTCACACTGCCCATCACGATCCCCTTAACGAAGAAGCGCTGGAGGAACGGATATACACACAGGATTGGCAGAGCGCCGATAAAGATTTGAGCAGCCTTGAAGGTCCGATTGGATACCTCCGCCAGCATGGCGGCCTGATCCGCGGTCACCTTGGTCAGATTCTCCTGTACAATGACGGTCTGCAAGTAACTGGAGAGCGGATATTTCTCCGGCGTGTTCATCAGCAGCAAGCCGTCGAACCATTCATTCCACTGTCCAACGACCGTGAACAGGGTTACTGTAGCCATGGCCGGCAAGGAGAGAGGCGCGTAAATTCTCCACAGACTGGTCATATAACCGCCACCATCGATGAAGCTGGCTTCCTCCAGCTCTTTGGGGAGCCCCCGGAAGAAGTTAAGCAGCAGGATGACATTGAACACGGCAACTGCGCCCGGGATGACGAGTGCCCAGAGGGTGTCAATCAACCCCGTATCACGAATGGTCATATATCTGGGAATCAAACCGCCGGAGAACAGCGTAGTGAATACGAAGAACCAGGCGTATTGTGTACGGAAGGCAAAATCCTTGGCTTCCTTGGACAAGGGATAGGCAATCAGCAGCGTCAGCAACATACTGATGCTCGTACCCAGTACGACGCGCTGTACGGTAATCCACATGGCCTTCAGAAATTGCGGTTTGGTCAGCACATATTCATAAGAGCTGAGTGTAAAGTCGACCGGCCACAGCCCGAC
Source organism: Paenibacillus senegalimassiliensis (assembly GCF_001486585.1). Taxonomy (GTDB): domain Bacteria; phylum Bacillota; class Bacilli; order Paenibacillales; family Paenibacillaceae; genus Fontibacillus; species Fontibacillus senegalimassiliensis. Next base: position 22,431 of record NZ_LN909043.1, read on the forward strand.
CATTCCTGCGGTTGCCGGTCCCTTGGAACTGAACGATAGAGCGAGAATATGGACCATAGGCAGAACACAAAGCAGCCCGAGTGCAATCAGAAAGGTATAGTTGCAGGCCATAAAAATTTTGCGGCTAAGTGATGGTTTGATATGCATGCCCTATTTCCTCCCCGATTAAAATATTCTGTAGTTAGCAAATTTGGATGCCAAAGCATAAGAGGTGGTAATAAACACGAGTGAAACGATAGATTTAAAGAAGCCGACCGCTGTACCTACACCATACTGTGCGTTCTGCATCCCGATTCGATAAATGAAGGTATCCAGGACATCGCCGCTCTGGTAGACCTGCGGACTATACAGGTTAAATACCTGGTCGAAGCCGGCGTTCAATACATTCCCCAAGGAGAGTGTAGCCATCAGGATGACGATGGGCATCATGCCCGGCAGGGTGATGTGAATTGTTTGCTTCCAGCGACTGGCACCATCTACGGTGGCCGCTTCATACAAACTCGGATTAATCGAGGACAAGGCCGCGAGATATACGATGGTGCTGAACCCGAATTCCTTCCAGATATCGCTCATGACCAGGGTATAAGGGAACCATTTATTGCTTCCCAGAAAGAAGATCGGTTCAACGCCAAACCAGCCCAGCACCTGATTCACAATCCCGTTGGTGGGAGATAAAATATCGATTAAGATACCGCCGAGAATAACCCAGGACAGGAAGTGGGGCAAGTAAATGAGCGTCTGCACGCCCCGCTTGATCAGTTCGTTGCGAAGTTCATTCAGCAACAGGGAGATGGTGATGGGAGCGATAAGTCCGGCTCCAATCTTCATAATGGAGATAAAGATGGTATTCCAGATAATCTGTCCGGTCTCCGGTAGCGCAAATACATAATGGAAGTTATCAAGCCCAATCCACTTGGAGCCGAACAATCCCTTGAAGGGTGTGAATTTCTGAAAGGCCATTGCAATTCCGACCATGGGCCAATAGCTGTAGATGAGTACCAGAATAACTCCTGGAAGAATCATCAGATGAAGCGGCCATTGACGACGAAATTTTTTGGCGAGCATAGCGGATCATCCTCCTTGGGGGTTTTTGGGGGAAAAGAAAGAGGAGAGGGATGAATGGACTCCTCTCCTCCTGATCAATCAGTTACTTCGGATGGTTTATTTGGATGCATTCCATTCGTTGACTTCTTCCGTGATGGCATCTCCGCCAAGCTTCTTCCAATTGCTTACGAAATCATCGAAGGAATCGGGACTGGCTTCGCCAAGAATAATTCGAACGAAGGTTTCCTGCTCCAGCTTATCCAGCGTAGCTTTCCGGTCCGCCATCGTTTCGGTCGGTGCACCAACGAAGCTGTTGCTGATCACTTTTTTCTGATCGTTAAGCTCGCGCAACTGTCTCATGGAGCCGTCTGGACCATTGGCTACATACCCGGACCATCCGGCTGGATTAGTGCCGTCAAGGAAAGTCTGGAATTCCTTGAACATGATCTTTGTCTCCGAACTGGAGATGGCGGCATCGCTGTTCGTTTTCAAAGCCTCTTCCAATTCCTGCTGACGAATCAAATCCTTATTCGGATTAACGACCTCAACCAGGGAGTATTTATTCACTCCGATGGACACCTCATCAACGATGACTTGACCGTAAGTATCAAATTCAGCTTCATCGCTGTACAATTTTTGATAATAGAGGTTAGCCAGCTTCACAATGACTTCCGGATGCTCATAATCCTTGGTCAACACATAATAGTGACTAACGGAGAATGGCATTTGTACGGTAGCAGTACCGCCGTCCACAGAAGGGATCGGATATGATTTCCACTTTACACTTTCATCTTCTTTGACCATATCCCAGAACGGCCAGGCCGGATACCAACTTGGCCCTACCACCATACCAATCTTGTGGCTAGTGATGGATTCAAACATTTTAATCGTATCTTTAACCCCGAATTCCGGGTCAATCAGCTTGTTCTTGTACATTTCCTGCAGCTTGGTGAGAGTTTCCTTCACCTCAGGCTGAATGCTGCCATACTCCAGCTTGCCATCCTTCTCAATCCAAATCCCGGGGTAGGCTTCGAAAGAATTGAACAACCCGAGGGAAGTGGTAGCGAGTCCGATATCTTTGGTCAACCCGATGCCGTAGGTATCCGATTTACCGTTGCCGTCAGGGTCCTGGCTTTGGAAGGCCTGAGCAATCGCTACTACATCATCGAACGATTGAGGGTCTGGCAAGTTCAACTTCTCCATCCAGTCCTCTCTTACCCAAAGAAGTGGGGCAGAGCCACCAATCACCGGCTGGGTTGAAGGGATAGCCAGTAATTTCCCATCAAATGTCGCTGAGGGCAGCGCATTATTCTCAATAGACATTAATTCCTTGAGATCATCACTAGCATATTTCTCAAAGGCATCCGTCAAGTCTGCTAATTGCCCGGCATCCGCCAATTGTCTTAATTGCTCTTCATTAACTTCCATAAAATCGGGCAAGTCGTTGGAGGCGATCGCAATGTTGACCTTGGATTCATATTGCTCCTGGCCTGTAACAATCCATTTATAATTCACGTTAATACCTAAGCTTTTGTAGAAATCCATCCAGACATTGTTATTAATGTCATGTCCATTCGGGAACTTGGTTGATTCACTGACATAGCGAATGGCACTTAGTTCAATCGGAGAATCGTATTTGCCAAAGGGATCGGCATTCTCATTGTTGACAACGCTTTCATTATTACTTCCACTGTCTGCAGCCCCTTGATTAGATGCAGCATTGTTGCCCGTGCCGCAGGCGCTTAATACTAGCGAGAAAGCCATGATCATAACCAGCGTACTTAAACCCAGCTTGCTTTTCTTCATGTGTACCCTCCTCAAGAATCTGCTAGATATTGCTTTTTTCTTCAAGCGTTGTATTCTCTTCTCTTTAAATTATAGAGAGCAGCCCAAGCACGATCTACTTCAAGCTTTTTACATTCCTATCTTCCGTTTACGTATTTTTTAACTCTCGATACTCCTGAGGAGTCAAATGGGTAGCTTTTTTGAAGAAACGATAAAAATAAGGCGGTGAAATGAAACCGACAGAAGCGGCGACTTCATGAATTTTAATGTTGGTGCTGCTGAGCAATTCCTTCGCTTTGGCTAATCTGGCTGCTGTAATCGATTCGGATAGGCCTTCTCCTGTAATTTGCTTGTACAAGCGAGACAAATAGGAGGGGTTGTGTCCGACCATCTCTCCGATCTGGGTTAATGACAAATCGCCTGCCAGATTTTGCTCAATGTAATGATTGACCTTAATGATGACCTCGTGTTGCTGCTCGTATTTATTCTGTTCCTTGTGGGAGAAGATCAGGTCTGATAACTGCCGCAGAAAAGCGCAAGCAGCTTCCCAGGATTCATGTGCCTTGAACTGGGTCAGTTCGTCAAAATTAATCTGCTTCGTTCCACACACTTCCTGGAATTCGACGATATGGGGAATGAAGACGGCAACCAATTCGTAGTATATTTCCATGCGCAGCAAGAACTCATAGCTTCCCGATGAGGCATCCGATACACTCGTCACCTCAGTAAGCAGTGTATAAAATTCTTCCTTCTCTCCGTTATCCAAGCAGCCGCGAAGCAGTTCGATTCTCTTCAAATGAATTCGCGAACGCGCCTTCATGCCGGACTCTACAGCAGGCTGTACTTCGAGAGCCGCCTCGACGAGCAGGGATTCATGGCCAATGCCCAAGCCGCTGCTCAGCAGCTCGCGAAGGGTCTCCAGCTTGGAGGGGAGCTGCTTCCATGACACCCATTCATTAGAAGCGGCAAATGAGGTTTTGAGCTTCAGCAAAGTTCGGCATTCCGTTTGAATTTGTTCCAGCGTCCCGTGAACAAAGCGAGTTACCCGTTTTACGGCTTCCTCATGGCTTTCGCCTGCCTCCAGTTCACCTTCACGGTATTGGAGCAGCCACACCATCTTTGCTCGGTCATATTCCACCGCGATATAAGACACCATAGGACTGAGCAATTCGCTCATAATATTCTCGATGGCATACAGGTATAGAGAACGCATCCCCAAGGAGTCCTGGTCATTCCAGGTATCCACCCGGCACAGCAGCATCAGGGAAGGAAGCTGGGCATGAAGCGGCATATCCAGTTCCTCAAACCGCTCATGGATGTTCTGGGCCTGCAAATATTCAGGTCCACTTTGCAGCCAATCAAGGACAAATCTTTTTTGGAGGAAGGGGAGGGCCTTGCGCATATTCTCTTTGGCTTGGCTGACCAGGCTGCCCGCCTCCATATCCTGATCAAGCAGGCGAATTCCCTTCTCTAGCGCCCTTAGCACGGCATCGTTGCCTTCTGCCTTGAGAATATAATCAATACTGCCCCCTCGGGTAGCCTCTTGAATGTAGGAGAACTGATCGTGTCCGGTCAGGAAAATAATTTTGCAATTGGGCCAATAACGACGGATCTCCTTCTGGAGGGCCAGGCCGCTGAGTCCAGGCATCTTGATATCCGACAAGACGATATCGATCTTTGTGCGCTTGAGCCAGTTCAAGGCCTCGCTGGCGGAGTAGGATTTATAGACCTCCACATCAAGCGTTGCTGCCCCTTCGCACAGGTCCGCTAATCCATCTACAATATAAGGTTCGTCATCAACAATCAGCAATCTATACATCGTGCCTCGTCCCCTTTTCTGGTGGAAGTCTCATCTCGATTTTCAATCCACCCAGGCGGCTGCGTGATAATTGCAATCCTCCGGCTGGACCGAATTTCAGTTGTAAGCGGCGGTGCACATTAAGTAGCCCGGTAACCTCGCTGTTCACCTCAGGACAAGCTAGTAAGTCTCGCAACTGAGTCAGTTTGCTCTCCGTCAGTGCTTCTCCGTTATCTTCTATACAGATGGTCAGGCCATCAGAATTATCAGACATACTAATTTCGATGCGGCCATTCGCTTCCTTGTCCTCAAGGCCATGCTCATAAGCATTCTCAATCAAGGGCTGCAGGACAAGCAAGGGCACGCCGTAGCTGGTATATGCCTCGGGAATTGGCTCCCAGTGAGCCGTAATTCGGTGGCGGAAGCGGATCGTCTGAATATCGACATAAGCTTTGGCATGAGCTACTTCAGCCTCCAAGGCCACATCATCCGAGGCATTTCGTGTTATGAACTTGAAGTATTCCCCTAAGATTCGGGTAAAGCGGACGATATTTTCGAAGTCATGCATTTCGCCCATCTGATGCAACGTAAAGAAGCTGTTGTAGAGAAAATGTGGATTGATCTGCGACTGGAGTTGCTTCAACTCGAAGCGTTGGGAGCGAATCTTCTGCTCGTAGACCTCATCAATCAGTACCTCAAGTCGTTCGACCATCAAATTGAATTGCTCATAAAGATAGCGGAATTCATCATTATGTACATGCGTGAGCTTCACCTGCAAATTACCGATATCAATCTTGCGGAAGGCGCGTACCATACGGTGAAGTGGACGATGAATTCGATTATAAATCCAATAAGAGAATACGATCACGACGATGATTGAGAAGGTGGATAACCCGAATAGGATCATGCGGTATTGACTGAGTGGACCAATGAATTCCGATTGCGGCACAAACATGACCAAATCGGCATTTAAATAATCCGAATGCATGACGCTTGTCCAATAAGCAGCATTGCCAACTGATATATTCTCATCATACGACTGCTTCAGTAAGCGGGCCTCCGCCAAGCCTTCTTGGTCAACCTTGCTCAGAATTTGAGCTCCGAGTTCTTCACCTCCGGCGTTGAAGATCGACCAGCCTTGATCCGAACTGATGATGGCCGCCCCTCCACTACCTGTAGCCAGTGTTAACAGAGCTTGCTGCAAATCCGAAATGGAGAGTTCGGTGACAATGACGAAGCCCGGGTCCTTACCTGAACGTGGATAGTCCGGGTTGGCCAGACCGAGGAGCAGCTTGTGATTCCAGCTAAATATCACATTATTCGGCGCATCGATCAACGCAGCTACTTGATTTTCCGGGAGTGGGTCTACATAAGAGGACTCCTGAATGGTCTTACTGATTAATGGAATATATACTTTGGCAGATTCAATGTATTGATTGGAGCCTTGAAGCAGACGCATCTTATCGTGCAATCGGTTAACAGACTGGAAATATTCCGAGCGGGGCATAGCGGGTGCAATGGTACTTAGCTTTTGCAGATCAGAGTCCTGGGATAGATTGTTCATCAGCATTTTGGTACTGCTTAATTCCTGCTCTAGTGAGCGCATATAGAAGGTCATCCGGGCATGAATGGATTGGGTGTTCTTCTCCCGGACATGATTGGCCCCGGATTCATTCAGAATCATCGCTACAATGTATACGGGGATAATGGCTAACAAGAAGCCCGTAACGAGCTTCGGGTAGATTGAGTTGTTCCATAGACGGCTCACGGGTGCGATCATCCTCCAAAGAAGTTCTTGTAGCCGTTTCTCCTGAAAGGGGCTGGCAGGTCACAGGCAACGGGTTCTTTGTGTTGCGATCATCGTTGATAGGTTGTGGCCAACGAAGAGCAGCATGAAAACACTTCTGGTGTAATTCAATACTAGTAACTTTTGTATATTCTTGAATTCAAAATTGATTCGCGGCTATCCAAGTATTTTTGCCTGCACATTTGCTTGGCCTTGGAGTAATTTGCGGAACAGATTGCTTCATAAATCGATGTATTTAATAGATTGCCAGAATAGTGAATCTGATTAGGGGTTAGCTTCCAATTGACGATACCGAACTGAATCATTTTATCTATTATGGAGTCCATTAATTTGAGTATCACTTGGTTGTTTGCAGCATAGACTAAGCTGCGATTGAATGCCATTGCATGATTGATATAAGCAATATAATCATTTTCTTGCTCTGCCTTTATTTGCGCATTTAAGTGTATTTCAAGTTCCTCGTTATTTAGCGAGGAGTCTCTCTCGATTACGGTATTTATAGCAAATTCCTGCATACACAAAAAGGCCTCTAAAACATCAAAAATCTCCTTTAAAGACAACTCCTTGACAAATATCCCTCTATTTTTGAACGAAGTCACAAATCCCTCTACTTCTAAATGGGCAATAGCACTTCTAATGGGCGTTCTGCTCATACTTAGTGTCTCAGCCAATTCATTTTCCGACAGTAAATCCCCGGGCATATAGTGGGCAGTTATTATTTTTTCTCTGATTTTGCTGTAAGCAACGTCAGCCAAGGATGGAGATGGCATTTTTCATTTCCTTTCCAATAGATTAGCAAAATAATCTTATCTTATATTCTAAGCTCATGCAATCCATTCATAAAGCAATACGCGGACAAGTTACGACGTTGCATTTTTACATGAATATGAATATTTCACTATTCAAAATTTACAATTTCTCGCTATCATTTATAAAATACGAGTTGTATACAACTACTATAAAGGAGGATTAGCTACAGGGTAAAGGACGAAAGGCATTGATGGTGATCAACATATGGGAGTCCACAATTAAGAGGAGGAAATGTTTTTATGTTACTCAAAAAAATATTACTTATGGGTTTGACTGTAGGTTTGGCAACAACGCTTTTAGCGGCTTGCGGAAATGAAAAGGGCACTTCTTCAAAGGGGACTGGCTCAGAAATGCCGGACAAAATTACGATTGTACAAATGCCTGATGAAAACAATCCAGATGCAGGCACCAAAAATGATGCTTTTCGTGAGGCTATGGAAACAACGCTTGGCATAGAGGTAGAGGAGCTAGAGGGCGCTGAATATTCAGTAGGACTTGAAGCTCTGAAGGCTGGCAAACTTGATATTTTGCTCGTCTCTCCTATGAGTTATTATCAGGCTAAAAAAATGGCGGACGTAGATCCGTTGGTTACTACAAAAACAATGGGTGCTGATCCTTATAAAACGGTATTTGTAACGCAAAAATCAAGAACAGATATTAATTCCCTTGAGGATTTAAAAGAAAAAACATTTGCCTTTGTTGATCCGGCATCCTCGTCTGGTTATATGTATCCCAAAGCTAAATTGCTAGATGCTTTAAAGCTTGATACAGAGCAATTGGAGAATCCAGGTTATTTTTTCAAAACAACTGTGTTTTCAGGGAAACATGACACAAGCCTGATGGGTGTTGCTAAAGGTGATTACGATGCCGCAGCAGTAGCATTTCAGACGATTAACATGATGGACAAAGCGGGTTTGATTAACAAGGATGAGATCAAAATTATTGACGAAACGGCAGAAATTCCAAATGCTTTATATGTCATTAGGCAAGATCTGCCACAAGAGCTGAAGGACAAAATCAAGGATTTTTATCTTCAATATGCGGATGAAGTCTATTTTCAAACCTTTTATCAAGATTCCGCTACTCGCTTTATAGAAGCAAAGGATGCCGATTATGCTGAAGTGGAAAAGATGGTTAAAATTTTGAAAATAGAGGAGGAATAGAGTTTTGAGTAGTCCGCTATTATCAATTAGAAATTTAAAGAAAACTTATGATAAGCACAAAACATATGCTCTAAATGGCATCGATATCGAGTTTGACGCAGGTGAATTTGTCGTAGTCATTGGTCCATCAGGCGCGGGTAAATCGACGTTTATTCGCTGTATCAATCGGATGATTGACTCATCTGCAGGCGAGATTGTATTTGATGGAGTGCATATGGAGCAAATTAAAGGACGTTCATTAAAGATGCAGCGTGCTAACATCGGTATGATTTTTCAGCACTACAATTTGATTGATAGAGTGAATGTAATTAAAAATGTATTGTATGGACGCTTAGGTAAAATGTCTCTTTTTCGCAGTACTTTGGGGTTATATAGTGCGGAAGACAAGCGTGAAGCATATGATTTGCTCAAAAAGGTTGGTCTTGAAGAGCATATTTATAAAAGAGCGTCTGCCCTTTCGGGAGGGCAGATGCAACGGGTAGGAATTTGCAGAGCGATTGTGCAGCAACCCAAATTGCTGCTGGCTGATGAGCCGATAGCCTCTTTAGATCCGCAATCTGCAAATGTTGTAATGGATCAGATTAAAGAAATTACGACTGAAAGAAATCTGACGTGCATCGTTAACCTACACCAGGTTGATTTTGCCAAAAAATATGCAAGTCGAATTGTAGGGATAAAAGATGGCTTAGTAGTGTTTGACGGCAAGCCAACTGAACTAACCGAAGATATGATTGCCCATATTTATAAAGGAAAAGAAGAACAAATGACGTTAGCCTCCCAGCAGCACCAAGTTGAACTTAGCGATAAGGAAGTATCTTCATATGCGTAATGAAATTGAAAATGCTGATTTAGCCTTATCAACAGTAAATCGTTGGAAAACAAGTTTGATTGTTTTGCTTGTTGCAGCTATCATTATCGGCGCATTTATTTTGCTGGAAATTAATCCGTGGTCAGCATTTATTGCTGTGCCTGAATTTATCGCATTTTTTGTTAACAATTTTCTACCGCCCAATTTTGATAATATCAATAAATATGTGCCGTTAATTGTCGATACTATTTTATTTGCTGTTGTAGGAACCTATATCTCTGCTGTGCTAGGCTTATTGTTTGGCATTTTACTCTCAGAACAAACAAATAGGTTTGCTTGGCTGAGGTTCACTGTTCGGTTTGTTCTATCGTTCCTTCGCAATGTGCCTGTATTGGCATGGGCAGCACTTCTTGTGTATATATTCGGCATTGGCAATATGGTGGGGCTGATTGCGCTGATTCTGGCAACATTAGGTTTTCTGGCACGTTCTTATTCAGAATCTATTAATGAAATTGCAGGCTCTAAGCTTGAAGCCTTGAAGGCTTGTGGAGCATCATATTGGCAAATTATTATTCATGGTCTGATCCCTCAATTTATACCCGCCTGGATTAACTGGACTTTATTTTCCTTTGAAATCAATATGAGAGCATCTGCTATTTTGGGAATGGTGGGAGCAGGAGGTATCGGGATTATGATCCAGACCAATATGAGATTGTTCAAATATCATGAAGCGCTCTCGTTAATTATTATTCTTGCTGCCATGGTTCTTATTACCGAATACTGCACAAATAAGCTGCGTAAGCTGATTCACTAAGGGAGAGAGGAGGCAGAGGATGAACACGACGGTTAAATTGTCTAGAACGAAGGACAAAATCAGAACAGTTAGCATTACTGTCGCTTTAATCGCTCTTTTTTATGTTAGCTTTACGTCCTTGGATCTGGATATTGGTAAATTTATTACACGCATTGGTGATGCGGGAACAGTACTAAGTAAATTAATGACGATTGATTTGAGCAATATTGGTCCTATTTTATTAGCAATGTTGGCATCAGCGGCAATCGCAATTTGTGGACTGTTTATTGGTTTAATTATTGCCATTATTTTATCATTTTTATCAGCTAGCAATATCACCCCGAATGGAATTTTAGCAGCGTTTATTAAAGGAAGTGTTGCCGTTATTCGAGCTGTGCCTGCCTTAGTATGGATTTTGATGGTAGTGGCAAGTCTTGGCTTCGGCAGTACAGCCGGAATGATTGGGTTAATTATATCAACAGTAGGCTACCTGACCAAAGCATTCACAGCTAGTATTGAGGAACAGGGTTCTAATATTATTGAGGCACTCAAAACGACGGGGGCAGGCTGGATTTCCATTGTAATTAAAGGCTTGCTTCCCAGCGTAATTAGACCATTTATGTCATGGACAGCTATTAAGCTGGAAATTGGTATTGCAGAATCTATCAATCTAGGGATGGTAGGCGTAGCAGGTATCGGAAGTATGTTAATGAAGTCGCTAGGCAGATATGATTATGCCGCTATTTCTACGACTATTATTGTTATATTTATTAGCATGCTGATCGTAGAGATTGTTGTGAATCGATTGAAAAAATTGATCTAAAGGAGTCTATAGGTAACTATGAAGAATATGGTTCATCTACCTTTAAAAAATGCTTTTAACGTAAGAGAATTGGGCGGATATCCGACAAAAGATGGGCAGGTAACTATGTATTGTAGCTTCCTACGCGGGGATGATTTATCAGCATTAGATCAGCAAGACATCGATTTTTTATTAAATTATGGTCTAACCTCAGTTGTAGATTTACGAAGTGCTGCAGAGCTTGATAGTCATCCTGATGCCTTAGCGGCCGTTAGCCCAATTAACTATATTAATATCCCCTTGGTTGGATCTGATGCAGTAAACCCTGATCTTACGAAAGCGAGAACAATACTTCCAGAACAATTTATTATGGACTTTTATCTGGAAATTCTTAAAAGTGCAACGGACGCTATTAAACAGGTTTTTGAATTTATGGCGGCACAGGAAGGATGCGTGTTGTTTCATTGTGCAGCAGGCAAGGATAGAACCGGTATTATCGCGATGTTATTGCTTGGCTTAGCGGGTGTTAGCAAACCGGATATTATTGCTAACTATATCGTTACAGAGGTATATATTAAAGAAAATCCAATACTGCAACAATATCAAGAAGATTTACCATTGGAGCTAATGCAATCCAAGCCAAAGTATATTGAGACAATGCTTGATTATATATTGTCTACGTTTGGAAGTTTTGAAGGTTATCTCATGCATATTAACTTAACGCAAGAGACGCTGTTGCTTGTTAAAAATAAACTTGTTACAGAATCATTTCAATTGCAGTCCTAACAGCGGTGTATGGGACGGATCAAGTCACAGACAGCATGTTATAGAGCTTCATTTTGCGGATATCGTCCTTAGAGATCTTCAATTCGTTAATCATTTCCTTTGTTTCCTCCAAGGGAGTCTTCGAGAATAACATCTTCAGCGCGATGGGCATGAAGGGACGGAAGGATACACCGGACATCAGCCCCCACTTCTGCTCCGATTCCAGAAAGGAAGCCAGAATATGAATAGTGAGCTTCTCCAGGGGCGTTGCTTGATTCGTCAGGATCAGCGTGGTTAGCGTGTCGTAGTGCACGGTGTAGCCGGAATATGAATTCTCGCATTGCAGATAATGCTCGAAATCCTTGACGTTCATGTATAGCAGCGTTTTGTAGCCGCCGCCTTCTGTCTCGGCCATCATATCCACTACGCATCTGACCAGCTTATTGATTCGGCCATCATAGAAGTAGGAATAGAATCGCGTTGAGTTCCGGAAGAAGCTGGCCGGAAGGCTGGGGGTAAGCGGCGCGGGAGTACGAGGCTCCATATACAGCAGTTGCTCTACCTGTACATTCAACGCCTTGGCTATGGCGTATAAGGTCTCTACATCCAAGGTAATGCTGCCGCGTTCATATTTGGATACGGTGGCCTTGCTCTTGAATATGAGAGTGGCCAAATCCTCCACGGAAAGTCCCTTATACTTGCGAATACTCCGGATCTTCTTGCCAATCTCCTCATTAATCTGCACGATCGGTTTCCACTCCTTTAGAGCTGTTTCGTTAGAATACACTAAACTGCAAAAAAACACATACATTGATTTTTTTCATGATTATAGCATGTTTTTCATTGTTAAGTGTATTTAAAAGAAACAAATGTAAGGTTTTGTTTCTTATGGCGATATTATTGTCTCGTGAGGCGATCCTGAGAATATGGAATAATGACTCTAAGAGATTTGGAAGAAGGAGTCGAGCAGCATGAAATACAACTTTGACGAGATTATTGATCGGACAGGCACGAATGCGATGAATACGGACGGCTTCCGTGAATTTATCTTTGGCAATCACGACCCGCAGTCCTTGAGCTTTCCATATCCCGATGAAGAACTGACACGCATGTGGATTGCCGATATGGAATTTGCCACGCCGCCGGAGATTATTGAGGCGATTACCCATCGTCTGGACAGAAGAATTCTCGGCTACAGTCAGGTGTTCGATCCTGCTTATTATCAAGCTGTGGTGTCTTGGACCCGGAGATATTATGATTGGAGCTTCCCCGAGGAACAGCTCTGTACTTCTCCAGGCATCATCCCGGCCTTGTATGAATTGTGCGAGTATATCTGCAAGCCCGATGAGAAGGTGCTATTCCTGACACCATCGTATGCTTACTTTCAGAAGGCAGCGGACCATCATGGTCTGGAGTGGATATCGTCGGAGATGATTTATGATAATGGGCAATACACCATCGATTTCGCAGACTTGGAGCGGAAGGCCAGCGATGAGAAAGTAACCCTGTGCATCTTCTGCAATCCTCATAATCCCACCGGACGTCTGTGGACCCAGGAGGAATTGCAAAGAGTCGGAGACATCTGCCTGCGCAACAATCTATGGGTAATCTCCGATGAAATTCATTGTGATCTTCTACGGCAGGGTCTTACCCATACGCCTCTGGCCAAGGTACATCCGGCCTCGGACAAGATCATCACTTGCATGGCCCCAAGCAAGACATTTAACATGGCGGGCCTGATGTTCTCCAACGTGATTATCCCCAATAAGGAGCTGCGGGAGGTCTGGTGCAAACGTCATTATGCCTTCAAAAACCCGTTAAGCATTGCGGCCACGCAAGCGGCTTATGAGCATGGTCATGATTGGCTATCTGAGCTTAAGAGCTACCTCGACGACAACTTCAAGTTTACACAGGCTTTTCTGGCAGAGCATCTTCCGTTAGCCGTGTTCCAGATTCCCGAGGCAACCTATCTGGCCTGGGTGAATATTAGTCATTATGTGGAGCGTGGAGAGGACTTACCCCTATTCTTTGCCTTGAAGGCAGGCGTACTGCTGGAGGATGGTTCAATGTTTGTGGCTAATGGAGAGGGCTGTATCCGGCTTAACCTGGCCTGTCCAAGGGTAACTTTGCAGAATGGATTGGAGAGAATCGCGGGTCTGTTGAACCAGGAAGCTCAAGCCCGGCAGGAAGTATCACTGGTGGGTCACATATCGGCGATCTGAGGTTCCAATATAAGAGGTAGTTCAAAAAGTCGTCTTCCCAGGACGAAGCTGTTCAAGAAGCGAATTCGACATCGAATCTTGAATTCACCCGGGCCAAGCGTAGGCTTACGTAGCATGTTTCCTTCAGAAACATTGTAGTTGCTCACGTACCCGTATGCTTCCGAAGTCGTTTTCTCCGAAAAAGTGTAGCTCCGCTACTCAGTCCCTGGCTTCATCCAACCTAAAGCGTTTTGAAAAAACGCACATCGGAAGCATAATCTTCGGTCCTGAAAATTCGATTTTTTGAACACGTACTATAAATGAAAAAGCACCGATCCCTAAGCAGAGGGATCGGTGCTTTGTTGATAAAATAGTCACGAATTAATGTTCTACCCCATGACTGTATGTAGAAATGATAGATGGATTAGTTACCACAGGTCCGAGGATTACACTAAGCAGGCAAAAAACTACCATCACGGAAAGATATGTTTTTTTCATGACTCAATTCCTCCTTAAGAAGTTGATGGATCATTGAAGAATATCGCAACTGCTGATCTTCACTAGTCTTGTTGCGAATGGATTCAAAAATGATAGTAAACTTTCTAAATGCTCTGGTGTCACTAAGCAAATTAGAGAATTCCAATCCTTGTAAGATGGTATCTATTGCAATATGATAATGTTTTCTTGCGAGATAATAGATGGATAATTTATTAAGCACTTTCATGATGTATAATGCTCTTTTATGTTTATAGTAATCCATGGCTCTATTCATTTCGATCTTAAACGACGCTAATAAATCGTCAATTTCAAAATCATTCTTCAGCGAAGAATCAATAATGTTAAGTAATCCTGGCATTAGCTCATCCAATCGTGATTCTCTTAGAAACTGAACATAGGGATCAAGGTACTCCAAATTCCCTTCAAGAACATTGACCGCAAGCAAATTAGCTTTGGCGAACATGTTGAAGAAGGAGACCTCTTTGCTTGCCTCTTTACTTCCATCCTCCAGCCAAGAAAGATCGCTATAATTATCTATAAGTTCTTTAGCTTCGCTATACTGTCCCTTATTTTGTAAGGCGATTCCCTTCATTAATTGGCTGTAGCCAACGTAATATACGATATGCCTTTCACAACTGGAACGTTTGATTTTTACATTTTCTTCAGATTCTTGTGTAGTCTGATAGAGCTTGTCCGAGATTTCAATCATTTTGTCCCAGTCTTCCAAGGTATAGGTAGCCTTTAACAAGTCTACCAAGGAATCGACTTTGAGGTCGTTAAGATATAACGAATCCAAAGAAATACCTCCCATCCACATTTTTCCTTTTTTAATTATCATATAGAGTAATTTACCATATGTCAATTATTTGGAATCTCTCCACTTATTGCTGGAATGGGCGGATGGGAATGCAAGGGTGGCCTCCCCCTCATGAATTTCGGAAATTTCGATCAGGCGGATTTCGAAAGGCTCCAGCACCGCTTGAATCGATAATATATCGCTAGTAAAGCATAGCTCTTTTTTAATCCTGGGAATGGAAACTTGTCTGAGGTAATCGATATCTCCAGCCGACCAATCGGCCGCTTGACCCAGATTCAAGGCATTATCATAGGCACTGCCATAACTACGGTTTACGATAGAATGCTTGATCTCGTAATGTCCAACCAAGGGGGCAAGTTCTAGCCGCAGCTCTCGTTTGGTTTTGTTGGGAAAATGGGAATAACGCTCTTTGTGCGAAATGCTGATCGAGATGCCATTAGCGTAAATATCATCATAATGATGGTAATTATGCAGTAGAATTTGATAATTTCCCCCTTGCCGGGTAATAAAATAGCCCTCTCCCTGGTCTATCAGTTCATCTCCAAGCCGGTTCAAGAAGTAAAAGGCGTGATAGGCTGGCTTCTTGATGTTGTTATACGTAAATAAACCAAGCCCGCCGTGGAACAATTGCTGTGGCAACCGGTTCTCTTCATGCATGTCGGTCAGGAGCCAGTAGCCAAAGGAGTCCAGACGATCATAATTTTCGGTAATGTTCTTGATCACGTAAGAGGATTTGAAGCAGGTATCGCTCATCAAGTCCTTGTGAGACACCGTGGAGTTCCACTCCGTCATGTATACCGGCAGATGGGACAAGCTTTCTTCCGAGAGACGACCATGGAGCCGGTCGATAAATTGTTGGAAGGAATCGGTCACCGGGCTAAGGTTAAGCTGCTTGTCCATACTGAGATGGTTGTTCTGCGGCACGAGGTCGATGTCGTAATAATGAACGGTGATAAAGTCAGGCAGACAGGCATGATCCCGGCTGAAGTTCAGGAAAGAGAACAGCCAGTCCTCGCTCTTGTTGTAGGTTGAGAAGGCGGCAGGTCCGCCAAAGGATAACAGCGGATCGATGCTCTTCACCGTGTCGTAGGTATTCTTGTACAGGGAGAAGAAGGTCTCATCCTGCTTGAAGCCAAAGAGCAGATTGGATGAACTGGGCTCGTTCCACACACAGAACATCCAGCTTCGCACTTCCCTGATACCGTAACGTCCGATCAAGTGCCGCGTCAACGCCTCGACTAATCGGTTCCACTTATCCATATCCTTAGGTGGGCTGGTGTTCATGTTGGCGTAGAAGACCGTTTTGGACAAATCACTGGCCAGCTTGCCGGGCATAAATGAAAACTGTACGAGGGGCTTTAAGCCAACGGATAGTAGAAAGTCGAACGCCTTATCGATCAGCCGAAAATTATAGATGGCCTTCCCCTCGGCATCCTCCCCGTACACCATCAGATCATCATCTAATAGCCCATGCATCTTAATGTAATGAAACCCGATTTCCTGCTGGGCCGTACGCAAGGCTTCCTGAACATCGGCATATAGCACTTCCTTCACCCGGCTCACGCCGATGAAGTTCTTGAAGTGATGCTTCAGCTCTACAATCGGCTTGTTCACATTCACCTGGAGGGTGGTGGAGAGCTGCTGCAAATGGGTCTGTGGCGGGATTGCGGCCAAGGGCTCCCCCAAATTATTCTCGATAAACAAAGAAATTTCCTGGTGATAAGAGTGAGGTTCGTCCTGATAATAATTCACAGACTTCTCTTTGGTTGTCTCAATGCTTCCCGATACTTCCTCCGCGTGCTTCTTGCGCCATATACTAGGAAGCTCACCATATTTCTCACTGAATGCCGTTACGAAGGAGCGCACATTGGGGAATCCGTTCTTGGCGGCAATCTTGTCGATCGTCAGCGATTCGTTCAATAAATCGTTTACCGCATAATGCAGGCGCAGATCCTTCAAATATTCACTGAAAGATAAGCCAAGCTTCTTCTTAAAATACTTGGACAGATAAGGAACGGACAGGAACTCTTGCTTCGCCACCTCTTGCAAGGACAGGGGTTCGTTGTAATGGCTGTTCACATAATCAAGAATGCGGCGCAGCCGATCCAGAGCTTCCTTGGGCTGGCGGGTACCCCCTTGTTCCTCACTGCTGAAATGCGTGCATAGCTCGTAAATCAATTCATAGACGAGGGAGGCATTCTTCAAATCAATAAACTCCGAAGCATTGATGTTGTGCTGGAGAATTTGGGCGACGATGCGCTTGATATTTCTGAACATCTCGGGTTGGTTCGTCTTGGCTGTATTACAGTCGAAATACATCTTCTTCAGATCGACAACGACTTCCTTGAGCAACTCCAGCTTGATTTGCAAGGCGACCATCGTGGCGTCTTCGGAATGTAGCTCATGCACTTCGTTGGAATTAATGAGAATCAGGTCTCCAGCGCCTAGCTGATAGGAGATATTGTTGACATTGATATTGACCTGTCCCTTCATGGTTACAATAAGCTCTAAGGACTGATGCCAATGTCGGCTTACACTGCCGATGCGGTGCAGGAAAAACTTGATAGGGAGCTTTTTGGGGAAGTTGATAATCTCATGGCGAAATTCCAAGCTCAAGCACTCCTTGATGGTTGGTTTGTTAATTCCATGCTTTTTTCAGAGTGTACTAAATATTAATGTAATCCACAATGCTAAAGAGTGAAATGTTGGAAATTAATGATTTAGGTTAAATTATTACTCTATCCATGATAAAAACTATAGTTAATATTTAACCTGTTCTATGCTAAGATATTTGGTTTCCCGGGATATAGGAGCTTCAAAGAGAAAAATCAGGACGCTTTCAGTAGAAAGTGTGCTTTTTTGTTGTTTGTGACGCTCATAAGGGGGAGAATTTTAACTTTGTGTCAGCATTTCTAGGATTTGGCGATTATGATTGGTTAAATTATTGCCCTAATGAAGATAAATGAAGCAGTTATAGCGCATTCTTGATCGTGTTACACTTGGGCCACGGGAAGAAAGCGATATCAAAATTGAAGGAAGGTTGACATGGACAAACCCGTTTTTTTAGAAACCAGAAACATCGTGAAGAGATTTAATGAGGTTTTGGCCGTGAACAAGGTGAGCATGAAGATTTATCGTGGGGAGATTCGTGGACTGATTGGTGAAAACGGTTCCGGTAAATCAACCATCTCCGCGATGATCAGCGGCTTGCTGCCGAAGACGGATGGGGACATCTACGTCGAAGGTGAGCCTTATGTTCCCAAGAATCCGCTGGATGCCCGGGCCAGAAAAATCTCCATGATTGTGCAGGAGACCGGAACCATCGGTCCTTTGTCCATTGCGGAGAACATCTTTCTGGGAGATGAGAAGCGATTCCTGCGCAGAGGTTTTGTTGATCGCAAGCGGATGCTTGAGGAGGCAGAGAGAGCGCTGGAGCTTGTGGAGTTTGGCCCGGTAGACGTATCACAGCCGACCTTCACCTTGAATTTCGAACAGCGGAAGCTAATTGAAATCGCGAGAGCGCTGTATCATGAGCCGGAATTGTTCATAGTGGATGAGACGACCACGGCATTGTCGCACGACGGAAGACTTCTGATTCATCGGTTGATGCACAAGCTGCGTGATCTGAATAAAGCAGTCCTATTTATCTCTCATGACCTTCCCGAGTTAATGGAGGTTTGCGATGCGCTGACGATCATGCGCGATGGTGATTTAATTACGACCATAGACCGCGCAGACTTCGAAGAAAATCATATCAAGCAATCGATGGTCGGCAGAGTGATTGAAGGCAACTACTATAGAAGCGATGATGTCGCTTCACGTGGGGAGCAGGCCATGATTCAAGTGAAGGACGTTCACACGGACACCCTTCACGATATTGACTTCGATCTGTACCAAGGAGAAATCCTCGGAATCGGCGGATTGTCAGGCAGTGGTATGCATGAGGTAGGGAAGGTTATTTTCGGTGAGTTGAAGCCACAGCAGGGCGAAGTTATCGTATATGGGCACAAGAATCCTGCGGGGGGAGAATTATCCCCCACCAAGATCAGAAATGTCCAGACGGCGATTGCCAACCGGGTCGGATATGTGTCCAAGGACCGGGATCGGGAGACCTTAATTATGGAAGCCTCGATCAAAGAAAACCTCGTACTGTCGGCCCTCGGGAAGCTAACCCAATTCGGTCTCGTCTTGCCGGGAGCTGAGAAGCAGTTTGCCCGCAAGCAGATGGAGGGACTGAATATCAAGGCCAGCGGGATGAATCAGCGCGTAGGGGAATTGTCAGGGGGCAACAAACAGAAAGTCTCCTTCGGTAAATGGATCGGCAATGATTCCAAGATTCTGATTCTTGATAGTCCAACTCGCGGTGTTGACGTTGGCGTGAAGACCACGATGTATCAACTGCTCTATTCGCTGAAGCAGCAGGGCTATGCGATCTTGATCATCTCGGAGGAACTCCCCGAATTGATCGGCATGAGCGACCGGATTCTGATGATGAAGGACGGAAGAATTAATAAGGAATTCCGGCGGGACGAGCAATTAAGTGAATCTATGCTGATCGACTACATGATTTAGGCAAGGCGGTGAGAAACAACGATGAAACTTTTTTTCAAAAAACATCAACACACGTTGATCCAGTATGCCGGGCTGGTGCTCGTATTGCTCGTGTTCACGCTCATGACGGACGGAGCGCTATTATCTGAATTCAACGTTCGAACGATACTCAAGCAACTCGTTATTTTATTTACGATAACCGTAGGAATGATCTTCATTTTCTCCCATGGGGGGATGGATATTTCGGTAGGGGCGGTGTTGGCGCTAAGCTCCATGGCTGCTATTTACACGATGAATGCAGGGGCACCGCTTGTGCTAGGGATTTTGGTGGCCTTAATCGTATCGGTCACCTGTTATATGGTCAATGTGCTGATTGCCAACCAGTTTGGCCTTATGGCCGCCATTGCCTCATTGGCAATCATGATTGTATCCCGTGGAATCGTTACCTATCAGGTGTCCACCTCCGTGACTAAAATTGCCTTGGTGGATGTCAAGCCGTTAAGGGAATTGGGAAGAAACATGCCTCTAATCGTAACCATTATCGTGCTGGTGGGTGTGGTTGGTTATGTATTGTTCCATCTGACGAAGATGGGCAAGCAAAACAAAGCGATTGGCGACAATACGCTGGCCGCATCACAGAGTGGTGTACGAGTGAAGAGGACCAAGGTTATTGCCTATCTGCTGGCGGGTATCCTGGTGGGGGTCGCTTCGATTCTCTCCTTGTCCCGCTCGGCGGTGATTAGTGAGAACACCGGGATGGGACTGGAGATGGACGTTATCGTCGCGCTGATTCTGGGTGGCATGGCGCTCAACGGGGGTAGCCGTTCCAGAATGAGCTCAGCCTTTGTGGGAAGCATTACCTTGGTATTGCTGAACAATGGTCTGGTGATGGTGGGCGTTCCACCTGAGGTCGTATCGCTGGTGAAGGGTATGATTTTCCTCGTTGTCGTGTTCCTGCTGCTGCGGAGACCGGCCACTGAGGTTATGCCGAGATAAACAACAATAATAGATCAGAAAAGGGGTACATTCAAATGAAAAGAAAACAGTGGATCTTCTCTTTGGTAGCGTTGATGCTTCTGTTCAGTGTAGTTCTGTCCGGTTGTGGCGGGAACGGCAACAGTGCAAACGGCAATGAAGGCGGCAAGGCGAAAGACAACTATACCATAGGAGTCATGCTCTACAATTATACCGATATTCAAGGACAACAAATTAAAGCTTATTGCTCGTATCTGGAGAAGAATTTCAATGTGAAATTCAACTTTGCTACGGTAGGACCTAGTGAAGAAGGACATATCAGCGGTCTGGAGAACCTGCTGGCCTCCGGCGTGGATGCCATCATTAGTGGTTATGATACCGCACTGGAGCAAAGCGTCAGCCTGACGGAAGAAGCCGGTGTCTATTATGCGGTCGCACTGGGTGAAGTGGACGAGAATGTAACGAGTGACTATTTTGTAGGTGGAATCAAGCAATTTGGCGAGAATCCTGAGGAACTGGGAGCCAAATATGCGGAACAAGCTTATGCATCTGGGGCGAAGCATATTGGGATGACGTCATTCCTGGAGTTTGCCTTTGTTGATGCTCCGGCTATTATCAAGGGCTTCACGGATAAGATGAATGAACTGGATACGCAAGGAGAAGTGACCGTGTATCCGACAGAATTCCATTCCTTCGCTCCGGAAAATGCGGCCGATGCCGTGACCAAGGTGATCTCCGATCATCCCGAGGTGGATGCCATTGTAGGCTTGGGTTCCGGTATGGATTATGTGTATCCAGCCATTCTCAACAGCACGAAGCCAGATATTCCACTGCTGGCGCTTGGTTATAACGATAGCGCGGAAGATGGCTTTGCCAGCGGCAAGGTGCTGATGGCCGGAACAAACAACTATGGTCAGCTTGTCGCGAACTCCTTCGCCCAGCTCTATGATCGGCTGAATGGCAAAACGTATTCGGATTGGAAGGCCAATGGCTATATCAGCTATGTCACGATGACTTCCATTGAAGAGGTACAAGATTTCAAAACTTACGTTATTCCGGAAGATCAATCCCAAGGTCCTGTGACGGCAGAGGAATTGAAGAGCGTTATGCTAACGTATAACGATGCAGCCACATGGGAATCGTTGCAGGAGCTGACGAATCGTACACTTGCCGAGATTAAGGCGGCCAGAAATTAAACCATGCTTGCTTTGGGAAAGAAGTTTGACAGGCAAGCGGACAATGGAGTGAAACTATGCAAGCCTCAATGTTGAAATATGCAGTTAACCTGCTAAAGACCTTCATGTTTCCAATTGCTGTGTATCTCAGCTTTCTGGTTATAACGCTTCTCATGAGCAAAACAGGGTACGTATCCTTCGGAGCCTTCGACCGGATTGTACGGGGCAGCGTGCTGACGACGATTACGGCTTATGCCATTGCGTTGCCTTTATCCGGCGGAAGATGGGACTTTGCACCAGGGATCATCATCATGCTCGCCGGCATCATTGGGAGCAATATAACGATTGATCTGGGGCTCGGCCCCGTCATGCTGCTCATCATTACTATCGCGGTTGCCATTGTGCTGAGTTTGTTTGAAGGGCTCCTGTATGTCTGGATTCGGGTGCCTACGATCATTGTCTCGCTTGGCGTGGTGATGATGTATGAGGCGATATCCGGCGTCGTCTATGGAGGTTCAGGTACCCAGCTATTTATGCATGCTAACCTGACGATCTTCGCAAGGTCGCCCTGGATTTATATCCTGTTGGCCGTAGTCATGGTGTTGTTCTATTACCTCCTGGGTCACACCAAATTTGGCTATGATACAAGATCGTTGTCGGCCAATCCGAGACTTGCGGTCAACATGGGCGTGAAGGAGAAGAAGAATATTTTGCTGACCTACCTGGTCGTAGGGGCGCTCCTTGGCATCTCTGCCGTTATTAACGCCTCCACTGTACTGGTATCACCAGCCGGTAATCTTAGCTCCACCGCCTTGATGTTCTCTTCCATGGCTCCCGTATTGATGGGGCTGTACCTTGCGCAATTTACGAATTTGCCGTTGGGCATTTTTGCAGGGGCGCTGGGGATGAATTCCTTATCCTACGGGATGGTGGTCATGGGCATTAACAGTTCCTTGCAAACCGTGGTCATCGGGGTGTTCATTGTAGTCTTTATGGCTTATACCACCAATCAGGAGCGCATCCGTTCCTATCTTAGCCGGATCAAGACAGGGAGAAAAGCGAGCGCATAGAGAAAAGCGAGCATCTGGAGAGGAGAGAGATAAGCGGATGGACATTCATTTGCTACGGCAAAAGCCGTTCAATTTAGAGGAAGAGGATTTGCAGTGGGTGACTTCTACCTTTGAGGGACTGACAACCGATGAGAAGATCGGGCAGTTGTTCTTCATGGTAGGGTACAAGCAGGATGAGCCCTTCCTGACAAGGCTGGCAGGAGACTTGGGCATAGGAGGACTGATGTGCCGGTCGATGGACAAGGAGAGTGTGATGGCCACCGTCTCTACCTTGCAATCTGCCGCCAGAATTCCGCTGCTGATTGCTGCCAATTTGGAAGCCGGGGGCCAGGGCATTACCAAGGATGGGACAAAGATTGGCTCCAATATGACGATTGCCGCTACCGACGATCCCGAGATGGCTTATGAGTTGGGCAAGATTTGTGCCCTGGAGGGCAAGAGCGTTGGCGCCAATTATGCGTTTGCCCCTGTGGTTGACGTGGATTATAACTTCCGCAATCCGATTACCAATACCCGAACCTTCGGGAGTGATCCGGAGCGGGTAAAAGCCATGGGCGCTGCCTATGTACAGGGAGCGCAGGAACAGGGTATGGCGACCTCGATCAAGCATTTTCCCGGGGATGGTGTAGACGAACGGGACCAGCATCTTGTCACCTCCGTCAATACATTGACCACAGATGAATGGGACCGCAGCTTTGGAAGTATCTACCGTCATTTAATCGATGAGGGAGCGAAGACGGTTATGATCGGGCATATCGCGTTGCCTGAATACTCCAAGAAGCTTGATCCGTCGCTGAAGGACGAGGATATTTTGCCCGCCTCGCTGGCCAAAGAGCTACTCCTCGGGTTGCTTCGCGAACAGCTAGGCTTCAATGGCTTGATCTTGACCGATGCCACCACGATGGCGGGGATGAATATTCCGATGCCAAGGCATGAATTGGTTCCACGTTCAATTGAGAATGGATGCGACATGTTCCTGTTCACCAAAAATCTGGACGAGGACGTGGCCTTTATGAAGCAGGGATTCGAGCAGGGTCTGCTGTCAGCCCAAAGGCTGGATGAAGCAGTTCTGCGGATTCTCGGGTTGAAGGCCTCGCTGGCTCTGCATAAATCCAGCAATATCCCCTCTCCGGACACGGCGGAGAATATACTCAGACAGGAGCATCATCTGAATATTGCGGAGCAGGTGGCTGACCGCTCCATCACACTCGTGAAGGAGGAGCAGGGCGTATTGCCTATTACCAGCGGGCGCTTCAAGCGGGTCCTGCTCTATGATATCGAGAGTGAAGCGAATGCTCTGGGCTACAACAAATCGAGCGGATTGGCCGCTTCCTTCATTCCATTATTGGAGGCGGAGGGTTTTGAAGTTACACGCTTCGAGCCCAGCGGCGTTTACGAAGGACTTCAAGGCTCGTCCCGAGACATGCAGGATCGTTACGATTTGATCCTCTACCTGTGCAATCTGGCGACCAAATCGAATCAAACGGCCGTGCGCATCGAATGGATCAATCCGATGGGAGTGAACGTGCCGATTTATATGCAATCTATTCCGACGATCTTTATTTCGACAGAAAATCCTTACCACCTACTGGATGTACCGCGGGTTAAGACCTTCATCAACACGTATGGGGTTAATGACTACACCTTGCCTCTGCTGGTTCGTAAGCTGACGGGGCAATCGGCATTCAAGGGCAAGAGTCCTGTAGATCCATTCTGCGGAAAATGGGATACCCGATTATAGAAAGAAGGAACTCATGTGATTCATGAAACGATAAAACTGTTCGAACATTCTTCGGCAACCTTGACGACTTACGTGCAAGAGGACGGGGAGTATGACCGGAAGGGCCTGGTTCGTCCGGCTATTCTAATCTGCCCTGGGGGAGGTTATGCCTTTATCTCTCAAAATGAAGGCGAGCCGGTGGCACTGGCCTTCGCCAGAATGGGCTATCATGCCTTTGTCTTGACCTATTCCGTGAAAATTGACAATCCGTTCCCAACCGCCCTACGCGAGTTGGCTCAAGCGATGTCTATCATTCGGGCACAGGCTGGTGAATGGCGGGTCGATACAAATGATATTACCGTGGCCGGCTTCTCCGCCGGGGGCAATTTGGCCCTGAGCCTGGGGGTTCACTACCGTAATGCAATCATCACAGATGAGATTGGGCTGACTTCAGAACAGATCAAGCCCAATCAGTTGATTTTGGGTTATCCTGCGGTCACCTTGGAGCCACGTTCTACAGAGACGCCGGCCTTCCTCATTGAGTTGATGGATAAGGGGCTGATGCCGGATTTCCGTGGTCCGAATATTCGGGAAATTCTGATGGGCAAGGAGAATCTCACCGCAGAAGAAGAGCAGTCGCTTAATCTTCTCCCCCTCGTAAGCGGGGACACACCGCGCACCTTTATCTGGGGAACCTATGAGGATACGGTGATTCTGCCAACCGATCTGCTTGGACTTGCCAGCAAGCTCCATGAATATCAAGTGCCTTGTGAATTGCATCTGTTCGAGAAGGGACCTCATGGGATGTCACTGGGTGATGCCACCGTCAAGCCGGAGGATCAAGTAAATGCCCTGAGTCTGGGAAGCTGGGTGGAGCTAAGCCGGAAATGGCTTGAGCAAGGAAGAGGGAGGTAACCAACATGCAGCCGCAAGCTTTTATCTTCGACCTGGATGGAGTCATTACGGATACCGCCGAGTTTCATTATTTGGCCTGGAAGGAAGTTGGGGAAGAGCTAGGCATCCCGGTAGACAGGGAACTGAACGAGCAGCTTAAGGGAGTCAGCCGACTTGAATCTTTAGAACGAATTTTGTCGGCCAGCCCCCGTCCGATAAGTCTGTCGGATGCGGAGAAGGAGCAGTGGGCAACTCGGAAAAATAACCATTACCGTGAATTAATTGAAGCCATTCGTCCCAGCGACATCCTGCCCGGTATCACGGAGTTGCTTGAGGAGATTCAGGCAAGGGGGCTGCGGATCGCCTTGGGATCAGCCAGCCGCAACGCAACCTTTGTCTTGGAGAAGCTGGGACTTACCAAGGCATTCGAGTATATTGTGGACCCTGGACGCATTGCCTTTGGCAAGCCACATCCAGAGACTTTCCTCAATGCTGCCGATGTCCTGGGCGTTCCTTACGCCGCTTGCATCGGCGTAGAGGACTCCGAGGCGGGTATCGAGGCAATCAATCAGGCGGAGATGTTCTCGGTAGGGGTTGGAGCACCGACATTTCTGCATGAAGCGAACTATTTGGTGCCAGATACCTCACGACTCCAGCTTGATGAAATATTGAAGGCATACACTGATTACACGGCTCGTTAAATAAAGTGATGATAAGTAAGATCAGCCATACAGCATCCACCGGGAGATTCCCGGCGGGTGCTGTATTTGGCTAGGGGAGCTCTGTAGGTTGTTGACAGGTCCAAGGGGTTTGGGTATTAT
This sequence comes from Paenibacillus senegalimassiliensis, assembly GCF_001486585.1. Classification (GTDB taxonomy): domain Bacteria; phylum Bacillota; class Bacilli; order Paenibacillales; family Paenibacillaceae; genus Fontibacillus; species Fontibacillus senegalimassiliensis. The sequence goes on from NZ_LN909043.1 coordinate 48,728, forward strand.
TCCTATTAAACAAATAGGAATAATTTAATCTGAGAACAAGAAGGGGAGGGAATCCATTGAGCGAGACATGGCTTGACATTTCCGGTCTGGAGAAGAAGTTCGTTAGCAATCAAGGCGTAGTTCATGCGCTGCATAATCTACATCTGAAGGTGGAAGAAGGCGAATTCATTACAGTGATTGGTCCAAGCGGCTGCGGCAAGAGTACCCTGCTGCGTATTATTGCAGGCTTGGATACGAAGTATGACGGCCAAGTCCAATTGGCCGGGGAACCGATCAAGGCGCCGGGCATCGACAAGGGGTTTATATTTCAAGAGCCCCGGTTGTTTCCCTGGTTAACGGTGGAGAAGAATATTGCCTCCGACCTCTCCCTAGGCAACGCCGAGGTGCGACGCAAGGTAGGGGAACTTATCGAACTGGTTCGCCTACAGGGGTTCGAGAAGTCATTCCCGAAGGAGTTGTCCGGAGGGATGGCCCAGCGGGTAGCGATTGCCCGGGCGCTGTTACGCAATCCGCGTATCTTGCTGCTGGATGAGCCGTTTGGAGCGCTCGATGCCTTCACGCGGGCTCATATGCAGGATGTCCTGCTGGACATCTGGCAAGCGAACAAGACGACGATGATCTTCGTTACTCATGATATCGATGAGGCTGTATTTCTTGCTGACCGAATCGTCATTCTTAAGCCCCGTCCCGGGGAAATACAGAAGGTTATCAAAGTGGATTTACCGTTCCCACGCAAAAAAGCAAGCACAGCGTTCCAGGAATTCCGTTACGCCGTGCTTCGCGAGTTCGAGCAAATCGATGAATTCAGACCGGGCGAGGCCGGCGCTGGTATTTAAACTGAATAATGAATGTTGCCCGGAGGCCTTTATTTATACAGGTAGCGCATGTTCAGCATGAGTTCCTGAATAAAGGCCTCTGTCGCTATGGATGTACTCTGCTTGGAGCGAATCCAATACAATTTGACCTCGACCTTCTCCTTGATGGGAATGGGTAATATTCGCCCCATCAGCACATAAGGGTCCTTGACCAAGGAAATATCAAGGTAGAAGCTGGTAGCCATGCTCTCCGAGATGATATGCTTGGTAGCTTCCGTTCGCGTCGAATGAAAAATTTCCTTGGGCGTACCATGCTTCATCAATTCCATCTTGATGTTATCGGAAATGTTCACCAGCGGGTACTGAACGATGTCGGCCAACGAAAGCTGGCTGTTGCCCGCCAAGGGAGATTCCGGTCCCACGCAAGCCACCAGTTGGCAAGACAGAAATTGCTCCGCCTCCAAATGCTTAAACTCATGCTCTCCCAGTAATCCTACCAATCCCAAATTCAGCTTCCCTTGAATCACATCTTCCTCAATTTCATCGGAATTCGCTTCAATAAGCTCCAGATTCACGTTGGGATATTTGTCCTTATATCGAGACAACAGCTTCGGCAGGAAGCTGTTGCATGCTCCAGGAACCGCCCCGATCCGGATTTGTTCATAGATGAGTGCGGATTGGTTCCTTGCGGTCAGCTTCAGCTTATCCAATCGCTCCAGGATGTCCTGAGCCTGGGCAATAAGCGTCTTCCCGATCTCTGTGGGCTCGGTTCCCCCGCGTTTGCGATGAAATATCTGCACGCCTAGTTCTTCCTCCAGCGTATTCAGAGCATAGCTGATATTCGGCTGGGAGGAATGGAGCTTCTCCGCCGCCAATGAAATAGACCCCGTTTGAGCGATCTCCACCACATATTGCAGTTGTTCAATCCGCACAGGCCATCGCCTCACATTTTAATAGTATAAATTTCATTTATGCAAATATAAAAAAATTATAGTTTACATTATACAGATTTATATGTTTAAATAAACGAAAATAATTCCTAGTATCCTTGTAGGAGTAATAGATAAAAGAGGGGTGATGGTCGAATATGCGGTTTCAAGAGGCGGCAACCGCGAAGTACAATGTGGCAAAAGCAAGCAGGCAGAAGCGGTTAAAGACAGGGATTGGCCGGCATGGCGGATACCTCAGAACGCTCAGGGGTCTGGTCCTTCCTGTGTTGCTTCTGGCGGTGTGGGAATATCTGAGTGCTCACGAATATATCTCTTATTTGCTATTCCCGGCCCCCTCCCGCATTGCCGAGACCTTTATCTCCCTGGTGCAGTCGGGGGCATGGTGGAGCAACCTGGAGATCAGCTTGCAACGTGCGTTACTCGGATTCTTGCTGGGCGGTGGCGCAGGCTTGCTGCTCGGAATCGTTGTGGGGTTGTTCCGCTGGGTGGAACGAACGATGGACCCGGCGGTGCAAATGCTGCGCATGGTCCCCCATCTGGCGGTGACCTCCTTGTTCGTACTTTGGTTCGGTATAGGTGAGACATCGAAGGTGCTGCTAATCGCCAAGGGGGCATTCTTCCCGCTTTATATTAATGTCTTCCTCGGTTTGCGGGGTGTGGACAACAAGCTGTTCGAGGTAACCCGGGTGCTGGAATTCAGCAGGCTCCGTCAGGTCATTCAGCTCATGCTTCCAGCCTCGCTGCCTAATCTCTTCCTTGGTATTCGGATGTCGGTGGCGATAGCTTGGCTTAGTCTGGTGGTCGCGGAAATGATGGGTGCTTCCTCAGGCATCGGCTATCTGATGATGGATGCCCGGGCGATGAGCAAAACACCGGTTGTCTTCGTGGGTATATTCACCTTCACGCTAATCGGCGTGTTGAGCGATTGGCTGATTCGGCGTATAGAACGTTATTTCCTTCGCTGGAAGGACTAAGCCAGGCGAAGCTAATAAATGATCAACGATAGCAAGGGAGCGACTAGTGTCATCGATCCCATAGAAAGGAGGAACCGGAATGAGCAGGCTGGTAAATGCACTGAAATGGCCGAGACGCAGCAAGGATCTGCACGGACGCAGGCCAAGCTCGAAGCGGAAGCTGTCCTTGGGGGAGATTGCTCTGGGTGCAGCGTTGCCGATTGCTATCCTTGCTGTCTGGCAAGTGTTATCCGATCGACAGATCATCGATGATTTGTTCATGCCATCGCCGCTGGTCATTGCGAGCACCCTCGTCGAGCTTGTATTTACAGGTCAGATCTTCGGGCATTTGGGCATCAGCTTATGGCGTGCAGCAATTGGCTTCCTGATTGGGGGCGGGCTTGGTCTAGTGTTGGGCCTTCTGGTTGGATTCTCTAAGCGGACGGAAGAGTATGTTGATCCGTCCTTGCAACTACTGCGGCTGACGCCTAATCTCGCGCTCGCCCCGCTCTTTATTCTCTGGTTCGGCTTTGGTGAGATATCAAAAATCGTAATTATTGCCAACATTGCTTTTTTCCCACTTTATATGAACGCTTATGCTGGTATCCGTCATGTCGATCCCAAGCTTGTCGAGGTCTCCCGGGTGCTGGAATTCAGTCGCATTCGGCAAGTAACGCGATTGATTCTTCCAGCCACGGTTCCCAATCTGCTGCTAGGCCTGCGTTTATCGTTAGCCAGCTCATGGTTGGGCCTGGTCGTAGCTGAAATCATCGGTTCCCAGGAAGGCATTGGTTATTTGATTACCTTTGGCCAATCCAATAACCGCACGGATATTATCTTTGCCGGTATTCTGATCTTTGCGCTCATTGGCAAGCTGGTGGACTCCTTCGTGCGCTGGCTGGAGCGTCGCCTGTTAACCTGGCAGGACAGCTTCAAGGGTTAGTTAACAGGTGAGAGGATTAGGATGAACAACAAGAATCAGAACCAATAAGGAGGAACGATCATGAAAATAAAGAAATACGGGTTCCATTTGGCTCTAGTCGCTGCACTTGCCCTGTTGTTGCAAGGTTGCGGTGCGGGCGCCGCTTCTCCGGGAGGCGAGGGGAACAAAGAGGGAGCGAGCGGTGGCGATACCCCTACCGTCTTGAACTTTGGTTACGTGGGCGGAGCTACCAAGCTGCCAGCCGATGCAGAAGGCTGGGGCTTCCATACAGGCATCATTCAAGAGCATCTCAAGGAGCATGGCATTGAAGAGGTCAACATTACCGGATTTCTGACTGGCCCCGATCTGAATGAATCGCTAATTAGTGGTCGCCTGGATGTGGGCTTATCCGGAGATGCCCCTGCAATCAACGCGAAGGCAGCCGGGGCCAAAACCAGGCTGATTACGCTCCGCACGGTGAACGGCCGCAGCATTCTTGTTGCCCCCGAGAATGGGGCCAAGTCGCTGCAGGATCTGGAGGGCAAGAAGGCGGCTGTGGTCAAAGGCTCAGCGATGCATCGTTATTTGTTAACCATCCTCAGTGAGGCCGGAGTCAACGCGGAAGTCATTAACATTAACTCTACGGGAGACTCGCTGGCTGCCTTGAAGCGAGGCGAGGTCGATGCGGTTGCGACGGTGCCGTATCTGCTGGTGGTGCATCAAATTTTGCAAGAAGGCTTTACGGCCATTCATGATAGCGCCAGTGATCCGAATTTGGCTTTTGCCTCAGCGGATGTGGTGACGGAGAGCTACCTGGAGAAGTTCCCTGAATTCCCCCGAATTTGGAATGAAGCCAGAGAGAAGGCCATTGCGGACCTGAAAGCCAAACCGGACGAGTATTACGCCTGGCTGGCAGAACTGACGGGGGCTCCGGTCGATGTGGTTCCCGAGCTGTATCCGATTGAGGATATTTCCGAGACTGCCATTACGGATGAAGGAGTTCGCCTGATCACCGTATCCAAGGACTTTTTGGTGAAGGAAGGCGTAGCGGCCGGAGATTTTGATGTAGAAGCCTGGATTGCCCGTTAAACTTTATTTTATGATCCGCCAACCAAGGAGGAATTCAAATATGACTACTCAGCCCAAACAACGTCCACGCCCGCAACCGCCTGTGTTTGCAACGCTGGAGGAGGAGCGGCAGCATCGGAAGGAGCGCCTCGCCGCAGCCTTCCGGATCTTCTCGAAGCTGGGCTTCGATGAAGGAGTGATGGGCCATCTGGTTGCCCGCGATCCGATTCTTACAGATCACTTCTGGGTGAACCCGTTTGGCGTAAGCTTCGCCTTGATCAAGGCCAGCGACCTGCTGCTGCTTAACTATGATGGAGATATTGCTTACGGGGAGGGCTTTGTGCATCCAGGAGCGATGCTGCTGCATCCCAAGCTACTCAAGCTACGCCCGGATATCGTAGCGGCAGGACACACTCATTCGGTATATGGCCGTATCTGGTCCACTTATGGCAGGCTGCTGGACCCGATTACGAACGAATCGGCTGTTTTCTTTGAGAAGCATGATATTTATGACAGCCATGCGGGCGGTGAAGGGGAGAACCTGGTCAAGGCGCTCGGTACGGATAACCGGGGATTGATTCTCAAGAATCATGGCATTGTGACAGTGGGTCATAGTGTCGATGAAATGGCTTACTGGTTCGTTTCCCTGGAGAAAAACTGCCAGGTACAGATTCTCGCAGAAGCCTCAGGTACCCCGCAGCCGCTGGACGCCGAGGTGGCGCGCGGTATCGCTGCCCGCACCACACCTGCATCCGGCTGGCTGAGCTTCCAGCCGATGTACCAAAGCATTGTTAAGGAGCAACCGGATTTGTTGGGTTAACTGAGGCTGCTAAGACTGGACAGAGTTTATGTGAAACACAAGGGGCAGCGATTTGCTGCTTACTATAAGTTGAATCAAAGAAGGATCAAAACAAAAACCAATATACCTCTAACGCGCTTTAACGGGAAATCCTCCCGCTAATTCGCCTGTATTTTACTAAATATCATAAATAGCGGGAAATCCTCATGTTAATTTTGGGCTTTTCCCCAGAATCGACCATTTCATAATAATTAGCATGAGAAATTCCATATAAATCCCCAATTTTGGCGGATATGAGCAATTTAACGGGAGGTTTTCCCTATAACAAGAAAGCTATACCCTTAAGCATCAATTTGTATTATATAGTCAGAAAAAGGAGGAGATTGGGCATGGCAGAGCGTCAGTTGAAATTAGGTATTTTTCTTCAAGGAGGAGGCGGACACTGGAAGGACCCGGACGTCCGGGCCGATGGCGCCGCCAATATTGCTGCTTATATCGAATCGGCGCGCATTGGTGAAGCGGGCAAATTTGATTTCGGGTTCATTGCCGACTCGGCATTTATTAGCGAAGATTCAACGTGGCCCTTCTTGAGCCGATTGGAGCCAATGACGGCGCTCGCCGCCATTTCGTCCGTGACCACGCACTTGGGTCTGGTAGGCACATTCACTACCTCCTACAGCGAGCCGTTCACAACCGCACGACAATTGGCGTCGCTGGATGTAATCAGCCGTGGCCGGGCCGGGTGGAACGCCGTTACCTCCGCGCTGGAGGGAGTCGCCCGCAATCATGGTCATGACAAGATTCATGATCATGCACTACGCTACCGAATTGCCCATGAATATATTGAGGTGGTCAAGGGATTGTGGGATTCTTGGGAGGATGATGCCTTTGTCCGTGACCGGGAGCGCGACGTTTACGTCGATTTGAACAAGATGCATACGCTAAATCATCGAGGAGAATTCTTCTCCGTCCAAGGGCCGCTGAATATGGAGCGTTCCCCGCAGGGACGGCCCATCGTCTTCCAGGCCGGAGCTTCCGAGACGGGCAAGGAACTAGCGGCCAAGCATGCTGATGCCGTATTCTCCACATGGACGAGTACGGGAGACCTAGAGGAAGCGCAGAACCATTATAGAGACTGGAAGCGTCGTGCCGCTTCCTATGGCCGCTCCTCGTCGGAGTTGCTGATTTTCCCGGCCATTGAGCCCATCGTCGGCGACACGCAGGAGGAAGCGGATGCGTTGTACCAGAAGTCTCTGGATTATATCGACATTGATTTTGCGGTGAAATATTTGAGCCGTTACTTCAGCTTCTTCGATTTCTCGCAGTTCCCGCTGGATGAGCCACTACCTGATCTGGGTGATGTCGGCAAGGACAGCTTCAAGTCGACGGCTGAATATTACTTGCGTATCGCGAGGGAGCAGAAGCTGACCTTGCGCCAGTTAGCGCTGGAGGCGGCTAACCCGAAGGGGGATTTCGTGGGAACGGCCGAGTATATTGCCGACAAATTCGAGACGTATTTTACCGGGGAAGCGGTTGATGGATTTATTCTAAAAGGTACCCATTACAATCAGCGCCGATTTGTAGAGAAGGTCGTGCCGATTTTGCAGGAGCGCGGCTTGTTCCGTAAGGAGTATGAATCTGATACACTACGGGGTAACTTGGGTATTCCTTATCCGGTCAACCGCTATACGGAAGGAAAGGTGCTGTCATGAGCAAGCTTACACAGGAGAAGCAAGGTACAGGGGCTGTAAAAGGAGCTTCGCGGGTCAAGGTCGTCCAAAGTATTACCGAATTAATCGGCGATACCCCGGCGGTGCGCATTCATCGCTTGACCGGACCGGACGATGCCGAGGTCTACGTGAAGCTGGCATATTTTAACCCTAGCGGCAGCGTTAAGGATCGGGCCGCTTACAATTTGATCGCAGAAGCAGAGCGGCAGGGCCATTTGCAGCCGGGCGCGACGATCATCGAGCCAACGAGCGGCAATACGGGCATTGGCCTGGCGATGAACGCTGCCGCCAAGGGGTATCGGGCCATTATGGTCATGCCCGACAATGCAACACAGGAGAGAATCAACCTGATCAAGGCGTACGGAGCCGAGGTTGTGTTGACCCCGGCAGCGGAGCGGATGCCCGGCAGCATTGAGAAGGCGCTGGAGCTAAGCCGGGAGATTCCCGGCAGCTTCATCCCCCAGCAGTTCGAGAATCCGGCTAACCCGGATATTCACCGCACCACAACGGCGCTGGAAATTCTGGAGCAAATGGAAGGGCGGCTAGATGCTTTTGTGGCGACCTCCGGTACAGGGGGCACGATTACGGGAACTGGCGAAGCGCTCAAAGAGCAACTGCCCGAAGTTCGCGTCATTGTCGTGGAGCCGCAAGGCTCGCCGGTATTGTCCGGCGGCGAACCGGGACCGCATAAGCTGGTGGGGACGAGCCCGGGATTCATCCCGGCGATTCTCAACACGGAAGTCTATGATGAGATCGTCCAGGTCGCCGATGAAGCTGCCCTGGAGACCATTCGGCAGTTGGCCGCACAGGAAGGCATTCTGATCGGTCCCTCCGGCGGTGCCTCTGTCTGGGCTGCATTGCAGGAGGCCCGTCGTCTCGGACCGGGGCGGCGGGTATTATGTATTGCGCCGGATACGGGAGAACGCTACTTAAGCATGAATTTATTCTAAGGAGAGAGGTGCTTCATGGCATTTGATCCGCTGTATCATCCCTACTCGTCCCATCGCGTTCCGGTCTATGGCGCGCGGGGCATGGTCGCTACGTCCCAGCCGCTGGCTGCGCAGGCCGGGCTGGATGTGTTGAAGCGCGGCGGCAATGCGATTGACGCGGCCATTGCTACGGCCGCGGCCTTAACCGTGCTGGAGCCTTGCTCCAACGGCATCGGCGGCGATGCTTTCGCGTTGGTGTGGAGCGAGGGCAAGCTGCACGGCTTGAATAGCAGCGGCCCGTCGCCCGCTGCTATTTCGCTGGAGGCAGTGCGGGCGCTGGGCCATGACCGCATGCCGCAGTACGGCGCGCTGCCGGTCACCGTGCCCGTTCGCCTGCGCACGCGGCGACGCTGCGCCTCATCGGCGAGACGGACGCCGATTCGTTCTACCGCGGAGCGCTGGCAGAACGAATCGTGGCATGCATCGCCGAGCATGGCGGGTTCCTGGACGCCGGGGATTTGGCGGCGTTTGCGCCCGAATGGGTGGACCCGATCTCGACGAATTATCGCGGATATGATGTCTGGGAGATTCCGCCCAACGGTCAGGGCTTGGTGGCATTGCTGGCCCTGGGGATTCTCAGGGGCTGGGAACGGCACGAGCGAGAGGAGATTGAGACGGTTCATCGTCAGATTGAGGCCATCAAGCTGGCCTTTGCCGATGGGCAGCATTATATCAGCGATGCTCGCGGCATGAAGATCAAGCCGGCTGATCTGCTGAATCCGACATATACCGATGCCCGTCGCGCTCTGATCGGGGACACGGCGGCACTGCCGGAAGCAGGTAAGCCGCCGGCAGGTGGCACAGTGTATTTAGCTACCGCTGACGATGAAGGCAACATGGTCTCATTCATTCAGAGCAATTATACCGGCTTCGGTTCCGGCCTGGTCGTTGAAAATACCGGTATTGCCTTGCAGAACCGGGGTTATGGATTTTCCCTTGACCCGCTCAGCATCAATCGTCTGGAACCAGGCAAGAGAAGTTATCATACGATTATTCCGGGCTTTCTTACAAGAGGTGGGGAAGCGGTGGGTCCGTTCGGAGTCATGGGCGGGCTGATGCAACCTCAAGGTCATGTTCAGGTGCTGATGAATACGCTCGACTTCCACTTGCATCCCCAGGCGGCGCTGGATGCTCCGCGCTGGCAATGGCAAGGGGGCCGAACCGTGCTGGTAGAGCCTGGCTTCCCGGCACATATTGCTCAGGCCTTGGCCCGGCGGGGACATGATATCCAGGCTGCTGCCGATGCATATAGCTTCGGACGTGGCCAGATCATTTGGCGTGATCCGGGCAGCGGAGTTCTGGTCGGCGGCAGCGATAGTCGTACGGACGGGCTGGTGGCAGCCTGGTAATCGTCGGAGGGCGAGCACCAGACTTCTCTGGCAATTGTGCAGCGGAGGGCTGAAACAGCAAGTTTTACAGGGCCTCCACTTTGAGATCTTGTTCCATCAAAGAAATAACCCGTCTCAGTTCGGTCATCGCAGCTCTGGAAATCTGCCCATTCTCGAAGGCAGCATGGGTGTAATCACGTTCTAGCTGAATCCCGATTCTGGCTAATTCATCGAATTCTTGTTCGAAGGCCTGAGGGCTAGAGAAGTTATTGCTATTCGATACCCTTGCAAGTACATTCTGATAACGCAAGATTAAAGGATTGATAACCTCTGTCTCTGTTGGGGCTTCGGCAAGAGCTTCCCCCAGTTTGCGGAGCACAAATTCGCAGTTCTTCGCATGGAAGGCATCAATCCTTGCTTTGCGTTGCTTTCTTTCATCGTGGGAATCTGGCCTTCTTCGCAGAAGATGAGTCAAATTCTTGAGAGGTAACTTATTGCCACGGTAACGTACATCGCTCGTATAGAGATGTAATCTCCGATCCAATCGATATAGGTAGCGAAGCAAGAATAACAGGTCGATCTCCTGATTCTCAATCGCTAGATGGGTACGTTCACGCTCCCACTCCAGACAGGAAATCCACCATTTGCGTTGTTTCTCTTCCCCTAAATCTTGTGTGTCCAATGTTTGAATTCGGTTGACATAGGCGTGGATGACCACCTGAAGCGCCAGCTTGTTCTCTTCGGTTGCCTGTTCATGCAGGCTAGCGATTACCTTGCGCAAAATTTCAACCTTGGCTTCCTCCTCTTCGATGTCTCGCTTGGCCTCGCTCTCTTCGCCAATGAGAACGGGGAGCAGGAAGTTGGTTATCAGCAGCGTCGTCAGAATTACCCCAGCGGCCAGGAAGATCATCAGATCTCTTGCTGGAAATGCGGACCCGTCAGCAAGCAGCAAGGGCAGAGACAAGGTACTTGCGAGTGTAATGGTACCTCTGACCCCGCCAAAGCTTAGAATCAGTCCTTCCCTCCATTTGCGGGATGGGCTGTCCTCTTCTCGCTTGATTGAGGGATTGACTGCGATCATTACCCATAGGAAGCGCAGACCCAAGAGGAACACGGTGATAAGCAGAATATAGAGGATCAGGCGGGTATGAGTAATGTCCCCGCTGATCCAGATGTCACGGGAAATATTCAGAAGCTGTGTCCCTAGCAACAGGAACACGAGTCCATTCAGCGTGAAGATAATGACGGACCAGGTATTTTTGGAAACAACACGAAGCTTGGCCAACTCCGGGTCCAGTCTTCGGAAGCTGAAAGAGTGGGCAATCCCGGACGCGACAACGGCAAGTACGCCGTTGACACCTAATTCTTCAGCGGCCATGAAGATGAGGAATGGAGTCAACACTTCAATCAGCATATGTAAGGTTACGTCTTCCATACCCAGTCTACGAATCCAGCGCACAAGGATGGATTTTACCAGCGTGAGGGCTAGTCCCAACACAATGCCACCCAGTGAGATAAATAAAAATCCGAGACTTGCGGATGCCAAGGAGAACGCTCCGGTCATCATGGCTACTACGGCGAATTGAAAAGACACCAGACCAGATGCATCATTAATTAACGATTCCCCCTCCAGGATGTGCATGATACGTGGAGGAATTTTTACCCGCTCTTTCAACGCGCCAACAGCAATAGCGTCGGTTGGTGCGAGTGCTGCGGCCAGGGCGAAAGCCGCGGCAAGCGGAATAACGGGGATCAGCGCGTGCAGGGAATAGCCAAGCACAAAGACCGTAGCGAATACAAGCCCAAGCGCCATGAGGAGGATCGGCTTCTTCAACTCCCATAATGTCTTCTTGTCCGTATGCCTGCCATCATTGAACAGTAAAGGAGCAATGAACAGCACCAGGAACAACTCCGGGTCCAGTTCAATCGAGTGCTCCAATGGCAGCAGTGAAATCCCCACACCCAAAGCAATTTGGATGATAGGGATGGAAAGTCTGGGCATAAATCGATTAATCAAATAGGACAGGGATATGGCGGCCAGCATGAGTAATATGTGTTCGAACGATTCCATTAGAGCCCTCCTTGTCAGTAGTAAGCAAGATGCCTATTACTATTTGTTAGAATGAACAAATTTATCGAAATAAAAAGAGCGTAGTGTACTTGCTTCAACTAGGGTATGGCTTGATCCAATTTTAACTCCTTTCAACTCTTAAATAAACAGAGGTGGTGCCTGAGGCAGGTATTGTCTTGAAATTTTTACTGAAATGACTTATGATTAATTTTAATTCAATATGTATGACTCGGTGGAGCCTGTCAAATACGGGATACTTGTATTTATTTACAAGAAATCGTGTGTTGATGGGCTCTTTTTGTTTTCAAAATTAGCTAGGTCGGTCATATACATCATTTACTTCAAAGGAAGGGGATTGTTGATGTCATTTATTTTGAGTCTTATTCTGATTATCGTTTCAACGAAGCTGGCCGGAGATTTGTCCGTGCGGCTTGGTCAACCGGCTGTATTAGGCAAGCTGCTTGCAGGGGTACTGATTGGTCCCGCTGTTTTGAACTGGGTGCATAGTGGAGAGCTGATTCATGCTTTTGCGGAAATCGGTGTGTTGCTACTTATGTTTATAGCCGGTTTGGAGACAGATATGGAGCAACTGCGTAAAAATTGGCTTCCTTCCTGTGCGGTAGCATTCGGGGGAATCATTCTTCCTTTTATAGGAGGCTATGGCTTGGCTGTAGGCTTGGGACTGTCTCAAACATACGCTTTATTTATAGGAATTCTTCTGTGCGCAACCTCTGTCAGTATCACAGTTCAGACCTTAAAAGAGATGAATCAACTGAGTTCCAGGGAGGGAACCACGATTCTGGGAGCTGCTGTGGTGGATGACGTGGTGGTAGTCGTTCTCTTTGCGGTAATGATGAGCTTGCTGGGGACGGCAGAGGCCGTGTCCATTCCTTTGATGATCTTCAAGAAATTACTCTTCTTCACCATAATTATTGCAGCAGGTTGGTTTGTAGTGCCATGGGCCTTAAAGCTGATGGCCAAATTCAAGATAACTGAAGGTATTATGAGTGGCGCTCTGCTGATATGTTTCGGCTTTTCTTACTTTGCGGAAATGCTGGGGGTGGCAGGAATTATAGGGGCCTTTGCCGCAGGGTTAGCCATCTCAAGAACGTCTTATCGACATATTGTGGAAACGAAGGTAGAGCCTATTGCCTATACGCTTTTTGTACCTGTTTTCTTTGTAAGCATCGGGCTTAATGTCACCTTTGAGGGAATGGGGAATCAAATTGGGTTCATGCTGTTACTCACGTGCGTGGCGATTTTGACCAAATGGGTTGGTGGCGGCTTGGGTGCCTTGTTGACCGGATTTAAATTCCGCGGGGCCGCAGCAATCGGTTCGGGGATGATCTCTAGAGGAGAAGTGGCCTTAATCATTGCTTCTTCAGGCTTATCCGCAGGTTTGTTGCCAGAGGAATACTTCACATCCGTTGTGCTCGTCGTCACTCTGACCACATTAGTAACGCCACCATTAATCAAGTTAGTGTTCCAATCTAACTCCGCGCCCCAGGCTATCAAGAAGCAGGGACGCCAGCAGTCCCTATAGTTCTGCATAAGAACGCCTCAAAACCCAGTGTTTCGTAGCTCATGTATCGTAAAGTATGAGGCGTTTTGTTAGAATACACTCAAGAGGTGTAATGAAATGCAACCGAAAAAAGAGCGGAAAGACGTCATTAAATCCAGACTGCGTATTTTAGAGACGGCACAATCGCTATTTGCAGAACATGGAATCAATAACATTACGATGAGGAAGATTGCAACAACAGCAGGAATTGGACAAGGTACGCTTTATAGGCACTATGCCCATAAAGGGGAGATATGTCAGGACCTGATCCAAGAAAGCAGCCAGGAGTTCGTTGATAAAGTAAGCAGCTATCTGCAACAAAATAAGGAGATGTCTCTACAAGGAAAACTGGTGGCATTGATCCATTATGCTGTCGAATTTATTGACAAGCACTCCAACTGGCTAGTTTATATCCAAGGACCCTCCTGCGAAGAAGGACAGCAAATTATATACAAATCTCAGGTGTATAACTTCTTATATGCACAGGTGTATGAACTCATTGCAGCATCACCGTCGATGCAGAACAATAAGGACGGCGATGCCGGATTTAGAACGGATGCCTTGTTAGCCACCTTGACACCAGATCTGTATCTCTTTTTTAAAGCACAGCGGGGCCTAACCCATGAAAAGATTAAACAACACATTGTGAATCTGTACATTAATCCTTTATTTCAACAATGATTACAGCAGAATGAAGCAAGGCTCTCATTTTTTAATGAGAGTCTTTTTGCTGCCGTTATTACTGGAAATTAAATATAAAGAAATAAAAATATTTACAAATAAAACCATAAATTCTATATTTATTAATAGGAGGTGATAATAGATGAAATCTTACACAAAACCTGAATTAAAGCCAGTTATTCTTTGGGGTAAAAACCATGTTATTTCTAGTGACCCTATCCGTAAAACATCTTAAATTAATGTGTATTGATAAAAGCTAAGATTAGAATAATCTTAGCTTTTATCAATAGCAAAGAGGCTACCTTCAGAAGGTTGATTTTATATATTAGGGCCAAGAAAGCATTAATTTATAGTGGGAGGCTTACATATGACTAATTCTGTTGTAAGAAAACCTTTTTATGCTGATTTTTCAGTTACATCTAGATGTAACCTTAATTGTGATTTTTGTTCAGCATCAGCGCCTGATATTAAAAATAATATTAATTTTCTGGAGTTGTCAGATATTGATAGAATATTTATGCAGTTGGATGAGTTGGAGGTTATGCGTGTTAGCTTAGAAGGAGGAGAACCTTTTTTAAGATCAGATTTTTTAGAAATAATGAAATTAGCGGATAAGTATGATTTTGAATATTACGTAAATACAAATGCAACTCTAATAAATAAGGAAATAGCCAAACAAATTAGTGAAACAAACGTATCCAAAATTTGTATAAGTATTGATGGTCCGGATGAAAGCATACATGATAAGTGTAGAGGGCAGTTAGGTGCTTTTAATAAAACAGTTAAGGCGATAAGGAATTTACATGAGTTTAACATACCAGTTGATGGAATAATTACTCTAACTAAATATAATGCCCCATATGTGCTGGAGACGATACAATTCATAGCTGAGATGGGGATTGAAAATGTTGCGATTATGTTGCTTGCATCAGTGGGCAATGCTTCTGAAAACTTCTCTGATGTATATCTGGATTTTGATGAGTGGTCAGCAATACTCCTTGAATTAACGACGCTTAAGAAAAATCATGCACTCCCAGTAAATTTAAATATTGTTTCTACAGGAGAGAGTAAATGTCCCTGGGAATTATATTTACCCCTATTAAATAATGGTAGGGAAGATGACATTGATGTATGGATTCGTAATGATGCAGAAACTACTTTTGATGAGCATGAGTTTTTTTGCACAGCAGGCAAAGACAACTTGGCAATAGATGGAAAGGGAAACGTCTACGGTTGTAGTCTTATGATCTCAGAAAATGAATTAAGTGCCGGAAACCTGCTGGATAAGAGCCTATTGGAAATATGGAATTATTCTGAAATATTTAATTTATTTAGAACAGCTTCAATTAATAATATAACAGGCGCTTGTAGAAACTGTGATTTGTTAAACAAGTGTGGTGGAGGTTGTAGAGCGTGTGCTTTTGCTATGAACAAGAGTATTTATCATTCTGATACAAGGTGTCCGAAGGGGGTCTTAGTGTGAAGAAGAAAATAAAAAATCTTGGGGTGCCTTTTATATTAAGAACAGAGGATGACGGAACAGGTGTATTGGCGATTAATGGTAGTGTCCTGATGATTAATGAAATAACAGTTGAAATAATTAACAGATTAGAGGAAGGTGAAAATTTAGAGAACATAGCAACAACTATCGCTCTAAATTATCATGTGGGCTACGATGAAGTAATTTCAGATATAAAGGAATTTTTAACAGAATTAGATAAATACATTACAATTAAAGATCAAAAGTTAAGAGATATCATGTATGCTTAAAAATTGGATTAAAGAAAATAAAAGCGATATGCAACTCCTGATTAACTTTGTAGGTCCAATGGTGTTAACACAAATAATTCAAGTTTTTTTTCAGATTGGTGATCAAGCTATTATAGGAAGAACCCTGGTTCATGAATTTGCGGCAGTCGGTATTGCATCATCCTTTCTGTTTTTAATTACAGGAACTATCGGTATGATTTCAATGGCTTTCAATATTATTGGTGGGAGATATTTGGGCGAAAATAATCTAACTATGTTCGGAAAAGCATTTAGCACAAGTGTGAATTTATGTATCGTGATTGGCTTACTGTGCGAAATTATTATCCTCTTGTTTGGAAAACTAATTTTGAAAAACATATATGGTCTGGAGCCTTTGATTTTAGAACCTGCTACTGAATATTTATATATTGGTGGGTTAGGAATTGGACTAAATATGGTATTGTTTAATTTTTCAGCTTTTTTCAAAAATATAAATAAAACCAAAATCTTTCTCATGAGTTTTATCCCGGCAAGTATAATTAATGTGTTTTTTGACTATGTGCTTGTTTATGGGAAATTTGGATTTCCCAAACTTGGAGTGAAGGGGGCTGCAATTGGTACTGTTTTAGGCTTAGCTGTAAATATGATCATTTACATTTTTGCCTTTTTTAAATGGAAAAAAATCAGCTTCTCGTTCAGCCTTAATAAAGCTATTTTAGCTAAATTAATGAAATTATATTTCCCACTTGCGTTACAGGATTTGATTGAGTTTACGCTCTTTGCAATGATGCTTTCTATTTTAATTGTACGTATTGGGGTTGAATCTATAGCTACATACAGTGTAGTCACCACATTACTTGAATTTCTTCTTATACCTATGTACGGGTTCTCTGGAAGTTGTTTAACTCTGACAGCTCAAAGATATGGTAATAAAAACGGCCATTTTCTAAAGCTTATTCCGCTGTCAATTACGCTTGGATTAATTGTTACAATTCCACTATCTATTCTAATAACTGTTTTTGCAAATCCTGTAGCCAGCTTAATGACAGATAAAATTTCTATAATTACGCTAGTTGTTCATATTCTTCCTTGGGC
The DNA here is from genome assembly GCF_001486585.1 of Paenibacillus senegalimassiliensis. Classification (GTDB taxonomy): domain Bacteria; phylum Bacillota; class Bacilli; order Paenibacillales; family Paenibacillaceae; genus Fontibacillus; species Fontibacillus senegalimassiliensis. The sequence goes on from NZ_LN909043.1 coordinate 65,439, forward strand.
AGCCTTTTTCAGCTTAATTAATGGTATTCAAATTATTGTAAAGTCAGCCTTACAGGCTATTGATTTAGAAAAGTGGGTACTAGTATACTCCACCTGCATTTACGCTATGTTACTCCTGTTTCTTTATATTTTTATTCATCAGCTTGACTTACTAGGTATTTATATTGGTCTAGGCTTGGGATATGGGCTATTATTGTGTGGTTATCTGTTTAAAATTAGAAAAATATCATTACAATCGGGGCAATACTCATCAGAAATGATTCAGAATAGTTAGGTCTAATTCTAATACAGCAAGTGAAAATTAATGATTTTGAAAGAGCGCGAAGATCACTCCCATTTTTGTAATGGGAGTGTTTTTGTTTTAAGAGATTGCCGTAAATAAAAAAATCAATGATTCGACAATTCATCCTAAAATATTACAAGAGAGGAAGGGATGAAGAACGATGGAAAGGAGAAAAAAACTAAGCGAAGAAATTGAGAAACAGCGAAAGGAATTAAATAAACTGGCCGAGTTGTACGGTTTGCAAGGAAAAAAGGTAATTCAGAAATCACAGCAATTAGATCGCTTATTAAATCTGTACAATCAACTACATAATCATGAAGCAAAATAAAATTGACAAATGACCTAGGGTCATTTATAGTCGACCTTAGGTCAATGACCTGAGGTCATTTGTATTTTAATCATTTATTTTGCATGGGAGGGTATGGTATGGAACGAAAAGTGATTCTGATTACCGGGGCATCATCGGGGATTGGGAAGGAAAGCGCCAAGAAGCTGCTGTCCGAAGGACATATCGTTTATGTTGCCGCAAGACGGATAGACCCCATGAAGGATCTGCAAAGCCTGGGAGCGATTCCGATACAAATGGATATTTCCAAGGACGAAGATATACAGGCCTGTGTTCAGCGAATCTTGAAGGAGCAATCCAGAATCGATGTACTCTTCAACAACGCGGGTTTTGCTCTCTACGGCAGTGCCGAGGAAGTCAGTCTGGAGGATGCCAGATATCAGTTCGAGGTCAATTTGTTTGGTCTGGCCAGAATTACCCAGTTGATCCTGCCACAGATGAGACAGCAAGGGAGCGGCAAAATTATTAATACCTCTTCGGTGGCCGGAAAAATGCATTCCCCTCTGGGTGCCTGGTATCATGCCAGCAAGCATGCCTTGGAAGGGTGGTCCGATTGCTTAAGAGTTGAAGTGGAACCGTTCGGCATCGATGTTGTGATTATTGAGCCAGGTACGATTGATACGGAATTCGCCCAAGTATCAGGAAGCCCGATGTTGAAAAATTCCGGAGAGGGTCCCTATAAGGAGCTTGCTACGGGCGTAGCCAAGCTGCATGCTAATTCGTACAAACCCGGTGCCTCTTCACCACCAACCGTGATTGCGGATGTGGTCGCTCAAGCGATAAAGGTAAACCGTCCCAAAACAAGATATGCGGTAGGCAAAATGGCCAAACCCTCTGTTTTGATGAGTAAATGGTTAAGTGACCGAACGTTGGATAAGGCGATCAGAGGGATGTTGAAATAGAGCGATTGCTTTGCATTGACAAGCCAAGTGCATTTTCATACCATTGACCTTAAGTCAATAGATATTCCGGGATATGAGGTGATGGCATGAGAAGAGCGATGACAGACGTTGCCAAGGCCGAGAAAGCCAAGCTGATACTGAACGTGGCATATGATTTATATAAGAACAGCACGTTTGAAGACATTAAAATGATTGATATCGCCAAGGCGGCCAACGTGTCGAAGGGGACGATGTTCTTTTATTACAGCACGAAGGAAATTCTCTTTATGGAGATTTTATTTCTGGAATATGAGAAGCGGTTCAAGGGCTTTGAGGAATTGCTGCTTCCATTAGGGAAAATGACATATGAAGAGTTTAAAGTCTTCTTCCTGCAGGAAATGGCAGGCATTTTGGATGAGAAATCTGTCTTTATTCGACTGAGCGCCATCAAGAGCACCATTTTGGAGCGAAATATAGATTATGAGACGACAGTAAAGGTTAGCTTGGGGATGTTCACTTCATTAGAACGTATTGTACGTTTGTTGGTGGAGCGGGTGGCGGGATTTACGGAAGATGACTTCTATGAACTGTTCCAGGCCCAGCACGCCATCATCGTAGGATTTAAAAATGTGGTCAGCATGCCAGAAGCTATGAGCCAGGTGATCATTGACCAGAAGATAGAACGGTATAGAGTGGAATTCAAGAGCCATGCCCTGATAGCTATGGAGTATTATCTGGAGGGCTGGAACGATAGACAGAGGAAATAGATGGGTCTCCCAAGACCTCAAAGACTTGCAACTTCATCGTTGCATCTTTGGGGTCTTTCTGTTGCTTTGTACAATTATTAGTGACGCCATAGAGAAAAGGGTTGTCAAAGCATCAAATCTAATTGATAATAATAATCATTATCAATTATTAGTCGCCTACTGACTTCAAAGAATAAGGAGAATGCCAGATGAAAGCGAAATCCGAGGTATCGGGACTGCTTAGAATAGCGGGGGAGAAGAAAGCATTGCTGATTACGGCGAGCGTATTCTCCGTCATTTCCAGTCTTTTGCAAATTGCTCCGTTTGTTGCGATATACAAGATTATTGAAGAACTGCTTCTACATGCGCGGGACCCCATGAATGTTGATAAGGACCTGATATTGTTTTGGGGAATGACCACTTTCGTTGCTCTGCTGGCTTCCTTGATCACCCTATATATTGGGGGGATGTGCTCGCATATTGCAGCCTTCAACATTTTGTATCAACTGCGGGTGCGTCTGGCTGATCATGTAGCCAAGGTGTCTATGGGCTATCATACCAGAACGGCTACGGGCGAATTAAAGAAAATCATCGAGGTTAGTGTTGAAAAAATGGAGCAGTTTATCGCCCATCAACTACCTGATATAGTTAGTGCGGTAGTTGTGCCGCTGCTTATGATCGGCTACCTGTTCTGGCTCGACTGGCGGCTGGCATTGGTGCTGCTTCTGCCGATTGCCTTCGGCATCTGGCTCCAATCCCGCATGTTCGGCAGCGAAAACGGGCAAAAAGCCTATCGCGAATTTCAATATGCGGTGGAAGAGATGAATGCGACGGGGGTGGAGTATGTAAGAGGGATGCCTGCCGTGAAGGTATTCGGCATTACAGCGGACTCCTTCCTGACATTCAAGCAGGCCGTAGATAAATACCGTGATATTTCCTTGAGAATTACGAATTTATGTAAAACCTCCTATAGCTTGTTTTTCGTTATTATCAGCTCGTTGTTTGTCTTTATTGTCCCTGTCGGCATCCTTATCTTCAACGGTGATTCGGCTAACCAGGCTTTTGCTATCACCTTTATTTTATTCTTGATTGTCGCGCCAAGCTTGTCCGCACCGCTGCTGAAGCTGTTATATCTGGGCGGTGGTCTGCGGGAGATCGTGGAAGGCAATCGGCGTATCGAGGCTATCTTCGCTGAACCGATGACCGAGGAGCCTGCGGTTCCGCGCATTCCGACCTCCTATGATGTCGTCTTTAACCAAGTATCCTTTGCCTATGAGAGCCGGGAGAGCAAGGATTACAAGCCTGTACTGAACGGGATTAGCTTTATAGCCAGAGCTGGAGAAATGACGGCGCTCGTGGGGCCTTCCGGTGGAGGGAAATCAACCATTGCCAATCTGCTTTTGCGCTTTTGGGACGTTCAGGAGGGTGAAATTACGATCGGTGGTGTGCCAATTCGGGACATGGGCACGGAGAAGCTGATGGATGTCGTCTCCTTTGTGTTCCAGGACGTGCATCTTTTTTACGATACTATTGAAGAGAATATCAGGATGGGCAATACAACGGCCACTCGTGAAGAGGTTGTCCAGGCGGCGAAGACGGCTTGTTGCCATGACTTTATAGTCCAGTTAGAAGAGGGCTACAATACCCGAATTGGCGAAGGGGGCACCTATTTATCGGGCGGTGAGGCACAGCGAATTGCGATTGCCCGGGCGTTGTTGAAGAATGCGCCAATTTTGGTGCTGGATGAAGCTACGGCTTATGCGGATGCCGAGAATGAGCACAAAATTCAGCAGGGTCTGGTTGAACTGGTAAAGGGAAAGACCGTGCTGATTATAGCCCATCGATTGTCCACCATCTGTGGAGCAGAGCAAATTCTGGTCGTGAATCGTGGAGAAATTGTTGAACGTGGCAAGCATGAGGAGCTTCGGGAGAAGCGAGGACTATATGAGCAATTATGGCGGGCTCATATGAGTGCGGCCACCTGGAAGCTGGGAGAAGTGGATAGAACGGTGTCTGGCATGAAGGAGGGAATGGAGAATGCTTAAATATTTCCACAATATATCGGGCGGCAATATTCGCAGTTTGGGTCCGGCCACATTCGCCGCATTGCTGGATGGGATGGCGAAGATTGTGCCAGCGGCGCTGCTGGTGGATATATTCAACACCATTTACCGCTTCTTCTCCCAGACCGGGGCGACAGAGCTGAATGTCGGACGCTTGTGGACGGTTAGCCTTATTCTACTTGCTTGGCTGGCTGTGCAATATGCGGCTTACAGCTCGCTTTATGATAAGACGTATAAGGTAGCCTATAGTGTCGCGGCCACGGGTCGGCTGTCCTTGGCAGAGCATATTCGTCACCTTTCTCTGGGCTTTTTCGGCAAGCGTGATCCTGGTGATATCACCAATCTGCTCCTTGGGGATTATGGACAGGTTGAACAAACCATCTCTCATAATGTTCCCCAATTGATCAGTGCGATTATGCTGCCTGTAATAGCCCTGGCCGGGATGGTCTTTCTGGATTGGAGAATGGCGCTTGCTATGTTTGTAGCGATTCCATTCGGTGTATTGCTGCTCTGGCTTACAGATTCAATGCAGGCGAGGTTGAGCGAGAACCATGTAAAGGCCAAGAATGAGGCGGCCAGCCGTCTTCAGGAATATTTAGCAGGAATCCGTGAGATTAAGGCTCACAATATCGGCGGGAAACGCTTTGAGCGTCTAAGGCAGTCCTTCGATCAATTGAAGCGTGCCTCCATTTCTTTGGAAGGAATTATGGGCCCCATGATTATGGGGGCTATGCTGTTGACTCGCTCCGGCATGACGCTGATGATCTTTGCAGGCAGCTACCTGTTGGTGGGCGGTGAACTGGCGCTTTCTTCATTTTTGCTGTTCCTGCTGGTTGGGACCAAGGTGTTTGAGCCGTTAACCACTGTACTTATGAATTATGGAGAGATGCGCTATTCTGCCTATAGCGCTCAGCGAATTATGGATGTGCAGCAGGAGTCTCCTTTGCAGGGGCCGGCGAGCATTCAACCGCATACACCTATTGAATTTGACCGGGTCACCTTTGGTTATGATGATAGCAAGCCGGTTCTTCGGGATTTGTCCTTCCGCATGGAGCCGAACACAATTACGGCGCTGGTTGGCCCATCAGGCAGTGGCAAGAGTACGGTGACGCGTTTGCTGGCTCGCTTCTGGGACATCCAGGCAGGAGAAATTCGGATTGGGGGAACGGATATCCGAACGATGGACCCCTCCAGTCTGCTACGGGATATCTCGATGGTGTTTCAGGATGTGTATTTATTCCAGGATACGATTGGCAACAATATCAGAATCGGCAAGATGGATGCGACTCAGGCAGAGATTGAAGAAGCGGCCAAGCGTGCCTGCTGTCATGATTTTATCTCACGTCTGCCGCAGGGCTATGATACGCCGGTTGGTGAAGGAGGCTCAACCCTGTCGGGAGGAGAGAAGCAGCGCATTTCCATTGCACGTGCTCTTTTAAAGAATGCTTCCATTGTCCTGCTGGATGAGGCAACCGCTTCTCTGGACCCGGAGAACGAGTCTGCCGTACAGCAGGCCATCAATGAGTTGGTAGCTAACAAGACGGTGATTCTGATTGCGCATCGCCTAAAGACGATTCAGAATGCGAATCAGATTGTTGTGTTGGAGCAGGGAAGCAAGATTGAGGAAGGGACGCACGCCGAATTACTGGCACAGCAAGGTCTGTATGCAAGCTTGTGGAATTTGCAGCAAAATACAGATGGATGGCGGGTTAAATAATGAAAACCGTCCTGTTGGCGATTTCCATGCCTCCAGGACGGTTATTTATGTTACGGCTGTAACTCTTATTTATTTACCATACTTACTTCTGGCTTGTTCTGTCGCTTCTACCATAACGCGCAGAGCGGCTACGGTTTCTTCGTATTTCCGCGTTTTGAGGCCACAGTCCGGATTGATCCAGAACTGATCTGGACTCAGTACGTTCAAGGCCCGGTCGATCATGACGCTCATTTCTTCGACGGAAGGCACGCGTGGGCTATGAATATCGTATACGCCAAGTCCGATTCCCTTGTCATAGGTGTTCTCTTCAAAGCTGCCGATCAATTCCCCATGACTACGGGAAGTTTCAATAGAGATGACATCGGCATCCAGCGCATTGATGGAATCGATAATATCGTGGAATTCACTATAGCACATATGCGTATGCACCTGTGTCTCATTCTTGACGGTGGAAGTGGACAAGCGGAATGCCTTGACTGCCCAATCCAGGTAAGCTGCCCATTGCTCGCGCTTCAGTGGCAGACCTTCCCGCAGTGCTGGTTCGTCGACCTGAATCATACCGATTCCGGCAGCTTCCAGAGCCTCAACCTCTTGGCGCAAGGCCAGGGCGATTTGGTAAGCCACCTCCTCACGAGATTTGTCATCCCGCACGAAGGACCAGTTCAAGATTGTGACCGGACCGGTGAGCATTCCTTTGACCGGTTTGTCAGTCAAGGATTGTGCATAAACGGTTTCTGCCACGGTGATCGGAGCCGTCCAGTCGACATCTCCATAAATAATCGGCGGCTTCACGCAGCGCGAGCCATAGGATTGCACCCATCCGTTCGCTGTAAAGGCAAACCCGGCAAACTTCTCGCCGAAGAATTCCACCATATCTGTCCGTTCGAATTCTCCATGTACGAATACATCCAGCCCCAGGTCATCCTGAATTTTGATCCACTCTGCGATCTGCTCTTGAATGAACGTCTCATAACGCTCATTGCTCCATTCGCCCTTACGCCACTTTTGGCGTGCACTGCGAACTTCCGGCGTTTGTGGGAAGCTCCCAATGGTTGTTGTTGGCAGCAACGGCAGGTTCCAACGCTTCTCCTGAATGCCCCGGCGTACAGCATAGCTGTCCGGACGGGATGTCGGCTGGGAGGCCAGTCCGGCAATCCCTGCTTCCACCTGCTCGCGATGACGGGCGCTCGATTGTTGCAAGGCTTGACGCGCTTGCTCGACAGCAGCGGCTTCGTTGCTGATTGCTTCATAACCGGATTGTCCAGCCTTGGCCAGCAATACAAGCTCTTCCAGCTTCTCCTCGGCAAAAGCGAGTGCTCCGCGTAGAACAGGATCGAGCTTCTGCTCACCGGCTGCGCTGAATGGTACGTGCAACAGCGTCGAGGAAGGTTGAATGAGCAATCGGTCGGCAGAAATCACTTCCGTCAATACGTTCAGAACGTCCAGCTTGCTCTTCAGGTCTGCCCGCCAAATGCTGCGTCCGTCGATCAGTCCGGCACCCAGCAGCTTGTCTTGCGGGAAGCCAAGCTCGCGGATCGACTGTAAGTTCTGTCCATGATCATGGACGAAGTCCAGACCGATACCATGAACCGGCAACTCTGTAACAGCCTTATAATGATCTACGGCTTCGAAGTACGTTTGCAGGAACAGCTTGATGCCTGGTACTTCTTGCGCCAGCTTGTTATAGATTTGGCTAACTTGCCCGATTTCTTCCACGGAGAGCGATACGCAAAGGATAGGTTCATCAATTTGTACCCATTCAGCGCCTTCTGCCGCCAGTTCTTGCAAGACTTGAATATATAAAGGAAGCAAACGGTCGATCCAGGCCTGAAGCTGATCTGGACTATAGCCCTTGGACAGCTTGAGGAAGGTGTAAGGACCAACAATGACGGGTCTTCCTTCAATGCCAAGCTCAGCCTTGGCTTCACGGTAAGCTTCAAGTGGCTGATTACGAGTCAGCTTTGGCTGAAGCTCGCCTAGCTCTGGTACGATATAGTGGTAGTTCGTGTTGAACCATTTAGTCATTTCGAAGGCAGCGGCATCCCGATTGCCTCTGGCCATTGCGTAATACACGGACAAGTCCGGAGTACCGCCAGTGTAGCCGAATCTTTGTGGAATCAGACCGAACATCACAGCCAAATCCAGAATGTGGTCATAATACGTAAAGTCTCCCACCGGGATAACTTCAACACCCTTGTCTTGTTGCAGCTTCAAGTTGCCAAGACGAATGCGTTTTAGCTCGGCGTGCAGGTCTTGTTCCTCCAGCTTGCCCGACCAGAAGGCCTCCAATGCTTTTTTCCATTCACGATTACGTCCTATACGGGGGAACCCCAGATTTGCGCTCTTCATGTACGTCTCCACTCCTTAAGTGATTATCCTCATTAAATTGATAGGAATAAGATAGCACACTTTGTCATTCATAGAGTAAGTCTAATAAGCTATTGCCCGCTATAGCTAAAAGCTATATCAACGTTCTTCGTACTGTACCGTTTCCTCCAATGCTTCGATATAAGCCGCGCCCAGCTTGGTCAGCTTGGCATTACGATGGCAAATCCAGCCGACATTGATCGTCTCTTCACTGGCAAGGGGTACCGGAATAATCTCATTCCCATTCAGATCAGAGCTTAGTACGCCGGTGGAGATGGTATATCCGTTAAGTCCAATCAACAGGTTGAACAGGGTAGCCCGGTCGTTCACCTTAATGCTTTTGCGGTGAGACAATGTACTCAGAATCTCTTCAGCGAAATGAAATGAGTTAAATTCCCCTTGCTCGAAATAGAGGTATGGGTAATCCTCTAACTGCTCAAGAGTCACGATTGGATGCTGTGCCAGGGGATTGCGAATACTGACAAAGACATGAGCCTTGGCCTTGAACAAGCTGTTAAAAATCAAGTTGCCATCGTTCAGCAGACGGTTGATGACCTTGGAGTTGAATTCGTTGATATAGAGAATGCCAATTTCGCTGCGCTGACTCTTCACGTCATTGATAATCTCATGCGTTTTCGTCTCGCGGAAGGCCAATTCATATTCGTCCTGCCCGTATTCATCCACCAGCTTCACGAAGGCATTAACCGCAAAGGCGTAATGCTGGGTGGAGACGGAGAAGTGCTGCGGCGAAGGCTTGGCGTTGAGATATTGATTCTCCAGCAGTTCGGCCTGCTCAATCACCTGTCTGGCGTAAGCTAGAAATTCGGCGCCTTCCTTAGAGAGCAGAATTCCCTTGTTCGTCCGTTCAAAGATGGTGACACGGATGTTCTCCTCCAACTCGCGGATCGCATTGGAGAGACTGGGCTGCGAAATGAACAGGCGGCGGGCCGCCTCATTCATCGATCCCCGGTTAGCTACTTCTATAACGTAACGGAGCTGCTGCAATGTAATTTTCACGCAGATATCCCCTTCCTTTCACTATAAGCTAATAAGTCCAATTCGTGATTTACGCAAAGAAGCAGACGAGAAAATGTTCTTACGATCGCTGTTGCTCATAGATTTCTCCTATTCAATAAATTCTTATAAGGTAGAAATCCATTCACAAAGGCGAACACTTCGCTTCTTCAGAATCATTTTTCTCACTTGCTTGTTATGCTAATTTTTATTTCAACCTATTAGCTCTATAATATCACACAGCGGCAGACTCTTTCTTTGTTCTAATGGGTACATTAAGGAGGAATTAATGAACTGTATGTTAGGAAACATAACATTCCTAGTTGAAAATATCGGTTGTTCCTTCTGAATGACATGAAATCTATCGTATAAAGCTTCAAACTTGATTAAAAAGACTAATATATATTGACATGGTCGGAAAACAGGGATATAGTGAGAAAAAGTTTCTTAATGGTATAAGGTGTGAACCTTAGATCTTTCTAAAATACAATGAACGGGTGTGGTGCTGTGTCCTTGAATCTGCCTGTGCAATTTGAGAAAGTGTCCTCCAAGAAAATTAGTGACTTCATCTTCGGGCAGTTGGAAGAAGCCATTATATTGAAGGAACTGAAGAGTGATGAGCAAATTCCTTCGGAACGGGACCTGGCCGTTATATTTGGAGCGAGCCGTCTGGCGGTCCGTGAAGCACTTGCCCAGTTGGAAGAGCTAGGACTGGTAGAGAAGCGTGTTGGGGCCAAGGGCGGAACCTTTATCCTGCCGCTGACGCTGAATTCGCACCGTCGTAATCGGGAAGAACTGATTAGGAACTGGGATGCGCTGATGGAGGTCTTCGAGTATCGGACGATCGTAGAACCACAGGCGGCTCATTTGGCGGCTCGGAAGATTACCGACGAGGAACTTCACAGACTTCGGGAATATATTGAGGCTAGTACCGACCCGGCTTGTACTCGGGAGACTTTCCGGGCGCTGGATGTGCAAATTCATTTGAGCGTAGCCAAGGCCTCCGGGAATGCTTACTTGTACCGTTCGATCCGGCAGATTCGTACCAAGATCAATCCCGCATTGGATTTGATGCCTTATAATGAAACGATTCGTTCACATAATAACGAGGAGCACCAGGCCTTGTATCAAGCTTTATCTAGGCGCGACGCCGAAGCTTCCAGAGACATCATGTGCAGGCATATCAGTCAGTCGGCTGAAGCCATATCCTCAAGAATGTTTGAGGAGCAAGGGGACATTCCCTCAACGCTGGACTCGGCACCCACATCAAGATTATAAGGAGGCAGACACGTTTTGACTATGGACGAGCTGCTGCATAAATCGCAACAATTGCAAGAACAACTGATTTCATGGCGAAGAGATTTTCACCAACACCCGGAGACGGCTTATGAGGAGCTTCGTACGGCTGCTGCGGTAGAGCAGCATCTGCGGGAGCTTGGGCTGGAGGTTACTGCTGGCGTAGGCAGAACCGGGGTTGTAGCGGTGCTTCGCGGCGAAGAGCCCGGCCCGACAATCGGCTTGCGGGCGGACATGGATGCCCTGCCGATTCAGGATCAAAAGACGGCGGACTATGCCTCACAGACACCCGGGAAGGCGCATCTATGCGGACATGATGCCCATACATCCATGCTTATGGGCGCTGCCAAGCTGCTTACCGAATACGGCAAGCCGAAGCGGGGCAACATTAAGTTTATTTTCCAGCCTGCGGAAGAAGGATATGCCGGAGCCAAGGCCATGATGGACGATGGCGTACTGGACAATCCCAAGGTGGATGTCATGGTGGGGCTGCACGTGTATCCGGGCTTGCCTACAGGCTCCATCGGAGGCAATAAAGGCGTCGCCTTTGCTTCAGCCGATCCTATCGAGATCGAAATTATTGGCAGTGGCGGTCATGCCGCGAGACCCCACGAGGGGATCGATGCGATCGCCGCTGCTGCACAAGTGGTCACAGCATTGCAAAATGTGACCAGCCGCATGGTCGACCCGCTGGAGCCAGCCGTGGTCACCATCGGCACGATTCACGGGGGAGACATGGCGACGGCCATCGCTTCCTCGGTGCGAATGACGGGAACCGTAAGGACCCTCTCTCCGCAGGTACGCAAGCAAATGCCGGCTCTCATCGAGAGAGCGGTCAAGGGAGCTTCCCAAACATTAGGAGCGGATTACAAATTCCGCTATGAGGCCAGCTATCCGCCGGTTATGAATGATGAGAAGATGGTGGATTTCGTCATGGAGACCAGCGAGAAGCTGTTCGGCAAGCCGGTCTGGACTCCGCTCAAGCCTTCTACGGGCGGTGAGGACTTCGCGTTTTACTCCGAAGCCGTCCCTAGCGTATTCTTCCGTCTTGGCGTTAATGCCGGCGAGCCGCGGACCAGCTATCCGCTGCATCATCCGATGTTTGATTTGGATGAGAAGGCATTGCCTCATGGAGTGGCTTTGCTGTCTTCGATTGCACTCACGTATTTACAACTTACTTGATAACTAGGGGGCATACACATGAAGAGAACTTGGATGAAGAGTATTACAGCACTTGTGTTGGTGATGTTAGTGGTTTCGGGTTGCGGCAACGCTGCGAACAGTCCGGCAGCAGACCCGGGCACGAACAATGCAAGCCCTAATAACGGAACACTGACTATTGCAAATGCTACGGATATTGAGAGCTTTGACTTTCATAACAATAACACCACCGTCAGCGAATCTGTTCTGGTGAACATGTTCGATTACCTGATCAAGAATGATAATGATGGCAATAAGCTGCCGGTTCTTGCGACTTCCTGGGAACAGGTAGACGATACAACATGGAGATTTGTGCTTCGTGACGATGTTACCTTCCATAACGGTGATTCATTCACAGCGGCGGATGTCAAATTCACGCTGGAGCGAGTAGCCACGGATGGCACGCTGAAGCAAAATTCGCTGTACAAGCAAATTACTGCCGTGAATATTGTGGATGACCATACGGTGGATATCGTAACGGACGGTCCTGATCCGCTCTTGCTGAACCGTTTGTCCCGCATGGGCTCGGGGATGTTGCCTTCGAAGTATATCGAAGAAAAGGGCATGGATGAATTTTTGAAGGCTCCAGTAGGTACCGGGCCGTACAAATTCGGAAGCTGGCAACGCGATGACCGGGTTGAACTCTTGAAGAATGAGAATTATTTTGGCGATGCGCCTAAATGGGATAAGGTGGTCTTCCGCTCTATTCCTGAAGCCTCTACCCGTGTCTCGGAATTGTTGACCGGTGGGGTGGATATTATCGCCTCGGTTCCATCGACAGATGTGGGTCGTATTGAAGGCGAGGGCATGAACGTGGTTACTGCTCCGATTCAGCGTGTTCTCCAGCTTATTTTGCGTCAAACCGAAGGCACCCCAACGGCTGATCCTAAGGTTCGCGAGGCTATTGATTTGGCGATTGACAAGAAAGCCATCGTCGACAGTATTGCTGGGGGCGCAGGCATCCTGACCCGTACCTCAGTCACACCAGGCAACTTCGGTGCCGATCCAAGTCTTTACGAGCAATCGTTGTACGATGTGGATCAGGCCAAGCAATTGCTGCAAGATGCTGGTTATGCTAACGGTGGTCCCGAGGTCTCCATGTCCGTTCAATCGCAATACAGCGAATATGCTCAGGTGGTAGGGGCTATGCTGACCGAGGTAGGCTTTAAGGTAAATCTCGACGTATTGGAAGCCAGCACTTTCAGTGAGAAGATGACCTCCAAGACCTTTGGCGAAATATTTATGATCGGGATTGGCAACTCCATGAATGATGCTTCCAATAACTACACCCGTTATTTGGCGGAACGCGCCAAGGGCGAAACGGACTATAACAATCCGGAAGTTGAAGAGCTGCTGCAAGCCGCTTCCCAGAACATGAATCCGGAAGAGCGCGAGAAGCAATATCAGCAGGTTCAACAGATCTTTGCTAAAGAGCGTCCAGCGGTGTACCTCTTCCAGATGGAAGGCATGTATGGCGTAGGGGCGAAGGTGGACTTCTCGCCGCGCCGGGACGAAATGTATTTTGCCGATGAAATTTCACCGAAAAACTAATTGAAACAGGCAGCGGGAAGCGGGCGGGAATCTTGATTCTCCGCCTGCTTCCCGTCCATTCACCGGGGGGGAACGAGGCTGTGGGCAAATTTATTGCGAAATCATTATTGCAAATGATACCTGTGCTCGTATTGATTTCGCTGATTGTATTTATACTTGTTCGGGTTACCGGCGACCCGGTCGCCTTGATGCTTCCAGAGACGGCGACGGATGAGGACAGGGCTCTGCTTACGCAGGAACTGGGCTTGAATGAGCCTCTGTACAAGCAATATGGATTGTTCATCGTAAATGCAGTGCAGGGCGATTTCGGGACTTCCTTCCGCTATAATCAGCCTGCGCTACCACTTGTGCTGGAACGCTTGCCTGCCAGCTTCGAGCTGGCGGTAGCGGCCATGGTATTTGCTATTGTGATAGCTGTACCTGCGGGCATTTGGTCCGCAGTCAAACGTAACACCTTCTCCGATCTGTTCATTTCGGGGTTCTCTGTGCTGGGGAAGGCTATGCCTAACTTCTGGATGGGAATTATGCTTATTTTGTTCTTGTCCGTCATCTTCAAGATCTTTCCCGTATCCGGCCGGGGTGGCTTCAGCCATCTGGTCCTGCCCGCAATTACGCTTGGCGTAGGCCTGGCGGCACAAATGACAAGATTAATTCGCTCCAGCATGCTGGAGATTTTGAGTCAGGATTATATCCGTACTGCTCGGAGCAAAGGCATTGTAGAGGCGGTTGTGGTTGGCAAGCACGCTTTGCGCAATGGGCTTATTCCCGTTGTCACCATTATGAGCCTGCAGTTCACCAGCTTAATTGGAGGCACGCTGATTACGGAAACGGTATTTGCCTGGCCGGGACTCGGCCAACTGCTGGTATCGGCGGTAAATACCCATGATATGGCGATTGTGCAGGCGGCTGTATTCGTGATTGCCGTATTCGTCATCTTGATGAACCTGCTAACGGACGTAGTCTATCGGCTGCTCGATCCACGCATCAAGTACAGCTAAGGAAGGGGGAGGATCTTATTGGCAGCTTCATCATCTTCGTCATCGAACATACAGTTGCCCGGAGCGGACGAGCTAGAGCCTATTGCCGTGCGGCAGCGTGGGTTCAAGCATGTTCTTAGGCTTCTCTTAAAAAGTAAAACCGGTACCGTTGGCGCCGCATTAGTGCTAATTGTTGTGCTGATTGCCGTCTTTGCCCCTCTCCTGGCTACGCATAACCCGGGTCAGGTAGATCCGATCAATCGGCTTAAGCCTCCTTCGTGGCTAAGCGAGGGAGCGGGCGGGCACCTGCTGGGAACAGATAATTTGGGCCGCGACATTTGGAGCCGGATTGTCTACGGGTCACGGGTGTCTCTGATCGTCGGCATCGGTGCCGTACTCGTATCTGGCGCCATTGGCGCGGTGCTGGGCCTGCTTGCGGCGTATTATGGCCGGTGGGTGGACGCCTTGATAATGCGGGTAGCTGATGCCTTTATTGCCATTCCGACCATTTTGCTGATGCTGGTAGTGTTGGCTGTGGTGGGCCCAGGGCTGGGCACGCTGATCTTCGTCATCGGATTTACGAATTGGGTGTCTTATGCCAGAGTGGTGCGCGGCGAGGTGCTGAGCATCAAGGAGCGGGATTTCGTCAAGGCAGCCAAGGCCGTGGGCTCCCGGAACAGCCGGGTGATCTTCCGGCATATTCTGCCCAACGTGTTATCCTCCTTCATCGTCATATCGGGGATGAACGTAGCCACAACGATTATTCTGGAGGCTTCGCTGAGCTTCCTGGGCCTGGGCATTACACCGCCGGATGTATCCTGGGGCGGGATGCTGAGCGATGGACGCCAGTATGTGGCGACGAGTTGGTGGGTAGCCACCTTCCCCGGCATTGCCATTACGGTCACCGTGCTGGGCGTAATCTTCCTGGGAGATTGGCTGCGTGATGTGCTGGACCCACGGATGAAGGCTTAACGATTGAAGTGTGGAGCAGAAGGAGGCGATGCGAACATGAGTTTACTTGAAGTGAAATCGCTAAGAACAGTATTTCATACGGATAATGGGACGATCCCGTCGGTGAACGGCGTCAGCTTCTCCGTGCAGGCGGGCGAGACGCTGGCAATCGTTGGCGAATCCGGCTGTGGCAAGAGCGTCACCTCTCTGTCTATCATGCGCCTGGTGTCTGCACCCGGAAAGATTGAGGGCGGCTCCATTCTGTTTGAGGACAAGGATCTCTTGAAGCTGTCTCCCCAGAAGATGCGAAATGTGCGGGGGAACGAGATTTCAATGATTTTCCAGGAGCCGATGACGTCACTGAATCCTGTGTTTACGATCGGTTTTCAAATTGCTGAAGTGCTGCGTAGGCATCGTGGCTTGAGCAAGCCCGCGGCCAAGGCTCAAAGCATTGAAATGCTGGAGCGCGTAGGAATTCCGGCAGCAGCCAAGATAGCTGCTCAATTTCCTCACCAACTGTCCGGCGGGATGCGCCAGCGGGTAATGATCGCCATTGCCTTGGCCTGCCATCCGAAGCTGCTGATTGCCGATGAACCTACAACCGCTCTGGATGTGACAATTCAGGCCCAAATCCTCGAGCTGATTGATTCGCTCGCCAAGGAGGAGAATACCGGCGTTATCCTCATCACGCATGATCTGGGTGTGGTGGCAGAAATGGCCGACCGGGTTATCGTGATGTACGCTGGTGAGATCGTGGAGGAAGCGACGGTGTATGAACTGTTTGAGCGCCCCGGTCATCCCTATACCATGGGCTTGATGGGCTCCTTGCCTACCATGACGGAGCAGAAGGAACGGCTGGACTCCATTCCGGGTTCTGTGCCTAATTTGCTGCAAATGCCGTCCGGTTGTCCCTTCCATCCTCGTTGTCCCTACGCGCAAGATATTTGTCGTGAAATCAAGCCTGCATTGGAAGAGAAGCGGGATGGCCACCGGGTTAGCTGCCATCGTGCCGAGGAGGTTGCTCTATGAATGAAGAACAAATTGAGACAGCCCCTCTGTTGGAGGTGCGTAATCTTAAGAAGCATTACCCGATATCCAAAGGATGGTTTAACCGCAGCGATGGAGCCGTTCGAGCGGTAGATGGCTTAACCTTTAACGTATTTCCCGGGGAGACGCTGGGGCTTGTGGGTGAATCCGGCTGCGGGAAGTCCACGACCGGACAGTTGATCACGCGATTGCTTGAACCAACAGAGGGCGAAGTTGTCTTTGACGGTAAGCCATTGACTGACATGGGTGGAGAAGCGGTCAGAGAGGTCAGACGGGATTTGCAGTTTATTTTCCAGGACCCATATTCTTCCCTTAATCCACGAATGAAGGTTTTTGACATTGTAGCGGAGCCGTTAATCGTACATGGCCTGGCCTCGGGCAAGGAACTGCGTAACGAGGTGTTGCGGCTTTTGGAAACGGTAGGATTGGGCGAGCATCATATTGACCGGCATCCCCATGAGTTCAGCGGCGGGCAAAGGCAGCGCATCGGGATTGCCCGGGCACTTGCCCTAAGACCGAAGCTGATTGTGTGCGACGAGCCGGTATCGGCGCTGGATGTTTCGATTCAGGCGCAAATTCTCAATCTGCTGAAGGATTTACAGGAGCAATTTCATTTAACTTATATATTTATCGCCCATGGCTTGCCGACGGTCAAGCATATCAGTGACCGGATTGCTGTCATGTATTTGGGCAAAATTGTGGAGATGGCGAAGCGGGATGAACTGTTTGCCAGACCCCTGCACCCTTATACCGAGGCATTGCTGGCAGCCGTTCCGGTTCCTGACCCCCGGCTGCGCAAGAAGCGGAAGCCGCTGTCCGGGGAGATGCCAAGCCCGGCGAATCCGCCGCAGGGCTGTGCGTTTCACACGCGTTGTCCTTATGCCCAAGAGACGTGCCGCGTGCATACGCCAGAGCTTGTCGATCACGGGGACGGGCATTTGGCAGCATGTCATTTTCCCCTAAATGAAGGAGGCTTGGAAGCATGAAGAACAGTTCCTTGATGAAGGAAATGAGCTGGACGGAATTCCGTGAACGCAAGGCCAAGACGGACCTGGTCATATTGCCGGTAGGTGCGTTTGAGGTTTATGGTCCCCACTTGCCGCTAGGTTCGGATACGCTGGTAGCTGCGGGACTGGCCGAGCGAGTTGCCGAGCGGGTAGATGCCTTGATCGGACCTACGCTTGAGGTGGGAGATTCCTCGATGCTGGATGAGTTTCCGGGTACAGTCACCATTCGTCCCGAGCATTTCAAAGCCTACTTGAACGATGTAGTGGACAGTTTGTTGAAATGGGGCTTCAAAGACTTTCTATTTATTAACGGACATGCGGGCAATGTGCCGATGATTAGCCAAATTGCCTATTCCCTACGGGAGCGCACAGGTATTCGCAAAGCGCAGATTGATGTGTGGCGGTTTATGCAGCGTGTGGATCAAGATGTGCTGAAATCCGGACCACTGGCCCATTCCCATGCCGGGGAAGCAGGTACATCGGTCATGCTCGCATTGCATCCTGAGCTTGTGAATATGGAGAAGACTATGTCTGTAGAGCGAAAGAAGCAGGATGCCTTCCCGGAAATTATGAAGTACGGCAAGCTGTCCGACAACAGCGAATGGGGCACGGTCGGTCATTCTAATCAGGCCTCGGCCGAGAAGGGACAAATCCTGGTCGACCGTGCGGTGGAACGAATGGTGCAGTTTCTAGGTGAGGTCTGGGGTATTCCCGGGAAATAACGGGTGGCCAGCGAACTGATGAGGAGGGATTGGATTGAAGCCTGAAAGACTTGTGATGCCTGACGATCTCTATGAATACCGCTGGATCAGCGATCCGGTTATCCATACAAATGGAACGATTGCTTATGTATTGAAAACGATAGATGCCATCAAGAACGAATATGTGACGCAAATTAGGGCTGTAGCTCCGGATGGTGGCGATGATCGTCCGCTGACGGATGGGGGCAAGGATATGGCCCCGGCCTGGTCGCCCGATGGCTCGCAGCTTGCTTTCTTGCGGATGCACGAAGGCAGTCGACAGGTGTGGGTTCTCCCCATGAATGACGGAGAGTGCCGTCCGCTTACGGCCGTGAGGCGTGGCGTAAGCGCCTTTGCCTGGTCGCCCGACGGGAGTCGGCTAGCTTATTTGTCCGCATTAAGCCTTGATGCAGGGCGGGAAGCTCTGACGCTGGAGGAAGACCGCAAGCGGGAGTCTCAGGCTGGCAAGCTCTATACCCGCACCGTGCCAAAGGCTGAGGGGAGCGGCTTGTGGAATGGACTTCATACCCACTTGTTCGTGCAGGACCTGAATAGCGGCGAAGTTGTCCAGCTTACCTCAGGAGCCTTCGACGTTGCCCAGCCTCGCTGGTCGCCGGATGGCCGCTCTGTGGCTTATCTGGCCAAGCAAGTGGAGGATGAGCAAGCCGATCCTGACTTGATCGCCTTTAACGATATCTTTGTTACCACTGTTGAGGATGGACAAAGTCGAAGAGTGACGGACTTCACCCTGGCAATCAGCCAGTTCGGCTATTCACCGGACGGAAGTGAGTTCGCGATGATAGCCAATGACCGTGCCTATGGGAGCGGGACGCAAAATCGGCTCTACACCGTGCCTTCCTCTGGGGGGAAGCCGGAGCCATTTATAGATGAATTTGATGTGCAAATCGGCAACTTCGTACTCAGCGACATGAAGGCGGCGGGTCCTTCCCCTGCTCCGCTGTACGGGCCAAATGGCGAGTTGTATGCGATTGGTACATTACATGGCAGTGCAACGGTCTATGCCTTCCGACCTGATGGGAGTTATGAGCCACTCGCCACCGGGGAGCGAGATACATATCAGTTCGCTCTTGCACCGGATGGCGCCTTCATGGTGACAGCAACCGCCTTGGTGAATGCGCCCGGGGAATTATTCCGATTGAATCTGGAGTCGGGAGATGAGCTACGCCTGACGGATAAGAACGATGAACTGATGGGGCAACTTGCTATAAGCACGCCAGAGTCCTTCTGGTTCGAAACGGCTGCGGACATTCAAGTCCAGGCCTGGATGATGCGCCCGGCAGGGCTGACAGCGGGGGAGAAGGCTCCGCTCATTCTGGAGATTCATGGTGGACCCCATGCCATGTACTCCGGCACGTATAGTCATGAATTGCAGTGCTTGGCGGCTCAAGGTTATGCTATTTTGTTCCTGAACCCGCGTGGCAGCTTCGGTTATGGGCAAGAATTCGCTCGGGCCGTGCGCCGGGACTTCACCGGTTGCGACTATGATGACTTGATGGCAGGACTTGACGAAGCATTGAGCCGGTTTGACTTTGTTGATGACACGCGCCTTGGCGTCACAGGCGGTAGCTACGGCGGGCTGATGACCAACTGGATTATTGCTCATTCAGATCGATTCCAGGCTGCGGTAACCCAGCGTAGCATCTCGAACTGGATGTCTTTCTATGGCATGAGTGATATCGGCATTTCTTATACAGAAGGCATCGTTGGCGGCAATCCTTGGGAGAACCCCGATCTGCTCTGGCGCTTATCTCCACTTGCTCATGTCCAGCAAATCCATACTCCGCTGCTTATCATTCATGGAGAACAGGATATGCGTTGTCCGGTGGAGCAAGCGGACCAACTTTATGTGGCTTTGAAGCGGTTGGGCCGGGAGACAGCACTGGTTCGTTATCCAGCCTCCAACCATATGCTGCTAAAGACCGGGAAACCTAGCTATCGGACGGATGTGCTGCACCGGGTGAATGACTGGTTTGTGCGTTATTTGCCGAAGGAGGTGGCGCAAGTGGGCCGGGTATTGCTGTCCATTCCCGTGGGGATGCTGATCGAGAACTGCCGAAGTGGTGGAGTTAGTGATGAGGAAGTGATTGCCTGCCTGAAATCCGGTGATTTCAGTCCGATTCTGGACCGGGTTCATGATCCGAAGATGGACTTTGCCGAGCGGCTGAACACGGCCAAGGAGCTTGACGAGGATTGGGAACGGGCTATTCGCGAGGGTTACAGCTTCAAGTTCTTGCACATCGGTGGCCTGAAGCGGCTGCTGGGCTTTCGGTTCGGCAAAGCCGAGGGTACCGACTATGTGCAGTTGCAAGATGCATTAGCCTTGGATGGGCTGGATTTGTCCAAGCCAGAGGCCGATGAATTGGAACAAATCATTCATCGCCAATGGAAGCTTGTCCGCACACAGGTAGATCCTTCGTCCGGCCACGGGACTATCCGTATCGAGCTGCGACATCAACAGTAAGGCAGTCAACAGAAAGAACCTTCAAGCCCGCAATACAGGGACGTATCCCTGCAAGCGGACGTGAAGGTTCTTTATATTATCTGGTTAACATTCTGTTTATTTACTGTTATGGTATTCGTTCAAATATTCCTTGACCTTATTGGCATCCGCCACTAATTCATTACCGGTGTCAACCAGCGGGCTTACGGTGGAGACGGCCTTGATCTTGTTATTATTGTAGAAGGCCAGAATGTCATCCTGATTGATAGAATACAGGACGGCCTTTCGGAGTGCCTCACTGCTTGCTACTTCGCGGTTCTTGGTATTGAACAGCAGGTAGGTTACCCCATTGCTCTCGATGCTTTGCAGCTTGAGCTTGCTGTCATTCTTCACAATATCATATTTGGTCTCAGGTACACCGTAGTACAGGTGAATCTCACTATTGCGTAAGGCGGACAGGGCACTATCTGCATCGGCGATAAAGCGAACGTTTACCGTCGAAATTTTAGGCTCATGCTCCGATCCCTTACGATAGCCGGGGTTTTTGTAGAAGATTCCCTCATAGTCGTTCTTGTGCGACAGAATGTAAGGACCGCTGGCATACAAAGTATTATTGTATTGCGCACCCTCAGTGACGGTATTTTGATCGCCGTAAGGGATATCCTTGTTAACGTCGAAGTTAGCTACGTCATAAGTATTAATGCTTTCTACCTGCTTCTTGGATACGATCCCGGCCGATTGGTGAGCCAAATAATTCAGGACTTGCGGGAATGGCTCGGTCGTGGTCAACTTGATCACCTGATATTTGCCCGCCTGGCTATCCGCTTGGGCTTTGTCGGCCACAAGTTCCTTGATGCCGGTATCCAGTCCTGTCTCCAGGGCTGCCTTCACACTGCCCCCTCCGGAAGCTGACTGAATAGAGTCAAGAGAGGCTACATCCGTGACAATCTCTACCGTCTTGATATGCTCATGCAAGCTGTAGGTCCGGTGGTCGGGAACCGAATCCTTGTCTTTGGCCCGGTTCAGCGAGAATACAACATCGTCGGCTCCTACGCGTTCGCCAGTATCAACGGCTTTCTTATTATCAATCTTGGCAAAGCTGATATCGTCCCGCAGCAGGAAATAATACTCTGAATTCCCTTCGGCAATGGTATGGTTGAAGCTCAGAGAGCCATCGGACGTAATTTGATCGTCATCCGTCAGATTAATGAGACGAACATACATATTAGTATTTAACTGATTGATTGAACCGTCGTTACCCTTGATCGGGTCCAGGGAGGTCAGAACGGAAGCGGTCTGAGTCAGAATCAGCGGGTCGCTGTCCCGCTTGGACGTATCCTTGAAGTCAATGCTCTCCCAAGCCAAGGCACGTGATTTGGACAGTCTCACTGTATCGGCATTGAGAATATCCTGGTTCACTGCCTGGCTCTTCAAGGAAATATACAGCGGTGCGATATAGGCCTTGTCGAACACGAGCCGTTGCTCCAGTTGCTTATACGTCTCCTTGTATTGCTCAGGCGTTTCTGTCGCAGCTTGATTAATCAGCTTATCAATTTCAGGATCGTTCTGAATGCTATAGTCCCCTCCTGATATGAACAGGGAGCGGACCGCATAATCGGGGTTGCCTGTAACCGTCGTCCATCCGGAATGGGCAATATCATAATTCCCGGCGTCTTGTTGAGCCTTGAAGCTGCCGTAGTCAGGCTGGATGTTCAGCTTGACCGTGAAGCCGTTCTTAACCAGTTGGTCGCGAACGATATTTAAGTCGGATTCATTGGAGGCAATGCCAAGTAACTCGATATTGACAGGACCAGCCTCCGTGACCGTTTCAGTAGAGGGTTCATTTGCAGCAGGTTCGGTCGCCTCGGATTTTGTCTTCACAGTGCAGGCGCTTGCCACCAGAGTAAACGTTAGTAATAGGGCAAGCAAAGAAATTTTCTTCATCGTTGGTTCCTCCTAAGTAAAATTATTTGATATATAATTCAGCCCAGCTTGGGATCAAGTGCATCACGGAGCCCATCGCCCAGGAAATTGAAGGACAGGACGAGCAGGATGATAGCCAGACCGGGGTATATCGCCAAGTAAGAGTGAGATTCCAGATACGTGCTTCCGAGCTTCAAGATATTGCCCCACTCTGGAATGTGAGGTTCTACGCCTAGGCCCAGGAAGCTGAGACTGCTCGTCGATATGACGGCGGCGCCGATCGTCAAGGTAGATTTAACGATCATCGGTGCCAGCGATCCTGGAATGATGTGCTTGATAATAATGAGTAAATCCCGCGTGCCCAAGGCCCGGGCGGCCTCTACATACTCAAAGGTAGATACTAGCAGGACGTTAGCTCGCATTGTCCTTGCGTAAGTGGGAATCGCCCCAACACTAAGCGCAATAATGAGGTTGAAGGTGTTCGCTCCAAATGCAGCAATGATAGCAATAGCGAGCAGGATGCCGGGAATGGCGTACAGCACATCCAGCAGCCGCATGATGATATTGTCAGTACGCCGGCCGTAATACCCCGATATTGCTCCAAGCGCTCCGCCAATGACCACGGGAATCAACGTGGAGAAGAAGCCGACAATGAGCGAAATCCGGGCACCGAACACGATTCTTGTAAATAGACATCGGCCAAAATTATCCGTGCCCAGCGGGTAAGCCAGGCTGGGATGCTGAAGAATGGCGGAGTAATTGTTCTCCGTAGCCATGGCATAATCGAAGGTAAAATAGCTGCACACTGCCATTGAGAACAAGAACACGATGAAGAACAATCCAATCATCGAGGTGGTGCTCCGTGTTAACTTTCCCCATACCTCTTCCCACTTGGCCGTGGCCGGCTTCCCGTTGTGACGGATCTTGATCAGCAGATTAATGCCAAGCAGCAGGGCGAAGAGGTTCCCCGTTACTGAAGTCAGGATGAGGAGAATTGCAACCGGGCTGAGCCACGGGGCTGCGATTCTCCCCTTCATGAACCTGGCAACCAACAGCAAGCTAATGAGATGGAATCCTGTCGTGATCAGCAACAAGGATATCGCCGGCAAAAACGTATCTGCGACATACGGCTTGAACAGATTAAGCGCAGAAATGGCGATGACGAACAAACCTGTTAGCAAGGTATAGACCGCCAGCGTATATTCCGTATTTCTGTCCCTCTTGATCAGATGCAACGCCGAGGCGGTGATAAACAAATTGCCACTGAACAGACTTAACAACTGGATGTAACCTAACGCCCGGGTTGAGCTTCGAATAGCTCCCGAGCGCGCGATATCGTTGCGAATTCGCCAAGCGAGCCCAAGCTGTAACAGCGCAAACAGAAGATAGACAAGCGCTATGATCAGCACAGAAGGCCTTACCGCTTGAGTCCATAGATCGTAGCTGCTAAGCAGCAGAATCACTGCAATCCCCGCTGTCACAATCCACGAGAATGTTGCCTCGCTATATTCCAAAGAAGATTTAAACGTTAATTTAGCCATAAATGCACCTGCTCTAGTAATGTTTCATCTTGGTCCGGATACGCGGATCGAAGAAGGCGTAGAGGACGTCGATGATGACATTAATCAATGAAATCGTAATTGCGGTGTAGACAACCCCGCCTAGAATGCTGGGAATATCGGGAATAAATTGTTTGTCCACGATGTAGCTTCCGATCCCGCTGATGTTAAATACCTTCTCCGTAACTGCCGAGCCACCAAGCATGGCGCCGAATTGCAACCCAATGACGGTGATAATCGGAATGATGGCGTTGCGAATGGCATGTCTGAACAGAATTTGCCGTTGATTCAATCCCTTGGCCTTGGCAGTTACCATGTAATCCTCCAGGATTACTTCCAACGTGGAAGAGCGGGTCATTCTAGCTACCGCAGCCGTCAGCCCGGTTCCCAGTACCACAGTAGGCATGATGAGCGACAGGGCATTTTGCGGATTATAGGTGGCCGGAAGCCAGTGCAGCTTAATCGAGAAATTCAGAATAAAGATCAGACCTTGCCAGAAGCTCGGAATTGATAAGCCTATCAATGCGATGAACATAAAAGAATAATCCCAGAATGAATTCCGCTTCATGGCAGACAGGATGCCGATCGGAATGGCTATCAGCACGGACATCGCCAGTGATATAACGGTTAACGTCAGGGTAATCGGGAACTTCCGGGCGATCGTTGCTGTTACTTGCTCGTTCCCCGCAAAGGATTTACCCAAATCGAAGGTAAGGATGCCTTTGATATTGTTCCATAACTGGACCAGGTAGGATTGATCCAACCCGTAAATTCTGTTGAACTGGGCAATTTGCTCGTCCGTGGCCGTCTCTCCCAAAATGTTGGCGGCCGGGTTCATCGGTGACAAGTACAGAATAGTGAAGACGAGCACCGAAACGCCAAGAATAACAAACAAGCTCATGACGATGCGCTCGAAGATGTACTTCACATAAGGATTGCTATATACCAGCATCAAGGCATACATAAGTATTCCGGCAATCAGTGAAAAGCCAAAAAAAATCGGGCGAGCAAGCAAGTTCTGGACAACACCTACGTAGCTGCTTTCGGATACCCCGCGGCGCTCCAGCTTGCGTTCCGTCTCTATGACGGCTTGCTGCCGGAGTTTGTCTGCGGTTACGCTCTCCACTTGCCGCCTCAGCCTCTCCGGGGAAAGAGTCTCTCCGAAGAAACTCATCTTACATCGCAGTTGCTCCAGCGTTTCAGCCTCTATCCTGAGCTTGACATCGGACTCTAGGAGCGCTGCATGAGTCTCGTTGTATAGAACATGATAGGCATCCTTTCTCCGTTGAACCCAATAGACAACCAGAGCGGCAAGATTGACCGGGGCTCCAAGAAGGAGCAAGAAATATTTATAGGATGGATCTGCATACATTTTCGCGTAGGTGGCTGCAGGTTTCATCAGTGCCTGACCTCCCTTCTCTCTCTATAAATTGCATTATTCCGATGGATATAGTATATATTATTGGAGGATATTTTTTATGTCAATGACGATTTTTTTTATACTGAAAGGTGCGAGTTCAAAAAGTCGGGTTTACAGGACGACTTTTTGAACAACCTCTGAAAGGTGTTGCCGGTATGGAGTCTATATTGCAAGTGAGCCATTTATCTGTTTCTTTTGAGGCACGGGACCGGGAGGTCGCCGCTGTACGCGATGTAAGCTTTGAAGTTAGAAAAGGGGAGACGCTGGGGATTGTTGGTGAATCGGGCAGTGGCAAGAGCGTGACGGCTCGCTCCATTATGAGACTGTTGCCTTCGCCTCCTGCTTATATCAACGGCGGGGAGATTTGGTTTGCCGGAACCAATCTGGCGGAATATAGCGAGAAGCAGATGGAGGGCATTCGGGGGAAGGATATCGGCATGATCTTCCAAGATCCGATGACCTCGCTCAACCCTACGATGAAGATTGGAGAGCAAATCTCCGAAAGTTTGATCAAGCACTTGAAGGTGTCCCGTCAGGAAGCCAAACAGCAGGCGCTGGAGATGCTGAAGCTGGTTGGTATTAGACATGCCGAACTGCGCTATCATCAATACCCACATGAATTTTCCGGAGGAATGCGGCAGCGGGTCATGATTGCCATTGCCCTGGCTTGCCGTCCGGCTCTCTTGATTGCCGATGAACCGACGACCGCGCTGGACGTGACCATTCAGGCTCAAATTTTGAGCTTGATGAAGAGCATGCAGGAGCGCTTTGGAACATCTATTATTCTCATCACGCATGATTTGGGTGTTGTTGCCGGGATGTGCGACCGCGTGCTGGTCATGAAGGATGGGGAGATCGTGGAGCGCGGAACCACCGAAGAGATCTTCGACCATGCCCGTCATCCTTATACATTGAAGTTGTTAAACTCGTTGCCTCGTCTGGATGAACAAAAGGTGCCGAAGCCAGCGGCAACTATTATATCCGGTTCACCGGCCAAACCGCTCATTGAGGTCAAGGCATTGAAGCAATATTTTGATTTGGGTAAGGGAAGGGTATTGAAGGCAGTCAATGACATTAGCTTCCACATTCACGAAGGTGAGACGCTTGGGGTAGTTGGCGAATCAGGCAGCGGAAAGTCCACGACCGGGAGGGCGATATTGCGTCTGCACCAGCCTACGGGGGGAGAGGTGCTGTACCAAGGCATGTCCGTAAATCACTTGTCATCCAAGGAAATGAAGACCATGCGCCGCTATATGCAAATGATCTTTCAAGATCCCTACGCTTCACTCAGCCCACGTCTTAAAATTGCTGATATTATCGGTGAGGCACTGGACGTACATCGTTTGGCAGGGAGTCGTGCTGAACGGAAGAAGCGAATCGAAGAGCTGCTGGATTTGGTTGGGCTTGACCCCGTGTTTGCCGAGCGTTATCCTCATGAATTCTCCGGGGGTCAGCGGCAGCGTATCGGTATTGCTCGTGCGCTGGCGGTAAATCCGAAGTTTATCGTATGCGATGAGCCGCTCTCCGCGCTTGATGTCTCCATTCAAGCCCAGGTAGTTGGTTTATTGGAGGATTTGCAGCAGCGACTGGGACTGACCTACTTGTTCATTGCTCATGATCTGTCCATGGTCAAGCGAATCAGCGACCGGGTTGCGGTTATGTATATGGGCAAAATCGTGGAGCTGGCCGAGAGTGAGGAATTGTACGCGAATCCCCAGCATGCTTATACCAAGTCTTTGCTAGATGCCATTCCGGTACCTGATCCGAAGATTGAATCTCGGAAGAAGAGGGAGCTAGTGGAGGGGCCTTGGGAAGAAGACAGATACCATGTGGAGAACTCGCGATTAGTAGAGGTGAGTAAGGGACATTGGGTTGCCTTGCCGCTGGAGGCTTAAGTGGGCCAGACAAAAAAACGTTTATAGCCAAGCAACAAGTTCAAGTTATATGCAGGGAACAGAGACAGCCAGGCTGCTTCTGTTCCCTGTTTTATTGTTGCACTATGAAACAACATCCTGCGATGCTCATAGAATGGCGTGGTTCGGGGGAGATTAGGGAGAACAATTCGCGTAGGGGAATGGTTCATGTGTGGTGGTCAAATATCGTTTCTTATATCCCGGATTGGCCGGTCTTTGTGCAGGCGGGAGCCACGCTGCTTATACCTGTCGTCCTCTACTTCACCCATCGTTGGTTCCGCTCGGTGGTGACGAATGGAGGGGGTTCTTCGGAGAAGCTGACGGCAGCGACCGAAGAATCCGATTCCTTGCTGACGGGTGACTATGATGCAGACCTGGACTCGATCAAGCAAGCCATTGGCAGCAATGACGATTTGCATTTTCGGGAATACAGAGTGGCAGAACTCGGCATACGGGCAGCCTTAATCTATATTGACGGCATGCAGGAAGACCAACTGATCGATACCCAGGTCATGCAGGTACTTATGGGCAAGGGAGATTTTGTGCCGGAGGTAGAGCTAGAGTCATCGCTTCCTCCCGCGGACAGGCTGGCTGCTTATTTCCGGCAACGCATCTTGCCGGTTGTTGAAATGGAGGAAGTGCAGGGAACACAATGTCTGCATGAAATGGTCCTGACGGGATATACTGCTCTGCTGGTTGAAGGTATGCCCTCGGCCATATTGGTAGGTAAGCCGCGGGGGAAAACAAGGTCGATTACCGAGCCAACCTCGGAAGCACTGCTACGTGGGCCGAGATTAGGATTTACAGAAGCGCTCAGCGAGAATACTTCCATGCTGCGGCGTCAGGGGCGCACGGAGCTGATGGAAATCAAGAAGTACACGGTAGGCAATACGCTGAAACGGGACTTGGCCGTTGTGTATATGAAATCGATTGTAAATCCCGACCTGCTGCAAGAGGTGGAGAAGCGGGTCGCCAAGATCGATCTGGATTTTATTGCTGAATCCGGTTATGTGGAGCAGCTTATCGAAGACGATATTTTGAGTCCCTTTCAACAGGCACAGAACACGGAGCGACCGGACCGGGTCATCAATGCGTTGATGGCAGGCCGGGTGGCTTTACTTCTCGACGGAACGCCGTTTGCGCTTATCGTTCCCGTAACCTTCAGCATGCTGCTGCAGTCTCCGGAAGATTATTATGAACGGTGGATGGCGGGTTCTCTGCTGCGCCTGTTGCGCTTTTTTGCCGCCTTTATGTCGCTGATGATTCCTTCACTGTACATTTCCTTCATCTCCTTCCATCCCGGTTTGATTCCCACAGAGCTTGCTATCACCATTATTGAGACCCGTGAGCGGGTTCCCTTCCCTTCGCTGATCGAAATTCTGGTGCTGGAAGTATCAATTGAGATTTTGCGCGAAGCCGGGGTACGCTTACCCAAGCCAATTGGCTCCGCGATGGGGATCGTTGGAGGCTTGATCATCGGAGAAGCGGCTGTACAGGCCGGGATTGTCAGCCCGTTTCTGGTCATTGTCGTTTCGGTTACGGCTATAGCTTCCTTTTCCATTCCGATGTACAGCGCTGGAATAACTTTGCGTATGCTGCGTTTTGTCGGAATGTTCTTCGCCGCTGCGTTGGGGATATTAGGGACGATTTTGTTCTTCCTGCTGATTTGCAGCCATCTTACCAAGCTGAAGAGTTTTGGTGTGCCCTACATCACGCCTGTATCGCCTATTCGTCTGCATGATTGGAAGGACTTGTTCGTTCGTGCTCCGCTCACCTTGATGAAGTTGCGGCCAGAGATGATGAAGACGGAACGCAAGCGCCGCAAAGCCTGACTCTTCGGCAACTGATCCCTCAGACTTCTAATGACGTACACCAGGAGGTTGCCCGTGTTCACACGTTCCGATGATAAGATCACAACATCACAAGCGGTAGTATTTCTGACCGACAGTATACTGGGGGCGGGTATTCTCACTATGCCGAGGGATATCACGGAGAAGGTGAAGACGCCGGATGCCTGGTTATCCGTGCTGCTGGGGGGCGTCGTTATACTGCTGGTCGTATGGGTGATGACCAAGCTGAGCCAGCAATTCCCGGGCAAGACGATCTTCGAATATGCCCGGAGCATCGTGGGTAAGATTCCTGGCAGTATGATGTCGCTGCTTATGGTCATTTATTTTCTGGTTATTGCCGGTTTTGAGATTCGTATTTTGGCAGAGGTCAATATCTTCTATCTGCTGGAAGGCACACCGGTGTGGGCTGTGATTATCCCGTTTATCTGGACAGGGGCCTATCTGGCCTCAGGCGGCATCAATTGTATTGCCCGGTTGTTTCAGATTATTTTCCCCATAAGCATTTTTATATTGCTGCTCAGCTTTCTGCTCAGCATGAGATTGTTTGAGATTGATCACCTGCGACCGTTCCTTGGCGATGGTCTGCCGCCCGTCCTGAATGGGTTGAAGTCGTCCATCCTCATTTACACCGGCTTTGAGATTGTCATGGTTCTGGTGGGTCATATGCAGCACCCGGAGAAGGCGGTCAAGACGATGCTGCTTGGGGCAGGTATCCCCATCATTTTGTATGTGTTCGCAACCATGATTGTAGTGGGGGGAATGTCAATCAGCGCCGTGTTGCGCAGCACTTGGCCAACGCTTGACTTGTTGCGCAGCTTCGAGATTACCGGGTTGTTCTTCGAGCGGTTTGAATTTCCGTTCCTGGTTATATGGATGATGCAGATGTTTTGCAATTTTTGTAGCCAGTTCTTTGTCACTTCGTTGGGGTTATCAAAAACCTTTGGCATCAAATTTCCGATCGTTCTGTTTGCACTGATGCCAATATTGTTCCTAGCCGCGCTTATTCCGAGAACGATGAATGATTTATTCACATTGGGTGGTGCCATCGGGTATATGAGCGTATTCTTGTTTGTACTTGTAACAGTGCCGCTGTGCCTTATTTACCTCATTCGGAAGAAAGGACTCAGGAAACATGCGTAACCACCGGATGCTGATGCTACTGCTTGTAGTCGGACTGATGGTCACTCAAACAGGCTGCTGGAGCAGCAAAGAAATCGAAGACTTAAGTATGTACATCGGGTTGGCTTTGGACGATGGTAAGCCTACTCCTACGGAGCAGAAGCTGGACAAGCAAGGACAAGGCTATCCCAAGCGCAATTTAATCACTGCCACCGTACAAATTGTCCCGGTCAAGACGGGCAGCAACAATCAGCATGAGAAGGGGGCGGGAAAAGGAGACGGCTTCTTGAACGAATCGGAAACGGGTGATTCCTTGCTGCAAGTGATGCGGCAATATTCGTTGCGACGGGAACGGGCCGTTATTGGTCATCATCTCAAAGTGATTATCATTTCCACCGAGCTGATTCAGAAGCAAAGTATCGACAAATTGATGGATTTTGTGCTGCGGGACAACGATATTCGTCCAAGCTGCATCACACTATTAAGCCGGGGGATGGCCCGGGATACACTGGTGGCTGGACACTCCGGGGAAATTCCTGCGTTCAAGCTACAAGCGATGCCAAGGGGACATTTTCGAACAGGGAAAATTATGAGAGGGGTTAACTTGACCCGATTGGACAGTCTGATTGGCTCCAAGCAAAGCTTCATTCTACAAGAAGTAGCCACAAGCGGAGGAGAGGCGGAGTTCTCCGGGGCGGGAATTATTAAGGGAGACACCGGCAAATATATAGGTTCACTCGATCAGACGGATGTACAGAGTATAGCCTGGATCAGGGGCGATATCCAGGGTGGAGTCATCAAGAGCTATGACTGGCATGATGAACCGATGACGTATGAGGTCGAGGGGATGAAGAGCAAGATCATTCCCCGGCTGGAAGGCGATCAGCTTTCGTTCCAGGTCAAAATTGAATCGGAAGGAAGGATGATTGAGAACTGGGATGTGGAAGAAGACCCGTCCAAGGCGGAGTTTCTGAAGCGAGCGGAGAAGGTATTTGAAGATACCTTGCTCCAAATGCTTGAGCATCTGCTGGTCAAGCTGCAGTCCAAGCATAAGGTGGATGTGTCGGGATTTGGCAAACAGCTCAGTGTAGATCACCCTCAATATTGGAAGAAGGTCAAGGACCGCTGGGATGAGGTGTTCAGCCAGACGCCTGTTACCTTTGATGTAAAGTTCACCATTACGGATTACGGTTCTTCCAAAAAATAAGGCCCTTTCCTGTCCTCGTCCAGAGAACACGAAAGGGCGGGATAATCAAGATTCGTTAGTCGGTTTTACTCGAAGTTGTCTATTGCGCTATCGCCTATCTCCAGCGCATAAGGCTTTACGGGAAGCTTGTAAGCTTGGCGAATTAGCGAGAAGTAATGGTCGCCACGGACGACCTCATATTCCTCTCCCAATTGATTGGTCAATTGGACCATATCGGATGGGGTCAGGCTCCAGGCCAGCAATCCCAAAGAGACGAATAAGGGAGATTTACCGTCCCAGTTTGCCTTGGCTTCTTCCAAAATACGCAAGCCATCTTGAGTTGTGCTAATGCCCTGAATGGTGGAGACCGGAAGTGAACCGTTCACAATCTCCACGCCATAGCGGTCCTCCCAGCTCAGGAATAACCCTGGAGACTTATAATGCTGCTCGTAGGCCTTGGCATAGGAGGTGCCCAGCGGCAAGTTCTCCCCATCGATGCGATTAAGTACATAGGTCAGGGGCATCTTTGTTTTCTGCATATATTTATAGCTTTGCTTCAAGTAATTGGCGAAGGTGGTTTGCGGCCATGCTTCCGGATAGAAGTAACCGACACCCGATGGTCCGGCGATAATCAGATCGTTCGTGGTACTCGACTGCTGATAGTAATTCAGTATGGCCGGAGCGGCATCGTATAGCAGGGGGCTGGAGGTCCAGTTCAGCGGAATTTCTCCGCGGGCCGGGTCATCCCACAGATTACGCATCTTGTGCTGATTGTACTGGAAGTTGTCACCTTCGCTGAAAGTGTAGGTCACGTAAATTTTATTTGCCAGCTTGGGTGCCGGTGGAGTCTTGAGCTTGAATGGTTTGGACTCTGTGCCGGAGAAGACGGTCAGATTGCTGAACCAGTCGGCAGCCAGCACGTATACGCTATGATTGGAGGCCACCTCGACCGAACTGAATTCCCCTGCGACATCGTTGCTGAACCAGCCGAGATAAGGCGTACCAGGCTTGACGTCGCTCAGAATCTTCTCAAACAGTGCCCGCTGCTCGGGATCGTTGACCTCCAGCCAGAAGACCATCGCCTTGTTGGCTACGGCATAGTCACGCAGGTACCCGTAAGGCTCCTTCTTCTCCGAGGACAGAGGCTGAACATTGCCTGCCGATACCTTGTATTGGTTCCACATCGTGACGGAGGCGGTCAACTCTTGCGTCCCTTGGGGAGCTTCGAACCGGTACACGAAGTAACGCCCGTTGTCCGCGAATCGGTGCCCGCCGTCTCCGGCTGATACTTGAGATTGCTGACGGTCATACAGGAACTTCTCTTCTTCGGACGTATCTGCGATAAAGTCAGCGATGAGCTGGCCATCCGCCTTCACGACGACCCGATGAACAGCCGAGCCCCAGCCGTCTTGGCTGAATGCATCGTCAAAGCGTAAGAATACGGCACCCTTGCCGAGGAACGGGGTAAGGTTCAGGTCATAGGTATCCTTATTGCCAGCATCGCGGACTTGCTCGGTTTCTTCCGCAATAACTTCGAACGAGTCAGGCAATCCTGGCGGAATGGCGATTGGAGCATCCGGGCTCAAGCCGACCAGCATACGCTGGGTGGTCTGCTTCCAGAGATGCTCATATTGCCAGGTGTACGCATCCATTCGATCCTCGAATCGCCCACGTAAATCCTCAAGCACCTTGAGCTTGTAGGGTGAAGATTTGAGCTTGTTAGCTAACTCGGGGCTTGCTACTACAGCGTTCTTGAGCCCGGCTAGCGTTGTGGCTACGTTGATGGAATCCGGAACTTCCGGATCGTAAATAATGATGCCTTTCACCTCATGCTTGTATTTCTTAACAAGATTCCAAATGTCGTCATGTACCGTATAAGGGACCTGAAGATCGCCTAGCCAGGTCAGCTTACCTTCTTCTTCGCTCTCCAGCAGATAGATGCGGGGCTCCGTACGGTTCACGATTCCTTGCAGTGTAGCCAATAACAGACGGGTATCGCCGGGAGCTTCAAGCACATCCGCGACGTCCAGCCTTTTTACCTTCGTAAAATTTGGAAGCGCTTGCGATTTAGGCCAGTTAATCGTTTCTTTCCATTTGTTAGAACTCGAGGATTGTGCAGTAGCAGAGGTGGTGCCAAGGGTTAAGGACAACGCGCATAACAAAATGAAACCTGCCATCGTAAGCTTTCGTATCAAGCTCGTTCACCTCGTATCCTCATTATCAGAGACTATCGCTTGAGGCTCTCCCGCAGGCCGCGAACACCTCTATTCCTCCTTTTTGCCGACTGTCTGCGGCAGGAACAAACGATAACACCTGTATAATATGTTTAATATATCCAATACTTAGTGTCAAGCAAGCGAACAATATTTTGCCAGATTGACGAAATGACATAAATGATATAACTTAGATGTATTGAGAGAAAAGATAGGAGAACTGTAAGATGCAGAACGAGCGACAACCGTTATACATGCAAATTCAGCAGCATTTCAAGAACTTGATACTTGAGGGCGACCTGAAGGAGAACGACAAGATTCCTTCGGAGAAGATTCTGATGGAGCAGTTTGACGTGAGCCGGATTACGGTGGCTAATGCACTGATGCAATTGGCGAAGGATGGCTGGATTTACCGGATTCCCGGTCGAGGCAGCTTCGTCAGTGAACGGATCGGGGAATTGCTGCGCCAAGGCCAAGGTACTATGGGACAAGGGGGAGGCGGTCTACGAATCCGCCGGGAAGGAGAGGCGGCACAATACAACTCGGCCGGAGGCGTAGACACCCTTCCTCTGGTGAGAGAATCGCTGGATGCTTCGGGCAAGAAGAAGACGATCATTGGACTGGTGATTCCGTTGCTGGTGGACTACTTCGCCATCCGGCTCCTGCAAGGAATCAACAATGTTCTTGAGCATAGTCCTTACAGCTTGCAGATTGTTCTTACCTACAATTCCATCGACCGCGAGAAGGAGGCCATTAATGAACTGATTCGCCAGGGAGCGGCGGGATTAATCATCTTCCCCTCGGATGCAGAGACCTACAACGAGGAGATATTGTCCCTCAAGCTCCGTGGATATCCCTTCGTGCTCATCGACCGTTACTTGCCGGGAGTGGCGACCAATGTTGCTCGCAGCGACGGCATGATCGGGGGACAATTGGCCGTAGATTATTTATGGGGACTAGGCCATCGAGACATTGCCATCTGCTCGGATGCGCGGCTACCGACCATCACGGTAGAAGATCGGATTAACGGGTATATGGAGGCATTGAAGCAGAAGGAAGCCATGATTAATCCGGCGTTGATCCTTACCGACTTCAATGTGGATTACAGCAGTCTGGACAGCAGTCATCCCTTGTACCGGTTCATCAAGAACCGGATTGCCTCGGCTTATATTACTCTGAATGGCAGATTGGGGCTGCACATCTATTCTATCTGCAAGGAGCTTGGGCTGAGAGTGCCGGAGGATGTCTCCATCCTTACCTTTGATGATCCATCACCCGGGCTGCATGAATGGGGTTATTTTTCGCATATTTCACAATCGGAGCTCGAAATGGGAGAGGCAGCAGCTAACATTTTGCTGCAAATTTTCCAACAATCCGATATCCGGGAATCGGGATATACGAAGATTATTCTGGAGCCCAAGCTGATCGAAAGTCAGTCTACAGGGCCATTTCATCCATGAGTGCCCCCAGACTTCCGAGACTATTCAGCACTATAGACACCTGCTTGCTCCATAAGCGGGTGTCCTTTTTTGTAATAAATTAGCAATAAATGATATATCTAATATCTTGACATAAATGACATAGTGCAATATATTTAATAATGCAAATAGTGTTTCAGATACCACCTGTCATTGATGGAAGGCGGAACTTTGTAAGGGGGGTTGCTGGTGTTATGGGAAAAACGGTAGCACAGGGAGGAAGACAAACGCTGAAGCAAGCTTTTGGAAGGCATAAGGACGCATGGATTGCCACCGTTATCCTGGTACCGATGTTTTTCTTTTGGTTACTGGTTTCAGGATTTCCTACCATGTTCGGATTTGTGCTTGGCTTCTTTCAATGGGTAGGCTTGGCCGACACGCCCAAGTTTATCTGGTTCGACAATTTTATCAGCTTCTTCAATAACCCGGTTTATACGGATGCGTTGTGGAGATCAATCTGGCTGGGCGGTCTGGTGACTGTCATTACGTTAGGTGCCGGTTTCGGAGCGGCATTGCTTATGAACATGCCACTGTTCGGCAAGGGCTTCTACCGTTCCATCTGGTACATACCCGCTGTAACGGCGACCGTAGCCACAACGCAAGTCTTCAATATCTTCCTTGATTCCAATAATGGAGTCATCAACAATATCCTCAAGTCCATGGGCAAGGACCCTATTGTATGGCAGTATTCAGTGGGCTGGGGAATTTTCTGGATTGTGGTTTATTCCGTCTGGAAGGGCGTGGGCGGAGCGGCACTGATCTGGCTGGCGGGTCTGCAATCGGTAGACCTCACCTTATATGAAGCTGCGGAAATTGACGGGGCAGGGCGCTGGGATAAGCTGCGTTACGTAACGATGCCAGGGCTCAAGCCAATTGCAACTTATATTGTCATTACAAACCTGATCGCTGCAATTCAGATTTATGAACAGGTGTTGTTTATTACCAACGGGGGACCTTATGGTCAGACCGAGGTGTTGGTATTCCGAATTTATCGTGACGGCTTCTGGGACTTCAACCTAGGCATGGCGGGGGCTTCGTCCCTGATTATGGCGTTGATCATTATTACCGTGACCGTCATGTACTACAACTGGTCTACCAAGTCAGATCGCCGGACGACCATACCAATCAAGCCGATCAAACCGATTGCAAAGGGGGGAAGCGGGCATGGCCGAAGCACTAAGCGTGAGGTTTAAGAAACAGCTCAAGCCCGTTCATTTACTGGGACATATCATCTTGCTTGGCGTCGGACTTATTTTGCTGTATCCCTTAATTTTTATGATCTTTGCCGGTTTTTTCACCAAGACGGAGTTCACCTCTACGGTACTGGGCATCCTTCCGATTCCGAAGGCCCCAACACTGGAGAACTTTAAGGCCTTGATTGTGGGTTCAACGGATGCCGCAGTGGCAACGTATTTCAAGAACTCATTAATTCGCACATCCTACAATACGGTCTGGGCGATTTTGACCTCCTTCCTGGCGGGGTACGTATTTGCCCGTTTGCATTTCAAAGGCCGGGACACTTTGTTCCTCATTTTACTGGCTACTCAGATGATTCCCGGTACACTGGCTATCATTCCGACTTATCTGGAATTTGCCCGCTTCCCGTTTGCCGGAGGCAACGATATATTTACCGGGGGAACGGGGATTCTGAACTCTTGGTGGGTGTACCTGCTAGGCGGACCTAGCATCAATATTATGGGGACCTTTCTGGTCAAGCAATCGCTAGAGAAGGTTCCGTTAGAAATCGATGAAGCAGCCACGGTGGATGGAGCGGGTACGTTCCGATTGATTTTCCAGATTCTCTTCCCGCTACAGCTTCCGATCATGGCATTCATTGCCATTACCACCGCGCTGGGTACATGGAATGACTTTATTACTCCGTTCTTCTATACCACTAGCGATCATTTGCAAACGCTTCCGGCGGCAATTACAAGGTTGTCCTCCGTTGGCGCAAGTCCCGGTGCTGTGATTAACTATCCATTGATCATCACGTTAAGTCTTGGCATTACCGTTCCCGCACTGCTGATTTTTGCCTTCTTCCAGAAATATATTGTTCAAGGCTTGGCGAATACGGGGATCAAAGGATAGTTCATCTTATAAAAAATCAGCTTTGAAAATGGAGGGGTTCAAGTATGTTTAAGAAAGTATCGTTTATGCTTCTTTCACTTGTGCTAATGGCAGGGCTTGCCGCCTGTTCGTCAGGTGGTAATGCGGGGGGCAGTGGCTCCGGAAATGCAACGGGTGGCGATTCATCCAATAATGATGGAGCCGGTCAAGTTACAACCATTACGGTGTTAAATGAAGGCGCTGTAGCAGTAGGTGTTGGAGAGCTTGAAGGTTTGTTGGAGAAGAAGAAACAGGCAACGATTGCTGATGAAACGCAAGAGCCGCGAGTTGTGGAGGAGGATTTCAACTACACTCCTGGTCAGACTGCAAAAGGGGCAGTGTTCCCTTACCTATACCAATCCATCATCCATGATCGTCTGAGCAGTAAAGGCATTGCGGTGAAGACAGAAGACTGGGGATGGGGAGAGCAACTGATTCAGAAACAGACCGCTGGTTTCCTGGCCAAGAATATTCCTGACATCATTGTGGGCGAAACCCAGATGCCAGGCTTTGCACAGCAGGGTTTGCTTGAACCGTTTCCCGATGATCTAGCCCAGGATATTCGCGATAAAGTGGCTCCGGCCGCATGGAGCCCTATGGAATATGATGGTAAAATTTATGGATTTGCCTCACAGCCAGGAGTGAGCAGCTTGTTCTGGAACAAGGATCTCGTGAAGCAAGCAGGTCTTGATCCAGACAAAGCACCAGCCACCTGGGATGAATTTTTGAGCAATGTCACCAAGGTGACAGAAGCAGGCGCCGGGAAATTTTACGGTGGTGGGGTCTATGCCGGACCTAATGCCGGGGGATACCTGCGGTACGGTACGCTTCTGGTCATTAACGGCGGCGGGTTTGCCGATGATCAAGGACAACCGGTATTTAACTCTGACGCCAACGTGGAGACTGTCCAGTTCCTGAAAGAGTTGAACAAGAATCATCCTCCGGGCTTGATGGCCAATACCAATGAAGGTGCCTACTTTGATGCCTTCAAGAAAGGTCAAATTGCCTATTTGATTGACGGACCTTGGCGGGCAGGAGAAAGTGCCCATCTTGATATTGATTACGGTATGGCTCAAATCCCATTGTCCTCAGACGGTCAACCGGGCAATATTACGATTGGTGCTGCTTTTCACTCAGTACCTAAGGATGCCAAGAACAAAGAAGCGGCGTTTGAATATATTCGCATTATGTTTAGCGAGGAGATTCAACAGCTTATTGCAGATACCGGTGCACGTTCGCCTGTATTGAAATCCATTGCCGAATCGGAAGATTATAAGTCCGCCCATCCGGAGATGTACCAGCACTATCTAGCTATGTCCGGTAATGTGCAAGGGCTTCCGACATTTGCGAAAGAAGACTCGAAAATTTGGCAGATGTTTGGTGATGCGGTGACCAAATCGCTGATGACGAACGAGGATGTTAAGTCGATTCTAGACGATGCGCAGAAGAAGGCGGAGGTTAGAACGAAGTAAAACTATTATTGAAAGAGTGATGCAGCATGCCTTATGAAACAAACCAGATTATGATCCAAAAGGCGAAGGGACGGCTAGCCAAACTGCAAGAATATATGTATCGGCCGGTGTCGGAACTGGAGGTTCGCGCATGGGTGACAAAGGAACCTGTGTCCTTTGCGGAGAGAACGGACGGCAGCTATCTTGAGCTGCAGCCCGGGAGCAAATGGGGCGAACTTTGGGAATGCGCTTGGTTCCATTTTCAAGGCACTGTGCCGTCATCGGCAGCAGGTAACAAGGTGGTGCTGTTGATCGACGTCAGCGGAGAACTGTGTCTTGTGGATGAAGGCGGCAGCCCGCGTCAGGGACTGACAAATATTAATTCTGAATTTGATTTTAGCCTGGGGCGGCCTGGCAAACGTGTGGTTGATGTGAGCCCGGCAGCCAAGGGCGGCGAAGTTATCGATCTGTGGGGAGATGCCGGTTGCAACGATCTGTTCGGACGTTTCCGCAGCGGGACGCTCAAGGAAGCATCCGTTGCGATATGTCATGAAGAGGCCCGGCAGTTGTACTACGATCTTGAAGTATTGATAGAACTGGGTGAGCAATTGCCGGAATCAAGTGCTAGAAAGGCACAGGTACTGCAAGCAGTCTATGAGGCGGCTAATATACTGGCCGAGGTCAGCGAGGAGACGGTTCATCGGGCGAAGCAAAGGTTGGCTCCCGTATTGAGCAAGCAAGGCGGCGACCCTGTGCTGACGGTTAGTGCCATCGGTCACGCTCATATTGACCTGGCCTGGTTATGGCCGATTCGGGAGACGATTCGCAAGGGAGCACGCACCTTCTCCACTGCCTTACGCAACATGGAGAAGTATCCCAATTATGTATTTGGGATGAGCCAACCACAACTCTATCAGTGGATGAAGGAGCGTTATCCTCAGCTTTATGCCGAGGTGAAGGAGCGTATCCAGGAAGGCCGCTGGGAGGCGCAAGGTGCGATGTGGGTGGAGCCGGACACGAATATATCTGGCGGGGAAGCGCTGGTTCGGCAGATCCTGTACGGGAAGCGATTCTTCCGCAAGGAATTCGGCAAGGACATGAAGGTGTTATGGCTGCCCGACGTCTTCGGGTATACCGGTAGCTTGCCGCAGCTTCTCAAGAAATCCGGCGTTGATTATATGATGACGCAGAAGCTG
This sequence comes from Paenibacillus senegalimassiliensis, assembly GCF_001486585.1. GTDB lineage: Bacteria > Bacillota > Bacilli > Paenibacillales > Paenibacillaceae > Fontibacillus > Fontibacillus senegalimassiliensis. Next base: position 105,500 of record NZ_LN909043.1, read on the forward strand.
AGCTGGAGCGTCTACAATACGCATCCTCATCACAGCTTCTTCTGGGAAGGCATAGATGGAACTAGGGTGTTAACCCATCTGCCGCCGGAGGATACGTACAATAGTCCGGGAGCGCCAAGGTCGCTGACCAAGATTGAGCAGAGTTATCTGGACCGTAACGTATCCGAGCATGCCTTAATGTTATTCGGCATTGGCGATGGCGGCGGGGGTCCGGGTGAAGAACATCTGGAGCGGGTGGAACGGGAACGTAACCTGCTTGGGTTACCTCCCGTAGTTCAAGAGCCTGCTATTACGTTCTTTGAACGTCTGGAGCAGGAGAGCGATCGCTTCCATACGTATCGTGGCGAGCTTTATCTGGAGAAGCACCAAGGGACACTGACTACCCAGGCGCGTAATAAATGGTATAACCGCAAGCTGGAAAAGGCGCTACGCGAGTTGGAATTCGCGGCATCGTTGCTTTGGGCGCTAGATAAGAAGGCAGCCGATTATCCTGCCGAGCGACTGGAAGAGATATGGAAGGAAATGCTGCTGTATCAATTCCATGATATTTTGCCAGGCTCATCAATCACGCGGGTATATGATGAATCACTAGAACGTTACGGCAAGCTTCTCCCTGAAGTGCAGGCGCTGGCGACCGAAGCTTATGGGCGGGTGGCTGGAAGCAGTGGCATTCAGTCAGGCGAGTCAGTGTTATTCAATTCCCTGCCTTGGGAGCGTCGCGAATGGTTAGATACGAAGGAAGGTCTACGTTTGGTCAAGGTCCCGGCCATGAGCTGGGTTAAGTTGAAGGAAGCAGTTCAACCTGGTGAAGTATCGCCAGCGACGCTGATCGCCGAAGACCTCAAGCTGGAGAACGAGCGGCTGGCCGTTCGCTTTGCCGAAGACGGCAGCATTCTTTCGCTGCTTGACAAGGCCGTAGGCCGGGAGACGATTCGGACCGGGGCGCAAGCTAACGTATTTACGGTATACCATGATGATGGCGATGCCTGGGACTTCCCACGTGATTATCGTGACACGGTTGCCGGTACAATGAAGCTGGCGAGCCGCCGTACCTATGTTGCCGGGCCGCAAGCCGTAGTTGAGCAGGAGTACCGATTCGGGGAGTCTGTACTGAAGCAAACCATCCGCTTGCTCGCGGGCGAGGAACTGCTGCAGTTCGAGACGGAAGTCGATTGGCGCGAGTCCGGCAAGATGCTGCGAGTAGCTTTTCCGCTTAACGTGGTCAGCGATCAGGTCAATTGCGAGATTCAGTTCGGGGTGTTAAAGCGCCCGACGACTCGCAACAACGCCATTGAATTTGCACGGGACGAAATTTGTGCCCACCACTATATTGATCTATCACAACCGGATTACGGGGTGGCGCTGTTAAATGACAGCAAATATGGCCATAGCGCAGAGGATGGCATTCTGGATCTCAATCTGCTGCGTAGCCCGAGTTATCCCGACCCGGTCGCCGATCAGGCGGAGGGGCACTGCTTCACCTATGCTTTGTACCCGCACCAGCATGACTTTATTCAAGCCGGGGTATATCGCAAGGGGTACGAACTCAACGTGCCGATTTCTATCGTCGAATCGATCGCTCCTGCAGAGGGGGGAACCTCCTCTGCGACTCAAGCGACTGCTCCATCAGAAGCCTTTGCGCTGGTAGGAATTGATCATTCCCATGTGATGCTGGAAGCGGTGAAGAAGGCAGAAGATAGCGATCATTTGATTTTGCGGCTGTATGAAACGTCCGGTGCGGACAGCGAAGGCATTCTGCGCTTCGGTCTAAATTGCCGGACAGTTGAAGAGGCGAATTTGCTGGAAGAACCAACGGCTTTGCTGGCCGAGCAGGTGAAGGAGCTGCCTTTGAGGTTTACTCCGTTTGAAATCAAGACGATTCGCGTTCAATTTGATTAAACCGGAAGGGGACTGATCAGCTTGATTCAGAACTCTCGGGTAGAGGAACGAACGGGCTTCCAGGAGGGAAGCCCTTACGGTCCCGCCTATGATTTGCAGACGGACTTCGTTATGGTGTACGGCATTGGGGAATCGATGCAAGAACGCATTGCTGCCTGGACCGACCGTGGATACCGGGTGCACCTGATGACGGGGGTATCCTGGGGCGGTTATCAGGATTATCTGGAAGGGCGTGTAGATGGCCGTTCTCACTGGGATGAGGCCCAAACCTACAGCGATGGAGAGAAGATCATCCATGGCACCTCCGCAGACATTCCGTACATGGTGCCTACGTTAAGTTATGCCGACTTTCTAATAGAGCGGATTCGCCCGGCCGTCGATGCCGGTGTGGAAGCCATTCATCTGGAAGAACCGGAATTTTGGGTAGAGGGGGGCTACTCGGAGGCCTTCAAGCGAGAATGGCAAATTTATTATAATGAGCCATGGATTGCCCCGCACACCTCTGAAGATGCGCAGTACCGCGCGTCCAAGCTCAAAGCGTATCTGTACGCCCGCTGCCTGGACCGCATTTGCTCGGCCTTGAAAGAATATTCGCTAGTCCAATATCATCGGCCCTTGCGGTTCTATGTCCCTACGCATAGCTTAATTAACTATACGCAATGGCGCATTGTTAGCCCGGAGTCGAGATTACTGGATGTTCCTTCGGTGAATGGCTATATTGCGCAAATATGGACGGGAACATCGCGAACGGCCAATGTGTATGAAGGGGTACGCGCAGAGCGAACCTTTGAGACCGCGTTTCTGGAGTACGGTATCATGCAGGAATTAGTCAGGGGTACAGAGCGCCGGATGTGGTTCCTTCATGATCCGGTGGAGGATGACCCGAAGCGTACTTGGAAGGACTACCGCGAGAATTATATCAAGACATTGATTGCTTCTCTGCTGCATCCTGAAGTGGCCAGGTATGAGGTATCCCCATGGCCCCGTCGCATCTTCCAAGGGAACTATCCAGCCGAGTCTGGAGGCAAAGAAGGTATCCCTGCGGAATATGCAACAACCCTGTTGACAGTTATGCATACGCTTGGCAAGATGGAACAGAAGGACGTCCGTAATTTTGGAAATACGGTTAATATTGGTCTGCTTCTGGCAGATTCCGCGATGTTTCAACGCAAGACGATCGGAACGAAGACCGCCGGATTTATGATGAAATATGACGGCACGAACGAAGTAGAACTTACAGATCAGAATGCGGTAGAGTTGTTGAATTTCTCAGCGTTCTATGGGTTAGCACTACCTCTTGTGAAGCAGGGGCTGCCGGTAAGGCCAGTCCAGCTTGATAACGTAAGACGGTTTGCGGGTTATCTGGACGATTATCGCGTGCTGGTCTTAAGCTATGAATTCATGAAGCCGGAATATCCGGATCTCCATAACGCACTGGCCCAGTGGGTCCGGGATGGAGGCGCTCTGGTCTATGTTGGTGACGACAGTGATCCGTATCATGCTGTTCGGGAATGGTGGAATACAGGCAAGCGTCGTTATACCTCGCCTCGTGAACATCTATTTGAATGCTTGGGGCTAAGTGCTACTGCTGTGCTAGAAGGAATCACCCCGGTAGGCTCGGGGGTAGTCCAGTTCTTGCGTACCAGTCCGAAGCGGCTGGCGGAGAGCAAGGAGGCGGCAGATTCGCTTCGGGTAGCTGTCCGGGAAGCGATGGCGGCGGTGTCTGGCGGTAGTCAGGCGGAGTGGGAACCGCTGAATTATTTTCAGCTTCAGCGTGGTCCCTATGTGATTGCTTCGGTATTGACGGAATCATCCAGCGACCAGCCACTAACGCTGCAAGGTAGCTATGTTGATGTGCTGGAAGCAGGCTTACCCGTGAAGGAGCAAGTAATTGTTGCTCCGGGGCAGCAGGCTCTGCTTTACGATTTGAACTATCGCGGCCAGGAAGAAGAACGTATCATTGCGGCCTCCTCGCGAATTGAAGATTTGCGCGAGGACGGGAACGTGATTGCCTTTACCGCTAAAGGTCCACGGCCCTTGAAAGCGCTAGCGAGAATTCGCTGTGAGACACGGCCAGCGTCGGTCTTGCTGCGACAGGAGGCTGGCAGCGACCTCGCAAATTCCACTGACAGTACAATCGTCACCGCAGTGGAGGGCTTGGAGAACTCCCGTGTTTCCGAATGTTCGGCGACCTTCGAATGGGATGATAAGACGCGCACCCTGCTGGTTTCTTACGAGCATGGCGAAGTCGGAGTACGCATTACCATCACCAAGCAAGCTGAATCATGATCTTATACTTATCAAGAATTGGATGACCCCTTAGGAGGCAGATAACTAATGAAAACAACGTTACGTCCACCAGCAGTGCCTTTGATAACCATTGATCCGTATTTCAGCGTTTGGTCGATGGCGGACCGCTTAACCGACGACTTCACCCGGCATTGGACGGGTAAGCGTCAGGCGTTAACCGGACTAATTCATATTGATGGCGTACCTTGGCGCTTCGCCGGGCTTGTGGAACCAAGCGCGGAGCAATATTATACAGAGCCGGAAGCGATGGCTCAGACTGGACTGGAGGTTACGCCACTATCTACTCGCTATCAGTTCGAGGCGGGTGGGATTGCCTTGGACGTTACCTTTACAAGTCCGCTGCTTCCGGATGATTTGGAGTTATTGTCCAGACCGGCTTCCTATGTCTCCTTCCAGGTTCGCTCCTTGGATGGCCAGGCTCACCGTGTCAAATTGTATGTGGATGTGACGGGTGAATGGTGCGTGAACGTCAGTGACCAGGAAGTGGTATGGGGGCAGCAGGAGTGGGATGGACGCACCGTCTTGCAAATGAGTCATGCAGAGCAGCATGTACTGAACGCTTCGGGGGATGATCACCGGATCGATTGGGGTACGTTCATGCTGGCAGCGAATCCTTCACCGAACGTTCAGACCTCCGTTCACCGGGCAGAGGTACGCAAGCATTTTGTACGAACCGGGGGAATTCAGCAGAACGAGCATGCGGCTCCTCTCAATCAGCCGCATAAGGCGCGGGACAATGGTCCGGTTATGGCCTGGGTCTGGGATTGTGGTGAAGTAGCTGGATCGGCACAATCTTCCGAGTGGTTCGTACTCGCTTATGATGATGTTTATGCGATTGAATATTTCGGCGAGAAGCTGGAGGCTTACTGGAAGAAGGACGGGAAGACGACTCAGGCTATGCTGGCAGATGCTTTCAACCAATATAATGAACTGCTTGATCGCAGCGCCGCTTTTGACGAACAGTTACGTGCAGAAGCTGTGCAGGCCGGGGGCGAGAAGTACGCCGATATTCTGGCTATGTCTTACCGTCAGGCTATTGCCTCTCACAAACTGGTCAATGATACCGAAGGACAGGTATTGTTCATGTCCAAGGAATGCTTCAGTAACGGTTGTATTGCAACTGTGGATGTCAGCTATCCTTCAATTCCGTTATTCTTGCTGGTACAGCCAGAACTGATTCGCGGGATGATGCGTCCTATCTTCAGATATGCTTCCAGCGATGCTTGGCCTTTCGAGTTTGCTCCACATGATGTTGGGCAATATCCGCTTGCTAATGGTCAAGTATATGGGGAGAATAAGCTGGAAGCGCAGATGCCGGTGGAGGAATGCGGCAATATGCTGGTAATGGCAGCGGCAGTCGCCAAAGCGGACGGTAACCTTCAGCTTGTGAAGGAGAACGATACTCTGCTATCCCGTTGGGCCGACTACTTGATAGAGCATGGACTTGACCCGGCTAACCAGCTTTGTACCGATGATTTCGCGGGACATTTGGCCCGGAACGTCAACCTCTCAGCCAAGGCTGTAATGGGAGTAGCCAGCTACTCCCTGCTGTGTGAGCTCTTAGGAGATTCGTCCAAGGCGGCTCACTACCGTAAAGCTGCGGAGGAAATGGCAAATAGCTGGACGGAGATGGCTGTGGAGCAAGGCGGCGAGGGTAGCCACACCCGCTTGGCCTTTGGCCAGGACGGAACTTGGAGCCTGAAATATAATCTGCTGTGGGATCAAATCTTTGGCACACAATTATTTGATGAAGCGTTGCTTCGTCGTGAAGTGGCCTGGTATTTAGAGAAGCAGGAGCGTTATGGTACACCGCTGGATAATCGCGAGACATACACCAAGTCGGATTGGCTCGTGTGGGCTGCTTCCTTGGCAGAGAAACGCGAGGACTTCCTGAGTCTGGTTGAACCGCTGTGGGATTTCATGAATGAAACGAGTGACCGTGTGCCGTTCTCCGACTGGTACGATACGCGTTCGGGAAGACAGATTGGCTTCCAGCATCGCAGTGTAGTGGGGGGGCTGTTCGTCAAGCTACTGAAGGATCGCGGACTCGGTCAATAAGAGATGAATCCATAAATAGAAGCAAGTAATGTTGTAACATCTTATATCATGATAAATAGGTTGCTCGTATGATGGCTTAAGGGAATAACCCGGCCGAAATACGGGCAACCTTTGTTATTGGAAATTTTAATTTCTTTAGCATTGACACAGGAAAGCTCATGGGAATATACTATATATGAACAAGTGATCATATATAGTCCCCAAAGGGAGTGAGCAAGTGATGGAAGCAACTACAAGCACTGTTAAACGTAAATTTATATTAGAAGGTTTGGATTGCGCGAACTGCGCATTAAAGATTGAGAACGGCGTAGGCAAGATTGAAGGAGTATCGTCCTGCTCGGTTAATTTCGTCAATAAAACGTTGACGATGGAGATGGCCAGCGATGCTTCTGCAGATATTGTGACGCAGACCAAGCAACAAATCCGCAAGCTGGAGCCGGATGTGAAGGTGCTGGAGCATGCAGCTAGTGGAAGCTCGACTGGTTCAGCGCACCATGATCATCATGACCATAGCCATGGTGATGCACATGGGAACAGTCACGGTGATGAAGCTGGGGATGATGGTCATGGTCATTCGCATGACCATGGAGCACAGGGCGTGCGCAAGATGATTGGCCGTCTGGTTGCGGCTCTTGTCATCGGTGCAACAGCGATGCTGCTGCCCTTGGAGACGGAGCTTCAGTTGATGTTGTATGTGGCTGCATATCTCGTGATTGGTGGCGACATCGTCTACAAGGCGATGAAGAACATCGTACGTGGTCAGGTGTTTGATGAATACTTCCTGATGTCTATAGCCACAATCGGGGCCTTCATTATCGGGGAATATCCCGAGGGTGTCGCAGTCATGCTCTTCTATCAAGTAGGCGAGCTGTTCCAGAGCATTGCCGTCAACCGGTCACGGAAATCAATCAGCGCATTGATGGATATTCGGCCCGACTTTGCCAATTTGAAGTCAGGATCTGAATACAAACGGGTTCGTCCAGAGGATGTTCAGATTGGAGATTTAATTCTGGTACGCCCTGGCGAGAAAGTGCCGCTGGACGGGAAAGTTATTGAAGGTAGCTCGGCCATGGATACTTCGGCACTAACCGGTGAATCGGTGCCGCGTGAGGTAGCTGTTGGCGATAATGTGCTGAGTGGATTCATTAATAAGAATGGCGTATTGACTCTGGAGGTTGCAAAGGTATTTGGTGAATCCACTGTGGCCAAAATTCTGGACCTGGTGGAGAACGCGAGCAGCAAGAAGGCACCAACAGAGAACTTTATTACGAAGTTCGCTCGTTACTATACACCGTTTGTTGTCATTGTGGCCGCGCTGCTGGCAGTTATTCCGCCCCTGCTGATCAGCGGTGCAACCTTCTCGGACTGGGTATATCGGGCTCTGGTCTTCCTGGTTATCTCCTGCCCATGTGCGTTGGTGGTATCCATTCCGCTTGGCTTCTTCGGCGGCATCGGGGCTTCTTCCAAGAATGGCGTATTGATCAAGGGAAGTAACTATCTCGAAGCGTTGAATGACGTGAAATATGTCGTGTTTGACAAGACGGGAACTTTAACCAAAGGGGAATTCAAGGTTGTTGGCATTCATCCGGCGGCTAATACCTGGACAGAGCAGGAGTTGTTGCGTCAGGCGGCATTTGCTGAGATGCACTCCAGCCATCCCATTGCTCAATCGATTCGCGAAGCCTATGGGCAGGAACTGGACGAAGCTCAAATTGCCGAGTACAACGAAATATCCGGGCATGGGATTCAAGTTACCTTCGAAGGTAGAGAAGTGCTGGCGGGAAATGCCAAACTGATGAAGCTGGAGGGTATTGAGTATGTGGTGCCTTCCGAGCATGGCAGTATCGTTCACCTTGCTATAGATAAGCAGTATGCCGGTTATCTGGTCATTGCTGATGAAGTCAAGGAGGACTCGGCACGAGCGATTCGTTCATTGAAGAACCTTGGTGTCAAGAAGGTTGTAATGTTAACAGGTGACATTAAAGCCGTGGCAGATTCTATCGGCGAACAGCTTGGTGTCGATGAGGTTCGTTCGGAACTGTTACCTCAGCATAAGGTTGAAGAGCTGGAGAAGCTGGATCAGGAGAAAGGTAGTAAAGAGAAAATTATATTTGTGGGTGACGGCATTAATGATACTCCGGTGCTGGCGAGAGCCGATGTAGGTGTAGCGATGGGGGGCCTTGGCTCGGATGCCGCTATTGAAGCCGCCGACATCGTCATTATGACGGATGAGCCTTCCAAATTGTCTTCGGCAATCCATATCGCCAAGCGAACACGACGAATCGTGTGGCAAAATATTATTTTTGCCCTGCTAGTCAAAGCAGTCTTCCTGTTACTCGGAGCGTTCGGTATTGCGACGATGTGGGAAGCGGTATTCTCCGATGTGGGTGTGACTCTTCTGGCTGTCTTGAACGCAATGCGTGTACTACGCACCAAGACAGACCTGGTGTAAGATTATCCGTGCTTGGTATGCTGGAGCGTTTGCAAGAAGATTTGCTCAATATGTGTGTCATCAAGAGAGTAATACACGGTCTTTCCAACCTTGCGCCGCTTAACGATTCTCAGGTTGCGCAAGTACCGTAACTGGTGGGAGATTGCCGACTGACCCATCTCGAGCAGCACCGTCAGATCATGCACACAAAGCTCTCTTTGCAGCAAAGCCCCAATGATTTTGACGCGGGTGGGGTCACTGAAGGCCTTAAACCAATCAGCAAACTGAATGGCGGACTGGTCGTCAATCATCTCCAGCTTGATGGCTTCCAAATCCGTAGTTGTGGATGTGCCGGAGCAAGCCGTATCGCACTCTTCTGCAGCAGGGGTGAGTCGTGTCATGGATCGTCCTCCTCCAACTTAACCGAAATGATTACTATTAACAATCGCTGTCCTCACAGTACCATATACAGCAGGGATGAGCAAGATAGAACTCAAGAAGCGTGGTGAACAATGGAGAGCCCAAATGGCTCGGCAATTTGTTCACCACGCTTTTCATGTAATCCTGTTCCGGTCATTCACCGGATTTATGAAAATGTAATTTCACTCTCATGGTCGCAAAGCCGGACGATCGATTTCAATCGAGCGCGTTCCAGAAAGTGACAATCACATTCCAGAACGCCGTATGCGTCGGCACGTTCTTCCGGCTTTTGCTTGTAAGTGACTTTCATATTCAGGCTTCGCTGCAATTGCTCCTGTATGGTAGAGCAGTGTCTACTCTTAATGCGGGCGACTTGCCCAAACCGGGTACGCCGCATCGGAAATTTGACCGCTTCGAAGGCAAGGATATAGGCGATGACCGAGTAAGCCGCTTGTGTGAAGCCGAAGTGAAAGCCTGCGGCAATCAAGATGCCGCAATTCAAAATCAAGAGCAGCTTCTCTGGTGATAATCGCTTGTAATGCAGAGTCTCTACGGCTTTGCTGGCGATATCCAGCGCGCCTCCAAATCTAAGCGAGAGTCCCAGGCCCAAGCCAAGTGAGGCTCCGCCCAGCATTGCGGCCGGTAGCGGGTCACTGGTCAGTGCTGGATAGGGATGTAGCACGACGGTACCTAAGGAGAATACCAGTATCCCGAGAACCGTAAAGATGCCGAAGGATAAATGGATATTCTTGCGTCCGAGCAACAGAATGGGCAGGTTCAGCAGGAACAGGAACAACCCTAGTCGCATTTCAGTCTTCAAGGCAAGCAGCGCCGATAATCCTGTCATGCCTCCTACGATAATGCCATGAGGCATTAAGAATAGTTCCACTCCCACCGAGGCAAGCAATGCTCCAACAATCACGCCTAAACTGCGAGTAAGCATGGGAAGGAATAACACAGAACCTCGTGCCCAATCTACTCGAGTGTGGCTTCCATAAGGGTGCTTCAAAAAGGCCCCTCCTTTTTAGGGAACGGCCGGAATGGTTAAGGGCAGGGATAATTCCGGTCAGTCCCCATTCAATAATATTTGTCTGACCTGCAGTTGATGTAGGCGTTCGCCTAACACGACAACTGTAGCGTCAGCCGTCAACATCAATTCTGGTCCAGGATTAATATGCTTGGTATGACTTCTCTCGATCACGGCGATGATGGTGGCTCTGGAACGCTGACGAATCTGTAATTCACCAATGGTTTTGCCGATGGCTTTAAATTTCGGTTCAAGTTTGTACCATTCGATAATCAAGTCGCCCAAAGCAACTTCAATGTTCTCCAGGGCGGTTGGTTTATAGGTAGCACCGCCGATAATCGCCGATACATATTTGGCTTCGTCTTCGTTCAAAGTCACCATAGACAGATTTTCGTCAGGGTTGTCTTGCTCGGAATGGTACAGCTCACGCCGGCCATCATTATGAATAATAATGGTCAGGTTCTCACCGCTCCGGGTGCCCACTACGAATTTTTTACCGATTCCCGGCAAATCTGTTTCTTTGAGATTCATCGTCTTCAGTCCTCCAGTATATTGGTTCCTTATGTTTCTCGTTCATTCAGGTTAAGCATTCATTGAAGCTAAGAACATACTCATAAATTTAATCGGTAAGAGCAATAGCCGTTTTAAGATCAGGCAAAATAAAGGCCAAAAGCGTACCCAGGACGCAACAAGTACAAGGGAGACCAGTACAGGCGCCGCATCGGAAGGATACAGCATTTTCTCAGGCGTTAGCTTGCCTTTACCCTGAGGCGTTGCAGAGTTCAACCGTAGCGGAACTTGGTGAGGGGCAGGTTCACCTGCTTCGTAAGCTTCTCTCTCCGGCGTTTCGGCAGATGTAGAAATCGGAGAGAGGGCGGGCAGGAACAACACCATGAACAACGTCAATGCCACCATTGTCGCCAGCTTGCCGGATCGATAAGCAACTCTCATCGTTATCCCCCTCGAAGTGTAGCTACCTGCCTTAAGGATAGCACACCCCCTGGTTTTTCACAAAGAAATGAGGATGAAATGCTTCATATATATATGCAGGATTAATGCTGCACTTTAAGATGCGGCAAACCTTAGGACTGAGAGGTACCTCGACTTAGGTCTAGGTTGAAAAACCGTCCCCGGTCCGTTTTGGAAACTCCGTAACTTACCTAAAATAAAGACATAAGGTTGATTCAATGAGAGGCGGTGATAAATCAATGAGAACCAATCGACCCAATGTATTCGCTTTTGTACTTATTGCCCTGGGTGCTTTGATATTACTGGGCAAACTGACCCCCTTCCTGGGGAGCCTGTTCGGACTGTTAATCGCGGTCGTAATGATCGGTCTCGGCTATTACGGGATTCGCCGGGGCAACGCCTTCTTCGGCTGGCTTGTCTTGATCCTGGGGGCGATCATGCTGATGTCCAAGCTGGCTTGGCTGATTGTTCCACTGCTGGGTATCGGATTAATTGTATATGGTATTTCCACCCTGCGAGGGAGACGGAGTTACTAAACGTTGTATAGATAATGTTAACTTGAATGAGGACCGAAAGGTTAGAAGGGAAGGTTGTCATGAGTGTATTTCGTCGGGTACGAGACATAACAGTAGCAACATTGAATGAGAAGTTGGAACAGTCCCAGGATCCGGTACGCTTGATTGATCAGTTCCTGATCGAGACGCGGCAGGAGATCACGGAGGCGGAGAAGCTTCATCATCAATATGCCGGGCATGCCAAGCAAATGAAGCAGCAGGTAGATCATGCCAGAGCGATGTGCGATAAGCGCGAAGAGCAAGCTCTGCTGGCCCTTAAGGCAGAAGAGGAACATTTGGCTAAGCTGGCCTTGCAAGAGAAGATGTTATATGAGGAGAAGATCGAGCAATATTCCGAACTTTACACTCAAAGCCTCGAATCCTTGCAGGAGCTGGAAGCCCAGTTAAATGAGCTTAAGACCGAATATCAGGCTGTATATAGCAAACGTCAGTATTATTACGCGAGAATGGAGACGCTTCGTCTGCAGCAACGCATGAACCAACGGATGAATGGTGCTGGTATGCAAGATGTGCCGAAAATGTTCAACCGTCTGGAGGATCGGGTCTCCGATATGGAATGGGAAGCCCGGAGCTTGCGCGAATTGCGTAGATCGGGTCAGGATTTTATGAACCAGGCCGGCTCTGTCATCCAATCCTCGCTGGAGCAAGAGCTTTCTCGCTTGAAGCAAAAGCTGGATAGCAAAAAAGGAGAGTGAGCCGGATGGGAAAGAGACTGTACCGTTCCAGAAGAGACCGCTGGATTAGCGGACTGATGGGCGGACTGGGCGAATACTTCGGCTTTAACTCGGGCATTTTGCGACTACTCTTGGTCATTAGCTTCTTCTTCACCGGTGGGACGACACTGTTCATCTACTTTATCGCCGCACTGGTTGTTTCGAAGGAACCGTACTACCCCCAAGATCCTTATTCAGGAGGATGGGCAGGAGGCGGTTACCAGAACTATGGACCGCAGAACAGAAATTACAATGATGCCCGGTTTAGCGGACAGTCGCCATATGGAAATAACGCAGGAAATTCTTTTGGAACGCCGCCCCCGCAATATAGCTCCGGTGCCCCGAAAACAGGCTTCGGTGCTGGAGAAGCGTCCAATCTGGATTCCATGATGCAAGATATCGAGAAGAAAGCCATGAAGAAAGAACTGGAAGAGCTGCGTAAGAAGCTTTCCAACTACGAGAAGGGAGAAGTGTAAACTATGGGAGTATTTCAAAGAATAAAGGATATTACGAAGGCGTCGGTTAACGATTTGTTGGATAAGGTAGAAGATCCGATTGTGATGTTGAATCAATATTTGCGCGATATGGAGGCGGAAATTCGTGACGCCGAGGTTACGGTAGCCAAGCAAATGGCTAACGAACGCCGGATGAAGCAACGGTTGGATGAAGCTGCACGTATCTCCGGACAGCGGGAAGCACAAGCGGAAGTTGCTCTCCGCAACGGTCAAGAAGAAGTAGCTCGCAAAATGTTGGAGGAAAAAATTCATTACGATCAAAAGCAAACTGAGTTTGCCGAGCTTCATGCAGGTGCAGAAGCTCAAGCTGCTGAACTCAAGCAACAATTGCATGAGATGAAGGATGAGTTCTACAAGCTGCGCAACAAGCGTAATGAACTGGTGAGCCGTGCACAGATGGCTAAAGCCAGAAAGCAAATGTCCCAAATCAGCAGCTTGCATACGATTGAGAGTGGCAACGCTTCGCTGGGATTCCACCGTATGGAAGAGAAGATCATGCAATTGGAAGCGGAGGCCGAAGTATCTGGCATCGTTTACCGTGACAATTCCTCTTCGACATACATCAGTCCGGCGGAGGCCGAGAAGCAATTGAAGGTAGATGCGCAGCTTGAGGCGTTGAAATCTAAATTGGCTCCTTCCTCCCCGCAGAAGGAAGATAAGGAATAACTACACGTCCACAGGGCATTGTGGTATTCTAAATACTGGCGAAGCCATACGGCAGGGTGTCAGTCCCCTGCCGGTATGGCTTTTCCGACTTTTGAGCCTGGAAGGAGGTGCGGCATGGATAAACGGAAAAAGTTCCTGGCCATCGGGTTGATTGGACTTGGCGTACTGTTGATTTTCGGGAATTGGTTGAGCTTCTTTACCATCGTCGCCCTCGCATTTATCGCTTATGGCATCTACAAAATACGGTTAGGTGAATCGGTCAAGCAGGGATACATTTTCCTCGCGATCGGTAGCGGTATGATTCTGTTGGATCATTTTATGCTCGTCGTGGCGGTTCTGATGATTTCATTAGGATTTTATTATGCTAAAATACGCAAAACCCAGCCGCAAGGCAATTATTTGCAGAAGCAGAACATTACGGCCAGCATCCATTGGGATCGTGACCCGTGGACACTAAGAAATACAAGCATGTGGCATATTCTCGGCGAGTTGGATATCGACTTGTCTCTGGCAATAGTCGAAGGCCAGCAGAATGTGTTGATGTTCCAAGGGATCGTCGGTGATGTCGATCTGGTTATTCCTGAGGATTATGGGGTGGAGATTGAGGCCTTCGTCTTGTTCGGGCAGATTGATTTCAGTCAGAAGAAAGATACGGGCATGATGAACCGGCTATATTGGAAGTCGCCCAACTATGAGCTGCGTGACCAAAAAGTGAAAATTATTGTTTCCTATCTTGTAGGCGATGTTGATATACGTTTAACTTAAAGACAGGAGGAGCGTCCCGCATGAAGTTAAAAAAACCAAGCAATATGGTATCCCGCAGCATGCGAGGAGGTTTTCTCCTGTCAGTTGTGATTATGGCAGCTACCTTCTACGTGCTGTATACATATGGTTACTTCCGGCCGCAACCTTCGTGGAGAACGGCGGTTGGGGCAGGGATTACGCTCTTGTCCTTGTTGCTGATTATCGGTACAGCATATGGATTGATTCAGGGCTACCGACCCAAACGCCAGATCGATGGATTAAGAGATGCCCTCTTGCAATGGGAGAAGGGCAATCAGACCGGCGCTGTGCCGAAGCTTGGGGAAGATGAACTCGGGCGACTAGCCGAACAACTGGAGCGGATTGGCAAGCGGTGGGAGGAGCAGGTATCCTCCTTGCAGCGGCTCTCTACACACAATGCTCAGTTGGCGGAGCAGGCCCGTGTCTCGGCGATTGTAGAAGAGCGGCAGCGGCTGGCTCGCGAGTTGCATGATGCGGTATCGCAGCAGCTATTTGCCATCTCGATGACAGCAACGGCCGTGGGTCGTACACTGGATAAGGATTTTGACAAGGCGCAGCGCCAAGTAGAACTAATAGAAGAAATGGCTTCTGTGGCCCAATCTGAGATGCGTGCTCTATTGCTGCATTTGCGACCGGTCTACCTTGAAGGCAAGGAATTGTCCCAAGGCCTGCACGACTTGGTGCGTGAACTCAAGACCAAGGTGCCAATGGATTTGGCATTGGACATTGACGAGGACCTGAGTCTGGGCAAGGGCATCGAGAACCACTTGTTCCGCATCATTCAGGAGGCGATGTCCAACACGCTTCGCCATGCCAAGGCGGATAAGATGGAAATTCGCATTCACCGCCGGGGCGATGCGGTCAAGGTGACGCTGCGAGATAACGGAATCGGGTTTGAGCTTGACGACAAGAAGCAAGCCTCCTATGGCTTGTCCACGATGCAGGAGAGAATACATGAAATCGGCGGCTCCATTCAACTGATTACGGCCCCTGGTAAAGGGACCCGAATCGATATTACGGTACCATTAATCAATGAGGAGATCGGAGGGGAGATCAGTTATGGAGATGGAAGATAAGGATATCAAGGTACTGCTTGTAGATGATCATGAAATGGTGAGGATCGGCTTGGCTGCCGTACTTGGTACGGAGGATGGCATTGAGGTGGTTGGAGAAGCGAGCAGCGGGGAAGAAGGGATTCGGTTAGCGCAGGAGTATCGGCCAGATGTTGTCCTGATGGACTTGGTCATGGACGGAATGGACGGGATTGAAGCTACCCGGCAACTGCTGCAACTGCATCCGGAGTGCAAGGTCATTGTGCTAACCAGTTATCTGGATGATGAGAAGATGTATCCCGTTATTGAAGCCGGTGCCTTCAGCTACTTGCTCAAAACATCCCGTGCGTCCGAAATTGCCGAGGCCATTCGTGCGGCGAGCCGGGGACAATCTGTGCTTGAATCCCAGGTAGCATCCAAAATGATGAATCGATTCCGCCAGCCCAAGAAAGAGGCGCCTGCACATGAGGAATTGACGGAACGCGAAATGGATGTGTTACGGCTATTGGCCCAGGGCAAGTCCAATCAGGATATTGCGGATGACTTGATTATTGGCATCAAGACGGTTAAATTCCATGTGACAAATATTTTGGCGAAGCTGGGCGTGGAAGATCGTACCCAGGCAGCCATTTACGCTTATAAAAATGGTTTGGCGGAGTAATTTGCGTCAATCCTTTTTTTGTCAGGAGAAATGCAGGGATTTGCCCGGGTGGGTGGCGAATCATCTCTTCAAAGAGATTTTATCACCGACACCGGAGGTGCGGATATAAATGCCTAATCGCAAGTTGTGGAAGGGTATTCTATGGTTCATCATTGGCCTGCTGCTACTGGCGGGTTTACAGCGAATCGCTCAGAATGACGAGGCAATGCCAACCGCTGATCAGGTTGCGGAAGCCCAGAAACAACTAACGATACTGCATGAGATGGGGCGTAGTACATCGGAGCAATCTTTCAAAATGACGGTCAAATGGCAAGGAGTCTGGCCAACACTGCTGTCTCCCGAGGAAGCGGCGGGTGCACTCTCAAGCCGGCTGGGCTTGCCTGCTCCGAAGCAAGTGCTAGAGATGGCACATGAAGCATATCAAGCAGCCGATTCTATAGAGGGAGTCCCGGCTCATTTAACTGTGACAGTCCGGGCCAGCGGAGGATACTATATTCTTCTAAGACTGGAGAGTACGGGAGGCAGTGCTGAAGGGTTGAACCGCTTGGAGACTGTGCAAAGCCTGAGCGGAGAGTCTTTGGCCGACGAAGGAGTGGAAGTTCAGTGGAATGCTGCAGTCCAGGGCATAACCTGGCCTGGAGCAAATGGCTCGGAGGAGGGTAGAACCCAAAACCCTGAGCAAACGCTGGATCAATTGGAGAAGAGGATTCAGGAGCAGAAGACGCTTCGTATGAAGCTGAAGCCTGTTGAGGAATTCGCCGAGGAATTGACGGTGAGTCGGACCTATTCCGTAAAGGGGTGGGCCATTACAGCAATGAGCGGTGAACAGCCGGTGAACCTGCAAATGGCGGTGCACCTGAACAGCGGGACGGGCCTGAACGAAATATCCTTCGGTTCGCCGCTGCTCACGGTGGAGTATTAACAGCGTGATGCCCAAACAGGCGTTGCTTGGTTCATCACGCTTTTTAACCTAATAGGGGGAACAGGTTTGAAGAAGATATTACTCCGCGCTCAGAGTCCATATGCGGAAATAACAGTCTATGACACCCATGAGCTTTATGGGGAAGAGGGTCGGTTTCGCGTGCTTGAATTCGCTAGCCAGGCGGTGCAGGGCGCAATGGACTTAAACTGTCCGGAACGGATCATACTAGAATATCCACGTGCGATGCTTCATTTATTCAAGCAACAAGTGATGGAAGGCGGCCAAGTGTTTATGATTGGTCAAGGAATTGGTACGCTATCCTGGCATTTAGGGCCTAATGTGGATGTGAAGATTGCCGAAATTGATGAGCGGGTTGTGAAGATTGGGACGGCTTATTTTGACTATAACGGTCCTGAGGTTATGATCGGCGATGGCAGACTTCTGTTAGAGCGGGAGGCAGCGGGGACATATGATGCTCTCATGGTGGATGCTTTCACCGAGAAGGGAACACCTCGGCATTTGATCTCCAAGGAATTTTTCCAGTTGGCAGTAGACAAGCTTGGCCCGGAAGGGCTGCTTCTGATGAATGCTTTTGGCCGGGGCAGGGGTGACAGGCTGATTGAGGCGATCGTCTCCACATTGAAGACCGTGATGAATTACGTACAGGTATTCTCCTTGCCGGCTGAGCATTCTACGGATATGAGCAACCTGATTATTGCGGCCAGCCATCATCCGATTTGCTATGATCTGCGTGAGATGGCGGGATTTGTAGAGGCCCAAACAGCGGAAGGTTATGTGATCTGGGATGAGGTCGATGCAACCTGGATGTCCGATAATTCCTAATCTACAGGAGAAGGGCCATATTGTGATAGCGCATTTCGAAAAAAGGAACTTCAGTCTGTAATGAATTTAATAGCATCCCTGAAGCGAATATGCTAAAATGGCATCACGTCCCGTGATGCCATGTAAATGCATGTCCTTGATCGGGAATTGAATAAAAATACACTATATTACATAGAAAGAATGAGGAGCCATGGCTGAAAATATAACTCAGGAAGCTGTTCAAACCCCAGGGGCGGTATTTTTCATATTTGGAGCAACCGGCGATTTGGCGCGCCGCAAGCTGTTCCCTGCTATTTATTCATTGTATCGGGAAGGTAAGCTGGCTGAGGATTTTGCCGTAATCGGCGTAGCACGTCGACCACGCTCGGAGGAAGAATTCCGCGAGGATTTGTACCGCTCCATCAATGAATTCTGCCGCTATAAGATTGAGGATACGGACCATTGGAATCGTTTTGCCGGGCACTTCTCTTACAAGTCACTGGACATTAACGATATTGACGGTTATTGCGAATTGCGCGAACTGACAGAATCTGTGGAGGCACGTTTCTCCATTCCAGGAAATCGTTTGTTCTACTTGGCGCTGGCTCCCGAATTGTTCGGTAGTGTATCGTTTAATCTCCAGAAGGGTGGCATGTTAAGCAGCGAGGGCTGGCATCGGCTGGTTATCGAGAAGCCATTTGGCTATGACCTGCAATCGGCCCACAAGCTGAACGAAGAGCTTAGCCAGGTCTTCAAGGAAGAGGAAATTTACCGAATTGACCATTACCTTGGTAAGGAAATGGTGCAAAATATCGAAGTGATTCGCTTCGCTAATGCCTTCTTCGAACCGTTGTGGAACAATAAGCATATTGCCAACATTCAGATTACGCTGAGTGAAACGGTAGGCGTAGAAGAACGCGGTGGCTATTATGACCATGCAGGGGCCTTGAGGGACATGGGGCAAAATCATATGCTGCAAATGCTGACGATGATTGCGATGGAGCCGCCTAGCCGATTGGTTGCGGAGGATATCCGCGATGAGAAGGTGAAGGTACTGCGTTCGCTGCGTTCATACGCATCCGAGGAAGAGGTACAAGCTCATGTCGTGCGTGGTCAGTACGCCGCAGGAGAGAGCAATGGCAAGGAGTTGCCAGGTTATCGCGAGGAAGATAAGGTTGATTCGGGCTCCAATACGGAAACATATTTTGCGGCAAAGGTATTTGTCGATAACTTCCGCTGGGCCGGGGTACCATTCTATATCCGCACGGGCAAGAGACTGCCGGTCAAAACAACCGAAGTGGTTGTAGAGTTCAAGCAGATGCCAACTAACGTGTATTTGGGGCAAAAGCATACGCTGGAGCCAAACTTGCTGGTCATCCGCGTTAACCCGATGGAGGGCATTTACATCAAGATTAATGCCAAGAAGCCGGGCTCGGAATCGAAGATTGAGCCGCTGGCTATGGAATTCTGCCAAAGCTGCCTCATCGGCATCAACTCGCCAGAAGCTTATGAACGGTTGATTCATGATGCGGCGCAGGGCGATTCGACTTACTTCACTCGTTGGGACGAAGTGGCGACGGCCTGGGCGTTTGTGGACCGGATTGCGTCGGCTTGGGCACAGAAGCCGTCTGATATTCTGACTTACCCGGCAGGCTCCTGGGGGCCAACGGCGGCCGACGATCTGCTGGCACAAGATGGCTTCCACTGGTGGCCGGTCAACGGTCAGGAGGAAGACAACGTCATCTGGATTCGCCAAGGGTAACGGTGAGTAGCAGCATGGCCGCATGGCAATGGGCAGCGTGGCCGGGAACACCGAGGCCGTAAGTACCAAGCGGAGGACCAGGGCCCCGATATGTGAATGATCAGGTGCGCACTTATGAACACTAGTGGGAAATCCTCCTGCTAATTTGCGGAAATTTGTTGTTTTTTCATATTTAGCAGGAAAACCTCCCTATAAATCAGTGTTTTTTGTCCATTTCTGGTGATTTGGGCAAAAATATATGGAGGAATTCCTGCTAATTGTTTATGATGGCGAAAGAACCCGGTATTAGTTGGATGATTTCCGGCTAATTTGCGGCTAATCGGCTAATCTAGGTGAACTACACTTAGGCTGACTATTGCTCCGAGGGATACTCGGATTTTTTTGCTTTGTGCAAACTGGCGAGCTTGTCGTTCCCCAAAAGGTAGCTGTTTGACTTAGAACTGTTACCTGCCGAATGCTTTACTTAGATTTGTTGTTTTAGTCAGATATAGAAAGGAAAGTGATATAGATGGGACATATGCAGAAGGCGACTTTTGCGGGCGGATGTTTCTGGTGCATGGTGACGCCTTTTGAGGAATTGCCGGGCATCGGGGGCATCGTATCGGGATATAGCGGGGGTACGAAGGACAACCCTACTTATGAAGATGTGAAGACAGGGACGACGGGGCACTATGAGGTGGTGCAGATTACGTTTGATCCGGAAATTTTTCCATATGAAAAATTACTTGAGCTGTATTGGCCACAGATTGATCCGACGGATGCAGAAGGGCAGTTTCAGGATCGAGGGCCGCAATACAGAACGGCGATCTTCTATCACAATGAACGGCAACGGGAGCTTGCACTGGTATCCAGGCAGGAGTTAGAGAACAGTGGGCGGTTCGACAAGCCGGTGGTTACGGAAATTTTGCCAGCGGTGACCTTTTATGAGGCAGAGGAATACCACCAGGATTATCACAAGAAGAACCCGAAACACTACAAGGAAGACCGGGAGCAGTCAGGACGGGATGAGTTTATCCGCGAAAACTGGAAGTGACGAATTGGCGCTGCGTAGAACAGGTCAAAATATGTTACAATAGAGGCTGTGACTTTGTGAATCGAGAGGAACGTGAGCATGAGTAAAGGATTGGACCAAGTGCTGCAGCAGGAAGTCGACAAACGCCGCACGTTTGCTATCATTTCCCACCCGGATGCCGGGAAAACGACGTTGACCGAGAAGCTGCTGCTGTTCGGTGGCGCGATTCGTCTGGCCGGTTCGGTCAAGGCGCGGAAAGCGAGCAAGCACGCGACCAGTGACTGGATGGAGATTGAGAAGCAACGGGGGATTTCCGTGACTTCTTCCGTCATGCAGTTTGATTATAATGGACATCGGGTAAACATTCTGGATACCCCGGGTCACCAGGATTTCAGTGAGGATACCTACCGTACGCTGACAGCAGCCGATAGTGCCGTCATGCTGATTGACGTGGCCAAGGGCGTGGAAGCACAGACGATCAAGCTGTTTCAGGTGTGTGCCAAGCGTGGTATTCCTATTTTCACCTTCATTAATAAGTTAGACCGGGAAGGGCGTTCTCCCTTTGACCTGATGGAGGAGATTGAGCAGGTGCTGGGCATTCGCTCTGTACCCATGAACTGGCCAATCGGTATGGGCCGCGAGCTGTCGGGCGTCTATGACCGGATGAAGAACCAGGTGGAGTTATTTCAAGGCGATGATCATGACAAGATTCAGGTCCAGAAGGTAGATAACTACCAGGACCCGGTTATTCGTGAGATGGCTGGGGAATATCTCCATGATCAACTTTGTCAGGATTTGGAGTTGCTGGATGTTGCGGGTGATCCGTTTGATCTGGAGAAGGTGAAGCGCGGGGAGTTAACCCCGGTGTTCTTCGGCAGTGCGGTGAACAATTTCGGCGTGCAGACGTTCCTGGACAATTTCTTGGAGCTTGCACCCAAGCCTGAACCACGCCACAGCATTCAAGGTACGGTTGAACCAACGAACGAGAAGTTCACGGGCTATGTGTTCAAAATTCAGGCCAATATGAACCCGGCGCATCGGGATCGGATTGCTTTCCTGCGTATCGTATCAGGCAAGTTCGAGCGGGGGATGTTGGTCAAGCATGTGCGAGCTGGCAAAGATATCAAGCTGGCTCAGCCGCAGCAATTTTTGGCACAGGATCGCGATATCGTTACAGAAGCTTACCCGGGCGATATTATCGGGCTGTTTGACCCGGGCATTTTCCGTATTGGGGATTCGCTCAGCCAAGGCGGGGAAGTGGTGTTTGACGAACTGCCAACCTTCTCCCCGGAGATCTTCGCCAAGGTGACGGTCAAAAATGCGTTGAAGCATAAGCAATATCAAAAAGGGATTGATCAACTGACCGAAGAGGGCACGATTCAGGTGTTCACAACGGTGGGGTTTGAAGATACGCTTCTGGGCGTGGTAGGTCAACTCCAATTCGAGGTATTTGAGTACCGGATGAAGGGCGAGTACGGGGTGGATGTACAGTTGCAGCGGATGCCGTTCCAGTTCGCCCGTTGGATTGTGGCCGAGAAGGTTGATCCTTCCAAGTTCCGCGTCAACTCAACGCTGGTGAAGGACAAGAAAGGCAATTACGTGGCTTTGTTCGAGAATGAATATGCCATGCGGACGGCGATGGAGAAAAATCCGGACGCCAAATTTCTGGAGATGGCACCGTAATATTATCACCGCCTTGCATAAGCAAAAGGCAATAAGCCTCCCTGTAGCCCATTTAAGGTTACGGGGAGGCTTTGCCTTTGCGGGCTTGTTCTATTTCAATGGTTTGAGATCGATACGATCCATTTGTTGCTTCAGGACGGACAGGAGCTCGTTCTGCTTGGAGGCATCGAGATGCTTCCAAATCACCTCAAATACAACCCCAAGCCCCGGGAGCGCGGCCTCTTGTGCATCGATGGATCCTTCGATCATATCGCGCAAGCCTTGCTCATCCTGACCGTGTACCTTATGCATGATCGCTTGACGCAAATCGAGTGTAATGGATGGCACGTAAATTCCCTCCTTGAAATGTGACTTGCCCAATTGTAATGTACCCTTTCTCTCCCCGGAAAATTCAAGTTTCTCAGCGATTGTGATATACTAAACCGGATGAAATTTGCTATCGGGTGGTGAAATCATGGCGCGTGCAGCAAAAAAACAGTTTGCTGTCATCGGCATGGGCCGGTTTGGATTAAGCGTGGCAACCGCGCTTAGCAATATGGGCTTTGATGTACTTGCAATTGATTCGGACGAGCATCGCACGCAGGAGGTCGTCAATTTGGTGACACATGCGGTCTCGGCAGATTCGACGGATGAAGATGCGCTTCGCGCCCTGGGTATTCGTAATTTTGACGTGGTGGTCGTAGCGATCGGCGAGGATATTCAAGCGAGTATTTTGACGACATTAATCTTGAAAGATTTGGGTGGGCCTTTGATCGTTGTGAAGGCGCAAAGCGAGCTGCATGGCAAGGTATTGCAAAAGATTGGAGCGGACAAGGTCGTGTTCCCGGAACGGGATATGGGGCTGCGGGTGGCGCATCATTTGACCTCGCCGAACATTCTGGATTACATTGAATTGTCCGAAGAATACAGCATCGTGGAGATGAGTGTGCCACGGGCAATGGTTGGCAAGAATCTCAAAGAGCTTGATATCCGGGCGCGTTATGGCTGTAATGTCATGGCGATCAAACGTGATACCAAGATGAATATTTCTCCCGCAGCCACGGATCGTCTGACAGAGGAAGACGTGCTGGTTATCGTCGGGGAGAAAAATGATTTAACCAAGCTGGAACTGGCTTATGCCAAGGGCTAAGCCAAAATTCCAAATGAGATAGAAGGATGGGCCGGGTATGGATATATTGTCTCCACAGAACCCTCGCGTCAAGGAATGGGCAGGGCTGCTTGAGAAGAAGAACCGGGACAAGCAGGGAAAATATGTGATCGAGGGCATTCACCTCGTTCAAGAAGCATTGCGGGCGCAGGCGGACATCGAATGCGTCTGCTATGACGTGGAGCGCGGCATTCCGCAGGAGCTGCGCGAGGTGGCCTCGGCGGGGCTGGACATCCAGTGGACTGGTGTCTCGGCCGCCGTGATTGCGAAGTGCAGCGATACGAAGTCGCCGCAGCCGGTGTTCGCGGTCCTGCGCAAAGACCGCAGGACGGCAGAAGCGCTCCTGGGCAAGGAGCGCAGCCTGGTGGTTGTGCTCGACGGCGTGCAGGACCCCGGCAACGTCGGCACAATTATCCGCAGCGCCGATGCGGTCGGTGCGGATGGGGTGATCGTCGGCGCAGGCTGCGCCGACGTGTACGGGCCCAAGGTGCTGCGCGCCACCATGGGCTCGGGGTTCCACTTGCCGGTGGTCCACGGCAACTTGGCGGAATTGCTCCCGCATGCGAAGCAGCGGGGCATCCGGCTGGCGGGCACCAGCCTGCAGGCGGCAGCGAACTGCTACGCCTATGACTTTACACAGCCGGTGTGGCTGCTGTTCGGCAGCGAAGGCAGCGGTCTGAGCCCGGAGGTGCGGGACCTGATGGACGACGGCCTCATTATTCCGATGCGCGGCCAAGCCGAATCGCTGAACGTGGCAATGGCTGCATCGGTATTGCTGTATGAGGCGATGCGGCAGCGGTATTTTAACTAACTAATAATTCCTGATTAATTTCAAATTAACTGTCCCTAAACCACCAAAGACTAGAACCTGGTTACCGCTTTTCGCGACCAGCCCCTCCAGTCTTTTTTTCATCCCTAAAACCATCAAAGCAGGAGTTTCCCAATCATAAACTCAGGCTAATTAAGGATTTTGGGGATTGAAAGCAGTTGGTTCAAGATTTTACTCAAGCATTCCCCAGCCAGTATATATGCCGATTCTTGCTTTTCTCAGGAATTTTTATCCTTTCAAGGACATGAATTATTAGTCGTTTTCGTTCACAATTGAGCCAGTTTCCTTCCATTTTAATGTGAGTAAAAAAGCTATCTCCTTATTTTTATTTCATGCTGATATAATAGCAATAAAAAATCAAGCTGATTCAGCAGAGGGAATAGGAGGAAAGGTAATGGATGGCTTACAAAAGATCCGTGACACAATAACTGGCTATGAGAGATTGCTCAAAATCATTGAGGATAATACAGACAAAGATAATATCTGTAGATTGACGAAAAAAGAAATAACTAAGTTATATGGATTGTCATATACAGGAACATGCAAGAAGTTAGGATTTCTGCTGAGATATGGACTCTTAAAGGTAATCAACGGAGGATTTTTACGAACTGAAAAGAACGTAGTTCAAGATACGCCACTGTCACTGTTGCCGAAGATTTTTGTGTTAATGGCTAACAAACCTGAAGTGTATGACAGTTTCAAGCAACAAGCAGAGCTGTTATCTGTTTCGATGGAGGATGTCCAAACGGCATGGGGATTTTATTCGTACTTCTTCGGATCGAAGTATCCGCACGAAGAACTAATACAATTAAAATAAATCAATTCTTACACTCAGTTGAGTCATAATTGAGGGGATAGAGAGGGTTTCCTACCTTGTGCATAATTTTTTGATGGTAGTCAGAAGACATGCAATAAAGGTGCATCACAAGTGATTTAAATAGGAGGAAAATAACATGGAGAGCAATATACAAACTCATTTTAAAGCAGTTATTTCAGGTGTCAAAGTTTCCACAGACTTCAATTTGACGGATACACCTCATAGCAATTACATTAGCGATGTGATTTGTAAGGTGGGTGATGGGGAAACCGTTAATGTTACTGGTACTATCAGTGGTGAGGATAAGAATGAGAATTATCTAATTGCGGAAGATTTAAAGGAATATCTCCTTAGACTTTTTTCGTTGTTTGGGGTGAGTTGTCGGATTAAAAATTTTGAAATAGATACGCCAACGGATTTTTTGACAGGTCAAATTGAAGTTAATCCCCCTAAACCAATAGTGGATGGTAACATGATAAATGCACAAGCGGCTAAAGTGGTTTCCCAGTATTTTAATCCACAAAGGGCAGCGTTGTATCATAATCTTATTGAATCTAACAATAGCATTGATATGCTTCATCGCTTTCGTTCACTTTTCTCTATTTTTGATAGATTAAGTCCTAAAAATGCATCAGATCATATTAATTATAGTGCTTTAAAAAGTGATTTTGCGATTGAAATTATGAATCGCTACCAAGGAATATATCTCGACAGATACATTGACATTGTAAATGAATTTTGCAATGCCAACTTTGAAGATACGCGAGCTAACAAAAACTATTCATCTTTATTGAGGGATTCAAAAGAACGTCTGGGTAATACTGGTTATATTAATGAAGAAGTTGCCTTCAACCTGTTAAAATGCATTCAAATTATGCGTAACAAGGTTATCCATGGTGACTTTTCTGGACTAAATCGAAAGATCATCTCGGGCGGATATGAATTACTGCTTCCAATGGTACAGAAAATGCTATGTGCGTAATTTTTGTTTGTTATGATTAGAAAAGTGGACTTCGGAGAACATCTCTTGCCTCAGCAAAGCCTTATGTACTTTCAGGATTTAATCGAAGACCGATCTCGCTGCTCACCATTTTGTCTAAATGCCACCACCACTGGTCGATTGGCTCCTCAGAAATCGATAAATCTTAAACCTCAGCAATATGCTCAGACATCTTTTTCGCAGATTAAGCTCGTCAAAAACTTGTTCTAAACCACTTCTCTGATGAAGCATTTCAACCGACTCAAAAGCAATAACATCAAAATTACTGATTACCATCTCATAGATCTCAATATTTTTTAGATGCTCTGACATATCCAGTCCCTCTCGGTATTTGGAAATGATTGTAGTACTAACAGTGCTCTATTGAACTAGACAATACTATACCGTTTACATGGTAACGTGTTCCCAATTTTGGTTGACAACCGTTAAGTTTAGCTGTACTACGATGCTCAAAAAATATCAAACGAGGTGCAATGCGATGTGGATATTATAAAATGTCATAAATCAATAGCTTGTATCTCTGAGGGTTAGTTAAAACAGGCTGCCCTTTTGTTAATGTCGTGATGAATTGCGAGGGGGCTACCGACAAATTTATACTTAATCACCCTGAGGGCGTAGTTACTTGATTCAAAATATGAGGTATAATAGAGACAATTGAATAACCCAAATCGGAAGCACCGATCTTACCTTAAGGGGATCTGTGCTTTTTTATTTGTTTGAAGGGAGTTAAAGGGCAGAGATCAGACTAAACAGATTGTTGATTTTAGGAGGGGATTGAAATATGGAACCAGAGAAACTATTTCTAGCAGTTCGGCTAATGGTCGGAGGAGGTTTATTGTTTTTAAACCGAAGTATCTACCAAATGTATGGTCACGATCTACTAAACAAACCGTTTATGCAAATTGTTTTCTTTCTCATGTTTGTCGCGACGATGCATATGTTTCAAAAATTGTCGATTTTTCAACTTATTTTGGAGCTGTTAATTGATCTTTGTCGCATATTTAGGAGGAGTAGAAGTAGGGACTAAAGTATATATAGCACGGTTCATCGTCAGCGGCGGCAACTTAATTAATCCTGCATAGAAAGCGGCAAAATTATTAAGTCAATCAAGTTGCTAAGTGAATAGTATTCAAATAACATTCATGCCGTCATTGGCGGAGATGATAGGCTAAAGTATAAATGCATTAATGAACATCTTATCTGTTGGACAAATCAGTGTAAGGCTAATATGGAGATCGAATCCGATGGAGTTACTCTCGTTTTTATATTAATACAAAGTAAACCGAATTATATGATCAGATAAAATGAAACTGGTAAAGTAGTAAGGTTTAGGAATAATTATTAATTTCACTCTCTATATAATTATGATCAAGCCTATTACGGAGACTATGATGTAGGGATAACCATCAAATCAGCATTCCTTACAGGAATATAATGGAGGGTTTAGATGGACGGACACATGACAGGTCAAAAGAGTGAACAAGAAACAGGCGGTTCTGATAAATTCGCACTTTTGATTAAGCATTATCGAAAGTTGCACAATTTTTCGCTGAAAGATTTTGAAAATGGCCGCAGTGGATCAGTTAGTGCGGGCTGTATCCATCAACTCGAAAGCGGCGAAAGAGATAGCCCGAGCATTAAAAAATTGTTCATTGGCAAAAGCATTGCGAATCCCAAGTACAGTTTTGGTTACAACTTGCTTTATGGATTAGATGTAGAGAAGAGATCATTTTCTTTTTCGGAGGTGTTGATCCAGAATAGCTATTTTTTAGGGTGTGGGATGCTTAGTTCTAAAGCTAAACAGTCGCTTATGCGCAATGATGAGTGTATTGATCATGCCGAATGGTCGTCGACATCTAAAATGATAAAGATGTATCAGCTATCGGAGATGATTGACGATTTTAAACAAGCGGTAAGGTGAACAGGGAGAATTAAGGGAGCGAGGAATTAGCTCCTTTTTTCGTGCAATTTTTTGTTTAGTCGATGGAGTTTGCATTAAGACTCTATTGTATTGGATGAGTAGTAATAAAATGCGCGAAATAGGAAGATATTGTTTTAGCAGTTTGATATAATCATAATGACGGAGGTGAGCTAATTTGATTTTTGATCTCTTTTCCAAAAGAGGAAAGAAGCTTGATAAAGAGATTTTTATATACGACAATCTCCCCGCAGAATTTCGAATTCAGGTTATACATATTTGGTCCGATTCTATTGGCAGGTGGTACTATGAAACCGACTATATGGGTCAAGTTTACACAAGTCCATCTAATAATATCTGGCTTCAAATTCATAAGCAATTGTGCAAAGAGTACGGAATCTTTTCTCTTAGCAAGCATGGCGATAATCCCTATGCTAAATGCCAACATTTTATCCAAAATACTACTACAGAGCAAGTGTTGGATATTATCGAAATGAGCTTTTTGTGGATCGACAAGGTAGTGCGAACTTGGGATCAATCAGTATTGAAAAAAGCTGAAATAATGCAAAAAGCTGAGGATGCTATTGAGGAGCTTAATGGGCGTTTCCGCGAACATGCCATTGGCTATCAGTATATTGAAGGGCAAATTGTCAGAGTTGATTCGGAGTATATATACGAAGAAGCTGTCCAGCCAGCAATTAGTATGTTGTCTGAAGAAGGCTTTGAGGGGGCATCTCAGGAGTTCATGTCTGCTCATGAACACTTTCGTAAGGGACGACATAAAGAAGCAATTTCAGATGCTCTGAAGGCTTTCGAGAGCGTCATGAAAACGATTTGCAAGCGCAAAGGATGGGAAGTTCGAGAAAGTGCAACAGCGAAACCTCTGATAAATACACTATTTCAAAATGGATTGCTATCGATAAGTCTCCAAACACAATTTAGTTCTTTAAGGGATACACTGGAAAGCGGATTACCCACCATTCGTAACAAAAACAGCGGTCATGGGCAGGGTGAAAGTATAGTCCATTTGCCTCCTCACTTGGTTGCATATGCTTTACATCTCTCGGCTACAAACATTTTGTTCCTAATTGAATCCTACAAGGCTTTAGATTAAAAGCAAAAGAATTCAATACAACAAAAGAAAGGTGGGGGAGCAGTTTGTTCCCTTGCTTTTTATCCTGTAGCAATAGATTTTACATTCAAAAAGCATAGACTTACTCTAAACGGTTTGGAAATGTAATAAAGTGGTTTACTCCAGACCTTTTCCTCTTTTTATATTGAAGAAAGCAGATGATTTTGATCTAAAACAGTTTACAGATCTTGAGTTTTATTACGTTGGTATTTCTGTAAAAGACGATTTTAACAAGCGCATCATGGAAGACTTAAAATATTGACTAATGCTCAGGCAAAAAATATGGTTCTCGGCTTACTGACGGGCTCACAATTTTTTGTTTGATATCGACAAGATAAATATAAACATTCAATACAGAGGATGATTTGAAACAAGATATTAATTACGTAACCGATGCAGAAGCAGTGATTGCTGATGCTGAAAAGCATTTATTAAATTACTCAAAACGGAATACAACGAAGTAACATATCAAAATTTCTCTCAGATCAACGATGGGTTAAATAACGAGGGACTCACAAGATTTGGTTACAGTATACAAGAAAACATAACTTTCTATACTAATAGTATAGAATTTAAATGGAATTTCGACTTGAGAGCTATTAGTGACTTTATTTTAATTGAAGGAAATTAGGCTAAAGTAGTTAAAGTTTCTGATAACCAAAACTGATAGTTAACTATTTAAGCGATTGGTGTTACTCAATATGAATAGCTTTTATATTAACAAATAAAAAAAAATTGCCCACTTCCCAATTAACCGTCCCTAACTAAAATTAACTGTCCTCAAACCACCAAATACTTGAACCTGGTTGCCGTTAACCCCTCCAGTCTTTTTCTCATCACCAAAACCATCAAAGCAGGGATTTCCCAAGCAAATCCCGAATAGGTAATCAAGTATAAACTCAAGCTAATCAAGGGTTTTGGGGATTGAAAGCAGTTGATTCAAGATTTTACTCAAACATTTACCAGGTTATTTCCCAGCCAGTATATATGCCAGTCCTTGCTTTTTTCAGGCATCTATCTATCTTTCAGGGGACATTGAATTACTAGTCGTTTTTGTTTAGAATTGATCCAGTTTCCTTCCAGTTTTCAGGGCTTTTTCTCAGCATTTTTGGGACAGGAATTTTTATCTCAGAATTGGCGGTGAGACTTTGTGGGGTAAGGGATTGGGAGCTGGTGGTTTGGGGACAGTTGTTTTTAGTTTTTTTACGGCATTACAAAGGGCTTATTTAAGTTTTCTCTAAGAAGGTTTTTTTCCAAGGCTACCTACAATGGTAGGGTCACTAAATGGCTCGGATCACTATACGACCGATACTTGGTTTATTAAGAAGCTATAGCGTTCTGGAGCGTGTATAATAGATGAAGGTACAAGATAATTACTTGGAACGAAAGCGGCTCGAGACGGGGCTGGTGCTTAATGAGGCGCAAAGGCAAGCCGTGGAGCATACCGAAGGCCCTTTACTCCTGCTAGCTTCGCCTGGCTCGGGTAAGACGACCACGATCATGATGCGCATTGGCTATCTGATTGAAATGAAGGGCGTTCAGCCTTCAAGGATCAAGGCAGTGACCTTTAGCCGGGCGGCAGCCACGGACATGAAGGAGCGGTTCCAGCGGCTTTTCCCCAGTATACAGCCCGTGGACTTCTCCACCATACATAGCCTTGCCTTTGAGGTGATGAGAGATTATTTCCGCCGCACAGGGACGGCTTATCGTATTATTGAGGGAGAAGTCCCTTCAGAAGGGGCATCAAGGCCGGAGGATGAAGCGGCATGGATGCTCCATAAGAAGATTTTGTTAAGGAACCTGTTCAAATCGTTGACTGGCGAGAATATCACGGATGACCAGATGGACGAATTGACGACCTACATTAGCTATATTAAGAATAAAATGATTCCCCCGGAGAAATGGGCTACGGTTAAAACTACGGTTCCGCAAGCAGAGCGAGTTCTACAGGAATATGAGCGAGTGAAGAGAACAAGCCATTTGGGGCGTTTAATTGATTATGACGATATGCTGGGGATTGGACATGAAGCTCTGGAAGCTGATCCGCAGCTTCTACGTAAATATCAGGACCGCTACGATTATGTATTAACAGACGAAAGTCAGGATACCTCCTTGGTTCAGCATGCCATCCTGGAGAAGCTGGTCCAGCGGCACAGCAACCTTTGCGTGGTAGCCGATGATGACCAGAGCTTGTATAGCTGGCGAGGGGCTGAGCCGGCTTATCTTTTGAATTTTAAACAAGTCTACCCTTCGGCTCTCACTTTGTTTATGGAGCATAACTATCGTTCCTCGAAGGAGATCGTCGAGACGGCCAATCAATTCATTCAGCGCAATCCTAACCGTTATGCCAAGCAGATGTTTACTCATAATCCGCCAGAGCAGCCGATTCAGTTCAAGAGCTTGGTGGATTATAAGGAGCAGGCCAAATATTTGGTGCGACAAATGCAGCAACTGGACAACCTGGGCGAAGCAGCAGTGCTGTACCGCAACAATTCCTCGGCCATTAGTTTAATGAACGAGTTTGATCGGGCGGGGATTCCCTTTTATATGAAGGATGCGGACAATCGTTTCTTCTCCCATTGGGTAGTAGAAGACGTCTTGAACTTTATGCGCATGACCTTCACAGATAGACGAGCAGACATTTTGGAGAAAATTCATTTAAAATTGGGCGGGTACATTAGCAAACAGCAGATGGCGGCGTTGAAGGAAATTCACAATGAGGAATCTGTCTTCGATAATTTAATCACCCATGTGCCGTTGCAGGATTACCAAATCAAGCCGTTGCGAGATGGGAAGGAGACCTTCCAGCAAATGAGGGGCATGCCACCGCTTCAGGCGATCCGTGTTATTCGAACTCGGCTGGGTTATGAGAAGGCTCTGGAGAAGAGCTGCGAACGTATGGGATTCCGCAAGGAACACCTGCTGGGCATTCTCAATACGTTGGAGGATATTGCAGCCGGACTTCAAACCATGGAGGACTTTGCTAACCGGCTTCAGTATTTGAAAGCCTTGGTGAAGACAGCCCGTTCCAGGAGAGGGCAATCTGTAGTCACCTTCTCCACAATGCATAGCTCAAAGGGGCTGGAGTTTGACCGGGTGTATATGGTCGATCTTGTGAATGGCGTGATCCCTTCCAAGGAGGACTCGGCAAGTGCTGAGCTTATGGAAGAGGCAACCCGATTATTCTATGTAGGCATGACCCGAGCCAGGAGTTATCTGGAGCTCATTAGTTATCGGTCACGGGATGGAGAGGAAGCCGGGGAATCGACCTTTGTCACTGCGGTAAAAAATATTGTTCACCCAGATACGCACCAGAGAGAGCAAGGAGATAAGCAGGTTCAACAGGCGACGGTTCTGACGATGTCAGCACCCATGAACCCTAACGCTATTCGCTCCCAGGCACAGCTTGTGGAAGGTAAATGGGTCCAGCACAATACTTATGGCCTTGGCACGATTATACAAGTGAATGAAGAACGCGTGCATATACGGTTTGAATCGGGCGAAAAAGCGTTGTCCACATCTATATGCTTGGATAAAGGGCTCTTGGAGCCGCCTTCTTCATAACAATAAAAACCCAGCCAACTTCAACCGTTGGCTGGGTTTCGTATTACTTATATCGATACGCAAATCTGTGTTATTTCCACTGGGCAACAGCTTCAATTGGCAGTCTAACGGAGTTGTAGCCTGCATCAGCGGCTTTACCGATGGATAACAGCATGACAGGGAGGTAACGCTCTTTATCCAAGCCAAGACTCTCAGCAATGTTCTGTTTGTCGTATCCCCCGATCGGGTTCGTATCATACCCATGGGCGCGGGCTACCAGCATAAGCTGCATGGATACCAGACCGCCGTCAATCAGAACCATATGTTTGTTCACGTCAGAGCTTATACTTGCATAGTAGCTTTTCAGCGCAGGAAGCTGTCTTTCAAACACTTCTTGCGGCATATAGCCAAGCTCCACCGCCTTACCGTAAATAGTTTCGGCATTGTCAATGCTCTTCAAGTCGCCGAAGACAGCAATGACTGCGGACGAGGTCGCAACTTGCTGTTGGTTAAAGCTGACTAATGGAGCCAAAGCAGCTTTGGCTTCCGGACTTTCGATAACAACGAAACGCCAAGGTTGCATATTACCGGACGAAGGAGCGGTAGTGGCTTCCTTCAATATCTCTGTCATTTCCTCTTTGCTGATTTTCACTTCCGTATCGTAAGAACGTATAGAACGGCGTCCGGTCATAATTTCATAAAAATCGTTGTTTTTGATATGGCTCATGGTTTCTCTCTCCTTTTTCATTTAGGTTGCAAGCGGTCCAAATTATGAGATAAACGGGTTAGCAGTTCAGATATGTGCTGCAGATCGTCAGGCTGGAAGTCTTGGAACAGTCGCTGAATAAACTGTGACTTCTCCTGGCAATAAGCTTCCATCTGCTCTCTACCCTTAGGAGTTAATGCGACTAAGGTTACTCGGTTATCCGCAGGATTTGTCCTGCGAGTTACTGCCCCGGAGGTCTCTAGTTGCTTTAAATGTCGGGTAATGGCTGCCCCATCAATGTCCAACACTTTCTGTAGCGCAGCTTGGCTTAGTTCCTCACCTTGAAATAAAGCATCAAGCATTAGCAACCGAGAAGGACTGATCCCGGCACAACGTTCAAACTTGGGGCTGAGCTTCTTGGTGATCTGTTGGAACTGCTCAAAGACGTTAAGGGTTTGTAGTTCATCAGGGGCCAAGAGATATCACCTTCTTGTCTGGAGTTTGGAGGTAATCCATAATTCCTAATTAGTTGACGGGTCAATAATAGACCCGTCAACTAATATAACGGATTTCTTGGCAAATGACAAGTGCTGCGTAATAATAGGTAATATATCCAGTTTGAGTTATAGGAGATGAATGAGATGACTGAGCGTATTCCGTGTCAGACCGAGGGGTGCAAGGCGACTATACTGCCGGCAACAGCGGCCAAGACCGGGGGCATTTGCATGCCTTGCCATCAGGAGAAGGAACGTCAGGCATACCAGGAGTATATTGAGCAGAACCGCCGGGACGTGAACTTGTTCGCAGATATGACTGATCCGGTGGAGATTTTGCAGACGATGTACGAACCCAAGGAGCATGATCCATTAATTCGATATATTCCGTATTCCAAAACGGCGGAGCAAATCTATCTCTCGTTACAGGAGAACGAACTGAGCAGAATGGTACGCTACGGCGTGGAGAGGTTGGATTCCGAAGATGAAGACACCGGCATCGATATTTTGCTATCCCTGGTTTGTTATCGGGGAGTAAGACTGGAGGACGAGGTGCTGGAGCTTGTATCCCGCTTGGAGTATTTCCCGGGGGTGTTGTTCAAGGGGGCTTCCAGCCGGATACGTGATCATTTACTGGAGGGAATTGCCCATGATCAAGACCGTAGGCAGGCCTTGCTACTGGCATTGGTCTGGATTGATGATGAAGCCGTAGTGGAGCAATTCAGGGAATGGCGGCTTCATCCACCGACCTGGACCGAAGAATTGCATATTCCTCCCGAGGAGTTTGCTCTGGAGGCTGGCTGGGAGCTGACGAATGAGGGGGAACGGCGTTGGTTATTTCTGGAGGATAGTTACCCGATCGTA
The DNA here is from genome assembly GCF_001486585.1 of Paenibacillus senegalimassiliensis. GTDB lineage: Bacteria > Bacillota > Bacilli > Paenibacillales > Paenibacillaceae > Fontibacillus > Fontibacillus senegalimassiliensis. The sequence continues at coordinate 140,230 of NZ_LN909043.1, forward strand.
CGAGCGGAGCCAGAGGGGGCTGAAGAGACCAGGCATTCAACATCTGAAGAGGAGCTCTTAACTCATAGTAAACACACCTGTCCCTGGTGTCATGGCCCTTTGACCACGCTGATGAAGATTAGCGCGCATCATCCTGCCATGCAGCATCTGTCCTATTCTGGGGAGACAATAACGATTGCGACTTGTGTGGACTGCTCCTGCTATGGGGTAGTGTATATGGAGCTTGATGAACAGGGGAATGCGCAGTGGAGCTCCTATAATCAGCGACCGGATTATTTGCCGGATCGTCAGCCGGGAGAATCACGCAGCGAAGACGGGTTTCCGGCGTTTCGGCTCGCCACCACTCCTCGTCATGGCTGGCATGCGGCCAGTTGGATGCTGGAGCCCGCTGCCTCTCAGCTTGGAGGGCATCCAACCTGGATTCAGGATACCGAGTACCCGCTATGTCCTTGCTGCCACAAGCGTATGATCAACTTGGGGCAAATCGATTGGGCAGAGGTCGAGTATTATGGAGAGGGCAATTACTATATGTTCCTTTGTCCCCAAGACCGCATAACTGCTACGAACTTTCAGCAGACCTAGAATGCCCTCAGTTGCTCTCCAGTCTCTGCATATATTCTCGGGGAGAGACGCCTTCGATCTTCTTGAACACTTTGCTGAAGTAAAAGGCGCTCTCATACCCCAGCTTCTGCGATATTTCGTAAATTCTCCCCTCCCCGCGCTGCATCATTTCTTTGGCTGCGGTTATTTTGGCTTCCGTCACGTATTCTACAAAGTTGACCTTGGCTGTTTTCGAGAACAAGTGGCTCAAATAGTTGGGGCTAAAGTTAAACATGTCGGCCACCTGATTCAGTGACAGCTTGCGATCCAGGTTGGTATGAATATAGTCCTGTACATTCCGCACCACCTGCTGCTTGTAGCTATGGCGCTTGGAGGAAAGGAGAGCGCAGCAGCCGTCCCGGAACTGGACCAGCCAATGAATCACACCCTGAATTGTATGCTTCTGATAGATGGCCCGGTAGCCTTCGGGCTCATTTGCAAAGATTTGCTCCAGCATATTATCACCATCAGCCAGCAAAGAGGTTGCCATATATAGTAAATTGCATGCGGCATCCGTTATGGCAATACTCCATTCGTCCTGCTGTTCCAGACTGATGATGAGCCCGGAGATTAAGGTATGCAAAGCCTGCGTATCCATTTCCTCAAAGGCACGGCGTATCTCTGAGCGGGAGAACAAATCCTCCAATGCGGAAGTTTCGCCCTCGGACCTGCCGCTTTCCTCATATAGATTGAAGCCTTGAACGTTAGCGGCCTCCCGCAGCGCTTTTCTAGCGGCCAGATAGCTCTCACGCAGGAGGTAGGGGTCAGTTATGGCACCACCAATTCCACCCACGATATTTACATTGAAGTAATTGCCCAGAAGGGTTGCCATATCCTGAAGCTGCCGGATAACCTTCTGCTGCCACGCCTTATCCTCGGTATTGAAGATCGGGAGGGTAATAGCGAAGTGACGCAGGTCCAAGCTGATGATGTAGCTTTCACCCGTCGCAGATAAGGTGTCCTTGGCCATTTGTACTGTGCTGGAGCATAGAGCTACCAACTTGTCGCCTCGGGGGGGTACACTCTCCGGGCCCTGAATACGGCACACACAGACCACATAGGCCGGGGCATCCAGCTTGAGCTCAAGGTCCTCCCGTTGCAGTCGATATTGGTCCTGGCTTTCAAATAAATGATTAAATAAACGGATAAAGAACTTATCACGTAAGCCTTGCAGATTACTGCGATAGACAAGTTGAGGGTGCAGCTCAGCCTGCGCAAGATCATCCAGCGTAGCCATGGCTTTATGAATGGATTCCTCCAGCATGGTCTGCGTCAATTCAAGCTTGATTAGATAATTAATCGCTTGCACCTCAAGAGCATGACGCGCATATTCGAATTCCTCATAGCTCGTCAGGAAGATGAACAAGGGGAGACGGCCATGTTTTTCTCGGATAGAGCTGGCCACTTGCAAACCGGTTTTGATCGGCATTTTGATATCAATAATGACAATATCCGGGCGAAGAGTATCAATCATCTCTTCTGCTTGAGCTCCGTTATGAGCGGTTCCCACGATCTCGATTCCATATTGTTCCCACTTCAGCATCGATTGGAGGCCGATGCAGACCAGTGCTTCATCATCTGCAATCAATAGTCTTGCCAAGCTGCTCACCTCACTTTTATTTAGTTGGAGATGAAGAGTAGACTTAGGGGCGCTGCTCTTCACGATTTGGAATCAATAGCTTCATCCTAGTGTATGCGCCTGGGGAGCTCTCAATGGATAGGCCATATCGATGTCCGAAGGTGAGCATCAGTCGTTCATTGACGCTGTGGATGCCTACACTTTGCTGGAGCGGATTAGCCTCAGGTGGTTGTGGTGAGAGAATGCCAGTAATTTGGTCATCGGTTAAGCCTACTCCGTTATCCTCGATGGTTATAGCCACTTCCCGAATCCCTTCCCGTTCAATCCGTATGATGATATGACCTTGGCCCTTAGGTTCAATACCATGGAAAATGGCGTTCTCCAGTAGCGGTTGCAAGGTAAATCGCGGGATGAGACAGGACAATATCTCCTCGTCTTCGAGATGCTGTTCCATGGTAATATGACTGCCATATCGGTATTTCTGGATTAGAAAGTAGTCATCCAGCAAGCTTAATTCATCCCTTAGCGCCACAAGCCTTCGCGGGTCTTTGGCGATGCTCCGCAGGAGCCGTGACAAGGAGGTTGTCATCTCTGCAATCCCGGTGGCGTTCTGAATAGTAGCCATCCATTTGATGGAATTCAGCGTGTTGTACAGAAAATGGGGATTAATCTGATTTTGCAGCATCCGGTACTCCAGATCCTGACGTTGCTTCTCATCTGCCAGCCGCGTCTCCAGCAAAGCTACAATATCCTGAGACAGCCGATTAATACCTCGCCCAATATCTCCCAGCTCGCTGTTCCATTCAATATTGCGGTCAACTAGAAAATTGCCTTGGGCAATCTTATCGATGCGCTTCTTCAATTTCTCCACCGGCAGGCTGATCGTTCGGGTCAGATAATAAGTAATGATGGCGCTCAGCACGATAACCAGCAGAACAACTCCCACCACAAGCATCAACCAGATATTAAACTGAGGAACAAATTCCTTCTCGGATAAGGTCTGTGAGAGCGTAATCCCCTCTCGAATCGGATAAGATACCGCCATTTGCCGCTTGTCTTCGCCAGTTTCGAGCAAGGAGACATGGGTCAGGGCTCCGGTAGCCCCTTCATTTCTATATTCGGATATGCGGTAGTCGGTAGGAGCGGGCACAATTTGCCCTCCATGGATAACATATTGCCGTTCACCTAACGTAAGCAGAAGCTGCGAGTTGGCAGGCAAGGCATAGCCCTTCAGCTTATCGGTAATGACCGATGTATTCGCTAGTAAATATACGGTACCAATGCGGGCAGACCCTTCTCCATAAATAGGCAGTACAAAAGGCAGCGTGCTCGTATTTGATAGAGGGTCCTTCATCACCTGCTCCCACTGCTCGTTAGCCGTTGCCGTTAGTCCGGGAAGTGTACGCAGATTATGAATAGTCAGCGGAAGGGAGGTGCTTCCCAAGTTATCTACCTGAAAAAATTTATCCAGGTGGTCCGTGACGATCAGTCGCCGTACATAATTATTGGCACGGTTGGCGCGAAAATCTTCCTGCATAGAGGAGAAGACCTCTACCGCATCCATAGAACTGGGCTCGGGTGCTGCAAAATATTTGGCCAACAGGGTGTTGGTGGATGAATTTGTACTGGAGGTCATAGCCAATAAGGACAGGTTAAGCAGGTCTTGTTCGATAATATGGGATACCAATTGCAGGTTAAATTCGGTAGCTTGAATGGCAGTTTTGCGCTGAAAATAGGTAATCAACTCGTAACTGACATAAGACATCAGGGTCGTCACGAGCAGGGCAAAGGCGGTCATGAGCAGGATAATACGGCTTTTGATTGATGATTTTCTGATGGGTGCCACCTCTTCCACAATGTAGAAGCGCTTTCATTAATTATATACCAAGCTGGCAGGGAGTTTGGCAATGACGAAGGGGAAGTTCAGGTCCAGAAACCAACAATATTGCATGAAAAACACACAATATTGCAGGTTATCTAAATTGAAAGCGCAAACAAAACAAAAAAGTGAAGGTTTCGTGCTGATAAATGTATGCCCTTTCATTTTGATATCTATTACGATAAAAATAGATTAGCGAATCAAGAAACTGGATGTTACAGGAAAGGGGTTAAGCAATGAAAAGAAATAAAATCATCGGTATGGCTTTGGCCTTGGTACTGGCCTTGGGAACATTAGCGGGATGCGGTGGGACGAATGGGGGCAGCGCGAATTCAGGTGGCTCTACTCCGGCGGAGAACAACACGGCAGGGGCGGACGGCAATTCGCAGGCTCCCATTACCTTGAAGTGGGCTTTGTGGGATTGGGAAGCAACGGCTTATAATCAGCCGCTGATTGATGCTTATCGGGAAGCCAATCCTCATGTCACCATCGAGTATGTAGATTTGGGTTCCACTGACTACATGACCATGCTAAGCACCCAGCTATCCGGCGGGGCGGATCTGGATATTCTCACGATTAAGGATATCCCGGGTTATGCCAACCTGGTGAAGCAAAATCACCTGGAGCCCTTAAAGAACTTCATTCAGGAGCAGAGCATTGATGCTTCAAAGTATGGCGGGACGGTGGAGCAAATTCTGGTAGGCGACGAGTTGTATGCGCTTCCTTTCCGCAGCGATTTCTGGCTGATTTACTATAACAAGGATTTATTTGATAAGGCAGGCGTGACTTACCCCACCAATGATATGACTTTGGAGCAATACGATGAGTTGGCCCGGAAGATGACCTCGGGCAGTGGGGCCGAGAAGGTCTATGGAGCCCATTATCATACGTGGCGTAGTGCGGTTCAGTTGTTTGGCATTCTTGACGGCAAGCAGACCATTCTTGACGGAAAATACGAATTCCTGAAGCCGACTTACGAAAGAATTCTTAAGCAGCAGGAAGACGGAATCGTCATGGATTACGCTACACTGAAGACCTCCAGTACGCATTATTCCGGTGTCTTCTATAATAGCTCGGTCGCTATGATGAACATGGGCAGTTGGTTCATTGCTACGCAGATTGAGAAGGTCAAGAGTGGAGAATCCCAGGCTACCAATTGGGGCATTGTGAAGTATCCGCATCCCGAAGGCGTTGAGCCAGGGACCACCCTGGGGACGATTACTTCGCTGGCTGTGAACCAAAAATCAAAGAACAAGGAGCAAGCGCTGGATTTCCTGAAATTTGTTACTGGTGAGGAAGGGGCAGCGGTGATCGCTTCGACGGGCACCATTCCGGCGATCAAAACGGATGAAGTAATCAATTCCATCTCTTCCATCGATGGCTTCCCGGCGGATGATAATAGCAAAGAGGCGCTGATTACGGCGAAAACTTATCTGGAAATGCCAATGCATGAGAAAAGTGCTGACATCGAAGTTATTCTGAACGAGGTGCATGACGGTATCATGACCAAGAACACTGACATTGACAAGGGCTTGGAGGATATGGGGAAACGCGTACAGCAGATTCTGAACAATTAGGCCAGCAAGGGCTACAAAGGGCGGGCTTACCCCGCCCTTTTGTTTGTGACCGCTTGGGAGGCTGGGAGGGGAACACATGCAAAACGAAATAAGAATAGGTACGGATCAAGTACACAAGGCGGGGAAGTCCCGAACGCTAAAGGATCACCTTATTGCTTATAGCTTCATTGCGCCAAACTTTATCGGATTTGCTCTATTCACGTTAGTTCCTATGATTTTTGCCTTCGTACTTGCTTTCGTCAAATGGGATGGTGCAAACCCGATGGAATTCACCGGACTGCATAATTTCATCAGGCTTGCCCAGGACACGACCTTTCATAAGGCCTTATGGAATACCGTGGTTTACACTATTGGGGTAGTTCCGCTGACAATGGCTTGCGCGCTGGGATTAGCTATTTTATTGAATCAGAAGGTATTCGGGCGCAACACCATGAGGACCATCTTTTTCTTCCCGTATGTGGCTTCGCTGGTCGCGGTCGCTGCGGTATGGAATTTCATTTTCAGTCCAACGATGGGGCCCGTTAATAATATTCTGCATGCGATAACCGGAGTTCCGCTGGAGGAGCTTCCGCGTTGGGCGGCAGATAAGGACTGGGCGATGTTTACGGTTGTATTGTTTACGGTCTGGAAGAACATGGGCTACTATATGGTCATTTATTTGGCAGGTCTGCAAGGGGTTAACCCCGAGTTATACGAGGCGGCTGAGCTTGATGGGGCTAATGCCTGGAAGAGATTCCGCAACGTCACCATTCCACAACTCGCGCCAACCACCTTCTTTGTTCTGATGATTCTGGTCATTAACTCCTTTAAGGTCTATGACATCTTCATCAACTTGTTCGCCGGGGCGGACAATCAATTAAATGATGCCACAAGAGTGTTGGTTTACCAAATTTACAATACCGCGTTCCGCTCACTGGATTACGGCTATGCCAGTGCTATGGCCATCGTGCTGTTCCTGCTGGTGCTGGGCGTGACGATCGTTCAATTCCGGGGCGAGAAGAAGTATGGACAATAGGAGGAAGCAGACATGGTAGAATCATCATCAAAAAAAATGGTCAAAACCGGTATGCTGGTGCTGGCTTACATTTTATTAGCCGCAGTCGTCTTGTGCATGCTCGTTCCTTATATCTGGATGCTGTCCTCCTCGCTCAAGCTGAATAAGGATGTCTTTACGTTTCCGATGCAATGGATTCCTCAGCAACCTCGCTGGGAGAACTACGTGGATATTTGGACAAAAATTCCGCTTGGCACGTTCATCTACAACACGGCCAAGCTGTCGGTAATAGTCACCGTGCTACAGCTATTAACCTCCAGCTTTGCAGCCTATGCCTTCTCCAAGCTGCAATTCAAGGGGAAGAACATTCTGTTTCTCGGCTACATCGCCACGATTGCCATTCCATGGCAGGCCTATATGGTGCCGCAGTTTATTATGATGCGTTCTCTAGGGCTCAACAACACGCATATGGCGATAATTCTGCTGCAAGCCTTCTCGGCATTTGGGGTATTCCTGATGCGCCAGTTCTATCAAGGCATTCCTAATGAATTGTGTGAGGCGGCTCGCATCGACGGACTTAGTGAATATGGCATTTGGGGCAAAATCATGCTGCCGCTGTCCAAACCAGCGTTGTCCACGCTCACCATCTTCACCTTTGTAACCACCTGGAATGATTTCCTTGGGCCGATGATTTATTTGACCAAGACGGAGCTTAAGACGATTCAAATCGGGCTACGTATGTTCATCTCGCAGTATTCGGCAGAGTACGGCTTGATTATGGCGGCAAGTGTGATATCCATCATTCCCGTGCTGATCGTGTTCCTTCTGCTGCAAAAATACTTCGTTCAGGGCGTTGCCTCTTCAGGCATTAAAGGCTGAGGATGAAGCTACTGAACCGTATTGTGCAGGGAATGCCAGCGGCCGGACTCGAGTTGTATTATCCCTTTGGTGACGGGGAGAGCTTCTGGCGTAAGGCAAGGAACGGAGCGGCTTATTCGGCAGACAGGGCTGAACTTCATGCTGAGGCCAAGCGGTTGCTGGATGCTCCAGCGTCGCCATTAACCTATTCATTGTTTGCCGAATTTCATGGCAGTGGCCAGCGCTTGAACTATGAGCGGGTGTACTTTGAGAAGCGCAGGCGGCTAAATACCTTTGCTCTCTTGGCATTACTGGAGCCGGAGGCAGAGCATTACAGGCAAGCGTTGCTGGAGGCCGTGTGGGACATATGCAGTGAACTGACCTGGTGTCTGCCAGCGCATGTGGGTGAAGATGAGTCTCTGAATGCGGCCATCGATTTATTCTCTGCGGAGACGGGCTTTGCAATGGCCGAGCTTCGTATGCTGCTGGGTGAACGAATCCCTCCTTTGCTGCGAACAATGATGGCTGAGCAGGTGGAGCGGCGGTTGTTTACCCCATTTCTGGAGAAGGGTCCTTATTACTGGGAGGAAGCTGAGCATAATTGGTCCGCCGTATGCGCGGGCTCTATCGGCTCCGCGGCGCTGCTGCTGCTGAACGAAGGGGAGGAACTTGAACGGCTGGAGGCAATTTTGCAAAGGACGCAGCACATCATGAGCTTCTACTTGCGTGGTTTTGGCGAGGATGGGGCCTGCCTTGAAGGCTTGGATTACTGGAATTATGGATTTGGGTATTTTGTCTACTATGCTGATTTATTAAGTGGTAGAAGTGGTGGGGCGCTGGATTGGTTCAGTGATAAGAAGGTCCGCGACATTGCCAGGTTTCCACAAACCTGTTGGCTGGGCGGCAATGCTGTGGTCAACTTCTCGGATGCGCTGCCCTATACCAATGTTCATATCGGCTTGTCCAGCTATCTTGCCGGGAAAGTCCCCGGCGTGGAGAAACCTCAACTTGACAGGCGTGCAGACTTTCGGGCAGATCCTTGCAGCCGCTGGGCCGCGGCGTTGCGCAACTTGCTATGGCGTGACTGCGCAGACAGCGACGCGACGCAGGCAATCCTGGGGGATGTGGTACTGGAGAATGCAGGTTGGCTAGTCTCCAGGAGCCTATCGGAGCATGGCCTGTTTGGCTTTGCGGCCAAGGGCGGGCATAATGATGAGCCCCATAATCATAATGATTTGGGGCATTTCATGGTAACGGGGGAAGGTGTCTTTTATTTATGTGACCTGGGCTGCGGTGAGTATACGAAGGATTACTTCGGCGAGGGTCGTTATGACTATGCTTGCAATGGATCACAGGGACACTCCGTTCCAATCATTAATGGGCAATACCAGCTTCCCGGCCTTGCCCATGATGCGACCGTCTTGGAGGCCACCTGCACCGCTACCGTTAGCAGTATGACAGTAGAATTGTCCAAGGCGTATGGGGCCCATGGCTTGCAATCGCTGATGAGAAGCTGGTCCTGGCATAAATCGCCTTGGCCCAAGTTGACGCTAAGGGATGTGTACCGCTTTACAGAAGTGCCCGAGCGGTTGACAGAGCGGTTCGTTACCTGGCTTCGGCCGGAGCAGGCTGGAGAACCCGGAGTTCTGCACCTGATTTCTGATGATGCGCCGGGAATAGGATTGGAAGTGCATTTTGATCCTCAAAGACTTGAATTCGAAATGACAGAGCAGGTCTATCGCAATCATGACGGGGTAGATACCGCTTGGTATGCGCTAGACTTTCATGTGGTTCAACCCCAATTGGCATTAGAGCTAGAGTTTGAGTTCAAATTTGTAGCTGGATTGGCAGCTACATGAGTTGAACTAAATAATATAGGCATAACAAGCAAGAGGGGAAATGATTCTGAAGAAGTGAAATACGCAGCGCAACAGATAAAGGAGGAATGAAAGCATATGGCGGATATACCGGTATGGATCAATGAGGCCTGGAGCAAATCATTAAACAAGACTCTTGGCAATGTAAGGCGAATTGGGGCGGGCTTCCCCCATGCGGGGAACAACGGACGTTACCATCTGGCAGAACCCAAATGGTGGACGGCCGGATTTTGGCCCGGGTTGCTGTGGCTGCTCTATAACGAGAGCGGTAATGAAGAATTCAGGCAGATCGCCGAGCAATGTGAAGCTAAGCTGGACGAGGTGCTGGATGCTTATGTGGGGCTGGATCATGATATTGGCTTCATGTGGACGCTGACAAGCGTGGCTAACCATAAGCTGAACGGTGGGGAGGCATCGCGGGTCAGAGCGCTTAAGGCGGCCAATTATTTGGCGGCCCGTTTCAATTTGAAGGGGCGATATATCCGCGCCTGGAATCCGTGGAAGGAAGGGGAGCGCAATGAGGGAATTGCCATCATTGACTGTTGCATGAATATGCCGCTTCTCTTCTGGGCGTCAGCAGCGAGCGGGGACCCACGCTACGCTCATATTGCCGAAGCCCATTTGGATACGGTCGTAGAGCATTTCGTGCGCGAGGATGGCTCTGTCTATCACATTGTACAGTTCGATCCGCAGACTGGTGAGCGGATTGGTGGCTTGGGCGGGCAGGGTTACGCAGCCGAATCAGCCTGGTCCAGGGGAGCGGCTTGGGCGATCTATGGCCTGGCTTTGGCTTATCATCATACCGGCAAGCCGTCCTATCTGTCTTCCGCGCAGCGGGTGGCTCATTTCTTCTTGAGCCGTCTGCCCGAAGATCACGTCCCGGCTTGGGATTTCCGCGCTCCTGTGGAGCTTCGCGAGTTGCGGGACACGTCTGCTGGCTCTTGCGCAGCCAGCGGTCTGCTTTTTCTGGCTGAGAAGCTGGGACTGGAAAGTGCTGATGGTGCGGTATATCATGCCGCAGGAGAACGAATATTGAGAGCGCTCTTTGAACAGTACGGGGCGTGGAATAATCCCGATGAGGAAGGGCTGTTGCTGCATGGCACCAGTAATTATCCGGAAGGGACCAATGTAGATGTACCGCTTATTTACGGGGATTACTTCTTTGTCGAGGGATTGGTACGCTTGAAGAAGGGTGGCCCGTTTTATTGGGAATAGAGCGCTTCGTTGTTGATTGGCTGGGACATAACAAGAGAGAGGGGGATATGGCTTATGACAGGTACAGATAAGCTGAATATGAATGCCATCGCTGGCAATCCACTCATCCATAAGCAGGACCTTAGCCTGGCGCTAAGACAACTCGTCAACCCGCTCAAGCCACTTTATGAGCAGGGAGGAAGTCGGTTGCCGATTAAGGGCAGCTTGGCTGGATACGGCGAGAGCATAGCTGGGCTGGAGGGGTTTTCTCGCATTTTATGGGGGGTTGTCCCGGACTTGGCTGGGGGAGGAACAGATGATTTATGGGGAAATTGCCTAAGGGGCATACTGACCGGCACCGATCCCGAGCATCCGCACTATTGGGGCGATGCTGAGGATTACGATCAGCGTCTGGTGGAGATGGCGGTGCTGGGTATGGCACTGGCCATGATTCCTGAGCGAATATGGGGGCCTTTAAATGAACGGGAGCGGGGGAATCTGCATCGCTGGCTGAATATGATTAACGCCCATCCTTGCTATGATTGCAACTGGCTGTTCTTTCACGTCATGGTTAATTTGGGGTTCTATAAGACGGGGCAGCCTTACGATAAGGTACAGATGGAGAGGAATTTGCAGCGAATCGAGGAATTTTATCTGGGCCGGGGCTGGTACAGTGACGGAATAGGGGGACATAGCGATTATTACGTTCCTTTTGCGATTCATTATTATGCGTTGGTCTACTCCAAATTGATGGAGCGTGAGGACCCAGAGCGCTGTGCCAGATTTAGGAACCGGGCTCAGGAGTTTGCGATGGACTTCCTGCAATGGTTCTCTCCGAACGGAGCTGCTCTGCCTTATGGACGAAGCCTGGCATATCGATTCGCCCAATCCGCATTCTGGAGTGCCTTCGCCTATGCCGAGGCTTGGACAGAGCTGTTCACTCCCGGTGTGGTGAAGGGGCTGGTTCTCCGTAATTTGCGTTGGTGGTTCAAGCAGCCGATTCTGGATGAGAGCGGAATTCTGACCGTAGGATACGCCTATCCTAACCTGATTATGGCGGAGAACTACAATTCTCCCGGATCGCCTTACTGGGCGCTGAAGACCTTCCTGGTATTGGCCCTGGATGAGCAGGGACGTTTCTGGAGAGAGCCGGAGCAGGGCTTGCCTGATCTGCCGTGCCTGTCCGTTCAGCCGGAGCCGCATCTTGTACTCTGTCGACAGACCGCTACGGGACATGTGGCTGCCTTTAACACCGGTCATTTATCTACGAATGAGCATACGCATACCTCTGCGAAATATGAGAAGTTTGTCTATTCCTCGGCATTTGGCTTCAGCGTGCCGCGAGGGGAGTGGGGGCTTGCCCAAGGGGCGATGGATTCTATGCTTGGTCTTAGTGAGCAGGACAATCTATATCGCGTTCGCCGCAGCAATGAGGAGACATGGATTCGCGGCCGTGTTCTCTATGCAAGGTGGCTGCCTTGGTCTAATGTGGTGGTGGAGACTTGGGTAGTTGCCGGGCTTCCTTGGCATGTCCGCATTCATCGAATTATCACGGGACGCTCTCTGGATGTTTCGGAAGGCGGGTTTGCCTTAGGTTTGCTGGAGGATGAAGCGGCTGCGGTTCAGACTTGCAGCGGAAGGCTGGATGCGACTAATCGGTCCGGTAGTTCCGCAATTGTTAATCTCACGGGGTATGGAGAGGCGTTGGCGGTTTATCCGAATGCCAATACCAATCTGCTTCACCCACGAACGGTGATTCCTTCGTTGCCAGTTGCATTGGACCCGGGATGCCATCTGCTAGCGGCGGCAGTATGGGGACAACCGGGAAGCGGCCGGATTACGGGGCTTGAAGCAGCTTTGAAAGAATTGGGGATTGCGGTCGGTCAGGATGAAATTACGATAGCTGGAGAAGCGGGTGAGCCGATAAAGATTGCTATACCCTAAAATATAGTCAACAAGTCGCCGAAGAATGGGTATGAGGAGGAGTGGCTATGCAAACATGCCGGGAGCGCATGGAACGTATTATACTGCAAAAGGCGGAGGAGGCGTGGAGCCGTCCGCTACTCGCTAGCGGCCTGTGGCATCACGGGGATATTCGTGACAATGTGTACGATGCGGCCTATATTCAGGCAGCGGCCCTGAATGAGAAGCTGCCCGTATCCTTCCCGCGAGAGCAAGCACTAAGCCTGGCAAGATCAGTATGGCTACAGGTGCTTTCTCTGCAGGATGATCAGCCAGAGAGTCCGACCTATGGCCATTGGCCTCTGAGTTTGGGCGATCATCCACAGGAAGCGGAGAAGAACACGCTGCCCGCAGAACTTATGAGCAGCCTGCTGGTGTACTGGAGTATGCGTTACGGAGCGGAGATGGACGATGCCTTAGGCGAGGCGTTCAGGCAAACGCTGGAGCATTTGTACCACTCTGATTTCTATCGTCAACCGCTCCGGCTATACAACCACCATGAGGTAAAATATATCGCGGCCAAGTTGCTGTTTGGAAGCCTATTCCACGACTCGGAGCTGCTCCTCAGCGGAAGACGGAGCTTACAACTCCTTGTGGAGAGAATTCAGCAAAAGGGTATGGCCGAATACGCAGCCCTCCCTTGGTTCTGGCACTGGATTCAAGCACTGACCTGCGTATATGATTGTGTGCCGGATTCTGATATCCGGGAAGGTACGGCCAGACTGCTAGAGGAGTTGTGGCGTTACCGGGCAAGTCATTACCTGCATGGGGCGTGGGTGGGAGGACGGATGCGCAGCTTACCCGTAGATCTTCCAAGAGATAGTAATGTGGCGTTCGATTACGTGCAATTCGGTGATTTTGCGTTGCCTGAGCCGCTAGCTCGCGTGGAATTTGCGGGTTTTCTGCATTTCGATATTTCGGACGATCTTCGTAGGGCCGCCTTGGCAGGCACGTCCGGTTCCTCCTCTAGGCTAAGCTATGAGATAGCTCCGGCAAACGGGGGTGCCCCGCTTCATCAAATCATCTACCGCACGGAGCATGCGGCTACGGGCGGTATCCTGGAACGTGCTGAAGAGTTCGACAATGAGCAGCACCGCTGGGAGATTACCCTTCCGTTGTCCGAGACAGAAGGGGCCAATCGTCTGTACCTTTTCTCTCCAGGTGGCGGTTATACCGAGGGAGATCCACGTCATGAAAGTAATGCGGGCGAACTGCTGCTCTATGAACATACGGTTCTCGGAATCTATGCACCAGAACAGCCCAAAGGTCAGGAACACCATATTGCTGGGGTGTTGCCAATAGGCGAATGGGTAGTTCAGGGAAATGCCACTTATGGCGAACTGACTCATATATATGCTGCGGTCTTCTTGCCTACAGAACTGGAGGTTGCGGAAAAATCACACTATCAGGCGCTGAGTAGCTTCGGCGATGAGACAGGTTATGGCTACGTGGTGGAAATACTGGAGAAGTCCGCTGCGGCAGAGCGTGGCATGTACAGCTTGCCTGATTTTATCGCTGCCAGGTCGAAGCAACAACCAGAGTGGCATCTGGAGCCAGATGCAGGTAGCTGGGGTGTAAGCTACGTAAATATGGATGGCGCTGAATTGAGCTTGACGCTGGACCATCTTGGACGAATTCGCAGATTGCAAAATGGCCTTAGGATAGGACCAGTCTAAAAAGACTGGAACCTGCGTCTCCTTCTTTTTTTACCCTGTCCCGCATAGGTTGTATGGTAGGTGATCCTCTGTTTTTGACGGTAATAGGGGGGCTGGACATGCGAATACGACGCGGGTGGCGAAGCCGGAGGAGACGGCCGGGAAGCCGGCGGAAGATGTGGATCATACTGCTCGTCGTGGTCATATTTGCAACATTTCAATTTATGGGTTATGTAGAGCGAAGAATGACCGGACCGATTATTCACCTGGCCCAAATCAGGGTGAAGCAAATTGCTACGGAGTCAATCAACGATGCGATCACTGCCCAGGTGGCCAATCAGCAGCAGGTGGAGGAGTTAATTGACTGGAAGACAGATAACACGGGGAAAATCACGGGCTTCATGTTAAATTACTCTGCGCATATGAAGGTGACCTCGGAGACGATTCAGACGGTTCGCCATACGTTGGACGAAGTATCGCGGTTATCGGAATCGATTCCGCTTGGTCAGGCGCTGGGGAGTCCCATTCTCGCCTCCTTCGGACCCGGTATTCCTATCAAGATTGAGCCCAAGGGCGATGTCAAGGTCGATCTGAACACCAGGCGTCAGGATGCTGGAATCAATATGATTCTGGTCGAGGTATTCTTACGGGTCAAGACGGAACTGGCCGTCGTAGTTCCCTTCAACATAGAATCCCAGGCGGTAGAAACGGAGATTCCAGTGTCTTACCTGCTCGTGGTTGGAGATGTTCCGATGTACTATTACGATAGCAAGGGCAACCCGGTGGGAGATACACGGCCTGATGCTCCTAACATTGCCTTGCCGGCCCCGGAGAACAACAAATCATCCGGCAGTGCGGAGGACGGAACGGTCTTGCCTGGTTCTGCGCAGGATTCTACCGAATCAGGTACAGCCGAAGATCAGACTGACATGCAGAGCAAGGAAGAAGGGCAAGGCGGGAAGGCCAATACGAATAGCGGCGGGCATGAATAGAGGGCGTCTACTTCTTGGACGCCCTCTTCTTGTTGGCTGAACGGTCAAGCTGCTCCCATCTCTTCAGCAGCGGATAAGGGTCGAAGGCCCATTCACTGTGTCCGGTATCGCGGTAAATGCCGTAGTGCAGGTGCGGCGGGAATTTCCCCGAGGTGCCGGGAGGTCCGTAGCCACTGTTGCCAACCCAGCCAAGGGTTTGTCCAGGTTCAACAAAATGTCCTACTTCAATCCCTTTTTCATATCCTTGCAGATGGGCAAAGTAATGATAACGGTTGTTGATGTCACGGATGCCAAGCCGCCAGCCGCCGTAAGGATTCCAACCCTTGGTCTCCACGATGCCGTAGCAAACGCTGCGGACGGTGACACCCATAGGGGCAAATAGGTCCGTGCCCTCATGAATACGGAGTCCACCCCACCCTCGCCGAGCTCCCCAAGTATCTCGGTAGGTATAGGTACTACGGATCGGAAGGGGAAAAGACCCGGCCGCCAAGTCCAGCGTGCGGAAGTTCTTATACATTTTGGCAAATTGATGGACCCGCTCCACGGCGAGGTTGTTCTGGTAATAGCGCCAGAGTCCGATGCGGAGGTCCTCTTCATGATAACCGAAGCCCAGCAAATAGGCCGCCATCGTGAACAGGGAGTCGCGGTCGTCCTTGGGATCGGCAATGCCATCTGCGGTTGCGTCCTTTCCCATGCCGCCGAACAAGCCAATCGTAGCCGGATTACGGTCCTCGGGGTCCGGGTTAAGCGGCCCGACCCAGGTCCCTTCCTTGAAGCGTATGCCCGTCAAGCGGGACTCCTGCTGTTTGCGGGGAGTAATCGTCCGCTCATATTGATCGATGGCAGCGATCCAATACCAAGGAATCCGGGTTAGTATTTCAATCTCCTCATAAAGCCCCATGCGCTGCTCGAAAATGTTGGGCTCGGCAGCAGCAACCCCGGTCTCCTCCTTGGCATTCACAGGGCATGTCCCCAAACCGCTTACACAGGAGGCTATCAACAGACTGAGGGTAATCAGGTATTGAAGCCACGAAGTGCGGGTAATCAGATAAGACCTCAAGATGTAAATCCCTCCTTCAGAACTATACAGTCCAACCTGCAAGACCTCCTTAGGTTGAGGCAAAGTCTGTGTTTTTATTCCATATCCAGAGTATGTTTCCCAGTTCATTCATGGTATAATAGTACAATGTGATTTGACTTCAAAGAGAAGGAAGGTCTTGCATCTTGGCAAAGAAAATCCAGGAGCCCAAGCCGGATTGGATTCGGATCAAGCTGACGACCGGAGACAATTATCAGGATATTAAGCAAATGATGCGCTCCAAAACTTTACATACGGTTTGTGAAGAAGCGCGTTGCCCGAACATATATGAATGCTGGGCGAACCGCACAGCTACATTTATGATCCTGGGGGATATCTGCACGCGAGCTTGTCGGTTCTGCGCGGTGAACACCGGACTGCCGACCGAGCTTGATTTGCAGGAGCCTGAGCGGGTTGCTGAGGCTGCTGAGCAGATGAACTTGCGTCACTGCGTAGTCACCAGCGTAGCCCGTGATGACCTGAAGGATGGCGGTGCCGGTATTTTTGCCGGAACGATCAAAGCCCTTCGCCAGCGTCTTCCCCTTTGCAGTGTGGAGGTCCTGATTCCCGACTTTCAAGGTGATGAGGAGTCTTTGCGCATTGTAATGGATGCCAAACCGGATATTCTTAATCATAATATCGAAACGGTGGAACGCTTATCTGACCGGGTTCGGGCCAAGGCCAAATATCATCGCTCTTTGGAGCTGTTGAAGCGGGCTAAGGAGATGAATCCGGATATCCCTACAAAATCCAGCATTATGCTGGGTGTGGGTGAAGAATGGGAAGAAATTCTGCAAGCGATGGATGATTTGCGAGCGGTAGACTGCGATATTTTGACGATCGGCCAGTATTTGCAGCCTTCGCCACAGCATTTGCATGTTGAGAAGTATTACAAGCCGGAGCAATTCATGGAACTGAAGGAAGAGGGGATGAAGCGGGGATTCAGTCACGTAGAATCCGGTCCGCTGGTGCGTAGCTCCTATCATGCCCATGAGCAGGTGAACTCGGCCAAGAAGAAAGCGAGCGTATCTGCCTCATTGTAACAAGGCACTAATTAGCCATACGGATGATGTATGTAGAAGGAGGAGCGCCCCTTGATTCAAATCGGCGGCAAAACCTACGAACTTATTCAGAACTACAAAGAAGCTTGGGACCCTGAGGCGTTCAAGCAGCGTTATAGCGAGGTACTGGACCGTTACGATTATATTATCGGGGACTGGGGTTATGAGAAGCTGCGCTTGAAGGGATTTCTACGGGACAACCATCCCAAAGCCAATCGTGATACCGCGTATTCCGGAATCACGGATTATATCAACGAATATTGCAATTTCGGCTGTGCTTACTTTGTACTTCAGAAGGTCAAGGACAATCACAAGGAACGGGATAACAAAGACAAGGATTCAGGTAACAATTTCAAAGGACAACCGCAAATGGAAACGGCCTCCGAATAATTCGGAAGGCCGTTTTTTTATATATGATTTTTTTTAACGATTAGATAAGTTCAGAGTACCTTGGTTATAGCTCCAACGAATATGAGGGTACTTCTTGACGAATTCATGCAATTCCAGATAAGATTCGCCCTCTACGAGCTTCACGGCCTGTGCGGCTACGGTAAATCCTGCTGCTGTGCCAGCACTATCGGTGATCGTCAGCTTCTGATTACTGGTCACCCAGGTTGGCGTGCCTTTGACCAATGCTGCAAGCAGGCGGGAAGGTGCATACACCTTATCGCCGTCCTTCAGGACGTCAACATATCCAGGGAACGGCGCCCCGTTGATGCTTAAAGATGCTGGACCACCACTGATGTCGATGCGCCGTACCCCAGCCTCATATAGTCCGGTTACAAGCTGGGCCGCTGCATTATACTCAACCTCGATATCCGGCTCGAGGCCAACGTAATTGAAGTCCTCCAGATGCGGCGTGAAATAGGCCTGCACGGTGAGCTTCAAGGAACTGCCATTGGATAAGGTGAACACATTTTGAATACGAGCCTTACCGTAGGTTTGTTCTCCGACGACCGTGGCGATGTCATTATCACGAAGCGCGCCGGTCAAAATTTCGGAAGCGCTGGCTGTTAACTCATTCGTTAATATTACCACCGGCATGCCAATAGATTGTCCATCTTCTATGACAACCGCTTCTAGTTCATCGCTCTGATCGGCAATATACATCAGGACCTGGTCATCCATGAAATGCTTGGCGATGTTGGCTGCCGAATCTACATAACCGCCGAGATTATCCCGAAGATCCAGCACCAGAGCACCGATGCCTTCCTTACGTTGCCGTGCCAGCTCTTCAGCGAACTCTTCATCGGCTGTATCCGAGAAAGAAGAGATGGCGATATAGCCTACCTTGCTGTAAGGCACAACCGTTCCCGTAACAGACGGGAGGGTGAAGTGAGCACGCGTAATCGGGTATACCAGAGATTGTCCACCGCGGTCGACCGTAATTTTCACCTCGGTATGTTCTTCCCCTTGTATTCTCAAGATATCCTCGCTGCTGGTGACGGGAAGGCCATCTACCTTCACGATGATGTCTCCCGGCAAGATGCCAGCCTTGGCTGCTGGAGAATTCTTCAGCACATCGGTAACGAACAGCTTGTCCTCCGTGTAACGAAGAGTGGCTCCAATCCCTACAAACTCTTGGTTCACTCCGTCCTCAAAGCTTTGCAGTTCTTCTTCTGTAAAATAGTCGCTATAGGGATCTTCCAGGGTATAAACCATGCCACGAATGGCGTTGTCCAGTAACTCCTGGCGTTCTACACCTTCAATATTGTAGGTCTCCAGGTAATAAAGCACCTCTTGCAGCGCGTCCAGGTCCGAGGCTTCGGTGGCTGCGTCTGCTTCTGCGGCCCAGGCGGCTTGCGGCAATCCCAGGAGCATGAAGGATAAGAGAGGGATCAGGGCATATCTGCGAATATAATGGGGGATCATGATCATCTTCCTCTGCAAATTATTTAAAGAATTTCACTTCTAGAGGTTGTTCAAAAAGTCACCTTCCCAGGACGAAGATGTTCAAGGAGTGAACTCGGCATCGAATCTTGAATTCACCCGGGCCTTCCGTTGCTCACGTACCCACTACGTAAGCTCCGCTACTCAGTCCCTAGCTTCATCCAACCTTCTTGGTCCTGTAAACCCGACTTTTTGAACACGCACTTCCAAGCTGAGAGTTCAAAAAGCTAGTCAAGAAATGCGTTGCGTACCCGGGTCCAAAAAGGAAACGGCCGGTAGCGGACAAAGCTGATTTTCCGCTCGGCAACCTGACAGCTTACCGAGATCAAATCATCCATCGGCAGGTTAACGTGATCGATGGTCAGCAGCAAATTTTGTTCCTTGCGCGAATAAATGTCGCAGCGATGATGCTTGGGCAATACAAGAGGTGAGCCCAGGGTTCGAAATACCCGGTTGTTGATCGAAGCGATCTCCGTCACCTGTAATGCTTCAATAGAAGGGTGGAGCATGGCTCCGCCCAGACTCTTGTTATAGGCGGTACTTCCCGATGGAGTGGACACGCAGATGCCGTCGCCCCGAAACATTTCAAACATCTGGTCATTAATGTCCACCTGGGCAACTACGGTGCCATCCACGCCTTTCAAAGTAAACTCGTTCAGACATATGTAGGAAGAGTTCCCGGAGCGCTTGCAAATTTCCAAATGAATCAAGGGATATTGGACGACTCGTGGTTCTATCGTTTCCCCCTTCGCCTGGTTGCTCATCATATGGATGAGCTCAGGAATCTCATCGGCTTTCCAGTCGGCATAGAAGCCCAGGTGACCGGTATGTATGCCTACGAAGGCAATCGAGGGAATCTGGTCGATGAATGTATGAAAGGCGTGTAGCATAGTGCCGTCTCCGCCAATCGATACCACGATATCGGGAGATTTCTCATCCAGTTCCAAGCCATTCTCGGCAGCAAGCCGATGAAACAACTCGCTTAATTCAACGGATATTTCATCTCCACGATCAAGTACAAAGTATTTCAAGATGACAAGCTCCTTTAAAGGTCCTTTTGTAAAGATCATAATCAATTCGTGGGCAGAACACAATGTTCATTTTCTGTAGAGCCGGGCTTTACAACGCGCGTTTTGCCCGAATCCAGTGTATGATTTTCACCAGAATTGACAAAATAAACAAGGCAAGCAGAATAAGCAGGAACGTCTGAAATCCTGATGTTATGGCGCTCCAACCATATAGCGATTCGTCCGTCTGAAGCACTCCTTCCGGGAGCCATATCCAGGCCGGGGCGGCATCCATAAGAGGCCCCCATAATAGCAGCAGCAATCCGGCAGCTAGTAAGGCATGAAGTAGACGAGCCAGCAGGAACGGGGCATAACGCAGGTCCGCTTCATTTAAAATGCTGGCAACTTGGGCATGGACAGACAATCCGCCCCAGGACAAAATAAAAGCAGCCGCCGCGGCTTTGTAGATTAGCGGGATGCCTTCCGGGGCAGCCGAAGCTCTGGCGCCGAGCGTAACTTCGAACAAGCCGCCCATTAATGGCTCTGCCAATCCGGAGGGAAGTCCGGCAAGCGGAAGCAGATGCTGCACCGCTATATAGAGGGAATTCATCAATCCCGAAGCGGTCAGCACCTCCAGAATGACGGAGAAAAAAACAACCAGACCTCCTACGACAGCCATGAGTTGTAAGGAGGAGGCGATGGCCTGTCTTAGCAGTTCTCCAAGGCTGCGCCCATCGGCCATCCGAGCTTCGTGCATAGCCTGTAGCGCCAGCTTCAGGCTAGAGCCTTTAGCGGTGGTTGAAGCGGTGGTAACGGAGGACTCGGAGTCCGCAGGTCCGTAGAAGCGCATAATCAATCCAAGCAGCAAAGCACTCCCGTAATGAGCCAGGGCCAGCACGCCAGCCAGCTTGGGATTGCCGAAGAAGCCCACCGAGACGGCACCAATCAGAAAGATAGGATCGGAGGACGTAGTGAACGCCACGAGGCGTTCGCCCTCAACCCGGGACACCAGACCCTGCTCACGCAGCTTGGTAGCCAGCTTGGCGCTAACGGGATATCCGGAGGCAAACCCCATGGCCAGCACGAATCCACCACTGCCCGGGATACGAAATGCCGGCTTCATTAACGGGTCGAGCAGCTTGCCCAGGAAATGAACGATACCGAAGCCGAGCAGCACTTCGGAGATGACAAAAAACGGGAAAAGGGATGGGAACAACACGTCCCACCATATAGCCAGACCCCGCACCCCTGCTTGCCAGGATGCTGTGGGATAAAGAGCCATCAGCATAATCAGCAGCAGGACGGCGAAGAGAAACAGTACAGCAGTTAACCGTTTTGCAACCATAACGACGCCTCCACTTTGCATCATAGTGAGAGTGTATGATTTTTATGGGACAAACAGCACAAAAAAAGCCGAAAATGCAAGCTCTACAGGCTGATATTTTCAAAACGGTATGCTAAAATGATTCTATAAGACCATACCCATAACTTTTGAACCACTACGATACATTCATGGACTTCGCAGGAGCCAAATTTTTGTGGATGGAGTGATAATCATGAGCGTTGTTGCAGGTGTTCTCGTGTGTGCTTTTGTTTATGTTATCCGCGCCTCTCTGGTCCATTCCAATGAAGAGGATTGGCGCAGTTATTGATAGACTTGTCATTTGAGTAAAAGCTCCGCTTCGGTAGGAGCTTTTATTTTTTTTTGTTATAATGAGGAAAGACGTCCATTTTTGACGCATGCTTTTGGACATGAGAAGGAAATTAGACACAGGAAGCGGGCGGTGAGGCAGATGGATTTGAGCAAGAGCATTTACGACAATCTGGGCGGCGAGCAAACGATTCGGCGGCTGGTAGAGGCTTTTTACCCGAGAGTTCAGCGTGATCCATTGCTGGGTCCCTTGTTCCCTGAAGACATCACTCCGGTATTGGAAAAGCAATCTATGTTCCTGACGCAGTTTTTCGGAGGTCCTTCCCTTTATTCTGACGCTTATGGCCATCCGGCCATGCGGGCCAGGCATATGCCGTTTCCGGTGACCCGGGAGCGGGCGGAAGCCTGGTTGGCTTGCATGCGCGGGGCGCTCCAGGAGATTGGAGTTGAAGAGCCGCTGAAGGAATTCATATTGGAGCGGTTATCTGGCCCGGCCTTTCACTTTGTCAATACACCTTGAACGGGAATCATCCGCAAGGGACTACGGAAAGGAAGTAAAACAATTGGAATTGGAACCCCTCTATCAGATTAAAGTCACTTGCAGCCACTGCCAAAATGAGTTCTCCACCTCACGTGTTCGTCCCAGCTTCAAGCGGGCTTCGCGCACTGACACGGATTTCTGTAGCTATTATCAGAAGGAGAATCCGGATTATTACGTTGTACGTATCTGTCCCTCCTGTGGCTTTGCCTCCACGGAAAATTCACTCGAACGTCTGAATGACCGGCAGAAGCTGAAATTCCAAGAGGCGATCGGAAGCCGATTCTCCCAAAGAGACTATGGGGGCAAGCGTGACTGGGATACTGCGCTGGAAACGTACAAGCTGGCTTTGATTTGTGCACAGACCATCGGTGAGAAGGATCGGATTATCGCGAGTTTGCTTCACCACATCGCTTGGCTGTACCGATATCAGAGCAACCGGGAGCAAGAGAAGCGGTTCATGGAATTTGCCCTGGAGGCGTACATTCGCGTATTCGAGAATGAAGGGGTAGGTGGGAATGATGCTCGCTTGATGTACCTGATCGGTGAGCTGCATCGCAGAGTGGAGAATTACAATGATGCGGTCAAGTGGTTCGCCAGGGTCATCAATGATAAGAAAATTATGGATGCGGCGATGATTCGTGCTTCTCGGGAGCAGTGGGCACTGTTACGTGAAGAAATGTTAAACGGCGGACATGAGCTACCAGAGGAAATGCAGTCATAACAAGCTCAGGACCGTTCCGGCAAAGGAACGGTCCTGGTTGTGGTAAACGGTTCTCTGAGTTAACGAAGTACGGTATCGGTTAACAAATAATCATTGTCGCAGTCCAGCACATGAATTTTGTTCCCACAGCAAGGGAAGACGATTAACTTCTTCTTTCCTTGATGAATCGTTTTAAGTTCGCGGGGTTTCAGCGGCAGCAGCACATTGCTGGTGGAGCAGAACGGACACTCATGTACATAGACATCCCCCATCATAACATCATAAGGCCAGGCTTGGTTAAACGGAATCATGAAGGTTCTGCATCATGACCTGAGTTGTCTTTGGATGCGGCGGTATCCGCTTCTGCCGCTGAACTTGCGGCCTCTTCCTTGGCCAACTCGGCAAGTTTCTGTAATAAGATGTGCTGCGGCATATGCATCAAGTGCTCAATGGGCACTTTGAGTTTTGCGGCTAATTTCACGGCGGTATCCGCCGAAATTTGTAATGGCTTCATCATTCTTATCCCCCTGTCAAGCTGATAACTATATCTATAAGCATACACTTTTTTTTCATGAACCATCAATAGGATGACGAAAGGAAGAGATTATTTATGACAACGCCATTTGCAGGACCACTTAAACCCGTATGGGATTTGGAATCAATATTTCCCGGAGGATCGTCTTCTCCGGAGCTTCAGGCTTATCTCAAACAGTTGGAGCAGGACATTGCCAATTATCACAGTCAGGTTGCCGAGTTGGCGGTTCCCACAACGCTCGAGGACACTCGGGCTTTGGATGGTTTGCTTGAGAATATACAGGATGTAGACGCACGTTTATTTGAAGTGTTCAGCTTCATCGGCTGCTTGACGGCACAAGACCAACATGACAAGAAGGCGGTTCAACTTAATGCGAAAGCTACGAGCCTGCAAGCTTCCTTCGAGAATGTATTGACCTTGTTCTGGAATGTCCTGAGCTTAACCGGAGACGAGGTGTGGGAGGCCTGGATGAAGCGGGAAGAGATTGCCCCTGTTTCATTTGCGCTTAGCGAGAAGCGAAGCCTGGCCCGGGAGAAATTAGCTCCGGAGCTGGAAACACTCGTATCCGACCTGTCGGTGGATGGTTATCATGGCTGGGGACAGCATTATGATACGATTGTCACCAACGTAACCGTTCCGTTTGAAGATGCGGACGGCAACGTTGAGCTTCTATCTGTAGGCCAGGCAGCGAATAAGCTGGATAGCCCGGATCGCAGCGTGCGGGAGCGTGCCTTTGCAAGCTGGGAGGAGGCCTGGTCGAAATCGGCGGATTTCTGTGCGGATACGTTGAACCGGCTGGCAGGGTTCCGTCTGAAGCTGTACGAAAGACGCGGCTGGGATAACATCCTTAAGGAGCCGCTGGCTCTTAACCGGATGTCGGACCAGACGCTTACCGCGATGTGGAAGGTCATTGAGGATAGCAAGCCTACGTTCGTAGCTTATCTTGAACGCAAAGCGAAGCTGATGGGGCTCGATAAGTTAAGCTGGAACGATGTGGATGCTCCACTTGGTCAAGTGTCCGGTAAGGTAACCTATGAGCAAGGGGCTTTGGATATTGTTGAGCAGTTCCGGAAGTTTAGTCCGAAGCTGGCCGATTTTGCCGTACAGGCTTTTGACAAACGCTGGATCGAAGCGGAAGATCGTCCCGGCAAGCGCCCAGGGGGCTTCTGTACCTCATTGCCGAAGAGCAAACAGACCCGGATCTTTATGACGTTTGGGGGAACGGTATCCAATGTGTATACACTGGCTCATGAATTGGGCCATGCTTATCACCAAAGCGTGATGGAGGACCTGCCGTTCCTGAATCAGAATTATGCAATGAACGTGGCCGAGACGGCATCGACTTTTGCTGAAATGATTTTGGCGGACGCTTTTGTGAAAGGTGCAGCTACCAAGGAAGAGCAAATCGTCCTTCTGGCCGACAAGATTCAAAATTCAGTTAGCTTCTATATGAATATCCATGCTCGCTTCCTGTTCGAGACGCGGTTCTATGCCAAGCGGAAAGAAGGCGTGTTGGAGGCCAAGGAATTATCAGAATTAATGGAAGAAGCGCAGCGTGAGGCTTATCATAATGTGTTGGACAGCTACCACCCACATTTCTGGGCTTCCAAGCTGCATTTCTATATTACGGATGTACCGTTCTACAACTTCCCGTATACCTTCGGTTACATGTTCAGCACGGGGATCTATGCGATGGCGATGCGCGAAGGAGAAGGCTTTGCCGCCAAGTATGATGCATTGCTGCAGGATACCGGGCGCATGACGGTTGAGGAACTTGCACTTAAGCATCTCGGCGTAGATTTGACTCAGCCAGACTTCTGGCAGGATGCGATGGCTATAAATATCGCCGATGTAGAAGCCTTCCTGGAACTAACCAAATAAGCAAAAAGTAATAAATCCGAGTCTTGAGCAGACTCGGATTTTTGTTATTTTTTGACTGATTTTAATTATATAAAGAGCAATTTGTCCTGATTATTGATAGGAATTAATGACTAATTAACAACTAAATTGTTGAACATTGTATGTTTGTGGCCTATAATGTGACATAAGACCTAGAAAATAGGAGAATGCACTTGAGGGAGGGAGAAGATTATGATCAAAACCGATGAGATTTCACTGGTCAGACAGGTAGACATGGTGTTTAAGGAGTTAGGGGAGGAACTGGCCGGGTTAAGCTCAGGAACT
The DNA here is from genome assembly GCF_001486585.1 of Paenibacillus senegalimassiliensis. Taxonomy (GTDB): domain Bacteria; phylum Bacillota; class Bacilli; order Paenibacillales; family Paenibacillaceae; genus Fontibacillus; species Fontibacillus senegalimassiliensis. The sequence continues at coordinate 166,044 of NZ_LN909043.1, forward strand.
GTATTTCTGCAAATTCGCAATAACACGGTCGGGAAATTTGGAATCCGTCATAACCCGATTGCGGGAAGGGACGGGCAACTTACTGAGGAAGAACAAGGGCTGAATGAGACTCAGTTGAATTCTTTTCGGATGATGGCGATCGAGGCGCTGAAATACAAGCGTTATTGGACCCATGGCGAGATTAGCTACGAATTTGCTTTGCGAAAAGGCATGGTTGTTGTCGACGCTGTGATGGAATCCAACTACAATATGGCCAACTTGCTGGTCCAACGTTATTCGCCTAAGGATAAGGCTCATACATACAAGAATATTTCTTAAACATACAGAGTAACAAGCGTCAGTATAAAAGCAACTCACAGTGGAACAGGCGACCTGCCTAGGCAGGTCGCCTGTTTCATATAATCATAATAGGAGATGCAATTACAGGTTCGAACGACCTGAAAGTTGCTGCTCCGCGATTTGGACCAAACGTTTTGTGATGTATCCTCCAAGAGAACCTGTTTCACGGGAAGTGTAGTTCCCGTAGTACCCGTCTTGAGGAATGGTTACGCCCAGTTCCTGTGCTGCTTCAACTTTCAATTGTTGAAGAGCAGCAGTTGCTTGAGGAACCACAAGATTATTGCGGCCTTGACTTGCCATGTTTGTCACCTCCTTTGGCGATTGTGATGTTAGTATGGTTCGCAGAGAGCAAAATATGCGCAAAATACGAAACCAAAGGAGGTGGCAATTATTGCATTTCTTTGAGTCAGGAGATTGGGCCGTCTGGGTATACTATGTCCAGATGAATATTGAGCTTAAGCGATTGCCCGGGCTGAAGCTCGATTAACCCAGTCTCACTTGCAGGCAAATCGATATTGGGGGCATCCGGCAACCAGGTGTAAGGTTCGATGCAATAGAACTGGTCCGCTTCGCCTTTGGAATAAATGACCCAGAACTTAAAATACTCAGGATCAGCAGTGTAACGCAACCCATAGCCATCATCACGGGTCAACAGCGCCTCCACAGGCTTATCCCCGATACGAAGCATGGTATCACAATTGGTTCCCTTCAAATTCATCCCCTGGTTCAAGGCATTCCAGGCACCAAGCGGGACGACCTCACCCGTAGGGATATTCTCTTCGTCGGCGCTAAATTGATCGGATACCGGCAATTTGAGTGTCCAGCGTCCAGGCTCGCCATCAATCATGAACCACGTGTGCAGTCCCAAACCAAAAGGAGCGGGTTGTTTGCCCAGGTGGCTGACCTTATAGGTTTGGGTCAAGGATGAGCCTTGCAGCCGCAAGGTCATTTCCAACTTAAGCGGCTCAGGATATTGCCGAATCCAGTCAGGATCGTCAGAGGTGATGAACTCGGTCGTAATCGCACAACCCTCTTCATCCTCTTCTATATCGCTTACGCACCAGCTCTGCGTACGGTGCAAGCCGTGAATGTGATTGTCGTTGGCCGTGTTCTGATTGAATTGATATTGCTGGCCAGCATACGTGAATTGCCCTCTGCGTATGCGTCCCGGAGGAGCCAGAAGGGGAATGCCGAAGTGGTATGGCTTTTGCAGGTAAAAATCAAGTTCGCTTTCTTCCGGATGACGCAGTACATCGCGTTGTTGGATATTATCCCATATACGAATGACGTTATTGCCAAGGCGGGGTAGCAGCGTGACTTCAAGTTCGCGGCTATGTAAGATATACGTATCGTAACCGTTCCATTGCCCTTTGGTCACTTTTTTCATATCGTTGCTCCTTTTCCCACATAATAATCAGTTCTTTAAGAGGTAGTTCAAAAAGTCGTCTTCAAATGGACGGAGTTGTTCAAGGAGTCAATTCGACATCGAATCTTGAATTCACCCGGGCCTAGCATATGCTTCCGTAGTATGTTTCCTTCAGAAACATTTCGGTTGCTCACGTACCCATGCTTCCGAAGTCGTTTTCTCCGAAAACGTGTAGCTCCGCTACTCATTCCCTAGCTTCATCCAACTCAAGCGTTTTGAAAAAACGCACATCGAAAGCATAAGCTTTGGTCCTGCAAACCCGACTTTTGAACACGCACTTTAAGCTAGACTAATCATAACACTTTTTCCGGTGGACGAAAAATGGATTTGACACGGCCCGGCACAGCAATTTATGATGGTAACAATTAAGGTTGAACTTCCATATAAAGAAATGCGATGATGAGGGCAAGTAAGCGAAATAATCGTCCTGCAGAAAGCCGGTGGTTGATGCGAACCGGAGGAGGATTTTGGCCGAATGGACCTCGGAGTGCCTGGTGGAACGGAAGGGGCGAGTCTCTTCCTAAGTATACCCGGCCGATTGATCCGCGTTATGGATTTGAAGGTTGGAAATGTTCCCAGGCAGCTTATTTTAGGTTGCTGCTTATGGATTTTCTGGCGAATAAGGGTGGTACCACGGTCTCACGTCCCTTTATGGGCGTGGGGCCTTTTTGCATTCGTTTTGCCGGTGGCCTAGGGCCTGACATTATTATTGACTTGAGGAGGATGTCGTTATGAAAACAGTTCTTTCCGGTATTCAACCCAGCGGGCAACTTACGCTTGGCAATTACATTGGGGCCATTAAAAACTTTGTAGCCCTGCAGCATGAACACAAATGCAACTTCATGGTGGTGGATCTTCATGCTATTACCGTTCCCCAGGAACCGGCTGCTCTGGCAGAGCAGTCTGAAGCTGTCGCAGCGCTCTATATTGCCGCAGGAATTGATCCAAATAAGGCCAATGTTTACTTGCAATCACATGTGATGCAGCATGCTCAACTAGGATGGTTGTTGACCACGCTCACTTCCATGGGCGAACTGGAACGAATGACGCAGTTTAAGGACAAATCAGCGGGCAAGGACTCGGTAGGGGCCGGTTTGTTTGTATACCCCGCCTTGATGGCGGCTGATATCTTGCTCTATAACGCTGATTTGGTACCGGTAGGTGAGGATCAGAAGCAGCATTTGGAGTTGACCCGAGATTTGGCCGGACGCTTCAATCACCGGTTTGGGGATTATTTTACTTTGCCAGCGCCTTATATTCCCGAGGTCGGAGCTCGTATTATGTCCTTGGACGATGCCTCTAACAAGATGAGTAAGAGCAACCCGAATCCCGGAAGCTACATTGCTCTGCTGGACACTCCGGACGAAATTCGGAAGAAAATCAGCCGGGCAACCACCGATTCAGGCCGCGAAGTGAAATTCGATCCTGCAAACAAACCGGAAGTTAGCAACCTGATTACGATATATAGCCAGTGTGCCGGCCTGTCCATTGCAGAGGTGGAGCAGCGTTATGAAGGACAAATGTATGGTCAATTCAAGAAGGATTTGGCCGAAGTGGTGGTAGGTGTGATTGAGCCACTTCAGCAGCGCTATCGTGATATTCGCGAGTCCGGTGAACTGCGCAGCATCTTGCGCCAGGGAGCGGAGAGAGCAAGTGAGATGGCAGATAAAACCTTGAAAGAGGTTCAACGTCTGATGGGATTTGTTGCTCTTTAATGTGTAGTCACCGAATTGTCATAAACAACGGGCGGGATTCCGAGTATTTTTAAACATTTACGCGTTTTGATGTGATAAAGTTTATATCAAGAGGATGCAATCGCTAAAATATTTGCGAACTATTTGATATAGGCTAATCCCAACTTAATACGATATGTAGGAGGATTGAATCGCGCGTGGACAAACCATTAAGTGTTCAGACTTCTGCGGAATCCGCTGCGTTGTCTGTTAGACCTACTCCTCCGGGAGAAACGGCGACCTGGAGAGATTTCGTCGCTTTGACGAAGCCAGGCATATTACGCTCTAATTTGATTGCGGCCTTCGCTGGTTTCTGGCTGGCTTCCCGCTGGGAATTGGATATTTTCGGACTCATTGTCATGCTGGTTGGAACAGGACTGGTGATGGCGGCATCATGCGTATTTAATAATTACTTCGATCGGGAAATGGATACCAAGATGGCCCGCACGAAGAACCGGGCGCTTCCGACAGGCAAGCTGGCGCCCAAGACGGTATTATGGTACGCATCCATTTTGGGGGCCGCGGGCCTTGTCGTACTATTTGCTTTCTCCGGGCCGCTTGCCGGCTTGTTTGGCATCATTGGCATGCTGGTATACGTGGTCGTGTACACGCTTTGGCTTAAGAGAACGTCTACCTGGAGTACCTCAATTGGGGCTATTTCGGGAGCTATGCCACCTGTAATCGGGTATGTGGCGGCCTCCGGCCAGATTGATTTGGGAGCGTGGATGTTATTTGCCTTATTATTCTTATGGCAGCCGCCGCATTTTTGGGCGCTAGGCATTCGCCGAACCGAAGAATACCGGGCAGCAGGCTTCCCGTTGCTTCCTGTCGTCAAGGGGATTCCCCGGACAAAGATACAGATGATTCCGTATCTGGTGTTGCTGTTGCCGATTCCCGTATTACTCTATGCATACAACTACACCGGGATTTGGTTTTTGATCATTGGAGAGCTGCTCTCCGTGCTGTGGCTGCTGATGGCCCTGCAGGGATTCTGGGCCAAGGATAACGATGCGTGGGCCAGAAAGGTGTTCTTGTTCTCGGTTAACCATTTAACGATATGTCTGATTGTAATGATTCTGGATACGGTCAGATTGTGATGGAGGTTGCGGGATGACGGTTCTGGTGAAATACAAATGGAGTTGGATTCTGCTGGCGATTTGTGCGGTGTTGGCTGGTTACCTGCTATGGGACGCGTATGCTAAGCCCAAGCTGCCAGTCATTCGGCCTGTCGCCGATTTCAGCATGGAGAACGTGGATGGTAGCACGGTGACGCTGGAGGATACTAACGGCAAGGTGCGGCTATTTTATTTCTTCTTCTCCAATTGCCCGGACGTCTGTCCGATTACTACCTTCAGGCTCAGTCAAGTTCAGGATATATTGAAGGAAAAGGATTTGTTTGGTCAGGATGCCTCTATCGTTTCGGTCACCTTTGACCCGGAGCGGGATACACTTGACAGCTTGAAAGCCTTCGGTGATAAGTTTAAGGCGGATTATAGTGGTTGGTACTTCCTGCGAGGGGACCAGCAGCAAACGTTCGACTTGGCCATGGACTCATTCAAGATATTGATTGATCAGGACCAGGAGGGCAATTTTGTGCATATGGACCTGATCGGGCTGGTTGATCGCAAAGGGCAGCTTCGTGCCATTTACCGACCGGAAGCAACGCCACAGGAAATTGCCGATGGAGTTATGGGTTTAGTGCGGGAATAACTGAATAGCAGGTGGTTGGACCTGACTAGAAGGCCGGCGGAGGGTATAGAATATACTCCTCTAGCCCGGCCTTTTCCAGTTGGGCAATAATATATTCTTCCGGCGTTCCTTCTACCCCGGCATATCCTCGGCGGGTATAAATTTGCTGGGCCTCAGGAAAGGAGTCGCGGAGCACCCCGCGGATTCGCTTGCCGGAGGGATCGTTATCAAGAAATAGATACACCTCATCGTCTGCTACCTGTTTGCGCAACTTGTCCAGCTTCTCGTTGTTAAGAGTGCCAAAGGTGCAGTGAATACGGACCTCCTCGGTCAACAAACGCCGAACCTTGCTGCGGTCATTTTTCCCTTCTACAATAATGCTGATATTCAAGATAGAGTCACCTCAAAATAGTTTAGTCATGGAGCCATGGGGCTATGCCCTTAGTTTATACTGCCGTCAGGTGGCGATGCAAAGCAGGGGGCTTTTTACATCCTCCCTCATTGCGCTATAATCTATAGAAGTACAGTGGGAAAGATTTGCTGGGACAAAAAAGACAGAAGAAAGTGGGTAGCTTGTGGAAGACTTGATATTGTGGCTTAAATATTTGATTTTAGGCGCTGTCCAGGGTGCGACAGAGCCCATCCCGGTATCATCCAGCGGCCATGTCATCATTGCCAAGAAGCTGCTGGGCATCGTAAACGAAGGCCTTTCATTCGAAATTTTGACGAATACAGCTTCGCTACTGGCGATCATGTTCATTTACCGACAGGATATTGCCAGATTGTTCGTAAACGGCCTGGGTTATCTCAGAACACGAAAGCCTGAGTACAAAGCGGACTTTATGTTTATCATTTACATTATCATTGGTACTCTTCCAGCCGTCATCGTTGGCATGTTGTTCAAGGATCAAATCGAAACCGTATTCTCTTCAGTTCACACGGTAGCGATTGCTTTGTTGGTCACAGGAGCAGCGTTATGGATCATTCGTAACCTTAGGGGGAGAAAGCGGGACGGCGATTTATCAGCCAAGGATGCGTTGCTGGTGGGCCTTGGGCAAGCCGTTGCCCTGATTCCAGGCATCAGCCGTTCGGGGGCCACGATCATTTCCTCCATTGCGGTGGGAATGAAGCAGGACACTGCCTTGAGATTTTCGTTCATGCTGTACATTCCGGTCAGCCTGGGTGGATTGGTGTTGGGGATTTCCGATATTGCCAGCGATTCAGCCAGCTCGGCGTTATTTGTGCCGTACCTTATCGCTTTCTTAACCACAATGGTCGTTACTTATTTTGCCATGAAGTGGTTTATGAACATTATGGCTAAAGGGAATTTGAAATATTTTGCTTATTACTGTTTTGTGGTGGGGATCTTGTTGCTCGTCTTCCAACTGTAGTGTTTGTTGGCAAATTGTATTGACAAAAAGCGCCTCTTGTTGCAGAGGGGCTTTTTTGTATGCGAAGAATTTCATCTCAAAATTAAAGAAAAATTTTTAAAAAAATAATTATCAACAAGCTTAAGCAGCAGCAGAGGCTTGTCTGATGCGAGGTTGGCGAATTTTCCACATTATCCACAAGTGGGACAAGCTGTATTTAGGTGTTTTTCAGGATTGACAATACTATATATAGGTATTAAATTAATTAAATACAACAATATGTTGTTTCTGACGAGTTGAAATCATCAAATATAGTTATAGAAAAGATGATAGGAAAAGTGAGGGAGTAACGATGCTGATTGCGTACGATTCCAAGACGGGCAACGTGAAACGGTTCATTCAGAAGCTGGGTTGTCCTGCGGTGCAAATCAATGAGGACATGACGCTGGAAGAGCCGTTTGTACTGATTACATATACGACCGGGTTTGGACAGGTACCTACAAAGGTGTCGGCTTTTCTGGAGAATAATTATAAGCGACTGCTTGGCGTAGCTGCCAGCGGTAACCGTAATTGGGGTGAGAAGTTTGCGAAGAGCGCGGATTTGATCTCGGAGCGCTATCAGGTGCCTATCGTGGCCAAATTCGAACTTTCTGGAACCAAGCGGGATGCGGAAAATTTTATGCAGGAGGTGAGCCGGGTTGCGGCATATTGAACTTAACAACTTATTGATGCAACGGGACGCAGACGGGTTCTTCCAGTTGGATAAGGACCGGGAAGCTGTTGCCGAATTTATGGAGGAAGTAGCGCGTAAGAGCATGACCTTCCTGACTGCCACCGATAAGGTGCGTTACATGATTGACAACGACTACTATGAGAACGTGCTAGGCCAATATACGGCTGAAGAAGTCGAGCATGTATACAGCATCACCCACAGCTATAACTTCGAATTCCCTTCTTATATGGCAGCATCGAAATTTTATAACGACTATGCATTGAAAACGAATGACAAATCGATGTTCCTCGAACATTATCCCGATCGGGTAGCTATTGTGGCGCTTTATCTGGGACGAGGAAATGCAGATACAGCCAGCTTGCTGGCACGCTCTATGATGGAGCAACGGCTTCAACCGGCAACCCCGACGTTCCTCAATGCAGGTAAAAGCCGCCGCGGCGAGATGGTCTCCTGCTTCCTGCTGGAGATGGATGATTCCCTGAATTCGATCAACTACGTGCTGAATACATGCATGCAGTTGTCCAAGATTGGCGGCGGGGTAGCGGTCAACCTGTCAAAGCTGCGTGGACGTGGCGAAGCTATCAAAGGCGTTGAGGGTGCAGCCAAAGGCATTATGCCGGTCTTGAAGCTGATGGAGGATGCTTTCTCTTACGCGGATCAAATGGGGCAACGTAAGGGTTCTGGTGCCGGGTATTACAATATCTTTGGCTGGGACGTTGCTGAATTCCTGGATAGTAAAAAAATTAACGCCGATGAGCGGATTCGCCTTAAGACGCTCTCCATCGGCCTGATTGTGCCAAATCGTTTCTACGAACTAGCCAAGGCTAACGAGCCGCTTCATGTGTTTGGCCCTTATAGTGTATATAAAGCTTATGGTACGCATCTGGATGACATGGATCTTGATGTAATGTATGACACGCTGCTTGCCGACAGTAGGGTTAAGAAAAGAAAGCTGATGAGCGCGCGGGACATGCTGACCAAGATTGCCATGACTCAGTTGGAGTCCGGTTATCCATATATTATGAACAAGAGCAATGCGAACAATCAGCACGCCTTGAAGCGGGTAGGTCAAGTGAAGATGTCCAACCTGTGCACAGAAATCTTCCAATTGCAAGAAACATCAGAGATTCTGGATTATGGCAAGGAAGACATGATTCGTCGCGATATTAGCTGTAACCTGGCATCCTTGAATATTGTGAACGTAATGGAACGGCAGAAAATTCGCGAGTCTGTGCATGAGGGTATGGTTGCTTTGACGGCCGTCAGCGATATGACGAGTGTATCCAATGCTCCGGGTGTAGCCAAGGCGAACCGGGAAATGCATTCCGTAGGACTTGGTGTTATGAACCTGCATGGCTACCTGGCGAAGAACAAGATTCCTTATGAGAGTGAAACGGCTCGGGACTTTGCCCGCACCTTCTTCATGATGATGAACTACTACTCCCTGGAGAAGAGCATGGAGATTGCCACGCAAACGGGTGAAATCTTCGCAGGCTTCGAGGAATCGGAATATGCGACAGGCGAATACTTCGATCGTTATCTGAACACGGACTATCGTCCACTTACCGAACGGGCAGCCGGGCTGTTCGCCGGAATGGAAATTCCATCGCCGCAAGATTGGGCGAAGCTGAAAGAAAACGTGATGAAGCATGGACTGTACCATGCCTATCGATTGGCTATTGCGCCAACGGCTAGCATCTCGTACATTCAAAATGCAACCTCGAGCGTTATGCCTGTGGTAGAGCAAATTGAAACCCGGACTTATGCAAATTCGACTACTTATTATCCTATGCCTTATCTAAGTGCAGAGAATATTTTCTTCTATAAATCAGCGTATCAAATGGATCAACTCAAGGTCATTGACCTGATTGCGGAAATTGCCCCGCATATTGACCAAGGTATTTCGACGATTCTGCATGTGAACAGCAATGTGACGACTCGCCAACTGGCGCGTTACTATCTGTATGCAGCGCACAAAGGCCTTAAGTCATTGTACTATACGCGTACGAAGAATTTATCCGTTGAGGAATGCCTGACCTGCTCGGTGTAAATAAAAAAGGAAGACTTGAAAGGGATGAATGACGGAGATGTGTGCGATACAAGCAGTCAACTGGAATCGTCCCGACGATGATTTCACGATGATGTTCTGGAATCAGAATATCATGCAATTCTGGACAGATGATGAAATTCCTTTGTCGGATGACAAGATGTCTTGGATGACCTTGAATCCTGAAGAGAAGGATGCCTATATGAAAGTGCTGGGCGGCTTGACCTTGCTCGATACGATTCAAGGTGGCGTAGGTATGCCACAAATTATGGAGCATGTGGACGGCTTGCAGCGTAAGGCGGTACTCGGCTTCATGGGCATGATGGAGCAAATTCATGCCAAGTCGTACAGTAGTATCTTCACGACGCTGGCCTCCAATGAGGAGATTGATGAGATCTTCCGTTGGGTGGAGCAGAATCCTATGCTGCAAACAAAGGCGGAGACCATTCGCCAATACTACACTAACATTAATTCTCCACGTGAGTTATATCTGGCTATGGCGGCTTCTGTGCTGCTGGAAAGCTATCTGTTCTACAGTGGCTTCTTCTACCCGCTCTACTTGGCGGGACAAGGTAAAATGACCTCCAGCGGAGAAATTATCGACCTGATCCTGCGGGATGAAAGCATCCATGGCGTATATGTTGGTGTGCTAGCGCAAGAAGTCTTCGCGCAACTGGATGAGGACGAGCAGAAGGATGTTCAGGAGACGCTCGAAGGGCTGTTGCATTACTTGCATGCCAATGAAGAGCGTTATACTGAGCAAATCTATGCGCAAATCGGACTGGTTGATGAAGTGAAGGCATTCCTTCGCTACAATGCCAACAAGGCGTTCATGAACCTGGGTCTGGAGCCTCCGTTTGAGGATGAGGAGATCAATCCAATCGTACTGAACGGAATCCGTACGGAAACGAAGCAGCATGACTTCTTCTCCAAGAAGGGTAATGGCTATGTGAAGGCGCTGAACGTAGAGCCATTGATTGACGAGGATTTCAACTTCTAAAAGTAAACATAAATAGAACAGGGTGCAATCGCATGTCGCGATTGCACCCTGTTTCTGTTCTGACAACTGAAGTTACGGTGTAGTCAGGGAGACAGTGAATACGGCTCCTGGGTCACCGATGAAGGCAATACTTCCTTCCTCCGGCAGCGTTACTTCACCGCTACCATGAACAACCGAGAAGCTAACGCATAGGCCGCTTTCGTCATACACGGCATAGGCTGCTTCGTTAGGAAGGTTAACGGTCATTGTTTTACCTGCAGCTTCAGCAGGGATGGTGTACCAGCGCACCGTCTCGTCGGACTTAAGGGTAGCCAAAGACTGATGCCCGGCATAAAGTGGCTTCAACGCATCCTCGCTAATATAAGAAGAGCCTGCGGCCTCCAAATATTCGGTTCCGTTCTTGTTAAGGAAACGGTATTCCGCCGTATCCCGACTACCTACTGCTGGAATCTGATGTTGGCTCTTCGCCGTGTCTGGTCCCAGAATCGGCTTGTCTATCCAATAGCCGGGCAAGGCGTCAGGGAGAAGATCAACACCCAGGATGGGTTCCATCACAAAGTAAATAATGGAGCTATATTTCTCGGATACGAGATAATAAGTTTTTCCTTCACGTTGCTCCCAGGCTTTAGCTGTTTCAGGAGAGATCTCCTGCTCCTCGAGCTTCTCGGCCGAGTAAAGATTCACCGCCAGTTGGCCCAGTTCCGGAACGGTCGCATACTGTCTCTCCCAGAGATAGGTACGTCCGTTATCTTCCTCAACGAAACTCAATTTGGCTGCTCCGTCCGCACTGACAAAGTCGCCATTTCCGACATGAATCAGCTTCTGTTCAGGTGCTTCAGGTGCTGCTGGTTGAGTGATGGACAAGGCTCCTTCTGCTACTTTGAGATAATACAATTGATTGGAGCTTCCATAGTAGCCTGTGTAAGCTTCCAGTTCCTTCGGCAAATCAGCTTGTACCGGAGTGCCGAAGCTCTTGGCGGGCTTCCATTCTTTAATCGTTCCCTTCTCCTTCAAGGCATGGAGAAGCATTTCGTTTGCGAGCAGTTGGTTTGTGCTGCTGGAGCCTCCTGAGGATAGAACCGCAGCCGCCATATTATGCTCTGGCAGTACGATCAGGGAGGCATGATACATCAGGGTATCTCCTCCTTTGACCAGAGCTTTGATGCCATAATCATTAAAAGGGAAGGCCTTCACGCTATCCCAGCCTAATCCGAAGTTCAGGACGCTATCGGCTTCAGGCGCCCATATTCCCTTCCGGTATTCAGATTCTCCCATGGCTTTCAGCGATGGCTCGGAGAGAATGCCTGCTTCCCCGGTAAATACGGAGGCGAAGGTGACGAGGTCCTCGGCTGTGGAATAAATGCCTCCAGTCCCGATGGCATTAACCGTTTCGTTTGGAAGTTGCTCTGGATAGGTAGGTAAATAGAGCGCCGCCAATTCCTCCGGCTCAAGACCGTCTTGTGGGGTTTGCGTATGGTTCAGCTTCAGCGGCTCTGTGAAATGCTGATGAACAAAAGAGGTGAAATCTGTACCACTTACCCGTTCTACTAAAATTTCGGCCAAAGTAAATCCATCATTACAATAGACTGAGAATGCGCCAGGATCGGCCTTGAGGGACTGGCCGGAGAGTTGCTCCAGCAAAGTATCGTGGGCATAAGTATCATTATCCTCGAACAAGAAGGCATTGGTCAGGCTGGAGCCTTGCAGTCCGGAAGAATGATTTAGCAGCATTCTAGGGGTAATCTGCTTGTAGCGGTCATCTTTCATTTTGAACTCCGCTATGTACTGCGTAAGCGGGGTATCGAGAGAAATCTTGCCCTGTTCCACGAGCTTCATTACAGCGGCAGTAGTAAACATTTTACTGGTTGAGCCAATGCCGTAAGTGGTATCTTTGGTCAACGGCACTTGACCTTCAATGTCATTTATACCGGATTGGCCTGAAACAATGATCTCTCCGTTGTCGATCAAGGCATATTGAATACTGGTCGTACCGTAAGTATCTGTTAAAAGTGCTGCTTTCTCGGCGGCAATTGCGGAAAGCTCGGTCGGTTGCGCTCCATCAGGAATCGCCTCTGCACCTGCAGCCAATGCTCCGCTAGGTAAAATTAATGAAATCATAAGCAGAAAAGCCGGGAAAATCGTCCGTTTATTCCTCAAACCTAAGACCTCCTTAAAATGGGTTGTATAAAGTAGTACGAATTTGGGAACTAGTGGTTCCGCTAATACGGCATATAAATAAAGGAAAAACACAAACCGGCCTGCCGATAGTGGCAGACCGAGTTGAGTTGAATCATCATATTGCTGGTTTAGAACAGAGGAGTGCGGAGAATGATGACGAGCAAAATGTACAAAACCAGGATTGCTCCTGTTGATGTCCATGCACCATAGCCAGGAACTACAGGGCCTGGTCCACAATTATCAATAGCACCCATTCGTGTTCACCCCACTTTCTGATTGGTCGGTGATTACACGATCATCTTATGTAGGGCGTCGTCCCGTGCCCTGTGCGGCTGCCTAAGCCAAGCAAAATTGTCATGTTGATGGTGGCAGTCAAGGGTGGGGGCCTACTGTGCTTTTGATGGACCGGCCCCAGTTCCCAGGGCCGGTGGGATTAGATTGCCGCGTTTCTTTGGCGGCATAATTAACGTGGCCAGCATGAGCAGGAAGAAAGCTAGAAAGTACGGTGAATGCTTGCCATGCAGGGCGCCTGCGGCAATGGGGCCGATAAAGGAGCCCAGTGACATGGCGATGGATTGCAGGGAGAATACTGTCCCCAATCTTTTACCCCCACTCAAATCAATAAAGAGGGAGGCCATCGCCGGAAATACGATGCCCTTGGACATTCCCAGCACAAATAAGGCAACGGGGAGGGCTATGAAATCCAGCGATGCCAAGGCGAAAAAGGACAGCGCAATGCCCAGAATACCGAAGCTGGCCCGCTTATAAGGTGAATATTTGTTCAAGAACAGCATCGACAACGTAACTAAGGCACCTAGGCTAATGATAGAGAAATAAAGGCCGGTGTGCATGATTCCTGCCGTTCCGCCTGCCTGCAAGGGAAGCTCAAAGAACAAGATACCTTGAGAGCAGGAGACTACAAGCGGCAGCAAATAGTAGCGTAGAGGAATGACCTTGATCTTGAGCGGAACCTGGGCCGAAGGAGCAAGCTTGGCCTTACTGCTGCCAGCATTTGTTCTGGCGGGCTCCTTAATAGTGAAAATAGCGATAATTCCTGTCGAAATCAGCAGCCACCCCAGAAGCTGAAAGGTCAGGGTGAACCCGGATTGAGCAACCAGAAAAGCGCCGGCTGCCGGGGATACTACAGAAGCTAAAGTGTGCATGACCCCGTGTCCAGCCATCAGCTTGCCTTGCTGCACGGCATTTCGGGATAGTGAAGCAAGCAAGGCCAGGCAGGCTGGGGACAAGAAAGCCAGTACAAAACCGCTGATGGAACGGAGCACTAGCAGTTGCCAAGGTTCGGTGACATGCGCCTGCATGAGCAGAATGATCCCGGCAGTAAGCAGGCTGAAAATCATGTAGCCCTTGCTGCCGTGTCGGTCAACGCCTTGCCCGGCAATCAGGTTGCCCGGCAAATGAGTTAACGCATAAATACCCATCATCCAGCCGATGAAGGTGGGGGCCGCCCCGAGAGATAACGCGAACGGGGTCAGAATCGGATACTGGGCATGCAGGTCAAAGAAAGCGAGAAACATAAAAAAATAAAGCCAGAAGGCGGTCTTCAAGAGACGTTTCTCTCCTTTCAGGTATGAACTGGTATGCTCTACTTGTACGCCCGGGGGGACGAACTTATACCCTTTTCCCAAAAAGCTTGGGCAAATTTGCATGTAATCCGGTTAAGCTGACATGAAGCTGGGCCATCATGTATAATGTAATAATAAAATTGGGGTCTAGGAGTGTTTGGAAATGATGGATATTCAAGTATGGACCGAGTTTTTGCAGGAGAACTGGCTGGTTATCGTAGTGGCGCTGGTGATTCTATTTCTGGTTATTAACTTTGTGAAGACGGTTGTGAAGTGGGCGCTGGTGCTGATTATTGCGGCCTTTATCATCGTGTATAGCGGAATCTCATTGAAGGATATAGGCGAAGCGGTTACGACGGTGAAGGAGCAGGCGGTCAGCATTAGCAAGAGCGAGGCGCTAAACATGATGAAGAATGAAGCGAAGGATGCCAAGCTGACGCAAAATGCAGATGGTACGTTTACGATCACTACACCAAATTTGGAGGTCACCGGCAAGATGGGTGACGACAAAGCCAAGGTGTCGTTCCATGGGGTATCCTTAGGGGAATGGACGGTCAATGATACGTTGGAGGCGTTCATTCAGGAGGCCGTGCGGAATTCGCAATAAGGCAGAGGTTTGGACACGGAGGTTAATATGACAGCAGCATTGCAAAACATAAGCGAATACAATTTCATCTCGGTAGTTCTGCTTCTGGTGCTGCTGGGTTCGGTGCTTCAAGGGCTGATGCGGGGAGCTTCGCGGTCGGCGGACCGTTTATTCTCGCTGGTCGGTGGCGGCATGCTGTCACTGATTGGTATTGCGGCTGCAATTCCATTGACATTGTGGATGTCTCCCAAGATTCAGGCCTGGTTGACGGAGCTCCCTCTTCCGAGTCGAGAACTGGCTAAATGGGAGCAAGTGCTCCACACGATTATTATGGCTGTAAGGGATTTTCCATTACTGCGTTTTGCCCTGGTATACCTCTTCATGTACTGGCTTGTTCGTACATTAGCGGGGGTGTTTGCCGGTTTCATTCATGGCGGCAATACCTTATTCGGCTGGCTGTCACCTGGAAGAGAGCGGCGGGCCTCGTTGCTCAGCCGTTTAACCGGGGCTTCAATCGGAGCGGTGATTGGTGCGGCGCGTTGCCTGGTGCTGATTGCTATCTTGTTTATTGTGGTGACACTATTTCCGGGTAGTCCGTTTAGTCGTTATATAGAGGCTTCACCTGTGTACCAGCAGGGAGCCAGAACAGTGATTGAGCCGCTTACCGGTAACTTAATCAAGGAGAAGCTCCCCGTGTTCACCCGTGGAGTGGAAGCTGAGCTTCGCGGTATTTTGCAGCAGAAGTATGAGGTTATAGATGCCAGTATTCCTCACAATATCGAGCTAGCTGCAGCGGAAATCACCGCAGATGCGAATTCGGATGAGCAAAAGGCCCGTCTGTTATATGACTGGGTTGGCTCTCGTGTCTCTTATGATTACGATAAGGTAAAGGATTATGAAGAAAAGGGGATCTGGCATGAACAGACGCCGCAGATGACCTTCGACACGAAGCTTGGGGTATGTATTGACTACTCCCGGCTGTATGCTGTAATGGCCAGGTCACAAGGCTTAGAGGTCAAGGTGGTGACCGGACTTGGTTATGATGGGCAGGGCGGCTATGGCCCGCATGCCTGGAACGAGGTGTATCTGTCAGAGCAGGATACCTGGATTCCCTTGGACTCAACCTGGGCCGGGAGTGGAGATTGGTTTAATCCGCCAGCCTTTAGCGAGACACATATTGTAGAACAACGAATCTAAGAGGTAGCACTTTAAGTAAATAGATTAAACTTTTTCCGAAGTAAGGCGTAACTACACTGCGCCTTACTTCGTTATGTTACTATAAGGATAAGTAAGTTTGGACAAGAATGAGTTAAGTGATGAAAGTAGGGGGAACACAGGTGAAAAGCGCCTATGGAGAAGATCCGCGCGAGCAGGAAATTGCGATGCAGCGCCATTTTAATATAAGGCTGAACATTTTTTTCTTTAGCGCATTTGCCATTTTTACTGTAATTATTGTACGACTGGCCATTTTGCAGTTCGTAGAGGGCCCAACCCTTTCCCAGCAGGAGAGCAGCTTGCGCGTCAAGGATGTGCCGCTGGCCCCTACCCGGGGAACCATCTATGCGGCAGGCGGGGAGAAGCTGGCTTACTCTACGCCGGTACAATCTTTATATATCACGCTGCAAAAGGATTACAGCAACACGGAGCGTGGGCTGAAGAATCGTCCGGAAGCGCTGGAAATCGCTGATAAACTAAAGGAAGTATTCGATAAGTATGGCAAGGCGGATACCGCGATGACCAAAGAGGAAATTATTGAAGCGATGGATCTGGAGTACCGGAAGCAAAACGGATTTTCACCACGTCGTATCAAGATTGATTTAACCTCGGGAGAGATAGCTTATTTCCTCGAACGAAAAAGTGATTTTCCGGGAATAGATATCGTGGAGGAAAGTATCCGCCATTATGATAAGGACACGGTAGCGGTTCAAACAGTTGGATACATCCGTAAATACTCTAACGCTTCAACGAACATTGATTTTTACAAACAAATTAGGGCCCAGACGGAGACACCCCCAGATATGCAGTATACAGAAACTGAGGATGTAGGCTACGATGGCCTGGAACTGCAATATCAAACGGAGCTTCGTGGTAAAAATGGTTATAAGAGCGTACCGATTGATCCACGCAACATGGCTACGGGAATTGCGGAGATTACTCCTCCCGTTAAGGGATATGACCTGCACACCAATATTAATAAAAACGTTCAAATGATTGCAGAGCAAGCCATCCTTGATCAGATTGATTGGGTGCATACCAATCGAGTATCAGGGAAAGTTCATCCCTATGCTAAAACGGGTTATGCTGTAGCGATGGAGGTGGATACAGGTAATGTCGTGGCGATGGCCAGTATGCCTGACTACGATACGAATGTTTGGCAGTCGGGAGGTATTTCGTCAGAGAATTGGCAACAGATTTCCTCCAACTATCAGAACGGGACGATTACGCCGATTTCTGCGGGGCGTTCGGGGCATGAATTTGATTCCACGGTGTTACTGGGTTCCACGATTAAGCCTTTATCAGTATTAATTGGACTTAATGAAGGTTTATTTACTCCAAGTACAAACTACTCTGATAATGGGGCAGCCTATTTCGGCAGAAACGATTCGGCGAGAGTCAGAAACTCTGGCGGCCATGCTTATGGACGACTTAATCCCACTGAAGCAATCAAGAACTCCTCCAATGCATTTATGGTAGATATGGTTGGGGAAAAACTCTACTACAAATACAGAAATGAAGGAATTGAAGTTTGGGATAACTATATGAAGCAATTTGGGCTTGGTGCTTCGACGGAGGTTGACTTACCAAATGAATATTTGGGATTCCTTGAGTATAAACAGGAATCTGAGACGGTGCTGTCACGTTTGGCCTATGCTTCATTTGGCCAGCAAGGGAAATATACAGCAATGCAATTGGCACAATACACGGTTATGCTGGCTAACAAGGGAAAGAGAATGGAGCCGCATGTTGTAAATAAAATTACCGATGCTCAGGGAAATATCATCAAGCAATTTGAGCCTACGGTGTTGAACGAAGTTGATTTTAAGGATGCCCATTGGGCGGCAGTTATTGATGGGATGAGAACAAATGTCAGTGCATTTAATGGCTTTCCGTATGACTTCGCCCGGAAAACGGGGACCTCAGAGCAGGATTATAGAGGTAGATTGCTTGAGAACGGTGTGTTTATCGCTTTTGCTCCGCGAGAAAATCCGAAGCTGGCTGTAGCGGTGGTTATTCCGGAAGGTGGGTTCGGGGCTTACAGTGCCGCCCCCGTGGCCCGGAAAATTTTTGATGCGTACGACCAGGAATATGGGCTGGATGGAGTACCGAAGAAGTCCAACAACCAACAATCGCCCGAAACAAACGAATGATAAAAAACACCTTCAAGAAAGTGCAGTAATGTCGTAAGCAGACAATCTTGAAGGTGTTTTTTCTTTTGAATTTATCTCTTTATACATTCAGAGCAAATTTAATCAGTAAGTAAAATGGATTCGCTAGCCTTCAGTTTTGTCAGCTCGACGCTGACATTCCATAAGTTTTTTCTATTCACCAGGTTATAGGACATAACGGAAGATGGAATTTCTTTGACTCCTTCGTAATATTTCCCCGTCGAATCCTCGAATTGGGGACTTGTAACCAAGGCCGCTAATCTTCTACCAGATTTCGCAGTTGTGTTTACTTGGGGATGGACAAGGATTAACATACCAAGAATATATCTGGAAACAAATCGCAGAAAAGGACTCCAGCTTCGGGCAAGCCCAGTTTCAGGCATTAAACCTGGGTCGAATGCATTCACCGTAATCTGCTTATTTGTAAGCAGATTAATTCGGTCGGCTAGCTCGTAAGTGCAGTAAATATTGCATAGCTTAGAGGTTGTATATAAGCGCCGTCCTGTGAAGGATACATCTTTGGCAGCAACCTCCTTACTCGAATAGGCTAGTAACATGGCATCCTCGTAGACCGGCTCTGGCATTCCTGATTTTTTTAGCGGGTCGTGGGTTCCGCTGCTTACAAAGACGATTCTCCCATGGTCCACCATTTTATCCACTAATAAATTGATAAGCAGAAAATGACCGAGATGATTGACGGCAAAGGTTTCTTCAAAACCATCCTTTGATACATGTGCTTTATCGACAAATTGAACGCCAGCATTACATACAAGCGCATATAGCGGAGGTAGGGGGGAGGTTGAGAATTTTTTGGCGAAGGTTCTAACAGATTCTAAAGACGAGAGGTCAAGCTCCATTGCGGTAATGTTGGTATGGCCGGTTTCCTTCTTCATCGCGAATGCAGCTTCCTCTCCTTTTTTCGTATTGCGGCAAGCCAGTACAATATGAGCGTTCTTCTCGGTTTGGGCAAGCGTTTTGGCGCATTCATATCCCAAGCCTGTATTTCCACCTGTTATAACAATAGTTTTCATCGATAATTGCACAAGATCACTCCTCATTGGTGAAATGTTGACAATGTCAACTTATGTGTAGAGTATATCCCCTTTTGTTGACAATGTCAACGTGATATGATTAGGCTATTACTTTCAGAATGAGAGGATTCTATGAGAAACAATGATACCAAGCAAAGACTGCTGGAAGTTACTCGACAAATGATTGATAAGCATGGTGTAGATGCTGTAAATATGCGTGACTTAGGAAAAGAAATTAATCTATCCAGGAGCGCAATTTACAGGCATTTCAGAGATAAAGAGGATTTGCTCGCGGCAATTGTAGCGGAAAATTTTGAGAGCTTGAACCAATCCATTATTGATCTAATTACAGAAATCAAAGATGTCAGAGAGTTGGTTTACTCCATTCTGCAAACCTATTATCGTTACGGTATCCAAAATCAGGCACACTATCATCTTATGTTCAGTAAGCAATACGATAAAAAAAGTCATACGGAGCTTTACTTGCTGGCATCTCAATCCTTTCGGGCCATTGAACAGCATTTGAGCAAAACAGACAATCAAACCTACAAGACAAAGAAATCCTCAAAGGAATCAACAGCATTAATGTTTGCTTTCATTCACGGCTTGGTCGACTTAAATGCTTCCGGACATTTTGAGGCAGAAAAGGGAATGGATGATGCAGACAGATTGATTCAATCCTTTGTGGATTTGATATTCTATTTCTAATTTTGAGAAAAAGCAAAATTCCACTTGCTTTTTTTTTTGTCTTCCCTTAAAATTTGCCCTAGGGAAACATTTTTACATTAAGCTAAAAAAAAAAGTTAAAGTAAACAAGTGTTTACTTGTACAACTTAAAAAACAATGTATACGGAGAGGAGTTCATGTAATGAACGAGATGCAAGTGAAGAAAAGCCCGTTTCATCGGGCAAAAATGACTTTGGGGATTTTGGCCCTCATTATATTGGGCGCTTGCTCCAAGGTGGAAGGGCAAGCCGATTCGGTGCAACGGCCTGCGGACGGAGAGCCCATTCAGGTCGTGGCTACGATTGGAATGATTACGGATGTAGTGAAGCAGGTAGGCGGTGAGGAAGTGGAAGCAAACGGTCTAATGGGCCCTGGCGTGGACCCTCACTTATATAAAGCTTCGCAAGGCGATATTGAGAAGCTGGATAAAGCCGATATTATTTTCTACGGCGGGTTGCATCTAGAAGGTAAAATGACAGAAATTTTTGAAAAGATAGAAAATCGCAAGCCAACAGTTCCGGTATCCAAGGATATTGATCCTGAATTGCTGAGATCCGGTGCTGATGCAGGGGGTTCACAATATGACCCGCATATCTGGTTCAATGTGCGCCACTGGATTTCGGCTACGGAGACCATCCGGGATACGCTGGTCGCCTATGACCCGGATCACGCTGAGACCTATCAACAAAATGCTGAGGCGTATATTACTCAACTGGAAGAGCTGGATGCGGAAGTAAAACGGCAAATTGCCGAGATTCCGGACCAAGACCGGGTCTTGGTAACAGCTCATGATGCGTTTGGTTACTTCGGGGATGCTTATGGCATTGAGGTCATGGGATTGCAGGGCATCAGCACGGCGGCGGAATATGGCTCCAAGGATGTCAGCAAGCTGCGGGATTTTCTGGTCGAGAATAAGATCAAGGCTGTATTTGTAGAGTCGAGTATCCCGACCAAATCCATGGAGGCGGTTATTGCCGGGGCCAAGGAGATGGGTCATACCGTCAAGATCGGTGGCGAGCTTTATTCGGATTCCATGGGAGAGCCAGGATCGGATGCAGATACGTATATTAAAATGGTCGAACATAACGTAAGCACCATCGTGGAGGCGCTGAAATAAAATAAGAAAGCACGATAGAAAAGGGGAAGTAAAATGAAAGGTTATCCGCTGGAAGTCAGTCATTTGACCGTAGCATATCAGAAAAAACCGGTACTTAGATCGGTATCCTTTCAAATACCGGAAGGCAAATTAATTGGAGTTCTCGGTCCCAACGGGGCCGGGAAGTCCACGCTGCTCAAGGCGGTACTTGGCCTCATTCCAGCCTTGGACGGCGAAGTTCGTATTTACGATCGTCCTTATCGCGAGCAACGCAAGATTATCGGCTATGTGCCGCAGCGGGAATCCGTGGATTGGGATTTCCCAACAAACGCGCTGGATGTCGTCATGATGGGCCGGTATGGACATCTCGGCTGGTTCCGTCGGCCTGGTACCAAGGAGCGCCAGATTGCAATGGAATGCTTGGCGAAGGTAGGCATGGCAGACTTTGCTGGTCGTCAGATCAGCCAACTGTCAGGCGGGCAGCAGCAACGGGTATTTCTGGCACGGGCGCTGGCACAGAACGCGCAATTGTATTTTATGGATGAGCCGTTCTCCGGGGTGGATGCAACAACGGAGAAGGCGATCATCAATCTGCTGCATGAGCTTAAGGAACAGGGGAAGACCGTATTGGTTGTCCATCATGACCTGTCAACGGTCAAGGAGTATTTTGATCATGTATTGCTGCTAAATGGGGAATTGGTCGCCGCAGGTCCTACGGAAGAGACCTTTACCCCAGCTAATTTGCACAGTACGTACGGGGGCCGAATTGCCATGCTGGCTGATTTTGCCACTGTGCCGTCAGGGACGGTGTGATGCCATGTTAGCGGATCTGATACGTTGGTTCACCGATCCAAACATGCAGTGGATATTAGCCGGATCTTTGCTGCTTGGCTTAGGTAGTGGAGTGATTGGCTCCTTCACCTTCTTGCGCAAGCAAAGCTTGCTCGGGGACGCGCTGGCACATGCAGCTTTGCCCGGGATATGTATCGCATTTATGCTGAGCGGGGTCAAATCGGTGGGGCTGTTCATGCTGGGGGCTATCATCGCAGGCATGTTGGCTACCTTCGGTATTTCAGCCATTACTCGTTATTCGCGGATTAAGCAGGATGCGGCGCTTGGTATTGTATTGTCCGTATTTTTCGGAATCGGGATTGTCCTGCTGACCAAGATTCAGCATAGCGGCAACGGGAACCAAAGCGGGCTGGATAAATACATGTTCGGTCAAGCGGCTTCCATGATGTTATCGGACGTTTATATGATGGGTGCGGTGTCCGTACTTCTGATTGTCGTCTGTGCGCTGTTGTTCAAGGAGTTCAAGCTGGTCAGCTTTGACCCTGGTTTTGCCCGGGGGATGGGGTTGAAGGTAGCATTTCTGGAGCAACTGTTGCTGCTGATGACCGTTATTGCGGTCGTCGTTGGTATTCAGGCTGTAGGTGTTGTGCTTGTAGCAGCCTTGTTGATTACCCCTGCTGTGGCCGCAAGATACTGGACGGATGCCTTAGGTCTGATGGTCGTATTGGCAGGAGTGTTTGGCGCTTTGTCAGGCGTGACAGGGACGCTAATCAGTTCCACTTTATCTAATTTGCCGACTGGCCCGGTAACGGTGCTGGCCGCCACGGCATTGTTTTTTGTTTCTGCGGTATTTGCCCCCAATCGGGGACTTCTGGCCAAGTGGCTCCGGCATTTACGTAGTCGCAGTGAGGTGCAGAAGTATGCGGGTCGCGCCGTTGTTCATCAAAGTCAGACGGTAGAAAGGGGGACGGAATGATATGACGGATTTTTGGATTATTCTCACCGGAACCCTGGTGGCTGCTACTTGTGGGATATTGGGCTGCTTTCTCGTCCTGCGCAAAATGGCGATGGTTGGCGATGCCATCAGTCACTCTGTATTGCCCGGGATCGCGATTGCATTCCTGATCAGTAGCTCCCGAGATTCCATGCTAATGCTGTTTGGGGCAGCGGTACTTGGCTTGATTACCGTATTTCTGATTCAACTGCTGCAAAATAGCGGCCTGCAATCGGATGCGTCCATCGGTATTGTGTTCACCGCACTGTTCGCTATCGGTGTTATTATCATTAGCCGGAATGCGGCCCATATTGATTTGGATCTTGATTGTGTCTTGTTCGGCGAAATTGCATACGTGCAATGGGATACATGGGTGTGGAACGGTTACGACATGGGACCTGTAGCCGTATGGATGCTCGGCGGTACGCTATTGATTGTTCTTGCCGCTATCGGGTTGTTCTATAAGCAGTTCAAGCTATGTGCCTTTGACCCGGCGCTCGCCGCTGCTGTGGGTATCCCGGTGGCATTGTTCCATTATATGTTGATGGGGCTGGTCTCGCTGTCCACCGTAGCTTCATTCGAAAGTGTTGGCGCCATCCTGGTCGTAGGCATGTTGATTATTCCGGCCGCTACGGCTTACTTGCTGACGGATCGTCTTAGCATGATGATCGTTTATAGTGTACTGATCGGTGCTATTAGTGCAACAGGCGGCTACTATGCGGCGAAATGGCTGGATGCTTCCATCGCTGGAGCCATGGTCACGGTAGCGGGGATCTTGTTCGTGTTAGCGTTCATCCTGTCTCCATCCCATGGGTTGGTGGCTCGGTTGGGCAAACGCAGACGGATGAATTCCGCGGCTGCTTAATCTGAAATAGATCAGGTTGAGCGAAAGACTCTATTCTGAATTCATGGGACCATTTTGGTCTTATGGAGCAGGGTAGAGTCTTTTTTCATGAACGGATGATTATGCTGGAAGGCTTACCCAAAGCCTGATAAGCTTTGTTGGCTTCTTGGGAATATGGTAAAATGACGGTAGCTTACAGAGACAAGAACATGGGGATGGGGGAGTTGTCTTTTGAAATACAAACTGCTGGCACTCGATATGGATGGGACGTTGCTTAATGATCTTCATGAGATTACACCGGAAACAGAGTATTGGATTCGCAAGGCCGCTGCGGCCGGGGTTCATGTCTGCCTATCTACGGGGCGCAGCTATGATGAGGCAATTCCTTACGGAGACCAGTTGAATTTGGGAACGCCGATGATTACGGTCAACGGCAGCGAGATATGGAAATCACCGCATGAATTGCATCGACGGATACTTCTGGAACGCCCGCTGATTGCAAGGTTATATGAAATTTCCCGGGAAAAGCAAGTGTGGTTCTGGGCAAATTCGGTAGAGGGCAGCTTTAATGAAGGAAGCTGGCTACCGGAGCTTCTGGAACGCAACCACTGGTTGAAATTCGGTTATTTTACAGAAGATGATGCTGCACGGATGGCTATTTTGCAGGAATTAGAAGAGATGGATAGCTTCCAAATTACCAACTCTTCACCGCATAATTTGGAGATAAATCCGAAGGGGATCAGCAAGGCCAGCGGGATTCAAACGGTGTGCGAGCTGCTTGGCTTGCAGATGTCCGAGGTTGTGGCTATCGGCGACAGCCTGAACGATTTGGCAGCCATAGAAGCCGCCGGACTTGGCGTAGCTATGGGAAATGCCCAGGAACTCGTCAAGGAGAAGGCCGATCTCGTTACCGCTACTAATAATGAAGATGGAATTGCCTGGATTATTCGAGATTATGTTCTGACGGAGGAGTGACTTCACTTGCTGACCGTAATAGGCTGGATTATCGTGATTGCTTTATTTGCCGTAGGCCTGGCAGGCGCTGTATATCCTGTCTTGCCGGGTGCGCTTGCCATCTACTTTGCTTTTTTTGTCTATGGCTGGTTTTTCTCCTTCGATTCATTTGGTCCCTTCTTCTGGATTGTGCAAACGCTGATTGTGGTCGTTCTATTCGTAGCCGACTACGCGGTGGGGGCTTGGGGAGTGAAGAAGTTTGGCGGCAGCAAGCTGTCCGTCTGGCTTAGCACCATCGGTATTATTGTGGGTCCCTTTGTCATCCCGGCCTTTGGTCTGGTGTTGGGGCCGCTCATTGGCGCTATGATTGG
Organism: Paenibacillus senegalimassiliensis; assembly: GCF_001486585.1. GTDB lineage: Bacteria > Bacillota > Bacilli > Paenibacillales > Paenibacillaceae > Fontibacillus > Fontibacillus senegalimassiliensis. The sequence continues at coordinate 190,922 of NZ_LN909043.1, forward strand.
CGAGCTAATCAAGGGAGAGTCCTTGTCCAGATCGTTTAAGGTCGGGATAGGCTCTGTAGTTGGCTTGTTTAGCAGTATGGTGGTCAAAATTATTTTGCAGATTGTAATGATCATTGTGTTCGTCATTTGGATTGTTGTTTTTTAATATAGAAGCGTGATGAACCCAATGCACATGGGAGCCTACCTTTCAGGATGTTTTGTCCATTTTTTTGCTATTTCTAGTGAGCAATATTAGTTATCAGGTTTGTGGGGAAAGAAGGAATCGAGTTGTCGAAGAAAGAGTCGTTTGTTAGAGGTACGTTAATTTTAGCTGGAGCAGCGCTCATTGCCAGAGTTTTGGGCTTGTTCCAGCGCGTTCCGTTAGAGCACATTCTCGGGGAGATCGGGAATGCCTCCTACTCCCAGGCTAATGCGGCATACTTTATGCTGTTAACGTTGGCCACGGCGGGGATACCAAGTACACTAAGCAAAATGGTGTCAGAGAGGCACGCCTTAAATCGGCCAGAGGAAGCACGGCGCATTTATCAGGCAGCACTTCTTTTTGCCGCGTTCGCCGGGGTAGTTATGTTTATCCTGCTCTATATCCTGGCCCCTTATTATGCCATTGCCTCCAAGGTTCCGGAGTCCGTCACGGCGATTCGAGCCTTGGCTCCGGCGTTGCTGTTGTTCCCACTGATTGCGATGATTCGCGGTTATTTGCAAGGGCGCAACATCATGATTGCTGGCGGGGTGTCTCAGGTCATTGAGCAAATTGTCCGTGTAGCCACCGGTATATTGTTAGCGTTCCTGCTGTTTCACTGGGGATATTCCGGTCAGACGATTGCGGCGGGGGCTACCTTTGGCGCCGTATTGGGTGGGGTCGCTGCACTTATGGTCATGCTGTATTATAGTATGAAAATGTCGCGTCAGGACCGTAATGAAGCCAGTCATGCTGCAATAAATGGTGTGTCTCGGACGCCCCTCAAGCGGATTTATGGGGAGATTTTCAAGCTATCGATTCCGATAGTGTTAACCGCCTTGGCTGTTCCGGCCGTAAACTTTATTGATAATTCAATATTAAATCCGCTCTTAAGTGGGCAAATGAGCTTGAGTAAGTCCACTTACCTGTTAGGTATTTTGGGGAACCGGGCACAAATGATCGCTGGCATTCCGCCAATCCTGGCAATCGCACTAAGTCAATCGCTGGTGCCGATTATTTCCGCCGCTTATGCGCGGAAGGATGAGGAGCATTTGCAGCGGCAGGTCACCTTGGCTATGCGGGTAGCGGTGCTCAGCGGTATGCCGATTATTCTGGCATTGGGTACGGCGGCTTACTCCGTAAACGGTTTGCTGTTCAGTACGCGAGATGGTAGCAGTATTGTAGCACTGTTAACGTTCATGACGATTTTCCAAATCACGATGATGACCAGTAACTCCATCCTGCTAGGGGTAGGCAAGGCTAATCTATCGATGGTCCACGTTGGCATCGGGGTGGCGGTCAAGTTGGCGTCTAGTGTCGTGTTGGCTCAATTTATGGGGATATACGGAATTATTACTGCGACAGGGTTATGCTTCCTGGTGATTACGCTGCTTAATGTGCGTGCAATCAAGCGTATTGTGCCGTTCTCGTTGATGGGTAAGCGTTGGGCGGGGTTCCTGCTGACCGTCGTTGCCTTGTCTGGGGTAGGTTACGGTCTGAACCAATTGGGTATTCAAATGGTGGATCTGATGCCAGCCCGTATTGCCTTCTTCCTCACCTGTGCGATTGTAGGTGTAGCTGTAGTAGCGATGTATCCTGTGCTACTGATCCTGCTTCGCGTCGTCCGCAGGGACGAGCTGGCCAGTTACCCTGCACCGCTGCGTAAGGTGTTGTCACCGTTGATGCGGTTGCAGCGGGTACCCGGAAAGTAAGGAACATGGAGTAGAAGCACAATTGATTATTGTGGCTTCTGCTCTTTTTTTTGTAAACAGATTAGTTGTCTCCAGTAACAGAGGAAATTCCTGAAGTAAATAGCCGATCTATCAAACGAAATAATTCGTCCGGGGACAGATCTTTGTGTCTGCGTTGCCAGAGGAGCAGCAGTGAAAAAGAAGTAGAGATATGGAACTCCAACAAATACGGTGTTATTGAACTGTTTTCCGGTAAACAATAATTTGGCCCTTCTTCTGCAAAAAATTCCCCTTTCAGCTTTTCTAGAAAACGGATATTACCGTAATTCCCCAATAAAGTATTTAGGTGCATTTCTTTTTCCTCGAATAGCAGCAGTATATCCTGTGGCTTGATGTCCACTTGCTCCGTGTTATTTAATTTACTACGAAAATAATCCAATATATCGTTTTCCACGTAGCCAAGCAAATCGTAAACATCGGTAAAATACTGATAAAAGGTACTGCGATTGTATCCCGACTTGTTTGCAATTTCCTGGACTGTGATTTTCTCTATGGGCTTTTGACCATAAAGTTCGCAAAAAATGCTGATGAACGTTTGTCTTGTTTTCTCGGTAACTTCCGGTTGTTTTCTCATCTCTCGCTCCTTTGTGAACCATCCCATCATCCGACAAATGAGAACCATTTGATGGTTGTTGAATGTAAAACAAAATCGTATGATTCATCATACAACACATTGTCTTATAGTCAAAGGCACAAGGAGGATAACAATGAAACATTTAACGAGCCTTGGGAAGAGGGTTGCTAGATGAGGATATTAGTCTATGGTGCGGGGGTTCTTGGCAGCCTCTATGCCGCCCGTCTGTATGAGGGGGGACGCGATGTCTCGTTGCTGGCCCGGGGGAAGCGCCTGGCTGTTCTGCGTCGTCACGGCGTACAACTTGCCGAAGCAAATAGCCCGGTCATCAGGCAAGTAGCGGTTCCGGTGGTAGAGCACCCTGACGGAGATTACGACCTGATTATCGTTTTCGTCCGTACCCATCAGGTAGACGCGGTGCTGGAGTCCATCGCGAATCTCAAAAGTGATGTGCTGTTCATGCTCAACTGGGCAGCCGGAGCCACACCGCTGGGAGCGAAGATTGGGCGGGAGCGAGTGCTGCTTGGTTACCCAACGTCTGCGGGTACCTTGGATGGCGATGTGGTCCGCTACCGTTCGACCAGCTTCATAACCAGCTTGGTCCCCATGCCTATCGGTGAGCCGGATGGCAGCAGCAGTCCGCGACTGAAACGAATCGCAGGGGAGTTCCGTGCTGCGGGAATTAACGTTAAGGTCGAGCCTCGGATGGACGCCTGGCTCAAGACCCATGCGGCGTTTGAGGTGCCGCTCTTGCAGGCGGTGAACGCAGCAGGGGGCCCACTGGCCTTGGCTGACGACCGGGAAGCTATCCGCAGCATGATTCGCTTCATGCGAGACAACCTGTCCATGATGTCGAACCCGCCAGTGCCTCGCGGGTTCGCTGCCTTGAAGAATCTGCCAGAGGGGATGCTTGCTGTCATGCTGCGACGCTTCTTGCGGAGTTCGGTCACTGAGCAGCTCAATAGCCCCTCGCCTGCGGCGATAGCCGAGCTTGAGCGGCTGGGCGAACAGGTATTGGCCCATGTGAGGGTCCTGTAACATCAGGAGCTATGCTTCCTTGACCGGAACCGGGCTATCCATGGGCTAACGCTCGTCCACCGCATCGTGCACCAATGCGGTCTTGAGCAGGCCGTTCCTGTGCTTGCAGCTGATGTCGCACAGGAACGGCCTTTTGGGTGCGCTGATGCCGTCCAGCGCACGAAGGTCCTTGAGCCAATCCTCTCTGGAGATTGGCTCATAGGGGGTATCGCCCCAAACGCTTAGCAGTTTGGGGCTGTAGAGACGCTCGCCTGGCGGCAGCGTCTCCATGTCCAGAAGCGCTGACGCCTGCGTGGGCGTCGTCAGCGCTTCTTCCAGATTGGCCGTGAACAAGTCCGGCCAATAATCCGCCCGCGAGCCGCTATGCGGCACGCTCGCGGCAAACCGCTCCGCGCCGCTGCGCACGGCGCGGTAGCCCATCAGCATCGCGTACAGGCTCTTGCCTAGCGCGATGCGAGCAGCTAGGCTGCCGAAGTCCGAGACGGTGCGGCCGGCGAGGCGCCGCACCTTCCAATCGGCAGCCGGCCCGTCCAGGGGCGCGTTCGTACACGCCGCGCCCTCTTCTTCTGCGTCACGCGCTGCTCCCGAGGCTGCATCCGCAGCCAATGGGGCCTCGCTAGACGCAGCCCGCTCCTCCACCAGTAACGCTGAACTGGCGTCCATGCCTTCCGCTGGTTCCAGCAATGGGAACACGATCTGATTCAAGCCCATCAGGCTGAAGAGATGAAAGCCCGCCGTTCCGGTCACATACTTCTGGAAATAGGGATGCTGAATGACCCGCTTCTCGATATAATTCTGCTCGTTAATAATCAGACCAACGGTAAGCAGGGCACTGCCGCGATCAATCCAGAAGCGTTCCCAGAAGGGGCTCATAAATCGGGAGACATGGAAATAGGGCAGCAAGTGAAAGAGGCTGGCTCCACGCTCCCGACTCTTCCGGTATAAAAGAAGCTGGGGATAGGCATCCTGAAAAATCAAGGCATTGCCCCGCTCCAGGAAGCGGTAATTCAACCGCTTGGCTTCCGGTTCCATTGCTTCTTCGAGTCTGCTGCCCTGCAAATCGGTCATATTGTATCCGGCATTCCGTGATACCATGTGGGCGAGGAATGCCCAATGCAGCTCTGGACAAGCCTCGTAACAAGCCAGGTAAGCCGCCGTTCGGGTGATGTTGCTAATTCCTGCCTGACGAGTCTCATCCGCAATGCTTTCGGCAAGCTGAAGGTCTTCTGCACTGAGCGCTTCAGCCGAGGGACGGGGAGTAAGGCCGCGGCGTAGCAGATCCTCGATCTCCGCAATGACGGTGCGGGCGGCTGATTCGCTCCAGCCCAAAGACGCAGGCGCTTCCCGCAACTGGGATGAGCCCGAGAAGGCGGCCGTCTGGCTAGTAATCATAAGCCGGATAGCGTCGGGCCACCGATGCATGAACCTGGTGATTCGATGGGCTGGCGACGTTTCGTCTGTACGGGATGACCGATCCATGGCAACATACTCCTTTCCTGACCTGCTTCATAATTAGAAGGTGACTTTTTGAACAACCTCATAATAGTATGGCCTAAATATTTGACTTCCACCCCTGCATTTGGTTGACTGTAGATACGAGAGAAGAAAGGGTGAATAGACATGGAAAAAGTGGCATCTTCTGAACAATTTCAAGCTAGCATAGAAGCTTCAAGTCTGACCGTTGCTGTGTTCAAAGCAGACTGGTGTGGGGACTGCAAGTTCATTGATCCCTTCATGCCCGAGGTGGAGCAGGCGTATGAAGGTCGGTTAACGCTAATCGAGGTTGATGTTGAACAGGTGGGCGAGGTCAGCCAGGAGCAGAATATCCTGGGTATTCCCAGCTTCGTTGCTTATGCCAACGGGAAGGAACTGGTCCGCTTCGTCAATAAATTGCGCAAATCCCGGGAGGAAATCGAAAGCTTCCTGAATCGGGCTCTGGAGGTATATCAAACCTTAGAGCAAAACGCAACAAGCAAACAGGAGTAGTCCAGCGCCATAATATTAATCACGCCGCCGCGAGGAAAGAACATTGCGGCGGCGTTTATTTTTGAACATTTTATGGATATCTGCCTATGAAAGTGGTTACTTGATCGGTTATAATGAAAGGGGTTTATTGGATTTTCCATCGAATCATAAAAGGTGTGAACCATTTGGATACGAAACGTTTGAAGTGGCTTAGCTATGCATCTTGTCTGGTCATGCTGCTGGCAACCTTCGGGGGCAGCGTTGTTACCAAGACAGAATCCGGACTTGGCTGCGGGAACGAATGGCCTCTTTGCCATGGGGAATTTGTGCCTGCCCATACAGTAGCATCGGTAATCGAATATTCTCACCGTGCCGTAAGCGGAGCGGCAGGCTTGCTAACGCTGGCAACCTTTATTGCCTTCTGGCGCTACCGTAAGAACCGCAAAGACTTGCAAGCGTTCTCTCTGCTCGCCTTAATCTTCGTGATGGTACAGGCTTTTATGGGAGCCATGGCTGTCATGTACCCAACTTCTTCGGCCGTCATGGCCCTTCATTTTGGATTCTCGCTGATCGCCTTTGCGAGCTCAGTCATGCTGGTACTCGGTATTCGGGAGGAAGAACGGGGACGAGCCGCAGGAAGAGAAGCGGGTGCTAAGGCTGCGCGGGTTAGTCGAACCTTCCGCAATCTGACCTGGATAGCTACTGGATACACCTACATCGTGGTATACATAGGGGCATATGTCAGCCATACCGATTCAGCAGGGGGCTGCAGCGGTTGGCCACTATGCAATGGCCAGCTTATCCCTGAGCTTAGCGGGGGCGTAGGCATTGCGTTCGCCCACCGGGTTGCTGCGGCAATCCTTATGGTCGTGATTGCGGCTGTTGGCCATGTGGCCTTCCGCAAGCATCCCGATTTGCCAGAAATCCGCATGCTGGGACTCGCGGCAACGCTATTGATGATTGTTCAGGTCTTCACCGGTGCCTTTATCGTTTATACATTAACTAATTATCACGTTTATTTGTTTGCTTCTCTGGCTCATATCATCGTGCTTGCCGCCTTGTTCGGCGTACTCAGCTATTTGAGCGTCCGCACCTGGCAGCTAAGCCGGGGCGAGAAGGACCGGCTGAATTCAAGATTCGATGTCGAAACCACTCCTTGAGTAACTTCGTTCTGGAAAGACGACTTTCTAAAAAGTAAGGTTCGCCAAGTAGTTGCCGGATAAGGTATACTCTTGTCTATAGCAAACGAAACGTGACGACCGGGACAGGGGACCGAGCCGGTGGGCCCTTGTCCCGGTCTTTATAGGAGGATAATTAGGAATGAGCTACAAAAATTTGCGTCAATGGATAGATGCACTGCAGAAGGAAAACGAGCTTGCCATAATCGATGTGCCTGTCGATCCGCATCTGGAATTGGCTGAAATTCACCGGCGTGTCATTGATGATGGCGGACCGGCGCTTCTGTTCACTAATGTGAAGGGTACGCCGTTCCCGGTAGCCACTAATCTGTTCGGTACCATTCGTCGCGTGGAGATGGCCTTTGGACCACGGCCCGAAATGCTCGCCAACCAGCTTGTTGATGCTGTACATAAATTGTTGCCCCCTACGCCCAAAGCGATTTGGAACGAGCGTGGGCTTATCCGTGATGTACTGAAAGTGGGAATGAAGAACGTCACGAAGAGCGAAGCTCCCATCCTGGGAGTATGCCGTACGGAATCGCCGCTCAAGGATTTGCCGAAGGTAACGAGTTGGCAGGAGGATGGCGGCCCGTTTATCACGTTGCCGTTAGTTTATACAGAGAACCCACTCCAACCCAAGGAGAACAATCTGGGCATGTACCGGATTCAGTTATATGATGATCAGACGACCGGAATCCACTGGCAAATTCAGAAGGGTGGCGGCTTCCATTACCATGAGGCCGAGAAGCGTGGGGAACCACTGACCGTTTCTGTGTTCCTGGGAGGGCCGCCGGCGATGGTGGCTTCGGCTATTTCGCCAGTACCAGAGCATCTGTCTGAACTGTTGGTCGCTTCATTTATTCTTGGCGAGAAGTTGCCGATGATCGAAAATCCGCTGGGCGGACACCGTATCCCTGCAGAATCGGAATTCGCCATTTCCGGGCTGGTTCCCCCGTTTGAGCGCCGTTTGGAAGGGCCGTTCGGGGATCACTTTGGTTATTACTCGTTGCAGCATGAATTCCCGGTTCTTCATGTCAATCATATGTGGCACCGCAAGGATGCCATCTATCCGGCAACCATTGTGGGCAAGCCGCGGCAGGAGGATTATTATTTAGGGGATTTCCTGCAAAAGCTTCTGTCACCTGCCTTTCCAATGGTTATGCCGAATGTCCGCTCTTTATGGACCTACGCCGAGGCTGGCTTCCATGCGTTAAGCTCTGCTGTGGTTCGTGAGAGTTATTCCCGGGAAGCCTTGGTATCGGCTTTCCGTATTCTGGGTGAAGGTCAGCTATCGCTGACCAAATTCCTGATGCTGACGGACAAGCTAGTAGATCTGGCAGATTTCCGTCTGTTGCTCAAGACTATTCTGGAACGTTTTGACCCGGCTACCGATTTGTTCATTATTAACAATACATCCCATGACACGCTGGATTACACAGGGCATAAGCTAAATCATGGCAGTAAGGCTATTCTGATGGGAGTGGGCGACCCGATACGGGATCTGCCGCGCACTTATGAGGAAGGCGACATTGCAGAGATCAACAGCATCCAAGTTTTTCATGACGGATGCCTTGTCGTTTCCGGTGCATCCTATGAAGATGAGCCTGAGCTCGCGGAGCGGGTGCTTGGCCGTTTGCGCGAACGCGGAACAGCCTGGCCGTTCGTTGTCCTGGTGGATGACGCCAAGACAGCGGCTTACGATCAAACGGCATTTTTGTGGACGGTATTTACCCGGTTTAATCCGGCTAATGATATCTATGCTGCTGCCGAGGTGCGCCAGCATCATCTGTCCTACAGCCTGCCACTTGTGATTGATGCCCGTATGAAGCCAGGTTATCCGGATGAACTGTTCCCAAGAGAGGATATCGTATCCTTGGTCGACCAGCGCTGGAAATCCTATTTTCTGTGAAACGGAGGTAAACTATGCTTCGCAGCTTGCTTGGTGAACCACCTAGACAAAATGACGGCATATTTGCAAGTTCGATGGATGCTATGGGGCAAACGATTCAACTGCTCCAGCGTGAAATTAAAGACCATCAAGATCCGTCGCATGACTACCGCAAGCTTGAAATATGGACGCGTGGACTGATTTTTTCCTTGGAAGAATTGGAGGAGTGCCTGTTCGCCGCGACCTTCTTCCGCCAGAAAGTTCGCAAGGACTCGGTGGAGGATATGGACTCGCAGGAGCGGGCTGACTATGCGAGGTACGTTTACTTTTACAAGGATGGCTTCATTCGTGTGTTCTCTGCGCTGGACAAGCTCGGTACGGTGTTGAACGAATTGTTCGATCTCAAGACCTCCAAGGTGAAGACCCATTTCTCCTACTTTACGGTGCTGCGCCAGTTTGCTTACTTCAAGGTTCATCCCGATTTGGGCGGCAAGCTGAACGCAATCAAGGAGGAATACCGGGAAACGTTGAACATTTTGCGCAGACGGCGGAATACGGAAGTCCACTATATGAATTCGGAAATGAAGGATGATTTGTGGCAGCGGCATCAAGCCCTCTTTGGCAAGTTGGAGCTGGAGGATCTTGATCAACATATCCGTGATTTGGAACGGGGTTACCAAATGGTCTGTGAGACCTATTTAACCGTATTTGGCTATGTTCAGCAGCGCTGGAAGAAAATTGTGGAGAGCTGATTGCAGGCTGGTGCATTTTTTCTTTGACAAAACCTGCAAAACTCATTATACTCATCAATAGTTTCATTCTATGTCATGAATGTAATTTGATAATTTCATATTTCTTATCGAGAGAGGCGGAGGGACAAGGCCCGATGAAGCCCAGCAACCGATTCGTTCATGGCACGGTGTAAGATACCGTAAGGCCCCGGGAACGGATGTCATGGTGCTAAATCCTTCAAGACCAAGCGGTTTGCACGGTTGGTGTTGGCAGATGAGAAGGCATTGTCTTTACGTAAAGAGAGCCCTTTGATTCTGTAGGGCTCTTTATTTTATATTGGGGTGTACAAAATAACATAAACAGGGGGTGAATATAAGTGATCCAACTTAAGGATGTGACCAAGGTATATGGAGGCAAAAAAACCTTCACCGTGGCGTTATCGGGCTTGAATCTAAGTGTGAAAAAGGGTGAAATCTTTGGAGTGATTGGCCATTCCGGAGCAGGCAAGAGCACTTTGATTCGATGTATCAACTTGCTGGAACGTCCTACGGAAGGCGAGGTTTGGGTTGGCGATGTGGAGCTGACGAAGCTGGGCAAGCGCGATTTGCAGGAACGGCGGCGTAAGATTGGCATGATCTTTCAACACTTTAACCTGTTGGCCTCAGCTACCGTTTACGATAATATCGCTTTCCCGCTAACGCTGATCGGAACGCCGAAGGCGTCCATAGCTAAGAAGGTAGACAGCTTGCTGGCCCTGGTTGGCTTGGAAGAACACAAGAGCAAATACCCGGCCCAGCTATCCGGTGGGCAGAAGCAGCGGGTAGGTATCGCCCGGGCGCTCGCTAGTGACCCTGACGTGCTGCTATGTGATGAAGCTACCTCGGCACTGGACCCGCAAACAACGGACTCTATTCTCAAGTTGTTGCTTGATATTAATAAGCGGTTCCAACTGACGATTTTGTTGATTACACACGAAATGCATGTGATCCAAAGCATCTGCGACCGGGTCGCGGTCATTCATCAAGGTGGAATCGTGGAGGAAGGTCCGGTGACAGAAGTATTTCTGAAGCCGCGGCATGAGGTAACACAGGAATTTTTGCACCGCGAGAACGCGGGTCAAGAGAGCTTGAAGCTTGCGGCAGCGGCCTCGTCGGCAGCGAGAGGCAAGCTGGTGAAGATCACTTTCCTGGGGGCCCAGACTTATGAATCCGTGTTGTCCCAGGTTGTCAGGGAGACCGGCGTAAATTTTGCTATTTTACAAGGTACCATCTCCACCATCAAGGATACGCCTTACGGCCAACTGACTGTTTCGTTTGAAGGTGACAGGCAGGATGTAGAGCAGACACTGCGGCTGCTGCGGGAACGGGATCTTGACGTGGAGGTGCTTCAATCATGAAGGAGTTAGACTTCAGTACCATTGATTGGTCGGAAATGGGTACAGCAACGGTGGATACGTTGCAGATGATGGGTTACGCTACATTGTTTACTTTTGTCCTGGGATTGCCATTAGGCGTCATGTTGTTTGTCTTTTCACGTTCTCAATCCTCGGTATTAGGATGGGTTTACAGGATTATTTCGTTGGTGGTGAACATACTTCGTTCCGTACCTTTTATTATTTTGATTGTCGCTTTGATTCCGGTAACCCGGGCTATTATGGGGGTATCAAGCGGCGTGGAGGGCACCATTCCACCGCTCGTTATCGGGGCAGCTCCATTCTTTGCCCGATTGGTGGAGACGGCGCTGCGTGAGGTGGACCGCGGGGTTATCGAGGCTTGCCAGGCTATGGGCGCTTCGTCTCTGCAGTTGATTCGCAAGGTGCTCTTGCCCGAAGCGTTACCAGGCCTACTGGCCGGGATGACAATTACGGTGGTCACACTGGTCTCCTATACGGCGATGTCCGGTATGGTTGGCGGGGGCGGCTTGGGTGATTTGGCCATTCGCTACGGTTATTACCGTTACAAAAGCGAGGTCATGCTCGTTTCGGTTATCTTTATGATTATTTTGGTGCAGTTGCTACAAATGCTGGGCGACCGGCTGGTTATTCATTTTACGCGGAAATAAGGAAACAATAATATATAACCATATCCTTATTCAAAACAAATCAAGGGGGAATCTGCTATGAAAAAATGGACTTTATCCGTACTGACACTGGCTTTGGTATTGGTGTTGGCGGCTTGCGGCAGCAACAATGCAGGGAACAATACAGCGGGGAATACACCGGAAGGAAATACTTCCGCAGCAGAAGGAAATGCAGCGAACAGCGGTAACGAAACAACTTCCGAGCCGGTGAAGCTGGTCGTAGGTGCTACTGTGCCTCATGCTGATATTCTTAAATTCATCGCTCCAAAGCTGAAGGAAGAAGGCGTGGAGCTCGAAGTGAAGGAATTTACCGATTATGTACAACCTAACGTACAAGTATTTGAGAAAGAACTCGATGCCAACTACTTCCAACATCAACCGTACCTGGACGAACAAAACACGCAAAACAACTTTGATCTTGTGTCGGTTGTAGGGGTTCACGTGGAACCGTTTGGCGCTTACTCCAAAAAATACACTTCGGCCGATGAGCTTCCTGACGGAGCGAAGGTAGCTATTCCTAATGATCCATCTAATGGTGGTCGTGCCTTGCTGCTGTTGCAAAATCAAGGTTTGATCAAGCTGAAAGACGATGCTGGAATTACAGCAACTCAAAAGGATATTGCTGAAAATCCGAAGAACTTGAAGATCATTGAAGCTGATGCAGCTATGCTGCCTCGTCAATTGGAAGAAGTAGACCTGGCTCTGATCAACACGAACTATGCGCTTGAAGCTGACTTGAATCCGACGAAGGATGCTTTGTTCATTGAAGACAAAGAATCCCCATACACGAACTTGTTGGTAGCTCGTCCGGATAACAAGGATTCCGAGGCCATTCAGAAGCTGGCTAAGGCGCTTACTTCGGATGAAGTTAGAACATTCATCAATGATACCTATGAAGGTGCTTTGGTACCGGTATTTTAATAATACGCCAGGATGATTTATTCTATGGTCATACTCTCCCGCTGCGAATTTTTGCAGCGGGATTTTTTTGCTCTCGTTTGTGGGAACACGCTGAATCTTTTATACTTAAAGGGAGTTTACTCTGGGAGGAGGAGGAACGTTGAGTAGAAAAATAGCCCTGATTACCGGGAGCGCCAAAGGCCTCGGCAAAAGGACGGCATTGACGTTGGCGGAGCAAGGTTTTGATATTGCGCTGAATTACGTACATAGCGAATCGGAAGCGTTCTCCCTCCGTTCCGATATCCAGCAGCGGGGCGTGCGTTGTATTGCCGTGCAAGCTGATGTGTCACGGCGTGAGCAAATTGCTTATTTAGCCGGGCAGGTAGAGGAACAACTGGGGACAATTGATATCCTGGTCAACAATGCGGGTCCTTTTATCCGGGAGCGCAAACCCTTCGCCGATTATAGCCAGGACGAGGTGCTGGAGATGATTGAGGGGAATTTGGTGGGGAGCCTGCTGTTGGATCGTCTGGTGCTTCCCGGCATGCGTGAGAAGCACTGGGGGCGAATCATTCATTTCGGATTTGGACATGCGGCGGAATCGCGTGCTTGGCCACACCGTGCGGTATATGCTGCGGCCAAGACAGGGCTGGTGTCCTTCACGAAGACGTTGGCCGTCGAGGAGGCCCCATACGGAATCACCGTTAATATGGTATGTCCCGGCGACATTCGCGGGAGGAACAAGGAGATCATTATTGAGGAAGCTCGTGAGCTTCAGGACGGGCAGACGCCGCTAGGCAGGCCCGGCAGTGGCGAGGATGTAGCACGGGTCATTGCTTTCCTGTGTCATGAGGATTCTGATTTTGTCACCGGCAACATTATGGATGTGTCCGGTGGCTTGGACCCAGTACGTCCATGGATTAAGCCGACCTGATGGGATATGGCAGGCAAACTCAGAAGTGGAACAAAATAAACAGCAAAAAACCCGACCTTCCGGCAAATCGCCGAAGGGTCGGGTTTACTTCTCATACTCCATTGAAGAGCAGAATAGTTATCACTTAGGTTGAGGAGATTAGAATACTTGAACGACCTCTTCAACGCCTTCTACTTCTTCAAACAGAGCGCGCTCGATCCCTGCCTTGAGGGTAATCGTGGAGCTTGGGCAGCTACCGCAGGCTCCCATCAGTCGCAACTTGACAATGCCATCCTCCACGTCGACCAGTTCTACGTCGCCGCCGTCACGTTGCAGGAATGGGCGCAGTTTGTCCAAGACTTCCAGCACTTCATCATATAATTTATCTTGTACATGCTCACTCATTGTTTTCAACTCCTTTCTCGTCTTATTATATTACATAATGTCTAAAATTTAAATCCTTCTTCAAGGAGGCCTGTAGGTGAAGCACTTACTTGAATATTGTACCCGAAATGTTAGCCTGGGGACTCATGAGGCCATTCGCATGGTTCAGGAGCAATACGATTGCGAAGTTCATGAATATGGCTGCCTGACCCACTGCGGAACCTGCTACGCCTTTCCTTACGTCATTGTGAATGGCGAGCAGGTGGAGGCGGAGGACGCCGGGCAATTGGCCGCGCGGATTCTTCAAAAAATTAGCGAATCCGCGGTGTAAGCCAAACAAGAGCTATTCGTATACGCGAACTTCGTTATAGAAGGTATCCCGTTCGACCGGGATACGTCCGGCTCCTTTAACAAGCCAGATCAGTTCTTTCAGGGTCATGCCTTCCGGAGTTTGTGCCCCGGCAGCATGGCTGATTTGCTCCTTCAAAATTGTACCATGCACATCTGATGCGCCAAAGGCCAACGCTACCTGGGTGAGCTGTACTCCAATATTAATGAAGTAAGCCTTAATATGCGGAATATTATCCAGCATCAGCCGGCTAATCGCAATCGTCTTCAAATCCTCGTAGGCCGAGTTCCGCCGCATAATACTGGCGTTCTTGTTACGTGGTTGCATCGACAGCGGAATGAATACCTGGAATCCGCCCGTCTCATCCTGCAATTCACGGATCTGCATCATATGGCGAATGCGGTCCTCGTAGGACTCGACGGAGCTATAGAGCATCGTGGTTGGCGTCTTCATGCCGAGCTGATGGGCTGTCCGGTGGACATCGAGATATTGCTCGACATTGGCTTTGTCGACCTTCATTTTCTCGCGGTATTGATCGGATAAAATTTCCGCGCCGCCGCCTGTTAGCGACTCCAGACCCGCTTCTTGCAGGCGCAGGAGCACTTCCTTCGTGCTTAATCCGCTCAAGCGAGTATAGAATTCAATTTCGGCTGCCGTATAGGCTTTGATAGTGACCTCAGGGAAATTTTCCTTAAGGACTTTGAGCGAATCCACATAATATTGGAACGGCACATGATTGTTATGTCCGCCCACGATATGAAATTCGCGAACTCCCGGGGTAATGTGCTGCTTCACGTAAGCTACCATTTCCTCCCCGGACAGGGTATAAGAGCCTTCTTCGCCTTCATCCTTGCGGAAGCTGCAAAAAGCGCAGCGGGATTCGCAAACATTCGTGAAGTAGAGACTCATGTTCTCAATAAAATAAACCTTTTTGCCATTTTTGCGCAAATTGACCTCACCGGCAAGCTGGCCAATGCTCAAGATATCATCGCTTTCATATAAATAGACCCCATCTTCGAGGGAGAGACGTTCTCCGTTGCGGACTTTATCCGCAATTTCGGCCATTCTCTTGTCGGTATTCGGGGTAACCAGCGTGAACATAGCGTTCCCTCCGTTTCCAAGTGCAATTAATGCCTAGTACAATTACTGTATGAATTACCTTCCTATTATAAACCCCGTATCCCAAGGGGGCAACAATGATAGCTGGAGGAAATCATTTCTGCAACAAGAAATATCACATCTGTTGAGCGTATGAAGGAGAAGGAGTATAATTTGCTTAAAGGAGTGTGAAGGTCATGATTACAATTACGGACAGCGCAATGGCGCGGATTAAAAATATGCTTGCTGAAGAAGAAACGCCGGGGATGTTCCTGCGAGTGGGAGTGAACCCTGGCGGCTGTAGCGGATTTTCCTATGGCATGGGCTTGGATGACGAGGAAAGTGCCGAGGATGTTTACATGGACATTCATGGATTGAAGGTGGTCGTGGATAAGGAGAGCGTTCGTTACTTGAACGGCCTGGAGATCGATTTCAAGGAATCCGGCATGAGCGGAGGCTTTACCATCCAGAACCCCAACGCCATCGCTACCTGTGGCTGCGGTCAGTCGTTCCGCATGAAGGACGAGGAAGGCCAACCGCAAGAGTGCGATTGAGTGAGCAGACCTGAATAGCCATGATGAAGGCCCTCGCGGGAAACCCCGCGAGGGCCTGTTTTATGGTGCAGCTATCCGTGGAGAACTAGTTCTACTCCTCGGGCCCAGGTTGCGGCTCCTCAGTAATGATCTCACCAGCAGGGGAGGGCACATCCGCTGTGATTGGATCATACAGACGTGAGCGCCGCTCAAACCATTGGAATAGATGGGAGAAGATGACCTTGAGTACGGCATATCCTGGAACGGCTAAGATGATGCCAAGCACCCCGAACAAATTCCCTGCGGTAAGAATGACGAAGATGATCGTAATCGGGTGAATGCTTAGTGATTTACCCATGATTTGTGGTGAAATAAATTTACCTTCAATTAATTGTACCACCGTCCAGACGATAATCAGCTTGACGAGCATGATCGGCGAAGTCACGATGGCAATAATTAATGCCGGTGTAATAGCGATGGCCGGACCAAGATACGGCACGATGCTGGTGAAGGATGCGATAATGGCCAGGGTCAGCGAGTAGTCCAGACCGATAATCACAAAGCCGATATACATTAACACGCCAATGCAGAAGCTGACGATAATTTGCCCACGGATGTAGGAACTGATCTGTCCATTGACCTCTGTCATAACATGATGTGTTTGACTGCGAAGGCGAATTGGTACATAACGAAGGATAAATTGCGGCAGCTTCTTCCCGTCTTTGAGCAGATAAAACAGAATGAAAGGCACGGTGATGATGGCCAGTACGACGTTCTTCACAGCGCCAAGGAAGCCCCCGATGCCGGACCAGGCATTATTCAGCAGATCGCTGCCTTGCTCAGTCAGCGAACGGGTCAAATCATTGAAGTTAAAACCGGATGTTTCCTGGATTTGATGAAAGAGGTTGCTGCCAATGAGCAGGGCGAACTGCTCCTGCGCTTCCGTCATATATCCGGGGAAGTTCTCGACAAGACTCATGATCTGCTCCTGCACGAGCGGGACAACCGTCATGACAAGAAGCGTAATCAGTCCGGCAATAAGCAGGTATAGGCCCGTAATAGTATAAGCGCGGCGAACCCGCTTTTTCTCCAGCCAATCGACCAGCGGGTTAAGCAGATAGTAGATAGCCCCCGTCAAGATGATAGGCAGCAGAATGGTTTTGACCAGCACGGTAATCGGTGTGAACACGAACGAAATTTTGGAGAATACCAAAATATTCAGGCTAATCAGCAATACGATAAGCAGAAATAAGACAAAGCGGTTGTTCAGGAAAAACTTCTTGAAGCGTTGACTCCACAGTGGTGTACTTCCCATGCGATATGACCCTCCTGGTTCTTTCTTTGCAATGAGGCAAATTGGTCTATGTAAATAATACGAATAAATTGAATTAGGTTTCCACTTTTTTAGAGAAAAAGACTCATGCCGTCACCAGGAAGGCTGTGGCTTGAGTCGAGCATTCTCTATAAGCGGCGGGTGATTACATGAGCGCTGGTTTACAGAAACTGCCGATCCACCATAAGGAAGACCATAACCGCTGCGACTAGCGAGAAGACGATGCAGCCAGCCCCCAGGCCCTTGCGGGAGGACTTGACCATTTTGAGCCCCGTAAGGAATAAAGCTACGGTAATCCCCGCAAGCACTAGCGACATGGCGATCATGGCGAACCAATAAAGCACCTCAAAGAGCGAAGCCTCAAATGAAGATCCCCCTGTATTCAATACCCGTTCCTCCCCTTCTCTGGCCGGATATAGACCATTGTTCCCCATTAATATACGTTAATTCTTCCCATTTGCAAAGAAAAGCCCTTGGATAATCGCGGGGAAAAGGGGCTTAAGCCTTGGACAATCATCCAAGAATCTATAACTTCCTACGAGTAAAATACCTTATATCGTAGAAAGGGGATAGTGTCATGGCGGGAAGACAGTTAGCCAACAAATGGCTGAAGACAGAGGCGCTTCTAAGCAATGGGGAAGTGGCCACCCACATACCGCAGACCCGATTGTACGGCGCCGAGGCTTTGAAGAGAATGTTGCATCAGTTCGGCATGGTTGTCATTAAGCCGCTCTGCGGGGGAGGCGGCTATGGCGTAATTAAGGTAACGTATTCGGGCGGTGTGTACGCGTTCACCTATGCTTCGCGGAGATATTGCTTCTCCAGCTTCAATGCCATGTTTCGTGCATTAAATCGGGCCAAGGTCAAACGCAAATACATGATTCAGCAAGGGATTCATTTGGCTCGCATTTATGGACGGCCCATTGATTACAGAGTGAAGGTTGTGAAGGAGAACGGAGCCTGGGGCTATCGTTCGATGGTAGGGCGTCTGGCTCGTCCCGGGTTGTTCGTAACCAACTTGTGCAAGGGCGGGTCTATGCTGAGCGCTCGCGAGGGACTGAGCCGTTCCTTGGGACGTAAGGTTTCTGTCCGTAAACGCAGAGAAATGCGTACGCTGACGAATACATGTATAACCATCCTGGAGAGTCGTTTCCCTGGCGTCGGGGAGCTTGGATTTGATTACGGGGTGGATCGTAGCGGGAAGATCTGGATTTTTGAAGTGAATACAAGACCGCAATAAGATGTAGGTAGCACAGAAATTCTCCAAAATTCCTTTGTTTAGGAGAAAATTTTCCGTCAAAATATGCGAACTGG
Organism: Paenibacillus senegalimassiliensis; assembly: GCF_001486585.1. Classification (GTDB taxonomy): domain Bacteria; phylum Bacillota; class Bacilli; order Paenibacillales; family Paenibacillaceae; genus Fontibacillus; species Fontibacillus senegalimassiliensis. The sequence goes on from NZ_LN909043.1 coordinate 209,129, forward strand.
TGTCCTGTGAATAACTTTTGTCCACATTATCCCATCATATTTTTCAACGCTTTTCGATAATTACTAACATGTTGTTCACAGGATTTCCACAGGCGTTTGTGGATAACAGGAACGCTTGTTCTACTAAACTTTTCCTGTTATGATGAGGGAAATACTAGAAAGGGCGTGTTACCAATGGCGTTGTTGACCGATGATTTGCTTCTCGAATCCTACTATAAAGCGAACCAGTTGCAGTTGGATCAGGAGTTTATCGCATTGCTATTGGCTGAAATCCGTAGACGAGAGTTGGACCTTTCCCAATCTACCATGCTTCACTAGACTGTGGACAACTTGTCCCGTTTGATAGAGATGAATAGAGTTATCCCCAGGTATTCAAGGCGCTTGCCAGGCGTTCACATGATATATATAAGCTTCATGACAATGCGGACACTGTACGACATGTTCGCAGCCGGATGGACTGCGCTCGGAAATGACTGAGGTGTATTGATCAGCGGAGCCGTAAGGACTGTAAGGTCCGGTATAGTCTTCCTTTTTCCCAGTATTCTCAAGTACGTATCCGCAATCAGGACAGGTCGCATGAAATGTGGCCAAGCCGTTGCAGAGCGGGCATATATATGGCAAAGGGTATCTTCTCCTTTACGGTATAATGAAATCCGTAAGGTTAAGATACCCTTTTCTTTGTTAAATCATGTAAAAGCTATAGCTTGAGATTACTGCTGTGTCCTGGGGACAGCTTGGCCTCCGGATCGATGTAGACCTTGGCATTGTTAACGGCGGTTGGCGCCTCGCCAAAGCCGACAGCAATCAGATCCAGTTTGCCGGAATACGTCGTAATATCGCCAGCAGCGAAGATGCCGGGAATCGAGCTCTCCATACGGGAATCGACAACGATGGAATTGCCCTGAATATCAAGGCCCCATTCAGCGATAGGTCCCAGAGAAGAGACAAAGCCAAAGTTTACGATAACGTCATCGACCAGAAGCTCCTGCGTCTCCTTTGTCTTCACATGAGCCAACGTTACGCGTTCAATCCGGTCTTCTCCGTGCAACTCGGCAATTTCCGTTGGAGTGATGACTTGTACCTTGGAAGACATCAGTCTTTCCACGCTATGCTCATGGGCCCGGAACTTATCGCGGCGATGAATTAATGTAACTTGTTCCGCAATCGGCTCGAGCATGAGCGCCCAGTCTACGGCGGAATCGCCGCCGCCGCTGATCAGGACCTTCTTGCCGCTGAAACGGCTCAAATCGCTGACGAAGTAATGCAAGTTGGTCTTCTCGAAGCCAGCCGCATTGTCTAGGTCCAGTCTGCGCGGCTCGAAGGCTCCGACGCCGGCCGTGATAATCAAGGCGCGCGCGTGGTGAACGTCTTTATCCGTAGTTACGATAAAGTGGCGTTCGTCTTTCTTCTCGATTTGCACCACGCGTTCCTCAAGACGAATATCAGGATCGAACAGCTTGAGCTGCTCGTTCAGGTTGTCGATGAGCTGTTGACCTGTAACCTTCGGGAACCCGGCCACATCGTAAATATATTTCTCAGGATAGAGGGCAGCAACTTGCCCCCCAAGCTGAGGCATACTCTCAATCAGTTTGACGGAAGCTTTTCTCATTCCGCCATAAAATGCGGCAAACATGCCTGCCGGTCCGCCTCCGATAATAAGGAGATCGGTGAATTCGCCGGCATTGTTTTGGGATGACACGGGCCAAACACCTCCAGATATTTTTCTGCACCTTCACAGGTTTTTATAATGTCAATTCTACTTTATTATAAACGTCATATCCTTTCTTGCAAAGACAGGTTGAAAACTGCCCTGAATCTGTAAAAGAAAACGTAGAAAGTCCTATGGTTACGGGTAAAATAAGACTTGATCTTTTATGTAAAAGCCGATATCATTCAAATGTATGCATTCATATTTGTGACGAAAAAAGTACATTTGTGAAATAGGATTCCCGATTTTGGCGAATAATAGTATAGGTTAAGAATCGTGCCGAAGACTGTAATTTTATGTGTTAATTTTCACATTGAAGTTTTTGGTTTAATTTCAAATATAGAGCGCCCCAACTTGGAAGGAGAACAAAATCATGAGTACCATACCCAAAATTGTAATTCTTGGTGCGGGTTATGGTGGTATTCTTACCGCCCAGCGACTGCAAAAAGAACTGAATTACAATGAGGCTGACGTCACCCTGGTGAATCGTCATGACTATCATTATTTTACGACACATCTGCATATGCCTGCGGCCGGGACCGATTCGATCGAGCATACGCGGGTAGCTATATCCAAACTGATCGACGAGTTCAAGATTGATTTGGTGAAATCGAACGTACAGGAGATCCGCCTGGCTGATAAGAAGGTCGTCCTTCAGGACGGAACTCTTTCATATGATTATTTAATTATTGCCCTGGGTGGAGAACCTGAATCGTTTGGCATTCCGGGATTGACTGAATACGCCATGACGATTCGCAGCATCAACTCGGTGCGGATGATTCGCCAGCACATCGAATATCAATTTGCCCTTTACAAGGCGGACGAGAGCCGCACGGATCGTCTGAACTTTGTTGTTGGCGGAGCAGGCTTCAGCGGTATTGAATTCGTAGCTGAGCTCGCTGATCGCATTCCGCAATTATGCAAGGAATACGATGTAGATCCCAATTACGTGAATGTATACAATGTGGAAGCTGCACCAACCGCTCTGCCTGGTTTTGACCCTGAGCTGGTAGAGTATGCCATGGATGTGCTTAAGAAGAAGGGCGTACAGTTCAAGATTGGCGTAGCGATCAAGGAGTGCACACCGGACGGAGTGGTTCTGGCTACCGGCGAAGAGATTAAATCTCAGACTGTCGTTTGGACAGGCGGCATTCGTGGCAATCGTCTGGTTGAAGCAGCAGGCTTCGAGACGGCCCGTGGACGCGTCAAAATTGATGACTACTTGCGGGCACCAAGCCATGACAATGTGTTTATTATTGGGGACAACTCCCTGATGTTCAATCCGGAAGGACGTCCTTATCCACCTACCGCACAAATTGCCATGCAACAGGGCGTGACCTGCGCACAAAACGTGGTGGCCTCCATCCGTGGCAAGGAGCTTAAGAAGTTTGTGTTCAGCAATAAAGGCACCGTGGCTTCTTTGGGTAAGGGTGAGGCTGTTGCCAGCGCCTTCGGCAAAAAATATAAAGGCTGGGGAGCCGCTCAATTGAAGAAGCTGGTCGACCTGCGTTATCTGTTCACCATCGGGGGAATTCCGTTAGTGCTGAAGAAGGGAAGATTCTTCTAACATGCGCCATTGCAGTGTTCAAGTGCGGGGCTTGTTAACGCGGGAGGAACTGGATCGTTACAATGCGCTGATGGAGGTAGGCTCCTATCTTGAGTCGGAGCAGCGCCATGACTTGGCGTATACGGTCCAGAGAGAAGTCGATGTCTTGATTCTTCCAGCGATCGAGCGGCTGAAGGAGAAGAGTCGCGAACGGGACCGGGCTACCGCCGAGTATCTGGAATCGCTGCGCTCTGATACGGAAGAAGAATAGGGATAAATAACAAAGCATAAATAAGGCGTGCCGCCATGGAGAGAGCGGCACGCCTTTATTTATTATGAATTACAATTTCAGCATATCGTCAAGCAATTCGGCATTGAGCAGGTTGCCCACAAAGAATTGGCCGAATTCGCCGTACCTTGCACTGACCTCGTCGAAGCGCATCTCGTAGACGAGCTTCTTGAATTGCAGAGCATCGTCCGCGAACAGGGTTACGCCCCATTCCCAATCGTCGAGGCCTACAGAACCGGTGATGATCTGCTTGACCTTGCCGGCGTAGCCACGCCCGATCATGCCATGGCTGCGCATCAGGGCACGCCGTTCGTCCATCGATAGCATGTACCAGTTGTCAGCAAGCTCGCGCTTCTTGTTCATCGGGTAGAAGCAGATGTGTTTGGACTTGGGCAGCACAGGCTGCAAGCGAGCCAGCACTTCCGGATTGGCCTTCGGATCACCGTCACCGGAACCCAGATAGTTGCTAAGCTCAACTACACTGACATAAGAGTAGGTTTTGATGGTGTAATCGGCAAAGGAGGTTTTGTTGAAGGCATTTTCCACAGCGTTAAGCTCCTCCAGTGTTTCCCGCAAATGCATAAATACGATGTCGGCCTTCTGGCCAACAACGGAATACACGGCATAGCTTCCGATCTTGTCCAGCTCAAGGCTGGCCCATTCCTGTAAAAATGTATGTAGCTCCTCCAAGGCTCCGGCACGTTCCTCATCGTCCGCTGCCTTCCAGGCCGCCCAGTTTATGGTGCGGAAATCATGAAGCGCATACCAACCTTCCAAGGTCAAGGTTGCTTCGTTCATATCTATACTCACTCCTCGATGAATTTATAATCCTGCCGCAAGCTTGCGGTTGCGCTTTCTCCATTGTAGCGCAAGGGATGTAAAGGGGGCAAATGAGTTTTCCCATTTTTCCTCCAAAGTTCATTGCTTCGCTACATTTTTTCTAGTAAACTAACTACTAGCTTGAGTTTCTGTGATTTATTTTATAGTTCGGGTGTTTTATCAATGGATATGCAGAAGGGTGGGGGAGCGATGGGCTGGCTCATCGTGCTGGTGCTGATGGTGTTGTTCTTCGTCATGATGTTTGGCATCGGATTTATTCTCAATATGCTGATGAAGACAACCTGGTTTCCCGCATATGTATTCATTATCATCATATTGCCAATCGTTGTGTATACGCTATGGGATCATGACAAAGGCTTTGGGGCTTATTTGGCCTCGTTCGGGCTGGTTGATTATTTGACGGCATTCGCAGGACTTTGCGGTGCGTTGCTCAGTGGCTGGACTATTCAGAAGCTGCGGCAGGGCGGATACAAGATGTTCTAGGGCGAAATGTAATGTGGGGTTGTCCCAAGGCGGAGAGGGATCTGCCAAGCGGGGCAACCCTATTTTTGATGGCAGGATGACTGACCACGAAAGGGGCCGTTCGCTGGCGTAAAATTTGCTATTTACGTGAAGCATGGGTGAAAACGCCGATTTTTGCCACAAGAGGACGACTCAGGCAAGTCTCTTTTATGTTAAAATAAAACTAGTCTATCTATAGACATAGGGAAGGAGAGTTGGGGCCGTGCGGATAAGCAATATATTGCATTTTACCGAGAATCACCGTTACTGCGTATACCGTGATTTTGGTCTCAGTCCCGTAGATGGCAAGATGCTTGGCCTCCTCTATCAGCCGATGGTAGGGGCGTTCGCCGTTTCATTCTATCGCTTGCTGGCGGAGCAGGTGCCACAGGAGCAGGTTGGATATTCCGGGATGGAGCAGCAACGCAAGCTGTTTCTGACCTTAGGTCTGGACCCTAGTGAAAAGGGAAGAAAATTTCTAATAGAACAGGCATCGCTGCTAGAGGCGGTAGGCTTGCTTCAGACAAGCCGCCTATATGCTCCGGATGGCGATGATTACATGTATGAATATGAACTGCAGCCGCCACTTTCGCCGGCAGAGTTCTTTCGGACGCAGCATCTAACGCTGCTGCTGCGCGACAAGATTGGCAAGTTTGCGGTGCTGGCGCTGCGTGAGCAGTTGTTCAGCAAAGAGCCGGAGGCTTGGGCCGGAGCTAGCTATAATAAGGAGAATCTTAGCATTCCCTTCTATGATATATTCGAGCTCAACACGCATTCGATTGATTATGAGCTGGAGCAGGCGATTGCCGAGACATCGATTGCCAGACAGCCTGGCATGCGTCTTGCTCCCGAGGAAGAAGAGATTAATTATGCCGACATCATTCTCCGCTTTCCGCGGGAATCGGGGAACAGGGCTTTCGTGGAGGGACTGCGCTTCGACCATGAAGGTATGGGCGTTATTAATTATGTAGCTCATAAATATGATTTGACCGCACAGGATTTATGCCGTCTGCTTGATGAGGACGGGGTGTTCGATCCGGCAGGGGGGCTCCAACTGGATCAGCTACAACATCGTGCCAATCTGCAATTCCGGCAAGGGAAGCGGCGGATGGAGGAGCGCGAAGTGGTGTATGGGAAGATCGCTTCACTGCGTGCGGAAGAAGATCAGCCGACATCAACAGCCGGGGCTATGCCGGAAGAGGTAGCTGTGCAAATGGAATTTTACGTAGAGGTACCCCCGCAGTTTCGGAGCAAGTGCGACATTCACCAGTACAATATGATGCTTCGCAACGAACCGTACACCCGGCTGTTGAAGACGTTTTTTCCTGGGACAGTGCCTGATAATATGCTCGATATTTTCGAGAAAGTTGATCTTAATTACAAGTTGCCTGGCGAGGTTATTAACGTATTAATTCATTATTTGATGTCGCTGCTGACCTCTGGCGGAGAACAACGGATTAACCGTAATTTTGTGGATGCGATTGCGGCAAATATGCTGCTGAAGCAGGTTAATACGTACGAGCAGGCGGTACAGTATATTCGTGATCAGGCCAAGGTGAAGGAAAAGGCGGCCGGGAATGCTACCGCAGGCAACCCGCGGCCACGAACCTATGGCGGGCGATCGGCCAAGGCGAAGCCGGAAATTCCCATCGTACAGCAGACGGTAGAGGATGGGGCGGTTTCCGAGGAAGAATTTGCTGAACTGGTCAGAATGGCGGAACGCCGCAAGGCCAACAAGCAGAAGAAAATATAGTGAAATTTTGTGCTCAATCTAAAAATTAGCGGTTGATCGTTAGCAAGACTTATGAGGCGAATTGCACGTATCTCTGGAATTTGCTGAATACCACTGGTTCACAGATTCTATTGGGGATTCCGCTTCTGTTATAGGGAAAAACTCCCGTTAAATGGCTCGAATTCGCCCGAAATCGTGATTTATATGGATTTTCTCATGTTAATCATTAAAAAATGGTCGATTTTTGGGAAAAGCCCAAAATTAACATGAGAATTTCCTGTTATATATGATATTTGGGGAAATACAGACGAATTAGCATGAGGTTTTCCCGTTAGAGGTATATTCATTTTTGTTTTGATTCAAATCTAGTGATAAAAAGACGGATAAGAAGGTGAACTGCCATGGAGTCACTCGGAGAGTTACTGACGCAGATGAGAAATCCGCAGCTTAAGCAACGTCAGGAGGAGCTTGCTGCCCGGCTACTGAATGATCCGCTGGTGATGGAGTTGCAAAGCCAGCACCCGGAGCTGGAGCCAGCGACGTTGACGCGCGGAATGGCCAAGCTGTATCAATATGTGAAGGACAGTAACAACTGTGCCAATTGCCCCGGTCTGGACCGCTGCCCAAATGATTTCTCCGGTCACTTCACCAAGGTTACCGTGGAGCAGTTAGGAGAAACCTCCCAACTGGTGGACCGTCAAGTGCCATGCTCCAAGCAACTGCGACATGAGCGGGAGCTTGCGGTCAAGAAGCGGATTCATAGCTTCTATGTGGATGAGCGCGCATTGGAGCAAGGCTATGATGATGTGGAGATCATGGCGAAGGATTCGACCAGAGCACCTGCGGTCAATCAAGTGTTCGGTTACATTGATGGGACGAAGGAGCAGGGGCTGACGGCGAAGGGGTTATATCTGGAAGGGTCGTTTGGCACAGGCAAGACGTTTCTCATGTGTTATATGCTGCATGAATTAGCGAAGGATGGGTATTCCGGAGCCATCGTGTACATGCCGGAATTCGTAGAAGAGCTAAAATCAATGATGCAGGATAGTGAGAAGTTGCGTGAGACGGTAGAGACGATGAAGCAGGTTGATCTGCTAATCTTTGACGATATCGGGGCAGAGAATCTGAATCCCTGGGTGCGTGATCACATTTTGGGCTCGATTCTGAATTACCGCATGAACCGCAAGCCTACCTTCTATACCTCTAACTATTCCCTGAATGCCCTGGAGAAGCATCTAAGCTTCACGAGCAAGGACGGGGAAGAGCGTCATAAAGGACAGCGGTTGATGGACCGCATTGCTCCGTTCGTGGATGTGGTGCAGGTAAAGGGTGCGAACAAACGTGGACAAGGCTGAGTGGCGTGAACAACCAAGAAGCCCCGTACCCCTCACTGGTGAGGGATACGGGGCTTCTTAAGTCATTTTTTGTGCATGGATAATTCTGAGCAGACTAGCTGCCGATAAATTTGATGATGACCATGCCGAAGAAAATGATGCTCATCAGCGTAAACATGCCGAAGAAACCGTTCATCAAATTAAACAAATCGTTGCGTGGTTCTTCGTTGATATGTTGACGCGGGTCGTTCGCCTGCACCTTGGCATCCATGGCGATAGGCCTCCTCAGAGAAAAAAGTTGTATATTCTGAAAAACATCAATGAATTATGTCATAGACAAAGCTGATAATGGTTAATATTAGTATAACCAAAGCCCCTTCTATTTGTAAAGAAGGCTTGCTTACGCACTTTCTTTTTTTTAGTGAGTTGTGGTATAATGGCTTCGGCAGTCCCTTTGCGGTCTGCTCGTATTTACTATCTGGTTAAATAAATGAGCTGTTCGTGGTTTCTGCAGGTATTGACCTCAGACCATGAGCACAAACATAAGGAGGAATTGGTTATGGCCATCGTAAATGTAACCGATCAGTCTTTTAATAATGAGATTGAAGGGCAAGCTCCCGTTCTTGTTGACTTCTGGGCTCCATGGTGCGGTCCTTGTAAAATGATTGCTCCGATTCTGGAAGAGCTGTCAGGCGAAGTAGGAGATGCGGTGAAGATCGCTAAGTTGAATGTTGACGATAACCCGGAAACGGCTTCCCGTTTCGGCGTTATGAGCATTCCTACATTGATTCTGTTCAAGGATGGTCAACCGGTCGATAAGATCGTTGGCTTGAATTCGAAGGACACGCTGAAGAACCTGCTTGCTAAACATCAGTAAGCTAGGCTATCAGGCACGTTGATTGGTGCCTTGGATGACGCCTCCGGACCAACCGGAGGCGTTATTTTTATCGTCATAAGCCAAGGAGAGAGGAGGGGAAGCTATGGATTCCTTTACAAGCGAGGCGCTGGACCAGGAAAAGGCGATGGAAGCAATTCGTCATAAGCTGGCGTTGCTGCCTGACTTACCGGGTTGTTATTTAATGAAGAACAAGGATGGCTTGATCATATATGTAGGTAAAGCCAAGGTTCTGAAGAACCGGGTCCGTTCTTACTTTACGGGCAGCCATAATGGTAAGACGCAACGGCTTGTCTCCGAAATCCGCGATTTTGAATATATCGTAACCGGCAGCAATATGGAGGCGCTCATTCTGGAGTGCAACCTGATCAAGAAACATCATCCGCGGTTTAATGTACTATTGAAGGATGATAAAACCTTTCCTTACATTAAAATTACGAATGAACGACACCCCCGGCTGGAAGTAACGCGGCGGGTGCTTAAAGATAAAGCAAAATATTTCGGTCCTTACCCTAACGCTTATGCCGCCCAGCAGACCAAGAAGCTACTGGATCGTATGTATCCACTCCGTAAATGCAATGTGATGCCCAAGGAGGTCTGCCTGTATTATCATATCGGGCAATGTTTGGCTCCCTGTGTACAGGAGGTATCGCAGGATACTTATGATGCCATGACCCAGGAGATCGTGTCATTCCTGAGCGGCGGCCATGAAGAGATCAAGCGGGAGTTGCAGCGCAAGATGCATGAGGCGGCCGAGGAATTGCAATTTGAGCGAGCCAAGGAGCTACGCGACCAGATCATTAATATCGATGCTCTTATGGAGAAGCAGAAGATTACCATGAACGATGCCAAGGACCGGGATGTATTTGGTTATGCCGTGGACAAGGGCTGGATGTGTGTGCAGATCTTGTACATGCGCCAAGGGAAAATGATCGAGCGCCACGCGTCGGTGTTCCCGTTCTACGGCGATGCTTACGGAGACTTCCTGTCTTATGTCACGCAGTATTACAGCGAGAACCCGGCGCTGCCGCAAGAAATTTTGCTGCCGGAGATGAAGGAGTCTGTGGCTACGGAGGACGCTGAACCCTTGCAAGCCGAGGGTGCTCACGGCGAGAACTTCACGCTGGACTCGACTTCCGGAGCTGCTGCCTTGCAGCAGTGGCTTGGCGTGAAGACGCTGGTTCCGCAGCGCGGACTTAAGCGGCAAATGATTACGATGGCGACAGAGAATGCCCGTGTGTCGCTTGACGAGAAATTCCGCCTCATCGAACGCGACGAAGAGCGGACCTCCAAAGCTGCCGAGAACTTGGGGAAAGCCATCGGCTTGGAGAAGGTCACGCGAATCGAAGCGTTTGATAACTCCAACATCCAAGGGACCAACCCGGTATCAGCGATGGTAGTCTTCATCGATGGCAAGCCAGCCAAGAAGGAATATCGGAAATACAAGGTCAAGACCGTAGAAGGGCCCGATGATTATGAAACGATGCGCGAGGTGATTCGTCGTCGCTACGAGCGGGTGCTCAAGGAGGAGTTGCCCCGTCCGGATCTGATCGTGGTCGATGGCGGCAAGGGGCAAATCTCAGCGGCCAGCGACGTGCTGGAGAACGAACTGGGCCTTTACATTCCCGTGTGTGGACTGGTCAAGGATGCGAAGCACAAAACAGCACAGCTCATGGCTTACGATCCACCAGAGCCGGTGTACCTGCCCCGCGACAGTCAGGAGTTCTACCTTCTGCAACGCATACAGGATGAGGTGCATCGCTTCGCCATTACCTTCCACCGCGAGCAACGTGCCAAGTCCATGGTCACTTCCCAACTGGACGCCATTCCTGGCATCGGAGAGAAGCGGCGTAAGGCGCTATTAAAGCATTTTGGTTCACTCAAAAAAATAAAAGAGGCCTCCGTCGAAGACTTCCGGCCTCTTTCTATAGGGGATAAGCTGGCTCGTGAAATTATAAATGCCCTTCGGGACGAGGAGCCACCGGAGGAGTCGTGAAGAACGGCTCCTCTTTTTGTTGCGCCGGCGGTTCCTTACGCTCCCGACCTGGCGGGTTGAAGACATAAATGACATAGGCTACTATTGCTGGCAGAGCGATGTAGAATACGCCAGCGGCGATATTCAGCGCTCCTCCCATAAACATCAAGCTCAGCGCCATCAGAATGCTGTCGAAGATGACGTGGGAGAACACGGCGGCAGCAAAGCCGTAGCGCAGGAAGACAAAGCTGAACAGCAGCCCGATGATGGTCAGTTCAATCGGTCTTGAGTAGATAGGATAGATCGGATACAAGGTATGCCCCAGCGCCCAAATTAACGTGGACAGCAAGCAGGCTACAAAGGTGCTGCGGAACATTTTCTTCAGCATAGGAATCCCGAATAATCGGTAAACCGCTTCTTCTCCGATTCCGGCCACCCAGGCCAAGAGTGGGAACAAGAGCGGATACACCATATTGTAAGGCGACTGCGTTGAATCGCTTGTAGACCAGGTGCCGATACTCTGCTCAAGGACGAGGAAGATAATTGACTGTACACCTAACAAAATCAAGGCCCAGGCATAGCCATCAGTCATGGAGGTCAGCACATGACGGCCATAACCTGCTTCTCTGGCACGAGGCCACGGATTGATTCCTTGCTGGCGCCATAATCCATTTCCGCCTACCAGTGAGAAATAGATGGCTATGGACATGAACAGGGTTGACACACTTTGGAAGACCAGCAGGAAGATCAGCATAAACGGCTCGGTGCTTTCCTTCTCAAAAATAGGCAGCATGTTGAAAGTGCCCACCATGGAGAGCACAAAATAAAGTGAAGTCAGAAAAATACCACGTTTGAATGATGTGTGTCGTCTCGTGAGGGCGCTATACACGATAGCAAGCACACCCAGGACAAAGCTCAAGAAGGCATAGCCGGCAAAAGTAAGCCAAGTGGCGAGCGTCGTCTGCTGCTTCACATAATTCAAATGGTCGGCCGGAGCGACGAAATAGCTTTCCAGTGAAGAGACGAAGCCATATTCATAATGGATTTGAATCTGCGCATGGGAGTCCCCCACGGTATATCCATTCAAATCATACAGCAGGCCTACGTCACCTTCGCCGGAAGCGAGTGTTAAATCAGCGTTAGCGAAGCCGAAGGCATCCAGGTAGGGCTGGGCCATTTCTTCCTTCTCGGCCAGTGTTAAATCGCCTTCCCAAGATAACATGGTCTCGGTAGTCTCCGTCCCCAAATCCAGCATCGTCTGCTTGTTCGTATTGTTGGCGGACATAATTTCTTCAAAGGCAACGACTTGCCCGGAATTCATATGTACATCGACGGTCAAGGCATTCAGCAGATCATCAGGCTGCTTGAAGAGAACGCGGAATACATCGTAAGGAAATTGCTGCTCGTAGCTCTTCAAATAGGTGGACAGCAACTCCGATTTTGTCAAATAACCCAGCAAATCAGAACGTGATTCGTAGGTAACCAGTGCCTTATCTTTTGACTGTTCAGACAAGTCCAATTGCAGAACGGATTGCACGAAATTGGCCGCCTGCTCCTTGGCTTGCTGCTTGCTGATGATCTCTTTGGATTGCTCCATCTGCAGCAACTCCGAATCATTCGTCGGAAGCAACTGGATGACGATAAATACGACTAGCCCTAGCGCAGCGAGCAACCAAAGCGTACGGGTCTTCAGTTTGCGACCGGCAGGTTTCATGGAGAAATTCACTTGCACAACTCCTTTTTGGTGTAATAAGAGGTATGATTTAGCCCCAAGTTCGTCACAGTAAAGATAACACAGTTGAAGTGGCCTTCGCCAGAATAGCAGGTAAAAAATAAGAAAAGCGGCAATAAACCCGGCAACCCTTCGCATGGCTCAGATTCAGGGGTCCGTGGATTCAGGGTTCACTCCTTTTCGCGGTTTTCCCGTCTATTTAGACGAAATGAAGCTTTGTCCTGGCAGCAAATAAGGATTATAATCCATTTGATGAAAATGGAAAGGTAGTTCAAAAAGTCGTTTTCCCAGGACGAAGATGTACGAGAAATAGATTCGACATCGAATCTTGAATTCACCCGGGACTTCCGTTGCTCACGTAGATCTGTCTACGCTCCGCTACTCAGTCCCTAGCTTCATCCAACCTTCTCGGTCCTGTAAACCCGATTTTTTGAACGCCTATTGAAAGCAAATAATTGAAAATAAAATGGCCGAATTTCAATGGAAAACGGGGGAACCGGTTTTTTGGGGTGAATTTTGCTAAATCTTACGAGCCGAGGCTTGGGGAGGAAGCGAATAGGGCAACTGTGCATGTCCGAATCCGTCAGCTAACCTCGTAGGCCTTTGCAGCAGGAACCAAACACCGAAAGGCATTGGATTTCCAGTGCTTTTTTATTTTTGCGTTCTCTTCAAGAGGTTGAAAATCAGACCTTTTGAACATATTTAATGACAACGATGAGGTGAGCCTGGTGGGATTGCATAAATTGAATTTATCTCCGCCCCAAATTTTGGTGACGGGGTTTGCCCTGATTATTATGCTGGGTGCCCTGTTGCTTATGCTACCCATTTCCAGCGTCTCCAAGGCAAGCTTACCATTTATTGATGCCTTGTTTACAGCCACCTCGGCCACCTGTGTAACCGGTCTGGTGGTGGTGGATACGGGCACTTATTTTTCCCCGTTTGGCCAAATGGTCATATTGATACTTATTCAGGTGGGCGGTTTGGGTTTTATGAGTGTAGCGACGATGTTCTCTCTGGTATTCAAGCGGAAAATATCGCTGCGGGATCGTCTACTGCTTCAGGAAGCAATGAACCAGAATTCGATGGAAGGGATCGTTCGACTGATTCGCAAGGTCCTGTTCTTTTCCTTGATTATTGAGTCGATTGCAGCGGTGCTCTTCACTCTGAGATTGGCTCTGGATATGCCTTTTGGCCGGGCGTTGTACTTCGGTATATTTCATGCTATCGCTTTGTTTAATAATGCGGGCTTTCATTTGTTCGGAGGCAGTCAAAGCTTGATGTCGTATGTATCTGATCCGCTGATTAACCTGGTCTCCATCTTCCTGATTATATCGGGGGGACTTGGTTTTGTCGTTCTATCTGACCTGTTCGACATTCGCCACCGCCGCAAGCTGTCGCTTCATTCCAAGGTTGTGCTGTCGATGACGGCGGCCTTGATTGTATCCGGAGCCTTGATCATCTTCGTCTTCGAGTTCACCAATACGGGGACGCTGAAGCCGCTGGATTGGGGTGGCAAGCTTTGGAGTGCCTTGTTCCAGTCGGTGGCGCCGCGGACGGCCGGAGCTCATACGCTGGACATCGAAGCCCTCCGTCAGGCTACGCAATTCTTCATTATAATATTGATGTTTATCGGGGCTTCTCCGGGGTCTACCGGGGGCGGCATTAAGACTACCACCTTCACGATTCTGGCCGGTGCGGTGCTGTCGATGATTCGTGGACGTACAGACCTGGTTCTGTTCCGCTACAGAATGGTACAGGAACGGATTTTCAAGGCGGTGACATTGACTATGATGTCGTTGTTCTTCATTATTACTGTGGCCATTGTGCTGTCTGCCACTGAAGAAGCTGGATTTCTGGCGATTTTGTTCGAGGCTACCTCCGCCTTTGGTACGGTAGGTTTATCCATGGGGGTGACGGAGCAGTTGACGACCATCGGCAAGGTAATCCTTAGTTTTACGATGTTTGCGGGACGTCTCGGACCGTTGACGCTTGCTTATGCACTGGGACCGAAGAAGGGGAAAGAACCCTATCGTCATCCCGAAGGCAAAATGATTATAGGATAAGGGGATATTACCTTTCATGAGAACACAGCAGTTTGTAGTAATCGGGCTGGGGCGCTTTGGCTCAAATTTGGCGCTGGAGTTGGTAGACCTAGGTTATGAGGTCATGGGCATCGACCGCAACGAGGAACTAGTCCAGGAACTTGGCGATCAGTTGACCCATGCCGTCGCCGCTGATGCCACTGACGAGGAGATGCTCAAATCGTTAGGAGTGCGCAATTTTGACTGCGGTATTGTGGCCATCGGCAATGACATCCAAATGAGCATTCTGGCCGCGATTCTGCTCAAGGAGCTTGGGGTCAAGACCGTGGTAGCCAAAGCCATCTCGATGCTTCACGGGCGAGCACTGGAGAAGCTGGGCGTAGACCGTATCATTTATCCCGAACGGGATATGGGGATCAGGGTTGCCCACCAACTCGTCACTCCTAATCTGCTGGATTATATTGAATTGTCCAAGGAGTTCAGTATTGTGGAAATGAAGGTTCCAGCCAGTATGCATGGCAAGAGCCTGGGCGAGTTGAATACGCGATCTCAGTTTGCGTGTAGTGTAGTGGCCCTTCACAGGGATGGCAACATCATGGTGGCTCCGACGGCGATGGACCAGTTGTACGAAGGGGATATCATGGTCATTATTGGTGGGAACGAGAAGATGGAGCAGTTTGAGAACATGATAAATGAAGAAGCATAGAGGTAGTTCGACTCTTTGAACACGCACTTCTAGCGAAACAGCCGCTTGCACAGGTGTTAATCTGTGAGCGGCTGTTTTTTTATAATGACAAATCCCGTACCAGGCGATGGCGTACTTGGGCAATCCATTCCTTCATGTCCCGACTAAGCTCTGACTTGTCGTCGTAAACAAGGCAGGTCTCCCGGCGGGTCTGCTCCAATTCGGAGATGGGGATGCTCAGCAGGCCGTTATCGCGCAGCAGAGAGGCGCGGAGGTAAGACTTGGGCAGCAGGGCAGCGGCCTTGCAAATGGGCAGGAGCCTCACGATCGCTTCAAACGAATCAATCTCCATGCGTATGTCCGGAATAATACTGTAGCGTCCGAACAGGTCGTCGATCAGCTTGCGATACCATGTGCCTTTCGAGAAGACGATCATGGGCTGTCCGTTCAAGTCCTCCATGGTGATCCGCTGATCCTGATAGATGGTGGAGAGCTCCTGATCTTTGGGAACGACAAGTTCCAGATGGTCCTGGAACAAAGGCAGACATTTGAGCCCCGTTTCGCTGATCGAAGAGGCGACGACGCCGATATCTACTTTTTTATTACGTACATAAGACACGATTTCATGCGTTTTGCCTGTTACTAGCTTGAGCTCAATATCGGGGAACTTCTCCATTAAGGTCGTGACGAGCGGTGGAAGTGTGGTCTGAATGGTGGTCAAGCTGGCGCCGAGTGTAACCACGCTGCGTTCTACCGTCTTGAAGCGGGAGACTGTTTGCAGGAAGGTCTGGTGGCGTTGTCGCTGCTCCAGTGCGTACAGGTAGGCCTCCTGACCAACGCGGGTCAGTTCAAGCCTTTTACCTTTCCGGTGAAATAGCGCAATCCCCCATTCCTCCTCCAGCTTGACAATCTTCCTTGATAGGGCCGGCTGCGAGATGTTGAGCACCTTAGAGGCCTTATTTAAACTGGATTGCTCCACCACCGTTGTAAATACCAAAAATTCCTCCAGCATGGTGCCCTCCTTTTTTTGCGGCATTACAGGAATCGACAGGATTCCTTATGCTCATTCGTTATAATAATTAATAAGTATATTGCAATTCCATTATAAGATGAAAAGGAGTAACATGAAAAGTGACACAAGTTGTTCACATGTTACTTTTGTTACAAACTATTTTACAAATGCGCAAGCCAAAAAGAGATGCACAACCAAGGAAAGGGGTACACGCACTTATGAAAGGGTTTTATTCCAGAAAACTTCATTCGCTTCTGGGCGTCATTCCGCTGGGCGCTTTCCTGCTGGAGCACATGGTTACCAACTTTGCGGCGGTTGAGGGCGGCAGTGAAGGTTTTAGGGAAGCTGTAGCTTTCCTGAATGGCTTGCCACTAGTATTGCTGCTGGAGATTTTCGGGATTTGGTTGCCACTTCTCTATCATGGCGTTTACGGCATGTACATTGCCTTTCAGGCCAAGCCCAACAATGGGCGGTTCAATACGGAACGTAACCTGCGGTACTTATTGCAGCGGATTACTGGCGTGATCGCCTTTGCCTTTGTCATATGGCATGTGCTCGAGACGCGGGTACAAGTGGCACTGGGTCGCGTATCACATGAGGAGCTTGGCGGCGTGATGCATGATATCGTAAATCAGCCTATCTTCTTCGTGCTGTATTTGATCGGTATTGTATCTGCGGCGTTTCATTTTACGAACGGTTTGTGGTCGTTCCTGGTGAGCTGGGGTGTAACGGTAGGTCCCCGTTCGCAGCGTGTATCTTCTTATATTTGCATGGGCTTGTTCGCCATCGTGTCTGTGATGTTCATCTGGTCGTTGATCGCATTCCGCGATGCGGAATTTCAGGCCGGGGGCACGGCTTTGCTGGAGACCGTCAAGGCACTTATGGCATAGGACGTTTACCCAAAGCAGCAAAGTCCTTGGATAAGAAACAGGACGGTGCCAGGCCAGGGCGTGAAGAACAGCCCGGCTTGACCATCTGTCTATACGGACTACAAAACGTTTAGGAGTTGAAATAGAGATGGCTAAACAAAGCTTGATTGTTGTAGGCGGCGGCCTGGCCGGGCTGATGGCCACGATTAAATCGGCTGAGGCGGGCGTGCCGGTGCAGCTCTTTTCACTTGTGCCGGTGAAGCGTTCCCATTCGGTTTGTGCGCAAGGCGGTATTAATGGCGCCGTGAACACCAAGGGGGAGGGGGATTCTCCTTGGGAGCATTTTGACGATACGGTTTATGGCGGGGACTTTCTGGCCAATCAACCGCCAGTCAAAGCGATGTGCGAAGCTGCTCCCGGCATCATCCATCTGATGGACCGGATGGGCGTGATGTTTAACCGTACACCGGAGGGATTGCTCGACTTCCGTCGTTTTGGGGGCACGAAGCGCCACCGGACAGCCTTTGCCGGAGCTACGACAGGTCAACAACTACTGTATGCCCTGGATGAGCAGGTACGCCGTTATGAGGCAGCCGGGCTGGTGACGAAGTATGAGAATTGGGAGTTTCTATCCGCGGTAATCGATGATGAAGGCGTATGTCGTGGTATTTCCGCACAAAATCTGCGTTCGATGGAGATCGTTACATTCGCCGCAGATGCGGTTATTCTGGCGACCGGTGGTCCGGGCATTATTTTCGGTAAAACAACGAATTCCGTTATTAATACGGGCACGGCTGCCAGCGCAGTGTATCAGCAAGGCGTTACTTATGCTAACGGTGAATTTATCCAAATTCACCCTACGGCCATTCCGGGGGACGACAAGCTGCGGCTGATGTCTGAATCGGCACGGGGCGAGGGCGGACGCATTTGGACATACAAGGACGGCAAACCTTGGTATTTCCTTGAGGAGAAATATCCGGCTTACGGCAACCTGGTACCGCGGGATATCGCAACCCGGGAGATCTTCAGCGTCTGTATTGACATGAAGCTGGGAATCAACGGGGAGAACATGGTGTACCTCGATCTGTCCCATAAAGATCCGAAGGAACTGGACGTCAAGCTTGGGGGCATTATCGAAATCTACGAGAAATTTATGGGCGATGATCCGCGCAAGATTCCGATGAAAATTTTCCCGGCGGTGCATTATTCCATGGGTGGCATGTGGGTCGACTACAATCAGATGACCAGCATCCCCGGCTTGTTTGCGGCGGGAGAATGCGAATATCAATATCATGGAGCGAACCGGCTGGGGGCCAACTCGCTGGTGTCTGCGATTTATGGTGGGATGGTTGCGGGACCAAAGGCAGTCGAATACATTCGCGGCTTGAAGAAGTCGACCGAGGACGTCAATCCGGCGGTGTTTGACAGTCGTCGCAAGGAGCAGGCTGACAAATACGAGGGTTTGCTGGCGATGAATGGAACGGAGAATCCTTACGTGTTGCACAAGGAATTGGGCGACTGGATGACCGCCAACATGACGGTGGTGCGTTATAACGATAAGCTGGAAGCGACCATTGGCAAAATTAAAGAGCTGAAGGAACGCTATGGGAAAATTAACATCAACGACACGTCTCGCTGGAGCAATGCCGGAGCTACATTTACCCGTCAGCTCTGGAACATGATGGAGCTTGCGGAAGCGATGACACTCTCGGCGTTGCTTCGCAATGAAAGTCGTGGAGCTCATTACAAGCCGGACTTTCCGGAGCGAAATGACGAGGAATTCCTCAGAACGACCAAGGCGTCCTGGACGCCGGAGGGTCCGCAAATATCATACGAGGCGGTGGATGTATCCCTGATTCCGCCGCGCATTCGCGATTATTCCAAGGACAAATAGGAGGGAACACTCATGGCGATGGCCGAAGCGGAAGTACCCGGCAACAAAATGACGGTGAAGAAGGTTAAATTCATCATAACGCGTCAGGATGAACCTGAGTCCAAGTCCTATATTGAGGAGTTCGAGCTGGACTATCGTCCTGGCATGAACGTGATCAGTGCATTGATGGAGATTCAGCGCAACCCGGTGAATGGAAAAGGGGAAACGACTGCCCCGGTCTGCTGGGAATCGAATTGCCTGGAGGAGGTTTGTGGGGCTTGCTCCATGGTCATTAACGGCAAGCCTCGTCAGGCTTGTGCGGCCCTGGTGGATCAATTGGAGCAGCCGATCCGGGTAGAGCCCATGCGGACCTTTCCGGTCGTTCGCGACCTGGTGATTGACCGTACCCGAATGTTCAATGCGCTGAAGAAGGTGAAGGCCTGGATTCCCATCGATGGCACGTACGATTTGGGGCCTGGTCCCCGGATGGCGGAGAAGAAGCGGCAATGGGCTTATGAATTGTCCAAGTGCATGACTTGCGGGGTTTGTCTGGAAGCCTGCCCTAACGTTAACGAGAAGACGAACTTCATGGGTCCGGCTGCCATCTCGCAGGTTCGTCTGTTCAATGCTCATCCGACAGGTGAAATGAATGCCGAGGAACGGCTGGATGCGTTGATGGAGGATGGCGGTATTGAAGGCTGTGGCAATTCGCAAAACTGCGTTGTGGCTTGTCCGAAGGGCATTCCATTAACAACCTCCATTGCGGAGATGAACAAGGCTACGACCAAGCATATGTTTAAGCGTTGGTTGGGGGTTTAAACGAAATTGATGGGTAGGACCATAAAAATGACATTCAAAATGACTATTTTGAGTGTCATTTTTTTATCCATTTCAGAGAAAAATTCATCAGATCGACATTTGATATGCAGGAACATACGTTCTATAATTGTGTAGTAATGTTCATTATAACCAATTTCATTAAGGGGTTGAATAACAATGAGCAACATTATTAGGCATGAAATTAACGAAGAATATGCTTTTGCTGGTTTTGTGGAAGCGGGAGATTTTATCTTTCTTAGCTTCTGCGTAGGCAATGTTGGAGGCTCGGTTGAAGAGCAAGTAGAAGGTGCGCTCAATAACATGAGCGAGCGGTTAGCAGAGGTAAATCTATCTCTCGATTCCGTAGTTAAAGTAGATGTACTGCTGAGAGATGTGTGGGATATTCCTGTCATGGAAAAGGTGTTCAAGCAACGATTTAAAGGGAATTATCCCGCGAGGAAAACCATTTTCACGGAATTTGCTCACGTAGGTGGCCCTGATGGCCTTAAAGTTCAAATTGATGCCGTGGCCTATCGAGGGAAGTAGCATATATTGCGGCGGCAAGAAAATAGAGGGACAGCGATTTTGGCTGTCCTTTTTTTGATTTTCCCCTGCTTCCACACTTAACTTTCCAAAGGTTGACACTTGGAAAATGAACGTGTAATATTATTAAATCGTAAAAATTACGAAAAAGGAGATGCTTTACTGATGAGAGTTGTTATTACACTGGCTTGCACGGAAACCGGGGATCGGAATTACACCACGACCAAAAATAAAAAGACCCACCCTGAACGGATGGAACTACGCAAATATTGCCCACGTTTGAGAAAATACACTTTACACCGCGAAACACGCTAGGAGGCTTATCGTATGCTGGCGCAACAAACTAAGAGAATACCGGTCACCGTGCTCAGCGGCTACCTTGGGTCCGGGAAGACGACGCTGCTGAATCATGTCCTGCATAACCGGGATGGACTGCGGGTGGCCGTAATCGTCAACGACATGAGCGAGGTCAACGTCGATGCGAACCTGGTGAAGTCGGGCAATACCTTATCCAGAACCGAAGAGAAGCTGGTGGAGATGTCCAACGGCTGTATCTGTTGCACATTGCGTGATGATTTACTGATTGAGGTGCAGAAGCTGGCGGCGGAGGGCCGGTTTGATTACATTTTAATCGAGTCCTCAGGTATCAGCGAGCCTGTTCCTGTGGCCCAAACCTTCACCTATGCCAACCCGGACCTGGATATTGATTTAACCTCCCTAGCGCGGTTGGATACCATGGTGACCGTTGTAGATGCGAACCGCTTCTGGCATGATTTTGCCTCAGGAGAAAGCCTGCTGGATCGGAGTCAAGCTGTCTCTGATGTGGATTATCGCGATATTGTAGACCTGCTGATTGACCAGATTGAGACTTGCGATGTTCTGCTGCTCAATAAATGCGATCTGGTTGCCGAAGATGAGCTGGTCAAGCTGGAGGCGGTACTCCGAAAGCTTCAGCCCACCGCCAAACTGGTTCGTACGGTCAACGGAGTAATAGATCCGAAGGAAATTTTGAATACGGGGTTGTTTGATTTTGAGAAGACGAGCATGTCCTCGGGCTGGATTTCGGAGCTTGGTAAGGACGAGCATACACCGGAAACGGAGGAATACGGCATCGGTTCATTCGTGTACCGTAGCAGAATTCCCTTCCACCCGCAGCGGTTAAGTTATTTCTTCAGCAATTGGCCGGAGGAAGTCGTACGGGCCAAGGGATTAGCATGGATTGCCGCTCGCGGCGATATGGCTGCAACCTTGAGTCAAGCCGGTCCATCCATTCAATTCGGTCCGGCTGGTTATTGGCTGGCAGCGATGCCGGAGGAGCAGCAGCGTGAGGTGCTGGCCGAGGAGCCGGAGGTTCGAGAGCGTTGGGATGAAAGGTGGGGAGACCGGATGACAGAGCTTGTGTTCATTGGCGTTCAGATGGATCGATCTGATATTGAAGCCAGACTTGGCCGTTGCTTGTTAACCGAAGCCGAAATGCAGGAGGACTGGACCAAGTTCAATAATCCATTGCCATGGCCACGTGATTAGAGCTGGAAAATGAAGCATCTTTACAAATCGTAATTATTACGATAATATAATGCAGTGAATGCGTAATAATTACGGTTAAAGGAAGATGGTCATATGATATTGTCCTCGATGCGTGAGGTGGTGTTTGGATACGGGAGCGAGCCGGTGATTGAGAATTTGTCGCTCGATATCCAAGCAGGACAACTCATTGGAATCGCTGGTCCCAACGGCGCGGCCAAGTCGACGCTGCTTAAGTTGATGCTGGGATTGCTGAAGCCTTGGAGCGGCTCCGTTCAGTTTAACGGAGATAGTCAGCATGGGGGGAAGCTGGCGGTAGCTTATGTACCACAGCAGGTATCCTCCTTCAATGCCGGCTTCCCCAGCAAGGTTAGCGAGCTTGTGCGGTCGGGGTGTTATGCCAAGCTGGGCTGGTTCCGGCGCTTCGGGAAGGAGCAGGAACACATCGTAGAACGCTCCCTGAAGCAACTGGATATATGGGAGCTACGGGACCGCAAGATCGGGGAATTGTCCGGTGGGCAGAAGCAGCGGGTATGCCTTGCCCGTGCCTTGGCCCAGGAGCCACAAGTGCTGGTTCTGGATGAACCGGGGACAGGGATGGATGCGGCGAGCCGGGCCAAGCTGTATGCCTTGCTGCGTGAAGATGTAGATCAGCGAGGGCGGACCGTAATTATGGTGACGCACGCGCTGGAAGAGGCAAGCCCATATCTCGACACCTTGATTAGTCTGGAGCGGAAGGAAGATGAAGGATGGCAATGTTCGGTTACGAATTTATGCAACGAGCCTTTTGGGCAGGAGGACTGATCGGGATCATTGCCCCTCTGCTGGGCGTATATCTGATGCTTCGTCGTCAGGCGCTGATGGCAGATACGCTTTCCCACGTCTCCCTTGCGGGGGTGGCTCTGGGCTCAGTCCTTCATCTTAATCCTGCTCTTAGCGGCTTTGCGGTGGCCGTGGCTGGAGGGCTTGTGATTGAACAGCTTCGTCGCTCCTATCGTACATATAGCGAGCTGCCGGTGGCGATCATTATGACATCCGGTTTGGCGCTGGCGGTGGTATTGATGGGCTTACAGCAAAATTTGAGCAAAAGCTTTAGCTCCTATTTATTCGGTTCCATCGTAGCGGTCAGTGACACTCAATTGAGGCTGATTGCTGTTGTGGCGCTGATCGGCTTGATTTACTTCATTTGTCTGCGTCGCCCGCTCTACCAGCTAACCTTTGATGAAGAGACAGCCGCAATTTCAGGGGTGCGCGTGAAGCTGCTCTCCTTCTCCTTCGCGGTGTTAACGGGCATGACGGTAGCGGCTGCAATGCCGGTGGTCGGTGTACTGCTGGTGTCGGCCCTGATCGTGTTGCCAGCTTCACTAGCACTGCGGGTTGCGGGCGGTTTTCTGTCGGCAGTAATGATATCCATAGCGGTCGGCCTGACGGGGGTATTCTCCGGTCTGACCGTCTCGTACGTGCTGGACACCCCGTCCGGCGGGACGATTGCACTTATCTTACTTGTGTTCCTGCTGGTCACCATTTTATGTCAGAGAGTCATGCGGTACAAGAATCGCCGGGGAGCCGGGAAACTCATTAAACAACCTCTAAAAACAAAGGAGTCCATAAAACATGAAATCTTGGAGTCATAGTTTGGCCGCATTATCCTTAGCCGCTATGCTGGTCGTTGCCGGCTGCGGCTCAAATGGCAATCAGGCCACTAATACAGGAGCAGAAGGCAATCAGTCAACGCCTGCTCCATCCAGTGCCGAGAAGTTGCTGGTGAAAACGAGCTTTTATCCGATGTACGAATTTACCCGTCAAGTTGCAGGCGATTTGGCTGAAGTAGAGAATCTGGTACCTGCCGGAGTGGAACCCCATGATTGGGAGCCAACGCCGCAGGATATGGCCAAGATTACGGAAGCGGATGTCCTTGTCTACAACGGGGCAGGCATGGAGGGCTGGATCGAGCAAGTGCTGGATAGTGTGACAGATACGGATCTGATTGCGATCGAGGCCAGCCAAGGATTGGAGATTATGGAGGGCGAAGGCCACAGCCATGATCATGATGAGCATGCGCATGAAGAAGGTGAGCATGCGCATGAAGAAGGCGAGCATGCGCATGAAGAAGGTGAGCATGCGCATGAAGAAGGCGAGCATGCGCATGAAGAAGGTGAGCATGCGCATGAAGAAGGTGAGCATGCGCATGAGGAAGGTGAGCATGCGCATGAGGAAGGTGAGCATGCGCATGAGGAAGGTGAGCATGCGCATGAGGAAGATGAGCATGCGCATGACGAGCATGACCACGACCATGGGGGATTGGACCCGCATGTGTGGTTATCCCCGGCTTTAGCCATTCAGGAAGTTCGCAATATTGAGAAGGGCCTGGCGGAAGCTGCACCTGAGCACAAGGATGCATTCAAGGCCAATGCCGATGCTTATGTAGCCAAGCTGGAGGCCTTGGATCAAGAGTTTACCGATGAATTGAAGGATTCGCAGCGCAAGGACTTTATTACACAGCATGCCGCATTTGGCTATCTGGCCAAGCAGTATGGATTAACGCAGGTTCCGATTGCCGGACTATCACCGGAGCAGGAGCCGTCGGCTTCCCAGATGGCGGAGATTGTGGATTTTGCCAAGGAGCATAACGTCAAGACGATCTTCTTTGAGACCTTGGTGTCCTCCAGCGTGGCCGATACGATTGCCTCCGAGATTGGAGCCAAGTCGGCCGTCCTTAACCCGATTGAAGGGTTAACGGAAGAAGACATCAGCAAGCAGCACGACTACCTGGCACTGATGCGGCAGAACCTGGAAGCCCTGAAGGCCGCGCTAAACGAATAGCCTGAACTGGACCAAAGCATCAACGCCGATAAGGAGATGGAGTAGATGGAAAGTAAGCGAGATCGTATGGTGCAAGCAATGACGGATAAGGGTCTTCGCATCACAGCACAGCGCCGATTCATTGCTGATCTGTTCTCCATTTCCACCGGCTTTGTGCTGCCACGCCAGGTTCATACTTACATTTCCGAGTATATTCCGGGAGTAAGCTTCGATACCGTGTATCGCAACCTGCGTTTGCTGGTGCAGATCGATCTGATCGAGCAATTTGACTTCCCCGAAGGAGTTCGCTTCAAGCTACGCTGCGGCCCGGAACATCATCACCATCATTTCATATGTCTCAAGTGCGACAGAACGTATCCGCTGGATTTTTGCCCGGTCGACAGCGGTATTTCTGCACCGGAAGCCTTTGAAATTGTGTCTCACAAATTTGAAATCCACGGAATATGCGGCGAATGTGCCCGTAAGTAAACGACTAAGAGGAGGATGGAACATGGCTAAGAAATCAAAGGTTGTAAAAGAGCTGAAACGGCAGGCCCTAGTAGAAAAATACCTGGAGAAACGCCGGGAGTTAAAGGAAAAGGGGGATTATGCTGCCCTGCAAAAACTTCCCCGGGACTCCTCTCCTACACGCTTGCATAATCGTTGCGGAGTTTCAGGCCGTCCCCACGGCTACCTGAGTAAGTTCAAGGTATCCCGGATCGTCTTCCGTGAGCTTGCCCATCAAGGGAAAATTCCCGGAGTGAAGAAGGCGAGCTGGTAAACGGAACGATTTTCGGCATGACTGACTAAATCAAATAAAACCTCCCTATCAGGTAAAATTCGCCACGACGATGAGCGGGCTTTATCTTGATGAGGGGGGTTTTTTGATTTGTATTATACCAAGCAGAGTTGCTCCAGAATATCGGCTCGTACCTTCATTAAATCGAGATCCTTGAGCGAACGTTCTCGTTGGGGCGCAGGGCAATCCTCGCCATTATCCTTTCGGTCCTTTTGTAGTTAGCAGTATTGTAAGTAGGCAGATCAGTCAGGCTTACGGCTGCATACGGCAATATACTGAAGGTCCTTACCCGAGGTATTGAAGAAGGAATACATCTTCTTGAATTGAGGGAAATTCTCTTTCTTCAAGCCGTTCTTCAAGATACGCAACGTCCCCCAAATTCCCTCGTCCCGAATCAGCCCGCTCAGCTTCATGAGCGACATATCCCCTGATTCGTGAGCCACCTTGGCAAAGCCGACCCCGTAGAACAGTTCTTCCCATCTTGGTACAGGCAACGGCTCTACTTGAACATGGATGGTCTCACGCAGCTCAGCTAGCAGCTCATGCATATGCTCCTTAGTAAAAGTGATATCATGCGTCAGCAGCACACCACCTGGCCTCAGCACCCGGTAATATTCGCGAACCGCCTTCTCTTTGGCTGCGGTATTTAACATGGTCAGCATTGCTTCATTGATGACCACATCGAAGCTGGCATCGGCAAAGGGCAGCTTCATCGCATTGGCCTGCTGTACTTGAATGTACTCTTCCAGCTTGGCATTCTTGATATTTTGTCTCGCCTTCGTCAAGGCCTTGGCATCCATATCGATGCCTGTGATATGGCATTGGTACTGCTTGGCTAGCTGAATGGACGTCGTACACATATTGCAGGCAACCTCCAGCACATGGCTGTCCTTGGTGATCCCGGCGTGCCGGATCAACCAATCGGTAGCGACTACCCCCCCTGGACGAAGACGCTTCTTGCCTAATTTGGCGAGAAAATTATGGCCGACTTCTCTTTTCATACGTAGGCTCCTCCTTTAGGAATTGGGCTTGACGACCACAAGCAGCATTTGGAAAGCCTCTGTTGCGTAGAGGGCATGCGGTACATTAGCGGGCATAACGATGGTTTCACCGGCGCGCACCGTGTACTTCTCGTCACCGATGGTGATTTCAGATTGTCCGGACAGGATTTGGACCATAGCATCGCCGGGCGAGGAATGTCCCCCAATTGAAGTTCCCTGGTCCAGAGATAAGAGCGTCATGGCCAGGTCGGGACGCTGTACCAGTGTCAGGCTCGAAACCTGCTGTTCTTCCACGGAAATGATAGTCTTCAAATCGATGACTTCGGCTACGGGGAGCTTCTTGATAAATTGACCTTGTTGCATAGGGTTTGCCTCCTAGTTCAATATGAGATTTGTAAAAATTTGCAGCCTGTGGGTGCAGCGAATTCATGCCAGGTGCCCGCAGGAATAACAAGTGAATCTCCGGCCCGCAAGTGGCAGGCCTGTTGTTCGACCACCATGTCCAGTGCTCCTTCCAACACATGGACGAGTCGGGTCAGGGGAGAGGTCTCCGAGCTGATCGTTTCCTCCTGACCCATGGCATAGAGCACGCTTTCTTGAGCGGTAGATGAAGAGAAGTTAGGCAGTGACAAGCTGCGGCTCGCAATCCGCCCCGGCTTGATATCTATGAATTCCTTCAGATCGAACACCGTATGGGTTGGTAGTTTGTTCATGCTTTTCCTCCCTGCTGCTATTGAAGGCTGGCCTTCATCTGTTATAATAAGATATATTGAGAATCGTTCTCATTTAGTGAATTGTAGCAGAAGTGGCAGCATAATTCTGTTGCCATGGCAACAGGAGGTGAACAGGGATGCAACAGGAGGTGAACAGGGATGCAGCAGGAGTTGAATATTATTGGCAAGACGGCCTTGTTCAGAGGGTTTACGGGGAATGAAGTGCTGATTGCCGTGAATTGTCTGGAGGGCACTGTTAAGGAATATGGCAAAAAGGAAATGATCTTCCGCTCGGATGAGGTACTGGATGCGGTGGGAATTATCTTGAGCGGACAGGTGCTACTATGCAAGGAGAACATCTCGGGCATGCGCCTGATCTTCTCGGAACTGGAAGCGGGCGATATTCTGGGAGAGACTGCACTGAGAACGACGCGCGAGTACAGCGGGTATGAGGCGGTAGCTGGCGCTGCATGCAGAATCTTATTTATCCGAATTCACAAGATTGTGCGCCCCGGACTGCAAACCTGTAAGCTACGGGGGCGTATTATTGAGAATATGATGGCTTTACTGCTGGAGAATAACCGTTCCATGTATCATAAGCTGGACATCGTCTCCCACAAATCGCTGCGGGATCGAATCTTGCGTTACCTCAGTCTGCAAGCCAAGAAGAGCAATGCGCTTGTCTTCGACATTCCGTTCTCTCGCAGCGATTTGGCGGATTACCTGAACGTGGACCGTAGCGCGTTATCCCGGGAACTGCAGCGTATGGCGGAGGATGGACTCATTCGATTTGCCAAGAACCACTTTGAATTACTGGATACGGACCAAGGCCTGGCGATGATTGACTTCTGAACAGGTAAATGCACCTGATATGCTCGTGCGTTTACCTGTCCATCTTCACCGGCTTCAGCAGCGACTGCCGAACCTCATCGATCAGTCTTAGTATAGAAGGACTTTGATAGCAGGTGCTGGTTTTCTTAAGTATCCCAATCTGAAAATCAATATCCAGGTCAGCGATATGTCTGATGATGATCGAGGGAATTTGCGGGGACATCGACATGCTAGGTACCAGCGCAATTCCCAGGTTAGCCTGAACGTAATATTTCAGCGTCGTGATGCTGGATACCTCGATGGTACGCTGTTGATTTTGTGGTAGCTTCTCGGCGAAGATCGATTCCACCTTGATACGGAAGGGGCAATTGCCCATCGTAATCAGGAAGCGTTCGTTGTGTAGGTCGCTGGTGAAGATTTGCGGCTTAGCCGCCAGACGGTGACCAGAGGGTACGAGCAAAGCCAGGGGCTCTCTGCGCAAGCCTTCAAATTCTGTTTTGCCATTTGGATAAGGTTCCGTACCCAGGGCAAAATCGATCTCGTCCTCCGCCAGCATTTGATTTAGCTTCTCAATATTGTCATTAATGATACTGACATGTACCTTGGGGTACTTCTCCATAAAGGCATATAGCACAGACGGCATAAACTGACTAACCCAAGGCTCAGAGCCCCCAATTCTGACGTGCCCGGCTTCTCCGTCATGGTAATCCTCTATTAAATGGTTCAGTCCTTCATATTCCTTCAGCAATCCGATGGACCGGGCATAGAACAACTGGCCGACCTCGGTCAGCTTTATTTTCTTGCCCCGGGTGAATAGTTCAACGCCTAACTCGGATTCCAGCTTCTTGATATGTGTCGTAATGGTCGGTTGTGAATACTGTAGCGCTTCGGCGGCCTTCTGAAAACTCCCCTGTTTGACAATGGTTTCAAAGGTTTTAATCATACGAATTTCCATACCAGCTTCCCCATCCCTTCGCTCTGCGCTTGACTACTCCAGAAAATAAATGCTATTATAGCACGCTTAATTCATATAAAACAAGTTGGAAATGTAGGGATATAAGATGATTTGGAATAAAAAGCCGCCCCTGTTCAGAGGCGGCTCTTTCCTGTCAGGCATAAACGGCTCAGGCGTGCAGCAGCGATTCCAATCCTTCCAGATCTGCTCCAAATACGGCCGCGTATTGTCCAGATCGACTGACTTCAGTGACTGGAACGGTACGAATCCCATATTTCAGTTCAAGCACATCACGCAGTATATCATGCCCCTCCACATCAATGTTCTCATAAGAATAGCCATGAGCTTGCAGATAGGCCTTGACCTGGCTGCAATAGGGACAATTCTGCTTGCCCCACACGATTATTTTTGGCCTGGATGTCATTGCTTTCACCTCCTGTCGCCTTCTCATTTTGATATCTAGCAATCTAAAGCCAACGCCCGTAATGTGATAGTAGTTGATTATTTCCCAGAAGTATAATTGGAAAAATGAAATCAATAGTTTACTTTTATTGAATTGTCAGTTTATTAAATCCTATTATACATATCGGAAATAATATATTAAGATGTTCAGTATAGTTCCGGGACAGGGCAAAGCGTTACCGGAGATAGCCTAATACAGTTCAAAGGGGATATGGAGATGAAGTTTTTCATAAAGGCCAATGCTGTCGTACTTATACTTACGCTGATCCTGGCCGGATGCGGCGGGAAGGAAGCGGGAAGCGGGGCGGCGCCTGGCGGAAGCAACTCGACAAACGGCGAGCCTGCGGGGGAGAAGACTCTGACTATTGCCCAAGGCAATGACATTATGGGTTTTGATATTCACAACCATAGCAACACGCCTACGGAAGCTGTCCATATTAATTTGTTCGAATACCTGGTGAAGAAGGATAAGGATATGAACCGGGTACCGGGGCTTGCGCTTTCCTGGGAGAAGCTGGACGACCTCACCTGGCGTTTTCAGCTTCGCGATGATGTGAAATTTCACAACGGCGATCCTTTTACCTCCGCTGACGTCAAGTACACGCTTGACCGGGTGAGGGCAGACAAGACACTCGTCGATAACAGTGCCTATAAATTGATTGAATCTGTGAATATCATAGATGATCATACCGTGGATATCGTTACGTCCGTGCCGGACCCGATCTTGCTTAACCGCTTGTCTCGCCTTGGCTCGGGAGTGCTGCCATCGAAATATATTGAAGAGAATGGGTTTGATTATTTCTTGAAAAATCCGATTGGTACAGGTCCTTACAAATTCAGCAATTGGATCAGGGATGACCGGATTGAACTGGTTAAGAACAGCGATTATTACGGGGATGAACCGAAGTGGGACAAGCTGGTGTTCCGGGCCATCCCGGAGGACTCGACAAGGGTAGCCGAGGTATTAACCGGAAATGTGGATATCGCAATGAATATTCCACCGGAGGATATGGAGCGCATTGAGTCAAATGACACTACGCACACGATTCAATTTGCTAGTCAACGCGTTATGAATTTGATTGTGCGGCATACCGAGGGGAGAGTGACGGCCGATCCTAAGGTACGCGAAGCCATTGATTTGGCTATAGACAAGCAAGCGCTGGTCGATGGCATTGTGGAGGGAGCGGGCGTAGTGACTCGCACCGGCGTAGGTCCCGGTAACTTTGGAGCACAGCCGGATCTATACGAAGCGGCGTTATATGATCCGGAGAAAGCCAAGCAGCTACTGGCAGAAGCGGGTTACCCGGATGGGTTGACCCTGACCTTGTCCTCTCCGACGGGCCGCTATATGAAGGACAAGGATATTGCGCAGGCCATAGCCGCTAACCTTGAGGAGGTTGGCATCAAGGTGAACCTGGAAATTCTGGAGTGGAGTAAATTCTCTGAGAAGAACAAGTCGAATAGCTTCGATGAATTGTATCTGTTTGGTAACGGCAATTCGATGTTTGATGCTTATCTCCCGCTTAGCAATAACAGCGCGCAAAATGTGGTCGGCAGCATTGATTACAACAATCCCCGAGTGGAGGAATTGCTGTCATTGGCAGAAAAAAATCTGAATGAGCCGGAGCGTGAGCAGCAGTTGCAGGAGGTTCAGAATATTCTTGCAGAGGATCGTCCCAGAATTTATCTCTTCCAGACCAAATCCAATTATGGTGTCAACGATCGCATCGAATATCAGCCGCGATTGGATGAAATGTTCATTGCCGACGAGATCCTCTTGAAATAAGCCAACTTAAATCAGATCCAGCAACCGGAACGGTCCCCAGTGGCCGATTCGGTTGCTGCTCAATATGGAGGGACTGCTCTTGGGCAAGTATATTTACCGAACTGTCCTGCAAATTGTGCCCGTACTGTTTATCATCTCGCTGATCGTATTCATTCTGGTTCATGTTACTGGCGATCCTGTCAATCTGATGCTTCCCGATACGGCTACTCCGGAGGAACGGGAAATATTGACGGCGGCACTTGGCCTGGATCAGCCACTGTATATACAGTACGGATTATATATGAAGAATTTACTGTCGGGTGACTTTGGCACTTCCTTCCGTTATAACGAGTCTGCCTTGCCCATTGTGCTGGAGAGGCTGCCGGCAAGCTTCGAACTGGCTGGGGCCGCCATGCTGATTGCCGTTGTCCTTGCTGTTCCCCTGGGTATTCTGTCTGCCGTCAAGCGCAATTCATTGCTCGACCTCATCCTGTCCAGCATCTCGGTGCTTGGCAAAGCGATGCCTAATTTCTGGGTAGGAATTATGCTGATCCTGCTGTTCTCGGTGTCGTTAGGAATGCTTCCCGTCTCCGGCCGGGGCACGTTACAGCATCTGGTGTTACCTGCGATTACGCTCGGTACGGGAGTATCCGTGGAGATGATGAGGTTGATCCGCTCCAGCATGCTGGAGATACTAGGCCAGGATTATATTCGTACAGCTAGAAGCAAGGGGCTATGGGAGACGGTAGTCATCAACAAACATGCGCTGCGAAATGCCTTGATTCCGGTGGTTACCATTACTGCGCTACAACTGACCAATTTGGTGAGTGGAGCTCTGGTTACCGAGACCGTATTCGCATGGCCCGGAATGGGACAACTGCTCGTGCAGGCTGTCTATACGCATGATATGGCGATTGTGCAGGCCGCGGTGTTCGTGATTGCCTTAATGGTTATTTTCGTCAACCTGGCCTCTGACATCGTCTATGGATTGCTTGATCCCCGTATCAAATATCGTTGAGGTGAAAAATACATGTCTGTAAGTGCAGAAACCAGCAGCCCGGCTGCTTTAGCAGTGGCCCCTCAGGCTTCCCCCAGGAAGCAGGAGCGACTAAAGCGTGGCCTACGCAAGCTGGTGAGGAGCAAAACCGGCTTGATTGGCGCTGTTTTATTACTACTCATCGTTGGCGTAGCCTTGTTCGCCCCCTGGATTGCTCCCCATAGTCCGGGCAAGACGAATGTCTCTGTCAAGCTGCTGCCACCGATGTGGATGTCAGAGGGAACGGCTATGTATCCGCTGGGCACGGATAATCTGGGCCGCGATCTCTTAAGCCGGCTGGTCTATGGCTCTCGCGTATCGCTGATAGTGGGGTTATGCTCCGTGGCCCTTTCCGGCTTGATTGGCCTGGTGCTAGGACTGCTCTCCGGGTTCTATGGAGGCTGGATTGATCACTTGATTATGCGGGTGGTGGATGCGTTCCTGGCCATCCCTACCATTCTGTTCATGCTGCTGATTATGTCTATTCTTGGGCCGGGGCTTGGCACGCTGATCTTTGTGATCGGTATTACTGGCTGGGTGTCGTATGCCCGTA
This sequence comes from Paenibacillus senegalimassiliensis, assembly GCF_001486585.1. Classification (GTDB taxonomy): domain Bacteria; phylum Bacillota; class Bacilli; order Paenibacillales; family Paenibacillaceae; genus Fontibacillus; species Fontibacillus senegalimassiliensis. The sequence continues at coordinate 241,965 of NZ_LN909043.1, forward strand.
TGGTGCGCAGTGAGGTGCTAAGCATCCGCGAACGCGATTATGTCAGGTCCTCGCGCGCAGTGGGAGCAAGGAACCTGCGTATTCTGTTCGTTCATATTTTGCCGAACGTCTTCTCGTCCTTTATCGTCATCTCCACCTTGAACGTAGCGGGGGTCATTATTTCGGAGGCTTCATTAAGCTTCATGGGGCTGGGCATTCAACCGCCTGACGTATCCTGGGGAGGTATGCTGAGCGAGGGCAGGCAATATTTGGCCACAAGCTGGTGGGTTGCCACTTTCCCGGGGATTGCAATCACGATTACTGTGCTGGCGATTATTTTTCTCGGGGACTGGTTGCGAGACACCTTGGACCCCAAGCTTAAATAGACCGGGGAGAAACGGAGGGGTTACATGTCAGAAGCAACATTGTTGGAGGTACGCGAGCTACAGACGGAATTTGTCACCGAAGAAGGGATTATTCCAGCAGTTAACGGCATTTCCCTTCATGTGTCCAAGGGAGAAACACTTGCATTGGTGGGGGAATCGGGTTGCGGCAAGAGCATCACTTCGTTATCCATTCTAGGTCTCATTGCCGAGCCGGGCCGGGTCACCGGGGGGAAGGTGCTGCTAGAGGGGCGTAATCTGCTGCATCTGTCCAGGAAGGAAATGCGGCGGGTGCGGGGCCAGGAAATCTCGATGATCTTCCAAGAGCCCATGACCTCGCTTAATCCGGTATTTACGATTGGCAACCAAATTGGTGAATCGGTGCGCCGCCATCTCCGGCTGAACCGCAAGCAGGCGCGAGCCAAGAGCGTTGAAATGCTTGAGCTTGTCGGGATTGCCCATGCGGACAAGGTCGTGGATTATTTCCCCCATCAGCTATCCGGCGGCATGCGGCAGCGGGTGATGATTGCCATTGCCCTGTCGTGCAGCCCCAAGCTACTGATAGCGGATGAACCCACTACTGCCCTTGATGTGACTATTCAGGCGCAAATACTTGAGCTGATCGCCAGGTTGAGCAAGACGCTGGATACCGGCGTCATTTTAATTACCCACGACTTGGGGGTCGTGGCGGAAATGGCGGACAGAGTGGCGGTCATGTACGCGGGGGAGATTGTTGAGGAAGCTTCGGTGGAGGCGTTGTTCGAGCAGCCATTGCATCCATACACTCAAGGGCTGCTGAAGTCGCTGCCCAGCATCGAGGGACTGCAGGATGAGCTATACTCGATCCCCGGAACGGTGCCCAATTTGCTGGATAAGCCGCCAGGCTGCTTGTTTGCTCCCCGTTGCCCTTATGCGGATGGGCTGTGCGCCACGGTAAGGCCGCTATTGGAGGAACGGCGGGACCAGCACCGCGTGCGTTGTCACCATGCGTGTAAGGAGGAACGGTTATGAGCGAACAGTCCGTACGTCCACAACGGTTGCTGGAAGTAAAGGGACTGAAGAAACACTATACCCGGAAGCAAGGGTTGTTCTCCCGTCAGCACACCGTGATTAAAGCGGTCGATGGTCTGGATTTCTATGTGAAGGAAGGGGAGACGCTTGGCATAGTTGGGGAATCCGGCTGCGGAAAATCTACAACCGGGCAGTTGATCCTGCAACTGTTGGAGCCTACCGCAGGAGAGATCTGGTTCCAAAATCAAAATTTGACGGCGATGAATGAGGAAGAGGTGCGAAGGGTCCGCCGCGAATTACAAATTATTTTCCAGGACCCCTACAGTTCCTTGAATCCCCGGCTGAAAGTGAAGGACATTATCGCGGAGCCGCTGCGTGTGCATCGTCTGTCTACGGGCGCGGAGACCGAGCGGCTTGTGGCAGAGCTTCTGGAGGTGGTAGGCCTTGGAGCTCAGCATTTGAACAAATACCCTCATGAATTCAGCGGTGGACAGCGTCAGCGTCTGGGGATCGCGCGGGCACTCGCTATGAAACCGAAGTTGATCGTGTGTGATGAGCCAGTCTCGGCACTCGACGTATCCGTGCAATCGCAAATTTTGAATCTGCTTAAAAAATTGCAGCAGGAGTACCAGCTCACCTATATTTTCATCGCCCATGGCTTGGGGTCGGTGAAATACATCAGCGAGCGGATTGCGGTTATGTATTTGGGGAAAATCGTTGAGCTTGCCACAAGGGATGAACTGTTTGCGAGTCCTCGGCATCCCTATACCCAGGCGCTGCTCTCCGCTGTGCCTATTGCCGATCCCCGCAGGAAAAAAGAACGGATTATTCTGCAAGGAGATTTGCCCAATCCGGCTGATCTGCCTGTCGGTTGTAGCTTCCACCCACGTTGTCCCTTGGCATCGGAACGTTGTCGCCGGGAGGCGCCGCAGTTTGAGCAAGTGAGAGATGGACATGGGGTGGCCTGCCATTATCCCTTGAATTCATAGATGAAACAACCCTAAGGAGGAAGAAACAGATGGTCAATGTATTGCAAGAGAGCGCGGCGTTGCTCGATTATACGGTGGGAATCAGACGACACCTACACACCTATCCAGAACCGACATCCAAGGAATTCAATACCGTTAAGCTGATTATCAGTGAGCTCACCAAGGCGGGAATTCCCTATGAGAATATCCCGGATGGAGGCGTTTTAGGAATTATTGAAGGCAAGGTTCCCGGGAAAACGATTCTGCTGCGAGCGGACTGTGACGCTTTGCTAATGCAGGAGTCGCCCAACAATTTGCTTGGTCCAAAGACCTGTGTCAGTCAGGTGGATGGTGTAGCCCATATGTGCGGTCATGATTCCCATACCGCGATGCTGCTGGCTACCGGAAGAATTCTGCTGAAGCACAGAGATCAGCTTGAAGGCCGGGTTATTTTGCTCTTTGAACGAGGGGAAGAGGGCGGCAACAATATTTATTATGTAATGAAGCATATCCAGCAGCAGAATATCCGCATTGACGGTTGCTGGGCGCTGCATATTGATCCTTTCCTGAACAAGGGGCTGATCAGTCTGGCTCCGGGTCCGAACTGTGGAGGGAATCTTAACTTCGAGATCAAGCTGACCGGCAAGGGCGGTCATGCCTCACGGCCTGACCGCGCCAACAATCCTATTGATTGCTTTGTGGCGATTGCAACTGGGATTAAGGAGCTGCGCATGCGATATATCGATCCAACGGAGCCGTTGACCGTCAGCTTGGGGATGGTGCAAGGGGGAACACGGCGGAACGTAATACCGGAATCGTTGGAATTTGCTGGCACCGTACGTTTCTTCAATGGGGAGACAGGTCGCATTTACCGGGAAGAGCTGCGCAAGGTAATTACCAAGACGGCGGAGATTTATGGCTGCGAGGTAGAGTTCCAGGTCTTCTCCGGTCCCAGTCTGCCGGTAGTCACTCAGGAGCAATGCTATGAAATTGCCAGGGATGCGGTGAGTGCAGCACTTGGGGAGGATTACGTAACGGTCAAAAAACGCAGCCTCGGCACCGAAAGCTTTGCGACCCTGACGGCTTATTATCCCGGCGTAGCTGCCAATGTCGGCGTGCGTAATGAGGAAAAGGGGATTGTGGCCGGGGTGCATCATCCCCAGTTTGATATGGATGAAGATGCATTGCAGTATGGAATTGCCGCTAACGTGGCTTATGCCATCGCTTTTCTCCGCAATAAGGAAGAACTCGAATTTACTCCGTTCCCCGGGGATGCAGATGAAGTGCTGCGCTATACGAATCGTCCGGTGCCACCACGTTATGATGAGGTGGAGGTTATATGAAGATAACGGACATCGATATTTTGCCGGTTAATCGGTATTTATTTGTACAGGTTCACACGGATGAAGGACTGACCGGGTTGGGAGAATCCGGAGCCTGGGGATTTCTTGATGCTTCGCGTGAAGCGGTGGAGACCTTCAAATCGTATTTAATCGGTCAGGACCCGCTGCGAATTGAGCACCACTGGCAATACATGTATCGTTGCTGGCATTTTCGCGGAGCGGCAATCATGGGAGCGATCAGTGCCATTGACGTGGCTTTATGGGACATTGCTGGCAAATATTACGGCACTCCGGTATATAATCTGCTTGGCGGTAAAGTGCGAGATAAGGCGCGCGTGTATTATCATGTAGGCGGGAGAACGACGGAGGAAATGATTGAGAACCTTGTCGCCGCGAAGAACCAGGGGTTTACTGCGGCGGGACACTTGTCGCCATTTCTGGATCAGCCTCGGACGGAGCCATTGAGTGAGACCTACGCGCAGCGTATCGGACATGCGATTGAACGAGTAGGAGCCTATCGTGAGGCGGTGGGCTATGATGTAGATTTATGCCTGGAGCTGCACCGACAGTTGAAGCCAACCGAAGCCATCGCTTTTGCCAAAGGCATTGAGAAATACCTTCCTTATTTCATTGAGGACCCGACGACGCCAGACAATCTGGATTCTACCGAACTGATTGCCAAGCATATCAATGTACCGATTGCTACGGGAGAGCGTCTTAATTCTCCAGAAGAATTTGCCCAATTGATTCGCAAGGACGCTGCGGCTTATATTCGGCCATGCGTATGTACCTGCGGAGGCATTACGGGGACGAAGAAGATTTCGGCGATTGCCGAGGCGTACGGGGTCAAGGTCGTTCCGCATAATCCCTTGAGCCCCGTGTCGACGGCGGCTTGCCTGCAAATTGCGGCCAGCATTCCGAACTTTGCCATTCTGGAATATCCGGGCGACGACCAGCCTGCCTTATCCGAGAAGTTTGGCTCCACCGGTGTAGAGAAGGGAGTGCGTAAGAAGGATATGGTTAAAGAAACCTTTGGTTGCCAGGATGGCTATATGGAACTGCCCGTTAAGCCGGGCATCGGCATTGAACTGGTAGACCGGGTGGCTGAGAAATATCCGTATTCTCGCAGACCTTTACTGACCCGGCTGCATGAAGATGGGTCCGTCGTGGATCATTAGCCTTTCAATGCTGTCCACTGGGCCAGCAGCTTCTGCTCATCCAGCTCGTAGCCGATGACCACCAGATAATGGGGCCCCCGGTAGGTGCTGGACTCATAGCGGAGCTGCTTGCCGGCATACTGGATCAGCGTGGCATCTCCTGAGCCACTTATCGGGAGGTATCCCTTGGCCCGAAGGACTTGACTCCCTTGGGCCTTGAGGAATTTCCCCAATTCCCTTAACGAAAAGGGCGTAGGGTGGATGACCGGGAGATAAATGCTTTGAATACGGGAGAAGGAGGCGTTATCCTGATAATCCTGTTCTTTCTCGTGCCTATGAGCGGCACCTGGGGTGCTATGATGATGCTGGTGCTGGTGTGCCGCCGATACGACTTTAAGTCGGCTGGTAGACCTTGCCGAAAGCTGGAGCGGGAGCAGCCCATTCAGTATGAGATCCCCCTCGATTTTTGCTTGCACTGTATTGTAAATGGAAGCCGCATTATTATGCTTGCGAATAATTTGCGTCACCTTGGTTAGCTGAGCAGGAGAGATCAGGTCGGTTTTGTTGAGCAGGATCAGATCGGCTACGCTCATTTGCCGCCGCAGCGTGTGAACAAGCTGCTTGTCGGAGGCAAAGATGCTGTTGTAATCGAGCGCATTCTCGCCATCAATGACCGTCACGATCCGATGAAGGCTTACCTTATCCAGAAGTTCAGGTTCAGCCATGGCATCCACAACCTCCTCCGGGTTAGCCACCCCCGTGAGTTCTACGATAATTACATCGGGAGCGAGAGCCAGCAATCCTTCCAGCGAACCGGTAATTTCACTTTTTTTGCTACAGCAAATACATCCGTCAAATAGCTTCTCCAGCGGCACATCCTTCGTCGCTTCCGCCAGAATGCGGCCATCCACATCCGCCTTGCCCAACTCGTTCATCAGAATGGCCGGCTTAAGCTGCCTGCTGTAAGTTTGCTTAATCAGCTCCAGGAGCAGCGTGGTTTTGCCACTGCCCAGAAAGCCGCTGAGAATAATGACCGGGGTCTTCATCTCTTAACTCCCTCCTTACCTGCTAATCTATCAATCTATCGGAGCATTCAGAAAATCAAAGTTAGGATATATATATGGATTGTCCGGGGCTTCAATGACACTGGACTCGGAGACATCGATTTTGATGATGACATTGCCGTTATATTCCGTTTCTCCGATCGTGCCCTTCAGCTTCACCCAAGTATCGTCCTTGAGCTCGGGTGCGCCTTCGTATTCCGCTAACACCCCATAGGGCGTAGCATCAGCCGTACAGCATTGCACGGCGATGCGGCCGATGACGAATTGATTATCTGTAAGCCCCGATTCCCGATAAACGAACCCGTTAATTTCAATCTCCTTGCCCATAAAGGCCTGTTTGAAGGAAACAATGGCAGAGAGTACCTCCATATAAATGTCGGGTCTGACCTCAATCATCGGCAAGACATATAGGCGTTTGGCCAATACAGCCAGGTCGCGGCTAAAGTCGTCCTCGGCCACGAACAGTTGGTCGAGCTCCTCTTCGGTGGGCGGGGAGGTGATGGTTGCCTCGTTGTTCACTGAGCCAGCCTCCTCGTCTGCTGCTTCTGTCGACTCGGTTGAATCGGCAGTATCCTCATTCATAGCCGCAGGCTGAGCGGGCTGTGCCGGCTGAGCCGGTCCGCCGCCATAGGCGGGAGCAACCGCGCTAAGGATGATTCCTTTCTTGCTGGCAAAGGAACCGCCCAGAACGGTATCGGGAAGCAGGAAGCCCAGCAACAGCGGGAGAGCGATCAGGCCATAAAGCAGGCTGGCTCTGGGCCATGATTTGGCCGGAGGTGTGCTGCAGCAGTCACACTCGACGACAGACCCTCTATAGGTACGATAGGCTAGGAAGCCCTGAATGACGGCCAAGGCATACATGAACAGGGCAGATGCACTAACTAACGGCCGAATGCGTTCGCCAATATAGAGCTGAAGGCTGTTGGTCTCGACCAGGTAGGCAATATAGACGGAGATGCCTAGCAGAATGACCGTTCTGATGCTGTAATGAACTGCGGTGGCAGTTTGTGGTTTGCTGTTCATAGGGCGAACCTCCTTTTTTACGAGAATGATCTAAGGAACAATTGGTCCCATCCGATGCTGAGCGTGAGTACCACGATTAAGATAATAGCTCCCAGCGTCATCACAAATTTGGTCTTGAACACGGACAATAGCATCAAGGTTCCTTTGAAATCGAGCATCGGCCCAAGCACCAGGAAGGTAATCAGTGAGCCCGTGGCAAAGGTTCCCGTGAAGGAGGAGGCCACGAAGGCATCCGAAGTTGAGCAGATCGAGAGAATATAGGCAAATGCCCCCATCATCAGATGAGAGGACAGCGGGCCGTTACCGTAGGCCATCAGTTGTCCTGTATTGACGAAAGTATGAATCAAGGCGGTAATCAGGGCACCCAGCGTCAAATATTTGCTCATCTCAAAAAATTCATTCGACATATGCATGAACAACGAGGTGGTTTTCCCCGTCCAGCCCTGATGCTGCACGCTGCGATTTTCGTCCTCTTGGTATAGGGAATCCAGATTCCAGCGCAGCGGCTGATAGCGGATGAAGCGATACATGATCAGCCCGATGATCAAGGCCGCGAGAAAGGCCAAGCCCATGCGGGAGTAAAGGACCTCTGGACGGCTACGGAATGCGGTATATGTAGCGAAAAATACGACAGGATTGAGTATCGGCCCGCTTAAAATAAAGACAACGGCAATATACACCGGCATGCCCTTGGCGATCAGGCGACGAATGACCGGCACCATGCCGCATTCGCAAATCGGGAACAACACGCCGAAGAAGCAGGCGAACAGAATGCCAAGGACAGGATTTCGGGGGACCAGACGCGAGATTAACTTTTCCGAGACAAACAATTGCACCAGGGAGGAGGACAAGACCCCCAGCAAAATAAATGGAAGAGCTTCGAGAAAGATGCTGATAAATATGGTCTTGAAGGTAAGCAGATCGTTAGCAAGACCGTTAGGAAGCGATGACATGAGGTGAGGCTCCTTCATTAGTAAATATAAAAGATTCGCCTTTCATTTTAATCGTAATAACTACAAATAACAAGCGGATTAAGTGAACAAAAGTGGGTAGAGAGGCTCCATCAATCGTGAGTTAACAGTTGACAAGGAAAAGCCAAGATTATTATACTGAGTTAAATCGTAAAAATTACTATTAAACCACATTTCCAGGCTGACGGGAGGAACGTAGGGCATGCAATGGATTTTAGACTCGAAGGTGGATGAATTGACGGTCCGCAGGGTTGAACGGATATTGGAGGGCTACATAGCAGTAAAGGTTCCGCGTGAGGTGCGTTCCTCTGTCTGTTTGACCTATGAGTGGAATGCTGCGGGCTTGACCCTGATGGAAGAAAGACCCGACACACAAGGCCGCAAGTGGCATGGTATAGCGGTTGCCCGATTTGCTCTGGAACGAGGCAAGTGGCGGGTATACGCCTGGAACGGTGTCCAGGGCTGGGAAGAGGTCCGATCGATTTTGCCCACCCCCGACTTTGAATATCAGTTGGAACAGGTTGAACTGGATGTGGACGGTCTATTTTGGCCTGTAACTGATTTGGACGAGGCCGAGCTAGTGTGAGTGGATTAAAAGCAGGCTCCTATGGTGCCTGCTTTCTAAAAGGAGAAGCAAATAGATGAGCAACAAGAAAAATACGAATTTTCGCTTACCCCGGTCCAAGGGAACGGATGTGGCGACTTATTATACCCCCAAGGAGTGTGAGCGTAAGGTTAGGCGAATTGTATTTGCCCCGGTGAACCGCCAAATCGTGGAAGAGTTCATTACCATCATAGGGATGAAGGAGAAGTTCGAGCATTATGAAGTGCCAATTCCGAACAAAATCGTCATGTTTGGGCCGCCGGGAACGGGAAAGACGCTGACGGCCTTTTACATTGCTGCCCAATTAGGTCTTCCGCTGATCCTGGTGAGGCTGGATGCTATCATCCATAGTCACCTTGGAGAGACGGGCAGCAATCTTCGTAAGGTATTTGATTATGCCAAGACCACGCCCTGCGTGTTGTTCCTGGATGAGTTCGATGCGGTAGGTCGAACGCGGGACAACAATGATGAGGTGAAGGAAATGTCCAGGGTGGTTAACACGCTGCTCCAATGTCTGGATGAATTCGAGGGCGATAGCATCTTTATGGCGGCCACCAATTTGGAAGAGGAACTGGATCAGGCTGTCTGGCGGCGCTTCGATACGAAGATGACCTATGCGATGCCGGATGATGCTCAGCGGAGCGAGTTTCTCACCCTGCTGCTTAACGGATTCCATCAGGCGGAGCCCGTGCATGAGACGGCTTCCGGGCTGCTGGACGGTTGCAGCTTCGCTGACATGGAGCAAATTGTGTTGAAGGCCAAGCGCAAGGCCATTATCGAGGACGGTGCGCTGTCCGGGCAGCACTTGCAGGAGGCTTATACGGAATACAAGCCGCAATTATGGACGGCAGGAACATGAGAGGAGGACAGATATCATGGAAGAAGCTTGGGATTGTATCATTGTAGGCGGCGGTGCGGCGGGCATTGGCCTGGGGTGCTTGCTGCAAGAGCTTAATGTCCCCCGTTATACAATTCTGGAGCGGGGAAGCATTGGAGCATCCTTTCGTATGTGGCCCAAGGAAATGCGCATGATTACGCCTTCCTTTACAGGAAATGCGTATGGCATTCTTGATCTTAATGCCGTCAGCCTAAACACCTCCCCGGCGTATACGCTGGGGACGGAGCATCCTTCGGGTGAGCAATATGCGCAATATCTGCAGGCGGTGGCCGAATATAAGCAGCTTCCGGTACAGACCGGGGTTGATGTGACGGCGATACAGCCCCAGCCGGACGAGGGTTTTGTCTTGCAGACCTCAGCAGGAACGATGCGGAGTAAATACGTCATTTGGGCGGCGGGGGAATTCCAGTATCCTGAATTAGGAGGATTCCCGGGGGCTGAGTATGCCATCCATAGCAGCTTGATTCGGACCTGGGGTGATTTGGAGGGCGAGGAGCATCTGATTATCGGAGGCTATGAAAGTGGCGCCGATGCGGCGATACATTTGGCCCGGCTTGGCCGCAAGGTAACGCTCATTGACCGTAATGCTCGCTGGACGGCAAAGGGCAGCAGTGATCCCAGCATGGAGTTATCACCTTTTACCAAGGATCGGTTGCGGGAAATACCGGACGGTCAGGTGGAACTGATGGCAGGTTACGAAGTGGGCTGGATTGAACCGGCCGAGGATCATGACGGGTACCTGGTTTATGTTGAAGGGAACTCCGGGGACACTCGTATACTGAGGACCCCTAGCCCTCCCATTTTGGCCACTGGATTTCGGGGCAGCCTGAACCTGATCGCTGATTTGTTTGAGCAGGATGACACCGGTACGGTGCGACTGAATGAGTTCGACGAGTCGACGGCGACGCCGGGGTTATTCGTGGCTGGACCAAGCGTGCGGCATGAGCATTTAATTTTCTGCTTTATATATAAATTCAGACAACGCTTTGGTGTGGTCGCTGGGGAGATTGCCAGTCGAATGGGGCTGGATACCAAGGTGCTGGAAGAATACGCCCGTCAAGGGATGCTGCTAACCGACCTGAGCTGTTGCGAGGAGAACTGTCAATGTTAATGGCTGGCTAAGGCAGCAAGATGAGGTTTTTCCCGACAAATTCACAAAAAAGGAGCTGCATCAGACATGAACGTACCCGTTCGAGAGATGGAGAAGGAGCAGGATAAAATTCCGGTGACGGTCTTGAGCGGCTATTTGGGCGCAGGTAAGACGACCGTTCTGAACCATGTGCTGAACAACCGGGAGGGGCTGAGAGTAGCGGTTATCGTCAATGATCTGAGTGAGGTCAACATTGATGCCGATCTGGTTCGCGATGGTGGAGGCTTGAGCCGTACGGAAGAGAAGCTGGTCGAGATGTCCAACGGCTGCATTTGCTGTACGCTGCGGGATGATTTGCTGCAGGAGGTGGAGCGCCTGGCGCGGGAGAAGCGATTTGACTATATCTTGATCGAATCGACGGGAATTGGAGAGCCATTGCCGGTGGCTCAGACCTTTACATATGTGGATGAAGAGCAGGGGATTGACCTATCAAGCCTGACCCGGTTGGACTGCATGGTGACTGTCGTGGATGCCTATCATTTCTGGCAGGATTATCATACCAGGGAGACTTTGCGGGATCGCAGCCAGCAGGCGGGGGAAGAGGATACCCGAGGCGTTGTCCACCTGCTGATTGATCAGGTTGAATTTTGCGACGTCTTGATTATCAACAAATGTGATATGGTGAGCGAAGCTGAACTGGACCAGTTGGAGCAGGCCTTGCGAAGCTTGCAGCCGAGAGCCAAAATGATTCGCACTACCCATGGCAAGGTGGATCCGAAGGACATTCTGAATACGCATTTGTTCGATTTCGAGGCAGCCAGCACATCGGCGGGTTGGATACAGGAGCTGCAACAGGAGCACCACACGCCGGAGACTGAGGAATATGGGATCAATTCGTTTGTGTATGCGAGGAAGGTTCCCTTCCACCCTGAGCGGCTGCTGCAATGGATGGCCAAATGGCCAAAAGAAGTGGTGCGCTCCAAAGGACTGATGTGGATTGCCACGCGCAACAACCTGGCGCTCTCCTTCAGTCAGGCGGGGGTATCCCGCCAGCTTTCTTCAGCCGGGTTATGGGTAGCGGCGCTATCGGAAGAAGAACGACTCGCTTACTTCGGTAGTGAATATCCCAAGACGCCGGACTGGGATGAGGTCTGGGGAGACCGAATTACCAAGCTTGTCTTCATCGGTGTGGGCCTGGATCGCGAGCGGATTACTCGCAGTCTGGATGAGGCCTTGCTGACGGATGCAGAAATGCAAGGCAATTGGCGTGAGCTTAACGACCCGTTGCCGCAGTTTTAGAAGTGCGGTGAACGGATAGCGGCAGGTTCGAAGAACCGGAGAAACGGTATGAAGTGGAAACAGCGAGTGTAAGCTCATACCGGTGGTAGGCTCTGATTGTTTACCACACTTCTATTGAAAGTGACTTCGTAGACCGGATTAGCGGGAAAAAGTCCCCTTATTTGCAGGAAAACAGAGGATTTATCTAATTTATAGGGAATTTCTCCCTATAATATACCGGAAATCATCCGTTTTCTATGAATATGCCTGGATTAACGGGAGGATTTCCATCTAAATTGTAAATTTCAATAGAAATGGAATAATTAGATGGAGAATTTCCCGCTAATCTGTGGAAAGACCGTGCGAGCATAATGATTCGCACAACCAACCAATCAACCAACGAACCAACCAACGAACCAACCAACGAACCAACAACCGAGGCTTCCGCCTGTCACAATTTATTTACAAAGGCAGGGTGGCATGCCAAAAACCAAGAAGCTCAGCAGAGATAGACCGCTGAGCTTCTTGTTTTTTTACTAATATGGCTCTGTTTTCAATAGTAGCTGAAGGTACTCCTTCGAAATTTTAGCCATGGGATATCCTCACTTCAGCTATGGAGTACCCTCTTGTCATAAGCGATTCGAGCACACGCATCATGCATATGAATCGATTCCTCATTGCGGCATTCCACGGTGAAGGCTTGGACGTCTTCCATCTCATACATATCCGCGGCTACAAGCCGGACCATGTCCTCCACAAAGCGGGGATTTTCATACGCTTGCTCCGTGACTCTCTTCTCGTCCGGCCGCTTAAGAACCGGATGCAACGCACTGCTGGCGTTGGATTCCGCTGCCTCCAGCAGCCGCACCTTCCAATCTGCTGCCTGCAAGGTCAGCGGATCGACGACGGCCATCACCGAGACGATGCCTCGTTGATTATGGGCACTGTACTCGCTGATTTCCTTGGAGCAAGGACATAAGGTTGTAACAGCCACCTGAAGGCCAAGCTCGGCGGTATAAGCCAAGCCTTTCTCATAGCCAATCTTGATGGTGACATCGGCATGATTGAGGCCGCTTTGTCCTGTAGCCGGAGCCGAACGCTCATAGAACCATGGGAAGGTCAGCGTGATCTCCGCATTGTTCTGCTCCATTCGCTCCGCCAGCTCACGGGTGAAGCCGCACAGATCCCGGAGCCGGGTAGACCCTCCTTGCTGGCGGTACAACTCCAGTTGCTCAGTTAATCGGCTCATGTTAATCCCCTTGGACTCCTGCGGCAAGCTTGTCGTCAGCGCAATTGTCGCAATGCTGGTTTGAGACGAAGGCATCAGGTCGGACTCAATCTGGACAGGGTGGCGCACCCGGCTGATGCCAACTTGATCAATAGCGAACAGATAATCCTCCTGTTGGTTTTGCAAATCGGGCATTTGTTCCTTCGCAGTGGGCTTACTGCCCGGTACGGGGTCTGTCGAGCCGAACCGGCGGTGCCGAATGGCTTTGGCCGGAAGGAGCTTGGGGGTATAGATAGGTTGCATAGCAGACTCCTTAAATTAATTGAATTTTATTCGTAATAATTACAAATAATTATACTACACCAAAGTAAGCTGGTAAACTCCTCCTGGTGCGATCCTAATATCGCGATGTCACAAAAACGACATACAAATAGTAAGTTTTCCTCGTTATATCACTCGGATGGGCTATATTAAGCGATAAAAGTTATTGCTTATGATGATATGGGGGTGTTTCTGATCTTGAAGGGATTACGTAAATGGAGCTTCTCCATATTATCTGCCCTGCTTCTATTGGGCGGTATCGGTTTGAATCTGATGTGGCCTGCCGCATCCGTCTTTGGTGAAGAGAACGAACTGGAGTCCCTCCCTTCCCTACAGGAATTGGTTGACCAGGCTAAGCCGGGGGAACTTATCATACTGGAGGAACAGAAATATGCCGGGCCCGTCCGGATTGATAAGCCAATCACAATAGACGGTTCAAAGGCAGCGCTGGTTAATGAACAGACTGCCTCTGCTATCACCATATCTGCCGAAGGAGTTGCCGTACGTGGACTTCGTATTGCACAGCAGCAAGGCGGGGAAGAATTGGCAGCGGTTACCGTGCAAGCAGATGACTTCCTGCTGCAAGACTTGCGCATAACAACCCGCGGCTTCGGTATCGTCCTGCGTGCTGCGGATCGTGGAATACTGATGAATAATGTAATTGCTTGGGATAGCGGGCAGCAAGGAGCAACCCGCATGGGGGAGAAGGGGAACGGCATCGATTTGTACGATTCTCACGAGAACCAGCTTGAGGGCAACCGGATACTCAGAATGAGAGACGGTATTTATCTGGAGAACAGCATGAACCTGAACATTATAAATAATAGAATCGCAGGCTCCCGTTACGGCATTCATTGTATGTATATTGACGGTACTCAAATTGTAGGCAATTCCGGGGAATACAACATGACCGGGGCTATGGTGATGGGGGTTACGAACGTAAGGGTGGCTGAAAACTCTTTCACCAAGCAGAGCGCCAACGTAAATTCGCAGGGCATTCTGCTTTACGATGTACAGTCTTCCGTGGTGGAGAAGAACATCGTGGATGGTAACCGGGTAGGCATTTATCTGGAAATGTCCAGTGGAAATGAACTGATGAACAACTCGATTTACCGTAATTTTGTGGGCATTCAATTTATTGATGCTGAGAATAATCTCATTCATCATAACGACTTTGTAGCTAATGTAATCGAGGCGGAAGCCCGAGATAGCGGGGGCAACCAGATAGAACTCAACTATTGGGATTCTGCGCAGGTACTGGACTTGAATGGGGATGGGGTCAGTGAAATCAAGTATGCTATGAACCCGTTCTATGCCCAGCTTGTATCGAGCGATGCTGCTTATCAGTTGTTCTTCCAGTCGCCGGGTATTAACTTCTTAAGCGGTATGTATGAGGGGGAACGGAATAGCTGGACGACGGATCTTGCTCCACGGGTATCGCCCAATATGCCGTTGTCCGCATCCGGCACGCTGACAGAACGGGAGTATATTTCGGAGACGGCCTTTATGGCCATTATCGCCTCGATCCTATTGCTGACATCCATATTAACCATCATTTATTCAGGAGGAAGAAAATCATGAAACAAGGAATGTTAATTACGGCTTTGATGCTAGTGCTGGTTGTGCTTGCGGGCTGCGGCGCGAAAACCTATGCGGCCCAGCCTATCAACGAAGATGTGGATATTTGCGTCATTTGCAATATGCAGGTGAAGGATGATGCCTATGCTACTCAAATTGTTACCAAGGACGGCAAGAGCTTGAAGTTTGACGATATCGGCTGCATGAATGAGTGGAAAAATCAACATGGTACGGACGATATTGGCATGGACTTTGTACGCGACTACAACGATAAGGCATGGATCGAGTTCGACCAAGCATTTTATGTTTACGATGCTTCCATTCGTACTCCGATGGCTTATGGAATTGTCAGCTTCAAGGACGAGGCTTCTGCTGAAGCATTTATGGCTGAGCAAGGTGTGGGTACGTTACTTCGTTCCGCAGACCTGGCGAATCATACCTGGGAGCAAAGTGGAGGGATGATGGATATGCACTCCCATGAAGAGGGAGAAGAGGGGCACGCGCATGATAATAACGAAGAGGAACATTCGTCTGACGATGCCAATGCTCATCATGAGAGTACCGAAGGCCACGACGGGCATTAATTAATTTAGAGGATTGGAGCTACTGTTCATGTCTGATCTGCTTCAAATTGCACGCAAGGAACTTAAGGTAGGGTTCCGCAATCCATGGGCATATTCCTTTCTGGTCTTATTCTCGGTATTCAGCCTTTGTTTGCTGCTCATTAATGCCCAGACTGACATTAGCGGATATTCTGGAGTTACCGGATCAATGCTCAGCCTGATATTGTATTTACTGCCTCTGATGGCATTATTCCTGGGGTCCTTCTCGCTGACAGGGGAGAAGGAGGAAGGAAGCTGGTCCTTACTGGCGACGTATCCTCTGGGAACCTTGCCGTTCCTGCTGGGCAAGTTTGCGGGGCTTGCGATTGTGCTGCTTACAATTATTTCTTTTGGCTACGGATTAATGGGCGTCATCTCAGTATTAATGGGACAGCGCTTTGAGGTGAACACCTATCTGCTGTTCTTCTTATTTTCCTGTGGTTTGGTCCTGCTATTTCTGGCGTTAGCTCTGGTGATCGGCGCTTTATCCCGAAATCGCTGGCAGGCGATGACGATCTCGGTGATGGTCTGGTTCTTTGCTGTCATCGGCTGGCCTGCGATTCTCATCGCCCTGCTCGGATTCGTACCTTACTTGTGGATCAAGCCACTTCTAGTGATGTTGACCTTGCTGAATCCGGCGGAATTCGTCAGATTGTTCGTCGTGGTCAAACTGGGCGGGGGCTCTATCCTGGGTCCTGAATATTACCAATGGGTGACGTGGATTCAGGGGACTGGCGGGAGCCTATGGTTTGCAGCTTTATTTATCCTTTGGCTGCTCTCTGCGCTGAGTATTGTGTACGCGATCTGGGAGAGGGGGAGAACACATGGCTGAACCACTGGTAACTGTGTCGGGCCTGAATAAGATCATCAAAGGCCAGACCATTGTACATGAAGTGTCCTTTCAGGTGCCTGCTGGAAGCATCGTAGGGTTGTGCGGGGGCAACGGAGCAGGAAAAAGTACGATTCTGCGTATGGTCGCCGGCATCCTCCAGCCAACCTCCGGCGATATTCGTGTAGGCGGCTTACGTTGGAAAGAAGACCGGAAACAATTTGCCGGGCAGATTGGATATATGCCCGATGATTTTCAATTCCCGGCAGGCTTGACGGCGGAAGAGATCTTATCGTTCTGGGCATCACTTCGCCGGGAGCCGGAGTCACGGGTTCGGGAAGTGCTGGAGATGGTGGGTCTGGACGACAAGCGGCATAAGCGGGTCAACTCCTTCTCCAAGGGGATGCGGCAACGGGTGTTATTCGCTCAGGCTATGCTCTCGTCTCCATCTCTAATACTGATGGATGAACCGACCAATGGCCTGGACCCGTATTGGATGCAGGAGTTTGTAGCCATCTTGAAGAGCGTGAAGCTGGAAGGGCAAACGGTGTTATTCTCGACGCACCAACTGGACATCGCCGAGGAGTTGGCGGATGAGGTCATCTTCTTGAACAACGGACGTATTTGCGGAGAAGGGACGGTGGAGTATTTCCGTGCGCTTTATGGCCCTCTTCCGTTACACCGCGCTTTTCAGCAAAGTTTGGGACTTGGTTCTTGGGAGGAGCGGCGAGATGACGAAGGCTAACCGTAACTGGCAACGTCCCCTCACATGGCTGCTCGCCTTGGTGTTGGCTGTGGCTGCGTTGTGGGCTGTGGCTTCAGCCTGGCGTTCACATGTCCAGGAAGCGGGGGACGGACGATTGGATGTGGGCCGTGCGGCTCCAATCTTTGAGGCTGTCGATAGTGAAGGAAGCCAGATTTCTCTGGCCGCCAGTCAAGGCAAGACTGTCGTGTTGAACTTCTGGGCTTCCTGGTGTGAGCCTTGCGTGAATGAGTTACCCTTGATCGAGCGGCTGGCACAGGAGCAGACCTCCAAGGTCACCACCTTGTTCGTAAATGTGGGCGAATCGCGGGGCACGGTCAATGAATTTCTAACGGGGCATGGTTTTGAATTCCCCGTCATTCTTGATGCTACCGGCAGAATCTCTGAGCTGTACGGGGTAACCTCCCTGCCAACTACCTATATCATTGATCCGCATGGAGACATTGCCCAGCCGATCTTTGGAGAGATTACGAGTGCAGAGCAGCTTCAAGCCTATATCGATGGAGCCCCGTCAACCTTTTCCCCTCAATAGTGCCAGCATTTAGCTCTTTATTACGTTTGCGATAGAGGGCGAGATGACTTGGCCTGAACCCTTGGCTGCTTCTTATACTCATTGGGAGTCACTCCGACTTCTTGCTTGAACAACTTGGAGAAATAAGAGTAGTTAGTATATCCAACTTGATTGGCTACGGCATACACGGACAGCTTGGTCGTCTCCAGCAACCGCTTGGCTACAGAGATGCGGACTTGAATGACATAGCTGCCCAGGGAAATGCCCGTCTCCTTCTTGAATAGCCGGGCCAGATAGTCCGGATTCAAATAGACCACCTCCGCCAGATCATTGCGGGTCAGGTCTTCTCCGTAATGCTCATGAATATATTGCTTAATCTCTTCGGCCACGGATTGTGGCTCGGCAGCGAAGTCGTGATAAGCCATCGCGGTATGCACCAGGTAAGTCACGTACGTTTCCATATCCTCGATCGAATAAAGCGACTGCGCCAGTAGTTGTTCATTGGCTTTGGCCGCATACAATTTGTGGGCCTCAATCCCCTTCAGCTTAAGGAAGGCATAGACAAGCTGCACGATGTCCAGGCGGAACAAGGCGAGCCCTGCGGTGTCCAGCGTTTGGCGATCCAGACGCTCCCGCAGATAACGTGAGGTTTCCTTCAGGAAATCCCCGGGATTATTCTGATGCAGCAGCTCTTCCAGGTGCGTCAGATCAGGTGGCTGATACTCCGGCTGCCTTGGCCGCCCATCCCGTTCTGCCCAGTAAGTGCGGTTGCGCGTCTTGGGCAAATTATCATTCATAGCCAGCAACTGATGGAGCACGGGCCCGATGCTCTCAATTTGGCCTGACAGTCCAATGCAACAACAGGCATCACATTTCAAATAAGCGCCAGCTCGCTCGAACCATGAACTCCACAATTCCTCCAGCACAGCAGGTTCCGGCTGCTGCTTCCATTTGAGAATAACCATCCAATGATAATCACGAAATTCCAGCACGGCTTCAGCGGTAAATCTGGGGCCCTGTAACAATTCATGCAGAACATTTTGCAAGGCGAAGTCGAACAAGCTCTTCTCCTCCCGCCCCATGCTGCCGTTATAAGGGAACACATGAATGAGCACCGGCTGAATCAGATCGTTCATCGAGTAGACGAGATGCTGGTCCTCCATGGCTTGCACCACCACCGCAGGCTTGACGGGAGCGGAGACACTTGCGCCGACCAGCTTGCGCCAGAAGTATTCCACCAGATTAGCCTGATTTTTCTGCCAATAGCCCCCCTCCTGAATGGCTTTCTCCCGACTTTGTAACTCTTTCGCCTGTACGATGGCCTTTTGCAGAATCAATTTGAGCTTATCGAATTCTATCGGCTTCAGGAAGTATTCGAAGCTTTGTAGCTCAATGGCTTTCTGTGCATAATTGAAGTCTGCGTAATTCGTCAAGAAGATGGCTTGCACCGCGTAGTTCTCCTCCCGAATCCAGGCCAGCAACTCCAGTCCGCTGCCCTGAGGCATCTCTATGTCCGAGATCAGGATTTGCACCGGATGTAGCTGTAATACCTCCCTTGCTTGCGCCACATTGTTCGCTGTAAACACGTTCTCTATGCCAAGCTCAGCCCAGTCAATCTTCTTCTCCAAGGCGGTAACAACGTAATAATCATCATCAACGACTAATGCATTCATCGGGCTACACTCCTGTTCGTTCCGACATAAGCCGGAAGGGATAAAGTGACGCAGGCCCCGCCATTCCTGCCATTGGAGAAGGATACGTCGGCCAGGCCATGGTACAAAGAATTCAAGCGTTGTAATGTGTTCATGATTCCGATGTGAGTTCCCGCCGACTGATCCAGGGGCAGACCCTGCTGCAAATCATGCAGAATATCAGGTGGGAATCCCGGTCCAGTATCAGTTATGCCAATCGTCATTCGCTTCTTTCCCTCCCCTTCATTAGCCCTTACGAAGAGATTTATCTGCACCTCCGAGACTCGGGATACCGCATATTTGACGGCATTCTCTACAAAGGTTTGCAGGACGAGCGGAGGAATAGGGGTATCGACTAGCTCGTCAGCTTGTTCAATGTGATAGGCCAGGGCGTTCTGATATCGATGCTTTTGAATATCGAGATAGATCCGGACATGCTCGATCTCATCCCCCAACCTCACAAAATCTCCATCGTTCTGGAAGATATAACGAAAATACTTTGAGGTAGATAAGGCCATTTGCTCAATTTCTTCATGCATCTGCATTTGTGCCATGCTATAAATGTTGGTCAGACAGTTCAGGAAGAAGTGAGGTTTGATTTGCAGCTTCATATAATCCAGTTGAATGCGTTGCTTCTCAAGTTCCCGCTCATACAAATCGATTTTGAATTTCTTGATTTGGCTGACCAGATTGACAAATTGATTCCCTGCCCGCTCCAGTTCCACAATCTTGCTGCTCTCAAATTCCAGGGGCTCTCCGTCTTCCGTCCAGAAAGCCAAATTGTAAGAGAAGCTCTTGATGGGGAGCAGCACTTTGTTACGGAAATAAAGCAGGATAAAGCCCAGGCTACAGGTCAGGATTACCGCCAGAAGAATGATCAGAAGCTGGGCCACCATAATCTTCTCGAACGCTCCGAACTGAATGACCAGTTGCACATGGAAGGAAGCATCGGTGAACTCTCCATCCACGGTCGTGCCAGCCTGGAACAGATTCGGCAGGGAAGAGGGGCGAGGCATTTCCACCAGCGGTTTGCCGTTATTGGAGACAGGGCTGCTCAAATGCCGGTTGCTGCTGTCAATCAGCGAGACGAAGCCGTTCTCCCCCAAGTTTAATTGCCGCAAGGGGCGGATAAGGTTATCGGCCGAGACGAGACTGATCATATAGCTGTCGTAGTACGGAACAATATTCGTGATGTAATAGGTATCGTCAATTTTCACCGGCGTCCATTTCGAATAGATTTTCTCATATACATTCCGGTCCGCCTCCACATTGGCCATGATCTGCTCCTTAAGCTGAACATAATGAGAGTAGGGAATGCTGATCGGAGCGCAGTTGAGGAAAAAGTCCTGTTTCTTCAAATAGACAAAAAAGTTATATTCCTGACCATAGTTTTTTTGCAGCTCGTTAAAGCGTTTATGCAAATTCTCATTTCCCTCAAAAAATTCGATGCTGTTCATGCTGCTTGTATTCATGGCCCGCAGGCTTTCGTCGTTAGCCAGGGTCCAGCCGATATAGTGATTAATATAGGCAAAATCATGATTAATCCGCTGAATATACAAGTTGGCCGTGTCCTGTAAATACCGGGTGGATTGCTGTTTGACGATGGAGATCGCCGAGATGCTGATGGCAAAATCCACGACCAGGACAATAAAGGAAATGAGGA
The DNA here is from genome assembly GCF_001486585.1 of Paenibacillus senegalimassiliensis. Taxonomy (GTDB): domain Bacteria; phylum Bacillota; class Bacilli; order Paenibacillales; family Paenibacillaceae; genus Fontibacillus; species Fontibacillus senegalimassiliensis. Next base: position 262,920 of record NZ_LN909043.1, read on the forward strand.
ACATGATATTGACATAATGCCGAATGGGATACTGTTTATTTTCCGTAGATTTGTCCATGGCTCCCCCTCGCTGCAACCTTTCCCGCGCGCAATCGCAGCGCGCCCTAAAATGATGTGTTATGTATTTATGAATGCGCTTTTATGTGGCATTACCTTTATTATAAATCTTTCATTTTAAAATAGAATACGCGATTGGTGCGGCTGATCCGGAAAGTCCGAAAAGGACATAGGAAGGTCTGAATAACGTCATAACTTGCCTGTTCCCCTACATCCCAATAGGACGGGCAGAAGACAAGCTCTAGGCAAAGGTCCGGATTTTTACCACAAGGAGTCCAGTTTGTCAGATGCTGGGAGTTTATACTAAAGGTGATCAAACGGCTGTAGGAAAACTCGACATTCAACATTAACGGGGGGTTAACATGAGAAAGCTGAATATGAAAATGCCGGCTAGCCGGCGATGGTCCATGGCGCTGACCTTGGTCCTGGCTCTGGCCCTGGTCTTGACGGGCTGTGGCGGAACATCAGACAATGCCAGTGCGCCAGCCAATGATGGCAGCGGTAACGCCAATACAGAAAGCGGTTTCAACGAAGAGGGCTTGCCGATAGTTTCCGAGCCGATCACTTTGAAGGTGTTAACGATGCGTTGGGGCAATATGGGCGATACCTTTACGAAGAATCAGTGGCTACAGGATCTGGAGAAGAACACCAATGTCAAAATCGAATGGCAGGTTGTCTCCTCTAATGACTGGAACGAACAGAAGTCCATTATGCTAGCCAGCGGTACGTTGCCGGATATTATTCTCGGTGACCAGACGCTGAGCGATTCGGACATTATCAATAACCTGAACTACTTCCGTCCACTGGATGATTACATTGATACCTACATGCCTAATCTCAAAGCGGCGATGGAACAGTCGCCAGAGCTTAAGAAGATCAGTACGTTCCCGGACGGGAAAATGTATTCCTTGCCAGCGAGCCAGCCAGCTTCCCCCAAGAGCACGCGCCAGCCTGTGATCAACAAGCAATGGCTCGACAAGTTGGGACTTGCAGTTCCTGATACGATTGAGGATCTCCATACGGTCTTCCAAGCGTTCAAGGAGCAGGACCCTAACGGAAATGGCAAAAAGGATGAGATTCCGTATACCGAGGCAGGGCTTGGCGCTTTGCTTGATCCCTTTGGCATTACGGATCTCAACAACAACAATATGATGGTGAAGGACGGCCAGCCGTTGTTCATTCCGACCTCTGAGGAATACAAGGCAGGGATTAAATGGGCCAACCAATTATACAGCGAGGGCTTGATTGACAAGGAACTCTACACCCAGGACGGGAGTATGACATCGGCCAAGCAGCAGAATATGGAGGCTCCTATTGTTGGCTTCAGCTATCAATGGACGCCCGATGCGGTCTTTGGCAAATGGGGAGATCAGTATGTGGCGATTCCGCCGCTTAAGGGACCGGACGGTCAACGGTATCAGAACGGTAATCCGAACGGCAACGGCTTGAGCCGCAACCAATTGCTCATTACAACGTTCTGCGAATATCCAGAGGTTGCGGCCCGGTGGGCTGATCAGTTCTACACCGATGAGGCCAGCATTCAGAACTTCTGGGGTGCGATTGGCACCGTGATTCAGAAGAATGAGGATGGAACCTACACGCTGATGGACCCGCCGGAAGGCACAAGCGCCGACGCTTGGTATTGGGAGCAATCTCTGCGGAGCTTCGGACCGAAATATGTCAGTCCGTCCTTCGAGGAGAAGCTGGTACTTAATCCGGAGACCGGGGATGGGCTTAAGCTGGAGATCGATAAGCTTGGTAGCGAGTTCGTGACGATGCCGTTCCCGAGCGTGATGTACACTGCCGACGAATTCCGCGAATTACCGACCTTAACCACGGATATTGATAGCTATGTTGCAACCATGCGCGCGGGCTGGGTTACGAAAGGCGGAATTGACAAGGATTGGGACACTTACATTAAGAAGCTGAACGATATGGGGCTGGAGCGATTGATGCAGATCCGTACGGAAGCCTACAACCGTTATGCAGGCGCTAAATAATGTGTTCTGCTACGTTGTGGATGTCGCCAGAGCTACGGAGAGTCATTCGTGAAGGCCGGGATTAAGCAGGTTGCCCGCAGAGCGGGAGTTTCTCCCGCCACCGTGACGCGGGTATTATCTGGTCATCCAACAGTAGGAATGGAGATTACTCGCAAAGTTCAACGGGCTGTGGCAGTTACCGGGTATCAGCCCAACAGGATGGCCAAGGGATTAGCCTCGCATAGAGCCGGTGTTATCGGTGTTGTCATGCTTGGCTATGGGGAGGCTCCCCTTTCTCATCCTCATCCGTATGGTAAGGAATTAATGTATAGCCTTGTCGCACAGGCTCGGCGTCAGAATTTCGATATTCTGATTAGCCCTGACTCCTATTCGGACGGTAAGACAGGGATGAGAGATATCAAGCGGCTCCTGCAGAGTCGCCGTGTCGATGGCGTAATTGTACTGAATTCCGGCAAGGTTGTTGATGCTTCGTTTGAAGGCCTGGATGAAATCAATGATCCGGTGGTTCTCATCGGACCCCATAGGCGGCATCCACATATTTGGTCTGTGGATACCGATCATGCTGGGGTAGCTTATGACGCAACCTGCCATTTAATCTCCAGAGGCCATACCCATATCGGTCTGGTGGGGCAGCCATTAGCTCAAGACTATTCCAATGCCTGGCTACATGGCTATGAGAGGGCTCTGCGCCGTCATAACCTGAAGTGGCATGACGAGTGGATTGTAGCCAGAGAGGAGTGGCCAAGCGGCGCATATCGCAGTGCAGTGTCAAGCCTTATGCAGCTTCAATCTCGCCCCACGGCTCTGGTAGCCAGCAATGATGTTGTAGCCTGGGGCATCCTTGGTGCCCTGAATGAACTCGGGTATCGGGTTCCCGAAGATATGGCGCTGGTTAGCTTATATAATTCACAGCTTGCAGCCCTGTCTAACCCTCCACTCACCAGTGTCGATATGGACATGGAACGATTGGGACGTACGGCTGTGGAGATGCTGATCCACAAAATCGGGGGCCAATATGATGAAGGTGGACAATCAACGGCTGGTAGGTTCGTTATTCCACATCGGCTTATTGTCCGCGAGTCTTCCGGAATCTTGTAAATGCTTAAGAAGAGGGGATGCCAGTTGGCTATAACGACGAAAAAAACACTACGCAACAGTGTCGTATATTCCGTGTATGTCCGTAATCACACGGCAGAAGGTACATTCCAGGCCTTGCGCTCCGATCTCGGCCGCATCCGCGATCTTGGCGTCGATATCATCTGGCTGCTGCCAATCCATCCGATCGGCCTTGAATCGCGCAAGGGAACGTTGGGCAGTCCTTATGCCATTCGTAATTACCGTGAAATCAACCCAGAGCTGGGTACGATGGAGGACTTCAAAGAACTGGTCAGTGCCATTCATGATTATGGCATGAAATGCATCATCGATGTGGTGTATAACCATACCTCGCCCGACTCCTGGCTGGTTACACATCATCCCGAGTTTTTCTACCGTACACCGGAAGGTGCTCTGGGCAACCGGATTGGTGATTGGGGCGATATCGTTGATCTGGATTACAGCCAGAAGGGGCTTTGGGAAGTTCAAGTGGATACCTTGAAGATGTGGGCAGGACTGGTGGATGGCTTCCGCTGTGATGTAGCTTCATTGCTGCCGCTGGACTTCTGGCTACATGCCCGTGAGGCTGTGGCCGAGGTCAATCTGCAATGTCTGTGGCTGGCAGAATCCGTGGAACCTGATTTTATTCTCCACTTGCGCTCCAGAGGTATGACCGGCTTGTCGGATGCGGAAATTTTACAAGCCTTTGACGTTTGTTATGACTATGACATTTACCCCTATTTTGCGGGCTATTTGTCTGGTGGCAACACGCTCAGCCAGTACGTGGACCGAATCAATAGCCAGGAATATACCTATTCCGATAATTACGTAAAGCTGCGATTTCTGGAGAATCATGACCGGGCACGGGCTGCGGCCTTGCTTCCGAATGAAGCAGCATGGCTCCACTGGACGGCCTTCATGTATTTCCAGAAGGGAGTCCCGCTAATTTATGGAGGTCAGGAACGGGCGAGTGTCATCTGCCCGGATCTGTTCGGGAAGGAACCGGTTGATTGGCAATCAGGTGAAGACTTATCCTGGTTGTTCCAGGCCTTGTATGCTCTCAAGCAGAAGGAGATTATGTCCTTGGGGATGTGCCGTTTTACGGCCATTGATGAAGAAGGCGCTGTAATCGGAAGATATGCGATGGGACAGCAGCAGCTCATCGGTGTGTTCAGCTTGCAGGGAAGGGCAGCCGAAGTGGAGGTGGGGCTTGGGGACGGTATATATCAGAATCTCATTGATCATCGTGAAGTAACGGTAACTGACGGACGCTTATACATCCATAATCAACCGATAATAATCGAACTGTAACGCTGCACCACGCTTTTCAGATGATGTTAGAGAGGGGAAATGAACAGTGACAAACCGTTTCAGGTCTTTGACAGCCATGATGGTCGCTTGGCTTATGGTCTTGACGTTAACAGCAGGCAGCTTGGGGGCTGCTTCGCCTGTCCTGGCCGCAGATGAAGGAAGCTTGGTGGGAGCTCTGACCAGCGATGTTCCGGCAAATACGCTACGGGTACATTACCAACGGGCTGATCAGCAGTATGGAGACATGGGGTTATGGCTGTGGGGAGATGTAGCCGTTCCGTCTGAAGAGTTGGGGGAATGGCCCGCAGGGGCGGTCTCCTTCAGCAATCTCCAGACCTCAGACTATGGTGCCTATATTGATGTGCCTCTCAAGGCCAATGCGGCTCATCTTAACTTTATCGTGCTGAACAAGATCAGTGGTGTGAAGGATGCCAATGATAAATACGTCAGCTTATCCGCTTCCGGACCCAAAGAGGTCTGGATCAAGGAAGGCTCGGATGTGGTTAGTCTGGAGCCGCCTTCCGGACCATCCGAGGGCAATCTGCGCGTCTATTACCAGCGGACAGATAGCCAGTATGGGGACTGGGGACTATGGCTATGGGATGACGTATCCGTACCCTCCGAAGAGGAAGGTAGCTGGCCAGAGGGAGCGTCCGCATTTTCCGGGGAGCAAGTGGACGACTATGGTGCCTACATCGACGTAGCGTTAGGTGCGAGTGCGCAAAAGGTTAGCTTCATCGTCGTCAATCGGGTGACTGGCGATAAGGATGGAGTGGAGCGGACCTTCAACCAATTGGGGCAATATCGCACCATTTATCTCAAGCAAAATGACCCTGGTATTTATACCTCGCCCCCTGGGGACGGTGGGTCTGGCGGAAGCGAAGCTCATTTTCCGGAGTGGTCCAAGGATTCCGCGATCTATGAGGTTAACATCCGGCAGTATACGGAAGAAGGCACCTTTGCTGCATTTGAAGCCCATCTGCCGCGCCTGAAGGACCTTGGCGTAGAGATTCTGTGGCTGATGCCCATTCATCCAATCTCTGAGGAGAACAGGGTTGGAACCTTGGGTTCATATTACGCGGTTGCCGATTACAAGGGCGTCAATCCTGAGTTCGGCACAATGGCTGATTTTCAACATTTGGTAGACCGGGCCCATGAGCTTGGCTTCAAGGTCGTGCTGGACTGGGTGGCTAATCATACCGGTTGGGATCACCCGTGGATTCAGAACAAAGCCTGGTATGTAACGGATGGGAACGGTGAAATTGTAGCTCCCGATGGCTGGACCGATGTAGCGGAGCTTAACTTTGACAATGCCGATATGCGGGCTGCGATGATTGACGCCATGACCTATTGGGTTGATGAGTTGGATATTGACGGATACCGGGCGGACTTTGCCTCCGGCGCACCACAGGACTTCTGGGAGGACGCACGGGAGGCGCTGGATGCCATCAAGCCGGTGTATATGCTGGCCGAAGATGATACCCAAATCGGCTTGCTTCATAAGGCCTTCAATTCCAATTATAATATGGGATTATTCTATAACATTATGAAGGGAATTCCCGGCGGGGGCGTGAGCGCCGAGGCCGTGCGCTCGTTCCTGGAGGCCCAGCAGCAGAGATATCCTGGCGGCTCCTATCCGATGAATTACATCACGAACCATGACACGAATTCATGGGAGGGAACGGTGTCGCAAATGTTCGGTGCGGCGGAGGATTTGAATGCGGTGCTGAGCTTTACAGTGCCGGGTATGCCGTTGATTTATTCCGGTCAGGAAGCAGGCTTGGACAAACGGCTTGAATTCTTCGAGAAAGACGAGATTGACTGGAGTGACCTGTCCAAGCAAGCCTTCTACAAGACGCTGGTTCATTTGAAGAAGAATAATTCGGCGCTGTGGAACGGAGAAGCCGGAGGGGCCATGAAGTATCTGGCATCATCAGACGGTCAGGTGCTGGCTTTCGAACGGGAGAAGGATGGGAACCGGGTGATTGTGCTGCTGAACCTGTCCGGTACACCGCGTTCCTCCACTGTGCAGCTCGGCGATGCTGCGGGTACCTACCAGAATGCCTTTGGATCGTCCAGTACCGCCCTTGGAGCGAGTCATACGTTTAACTTGGCAGCATGGGGTTATCAGGTGTTCACGCAATAGCAGCTTAATCCTTTAATCAGGACGGTCGCACTTCGAAATAGGTTGAAGATGTTCAACCTATGCGGAGTGCGGGCGGCTTTTTCACGTTTATGCCACCTTGGTCCGGATAGCGCCAGAATTGGTCCTGTTTCCGTCAATTCCAAGCTTGTACCCAGCAGGCTGAGACCAGGCTGACATGAAAAAGTCCGGTTAACGGCTGCTTCTGGTCCGATAATTGCCCAAGTGCGGGCGCTATACTAAGGGGGCAAACAGGAGGATATATACAAAAAAAGAGGGAGGGGATGTCATGAAATCGGGTGCTTCCAATCTGGGGCGGACCCTTGGGCAAATCAAGCGAAACAGTGGACTGTATTTGCTACTGTTACCAGCAGTGATACTGACGATGCTCTTTGCATACAAGCCGATGTACGGCGTACTTATTGCGTTCAAGGACTATAGTCCGGCGCTTGGCATTAACGCGAGCCCCTGGGTGGGATTCAAGCATTTTGAGAAGTTCTTCAATTCCTATCAGTTCTCAACAACTATAAAGAATACGATTATTATCAGCTTGTATAGTATAGCTACGTTTCCGATTCCCATCGTGCTGGCTTTGATGGTGAATCAGATGAAGGCGGGCCGCTTCCGCCGTTTTTTCCAGACCGTATCCTATATGCCGCATTTTATCTCAACGGTCGTGATGGTGGGACTGATGCTGATCCTGCTCTCACCGAGCACAGGACTGGTCGGCAATTTATACAGGCTATTTGGTGGAGAGGCGCCGGACTTAATCGGGTCAGCGGGATGGTTCAGCAGTATTTATGTTTGGTCGGATGTCTGGCAGCATGTGGGCTGGGATAGCATCATCTTTATCGCTGCGCTATCTACGGTGGACCCTAGCTTATACGAGGCAGCGACGGTAGACGGAGCCAGCCGCTGGCATAAGGTACGCTATATCGACATTCCGATGCTGATGCCTACGGCAATTATACTGTTGATCCTGCGGGTTGGCGGCTTGCTGGGGGTTGGCTTTGAGAAGGTGTACCTCATGCAAAATGACTTGAATATCACCTCAAGTGAGATTTTGTCTACGTACATTTACAAGATTGGTCTGCTCAGCAGTCAATATAGCTTCTCCTCGGCCGTCAACTTGTTCAATACCGTTATTAACTTCATGCTGCTTATTCTCGTCAATCAGATTTCCAAGAAATTCAGCGAGAATAGCCTTTGGTAAGGGAGGAGAAAGACTATGAACTCCGTAAATCCGGTAGTGCGTCCCGCCGCAGGGAAGACTCATCCTCAGTCATCCGATAGAGTGATGGATATCCTGCTTTACACCTTTGCGGTTTTGTTTCTGATCGTGTTAATTTATCCGCTGTATTTTATCGTAATCGCTTCCTTCAGTGACCCGTCGGCCGTCGCGGGTGGTCAGGTCTGGGTACTGCCCAAGGGCTTCACGCTGGACGGATACAAGGAATTGTTCAAGCATGAGAATATCTGGATTGGCTATCGCAACACCATATTATACACCGTAGTGGGCACGGCCATTGGACTATTCGTCAATATCTCTGCGGCCTACGCGTTATCTCGCAAGGATTTGGTGGGACGAAAATTTCTCTCGCTGTTCTTCATCTTTACCATGTTCTTCAGCGGCGGTTTGATTCCTACCTTCCTGACGATTCGCGATTTTCATATGTATGATACGTTTCTCGTTATGGTACTGCCCTTCTCGGTCATCGTCTATGATATCATCGTGGCGAGAACGTTCTTCCAGTCCAGCATTCCCGAGGATTTGTGGGAAGCCGCGCAACTCGATGGCTGCGGTAATCTGCGCTATTTTGCGCAAATCGTGTTGCCTTTGTCCAAGGCAATCATTGCGGTACTGGGCTTATGGATTGCGGTAGGTTATTGGAACTCCTATTTTAACGCCTTGATTTATTTGAAAAATTCGGATCTGCATCCGTTGCAGCTCATTTTGCGCAATATCCTGATTACAAACCAGATGCAATCGGGTATGGGAACCGGAGAGGCAGCCCAAATTGCTCTTCGGATGGCCAATCTGATGCGTTATTCTGTCATCATCATCGCTACGGTACCGATCATGTGCGTGTACCCCTTCGTACAGAAATATTTTAATCAGGGGGTGATGATTGGCGCCGTTAAGAGTTAGTCTGAATTCTATGCTACTTCACTAAGAACATATGGGGGAATTCAAATGAACAAGAAGGCAGGAAGATTCTCGTCTAGGAAATGGATGTCCTTGATTCTTGCAGGTACACTGGCACTGGGACTAGCGGGCTGCGGAAGTGGCGGTTCTGCCAATCCAGGCAACACAGGTAATACGGGGCAAGGCGAAACAGAAAACTTCAATAAAGAAGGTCTTCCTATCGTAACTGAACCGGTGACGTTAAAAGTGTTGACCATGCGCTGGGGCAATATGGGCGATACCTTTACCCAAAATCAGTGGCTTAAGGATCTGGAAGCCAGTACCAACGTGAAAATTGAGTGGCAAGTGGTCTCCTCCAATGACTGGAGTGAGCAGAAATCCATTATGCTGGCAAGTGGCACCTTGCCTGATATTATTCTGGGGAATCAAACCTTCTCCGATTCGGACATCGTAAATAACCTTAGCTATTTCCGTCCGCTGGATGACTATATTGATCAATATATGCCGAATTTGAAGGCGGCGATGGCCGAAACACCGGAACTGAAGAAGATTAGCACCTTCCCGGACGGTAAAATTTACTCTCTGCCAACCCGTTTGCCTTCGCGGCCAAAAACAAAAAACCAGCCAGTCATTAACAAGGCTTGGCTTGATAAGCTGGGGTTGCCTATACCTGACACGACCGATGATCTCTATAATGTGCTAAAAGCGTTCAAGGAGCAAGACCCGAATGGCAATGGCAAGCCGGATGAAATTCCGTATACAGAAACGGGGCTGGCCCCGGATTTCCTGAATCCGTTCGGTATTACTGACATTAACGCCAATAGTATGCTGGTCAAGGATGGCCAGCCGGTGTTCTATCCGGTCAGTGAGGAATACAAGGAAGGGTTGAAGTTTGCCAACAAGCTGTATACGGAGGGCCTGATCGATAAGGAACTGTTCACTCAGGATGCTACGATGACTTCAGCCAAGCAGCAAAATGCGGATGCAGCCATTGTTGGCTTCAGCAACCAATGGACGCCGGATGCCGTATTTGGCAAATGGAGTGACGAGTACGCGATGATCCCACCGATTGCTGGACCGGATGGGAAACGTTACAATCCGGGAAATCCCAATGGTATGAGCTTTAACCGCAACGAAATGCTGATTACGAGTTCTTGCAAATTTCCGGAAGTAGCAGCCCGCTGGGCGGATCAGTTCTATACAAATGAAGCCAGCATTCAAAATTTCTGGGGTGCGATTGGGACAGTTATTGAGAAGAACGATGACGGCACTTATACCTTAATGGACCCGCCAGAAGGAACCAGTGCAGATGCTTGGTATTGGGAGCAATCGCTGCGTGACTTTGGTCCGAAATATGTCAGCCCGGCCTTCGAGGAGAAGATCGTGTTGAACAAGGAAGCCGGGGACGGCTTGAAGCTGGAAATTGATAAGCTCGGCAGCGAATACGTAACCGACCCATTCCCTAACGTCATGTACACGGCTGAGGAATTTCAGGAGCTGCCAACGCTGACGACAGACATCGATAGCTATGTGGCTGCGCTGCGCGCTCAGTGGGTGACCAAGGGCGGCATCGAAGAAGGTTGGGATGCTTACGTGAAGAAGCTGAACGACATGGGGCTGGATAAGCTGATGAAGATTCGCACGGATGCCTATAACCGTTATATGAGTGTAGATTAATACGAGCAGGCCCTGTCGTCTCCTTGATGGAGAGCGGCAGGGCTCTTTTTGCTTTTTTCGTTCGCAGTAGGAAGTGTGCTGTGAGTAACGATCCGTGCATTAACGAGGCAGGGATGGGAGAGAGGGACGGCGAACTAAAGTTTGATAGAGGAAGACAGGGATGAAAGGAGATGTTGTATGCTCAGACCAGTTCCCCGTTCAGCGTTGAGACTTTTGGTAGGAAAGCAATATTTTACATATAAAAGGTATCTGAAATGGTTGCTAGACGGTGTAGCTTATGCTCGTCAGCAATCAATTGAGAGCTTGCCCCATCGTGTATTCAGGCACGAAACTCCGCTATTGCGCCGATTGAAGGACGTGGATATGGAGCTCCAGTACGGCAAAATTACCAACCTTCGACTAGCCATTCCCAAACTAGATGGGATCATTATTCGACCCGGAGAGACGTTCTCCTACTGGCGTTTGATCGGCAAGCCGACCCGGAGAAAAGGATATACTGAGGGAATGGTATTGTTCTACGGAGGGTTCAAACGGGGAATAGGGGGAGGCTTATGCCAGTTATCAAATTTGATATACTGGATGACCTTACATACCCCGTTAAGTGTAACTGAGCGGCATCGTCACAGCTATGACGTATTCCCTGATGCAGCAAGAACCCAGCCCTTCGGTAGCGGGGCAACCTGCGCCTATAATTATCTTGATTTGCAAATATACAATCCCACGAATCAGCCTTACCAGCTTAGGCTAAATTTGACCTCTGAGCATTTGGTAGGAGAATGGCGTTCTGTGGCAGAGCCAGCCTATCGTTACTACGTTTACGAGACCGAACATCGAATGGCCCAGCAATTTTGGGGAGGGTATACCAGGCATAACTGTATTCGCCGAAAAATTTATAATATGGACAATGAACTGGTTCAAGATGAACCCATCACGGAGAATCATGCCCTAATGATGTATCAGCCTTTCTTAGCGGAGGGTAACGGAAATAAGGAGGGCGGCTAGGATGAATTTCTTGAATTTGGATTACTTGCAGCAGGGGACTGACCGCCAGCAAAGGGCCTATCGGGTAATACAGGAATTGCAGATTATGCAAAGGTTGGCTGAGTATCAGCCTGTGTTGGCCGGAACGATTCCGCTGAATATTGATATCCCTGCAAGCGATCTGGATATTATTTGCGAAGTGTATGATGCGGAAGTGTTCGCATTGGTATTGGATCGGCACTTCGGCACTTGTGACGAATACAGTCGTTCCGGCAGGGTAGTTGCTGGAGTGCCGCGAATGGTGGCAAATTTCAGCTACGGTGGCTTCTGGTTCGAAATCTTCGGCCAACCGTTACCGGTAACGAAGCAGAATGCCTATCGGCATATGGTTATCGAGCATCGGCTGCTGGAGATAGCAGGTGCCCAGGCGTTACAAGCCATACGCCAGCTTAAGACAAATGGCCTTAAAACCGAACCTGCCTTCGCGGAATATTTCGGCTTGGCCGGCGATCCCTACCAAACTTTGCTGGATATGGCGGATTGGGAGGATACCCGGCTAGACTCGTGGATCAGGGAGAAGGAAGGTAGGGACAAGCGTAAGTAGAGGGGGATAATCAGATGTTCGAGCATCATGAGCAGGCTATTAACAAGTTTAAAGAGAAGATGTCGGGAAGGGAGGATATTTTGGCACTCCTTGTATCGGGCTCGATTGCCCATGGTTTTGCCAAGGCTTCCTCGGATGTGGATGTAATGCTCATTGTGTCCGATGAGAATTATTTGCGCAGACGGGTTACGGGAGAGCTTACCTACTGGGAGAACGAGTCTACGGCATATGAGTCGGGTTACGTAGACGGCAAATATGTGTCTGAAGCCTTTTTGCGCCAGGTTGCCGCGAAGGGCAGCGAACCGGCCCGTTTTGCCTTTGAGGGGGCAATGCCGGTATTCTCCAAGCTGGATGGTCTGGAGGAACTGCTGGCAGATATTGTCCGATATCCTGTAGAGCAAAAACAGAAAAATATAGCCCGCTTTATGGCGCAGCTGGAGGCCTGGAGATGGTACGCCGAAGAAGCGCGTAAGCATGAAAATCTGTATTTGCTCCGGCACTCGGTGAATCAATTGATACTATTTGGTGGACGATTGATTTTGGCGCATAACGAAATACTGTATCCTTACCATAAATGGTTCCTGAAGGTGCTGGAGCAAGCTCCTCAACAACCATCAGGCCTGATGCAAGTAATTAATGATATCTTGAGAGAACCGGCAGCGGAGCAAGTTGAAGCCTTCTATCAGAGCATCAAATCATTTGCTGCATGGGGGACAGATGGGCTCGATTGGCCAGCACGGTTTATGGAGGACAGCGAGTTGAACTGGCTGCATGATTTTACGCCAATCGGTGACCTTTAAGCGCGATTAACCGCACCAATGAACGGGAAATTCTCCATATAAAACTTGCTATTTGGAGTGAGGACACACCATTATAGGGAATTCATCCATCTAATCTGGACTATATCGCCGAAAATGGGCTTAAAGCACGGAATTATAGGGAGTTTTTCCAGTTAAATCTCAGAATTCAGTCATTTTGCATAAATTAGCGGGAGAATTTCCTGTTAGTGTGCACTAGAATCGTTAGTGCGCCTTTTCGGCCCCTTTGGACGGTATCGCGTCTGCTTTCGCAAGTAATTAACCTTCAAGCAGTGCGTATGGAGGTATGAACCACCACCCAGAAGGAGTATAATGAATCCACTCAATAAAGAGGAGGAATTGTATATGGACCCTAGATATCCAATTGGCCTGTTTGAATTCGAAGGTGCTGTGACACCGGCCCAGCGGGAGGTATGGATCAAGGAGATTGCTGCTTTGCCTGCCAGAATGAGAGAGGCTGTTGAGGGACTGAGCGAAGAACAACTGAACTTGAATTACCGGGAAGGCGGCTGGAGCTTACGCCAGGTGGTACACCATGTGGCCGATAGCCATATGAACGCTTATATCCGGTTCAAGCTGGCATTAACAGAGGATACACCAACCATTCGGCCTTACTATGAAGAACGGTGGGCGGAGTTGGCTGATTCCAGAGCCGGGGTGGAGGTTTCCTTGTCTTTGCTGGAGGCGTTGCATCATCGATGGGTGATTTTGCTAGAGTCATTAAGTGATGCCGATTATGAGAAGTCGTTCATCCATCCGGCTACGGAGCAGACCACAAGCCTCGGCTATAATTTAGGCAATTATGCTTGGCATGGCAATCATCATCTAGCGCATATTACCTCTTTACGGGACCGGCTACATATTTAAGGAATGGGAGAGCGAAGATGAAGCAAGCGTTTGGGATATTGGGAAAAATACTGCTTACTGTACTGATTTTTGTCCTGCTCGTTGTGGCGGGGTCGACGTTGCTGACGATTGCGGGAGGACAGATGGATTGGAGCGGGCAGCTTGTAACGAATATAGCGATGATTGGAGCTCCGCTCATCATGTATGCCATCTTTGAACGGAGGCATCGTTGGGAGCTGGGACTACGCCAGCCTCGCATGGCTGTGAATACTGGCTTAGGCATGCTGATCGGAGTGGGACTGATTACGCTAAGCTTTGCTGGCATCTGGGCATTGGGCGGGTTACAGATTATTTCCGTCCATGGTGACGCCGCAACCTGGCGGTTGGTGGGCATTCAATTCATCGTCTTTGCCTTTGTTGCCATCAGCGAAGAGTTGCTGTGTCGAGGATATATGCAAGGGCTAATCAAACACCGTTACGGCTTGCGTGCAGCGGTGTGGATCCCCTCCCTCTTGTTTGCCCTGCTGCATTTGGGCAACCCAGGGATTCTGGCAACCCCCCTACCACTACTTAATATATTTCTCGTGGGTATCTTTTTTGCAATGACTCGAGAAATCACGGGGGGACTATGGTTTCCGATTGGTTTTCACCTGACTTGGAACTTTGTACAAGGGAATGTGTTTGGGCTCGCGGTTTCCGGTACAGAAGGAGGCTCTTTAATGACCTCTGAAGTACAGGGCCATCCGGTTATTTCTGGCGGGAGCTTTGGTGCAGAAGGAAGCCTGCTAACGACGATAATCCTTTTGCTGGCTTGCCTGTTCGTGATGCGTATACATCAGAGATCCGAGCGCTTGCCCCGCATAGGGCGGTAGGTCTTGTATCAAAAGAAGAAGCTTCTCGTCCTTATCCAATAAGGCGGGAAGCTTCTTTAGATTATTCACTCTCAAGCTCAAACTAAACGGTCTCAGGCGTTACTCGGGATAGAGCCGGACCGCAGCTTGCTGGCGCAGGCTCTCTTGCACATCAAGCACCCGCTGGTTCTCCGAACCTCGCCATTTCAGCTTAAGGTTCCGCTGTTCCAGCACAAATTTGCCATCGATGAGCACATCGCAATGAGTTAGTAATTCCAGACGGGCGGAGTCAGCTATAAGTTCCTCGAAGGTGTAGCCCGACCAGGCCCAGATGTTCTTATCCGGACATTCCTTGCGTACACGCTTGACCAGCCCAAGTAGTCCGTCCACATTCTGAAAGGGCTCGCCGCCCAGCAGGGAAAGGCCGGATACTCGAATATCCGGAACTTGCAAATCATCAATAACCTGTTGTTCGAATTCGGGCGTGTAAGCAAAACCGTAATTGAAGTTCCAACTTGCCGCATTGAAGCAGCCCTTGCAATGGTGAGTGCAGCCGGAGACGAATAGGGAATTACGCAGACCTCTTCCGTTCAGCACGTCAAATTTCTTATAATCTGCTATATACATGGTCATGTCACATATGTTTAACGCGGGCTAGCACTTCCCGCTGTTTGCCTTCATTGAAGGGGCGTTGGCTTGGTTCGGACAAATAGCCGCAGCAACGACGGATGACCGAGGAGGTCTTCGGATTGCGGTTGCCGCAATTCGGACACTCGAATCCACTGCTAGTAGCTTCGAACTCGCCTTCATAGCCGCACTCCAGACATTTATCCGTTGGCGTATTGGTTCCAAAGTAAGGTACGCGTTCGTAGGCATAATCCCATACGGCTTCCAGCGCCTCCGGATTTTGCACGAGCGAGTCGAATTCGCAATAGGTGATAAAACCGCCATTGGCATGAACGGGATATTCCTTCTCAAATTCAATCTTTTCAAAAGGCGTTACCTTCTTGGCCACATCTAGGTGGAATGAGTTCGTATAATAGCCTTTATCAGTGATGCCATCCAGCACGCCAAAACGTTCCTCATCCAGCTTGCAGAACCGATAGCAGAGCGATTCGGCCGGGGTAGAATACAAGCTGAAGCCGTACCCGGTCTCATCTTTCCACCGCGCTGTTTGTTCGCTCAGGTACCGCACGATGTCCAGTCCCTTTTGCCATAGCTTGGTATCATCGTAGATATGTTGCCCGTACAGCGACAGAACGGTCTCATGAATGCCTATGTAACCTAGCGAAATGCTGGCCCGGCCGTTCATCAGCAAATGATCGATCGTATCCTCGGGTTGTAGACGACTTCCTGCTGCACCTTCCATATAAAGAATAGGAGCAACCTTGGCCTTAACACCCCGCAGGCGCTCAATCCGGTACATCAAGCCTTCCTTGCATACATCCAGCAGTTCATCGAGCAGACGGTAGAATTCAGCTTCAGAGCCCTTGGCTTGAATGGCCAAGCGCGGCAGGTTCGCCGTCACGACCCCCATATTGAAGCGTCCATCATGCAGTTCTTGTCCATTCTCTTCATATACACCCAAGAATGAACGACAGCCCATCGGGAATTTGAAGGACCCGGTAATGGAAGTTACCTTCGGTACAGAGATAATGTCCGGATACATACGAAGCGTACTGCATTTGAGTGCCAGTTGCTTGATATCGTAGTTAGGATCACCCGGATGAAGGTTAACCCCTTCTTCCAATCCGAAGATCAGCTTTGGAAATACAGGCGTCTTCCCGTCCTTGCCCAGTCCGCGAATTCGGTTCCGCAGAATTGCAATTTGAATTTGCCGTTCTTCCCAGGAGAGTCCGCGGCCAAATCCAAACGTACTGAACGGGGTTTGTCCATTGGCACTCACCAGGGTATTAATCTCATATTCCAGCGACTGGAAGGCATCGAAGGTTTCCTTCTCGGCTAGTTCCTTGGCATAATCGAAGCATTTCGGGAAGCGTTCGTGCAAGCCTTGATTGTCGTAAGCAATATCGAGCTGTGCAATCGTCTCCTGATCCAGCGAATACAGCCATTTTAGTCCGTTAGCATAATGCTTGGCGAAGGACTTGGCCACATAAGGAGCCAGGATTTTATCGATTTCGTTAATCGTATTCCCACCATAAATATGGCTGGCGACCTGGGCAATGATCTGTGCCGTAATGGCCGTCGCTGTTGTAATGGAGCGTGGAGTTTCAATCTGCGCATTCCCTAGCTTGAAGCCGTTCTCCAGCATACCCTTAAGATCAATGAGCATACAGTTGTAGATGGGGAAGTAGGGGCTGTAATCCTGATCATGGAAATGCAGGCTACCGTTATTATGCGATTCTACCACACGTTTGGGAATCATATAGGTTTGCGCGAAGTCCTTGGCCATGATACCGGCCAGTAAATCACGTTGGGTAGGAATAGTAGCTCCATCTTTATTGGAGTTCTCCTTGAGTACCTCTTCATTGGTCAGATCCAGAAGGCCCAGTACCTTCTTGTCCAGGCTGCTGCGTTCGCGCCGCTTCAAAGTACGGATTTCACGATAGCCGATATAAGCCTCGGCTGCATCCTTACGGCGGCTGTTCATCAAGGCGGATTGCACCTCGTCCTGAATATGCTCAATATCAATCTTCTCCAGCCTGGAGATCTTGGTGGTAACTTTATCGGCGACCTTCTGCGCTACGTCCATATCAATTTTCTTCTCTGTGCTATTCATGGCTGCGCAGATAGCGTCAATGATTTTTTGTTGATCGAAGGGTACTTCGGACCCGTCACGTTTTAAGACTATCATCATCATTCACCCTCTATATATTGTTGTGCTTCGTGAGTATAGCACAATATATTGATCAAAAAATGTGATCCTACTCATATTCATTTTTATTTTAGGAGATTTCTCACATACCTCGTAGGGGGGAACTGACAGGAAATTTTACAGTAGCAGGCTGAATTGGACTGGGGACTTATGGTAAAATCTCAAGCAAAGCACATATTAAGGCTACACTTCAAGGAGGATATTCAGCTTGAGACAAAATATTCAGGTGCCCTTTGGCTATGAACCCCCAGTGGCGGACCGGAGAGGCACGTTAATCTTCTATGATTCCTTTGAGCACATGGAGGAGACGGATTTGGAGCTTGCGGCTGCCGAGGCTGCGGCTCGCAAATTCGTGAAGCTGGTGCTGTACCCGCTACATGAGGAGACGGTACGGAGAATGACGAAGCAGCCTGTGTCTGCCTTTTACCGCCGGGAAGACCGCTTGCATGAATGGAAGCGGGAGCACGGTTCTTCTTCCATTACTGTCGAGGGATGGGAAGGCAAGCGTAAGAAATATACGCCCATGGATACGGCGCTTCGCCATCTGACAGAGAAATATCCTGCCCCGCATTTTATATATTTGACGCCAGAGGTAGCTAATCAATTCGCTTCTTTCTTTTCCTTTGAGGAGTGGATTACCAAGGTACGTCTATTACTGACCGCAGAACCAGCGGACCTTCACCCGCGGCTACAGAAATTTGCCCACCGCTGGGAACTTGCGGGCACTGTGCAAGAGAAATAGTGAGAAGTCAGGCACAACCTTTGGGGAAGCAATAGACAATAACTAGGTCTATGGACAAAAGGAGGGGCAGAGGATGAAATCCATTTGCGTATTTGCTGGTTCCCATTATGGAGAAGATGAGCAATATCGTATTCAGGCGGGAAATTTGGGAGCCGTTATGGCGGAGCGGGGCTACCGATTAATTTATGGCGGTTCCAGGCACGGGTTAATGGGAGCGGTTGCGGACGCGGTGCTGGGAGCAGGTGGTGAGGTCGTCGGAGTGATGCCCTCCGGTCTGATCCACGGGGAGAAAGCTCATCCGGGGCTCACTCAATTTATTGAAGTGGTGGATATGCATACCCGTAAAGCAACCATGAGCCAGTTGGCTGATGGCTTTATCGCATTACCCGGTGGCTTCGGTACACTGGAAGAATTATTTGAGGTACTGTGCTGGCTCCAGATTGGTATCCACCAGAAGCCGGTGGGTGTACTGAATGTTAAGGGTTACTATGATCCGCTGATTGAATTAGTGGAATCTTGCGTAAGTGCCGGATTTGTTCAGGCTGAGCAGAGGTCGTTGCTCAAACGTGCGGAGGAACCCGGAGAATTGCTGCATCTGATGGAGAGTTTTATTCCGTCCATTACAGAGGCAAAATGGAAGCAACAGGTGTAATACAGAAATGAACAGGAGGCAATTCATATGCGCTCAAATACGACTCCCCAAACCAGGCTAAATCATGCCGGGCGAATCGTGTTCTGCCTGCTAATGGTCCTTGTGCTGGCCACGGCTTGTTCTCCGGGGTCCCAAAGCTCAGGAGAGCTTCCTCGAGATACCAACTCGGGTGGGGCGAACGGGGAACAGAACACGGGGGAAGCCAGTCAAGGACAGTCCTCCGGCTCGCCGGGCAATTCGGAAAATGCCAGCAACTCTGCGGATACCGCTTCATCATCTTCTGATCCGGTGGAACAATGGCTGAATAAGCTGAGCACCGAGGAGAAGATCGGTCAATTGGTTCTGCTCGGTCTGGATGGGACAACGCCGGATAAGACCGTACGTTCCTTCATTCAGGAGGACCATGTGGGGGGATTAATTTTCTACAAGGATAACATCCAGGATGCCAAGCAAGCACTTGGTTTATTTAATGATTTGAAGCAGCTTAACCGGGAGCATGCGCAGATTCCTTTGCTTCTAAGTGTAGATGAAGAAGGTGGCAAGGTCAGTCGTATGCCCCAGGAATTCGACGGCTTGCCCACGGCTCGCAAGATCGGTGATACAGGCAGCGAGGAGCTGGCCAAGCAAGTCGGAGGTATTCTAGGACGAGAGTTAGCGGATTTCGGGCTAAATATGAATTTCGCTCCGGTGCTGGACGTGAACAGCAACCCGGATAATCCGGTGATCGGGAATCGGGCTTTCGGTACTGAGCCGGGGATTGTGAGTCAGATGGGGATTGCTGTCATGAAGGGAATTCGCGAGCAAGGTGTGATCCCGGTAATTAAGCATTTTCCAGGGCATGGGGATACTTCGGTTGACTCGCATCTTGGCTTGCCGGTTGTGGAGCATGACCTGAACCGCCTGCGGGAACTGGAGCTGATTCCCTTCACTCGGGCAATTGATGAGGGAGCAGATGTGGTCATGATTGCTCACCTCCTGCTTCCCAAGCTCGATCCCGAGCATCCCGCATCGTTCTCCGAGGTCACCATTCATGATTTGCTGAGACAGGAATTAGGTTTTGACGGAGTCGTTATCTCCGATGATATGACTATGGGCGCGATCACCGAGCATTATGATATTGGGGAAGCTGCCGTGGAGTTTATCCAGGCCGGGGGAAATATCGTATTAGTTGGACATGATTATGATAAGGGCAAGCAGGTGCTTCAGGCCATCCGTACCGCGGTGGATGAAGGGCAGATTACAGCGGATATGTTGGACCAACGCGTATACAACATCCTGGAATTAAAGCGTAAATACGAGCTTGACGATGAGGCGGCGAAGGGTCCCGATTCCGAGCAAATTAACAAGGATATTCGCGGACTGTTAAAGGAGTATAAGCTAAAATAGAATGATTCAACTGTCGTTCATAGAGCTTCGGGGTGATGCTGATAACGGGCAAGATCAATTCGTCCGTTCGGCATCACCTCGATGTCTTCTGCCTCCAAATTCCACATCTGCTCTTGATAGCCCTCTTCGTCCTGCAGGGCAATCTGGCCAGCGGCATTAACTACACGATGCCAGGGCAGGTGGTATTTGGCACTCATGCTGTGCAGGATGCGTACGATTTGCCTGGCGGCTCGGGGGCTACCTGCTGCTGCGGCAATTTGTCCGTAAGTCATCACTTTACCCGGGGGAATGGCTACGATAATTTTCAGAGCTTTTTCGGTAAATGGCTGCATCGATAATCCTCCTTACATTTCACATCAATCCATCTCTTTGTGTTATACCATAACCCACGGGATCGTGACGAGGGCGTAACTATCTGAACGACCGAATCGTACCATTAATAGAGATAAACGATTGGGACGGGAGGTGCATGATTTGCGGCAATGGCAACAGCTTGGTTATCCGGGGAAGGCGTATATGTACGGCTTTCTATTTATTATAACGGTCATCGCCATGAATTACGTGGTTAGTACCCGTTTGCCGGATGGAGGAAGACCGCCTTATCTATTTCTGATCTGGAACACATTTTTGGCCTGGATTCCACTGGGGCTGGCAGTGGTTCTTGACGGAATTAGCCTGCTGCGCTCAAGAACAGGAAAATGGATTCTGGGCATTCCTGTCGGGCTGATGTGGTTGTTCTTTTACCCGAATGCGGCTTATATGATTACGGATATGTTGCATCCCTTTGCACGTTATCCGATTAGCTCACAGGTAAGATTTTGGCAGGAGAACTTGTTCTGGGATCACTTGTTCACCCTGTTCTTTGTCGCTTTGCTAGGGCTGGCACTTGGCTCGGTATCGCTGGCTTCGGTACAGCGACTGGTTCAAAGGGCATGGGGGCAGGTTGCGGGTTGGGTATTCGCTGTTGGAGTGCTCTTGCTAAGCAGCTTCGGCATTTACCTTGGACGTTTTATTCGCTGGAATAGCTGGGATGTTCTGCGAACACCCAAGTATGTGTTAAAGGAGACCCTTCTTTATATGACAGATCCGGCGAACCTGGCGCATGCGATAGGCTTTTGCAAGTGGATTTTTTTGATTACGTTGTTTTGCCACGTGCTGCTTTACGGGTTTTCCGCAGTGAGTGGGAACGCTCTGTTACCGTGGAAGCATAGGGAGGAATCATGACGGAATTGAAGGAGCGGTTGCGAAGCGAATTTCCGGTGTTGGAGAGCGACCGTTTGCTGCTGCGAAGGGTGGTTCAAGAGGATTCCAAGGCGTTGTATGACTGTCTGGCAGACCCAGCCGTTCGTGCCTTCACGTTGTTCTCTCACGGCGGCAACCTCTTATTTCCTGGACGTTTGTACCGCTACTTCGAAGATTCTTATCACATTCTTCGCGACCTTCATTTTGTTATCGAGTCCAAGCAAGATCGTCGTCTAGTCGGGTTGTGCTCCCTGCAGTATTGGACCGAGAAGGGACGCAAGGCTCGGCTTGGCTATTTTGTCTCACCCGCATACTGGAATAAGGGGTATGCTACGGAATCGGTGCAATGTGTGTTGCAATTCGGCTTCGGGACGCTGGGGTTACGGCGGATCGAAGCGGACTGCAGCGTGGACAATCCAGCGTCGGAGCGGGTCTTGCAGAAGTGTGGCTTGCAATACGACGGCGTAAGGGCAGCAGCTACGCGGCCAGCAGCCAAAGGAACTGTGGCAGAATTACGCCATTATGTCGCGGAGTCGATGGACTATGAAATCTAAGTGATAGGTTTTGTTACATAAATGAAATATAGCTGTGATCAAACCCTAATAGAAAGAGGGTACACTTGTTACATGACCCCCTTTTGAATATATATTTTCTCTTGGAACCCGGTGCATGACGGCACGGGTTCTCTTTTTTTTGTCGGCAAGATTTGATGTCGAGTTTACTTCTCGAACAGCTTCGTTCTGGGAAGACGACTTTTTAAGCGGCCTCTACAAAGGTACGGTCACCTTCTGCTGTTGCTTGTAGTACACCCATTCCCGGAAGCCGATCTCTTTCAAGCGCCGGACAACGTCCTCACGCTCATCCCCTACCCGTGCAGGAATATGAGCGTCAGAGCCAAAGGTGACTTCCACGCCGAAATGCAGTGCCCGTTCCAGTATGGCATCGCTTGGATACCAGCCGCCGCTTCGCTTGGTTTTCCCAGAGGTGTTGATCTCAATGGCTACCTGGTTCTCGGCGATGACCTGAAGTGCTCGATCAATGGCAGCCTCAGCCGGAATCTCGGTGAACTCGGGATAATTGCCTTTCATAGCATCAATATGTCCAAGAATCTGGAACATGCCGCTGCGCGCCGATTGACCGATTAATTCATAGTAAGCTTCCTTGGTAGCTATCTTCTCAGCATGGCTTAATCCCTTCCAGCGATTCTCGTTGAAGATGCTGACTCCGCCTACACTGTGCACCGAGCCGATAATGTAGTCGAACGGATATTGATTTAATGTATTTCTGTATACCTCCGCATGCTCGGGGAAAAAATCGGATTCGATGCCGAGCAGGACGTCGATCTTACCTTCGAATTCCTTCTTGAGCTTCAGCACCTCATCCACGTATCCGGCAAAGGCTTGCTTACCCATGGAGATTCGCGGGAAAGGGCGATCTTCCGGACTACCGAAGTAGGGGGTATGGTCGCTGATACCGATAACTGACAGGCCAGCGGCAATGGCGGCCTCAACGTAATCGCGAATGTTGCCATCCGCATGACCACAGCGGAAATGGTGGGTATGGAGATCAAATTTCATAGGAAGCAGACTCCTTTCTGTGAGCAAATTATTCCGAGCTGATGAAGTTGGTTTCGGGCATGCCCTTGAGGTCGCCCAAAAATTGCTGCATCGCCGAGTTGATATACCGACTGGACTTGTAAATAACCCCTACGGGATGGGTAACCTCGAACTCAGGAATCGGGACATTCTTCAGCGAGCCTTGTCGCAGTTCGCGGAGGATGGACTGATGCGAGATCAGCGCGGCGCCCAGGTTGATCTCGACCATCCGTTTCACCTCTTCGCTACTGGAGAGCTCCATGACGATATGCGGTTCCATGTCATGCTGCTTGAACACTTCATCCATAAACCGACGTCCGACCGTATCGGGGGAGAGCATAATCATGGGCACGTCACGTAGCGATTCCAGAGTGGGCATGGTCTGATTGGCTAGCGGGTGAAGCGGCGAGACGACCAGATCGAAGGTATCATAATACAGAACCGAGGATAGTACCTGGGGGTTGTTCTCGATCAAATAACCGATGCCGATGTCCACGAGCCCTTGCTCCACGTTTTGGTAGATCAAGCAGGAGGGCATAGATTGAATCGTTGTCTTTATAAGAGGGAACTGGTCCTGAAAATAAGATAAAATCCGCGGTAAAATCTGAATGGCGATTGATGTGGTGGTACCCAGTACAATATGCCCCTGCGGGGTGTGTTCCATATCCGATAGCTTGAGCTTGAGCTCTTCGACGATATCCAGCATACGTTCGGCCTGTTCAAGAAACACTTGTCCGCGGTCCGTTAACGTCACCGGTTGGTTCCGATCCACCAGTACCGTCCGGAATTCGTCCTCCAGACTTTTGATCTGAGCCGAGACGGCAGGCTGGGTCAGATTTAATAGTTCCCCGGCCTTACGGAAACTTTTTGTTTTGGAGATAGTAATCAACGTTTCCAACTGACTGATATTCACCAGATTGCCTCCCTTTCTTTCCCGTTCCGCTGTATCTTGCAAGCGAAGATTCAGCGCTTTTGTGCGATTTTATTAATTATAGGTGATTTTCCTTGATTAAATCAATGACGTAACCGTTTCCGGGTCTTTAGACAGACTTGACTTAAGAGGTTAGCTTAAATTTCAAATTTCGATTTTTAATGACTTATTAGTAGGAATAAAGTATAATGATCCTTAGCCAAAAGATGGGACTTTAGTATGTATAAAGTTATTCTCCTAGTGAAAAGGGGCGCATAATTTTGAAAGCAGAAGTAATCAATCCTTTTCTTGAATCCGCACGTTCGGTGATTGAACAGGTTGTTCAAATATCCCCATCCACCGGGAGCATGGGCGTCAAGGATGTGATTCCTGTACAGGATCATATCTGGATCCAGATCGGTATGACCGGTCACTTCAGCGGTATGGTTGTCTTCGGATTGCAAGAAGCCGTTGCGCTACGCATCGTTTCCGCAATGATGGGCGGATTTGTACTCACGGAGATGGATGAGATGGGCCAAAGTGCGATTTCAGAATTGGGCAATATGATTAGTGGAAATGCCAGCACGATTTTGTCCAATCAGGGATTTGCCGTAGACATCACGCCCCCGCAAGTAATCAAGTCAATTTCCGCTACACAGATGGAGCCACGCAAAGCGTTATGTATTCCGTTGCTGATGGATGGGATTGGCGAACTGGACATTCAAGTGATGATTTCTTAAGATAGAATTCAGTAAGACTTGAATCGCTTCTTGATCAAGATGACTTTTTGAACAACCTCGTTTGAAGTGTTAGTTCAAAAAGTTGGGTTTGCAGGACCGAAGCTTATGCTTCCGATGTGCGTTTTTTTCAAAACGCTTGAGTTGGATGAAGCTAGGGACTGAGTAGCGGAGCTACACGTTTTCGGAGAAAACGACTTCGGAAGCAGGGTACGTGAGCAACGGAAGAACCGGCTGAATTCAAGATTCGACGCCCGAATCTACTCCTCGAACAACTCCGTCCTGGGAAGACGATTTTTTGAACAACCTCTTGAAGGGAAGTTAGGAATATGTCATTACAGGACAAAGTCGTGGTCGTAACCGGAGCCTCCAGCGGAATCGGCGCCATGGCGGCACAAATGCTGTCTGAACGCGGAGCGATTGTCGTGTTGGCAGCTCGCTCGCTTGACAAGCTGGAGCAGGTGGCCCTCAAGTTGAAGGGTCCTCACCGGCTAGTGAAGATGGACGTTGGGGACGATGCTTCTGTCGAGTCCGGGTTTAAGGGGATTTTTGCCGAGTTCGGTCGGGTGGACTGTCTGTTGAATAATGCAGGCTATGGCAAGTTCGAGTATCTGGATCGTATGCCAACCTCGGAATTTGCCGAGATGATGAACGTGAATTATATGGGGATGGTTCGATGCACGCAAGCGGTGCTTCCTGCGATGAAATCCGCTCGTTCGGGGCGGATCGTGAACGTGGCTTCCATTGCCGGCAAGATCGGTACGGCGAAGTCTACGGCTTATACGGCCACCAAACATGCGGTGATTGGGTTCAGTAGCGCTTTGCGTCAGGAGATTCGGGAATACGGGATTACGGTTTCGACCATCAATCCCGGTCCAATTGATACTGAATTCTTCAACATTGCTGACCCGGACGGAGGTTACGTCCAGAATGTGCGCTGGATGATGCTGAAGCCGGAGCGTGTAGCCAGGGCGATGGTCCAGGCCGTGGAGAAGGGGATGCTTGAGATTAACTTACCCTGGATTGCTGGAGTGGGAACCAAGTGGTATCATATGTTCCCGCGTCTGGCTGACCGGTTGACTTATAAGGTGATGAATAAGAAATAGCCTGCCGTTTAAGGCAGGCTTTTTACTTGCCATTTTTCCGCGAGATTTGTTGTGGTTGACGCTTATCGCATATAATGAAAATAATGGTATAGGATGACATGTACTTTTCAAAAACAAAGGATGGAACTTAATGACAATAACAACGTTTGCCGATTTGGGCATTGTAGACACACTGACGGCAAAATTGAAGGAGCACGGCATTACAGAACCTTCTCCCGTGCAGGCGGAAGCTATTCCAGCAGCGCTGGAGGGCCGGGATATTTTGGCTCAGTCGCAGACCGGGACAGGGAAGACACTGGCTTATTTGCTGCCTTTGCTTCAAGCTATATCGCCCAATGATAAGGCGCTACAAGGACTGATTCTGGCTCCGACTCAAGAGCTTGCCATGCAAATTCAACGGGAAGCGGAGAAGTATGGAGAAGCGCTGGGCATCCGCTCCCAGGCACTCATCGGTGGGGCTGCGATTAAACGGCAACTGGAGAAGCTGAAGCTGCATCCCCAGCTCGTGGTAGGCACGCCGGGACGTATCCGGGAGATTCTTGCGCAGCGGAAGCTGAAGCTGCATACTTTGCGCACTGTGGTCGTGGATGAGGTAGACCAGATGTTCCAACTGGGCGGCACAGCCGATGTTGAGCATATCCTGCGGGGAACGCTGCGGGAGCGGCAACTTCTGTTCCTGTCGGCAACGATTAACGGAGATATCCGTGCTTTGGCCGCCAAGGAAATGAAGGAGCCGCTGGAGATCGGCATCGAGCCGGAGCAACGAACCTCCAAGACGCTGGAGCATATGTATTTCGTCTGCGAAGCAAGGGACAAGATCGACATGTTGCGCCGGATCGTAAGACATTTTAGTCCGGAGCGTACGATGGTGTTCATTAATCACACCGATCAAATTGCCGAGGTTGAAGCGAAGATGAATTATGTGGGCCTGGACGCGGGCGCCTTATATGGTGATGCCGACAAGACGGCACGCAGCTTGACGCTGAAGCGGTTCCGCGAGGGTAAAATTCGTGTGCTGGTAGCTAGCGATGTAGCTGCGCGCGGACTGGATATCGAGGACCTGGCTCTTGTTGTTAATCTGGACCCTCCTATTGATGCTGAACACTATGTGCATCGTTCTGGCCGCACGGGCCGAATGGGCCGGAAGGGGCTGTCCATATCGATTATTACGCCGCAGGAAGAATTTATTATGCGCAAATTCGCCCGGGAATTGGATATTGAGATTGAACTTAAGCAGCTTTATGGTGGGAAGCTGGCAGGCCCTGAAGATCGCCCTGTAGGGAATGCTGCGTCGCGTCAGGGGATGGGCGCCGAAAGAGTGCCTCAAGGCGGAGCTCAAACTCATCGAGACAATGTACCGAATCGTAAGTCATCAACAAGTGAAGGACTCCCATCAAGAACTCATGATTTGGGCGGACAGGCTTCCTTAGGCAACAAAGGCGAGTCCTCTCCAGCTAAACGTTCACCAAATCCCGCTTCGGGCAAGAAGACGACAGGTACGGGACGGCAGGCAACCCCAAGCGCGGCCCGGAAGAAGGAGCGATTGCAGGACCGGAAGAACAAGGGCGCTCCCAAGTGGCTGAAGAACAAGCCACCGCAGGATCAATAGGTAGCGTTAGCGCTATTAACGGTAGGAGGAGTTTGGATTGAGTGAATTGCCAGTATTGCAGGTTGATGATTTGAGTGGTGGGTATAGCGTAGGGCGTCCTGTGCTCCATGATGTGGCCTTTGATGTGCAGCCGGGGGAGATGGTTGGACTTATCGGGCTTAATGGAGCCGGCAAGAGTACGACCATGAAGCATATTCTGGGCCTGATGACTCCGCATCAGGGGGAGATCCGGATATCAGGGCAAACCCGGAATGATCAGCCCGAGCAATACCAATCCTCTCTGGCCTTTGTTCCCGAGTCGCCGTTGTTATATGAGGAACTCACCGTTAGGGAGCATCTTGAATTTGCTGCAAGGGCCTACAATGTGGATCCTGAGGCATACCGTGAGCGCTCGGAGCGTCTACTCAAGCTGTTCCATATGGAAGAGAAGGCCGATAGCTTGTCCATGCACTTGTCCAAGGGCATGAAGCAGAAAGTGATGATTATGTGCGCTTTCGTTGCTCGTCCACCACTGTACGTCATCGATGAGCCGTTCCTCGGACTGGACCCGCTTGGGATTCGTTCACTGCTCGACTTCATGCAGGAAATGAAGCAAAATGGCTCGTCCATCCTGCTTAGCTCCCACATCCTGTCCACGATTGAGCATTATTGCGACCGATTTATCGTGTTGCACCGGGGCAAGGTACTGGCTCAGGGGACGCTGGCCGAGCTTGGGGAGCACATACATACACCGGGTGCCGGGCTGGAGCAGATCTTCTACGACCTTGTGAAGGACGGCGAATAGCTATGGAACTTCGCGCGCTGTATCGACGGCGGAGGGCGCTATTCTGGAGCAAGGTGCTTCCGTATTTGCCCTATGTGCTGCAAAGCGGGGTGGCGGTGCTGCTGCTGATTCTCAGCATTGCCTTTGCTGCCTGGTATACGGCCTTCCTGCGGGATTTGCCACCTGATCTGCCGATTCGCTGGATTATGCTGTTGCTGCTGGGACCGCTAACCGTTCATGCCGGATTTCGTACCTATCTGCAACCGGCGGATATTCTGTTCCTGTTGCCTCAGGAAAGTAAAATGAACTCTTACTTAACACCGGCCTTTCGCAACGGCTTGATTTATAAGGTGCCGGGACTGGTGATTATACTGCTATTGCTCTGGCCCTTGTATCAACGAAGCACAGGAGTCTTCCATCCCTTGTGGCTGATGCTGCTTGTACTGGTGCTGCTCAAGGCACTGAGCACCTATGGCGCTTGGCAGGAGCTGCGCATAGCATCATTACGGGCCCGTACGGGTTACCGTCTGCTGCGCTGGTGCTTCCTTCTGCTACTTGTAGCCGCCTGGATTTGGCAGCCAGCCTGGAAAAGCGCTTTGTTTATGCTGCTGCTTAGCTTGAATTATGTGTTGCTCTTACGGTTCCCGTTAAAACATAAGGTGCCTTGGGAACATCTCATCGCCTTGGAGCGTTCGGGGGCAGCCCGTGCGATGTTAGTGCTGGGGTGGTTCGTGGAGGTTCCAGCCGACGGGCAGAAGGTCGTTCGCCGCCGTTATTTGTCCGCGGTTGGCAATCGGCTTCCCTGGAATCCTGCAGAGGCTTACCGCTACTTATTAATCAAGACCTTTACCCGTAGCGAGTTGCTTGGTATTGTAGTCCGTCTTACCTTGCTGGGCATGGTACTGACGGGCTGGAACGATCAGTCCTGGCTGGGCGCTGCCCTCTACCTGCTGTTTGTGTTCCTGATCGGCACGCAGCTTGCTTCACTGCGACAAACCCATCAGGATTCACCTGCCGCCTCCTATTACCCGTTGCCCGCAGGGGCACGCAAGGCCGCGGTATTGCGCCTGGCGACCGGCTTGCTGCTGGGCATTGCCGTTCTGTTATGGTTGCCCATGATTGTGCTACCGGGCGGTGATCCGGCGCTAACCTTCGGATCGCTGGCAGGTGGTCTTCTCCTGGCCTGGGGCATGCATTCAACATGGGCACACAAATGGCGGGAAGAGGACGACGAGTAGGAATATAAATTGAAACGGACCGCTCCCCGAAGGAAGCGGTCCGTTCTTGTTAGCCGCCGCAGATATTATAACAAGATGGTGCGACTAATGATGACCAACAGAATAAAGAGAACGAGAATATAGCCCGTGCTTGTGTACAGGCCACCGCCGTATCCACCTCTTACATCCTCTACACCGCTCATGTTCTTTCCCCTTTCATACACCTGTCAGGTGTCATGTGTGTTCGTACACCGTATTGTATGAAGCGGGAAGGAGCTGTGCTTGGGCCATGGTATAGATCCGTGGCTAAACACCAACCTATTTATTGATTCTGTAAATCCTGCACACCTTGGTAGATCAGTTCGAATAACTCTTCCAAATACTCCTCAGCAATGCAGGAGAAGGCAATTCGCAGATCGCTTTCCCCGAGGGCAATGGTACCAACCCCATATTGATGAATTAAATGCAAACGAAGCGCTTCGGCTGAAACCGTCTTGAGCTTGAGGCACATAAAATACCCCGAATTAAACGGGTAGTAGTCCCATACAGCATCGTATTTGCCACTGTCCAGCAGGTTTTTAACCTTGTTGGCCCGGCCCTTCATCACATGGAACTTTTCTTCCTTCTGGGCGTTGAACTCAGGCGACTTTAACGCTTGAAGTACAAAGGTTTGGGAAGGATGTGGGCCGCTTGAAATGGTCGAGCGAATTATACCTAATGTCTTCTGCTCTAACGCCGCGAGCACATCTTTATGATTATGGGAGAAGGTGATGAACCCGACGCGGAATCCCCATACAAATTCCTCTTTGGTGGCACCATCCACCTTAATCGGCAAGAGGCGAGGATGCAGACCGCAAAGCTTGCCGAACAACGATTCCTGCAAGGAGTCTTCAAAGAACAGTCCGAAGTAGGCGTCATCCGTAACGGCTACAACATTAATACCAGCTTCGGCCGCTTCGAGCAGAGCTGAGACGATTTCTTCGCCTTCCTTCGCACCCGGTGTGTAGCCTGTCGGATTATTGGGAAAATTGAGAACAACGATAGCTTTGCCCTTATCCTTCTGAGCCAGCAAGGCCTCCCGCAAACCAGCACTGTTGAAAGTCATTTGCTCGGTAAATAGCGGGAAATGAACAAGCTGGGCATGACGGCGAATTCCAAAGGTCAATTCGTAATTTTCCCAGTTCTTATCCGGATAGATCACGGCATCCCCTTCGCCTACGAATAGGTCGGCCACAATACTCAGACCATGGGTCAGGGCGTTAGTCACGATAGGATTACCGAAGCTCTTGTCAGACAACGAAGGGTTGTCCAGGAGCATCTTGTCGCGCCACACCGAGCGCAATTCCGGCTTGCCTGCCGGCGGGGCATACGGATACAAATCCTGTGGCTTATAGGCAGACAGCGTGTCTTGGATGACCGCAAGATGCATCGGACCACCCTGTTCGGTAGCGATGCCGATCGTCGCATTATATTTCTTGGCATGGGCCGAAGCTTCAGCGGATTGGCTCAAGATGCCTTCCTTCGGAAAATAGATCTCCTTGCCCAGCGTGGACAGCATGTCGTACACATGATGATTGCCGGATTTGATGCTCTCGTTTAACTGCTCCGCAAGTGGGGTCATCACATTTCATCCTTCCGATCGGTTTTGATATTTTAAGGAGGTAACGTTCTAAAGCTGCCTAACATTATATCATTTCGATCCTCAGGCGTCACGGTCAATTCATGGGCACTAATCGATTTGTTCGCTACGTACGGGACAATACTGCTTCATCAAGTCGATAGTCTTCGGATCAAGCACCTGATCTCGTTGCTCCAACCCCGTGATGATTTGCGAGAAGGAAGGTTCCTTCACGTTCTGACCGAATTTGAACTTGGCACTGATATCCTCGGGAACAATGCGCAGCAAGGCAACGGCTTTGAGCTGCCCGGCATAGTCAGAATCCGTTGGCACAATAGGCGCATAACCTCCCTCAGGCTGCAGCTTCTCCATAAATAAAGTGAAGACCCGGGCTTTCTCCGGGAGGTCGTCAACCTTCTCCACTCGTCCTCTTACCATCACACTTTTGAAGTAAGCAGAAGCCGGACAAGCCAGCTTAGGATCGGTAAAATACGAAGGAATAATCGCATACTCCTTGGCTACCGTAAAGCTAACGCGGGGATCGTGGGCCAAATGTTTCATCTTCTCCCCCGCCAGGCTGCCATGGAAATAAAAGCAGGCCCCATCATACACGAAATTTAGCGGGGTTACCCGGCTCCAGCCTTCCTTGTCCACGGTTCCTAGAAAACCAAAGGTCATTTCCTGCAAAAACGAGGTAATTTCGGCTTCTTCCGTCATGGAGAATTCTTTTCTACGCATATTGATCGCTCCTTATGATCTTGTTGATGATTAGCTTACGCCGCAAATTGACAACAAAAAAGAACCAATTTACATTAATTTAAATGGTCCAATTACGAGCGAAGGTATGATGTTGTCAGTGAGGAGGAGAATGATGCCGGAATTTACGGTGCATTTAGAGACGTACAGCAAGAAATATACCTATAAATATTTGGCTCTGTACCACGCCATTCGTGCGGCGATTCATGAAGGCAATCTGCCTGAAGGCATGCGGCTGCCGTCCACTCGGGAATTGGCTTCGCATTATAGCCTTTCCCGAGGGAGTGTGTCACAGGCGTATGATATGTTGAATGCCGAGGGGTATGTACATACGGTGGTGGGGAGCGGCACCTTCGTCACAGCCTCTCTCTATTCACCTGTGAAGGAAGCCAAGGAAGTCCGGCCCATCGTATTATCACGCTGGGGCAGACGGGTAGAGGAGCTGATGGCGGCTACTGGAGAAGCGGCCGATATCATCAGGCCCACTGTGACCCCTCCCGGAGTGACTCCCCCCGAACTGATCTCCTACCTTGATGGAGGGACCTGGGAAGCGTTGTTCCCGGTTGCTGAATGGCGCAGTGCCTTGGCCTGGGCCGAGACCGCTGGGAACAACAGCTTGACGGCAACGGTAGACCCTGCCGGTGACAAGGAGTTGCGCGAGGCTATTGCAGCGTACTTGCGGCGGGCAAGGGGCATTGCCGCTGAAGCCGCACAGATTTGTCTGTTCAATGGATCGCTTCAAGCCATTACACTACTGACCCAACTGCTGCTGGAGGAAGGGGAGGCCGCTATCCTTGAAGACCCGTGTTATTACGGGATTACCCGGGCGGTGGCCGCCTGCGGCGGCGTGGTCGTACCGGGACAGATGGACGAAGAGGGGCTTGTGTCAAGAGATTGGACAGCCAAGCTGCTGTTCGTGACCCCTGGTCGGCAATTTCCAACCGGAGTGGTGCTTCCGTACGCTCGCCGCCGTGAATTGCTGGCTTGGGCCTCACGGAAGTCCGCGGTTATTATCGAAGACGATTATGACAGTGAGTTCCGCTGGGGAGGGCGCCCGCTGGAGCCGCTAAAGGCACTGGACCAGGAGGATGGCGTTGTGTATATCGGTTCCTTCTCCAAGACGATGTTCAGTGCCCTCAGAATCGGTTACGCCGTGCTGCCCCGCAGTCTGACTCGTCCCGTTGCCAGCGCCAAGGCACTCTACGAGCCGCTGCCAGCTTCCCGGCTTGAGCAGAGGGCGCTGGCGAGGTTTATGCGTACGGGCGGTTATGAGCGCCATTTACGTAGAATGCGGCGTTACTATGGTGCCAAGCAAGAGGCCTTCCGCCGTGCGATGGAGCAGGAACTCGGTCAGCTCTTCAAGCTAAGGCCCGCTGATGCGGGTCTGCTTATCTACGCCGAGTGGCTTCACTCCCCGGAGGAATATCAGGTCTTTCGTCAGGCGGCCCTGGATCAGGGTGTAGTCTTCCGTGATGCGGCGGCCTATCGGCTGACTCCGGGGATACCCGCAGCGTGCTTCGGCTTTGCTCATTTGGCGGAAGGGAAGTTGCTGGAGGGTATTCACCGGATGAAATCGGCTTGGGATGATATCCAAGCAGGCCGATATCGGGGTATAATAAAAACAACTTAACAAGCGGTCAGCACTTTTTACGGGAGGGAAGGACATGCTACACATTTCACCATCTTCATTCGAATTAAAGCCGGCGTTCGCCAAAATCGTGTGTGAGCCCGGATGGAAATGGCATAAACGAGAGAAGCCGCTACAGAACTATGATTTATTCTATGTATGGAGCGGGGAGGGGACGGTTGTGCTTAATGACCAGGCCATCCCGGTGAGCAAGGGCAGTTGCTTCCTGTTCCGGAAGGGAGATTACACCACCGCGACCCATAATCCTCAACGTCCGCTTGTACTGACGTATATTCATTTCGATGTTCATGAGCCGGTAAGCGAGGTCCCGAGCTCTTACCGCGTACTGAACGAGACGCTTGATTTCGAATACATGCTTGCCCGTTACGTGCGCTTGTTCCTGATCAAGGCCTATGCCGCAGAGGAAGAGGCCCGCTTGATCCTCAAGCAATTGCTGATTTATTTGCTGCGTGAAGAACGTGAGGTGCCCACAGAGCGGAAGGTCAGCAATCAATTGCACGAGGTCATCCATGAGGTAGCGAACTACGTGGTGCAGCATCCGGGCCTTCCGCACAAAGTGCAGGATTTGGCAGCGCGGGCGGGATTGTCGCCGCGTTATTTCTCAATCAAATTCAAGGAAATTATCGGGATGTCGGTCCAAGCCTACATTATCAAGTCGCGTATCGATCGTGCGCAGCATCTCTTGCTTCATGCCGGAATGAATGTGACCGAGGTAGCGGATGCGCTGGGGTATCGCGATATTTTCTTTTTTAGCCGTCAATTTAAGCAGTATACCGGGAAAAGTCCCTCCGAAATTCGTTAAGCAAAAACGTTTATTGCGACTTAAGTCCAGGACCCTTGCTGGCCTCTCGGCCGTGGCGGTACGAGGTGAGTCAGATATAATGTTGATTAGGTAAGGCAAGAACAGGGGGACGCAAGCATGAGGAGCAAATTCGGACAAATTGCCTGGCTTACAACAGCAGGATTATTGCTGGCTATGACCGTGGGTTGTAGCAGCGAGCAGGATGCCTTTTCGGAAAAGTTAGAAAATATGGCCTCGAATACGGTAGATAAGGTGCAGGATTCATTAGAGCTTACGGTCGATAATTGGGAGGAAAATATGACACTTAAGCAGGTGACACATGAGCTTAGTCATACAACGGACATCGGTAAGGCTGATAAGCTGAGCATCGACAATCAGGTGGGCAGCGTAGAAGTGGTGCAGGGTACAACGGATCAACTGTCAGTGACCGCAGTGATTACGGTGCAGCAAGGCCGGATTAGCCAGAAGCTGCAGGAGGAACTGTTCGAAGCCAGCACGGTATCGGTGACAACCAAGAAGGGAATTGCCGAGGTTCGCGTACATGCGAAGGACTATCCCGATCAGAGCTTGTGGTCTTGGGCCAAGAAGAAATTAAATACCTCTGAATTTACAATTGATTATATCGTGGAAGCTCCAGCCCGTGTTCAGGACCTGGATATCCGTGTCGACGTGGGCAATATCAAGGTAGTCGGCGTGACCGGGAAATACCGCTTGGAGGGAGATGTGGGCTCCATTCATGTGCAGGATGGCGGGATTGTGGGGAAATCAACGATTGAGACTGAAACGGGCAGCGTGAATTTGTCTCTGGCTTCTCTCGAACGAGACAGCAGCCTTAGTGTCAACGCCGATGTAGGCAGTATTACCGCCAACATGGCCGACTCCTTGGGTTATAACCTGAAGACAGCTACTGAGCTTGGTCAAATTACCGGAGCACCGGAAGGAACCAGTGAGCACAATGGCGGCGGGCCACAAGTGTCGCTGACGACCTCTCTTGGGAGCATCAAGGTAGAATAGACTAAATTTAGAGTGTACGATACAACAGCAGCAACCAAGTGTGAACCTTCTTCTGGAGGGAACACAACCGGTTGCTGCTTTTACTTATTGTTTGTGGGCTCAGAGGGCCCTGATCCAGGTAGGGCAAGATGGCCTAGCGCCTCACCCATACGTACTTTGCGGCCCACTTTAAGTCCCGTTAACGGGGTGAAGGTGGCGTTCTGGGTGAGCAGGACCACCGTGGAGCCGAATTCGAAGTAGGCGAGATCATCCCCTTGTTCCCAACGGGTAGTGGCTTCATCGGTATATTTGATGCTGCTGACATTCATTGCCCCAACCTTAACGAGCGCAAGCTCACCATAAGCATGAGAAATGTAGGTAATCAGCCGTTCATTGCGGGACAATACGGTTCTCATATGGCGCATGCTAAAATCGTTAACCGGATACACGCGGCCTTTGATATGGTCACTCTCTAACTTCTTGCCGGTCACGGGTGCATGAATACGATGATAGTCCGTTGGACTTAAGTATAAGACAAAGGCATATCCATGCTTGTAAGCTTCCAAACGCGGAGAG
Source organism: Paenibacillus senegalimassiliensis (assembly GCF_001486585.1). Taxonomy (GTDB): domain Bacteria; phylum Bacillota; class Bacilli; order Paenibacillales; family Paenibacillaceae; genus Fontibacillus; species Fontibacillus senegalimassiliensis. The sequence goes on from NZ_LN909043.1 coordinate 298,637, forward strand.
TGATTCAAGAGTTCGGCCAGGGAATAGTCCTGGCCCTTGACATTCAGCAGCGTCCCGTCCTGAATGACTCCCATAAACGTAACAAGAGCATCTACCGGACTAATGAGTGCTCCCGGCTCTTCATGAAGCGGGCGCATACCTGGCTTTAATCGGCGGGTGAAAAATTCATTCAGTGTCCGGTAATCTCCGATTTCCATCTCTGCTTCGTGCAAGGGGATGCCATAAGATTTTGCGAAGAACGGGATCATCAACCGGCTGATACCCGAATGCGAGAATCTGCCCATGAGCTTGGAAATCCACTTACGGGAGGACAGTTCCGTCATCCATTTCATCCATGTTGCCGCCAAAATACATCCTCCTCGTCCAATTGCTACCTTCCGCTTATATTGACATAAATCAGGATTGAAATCAATAAATTGATGCTTGCCGCCCGGCAAAGGTTAGTGTATGTTATTAACAATTGCATAGGATACGGGGGCTTGAGTGAATCAGGCTGAGATGGCAGCATATTCCGCTGCAGACCGTTAATCTGATCTGGATAATGCCAGCGTAGAGAATCGACCATAGGGGACATCTGTGTGCCTGTTTGCGCCTTCCCATGGACTTGACTGCCGTCTGAGCTTATTCAGACGGTTATTTTCGTATGCGAACAAATTATTCGCTGAAGGAGAGTTCAATATGTCGGAAATGGCAAAAAGACAAGCCGCACGCGGCTTGAAGTTAAGTGATTTATTGGTGACGGTGCTGATCTCCGTGGTGCTTGGTGTGGTGTATCATTTTTGGAGCTCGGTGTATTCCCTGCTCTCGCCCCTGTTCTTCCAGGCGGACGAGTTGGTGTATGGGATGTGGTTCCTGGCATCAACGCTGGTATTTTTATTGATTCGCAAACCTGGCGTAGCGTTGATTGCCGAGGTGGCCGCCGCTCACGTCGAGATTCTGTTCGGCAGCGAATGGGGCATTCAGTTGGTGCTCTATAGTGTGCTTCAGGGGCTGGGAGCAGAGCTGGTATTTGCTGCATTCCGGTACCGCAAATTTTCCGCTTCGGTGGCTGCGTTGGCCGGAATCGGGGCTGCGATCGGATCGATTATCCCGGATTTCTTCTATGGATACGTACAGGATTATGCTCCATGGCTGCTTACGGCCAAATATATCATGCGGGCCATCAGCTCTGTAGTAATCTGCGGATACTTTGCTTACGGGCTGGTCAAAGCTGTGGAGGCGACAGGAGTAACGGCGCTGCTGCGTCCGGTTGACCCTAAAGATTACGCCGCCCTGGATAAATAAGGGGTGGTGATATGAATATAGCAGCAGAAGTGACCGCCTTGAGATTGAAGTTCCCGGGCGAAGAGAATTTCGTGTTCAAAGACCTGGACTTTAGCGTAGGGCGGGGCGAGAAGGTGTTATTGCTTGGACCCAGCGGCTGTGGCAAGTCGACATTGCTTCAGGTGCTGTGCGGCATCATCCCGAACCTGGTGGAAATTCCGATGCGCAGCACCTCCCAGCGGTTGCCCGACTCCTGGGGCATCCTGTTCCAGGACCCGGATACGCAGTTCTGTATGCCTTATGTGGATGAGGAACTGGCATTTGCGCTGGAGAATCGGGGGATTCCGCGGGAAGAGATGATGGACCGCATGGAGGATGTCCTGACCAAGGTGGGCCTTGCCCTGCCTGATCTCCATATGCCCATTGATGCTTTGTCCCAAGGCATGAAGCAGCGTCTTGCGCTGGCCTCCGTATTGCTGGGGGAGCCGGAAGTGCTGCTGCTGGATGAGCCTTCGGCTTTGCTGGACCCGGAGGGGCGGGAACAGATCTGGCAGGCCATCCTCCGCAATGCGGAGGGCCGGACCCTGATCATTGTGGAGCATCGCCTTGAGGAATTACTGGCGCTGGGGCTCGTTGATCGGGTGGTGTTGTTTGGACCGGACGGCATACCGATCGGCGAGGGAGCCCCGGCGTATGTATTCGCCAAGTTCCAGGCGGAGCTGGAGCGTTTTGGTATTTGGTATCCGGGGGTATGGGAGGATTTCTTCTCGTCTGAAGAGGGACAGCGGCTGTTGAATGCCTCCCCTCTGGAGGGACGAAGGGATGTGCCAAAACTGGTGGAGCTGAGTCGGTATCAGGGGCTTCGTCAAGGCCAGCCGGTCATATCCGTAGAGCAGGCCGACATTCATCCTGGCGATTTTGTGGCCATTACAGGGCCTAATGGAGCGGGGAAGAGCTCCTTGCTGCTCAGTCTGATCGGATTGCTTCCTTCGGAAGGTGTATATCTGCTGCAAGGCGAGCAGTCTGGACACAGGAAAGGCAGTAAGCGCATGGGCAAGCGGCGGAAGGATAACCGGATGGCGCGAAGCATCGGCTTTGTTTTTCAGAACCCGGAATTTCAATTTGTGGCGGACCGTATCCCTGATGAGATAGCGTTCTCCCTGAAGCAGGACGGAATTGCCGAACAGGATATTGCGGAGCGGGTGAGCCATAGCATGCGGCAATTTAGCTTGGTGGGGTTGGAGGAGCGGCACCCATACCAGTTGTCACTGGGACAGAAGCGGCGACTCAGTGTCGCCGGAGCTGCGGTGCGGCGGCAGCCGATTCTGCTGCTGGATGAGCCGACCTTTGGCCAGGATGCGGTAAATACATTTGCCATCCTCGCTTTATGCGAAGAATTGCGTCGTCAGGGTACAGCTATTGTCATGGTCACGCATGAGGAGCGAATCGCTCACTATCTGGCTACCCAGCATTGGGAGATTCGTGGAGGCCGACTGGTCTCGCGGGAGCACACCCCACGCGGCAGACACCTGTTCGGCAGGGGGGAGGTTGAGGGAGCTCGTAAGGAACGATCACTAAGGCCATATGCTCAAATATTCTCTTGAAAGGAATTGATGATGAATATGAGGCGCTTTCTAACGCCAAAGGTACAGACCTGGATGCATAGGGCCAATCCGGCAAGCAAGCTGGTCATGATGTTGCTGCTGTTCGTTATGACTTTGCTGACCCATCGCCTGGATTTTATATTCTATCAGGCCGTTCTGTTTATCGTGCTGCTCTTTGCCTTGAGCGGCTACCAGCCATGGAAGGTGGCTTTGATTATCCTGCCCTTTGTTTTGGTGTTTGTCTCATCGGCGACGACGATGATTTTATTTGGTAAGGGGGACACGCTTTGGTGGGCTTGGGGGTTGCTCCACATTTCGGAGGAAAGCTTCTATCGCGGTATTCATATCGGGCTCAAGGCGGTGACCTTTGCTTCACAGGGACTGTTGTTCGTGCTGACTACGTCATCGGTGGCCCTGTTTTATGCTCTGATGCAGCAAATGAAGCTGCCACCCAAGTATGCATATAGCTTCATGGCTTCGGTTCGCTTGCTGCCGATGGTATGGGAGGAATTGCTTGTCCGGCGCAATGCCTTGCTGATTCGCGGCTTGCGCCCTCCGCGAGGCCTGGCAGGTCTGGCCACAGGGGCCAAACTGTACGCAGTACCGCTGCTCTCGCAAAGCATCAGGCGTGCGCATCGCGTAGCCGTCGCAATGGAGGCCAAGGCGTTTGACGGCTCCCGGCCCCGGACTTATTTCTATCCCACGGCTTACTCACGTTATGATTTATGGATACCTGTACTGCTGATCATCGTACAGGCGTTGGCATACACCCTGGCTATGCTGTATCCACCCTTTGGTATTGCCGATGTTCGTTACCATTAGTGACTAGTGCCTGCTTCAGGTTGTCTTCGCGCTTCCCTTTCTCGGAGCTATCGTGCCCTTGGCAGGTTGGTCCAGCAAATAACGGGCGAAAGCCATCGGCCTACGATACGTATCCTTCCAAATGCTCTCCATCCCTGCCTTACGGAAGCCATAACGCTGATCGCGACCATTACATTCAATAAAATAAGGCCGTCCTTCCGGCGTTAGGCCGATATCTAGTCCCACGTCGGCGAGTAGGGGCAGACGGTCGGACAAATAGCGGCAGGTGGCGAGGGCCAGTGCCTCCACATGACTGAGCGCCGCCGGAACTAGTGCAGCTGGCAGTATCTGGGCCAGCACGTCCTCGGCTGGCAAGGCCTCGCCTCCCTTGGCAATATTGCAGACAAACCCTCCCTTGGGAGATACCTTGGCGAAACGCCCGGTAATTCCAAAGTCTCCGTGAATTCCCCGCTGTACCGTAACACGCAAATCTACGGGCCGTCCTTCATATTCGACCAACGGAATACGTTCCTGTACCAGGTAAGGCACACGTTCTAGTCTTCTTCTTGCCCACCCTGGAAGTTCCCCTCTTCTGAGTCTGGTTGTGATCCAGTCCCGGGGCCCTGTAGGGGAGGGGTAGATTAACGCCCAGCCTGCATCCTCCCGATATTGCAAGCGCATGATGCCATGACCTACCGAGCCGCGAATCGGCTTCAGGATCAGGTCCGGGTAGCGGGACATCATTGTAGACAAGCTCCTGGAGGTTAAGGGCATAGCTGCAGGAAGGTAATGGCGCAAATGCGGAGCGTTCCAGAGCAACCGGTGGATGGTATCCTTGCCATAGCGGTTGTTCACATTAAATACGGTGATTCCCATGGCCATCAGCTTACGGATCTTGTGTACTGCTTCGGCTCTGGGATACAGCGCACGATTATGAATAACTTGCGGCAATGGCAGCTCCTGCTTGCTGTAATCAATCCCGTTATATACATAGGCGATACAGCTTTCACTTGATAGATCGATATCAGCAAGACGCAGATAGCAGGGAGTCAGCCCATATTCTCGTGCGGTCTCTTCATATAATGAGAGCGATTCCTGACCGGTTCGGCGTGTGGGAATTCCCCGGTACATTCCCGTATTCAGCAATATTCCGACGTAAGTCTGACTCAAGAGACTTCCTCCTTCCTTGCTTCTTCCTCCAATCTATGATTCCCCGGGCAAAAAGCGTGGACGACTGTTCCGCGTCAGCCGCCTGTTTTACAGACGATTGCCTTGGCCCTTACTGTGCATTATTCCTTCACCAGAAGACGGTTGTACGTTTGCCGTTGCAACACCTCCTTCAGCACATACACTGTGGTATATGCTCCGGTATATCACGATTTGGGAGGAAAGCGATGTGGTCAAAACACGCAAGCTGCGCAGCCGACCGGCTCGAAAGCCGCTTCGGCGAAAGTCTCCGCTTCCGCGTTTGGTCAACCACGACGACCCCATAGTCTCCATTATTATCCCGGCTATGAATGAACGGGCCACGCTGGGGCGGGTACTGCGCGAAGCTGGTAAGGTGCACCCTCGCAGCGAAACGATTGTGGTGGCTAACGGCTCCACAGACGGCACGCCTGAATTGGCTGAGAAATGCGGTGCCCGCCTGATTCGCGTACCGGAGCCGCTGGGGCATGATGTGGGGAGACGGGTAGGCGCGGAAGCGGCTGCTGGTCAGGTGCTGCTATTCATGGATGCGGACATGGTGGTGCCGGCCAAGGAGCTTAGACCTTTCGTGCAAGCGGTATTGTCAGGGGTCGATATAGCTTTGAATGGTTATTCGGGACCGATACGCCGGCGAGAGGTTCATCCGGTCGTATTGGCCAAACATGTACTTAATGGTTTGCTACTGCGTGCTGATTTGAAGGGAGCCTCACTAACGGCAGTTCCACATGCCTTGAGCCGCAAGGCGTTGGAATGGATTCGGCCAGAGGCGCTGGAGGTACCTCCGCTCGCCTTGACCAAGGCCATCTTGCTGGATTTGAAGGTGCAGGTGGTCCATACGGTGGAGGTTGGCCGGTTGAATCCGGTGCGAGCCAGGCAAGAGGAGCGGGGCAAACGGGTTGATCCGTTGACCCGGCTCGTCGCCGGAGACCATTTGGAAGCGGTCGAGTGGCTAATTAAGCAGCAGGGAGCACGGGGCGGATATAGCGATCTGGGCCGACAGCGCGGCCGGGTGAGGTGAGATGAGGGTGAAGACAAAGCCAACAACAAGCCGTCAAAAGCATAAGAAGCATTCCCCATCGGGGAAGCGGCCTTCCCATCCGCGACCAAGGGCAGGCCGCATGTCCAGAGGAGCTAGTGCAAGTCGAAGCAAGTTACTTGCCCGGCGGAAGATGATTCGCTCAACAGCGGAGAGTCAGCGCGCGACCCGTCTGGCGCTCAGGGCCGGGGAAGCTGGTGCTCTTGCGGGGAGAGCCGCTCGGGAGAATCGGGGCAGCGAAGAGCTCTCCTTCCAGATGCAAGAAGGATTTCGGGAGTGGTATGCCCGGTACGCTCCGGCTGGTCTACCGATAAAAATTCTGTTACCCGCAGCCTTGGCTTACCACCGCGGTTATGCCAAGGCTTGCGGGGCGGAGGATTTGTGGATTCCCCTGCCTTTACAAGGCACCGTAACAGCGATCGTTACTGCCAGTAACGAAGAGAAGACCTTGCCTGCCGTATTGGCGGAGCTACGCAAGCTGCCTCTGCGAGAGATCATTATCGTGCTGAATGGCTGTGAAGACGGCAGCTTTGCTGCTGTGGATCAGGACCCGCGAATTACGCGGCTCAGCTTCCCGCAGCGACTGGGTCATGATGTAGGCCGGGCCGTTGGAGCGTCGGTGGCCTCTGGTGACATCCTGCTGTTCACCGATGGCGATATTTGTGTCCCTGCTGAGGAACTCGCGGCTTTTATCCTGGCGGTTGACCGGGGCGAGGACCTGGTACTCAATGATTTGACGCCTTATCTTCCTGCGTTTGCGGGTCAAGATGAAGTGACACGCTGCAAAGTGTTCCTCAACCACGCGCTCGGCCGTCCGGATTTGCGGGCTAACTCGCTGACCGCAGTGCCGCATGCGATGTCCCGCCGGGCCGTTCAGGCGGTGGGGACCGCGGCTCTGCTCGTGCCGCCCAAGGCGCAAGCGATGGTGCTTGCTCGTGGCCTTGCTGCAAGCGCACCGGTCTCCGTCGATGTCATCCGCAGCAATCGGGTCCGCAGCGGTAATAGCGGGGCGGGCAATGCGGTGGCGCAAATGATCATCGGCGACCATGTGGAGGCCTTGGGAGAAGTGATGAAGACGGAGGGCGTACGTCTAAGCTTTGCTACGCTTCCTCGCAACGAGCTTGCGAAAGTGAGGAATGCCAAATGAATGAAGCCGGATTGACCAGCATCATTATCCCTACTTATAACGGACTTCATCTGCTTGCTCCTTGCGTTGAGGCCATTCGTCGTTATACGGAGGTTCCCTACGAAATTATTGTGGTGGATAACGGATCTACTGACGAGACCGTCCCGTATTGTCTGCGAGAGCAGCTCATTTTGGTCGCATTGCCGCGTAATGAAGGTTTTCCCATCGCTGTGAACCGGGGGCTGTCTATCGCCTCTGGAGACCAGTTGCTTCTTCTGAACAATGATGTCACCGTCTCGCCGCATTGGTTATCCAATATGCTGAGAGCGCTAAAGAGCGCTCCCGATATCGGGATGGTAGGCCCGGTCACGAACTATGCCAGCGGGCGTCAGCAAGTGGAGGTTCCCTGGAAGGAAGGCGAGGACTTCATCCGGGTTGCACAGCGCTACAATCGCTCCGATGCTTCCCGTTGGCAAGAAGCCCAGCGTTTGATTGGCATGTGCTTGCTTATCAAGCGAGAGGTGCTGGCCCTGGTGGGGCTGCTGGACGAAAGCTTCTCGCCGGGGCATTACGAAGATGATGATTACTGCTACCGGGTACGAGAGGCAGGATATCGCTTGCTGATCTGCGGGGATACACTCGTACATCACGCCGGAAGCGCCAGCTTCAAGGCGCAGCACCCTGAGGGGTGGAGCGAACTGATTGAGCGGAACCGGCAGCGTTTTATGGATAAATGGGGCTTAGACCCCTGGCAGTTTATATAGCGATTACTTACTGGGGGGAGAGTTCATGAAAGGTGTGATTTTGGCGGGAGGCACCGGTACGCGTCTATACCCGCTGACCCGATTGATTAATAAGCACCTGCTTCCCGTCGGGAGCCACCCGATGGTGTGCTATGGCATAGAACGGCTGCGTCAAGCCGGAATCACTGATATTCTGATCGTCATCGGCAAGCAGTCTGCCGGGTTGTATGCCGATTTTCTCGGCAGTGGCGACAATTTTGGTGTTAATCTTACCTATCGGATACAGGATTCGGCGGGAGGAATTGCGGAGGCGCTTGAGCTGGCATTCGGCTTCATCCCGTCTGGCGAGCGGTTTGTGGTGCTGCTAGGGGATAATCTGTTCCTGGATGATTTGACACCCTTTGTAGAGAAATTCAAGCAGCAGCCGTCAGGGAGTGCGCGCGTACTGCTTAAGCCTGTGGATGATCCCCGCCGCTACGGAGTTCCGGTATTTGACACCGACAATCCAGACTTGATTGCATACATTGAAGAGAAACCCAAAAAGCCGAAATCGCAGTTTTCGGTGACGGGCATCTATATGTATGATGACGCTGTATTCGAAATCATTCGGGGCATTAGTCGCTCCGATCGCGGAGAATTAGAGATTACGGATGTCAATAATTGTTATGCGAAGGCAGGCAAGTTGGAATATGACGTGCTGCAGCTATGGTGGGGGGACGCCGGTACGCTCGAGTCGTTGCGAGAGGCCGGGGTTTACATGAAGGGCGTACTTCCATGACCGCTTAATTTTGACTTGATGTAGAAAGGAGGGCGGGCCATGGCGGTGCGGAGTTCATCGGGTAAAGCCACTCGCAAGGCACGCCGGCAAGCCGGAGGAAGAGGTGTGTCGCCTTCATCCCGTCGTAGCCTGAACAGTAATCGCAGTAAGGCAAGCGGCAGGAAGGGCGTAGGAAGAACGCTTGCCCGCCGCTTGCGTTCCCGGCGGGCGGCCTGGCGCCGCAAACGGGATTTACGAAGACGTACGCACATCCCGGCAGGCTCGACTGTTGCTGTCCCGCTAGAATCAGCAGTCTCCCGAGCAGCACTCCTGCCGATACTACCTCCGGTAGAGGAAGGGGCGTTGCCTCCGGGAATAGAGGATCGCTCTCCCGTCTCACCCGAGAGTACGGAGGCAGTGGAGTCCATCCGTGCCGAGTCTTATGCTCATGGACACCGGGAAGGCTTGTTCGAAGGTGGGGAAGCCAAGCTGGGCCGGTTGATTCCCCACCATACGATGCTGCCTGAAATCACGGTGGATGAGGTCATTGCTGCTGGGTTTGGGTCGTTTGCCGAATCGCTGTACCCGCTGCTCCCTGCACCTGCCGTATTTCAAGCAGCGGCAATCGCACTTCAGGAGGGGCGGCCGCTGTCCATCGTTCGCCTGGGCGATGGAGAGTTGCTTACGCTGGCGCATGGGACGGTAATCCCTACAGAGGATGCCATCCGCTGGGGGAGCTTCTTGCCTTATGCGGGTGTGCAATTGCCGGATGCTGGAGCGCGGGAAGCATTGGCGCACGCCGTTCGCTCGGCAGATATCATCGGCGTGCCCCAGTCCCGGCACCCGTCGTATCAAGGCTTGCTGTTCCCCGTGCTGCGTCATTACGGCATGGATTACCGCACGATGCAACTCACTACCTCAACGGTCAATTACGAGTTGAATGCCGGAGGGTACCTGGCACGGCTACTGGAAGGGCGACGGGTGCTGCTAATCGGCAATCAATCGCCAGAACTGGCAGATTGGTTAAGTCGACAGGGGATAGCCATCACGGGCTTGGTTGCCCCGGTTCAGGGCGTTGCTGATGTTGAGGCTGTTCTGGCACGAACCCGCGAGCAGCCTGATTTTGAGCTGGCTCTGGTAGCGGCAGGTGTAGCTGCGGTGATAATATGCACACGCCTCGCGACAGAGCAAGGCAAGCTGGCATTGGACCTGGGCCATCTAGCCGACAAGCTGATCCGTGGAGAGATGCTTCTAACACGGTTGTGAGGGGAGGATGAAAGGGTGAAGCAGGAGCAGGGCAAATATGCAAGCGGCTACGCAGCGGGGTATGCCCAGGGAATGGAGGAAGGCATTCGCTCGTTTGGCTCCGGGCTGAATGGCACAAGTATCATTATCCCTACGTACAATCGCAGGGATTTGCTGCTCCAGTGTCTGGACAGCATTGAGGCCTACACGCATTTGCCTTATGAAATCATTATTGTCGACAATGGCTCCGAGGATGGGACGGCAGAAGCGATCAGGCGTCGCCAGAGACCAATTCGGCTGACGGTGCATGAGCAGAACCTGGGGTTTGCTGGAGCTATCAACACGGGATTGATGATGGCGAAGGGCCAATATATCGTTCTGCTAAACAACGACGTGCTGGTGACAGAACGCTGGCTTGATCAATTGCTGTATTGCCTGAGCCAGCGTCCAGATGCGGCGGCGGTAGGTCCGGTTACGAATTATATCAGCGGCGACCAGCAGATTGCTGTACCCTATGGGGACGATATTGCCGCCATGCAGGTTTATGCTGCTGCACATAATGTTACTGATCCGGCTAAATGGCGGGAAACGGAGCGATTGGTCGGTTTCTGTTTGGCTTTTCCCCGTAGCACCTTTGAGCAAATCGGATATTTTGACGAAGGGTATGTCATTGGGAACTATGAGGATGATGATTGGATGGCGCGGCTGCGGTTGCAAGGGAAGAAGCAAGTAATTGCCGGAGATACCTTCATCCATCATTATGGCAGCATGACGATGAAGGGGTTGGGAGAACAAGGATTTGCCGAGGTCAATACAAGGAATCATGATTTTTTTGCCGAGAAATGGGGCGACTTGCAGTCCTTGTATTTGCGTATGCCCGGCTGGCGTTCGTCAGGCGCTCTTCGATCTGCTGATTTTTTCCCGAGTGGAGTCTGTGTCAAGGGGTGGAATTCCACGGTGTATTGGTTGGAGCACGGTGTTCGCCATCCCTTAGAAGGAAATGGAGCGGAAGGGATGGGCTCCCCGCCGACAAGGCTAGCCGTCACGGACCTGCTGCATCTTCCGCGCGGAGCAGGGCGTTCGATGCATGAAGTGTTAGCTCTGCGAGCGAGTCAGGCAGCACAGCCGGGGCAGGAAGGAAGCGTTACCCGCGCCGGAGACGGGCGCTTATATCAGCTTGACCGTGGGCAACGCCGCGAGGTCACATCCGAATATGCCTGTCAGGCCTGGGGTCTTACGGTGTCAGGGGAAATCGCGGGAACGCAGTGGTTGGAGCAGTACCCGGAGGGGCTGCCCATTCTCCCGCCTCTCAGACTGTTAAACGATGATTTATAGGAGGATTCCCCAGGAACGCGGCGGTTTGCAGCGGCATATGCTAATGCAGGGTACCAAGCTGGGCAGTCCGTCCATAGAGGAGGAATCAGGGTGGAGCAGAAGATAACGGAAATCATTGTTCATATGGCCCACTCTCACCAGCAGATGGCGCGAATGATCGATGCCGAGCGGCAGGTTGCGGTACGTATGGCGCAGATTGTCCACGGCATTCCGGATGCGGGGCCGGCCTTTGCTGGCATGTCTGGCGTGCTGGAGAACTCAGGCCGCGTCAACAAGAGTGTCATCTCTTATTTGAATGCGATAGCCGATCTGGAAGAGGCCATGGCCGAGAACCTGGGTTATGTAATGAAGGAATTGAAAACCCATGACGAAGAGTAATGCCAAGAAGCGGGGTATGATGCCATGAGCAGGGAACAGGCCTATCTGCACATGTTGGATGCAGCCGCCAAAATACAATGGAACATTGCAATGATTTTGGAGGCGAAGGCGGTCGAAGCGGAGAAGGTGCGCAACTGGGTGCTCAATCATGTGGTAGAGGCCAATTTTGACGATCATGAGAAGCAATTATCCGACCCGCTGGACGTTCATGAGCAGCTTGTGGAAATGGTTGAAGGGTTAACCAAATTGCAAAATGGGCTGTACAGCAATCTGAAAACGGTGCTAGCTACCGAGGACGAAGAAGCGGGTGGTGACGGCGACCTGGGCGGTGGTTTCGGCGGTTTGTTTGGCGGTGGATTTGATCTGGAGGATTCCAGCAAATGAGGTTGCCACTAGAACATCACGAAGCAGCCAAACTTCGGCTGATCGACTCGATTAGCCGAAGCCAGGTCGCTATGGCTCGCATTCTCGGCAGTCTGGCCGAAGTAGCGGAAGGGTCGCCGGAAACCGCCCGGCACCTTGCCGCCAATATCGAGATTTTGACGAAGCATCAGGAAGCGATGGCCCGTACCGTCTGCGGGTTGACTCTCCATCGCGTCAATTATGGAACTCCTTCATCGCCGTGGATTAAGAACACTTGCTATGCAACTCACGATGTTGCCCGAGGAGAATAGGAGGAACAGGTAATGGCCAAAACGAAATCCCGGCGCACCCGCCGGGTGAAGCCGCGTGTGATGAAGAAAGGACGCCCGGGGAAGAAGCGTAGATTATCTTTAAAGCGGGGCAGAAAGATCGGTGTTGCTCGCCGCAAGCGCAGTAAGCTACGTCCGGCACTACGCTTGCGCCGCCGGAAGAGTAAGCTGAGACGGCGTCGTAAGGGGCTGGCCCGTCGCCTTCCTGTGAAGGAGCCCGTTCCAGTTGATCCTGCCACCGAGGATGCCAGTTATAATCAGGCATATAATGATGCTTATCAGGAAGGCTTCAACGGAGGTTTTGCCCAAGGCTTCGAGGACGGGCATAAGCTAGCCTACAAGGAACAAGTCTAGTCAGGCTGTTGTTTGCAGCACATATAAAGCATCAGTTCGAGGCTACCAACCGTTTATGGTTTGGTAGCCTTAGCCATGTAGAATCGTTTTATTTCTATTTTTGGGGAATCACCTTCCTATTATAGGGAAAAACTCCCGCTAAATCGCTCATATCCACCAAAATTGGAGCTTTATATGGAATTCCTCATGCTAATTATTATGAAATAGCCCATTTTTGGGAAAAAGCCCAAAATGAACATGAGAATTTCCCGCTATATGTGATATTTGGTGAAATACAGACGAATTAGCAGGAGGATTTCCCGTTAGAGGTATATTGCAGCTAAGGCATCAGTATCAAAAACGGTAGCTGCACAGCCTGTATCAAATAAAACATTATGTAAAACGACGTAGCGGTCACTTTGGGTTACAGTCAAAGAAACAATAGGCAAGTAGCCACTCCAGGCTTCTTGTGGATTGTCGTATTTTGTATAACAGCCATATCCTCTAGTTGACGTACATGGTTGCTGGAGCTTCCGTATTCATGGAAGCTTTTTTGTTGTTATTTTGACCAAGAGGGCATTCGCCAATTTATCAGGCGGGCGGGTAGTCGTCCATGATGCACGTGCCCCCTCAGCATATATTTATTAAGACCCAGGAAAAACGCATAGTTTGAATCCAAAAAGATAGGATGAAGAACTTTGATGAAGGATGAGGAGAATCACACCGGTGATGCTTATTCAGCCGGGTACGGCGAGGGGTATCGTTATGGCGGCTGTCAGGCCGTGCTGCAGCGGGTATCTCCTGCTGGCTGGCCCAGAATGAATTTGCGGGTGCTGTACGTTCCACAGGGATTCGAAGCTATTGACGAGGGAGTTAAGGAAGCACTGACGGAGCTGACGGATCAGTGTATTGTAGCTTCCCCGGAGACTATGGTGCAGGAAGCGGAGCGCTATCGGCCGGATCTGGTGCTGGTCATGAATTCACTACATGTATTCCCTGCGGATCATCCCCAGCAGATGGAACGAATCCGCAGCATGGGCATTCGCACGGCCGTCTGGTTTGTCGACGACCCCTATTTTACCGACGACACGGTGGCTTTGGCTCGTAGCTATGACGTTATCTTCACCCATGAGATCGAATGTGTGTCCTTGTACCGTTCCATTGGATGTGCCGAAGTGCATCATCTTCCACTGGCTGCCAATCCAAGGTTATTTCGCCCTGTACCGGCGAAGCCAGAGCACCGCTATGATGTCTGTTTTGTCGGGAATGCGTTCTGGAATCGCGTCGATTTGTTCGAGCGCTTGAGCTCCTTTCTCCAGAACCGTCGTGTCTTGATTGCAGGTTGGCATTGGGAACGCATGCCCCATTTCCAGGAATTATCGCCCTGGATTCGGCAGGGATGGCTTCCACCGGAGGAAACCGTCAGCTATTACAATGCCGCCAAGATTGTGCTGAACATTCACCGCCCAACGGAGGCGGGGCAAGACAACCGGAACGGTCGGAATTTATCTGGCGGGTCCATCAACCCCCGAACCTATGAAATTGCCGGTTGTGGCGCATTCCAGATTACCGATGTTCGCGATGAGCTCACGTCCTACTATCGTCCCGGATATGATATTGAGACCTTCCATAACGCGGAAGAACTGGAATCGAAAATCAGCTACTACCTGGAGCATGAGGATGAACGGCGACTTATGGCCTGGCGCTCTCTCTGGACAACAAGACACGCACACACGTATACGAACCGGATTGGCCGACTTCTGGAGGCGGCGATGAGAAATTAGCTTGGGACTTATAAAAAAGGAGTGACATTATGCTCACAGAGCAAGCGGCAGTACATGTCAATCAAGTGTTGACTTCGGCGGATAGAGGGAGAGCAGACGGACTGGTAGCCGGATTTGATGAGGGATATCTCAGAGGCAGGGCTAATGTGATCGTAAATCGGGAACGTCCCGCATTTCCGGTTCGGCAGAAGCGAGTGTTGTACGTAGGATCGGGTAAGGGCTTTCCCTACTCTCCGATCGATGAAGCCATTACCACCACGTTGCGAGACTTAACATCCGAACTGATTGTTGCTACGCCTAGCGATTCCATCCCGCAATTAGCGGCATTGCATACGCCCGATCTTGTGCTGGCTCTCGATGGTCTGGAATTACCGACGGACTACATCGATGCAGTACGGGCAATGGGAATTCCCACAGCTATCTGGTTCACCGACGATCCTTATTATACAGATATGACGGTTGCCATAAGCCCGCACTATGACTATGTATTTACGCTGGAACGCAATTGTCTCGAACCTTACCGGGCAGCGGGCTCCCCCAATGTGCATTATTTGCCTTTTGCCGCCTATACAGACCATTACCGCCCTACACTGATTCAATCACCGATTCGGCGGAACCTAGGGTTTATTGGCTCCGCGTATTGGAACAGAGTTCATTTTCTGCGTCCAGTCATGCCTGCATTGGCGGAGCAAGGGTTGATGATTAACGGAATCTGGTGGGATCGTTTGCCGGAATTCTCTCAATATGCCGATCGGATCGAGCTTGGCAAATGGATGGGGCCGGTAGAGACGGCGGAGGTTTATAGCGGAACCAAAATTGTGCTTAACCTTCACCGTTCTCCGTTTGAGGAAGACGTTAACCACAACGGGGCGGGGATTCTGGCAGCATCACCTAACCCGAGAACGTTTGAAATCTCAGCATGCGCAACGCTGCAATTGGTGGATGCGCGGGATGATTTGGCAACCTTCTATACTCCGGGCGTGGAGATTGAGACCTTCTCGACAGCGGACGAATTAGTGGATAAGGTGCGGTTCTATCTGACCCATGAGAAAGAGAGACGGGAAATTGCGCTGCGGGCACTTGACCGGACCCTTCGGGATCATACCTATGCCAACCGGTTGAATGACATGCTGACGGTGATCTTTGGATAACGGAATTCCCCCATTAAGCCGGACTGAGGCATGAGCTGGTTTGTGGGGGAGCCGTCTGCTCACATCAATCAAGCGAAGGAGAGGGCGAGGGTGCCGGGGAAGAGAAAATTGCTGTTGTTCTCGCATGTTTGCAATATCAGGAATGTAACAGGGGCCGAGAAGCTGCTGCTCTTCTGTGCCAGGAAGCTACAGGCCCACTACGATTGCACGATCGTGGTTCCCCGGCAGGGGAGCCTGACCGTGCTGGCAAAGCGTTATGGAATACGTACGATCATTTGCGATAACGGACTGCTCTACGGAATGTGCTCCCCGCATGCGGGATTGTCAGGTCTCGCCTCGGCTGTAGCCTGGAGCGAACCGGTTCGGCGCACGGTTGATTTGCTCTCCGGGGAGCGTCCGGATCTGGTGCTGGTGAATACCAGTGTGAACGTCTCCCCGGCGATCGCGGCCAAGCAGCTTGGCATTCCCGTGGTCTGGCAGATTACCGAGGTCATCGCGCAGAACGATTATACGGCCGAGGCAGTCAGCATTATTGATCGGTACAGCGACCTCATCATCGGCATTTCCCAGGCGGTACTAAATCCGTTCCGGGGAAGTACGGCGGAGAACAAGACGATGCTGCTGTACCCCTCCTGGAACCCGGAGGATGTCCACCCGGAGGCGTGGCCCTCCCAACGGCAACATAAGCGGGGATTATGGAAGGTGAAGCCGGCGGAGCGGCTGGTAGGCTATATCTCCTCGTACCTGATTCCGGAGAAGGGGGCCGATCATTTTCTGCGAGCGGCGCTAACGTTGGCGGATTCATTCAGTGATACAAAATTTGTGATGATCGGCGCTGAAATTCACCATGAATTTTACCGCAGTTTGCAGGATATGGCTGCGGCTTCTCCTTATCGGGACCGATTCATATTCGCTAACTTCGAGGATCAGATTGAGGCTGTATTTGCTGCACTGGACCTGGTCATCGTCCCGGCCATTGCTCCAGAAGGCTTTGGACTAACGGCGCTGGAAGGGATGTTCTTCGGCAAGCCGGTTGTGGCCTACGCTTCGGGAGGGTTGAAGGAGATTCTGGAGGCAACGGGCAATGCCCCTTATTTGGCAGCGACCCGTGATTCGGAGGAACTTGCGTCCAGAGCAGCGCAGTTATTATCTTCGCCAGGACTGGCGGAAGAGGTTGGACAGAGCAACCGGATTCAGTCCGAGGCGGCCTTTGGGCCATCCGCTTATGAAGGCAGATTACTCGGATTAGTAGAGCGAATGAATGGCTTGCACGGTAGCGTTGTTCCGTTACCTGAACGGCAAGAACCCCCGTTAGATGAACTGGGGCTTCGCGCTATTGAATCGGGAGCCAAAGAATCTGCGGGCAATAATCGTACCTTATCGGGCAAGGGGAGCCGGCGTAGCAGGAGCTTCAAGCGACGGAGAGCCTTGAAGAAGCAGCGCCGAGGCAAGGGCAGTGTGCAGCGGGGGATAACGGCCCGCCGCAAACGAAGCCGGAAAGGAACGGAGCGGCATGCGGCTCGGCGGCGCAGGTCTTCCAGTATAGCATCCAGACGTAGAAGCAAGCGTCATAAGTCTGCAAGGAGATGAGAATGTGAAGATCATGACGATACTCGGGACTCGGCCGGAGATCATCCGGTTAAGCCTGATCATACCTTTGCTTGACCAGTGGGCCGACAAGCACATCCTGGTCCATACGGGACAGAACTTTACGGCCAGCCTGAGTGATGTCTTTTTTCAGGACTTGGGCCTGAGACAGCCCGACTATGTGTTTCAAGACCATAAAACAACCCTGGGCACCCAGCTTTCGGCTATGTTTGCTCAGATGGAGCAACTTCTGGATCAGGAGCGACCGGACCGGGTGCTGCTGCTGGGGGATACCAACAGCGCGTTATGCGCAGTTCTGGCTGAACGGCTGGGGTATCCTGTCATCCATATGGAAGCGGGCAATCGCTGCTTTGACCTCGATGTTCCGGAGGAGAAGAACCGGAAGATTATTGATGCCGTGTCCACGATTAACATGCCATACACCCCCCAAAGCAAACAGCATTTGATTGCCGAGGGTGTGCCGGGACGACGTATCGTGCTAACGGGCAATCCCATTTATGAAGTCATGCAACATTATGATTCTCAGGTAGAGGCTAGCGACATTTTGACGCGTCTGGGCCTGAGCGAGCGAGCCTATTATCTGGTTACCGCCCACCGGGCAGAGAACGTGGATCGGCCAGAGTCGCTGCATGCCATTATGGAAGGGCTGAACAAGGTGGCAGAGGCCTCTTCGCTACGGATGATTTGCAGTATTCATCCCCGTACCCGGTCGCGCATTGAACGGGATTTGAAGCTGAAGATGCATCCCCTTGTAGAATTTTATGAGCCCTTTGGATTTTTTGATTTTGTGAAGCTGGAGAAGCATGCTCTCTGTGCGTTGACGGACAGCGGCACGGTGCAGGAGGAATGCTGCATTATGCATGTTCCCACAGTTACCATCCGCCGGACTACGGAGCGCCCGGAGACGGTGGATTGCGGCAGTAACGTCGTATCTGGCGTAAATGCAGAGGCCATTGCAGCTACAGCCAAAATGATGGCAGGAATGGAACGCTCATGGCCGTATCCTGACGGCTATCTGGAGAAGAAGGTTTCGGAAAAGGTGGTCAAATTCGTACTTGGAGGGAAACTGAATGTTTAAAGACCAAGTCATTCTCGTGACCGGGGGAACGGGCTCATGGGGCCATGAGCTCATTCGGCAATTGCTGCCTCAGCAGCCGAAGGAAATCATCGTATATTCTCGCGGCGAAGCGGCTCAGGTAGCCATGAGCCGTGCCTTTGACGATAAGCGGCTGACCTTCCGTATTGGAGATATCCGCGATAAAGAAGCGCTGACTGCGGCTTGCCGTCATGTAGATATCGTCTATCACCTTGCCGCTTTGAAGCATGTCCCTGTTTGCGAGGAGCAGCCTGGCGAGGCCTTGAAGACCAATGTGGTGGGCACGCAAAATGTTATTGAAGCTGCGATTGAGAACAAGGTGAAGAAGGTTCTGTACATCTCTACCGACAAGGCTGCCAATCCATCCAACTTCTACGGCATGACGAAGGCCATTGGGGAGAAGCTGATTGTGTATGCCAATCTGATTCAGGAAGAAACGAGATTTGTATGCGTTCGGGGCGGCAATGTCCTTGGAACCAACGGCAGTGTTATTCACTTATTCAAGCAGCAAATTCGGGAAAGACGCCAAGTTTCAATTACGGATATGGAAATGACGCGTTTCTTCTTCACAATGCCCGAGGCTATCCAACTGTTGTTCAAAGCCTCACGGGAGAGCGTCGGCGGTGAAATCTTTGTGATGCTGATGCCAACGTGCCGAATTGTCGATCTGGCCCAGGTCATCATCGAAGAGTCCGGAGTACCCGGGGTATCTATGGTAGAGTTCGGCGTCCGCCCGGGAGAAAGAATTCACGAGTTGCTGCTCAGCGAATATGAAAGCCGGACGACCGTGGTCTATGATGATGAATATTTGGTCATTCTCCCTGCGCTGGAGATCGCCGGCTTGCAGGAACGTTATGGCGACCTGCCTGGCGTGACCTTCGGTGAGTTAAGTTCCGAGCATCATCTGATGGATAAGGAAGCGATCCGCGGCCTGTTGGCCAGAGGAGGGTTCCTTTCATGAAAATACTGATCCTCGGGGGCGCCGGCATGGCCGGCCATGTCCTCGTTCGATATTTCCGCGAGCAAGGAAAACATCAGGTCTTCTACACTTCCCGAGATTCGGGAGATGCCGAATCCTTGATCCTGGATGTGACGGATACCGTGGCCGTGGATTATGCCGTTCAGGTGGTTCGTCCCCAGATCATTATCAACGCCGTCGGGGTTCTCAATCAGTTCGCTGAGCAGGACAAAATCGCAGCTTACCATATTAATGGCTTCCTGCCCCATCGATTACGTCATTTGGCCGACAAGACAGGAGCCAGGCTGATTCACATTAGCACCGATTGTGTGTTCAGTGGAGCTCGCGGACATTACCGTGAGGATGATCCGCCTGATGGAACTTCTATGTATGCGGTGACCAAAATGCTGGGCGAAGTCCATGATCAGGGACATTTGACCATTCGCACATCTATCATTGGCCCGGAAATTCGCGGACATGGCATTGGCTTATTCCATTGGTTCATGAGTCAGGAGGGGAAAGTCTCCGGTTATCGGCGCGTTCCCTGGAACGGTGTAACCACCCTGCAACTGGCCAAGGCTATAGATCAATTGATGGACCAGCCGGTATCCGGGTTGATTCACCTCGCTCATCCAGAGATTGTGAGCAAATATGAAATGCTTCAGCTCTTCAAGGAGATTTGGGGTAAAACAAATGTGGAAATTGAGCCGGAGGATGGTCCTTCTCTAGACCGGACACTGGTGAATACGCGGACCGATGCCGCCGTTCCGCTCCCTTCCTTCCGCCATATGCTGGAGGAAATGGCGGGTTGGATGAATCAGCATGGCTGATCAAGCTACTATTCTGATTACCGGAGCGGCAGGATTCACCGGACAACATGCTTGCCGCTGGTTTGCGGCCCAGGGATACCGGGTCTTCGCCTCAGTTCGAAGCGAAGCCGGACTTCCCGGCGGTTCCGGTGTTAGCTATTACCCATGCGATCTGACCGATAAGCGGCAGGTCAGGGAGATGATATACAAGCTTCGGCCTGAATATGTTCTTCATCTTGGTGGGAAAAATTCAGTACCTGCTTCCTGGGACCATCCACTCCTGTACGTGGAGAGCAACTTGATGACTACGCTGCATGTGCTTGATGGCTTGCATGCTGCCGGACTGGAGCACACTCGCGTGCTGGTAGCTGGCTCGCGGCTCAAATTTGGACTAGGCAATCAGGGCGCTGCCACGCACCCTTACGGGCTGAGTAAGGCGCTGCAAGAAGCAGCAGCGTTGGCTTGGGGAGAACTGTTTGGGCTCCACGTGATGGTTGCGGAGCCAGGGAACCTGATTGGTACAGGGCCTTCGACAGGGGTCTGTTCCTTGTTGGCCCGCTACATTGCCGGGATTGAGCGTGGAGAGGAGCTTCCTCCCTTCAAGCTGACAAAAGGGGATGAACGGCGGGACTTTCTGGATGTGCGAGATGCAGTGAATGCCTATGAGATTTTGCTCACCCAGGGCATTCCCGGCAAGATCTATCCAGTATGCTCTGGTCAGGAACACAGCCTGTCGGAACTGGCTGAAGTCTATGCCAAGCTGACACCCGCGACGCTGGATCTTCGCGTCTCACAGCCTGCCTTGAAGAGTCCCGTGTCTGCATCTGGATCAGCATCAACCGTTGTTCCGCAATCTCTGTGGGACATGGGGTGGGAGGCGGCTTATTCCTGGGAACAGTCCCTGACGGATATACTGAACGATTGCCGTGAGGAAGGGAGAGCTAGGTCATGAATCCGAGAGTAAGCATCATCATTCCGTTCTATAACTGTCCTTATATTGAGCAAGCCGTTCAAAGTGCGTTGGATCAGAGTTATACAAATATCGAGGTCATTGTCGTGGACGATGGCTCGACTCAGCATGCAGAGCGCCTGGCTCCATACCGGAGTCATATTTACTATCTGGGCAAAGCCAATGGCGGAACTGCCTCGGCCCTGAACCACGGCATCCGCCATGCCTCAGGCGATTATGTTGCCTGGCTTAGCTCGGATGATAAGTTTCATCCTGACAAAGTTGCCGTTCAGCTTCAATTCATGCAAGCGCGAGGTGCGGCTATTTCTCATACCAACTTCAGTTATATCGACGAACATAGTCAGGTGACCCAGCATGGAGCGGGAATGCCCCCTATGGAATTAAATGTCTTGCTCCACACGTTTCTTGGCGGTAATCCCGTGAATGGCTGTACGGTGATGATGCATCGCAGTCTGGTGCAGCAAGTAGGGATCTTCGATGAACAGTTGCCGTACACCCATGATTATGACTTATGGCACCGGGTGCTGTTATCTCGCACTGCCTTCCCCTATGTTGAAATTCCGCTTACTTTCTATCGGAAGCATGGAGGCATGGGGACCTTACGCCACCAGAGTGCTATTTCCGCAGAAATTCAATTCCTCCAGGATCGCTACAGAGCGGCCTTAACCCATCTCATCGCTACCTCCTAAAGTCCATGAAGCAGGTCATTTGTACCCGAATAGCAGAAAATGAGCAGTTACCTTGAGGAAGTTGTCTATACGAAACACGCTCTTCAACCATAACCTGAAATAGATTACAAGAAGGTGGTGAATGAAGAGATGGGTGTTTTTCTTGATGCCAGAAGCTCCGTGAACTCCAACCAGCCTGGGTTCCCCGGGACTCCACTGTCCGATACCCCGGCACTGTTTGGAATCATCGGTTTGCAGACGCAGAACGTTCCCAATCCAATCGTAATTCTGCAAGGGATTATCGGCATATTGGGGGACGTTGGAGACACATTTACAATTGATATCGTCCGTGGGGCGACGTTTGCTCCTGCCAATGTCATCTTTAGTCTGGACGGGGTCGTGACCAGTGCAACTTCCACGCAGGTAACGTCATTCGTTGCTGCCGACCTGCTTGCTCCGGCGGCACCGGAAACGGTTTACACTTCCTATATTTCTGGAGCAACAACCGCTATTCGTAACGGCCCAGAAGCCTTTACGGGCATTGCCCAGCAAGGTTAACGCAAAACAGAAAACCTGCCTCGGGTTTGACCCGGGGCGGTTTTCGTCTAAATGAAGCAGCCCTGCTGCTAAAGTGAAAGTTCAAAAAGTCAGGTTTTCAGCCCGAATGTACTTCCTGACCCACTTCGTGATCAAAAGATGACTTTTTGAACAACCACTATGATAGAAAAGGGTTGGATGGCATGAACCGCTTAAAGATACTGTTCATCACCCGAGATTTCAGCAAATACCTGGAACGTAATTTCTATTACATGCAGATGGAACTGCAGAAGCAAGTCTTATTAACTGTAGAACATCGAGGTGGAAATCTTGGGGAAATCGTTCGACGCATGCCCGCTAAGCCTGATTTTGTTCTATTAAATGATATGTTCCATGCTGCTTATTGCCCTCCTGTTCAAGGACTCGCTCAGCTAGGCATTCCCTGGGGCATGATCATGCATGATCTTCATAGCAAAGTGGAGCAGCGCCGGGAATTTCTACTGCGGTTCCCCTCTTCGAATATATTCACGATTTATCAGCAGGCTTTCCGTGAGCGTTATCCTGAATTCAAGGGAAATCTGCACTGGCTTCCGCATTTCGTTGATCCAGTTGTATTTCGAGACTACCAGCAGCGCAAGCGAATCGACATTCTGCTGATGGGAGCCACCAACCGGAAGGTCTATCCGTTGCGACACGCCATCAAGACATCATTGACAGCAAGACCTGGCTTCGTTATTCACGATCATCCCGGTTATGTGGATTTTGCCTCTGATGCCAAGGCACGGGTTGCCCGCAGCTTTGCCGTAGAGGTGAACAGGGCCAAAATATTCATGACCTGCGACTCCATATACCGTTATCCTCTACGAAAATATTTCGAGGTGCCGGCTTGTCATACCTTGCTGCTTGCACCCGAGAACCCGGATTTGATTAAGCTGGGCTTTCGGCCTGGCGTTCATTATGTTGCAATTACGCCACGGGATTATCTGGCCAAAGCCAATTTCTATCTTCATCCTAACAATGAGGTTTTAAGGAACAAAATTAGCCACCAGGGCTATGAATTTGTCAGAGAGCACCATACGACGGCCACTCGAACCCGTGAGTTGCTACAGATGATTCGTTCCATCATCGCCAACAGGAAGATGTCGTAACGTCTGCGGGCAGTATGACCGGTTATCAACACGGAAGGGAGAGATGAGATTTGAGCCGTACTATAGCCATCGTCGGTTTGGGTTACGTCGGACTGCCTTTGGCTGAAACTTACATGGATCAAGGCTTTCGCGTAATCGGCATTGATAAGGACGAGAACAAGCTGAAGCTACTGAACGAAGGACGAAGCTATATCGCGGATGTTCCGGAAGCCAAGATCAGGCTTTTCGTTCAAAGCGGTCAGCTTGAGGTTAGCTCGGAATACAGCAGCATAGCCGCCGCAGAGGCGGTCATTATGTGCGTGCCAACACCGCTCAACCAGCAGCATGAACCGGATATGGCCTACTTGATTGAAGCGTCCAGGGACATGAGCGGACATTTACAGCCAGGCCAACTGGTTGCCCTTGAGAGTTCTACCTATCCTGGAACCACACGGGAAGTAATTTTGCCCCTGTTGGAACAAAGTGGATTACGCATAGGAGTTGAACTCTTCGTTGGTTTTTCGCCAGAGCGGGTTAATCCTGGTAGTCGACGATATGCTCTGCAAGAGATTCCCAAGATTGTAAGTGGAATTACTTCAGCCTGCGCCGACCGCACAGAAGAATTATATCAGGCTGCGTTCCATAAAGTTGTACGCGTATCCTCCACAGAAACAGCAGAGATGGCTAAATTGTTGGAGAACACATTTCGTTTCGTCAATATTTCTTTTATGAATGAGTTTGCCATGTTATGCGACAGGCTGGGCATCAATGTATGGGAGGTCGTGGAAGCGGCATCTACCAAGCCTTTTGGCTTCAAAGCATTTTATCCCGGACCCGGGGTAGGTGGGCATTGCATTCCGGTGGATCCTTTATATTTGCAATGGAAAGCCCATCAGCTTGAAGTCGATAGCACCTTTATTGAAGCTAGCACACGAATTAACCGCTCTATGCCAGCATATGTCGTATCTCGAATCAAGCAGGCCATGGAGGACTCAGTGCTTACAGGTAAACGAATATTGGTGCTCGGAGTCACCTTCAAGGAGGATGTCGCGGATATACGTGAATCCAGTTCCATTGAAATCCTTCGGCTGCTCATGGCCGAAGGAGCTCAGGTGGAATACCATGACCCACTGGTTACGGATTTGAAGGACAGTGGCCTGGAGCTGACATCGGCCGAGCTTGATACCGAAATTTTGGAGGCTAGTGATTGCGTGTTGCTGGCTGTTCATCATAAGGGATTGCCACTGGACCAGGTGGTCGCCCATGCTTCGTTGGTATTTGATACAAGAAATGCATTGCGGGGTCGTCAGGGCAAGGCAAGAGTCATTGCGCTTGGCGATGGCACCTCGGGGCACTTCAAATCACTAGGATAAATCCTGATCATGATACGGAAGAAAGGAAGGTAGGGTAATGTTCAAAGATAAGACGATATTGGTCACCGGGGGAACGGGGTCCTGGGGCAAGACATTAACGCGCCGGCTACTGCTGGAGCAGCCGAAGGAGATTCGAATTTTCTCCAGAAACGAGTATGCCCAGGTCCTGATGGCACGGGAGTTCAACGGGCATAAGGAACTCCGGTTCGTGATCGGTGATATCCGCGATTATGGAGCGGTGGAAGCGGCTTGTAAGGGTGCCGATTATGTGTTCCATCTGGCTGCACTCAAGCATGTACCTGTGTGTGAATTCCAACCGGAAGAGGCGCTGAAGACCAATGTTCTCGGAACAGAGAATATCATTCGCGCCAGCATTGCGCAGAAAGTAGCTAAGGTCATCGATGTATCTACGGACAAAGCGGTTGATCCCACGAATACCTATGGCATGACCAAAGCCATCGGCGAGAAGCTGATGATCCGGGCCAATGATCTGAGCGAAGATACCCGCTTTACGTGTATTCGCGGAGGCAATGTGTTAGGTACCAACGGCAGCGTTGTTCCGCTGTTCATCAATCAACTGCGGGAGGGACGGGAGCTTACCTTGACCTTTCGGGAAATGACCCGCTTCTTCCTGACGTTGTCTCAGGCCATTGATCTACTGCTGAAGGCAGCAACGACGGCCATTGGTGGCGAGACATTTGTAATGAAGATGAAGGCTTGCCGCATTGTCGATATCGCGGAGGTGCTGGCAGAGCACTACGTCGGACACCGTGTACCGTTCAAGGAAATCGGAATTCGCCCGGGCGAGAAATTGCATGAGGTGCTGGTATCAAGGTACGAGTCGCCGTACACATTGCAGTACAGTGATCAATACTTCGTTATTTTGCCGCCGGGCTCAAATGACTTGAATGCCCGTTATGCCGGTCTGAACCCGGCTGTCTTCTCTGAATACCACTCCAATGCCTCTCTGCTGAAGAAGCCCGAAATCACCGAGATGCTTAAGGAGGGAGGATTCTTAACCTGATTACCATCAGTTTGTGCATGATCGTCAAGAATGAGGAAGCCCGGCTGCCGGTATGCTTGCAGTCGGTCAGCGACCTCGTTGACGAAATTGTGATTGTGGATACAGGTTCATCAGATGGCACGAAGAAGATCGCCCAAGCATATACGGAGCAGATTTATGACTATGTGTGGCGGGATGATTTCTCGTCCGCAAGAAACTTCGCGTTTTCTTTGGCCAGTCAGGAATTCATTCTTTGGTTGGATGCAGATGATGTGATTACGGAGTCCAACCGTCAACAGCTAAAGGATCTCAAGCAAAATCTGGAGCCGGATGTGGATTCTGTCATCATGAATTATGTTCTCCAGACGGATGAGACATCTGGTGAGCCTTTGGCCATGACAAGGCGGAATCGTCTGGTCAGGAGAAGTCGGAACTATCGCTGGATCGGGATTATTCATGAGTATTTAGATGTAGCGGAGGGAAGACGGATGTTGTCGGATATCGCCATTACTCACCGGGGAACATCCGGGCCAGGCCATTCTAGCCGCAACTTGCATATCATTGAGCGGTGGCTAGCGGCCGGGCATGAGCTTACGGGGCGACTGCGGTTTCATCTGGCTTGTGAACTCGCTGATGCGAATCGCCACGAAGAAGCCGCCGTACATTTGAAGGATTTTCTTGCAGACCAAGAAGCCACACGTGATGACCTGGTAATGGCATGTTCTCGGCTAGCTGATTGCTCACGCAAGCTTGGACGTGGCGAGGAAGAATTGCAAGCTTTGCTTCAATCGTTGTATTACGATGTCCCTCGTCCAGAGATTTGCTGTAGCTTGGGGAAGTGGTTTGAAGAGCGCCAGCAATGGAGGCAAGCAATCTATTGGTATAGCCAGGCACTACAAACATCCGAACTGTCAGCATGGAATGCGATTGTTCAGACGGCCGCCCGAACATGGCTTCCACACAGCCGTCTATGTCTGTGTTACGCCCAAATGGGCCAGCTTCGCCAAGCTTATGATCATAACAAAGAGGCCTTGCGTTATCTTCCCCAAGACCCAGGGCTAAAGGCTAATGATCAGAAGCTGGAGGAGGCACTCAAAGCTTTGCCAGACTGAATAATGTATACCTTATAAATAGCGAAGCTTCCCCCAACATGTGCGTGGGGGAAGCTTTGTTGTATTTGGGGCTTGGGAACAAGTTATGACGGGATAAGGTAGGATAACATCTGCCGGAATGACACGGCATAATGTTGCGGCGACATCCACTGATTAATGTGCTGCTGCCCTTGAGTACGGATGCGCTCCCGCAAATCTGCATGATCCATCAATTCCAATGCTTCTGTCACTGCCTCGTTCAGGCGTGGATACTGAAAGAATTTCCCTGTCTCGTTATTTTTGATAAAGAAACGAACTCCCTCTGAATCGGTGCTTAAAACTGGACAACGGCAAGCCAGAGCCTCGGCAACGGCGTATCCAAAGCCTTCCAGCGTAGAGGTGGAGATCATCAGGCCGCCGGAGTCGCCGATTCGTGACAAATAGAAGGGCATCTCCCGGTTTGGAGTGTTGGGGAATATTTTCACACGGGATTGCAGACCAAGCACATTAATGTATTGCCAGAACGCATTTTTAATTTCATCGGAGGGCAGTTCGTAATCCATAAACATCCAGATTTCCGCCTTAGGACGGCGGCGAATCAGATTGGCCGAAATTTCGAGGAATAGTTCCCAATTTTTATTTGGCTCTAGTCTTCCCACCCACCCAATAATTGGCACAGGATATTTGGGCTGCGATTTATAATGGAAATGCTGCGTATCCAGCAGATTGGGGAAAATATAATTAGGTAGCGTCGGATAGTATATGGAGGCCAATTCGACCAAATGTGGTGTGGGAGGCATGAGCGAGGCCTGGCAATGGCGCAGGATTTCTCCCGATCCCTCCTGAAGCATCTTCATCGCCTGCTCCCTGGTGCCCAGACCTTGTATTTCAAAAATAATCGGTTTGGTATATCCCAGCCGGCGCAGTCTGCCGGGCAGTAAATAGTCCGAAGTCGTGATGATCGCGTCGTATTGCGGTAGTCGGCGAAGAAGCTCGTCATCTCCTGGAGCGACCATGACGGGAATATTGGCTGCCTGTGTATTTCCAAGCCCATACCCGGACTGAAGATACAGCACATGCCCTTCAATTCCCTGCGTTCTGAGGGCTACGCAGCGTAAGCGATTTAAAGTTTCTACGCCCCCGCTGGGAACATAAAACGTAAAAAGCACCTTCATGGGCAAGCTCCTCTTGTTCATGGATGAAATAAGCGATTCTGTAGTTATTGTACGCTTGCTCCGTCGGAATCGTGCGGGTAAGTTTACCTGTATGACGAACAGACGATTTTGCGCATCCTAAGACCTGTCTCATACATTCATTCTATAGATGGAGGTTGACTGCATGCGAGGAAGCAAAATCGTTCATTTGTCATTGTCGGCAGCAATGGTCGCGGGGGTTGCCGGTATTGCGGGCTGTGGTAACGCGGACAATAACATGCGAACTCAGAGCTTGCGCAATAACCACAATCGGGGATACAACATCAATTCCATGGACTCCATGGACCGAAATCAGCGTATGAATACGCGTAATACAGGGAACGGGCAGGAGCGTATTCAATCGTTGCGCTATAGTCAGGCATTGAGTAACAAAGTGGCTCAGCTTAGTAGCGTCCAAGCGGCACATGTCGTCGTGACCGATCACGATGCTTATGTGGGCGTGACTATGCATGGCAACAGCAACAACAATGGCATGAATACCAACGGCATGAACACTAAAGGCATGAATACCAACGGCATGAACACTAAAGGCATGAACACCAATGGTATGAATACCAGCCGCAACGGTATGGACATGCTGGGCACCGGTACCAAAGGTATGGACATGAATCGGAATCGGGCGCTCAATTCAACCGATCGAATGCCAGGCATGGGTATGAGTGGCATGAACGGCCAGCGGGATACAAACATGTATGGCGCTTATGGCGCAGGGACAGGGATGATGAACCGATCGGCAAATGATAATGGTACAGGACTTGGCATGGGTGATATGGTCGTAGGTATGGGAATGGACAACATCGGTGAAGATGTGAGGGAACAAATCACAGCCGCCATCAAGCAAACCGCCCCTCATATCCGCAACGTCTACGTATCAGGCAATACCGACTTCGTGAATCAGATTGGCAACTACGGGATGCAAAGCCGTAGTGGGAGAACTTTGAACCACTACATTAACGATTTTGAAACGACCATCGACCGTGTCTTTCCTGGAGATCAACGATAATCGGTTAGGTGTGCAAAAAGCGCGAGAGCGGGGTTGAAACCCGGCTACTCGCGCTTTTATTGTAAGCGATAAATGAACGGCTTATTCGTTTGTAGCGAAGAGACGTCCCTTCACCCAGGTTTGGCGCAGCTCCAGATCGCCATCAACTAGCAACAGGTCTGCTTGTTTACCCGTTTCAACGGAGCCCGTCAAGTGATCGATACGAATCAATTTGGCCGGATTGCCGCTGGCTGCTTGGGAAGCGCGTTCGACCGATAATCCGACTTCATGCACAAGATGACGGAAGCCGCGAATCATTGTTAGCGTGCTACCTGCCAAGGTACCTTCGCTATCTCTCAGCGTACATACATTATCCTTAACCACAACGGGCAAATCGCCCAGCATATAGTCTCCATTGCCAAGGCCCGCGGCAGACATGGCGTCCGTGATCAAAATGAGATTGTTCTCGTTCTTCACACTCGCCAGCAGGCGAATGGCCGCATGATGAACATGGATGCCGTCGGCAATAATCTCCGCACTGATTCCCGGAGTGCTAAGAATAGCTCCAACAGTACCAGGCTTGCGGTGGTGTAGTGGCGTCATGGCATTAAACATATGCACGGAATGGTTCAGACCCACTTCATGAGCAGACATGATCTCCTCGTAAGTTGCATCGGTATGTCCCGCTGCCGCTACAATGCCTTGCTTGCGCAAATAAGCGATTAGCTCATGAGATCCCTCACGTTCAGGAGCAAAGGTGACTTGTTTGATCAGACCTGGATACTTGCGATCCCACGCTTCAACCCATTCCCGATTAGGAGGGACCACATGCTCGGGATTTTGCGCCCCCGGCCATTTGGGACTGATGAATGGTCCTTCCAGATGCACGCCGACTAATTGGGCGTAGGGCATGTCATCTTGCATATATTCATGCACTGTATCCAGCACAGTATCGATGGATGCCTTGGGCAGTGTCATCGTTGTGGCTAACATCGAGGTGGTGCCCTGACTACAATGAAGCTGCGTGATGGCGTCCAATCCTTGCTTGCTTGGCTTGGAGAAATCCTCCAGCATCCCGCCGTGCACATGCACGTCGATGAAGCCTGGCAGCACGTAGCTGCCGGCGGCATCTATCGTCTTGGCATCGCCATGGTTCAATCCGCTTACGGATAAACCGGATGTAGAACCCACATAGGTAATCACTCCATGCTCGACCGCAACGGCGCCATCATTGATGGTACCTTGTGGAGTCACGACCTTGGCATGAATAATCTGAAAAGTTCGTTCTTCCATTACAGAAGTCTCCCCGCAGCCGGGTCCACAACGACTACAACGTTGGAGTGAGTCTGCAGCAGCGAAGCCGGACATTGTGTTGTAATCGGTCCCTTCAAGGCTTGGGCGATGATAGCGGCTTTGTCCTCACCCTTGGCCATCAGCAGGATTTGCTTGGCCTTCAGAATGGACCCGATTCCCATGGTCAATGCATGAGTCGGAACTTCATCAATAGAATTGAAGAAGCGTGCATTGGCAACCCGTGTCTGTTCTTCCAGCTTGACGACATGCGGAGGTCCTTGAAGCTCTTCTCCCGGTTCATTGAAGCCGATATGGCCGTTATGTCCAACACCAAGCAACTGCAAGTCGACTTGCCCAGCTTCATCCAGCAGGCGCGCGTAATCTCTTGCTGTTTGCTCAGGATCGGCGGTGTTGCCAAGGGGTACGTGAGTATTGTTAAGGTCAATATCGACCTGGTTAAACAGCTTCTCATCCATGAAGCGGCGATAGCTTTCCGGATGATCTGTTGGCAGTCCGATATATTCGTCGAGATTATAGCTGCTAGCTTGCTTGAAACTAACGATACCTGCACGATAAAGCTCAATCAGCTTCTCGTAGACACCCACCGGGGTACTGCCCGTAGCCAGGCCAAGAATCGCCCGGGGGTTGGTTTGCAGGAGACTGGCGATGATGCCTGCCCCGGTTTCGTTAAATTGTTGCTCACTGTTTGTTTTGATGATGTTCAGCATTACTTTTGTCCTCCTTGGGTTTGGCGATATATTTTTGAATATTTTGATACGATTGTTCGAGCTTTGGAATATAATCCTGGAACTCTAGGCTCACCATGCCGGTAAACAAAATATCAATAACATGGAGTTGAGCGATCCGCGAGGCCATGTCGCCACGGCGCATCCCTTCCTCAAGCGATGAGGAGAACAAGGAGATATCCGCAAGGGTTGCCAAGCGGTTATTGCTGTATTGAGTCAGCGATAAGGTTAGTGCACCGCTATCCTTGGCGCAGCGCAGGGCATCAATCGTCTCTGGAGTTTCCCCTGAATAGGAGATGGCCAGGGCGACATCCCCCTTGAAGAGCGAAGATGCCGAGGTGATCTGCATATGTGAATCGGCGAAGGCGGTACAGTGCTTGCCGATGCGGACCAGCTTCTGAGAGAAGTCCTGGGCAACGATTGAAGAGGTAGCGACCCCATATAAATCAATACGACGGGCATGGCATAATGCCTCGACGGCTCGGGTTAATTGGCTCATGTCCAGCAGGCGCGTGGTGTCGGTAATGGAAGCCAGATGATTCGCCTCCATGGCTTCAACAATTCTTGGTAGATCGTTGCCCGCGATGATGTCCTGATAATGATTGTCGCCAGGCTTATGGGCCAATTCTCCGGCCAACTTCATCTTGAAGTCGGGAAATCCTTTGAAATGAAAGGTCTTGCAGAAGCGCGTAATGGTTGAAGGGCTGATGCCACAAGTACCAGCCAGCTCCGTAATCCCCAAACGAAGGACGGAGGCGGGCGCCTGCAAGAGATATTCCCCCAGCTTGCGTTCCTGTGGGGGCAAGGAATCCAGGTGGCTGGACACCGCATGTAAAATAGGTGTGGAAATAATCATTCCTCCTAATAGAGGTAGTAGCACTTATACAAACGTTAAACTAAATCAACCGATGAAAATTATTTTCCTTATGAAACGGATTATTAATGAAAATTATTTTTATATCTCGCCTTCATCATAATAGATGTGGGGCCCCTTTTCAAGGGGGCTTCTCCTATTTTGCCCGAAGAATGTCTAACGTTTCCTTGAATTTTTGAACTTTGCATACTAAACTTAAACAAGCTGATTCCTGCGGGAGAGAGGAAGGATTGCGTTGACGGTTGATCTCGATACATATATTGAAAGGATAGAGGTGGCATGGACCAATTCATTTCGCAAAATGAAAAGTGAATTGCTGCATCATCAGGAGCTTGGCCTCACCGGCCCTCAATTCCAGATGCTGGCACTGATTGCAAGGAAGAAGGTTTGCAATGTCAGCTATTTGGCGGATAAGCTCGAGGTCAAACCCAGCGCGATCACGGTTATGATTGACCGTTTGGTTCAGAACGGCTACGTGAATCGGCGGCATGATGAGCAAGATCGGCGGGCTGTATTGTTATCGGTCACAGAGCGGGGCTCCGAGGTGCTGGAGGAAGCGAAGAAGAAGTCGCGGGAAGCGCTGAAGCGACACCTGTCTGTATTGACCGAGCAAGAGCTCGAAGCGATGATTACCATTTTGGAGAAATTTTCGAATGCAGATAAGCTTTAGGTTACTAGATACATATTCAGGGCCGTTCAGGGTTTCCAAGGTTAACTGACGGTTCTTTGCTTTATATAAGAGAGTAGAGCGTAATTATTTGTAAGCGCTATACTCGAAAACGGGATCGGGGAATGAGGGATAGATGATGAAAAAATATATTATGGCATTGGATCAAGGTACGACGAGTTCCCGGGCCATTCTGTTTGACCAGAGGGGAACCATCGTGCATTTGGCACAACGGGAGCTGCCGCAATATTTCCCGAAGCCAGGCTGGGTGGAGCAGAACCCCAACGAGATTTGGGGTTCAATTCTCTCGGTCATTGCCACCTGTCTATCCGAGTCTGGTGTGAAGCCTAAGCAAGTTGCAGGGATTGGCATTACGAACCAGCGGGAAACGACCATAGTCTGGGATAAGGAGACTGGGCATCCGATTTACCCGGCTATTGTTTGGCAATCCAGGCAGACGGCGCCTGTTTGCGAGGCTTTAAAGGCAGCGGGACATGATACTTTATTTCGTGCCAAGACCGGGCTGCTGCTGGACCCTTATTTTTCCGGAACCAAGGTGAAATGGATTCTGGACCACGTGTCAGGCTCGCGGGAACGCGCCCGAAACGGGGAGTTGTTGTTCGGTACGGTAGACACATGGCTGATCTGGAAGCTCTCGGGCGGACGCTTGCATGTCACAGATTATTCCAATGCGTCGCGAACACTGATGTACAACATTCATGAGCTGGCATGGGATGAGGAATTGCTGGAGCTGCTGGATGTGCCCAAAGAGATGTTGCCTGAGGTCAAGTCTTCTTCTGAAGTGTACGGGACAACGATACCTTACCACTTCTTCGGGGAGGAGGTCCTTATTGCCGGGGCGGCCGGCGATCAGCAGGCTGCATTGTTTGGGCAGGCGTGCTTCAGAGAGGGCATGGTCAAGACGACCTACGGAACAGGCTGCTTCATGCTGATGAATACAGGAAGTAAGCCAGTCGCTTCGGACCATGGACTTATCACTTCTCTGGCCTGGGGACTGAATGGTCAGGTCGAATATGCGCTCGAGGGGAGCATATTTGTCTCTGGATCGGCCATCCAGTGGTTGCGAGACAGCCTAAGGCTGTTCCGTGATTCCCGGGATAGCGAGATGTATGCTACCCGTGTGGCATCCACCGAAGGAGTGTACGTGGTTCCTGCCTTCGTCGGCCTTGGCAGCCCTTATTGGGACAGCGAGGTGCGAGGGGCGGTATTCGGCTTGACCCGGGGCACGACGAAGGAGCATTTTATTCGGGCTACGCTGGAGGCGCTGGCCTATCAAACCCGGGATGTTCTGCAGGCGATGGAGCAGGATTCGGGGTATAAGGTCGATTCTATGCAAGTCGATGGGGGTGCAATATCCAACGACTTCCTGATGCAGTTCCAGAGTGATATTTTGGGAATTCCGGTAGAGCGTCCGTCCATTGGCGAGACGACAGCACTGGGGGCCGCGTTCCTGGCTGGGCTTGCTGTAGGATATTGGGGCAGTCTGGACGAGATCGAGCGCTGCAAGCAGGTAGAGCATCAATTCCTGCCCAAGATGGACGAGGATACCCGTGAAGGGCTTATTCAAGGCTGGAAGAAGGCTGTTCATGCTGCGATGGCGTTCAAGTAAGATGAGTTCAGCCTTTTTTAGGTCCATAGTTGGTTTGTATAAGGGCCAGAATGCTTTAATATAATGAGAAAATGTAAGATGAGAACATGTGAGGAGGGGAGACATCCATGAAGCGCAAATGGATCGCATGGATTGCTGGAGCGGCTGTATTGATTGCCATATTGGGCGTCTATCTCGTATTTATCAATCCACCTGGAGATGTTGATGTCGAGGGACGCTGGGAGCTGACTTCAGGCTCGGAAGGGTGTTATACCGAGGTGTACTTCAAGCGGGGGGTTACTCCGAAGAGCGGAGGCGCCGCTACTCGGGAAGAGGAAGGCAACTTCGTTCAGATGTCCTTTGGAACTTACGATAAAGTGGGGGATAACTTGGTACTTAGCCTGACTAATCCCGTCAAGCCCCCTTTTGATATGAAGTTGGATCGTAATGGTCAGGAACTTGGACTGGATTATAAGCTGGACGGCAAGCAGCTAAGCTGCGTGTATAAGCTAAAGGAGTAACGTTTCATCTTAAATCATCGTATAATGCCAATTACAAACAAGCGGCTAATGGTGCATTCCATCAGCCGCTTGTTTGTTAGGCCCGCCTTTGGCCCTATTATGCTAGGACAAAACAAAAAACCTTCTCTTTCCCCCGTTAAACGGGATGAAAAAGAAGGCTTGCGGTTCCCCAGTATGAGCGCTGGAGCACCCGTCAGATTTTCAGCTCCCCAAGCTTGATTAGCTCGACAACCGCCTGTGCACGACCTTTGACGTTCAATTTTTGCATCACATTAGAAATATGATTTCGAACGGTTTTCTCGCTGATAAACAATTGCCCGGCAATGTCGCGCGTCGTTTTATCCTGTACGAGAAGTTCGAAGACCTCTCGCTCACGATGAGTTAACAGAAATTTGCTGTTACGATCGCTGCTCTTCAAAATGCGTCACCCCTCCTTGCTCGGGTTTTGTGGTTTTAACAAGGTTAAGGGATACAGTCAAGACATAGTATGAAAAGTCAGCTACATTGGTGCGATGACTATATAAAAATAGGCATCAGGGTTTTGGTGGGGCATCGAGTTCAATCCATTCCGTCGCCCAGCCCTGAATTTCGGCAAAAACAGGGGCGAGCGCGATGCCCCTGGTCGTCAATGAATATTCAATACGGACAGGCTTCTCAGGATAGACGACTCGCTGAATTACCCCTTCCTCTTCTAACTCCTTCAATCTTTCGGACAACATCTTGCCACTCAAGTTAGATAGTGAATTCTCAATTTCAACAAATCGCTTAGGGCCATCGAGCAGTTTGTATACAATGAATGTAGTCCAACGTTTGCTTAGCAGTTCAACTGCTTTTTCAAACCGGGGACACATGGGCGAAGTGTTCATTTTGTTCACCTCTCTTTATAGAAATAAAGCTATCCTTTATAAAAATTATATAATTACTTGACGAAATATACAATATAAAATAAACTAAGTTACATAAAGTAATTAACTGATTTGAAGTGTGTATTTGGATAAAATGAATTAGCGTGCTTATGAGCCATGCTTTGGGCAATTTTGATTGATATGGAGTTTGGGTTTGCCCGGGAGGGACAGCTACTATGAACAAGAATGTGGATGTATGTGTAATTGGTGCAGGGCCTGGTGGAGCGCTATTATCTTCTTTACTGGCCAAGTCAGGGGTCTCCGTTGCCTTGCTAGAGAAGCAAACGATGTTAGGCAGGGCATTTCGCGGAGAGATTCTGAACAGCGATGGTATTGCGGTGTTGAAGAAGCATGAGGTCATGTCTCGGCTTGCTGATGGAGCCTGCTTGCCATTGGAACATATTGAGTACTGGCTCAATGGCAAGCTTGTAAAGATGCTGCTTCCTGATAAATCTGAGGGGAATGTCGGCATCCATGTGCCTCAAGCAGATTTGCTGGATGCGTTAATTAAAGAGGCAGAGCAGTATTCCAACTTCACATTGCATACAGGAGTAACGGTAAGCGATTTGGTACAGGATGCTCATGGTTATTACAATGGAATCTTTGCGACTGATGGCAAGGGTGACGAGGTGCTGCTGCATAGCCGGGTGATTGTGGGGGCTGACGGTAGATACTCTACCGTGCGCAGGCATGCGAATATACCTGCCATGAATCGCAATCACGGTTATGATCTATTGTGGGCCCGTATACCTGCTCCGTCAGGCTGGAAGCCGATCATTCGCTCTGCTATTGTAGACAATCAGCAATTGCATTTGTTCACGCAGGCAAGAGGATACATTCAAATCGGCTGGAACATTGAACAGGATTCCTACCCGAAGCTGCGTAAGCAATCATTCGAACCATTTATTACAACGCTGATTCAGGCTTTTCCTGATCTGGAGCACCAGGTAAGACAATACATCAAATCATGGAATGATTTTGTGTTGCTCGATATATTCAGCAGTCAAGTGGACACTTGGACCAAGGATGGGCTTGTACTGATCGGGGATGCTGCACATACCATGACTCCAACAGGGGCATTCGGATTGAATGAGGCCTTGCGTGATGCCGATTGGCTTGCGAATCACCTGACGGAGGGCTTGCAGAGGGAGTCCCTTAATGTAGACTGCCTCAAACAGTTAGAGCAAGTGCGTCGTCATACGGTAGAGGAATTACAGCAAGAGCAATTAATGATGGAACAGAACTATAAACAGAACTTCTATGTAGGATAAGCTGAATCATTTATCAATATATATTGTAAGGAAGGTGTGTTAACATGCTACAATTCGATAATCAACATGCACTTAATGTGCTTAAAAATAAAATTTATACCGTTACCTCGGAAGATGCTACAAGCGTTATGGTTGGTCCGATCAAGCTACCTGTCAATTTGGATGGGGAGACCAGAGAATTTCAATGGTACACCTGGCTGTCAGTTCATGATCAAGTAGAAAGAGAGAGATATGCCTCTTATACTTCGGAAGAAATAATCGCCTTGATGCCGTCGCTGCAACTTGCTGAGGGCCAGCAATCAAGCGTGCTCGTATATGGTGATTTTGAACAGGATCCCTATGCCCTAATTCGGATGCATAGCATTTGTCATACAGGTGATATCTTTGGCAGTAAACGTTGTGACTGTGGGTATCAATTGCATCAATCCATGAAGCTTATTGTTGAGCACGGAACAGGCGCCATATTTTATCTGGCCAATCACGAAGGCAGAGGCATTGGCTTGCTCAGCAAATCTATGGCTTATATTTTGCAAGAAGAGGGTCTTGATACCGTAGAAGCTAACCTTGTACTGGGCTTCGCGGATGATGCTCGCCAGTACACAGATGCTATCAGCATTTTACAGTATTTAAGACAAAAGCCTGTTACTTTGATTACTAATAATCCTCGGAAGATGGAGGCATTACGTGCATCGGGGATGAATATATCGGGTCGAGTACCCCTTTGGGGAGATATCTCCGAATACAATGTGAAATATTTACAAACCAAAGTGAACCGCTCGGGGCATTTTGCTCAAAATGAAGGGATACTCAATGAATATGCATGAGTCCATGAATTC
Organism: Paenibacillus senegalimassiliensis; assembly: GCF_001486585.1. Lineage (GTDB taxonomy): Bacteria > Bacillota > Bacilli > Paenibacillales > Paenibacillaceae > Fontibacillus > Fontibacillus senegalimassiliensis. The sequence goes on from NZ_LN909043.1 coordinate 336,249, forward strand.
GCATGAGAGCTATATGAGATTGGCGCTGGAAAATGCCAAAGCCATGAGCGGACAAACTGCGCCAAATCCAATGGTTGGTGCTGTCATCGTCAATGAAGGCAGAATTGTTGGAATCGGTTCTCATCTGAAGCCAGGGGAACCCCATGCTGAAGTCCATGCCCTACGCATGGCTGGCGATGCAGCCAAAGGAGCAACGATTTATGTTACATTAGAGCCTTGCTCCCATCATGGGCGAACAGGACCTTGTGCTGAAGCCATTGTACAGGCGGGGATTTCCAGGGTCGTTGTCGCGGCGTTAGATCCTAATCCGCTTGTCGCAGGCAGAGGAATTGCTATTTTGCAAGAGGCAGGAATTGAAGTGATTCAGGGTGTATTAGCAGAGGAAGCAGCTAAGCTGAATGAAGTATTTAATAAGTATATTGTGACCAAACGCCCGTTTGTCACTTTGAAATCGGCTATGACTCTAGATGGAAAAATTGCGACCAGACAAGCAAGCAGTAAGTGGATCACCTCGCAAGCCGCCAGAGAAGATGTCCATCGGCTACGTCATGAATCGGCTGTGATATTGGTGGGCGTGGGCACCATTGTTCATGATGACTCCCAGCTTACAACACGACTGCCAGGGGGACGTCACCCACTTCGTGTCATCCTGGACAGTTCACTGCGGATTCCTGAGCGGGCAAGGGTTATTACAGATGGCGAGGCCCCTACCTGGATTTTCACAGGGAATTCTCCTGATGAAGCTAAGCAAGCAAGACTAGAGCAGCTTGGGATCAAGGTATTCAGAACAGCGACACCGAAGGTTAATCTGGATGAGGTGCTGGATGTGCTGGGTGCGCATGAGCTGTCCTCCCTGCTGGTTGAAGGTGGAGGGCAAGTCAACGCATCCTTTGTAGAGCAAGGGCTTGCCGATAAGCTTGTGCTGTACATAGCGCCCAAGGTTGTAGGTGGCCAGGAGGCTCCTACCTTTCTGGAGGGACTTGGCGTTGGCATGATGAGTGAAGCAAAATCTCTGCATGATGTTAGTTTTTCACAGTTGGACGTTGATTTTAAAATTGAAGGGTATTTTTGAGGGCTCGCCCCTTCATGGGGGTTCTTAACCCGAGGTGCTATCGTCCACATATTAAATCATAAGAGGGCGTTCCCCAGTCATTAATCACGACTGGGGAACGCCCTCTTTTTTTCACCGTGCTTCTTATAGCGACTTCAAATAGTGAACCAGGGTCAGCAGACCTTTGTCGAAGTTCTCCAGGTTGAAGTGCTCGTTAGGTGCATGCAGGTTCTCGTCAGGCAGCCCAAAGCCCATCATGACAGCCGGAGCCGACAGCACGCGGGACAAAGTCTCCACGATTGGAATCGAACCGCCATCCTTGGTGAACAAGGCACGTGTTCCATAGACAGACTCATAAGCATCGGCCGCTTTTTGCAGATATGGATGGTCCGGGCTGCTCGTAAATGCGCGGGCCTTCTCGGTCGCAGTCACCTTCAGCTTGGCTCCAGCTTGCAGATGCTGGTTCAGGTGACGCTCGATCCGGTCAATGGTTGCCTGCGGGTCCTGGTCGCCAACAAGGCGGCACGTAATTTTGGCATGAGCTTCCTTAGGCAATACCGTCTTGGTGCCTTCGCCCTGGAATCCCCCGTAAATGCCGTTTAACTCCAGGGTTGGCCGTGCACCAGTACGTTCCACGAAGCTGTAGCCAGCTTCGCCGAACAGTGCGTCCAAGCCCAGGTCGCGTTTGAGCTTCTCTTCATCGAATTGCTGCTTGGCAAATTCCTCATGTACCTCCGGCGTCAATTCTTCTACACCTTCGTAGAAGCCTTCCACCGTCACTCGTCCTTGCTCATCATGCAAGGAGCCCAGCAAGGATACCAGGGCATGCAAAGCATTGGGCACGCCGCCGCCAAAAGTCCCGGAATGCAAATCGGTATTTGCGGTATAGACGGCTACCTCCAGTGCGCACAGGCCACGCAGACCGACACAGATGGCTGGCTTGCCTGGAGCAAGCAGGGCCGTATCCGAGATCAACACCAGGTCTGCGGCCAGCTTGTCTTGGTGTGCTTCCAGAAACGCCGGAAGGCTCGGACTGGTGATTTCTTCTTCGCCTTCAATACAGAATTTGATGTTAAACGGCAATTCCTTCTCTTGCTTCAACAAGGCTTCAACCGCCTTGATATGCATAAACACTTGACCCTTATCATCAGTGGCCCCGCGGGCATACAGCTTGCCATTGCGGATGGATGGTTCAAAGGGAGGGGTCTCCCACAGCTCCAGCGGGTCTACCGGCTGGACATCGTAGTGTCCATATACCAAAACGGTTGGCTTGCCCGGGGCATGGACATATTCGCCATATACAACCGGATGTCCGGCCGTGGGATGGACTTCCACTTCTTCCATTCCCGCACGGCGCAAGGCTTCGGCCATCCAGTCGGCGGCTTGTATAATGTCGCCCTTATGCTCGGATAGCGCGGAGATGCTAGGAATCCGCAACAATTCGTCAAGTTCCTTCAAATGTTCTTCACGGTGATTCGCAAAATAAGCTTGATAATCCATGGTCGTTAGTTCCTCCCGAACTGAATTTACCAGTATATTCTACACCTTTTTTGCCAAGAACACGAATAATGAAATCTCTCGGATAGGCCAGGTATCGCCCTTTCCTTAAATTAATCTTAAAAATCCACCCGTATTTTTTAGAATTATTTAAGGTGAGATGATGTTATTTCTGGTAAAGTCAAGAAAGTACGTTGGAAAAAGAGAATTATTTCATGTAGACATTCAACAAATTGATGGAGAAAAAGAAGGGAGTCGTCGTTGTTATGGAAGATAAGGACAAAAAAGAGCAGGAATCCGCAGGTAGTCAAGGGGATGCCGGGTTGGATCAAGAGCAAGGGCAGGTAGAGAAACAACCGGAGGAAGAGGTTGCCACATCGCCAGAGGAAGAGGTCACAACAGAAGAGGTAGAAGCGGCTGAACCCACTGAACCAGTATTTAAAACGAGTCCATTATGGGACAACCCTCAAGAGGGCGAAGCAGTTCCTGTAATGGTTGCCCACAATACGGAGACACCCTCCGAAGCTGCGGAGACAACCAAATCCAGCAAGCTGTGGCCGATCGTATCACTCGTATTAGCAGTCCTGCTGATCGTTGTATTGATCAAGCCACCATTTGCCACGAACAAAGCCGAGGCTGTTGCTACGGTTAACGGGGTGGAAATTACCAAGGATCGTCTCTATGACTCGATGATAGCCAGCGGAGGCCCTCAATCCCTCGACACTTTGATCAATGAAGAACTGATTAATCAAGAGGCTGCCAAGCAGAATATTACGGTTTCCGATGCTGATATTGAAGAGGAACTGGAAATGTACCGTACGCAATTCGGGTCTGACGAGAAGCTGAATGAGGCGTTGACCCAATTCGGAATGACCAGGGATCAACTGGAAGAGGAAATTGTACAGCAACTGAAATTAACGAAGCTGCTGGAGCCGCAGGTTGAAGTGACGGACGACCAGGTCAAGCAAATTTTCGAGCAGAATCAGGAGTCATTTAATACACCTGAACAGGTTCGTGCTTCGGTCATTCTGGTAGCTACGGAAGAAGAAGCGAAGGACATCGTCAAGGAATTGGAAGGCGGAGCGGACTTTGCTGAATTGGCCAAGAACAAGTCGCTGGATGTCATGACGAAGGAACAAGGCGGGGATACGGATTTCTTTGCCCGAGGAGAACGGGAGGAAGCGGTTGAGGAAGCTTCGTTCAAGCTTGCCAAGGACGAGGTCAGTGAGCCGGTAAAAACTACCGAGGGCTATCAAGTCATCAAGGTGACGGACCGTAAGGAAGCTCATACGGCTACGCTGGAGGAGAAACAGGAGGAGATACGCAAAGCGCTCGTTGCCCAGCAGGTCTCAGGCTTGTCAGGTACCTGGCTGCAGGATGTACGCAGCGGAGCGGAAATTACCAATGTGTTCACGGATACGGATGAAACTGAAGCCGGAGCCGAACAATAAACATATATGCTACAATCCTATCAGGTTACGCCGCCGGAGCATGCTCCGGCGGTTTTATCTACATATGGACTTACTAGCTTAATTCATACAATGTTTATTGGAGATTATGGAGATCAGGAGGTACAATGTAAGCAATAAGAGAAAGACTGACATTTTCAGGTGTGGACGGGTTAGGAGGAAGTAAGATGCCTAAGTGGTATGAGCTTAGTTTTGGTGAAGACTATTTGCTAGTATACAAGCACCGTGACGCACAGGGAGCCAAGCATGAGGTTCAGCGAATGATTCGTTGGCTGGGACTGCCTGCGGGGGCAAGAGTGCTTGATTTATGCTGTGGGATGGGCAGACATTCCATGGCCTTGACGGAAGCGGGATATGCAGTGACCGGTGTGGATCTGTCCGAGGTGCTTCTGCGCGAAGCAAGGCTTGGCGATCCGGAGGGCAAGGTAAATTGGTACCAAGCCGATATGCGCGAGCTTCCCCTGGCCGGCCCATTTGATGCAGTGGTCAACTTGTTTACTTCCTTTGGTTATTTCAAGCATGATGAGGAGCAAGTTAAGGTCTTGCAAGAAGTACGCCGCTTGCTGAAGCCAGAGGCAAAATTTATTATCGATTACTTGAATCCGGACTATACCTCGGCTCATCTGGTCCCTTACTCAGAACGTGTGGATGATGGCTGGAAAATCATAGAACGACGGCGTATTGAAGACGGTTATGTGTTCAAGAACATTACCATTACGGAGAACGAAACATCAGGGCGGGAGAAGAAGCAACAAAGCGAGCCTAGGGAATATCTGGAGCGAATCAAGCTATATTCTCTGGATAATTTCAAGCAGATGCTGAATGAAGCGGGACTGGTACTGGAGAAGGTGCATGGAGATTATGATGATGAAGACTATCATCCACAGAATTCGCGGCGAATGATTCTGATCGGAGGGCGACGATGACACAAATGACCGAAGCTCGGCTCAGGGAACAGGAACTCATCCTTCTTGTTCCTATCCCGATGGCGCCCCCGCTGCGTAGTGTGAACAGCTACATCCTGCGCGGAGATGAGGGAGTTACAATTATTGATCCCGGGCCACGGACCCCTGAATCCGAAGAACAGTGGCGGGAGGTCTGGAGTCAGCATAGCCTTTCGCCCCGCGAAGTGACTCGGATTATAGTCACCCACCATCATCCTGACCACTATGGACTGGCCGGCTGGCTACAGGAGCTCACCGGTGCGGCTGTGCTGATGTCCCCCCGTGCATTCGCTGAAGCGGAACTGATGTGGGGGGCGAACAGCCAGATGGAAGCGGCCTTGCCTGAATGGTTCCGGCAACATGGCATGCCAGAGTCGTGGTGCGAGCAATTGCCGCTCCATCTGTATGGGTTCCGAAGTCAGGTCACACCTGCTCCCAAGGTGACCTTTATCCAGGAAGGTGAAGCTATTAGCATGGGTGGACGAGTCTGGCATGCCATCGAAACCGCGGGTCATGCTCCGGGGCATCTTTCTTTCTATGATGCCTCAGACAAGCGGCTCATTTGCGGCGATGCCATACTGCCGCAGATTTCTCCGAATATTGGATTTCTGCCGGGGAGCGACCCGCAGCCGCTTCGTTCCTTCCTGGACTCGCTTGTCAAGCTGCGAGCCTATGAGGTGGAATGGGCTTACCCAGGCCACCGCCATCCGTTCGACTATTTTGCCGAGCGAATCAGCCAGCTTTTGCAGCATCATGAAGAACGGCTACAACGAATAGAGTCATTGCTACGGCAGCAGCTGCATAATGGCTTTGAGATGTGTGCCGCGCTGTTTGGTACGGAGCTTGGCATTCACCAGATGCGGTTTGCCATGTCGGAGACGTTGGCTCATCTGGTTGAACTGGTCCGTCAGGGCCGGGCTAGGGAGTACACAACCGGCAGCGGTCCGCATACGAACACCCTCTATCAGCTCAAATAAGCAGAAGCCTCCAGACCTGTGTAGTGACAGGTCTGGAGGCTTCTGCTGTTCTCTAACGGTCGTTGTCCGTAGTCTCCTCGCCGCGTTCTATCTCCCGCTCCGCTTGCTTGCGGTGGGCGATGCGGCTGCTGGCAGAGGCGGCAATGGCACCGACAATATCATCAAGGAACGTGTTGCACGGTCCTAGCTCCTTATCGTTCAATTGCTCCAGAATGCCCGGCTTAAGCTTGTCCACGTATCCATAGTTGGTAAAGCCGATACTGCCATATACATTCACGATGGAAAAGGCCAAAATTTCATCTACGCCATACAATCCTTCATCATGAGCAATCATATCCTGAAGCTCGGGAATGAGCAGTCCTTGTTCGGCCATAATGTCGAGCTGAATCCCCGTCAGTACAGCATTTTGGACCTCACGTTTGGCAAGCACTTGCTCGACGTTGTGCACGCACTCTTCCATCGTCAGGTTGGGATAATATTTCTGTTGCAAAAACATGACCAATTCCGCAATTTGCCCGGTGGTGACTCCACGCTTATGCAGCCACTCTCTAGTGGCGTCCGCGACCTTTTTACTATTCAGGCTATAAGGCAATTTGGCTTTAGGTTGTTCCTTCCCCATTACATCTACCCCTTGTCTTCGTTTAGTTTAGTCGTGTCCGCATAGATATGAAGCAGTCTGTCCAGTTCTCGGGAAAATATAGTTATTTTTCGGGACAGGGCTCGTATATATAGTAATACAAACCATAGAAAAATGTTAGGGAGGAACGATTAGACGATGAAATGGAACCGACAGATGCGTAATACCGCAGTGGTCAGTGTGCTATCGCTTCCGCTGCTGTTGTCCGGCTGCGGCATATTTGGAGGCAAGTCCTCCGCCCCCGTCGATCCTCCGCCTGCGGATATAGAAGCGCAGATGCTGGAAGGATTGGATCAAGCCGCGCAGCAGACAAGCTATGTCCAGGAGGAGGACTTGTCGACGGTCTATCTGGAGAATGAGCATGGCAAGCTCGCTCCTGTGGCCTTGCGCCTGCCAGATGGTGAAGCTTCCTTGAAGCTGAACCGGTTGCTGACCATGCTGGTGCAAGATGGCGAATACGCCGGACTCCTTCCCTCCGGATTTGCCGGAGTTCTTCCGGAAGGCAGCGAGGTTAAGGCGGTAACGTTAAAGCAAGATGAGAAGCTGGCTATCGTGGAATTTAATCAGGCCTTTACCGGATACGAAGCGGCGGATGAGCGCAAAATACTGGAGGCCCTCACCTGGACATTGACCGATGCCCCAGATGTGGAGAAGGTTCAACTCTGGGTGGATGGGGAGAAGCTCAATGAAATGCCGGTTGCCGGCACACCGCTGGATCGGCCGCTCAGCCGGCACATCGGAATCAATCTTGAACTTGGCAAGGAATCCAATCTGTCGTTATCCAGTCCGGTGGTCGTGTATTTCTCAGCAGCTACGCCGGATGGTGTCCAGTATTTCGTGCCAGTGACCCGCTTTGTGCCAGCGGGAAGTGATCCGGTGCAAGCTGCCTTGGGCGAATTGATCAAAGGGCCGCAAAACAAGGATGGCTTGGAGCGTGTGGTTACGGACAACACGAAGCTTGAGCGCGTTGAGGTATCCCAGGAAGGTATCATCACCGTATCGCTTATGGATGACATGTTTGAGGCAGGCGAGAAGCTGCCGGCCCAAATGATGCAATCGTTAGTGCTGACCGTCACCGAAAATAAAGACGACAGCAAGGTACGCATCTGGCTGAACGGTGACAAGGAAGTGCTGGGCATGGATAATCAGGCTTATGGTGAGCCTGTCATGCGTCCAGAGATCATTAACGAAATTCCGCTTTAAGAGGATGTTCAAAAAGTCGTCTTTCCAGGACGGAGTTGTTCGAGGAGTCAATTCGACATTGAAGCTGATGAGCGTGGCCTCGGCCTGTGAAGGTGCTTGTTAACGCACTTGGCCCTGCGGATGCAGGGCTTTTTTTGCGGAATGAGAAGATGCTTTTATGACCACACTTTGGTAGAATAAGAACAGCAAATGGACAGCCAGAAAATGTAGGGGGCAGTATACATGAGAAGTCATGGACGTGAGGCTAATGAACGTAGGCCGATGAATTTGACCATTAACATCAATAAATATGCGGAGGGGTCCGTCTATATCGAGGTAGGAGATACAAAGGTCATGTGTACCGCTACCGTGGAAGAGAAAGTTCCGATGTTTATGAAAGGACAAGGCAAGGGCTGGGTAACGGCTGAATATTCGATGTTGCCCCGCGCCACGCAAACCCGGAATCAGCGTGAATCGGCCCGCGGCAAGCAAACTGGGCGGACGATGGAAATTCAGCGCTTGATTGGCCGGTCGCTGCGATCTGTGGTCAACCTGCATGCGCTCGGAGAGCGCTCGGTGACCATTGACTGCGATGTGTTGCAGGCGGATGGCGGCACGCGGACAACTTCAATTACCGGTGCTTTTATCGCGATGGCACTGGCGATGCACAAAATTTCCCAGAAGCACGCTTTGCCTGTTTTTCCAATTACAGATTATCTGGCTTCAGTGAGTGTGGGAATCGTTGGCGACCATACGCTGCTCGACCTCAACTATGAGGAAGATTCCAAGGCGAAGGTGGATATGAACGTCGTGATGACAGGAACGGGGCAATTCGTGGAGATTCAAGGGACCGGGGAGGAGAATCCTTTCTCCCGGACTGAACTGGATGCCATGCTGGCGTTGGCTGAGAAGGGCATTCAGGAAATGATCGGGCAGCAGCGTGAAGTCCTGGGGGCAATTGCGCTGCAAATCGGCGGCGGACAGCCTGGATCGGCGGTATAGCATGATTGAAGGACAAATCGTCATTGTTGCCACCGGTAACGCAGGCAAGGTGCGTGAATTTGCCCATGCCTTGTCGGCGCTGAACAAGCAGGTACATAGCATGGCTGACTACCCGGACATTCCCGAGGTCGTGGAGGACGGGGCGACCTTTGCCGATAATGCCCGCAAGAAAGCGAAGACGGTAGGCGATGCACTGGGTAAGCCGGTTCTCGCTGATGACTCCGGTCTGTGCGTCGATCAACTGGACGGAGCTCCAGGCGTGTATTCTGCGCGTTATGCCGGGGAAGGCGCCAGCGATGCCGACAACAACGAGAAGCTACTGGCGGAACTGGAGAAGCACCGGCTGGGCGAGGATACGGAACAGCCGCTGCTAAGTCCGGCTCGCTTTGTCTGCCATCTGGCGCTGTATGATCCGGCCAGCGGCCAGTTTATTGAGGCGACTGGTGAGGCGGAAGGCTGGATTACCTCAGAACCGGCGGGCGGTGGCGGGTTCGGTTATGACCCGCTCTTCTATCTACCGGCCTATGAGAAGACGTTCGCCGAGCTGACGCTGGAGGAGAAGCAGGCGGTCAGTCATCGGGGCTCTGCCTTGCGCAAGCTGATCGACAAGCTGACTGTGTAGTCATCTTACGGGTACAAGAATTAAAAAATAAAGGCTGCTATCCCGAGAGCATCTCAGGATAACAGCCTTTTCTCGTGATATGAAATAAGAAGGACTTGTCTAAAGCCAAGGCAAAATTTCAGTCCAGACGGCATCGAGAATGCCTTGCATATCTTCCTCTTGGCTTTGAATAGCTATGACAGCCTCCCGTTCCGGAAGCACAATGCAGAACTGTCCATACATACCGTCAGCCCGGTAAGCATTGTTTGTGCATATCCAAAATTGCTTGCCATATCCTAGTGCCCAGTCGCCTGATCCAGGCGTATCAATCTGCGCTCTTGTTACGTCGTTAATCCAGTCTTCGGGAATGCAAGAGTTTCCTTGCCAACGACCTTTCTGGAGCAACAGTTGTCCAAAGCGACTTAGTTCCTCACAACTGATCCACAATCCCGTACAGCCAAGTGTGGTGCCAAACGGTGACGCATCCCATCTTACTTCCGTAATGCCCAGCGGCTCAAATAACCTGGGGGTTAAATAGCTCAGGACGGTCTCCCCGACCGCTGCTTGTACCATAGATGAAATCATAAACGTATCGCCACTGCTATAAGTGAAGGTTTGTCCAGGCATCCGATCCAGAGGAAGGGACATGTAATATTGAACCCAGTCCTTATCTTGTAGCCTATCGCGGTCTTCAGCCCAAAGAGGCGGGGAGTCGTGGCCGGAGGCCATTTGCAACAAATGATTGAGGGTTAACTCTTCTGGAGGATAGGGCGAATTTATTGCACTCTTTCCGTAATGAGGAAAAAAGTCATTTAGTTGCGAATCCAGACTCAGTTTGCCGTCGGCTATGGCAAGTCCAGCAGCCATGCAGGTAAAAGATTTGCTAATTGAATGTTGTAGCCTACGTGTGTCGTGATCTAAGTCCCATTGTGCCAGGGGTTGTCCTCCTTGCAGTACGCGGACAGATAAGACATTCAGCTTCCGACTGATTATGCTGTTGACGAAGCCAGCGATTTGAAACGTCATAAAGGTTATCCTCTCTTTTGTTGTTCTTTCATGAACATATTACACCTCCTGATCTTCTGTCAATTTGAAATTGGCGATGAAATGAAAAGGACTGAATGGGGCGGGGATGGCTCCATTCAGCCTTCTGTTCAATTGGACCTAACGAATTGAAACGTTATATTGGGTAAGCCATAAATTAACCTGCGACAGGTAGGCGAATAGCTGCGGTCCTGACATGAGCTGGCCGAACCAGGGCAAGTTGGACGAGGATTCCTTGGAGGCAGCGATCTCACGAATTTTATCTGCGTTAATCAGCGGCAGGATGGGAGAGGTCGGGTCGTCCAGAATAGCCAGCATTTGATCGCGGACGGCGGCAAGATAGTTGGGGTTATGAGTTTTAGGGTAGGGGCTTTTCTTGCGGTAGAGCACATCCTCTGGTAAGACACCTTCAAGCGCCTTGCGCAAAATACCTTTCTCCCGGTTGCCGGTCATCTTGATGGACCACGGAATATTCCACACATATTGCACGAGTCGATGATCGCAGTAAGGGACCCGGACCTCCAAGCCTGCAGCCATGCTCATCCGGTCCTTGCGATCCAGCAGTGTTGGCATGAAGCGCGTGATGTTGAGGTAAGACATGACCCGCATGCGCGCCTCCTCCGGGGTCTCCCCTTCCAGCGTTGGCGTCTCCCCTACCGCTTCCTGATAACGATCCTGGATATATTGCTCCGGCTTGATCCATGCCCGAATCTCCGGCGACAGCAGGTCGGCTCGCAGGTCGGTTGCTATGGACCACGGGAAGGTGCCGGAGTTCAACAACTCCTCACGATGGAACCATGGATAGCCGCCGAATACCTCATCCGCCGCTTCTCCCGAAATGGCCACCGTTGCATTCTTCTTGATCTCCCTGCAGAAGAGCAGCAGGGAAGCATCTACGTCGGCCATGCCGGGCAGATCGCGAGCAATAGTAGAATCCGGCAGTGCGGATACCAGTTCAGGTGTGTCAAAGCTAATGGCGTGATGGGAGGTGTTTAACTCCTCCACCATGCGCTTGATCCAGGGCCCATCGGCGCCAGGTTGATAGCTGTGTGCATGGAAGTGTTTGTCGTTATCTACGTAATCGACAGAATAGGTGTGGACCTGGCCTTGCCCCGTACGCTTATAGTAATCAACCGCGAGCGCCGTCAAGGCACTGGAATCCAGACCCCCGGATAACAAGGTACACACCGGCACGTCCGAAATCAATTGCCGGTCCATGGTATCCTGCAGCAACCGGCGAATGTTGGCGGCTGTCTCGTCGGTATTATCCGCATGAGGCTCTGCCTCCAGCTTCCAGAAGGCATATTTGCGCAAACCGTTGCGGCTGTAAATCATGACGTGGCCGGGGCGGAGCTCCTTCAGGTCCTTGTATACGCCGTGCCCAGGGGTTCGGGCGGGACCCATCACGAAGATTTCGGCAAGTCCCTCTGGTCCGACGGCAGGCTCTACTTTGGGATGGCACAAAATTGATTTGGGCTCGGAGCCGAAGATAAACGTTCCATCCACTTCACTGTAGAATAACGGTTTGACCCCTAGCCGATCCCGAGCGAAAAATACATGCTGCCGAATACTGTCCCAGATGGCAAAGGCGAAAATGCCGTTCAATCGGTATACACAATCAGGTCCCCACTCAATATACGATTGCAGCAGCACCTCAGTATCACATTGGGTCCGGAAGACCCGTCCTCTGCGTTGCAATTCTGCCTTCAATTCGGGAGCATTGTAAATCTCTCCGTTATATACAATTGTAAAAACTGCTTCTTCCTCATAGGCGATCATCGGCTGAGCTCCGTTAGCCGGGTCCATCACGCTGAGACGTTGATGGCCAAAAGCGCAGGGCCCGGAAATCCAGGTTTCCTGGGCATCCGGCCCCCGCTTTTCCAATTGACAGGTCATGTTCAACAATAGATCGGACTGTCCAGTCAAATCCCGGTTCCATTCAATAAATCCAGTTATTCCGCACATTTCTCTAATCTCCTCTCTCCACTGCTTGCATTCACCTTGGCCGACCGGGTGAAAAGTATTAACAAATTATGCCGAACATCGGCATAAAATGTCTGTCCACTATGGAAAACTAGAGGCTAAAGGCTTAGTGGACAAGGAGGAGAGGCAGATGGAAAGAAGACTCTATTATGTATCGGTGCAAGGGCGCTGGCTGCAAGAGAACCCTGCGGCATCCGCTTACGAGTGGGTCGTGAGCGCAACCTGGGAGGAGGCGGAACGGCTCAGACGTTGGCTGAAGCAGATCGGGGAAAAGGAAGAGAATGGCTTCCTTGGATTCACCTATCCATGGCCGGATTCCCCGGAGGCTGAAGTGAACCGTGGCTACCACAGTCACTTGAGTCAGGTATATAAGGAAATCTATACGCTGGGCACCGAAGGAACTCGTGCTCAAATGGAACACTCGGGGCTGATTCAGGCTCTCCATGACGGGAACGATTTTAATACAAGGGGCGAAGAGGATGTACTACATTAAGGACGCAGAATATTTGCGAACTGACGAGCATGAAGGCAAGCCTTGCGCGGTGCTGCGGGTGTATCCCGGTGCGGTGGGCGATCCCGAACTATATGTCTATGTAAGTCGTTCCACCGAGGGGCCTGGATATGAAATCATTCGCATGGTTCGAAGTGAAGCGGCACTTGAGATCGACTGGTTCGATAACAATCTCCACCAGGCCTTCTCTGAACTTGAAGAAGAGCAATTTGGAGACCGGGGGTGGCCAGAGCCGGCCGTTCAGCGTCAGCAATTTCTGGAGAACCTGCTTAGCAAAGAAGAACTTATCTCCAAGCTGGAGGAGCTCCCTTCTGAATAACAGTGGCATTTTTGCTAAAAAGTGCTTTGTAAAAGTATAAGGGATGCGCTATAATGATTAACGCATCCTTTTTTTTGCGCGGAAATACGCATACATAATTGATTGTCATGTCCCAGTAGCTCAGCTGGATAGAGCAACGGCCTTCTAAGCCGTCGGTCAGGGGTTCGAATCCCTTCTGGGACGTAAAGTATAAAGGCTCCTTTTTGAGGAGCCTTTTGTCGTTCCATCGGGATAAGAACCCCTAAGGTTCGTCGAAGTGAGCCAGTCTGAGCCCGGCGGACTGGCGATCGGAGTCTCGCGCGGGAGCGCGAGTACCCCTTCTGGGACGTAAAGTATAAAGGCTCCTTTTTGAGGAGCCTTTTGTCGTTCCATCGGGATGAGAACCCCTAAGGGTTCGTCGAAGTGAGCCAGTCTGCGCCTGGCAGAATGGTGAACGGAGTCTCGCGCGGGAGCGCGAGTACCCCTTCTGGGACGTAAAGTATAAAGGCTCCTTTTTGAGGAGCCTTTTGTCGTTCCATCGGGATAAGAACCCCTAAGGGTTCGTCGAAGTGAGCCAGTCTGCGCCAGGCAGAGTGGTGAACGGAGTCTCGCGCGGGAGCGCGAGTACCGCTAAAGCAATTTGCTCTTTTAAAAAGGATATGTTAAATTGATAGAAATAATCAAACATTTAAACATTTAATCTGAAAGAGTGGTTCATTAACGTGTCAAAACAAGATGTACTTTTAGAAAAGAAACAAGCTCTTCTTCATGAGATTCGCCAGTCTACCGATATTTTCAAAGCACTTGCTGATCCCGTAAGGCAGGATATTCTAATGATGTTTATGATAGCTAAACGAATGAACGTCGCCCAAGTTGTAGAGCAATCTCATTTGTCCAGGCCAGCCATATCTCACCATTTAAAAATACTTAAGCAAGCGGGGATCTTGGACTCTTCAAAAGAGAAGACCGAGGTCTATTACAGCTTAACTCTTGAGAACTCGGTAATAGACCAGCTTAAAGCTATTATTCATGCTGTTGAGAGCATATCAAGTGACCCAGCTAAAGCCTTTGAAGACCAGTTATAACTTTCTTGCATCAAGTGGAGAAAGTTTTCTTTTACACATAATAATCAAATAATTAATCATTTAATCTATTAAAAATCTTAGGAGGTTGTATATGAATTTTGCAAATAAAACAGCATTGGTAACAGGTGCTTCGTCGGGGATAGGGAAAGTGTTTGCTACCGAGCTCGCAAAGAAAGGATGTCATTTAATATTGGTCGCCCGTTCCCAGGATAAGCTAGAACAAATAGCAGAAGAATTGCACTCCGCCTACTCTGTTCAGATAGTCCCCCTCTCCATCGATTTATCTGCAGTTCACGCTGCCGAGAAGTTAGCCAGAGAAGTTGAAGTGCGTGGTCTGACAGTAGATATACTTGTAAACAACGCGGGATTTGGAACTATGGGGGAATTCCATTCCATCACTTCGGCTCGTATTCAGCAAGAGATTCATCTCAATGTATCTTCCTTAACTGAATTAACGCATTTATTCATTAGTCCCATGGCTAAGAGAAAAGAAGGAATAATTATTAACGTGGCTTCCATGACCGCATTTCAACCAGCGCCCTATATGGCTGTATACGGTGCCACTAAAGCTTATGTCCTCTCATTTACAGAAGCGTTATGGGCTGAATATAATGACACGGGCGTTCAAATCATTGCACTGTGCCCGGGAGAAACGCAGAGTTCATTTCATGCTGTATCCGGTACGGATAGCTTGACAAGTAAACGTATGGAGCCAATTGATGTTGTGAATGCTGCCTTTGAAGGACTAGGAAAAAAACGTAGCCACATCATCGTTGGAAGAAAAAATTATATGATGGCTCAACTACCACGCTTATTGCCCCGGAGCACCGTCGTGCAATTTGCTAAGGGTGTGTTTCAGTCAGCTTTAAGCAATAAGTAACTAGCAATAAAAAGGACTGGCGATGGATGCCAGTCCCTTGTTTTTATCGCGATTACAACTGGCTGCCTCCGGTGGCATCAATGTATTGCCCTGTAACCCAGCGCGCTTCCTCAGATGCTACAAACACAACTACATCAGCAACCTCTTCCGTCGTGCCAATTCTTCCAAAAGCAGAAACGGAAGCAGCTTGAGCATAAGCTTCTGGAATTACCAGCCAATCCTTGTTCATTTCCGTATCTGTAGTTCCAGGCCGTACCGCATTAACGGTAATATTTCTTGAAGCAAAATGTGGAGCCAAGGCTAAACTAAGGGTTTCAATGGCTCCCTTTGATGCTGAATAAAGAGTATGCATTGGTCCGGCTACGCGGGTAAAACCAGTAGAAATATTAATGATTCGTCCATTATCTCTAATATGTGGACTAGCTAATTGAGTAAGAAAGTATGGAGCTTTTACATTAACATTAATGACATCTTCAAATGTTTCCAGTGAGGTTTCCTCAAAAGGACTGGATGGGGCAATACCTGCATTATTGATTAAGATGTCCAATTGCACAGCTCCAACCTCTGAACGTACAGCTTCTTCAAACGAAGCCCATAGCTTATTTACAGCAGAAATTCCATCCGTTAATTCTGCTTGCAGAGCGACCGCTTTGGAACCCAAAGCTTGAATTTCATCCACAACTTTCAGAGCTGCATCTCGGTTATTAGCGTAATGAACTCCAATAAATGCTGCTCCTCCAGCGGCTAATTTCTTAGCTATTTCAGCCCCAATACCTCGACTCGCTCCTGTAACCAAAGCAACCTTGCCACTAAATCTTCCTTGATCTGCCGACATATTATCCCTACTCTCTCTATTTTCTATTTGATTCGTACTTCACAATAGTCTATTATGATTGATATTGATAGTACGATATTTTTGTATCGTAAGGATAAAATAGTATATGTAATGGATTTAGAATACAAGAAGAGGTGAAGTTGACGTGATCGAGTTAAATAGCTCTGATCTTACTTGTCCAATTACCACAGCTCAGAAAGTATTGTCTGGTAAATGGGCTCTTAAGATCATTTTTCTTCTAAAGGACGGTCCCATACGTTTTAATGAGCTGTTGCGAAATTTTGATGGCTTAACGCACGCCTCGCTGACTAAACAATTAAAACAGTTGGAAAGCTTCAGACTTGTTCACCGTGAGGCTTATAATCAAGTTCCGCCGAAAGTGGAATACTCTCTGACTGAACTGGGGAAAGGGCTTTACCCAACGATTAATGGACTAACGGATTGGGGAAGGGAGTACATTGAGGATTGTAAAATGAATGGAGCTTATTTGAGGGAGTAGCCTACATATAGTAGCTCTCGAGAATGGTGAAAGGGGCCTCACGCGGGAGCGCGAGTACCCCTGGGCAAACTATCATTTTTTCTTGAAAATTATTTCGTCGTGAGTGACTGTGACAGGTCTTTCATCCTCTACAGGGAAGGTTTGAGAGCCTGCAACTCCTATTGTCCCCTCAGGAACGGTTGCGGTTGTAGCGCCTTTCTTCTTGCTTGCTACATCGTACAGATAATAAGCTTCATCCTCGACCTTCGGTGTGGAGCCGCCTAAGGCTCCCGCAACGACGCTGTAGGCCTTGATTACGGCCACATTATCGTCTATCCAGCCGACTACTTCTATCGCAGAGTTCTTCTTGCCTTGCTCAGCCTGGATAAATCCTAATGGGTGCCCGTCCTGGTCATAGAAGTTTACTTGCTGTGGGGCAATTTGTAAAAAGTCGATATCGATGCCTAGCACACGATAGTTTTCCACCTCCGCCTCTTCCATCCAGGCAATTGTACCGGCAGGATTCCATTTCATTTTCTCGGATGGAACGTAATGGTCCACCGGGAGGGCTATGGTATTGAGCAAGACGCCTTGTTTATTATAGACACTAAGCTTCCCGCTTTCGTCGTCGAATACAAAGCGTTTGAAGGTTGGAGACAGGAACAGGGAGGGCATCCCGGTGGTCGAATGAGGGATAACCCGGTATTTCCAAGAATGGACCTGGTCGTCTCCATCTTGCAGGTCAAAGAACCATACATTTCCTAAATAACTTTGCATGAACAATTGCTGCTTATCGGCGTTCCAGTTGAAGTTATAAATGTAGTCATACTCATCCCCAAGCGGCCAGAAGTCGGACCGCAACCGCTCTACATGGCCTGTCCGCACATCATAGGCGGATAAGTGATATTGTCCCCCTTCCTCCGTTAGGTCCGGTTCCAAAAAGAGCAGGCGATGACTATCTAGTGGAAGCAGAAGCCGATAACTGTCCATAAAAGCATTGTTCCAACGGTTATCAGAGCCGTTAAGTGTTTCGCTCCAGAGGGTTTGCACGGTTTCTGTGGTTGGATCATGAGCAATCAGTGCGTTCATGGCATTGTGGTCACCATAGAACAGATGCACGTTGAGGTAGGTGGTGCCTTGCAATTCAATTGCAGGACCCGAGATGATACTGTATTGATCCTTGGCCAGCCCTAGAGGCACGGCCACCAAATCTCCATGGTCGTTCCGTTCGGTGAGGAAGGTCAAGCCATTGGTAAAGGGCTCGTTCAGGGTATTAGCAGACTGTTCGACGGAAGTCTCTTGCTCAGGATGCTCAGAAATGGCGCCGGATGGTGGCTTCGAGCTGTCTTTCCAAGAGCAACCTGCGATCACCACTACAGCAAGAGTAGCGGCGGCAAGAAGCAAAGGCTTGGTTGGCTTGTTGATTACATCCATATCCATTCGTCCCTCCTTCTTTTCTTCTTACCATAACAACGAAAGACAGAAGATAAAGTTGCTAGTTATTGACTCCGCTGACGGTAAGTTGAGGGAAATTCGCAGTACAGACTGCTAAGAATGAGAACATGGTATGTTTAATTCTTAAGTTTTAAGTGTAAAAATAATAAATGAGCCAAAACAGATTGAAATCATTTAAACAAACGTTTAAACTAAGTATAGATAATACAAAAGGAGCCATGCGCGAACATGACTCCATAGCAATAGCCGCTTTTAAGGGCGATAGACTTAATAGGGATGATTTAGAATTAGACCGAAACCTTTCCCATAGGGCGGTCTATTTCTTTTGGCTAAGGATCGCTAAAACAATTGTAACTACTAGCGTCAGTAGCGCGATAATTAGCGAACTGAAACCGATCATAATTGTTAAAGCGTCTTTAACTTCCATGGCATCACCTCCCTTCCGGGAAACTAGCCGACCGCCCTTTAAAGCCTATTCTACTGCTTGGAATATTATGGAATATTATGCCGTTGGGAAGTAGCAAACTGCTGCTTCTTTTTGCTTTGTATAAATATAAAACTATTTATAGTGATTTCGTATTCTTGCATTTTTTGTCCTGAAGACAGTCCTGTACTGCAAATTTAATTAACACGACAAAAAACACACCTCCTAATAGCTTGTTGGCAATTAGTTAGTGTGTTTGATTTAATAATAGGGTTTCAACGTAAACACAAAACAAAAAAGGCTGAAAAGTCTTGGAAAGCGGGTGAAGGGAATCGAACCCTCGCCTCAAGCTTGGGAAGCTGGCATTCTACCATTGAACTACACCCGCAAAAGCTAAGCAAGAAACATTATAACTCCAAGCGAACGGAAGTTCAAGCGGTTTGGGGAAAATACCGGAGTGTGTACTTGTTTTTTCGGAAAACGCTTGCAGCATATTTGGGGTTGTGATATATAAAAAATAGGAAATCTAAACGATTAGATTTAAATTATGTTCACCAGGCTTCTAGCGAAGCTATGGAAGGAGGTGGGGACAAGCATGAGCATGAGTCATCCAAGCATCAAAGATATTGCAGCGAAAGCGAATGTATCTACCGCTACCGTCTCCTATGTACTGAACGGGACACGCAATGTCCGTCCGAAGACGCGTGAACGGGTGCTGGCCGCCATAGCGGAGATGAACTACAAGCCCAATAATATTGCCAAGAGCCTCAAGCGGCGGCGTACGGATACCATTGGAGTAATTGCCGAGGATGTCACGGTATTTAACACGCCGGAGATTATCGACGGGATCAACGACTATGGAGATCGCCATGATCTCTACATTTTGCTGACTAACCTGCGGCTGGACAAGCGGATCGGCCGGGATTTCAGCCAGGTGGACAGCTATCGGGCTTACGCGGAAAATGCGGTGTCAGAGCTGCTTAGCAAGCAGGTGGATGGAATGATCTATATCGGTGTCCATCCGCGTGATTTGACCGGATTGATTGATCCCGAAGGAAAACCGATTATCTACACCTATGCCTATACACAAGAGGATATTTCGATTCAATACGATGACGAGCAAGCCTCCTATGAAGCCATGTCTCACTTTGTTCAGAAGGGTCATCAGAGAATCGCTGTTATCAGCGGGCTAATGGACTCTACTCCCTCGCGTTTGCGGTTGAATGGATACTATCGAGCCGTGACCGAGTTTGAGCTTCCGTTCGACCCGATCTTGATCAAAATGGGAGATTGGGAGAAGGAATCCGGCTACCGGCTTGCTAAGGAACTTTTGACTATGGAGACGCCACCTACCGCCATTTTGGCGATGAATGACGTGATGGCAGTGGGTGTGCTGGAAGCCGCCAAGGAACTCGGTGTCGATATCCCCGGGAATGTCTCGCTGATTGGGTTCGATAACCGCGAGTTCAGCGGCTATCTGACTCCCAAGATCACAACGATGGATTTACCGCTCCATGAAATGGGCTACCTGGCGATGCAAACGCTGCATGAGCGCATGCAGGGGAAGAGCACGGCCCGTCCGCCAATGCCGGTATGCCGGTTAACAGAACGGGAGTCTGTAGCGCCTCCACGTCAGCAGAAAGAGATGGGCTAAAGCCGGAAGTCTCTTTTTAAACAAAAATCTAAACGTTTAGATTTAGAAAGTGATGACTCCTTTCCGGGGATAATCAAGGGAAATCATGGTTCACCCGGCAAGTTCACATATAGCAATAACCATACATTGAAGGAGGGGTTCGTATTGAAACAGAGCAAGAAATGGGTGGTTTTTACTTTAATCTCTGTATTGTGCATCGGGTTATTGAGCGCTTGTGGCGGCAAAAATGAAAGCGGTGTCAATGTTGGCGAAGACGGAAGCGCCGCTTCCGGTAAGCAGGAGGAAGTAACCCTGCGGTTTATGACCTGGGACTCGGGACAGACGCTTCAACCCTATCAGAACGCGATTAATGCTTTTATGGAGAAATATCCTGAGATTAAAGTGAAGGTAGAATCCGTACCGGACAATTACGACCAGAAGCTGCTTACCTCTCTTGCCTCCGAGACGGCTCCCGACGTATTTATGGCCTGGAATTATCCGCTGTATGTCCCAGGTGGCGCTTTGGAGGATATGCAAACCTGGGTAGACAAGGATAGCTATGACTTGAACATGTATTATCCCATTATTATGGATTATATGAAATATGACGGGAAGCTGTGGGGGTTGCCCACGACGTATTCCACGCGTGCTATCTATTACAACAAGAAGCTATTTGATGATGCCGGGGTTCCGTATCCACAGGATGGGTGGACTTGGGATCAATTTGTTGAGACGGTGCAGAAGCTCACCAAGCCAGGGCAATACGGATTTATTATGACCCCGGATGATGTAATGACGATGCAACCGTACTTCTGGAGTAATGGCGGAGATATGGTTAGCGACGATGGAACAACGATCCAAGGGGTACTGAATAGCGCTGAAAATATTAAAACCATGACGTTCCTCAAGCAATTATACGATGCCTCTTCCAAGATTAATTCGGCTGGCAAATTCAGCACCAACAATGGACTGGAGTCGTTCCAGACCGGACAAATTGCCATGTTCGATAACGGCATGTGGCCGCTCGGCGATATGCTTAAGGACGGTAAGCTTGATATTGGCACCGTGACGCATCCTCTTCCTGAGGGGGGCAGTTTAAAGGGCATTATCCATACGTCGGGTTACTCTATGCCAAAATCCGGGAAGAACAAGGAAGCCGCTTGGGAACTGATCAAATTTATGTCTGGAGAGGAAGGCATCAAGATCATTACAGCGGACAAGTTCGCGTTCTCCCCGGTGATTGCCGTGGACGAGGAGAATGGATATGCTACCGATCCTTATCTCGAAGCCTTTGCGAAGGAATTGGCAGGAACGGATAAGCTGGTCGCCAGCATGCGGCATGAAAGATGGAGCGAAGCCGAGGATTTAATTCGGGCGGCCGTACAAGCGATTTTCTACGGAAATGCGGATATTCCAAAGACGCTCGGCGAGGTGTCAGAGCAGGCGCAGGCTGTCTTGAAGTAAAGTAACACGATTGAGGTGATGCGAGAGATGTTAGCAGAGGCAAAATTGACCAGGACCAAGCCGGATTTAGCCGGGGTGCGTCGTTCACGAAGACGAAAGCAACGGCGCGAGAACTTGGCCGGATTGTTCTTTATTTCCCCCTGGCTAATTGGATTTATGTTGCTTATGTTGTTTCCACTGGTCTTCTCCCTGGTGATCAGCTTTACGGAGTGGAATATGACGGGAAGTCCTCAATTTATCGGCATTGAAAATTATGTTCATATGTTTACGAGTGATCCGTTTTATTTCAAGGCGATGGGGGTCACATTCAAATATGTATTCCTGATGGTGCCACTTCAAGTGGTGTTCGCTATCGTGATTGCTGTATTGCTGAACCGAGCCACTTATGGAATCAAGTTTTTTAGAGCCATCTTCTATTTGCCATCCTTAATTCAGGGTGTGACGTTGGCCTTAATTTTCAGTTGGATGCTGAATGATGATTTTGGGCCGGTCAATTATATGCTCGAACTGGTTGGCTTGCCACGCGTACATTGGCTGACTGACCCGAACGTGGCTTTATATGCGCTGGTGTTCATTGCTCTTTGGGGCGTTGGTTCGCCGATGGTGTTGTACCTGTCGGCATTGCGTTCCGTGTCTTCAGAATATTATGAAGCTGCGGATATCGATGGGGCGGGGCCGGGGCGCAAATTTTTCAATATTACGCTGCCACTGATCACGCCAACCATTTTATTCAACATATTGACCAGTCTGATTTCATCCTTCCAGACCATCGTACTGGCCTTCGTGCTGACGGGCGGTGGACCGGCCAACTCGACTTATTTCTATTCTTTGCATGTCTACCGTAACGCGTTTACTCATTTTAAGATGGGTTATGCATCGGCCATGGCTTGGGTCATGTTCATTCTGGTAGTCTTGCTGACCGGGCTGGTTCTGAAGTCATCCAAATACTGGGTTTACTACGAAGCGGACGGAGGTGGGCGATGATGCAGACGTCTATAGGCAAGAAACGAATACACACCATAATATTTCAAATGCTGATTTGGCTGACAGCAGCGGCCTTCCTGTTCCCGATTGCCTGGATGTTGTCCACGGCGCTTAAGCTGCCGGAGGATATTTTTACGGCAAAGCCGCAGCTTCTGCCAGAATCATTCCAGTGGAGCAACTTTATCAACGCGTGGAATGCCCAGCCATTTGGCCGGTTCTTGCTCAATACACTGATTGTAGTAGGGGTGTCTACGCCGCTGGCCATGCTGTCGGCCACGATGGTTGCCTTCGGGTTCGCGCGAATCAACTTTTGGGGCAGGAACTCGTTATTTTTGCTAGTCATCGGAACGATGGTCATTCCCTGGGATGTGACGGCGATTCCCCTTTATATCGAATATAACAAGCTGGGGCTGATTAATACGCTGTGGCCGATGATTTTGCCCGGAGCTTTTGGTTCCGCCTTCTTCATCTTCCTGGCCAGACAATTTATTATGGGCATCCCCAAGGATTTGGATGAAGCAGCGGAGATTGATGGATGCAACCGCTGGCAAATTTATCAACGTATTATTTTACCTTTGTGCCGACCGATTGTAGTAGTGATTGGCGTATTTCATTTTGTGTGGTGCTGGAACGAGTTCTTGACTCCGCTGATCTTTATTAACGACCAGAGCATGTACACCTTGCCCCTCGGGATTAACTTGTTCAAGAACGCCTTTAATATCGAATACGAAAAGCTGATGGCCATCTCCTGCCTGTCGGTGCTGTTCCCGGCCACACTGTTCTATTTTACACAAAACTTGATTCTGGGGGGCATTTCCCTGAGTGGGGTCAAAAAGTAAATCAGCCGACTGAGGGAGGGTGGAGGAGTCTGATGAACATACTGGAAAATGCAACATTCGCAGTAGAATTTACTTCTCGCGGCGCGGTGAAGAGTCTTCGGTTCAAGGATGACCCCAGCGCTATGAACTGGGTCGTGGACCCGGAATATTTGCTCGAAGCCGGGTATTCGGACACGATTGACAAGTTATTCGGGGAATGGAGTGCTGTGGCCCAGGGGAAGACCATCAACAGCAGTGATTATATTCCAACCAGGATTCAGGCCAGCGAGAATGGCCTGACGGTTGGCTTCCATACGGAAATGCTGGAGGTGGACTTGGTCTATACCTTGGAGGAAGAGCGACTGCGCTGGAATATTACTTGCCGCAACACACTGGACGTGCCGATCAGCCTGGACGGTCTGCATGTATGGTTCCCATTAGCCTATATCATGTTCCGAGACGAGAATGTACTGCGCAATATGCAGCAGTCCTGTGCGCTATTTGCTCATACAGGTGGAGACTTTGCCAAGTTTGCTGCTATCCGGCGCAGCCATGAAGCCCCGCATTTGGGCGTTTACGGGCAAGAGGGCACTACGGCCGCCTTTGGCTCCTTCTGCCGCTATGAGAACCGCTTCCTGGAGCAGGTGTCGCCTTCTTTGGATGGGGTTGTGTTTCATCGTTTGGGGTTGGTGGAGAACGGAGCCTCCATGCCGGAATTGGTGGCTACAGACTGGATTTACAAGGAGAATTACCGTTCGGTGATGCTGGAGGCAGGGCAACAGCTCTGCTGGGAATATGTATTTACAGCCTGTCAGGGGAGAGAGGACTTCTACCGCAGGGCGCTGGAGCTTGGCCATCCTCGCTGGTCTTATACGCCGGTGTTGACGGAAGGCGGGCAATTCGAGGCGGAATTGGAGCTGGCGATGGGACAAAAGGTCAAATCCCTTCGTCTGGTCACGGCTGATCGGCAATCTGCTGGAGAACGCCGTCTGGTTGCGGAAGATATAACAGGACTAGTAACTATGAATGAGCCGCAGGCCGAAGGAACCTATCAAATACGATATCACCCGCATGACCCGGGGGAACGCAGGCTGGAATTAATCATGGAAGATGGACGTAGAGATATCTTGGTCTGGAACGTCCTGGAGCCGATTGATCAAATGTTGGAGAAGCGGGCGGAGTGGTTATGCCAACATAGTTATGATGAGGTGGGGCAGGGGGGAAGGCCTCATGCCTTCTTGCCCCTATCCAATCAAGGGGAGTCTCTGGGCAAGCTAAACTTCCTGCTGATGAAGAACAAACTGGCCGCTCCGGTGGCCGAACAGGTGCACAAGGCAGAGGCTTCAGCGGTGCTTGATTTGAAAAATCACTGGTTTGAAGACGGTGATTTCACCAGACCTCGCGCCTTATACGGATCGTTTTACCGCATTTTTGACCTGGACTATATCGCCCATGTCTTTTACTTGCTCTCGCAAATGGATGATACGCTCTTGAAGCTGAACTCACCACAGACGTATTTGCAGTGGGCCGCCGAGGTGATGAGCATCCGGCTTGATCCGGCTTGTCATGCGGGACAACGGGAGCAGGACGAAACGGGGCTGAGTGGCGTGTTTATCATGTACATCGATGATTTGCTGACAGGCTTGAAGGCGGCAGGGCTGGAACGATGGTACGACAAGCTAAAGGGCCTCTGGGAGAGATTTGGCGAGCGATTGAGCCAGGATACACGTCAGTTCGCCGGGGCCGTAACCGAGCATTTCTATGATAATGCTGGATTTGGCCCAACCTGTGAAACGCTGCTGCATCTTGGCTTGAGCGAAGAAGCCGAGAAGTACGGACAATTAATTTTGGCCAACATCGGCTTCAGCAACGATTATCGGGGACAGAATCCGGATCGATGGTGGGAAGCGTTGTCCTACATGATCCATTCGTTATGGGGTGGATTAGTAGCGGCTTCCTCGCGGGTGGCTTACGAGCATCTGGGGAATCCGGAATATCTTGAAGCCTCCTACCGGGCCACGATGGCGGTATTCAACTGCTATGATTGGAACGTTAGCTCCACGCCCAGACAGTTGCAGCCGGGAGAGGCGGCTTCCACCTTTAGCGTAGTGGCACCTAATTTGAATATGCCGATGTTGTCTCGGAACCGCTTCGGTCAGTCGGTATTCCAGAATGCGGACGATCCCCTCTTTGCCGCCCTGTTCTCCAGTGTAACCGGAGATGATTGGGACATGGGGGAAGAGCTTGTGGCTTACCTACTCGGATTTGGCACGACGGCCTATGTGTACCGAGCAGCCTCCGGCAAGCTGAGATGCGTTAACGGATATTTGAGCGAGGAGCAGGGCGGGATTCGTATCAAGAGCTATGCCGCCTATCCACAAAAAATAGTTATGTTGGAAGAGGGACTTTCTTTGCAAGCCAAGCCAGGAAAACAGCTTCGGGAAGCCTGGTTGCTGGAGGGGGAACTTCGGCTTACGCAGTCTATCGCAAAATGAAATCATACAAAAAAGCCGCAGAGTGTCAGCTCTGCGGCTTCGTGCGGATAAGAGTAGCTTGTTCTATACCAGATCGCAGGCGTCCGCTGGCATCCAGTGAGCATCTTGGCCTTCCCATTTGACATTGCAGCCAATAGGATTTGTTAAGGAAATAGAAACCGGCTTGCCAGAGACCAGCTCGGACAAAGCACGCTCAAGATCATTGGTTGTCATCTTGCTAACCTCACGCGGGTTATCTACCCCGCGGCCGGTATATACCAGCTTACGGTCGGTATCAAATACATAGAAATGGGGTGTCCGTAGAGCGCCGTAGGCTTTCGCGGCCTCTTGTGTACGATCCCGTAAATAGACCCAAGGAAAACGTTGTTCCTCCATCCGTTTGACCATGTGCTCAAAGGAATCATCCGGATGCGTAATTTCGCTATTGGCATTAATGCCGACAAAAGTAACACCATGCTCTTTAAACTTCTCGGCAGTCTGACGTGTGACTTCGTCAGAACCAACGACGTAAGGACAATGATTGCAGGTGAAGAACACGACAAGCACCGGAGATCCGGAGAAACTCTGTAAGGAATAAGTCTGGCCATCCGTAGCCGGCAACAGAAAGTCCGGCGCCTTGGATCCGATTTCCAACGTGAAACTCAAACTGATCACCTTCCCTATGAAATTTTGAAGCGCTTACTAGCATTGTACTCTATGAACCTTATTATCTCAATTATCTCAATTTTTAATTTCTAGTTTAAAGGGAGATTGGAAATTTTTTTATATAAGGAGAGAAATAGAAAAAATTGTATTGTCTCTAACGTAAAAATAATGTAAAGTAACTTAACAAATAAACCAATTCATCCTTCGCGTTAGTATACCTCACACGAAAATTGACCTCAGTTCGATTATCTGTCACATATAGTAGAACTAATGTGATGCATGATATAGCCTCGAACAGCGAGATGATTTTACTCATCACTTTATCCAAATACAGCAAAGAAGCAACAACACACATATGTCCATAGTGGAGAGACATTTAATTTATCCGAATCAAGCGAATTTATAGCGATAATTTGCTGATAAAATATCGTTTTTTCTCTTTCTTTAGTATATTGCAGCAAAGAAGAGTTGATGCACAATTGTCCACAACTAGTGGATGGTTTTGTCTATTTATTTTTGTGAGGAAAAGAGGTTGTGACATGATTCAACCCATTTTGCAGATTGAGGATTTGCACACACACTTTTTTACTGATCGAGGTGAAATCCCTGCGGTTGATGGCGTTAATTTGTATGTTAATCCCGGAGAAGTCTTGGGTGTTGTAGGCGAATCCGGTTGTGGGAAGAGCGTAACCTCCCTGTCCATACTCAAACTTATTCCGCAGCCGCCCGGTAGAATTACCGGAGGCTCGATCTTGTTCAAGGGGCAGGACATCGTTGCGATGAAGGAACGTGAAATGCGCTCTATCCGTGGGAACTCCATTTCCATGATTTTTCAGGAACCCATGACTTCGTTGAACCCGTTGTTCACCGTAGGGCAGCAAATCGGAGAATCGGTTCGACTACATCGTCAGTTCAGCAAGAAGGAAGCGCGGGAGCATACCATCGATATGTTGAGAAGGGTTGGCATCGCGCGGCCAGAAGCTATCATCGACGAATACCCGCATCAATTGTCTGGCGGTATGCGGCAGCGGGTCATGATTGCGATGGCGATTTCCTGTAGCCCTGAATTGTTGATTGCCGACGAACCCACCACCGCGCTGGATGTAACTATTCAGGCACAGATTCTTGATTTGATTCGACGTCTGAACGAAGAGAACGGCACGGCTGTGATGATGATTACCCATGATCTTGGCGTAGTTGCGGAGATGTGTCACCGGGTAGCGGTGATGTATGCAGGGAAGGTAGTGGAGGAAGGCAGCGTGCATGATATTTTCAAAAATCCACTACATCCCTATACGCAAGGCTTGATCAAATCCGTGCCTCGTATGGATGAAGACCGCAGGCGTCTGTTCTCCATTCCCGGTAACGTGCCAATTTTGAACACGGAGCTAACGGGCTGTCGCTTTGCCGAACGATGTGAGAATGTCATGCCCGTATGTCTGGAGAAGCTTCCTGAACTTCAGGAATGCGAATCGGCGCATAGCTGCCGGTGCTGGCTTCATGAAACGCCACAGGAGGAAGTCGTATGAGTGAACCGTTATTGCAAGTCGAACATCTGAAGAAATATTACCCGATCGGTGGAGGATGGTTTGGCAAGTCTCCGCAGTTGGTCAAAGCGGTAGATGATATCTCCTTCACTGTACGCAAAGGGGAAACCTTTGGACTGGTTGGAGAAAGTGGATGCGGCAAATCGACGACAGGCCGCTCCATCCTGCGTCTGATTGAACCCAGCGAGGGAAAGGTGATCTTCGACGGGAAAGAGATTACGGCACTTTCCCCGGAAGAACTGAGACGTACACGTAAGGACATGCAGATCGTGTTCCAGGACCCGTTCTCTTCTCTGGACCCACGTCATACTGTTCAGCGGATTCTGGAAGAGCCACTGATTGTACACGGTATGGGGAATGCGAAAGAACGCCAGGCGATGATCCAGCGGCTCATTGATGTGGTAGGGCTAACACAAAGCCATTTGCAACGTTATCCCCACCAGTTCTCGGGAGGACAACGACAACGGATTGGAATAGCCAGGGCCCTGTCGTTGCAGCCAAAGCTGATTGTGGCCGATGAGCCTGTCTCAGCGCTGGATGTGTCCATTCAGTCTCAAGTCATTAACCTGCTCCAGGATTTACAGGAGGAGTTCGGATTAACCTATATCTTTATTGCGCATGACCTTAGCGTTGTGAAGCACATCTGTGACCGGGTTGCTGTCATGTATCTGGGCCGGATTGTGGAAATTGCTGACAAGCACAAATTATATACTAAGCCGCAGCATCCCTACACTCAAGCCCTGTTATCGGCCGTGCCAGAGCCTGATCCAGACCGTAAGCCGGAGCGGATCATCCTGCAAGGGGAGGTTCCGAGCCCGGCTAATGCGCCCATCGGCTGCGCGTTCCACACGCGATGCCCCCAAGCGATGGAGGTCTGCCACACGCACCGTCCCGAGTTAGCGGAGACGGACCAAGGACATCTGACAGCCTGTCATTTATTCACAGAGATGCGTGCCACGGGCCAGACTCATCTAGCTTGATAACAACAGGGGCATGAACCATGGTTTATAGCTGGGCCTTAGGTCTGGCTTCTTATAAACACCTAAAAATAATCGTGATTCAGAAGGGAGCCACAATATGAGAGTAAAGAGATGGAGTAGTGTCGTTTTAGTTATGATGCTTAGTGCGGCCGTTGCCCTTACGGGTTGCGGGAGCAGTAACAACGGTGCCGCTGGCACCAACGCGGGGACGAATGGGGGAGAGAACACACCGTCAGCATCCGTTCAAGATACGTTAATCATTGGACGCGGCGGAGATTCTGCTTCACTGGATGCTGCAATCGTCACCGATGGGGAGTCGCTCAAGATTGCGCACCAAGTGTATGACTCCTTGGTGGAATATAAAGAAGGAACCACGGAGGTTCAAGGATCCCTTGCCGAAGATTGGGCGGTCTCCGAGGACGGCTTGACGTATACGTTCAACCTGCGCCAAGGCGTGAAGTTCCATGACGGAACTGATTTTAATGCTGATGCTGTGGTGTTCAACTTCACACGTTGGTCCGATCCAGCCAGTGAATACAAGTTTGAAGGCGATTCGTTTGATTACTATGATTCTATGTTTGGTCCGGATGGCAAACGCGTCATCAAAGAGGTTAAGGCTTCGGATGCGAGCACCGTAGAAATCACACTCAATCAGCCTCAGGCTCCATTCCTGCAAAACTTGGCTATGACTTCCTTTGGTATTGCCAGCCCGACGGCAATTCAAGAGAAGAAGGAGAACTTCAAGAATGAGCCGGTAGGAACCGGGCCGTTCGTATTCAAGGAGTGGAAGCGCAACGATTCCATCACCCTTGAGAAGAATGTGGACTATTGGAAGGAAGGACTTCCTAAGCTGAATAAAGTGATTGTCCGCTCTATTCCTGACAACTCCGCCCGCTTCAATGCTTTGCAAAGTGGCGAGATTGATTTGATGGAAGACTTAAGCCCGGACGATCTGGCCACGCTGGAGGCTAATTCAGAGTTGCAAAAGATTGAACGTCCTTCTAACAACGTAGGTTATGTGGGTTTCAACCTGAAGAAAGAACCGTTTAATGATGTGAAGGTCAGACAAGCGCTGAGCCATGCTGTAAATAAACAAGCCATTATTGATGCTTTCTTTGCAGGTCAAGCAGAGCCGGCCAAGAATCCTATGCCTCCGTCTCTGTGGGGTTATAACGACAGCATCACCGATTACGAATATGATTTGGAGAAAGCCAAGTCGTTGTTAGCTGATGCGGGTTACGCTGATGGCTTGCCAGGTGAGTACACTTTCTATGCCATGCCGGTACCCCGTCCTTACATGCCCGATGGCAAGAAGGTCGCTGAGGTAATCCAGGCTGATTTTGAAAAGATTGGCGTGAAAGTGAATATTGAATCTCCGGAATGGGCGACTTATCTGGATGATGCACAAGCCGGGGAGAAGGACGATTTGTTCATGCTTGGCTGGACTGGTGACAATGGTGACCCGGACAACTTCTTGTATGCGCTGCTGGACAAGGACGCGTCCAATAACTACAGCTATTATGCCAATGATGAGCTGCATGAGTTGCTCGTTGCGGCACAAACCGAAACTGAGCAATCCAAGCGGGAAGAGCTTTACAAGCAAGCCCAGGAGATCATTAAGGTGGATGCACCTTGGATTCCACTCGTGCATACAACACCGCTGCTGGCTGCTAAGGCCAACCTGAAAGGGTATGTTCCGGCACCAACGGGAACCGAGTATTACAGCAACATCCATTTTGAATAACAGGCGGTATCTTTACGCCTCTGGCAGGTGAGCCTCAACTTGAAAGCTTATATTTTAAAACGATTATTCATCATGATCCCTGTCTTGATCGGCATGACCATTATCGTATTTTCTATTATTCATGCGATTCCTGGAGACCCGGCCGAGACCATTTTGGGCCAGAAGGCCACGGAGCAGTCCAAGGAGGCGCTCCGTGAGCAACTGGGTCTGAATAACCCTTGGTATCAGCAATACTTCACGTATATGGGGGATTTGCTAAAGGGAGACTTGGGACAATCAATCCGTACGAGGGTTCCGATTGCCCAGGAAATTACGCCTTATTTAGCAGCAACGGCGGAACTGACGATTGCGGCAATGGCATTTGCTATCTTTTTTGGAGTGAATGCAGGCATCATTAGCGCCTGGAAACAAAACTCCTGGTTTGATTACATTTCTATGTTGATTGCCCTGATTGGCGTATCCATGCCAATATTCTGGCTGGGGCTGATGGAACAGTGGATTTTCTCGCTGAAGCTCCACTGGCTTCCCTCCATTGGCCGTATGAATCAGCGAGATCCGGTGGAGGCGGTTACCAATCTGTATCTTATCGACAGTATGATCGCGGGCCGCTGGGATCAGTTATGGACGGTAGTTCGCCATTTAATCTTGCCTAGTGTAGCACTGGGTACCATTCCTATGGCGGTCATCGCCCGAATGACCCGCTCCAGCATGCTTGAGGTGATGAGTTCTGACTTCGTTCGTACTGCTAGGGCGAAGGGCTTGTCCCAATTCATCGTCGTCTATAAGCACGCACTTAAAAATGCGTTCATTCCCGTACTCACGGTGATTGGATTGCAAACAGGGGCTCTGCTCGGTGGCGCAGTGCTAACGGAAACGATATTCGCCTGGCCTGGTGTCGGTAGATATATCTACGAAGCGATTAGCTCTCGAGACTATCCTGTCATTCAATCAGGGATTCTGATTATTGCCTTCTTGTTCGTATTTATTAATTTGATTGTGGATTTGCTGTATGCAGCAGTCGATCCGCGCATTCGCTATCGGTAAAGGAGGGAAACCATGGCACAGGCTACGACGAGCACGAATAACGCACCCGTGATTCAGGCTGAGAAGGTTTCCGGACCTTGGCGCGATGCGTGGAGAGCTTTCCGCAGGAACAAAATTGCAATGGCCGGATTGATCATGATTGTATTCTTTGTCTTGATCGCCTTGCTCGCTCCGGTCATTGCTCCTTATGACTATAAGGCCCAGGAACTGGCTGATCGGCTGAAACCACCGTCTTCTGAGCACTGGTTCGGTACGGATGATTTGGGCCGGGATTTATTCACCCGAGTGCTATATGGGGCGCGCATTTCATTATGGGTAGGTACATTCTCGGTTGTGGGCTCCATTATTTTGGGGACGCTACTTGGCATTTTGGCTGGTTTCTACGGTAAATGGGTAGATATGATCATCTCCCGTATGTTTGATATTTTGTTGGCCTTCCCGAGCATTTTGCTGGCGATTGCTATTGTCGCCATTCTAGGTCCCTCCTTGCAAAATGCCTTGCTAGCCATTGCTATTGTCAACATTCCGACCTATGGGCGGCTAGTGAGGGCCAAGGTGCTTGGCCTGAAGAATGAGGAGTACATTACGGCGGCACGTTCCATCGGTATGAAGGATAGCGGTATCCTACTCCGTCATATATTACCGAATAGCTTGACGCCAATTATTGTGCAAGGGACGCTGGGAATTGCCACGGCGATCATTGAAGCGGCTGCTTTGGGATTTCTGGGGCTGGGCGCGCAGCCGCCTGCTCCTGAATGGGGCAAGATGTTGTCCGACTCACGGCAATTTATTGCTACGGCTCCGTGGACCGTTGTTTTCCCTGGGGTATCAATTATGCTGACGGTGTTGGCTTTCAATCTGATGGGAGATGGCTTGCGCGATGCGTTGGACCCTCGAATGAAGAACTAGCAAAGTTGTTGCACAAGACTGTCTGGGGTGGGTTCCCCCGGCAGTCTTTTTTCGTGTGATTGAAAGGATATGAACTAGTCTGTCAGTGATGTTAGTTAATATGACACATGCCAAAATTTCAGTTATAATCAAATACATAATAGAGCCATCGAACAGGATGGATGGGAGGCGGAGGTATGGCTAGAAAAGCAAGAAAGGTAAGCATCGTTGGTTCTGGTTTGGTAGGGACAGCCTGCGCTTATTCCATGATTAATCAATCAATCAGTGATGAGATTATGATGATTGACCGAACCTATGAGCGAGCGGTAGCAAATGCGCTAGACCTTTCGCATTGCATGGATTTTACCTCAACCCGTACCAAGGTTTCGGCGGGGCGAATGGAGGATTGCAGTGACGTCGATGTGGTTGTGCTTACGGCCGGGGCTAATCCCAAGCCAGGACAAACCAGACTGGACGTATTGGAGGATGCAGAGAAGATCACGCGAGATATCGTACAGCGTATCGTAGGGGGAGGCTTTCAGGGGGTATTCGTGATTGCAGCCAATCCAGTGGATATTGTGACGCATATCGTACGTGATGTGTCAGGTTTTCCGCGTAATCGGGTCATCGGAACAGGGACCTCCATTGACTCTGCCCGATTAAAGACGTTGCTGTCCGAGGTATTTGAGATTGACCCGCGTAGTGTGAATGGTTACGCGATGGGGGAGCATGGTGATTCTCAATTTGTCGCCTGGTCACACGTTACAATTGGCGGAAAGCCATTATTGCATATCCTTGAGCAGCACAAGGAGCGGTTCGCTCATGTGAATCTGGATGATATCGCTCGCAAGACAAGGGATGCAGGCTGGGAAATCTTTACCCGGAAGGGCAATACTCAATTCGGTATCGGGAATGCCTTGGCGTATATTGTACGTTCCATCCTCAATGATGATCATAAAATTATTGCCGTATCGGCGGTTCTCGAAGGGGAATATGGTCAGTCTGGTGTATGCATTGGCGTGCCAGCGATTATTGGAGAGGGTGGTATTGAGGAAGTGCTTGAGCTGCAATTATCTCCGGAGGAGCAGCTACTATTTGAGCGTTCCTGCGGGGTAATTCAATCTGCTATGGCGAGTCTGACGCATTGAAAAATTCAAAAGTGAAAGTTTGGCTCAATCCAAGAATCAGTGCTTGACCAAAGACTTCTATAGAACGGAGGGGCGTAGGGATTCTGGAGAAACGAAGTGGTCGCCTTTGCGAGTGAATTTCTACCTTATAGGAATTTATTGAATCAGGAAATCCAGGAACAATAGCGATCGGAAGAACCCTACGAACCCGTAGGGCCTCATTGCTCACATGTCAAGCACTGATTTCGGTGTTGAGTCGAAAAATTTTACTTTTAATGAAGGAGGCGATTGTCAGTGAATTGGACGGAGATTTGCAAGAGTAAAGACCATGAAGCCATTCGTCAGGCTCTTGCCGAAGGTGGAGATGTGAACTGGCGTGACCCCAGAGGGCGTACTCCGTTAATGCTACTAATTACAAATCGGGCACCTGTCCAGTCTGTGGAGCTGTTAGTGGCTGGCGGTGCGGATTTGGAGATAGAAGATAAAATGAACGAAACTGCATTAATTAAGGCAGTCAAGTTCAACCAACCCGAGGTCATTGACAGGTTGCTGGAAGCAGGAGGTCACCTGGATTCACCGCACGGTATTTTAGGAACGGCCTGGCATGCAGCTCGCAAGCGCAGCAACCAACTTGCCGACAAGCTGCTGCAGACAACGGGCGCGCTCAGGTTGACCTTAACTGATAAGGAGCAAGACGCTATTGACGCTATTATATATGAAGAATCTCTTGATAAGGTCTGCGGTCTGATCGAAGCTCTGGAATCTCCGGTTTTGCTTCAGGCCGTGGTGAGTCAATACAATTGGGATGATGGTCCACAAGCTATGCTGACGGCTTTTTCTAATCCTAATATTGCAGCGATAACCTTAATAGATATGTACCAGTTGTTGGATGGGGATTACTGGGTGGGGATAGCTGCTGAAGAACTGAAATCTCCGGAGGATGTCGCTTGCCGAGAGTTGGCGTTGAAAATCCGCGAGCGGTTAGCGTCTCAGTAAAGCAGCAGGCGCTCACTATAGTTTTAGGAAAAAGGAGAGGGACCTGTCAGCCCAAGGCTGGGGTCCCTTCTGTTCTCCTTAGCTTTACCAGCCGACGCGGATGATCAGACCCTTCGGATCACCAACCTCCAGGTAAGAAGCCTGGCCGTTAACGTCATCATAAGCGAAGCCGTAGGCCAAACCATTAATGCTGTGATCGTGCCAGAACTTGGCATAATAGTTGGCCGGTGCAGCTTGATAGTAGTTGGATACATTATTCCAGTCGCTAGACGTATAGACGTGGCGATTGATGGCTGCGCAGGTTGCCGCATCCGTCAAGGCTCCGTCGCATAGGAAAATATCCTTGGCGCTGTAAGGGGCGTATCCGGCAAAATAGTTGGCATTTGCGCCACCTGGAGCGAATGAACCGTATACGGGGGCCACGATGCGATAAGGAGCGAGAAGCGTGCCGAGAGGCTTGAATTCCGCCGGAACCTCGGCCTGGTATTTAGCGAAGATACCGCTTCGCGTTTCGGATTCGAGCTCGCCTACGGTTTGATCGAAGGAACCGGATTTGTTAATTAGACGATGTTGAATCGGGAAGCCAAATCCATCAACCCGAGTTGTGTTACCATGATAGCCAGTATTGTCGATGGTGAACTCAACAAAATCAAAAATAACGTCAAGATGGGGGTCTGTTGGATTGTTCAGATCCGGTCCGGCAAACCCATCATTAAAAGTTTTGATGAACATGGGCGTGCCTACGCTCAGAAACATCCGGCCCGAAGTGATCTTGGGTAAGGTAATCCAGGAAGTATCACTGACCTTGTGATAGATATTTGCGTAGTTAACACCGTTCTTGGTTAAATGTCCCGGTGCATCATTTAAAGCTGTGGAGATCGGAATCAAATTACCGTTCTGGTCTAGATAGCTCCACTGTTCATTTACCGGATTGATACCGAGCACGCCCCAATAAATTTGATTGTCATTGTATGCTCCTTGTGTTCCATTCATGACTTTTACAGAGACGGCCCCGTCTGGTGGCGTAGGAATTGATGAAGGGTTAACGTCATAGATGGAGTTGGAAGAAGTGGGAGGCGGGGTGGAGCCGGCTGTGTAGGTAAAGATGTTGGTGTCATATGCCGGTGCACCATTATTATAAGTAAATGAATAGGCCAGCACGCTACCAGAGGCAATTCCCGGGACGGTCTGCTCATACCGGGATTGCTGGTTATTGTAAGTCATCCGTAAATTCTGTTGTACCCCATTGTTCACGGAGTAATGGATATCAACCCAACTTGTGTTAACTGTAGACTTGAACCATACGGTAGCCGTGCTTCCCGACAAGTCGACGCCCTGTGCATAATCCGCAGCTTTGGCTTTCGTTCCGAAGATTACCGTAGAAACTAGTAGTAAAGATAAAATCAGCAGGTAAGACATAGTTTTTCGCAACATCAAAAAATCCTCCTTTATAAATGGAATAAAAGCGCTGTCCTAATAGTGGACATACAAATATTATCATTATTTTACAAAATATAGTAGTGAAAAATTTCGGAACAGGTTTGGAAATTCGAAATGTAATCCTTGGAGAAAAAAATTGCTTCATCTAATAGTGGTAATAGACAGATTGGGATTGATTCCTCTTCTATGAACTTGGTTCTTGACGACTACTCTCGAAGTAGGTCGAATGTCTTTTTAGCTATTAGTAATCGGTTGGACAGAGGGGAAATACCAAAAAGACCAAAGAGCATCTAGGTACGGGGTACCTGAACTCCTTGGTCTTTGCAAAATAATATAGAAGAGACTCCGTTTGCCAGTCTGCTGAGCGCAGACTGATTCACTAGGACGAACCCCTTAAGGGGTTCTCATCCCCATGAGACGCAAAAAGAACCGGTTCAAACTGAACCGATTCTTTTTATACGTCCCAGAAGGGATTCGAACCCCTGACCGACGGCTTAGAAGGCCGTTGCTCTATCCAGCTGAGCTACTGGGACATCTCAATATAGAAAATGCAAGCAAAAAATATATTATCATATCAGTAGGAAAGAAGCAATATAAAAAGTTTAATGTTCTGGCGGATATTGCTTTTTTGCCTTCGTCCAAGACTGTGCTATAATCTCAATTAACTGAAATACGGAGATAGGAGGTGCCCTTATCAGCGGTTTACGACCCGAGGAGAAGGATAACGTCGTTTTGTTCCCAAAGACGTTGGATTATTACCAAATTGAATTGACTCGCATGTTGGAGACGGAGCGATATGGAGAAGCGGTGGAACTGCTGCAATTCCTGTTGCAATGCCAGGGTGAAGACCCGCGGCACTATGAGGAATGGCAAGCCCTGCTGGATTGGCTCATCGGCGCGTTTCCTACCTTGAAGAACGGTGCCTCCGGAGCCGTGGCTGACGAAGAGGATGAAGAGACCGAGGAATCACTGGCTCGCCGGCATGTGGAGGCGAAGCTGGCTGAGGATGCTACATATATGGATAAATTGCTGCAAGCTGCCATGGGCCGGCCCTTCTCGGAGCAAACTTTGCTTGCTCTTGATCAATTGGCCTATGTGAATCAGGGAGAAGTTGACGAAGCGCTGACCCACTGGTTGAGTGAGACGGAACTTCATCCTATGCTGCAATATCGAGTGCTGCAAACACTGCGTCGCCGGGGTTATACAGGAACGGTGTCATTTTTTCGCGGCGGTGAGTGGGTTGAGGTGGAGGCCGAGGCGGTACCGCTCAAGCCCGAGGACTTTCCTGCAGCAGTACAAGCTGTGCTGGAGCGCGTGGGACAGCAGACGCAAGTACATGATCCCACTTTGTTCTATTTTGCTCAGGAATTATGGCTGCAATTAGTGATGGCACTATACGGTACGGCGGATTACCGCTCATTGCTGGGCGATGAGGACGCGGTGCTTGATGTTTGGGCTGCTGCCCTGCATCAAATGGTCGCTAATAGCTTGCCTGGTGGGAAGACGGAGGAAGAAATCCGTTCGCTCTATGGCATTACT
Source organism: Paenibacillus senegalimassiliensis (assembly GCF_001486585.1). Lineage (GTDB taxonomy): Bacteria > Bacillota > Bacilli > Paenibacillales > Paenibacillaceae > Fontibacillus > Fontibacillus senegalimassiliensis. The sequence continues at coordinate 373,946 of NZ_LN909043.1, forward strand.
GATGAATTGCGGCTCCGTTACGAGCAGGTCTGCCGGACGTTTGGTAAGTTTATGTCATCGAGCCAAATCAGGAATTAATAACCCGCATTTAAGCCTGCTCTTGTAAAAAAACTTATTGTTGTTTATAATATAGTGGTTATTCTGAACGTGCTCATAGAGACAGCTATACTGATTCCTGATAGCTGCTTTATTCGCGATTCGGGCTCAGTATTTTAAAGTATATGTGAAATTTGGAGGGGAAGGCATAAAATGAAAGCAACTTGGGAAAAAATAGAGAAGAACCTCGGCGTTCTCGAGGTCGAAGTGGATGCGGAACGTGTATCCGCAGCACTGGATAAAGCTTTTCAAAAAGTAGTTAAAAAAGCAAGCGTACCTGGATTCCGTAAAGGGAAAGTGCCTCGGGCCATCTTTGAAGCTCGTTACGGCGTGGAAAGCTTGTATCAAGATGCAATCGACATTTTGTTGCCTGAAGCTTACAGCGAAGCGATTGATCAAACGGATATCTTCCCTGTGGATCGTCCAGAAGTGGACGTTGAGCAATTTGCTAAAGGACAAGCATTCAAATTCAAAGCTACAATCACTGTAAAGCCTGAAGTGAAGCTTGGCGAATACAAGGGCGTAGAAGTACCCGCTGTTAACGTTGAAGTGAGCGAAGAAGAGCTTGCTGAGGAACTGGAACGCCTGCAACAACGCCATGCTGAACTCGTTGTCATCGATGAGGAAGCTGCTCAAAATGGCGATACAGTTGTTATCGACTTTGACGGTTCTATCGACGGCGTGCCTTTCGAAGGCGGCAAAGCGGAGCGTCACTCTTTGGAACTGGGAAGCAATGCCTTTATTCCTGGCTTCGAAGAACAATTGGTTGGACTGGCTACCGGCGACTTCAAGGACGTAACGGTAACCTTCCCAGAGACCTACCATGCGGAAGAACTGGCTGGCAAAGAAGCAGTGTTCCAAGTGAAATTGCATGAAATCAAACGCAAACAGCTTCCTGAGCTGGATGATGAATTTGCCAAAGATGTTAGCGAATTCGATACCTTGGACGAGTTCAAGGAAGATTTGAAGAGCCAACTGAGCAAACGCAAAGAGCAAGAAGGTAAAGCAACTCGTGAATCCGCTCTGGTAGACAAGATTGGTGAAAGCGTAGAAGTCGAAATTCCTGAAGCCATGATCAAAGGCGAAGTGGACAATATGGTCCGCGATTTCGACAACCGTCTTCGTTCCCAAGGGATGAACATGGACATGTTCCTGGGCTTCTCCGGTCAAACGGTGGATGACCTTAGAACACAAATGCAAGGTGACGCTGAGAAGCGCGTTCGTAATAACCTGGCATTGGAGCAAATTGCCAAAGCCGAGAAGATTGAAGTTACTCAAGATGAAGTTAACAAAGAACTTAACGATATGGCGGAAGCTTACAAGCGTTCCCCAGAAGAAATTCGTAACATCCTTGCAGCCAATGGTTCGCTTAGCGGGTTGAACGAAGAAATTTTGATCCGCAAGACGATCGATTTCTTGCTGGAGAACAGCAAGGAAGTTCCTGCTGAGAAAGAAGAAGCACCTAAGGCAAAGGCAGACAAGGAAGCAAAAGCAGAAAAAGAAGCAAAACCGGCAGCCAAGAAAACGACGAAGAAAACGGCCAAGGCGGCAGATGCTGACAAAAAAGAAGCGGAAGCAGCCGAAGATAAAGAATAATGAGTCATTATCCTTTCAACGGGAGCTTCGCCTGAATACATCATTACAGTTAGGGCACGTATACTCAAATGCGTGCCTTAATTTTTCACCTTTTAGCGATACATATATTTCCATTTAGCGAGTACAAGCCTTCGGTTATATAATATGTGGAGGCAAACATAAACTGTATGGTGTGAAAAATGACATGACGCTTTGAACATGGTAGAATGTTTCTGTAAGCGCAAGGGAAACTGAAAAGGAAAAGAGGTTGGTCGCATGAGTCTGGTACCTATGGTCGTAGAACAGACGAGTCGTGGAGAGCGTTCTTACGACATCTATTCGAGACTCCTTAAAGATCGCATTATTTTTCTCAGTAACGCAATTGATGATGAAGTTGCCAATCTCGTGATTGCTCAACTGTTGTTCTTGGCAGCGGAGGACCCTGAGAAAGACATTCACCTGTACATCAATTCTCCGGGTGGTTCCGTGACTGCGGGGATGGGTATATATGATACAATGCAATTCATCAAGCCCGATGTGTCCACCATTTGTGTGGGAATGGCGGCGAGTATGGGATCTTTGCTGCTAACAGCGGGGGCTCCAGGAAAACGCTTCGCACTTCCTAACAGCGAAGTTATGATCCATCAACCGCTTGGCGGGGTGCGCGGTCAGGCTGCGGATATCAAAATCCATGCCGACTGGATCATTAAGACGAAGGAAAAATTAAACCAAATCTATGTGGATCGTACGGGTCAACCCCTTGAAAAGATCGAGCGCGACACGGACCGCGACTTTTTCATGAGCGCGGAAGAGGCTGCTGCTTACGGGATTATCGACCGGGTCATCAACAAGCCCACTAATTTGTAAAGGGGTGTTTACATGTTTAAGTTTAACGACGAAAAAGGTCAACTCAAATGCTCATTCTGCGGCAAATCGCAGGAGCAGGTTCGCAAGCTTGTAGCAGGACCGGGCGTTTATATATGTGATGAATGCATCGAGTTGTGCACCGAAATTGTGGAGGAAGAACTTGGCCATGAGGAAGAGCTGGACCTCAAGGAAATTCCAAAACCAAAGGAAATTCGTGACATTCTGGACCAATATGTTATCGGTCAAGAACAAGCCAAGAAATCGTTGTCCGTTGCTGTATATAACCACTACAAACGGGTAAATACGCAAAGCAAGATTGAAGACGTCGAGCTGCAGAAGAGTAACATTCTGTTGCTTGGGCCAACAGGTTCCGGTAAGACGTTGCTGGCCCAAACCATGGCCAAAATTTTGAATGTACCGTTCGCCATCGCTGACGCTACCTCTTTGACGGAGGCTGGTTATGTCGGTGAGGACGTAGAGAATATTTTGCTCAAGCTGATTCAAGCCGCCGATTACGATGTAGAGAAGGCGGAACGCGGCATCATTTATATCGATGAAATCGATAAGGTTGCGCGCAAGTCAGAGAACCCTTCAATTACTCGTGATGTATCCGGGGAAGGGGTTCAGCAGGCCCTGCTGAAAATTCTGGAGGGGACGGTTGCTTCTGTACCGCCACAAGGTGGACGTAAGCATCCTCATCAAGAATTTATCCAAATCGATACGACCAACATCTTGTTCATTTGCGGCGGTGCCTTTGATGGTCTGGAGCAAATGATCAAACGCCGGATCGGTAAGAAGGTTATCGGCTTTAACGCAGTCAGTGATGGACAAAAAGAGCTCAAACCGGGTGAATACTTGTCCATGGTGTTGCCAGAGGACTTGCTCAAATTCGGCTTGATTCCCGAATTCGTAGGCCGTCTGCCAGTCATTTCGACCTTGGAGCCGCTTGATGAGTTGACGCTGGTTCGTATTCTGTCCGAGCCGAAGAATGCGCTAGTCAAGCAGTATCAGAAGCTGCTTGAGCTGGATAACGTTAGTCTGCAATTCGAACCGAAGGCGCTTGAGGCAATCGCTCAAGAAGCGATCAAGCGGAATACGGGTGCGCGTGGACTTCGTGCCATCATCGAAGGCATTATGCTGGACGTGATGTATGAAGTACCATCCCGCGACGATGTGACGGACTGCGTGATTACTGAACAAGTCGTGCAGGAGAAGGCGATACCTGAATTAAGCGCCACGACCAAGAAGAACAAAAAACAAGAAGAAAGCGCGTAAGCTAGTCGCGTAAAATAAAGACCGGGGTCTCCACCTTTGCGCTTGATGTGCCTGCCAAGGCTCTTCGCAGGGGTGGAGCTTGGTCGTTATGGGAGAGACCGAAGAATGACATTCTTGAGACAAGATACGCGGCCGGTCAAGGTTGGTAATCTGACGATTGGCGGCAGCAACGAAGTGATCATCCAGAGTATGTGTACGACGAAGACGGCCGATGTGGCTGCTACGGTCGCGGAAATCCTCCGCTTGGAGGAGGCCGGCTGCCAATTGGTACGCGTGACGGTGAACAATGAAGAAGCGGCTGCGGCGATCAAGGAAATCAAGAAACAAATTCATATCCCCCTTGTTGCCGATATTCATTTTAATTATAAGCTGGCGTTGTTAGCTATTGAGAACGGCATCGATAAGGTACGGATTAATCCTGGGAATATTGGGCGCCGTGAGAAGGTCGAGGCTGTGGTTAAGGCCTGTAAGGAGCGGGGAATTCCGATTCGTATCGGTGTAAATGCCGGCTCCCTTGAGAACCATTTGTTAGAGAAATACGGATTCCCTACTCCTGAAGCTATGGTGGAAAGCGCTTTGTTCCATATCGGGATTTTGGAGGAACTGGACTTCCACGACATCATTGTCTCCTTGAAGGCTTCTGATGTGCCCATGGCTATCGCAGCTTATTCCAAGGCGGCAGAGGTTATTCCTTATCCGCTTCATCTGGGTATTACAGAAGCTGGCACTCTCTTCTCAGGCACGGTGAAGAGCGCTGCGGGTATCGGAGCATTGCTATCTCAAGGTATTGGCTCGACGCTACGGATATCCTTAAGCGCTGACCCTGTTGAGGAGGTCAAGGTTGCTCGTGAGATGCTTAAGACCTTTGGGCTTATTACGAACGCGGCGACATTAGTATCTTGCCCCACCTGTGGGCGGCTGGATATTGACCTGTTCTCCATCGCCAATGAGGTGGAGGATTACATCGCCAATTTGAAGGTGCCAATTAAGGTGTCTGTCCTGGGATGCGCCGTAAATGGTCCGGGCGAAGCGCGCGAAGCTGACATTGGAATTGCCGGCGCTCGTGGGGAAGGGTTACTATTCCGGTATGGGCAGATGATTCGTAAGGTGCCTGAAGAAGAACTGTTGAATGAATTGAAGAAGGAAATTGATCATATTGTGGAGGTCTTCGAGGCGACGGGAGAAATTCCTGGACGCAAAGAACACCGTACCCACGCCAATCCGTAATCATTCAATATCTACCGTCTGTGGCCTTTCCAAAGGCTATAGACGGTTTTTTTGTATCTTGTTTGATGATGGAGGGAAAAGGCTATACTACCAAGTAACAGTCAAAGTGTGGGAGGCCTAACGAATATGGAGCTAAATGTCATTCTGATCGCCGTTCAGATGTTTTTTGCGGTTGTCATTGGTATGTATTTCTGGAATCAATTGCGTAGCCAGAAAGGGAACCGTGTGGCGATAGATAGGGAGTCGCGTAAAGAAATGGAGAAGCTGCGCAAGCTGCGGGCTGTATCGCTGACCAAACCGCTCGCAGAACGTACGCGTCCAGCTACGATGGATGATATCGTTGGGCAAAAGGATGGATTACGAGCTTTGAAGGCGGCCTTATGCAGTGCCAATCCCCAGCATGTGATTATTTATGGACCACCTGGCGTGGGGAAGACCGCGGCTGCCCGAGTGGTGATGGAGGAAGCGAAGAAGAATCCCGTGTCTCCGTTCAAGTCTAACGCCAAGTTCACAGAAATTGATGCCACGATTGCCCGGTTTGATGAACGGGGGATTGCTGACCCGCTCATTGGGTCGGTGCATGATCCCATCTATCAAGGCGCAGGTGCCATGGGGATTGCGGGCGTTCCGCAGCCCAAACCCGGGGCGGTTACTAAGGCGCATGGCGGCATTTTATTTATTGATGAGATCGGTGAGCTGCATACGACTCAGATGAATAAGCTGCTTAAAGTGCTGGAGGACCGCAAGGTGTATTTAGAGAGTGCTTATTATAACTCGGAGGATACGGGGACACCTGCCTATATTCATGATATCTTCCAGAATGGCTTGCCTGCGGACTTTCGTCTGGTTGGAGCAACAACACGTTCTCCGCAGGAGATTCCTGCGGCTTTGCGCTCTCGTTGCATGGAAATATACTTCCGACCTTTGTTGCCGGAGGAGATTGCTCAAATTGCCGAAGATGCCGTTGGACGAATTGGCTTTCAGCCTTGTCCGGAGGCCGTGGAGGTTATTAAGAAATATGCCACCAATGGTCGTGAAGCCGTGAACATGGTGCAGTTGGCTGCTGGACTTGCCTTGACGGAGTCAAGAGATCACTTGTTGTCCTCAGACCTGGAATGGGTGGCGACGAGCAGCCAGTTGGCCCCTCGTCCAGACCGCAAGATTCCGGCCAGCCCAGCCGTGGGTGTCGTGAATGGACTGGCGGTATACGGGGCCAATATGGGGACCTTGCTGGAGATTGAGGCTACGGCCGTACCTGTTGACAAAGGCAAGGGCGTTTATCATATTACGGGCGTTGTGGATGAAGAGGAGATTGGGGGAGGAACTCGGACGCTGCGCCGGAAAAGTATGGCCAAGGGCTCGGTGGAGAATGTGCTTACGGTATTGCAGCGTATCGGTCTGAACCCTTCCAATTATGATTTGCATATCAACTTCCCGGGGGGAACTCCGATTGATGGTCCTTCGGCTGGCCTCGCGATTGCTACGGCAGTGGCATCGGCGATCAAGCAGATACCCGTGAACCATCAGATTGCTATGACCGGGGAACTCGGTATTCATGGCAAGGTCAAGCCAGTCGGAGGTGTCGTATCCAAGGTAGAGGCGGCGCTTCAGGCGGGAGCCTTGACTGTGCTGATTCCTAAGGACAACTGGCAGTCCTTGTTCGAAGGCTTGGAAGGCCTGCGTGTCATTCCGGTCGAGACGCTGGCAGAAGTGTTCCAGCACGTATTTGGCCCTGAGGTAGAGAAGAGCCTGGAGGTGTCTATGGGCGGAGAGCATTTTGCTCCGGCAACGACCCCAGCATCCTTCCTGCATGCGGAGTCACCCTCGCAAGGTGGAGTGATCTAGTCCAAGTCGATGAACGATAAGCTGCATCAAAGTGAGATAACGGGGAGGGGTTGCCTTGGGCAGCCGCTCCTCGTTGGTGTTTTTATGGAACATTTGCTAAAATAGCAATGATATCTACTGAGAACGTTTGGGAGGTGCATAAGTGGTGGGACCCTATAAATCGAAGGGCCGGCGCTTTCCGCTCTTGCCACTGCGGGGCCTTCTCGTCTACCCGAGTATGGTGCTGCACTTGGACGTAGGACGGGAAAAGTCCGTAAAGGCTTTGGAAAAGGCCATGGTCGAAGATAATCTGATTCTCCTCTGTTCTCAATCCGAAGTGAACATAGAAGAACCAAGCCAGGAAGATATATTCCGCATCGGAACCGTTGCGAAGGTGCGGCAAATGCTGAAACTGCCTAACGGCACCATCCGTGTGCTGGTCGAAGGCATGGAACGCGCTGAAATCATGGAATATTTGGATAATGAAGAATATTACGAGGTTATGGCCAAAGAGCGTCCGGAAGAGGAGAACGATGATCCGGAGGTCGATGCGCTGATGCGCACGGTGCTAACCCAGTTTGAACATTATATTAACTTGTCCAAGAAGGTGACGCCAGAGACGTTGGCAGCCGTATCCGATATTGAGGAGGCAGGCCGTCTTGCTGATGTCATTACCAGCCACCTTTCCCTCAAGATCAAGGATAAGCAAGAAATTCTGGAGACTGTCGATGTTCGTAACCGGCTGGAGAAGCTGCTCGACATCCTGAATAACGAGCGTGAAGTGCTTGAACTGGAACGCAAGATCAATCAACGTGTCAAGAAGCAAATGGAGAAAACCCAGAAGGAATACTATTTGCGTGAACAGATGAAGGCGATCCAGAAGGAGCTTGGTGAGAAGGAAGGACGGGCTGGTGAGGCGGAGGAACTTCGAACGCAATTGGAGGAGAAGGGCCTTCCGGATAAGGTTCGGGAGAAAGTAGAGAAGGAAATTGATCGTCTGGAGAAAATGCCAGCCAGTTCTGCCGAAGGGGGCGTCATCCGCAATTACGTAGATTGGCTGCTCAGCTTGCCGTGGAGTGAGCGAACGGAAGATGATCTGGACCTGGCGAAGGCAGAGCAGGTACTTAATGAAGATCATTACGGCTTGGAGAAGCCGAAGGAACGCGTGCTGGAATATCTGGCGGTACAGAAGCTGGTCAAGAAATTGAAGGGGCCAATTCTTTGTCTGGTGGGTCCTCCAGGGGTTGGTAAAACCTCGTTGGCTCGTTCCATTGCTCGCTCGCTTGGCCGTGAGTTCGTGCGTATCTCGCTAGGCGGAGTACGTGATGAAGCCGAGATTCGCGGGCATCGCCGGACTTACGTCGGTGCCATGCCAGGACGAATTATTCAGGGCATGAAGACGGCCGGAACTTTGAATCCGGTATTCCTGTTGGACGAGATAGATAAGATGGCCTCTGATTTCCGTGGCGATCCTTCATCGGCCTTGCTTGAAGTGTTGGATCCGGAGCAAAATAATACGTTCAGCGATCACTTCGTTGAAGTGCCGTTTGACTTATCCAACGTCATGTTTGTCACCACGGCTAATGCCGTGCACAATATTCCCCGGCCATTACTTGACCGGATGGAAATGCTGTTCATTCCCGGCTATACGGAACTGGAGAAGCTGGAAATTGCGGATCGCTATCTGTTGCCCAAGCAGAAGAAGGAGCATGGACTTGCGCCCGAGCAGCTTGAGATTGGTCAAGATGTCTTGTTGAAGGTGATTCGCGAGTATACGCGGGAATCAGGTGTGCGCAGTCTGGAGCAGCAGGTGGCAGCCCTTTGTCGTAAGGCGGCCAAGCAAATTGTATCGGCGCAGGAGAAGGAACAAATTGCTATTGCACCCGATGACGTCAAGGATTACCTGGGTACGGCCAAATTCCGTTACGGCATGGCCGAGATGGAAGATCAGATTGGTACCGTCACTGGACTTGCCTGGACGGAAGTAGGGGGAGAGACCTTGGTCATCGAGGTGACGGTCGTTCCGGGAACAGGCAAGCTGACGTTGACCGGGAAGCTCGGCGACGTCATGAAGGAGTCGGCACAGGCGGCATTCAGCTATACCCGCTCCAAGGCAGGAGAGCTTGGCATTGCACCAGACTTCCATGAGAAGAACGATGTGCATATCCATATCCCCGAGGGGGCCATTCCTAAGGATGGTCCATCCGCAGGGATTACGATTGCTACAGCTTTGATCTCTGCGCTTACTCATCGGCATGTCTCCAAGGAGGTTGCGATGACCGGTGAGATTACGCTGCGGGGTCGAGTGTTACCCATCGGCGGGCTTAAGGAGAAATCCCTGGCTGCTCACCGTGCGGGATACCGCAAGGTACTGTTGCCGAAGGACAACGAACGGGACCTGGGAGACATTCCGGAGAGCGTGAGGGAAGATATGGTGTTCATACCTGTGTCCCACATGGATCAGGTGTTGGAACATGCGTTAGTCGAACAGCCCAAGGTGCATTGACGCACAACGCTAGAGGTTGTTTGCACGCAAGGAGAGAGGATTGAATTGATGAAAGTAACAAATGCAGAATTTGTAATCAGCGCGGTAGGTGCCAATCAATATCCCGAGGACGGCTTACCAGAGGTTGCTCTGGCGGGGCGGTCCAACGTAGGCAAGTCATCGCTGATTAATCGGATGATTCAGCGCAAAAATTTGGCCAGAACCAGCTCCACCCCGGGGAAGACCCAGCATCTCAATTACTACCGTATCAATGAGGAACTGTACTTCGTGGATGTTCCCGGATATGGGTATGCGAAGGTATCCAAGACGCAGCGGGAGCAGTGGGGGAAGATGATCGAACAATACCTGCAGGAGCGTGAGACGCTCCGGCTGGTGCTGCAAATCATTGACCTCCGGCACCCGCCGACCAAGGATGATGAACTGATGTATGACTGGCTGAAGGCGTTTGATCTTCCAGTTTGCGTCGTGGCAACCAAGGCTGACAAGATTCCGAAGTCACGCTGGCAGAAGCACTTGAAGATTGTCCGTGAAGGGCTGGCGCTTCGGGCCGGAGATCCGATCGTACTCTTCTCTTCGGAGGAAGGCATCGGCAAGGACGAGCTGTGGGCCCTGATTAGCCAACATGTCAAGTCGGAGGAATCAGGCAGTGAAGCGCGAGCGGATACCTCTGAAGGCAATGTGCGGAATTCAGTGGAAAGCGATGGATAGCGAAGGGATTTAGAGCAGTTCAGGTAGGAAAGTGAGCATGTAGCGGGAATGTTACGGTTAAAAACGGCTTAATCCTGTTTTTTCTGGAAAATGGCAGAAATTCACGTTTTGGTTGCTGAGCAAAGGCTTTGGATCGTGGTGTATAATGTTGATAAAGCGAAACAATAAGAATTGAGGAGATTTTTATGGCTCAGCGGTTAGCCACAGAATATGTTAATGCCAGTATGCGTTTGTCGGAAGAACAGATGTCCCAATTTATTCATAAGGTATATGACCCTCATGTACGCCAGCGCGTCAAGGTGCTTGATCACGGTGGACAGGAGGTTGTGCTGGAGGATGATGGCGGGGAGGAAGTTCATCTGCCCTTCGACCGCAGAGACGGACATTACGTCTGTGAGCTGTCCTTCCGTTTGGAGGCACCTCATTTGACCAATGTCATGAGATTGCTGTTTGCCGCATTCAAGGGCACCGGCATGGTGACAAGAATTTATAACGGATTCATGATGATGTATTATTATCAGGAGGGTCGGGTTCGCAAAATTGTGGAGTATTCCCGTGATTCCTACAAACTTGTCTTTGAACAGAAGGATGCAACTGCGAATTTGCAGCAGGTGTATCGCAACAATGATATAGAAACGGAAATTTCCGGTATTCAGAAGCGGATTAACGCGTTGCTTGATAGCCGTTTTGTTAGCAGGGACGCCCTGGAAACGGATCGCATCGATGATGAGTTACGTAATTGCTCACGCCGGCTCTTTGCGCTTGAAGCTTAACAAATTCTCTGTTCAAGAGAATAAATATTTTCGGGCTCAGCCTTCTACATTCACCAATTCGTGAATGGAGGAGGCTGTTGTTTGTTTAGTTGATTTGGAATGCAGTAAGGTCGACCGGTGGGGGGAACCGGGTTTGACGGATATAGTCTCGATAACCTACAATAATTTGGAAAGATGTTTCAGAAACATGTTGGAAAATGAAAGCGCATACCTGGGCGGATGATAGGAATGGAGGCGGACGATGAGTCGATGGTGGTTCAAAAAACAAATGCTTTCTTATCTTCCGCTGTTACTATTGATTATCTTTGTCCTGTTAGGTGCAACCTTCCTGTCCATTGTCCAGCAATCCAAACAAGATGTTGTTCGTGCCAATGGGGTATTTGCAGAACATGTTCAGCAGATTGTTGATTTCAATCTCAAGGCAGTGGAGACGCAGGTTCTGAATGCGGCACTGCAAAATGAGAAGCTTGTCACTTATTTTTATGAGCAGGAACTGGGCAAACGTTATTTTTATAAATACGAAATCTCTAAAGAGCTGGATAAAATCAAGCTGTCATTGCCATTCATTGAATCAATCTATCTGTATCGCGCTGCGGACGAGACGGTGTTGTCGAATGCGATGTTTCTGCCATTGGACAAGCACAGCGATCAGGCGTTCATTCGAAGCTGGCTGGAACATAGCGAGCGTGATCACAAATGGTCGAATGCACGATCACTTCGTAACAAATATGCAGAGCAGACCGGAGATGTTGTCTCGTTGGTGAGCGCTTACCCTCCTCCGAAGGGGGAGAGTGGACTTATTGTTGTTAATGTGAAGGTGTCCGAGCTGCAGCAACTGGTTGCGGAAATGAATCAGGCAGCGGACATTAGCAGCGCAAGGTTAATTGGCAGTAACGGTCTGGATATCTTCAATTCCTCGTTCCCGAGCGACATGGAGGAACTACATCACATTGTATCGGACTATACAGGCTGGACGATTGCCACTGGCATACAGGACGATTCGGCCTATACCTTCACCTCCGGGCTGTTCACCGTGATGCTTGGGATTTCCTTGGTTATGTTAATACTGGGCATTGCCTGGATTGTTTACACAGCACGCAGTCAATACAAGCCAATCCATACCATCATGCAGCGTATTGTTTACTTTCGCTCGGCTCAACACGAGATTTTCCAGCCGCAGTCTCAGCCGACGAAGGATGAACTGAAATATATCGAAGAGGCCTTTCAGCATCTTACTAAACAGGTAATTGAATATGAGCGTGAGCAGGAAGAAAGCCTGATGTTCAAGCGTCGGCACAAGCTGCGTGAGTTAGTTGCAGGTAGTGAAATCTGGAATCGGGATGAATGGAAGAAGGCAGCCATTAAACTGAGGATATGCAATTTCTCTACGCAGTTGTCCGTTGGGATTGTTGAAATCGATCATTACGCGGAATTTGCCAATCGTTACGCTACACGTGACCAGTATTTATTTCAGTTTGTTATGAACAGTGTATCTAAAGAGCTCGCAGGTCAGCATGCCGTGAATATATGGGCAGAGTGGCTGGAGGGATCAAGGATGACAATCTTGCTGGTCGACACCAATGGAACAAAACAGCTTGCTGAAGAGGATTCTTTGAATAGAAATGAACGGGGGCTTCAGGAGAGGGTTCATGTGATTGCCACCAGGCTGTCTGATTGGGTCAGGAACAATCTTGATTTCACAATTTCGATGGGACTCAGCAGGGCAATCTCAGATCCGGAGCAGCTATATCTGATTCATGCAGAAGCTCAGGAGGCTTTGAATGACAAGTTTATTCAGGGCAGCGGACGTGTGATTGCTTATGAAGAACTACATGTTGAGAGTCAGCGAGAAGTTTACAGACTGATCCCAAGGATTCGTTCCCTCACCCATGCCTATCGGATTGGGGAAGAGCGCTGGAAGGACGAGATGCATCTCCTATTCGAGGAACTGACTACAGGAGGGTTCGCCAAGAGTGATGTATACTATTTAATTAATCAAATTGTCCATATGCTCCGCAGAGAATTGATGGAGTTCTCTGAGGAAGGGCAGTCGCTTTGGAAGCAAGATTTATATCCGTCTCTGGAGCGTATGCTACAAGGAATGGAGACGATTGAAGAAACCAGGCAGCAACTTATGGCACTATTTACCGAGATGGAGGGCCGACTTGCAAAATATCGAGAGTCACGCAAGCATCATAGTCGGATGCAAGAGGTGCGACAATATATTGAGCAGCACTATGCAAGTCCGCATCTGTCACTGAATATGCTGGAGGAGCAATTTGGCATCAGCGGAAAATACATGAGCACCTTATTTCGCGAAGAAATCGGCGATAAGTTTGTTGACTTCCTGGCCAAGATTCGCTTGAGTCATGCAGAGCGTCTGTTGCTGGAGACCAATGAGGAGATTCAGCAAATTGCGCTTCAAGTTGGGTATACGAATCCGATGACTTTTATTCGCAGCTTCAAGAAGCATTACGGCATGACACCTGGAGATTATCGCAAACAGGAGAAACAGGAAATTTCATGACTTTAAGCCTGTTCAGGAATCCGTTTTGGATGGCTGATGCAGGTTTTTTTTCTGCCTGGGGTAGCGCTTTTTGTAAAAACGTCAATCACCTGGATTTAACGCAATTGCGAATAAGATCAACATTCTACCAAATGGAGATAAGTGGAATCTTGACGATTGCTTATCCAAGGGCAACCCGCCTATAGTCGATGTGTGGGTGGTACCACATCATAACATAGAGATGAAGGAGGTTGCATGTGGCAGACTCAACTGGCGGTGTACTGAAGTTAAGTAATCAGGATCAGCGCCGACGTGAGGCCAAGCGGAGATTTAGAGAAAACCTGCCGTTGCTCTCATTATTTGTGCCAGTATTGCTGTTCTACTTGATCTTCAAGTATGTACCGATGTTCGGCGCCATTATGGCGTTCAAAACCTACAACTTTACAGATGGCATTCTTCATAGTCCATGGATCGGGTTGGGCAACTTCGAAATCCTGTTCAATAACCCGCAGACGCTTAACATTATTCGTAATACACTGGTGCTTAGCGTATTGAATATTGTTGTTGGCTTCCCAATTCCGATTTTGCTCGCTATTCTGCTCAATGAAGTACGCACACAATGGTTTAAGAAATGGGTGCAGACGCTCGTTTATCTACCGCATTTCTTCTCCTGGGTTATTGTTGGCGGGATCGTAGTGACGATGTTTGCTGAGCAGAACGGGATTGTGAATGCCCTTCTGGAAGGGATGACAGGCCAGACCTTTCCCTTTCTCTACGACGAGGGATCATGGATTGCAATTTTCCTCGGAGCTGGTATCTGGAAGGAAGCTGGCTTTAGCACGATTATCTTCCTGGCTGCCATCACAGGCATCGATCCTTCTCTCTATGAGGCGGCGAGCATGGATGGCGCTAGCAAATGGCGGCAGATTATCAGTATAACTCTGCCGGGAATTAGTGCTACCATCGTCCTGCTCCTGATTTTGCAGATGGGCAGTGTGATGAGTGTGGGCTTTGATCCAGTGTATGTCCTGCAGAATTCCGGGGTGTACAACGTATCAGAGGTTATCAGTACTTATATCTACAAGGTCGGTATTCAAGGTGGCCAGTTCAGCTTGACCTCCGCTATGGGCTTGTTCGAATCAATCGTGGGTTTCGTGCTGGTGTTCAGCGCCAATGTGGTCGCTCGGAGATTTGGCAATGGCCTGTGGTAAACAAGACTATATGCAATCAGCGGGCTGCTGATACACAGGGAGGACGAGAGAGAACATGAGAACAACACAAGGTGAAAGATGGTTTTATGCCTTTAATTACGGAGTACTGACATTGGCTGGACTCAGTTGCTTGCTGCCGCTTATTCACCTGCTGGCGGTATCCTTGAGTGATAACCATGCGATTCTGTCCGGGACGGTTACGCTGTGGCCGGTGGGCTGGAGCTTTGAGACTTATCGCTCGCTGTTTGAAGGCACCCGGATCGTGGAAGCTTTTAAGAATAGTGTCATCCTCACCGTTGTTGGGGTAGGTCTGAGTATGCTCTTCACGGTGATGGCGGCCTATCCACTATCCAAGCGGCATTTCTATGCACGGAGAACATTTACGTTGATCATTGTCTTCACTATGCTATTTGGCGGCGGAACGATCCCGACTTTCCTTGTGCTGAAGGCATTGGGGCTAATTAATAGCTATTGGGCATTATGGTTGACCGGATTGGTCAGCACGTACAATATGCTGGTCATGCGAACCTTCTTTGAGGGGATACCTGAAGAGGTAATTGAGTCGGCCAAAATAGATGGCTGCGGAGAGTACAGACAGTTGCTGCGAATTGTATTGCCTTTATCTATGCCGGTCATTGCAACCTTGACGCTGTTCTATGCGGTCGGTTATTGGAATTCCTTCTACAGTGTGATGATTTTTATTCATGATACGACCAAATACAATCTTGCCGTGATGGTTCAACAGATGGTGCAGAGTCAGACGATGCTGCAGGAGATGAATAATCTTCAATCGGAGAGTGTGCAGCAGATGACCCCGGAATCGATCAAGGCAGCTGCATTGTTCGTGATGCTCATTCCGATGCTGGTGGTCTATCCTTTTCTGCAGAAATATTTTGTAAAGGGTGTCATGATTGGTGCGGTCAAGGGATAGGTATGACATATTCATAAAATGGGGGTTATAGGATGATAGGCAGAAATTCAAGCAAGATTGCGCTGCTAATTGCAACGACTATGTTGGTTATGCTGGTGCTCGCTGCATGCGGAACAGGGAATAATGAGTCAACTGCAGGCGACAAGTCTGTCAATGGGGATAAGTCGGCAGCAGACCGCAGTACAATTACCGTTACCTTGTATGATCGCGGCAATGTGCCGCCAGCAGCAGGAACGGTGGACGACAACATCTGGTCCCAGTGGATTAATGAACATAGTCCTGTAGGCGTTGATTTTATTCCCTTCCCGCGCTCAGAGCAAGTGCAGAAGCTGAATCTGCTGTTTGCTTCGGGGGATGCTCCGGATTTGATACTGGAGTATGACGGTAACTTCCTTAATCAGTTGTATGGGCAGAAGCAACTGTTGAAGCTTGATGACCTTATTACTGAACACAGCACCACCTATAAGAAAATGACGGAGGAATATCCACAACTACGTACCCTGGGACAGATGGATGACGGCGGTACCTATCTGGTTGGTCGAATACTAGGCATGAAGACCAACGACTACATGCTGATTCGTAAGGACTGGCTGGATAAGCTGAAGCTCGATATGCCGACTACAACTGAAGAACTCTTTGAGGTGGCCAAGGCGTTCCGTGAGCAAGATCCCGATGAGAATGGGGAGCGAGATACATTCGGTATGAACATGGGCGGCAATAATGCAGAGTCTGTTATCAATGCCATGTTCAATAATGGCAGTCGTTTTGTACAGGATGGTAAGCTCGTTAATCCAACGGTAGGCGAGCAGGCCAAGGCGGCAGCCGATTTCCAGAAACGTTTGTTTGAGGCAGGCATCGTGGATAAGGATTTCCTGACAGATAAGACGGGGGAAGTGGCCAAGCAGAGCTGGATCAGCGGCAAACTGGGTATTTATCTGTCGAGTAGCGGGATTGACAATGCATTATTGCTGGAAGCACACAAATCCTTGTTGCAGAATAATCCGGAAGCGGTGATTGAACCAGTTCCATTGCCAGAAAGCCCATATGGCGCCTTTAATCCCAAATATAAATCACCGATTCAAATGACTGGTGCAATCAATGCCAATGCCAAGGATCCGCAAGCCGTTATGCAATATATTGACTTTCTGGTAGAGCAGGACACCATCATGACGCTAAAGAATGGGATTGAGGGTGTCCATTATAACAAGGATACAGATGGTGTTGCAGTCCCGATTGATGTGGAGAAGAATAAGACTGAACTGGTGGGCATGTTGGATTACAATATGCTGAGCTTCATTGGCACATTGCCAGAGAAGGAGCAGGCTGAGGTCAAGCTCAACATGGATGTTCCCGCAGAGAAGGCGTTTAGTGAGCTGATTGACTCTGCACACGCAGCATTTCTGAATCCCGATCGGCCATACGCTCATCCGATTATCAACTGGCCAGGCTTGCCGTCTGATCTGCAAGTGATATCCAAGAATACGGAAACCATTGGTGATATCTGGAGAAAGTCGATTGTTAGCGGTGATAAATATACAACCGATCAGGCGATGGCTGATGTACAGGCGCTATGGAACAGTGCTGGTGGAACCAAAATTGATGAATACTTCAGCAATTGGCTGGAAGAGAAAGCAGACAATGTATTGTATATCAGTGATTTTCAACAGTAATATGACCAGAAATGAAAGCCCTTACCAGGAAGAAGGAGAGAGACCGATGCAAGCGAATCTTGGTTTTCCAATCCAATCGAGTAAGCATATCTATCGCCATCCGGCCAACCCTGTGCTTGCCCCCAAGGATGTTTCCTATGGCCCGGCCATGGTCTTTAATGCGGGAGTCGCTAAATTTCAGGGCAAGTATGTGATGGTATTCCGCAATGACTACGGCAATGAGCAGGGGGAACAAGTATACCCAAGTCATACTACGAACCTGGGGTTAGCCTTCAGTGAGGACGGGGTGGCGTGGACGGTCGCGCCGACCCCATGCTGGAGCTGGCATGATGAGGAGGTTCAGAGAGTCTACGATCCGCGGCTTACCGTGATTGAGGGTCGCTGCTATCTCTGCTTTGCAGTAGATACCAAGCATGGCATACGCGGAGGAATTGCCGTTACGGATGATTTCCAATCGTTCGAGGTGCTTAGTCTGTCCGTGCCGGATAACCGGAATATGGTACTGTTTCCCAAGAAGATAGGTGGTCAGTATGTACGTCTGGAGCGCCCATTCACAGTATATAGCCGAGGGGGCAGAGATCGATTTGATATGTGGCTGAGCCGCTCGCCTGATCTGTGTCATTGGGGGAACTCAGAGCTGTTGTTGACCGTGGAGCAGGTGCCTTATGCTAATGATAAGATCGGACCGGGAGCACCTCCGATTAAGACGGAGCAAGGCTGGCTCACTACATTTCATGCGGTTGACCTCGACCCAGCGCGTGGCAAGAACGGCTGGGAGCCTACGTGGAACAAGCGTTACACAGCAGGAATTATGCTGCTGGACCTCGACAATCCGAGTCGCGTGATAGGGATGTACAAATCTCCGCTTCTCGTACCTGAGGCAGACTATGAGATCGCAGGCGGCTTCCGAAATAATGTTATCTTCCCGGGTGGTATGCTACTTGAAGATTCCGGCGAAGTAAAGATTTATTACGGTGCTGCTGACACGGTGGAATGTTTGGCTACAGCAGACGTCCATGAACTGATACGCCTCTGTTTGGAGCCTCAAAGCAGAGAGTAGAGTTAAAAACTCCCATCAGGGTAGATGTAGAATTTTTGTTTCTTCTACTGTCTACGATGATGGGAGCCTATCATTCAGGCTAAGAACTGCTTTACTCCTTGCCGTTGTACAGCCTTTACTTCATACGATTACGATGCTTTTTGGGACGTTGCTTGCGCGGCTTGTTCGTCAACTGCTCATAACGTGGAACTCTTATCATAAGTAGTCCTGCGATAACCAGCATAAGCAGCAAGCTTGAGAGTGCGATAGGAAGCTGATAGACAGCCTCTTCCTGACCAGTATACCCCAAGAGGCCAAGTGCTGCTGTGACGGGATAATAATCGGTCAGTTGCCTTCCTGCGACGAAGATTCCGCAAAATCCGTAGACGAAGGCCAGACTGACACCGGTGAAAAAGGCATTTCGTTTCCGGGAAAAATAGACGATGATAGGGAGGACGGCGATATAATTGCCCACGCTCACCCCTATGATTTGATACATCGATTTTATAATAAATGCCCAGGACAGGTCTTTATATTGAAACATCATGGCCAACAAGAAGGTGCTTAAGAAGCTGAGCACGGCGAACAGGGTCGTAAGTAATCCGATGGTTATCATCTTTGCGAGCAACAATCTTCGGAAAGAGACGGGCAAGGTCAGCACGGTTTTCAACGTATTGTCCGTAAATTCGCGGTTAATCAGGTACCCTCCGATTAATACGATCAGGAATGGGAAGGCCAGGCTGTAATTATTCCAGATGACGTTATTATATAAATGTTCATATCTAATATCCCCGGTTCCACCGCTACTCGACTGAAAAGCGGCCAGCAGCACAGAGCAAAATACGGTGACAACGCCGATCCATAGAATGCTATATCGCTTAAGCTTGATGAACTCGCCAGTAACAAGATTATACATAAGCTTCATACCTAGACCTCCTTCCTACGGTAGATAACAACCGTTAGGGAGACTGACACCAGGGCATAGACGGCTAGTAGGCCGAAGCAAGCGGGGGTGGTTATTAAGTAAGGATCGATATAGGTTAGAGCTTCTTCCCGGGGGAATAAGGACAGATACCACTTCATAATAACCGGAACAGGCATAACGGAGGCGACCGGGTTCACGGAAGCCGGGTTTGCCGAGAAGATCATCGTAATGATAAGGCCGGCAACCGCATAAATAAATGAAACGATAATGGAAAAAATATAACTTTTGTTAAAGTGTACGATAACGATAACAACCGGAAATACGGCTATAGAAATCAGAACACCAAGCACGATGCTGATGCCCAGCCTGTAAAGAATGCCTTCCACCCCGCCTATGATAAGTCCGCCAACCACCGTAGCTCCCAAGGCCGCCACCGAGTAAAGAACAGACAGGAGCGTCATGAGCATAAGCTTGGCTAATATCATTTTGGTCTTGGAGACGGGAATCGTGACCAGGTTCTTTAAAGTGTCGTGATCTCTTTCCATAAAAAATAGGATAGATATAATCACGCCAAGGATGCAGGGTAAGAGCAACAGTTCGCCAAAGATCACATTTCCCCGAAATAATTGATCGAAGGACATCCGGTCCTTGGCCATTAAAATAGTCAATGGAATAGGGAAGAGAAAGGCTCCAAGCAAAGAAAGCTGAATGAACTTCTGTCTCTTTATTTTGGACAGTTCACAAATCAGCAAATCAAGCAATCCCCTCACCCCCGGTAACGCGCTTGAAGTAATCCTCTAACGTATCATTTTGGGTATGTGCTTCCGATACATCAATCCCGGACTCAATGAACTTGCGGGTAATGGCGGCAACATCAATATTTGTATCATGTAGCCGCAGGCTGTAATCATCATCGATATGGAAGTGAGACGTGTGAAAGTCAAGCTCTAGGATGCGTGCTGCTTGTCCAGCAGAGGAAACAATAAAATGGACATACCTGCTATTTTTCTTCTCCAGCATCTCCAGACTCGACTCTTCCAGCAATACACCGTGATCGATGATACCGATATCGTCGGCCAGCAAGGCAATTTCGGATAGAATATGACTTGAGATGAGAATTGTTTTACCTTGCTCCACGCTCAATCGCTTAATAAATTCACGTACCTCTGCAATACCGATGGGGTCCAGACCGTTGATGGGCTCGTCCAAAATCAGCAACTCAGGATCATGCATGATGGCATTGGCAATGCCCAGCCGTTGCTTCATGCCAAGGGAATACTGGGCCAATAGCTTCTTGTCGTTATAAGGCAGGCCCACCACTTCCAGGGCGCGTTTTACTGCATTCTGATGGGGCACTCCCCGAAGTCGAGCCAATATTTTCAGATTCTCACTGCCTGTTAAGTTTGGGTAAAAGCCGGGCGTCTCAATAAGGTTACCGATTCGGGGGTAAATCTTGCCCTCGGCCCCTTGGATATCTGAGCCGAAGATACTGATTTCTCCTTCGGTGGGTTTGGTTAGACCGAGCAGCATTTTCATCGTGGTAGTTTTGCCTGCTCCGTTTCTACCCAATAAGCCGTAAATTCGTCCCTTTCTTACATGTAAGTTCAAGTTGCTAACGCTTTTCTGTTCCCCATATATCTTGGTTAGCTGCTTGGTTTGGATGATGAGATCATTCATCAGGCGAGTCCTCCTTAGTATCTGTAAGACTGATTATAGACGTTGGACCTTGAATAAACCTTGGATGAACCTTGAACTAACCTTGAACTTACAGCGGGCAGCAAAAAGCCCCTGTATTTTGGACAGGGACTGCGTGATTACTGAATGGGGAAGTACACGGTGAAGACGGTTTGTTCATGTGGAGTGCTTGCAGCCGTAATCCTTCCGCCTATCCCGGTGAGAAGTTGTTGTACAATAGCCAGTCCTAATCCGCTTCCTTTTCCCGATCGGGCCTTGTCTGATTTGTAAAGCCGTTCAAATATACGGGGCAAGTCTCGGGCGTCAATGCCTACACCATTATCGCAAATCGTCAGCACGGCGGATTGCTCATCCTTGTGGAGAAGGATGGACACCTGAGTCGCTTGGCTATGGGATAAAACATTTTGAAGCAGGTTGTTCAGAATACGTAAGTAGGCATCGCTATCCAGCTCCACCTCAATCCGCTCGTCGGGGATATCGATGTGGAAGTCGAGAGCGTGGACCTCAAATAAGGGAATCCAGTCCTTAAGCATATTTCGGGTGAGTTCCGCCAGCTCGACTTGTTGTAGGGTATAGATCTGGTCATTGGAATTCAGCTTAAACCACTCGAACAAAAGATCAACATAGTCCTTCAAGTCATGCGCCCGCAACCGGGCTGTTTCGGTGTATTCTTCACGTTCCCGCCCCTTGACCATTCCCTTCTGAATCGCATCCAGATACCCGATCAGGGTGGTCAGAGGCGTACGTACATCGTGGGAGAGGCTGGTCATAAGTTGCTTGTTCGCCTCTTCTGTCCTTTTAAACTCGGTGCTTTGTGTCCGAAAGGAGTCGGTGATTTCATTGATTCGATAGCATAGGAAGGCAAAAGGGTCACCAGGCTTGGCCAATAATTTGCGGCTGATGTTCCCCTGGGCAATATCGTCCAGAGCATCGGAAATATCTTGGAGCTTTACCTTGTTGCGGCTTAGCTTATGCAGCAACACCAGCGTAGATACCAAGGAGGCAATAGCCAGGGTAACCAAGGCCAGGAACAATTCATAGTTAATGTGCATATCATACCTCACGATTGAAGCGATAACCGACCCCTTTGACGGTTTGAATGTACAGTGGCTGGTTCGGGTCGGCTTCAATATATTTTCGCAGCTTGCTAATGTAACCCATAATATTATTGTCATCGTAAGCATAAGGCTCTTGCCAGACTTCCTCATAAATCTGCTGCTTGGTGAGAATTGTCCCCGGGTTGCTGGCCAAATAAAAAAGGATGTTGAACTCCTTGGCATGGAGCTCTATAGGCTCGTCCCTTACATGGACAATTCGTGTATCTCTATCAATCACAAGTCCTTTAAAGGAAAGGCGGCTGCCAGAGGACTGCGGTTGCCCGTTCAAGGTAGTATATCTGCGAATTAGCGAAAAGACGCGGGCCATCAATTCCTCGACATCAAAGGGCTTGGTTAAATAGTCATCGGCTCCTGCTCTTAGGCCATTTACCTTGTCTGTACTCTCGGTCTTGGCTGTAAGCATAAGGACGGGCACGGCGCTTATCTTCCGAACTTCTTCAAGGACAAGGAAGCCATCAAGTCCCGGAAGCATGACGTCAAGAATAATCAAATCGTAAGCTTCCTTGCGGGCCAAGGCTACCCCTTGATGGCCATCATGCGTTACTTCAACGACAAAATGTTCATTTTCCAAGTATCTTATTAGTAAATGACATAGATCTGTATCATCATCAATTAACAGAATGCGGCTGCTCATTGTATCATCCTTCTTTCTCTGATCAACTGGAGGCCATCGTAAGACTATATTCCATTATATACACAATACAATGGAAGCCGTATAAGCTGTTAATATGGGCAAATGAATCAGTTCTTGGCGGATATCCTGAAAAAAGGTTGCATTTGCCCGTAATAGATGTTATTTTTAATCACGTTGAAAAGAATATAGGAACCAGGATTCACTCAGGACATGGAGATGTTGCGAGAGAGTTTTCCCTCGGGAAGTGAATGACGTAGGTCCTAGCGGATGAAATTTTGTGACATATTTTATTCCTAGGAAGGGGGACCGAAAGATGGAACATTCAACTTTCGGAAGACACGTTGCTGTTGATGCTTGGGGGATCGACCCTGAGGTGCTGAACAACGCGGGGCTGTTGGAAGCTCATCTGGTGGAGGCCGCAGAAGCTTGCGGAGCCACGATATTGTCCATGCAATCCAGACAGTTTGAGGCGCAAGAAGGGGCCGCTGTACTGGTGATGCTGTCGGAGAGCCATCTCTCGATTCACACGTACCCTGAGAGAGGGTTTGCTGCTATTGATTGCTATACCTGCGGTGAAATGGTTGATCCGCAAGTAGCGGTCGAGTACCTGGTGTCCGTATTAGAACCGGAGAAGACGTATGCGAAGAAGTTGATTCGCGGAATGGGCGAGTTGGAAGTAGTCGAGACAACGATTCAAGCTGCTGAATTCGCATAAATAAATAGAATTTAAGGATAACCATGGAGATAATCCATGGTTATTTATGTTAAATGAATACGATTTCATAAATTAGTCATAAAATACTCACGGATAGCTGGGGGATCAAATAATTACTGTGATATAATTAACACAGTTTGTTTTCGGTTCATGTTAGAGATATAAGATATTTCATTTGAGGCAGGTGAACTTTGCAATGCACATTGTCGTGGTCGGACTAAACTACCGAACAGCGCCTGTGGAGGTCAGAGAACGCTTCTCTTTTGCTGATAAGGATATGCCGCAAGCGCTGCAGGAACTTATGCGCACCAAGAGTGTATTGGAAGGCGTTATTATCGCCACCTGCAACCGCACGGAAATTTATGTTGTTGTAGATCGCCTGCACATGTGCGGATACTTTATCCGAAGCTTCATGGAACGCTGGTTCGGAGTTCCACGCGAGGAGTTTACACGTCATTTATATATGTACGAGGAAGAGCAAGCTGTTCGCCATCTGTTTCGCGTGGCTTGTGGACTGGATTCCATGGTACTGGGTGAGACGCAAATTCTCGGACAGGTGAGAAATGCCTTCTTGTTGTCACAACAGGAGAAAGGCACCGGGACTTGGTTCAACCGGCTGTTTAAACAGGCCGTGACACTTGGCAAGCGGGCTCACTCAGAGACATCCATCGGGGAGAGCGCTGTATCCATCAGCTATGCGGCTGTGGAACTGGGCAAGCGGATATTCGGCAGCTTCCATGGTAAGCGCGTCTTAATTCTCGGTGCCGGGAAAATGAGTGAACTTACCGCCAAGCACTTAAGTGGTGCAGGTGCGGAAGAAGTGCTGGTAGCGAACCGTACTTTTGCCCGGGCTCAGGAACTTGCCGCCAAGTTCGGCGGGGCTGCCTGTACGATGCAGGAGGCATTGCAACGCCTTGAAGAGGTTGACATTCTTATCAGCTCAACTGGGGCGGAAGGTTATGTGATTACTTCGGCACAGGTTGCCCGTAGTATGAAGCAGCGTCCGGAACGCCCGTTGTTTATGATCGATATTGCCGTTCCCCGGGACATTGATCCGGCTATTGGAGAGCTGGAGCAGGTATTTCTTTATGATATCGACGATCTGGAAGGGATTGTGGAGAACAATATGGAAATGCGCCGTGCCGAAGCCATCAAGATTGAAGCCATGATTGAGGAAGATATGGAGGCTTTTGCCGGTTGGCTGCAAACGCTCGGGGTCAAGCCGGTCATTCGGGCGCTTCAGGAGAAGGGCTCCGATATTCATTCAGCTACACTTGATAGCCTCTTTAATAAGTTGCCGGAATTGGATGAACGTCAGCGTAAAGTCATTCGGCGCCTCACCAAGAGCATTGTGAACCAGATGCTTCACGATCCGATTAATCGGGTCAAGGAGTTGGCGGGTGCGCAGCAGGGACCGGAGGCACTGGAGATGTTTTCCCATATCTTTGCTTTGGAAGACCGTCTGACGGAAGAACAGGTTCCTGCCTTGATTGAAGAGGAGGCATCACCTCGGGAATTGCCTGAGCTTCCGATCTCTGTGGATAACACAGAGTTTGCGGATACCCAAAATGTGACCCCAAGCCCGGTCACCTATGAACCTGAACCTTCATTGCCCATGGTGAAGATATCTGTGTAGCAGCATGCAACATAGGACACAATTGATGCTCCCCGCTCTTGCTCCCTCCTTCGAATTGACAGTGTAATTCGGGACGGAAGGGCGGGGCTTTTTTTTTGCAGATAGGCCAGGAAGTTTCCTATTGTTGTAAGAAGACGGCGTGGAAATATACGGCAGGGTAAGGTATGCTATAAGCGATGCAACAAAGCGACGGCGCGCAGCCGGGGAAGGAGCTTGGCATGCCTTATTACGTACCTGTAATGCTGAACCTGGAAGGCCAGAAATGCATGGTAATTGGCGGAGGCAAGGTGGCCGAGCGTAAAGCTGCGATGTTAATTGAGGCGGGAGCGCAGACGATTATCATTAGTCCGAAAATTACAGCCTCTTTACTAGAGCAGAGGGATGAGCAGAAAATTCACTGGGTTGAGCGTGAGTATTTACCGGGCGATTTGGGTGGTGCTTTTCTCGCTTTTGCGGCAACGGACCAACATACGGTGAACAGTGCCGTGGTGGCCGAAGGTGAAATGCTGGGGATTCCAGTAAACGATGTTAGTGAGGGTTCGCAAGGCAGCTTTATAACGCCCGCAGCGATTCGCCGAGGGGGTCTTGTTATTGCCGTATCCACATCAGGGGCTGGACCAAGAGCAGCTCTTGAACTGTGCCGCGAGATTGACGATCATATCGGGGATGATTATGAGCGCTATATTGAAGTGTTAAGCTCAGCTCGCTCCTGGATAAAGGCGAACATACCGGAGTCAGAATATAGAAAGCGGTTATTTCGAAAACTCGCTGAGGCGGATATATTGACCTTGATTCGGGCAGGAACCTTCCCTTCGCAGAACGGCGAGGAAGTAGTGGCCTGGATTGAGAAGCAAACGGAGGAATAGGGAATGACGAAGCGTACAATAGTGGTGGGAACAAGACAAAGCCAGTTGGCCTTGACCCAAACAGGGCAAGTTATAGATGAATTGGCCGCATTATGTGAAACACATCGTATTCCCTTTCAATTTGAAATTCGCAAAATAATTACGAAAGGAGACCGGATTCTGGACGTTACCTTGTCCAAGGTGGGCGGCAAAGGGCTATTTGTCAAGGAAATCGAGCAAGCCATGCTGAATGGTGAGATCGATCTTGCGGTGCACAGCATGAAGGATATGCCATCGGTGCTGCCGGACGGCTTGGTCAACGGAGCGGTGCCCAAACGGGTTGATCCTCGGGATGCCTTCATCTCCAGAACCGGGCTGCGCCTGGAAGAATTACCGGAGGGGGCCAAGGTAGGCACGAGTAGCTTGCGGAGGGCCAGCCAGCTTCAGGCTTATCGTCCCGACTTGGTGTTAGAACCTGTTCGGGGCAACATTGATTCCCGGCTGCGCAAGCTTGAGGACGGCAACTTTGATGCCATTATCCTGGCGGCTGCCGGATTGTACCGAATGGGCTGGGAAGGACGCATCACGGAGTATCTGCCGGTAGACGTATGCCTTCCTGCGGTTGGGCAAGGTGCGCTGGGCATTGAATGTCGCGAAGGTGATGCCGAACTGCGTCATTTGCTGTCACTTTATAACGATGAAGAGACGGCATTGACGGTGGCAGCGGAACGTCGTTTCCTGGGTGTGCTGAACGGTGGCTGCCAGGTGCCGATTGGTGCTTATGCCACGCTGGAGCCTTCCTCCCGGCGTATTTCGTTGACCGGCATGGTTGGATCGGCTGATGGGGTGACCATTCTTAAGGAGAATGCCGAAGGCGAGAGCCCACTGGAACTGGGTGAAGAAGTGGCGGAGCGGCTGATCTCACTCGGGGCCGCGGATTTGCTAAAGGAAGCCGGGGTGTGATGGAGGATGGCAGGCAAAGTCTATCTGGTTGGAGCGGGTCCCGGTGATGCGCGGCTGATCACGTTAAAAGGTTTGGATTGCCTGGAGAAGGGCGATGTCATCGTCTATGACCGCTTGGCTAATCCAAGCCTACTGCGGAGAACCAAACCCGGTGCAGAGAAGATATATGTAGGCAAACGAACGGAACGGCACACGATGAAGCAGGATGATATCAATCAATTATTGGTTGATTTGGCACTGACGGGCAAGACAGTCGTACGTCTCAAAGGTGGTGACCCGACCATATTTGGACGAGTAGGAGAGGAGGCCGAGTTACTAAGGCGTCACGGCATTCCTTACGAGATTGTTCCAGGGATTACAGCGGCGATTGCGGTGCCCGCCTATGCAGGAATTCCCGTGACTCATCGCGATATAGCTTCCTCGGTGTCGATTATTACAGGCCATGAGCACCCGGATAAGCTGGATTTGGCCATTGATTGGGAGAAGGTAACCCATGCCACGGGGACGCTGGTTTTTATGATGGGGGTGGCCAATATCGGTTATATTACGAAGCAACTGATACATTACGGCCGCCCGTCTGTTACGCCTGTAGCATTGATACGGTGGGGCACCCGGGCAGAGCAGGAGACGTTGACCGGTACGCTTGAGGATATTGAAGAGAAGGTGCTGACGGCTGGCTTCAAACCTCCGGCTGTAATTGTTGTTGGCGAGGTCGTCAGTCAGCGGGAGCAGCTTCAATGGGCGGAGGCACTTCCGCTGTTCGGCAAGCGAATTCTGGTCACTCGTGCCCGTTCTCAGGCAAGTGATCTGGTGCGGAGCATAGAAGATCTGGGCGGCGAGGCTTACGAGCTTCCGGTAATTGATGTGGTCATGCCGGAACATGATCAAGTGCAAGCGACTGACCAGGCGCTTGCGGCTTTGGAACACTATGATTGGGTATTCTTCACCAGCGTTAACGGAGTCGAGTATTTCTTCCGGCACCTGGAGAGACTGGGGAAAGATATTAGAGCACTTTATGGTGCGCGCATAGCTGCGGTTGGTCCAGCCACGCAGGCGGCATTACGGGCACACGGCATCGCCGCTGAGGGCTTGCCTGGGCGATTTCAAGCCGAAGGGCTGATCGACGTCTATGGACACGAGCTGCTAGCTGGACAGCATGTGCTGCTGCCGCGGGGCGACTTGGCAAGAGCCTGGCTGCCTGAGGTAATGCGAAAGAAGGGACTTGAGGTCACAGAAGCCATCATGTATCAGACGGTGCCGGCGAATGAGAGCGACGAAGAATTGGTAAAGCTGCTAGAACTCGGGCGTATCCATGCCGCTACCTTTACCAGCTCTTCTACGGTAACTAACTTGCTTCGCGCGTTGCAGGTCAGCGGCGCAACTGATCCGGTAGAGGCGCTCAAGGGAGTGGAGATTGCCTGCATTGGTCCGCTTACAGCCAAGACGGCTGAGGCTGCGGGACTGAAGGTGTCGATTCTTGCCGAGGAGGCCACGATCTCCAGTCTGATTGAGGCATTGTGCGCCTGGAAGATGCGGACTACAACTTAGAATAAAGCTATTATAGGCGGGGATACCCGTTACAGTTAATTATAGGAGGCCCATGATATGAATTTTCCAGTAGTAAGACATCGCCGTTTGCGGCAATCGGCCGCCATTCGGGGCATGGTGCGTGAAACGGTCCTGACGGTAGACGATTTTGTTCAACCGATCTTCGTCACTTATGGAAGTGGCGTAAAACATGAAATCTCCTCAATGCCCGGCGTTTTTCATTTTTCGCTAGATACGTTGGAAGAAGAGGTTCAATCTATCGCGGAATTGGGAATACCCGCTGTGCTCTTGTTCGGCGTTCCTGATACCAAGGATAGCGTGGGCACTTCCGCTTACGCGGAGCAGGGTATCGTGCAGGAGGCTACCCGTGTAATCAAATCACGTTATCCGGATATGCTCGTTATAGCAGACACCTGTCTATGCGAGTTTACCGATCATGGTCATTGCGGCATGGTACATACTTTTGAGCGGGACGGGCATGTCTGCGGCGATGTGCTGAATGACGAATCGCTGGAGCTTCTGGTCAAGACGGCGGTCTCTCAAGCCGAAGCGGGTGCAGATATCATTGCCCCTTCCAACATGATGGATGGCTTCGTGCAGGCGATTCGCACCGGACTTGATGAAGCCGGGTTTAGCCATATTCCGATCATGTCTTATTCCGTTAAATATGCCTCAGCATTTTATGGACCGTTCCGGGAAGCAGCCGATTCCGCACCGCAATTTGGCGACCGGAAGACTTATCAGATGGACCCGGCTAACGCACGAGAGGCGCTTCGAGAAGCGAAGTCCGATGTGCTGGAAGGGGCCGATATGCTGATGGTCAAGCCTGCTCTGGCGTTCATGGACATCTTGCGGATGCTGCGCGATCAGTTTGATCTGCCACTGGTGGCTTACAATGTGAGCGGTGAATATTCCATGGTCAAGGCGGCGGCACAGCAAGGCTGGATTAATGAACGGGCAATCGTGACGGAAATGCTGCTTGGGATGAAGCGTGCCGGTGCGGACATCATCATTACGTATTTTGCCAAAGACATGGCACGCTGGTTGCGTGAGGAACGTTAAGAG
This sequence comes from Paenibacillus senegalimassiliensis, assembly GCF_001486585.1. Classification (GTDB taxonomy): domain Bacteria; phylum Bacillota; class Bacilli; order Paenibacillales; family Paenibacillaceae; genus Fontibacillus; species Fontibacillus senegalimassiliensis. The sequence goes on from NZ_LN909043.1 coordinate 403,298, forward strand.
CGCCAGCAGGATCGGTCATTCTTTCTATCACCTGAGGAGGGTATCGTTATGCAAGAGAAGTTAGGACGGCGTGGTGCGCAGCGATCGCAGCAAGCTTTCGATGAAGCGAAGAAGGTCATGCCCGGTGGGGTTAACAGTCCGGTACGGGCATTTAAATCGGTGGGTTTGACGCCGATGTATATCGACCGCGCGAGCGGCTCACGTATTTATGACATTGATGGCAATAGCTTTATCGACTACGTTTGCTCCTGGGGACCCTTGATTATGGGACATGCCCATCCGGAGGTGGTTCAAGCTCTCCAGGAAACAGCGGCCAAAGGGACAAGCTTTGGTGCACCCACGTTATTGGAAACACAGATGGCACAATTGGTGGCTGAGCGAGTTCCTTCTATAGATGTGGTTAGAATGGTCAACTCGGGTACAGAAGCCACGATGAGTGCGATTCGGTTGGCACGGGGATACACTGGCCGTAGCAAAATCATGAAATTTGAGGGCTCTTACCATGGTCATGCCGACAGCCTGCTGATCAAGGCTGGTTCGGGAGTGGCGACGCTGGGATTGCCGGATAGCCCTGGCGTTCCAGAAGGAGTAGCCGCGAATACTATTGCTGTTCCTTATAATGACCTGGCTTCCGTAGAGCTTGCCTTTGAACGGTTCGGTGAGGAGATTGCTGGCGTGATTGTGGAGCCCATTGCGGGCAATATGGGCGTTGTTCCCCCGTTACCAGGATTTCTGGAAGGCCTGCGGAGCATCACTGAGAAATACGGTAGCTTGCTAATTTTTGACGAAGTCATGACCGGTTTTCGGGTGGACATTCATTGTGCGCAAGGGCGGTTTGGCATCACGCCTGACTTGACTTGCCTGGGGAAAGTGATTGGAGGCGGACTGCCGGTAGGTGCTTATGGAGGCAAACGCGAAATTATGGAGCATATTGCTCCAAGTGGCCCGATTTATCAGGCAGGTACGTTAAGCGGTAATCCCCTGGCGATGGTCGCAGGCTTCACGACATTGTCGCTGCTGACGCCGGAGGTATATGATCGACTGGAACGTTTATCGGCCAAGCTGGAGGCGGGATTTGTGCGTAATGCCAAAGAGCGAGGGATTCCATGCACAATCAATCGGGTTGGCTCCATGGTATGTCCGTTCTTCACCGACAGCCAGGTAATCAACTACGATACAGCGAAGAGCAGCGATATCGCCTTGTTTAATCGCTATTTTGCGGCTATGCTCGAGCAGGGTATCAACGTGGCGCCTTCCCAGTTTGAGGGGATGTTTGTTTCCGGTGCTCATACAGAGGAAGATATCGACTTGACCATTGAAGCGCACCGGCTTGCGCTACAAGCTCTGTGAGCCGGATACCCGCTTGGTCGCGGCGGGGGGAGTGGCTGGAACTGATGCCGGGCAAGCTGTCGCCAGCAGAAGGACAAGATCGGGTTGACGCCGCTTTGGTCTGGTTATCGGATCACCTGAACGCTCCACCCAAGCTCATTCGCCGCTTACTAGCCGAGGGAGGGGTCAAGCTTGCCGGGGATCGGCTGCGCTTGCATCTTTTTTCGCCAAGAACATCCTCCTACGCTCCGCTGCTTACAGCGGAGCTTAATTTGCTCTTTGAGGATGATTGGTGTCTGGTCGTCCATAAGCCGGTTGGCTTGAAGGTGCATCCCGATGGCACGGGGATAGCCGCTTCCCATTTACAAGGCGGGCTGACGGCTATGACTCCGCCTAATACTTTGGCGAACCAGGTATCCGGGCTGTTCGCGTCGCGCAAAGAAGCGGTTGCTGCTGCTCATATTCATCGATTGGACGAATGTACATCGGGACCGGTACTGTTTGCCAAAAATGAATATGCCCAATTGAAGCTGGATGAGGCGATGAGTCGCAAAGCCATTCACCGCACCTATATTGCCTTCGTGCAAGGGCAGGTCAGTCCGGAGCTGAAGATCATAGATTTGCCCATCGGTCGGGACCGCCATCATAACCAGAGACGCCGGGTGTCGCTTGGTGGGAAGTCGGCGATAACCCATGTGGAGCTGCTGGAGGTCTTCCCGCAGCATGACTTAAGTCTGGTACGGCTGACGCTGGAGACAGGGAGAACTCATCAGATTCGGGTTCATCTCAGTCATGCGGGACATCCGCTTGTGGGGGATACGCTGTATGGTGGAGGTACTAAGTGGCTGTCTCATCAGGCGCTTCATGGTGAGCGGCTGGCGTTCCTCCATCCGCTCACCGGAGAGAGGGTAGAGGTGGCTGATCCTTGGCCAGTGGAACTAACTCAACTGTACGAGCGCATAAGGTAAAGTGGCAAGGCCTCTGGCAAGATGTCCAACGGTTTATGAAAAAGCTGGCATGCACTCCTTTTTGAAGCATATAGATTAAAACGAGGATGATTTTGGATCACTGGCAATCGATGCTAAATCATGTTTTGGATATGCTGAAAGGAGGTAACGTTTTGGCTGATCAGTCCTATGGTCTCAGGTTCGATATTTATGAGCGCGTTCATTTATCGGAAGAAGTGATCGGTATTGAGGAATTGGAGGAAATCGAGCTCTATCCAAAAATCCAGGTCATGCCCGGTGAGGAATACGCCGCACTTCGCGGTCATTTGCTGCTTACAGGATCTTATCTGGGCGAGGGAGAGAAGCGGGAGCTGGAACACTATATTCCCGTGGAAATTACCATCCCGCTCAGCCGGGTGAACCGGTTGGAGGATATCACGGTCGAAATTGAAAATTTTGATGTGGACCTTCTGAGCTCGCGAAGCTTGAACATTACGGGGGTGCTGTCGTTACAGGGAATTGAGACATCCTCCTTGCTATCAGAGGGCGATAGCTGGAAGGATCGCGAATTCACGACCGCTCATGTAGTCCGTGGAGAGGAAGACGAAGCAGAGGATGAATTGGAAACGGAGGCGCCCAGTCCATTGCTGGCGGACGAGGTGCGTTCCGGTTCATCGTTTGGCTGGGAAGCTGAGAATTCGGAAGAAATCTCCGAGTCATCGGAGGATGCAGAGCTATTAACGCCCGCTGTTTCTGCGGCCCCATGGCAGGCATTTCCGGAGGAGCGGTTGCCCTCTCAGGCGCTAACTGAGGACGAGCAGCAGGAATTAAGCTGGTCTGACGATATCGCTGGCTTCCAGAATACGGCTGCATGGGCGGACAAGGAATATGAGGCATCGGAGGAGCGGGACGAGGAAGCGGACAGCCACATCTGGTTCAAGGGAGAAGCGCAAGCCTATGCCGATGTTCGCCAGTCCGACACCGACCCCCCAACCTACGCTGATGATGTTCATGAAGCAGGAACCTTGTCAGATGAGGTTCTGGCTGAGGATGACTATGCTGTAGAGGCCTCCATTCAGGGGGAAGCCGACCCATTCTCCTATTCACAGGCGGAAGAGAAGCAGGAGATGAAGATTGCACTGGGCTCCAAAAACAGCGGTGGTTCAGGTGAAAGCGAAGTCTTCGGCCTCACTAAGCTGCTATCCTCTTCAAGGGTTGCTGCAGACCAAGATGCTTATGATGAGGAGTTCGTCGATGAGACGGAATCCGAGGTGGGTGAAGGCGAGGATCTGAGATGGAAGAACCTGTTCATTCAAAGTGAAGACCAAACACCATTCCGCAAAGTAAAGTTGGTTATCGTGCAGCGTGAAGAGACGCTGGATGATATCGCTGAGCGCTATCATCTTAGTTCGAGAGAACTGCAATTGTATAATCGGCTGTCTGAGCATGAGTTGGCTGAAGGGCAAATTCTTTATATTCCTTAGGCAGGTGCGTAGTTGACTGGACTTAGGATTGACTCCCGGAGTGTTCCAAGTTATGATAATATAGATCAACATAAATGGATCTATGTAAAGACTTGGAATGGGAAGAGTAGGCAGGGTGAACCCTTCAGAGAGCAGAATCGGAATGCTGAGAGATTCTGCGGGACACGTAGCTCGCCGAAGTCGCCCGGGAGTCGTTCGTTTGAGCGTATCAGTCGTTAGAGCGAACCGGTAGCAGCCGTTATCTGCTTGAGTGTCGCATTGACCTTCATCTTAAGTCGAAGGCTTGCGAAACAAAGGTGGTACCGCGAAAGTAAAGCCTTTCGTCCTTTGAGACGAAAGGCTTTTTTTGTTTTTGTCTTTAGTGGGGCCATGACTTGCCTGGCTAACGACTATCTTTAAAAAACCAAGGCTATGCTTATTGTAACGGAGGTTGAAAGGGATGACAGAAAATCAAGGTCAAGGTCAACAAGCGTCGACGGAAATGCCAACGACGTATGATCCGAAATCAGCAGAACAGAAATGGTATTCCTACTGGTTAGAGGGGGGCTTCTTCGAGGCTGGAAAACGTCCGAATGCCAAGCCGTATACCATCGTAATTCCACCGCCGAACGTCACAGGCGTGTTGCATATCGGTCACGGGCTAGACTTCACGCTTCAAGATATTTTGACTCGTGCCAAGCGAATGCAGGGCTACGATGCATTGTGGCTCGCAGGGTCTGACCATGCTGGTATCGCCACGCAGGCCAAAGTGGAGCAGAAGTTACGGGAGCAGGGCGTTAGCCGCTACGATCTGGGACGCGAGAAGTTTCTGGAGCAGGTATGGGAATGGAAAGAAACCTATGCCGCGAACATTAAATCGCAGTGGGCAAAGATGGGTCTATCACTCGACTATTCGCGCGAGCGCTTTACGCTGGATGAAGGATTGTCGGATGCCGTCAAGGAAGTCTTTGTCAAGCTATACGACAAAGGCCTGATCTACCGCGGCAAACGCATTATTAACTGGGACCCGGCTGCACGCACCGCTTTATCCGATATTGAGGTGGAATACAAAGAGACGCAGGGTCACTTGTACCATTTGAAATACCCGCTGAAAGACGGGAGCGGTTCCATCACGGTCGCTACGACGCGTCCGGAAACAATGCTGGGCGATACAGCCGTAGCCGTTCACCCGGAAGATGACCGTTACAAAGACATGATTGGCAAAACGCTCGTGTTGCCGATTATTGGCCGCGAAATTCCGATTATTGCCGATGAGTACGTGGAGAAGGAATTCGGGAGCGGTGCGGTGAAAATTACACCAGCTCATGATCCAAACGATTTTGAAGTGGGCTTGCGCCATGATCTGCCGCAAATTATCGTGATGGATGAGAGCGGTGCGATGAACGACGAAGCTGGACCCTACAAAGGCTTGGACCGTGCCGATTGCCGCAAGAAAATCGTTGTTGACTTGCAGGAACAGGGCGTTTTGATCAAAATTGAAGATCACTTACATCAAGTTGGCCATAGCGAGCGGACTGATGCTGTTGTCGAGCCGTACCTGTCCACGCAGTGGTTCGTTAAAATGCAGCCGCTGGCTGAGCCCGTGGTAAACGCTCAAAAATCGGGCGAGGGCGTCAAATTCGTGCCTGAGCGGTTCGAACGAACCTATCTTCACTGGATGGAGAATGTGCGCGATTGGTGTATTTCTCGTCAACTGTGGTGGGGACATCGTATTCCGGCCTGGTACTCGCAAAAAACGGGCGAAATGGTTGTAGCCAAGAGCGAAGAAGAAGCGCGTGAGAAGCTGGGGCGCGACGATCTCGTTCAAGACAATGACGTGCTGGACACCTGGTTCAGCTCGGCGCTGTGGCCTTTTTCAACGATGGGTTGGCCAAACGAAGAAAGCGAAGATTTCAAGCGCTATTATCCGACGGATGTGCTCGTAACAGGGTACGACATCATTCCGTTCTGGGTCTCGCGGATGATCTTCCAGGGTTATGAATTTACCGGCAAAATGCCGTTTAAAGATACGCTCATCCATGGCCTTGTACGTGATAGCGAGGGACGCAAAATGTCCAAGTCGCTGGGTAACGGAGTTGACCCGCTTGAGGTCATCGACAAGTATGGTGCTGATGCGATGCGTTATATGCTGTCGACCAGCAGCACGCCGGGGCAGGACCTGCGCTTCCGTTGGGAACGCGTAGAGCAGGCGCGTAATTTTGCGAATAAAATATGGAATGCTTCCCGCTTTGCTTTAATGAATCTGGAAGGCGTGAAGTATGAAGATATTGATATCAGCGGTGACTTGTCGACCTCGGACCGTTGGATTCTACATCGCTTGAACGAGACGGCACGCGAGATTACCCGGCTGATCGATGCATATGAATTCGGAGAGACTGGGCGAGTGCTGTACAACTTCATTTGGGATGATTTATGCGATTGGTATATCGAATTTGCCAAGCTGTCGTTCTATGGAGAGGACGCTGCCGCCAAGCAGAAAACACAATCGGTACTGGCCTATGTTCTTGATCGGACACTCCGTATGATTCATCCGTTTATGCCGTTTATTTCCGAGGAAATATGGCAGCATTTGCCGCATCATGGCGACACGATTATGCTGGCAGCTTGGCCAGAGTATGATACTTCGCTGGAAGCACCGGATGCTGTTCAGGAAATGAACTTGCTGATGGATGTTATCCGTGCCGTTCGGAACATCCGTGCCGAGGTGGGTGTACCGATGAGCAAGAAGGTCGAATTATTTTTCAAGCCGGGTAATGCTGAAGTGTTGAAAGTGCTGGAGCGCAATGCACACTATATCCGTCGCTTCTGCAACACCTCGGAATATGAGGCTTCCCTGACGGTTGCTGTGCCGGACAAAGCGATGACTGCGGTAGTAACTGGCGCCGAACTGTTCCTGCCGTTATCCGGACTGATTGATATTGGTCAGGAGATCGAGCGCTTATCCAAGGAGCTTGATACGCTCAACAAAGAGGTTGAGCGGGTAGAGAAGAAGCTGGCGAATGAAGGTTTTGTGGCCAAGGCTCCGGCCAAAGTCATCGAGGAAGAACGCGCCAAAATGGCGGATTATGCTGAAAAACGCGATAAGGTGTTGGCCCGGATTGCCGAGCTGAAGGGCTAGGCTGGAAAAATAACAAATCGAAGGTGACGGAAACATGGGGGATCACACAGACGAGGAATCAAGCTCTTTGGGACTGCAAAGCTATGACGAAGCGGTAAGCTGGATTAACGCACTGCTGCCGTTTGGCATTCGGCCAGGACTGGAGCGCATCGAACTATTGATGGAGCGGCTAGGGCATCCTGAACGGAGACTCAAGTTCATCCATATTGCCGGAACGAATGGGAAGGGCTCTTCCTGTGCTTTTCTGTCTCGCACGTTACGTGAATGCGGTTATCACGTGGGGACGTTTACGTCCCCGTATATCACCAAATTCACGAATCGCTTCCAATATGATGAGACGGATATTCCCGAGCAGACACTGCTTGAATTGAGCAATCGAATTGCTCCGCTGGTGCGAGAGATTGCGGATACGGAGCTGGGCTCTCCAACCATGTTCGAGGTGAGTACGGCGATTGCCATTTTATATTTTGCCGAGGTTTGCTATCCTGATGTAGTGGTATGGGAGACCGGGCTTGGGGGAAGGATGGATGTTACCAACATTGTGACACCTATCGTCTCGCTCATCACGAATATTGGGTACGATCATATGGATGTTTTAGGTGATAGCCTTGAGCAGATTGCGCGTGAGAAGGCGGGGATTATTAAGCCTGGCGTCCCTGTTGTAAGCTGTGTGGAGCAACCGGAGGCCATCGCAGTGCTGAAAGCAACAGCAGAAGCTCAGCAGGCCCCCTTATATTTGCTTGGAGAACAGTTCAATTATAAACGTCTTGCCATTGGGGAATCGGAGCAGCAGATTCATTTCTACGGTCCCTTTCGGGAGCTTCCCCTGACCCTTGGTCTGATGGGTGAGCATCAATGCAAGAATGCTTCCGGTGCCATGATGGCGTTGGAGCTGTTGCGGCAGTATATGGCCTTCGTGTTAGAGGATGAGCCATTACAAGACGGCTTCCGCACCACCTTTTGGGCGGGGAGGCTGGAACTGATCCGCAAGGAGCCGAGGCTGTTGCTCGACGGTGCCCATAATCCGGAGGGAGCCGCATCGCTTGCCCAAAGCTTGCCTGAAGCCTTCCGCTACCGGAAACTTCATTTGATGATGGGGATGTTAGCCAATAAGCATCATCATGGCTACTTGAAGCATATATTACCAATAGTGGATACACTTATACTGACCGAGCCCGATTTTCGCAGGAAGATGGATGCCGAGGCATTGTACAACCTCGTGATGGAAGCTCGGGGAACGGACGCGAAAGCGGATTTGGAAATTATCGTGGAACGTGACTGGAGAAAAGCCCTTTCGCTTTTGGAGTCACGGACGGAACGGGAGGATCTTGGGGTAGTGACCGGTACATTATATATGATCTCCGACGTGCGGGCGGCCCTTTTGCATCAAACCGATTCTGAAAAAGGCTGGTGACCATTTTGACAAATATTACGGAACAACATGTGCATTTTATCGGCATTGGGGGCTATGGCATGAGTGCCATTGCCCGCGTCATGCTGGAGATGGGTTATACCGTCACGGGATCGGACGTCGCTTCCCAGGAATTGACGGAGAAGCTTGCAGCTAAAGGGGCAAAAATTTATATTGGCCATACAGCAGAACATGTTCATGGAGCGGACCTGGTGGTCTACTCTACGGCATTGCCACAGGATAATGTGGAGCGTCTGGAGGCGCAGGAGCAGGGTATCCCTATCCTGCACCGTTCGCAAATGCTCGCACGCCTGCTCAATGAGAGAACGGGCGTAGCTGTTGCGGGAGCACATGGCAAAACAACGACCTCGTCGATGATTGCGCTGGTCATGGAGCAATGCGGCACTGACCCGACTTATATTATCGGCGGGGAGATTATGGACATGGGCACCAATGCCAAGGCTGGGCAGGGCAAATGCGTGGTAGCTGAAGCTGACGAAAGCGATGGCTCCTTCTTGCAGTATCATCCCTCTCTTGGTGTGGTTACGAATATCGAGGCCGATCATCTTGAGAACTATGGCGGCGACTTTGGCCAGTTGAAGGATGCTTATGTGCAATTCCTCAATCAAGTGAAACCGGGCGGCAAAGCTGTCGTCTGTGGGGATGACCATAATGTACAGGAGCTTCTGCCCAAGCTGCATTGCCATGTAATTACCTTTGGCATGGAACCCGTCTGTGATTATACGGCACACGACATTCAACTGGGAGACCGGTATGTCAGCTTCGTAATGAAGCATGGTGGCGTGACTCTGGGTACGGTTGAACTCTCCGTTCCAGGCAAGCATAATGTCTATAATGCGATGGCCACCGTCATCGTGTGTTTGGAAGCGGGAATTGCGTTCGAGGATATTGCCAAGGCGTTGCCACACTTCCATGGAGCGAAACGGCGCTTCCAGGTATTGGGTGAAATGAACGGCATCCTTATTATTGACGACTATGCCCACCACCCAACGGAGATTCAAGCGACCATTGCTGCGGCAAAGGCTACGGGCAAACGAATTATTGCTGTGTTCCAGCCGCAACGGTATACGCGGACCTTCTTCCTGCTCGACGCGTTTAGCCGGGCCTTTGGAGAAGCAGATGAAGTAATTATTACCGACATCTATTCTCCAGCCGGAGAGAAAGCGATTGAAGGTGTTCATTCCTCCAAGCTGGTGGAACTGATTAAGGAGAATAGCAATGCAGGTGCTCGTTATCTGGCGACCAAGCAAGACGTGCTGGCTGATCTACAGAACCGTCTTCAGTCCGGCGACCTCGTGCTCACGATGGGAGCGGGAGATATATATAAGGTAGGCTATGAGTTAGCTCATCAGCTTGGCTAAAACGATCAACTATTTAAGCTTGTAAAAAGCACCCTTCCAACGTGGATGGGTGCCTTTTTTTGCTTTAGCGCACTTTTTGTGATTAAATTCATAGCTTTTGCGTCCATCTACTACTTTTGGATGATCCGAAATCACGCCAAATCATTTATAAATAGAATTTGTCCCGGTTACATAGATAACCTAGTTAATTCATTAATAATGAGGAGGATATGATGTACAGATTGAACAGAAGGTTTAAGGCACTTATTGCAGCTATGCTCGTCATGGTGATGTTATTCAGTACAGGGCTTGACGCCTTGGCTCAAGCAGCTAATCATGATGCAGCGCAGGATAACGCGACCAACAAGGCGATCATGAGCCTGCTTGAGCAGGAATATGGGGCGGAGCAAGCGCCTTTCATTTACGATACATTACGGAAGCTGGGGTTGGTGGACGGCCAGGGCCAACTGGCTACATCACCCGTCATCGTGGATGGACAAGCGTACTCTCTCGATGAGCTGAAGGAGCTGTTAAGCGATCCGGCGACGGATCTATCTCAGATAGCCGAAGTGGATGGTCAACCGATAACCCTTGAATCCCTCAAGAAGATCGTGGATATCGAGTCGGAAGGGATGGGCTTTACTTCCGCAACGGATGCTGTCTATGGTGTTGACTCGAGTACAGTTACCACACAGGTGTATGACCCGCTGCAATTGGAGGATGACAGTTATGAGGGTGCGGTTATCGCCACTGTTAGCAATATTGAATTAAAGATAGGCGCCAATTACTCAGAAAAGAACCATTACGAGACGGACCTTAAGCTTTTGCTATCACGCATTGAAACAGTCTATATTACTTTCCAGTTAAACCGGGCTGTTGATCGGGAGGTATCCTTTGCGTATGAATTAATGGGGGATTACATCATGGAATCCACCTCGGGGGTTGTGGTGTTTGCTCCGAATGAAACGGTTGCTATTCTTAAGATACCGGCTAGAAGCTCTGAAGATGTATTTACCAAACCCTACCATGAAGTAGAGAATGTTGATTACAGCCTCTTAAATTTTGCAGGAGAAGGTATAGCTTACGATATATATTTAGAAACAATGGATACCTTATGGAGCAATTTTGCGAGAGTAGACTATTTGCACTTCTCTCAATTTAAAAATCTGGATGCGATCCATTTTACAGCTAACGCAACAATAAATTGCTTCGTTGCTATACCTAATGGATAAAAGTCCAAACGGACAAGAGCTATCTCAAACGTGAAGGGGATCGCAAGATTGTCCTTTTCGCCACGGAAGGGTGGATTGTTTTGAATATTCAAAAGAATAAGACCAGAGGAAACAAGTGGATTAATGGGTATGAAGGATTCAAATATAAACTAAGTGCTGTGCTTGTTACTGTGCTGCTTGCATCAAGTGTGTTTAAATTCCCCATTTCAGCAGCAGCAACTGGTGGCATCCAAGGGACGATAACGAACGTACCCATTGCTGTAAATGGTGAATTAGAGAAGCAGGATGTCTATTCCATATCTATTAATAACTCCATTTATTTACCACTTCGTGCGACTTCTGAGCTGCTAGGACTAGGGATAAGCTGGAATCAACAAAAACAAGCGGTGTATATTACGACGAGCGTAAACTCAGTGATTCGAACGACTCATGATATGGATACATGGAAAGCTGGGGCTAAAATTTCAGCAAAAGCGTCTGATGCAACTTTATTTATAGATGGCAAGCAGATTCAACTGGTAGATGCGGATGGCAAACCAGTTTCATTAGTAGCCTTTAACGGTAGTATCTATTTGCCCATTCGTGCATTTGGCAATTATCTTGACCTGAAGATAGCTTGGGATGGCGCCAATAGACAAGTCAATATTGATACTCAGTCAGCAAATGAACTGCCAGCAGGAGAGAAAGGCGACCCCGAGGAGAAAGGTGAAAAGGGCGAAGCTGGACCAATTGGACCATCAGGCGCGACGGGTCCTGCCGGTCCGCAAGGTGAAAAGGGAAAAACAGGCGCGACGGGTCCTGCCGGTCCGCAAGGTGAAAAGGGAAAAACAGGCGCGACGGGTCCTGCCGGTCCGCAAGGCGAAAAAGGAGAAACAGGCGCGATGGGTCCTGCCGGTCCGCAAGGTGAAAAAGGAGAAACAGGCATGACGGGTCCTGCCGGTCCGCAAGGTGAAAAGGGCGAAGCAGGCGCGACGGGTCCTGCCGGAGCGAATACTCTTCCTTTTTCAAAATCGATAGTGGCGAATAGGACCCTTACTGCAACTTCAGAGGGAACTACTATTGGCTGGGACACTGGAACGCAAACAATGAATGACTTTGACTATTCGCCTACAGGTATATTAATTATGCATACCGGTTACTATCATATCACTTATCATGTTAATTTAGCGGAACCCAAAAATATTGGCACACGATTGACTGTCAATGGAGCGGTGCGAGATATGTCTGTCATCCCTCCAACAGCCGGTTATGCTCGATCTAGTTTTTCAGTTACTACAGTTGAGTATCTTAGTGCTCGCAGCTTGGTGTCACTCCAACTTTATGGTGCCAATGAAGAGGTGAATTTGATAGAACAAGGTCAAGGTGCTTCATTGTCCATACTTAAGCTATATACTCATTAGTTACTTGCTGTGTGCTATCATGCAAAGAGGTCATCAACCCTAATTAATTCACGTAAAACCCCTTCAAGTTAACTCTTCTACAAGAGTTCTTGAAGGGGTTTTTGGTATAACTAAAATTCGATTAATCCCAATTCTTTTGCACGAGCAACGGCTTGGCCTCTTCGTTTGACTTCGAGCTTGCTGAATAGATTAGTAGCGTGGGTTTTCACCGTAGTCTCGGCAATGCCTAATCTTAGCGAAATGTCTTTGTTGGACAGGCCTTCAGCCATAGCATATAATATCTCTTCTTCCCTTGCCGTTAACGGATCAATTAACGGAGCAACAGGGGCGGAGATTGCAGCAAGGTTGAGCTTGTCGGTTAAATCGTCCTGCGGCTGTCTTGATATTTCCAGGTAAACCGTACGCGATATCATGAGCTCAATAATTAACTTGTCCCTCTCTGTAAATACATTTGGGATGTAGCGGTTTTCCAGATAGATCAGCATGTTTGGCATACCTGGAATGGATACAGGGGCACATAGTATAGCCTGCGGCATGTAAGATCCAATATAAGCATCAGATGAGAACAAGCTTTGAGTAGCATCTGGAATTATTGTCCATGCTCCAGTAGTTGCAGTGTAGCGTAATAGTTTTGACGGGTACTTTTGTGAATCTGCCCAGGATGGAGTAGCCATAATCTGGGGCTTGGATTCGGACCAAATTACTAGCTGACCGCTACTTGCACCCGTTTGCCGAATAACTTGCTCTAATAACTCTTGCAGCAGATTACCTCTTCCGGATATCGCAGATACGCTGGCAAGTTGGGTAAGACTGATTTGTTCTTGTTCATGTTTGGCAGCATCCTCAGGGATTCCAGAAGCGGAATTGGGCTTCTCAGATTGATGATCAGTTAGGGAAGGCCCTTGTGGAGATACATCAGTTTCATCTACATTGTGCCACAATGTTAGGTTTGTAGCGTGATTCTCCCAGAGTTGGGAAAATGAACGGAACAAAGGCGCGTACTCCTGCTGCAGCAGGTTCACCTTAAAGTCCATTCCCCATTTGGAATAAGCAGAACAGGCGTCTATAACGGCAAGAAGCTGATTCCGGGAATCATGCTTGAAGCACAAAGCCAGGCGTTCATGAATGATACCCTCAAGCCACTCGTGTTGTTCAGATCGAGCCATCTCAGCAGCCCGTTGATATTGAAGAACTGCTTTTGCCTCACGGCGATTTATTTTGTTCCATTCTGCTCCCAGTAACTCATATACAGATGAATTAACTCCAAATATGCCTTCCCATTTACGGACTTGTTGTAATCCCTTGCGTAGCATACGAAGGAGTGGATGGCGCCCATCCTCGTTCTGCTCGTATTGACTAATGGAGGTCAGCCATTCATAAATACGTTGCTTTCGGATACGACTCTGATCATAAATGAATTCCGTGTTGCGCGCTTGCTCTGCCCAGATCGCGGCAACATCATATTTTCCGGCAAGATAGGCGGTTTCCAGTTTGCATAGACATTCAAAATTGTCATATTGCGCACGGAGTGGTATTAACTCTGAAGACAAGCCTTCCATAAGAAAACGGTCAGTGCTGGCAGAGTGCCGTAAAGCATTAATATATTGTTTGGTTATTCGATAAATTTCCATGTTAATTATACTACTGACATCATGAAGATGATCTTCGAAGAAAGAAACATAGCTTTCAAATGCAGAAATGTTCTCTCTGCTGGTCAGAATTAAGGATACCCAGGCGAAATTAGTGAAGTTGATATCTCTTGCTTCCATCCCTCGGTACATGGCTTGTCTCATGTATTCGCTGCTTTGTTTGGGCGAATTGATCTGACAACTGAGACTTCTCCAATAATCTGAGAATTGTTTATTTTCCAGATGTGTCAGATATAGCTTCCCAAGATTTCTAAGCTCGTTCGTACCGGGAAGATAGGAAAATTGAGGCAAGAAACGTTCTAACAGCAAGGCATAGCTTCCTAGCACTTCGCTAAATGGGTCATTCATCCCTCTTTTTAACCCATAACGGACAAAGCGGGCATAAAAGTGTATTAACCCGGTAGGGTTCTCTATTAGCTGTGGTATCACAGCCTGTATAGTCATTGTGCAAAGTTGAATATACTCCGGTTCATGATTCTCTGGTAAATGTTCTTGTGCCTCTTTATATCGACGAATCGCCATTTGAGTTCGCATAATTTCAACTAGAACAGAAGTCAAAGAAGGTTTGAGCTTCATCTCCCAGCCGAACAGGGATAAGGCCTCTTGGTGGAAGCGGATCGTTGCCGGATTGTCGTCAAAGGCATGGATATGAATCAGAAAAGAATACGTATCTACTTGCTCAGTTAGAGACGGATTGTTTGAATTCTTCAGTAAATGAACGAGAATGTCTTTAGCCTGATCTACCTGGTCCGACATGTATAGGGACTGGGCAAGAATGAGCTGGGAACGATACAGAACAGAACGAAGCGGCGAGCTCATATTGGCGTCAATATATTGAATGGTAAGCTGGGCGTACTCCCCACTTTTTGCAAATGCTCTACGATCGTGCCAGTATTGGCTGGCCTTATAATTGTGCAGGGCACGTTGCTCTAACTGATGGGGAGAAAGTCCTTGCGAGAGGTTCCAATGCTCCAGCACTTCTTCAAAGAAACGAGGAGAGTCGGGAGCAATCTGTTGTCCCAGCCAACTCGCTATTTGGGAATGCCATACAGCCTGTTGCTCAGGTTCTCTAGCATAGATTAATTGCTTAATTTGCTTATGAATAAAATAATGTTTCTCCTGCGTCCGGGCAAGATAGCCCTCATCCTCCGCTTGCTGCAATAACTTCTGAAGTTGCTCAGGCGAATGTTGCGTCATAGGCATCAGCAGGCTTGCGTCAAAGGGGGTATGGAGGCAGGATGCAAACTGCAACAATTGTTGTGTCTGCTTTGGCAATGTTATGAACTCAGCATAGAACTGACGCTGGTCTATCTCCAGTTTGTTGCTAGTGAACAACAGCTCCTCGCTCCAGCACCACCGCAAGTTATCATCGCAGAATAGATTTTGTTCCTGAATCCACCTTTCGACCTGGGACGAGATGTTGACAATTTCGCCTCCTGTTTGTTCATATAATAGCCGTGCTAATTGATGCACCTGTGGAGTATTTTGTTCCAGCAGGCACGATATGTATTGATATACCTCTTTATAAGAAAGCCGCTCCAGCTTAATTAATTCGCTTGCATCCGGTGGTTGTCCGCGCCAACTATTGTCAGTGTACTCTAGGGTGTCTGTCTGCCGGTACACCACAAGAAGCAAGATGTTTCCGATAACTTGCGGGTTGGGGGCAAGCCTTTGAAGCAGTTGCCAGGATTCCAAGTCGGCCTGCTCCATCTGATCTAACACAATAGCCGCTGGCCCGATAAGTCGCGCAAAGCTGCTCATAAGCTTAATTAGCGTTGCTTCAAGTTCTTGACTGGACAGGGGGGGCTGATCGGAACTGGAGGGGGATTGGCCAAATAGGAGAAGCAATTCCTCCTGAAGCACATTCATACGTCTCCAATTTGGAATTTGCTGCTCGACCATAATGCGTATCTGCTGTGCGATGATGGGCGACTCACTCCAGAGCCGCTGAAAGTAATGCTGAAGCACACTCGAAATGGCCCGGAAAGGAGTGGGTTGATGTTGATGGTTCTGATTGATTTCAATGACCGTTGCCGTTTGCTTGAGCGACTGTATAAATTGCCGGATCAGCGTTGTCTTACCACTACTTTTTTGTCCGGTGATATGAATTAACTTGCCCTGCTCGGGGGAAATGACCTTCCAATGATGCTGAAGCTGCTCGAGTTCCTTGCTCCATGAATGAGCTGTGTGAATTCGTGACACCAAATGGCCTGGGTCCAGTAATAGCAACGTCTGGTGAAGAAGAGCGTCTGGGTGCAGCAAGCCAGCATGGCAAATCTCAAGATCACGTAGCAATGAACGGGCGCTAGGATAGCGCTTCATCATGTTTTTATCGAGCAAGTTCAACAATATCTTCTCTAGCATTGAAGGACAATCGTTACGATAGCGGGCGATAGATGTAGGTGCGTAAGATAAATGAGCCAGTCTCCAATCCATAGGATCATTTACAGCATAGGGCAGATGCCCTGTGAGTAGTTCATACATAATAACACCCAGTGTATACAAATCTGAACGTCCGTCCGGGAGGTGATTAATAATTCCATATTGCTCAGGGGAGAGGTATGCCCTGTCATTTGTAGCTTCCCTTGTCAAGTGAGCCACTTGCTCGCCTGGCTGGATCAGGATGTTCTCGGGATGGAGGCAATTCAGATAAGAGAGTTCTTCATGCTCGTTTTGGAGCGTACGTGCCAGCAGTATAGCCAACTCCAAAAACGGCTCAAGCTCCATGCCATTTGAAGTTATATATTGGGATAATTTTATGCCTTTCATATAGGACACCGCAGTTCTTTTGTAATGATGTAGTATCTATTGCTTCCTAATATAATGATGATACGTCTGGATCAAGGAAGCTGGCAAGTTAAAAATTTGAACTATTTTGTGCGGCAGGGTGCAGGTAACTCGTCCAAGGGTTGTTGGGACATGACATATAACAACATGAACGCTCATATTGTATTTCTAGATGAATGGACAAGGAGCGTGTCGATGTGAACAAAGCCAAGATGACATTCCGGTTTGATGACGAAGGCCGTGAATTCAGGCCAGTTCAGAAGAAGGAGCCGGGAGAGGACAAGGTAGTGCCATTTGGCAGGAGACCGCCGGTGGAACCAGAAGCCTATTCTGCCCCTCAATACCGGGCTGTAGAGACGGTAGAGGAATGGGGCGATCCTTTTACCGATTATACGGGAATGGGGTTAACCGTATTTCCAGATGGACGGGAACGAGAGCGTCTAGACTTGTTGCCTGAAGATGAGGAGGAATGGCGGGAGCCACATTACTCTCGTCCTAGCCGAACCTCATGGTGGAAGGTAGCAGGCTCGCTAACGGGGGCGATTGTAACGGGAGCCTTATTTGGCTTCGTGGTGTTGTCGCTATTTAATCAGGAAATACCACTTCCTATTCCAGGACTGGGCACAGAAACCTCACAGACGAAGGTGGGGGACGACGCCGTTCTTCCGGTCATAGGAGTAATTGATGAAGCGAACAAGTCAAGTGAGGACATGATACCGCAAATCAGTGTGAATCTTTCGGAGCAAACTTACTACTTCCTGCAATATGGTGTATTTAGCTCGGCTAACGGCGTAGAGCTTGCACAGGAGGAACTGCGTACAGCAGGAGTGGCGGCTGCCAGGGACACCGTGGATGAGAAACGGGTATATGCCGGGGTCTCGACAGATCGTGAACAGTCGAAGCTGCTGAGCGGACAATTAAAGGCGGCGGGAGTACATTTAATCTTGCATGAGATCATACTTCCGCAGGCCATCGATGTTGAATTCTCTGGCAATCCGGACAACCTGGAGATTTTTTTCAAACATAGCAGCGAATTAACAGCCTTGCTAAGCTCGGCATCGGCCTCCTTGCTGACAGATGCCGAGCAGGGGACGCTTGGTGCCGAGGATCAGTTACTGTTGGAACAACAACATCAGTTATGGACAGAAAGCGTATCTGCAATCCGTGGCAAATGGTCTGAGGAACAGGCCCTGCACATCAGTGAAATGGAGAAGGCTATGAATGGGGCGGTGGAGGCTATGGGGGAATATGACAAGAGCGGCGCCAAGACGCTACTATGGGAAGTTCAAAACGAAATGATGCGCTTTATCCTGGCTGAGCAATCACTGGTTGCAAAAGGGCTTGAATAAAGGGATTACGGGAAGAAGACAGGGGACTGGAAATCGTTTCCTCTGTCTTTTTTGTGTTTGCACCGGGGACCGAATTAATCATATAATAGGTTAGTGTCAAAATATGGCGAGGATGACAACCCATAAGTTGTAACCATTCCGTCTATGAAACGTCTTTACAAAGGAGAGTTCGGCATTGGAAGCAGCAAACTTGCCTCAGATTATTCTCGCATCGAGCTCGCCTCGGAGGCAAGAATTAATGGCATCCTTAAGCCTTCCGTTTGAGGTTATGCCCAGTCATGCCGATGAATCTACTCCGGCAAATTGGCCTCCAGACCGGATGGTCAAGGAACTGGCCGCTCGCAAGGCGGAGGCTGTCCGGCTCACGCTGGAACCCTCCAGACGCCATGGAATTATCGTAGGCAGCGATACCATCGTTGTCAGGGATGGGGTTGTGTTAGGAAAGCCCCGGACACAGGCAGAAGCGGCGGACATGCTACGCAGTTTACAAGGAAGAAGTCACACGGTATATACCGGTGTTGCCTGTATGGATGCATCTACAGGAACGCATAAGGTTGAATACCGCTCAACCACAGTCACAATGAAAGCTTTAACCGAAGCACAGATTCAAGCCTATGCTCGTAGCGGAGAAGGTTTGGATAAGGCCGGGGCCTACGCTATCCAGGGACTTGGCGCTACAATAGTTACCCACATTGAGGGGTGTTACTTCAATGTGGTTGGATTGCCTATCTCGTTGCTTGTGGATATGTTGAACGATTTTGGCATCTCTGTTTTATAAACGACGGGTAGTGGAAGTGATAAAGCATATCCTTCCGAACTAACATTCGGGAGTGAGGGAATATTTATGGAACAGGTTCCTTATATGCATATGTTGCGGGATCTTCCTGCAGAGGAGCGTCCGCGGGAAAGAATGCTGCAATACGGGGCGGGAGCGCTTAGTCATGCTGAGTTGCTGGCGATTCTGGTCCGCACAGGTACGCGGCAAGAATCAGCGATACATATCGCGCAACGGATGCTGACTGCGGCTGGAGGTCTGCGTGGTCTAGTGGATTTGAGTCTCGATGAAATGCTTCATACGAAAGGGATTGGCCCAGCCAAGGCCATACAACTCAAGGCGGGGATTGAGCTAGGTCGTCGCCTGGCCAAGACAAGGCTGCCGGAGGCGGAAACCATCCGCAGTCCACAGAATGTGGCTGAACTGCTGATGGAACAATTGCGTTATTTGCAACAAGAGCATTTTGTATGTCTTTTTCTAAATACCAAAAATCATATCATTGCTCAGGAGACGCTTTCCATCGGAAGTTTGAATGCTTCCATCGTACATCCGCGGGAGGTATTTCGTGCCGCGATCAAGTGCAGTAGTGCTTCGATTGTTTGCGCTCATAACCATCCAAGCGGGGATCCGACGCCTAGCCCAGAGGATATCCAGTTGACCAGACGGCTCTGTGAGGCCGGAGAAATTGTGGGAATCGATGTCCTCGATCATATTGTGATCGGAGACGGGAAGTTCGTCAGTTTGAAGGAGCAGGGCTTGATGTAATATAATAGTTTAGATACAGAAGGAAAGGAAGAAAACAGCATGTTGGGTGGCTTTACGAAAGACTTGGGAATTGACTTGGGAACAGCGAATACGTTGGTATATATTAGAGGTAAGGGCATTATCGTTCGAGAGCCTTCGGTGGTTGCAATTCATACGGACACCAAGAGTATTGTGGCTGTCGGTGAATCGGCTAAGAAGATGATTGGGAGAACTCCGGGCAACATCCGGGCGATCCGGCCGATGAAGGATGGTGTCATTGCCGATTTCGATACAACAGCAACTATGATTAAATACTTTATCAGACAGGCGCAGAAGCAACGCTCGTTGTTTCAACGCCATCCGAACGTAATGGTTTGCGTTCCTTCAGGAATTACGGCAGTTGAACAGCGTGCTGTAGAGGATGCGACCAAGCAGGCTGGGGCACGCGAAGCTTATACAATCGAGGAGCCTTTCGCCGCGGCTATTGGCGCAGACCTTCCGGTCTGGGAGCCTACTGGCAGTATGGTAGTAGACATCGGCGGTGGTACGACAGAGGTGGCTGTAATTTCATTGGGCGGCATCGTGACCAGTCGATCTGTTCGCGTTGCAGGTGACGAAATGGATGAGGCCATCATCCAGTATATCAAGCGCCAATACAATTTGATGATTGGTGAACGTACCTCTGAGCAACTTAAGATGGATATCGGCTCCGCACTGGCGCTAGAGCAGGTGGAGACGATGGAAATTCGTGGGCGTGACCTTGTGAGCGGATTGCCGAAGACGATTACAATTACTTCGGATGAAATTTCTGATGCTTTGAGTGATACGGTGGGGGCTATTGTGGACGCTGTGAAGGTTACCCTTGAGAAGTGTCCACCCGAGCTTGCTGCAGACATTATGGATCGAGGAATCGTATTAACTGGTGGCGGAGCTTTGCTTCGCAATTTGGATAAATTGCTGGCCAGCGAAACGGGGATGCCGGTAATCGTAGCCGAGAACCCGCTTGATTGTGTGGCCATCGGTACGGGACGGGCACTCGACAATATCCATTTATTTAAGGCGAAAAGTAGTTCCGCCCTTCGTTCCAAACGATAATTTCGCATGGAGGAAGGCACCCTGATGAATAAAGCGGCGCCGTCCTGAAAGAGGAAGCTCTTATGGGCGGCCTATGCCGTTTTTTTTGATTGAAATATGTAAGGTTGGAGGGTGCTAAAACTGTTTAAGCTGCTTGGCAACAAAAGATTGTTTATTTTGTTGATGGGACTCATTTTATTTATTGCGGTAATGGGTTTTACCTTGGGATCAAGAACCTCCTTATCTTGGCCTGAGAAATTTGTCAAAGACACGGTGGGTTTTGTCCAATACGTGTTCTACAAGCCCGCTAGCTTTGTAGCGGGCTTGTTTGAAGATATTGCGAACCTTAGAGCGTTGCAAGAGGAGAATGAGCAATTAAAGATTGCTTTGGCACATTACACGCGGGATAAAGCCACTTATAATTGGATTGCTCAAGAGAATGAACGCTTGTATGAGAAGCTTCAGTTTACCGAGAGTCAAAAAGAACTCTATAACTACACATGGAAGATCGCCCAGGTCATTAGCGTAAATGATGATCCGGTGAATCGTACCATTGTGCTGAACTTGGGGGCCAGAGAGGGCGTCAAGGAAGGGATGGCTGTTACTTCCGATAAGGGACTAGTTGGCGTGATTAGCCATGTTAGCAACTTTACGTCTACCGTCAAACTGGTAACTTCTATGGACGCCCGAGATCCGAATTCCAATGGAATCGCCGTGACGGCTCAAGGCAAAGAGAATGACGTGTTTGGCATGATTGAGACGTTTGATCAAGAACAAGATATGTTTCTTATGACTCGAATTGAAGATGCAACGCCCTTAAAGGAAGAGGATTTGATCGTATCTTCCGGAATCGGAGGCGTGTTCCCTCGGGGCATGGTCATAGGTAAGGTGAAGAGCATCCAAGTTGGCGAATACGGACTTACGTATACAGCTACGGTAGAACCTTCTGCAAGCTTTACTGATTGGAAGGAATTGTTTATTGTGTTCCAGCCGGAAGGTGAAGAAGAGTGAGTAAGCGCAAAATGTTGCTATTGCTGCTCGTTTTTGTTTTATTCATTCTGGAGGGCACCCTTATTCCTTGGTTGGTACCGGGAGCATGGCAAACCCGGATTACTCCGCATCTTGTTTATGTGGTCATTTTATATTTCTCCGTTTATGAACACCGACATACGGGACTTGTCCTGGGCCTGACATTCGGTATCCTTCATGATATCGTATTCTATGGAGCTTTGATTGGAACATACTCGTTTGCCATGGGCTTGTCGGGCTATTTGCTGGGATTGCTATCCCGCTCGCAGCGTGCGCCGCTTCCTCTGATGATGATTATTGTCCTGCTCGGCAGTCTGTTGCTAGATTCCATTCTGTTTGGTACTTATTCGCTATTTGAATTGACTCACCAGCCGTACACCTGGGCTTTGACAAATCACATTATTCCTAATGTATTTGTGCAGTTTATTTTTGCGCTGGCTATTTATGTGCCGCTACGACGGCAGTTGGAAATTATTACCCGTAGACGGTCTCCCGATGAGGCGGCTTGACAAATCGTGCAGTTTTCCTTGTCGCAAGCAGGAACTTTCCCGCTCTGGAACGAATTGATTAGGAGGGAGGGACAGGCTAATGACAGTGAAATCCAACCACGTGACGATAAAAGGCATTAAGGATGGCCTGGTTTTCCTGCTAGACGATCAATGTGAATTTTCAAGTCTGCTGGAAGAACTTAAATATAAATTAGAGTTTAGTCATCAAAATATTTTGACCGGTCCAATCATCCATATCGATGTGAAGCTGGGCATGCGCATCGTCACCGAGGACCAGAAAGACATGATCCTTGATATATTGAAGCAAAAGGGCAATCTGCTTGTCCGTTCCTTCGAAATGCCCGAGATTGTCCAAGATAGCTCGGCAAATGGAATGACAACCATTGCGGGAATTGTCCGTTCGGGTCAGGTGCTGCATCATGAAGGTCATCTATTGTTCGTCGGAGATGTCAACCCAGGCGGGTTGATTCGGTGTACTGGCGACATTCTAATCCTGGGTGCACTTAGGGGAATGGCGCATGCAGGACTTGAGGGCAATGATAAATCAATTATCGCGGCATCGTATCTATCCCCGACTCAGTTGCGAATCGCGGAGACAATTAGTCGGCCTCCGGATGAATGGGAGAACCGGGAGACAAGTATGGAGTTTGCTTATTTACAGGATGGAAAGATGCAGATTGACAAGATTACGAACGTAACCCGGGTCAGACCGGATTTCAACGTGTTTAGAGGGGTGTGAATCATGGGAGAAGCTATCGTAATAACGTCTGGCAAAGGCGGCGTCGGCAAGACGACGACCTCGGCCAACATCGGTACGGCATTGGCGCTGCTAGGGAAGAAAGTTTGCTTGGTAGACACGGATATTGGCCTGCGTAACTTGGATGTGGTCATGGGGCTGGAGAATCGTATCATCTATGATCTGATTGACGTTGCCGAAGGCCGTTGCCGCCTGAATCAAGCCCTGGTGAAGGACAAGCGGTTTGAAGAGCTTTATATGCTGCCTGCGGCGCAAACGAAAGACAAAAATTCAATTACACCTGAGCAGGTAAAGGATATTATTCTGGAATTAAAGAAAGAATTCGAATATGTCATTATCGACTGTCCGGCAGGAATCGAGCAGGGCTTCAAGAATGCTATTGCCGGAGCTGACCGGGCTATTGTCGTGACGACCCCGGAACATGCGGCTGTACGTGATGCTGACCGGATTATCGGTTTGCTGGAGAGCTCGCATATTGATTCCCCCAAACTGGTGGTCAATCGGATCAAGATCAATATGATGAAATCCGGAGATATGCTGGATATTGAGGGCATCTTGCAAGTCCTTAACATCGATTTGATCGGTATTGTACCAGATGACGAGAAGGTCATTAAGGCTGCAAATAGCGGGGAGCCTACGGTGATGAACCCGGATTCACCTGCTGCGATTGCCTACCGTAACATTGCAAGACGAATTTTAGGTGATACGGTGCCTCTGATGCTCATGGATCAGAAGAAGAGCGTGTTCACACGCTTTAAGAAGCTTTTTGGAATGGGTGGATAATCGTTGCTGTTTAAGCTCAAAAAACTGGACTGGCTGATGGTGAGCATCCTGGGGCTGTTTATGCTCTTCAGTACCTTGCTGGTGCGCAGCGCCATCGCTCCTTACGAATCGGAATTTCGTAACTACGATATCAAGACGCTGCTGTTCTATGTCTTGGGGTTTATCGTTGTCTTTAGCGTAGCACTGGTCGATTATCGCACCTTGCTGCGCTTTAGCTGGTATTTCTACGGTGCCGGTTGCGTGCTGTTGGTGCTGGTCTACCTGTTTGCTCCGGAAATAAACGGTGCTCGGAGTTGGTTTCGCATCGGGGGGCTGCAATTTCAACCCGCCGAGTTGGTTAAGGTCATTCTAATTGTGACTACGGCCTACCTCCTGGGGAAAAAACAAGGAAAACCTCTGCAATTCCGCCGTGACATCATACCCATCACCTTGGTAACGCTGCTCCCTTTCTTTCTCGTTCTGATTCAACCTGATTTGGGGAATGCCATTATCTATCTCGTGGTTCTAGTGGGGATGCTCTGGATTGGCAATGCAAGGTACAGCCATGTTCTGATTGCCTTGACCGCAGCCGTGGCAGCTTTGATTCTGGCGGTGACGTTGTTCAATGCCTTCAATACAGAGATTCAGGACTACCTTACCAAGCATCAAAAGCTACACTGGTATCAACGAATTAACACCTTTATTAATCCGGACCAGGCCTCTAGCGATGATAAACATCAGTCGAACTATGCCAAGATAGCCATTGGTTCAGGTGGACTACTTGGTGATGGCTACATGAAGGGCGAACTGAAGAATAAGAAGTTTATTCCTTACCCTTATTCTGATTCCATTTTCGTCGTGGTCGGCGAAGAGTTTGGGTTTGTTGGTTCTTCGCTGCTGTTGCTGCTTTATTTTCTGTTTATCTATCGAATGATTCTGATCGCCTTGCATTGCATTGATAAACGAGGGGCCTATGTGATTATTGGTATCGTAGCCATGTTTCTGTTTCAGATCTTCGAAAATGTAGGTATGATGATTGGTCTTATGCCAATTACGGGGATTACACTACCGTTCATCAGCTATGGTGGAACCTCTCTGCTGATTAATATGTTATGTATTGGACTGGTGTTCAGCATTAAGCTACATCAGGAGAAATATAAAGTGAATTAAACGCGACCGATGCATGGGCATCGGTTTTTTTGCACTTTATGGGGCATTAGCCTAATCAGGCTTGTTCATAATCCAATCCGGAAGCTCATAAGTATAAGTACAGGCCCCGCTTGACGGGAAACGCTGTGGCGAAGCGACCGGAGGGATTAGTGATGGATGTTAAAACCAATGTAAGGAAGCGAAGAGAGCAGCGAATTCGCGAGTTGACGATGCAAGGACAAGTAAAGTTGACTCCCGCGGAGCGGGACAAGATATCGGATAGACCAACAGTCTCCTATTTTGAACGACTAGGCACTGCGGAATCGGCGGAGGGCATAGAGCGTGATCCGGAGCTGTTATGGAAGCGGGGACAGGGCCGATGGCAGGCCCCCTATGCTGGTGCTTATGGCGGTGACGGAGATGGGGGAGATTCTGGTCCTAAATCTTCTATCTGGAGCGCAATGTTCGCTCGTCTGATGATCAGCGCTATGCTGTTCGCTGGTTTCTGGGGAATACACCATTATGAGCCGTCCTGGGCGTCACCCATCCGTGTCTTTGTTGCGCAGTCGCTCACAGAAGAGATGGATTTCAAAGCCATTGAGACGTGGTACACAAGTCATTTCGGCGGAGCACCGTCATTTATTCCTATATTTGAAACTCATGAAGAGGATAGCCTTAAGGTAGGGGCGCAGAGCGGGTTCACCCCCCCGCTGGAGGGAAGCTTGGCAGGCCCGTTTGCCCTGAGTTTGAAAGGGGTAGAGATTGTTCCCGATACGGTGCGTAGCGCTGGAGTGGTACAAGTCAGAAGCATTGAAACGGGGAGGATACTGTCTGTGGCAAACGACGCTTTGACCGGACTAACGGTCACTGTCCAGCATGCTGGTGGATACGTATCCGTCTATGGGCGTCTGGACCAGATTTCCGTGGACAAAGGTGACTGGCTGGAGGGCGGGGATGTGCTGGGCACTTTGCCGCAGTTTGTACAAACTCCACGCCCAACGCTCTATTTTGCTCTCAAAAAAGAGGATCGCTATATCGACCCGGCGGATGTGGTGCCGCTTGATTAGATATGGCGGCATGACATTGTCCTTCCATCCTTTCTTTGTGATCTTGATGATGACTTCGGTACTAACAGGTCATTTTCTTGAACTACTGGCCTTGTTTAGTATCGTCTTTATTCATGAAATGGGGCATGTTCTTGCGGCACGCCTCTTCGGCATCAAGGTCTTGTCTGTTGAACTGCTTCCATTCGGTGGAGTCGCCGTCATGGAAGAGGCAGGTGATATTACAGCGGTACGAGAGATCGTGGTGGCCTTGGCGGGTCCCTTGCAGAACATCTTACTGGTTGCCGCCTCTCTGCTGCTTCATGCTGCCGGATGGTGGGACGGGCCCTTTCTGGATTATTTTATCACCAGCAATTTGCTTATCGCTTTGTTCAATCTGTTGCCCATTTTGCCTCTGGATGGAGGAAAGGTCTGCCAGGCCTTGTGCAGCATTATCTTGCCTTACCATGCTACCCTGATTTGGTCATACCGAATTAGTCTGGTGTTCAGTGTGCTGGTCGTCGTGTATTCCGCTCTTCCGCTCTTATTTACGGCAGGGGGATTGCAGCTTAATTTGCTATTGATTGGCCTGTTTTTGCTCTATTCCAATATCGTGGATTACCGGAATATTCCTTACCGTTTTTTGCGCTTCTTGATGAACCGGGACCAGCGCTTTGCCAGGCATCTGCTGACTGGGACTTTAGCCCAGCCCATCATTGCTGAGAGAACGCAACCTTTAGATCACATTCTACGTTTGTTTAGAAGGGAAAAGTATCACTTTATCTATGTGATGAACCCGCGAGGGCACATCGTTGCGGTCGTCCCGGAACAGAGAGTGATTTCCTCTTTCTTACAGGGAGGTTCGGGTGCTTGAGGCAACAAAGTCATGTTATAATATAACGGATATGTTGTTCGCCGCACTTCCAAACATGACGAACGTATGAAGGGTGAGTCCATGAAAAGGATGATTGTTCACTGCGAGCCCGGCTCTACCGAGATGGCGCTTCTGGAAGACGGCAAACTGGTGGAGTATGCGGTGGAGCGTTCTCAGCATAGAGGCCTGGTTGGCAGCTTTATGAAGGGCAAAGTAGTTAATGTGATTCCTGGCATGCAGGCAGCATTTGTTGATATCGGATTGAAGAAAAATGCATTTCTTTATATTGATGACGTATTGCATCCCCATCTGGAGAAGCAGCCCAAACCCAAGCCCTCCATTGCGGAACTGCTCAAGCCGGGACAAGAATTAGTGGTTCAGGTTGTCAAAGAGGCAATAGGCAATAAGGGAGCAAGGGTGACGACCCATTACTCACTTCCCGGACGTTGGATTGTGTATATGCCGACCTCGGGTTATGTGGCGGTATCCAAGAAAATCAGCCGTGAAGCGGAGAAGCAACGCTTGCGCTCTATCGGTGAGGAACTGCGGACTGAAGAGGAAGGGTTGATTCTTCGCACGGTTGCGGAGGAGGAAGACGTTAAATCCATTGAAGAGGATTTGTTGCTGCTGCGCAATCAGTGGGCCTCGATTTTGGACAAGGCAGAGCAGCTTACTGCCCCTGTGGTGCTACATCATGATCTTAGTATGATTCAGCGTCTGATGCGGGATGCTTATAGTCCGGAGACGGATGAACTCATTATGGATAGCCCGGAACAGGCGGAGGAAGCCTTGACCTTCTTGCAAGGGATGCTGCCCGGGGAATCCCCGGACATTATTATTTATGAGGGTGACACGCCGGTATTTGATTATTATGATGTCAAGCCGCAGCTAGAGAAGGACTTCCAACGGAAAATTTGGCTGCCTGGCGGAGGATATCTGGTCTGGGATACGACGGAGGCCCTGACGGTGATTGATGTGAACACTGGAAAATTCACGGGTGGAGCCAGTTTGGAGGATACCGTGTTCCAGACAAATCTGGAGGCCGCAGAGGAAATGGCTCGGCTGATTCGGCTACGGGACACCGGTGGAATCATTATTGCAGATTTTATCGACATGGACACCGACACTCACCGAACGGCTGTATGCGAGCGACTGGAGCAAGCCATGTATAGCGATCGTACCCAGCACCATATCCTTGGTTGGACAAGACTTGGCTTGCTGGAGATGACGCGCAAGCGTATGCGTGAGGAGAATACAATTACTGGTTGATTTTCTGCAGGCTCCATGATAGTATATTAGGGTATGTGTCATGCGTTAGCTTGTGCACATGCTGTAACCGCTCCGATTGGGTTGACAAGTCCGCTGAACTTTACGGTTCTTACGGCACCTGAATCAGGCGAGTCTGAGACATGAGGAGGTGCAAGCAAATGTACGCAATCATTGAAACTGGCGGTAAGCAATACCGTGTTCAAGAAGGCGATGTACTTTACATCGAGAAATTGAACGCAGAAGACGGCACTAGCGTGACGTTCGACCGTGTATTGGCAGTATCCAAAGGCGAAGGTTTGGTAACGGGAGCTCCATTGGTATCCGGCGCAAGTGTAACGGCGAAAGTCGAAAAACACGGCAAAGGCCAAAAGGTTATCGTTTACAAATACAAGCCGAAGAAGAACTACCACAAGAAACAAGGTCATCGTCAACCATACACAAAAGTAACTATCGAGAAAATCCAAGCGTAAGAAGGTGCGGTAATTTGATTATCGTTTCCATATTGCGCCTTGCAGATAACAGCATTTCAGGTTTCAAGGTTGAAGGCCATGCGGGCTATGCCAAGGCTGGTGAGGACATTGTGTGCGCTGGCGTATCAGCGGTTACCGTAGGTACGGTTAACTCGATTGAGATGTTGACGGGAATTGTGATGGACTCCAGCATGAAGAACGGCTTTTTAAGCGCGAGTCTTCCGCGGGATGTTCGGTCTGAAGCTGAAGAACAAGCGCAATTGCTGCTTGCCTCACTTGTTGTTATGCTGAAGGGTATTCAAGAATCATACGGTAAGTATATTCAGATAGAGGAATTAAATATTTGAAGAAGGAGGTAGACTACAATGTTGAAATTGGATCTCCAGTTATTCGCATCCAAGAAGGGTGTAGGTTCCACAAAGAACGGACGTGACAGCATCGCGAAGCGCCTTGGCGTGAAACGTGCTGACGGTCAAACGGTTACAGGCGGAAGTATCCTTGTTCGTCAACGTGGTACGAAGATTCATCCAGGCACGAACGTAGGTATCGGTTCGGATGACACGTTGTTCGCGAAAGTTGACGGCGTTGTGAAATTCGAGCGTTGGGGTCGCGATCGCAAAAAAGTGAGCGTCTACCCTGTGGAAGTCGCTCCAGTAGCGGCTGCAGTCGAAGCTTAAGAGCTTATACGAAAGCCCTGGCACTTTTGGTGCCGGGGCTTTCTTTTTTTGAATGACGAGAGCGATATTCAGACAGGTTTATGCTATACTTGGTAGTGATATCGGGGTCAATAACCTGATCAATTTGTTAGAGGAACGGGGAAAATATGAAACATCGGTTCATGGTGCGGGCGATGTTTGTGCTATTGGCACTAGTCTGCCTGGCTATTGTGTATTATCTGAGATCGCCGATAGGACAGGTCTTGTTATTTGGGAGCCTGCTTATCGCATTTTGGGCCTATGTCAGACATATTCGCAAGCAGGCCGCAACCGAGCGCAAGCAACTGCTGGCATCGGTGCAACGTACGGCCACAGCAACATTAGGTCATCATCGGCACGATTGGATGAACGACTTGCAGATTTTATACGGATATATCCAATTGCGGAAAATTGATAAACTGGTTGACTGCGTGGAAAGAATAAAAGGACGCATGGCTGTGGAGAGCAAAATTTCCCGGCTTGGCATTCCGTCCCTGGTGTTTTATCTGCAATCCTTCCGTGAGGTGAATAGTTCTGTACAATTGGAGGTTGACATTGCGGATGACCTGCAATTGGGGACTTTATTGACGGAAGCGGATGCGGAGGAACTGACAGAGGCGATTATGGAAACGGTACGGGCATTTCAGTACAGCGGCCGTTCTTCCTGGGGCGAGACCTTACAGCTCAAGATGCTCTTGTACCTTGAGGACGAAGAGGTTGTCGTCCGGTTTGATCAATTGGGCACAGCGGGAAATCGTGAACTGCTTGGGCAGCATATGGGCGGATGGATGACGGCGGGACGGATTCGTGCCGAGCAATTGGATTCGGAGTATAGCTCCCTGAGACTGCGAATGGCTTGCGGAAAAATGAATGAGGTGAATGCATGTTTGTAGATAAAGCTAAGATTTATGTTAAGGGCGGCGACGGAGGCGATGGAATCGTTGCCTTTCGCCGCGAGAAGTACGTGCCGGAAGGTGGACCTGCCGGTGGGGATGGCGGTAAAGGTGGTGACGTGATCTTTCGCGTGGATGAGGGCTTGAGAACGCTGATGGATTTCCGTTATCAACGGCATTTCAAAGCAGAGCGCGGCGTGAAGGGGCGTAATAAGAGCCAGCATGGCGCGAACGCCGAGAACATGATCGTAAGGGTTCCTCCGGGAACGATCGTAATCGATGATGATACGCAGGAAGTGCTTGCCGATTTGACCCGTCACGGACAACAGGTCACTATTGCCCGCGGAGGTCGCGGAGGTCGTGGCAACACCCGTTTTGCAACGCCCAATAATACGGCACCTGAATTGGCCGAGCATGGCGAGGAAGGCCAGGAGCGCTGGGTTGTGCTCGAACTGAAGGTTATGGCTGACGTGGGTCTCGTAGGCTTCCCTAGCGTTGGGAAATCAACGTTGCTGTCGGTCGTATCGGCAGCTACCCCGAAGATCGGCGCCTATCATTTTACGACGATTACCCCGAATCTGGGCGTAGTTGAAGTAGGAGAAGGCCGTAACTTTGTCATGGCCGATTTGCCGGGTCTGATTGAAGGAGCTCATGAAGGCGTAGGCCTGGGACATGAATTCCTGCGGCATGTGGAGCGTACCCGCCTGATT
The DNA here is from genome assembly GCF_001486585.1 of Paenibacillus senegalimassiliensis. Lineage (GTDB taxonomy): Bacteria > Bacillota > Bacilli > Paenibacillales > Paenibacillaceae > Fontibacillus > Fontibacillus senegalimassiliensis. The sequence continues at coordinate 434,118 of NZ_LN909043.1, forward strand.
ATCCACGTGGTGGACATGGCCGGATCGGAAGGACGCGATCCTTTTGACGACTGGCAGAAGATCAATGATGAGCTTAGACAATACAATGCCGATCTGGAGAATCGTCCGCAGATCGTGGCTGCTAATAAAATGGACATGCCTGAATCTGCCGAGCATCTGGAGAAATTCCGGGAGGAAGTTGCCAAAGTGCGTGGTGATTTGGAGATCATGCCTATCTCCTCTTTAACTCGGCAAGGCGTGCAAGAGCTCTTGTACCGTGTTGCTGATTTGCTTGATCAAATTCCTGAAGCTCTGGCCATTGAAGAAGTGACTGAGATTCCGGAACGCAAGGTATACAAGTTGGAACAGGACGTGGACGACAGCTTCACGATCAAGCGTGAGAACGAGACATTTGTGGTTGAGAGTGTAAAAATTGAACGCATGATGAAACGGATGCAGTTGAATTCACATGATGCCATCCTGAAGTTGGCTCGGACATTGCGACATATGGGAGTCGATGAGGAACTACGCAAACGGGGCGCCAAAGACGGCACTCCGGTTCGGATCGGCGATTTCGAATTCGAATTTGTAGAGGGCAGTAGTTACTATTATTAACAGGAGGAGCACCTATAGGGTGCTTTTCTTGTTATAGAGGTTGTTCAAAAAGTCGTCTTCTCAGGACGAAGCTGTTCGAGGAGTTAATTCGACATCGAATCTTGAATTCAGCCGGGCCAAGCATAGGCTTCCGTAGTATGTTTCTTGCAGAAACATTTAAGTTGCTCACGTACCGATGCTTCCGAAGTCGTTTTCTCCGAAAACGTTTAGCTCCGCTACTCAGTCCCTAGCTTTATCCAACCTTCTTGGTCCTAAAAACCCGACTTTTTGAACATGCATTTACAGATAGGGCAAAAACCATTGCCGGATGCTCATCTTTCCGTTATAATGTCCACTATATGAAAACAAAAGTCTCTAAGGAGCGGACGATTGTGAAAGAGCATTATTATTTGGTACGAGAGGACATTTTGCCTGAAGCGGTAGTGAAGACACTCCAGGTGAAGCAGTTGCTGGCAGCGGGTGAAGCCAGAACAGTCCATGAGGCTGTGGCACAGGTGGGATTAAGCCGAAGTGCCTTTTATAAATACAAGGATGGCATACATCAACTGAACCAAATCGAACGGGAGAGCATTGTGACCATTTCCTTTGATTTGGAGCATCGCTCCGGCATATTGTCGAAGGTGCTCGCCTTAATTGCTGGTTCGGGAGGGAATGTGCTGACGATTAATCAGAGCATTCCCTTGCAGGGGAAGGCTAATGTGGTCATTTCTGTAGAAACCTCCAGACTAACGGAAGAACTGGATGAAATGCTGCAATCGCTGCAAAGTGTTCCTGGGGTACGCCGAACGCAAATTGTGGGTCAAGGCTGACCATGGTTGGTAAATAGGTGGATCGGAATTATGAGAAGAAATATAGAAACAAACACCAAGAGGGAAACATACCCGCACTTGGATATGAGGAGGGGACAGCAGTGAAGCCTGTAAAGGTGGGTTTGCTTGGACTGGGTACGGTGGGAACCGGAGTCGTCCGTATTTTGGAAGGCCATCAGGAGGACCTGGCAAGTCAAGTTGGTTCGCCGATTCAAATTGAGAAAATTGCCGTCAGAAATGTAGAGAAATCCCGCAGCATTTATGTGGATTCGAGCAAATTGACGGAGGACCCTTGGGAAGTGATTCGCCATCCGGATATCGATGTAATCGTCGAGGTGATGGGAGGCGTTGAGCAGACCAAGGCATATATATTGGAGGCGCTGGAGCGTGGCAAGCATATTGTGACTGCCAACAAGGATTTGATGGCGCTCTACGGCTCGGAGATTTTAGCCAAAGCACTTGAACATCAATGCGATGTATTCTATGAAGCAAGTGTGGCCGGTGGTATTCCGATCATCCGTACGCTTATCGAGGGTTTTTCCTCGGACCGAATTGTACGGATTATGGGGATTGTGAACGGTACAACCAATTATATTTTAAGCAAAATGAGCCAGGAAGGGGCCTCCTATGAGGATGTGCTGAAGGAAGCGCAGCAGCTTGGCTATGCCGAATCTGATCCTACCTCCGACGTGGAAGGACTGGATGCGGCCCGGAAGATGGCCATTCTTGGCACCTTGGGCTTCCGTACGAATGTGGAGCTGAGCGATGTGCAGGTGCGGGGGATTTCCTCCGTATCGAAGGAAGACATATTGTACGCCAAGAAGCTTGGCTACGAGATGAAGCTGTTAGGGATTGCAGAACAGCAAGATGATGAGTTCAGTATTACTGTACAGCCGACCATGGTCAAAAAGACACATCCTATTGCAGCGGTTCATGGGGTATTCAATGCCGTCTACGTCTATGGTGAAGCGGTAGGCGAGACGATGTTCTATGGTGCTGGTGCCGGTGAAATGCCAACGGCAACCTCAGTTGTGGCTGATCTGGTCGCCGTGGTCAAGAACCTCAAGCTTGGGGTTAACGGACTGAAAGCCATCGTTCCTTACAAAACGAAAAAGCTGAAAACCGATGACCAGGTTGCGTACAAGAACTTCCTGCTGCTGCATGTTGATGACAAGGCGGGGGTGCTCGCCCAGATTACCCAGGTATTTGCCGAATATGAGGTAAGCCTGGACTCGGTTGTTCAGACGCCAAATACCAATCTGGCCGGTGCCGAGATTATGATTGTCACCCATCGTGCCAGCAAGGCTAGCCTGGAGAAGGTAATCAACCATTTCGAGTCGCTGGATGTCATCCACCGGATCAAGAGCGTCTATCGCGTTGAAGGGTAAGTCTCAATCAGACACGGAAATACACATTTCAGATAAAAGGAGTTCATACGCATGAGATATCTCGGACTATTGGAAACGTACAAGGAATATTTGCCTGTCAATAGCAACACACCGAAGCTTACCCTACAGGAAGGCAATACCCCGCTGGTTCGTGCAGAGAATCTGTCGCAGGAGTTGGGGCTGGACCTGTATTTTAAATACGAAGGGCTGAACCCGACCGGTTCATTTAAGGACCGTGGTATGGTTATGGCTGTTGCCAAAGCTATTGAGGAAGGCAGCACAACTGTGATGTGCGCGTCCACCGGGAATACCTCGGCAGCCGCAGCAGCTTATGCCGCTCGTGCCGGGATTGATTGTATCGTGCTGATTCCAAACAACAATATCGCGCTCGGGAAGTTGGCTCAAGCGATGATATACGGCGCAAAGGTTATCGCCATTGAAGGGAATTTTGACCGCGCTCTGGAGATTGTTCGTGATATCACGGCCAAACATCCGATTACGCTGGTTAACTCAGTCAATCCTTACCGTATTGAAGGTCAGAAGACGGCAGCCTTTGAGGTGTGCGATCAATTAGGCAAAGCGCCGGACGTGCTGGCTATACCGGTAGGGAACGCAGGCAACATCTCGGCTTACTGGAAAGGATTCAAAGAATATCATGAGCGCGGCAAATCAACGTCCTTACCACGGATGGTTGGCTTTGAGGCCGAAGGAGCCATGGCTATTGTCAAGGGCGAGCGCATCCTTGAACCGGAAACGATTGCTACAGCGATTCGCATCGGCAATCCGGCAAGCTGGAAGACAGCCGTAGCCGCAGCAGAGGAGTCCGGCGGACAAATCAATTATGTTACGGATGAAGAGATTCTGAATGCTTACCGGACCATTGCGGCTAAGGAAGGTATCTTTGCAGAGCCGGCTTCGGCTGCTTCGATTGCCGGGGTCTACAAGCTGCATCGGGAAGGTTATTTCCAAGGTGGCGAGACGGTCGTATGCGTATTGACTGGCCATGGCCTGAAAGATCCGAATATCGCTATCAAGAGTATTGGCAGCGAACCGCTGGTCGTACAGGATACAGAAGCTGCGGTAATGGAGGCCATCAGCAAGTTGCGGGGAGCGCAGGCATGATTCGCCGGGAAGGCGTCCGGGTGAAGGTGCCTGCGAGCACCGCTAATCTTGGACCGGGATTCGATACCTTGGGGATGGCGCTAACTCTCTATTCATGGCTTGAACTCAAGCCGGCGGACAAGACGGAATTTCACCTTTATGGGGATGACTTAAAGGGTCTGCCGAAGGACAAGAACAATTTGATTTATCAGGTTGCACAGTTGGTATTTACGGAGGCGGGGGTAGCCATACCGGAGCTTCGAATCTCGATGTACTCCAACATCCCGCTTACACGTGGACTAGGCAGCAGCGCTTCGGCAATCGTCGGAGCGCTGTTTGCAGCCAATCTGCTGATCGGTGAACCTCTGGATCAAGCGAAACTGTTCGATATGGCAACCGCTTTGGAGAAGCATCCCGATAATGTAGGGGCTTCTCTCTACGGCGGAATTATTACGGCAGCCTGGGATGGCAACCATGCCGATGTGCTGCGAATTGAGCCGCCACAGGATTTGGATGTGCTGGTGGCTATTCCAGAATTTCAATTGTCTACTTCCAAAGCGCGAGACGCGTTGCCGAAGCAAGTTACCTTGCAGGATGCGGTGTATAATGTCAGCCGAGCTTCGTTGTTGACGGCGGCATTGTCGGCTGGCCGCCTGGATTTGATATCCGCAGCTATGCAGGACCGGCTGCACCAGCCCTACAGGGCGGCACTGGTTCCCGGCATGGCCCGGATTTTGGCGGAGGCCGCAGGTAACGGAGCACTTGGAGCAGCCTTAAGTGGCGCGGGACCCACGTTGCTGTGCTTGGTGGATGCAAAGCGTGCTGAGGATGATAGCAAGCGGCTGGAGAACTTTTTGTTAAATACATTAGGCGAGCAAGGCGTTCCGGCACAGTTGATGTGGTTAAAATCTTGCACACATGGGGCTGTGGAGCTTACTATGGATAAGGAAAGTTCATTTTGGGATTACATCAAAGGGGAAGTCAGGACATGAAGCGAATAGCACTGCTGCCAGCAGGGTCGGTGTCTCATGAAGCGGCGCTGCACCTGCTTGGCGACGAACCGGCGGAGTTGCTGCATTTCAAGCAAATTTCCGATGTTTTCTTGGCTACCGCCACGGGCAAGAGCGACTACAGCGTCATTCCGATGGAGAATACCATTGAAGGCTCTGTGAGCTTGCATATGGATTGGCTTGTCCATGAAGTGGACATTCCGATGCAAGTGGAGTGGGTATATCCTTCTATACAGAATTTGATCGGCCGGAAAGAAGAGTTTATCTCTGCGGACCATGCTGATGCGGTAGATTATAGTAAGGTGACCAAGGTGTTTTCGCATCCAGTGGCTATGGCGCAGTGCTTGCAGTTTATCCGCTCACATATGCCGCAGGCGGAACTGGAGCACGTTGGAAGCACTTCGGAAGCTGTAGAATGGGTTATGCGCAATCCCGGGCAGGGCTGGACGGCGATCGGTACAGGACTTGGGGCACAGCGGCATGGACTTGATATCCTGGCTAGCCGGGTGACAGACCATGATAATAATTTTACCCGGTTTGTACTTATTGGACCTAAGTCGTTTGAGGTACGGACAACAACTGGAGCCCAGAGCAAGACGAGCGTGCAGATCACGTTGCCTGAGGATTACCCAGGCGCGCTGCATCAGGTATTGTCGGCATTTGCCTGGCGCAAACTGAATTTGACCCGGATTGAATCGCGTCCAACCAAGAAAAGATTGGGTAATTACTATTTCATCATGGACGTACTGGAGTCGCTGGATTCTGTCTTGTTTAGTTCGGCAATGAAGGAAATTGAAGCATTAGGATGTCAAGTGCGTGTGCTGGGGAGTTATCCTAGCTTACCACCTGGGGAACAAAAAGCGGAGGTGTCAAAGACATGGCAGAACAATGGATTTATTTAGATGGACAATACGTAACCAAGGATCAAGCAAAGGTCTCCGTGTACGATCACGGCTTTTTATACGGGGATGGGATTTTTGAAGGTATTCGTATTTACAATGGAAATATCTTTAAATGCAAAGAGCACCTAGACCGCCTATATGATTCGGCCAAGTCAATTATGCTGAATATCCCGCTATCTTATCAGGAAATGGAAGATGCGTTGGTTGAGACGTTGCGTCGTAATGAACTGCGTGACGGATACATCCGTTTGATCGTCTCTCGCGGGGCGGGTAACCTCGGACTTGATCCAAATCGCTGTCCTACGGCGTCCGTGGTCATTATTGTAGAACAGTTGGCTATTTATTCGGAGGAAGCCTATAAGACGGGGCTCAAGACTGTGTCTGTATCGACACGGCGGAACATTCCGGATGCGCTTAATCCAAAGATTAAATCACTCAATTACCTCAATAATATATTGGTGAAGATTCAATCCAATCTCTCTGGTGCGGGAGAAGCCATTATGCTGAATGGACAAGGTTATGTCACTGAGGGCTCAGGGGATAACATTTTTATCATCAAAAATGGAGTTATCACGACGCCTCCATGCTACTTGGGTGCTTTGGACGGCATCACTCGCCAGGCGATCATGGAGATCTGCCGACAAAAAGGCTATAGTCTTCAAGAGCAGCCATTTACGCTTCATGATGTTTACGTAGCGGATGAAGTGTTCCTGACAGGGACGGCAGCGGAAGTTATTGCCGTACGTGAAGTAGACGGCCGTATTATCGGTGAAGGTCACGCTGGGCCAATCACGCTGAAGCTATTGGAAGAGTTCCGGGCAATCGTCGATCAAGATGGCCTGAAAGTTTGGCAATAACGCCGGCTTAACTGTTACATCCATCCTATTTTCCTTTCTATTATGAGAGGGAGATAGGATTTTTTATTTTGCGGGATGTCAAAAACCGGGCAACTGCATAGGATGTAATAAATGGGCCCCGGGCGAACATCACGTACCGGAGAAGAAACCTAGGAGGTTTTTATCGCGTGAAAATCCACATTGTCAAACAGGGCGATACTTTATTTGAACTGTCAAAAAAGTATAACGTGCCCCTCCAGAAACTGATTGAAGCCAATCCGCAACTGGCAAACCCGGACCGATTAAACATTGGCGACAAGGTGAAAATTCCGGCCGTAGCTGTAACGATTGGTGGAGAGACGGGGAATGTCTACAAGCATGTTGTGAAGCAAGGGGATACACTGTTCAAATTGTCGAAAGCATGGGGATTGCCTTTACAAGCTCTAATCGCGGCCAATCCGCAATTAAGCGACCCGAACAAGCTAAAGATTGGAGAGGTCGTCAATATTCCGTCAGCATCAGGAGGCTCGGGAGGTGGTGCTTCGCATGAGAATCCAGGAACTGTTCCTGGGGCGGGAGGAAAGAAAAATACGGCACCTATCAAGAAGGTACCCACTGACGTGAAGCCGGAAATGACCGCACCCAAGCCGGTTAAGGAGGAGAAACCAAAGACCCTTCCTGTACAGGAAAAACCCAAGGAGCAGCCGATCCATGTAGAGCCGCCGAAGAAGGTGCCCATGGAAATCAAGGTTGAGGTTGAGCAAATTAAATATGAGACGGCCAAATTTGAGCCAGTAAAATACGAGCCGGTCAAGTATGCACCCATGAAGGGGGAATCGCTTAAAGGTGAAGCCCTTAAGGGAGAAGCCATGAAAGGCGAACCTGTTGCATATAATCCCTATGCAAACATGCCGATGAAGGGCGAACCTGCGGCGATTAATCCTTATGCCAATATGCCGATGAAAGGCGAGCCAGCCACATTTAATCCTTATGCATATGGGCCCATGAAGGGTGAGCCGGTGGCGCAGTCATCGCTATATCCGTCCTCTTATCCTAATCCGCCGATGCCACACTACGCTATGGAGCAGCCAGCCTCTGTGCTCCCTGCAATGGGGTATGCACCATCTCCTTGTGGTTGCTCAGGGTCCACGCCGTACACCTATCAGCCTGAAACCTACCATCCTTTTTATCAGTATCCCGTTGCTGCTGAACCAGTATTTTATGACAATGTTCCCTATATGCAACAACCCGCAACATTACCTGCAATGGACGTCAACTATCCAGGAATATCAAATGCTAATGCGCCGCTGCCACAGGCTCCCGATCTGGGAGGTGCTTATCAGGAGATGAAGGGTAGCCCGGTTCATGGGTATAGTCCATATAATGTTTCTCCGCAATATGTGTCTCCGGAAGCCTACGGGAATATGGCTTATCCACATTCTATGGGATGGCAGCCTGGCCCGGGGTATGTATCCCCTTATGGAGCAGTGATGCCAGGGTATCAACCAGCAGCTTATCCCTATGCCAATCACGCTCCGGTGATGCCTGGTTATAACCAGGCCTATGCAGGGCTGGCGAATCAGGCCCCTATCGCCAATAAGCCCTTAAAGGGAGAGTATGTCGCCTCCGAGAATTTGAAAGGTAACTTAAAGAGAGAGCCGGATCATCAACCAGCAGGGAAAGCGAAGTCGCAGACGAAGAAGAATGTTAAAATCTCGGGAGGTCCTGCTGCTTCTGCTAAAGGAAACCGAGGGAAATCTGGCAGAGACGCATCTGGGTCTCGCAACCAAACCTCGCGCTCCACAAAAGCTTCGACACGGCATAACCCTTGGATTAACAGTTAGGCTGATACAACCAGTAAAGCGAGGGTATCATGGGATGCCCTCGCTTTTTCGAATTATACTTTAGTCGAGATATAGCATTTTTTGCTGCTAAACCGCTTGAGCAGATTGCAATATTATGATATATTAAATGTCCCAATCTACCTATTCTGTTTGTGGAAATTGGGAAAAGCATCTGGGTGTGCTTAGGGAATGCAAGCTATTAAAATCTTTTCAAAAAAAGTGCTTGCTATTTAAAACCCAGCGTGTTATATTATTTAAGTCGCCGCTGAAACGCGGTGATGAAGAAAAAGCAAGTTGATCTTTGAAAACTGAACAACGAGTGAGTAAGAAATAAAGAGAACGAAAGTTCTCGTCAGCAAGTTTACATGAGCAAGTCAAACACT
>NZ_LN909044.1:0-378805 GCF_001486585.1 Paenibacillus senegalimassiliensis
TCCGTCTTTCCCAAGTCTCCCATGCGAGAGGCTTGCGTATCCGGTATTAGCTAACGTTTCCGTTAGTTATCCCAGGCTTACAGGCAGGTTACCTACGTGTTACTCACCCGTCCGCCGCTAAGTTATTTAGGAGCAAGCTCCCAAATAACTCCGCTCGACTTGCATGTATTAGGCACGCCGCCAGCGTTCGTCCTGAGCCAGGATCAAACTCTCCAATAAAGTGTTTGACTTGCTCATGTAAACTTGCTGACGAGAACTTTCGTTCTCTTTATTTCTTACTCACTCGTTGTTCAGTTTTCAAAGATCAACTTGTCTTCGTGTCGACCGCCGTGTTTCAGCGGCAACTTCTATATAATATCAACTGCTCAATATAAATGCAAGAGTTTTTTTCAAAAAAGATATATACCAAGCAAATAGGTCTATCAGCAGCGATACTTTCAGTCTCTTACCCCCTGATGCCAATGCTCTCCGATAAGCTAATATATTCATGTTAAAAAACCGGACCAATCTATTAGATAGGGTCGGCTATGAACCTTTCTTCTATTATATATAAAATATCTCGTTCGGCTGGACAAACACGTTTATTACTTTTAGGTACTATAAAAGAAAAAACTCCCCTTTCTCAGCAGCGGTTGTCCAGAAATGAACCCATCTGCTTGGAAAGGGGAGTTACTTGGCCTTACGCCAATAAAGTTGCTATAACACTATGCCATATGTTAGCCTGCGCTTCCAAGGAATACGTAGCGCAGAATAATCAGAACAAACAGCACCCACATTAACCAGTGAATATCGTATTTCTTCTTGCCCAACAGGTTGGCGACAAACGCCAGAACTACATAGAATACAACCCCGAACGAAATCCCGTTAGCGATGTTGTAAGTGAAAGGCATCATCGTTACGGTCAGGAAGGCAGGAATTGCAACGACCATGTCCTGGAAGTCAATTTCCTTGATGGATTGAACCATCAGCACACCTACGATAATCAAGGCTGCTGCTGTAGCTGAACCTGGAATCAAAGCGATAACTGGAGCCAGGAACAAGGCAAGCAGGAAGCACACGCCTGTGGTTACTGCGGTCAAACCAGTACGTCCACCTTCGGCAACCCCCGCTGCGCTCTCTACATAAGCTGTCGTAGTTGAGGTTCCCAGCATAGCGCCGCCCGTTACAGCAACGGCGTCAACCAGCATCGCTTTACCTACGCGTTTCTTGCCCTCTTGTGGGTCCTTCATGATACCGGCGCGAGTAGCTGTACCCACCAAAGTACCGAAAGTATCGAACAATTCAACGAATGTAAATGTGGCGATGGCTGAGATAATCCCGGTATGCAGAATACCTTCCCAGTCAAACTTCATAAAGTTGATTTGAGTGAAATCTGGAATCCATTTGGCTTCGCTGGCCGATACCGAGTTGAAATCAACCGCACCCATCAGGATAGCTGCAATCGTTGTTCCGACAATACCTAGCAAAATTGCACCACGCACGTTCAGAACCATCAGAATGCCGATCAGGAGCAGACCGATCAAGGCAAGCTGTACATCTGTATTATGCAGGCTCCCCAAATGAATTACTGTTTCAAAGGAAAGCACATCCGTAAACGTATGTGCAGGAATGTCGCTGCCCGCTTCTACGCCCACTGTCATGAGGCCACTGTTCTTCAGGCCGATAATCGTAATAAACAAACCGATCCCGACCGTAATAGCATGCTTCAGCGAATCCGGAATGGCATCCAGCAGCATTTGGCGAATCTTGGTCACGGTCAAGAGAATGAAGATCAAACCGGAGATAAAGACGGCGGTCAAACCCATTTCCCAAGTAAAAGGATGATCTGTTGATGCTGATGAAAGAACTACGGAGGCAAAATAGGCGTTCAACCCCATGCCTGGTGCAAGCGCTACGGGAAAGTTAATGAACAGCCCCATGGCGATGGTGAAGATCCCGGCGGCAAGAGCCGTTGCCAGAAATACAGAATACCAGCCCATGTCAATTTGACCAAAGGCGGTCAGCGTATTCGGGTTGACTGTCAGGATGTAGGCCATAGCCATAAATGTGGTCAAGCCGGCCATAATCTCCGTACGCACCGTTGTACCATTCTGTTTCAGTTTAAAAAACCGATCCATGATTAAAATACTCCCCCTTATGATGAGTCGGACAACGACAAAAAGCCGAGGTGTTCTCCCCCGGGTTCCGTACATCCAGAAGAATCGCTCCAAAGGCGTAAAGCCTTGGTGGAAGTCCGGCCCCATTCCGAAAAATTCACGTAACGACACGTCATCGGAGCGGCCAAAACCAGCGGTTCCTCTTTTCGTAGCCAGATCATTTACGGTGACCTCGTAGAGACTTCCGGGCCTATTCCCGGAATTATACGAAAGGATTTAATTTTCTTTGTCGATATCCTCGAAAGCCCTGCAATGAAGGCTTATCACATGATTCATTCTAGGCGGACACGCTGGAGATGTCAACAGAAAAAACGAATATTCAACAAGGTTTTACACTTTAACGTTCGACATCTAGACAAATATGTCATGAATTACTCGTTCTTGAGCAGATGCTGCAAATCGTATCCCGTCGGGTTCTGGAAGATTCTTAGGCCGAATTCAGGCGCTACGGCAAAAATATGGTCAAAAATATCCGATTGCACCTCTTCATAAACAGCCCAGTTAATATCGTTAACAAAGGCGTAGATCTCCAGCGGAATCCCGGTTTCGGTCGGCTGTAACTGCCTGACGATACAGGTCATGTTCTGATGAATGCTTGGGTGATGCTGAAGGTACCGCAGAATATAGGCACGGAAGATGCCGATATTCGTCATGGCCCGGCCATTCACTTTGACTGAACGGTCCATTCGATGCTCCAAATTGTACTGCTCGATGTCGATCTCTTTTTGAGCAATATATTCCTGCAAATAATGAATTTTCTTGAATTTGTCCAGCATCTCCGATCCTACGAAGACAATACTGCTAGTATCCACGAAGACCGAACGTTTGATTCTCCGTCCGCCAGAGCTTTGCATCCCTCTCCAGTTCTTGAAGGAGTCCGAGATCAGCGCATACGTTGGAATCGTCGTAATGGTCTTATCAAAGTTCTGCACCTTCACCGTGTTCAAGGAAATATCAACGATATCCCCATCTGCCCCATACTTCGGCATCTCAATCCAATCGCCCACGCGCACCATGTCGTTGGAGGTAAGCTGAACTCCGGCAACAAGCCCCAGAATGGAGTCCTTGAAGATCAGCATGATGATAGCCGACAGAGCCCCGATGCCGCTAAGCAAAATAACCGGACTTTGTCCAATCATGGTCGAGATCAATAGAATGCCACCAACGATGAACACAAAAATCTTTGCCACTTGAATATAACCGCGAATCGGACGAGCCTTGGCAATTTCATACGTGGCATAAATATCATGAATTGCATTGAGGAACGCATTCACGACCATTAACGATATTATGATAATATACAGAATAACGCCTTTTACGATAAGCGTCTGATAAGCCGGGAACAAAGAAGCAGCATAATAAATAATGATGGCCGGAACCACATGGACCAATTTATGAAACACCTTGCGTTCCAGTATATAGTTATCCCACTTGATGCGGTTGCTGCGAATTGAATAAGTGATAATTCTCAGAATAATCCCTCTAGCCACAAAATGTGCAACCATGCTTAATATGATAATTCCCACGATGCCAATAGCATTGGCCAAGCCGCCGACAAGTTCATCAGCAACTCCCATTTCTGCAAGCCAATTCTGGATGAATTCCATAGTTATCTCCTTTATTTATACTCACGCACAGCGCACGGCGTATAAGCTTCAATAAATGGCTCAATCTCCACTATATCCTCTGCGAACAAAATCTTCTCGAAATCTGTATGAGTTAAAAATCCTTCTTGCACCATCTTTGTATACTGCTGCTTTAACTCCTCGTAAAATCCGGTCTGATTCATAAAAATGCAGGGATGCGAATGCTGGCCGATCCTTCCCCATGAGATGACTTCCGTAATTTCCTCCAATGTACCGGGACCTCCTGGAAGCGCAATATACACATCACCAAGTTCAATCATTTTCATTTTCCGTTCATGCATGGTCTGTACAATTTCAAGACGCGTAAGTCCCGGATGAGCCAATTCTCTCCCTACCAAGAACTCCGGCATTACACCTATCACTTGTCCTCCACGAGCTAAAACGTAATCTGCAAGCATTCCCATCAAGCCAACATTTCCCCCGCCGTAAACCAGTACATGTCCTTCTCCTGCAATCCACTCTGCCAATTCCTTGGCTATTCGTGGGTACTTCTCATCATGTCCAAGAGCTGCCCCGCAATAAACTGTAACCCGCATGATCCTAATAACACTCCATTCTGTCTATGCTATCATTATATTATATTAAATATACCGGGGGTTAGAAATGGTGGACATTACTCAATATCAACAATGGATTATAGAATTCTACAAAACAAGAAACTGGTATCAATATGAACCCTTTATTCGCATAGGCTTTCTGACTGAAGAGGTTGGGGAAGTGTCCCGTGCAGTGAGAAGCATCGAGATCGGTAGAGATCGCCCTGATGAGGCAAAGCTGGATCAAGCGCAATTAAAAGCTAACTTGGTTGAAGAACTGGGAGATGTGATGGACAACATTCTCATTCTTGCAGATAAATATGATATTTCTGTAGAAGATATTTTGCGATTGCATCAGGCCAAGTTGATTGCTCGATTTGAGAGTTGAATTTTAAGGGCGCATACGGCAGAAGCAATACAAAATGCCTGGTACACTTGTGAAATCTGCATTCCTAATTAAATAATAAAAAGGTCCTCTGCCCCACCTCTCAGTGGTTTTCGCAGAGGACCTTTTTTATAATACTTCTATTTAGTCTATTCCCACTCAATCGTAGCCGGTGGCTTCGACGTAATGTCGTACACCACGCGGTTGACGTTGTCTACTTCGTTGACGATACGTACCGAAATCTTCTCCAGCACGTCCCAAGGGATACGTGCCCAGTCGGCGGTCATGCCGTCAATGGAGGTTACGGCGCGAATGCCTACGGTGTAGGAGTAAGTACGAGCATCGCCCATCACGCCTACGCTGCGCATGTTCGGCAGGGCCGTGAAGTATTGCCAAATTTCGCGGTCAAGACCGGCTTTGGCAATCTCATCGCGCAGGATGTAATCGGAATCCCGAACGATCTTAAGCTTGTCCTCGGTGACTTCGCCCAATACGCGAATGGCAAGTCCTGGACCCGGGAAGGGTTGTCTCCAGACAATTTCCTTCGGCAGACCGAGCTCTTCGCCGACCTTACGCACTTCGTCCTTGAACAGCGAGCTAAGCGGTTCAATCAGCTTAAACTTCATATCCTCCGGCAAACCACCCACGTTATGGTGAGACTTGATCGTCTGCGCCGTAGCTGTGCCGCTCTCTACGATATCCGTATACAGCGTGCCTTGGGCCAGGAATTTGAAATCGTCAAACTTGGCCGACTCCTCGTCAAACACATAGATAAATTCGTTGCCGATGATTTTCCGTTTTTTCTCCGGATCATCTACACCTTCCAGCTTCGACAGGAAGCGATTACGCGCATCGATCTTGATTACTTTCATGTCAAACTTGCCAACGAACGTCTCCATAACGCTCTCCGCTTCACCCTTGCGCAGCAGTCCGTGGTCAATGAACATACAGGTCAATTGATCACCGATCGCCTTGTGAATCAGCATCGCCACGACCGAGGAATCCACGCCACCACTCAAAGCACAAAGCACGTTGCTATCGCCGACCTGGTTACGAATATCACGCACCGCATCCTCGATAAATGTCTCCATGCTCCAGTTGCCTTCACAACCGCAAATCTCATAAAGGAAATTACGAATCATCTCATTGCCGTGAATGGAATGACGAACCTCCGGGTGAAATTGTACGCCGTACATTTTCCGATCAGGATGGGCGAACCCGGCAATCGGGGCATGCTCCGTTGAAGCATCCACGACAAAGCCTTCTGGCAGCAAGGTCACATGATCTCCATGACTCATCCAAACGGTCTGTTTGGCTTCAAGTCCGCGTGTCAGGGCAGAGCTTTCGGTAAAATCAACGTCCGCCTTACCATATTCCCGCTTCTCGGCACGTTCTACCTTCCCACCAAGCTGATGCGCCATTAGCTGCATCCCGTAGCAGATGCCGAAGATGGGCACGCCAAGCTCATACACGCCAGGATCAATTCGAGGAGCATCCTCCGCATAAACGCTGGAGGGTCCACCCGAGAACACGATTCCTTTTGGCGAAATTTCACGCAAACGCTCCACTGACGTATTGTAAGGCAGCAATTCACTGTACACGCCCAAATCACGAATTCTTCTTGCTATCAATTGATTGTATTGTCCTCCAAAATCAAGCACCACAATCATTTCATTTGGCTTATTCATACCTGGCCTCCCTAGAATTATGACACCTATTATACGCAAGGTTAAAAGAGGTCGTCAAGGAAGTCCGGCGGCCACCGTACAGCCCTTCTATCGCGATTTGGAGGGATTTGCTCCACAGCTTGCCACGAAACCACGACATTGCTGCAAAAATTTTACGCTTTCTCTACGATTCAACTGCTCTCTTCCATAATAAAGCCGCTCCCAGGCCTGCACAAATCCTTCTGAATCTTTCAATACACCTGCTTGGCTTGAAAATATAAACTCCATATACTCCCTGGCCGTCATCCTGAAGGGCTTCGGACCATGCGTCTGGGCAAGCTCCGTCCATACCCGGTCTGCTGCCCGCAGCAACTCCATGCGACCAGGGAAACAGCGGCTTGCCGGATGCAGGTCCAGCCAGGACTGTATACCCCGAACATAATGGGGTATTTCCCGTAATAATAAAAGGGCAAACCCCAGGCCCAACAACGACGCCGCCGTGACAAATGGAGTTAATCTCCAGGTTCCTACGGCCATTCGCCAATCCGCAGCCAAAGCAGCAAGCTTAACCATAAACAACTTGAGTAGATCCGCTCGAATTTCCCGTAGGGCAGCAAGTTGTTCAGTGATTCCCTGGAGTTGACCATCTAATGAAGCCTTGGTATCCGTTCCCGCCGCTCCGGTGAAGCCGTCAAAACCAGGAGTCGGATCAAAGGGAACCCAGCCGGTGCCAGGAAAATACACCTCCACCCATGAATGGGCATCGGCATAGGTGACCGTGTAACGATACAGGCCTTGGTCATCTGTGGCAAGCTCCTTCGTATTACTAGTTGCCGCCGGTTCCCCTGGCGCAAATCCCTTGACCCAACGAGCGGGAATCCCTCCGCTGCGCAGTAAGACGATCATCGACGTAGAGAAGTGATCACAGTAGCCTATCCCATCCTCGAACAAGAAGCGGTCAACAAAATCTGCGCCATCCGGCGGAATTGTGGAGTTAAGCTGATATTCGTAATTCTCTTGTAAATATTTCTGGACAGCAGCGGTAGCCTCATATCGACTGCTCTCCTCCGCCACCAGTCGTGTGCCAAGCTCCCTTACCCGTCCGGGCAAGGAATCGGGAAGTTGCAGGAAGCGTTCGCTGATATAGGGCGGATCTTCGCCCTGGCTCTCCAGCAGCACCGCTCTGGTAGATGAGGGGATGTTCGACGATAGCTCATAACCATAAATTTGCTCCGACAGAGCCGCATCCTCGATGAATAACGAATCAGACAGGGCATCATAACGGGGCTGCACCTGTATAGGAGAACGCCGATTGCCGGTAATGACTCTTTCCAGCTTGAAGGGAAGCCCCCCGGACAGCAAGGGGACTCTTCCGGATATCGGCTCCTCAAACATGATGGTCTGTTTAATCCTATCCATATCGATATTTTGGACTGCCGGTTCTAAGGCCTCTCCCGAAATATCTGATGATTGAACCCAGCCGCGGCCCGTATACACACTTTTGCTCTCTCCGCGCCAGTAAGTGCTGTAGGGAGACAAGGCTGTAAAATAAGGATCATGTCGCAATTGCAAGGGTGCACCCAGTCTGGAATCGTCCAAGCCGTAGCCGGACACACTGAACGCTGCCACGCTCCCTTTCCCTTCACCCCATTCTGCACCGCTCCAGGTGGATACGCTTCGGACCATCTGCTCCCAGGATATAGTCCTTATGGGCTGCAAGGGCAGCAGAGAACTGAGCAAAGCGGCGCCCGCAACCCCCACCAGCACAAAGCCTGCGGCAGTCACCGTACCGGTCCCTCTGGAGGCGGCAGATTCACTTCGCTGAAAGGCCATCGCTTGGAGCACCAGTCCCATCGCAGCTACACGAATGACACCCAGATAGAGCTCCAGGCCAGCTACAGCTTCCAGCGTCAGCAGATACACAAAGGTCGCAGCGAGAAACAGCCAAATGCTCTGACGGGCAAGCGCCAGCATCTGTACAGATACCACCAGCAAGGTCCAGCCGATTAGTGATAACAACGCCCTACTCTCCATACTGACAGCGTAAAGTCTTCCCGAGCTTAAGAACTCGGACAGATCCGTGCGAAATAGTTCGGCATAGCTAAAGAACCAACCCAATCCCTCATCGCTGCCATAAAGATAGAGCATGGAAGCAGCAATCAACAACGGCGGCCCCACGACAAATATTCTGGACGGTAAACGAAAACAACCCATGAGGAGTAAAAGTCCCGTCAGAACAAAGAACAAAATAGTTGCCCGGCTGCTGCCTTCTGCAACCAAATGTTGAAGCGGATAAAGCCACTCGCTGAACAAACCAAACAATAATAATGAAATGGCCAGACGCATCCCGGCGGAAAGAACGGCTTGCCCTTCATGAAGAATCGGGAAAGTCTCGTGAGTAATCGTCAACCTTGGGTGGGCTCCCGCCGTAGCGGTCATACGTTCAGGCTCAGGCGCTGACATAGGGGCTCGCCTCCTTCTGACGCGGCTGTGTGAAGAGAGACAGGTCTACAACTCCAACCCCACGTTCCTTAAGCTTCTGTGCCAGCAGGGATGAAGGAGTCGATGAGGACAAACCGCAGGCGCACCAAATTTCCGCCGCGATCCCAAGCTCGGTGAGATGGAGCACACCTTCCGCCAATTCCGAGGTCATACGTCCCGTGATGACGGTCAGGCCCATACCTTGAGATAACAATCCCGGCCACTCTCGCTTAAGCAAATGCTCCGCAGACCCGCCGATCCCAAGCCGTAATCCGGCTAACGGTTCCAGACGATCGTAGAGCGCAGAGCCCGGAGTAGGCACAGAGGCTCCCGTCCATGAGCCCAGACATAACCGCGCCTTGCCCATGTCACCCGTGCCCGCCTCCCGGCGGAGCCAGGACGCAGCGGCCGAAACGGCTGTCTCAAAGGACTCCTCGCTACCAGACGAAGAACTGGTAACATAATCGTCCGTACTTGTGCTTAGCAGCAAATAACTGGCCTCTGCCTCCTGCTCCTCAGAAATGCGCGACAGCAATGTGTCCTTCTTGGCGGAATATTTCCAATGAATGAAGCGCAGCGGGTCGCCCGGCATATAGGCTCTCAACCTTCCGGGTGCCGAGGAGAGTAATGTGGAGTTCGGAGAGAAGGCTCCGCCTTCCTCAAGACCTCCTTGAGCCGATGCCTCCGGCAGACTTTCTGCCAAGGTAGCCGGATATACCACCAACGGCTTCTCTGTTCCGATGCTTCGGCTGCGCTTGAACCAGCCGAAGGGATCACCCCAGCTAAGCCGTAATGTTGTCTCCTTATATATGCCCCGGGGCAAGCCGGGCATTGTATACTCCGCTTGATAGTCCCGGCGCAATCCGGATAGGAAGATTTTCGAACCAGGACCAGCCGTGTTTCCCCCTCCAGCATGAGCAAGCAATTCGTCTTCGACCTGAAGCCAGAGCGGTGGCAGACCACCCTCGCAGCTTACATTTATATTCATCCTGATCTCATCGCCTGCCACGGGATGATCGGGAAGCCATGTACGCTCCACCTTGATTCGGCGCGGCCCAAACCAGGCCAGCATCGCACCCTGTATCATAATAAATCCGGTTAGCAGCAGCAGAAATAAGGTGGACACTCCTCCGCGCCAGGCATACCAGGCTCCTAGAGAACCGGCAGCCGCAAGGATAATCAGCCAAGCCCCTGCTGTAGACCTCATGATGAAGCCCCTAGCCGGGCGTATATGGGCACGTCGACTCGGGCCAGCACATCCGCAAGCGCCTGCTCTCCGCGCAGGTCAGCCAATTTGGCCTCCGTCTTCAATACAAGCCGGTGTGGCAACACCGCCGCTGCTACAGCCTGCACATCATCGGGCGTGACGAACATGCGCCCTTTATAATATGCCATCGCCTTTGCAGCACCCATCCAGGCCAGCGTTCCGCGCGGACTGATACCAAGCGCAATTTGCGGGTGCCGCCGTGAGGCGTCCGCTACGCTAACCATATAGCGCTTAATTGCATCATCCACCAATACACTGCGAACCTGTCGCTGCATCGCCATCATTTCCTCCGGCACCAACACCGGCTTGATCTCGGCTTCTGATGACCAGATATCCATACGTCCCAGCATATTAATCTCCTGCTCGGGTTCTGGATAACCGAGTGTCAACCGCATTAGAAAGCGATCCAACTGCGCCTCCGGCAAGCGGTATGTCCCTTCATATTCCAGCGGATTCTGCGTAGCCAGCAGCAAGAACGGCTTCGGCAAGGAGCGGGTTACCCCATCCACCGTTACCTTGCGTTCTTCCATCGCCTCCAATAGAGCAGACTGCGTCCGCGGAGCCGCCCGATTAATCTCATCAGCAAGCAGCATATGGGCAAATACAGGCCCTGGACGAAATTCAAATTCGCCATGCTTGGCATGATAGACATTCACCCCAGTTACATCCGAAGGCAACAGATCAGACGTGAACTGAATTCGTCCCAGTGTCCCGCCGATGCAAGCCGCGAGTGTACGAGCAAGCAGTGTCTTCCCTACTCCAGGCACATCCTCTAGCAAAATATGACCACCTGATAGCATCGCCACTACCGCTAGCTCAATTTCCTTCTTCTTGCCGACAATCACACGATCCACCCGTTCAACCAGACGCTCTAGCAGATATTGTGCGTGATCCTGATTCATCGTAAACTCCCTCCATCCCAGTAAGTACCTACCATACCGGTAATCTATGAATCAGTGTCCCCACAAACTAGGGGAAATAGACATAGAAGATAGAGGATCTCAGGAAATCTATCAACCGAAAGACAACGGGCGTACTACGCTTCTAAAGAGCCTGGACCCAATGTTCATCTCCCGTAGAGGATGCCTGAATCACTGGATGCCCTAGAGCTTGCAGGAGTGGTCGCAAAGGAACCCACAGGGCGTCATTCTTCCGTTCCACTTCGGCAATCTTCGTCACGAAGGTCACTCCGCCCCGCTCACTCGTCAGTACGCCTTCCTTAACATCCAGGGTTACAGAAGCATCCCCCCAGTTAATTACCGCGGTCTGTTCATCACCGTTCCACCGTACCTCCGCACCAAGCTGCTCCATAGCCGAACGTACCGGCACCCAATACTGCTGCTTCATCAATTCGTATTCTCCTGCCGCAAGCCTGGTCTGGACCCCTCCAGCCTCCACTCTAAGCGGCAATGCTGGACCAAATAGAGCAGCATTAGGCTCAATGTTAGCGGCTACCCAAGCCTTGGAGGGTGTGAGCCGGGCCTTGTCCTTCATTGCCGGAGAGACAGCAAAGTGAACAGGGGGTTGTTCAGACGACAACGTTCGGAAGACGTACCCTTGTTTCTTATAGAAATCAATAATTTCCGGAAGCGCCTTGACCGATTCGGCGTGCCCCTTCCCATCATGCAGCAAGACAATCATATTATTCTGGAGCCTGGACCCCTTAACGTTACTCACGATTTCAGCCGCAGGCACGCCCTTGCGCTTGGAATCACCGCTGTCCACATTCCAATCGAAGACAGTATATCCTCCTTGCTCCAGCAGATCGAAATAGGTCTGATCGAAATGACCATACGTGCCTCCGGGCGCTCGTACCAGCGGAGTCCGCGTACCTGTGATTTCTCGCAGCACCTCCTCGGTCGCCTTGATCTGCTTCCAGAAGTGGCCAAAGCTGGCATACAGCACATCGTATTTGTGATCATACGAATGATTGCCTAGAGCATGTCCCCCATCCACAATGCGTGTAATTACTTCCGGGGAACGCTTAGCCTGCTCGCCAAGCACGAAGAAGGTGGCCTTCACCTTTTCCTCCTGTAAAATTTTCAGCACCTGATCCGTGAGCGGACTGGGCCCGTCATCAAAGGTCAAATAGACAACTTTATCCGATTCAGCCTTCTTCGTCTCTTTCACTGCCTTCGGCTTTGCGGCACTCAAGGACACGGGTGCAAGTCTCACCAGGACAGGGACGGAATTGGCCTCCTCGTCTGCTTGAACCGGGTCAGCATATACTCCTTTAATTGTTGTATCTATCATCGGCTTAGCGGGTGAGGGCTTCTCCGTCTCTTGAGCCTTGGCCTGGGGAAGAACGGCTTCCCCAAGACTGGGCGGGAACGGCATATGAAGCATAATCATGCTGCCTAACACTATTGCGATCATGCCTGCGAACCATCGTTTGGAAATCCACTTTTGTTTCATTTACCCTCTACCTCCGCCATTCAAGTTAATGGTTATTATATGAATTCAGTTGCGTTCTGGTAGATTGTATGAAGCTAGACAAATAAATAGACTCAAAAAAAGAGCGATGCCGGATTCCTCCGGACATCGCCCCTTCTTGCCTATTCCCTACTTGGCCGTCTCCTGAATCGCAGCCAGCACTTCCTCCACATGCCCCTTGACCTTCACTCCACGCCATTCGCGAATGAGCTTGCCCTCCTCATCAATCAGGAAGGTGGAGCGCACGATTCCCTCATATTCGCGTCCATATAGCTTCTTAAGCTGCCAAACGCCAAACATGCGGCTCACCTCATGATCTTCATCCGACAATAACGGAAAGTTAAGCTCCTTCTTCTGAATGAATTTATCATGCGAGGCGACCGTGTCCCCGCTAATGCCCAGGACTGCTGCGCCATGCTCACCAAATACCTGCTGAAGATCGCGGAAATCGCAGGCCTCCTGCGTACATCCTGGCGTCATATCCTTGGGATAAAAATAAATGACCACCTTACGGCCACGAAATTCAGATAACGAGACTTCGGCTCCTCCGCTGGCGGGAAGACGAAAATCCGGGACCGGCTCGTCCAATCTAACCAACTGTACTTGTTCCGACACGATATATTCCTCCTTCAACGAAATGAAGCTAAAATTGATTGTAGCCCTAAAAGAAATTATAATGTAATGTTGTGTAGTATATCTATATGATAACCGAATTTATCGCCTTCTGCGAAAGGAACGAACCTAATGACGAAACGCACAAAACGAATCATCCTCTGGTCCGTGATCGGAGTCCTGGTTGCCGTGGCTGGCTTTGCTGCTTATTTCTTTACCGCGGTCTATAATCAGGTGGATAATTTTCAAAAAGAAGGGGAGCAATCTCCATTCTATAACGTACCTCCGACGGAAACAAAGGTTCCTGAACCGCCCAAATGGGAAGGCACGGAACGCGTTAATATTTTGCTGATGGGTGTGGATGCCCGCGGGCTCAGAAAAGGAGAAATTCCCCGCTCGGATACGATGCTGGTCGCTTCCCTTGATCCCGTGAGCAAGAAGGCCTATCTGTTCTCGATCCTGCGCGATACCTATACGCAAATACCGGAATATGGTACGGATCGAATCAATACAGCCATTACGCATGGTCCTAATACTGCGATGAAGGCCGTGTCTGATCTGCTCGGCATTTCCGTCCAATATTACGTCTATACCGATTTCCAGGGATTCATCGAGCTGGTGGATGCCGTGGGCGGTGTTGAGTTTTATGTAGAGAAGGATATGCGTTACACCAGTAAGGCGGACAATCACGAATTTGATATCGACCTCAAGAAAGGGCAGCAGCATCTGGATGGGGATACCGCCCTGCAATATGTACGGTTTCGCCATGACGCCCTCTCCGACTACACACGGACGGAACGGCAGCGGAACTTCCTGAAGGCTGTGGCAGACAAAATGAAGTCGACCACGTCCATCATGAAGCTCCCTTCTATCCTGGAGAAGATCAATCCTTATGTCGACACCAACCTGTCCATTCAGGATATGTGGAAGCTGGCAACTGTCGGCTACGACAGCCAGATGGTGGCGAGTGAGCAGATCCCTCCCATGGAATTGCTGGAGGAGATGACCGTTGGCGGCTCATCCGTGCTTGGCGTACGTAGTGAAGAAGGATTGAAGCAATACGTACAGGACGTATTTAATAAAAGCGAAGAAACCGGGACGGATAGTGACAGCACATCTGGAAACGGTACAAATAGCGAAGGCAACAGCAATGACAATAATGGCGGCTCGGGCAACGGCAGCGCAAGCAGTGAAGACTCCTCCGGTCCATGACCGGGGGAAGTTTTTTTGCGTCAATATTACTCTGTAAGAACTTGTTCAACTTATGTAGAACGAACTACAAACCTTATTTTGTCTGGAAAGGAAGTCATGAATCATGAATCGATTGCAATCAGAACGACTGTATGAAGAAGCACTTCAACATATCGTAGGAGGCGTCAACAGTCCCTCCCGCTCTTTCAAAGCGGTTGGCGGCGGGGCGCCTGTTTTTATGAAAAAAGCCGAAGGAGCCCATTTCTGGGATGTGGACGGCAACCGTTATGTCGATTATTTGGCAGCCTACGGCCCGATTATTACCGGCCATGCCCATCCGCACGTTACCAAAGCCATTCAGGAGGCGGCAGCCAACGGGACCTTGTACGGTACACCTACAGAGCTGGAAATTCGCATGGCCCGGATGTTGAAGGAAGCCATCCCTTCCATGGATAAGGTGCGGTTTGTCAATTCGGGCACCGAAGCCGTCATGACAACCATTCGCGTGGCCCGCGCCTATACGAAGCGGAACAAGATTATCAAATTTGCCGGTTGCTACCATGGCCACTCTGACCTGGTGCTGGTTGCGGCAGGCTCTGGCCCGTCCACACTAGGCATTCCCGACAGTGCAGGAATTCCGACCAGCATTGCCCATGAAGTCATTACCGTGCCTTTTAATCAAACGGAAGCCTTGCAAGAGGCCCTGGAGAAGTGGGGCGACGATGTTGCGGCGGTTATGGTCGAACCGATCGTCGGCAACTTCGGCATGGTCATGCCCAAGCCAGGCTTCCTGGAAGACCTCTGCCGTCTGGCACGGCAGCATGGCGCTCTCGTCATCTATGACGAGGTGATTACCGCCTTCCGCTTCCATTACGGCTCCGCGCAAACCTTCGCCGGGCTGCAAAATCATGAAGCCATCCAGCCCGACCTGACTGCGCTTGGCAAGATCATCGGCGGTGGTCTGCCGATTGGCGCCTACGGCGGCAGCAAGGAAGTGATGGAGCAGGTAGCCCCACTCGGTCCAGCCTATCAGGCCGGTACGATGGCAGGTAACCCTGCTTCCATCTCTGCCGGGATTGCCTGCCTGGAGGTTCTCCAAGGCGCTGGCGTCTACGAAGAGATGGATCGGCTGACCGTGAAGCTGACGGACGGCCTGGCTGAGTCAGCCCGCCGCCATAACGTACCACTGACGATCAACCGTATTCGCGGCTCGTTCTCCACTCATTTCTGCGATCACCCGGTCACGGACTATGAGGAAGCGCAGGATACTGATGGTGAGGCTTTTGCTGCCTTCTTCCGAGCAATGCTGAATAGGGGCGTGAATCTGGCACCATCCAAATATGAAGCCTGGTTCCTGACCACGGCGCATACGGATAGCGATATTGATTTCACCCTGGAAGCAGCCGATGCTGCATTTAAAGAAATTTCGCAATAAATTGGAGAGGAGGCCAGACCTATGCTCATTGAACTCAACCGCAAACTAAACAAGTTAATGCCCTTAATTACACCTACCGGCATTCTCATTGGCATCCTTTGCGGGAGCAGTCTGGCCTCCTATACTTATCTTTCTCCGTGGTTATTTGCCTTTATGACCTTTGCCGGCAGCATTAGCCTGAGCTTCAGGGACTTCCTGAACGTGCTCAAAAAGCCGCTCCCGTTAATGCTCTGCCTGTTCATTTTACATCTGGCCATGCCCGTACTGGCGATGACAGTAAGCCATCTGTTGTTCCCCGGAGACGCTTATATGCTGACCGGATTTGTCCTTGCAGCCGTCATACCTACCGGAATCAGCACCTTTGTCTGGGTCAGCATTTACAAAGGCAATATCGCCTTGACCCTGTCAATCATCCTGATTGATACGCTGTTGGCCCCCTTCATTGTGCCCGGGGTGCTATCCTTGCTGGTCGGCGCCAGTGTTCGCCTGGATGCCTTGTCGATGATCGGCAGCTTGTTCTGGATGATCGTCGCCCCTTCCCTGCTTGGGATGCTGCTCAACGAATGGAGCAAGGGGAAGATTATCTTGTCCTGGGGACCGTGGCTTAATCCCTTCTCCAAGCTAGGAATGGCTTGCGTCGTTGCCATCAACGGTGCGGTGGTCGCGCCTTATCTGAGCGACTTCAGCCCCAAGCTGCTTGGACTGGCCGCCGTCATCATCCTACTAGCGCTAGTCGGCTATCTGCTGGGCTTTGGCTTGTCCCGGCTGACCAGGCTTAACCAGTCAGATAAGGTCGCCCTGGTCTTCAATGGCGGTATGCGCAACATTAGCGCGGGGGCGGTGCTGGCGGTAACCTATTTCCCTGCTCCGGTGGCCGTTCCAGTCGTGCTGGGCATGGTGTTCCAGCAGTTGACAGCCTCGCTGATCGGCCTTGTGCTTGGGCGTCAAAATCGCAGGCAGCATCAGACTGACACAGCTTCTGCTGCGTAAGTTCAGGCTCCGGCAGGCAGCATGAAGAAACAATATGTTGCAGCAGACGGATAACGGCACTACGGGTTGATCTAAAGCTCCGCTTAGATAGATCTATGTTCTTTGTTGATAGATTGCGATATCATGAATAGATACGTACAAGATCTGCATCCGTTGGCTGGAGTAGCCATTGGGTGCAAATACACATCAGAAGGATGGGAGTCCCTTGAACCAAGCTAAAGTCCAACTACAACGTAACATCCCTCCCTTCCGGGCCGATCAGGTAGGCAGCCTGCTGCGGACGGAAGCCATCAAGCAAGCCCGTGAAGGGCGCGCAACCGGGCGCATCACTGCCGAGCAACTTCGGGAAGTCGAGAATGAAGAAATTCGCCGTATGGTGGACAAGCAGAAGGAAATCGGCCTCCAGGCGGTGACAGATGGTGAATTCCGCCGGGCGTGGTGGCATTTTGATTTTCTCGAAAATTTGGACGGCGTGGAAGGCTACGAAGCAGAAAGTGGCATTCAGTTCCACGGCGTACAATCCAAGGCTCACAGTATCAAGGTTACGGGCAAAATTGATTTCAACAATCATCCGATGCTCGAAGACTATAAATTTCTGCATGGTTTGGCAGGTACACATACCGCCAAGATGACGATTCCCAGCCCAAATATGCTTTATTATCGCGGTAAAATCGAAACACCGCTGTATGAAGACAAGGAGCAATTCTTCCAGGACCTCACCAAGGCCTATAAGAAAGCGATTCGCGCTTTCTACGATGCAGGCTGTCGGTACCTGCAACTGGACGACACCTCCTGGGCCGCCTTCTTCACCCAGGAATCTCGCGACAAACTGATTGCTGAAGGGAAAGATCCAGAGCAACTGCTTGAAATATCGACCAGAATGATCAACGAAGCGATTGCAGATCGTCCAGCAGACATGTATATTACGATGCACATTTGCCGTGGTAACTTCCGTTCCACCTGGACGGGCTCCGGGGGTTATGATGCCGCGGCTGAGGCTATCTTTGCCGGCCTGAACCTGGACGGATTGTTCCTGGAATTCGACGATGAGCGCTCCGGCGGCTTTGAGCCACTTCGCTACGTGCATCGCCCTGACTTACAGGTTGTCCTAGGGCTGGTTACCTCCAAATTCGGTGAGCTTGAGGATCAGGAAGCCATCAAACGCCGGATCGAAGAAGCCTCCCGCTATGTCGGTCTTCATCAGCTTTGCCTGAGTCCGCAATGTGGCTTTGCCTCCACCGAGGAAGGCAATCTGCTAGCCGAGGAACAACAATGGGCCAAGCTGCGCAGCGTCGTGGATATCGCCAACGACGTGTGGAAATAGACGATTAGAACGACAGCACCCCCCGCCAATACAGAGCTTGGCGGGGGGTGCTTTTTTAAAATTCATGATTTACTGTTGTGGTGCCTTATCGAAGAAATTCTCCTGTACGTATTGCGCCGCTACATCGAGCTGCTTCTTGGAATCCGTGTCCTTCTTGGAGAATGACTCCTGTACTACGTTGGACATGGTCGCATAATAATCCTGCGTTCCGAACTGTGCCTCCGGCTTGCCCTCCAGTAAGCTGAACAGTTGTGGGTCGTATTTGTACACGTTGTCGTATTGATCGTAAATAGCCTGCACCTTCGCAGCATATTCCGAATCCTCGCTGAAGTATTCAAGCGGAGTTGGAATGAAGTATTTACCTTCTTCTTTACGTGCCTTAATGGTATCTTCCACTGATTTCAACGCATCATCTGTGAAGTAATCAAATGTAATATAGCGGAAGGCCATTTCCTGCTCATCCTTGGTGGCATTCGGGTTAATTACCAGATAGTTGCCGCCCAGAATACCATAGTGCTTGCCGCCCTTCTCCGCTGCCGGCATTGGATAGGCAATAACATCCTCCGGCTTCATGCCGCCTTCATTCAGTGCAGCCTGAATCACGTCAAATGCCCCGGCAATAACCATAGCAGTACGACCTTGCTTGAAGGAGCTAACTGCATCCCCCCAGCCGAGCGCCCAATCCTGCGGAATGGCGTTGGCTTCCCATCTCAGCTTTTTATAGAAGTCCAGTGCCTTCACGCCTGCTTCCGAATTGAATACCGCAGTCAGCTTGCCGTTATCGTTCTGCTGAATGTCTCCTCCCGCTTCAAACAGGAAGTTGGTCCAGTTCCATCCGGCCTCATTGCCCTTACCCATCGGTGCAATCCCGGAAATCCCCTTCTTGGGATCAGCTACGCCCTTGGCTGTGTTATACATATCATCCCACGTCCAGTCGAACGCCGGTACCGCTACGCCCTTATCGTCAAGCAACTTCTTATTGACTACCGTCGAAGTGACATAACCGTTTTGTGTCACGCCGTACACCTTGCCATCGACGACAAACTGATTTTGCAGTACAGGATTTATCTCATCCTTGTACTCCCAGCCATTCCACAGCTCCGTAATATCAGCGACCCAGCCGCGCTCTACAAGCAATTGGGCTTCTGTTGCCCACGTATTATAGAAGGTTGGAGCTTCATTGGACGCCATTTTTGCCCCGATTTCATTCACGTTGTAAGCCCAATCGTCCTTGACGATCGTCACGTTCGGATACTTCTCCTGGAAGCGGGCAATCTTGTCGTCCTCCTGCTTGCGCAGTGTCGTTTCATCCGGCAACGGATAATGGATCTTCAATGTTACCTTGCGGTCTGCGATATCTCCAGGCTCCTCTGCTGTTCCAGCTTCATTACCGCTATTGCCGCCCGTACCGGCATTCCCCGTGTTGCTTCCTTGTGTCTGATTCCCAGTTCCGCCGCAAGCTGCCAGCAAAGAGCCGAACAGCACGAGGCACATCAGAAGTACAGTAAACTTGCGCATTGAAACTCCCCTTTTCGTAAATTGTTTGTTGTTACCTTCTCATCATAGAAGAGAACATTCCGGCAATCGATGTGCAATCATATTCCTTTCGTGTGCAGCCCTACGATATTGTAAGCGTTATCCTTTGACTGCCGACAGGTTGACGCTGCGCATAATAAATTTCTGGAACACCAGAAATACGAAGATCGGCGGAATCATGGCCATGAACAAAATGGTGAACTTCACGTTCGTATCAAGACTTCGAGCATTCACCACGTATTTGTAAATGGCTGTTGCCAATGTGTATTTATCCTCGGTCTGCATGACAAGTGACGGCCAGAACCAGTCATTCCAGGCAGTTGAGAAAATAAAGATCGACAGCGTAGCAAAGATCGGTACAGACAACGGAATGGCTATCCGGATAAAGTTGGTCCAATCCGAGGCTCCGTCAATGCGGGCCGCTTCAAATATTTCCGGGTGTATCCCGTCAAAGAAATTCTTGATCAGCAGGAAGTAATAGGCGCTGGCCCCCGCTGGAAGCCAGAAGGCCCAAAATGTATTCAGCAGGCCTAATTCCTTCAGATTAACAAAGTTAGGAATCATATAGCTGGAAGCCGGGATGAACAAGGTCATCAGGATGAAGAAATAAACGGCCCGCCCAAAGGGAACCCGGATCCGGGAGATGCTGAATGCCGCTAGCCCCAGCACCAGAACGGTGACAACCAGACTTCCGAGGAACACGAACATCGTATTTTTCAAATAGCCCGGCAAATTTATAAACTGCCAACCTCTGATAAAGTTCTCCCAGTGCCACTCCTGCGGGAAGAAGTGCGGAGGGAAGGAGTTCACCTCAGGGTTGCTCTTGAGTCCGTTGAACATCGTCATGGCGATAGGATATAACATGGTCACGATCATGACGGCAAGACATAGCAACATAAATCCGTACACAATTTTATTTAAAGGCTTGCGCAGATCAGCGGGTGATAAGATGCCTCTTTCCTTCATGCTAGTACTCCTCCCTGTTCAGCTTGAATTGGATGACGCCCAAAATGGCCAGCACGAGGAACATCAACACACCCAGCGCCGTTCCTGAACCGTAATCCAATTGAGTAAAGGCATATTTCACCGTCAGCAGAGCATAGGTGAGCGTAGCCTTATTCGGACCACCATCCAGCATTGCGAGTTGCGACTGATACGCCTGAGAGGTTCCGATTAGCTGGAGGATCAGCATCAGCACAATCAGATTGCGCATCGATGGCAAAGTAATATACTTGATCCGGCTCCATACTCCGGCACCGTCGATTTCTGCTGCTTCATACCAATCCCGAGGAATACTAAGCACGCCAGCCAAGTAAATGAGCATCGCCGAACCGAATTGTTGCCACGTCTCCATGAAGACCAAGGACACCATCGACCATCTCGGGTCGGAAATGAACGCAATCGGATCAACGCCAAACGAGCTCAGCAACGCATTAATAGGTCCTACCGGATCGTACATCCATCTCCACAGTCCATAGAGGACAACCCCTGGCACCACGTACGGCAGGTAAGCGGCAATCCGGGCAAAGCCCTGGAAGAACTTCAGCTCTGAGATGGCGATCGAGGCCGCAATAGGCACCCAAAACCCGATAACCAGACATAAAAGCATGTAATACAAGGTGTTCCGAATCGAAATAAGCACATCCGGATTGTTCAGCACCTTGATATAGTTGTCCAGCCCAACAAACGTGTTACCATTAACAAAGTCGATATGATAGAAGCTGTACACCATTCCCTTAATAATAGGAACCCATAAAAAGACGATAAATATAGCAATCGCCGGAACAAGGAACAAATACCCCATCATATATTTTTTAAATTGCATCCCTCTTCGCGGTTTGGTTCTAAGCGGCTTATCCCCAGGCTCATGCTGCGCGCGCTGCGGCGTAAAGGTCGTATCCCCCATCTTCTCCCTCTTTTCTTTGTAGTATCTTTTGTATCTATCCCTAATTGTAGAAAAGAGGCGGAGGCGCGAACATGTCTAAAACTATGTAGAATATGCTTGATCTTACTTCTTCAATTCGCTGGGGCTGATTCCGAAATATTTTTTAAAAATCTTGCTGAAATGCTCGGGAGATTCATAGCCCACACGCTCGGCAATTTCGTAACGACGAAGGTCCGTGTTCAGAATAAGCGATTTGCTCTCCTCCATCCGCAGCTTAATCACATACTCCCACAGGTTGTAACCCGTGTTCTTCTTGAACAGATAGCTGAGATAGTTCGGGCTGACATGGTTCTCCTTCGCCACCTCATGAATGGTTAAGCCCTTGCGATTATAGTTCTGCTCAATATAGTCCTTGGCATTGTCTACGATCCGATTCGTCTGCGTATGCAATTCCTCTTGGGAGGGGTCCTTGGCATAGTTATGCCAATTGTAGTCGCCATAATAGAAAATATGGTATTCCCCGTGCTCGCCGCTCCATTCAATCGCCTTGTCCGCTTGAAGATTCAGTTCACTCAAGAAGCGGATTCCTTTAAGAATTTGGCTGATTCCCACGGTGCATACAATACCAAGATATTTATGTACATGGTGATGCAGGCTTCTGCCAATCATCTCAAGCTGGTTGATCTTATTGACGCTGGACTCGGCGTATTCTCCTTCGCTCCATTGCATGATAATAGCGATTTCCATATCACGGGTGTAGAAGGACAACGCATTCCACTCTTCATGCAGCAGTTCCTTGATAATATTCAGCGCAGCGTATTGGAATAGCTGGACATCTCGCTCGTTGTACCCTGCTGTCTCTTTGCCTGAAGGGAGCGCCAGCTTCATTTTGATCACGGAAAAATAAGGTCCCAGCACCCGCAGCCACCCGATCTCCTCCTGTTGCCACACTTCCTCTGTCAGTTCTGCCGAGGCATCCAGCAGACGCCGCAGCCACTCTACTCGCTCCGGTCGCGCTTCCTCCATGCGGAAGTTCTCCCGGCTATCTGATAGCCATTCATCAATCTTCAGAACAGGCTTATCCATCTTAAGCAGCGTATTGCGTACGGAATCGAGAAATTGATCGCTGTTCAGCGGCTTGATCAGGTAATCCCTTGCGCCCAGACGTATCGCCATTTGCGCATATTGGAAGGTCTCATGGGCTGAAATGATAATGGTCTGTACCCATGGCTTCAAAATTTTGGCCTGATACATGAGCTCAATCCCGCTCATCTCGCCCATTTGGATATCTGTCACAATCAGATCAATATCCTCCATCCGAACATAATCCAGTGCCTCGTGAGCATTATGGGCGGTAATAATCTGGCCGATCTCCAGGCCCGAGGCCGATAATAGCCCGGTCAACCCTTTACAAATTAACGGTTCGTCATCAACGACCAGGATGTTGTACATACTTGGGTTCCCCTCTTTCGTTAGTCCTCCGATAGTTCTTTTCTAGGCAGCGTGATGGTCACCGACGTGCCTCCCCCGTCTCTCACAGCATATTCCAGTCCGTATTCCGGGCCAAAGTGCAGCCGAATTCGCTGGTGGATATTGCGAATACCATACCCTACAGATGGGCTTGGGCTTTCGTGATTTAACAGCTTGTGGATAGCCGCAAAATTAACGGGCTTATAGCCGTTATCCTCAATAACAATTTCGATCCGATCCTCCTGCAAAACAGCACGAATGGAAATTTCGCCATCTTCGCCCATCTGCTTCACGCCATGAATAATTGCATTCTCAATCAACGGCTGGAGTGTAATCTTTGGTATGGTATACCCGTGTAATTCCCCAGGCACGTCCCAGGTTACCCGGAAGCCGTATTCATACCGGTACTCCTGCAACTTGAGGTAGGCTTCCGCATGTTCAAGCTCCTCACCAAGCTTGATTAACTCCCGTCCCCGGCTTAAGCTGATCTTCATCAATTTGGACAACTGCTTGATCATTTCGGCGGAATCGGAATTCCCCTCCATCTTGCTCTTCCAATAAATACTTTCAAGCGTGTTGTACAGCAAATGTGGATTAATCTGTTGGTACAAAATTTGCAATTGGGCTTCCTTCTGTTTAATGTCCATTTGATACTTGTAGTGAACCAGACTATTTAGTCTACGCGCCATCTCGTAAATCGTGGAAATCAGGACGCTGACTTCATCATTTCTGCGCCATTTTGGAGTTTCTGGCACTACCTTCCCCGGCTCATACCTTCTCACAAAATAAACAAGACGCTGTAGCGGAGTCATCAAGGCCCGCCAGAAGTACAGAATCATAATCAGCCCGACCACGAAATACGCTACCGAAATCAATAAAATAATCCGCTTTATTTCGTTTTGCTGCTGGAGTAGTGCCTTCAGTGGCACTTTATAAATCAATTTCTGCTGGAGCACCTCGTTATAATTAACAACGTAAATGAAATCACTCGTAATGATGTCCTTGGCACCGATTCCTGAACTCAGCACCTCCCCATCCTGCGGCAATTCCAACACCTCGCCTACTCCTGAGGCCGAAGAAGTTAATACCCGATTGCTCCAATCCGTAAAATAAAGCTCTCCATCGGGGATAGAAACCGTTTGCAGAGATTCCCCGATTCTGGCATCTACATTTGACACAACCAAAACGCCGATTGTGCCGCCTCGATCGATGTTATTGATGGCTCTGATATAGGCCAGGGTATGCTGGTTCTTCTGCCCTTGGACGGGAGGAGACAAATGCTCGATTAACCGCAAGTAGCCGTTCCCCTTCTTGGCAACCGCTTCATCAAACCATTCCGGCTTCTCTTCCTCTAGAAAAAAATAAACCCCGGCCTTCATAGATTCCGGATAGTAAGGGGCAAAGGAATACGAGTTGGAGGGATCGTACACGAACAGTGAATAAAATAGCGGCGCCTGCTGATCCGCTTCCTGGGAATAGCTGTTTAGCAAGCCTTCCAAACGTTCGTAATTTTTGACACGCTCCAGCATGCTGTTATCCACGTCCGGGTTTAATTGCTGCACCGTCGGGTGCTGAAATACGGTGGATGTCACCTTGTTAATCGATTCGATATCCCGACTAATCAGCTTGAAATTTTGTTTATTCAATTCAATATAGGCATTGGACACATTGCGCTTCAAAATTTGGTCCGTTCGATAGTTCCCATACCAATTCAATATGAACAGAGGGATGACCAGTACCAGAAATACGAGGACAATCTGCTGCTTCAAGTTGATTTGCTTCAATGGGTTCTTAAATCCTGCATTCATCCGCGTGGCACCTCCGGCCCTTTAACTATAACAAGATTGAAAACGCGCAAGGTATGCGCGTTTCTACGGAAATTGTGGCATTTCCTCCGATGACTCCCCGGGAAGAACGCCCTCCTCCCTCCTAGTGTAGAGTTTTTTTTCGTTCTTGCCAGTCCCAATTTTCACTATAATAGCCGAGCAACCGAGAGATGGCGTGGATTTAAGGCTATGCTGCTTGAATTCGTTGCGTCAGGTACTGTTGCTTTGCCCATCAAGAAGGGCCTTCACCAGACTGGTGAAGGCCCTCCTAATCATCTTTGGTTATTGTTACGCATAGCCCCTAGTTGGAGGTCTTGGTAATAGATTGGGTTGTCAGTTCATCCAGACCGCCAACAACCAAATCGGCTGCCCCCAGGATGGCGGGACTTCCGATACCAACGACGCGACAGCCAGCCGCTTGCCCGGCTTGTACGCCAGTCTCGGCATCCTCGAACACGATGCAATCGGAGGGTGCAAGCCCCAAGGCTGCGCTGGCCGCGAGGAATACCTCAGGGTCGGGCTTCGCCTTGGATACCTTCGTGCCATCAATCACCGCGTCGAACAGATCACTGATTCCTAGCCGTGCCAGAATGAAGGCCGCATTCTTGCTGGCCGAGCCCAGCGCAATCTTCACGCCCCTCTCCCGCAGCTCCAGCAAATATTCTTTTGCTCCCGGCAATATTTCTGTTGGCTCCAACTTGGAGATGTAATCGACATATTCATCATTCTTCGTCACAGCCATGTTCTCGCGTTCCTCTTCCGTGGCTGTTACGCCTCCTACTTCCAGCAGAATGCGCAGGGACTCCATCCGACTGACTCCCTTAAGACGTTCGTTATGAGCCTCCGTGAACTCGAAGCCAAGCCGCTGAGCCAGCGAACGCCAAGCGAGGTAATGGTATTTGGCCGTATCCACAATCACACCGTCGAGATCGAAGATGGCTCCCTTCATCGTTTGCAGCATGTTATTCTCTCCTTTTTTTAGGCTCATTAAATAGATAGGCTCACTTGTCGTCCCGGCGCTACGACCAGTTCTTGTTCGCCAATGACAAACCGAGCGTCTCCGGTATTATCCGCCTCAGCACATATCAGAATATCCTCACGTCCAACGCGTACCCGGTATCCCCCTTCACGCAGCCGAACAGGGAACTCCACGGCATGCCATGCAGAAGGCAACGCAGGCTTCAAGCTAGCCTTAACTCCGTCGTATCGCAATCCCGCAAAGCCCAGCACCGCTGCCATCCAAGCTCCGCCATTAGCAGCCGGATGCGTCCCCCCGATATACAAATCTCCGACGTATTGCTTCGATTCCCCGGTCAGATCAATGGTCGCCGTCTTCAGAAAGTACGGATACGCCCAATCCGGAGAACCGATATCGGCAGCTACCAGGGCATAAATGCAGGAACTCAGACTTGAACCATGCTCTGTTCGTGGTTCATAGAACTCCCAATTGGCCTGCTTGATCGCCGGAGCGTACTCATCCTTATACAGATGCAGCATCAGCACTACATCCGCCTGCTTGAGAATTTGAGTTGTCGTAGCCAGTCCGTTGCCTCCCCCCAGATATTCATGGGGATTGAGCATCCGTGCTTTTAACTCAGGCAGTGCGACATCTTCCAGCGTATGATATCTATCAAATTGCTCAATAATTCCGCTAGCCGGATCGGGCTGTGGCACATACAAGCCATCGTGCATTTCCCAAATGTGCTCTGGCTGAATTGAGCTTCCCGTTAGCAGCCGATCATACTTACTGGAATCTTGCTTGTGCAGCAGTTCCATCACATCAATAGCAATTCGCAACGTTTCCTTAACCATCCGGTTGGTAAACGCATTATTGCCCACACGCTCATGGTATTCGTCAGGTCCGGTCACATCAAGAATCTCGTACCGTTGCTTGAAGGGATTGTAATAGGCGTAAGAGTAGAAAAATTTCGCACACTCCCATACGACTTCTGCCCCGCCGTCCAGCAAGATACTCTCGTCGCCAGTAAAGACGTAATACTGCCATATCCCGCAAGCGACATCGGCACTGATATGCACCTGCTTATCCCGGAAAAAGGTCCGCATCGGACGTCCGGTAAACACGTCGTTTACGTTAAACAGTGTACAGGCATCATCCCCTGTCTCCTGACTTTCCCAGGCGTAAAACGCTCCTTCGAAGCCATATTCCGCAGCCTTGCGCCGCGCTCCATCCAGCGTGTGCACCCGGTACATCATCAGGTTTCTTGCCACCTCCGGCCGAGTGTACAGGAAGAACGGAAGCATGAACATTTCCGTGTCCCAGAACACTGCACCTTTATAGACCTGACCGGATAATCCACGCGCCGGGATAGACACCTTCTCGGAGCGGTCCGGAGCAATAATATGCAGTTGATACATGCTATAACGAAGGGCTAACTGAGCTTCCTCATCACCCTCAATTACAATATCCGAAGCAGACCACTTCCGCTCCCACTGCTCGGCATGCTCTTGATAGAGCCTGTCATATCCAAGCTGCTGCGCTTCGCAGATGGAGGATACCGCTGCCTGGGCGGAGCTTGGCTCTACTTGCCTGTCCCCGGTTGCCCCAGCGGCTACAGATACGTATTTGACCCAAGTATAGGGCGTTTCAGCAGAGATATTTAGGCGAATAGTTCGTGAGATGGAGTGGCCTTCTCTCTGCAACTCCACTTGCTCCTCGTACCCTTCCGGCAGACCGCTACCTTCCAACGCTGCTGCTGTGGTTACCGGAACATTCAGTTCATGCGTCCAACCGGTCAACGTTAATATGTCGGTGGTTCTATTTGAATCCGTCTCCGGGTTCACATCGCTCACCAGCCGCTCCAGATGCGGTCCGTTGATGTCCCACACTTCGCCATCGATCCCCGTATTGATGACGAGTTCTCCGTCAAGGCTGCTTTGTAGTGTAAAGCGTTGAACGATCAACTGCGGCCGGGCCGCGCTGCACCAACGCTCAGAGCTTACCGTCACCTGGGCTCCATCTGTCGTGCTGAATACCGACTTACGACGATGTACCGCATGACGGATATCCAGCAACTGCTCATGCTGAGGTAGCTCCACCTTGCCACTCTTCGCTTCAAGCACACTAAGCGCTGTGCCATTCCAATGCAGCTTCGTCATTAAGCCATTTGGCGCATTGACCGGCTCACGCCATTGGTTCCCGACCTTGTCATATAGCCCAGCGATGATTGTTGCTGTCAGTTCTTCTTTTCCGAATTCCTCCAGAGTTCCCCGAACTCCCAATGCCCCGTTTCCAATCATAAACTTGTTGCCGTTCATCGCAATCCGCTGCGGGTCAAACCCGTTCTCATTCACGATCCAGTTCATGAGACAACCGCCTTCCGCACAGGCACCTGCACACC
Organism: Paenibacillus senegalimassiliensis; assembly: GCF_001486585.1. Taxonomy (GTDB): domain Bacteria; phylum Bacillota; class Bacilli; order Paenibacillales; family Paenibacillaceae; genus Fontibacillus; species Fontibacillus senegalimassiliensis. The sequence goes on from NZ_LN909044.1 coordinate 28,200, forward strand.
CGCTTCACCAATTAAGCAGGACTCCCCATACAGCAAAATCTCCACCGTTCCGCCGGATGCCTGAATAGACACTCGCTCCTGATCAACTTCCACAAGCAGCTTGGTCCCGCGGTAAGTTACCGGGAAGCGATAGCTATTCCAACGTTCGGGAATGCTCGGATTCAGCATAAGCTGATCCCCGTCCGAGCGCATGCCGCCGAAGCCATACACGATGTTCATCCACGCTGCAGCAATGGAAGTGGTGTGCAGCCCTTCCCGCGTGTTCCGGTTATAGTTATCCAGGTCCAGACGTGTAGCAAATTCGAAGAAGCGGTAAGCCTCATCTGATCGTCCAATCTCGGCCGCAAGAATCGAATGGATCGATGGAGACAGAGACGACTCATGAATACAACGCGGCTCATAATAATCATAGTTGGCCTGCTTCTCCTGAGCGGTAAATTCGCTGCTATAAAGGAACATGAACATCAGCACATCAGGCTGCTTGATCATGTCATAGCGATACAAGCGATCATAGGACCAATGCGAATACAGCGGGAACTGCGTGACCGGAATAGAGTGGATATCCAGATGCGGCAAGTCGAAGAAACCATCATGTTCCTCGTAGACCCCGGTCTGCTTATCCTGCGGTATTTTCATATGCTGGGCCTTATTGCGCCAGTCCTCCTGTTCTTCCGTGGTCAGTTCCAGACGTGCCGCTAATCCCCGGTAAGCCTCGCCCGCTTCCGTCTGCATGGCGCTCAGCACCTCCAAAGTGTACTCGAACAGCTTCTTCGCCATAAGATTGATGTAACAGTTATTGTTGACCATCAATTGGAACTCATCGGGACCCATTACGCCGTAGTAGCCATAAAGCCCCGTTTGCGAGCCCCACTGCCCACGGGTTGCGTAGAAGCGGCTGATCTGGATTAGCATTTCCGCCCCTTTTTCATACAGAAATGCCGTATCCCCCGTAATTCTCGCATAATGGCGTAATCCGTAAGCCACTGCCGTACCGACATGCAATTGCAAGTTGGAATGCTGCCACAGATCACAGCTCTCCGTGCCATCGATGGTCGCAATTGGATAAAACGCCCCTTCACAATCAAGCTCCTTAGCCCGCTTCAAAGCTTCGGGCAACGATTTGTAACGGAACTCCAACAAGCTTCTCGCCGCCTTCGGATTGTTGAAGATGTAGAACGGCAGGCAGTAGGACTCCGTGTCCCAGAAGGCCAAACCACGATAAGCCTCCCCGGTCAGCCCCTTCGCTCCAATATTGAACCCGGGGTTGTCCCCATGATAGGTCTGATACAATTGGAAAATGCAAAAGCGAATCCCCTGCTGATTCTCCGGGTCACCCTCAATGGCAATGTCCGAATCAGCCCATACTTGATCCCAGTAGCTCCGCTGGTCAGCAGCAACTGCATCATATCCCCCATGTACAACTGTCCCCGCTAGCTCCATTCCCTGTTGCCAGAGATCATCCGTACTCTTGGAGTGGTCCTTCTCCGCCACATTGACCACAAGCTTGTCAATTTGGGTGGGCTTGCCTTGCTCCAGGGACAACACCAATTCCCGACCAATGTAGCTCTCGTCCTTCACAAGTTTGCTCTCTACCATTTCGGTAGCTTCTACATGGAATGCAGAGAACAGCCGATTACCTGTGTTCGCCGTTACGCCAAGCAGCCCGGCAATTTTGCCCGCTCCTTCTCCTTGCTTCTGTACTTGCCAATAATGCCGACCTTGGTCCTCATGAAGCACGGCCAAATCCAGCCCTGTACGCACGCTCACCGTGCCTGAAAAATTCAATGGCTCCAGAGTGATGCGCTGCGCCCCCAGATGGGATACCTTCATACTGACCAGGCGCTCAAACGTCAGCTTCAGGTCCTTCCCACCCGCCGAATGCCAGACAAACTCCCGAGTGTAAACGCCCGTGCGAAAATCCACTTCCCTGCGGAAGCCGCTGAATTTGCTCTTGGCCAGGTCCAGAGTCTTGCCATCCAGTGTAATCCGTGTATGCAGCCAATCTACCGCATTGACCATAAAGCGCAGTGATTTAATAATTCCTTTATAGTGGGCTGTAACCGGGCTCTCCTCGAACAATCCGTTAAAGTAGCTACCCAGCAGCGTGTCCCCTCCATACCCTTCCTCCGGATAACCTCTAACGCCCATATATTCATTGCCCAAGGAAAAAATCGACTCACTCACCCGGTTGCGTTCCGCATCAAAACCTTCCTCCACAACCTTCCAAGGATCGATCTGCAAATATTTATCCGCAATTTTCGGCATGCTCCACCCTCTCCTCCTATTTCATCGCCTGATATTTGGCCCAGCTTGCTGCAACGTGAAGCCAGTTGGCTAGACACTTGACCTGATGGATGCAGCATGATGGCCACCATCCGGCTGCGCGCTTCGCTTGATGCATTTGTGAAGTCTGTCAGCTATTCTCACCGGCAGTACCGCGTATGCTTCATAAGCAAGGCCACTCCCCTCCAGCTTACCGAAACCCCGCACACCGCCAAATGTCCAGGACTAAGCAGCTTATGTGTAATCATACGGAGTTGCAGTAAACAAGAGTGAGTGTGATTCCAGGTGGGAGGGCTAAGGTGAGGGGGAAAGAAACTAGTTAAGAAAGACAACTTGACGGAATAGTGCATCGAGTGTGTAGCATAGTAGAACGCACGGGATGCGCGGGGTGCATCGATTACGTAGAATCGGGTGTGGTGATGTGGGATTGGTGGGGTACGTGAAATACGTAATTATGGATGTGTGGGGTGAGTAGGGTGAGTAGGGTGAGTAGAGTGACTGGTGGATTAGTGGTGAGTGAGTGAGTGGTTGGTCGATAACTAGCTAATGACATTTGGGAAGATGGCAACCTACTAGCTAAATTACTTATATGGAAAAGCTCCCGCTAATATTGAGCAAAAGGCCGTTTTCACCCTATTTAGATGGAAAAGCTCCGTCTAATTTTCAGGAAAACCAGAATTTTCTCGATAAAGCGCCCAATTAACTGGAGGATTTCCATATAATCAGTCCGCAGCGGTAATTTTTAGCAAAATAGCTGGAGCATTTCCTGCTAATTTAGATTTGCGAGTATGAGAGTGGATGTGCAACTATGAATGTAAATAAAACGGAGTGTAGTAGTGAGTCAGAGCAGAGTGAATGAGTGAGATGGGAAGTGTGAGGAAATAAGAACTAGCACAACGCAAAAGCGGGCACCCGCCCCACTCTGGACGAATCCCCGCTTACCTTGAAGCCTGACTTGTGGTTCCAAAGAGCACTTTACTCTCCGGGCAGCAACACGACTGTTCTTACCACTGCGGCACCTTAGCTATACCAAGCACAGGCCCCTTCTCTGACAGACATCAACTTCCAGTACACCTGCGCCCTGCATAGCCCACGCCACAATCCAGCTCCAACTAGTTACTAACTAGCAACTAAAGCAATTACAGTCCGGTAGCATCCGCCTTCTGAATGACGTCCAGCAGCTCTTGATGTACATGGCCGTTACTGGCGACCAAGTGGCGCACTCCCAGGTTGTATGGAGCCCCGGCTGTATCGGTTACGCGGCCACCTGACTCGGCGACGATCAGCGCACCCGCTGCCACGTCCCAAGCGTTCAGGCCAACCTCGTAGTAACCGCTGAGCCGACCAGCGGCTACATAAGCCAGATGCAACGCAGCCGAACCCGCAGCACGCAAGCTACGTACCTCTCCAGATAGCGCATTAAGCCCACGTAAATTGGTTGGCAGTGCAAAATTCCGATCCGGATTGAAGCCTACAGCCACCACACTCTCCGCCAGCACTCCATCGCCCGATACTTTGGCCCGTTGTCCATGCAGATAAGCGCCTTTGCCCTTCTCTGCTACGAACAATTCATCACGCATCGGATCATAGATAACACCTATAATGACTTCGCCTTTATAGGCCAACGCGATCGAGACACAGAAGAACGGAAATCCATGGACGAAATTGGTGGTCCCATCTACCGGGTCAACAATCCATAAATAATCCGATGTACCTGCCTGGCTCAGTGCTGCAGCCGAAGCGGCTGCTCCCGGAGCTACTCCTTCCTCGCCAAGAATGTCGTGATCCGGAAAATGCGTCAAAATCAACTTGCGGATCATCGCCTCAGCGCCCTTATCGACATCAGTGACCAAATCATGGGGGGATTGCTTCGTATTCAGCTCATGAATTCCGCCCAGCCGGCTCTTGATCCATTCCCCCGCCTTCGAGGCACTATTGATCGCGACGGCTGTGGGGCTCTTGCTGCCTACTACATATGGAACTTTCGGATTCGATTCCAATCGATTCACTCTACTTTCCTCGTAAACTGTTAATCTATCCCTTAAACCTTTTGAACAACCCCTTAAAAACTATACGCCGACGCTACTGCAAAGTTGCGAGCCTTCGTCCCGTTCAGACCGCATTCGGGCACTGACCCGCTACAATAGTCACGACGAACAAAAAGTTCGTGTCCGAAAGCGGGACACCCCCGCCGGAAACGAACTTCTTCTTCATGTTAAACCATTATCCTCATTTACGCACCGACGATATTGTAGCCGCCATCTACGAAAATCACTTCACCCGTAATGCCACGGGACAGCGGGCTTAGCAAGAACATGGCGGTGTCGCCTACTTCTGCCGTTTCTGTCGTTCTGCGTAGTGGAGCCTTCTCCTCTACTTGCTTAAGAATCGAGTTAAAATCACTGATTCCCTTCGCTGCAAGCGTACGGATCGGTCCGGCTGAAACCGCATTGACGCGGATATTTTTGGGACCCAGGTCATTAGCCAGATAACGGACGGAAGCCTCCAAGGCAGCCTTCGCCACGCCCATCATGTTGTAGTTGCGCATAACGCGCTCTGAACCCATGTAGGTCATGGTCATAATGCTTCCGCCTTCGGTCATCAGCGGTGACAACCGCTGCGACACCGCCACCAGCGAATAGACGCTGATATCGTTAGCCAGGCCGAAGCCCTCACGAGATGTATCTACGAAATCCCCGGCCAAATCCTCAGCCTTGGCAAAGGCGATGCTGTGGACCAAACCATGCAATACGCCAAACTCCGTACGCAGCGAATCGGCCAATTGATCAATTTCGCTATCTACCGTTACGTTACAAGGCAGAACCAGTGAATTCGGCAATGTTTCGGCCAGCTTGCGCACCCGTCCTTCCACGCGTTCACTCTCATATGTAAATGCAAGGCGTGCCCCCTGAGCAGACAAGCTCTGAGCAATAGCCCAAGCGATACTGCGGTCATTGGCTACACCCATGACGACAATATTTTTTCCAGCTAACAAATCCCCCATGATAATCCTCCTTTATGGTGTAACACATATACATTATAATTGTTCCATTTTGTCCAACTTACCTTATTTCCCTGCAATTTTCAAGGGTGAACACGCACGCTGGCTCCATCCAGAATATCTACACCGTCCCCGCCGAACTTCTGTAAGTCCTCCATTAACATGAACAAAGCGCTGTCCTTCAGCTTGGCTTCCAGCATCACATCAACTTGAGCGGTGTGAGGCGCAATGCCACGCAAGAACTCCAGTAAAGGCCCCACGAGAACATAATCAGCGTGTGCCCTTGGGTCACCGGCACTCTTGGGACTGGAGGCGTGAATCTTTGGAGCGAGCGGTTGATCCGATGGTGAGTCAGCTTGTGCATAGGGCAAAGTCCAGGTTGCCTGAATACGCGGCCAAAGCTCCAGCAAATTCTCGCCAACGTTATTCACAGCCTGATGATGGATATCCAGTACCATTGGAATGCCAAGGGCCTCGCAAAGCTCCAGCGTCTCCGGAACATTGAAGGTCTTGTCATCGTTCTCGAACGTCAAGCGCTGCTTCATATGCTCCGGCAGGGCCGACACGTTCTCACGAAAGCGTGCCCCTGCGGAAGGCTTGTCCCCATAAGCTCCGCCAACATGAATATTGTTCTTGGCCTGACCGTTCAGTCCCATGGCATCCAGCATAGCCACGTGATGGTTCAGGTCTCGCAGCGAAGAACGAAGCACCTCAGGCCGGGGCGTGCTCAATACCGTAAAATGATCCGGGTGAAAAGAAACCCGCAGCCTGTGCTTCCTCACGTATTCGCCCACAAGGGCAAATGGCTCCAAGAGCGCTTTATAAGGGTTCCAATCAGCTAACGCCTCATGCGTCGCCAGCGGGATTAGCTTCGAAGAGAAGCGAAATACACGAATATCATTACCTACGTTATGCCGTAACAAACGCAGGGTGTTATGTAGATTGTGTTCCGCAATCCATTCAAGTCTGCGCACCGCTGCCTCACGGTCAGCAAGTCCGCTAAATGTCTTGAACGTCATCGTCTTGGATGGCGATGCTTCCCCAATTACGGTCGACATAGCTACATAACCAAATCTTACGATCATGCTCTGGCAGGATCTCCAAAGAACATTTCGTAGGCCAGAGCCGTCTGCACCGCAGACTCCTCCTCCGTCAATTGACGAATAAGCTCTAGCTCAACCGCTGTAACTTCCTCTCCATTGAAGTTGATTTCAGCGACACATGCCGTGATTTTTACGATAGCAACTGCCTTATTGTCAGGAGTGTACGCGATAACCTTTTGTCCCGTTGGAAAAACACGCAGTCCCTCCTTAAGCATCTTGCCACGCCCATATTCCAGTAATTCGTAAAGCTCTTGCTCCTTCTTGAACTTACACACCGAGTTGAATTCCGTTTGAAAACCCATTCGTCGTACCTTCCTTTCCAAGCGGTCTGGTCCGGCGGTTATTCCGCCTAGTTCACGCCGCTTTCGAATTCGAGATTTTGCCGAGTGGCATGACGTTCCAGAGCCAGCTCAATTAGACGATCCAATAATACTTCATAGGCTACCCCGGTTTCTCTCCATAATAAAGGATACATACTAAATGGAGTGAAGCCCGGCATGGTGTTCACTTCGTTAATCCACACCGTCTGATCAGACTTCAAAACGAAGAAGTCAGCCCGGCACAGGCCGCTGCACGCAACCGCCTTGAACGCTTTGACTGCCAATTCGCCAATCCGGTCGGCAAGCTCTGTGTCCATTTGCGCAGGAATCAGCATTTGAGATTTACCGTCCAGATATTTGGCCTGATAATCGTAGTATTCACCAGAAGACACAATTTCTCCCGGCACGGAAGCCATCGGCTCATCATTCCCGAGCACGCCAACCTCAACCTCGCGGGCATCGACAAATTCCTCAACGATGACCTTGATGTCATAACGGAAAGCAAGTGCCACCGAAGCTACCAGCTCATCGCGGGTTCTGGCCTTGGAGATACCAACGCTGGACCCCAAATTAGCCGGCTTGACGAAGCAAGGGTAGCCCAGATTCTCCTCGATCTCCTGAATCAGTGCATGACTGGAGCGTTCCCATTCCGTAGCGGTGAAATAATTGTATTTGCATTGGGCCAAGCCCGCATCGGCAAACAGCTTCTTCATAATTACTTTATCCATCCCTGCCGCGGATGCCAACACACCAGCTCCAACGTAAGGCAGATCGGCCATTTCAAATAATCCCTGAATCGTGCCATCCTCACCATTCGTACCGTGTAGCAACGGGAAAGCCACATCAATCTTGGATTCACCCGTGGCCAGTTTGGAGAATAACAAGCTCATAGCCGCCGTAGTATCCCCCGCATCATCCGCCAGCTTAAGTTGAGCAAGCTCAGTGAAAGGGCCTGCCAGTTTGCTGCCTACTTTCCATTTCCCCAACTTGTCGATATAGAAAGGTAGCAAGTCGTATTTCGCATAATCAAAGGCTTGTGACACAGCCAGTGCCGTCTGCAGCGATACTTCATGCTCTCCCGATTTACCTCCATAGATAAGTCCTACGGTCAATTTGTCCTGTCCCATGAGTAACCTCTTTTCATTTATTGTACAGTTGCTCTCTTATGCTGAAAGTACAGTTTCAGGATTTTAATCGAAATAAGAGTTCAAAAAGTCAGGTTTTCAGCACCAAAGTGTATGCTTCCGATGTGCGTTTTTTCAAAACGCTTGAGTTGGATAAAGCTAGGGACGTAATAAGCGGAGAAAACGACTTCGAAGCATGGGTACGTGAGCATCTGAAATGTTTCTGAAGGAAACATACTACGGAAGCCTACGCTAGGCCCGGCTGAATTCAAGACTCGACGCCGAGTTCACTTCTGCGATCCGCTTCGTGATCAAAAGATGACTTTTTGAACAACCTCTAAAGACGGTCAGCGATATGAAAGAAACGGTACACCGTCTGGTCCGTCCAGGCATAGGAATCCTGATAGTCCCAATAGCGATGTTTGCTTGGCGTCGTGTGAGCGTTCACCAGCGGCATACCGCCAGCATCGAATGCCGTTACGATCGTACTGTGCTGATACGCACCATTGCCGTCCCAGTCATATACAATGACGTCTCCGAGTTGCAACTGCTCCGGACGATCCAGCGCTTGCGCGTGAAGTCCGGTCTGACTCTGTGCCAGGTAGCGCTCCAGCGCATTGGAGACGGACCAGCTATAGCTCCAGGCTTCCCGTCCGCCGATGTAACCTTTGTACCACCAGCCCGATTCTCTTTTTCCAGTATAGTTTATTGGGGCACCGCCTGCAAAGAGGCATTGGGAGATATAATTGGTGCAATCCACCTCGAAGGCGGCAAATTCCGGGTTGAATCCATCCCACCACCGATCGGCATACAGAACGGCCTCCTCACGGCGGTATGGCGTGCTTCGGGAAGCCGCCCCCCTATCCCCTAAAACGTTGCGATTCAGGAATGGCCGGGGCAAGACCTCACCTCGTCCGGAATGAGTGGGATCATCAATAGTTGGCAACACCAAATCCGGGTGCCGTTCAGGAACCCGCTGCTCGACCCGCGAGATTGTCCAGCCCAGGCCATCCTGCTGCAAGGTCAGACGCTGCCGGTCGATTCGTTCCTCCTGATGACGGGCGCCGCCCTTCTCGTAGTGTATTTTCCGCATCAGTTGCAGATCCACCTCGATCTCTCCTGCGCGCTTCTCGATCTCACGAATCAGTTTGGCCCGGGTCTCACAGCGTAACGGCACCGCCCTGCGGCCATGATACCAAGCTTGTAGCTTCCGCTTCCGCTCTCCGCGGTGCAGCAAATGATCGACATCGGTCACGACGCTCCCTCCACCGGATGCGCGATAATCCACCTCATCCTGATTCTGCTCATTCACGTACACCGACAACGTCTTTTTCCAATCGTCCGCCACACCTTCGCCCCCTATAACCGAATGACTTTCATCTATATGTATATGTGTCTTCATAGGCAAGTATGTTCGCTTCTACGCCGGTCTGAAAGCCTCTACATCCTTATGGAATGGGCATAAACCAGCTTTTTCTAGGGCAAAAAGTTCTTTACTCGCAGCGTCAGGAAAGGTATACTTGAGATAGATCATTTATGAAATATGGTTTCACCTAATGAAACAAGGAGGTTCATCCATGTCAGTTCGTGATTTTTTCTCCGCAGCCCGTATGCTGGAAGTCGGCGGTAAGAGCTACCGTTACTTCGATCTACGGGCCCTCGAACAACAAGGGCTTGGTAATATCGCCAAGCTGCCATTCTCGATTAAGGTATTGCTAGAAGCTGCTGTTCGCCAATATGACGGCAGAGCCATCACCCAAGAACATGTGAAGCAAATCGCCGGTTGGAGCGAGGGCCGCGATGATAACAAAGAGATTCCATTTATCCCCGCTCGTATTGTGTTGCAAGACTTTACTGGCGTTCCGGTCGTTGTTGACCTTGCCGCCATGCGCGACACCGTGAAGAAAGCTGGCGGTGATCCCAAGCAGATTAATCCGCTGGTGCCTGTCGATCTCGTCATCGACCACTCGGTTATGGTGGATGCCTTCGGCTCCGAGGACGCGCTTGAGTACAACATGAACGTGGAATTTGAACGTAATGAGGAACGTTACCGGTTCCTGCGCTGGGCGCAGACTGCCTTCGATAATTTCCGTGCCGTACCTCCAGCTACCGGGATCGTTCACCAGGTGAATTTGGAATATCTGGCTTCGGTTGCTGCTACCAAAACGGTAGACGGAGAAACCGTAGTATTCCCGGATTCCCTTGTAGGAACCGACTCGCATACCACAATGATTAACGGCCTGGGTGTCGTTGGCTGGGGCGTAGGCGGTATTGAAGCAGAAGCAGGCATGCTCGGGCAGCCGTTGTACTTTGTTGCACCGGAAGTCATCGGCTTCAAGCTAACTGGCAGCCTGGCTGAAGGCGCAACTGCAACTGACCTTGCTCTCACGGTCACGCAAATGCTCCGTAAGAAAGGCGTCGTCGGCAAGTTCGTAGAATTCTACGGCCCGGGGCTCGCCAACATCGGATTGGCGGACCGCGCTACTGTAGCCAATATGGCACCGGAATACGGGGCTACCATCGGCTACTTCCCGGTAGATAGCGAGACCCTCGCCTACCTGCGTGGCACCGGCCGCTCTGAGGAACAAATCGCCCTCGTCGAAGCCTACTATAAAGCGCAAGGCATGTTCCGGACCAGTGATACGCCAGATCCTGAATTCACCGACCTCATTGAGCTAGACCTTGGTTCGGTGGTACCGAGCCTGGCCGGGCCCAAACGTCCTCAGGACCGTATTGAATTGACGGCCATGAAGGAAAGCTTCAATGATATTATCCGCACTCCTCTCGATAAGGGGGGTTACGGGCTGAGCGATGAGAAGATTGAACAAACGGTACCGATCAAGCATCCTGACGGTTCCACCAGTAAGCTCAGCACCGGTGCCGTCGTGATTGCGGCGATTACAAGCTGCACGAATACCTCGAACCCAAGCGTTATGGTCGGGGCAGGCCTCTTGGCCAAGAAGGCTGTAGAACGCGGACTGACCAAGCCGGGTTACGTAAAGAGCAGCTTGACGCCAGGTTCCCTGGTCGTCACCGAGTATTTGCATAAGGCTGGCCTCATCGAGCCGTTGGAAGCACTTGGCTTCCACGTCGCTGGTTACGGCTGCGCCACTTGTATCGGTAACTCCGGTCCGTTGCCGGACGAGGTAAGCACGGCCATTGCGGACAATGACTTGACGGTAGCTGCCGTATTATCCGGTAACCGGAACTTTGAGGGCCGCATCCACGCGCAGGTGAAAGCTAACTATCTGGCCTCTCCTCCGCTCGTCGTTGCTTATGCCCTTGCCGGTACAGTCAATATCGATTTGCAGCATGACCCGATTGGTTATGATCGCGATAATCAACCGGTGTATCTGCAAGACATTTGGCCATCCTCCGCTGAGATTAAGGCGGCAATTGGCCTCTCAGTAAGTCCGGATATGTTCCGTGCCAAATACGAGCATGTATTTACGCAAAATGAACGTTGGAATTCCATTCCTGTGCCACAAGGTGAGTTGTACGAATGGGATGCCAAATCGACGTATATCCAAAATCCGCCGTTCTTCGAGCAACTTGGTGATGGATTGCACGATATCGCGGATATCCGCAATGCTCGCGTGCTGGCTCTGCTCGGTGATTCTGTCACGACAGACCATATCTCACCTGCGGGGAATATTTCACCAAGCAGTCCTGCCGGCAGTTACCTGACCGACCATCATGTAGAACGCAAGGACTTTAACTCCTACGGCTCACGCCGGGGGAATCATGAGGTCATGATGCGGGGTACCTTCGCTAACATCCGTATTCGTAATCAGGTGGCTCCGGGCACCGAAGGCGGAGTAACGAAGTATCTGCCAACGGACGAAGTAATGTCTATCTATGACGCCTCGATGAAATATCAGGCGGAAGGACAGGAGCTTATCGTCATTGCCGGTAAGGAATACGGTACAGGTAGCTCCCGCGACTGGGCCGCTAAGGGTACGTATTTGCTTGGTGTCAAAGCAGTCATTGCCGAGAGCTTCGAGCGCATTCACCGTAGCAACCTGGTTGGCATGGGCGTATTGCCATTGCAATTCCAGGAAGGCTCCGGCTGGAACACGCTGGCAATTGATGGTACGGAGACGTTCCATATTACCGGGCTTAGCAATGAAGTGAAGCCTGGAGAGGAACTGACCGTCACAGCTACACGCCAGGATGGCACAACGTTCACCTTCCCCGTCATTGCCCGCCTCGACAGCATGGTGGATGTGGACTACTACCATAACGGAGGCATCCTGCAAACGGTATTGCGACAAATGATTCAGGCACATGTCTAATTAGCCTTATCACATAACTATGCTGTCTCCCCTCTTTGTAAGAGGGGAGATTTTTTTATTTCATTGGCTGCTACTCACCCTTATGCATTTTGCGATATTGGGACGGAGTAATGCCGTACACCTTTTTAAAAACAGAATAGAACGTATTCAGAGAGGAAAAGCCGTAAGAGGAAATGATCGGCTCGATGGGCGAATCCGACGTCAACAGCTCACGGCAGATGCATTCGAGTCGCTTGGCAGAGATTGTATCTGTGATGGACTGGCTGGTTTCCGCCTTGTACAGGCTACGCAAATAATTGACGGACAAGCCAAGCTCATCGGCCAGCATTTTAGATGATAGATTCGGGTTGCTAAGCTGTTCGGCAATAATACGTTGTACCTCTTGGACAAAATCCGCATTTTTGGACTGACTACGAGCGGCCGCCAATTCCTCCAGGGCCTTGATCAGAAGCTGCTCCATCCAGGAGACCACACGGTCCAGCGTTTCCAACTGAATAATTTGATTCTCTACCGAGGTCAATCCAAATGAGCTAGGCAGCGGCCCTGCGGCCTGATCCTGCAACAATCTGCGTACATCCATAAACAAGGTAATCAACGACATTTTGCTCTCAAAATAAGGCAATGAGCGAAGAGCTTCCACGGCTTGATGGATAATAGCCACCGCCTGCTCCCCATCCGTCTTGTGAATCGCTTGTGCCAGTTGGCGTTCTTTATCAATAGGCAGATGATAGACTTCACCGGAGACTGGCTCTGAGGAAGGTGCCTTGACGATAACCGATTCATATCCCAAGCGGAAGCGCTCCTGGGACAGCTCATAGGTCTCCATATAAGCCTCATGAAGATCACTGAGCCGCTCGACCTCCCCTCCCCACGCTACGGTGGTCCCTAGCGATAAATATTGTTTAATCAACTGCTGTGCGTTTGTAAGCTCGGCCGTGAAATGATCTGTATTGTTGGTACTGATATTAAGAATAACGGCAACATGATCATTTCCCATATCTACCGTTTGTACAAGTTGCCCTGAGAGCTTAAGAGATTCATGAACAATATTACCCATGGCAAAGCGGAGCAAGCGACGATCCTTCTCAGAATAACGTTCTGTAAATTCCTGAAATCGATCAATCCGGAATAGACCAATCGACAAGTATTTCTCCGGCAGTTCAATGCCCCACTCGGCAAATTGCCCTTGGTTTTCCCCACGAGATAACAGGCCTCGCTCCAACAATTCACGGAGGAAGCGCTCTCTACCCAGCACCTTGCTATTCCTCCAATGGGCTGTCAGCTCCACAATTTGCTCCTGCTGAGCGGTGAACACACTGGACAGGTAATCCAGTTCGTCGGCAGACTTCTCTTGCCCAAAGCTTTCTGCCTGATGTTGCTTCATCACACTCCGAACCAAGTCCTGAATCGGGGAGTACACTCGCTTGGAAATGAGTACGGTTATCGTTAATGAAGCAAAGAATAGGCCACTGAACAGAATAAGGCTCAGATTGCGAAGCACCTCAATTTTCCTCAAAATCACATCCCTGGGTATCGTCTCGATAAAGCTCCAGTTCTGAATGCCTTTAACCGTGGTGTTAGAGAACACCATTAATTGCGTCTCCTGCTGGGCAGGCTTGAACATCTCCCATCCGCTAGTCCCGTGTATACGGCTGCGATATTGCTGAATCTGTTGTTGATCCAGTGGAACGTTGCTGAACACCAACTCATCATGATCATTCAGCACAGCTATGTTCCGATTCTGATACTGGGAATTGCTCTGAAGCAATGTCATTAACTCCAAAGTATCCACGTTCAACACAAAGGCGGAAATGGAGTTGCCCTTCTCATAAAGCCGGATAATCGTAATCACATCTTTGTATGTATCAGCCCGAAGTGGAACGGGTAGTTTTCTTGGAATCAACACGGTTTGATCCGCTTGCCTGGGATTGCGCAGTCGCTGCAAGATATCCTGATCATAGAATCCACCTGCTTCATTGAGCCCAAGCTTGGAATCGATCACCGTGTCCGTGTAGTCATTAATTAAATACACCGAGTCTATAGAGGGATTAGACATTTTTATGCTCATTAATCGGCTCCACACTTTATAGGTTTCATAGTCGCTGTACTTGTCAGAGAGCGCATACACTTTCAGATCATTATCATTGCTGGAGGAGAAGGCAAAGTCCAGCGACCACTCCAGCAGCCGGGCTGTATTCTGAGCCCCATTAATCAGCAGGGACTCTGAATGCTCCCCAATCTCTTCAACCAGGGTACGTGAGGATTGCCAGTAGAGCACTAAGAACGAAATAGCGAGTACCAACACATTGACGCTAACGAAATAAAAGATGATGCGCATATAGGTCGGATGCTTCCGAAATGAATTTAACCAAGGCCAACGAAATTTCATCTACAGGCCCCCCTGTATTTATATAAAGCGCTTCATTATTGTAGCATATCGGAATATATCCACCTGCAAATCGTTCATTTCTGGATTACCGTTGTTTTTGGGAATCGCTGATTCTTTGCATTTAGGAGGAAGAGGAGCAAGTCGGAATTGTCTGGCTGCTCACAGCTTGCTATGGTTGCCTCATCGGGAACCGCGCGGCTGCCCACAAGGCACTGAAATTCCCGGCTAAGCCTTAAAGACACAAGGGGGTATGAACAACTATGCAAGTGCAGCGAAAGGCAGGAATGACCGCCAAGCTGAAGCAGATTGCCAACAATCCATTTCTATATGTAATGGCTGCGCCGGGGCTGCTGTTCTTCTTGATATTCAGCTATCTGCCGATTTACGGCATTACGATTGCCTTCAAGGATTACAACTTCTCCAAGGGAATCACGGGGAGTGAATGGGTAGGCTTGAAAAATTTCGACTACTTCTTTACCTCCGACGACTTCTGGATTGTGCTGCGTAACACCCTGGGATTGAACCTATTGTTCATCCTGTTCACCACGGTCACGGCGGTACTCATTGCGTTAATGTTCAATGAAATCCGCAATAAATACTTCAAGCGAATTTCCCAGTCGCTGATCTTCCTCCCCTATTTCATGTCATGGATTGTAGTTGGCATGATTGTTCAGTCCCTATTCGGGGGCGAGGAGCCTATGATTAATCACTGGCTGTCAGGACTCGGTATGGAGCCGGTGAACTGGATGTTTGAAGCAAAGCTATGGCCCGCTATTCTAACAGTGATCCGAGTCTGGCAGGGTGCTGGCTACCTTTCTATCATTTTCCTTGCCGCTATTACGGGCATACCCGAGGATCTATATGAAGCTGCAAGAATAGACGGAGCCTCCAAGCTGCAAATTATGTTGCGCATTACCTTGCCACTGCTCGTCCCAACCATTATGATCATGACCTTGCTCTCGGTTGGTAAAATTTTTAACGGTGATTTTGCGATGATCTACGCGATTATCGGAGACAATTCGCTGCTGTATCCTACAACCGATGTCATTGATACCTTTGTGTTCCGTTCCATGCGGCAACTGCATGATTTCGGGATGTCCTCGGCTGTCGGCTTGTTCCAATCCGTCATGGGATTGGTGTTCGTCCTGGCTGCGAATGCTGTAACCCGCCGATTATCGAAAGAATCAGCTTTATTCTAGGAGGTAATTATGAAACAGAAGCAAAGTACGTCGGACCATGTCTTTACTGGGACCGCCTACACCTTTCTGGCCTTATTCACCTTGTTTTGCCTGTTTCCGTTTCTGCTAATGGTCATTGGCTCCTTCACCGATGAGGGCGAATTGATTGCGCACGGCTATACGCTGTTCCCCAGCAAGCTATCGCTAGCCGCCTACGAGGCTGTCCTGCAATCCGATGTACTATATAACGGATATGCCATCACTATATTTGTCACGCTGGTGGGTACGCTGAGTGCATTGTGCATTTCCGCTATGCTGGCCTATTCTCTGGCGAACAAACGCAATGTGCTGCAAACGCCGTTTTTACTATTTTGCTATTTGCCGATGCTGTTCTCGGGAGGTATTATCCCCTTCTATATTGTGGTCAGCCAATGGCTGAATTTGCAGAACACCGTATGGGTACTGATCTTGACCCTGTTATGCCAGCCCTTTCTCGTCTTCCTGCTGGTTAGCTTCTTCCGCACCATTCCAGAGGAACTGGAGGAGGCCGCACGAATTGATGGCGCCAACGAGATGAGGATATTCTTTCAGATTATGGTCCCGATCTCGAAGCCGATCCTGGCTTCCGTAGGTTTGTTCTATGCTCTGAATTACTGGAATGATTGGTTTATGGGTCTTATGTTTGTGGACAATGAGAAGCTGTTTCCTTTACAGTTGATCTTGCGCAGAATGGTATCCAATATGGAAGCGGCCAAGAATCTTATTCCTTCGGGCGCGGCAATTTCGGTTACACCACCAACCTATGGCGTACGAATGGCCACCACTGTACTGACGATCGGACCGATCATACTGCTCTACCCCATGCTGCAAAAGTATTTCGTCAAAGGTCTTACTGTAGGCGCTGTCAAAGGATAGCCACGGATTCCGGCTCTAACCGGAATCCTCCGGTTAAGCATAGATGCAGACAATCAAAATCAGGGAGGTTACAGCAATGAAGTTAAGCAAATTCGCAGGATTGGCCTTATCACTATTATTGGTCTCATCCCTACTGCTCGCAGCTTGCGGCAATGGAAATACCAATAACGGCCAGAGTAATTCAGATGGATCAGAGAACAACGCGAGGGCAGACGTGTCGAAAACAAAGGAAGCGATTACATTAAAGGCCTATTTCCCCGGTGACAAGCCGGTAGGCTTTGATGAGGTGCTGAAAGCCGTCAATGATAAGCTGAAGAACGATAATGTTGGAGCACAGTTAAATATTAACTTCCTGCCCTGGTCGGACTATGGTAATTCAGTAGCGGTCAAAATGTCGGCAGGCGAGGAATTCGATATGTATCTCGATGCCCCTTGGTTGTCCATGAACCAAATGATAGCTAGTAATTCACTGCAAGAGCTGGATGCCATGGTAGCGGAGCGCCAGGAGTTGAAGGCTTCCATCCCTGATGAGATGTGGGAATACAATAAATTTAACGGAAAAATTATGGGTATTCCGCTAGGAACCACGCAAGGTCCGGTATATGGCTTGTTAATTCGCAAGGACCTTCGCGAGAAGCATGGTCTCCCCGAAATCAAGACACTGGAGGACTTGGAGACCTTCCTGTATACGATCAAGGAGAAGGAACCCGATGTGAGACCCTTTGTCATTAACGGCATCAAGGCAGATAAGCTTCCGTTCATTCTGAGCGATTCGGCTAACTTGGCCCTGGATGAAGTGCTGGAGATCGGAGTCAATATGTTTGCTTATTCCGTTAAGGATAAGAAGATCGTTGGCCAGTGGGAGAGTCCGATGATTGCCGATGCCTTCGAACGAGTAACCAAATACTACAGCGACGGGATTCTATCCAAAAATATTGCTCAGGAGCAAAATGCAGAAACCTTGTTCAAGCAAGGCAAATATGCTGCGACTTATTATGCGGCAGATGGGGTTGAAGGCTTGAAATATAGTGAAATGCTAGCGGATGGCAGCGACAAGCTGGAGGTATTTATCCCTAACGGAGACACGGCTAAGCCTTACACCGCCTTCCAGCAATGGAACTTCCTCTGCATTCCAGCTTCCTCCAAGCATGCCGATTTGGCTATGGATGTGGCTAACTGGTTATCCATCAAGGAGAACCATGACTTAATGGAATATGGCATTCCGGGCAAGGATTGGGAAGCGGTTGGAGACTCAAGCTATAAGGTTCTCTCTAACTACTCCTTCCCGGGGTATACGCTGACTTGGCGTCCAACGCTCAACCGTACACCGGATACGATGATGGAGGACGACAAGAAGTGGTTTGATTTCTCTGCAGACCCTGCCAACTTTACGCTTAGTCCTACCGCTGGCTTCACATTTGATGCGGAGAAGGTCAAGACGGAATACGCCAAGCTTACCCCGTTCCATGATTCATTGTTCCTGCCGCTAGCCCAAGGCGTCCTGGCAGCCGATAAAGGCAAGGCGCAGTTGGAGGACAAAATTAATAGTGTTGGCGGGCAAAAGGTAATCGAAGAAATTCAGGCACAAGTCGATGCGGTTACGGCTGGAAAGTAACGGATAAATATAGGAATGGAGAGATTAAACCATGCATGTCATTCGCTGTGAGAAGAACCCGATCATCCAAGTTGCAGACGTAACTCCTTCCCGGCCGGATTTCAAGGTCCTGGGAGCCTTCAATGCGGGTGTAGCCAAATATGGTGATGAGACCATTCTTCTACTTCGTGTAGCGGAAGCCCCCATCGCCCAGCAAGAGAACGAAGTGCTGGTTCCCCTAATCGGGCAGGACGGTCGCATTGAAATTCAACGTTATAGCAAATCCGACTCCCGTTATGATTTCTCCGATTCTCGTTATGTGTCGGTGGACGGTAGAATGATTATGCTAACTTCAATTTCCCATTTGCGGGTGGCCCGAAGCAAGGACGGGATTAACTTTGAAATTGAGCCAAAGCCGGCCTTATTTCCCGAGCATGAATTAGAGGCCTGGGGTATCGAAGACCCACGGGTTACACAGATCGGCGATACTTACTATATTACGTATAGCTCGGCCTCCAGCCGGGGGGTGGGTGCCGCTCTGGCTGAAACAAAGGACTTCCGCAGCTTTAAGAAGCACGGGATGATGCTGGCCCCTGAAAATAAGGACGTCATGCTCTTCCCGGAACCCATTCAAGGTAAGTATGTTGCCTTGCATCGACCGGTCCCCAAATCCTTTGGTGAACCGGAAATGTGGATCGCCGAATCGCCAGATTTGCTGCATTGGGGAAATCACCGCTTCCTGATGGGACTCAGCGAGCAGGGTTGGGATTCCGCCCGCATGGGCGGGGGCGCTGTGCCCCTCAAGACCGAGCAGGGTTGGCTGGCCTTGTATCATGGGGCGGACAGCAAGCACCGCTACTGCATGGGGGCCGTTCTTCTTGACTTGCATGATCCTGGCCGGGTGCTGGCCCGCTCCTCTCGCCCTTTTCTGGAGCCAGAGGCCGATTATGAAGTCAACGGATTTTTTGGCAAGGTTGTCTTCTCGTGCGGTTCCTTACTGGAAGGCAATACGGTCCGCATGTATTACGGCGCAGCCGATGAAGTGATGGCCATGGCTGATATCCCTCTGCAAGACATTCTGGATACACTGGAATAAATCAAACTCCCCCTTCCTCAGCCTTAGCTGGATGACAGAAGGGGGAGTTTGCTAATAACCCTAACTTTGAAAATTTTCAGCTATCCACATATTCCATTATATTGCGCCTTAAGAAGGCATCATCACGCCCATCTCTCGTGCCGCTTCAATGAGAATCGGCCCGTATTCGGCCAAGCGTTCCCGCGTCAGCCGACTGACCGGGCCTGACACGGACAAAGCAGCAGCGAGCTTCCCCTTTCGGTCAAAGACGGGAGCAGCAACTGAACTTGCCCCCTGTTCTCGCTCCTCATAGCTGGTAGCGTAGCCTTGCTTGCGAATATCCTCCAACTGGGCCACATAGGAGTCCCGGTCAATAGACACAGGCCAATCCGGACTGTTCAGCACCGCTTGCAGCACTTCTTCACCCGAATAAGCGACCAGCACCTTACTAGAGGCGCCTACGTACAGAGGAAGCCTTACCCCGACTGGAGCTACCCGCCGAACCGCTTGATTACTCTGCACCGCTTGAATTCGTAGCCGTTCATAGCCATCCAGCAAGTATAAGCTGACCGTCTCGCCCAGCCGATCCCGCTGTCGCTCCATTAGCGGCAAGAGTAATATAGCCGGATCATCGTTATTGGCCAAATGTGCGGATAACTCCCATATTTTCAGACCCAAACGATATTTATCTGTCTGGGGATCACGAACGACAAACCCCCGATCCTCCAGGGTAGTTAATAAGCGATGTACCGTGCTTTTATGCAAGCCAATTTCACTTGCGATTTCCGTCAATCCCAAATTGCTGGATCTGGTAAAACAAATCAATATATCCAAAGCCCGCTCTACCGCACGAACCGTTAGCTTTCGATCTTCCACCCCGCATCAGCTCTCCTTATGTTTCACTATATGAAACTCGGTTACATAAATTATATGAAAGATGCTCTTTTCCGTCAATCCATCCTTGTTTTCCATTGACTTTGGGGGTCAATCGCCTTACGATTAATTTAAGATAATCGTGTTATTTCGACATTTTTTTCCTTTATTTTGTCATTTCCATACATTTTCAAGTTGCACATATACGTAATACAAGGAGGGAAGAACATGAGCCACACCGGCCAGGATGATCTTCCCTTGTCCTCTTCGGCTTACATCACCGGCGACACTTCCGCAACGGCAACACGGCGAATCAGCATTAAGCATGTCATAGTCGCATTTTTACTCTCCGTGCTGTTCTTCCTGCTGTTCTGCTTTGTTTCTCTTCATGGCTATATCGCCTGGGTGCTGTCCAACCCTACGGTAGCGCCACTGTACTCCAACCCTAAGCTATCCAAAAATCTGGAGTACGAGGATATCGTGTTCCCGGCGGCGGATGGTAGCCGAATGATGCAAGGGTGGTATATCCCTGCGGAGGATTCCGCAAAAACGATCGTGTTTAGTCACGGATATGGGGCAAATCGCGAGGAAACCTGGATACCGATGTATGATTTGGCCAACTACGCCCATAGCCAAAATTTTAATGTCGTCATGTTTGACTTCGGCTTTGCTGCCCAGAATAGCAAGGAGGTCGCAACCGGTGGCAAGAAGGAAGCCCAGCAGCTACTCGGAGCCATCCAGGTTGCCAAACAACGTGGCGCAGAAGAGATCATCATATGGGGATTCTCCATGGGGGCCGGAACTGCATTACAGGCCACGCTAAATAACGAGGATATTGACGGAATGATTCTGGACAGCACCTTCCTGCTGGAGCCGGATACCATGTACCACAATATCCGCCAGCATATCGGCTTGCCACGCCATCCGTCGCTGGAGATTATCGGTATGCTGCTGCCCGTGCTGAACGGAACCAGCATGCGGCAAATCCCTTATACTCAAGTGAAGTCTGAGGATTATCCGTTCCCTATTCTGTTTATCCATGGGACCGAGGATGAGAAGGCACCTTATCCCATTGCCGAGAAGCTCGCCGCTCATCAGAGCAACCCCGTCTCCGATGTCTGGATTGTTGAAGGCGCGCACCATGAGCTAATTTTCCGGGAGCACCCGAAGGAATATCTTCGCAAAGTCTCCCTGTTCCTTGGCAACATCAGAACGCCTTCAGGGAACTAGAAGTGACGCATCAAGCCCGGCCATAGGTCCATATTTGCATAGCATAGGTCAACCCTTCTCCAGCATAAGCTGATCAAGAGTGTACGCTAAGTACCTGAGGAGGTAAACCTGATGTTGTTCATGTATGGACCTTATTTGCCTATACGTATTCTCGAAGATATCCGTTCCTGGAAGCAGGAAGAGGCAGAGCATACGAAGCTGATCTCCAACATCACGGGCGGACTCGAAGAGGAGTACAACGAGACTCTGGAAGATTGGCGCCAGGTGTTCTCCGATATGGAAGCTGCTGCGGATCGGCTCTTGCGCGTTGCGTCTTCTGATTCGGCTGTCTCGCTTCATGCAGAAGAGCTCCCCCGGCATACAGAACGCCTGCTTGGAGCGGCCTTCCGCCAGTCAGAGCAATTTATCAGCCAGCTTCATTCCATGCTGGAATACAGCAGTGCTGCTCAAACCGCGGAAGCTCCCTTCGTTCGCGGGCATATCATTCCGAAGTCCCAATACTATCTGAATCGGCTTGCAGGCTGGAATCATCCAGGAGAAATAACCCGTAGCGTCATTAGCGGGACGCCTCCGGTGCTCCCGGCTCCCCTGGAGACAGGCGGCTGGCGTTCGCCTCAAGCAGAAGAAAGCCCCGTTCCCATCGGCGGGCATACTCTGCCCCCGCTACCCTATCCTTATGATGCCCTTGAGCCTTACATCGACGAGAAGACAATGCGCATTCATCATGACAAACATCATCAAACCTATGTTGACGATTTGAACAAGGCGGAGAAGAAGCTCCAGGAAGCCCGCAAGTCCGGGAACTTCGATCTGGTGAAGCATTGGGAACGAGAACTGGCCTTTAATGGCGCAGGACATTATCTTCACACCATCTTCTGGGACATCATGAATCCTGCGGGAGGCGGTAAGCCAGAAGGTGAGCTTCTGGCGCAAATTAAACGTGACTTCGGCAGCTACGATGCCTTCCATAAGCAATTCTCCGAAGCTGCTGCCAAGGTAGAAGGAGGCGGCTGGGCCATCCTTGTGTGGAGTCCACGTAGCCACCGCCTGGAGATACTTACGGCCGAGAAGCATCAGAACTTGTCGCAATGGGATGTCGTACCCTTGCTTACCCTTGACGTCTGGGAGCATGCCTATTATTTGAAGCACCAAAATGTCCGGGCCGACTACATCAAGGATTGGTGGAATGTGGTCTACTGGCCTGCTGTAGCGCAGCGATTCGAGGCCGCCAGAAAGCTGAAATGGCAGCCCTACTAAAAAAAGCACACCCTATCGTATTGTATTGTATACGGCAAAGAGCGCCTTTCTCAGCCTGTGGGTATAATCCCCGTTAGGCGTCGAAAGGCGCTCTCTCGTTATATCGTGTCCTAGCCTAATCCTTCAACAATGACAGGAACTCCGCACGCGAAGCTGCATCCTTACGGAATGTTCCCCGCACGGCTGAGGTGACCGTCTTGCTGCCCGGCTTCTTAACGCCGCGGGCACACATGCAAAGATGCTCGCCTTCCACAACCACCATGACACCTCGGGGCTGTAATACTTCATCCATAATATCAGCGATTTGCGATGTGATTCTCTCTTGTACCTGCAATCTGCGAGATACTGCCTCAACGAGTCTGGCCAGCTTGCTAAGACCGGCAATATGTCCACTTGGAATGTAGCCGATATGCACCTTGCCGAAGAAAGGCGCCATATGATGTTCGCATTGACTGTAGTACGTAATATCCTTGACGATGACAAGCTCTTCGTGATTCTCTTCGAAGGTAACCCCAAGCACGTCGCGGGGTTCTATCGCATATCCGGCAAAAATCTCCTCGTACATTCGGGTTACCCGTGCAGGGGTATCCAGCAAGCCTTCCCGCTCTACATCTTCCCCGATCAATTTCAATATCTCGCGAACATGATGTTCGATCTGCTCCCTGTTATCGCCTACCTGCTTATTTAGATAATCCTTTACTCCGGCCATTCTTAGCGCCTCCTTCCCTTCATTTCATCTAACATGTGTAAGTTGCTATTTTCTCTTTGGACGTTGACGAGATGGGCCATTCTGGTTCTTCATCATCTGTTGTGCGCGTTGCATCTGTTTGCCATTTAAGTTATAGCCCATCTGCTTCGCCATTTTCTGCAGCGCTTCCGGATCACTCTGCATTTTGGTCATCTGTCTGCGCAGATAGAATATCCCGATTACAAACCCAGCAACTAATCCGACGACCAAAGTAATAATTGGAATTACAATATTCATATTTTTTGCCACCCCTGCCTTAATATCGTGCGGTTCCGACGGGCGGGCGCACTTCAAATATAATAGCATTGACCCTTCCTTGATTCAACAGCTTAGGCCAGAACCGCCTCAATAAACAAGGTGGTCTCCGTAGCCAGATCAATTTCAGACACGTTCATCTCATCGCCGGCTCCCCGTACAATTCTAATCACTGGCCGGCCTGGCAAGCCCCGATGCTGTCTTACGACCACCCCGGTCTCCTTGGTGGATAGCCGGACAGAGGAACCATTGGGATAAACGGATATGATCCGTGTAAACTCCACGAGTACCTCATGATCCAGTTCATGCTCCGAGCAAGCCATCAAATGCTCGCAAGCCTCATGGGGCAACATCCTGCGACCATCCTTGCCACCCCCGCTGATGAGGTTGTCATACATGTTAGCTACCGCGACAATTCTGGCGAACAAATGAATTTCATCCCCCGAGATGCCACGAGGAAAGCCGGCTCCATCCGGGCGCTCATGATGCTGCAACGCCGCATGGGCAATCAGCAAATTGAACTCCCGCTTGTGACGCAGCAGCTCATACCCTCGCCAGGTATGATGATCTTTGGGGTCACCTGAAATGGCATCATCCGAAGTTAACGTAGCTTTACCAATGTCATGCAACATGGCTCCAATGGCCAGATCCTTAAGCTGAGAGAAATTCAAGCCCATATTTAGTCCGATCATCGAGGAAACAAGGCATACATTCACAGCGTGCAAATAGGCAGCATTATCCGCCGTACGAATATCTGTGAGTTGGAGTAGCGCCTCCTTGTTGCCAAGCACATCGCTCAGTAGGCTGTCCACACTGGCACTGACCTTGCGCGCACTCCATTCCTTTCCCGACCGAATGACCTGCAACGTCTCGGACATCTCCCGAAATACAGCTTGTTTCGTCGCTTCACTAAGCAACTCTTCCGGCTCTACATCCTCGTAATTGGCATCTTGAATATACAGCATGGTCACGCCAATCCGTCTTAATGTATTGATCATAAATACGGTAAGCTGAATGCCTGCCGACAAGAGGGCGGTTCCATTCGCCGAATAGACGGTCTTGCCCAAATACTGCCCCGGTTCAATATCATCGATACTGATATATAACATATGTCACCCCTCCACGCTCACGTTAGGATCATGTCTTATCGGTCTCATCATCAGTGGCTACCAGCTTCCGTGCAGCACGTCTCAATCGCGTCAGCACCTCTTCATCCTGTTCGGTTCGAAGCGCCTGCTCAACGGCTTCCCTCGCTTCCTCTCCACCAATTCGACTTAGCGCCCATGCCGCGGTCCCCCGTAGCACCGGTCTGGGATCACGAACCATTATATCTATTAATTTCGGTACAGCAGCAGCATCTTTGAAATTGCCCAGCGCAATGACGGCATTCCGCTGAATCGGCATCTTACCTCGCCAGGCGGCAGCGGTATCTCCGAATCGCTCCTTGAACTCCCGATTGGTAAGGTCCAGTAACGGCAGCAGCAATGGCTTGGCTTGCTCAGGATTAGGTTGTAGCTCTGGCCGATGATTCCATGATTTCCCCTTGTTCTTGGGACAAACAATCTGGCATGTATCACAACCATAGAGCCGATTCCCAATCTTGACCATGAAGTCGTCCTCTACAAAGCCCTTGGTTTGCGTTAAAAAAGAAATGCACCGCTGGGCATTCAGTACGCCGGGACCTACAAGCGCTTCGGTCGGACAAGCATCGATGCATTTGGTGCAATCCCCGCATCCTTCTTCCGTTACCGGAGTATCTGGTGGGAACGGCAAGTTCGTAATCAACTCACCAAGGTAAATCCATGAGCCCCATTTGGGGGAAATGATTGCACAGTTCTTCCCCTTAAAACCGATCCCGGCCCGTTCGGCCACCGCCCGATCCACCAGTGCGCCGGTATCCACCATGTTCTCGATCCTCGCTTCAGGCACGCGTTCCAGAATGAAGCGCTCCAGTCGGTCCATCGCCTCGCGCAGCACATAGTGATAATCCCGGCCCCAGGCGGACCGTGCCATAATACCCCGGCGATTACCCGGTTCCGACTTTGGAGGATTCTCCATCTTTGACGGGTAGGCTACCGCAACCGAAATGAGCGAAGCCGGCTGGTCCAAGGACAACTCCGGATATATGCGCTTATTGATATCGCGTTCCTCGAAGCCCGACTCGTACCCCTTGTCACGACGATCCTGCAACACCGACTTCAAGGACAAGAACGGGTCTGCGGAGGCAAAGCCGATGTCATCAATGCCAAGCTCCACGGCTACGTCCTGAATTTCCTTCTTCAATTTGGCCCAGCGGTTCTCGCCCTGCTGGAGACTGACCTGCTCGGGTGCTGTCTTTGACATTCGATGATCCCTCCCGACTGCTCATGTACTCCTGCCACAGCGAAGGCGATGTTCTACTCCCTTGCTTCATATTTCCCTTCATTTATGAAGACAAGCGCTTGATCGCCTCCCGGGCCAACAGATCACAATGATTATTGAGTTCGTTATCGCTATGACCCTTTACCTTCACGTACTCCACTTGATGAATCCCCATCAGCCGCCATAATTCTTCCCATAAATCACGGTTCTCCACGGGCTGATTCTTGCTGTTCTTCCATCCGTTCTTCAACCAACCGCGTATCCAATTCTGCTGAAAACAGTTCACGACATAAGCAGAATCGCTATAGACCTTCACCCCGCATGGCTCCTTAAGCTGGCTCAGCGCAGAAATAACCGCCTGAATCTCCATTCGGTTATTGGTCGTCATTGCTTCCCCGCCGGACAAGTCCTTGCGATGCCCGTTAAACAGCAGTACAGCCCCCCAACCTCCGGGTCCTGGATTGCCAGAGCAGGCTCCATCCGTATAAATCGTAACTTCCTTCACGGTTTTCCCTCCACAGTAAAAAGCTATAATCCACGTATTCTTCCGACAGGCCAAAATACAAACTCGGCACGTCCGATAATCAATTCTTCACTGACGCTACCGAAATAGCGACTGTCCTTACTGCGTCCGGCATGACGATTATCGCCCATGACAAAATATTGCCCCTCGCCAAGCTTCAGTTCTTCCATATCTCCGTCCTCGATAAGAGCATCGGTATACACCTCGTTCAACGGCTGATCATTAACGATAAGAAGCTGGTTGCGCACCTCTACCGTATCACCCGGCACGGCAACCACCCTTTTTACAAGAAATGACTTCCTGGCAGCATCCATGCTCGGGTCCTTAAGAATAACGACCTCTCCCTGCCGCGGGTCCATGAACCAGTAAACCAGCTTGTCTACAAATAAACGCTCTTGCTCTTTCAGCGTCGGCTCCATGGATTGCCCCTTAACCATCGACAAATTAAACACATACACATTCAGCAGCAGCATAATGACAAACGCCACTACCATCGTCTTCAGTATATCCCACAATTCAGCAACCCAATGAGTCTCTGGGTGATGAGGCGGGTGATGAGGCGCCCTAGGGCTGCTCTCCTCCGCCAATTCTCGATTATCCGTATATACGCCCGGTTCCATCCTACACCTCGTCTAAGCTCGATAGATGTCCATCGTAACCTTCATGTATTCTACAAAATTTTAAACAATCTCTATAATAGAAAAGCATATCCTCCATCCATTTGCAATGGATAAAGAATATGCTTCAACATTTCCCGATATATTCCAGGGAATATCGTTCAATTGGAACCTGATAAGGAACGTGTTGCGGCAATACCAAGCTTCTGGAAAGCCTCCAGAAATTTGCTTGCCCCGTAACCCATCGCTTCGTATAACGGCATGATTGCTTTATTATGTTCGTCCCCTGCAACCATGATTCGGCGTACGTTCCGTTGTTGAAACCGTTGCTCCATCGCAGATACCAGGCTACGCCCTACTCCGCGACGACGGAAATCCGGGTGAACCGCCATTCGATAGATACAGCCAGTGTTCTGATCAATTGTTCCGATTAAGACCCCTTTTATCTCTTCTTCCACTTCTGCGACCATAATCAGTTCGGAATCCCAAGATAGTTGTCTGGCAAACGCGTACTTGGTGTCTTCGTAGCAATCCTCTGATAAGGCCACCTGCAATAGCTCCATCACTTGATTTGCATCACTCAACTGAAAGGAACGAATAAGCATGCTATGATCTCCCTTTTCTTCATACAAGATGGGCTGATGCAGGAAAACAAGCTCCTTGTTTTTTACATCAACCTAATATTTTGAATCCAGACAAAAAACGAGAAAAAACTGCTTGCTTGTCCATTAAAACATATAAATCTCCCAAATACATCATTTTTCTTCTGAAAACGCTTTATATTAAGCGTTTACAATTGTGAACTTTTACGAAATGTCCTCAGATGCTTCACAGAAATGCATATATTTTTATGAGGAACCAATAATAGGAATATGTTAAGTATGTAAAGATACCTATCGACTTTACCATTCTGTGATCTTGAGTTTACGCTTTTCGCCACCTTCTTCATGATTACAGTCCGCTGTACATGTTTATATAGAAAGTGGGAGACTTTTTAGTCCAATTAAATCGGAGGTTATTATCATGGCACATGAATTACCGGCTTTACCCTATCCTGCAAACGCATTAGAGCCTCATATCGATGAGCAGACCATGAATATCCACCATGATCGGCACCACAATACCTACGTAACGAACCTGAATGCAGCATTGGAGAAGTCACCGGAGCTGCAAAGCAAGGGTGTAGAGGAGCTTATTTCCGACCTGAACGCCATCCCGGAATCGATTCGCACCGCTGTACGCAACAATGGCGGAGGACATGCGAACCATAGCCTCTTCTGGAAGGTCATCGGCCCCAAAGGGGGAGGCGAACCAACAGGAGCAGTGGCTAAAGCCATCGACAGCGAACTAGGCGGATTCGATAAATTCAAAGAGGAGTTCGCCAAAGCCGCAACAACCCGCTTCGGCAGTGGCTGGGCTTGGCTCGTTGTTGGCAAGGATGGCAAGCTCGCCGTTACCAGCACCCCCAATCAGGATAACCCGATTTCGGAGGGATTGGCTCCAATCCTAGGCCTGGATGTGTGGGAGCATGCTTACTACTTGAAGTATCAAAACAAACGCCCAGACTATATCGCAGCCTTCTGGAATGTCGTGAACTGGGATGAAGTGAATCGACTCTACGAAGAAGCCAAAAAATAGGCATTGAAAAGCCGGTTGCTAGGCCATAATAAAACCAACTCCAAGAGAGGAAGGTTACTTATGACACCAGAAAACGAACGGCTAACCAACGATCCCAAGGAAATGTTGAAATCCAAGAAAGCGGACGATACCCAAAAGCAACAATTTACGGAGTTCGTTCAGACGCTTGGTAGCACCAACGCTTCCGAGAATGCCGGCAAGGTATCCGAGGAGGAACACCGGGAGCCGGATATGCAGAACCATATGAAATCAGTGGAAAATTTGCGGAACTGATGACGTGCGGAAGAAAAGCATAGGATACTTCTAATAAAACAGCCTACCTGAATATTCAGGCGGGCTGTTTTTTATGTTGTATTATTTGATTCAAATGTTTATAGCTCGACCTTCCAATTGGCCATCATCTTGGCGACTTCCGGGTCGTTGAGTGCAAAGAAAAGACTATTCCCTGTATCAAGATCAGTAATGGAGGCCATCTCCTCCGAACTTAATTCAAAGTCGAATATATTGATGTTTTCGATAAGTCGCTCTTTACGTACTGATTTTGGAATAACTACGATTTCACGTTGAGTTAGCCAGCGCAGCACAACTTGAGCCACGCTTTTGTTGTGATTTTGTGCAATAGTGACCAGCGTCTCATTGCCAAACAAATTGTTGCGTCCCTCGGCGAATGGGGCCCATGACTGATGTTGCACTCCTTGCCCTTTCAGGAAAGCAGCATCTGCAAGCTGTTGTTGAAACGGATGCGTCTCAATTTGATTAACCGCAGGTACGATTTTGTTATGACCAATCAGGTCCATCAGACGGTCCGACGAAAAGTTGCTAACACCAATCGCCTTAACTTTTCCCTCGTCGTACAGTTCTTCCATCGCACGCCAAGCCCCGTAGTAATCGCCAAAAGGCATGTGGATGAGGTACAAATCCAGATAATCAAGCTGCAGCTTCTCCAAAGACTTGGAAAACGCCAGTTTGGCCTTTTCGTAACCGGCATCCTGAACCCATAGCTTGGTTGTGATGAACAGTTCTTCCCGAGCCACGCCGCTCCGCTTGATGGCCCGCCCAACTGCCTCCTCATTCTGGTAACCGGCAGCGGTATCAATCAGACGATAACCAGCCTTCAACGCTTCGTATACGGTATTCTCACTTTCTTCGGCATCGGGAACCTGGTAGAGACCAAAGCCAATAATCGGCATTTTCACTCCATTGTTTAGAGTTACGGTGTGCATATTTATTCCTCCTAGTATTAAATATAAAATTGGCAAATGGTCGCCTTACCCTGAAATCTGGCACCACAGCGGGGATTTCCGCTTTCGGCTCATTTGCGTTACAATAAGCCTAGCGCCTTCGTGTTACACGAAGTCAAGCGGTCTTTAACAATATTTTTTAAGGGGAGGAATTTCCTATGTATACCGTCCAAGATGCCGCGCTGATGACAGGATTGACCGAACACGCGGTACGCTTTTACACAGATAAAGGTCTTGTTCCCAGCGTGCAACGTAATAAAAATAACATTCGGTTATTTGACGAAGAATCAATTAACTGGCTATACGGTGTCAAATGCCTCAAGCAGACGGGACTGCCGATTGAAAATATCAAAACCTATGTCGATCTTTGCCTTGAAGGGGACTCGACTGTTCCCCAGCGCTTCGCAATGATGATGGAGTATCGGGAGGCCGCGTTGGTCCAACTTGAAGAGGCGAAGCAACGTGTGGCCCATCTGGAGGAGAAGGCCCGCCAATATCAGGCCATTATGGAAGGGAGTATGCCCGACACCACCAATCCCGCCAAATGGGAGACCCATCGGGAGGATCCAGACGATTGTCCGGCATCCCGCTTGAGAACAACGGACCTTCCTGAATCCGAAGCTTCAGTCCAATGCCCGGTAGCCGCTTCCCAAGGGATGAATACCCTATTAAGTTAAGCTTCACCAAAAGAACCCTCCCCTTCGGTAGACGGTGTGTTCACCTGTCACCCAAGAGGAGGGTCTAATTTACTTATAAGAGGAAGTTCAATAATTTTTGCACTCGCACTTTAATTTATATTGTCAGAGGGTCTTAGCTGGCTGGCGTAAACTTGATCCAGTCATAATAAGCCCGTACCGGGGAGCCTGGATAAACAAATTTCCCTGTCCAGTATTGCTCTGCCGCATTTGCCCCCGCCCAGAAGTTAACCATGATATGACCAGGATTCGTAGGCAATGGACCCCGCGATCCCGTCTCCGTATGCACTAGTTGACCGTCAACATACCATTTAATGAAGGTAGGAGACCATTCAAAGGCATAATTATGGAAGTCCAGCGCAGCATCAAAGCCAAGGTCTATAATCGTGCTGTGATTACCAACCCCTGCCGTAAAATAATTGACTTCCAATTTGGTCGTATCCTTCCCGAGAATCTCGATATCAATCTCATCGTTCAGATTAACGTTGGGGTCCGCATTATAATACGTGAATAAGGAGGTCACAAGACCTGTCCCCTTAGCAACTTTCATACGCGCCTCAACCCGTCCAAATCCGTACTTGGTATTCGTGGCATACTCTCCTGAAGCATAGGGCTTACCCAAACAGTTAGCTGGACACCCGACATTATCCAACCGAAGAGCCATCACCCCGTTGTTAAATTCAACATTGCTGGCTTTCCAGGCCACGCCAAAGTCAGAGCCGTTCGCCCAGCCATCTGAAATATAGAACATGCTTGGGTTTGCAGCGTTCAAATTCTCTGTGAACCCGGTTGCCGCCGAAGCCGGGATGACCAACAGCAAGCTTACACCTAGCATCATTGCACTCAGAATACCGCGAATTTTCCCTAACATCATCTTCTTCATCTTATTATCCCTCCTAATGGATTTGGGCGAAAAATTGCGGGAGATAACGCCGGTTCTGCTCCAGCATCTCATCCAACATTTTCTCAACATCATTTACGGAATAGGTCAACGGATGATGTGTCAAAGCCAGCAGTGCCATTCCCCGGTCACCGGTAACGGCCGCTTCGATGGCCAGTTGCTCATAGGTTTTTACAGATCGAATCAACCCCTTTGCCGCTTCTGGAACAACCGTAACCGGCTGAACCAGGGGCCCCTCACTCGTTACTTGGCAATTCACCTCAATGCAGGCATCCTTCGGGAGAAAGTCCAAGGTATCTCCATTGGCAACATTCAGTGTCTGGATATCTCTGGAATTATTATACAGAGAATTCATTAATTTCACAGCCGCTTCGGAGTAGTAGGCTCCTCCGCGTTGTTCCAACTGCTTTGGCTTTTCCTTCAACTCAGGGTCCTTGTAGATTTCAAATAGTTCATCCTCCAGACGCTGAACCGTCTCGGCGCGCGTCTCCCCACGGGAGGCTGCTTGCTGCTGTTCCTCCAGCATCTCCCGCTGCAAATAGAAATACTTCAAATAGTAAGACGGGATAGCCTTCAGGGATTGCAGCAAAGTGCCGTTCCAGGCAAACTGTGGAACATTGCGCGCGGAGTACCCCTCCTGGTTGTCAAGCAGTTCCGCAAGCTTGGACTTGCCGTCAATAGTAATTTGACTAATCCAATGTAGATGGTTCAAGCCCACAAACTCGCAGTGAATTCGCTCAATTGGCACCTCGTACAAGGACGACAGCCATTTGTAGGCCGCAATCGGTGAATTGCATAAGCCGACGGAGCGGACGCGGGAATGCTTGTAAATTGCCTCAGTCACCATTCCCGCCGGATTCGTGAAGTTAAGCATCCAGGCATCGGGGCAGAGCTCTTCGATATCTTTGCAAATATCCAGCAGCACCGGGATTGTCCGCAAGGCCTTCATCATCCCGCCCGGTCCCGTTGTCTCCTGGCCGATCATGCCGTATTTCAACGGTATCGTCTCGTCCCAGGCCCGGGCTTGCAGCAGCCCCACTCGCATCTGGGTGGTGACGAATGTTGCCCCGACCAGTGCAGAGCGCCGATCCATCGTCATCGCAAGCTTGATAGGTAGCCCCGATGCCTCAATCATACGCCCGGCAAGCTGCCCCACGATCTTCAGCTTGTGCGCTCCTTCCGGAATATCCACAAGTACGATTTCAGTGACGGGCAGAGTCTCATAATTTTGAATAAACCCTTCTATCAGTTCGGGTGTATACGATGAGCCTCCACCGATGACGGCGATTTTCAGTTCCCGCTTCATGCTTGCTCCTCCTTTACTGACAACCCTTCATTAAGTCGGTCATATACCACATCTTCCACGTGATGCCCGGACTTCTCCATAGCTAGCAGAACAGCACCCGCCACAGGTTCCATTGTTAACCGTC
Organism: Paenibacillus senegalimassiliensis; assembly: GCF_001486585.1. Taxonomy (GTDB): domain Bacteria; phylum Bacillota; class Bacilli; order Paenibacillales; family Paenibacillaceae; genus Fontibacillus; species Fontibacillus senegalimassiliensis. The sequence continues at coordinate 61,246 of NZ_LN909044.1, forward strand.
GCAAGCGGCACCCTGGAGCTAACGGCTTGATCATCTCCTCGATCTGCGGTGTAATGAACCGACGATCGCCACGGGTTAACACGCTGCCAACCAACACCAGGTCGAAGCGATCCTGCATCATGTCCAGCTTGCCAATGACCGCAGCAGCAGCCTTACCAAGCTCGCGCCCTTGCCGCTGAAGAATTTCTCTCGCTGCTTCATCTTGCTCTGCTACCTGGAACAGCAGCTTGGTTAAATGTCTTGGAGCCCGTGCTCCACGATCTAGATAATCATGGAACAAACGCTCCACTGAGGGATAATCCAGGGTTTGCAGAACCGCTTCGGTCAGGAGGGTTGAACTCTCCCTGCCCTCCCAAGCACGAATCACCGTGCGGAACACCTCTACCGCCAGTTCGCCTCCGCCGCCGAAATCGCCGAACATGTATCCGAAGCCTCCGACCTGTAGGGATTCGCCCTGCTTGTTAATTCCATAGCAGTTAGTGCCGCTGCCACATACCAAGACAACGCCATCCGCTTGCCGTGTACCAGCCCGCAGCCCAATCTCTGTATCACATACAATGCCATACACCGGAAATTGCATATTCGCAATCATCGGTCGCAGCACCTGGAAATCTGCTTCCCGGTCGGCGCCAGCCAGGCCAAACATCGCATAACTAAGCTGATTACGAGTAATACCGGCTTGCTTCATTGCTTCCTCGGCCGCCTGTTGAATGCTGCTCCGCGCCAGTTCCACCTGGACCTGGTGATTACCGCATCCACTCAGCCCCCGGCCCAGGATTGTGCCCTGCTCATCGGTGACGACGGCCAAGGTTTTGCTCCCACCACCGTCTATTCCCAAATAGTAGTTCAACGCCGTCCTCTCCTATTTCAGCTTACTTAAGTTCTCCTGCCATCTTTCTGTCTTGTACTTCAACAATTTGGCATAACCCGCCTTCTGTGCATCCGCTTCTGCCTTATCGAACGTGGAAGCCACATCCGCCTCAGACTTCGCATTCATGACTGCCGACGCCAGAGCCTTGGTATAGATATCGAGTACACTTTGCGCCGCAATGCCTTCTTCGCTGTCTCCCGCTGGATCCAGGTTCGTAAATTCTGTCGTATTGTATTGCGTCTTCCAGGTAATCTCCGACTGCCATCTCGATTCCCAGTTCTGCTTCTCCGGCGGAAGAGTCGATTCAAATTTCATCTTCGAATTATCTACATACACGGTATTGCCCACCCATTGGAAGTTGACGGTGGCATTCATCAATTCATCGCGGCCTTTCGTATCCGAAGTGAATTTCTCCGTAAATAAAGGAGCTTCTTCTTCATCCGCACCCTCCCAATACAACCCCTCCGGTCCCCACATGATGATTCGTTGTCCTTCGGAACCAGTCATCCAATCCAGGAAGGCAAAGATCGCTTCCGGGTCCTTGGCCGAGCGGGTAATGACATTCACGTTCCAGCCCTGTTGCTTGTAATCGCCGGGATAGATTTTGTTCTTATCCAGTCCAGCCTTATGAATAGGCCATACCATGATATAGCCAGCCTCCGGATCTTCTGCCGACAGCAACGCATTGCCAATAGCTCCAAACTCTGTCGGACTTGAGGCTACGTACATCGCTACCTGTCCATTCCTTACCTTCTGCTCAACCTGCTCCAGCTTCTGCGTGAATGCATCCTGTGAGATTAACCCTTCACGGTAGAGCTTATTGGCATATGCTATCCCTTCTCTGAACACCGGGTCGGTGAACAGCGAATTCAATTGATTCTCCGAAGGTACACCCTTCATTGCGGTGAAAGTAGCAGGATAATTCTCACCAAACGCCGTCGTCAATATTTCTATCCCAGCGCCTCCCTGCCCGACCTCCAAAGGCACAACATTCGGGTAGCTTGCCTTTACTTGCTTCAGATAAGCATACAAATCATCGGTTGTCTCCAAAGATGGAGCGCCAAGTTCATTGTAGATTTTCTTATTGACCAGATACCCTGCATTGCCGTTAGGCTGCGTCGTATACCAGTTAGGGAACTGATACAGCTTGCCGTCGGGTGACCGGAGCATATCAAGCGTGGAGTCCCCGGCCCATTTTTTTAAATTCGGATATTTCTCCAAATAATCATCAAAGGGAACCAGCATGCCAGCAGAGCGCAACTTCTCCACATCCGCTCCCCGTTCCATCCAGATCACATCCGGCAGTTCTCCGGATACAATCATGGTGCTCAGCTTCTGCTTCGCGTTGCCGCCAGAACTGATGGGCTCCACGGTGACCTGCTTGTTCTCTTGAATCCATTTGGTGGACAAGTCTTCTCCCCAGTTGGGCATGGTGTACCAGTCATAGTGGCCATAGAAAGTGAATGTCAGCGGACCCGCTTCTCCCGTAGCTTCCCCTCCGCCTTGCGGAGCTCCTTCATTAGCCTTGTTGCCAGCCCCTCCGCTTGAGCAAGCGGTTAATGCCAACACGGCGGCCAGTATGGCGGTGAACATCAGCCTTTTTGTTGTTATCCAATGTTTCCAATGCTTCATCCAAGACTCCCCCTCATTTGCGGAACTATTCCTTCAAAGACCCGATCATGACACCCTTCACAAAATACTTCTGCACAAACGGATATACGCACAAAATGGGTACTGTCGCGACCATCATCGTTGCCATGGACAATGATTTGGTGGTGACCGTCTTCATTCGGTTCAAATGGCTGGCAGCCGCCGAATCCATCTGTGACATCTGCTCCAGCATGATGTTTGAGTTCAATATCTGCTGCAATTTGGTTTGTATCGGCAGCAAATCAACGTTAGAGATATAGATACTAGGGGCGAACCAGTCATTCCAGTGATACACGGCGGTGAACAGGGCCAACGTCGCCAGCACCGGTCCAGACAGCGGTAGGATAATTCGGAACAACACCCCCCAGTTGGAGCAACCATCAATGCGGGCGGACTCGTCGAGACCTGCGGGCATCCCCTTGAAGAACGTACGGAATATGATCATGTTCCACACACTGATCAGTCCTGGCACGACCATAACCCAAAATGTATCGATCAGTTGCAGTTCGCGAATCAGCAAGTACGTAGGAATAAGCCCACCGCTAAAGAACATAGTGACAATGCATACCACCATATAGAACTTGCGGCCAATCAACCAGGTCTTGGTCATCCCATAGGCAAAAATAGCCGTAGCCAAAATGGATAACAAGGTACCCACTACCGTTCTCAACACAGATACGGCAAAGCCGCCCAGCAGCCGGTCGTCCTTGAATACCACCGCATAGTTCTCCAGAGTAAACTCCCGCGGCCAGAAGGTAATGCCCCCTCGCATCGTGTCATTTCCACTATTGAAGGAGATTACAGCAGCGTTCCAGAAGGGATAAAAAGCGACAAACCCCAGCACGAACAGCAGGATGTAAATGACCGCGGACAGCGTCTTGTCGCCCAGAGCCAGCTTCATTGCGTCTTCCCTCTCTTCCGATTGGCGTGCTTGTCAGAACAAACGGCGGTTACTACCATAGGCTGTTCCCCGACCGACGGGCGGCATAGTTAGCCGCAGCCAGCAGCGCCACACTAAGCACTCCCTTAAACAATCCGACAGCCGTAGCATAAGAATATCGGTTGTTCTGGATCCCTACGCGGTACACGTAAGTGTCGATGACATCCGCTACATCCCGTAGCACCGGATTGGCGCCCAGCAGCAAGATGTCCTCGAAGCCCGCATTCAGCAAATTACCAATGTTCAGGATGAGAAAAATGATGATGACCGGTAAGATGGAAGGTAGCGTAATGGAGAACATCTGCCGCAACCGGCTGGCTCCGTCCATGGCTCCCGCTTCATAAAGTTGGGGGTCCACTCCTGCAATGGCGGCCAGGTACACGATGGAGGAGAACCCAATCTCCTTCCAAACTCCTGTCGTCACGAGAATGGTCCAGAAATACTCTGGAATAGACAAGAAATTGATAGGCTCGTCAATCAGGTTAAGCTGCTGCAATAAAATATTGAAGCTTCCATTATCCGTTGACAATAGCGAGGTAACAAACCCGGAAACGATCACCCACGAGATGAAATGTGGCAAATAGCTGATGGTCTGTATGGTCCGCTTGAACACCCGGTTATGCACTTCGTTCAGCATTAGGGCGAGCAGAATCGGGGCTGGAAATCCGATAAACAGTTTAAGCAAACTGATGACCACCGTGTTACGGATAACACTCCAGAACTCAGGGGCATGAAAGAACATTTCGAAATGCTTGAAGCCCACCCACGGACTTGCCATGAAGCCCGTAAAAATGTTGTAATCCTGAAACGCCATCAACACCCCGTACATGGGGATATAGCTGAATACCAAGATGAACAACAGTGCCGGTACGACCATTAGTTGAACATCCCACTGTCTGAGAAAGTTCTCCGCCAAATTAGGTTTGCGGTCCCGGCCAAGCCGTTTCAAACCTTTTTTCTCTTTGTGTATACTGGGTTGCAGCAGCGTCGCCCCCTTTTTTTGAAGAAAAGACCTTACGCATCTTTCTCTTGCGTAAGGTTTTCTTCCATTTGAGACTATTTTATAAGCTTATCTAGCTACATTCTCCCGTTAAATGTCTGAAAAGCAACGATATTTTACTGAAAACTTAAGAATTAACGTTAAATACGTATATATGAAACTTCCAATGTTATGTTTATGTTATTTTCATGGAAATTAAAAGCGCTTTTCCTTATTTTGATGTTATATGAGTTCGAGCGTGCTTGGGAGACATATCAAAATGTTTGCGGAATAAGTGATTGAAGTTGGATAGACTGCGGAAGCCGCACTCCATCGCAATGTCGCTAACCTTGTGCGGGGTAGTTTCCAGTAATCGAAGCGCATACTCCAGACGAAGCTGGATGAGGTATTCAAGGGGAGGACGACCCACAGCTCGGCGAAAAATATCGCTGAACCGGGAAGGACTAAGATAGGCAGACGCAGCTAACTCCTCCAGAGTCCAGGGATGAGCCAACTTCTCCTCCATGGTATGGATGATCTGCCGCACCTTCTCCAACTGTATAGAACCGATTTCTGAACGGCTTTGATGTGCCACATTTGAACGAAAATAGCGATTGACGCAGGACAGAAATTGCAGCAGCAGGGCATGCACCAGAGAAATGTAAGAACGTTGCCCCTGCTCATGCTCCTTCAACATAGTTTGCAGCAAAATACGCAGCTCACCGATGTACGGGGAATTTCGATCCAGCAGGTTCGTGAAATGAATCCCCATCTCTTTGAACGGAGCTAGAATCTCCGGATCATACCGTAGGCTCCCGGCGAACCAGGCGATGTCGAATTCAATAACCAGAATGACCAGATCACGCATCTCGTAAGCACAATGCAGGTCATTAGAATTAATCAGGAGAATGTCACCCTCCTTGAATTCAAAGGTCTTCCCATTAATGATGTAGTAGCCACAACCGGAGGAAATATAGTTAATCTCCAGCACATCATGCCAATGCAGCTTTTGGTATTGGGCATTCACCCCCACCGTTTCTGCAATATAAAGTGGATATCTCTTGTCCAACAATACTTTCTCCCTGGGGATAGCTCCCCCCGATCCGACCAGTTTCATGATTCGCTTCTCTCCTTTGAGGCAAAGTGTCCAAGCTGCATCCGCAGGGTTAACTACTACTAATATACGTATAAATATACCATTAATGAGACTTACCGGATACTTGGTTCACGGATGCCGCTCCTTAGGGTGGAGGGGTGAGTATGGTGGGTAGAAGAGAATAATATCCGACACAGCTTACCCTTTTGCTCCTCAAAAGCACGATGCCGGGAGAACCCGTCCTCAAACCAACAAATAACAGCCCCTTATCTACTTTTGACATGGATAAGAAGGCTGTTGTTGTACGGGTTGGATGTAATTATGATGGCTTATTCTTTCGTTCAGCTTATGATTAGAAGGAAATCCTCCAGCTAAAATGCTGCACATACCTATATCTGCTGCTCTTATATGGAAATCCTCCAGCTAATTCTTCCGAATTACAGTGATTCGAGAGAAATCGCTTAAATTATAGGGACAATTTCCCTTTAATTCGAGTTTCAGGTCTGATATCAGCCAATTAGCATGACTATTTCCCGCTAATGCGTAAGTCATAAGGATCGACCTAGTTATTGAAAGTAACTGTTTAATATTTTCAAGAAAACATTAGGAAAAGCCAGCTTGTCCATGTCCTGCCGAGTAATCCAACGATATTCGGCCGTGCTGCCCGTGCTGCCAGTAACGCCAACGTCACCAGCATCACCAGCCGTCTCGTATCCGGCTGTGCTCTCGGCAACGGCAGCCATTTGAGCAAAGCCGCTGGTGCTAGCGCTGTTGAGCCGGGCCGCGTCCGGCACGCCGCGGCTCGTTGTACCTGGAACCTCCGCCGCAAACCGGAAGACGCGGAGGTTCCAATGGATGTGGCTGAACGTGTGCTCCGCGTTCATCATCGCCCCTTCCGGCCGGGCGATCACTCCCGCCCCGGCCAGCTCCGCGGCCAGGCGGTCCATCGCCGGGCCGGGCGGCTTCGCCTTGGTCTTGACCGGCAGGCGCTCCTCCGCGCCCTCAAGCCTGCCGGTGCAACGGGCCATGACCGGGCAGATCAGGCATTGCGGAGATTTGGGCGTGCAAATCAGCGCGCCCAGTTCCATCAACGCCTGATTGAAGTCCGAGGCCCGCCCCTGCGGAATCAGCTCCGCGGCCAATTCTTCCATGAGGGTGCGCGTTCCCGTCTTCATGATATCCTCTTCAATCATGAAGTAACGCGATAGCACCCGCATGACGTTGCCATCCACCGCCGGCTCCGGGCGGTTAAAGGCAATGCTCAGGATGGCCCCTGTCGTATAGGGGCCAACCCCCTTCAAGGCGGATACCTCCGCCTTGTTATCCGGCACGATGCCACCGTGCCGCTCTACAACCTGCGTAGCCGCCGCTTGCAGATTGCGGGCTCGCGAGTAATAGCCTAGCCCTTCCCAGCACTTGAGCACATCCTCCTCCGGCGCCTCCGATAAAGCGGTGACCGTCGGAAAGCGCTCGATGAAACGCTGGAAGTACGGAATCACCGTATCCACCCGCGTCTGCTGAAGCATAATCTCCGACACCCATATATAATAAGGATCGCGATGTCTGCGCCAAGGCAGATCCCGCTTCGCCCCTTCGTACCATATCAGCAATTCCGTACTAAAGAAAATCTTGCTCTCCTGCATCCTGCTCTCCTTCTATTCCACGCGTTCCACAACAGCAAAAGCCGAAGCCAACTGCCGTTCATGCGTAATACTAAGATGTATGACACAGCGCCCAGTCCCCTGCTTGTCCAGAGCCAGGCGATCCCAGGCTGCTGCTGATAGCGTGACAGCAGGACGGCCAGCCCGATCTGGCATTATCTCCATATCGCCAAAACCGAGAACACCTCCAATGCCACAGCCAAAAGCCTTACTAATCGCTTCCTTCGCCGCAAAGCGTCCTGCCAGAAATTCAGCCGGGCGAGCGGATTGTCCTGGTAGCTCCAGTTCGGCAGGTGTTAAGATCCGCCGGCGCAGACGTTCGCCTGCCGCTCCGTCCAGCATCCGCTGAATACGTTCAATTTCCACTACATCATGTCCTACTCCAAGAATCAAGGCAAATCCCCTCTTCCTTCATTACCCAGCCGGGCTTCCACGCGGGCAAGCCACTGCCATTTCCCATTGTAGCAGGGAACGGCCCACGACGCGAATCTGTGATATAAAGAGCAAGCATGATCAAGAAACTACCGTTATACTGGACTATACTAAACTTATAGTTAACTTAAGCACTACCTCTTTTTGACCGGTCTGGAGGAAAGGTTCATGAACCAAATCACCATTATTCAACAAAGTGTCGACTATATTGAAGAACGGCTAGGGGAAGAACTTACACTAGCCGGGGTGTCCAAGGCTGCGGGCTATTCTGAATACCATTTCCACCGCACCTTTCTGTATTTTGTAGGAGACACGATGACTTCCTATGTCCGCAAGCGGCGACTCTCCAAGGCGGCTGAGCTGTTAACCACGTCCGAGTTAAAGGTACTGGACATCGCTTTGAGCTGTGGCTTCAGCTCCCACGAGGCCTTCACCCGAGCATTTCGCAAAATGTTCGGTATGTTACCAACAGAATGCCGTAAGCAAGGTCATTTGACCTGCATTGTTTCCAAAGCCAATTTACTGCGTAACATGAACAACCCAATAACCTATGATCGGAGAGATTATGACATGCAATATCGTGTCGAGTCATTGCCAGCCATGCACATTATGGGCTACTCCATGAACACAACCACCGTTGAAGGACAGAACAACGCCCAGATCCCCGCCTTCTGGCAACAATACATCCAGGAACAATGGGGAAGAACTGTACCAGGCAAGACAAATCCCAATGTTGAGTTAGGCGTATGCACTACATTAAATGAAGACGGCTCCTTCCTTTATATCATCGGCTTCGAGGTCAGTGAAACAACGCCCGTTCCCGAGGGATTGACCGAATACACCATTCCGGCGACCACATACGCCATCTTCACGACGCCCCCGGCTAGCCAGACCGAATTCGTCGCTTCCATTCAGCAAACCTGGGACGATATCTTTACCGACTGGTTCCCTACATCAGGCTATGAACAAGTAGCTGCCCCTGATTTTGAGTGGTACGACGAACGGTGCTGGCCGAAGGAAGGCAAGCAAATCGACATCTATATTCCGGTTCAACCCGTAGCCAAATCATAATGGATACAGCTACCATCTCTATCTCTACAGACTAATCTGTTTGCGGAAGAGAGGCCATTCTCAACGTTCTGAATCTCTCTAATTAACGGGAAAATCTCCATATAAAAATCGCTTTGAGAGTAATAAAACATGATTATAGGGAATTCCTCCATATAATTCGGACTAAAACGCTAAATATGGCCATAAAGTACGGATTTATAGGGAGGTTTTCCAGTTAAATCTCAAAATTCAGCCTTTTTCCGTAGATTAGCGGGAGAATTTCCCACTAGCTGTGCACTTGCATCCCATTTGCATCCCCCCAATGAGCGGTTACATCAATAAAAGCCAGTGTCAGGGAAGCATTGATAAGCTCCCTGCACTGGCTTTCTAAACTCTATGCCTTACTTCGGCTTGATGTCGAAGAAGTCTACTTCGCCATATCCATCTCCCTTGGAGAAGCGAATGGTATTCACGCCCGCCGTAAGATGAATGTTCGCCGTCGATAACCCCCAATTCTCCCAGCCCTTATGTGTAATATAGAATGGACTGGCGGGAGCGGAATTTACACTGAGCATCAAATGAGACCATGAAGCACCTGTCGTACCGTTGGCTGTTCGGGCCAGCAATACATATTCACCTGACACCGCAACCTCAATCTCGAACTGTACATAGCTTTCTGGCGTATCAATATGGCCTGCTTTTTGCCCGCCCGAACCGTTTGGACTTCCCGAGGCATACGCTACACCGGCAAACGTCCCCTGCTCTCCCTCATACCGAACACGAGAGCCTTCGCCCGAAGGCAAGACAATCGGCGCATTCGGATTAGCTGGCACCCCCAGGTTCGGCGTACCATCAGTATGCCAAGTGAATTTCTGCAATCGCACCTCACGATTCCAGCCTGCCCCTTGGTATTTAGCGACATGGTAGACAATCCAATCCTCGGTGCCATCAGGCGACTTCGTAAAGGAGTGATGGCCCGGTCCATACAATCCGTTGCCCGATTTGAAGATCGGCTGGCTATGCTTGTGCCATGAAGCCGGATCAAGCAGATTCGCCGAGATATTCGCTGTTAACAGCCCCAGGCAATAATCATCCGTCCAACTGCCGCTGGCGGAGTACACCAGATGGATCTGGCTCCCTCGCACGACAACCTGCGGCCCTTCATTAATGAGCGGAGAATGATTGGTCTCCCATGCAAGAGTAGGACGCGAGATTTCCACCCGTGCAGAATCAATGGTCCATGGATTGCTCATATGAGCGATATATAATTGCTGACTGACGTTCACATTGCCTTCCCAGCCAGACCAGATAAAATACAATTGTCCATTCACCTGCAATACCGTACCATCGATAGCCCACTTATTGGTCGCATCGGTAATTTGCCCTTTGTCCTGCCATGTACCTTGCAGTGGATCGGCGTTGGTATTCTCCAATACATACATGCGGTGATTGGCATTGTCTCCGTCATCCTTGGCATAATACGCATACCAGGCTCCGTTAACATAGTGAAGCTCAGGCGCCCATATATTATGCCCTCCAGTTGGAATGGCCCGGGTCTGACCGGCATCCAGATCAGTCAAGTGCCGGGATTTCCAAATCGTCACGTTATTGCCGGTGGTTTTGGTGAAATAGTAATACCCGTCCGTGTGCTTATACACCCATGGGTCGGCTCCATCCTGTAGCAGCACATTATAAAAGTTTACGACTCCCGTCCCGGCTATTGCCATTGTCGCAATCCCGCCTTTCGCGAATGTTATGCTCCGGTCATGATCTTGCGAATATCGTCAAGCGGCGCCTTCGGCACCCGGTCATACGTCAACAGGCCATTGATTTCCTGCTCCACATCCGTCAATTGGGTATAACAATACCCCTGAATGATCGGGGAAGAGAACATCGGGTCCACCACAGCCTTAAGCTTGCGGAGATAGTCTTCTTCATTGTCCGCACCAGAGTATCCCCAGCCCTCCCAATCGCTCTTCTTGAAGGCAATGCCGCCAAACTCAGACACGAGGATCGGTTGACCTTGATAGGATGCGCCCCCTACAAAGATACGGCGGTTCGCTGGCATGGCCTGAACTGCTGATTCCGCAGTTGCATAACGTTCCTCCAGCACTTCCTGGCGGCTCTCGTAATCGTGAATCGTGACCAGATCTGTAAGCATATGCTCCCACCCATCGTTATATACGACAGGACGGGTCAGGTCCAGCGATTTGGTCAAATGATACATCGCTAGCCCGTGCTGCTGCTGACGCTGATCAATCTGCACGTTCGGCACGCCCCAGCTCTCGTTCAGCGGCACCCAAACTACGATGCAAGGATGGCTGTAGTCCCGCTCCATAATCTCGATCCATTCCTTCGTAAAACGGCGAACATATTGCTCCGAATATTCATACGCATTCGCTGCCTCGCTCCAGACCAGCAAGCCCAGCTTGTCGCACCAGTACAGAAATCTCGGATCTTCCGACTTCTGATGTTTTCTCGCCCCATTGAAGCCCATTTCCTTGGTCAGTTCCACATCACGCTTGATATCCTCATCCGTAGGAGCCGTCAGCAGACCTTCCGGGAAGTACCCCTGATCCAATACAAGCCGCTGATAATAAGGACGGTTGTTCAACGACCATTTGCCATTCTCAATCGACACCTTACGCATCCCAAAATAACTGGATACCTCGTCTACACATTCCCCTGCGTGTACCAGACTGTATTCTATATCGTACAGGTTCGGATGCTCCGGGCTCCACAACCGTCCGTGTCCATGATCAGTAAAGTCATTCAAGCCGATGGTGCGAGTCTGCTCAGCACCCTTAACCACATATTCATCTTCGGCTACCATTTCTCCCTGGAACGAAATACGCACTCTTAATTTAACACCGGAACCACCACCGATAGGCAGCCCTTCTATAAAAGTACGCAAGCGAATTTCATTACGGTCGATATCCGGAGTAACCATCACTTTGCCCAAATGAACGGCCGACACCGGCTCCAGCCAGACGCTTTGCCAAATGCCCGTTGTCCGCGTATAGAAGATGCTGGCCGAATCCTCCAGCCAATATTGCTTGCCTCGTGGCAAGGTCACATCACGGCTGTAATCCTGTGCCCGCAATACAATTGTATTGCTTCCGACCTTCAGCAGCGGAGTAATATCCGCATGGAACGGAGTATGTCCGCCTTCATGGGTTGCCGCTAGTTGGCCATTCACCCACACCTTAGCCACATAATCGACCGCACCGAAATGTAGCACCGTTCGCTTGCCACTCCACTTCTCAGGTACCTCGAAGGTACGGCGATACCACACGATATCATGGAAGGAAGGATCCGCGATGCCGCTCAGCTTGCTTTGAAAGGTGAAGGGGACGGAAATTTTCTGCGCGAAGGGAGCGGAAGCTCCCTCCAAATACCAGCCTGCCTCTTCTCCTTCATCGGCATCATCAAATTGGAAGTCCCATTCCCCGTTCAGACACAACCAATCCTGACGCACAAATTGAGGCCTCGGATATTCTGAACGCGGGATGGTCACATCATTAGCTTTCATCGTCACTGTTATCGACTCCAATGCTATGCTTTATTTGGGTTAGCGAAGCGTTTAACCTTTAATCGAACCAACGTATACACCCTTAACGAAGTATTTCTGCAGGAACGGATATACCATCAGGATCGGTACGGTAGATACGACAATCGCACAATACTTGACCAGTTCCCGGAAAGCTGTCGAGCTCTCCGCACTGTTAATCACTACACCGCCCGCACTACCAATCGTCGTCGCGGTGGAATCATTGGCTACCAATATTTCCTTCATTAATAGCTGCAACGGAAATAGATGGCGATCTTTCAGCAGAACCATAGCGTTAAACCATGAGTTCCAGTTCCCTACGAGATAGTAGAGGAAAATAACGGCCAAGGTCGCTTTGGATAACGGCAGAATAACGCGCAGCAAAATTTTGGCTTGGCTGGCTCCGTCAATGGTGGCCGCCTCTTCCAATTCAACCGGGAGCGCCTGAAATCCGGTTCTCAAAATAATGATATTCCATGTACTCAAGGCCGTAGGCAGAACCATGGACCACAGATTGTTGTACATACCGATATCCTTCATCAGCAAGAACCAAGGTATCAACCCGCCGCCAAAGAACATGGTGACCGTAATCATAATCATGATGTAATTTTTAAAATACAAATCTCTCCGCGACAGCACGAATGCCCCCATGATGGTCATGGCCATGTTAACAAACGTGCCGAGGCCTACATAAATGATGGTATTGCGGTAACCAATGAGCAAGCTGGTATCTTTAAATACGAGTCTATACCCGTCCAGCGTAAAACCAAGCGGTTTGAACAGCGCCCCTTTATGAGCAATTAGCGCATTCGGATCACTGACTGAAGCAAATAAAATATGCAATAGCGGGTAGAAACAGACCAATGTAATTACGGTCAGCACCGTATAATTCAAATAGTCGAACGCCCGGTCTCCCCGCGGCTTCCGTCTTCTTCTGCTGATAACTCCCTGTCCTGTCATATCGCATCCTTCTTTCTTACCATAAGCTAACCTCTGATGTCCGCTTGGCGATTTTGTTCGTCGCCCACAGCAAGCCAAAGTTAATCACTGCACTAAATAGGCCAACGGCCGTGGAGAAGCTTAAGCTTGCTTCCCTCAAGCCTCGTCGATACACGTAGGAGGCAATGACATCCGCTGTATCATAGGTCAATGGGTTATAGAGCAAGATGATCTTCTCATGCCCGGAGGCCATCAGGCCACCCACGGCAAAGATGAACAGAATGACAATGATCGGTGCGATTTGCGGCAGCGTAATATACCACATTTTCTTGATTCGCCCAACCCCATCGATGTCCGCTGCTTCATACAACGCAGGGTCGATGGAGCTCATGGCAGCCAGGTAGATGATGCTATCCCAGCCTATATTTTGCCATATACCCGAGAAGGTATAGATCGGTCTAAAGAAATTGGAATACCCCAGAAGCGAGGTATATTCCTTGCCGGTAAAAAACTGAACGATTTGAGTAACGACCCCTTCGTCCGCCGTAAAGATATGAATAATACCACAAACAACGACGAGAGAAATAAAGTGAGGCATGTACGTAATCGTCTGAATGGACTTCTTGAACTTTCCGTCACGCACCTCATTAAGAAGTAGCGCCAAAACAATGGGTGCCGTAAACCCAAAGGCAAGGCCCCACACATTCAGCATCAACGTATTCTTCACAACCCGCCAGAAATAAGGACCTTGGAAGAAATCAACGAAATGCTTAAAGCCTACCCAATCACTTTGTGCAAAACCAAGCAACGGTTTAAAATCTTTAAAGGCGATCATCACGCCCCACATCGGTCCGTAGCAAAAGATTAAATACCAGGCAATGACCGGTATCGCCAACATATAGGCGAACCAATGCTTCTTGAAATCTTTCTTAATGACGCTTCCGATATTTCCTGTTTTCGTGGGCTTAATGGGAGGTTTTGCTTTCTCTAATCCCGGGGTTATTTCCATGACCTATCACCTGCTCTTATGTCCCAGATTTGACGTCGGTACAGCTAACGAGGGGGTACTGGCTTTGGCCGATGCATCCCCTCGTCACCCTACCTATTATTTAAATAATTGAACAACCTTATCTCTCGTTATAACGATCCAGTGCGGCCTGATGGATGCTAAGGAACTCATCCAGCCCCATCTTCTTGGCTTCTGTCAGGAATTTATCATAAGCATCCACCGGTAATTCACCCTTAATGATCTTGGCGAAATATTCTCCCCGAAGTGTGGATAACTGATTACCTAATTCTGCTTCCCTGGAGGCTTCTTCCTTCGTAAAGGAGATCGGCGGCGGCGCCATGCTGGCATCCATATTCTCCGTCCAATACTCTCGAATATCTCCTGAGTAGCTTCCCTCGGCCACAATTAACGGATTAGAGTTGTGCTCATCGCGAATGCTCGGCCAAGCATGACGCCGATATTTATTCAAGGCTACCGAAACAGGCTGACCATCCGGGTCTTTGTAAATGTAGCTGTCTGCCGGATAATATGGCATCCCGGCTTCGTCAATCAAATGTACCGTGCCATACTCGCCATAGTTAAGGATTTCCCAGCCCTTCTTGGAGAAGTTGAAGTCAAGCCAGGCCATGGCTGCCTCGACATTCTCAGCCTGAGTCGTGATGGCGGCTTCAATGCCCGCTCTCTTAAAATTCCGGTAAGTGGTACCGGACTTATCTCCTTCGTTCAGTATCGGGTTCAGCGCTCCAACGAAATCAATGTCATTTTGCTGCTTCCAATAGCTCCACATCGTATCCGGAGAGTCCATCATGACTGCAGTCTTGCTGGACACTGCCGAGGCCATTCTTTGGTTAAAGTCAGCCGTAGCCCAGTCGCGATTCAGCAGACCTTCCTTGTTCCATTGCTGCATCGTTGCCAAGTATTCCTTCGCTTTCGGCTGTGCAGGTCCCCAGGCTACCTTGCCATCTCCATCAAGGAAGGTCCAGTCCCACACACCGTAGGCGCCATTAAGAATCCCTGTAAAGATTTGACCGTAATTCGAGCCATAGTTCAAAGGCTCCGTAAACCCTACTTCTTTCGCCTTCGTCAAGAACGTATGCCATTCATCAATCGTATTCGGCACGTCCAGTCCTGTCTTGTCCAGCGCTTCTTGCTTAATCAGCATCCCGAACCACGTCCACTCCGAATAAGGAGCGATGCCGTAGAAGCCCAGTAGCTTACCATTATCCGTAACGGTTGTCTTTCTACGCATTTCATCGGAGTTGCGCCATGCTGTATAATTAGGTGCATGTTTGTCCATCAAATCTGTTAAATCTAGATAAGCGCCATCATTCACACCGGCTTCAAATCCTCCTGGGTAACGCCCCGGGCCAATGATGATGTCTGGCAAGTCGCCGGAAGAGATCATCAGGGTAAAGGCATCCGCCTCTTGTCCGATCGGCGGGGTGATGAAATTTACTTTAATGCCTGTAAGCTTCTCTACTTGCTTCTGAATGGCATGTTTGTTCATGTCGGGGATGTCGGAGTTGGCTGGCATCCATACCTCCAGCGTCACATCGCCTTCTACCGGATAGGCTGAGTAATCACTAGGGATAACTTCATCAAACGGATCACCCAGATAAGTATCATTCAAGGATAAGTTCACTTGATCGATTTGCTCCTGCGTTGGAGCCGTATTTCCACGAATATCCTGACTTATATCAGCAAAATTATTTTCTTTTTTCGGGACGTTCTCCGTATTCTTCGATTCGTTCGAGGCCTTGTCAGCCTTGTTGTCACCGCCGCTGCACGCCGTCACCGTAACCATAACCAGGATCGCAACCAATAAGAGATGAAGAATGCGTTTTGAAGTGTTTTTCATAGTAATCCTCCCATGATCAAATCTCATAAAGAAATGATATCCCCCTTCATTCAGATATAAGTCAGATACAAATTAATATTATGTTTTATTACAATTATTTTGTATCTATATCGAAATTATAGGCCCTTCACCGCTCTATGTCAACGCTTTCATAGTGATAAAAAATAATTTGATACATTTTTTTTGTATCAAATTATTTGAATATCCACATTTCGTTCCTATACCTCGCCGGAAGGACGATTTAGAGGTGTATCGAGTGCCATAGGCTTGGCGAAATCAGGCATCCCCTTATCCGTCCATCCAAAGCGCTGAACCCGCGTACTACGTGGTCTTGACTCAGAACGTTTCTGATCGACCTCGGAGTAATCATAGGCATGGTAAACAATCCAGTCCTCTTGTCCGTCGGGAGATATAGTGAAGCTGTTATGTCCCGGAGCGTAGACCCCATGCTCAGGATACTGGGCAAACACTGGACCAGGATGCTTATCCCAGGCAGATGCGTCAAGCAAGTCCGCTGACTCTGAAATGGACGTCAGTCCCAGACAATAGTCGTCAGACCATGTGGCACTCGCCGAGAATATAAGGAAAATACGACCGAATCGCCGCAGAAAGGCTGGACCTTCATTGATCGCCATGCCGCCTTGCTTCTCCCAATCCGCCGTCGGCGCTGTAATCAGCACATTTGGACCGACCAAGGTCCAGGGATTCGCCATCCGGGCTGCATAGATGGCCGAGCCATAATCAGGGAAATGACCGTAACCGGAATAGAAGAAATAAAGCTCCCCCTTGTGCGGCAGCACCGTGCCATCCAAGCCGGGGTGCTCGGCATTCACCGCTCCCTTAAATATCCATTCATCCTGCATCGGGTCCGTGCCAGAGAGTTGCAACACACATACTCTACGCGTGTCGTCCCCTCCCCCGTCGTTCGCCGTATAATAGATATACTTAGTCCCATCTATCTCATGCAGCTCAGGAGCCCATAGATTATGTGAATAAGGTCCTGGCGACGAGGGCGCCCATATGACCTTGGGCTCCTCATCCGCCAATCCCGTAATGGTACGACTTCGCCGCAAGGCCAGGTGGCGACCCGCCGTCACCATCATGTAGTAGAATCCGTCGCTTTGCTTGACAATCCAGGGGTCTGGACCGTTATTCAGAAGCGGGTTGTGAAATATGGCCGCGCTCATATCGTATCCTCCTTAAGCTCGCATTTATTTAAGATTAATCTCACGGATAGCCTCAAGCGAGACCTTCGGCTGGCGGTCTTCTGTCAGCAGGCCATTAGTTTCCTGTTGCACATCGGTAATTTGCGTATAACAATAGCCTACAATATAATCCAAATCCTTGATTGCCTCATGCAGACCCCGGAATCGCTCCAGGAAAGCTTCCTCCGACGCTTCTTGCTTGCCGTAGCCCCAACCGGCATCCGAGGTAAAAGCAATCCCTCCGAATTCACTGATCAGAACAGGCTGCCCTTTATAAGAATAACCGTCCGCAAAGGCATACTTGTGATGATTAAAGGTCCGCTCATTATTAACGATGACCTCTTTGTTCTTATATTGTTTGGTGAATTCTTCTCCAGTGCCGATATAGTCATGCAAAGTGAGAATATCCGACACCGTATGCTCCCAACCATCATTCGTAATAACAGGACGGTTTGGATCGAAGGCTTTAGTCATGTGATAAATAAATTCGGTAAATTTTTGCTGGTTCTTGTTCTTGAAGATTTGCGGGACGCCCCAGGACTCGTTGAACGGAACCCAGGTAATAATACTCGGATGATTGTATTGCTGACGAACCACTTCCATCCACTCGGTGGAGAATTTCTGCATAGCTGTATCGTTAAATTCATAGGTAGCTCCCATTTCAGACCAGACCAGAAGCCCCTTAACATCACACCAATAAAGGAAGCGTGCGTCTTCTACCTTCATATGTTTGCGAACGCCGTTATACCCCATCTCCATGGTTAAATCGATATCCTTAATCAAAGCTTCTTCGGACGGAGGAGTTAAATGAGTATCCGGCCAATATCCCTGATCCAGCACCAGACGTTGGTACAGCGGACGGTTATTAAGCAGAATTCTCCCCTTCTCGATCGAAATTTTTCTCATCCCGAAGTAGGAATGCACCTGATCGACTCTTTCTTCTCCCTGGTAGACATTAAATTCCACGTCATAAAGGTTGGGGCTACCCGGTGCCCATAGGCTTAACTTCCAAGGTCCATTGGCTTCATGTATTAGATCAACGTCCATATCCAGCCAGGCACGGTCGATAACCAGACTTGTCTTCTTCACCTGACGCCCCTTGAGCCGAATAATCGTCTCCAAGCGTACTTCCTGATCATTCAATGGCCCGTTGACCTGAAATTGAAACTTCACCGAGGCATGATCAATGTCCGGGGTAACCTTCACTGATCCGAGATGAACAGGATCGACGACCTCCATCCATACCGATTGCCATATCCCTGTCGTTTGCACGTAGAAGCATTCGAAATTCTGCTCCACCCAACGTTGCTTCCCCCTCGGCTGGGTGGCATCCATGCTGTCCTCAGCCTTCACCGTCAAGCGATTATCCGCGCCTGCCGTCACATAAGGAGTAATGTCAAATGAGAAAGCCGTGTAAGCTCCTTGATGGCTGCCTACGTAAACTCCGTTCACCCAAATCTTAGCGACATAATCGACTGCCTGAAAATTCAAGATCAATCGCTTGCCCTGAAGGTCCTCTGGAACCTCGAAGGAACGATTGTACCAAACATTCGAATGATGATCCTGTTGCCCGATACCACTGGCTGGAGTTTCATACGTGTAAGGAACGGTAATTTTCATATCACCGGAAAAATTATCCTGCCATTTCTCCAGCTCACCTTTGTTGCCGTCATCAAATTTGAAATCCCATTGCCCATTCAAATCGACCCAAGCCTTCCTAACAAACTGCGGCCTAGGATAGTCCTTGATATACACTTCTGTCGTCATGTAGTCTCTTTTCTCCTTCACAAAATAATTAATTTATTACAATTATTTCGTATTTAATTAAGATACTACCCTCCGTCTATTTTATTGTCAACGCTTTCTTTTATTATTATTGTTTCTTTACACAAAAAAGAAGCCCTCTTTTATCCACCTGATCAGGGGATATGAGGGCTTCCTTCTATTTCCTCTTAAAAAATGTTGCAGCTTGAACCAACAGGCTTATTACCGCAGCCGTCAATCATACTCCAGACGCATGATAATCCCTTGTGCGTAGTCGCCAAAACCCTTGCCGAATAAATTAAGTCCTCCCTGATGCTTGGCATCGGGCTTAAGGCCAATTCGAAACGTAATGAACGGCTTGATGTCCAGACGCAGATCAAACAACGTGACATCCGAGCACTTCTCTTTGTCGATTGTGCTACGGTTCATATCAATGGACCACGTCTTGAGCAGTCCATGCTGCGTACTATTGTCATACCACCATGAAGGGTTCAGCTTGCCCCTGTGGTCCCCGAAATCGCCGGGAGATATCCATGAGCCGATCTCAATATCATTAACCCATACGGTAATCTCCGAGGGCCAATCATTGTTGTAATTCGGCGCTTCAGAGCATAACTCTACGGAGAACTCCAATGAGCGAAGCCTTGCCCCTTCAGGGAATTTACGTGGGAAGCGATACTCGATCCAGCCCTTGCGAAGCCATATAAGCTCAGCACTCCGGCTGTCCGGATGATAGAAATTGTTCGGATCATCCTCTTGAAGGATGATTCCGGCCCCGTTTGCCATCCCACAGGTCGGTACAATGTCAAAATCTATGAAATGGCCGATTGGCATTTCAACTTCCTGCACTTTGCCCCGATTGTGGTCGTAGGCGCTCGGATTCAAGATCATGTGCACATCGTCAAAGTTGCGGCTGCACACCTTCATCGCTCCACGAGTTGCCGGCTGAAGTTCGGTTACGATCAACTCGGCATCCTCAAGCACCTTGACATTATTGGCCGCTGTAGACACCGGAATATCAAGCTTCTCCGCGATTTCCAGCACATTCACATTGGGCTTGGCCAACAACAACTTAATTATGCCGATTCTTGTATGCGTGCTCAGCGCATGCGCTACCTTGACCAAGCGGTCAGGATCATTAATAGACAGTTCCAGCATCTATTGTCCACCTACTTATCATCTTATAGAGGATGTTCAAAAAGTCGTCTTCCCAGGACGAAGCAGTTCAAGGAGTGAATTCGACATCGAATCTTGAATTCAGCCGGGCCTTCCGTTGCTCACGTAGATCTGTCTACGCTCCGCTACTCAGTCCCTGGCTTCATCCAACCTTCTTGGTCCTGTTAACCCGATTTTTTGAACTCGCACTTCATAGAGGATGTTCAAAAAAGTCGTCTTCTCTTTTTGAACTCGCACTTATTACAACAAAATGAGAATATAACTTGCATTGATTTATTTTTCTTGTAACAAAACAAGTTTACCACAATTTTGTAAAGAGTAAAGAGGAGATCGTTCATAGGTGATGGACAATAGATGCTTTTAGAGGTTGTTCAAAAAGTCGTCTTCCCAGGACGGAGTTACGCAAGGAGACTATTCGACATCGAATCTTAAATTCAACCTTCTCGGTCCTATAAACCCGACTTTTTGAACTCGCACTTTTTCCTCTTTATTCGTAACGCAGTGATTCAATCGGATGCAGCTTGGACGCTTTATTGGCCGGGTACAGGCCGAAGAAGATTCCCACGGCTGCCGAGAAGCCAAAGGCCAGCATGATAGCTCCTACAGAGACGACAAACGGCAACCCGGAGATTAGTGAAAATACAAAAGCAGCTAATAGCCCTAACAGCGCACCCAGCGTTCCTCCGATAAACGAGAGTATAACGGCCTCAATCATAAATTGCAGCATAATCGTACCCGGCGTAGCCCCGATGGCTTTACGAATCCCGATCTCTCGGGTTCGTTCTGTTACGGAGACCAGCATAATGTTCATGACACCAATCCCCCCGACCAGCAAGGAAATCCCTGCAATAGAGCCGATGATTGTCTGCAGTATGGAGAAGGTACTGGCCACCATTT
This sequence comes from Paenibacillus senegalimassiliensis, assembly GCF_001486585.1. GTDB lineage: Bacteria > Bacillota > Bacilli > Paenibacillales > Paenibacillaceae > Fontibacillus > Fontibacillus senegalimassiliensis. The sequence goes on from NZ_LN909044.1 coordinate 82,323, forward strand.
GCTCGGCCTCCTTGCCTGTTTGCGAAGCAAAGGAGTCGACCTCTAGCTTGTACTTCTCAGCCAGCCATTTCTTGACGTCTACCACGGTGTCATCAATTTTTTCGGGAGAAGCGGCCAATACCTCAATCATGCTGAACCGCTCATTATCTCCATTTTCTCCAGCAGGCATTGCTGTGACCGGAGCAAAACCGCTGTATTGCTCCCCGCCCATGCCGCTCATAATGTTATCCTGCGGTTTGTATACGCCCACGATCCGGAAGACACCCCCTGACAGGGTAGCTTTGCGGCCGATGGCACCCTCAGCAGATCCATACAGCTTCTCGGCATATTTATTATCTACGATGATAACCTTCTGGCGGGCCCGCTCCTCCTGGGCGGTGAAGAAGCGCCCGGTGAGCATCTCAACTTTCTGCATCTTGTGCAAATCTGCGGTTGTCCCCGTTATGGTTACGTTAAGTGTATCCTTCTTATACTTACCGCTCATCCCATACGTGGTTGAAGAAGAGACATAACGTACTCCGGGTAACTTGCGGATATCAGCAAGGTCGCGCATTCGGAAGTCCACCAGCGTATCGCCCTCCGAATAATTCTGATAGACAACGAAATAGCCATCATTATAATTCGATACCATGGAAATGATGGAGGACTGTCCTGCCTGCCCAATGGAGACGACCGTCACCACCGCAGCCACGCCGAACACGATACCAATCATGGTCAGGAAGGAGCGCAGCTTGTTCATCCTCAGGTTGTCCAGGGCAACAAGAATACTTTCCCATATACTCATGAGCGTTCACTTCCTTTGCGTTTGTCGCTCAGTATTCTGCCATCCCCAAACGTAATAACGCGATCGGCATGCTCCGCAATATCTGGCTCATGGGTAACAAGTACAATCGTTGTTCCTTCTTCATGAATCTGCTTGAATAAGGCCATGATCTCATAGGAAGACTTGGTATCCAGGTTCCCTGTCGGTTCGTCTGCCAGTAGCAATGGAGCGTTCATGGTTAATGCCCGCGCTATGGCGACCCGCTGCTTCTGCCCCCCGGACAACTCGGTTGGACGATGCTTAACTCGTTCAGCCAAGCCAACCTTGTCCAGCAAATCAAGGGCTCGCTCGTTACGTTTCTCGCGGGAGAGGCCTGCATACATCATGGGAAGCGTCACATTTTGCAGAACTGTCTGCCGCCCCAATAAGTTAAAGCTTTGGAAGACGAAGCCAATCTTGCGGTTGCGCACCTTGGCGAGTTCTTCTTCACTTAACGTCTGCACAGGCTCCCCATCCAGTTCGTAGCTGCCATCACTAGGCACATCCAGACAACCGATAATATTCATCAGCGTCGATTTGCCGGAGCCGGACGATCCCATAATCGCGACGAACTCCCCACTTTCGATGTGTAGGTCCAAAGGCATTAGGGCCTGCACCTCTAGTGGTCCGTTCTTATACACCTTAGTAATACCATGCAGCGTAATCATTTCGTCTCCACCTTGGCTCCGTCGTGCAGAGTATCGGCCCCCTCGGTAACAATAACATCGCCACTCACCGCTCCGGTAACCAATTCAATCTGATCTTCACTTTCTTTGCCAATGGTCACCTCAACCCGGGTTGCAATGCCTTCTTCCACCTTATAGACATAAGCCTTCTCTCCGTCATACTGGACGGCGTTGATGGGTACCAGCAACCGCTCTTTATCCGGGATCTCCATTTCAACCGTCACATTATAACCAGCTCGCAGTTCCGGAGACACCTTGTCCAATGTAACGGTCATCTCTACCGAAGTATCCTTGGAGGTCTGATCTGCCAGGCCAGCCGTTCGCGAGAGATAAGTGACTTTCCCCTCATATTCTCCTTCAAAGGCTTCTCCCGTCACCACCGCCTGCATCCCTTCGGATACTTTGCCTGCATCAAGCTCGTTAAGATAGGCTGTCACTTTGTAGCTACTCACATCAGCAATGGTAGCAAGCGCGGTTCCTTCGGCAAGCATTTGGCCCGCCTCGGCTGCAAGCGCGGTAATCACACCATCCGCCGGGACCAGCACGCTGGAGTTAGCCAATTGCTTGTTCAAGGACTGAATCGTCAGTTCACTGCTGCGAATACGCAAATCAAAGGAGGTCAGATCGAGTTCTTCCATTTCCTGATCCGGATTCTCACCCACCGCCTGCTTGAAGCTTTCGAAATGCTGCTTCTTGGCAGCCAGACGCTCAGCCTGAGTCAACTGAAGGTTAATCTGCTCCTTATCCAGTTGCTCCTTCACCTGGTCCATCTCAAGGGACAACAACTGTTGCCCCTTCTTCACTGTGTCACCCAGCTTGACCTCGACCGCTTGCACCACACCGCTGGCCGGTGAGTAGACCGAGTTAGTCTCGCCCGCCTCCAGCTTGCCGTTGGTATACACCTGCTCAACGATAGAGCCTTCTGTTACTTCAGCAGTACTTACTTTAGCTGTTCCGTTCGTATTCAGCAGATTTACCAGCACAAGGACGATTACAACCAGTCCGATTACAACGCCCCAGAACCATTTTTTCTTAAACAAGTCCATCACCTATCCCGTATCTAAAGAATGTATAAGGAGCAAAGCAAAAATTACTGTATCCAAGCATCAAAGCATAAGAATCGAAACGACCGACAGAAGCAGCCAAGCTATAACAATCCAGGTCCCTACCGTTTTGCGCGACCGCTTCATCATGACCGACGCACCGACAACATACAAGAACAAGCTCCACAAGCTGAATGGATTAATGATCGACAGCCAATGATACAGAGCGCTGGATTTATCCGAGATGAACGCACCCAGACTAAGCGATACCTCTGTCATTGACTGTGCACCCGCCGCGCGAGCCACAACGCTGGCAATGATGCTGCCCACTACTCCCGGCATTGCCGAAAGAGCCGCCACGGATACGAATTGCATATACTTGCCTTCTCCGCGAACGACCAGATTAAGCAACATCAGCAGCAGCCCCGTGATGAACGCCAGAATAACTGGCACAATGATAGCCATCACATAGGCAGTAGTCTTGGCTGTGGCCATCACAGTTTCCTGCAATGAAGTATCAATTTGCTGACTTTGCAGCGACCGCATAATTTCCCTATCCAGAATGGATGATTGAATAAAGATAACAGCACCCGACAAAACCACTATTGCAATCAAGGCGTAAAGCCAGGTAAGCTTGCTCTCCCTTACCCGTTTGAACGTCTCCTCCGGAGAAACAAAAACCGTAAATACATTTTTCAAAACTGTTCCCTCCCCACCAAAGTAAAACCCGCTTCTTACTAGTTCATACCATACATGTTACACAATTCACAATCAAACGCTATGTAGTCAGTCATGTATTTATACGAATAAGACGCTCGAAAGATTCAGTCAATAGCTATTAAGCACCATAAAATAAAAAAACGCGGCAGTCAGGTGTCCCTTTCTGCTCGCGTATATATGTTGCAAATGATAGCATTTCGCCTTTAAATCCCGGGAATGGGGTTGCGTTTATGCTCAGTACGCAGGTAGAAAGCCTCCAGGCGCTCCTTGACGGTCGGATCGATCTCCTTGCCTTCGAGATAATCACTGTTATCGTCATAGCTGATGCCCAGTTCCTTCTCGTCGGTCTGCCCTTCCCACAAACCGGCGGATGGAGCCTTGTCCAGAATGCTTTGGGGTACGCCCAGATAAGCAGCAAGCTGCCGAATCTGACGCTTGTTCAATGAACTGAGCGGAGTAATATCAACCGCCCCGTCGCCCCACTTCGTATAGAAGCCCGTAATTGCCTCAGAGGCGTGATCCGTGCCGACCACAATCAGATTAAATTCGAAAGCCAGCGCATACTGCATAACCATCCGCGTCCGCGCCTTGACATTACCCTTACCTTGGTGGCTGATGTGACGGGGCTTGCCGATATTCTTGAAGTTATGCTCCACTTCCAGGGCAATCTCATCAACAGCCTCTTCAATATTGGTCTCTACTGTATGCTCCAGATGAAAGGCCTTGGCTACCTCATAGCTATGCTCGATATCCTCTTGTTGGCCATAAGGCTGAAATACCCCAAGTGTCATATAAGATTGGCCTGTCTCTGAGGTCAACTCATCTGTAGCCTGCTTGCATAATGCAGCAGCCACCGCACTATCAATGCCACCGCTAATCGCGATGAGCAAACCAGTCGTGCGGGAGGATTTAACGTACTCTTTCAGAAAATCGACCCGTTTGCGTACTTCCTCCTCCACATCAATGACAGGCTTCACACCCAAGCGTTCAATAATCTCCTGCTGTAAACTCATCTCTCTTCAGCCCCTCCAAATTTCTATTTAATGAAGATACAAGAAATTAAAAAAGCGCCCCGAACGTACCGGTAAAATACCGTTACTTCGGGGCGCTAGCCTTATACCTGCGCTCACCGCTCCAATCGCTGCCTTATCGGCAGAAGCGATCAAATGCCCCGGTAAGGTCGGCAGCAATCTCCTCGGCCGAGCGGTCTTCAATTTGGTGGCGCTCGATGAAATGAACTAATTCTCCATCCTTCATCAAGGCAATGGATGGGGATGAAGGAGGATAAGGTGCAAAATATTCACGGGCCTTGGCCGTCGCTTCCTTGTCCTGTCCGGCAAATACAGTGAACAGATGGTCCGGCGTCAAATCATGCGCCAGCGCCTGCGCAACACCCGGACGGCATTGGCCTGCTGCACATCCGCAGACCGAATTCACAACAATCAATGCCGTTCCTTGCGATGCAGGCACCTTCTCCTCTACATCTTCTGGCGTACGCAATTCCTGAATACCCAATACCGTTAACTCATCTCTCATCGGTTGAACCATATCACGCATATATTGGTCAAATGACATCGACATTTTTCAAATCACTCCTTAGGAATACTTAAATTTAATTATACATTTCTAGCAACGGATAGCAACACTGCCACCCATGTTGTAAGCTCTTAATTGGGAGCCGCAGAGAACGGGAGAAATACGGTGACCGTCGTCCCCTGTCCCTCTTGGGAATCCACACTTAACGTTCCTCCGTGACGCTCCGCAATACTTAAGCACAGGTTGAGGCCCAGCCCCGTTCCCTTCGCCTTCGTCGTAAAGAATGGCTCGAACAGCTTGTCCCGCTGCTCAGAGGGAATGCCCGGACCCGTATCTCTGACCATCAGGACAACACCTGTGGCCGTAGTAGTTGCCGCAAGCGTAAGTTCCCCCTTATCCTCCATGGCCTCCATCGCATTACGTGCCAAATTCAGAATGAGTTGCTTGATTTCCTTAGGATTCAGTATCAATGCTGGCAGCGAATCGTCCAGCTTGACCTCGATGGTCTGCCCGCGCAAGTTGGCATCAGCCCACAGCAACGGCGTCAGTTCCTTAACAATGTCCTCCAGATGGCATGTCTCGCTGACGATTGGCCTATTCTGAGCCAGGGATAGAAAATCACTAATAATGCTGTTAGCCCGGTCCAGTTCCTCCATGACAATGCGGTAATAATGATCCAGCGTAGGTGGACTCTTCTCCCGCATTAATTGCAGGAATCCCCGGACAACAGCCATCGGATTGCGTATCTCATGGGTAATGCCTGCGGCCATCTGCCCCACCAGGCTAAGCCGCTCGGCATGGTTAAGCTCCATACGCAGCATCTCAAGCTCCGTGATATCCTGAATGATCGCCACAGCACCAAGCACTTCATCGGAATGACTCTTATAGCGTGTTGAGATGCTGGTAAAATAAATATGATCATTACTCTTCAACAACTCCGTGGTCTTGGCATTTCCCGTTAGCGCGGCATCAACCCGAGCGGCAAGCGATTCAATAGGCCCCCCTGCAAGAACATCGTTAAGGCTGCGAAGCAATAGATCCTCGCGCCTCACATGCTCGTCCTCCTTACGCTGAGTACGGTATAATTGTAGAAATGTCTCATTTATCGCTATAATAGAAGCTTGCTGATCGAGCAATACCATACTGAGAGGCGCCGCATCCATCATCTGCTGGAGCTTCTCCGCTTCACGGAAATATTCACGCGATAGCCGGGCAACTTGCCCGCGCAGCCTAGCTTTGTCCAGTGCGTTCTCGATCATATGCACAAATACACTGCCAGCCACCAATGAGACTAAAATACCGGTAGATAACGCCATAAGGAAATGAGTTTGAGGTAGAATCAGAGGGGTACCTGTCAGAAAGGGCGAGACATTTATCAATAGTTCTCCAGCCATGAAGAATAACGACAGAATGATGACCTTACCCTGCCTTCCCTGTCTTCTGAAGAAGCGTGAGGACAGCAGCACGAAGGGGTATAGCAGTAAGCTTGTCTCATATATAAATCCGGTGGGTGTATGACCCAAGCCCAATAGTAAATAAAGCAAAGGTTGCAGGAGAGTCATGATGAGTCCGGCACTGAGTCGGCCATACAGCATCAGGGCAAACAAGGGAAGTATGGCAAAATTCAGCGGAACATCGTCCCATAAGCGGGTAGCAAAGATATTGCATAACACGATGCTCAGCGTGCAGATCAGTGTTAGTCCGGTAACGAAAGAAGCACCCTCGGCAACATCGGTACGCCGCCAAGCGAATGAGCCTCTATTTTCAGATATTAATGGAAACAAAAATGCAGGCAGGCCGGCGAGCAGCAATTGAAGCACCATTTCTTTTACAACATCCATGTTCTCCCTCCCCGGACGGAAGAATGCCATTCTTGCTTCGATTAAATCACAGGGCTTGACGTTTTACAATGACGCATCTGCTCAAATAAGCATATTAGTACAAACAAAGGAGAGAAAAGTATGAAAAAGGTTGACGTCATCGTCATCGGAGGGGGGCCCTCCGGTCTCATGGCTGCCATCGCCGCCGCAGAGCAAGGCGCAGAGGTTGCGCTCCTGGACAAGGGGAATAAGCTAGGGCGAAAGCTGGGAATTTCCGGCGGCGGCCGCTGCAACGTAACCAATGTCAAAGAAATCGATGAGTTAATTACCTACATTCCCGGGGGAGGACGATTCTTGTATAGCGCCTTCTCTTTATTCAGCAACCGGGATATTATCGCTTTCTTTGAAGGGCTGGGCATCGCTTTGAAGGAGGAAGACAACGGGAGAATGTTCCCCGTATCTGATAAGGCCAAATCTGTGGTTGATGCCTTGATTGGCAAAGCTCGTTCCCTGGGTGTCCACCTGCTGGTCCATCATCCCGTCAAGGAAATCCGCTACGGCGAGGGCAGAACCTTGGGCGTTACCCTCGAAGGCGGAAAAATTATGGATGCCCGGGCCATCGTTGTCGCTACAGGAGGGAAATCGGTCCCGCATACGGGCTCCACTGGCGATGGCTATCCTTGGGCCCAGCAGGCTGGCCACACCATCACCGATCTGTATCCCACCGAAGTACCAATCGTATCCCGCGAACCGTTCATTCAGAGCCGAGAGTTACAAGGCCTATCCCTCCGCAATGTCCGCTTGTCTGTATTGAATGCTAAGGGCAAGATCGTGGTGAGCCACCTTGGCGATATGCTGTTCACTCATTTCGGCTTATCCGGACCTATTGCCTTGCGCTGCAGCGGCTTTATTCGGAGCGTGAAGCAGAAGAACGGTGGACAAGATGTCACCATGATGCTTGACCTGTTCCCGGATCTTAGCACGGATGAATTGGAGCAACAATTACGGAACCTGGCGGCAGATGAGCCAAAGAAGGCTCTTAAGAATGTGTTGAAAGGGACCTTGCCCGAGCGCCTGCTTCCCCTGCTGTTCGCCCGAGCGGTACTTCCCGCAGAAACAACCTTCGAGCAATTGCCCAAGGGACCGTGGCAAGCCTTTGTTGCGGAGCTGAAGGCCTTTAGCATTCAGGTATCCGGTACCCGGTCCTTCGAAGAAGCCTTCGTCACCGGAGGCGGCGTACATCTTAAGGAAATCGATCCCCGGACCATGGGCTCCAAGCTGGTGGAAGGTCTCTACTTCTGTGGAGAGGTTCTCGATATTCACGGTTACACGGGCGGATATAACATTACCGCAGCCTTCACCACCGGTTATACAGCAGGACATCATGCGGGACAAGAGGCTCAGAGTTAAAGGCCTCTTTAGCGTGTGCGTTCAAATGCCATTCCCACGCTTCCGTACACATGACCAAGCCACCAGGCGATAAGCACTCCCGCTGGGACGCTTCCAAGCAAGCCCCATAGCGGGGGAACCAGCTTGACCGCGAACGCAGCCGTAAACAGGATCGCAGCCGGAAGCAGCAAGAGCATCATGGCGGTAGCGGCACTTCGATACTCTGCTGTATCCGTTAGCGGGACAAGCTTCATCCACTCCGAGTGGAAGAAGGCCCGCCGGTGCCCTCCCAACCAAAACAACATGAGCAATAGCAGCGCTACATATACGATAAGATGGACGGGAGAAGGTATGAGTAAAATGGCCCCCACCCCTATGAGCGTAAATTGAATATATTGCTTCCGTTCTGTTCCGCGAAAAAAAGCTTTAGTGAGTGCTTCCGCAATGCGGGCCTCCGGTAGACGAGAACGGGTCAATCTGCGCATACGAAGGAATAGCCAAGGCTTTTGCACCCCGGTACGGGGGGCTTTGGGGCGCTCCACCACGGAGGATAGCAACAAAGAAACAAGCCTCGTCTTCTCGCGCTCCTCCTCGCGCACTTCTTCCGCGAATCTCCCTCGCAACTGGAACCGAAACCAGGCGAGACAGACCGCCAGCACGCCAAGCAGCGTTATAGCGGGCCAGACGCTACCGCCATTGCCAAGGATTTCAAGCGTCATGGATACACCCAAACCGGCAGCCAGCATCGAATAGCCTAAAGCGCGAAGCAACACTTGTCGCCAGCCGCGCGTCAATATCCCAAGCAATTGGGCCAGCAGCATATGCACACATTTGCCGACCAGAAGCAAAACATAAAGCAGCCCCATATCTATCAAGCTCATCCCGAAGACACGAACAAGCACCGGGCTGAGCAAAACACAGAAGGCCAGCAGTAATAAAGCCTGCCCAGCTATAGAAACAACGAGTCCCCGCAGCATCACGCCCCTGATCCACTTCGGCCGCTGCCGAAGAAATAATACGTCCGCCCTTTCAATATAGAACGAAATTCCCCCTGTACCATACATAAAGAGAATGAGAGCTGCCGTGATATAGGAATAGGGTAGCCCGGCAAGCCAATTTGGCAGTTCATCCTGCCACAAGCCGTAATAGGCCCGTCCCCCCAGCAATAGAGCGGGAACACCGATATAGAGCATGACGATTCCATCAAAGGTAAAGCGCAAAATATCTCGCTTCTCCCGCAGGCGATCCTTCCACCGTCGCACAAACAAACGACTTATCGTAAGAGCCTTCATGTCAATACGTCAAAACAATCAAACAAAGTAGCGTCCGGCAAATTAGCGGTTGCCCTAATGTCCTCAAGTGTCCCCTTCGCCTTAATATGACCACTGGAAATGAGAACAAAATCATCACAAATTCGCTCCGCTGTATCAAGGACATGCGTTGACATGAGCACCCCTGCACCGCGCTGCCTCTCTTCCTCCAGCAAGCCAAGAAAATCCTTCGTCGCCCTTGGATCAAGCCCGATAAAGGGCTCGTCGACAATATATATATTGGGCCGGCTTAGAAAGCCGATCATCAGCATCATTTTTTGCTGCATTCCCTTGGAGAAGCTTCCCGGCAGCAAATCTCTGGCCTCCGTCATCCGGAACTTGTCCAGCAGTGCCCCGGCCTCCTCTTCGAACACCGGCTCCTCCATCCCGTATATCGCTGCCGCCAGCCCCAAATGCTCCCACAACGTCAGGCTGTCATAAAATACTGGCTGCTCGGGAATATAAGCATAATGCTCCTGTCCTCCGTGGAACTCCACTGACATCTCCGCAAAGGGAAGCAGATTAAGAATCGCTTTCAGCGTTGTACTCTTCCCGGCTCCATTGGGACCGATCAGCCCCGTCAATACCCCCGGTCGGACGCTGAACGACACTTGCTCAATGGCAGGATGACCCGGTTCATAGCCCGCTTCATCGATTTGTACTTCCAGCCACGCCTGCTCCATGTTTCATCTCTCCGTCTCTGCTTGTTTTTTCAATTATAGAGGATTTTCAAAAAGTCGTCTTCCCAGAACGAAGCTGTTTGAGGAGTGAATTCGACATCGAATCTTGAATTCAGCCCGGACAGTTTGCTACTCCCTTAAAAAATTAGCAAAATATTTACATTAAAAAACTGCAAATTGTGATAAATTATATTTTTTTTAATTGTCCGGTGCATTAAGATTACACTAATTCCAACCAAGTTCAAATATTCACAAGTAAAATATAAGGCGGGATGCACATGTTAAAAACCGAAGAACGCGGGACGGATTTATCCCTGCATTTGTACAGAGTCTTTGCCAAATCGTTCAAGAGCGTTAACGAGCACGCGGTTACGGGAAGTAAAATACAAGGCTTTAATCCTACTGCATTTGCGGTACTGGAGGTTCTTTACTACAAGGGCTCTCAGCCGATTCAGCAAATTGGGGCCAAGCTGCTGTTGCAAAGCGGCAATGTCACCTATGTCATCGATAAGCTGGAAGCCGCCGGTCTCCTGCACCGTACCCCTTGCCCGCGTGACCGCCGCGTCATCTATGCGGAGTTGACCCCACAAGGACAGGAACTGATGGACCAGCTCTATCCGGAATTTTCCGATCGCATCGATCATGCCTTAAGTGGCCTGAACGATGAAGAGAAGCAAACGATGATTGAGCTATTGAAGAAGATGGGACGCGAAGCTGAGAAGCTGGCCCCGCTCCTGCGGAAATAAACGGAGGCTGTTCTCCCTTCACTCTAGAGTGATTGGGGGAACAGCCTCTGTTCGTTGAATGGGCCTCGTCTACGGATTGGTTAACGATGCCAATGCTTGCGCACATTCATGAATATGCCGGACATAGTCTCCGGTCAGTTCTTGAATCTCCGTGCTGCTCTCCGCAACGGTGCGGCCCTCCCGCTCCACATCCACCAACTCGACGCGAACCTCACGTGGGTCCATGTAGGAGCACTGAAAATCAAAAGAATAGAATTGACGACCCGCTGCATTGATATGAATTCGCAAGCTATCCGGATCGGCAAGATCGGCCTGTACCTGCGCAGAATCTCCGGGGTTCAAATACTCCGGAAGCTGGGTCTGCCAGGCATTGACCAACGTGGTTTGATCTCTGTTGAGTTCTCTGCTCATGCTGCACCTCCCCCTTTCTTAAGAGGTCGTTCAAAAAGTCGTCTCCCTGATCACGAAGTAACTCGAGAAGTGAAATTCGACTTTTTGATCTCCCATTTTAAGTTGTGGAGGTGCTGCTTATTTTATACCTCGTTAGAGCTTCGGTTATTTGAACACGCACTATAAGTCGCGTTGCGCAATATCTCCGGATGCACGGTTCTGCTCCTCACCTGGCGTCCGATTTCTCAGACCGAATACGCTGATCACGCCTACAACAGCAATGACCGCCATGACGATGAATAGGGTATGCAGGCTCTCTCCAAGCACATGCTTGAGTTCACTCCACAGCTCCGGGGGGAGCAGATGGACCTTCTCGGGAGAGAGCAACTGATCGATATCATTCTGAGAAATCGGCGTTCCGTTGAACGTTTTGCCTACGGTTTGCGCAGCTATATGAAGATTAATCAGCGTTCCGAAGGCGGTCACCCCGATCGTCTGGCCCATAGACTTGACGAACGAATTGAGTGCCGTAGAGGCACCACGCAGACTGTAACCCACCGAAGACTGAGCAATGATTGTGAAGACGGTAAACGAAAAGCCAAAGCCAATACCATACAAAGCATTGCATCCAAGCATGATCCACAGCGGCGTACTCTCGCTCATTAAGGAAAGGCCCGTAGCACCAAGCCCAATGATAATCATGCCGATGAGTGACGTATAGCGAGAACCGCGAGAAATCAGCCAACGGCTGCCGAGTACCGATCCCAGCATCCAGCCGATAGACATCGGCGCCAGAATCAGACCGGAGATCGTCGCGTTCTGTCCAAGTACGCCTTGAATCCAAAGCGGCAAATACGAAGTTAGGCCTATGAGCAGTGCACTGGCTAGCAGGCTCGCCAGGTTCGAGAACGCTATATCGCGTATGCGGAATAGCTTAAGCGGAACAAGTGGCTCCGCCGCCCGCTTCTCTACGAAGAAGAACAGGACCAGGCAGACCACCGCTCCGCCTAGCAACGACAGCATGGCTGGCGAAGACCAGGCAAGCTGCTGTCCACCCGTAGCCAGCCCAATCAATAAGGCCGATATTCCGACTGTAAAGGTGATTGCCCCCGCGTAATCGATGCGCGCCTTCCGCTTCTCGATTTCTTCATGCAGATAACGAATAATAAAGATCAGAGAGAGTAGTCCAAACGGAATATTGAAATAGAACACCCAGCGCCAATTGAGCGAGTCGACAACATATCCCCCAAGCAGCGGTCCAATCAACGACGAAATGCCCCAAACGGAGCTGAGCCAGCCCTGAATTTTGGAGCGTTCTTCAATCGAATAAATATCCCCTATAATCGTAAACGTTACCGGAATAAGACCTCCGGCACCAATACCCTGCAACGCGCGAAAGGCGATGAGTTGCCCCATGCCATGCGCCGTTCCGGACAAGATCGACCCTGCCAGAAATAACAGGGAGCTGATTACGAATACCGGCTTTCTGCCGAACAAATCGCTAATCTTGCCAAAAACAGGCGTAGTGACGGCCATAGCGAGTAAATAGGCGGTAAATACCCAGCCCAGCAAGTGAGCCCCGCCCAAATCCCCCACGATGCGCGGACCAGCCGGGCCAATCACCGTACCTTCAATCGCGGCCAGAAATGTGGACAAGAGCAGTCCAATAAGTATGTAATTGCGTCTGAGCGTAACCTTCGCCATAACCAAACCTGACTTCCTTTCTTCTTCCATCACGTGTCAATGATTCCATAAGCCTCAATTATAGAGGAACGTGTGGAAAAAAGAAAGATGAAAGGTAGGCAGTTAGCAGCCCAAGCAAGCCCGTCCCAACGCTCTATGACAGCCTCTCTCCTACGCTTCTGCCGAATAGTATTCCTGCTTGAGCAAAGCGCACATCAGCAGGTCAACAAAGCCGTTACCCACTTGTTGATATTCACGCAACAGACCTTCTTCTGTGAAACCGAAGGCTTGCAGCAGCTTGCGCGATTCCTTGTTACGGGGGTCCACCAAAGCCTCAATCCGATTCAGCCCCATCGTCTCGTAGCCGTAGGCGAGCAGCATACGGAGTGCCTCCGACATATAGCCGTGCCCCCAATATTCAAGCCCCAAATCATAGCCAATCTCACCGCGATAGGCACCAGATAGCTCCCAGACATTAAAGCCGCAACTACCGATCAGCTTGCGATCCTCCTTCAATTCAATGCCAAAGCGCAGCGCATCCTCGCTTTCGGCCAAGCCGTTAAGCAAGCTGATCATCTCCCATGCCTCCTGTACGGAAGCAAAGGCTGGAACGTTCATATACTTCGTAACCACCGGATCGCTCCAATACTGGAACATGATCTCTGCATCCCTGCGCCCCATACGGCGCAGCCGAATTCGTTCTCCTTCCAACGCGGGAATATCTCCGCCGCATTTGTACACGTCTGCATCCTCCCTTGTCTCATCAAGCCAGCATGATTCTAGCTAATCATACTTGGGCCTTACGAGTCAAAGGAAGAGACCTGCTTGCCGAGCATTTGACTTTGGGCCAGTACGATATAACGGTCCAGACGTTGGCTTAATTCCAGCACAGTCCCGCTGCTAAAATTGTCCTGCGTGGCCGCATTCATCAGTTCCAACCGCAAATGCTCAATAGTCGCTTTCAAATCATTGCTTACTTTTCTATTATTAAGGCGTACGCCCTTTGAGGATTCAGCTACCATAAGATCACCTTTTCTTTAATCTTGACCCTATTTTACCTCATGATGCCAAAAAACATATTTTGCAAATTTGATAAAATTTAGCACACTTTATTATAATGAAATGAGATTAGTCTCGCCTCGCTGCTATAGCAAAGGGCGATCAAGGAGGATATAAACATGTTTCAGGCAGACACATACTCAGGCTCCCGTGAAGAGCAGCAACAGGCGGCTTTAGCGCAGCTAGAAGCGTTAATCGCGGGAGAGAGCAGCATGGTGGCCAATTTGGCTAATGCTGCTGCATTACTTAATTTCTATTTAACAGATATTAATTGGGTTGGCTTCTATTTATATGACGGCAAGGAGCTTGTTCTTGGTCCGTTCCAAGGCTTGCCAGCATGCATACGCATTCCTCTGGGTAAGGGTGTTTGTGGAACGAGTGCGGAGCGCCGGGAAACACTACGCATCGAGGATGTTCACGCCTTCCCGGGACATATCGCCTGTGATGCGGCCTCCAATAGCGAGATTGTCATACCACTGGTTAAGGACGATCATCTGTTAGGTGTTCTGGACATAGACAGCCCGCTCAAGGGACGGTTTGATGCGGAAGATCAAGCCTTCCTGGAACGGTTTGTTTCTATATTAAATGCGGAGCTCTCTGTACCCGTATAACCAACAGCTAGCAAAGTTTTCCGATTTGGCAGCGGCCTGCGTTTTGTGCCGTTGCCTTTTCTTATGTTAGGCAGCTACTTCATTACGCTTCTACTCCAATTCCCGCCCCCTGGGCTTCTCTCTCTTTATTCTTCTCCATCAATCAGGCCAAAAAGGTCGCAAGCTCTTGATAATGACCAGAAACCTTACATAAACCTGGATTTACGTGGAAATTCCTGCTAATTGAGTGAATTGAATTATTTTCTTCTTGCGTTCATTTCATGTATTATATTAGGAGCGTCAAAAATGTAAAGCTAGTGTAAACGTGCAAAGCAGTTCATTGCTGCCTGTACGTCATAGCGAACCATTTTGCGGAAAGGAAGGAACACGCCGTGCTACAACTAAATCGCATTCGGCTCGCAAACATCAAGCCGTTTGTTTTTTTCTCCGCTATTATGATCTTGAAAATTTATCTCGTTTGGATTGCTATCTTTGATGGGGTTCCTCCGTGGGGGCCACTGCTCAAGGAAATTCCGTTCGTCTGGGTGCTGTTCTGCCTGATTGAATGGTTCGCCTCCAAGCGAAAAATCGGGCTCTACCTGACGGTGAACCTGATCGTTACTGCCGTGTTCTTTGCGGCCATCATGTATCATAAATACTATGGAGTTATGGTAACCTATCATGCTCTGGAGCAGGTCAATCAGGTTACGGCTGTGAAGAACAGCGTATTCTCGTTGTTGGCCCCTTACTATTTGCTCATTTTCCTGGATATCGTTGTTATTGGCTTCTGGCTGTTCCGTAAGAAGGGCGCGGAGAAGCTCAAAAATTTATTTAATTTAAAGAAAGCCAGCACCGGGGTGATTGCTGTCATCTTTGGCATCTCGCTTCTGGTCTGCATATTTAATATTTGGCCTAACCGGGCCAGCATGAACGAGATTAAGAAGGCGGAGCAAATGGGTATTCTCAACTATGAGACCTATACGATCTTCTCCAGCAGCAAGAAGGAAGATTTGGTCGATGCCAAGGAGATTACTCAAGCGAAAGTCAATCAATTAAAGGGCATTACGGCTCCAGATGAACCGAATTATTTTGGCGTTGCCGAAGGCAAGAACCTGATTATTATACAATTGGAGTCGTTCCAGAACTTCCTGATTGATCTGAAGGTAGATGGCAAGGAGGTTACGCCTAACCTGAATCGTCTGGCGAAAGAAAACATCTACTTCAAGCATTTCTATCAGATGGTGGGGCAAGGAAATACGTCTGACGCCGAATTTGTAGTTAATACGTCATTCTATATTCCGTATAATGAAGCCGCTACGCAGAACTATCCTAGCAAGGACTTGCCGAGCCTGCCGAAATTACTACGTGAGCAAGGCTACGATACAGCAACCTTCCATACCAATGTGGTCGAATTCTGGAACCGTGCGGAGCTCTACGATGCGATTGGCTTCGATAAGTATTATGATCAACCATTTTTCGGAACCGAAGATACTGTATTCTTCGGCCCATCCGATGAGGTGCTGTATAAGAAGACAGCGGAAGTATTGGACAAAACTCAGCAAAGTGGCCAGCCATTCTACTCTCATGTTATTTCCATGACCGCACATCATCCGTACACGACACCGCCGGAGAAGGATAAGATTGTATTGCCAGAGCAATACCAGGACAATATGGTGGGAGACTACCTCCGGGCTCAAAGCTATGCGGATTATGCACTTGGGGAATTTGTAGAGGACTTGCAGCAGAAGGGCCTTTGGGACAATAGCGTCATCGTTATTTATGGTGACCACCTTGGCTTGCCTATGTACTCGCTGGATAAGCAAGGCTTGGCGCTGATGCAGGAGATTTACGGACGGGAATATACGTACAAGGATATGATCAATATCCCACTGATTTTGCACATTCCCGGAGAAGCCCCAGCGGTGAAGGACAATGTGGGCGGTCAGGTCGATATTTTGCCGACAGTGGCAAATTTACTAGGCATTAATCTCGACCAGCAGTTGCACTTTGGAGAGGACCTGTTGAACCAAACAGGATATAACCTGCTACCGCAGCGTTATTACCTGCCTTCCGGCTCTTTCCTGAATGATGAGGCCTTGTTCATACCGGGCGCCGGATACAATGACGGTACAGAGCATCCACTGGCCACAGATACTCCGCAGCAGTCGTTAACAACCGAAGGCGAGTTTAATCGGGCGCTTGAATTGCTCCGGCTGTCGGACAGTTATGTACAGCAATTACCAGATCGGGAGATGCCCGAAGAATAACTGAACAGGATATTAAGAAAGCCGCGGGCTACTTCCCATTATTGGGAAATAACCTGTGGCTTTTTGCTATGAGAAGATTACAAGGGGCTAGCCAGCCCCTTCACTCCAGGCTGCAATACCGTCTCTTGTTCAGCAGCCTGCTCACGAAGAAGTTCATCTTCCTTCATTAATAAATATTTGCGGCCCTTCCAGCGGAAATAGGACAATATTCCGCGAATATATTCATCGGCAATCATGCTGGCATAAATGGCGATGATGCCCCAGCCCAGTGAAATACCGAACAGGTAGGAGCCACCGGTTGCTACGATAGACATGAAGATTAGGGAAATATTCATGGTATACCGCGTATCGCCAACGGCATTCAGCGAGTTGCCGATCGCCATATTAATCATTTTGCCGGGCTGCAGCAGTAGATTCAGCCAGAGCAAGGAAGCGCACAAGGCCAATATCTCTGTATCCTGAGTGAATACCCCGAGCAGCTTAGGCCCGAACAAGACAAGGATGAAGGCATTAACGATTACCAGGGGCAAGCCGAGAATCAACACACGGAATACAGCCCGGTACGCCTCCTTCGTCTTGCCTGCGCCGTATAGATGGGCAATCTGAATTTGGGCAGCCATCGCCAGGGAGAAGCCTAACATAAAGCAAAACGATTCCAGCGTATTCATATAGGTTCGCGCCGCAAGCTCGGTGGAGCCCAAGACGGCGAGGAACGAGAAGATCGCCAATTGCGAGAATACCCAGCTTGCCGAATTGACCCCGAGCGGCCAACCAATCACCAGCACTTCCTTGAACAAGCCACGGTCGAATATGGCCATATCCTTAAAGACAATCTTTCGCCGGAACGTGCCGACAAAGATGAATAGCAGGACAATTGTAGCCAATAGACGACTGACAACTGTCGAGATAGCGACTCCGGTCAGGCCCCATTGCGGGAAGCCAAAGGCCCCGAAGATAAAGCCGTAGTTCAAAATAATATGAATGACGTTCATCGCGACTGCGGTATACATCGGCCCCTTCGTATTCCCCGTATTACGGATGGCCGTACCGAGCATGGAGATCATGGCCGTCAGAATCATTCCTCCGCCAACGATGGATATATATATTCTCGCCAGAGGCAGCAGTTCCGCCGGAAGTTGTAATATCGTTGCGATAGGCCCAGGTATGGCAACCAACAGAACACTGAGGAAGATACCGATTCCGGCCGTCACTTTAAAAGCAATAATGGCTACTGTGCGGGCAGCCTCTTCTTGCCCCGAGCCAATTTTTTGCGCGATAACAATCCCCGCGCCGCTCGCCACCGTGGCAAACAACGTGGTTAAGGCATTAAAGAGCTGATTCGAGAAGCCAACGACCGCCACCGCGTTATCGGAAATGCGGCTGACCATCAGCGTGTCGACAGTACCTAATAAAATTTGCAGAAACAACTCGATGAATATGGGCCAGGCGAGCAGCCATAAGGAGAATTTATCCTTTTCGGCGCTCTTATTCTTTTTCAATATTACAACCTCCTGTAGAACGAGAAGCCTTACGAATTCTCTATCTTCTTGTTAGCATGAAACACATTATAGATGTTATACTAAGCTCAATGTATCAATGAATCAACCCAATCTTTCATTATTCCAACCTAAGAAAGGATGCCCGAAGATGCCTTCCGTTATCGAATTTGTAGCTCCTCCCTTGCCCCACTACATTGTAAGCGGTTCATCAATTATTCCTGCTGGCGGCAAGCACCCCAGTCGGCAACATATCGGCGCATTTGATCTATTGGTTGTCGTATACGGTTGTCTATACATTGGTGAAGAAGGACGTGAATATGAGGTTCAAGCAGGCCATTCCCTGATTCTCCGTCCGGATTGCTATCATTATGCCATTACCGGCTGTACGGAGAATACACTGCATCATTGGCTGCATTTTCAGCTCTTGGGGGAATGGAGAGTTATCGAAGAGAATGAGGAAGGGGAACGGGGAGCCCTGGTGGTTGAGCCTGACCTTCAAAGCCATTTATCTCCGCCTGCATTCACGGCAACTCCGTATACAGTTCCACTGCGGCAATTCACCAAGCTGGCACAGCCCCAGAAGGTATTCGGCTGGCTGGATGAGCTGGTGGAAATGAATCAAAGTCTACATATGGATGGCATACGCTTGCGGCAACAAGCTCTCTTCCAGAACATCATTGTGGAGCTATCCTCCTCTGCTGCCGATACCACTCTATCTCCAACATCAGCCTGTGCAGAGAAAGCGGCCTCCTATCTGCGTGAGCATTATCAAGAGCCGTTCTCTGCCCGAAAATTAGGGGAGAGTATTAACTTTCACCCGGTATATATTGCCCGCTGCATGCAAAAGGTGTTCGGTTGCTCTCCCGCCGTCTACTTGATGCGCCTGCGCATTCAGCAAGCCAAGCTGCTGTTGCTGCAAACCGATTTGGCTGTGGAACGGATCGCTGAGCAAGTAGGCTTCAGTCAGGCTGCCTACTTCACGGCTTGCTTCACCCGGCTGGAAGGCCTGTCCCCGCGCAAGTATCGACAACGCTTCACACGAAGAAAGGAGTCTCGCTCTTAAGCTCTCTGCTCCACCTGAACATACAAAAAGAACCTCCAACCCACGCCATGCGTGATTGGAGGCCTAAACTTAATCTCTGTCGTCGTCATCGTCGTCATCATAATCATCGTCATGGTCATCATCGTAGTCGTCATCATCGTCGTAATCAATATCCAGCACCTTGCCAGTAGAAGCCGATATCTCTACCTCGGCATAACCGGAGGCGGTTCTCAGCGTAACCTCATATTCTTTATCGCCATCATCCCAGTCCGTCTCCACGCGAATCACTTCGCCCTTCACTGCCTGCTGTGCCAATTTGCCCGCTTGCTCCTTGGTAATTGACTTGTTGGTCGCTGTTGCAGGCTTTGAGGCTGTGCCTTTATCATTTCCAATTACGGGTGTAGCTGCCCATTTACGATCATCGTCATCATCGTCTTCTACCTTAAGGACCTTTCCGGACACAGCCTCTACATGAACATCCACTTCACGCCCGCTATCTTGCCGATCAATCTCTACCTCATAGTAGACCACACTGCGCTTACGCTCCAAGTCGATGTCTGTCACCTTGCCCGGCGCTTCCTTCAGTGCAATCTGCTTCGCCTTCTCCTTGCCAATGTAGGCGGTCGCAGCCTCGGCAGCAACAACAGCACTCGTGCCCGCTAACGCTACCACCAGTCCAACGCCAAGCATCCATGATTTCTTGTTCTTCATCCGAATTCATCTCCTTCAGTTCTTCTTGTTCGTTCTCTTCGGTGACCGGTTATCTTCGGTACGCTTACTACATTACCGGGGCATTCTAAGAGAAGCATTACAAGAAGATTAGAATTTGATGATAAAAAGCTTACTCGGAATCATCGTCATCGTCATCGTCATCATCGTCGGTATCATCATCGTCCCAGGTTACGGAGATTACCTTGCCGGAAGCAGCATTTAACTGTACTTCCGCCTCACGGCCGTCCCCAGTCTCGATCTCAATCAAATAATACCGCGTTCCACCTTCGTCTTCGATGTCGATATCCTTCACCTGGCCTGACACTTTCTTCAAGGCCAGGCTAGTCGCCTCCTTCTCCGAGATGAATCCGTCCGTGCGAGGAGGAGATGTCCCCTCACCCTGCGTGCCTTCCCCTCCAGGCGGCTTGTTATCAGGCTGAGTCGCAGGCGGTGCCGTTCCAGGCTCTTCCGTGGCAGGTTCACCCTCAGGATCAGAGGGACCCGCAGACAGGTCATCCTGAGCATATTCCTCCAGCCGCCGAATCTCCGCAATATCCCCGTTGTCCCGTTTTACAATCAATTCGTACAAGCCCTGTCCCGTTTTCAGAAAAACCACAACGTCAGACCCTTGCAGACGACTATCCACAATACTCCCTTCGTAGGTGTTCAGCACTCTTCGCTCGACTTCGGCAAGTGTGAGCTTGGGACCGCTATCTGCTCTATATACCATCCATACCACGATGAAGGTTAACAGCAACCCTCCAGCCAGAACGAGAGCCGCTAGCCGTCTACTCTTCCAAGTGAATCTGTGCATGCTTCTCTCCTCCTGTCTGTCAGGGTTATAGTCAAGCCAAATCCTCCTGCTTGGAGCCCGTCAGCCAGATCGTGGCCGTAGTTCCTGTTCCGAGACCACTCTCCAGCTCAAGCCGAGCTCCCATCGCTTCGCACAGTTCCTTCCCAAGCGACAGGCCGAGTCCCGTTCCACCGGCCCCCTCTTGCTGCCTGCTGCGTGCTTTATCTACCCGGTAAAACCGTTCAAATACATGGGGAAGATCCTCTGGTGGAATTCCCTCCCCCCTATCCTTAACCGCAAGAAATGCGGCTCCTTGCCATTTCCCTACCACAAGATCAACGTCACCTTGACTGTATTTACGAGCATTATCCAGCAGGATAAACAGAACCTGCTTCAGCATATCCTCGTCTGCCCAAGCCATTATTTCCTGAGACTCCACGTTGGTATTGCCTTCGCCCTGGACTGTTCCCCCTTTTGACTCAGGCTCCAATGGGGTGATCACCGTAACATTGCGATCGTGTACCTGAGAGAACATGGTGGAGACCTGCTTAGCAAACGCAAGCAAATCGATTTCGTGCATATCTGCCTTCCATTCCCGCTTGGAGGTCGCCAAGAGCAGCAGTTGCTCCGTCATCGTCTTCATCCGCACGGCCTCCGAATGAATCGCCTCTACAGATTCCTCCAGTAAATCCGGTCGTTCTGCTCCCCGCCGCTTTAAGAGACTGGCATAGCTCTCAATGATCGTCAGTGGAGTCTTCAACTCATGAGAAGCATTAGAGACGAATTGCTCCTGACGGACAAAGCTGTCCTCCAGCAGCCCAATCATTTCGTTGAAAGTATCGCCCATCTCGGCCAGCTCATCCCGGGATTTGCCGGTCTGCTTCAGCCGGGCAAATTCCCCGCTACGAATAATGCGACGCATGGTACTTGTCATGCTCGTAATCGGCCGCATCACAAGACGGCCCAAAATGCCGCTGGAAATAACTACAGGGACAAGCACTGCCGCCGACACACTGATTAGCACCAGGCGCAAAATACGCAGGAGCTCCGTCAGCTCTACCAGACTGGACATCATCTGGACATTGGCCACCGATCCGCTTGGGCCAATCACCGGAAGCGATACGAAGCCGTAGCGTTCCCCGTTAATCGTCACTTGCTCCAGCCTGCGTTCGCTATAGAAGACTTGCGCCTCTCGTCCCAACTCCAGTTGATTGCCGGAAGCAACCAAGGCGCTGCCCTCGCCAGTGGGCTCCACCCAGCGGAGTGTTCCGTCCAGCGGTACATAAGCCCGCAATAACCCATTTAGCGCCGTGCGTCCTTCCGCTGTACGTAGTACGTCGGCCGCCTGCTGACTTTCGGCCAATAGCTGGCTCATCTCCCGGTCCATCATCAGTCGGTGAAACACCGTATACACAGTCACATTCGCCGCCAGCAGCAAGATGGCAAACAACACCGATGAGTATAAATGAATCTTGCTCCCCAGCTTCATGTGGCATCCCGGAGCACATACCCTACGCCCCTTACAGTATGAATTAATTCAGGGGCAAAGCCTTCATCCACCTTCTTGCGAACATAGCGGATATATACGTCCACCACATTGGTGTTGCCTGTGTATTCAAACCCCCACACCTGGTTAAGCAACTGCTCCCTGCCCAGAACAAGTCGCTTATGACGAAGGAGCATAGCGAGCAGATCGAATTCCCGCTGGGTTAGCGCAATCTCCTGTCCCGCCCGCTCTACCTGCCGGGTAGCCTCATTAAGACGCAGATCGGCAGCGCTTAGCCACTCATCGGGATCGGGCTCTCCCGCTGTCTCGGCACCGTTAGTAGTTGGCGTCTTGCGCAGGAGCACGCGAATGCGGGCTAACAGTTCTTCCATGTCAAAAGGCTTCGTCACATAGTCGTTAGCCCCTAGATCAAGTCCGGTGACCTTGTCAGTGACCGAGCCTTTGGCCGTCAGCATCATAACCGGTGTCTCGGCATCAACCGCACGGATTCGCTGCAATAAGTCAATGCCACTGATTCCGGGCAGCATGACGTCCAGCAGAATCAGTGCGATTCCACCCGCCTTGTACGCAGCCCATCCCTCAACGCCGTCCGGGGCCAGGCTAACGGCATAGCCCTCGCTTTCCAGTTCAATTTGCAGAAGCCGGGCAATCTTGCGTTCGTCCTCCACAACCAGTATAGTAATCTCGCTCAACCTGTTCTCACCTCCGCCAAAGAAGTTTTCTGCTTCAACTATCTATGGTTCTTTCGCTCACAAGTACGGAGTAACGTATCCGAGATCTCCTCAATAAAATCCTTCATCTCCAATTGACTCAGCCAGGCTTCCGGAATGACCGCCATTCCGTCCCGCGCCCCCAGCAAGTTACCGCAGATGGCCCCGGTCGAATCGCTATCTCCGTTATGGTTCACGGACACGGCCAAGGCCTGCGTAAATTCCTCTTCCCGTAAGGCGGAGTATAACGCAATCGCGAGCGCTTCCTCGGCAATCCAGCCTTCGCCCAGACGGGTGATGGCTTCTTCTATAGCCAGGCTGCTGCCCGCCAGCTCCAACGCGTGCTCCATGGCCTTCAATGTTTCTTCACTCTGCTTCCATTTGGCCAGCTCTTGCATGGCGGAGCTTGCGCTCCTCTCCATCGTGTTACCGTTCAACAATTCGGCAATCATTAGTGCCAAGGCTCCAGCCGCCAGGTACCCGGTAGGATGCCCATGCGTCAGCGCCGCTACTTCACATCCTGTACGAAACGCATATTCGGGATCATTATACAAAAACAATCCCACCGGCGCTACCCGCATCACTCCGCCACAGCCCTTGCTATCGTTAAGCGGTTGCTCCATCGTGCCTACCTTACCGCTTTCCAGAGCCGACAGGCAGGTGAGTCCCGGCGCCCGGCGAGCGTGCAGTTCTTCCACATCCAGAATCCAGCGTCTTCCCGCGTCTCCCAAGCCCCTCTCAGGACGCAGCCATTGTTCATGATCCAAGCGTCCTGTTTGTGTATACAGCCATCTTAAGTAGGCCGGGTATACCCCGCTGCCCACAAAGGAACCGATTCCCCGTTCACTGCAACGTTCATAACCCCGTACAATCCCGTCTGCCGTAAACAACGTCATTTGCGTGTCGTCCGACACCAGGGCTTTCTTCGTATATTTGTCCAAAGCGAACCTTGTAATTCCCTCTGGTCCGTAACGCTCTCTAATTTGCTCCAGGCTCATAAACTCCACAGGATAACCCAAAGCGTCT
The DNA here is from genome assembly GCF_001486585.1 of Paenibacillus senegalimassiliensis. Lineage (GTDB taxonomy): Bacteria > Bacillota > Bacilli > Paenibacillales > Paenibacillaceae > Fontibacillus > Fontibacillus senegalimassiliensis. The sequence continues at coordinate 106,332 of NZ_LN909044.1, forward strand.
CCGGTGGCCCCGCCCAGTAGGCAGGCTTTGAATCTTTCCTCGTTCTCCATCCTGCATTCCCTCCCGCTTAAATTAAGCTTCATTATACACAAAAAACGTCAACCCGCTCCAGAAATGACGTAAAAATGAGGCCCGGGACCTTATTTACGCACTTCAGGGGTTGACGTTCTAATTGAACAGACTCTTTCTTATTTGCGAACTACAGTGTAGCCTTTCTCCTCCAGCAGCTTTACCACACCATGATCACCCAGGTAATGGCCTGCACCCACCACAATGAAATACTCTTCATTTTGGCCGTTCTTCAGGTATCCAGCGATCTTATCAGCCATCCCGATATTGCGGTCTACGAGCATAGCCTTATAATATTCCTCGTCTTCAGCCATGCTATTGGTCATCTCCAGCAGGTCCTCATCACTACCCGTCTTCCACATCTCGGCCATTTGATCTACGCTATCGTCCAGCACATCATAATTATCCAACACGGCCTTGAGATTCTTCTCTTGCAGTTCCTTGGAGAAGTCATTGAACATACTAAGTTGGGATTCATAGGATTCGAGTTCAATAACCGGTATATTCCGTTCCATCGCTTTCTGAACAAAATACAAATCTACTCCCGCAGAAGCTTCATATCCCGACTGCATCCATTTCAGACTGCTGATTGTGGTCTCCGCTACCCAAGGCTTAAAGGCATCCAGCGAGTTAGCCTCCGCCCCGGCCTGCTCCAAGATCTCCCCCAGCTTGGCGTAGGTCTCACCGGAAATATGATCCTTCAACGTGGTTCCATCCTGATAGGTACCCAAATCCGTAATCAGCTTCTGATTAGCTTCATCAGCCGCCTTGCTGACATCAATCTCTACGCCAAGATAATCCGCCTCAGCAAAAGCTTCCTCATACTCTTCACGCAAAGGATAGAAGCTGTCATCGGCAATATGCATGGAGCCTACCAGATATACCGTATTGCCATTGCTCTCGACCTCCCATAGGAAGCCCCGTCCACCTGACTGGACGGTATCAGGCGCCTTCTTGGACAGCAGGAAGACGGTACGCGTAGCCGCATCCCAATGCACATCATAGCCTGCTGCCTGGCCCACTATACGAATTGGCGCATAGGTTACACCATCAACCTGTACGAGCTTGCTCTTGAGCGTGATAGTCTGACCGTCAATCACCGCAGTAATCGTATCATCCGCAGCTTCCGTCAAGGTTCCATCTAAGGCTTCAAGTGTAGCTTGTAACGGAACGAGGGCCGTGCCTTGTTCAACGATTGGTGTATGGGCATCATAGTCCAGCAAAGCCTGGTCAACCTTGACCGCCGCGTCCTGCGGAGCAGCCATAGCCGGTACCGCAGTAACCAGTAAGCTTGCCGATAATGTTAAAGACAGTAACAACCTCTTCCAATGCTTCATCAAAATAATCCTCTCCCTGCTCTGTATTTTTTATATTTTGTAAGCCTTCATCGCCTTGCGCAGTTCCTTGAAGGTTGGACGCTTGCCATACAGCAAGACGCCTGTGCGATAAATCTTCGCGGATAACCATCCAAAGACGAAAATGGCGATAACTAACACTACCAACGATATGACAATCTCCCAGATCGGCGGTGAGCCGATACCTACCCGCACGATCATTGATACCGGCGAGACGAATGGGATGTAGGAACTCACCTTCATCAAGAGCGAATTCGGTGTACTAAGGCTGAAGATACCGATATAGAAGGCGGCCAGGGATAGCATGGTGATGGGCATAACCGCCTGCCCCAGCTCCTCTGTACGGCTCACCAGTGAGCCGATTGCTGCAAACAGCGTCGCATACAAAAAGTAACCAAGTACATAGAAGATTAACCCCAGAACGAGCACTTCGACGCGAATGTCGGATACATTCAGGTTAAAGTCAGCCAAGACCGACCGATTGTAAGGCAACGAGATGTTCAGTGCAATGACCCCGGCGAAGATACCGATTTGCAGCAGTCCGATATAGAACATGCCAATGATCTTCCCGAACATCTGGGCCAGTGGAGACACGCTCGTAATGAGGATTTCCATAATCCGCGAACTCTTTTCCGCAGTAACCTCAGCCGAGATCATATTCCCGGTCATCATAATCGTCATGAAGAACAGAATAATCAGCACGTAGACTAGTACGTAATTGAATACCCCGGCTTTTTCCCCCTCCGCTTGCGCTGTACCGGTAGAGACCTGAGCTACACCAAGCTGTACAGGAGCATTCAAGGCCGCGATCTGCTCCTCGCTGAGCATCCCCTTGGTCAAGTATTCAGCCTTGACGTTTTGCAGAGCGGCTTGCAGCGTCATTTGCAGGCCCGGGCTAATTGTGCCGGACTCCGAGGTATAGGTGACCGCCGGGAAGCTTCCTTCGGCGCTTTGGCCAAACATAAGGTAGCCATCAATCTCCTCGGATTGGACCGCCTGACGCAGTACCGCCTCATCCGCATTCTCGTAAGGAACAAGCTTGTAATCTTCCGTAGGCTGTTTCTCTATATAGGCTTCCAGCGATTTGGCCAGCTCGGCTTGTTCGTTATAAACGACACCAATCTGCTGCTGCGACGGCTCAGCGCCGCCGGTAAAACGGTCGATAAAGTACGGCACATGAAGACCTACAGATACCAGTAGGGCCAGCACCAGTGTAGTGATTACGAAGGACTTCGTTTTCACCTTATTCATGAATGTAAAGGCAATCACCGTGCGCATTTTATTCATTAGATTCACCTACCTCTTTGATAAAGATTTGATTCAGAGTGGGCTCCTTGACTTCGAAATGCTCAACAACACTAAGTTCCATCGCCTTGCGTAAAATTTGCTGTGCGACCGCTTCTTGAGTTATACGAATCACATAACCCCGGTCGCTACGATCCACCCGCTGAACGCCCGGAATTTCTTGTAGCCCTATGACCTCTCCAGCCGTATGCAATATAACCTCTTCACGAGGGTAACGCTTCTTAATATCCTTGAGATTACCTTGCAATACCGTTTGTGAACGGTGCAGAATCGTAATGTTCCGGCACAATTCCTCCACATGCTCCATCCGGTGCGTAGAGAACAAGATGCTCGTTCCCTGATCTCGCAGTTCCTTGACCGTGGCCTTCAGCAACTCCACATTCACCGGGTCAAGCCCACTAAATGCTTCATCCATGATAACCAGCTTCGGCTTGTGAACGATGGCGGCAATAAAGCCCATTTTCTGCTGATTCCCCTTGGACAGCTCCTCAATTCGCTGATCGTAATATTCCGGCACATCGAATCGGTCCAGCCAATATTTCAGATTCTTATCAGCCTCTGCCGCATTCATTCCGCGCAGACGGGCCAGATAGATAATCTGATCGCTCACCTTCACCTTAGGGTATAGCCCCCGTTCCTCGGGTAAGTATCCCATCAAGGATTGAAGCTCCTTGCTGTACGGATTGCCATGGTACGTTATATGTCCACCGTCCGGATAGATCAAGCCGAGCACCATGCGCATTGTTGTCGTTTTACCTGCGCCATTGGCCCCCAGTAGACCGTAAATTTCCCCTTCTTCGACCTGAAGTGAAATCGGACTTACCGCCGTCTTGTCTCCAAATTGCTTCATGACCTGATTCAACACTAATGGATGTGTCATGCTCTCTCTCCCTTCCTGTTCCCTGATTGATTAACCTCATGAATAAGTTGCTGCTTCTCCAGCAAGTCCAGCAGGCGGATAACCTTGCATCCACAGTTCCAATATTTCTTCCAGTTCCAGACTTCGGGTTTGCAATACCTGAACTCCGTTATTCTCAAGCACTTGCTCCAGTTCATCAAGATGAGGTTCCTGCACAACCAGCTTGCTAAGGGAAGGTCCTTCCTCCCGAATGACCACAACCCCTGGCAACCCCTTCATCCCCACTCCGGCGCTACGAACCCATACCTCTCGCCAACTGTCAAAAAGCTGATCCTTCTCTATCATTCCCAGTGCCTGCCCTTGATGAACAAGTACGATGTAATCCGCCAAACGTTTCACTTCATCTATGACATGCGTGGCCAGCAGGATGGTTACATCCTCTTCTTCCAAGCAATCTTGAAGTAAATCAATCAATTTCTTCCAGGCAAAGGGGTCAAGACCCGATGATGGTTCATCCAGCAACAGTAGCTTGGGCTTGGTCGCCAGAGTAGCCGCAATCTCAAATTTGCGTCGCTCTCCCTTGGACATTCGACTTAAGCGCTCATGATAAGGCACTTCGAACCGATGCAGTAACTCTTGAAGCCGCTCCTCATCCCAGGCCGGATACCAACGCGAACGAAATCGTGCCGCTTCCTCAGCGGTCATCAAGCTCTCTTCGCTCTCAGGTACTTCCCCTACATATCCAAGTTGCTGATGTACTTCCAGTGGCAGTTCACCAGCATAGGCCTCTCCAAACCAGCAGATGTCTCCTTCATCAGGCTGGAGGGTTCGCTGAATCATTTTCAGCATCGTACTCTTTCCCGATCCATTAGATCCTACCAACGCAACGACGTATCCCTGCGGAATTTGCAGGTGAATAGGGCCGATCTTCTTTCTTCGGCGGCGTTTCACGACGCCCCGCAGCTCCACAGCCAGGCTTTGTTCCATAAATCTTCCCCTCCTTATCGCTCTTACGTTGCTTTATATCTTTGCTCCATAATTTGCATAAATAAACGAATTAGCTCTTCTTCATCATAATTCAGTGATTTGGCAGCATCTATTGCGGCCTCAAGTGCCTTCAATACAACGGCCTCCCGGTATTCATCACGTTCCTGCGAACTAACCTTGGCTACGAAGGTTCCTGTACCCTGCTTCGTACGAAGCAGGCCTTCGTTCTCCAGATCCTGATAGACTCGACGAACCGTAATGACGCTGCACTTCAATCCACTTGCAAATTCCCTAATCGAAGGCAACAACGTTCCTTCTTCAATCTGCCCGCTGACGATTAGCGATTTAAGCTGCGATTCGATTTGATGATATAGCGGCTCAGCGCTATTCTCATTAATCTGTATGGGAATCCACACTTTACTCACCCCCGCCTTTGCACGATGGCCTGTTCCTCATTATGCCAAATCCCTCATCCCCATTTTCCGCCTTGTGATCATGCTTAGAAGAGAAAGTCCAATGCCTCCAACAAGCAACGTTCCCCACAGGAGCGGTGATAATAGGCCATACCGCAGGGAGAAGTCCAATGTGATTTCCAAGAGATTAATTCTCCACACATTCAAGATAACAACCACCAAGGCCAACACGAGCATGATGAGCAGCGTAACCCAGAAATAGACTTTGCCGCTGGTAAGAAATTCATAATAAATGAACATCCCGTTGATCAGCAATCCACAGCCTAGCCAAGTCAACGCAAAAGCCACCATCGTATCCGCTGCCAACAGGGAATCACCCATCATGCGTATAAATCCATAACATGCCGTATAAAGAAACAGATTGTTTATGAACATGGCTACAGCCAGTTGGGTCAGTCTCCCCCACATAATCGTATTCAGCGGAATCGCCAATGTCCGGTAGTATCGAAGCATTTGTGTATAGGAATCTTCCTTAATGTAATTGAAGTTCCTGCGGGAGAAGAAGAGCCCCGTCATAGGGACAACCGTCAGCATCAGATAATTACCTAGAGGAGCCCACTTGAACTGGGTTCCTTGCGCAGAATCAATTATCGTACCCATGATTACCCCGAGATAGATCATAAAAATGACATTCGCAATTACGTAAAACCGGTCGTGACGGAGTTCCCTCTCCACGATAGCCCATATGTCCTTCCATGGATTCAACATGCATCCACCTTCCCTCATTTCTTTGTAGTAATCACAGTATGTGATTTCTCAAAGGTGTGTATACTGTATATATCTTTATACACACTATACACTGTGCTTTGTTATGCAGTCAAGTAACGTCCTGATTATGATCAAAAATAAAAATAGCGATGCGAAGGAACACTCCCTCGTATCGCTATTTTCATGACTTCATAAATTTATTACATGCCGAGAATAACTTCCCAGACCGGCTTCGTATGACCGCCCGGATAGAGCAGATACAACAGCACATATACCGCCACGCCGGTGATTGCCGTCAGGAACCAGATGACTGAGGTAACCTTGCCCCATTTCCGGTGCTTCGCATATTTCGCCTTGAAGCCGAGTATCAGTGTGGTAATGCCGAAGACTGCTGCTACTGTTGCCAAGATAATGTGGAAGATCAGGAAGGTCTGATAATAGCCCTTCAAGCTGTCGGGTCCTCCCCACGAGGTGTTGCCGATAAACACAGTACGGGACATATAAATGATGAAGAACAGCAACGCAGCAATAGCCGCCGCGATCATCGTCTTCTTGTGGGCTTCCCGCTTGCCCTTAATAATTTGCCACCATCCGATAGCTACCAGCACGGCACTGATGACGATAAAAGAAGTGCTGATGGTCGGGAACAACATATATAGATCCAAGTTTCTTCCTCCTAAACGGTGAGTTTATATATTTATATCAGTTAAACAAATGATTTACGCAAAGAAGCAGACGAGAAAATGTTCTTACGATCGCTGTTGCTCATGGATTTCTCTTATCTAGTAGGATCTTATGCAGTTGAAATCCCCTCACAAAGGCGAGCGCTCCGCTTCTTCAGAATCATTTTTCTCGCTTGCTTATTCAGCTATTCTTTAGTTCAACTAATATAATCTAAAGCCTCAAAGCATAGATCGAGGCGGTATTTCTTCTTCCGCAGACTCCCGGTTCTCCTGCTTGTACCACTGAACGAAGACGTAAGCCAGCATGGAAGCGAAGATGATCTCCTGAATGAACTTCATCAGGATGCCCCCTACCTGCTGGTCAATATCGGGCGCCAGATAGCCAAAGAATTCCGGGCCTCCGAACTGGCTAAGCAGCATAGAAGGATCGCCGGACACGCAATATCCCATCGCTTGGGACCAGATTGCAGGATCGCTGTATGTTGCGTACAAGGGCCCCTTAGCAAAGATAATCAAACCACAGGCCGGCGTCAAGAGGACCATATTGAGAAAAATAAAGCCCAACTTCTTCAATCCCTGCACTCCGGCCTTCTCCGGCAACGGAGACGCCAGCGTCCACCACATCAGCACCGCCGCCACAAACAAGACGATATAATACAGACGATGTACCCCGAAATGGAGCATGACATAGTCATGCACGACGGGAAGGTGATAGAAGGAGAACAGTCCATTGAACACCACCGCAGCGACTACCGGATGAACCATGAACCGCAGCTTTCTCAGCGGAGTCGCACTTAGCAGGTCCACAACCCGTTTCCATATCCAGGACGGAAGTCCGAACATAAGCAGCGGAGGAGCGACCAGATAAGACAAAGCCATACTGATCATATGGAAGCTGAACATGATATGTCCGAGCAGCTCTATAGGACCTCCTTGAGCCAGGTAGAGCAAGAACAAGCCCAGAATAAATAAAACTTTCCGAAAGGCCGGTGTCGGCTCGCCCGAACCCCATCTTTCCGATCCCGGACCAATCAGTACAATGTACCCTCCGAGCAATAGCAAAATGACAGCCAGAAATCCCGGACTCCATACATCGGCAAAATTAAAATATTCCAATCCCAGCACGTCAATCCCTCCCTTCCTGCCGATGTGAGTTCTGTCCAAATTGTGAACAAGCCCCTAATAACAGACAAAAACGGTGACAGCATCCCTGTAGAAGGAGGTTCAACAAGAACCCACCTTTGAGGGATGGTACCGTTTCTGCAAAAAGAATTTCCGCCTGAAATTATATTACCACATCTACCACCACATCCAATACAATGCGGCAATAATGGCCAAGAAAGCAACGAAGAAGCCGCCAGCCATAAAGATAATCGGAATCATATGCCCCTTATCCTTCATGTGCATCCAGTAACCGAGTTGGACCAACACTTGCAATACAGCCATCACCAACAGCAATATTACGGTAAAGGCCACATTCACCTCTCCGGCGGCCACTGCTGCAAATGCAATCAGCGTCAGAACGATGGAGAATATAAAAGCGATGACATGCTTCTCCGGCCCTTCATGTCGCTGACGCCGCTTCACCACCGGAGCCCGGCCTTCCGATTCCTGATTGACCATATGCTAAACCACCCTTCCGAGCAGATAAACGACCGTAAAGATGAACACCCACACCACGTCGATAAAGTGCCAGTACATCGCGGCCACATAAATCTTTGGTGCAGTAACTACGGTGAGCCCTTTCTTCATCAATTGCCCAATCAGCAGCGCAATCCAAGCGATCCCGAACAGTACGTGCGCTCCGTGAAATCCCACCAGCGTGTAGAAAGCCGAACTGAAAGCGCTGGTCGTCATGCCATACCCTTTGTGTATTACATATTCGGCAAATTCGTAAATTTCCATCCCCAGGAAGCCTAACCCCAGCACAACTGTCGCGCTCAGCCAAACAGCCAGCTTCTTCTTATCTCCCCGGTGCATTGCCTGAATCGCAAATACGCTCATCAAACTGCTGACTAAGAGAATAACCGTCATTGCCGCTGTCAGCGGCAAATGGAACAACTCCTTGGCAGATGGACCATCTGCGACTTGATTCCGCAGGGTCAGGAAGGTCGCAAACAAAGTGCCGAACAGCACGGCCTCACCGCCAAGGAACAACCAGAAGGCCAATATTTTATTGCGCCCTTCCAGCGTTGCCTTCTCCGGCTCGGGCGGAAGCGTCTCCGCTGTGTTTAGCGTATGTGGCGTCGTCATGCTTTGACCTCCTTCCCGTTCAGTTCCTCCGGCTCAATATGCCAGCCCGGGTCATCGTTCAAGGAACGAAGCAACATCGAAACGAACGTAATTCCAAGCCCGATGCCAACAATAATATATTTGTTGAAGAGGAAATTAATTAGACCATTGCCAAAATCATCATTCGTGAACATAAAACCCAAGCCCGCTATGAATAACCCTACGGACATCATGAACGGTAAAATGGTTGGTGATGGCATATGAATCGGTCCCACCGGCTCCGCAGGTGTCATCTCGCGGTTACCAGCCATCTTCTCTTTCCAGAAAGCATCGATACCACGCACCAGCGGGATCTGCTTGAAGTTATATTCTTCCGGCGGCGATGGAATGGCCCATTCCAATGTACGGCCATCTTCCCAGGCATCCGCAGCAGCATTCTGTGGCCGCTTGGCCGTGATAGCCACATTGACCAGGAATATAATCACGCCAACGCCCATCAGAAATGCACCAATGGTACTGACCAGGTTCATTAGGTCAAATCCCTGATTGGGCAAATACGTAAATACGCGGCGCTGCATCCCGATCAGACCCAGGAAATGCTGAATGAAGAACGTCAAATGGAAACCGATAATAAAGGTCCAGAACTCCCATTTTCCCAACCTCTCGTCCAGGACACGGCCAAACATCTTCGGCCACCAGTAATGCAAACCGGCAAACAAGCCTAGCACCAAGCCCCCGACAATAACGTAGTGAAAGTGTGCCACTACAAAATAAGTATCATGGTATTGGTAATCAGCAGGCGCCGAAGCCAACATCACGCCGGTTACCCCGCCCATAACGAAGGTCGGAATAAACCCGGAAGCGAACAAGTTAGCTGTGGTAAAACGAATCTGGCCACCCCACATTGTAAACAGCCAGTTGAAAATTTTGATCCCTGTTGGTACAGCGATCAGCATCGTAGCAATGGAGAACAAGGCGTTCGCAACCGGTCCCATACCGGTGGTGAACATATGATGCGCCCAGACCATGAAGCCAAGAAACGCAATCAGAATCGTAGCAAACACCATCGAGCTATACCCGAACAAACGCTTACGGGAGAAGGTACTAACCACTTCGGAAATCATACCAAAGGCCGGCAAGATCAGGATATAAACCTCGGGGTGCCCGAATATCCAGAAGATATGCTGCCACAGCACCGGGTTCCCGCCGTTCGCTACGTTAAAGAAATTGGCGTCCAGTATCCGGTCAAATGTCAGCAGAACCAGGCCGACGGTAATGGCAGGGAAGGCGAACAAGATCATGGCAGATGTTACGAAGGTGGTCCAGGTGAACATCGGCATCCGCATGAACGACATGCCTGGAGCCCGCATCGTAATAATCGTTGCCAAGAAGTTAATCCCGCCAATCAGTGTACCCAAGCCCGCAATTTGCAGACCAATCGTATAGAAGTCAACCCCGTGCGTCTTACTGTATTCCGTGGTTGATAGCGGAGTATAGGCGGTCCAGCCTGCATCCGGTGCTCCGCCCATAATCCAGCTCAGGTTCAGCAGTAACCCCCCGAACAGAAATGTCCAGAACCCCAGGGAATTCAGGAAAGGAAAGGCTACATCACGCGCCCCGATCTGGAGCGGAATAACGGCATTCATCAGTGCAAAAATAATGGGCATGACACCCAGGAAAATCATCGTAGTTCCGTGCATCGTAATCAGTTCGTTAAATTGCTGCGCGGTTACAAAATCATTCATTGGCTTGGCAAGCTGAATACGGATTAATAAAGCCTCAATCCCGCCGATGCCAAAGAAGAAGCCGCCAGCCAGCAAATACAAAACGGCGATTTTCTTATGGTCGACTGTCGTCAACCAATCCATCAACCCCTTGTGCCGCTTGACAGTGTGAGCATGAGCCAAGGTTTGTACCTCCTTTAAATTCCTATCCATCCGGTTCATCCTTGGAAGACGATTTTTTGAACTACCTCTAGTAGGATAAGGTGCTGTTCGCCAGATACTCGGCGATGGCCTCAATCTCGGCATCAGTCAGCCCCAGGTCCTCCTTCGGACTTGGCATCTTGTTGCCCGGCTTCACCTTCTGCGGGTCAGTCAGCCACTCAACCAGGTTGTCCTTAACCGGCTTTCCGTTGATTGGATTGCCTGAAGCCTCGGCGTTATGTAGAATACTCGCCACCGTCTCCCGATTACCGATCCCCGTCAGGTTAGGTCCAAGCGGTCCCCCCTGATCACCCACTGCGTGGCAGCTCAAGCACTGCGCCTTGAACACTTCTGCCAGCGCCGGGTCTTCAATCGTCTGTACCGGAGCTTTCATCGATTCAATCCAGCGGTCGAAAGATTCCTGGCTTACAGCCTTAACCTTGAACTCCATGAAGGCATGGGAGGTTCCGCACAATTCGGCACATTTGCCCAGGAATACCCCTTCATTGTCCGCCTCCAGCCAAGCCTTATTGATCGTTCCATCCGTGTTGGTATCCGTCTTGCCCCCCAGTGAAGGAACCCAGAACGAGTGCAGCACATCGGCCGTCTTCAGTTCAAGGGCAATCTTCTTCCCTGTTGGAATAATCAAATCCTGAGCCGTTGTTATCCCGTATTCCGGGTAAGTGAATTCCCACCAATACAAATGCGAGGTGACTTTCACCTTGACCGCATTGGCATCCTTGGAATAATCCTCCCCAAAGGCAAACACCTTCTGTACCGTGGCTACCGCCAAAATCAGAACCAGTACCAGCGGAATCGCGGTCCAGAGGATCTCCAGCTTATGGCTGCCTTCAACCTGCTTGGGAATTTCCGTCTCCTCAGGCTTACGGCGGAATTTGATCCACACATAGGCAGCGATACCGAACACCACGAGCATTACGGCTACCATAATGGTAATCGACAACGTAATCAGCCCAAGTTGGCCTTGCGCCACAGGCCCTTGCGGCCTTAGCACGGACAGGTCTTCACGGCCACATGCGGACAGGATGAGCGACAGCATGGCAAACAAAGGCAATAGCCGCCTTACAGCCTTCCACGATTTCATCATTGATCTACCCCACTTCTTACGTTTTCTTCCGTTTCATTTCATCATTTCTGCACATACCCTTAAAAATTGCGATTAATACCATGAAAAGCATGTTTATGTCAATTATAATGATCACCTATTAAATATATGATTGAACCCCTTTTTTGTCAATGATTCAACATCCGTTTCCAGTCTATTGGAAAACACACAAACCCTTGCTACGAAAGGGTTTGTTAACGGTTTCTATTTTTTACCCCATCCTTGAAAGGGCTCTCACAAATAGACCAGTAAAGGGCGTTTTTCCAAGTTACAGATTTCGCAATTTTTTGACATTTTTCTAAACTTTTCGACATTAAGACAAAAAAAGAGGGGTTGCCCCCTCAATGTCATTAAGTTAAGGAATGAGCCCAGAATCAAGAAAAAGAGCAGGTTATCGAAAAGATAGCCCGCTCTTTTTTTTGCGCCGACAACAAGGAAAAAGGCTTGACAAGTGGTCTGAAATGTGTGGCGAAGCCCCTTGAAAAACGAGGAGGTTTTGTCATTGAAAACATATGCGGACACGCTTAAAAAAACGCTGACCTCCCTGATACAAGAGATGTCAGCGGCACCCGAACCTTATGTTAAACATCCCGGTAAGGACTTTACCCGAACGAAAAAGCTACCGTTTGAAACGGTGATGCAGCTCCTGATTTCCATGGGCGGCAACAGCCTGTACAAGGAACTTTTGGAATTGCAGGGCTATGACGTGAACACGGCGACCACTTCTGCTTTTGTTCAGCAGCGAAATAAGATTCTTCCGTCTGCGGTGGAGGGCTTGTTTCACAAATTTACGCAATCGTACATGGATATCAAGGACTACCGCGGCTATCGATTACTGGCCATTGACGGCTCAGATTTACATATTGCCACGGATCCTTTAGACACGAATACCTACTTTCAAAGCCAGCCGGACACGAAGGGCTATAACCTTCTTCATTTGAACGCAGCTTATGACTTGTGCAACCGACTTTACGTGGATGCGATTGTTCAGCCGCGAAGGTTATGTCATGAAGGGAAGGCACTAGCCGACATGGTGGACCGTTCCTCTATCCAAGGAAAAACCATGGTTATTGCGGATCGGGGTTATGAAAGTTACAACAATTTCGCACATATTGAACGCAAAGGGTGGAACTATGTCATACGAGTAAGGGATTCTAGCGGCATGGTTAGAAGCTTGCCGTTGCCTACAGATGGAGAGTTTGATCTCCCGGTTCACCTGACACTCACCAAAAAACAAACCAACGAGATCAAGGCTCATCCCGAGATATACCGATTCGTCCCTGCTACTTCTACATTTGACTTTTTAGATCTGCGTGAGCACTTGTTTTACCCGATTTCCTTTCGGGTGCTTCGCCTCCACCTGCCTAACGGCGAATACGAAACGGTCATGACGAATCTTTCTGACGCTGACTTTCCGCCAGAGGAGATCAAATCTATCTATAATATGCGATGGGGCATTGAGACCTCGTTCAGGGCATTGAAATATACCGTCGGTTTGACGAACTTTCACGCGAAGAAACGGGAGTTCATCCTCCAAGAGATTTTCGCAAGAATGATCATGTACAACTTTGCTGAAATGATGACCTCGCACGTCTTCATTTCCCAAATGGATAAGCGGCACCCCTACCAAGTCAACTTCACGGTGGCCGTTTACGTTTGTAGACAATTTCTGCGCTCAAGAGATGATGATCCCCCGCCCGATGTTGAAGCACTGATTCGCAAGAACCTTTTGCCGATTCGGTCCCATCGCCCCGGGCAGACGAATACGCGCAAAGTCCGCTCGCAATCAGTCGTTAGCTTCGTTTATAGAGTAGCATAATTCAATAGGGATGAACATTTTTAAAGCGGACATTCCATCCGCTTTGTTTGCTGTACGCATTTCCAATTGTCTGCATAAAAAAACAAACGACACAGGATTTTCCTTATGCCGTTTGTTTCCCCATCACCAATTATCATTTTGTCTCTAGGCTTAACTTAATGACATTGGTTGCCCCCTCTCTACTCTCCGCCAGACAGCACTACCGGTCCATCCTCCGTGATGGCCAGCGTGTGCTCATAATGCGCACCCAGGCTTCCATCCGCTGTTCGAATGGTCCAACCATCATTCTCCCATAAGACAGCCCCGGTCTCGCCACCGGTAAATATCGGCTCAATGGTGATCACCATACCTGGCTGCAAGGTAATCCCTGTATGAGGTCGGCCGAAATTTGGCACATCCGGCGCTTCATGCATGACTCGGCCAATACCATGCCCAATCAAAGACTTCACGATGCCGATTCTGGATGCCTTGGCTACTCGCTGGACCGCATAACCGATGTCACCGAGCTTATGCCCCGGCATAGCCTGAGCAATACCTGCCAGCAGGGCCTGCTCTGTTACCGTCAGCAGGTTCTCTGCCGCCTCGCTAACCTCGCCGATCCGATACGACCAACCCGAATCCGCCAGCCAGCCCTTCCTGTTCACCACGATATCGATCGTTACGATATCTCCCGCTTCCAGCTTACGCGTCCCGGGAAAACCGTGGCACACCACATCGTTGACCGAAGCACAGGTCGCGTAGGGGAACCCGTGATACCCCTTCTGCTCCGGAATCGCCCCGCGTTTAGCCAGGAATGATTCCACAAATGCATCAATCTCCATCGTTGTGATTCCCGGTCCAATCAGCTTCGCAATGCCTTGGTGGCATTCCGCAAGAATGATACCCGCATCGCGAATTCGAGCAATCTCATCTTTTGTTTTTAAACGTACCTTCACGTTCCATTGTCTCCCTTCCATGCTCCACTTCCGTCTCTGCTCATTCAAGACAGCTTGGCTTAGACAAAAAAACGTCCCGGACGCATCACTTACGCGCCGGAACGATCATATACTTGCCTTTAAATCGATCAAGAAACGGAAGAATTCATCTTTCCCATCTCATGCTCTACTAGGTTAGTCAATTCCTCCTCATAGCCGCCCATAATACGATATTTACGAACATATTCTTTCACGAACTTCTTCGGATCTTTAGGTTTAAAGATTCGGGTCATTTCCCGTAAACTTTCTTTAACTTCATCATGACCTTTCGTTGCCATAACTCTTTCCCTCCCAGAACGTTTAAGGTAAATGCTCCGATTTCGTGACGCCGAAAAGTGTTTGGTGAGATTCTTGAAGTCGTGCCGGCTATTCAGTTGTGGAAAAACCTCCTACTGCCTATTGTATCATATTCAGAAACAGGTTTCAGCTTTCTTCCAAACATACATTTTTGCAAGCGTTTTTTTCATTGTACGCAATTTCTTCCCAGAAAATGCAGAAACTCCGCAAGCCCAATGCTTACGGAGTTCATGCCAAACCCTGATCTTACCTGCTTGCTGCCGATCGCGGCCAAGCGGTTCTTTCAAGTGAAGGCTCGTCATATAGTGGGTGATGAAGACATCCTTTTCTCAGAAAGAAGGTTGGCCCATGTCCCCATTCAAATCATCTACTGGTCTATACGAGAACGTCGCAGGTTTCTTATGCTACCTGTTCGCCTTTGTTGGTGGCGTCGTCTTTCTCGTGCTGGAGAAGCGCAGTCGGTTCGTCCTGTTCCATGCGCTGCAATCGGTCATGCTGTTCGGCGGACTGATGCTGGCGCATGCCCTGTCCGGCTTCTTGCCCGTGATTGGCGTGGCCGTCAGCATGCTGCTCTCCCTGCTGGGTGTCACCCTTTGGGTTGTGCTCATGCTGGCAACTTTGCAAGGCAAGTGGCTAAAGCTGCCTTGGATTGGCGAACTGGCTGAGAAGCAGCTTCACCGGATGTAGCCGGAGCCGGCGAATGGACCTAAGGTCTGCGGGGCTCCTAGCTTAATTGCCGGCTTGTCCCGGTTCCGCCTTGACCGATTTGTTGCCCTTCAGCCCGTTAAACAGCAAATTCATGACAATGGCGGTAAAGCTACCAGCCACAATACCGTTATCGACCAGAATGCGCAGCCCCGCCGGCAGACGGTCGAAGATTTCCGGCAAGACGGTGACGCCCAGCCCCATCCCTACGGAGCAAGCGATGATCAGCAGATTTTCATGCCGATTCAAATCCACTTGATCGCCCAGCATACGAATACCCGAGGACAAGACAAGCCCGAACAAAGCGATCATGGCTCCCCCCAGCACGGATGTGGGTACGAGTTGCGTCAATGCGGCAATCTTCGGCACAAAGCCGATCAGCACCAGGAGTCCCCCGGCAACAAAGATAACGTCACGGGTTTTGACCCGGCTCATTTGCACCAGACCCACGTTCTGTGAATAAGTCGTATACGGGAAGGAATTGAAAATCCCGCCCAGAATAATAGCCAAGCCTTCCGCACGATAGCCGCGCGTCAAGTCCTTGGAGGTAATGTCTTTACCCACGATTTTGCCCAGTGCCATGAATACGCCTGTGGATTCCGCTACGCTGACAATCGCCACAAGGATCATCGTCAGAATTGCGGAAGCATGGAACGTTGGCTTGCCGAAGTAGAACGGCTGTACCGCGTGGAACCAGCTTGCTTCCTTCAGCGGTGTCAGGTCTACTTGTCCGGCAAAAGCAGCGACGAGCGTACCTGCAAGCAATCCAAGCAGTACAGAGATAGAGCGCAGGAACCCTGTGGCAAAGCGGTTCATAAGTATGATGAACAGCAGTACCCCAAAGCCTAACGCCAGGTTAAACGGGCTACCGAACTCAGGATTCACTCCTGGATTGCCACCGCCCAAATCGGAGATGGCTACCGGAATCAAGGTAACACCAATAATCGTGACGACTGATCCGGTAACGACCGGTGGAAATAACGCAATTAATTTGCCGAACAAATTGGCAAACAGAAGTACAAATAGACCCGAAGCAATGATCGCCCCATAAATAGCAGATACCCCCGCCCCATCCTCTAATCCGATAGCAATCATTGGCGATACCGCCTGGAACGCACAGCCCAGCATGACCGGAAGTCCGATGCCGAAGAAGCGGTTGCCCCAAACCTGCAGCAAGGTAGCAACACCGCAAGCCAGCAAGTCAATGGCAATCAGATACGTCATTTGCTGATGGGTGAAGTCCAGCGCGCCCCCCACAATCAGCGGCACAATCACAGCCCCGGCATACATAGCCAGGACATGCTGCAAACCTAGCGACAACGTCTTGATTGGATGACGGTGTCTTTGAAATACTCTCTCTTGTTCCATGTGAATCCAGTTCCTCCCCGGTGTATCGGTAATTTATATTTATAGTGTTACGCTTACGCTTGCTCTACAAAGGTCACCTTACCCTCATCCAGCGAAGCGATGCGCACCAGCGAATCCACGCGGTAGCCCGCTTCCGCGAGCAGGCGTGCTCCCGGCTGGAATGACTTCTCAATGACAATTCCGATGCCGGCCACACTGGCTCCGGCCATCTCGGCTACGCGGGCCAGACCGAAGGCTGCCTCGCCATTTGCCAGAAAGTCATCCACGATCAACACCCGATCCTCAGCAGACAGGAACTTCTTCGACACTGTAATCTCGTTCGTTTCTTGCTTCGTGAACGAGTACACCTTTTCCACAAAAATATCGTCCTTAAGCGTCAATGATTTATGCTTGCGGGCAAAGATCATCGGTACACTTAGTTCCAACGCTGTCATGATCGCCGGGGCAATTCCCGAAGACTCGATCGTCAACACCTTCGTAACCCCCGCATCCGCAAAGCGCCGGGCAAATTCCGCCCCCACTTCCTTCATCAGCACCGGGTCCATTTGATGATTCAGGAAGGAGTCCACCTTCAATACTTGATTCCCCAGTACGATACCTTCCTTGATGACTTTGTCTTGTAGCAGCTTCATTACAGCTTCCCCCTTGGTCTTCTTTAACATGATTCCAGGCATACGAATTTGCAGTCCGCGCCAAAACGCAAAAAAGCCCATTCCCTAAATCGGAAATGGACGTGCAGACAGAAACCCTATTCGTCGCTTGGGACAACCGAAACAACAGACGTTACACGCCTACCGGTCCCCCAGCCAATCCATAGCGTTTCCCGTAGTCCGATCATTCCGGTGATCAGGTAGAGACATGCAAGCCCATTCTTGCACTTATACGAGAAAATGAATTTAACTTCGCACACAATGTTAGAAGTATAACGCAAATGTACGCGGGAATGGAAGAGGGATTTGGTGGGCGCGGGAAAAGTTCTTAAAAAGTTTTTCGTTTTTGTGTCCGCCCCAAAGCGACATCTATAAAGGTCTGGAATTCCGCGGTAGCAAATGGTTAAGCAGGGACTTCAGCTCCCCATCCTCTTTGTAAGTGGTCTCGCCCGTATCCAGGTGGCGCACACGGATTTCTTCATAGTCTGCGCTGGCCTGCGTCGGCTTGAAGATTAGGTTCTCCCGGTCTTCTAACCGTAGATGGTAGCCCATGTCTTCAAACATTTGCAGAAGATCGCTCTCGTCCGGTAGCTTCCCTGGGTCAATGAAGATTAATCCCCTCAGCTCCTTCGTGCCATCTTTATGTACAACATCGAAGTGTACGATGCATTCCATATGCCTCACGCTCCCGAAATGATAGTTGCGGCATTTAGCTTCCCCTGCCGGCTTCATAAGCATACAGCCGCCGGAGCAGAACCCCGGCGGCTGCGTACTTACTATATATTACGGACATCCCCGCCGCTTGGGCGGTTCATTTTATTACAACACCGTGAACTTTTCCATTTACGAGCACAAGCCAGCTAAGTGCTCATGAATTGGAATAGCCCCCGTTAGGCTAGATTTGCTCTGAGCCGCAATGCGGGCACCATTTGGTTCCCTTGACCAGAATCGAGCCGCAAATTTGACATTTGACCGTGGCGACCCGAGTCTGTGGCGGCTCCTGCACAGGTTCCTCCGTCTGCACCGCTGCTTCCGCCGTTTCGGTCCATTTACGAATTCGAAGATCCAGATCATCCTGACGTTTGCGCTCCCGCTCCAGGTCACGCTGTAAACGCTCTTCCTCTTCGGGATCAAATTCAGGCTGTGCCGGTTCAAACTCCCGCTGGGGTGCACGATATTCGATCTGATCCTCCTGCAAGGTCGCCGCCAGCAGCTTCTCCAGCTTGCCATCCACCTTGGGCTCGCTTGTCTGAGATTCGCTAGGGACAAAGACGTCCTCTTCTAGCAGCGCATTTACACCCGGAGCTGCTATTGCATCGATTGATGTCTCCTTGACAGGCGCCTCCGTGTATTCCTCCTTGGCTGCCGCTGGCTTCACCTTTAACAGCTTATGACCACAATACTGACAGAACATGGCCTCCTCCGCCACGCTACGTCCGCAAGCGCCGCACAGACGTTCATTCTTCAATTCAGCCACCTTGAGGCGAATCTCGTCCCGCTCCTCCGTCAACAGATCACAGGTCTTGGCGAGATCCAACATTTCCTTATCCGCTTCGGACATGTCCTTCTTCCGGTAAGCATCATAGAAGACCTCACCCATTTTTTGAAAATATAACCCAAGCTCTCGTTCGATATTTGAAATTTGCGTATTTAGCTTCCCGATCTCCACGACATTTTGCGCACGATCGGTCACCTTTCCCGCTCCATCTTTCAGTCGTTGTAAAATATTCATGAGATGACTCCTCCCCGCGAAATATTCATTATCATACCAGATTTCACGCCGCTATGAAAACCGACTTCCGACTCAGGACGCGGCTTCCACGCTTTGGAAAGAAAATGGTTGTCAATTCCATAAATGATTCATGGCATGAATAGGTAGTTGAATAAGGGGCTTTTTCCCAGAGTCGACTCCTTCAAATTTTAGTTTTCCTTCGAATCCTTACCATCCTTTGACTGCTCTGAATAATAAGTATTGAGCAATTGGTCCAGTTCTTTAGATTTTTTTAGTACCTGAGAAGCGGAAATCCCGTACTTTTGAGCCAATTTATGCATCTCCAGACGCTTCTTCTCGATCGGCGATTTCTTCATGCTGTGTCTTTCTCCTCTCTTTCTCCCTCCTTATATTAGTATAGGTTACTAAAAACAAGAAAAAAATAAATTAAAAAAAGAAACGATCTCATGATTGAGATGCGTTTCTTTTTCGTTGTATCGTGAGTTAACCGCCTTCACCATGAGACATGGTCTGAACAACGATTGGTGGTACAGGGCTATTACCATTACCTTCGACTTCTATGAAGTCTCCCTTATACAATACGGCAATGTTCAACAAAATCAACAGGGTAGCCATCCACTTCTTCATTCCTGATCACACCTTTCATAATTTCTAGATACCGACTCGTTTGAGTCGAATTGGCTTGATTACGATATTTCTCAAACCAAGCTACACAAGTAATTGAAAGCTTATTATTTGATAACATCATCCACTGCAATGACAGCAGCAGATAGTCAAGCCCGCGGGAAATCAATCCTTGGTTAAAATTGTAGAGTGCCAGTCCATAAAAAAGCTGCATTCTACGTGTTGCACTAAACGCTGGATCGTAATATGTAATTCCATCGGTCGAAATATTTGTAGTTAGTTCCTGTATCTCTTGTTCAAACCGTGGAAGAACTGAATTAACATCATGCTTATGTCGAAGTGCAGCCTCAATAATAGTGATTAGCCCCGGCAAACGCTCAGCCTTATGACAATCAAGAAAGTCCACATAATCCGATAAATATTTGAACTCACCTAACAAAATATATAAGCTTAAACGGTTGCCCCTGGCAAAAACAGAAAGCCGTTCTACTTCCTTCAGGCCTCTTTCATCCAGGCTACTAAACCAACTCAAATCCTCGTAAGACTTTATATACTGAAAGGCTTCCCCATACCTTCCTTGTTTCTCCAGAGCATTACCCCTGAGTAAAAAACTTTGTCCATAGTAGACCACCAATGGTCTCTCTGCTGCTTCTCTGGCCAAGGAGTTCCTCTGTGCTCCTTCTTCCTGTCGAAGACAAATTTGGACACAATCCAGCATGTCTAGGCAGCACTTCTCAACATCATCCCACTTCTTGAGAATGAAATGTACATTTGCCAGTTGCAACAAGGCATCAAGCTGATGGTGAATGGACAGACGCTTGAGATAAGGCGAGAATCTGATGGCAGCCTGGTAATATGTATCAATATCCAGTGGCTGGCTAATCTCAGCGCGAAACCATTTATAGTGGCTAATGGCAAAACGCTCGGAGTGTTGTTTTATTTCATTCTGCACCACACACCGATACAAAGGAATAGCGTCAACTTTACGTCCAGCCTTATACAGTTCCTCCGCCATTTCGAACACAGCCGCTACATATTGCGGCTCTTCCATAAGCCGATCTAATACATCATCAACCAAGTCCCACCTTTGCAGGTCAAGACAACGCATTAGTAAAACTTTTACCCGCCGCCAATGAGGCTTCTCTCTGAAGCACTCTTCAACGTACTCCGCGTACAACCATCCTTCCGGGTGGCCCAGAGCTTTAGCCAACTCGTCCAACAGAGGAACAGGAATAAGCTTCGTCAAACGATTCAAGCTGCTGCTTAGCAGTCCCCGGTTGACAGCCATCTCTTTTGATAGGCTCGTTATGGTATAGCCTTGCTTTGCCATTTCTCTTGTAATGACTTGTTGAAGATGATGCGGCTCTGTTTCTATGGCCTGCATTGTGCTTAATCACCTCTAAATTGTCCTTCATAATACTTTTACCATAAACAAATCTCTATTGGAAGGTTTATACAATAAATAATAATAGATTTTAGTCATAATTTCAGAGAAAGTGTCGAAGAAGTGCGTAATAGCAAGATTTGCGGAGGGAACAAAGTAGCTGCTGTTCGGATAACTGTCGAGGTAGAAAACATAGGTTAACACTTAAAAGCCAAATTAAAAACCAAATTAACTGGAAAAGCTCCATCTAATTTCTCACTTTTCAAGCGGAATAGAGAATTAGCGGGAAATACTCCAGTTAATTTGAACAATAATTGAGTTTTTGGATTTATTCGGCTGAATTAGCGGGAGCTTTTCCATCTAAATCGCGAATTGTATGCTATAAACCGAAATTAGCGGGAGAAATTCCCGTTAATGTGTTAACGGGAGGGCCCAGCCAAGGCCAAAGCCGCGCGTCACTGCGGCTTGGTGCGCAGCGGGGCGGCGAGTTCCTCTGCCCGCTGCATGACCTGGCTGGCGACCAGCGTAAGGCCGGTCGCCGCGCCCCGCACAGCGCGCAGCTTCCCGCGAGCCGGGTTGCTGCGCCGCGGGAATGCTCTCGTGCTCGTGCTCGCGCTTGGTCATAGCACGAACGTCATCTCCCGCCACCTGCCCGCCAAGATCCTGGGCCCGCTTGGTCTGGGCAGCTCCCTGGGCCTCTGCAAGGCCAGCATAGTGGCTCGCACCTTGGCCGACCTTCTCTTCTGCCAACAGCCAAGGCCCCTGCTCTGGCAACAGAGGTAGCAGCGCAGTTATGCCCTGCTCCAGCAAATCTGCAATCCGGTCAGGTTCATGCTGAAGTCGCTCCACGACGGCTCGGCGTGCCTGTTCTACCGATGGGCTAACCGGAATCAGCACCGTATGTCCCACCGCCGCAGCTACCTTTAACCCATCTGTGTCCACAAGAATAGCGCTTTGTAATTCCTTTAGCTGCTGCGCGGATTCCATTTTCTTAGCTTTCTGTCCCTTTCCGAACTTATCTGCATCACCAGTGCTCATCGGTAACCTCCTCCCGGCTCGCCAAAGCTTCCCTCTTGAAGCATAATCAAGCTTTGCAATTCTTCATCGTTCATTTCAGTCAGCCATTGCTCGCCCGAGCCAACCACTTGCTCTGATAGCGATTTTTTACGTTCGATCAGTTCGTCGATCCGCTCTTCCAATGTTCCCTGACAGATCAGCTTATGAACCTCCACGTTCTTGCGCTGACCGATACGGAATACCCGGTCTGTCGCCTGGTTCTCTACCGCGGGATTCCACCACCGGTCATAATGAACCACATGATTCGCACGAGTCAGGTTAAGACCAACCCCACCCGCCTTCAAAGACAATACAAAGATCGGTGATCCCTCACCCTCCTGAAAGGAACGAACCATCTCATCCCGCTCAGCCTTGGGTACGGCACCATGCAGAAAAAACGGCCGTACTCCATATTGCTCCGTCAATCGCTCCTGCAGCAACTCACCCATCCGCACATATTGAGTGAATATCAGCACCGCTTCCCTGCTGTCCATAATCAGGTCCAGTAATTCCTCCAAACGCTCCATCTTGCCGGAACGCCCCGATGCCACCGATTCAGACGGGCGCAGTGGCCCCCTGGCCAACACAGGATGGTTGCAGATTTGCTTCAAGCGGGTAAGCGATGACAACACCAGGCCTTTGCGGGCCATGCCCTCATGCTCGCCAATTCGGCCCATAAGCTCATCCGTCACCGAGCGATAAAGGCGGACCTGCTCCGTCGTCAACGTGCAATAGGACTTTAACTCGATCTTCTCCGGTAGATCCTTGCGAATATCCGGGTCACTCTTCAAACGACGCAGCAGAAAGGGCGCTACCAACCGCCGCAGCTTCTGCAACTCATCGCTCGGTTGCTCAACGCCTGAGGCGAACCGGGAACGGAAGGAGGCCTGTGTCCCCAGATAGCCGGGATTCAGAAATTGAAAGATAGACCACAATTCACCCAAACGGTTCTCCACCGGAGTTCCCGTCATCGCGATACGGTGTGGTGCATTAAGCTTCATGACACTTTGCGCCTGCTTCGTGCCATAATTTTTAATATATTGCGCCTCATCCAGTACGACCGTGCTCCATTCAACCGAACGCAACTCCTTCGCATCCCGGCCAGCCAGTTGATAGGTCGTAAGCAAAACATCGCCATCAGCATACTCTTGTACGAAGCGTTCCCCCCGGTGACGATTGCTCCCGTGGTGTACATACAGGCGCAGTTCTGGCGCAAATCGTGCAATCTCCCGCTGCCAGTTGCCAAGTAGCGAAGTCGGACAGATGATCAGACTTTTCCCTGGAGAGCTATTAACACGGTCGAGCAACACCGTAATAACCTGGATGGTCTTGCCGAGGCCCATGTCATCAGCCAGCAACGCACCGAATCCTAAATCTCGCATAGCTGAGAGCCACTGATATCCACGCTCCTGATACGGACGCAATGTCCCCCTGAGCCCTTGTGGCACAGGTCTTGGGTCCGGGTGCCGGACGACTGAGCCGGAGACGAATGCGGATAACATGCCCGAAGTCTCCACACCTTCGATATCTACACCCTCAAATTGCACGCTTTCTTCCCCGGCAGACAGATGCATAAGCTCGCGGAACAAGAGTGTACCGTCCTCACGGCGCTTCATAAATTTTAATACCTGACGAATTTCCTTGACGTCTACTTCAATCCATTCCCCGCGAAAAAAAACAAGCGGGTGCTTCGCCGCCGCAAGTTCTGCCAGTTCCTCACGGCTAACGCTCTGGCCTCCGAGCATGGCTTCGGCCTCAAAGGTGACGAGTTGCTCGATTCCGAGCTTGGAAGTTCGTTCAATCGCTGTCTCTCCGGAACCGCTCGCCCAACCTTCGGCTTTAATGCGAATGCCTACGGACCGTCTTCCCTCTCGCGTCCACTTCGAGGGCATCTGTATGGTAACCCCATGCTTACGCAGCACAGGAACGGATTTGCTTAAGAAATGGTATATGACCTCCGGCCCGAGGATTAATTCTTCCGGTCGCCATATCTTCATGACATCTGCCAATTCGCCAGACAAGCTGGCGGCCTTGCTCAGCCGAAGCAACAACGTCTCCTGAACATTCCGGTACAGCATACCATGAATGTGCATATCGGAGGCTGGGTAACTCCAAATCAAGCTTGCGGGCAGCAGCACAGAGCCTTCTTCTACCCCTTCTCCCCAGATGCTTAATCTCCATGCCGACATTCGTGACAGGCGAGATTCCTCCACCACGCCATTTCCCTGAAGAGTGCTGCCTTCTTCTGCGAACATCGGCTCCAGCCGAAGACAAAGCCGCAGGCTATCAGTACGCTCATCTTCGGCTTCCACATCCTCAGCCTTGGGCCGCATCCCTCCAGACTCAGCCACCTCTTGGGTCAGACTGGCTAACTCAGCCGTAACTGCTTGAATATCTGGCGGTTGCCCTCCGGTTAACAGGCTGTTCCACCACAATTCCGCTAGCGGCGAGTACCCCCGTCGATAATCGGCGCGAGCAGGATTAAGCTTCCTTCCTAAATCCTTTACCGCTCCCCGTGTCTCATAATCGATCATCGCTGTCATGAAATTATGCAGAATCACCATTTGGCGTTCCTCCAGCGTGCTTCCTTCCTCCGCAGGCAGACTCTGCACTGCGGCAAGGCAGACGGGTGGCATCGAGCCAGCCAAAAGGCGAAACCGTTCTTCATCCTTCGGCTCCGTTAGCAACGGTCCCCAGACCGCTTGCACCTGTCCTTGCGCTCCCCGGCGCCGCGCCCCGGAGACAGGTGACGGACGTACTGAAGGAGCAATGCGTCCCCGCATTAACAGTTCAAGCACAAACCGCGCCGCCTTGCTCCAGTAGCTCATCTCCGCTCCCGGCTTGAAACCACGCTGCTCCCAAGCCGATTCATCCCAGCCGAGCAGCAACTGCCATGCCTTCTCCACCGGCAACGTCAAGCCCTCCAGCGTACGGCCAATCAAGCTGCGGCGTTCTCCCGTCCTGGGAGATTTCCGCAGCGTAGCGTATGGGAAGCGAATTTCAGCCAGCCGTAGTACGGCATGCTGAAACGGACGATCCCCGGATTCAAGTTCCACACGCCTTAACACTGCGGTCCAGGCGTCTACTTTGGACTCCGATAATTCCCCGGAGAAGCAGAATAGCACCTCCCCGAGCCAAATTCCATACAGGCGTTGATTCATGATGATCTCCCGTCGATATCCTAATTCATTACTAATATCTTATACGAAAAGCGAACCATATAAAACTGAAAAGAGAAGAGGGTTCCGGACGCATATGCGCCGACCCCCTCCATACTATGCATTAATCATTTTGTTTAGGAGCACGGCGAGCAAATAAGGCCCTACACCCGGCAGGGAGTTCCTTCTCGTCAGCTTTTGTTAGGATTTCAAAGCAATAACTTCAATTTCCACCAGGCCGTCCTTAGGCAGCCGAGCTACTTCAACCGCGCTGCGTGCGGGATAAGGTGCTGTGAAGAACGTACCGTATACCTCATTTACTTTCGCGAAGTCGTTCATGTCTTTCAGGAACACTGTCGTTTTAATGACCTTGTCCAATCCACTGCCAGCGGCTGCCAGAACAGCAGCCACATTACGTAGCGATTGAGCGGCTTGCGCTTCTACGCCTTCTGCCAGTTCTCCCGTCTCTGGCACCAGGCCAAGCTGCCCAGAAGTAAACACTAAATCACCGAGCCCGATCCCTTGCGAATAAGGTCCAATTGCCCCCGGCGCTGCTGTCGTCGATATCACTTGTTTCTCCATTTTCCTCATCCCTTCTATTATTTGTTTCTACATTGTAGCGATAATTACCCCGTAAGATCAACCTAATCCGCCTGATCGGGACATATCTTCCCCGGCTTTAACGGCAGGTAGAAGGAGAACGTACTGCCTTGGCCCTCTGCGCTGTCCATATCGATGTATCCGCCAAGCAGCCTGGCCAAATTACTACTGATGGACAATCCCAGTCCTGTTCCACCGAATTTGCGACTGATTGAGCCATCCGCCTGCTGGAACGCCTCGAATACCGCATCATGCATTTCCTTTGGCACGCCGATTCCGGTATCGGTCACAACAAATGCCAGCCACTCTCCGGGATGCGGAATCTCTTCACTCCCCGCACGGCGGATATCCAATTGTACTTGGCCCTCCTGGGTAAATTTGAACGCATTGGACAGCAGATTACGTAAGATTTGGGCAATTCGCTGTGCATCACTTATGACCGTATTAGGCAACCCTCGCTCCAGATTAATCACAAACTGGATATCCTTCTGCTGGGCAATATGTTCAAAATGCATTTGCATCCAGTCCGGCAATTCGGCGAGCACGACATCCTCTTCAACAATTTCCAATCGGCCCGCTTCTACCTTAGATAGGTCGAGTACATCATTAACGATTTGTAGCAAGTCATGACCGGACTTATGAATGATTCGTCCGTATTCCGGGATATCCTCCCCCGCTTCGTCGCTCTCCGAGATAATTTCCGCCAGGTTAATGATGCTGTTCAGCGGGGTTCTCAGTTCATGGGACATATTGGCCAAAAATTCAGATTTGTATTTGGATGCCTGAGCCAATTGCTTAGCCCGGTCCTCCAGACCAATCTTGGCCTTATGTAGCTCATCTGTTTGCTTACGAAGCAGTTCATTGGCGTATTTAAGCTCCAGATTTTGTCGATGCCCTAACTGAAAATCTCGTAGAATCAGAGCAAACAGGATGCTAAGAAAGCTGCCTAGTGGCAAAGTCACCGGCATAATCTCCAGCATGTATTTGCTGAAGGGAATGACGCCGAACAAGGCAAGGTCTACGTAATGAACAAGATTAATGACCAGAATCGTCACCAAGCCCTTAATGAAAAAACGGTAATTGGTCCGCTTCATCCAGACGCTGAGCCCTGCCCCGACAAAACCAAGAATTGTCAGGTTGACCAGACCGACGATCGCTGCCTCACTCACTCCAAAGGTCAAACGGGCCATACCAATGCCGACACCAATCAAGATGACGGTCGCCGGTTGCGCATAAACGAAGGCCGCTATAATTAACGGTACGTAACGCAGATCAAATATCACATCATCCTTCAGGCGAAAGCCAAACTTCATGCAAATCCAGCCCGATACAATCATCAGCAGCACGGACAATACATAAATCATACGTGGCGACGTTCTCCGCAGCCCATATTTATATAGGATATTAGCCAGATAAGTGACGGTAACCAGCATGCCCAAATTCAGTAAAAAAGTATTCCCTATTCCCACCCGACTCACCTCCCAAAATTAATTTCGTGGCCATACAGCAATAACCCTGCCGCAATATTTTCAGTATGACATACCCAAGCTTTCTAAAAAATAAATATTTTAAATATTAAGCAACCGTTTACAGGCGCTATATCCCTTGCGGGGTATAGCTTTGTTCAATTCAGGACGTTGAGCTATGTCACAATTAATGTGATTCATTTCACATTATCACGTATTTTTATATGCTAAAATTCCCTCGACAAAGGTTTTTCAGACTGCTCAATTCCTTGTGACAGCCCACTTTTTAGCTCTTGCCCGTTTTGAGTTTATGTAGTTAAATAAGGAAGTTATTAAAATGTCTTCACATTTTAATATATATAATTCATTCACTGGAGGTCTCTATCATGAAAAAAGCTTCAATCATTCTTAGCAGCGCTTTGCTGTTGGGTTTGTTGGCAGGTTGTGGTTCGAACAATGGCGCAAATACAACAGAACCGGCGAACAATACGCCTGCTGCTACTGAAACCAATGCAAGCGATAGCACGAACAGTGCTGAAGCAGGCAGCTATCAAGACGGCGTTTACTATGCTCAAGGTGAAGCTGATGCAAAAACAGGTTGGCAATATTATGTTACCCTCACAGTTTCTGGAGGAAAGATTACAGAAGCAAATTGGAATGCTATTAATGCAACAGTTCCCGTTGATAAAGTAACCTACTCCAAAGAAGGCAAGTACGGTATGAAAGACGGCGGTGCTGCTTCCGAATGGCATGAGCAAGCCGAAAAAGCGGAACAATATTTAATTGAAAAGCAAGACCCAAAAGATATTACCCTAAATGAAGAAGGTAAAACAGATGCTATCGCTGGCGTATCTGTTCATGTGAATGAATTCTTCACACTGGCTGACCAAGCTTTGGCTGCTGGCCCTGTTGATTCAGTAACGTACAAAGATGGTACTTACCATGAAGAAGGCGCTGAATTCGACGCTAATTCCGGTTGGAAAGAAACCGTAGATGTCGTTGTAGCTGCTGGTAAAATTGTTAAAGTTAACTTCAGTGGTGTGAATGAAAAAGGTGAAGACAAAAAGCAAACTTCGATCGATGGCAACTATGGCATGAAAGCAGCCGGTTCCGTGGGCGAATGGCATGAAGAAGCAGCTACTGCTGAAGCTTTCCTGGTGGAAAGTCAAGATCCTGCGGCTGTAACTTTCAATGAAGAAGGCAAAACAGATGCTATCGCTGGAGCAACCATCAGCCTGCAATCCTATTTCGAACTCGTCAGCAAAGCACTTGAACAAGCTAAATAATTATAGTCACCAATGAATCTAAATTAAGAAGAGGTGAATCTCTTGAAGAAGATCGTAGTTTTGGGCGGTGGTTATGGCGGTGTCGTCACTTCCAAGCATCTGGCCAAACTGTTGAAAAAAGATAAAGATGTAGAGATCCAATTGATCGACCGCAACCCGTACCATACGCTGTTGACTGAGTTGCACGAAGTCGCAGCTAACCGGGCTCCTGAAGATTCAGTAAAAATCGAACTCAAGAAGATTTTTGCTGGTCAAAAAGTTGACGTTGTTCTGGACTCCATCGACAACATCGACTTTAATGCCAAGGAACTTCGTTCCGAGCAAAATACTTACAAATATGACTACCTGGTTATCGGTTCTGGCTGTAAGCCAACCTTCTTTGGTATTCCAGGTGCAGAAGAGCATGCGTTGACCCTGTGGTCTTATGAAGACGCTGTTCGCTTGAAAGAGCAAGTTCGCCGCATGTTCAGCGAAGCTGCTAAAGTAAAAAATCCGGCTAAACGTCGCAAGATGCTCTCCTTTGTTGTCGTCGGCGCTGGCTTTACCGGTGTGGAACTGGTCGGGGAACTGGCTGAATTCCGGGACGAGCTTTGCAAAGAGTTCTTCATTGACCCAAGTGAGGTTCGTCTGGTCGTTGCCGATATGGCTCCGAAGATCTTGCCAATCTTGCCTGACAAATTGATTGAGAAAGCAGCGAAACGCCTGCGCAAGATGAACGTAGAAATTGTAACAAGTGCGAAAATCACTGGCGTTACTCCATCCAGCGTACAATTGGGCGAAGGTCAGGAGCTTGAAGCTGATACCATCGTTTGGACAGCCGGTGTTGAAGGCTCTGAACTGGTTGGCAAGCTTGATGTTAAGCAAGAAGGTCGTAAACGGATCGTCACTAATGACAAGCTGCAAAGCGTTGATCATGAAGACGTATATATCGTTGGCGACAACATCTTCTTCATTCCTGAAGGCGAAACGCGTCCCGTGCCGCAAATGGTGGAAAATGCCGAGCAAGCCGGACCGCTTATCGCACATAATATTCATGCCGATATCCACGGCAAGCCGAAGAAATCATACAAGCCTGGATTCCATGGCACGATGGTATGTATCGGTAGCCGTTACGGCGTAGCCAATGTTGGCTTGCCTAACAAAATGTTCATGCTGACCGGCTTCATGGCTATGCTCAGCAAGCACATGATCAACATGTATTATCTCTTCACCGTAGCTGGCTTCGCTAAAGTCTGGACTTACATGATGCACGAGTTCTTCCATGTGAACAACCGCAGAAGCTTCCTTGGAGGTCATTTCTCCAAGCGTTCGCCGAATTTCTGGCTGTTGCCGCTTCGTGTATTCGTAGGTTACAAATGGCTTGAAGAAGGAATCGACAAATTGCCGAAGATCCTTAAGGACCCTTCGAACATCTTCTTGATTCCGGCTGCTCCTCATGCAGACGCTGTCTCTGCTGCCAGTGAAGCTGCTGGTGCCGTTACTGAGACCGTGGATGCGCAAGCTGCCGCTTCGGCAGTTGAAAGTGCATCGACAGCAGTAACCGCATTGCCTGTACCCGGATTCATCAAATCGATGGTTAATGGTGTTATGGATATTTTCTTCTACACGCCAGACGGCGGTTATACCGCTTTGGCTACTGTGTTCCAATTCTTCATGGTATTCGCGGAAATTGCGATTGGTATTATGCTGATCGTAGGTCTGTTCACTGCCGTAGCTTCTGCAGCTACTGTAGCACTGGGCGTTATGATCTGGTCCTCCAGCATGGCTTCCTCTGAAATGCTGTGGTACATGACTGCAGGCGTTGCCTTGATCGGCGGTTCCGGTAGCATGTTCGGTCTGGACTACTACGTTCTTCCTTGGCTCAAGAAACAATGGAAACGAATCCCACTTGTACGAAGATGGTACTTATATACCGAGTAGACAGTTACCTTTTCTGTTGAGAGCTTGAAACCCGGAGTAATGTGCGCTGTATGCGCACATTACTCTCCTTTTTCTATTCCTGCCGAAATCGGTGTTAGATTACCCTGCAAGCCTACCTGCTTTTTAAGGAGTGTGTCCTTATGAATCATCACCTCATCCAAGATGCTTATCGCTTATTGCAGGGCGAATGTTCGCCCGAGGCCGGCATTATTGTAGATTTACCTGCCCTGGAAGCGGCACCGCTGGCAATGCTTCTGGAGCAATACGATATGACTGCAGTACGACAATGCCGCCTGCTTACCATTTACATTGCAATCAAGCTCGCTTTACAGCGCCATAAGGATTGTGAGCTTCTTGCCTCTGGCGAGGAGCTTACCCGCAAAGTGCTGGATGGCGACTACCTATACAGCTTTTACGTGGAACTATGCCTGAAATGGGAGGAATACGATTTACTTTCGCATCTGGCTCCCATCATCAAGCAAATTCAGATCAAACGCGCGGAAGGCCGCCCCGAAGACGAGCGGCTGCTTAAGGGCTGGGAGTTGTTCCTGCGGCTTGAGCATAACCGCAGTACCGCCAGTCAGGCCATTTAGCGGAGGAGACGCCATGAGGAGACTTGAGGAAACGCTGAATATTCCGTTGAAGACCGTAGACCGGGAGATTGAGAATATGGTCAAATTTGACCGGGATGTCCCCCGCTCCTCTCAGCTTGCCAAGAGCATCATGGAATTGATTCGGTCTGGTGGCAAGCGGGTTCGCCCTTTGATGGTTATTGTGGGCAGCCGATTCGGGCCTGTCTCCGACCCCCAGAAGGTATGGCGACTCGCCGCTGCGGCTGAATTCATTCATGCTGCATCGCTGATTCACGACGATATCATTGACGACTCGCCGCTACGGCGTGGTCAGAAGGCTATGCATACCAAAGTAGGTGTTAGTGAAGCCTTGCATATCGGTAACTACATGTCGGCAAGGGTAATCGAGCTGATTTCCGTCTATTCCGCGGAGCGGGAGCGATTTGCTTATCACCTCTCTTCTCTTGCGACCACAAGGCTTTGCTTGGGCGAGTACCAGCAATTATCCCTGTTATACGATTATGATGTGACCATCGAACAATACTTGGAGAAGTCGAAGAACAAAACAGCACAGCTTATGGCGACCTGCCTGCAAATCGGGGCTCAGGCTACCGGAACCGATACGGCCACCTCCGATCTCTTATATTCCTTTGGAGAGAAGCTCGGCATTGCCTTTCAAATCCGGGATGACCTGCTAGATTTCACACAGTCTTCTGAGAAGCTGGGGAAGCCTGCTGGCGGTGATCTGCGCAGTGGCCAAGTCACCCTTCCCGTCCTGTTCGCCTTGCGTGACGAAGGCCTGGCAAGGCAGATCAGATCCATATCTGTGGACAGCTCGACCGCTCAAGTCGATGAGGTTGTGGCGGCCATTCGGGCTAGCGACGCGCTCCAGCAAACGGAAGCGTTAAGTCAGCGATATTTGAATGAAGCTGAGGAGATTATTTATCAGCTTAATGATTATCCCTCCCACCAAGACCTGCAAGCTCTGCTGGATTATCTGGGTGGACGAGAGAAATAAGACAACAAAACAAAGGCGATGCCAGGATATAAATCCTTTGGCATCGCCTTTGTTTTATACAATTTTTTAGCCTAACATAAAATCTCCGAGCGTAAACAGCAGAATCACCATGCTGATCACCTGATTCAAATTGTATGAGGCCACGTTCATCCGCTTGCGATTCGAGGGCTTGATGATCTTATGCTCGGTCAATAGCAGGATGATGGCAAGAGCAATTCCTACCATGTACATCCAGCCAAGCTGGCGTATAGGGATCAGAACGATCAGGAGAAGCACCATGATCAAGTGCAGCCCAGCCGCGATACGTAAG
The DNA here is from genome assembly GCF_001486585.1 of Paenibacillus senegalimassiliensis. Taxonomy (GTDB): domain Bacteria; phylum Bacillota; class Bacilli; order Paenibacillales; family Paenibacillaceae; genus Fontibacillus; species Fontibacillus senegalimassiliensis. Next base: position 138,993 of record NZ_LN909044.1, read on the forward strand.
CCATTCTTGAGACCAAAGGCACTAGGAATCGACCAGAGGCCATGACTGCGGTCAAAATCGATATCCTGAGATCCGTAAATAATATCAAAGCCGGCAATCCACAGCATAACAATCGTACCCAGGATAAACGGTGTGAAGGCAAATTGTCCCGTTACTGCGAACCATGCCCCGATGGGAGCTGAAGCGATGGTAAAACCTAAATACAGATGGCTTAGATAGGTAAAACGCTTGGTGTACGAGTAGGAGGAGATCAGGAAAATCGCCACCGGCGACAAAATCAGGCAGAGCGGATTAAGCATGCCCGCAGCAACAATAAAGATGGCATAGTTAATAACAACGAAAGCGAGTACCTCCCGGGATTCCAGTAGCTTCCTTGGCAAATGGCGGTGCGCTGTCCGCGGGTTCTGCTCGTCAAAGACACGGTCGACCACGCGATTGAAGGCGTTAGCTCCGTTTCGTGCCCCGATCAGGGCGATCAGTCCCCAGAACATAATTCTCCAGGAGGGCAGGCCTTCGGCGGCCCACACCATCGAAATGATGGCAAAGGGCAAGGAAAACAACGTATGTGAAAACATGACCAGTTCGCTGTACAGCCTTATTTTAGTACCGATTTTTCTGGCAACTTCCATGATAAGTACACACTCCTTCAATGCTTAGGCCGTAAATCAGGCCAATTGTTCCAGCACGGCTTCCAACGCCTCCAGCATCCCGCGCACATCCTCTTCCGTAATGACCAGCGGTGGCTGAAAGGCAAGCACATTGCGATTTACCCCGTTCTTGCCGATGATAAACCCACGTTCCAGCATGCCTTCAAGCACATCATCCGTAAGCCTTGCCGCTGCATCAGGATCATCAGCTCTCAGCTCTGCTCCCAGCATCAGACCTTCTCCTCGCACCTCGGATACACACATAGGGAAACGGACAGCAAGCCGTTCCAGACCCGCACGCAGCAATGCCCCCAACTGCTCAGCACGTTCAGGCAAACGATGTGCCTCAATGTAGTCCAGCACCGCCAGTGCAGTCATGGACGATACGGGATTTCCCCCGAACGTGGAAGCCGATGGACGGTTGAAGCTGGCGGCAATCTCATCCGTCGTGGCAAAGCCCGCGATCGGAATACCGCTGCCCAGCGCCTTCGCCATAGTCAGGATATCCGGCGTTACCTCATAACGGTCCATGGCAAACATCCGCCCGGTCCGGCCAAAGCCGGTCTGAATTTCATCAGCAATCAACAATACTCCGTATTGCTCTAGCAGCCGCTTCACTTCAGGGAAGTACCATTCCGGGGGCGTCACGATCCCGGCATTGCCTTGAATCGGTTCAACGATCATCGCAGCGAAGCTGTCGCCCTTCTCCTCCAGAACGCTCGTCAGAGCTGCAATCGAACGACGGCCTGCTTCGTCGGCGCTCATTCCTGGCTCAAAGGGGCGTGGGATGAAGGTCACATCCGTGTCCTGCGCAAGCTCAGGGTCTGTACGCCACATCTTCAGACCAGTTACGCTCATCGTCAGGTACGTTCGGCCATGCAGCCCTTGTTCCAGCGCCAGAAAGCCTCTACGGCCCGTATGAAGGCGAGCGAGCAGCAAAGCCCCCTCATTCGCTTCCGAGCCGCTGTTGACGAAGAACGTGCGTCTCAGGCCGCCTGGCAACACATTAGCCAGCCGCTCAGCCAAATCCACGTTAGGCTGCGTCAAATAAATCGTACACGTATGCTGCAAGGTTCGTAGCTGCTCTGCCGTACGTTCCGCAATCTCGGGGTTACAGTGACCACTGGCAACCACAGACACACCGGCAAAGAAATCGGTGTACTGCTTGCCATCGTGACCATACAAATATTGCATTGCCCCCCTCACCAGTTGCGGTGGATTGCGGTAAAAATGACTGGTGCAAGGATAGAAATATTGTTGACGCTTCTCCAAAATACCGTCTGGCCCGATATAACTCTGCATGTTCTCCGCTTCCCTTCCCTTTTCGTTTACTTGCCATCCCCTGCTCTTGAACTTGTTAATGAAGCGCTGGAGCGCTCTCGGCTTCCTCCGTTGGGGCTTCTGCCCCTGCTCCGGCCATACCGCTGGCACTGCCACCATCAAATTGCAATGCGCCCAGCGTATAGCCTGCGTAAACAGGTACAAGCTCCTCGAATTGTTTGGATGATACCGTAGGGTCAGCCAATGCCGCTTTGTAGGCACGAACGATGGTGCCAAGCTGCTCTGGACGATAGGTGGCTCCTTCAATGCGGAACACGGATAAGCCAGCGTCCACCAGTTCCTTAACGGCTGGCATCAGGCAAAGCTCTTTGGCCATCATAAGATGATTCCGGCCGTGAACGTCCCGATACACCGGATTCTCGCCTTTATCAGTCATGAGCACCAGAATGCTATTGTCTACATAATGATTATCTTCTTCTCCGATTGACTGGAAGGTCTCCGCATTTTCATATAGATCATGCTCCATATACATCAGAGCTGGTGAACCGTGGACAATGACCTCCAGAGGTCCTGGCGTATGGGCTAACAAGCCCGTCAGGTCCTTCAGCGGCAGCTCCATGGATGCAGTCAAGCGGGTAACGCCCAGTTCACGGTAGAATGCCGCAGAGAGCGGATTGTATACGTTGAGGTTAAAGTCGCCAATGAGCGGATATCCTTTGTCCGCAAATTTGCGGATGGCGCCCAGGTTGGTAACCATCAAGCCATCAAGGGGCAATCGTTCTCCGGACAATAAACCATCATAGATTTCAAAATGCAGCTCAGTCATCATACGCGGGAGACACAGGACCAGCTTGGCATCGCCCTTCATAGAAGCCAGTGCCTTGATGTCTTCCTTGGTAAACGGACGATCCGGTTCGTACACATCGCCGGAGAGATAGATATAGTCTGCGCCCGCCTCCAAAGCCGCTTTGGCCTGCGAGAAATTATTCACATGCACAGACACACCTGGTTGTACAGTGCTCTTATCAGAGCCAGCTAGCTTCTTCTCATGGCCCACAGATGCCAATGCAGCGCGAATGACGCCAACCCGCTTCTCGCCAAGTTCGCGTTCTGCGGTTGGCGTACTGAATACCTTGCCGGTGCTGTAAAATTTGCCGGTTCCCTCATAACGACGGTTAATATTAGTTAATCCCGGGCGTCCGAAGGCGTAGCCGGTAGAGAAATCACGTTTGCGGTTCTCATACAACAACTTGGTATCCTGACTGCGTTCAAAGCCAACAGGGTCATTAATGTAACGATCGATCGCATCACCATAAGCCTGAACCAGCATCAGTACAAAATCTACATCACGCATCCGACCTTCTATCTTAAAGGATGTAATCCCTCCATGAATCAATTCAGGGATATGTTCATACATGAACATGTCTTTTACAGCCAGTGGGTATTCCGCAGGATACACGTTGCCATCCTTCTTCACCCGGTAATCCCAGCGACATGGCTTGAGACATTTCCCGCGGTTGCTGCTCATGCCAAATACCATGGAACTGAAATAACAGTTAGCCCCATGCACCGAGCACATATCGCCATGAATGAAATATTCAAGCTCCATACCGGTCGCTTGTCTAAGATGCCGCGTAGTCATCAAATCCATTTCCCGCGAAGTGACTACCCGTGTAACGCCCAGTTCTTGCAGCGCACGAACCATTTCTACATTATGCACGTTCATCATGACCGAGGAATGCACCTTAATGCCAAGTCCCATTTCCCGAATTAAGGACAAGACGGCAAAATCCTGCACGATAATGGCATCCGGGCCGGCCGAATCCAGAAACTGCAAGTATGTCCGCGCCTCTTCAAGCTCACCTTCATTAAGCAGGTTGTTGACGGTGACGTATACCTTTTTCCCCAAACCATGAGCGATCCGGACCGCTTCCGTAATTTCCTCCAAGGTAAAATTATACCCTTTGCGCATTAAGCGCATATTCAAGCTGGGACCACCCAGATAGACAGCGTCGCAGTTCGCTTCAATTACTTTTTTAAAAATTTCAAACGTCCCCACAGGTGCAAGCAGCTCTACTTCTTTTCCGTTAAAATAACGTGCCACAGTTGTCTCCTCCTTACCAAAATCCATCTTCAAGCTAGTTTCTTTTCTTCTCTGTCTACTTGTTGCTAAATCCAATGATATGCCACACTCGCTACGGCCAATAAAATATAGGAGACCACGAACCACGTATCCCGTTGCCTCCATGCCAGATAATGATACTCTGAACGCGCAGCACCAATGATGTAACCACGCGATTCCATCGACAGCACCAATTCCTCCGCACGGCGGAACGCACTAACCGTGACCGGTACCAGCAGTGATACCAGCATCCGTCCCTTCTCCTTCCAGGGAAGTTCCTTCAAATCGGCTCCCCGGGCAGCCTGGGCCTTCACGATCTTCTGCGTCTCATCGAGAATGGTTGGAATAAAGCGCAAAGCGATGCTCATCATCAGCGTAAGACGGTCCGCGGAAATACCAATGAGGCGCAGCGGCTTAAGTACGCCGTTCATCCCCTGATTTAACAGCCCAGGTGTGGTGGTGAACGTTAGAATTGCGGTAAATGAGACCAGCATGGCCATCCGTAAGGCGGCGATCCCTCCGCTGCTCAGGCCGGCCTGATAAAGCGTCCATGAGCCAATCTGCCACAGTGGAGGACCTTCCTTCACCGCCAGGCATTGCACGATAAATATGAATACCATCAAGGTCCATAATGGCTTTGCCGCCTTCAAATAGTATTTGAGCGGAATGCGCGTGGACAACATATAAGCTAGCGAAAATATCGCGACCCCTGCCAGCGCAATCCAGGATTGAACGGCTACGATAGCCACAAGATAAAGGACCATGCCGGTCAGCTTGGCCCGCGGATCAACGCCGTGGACCCAAGAGCCCGTATCAATACTGCGTCCAAACAACAGCTTGTTGCGCATATTAGCCGTCCCCCTCTCTGGAAGTTTCAAGGCCCAGCGGGGCCTCTTCCTTAGGTAACGGTGTAACAGCATTCCCCACTTGATCCGACAAGACAGCCAGACGGTCGGCCAGCGACTCTGCGGTCAAGCACGGTTCTTCCTCTTCAAGCCCGTAATGTGCCGCTACTTCATTCCAATAGCGAATACAATCAGGAATGGCCAGACCGGATGCTTGCAATCGTCCTGCTTCCTGAACCAGTTCCTTCACACTTCCCTGAAACGACTTATGCCCATCCTCCATCACAATCCATTGATCGGCAAAGGGCAAAATTTCTTCCATCCGGTGTGTAACGACCAGCACCGTCTTCCCCTCTTCGCGATGCAATCGCGACAGCATGCTGGCAAGCTCTGACCGGCTCTGCGGGTCCAGTGTCGCCGCCGGCTCATCCAGCGCAATGATATCGGGCTCCATGGCGAGCACCGAAGCGATCGCTACCTTACGCATCTGTCCACCGCTTAAGTGGAACGGATTGCGCGGGAGAAATGAATCATCAAGGCCAACCAGTGACAGCGCTCTGCGGGCGCGCTGCTTGGCTTCATCCGGGGTACAACCAAAATTTAGCGGGCCGAAGCAAATGTCCTTCTCCACCGTATCTTCGAACAACTGCTGTTCAGGGAACTGAAATACCAGACCCACCCGGCGCCGCAACTCTCGCAGTGGAGGGGCTTTATCACCGGCCTGCATCGTAACATCAAGCACCCGCAGCTTACCCTCTGTGGGCTTTAGAATTCCGTTAAAATGTTGCATCAGCGTCGATTTGCCCGAACCGGACGCCCCGGCAATCCCGGCAAACACCCCCGTCTCCAGATGCAAACTGATTTGTTCGAGCGCACTATTTCGCCATAGGCTATGCTCGTCATAAGCAAAGCTCACCTGTTCAAAGTCAATGGACATCCCCGAGTCCCCCCTTATCCCCGCTCTAACTTAAGCTCTTTCGGGAGCTCCAGTCCACGTGTTCTTATAGCATGCTTTAATCGGATACGATAGGGGGCAATCAGCCGGCAGGAATCAAGCAAAGCTCCATCCTCAAACAGCTCTGCGGGGGACAGGTCAGCCACTACGCTGCCTCCTCCAAGCACAATGGCCCGGTCTGAAGCAAGAATCTCATCGGCATCATGTGTAATGGAGACCATTGTATAGTTACCGCTGCCCTGCATCTCTTCCAGTATAGCCAGTAGTTCTCCGCGAGCTTTCTCATCTAACATAGAAGAGGCCTCATCAAAAATAATGATGCCTGGCTCCATCGCTAAAATCGAAGCGACGGCCACCCGCTGTTTTTGCCCGCCGGAAAGATCCGCAGGATGTTTGGACAACAGATGGCCGATTTGCATTTTTTCCGCATATTCCTTTACACGTTCCACCATCTGCTCTCGCGGCAAGCAGCGGCCTTCCAGGCCAAAGGCAATATCCTCCTCAACTGTGGCTCCGATAAATTGATTGTCTGGGTTTTGAAAGACCATTCCAATACGTGGACGCAACCTGGCAACCGTATCCCGGTCCAGCCGGGTGCCCTCCACCCAGATTTCTCCGCCATTGACAGCGAGCAAGCCGCCAAGCAACTTGGCCAAGGTCGATTTGCCGCAGCCGTTAGGCCCCACTAGCGACACCCAGCTTCCCGAAGGGATATCGAGCGTGATTTCGTGAAGTACAGGATGGTCCGGATGATAGGCAAAAGACACTCGCTGCAATTCGTACGCCAGTCCATTCTCACTCATGGTTCTCTCTCCCCTCGGTATGCTAAAGCCAACGCTAGTTCAATTTGTTCAGTCCTTTTCGGTAAGAAAGCCTTCAAACAGCTCCAGCTTGGATAAAGCCGGGATCAAATATCTGACGGCAATCCCGACGGCGATGCCTGTCAACACGCCCATAATCAGAAGCATCGGCAGGTAGTAAAAAATATTGGAGGTACGGAAATAAAAAGCCGCAGCGGTGAGCTGCCCCACATTATGCGCAATTCCGCCGACGATGCTGATTCCGATGACGCTCAGCTTTTTCCGGCCCACTGCAAGCAGGAACCACATGGCCGCAAAGCTGAATAGCGCCCCCATAATACTAAATAAGAAACTGGAAAAAGTTCCGAATATAAACGCTGTTAACAAGGTCTTTAACAACACCATCATCAGCGAGTCTCTCGCTCGCAGGAAGTACAGGCAGGTCAGGACCATAATATTAGCCAAGCCAAGCTTGGCCCCTGGGACGCCCATATTAATAGGAATCGAAGCCTCAATCAGGCTTAATACGACAGAAACGGCCGCGAATATCGCAATAATGACCGTTCTCTTTAACATCAAATTGGATTGCTCATTTAATGAGCGCATCTACATCGTCCCCTCCCCCGGTAGCTACTACTTCAACCATTAATTTGTGAGGAAGGCATACGATGGTCCCCCCGTTCCGATCAATAAAGCCAAAGGTTAAACACACTTTATCCGGGCAATCAGCGTCAATCATTTCAATACCATAGCTGTGAACTTTGAGCTGGTTGTAACCAAACTCCGTGTTAATATCGATCGTCTGTTCTTCCCCGGTTAAAGCCACCGTCTTGAACAGCTTCCCGTCAACCGTAATTTTGGCAACTCGTTCTTCATTGTTGTGATTGTTTTCACTTGTGTTGTTGCCGAGCCATCTTGGCACCAAAAAAACCAAGGCGACCGCCACAATTAATCCGATTAACAGGATATCTCCGCGTTTCATGGCAAACTCCCTTATTTTTTAAATATGTAAATCTTAGATTAACCTATTATACATGGTCTTTCATGTCCTTAAGTGTGATTTATGTCTCTTTGTATTATGCTTTCTTTGCTTTTCACAAAATCATCACCTAAGAAGGTATATTATGGAACGATATCTGGCTATTTTAGCGCTTGTTTGCAGGAAGTGCAAGCAAGCATGGTTGCATTTTCTCCACAATCAAGTATACTAGATATTGAATTGTTAAAAAACCCGCTTGATCGTTCCTCAAAAGATTATAACTCTCCTTATACCGTTTCGGTATGAAATTCCTATTTGAATGACCCAATAAGAGTAAGAATTTTAAGGTTTTTCTGATTCAAACTGGCGCGGTCATCGGAGCCGCAAGGACAAATGAGAGGTAGGGCTTTTGTTGTTTTAGAAATACGCTATTCGTTAGTTGTAGTCAAAGCAGGAACACCGGGGTGTCTTTCTACGTGTACAGGAAGACCTACGTAACAATACAGAGCATTAATTAAGAAGGAAATCACTTAGACTCAACTCTAAGTAATTTCCTTTTTATTTCCTGTGCGGAGCATTCAAGGCTTCTTATGTTCCATCATAAATTTTAACGGATCATAACCAGCCTGCGGGGCAGCCAGATACGAATCATAGAAAGCAATCTTCAGATCAACCAAATTCAGGTTTTTCTTGGAGTCCTCAATTTCCCGCTGGATGGCTTTACGATGGTTCTGCAACAGCTCTCTCCGTGCAGAAGCGGTGTCCGGACCTTGCATGACTAAATCCATATATTCCTTGATGTTCTTGACCGGCATCCCTGAATTCTTCAGGCAGCAGATCAGCTTGATGACTTCCAGGTCGTTCTCACTAAATGTCCGGTTTCCGGTACTATTCCGATTGATAAAAGGCAAAAGTCCTTCTTTGTCATAATAGCGAATGGTATGGGCAGTAATATTGCAGGCCTCCGCCACCTCGTGGATCGTGTACATAATCAATGTCTCCTTAAAAAGGTTGTTCAAAAAGTCGTCTTCCCATGACGAAGTTATTCGAGGAGTGAATTCGACATCGAATCTTGAATTCAGCCGGGCCAAGCGTATGCTTCCGTAGTATGTTTCCTTCTGAAACATTTGAGTTGCTCACGTACCCACTACGTACGCTCCGCTACTCAGCCCCTAGCTTCATCCAATCTTCTCGGTCCTAGAAACTCTACTTTTTGAACACGCACTAAAATAAGATAAATACCTTCGTTTGACTTAGACAGAACTCTAAATGCTACCCTTAGTATAAAGCACACCCGGGGACCGCTCAAGGCGCTTCATGTAGGGATGCGTTTTAATTTCCAATATAAAATGATAAGGAGAATGTATGATGTCCGAAGGAATGAAGCGTGATTGGACTGCCATGGACATTCCCGCGCAAAAAGGCGTCACCGTTGTAATCACCGGGACCGGGGGAATTGGGTATGAAACTGCGTTGGAGATGACTCGCGCAGGAGCCAACGTAATTATGGCTGGTCGGAACGATTCGAAAGGGAATGACGCGATCACCAAGATTGGCGACCTGGTTCCCGGAGGCATGATTCGCTTTGAGAAGCTGGATTTGGCCGACCTTGAATCTGTTACAGCCTTTAGTGAACGCATGAAGTCACAACACAAAAGCATCGATGTATTAATTAACAATGCCGCCGTCATGAGCCCGCCTCAGCGTAAGGTTACGAAGGATGGATTTGAGTTGCAATGGGGCACTAATTATCTTGGACATTTTGCCCTAACTGCACAATTACTTCCCCTCTTAACAGCAGCAACTCAGCCTAGGGTAATCACCTTGAGTAGTGTAGCCCATCGTTCAGGTGCACTCAATTTTGATGATTTGCAATCGGAGCGTCAGTACAAACCCATGGAAGCCTACGCACAATCAAAACTGGCTTGCCTGATGTTTGCGCTGGAACTGCAACGTCGAAGCGATGCTGCGGGCTGGGGGATAAAGAGTCTGGCGGCACATCCGGGAATTTCAAGAACTGAATTAATCCCTAACGGATCTGGAAAAAACAGCCCGGCAGGCCTAGTTCGACGTTTATTCGGTCCATTCTTTTTCCAGCCAGCAGCTCATGGAGCCTGGCCCTCTCTTTTTGCCGCAACAGCAAAAGAAGCAACAGGGGGTACTTATTACGGACCCTCCAAGTTGAATGAGCTTAGAGGTTATCCCTCGGTAGCGAAGATCGCTCCGCAAGCCTTGGATACCAAGGCAGCCTCCAGACTATGGGAAGAATCTGAAAGGTTAACACAGAGCAGGCCCTGGCGTGAATAGCTACTGCTTGTTTGGCTTAGAATAAGCTTGTCTTTCCAAACGAATGTAAAGGGGTGTTAAGCATGCGTGAAGGATTAATTCCCACCGTTCTTGGAGCCGTAGTGTCAGCTTCTGCCGCATCTTTGCTCGGAAGCAAGTATAAGCTTGCCGCTACTGGTGTGCTTGGATTTGGCTTGGCCCATATCGTGCTCGGCGCCATAGATCTGATCGAGCACCGCTAAGCTTTGCTTTGGAAGACAAGGGTTGTCCTGCGGGATAACCCTTCCCTTAACCTGTATATCCCAAGCCTTTCAAATCTCAGAGTAAATTGTTAGGCAAATAAGAGAGCAAATAACCACCGGCAAAAAGCCGGTGGTTATTGAATAAATAAACTGTTGTGTTAATTAGATGATATTGACACCGCCACTCACATACCCTGCAGTGGTAGAGGCAATTGCCAGACCTGTTGATCCAGCCGAAACCACCAATAACAAACGAGTTCCTTCTGTGACAGGTATATTTAAGGGCCCACTATTTCCTGAAATAACAGTACCTATTGAAATTAATCCCGTAAGAGGAGGAAGCGTGACCAACCCACCTGCTACTGGAGAGAAAATATTGTTAGGTGTGGTTGATTGATACAATTGAGCTGTAATTATTACTGATCCAAGACCTAAGCTTAGTCCCGCTGTAACGCTGAAATATGCCGAGATTGAAGTGATGGCGCCATCACGCGGCATCGACCACGAGAAGTTGGTAAGCAATCCAGCCGCACCAGTAAGGTCAATGGTTGCTCCCAGAACGTTGGGCAATAACCCGGAATTCCCAAAGCCCACAACAGCAGGAAGTCCAGCCAAACCACCTACTAGGGTTGTTGGTGCTACGGGTGTACCTGATGCAAACGGAATAATAGCCCCTTCACCAGCTGGGCCGGTTGGGCCTGCTGGACCCGTCGCTCCGTCTGCTCCCGTTGGGCCTGCTGGACCTGTCGCTCCGTCCGCTCCCGTTGGGCCTGCTGGACCTGTCGCTCCGTCCGCTCCCGTTGGGCCTGCTGGACCTGTCGCTCCGTCCGCTCCCGCTGGGCCTGCTGGACCTGTCGCTCCGTCCGCTCCCGCTGGGCCTGCTGGACCTGTCGCTCCGTCCGCTCCCGCTGGGCCTGCTGGACATTGAGAGTATCTTCACTGTGGATCAGGGAGAAGAAGCGCGAAATGTATTCAAGACCGATGATCCTGAGCATCCCGGTGTCTCCCGCCGGGCCTGCTGGACCTGTCGCTCCGTCCGCTCCCGCTGGGCCTGCTGGACCTGTTGCTCCGTCTGCTCCCGCTGGGCCTGCTGGACCTGTTGCTCCGCCCGCTCCCGCTGGGCCTACAGGACCTGTCGCACCGGTTGCGCCAGTCGCACCTGTAACTCCGTCCGCTCCCGTCGGTCCTGCCGGACCTGTGGCACCCGTTGGGCCCGTAGCAGACATCGTGTTTTCAATCTGTACGTTAGCAGAGCCTTCCGTTACAATGATATCCAGCGTATTGGACAAGAAGTTAAGATTCTCCAAGGCTCCCACCGTAGCAGAGCCTGTGGTACCAAATACATTAAACAACAGTTCTCCAGGAGTTAAAGGTCCTGTGGGGCCCGTTGGACCAACAGGGCCTGTGGGGCCAACAGAGATAGGCAAGGACATAATGGTATCCAGCTTGCTTTGCAGCAGCCATTCCTTTTTCGTAGACTCCTGCAAAGTGCTTCTGACACTTTCATTAATCGTGAGCAAATCACTAATGGTTGGTGCAGGACCTGACAACCCGGGCAGTGTCCCCAACACATATTGCAACTTCTCGCCCTCGGCATTAATGATGTGACTTAATCCCAGTTCCTCCATAGCGATGGATGATAGCAGCAAATTAATAGCGTCTTCTCGAGATAATGTAACGGACGGAGTAATATTGGGAAAATTAGCTTGCGACATACATTTTCCTCCTCAAATTGTCTCTGAACACATGCCGTACATCTTCAGAAAAAACGCATAGACAATAGAGCAAGCAATTACGTCATCCTGTACGGCCTACATCCCAGTTGGCTTTTTTCCAAACCTGCTCTTGCTTTTAATCTTCTTGCTGACGTTCTTGCCGCTCGCGATCCATTTCAACAACCTGCCCCATCTTCATCATTAGCATCATTTCCTTCAGAATGACTCCTTGCATCATGGTACTCATGGAACGCTGCATTAGCATCAATTGTTCCATCGTAGGTGCAGAAGGCATATCTGATCCATTCTCCAAAGTACCCAATACATATTGCACCTGCTCCGCTCCCGCATTCACCATATGGGCTATTGCCATCTCCTCCATGGCAATGGAGGAGAGGAGCATCACGATGGTTTGATCCATATCAACGGATATGACAGGCGTTATATTCGGCATTCCCGGTTGACTCATGACCGTTCACCTCTTCCTGCATATCCGATTTTGTCTAGCTTCAATCTTGCATCCAAGAAATTGGGGTATGCCTTAAGGGCCCGCAGGAAAGCCGCTTCAGCCAAGGCTTCAGACCCAAGCGCCTCATAACATATCCCAATAAAGTACTCGGAATAGTAGCTGCCCACGCCGGCTTTACTCAAATGGATGCTGCATTGTTCACCCATTTCAAGACATTTTTCAAAAACCTCAATAGCCTCGGCATACCTTCGCTGTCCATGCAAAATGACTCCTTCGTAAAACTTCAAATCCACATAGTCCGGATACAGCGAAGTGGCGAGTCGAATGCCCTCCAAGGCATTGGCGATGCTGTTCGTTTCAACCAGAATGGCATACTTCAGGGCATAGAGTATGGAAGGCGGTAATTGCCGGGCATGGAGAAATTGAGCTATGGCTTGATTCACATAATCAAAGGCCTGCTCATATTCACCAATACGGTAATATTCACTTCCAATATGGTAATCCACCCATAAGCTGCTGTTGTCTCTGGCTTTCTCTTCCAGCAGCATGCTCAAGTTACGTTCGTGCTTTTGTTTTCCGTGGATGGCTTGATTCATGTATCCATAATGATGGATACGAACCGGCAGCACCGTCAACCCCGCCCCGGAAGCAACCACTCTCCTTTCCTCCTCTGGCAGATACAATTGTTCATGTATGGGATTAGTAAAGTGAAACCCCAGATGATTACGGAATAACCGATGGTGGGCTAAGGTGTACATTTGATAAGGATTAGGCTCACCATCTCCGTAATAATTTCTGAGTTGCAACAACAGTATATTCTCATTTCTGGAATGGAGTTCCAGTCTCAGGACATTTGCATCCCCTGGCTCCATTTCTTCATCCCCATCCATCCACAAAATCCATTCTCCCTGGGCCTTCTCCAAGCTAAAATTGCGTGCATTGGCAAAGCTGCCGTCCCAAGGATAACTGAACACTTCCGCTCCGTAAGCCTTGGCAATGTCTATGGTGTTATCGGTTGATCCAGTATCCACTACGATGATCTCGTCTACTTCTTGCCGGACACTGTCAAGACAGCGTCCGAGATTCTCGCCCTCGTCCTTGACGATCATGCACAGTGACAGTAACACGTCAGCTTCTCTCCCTTCTGTAAGAGGCTCATTTCTTGACACCCAACCGGGTGTTAATCAGGGGCCGGGCTCCTCGAACTGCCGCCTTGGATGGTGCTGCTTTGGCCTTCTTGGTGGTTTGTGGGGTCTTGGTTATTCGTGGTGTTGAATCGATATTCTTCTTCGTAAAGTGAGCGGCCGTTGGATTCAATTGAACACTGCTAGAATGTACGGTTGGAGTACCAGCAGGCGAAGTAGGCGACAAAACTCCCCCCTTGGAACTGGGTGCTTCGGACTTCTGAGCGCGCAAGAAAGCCCCCGCAATGCGCTTGTTCAAGCGCAGCAGTTGTTCAAAGCTTTCTTCAACTGTGTTCCCTGGCATACTCTGGCCATTTTCTTCAATTTGCCCCAACAGTTGCTTGACAGCACCTTGGTAATTCTGAAGTGAAAGAGTGAATGCAGGGCCAGCTTCATTCCTCTTCATCTTCGGCCTCAGGCTCATCATGATCATAGTAATGTTCCCCGCCAATATGAGGTCCGAAGCCGATAATAGGTCCGGTCCCAGGTCTGCCCCAATCTTCGCCGCCTTTGCCCCAATCCGTTTGTTCCCCCCAATCTTCGCCCCAGTCTTCCCCCCAGTCCTCAGATTGTGCGGGATCGGCTGGGTCACTTGGATCGCTAGGATCAGAGGAAGGATCAGCTAGCGAAGCCGGATCTACTGGCAGCACTGGATACGGGGGATCGGCCGGGTCCGCGGGATCAGCCAAAGCTGTAATTTGGGCTGGATCGGCTGAGACCGTTGCACTGGATACCGCACTTGCTACCCTAGCTTGAGGGTCAGTACAACTCGGGTCGGTAGCACAACTGTACTCCAGCGTATGGTCAATCTTCCGCAACAGCAGCCATTCCTTCATGATGATCATATCCATAAGTTGTATGGTTTGAACGGCATGCCGGCATAGCAAGTTGCTTCGATCAACGACCGGCAACGTGGCCGATGCCCCCATCAAACTACGCAGCTTCTCAGCCTCGGTGTTCATCAGGTGGGCAAGAGCAGTTTCCTCCATAGCCACCGATTTGAGGAGATCATTCACGACCTGCTCACGGTTCGGCCGGTGCGGCTCCTCCGGTATTGTTGGCATACTCATTGATAAGACCTCCCAAGGGAACGTAAAAAGTCGGTATAGACACACATACTCTAAGAATATGAGGCAGGGCAACCCAATATGATTAACAATAACCTTTGTATCTGAGGAGGGCTTGCCTTGATTACCGTCAGTTTGTGCATGATCGTCAAGAATGAGGAACAGTCATTGGAGCATTGCCTCACATCCATAGCCGATTTGGTAGAGGAGCTTATCATCGTAGATACCGGCTCCACAGATCGCACTGTGGAGATTGCGCATCGCTTCCAGGCCCGCGTCTTCTTCTTCTCCTGGATTGACGACTTTGCCGCTGCACGCAACTATGCCTTTGAGCAAGCGACGGGAGACTACATTATGTGGCTTGATGCAGATGACCTTCTGCTTGAAGAAGACCGCATGAAGTTAAAAGCTCTCAAGGAGCAGCTAGACCCCACCGTAGATTCGGTAACCATGCTCTACCATTTATCCCGTGACAAATATGGCAACAGTACCTTTAGCTTGAGACGTAATCGACTAGTCCGCAGAGAAGCAGGCTTTCGGTGGGCCGGCGCTGTGCATGAGTATTTGCAAGTTGGTGGCAAGCTCATGAACAGCGATATTTCCATTCAACATATGGGCAAGGCTTCCGAACGGGACTCTACTCGCAATCTACGAATCTATGAGAAGCAACTGGAGCTTGGAAGGACGCTGTCTCCGCGAGACCTTTATTATTATGCCAACGAGTTAAAGGATCACGGTAAGCTGGATAAGGCCATCCACTACTATCAAGCCTTTCTTGGCGATGGCAATGGTTGGGTCGAAGACTGTATTGCAGCCTGCGGGAAGCTGGCCGACTGCTATCATGAGCTTCAAAATGAGCAGGCTGCACTGGATGCCACAATGCGAGCTCTGAAGTATGATGCTCCACGCCCGGATACTTGCTGCCGAATGGGTTATCATTTTTTGCACGCAGGGAATTATACGGCGGCGGTCGTCTGGTACCAATTGGCATTATCCATCCCCCTTCCCGAACACTTTCTGGGTTTCAATAACCCCACCTGCTCTACCTGGTTGCCTCATTTACAGCTAAGCGTCTGCTACGACAAGCTTGGCAAATATGAATTGGCCTGCCAGCACAACGAGCTTGCTCTATCCTATCGCCCGGAAGATGAGATGATGCTCGCTAATCGCCGTTACTTCTCCGCCCGCCTGGATCAAACCTTGAATGCCGTCATCTTCAGAGAACCCACATCTAATCAGCAGCCGGATTCTGGTCAAGGGTCATCAGGCGAGGTGGCACATGACTAATTTAGACCAACAGGGAGAACTTCTTTCATTAAAGGAGAATCCCCACATCATCATTGCCAGTCCAATTCGCCAGTCGCCTGCCATTTTAAGATGGTTCTTAAAGTCCCTGGAGCGGCTGATAACATCCACTATGAACATCAGCTATTATTTCATTGATGAGAATGATGATCCTGATGCTTCAGAATTGCTTCGCACATTTGCAACCAATCATCCAGACACGCTCCTGATTACCAAGAAAGCTCCCTCTTCCTATCTCCGTAATGAAACTACCCACTATTGGAGCCATGAACTGATCTGGAAGGTCGCCACCTACAAGAATGAAATGATAGCCTATGCCATACAGCAAAACGTGGACGCGTTGCTGCTCATTGATTCCGATATTCTCCTTCATCCGCAGACCTTGGAGCAATTGTACAGTTGCAGGAGGCCGATTGTATCGGAAATATTTTGGACCCGTTGGCAGCCTGATGCTTATCCCCGCCCCCAAGTGTGGATGATGGATGAATATATGCAATGGGAGCAAGCTCCGGGGGAGAAGCTGAAGAAGGAAGAAATTCGGGAGAGGTCTGAACGCTTTATCGCAATGCTTAATATTCCGGGTTTATATCCAGTCGGGGGATTGGGAGCTTGTACCTTAATTAGAAAGGAAGCACTTCTTCGCGGGGTTAGCTTTGACCCCATCTATAATTTATCTTTCTGGGGGGAAGACCGTCATTTCTGTATCCGTGCGGCTGCGCTGGGTATCCCTCTTTATGTTGATACTCATTACCCGGCCTACCACATCTACCGCGAGAGCGATTTGCCTGGGAGCGAGCAATTTCTCAAAGATACGGCTGTTGCAGAAGAGCATACCCTTGCTTGGGTCCCTGATACACCGAAATTGCCTTCCGTAGCGGGTAAGGAATTCGATAATGCAAGGGAGGACAATTGTTCCGCTATCTTCCCTCCGGTCCGGGTCAAGTCAGGTAACTCTATCATTCATACCCTCCCCTTGCTGATCCGGCAAACTACCAGGGAGAAGGATTTGTCTATGACCCTGGAATGTCTGCGGAGCTTAAGCCGTTCTCCGGAGCATCACGTCATTGTCTACCATCAAGGGGAGCTGAACCGTAACGAACTGGAGCATCTGTTGTTCCGCAGCGGGGTTACTGCCGAGGTGCTTGGCGATGGGCATAACGTCGGAATTGCCCAGGCCCGCCAGGCTTGCTTCGAGCATATTTACACCCATTATTCAGACACTCCTTATATTTCCGAGATCCATGTGGATATGTACTTCCCTGAGAATTGGTATCTTCCACTCATTCAATATCTCGACGATCACGACGACCCCATGATTTGTCCGGGCATATTAACGTCTTCCGGAGAGTTGCTTCCCCTGAAGCAACAGGTGACCTTGCCCGAGAATGAACAAGAGTTGCTGGCCTTGCTTGCAAGTCTCCCGCAGAGCGGTGTCCGCCCTGGCTTTGTGCATCCAGTCATCCATCGAAGGGAAGCACTGGAGTCTGTCGGCGGATATGATTTGCGTTATTTTGCGGGGAAGCAAGGCTACGAGGACGACAGTCTGCTAATTGGATACGCCAACTATATGGGAACGCGTACCGACTGGCGCCCCAAATGTCTGCTCTCAAGCTGGGTATACCACGCGACCATGGCGCAGCGCATGTCCCTACCGGATAAATGGACCGATTTCGACCTCAATCGTAAGGCGTTACTCCGGCAATACGGAGGTTATGGGCTAGAGCAGCTAGCTCTTTTACATGACAACCCGGACTTCAAAGTGATGCTGGAGCATTATCTAAACGAGCCAAAGGAGTGATTGGTACAGTGACATCGCGTCAGGAAGAATTACAGCAACATGTGTGGGAACGACTGTGGTCGCAGCCCGTGTCCTACGAATGGGATAGCGTTAGCCAAACGGTATATGAGCAGCTTATCGCTTTGGGAGGAACCCTGAGGGGCTTAAATATCGCGGAGGCAGGCTCGGGCACAGGGAAAATATCGCTCCGGCTCGCCCGTGAGGGAGCAGAGGTTACTCTAATCGACTATAGCCAGCAAGCACTCGCTAACAGTAAAGCGGCCTTCGATAAGGAAAGCTTGTCTGCCAACTACCTGTTTGCCGATATAAGGGAGATTCCGTTGCCCGACCACAGTGTGGATCTGACCTGGAATGCCGGTGTGCTGGAGCATTTCTCTCATGAGGAGCAGGTACGCATCGTGCAGGAAATGATACGAATCACCAAGCCCGGCGGGCTGCTGGTCATCCTTACCCCTTCTGCCGCTTCCCTGCCCTACCGTCTAGGGAAGTTTGCCGCTGAGCAATCCGGAAAGTGGATGTATGGCCAGGAGACACCCGTAGGCACGATGGAGCAGGTATTCCGCGATGCAGGTCTGACCCTTCAGGAGGAATCGCGCATTGGCTTCCTCGACAGCCTGGCTTTTCTGGATTTTATCGCTGGCACAGGTCCGCTTAAGCAAATTGCCCGCCAGTGGTATCTCACTCTTACAGAGACCGAGCAACGGGAGTTACCTGGCTATCTGCTATGTTCTGTAGGCCGAACCGCTCCAATCCAGTCGGAGGATCTTACATCAACAAGCAAGGAGGAGCAAGGCACAGTGGTTCCCGGCGGCTTGAAGCAGGCTATGGCCCGCATCGTTCAGGCCCAGCAGTTGATTCGGGAGCACCACACTCCTCTTGAAGATACTTCATCCGATGAACTGACGCGCTTCCAGCAAGTGGAGGCTTCCACCTGGCTTCCACTTGTCTCCATCCTTAATCGATTGCTTAACGAGCGAGCGACCGCTGGTAGCCCGGCCCGTGTGCTGGATATCGGACCCGCTTACGGTACACTGCTGCTGTTCAGTGCCCTCTCGGGTGCAGAGTGCTACGCTCTGGATAACACCACGCAATATTGGTCAGATGCGTTAGCCACTAGGTACGGGCTGCAATGGATTCAGCGTGATATTGAAGCAGCCGGGATTCCCGGTTCAGCCACCTATGATATTGTGTTGCTGACCTCAGTGCTGGAGCATTTACGCTACAATCCTTTGCCTGTACTCCGTAATATCCATGCCCGGCTGGCAACGCCAGGAAGCCTGCTTCTGACGACACCGTGGAAGCGGTATGTCGATCCTCTGTCTCCCGCCAAGGATTTTACCGATTTGCCTGAGTATAGCCATCAGACCATAGCCGATGCCGCCCCTCTCTCTCCATCGTCACAAGAATCCGTCTCCATCAAGCTTTACAGCATCGATGAGATCTATGCTCTGGCCGAAGCTGCCGGGTTCAGTATCCAGTCTCTGCAGCCCTTCAACGGCTATTTGCAGGTGTGGCTGATTAAGCTGTAGTAGGAGTTCTATGGCAGGGCGGTCGTGATGTGGCGAATATTTCGTTGCGTTGATGATCGCCCGATGCTATCTACAGACTGCGCTTTAGTGCTTGGATGGCCCCTATATGCAGGCCTTCATGAAAGATCGTTCGAATCAGCACTTGCTCAATGGTGATTATCCCCATATCTGTGGGGGCAAACTCTTCTTCCATCCTGTCATGATAACGGCCTTGAATCAGGTCCGGCTGTTCTCTTAATAATTCAACTAGTGTAGATAGCTTAGGCGTTGTATCTGTAAAATGAGAAGGTGCTGTTCCGAACCCAAACCATTCACTAAAGCCCGAGGGAATCAGTACGTCTTCCTTCGCCAGTACCCAAATCCACAAATATTGATCCAGAAGAACATGTCCCAGATTCCAACGAATATTATTGTTGAACCTTTCTGGAATTATGTCTGCCTCCGCATCCGAAAGTCCATCTACTAGACTCAACAGTTCACTCCGATAGGTACGAAGCTGTTCAAACAAAACTTCATGTCTCTTTTTCATGGCAGTACTCCTTTTTTAAAATTCAGATTACTTACGCAATACCGTATTCCCCTCATAGAAGCTTCCCTGTAATAGAGTATGCTCGTAGGGCTTGGACGGATTGGCCATGCGCCAGAGCATTCGCTCGGCTGCACGAGCGCCTGCTTCCCTGACCAGCAAGATGGGACGAGTTAGTTCAGGCACCAGCGGATTTCGATCATTCTCCAGGCTTACCAGTGAACAATCGGCCGGAATGCTGCGCCCTGCCCGGCTGCTGGCGTAATAAATCCACGCCGGATCATGCTCGACTGCGCACAGGATAGCGGTAGCCTCCAGCTTGTCCAATTGGGAGGCTACGGCATCGGCCCACTGCTCCTTATCTACAATCCGCCCGATGACATGTTGCTCCGGTCGGACCTGTTGCCCCGCTTCCTCCATTGCTTCCTTAAATGCCTTCCAACGAATCTCAAGTCCCCGGTGCCGGGTCGTGTCTCCGATGTACAGAATGCGTGTATGATTCATCTCTGTCAGATATCGTACCGCTTGACGAATGGCTGTGCCCACATCCCAAATAACGCTGTCTACCGCTTCCGCCGCCGAAGGGAAATTAATGAGAATGCGTGGCAGCTCCAGGGCTAACAATTCCCGCTCCAGCTTGGCCGGCAGTGCCGGAGGAATAAAGATGCCATCCCAATAGGCCATCTGCTGTCGATCAAGCCACTGCTGTATGGATGCCGTGTCGCCCTCGCCCGGTGCTGCTAACGTCTGGACCACATGACCGAACTCCTCCATCTTCTCCTGAATCCCTTGCAGGATTAATTGGTGCAACGACAACCCTCGCAGTTCATTAGTCCATATATACCGGAAGACTCGGGGGCTGGGCGTGAAGCGTGGAATATGCTCGGCCGCCAGCCCCCTCTTCTGATCCCGAGTGAGGTAACCCGCCTTGCTCGCCGCCTTCACCACTATTTCTCGCGTCTCCTCGGACATGCCAGGCAACCCTCGCAGAGCCTTGGATACAGTATGGGCTGAGAGACCAAGCTGACTAGCTAATCTCTGCAATGTTATTTTCTTGCGATGTGGCATGTATTCCTTCTCCTTTCAAGTGAAAAGCGAAACTAAAACGAAACTAAAAACGAAACTTCCCCTCCACTATACTGAGATTGAGCTTACAAAACAACCGTTCATAGAAAGGAAGCGATTTGCAAAATGAAACCTAATATCCTGCCAACTTCTGCTGCCGGATGTGAGGAACTTATCCTGAATGGCCCCATGTGGACCTTCAAACCGTTGCGTATGCCCTTATTTGGTTACGAGCTCGATGAGCCGGGCCGCTGGAAGCAACCTAATCAGAACCATTCCTTTATTCAGGCCGCTCTCGAAGATCCGGCTAATGATTGGCATACATCAACCCCGGTACGGGTTCCCATGTCCTGGTCATCCGCCTTGTCTGAACCTGGAGACGCCGCCGTAATGGGCGACTTTGATTTCCCTTATTTTTGGCAATATGTCCATAAGGGGCAGTATGAACGACGATTCGATATTCCCGCTTCATTTATTGGCAAGCGCGTCAAGTTGAAGTTCATGAGCGTGAATTTCAAATGCTGGGTATATGTCAACGACAAGTTGGTTACTACGGAAGAAGTTGATCAGGACTATACCCATATCAACAAGCATCCTTTTGAAATCGATATCACGCACTTGGTGAATGTCCCTTCAACGGACAATCGTCTGACCGTTGTCGTTCAGGACTATACGGCGGCCTTCAAAGGAGAGTATCCGAACGAGGATTATCCTTACGATCCTGCCTGCGGAACCGATTATCCCCTCGGTGACCGATGTGAATATTACAATAAAGATCGTGGCTGGAGAAATCTCGATAACGGCCTGATTGGCGATGTGCTGCTCAAATCCGTCCCGGCGCTTCATGTCAAGGATGTTTATGTTCGGACATCGGTAACCGAGCAGACCATTGAGGCCGACATCCTGCTGCAAAATGAAGGATCTGCGAGCCGCACCTTCCACGTGTGCGCCACGGTCTACGAATATGCCAGTGAACGGGAAGCCCTGCCATTCAGCAATCAACCGGAGGTCACTCTGGCACCAGGCGAGAGCCTGGCTCTAACCCTTAGCCAGCCCTGGAGCCATCCTGTGCTGTGGTGGCCACACGCCCCGTTCCTCTATCAACTGCAGCTTGTACTCAAGGAGCAAGATCAAGCTTTCGCCGAACATACGGAACGTTTTGGCTTTCGGCAAGTCGAGGTCATCAAGGATACGGATGACGATGTACGCGGCTTCTATCTGAACAACGTGAGGACCCGCTTATACGGGGAATCCGTCGAGCCCACCTGGAAGGACGGGTATACAGAAGGCGTAGGGACCAGTGGCTTATACCTGTATAATCCTGAATACTGGAGCTGCTACATCGATACCGCCAAATCTCTGAATATTAATGTGCTCCGCACCCATCGGGGCATGTGGGTGAAGGCGTTATTCGATATTGCCGACGAGAAGGGCATGCTCATGATTGCCGAGAGCACCATCAATAATGGCAATCACCATGGGGCCATCGGTACCCAGGCCAATCAGCTAACGGCCGTGCGGGACATGGTGACCACACTACGCAATCACCCTTCTATTATTATGTGGTCACTGGCTAATGAATCCGGCTATGATGAAGCCTGGGCGGCAGAAGCACAAGCTCACGACAGCACCCGGCCGATGGTAGTCACGCAGGCTACCCCAAGGTATCCCTCTCCCTCGTTGGCGGCAGCGGGCGTCTCCTATAGCTTTGGCCTTAACGGATATGCGCCGGACATTTATCACCGCCATGACGAACACTGGAAGCCACAGCTTATTTTTGTATATGAAGACAACGCTTGTTATGACCAGCCGGCCCCTGAGGAGCGCGTGCGTGCGGTACAGCAGGCTATGACGATTTTTCGCGGACACCGCGCTACGGGTTATGAAATCATCAACACCTATTATTCCTTGCAAAAGGTATTCGGGCAGCAAACCACGCCGGAGACAAAACGCCTGCCCCTTAGCTGGACCGAGGAAGACCTGACACAGCCCGGATATCGGCCCGACTTTGCAATAATGCCCTTGCTTGACCCTTGGACGGACCGCAGTCATCCACGCGTGCTGGACCCGATTACCGGCTATGCTGATTCACCTGAAGCCTATTGGAGACGCTCCTATGCTCCGGTCGCCGTCTTTGATTATGAATATGATATGCGTACAAGCATTGAAGCAGCCGACAATCCGTATTGGGGCAAGGCGACGCCGATCAGAAGGCTGACCGTTCACAATGACGATCTGCAAGATATGGCTACCGAAATCGAGGTTCTCTACGAGGTAACCGCAGCAGCTTCAGGGCAAAGGATCGATCAGGGCAGCTTTACGCTGGAGGTACCGCTGGGCGGCATGCGTACGCATACCCTCGCTCTCCACTTCGGAGACGAAGCCGCGATTCACGTGACCTACAAGGCCTACAAATCAGGAGTAGAGCGCTTCACAGAAACGGTCTATCTGGATAGCGGACAACAAGCAGGCATCACTCCGTATCAGTCTGAGCCAGGCGGCAACAGCATGGAGATGAGACTGGACGATGAGCATGGCTATGAGCACAATGCTTATTACCTTCAATTCAATCCTTGGATTGGTCTTGAGGGCAACTACGACATCTACTTACATGTGCCTGAAGAGCATGTGCGCCCAGGCAGTAGCCAAAGGGTCGAGATTCAGCATGATACTATTAATACAACCCTAAGCGTCGACCTCTCGGGCTCAGGCTGGCTACGGCTGGGAAGCGCCCCGCTGCCTATGAAACCAGGGCAATTTGAGAACAGCATCAAACTGGTGGCGGGCAGCGACAACGGATGGATTGCAGGCGATGCCATCAAGCTCATGCGAATGGATTAAACAAATGACCTCAGCTCTCCATGTTATGGTGGAGGCTGAGGTCATTTATAGTTCAATGCTATTCTACCTTGAAGGGCAAGCTTGCCGTGCCTACGTGCCCGGTCGCATCATATACATAAGCAAACAGTCGATAATAGCCGGGAATCTCTGGAGTTCTAAGCTGCCTCCGCCCCACATCCCCGATAGCTGACGGGTCCGGTTCCTGTGCCACCGGAACGATATCAGCCGGGTAAGCGGTCGCTCCCTTCTTATACTCCTCCCTGATCTCCCATACATAGGTTAACGGGTCACTTTCACCATACGTATCCACCGTAATTTGGGCTAGGGCGTCCACGCCCGGTGCGAGAATAATGCTGTCAGAATCCAATTGGCCATTCAAGGTAATGGTCTGGATTCCCGGGGCGCGGTCGGCCGGATAGCTTCCGTTCCACGCTTTGTACATCGCGTCGTAAATTCCGGTCTTCTGGGTATGATTCTCCAGGAACATGTTATACCAGGTATGGGTCATCCCCACCACATCGGCGCCCTTGAAGACAAAGGAACCGATATTCCTGCCCTGATAGGGTGCAATATGATTAGTATAACGATCTATATATTGCTGTTCCTTGTAGTAGCTCTCCTGCTCCAGAGTGACCCCCCAAGTCGTCTTGGCACTTTCAGTCAAGCTGGTAGCGGACTGGTCCACGCCAAACTCGGTCACCATATAAGGACCAATCCAATGCCCTTGGCCAGATGCCGTGCCGGTTACATTCGTATGGACATTGCCTATATGCTTGTAAGAGTTCACGGCCACAATATCGATAGCTGGCGCATACAATCTTGTATTTTGCACCTTGATCGGACTCGAGCCCGCCAATACGATGACGGTTGGATGATTTTTGTCCTGCTCTTTAATATACTGAGCCAAATGATTGATGGCATCATAGACCTCTCTTGGGCTAGTCGTCTTATCTACCTCGTTGCCCACACCCCAGGCCAATACAGCAGGATGATCCTTATACTTGTCCACATAGGTCTTCAATTGATTTAAGTTGCTTTGGATCTTAGGCTTGTTATTGACAAAATCATCATCGCTGTAATGCTCGATCCATAACCCGATCATTACCTTGACGCCATTCGCCTCGGCCTCATCCAGCACTTCCCAGCCCTTCATATGCTTGTCCGAAGCATCGTAGGTTCGTACCGCATTTGCTCCCGCATCGGCAATCTCTGAAATAACCTCAGCACCGGCAACACCCTTCACCTCAAAGGGCTCTCCATCTACGGTAAGGCCAAATTGTCCATTCTCATCCTGAACAATCGCTACCTTCTTCACGCCTGTATATTGAGGAGAAGAAGGAGCGGCTGGTGTATCGTAAGCAATCAGCTTGAACTTCACCGCATCAGCCACCACGTTGCCCTCATCGTCGCAGACGATGCTTACATAGTCCTTACCCGCTCCCTGCATCTGATATTGACCTATCGAGTTCCATTGTCCGCCATTTTGCTTCATATTTACTGTTTGTGAGGTGTCCACTCCACCTCGGTGCTCAACTACGACGCCCACTTCATCAGCCCGGTTGGGATGGGCCGTCCAGTTAATGAATACCTCATAGGTACCCGGCGTCGTCAGCACAGGTGTGTATTTCGCATAATTCCAGTTCCCCTTGGTGCTGCAAACAGCATAATCCGTGCCAATCATCCCCGGTGTTTCGTTGCTAGTCTTCCATGCAGTTGCTTTACCATCAATAAAGGAACTGAACTCCGGCGATTTGTTATCAATAATTATTTCCGTGTTAAGTGGCAAGGGTTCCGGAGCAGGCTCCGGCGTTACAGAAGGCCAGGCTTTCGGAGGCGTACTCAGCTTCTGCGATAGTTCAAACATCACCGCATCGGCGGCTGTGTAGCCAGCATCATCACCTTTGATTTTCACGTAATCCTGCCCGTTCGTTCCCAAATAATACGTGCCGAGATAGACCCACTGCCCACCATTGATCGTCTGGTTCACCGTCAAGGAAGTATCCGTTTTCTGTCCATTAAAATATTTGATCTCAATTGGAGCGGCATCCGGACGGTTATCTGCTGCGGACCACCACATATAAATTTTGTAGTAGCCGGCATCCGTAATTGTCGGGGTCCACTTGGCCGCCACGCCCGTATCCGCTCCACTACTCACATCGCCTTTGTAATTACTGCCGTAATACCCGGGTACATGCGTACTGTCCGTCCAGGCCGCCTGCGGGGTAAAGGTGAATCCGCTATCGGCATTATCCACAATGATTCGTTCGCCTGTCTCCATGGCCGCTGCCCGTTGGGCAGGAGCCACAGGGAAGACACCCACAAGCAAGAATACCGCTATTAATGACAACACCCATGCTTTGCTGAAAGAAATCTGTTTCATGCATCATCACTCCTTAGATATGATTGATCATCAACAGGTTCCTTCCACTCCAGTATCATGTATTTATAGCAATGCGCCTTGCTCTACCAATGCTTGTTGCAAGCCTTGCACATTCAGATCACGCAGTTCTGTCCCCTGGAGGACTGCAAGTCCGGCCGCCGTCCCCGCTGCATGGCCGGTGGCCATGCAGCTCGGCGTAAGACGCGTGGTGCCCAGTGCCTCATGCGAGGTGGAAATGCAACGACCCGCTGCGAGTAAATTGCTAATATTTCTGGACTGTAAGCTACGAAATGGAATATCGTAGGCTCCGTCGCCCTCCACCCAGGATACGATAACATCCCCGCCCTTGGGCGAATGGACATCGATGGGATATCCGCTTCTTGCAATACAATCTTCAAACCGGCGACCGGCGACCACATCATCCATTTCCAGCGTATACACGCCTTCTATTCTCCGGGTTTCACGAATGCCAATTTGAGCACCTACCTGTGAAATGACCGCAGACTCGAAGCCCGGCAGTTCCTTCCGCATAAAGTCAGCCACCATCAACACCTGCTTGCGCCCCTGCTCCTCCGCCTCGGTCAGGTCCTCCATCTTCGTACCGTCCAGTCCCTGTACACGCGTCATATTAACGAGAACCTCGTCGGATTCCGGTCCGGTAAAGAACAGGACTTGATCACGATTAATCGGCAATTCGGCTTGCTTCCAATGCTTGTAGAAGCCTTGCACCGCCGTTAATGGCAGTTCCGGCAGCTCGGCGATCGGTGTCTTGGGATAAAATTCCTCCGGATGCTCCAGCATATACTGCTTCACGACCTCAAGATCGACATTCCGCATGCGGAATTTCATGGTCATCGGCTGCGTGGCCTCATCCTGGTCCCTTCCCTTCAAGCAGTGGGCACCGGAGAGATAGGCAATATCGGCATCACCCGTCGTATCTACGAACACCTTCCCCGCCACCTCGATCCGGCCGGACTTGGAGGTGAGAATGACCGAAGATATTCGGTCATCTTCACTTTTACGGACCTCATCTACAAAGCTATGCAGCAACAGCTTGACGCCAGCTTCCTTGAGCATGTCAACTGCCAACACCTTATACACTTCGGGATGATAGGGCGTCACCGTATGAACAAAACCACAAGTGTCCCGGACATGCCCCGGGGACGCCCCCAGCGCCTGCAAGCGTTCTACAATCTCTTGCGCGATACCGCCAATCACTTGCTTCCCGTCAGAAGTATGATAAGTCATCCACGGATAGACCAGTGCAGCCGTGGACATGCCGCCGATAAAGCCATAGCGTTCAATCAGTACCGTACGCGCTCCTGTGCGTCCGGCAGCAATCGCCGCACTCACTCCCGCCGGACCTGCACCTACTACTACCACATCCGCTTCTATGATTCGATTCACTTGGATCACCTCCTGTATTAGTTGCCTGATGTCTTGTACCAATCATTCACTTCTTGCACCGTAGCTTCCCCACCCTCGGCGTTGAACCGCTGACGGAAGCTCTCCAGACTGCCGGCTGATGTCGAGCCAAAAATTAGATTGACCATCGTATCGTTGGACAAGGTGTCCAGGCTCTGGCTGTTCTTGGAGAACTCGGGAAGGTAGGGAGCCAGACGCAACGCATCACGCTGTGCCGCTTCCTCCGGCTGCTTCATGTTCAGGAACTCGTAAGCCTCAAACATGACCGGGTCCTTACGTACCCGAGCCTGCCAGTAAATCGGGTATTTCTCCTCATCCAGTCCGATCAGGAAATTGTTAGCCCGGTTGCGCTCATCCGTGAAAATAGGGTTGATCGGCACATAAGCTTCGTTCTCATAGGTGTAATGCTTGCCCTCTTCCCCCAGTACCACCAGCTTGAAGGTCTCTTCTTCCAGCATGGCATCAATCCATTTGATGATGTCCTCCTTGTGTTTGGCAGACTTCGGAATCATCGTAATCCGGTCAAAGCCACTCGCTGCCGATAGGCCCATCTGTCCGTCGGCTCCCTGGAGTGTCGGGATAAAAGCCAGCTTGGCTTCGGGATGATTCTTCTTAATGGCTTCTACCAAAGGTGTTACCTCAGCCCAGGTTGTCGGGATGACACCGGCCTGACCGTTCGTCAATTTTTCCTTAAGGTTAGCGACCTTGTTAATAACAAAATCGTTATCCAGCAGCTTCCGTTGGAACAAGTCGTTCATGAAGGCTACATAATCCTCCAGGGTCGGAGCCAGCGCACGTGGTAACAGTTCCCCATCCACTTCGTTCCAGGCATTGGTCAAGCCGAAAGCACCGGAAATATTGGCCGGAAAAGGATCGGTTCCCAAAATACTGAACGGAATATTCTGACCCCCATTGCCTCCAGGGTCCTTCTCCTGAAACTGCTCCAGCACGTAAACAAATTCATCTACCGTTGTTGGAAGCGGCAATCCCAATTGATCCAGCCAATCCTGGCGAATCAGCAAGCCGCCGCCCACAAATTCCATCGTACGGTTGCCAATACCATAAATCTTGCCGTCAATCGTCAAGGCGTCCAAGGTAACCTCGGAAAGTGCCTTCTTGATATTGGGACCGTATTCGTCAATTAACGGGGTCAGGTCCGTCAAAGCACCACGCACCGCATAGTCCGCAAACAGCGCTTTATCCGCACTGGTTCCCCTCACCGCAATGGCGTCATACTCCTCGCCCGAGGCAATGACGATGTTCAATTTGTCTTGCGGATTATCGGCAGGCAGCATATCATATTGAACTTTGTATCCCGTTCGTTCCTCAAGCACCGCTGCCACCGGATACGTATTGTAATCCTCCGGCTGGCTCGGATACAGCACCTTCAACTTCGGCTTGGTCGCATTCGCTTCCTGCCCAGGTGCCGTCGAGGTATCCCCTTGCTGCCCTCCTCCTGTATTGCACGCCGCCAATCCCAGCATTAAGGCCACCGATAATAACACACTCAACCATTTTCTCTGTAACATGCAGAACCCTCCTCTAAGTTAGTTGCCACTTCTTGCCCAGGTAGTTATCCCTTCACTGAGCCAATCAAAACCCCTTTGACAAAATACTTTTGTAAAAAAGGATAGACGCAAAGGATTGGAACCGTCGACGCAATGACCGCTGCCGCCCGGACACCCTCACCCGGCAAGTTCATCATGTCGTCAGGTGACATTCCCAAGGCTGCCAGGTCCGCATTGATTACGATGTCCTTCAAGTAAATTTGCAAAGTCTTTAGAGCCGGATCACTGATATACAACATGGCGCTAAAGAAATCGTTCCAGTAGCCTACGGCATAAAACAACGAAATCGTCGCAATCACAGGACTGCTAATCGGTAGAATGATGCGGAACAAAATGGTGAACGTTCTTGCTCCGTCTATTTTTGCCGATTCCTCCAATGCTTCAGGCAGTCCCTCGAAATAGCTCTTCATCACCAGCAAATTAAACACGCTGATCATGCCCGGCAAGATTAACGAGCCTAAATGATTCAATAGGTTCAGTTCGCGAATCAGCAAGTAGTTGGGAATAATCCCTCCACTGAACAGCATCGTGAACACGAACAAAATAAGAATGAAGCTGACTCCCGGAATTTGCGGCTTGGACAGCGGGTACGCGGTGACGGCGGTTAGCAATATGGCCATGACAGTACCGATTACAGTGACCAGCGCAGATATTCCCAGCGAGCTTGTAAAGTTGCTGGAGGTTACTACAAATTTAAGCGTTTCCAATTGAAAGCCGATAGGAAGGATTGTAACCTTCCCCGAGACAACCGCCCATTCTTCACTGACTGACTTGGCCAGCAAGTTCAGGAACGGCGTCAAGGTCATTACAGCCAAGGCGATCATGAACAGATAGATGAATCCGTCAAGCAGCCAGTCCTTGGCGTTCCTCTTTTTTAGCATAGCTGCTCCCCCTTACCAAATACTGCGCTTCACTAGCTTTTTACTCATTTGATTCCCGAAGATAACCAGCAAAAATCCGACAACGGAATTGAACAGGCCCACGGCGGTACTGAAGCTGTAATCCAGCTTACCCAAGCCCATTCGGTACACATAAGTCCCGATGACATCCCCCGTGGCATAAACAATCGGATTGTACATCGTCAGGATTTGCTCGGTCCCGGCCTCCAGCACATTGCCAATTCGCAAAATGAACATTAACACGATGGTAGGCAAAATGCCGGGCAGCGTAATATGCAGCATACGTTGTATCCGCCCTGCTCCATCAATCTCGGCCGCTTCATATTGCTCCTGCTCGATCCCGGAGATGGCTGCGATAAAGATGATGGCGTTCCAGCCCGACTCCTTCCACCCAGCAGTGAAGACTACCAGGCTTCGGAAGACGCTGTTGTCGGTAAAGAAGGCAATTGGCGATCCCCCAAACATCTTGATCAGTTCATTAACCATCCCTCCCGAGGGTGATAGGATGGTGACAAACAAGCTCGTAATAATGACCCAGGATAGAAAATGGGGTAAATATACGATTGTTTGCACGGTTTTCTTGAACCATAGAATTCTCACTTCGTTTAGCAGCAGCGCGATCAAAATCGGCAGCGGAAAGAGCAGCACGATTTTGTAAAAGCTGATCAGCAAGGTATTGACCAATACCTGGAGAAATTCCGGTGAATGGAACAGCTTCTCGAATTGCTTAAGCCCCACCCACGGACTTCCCCCAATGCCGCTAAAAATATTAAAGTCTTGAAAGGCGATTAGCACACCGTACATCGGCGTATATTTGAACAACAGCATGAATAAAATCCCGGGCAGTAATAACAGATACATCTCCCAGTGTTGTCGAATCTGCCTAACCACTTTTGTCTCCCCCCTCCGTTGTTAGCCTCATTATAGAAAAGGCAGGAGGAGGTTAGTAGATATCGATCTTTCGATTTCTGACTCGATTTATCGAAGTATCAAAAAGCCCTCTCCCTAAACCAACAAGAGAAGGCTGAAATGTATTATTTTTCTATCCGTTGCAGCAGCATCCTTACGGTAACGGCCGTTCCCTTACCCGGTTCGGAATAAATGCTCAAGCCATAACCTTCGCCAGAGAACAGCCGGATGCGCTCATGTACATTATACAGTCCATACGAGCCTCCCCGACCCGCAGCATCAGCATCAGGCTTACCGTAGTGCAGCATTCGCTTGGCTGTCTGCATCTCCATTCCTACGCCGTCATCCGACACCACCATCCACAATTCCTCCCCTTCGGTATAAGCTTCGATTTGAATTCGTCCCGACATATCTCTTGTATGTTGAATACCGTGCAGTAGAGCATTCTCCACTAAAGGCTGGAGCGTCAGCTTTGGCATCATGTACCCCGCCAATTCGTCACCACCAATAATTTCGTATTCGAAGCTATCTTTGAACCGATGTCTCTGAATTTCCAGGTACACTCTGGCCAGCTCCAATTCATCCGCAACACTGACCATATCCTGCCCCTTATTCAAGCTCAAGCGGAAATACTGGGCCAGTCCGTCAATCATTTGGCTTATATCCGGAGCATCATGCTTCCGCGCCAGCCAATTAATTGAATCCAGCGTGTTGTAGAGAAAGTGGGGATTAATCTGTGCCTGCAAAGCTCGCAGCATGGCCTCACGCTCCTGAACCTTGGCAGTATAGGCCTCTCCCATCAAGCGGTGGAGCTTGTGAATCAATACGTTGACGCTACTCTCAAGTATCCGGTTGTCTTTAGCACCATCCTGCATCTGCTCGTCCAGACTCTCAATCCCCTCCCGGCGAATTGAATGGACCACTGTGCGCACTCGTCGGCTCATGCTGCGCACAAAGAACATTTGCAGCACAAACAGCAAGATGACGAACAATAACGTGGTTCCCAGCAAGCCGGTAAGTCCGGAAAATTGATTCAGTTCCACCACCCGGCCAGCAATGACTTCCTGCGGCACTTCCACAACCAGCCTCCAATTCGTCGTACGAAGCGAGGTGAAAATCGCGTACTGCTTGTCCCCTTCCCGTTCAAAAGCCTGCACGCCCTCCGTACGATTGGAGATTACGCCGCGCACGTCCTCCGCCAACGTTCCGCCAACTGCCTGCAAATCGCTATGGTACATGACTGTATTGTGTTCATCCACCAAATATACGGCTCCGGCCTCGCCGCTGCCAATTCCACCAAGATCGGCTGCAATGTCACTTACCGCCTGCATGTCCAGATCAATGACCAGCAAGCCCGAGGGCACATTGAAATCGCGGTAGAAACGCAAGACCCGGGCATTGGAAAATACATAGGCGGGGGACTGGTCAAGATAGCTTTGAAGATGCAAGCCACCCCACACGCCCGAGCCGCCTGCCTCCAGTGCCCGAGTTACCCAAGGGGTGCCAAACACATCATCAAGGGCAAAGAAATTAATGCCCTCCCGGGAATAATTTTTTGAATGGTCTACATACAAGCGGATCTTATCCACCTTGTCATTTGTCTGTGCCGGCTCAATGACTTTCTCGCGTAAATCCTTCAGTTGCTTATGCTGCTCCATATAAGATTCCACAGTACCGTCGGTGCTCAGCGAGCCAATCAAGACGGGATTGATCATCAATGAATCCGATAAATCCTCGATGCGTCCAAAGTGGTAATCAATGTTGGTTCCGGCTTGCTTCAACGTTTGCAGCATCGTCTGGGTCACTTCATCCACCAGGATATCCGAAGCGCGTCCCGAGTAGAAATGGATCATGAAGGAAGCTGGCAGCAACACTATGATCAGGTAAGCGGCCAGCCACTTGCGGGCTCCCACCAGCTCGCGAAGCATACTCTTCAAGCCATCCCAATGTCTTCTCAAGCGGATTGCCACGGATGTTCTCCTCCTTCAGCCACTCACAGCACCTCATTGCGGTAAGCGCTGGGTGTCACACCGGTATGCTTCTTGAACAGCTTGCTGAAATAGCTTGGGTTCATGTAGCCCACCTTGCTGGCTATTTCGTAAAATTTAATGGCTGGGTCGCGCAGCATCTCCTTGGCCTTCTCCATCCGTACCTTGGTCAGATACTCTACCACCGTTTCGCCCGTTTCCTGCTTGTAGAAAAAACACATATAGGTCGGAGACAGAAAGACCTCCTCCGCTATTTTTTCAATCGACAAATCTTCCCCGTACTTCGCACCAATGACCTGTCTGATCCGTTCTACCGCATTTTTGGGCTTCGTCCGCCGCTTGTCGCGAATCTTCTCGCAGATTTCCAGCAAATAGCCCGTAACTGCCTGCTCCAGCTCGCTTAATGTCTCCAGACGATACAAGCGCTCGAACAATTCCTTCTCTTTGCTGTCCGTCTCCGCATCATGAATCTGCAACTCAATCAGCAGCCGATTGGCGATAAGCAGCCATTCCAGGGTGATGTTGCGGACATAGATTACACCCTTGTGGCGGTGACGCGCCCACTGGCCGAATATTTGGCGCAGCTCTTCCTTCAATTCGGCAGCATCGCCCGTCCGCATGGCAGATACAAATACATCATTGGAGCCATGCTCCACCCGTGGATATTCATCCTCTCTACTGGCATAGTGATCGAGGGTAATAATGCGCTGGCCTCCCAGATACCATTTTTGTTGAACCGCTTCCCGCGCATAGCTGTAGGACAAGGGTAATTCCGCCAGCCCATTCACCCGCTCCCCCACTCCGATCGTCACGCTCACTCCCAGCCAACGTTCCAGATTGTCGCGAATCTCGGTAGCCAGGAAGTAAAGTCCATCCTCCGGGTCATCTGCCTGCTCAGACCATAAGATGCCGATGTATTCGCCGTCCCTGTTCTCAATGATATAACCGCCCATATATTGATCAATTAATTCCTGGCAGACATTCATAATCGCATAGGAGACCAATTGCCTGGACGCCTCAGTCTGCTGCTCTGCCAGTTCCTTCTGTCCATCGAGACTGACTGAAATAATCCAGTAATCAGCATCGACCGGCAGCTTCAGCCCGAGGAACTCCAGCCTCTCCTGAACCTGATCAGGCTGGTATTTTAACCCGTCCTTGATGAGCGACATCAGGAACTTTTCCCTGAGTAATGGCATGCTCAAGGACAGCTTACTGCGCATATCCGCTATACGCAGGCGGCCTTGCTCCTCTGCCTGGAGCTGTTTGATTACGCTTTCAATTACCTCATGCAGTTCGTCGATTCGCACCGGCTTGAGGATATAATCAATAGCCTTTACCTGCAAGGCATTTCTCAGATAGTCCACATCATCATGTCCACTCACGAACACGATCTTGATGAACGGATTACGTGCGCTTAGCTGCTTGGTTAACTGAATGCCATCCATCTGAGGCATTCGTACATCGGTCACGACGATATCCGGCAGGACCTCCTCTACCAGTGCAAGCGCCTGAACACCATCCTGTGCCGTCCCGACCACTTCGATATCAAAGGCCTGCCAGTCCAGATGATGTTGCAGCCCTTCCCGCACAGATTCCTCGTCATCCACAATGATTGCTTTATACATGCTTGTCCACCGCCGGTTGTCAGAGATTTTGCTAATCTTTTGCGAATAATTCTATATGACCTTTCGCCAGTTGCCAAGAGGGGGATACTGGTTCGATGATTAAATAGCGGTGACAATGACAGGCAGACTTGACAATAAATAAAGGCCTTGAGGAGATGATCCTCAAGGCCTTCTTAAGTATTACATTATTACGCTGGTACGCTGGATTGAGCCAATGCTCGGCTGTTGTGGCCAGAATTAATCCCATTAACGAGTCTGCGTTTGCTTCCGAACGAGGGGAGCTACTTCAGTGCCGAATAAACGAATGGCCTCCATCACTTCCTGATGGGGCATCGAACCGTGAGGGACATGGAGCAGGAACCGATCGATCCCAATCTCCTGATGCAGGTAAATAATTTTATCTGCCACCGTTTGCGGATCGCCCACATAAAGCGCCCCCTCAAAGCGACAAGCTACTTCATAATCGGATTGAAGATAAGGCGGAGTCCCCTTCTCCTTGGCTCTAAAGTTCGTTCTGGCAAAGGTAGATGGATAAAATTGCGCCAAGGCCTTCTCTGTCGTCTCCGCCACAAATCCGTGGGAATGGGAGGCTACCGGCAGCTTGGCGATATCATGACCAGCCCGCTTGGCCGCTTCTTTATACAAGGCTACATGCTCTTTGTAATCATCCGGCTTCACATTACCGATAATCGCCAAAGCAAATGGAAGCCCCATCTCACCTGCCTTGGCGGCAGATTCAAGGCTTCCAGCGCTCCCGATCCAGATAGGCAACGGCTGCTGCACCGGACGAGGATAAATCCCCTGATGGTGAATCGCCGGGCGGTGCTTGCCTGACCAGGTTACGAATTCGGATGCTTGGATCTGGAGCAGCAGCTCCAGCTTCTCCTCGAACAATTCTTTATAGTCCTCCAGATCGCATCCAAAGAGCGGGAACGACTCCAGGAAGGAGCCCCGCCCTACCATTATTTCAGCCCGCCCATTCGACAGGCCGTCCAAAGTGGCAAAATCCTGAAATACTCTGACCGGATCACAGGAGGATAAAATCGTCACCGCGCTCGTCAGACGAATTCTCTGTGTCCGCGCTGCCGCTGCCGCCATGATTACCGCAGGCGAGGAGGCAGCAAAATCAGGACGATGATGCTCCCCTATCCCATACACATCCAGGCCCACCTCATCGGCTAGCACTATTTCCTCAACTACCTCACGTATTCGCTCGGCATGACTTAACGTTACCCCCGTCCCCACATCCGGAGTCGTTTCTACAAAGCTGCTAATTCCCAGTTCCATTTCTCTCTTCCTCCACCAATTGCGTCCAATTTAAATATTTTATAAGTATAATATCTAAAATTGTCTTCAACAAGCGGGTACAACCTTACTGTAGCTAAAACTTGATGGTTGAAGGTAAACTATATAAAACGCTATGCCTGACTTCGGCCTAGAGCAGAAGCGGCATGTTACAGTTAAGGAAGGTGTCATTATGGGTGAAGTAGAGCAATATTGGAACCGATTTGCACAGCAACATCAATTAGTGTTGAACACGCCCGATTCCTGGATGTTTGGGGATGGGACAGAGCAAATGGGCAATGAATTAGGCGAATTGGTGGTGAAAGGCATCAAGACAGGGACCTGTTCCTCCTTACAAGTATATGAATTGGAACATGAGAGTTATCCCGAAGTTGGACAATACGATATTGTTCTGGACGGGCAAAATCGTCCGCTAGTGATTATTCAGTATACCAACATAGAGATTATCCCGATGAACAAAGTGACTGAAGAGTTTGCCAAGTCCGAAGGAGAAGGCGACTTAAGCTATTCCTATTGGTATGAGGAACATGAAAGATTCTTCACCTGGGAACTGGGACTCTACGGCCTCTCCTTTTCCCCGGATATGTTACTGGTATGTCAAAATTTCAAAGTGGTTGATATTTACAAAGATTGATGTTCCTGAATCATCCAGTGATACTGCAAATCGCCAAGCCCATATTCGGGAAATCGTTTCAACAAGCTGTTGATGAGGTTTTCATCACCTGCATGGCCCCTGATGTATTTGACAATCGGGCTCTTCTCCTCTCTATAAGTCAAATACATGTTGATTGCCTGATAAGTGACGGGCATCATCTGGGAAGCCGGTTTTTGGCGGTTAACTATAGCCGCCTTATAAACCTCCAGGTAACCGCTAATATCAAGCTCATAGGCTTCATCCAGCATTTCATCCGTTCTCTCCAGGGCCATACAGAACAGCACATCGCCGTTATAACCAATTTGCTCCAGATAGGCAGCGATTGTAATTAAGTTCATCTGGCAAAACATATCGTCGCCAAACCACAAGACAATAATCTCAAACTTTTCCTCAAACAAAGGCTTTAGCGCCTCAATTACATTTCCTCGGTATCCTTCCTCCGTCGTTCGTAATGATGTTGCCCGCTTCTCTATAAATGATTGCGAAAATATCTGTGGGTCCGCTTCGCCCCAGCACATCGCCTCATTAAATGACACATAGGTTGCCTTACTGTTCATCAGCTTATGGGTCTTGAATTTATTAAGCATATGGGAGCCATTGAGGATATGGAGAATATTTACAGGATATTTGGCCTTGGCTTCAATTTTCTCTTGCAAAAGTTTAATTGTATCATTCATCGTCTCGCTCCCCTTCTCATACCATTGTGGACTGGTTTTCTGATTCGTTTCTTGAATGGGTACTTGTGTCTGTCTATATTTATGGGGCGTAATCCCAAACAGATCCGTGAAAGCACGGGAAAAGGCCTCTTGCGATGAATACCCGTATTTTACTGCAATATGGAGAATGGTAGTTTCCGTATGTTTAAGATGTTCTGCCGCACGGGTAAGACGGCGTTTCTTGATATAGCTTTTCATAGTTTCACCGAAATATTGATGGAACAATACAGAGAAGTGGTAGGGCGAGTAGTTACACTGCTGAGCTACATCATTCAAAGTGAGGTCATTCTCCAGATTGGCTTCAACATACTGAATCGCCTTTTCAAATTCAAATTGCATCATGACGCATGCTCCTTTCGATGAATAGATTAACATAATCAGGTGGCTCTGCTTTGATATTAATTGCGATCATGACCCAAGGAAAGCTGCTATATGCTGGATTAGTTGAACCGTAGCCGTAACGCGACCAAAGCCGACAACATCAAAATTACGCCGGCAAGCATGTAAACAAAGATAAGTGAGCTTTGGGCGACCAGCATCCCGGAGAACCCGGTTCCAATTAGCGTACAGCCCGTGAATACAGGAGTGATGAGTCCGTTCACCCGCCCAATATATTCAGCTTGCACCAAAGTTAGCATATACGTGCCAATCACGGTCTGCGTCAATGCCAGAAACAATCCGGTAATCAGTCGCATCCCGCCGGTCAGCACTGGCCAGACGGACCACACCTCAACCATCGTGCCTATCCCCAACAAAATTAAACCGGCGAACACCACTCCCTTGCCCTTCAGACGACCGGATAGGCCGGCGGCAATGATTGCTCCAATTAAGAGACCCACGCCGGAAAATGCCGTAAACCACTGCAAGTCCGCTTCCGCTAGACCCAACCTTTCCGTAACGAGAAAAATGTCCAGCGGAGCAGTCAACCCGGCTCCCAAAGCCAGAATACCAAACATCGCCAGCAACACTTTCAAATTGGCATGTTCGCGCATGTAGCTTAATCCCCCACGAAAATCCTTGACCACGGTTTGCCAGGACAACTTCTCCAGCGAGCGAGGCGAATCCGGTAAGAAGAACAAACAGCAAGCAGACAAAGCAAAGATCGCCAGCAGGCTGCCCAAAGAGACCGTAACTCCGAAAGTATAGTACACAAAGGTACCAAGGATAGGCCCTAATATGATAAACAACGAGCTAACCATTTGAGTCATTGCCATCGCCGAGGTCAACGACTTTTCCGGAACATGGGTTTTAAATAACTTGGCTGAGGAAGGCTGGGAAAATTGAGACACAATAGCGGAAATCATCGTCACAACGAACACCGCTTGCCAGTATCCCCAGGCCACCACAAATAATATGGGCACAATGGAGAGAAAGCTTAATATATCACCCCAGATCATGGTACGCTTGGGACGCCAACGATCGGCCAGTACACCACCCACCAAGGAAAACAAAAATATCGGCGTGTATTCCACCACCGTAAGCAAAGACACCGCCACCGGGTCACCTTGGGTCTGCTGCACCACATAATACAGCAAAGCCATATTCCGTATCCAAATCCCCACCTGCTGTAACACATCCGAAGCCATAACTAGTAGAAACACCCGATTTCGTAACAATTCTTTCATTTTATCGTCTCCTTCTTTTCATAAAACCGACCGTTCGGTTTAATAATACCTACAATTTAAGCGGGTCTGCCCAACATGTGGTTGACGAACGCGAACAGACTCCGCTTCATTTAACGCCGCTTAATTCCACTCAATAACACATCCACCGCTTCTTTCGTGTGCCGCTCTATCTCTTTTTCCGGGAACACCTGAGGATAGATCGACAAGCCGCTCAACATACTGGTGAACAACACCGCCAGCCGCTCCGGATGGCCCTCAGCAAACAACTGCTGCTCCATCCCTTCCTGGAGAATTTCGGTAAACACCTCGATTTGTACCATGGATATCTCAATCAACCGATCATACACTCCCTGATAGCCCTCTTGCGCATTCATTGAGAACTCTTCAGCCACCTTCGTCAGGGGGCTCTGGAAGCTGTTCACAAAGTGTAAGCTTGCGCCCAGCAATCTGCTCTCGACATCAGGGAGTTGGCCGCGAATCTCAACCCACTCATCCACCCATTCCCGGTTGATCTTCTCAACCATGCTCACAAACAAATCATCTTTGCTGGCA
The DNA here is from genome assembly GCF_001486585.1 of Paenibacillus senegalimassiliensis. Lineage (GTDB taxonomy): Bacteria > Bacillota > Bacilli > Paenibacillales > Paenibacillaceae > Fontibacillus > Fontibacillus senegalimassiliensis. The sequence continues at coordinate 178,296 of NZ_LN909044.1, forward strand.
AAGTGGTAATATATGCTGCCCTTGCTAACCCCCGTGTGCTTTACGATATCCTCCATCGACGTAGCCGCATATCCCTTCTGCACAAAAAGCTCCAACGCCTGTTCTAGAATCATGCTGCGCTTCTCCGAACCTTTAGGCGTGCTCATGGTATCCCCCTCCAACAAAATCGAATAAACCGACCGTTTGGTTTAATTATAGCGGGTGGGGGTTGGGAATGCAAAGATAACTTCGAGGAATGTTGCCTCCACGGCCATTGTTACACATACCGTTTAATTATAAACTTTATATTCTTTAGCAATTACCCACCCATTAAGACCATATGAAGCTGAAATTACATAATAGTTATACTTTTCATTTTGTAAATGCTCAAGCAAATCCTCTATATTTTCATAATATATTGGCCACCCGTAGTTCTTCTGTTTTTCCAACAGCTCCTTGTTGCTTTCCAGAAAGTCACTTACTACAAAAGTTCTAATATCAAAAATAATACTTCCTTGTAGCTCTGTTTCAAACCCATGGGCCAGGATGTCCGTAAACTCAATAGTAGTAATTGAATTTTCATTACCATTTAGTGTTTGAATTGTAATTTTAGAATTACGAAAATCAACTTCATAGGAAATAATTTCATTGTCATGAATATTTAGCATTTCCCCTCCAATCCCAACAGGTTTAGAAAGGAGATAAACTATTCCTCTCTAATAACTTTTCTACCTGTTGATAAATAACTTTTAAAAAAATAATTGTCAAATAATTTACCTGATGAATTATTATTCTCATATCTTGTTGCCTTTGAATGCGCTTTGGCAGTACTATGGCTATCAAAAATGTCAATGGGAATGGCCTCATCGGTATCAAAAGTTAATGTAATCTTAGGATTTTCCGTAGCTACTACAATGATTGTGGCATACAATTCTGGAAAAAAAGATAAATTCCCACCACACATACAAATTACATCCCCTTGTTGGAGACTATATGGCCAAGTATAATATTGCTCATGACCTGTAAAATAATCCCCCTCTGTAAATTTGAAATCCGCACCCTTAACGCCATCTATTTGGACTTTCATTTTACCAAACACAAATAGAGAATCGCCTTCTACACTAAGGTTTTGCTTCGTTATCTGCGTCTTAAAATCATAAATATTCACCATTGAATTCACTAGCTCAAACTCATAAACACCCTGTATATCGCTTGGAAAGTTTAAAAAGATTGTAGGTACAATCTCCATGTCTGCCCCAACTATAGCGTCAAATTCTTCCCCACTAATATCAAGCGTTAATTTCATAGATGGTATCACTTCCTATCTCAATCTCACAGTTAGAGCTGCTCCTTAACCTTTTTCACCGCTTCTTCAACGCATTCTCTAAGTTCGGTAACTGTCCTGCATGTTTTTTGAAACACGGGGACTTCCCAATTAAAATCCTGAATTGCTACAACGCGAAAGTGTCCATCTTTGGCGAATGAAGGATACCAACCTACGTCAACAATGAACTTGTGATCATAAACGACTTGGAATAAGTCCTCTTTTAAACGGCCAACCTGACTCTCTAATGACCTGAAGGGGTCTATTTGTAGTTCATCAAAGACGATTTGCCCTGGCTCAAATTGAATTTTTTCAAACATCTGTATCCTCCAATATTTTGTTCATCCATTAGGTATATCATGCTTTTGTTTTCTCCCATTTCAGAAACTAAGGTGAACAACCTAAATTATAGATGAAATTTATATGTCTTGTATCAACTAGGATAGCGTGCTTTTAATTTGTTCTCACGGCGCACCCTATCCTAGATCATGTATAAAATAGGCTTGCAAAATTTACTTCCAATTCAATTAAGTAGAAAAAACCTTGAAAGGTATATACCCCAATCAAGGTTATAAAAATAAAATAGAATTAATCACCTAACTTAGAAAGTGTTAGAAACACAGATATGTTTTCTCTACAAAATTCTATTTACGTAACAATCGCAGTTTAGCCCTCGTACTTAAATGAATTACCTGAAAAGAAATAACACAGCATCTATCCAAGAATCTACTTTGTAATTATTAAGTGACTGAATTAAATTAAATTTAATGATTATAGTATTTTAACCCCCAGAAGCCAATTAATTATAATTCTATAATAGTAGATATAGACTTGTATCCTTCCGGCAGATTATATCTCCATAGCCCTTCAACTCCAGACCCACCAATATTGATGCCTAACAATGAAGGATCTATAAATATTTCTTGATTGTTAGATAAAATCATTTTAAAAGCATCGCATATTAACTCAAAATTATTCTCCTCTAAATTGAAGAACTCAATCACTGAAACCTTATTGTCTATTAAAGGATTATTAAAGATGATTCCGCTGATTCTTGATTTTGCAGGTATTACATCTTCTAGGTCGATATTAATTTTTATAGTATCAACTTTAGATATAGATATTTTAGAGTATTGCTCAACAGATTGAATTTTGATCAATTGTTCTCCAAATTCAAAAATAAGATAGTCTGTATTAGCAACAAACTCTGCCAATTCATTTTTTTCATAATCTACAAAACCAGTTAAATATATCTCATTTAAACAAAAATCTTGTATTAACTGTGTAATATTTTTTAGCATTTGAATTCCTTTCAAGAATTTTATTTGAATACTATATTAAGATCCATACCCTTACCAGATTCTAATAATGTTACCCATTCACCATCAGGTTTAGTTACTAAAGTTAGCCCGTTCCCCCGATAAATGTTCATCAAATCCGAATCCTTATTAAGCGTACCTTGACCCACGAATTTAACAGTCCCATCATCTATCATTTTCCCAATATCCTCAAGAAATCTAGGTCCGTCTGCTTCGAGTTTTGAATATTTTGTTCCAAGAGTTTTTTCTAATAATGTCTTATGCTTTAAAAAATGAGATTTGAAATTTTTTCCTGCAGTGATAATAGTACAATTATGAACCCATATCCCAAGGTTCGATACAAAATAAGAATTGAAATCCGCTACCTCAAAATTATATACTTTTGCTTCTAGCGACTCTTTCTCAATCTTATCTATTGCCATTGTAGAACCATCACTTGAAACAAGCAAATCGTTAACTTTCAAGTTCTTAACAAACGTCCATCCTTTGTCGTTCAACCAGAACGGATGCTCACCTGTAACCTCTATGATTTCGTCTCCGATGTGGACATAGTAAATTTCATCAGCTTGCTTTTGGAACAGCCCCAGTACCTCTTTATACGTCACTTCCCCTGTTTCGTCAGACTTAGCAAGAACCCTATCACCGACCTCAATCTCCTCAATCGGTTTTTCACCCTCATCCGTGAGTACCTCGGTTCCAGCGGTGAAACAATTACATGTGCCAATCCCCTTCTTCTTGAGAAGCTTCATTCCGGCTACACTGGTTCCAATAGTATCGAAGGCCTCTCCTAATTTATAACCGAAGGAGTACGCTTCGTCCTTAGTAGGTTTACCATTAATGACATGGTCGCCATGCTTATACACATATTCAAAGGGGGCAATATACTCTTTCCCCACAGCCTTGGCTATCTCTTGTACTGTTATAGCACCCGTCAATAAACCTTCTGCAAGAGCATAGGCATCTTTATAAGTATCGGACTTAAATAAATAGGTTGCTGTATCAATGCGACTCTCTATAAAGAAGTCTTTAAGACCTAATGAGACATTCCAATGTGCATTAAAACTATAATGTCCACTTGGATCTGTATAAACCAACGGATTATTCTCCACATACCCATACAAATTCAAGCTCTGCGGATTGGTCAGTTCCCCTGGATAGGTGTCCTGGCTGACGAATCGGCCGATGCCGGAGTCGAAGTATCTGGCGCGAGCATAGGACAGGCCGGTGGCGGCATCATAGGCCAACCCTGTATAGCCGAACAGGTTGTCGGGTCCAGGATAATTCAGATCGAACTTCTCCGGTTGTTCCGGAGTGCCGAATTCATCGTAATGATAGCGGAGTGCGACCTCGCTGTCCTGATTTAACAAGGCCAATGGACTGCCCAGCATATCACTTAAGTAAAATAATGTTTCCGGCTTGGCATTGGGTGCGGCTCCACTGGCTCCCGGAGCAGGTTCCCAGTTGTAATTCGCATCCACACTCGGTAAGTAACTCATGCTCAGTCGCTCTCCGGCTGCCCCGTAGACGTAGCTCTGCTTCCATTTCGTACCGCTATCGTCCGTAGCATACAAAGGTTCTGGCAAAGCACTCGTAATATCGTAGGTGAAGTAGATTTCACTACTTTGCTTCTTGTACTGAGCTTCCCAACCCGTAACCCCTCCAGCAGGATGTCCGGTTGGATAAAGAGCCTGCACACTACCTGTGCCTACCATGTTACCCACATAAATCCGGTTGTTATCCCCATCATACCGATATTCGGTCTGATCGCCTGCCGGGTTCGTATGATGCACCAAGCGATTAGCCGCATCCCATTCATAGCTTTCGAGGACTCCAGGTCCAGCGAGTGCTGCAGCCATAAGTGGATCAACCAGTGAATCAAGCGGATCAAAATCATTCCAGCCTTCCGGGCCATACACTTGTGCAGGCACACCAAGCTGGTTCGGATCGGACAGCGCATCGGCTAGTGGGTTAACTTCCCCCAACACATCCGATGTTCCACCTAAATTCGGCAGTAGGCTACTGCCATTCATAGATTCATGATTATTTGTACTGCCGTACACATCCTGCGGTACGCCATATACATCTTGTGGCACGCTCCAAGCCATACGCATCCGTGCGGCAGCACTGTCGACGCCCTCTACTTGTAGCAAATTACCACGCAGATCATAACTGTAGTTCTTATAATCCGTACCTTTTTCCCAATGGGTCAGCTTGTTCGCGAAATCGTACGTATATTTCTCAATTTCTGTAATACCTTGACGCGTCTCACTCTTCTCCAGACGGTTGCCTGCAGCATCGTAGGCATAAGACACTCTGGAGGAACCATTCAGGTTCTGCACCTCAACCAAGCGATTCAGAGCATCATAAGTGTAATCCTCAACATCAGCCGACTTCGGCGTGTCTTGAGGTCGATCCTCATCCTTGCCTTGCTCCTGTCGTTCCTTGTGAATCACATTGCCCACCGGATCGTACACATAACTTAGCTGTTCGAGCAGACTTCCTCCTGCATTCCGATGTGTAATTCCAGTGAGTTGACCTAAGCGGTCGTATTCATAGTTGCTAAGCTCTCCACCTGGTAAATTCCGGCTAACAACTTGTCCATTCCCGTTGTACGTATAACGAGTTGTCTGCTGCTGACCATCCTTCACATTGCTGATTTGCCCCGCCAAATCATACTCATAAACAACGGAGCTGTTATCCGGGTAAATAATTCGGCTACGCTGGCCCGTTGGCGTCCACTCATAACGGACATTTTGCCCGCGTGGATCAATCATTTCCGTTAAACGGCCTAAGGCGTCATAGTTATAACGAGTTTGTCCCGTAGTGTCATCCATCGTAAGACGGCGGTCCGCCAGATCGTATCCATATCTCACCTGCTGGCCGTCACCATACTGAATTGTGGCAAGTCGGTTCCGCGGATCATAACCATATTGCGTTGCCGTGTTATCCGGAGCGACCATCGACTTCACATTACCGTTACCGTCATAGGAGATGGACGTAATCTCTTGCAGTGGGTTTGTCGTCCGCTCTACCAAGCCACGACCATTATAGCTATAGCTGGTTACAGCCCCCAACGGATTTGTTTTGGTAAGAACATTGCCCAGGGCATCGTAAGTGTAGGATGAGGTTTGGCCTACTGCATCCACCACTCCGGTTAATTGACCTGCTGCATCATAGTCAAATCTCGTAAGCTGGCCCTTGGCATCGGCCATTTCTGCCACTTGACCAAGCGCATTATAGGTATACTTGGTCTCAAAGCCCAAGGCATTGCGAATCAGAGTGGTCCGGCCGAGTGCATCATATTGATACTCTGTGGCCTGTCCTTCCGCATCCGTATAAGATATAACTTGCCCACGGGCATCACGATCCAAGGCCGTCTCGCGAGACAACGGATCCAACATGCTCTTGGAAAGTCCACGTTCATCATACGTTGTTGACCATACACTACCATCGGGTAGAGTGGTCTCTATCTGGTTGCCAGCAGCATCGTATGCATAGGTTGTGACATAACCAAGTGCATCCGTCTGTTCAATCAATCTGCCCGCCTCATCATATTTGTACCATGTGCTATTGCCCAAGGCGTCGGTTTCCTTGATCATTTGGCCTGCAGCATCATACTTGTACTGCTCCACCATGCCAAGCTCGTCCTTCACCGTCAGCACTTGCCCTGCATGATTATACGTGTATTCTGTCGTATGGCCGTTGCCGTCCGTCACCGCAGACATTTGGCCGTTGTTATCATAGGCATAGCTGGTGCTGGTACCGTCGGCATCTGTAATTTTGGCGATACGGCCCATACTGTCGTAGCTGTACTTGCTCACCCCACCATTGCCATCTTGTTCTTCAACGAGATTACCTGCCACATCATACTTGCTTTCGCTAAGATGTCCCAGCGGGTCCTTCACCGAAGCCATACGGTAAACGTCATAACCGAAGGAAACCTCAGCCCCGCTCTGGTCTTTGATCACCTTCAAATTACCGCTGGCGTCGTACTGCCATTCCTCCAGTTGCTGCAACGCATCCCGACTAGCCGTAATTCTTCCCTTGGCATCATACGTTACTTCTTCCAGGCTACCTTGGTCATCCCGGGTGGAGACCACGCGATGAAGCTCATCACGACCAAGGTCTATCCGATATCCGGACGGGTCCTTGATGGAGCTAACAAAGCCCGCCGCATCCAGCGTATATTGCGTCTTGCCTCCGCGGGGATCGGTCACCTCGGTAGGTACTCCACGGCTGTCTCTGGCAATGCTTACCCGATGACCAAGCCCGTCCTCTTCGGCAATAAGATTGCCTGCCGCATCATAGCTATACGCCGTCGATTGTCCTACCGCATTGACGATTTCTACCGGAAGGTTGCGGGTATTGTACCGCATGACGGTAGACTGGCGATTGCCACCCGCCACCATGATTTTATTACCTTGCACATCATAGCTTGCCGTCGTTCGATAGCCATTGCCGTCCGTAACAGCAGCCAAGCGATGACCGGCATCATAATCATATTGCCAGTTCGATCCATCCGGCAGACGAAGCTCCGATAACAGGAAGCGGTCACCCCACGTATACGCCGTGGCATATCCCCGCGCATCTGTCCGCTTAGTCTCGCTGACCGACAACAATGTGGCCGAAACCGTGGCTGGCATCACGAGTTTCCCCCTGGCCTCTTCCGCCAGTTCGGAATAGTTCGGCTCTTGCCCTGTTAACCTCTGCGTTTCAGGATAAGTCAAACTGGTCTTGCCATTACCCACGCCACTGCGAACAACCGGAGTCTGGTTGGGAACCATATCCCCGCCAATGGCGAACACGCCTCCAGCCGTAACGGACATCTGGTTGTTGACATGAACGTTATCCCGGACGAACAAATCCCCCTGGGTCATGTTCAAATCGGCGATCAGATTATTGGAAACGATTCCTCCCAGCACCATCTCCTTGGCCAGGTTCATCGTGACCTTGGTATTGATTGACAAATCGCCACGCACAATGACGGACTGCGCATCCACCGTCAATTGTCCGCTATTATAGGTCAAGACGCCTGCATATAGCGTATCGTCCACTTGAACTGTGGAATCATTGTTCAGGTGAATCGTTCCGTTGCTCCAAATATTTCCGTATTTCCCGCCCACCTGATAAGCATTTAAATTCAGCTTGGTGTTGGCGTTCATGCCCTGCTTCAAGATCAGCGTCCCATAAATGGAGATCGTCATCTCTTGATTGGTGTTCATCCCATCGGCAATCAAAATTACCGGTTTACTAGGGCTACCTAAAGTAACCCCCTCTTCCACATTTAATTGACCTGCTCGCACGATTACAGGACCACTGCCATTGCTAGCTGACACCAGCTTCTGTACAGACTCCATATCTCCGGCCACCCCGGAGGAAGCAGAAGCTTCAAAACTATCCGATTGCTTGCGAATGCCTTCGGTCAAACTATCCAGATATTTGCTGATAACCGGCTTCAGCCCCGGCACAATCTGATGTGGCGGAGCGTTGCGCAAATTATGCATCGTTCCCGACAGAAGGACGACATCCGATTCTGCAATGTCCCGTCCATGATTCGGGTCAATGGCTACCGCTTCATCCTCTTCCTCGCGTACAACCGGAGCTACTTTCCCGCTGTATTCGGCCTTCTCCGTGGACCCATAAAAATCCGTCAGGCTCGTGACTCGCTGCTCCTCGTCATAAGTGACACGCATCTCCGCGGTCTGCCCCGGAGCCGTCACCGAGATAACATGATGAGCGCCATCATAGCTAAACTTTGTCACTGCTCCATCCACATCGGTAAAAGAAACCATATCTCCGGCCCCATCATAGCCGTATTCCAGCTTCCGTCCCGCATGATCGCTCACCGCAACCAGTTGCCCGCTGCCGTTATAAGACAAGGTGAACGTAGCTCCATCTGTCGTGACTTGCTGCAAGTTCTCGCCTTGGTAGGCCAGCGTAACTTCATTGCCGTTTAAATCCCGAATCGAAGTCAGCAGCCCATCTGCGTCAAAAAGATACGTCATCCCTTGTGGAGTCTGAAGCTCATGACCATTACCGCTTTGGCGTAGGCTCCAATCCGTTCCAGCCGGAGTCAGATAGCTTCCTCCCGCTACAGGAACAAATTCGAACCGCGCCCCATCCGGTTGCATAAGCTCCTGCTTGCCGTCTACCGGGGTAAGGCGCCACTCATAGGAATGATGCCATCCCAGCCCGTTGGCTCCGGTATATGGATCACGGCTGAGATAAGCCACACCGAAGCTGAGCGGCATAAGCGCAGGCAAGGTAAGCGTATCGGTGGAATAGGCAAAATCACCCCGTGCAGGCTCCACTACATCACTCCAGGAAGGATTGACGATGCGCAGCCGCTTCTTGATTGCTTCGGCTGTAAATTGTTCCAAATCCCCTTCCGCAAACGCACTCTCTGCCTGTGGATTAATCAGCAAGACCGAAGTACCGGTCACCGCATCGGAGACATTGACGTTGCCCAGACCGTTCCAGGCAGCGATTTCCTGGGCTCTGGCATGGACAGAAGCCGTGGAATCGGCTTTGTAGTAGTAACCAGCCAAGGCTCGCCATGTAACAGGATAGCTTGGTACAACGTAGCGAAGCACCTCCATGATCTCGGAATAGCTGGACGTCTTGCCCTCCCGCTGACCGCGAGCCGCAAGCTGGAACCGCTGACCAGCAGCCAGGTTAAGCGAGTCGCTCCACTGGCCTTGGGCATTGACCGTAAGCCCGCTACGGCTGTCGACCAGCTTACCTTCGGCATCTCGTACCTCCAGGCTTACCTTCGAACCGATTTCGGCGGTTCCCTTGACCACCGCGCTTCCCGAGGCTCCTGCTTCAATCGCAATAGAAGCCGGCGCTTTAGGCTGCGTGCTGTTCACAATTTCAAAGCTGCCAATTTGGCCGTAATAGACACCACTTCCGTTGTAATCGCCAGGCGACACAGCGATGTGGTATTTACCCTCAGGCAAAGCCACGCCTCCAATGTTGCCATCCCACTCTACCTCGTGTACGATGTATTCCCCTTGAGCATTTTTCGTCCGGTATTTGCCGCTGGCAATCCGTTGACCCAATTGTGGCGATCCTCCGTTTTTGCCCGGCGTAACCAGATGAATGTTCACCTCATGCTCTGCTTGTCCATCGTCTGCAGCACTGAAGCTAAAACTGATAACGGTCTTTTCTCCCAAATCGGTATTAATCTCGCTGGGCGAAATACGCATATTGGTCGAAGCGCTTGCCGTAGGCACATCCATCCCCGGAACCCAGGGAATAGATGTCGCCAGCAAGATAGCAACCAACAGGCTGATAAGTAACGGCCTCATGCGAATGGAGCGCCATAGATGGAATAAGTTCTTTATGGAATTCATTGGCCTAACCTCTCCGTTCTATTTCTATTATTAGTGCGTGTTGAACTACCTCTATTACAATTCTCCGATGCGTTCCAGCAAGCGATAGATCACAACCGCCGCTTCTGCCCTGGTCGTCGTTGCCCGCGGCTGAATCAGATCGCCGCTACCCTCTACGAGCCGCCAAGCAACCGCCTGCCGGGTCAATGGCAACGCCCATACACTAATGGCATCGCGATCTGCAAACCGATCGACTACGTCGTCCCGGGCTTGTTCTTCCCCGAGCTTCTCCTGAGCGGCCCGAACCAGCATTGCCATCATCTGCTCGCGCGTGAGCGCAGCTTCCGGCGCAAATATACCTCCGCTGCCTTCCGCGATCCCTGCCGCAGCCGCCGCTTCCACCCAGCCGTAGCTCCATTTGGTGGAATCGACATCCCGGAAGGTTGGCTGCTCTGGTGTAACAGGTGCAATGCCTAACGCCCCCGCCAGCATTTTGCTAAATTGCGCACGCGTTAATGTAGCCTTAGGGGCAAAAAGCTCCTTCTCCATCCCGTTCACGATACCCCGAGCAGCCAGTACCTCTACTTGCTTGGCGGCCCAGTGACTCGCAGGCACATCTTCAAAGCTCACCTGTCGCAGTAATACAGCATACGTTCCTGGTGCATCGATACGGGCCTCTATCTGCGACTCATCCGCTCCCGTCGTGATGCCACCTATGTAAATCCAGTAGCCAAGCTCTGCCTGGTATTGATATACGCCGAGCTTCTCTCGCAGCTCAGCCCAGTCGCCATCATCAGTTGCTAAGGACAGCATAGCTTCCTTATTCCAGATAGCTTCGGTCTGAATGTCCCAGATGGCTCCCGCCGCTTCCAACCTGCGGCCCAACTCATCTACCAGGGGATATCCGGCATTTTTTAGTTCAGACACCGTGATTTCCGTTTCCTTGTCAAACGTCCCCGAGAGCACCTCCAGATGGAGTCGGCCATCCTTGACGTTAATCTTACCGCCTTGCGGCCCAACCAAAAACTTGTTCTCCGGCAAGGTTGTTTGATGATCATTAGAGTGAGTCCCCGTTGATGTCCCACTATTCGAACCGGACGGTGGAGTCGTGCCTTCACCCGTTCCCGGTTCCGTGATCGGGCCTGTGGAGCCTTCACCCAAATTTACGGAGCCGAGCGAGCCGTCGATCCCAGCATACAGGAGACGGTCACCGTTAAATCCTATGTATTGCTTGCCAGACCCGGACTGCCCCACAGCGTATACCTTGGCCGTGGCCAAATCGATTCCTTTTAATACCGGCTGCCCACCTTCATTCACTAGAAATACCGCCTGCGAGTCCCCTATGGACATGAACGCATATTCTTCACTTTTAGCACTCATAGGCGTCAAATCTTGAGGAGTCGGCAACGGGGCCTGAAGCGAAATCAGACCATATTTACTTTCCAGACTTCCATTCTTCTGTTTGAAAAGCACATATTCGCCATTCGTCACAAACCAATCAACATAGTGGCTTCCGCCCAAAGTAACTAAGGGACGATGCACACCACTACCTAGTTCCAGCAAACTCAGTCCGCCGTCCCGGGCATTGCGGTACACGACCAGCCCATTATTCAGCACCGGATAACGTCCTTCGCCCAGCGAGGTTTCCGCTCCTGTTGCGGGATCGTAGTAGAACATCCGGCCATATTTTTGATTGTCGGCCCAGACCACTCCGCCCCCATCCACCGATGGATGGGCATATTCTCCGGCTTTGCTGTTAAGCTTGCGCTCTACACCGGTAGCCAAATCATAGCTATAAATATCCCAGTTGGCTGACGATGGGGATTGGTCACCTTTATCGGCCCACACCACCGTCGTTCCATAAATGGAAGGCACATCCTTGGCAGAATTTCGGTTCGTAAGCACCTTAATCGTGCCCGAGGACACGTCCTGGGCATAAATTTGCTGCTCCCCATCCCCGGTCGTATTCAGCCAAACGATTGTCCCGCCGAAGACACTGGAATCCGAGCGACTTACCGCGTTAGCGGCTGCTGTCACCTGATCCTCTGCTGCATACACCAAGACCGTAAGTCCTCCCAGACTTCCTGCTGCCAGACTGAGACTAATGGCCCCACATAGCAGTACAGTCATTCTCCAGCCTTGGATTTTTCTTCTCTCTACTTGCTTATTCATTCCTCCCAAATACCTCCCATCCTCATAAAACATAGATCCTATTTCCTGAATCTTATGCCTTATATATATATCGGAAGTATGGTTTGGGAATAAAGGGTTCACTATGTTAATTAGTAAATAATACCCACTTTAGAAATTCACGGGTCCGTCAAATTCATCTAAGCTAATGCTTTAGCAATATTTTTTTTGACAAGCCCTAGCTGCTATTGTTAATCTTTGTAGAGATAAACTCGTGGAGGAATAACATGACGGAGTGGATTACGGAATTCATACTATTTTTCAAGGATTTATCGTACGGGGGCTTGGTCATTGCCTTGTCATTTGAATTTGTGCCCGCTGAACTCGTATTGCCGCTTGCGGGGTACTGGGTATATCTTGGGGACATGAAGCTTTGGCTTGCCATTCTCGCCGGAACAGTTGGAGGTACGTTTGGACCATTGACGTTATACGCTCTTGGACGCTATGGTGGCAGACCCATGATTGAAAAATACGGCAAATATCTGTTTATTCGCACCCGGCACCTGGAAGCTTCCGATCGTTTCTTTGCGAAGTACGGTAATGGAGTAGCATTCTATGGACGCTTCATCCCGGGCATCAGAACACTGATCTCCATCCCTTGCGGTATTGCGAAGATGAATGTATATAAATTCAGTATTTATACCTTCTTTGCCATGCTTCCCATCACTTTCTTATACGTTTATCTCGGGTTTAAATTAGGCTCGCAGTGGGAGCATGTGGACGAAATCATCAAGCCTTACATCGTTCCGGCAGCCATCCTGTTTATTGCAGGCTTTGGGTTGTACGTCGTTCTAAAACGTCTGAGAGCGAAACGCATGACCACTTAATAAAAATTTGGGTTGTCTCTTGTATCAGATACGAAAGATCTGCCCCGCATCCAGTCTTTGAGCAGACGATAGCTCCGGTGCCACATCAAACAATACCTCCAGAGACTGTCGCACCCATTGCTTGCGATCAAAGCCGCCCTTCTTGATGCACCACATCACCTCGTAGCCTGTAAATAGAAATCCGGCCGTTTGGAACAACTCCGCGGCCGCCGCATGATTACGGATTTGCCCAGCGTCCTGGGCTTTGCCAATCACCGCTACACAGATATCAATCAAGGTCTGATTGAAATTGAAGGTCCCCCGATCCTCCTTCAAATTCATAATAAAAAGCTGGCTATGTATATCCACGCCCAGCTTATCGCTGGAATCCAGAATCTCCTCGAAAATCACCAACAACTGCTCCCAATAATTATCAGCTAGCACAAAGGCCAGGCTCTTCTGGTTAATCTTCTCGGTGACATCATCATAGTAATGCATCAGCAGACTTTCCTTGGAGTCAAAATGATAATAAAAGGCCGTCTTGGTTAACTGGCAGTGCTCACAAATTTCATTGATGGTAACATGGTCATATCCTTTTTCCTGAAAAAGACGGTAAGCCGTCTCTAAGATCCGCTCTCTGGCAAGCATCTTGTTCATCATTCATCCCTCTTCCCGAACCGTTTCACTTAAATACACTACACCTAGACACTGAAACTGATTATATCAATAAATTTAGTAGGTACCAAAGCGAACTGTCACATATGTCACTGCTATCCTAGGAAGCTCATGTTATCTTTACCTCGGTAATAATTTTAATTACTAAGGTTTAAGGAGGAGTTATTTGTGAAAATTTTCTCAAAGATGAACATCGGCCGTATGAAACTGAAAAATCGTATTGTCATGGCTCCCATGGGCACCAAACCTGAACCGGATGGTAGCTACAGCTACAATGCCATCCACTATTTTGAAGAGCGGGCGAAGGGTGGCGTCGGCCTGATCATTACCGGAGCCAACATCGCAACCGCCCAATTCGAAGAACGTCCTGAAAATGAGTTATCCAACTTTCACCATGTCGAAAAGCTGGCGGTCATGATTGAACGATGTCATCATCATGGCGCCAAGGTATGCGTACAAATTACGCCGGGACTCGGAAGAATGGTGTATACCGATCCCTACAATGCCCCTTATTCCGCCAGCGACCATGCCTATTCCTTCTGGTTCCCGAAGCTGAAATGCAAGGCGCTTAGCAAGGAAGACATTCATTATTTGGTCGACCGCATCGGTTATTCGGCCAGTCTGGCCAAAGCCGCAGGTGCAGATGCCGTGGAGTTGCACGGCTACGGCGGCTACCTGATGGACCAGTTCCACTCGTCACTTTGGAATCAACGTACTGATGAATATGGCGGCAGTCTGGAGAACCGCCTTCGCTTCTCCCTGGAGTCCATTGAATCCATCCGCAAATATTGCGGCGAGGACTTCCCCGTCATTATGAAATACACAGCCTATCATGGAATCGAAGGTGGCCGGGAAATTGCCGAAGGGATTGAAATGGCAAAAATCTTCGAACAGGCAAACGTTAATGCCCTTCATGTAGACGTCGGCTGTTACGAGGTATGGTACAAGGCAATCTCCACCGTATATGAGCCAGAAGCTCATCAGGTTGATGTGGCCGCTATCATCAAGCAGAACGTCAGCATTCCCGTCATCAGCCAAGGGAAGCTGCAAGACCCTGATTTGGCGGAGCAGGTGCTGCAAGAAGAGAAAACGGATTTCGTCGCCTTGGGGCACCAGATGCTAGCCGATCCTCATTGGGCCAACAAGGTCAAAGCCGGAGATTACAAAGAAATCGTCCCATGTATCGGTTGCAATGAGTGTCTGTTCGGCGGCTTTAGCGGTAAGCATTATTATTGCGCCGTCAATCCACTTTGCTACGCTGAACACGACTATCAGCTCACCCCGGCAACTGAAGCACGTTCCGTACTCGTTGTTGGCGGTGGCCCTGGTGGCATGGAAGCTGCAATAACCGCTGCAAAACGTGGATTTACCGTCGAGTTATGGGAGAAGAACCCCCGCCTTGGAGGCACGCTACATGCTGCGGGTAACCCTACCTTTAAGCATGATGTGCTGAAGTTGATTGAATACATGGAGCATCAAGTCAACGCGCTGGGGATTAAGGTTCTACTGGGTAAAGAAGCTACCGCCGAGGAAATTATTCGTGGCAACTATGATAAGGTTGTGCTGGCTACAGGATCGACCAGTGTCATTCCTCCAATTCCAGGTGTAGAATTTGCTCATCCGTCCAACGACTACCTCACTGGGGAACGCACCTGCGGCGAGCGGGTCGTAGTCATCGGCGGCGGGCTTGTCGGCTGTGAGACAGCCGCCTTCATGAAGGAGACCGCCTCCGAGGTGACCATCATCGAAATACTGGATGATATCCTGAAGACGGTCGCCCACAGTAAGAACAATGACCTGTCGCTGCGGGATATGCTGCGCGACCGCCAGGTTGGTATCGTTGCCCAGGCCAAGGTAACCCAAATCCTGCCGGATCGCGTCATTTATGAGCAGGACGGACAAATCAAGGAATTGCCTTGCGATACCGTCATTATTGCCGCAGGCTACAAGGCCGAAAATTCGCTCGAAGCACAGCTTGAAGATCAGGTGAAGTCGCTGACCACCGTTGGTGATGCCGTCGCTTCCCGTAAAATTATCGATGCCGTCCATGAAGCCTACCATGCCATCCGAGTAATGGAATAAAAGTGAATTTGCCCTTCTCTCACAATGGAGAGAAGGGCGAATTTTTGTTAACTGCCAACCAGCATTTCGGCGTTCATCTGCTTTGAATGTTGCACTTGCAGCAGTTCCCGGCCTTGCCGCAAATAAGCTTTTATCGCTTCAACTTTACAGTTCAAGACATAGGCCATCTCTTCCAGTGTCAGATGATGGACGGATTTCAGAACCAAGGTGAGCTTTGGATACAACGGAATTTGCTGGAGCCACTGCTCAACCTCATCTACGGCTTCCGTGTTGACCCGCTCCTCGTCATGACTCACTTGCAGAGAACTGGATACCGCAATCGAGTAAAGCCAGACGTCAAAGGGAATCTCAAAGTCGTATTCATGAATTTGCTGCTTCGCCGTAACAAAGGTATGCACCACCATGTCTTGCACATGATTGGTATTCAGGCAAATCCGCAGACAAAGGTCAAAAACCCGGCCATAATACATATCGATTAGTGTTCTAAATGCGTGAATGTCATTGGTCTTCAAACGTCGAATCAAACGTTCAGACTCCTTCCGCATCCTCCAGCCCCCTTTGCTCCTCCATATCCAGCTTCATGATCTCCAGCTTCCGAATCCGATGGCGGTCCTTCTCACGAATGATAAACTTCAGGTCGCCATAAACCCACTCGCTCCCTTTTCTCAAGGTCGGATTTTGCGTGTACACCCAGCCTCCAATCGTGTCCAGGTCTGCATCCAGCAGCTCAATGTTCATGAGCGTACACACCGATTCCAGCGACACCTTGCCATCTACCAGGTAATGATTTTCTCCCAATGGCTCCACATCGGCTTTCTCTTCCGTATCGAACTCATCACGAATCTCACCCACGATTTCCTCCAAAATATCCTCAATGGTAATCAGCCCGGAGGTTCCGCCGTATTCATCAACCAGAACCGCCATGTGCACGGATTCCTGCTGCATGCGTAACAGCAAATTTTTGACCGGCATAACCTCAGAGACCGAAAGAATAGGCTGGACCAACTTAGCAATTTCCAAATTCGGATTTTCACTTAATTGCATGAACAATTGCTTCGTATTAATAAAACCGATGACATGGTCCTTGTTCCCTTTCATTACAGGGAAGCGGGTATACTGCTCTGTTCTCATGATCTGGAGCGCGGTCTTCTGATCCATGTCCACATCAAGGCACATCATATCCGTGCGGGGAACCATAATTTCGCGAGCCAATAACTCATCAAAAGCAAAGATCTTGCTCACATATCCGTACTCAGCTTGATTGATCATTCCGCTCTGATAGCTCTCCGTCAGGATAATGCGCAGCTCTTCCTCAGAGTGGGCTTCTTCATGCTCTTTCGCGGGTCTAATTCCGAAAATCCGGACGAGGCGGTTCGCAGAACCATTGAGTACCCAGATGAATGGATACATGACTTTATAGAAGAAAATGAGTGGTTTAGCGGTAATCATCGAGACCATTTCTGCTTTTTGAATGGCTACCGTTTTCGGGGCCAATTCACCTAGGACCACATGTAAGAACGTAATCGAGGCAAAGGCAATACCGAACGACAGAATGCTGCTAACCTCTGCTGGCAATCCATATCGATCAAAGACAGGGTGCAAAATTTTCTCTACCGTAGGTTCACCTAACCAACCTAGGCCGAGTGCGGTAATCGTGATACCTAATTGGCACGCCGACAAGTATCCGTCCAGATTGCTTGTTACCCGTTGTACAGCTAAGGCATTCTTCTTACCTTCCATCACCATCTGATCAACACGGCTGGACCTCAACCTGACAATTGCAAATTCAGCAGCCACGAAAAAGGCGGTAGCCACAATTAACAAGGCCACAAGAAACAAATTTAAAGCGTACATGCCAACACTCCTCAATAGGTTTATAATTCAAATTCTCTAGAACCCAATATGTATAAGTTCTTATGAACTTATAATAACAGAGTTTAAATGACCTTATCAATCCTTCTCATGTCCTGATTTCGGGCAAAATACACCAAAAATGAACTTCTTGACGGTATTTTTCCCCGTTCATCCTAATTTAGCTTCTTCTTTGACTTTTTTTCTTCACCGTCGTAGGATAGGTTCATAAGAACTTATTTGGAGGAATCTAAATATGGAAACATTCCATCTTACTCGCTGGGAAATGTCGCAACTCCTGCTAAGTTTGAACGGGCAGAGTGAAAAAGCTCCCAAAAACATCCTGCAGGAAGCCTGGGCCAAGTCCCACAGGGAACTTATTGAAGGCGGCCAATCCTTAGGAGCCTTTATCTCCACCGCCCTGCCTCCGATCTTTGAGAAGCTCATGAATATGAATCCTTCTGATCTCGGGTTATCGCTTAATGATATTGTTTCCTTGGGATCTCAGATTGAATACAATCATTTTGCCTTGACCGCGGTGCAAAATTGGGTGAAGCGTGACTTGAAGGAAATTATCGGTGCGCCAAAGCTAGGCAAGAAATACTCCATTGAACAGGCAGCTATCCTGTTCATCATTGAGGATTTACGGGCTGCACTGGACCTGGAATCCATTCGGAAGCTGCTGCTCCTCATCTTCCATGACTTTGACGATCAAGCCAAGGATCTGATTAGTCCTATTGATTTATATGCAGGCTACTCCCGTATCTTTGAAGAGCTCGATCAGAACAACGACCAGGTGCTCGATCTGCAGTCCAGCCATTTGAGCAAGGACAAGAAGCAGGACCATCTTATGGAAACGATGATTAAGAAGAAGGCCGATGAGTTTGCCTCCAGTCTGCCAGGATTAAATTCGGAGCAGCAAGAGGCGGTCAGCAATACTCTCGTTATCGCTATGCTGTCCGTGCAGACGACTTATTTTCAAACTTTGGCCAAGCGGTTCCTGAATGCCTCCCTGTTCTTGCATAATTTAAGATAGGGGTTCCCTATCCGGCTTATGTGTTGTATACTTTACTGAAATCAAAATGCAGTATAACTTCATACCATAGGTTTTCTAGGGTTCCGCGGTGAGGCGTCACCGGTCAGGTCCGAGAGAAAACGCACGCATAGCCGTGTACACGGAGGGATAAAAGCCCGGGAGGAGCATCTGTTATTCAGGTGTTCTTTCCGGGCTTTACTTGTGTCTCTCCTGGGGAATACTGCATAAGCAAAGGAGTGTTAGAAGCGTGAACAAGCATTGGTTACTGGTCATTATTGCCGCCGCCTTTGAAGTCATGTGGGTCGCAGGTTTAAAGCACGCGGATAACGGACTGGAGTGGGCGCTTACGGCAGTAGCCATCATCATCAGCTTCGCCGGACTGCTATATGCAGGGAAAAAGTTGCCTACCAGCACCGTATACGCCATCTTCGTCGGGCTAGGAACAGCAGGAACCGTCATCACAGAAATGGTCTTGTTCGATGTACCCTTTAGCTGGGGCAAGGTCTGGCTGATCGTCTCGTTACTCGCAGGCATTATCGGGCTCAAGCTGGTAACGACAGATGGGGAAACGGAACAGAAGCGGGGTGAAGTGTCATGAGTTGGGTGGCTTTGATTTTTGCTGGGTGTTTTGAGGTTGTCGGAGTGATGGGCATTACACTGGTCAATCGAAAACCGTCGGTGCGCTCTTTCCTGACCATGGCTGGCGGATTTGCATTGAGCTTTGTGCTCCTAGCCTTCGCGATGAAGGATATCTCCATGGGAACGGCTTACGCTATATGGACTGGTATTGGGACAGTGGGCGGCGCCTTGCTAGGGATGATTCTTTATGGAGAATCCAAAAGCCTGCTTCGGTTGTTCTTTATTGGGCTCATTCTTGCCTCGGTTATTGGACTCAAATTAATTGATTAATTATCATTAGAGAGCAGCCACAATGGCTGCTCTCTCCTTGAAACCGCGAATTTGGCGACCGCATATTCAGGCGGGCATTCCCCTAAATTGGGTATTTACAGATTGAGAATTCCTTTACAGTAAGAAAAGGGATTGTATGATATAGTACAAGCTCATAATAAACCAAGGAGAGGAATTATATTGGGCAAACGTTACGTCTTAACCTCGATCAGCCTCATCTTATTTGTGGCGATCATTGTTCTATCTGTTCAGCAATTTCAGCTTCGGCAGATACCGAAGGTGTATAACTTCACTGTAGAAACCGATGATTTTCGCCTACAAGGCCTTGAATTTGTTGTTAACCGGAGCTCCAATTCCGTATACTTCACAGGACATAATCTGGAGGCCACCGGGGCAGATAGGCAGTTCGCAGGTATAGTCTACGGCATATCGATTGAAGATCAGATGATTTTGTCAGTAAATCAAGCCGACGATCCATTTACACTGCCAGATACCTATGAAGGGAAAAGGCACTACGATACCCGCTATCTGATGGAGAATGTCAAAGTGCGCGGACAGGATACCGTTTATATTGAAATCAAATATACCGTGAATGGGGTAGCCAAACATCTCAAGGGCAACGTAAAGCTAAACAGCTTGGTGAAGCCGTTCTCTTCCTCCGATCAGCAGAATATCATTCAGCTATAACTATAGGCTTCTCATATATCGTATAACCCTCCGGATGGCCTACGCAGGTATATCCACTGTTAGCATAAAAAGCATTGAGCGTCTCCACACTGGCTACACAGTCCAGACGTACCATGCGCTTGCCAGGAAACTGCACGCCTGTACTGCACCAGTCCAGAATGTCTTGGCCTAGCCCCCGGCCAGCATACGCTCTTCGCACCGCTAACCGGTGCAAGTAGACAGCCTGATCCTGCGGAGAAGCCTTGTCTCCCCACAATTGCAAATCCCATGAGCTTGGCTGACGGAACAGCATAACCATACCCGCAATTTCAGCCTCTTGTTTAAATACAAATACATCGCCTCTACGAATGGCATCTACGGTACCGTGGGAATCCACTCCCTCCAGTATGCCCTCCCACTGTGTTGATCCGCGGCTTTGCAGCCATTCGGCCACTTCCGTCAGGAGAGCCATGACTTCCTCTGTCTCTTCCGGCATGGCTCTATTGACCTGAAATTCCCCATGGATGACGGGGATATAATAATTTGGTTCCATATGGCCTCCACTCCCATTCTATTTTTTGCTGCCATCCAGCAGTATTTAGTTCAAAGCCTGTAGACCTACTTGTTCCATTTTAAGAAAATCATGATCTTCTGTATAGATGATTAGCCAAAAGAACAAACAATAAATCAGTACGAAAATATGTAGTATACTCATTAATACGGAGGTATTTCATGAATGAATTTTTTTCAATAGGAGAAATCTCTAATTTATTTAATATTGATGTTCGTCTTTTACGCCATTACGATAAAATATCATTGTTAAAGCCTGAGTTTGTCAATCAAGAAAATGGCTATCGTTATTATTCAACTCGGCAATTTGAGCACCTGAATACCATTCATTATCTTCGCTCGCTAAATATGCCCCTTCCCAAAATTCGTGAATTTCTTGAAAAGCGGGATGATGATAAAGTAATTGAAATTCTTTACGAGCAGAAAAAACAAGTGGAAGAACAACGAATACAACTGGATCGAATAGAAAGAAAAATTAAAAATAGAATACAACAAATAGAAGACGCCTACCAGACAGAATATGACCTCATTATAGAACGTGAGCTAGAAGAAAGAAGGATTGCCATCGTTAAGAAGGAGCTCCCCATCAACGACAATTTGGAGCATCCTATTCGTGAATTAGCAAGGCACAACTCTCTCCATGCAGCCATATTCCTTGGAAAAGTAGCTGCTTCTATCTCAAAAACAAATCTTGAAAAAGGAATTTTCGATACGTTCTCAGCGGTTTGCGTAGTCATTGAACCAGAGGATGAAATTAAAGGAACCTTCCCTTCCCTGCCAGCGGGTAATTATCTTACTTTACGCTTTCGAGGTACGCACAAGGATGCTGAATGTTACTACGTTAAAATGATCCAGTACATGAAGCAACAAGGGTATCAGCTTGCGGGAGATTCGCTCGAATTTGCCCTTATTGATTACGGACTCACCAAAGATTCCTCGAAATTCACAACTGAAATACAAATTCCCTTCAAAAGATCTTGACCCTCCAACTATTGGAGGGTTTATTTTTGTTCATATACACGAGGGAGGCTTGATTATGATAGGTACTATTGTAAATACGGCTGCAATTGCGATAGGCAGCATAATTGGAGGCGGCATCAAGAAAGGTCTGGGAGAGAAATATCAAAATGCATTATATAATGCTATGGGATTGGCAGCTTGCGGTATTGGTATTAATGCTATCGTACAGACTATGCCAAAAAGCATTTACCCGGTTCTATTTATAGTCAGTCTGGCCATAGGTAGCTTGGCTGGTTTTGCTTTAAACCTGGATGAACGGTTTGATCGGCTTACAACCCGCTTCTCCAAAGCAAACCTTGGACAAGGCCTTTCCACTGCAATCATCATGTTTTGTATTGGAACACTATCTATTCTGGGCCCTATGGAAAGTGCACTCCATGGAAACAACACTTACTTGTATACAAATGCTACTCTAGATTTCGTCACTTCATTAGTATTGGCATCCACCTATGGTATAGGCATTGCTGCCTCTGCAATAATATTATTTATATGGCAAGGAGGCATCTATCTTTTATCGGGACATCTATCCTTCTTTCTAACGAATGATTTACTCAATGAGGTCTCCCTTGTCGGAGGATTCTTAATTTTAAGCTCAGGTCTCTCTATTCTGAAGATTAAGGACTGCAAGGCTATGAATATGCTCCCGTCCTTAGTAATTCCGATTCTGTGGTTTATTCTGATAGCAATAATATAAACAGACAAAAAGCGAGGTGAACCCTGGGAGCCTTTGGCAACCCGTTCACCTCGCTGTTATCTTTAATTTTTTAATTGTTGGGCTAGCTTGAGCACTTCAGCAAGCGGAGCGGCAGCCCCTTTATCACCAATTACAATGGCATCCTTCACGCCGTTAAATAGTGCCTTGAGATCCTCGTTTGCGCTACTATCCAACGATATCGTATACACCTCTTGTTCTCCTTGTTCCGGATAAACTTTGGCAAATGTAATCATCCCTTTACCCAAATCAAAGGAATAGCTTTTCCCGGTGACGAATTCCGTATTTCCGGCATATCCCATTGCACCATTTGGCATCTTGAAGGTCAACTTCCCATTTTCCGTCTTCATATTATTTACGAAAAGCTGCTCAGCCAGATTGTTTTGTCCATCTTTCCACTTGAAATCGGTGTTGTACATATTATCATGTCCGGCAATCGGATCGGGTTCCCCCGTCTCCGCCTCTGTATAAATACTGACCAACAGCTTGGA
The DNA here is from genome assembly GCF_001486585.1 of Paenibacillus senegalimassiliensis. Classification (GTDB taxonomy): domain Bacteria; phylum Bacillota; class Bacilli; order Paenibacillales; family Paenibacillaceae; genus Fontibacillus; species Fontibacillus senegalimassiliensis. The sequence goes on from NZ_LN909044.1 coordinate 201,260, forward strand.
CTGATTCCACTCTACCTCGGCCCCAAGTGCTTCACTGACAAAGCGCAGCGGTACAAACACCCGGGATTCCTGGTCTCTAGCAGGCACGTCTAGTTTCACAATCACACCATCTACAGATGCGCTAACCGAATCAATTGGCATTTGAACTGTCTTTCCATCCAGCTTGACGTAGACAATCCGCTCCTTCTGATTACCTACGGACTCCTTCTTATAATCGACCTTCGCCCCGAGCGCCTCGCTGACGAAGCGAAGCGGCACTAACACTCGGTTATTTTCATAGAAAGGCTGCGCATCAGGGAACTTCAGGTCCTTATCATCCACTTGCACATTCACCGTAACCTTATTGGCAGATACCGCGGGAGCTATTAAGCCTAGTAACACGATGACGCTGCATAAAGCCAAAAGCAGTTTATGATTCTTCATGATCTATCACTCCTATACCCTAAGCATATGATTTCCTTCCCCAAAAATCCAATTTCTATAACTATAGCAGTCCAGGTAATATATTCATAGATGATGTTTATAACCTTTTGGGCAAAAGAAAAAGAGCCTACTAAGTTCGTAGACTCGCGGTAGTGATCTCTATTGAATGTCCTTTATTCTCCGAACAATCCCGGCATACTTAAGTAACGTTCTCCGGTATCCGGGGCGATGCAAAGCACCCGCTTGCCGGGGCCAAGCCGCCTTGCTTCCTGAAGCGCCGCCCATACTGACGCCCCCGAAGATGGGCCCACGAGGATGCCCTCATATCGGGCCAAGTCGCGGGTTGTCTGTAGCGCGTTGTCATCGGCAACCTGAATAATCTCATCATAAATATCCGTATTCAAAATGCCAGGAATAAAGCCAGGACTGGTCCCTACCAGCTTATGAGGACCCGGCACTCCCCCGGACAACACCGGCGAGCCCTGCGGCTCCACTACCAGAATGCGAATATCGGGAAGCTGCTCGCGCAGAGCTTCTCCCGTCCCGGTGATCGTCCCTCCGGTTCCTGCGGTAGCAACAAACGCATCCAGCTTCCCGTCCAACTGCTCCAAAATTTCCGGAGCTGTCGTAAGACGGTGAATTTGCGGATTAGCTTCATTTTCAAATTGCTGCGGAATGAAGCTTCCGGGAATTGATTCATGCAATTCCAGAGCTTTGCTGATTGCCCCAGGCATACGCTCGGCCGCCGGAGTGAGCACAACTTGCGCACCGTAAGCCTTAAGCAAATTGATCCGCTCTTTGGTCATATTATCAGGCATGACCAGAATTGCAGGGTAGCCCTTCGCGGCTGCATTCATAGCAAGTCCGATGCCGGTATTACCGCTGGTTGGTTCAATAATGACGGAGCCGGGCTTCAGCTTCCCCTGCCGTTCCGCTTCCGCAATTAGGTTGAAGGCGGCCCGATCCTTGACGCTTCCGCTGGGATTAAAGTATTCCAGCTTGACGTAGACCTCAGCATCCTGCTCGCCAACCAGACGATTCAGCCTGACGGCCGGCGTATCTCCTATCAGTTCATAAATAGATGCAACGACTTTTCTCCCCATCTTCTGTCATCCCTCCAGGTCTGTATCCCGATAAAAGAGCATCATCGGCATCTTGTAAACATACGCAATAACAACGAATATACCAAGCATCATGCCGACGATGACAAGCAGGCTGCTGACCGATAGGCCGCCAATCCCTGTAATCACGTTGGCGATATTGCACCCCGGTGCAATGCGGGAAGCCACACCCATTAACAGGCCGCCAATGACGGCATGTGGTATTCGGGAAAGCCTCGGTATACGCAGCTTGAAAGAACGGCTAAGCAACGCGGCTGTAAATGCCCCAACAACAAGGAATATGATCAGGATCTCCTCCGGCCCGATACCGATTCTGGGAAAATTGGCAAACAAACCGTTTAGATAGGTGTTGTTGAGCACGATTTCCTCACCTGCAACCAGCGATAATGCCGTTGCTGCGACACGGGTCTGCGGACCGGTAATTCCGAAGTTGGACAACACGGCGAATTGAATGGTTGCTAGAAGTCCGATCAACACCGCCACCAGGCGAATATCCCAATGCGACTGTCTCAACGGATTCTTCTTCCAATCGGTGAAGGTAGCCTTGAAGCCTTGGAAGAACGCCTTAACTCCATACTTCCTGAAAGCGAGCAGGACCATCCCCCCTACCAGCAGCAATGGAATCACCACCGGATGAAGCGGCAAGGAGAAGAAGGTATAGCCGGACTCCGAGATGGTCAGCGGTTGGATGAAGTAGTCTCTGGCCCACGGATCGTAGATAAAAGCAAAGATTAAATTGCCGATCATGGCGAACAGGAGCACAATCCAGAACTGAACATATCCCATTCCACAGCGGTACAATGTCCCCGAGCCACACCCCCCGGCCATGGTCATGCCAATCCCGAACAGGAGTCCCCCAATCAGGTTGGCACCCCCGATAGGCACCGTCCATACATCTGCAACTCCGCGAATTCCCAGGCTGAGCACAATTGCCCAGCCTACCAGGGACACAGCGATCAGCACGAGTACGCCATGCAAAATCCGGGTGTCCCGTACCGTAATCCAATCGCGAATGGAAGCCGTGAAGCAAAAGTCAGCCTTTTGCAACAGAAAACCATACAGAAAGCCAAAGACTCCAGCTATGATAAACGTATCGATGGTAAAGGTCATTATGATCATCCGTTTCGTGTAAAAGTTTGATTTACCGGGACGAGCTAAATTTCAGTTCAGATTACAGGCTGAAAGTTAAACCACTCATTGAGCCAAATAGACAGCACAGACAGCTTGTCTAAGAGCAGCAACACACCGAACACAATAAATATTCCGCCGCCTACTCTGGACAATATCCCGGTAATTTTCGACCACTTTTTAAAGAAGGAATAGAACAAAGCGAAGCCTAGAAAAGGAATTGTAAAGCCGGAGATGTACACCAGCATCAGCAACATTCCCCTGTCCGGCTCCGAGGCGGACAAACCCACAATGGAACTCAGCATCGGACCAATGCAAGGCGTCCAGCCTGCGGCAAAACCAATGCCCAGAATAAAAGAACCGGCATAACTTCCGGTCCTTCCGGTTATATTCAACCTGTGCTCACGCAAAAGCCATGAGGGAGAGATCAGTCCAAGCAAGATAAATCCCATAATCAGCATGAGTAGTCCGCTGCCTATTCGCAGTTCCGTCTGGTACTCCATGAACAGGCGTCCTATAAAGCTGGCCGAATACCCTAAAGCTAAATAAATGACAGAAATTCCGCATACAAACAGCAAGGTGTGGATAATAACTTTAATTCTCAGGCCACTACGCTGTCCCCCCTGAAGCGTACCTACCTCCAAACCGGTAATTCTGGAGAGATAGACAGGGACGAGCGGGAGCATGCAAGGCGAAAAAAAGGAGAGTAACCCGGCGGTACCTGCTAAAGCCAGTTGAACGAACACCCGCCATCTCCCCTTTCCGTTAGTTCTTGCCTATCTGAATCAACGACTCCAGCTTACTGACGAACTCCTCCCCGGATTGCATTGCACTGGGTCCAATCAGCTTCTCAACAATGCGGCCCTCCCGATCTACCAGAACGACCGTAGGCACAGCGAGCACTCCAAGTGAATTGCTGGCCATTCCGTCAAGATCGAAGTAAGCTGGCATCTGCAAATCGTGTTCTTCTGTAAAGGTTCTGGCTCCCTCCACCGAATCATCCGGTGTGACATTCACGGAAATAAAAGCAATTTCATCGCTATATTCCGAATACAGACTGTCGATATACGGAATTTCCTTCTGGCAGTATTGGCACCACGAAGCCCAGAAGCTGTACAGAATAGGGCCATCGAGGTCAGAGGTGTTCAGCAACTCGTCACCACTGCGAATAGCCGCCAATTCAAAGGCTGGTAAGGCTTCCACCTGCTCCTTGGACACCTCGGCAACGGGGGTCAATGAACTACCGGAACAGCCCGAGATGATCACCGTGACAAGAACCAAGCCGGCCATAAAGCTCTTTAGGTTTATTTTCATTTATTTATCCTCGCCAGGTTTCAGTTCTTCTTCAAATAGATATGATAATTGCCGTCCTCTTCTATGATGCCGAGAAATTCGGCTAACTTGTTCATCTTCACCGCAGCCGGAATCGTCTTCGTCGCGATCGTATGGTCAGTCACCTCAACGACAATCTCGCCAGACTCGGCTTTCTTCAGCCCCTTCAATGCCAGGTCCAGGGTATGGGGGCATACCTCCCCAATCGCGTCGATGACATGGTCTTTTTTCAATTTGCTCAAGTCCTCTTGGGTATAGCTCATTTTACCGACTTCCTCTCCAAATTCTTCATATTAAATGAGGTGATGACATGCTCTGGCCCTTCAGCAACGTCCGCATTCCATGCCAGCATACCTCCCGCATAATTGTGCACCTTCTGTATGCCTTCCGATTGAAAATATTTGGAGACCTCAAGGCTCCTTCTTCCACTGCGGCAAACCAGAACATATTCCGCTTCCTTGTCGAATTGATCGATAAGCTCCGGAATTTCTCCCATCGGGAGAAGTGGAATCCCCGGAATATGCGCTTCCTGATATTCTTCGGGCTCACGAACATCGATAACATAAATATTTCGCTGCTCCGGATTATTTAATATTTCTGAGAGCTCTGTGGCACTCACATGGGAGACTCCCTCGATAGTTTCAGGCATTACTGCTGCCAACTCCTCTCTTATATTTCAATGTCCGTATCTGCCGAGTTGCCCCACTCTGCCCAGGAACCTTCATACGGTCTGATATCCGAATAACCAAGCAGGCGAAGGGAGAAATAGGAATGAGAGCCCCGTACATTCGTCTGGCAATATGGAATGACCGTCTTATCTTCAACGACACCAATCGCCTCAAATTGCTGCTTTAATTGCTCATGAGTTAAAAATTTCTCTAATCCTTCTTCGTTTTCGGCTACTGCCGTGGTCCATTCCTTATGCACCGCTCCGGGAATATGCCCGCCCCGCTGGTTATCTCTCAAATCCGTGCCTTCATATTCCTCGGAAGAGCGCGTATCGAGAAAGACCACATCACCTGTACCAATCGCCTGCTCCACCTCTGCTTTTGTCGACACGAGCTTCCCATTGGCTTTGGCTACAAAATTACCCTTTGCTGGTGCAGCCGGATCAATGTCAATGTCCTGCCCATCCGTCAACCATGCGGCATAACCGCCGTTCAGCACCTTCACCCGGTCTTGCAAGCCATAATATTCAAGCGTATAGAAGACGCGCGTTGCGCTCAGGGCATTGCCGTCATCGTAGACAACAATGGTCGAATTCTGATTGACTCCCGCGTTCTGAACGACTTCGGTATATTTATCCTCCGGCAAAATGAAGCCGGCAATCTCATTGTCAGGGTCGTTCAACTGTCCGCTGCTCAGCGACACAGCTCCGGGAATATGGCCTTCCTCGTAGCCCTTGGACCGGGCATCAATGATGACTACATCGGCATCATTCAGATGCTCCGCCACCCAGGAGACATCGGCCAATAGATGGGCGTTCGGATAATCAGCAGACTGGCTGTCATTGGTCTGCGAAGCGTTCACAGCGTTCGAATTTGTGCTATTTGCCGCAGAATTCCCACCGCTGTTGCAAGCTGTTAGTACCAGAATAAATGAAAATACTAGTAGAGCTAAGCTTGCGTAGCGACGGTTCGTGTTTGTTTTGTTCATATGCCCTCTCTCCCTTTGCTTTTATGCCTTAAAAGTTTGTATTTCAAGCTTGATTTAACTTGATTTGAAACATATACTATCATTATTCCGATCTAATAACAATGTTTATTTTTAATGGATTTTTCGAGGTGTACCATGAGATTTATACATAAGGAGAGTACAATAATGCAGACTAGACAGACTTCAAATGCTGGACAAAGATGGTTGATGTATTGGGGTTTATGGGGGCTCTTGGCAACCCTTCTTACATCTTGTGCACTGGAGACCAAAGAAGAGGCTGAAAAGAGGTTGAACGACTCTGGATCAGCAGGGAAGCTGACATCCGTACAGTTCTATGTTCCTGTGGAGAATGAAAATAAAATTACTATTGTAGATATAGCTGATGCTTCTGTCGTCGGGGAGATTGAGGTTGGCGAAGGGCCGATGAATACGGTCTTTTCCAGTACCATGCGGCAGGCCTATGTGACGAACCATCTGAGCAGTACGGTTTCTTTTATCGATACGATGAACTTGAAGCAGACGGCAGAAGTAGAGGTCGGCCCCATGCCTCACGGGCTTGTCTTGTCCGCAGATAACAAAACCCTCTATGTAGCTACCATAGCCGACCAATATCTTTATGTTCTCGATACCCAGAAGGCCGAAGTCACGCAAACCATCGATATGGGCGAAGGTGCCAAGACCAACTATATTACCTCTTACGGCAAAACGATTTATGTGAGCGATCATGAGAATGACAAGGTTTATATCGTTGATACAACGACAAACTCCCTGGAGAGAACTCTTTCCACCGGAAGCTTGCCACGCGCAGTCAAAGTCTCTGGCGATGGCAGCAAGCTCTATGTTCCGACCGCGAATGACGGTAATCTGGAAATCTATGATACGGCTACAGGGGAACAGCTCTCGGTCATAGCCGCGGTGGAAGGAGCAACCGATGTCGTCATTACAGAAGACGAATCTATAGCCGTCATCAGTGGTGTAGAGGGGAATTCCCTAGCCATCATCGATTTGAAGGAAGAGCAAACGTTAGCTATTGTAGAAGACTTACCGGGAGCCAAGCATCTGGCTTTCAACCGGCTGGAAAACAGGGTATATGTGACATTGAGTGAATCCGATGAAATTGCCGTGATTGATATGGCGAGCTACAAGGTGGAATACAAGCTTAAAGTCGGCGTACGCCCGCATGGTATTCAGATCAAGGCGCTGCCCGGCATTGGCGGTAGCTGCTGATATGGGGAATAGATATGGGTGGTATACGCCACCTCATTCCAGGCAAAACAAAAGAGCCTGCAACCCTAGCAGACTCGTGGTATGAAAGAAAAAAGAAGTGACTCACTCATTAGGTTGGAGCCAGTGAGAGTCACTTCTTCACGTTTAAACTTTCTTGGAGGAGTAATCTTACTAAGCATAATAACGAAATACATGTAAGACACTTTGTAGTACAACCAAGCACGGCCCCCGGAAATCCCGGAGACCGCGCTTGGTTTGACTTACTAAGGATGCTGGTGAAGGGAATTGAACCCCCGGCCTACGCATTACGAGTGCGTTGCTCTACCCCTGAGCTACACCAGCAAGTCATTTTTGCGAACAGGAATTATTATAACTCGTTTTGTGAATATTGCAAGCCTAATTTAATGGGTATGCTTGGCGCTGTCCCCAAGCACCTGGCTTCCCCATAAAGCTACAGCTTCTCCCGCACCGAACGCAGCTTTTGCTCTGAAGAGCTTGCCTTGTCGCGGCGGTCGTCAATTTTGACCGAGGTGGATACGCGGCCTGCCCCGGACTGGAATGGTGCTTCATGAATGGCCCGAATGGCGACGAACACCTGATCCAGCGGCCCTTCAATAATGGTGCTCATCGAGGTCAACGTATATGTGATCCCTGACTGCTTCTCCAAAACATGCTGCAACTCGGCTACATAACTGCTAAGACTGGTGCTTCCGGTTCCGATGGGAATGACGGTAACTTCAGCAATGGCCATTCGTACCCTCTCCTTTTGGCGTCTTTACTATATCCATTTTAGCAATCCTCCCTCCAAAATTCCAGGCGCTATCATGATAGCGCTTAAGACTTGCTGCTAAGCCAAACCCACGCTCAACAGATTCTTAAGACCTATATTTAGAACCAAGGTCCTGGTCAAAGAAAATTCACAACTTTTGCCTTCTCCCCACTGCCCGCATCAGTATTGGGATTGGCGATTTTCATGACTTTTCCGTGCATTTTCACATCCCTAAATCTCGTTTACAAACACAACATCTTGGGCTATTCTAAAAACATCGCAACAAAATATAGTATACATACAAGCCTTACGGCACATATATGGATATTTCTCGCAGCACACAAAGGCATATCAACTTAACCCGTTGAGATGCCTTTTCATAAGAGGTTGTTCAAAAAGTCGTCTTTCCAGAACGAAGCAATTTCTGCTATCTCAAGAACTAAAAACTCAGTTAACAGGGAGGAGAAGCGTGCTATGGCTTTATTGAATCAGACCTATACGAGCCAGGACATCATGCTGGACGAAGTCATTGAATTAGGTGAGGAAATCATCCAAAGCCGGAACCTGGAGGTTCTGCGCGAGAATGCCAATTTGAATGGAGAAAGCTTCTCCGGGAAAATGAGCAAGCTCGGCAGTGAATATGCCAAGTGGTATGCCAACCATTTTGTGATGCCAGGCCGCGTGGTACAAGCCATTCAGGACAATATCGTCTATGTCCACGATCTCGACCAATATGCCATAGGCACGACGAACTGTATCTTTATTCCTTTTGACAAGCTCCTGCGCGAGGGCTTCAACACGGGCAACGGCAGTGTTCGTCCACCAACCTCCATCATGACGGCGATGGCGCTGGTCGCAATTATTTTCCAATCCCAGCAAAATTCACAGTACGGCGGTGTGTCGGCCAACAAGCTGGATTATGATCTGGCCCCTTACGTCGCCAAATCTTTCAGCAAATATTTCCGCAAAGGTCTGGAATATTTCGAGGAAAACCTTGCAGATGCTGACTTGGGCGAGATTACGATGAGCCGCCTGGATCTGCAAGAGCAGCTCCCTAGAACGTTTAAATATGCCATGAAGGAAACGGAAATCGAAACGTTGCAAGCGGCGGAGAGTCTCGTGCATAACCTCAACACGATGTCGAGCCGGGCCGGGGGACAGATTCCTTTTACGAGTATTAACTATGGTACCTGCACATCACCGGAAGGTCAGCTTGTCATTCGTTCCCTGCTGGACGCTACGATTCGTGGCTTGGGTAGCGGCGAGACGCCGATTTTCCCGATTCAAATCTTCAAATGCAAACAAGGGGTTAATCAAAATCCGGGAGAGCCCAACTACGCCTTGTTCCTTAAAGCCGCAGAATGCTCAGCCAAGCGTTTGTATCCGAACTTTGCCAATCTGGATGCTCCGCTCAATCTCATGTATTACGATCCGGCCAACCCGGATACGGAATTTGCTACGATGGGTTGCCGGACGCGGGTGCTGGCGGACCGCTTCGGACGGAACCATCTGTCCGGGAAGGGGAACCTTTCCTTTAATACACTGAATCTGGTCAAGCTGGGACTGGAGCATGGTACCGCTTTAGGCAAACGCAAAACGGCAGACGAACGCGGCTTCTACCGCGAACTGACCCACTATATGGACATTTCTCTGGAAGGACTGCTGCATCGCTTCCAGATTCAAGCCTCCCAGAAGGCCAAGGCTTCTGACTTTATGATGCGGGAAGGCGTATGGGAAGGCGGCGAACAACTCGGCCCGGAAGATACGGTAGGCGACTTGCTCAAGCATGGTAGCCTGTCCATCGGGTTCATTGGACTAGCCGAATGCATGAAGGCTATGTATGGCAAGCATCATGGGGAAGATAAAGAAGTCTACCAGAAGGCTTATGATATCATCACTTATATGCGCCGTTATTGCGATGAGCAAAGCGAACGCCATAATTTGAACATTACGTTATTTGCTACGCCCGCTGAAGGGCTGTCCGGTAAATTCACCAAACGCGATCATGCAATATACGGTACGGTTCCCGGTGTGATAGATCGCGAGTATTACACGAATTCGTTCCATATTCCGGTATACTACAACTTGAGCGCGGCCCGGAAGATCGAACTGGAAGCCAAATTCCATGACCTGTGCAACGCCGGTGCAATCTCTTATATCGAGCTGAACGGTAATGCTCGCAGCAATCCGGCTGCATTCCTCAAGATCATTAGGTACGCGCTTGAGCAGCAGGTTAGCTATTTCAGCATTAACCACCCGATCGACCGCTGCTCAGCTTGCGGCTACGAAGGCATTATCGGAGCAAATTGCCCATCATGCGGAGCTCATGAGCATGACGTCCATATTCGCCGTCTGCGCCGCGTAACGGGTTACTTGACCGGAGACTTCCAGACACGGTTCAATGCAGCCAAGCAAGCGGAAGTTCGGGACCGCGTGAAGCACGACGCATGAATATTTGCGGATATTACCCGGAATCCATCAATGAAGGCGAAGGCTTAAGGGCTGCGATCTTCATCAGCGGCTGTCGTCACTACTGCAAGGGTTGTTTTAGCCCCAAGACATGGAACTTCGATTATGGTGAGCCGTTTACCAAGGAGCGAGAAGCAGAAATTATCGACGACATCAAGAACAATCCCTTGCTGAGTGGTCTATCGATCCTGGGGGGCGATCCTTTCTTCTCCTCTGCCGAGGTGAGCGGATTTATCGATCGACTGGTCGCGGCAACCGGACCCATTTCTATATGGATTTATACCGGTTATACGTATGAGGAATTGCTAGCGCGTCCTAATTCTGATGAATTTGAGCTACTACGACGCTGCGAGGTACTGGTAGACGGGCGGTTTGAGGAAGCCAAACGTGATCCCTCCCTGCTCTATTGCGGCAGCTCCAATCAGCGCTTGATCAATATCCAGCAAAGCCTGCACCACGGGCAGGTCGTTCTATGGGAGTCTATGCTTTCATTTTGAATTACAAAAGCCTGCATCCAATCGGACGCAGGCTTTTTTGAGTCATCTAAGATGACTTTTTAAATTACCTTTTAGGACAATGCGGCAGTAAAGGCTGCCTTGACTTCCTCAAAGCTCCCCATCCGCTTCTCCCCGATCCAGGACAATTCGGCCAAGGCCATTAATGGCTCCAGAATGCCTGTGCCAACCTCTTCCTGGGTCTGGGCCTCCGGCTTATCGCTCCAGATGGCAAAGGAGCAACCTTTAAGCTGTGGAGGGTACGGAGCCAGGTACTCCTGCTTCTCAGACTCATTCACTCTTGGGAATAAACCAGGATGCCACGCATCGTAAATTTTATCACCTGTTGGATATTTATAGCCTGCATTCTCCCCAAGTACATAATAAAAATAAGCATCGTTGAAGTTGATCAACTCATGCCCCTGATCCATGATCGTTTGTACGGAGGCCATATTCTGATGCCACTTGGTCCAGTAAGTAATCTGGATCGAGGTTTTCAGCTCTACCCGTTGCGTCTGATTGGCCCGGTACAATCCGTCATTCCATGCGCGTACCACAAACCCCTTGCCTTCCAGAATGTCAGCCACTTCATTAATGTAGTGAAGGTAGGCGTCAATTCCCGTTCCATCCTCCACACCCAATGTCTTTTTCGCATAATCAGCCAATTGCGGATATTGATCAAAATGCTCAAAATCAATAAACTCATCACCGCCGATATGGAAGAAGGGGCTGTCTTTAAACAATTCAGCATATTCTTCGAGCAGATCAAACACAAAGGCTTTGGCCTGCGGGTTGGTAATATCCAGAGCGCCTTTGGCCGCCTGCCCCTCACGATTATGCAGCAGCCATTCCTGATGCAACCGCAGTGCATGACCTAGATGCCCTGGCGAATCAAACGAAGGGATAATCGTCACTTGATACGCAGCGGCTTCCTTCAATACCTCGGCCAGTTCCTCCTGCGTCATATACTCCTCAGACATCACCTCGGGATGACGTTTACTTTCCAGCCGGTAGCCTTCATTTTCGGAAAAGTGGAGCTGCAGCATATTTAAGCGAAGTCTGGACATTTCTCTAATGCGCGCCTTAATCCAATCACTGGAGAAGAACTTGCGTCCCATATCCAGATGGAGTGCCCGCTCCTGCATCACCGGATAGTCCGTTACTGTTCCAAAGGCAAGGCGCTTGTCCCCGGCAGCCTGAACTAACAATGCTCGCAGAGCATAAAGTACCGCCCGGCCGCTAGCGGCACGAAGATGAATATACTGTCCAATCTCCAGGGTATAGTTCTCCTGCTTGTCTGGATCGGCAGATCTATCAAGTTCGATGAAAATATCTCCTGGCCCCGCTTCAGCCGCTGTTCCTTGAACTACCGGCAATTTGCCCTGTGGCAGAACACCATCCGCTAGCTCTGCCTGAAGCAAATCAACAACCTGCTGCAAGGCACTCCCTGCTGTATAAGAAGCAGAATCAACCACTAATCTGGACTGGGAATTCATTTCCCAAGACTGCTCGGCATGAGTCCACCCGGACTTGACACTGGTCATAACATAGTTGTTTTCCGTTGACATAGTCAGTAATAATCCCCTTTGCGTAATAATCCATTCCGTATCTATTGTTAGTATACGCTATTGGCTTATTCAAACAACATGGATCATATGATCATCTCTATACATAGGTATTCAGCATGTGGTCCCGATACTCACTAGGCGTCTTGCCGGTATGCTTCTTAAATAAGCGGCTGAAATACTTCACATCCTCATAACCCGTCATGGCCGCTACTTCACTGACTTTGGCCGGGGACACAGAGAGCAGTTCCATAGCCCGGCGCATACGTGTACCGGTGACATAATCACCAAAGGTGCTTCCCGTCTCCTTCTTGAACAACTCGCTAAGATGCCCCGGATGGAGATGAACATAGGTCGCCGTTTGCTGCAAGCTAAGCTCTCTGGGCGGGCAGGACTCAATAAAGGCCTTGGCGCGCTGCACATGAGAGGTCTGCCCCTCTGCCAGCTTGGTATGGTACAGACTCATGATGCCATGCAGATGGCGGAACAAAATATCCCGTTGCTTCAGACCCTCCATAGGCTCCAGCAGGCAAGGCTCATAGCGGGCCCCATCCTCCCGGCCGATCGCTCGAAGCGTACGCTCCAGCCAGCGGTGCGCTGCAACGGCTGCCGACTGCAGACACGCCTTGAACGATAACGGCGTACATTCCGGATCAGCGATTAAGGCTTCCGCCAAAGTTCGGGTCCAGCTTTTTAAGCCCATCGCATCTTGCTCCAGCAATATCCTGCCCAGCCCGTTCTCCTCTTCTTGCGACAATACCGTTCGCCCACCTTGGCGCCCGGATACCTCGTTGTAATCGATCAGATGCCCACCTGGTAGCAAGGGATAATAGGTAAATGCGATCTGTGCCGTAACGTAGGCCTGATGAACCTGCTTGTAGTCGTGAACACAAGTCCCTTTGGCCGCATGAAGTCGGCATTTCAGCAAGGCTTCAATCCGCTCTATCGTTCCCTCATATCGCCCCTCCATGGATGCCCTCCTGACGCAGACATTCATGCCTTCATAAATAAACACTTCCGTATGTGGCAGCAATTCCACCAGCATATTATGTACGGCAAAGCTGAGCAGCGAAGCTGCTTGCCCTTCCGTTCCCCAGCCCTCGGCTGCAACCAGAAGCACCTGCCATAAGCCCTCGCTTGGCCGAACTCCCTCTTCATTCAGAATCGATGCTGCTGCCTCTGTCTCTCCGCCGATGACCCAGCGCTGCAATTGCCGGACCCGGTCCTCCCGAGCCAGCCGCTGGGCATGGGATTCCTTCAACCGTCGCTCCATTAGCCGTTGCTTCGCCTGCAGCACCGTCTTAATGATCTCTTCCGGCTTGCTTGTTTTGAGCAAGTAATCCCCTACGCCTTGACGAATGGCTTGCTGGGTATAGTCAAAATCCCCATATCCCGACAGAATGATCACCTCCAGCCCGGGAAGCAGTCGGGATGCCTCCTCAGCCAGTTCAAGTCCACTCTTCCCGTTCATTCGAATATCGGTCATGAGAATATCCGGACGTTCCTCTTCCAGACGCTCCAGTGCTTCTTCCGCAGAAGCCGCCGGGGGAAGTAGATTGAGGCCCAGCTCGCTCCAGGAAATGACGCTGGCTAACCCGGTACGGATAATAACTTCATCATCAACGATCAGTATGTTCATGAGGAGCCTCCTCCATAAGCGGAATCGAAAACGACACCTGCGTGCCTTCACCTTCCCGGCTCTCTACTTGCAGTAAAGCTGCCTTGCCGTAATGCAGCAGCAGCCGTTCGTTCACATTACCCAGTCCATAGCTGTCCCCTATTCCGGACGACCGTGCTTGCTTGGAGAGCGGAGCTGCCAAGGCGTGGCGAACCTCCTGCAAACGCTCGGGAGCCATGCCGATTCCATCATCCAGGACCATTACCTTCATCGAGTGACCTTCATGTTGCAGCAAAATCGTAATCGTTCCCAACCCTTCTCGCTTCTGAATGCCGTGAATCATTGCATTTTCAACCAGGGGCTGCAATAGCAGCTTAAGCATCCATTTGTTCTGCAAATCCTCATCAACCATGTAATCTACGATAAATTTGTCCGGATACCGAATCGACTGGACACGCACGTAGTTATGAATATGCGCCAGTTCCTGCTCAACCGGACAATATTCCCGCCCTTGATTCAAGCTGATCCGCAAGAAATCACTCAACCCCTCGACCATCTCGGCAATCCTCCGTTCCCCTGACATTAAGGCAATCCAATGCACGGAGGACAAGGTATTGTATAAAAAGTGCGGGTTAATCTGTGCCTGCAGGGCGCGCAAATCCGCTTCCTTCTTCCGAACTTCGCCCTGAATAACCTCCCGCTTCAAGCGTTCGATGTGAGCGCCCAGCATATTATAGCTGCGGCCGAGCCGGCCGATTTCATCATCCGTATCGGCTGGGAACCGTGGCAGAGGCCGCTCCGGATCAATACGTAAGAGATGCCGGGTCAGTACACGCAGCGGCAGCGTAATTCGCCGTACAATGAACCAGATCAGCAGCACGCTGAGTGCCACGGACAAGCCTACAACAGCCGCAGTCAGAGTCAGCATATAACGGTTCTCCGCGCGATACTGATCGTACGGCACGCTCCCCGTCAAAATCCAGCCGGTAAGCGGCTGCCGGCGGTATAACACTGTCGATTTCCCCTCGCCTTCCCCGTAGATCACACTCCCGCTTCGATAGGCGACTTCTTCCGGCCCCGCTGCACGGCTGGTAATTAACTGCAACAGCCCCGGTCTAAAGGCCTCCAGCGGCTGACCCAGCCGACCTGAATCACTGGCGGAGAGGATCGTCCCGTCCTTCCCGATTAGCTCCACCTGTCCCGCCGCTTGCCCAAGCTCCGGTGCCTTCCAGTTGCGGGACAACTCTCGTTCATCCAGACTGATGGCCAGCCACCCTAAATGGCGAAAATCATGCACACTGCGGATAGGACGAAACAGGGTTATTACTTGCCGCGGTCCAGCGTAGTCATGAACCTCATAGACACCAGACCAAACTTTGACCCCACCGGCAAAGGATTGTTCCGCCTCCTTGGGCAGCCCGCTTTCATACCAGTAAGCCGTAGACAATCCAGCCTGGAACTGTCCCGGGTAAATGGCAATATTGGCAATGTACGGCTTGGAAGCCGCCAAATTGGTCATTCGTCCCACGAGCGCAATACGTTCACTTTCCTCATCCTCAGTTTGACTAAGATAGGCTTGCAGGTCGCGTTCACCGATTAGAAAAATGGAAATCGTCTCGATATCCTCCAGCATGAACCGCACGTTGGCATCCATCTGCTTCAGCATATCGCTCCCCGTCAGCTTGGTCTTCTCCTCGGATATGCGGGAGGAGATCAGGAAGGCAAATAACCCGAGAGCCAGCATAGGCACAATCATTGAGCCCGCTACAACGACCGACAGCTTCCGTTGCAGGGATGATGTCATCCAACCGCGCATGGCCATGCTCCTCCCTTTGATTTCTGTAATCCGGCTTGACCACCGGACATGCCTTCCTTATCCTTTCACCGCGCCAGCAGTCATTCCCTTCATCATCTGCTCCTGAAATACCAAATACAGGGCAATTGTCGGAATCACGGATAACGTCATCGCCGCCAAGGTCAAGCCGTAGTCCGTCTGATACCCGTCGGCAAAATTGGCAATCGCCAGCGGCAGCGTCTTGAGCGCTGTTTTATTGATAAATACCAAGGCAAAGGAGAAATCGTTCCAGGAATGCAGAAAGCTGAGAATCGTCACAGTAGCCAGCGCCGGGATAGACATAGGCAACATGATGCGGAAGAACAAGCCCCATAACCCTGTACCATCAATAAACGCCGCTTCCTCCAGATCGCGTGGCACGCTGGTCAGATAGGCCGTCAATACGAAGACCGCAGTTGGCAAGGCAAAGGCAGTATAAGGCAAAATGAGTGCCCAATACGTATTCAGCAGCGACATCTGCTTCATCAGAATAAATAAGGGAACCAGCGTGCTGTGAATGGGAATCAGCATCCCCACGACGAAGAAAGCCAACACCCCACCTTTCCAGCGGAATTGAAACCGGGCCAAAATAAAAGAAGTCAAGGCGGCGATAAACAAGGTCAATACTAGCGCCCCCAACGCTACAATCAGCGAATTGCCAAATGCGGTACCCAGTCGGGAGCTATCCCAAGCCTTCATAAAATTTTCGCTATGCCATACTTGCGGTAGCCCGAAGGGGCGTACATAGAAATCTTCGTTGGTTTTAAAAGCGCTTAGTACCAGCCACAAAAACGGATATAAAGTCACGATGCCATAGCACGTCAGCAGGGTCCAAAATATCGCGTTTCTCGTTCGCCGCCATACCTGCGTTCCCGCTTGGGCGGAGGGTCCTGCCTTGCCCATGAACATCGGTGTTGTCGAACTCATGATCCTCTCCCCTTTCCCCTTATTCGCGTGCTCTCCTGCGGCTGGTCAGCCACTGACTGGTGCCGATCAGCAGCAGACTAATCAGCATAATACTGGTTGAAATAGCGCTCCCGAAGCCATAACGATACGTCGCAAACGTCGAGTTATACATGTATGTGGCTAGCAGTTCGGTGGCATGAGCTGGCCCACCCTTGGTCATGATGTAGACCAGATCAAAGGACTTGAGGCTCCCCGAAATACAAAGAATAACCGCCACCTGTACGGTATTCTTGATCATAGGTAGCGAGATAGAGAGCAGCTTACGCACACCGGAGACGCCATCGATCTTAGCCGCATCGTGAATTTCACCAGGAATATTTTGCAGGGCAGACATAAAGATGATCAGGTATAGGCCCACATAACTCCAGATGAGCGGTGGAATCAAGGAATAGATGGCGATATGTCCGTCGGACAGCCATTGCAGCTTCCAATCCCCCAGCTTGAGTGCATCCAGCAAAAAGTTCAGAATGCCGATCTGCGGATGATATATATATTGCCAGATCATACCGATGACGACCGTCGAAAGTACCATGGGCAGAAAAATCGCCGAACGCAGGAAGCGTTGCAAGAAATTGTTCTTATGCAGCAGCACCGCCAACACCAAGGCCAGCGGAATCTGCCCAAATACCGAGGCCAGCACAAAAATGACGTTATTCTTGAGTGCGCGCCCAAACACGGGGTCCCTCAAAATTTCTGCATAATTGCCAAGTCCGATATATTTGGCCTCGCCCATACCGGACCAACTGAAGAAGCCGTAATAAGCCGACCAAACGACAGGTACGAACACGAATAAGGAGTAGATGACAACAGCGGGTACTAGCCCCGTGATGATAAACCGCTTGCTGCGCAGTGCATTCATACTCTTTTCACATCCTTTCATGACAGTCCCCTGCTTCAACAAGGCTTAAATAGAAAGCCCCCTCCTTATTAGGGCGAGTTCAACCCATTGTCGGGAGAGGGCTTGCGCTTAATTCTCTACAGCCGTAGCCTGAGCACTTTGAATCTTGGCCGCAATATCCTCGGCATTTCCGCCCATTAGCAGCTCTTGCAGTCCGTTATTGACCACTTCTACCGTGGCCGAGCCGAGCTTGGAATCGTATACTGGCACAATCTTCACGTTCTGAATCAAATCATACAACTCGACAAACAGCGGATGAGCCTTGCTCTTATCCAACTCGATGTTATAGCTGACCAGGGTGCTGCTCTCCAAAGTCGCCTTCTGTCCATCCGGGCCAGCCAGCGCATAGAACAGCTTCATCGCTGCCTCTTTCTGACTGCCGCTTAGCTTCTTGCTTACGCCAAGACCCGTTCCGACCACGCCGGAGGTGGTATCCGGTGCACCTTTGCCACCAGAAATGGCAGGCACAATGGTAATATGCGTATTGTCCAGCACCTCAGGTGGTGCGTTGTTGACCAGATTGGCCAACGCCCAGCCGCCATTGATCACCATTGCTGCGTTACCCTGGAAGTAAAGCTGCATCATCTGCGTCTCATCCAGACTATTGAAGCCCTCCTGGAAGGCGCCAAGCTCGCCCAGCTCCTGGAACGTCTTCAGCGCATCGATGAACTCGGGATCTGTGAACTTTGCTCCGTCCTGTTCGACGGCCTTCAGGAACCAATCCGTGCCCGTGATTCGGTCCGCCACGGTACTGAAGAACGTCGACTGTGCCACCCAGTTCGTTTTATTGCCCAGCGCAATCGGAATGACGCCGTTCTCCTTGAACGTTTGCACCGCTGTCTGTAATTCCTCCCACGTTTCAGGCACCTTTACATTATGTTGTTTGAACAGGGCATCGTTATAAAATACAAAGGAGCTAGGCGCCAGATTCATCGGTACGGAGTACACCTTGCCATCCACC
This sequence comes from Paenibacillus senegalimassiliensis, assembly GCF_001486585.1. GTDB lineage: Bacteria > Bacillota > Bacilli > Paenibacillales > Paenibacillaceae > Fontibacillus > Fontibacillus senegalimassiliensis. Next base: position 219,721 of record NZ_LN909044.1, read on the forward strand.
GTGAAGCCGTCCAGCGCATTGGGAATGAAGTTATCTCTCCATTCGGGATTTGCATTCAATTCCTCATCAATAGGTTGCAGCAGATTACCCTTCACGAATTCCTTGGTCATCGCATCCGGGAACATAACGAATAGCTCAGGCATCTCATCAGCCGCAGCTACCGTCCGCAGGCGCGTTCTCAGACCATCGGTTGGCAAGCCTTCATCAATGACCTCAATCTCCGGATGATCGACGCGGAAGTCCTCAATAATCTTGCGCATCGCCACCGCCTTGGCATCCTGCCCCGTCCAGTTATGCCAAATGGAAATGCTAACCTTCTCTCCTTCTCCTCCACTGCCGGAGCTCTCATTATCTCCACCACAACCGGAGAGCAATAACACCATCATGGCAGCACTGCATATCATAGCTATCCATTTTGTCTTCAAGAACGTTTCCCCCTTACTTTAAATTAATTACATTCTAATGGAAGCGTTATCAATAGGTAAGGTGACGATTTGCGGGCATAGGGGTGAAAAATATCGGATCAATCTTAGGAGGGAGAAACAAAAAATAAGGCTACCCGGGTGGACAGGTAACCTTGCAGAGCGATTGTATTGTTCTTAAAAAGCAGACCCGTACTCTGCTATACTCCGGCAGCGATCAATCAGCTTGAAGAAGTCAATGCCACACGCTTCTTTAGAATCGTTTGGGGTATATCCGTTTATTTCTGTTTGAGTATACTTCACTTTAATCTGACATTCCCCCGTGTACCCCACGCTCTTTTGATTAGTCAATTTCATTTTAGGTGCAAGTAGAGCATAGAACTGCTCATCTTCTAGCAAATGTATAATCTCGCTCATTTCCCATGCTGTCAGTTGTTTCTCATAGACATCATAGCTGACGTAAGTGTCAACTTCATTGTAGTAGCGCTTCAAGAAGCTGATATAGTTGTCTTGTTCATACAAATCAGCAATAGGATTCTCACTGTAGACGACAACCAATTTGTAGCCAATTTCATTATGTGCCAGCCTTACACACCAACCATGATTTTTAGAATAACGATTTAGATATAAGAGTTCAAAATCATTTTGATCCCTGTAGTTACGATAATTTGCGTACACATGCTGTGGTTTTATGACCGGCTGGGCAGGGAGGAGAACTTTCTTTCTCTGCTCCCTTATCATTTTTTGAGCTATTTTCTCGTATTGAGCTGACAGCTCTTTAATAGTGTTGAGATCAGGCTTCTCATATGTCTTGAGCTGTGTGTAGACCTGTTCCGTGATGAAATGCCGGGAAAAAGACTGCTCTAACAGTTGCAAGAATTCTTTGGTATCGATTAGGCGATACGTATTTTCATTATACGCTACAAAGGAATGTTCAATATACTTCGAATGTTCGGTCATATATTGGTTTGTGATCAAGTCAATGCCTACAGAATAAACAAATTCAAAGTCCCGCTTATCGGCCACAAAAAGTTCAGCATAATAGACATTTCCGGCTATATTACGATCTCTCATCTTCCCCACCCCGCTCATTCTATCAAGCTTTGGATTCTATTTTAACTCAAAATGATATCTACTTTAAACAGATCACCCTCCACATTAATATCAAACTTCCCTCCATGAAGCTCTACAATGGATCTGGCAATCGCCAGACCCAGCCCAGAGCCCTCTGTATGGCGCGACGAGTCTCCCCGTTTAAACCTTTCCAGAAGCTCATCCATATCTCCGCTAAGTTCATATTTAGTTACGTTCTTAAAGGAGATTATTGCCTGATTGCCAAGCTCTTGTACAGAGATATAGACGCGTGAGTGTTCAAGAGAATATTTCAAGACATTTCCAATGAGATTATCAAATACACGCCATAGCTTTTGACCATCCACTGAAGCATACACCGGGCCAGAATCGTTCGAGAATCTGAAGTGCAAGCTGGATTCAGCAATACTATCACTGTATTCTGCCAATGCCTGCTGGAGTAGCTGAATCAAGTCAACCTTCTCCTTCACCACCTCCACATTTCCACTAGCCATTTTGGAGATTTCAAATAAATCATTAATCAGCACCTTTAATCGCTGGGATTTCTGATCAATAATATTTACGTAAGCTTGCCGTTCTTCACGGGTAATGTCTTCCTTTTTCAGCAACTCCGTATAAGTGATAATAGAGGTTAACGGTGTCCTCAAGTCATGACTCACATTTGTGATCAGCTCCGTTTTTAATCGTTCACTCTTGACCTGCTCATTCTGCCAGCTCTTGGCCGCTTGAGTTAACAAATTCATATTTGCAGCCATCCCAGCCAGTACAGATTTACCCTTGACTGAAAGCTCTTGACTAATATCCCCTCTGGTCAGTTCTTCGGTCTTAATCACAATCTGGTTAAAATAGCCGATCTGCTTAATCAAGAACCAAGCCACCGGGATTGCTACCGCAAGCCAGAGAGCATACAAGAAGATCATTACGGGATAAAACACGATGATTACCGTCAGCACTCCCCAAGTGAATACCATAAGCACAAGCGACACAAATTGCATGCCCACACTCTTTTTAAGAAAGGCGTTGGTGAGACCCATTTTGACTTCACGTGACCATAACTTTATTCGTTGACCAGTCCGGTACAGCAGGCTCCTCTCCCACTCTTGCCGAAGAGATTGCCCCTTCGTCAAAGCTTCCACTACATACTTTCCTTGAATAGAAGTAATGAGCACCAGCAGAGAGGCCAGTAGCAAGCCTGTCAGCATATCGACAACAAATGTCCACACACCTGCAAAGTAACTGTGATACAAGGACACAAAGGTTCCTTTCATAAAAAACAGAAGGCTGACAGCACCGATACTGCTCAAGAACATTAAAATGATTCGGAGATCGACAGGCAGCTTATTATAATGCATCCCCCATTTGTTCCCTGACCCCATAAGGAGCACCTTCTTATTGAGCTTGAGGCCGCAGATAATTAGAGCAGCCATAGCCGCAAACACATAAGACCAGACGAGGATCTGCCCTTGCCTGTACCTATTGTACTCAACCATCAGGTTACTGCCTGGAGCTAGGTCTGAGGATACAGCGATTTCCCCTTGAAACGGGATGTACTTCCCTTTCAGTTCCCCATGTACAGCGTTAAAAGTCATGAGATATACGTCATTAGGAACATAGTAGCGCGTCCGATACTGTAAGCTCTGGGCATTCATTTCCATTTCAGCCGCTTTTGCATTAACACTGCTCATATTTGTGTGAAATTTATCGGAAACGCTGCTTGTAAAATAATATTGAAACTGATCATGAAACTTTACATAATGGCTTCTGAGGACTTCTCTCTGTTGATAGTATTCCTCCAGTTGCCGTTGCTTTTCGCGCAGCAGCTCGGTCCGAGCAAAAGCCTCCATTTCAGCATTAGGATAAACCCCCACTTCTTCATGACCATCCGGCGGTGCATCACTGATATAAAATTGATAATTGCCTGCCAAGGAGTCGGATTGTACCGTTATCCCTCCTTGATTCATCCAGTAGTTAACGATCTCATCTTCAGTAACCTTCAATTGCTGCTTGGCTTCCTCAAGGGGCAGATCATTAAGCACAAACATGTTTAAATAGCTGACAAACTCATCAAGTTTCCCTTGAAAGGCCGGCGTATGAAAATAATTTCGTTGCACATAATTACCGCCTAAGGAAAAAGTAATTACGATTCCGCTCAAACCAAAAGTGAGCAGGATTGCCCAAAGACCCACTATGTATTTATTTTTCCATTTTGTAGCCAATCCCCCACACCACCTTTAAATATTTTGGATTTTTAGGATCAATTTCGATTTTCTCTCTTATTTTTCGAATATGAACCGCGACTGTATTTTCTGCGTTAAAGCAAGGCTCTTTCCATACCCGCTCATAAATTTCATGGATTGAAAATACACGCCCAGCATTCGTCATTAACAACTCAACAATTTTATATTCGATTGGCGTAAGCTTGACGGCTTGCTCAAAAACCTTGACCTCCTTGGAGGCTGTATCCAGAATCAGGCCCTTTAGATCAATGAGGGAGGCGGCTTCCGCATAGGCCCCCAGATTTACATATCTTCTTAGCTGTGACTTTACCCGGGCCACTAGCTCCATTGGATGAAATGGCTTGGTCACATAATCGTCGGCTCCCACATGAAGACCTAATATCTTATCGCTGTCCTCACTTTTAGCGCTTAGCATCAGGATAGGAATATTCTTCTCCTCACGAATTTTTGACGTTGCAGCAATTCCATCAAGCCCCGGCATCATAATATCCATAATAATAAGATGAACCTGCTGGCTGGACAGGATTTCTAGCGCTTCTATGCCATTTGTTGCCTGATGTACCGTGAGTCCTTCATTCTTGAGGTAAATTTCGATGCCATCCCGGATTTCCTTATCATCATCGACAACCAGCACAGCGTAATTGCTCATGCTCTCCCTACTTTCCCTATTAATCTGCTCTCATCATTGTATAGTAAAGGGAAAATCTTAACATTCATGCGGGATCTTTCTGAAGAATTTCTTAATTTTATCTCGTACGCAAACCAATAAATCAAAAAAAGCATCCTCCCCGCTAAAAGGGAAGGATGCTCATCCTTGTATAACTATATCGATTAGCAAATCATGGTTTAACCCTGCACTTCCTTCACAATTTCACGGATGGCTTCCACCAGTGAAGTCGCAGGACGGCCAAGCAGCGTTTCGAGGTCGTTGCTGGCTACATCCAAACCACCCTCGCGAATACCGCTTTGGATTGCTACGAGGAAAGGAACAACCGGCTCCGGTACTCCGGCTCCGCGCATAGCCTCAGCGTAGGCCGCATCGTCCACATGCTGAATAGGAACCTCACGTCCCAACGCTTCGCCAATGCTCTTGGCCAGATCATCATGAGTAAGCAGCTTGCCCGAGAGCTCATACACCTTGTTCTCATGTCCTGTTCCAGCAAGCACGGCGGCAGCAGCCGCGGCGTAATCCCCACGTGTAGCCCAGCCTACCTTGCCACTACCGGCCGAGGTAATAACTGGTGCTCCAGCGAGAACGCCCTGAATTGTACCCGTCTCATTCTCAATGTACCAGTTGTTGCGCAGGAAAGCGTAAGGAATGCCTGTCTTCAAGATGGCTTCCTCTGTCGCTTTATGCACCGGAGCCAAGGCTAACTGACTTTTGGCTGCATTCACCAAGCTGGTGTAGGCAATGAACTGAACCCCTGCCTTCTTCGCTGCATCAACGGCAGCTCCATGCTGACGCACCCGAGTATCGTTATCCCCTTGCGTGGACACGATCAGCAGACGATCAATACCCGCAAAGGCCTGATCCAATGAAGCTGGTTCATCAAAGTCCCCGTACCGCACCTCCACACCAAGCGCGCTCAGCGCAGAAGCCTTCTCTGGCTGACGTACGCTGACCGCTACTTGCTCTGCCGGAACCAGACCTAGCAACGCATCCACTACCTTCGAGCCTAATTGCCCCGTTGCACCTGTTACTAATATTTTCATCCTGAATTCCTCCTTTATCGTTAAATTCTTGATCAAGAATTTTTCAACCTGTAACCATTATAGTTTCAGGTTGGCGATAAGTCAAACAGCATTGCTACTATTCTTCCTTGAACAGTTCTTCCAACATCCCCGCCCGATTATTCACAAACTCCTTCATAATGACAAAATGATCCGTCTCCTCCAGCACCGTTTGCTCAATCCCGGCTGGGGTTAATTGATACATCAGGCTGTCCGGGTAAGCCATCAAAATAGGTGAATGCGTTGAAATGATAAACTGCGAATGACGCCCCACCAGTTCATGAATGCGTGACAACATCGCCATCTGACGATAGGGAGACAAGGCCGCCTCAGGCTCATCCAGAATGTATAGGCCACGCCCGCCGAAGCGGTTCATAAAGGTAGCGAAAAAGGACTCTCCATGCGACATCATGTGCAAAGATTTCCCGCCGTACGAGTCCTTAATGGCCCTCCCAGCCATCGGCTGCCGGTCCAGCTCATCGATGGCCGTCGCCAGATTATAGTAACTCTCTGCCCGGAAGAAGAAGCCGTCGCGGGGTCGCACCGCCCCACGAACCATCCGAAGATAGCGATACAGATCCGAATGTGTCTCCGCTGTAGCAAAGTTTAAATTGAGCGTTCCTCCCTCTGCATTAAAACCAAGCGCAATCGCGATGGCCTCCAGCAGGGTCGACTTTCCCATACCGTTCTCTCCGACGATATAAGTAACCTTGGGATGAAACTCCAGGTGTTCCAGTGAAGTCACGGCCGGAAGGTTGAAAGGATAGGCCCCAAAGCCGGGAACCTCTCCTCGCAGCAGCAGCATGGACCGCAGATAAGCATGCATATTCATGCCATGTTCCCTCCATTCATTTACTCCTCCATAAGACCGCCGTGATACAGGCTATGATAAAACCCGCGCTGTGAAAGCAATTCCTCATGCGGGCCTTGTTCAATAAGACGTCCTTCTTTGAGGACGATAATTTTGTCAGCCATGCGAATCGTGTTTAGACGGTGGGCAATGACAAAGCTGGTGCGCCCCTGCATCAAGCGATGCAAGCCCTCCTGAATTTTGATTTCCGTCACCGTGTCGATGCTGCTCGTAGCTTCATCCAGCACAAGAATAGACGGATTAGCCAGGATCGCCCGTGCGATACCGAGCAATTGGCGTTGGCCCTGACTGATTCCTCCGCCCCCTACATCCAGCACTTTGTCATAACCTCCAGGCAGCCGGACAATAAAGGAATGAGCGTTAGCCAGTTTGGCCGCTTCTTCTACTTCGGCATCGGTGGCATCCAGCCGCCCATAACGAATGTTCTCACGAACCGTCCCCTGGAACAGGAAGGAATCCTGAAGCACAAACGCCATATGCGAACGCAAGCTCTCGCGGCGGATTGTCCTCGTATCACGTCCATCTATGGTTATCGTGCCCCGCGACGGTTCATAAAATCTCGACAACAATTGAATGAGCGTCGTCTTCCCCGCCCCGGTTGGGCCGACCAGAGCGATTAACTCGCCGGGCTTCGCTGCAAAGCTGATGTCCTCCAAAGTGTTCCCCTTATCGTCTTCCCCATAGGAAAAGGCTATCCCAGAGAAAGCAACCGCTCCGTGCACAGAGTCCAGTTCTACCGCTTCAGCTTCGTCACTGGCTTCCACCTGCTCGTCAAGCACTTCGAACACGCGCTCTGCCCCGGCAATCGCTGATAGCAAAGTATTCCATTGATTGGCCAGATCATTTAACGGCCGGGTGAACTGACGAGCATATTCCACAAACACGATGATAACCCCTATTGTCACCGCACCATGACCACGGATAGCCAGAATAGCCCCGATTCCCGCAACCATGGCAAAGCTGAGATTGTTCAGTCCATTCATCAGCTTCGGGATAAATCCGGAGATGGTCTGCGCCCAAAAGCCGGAGCTAAGAATAGCTTCATTACGCTCACGAAAGTTCCGCAACACACGCTGCTCCTGGGAGAAGGCCTTAATGATACGCTGACCGGACAAGGTCTCTTCAATATAACCATTCAGACTGCCCAAATCCTGCTGCCGTTTGCGATACAGCGGACCTGTCCGCTTCGTAATCCAGCGCATGCCAGCCAGCATAAGCGGAACCACGAGGAAGGTTAACAGCGTTAATAACGGGCTAAGATACAACATCACCCCCAGCGTACCCAGCAAGGTCAGCACACTGGAGAAAATCTGAATAGCCGAGCTGTTTAGGGTAGAACTGACGTTATCCATATCATTCGTCAATCGGCTCATGATATCGCCCTGCTGCCGCTTCCCGTAGAAAGGAATCGGTAGCTTGTGAAGCTGGGCAAACAACTCGGAGCGCATGCGGTACACCGTTTCCTGAGCAATCTCGATCATCCATATATTTTGCAGCCAGGTGGTCAGGGAAGAACCGGCATACACAGCCAGCAGGCCAAGCAGGAACAGCCCCCATGACCCGCCTCCACCTTCAAGGTAATGGTCCACAGCCATACCGACCATGTACGGACCCAGCAGGGCCAGCGCCGAGCTGAACACCACCATGAGCAGAACTGCTCCCAGCCGGGCCCGGTGCACGGATAGATACTGCCAAATTCGTCCCAGCGTACCCGACCAGTTCTTGGCCCTGATCTTAGGACCCGGCATTCCCCGGCTTCCGCCATGTCCGCCCCGTCTCTGCTTCTCCTGCGCCATCGCCCGTTCAGCCTGCGCATCCCGCTCTGCGTTCCCCTTAGCCACATCCAGCTTGGGATAAGGATGACGAAAGGGTTCAATGAAGGTCTTGAACATGCTGCACCTCCCCTTCCTTACCATATTGGGATTCATAGATGCGGCGATATAACGCCGAGCTCTCAAGCAACTCCTCGTGCTTCCCGCTGGCAATCAGACGCCCATCGTCCAGCAGCAGAATCAAATCTGCAGAAGCTACGGCACTGATCTTTTGAGTGACCAGCAGCGTTGTGCAGGAAAGATGCGATACTTCCTCAAGCAAGGCCGCCTCTGTGCGTACATCCAGAGCACTGGTACTGTCGTCCAGAATGAGAATTGAAGGCTGACGCACCAGCGCTCTGGCAATCGATAAACGCTGCTTCTGCCCGCCCGACAGGTTCACGCCGCGCTGACCGAGCCGCGTCTTGTAGCCGAGAGGGAGCCGAGTGACCATCTCATGGATCTGCGCACGCCTGGCGGCCGTCTCAATCTGCCCGTCATCCGCCCCTTCCAGCCCCCACGCTATATTCTCCCGAATAGTTCCGGTGAACAGCATAACCTCCTGGGGAACGTAGCCGATGGCATGGCGTAGCTCCGTACGGTCTATCTCCCGAATGTCCCTGCCGTCGATGCGTATCGTTCCTTCGGTCGGTTCGTACAGCCGGGGAACCAGTTGAATCAGCGAAGATTTGCCAGAGCCCGTTGCCCCCATAATCGCCACCCGTTGCCCCGGCTTCACGGTGAAGGATACCTGCTCTAATACAGCCTCATCTCGGCCAGGGTAATGGAAGGACACCCCCGAAAATTCAATCTCCCCATGGACTTCCGTCAACCCAACATTCGGACCATCCGCATCATTTCTATCTTCCAGGTACACCGGATTCCCTGTAATAACCCCAAGCTCCGCTTCCGGATCATCGGTGGTCAGCACCTCCCGAATTCGCCCTTCCGAAGCCGAAGCCCGAGAGAACGAATTCATAATCCATGACAACGCCGACAAAGCGCCAATCGTTCGTAAGGAATAGTTGATAACGGCGACAACCTCCCCCACGGTGGCCCCGCCACTTTGAATCTCCAGCCTCCCAAACCACAGTACCGCAATAATTCCGGCATTCATAACGAATAACAGGAATGGCATCGTGGTCTCCGTCAGCCGCAATGCCGTAACCGAGTCTTCTCTTAACTCGCGATTGCGCCGCTGGAACCGGCCGATCTCATGGCCCATGCGCACGAATACCCGAATCAGCCGCATCCCGGTCAGATTCTCCTGAATCAAGCCATTCATACGGTCGGTACGCTGCTGCACAGTTCGGAACAAGGCCGCCGCCTTCTTGATCATCCACAACACGAACCATAGCAGTATAGGCACCATCACCGTGAGCAGAAGCCCCAGCTTCGCATGGACCAGCAAGGCCATGACCACGCTGCCAAGCACTAATAACGGAACCCGTGTGGCAAAGCGCAAGCTCATGAAGATCATATCCTGCAACACGGTGATATCCCCGGTCAGCCGAGTGATTAGCGAGGAAGCCGCAAAGCGGTTGAACACTTCATAGGAGAAGGATTGCACCTTCTCGTACAACTTATCCCGAAGATCATAACCTACCCCCTGGCTGACGTGAGCAGCAAAAAAGGAACTGCCAATGCCTCCAAGAAAAGCGAGCAACGCACTACCTGTCAGAACTCCGCCCCAGAGCCAGGCGACGGCCACATTACCTTCACGTATGCCATCATCAATGATACGGGCAATCAATAGCGGCTGAATGAGCTCCACAGCCAGTTCGATCAATAGCATGGCAATCGCCGAAATGGCGGCTACCCGGTACTTTTTAAGAAATCCAAATATGACAGTCATCCCTACCCCTCCGTTTCCGGCCAGTCCGAAGACAAATAAAGCCCCTCCTGACGGCTTGGCCGCAGGAAAGGCATAAGCTATAACTACATCCGTCCAGCCTCACTTTGGACAAATTCGAAGACTGCGTCCACCTTCTCTTCCGTCAGTTGGCCGCTATTATCGAATACATAGATAGATGAGGCGGGAATATCCCAGTTAATCTCCGGTACAAATTGTACGCGCTGCTTGAAGTCGTCCCAATGGCTCAGCTTCCAGCTATCGCGGTCCGTGCTGCGTTCAATAATTCTTTCCTTCTGCGTATCCATATCCTCAAGCGTAACCACAACGACCTTCACATCTACCTCTTGACTCGACATCCCTGCATCTTGCAGAAGCTTGCCCAGCCATTCCCTGCTCTTCAGCTCTGCTGTAAAGGGGGAGATCATAAAGACGTTCTGACCCGCCGACAGATTCTCAATACAGATATCACGAGTGGCCTCATACTCCAAATCACGCAAATGCTCTTTGTAAAAAGCGGAGTCCCGGTCGTTGGTGTCCAGCCCGTTCATCTCCAAAATTTTCTCAGCAAAGCGTCCGCCCACCGTATCCCGATCCAGGAAAGCTGCGGACATGCGTCTTGCCAGCTTACGGGCTACCGTGGTTTTCCCTGTCCCGGCAACCCCTACAAAAAAGACCAACTTCAACATGATGTCTTATCCTCCTAAAGTCAACTTATTCTATTGTACTATTTAACAACGGTTCACAGCCATCCCCCGGCACAAAAAAAGCCGGCATCCGGAATCTCCCGGACCGCCGGCTCTGTAGCTCATTAACGCTTGGCCTATCCCTGACGCAGGCGGGTTTCCCGAACCAGTTCACGAACATTGTCCTCCAGACGGCTAACCAGTTCGTCTGCTAGTTCGAAGCCCCCCTCCTCCTTGCGCGCCACCTGTGAGTCTACCGTGTAGACGCCACCCAGAATATAACGCGCACCAAGTACGGACAGCACAGGCTTCAAGGCATATTCAATACTGAGCAGATGGGCCAAGCTGCCACCAATAAAGAGGGGCAGGACCACTTTGCCAGTCAATCCTTTTTGCGGGATCAGGTCCAGGAACGTCTTCAATACCCCGGTATACGAGGCTTGATACACCGGGCTTGCTACAATGATGGCATCCGCTTCCGCCACCCGTGCATTGGCCTTAACGATGGCCTCGCTCTCAAAACGGGCATTGATCAAGTCTTCCGCAGGCAGTTCACTAACATTTAACCGGCTTACTTCAAATCCCTCTTGAACGAGCAATTCCTCTGTCCGTGCTATAACCGCGCTAAGCCGTGAACCCGGCGTAGGACTGCCGTTGATGATCGTAATCTTCATGGATAGGTTTCCTCCCTGTATATGGCGAATATAAGTTATACATAATTCCGACAAAATGACTACACTTTAAAATGATGCTATCAACATTTTAAGGAAAAGTCAACGCAAACCCTACTCGTCCAGTCTGCTAATGATCGCCTGGTACCATTTTTATCAACTGAACTTGAATCGGACAAGTTCGTGTGCAATAGTGGAAAGAGGAAACTGGAAAGGGTGATCATCTTGTCACTGCCGGACTCTATAGCCTGGCTGCATCAGCAGGATCATTCCGCACTCGCAGCCTTCATAGGATTAACTATTCTTGCAAGCTTATATGGCGCCTCGCGCTACAGTATATCTCGGAACGAACAGCTCCGCCTGGAATACATAATGCTCACCCTGGAGCGATATGCCGCTGCCTCAGCCACGCTGATTACCGCTTTGCAGCAAGCTCGGGTCCCTGACACCGAGCATAAGGAGCTGAACGAACGGCTGCTGGCATGCCGTACCGCTCCCTACGCCACAGATAACGTGTTATCGTTAATTAATGCCTTTATCGCCGATGGGGATGAGGCTCGTCTGCCCCTTCTGCTAAGAACGATTGAACGTGAAAGCGAGCAGCTTATTGCCGAACGCAACAGACTGTTAGAGCTTCGGGAACGGCCGGGTTGGGGAAGCTGGATCTGGCGTGTATGTCGCCCCTTGCTCCCCGCGTTGTGTGCATTCGTTCTTGGAGGACTGCTGCTAGGGTCGCTAGGATTGCTGCATACGTCCTTCTCTGGAGGCTCTGATACCGAGTCCATCGTCTTCTCCTGGATTCGTCTGATCTCGGCCGGGCTCGCTCTGCTGCTGATCTTTCTTGCGACCTCAGGCGGTCCCAACCGACACCCCCGTGCGTTCTCGATGCGGCTATTGGCTCTCATTACCGGCTTGCTGGCCTTGCTGCATCTCGCAGGCCTCTGGCTCGCTCCTTACATTTTGGGCCTTCAAGGGCTGCTGTTGCTTGGCGGCTTCCGTCTGAATGGTCGCAAGCCCCGCAAAGCCCGCCCTTATGCAGGACAGGCCGACCCGGCCGCACCAGATACCCTGGTACAGGATGCTGAGACGATATCCCTGATGATCAGTGAAGACGATCAGGTGCAGTAGCCAATATAGATGCTCTAACAGCAAACACCCTCTACTCCGAGCAGAATCGCTCCAGAATAGAGGGTGTTTGCATAAACATGACATATCATTATGATTCACGGACAGCCTTGGCAGCACGGCGCGCAGGAACGGCTGACCTGGCCGCACCTGTGCCCAGTTCATAGCGCTTGCGCTCCGTCCGTTCCACCTGAACAATCTGTCCTTCATGAACCACGATGTTCAGGGAACCGAATTCCAGCCCACTGAGCAGTTCCCCAATCCGCTCCAGCCATACTTCATCTACCTTTAATGGTTTTGCCATCACGACAGCCTCCCCAACTATTTTCAATGCCTTCGTTAATGACGGCTCTTGCGTGTAAACCAGCCTTTCAGTAACAACGTGACCAGTGCCAGCAACAATAACAGAGATGCAACCGCAAATGATGCGGAGAACTGGTATTCGTTGTACAAAATCTCTACATGCAGTGGCAACGTGTTTGTTTCTCCCCGAATATGCCCCGATACGACGGACACAGCCCCAAATTCCCCCATCGCCCGGGCGTTGCATAATACGATGCCATACAGTAGTCCCCATTTAATATTGGGCAGGGTGACCTTCCAAAAAATGCGAAATCCCCTCGCCCCCAGCATGACCGCCGCCTCTTCCTCCTGCTGCCCTTGATCCTCCATCAGCGGGATCAATTCCCGGGCAACAAACGGGAAGGTGACAAAGATGGTAGCCAGCAAAATACCAGGAAAAGCAAAAATAATGGATATATTCCTTTCATCCAGCCAAGGGCCAAACCAACCATTAGAGCCATACACCAGGACGTAAATCAAGCCGCCAATGACCGGTGATACCGCAAAAGGCAAGTCAATCAGCGTCACAAGTATCTGCCTGCCACGGAACTTGAACTTCGTAATCGCCCAAGCCGCAGCTACGCCGAATACGGTGTTCAGCGGCACGGTGATCGCCGCTACCAACAGTGTCAGCCGCAATGCCGACAAGGCATCGGGATCTCTGATCGCCGCCACATATACTCCCCAGCCTCGCTTGAGCGCTTCGGTTAGCACCACGGCCAGCGGCAAAACAATTAACCAGAGCAGCACCAAGCCAGCCGCCGTAACCAGTACCCACTTGATAACGCTGGAATCCTTCCTTGCCGATCTGCGCGGGGTAGTTGATTGCCCCGTAGCCATAGGCACAGTACCCGCCATGCTCTTCCCTCCCCGTACACTCAATAATGTTCAGGCTTGTCTGCCACCCACCGCTCTTGGTTAACGTGCAGTTTTACGGATTCGACGCTGCAATGAATTGATCAGAAGCAGCAGCACGAAGGAAATCAACAGCAGCATTAAAGCCACCGCCGTCGCCCCGGCATAGTCAAATTGCTCCAGCTTGGACATAATCAATAGCGGCGCAATCTCCGTCTTCATCGGCATATTACCGGAAATGAAGACAACCGAGCCATACTCCCCAATTCCACGGGCGAAAGCAAGCGCAAAGCCGGTAAGCAGCGGTGGCAGCAGCTCGGGCAGCACCACCGAACGGAAGGTGCGAAGACGACTCGCTCCAAGCGTAGCGGCCGCCTCCTCCACTTCAGCATCAAGATCTTGCAATACCGGTTGAACGGTTCGGACCACGAAGGGGATGCCAATGAACATCAGCGCCAGCGTTATTCCAATAGGCGTAAAGGCTATTCGCAACCCCAACGGCTCCAGCAGCGAACCGATCCAGCCATTAGCAGAGTAGATGGCCGTTAGTGATACCCCGGCAACAGCAGTAGGCAAGGCAAATGGAAGATCAATCATGGCATCAAATATGCCCTTGCCAGGGAATTCATAACGTACCAGCACCCAGGCGAGCAGCAGGCCCAGTACCGCATCGATCAAACCGGCCGCGGCCGCCGTCAGGAAGCTTACCTTGTACGACGCCAGTACCCGAGGATCGGTCGCAATGTCCCAGAACTTCTCCCAGGTGAGTCCCGTCGAATTCAGCAGCAGAGCCGAGAGCGGAATCAACACGACCAGACTGAGGTATAAGACGCTGTACCCCATCGTCAGGCCAAAGCCGGGCAAGACGCCGCGCTTCGTAGTGCTACTATGCATAGAACAACTCCATCCTTTCAGGCAGGGCGGTTACTGCGGTACATAGATTTGACTAAAGATGCCGTCATCCTTGAAGTGCTTGGTCTGAGCCTCTCCCCAGCCGCCAAACTCATCGATGGTAAACAGCTTGATCTCCGGGAACTGGTCAGCGAACTTCTCTTGAACGCTCGCCAAGGTTGGACGATAATAATTCTCTGCGGCAATCGTCTGTCCTTCCTCGGTGTAGAGGTACTTCAAGTAGGCTTCGGCTACCTCCCGTGTCCCGTTCTTATCCACATTCTTGTCTACAATCGCCACGGGCGGCTCGGCAAGGATGCTTTCTGAAGGATACACGATGTCGAATTTATCCGGGCCCAGCTCCTTCACGGACAACCAGGCTTCGTTCTCCCAAGCCAGCAGTACATCCCCCAGGCCACGTTCTACAAAGGTAGTCGTTGATCCACGGGCCCCACTGTCCAGCACGGGAACATGCCTGAACAATTCCTGGACAAATTCCTTCGCCTTCTCTTCATCATTATTATTGTTGTGCAGAGCATATCCCCAGGCTGCAAGATAATTCCAACGTGCGCCGCCGGAGGTCTGCGGATTGGGCGTAATAACCTCCACACCTTCCTTGATCAGATCATCCCAGTCCTCCAAGCCCTTGGGATTCCCCTTGCGAACCAGAAAGACGATGGTCGAGGTATAAGGTGAACTGTTAAGCTCGAACCTCTGTTGCCACCCCTCGTCAATCAAGCCACTCTCTTGAATGGCATCAATGTCGTACCCCAGTGCCAAGGTAACCACATCAGCTTTCAATCCGTCGATGACCGACCGGCTTTGCTTGCCTGACCCGCCATGCGACTGCTTAATCGTGACTTGCTGTCCGCTCTCCTGCTTCCAATACGCAGCAAAGGCTTCATTATATTTCTCATACAATTCCCGAGTCGGGTCGTAGGATACGTTCAGCAGTTGAACTTCCTTCGGTTTGTCGCTCCCCCCGGACGCATCCGCCTTCGCACCAGCAGTTCCGCTTCCTCCTTCGCCCGCCGAGCAAGCTGCCATCACCACAACTAATGCTATTGCCAGACCATTCAGAACTCCTCGCTTCAACCTTCTGCTCATCGTATCACTCCCCTAGCTCCCTTTTATTGTTCGCTTTACTTAGACACGGCAGGCGAAAAACAACTCGCTCCTTCAAAAGTCAGGTGAACACCGGAGCCTACCGTTAGCAGGGGCTTCCTTTCCCTATCCCGCTCCCTATCAACTCTCCAGTGCTTGTCACCACGTCTCTTAAAAAAACGGAAAAACGCCCTGTCCCCTACGGTCAAACCGAGCTACTACCCGTGTCTGCCGAGGCAAGCAGAGCGTTCCTCCGTCTGTACGGCGAGAACTCAATTAATCCTACCTGTTTAGTATGCTATGGTGTTATTTTATATGCGTCTACTACTCCTGTCAAACCTTTTTATGTAAAAATTTGAAAAATCACTTCTCATCCCAGGGGGCAATGCAGGATGGCTTGCTAATAGTGACGTTTTGGCCGGTTAGCTCAAGCCGCCCCGTTAGCTCATCTCGCCGTAACACGGCGATATTATCGCTGTACTGGTTAGCCACAAGCACATAACTCCCCAACATGGCAAAATTACGCGGCCAGCTCCCTCCCGCGGCTGTCCAGGACGGATCATGAAGATGCCCCGTGTCAGGGTCGATGCGGAAGCCCACGAGACTGTCATGCCCCCGATTGGAGCCATAGACAAATTGCCCGTCTGAAGATAGATGAATATCCGCTGGATAGTTCTCTCCTGTGTAACCATCCGGCAGCGAGCTAACATGCTGCACCACCTCCAGGTGGCCCTCAACGGGATCGAAGGCATAGGTTGTCAGCGTACTGTCTAGTTCATTAATGCCATAGGCAAAGCGTTGCGACGGATGAATGACGAAATGGCGTGGCCCCGCACCTGGCGGTAGGTCAATCTCGCCGTGCCGCTCCAGGCCCCCTCCCTCTAACCGATAGATGATAATCTGGTCGGTTCCCAAATCAGAGGCAAAAGCGAACCGCCCATCCGGACTTGGAACCAGGCTATGGGCGTGAGCCGACTCCTGCCGCTCCGCATTCACACTGCTACCCTCATGACGGACCCGAGCGGTCATCTCTCCCGGCGCCCCATTCGTATCCAGCGTAAAGACATTGACATCACCACTGGAATAATTGGCTACCAGCAAGTGCCGCTCGGCCCCCGGGCGCAATGCCAGATGGCAAGGGTCCGCTCCTTCGGTGCCCACATTCTCCCCCAACCTGGTAAGGCTTCCCTCCTTGGGATCAATAGCATAACCTGCTGCCTGTCCATCACTCTGTTCACTGACGGCATATAGCCGTAATTCCTTGGCATCCACAACCAGGAAGGAGGGATTTGCTATCCCAGCCTGCTCCTGTACTATTCGTATTTTGCCGGACTGAAGCTCAAGCTCGCACAAATAAATACCCGACTCGCTCCCCTCCGCGTAAGTTCCAACATAAAACCGTATAACCTCTACTTTTTCCTTATTCATAAGCGGTGAATTCCTCCTATTATTAATCTGATCGCCTTTAGAGCGACGATTTGAAACAAAGTAGACCTACTGTGATATAATCGTGATCAAAAGATAGCTTTCTTTGAACTACCACTTGTAGAAAGGGACTCTCGCATGAACCTGATCACAAACCTGATTAATTCCCCATATATGCCGTATGCCTTTACTTTTGGTGCGCTCGCCATGGCTGTGACCGCCATGTTCATTCGCTTGAAGGCCAGTCGGCGTCCCATCACCGTCAAGAAAATTATTACCCCGCCGCTAGGCATGACTACCGGATTTGGCATGTTCATTGTCCCGGAAACACATATTCCGATACTTTGGGGTTTGATTGCCTTTGTCTGTGGCTGGTTCTTATTCTCGTATCCGCTTATCCGCACGACCAAATTCGAGAGCATTAACGGCGAGATTTATGCCGAACGTTCACGGAGCTTCGTCCTGATTCTGATTGGGCTACTCATCGTAAGGCTGTTGCTTCACGAGGTCGTGTACCAATACATCTCCGTCATGCAGACGGGAGCCGTCTTCTTCTTGCTTGCCTACGGCATGATTACTCGCTGGCGACTCTTCATGTTCAAGCAATACCGCTTGATTACAGGTGACAGAACCACAGCCTGATAGGCGGCGATATGCCCGAACTCCCTTCAACATATTAGATTTTAGATGTACATGCAATCCCCTGATATAAGCTAGATTGCAGATAAAACAAAAAAAGAAGCTTCCCCCAGTGAATTAGTTCAATGGGAAAAGCTTCTTCTTGTTGTTGACCTTAAGCGGCAAAATCAAGCCTTCTTGGTCGCCGATTTATGTTCCGAGCTGGGATTTGACAACTGAGGAAGCATACGCATTCCTTTTTCCATTTCGGAAGAGCAAAGCGGACAAACAGGGCTGTAATCGAAGGTGAAGTTGTCCCGCATCCATCCGTTGCAATCCTCACTCGTACAAGTCCAAACCGGTGTATTCTCCTCAGGAATTTCTTCTAACGTTTTTTTACGGTAGTTCATAATTCCCCTCCTCCAAAAGTGAGCATGTCAGTCACCCGGATGTATTGGTTAGTTCTTATATATGCTATTCAGAGGCCGAAGCGAACTTCAAAATAATTAACCTCATGAATTAAAAAGAGTTAATAAAAACTGCCCTTAATGCGAAAACGCATTAAGAGCAGTTTCAGCCTGCATTACAGTTTTACAACGTTTTCAGCTTGTGGGCCGCGGTTGCCTTGAACCACGTTGAATTGTACGCGTTGGCCTTCGTCCAGCGTTTTGAAGCCTTCGCCAGTGATCGCGCTGAAATGTACGAATACGTCATTTCCGCCTTCCACTTCGATAAAGCCAAAACCTTTTTCTGCGTTAAACCATTTAACTGTTCCTGTTTCCATGAAGGTATACCTCCTGTTTAAAGATTAACATGATCCATTTTTTCTACTCGCATAAAAAAAATTCACATATTGAAAAAAGTTCCATTTTTCAAAAGTGACACCCTTTTCAATGTGTGAATATCTTCTTTCAAAAATAAGAGTTATTTGTATTATAGCCCGTTGGCAAATAAAAAGCAAATCTCCTGTTCATTTCTAGTGAAAAAAAAAGCCAGGGTGGACAAATGGGAAGCAATCTCATTATAATGACAAGGTAAACTGCAGTTGAATAGTTCGGGGGTGCCGGGACAAGGCCGGCTGAGATTGTATTCCTTATAATACTGACCCTTTGACCTGATCTGGATAATGCCAGCGTAGGGAGCCATGATTAATGGAAGAAGCTTGCTTCATTTCCGTCTACCTGTCGCGTCCCAGTCTGGGGCGCTTTTTTTACGTCCAGGCCGTTGTCCCAAGGCAGTCGACCGTTTACGGACAGTCATCCAGGGTTATACAAGAACAACGCTGCGGAAATAAATGATAAGAAGGAGACTACTGCCATGAGAAAACAACGACGTCGCGGTACATTCACCACGCTGACCCTCTGCGGCATATTGCTGACACTCGCACTGAGCGGCTGCGGTACCAATGCTAATTCAGGAGCGGCGAACAACACTCCCGGAGGTAACGGCAACAATTCGCCCGCCACTGAATCCGGCGCACCATCAAATGAAGAATTGCGAGACATTAGACTGGTGCTCGACTGGAGCCCCAACACCAACCATACCGGACTTTATGTCGCCAAGGACCAGGGATTCTTTGAAGAGGAAGGCTTGAACGTTGATATCGTGCTGCCAGGGGCCGGCGGTGCCGATGCGATGGTTGCCTCAGGTGAAGTTCCATTTGGCGTCAGCATACAGGAGAACGTCACACAAGGGCGTATTCAGAACGTTCCCCTCGTCTCTCTTGCGGCAGTCATTCAGCATAACACCTCCGGGTTTGCCGCGCCGGTAGCCAAAAATATCAAGTCGCCCAAAGATTTTGAAGGCAAGGCTTATGGCGGTTGGGGTTCCCCTGTTGAAGAAGCTGTTATCAAATCGATTATGGATTTGCAGGGTGCCGATTCCACCAAGGTGAAGTATCTGAATATCGGAGATGCCGATTATTTCACAGCCGTGAAGCGTGACATCGATTTTGCCTGGATCTTCTACGCTTGGACGGGGATTGAAGCGGAGCTTCGAGGCGAGCCGCTGGATATGCTTTACGTGAAGGACTTCTCTGACCAGCTTGACTACTACACCCCGATCATCGTTACCAACGAGCAGACCATCAAGGATGACCCGGAACTGGTCAAAGCATTTATGCGGGCCGTTACGAAGGGTTATGAGTACACGATCGATCAACCGGAGGCCGCCGCGGAAATTCTGCTCAAAGCCGTTCCCGAATTGGACAAGGATCTGGTTGTAGCCAGCCAAAAATGGCTGAGTCCGAAATACCAGGAAGATGCCCCTCGTTGGGGAGAACAAAAACGTGAAGTCTGGGAGAACTATGCGAACTGGATGCACGAACGGGGCTTGCTAGAGAAGCCACTTGATGTTGATGCCGCCTTTACCAATGAGTTCTTGCCTGAATAATACAATAAACTCTCATCTTGAAAGGATGGTTACCTACTATGCCAAACGCACTGCTCAGTATTCAAGTGATTCCAAAGACACCCGGCGGTGAAGATGTTATTCCTTATGTAGACCGCGCTATTGAGGTCATTCAGGATTCTGGAGTTAAATATCAGGTTAACCCCCTGGAAACGACCATGGAAGGGGAACTTGATGAACTGCTGGAGATCGTCAAGAAGATGAACGAGGCGTTGGTCGCGTTCGGCAGCAACGGGGTCATTTCACAAATTAAAATCTCTTATAATCCCAAAGGTGTAAGTATGGACAAGCTGATTGAGAAATATCGGCCATGAATCTCCGCAGCCTGTGGAACAGCATTTGGCCGCCCCTTGTGGCGGTCATCTTGTTTTTAATGATCTGGCAAGGAGCAACCACCTGGTTTCAAATTGAAAAATGGATTCTTCCCAGCCCCGTAGATATCGGCCGGGAAGCGGCCGCAGGAGCCACGGGCTTATGGGGGCATACGCTGGCAACACTACGGCTGATGCTGATGGGTTTTGCGATCGGGACACTGGTCGGTCTGTTGGTGGCCTTTACCCTCCACTACGTACCGTTCTTGAAGAAATCGCTCTACCCGCTCATTATTTTGAGCCAGAATGTTCCTACCATCGCCCTTGCCCCTCTGTTGATGATCTGGTTCGGCTTCGGGATATTGCCCAAAATTATTGTGATTACGCTCGTTTGCTTCTTCCCGGTGGCAGTAGCCGCTATGGATGGACTGATGCGCACGGACCGGGCCATGCTGGACTACATGCGCATGATTGGCGCAACCAAAGGGGATATCTTCCGTAAGCTTGAGGTGCCTTATGCAATTCCCTCCATTCTATCTGGAGTCAAGATTGCTGCTACCTACAGCGTCATGGGGGCCGTGATTGCCGAGTGGATTGGGGCGGATAAGGGCATCGGATATTATATGATGCTGCAGAAATCTTCCTTCCGTACGGATAAGATTTTTGTCGCCATTGCAATCATCGTTGCCATCAGCCTCACAATGTTCGCCTGCGTGGCCTTACTGGAGAAATGGCTAGTCCGCTATAAGCCAGCAAACGACCGGAGATAGAATGAAATGATATATAGAAAGGAGGTTCATCATGAGCGGTCATTCCCCTACTCCCGCACGGAGTGCTGTCGCACTGGAGGTCCAGCATATCAACAAAACCTTTCGAGACCGGCGGAAGCCTGTCCCCGTCTTAAACGACATTTCGCTTAGCGTGCATTCGGGAGAGTTCGTGTCCATTATCGGGCCCTCCGGTTGTGGAAAGAGTACGCTCTTCCACATCATCGGTGGTCTGACACCCCCTGATCAAGGCGAAGTTCTGCTGCGTGGCCTGCCCGTCACCGGACAACGCGGCCATATCAGCTATGTTCCGCAGCAACCCGCCCTATTCCCTTGGCGCACCGTAGAGGACAATGTTGTTCTGGCAAGAGATATCGCCGCTCGTGGCAGCGAGCGCCTGCCCCGTAGCGAGGTACAAGGATGGCTGGAGAAAGCGGGCCTAGGCGGCTTCGAGAAGGCATACCCTCATATGCTCTCTGGAGGGATGCAGCAGCGTGCCTCCTTCCTGCGCGGTTTGATGGCTCCCCAGGAGGTCATGTGTCTGGACGAGCCATTTAGTGCCTTGGACGCATTAACCCGCAGCGAGATGCAGCGATGGTTGCTGGAAATGTGGGAGGAGAACAAGCGGGCAGTGTTGATGATTACGCACAGTATCGACGAAGCGCTGCTGCTCTCGGATACGATCTATCTCTTCTCGAACCGACCGGCCAGCGTGCTGCACACCATCAAGGTCCCCTTCCCGCGTCCGCGCCGGGAGGCCATCATGGAGGACCCCGAGTTCATCCGGCTCAAACGGGAAATCTCTGACCGGATGGCCGAACAGCAACGCCAAAGTATAACTACAGGCAAATAGCTCTTCAAATCCATTCTCAATAATACATCACAAAGGGACGCAAACACGGATCAAGTGCTTGCGTCCCTTTGATTAAACATTACTTCGTCGAATAAATATTCAGCATATCATCAGGTAGCTGCATAAGTGCTTCCACTACTTTTGGATCGAATTGCGTTCCTTGACAACGCAGTAGCTCCTCCTTGGCTTCCATCATCGTCAAGCGTCGTTCGCGGTAATTTCTGTCTGAGGTCATGGAGTCAAACGCATCCACCACCGCGCAAATCCGCGCCGCATAGGGAATTTCCTCTTCCTTCAAGCCATCCGGATATCCTGCCCCATCCCAACGCTCATGATGGGAACGAACGATAGCTACGATCTCCTCACCAAAGGCCGGGTTCTCCTGAACCAACTCTGCCCCCACTACCGGGTGCAGCTTAACGATGTTCCATTGCTGGTCAGTCAGCGGCTCACTCTGTTCAATGATCTCTCTCGGCACCATCGTCTTGCCAATATCGTGCATGAAGCAACCCCGGATCAGAAGTTCCTTCTCCGTTCCGCTGATTCCCAAGGGCTCAGCTATTTTCTCAGCGAGAATCGCTACCCGGATACTGTGATGATAGGTTCCCGGATGCTTTCGCACGAGCATGTCGAACCATTTTACCGCATCGTGGCCCTTGCCCGTATATAGTCCATCAATGAACTCATTCAACCCAATCAACCAACTCTGCCCCCTAAAAAAGCCTCTGACTTCACTTGCCTATCAATTTTGAAGATGAAACGAAAATTTCACTATTTTCCAGTTAAATTTCTCTGCCATTTACCCGATATGTTTCAAAGCAAATACCAGAAAAAACGAACCATGTCGTACAATAACAATTATGCGACAAAATAAGGAAGATTATGGTCTGAATTTGGCAAGGTTTGTAATCTACTCATGTTATATTATAGGACAAAAGGGCGATTAATGCATTAATAATAGAGAAAATGTAGATAAAAAGAACTATTATTTTTTACAAATCTACATAAATTCCAATAAACAGTCCTGAACAAAGTCAGGAGCGGCCTTCTTCATCTGCTCTACGGTATGCAAATATCGTTGTGTCGTATTAATATGCGAATGCCCCAGAGTTTCCTGTACTTGCTGCAACGAAGCGCCTTGAAGCAAGGCCAGCGTTGCATTTGTGTGTCTCAGCCAGTGGGGTGTCGGTTCTTTTTGCAAACCACTAGCCTTCCCAGCCTGCTTAATAATGCGTTCAATTTGTCGCGGCGTAATGGAGAAGAGCAATTGCTCCGGCTTGGCCGCTTCTGATCCCGTCAATCTGCTCATATGCTCCTGATATAGCTCCCAAAGCTGGGGAGGAACCTTAACTTCCCGAATTTTACCCCGTTTGGCGTGAGATACCGTCAGCCAAACCGAGGTATCCATCAAGTCCGAATTAAAATCCCCCCACTTGATTCCGCTGAGTTCAGATACCCGTAATCCTAACAGCACCAGCGACAAGCCGATTAAATAATTTCGCAAGCTCTGCCCTCGCAATGTATCGAGTAGCCTGCCTACCTCGCTTCGGGTCAAGAAATGCTTACGGCTTGTTACTACGGTAGGAGGAATGCGAATGCTTTGTGTAGGATTATGCTCAAAAATGCCGATTCCCCGGTCGCTTCCCCACTTATAGAGTGATTTAAGCGGGGCAATGAAGGCAGCAACGCTAGCCGGGGCCAGCGGCTTTTGAGAATCACGGTAGAAGCCCTGCATCAGATAGATTTTGAAGGCTTCAATCTCACGCCAAGTTACATCCTTGAAGGGTTTGCCGGATAAAAAAAGCTTAAACTGCATCAAAGCTCTGTAATAATTTTTACGCGTGTTGGGTGCTTTGGCGCATGCCGCAAGAAACATCTGGATGATTTGTTCATCATGGTAATCCTGCACGGGCAGGTGGAATGGATATTGCTGGGCTACAGCCGACAAATCTTTTTGAGCCATGATTAAAGTCCTCCTGTTGACTAGATTTTGTCGCATAATTGTTATTATGCGACATCTTTCTTTCGGCTGTATAACATCCATGTCAACTTACTCGTCTACCTGCGAAATTTGAGGCAATCGCAACATATCTCTACCCCGCTTTTTTCCAAAAAACAGGTATAATGAAGACAGGTCTAAAAGTTGATTACGGCCAGTTAGGAAAGGGGAGTTTGGGATATGTCCTACGTACACGGATTGCCTTGCGAGGCCTCGTTTCCGTTGATTGACGCCCATATACATCTTGACCTCTATGATGAGGTTACTCGTGAGCGGCTGCTACAGGAATTGCCAAATCTCGGGGTGGAAGCCGTTATTGCCGTCTCAATGCATCTGGCTTCCTCCCAGGTAAACCATGCTTTAGCTGAGCGACACCCCGGCTTAGTATTTCCGGCCTTTGGCTTCCATCCTGAGCAGCCAATACCGGCGGATGAGGAAATTAACAGGCTCTTGGACTGGATTCGGGGGCATGTCGGCAATATGATTGCTGTGGGTGAAATCGGGCTCCCCTATTATGCCCGGAAAGAGGCGGAGGAACAAGGGGCCCCCTTCGAGCTTGAGCCGTATCTTACCTTGCTGGACAAGCTGCTTGCACTGGCACGGGAACTGGATAAGCCGGTTGCTTTACACGCTGTCTATGAGGATGCCGATCTGGTCTGTGATCTATTGGAGCAGCATTGTATCTCCCGGGCTCATTTTCACTGGTTTAAAGGCTCTTCTTCCACCGTCCAGAGGATGGCGGAACGGGGATATTACGTTTCATTTACACCTGATCTGTTGTACGAGTCGGAAATTCAAGATTTAGCCCGTCGCTATCCCCCTGACCGGGTAATGACCGAGACCGATGGCCCCTGGCCGTTTGAAGGCCCGTTCATGGGTCAGATCACTCACCCTGCAATGACTGCGGAAGTCGCCACAGCGTGGGCTCGAATTCAGGGCTTGCCTCCGGAAGAAGCGGCTGCCGCCCTGTGTCGTAACGCACGGAGTTTCTACGGGCTATGATTCCGTATGTCCCTTCTTGAAAGCGGAAACTATTTGCACCCCCACCGCGTCTATATTTACGTAAGGAAAGGGGAATCGCCATGCGCATGCTTAAAGGCACCGCCTATCTGACCATCATAGCTGCTCTGACATTGTCCGTGGCCTGCTCGTCAAGCGACAGCGACAATAATAGTCCGCCAGTACCTCCAGCCAGCGGCAACACGGACATAGAGAAAGAGCCTACCAATAATGGCAAAGGGACAACAGGAGATACCGACCTGCAGCCCGTGGTAGACGATGAGTCCACAAAGGGACCAGGCGCCGAAATGGATGGCACGGCTGGACAACTGTATGCCGTTGCTTTTGAAGCGATGATGAAGCTGGATGAAGGCCTGAACAGCGACATGAAATACATTGCCGTGGACCTGAGTGAAATGACGCAGCTTACCACCGAGGATAAAAGCTACATCATGGAATATTTACAGAGCTTTAACACCGTTATTCGCGATCGGACACTGGAACAATTGCAGCAGGAAGAGAACAACGAGGATGATCCTTTGCTGCTAAGTGGTGTGTTCCTGCGTGTGGACAAGGTAGACATCGGTGAAGCCAGCGCTCTGATTGAAGGCGCTAAATATCGCTCCGGTACAGGGGCTATTGGGGTTAAGGTATCGTTGGAGTTTGTGGACGGACTTTGGAAATTATCCGATACGGAGATGAATTGGATAAGTTAATGAATACATGATACAAAAAAGAATTGCTGGCGAGGTTAGCCCAAGCGAACTTGCCCTCAAGCAGACGGTTTGTTTATTACATCCATCTGCCTGAAGGCACAGTTTAGAGCTTGGGCTAATCTTTTTTGTCGCCTATCTTACCTTGAGGCTATGTCATCTTTGGTGCTGCCAGTCATTTTTTTACAGTAGAAAATGGAGAAGAATAGTTTTACAAATAATTGCAAAAGTGATATCATAAAAATATCAAAACAATATATGCAGAGGAGTGCTCTTTATGTTTAAAGAAAAAGAAGTGTCCTATCTGAACGGCTTTGTTGCCTTGCTTTTTATTTTCGGCTTTTTGGGAGTCGGGATTTATCTCTTCACTTTAATGGCCATCCTTCCGCTTATTGGTGGTATTGTGGCTTGTCTTATCGCATTCGTGCTGCTTACGGGACTATCCATCGTCCAGCCAAACCAGTCGGCGGTCGTGACCTTCTTCGGTCGTTATCTGGGCGTGATTCGCAAGAGCGGATTTTATCTGGCTATTCCCTTCTCCAACCGCAAAAAAGTTTCACTGCGTGTTCGCAATTTTAATAGTGCCAAGCTCAAGGTTAATGATGTGAACGGGAATCCGATTGAAATCTCCACCGTCGTGGTATTCTCGGTTGTTGATTCGGCCAAAGCATTGTTTGAAGTCGATGAGTACGAAACGTTTGTAGAAATTCAGAGCGAAACAGCCTTGCGGCATGTTGCCAGCAAATATCCTTACGATCAACCGGATGATATCAGCTTCTCACTTCGCGGAAATACCGAGGAGATTGCTCTGGAGTTAACCAGTGAGCTACAGAAGCGACTTGCTATTGCCGGTGTCAAGGTCATTGAATCGCGCTTGACTCATTTGGCATACTCCACCGAGATTGCCAGCGCCATGCTGCAACGGCAACAAGCTGAAGCCATCATCGCCGCCCGCGAGAAGATTGTGGACGGAGCGGTAACCATGGTACAGATGGCTGTTGAACGACTGCAAGCCGGTCAAGTGGTTGAGCTAGATGACGAACGTAAGGCCGCGATGATTAATAACCTGCTCGTCGCCGTTGTGTCCGACCGTTCCGCCCAGCCGGTCATCAACACAAGCAGCTTATACTAAGGAAGGTTGTCAATAACCAGTGGCCAGCAAAAAGAGCTTCCCTCTTCGGCTTGACCCGATGCTTTATCAGGCTTTGGAACGCTGGGCAGCGGACGAATTCCGAAGTGTGAATGGTCATATGGAGTATCTACTGCGGGAAGCGTTACGCAGGGAAGGCCGACTCCCTTCACCCAAACGAACTGACAAGGAGGAGGAACAACATGACCAGAACTAACCAGTTGAACAAATCATGGTGGCAATTAAAATCAACAGCACTTCTCAAGGAATATGAGAAAAGTTATAATGACGGCACCTTCGTCCCCGCCAAACTACATGGCTGGAAATACAAGGGACATCATGTACGCATTAAGCTCGGACAGCACTACGGCACAGGCGAGCTCACTGTGACTGACCCGACCAATGAAACGGGCAATACGTTTGGCATTACTATTAAATATAGCTACCGCCCACGCCGTAAGCTGGAATTCGCGGTTGCCCCTGCCAAAAATCCGATGTTACTGCTGTTCACCAAGCATCTCAGAGAAACAGCGATGCCTAATTCCGCGATGAGCAAAAACTACGTAGCCAAGGCATCGCATCCCTCTCTCCTTCGCTCAACGCTAAAACACGAGGGGTTAAGCGAATGGCTGGAACTGCATCCCGAGGTACAATTACGGCTTCGTGTGAAGAACGGCGTTGCTACCCTGTGCTGTGCAAACAGGGTCAAAGAGGCCGATGCTCACTCTTTGCAGGAAGTGGTGAAGCTGACGAAGCTTGTCCTCAACGCACTAGAAGAGCAAAGCGCCGTCGGCGAGCCTATTCACACTCACAGAAGTCACGATTGAACTGGCAGATGTGCTTAGATTAAGCGAACTCTTAATCTGACCTAATCCTATTTAGCCCTTAATGCCTAGCAGTAGCACACTGTCGATACGAGTTATCGGCAGTGCGCTGGGCAGGATTTCAACCTAAATAGCCTCAACTTCACAAGCCTTACGGATTAAACGGATAGAGTTTCCGTTTACCTGTAAGGCTTGTTGGTTTTAGGTAGGTTGCCGCCCACATACCCTCGCCGATGTTCCTCCAATACGTCGTAGTAAGCCATACCAATTTTGCGACAAGTGAGGCTACTTAAGATAGGTGAGGTAGGTCAGCATGCAAGATTGGTAGGATAGATTAGTGGGCGTTAGTTGGGTTAGTTGTGGTTGTGGTTGTGGTTGTGGTTGTGGTTGTGGTTGTGGTAGCTAGGTTTGCTGAGTTAGCCAGTTCGACTATATTAGAGGGAAATCCTCCAGCTAAAATGCACAAATCCCCCACTTTGGGCACTATTATAAGGAATTCCTCCAGCTAATTCTTCCGCAATACAGCAAACAGGGGTAAAATGCTGATTTTATAAGGAGAAATTCCATATAAAGTTCGCCGCAGGCCAGTTATCGGCGAATTAACAGGAGGATTTCCTGTTAAGTTGATGCGGTAGATCTGTTGCTGTACGTTGTGGCTATGCATAGAAATAGGGTGGCCTATATATCAGGCCACCCCTGGTATGGAGCAGAATAACGCAACAATATCTATAGTGGCACGGCGCTGTGGAACACTGTACCAGGCCAGGCAGTCTCAGTCACGGTAGTCACGTGACAGCCGTGACGTAATGGCAGTGACGTTACTGCCAGCAGTGACCGTACTGCGGTAACAGTAACAGCCGTGACGTCACGGCTATTACATGCTGAATAGGAACCATATTGATTAGCAAGCTAGTATCGCCCTAGCCCGGTTACAGCTTCACCCGCTGCAACCGGAGCGCATTCAGGACGACGGACACGGAGCTCAAGGCCATTGCCGCACCGGCCAGCCATGGGGCCAGAAAACCAGCCGCCGCCACCGGAATGCCAATCGTGTTATAAGCCAGCGCCCAGAACAGGTTCTGCTTGATGTTGCCCATCGTCTTCTTGCTCATGGCGATGGCATCGGGTACACCTTGCAGATCACCGCGCATTAGCGTAACATCGGCGGCCTCCATAGCGACGTCCGTTCCCGTCCCGATGGCGATGCCAACATCCGCTACAGCCAGCGCCGGAGCATCGTTGATGCCGTCCCCCACCATCGCCACCTTCATGCCGCGGCTTTGCAGCTTCTTCACCTCGGCTGCCTTGCCTTCCGGCAGCACCTCGGCCAGAACCTCGTCGATCCCGACCTCGGCGGCGATGGCTCTGGCCGTACGCTCGTTGTCGCCGGTGATCATGACCACGTGAAGTCCCAGTTCCTTCAGCCGCGCCACCGCGGCCTGAGAAGTGTCCTTCACGTTGTCCCGCACGGCGACCATACCGGCGTAGACACCATCCACCGCTACCAGCAGCACGGTATTGCCGGCGGCTTCCAGCGCCGTCATCTCCGTCAGCGCAGCGGTGACGTCTACGCCATCACGCGCCATCAGGCGGCGCGTGCCGGCGAGCACCCGGCGGTCCTCTACGACCGCCGCAATGCCATGGCGGCAGGGACGACATCGCGCAGCTCCGGCTGCCCCCGGGTGATCGTGCCGGTCTTATCCAGCACGATCGCCTGAATGCCCTGGGCGGCTTCCAAATGCTCGCCGCCCTTGAACAAGATGCCGTATTCCGCAGCGCGCCCGGAACCGGCCATAATCGACGTTGGCGTTGCCAGGCCGAGCGCACACGGACAAGCAATAACCAGCACCGCGATCGCTTTCTCCAGCGCCCCGGCAAAGCTGCCTGGTTCTACAAGGAAGAACCAGGCCAGGAACGTCACCAGTGCGATCCCGACCACGATCGGCACGAAGATGCCTGAGATCACATCCGCTACCCGCTGAATCGGAGCCTTCGAGCCTTGAGCCTCCTCTACGACGCGAATGATTTGGGCCAGGGCCGTTTCGCTACCCACCTTGGTAGCCTCAATTCGCAGTACGCCGTGTTTGTTCACCGTGGCCCCGATGACGGGGTCGCCTTCTTTTTTCTCCGCGGGAATGCTCTCCCCGGTCAACATGGATTCGTCCACTGCCGAAGCCCCGCCAATAACAAAGCCGTCCACCGGAATTTTCTCACCCGGCTTCACGATCAGAATATCACCAGGTACCACCGTTTCAATCGGCACCATCACTTCTTCGCCGTCCCTGATGACCAACGCCGTCTTGGCCTGCAAACCCATCAGCGTCTTGATCGCCTGAGAAGAACGGCCCTTCGCCAGCGCCTCAAACCATTTGCCCATCAGAATTAATGTAATCAGAATGGAGCTCGTCTCATAATACAACTCGGTAGCATGCCCATGGGACATCGGCAAAGCCTTCAAGCTCAGATAAAGACTGTAAAAATAAGCCGCCGATGTTCCGAGTGCTACCAGCACATCCATGTTCGCACTACGACTGCGAAGCGCCTTGTATGCCCCGACATAGAACCCCCAGCCGATAACGAACTGGACTGGCGTTGCCAGCACCAACTGGAACCAGGGGTTCATGAACAAGTCCGGTGTCCAAATCCAAGAGGTGAAGGAGAAATGTCCGGCCATCGCCCATAGCAGCGGGAAGGACAATAATGCAGATACAATTAATTTATTCCGCTGTTTATGAATTTCTCGCGACCGGATGTCCTCGGCTTCCTGCTCCGAGGGCTTCACGACAGCTCCGTAACCCAATTGGCTGACCTTGGCTACGATCTGCTCCAGCGACACCTCGGCCGGTTCAAAACGAACCTGGGCCGTCTCTAGCGCCAGGTTCACATTCGCCTGCTCTACGCCCGGAAGGCGATTAAGCCCCTTCTCGATCCGGGTCGCACAAGCAGCACAGGTCATCCCGGTAATTTGCAGCATCGTTTGCCCATTGGGATCGGCTTCTTTAGCTAACGCTTTTTCCATGATGATTCCTCCAATATCATTGCACCCACCCTAATACCCCCTAGGGGTATAGTTGAGACAACGAAAATAGGATGTCACTTCAATACAAGCAACATCAGTTCCGCACACCTACCCCCCACATCTCATGTCCCGAGCAGCGGGTCAGGCATTTGAAGCAACAGTTATAAAGAGCGCGGTGAACAATTGGGGCCAACGCCCGGTACGGAATTACACTCGCCATTCCAACTTCAGGTCGGCTTGCCAGCTCTGAAGCAGCTTGTTCACCACACTAAGAGATAGCTCAGACCACGTCGTAGCCTTGATCCTCAATCGCTTCTTTAATTTGATCCACTGTAACTTTAGCTTCGTCGAAGGCAATGTCTACTTTCTTGGCGGCCAGATCCACCTTGCCGGTAGCCCCGAGACCAGAAATAGCTCCTTCTACAGACTTCACGCAATGATTGCAGGACATACCTTCCACGTTTAAAGTAATATTTTGCATTTAATTAACCTCCCGAGTATTATGATTTGATTATTTTCAATTCACTTCATTAATTTATTAACCGTGACCAGAAGCTCATCAAGCACCTCTGTCTCCCCCGCTTGAATACGTTCTACAACACAACTCTTCATATGCCCCTCCAGCAGCAGCTTGCCCACGCTATTCAGCGCAGATTGTACAGCAGCTACCTGATTCAGCACGTCGTCACAGTAAGTATCTCTCTCAATCAAACCTTTGATTCCGCGAATCTGTCCTTCTATACGGTTCAACCGGCTGGTCAGGTTGCTCTTCATCGCTTCAGAATGGTGGCTACGCCTTACCAACTTGCCATCCTTGCCGACCTCAGCCTGAGTTCCGTCCTGTGAGGACGAGCAGTGTCCTTGATCATGCCCGCAATGTTGTGGAGATTCCTCCGCGAGCAGTTGCTCCTGCGTCTCCTGGTGCTGTTGCTCTATCTTTGCCGCCATAGGCTCTCTCCTTTCTAAAAACGGCTATCTGTTCATCAATATGTTTATTATAATATACCCCCACGGGGTATGTAAAGGGGCAAGAAAAAGCCCGCCTCTCCTTTAAAGAAAGACGGGCCTTAGAAGCATATTTAAGATTACCGATATCCCCATATCATCGTGAACAAGGTACCGAATACGGTCACCAGTCCTACGAACAGGGCATAAGCGATATTGGTATACAGTGCGCCCTTCGTGCCGTTCTCGCCAATATGCATGAACATGAACAATTGAACCGACATCTGAATGGCCGCACACGCGAGCAGGATGGTCATCCCCATAACAAAGGACAGATCCCAGAAGACTACCGCCAGCGCCACAACGGAAAGGATGAGCGAGAATACATATCCCATCACATGCTTAATAGGGAATAGTTGTTTCATATCACATCAGTCCTTTCAAATAGACAAAGCTGAAGATGAAGATCCAGACAACGTCAAGGAAGTGCCAGTACAGTGAGAAAATAAACGCTTTGTTCGCTGTACCGTGGTTGAAGCCTTCGCGAGCGATCTGAATAGCTAATCCCCCGCCCCATAGCAGACCTAACGCTACGTGAGCACCGTGGGTACCGAGCAGGACGAACAAGCTGGACAGAAATGCGCTTGTCTGCATCGTGGCACCTTCGCCAACATAGGTTACAAATTCAAAGATTTCTACCCCAAGGAAGGCAAGGCCTAATACCAGCGTGATCAGGAAGAAGACCATAAAGGGCTTCTTCAATCCCAGGCGCATACTGTGCACTGCCAATCCACAGGTAAAGCTACTGGTCAGCAGCAGGAAAGTCTCGGCTAGCACCGGAGCAAGCTCGAAGATCTCTCGTCCATCCGGACCGCTTCCTGTGCGGTTCCACAGCGTAAAGTAGACCGCAAACAAAGTGGAGAACAATACGATTTCTGCACCCAGGAAAAGCCAGAATCCAAGAACGCGGTTACTGTTCTCTTCCGTCTGATATTCAAGCGGCAAACTATGATCTATCTTCATACATGTTCACCCCGCAATTCTGCCAATCCGGCCCGATTAGCCAAGGCCTTCTCTGTCTTGATAATCTCGTTCACCGGGATGTGTCTACCATGATCGCGTTCGAAGGAACGCACCGCAAGCATGATAATAATGCCGATGCCCGTGACAATAGCCGGTGCCCACCAACTGAATACCATGAAGAATCCAAAGAAGAAGAAGATACCCCCAAGAATAACCGGTTGACCGCTATTATTCGGCATATGAATCTCTTCAAACTTATCATCACTGTACAATGACTTGCCACTCTTCTTCGCTTGCCAGAATGGATCAAGACTATCCACCTCAGGCACAACGGCGAAGTTGTACTCCGGTACCGGGCTATGCGTACTCCACTCCAGAGTCCGTGCGTTCCACGGGTCGCCTGTCGTGTCTCTTTCCGCATAACGGAAGCTCCAATAAATATTGTAGACCAGGAGAATAAACCCTATGGCGAGTCCAACCGAGCCGATCGAAGCGATCAGGTTAAGCGGACCAAAGCCGGTGCTCTCCGAGTATGTGTACATCCGACGCGTCATCCCCTTCAAGCCGAGGAAGAACAACGGCAAGAATGTCACGTTAAAGCTAATGGCAATCGTCCAGAAGGCAATTTTGCCTTGACGGTCATTAAGCCGGAACCCGAATATTTTAGGGAACCAGTAGTAAAGACCTGCAATAACCGCAAACACTGTACCTGGAATGAGCACATAGTGAAAGTGAGCTACCAGGAACATAGTATTGTGATATTGATAGTCCGCACTGGCCATCGCCAGCATGACTCCGGTAACACCACCGATTGTAAAGATCGGAATAAAGGCTAAGGAGTACATCATTGGCGTGGTGAATTCTATACGTCCCTTATGCAAGGTGAACAACCAGTTGAATATCTTCACCCCGGTTGGCACCGCAATCGCCATTGTGGTGACGGAGAAGACCCCGTTAACCATGGCTCCGTGTCCCATTGTGTAGAAGTGATGCGCCCATACGACAAAGGACAGAAGGGAAATGATAATCATACTCCAAACCATGGAGCTGTAGCCGTACAAATTCTTGCGCGAGAAGGTCGATATAATCTCACTATAAATCCCGAAGGCCGGCAGGATAACAATGTATACCTCAGGATGGCCCCATACCCAGAACAGGTTGGCCCAGAGCATATCCATACCGCCGTTGGCCATCGTGAAGAACTGTGTTCCGAACATTCGGTCGAACATCATCAATGCAAGCGCCACGGTCAATACCGGGAACGCAAACAGGATAATCACGTTCGTAATCAATACAGACCAGGTGAACATCGGCATTTTCATCAATGTCATGCCTGGTGCGCGCATCTTCAGAATCGTTACCAGGAAGTTGACCCCGGTCAGTAAAGTACCGATCCCGGAGATTTGCAGCGCAATGGCATAGTAGTTATTCCCTACCGTCGGGCTGAATTCTATACTAGCCAGCGGGAAATAAGCCGTCCACCCGGCATCCGGGGAACCCCCGATAACGAAGGAGATGTTAAACAGCATGGCCCCGGCAAAGAATAGCCAGAAGCTCACAGCATTCAGTCTTGGGAATGCCACGTCACGCGCTCCGATTTGCAGCGGAATGACGACGTTCATAATTCCGATAATAAACGGCATAGCCATGAATAGAATCATGACCACCCCGTGGGTAGTAAAGATTTCATTATAGTGTTGTCCATCCAGCAGACCGTTCTCCGGTCTGGCCAGTTGTCCCCGCATGAGCAGGCCGTCAACACCGCCGCGGAACAACATTAATAATGCGGCAATAATATACATGACTCCAATACGCTTATGGTCAACGGTTGTCAACCATTCGCGCCACAGGTAGCCCCATTTTTTAAAATAGGTCAGCCCGATGAGAATGCCTAGCGAAGCTAAGACAATACTTACCATCGCGCCGTAAATCATCGGTTCCCCGGTGACGAAGAATTCGTCCCATTTCATGTTAGCTACTCCCTTCCCCTTGTTAGTTATGCGCTCCGTGATCCTGATTTTCGGACATATCCATCTCGGAATGGTCCATCTCAGACATATCCATATCTAATGAATCCGTATCCTCTGCATCATGATCGCCGCCATGGTTGTGTCCCCCATCTTCACCCTCTGGTGCCGGGCTGAATGTGAGATGCGTGGAAGTATACGTCTTCCGTCCGACATGAGCAGTATCCAGCAATTCGGCGAATTCCTGTTCCGTCAGCTCAGATGCCGTAGCCTTTACCTCCTGCACCCATTCATCATAAGCCGCAGGTGACAAAGCTAACGCTTCAAATTCCATGTGCGCAAAACCTTCACCGGAGAAGTTGGAGTTCTTGCCCATATAGGAGCCTTCATACTCGGCTACCAGATTAAGCTTGTTCACCATGTCACTCATCGCATACTTCTGTCCGCCAAGCTGAGGTACCCAGAAGCTCGATATCGGTCCAAAGGCGTACAGACGGAATTCTACCGGACGATGCGTTGGGATATTTACGTAGTTAACGGTTTCAATCTCCTCCTCAGGATAACTGAAATGCCATTTCCAGTTGGAAGAGGAAGCATAGATAACCAGTGGCTTTTGATCTTCATAGCCTTCCGGGACTCTCTCCACGGCATTGGTACTGCGGACCGTAACAACGGACAGTACAGCTACGATAATCACCGGAATCGTAATCCAGGTAATCTCCAGCCATTTACTACCTTCCACATGCGGTGGTTCATAGTCTGGAGCCGCTTTGGAAGCACGATACTTGGTCAGCATGTAAATGTACAGAACATAAACTACCAGCAAGATAAACGCCATTGTAATCATAGAGAAAATAATGACCTCAGATTGGGTCTTGGCCACCGGACCTTTCGGGTTCAACACAGCCAAGGAGTTGCAGCCGGTCAGGAGGACAAGCAGGGCTGAGAACAGAACCAAAAGCAACCCTTTCCTTTTCATAGGATAACGATACCCCTTTCTTCATTAACGAACTTATAACCCCCGGAAAATAGGGCGGCTTTGTTCATTTAGCTACCCTATATGTTAGGAAAGGGGTCACCGAATAACAATTCATATAGAATGTAATTTATGTAAATTATTTCTATTTATTTTCGCCATTTATATGCTTTGCTTGGTAAGTAAAGCTGTTAATCGTTCATATTCGGGCGAATTTCGGCAAATTCTTTGATTTTGATATTTGTTCACAATGTTACGTTCCGCCTCAATAGTTCGCAAATTTGTCATAATAAACAGCTTATATTGTGATTTTGTTCACTTTTAAGTGCTTATTTAGAATAATTAAAATTTAAATATATGGAAATAAATTGATATTTGTACATCTCACAATACTGCGGTTAAATCGGGCTCAATAGTTACAATGCAAGGTGATGTTGCGGGGAAAATTCATTCCAGCACACTTCTGCTGGATCAAAAGTTCGTGGCCGAGGATACCCTCCCCGACCACGATCTTGAAGCATCTTATTTAAGGTTCTATTTGACGCGCAAGCTTCCCTCTCCTACTTATGGGGAAAAACTCCCGTTAAATCGCTCATATCTGCCAGAGATCGGGATTTATAGGGATTTCCTCATGCTAATATTTGTGAAATGGTCGATTTTGGGGTAACACGCCAAAATTAACATGAGAATTTCCCGCTAAATATGATATTTGGTGAAATAAAGGCGAATTAGCAGGAGGATTTCCTGTTAAAGAGCGTTAAAGGTATATTCGTTGTTTGACTGCAAGAAACCTGCTACGGAAGCCTATACTTCCCCGGCTAAAATCTTTCTCTACAGCAGTTCTTTGCGTAGTTGCTCGGGGGACTTGGGCGACAACAAGCCAAACGGAATGTCGAACACCGTTCTGGCCCCGGATTGTCCGGATTGAGACAGCTTGTAGGCCGCACGAGCATAAGCTACCAATACACTGGCCGTAAATTCCGGATTACTGTCCAGCTTCAGGCTGAACTCGATAATTTGCGTGCTGTTCTCGCCGGTACGTCCGCTTCTCAACACGTTCCCGCCGTGAGGCATGGTGGAATGGCTGGCTTTGAGCTCTTCTTCGCTAATGAAGTGAACGGTGGTATCATAGTCAGCGAAATAATTAGGCATCGATTTGATTTCTTGCTCAATCTTGGCCAAATCTGCCCCTTCTTCCGCAACAACATAACATTCGCGCAGATGCTTGTCCTTCGTTGACAGCTCGGGATTCTCGCCTGAACGCACCCGCTCAACAGCAGATTCAACAGGAATGGTGTATTGCACCCCGTTCTTGACTCCATTTACCCGCCGAATCGCATCCGAGTGACCTTGGCTGACGCCCTTGCCCCAGAACGTATACTCCTTACCTTCCGGCAACACGGACTGAGCTAATAACCGATTCAACGAGAACAAGCCGGGGTCCCATCCGGTCGAGATTACACTTACCGTACCTGCTTTCGTCGCCACTTCATTAACCCGCTCAAAATATTCGGGAATCTTGGCATGCGTGTCAAAACTGTCGACCGTGTTGAACAGCGCAGCCATTTCAGGTCCCTGCTCTGGCAAATCCGTAGCGGAACCGCCGCATAAGATCAAAACATCGATCTCATTTTTAAATTTCTCAATATCGGAAATGTGTACGACGCCGCTTGCTGCCGCCACATGATCAGGGTTTCTCCGCGAGAAAATCGCCTTCAATTCGAAATCCGGGTTCTGTCTCAACGCGAGTTCCACACCTCGCCCCAAATTTCCATACCCTACAATCCCCACTTTAATCGTTGCTGTCACACCATTTCCTCCTCAACATGTCAGGTTTTTTCTATTGTAGCTTACCCTCGGCTATTTTTAAATAGCTAACAACGAAGGTATGACATGTTGTGCCAGCAATATAACAGAATTATGTCGAGCTTACCGCCTTACGTTCTGAATCCACGGCCAGCAGACAGAGCAGAGCGAGCAGCATGCCCACGGAAGCACTGACGAACAATGCCGGGTAGCCAAAGGCGTCAATAAGCCAGCCGAGTAGTGGCGGAGAGGTGATAGCTGCCAAGGATGAGACGAAATAGTAGATTCCCGTACGCGTCCCAATACTCTCTTCCCGCCCTGTAGCTACAATCCAAGGGTAAGAATTAATATTAATGCATGCCCAAAATATACCACCAATAATCAGGAGCACACGCAGCCATAGAACTGATTCAATAAACACCAGCGTGCCGAAGGTAAGAAATAATCCTGTTACTCCAATGGAGATAATCGCTTTCTTCCCGAACTTGGCCCCCAGCCATCCGCTAGGCAATGCGAACACCAGGAAGGCCAGCGAGAAGAATGTCAGAGAAAAGGAAGCTGCCCCATCGCTCATCCCCAACCGTTTGGTCCCGTAAAGAGTAAACAACGCCTCTACCCCTTGATAGGATACAAACCAGAAGAAAATAGCTCCCAGGATCAACAGCGTTGTCTTGTCCAACTGCTCCTTGATTCTTATGGGCTTTAAAGGAGCCGGAGTAACAGCTTGTCCCACCTGACTCGCAGCCCGTGTAACAGGCTCCCTTACGTTCATCTTGAGTACAATCAGACAGCCGAGCATCACTACCCCCGCGAACAGAAACGGCACGTACGAGCCTAGCCCGTACAACTTAGATCCGACGCCAAAGGCCAGCACCGAGCCAATGCCGCCCATAAAGTTGATGACCCCATTGGCTTTCGTTCGTTCTTGCTCTGGCGTAATATCCGGCATCAGCGCGACCGTAGGCGCCCGAAAGATGCTCATCGACAAATTCATCAGCACCATGAACAGAACCAGCGTGAGCAGGCCCGTATGCCACGGTATCAACGAAGCAAAGACCGCTCCAAGCGGCATACCAATGAGCAGATAAGGCATGCGCCGTCCAAATCGAGTGGTGGTCTTATCGCTGCGATGTCCAATCCATGGCTGCAATACTATGGCAAAATAATTATCTATGGTCATCATAAACCCGATCATAGCGGCACTCTTCAAATAATTGTCCAGGAATAACGGAACAAACGCATTGTACAGCGCCCAGGTCAAGCTGATGCTGAAGAAGCCAAATCCTAGCAGCCATGTTCTCTTCATCCGCTCACCCTCCTTGCTTCTGTAGCAGCTCTGCAAGGCGGTCAGGATAATCGGTGATGATGCCCGCTACCCCGGCACGCAACAAGGCCTGCATTACCTTGGGGTCATTAACTGTAAACGGGTGATAGACCACTCCAGCCGCCCGGGCCGCAACAACCAACTCTGGTACCAAGGCATATTGATAGGCGTGTAGCGCATCTGCGCCGATTCCTTTAGCATAAACCCAGGGTTCATACAGGCCTTCCATATATAAAATGCCGGTGCGTATTTCTGGAGCCAGTCTCTTGCATTCCACCAAAGAATAGTGATTGAAGCTGGAAATAATGGTTTGTCCGCTCAAGCCGAATTGACGCACGGCATCGATTACCTTTTGCTCAATGCCAGGGTACATGACAATCCCGGTCTTAAGCTCCAGATTAATAAGGATGTCCGTCCCCTTCACAAGCTCCAGCAGTTCCTCCAACGTCGGGATTTCTGCTCCCTCAAACTCCGGACTGAGCCAGCCTCCCACCTCACGCTCCTTAATTTCAGCCAGTGTGAGGTCCTTGATCCACTCCTGAGTTCCTCCCGTTCGCTGTAGCGTCTCATCATGTATCAAGACCAGATGTCCGTCCTTCGTAACCTGTACATCCGTTTCAATCCCGGTCGCCCCAAGCTCCAATGCCTTGGTAAAAGAAAGCATCGTATTCTCCGGGTAGTACCCCGATGCCCCGCGATGGGCAAAATTGATAATAGGGTTCAACACGCTCATCCTCCTAAGGATTTATCTCTCAAAATAAAATTCATCCCTATAGTATACTCCTGTATTGTAAATGCTATATTAGATGGTTCTGCAACTTTTAAAAGTAATAATAGCCTAAGGAAGCCTGCGGCGACCCTAAGCTATCGACATCGAATCTTGAATTCAGCAGGCCTTCCAGTAAGGTTAAGGCCGATGGGCCGCTACCGGTTCTGCTCTCCGCAGCTCGGCATTGAGCGCCTCTGCCTCACGGATGGCCCGGACATCGCTAAGCACTTCTCCCGGCTTGCTTCCTTTGCCAATAACATAACCCGCAAAAGGAATGCCGACAAAATCAAACGTATATTGCAATTGTTGGATCAGCGGCAGCGCCTTGACTCTGGGATTGTCGCCACCCACTACAACGACGTAGGCTTTCTTGTGCGACATCAATTCCTTAAAGTCAAACCGTACATCCCGAAGGCTTTGTGACCAGCGGTCCACGAAATTCTTAAGCAGCCCGGACGCCCCATACCAATACACCGGCGTAGCGAAGATCAGCACATCATGACTCAGCACTTCGAGAATCAAGTGGTCGTAATCATCATCTACCGGGTCAAATCCCCCCTGCTCATGACGTTGATCGTGAATCGGCTTGATCTCCATCTCCCGGAGCAGAAAATTGGTATATGGAATCCCATCCAAGACCAGCTTTGTCAACTCTTCCGTGTTGCCGCCGTCTCTTGCGCTCCCTTGTAATACTGCGATACGCATAGCACGCACTTCCCTTCCGATGTTATCCGGCGAAATTTCCCGAAATATTGTCTACTTTATTGTTATACGATGATCTTCCCTCATATGCCAACTTTTCCGGGAAAGAGCGTCGTTTCCCGCCTCAATGACCCAATCCCCGGGCGAGGTGTCAGCCCGACCAAAGTCCAGTTCACAAACCATTCTCACGCCCGTTAACCTCTGCTCTCCTTCCCGCTAGAATAGAACCATAAGCAAAAATCGGATTCACAGAAAGCGAGTGGTGTTCAATGAAGAAACTTTATCGTTCGGCTACGGACAAACAGATTAGTGGCCTATGCGGCGGATTGGCCAAATACTTCGGCACCGATACCACCGTCGTCAGACTGATCGCCGTCGTTGCTGTCTTCTTCAGCTTTGGTACGGTCGTAGCCCTATACGTAATTGGCAGTCTTCTTGTTCCCAAGGAGCCAACGGCTGGTTTTGGTCACGACGACCCTTTTTCCAGCTTTTAATGTTAATAGCCTAAATAAGAATATACAAACCCAAAGGAGAGATTATAATGAGCAGCATATTCGATCGTATTGCCAACCTGACCAAAGCTTCCCTTCATGAGGTATTGAACAAGATGGAAGATCCGGTATTGATGACTGGACAATACTTGCGCAATCTGGAAGAGGATATCGACACTGCCGAGAAAATGATTAAGGAGCAGCAAATCGCCGCTACCGTTCAGGAAAGAAAAAGCGCGGATATCGCCCATCTGGCTAAACAAAGTGAAGTCCGGGCGCTAACCGCTTTGGAGAACGGGGACGAAGTAACTGCCCGTCATGCCGCAGCCGAGAAGATTCGCTACGAGGAACAAGCTCAGCAATATGCCAACGAAGCCAAGGAAGCTCATGACCGCGTAGCCGAACTGGAAGTTCGCTTAGCCGAAGGTAAAGCTGAATATGCCCGCTTGAAGGAAAAACGCAACGAACTGGCGGCCCGGGCGCGCAAAGCTCAGGTCAAATCAGAAACCAAGCGCCCTAACTTCAGCTACGGCATTGAAAGCGGGGATGCCGCGCGCGGCTTCGAGCGTATGGAAGAGAAAATCCTGGATTGGGAGGCCCGTCAGGAGGTTGCCGGATCTGGTGCCTATTACGGATCGACAGGCAATGCAAGTGGCGATGCTACCCAATCGGCCGCGGTCAACGATGAGCTTGAGCGGTTGAAGGAGCAACTGTCCTCCCGACATTCTTAAGAAATCAGTGCGCATTTTCACTTCGAAAATGCGCACTATTCCTTTTACCTCAAAATGAACTAACGGAGAGTTTAAATGGGAAGCTTAACGAAAAAGCTTATTATTACTACAATAGCCTCACTTATCCTTGTTGTTGGATTGGCAACACGAGGGTATGCGTTACCGGCCGCGCAGTCTGAGGCAATACAAACCTTGCTGGATGATGCTCGTCGTGTATCAGGTGTACCGGGTATATCCGTTTCTATTATTGACGGAGATGAAACATTCTACTTCTCATCCGGCTTCGCAGACCGTGAAAACGGCCTGCCTGCGAGCGAAAACACTATATACGAACTGGCTTCTGTTAGCAAGGCTTTTACTAGCACGGGGATTTTATTATTGGAGGAGCAGGGATTGCTGTCCATGACAGACCCTATCCAAAACTATTTACCTTGGCTGACGCTAAAATATCAGGGCATCCCCGTTGACATGCAGACCGTTACATTGAATGATTTTCTGCACCATACCAGC
The DNA here is from genome assembly GCF_001486585.1 of Paenibacillus senegalimassiliensis. Taxonomy (GTDB): domain Bacteria; phylum Bacillota; class Bacilli; order Paenibacillales; family Paenibacillaceae; genus Fontibacillus; species Fontibacillus senegalimassiliensis. Next base: position 261,721 of record NZ_LN909044.1, read on the forward strand.
GGTTTGACGAATGGGAAGCATATTCAAGGGATCCCGCAGGGTGACACGCCGGATATGTTACGCAAAACCGTAGACCTGTTAGTGGATGCTGAATTGGCATTTCTTCCCGGCGAGCAATACAGCTACGGCACTGTCAATTATGATGTATTAGGCTTGGTTATTGAGGTGGTGTCAGGCCAAAGCTACGAAAACTTTATGACTCAGCAGGTATTTCAACCTTTAGGACTACATAATACTTACGTCTATAAAGCCGATGCTCAAGCAACGGGGCAAATGGCACAAGGCTACCGAACTTCTTTTTTTATAACAACTCCATATGACGCACCTGATTATGCCGGTAACAAGCCAGCAGGATATATTATGTCAAGTGCTATGGATATGACGCGCTGGATGAATATACAGATGGGCTTTATACAGGATATACCCGAAGTGTTTAACACGATTATCCTGAAATCCCATCAGGGTGACACCTCTGTTCCGGATATCAACGGTATGTATTATGCAGCGGGATGGTCGGTAAACACCGACAGAACAATAGTTGAGCACACGGGAGGCAATCCCAATTTTGCAACACAAGTGACGATGCTACCCGATGAGCGATTTGCCGTCTGCCTGCTATCTAATAGCGCTAATACAAATATTGAGCTGGTAAAAAGTATTAAAAACATACTTGATGGAGACCTTGCTCAGTCTTATAAAATGAGTGCGCGACAAATTTTGGATATCGTACTTTCGTCGGTCACGATGATTGCTTGCCTATCGGCTGTAGCCCTTTTCCTTCTTGGATTACGTAGAAAGAAGAGGAACACGCGACAGCAAACAACAAAAAAGAGACAGCTCACATCTATGGTTTGGCTGACGGTTACTGTTGCCATGTGTATCATGTGTTGGATGTTCCCAGTATTTAGCGGTTATGATTGGTCAACGATCCTGGTGTGGCAAACCTACAGTATTCTTACCACCTTCATTTCACTGACGCTTTTGTCTATGGCGACCACCTGGCTTGTATATGTTCGCTAATATATCGCCATATATGGAGCTATAACAAAAGGCGATGCGGAGTATCCCGCATCGCCTTTTGTTTGCAATTCGTGAGTTGCTTATTTGCCGTCCTTGTTCGCTTTAAATATTTCGCCAATCGCTCCAAGGCTACCCAGCGTCTCAATCGCATTAGAAGGAATAAAGACCTTGTTCGCCGGTCCTTTAGCCACTTCTTTGAGAGCTTCAAAGGATTGGTATGCCAATACGGATTCGTTAAGCGCAGCGTCACGCAACAACTCGATCCGTGATTTCTCAGCTTCCGCAACGGCTTGAATAGCCTTCGCTTCACCCAGGGCTTCCAATTCTTGCGCTTGACGCAAACCTTCGGCTTCACGAATCCGCGCTTCCTTGTCACCTTCGGCTTTGAGGATTTTACTTTGCTTGTCACCCTCTGCACGCAAGATCATATCTTGCTTGGCCGCTTCGGCTTCAAGCACGATGGCCCGTTTATTCCGCTCGGCCTTCATTTGCTTATCCATCGCTTCTTGAATATCCAGCGGTGGCTTGATATCAATAACTTCTACGCGCTCGATCCGTACGCCCCACTTCTCCGTCGCTTCATCCAGCGCAATACGGATTTCGGTGGAGATCTTCTCCCGGCCGGACAACGTTTCGTCGAGTTCCATCTTACCGATGATTTGACGCATCGTTGCTGTCGAAATGTTACGTACCCCGTATACATAATCAGAGATTCCGTAAGTAGCCTGTTCAGGACCTACTACTTGATAAAAGATGATGGTATCGATTTGTACTTGAACGTTATCCTTGGTAATTACGGTTTGCGGTGGCACGTTCGCCTGTTGAATCCGCAAATCATGGGTATGACGCACCTGATCAATGACTGGAATCAGAATGTTCAGACCTGGTGTCAGAAGCCGATGGAACTTACCCAGTCGTTCGACGACACCCACTCTTTGTTGAGGTACGATCTTGATCGTTAACGATATGAATACAACAACTACCAGAATAACTACGACAGCAAAAGCCCAGATCATTAAATAAATTCCTCCCATCGTTCAACCTCGATTATTGTACTGCTTCGCTTCACTACCCGAACCTTATCGTCTTTGGCAAAAGAGGCGGTTGACCTGGCACTCCAGGTATCCCCTCCGACCTTGACAATGCCGAACTGACCCGACTCAATCGGCTCGACTACAACACCTTGCTGCCCTATAAGTTCTGTGCCGATATCCTTAAATCCTTTAGCTGTACGAAATTTTCTTGAAATCGGCTTCGTAAATATCGTCAGCACGATAGCCACCAAGCATCCTGCCAGAACTTGCAGGAAATAAGCTTCCGGGGCAATCCAAGCGACGAGGGCGGCTACCAGCGAGCCAATGCAGAACCATAGCATGTAGAAGGTTAAAGTCATCATTTCCAGCACAAGTATGATTCCGGCAATGATGAGCCATATCGCCCATATCTCCATTCCCTCTGTTGCACCACCTTTCCACAATATAATTATATATACGGTGACAATACCAAAAAGTATCAAGGAATGATATGGTTTTATAATAAAAAAAGCATCCTCCGGCTAGAAAGCCGAAGAATGCTTGATAAAAACACGGTTTTTTGCAAGAAAATTCCTTATTAAAGGTTATCGGTGCCGAAAACCCGATTTTTTCAAATTCGTACCTATACTCGCATACTTGCTACTGGGATTGCTCTCTGTAAAATGCCACGAGTCCCAGAGATGAAGTCTCCTTCCCAGCAGCGTCAGTACCATACGTGAAGGACCTGACGATATAGAGGCGCTCCGTCTGCTGCAACCCTTTGGAGAAGGCCTTGACGGTTGCCGCCGCCCCCCGCAGGTTCACCTGTATTCGGACCGCAGATATGCCCGCCATGCCGATCACTTCATCATCAGGTAGCTTCGTCCCTGACACGGCAGCAGATAAATCGCTTGCTACACCATCCTCTGTCGAGAACGGCTCAATCAGAGCAAATCGCTCCAGGGCAAAGCCCTCCACTTCAGTTCCCGGCGACGCTGGTACGGTCGGTTCTTCGAATACGACTTCCTCCAGCTTCACGCCTGTAGCCGCAGCGGTAAGCTGTAATTCGAGCAAGATCGCCTCCTGCCCCGGAATGGCGGGCACAGCCGCGTCCCGCTTGGCGATATCAGGGGATGCCTGCTCACCAGCCACTGCTGCACGTCTGGCCAGCACAATCGCTTCGGTCTTCTGAAGGAACTCCCGGTCCTCGGCAAATTGCTGCTCCAGATTGGTGAACTCCGCAACTACTGGTCGATATACGAAATAGTAAAATGAGCCTACTATCAGCATGACGATGGCCGCGGCCAGCACCCAGCGTCCTCCGGGAGCCATCTTCTGTTCTATATTCAAGGAGTCTCACCTGCCTGTTCCTCTATCGTCACCGGCAAAGCTGCCAGAGAGAACGTACCCACATATCCTCGTCCTGGTACTTCTACGAGAGAACGGATGCTATCCCCGCCTGCACCCGCCTGTTCTCCAAGCGTAGATACATACACACTGGCTTCCTTCAATCCAGGAAAGAGACAGGTCCAGATCAGTCCGTCCTGATCAAGCTGGACCGTCTCCAGCTTACCACCTGACTTCAAAGGGGATTGTAAGAGGTTCAGCAGCTTATTCAAATCAGGCCGCCGCTGCCGAAGCTCCTCCAGCAAGTTGGCATCAATAGGTCCTCCCCCAAGAGGGCCTATGGTTTGCAATTCCTGCTGATACGCTAGCTGCTGCTGCTCCATTTCGACCAGTGCCACGTTCAGTGAATTCGTCGCCTGACGGGTCACTACATATTCGTAGACAAAATATCCGCCAATCAGGACTCCCCCCAGCAGCAGCACCAGACCGAGTGCACGTCCTGACGAGGCAGGTCGTTCTTTGGGCGGCAGAAGGTTAATATCAATCACCGGATATCAGCCCCTCTCATCGCTAGCCCAAGTGCAATGGCATAGCTATCATGATCAGGCAGTTCAATTCCAGTGAAAAACGGGGTGAGATCCACTTCGGATACATCCGCCTGCGAGAAGGCTTCCTTCAAATGCCGAACAATCTCCGGCTTGTCCGGTACCGCTCCCACCACCACAATCCGTTGTACTCGCTCATGCCCTTCATGCAGTGTAAATTCATAAAAATTCATAATTCGCGTTACGGCGGATACGATCTCCCCGTATCTCCATGTGCCCAGCTTCTCTCCAACAGCAGGCTCTAGTGGAAAGGTGCGGACAAAATCAGGAAGCTTGTGATGATAAGTGTAAACCTCCGCTTCCTTAGGCTTAAAGTGGATCGCCATCACATTATTGGATTCTCCAAGCAACTGCCGCTGCTGCAGGATGCGCGACAGCGCAATCGTGGACAAATCCACAGCTTCCGGGCGCATCCCTGCCTCCTCCAGCGCTTGAACCCACGCCTGGATAACCGGACGCGGCACAGCAGCTACAAAGGTCAAGAGTTCGTCATCCGAGCCTTCGCTCTCCAGCCAGTGATAATCAATGACCGGGTCCTCGAAGGGCAGACGGATGCTGCTCTCGATTTCCAGATCAGTGACGCGCCGTTGCTGTCTCTTCTTGACCTTAGGCACTGTCAATAAACGAATGAAGGACTGGGCTGTCGGTGCGGCGAGACAGACCTGCTTGCCAGCCAGCCCTCTCCGGTTAGCCCAACGCTTTATCGTCTCCCCTAGCCCGGAGACATCAAGCAATCCATCCTCAGTCAGACCGGTGTCAATCGGCAGCAGACCCGCTCGCTCCACGGTACCGCGTTTTAAATTGTATTTTACATAACGAATGCCATCTTCATCGAGCGTAATTCCGATGTTGAAGGAGCGCCGTTTTAGTGAAAAATAACGTTTTGCAGATACCAATGGATGATCTCCTTTCCGTACATGTATACCGTCAGCGCGCCCGCCGCCAGGCAGGGCCCGAACGCCAGAGTCTGCCCTTTGCTGCGGCGCCCCAGAGCACGCTGCAGTAATCCAACTGCCGCCCCGGCGCTGCTGGCAAGAAACAAAGCAAGCAACACGCCGGGGAAGCCCAGCACCCAGCCGAGTACCGCGAGTAGCTTGACGTCGCCCATCCCCATCCCCCGCCCGGAGGTGAGGATGGCCAGCAGGAGCAGCACGCCCCCGCCGGTCAAAGCGCCCAGCGCGTGGTTCCACAGCTGCCTCTTCTACACCTCTGTATATGTTCGCTAATATGCGGAAGCCGTAGCGCGCGGGGACAAGGGCCTGACCTGCGGCGTCTCCCTCGCCGAAGGTCGGTGTAGCCGGGCTGCCGTCCTTGATCGGCAGCCCACGCCTCGCTACAAGGTGGCGGCCGTAGCGCGCCAACCCCGGGCCAAGCAATAAGCCGGCGACTGCGTTAGCCGCCGTCAGAAGCGCGCTCGCCGCCATTATTTACCGGCGTTCCCGCCCTTGCCCGCTCTCAATTCGGCGGCAGTGTAGCTGACTGTATCCCCACCCTGCACCACCAGGGTTACAACCGTTCCAGTACCGCTCAAGTTATCCAAATTCACGGAAGTCGAACCGGCCAGCGGGCTATCCGTCTTAGGATCGGTAGTCCCAGTTTGCATATAATTCTCAGCTTGCAGATCAGCCAAGGTGTGTGTGCCTTGAATAACGCCATTTTGCTGTGCGATGGATCTAAGCTTCGCCGCCTCCATGATTTGGTTCGCGGTCGCCGTGCGGGCATTTGCACGCGTATCGTTTAACAACCCGGTAATAATCGGCACGGCAATCGCCGCGATTACCCCGATAATTACAATGACGGCCAACAATTCGATTAAGGTAATCCCTTTTTCTTCTTCACGTAAACGTTGAATTCTTTTCATTACTAAAGTCATAATTCATTAACCTCCTAAAATTTTTTAACTAATGTTGCGGTATAAGCTCAGCATCGGAATCATGATGGAAGCCATGATGAAGCCGACGACTCCGGCCAGAATCAGAATCATGACCGGCTCAATCAGTTGTTTTAATTTGTCCACCGTGTTCTCGACATCCCGCTCGTAGAAATCCGCCACCTTGCCCAGCATAGCATCGAGTGAACCCGTCTCCTCACCGACTCGAATCATTTGCGTAACCAAGGGTGGGAACACCCAGGATTGCCGCAGCGGCTCAGATAATGGACGCCCTTGGCGCAGCGAGGACTGGCATTCACGCAGCGTAACCCCGATGACTCGGTTGCCCACCGCCTTCTCCACGATCGCCAAGGCTTGAAGCACCGGTACGGCACTGGCGAACAGGGAAGACAGGGTCCGTGTCATCTGCGCGATAGCACTCTTCCGATTGAGTATTCCGAAAACCGGGGCCTTAAGCTTGATATAGTCCCAAGCGTAGGCTCCTCGCTCCCAGCGTAGCAGCAGGTAGATAGCGGCGATGAACGCCAGTGCGCCCATCAACCAGACCCCTCCATGCTGCTCCACGCTTTGGCTAAGCGTAAGTGTGAACTGGGTAATGGCTGGTAAATCCCCGCCAAGCTCAGCAAACATGGACTGAAACCGGGGAATCATAAATTTCAGCAAGAACACAATGACCAGCACCGCCATAATCGCTACAATTAATGGGTAGGTCATCGCTGATTTTACTTTTTCCCGGGTCACATGCGCTTTCTCAAAATAGATAGCTAATCGTTCAAGCGATTCTTCCATCCCGCCTGACTCTTCTCCGGCATGAACCATATGGACGAAGATCGAGGGAAAGATACGCGGATAAGCGGAGACGGCTACAGAGAATGCACTCCCCTTCCGCAGCTCGGAGGCAATCTCCGACAACGTCTTTTGCAGTGCCTTGCTCTCCGACTGCTCCGCCAGAATCGCCGTAGCCTCCACAATGGAAATGCCCGCCTTGATCATGGTGGCGAATTGGCGGCAGAACACAGCGAACTGTTCATTTTTAACCGGGCGTCCAATATAAAAATCTTTATTCCATACGGTCTCGCGCTTCTCGCGAAGCCCCGTTACGATTAATTGCTGCCTCTTCAGTTCGGCCAGGGCAGTCGCCCTGTCAGGAGCCTGCAATTGACCACGCCGGGCCTTGCCTCCGCTCTCCCTACCCTGATATACGTACTGCGGCATTCAACATCTGTCCTTCCGCTTATCACATCTCTTATTCGGTTAAATACAACCGGGCCGCAGCTTCGTCCACGACTTCCCGTTGCAGCAAGTCTCGCAGACTCATCTCCAGGGTGTGCATGCCCAACTGATAGTTGGTCTGCATGACGCTTTTGATCTGATGCACCTTCTCCGATCGGATCAAATTGGCGACAGCCGGCGGGTTGAGCAGCACCTCCGTTGCACATATCCGTCCCTTGCCCCCGCGTGTGGGCAGCAAGCGCTGCGAAAGAATCACCAGCAACACCGAGGCCAATTGAATGCGGATCTGCGCCTGCTGGGATGGAGGAAAAGCATCGATAATCCGGTCAATCGTCTGCGGGGCATCAGCCGTGTGAAGGGTCGCCAGTACGAGGTGTCCCGTCTCTGCGGCAGTAATGGCCGTTCGAATGGTCTCCGGATCGCGCATCTCTCCGACCATAATAATGTCCGGGTCCTGACGGAGAGCTGCACGCAGACCATTGTCGAACGACTGGGTATCCAGACCAACCTCCCGCTGATTAATCATCGATTTGTCATGGCGGTGCAAATATTCAATCGGGTCCTCCAGGGTCACAATATGCTTGCGCTCCGTGTGGTTAATATGATCAATAAGCGAAGCCAAGGTCGTGGACTTGCCGCTGCCGGTAGGACCGGTAACGAGAAAAAGCCCCTGTGGCTTCTGTGCTAGCTTAAGAAGAACGTGAGGCAAATTCAACGTGGCAAAATCCGGCACTGAGGGCGATATGACGCGGGCCGCAATGCTAATGGAACCTCGTTGCCTGAATACATTGATGCGAAATCTTGAAATTCCGGGTACACCGTAAGAAAAATCAAGTTCGCCTTTTTCCATAAATTTTTCATATTGCGATTCATTCAGCAGCTCCTGGACGATTTGCTCCAGCTCGGAGGCTGGCAAGGCTGCTTCATCCAGTGGCTGCAGGGCCCCGTCGATGCGCAGCACCGGCGGCGAATTAACGGTGACGTGCAGATCAGACGCCCCCGAAGCGAACGCCTTCTCCAACAGTCCGATAAACATTTTATAAGCTGTAAGGTTGTCCCGACTCATCGCTCCTCCTCTTCTACTTCCCGAATGATTTCCTGTAAGGTAGTTTGTCCTTCCAACACCTTTTGAATTCCATCCGCAAATAGAGAGGTCATTCCCTCCGCTTTGGCCAAGGCTCGAAGCTCATGAATCGACTGCCCGTGAGCGATAGCCGAACGCAGCTCATCGCTGATTAGCAACGCTTCGTGCACCGCCATCCGGCCACGATAGCCGCTCTTCCCGCAAGTCCCGCAGCCTGTGCCGTGATAAAGCTTGTCCGCTTTTAGCCCCAGCCGCTCCAAATAAAGCTGCTCCTGCACATCCGGCGTATACGAAGTCTTGCAATCGGGGCAAACGCAGCGTACCAGCCGCTGAGCTACGATTCCGACCACCGAGGAGGCGATCAGATAAGGCTCGATGCCCATATCACGCAAGCGCACGACAGTGCTTACTGCATCGTTGGTATGCAGCGTGGAGAAGACAAGATGGCCTGTGAGCGACGCTCGCACAGCAATCTCAGCCGTCTCCAGATCGCGAATTTCACCGACCATCACGATGTTAGGGTCCTGACGCAGGATGGACCGCAGCCCTTTGGCGAAGGTTAACCCCGCCGCCGGATGGACCTGCATCTGGTTAATGCCGTCTAGCATATATTCCACCGGATCTTCCACGGTGATAATGTTCATTTCCTCCCGATTCACGTGCTGAAGCGCGGAGTAGAGGGTTGTTGTCTTACCGCTGCCCGTAGGCCCTGTCAACAATACCATGCCATGCCGCTTCTCGATCATTCGCTTGAAGAGGCCTAACGTGTGTCCGGTCATGCCCAGCTTGTCCAGCCCCTTGACGCCTCCGGCAAGATCGAGCAATCTCATTACGATCTTCTCTCCGTGCACCGTAGGAAGGGTAGACAAGCGAATATCGATGGGCTTGCCGTCCACCGATAGCTTGATTCGGCCATCCTGCGGCAGCCTTCTCTCTGCGATGTTCAGGTTGCCCAAAATCTTCAGCCTAGCCGTTATGACGCCCTGCATCGATTTGGGAATCGAACGCTCGCTTCGCAGCCGACCGTCGATGCGGTAACGAATCGTTAGTTCACTGTCCGTAGGGTCAACGTGAATATCACTGGCCCCCATACGTACAGCTTGCTCAATCATCTGCTGAACCAGCCGGACTACTGGAGAATCCTCGCCCAGATTGACGACATCTTCACCGTCTGTCTGCACGCTGCCTTCCGCCAGATCCTTGATCATATCGTTCATGGAACCCTGCAACCCGTACAATCTGGCAATCCCCCGCTGCAACTCGCCGCGGGAAATGATAGCCGGCTCGATGGTAAAACCCGTGCTCATTCTCAGATCGTCGATGATAAACAAGTCGAGTGGATCGGTCATCGCCACCATCAGCTTCCGCCCCTCCATACGAATAGGCAGAACCTGGTAACGCTTCGCCATTTGCTCCGGGATGACCTGGCTTAATTTGGCATCGACCTGAAATCTTGACAAAGTAACATGCGGAATGCCAAGCTGAAATTCCAACACCTCGATGAGCTGATGCTCTGTCAGAGCGCCTTGCGTCAGCAATACGTCACCGAGTTTTTTTCGGGTGCGTTGCTGTTCCTCCAGAGCCATTTGCAGTTCCTGCTCCGATATCATTCCGGATTCCAGTAGAAGTTCACCTAATCTCTTCTTGATCGTGTACACAGTTCACCTCTCATCCCGTTGGCATTTTTGCAACTTCCCAGTTTGACTTTTTTGCGTTGAAGGCTGATTATATATATAGTTCTTTAGAACCAATGTCTACAGCGCTTATCATTGTACAATACGGTGTCACATAATACCAACGCGCCGCAGCACATAAACGATTATATACCTTTCGTTCAGGCGGCGCCATTCCTTTTTATAGTAAAATATACCTAGTCACCATAACTCGACACAACTCGCCATCAAATAACACAAATCCGCTATTTCCCAACCTATTTGAAAGCGAGAGGATTCTCTTGAAGGATGCCCAAAAACGTAAAAAACCTTCCCTTCGACAAGCCCTGCATCGGGAAGAAGGGCTGACGCTTATCGAAATTGCTGTGGCCTTGGTGATTCTCTCCATCGTCAGTCTGTTCCTCCTGTCCTTCTTTACGAATAGCGCCTCGCAAAGCAAACTGACGAATCAACGGTTGTCTGCCGGTCACTTGGCCAACGCCAGATTGCACGAAGTCCAGTCTTTGCCCTTCTCAGAATTGCAAGCCAGAGCCACATGTAGTCAGGGCTCACTTCCTGATCAGAGCCAGGACATCTATCTGCTGAAGACCGAGGTTTGCAGCAGTAGTTCTAAATATACGGCCAATCCGGATATTTTGTACATATCCGTAACGGCCTATTGGCTACCCGCGCGCCCGGGACAAAGTACAGAATTTAGGCATAAAGTCTCCGTTACAGGCGCGGTCAAGAAGGACTATGCCTTATCAGGGAATGGAGGGAACGAGGAATGAAGACACGTTGGCAGTTCGCTTCACGGGAAGAGGGAATTACCCTGGTTGAGCTACTTGCCGTTCTCGTCTTGGCCGGTTTGTTAACCCTTCTTGTCTCCAGCGTGCTTAGTTCCTCCTTCTTTGCCCTGGATCGCATCACCCGGGAAACGCAACTACGCAATGAGGCCGTTACATTAAGCTCGGCTTTGCAGATCAAACTAAAGAACACCGTATCGGTGGGCGGGACAAGCTCCGGCAACTTCACTCAATTCCAAGCCGAGTTGGCCACAGATCCGCTGACGGAAGCAACACGCCCGATTCACATTAGCCTGGACGGGGATCGCCTGAGCATCGATGGCGTTCCCTTTAGCAAGGACACTCTTAGCTTGAGTGGCACTTACTTTACCAAGGGCGCAAGCGATTTACAATTGCATTTGAAAGTCGCTTTGGCTGGTGAGCCCAACGTAGAACCTATTTATCTCTTCGTTTCTATTAAACTGTTATCGTGAGGTGTAAGACCATGAAGGGGTTAACTGCGGCACGTCAGGAGCAAGGTTATGCTCTTATATCCGTTTTGCTTTTGCTCGTCATTATCATGGTAATTGGCATGCTGGCGATGGAGACGGTCACCAACTCCCAGGGGATGGTCAACGTCTCCGAGGATATTATTACGGCACAAGCAGACGGTGATACCAAATTACAGCTCAAACTTTCGCAGCTTCGCGCGGCAATTATGGCACTGAAGGACGCGGAACGAGTAACGCTGGATACAGTACGAGAAGTTGCCGCTCCTTTTGTTGAAGCGGGCAGTGTCACACTGGACGAAGAGAACCACAAATATATTGCCGTTGTCGCAGCGGAAGGGATATCGAATGAAATCAAGCAAGTGTATCGACGCAAAGTAGAAGTTACTCTAACCTACAATCCCGGTAATTTCCCGCCAGGATCGGAGATGGGAGATTATGCTCTCGTTAGTCAAGGTTCCATGAATTTGAACGGCGCCCTGATTAACGGCAGCGTCTATTCCTCCGGGTCCCTGACCAATAACAACTCCACGATATCCGGGACCATTGTAGGTCCAGGCCAGCCATTCCCACCAGATACTCCTCTTCCCGGCCGAGTGGAGGTGGCTGCCATCGTCAGCAGGATGGATCAAGAGATTCGTTCCTCGAAGGCGGCCTTGTTTGCAGCCAAGCCTGAACCCCTTGGGTTTGAGGTACGAAACAACCAACAGTTCGCTGACTCGGTAGCCTTGAATTCACTAAAGCTGATGTCAGGGGTAACCTTAAGCGTGGATGGAGACCTGCTTATCAACGGAGAAGTCACGCTGGAAGCCAACGCTTCCATCGAAGTCAGTGGTGTCCTGTACATTAATGGCAGCTTGCTCATTAATGGGGGGAATCAGACGAAGCTCAAAGCCAGTCTGGTGCGCGTAAATGGACGAACCAATATGAACAGTCAACCTACCCTGACGATTACCGGAGACCTGTATACCCATGAATTGGAGGCTAATGGAACACTGCTAGCCAACCGCATTTATGCCAACGGCAGCGTGAACAGCTCGCTTAATGGGAGCAACCAATTCGCCTTATTCGCTGCCGGATCGATTAATCTGAATAACGGTTCCGCGGCCTCCATCCTGACAGGTTCGATTTATGCCAATGGGTCACTAACAGTAAACGGTAACCAGAAGGTGACGATAAATGGCGGTGCCGGAGGTACTCCTGGCAATCCCGACAAGCCTTCAGACATACGCTTTGAGGAGAAAGGAATTGCGATTATGTAAAGGAAGACAAAAAAAGATGCTCCTCCAGCCTAAAGCTTGGAGAAACACCTGACATTTTATAATTTGTCACTCTATTATAGCTTAACGATTCTGATTCTCATCTACTGTTTTAAAAAAATAACAAACCCCATACGAAATAAGGCAAATCCCAATGAGTAAGAAAACACTTTTCACAATAAAATAAGCGATATAATAATTACCTTGATAGGAAGAATTTTGGAGATAATTAGCAACATAATTAGGGATATACAGTATGACTAATCCAGTAATTATTTTAACTAGACTAATAAAAAATTTGATAATTCATACACCCCGTTCTGTTATAACTGGATTTAACGATTGCCAATGTATTCTGCCGTTCCCTCCAAGCCCAGAAGCGCTAATCAGGCGATATCCAAGCTGGAAAGGAACGGCTTTATTTTAGGGATTAAACGGAAACGGTATCTAAATCAGCATTGCGCTTAAATACTTCAGGGTCATTCTCGCCAAGCACCTTACCGGTAATGACGCCGGCAGTAATGGAGCCATTGACGTTCAACGCGGTTCTGCCCATATCGATCAGTGGCTCTACGGAAATTAGCAAGCCCGCCAACGCCACTGGCAGATTCATCGTCGATAATACAATCAGCGAAGCAAAGGTTGCTCCACCGCCAACCCCGGCCACCCCGAAGGAGCTAATGACCACAACAAGGATCAAGGTGAGAATGAAACTCCAGCTTAATGGGTCAATGCCAACTGTCGGCGCGATCATAATCGCAAGCATGGCCGGATAAACCCCGGCGCAGCCATTTTGCCCAATCGTAGCTCCAAAAGAGGCTGACAGATTGGCAATCCCATCAGATACGCCAAGACGCTTGGTTTGTGTCTCTACGTTCAGCGGAATAGCCGCCGCACTGGAACGCGAGGTGAAAGCAAACACCAAGGTTGGCAACACCTTGCGCAGATATTGCACCGGGTTATAGTTGAAAATAGCCAGCAGGATCAGATGGATGATAAACATCACGATCAAGGCTACATAAGAGGCCCCTACAAACTTGATCAGCTTTAGGATTTCTTCCGCATTCGTCGTGGCCGTTACATTCGTAATTAATGCCAGGATACCATAAGGTGTCAGGCGCAATACCAACGTAACAATGCGCATAACCACGCCGTACACAGCCTCTACCATTTTACGGAACATGTCGGCTTGCTCAGGCTTCTTCTTATCCAGCCCCAGCACGGCCACGCCGATGAAGGCGGAGAAAATCACAACAGCCAGCGTAGATGTGCTGCGTGCTCCTGTCATATCAGCAAACGGATTAGTAGGAATGAAGTCGAGCACCTGCTGTGGAATGGTCTTGCCTTCCACGGTTCCCAGCCGCTCTTCCAGGGCTACTCCACGTTTCTGCTCCCGTTCCCCCGCTTCAATCTCTATGGCCTTGAGATCAAAGGTCAAGGTGGTTACGATACTCACCGCAGCAGCTATTGCCGTTGTAATCAACAGAATGGCGATGATCAGACCGCTCATTTTACCCAGATTCTGCTTGCCCTTCAAATTCATAATGGCTGAAATGATCGATACCATAATTAATGGAATGACCACCATTTGCAACAAGCCTACATATCCACGTCCCGCCAGGTTAAACCAATCTGTGGACTTGGAGATTACCTCAGAGCCCGCTCCATACGCCAGTTGCAGGATGACACCAAACACAAGCCCAAGTCCCAGTCCTGTAAACACCCGCTTTGTAAAAGAAATATGCTTCTTCTGCATCCATACCAGAACACCGATAAGCACTAGCATAACCGCTACATTAATGATGATACGCAACGTATCCATGACTGCACTCTCCCCCTGTATAACGTCTTACATTATTATTCGCTTGCCTTCGGACTTTATGCCCGAATTCAAAAGCACAAAATGTATAATAGCACAAACACAAGTATTTAGATAGGATTAATTTCAGGACTAAATCAATCTTGAGGATTATTTCCGGAAGAATTAGATATATCCATGGCAGGAAATAATAGGGATATCAAGGTTTGATATTTGTGGTAGCATATGAAGATAATATCGAGAATTTTGATTTATTCGTTTCAAATGTGAAGACATTACTTGCAACAGCAAGAGAAAATAATATAGAGGTTATCTATATACGTCATGATGATGGAATCGGAGAAGAACTGACAAAGGGAGCGGCAGGGTTCGAACATGGATTCCAAATCACCATTCCTGAGTATACCAACTCCACGGTGGATAACCGCTTCTTGTCTGCTGAACATAGCTACAAGTACTATAATGAATTTATCTGGAATAGAAGATATGCAAATTGCGTTACGATGGAAGAAGTGCTGGGCATCATGAATTTATAGATTTCTACTTAAAAAGCATGTAAAAATAGAGCAAGGAGCCTGCAAATGAATGCAAGCTCCTTGTTTTCTGCTACCCTTTGCTGGCGCCGGACGTTAATCCGTCCACCAACAGCCGCTGCAGGAACATGAACAGAATGGTAATTGGCAGTGCTATTAGCACAGCTCCGGCGGCAAACAACGTAAAGTTTGTATTCTGGTTGCTGCTGACCATATCCCACATGCCCACAGCCAATGTCCAATTCTCCTTCGTCCGCAGGACCAGCTTGGCGAAGATGAAGTCCACCCAAGGACCAACGAACTGAGTTAATGCCATGTACGTTAACATCGGCTTGGAGAGCGGCAAGATGATTCTGCGGAAGATCAGGAAGTTGCTGGCTCCATCAATCCGGGCCGCTTCATCCAATGAGCGAGGAATCGTATCCAGAAACCCCTTGGCAATAAAGGTGCCCCCTAGTGGCGCCCCCGCCGCATACACGATAATTAGCGCCAAATGTGTGTCGAGTAGTTGCAATTCCCGTAGCAGCAAGTAAATTGCAATCATACTCATAAAGCCAGGGAACATCCCCAGCACGAGCAAGCCCGATAATGCTGTCTTGCGACCACGGAAGCGGAAGCGAGATACCGCATAGCTGGTTAACAGGGTTAACAGCACACCCAGCAACATAGAGAACACGGCAATTTTGAGCGTATTCAGATACCATGTGCCAAACAGATAGGTTTCCGAGGTAAACAGTTCTATATAATGGTCAAATGTAAACTGCTCTGGAATCAAGGTCTTGCTGTACAACGATTTCCCAGGCCGCAAAGAGCCGAAGATGACCCAGAGTGCAGGGTATACCGCTGCCACGCACAACAGAATGAGCGTTACATAGCTGGCAGCCAGCCGAATTCCGTTTCGCATTTTCCGTCCACTCATTGGATCATATCCTCCTCTTTAAACGACTTGGTTCTACGATAGTTGTAAATGGAGAATGAGGCGATGATCACGAAAATGATAATGCCGATGGCCGAAGCCATATTGTATTTGTTCTGATTCAGGGTCAGCTTGTAGAGCCAGGTCACCAGCAGGTCGGTTGCACCGGCATACTGGTAATCCCCCTTGACCGGGTCTCCTCCCGTAAGCAAGAAGATGGCATTGAAGTTGTTGATGTTGCCAGCAAACTGCGCAATCAGTGTGGGTGCCGTCGTGAACATAATCATGGGCATCGTCACGATCTTGAATTTCTGGAATCCCGTGGCCCCGTCCACTTCGGCTGCTTCGTACAAATCCTTGGGAATCGTAGTCAATACACCTAGAATGAGCAGCATGGACACCGGAATACCTACCCACATATTGACGATGATAACCGTTACCTTGGCCCAGAACGGGTCCGTCAACCAGGGCAGACCTCCCAGGCCGAAATAGCCGAGATATTGATTAATAGGCCCAAATTGCCCATTGAACATATTTCTCATGACGAGTAATGAGATCAACTGCGGGATGGCGTAAGGGAGAATCAGGATCGTTCTCCAAAGGCCCTTGAAACGAATGCCCTTCTGATTAATCAGCAAGGCAACGAGCATCCCCCCGAAATAGGTTGTGACCGTGGATAGCACCGCCCAGATAATCGTCCAGGTCAGCACTCCGTAAAACGTATGGCTCCAGGTCTTGAGCGCGATCAAGTCCTTGAACGTCCCGAATCCGACCCAATCTACCAGCATGGCTGGAGGGATGTGCTTCGGTGCCGAATAGTTCGTAAATGCTAGCAGCACCATGAACAGGATAGGCATAACGGTGAAGAACAGAATGCCTGTGGCCGGGATACTTAAGAAGGCAACAGCAAATTTGTAATCCAACACGTAACGCACGGACTGACCAAAATTATTTGGCTTCTTGCCCGTATCTCTCAACTTCCCGATGTTATAGGCATCCCTCACGTTCATGATGTAAATGACCAGGAACACAGCCAGAAACAACAGGGTGATCAAGCTTTGTATCATGATGAATATGGAGTGATCTCCGTCGATCCATTTGCCCTTGACCAGCAATCTGGGGACCTCACCCAAGGTGACGATGCCCCAAATCGCATTGCCCAAATTTCTTATAAAGTAGGTAATCCCGAACACTTCCACCAGCAGCATAAGCAAGCCCTTAATGTACTGCCGGTTATATAGCTGTCCAAGTCCCATGCATAATATCGACAGGATGGTTGCGGTTCTCTTGTGTCTATCCATCTTCCTTCTCCTCTCCGCCCGCGAAAATTAAGGAGTGACTCACGGGCAGCTTATTGCGCTGCACCGTTGTTCAAATCCTCAATTTGCTTCATCGCCTTCTCCATCGCTGCTTTTGGATCTGCGTTATTGTTCCAAATCTCCGGCAAGGCGGCATTCATAGGTGCCCATACGTTAGCCATTTCCGGAATGGACGGCATCGGCTGCGAGTTCTTCGCTTGCTCGGCAAATGCGGACACGTATGGATCATTCTTGATCTGATCTGCTTCGAGCGCCTCCACATTGGTCGGAACGGCTCCTACTTTTTCATTCAACAGAAGCTGTGCATCTTTGGAAGAGGCAAAGTTAGCAAATAACTTGGCAGCATTCGGATATTGAGTGAAGGAGTTCACGACCCACACCTTAATCCCCGAGAATGTGATAGCCGTCTCTCCGTTCACGGACGGATATGGGGCGAGCCCCAAGTCATCACCCAGCGCGGCCTTATAGCCCGCAAGCTCCCATGGCCCGTTGATGTCCATAGCGACATCGCCTGCGTTAAACAAACTGCGCTTGATATCCGGGTTGATATCTCCGCTGTTGATGGGCAATATTTCCTTCAAGCTCTGATAAACTTTCAAACCTTCGATGGCACCATCTGTAGTTAACCCAATATCCAGCGGGTTTGTACCGTTCTCCCCGAAGAGGTAACCCCCGGTGCTGGCAATGAAGGGATAGTTAAAGTACATATTGCCCGTCTCCCACATAATGCCGTATCTGTTCGTCGCTTTATCTGTAAATGTCTTGCCAAAATCAATAACATCCTGAAAATCCTTCGGCGCCTCAGGTAAAATCGACTTGTTATAGTATAAGGCCATCGTTTCAGCCGCACGCGGATAACCATACAGCGTACCATCAAACGTCGATCCCTGGATCGAGGCCTCCGTATTGTTGTTGGTCGTCTCTTCGGCGAATACATCATTAGCCAGAATCAAGCCGGATGTCGCTGCATTTCCCAAATGGTCATGCGGTACGATCAGCACGTCGGCAGCCAGACCGGATGGACCATCCTGGGTCAGCTTACCTACCTGATCCGGTGGAGCTACCTCTTCAATCTTCACTTTGACTCCGTATTTATCGGTAAATTGCTTGGCAATTTCTTCGGTAAATACCTTCTCTTCCTTGCTCTCCCACACTAGCAGTTCTGCGCCTTCTTCGGGAACCAAGTCCTCAGGAGCCACGTTCTCTTCTGTATCCGCCCCTCCGCTGTTCGCGTTCTGGTTGGACGGCGTATTGGCCGGAGTATTACTGCCACTTCTGTTCGGACCGCAGGCCGTAATTGAGACGACCAGCAGCAAAGCGATAGCCATTGTCAGTATCTTTCTGGATTTCTTCATAGTTAACCCTCCCAGTTTGTTAAAGACGTAATCTAGCATACTTGCCATAACAGTAAGCGTTTTCAGCAAATATGCGAGCCTGCCGATATTTGAGGTGCATCGCCTATGTGCTAGCTCACCAACTACCGAAAGCGCTTTATCTACGGGAACATCATACATCACGCCAAGCTCTTTGTTAAAACGTTTGCACAACGTATATTCAGCCATTTAGAGTTATTTTTTCTTGAATATCTTCCGTTTTCTTTGTATTACTTAAATTTCCTCATTACGTTATCAATATTCCTTAGTATACATTGAGATTTTTTGCACAAGAACAATAGATTAACACTTTTGATCTAAGTCGACAAGCCTAGATAAAATGAGAAAAACCCTTGTTATATCGCTATTTTCTCTTCTTGTGCAACAGTTTGAACAATGCTATAATGCGGTTAAATAAAACATGAAGGCACTGCTACCCTAAAGGTACATCCTCTGACCGGTTATCCGGCCTGGATGTGCCTTTTCTTGGCTTCGGCGCTCCTGAATTAGCTACCGAACGCCTTGCTTACTAACGACTAAGGAGGAATTCTACTATGTTACTTGAAGCCGTTTACCATCGTCCCAAATTGAACTGGTCCTACGCTTACGATACGCAAACCGTCCATCTGCGCTTGCGGGCCAAGCGAGGGGACTTGACTGAGGTCTTCGCTTTTGTAGGAGACAAATATATGTGGGATGAGAGCAAGGAATTGGTTCCGATGAGCCTGATGATCAGCGATGAGTTGTTTGACTACTGGGAATGCTCCTACCGCCCTCCTATGCGCCGGACGAAATACGGTTTCTTGTTAAAGTCCGGACATGAGCAGGTTTGGATGACCGAGAATGAATTTATGAGCGAGCGACCTGCCGGACCCGAGCGGTTATTTGAGTTTCCTTTCATCAACCCGGTAGACGTCTTCACTCCACCAGAGTGGGTGAAGGATGCTATCTTCTATCAAATCTTTCCGGAGCGTTTCGCCAACGGAGACAAGAGTAACGATCCGAAGAATGTTTTGCCCTGGGGCGGCAAGCCGGAACGGGATAGCTTCTTTGGCGGGGATCTGCAAGGGGTTATTGATCACCTGGATCATTTAAGCGAGCTTGGCATTACGGGCCTTTATTTCACTCCGTTATTCGAAGCGACGACCAACCACAAATACGACACGGCAGATTATATGAAAATCGATCCGCATTTCGGTGACATTGATACGATCAAGAAGCTGGTCCAGGCTTGTCACGAGCGGGGAATCCGCGTGCTGTTCGACGCCGTGTTCAACCATTGTGGAAGAACCTTCGCTCCTTTTATTGATGTGCTGGAGAAAGGCGAGGAGTCTGCTTATAGAGACTGGTTCCACATTCGGGAGTATCCTCTGTGCATCAAGGACGGAGTTCCAACCTATGATACCTTCGCATTTGAACCCCTTATGCCCAAGCTGAATACCGAGAATCCCAAAGTGAAGGAATACTTGCTTAAGGTTGCAGAGTTCTGGATCAAGGAGGTCGGAATCGACGGCTGGCGGCTGGACGTGGCGAACGAGGTAGATCATGCCTTTTGGCGGGCTTTCCGGACCACGGTTAAGGCAGCTAATCCCGATGCTTATATTCTGGGTGAGATCTGGCATGAGTCATCAGGCTGGCTGCAAGGCGATCAGTTCGATGCAGTGATGAATTATCCGTTCACCGAGGCCGTGCTGGATTTTGTGGTACGTGGGACATTGGATGCAGGCGGATTTGCCAATGCCGTAGGCAAGCAGTTATCACGTTATCCGTTGCAGGCGAGCGAAGTAGCTTTCAATTTGCTGGATAGCCATGATACACCAAGATTGTTAACGTTGTGCGAAGGCAATCAGGCGAAGATGAAGCTGGCCGCCTTGATCCAATTTACTTATCCCGGTGCACCTTGTGTCTATTACGGGGATGAGGTTGGACTTGACGGTGGACATGATCCTGATTGCCGCAAATGTATGGAATGGGAACCAGAGCATCAGGACCGTCAGCTCTTTGCGTTCTATCAACAGCTAATCGAAGTACGCAAGCAGTTCAAGCCTTTGCGAACCGGTAGCTTGCACTTCCTGCTGGCCGAACCGGGAGATACCCGGATTGCCTTGGCACGTCGTGAAGGAGATGAGACCGTGCTGGTCCTGCTGAATAACTATGATGCCGGGCAAACGATTAAGGTCCCTGCCACAGAGGGAATTTGGACGGATGCTTTCAGCAGCCAAACCTACGAATCAAGGGGCGGTTACCTTCATGTCAAACTGCCAGCCTATGGCTACGCGGTATTGACAACGACGAAGTAAACGAAGTTCTGTATTTACTTTACAATAACCTTGGATTAATATTACACTGTAGGGCAAACGGTTTCACAGAGGAGGTTTTTTATGGCTGTTACCATTAAGGATGTTGCCAAAAAGGCCGGAGTATCGCCCTCCACCGTGTCCCGGGTGCTGTCCAATCATCCCAGAATCAGCGTGGAAACTTCGCAAAAAGTCAAACTTATTATGGATCAGCTTGGCTACCATCCGAATATGATGGCCAAAAGCCTGGTCTCCAAAACGACAAATAGCATTTGCATCATGTTGCCCAAATCGGCTGAGGAATTGTTCTCTAACTTCTTCTTCATGGAGCTCATTCGCGGCATCGTCACGCAGGCTAGTCGTCTGGGTTATGATGTACTGATCAGTTCAGGCGCCAACGAGAAAGAAGAGATCGACAGCGTATCCCGGCTACTGAATGGACGCCGGGTGGACGGAGTGATTCTGTTGTATTCGCGGCAGAATGATCCGGTGATCGACTTTCTAGAGCAGGGAGGTCATCCGTTCGTCGTCATCGGGCGAAGCGAGCAATATCCAGACATACTGACGGTCGACAACGATAATGTTCAGGCTTCTTACGACGCCACCAAGCATCTGATCTCCTTAGGACATGAACGCATCGGCTTCGTCAGCGGCCCGCCGGAACTTGTCGTATCCAAGGATCGATTAAAGGGATATCAGGCTGCATTAAAGGATGCCGAGTTGGAATGTCGTCCCGAATGGATTGTTGAAGGTGAATTCCTGCAAGACAGCGGGTATCGGGCCATGTCATTTTTCATGAATTTGCCCAACCGCCCTACAGCTCTCGTCACGATTGACGACGTCGTAGCCTTCGGCGTACTTCGCGGCTTGCATGAGTTAAAGTACAAGGTTCCTGAAGACCTCTGTCTCGTCAGCTTCAACAACATTCCGCTCGCTGAACTGTCGACACCCCCACTCAGCACGATGGATATTGGCATTTATAATCTGGGCTACACGGCATCTCAAGTGTTGATCCAATCGGTGCAGACCGGTCTGGCCCAAGTGCAGCCCAAGCGGCAGCTTATCCCCCATCGGCTGATGATTCGTGATTCGTCCATGTACTCGGTACCGAGGAGGTAAGCTGGTAGCTATATAGCTATAGCAAAAATAGTGGAAGCGAAGGCTTCCTTTATTTTTCGCTTGTCATTCAAACGTTTGCACAAAAAGGAGGGCAAGATGACGAACTCTATCCAAGCCTGTTTGTTTGATCTTGACGGCGTGCTTGTCGATACCGCCAAATATCACTTTTTAGCCTGGAAGCGGCTGGCCGCAGAGCTCGGCTTCACATTCACAGAACAGGATAACGAGAAGCTGAAAGGCGTTAGCCGTATGGCTTCGCTAGATATTTTGCTAAAGGTCGGCGGAATAGAACTGAATGGAACCCAGAAGCAAGAGCTGGCTGAGCGTAAAAATGAATGGTATGTGGAATACATCTCGCAGATGGATGCCTCGGAAATTCTGCCAGGAGCGCTTGCGTTCCTGCAACAATGCCGGGAGAACGGGCTGAAGACTGCACTGGGCTCAGCGAGCAAGAACGCTCCTATGATTTTGCGCAATACCGGGCTTACGCCCTATTTCGATGCTATCATCGATGGAACTCATACCTCCCAGGCCAAGCCTGACCCTGAGGTGTTTCTGCTCGGAGCAAGAGAGCTTGGCGTTAACCCGGAGAACTGCGTAGTCTTTGAAGACGCAGAAGCCGGCATTGAAGCCGCCAAACGTGCAGGCATGCGCTGCGTAGGTATTGGGACACCGGAAACCCTCGGCGCCGCAGGTCTGGTCATTCCCTCTCTGGAAAGCATGACCCTGTCGATGATCAAGAAGCTGTAAAGATGCATAATCATGAAGACGACTTTTTGAACTACCATCAAAAGTGCAAGTTCAAAAAGTTGGGTTTACAGGACCGAAGCCTATGCTTTCGATGTGCGTTTTTTCAAAACGCTTGAGTTGGATGAAGCCAGGGACTGAGTAGCGGAGCTACACGTTTTCGGAGAAAACGACTTCGGAAGCATGGCTACGTGAGCAACTGAAATGTTTCTGTAAGAAACATACTACGGAAGCCTACGCTTGGCCCGGCTAAATTCAAGATTCGATGTCGAATTGACTCCTCGAACAACTTCGTCCTGGGAAGACGACTTTTTGAACTACCTCTAAAGGAGCTGAAGATATTGAAATCTTACTTTACCCTTAACCCCTGGTCCATCCTGGAGGAATCCTTCGATCCCGCCAAGCATGAAATTTCGGAAAGTGTCTTTAGTATTGGCAACGGTTACATGGGGCAACGTGCCAACTTCGAAGAACAGTACAGTGGCCCCTCCCTGCAAGGCAGCTATATGGCTGGGGTGTACTATCCGGACAAAACGCGTGTAGGCTGGTGGAAAAACGGATACCCTGAGTATTTTGCCAAAGTGCTGAACAGCACCAACTGGATTGGCATTCATGTATTCATCGACGGCACACCATTAGACCTGGCCACCTGTCAGGTGAAGGACTTCGTTCGTGAGCTGAATATGAAGGAAGGCACTCTGTCACGCCGCTTCACCGCTGTTATGGAGGACGGCAAGCAGGTCGCTGTGGAGGCGCTGCGCTTCGTCAGCATTGTAAGGCATGAGATCGGGGCAATTCGTTATGCGGTCACACCGCTTAATTTTAGCGGAGAGCTGCGTCTGGCTCCCTATCTTGATGGCGATATCAAGAACAAGGACTCGAACTATGAAGAGAAGTTCTGGCTGGAGGTAGACAAAGCGGCGAATCCGGAAGCCTCTTATCTGACCGTCAAGACGAAGAAGCTGGATTTTCATCTCACGTCCGTGATGGACTTCGATGTTTTTAAGCAGGAACAACGTACCCTGCTAACCCCTTCTTTTCACCAACAGGAGAAGTTTGTCTCTGCCGAGGTCGGAGTAGTTGCCAGCCAGGGAGAAACCGTGACCCTCTATAAGTATGTGGCAAACGTAACCTCTCGTGATATAGAGCCGGGACAATTGGTGGAAGTCGGAACGCAAAAGCTTGCCATCGCCAAGAAGGCCGGATTTGATGCTTTGTTGCAGGAGCATGTTGAAGCCTGGGCTGAAAAGTGGAAAATGAGTGACATGATTATTGAAGGAGATGTCTCGGCGCAGCAGGCGATTCGCTTTAATATTTTTCAGCTTCATCAAACGTACAGCGGGGATGACGACCGGCTTAATATCGGGCCTAAGGGCTTTACAGGGGAAAAATACGGGGGCAGCACCTATTGGGATACCGAGGCGTATTGCCTTCCCTTCTATCTCAGCACCGCCGAAGCGGACATTGCGCGCAATCTGCTGATCTACCGCTATAAGCACCTTGAGAAAGCGAAGGAGAACGCGCGCAAGCTGGGCTTCTCCAAGGGGGCGCTTTATCCGATGGTCACGATGAACGGCGAAGAGTGCCACAACGAATGGGAGATTACTTTTGAGGAAATTCATCGAAACGGAGCGATTGCTCACGCCATTTATAACTATGTGAATTATACAGGGGATACGGCTTACTTGAGTGAATATGGACTGGAGGTGCTGGTGGAAATCTCCCGGTTCTGGGAGGAACGCGTCAATTACTCTCCGGCCAAAAACAAATATGTCATGCTTGGCGTTACGGGTCCAAATGAGTATGAGAACAACGTCAACAACAACTGGTATACGAACCGCATTGCCGTTTGGACGCTGGAATACACTTTAGAAGCGCTATCTGCTCTGAAGCAGCAGGAGCCAGCGCGGTATGCCGAGTTAGTAGGCGGGCTGAAGCTGAAAAATGATGAGACTGATAAGTGGCAGCATATTATCAAAGAGATGTATTACCCGTACGATGAGGGACGGGATGTGTTCTTGCAACAGGACGGCTTCCTTGACAAGGAGTTAACCCCGGTTAAGGAGTTGGCGCGAGAGCATCTGCCTATTAACCAGAACTGGTCTTGGGATCGTATTTTGCGTTCCTGCTTCATTAAGCAAGCTGACGTGTTGCAGGGGTTGTATTTCCTTGGCGATCGGTATGATCTGGAGACGAAACGGCGTAATTTCGATTTCTACGAACCGCTGACGGTACATGAGTCCTCCCTCTCCCCTTGCGTGCATGCTATTTTGGCTTGCGAGCTGGGCTATCAGGAGAAGGCGTATGAGATGTATCTGCGTACCGCCCGGCTTGATCTCGACAACTATAATAATGATACCGAGGACGGCTGCCATATTACGAGCATGGCCGGTACCTGGATGGCTATCGCCCACGGCTTCGGTGGCCTTCGCGTTCAGCACGACGAACTGGTGCTGCGTCCCTTCGTGCCGTCCCACTGGACGTCCTTCTCGTTCAAAGTGATGTTCCGTGGCGCTCGGTTGCAGGTGCAAGTCAGCGAGGATAACATCCTCGTCACCAATGAGACGGCAACACCGGCCGCTATCCGAATCTACGATACGGCCTACACGGTTGGCTCCCTGAGCCAAATTGAGGTGCCCCGCCCCGCCGCAGCCTTGAGCTGAGGCGCACGTAAGAAAATCCGTTCACCGCATTAAACTCGCGGTGAACGGATTTTTACTGTTGTGGGCGGTGGGAACGGGTAGGAGCGGATGTGCTAAGTCCGGGTGGTGGAGAGGCGCGGAGTGACTGCGGTATGACACTAGCTGTAGAGAGGCGCGAGTGACTACGGCATGACACCGGCGGTAGAGAGGCGCGAGTGACTACGTTATGACACCAGCGGTGAAAATACTTGGAGCGGCTAATCAACACCCGTCCGCTGGAAAAACGTTCCACATTTCGTCAGACCCCAGTAGCTGATAAATGGCGGAGCGACTGTGTAATGACCTGAGGGAAGAACGGGTGAAGTAAATATGCCAAGTCCCAAGCGCGGGATGAGCAGTGTCTAGGGTGAGAAAAGCAGAGCACATATTGAGTTAATGTAAATCGCCAAATTAGCGGGAATTCCTCCCGCTAATTTTTATTTTTTCGCTATCTTGAACAATTAACTGGAATTCCTCCATATAATTCCGGACTTTTGGTCAATATCGGGCTCAAACCGCCGATTTATATGGAGGTTTTCCAGCTAAATCTCGAAAATCAGCCGATTTCCGTAAATTAGCGGGAGGATTTCCCACTAGTGCGCAAAGAATCCTTCAGTTTATGGGATTAACGTCTTGTAAAACCAGATATTGTTAATTGTCAGAGCCATTGCCGGACTGGGAGACACTCTACAGTTGAACTAGTTAAGCTCAAGTGATTGGTTAGGTAGTTGGAGTAGTCAGAGTAGTTAGAGTAGTTAGAGTAGTTAGAGTAGTTAGAGTAGTTAGAGTAGTTAGAGTAGTTAGAGTAGTTAGAGTAGTTAGAGTAGTTAGAGTAGTTAGAGTAGTTAGAGTAGTTAGAGTAGTTAGAGTAGTTAGCCTGCGGTGAGCGCGAGCACATGCTCGCCGCCAAATCGGACCTCCCAGGGTCCGAGGGCGGGCAGCTCCAGCGACAACGCAGCAGAGCTGGCGTTGTAGAGCACGTACAGGTGGCGGTCGGGGTCGCCACCTGCATGGTCGCGCAGCGTGAACGCTACTGCGCGAGCCGGGGCCGCCTCGAAGCGCAGCCGAGCGCGGATTTCTTCCGCCGTGCGCAAACGGAACGCAGGATGCGACCGGCGCAAAGCAATCAGGCTGCGCATATAGGACACGTCGTCCTGCCGCTCCGCACATCGCCGCCAATCAAGCCAGTTGATCTCCACGGGGGATTGGTAGCTGTTCTCTACCCCGTCCTTCGTGCGCATAAACTCCTGCCCGGCGTGAAGGAACGGGATGCCCTGACTCGTCAAGACGATGGCCGACGCCAACCGATGCATGTCTCCTCGTTCTTCTTCCGTAGCTTCGGGCACGGACAAGGCCAGCTTATCCCATAAGGTGTGGTTATCGTGGCATTCTGCAAAGTTGACGGATTGCGCCGGGGACAGCGCAAACTGCTGAATCGTCCCGCCATAGGAGATGCCTCCGGCCACACCACGCTTGATGCCCTCCTCACAGCCCGTTGCCCCGCTGACAAAACCTTTATCTGGCGCGTGGAACACTGGGCCCTTGATGGCATCACGCAGCCCCTCGTTGAACATGCCGATTCCGGGCAGCTTGGCAGCGTTGCTCTGATTAGCCTGGAGTTCCTGCGACAGCACCGTATCCATCTGCCAGCCCTCCCCGATCATCAGCAGCGAAGGGTTAAGCTCATCCAGACGCCGACGAATTTCTTGCATCGTATCAATATCCATCAACCCCATCAGATCAAAGCGAAAGCCGTCAATATGATATTCCTTCGCCCAATAGAGTACCGAGTCGACGATATACCTGCTCATCATGGGCCGCTGCGTAGCACATTCATTGCCGCAGGCTGAACCATTGGACAGAGTACCGTCCGGCCGATAACGCAAGTAATACCCCGGCACCAGCTTGCTGAAATGGATAAGGTAGCCATCATACACATGATTGTAGACGACATCCATCACGACCCGTAAGTCTCGGGCATGAAGCTCCTGGATGCAGCGTTTGAGCTCCGCAATCCTTACTGCCGGAATATAAGGATCGGTCGCATAAGAACCCTCCGGCGCATTGTAATGATGCGGATCATACCCCCAATTGTAGCGGGAATCATTGGCCGCTGCTGTTTCATCTACACTTTCCTTCGCATAGTCAAAAACAGGCAATAGCTGGACATGCGTCACACCCAGGCTCACGATATGATCCAGCGCCGTCACTATCCCTTGCGGGGAACGGGTTCCTTTTTCGCTAAGGCCCAGGAATTTCCCCTTATATCTAACCCCGCTCTCCGGATGCACGGATACATCACGGACATGCAGCTCATAAATGACCGCATCCACAGGGGATGGCAGGCTTACGCGGGCATCCAGATCCAGATCCCGTTCCCATCCCGGCGGATTCGTCTCCTTCAAATCTATAATGGCTGCCTTCTCCCCGTTTACTGTGACCGCTTTGGCGTAAGGATCTACGGCCTCATTCCATTGCGCTCCTATTCTCACCCGGTAAGTGTAAAGCCAGTTGCGGCAATCGCCGGGGATGGTCAGCGTCCATGTTCCTCGAATATCGCGCTGCATCGCCGCTTCACTGGCTGACTCACCTTTTCCGGGAATATAGAGGGCCACTCTTGCCTCAGAGGCGGTAGGCGCCCATAAGCGGAAACGCGTCTGCTCCGGAGTGTATATTGCCCCCAGGTCGTTACCTTCATAAAAATAATGCATATCAAATGCCGGAGCATCAAATACGGACATTCCATCTGTGACTACCGGATCACCGTAATCTATTGACCCGGTGCCATCTTTTTGTACCGCCAGCCTGATCCCCCCTCTCTGCTTACTGCTTTATCATATGGCAGCTTTCCATCAAGCGGTTACAAATGAAAAAGCGCAACCGCAGGGGCTCGCATGGCCCTTACACGTTTGCGCTTCTCCTATACTGGCGTTCCGATAAAGTCCCACGCTCTCCCGCTGCATCGATGTATTACACCTGCATGGGGACTGAGCCTGCTTGCTGTTCTCAGGCTGCTTGCTTGCGGATATAAGTCAGGTCGTCCAGCATCAACTCGGCAAAACCTTCTTCTATCGTAACCCCGCTCTGTACCTCGATCGACAACTTCAATGCCTTCAGCCGCAGCTCCTGCTCAATCGGCAGCTTGGCTTTCTGCAAGGAAGTAATCTGCTTCTGGAGTACCTTTACAGCATCTCCAGCCCAGATATAACCTGCCTCATCCCCTAAATCAACCAACTCATCCAAATGGTCGATATCGATGGTAATTGCAAAGGTAAATTCCTCAGAAGCTGTATGTCCTGCTGCATCGGTTGCCTGAACAGTCAGCTTGTAACTTCCGGGCGCCAGAGAAAAAGGGATAACCTCTGCAATTCCGGCAATATTTTGACCGTTAAGCTGATAGGATGCCGCATGGATCCCGCTGCCTTGATCCTCCAGTATCGCTGTAATCGGCAGGGCTGATTCAATCTGTAACACCTGGCTGTCTCCGGCAAAAGTAATCTCCGGCGCAGTCCGGTCTACGTTGACATACAATAGCTTGGCCACTTCCTCATTGCCAGCTTGATCCCAGGCCCGATACTCAATCTCATACCGTCCATCCTCATCAATGACAAGCGCCGAATCAAAGCTGATCCATTCCCCGCCATTCAAGCGGTATTCAATACGCTCTACGCCGCTGCCGCTCTCGTCCTCGGCATGAAAAGCAATAGTGACGACGTCCAGATTGTAACGATTTTCTCCCGTCTCTCCTGCTACATCAGCCACCGTAACCGGAGCGATCAGGTCGGCTTCGGAAGAGCTTGGCACCACCTGATTCAGCGTCAGCGGCTTTAATTGATACGTACCGCGGAACACCGAAGAAATACCACTAATATCTACTCGGGTGCCCACCGGAAATAATGTGTTAAATTCGTCCACGCTTACGCCCGTTCGTCCGTCAAACCGAACACGGACAGACTGCCCGTCCTCAGATAACGCACCAAATTCAAACGATCCTGCCGGAGCAGCCGTAACTACGTCCTGTATTTCCACATTTGTTAAAGTAATAAGTTGTCCCTGGTTCGCATCATTCACCGTATCCTGAACCTGCGGAACCGGTATCTCTCCCGTTCCCAGCTTCTCGATATGGACCGGATTCTCCAGTTCTACCTCTCCGTTGTACAAAGTGCGGACAGCGCTGATCCGAATTCGGTCCCCCGCCTGATAACCCGCATCGGATTGAAACACATAAATACCGGCTGTTTCATCTTGCAGATAAAACCCTTGCCCTCCAAATAGACCGGGCTGTGAAGTAATTATCCCTTCTACCGTGACCACCGTCCCCTCGGCAGCCTCACGAGCAACAAAGATGGTAGATAACTCAGGCACAGGAGGATGATCGCCTGGCAACGGTTCGGCCGCCACATTTCCCAGCGTCACCGGATTTGTAATGGCGTTGGCACTGCCTTGCTTCAACCGCAGATTGGCTGCGGAGGCCGTTACACCTGATTTAAGCTGAACTGTCAAATCCTTGGAGGCATAACCTTGCGCATTTCCAGTAAGCGAAAACTCTGGACTGTAGTTATAATCGGACCATGTCCCCGCATCATTCTTGAATCTGGCAATCTGCTCCCCACCAGGCAAATAAATACCAGCGCGCAAGCCCGAGACAGTCTGGCCTGGTGTTAGCCCGTTCGCTGTTAAGCGGATTTGGAATTCCTGCTGGGTGGGTAGGGTCGTTTGATGTACAAAGGCCAGAATGGGTTCCGTCTCTGGAGCTTGCATAGAACCATAAGACCCTGGCTTGAAGGTAGTCGGGTCATACCACTTGTATCCGGGAGCCGGCTGCGACCATGGTTCTGGCTGCGGCTCCGTCGTCAATGCCGGTGCCTCGTCAGCATCCAGGACGGTTGGCGTGTCCAGTTCCAAGCCCGGCACGTCGCCAAACGAAGTATAGTTCTCATCATGAGCCAGCCACTTGACGGTTTGTACCAGGAACAAGGCATCATCCGCTTCTTTGAAGCCGTCATAAGTTTTCTTGCTTTGCCCATTTTCTTCACGGACATACTTAGGTGTTGCGTCTTCTACCGGGGAGGAATCGCCGATAAAAGCAGCTTTGCCAAGACCTAATTTACCAATGGCTGCATACGGACCCTCAGCCCGGCCCCCATTATTATAGACGCCTTCATCCACCGCATTGCCCCATGCCGGTACACCGGTAGGAACATACACCAGGCCTTTGGCTTTCTCCGGGTCCAGAATAGCTAGCGTAGAACCAGCGTGCATCGCCACAGCGTCTACTCCTGCTGTGATGCCAAAGCTTTGGGATGGACTCACAATATCATTAGCGTCCACATCTCCAAGCGCATTGAAGCGGAATCTGACTCCAAAATGATCGGCCAGCCAATCCGAGCTAGCGACCCCTTGCATCGCCGGAGAGTTAGCCTCCTCAGAGGACATATCCTTGGTCGGATTCTCATAAGCCCCACGCCGATAACCGTTGAAGGCTTCTGAGGAATCCCAGCGATTCTTGTTGCGGTCGGCATTGTAATGGTCAGAGATAAAGAAGACAGCCCCGCCATCCTCTACATATTGTACCAGCGCATCTTGCTCCGCCGTTTTAAAGGGAATGTTAGCCTCGGGAATAATAAATACATCATAAGGCTGCAAGCCCTCATAAGTAATGGGCACTTCGCCAAACGTATACGGTACCGGGCGTTCCAGAGAATCTACGGTAAACCCGACTTTCCGAAGCCCTTGGGCAAAGTCAGAAAAAGCACCGTCGATGATCCAGTCTGCCGCACCTGCGGTTTGGGCATGAGCATTGTCAAACAACACACTTTTTCCCGTCCCGTCTGGTAAAGATGGAGTCTCACCGGGTTCTTCCTCATCCGGGTCTTCTCCAGGTTCTCCCCCTTCACCAGGGTTTCCCGGTTCTGTAGTGTTCAAGGTAATTTGTGTAACACTCTTGAGCCCCGGAAAATTGTTGTAGGCACCCAGTGTGCCCGAGACGTAAATCTGCTGTCCGATCAAATCAGGATTGCTTTGCAGTCCGAACTCCGAACGTAGTCCGGATGGGACTTGTACGTTGACAAGTTTGGCCTTATCCTGCTCCCCTGCCGTATCGGCAATCAGGAGATTGAAGTCATTGCCAAAGGGAGCCGTAAAGTTGGCAGACAAGGAGCCAGTAGCATGTCCTACTACAGTGCCAGTAACCCAGACTACTTCGCCGTTATTGCCCTTGGCAATGGCATCCGCAACACTGATCCCGGCTGCATCTGCATAGCTCCCGATCTCTTGGTTGCCAGTCTGCTCTGTAGCTTCCAGGCCTGTACCTGGGGTGGACCAAGGATTTACGGATAAAGTTTCTTCCTCTGGTTGGAGAAGGCCTTGCAGCAATTCCTCTGTCCCTTGCTCTGTCAAATCCGGGGATTGTTGCGTGTGGACTACCGCTTGCACCTCTGGTGCAGCTTCAGCCCCTACAGATGCCCCCCATCCCGGCATACCGGTAATTGCCAAGACCCCTGCCAGCATTAGGCCAAGCCACTTCTTGCGCCAAGCGTTCATCATCAACCGTTCCTCCCTATCCTGAATGATTTGGACTACTCCTCCATCATATAAGGGGTTAAATTGCTGATGATTACCTTAATGTTAAAATATTGTAATTTTTCACAAAAAAAACACACCCTGCCATCTGTAACGATGCAAGGTGTGTTTAATCTGTTCCTATATCATGAATTATTCGCCCGTGTTATCCAAACCAGGATTTAATCATAACGGCGTCAGAAGCCAGAAAGACTAGCAAACTGATGATGCCAAAGCCAATGGCAAACAGGTTCTTCTTCGGGCGTTCCATGAGCAAGCGAACTACACCGATAAAAATAATGATTGTAAATAGAATCATAAAAATATCGAACCCGTTGAACGTTGCTGCCGATGCTCCGGCCGCTGCAAGCAACATCCCGAACCCCCCTCTAAATCCAGAAAATGATGTTCTCCCTCTATGTTATCTTGCCTTTTCGATGGACGCAAGCAAAAAGACAAAAAAACGTCAAAATTATTGACAAATTCATCCTTAAATAACGGTTTCATCGATAAAAAAGTTCTTGACACAATGATATATCATCTATTCTTTAAAGTTTTATAAGGAAGTTTTATACAATTGTACCCGCTTTCTTTATTTACCCTGTCAGGCATCTATGATACCATTACGATAATATATCATAGTTATTTAATCGGAATTAAATGTGCTACGGTAGTTATGAAGGAGGGGTATGCATATGGCCTATGAGCCAATTTGGACCACCACACCCGAGAAGCTCAACAAATTTGAATTTGTAAAATTGGAAAAAGACGGACTGGACGTCATACGTACCATTATTGAAGAATATGCCACGTCAGGATATGACGCTATCACTCCAGAAGATATGGATCGCTTCAAGTGGGCTGGCGTTTACCAGCAAAAACCTAAGGACGGCCATTTCATGATGCGAGTCCGTATTAATGGTGGAATTATGGACACTGCACAAGCCTATGCACTTGCCGAGATTGCGCGGTTGTACGGACGAGAGCTTGTCGATGTGACGACTCGCCAGGCGATTCAGTTCCATTGGCTGCGTGTAGAGCATCTGCCCGATATCTTCCAAAGACTTGAACAAGTCGGCCTCTATTCCTTCGAAGCCTGCGGAGATTGCCCGCGCACCATCGTTGGCAACCCACTCGCTGGCATTGATAAGAATGAGTTACTGGATACCACCGAGATTGTCGAAGAGGTTAATCGCTTCTTCTTATTAAATCGGGATTTCTCCAATTTACCCCGTAAATACAAAATGTCGATCTCATCCAATATTTATAACAACGCCCAAGCTGAGATTAACGATTTATCGTTTACGCCTGCTGTCAAAGTGATTGACGGCAAGGAAATTGTCGGCTTTCATATTATGGTTGGCGGCGGCTTGTCCGCGAAGCCCCACTTGGCCCAACCGCTGGATATCTTCGTCAGACCCGAAGAGGTGCTCAAGGTAGCTATCGGGGTAACGACGATCTTCCGCGATTATGGATATCGGGAGAAGCGCCATCACGCTCGCTTGAAGTTCCTGGTCGCCGACTGGGGACCCGACAAGTTTAAAGAGAAGCTGCTGGAGCAGGTGGGCGGTCTTCCTTCACGGGGAGAAGACAAGACTGCTGGCTGGCAAGCTGCGTATTTCGATGGAGTTCATCCGCAGAAGCAACAGGGACTCAATTACATTGGTCTCGGGGTTCCGGTGGGCCGCTTAAATGCAGATGAGCTTATTCAACTTGCTCAGGTAGCCGAGCAATATGGCGACGGCAAAATCCGGACCACGATGTCGCAAAATATTTTGCTCAGTGGAATTCCTGACGAGAAGCTGGATGAAGCTCTGGCCGCTCCAGTGCTGGAACGGTTAACCCCTTTTCCGCAGCACTTTTTGAGCCGAACCGTCTCCTGCACAGGGAATGAGTTTTGCAATTTGGCTATCGTTGAGACGAAACGCCGTGCGGTAGAGGTTGCGAAGCATCTCGATCAGCATGTGACTCTGACGGATAAGATCCGTATCCATTTCGTCGGCTGCCCTAATTCCTGCGGGCATAAACATATCGCCGACATCGGTCTGCAAGGCTCGTTAATCAAAACTCCCGAGGGGATGGTGGATGCCTTTGACATCGCTGTAGGGGGAACTCTCGGCGGTGGAGATCATGGCGTGCAAGCCCGGTTCAATCAGGTCTTGAAGGGACGGGTAAAGGGGGATCAGGTTGCCTCGGTACTGGCGCAATTACTCCAATTCTATAA
This sequence comes from Paenibacillus senegalimassiliensis, assembly GCF_001486585.1. GTDB lineage: Bacteria > Bacillota > Bacilli > Paenibacillales > Paenibacillaceae > Fontibacillus > Fontibacillus senegalimassiliensis. Next base: position 295,708 of record NZ_LN909044.1, read on the forward strand.
GGATCAGCGAACGGATGCTGAGTCTTTCCATGAATTTGTGCAACGCGTAGGCGTCCCGGCGTTCCAGGAACAGCTCAGCCGCATCCTAGAGAGCAACATTGCTTCCTAAAGGTATCAAATCAGCAACATGCAAAATAGACCGTGCATTCATCTCTTAGAGATCGAATGCACGGTCTATCGTTTATAGCTCTACCCTACTTCACGGTCCTGTATATCCTCTTCATCCAGTTCAGCCGTACGACGGGCATCGCGTTCAAGAACGGGGGCCAGGTAACGTCCGGTATAGGAAGCCTCTACCTTCACAATGTTCTCCGGCGTTCCCGTCGCAATGACCGTACCGCCTCCGCTTCCGCCTTCCGGTCCCAAATCGATCAAATAGTCCGCCGTTTTGATGACATCAAGATTATGTTCGATAACCAGCACCGTTTCTCCCGAATCTACAAGGCGATGCAGCACTTTCAGCAAGCGGTCGATATCATCCACATGCAGTCCTGTTGTCGGCTCATCCAGAATGTAGATGGTCTTGCCGGTACTCCGGCGGTGCAACTCGGATGCCAGCTTCACCCGCTGAGCCTCACCACCAGACAACGTTGTTGCCGGCTGGCCAAGCTTGGCATACCCCAGGCCAACGTCCAGCAGGGTTTGCAGCTTACGATGAATCTTCGGAATGTTCTGGAAGAACTCTGTAGCATCCTCAATCGTCATTTCCAGCACATCGGCAATACTCTTATTCTTATATTTAACTTCCAGCGTCTCTCGGTTATAACGCTTGCCCTTACATACCTCGCAAGGCACGTATACGTCCGGCAGGAAGTGCATTTCAATCTTGATAATGCCGTCTCCCCGGCAAGCCTCACAACGTCCACCCTTGATGTTAAAGCTGAAGCGGCCCTTTTTGTAGCCACGTACCTTGGCCTCATTAGTCTGCGAGAACAAATCACGGATATCGTCGAATACCCCGGTGTACGTTGCCGGATTAGAACGAGGCGTACGGCCAATTGGAGATTGGTCGATGTCCACGACCTTATCTACATGCTCAAGTCCCTTGATTTCTTTGTATTGTCCAGGGCGGACTCTAGCCCGATTCAAATCACGAGCCAGTGTTTTATATAAAATCTCATTGACCAGTGTGGACTTACCCGAGCCTGAAACTCCGGTTACCGCCGTAAACACACCTATAGGAAACTTGACGTTCAGGTTCTTCAGGTTATTCTCACTGGCCCCCTTCACTTCCAGCCAACGGCCATTTGGCTTGCGCCGCGCAAGTGGCACCGGAATAAACTTCTTGCCACTCAGATACTGGCCTGTTAAGGAATGAGCATCATCCATAATTTGTTGCGGAGTCCCTTGGGCTATAACTTCGCCACCATGAATACCTGCTCCCGGTCCAATGTCGATGATGTAATCGGCCGCCATCATAGTGTCCTCATCATGTTCAACCACGATGAGCGTGTTGCCCAAATCCCTCATATGCGTCAATGTACTGATCAGACGGTCGTTATCCCGTTGATGCAGACCAATACTCGGTTCATCGAGAATATACAATACGCCCATCAGACTGGAGCCTATCTGGGTGGCTAGCCGAATACGCTGAGCCTCTCCCCCGGACAAAGTGCCCGCAGCCCGACTAAGCGTCAGGTATTCCAACCCTACGTTCACCAGGAAGCCCAGGCGGCTACTGATTTCCTTAAGAATCAGGTTGGCAATAGCCTTCTCTTTCTCTGAAAGTTCTAGACTACCAAAAAAATTCATCGCTTCGCCAATAGACAACGACGTAGCATAAGCCATATTCTGACCATTTATAGTCACCGCGAGAACTTCCTTCTTCAAGCGATGGCCTTTGCAACTTCCACAAGGCTTGCTGCCCATAAATTGTTCGATGAATTCACGAATTCCCTCGGAAGCCGTCTCCCGATAACGCCGTTCCAGATTATGAACGATCCCCTCAAAAGTAACGTAAGCATCCTTCGTCATTCCAAAGTCATTATGATAGCGGAAGCGAATCTTGGTTTCTCCGGTTCCATAGAGTAACTTGTCCATATGCTCTTTGCTTAGCTCGGAGACCGGAACATCTTGCTGGATGTTGTAATGCTCGCAGACCGATTTCAAAAATTGCGGATAATAGTTGGAGGTACTACCGGCCCAAGCTTCAAAAGCTCCGTCTTCAATCGTTTTGGATTTATCCGGAACGAGTAATTCAGGATCGATAATCATCTTGACCCCTAGTCCGTCACATTCAGGGCAAGCCCCAAAGGGGCTATTGAAGGAGAACATGCGTGGTGACAGTTCGTCGATGCTAAAGCCGCAAATCGGGCAGGCGTAATTGGAACTGAAACGCAGCTCCTCCTGACCGATAATATCCACCAAAATCTGGCCACCGGACATTTTCAACGCGGTTTCGATAGAATCAGCCAGCCGAGTGCGTGCGTCCTCCTTCACCACGATCCGGTCCACAATGACCTCAATGGAGTGCTTCTTATTCTTCTCCAGTTCAATATTTTCAGATAAGTCACGTTGTTCTCCATTCACGCGTACCCGAACGAAACCTTGCTTGGCGATTTCGCTGAACAGAGTTTTGTGCTCGCCCTTCTTGCCCGAGACCACCGGGGCTAAAATCTGCAAACGAGTGCGCTCTGGATATTGCATGATCCGGTCCACCATCTGTTCGATGGTCTGGGACGTAATTTCAATCCCGTGCTCCGGACAATGGGGATGGCCCACTCTGGCAAACAACAGGCGAAGGTAGTCATAGATCTCAGTCACGGTCCCTACCGTGGAACGAGGGTTGCGACTGGTCGTCTTCTGGTCGATGGAAATAGCTGGCGACAGCCCTTCAATGGAATCAACATCTGGCTTCTCCATCTGGCCCAGGAACTGCCGCGCATAGGCCGATAAAGATTCCACATAACGACGTTGTCCTTCAGCATAAATGGTATCAAAGGCCAGCGAAGATTTCCCCGAGCCGCTTAATCCTGTAAGCACAACAAACTTATCCCGCGGAATGGTAAGATTGATATTTTTGAGATTGTGCGCCCGCGCGCCTTTTATTACGATGTTTTCACTAGCCACCAATTCCATCTCCCTTGAAGACTACTATATTTATATATCAATTCCCGGCTACTCTGCCTTAAGCTCCAGGACAGCATCACGCAGTTCGGCAGCGCGTTCGAATTGCAAATTCTTTGCCGCCTCTTTCATTTCGGTCTCCAGGCGCTTGATCAGCGCCTCGCGATCGCGCTTGGACATTTTGCTCTTGGCTGCATCCGTCAAATAATCGCTTTGGCTCTCCGCCACCTTGGTTGCCTCAATGACATCCCGAATTCTCTTGCGAATCGTTTGTGGCGTAATTCCATGCTCCTCGTTATAGGCAATTTGAATAGTTCGCCGCCGCTGGGTTTCCTTCATAGCACGATCCATCGATTCGGTAATACCGTCTCCGTACATAAGCACACGGCCATCCGAGTTCCGTGCGGCCCGGCCGATCGTTTGGATTAACGAACGCTCGGAACGCAAGAAGCCTTCCTTATCGGCATCCAGAATCGCCACCAAAGACACTTCCGGCAGATCAAGCCCCTCGCGCAGCAGGTTAATCCCGATCAGCACATGGAACGTACCCAGCCGCAAATCGCGCAGGATGCTCATTCGCTCCAGCGTTTTAATATCGGAATGGAGGTATCTTACTTTAATACCCACTTCCTTTAAATAATCCGTCAGGTCCTCCGACATTTTCTTGGTCAGTGTCGTCACCAGCACCCGCTCATCCTTGGCAATACGGTCACGTATTTCGCCAATAAGATCATCGATTTGTCCCTTCGTTGGACGGACTTCAATAATAGGGTCAAGCAGCCCCGTTGGACGGATGATCTGCTGTACGGTCGTCGGACAATGCTCAAGCTCGTAGGGTCCTGGCGTTGCAGAAACATAAATTAATTGTGTGGCCTTTTCCTCAAATTCCTCAAAGCGAAGCGGACGATTGTCCAGGGCCGATGGAAGGCGGAAGCCATGATCCACCAGCACGTTCTTACGAGCCTGGTCACCATTATACATCGCCCGGATCTGGGGAAGCGTGACATGAGACTCGTCGATGACTACAAGCATGTCGTCCGGAAAATAATCCATCAACGTATAAGGGGTAGCTCCCCGTTCGCGAAAGGTCAATGGACCGGAGTAGTTCTCGATCCCGGAACAGAATCCGACTTCCTTCATCATTTCGATATCGTAGCGCGTCCGCTGCTCCAGCCGTTGGGCCTCCAGCAGCTTCCCTTGCTCTCGAAACAACTCCAGCCTCTCCTCCAGTTCGCGCTCAATGTTGCCTATGGCAACGCGCATCGTTTCCTCCTGGGTTACAAAGTGAGAGGCTGGGAAAATAGCGGCGTGCTCTCGCTCACCGATCAGTTCACCAGTCAACACGTCAATTTCGGTAATGCGTTCAATTTCATCGCCAAAAAATTCTACACGAATGGCATGCTCTCCCCGAGAAGCGGGGAATATCTCTACCACATCTCCACGAACCCGGAATGTGCCGCGTACAAAGTTAAGATCATTGCGCTGGTACTGAATATCTACCAGATGGCTCAGAATTTGATTGCGCGGCTTCTCCATCCCTACCCGCAGCGACAATACCAAATCACGATATTCTATAGGTGAACCGAGACCATATATACACGATACGCTCGCCACAATAATGACATCCCGCCGTTCAAACAAGGAAGTCGTCGCCGAGTGGCGCAGCTTGTCAATCTCTTCATTAATGCTGGAATCCTTCTCAATGTACGTATCCGAAGAAGGGATATAAGCCTCCGGCTGATAGTAGTCATAATAGCTGACGAAATAATCTACCGAATTATTAGGGAAAAACTCACGAAATTCGCTGGCCAGTTGTGCTGCCAACGTCTTGTTGTGCGCGATAATCAGGGTAGGGCGTCCAAGCTTCGCGATGGTATGGGCAATCGTAAAGGTCTTCCCTGTTCCGGTTGCGCCAAGCAGTGTCTGATGTCTCTTGCCCGCAAGTGTCCCCTCCACCAGTTGGGAGATCGCTGACGGCTGGTCCCCTTGCGGCATAAAGTCCGAGATTAACTCAAACTTATTGTCGCTAACCACGATTTCACTCATTGTCCAACATCACCCTATCGTCTAAAATGGAATACGAGATATAAAATGAATGAGACTCCTGTCTCAATATTGGCGGCTGATATAAACTAGCATCGTCATGATTCCGATGAATAAACCAAGTCGAAATTAACGTAAGCTTCCTTATTTTACAAAATAGGAATGCGTGTTCCCGTGTATTATACCTTTTTCGTTCTGGAGATGCAAACGGTAAGTCACGGCAAGTTCTGAATAGGAGTGGTTCTCAACCCATGGATATTACTACAATTATAGGTCTTATTATCGGACTAGTCGCACTGGTGGGAGGCTTCCTACTCGAAGGCGGCCAAGTGGGCGGTCTGCTTCAACTTACCGCTGCGCTGATCGTATTTGGCGGCACCTTTGCCGCTGTTCTGATCAGCTTCCCTCTGGCCAAGCTGCGTACGCTTCCCAAAGCGCTATCCCTGGCATTTATTACTAAGTCAAACTCAACTGATAACATTGTCGAGGATATCACCGGCATGGCAACCATTTCTCGCCGGGAGGGCGTACTCTCTCTGGAAAGAACCGCCGAAACCCATGATGACCCTTTCCTCCGCGAAGGAATTCAATTGATTGTCGACGGAACCGATCATGGCATGGTTCGCCAAATGCTGGAGCTCGAAATCGATGCGGTCGCCAAAAAACATGAGGGATATGCTAAAATCTTCGAATCTGCGGGGGGCTATGCGCCAACGATGGGGATTATTGGCACGGTGATGGGATTGATACACGTGCTGGGCAGCCTGACCGAGCCTACGGCGCTGGGGCCAGCTATTGCGCTCGCCTTCACCGCCACCTTGTATGGTGTGGCCAGTGCCAATCTGATCTTCCTGCCAATAGCCTCCAAAATCAAGGCGCGCAGCGAAGATGAACTGGACCGGATGGAGATGATTCTGGAAGGCATTCTGTCGATTCAGAACGGGGATCATCCCTTGCTCGTACGGAGAAAGCTGGAATCGTATAACATCGATGTAGACCGCCCTTTGTCTGGCCGGAATTCCGAGCTGGACTTTAGGAGTAACCCGCGTTTTCCTTCAGGCTCCCGGGAGAATGAACTATGAGAATAAGATCGCGGCGCAGAAGAATGGGCCAACGTCAGGATACCAAAGACCGCTGGATGATTACGTATGCAGATTTAATTACCTTATTGCTCATTTTTTTCGTGGTGATGTATGCCATGAGCCGGTTGGACGTGGATAAGTACGAAGTAGTCACCGCTTCCTTGCAGCAAACGTTCAAGAGTGGGGATTCCATCCTTGAGTTGGGCAGCGGAATCACGGGAACTGCTGACCGTTATAATCATAAAAATCCGCCAACCACATCAGAAGATACAGAATCGGGCGGGCAGGCAACTAATGGTGGACAAGAGGGGGAACCCCCATCAGCCGGGCAGGATGCTGAGGCTCCGTTAACTGAACGGGAACTCGCCTTCCGCCAGCAGGAGCAGGAACTGGCTTCCTTGATGGGTCGCATTGAATCTTATATTGAAGACAATCAATTAGAAGAACAAATAAAGGTTACTGATTTGCCTAAGGGAATTTCGATCACCTTAAGCGATCAATTTCTGTTCGATACCGGTAAAGCCGAGCTAAAAGCGGGATCAGAAAAGACATTAAGCCGCTTGGCCAGCCTATTCAAGGAATTGAATACCATCATCAGCATTGAGGGACATACGGATGATCAGCCGATTAGGTATTCCGCCGCATTCAAGGATAATTGGGAACTGTCCGGGGCTCGGGCCCTGTCCGTGCTGCGCTTCTTCCTCGATAAGGAACGGCTTGACCCACAGGATTTCCAATATGCCGGCTACGCCGACACTCGTCCGGCTGCAGATAATGATACCTCACAGGGGCGTCAAAAGAACCGCCGGGTAGAAATCACCGTATTGCGCCAGTTACAGCAATAGAGCAGTAGAGAACAAAAAAGACGCCGTTTGGTTACCTCGCTCCCGTAGGAGCCGTAACCAAACGGCGTCTTGTCGTCTTTGGACTGACTAGGCCCCAGCCGCCGGACCATCGCTTGGCGGCACAGTCACGGAAGCGGTGGATGGCTCAGCAATCAAGCTAGCGGGGCCACGGCCCGCTTCTGTGGTGCGAGCGCTCCGCTTCGGCCGCAGCAGTTGCCATAGGGACAACGGCTGCAACCGCACCGCCGCTGGCGCGAGCTCATCCGGGGCCAAAATGGCCCCGAGTTGATGGTGGTCGCCAGCGTATATAGCCCGCTGGAGGAATTTACTCTCGCCCGCGAGATTCTGCACCTCCAGCTTGCAAAAAGCAGGATTAATCCGCAGCGCCGCATGCAATTCTTCCTTCGTAGGCACCGGCACACCGTTGACCTTGATGATGGTCTCGCCCGGCTGAATTCCCAGTTCTTCGGCCGGACTGCCTGGCAGTATCGCAAGGACTTTGAGTCCGCCTGGCGGGTGGACAAACAGCGGACTGCGCTGCTGTTCCTCATGACGGCTGTACCAGACCAAACCTTCATGCAACAACCAGGCAATCAGTGACGCCACCAATACGAGTGGGCTCCACCAGACACTACCAAGGGCCAAGACCAACACCAGCACGCCATAGGCGAGCAGACGGCCTGAGGATACTCTAGCCTTATCTTTAGGCAACAAGCCGGTAGTCATCTCCGAGAAGCCCATCATAATCGGCAGGGCCATCATACCAAAGCCACCTTGCCAGGCTTCTCCTCCGAACAACGGTGTCCACGGCAGAACCCCTCCAGCCGTCTGTGCCGGAATCATTAGAAATAACGGCACTGGCCACAAGCTCTGCATTTGATAGCCGCCAACCAGCCTTCCCCGCTTACCTTCATAAAATAACGGACCGGCAAAAGATGCCCCCTGCCACCGCACCAGGAGTCCCTCCGCGATGTGCAGTAATCCGACCAGACAGAGCAGTGCCGGAATGTCCAATTCCCGAATAATACGGACTACCTCGTAAATCCCCCCCGTCCCACTCAGGTCAGGGAAGAAATGAATTATAAATTGAATGACCCCAAGTGACCCAACGGCATAAGCCAGGCATAAGTAACGGACGCGCAGTAACATGAACAGGAGCGTAACCGCCCAGAGACATAGCAGGCCTTCCCAGGTCAAATTCATGCCCAGAAATACAAAGACCAGTGAAACCGCTAAGCCCGCTAGCAATCCCCCCAGCACCGTCCTCCAGGTTTGCCTTCCCCAGCCATGCAAGCGAACATGGAATAACCGCCGCTCCAGCACAACCTGCCTGCGGTAGATCAGCATCGTGATGATAATCGCAATATAGTAAAACGGCTGCAAGAACAATTGAGCCGCAGCTATGGCGAGGCTCCACAATCCTTCCAGAATGAGATCCACCGGTTCTCACGCTCCTCTTCTCAACAAACCCGGCCTAAATATCATCGACGGGTTCATCAGCATCAACTCAAGAAAAAAAGAAGGCCGAAGTTCAGCCTTCTAAATAGAAGAATTCGACGTTTATGAGCCAATCTCCTTCCGTACTTCCTCCACTGCGCGATTTAACTGCACGTCGTTTTTAGGATCACGGATTTGTTCGATGAGACTGCTCTCCAGTGCTTCTGCGGTCTTCGCATCCAAGACGCCGGATGGCTCAATCTTCTCTACCACCTGGAACTTCTTCAACGCGCTTTCCGTATGTCTGTCGAAATAACCATCCTTCCGGCCAGGCTGATAGCCAAGACCATCCAGCATCGTTTGGGCACTCTTGATATCCTCGCCCAGCATATCATACTGATAGGTCTTCTCTTTGTTAATCGGTGCCACTGTAAAATAGTCTGGTTGCGATACCACAACGTCTGGCTGAATTCCTTTCTGATGAATCCATTCTCCGTCTGGCGTCAACCATTTCGCTACTGTGATCTTCAGCAAGCTGCCATCACCCATTTCCCGACCGTAGCTCGATTGCACTGTTCCCTTACCATAGGTAGCTTCCCCAACTAACTTGGCTCCCGCCGATTGCTGGAGCGCACCGGCCAGTATCTCTGATGCACTGGCACTCCCCTTGTTCGTCACTACGACGATCGGGTAGTTCTTGCCCTCGCCGTTGGAAGTGGTTTGTTGGCGCTGCTTGTTCTTGTTCTCTACCTGCACAATAACTTTGCCTTTAGGCACGAACATTTCTGACATGGCCTCAACAACGTCAAGCACGCCACCCGGATTATTCCGCACGTCAATGACCAGGCCCTTCAACCCTTGCTGCTCCAGCGAATCCAGCTCTTTCTTGAACCGTTCCACGGTATTCATCGAGAATTCCGTAATCTCAAGTACGCCTACACCGCCGCTTTCCATCTTCGCATATACGGTCTCCAGCGCAATATCATCACGCTTGATATTAAACTCCAGCGGAGTCGCTGAGCCATTACGTTTGACCTTCACCTTCGCTACTGTACCTTTGGGACCACGAATTTTAGCTACGGCTTCATTCAGGCCAAGCCCTTCCAATGACTCTCCGTTAACCGCCAGCAGGATATCTTTGGGCTGGATGCCCGCTTTCTCCGCAGGGGAACCCTTAATAGGAGAAACCACAACCACATTGCCATTCTCCAATGATACCTCAGCCCCAATCCCCGTGAACGAACCTTCGATCTGTTCCGAGAATTGCTGCGCCGTGTCCGGAGCCATATAAGAAGAGAACGGGTCTTCCAATGCGTCCATCATTCCGTCGATGGCACCATTAACCAACTTTGTCCGATCTACATCTTCTACATAATTATTTTGTACAAGCTCCAGTGCCGTCTCGATCTTCCGAATATCTTCCTTTGCCCCGGAACTGGCCGTATCGGCAAAAATCCCGCTGCGTAGCGGACCCGATCCAGCGAAGCTCCATTCTCCTGTAAAAGTCAATGTCAGTACACAACTGACCAGCATAGTCACGACCACAAGCAAGGCCACTGTACGCCCCTTAAACATCGATGAATTCACCGCCTCTGATGATGGAATCTGAACGTCCCATAGTATATGTCCAGCTAATGAGAAATATTTACAACCGGAAAAACGGATAGTCCAACCCTTGGCCAGGGTGGGTATCCGTTTTTCGAACACAGCATTATTTTATTACAAATACGGCATAGGGTCTACTGGGTTACCATTAATACGCACTTCAAAGTGAAGATGTGGGCCCGTTGAGTTACCGGTGCTGCCTACTTCGGCGATCTTCTCGCCCCTCTTCACTTGCTGGCCCTTCTCGACCTTAATTCCGCCATTGCGAATATGGCCGTAAAGCGTCCAGACATCGTCACCATGGTCGATAATGACCGTATTTCCGTAACCACTCCACCATTCGGCGACGATAACAACACCGCCCTCTGCCGCATGAATATCCGTACCCTGAGGAGCCGCCATATCAACACCGGTATGCTTCTTCTTCACTCCGGTAATTGGGTGGACACGCGTCCCGTAATTCGAGGAAAGCCGAGCGCCACTGACAGGCACACTCATCGATCCGCCATTTCCTTTGAAGCCTCCAGAACCGGTGGAACTCTTCTTATACGTATACACCTGAGCAGCCTTAAGCTTATTCTTTTCCTTCTCCAAAGCCGCACGTTTGGTTGCCAGCTCGATGAGCAGAGCTTCCTGCTCTTCACTGATTTCTTCAGATTGCTCAATTTCTTCACTATACTTCGCGATAAGCTGCTGCTTCTCTACCTCTTTCGCTTCAAGCTGGCTCTTATGGGATTCAGCATCGGCATAGAGCCCCTTGACCTTCGCATAATCCTGCTCCAACTGCTGCTGCTGCTGCACAATCAATTCCTTGTCGTGCTTATGTTCCTCCAGCAATACATGGTCCTGATCGGCAATGGCCTGTAAGGAATCGGCACGCTCCAGGAAATCTGTAAAGCTCGTGGAGGATAAGAGCACATCCAGATAGGATACCGCTCCATCCGTATACATCAACCGAATACGGGAATCGAGCAAGTGAGAACGTTCCGCGATTCTCGCCTTCGTCTCGTCCAATTTCTCGGCCGTTACGCGCAGGTCCTGCTCCGTGTTCTCGATATCCAGCGCAATTTGACTCAATTGGTTGCTTACGGCATCAATCTGTACGAGCAATTCGTTCAAATAGTTCGTGTTCTTGTTCACGTAGTGCTGAGCTTCTTGCTTCTGGTTAGCTGCATTTTCCTGCTGCTGCTTCGCTTGCTTGGCTTGTTCCTGGAGTTGCTTCAGTTCTTTGTCGATTTGGCTAATGGTTTTCGTTTTTGCCGTACCTTCCGCAGGCTGAAAGATCAGAGCGGCCACGGCAACTGCTGCGATTACGGATACCCATTTTCTCAACTTCGTTTCCCCATCCTTCTCTTAGAGGCCCCTCACAGAACCTCATCATAATCAACAAAACAGACTCATTCTCCCTCAACTACACCTTCAAGAACTTACGAATAGACATGGTGCTGCCCCAAACTCCGATCAACAATCCCAGTCCCACCAGCAGGCCGCCCAATTCCAAGCCTACCTCGCTAATGGGAACCAGTTGAATCGCTATAGTAATGTCTGCGCTCACCGACTGAACCAATTGATTGTAGCCGACAAACAGGACAGCTACGGTAATTAAAGAGCCGATCAAGCCGATCATCGCTCCCTCTATAAAAAACGGCCCCCGGATAAATGCATTGGTTGCTCCTACCAGCTTCATAATTCCAATCTCGCGGCGACGGGCCAGAATCGTGACCCGAATCGTATTGGAGATTAAAAACATGGCCATCAAGGCTAGTCCTGCCACAAAGGCAAAACCAATGTTGCGAATCGCCCGGGTAACCTTAAACAACTTCTCCACCGTACCTTGACCATAATTAACCTTGTAAAGAGGCTTGTCTTCGTACTTATTATTTAAGGCCGATATTTTGTCCGCTACTTGAGGTGCCGTAGTAGGCTCTACAACCTTGACCTCAAACGTATCAGGGATCGGATTGGTCTCTTCGTCATACCCTTCCAGCAGGTCCTTACCTTCATCCCCCAGCTTCTCCCTGAAATCCTTCAGGCCTTCAGCTTTGGGAATCAGTCTAACCTGACTAACTTCCTCCATGGCGGCAATGTCATTGTGGAGCTGATCAATCATGGTCTGCGAGACGCCAGAGCTCAGATAAGCCTTAAGCTGCACCTGACTATCCGCGTCATCCGCAAAGGAATTTACATTGAGAACAAGTAAAGAAAATACACCTAAAATGAATAACGAGACAATAATGGAAGTGACCGAGGCCACCGACATCCAGCCATTGCGAAATACGCTCTTAGCGCCCTCTCGCAAATGACGCAAGAGGGTACTAATGCTCATAGCCGTAATCCCCTCTCAACTGGTCTCGCACGATATTGCCATGTTCAATCGCGATAACGCGTTTGCGCATGGTATTGACGATTTCTTTGTTATGAGTAGCCATGACGATCGTCGTTCCCCGGAAATTGATCTCATCCAGCAGTTGCATAATGCCCCACGAGGTCTCGGGGTCGAGGTTACCAGTAGGCTCGTCCGCAATAATGACAGACGGATTATTGACAATGGCCCGAGCGATAGCCACACGCTGCTGCTCTCCCCCGGAGAGCTGGGATGGATCACGATTGGCTTTATTCTTAAGCCCGACCAGGTCGAGCACTTCCATAACACGTTTCTTAATGACCTTCTTGGGCGCCTCGATAACTTCCAGCGCAAAGGCCACGTTCTCATAAGCCGACAGCTTGGGAAGCAAGCGGAAATCCTGAAATATAACTCCGATATTTCGACGCACATAAGGGATTTTTCGAGGCTTGAGCTTGCCAATATTAAATCCGTTAACGGAAATCTGCCCCTTCGTAGGCACTTCCTCCCGGTATATAAGCTTCATAAATGTCGATTTCCCTGCACCTGAGGGCCCGACCAGATATACGAATTCATTACGATCAATTTTGACTGAAACGCCTTTAAGGGCGTGGGTTCCATTCGTGTATGTCTTCCAGACATCTTGCATTTCTATCAATTCATCACGTCCTAAATCTATTAGATGACCCTATCATACTTTCGACACGTTCCCGCCAAATCCTTTAAAAGACGAGCAAATTCATGACCGTCCGATTTTCATTGTAACAAATATGTTACTTTTTGAGTACCTGAAAGTTTTCGAAATTGGAACATATATATGATGGTACAGGCTGGCTTCCTTGCTGGAAGCCGTATATTCCGCCATTTTAGGGAGGCTGCGATGCGTAAGAAATATTGGATTGCACTCATTGCCAGTGCTGTAATCCTAAGTCTAGCGATGTTCGGAGCACTATATATGTATGCCGCGCGGGATACACTCCCACCCGGCGTTACCATAGCCGGCGTAGAGCTTGGGCGAATGTCACCGGAGGAAGCTCTGAAGAAGCTGGAGCAGGAACTGACAGCTCTTGGGCAAAAAAAGGTCATTTTTACCGCAGGAGATTATGTTCAGTCTCTAACCTGGTCAGAAGCTGGAATATTGTTTCAGGCCCCAGGGTTTGGCGAGGAAATGGATGTCCTTACCCATGGGAGTCTATGGCAACGGGCACAGGTACGCAGACAGTTCGCTCGTACCTGGCCGCTTCATGCCTCCTTCGATTCTGCGGCGTTAAAGCTGATCTTCTCGGCAGAGTGGGAAACGGGGCAATTCGGCAACCCCGTTAATGCAGTAAGGACTATTACGACAGACGATCAAATTCGCTATTCCCCAGGCACCTCCGCTCAACGCATCCACTGGGAAGAGCTCAAAACGAGCTTACCGCTGCAGCTTGCCAAGGAATTAAAGCGTATAGAGCAGGCACAAGCAGATAATGGTGTAAGGATACCGTTCTCAAAGGGGCTGACTCCACTCACTCTCGCGTTGCCTCTCAAGGCAGTCTCTCCCGAGGTCACGATTGAATCCTTAAAGAAAGAAGGCATTCGCCGTAAAATCGTTCAATTCTCTACTCGTCTGCTCTCTAGCGGAACAGGACGTGTGCACAATATCGATTCGGCAGCCCGAAGCATTGACGGCATTGTGCTGGAACCAAACGGTATCTTTGATTATGGGGAGGCCGTGGAATATGCCGAGAAGACCTATGGCTTTCGCGAGGCACCGGTCATTTTCGGAGGCAAGCTCGTTCCCGGGGTCGGGGGTGGCATCTGTCAGGTGTCCAGTACCCTTTACAACGCAGCAGTCCGGGCAGGGCTGGACATTATTGAACGTCGCAACCACTCGTTGCCTGTCAGCTATTTACCAAAAGGGCAGGATGCAACTTTTGCCAAGGGGTACATTAACTTTCGTTTCCAGAATACCACCGGCCAACATCTGCTCATTCGAGCGGAAGTGAAGGACCGGATACTGACCGTGAAGTTATTTGGCGATATGCCGGAGAATATAAGCTATACCATGGAATCGAAGACGACTAAAACATTGCCCGCCCCCAATAAATATGTCGCTAATCCTTCATTACCAGAGGGAGGGCGTCAGGTGCTTATTCCTGGAAAACAGGGGTATGTCGTTGAGACGTACCGTGTGAAGCGCGTGAATGGAAATCCGGTGGAGCGTACCCGTCTCTCGCGGGATACCTATCCTGCACAGCCTACCGTCATTGCTGTCCACCAATCGGATGGTTCCGGGAAGAAATCGTCGCAACAACCTCGTCGCCAACTATTAGAGGATGGCGTTACGGGGCCGAATTTTCGCTAATATTTCAAACTGATTATTTCCCCGGAAATTGTCTGTTTTGCTCAGATAAAATCTGCAAAATAAATATATGCTTCTTCCTTCTCCCACCTTATCGCAGGTGTAGTCGTCATTTGCCGATTCTTGCCGCCTTGCTGTATACTTGAGCAGCAGTTGGTCCCATGATCGATGGGCTAAGCAAGTCAGGCTTAGCTGAATCGTTAATTGTTGGCGACATTCTAAGGAGGCGCTTCTTTTCTCATGCATAAAACGATTGCTTCACCAATTAGTGAATCACGCACCGTCTCGGCTCCATTGCTGATTACAGCTATCTTGTTAACCGCAGCCGCCTTGCGTTCCCCTATTACCGGGGTTGGCTCTATCATTGGCGAAATCGAGGCCACTACCGGCCTATCTCATACTTTATCCGGTTTACTGACTACCTTACCATTACTGGCCTTTGCCGTGTTTGCACTAACTGCCCCCGGACTTGCCGCCAAGCTTGGAACGGAGCGAACCTTGTTCTATTGCCTGCTTCTGATGACCGGCGGCATTCTCATTCGCTCCTTGCCCTCCATCTCGGCGCTTTTTGCTGGAACGGCATTAATAGGGATAGGCATTGCGGTATGTAACGTCTTGTTGCCTGGTCTCATTAAGCACAACTTTCCGCTACGGGTTGGATTAATGACTAGTCTATTTACTTCATCCCTGAATTTGTGGGCTGCTATATCCTCGGGAATCAGCGTTCCCCTCGCACAGTCACCACTGGGTTGGAGAGGGATGCTGGCAAGTTGGGCGCTATTAACGGCAATTGCAGCTTTTCTCTGGTTGCCAATGTTGCTGCAACGCCGTACCGGAGCATATGGTACAAGCTCCGAGACAAGCGGGCCGTCTGCTCCAGCAAATACAACCAGCCCGGTTCGGATAGGGAGTGTCTGGCGCTCTCCTGTAGCCTGGATGGTCACGATCTTTATGGGTTCTCAATCCATCATGTTCTATATCAGCATTTCATGGCTGCCGGACATCCTGCATGAACAAGGCATGAGTGCAGCTCAGGCTGGCTGGATGCTGTCATTGATGCAGATGGTTAGCATGGTAGGCTCCTTCCTGATGCCGCTCATCGCTGTACGCACCCACAACCAAAAACTGCTCACCGCGGTCTCAGCGGCCTTCTTCCTGCTCGGATTCGGCGGAATTTGGCTCGCCCCGACTTCATTAGCTCCCCTCTTCATCATTTTGATCGGGAGCGGCTCGGGCGCAACGTTCAGTCTGGTCATTGTCTTCTTCTCGTTGCGTTCACGTACCGCGCAGCAGGCCAACCAGCTATCCGGCATGGCTCAATCTGTCGGTTACCTGCTGGCTGCCGTCGGGCCAACTTTGCTTGGATTTATCCACGACCAGAGTGGTAGCTGGAACACGCCATTAGCTGTCGTCATCGGCCTCTCGTTGCTCACAATTGTATTTGGCTATGCTGCTGGCCGGAGAGGATTTGTGGACGACAAGTAGGGACTTGTTGAATATTGAAGCCCCTTGAAGCCCAATCCCCGTAGTACGGCTGTTCAGAATGCTTGCAGACTACTCGGGGATATGGGATACGAAACACGGGATGCGCGGGATGTGGGATACGGAATACGGAATACGGGCTGCGCGATATGGGATGCAGTATACGGGTGTGAAAACCTAGCTCCCCCGTCTATCTAACGGGAAATCCTCCATATAAAACTTGATCCACCCCTTGGTTGCCCACCATTATAGGGAATTCCTCACTATAATTTTGCCTATAACGTCTGAATTGTACCTAAACCGCAAATTTATAGGGAGCTTTTCCCGCTAAGTACCGTAAAACAGCTTATTTGTGCAAATTAGCAGGAGGAATTCCTGCTAATGTTCATTCAGCATCCAGAGAAGGTGTACCGCACCTCTCTGCTGAACTCACAATAGACAGGGCCCCTCCATTTTACGGAGGGGCCCTGTCTATTCTTTTATTACAATTTAAAACGCTCAATTTGCGTATGCATGTCGGTTGCCATACGGGAAAGTCCTTCCGACGCAGAGGAGATTTCCTCCATGGAAGCAAGCTGCTCTTGGGTAGCTGCCGTAACGCCTTGGAAGCTTTCCTGGCTCTTCGCTGATGTCACCGCAATCTGTTCGACGGATTGAGCAATTTCATCCGCACTGGCTGACATCTGCTCGGTAATAGCCGATACTTCGTGAATTTGCTCGGAAATTCGCTGGGTGGAGAGTTCTATCTCCTGAAAAGCTTGCTGGGCTGCCTCTGTAACCGCAATGCCCCGCTCCACGTTAGCGTTCACTTCCTGATCCATCACCTCATAGGCTCTTCCAGCCATCTCGGTCATTTGTCCAATATGATGCTGGATCATTTCCGCCGTTTCCCCTGATTGCTCCGCAAGCTTCCGCACTTCTCCGGCTACCACGGCAAATCCTCGTCCTTCCTCACCGGCCCGCGCTGCTTCAATAGCTGCATTCAGTGCCAGCAGATTCGTCTGGCCAGCAATATTAGAGATCGCGCTACTCATTCCAGCGACCTGCAAGCTCAGCTCATTCATCTTCTCCATTAACTCGGCAGATTGCCGCGTGGATTGGCGAATTTGTTCCATTTGAGCACCGACCTCCGTCACTCGGTCACTCCCTCGCTTGACATCAGCCACCGTCTGAGCAGACGACTCGACGATCGTCCCGGAGGCTTCGGCGATTTTACGAATTCCTGCCGACATGTCCTCCATCGTTCTTGCGCTTTCCGCCGATGCCCCGGCTTGATGTTCCGCATTGTTGGAGGCCTCTTGGACAAGTTCGACGACATATTCTACCGCCTTGGCATTTTGCTCCGTCCCTGCGGTAAGCTCTTCACTGGATACGGCCAGTTGGCTCGCTGTTTCAGCCATCTCCTGCACCATAGTACGTAAGGAGGCCAGCATGTTGTTATAATTAGTTGCAAGTTGCCCAATTTCATCCCTGCGCTTGCTCTCCACATCCCCATTCAGTTCCCCTTCGCTGACTCGCTGGGCAGAATGGTTCAGTTGCTCGATAGGCTTTGTAATTCTGCGAACGACAAAGTAAATGATGCTTCCAGCTATCAGTAAAGATACAGCAAGCACTAATATGGAAAACTGGAAGATGGGCCATGAAGCTTCTTTGAACTCTCCCACATTCAGCACGCCCACGACCTTCAGACCTGTAAGCTCATTAGTCACGAAAAAGCCATTATGCTCTACCCCTGTCAGCGGATCAACATAGTCAATAAACCCGGATTGGTCTTGTTGAATTTGAGCGAGGTGCTCTCCTTTGCTCTCTTCCCCAAGCGCAAGCGTTGGATGGGATACGTAACTACTCGTGCGGTCCAGAATGTACACATACCCATGTTCACCTAAGGTAATATGGCTGACCTCTTCATTTAATACAGCCAGATCAATAGCTACGGTAAGCGCCCCTTGGTGATCCTTAAGCGCCCGGCTAATAAATAAATTGTAGTTCCCGCTTGTAGCTGATTTGAACGGGTCAATGATAACCGTTTCCTCTGGGCTCTCTAAAGACGCTTTATACCAATCCCGTTCGCGAGGGTCATATTCCTGATTACCGGGATCGGGAGATTTCATCCAGGCACCATTCTGATTGCCTACGACGGCAATTTCCAGTTCAGGATGCTTCTCCACGAACAAATCAAGCAATTCCCGAACCTCCGGCGATTTGCTGTCTACCTGAGCCGCATCTATTTCCATAGCCAATTGCTCCACATTGCGCACGCCAGCCTCTACAATATGCGTAAGCGAATTATTTAGCAAAGCAACACTGGACTGTGTACTGTCATTCATTCGGTCCTGTAATTGCTCTGTCGCCCGCCAATAACTTGAATAAGCAATCAACAGATTAGGAAGGACCAGCAACACGGTAAAAATAAGCATCATACGGTTACGTAACCCCATACTCCCCAATCGGTGCTTCAATCTGGATACATCCCACTTTTTCATTTTACCTCTCCCCTTCTTACAAATGACTTGAAGCTCCTATTGTCCACCACACTTCCAGGGCCCTTAGCACTAATCCAAACGATCTAGCAAGTGTTGATATAACATATATTTCGACATTTTACGACGATTCCTTTATTATTTTCTGAAATTTCTGTGTAATTTCGTGTAAATTTTAGGTAAACTAACGTTGTTTTCATAAGGGGAACATAAAAAAAGAGATAGACCCTTTGCTCATTAAGGATCTATCTCTTCTATCTGAATGGCCTATTTGCTGCGCTCTGCGTATTCCTCGGTCCAGACCCGGCCGCTCGCCAGCTTGGCCTCAGCACGCTCAATCGCTGCACTCACCTGTCCGCTGGCCGTACCACCGTATACATTCCGGGCGTTAACAACCGATTCCGGTTGCAGCACTTGATAAATGGTATCGTCAAACAGCGGTGAGAATTGTTTGAATTCATCAAGCGTCAAATCCAGCAGATACTTGTCGTTTTGAATACAGTACAGGACAGTTTTGCCAATGACCTCATGTGCTTGCCGGAAAGGCAACCCCTTGTTCGCCAGAAAATCTGCGATATCCGTCGCATTGGAGAAGTCCTTGTTCACGGCTTCGCGCATCCGCTCCTTGTTCACCTTCATCGTAGCGATCATCGGTCCGAACAATTGCAGCGCCCCTTGCAAGGTGGCTACGGTATCGAACATGCCTTCCTTGTCCTCTTGCATGTCCTTGTTATAGGCCAGCGGTAACGACTTCAATACGGTGAGCAAGCCCATCAAATTACCGTATACCCGGCCTGTCTTGCCCCGGACAAGCTCCGGAACATCAGGGTTCTTCTTCTGCGGCATGATGCTGCTCCCGGTACAGAAGGCATCATCCAGCTCGACAAAACGGAACTCCGTACTGCTCCACAGCACAAGCTCCTCGCTAAGCCTGGAGAGGTGCATCATCAGAATGGACGCATCGGCCAGAAACTCAAGGATGAAATCACGATCGCTGACCGCATCCAGGCTGTTCTCATAGACCGCATCGAAATGCAATTGCTCCGCCACAAAATGGCGGTCAATCGGGAAAGTGGTGCCTGCCAGCGCCCCAGCGCCCAGCGGCAGTACATTGATACGCTTGTAGCTATCCTGCAAACGTTCGATGTCCCGCCCAAACATCGAGACATAGGCCAGCAGATGATGCGCGAACAAAATGGGCTGAGCCCGTTGCAGATGGGTATAGCCGGGAACAATCGTGTCGAGATTGGCCTTGGCCTGCGTGAGTAAGGACTCTTGCAGGTTTTGCAGCAGCCCCACAAATTCAACGACCCGCTTGCGCAAGTATAAATGCATGTCCGTCGCAACCTGGTCATTCCGGCTGCGTCCAGTGTGCAGCTTGCCTCCAACAGAACCAACCTCGTCGATCAGTTGCTTCTCAATGTTCATATGGATATCTTCGTCGGCTACGGAATATTCCAGCTCGCCGCGTTCAATTTTGTGCAGGACGGCATGCAGGCCTTCCTTAATGGTCTCTACATCCTCTTCCGGCAGGATGCCGCATTTGCCCAGCATGGTGACATGGGCCAGACTCCCCTGCACATCCTCTTCCGCCAG
The DNA here is from genome assembly GCF_001486585.1 of Paenibacillus senegalimassiliensis. Taxonomy (GTDB): domain Bacteria; phylum Bacillota; class Bacilli; order Paenibacillales; family Paenibacillaceae; genus Fontibacillus; species Fontibacillus senegalimassiliensis. Next base: position 316,032 of record NZ_LN909044.1, read on the forward strand.
CGTCTTGTCAAATCCAATCGAAGCGGTATATTCTTCGACTAAACGGTTGGTATGCTTCGTAAAGCGTCCACCCCACAGCTTGCTCACATGACCCACTCCTTTTTGATACCGGTTCTTATCTCTTCGATTTATTTCTTGTTTTGGGCAACGCCCGCACTTACCTTCAAACGCAAGGCATTCAAATGGATAAAGCCAGTCGCATCCCCTTGATCATAAGCTTGCGTTGGATCGGCTTCCATCGTGGCAATATCAGGGTTGTACAAGCTGACCGGGCTCTTCACGCCCGCTGCGATAATATTCCCCTTGTACAGCTTCACTCGTACCGTACCGGTCACATTCTGCTGACTCTCCGTCACTAACGCTTGCAGGGTCAGGCGCTCCGGCGCGAACCAGAAGCCATTGTATACTAGCGTGCTGTAACGGGTAATCAAGCTATCACGTAGATTCATGACCTCGCGGTCCATGGTCAGCGATTCCATCTTCCGGTGGGCCGTGAACAAAATCGTCCCCCCCGGTGTCTCATAAACGCCCCGGCTCTTCATGCCTACAAAACGGTTCTCGACCATGTCTACCCGCCCGATGCCGTGCTTGCCGCCCAGTTCGTTCAGCTTCTCCATAACAGCCAGCGGACTCAGCGACTCCCCATTAATGGCTACACAATCACCCTTATCAAATTCCAATTCCACATATTCCGGCTCATTTGGCGCATCTTCTGGCGAGACGCTAAGCAGGTACATGTCTTTGTTCTCCGGAGCGGAGGCATCAAACCACGGATCTTCCAACATGCCACTTTCATAACTGATATGCAGCAGATTGCGGTCCATAGAGTAAGGCTTTGCTGCGGAAGCGGTGACCGGAATACCATTTGCTTCTGCGTAAGCAATCATTTCGGCCCGTCCCGGGAATTGTTGGCGGAATTCATCCAAGCGCCAAGGAGCAATAACGGCGATCTCTGGAGCCAGCGCTGCCGCTGCCAGTTCAAAACGCACCTGGTCGTTTCCTTTGCCGGTAGCCCCGTGAGCAATAGCTGTTGCGCCTTCAGCACGAGCAATATCCACCATCCGCTTGGCAATCAGCGGACGTGCGATGCTGGTTCCGAGCAAATATTGCCCTTCATAGAGCGCCCCTGACTGGAACATGGGATAAATGAAATCCTTGGCAAACTCGTCACGCAGGTCATCGATATATACCTTCGATGCGCCCGTGGCCAGCGCTTTCTCCTCCAGCCCATCGAGTTCCTCTTTCTGGCCGATATCAGCGGTAAACGCAATAATTTCTGCATCGTAGGTTTCTTTTAGCCATTTCAAAATGACAGACGTATCCAGTCCCCCGGAATAAGCCAGTACAATCTTTTCCTTTGCCATATTGGTGCTCCTCCTCTAAATTATCCGATTAAAGCGGCCATCAACGCTTTTTGCGCATGTAACCGGTTCTCTGCTTGATCAAAAATAATCGAATGTTTGCCATCAATGACGCCTTCGCTGACTTCCTCGCCGCGATGGGCAGGCAGACAATGCATGAACACATAATCGGGCTTCGCATGCTGCGCCAATTCCTCGTCGACCTGATAGTCCTTAAAGGCCGCCTCACGCGCCTTCTGCTCAGCCTCAAAGCCCATGCTGGCCCAAACGTCCGTGTAGATCGCATCCGCATCCCGCACAGCAGCCTTAGGGTCGCGAACGACCTCAATAATCGCTCCCGTCTCTTTGGCGATCTCTCTGGCTTCCGCTACGACCTGCGGGTCCGGCTCATACCCTTCCGGACTGGCTACCGATACATGCACACCCAGCTTCGCTCCACCAAGCATCAGGGAGTGGGCCATGTTGTTGCCATCTCCGATGTAGGCCAGCTTCAAACCTTTTAACGTACCCTTATATTCGTATAAGGTCTGATAGTCGGCAAGTACCTGACACGGATGCGCCTGATCGCTCAGTCCATTAATGACCGGCACCGTAGCGTACCGGGCCAAATCCACGACTTTATCGTGACCGAAGGTACGAATCATGATACCGTCTAGATACCGGGACATCACCCCTGCTGTATCCGCAATTGTCTCGCCTCGTCCAAGCTGGATATCATTTTTGCTAAGGAAGAGAGCATGTCCGCCCAATTGATAGGTGCCCACTTCAAAAGATACCCGTGTCCGCGTGGAGGATTTTTCGAAGATCAAACCCACGGTTTTCCCTTTGAGCGGCTCGTAGACCTCCCCTTGCTTCTGCTTCCGCTTGAGTTCCACAGCCAAATCAATCAAGTAATGAATCTCATCGGTTGTATAATCGGTCAGTTCAACTAAATCGCGTCCCTTTAAGTCAATGGTACTCTGCTTTGCTTGCTCCAGCAATCCCATTCTTCAGTTCCCCTTCCCGGAAATATGTGCGGCAATAATCTCCGCCAAAATGGCCACAGCCTGGTCAATTTCTTCCTTCGTTACCTTCAGGTTCGGCAATAGCCGGATGACATTTGGCCCCGCCGTGACGAACAGCAATCCCCGCTCCTGCCCAAGCAGCACAATCTCTCCAACCGGAGCAACACATTCTATACCGATCAGAAGCCCCAGACCGCGAACCTCCTGCACAAACGGCTCATCTTTAAAGGTCTCCTGCAAGACGGCCTTCAAGTAGTTCCCCTGCTCGGCCACCTGTTCAGGAATATGCTCCTCCTCCATCGTCTCAAGCGTAGCGATAATCGCTGTCGACACGACCGGGTTACCCCCGAAGGTGGACGCATGGCTGCCCGGTGAGAAAGCTTCACGCAAATACTCCTTGGCAAGCATGGCGCCTGCCGGCAAACCGCTGGCAATCCCTTTGGCTGATGTGAAAATGTCCGGCTCAATCCCGTAATGCTGATGTGCAAACCATTTTCCCGTACGGCCCATGCCGGTCTGTACCTCGTCCACAATCAGCAGCAGCTCCTGCTGCTCGCATATAGCTGCCAGTTCCTCCACGAAGGCCGGTTCAACCGGATAAACGCCGCCCTCCGCCTGAACCATCTCCAGCATAATTCCGGCCGTTTGCGGGCCAATGGCAGCCTTCAAGGCTTCCATATCATATAAAGGCACAGTCACGAAACCTGCTGGCAACGGCAGAAAACCGTCCTTCACCTTCTGCTGCCCCGTCGCCGTTAGTGTAGCCAATGTCCGGCCGTGGAACGAATGCTCGAAGGTAATAATCTCATAACGTCCATTATTCTTGATCTTCTGATGATAACGGCGTGCCAGCTTGATGGCTGCCTCATTCGCTTCAGCCCCACTATTGCAGAAGAATACAGCGTCTGCACAGCTAACCTCCGTCAGCTTCCGTGCCGCCACCTCCTGCTGCGGAATATGAAACAAATTACTGACATGCCACAGCTCATCCAATTGCGCCTTCACCTTAGCTGCAACCTTCTCCGGGGCGTGGCCCAGATTGGCCACCGCCAGCCCACTCATAAAATCAAGGTATTGCTTGCCCTTGGCATCCCATAGCAAGCTGCCTTTGCCCTTGACCAATTGAATTGGATAACGGGCATAGCTGGGGAAGAGGGCACTTGCGCCCCCCGCTTCCGTTAAGGAGGCCGCTCCCGTACCGTTTGCCGCGCCTGTCGCTGCTTCTTTCACATCACTTTGTTGTGTCATCGCTGGCTCCACTCCCATCTATCACCTAAGATTATGCTGCTACATCATGCGTACAATTTTTGTTCCGATCCCTTCACCGGCCAGTACCTTGCCCAGCACTCCTGGCTCGCTGCCATCTACAATTACGACCTCATTCACCTTGCCGCTGATGCAGGCTACTGCCGCCCGTACTTTCGGAATCATGCCTCCGTAGATTTCTCCGGTCAAAATCATATCCTCGATCTGCTGTACCGTCACGGACGAAAGTACCTTTTTCTCTTCGCCTACCGTCTTTAAAATTCCTGGTACATCCGTTACCACGATCATCTGGGCTACGCCTAGTGCGGAAGCTACCGCTCCCGCCGCCGTATCCGCATTGATATTGTAGCGTTGGCCGCTGGCTCCGATTCCTACCGGAGCAATGATTGGCATATATCCCAGTTCGACCACGCCCCCGATCAGCTCAGCATTGACATGGGTCACCTCACCAACAAGCCCCACTTCTTTATGGTTGGCTACCGGTTTGGCTTGCAGGAGACCTCCGTCTGTGCCCGACAAGCCCAAGGCCTTGCCGCCAGCTTGCGAGATACGTCTTACGATAGCTTTATTGATATTCCCGGCCAGCACCATCTCAACGACATCCAGCACTTCCTCTGTCGTATAGCGCAACCCGCCGACAAATTTACTTTCAATTCCGAGCTTGCCCAGGTTATCCGAAATAGCTGGCCCTCCGCCGTGTACAATCACTGGTTGAATACCCGATTGCTGTAGCTTGACGAGATCGCCAAAAAAGGATTCCGGCAGTTCCGCAAGCGTACTGCCCCCACACTTCATCACAAATCGCTGCCCTCCCGGAAGCGGCTTGGCTGGAATTTGTTCGTTATTCAGCGCAGTAGTCATCGGTCATCCACAACTCCTTTATACAAATAATATTTTCAAGCGTGGTATTCCATCTTGATGTGCATCACAAATCTATTAAGTTCGATAAGCCGCATTGATGCGGACATAGTCATACGTTAGGTCGCAGCCCCAGGCCGTGGCTGTACCGTTGCCGTGATGCAGATCAACGGAAATAACTACCGTATCTCCTTGCAAGTAAGCCAAAGCTTGCTCTTCGTCAAAAGGAATTGGTCGTGATCCGGTCAGCACCACAATCTCGCCTAACCTGATATCCACCGTCTCCGGATTAACCGGCTGGCCTGCCCGGCCAACCGCCGCAATGATCCGGCCCCAGTTCGCGTCGGCTCCGAACACGGCCGATTTGACCAAGCTTGAGCCGACGACGGTCTTGGCAATGGCTTGAGCGGAGAAGTCACTAACGGCCCCGGTGACCGTTACCTCCACCAATCGTGTAGCCCCTTCGCCATCGCGGGCAATCATCTGAGCCAGCGTCTGGCATACATGACGAAATGCGGCGGAGAAGGCATCCCAATCGGCGTGGGCCGGGGAAAGTTCGTCATTGCCCGCAAGCCCACTCGCCATAGTTAACAGCATGTCGTTAGTGCTCGTATCTCCATCCACGGTAATCATGTTGAAGGTGACATTTGTTGTTTGGCCGAGCAGTTCTTGCAATGACTGCGCGTTAATAGCCGCGTCGGTTGTCACGAATGCCAACATCGTCGCCATGTTCGGGTGTATCATGCCCGAGCCCTTGGCTGCTCCCGCAATCGTCACCTCACGCCCGTTCACATCAAGCTTCACGCAGATCTCCTTCTTCACCAGGTCCGTGGTGAGAATGGCCTGACAGAACTGTTCTGCTCCCTCTGATTGGGCATCCAAAGCGGCAGGCAACCCGGTAATGCCTTCATACACGCGATCCATCGGCAATAGCTCCCCGATTACCCCCGTAGAAGCAACCGCCACCTCTTGCTCACCTAGCCCGAACGCCTTCGCAGCCGCAGCACGCATCGCATAGGCGTCTTCTTCCCCTTGCACTCCTGTGCAGGCATTGGCATTACCGCTATTCACGACTACGGCACGCAACCGCTGTCCTCCACTCACAATGCTATCCCGCGTCACCTTAAGTGGTGCCGCCTGAAATACATTGGTTGTATATACTGCAGCCGCTACCGCAGGTACCTCGCATACAATTGCACCAAGGTCATTACGTGAAGTTTTTTTCAACCCACAATGCAGTCCACCTGCACTAAATCCTTTCGGAGAGGTTACGCCCCCCGCCGACTCAACGCTAAATAACCGAACCACTCCCATTGCTGTTCTCCTTTCGCACTCGCTCCATGTATATTATATCCACCTAAGGATATACAGGCGTTAATTGCAGGCCCGCCGCTTCATCCCAGCCCATCATGAGGTTCAGGTTCTGAATGGCCTGGCCCGCGGCACCCTTGACGATATTATCAATTACCGAAATGATTGTAAGACGTCCCGTACGCGAATCGGCGGCAAACCCGATGTCACAATAGTTGGAGCCGAATACTTCCTTAGTGGCTGGCCATTTACCGTTCTCCCGGATGCGTACAAAGGGATGACCGGCATAATACTGACGGTACAGCCCAATCAGATCTTCCTCCGTGTAGGCCCCCTGTAGCTCCGCATACATCGTGCTCATGATCCCCCGCGTCATCGGGGCTAAATGGGTGGTAAACGTCACGGTCACCGGTTCGCCAGCAACCTGGGTCAGCACCTGCTCAATTTCCGGAATATGCTGATGTTTGTTCACTTTATACACTTTCATATTTTCATTGATTTCCGCATAATGCGTCGTCAAGTTAGCTCCTCGTCCCGCACCGGACACACCGGATTTGGCATCAATAATAATACTTCGCCCCTTGATCCATCCTGCGCTCAGTGCTGGAATTAAGCCCAGCAGCGTAGCGGTCGGGTAGCAACCCGGATTAGAAATCAGGTTCTTGCCCCGAACGTCTTCGCCATAAATTTCGGCCAAGCCATAAACAGCCTCTTCCAGCAGTTCAGGTGCCGGTGCTTCATGCTTATACCAAGCCTCGTAAACCGCTCCGTCCTTAATACGGAAATCCCCGGAAAGGTCGATGACTTTGAGTCCTACTTCCAGCAGTTCAGGTACCAGCTTCCCGCTGACCCCCGATGGGGTTGCCGTAAACACAACATCTGCCTTCTCAGCAATCTCTTGCGGGTTCACGCCGTCCAAAGGCTGGACCACAATGTCCGAGAGATGAGGAAAGCTATCCGTCAAGCGTTCGCCCGCACTGGATGCGGATATTACAGAGGTAATCTCCACATGCGGATGTCCCCCTAAAAAACGAATCAGTTCCACGCCTCCATAGCCCGTAGAACCGACGATTGCTACTCTTATCTTGTTTTCGTTCAATCTGGCCAACCTCACTTTCTAGCAACTTGTTCACCACGCTTCTATGAAGCTATGAACAATCCATTTGTATAATCCGTCATAAATATGTATTATTATACGACTACACTTATATAAATACAACCGCTTGAGCAAAAAATTACACGACTGTGTCAGGCTTTGCCTCTCGCCCCACCTTGCTATCTTAACTATAAGATGATGTTCAAAAAGTTGTCTTTCCAAGACGACGCTGTTCAAGGAATGGATTCGACATCGAATCTTGAATTCAACCGGGCCTTCCGGTGCTCACGTACCCACTACGTACGCTCCACTCCTCAGTCCCTAGCTTCATCCAACCTTCTCGGTCCTGGAAACCCGACTTTTTGAACTTACACTATAAGCCTGACTTACAGTATAGTTAATGAAGAATCACCATCATGAAGGAGGAATTAATTCATGACTTTAACCAACAGGACGGTTGCCTTTATCTATGCTCACCCGGATGATGAGACCTTCGGATGTTCCTATCTAATTCGGCAAATCGCCGATGAAGGCGGGCGCCCCATACTGCTGACAACCACGCGTGGTGATGCTGGTAAGACAGGACATTTAGACCCTATGAACGAGGATGAGCTAGCCACCCTAAGAGAGTTTGAATTGGAGAAAGCCGTGGGCATCCTGGGTATTTCTACTGCCGAGCAACTGGGAATGAAGGATGGCAAGCTGGATGAGGTAGATGCTGACTTGTTACGGGAGAAGATTGCCGATTTTTTGCGTGAGCATCAGGCCGATATTGTCGTGACCTTTCCAGAGGATGGCATTTCGGGACACCGGGACCATATCGTCCTTCACCATGTGGTTAAGGACATTGTCACGAGTGGCCAAGCCCCCTCCGTGCAAAAATTGTACTACAACCTATTTGCTCCCCTGGCTTCAGAGCGCCCCGGCGTACTGCGCATTGAGGGTCGTCATCGGTGGGAGATCAAACGTCAGGCGCTGGAAGCTCACGAATCGCAAGTGTTCAGCGTAGAACGGGTATTCGGCAAGCTGGGACCCGAGGTTCCACCGGATCATCATCATGAGTTCTTCGAGCTTGCCTGGGAGCGTGGCAACTCGTATCCGCAGAAAACGGAGCGTTCCATCTACGATGATTTGATCGTTTAGAGTTGTAACGAACCTGAGCGAGCCTGCGGCTGGTATGGCGCCATACTTATTTAGGATAGTGGCGTTTATGCAAAAAAACTCCTCTATCTCGCGAGCAGACAAGCTCTCGCTGAGATAGAGGAGTTTCTTTTACTCACGTTTGAAGCCCTCGCCGAGTACCTCATGAGCATTGGTGATGATGACGAAGGCGGTCGGGTCCAGACTCTGCACCAGCGTCTTTAGCCGCGTTACCTCACTCTGACCAACAACGACCATCAGTACCGTGCGATCATCCCCGGTATAGCCACCCCGCCCATCCAGCTTGGTCAAGCCCCGGTCCAACTGAGAGAGCACAGCTTGGGAAATATCCTCGGTCCGCTCTGCAATGATGTAGGCTACCTTGGTATAGTTGAAGCCAAGCTCGATGAAGTCGATCATTTTCCCTGTAATGTATAGACCGATCAGAGCGTACAGCGCCTTCTCCGGCGATAGCAGGAAGCCTGCCATCGTAATGACGATCCCATCCATGAGCACTACGCACATCGATAAGCTCAAGCCACTGTATTTCTGGATAATTTGCGCCAGGGTGGATAAGCCCCCGGTTGAGCCCCGCCCCCGAAAGACAATACCCAATCCAAAGCCAACCCCGATTCCACCGTACAGCGAAGCCAGCAAAGGGTCTGTTGTCGGTAGGGGGATATCCTTGGTCAAAAATACAAACAACGGCAAAATGACCGTTCCCAGCAGGGAGCGAATCGAATAATCACGTCCCAGCAGCAGAAATCCTGCTACGAATAACGGAATATTTAACGCCCATTGGGTGTAGGCCGGTTCAATCCCAAAAATAGATTGTACGATAATGGAAAGCCCGGACACCCCTCCGGAGGCAATATCATTGGGCACCAGGAACAGGTTGAAGGCCAGCGCCGTAATCAGGGACCCTGCAATGATCATGATTGTATCTAATGTATGCCTGACCGGGCCTGTCACCGGAAAATATTGTTGAAGTCTACGTCTGCGAACCTTGGGTGGCACTAGGGCTCCTCCTTTAATAAAATCACGACAAAACCCACCCGGGACAACAGCCTCAGCCAAGGTGGGTTTTGCTCCTGATCGACGGGATGTCCGTCTGTCTAGCTTTCTGTCCGAATTTGACTACGCAGATATCCGTCAATGAAGGCATCCAGATCCCCATCCATCACGGCACCTACATTACCGGTCTCCACAGAAGTTCGGTGATCCTTCACCATGCTGTAAGGATGGAACACATAGGAGCGAATTTGGCTACCCCAGGCAATGTCGGATTGCTCACCGCGGATTTCGTCCAACTGCTTCTGTTGCTCTTCGATCTTGCGCTCGTACAGCTTGGAACGAAGCATGGTCATCGACCGTTCCCGGTTCTTGATCTGGGAGCGCTCGTTCTGACACGTCACCACGATACCGGTAGGAATATGCGTAATCCGCACAGCCGAGTCGGTCGTGTTAATATGCTGACCACCTGCGCCGCTGGCGCGGTACGTATCAATCTTCAAGTCCTCGGTACGAATATCTACTTCGACATCATCGCTGATCTCCGGCACGACATCGCAGGAGACAAACGAGGTGTGTCGCCGTCCTGATGCATCAAAGGGGGAAATCCGTACCAGCCGATGAACCCCTTTCTCCGTCTTCAGGTACCCATAGGCGTTGTATCCCTTGATCAACAGCGTAACACTCTTAATTCCCGCCTCATCACCTGGCAGATAGTCCAGCGTTTCCACCTTGAAGCCACGCTTCTCAGCCCACCGGGTATACATGCGCAGCAGCATTTGGCCCCAATCCTGGGACTCCGTGCCTCCCGCGCCGGGATGCAGTTCCAGAATGGCATTCATTTTATCGTAAGGCTGATTCAACAGCAGTTGCAGTTCAAAATCCTCAAGCTTCTTCACCAGCCCGGCAACTGAACCGCCAATCTCCTCGGCTAACGCTTCGTCGCCTTCCTCTTCGGCCAGTTCAATCATCATTTCCAGCTCGTCGTATTCATTCTGCAAGGCTGTGTACTGGTCCACCGACGATTTGACCCCGTTCATTTCCGCAATCAGGGCCTGGGCTTTGTCGTTATCGTCCCAAAAGTCGGGAGCCGCCATTTTCTCCTCATAGTTAGCGATCATCTCTTGCTTAAGATCTAAGTCAAAGAGACCCCCTAAGGTTTGATAATTTCTTGGCTACTTCACGCATGTCGTGCTTGATGTTAGGATCGATCATATACTATCACCCTTCTTTAGTAAGGTTTGGTGCTGAAAACCTGACTTTTGAACATACATTTTAAATTAATTTCATTTGTTCTTTACGGGCAAAAACGGGCGATCCAAGGAAATCCTTGAATCCCCCGCCTCTCCCTGGCCTACTAGCTGAGCATAATGCTAAGCGTTCTGGCCGTGGCAATGCTTGTATTTCTTCCCGCTACCACATGGGCACAGGTCGTTGCGTCCGATTTGGTCGCCGCGTTTGACAGGGCGTTTCTCGGCTGGCTCGCCACTGGTAGAGATTTTATCTTCGTCCACCACTGCTTGGCGCTCCTGGTTCGTTTCGACTTGAGCTTTCATAATATATGTGGCAACTTCCTCTTGGATGCTGGCAACCATGTTGTTAAACATTTCATAACCTTCGAATTGGTATTCACGCAGCGGATCGGTTCCGCCGTAAGCCCGCAAGTGAATCCCTTGACGCAGTTGGTCCATAGCATCGATGTGGTCCATCCATTTGCTATCTACAGCCCGCAAAGCGATAACTTTCTCGAACTCACGCACCATTTCCGGTCCAATCGCTTCTTCACGCGTATCATATTTGGTCATGACACGATTAAAGATGAATTCCACCATGTCGGCAGGCTCTTTACCCCACAGGTCGTCCTTCGTGATTGCACCTTCGTCCAGCAGCTTGGTGTTGATGTATTCAGCAACATCCTGCAGCTCCCAGTTCTCCGGCAACTCATCCGCGGTGTGAGCTTCAACTACCCGCTCAATAACCGGCTTGATCATATCGATGATAATTTGCTTGATATTTTCAGATTCCAATAATTCGCGACGTTGTTTGTAGATAATCTCCCGCTGTTGGTTCATCACATCGTCATATTGCAATACGACTTTCCGGAGATCGAAGTTATTACCTTCAACCCGTTTCTGAGCAGATTCAATAGCACGGGTGATCATCTTGCTCTCAATCGGCTGATCCTCATCAAAGCCAAGACGCTCCATCATGCCCATCACGTTATCTGCACCAAAACGCTTCATTAATTCATCGCCTAGCGACAGATAGAACTGGGTAGAACCCGGGTCCCCTTGACGACCAGCACGACCACGCAACTGGTTATCGATCCGCCGTGATTCATGGCGTTCTGTACCAATAATATGCAGACCACCCAAAGAGGATACACCATCGCCAAGCAAAATGTCAGTACCACGACCCGCCATATTAGTGGCGATAGTCACAGCCCCTGGCTCACCCGCACGAGAAATGATCTCAGCTTCTTCCGCGTGGTATTTCGCGTTGAGCACTTTATGCGGCACGCCCTTGCGCTTCAGCATTTCCGCTACTAGCTCAGAGTTCTCAATGGAAATGGTACCCACCAGGACCGGTTGATTGTTCTTATGCCGCTTGACGATTTCTTCGACAACGGCTCTGAATTTGCCCTCAACACTCTTGTAAACGACATCCGCCATATCAGCACGTTGATTAGGACGGTTGGTTGGAACCTGCAATACTTCCAAGCCATAAATTTTCTTAAACTCTTCTTCCTCTGTCTTCGCCGTACCGGTCATCCCGGCCAGCTTGCGATACATCCGGAAGTAGTTCTGGAACGTAATCGTTGCCAGTGTCATGCTCTCATTTTGAACCTCAATGCCTTCCTTGGCTTCGATCGCCTGATGCAATCCGTCGCTATATCGACGGCCCGCCATCAAACGGCCCGTAAATTCATCAACGATCATAACCTCGTCATCAGTTACGACATAGTCAACATCCCGACGCATAATGACGTTCGCCTTGAGCGCTTGGACTACGTGGTGATTGAGTGTTACATGCTTATGATCATATAAGTTATCGATGCCGAAAGCACGTTCCGCTTTGGCGACCCCTTTTTCGGTCAGCGATACGGCTTTGACTTTAATATCTACAGTGAAGTCCTCTTCCGCTGTCAATTGCTTAACAAAACGGTCCGCAGCATAATACAACTGGGTTGACTTCTGTGCTTGCCCGGAAATAATCAGTGGCGTCCGCGCCTCATCAATGAGAATGGAGTCCACTTCGTCAATGATACAGAAATAAAGTGGCCGCTGTACCATCTGTTCCTTATAAAGCACCATATTATCGCGCAGGTAATCAAACCCGAATTCGTTATTCGTACCATACGTAATATCGCAAGCATAAGCCTCTTGCTTGTCTTCATGCTCCATGCCGTTCAGGTTAACTCCAACCGTCATGCCGAGAAAGTTATAAATCTGGCCCATCTGCTCGCTGTCGCGTTGTGCCAAATAATCATTGACGGTAACGACGTGAACGCCTTTACCCAAGAGCGCATTCAAATAAACCGGGAGGGTTCCGACCAATGTTTTCCCTTCACCGGTTTTCATCTCGGCAATACGTCCTTCATGCAAGGCCATACCCCCGACTAATTGCACGTCGAAATGACGCATACTCAGCGTTCTCTTAGAGGCTTCTCTTACCGTGGCAAATGCCTCGGGTAGCAGTTCTTCTAATGTTTCTCCCTTTTCGACTCTTTCCCGAAATTCCACGGTTTTGGCTTTCAGTTGCTCGTCCGAAAGTGCCTCGAATTGCGGCTCTAGTGAGTTAATATAATCTACCGTCTTCATCAGACGTTTGACATCACGCTCGTTCGTGTCGCCAAAGATTTTCTTTACTAATCCCAGCATGGTTTACCCCTTTCACGCATAAACAGATGATTTGCCTAAATTGTAACAGTTTGCAGGACATGCCGCAACACGCTCTATCACGTCTCTACCACGTTAAAGCGACTTTGTATACGAATAAAGAGCCTTATCCGCGGGCGGATAAGGCTCGTTTCATTTACGTTGTAGCTCACAGGAATTACCACCTGTACTACCAAACGTTGAATTTGAAACGAAAATGCCGTTTAGTCTTGCTCGATCAAGCCATATTTGCCGTCATCTCGTTTATATACTACACTGACATCCTTGGTATCGATGTTGGAGAAGACATAAAAGTTATGTCCTACCATGTTCATTTGCAAAATGGCTTCCTCCACATCCATCGGCTTCATAATGAAGCGCTTGGTGCGAACAACTTCAAGTTCATCATCGCTCTCTTCTACAGCGACAGCGCCGTTAGCCTGACCTTCTGCGAACAAAACGTCCTTCGCGCCTCGTTGGCGAAGCTTACGGTTAATCTTCGTCTTGTGCTTGCGTATCTGACGTTCCAGCTTGTCCACAACCGCATCAATGGAAGCGTACATATCATCGCTACGGTCCTCCGCACGAAGCACTACGCCCGTTAAAGGGATGGTTACCTCAACCGCGTGCAGGCCTCGAACTACGCTTAAGGTTACTGTACCGTCAGAGTTGGGGGGTGCATCAAAGTACTTGTCAAGCCGGCTGAGCTTCTTGTCTACGTAGTCACGCAAGGCCTCAGTCACTTCAATCTGCTGTCCACGAATACTAAAATTCATTGGGCACTCCTCCTTTGCTTTGCACCTTCATTATAACACGGTGTAAAGCCAAAGTAAAAAGTGTTAGCGGTTCGTAAATTCTCCCTTGCCGTTTATTAATTCAGTGCTTGCACGGTAGGCGGAGACTCGATTTCTATCAATAATAAATTCGGCCCTTTTACATCCTGCTTTATTTACTCATGGACAAAGTTTGTATAATTCCATTAAAATTCTTGAGCGTATTCCATATCAAACCATCTAAAGAATAAAGTAATGCGTTATTATATGAGCCAACAAACAGATTTGTATTTGCGTCATATTTAACATTTGAAACTCTCTTGTTAGTAGGTTCTTGATTACTCCAAGTCGTACCATCTGTAGATTTTATAACAAAACCCGCATTATCAAACCATTTATTTCCAAAGACAACGAATTCACCTTCCACTAATACAAGAGAAGTAAAATAGTCATACGTTGTTGAAATCGGCAGCTTTACATTACTCCAATTCAACCCATCATTTGATGTGGCAATCCATTCCCAAGAATACCCCTCTCGTCCATCAGTTAGAGCTATTACATATATACCGTTACTATATTCCATCCCAACTGGACTTATATCCCTAATTCCACTAATAAATCCAAACTTCGCACTTCCGACTTGTTCCCAGTTAACTCCATCCTCTGATTTTAACATATAAAGATTTGTTCCTGCATTACCAATAGTAAAAAAGGTATTATTCAAATAAAAAACTTTTGTAATTGATCCACCAAACAACAATGGATTTTCACTAATGTTAGTCACATCTAGACTTGAGGAATGAGTTGTAGTAAATGTTTGGCCATCATCCTTAGAAGTCATTATTACCGAATAATATCTATTTGTCCCTGGGTATACCTTTCCCCCAGCAGCTACCAGTGTTCCGTTATTATCAGACATTATTGATACTAATGGTTCAACATTACCCCCAACCTCTATATAATTTATTCCATCAGTAGATTTAAGAATTTTCCCCGCATAATTCACAACAGATGTAGATTCATCATGAATATAGGCTGTGAAGTAAGTATTAAGCCCTGAAAAAGTAGACCCAGAATATAAGTAATTATAATTATACATACTAGAAGGAAAAACTAAATCTTCAAACTCATCTGTCAAATTTCCACTTTTATTTATTCCATTATTACTGTTACTACCACCAAATATAATAAAAGGATAATCCCCTTGTGCTGAGACCTGGCCCACAAAATTCAAACTAATTACTAAAACCAACGCGATAGAGATCAAAGTGATTTTTTTCAAAACCTCATCCTCCTAACACTAAATTTTTATAACCTATTAAATTATTTCATTATCTATTTATAACCTCCTTGTCTAAATTTTATTGAGTAAAATTGGAATGCAATAAATATTATACCCCAATCTACTATTTATTGGTATATTTTAAATTCATCTAATTAACTCAGTTAGATTGTTGATGATTACTTTAGTTTCATCTTGTCTCTTCTTAGCCAGATAGCGACTATTGTTACCCCAAAAGCCGCGCCTATTCCATCCAGGATGACATCTTGGACCATAGCGGTTCGCCCTGGTGTGAAGCTCTGATGCAGTTCATCGCTGCAAGCATATAGAAGCGCTATCCCCCAAGCGTACACGTAACGTCTGCGGCCCATGCCTCGCTCTCTTCCACCTAACGCATAGACTAGCAGCATAGCTAAGAGAGCATAACTGCCAAAATGTGCAGCCTTGCGAATAAGAAATTCAATAAAACTAGCGCCCCCTACACTCTCTACGCTGATTTGTCGGCCACCATAACTGAAGCTAATCCCACCAAAGAAATCAGAGATAGATTGCTCTGACGTAGTCTTCTCAATATCAGACACCAGGGTCTGCTCCTGATAAGACTGTGAAGAGAACAGGAACAGGACAAGCATCAGCGCCAGCGCTGGCAGGAAGCGGAGCAAAAACTTAATTTTGTGCAAAGCGTTCCCCTCATTTCAGTGAACATCCGCTAACGACATAAGAAGTAAACAACATAAGAAAACCCTGGGTTACCCCAGGGTGTGTGCTAGCGAATCTTCAATTGTTAACCATCGTACCGTTCATATGTAGGTCGGCTATGCCGGGATGATTACAGTTTGATTACGTTAGCTGCTTGCGGTCCGCGAGCGCCTTCCACGATTTCAAACTCAACGGATTGACCTTCCTCCAAAGTCTTGAAGCCTTCGGATTGAATTGCGGAGAAATGAACGAATACGTCGCCGCCTTCTTCAGTTTCGATGAAGCCATAACCCTTCTCTGCGTTAAACCATTTTACTTTACCTTGCATGCACTAACATTCCCTTCATTATCAAATAAGAGTGTGATCCTGTAACCAAGCTCACATTTCTGAATATACCACCCAAGCTTGTCTCGTGTCAATTACCAAAGAAAAGGTTTTACTGTAAATAAATTGTATTGTTTATAATGACTAAGCCTATATAAATATTAACCTATTAGTTACCTCTTGAAACAAAAAAATAATTTATTTCCCTCACCGTTTAATAAATTATTGTAAATAGTAAAAAAGCTATTCTGGACCATCCAATGGATAGCCCAGAATAGCCTATGATGTGTGAAAGCTGAGTATATATTATCCCAACAGTTTCAACACAGATTGTGGAGCAGAGTTAGCTTGTGCCAGCATGGCTGTACCAGCTTGAACCAAGATTTGGTTCTTTGTAAATGTTGTCATTTCAGTAGCCATGTCAGCATCCTTAATACGGGAGTTAGCAGCAGACAGGTTTTCAGAAGTTACACCCAAGCTGTTAATAGTATGCTCTAAACGGTTTTGGTAAGCACCCAGCTCAGCGCGGTTAGTGGAAACAGTCTCAATTGCTGTCTTAATAGTCTCCAAAGCATTTTTAGCAGCGGCTGCATCTGTAGAAATATCTAATGTAGCAGCACCAAGCAAAGTAGCAGCAGAATTGTCTGCAAGAGTAACAGTCAACGTATCCTGTGTCTCTCCAGTAACACCAATCTGGAAGGAAACGCCATTTGCAGCCGCATCAGCATTAAGCAAAGATACTCCGTTAAAGTTAGAACCTGTTACGATTCTATCAATTTCTGTAATTAGCTGATCCACTTCAGCTTGCAAATTAGCACGATCTTCTGCTTGATAAGTACCATTGGCAGATTGGTTAGCCAAGGTATTCATACGTTGCAGCATAGAATGAACTTCAGTCAAGTCACCTTCAGCTGTTTGCAAGAGGGAGATACCATCTTGAGCATTACGTTGTGCTTGATTCAAGCCATTGATTTGGTAAATCATTTTTTCGGAAATTGCCAAACCTGCAGCATCGTCAGCAGCGCGGTTAATGCGGTAGCCCGAAGACAATTTTTCCATTGTCTTACTCATTTGTGTGTTGTTGAAGTTCAGGTTACGGTTAGCGTTAATTGCGCCAACGTTAGTGTTAATAAACATTCCCATCGTTATCATCCTCCGTGATTTGGTTTATATTGGCTACATCCTTGTGGCCTAATTTATATATCGGATGGAAGTGACCGCATGTTTAGACTTTTCATAAGAAAAATAGACTATTTTTTTTCATCCATATATAAAGGGACCTGATCATTTCGTTCTACACCGTAATAGGCATTTAGCACCTTGCGCTGAACGCCTACATTTTTAATATCTTCACCTGTATGCTGAATAAAGTTCCTAATTGCCTTTTGAATATGCTCTACATTACTGCTAAGCTTGGTGAGAATATCCCTTAGCTGCTGATCACCGTCCAAAGTAGAAGAAACTGCTTCCAGTTGATCGTTCGACTCATTCACTGCTCTGGAGCACAAAATCCATTCCTCTTGCAACTCCAAAAATCTTTCGAGTCCTTGGTCTGGTTCCTCATCAAGCAAAGTTAACAAGGATACCTGGGCATCCGAAATTCTCAGCAGATTCGTATACATTTCTAAAAAATCAGCAGGTTTATGATTATCCTTGGGAGCCAAGAGTACCTCGCTTCCCGATTTCTTCCCAGGCAGACTTCAATTCCTGTAGCATGACCACAGTTTCGTCCAGCGGGGAGATTTCCTTTTTAATATTGGCCTCCAGTAGTAGATCAATAATATAGAAATATAATTTTTTCAGATTCAAGGCCAGCTCTCCCCCCTCTTTTGTATTGAGAGAAGAAATCAACTCATAAATAATGTCTTGTGTTTTTTGCACATACCGATTCGTTTCTGCTATATCATTTTGTTGTATAGCTTCCTTTGCCTTTCCAGCAAATTGAATCGCCCCATTATACAGCATTAGAGTGAGGCGGTGCGGAGAAGCCGTTTCATATTTGTTTTTTTGGTAGGCTTGATATCCTGCCATATTAGGTGATGCCAATATGATCATCTCCGGTTAAATTAATGACTAATCTGATGCAGACTTGGTCAAGGCAGATAATTGACTTGAAATCCAGTCACTTTGGCTATTCAATTGAGACATCACAACTTCCAAATTAACAAATTTCTTCTTCAGTGCAGCTTCCTTAATAGTCAGCCGATCATTCATACTTTGAATTTGCTCGCTTAAGAAGGAGATTTCAGAGTCATACCCCTTAATTTTGGAAGTAATGATTCCATCTACACTGTCTGTCCATTCTTTCATGCTATTCTTGAATAGGGTGGCTATCCCATTGATGCCCTCTGTAGTTCCATCTTCATTGGTAACAGCCGTACTTGAAAACATTTTTTCTACCAAGGCCGGATTCTCCGTCATTTTTTGCTTAAACAGTTCTTTGTCAAAAGTAATGGTTCCTGTCATAAGAGAAGCGCTAGTAATTCCCTTATCGACCTCAAGACCAATGTCTGAAAACAATTTAAACCCCGCCGTATCACCAACCAGATTTTGCATCATATCGCCTAATTGATTACGTAATGAACGAAGCATAGGATCGCCTTGCAAAGTTAGGGACAAGCTCCCATCCGAGTTTTCGGTAGACTTTTGTGTATTATTTTTAATTGTATTAATAATATCATTATAAGCGTTGACAAAGGCTTCCACCTTGGAAGTTATTGCATCTACATCCTGCTCAACCTTCACGGTGACTACTCCCGTATTGCTTAGAGTCAAGGTGGCTCCCGGGATAGCATCTTTTACAGTATTGGTTGAACTGTAAATATCCATGCCATTCACAACAAGGTGAGCATCCTGAGCCTTCTGCTTCTCTGTGAAATCCCAGGCATTACCCGATTCAAATGTAATTTGATTGGCCTCACCATATTCCTTGGCCGTTAATACTAACGATCTCTGTCCTGTGCTAGTTTGAATAACCGAGGCTTGCACAGTACCATCTTCTAACTTGTTGATCTTATTGGCAATTAAATTCAGGGCTTCTCCCACCGTTTTATCTGCGAGATCCAGATCGCTGAGGTCAATCGATTCTCCATTAATAGATAATTCAGTAGGCAGGCCACTCTCACTAAACTTGGCCTCCGAGTTAAATGACGCACTCGCAACGACTTGCTTTTGTGCTAGTGAATTAATAACAACCGAGTAATCGCCGGCGAGTGCAGCACTATCGGCAACGACGGATAACTTGGTCGCATCAGAAGTGCTTGCCTTGCTCTTCTGAAAACCATCCAAATCTGCTAACGATGTCGCCGCATCTCTTAGGGTAGCCAGCTTTGTATTAATGGATTTGAATACGTTTTGATAAGCAGCCGTAACTTCTTTCTTAGTCTCCAGACGGGTTAACGGCAGCTTCTCTTGGGCCATGATCGCTTCAATATAGGAAGCGGAGTCAAATCCTG
This sequence comes from Paenibacillus senegalimassiliensis, assembly GCF_001486585.1. GTDB lineage: Bacteria > Bacillota > Bacilli > Paenibacillales > Paenibacillaceae > Fontibacillus > Fontibacillus senegalimassiliensis. Next base: position 335,491 of record NZ_LN909044.1, read on the forward strand.
AAGCTAATCCTGAAAAACTAACAGACATTGATCTCACCCTTTCTTCTAAAATGGTTTACAGTTTTTCGTCAAAAAACATACCGATCATATCTTTCATCTTCTTGGACAAATCGATCAGAAACTCAGGCGGCAAGCTTGATAAAACCTCTTTCGTTTTGGAATCAATAATCTCCACATACAACTGCTGTACTTCCTCGTTGTATTTAAATTGCAGTTCTCTACCCGAAGCAACTATGGATTCATTCAACTTCTTAATTTGCTCTTGCATTTTATCCTGCTCTTGCTTGGTCAATGATTTGTAGTCCTCAGAGCTATGAGGCGCTAAGCCCTCTTCTCTTTGAATCCCAGCAGATGAGCCCAACTTAAAGGCTGCTGTTCCTGTAGATATAAACTTTTCAAAGGCGTTAAAATCCATCCGACTGATGTTCATCTTCTCACCACCTGATCTCCGATTTTTATTTATTAAATTTCTTGAGTAGACTTAGTAATTGTTCTTGCTGCAAGCCTTGTACAGGGACATTAGCCGCCATATTCTCGGCGACCACACCTTCATACAACTCTTTGCGTAAGAGCTGGACTTCCTTAGGGGCGAGAAATCCCAGCTTGATCTGATCGCCCTCAACACCCAGGACCTGAACCTGAATGTCATTGCCAATCATGACGACTTCTCCGACTTTACGTCTGAGTACCAGCACCTAGTCGCCCTCCTTCCGAAGCAGCGGGTGACGTAACGGCAGTTCCTGGTCCTTAATAATATATTGGCAACCTACTAATGATTCCGGAGCAAACAAGACTGGGGCCAATAAATTGGCGTACAGTTGGTCCTCTGTAACGTTCACAACGAGCATTACCGCCACATCTTCAGAACTACTGATATGAAGCATTTCAACGATATCTGTATTCAGTTGAAAGCTGTAATCTTGTACCGCCTGATTGGCTGGCACCAATACGAAGCTAATATCGGTTTGAGTGGAATGAAGAATATAAAATGTTGTATCTTGCATCGGGATCAATGCATATTCTCTAATATCTGGAAGGCCTAAAATACCAGCCTCAAAATGATATACTTGTTGATCTTCAATCTCAATCGTCCCGTAAGCCGAGCTTTCTATCGTTCTCATTTGGGAAGCGCTCCTTTCGGGTCGACCTCTATCTCTGGCGGATAGATACGAAAATCAATAATGACACCTTGATGCGGAATCGCCTCCACCGTAATTTCCTTTTGACCATTTCGCATATACCGCTCATGCGCAATACGGCCAAACACATTTTTTTCGCCAGCAGCAATATTCATCATACGATCGCCTTCTTGAGCTTTAATCGCTACATTTTCGATGACCTTAAACACTGCTTCTTGTTTAAGCTCCTTTGCCAGCGTAATGGGACGCTTAAGTCCTCTATCGTTAAATACGCTAGTCCAATCCGTCTCCATCTCGGCGCTTCGAAGGCGAATATTAATCTCAGCGGGACGATAGTCTCCCCAATCCTGCGGCAAAATGGATTGTATTCCAGCCATATACTCTATCCCCTATCCTACTATCTGAGAAAATCCACAAGGGAGGTTTGCATAATTCTCGCACCGGTTGAAAGAGCTGCTTGCAATACCGTCTCCTTCGATTTCAGTTCAATAATTGCAGAAGGTACATCCACATCGGCAACATTGGCTCTCATTTCCTTCAAGCTAACCTGGTCGTCAGCAATTCGATTCTCCATTAGCTCAAAGCGATTAGTACGTGCTCCAATCTCGGCCCAGCTAACCGATAAACGATCTGCAGCAATATCAATTTTACCAAGAGCAGCGGTAATTTCTGTTGTATCATTTACATCCAAAGCTGTAGCCAAATCATCCAGCACTTTAAAGGCATTATCCGTATTGGCTTCACCAAAAATAATTTCTCCCGTTATGCTTACAGGAACCTTAACCGCCGGACTGACGTTCAGGTAAAACAAACCCGGATCTGTGGTTTCTGTTGCAGCTTCTGCTGACGTATATGGTGCTTGGTCTGTCTTCTGTCCGTTAAACAAATACCGACCATTATACGTACTATTTCCGATGGTGACCATTTGCTCTTTCAATTGCTTAATTTCTGCTGAGATGGTCTGACGTTGCTGCACATCATAAGTCCCGTTGGCCGCTTGCAGGGTCAGAGTTCTTGCCCGCTTCAATACATCCGAGGCTTGTTGTAGCAAAGAATCCATCGTCTTCAAAATCTCCGTACCTGTTTGAGCATTTGTCAAAAACTCATCACTACGAGCCAAGTCCGTATCGTAACGCATTTGATAGCCTGTTCCAATCGGATCATCACTGGGACGGCTAATTTTCTGCCCTGTGGCAAGTTGCTGCTGACCAGTCGTCAGCGATGTGTTGATATTGCGCAGGTTTTTCAGTAGTTGTATGTTTTGCATCATTCCTGTTACGCGCATGTTGCCAAACCTCCTTCTCTTATCCATATATTAAAATTACAAGCCGACACGTCCCATTTGGTTAATCACCCGGTCAAGCATTTCATCGACTGTAGTCATATTACGCGCCGCTGCATTATAAGCTTGCTGGAATCGAATCATATCCGCCAGTTCTTCATCCATCGAAACGCCACTAACCGATTGCCGCTGGATTTGAAGATTATCAGTCATCGTCTGCTCATTCTGATAGTTACGCTCCGTGTTGCTCGCCCGAATACCCAGATCGGCGGTCAGTGCGCGAAAATAGTCATCCGTCGTCCCTTGGGACATGGAGGTTAGAGAATCAGGGAAGGCAAAAATAGCATCTCTCAATCCTGCGATGGCATTAGCAATATCGCTATTCCCCCGAATTACCTTGTTTGTCCCATCTACCACCTCATATTGAGAGGAAGCGGCTATTTTATTCGTATCTGCTAATATTTCAGGATTAACCTGGATATTATCGATCGTAAAAGTTCCACCGCTAGAAACAAAGAAAGGAATACCGGAAGAGGTCGGCTCGGTGAGCGTATATCCTAGTTGATGAAGCCCGTTAAAGCCTTTGACCATAACATCCATGGAAGAGGTTATCTTGGAGCCTGCCGGAATGGTGGTCCCTGCAGGGACCATGCCCATGCCATCCACCGTTACATCATTTAGAGCTACCATATCATTGGAAGTCACGTAACCGTTACTTAAAGTGACCTTAATATCACCGGAAATTAATGTGCTTACCATACCATTTAGCTGATTGCGAATCAGATCGGTTTCTTGAAGGGATTGAACATATCCCGCCAACTGACCTGCTGTAGCCGTGGCCGCATTAGCCGCCGTTAGCGGAGTAACAACATCGCCAGCTAACACGTTCACGCCAGCAGAGGTTATGTTCACCATACCGTTCTCATCTTCGGCATACTGCACATCAACGATAGTAGAGAGCTTATCGATTAACAGGTCCCGCTGATCCCGATAGTCATTAGCATTGTCGCCAAAGCTTTCATTATCGCGAATCAGAACATTTAATCTCGCAATATTATCCAGCATATTGTTGGCTTCCATGACTTTTTTATCAATATTGTTGTTTACGTCGCTCGACAGGTTAGCCAGACCCTCGCTGATATGCTTCAAGGTATCTACCATATTGCTTGCTGCACCTGCCACAGCCACCCGGGCACTTAGCAAAGAAGGATCGCGATTTAACGTTTCCCAGGAATTCCAGAAGTCATCCATGACCGAGCTCAGTCCAGTGCCGGAAGGCTCATTCAGAATATTCTGAATTGCAGTCATGGTCGAATTCATAACCTCCCAGGAACCAAGCAACTGATTCTCCCGCCGATACTGAATATCCAGAAAATTATCCCGCACTCGCGTAATGCTGGTATACTCAACCCCGGTTCCCAATTGCCCCGGTTGCTGGCTCTTCGTCATCCCCATTGCCCAGAGCGGATTAGCTTCCGTCAAGTTAACCCTCTGCCGGGAGTATCCCTCTGTGTTGGCATTCGCGATATTGTGCCCTAACGTTTGCATGGACACGGTATTTACAAACAACGCCCGTTTACTTGTCTCTATGCCGTGAAAAGTGGAGGTCATATTCATTGCTCCTTTGTTTCGTATCTTCTTGGTCTATGCACGTGTATCAAACATTCTGCGGCTTGCCGCTTTCTTATCCTGAGTTGTTGGAGGAGAGTAGGTTACTTCGTCCTCTTCATTACCAATCATCAAATTCAATGAAAAATCTATGAAGGATAGCGACTGTTGAATCAAAGCCTGATTCAGCTCATTAACACGCTTCAATTCGGTCAAACGCTGGCCAAGCTGCTGCCTGATTTGCTCCAATTGGCTCTTCTCCTCAGGATCAAATACCAGACGAAGAATTTCGGAAACCGTTAGCTCCAACTGGGATTTGATGCCTTTCTCCTTCAAGAACTGCTGTGCAGCATCGAGCAATCGTTGTTCCTGCTCATCAATTTGCTTTAACAACTTAGATTCCCGATTTAGAATGCGAACCAATTCGTCAAAGTTACGACTCAGGATGGTTTGCTTCTTCTCTTCCATCAACTGCAGCAAATCTACATAGCCCGCATCCAACTGAGTTAAACTGTCAATCAATAATTGAACTGACATATGTGCCCCCTAACCCTCATTTAGAAAAGACTTGAAATAAGGAGCCAACTTGTCGGCAATCTTGCCAGCATCCACATGATAGGTTCCCGCGGATACTTGAGACTTCAGTTCCTCAATTCGCTCAGCACGTTCAGGGGATAGACTCCCTTCCTGCGCCTTCAGCAATTCCTTGGCCTCTGTAGATATAGATACTTCATCCTTACGGCGTGCTTTGCTATTTGAATCATTACGTTGGGATTCGATTTGACGTTGATAACTATTGATGGCTCCGACCCGTCCGCTTTCATTAATTTTCATGGGCTCCACCTTTCTTTCCATATAAAAAAGCCGATAATCTTTAATAAGTTTATCGGCGGCTTTCAAATCATTTTTAATAGCGAAGCATTGGATGTTTCACATTATTATGCCAGAAGTTCAGAGATTTAGTCGTTAGGGACTACGAAATTTGTCGATAGCATTGTACGCCCCACTACCTCCCTGTCTTCCCTCCTTGTCATTAGACCTTAATTTTTCCTCATTGGCCGCAGCAGCCAAATCGCGAGTCAAGCGGGAACGGCAGGAGTCACACATGTTCCCTTCGCGAATCATCGTACCGCATACCTCGCAAGGATACATCATGTTTGGATTGTTGGCCACGGAAATGCGACCTTCTTTAATAAACTTGGTAATTTGCTTAATGGAGACATCCGTAGCCTCGTGAACTTCCTGAATCGTGGCTGTCTTCTCCTCACGCAAATATTTTAAACATCGCTCGTATTCTTCCTCTATTTCCTTTATACAGGCAGGACAAATGTCTCTGAAATTATTGGCGAACAATTTTCCGCAACGCGGACAATTTCCAAGATTCAACCCCATGCTCTTCGTCCCCTCCATCAAAATGAAAACTTCACCTGATGTTAGATTAACTCATTTTGGAGGAGTTCGTCCATCATTTTGTAAACGCCACGCAAAATATTGCAATATTTAGGCTCTTGCCCAAGTTAAACTATATATCTCCGCATCTCGTCCCAACTGGTTGCATAGCTCATGAAGCGCCTGCGAACCGGCTTCAATGGTGCTGCCTGTGGTATAGACATCGTCAATCAGCAAAATACGCACAGGGGCAAGATAATCCAGTAGAGGACGCGTAAAAGGATCTTCTGGACCATTATGAGTAAATGGAGGGCGTGTAAATAATGAGAAGCCTTGACGCTTTCTATCCGCTTCAGCCAATACAGGGATCAACCTTTCCAGAGCTTGAGCAGATGGGCAAAAGGCCTGATGCATATCACGCAGTCGCTTCCAGCGACTCTTGAAGCTTTGTTTCTCCGTATGCTGCGGTCGCTCCAGAAGCGATATCATCGGAATTTTCCCGAGCGAGGCCACCCCATACGCCAAACGGGCCGTCTGATTGAATCCACGCTCCTGCATCCGATCATTGCTAACGGGCACGCAGGTGACCAGGTCAAACCGAATTTTTCTGCCCTGCGCCGCCTCTTCCAGTTCCTTAACCATAAGCCGGTAAGCTCGCCCAATCATCCGGGCCATCACCGTACCGTACAACTCATTTCCTTTAAATTTGTACTGACTAAGCCATTCACGCATGACCGAATTATAGGCTACAGCACTCCGGTTCATCACAAAGCTACGAGGCATTTGAGTTTCGCGAGTGCAATCTGGGCAACCGACATGACGACCGCAATTCAGACAGCGAGGTTTTTGAATCCAAGGAATAGACCCATAGCAAGAAAGACAAATCTCCGGATAACCCCGAACCCGGTCAGAAATCATCTTTCCACACGTCAGGCAAGGAATTCCGGGAGGAGCAAGCAAATTATGCAAAGGAGAAAGCACGTTAGACCATAATGAATTCTCCGTATTGATATCGTAATAGGAAGGAACTGCCACCGTAGATGGTGCTAAGGGAGGTATCGTACTCACTCGGGGAATCCAGGCGCCCTTCACCCGATCCCAATTTCGTTTTCTCCCTCGAGCTCCCTGACTCTTCAAACCAAGAGATGCATTTATCATTATTTATAGAGCCTCCTTTTCCTTCAAAAATCCATTTTGTTTCGCATAAGCATTCATCATTTTGATCTGCCGAATCGCTCCTCGCTGAGATCTCGTCCACTCTCTGGAGGCCAAGACCACGATTCCCTGCGGGTCCTGTATAGAACGCCCGGCTCTCCCAGCCATTTGCACAAGTGAAGCCTCGTCAAATAAATCACTGTCTGCATCAACTATGTATACATCGCTTTTAGGTAACGTAACCCCGCGCTCCAGAATCGTCGTTGTGACCAACATTCTGATTTCCCCATTTCGAAAAGCTATCACCTTCTCCGCCCTATGTTCATCCTGAGATGAAGTTCCTTCAATCGGAATTCCGGGAAAATAACGTTGTAATAACGTTGTAAAAGGAGCAATTTGGCGGATACGTGTAACAAATATAAAAATTTGGGCCCCGCGCTCAGCGGAGTAACGCAAGGGTGTTAGTAAGCAAGCAGGCAAGGAGTGACGGTACAAGCTTTGTTCCAAACGGACCATGTCGACTCGCCGAGGCACGGGAAGCGGATATCCATGGAACCGTGCCGGTACCTTGGCATGTGGGAGACGGCCTGTCCGGGTTTCTCTCTGCATCGCTAAAGGTGGCGTAGCCGACAACAGGATAAATCGTCCTTCTGGTTTGCAAGCCGCTTCGGCAGCAAAGGCGAGCATAGGATCGTTATGATACGGGAAGGCATCCAGTTCATCAATAATCACCAAATCAAAAGCATGATAGAATCTTAAGCATTGATGAGTGGTCGATATGACTAGCCGCGCATCCGCCCAGCGGTCAGAACTGCCACCATAGAGCACTGCTGACCTATCCTCAGGGAAAGCCTTGGCGAGACGCGGAGCCAGTTCCAGGACGACATCTCGGCGTGGCGTCGCCACAAGCACCCGGCCGCCAGTGTCCAGTACATGACGGAGCAACGGGAAAATCATCTCGGTATTATAATCAACTGTCTTAATTGACGATTAAAAACGCTGCGACCTTTTTTATCAAGGAGCAGCGTTGTTTTATTTGCCGTTTTATATGGTTGAAAAAGTCTAGCTCTTGTGGTCAATTCGTGAGCTTTGTGGTCAATTTGTGGTCAACAACTAATTCGTATATCATCGATTCCAACGCGATAGAATTTGGTCATTTTCTCAACAACATCAAAAGGGATGCTTTTGTCGTTTGCCTCGTACATTATTAAGGAAAGAATGCAGATGTCCATTCCTTTGGCTGCGCTAACGATAGAATATTTACGAGCGATTCGTATTTCTTTTATAGTGCGATTTAACTCTCTCAAAATCGCCGCCTCCATACTATATATTGTTTTGTATCAAAATATAGTGTTACAATTTACCGCAAAGATGTTTCTTGAAAGGAGCCTACAAGGTGTCTCTCTCCCGCGGGAGATGCCGATTGCGCTATTTACTAGCACGGGAAGAGATGCGACAAATCGACCTATCGAAACGGACTGGCTACTCTAGGCATCAAATATCCAATTGGGTAAACAATCGTGAATTGATGAGCTGGGAAGCTGGACTGACGGTATCATTCATCCTCAATTGTCATATGGAAGATTTGTATGAGATCGTGACAGTAAAGTGTTGAGCCAATCGGCTCTCCTTCGGATTTTGTATAGCTATGTCTATACGACCCTCATATTACCCTCAGGTCACCACATCCTCTCTTATGTACTAACAACCTCTTTGTTTTCCGAACCGGTTCGTTACTTAAATCATAAAACGCTTACAGATTTTTGACAAATGAAACGGACTGTTTTTGTCGAATTATTCCTAGTTGCTGCATAACCTTGCTCTAAATTGAAATACTACACCTAAACGCTGGAAGATGGTGGAGTATTATGGATGAACTAAGGGATAAAATAGAAAAGACTCGACAGGAGATATATAGGTTGTCCCAAAAAAATGGGATAAATAGTCCAGAAGTACTCGAAATGAGCCAAATTCTAGACCAATTAATAAACGAAAATGTGAACATTTTGCGAACAAATAAGCATGACCACCATGAACGGCACATCAGAATCATGCCTACAGGCTTTGGATTCTCTGTTACACTCCAGAAAGGTCTTCAAAGTGTGTTGATCGGATTTGCTGATAACTTTGCAGCGGCCAAGAGTATGGCCTTTATCGCGGCTAAGACTAAGCGAGCTAACCTAGATGTTTTGTATCTTGAACAGAAGCTGAAAGAAGATGAATAAGAACTTATGTTCTTATTTTTGATTATAAGGTCTAGTTACCGTTTTGGCAACAATTTTCGACAAACAAAAAAAAGAGCCCTGCCAGCGCAATGCCGACAGGGCTCTTCTACCTATGCTTTAGGATTTGACAAGTTAATTATAACCTATTTACTGGAAACCCGCAACCCTACGGCCAAGGTGCGCCAGCCCTCTGCCGTAAACTCCGGCTCGCTGATCACACCGCCCAAATCTGCGGATCCAAACTCTGCTACAAACCATTTAGGAGCCGGCACACGTTTTGCGGCTGCTTCCAGTTCTGCTACCCTCTTGGACAACTTGTTCAGTTCTTCCTTCATAGCTTCATCCCCGGCCAATTCTGCGGCCACTCTATTTTTAAACTCAATCCATCCCGTCCACTTGCCGCTGTTATACATCAATCGCGGGCATACCTTACCCGACCAGTCCCAATGCCTTCGCAGGCGATCCACACCCCATCCACGCTCCTTGAGCATCTGAGCCACAAGCTTGACGGCATTATCCAGTGACTGGCTATAGTTACGCTCACATATCTCCACACCTATACTTGTCCGGTTGCCGCTCTTTGCCCCGCTGCCGTCTCCTGCATGCCAGGCAGACTCGTTAAGAGGCAGGCACTCAATGGCCTCTTTGTCGTCTACAACGATGTGATAGCTGGCTTGGCGGTTATTGCTGGGATTGGTTAGCCATGCACGCTCATTGGCGGCGCTACTGGATGGGTTGCCCGTGTTATGGATGGTAATTGTCGTCGCTGCCATAGCAAAGCCAGGACGGCGGTTGTAGGCCGTCCCTTTGGCTATATGGTCTTTCCGGTATGCGAAGTTACTCATTGCCTACCTCTGGCAACCCCGCCAGACTCGTCAATAAGCTCGTCACCGTAGCCAGCAGCACCGTACCGCCCACGATGGGCCAATTGACCTCGCCAAATACCGTCGTCGCCCCGATTACCCCGATAGCGGTCTGAGCTGCCGTCTTGATTGCGCGGATACCTGCTGCTTTTAGCCATTTGATTGTCATATAAATCATCCTCTCTTAATTGATGCCGCCCGTGATAATAAAGGCGGCGATTGCCACAATAAAAGCCCCGGCGAAGGTACGCCAGAGCCACTTTTGATTGTCTTCAATTTTGTCCAGTCGATGGTGAGCGGACTTAGCTGCAGCCAGCGCTTCAATTGCAGTCTTGTTTGCCCCTATCGCTTGATCCAACTTCTCATTCATGCTAATGACGTTTGTCTCAGTCCTTGTAATACGTTGCAGCATCTCCATTTGCACCTCTTGAATTCCTTCCATTGCATCACCTTCTCAAATATAAATAGACCCCGGTTTCCCGAGGGCGTGAAGCCTTTAATATGGTATTTGATCGCGGGCCAAGCCATTGCCCATCTCAGCCATGCGGTTAATGCGCCCCTGTAGTTCCCGGAGCTTGGCGCGCTTGTCAGCATTGCTTATGTCCTCGTCGCCCTGAACCTCGCGGATCTCTTTACGGACGGCGGACATATTCGTGCTGATCTTATTAAGTCTTTTGCGAAGCGGGTCGCTGTACCACTCAGGCAGATCCCGGAGCGCCCGATCTGCATAGGCTTGGTCAAGCTTATCTTTGTAGTTATAGAACTCCGTTGAAAGATCATTACTGAATACAGGATCGGCGGTCATCTGCTGCGACAAGGCATAGCCCACATCACCACCAGGCGAGAGTAGCGGCTGACCGAACTGACCGAGGAACCCGGAGTACTGCCGGACTAAATAGTCCAACTCTTTCGGGCTCTGTTCAAACGGTGTTCCCAAGGTCTGCTCACCAATCCACCGAGCAATGTTGGTTGTCTTGGCATCAGCTTGTAACCCCGGAGACAGGCGCTCCAGATTGCCCGGCACAATAGGTGCGCCGCTGAATGTCTCGTTGGCCGCTATATCAGCGACGGGGCCGAGGATCGTATCACCAACAACTCCTAGTAGGCTATCCGTGAGCCCTCCGCCCTTGACCGCCCCTTGTATGCCTGGAGGGAGTAACGTCGTTCTCAGCCGGTCGGCAAAGTCCCGGAATGCTGCCGGGTCCTCTTCGGCCAGCAACCGCATGAGCCGTTCTGGGATGTCTGAGAAGATCGTTCCTTGCTCCTGCGGTTTTGCTATCTTGATAAACGTACCATCTCCACGAGGGATAAGCAGAAACGCATCCTTTGTCCGGTTACTCAGTTGCTGGTAATTGGGGTCATCGTGATTGACCGCGTAAAGAGCTAGCGTTGGAAACGTGATTGCTAGAGCCGTCTTGACAAGGGCTTTAACGGGATCGTCCCGGTAGGTACGCAGCGTCTTGTCCATCCCCTGAATCGCTGCGTTGAAATAAGGAAACACCTTATCTACTTCGCCGGACAACTTCCCGCGCCGTTTAAAGTTTACGGTCAGGTCCTGCGCTTCTTTCAACGCCGCTTGAAGGTCGCCGCCCTGCTGCTGAACCCGTTTGAATTCAGCCAAGCGAGGAGCGATCTCCACTGTGTTAAGGAAGTTCTCGTAAGCGTCTATGCCCCGTGCTATCCCGGAGCGAGCCCCACTTTGTGGCAGCACTCGGCGTTTACTCTGAGCCAGTAGGTTACGATCTGCTGCGATAGCTGAAGCGTGACCGCCACCGACGTTTAGAAAATCTTTGTAGGAACCTTTGTTACGTGCAATGTCTACAGCAGCTCCGAACAAATCCGCTGCGAAGGAAATAGGGTTATTGCTTGTCTTACTGGCAATGTAGGCCTGCGGGATATCTCGTAGTAGGTTACGGGTCAAGGTGAACACTGGGTTGCTACCTGTTGTCAGTAGCTTCATGGTGTTGGTCAACTTGCCCACCGCCCCCAGCAAATAACCGGACTGTTCCGGCCCCAGTGCCGTCAGTGCCCCGAGCAAATCCTTATCTTTGATTTGCACATGTACGGGCTGTCCGTCTACCAGCGCCCGAACGATATTGTCCTTGTCGAGCTGCGTCCGCTGCATCGCCTTATCAAAGTCAGCGGAGAACCGGAACAGCAGTTCATCCAACCCGCCCTCGTCCATGACGATCTTGGAGATATCGTCTACCTTCTCTGGCTGCTTGACTACAGTCGCCCAGGGCTCGAATGCTTTGGGGTTCTGCTCGATGTTACGCACGTACTGCTGCATGACCTGGTTGCGTTTTGCTGTTTTTACATAAGCATCCACGTTTTCTATGATGGCCTCGATGGGGCTAATAATACTGCGCTGTGATCCTCCCTCTTGGTATCCCTTGACCGGGTTAGATTGATTACCATAGCCTTTCTTCTTACCGCCACCGACCATTTTCCCCGTTTTCTCAAGCTGGCTAAAATATCGTTTATTAGGTACAAAAAATGGATTCTGCTGTACCCAGGCATCCAATATATCTTGCGGAATCACACCAGTGTCAACAAGCCATTTTTGCCCTAGCTCCCTCTGGAACGTATACAGCCGATCCGACATTTCCCGGAACTGCGGAAACATTTGTTCATATTCTGCTACCTTCTGCGCCCCGTACTCCGGTGACCAAAGTAGATCATCGCGGAATACCTTCTCTCCCCGTTCATATCGCGCGGGGGCGTGCTTATTGAGCAGGTAGTCCTCAAAATCCACATAGATGTCTTTGTTACGTCTCATGAGCGGGCGTAGAGGTGCGAGTATGTCCTTGAGTGAACCCACGGCCTGGCCGTTAGCCTCCGTCACGACTTTACCCGCTGAATCGACAAGGCCGTCTGTGATAATCCGCTTCGATATCATATCTGCCCCGCGTGACGCCAAGCCAAGGTCGTGTATACGCTGGCTGGCTGGGATGGACTCGCCCATGATATCCTCCAGTATTTTATCCTGACGGTTAAGCGGGTGCAGGTCATCCACCAGCGCCGTATAGATTCGGTCGGTATTAACTGTCAGTCCCTTTGGTTCCTTAAGCTGGCGGCTGACCAGTTGTGACCGCGTGTCCGTCTTAAGAGAGTCGTAGGGATTCGTGCGGCTGAACGGTGTGATTCCAAGACCGTTCTGCGGATCAAACTGCCCCGGTCGCAGAATAGGAGCGGCGTTAGGGTCGATCTCCGGCAACGGCGAAGCGCTACGAGGCGTAGGTTGAAACCTCTGGCCTTGTGTCAGTAGATTAGGCTCGCGCACCAACGGATCAAGCCCAACAACTCCGCGCATGCGTTGCGTCTCTCTGCCTTGCTGCAAAGCATTAGGAGAGATGCGCCGGGGGCCGCTCAAAGCCCGCTGAAGGTCATAACCCATATCTCGGGCAACCTGGTTAGCCACCTGCTCTAACGACATGTTGTTACGGATGTCATTCGCAAGGCTGCTCATTTGCGTGTAATCCATCTGCCGTATCTCGTTGAGCGGTATGTCACTACCCAGATTAGCCTGAATCCATCTTGCCAGCTCCCGAGGAGACTCCAGCGGCGGGGTCATGCGCTCCGTTACTACAGGCTTGATATCTGTCAGGATTCTATCCAGCGAAGCTCCCGAAGCCACTCGTGCTGTAGTAGGTCCTGATGTCTGCAGCAACTCGTTGAAGTAGGCATCCACCTGTTGCCCCGGTGAAGTAGCGGCTTCCGTTGCTAACCCTCTGCCAGGGACGGTAGGTAGGTCAGTGTTGCGAATTCCCTCCATCAAGGCGTTGCCTACTTGCCTATTAGCTAGTGCTCCCTTTGCCGCCGTCACTAAGCCAGCGCCTGCGCCTGCAAGAGCCGCACCACCTAATGCACCCAGCGCCGCTTGTCCGGCTAACTCTCCGGTATCCGGTTGCCCCGCTGTCAGCGCAAGGGCTGGGCCCTGTATCGTGCCTGCTAGACCTTCTCGTACTCCCTCGCGTGCTATAGCTTGCGCGGTCTGCGGCTTGAATCTATTGGCTAGAGTATTAGCAATGGCTGTCTCTGCCCGCTGTAACCTTGGCGTAGCGGCGGCCAAGTCGTCAATAGCTCGGTAAGGTGCGGTCAAAGCCCCGCCACCGACGGGAGCGCCTGTTGGAGCAGCTAGCAATAAGCCTGCACCTAAGATGTCGGCTGTCTTATTAGCCACAGGCCCCAGCTCTGGGCGTATCGTCGCTGGTTGTCCACCACTCATGATATTGTCTGGCATGCTGCCCGCCCGGGAAACAAAACGACCCACGGGGTTACCGTAGGTCAGCCAGTTCATACCTTTTGCATAAGCCTTGATAGGGGCAGGGGCGCTGCTCTGCTCAATGTCCTGTGACCTACGTTCATACTCTGTGGCAGGTTGCTGACTCAATCGTTCCTGCTGAATCTGCTGCCCGCGATACTGCGCCGAGCCGATTAAGTTCATCGGGGTGATGTCACCGAAGTTTTGTTGTAATTCGGCCATCGGGGTACCCTTTGAAGCGCTTGTATAAGCTTTCAACGCTTCCGTTCTAGGGTTAATTAACTGCGTGGGTTGAGATTGACTTAATTCCCCGCTTTTCAAGCGTTGACGTGCCTCGTCTGCTCTCTGCCTGCGCTGAATCAACTCCGCTCGTGTAGCCACTCATACCACCTCAATTCCCTAGTATTTTACGAATATAGTTTTGGGTTTCTTTCGGAGCGTGATTTATCCAATTGTTTCCGTATTTCTTGACGGCTTTATCTACGTTTCCTCCGCCCCAATTGTATCCGGCTAAGGCCTTTGAAATGTCACCGTCGTACTTAGCTATTAGCCCGCTGAGCATTTTGCCTGCGGCGTCCGCCGCTTGGTTAATATCATAAGGGTCGATGCCGTATCCTCGGGCTGTAGCGGGCATGAACTGGAACATGCCTGACGCACCACTCTTACTGTTTTTAGCGTTTGGATTGAATCCCGATTCTGCGCTAGCTACAGCAGCCAAAAGACCGTCAGGCAGTCCATATCGTTTAGTTGCCGTCGAGATTAGGCCAGTGTATTTTGACGGCACATTTACACTGGCTCCTATTTTCCCGGCGAAGACATCCCGATTTCCTTATCAAATCCGTCTATATCATCTCTGGATAACCCGAGGGACATCATAACTTGATCGTCTTGGCCCAGGGGAAGCCCCATACTGCCCACAAATTCATAGACCTTCTTCTTGGTTACCGGATCTTGCGGGATAACCGTTCTCCCGTCATCAGTGTTTTTTGAAAACCGTTGACGAGCGGCATCAAGTATCTGTGTGGGGGTCATGCCGCTATATTCCGGAGATGTACTTCTCAAACGATCCTGTTCGAGCGAAACCCACTGGCGGTCATTGTCATCCCATCCTAGAGCCACTTGCGCCTCACGGTAAGCCTGCTGGTTATTCTCTTGAAGCATATTAAGCGCATAGTTTATACCAAATTGCTGGGCACTTTGATCAAATGCCGCCCGCCACTGCTGGTCCGAGATAGCGTCTCTCGCTTGCTGGTAGGCGAATTGCTCTTGCGAGAACCCTTGATTAAACGATTGGCCCTGACGCTGCAAGTCGAGCTGCTGCCCGGCCAGTGTACGAATGCTAGGAGCCGTTTGACTTGCCGTGGCAAAGTCAACATTAGCCCCGTATGCGGAAGCGTCTACTCCCATTTGGCTAAGCATAGCTCGCACACCGTCAGCCTGATTGCTCAGCCGAGAGCGATCAGCCGCTGTGATTCCTGGAGCCTCTGCTTGCTGCTTGAGCGTGAGCAACTGGTTGACCAATCCTTGAGCTTCTTCGCCGCCCGGTAGGTAGCCCGTCAGCCCTGCACGAGTGTTGGTGTTATCGATCCCGCGCTGATCTTCTGACAGGTACATTGATGCCACACTACCCACATTAGCTAATTGCTGATCTTGACGTTGCAAGTCATTGAGGTAGCGCTGGTAAGCAGCCTGCTCCAGTTGAGGGGCAATCTCCGACTCAACGCGGCCCATCTCCTGGGATGCAATCTCACCCATCCGGTCTGACGTGATAGTGCTGTTCAGAATACCCCGGCGGTTCATCTCCGCTTGAGCTGCGGAGTTTCCTTGTTCAATATTGGAACGAGCCCGCGACACGGCCGTCTGATAAGCTGGGTCGGAATCGCGATCATATGAAAATGGTGTTGCTTCACGCGTAGCAATCTGTCGCATCAAGTCCATGAGCTCCGTTCCTTGGGAGGAGTTACTGGCCCGCGACGCTGCCGACGTAGCTCCAAGAGCCGAAGATGCGGCGGGTGTAGAAGCTTGTGGTGCTGTTGCGGTCGGTGCCTTGTATCCGAGGTTTGTGGTCAGGTACTTCTGCTGGGCCGAAGTATCCTCCCCCGCTGCTTCGCGTGACGCAATGGTGCGTAGCGCCCGCTGAATCTCAGCCTGACGATAGTCATCGTCGCTACTGATGCGAGACTGGTTCTGCTCAATCTGCCTACGTGTTGACGTGTTAGCCGTATTATAGTTAGCCCCGCCTCGTCCCAAATCCGATACAGCCATAATAAAACCCCTCCTTTGGGCATAAGAAAAGAGCCCTCACTGGGAGGACTCTGATATGTTTTTCCATAAACCTTCATTAATATTAAGCACTTCCGTTTTCCCAGTTAGCGCATTAACTCGTACAGGGGTTATATTGTCCCCTCTCTTTATCTCAAGATACCTATATTGTCCGGGATATACCAATAAGATGTATAACAAAAATACCAAAGCCATGAAACTCAATGAAATTTTAATCAAATTATTCATTGTTAGATTCCAATTTAGCCTTTTGGTCCTCAAGTTCTTTCAGGCGTTCCTGAGTGGCCTTAAGCTTCTCTTTATCAGACTCAATGCTTGTTTTTAGCGACTCTTGTATATTCTCGTATTTTGGGTCTCCCAAGACCTCTTCTGACTG
The DNA here is from genome assembly GCF_001486585.1 of Paenibacillus senegalimassiliensis. Classification (GTDB taxonomy): domain Bacteria; phylum Bacillota; class Bacilli; order Paenibacillales; family Paenibacillaceae; genus Fontibacillus; species Fontibacillus senegalimassiliensis. The sequence goes on from NZ_LN909044.1 coordinate 352,075, forward strand.
GAGAATGCTTTTTTGGTATACGGTGATGTTCTTCTGAGCAATTTCTATAGCCCTATTGATATTATCTAACGAAGGGGTGGCTTTTTTAGGATCGATACTTTCCTTTGTTAACTCGTCAGTTTTATTCAAAACAACATCCTTCCCTTCTAACTCGACTGAAAATCCAGCAGCTTCAGTAACCGCCCTTACGGGAGCATAGGTTGTATCATTAACAATGATACCCTTTCCAATCTCAGAACCGTCTTTTAAAGATATATTATTTACTGCTTGGACTTTGCTCCCAACAAGATTCAACACGTTGTCCGCAAAAGCCGTGGTGGATGTGGCGAAAACAATTCCCGCAACAAAGAAAGCAATATAGTTTACATATTTTTTCATTTTGCCTAACCTCCGTATACCATTTTCCACCAATATACCACGACTCTTACTTTAATAAAACCTTTATCCCCCGAGAGCGGATATGCGATTAGAAAGATCGTCAAGCTTTTGTTGCAAGGATTCACCCGTGAAACCATCTACGAAATAATAGAAGTCATCAACCTGAACGGACTCCCCAATTCCACATTCTAAACTCAAGCTGCCAATCTGACTACGGATTGTTATGTCTCTTGTAGAATTCAAGACGGTGAACCCACTATCATTAGATAGTGTGCTTCTATCACCACTGGACTCCATGTACAACATAGGGCTCCCTCCAAAAGAGGGGAGCAGAGAAGCATACTCTGACGAACTATATTTAGCCGACAATTCGTTTGTAGCAGAATTAAACTCACATCTCGGGTACCCTCTGCTCGTAGTAATATATGAACCAAATATCTCTATGGCTTCTATCAGTCCCGCAGTGATATGTCCCAAGTTAGCCGATATAGCAGACAGCTGGTCAACGATCATGTTACCCGCCGTAATCGTATTCGCCGCTACCTTATCCCCGGTGATGGTCCCGGTTACTAAGATATCCCCGTCTACTTCATTGAGGTTACGTGTGTCCAAGTTGTTCAGCAGATACGTAAGTTCCTCCGTCAAAATGATATAGGCGTTAAGCAATTGTTTGACCAGCTTACCCGGATCCTGTTCGTTTGGGTCTACACTGGTCGTTGGTATATTCACGTTAGCCATTAAGAACCCCTCCTTGATACCTCTTTAATAATCCGATGCACCTTGACCCGGCCTGTGCCGTAGAGCTTGAGCCTATACCACACGTCCGGTGTGCGCACGATAACGGGCACGCGCAAGCTACGTATTTGACCGCTGCCGTTGGCTTGAGTAAATACATTCGACCATTCGCCCCCTTCAGTACCCGGGGCATAGTCCACATTAAGGGAAGCTCCTGGATCGATGTCGGCCACGATCCGTAGTCGGTGAATTGCCTTATGTGCTGTTTCGTCTCCAAAGCTCATGGGTTTAAGTTCGATGTGCCAGTCGATCGCCGTGCCGTTATCGGTGGCACCGCCCATGCGCATGATACGCCCGTCGGCGGTGGCGAAGTAGAATTCTTGGCCGTCCAAGTGGTAGGCCGTGGCGACATAGCTCTCGACCCACCAGGAGCGCTGCACAAGGTCGTATTTAAGTGTCACGTTAGGCAGCGTTGCTGTGCCAGTGACCAACGAGAGATACACGAAACGGCCATCAGTACCCGCTACGCAATGCTGAGCATAGGCGGGGTTGATGTCTTCGATATATCGCTTAATCGGGTCGCTAATACGCACGGGAGCCGATCCGCCCATATAGTCATAGAAGCCGTCAGGGCCAAGCCAATACAGTGATTCCCGCGTGGGAACGATAGTCCGGTCGGCAATACAACCAACGCCGAAAGGCTGAGTCATGGAAAAGTTGGTGCTGTCCTCGCCAAACAGCTTGTGCATTGTATATTTTTTGAACAGTATCACGTGGTTGTTGAAGCCAACCAGGCCAGAAGGCTTTTCACCGTCCTGGGTCTCGACTGTAATTTTACCTGTGCCTGTGTACTTATTAGTGGATGTCCAATCAGCAGCATCTCGTAAGCCCGAGTACCAAAGTAGATTATCGTTAGTACCAGCCATAAAGAACCGGTTCGAGTACGTAGCGATGAAGGAACTGTTAGGCCTGGCTGCTGAAAGAGTGGTTAAGGTGGATCCGTCGTACTGCCGGAGTTGCAACGACCCATCGATGAAATACAACTTATCACCATTGAAGAACATCGCCGCATCCCACAGCCGGTTGACGTTGGTGTCGTTATACTCGTATACTGCCGTCCAGCCTGTCCCTGCTGCCTTGTACAGCCCACGACTATTCCCGCAGTACCACACACCTAGGAACTTAAATATCCGGTTGGTATAGCCCGAATGCGTGCGGAATAGAGAGTATCCTTCCCTAGTCTGCAACGTGGGATAAATAAAAGAATCCACATTGAGCAGAGACGTCGCTTGACTGTCCTTGATCTCTATGGATTCTGTTGATTGATTAAGCCCATCAGCTATAGTGACGATAGCCTGCTTTGACTTTGATGGAGATTCGACCCAAGGTCTCAAGCCGTCCACTCCCTTCATAAGAAATAGCCTTGCTGAATCAGCAAGGCTTGTTGCGCTAAATGATCCAAAAGTTCATTAAATCTTTGCTCGTATCTGGGCTGCTATCTTGCAGACCCCAGACGCTTGGGCGGTTGCCACGTTAATCCGTACAGTTATGTTTGATCCGTTTACACTAACAACGCCAACATTATCAATAACATAAGATGCTCCACCTGTTATGATCGGAGTAAGTATGATGTCCTGTAGAGATGGTGTCACGGACAACCCATGTGCAATAGTCGTTGTCTTAGCACCTACCGTCGAACAATCGATATCCGCGCTAATTAAGTTGGCTTCTGTAATCCATCCTTTATTATTACGTGCTGTATATGTCGCTCCATCATCGCGGAGCGCGACTCCTGGATTGCCACGCAGATCATTTCCAACAAGGCTAATGTCAGTAAATCCAGCTAGAAGCCTGACTGCTTGCAGACCACTTCCGATTATCGTGGTGTCTTTAATTTCAACATTACTTGCGCCAACCCTAATCCCATTTGAAACTGAATTTCTGACAATACTTCCTCTGATTTTCACGTATTCAGAAACGAATTGCGCTCCATTTACGTTAGCCGTATCGATTTCTATGTTATCAATTTGCACCCTAAAAGCCGTTGATTCAGTAATAATTCCATAATCAGTGTTGTAAACATAACCGTTCGATATACGAACATCAGGATCACCTGTAGCCACTCCAACTGTCCCACTTTTTGCTCCAGTTCCGTATACAGAAAAGTTAGTCAACGACGATTTACCACCACCGATACCAGTTGTCTCGCCGCTAGGTCTGAAACGGATGCCGGTTTGATCTCTGTCCAAACCACGCACAATAATATTTGACAATACAACAGGTCCGCGGCAGTCAACTCCAGCTTGCACCGTTTGTGATAGATCTCTTCCGGGATTGATTACAGTGATATTATCGCAGAAGATAATGTCGTTGTTGTTAGATATGTTTTTAATGTCTATTCCATCCAGGCCAGTATTTTCAGTCGTAATGTTTTCTAGCCGCACATTTTTAAACGTGCCTTTTTGGAAGCCGATTCCGTACGCACCTGTATTTTTTATATGGAGATTGAAGAACAATCCACCTATGATTCCACCTTCTGTTCCGCTTCTAATTCCGTGTCCGTAGACAGTTTGGTTATTCCTGTTTCCGTCTATTGTGAGATCACGTATGCAGACATCGGACACTTCTGGTGTGCAGTTAAAAACAGAAGTATTAGGGGTATTATCTTTAAGCTTTACAACTGTCGCCCCAACTCCTGCCCCTTTTATAGTGATGTTACTACGGTACTGGATGCCGGTGACAATGTAAACGCCAGCCGGAAGAAATACTAACCCTCGACCTGAATTATATGCATCTGTGATCGCCGCTTGAATAGCTGTCGTATCATCGGCCACACCATCCCCGATTGCACCGTAAGCTTTCACATTAATCGCTAAATCCGCCAACTGCGCATCAGAAGCGTTCAGCCGATCCCCGAGAACCGGGTACCCTGCCCGAGCGTCCACGATCTCAGTATTGTCGTCTCCCGCCTGGGCCACAATCTCACTTATACGAGTGTAGGTGTTATCTATGCCCTGCTTCACGTTAGCTCCGGGGGCCGCTCCTGAATACGTAATGTGCTGCGCGGGATGAGCCGTAGTTGAGGCTTCATGGTTATCAATGTCAGCCTGTGCCTGAGCGGCAGAACTCTCCGCGTCCGCTATAGCCTCATCCCGGAGCGCCAGTTGATCATCTACGTACTTTTTGCTAACCGCGTTCTGCCCGACCAACTGCCCTGGTATTACGCCGCCCTCGATAAACTGCTGAGCTAATACTTCACTTGCCTCGCGGCGATATGTCATCTCAAATCCACCCCCATTACATCCTCAATAAGGAGCCCCTTGGGCGTCTCATTAATCGCCTTGTGGAATTCCTCAATCAATCCGTTGTACCGCTCCGTAAAATTATTGACCATTGCCCCATCTGCGTAATTCTCGGCTATTTGGGTAAGCGCCCCATAGACGAGCAGCATATGGAAGTCCTGGTCAAGTTCAGGGACGGCGTCCAGGCTTTCCTCCGATAACTGCGCAGGATACCGGAAGTAGAAGATAGACAGCCCACTGACTATATCCTCGTCGGGGATCGGATATATGCCTAGGCCCGTCGTGCCAATGAAATAGTAAAACGGTGAGTTGGATTTCTGGCGGTAGTCTTGATAGTTCAGCTCCCTGCCATCCACCACCACCTCAATGACGTTTGTCTGAGGGAAGGGCAGCGAGTAAACGAACACGCCTTTTTGCAAATCGTATATGGATGCTGTCTTAACTCGGAATGTAGTTCTGAATAATTCGTTTTGAACTTGATTGAGCTTCCTAATCACGCTACCATTCGTCAGGCTATGCGGATACTTCTCGCTAATCTCGTCCAGGATATCCTGTAACGTCAAGGCAAGCCCTCCTTTCAAGGGATGAAGAAGGGCCCCACTTGGAGCCCGGTTGATTATCCCAAAATTTTAAGTTCGCGTTTTGTAGATTCCCTAATTCGTTTGTTGACCGCCTGTGTCTTGGTGTAGCTCTCTTGCCAGATATCCCGGATGACCTCGGGCACCTCCACCTCGATACCGCGAGGTATCGCATAGATAACGCCATTCCAGCCGACCGGAACGACATCATCCGGGTTAAGCGGGTCCTCAGGAATCGTAAGCTTAACCTTCTTCATCTTCTTCAATTGCGCCTTGTAGCTAGCTTCCTGCTTAGCCAACTTCTTCTCAGCCGCTTTTTCCTCTGCCGCATCTACAACAGGCGTTTCGGGTGCTTGAACCTCAGGTGTTTTATCAGACATGCTAAATCCTCCTCAAATTAAAAGAGGAGCCGTTGGGCCCCTCCTCCTGAATTATTTTAAATTAGACCGTTGCGCCAGACTCCAAACGTACCAAGCACAACTCATTGATACGCATTGTTGCGAATACAGATTTCCAAGCGACGGTATTAAACTGGTTTAGCGGATCCGCCGTACCTGCGCTACCAGCTTCGTGGACGATGATCTCCGGCTTGGAGCTACCCTCTACGTCTGGTACACCGTATGCGCCCCGACCGACAAACAACGTGGCGTATACATCCGCATCATCTGCGCCAGCAGCGTCATACTTCATGCCGTTGTCAACCTCCACGAAGTAGATACCGTACATTTTACCGATGATGCCGTCCTCGAAGTTCTTCGTATTGTTCTCGGGATTTGCCTTTACCCATACGTCAAGCTGCATGAGATCAGTTGCTACGTCCGTATGAACAAACGCCAAGTACCCACGCCCACGACCTGGGATGTTAACCTGTTTCACCCGGCTGCGCTTAAGTGTCCGGCGGGCCCGAAGAATATCAAGCGCCGTAATCTTATCTGTCGCGGCCACCGTAGCGCGGGAAGCCTTGCCCCCGGCATACATTGCGTTGGTGCCTGCGTAAATCACGTCACGGATGATTGCGTCAATCGACTCACCAGCATTCTCGCCCATCAGTTCAGACGTTTCCGTCAAAAGAGGATCAAGGCCCACCAAATCGATAAATTCAGAAATCTTAGTCCACGCACCGTACGTCTGCACGGTAGCTGTGATAGCTGCAATGTCCAAGTTCACGCCGTCAGGAGTCACGCCTTCTGTAACGGCCGTGGTGGACACGGCCAGAGAGTTAAGGCGGCGCCATTGAGCTGTTGCCCCTGCACGCTTCGGAATGTTTTTCTTCTCCCCGTACTTCATATACACCAACTCGGGAATAAGTCGTTCCAGCATCGCCGTTTGGTAAAACGTTGCGTTTTCTGCGGCCAGTTGGTTAGTGCCGGTGGTTTGATTATAAGACTGTACTGCTGTTGCCATAGTAAATCATCTCCTCAAAATTAATTAAGAGATGTCCGCCTTCCGGCTTTAACCTCTTCGATCATTCGGCGTTGGTCCTCTTTGGAAAGGGATGCAAAGCCAGTTTTATGCTCGGATCCTTCGGCCCCTAGGGCTCCTGGTGTCGTAGCAGCATTACCTTGAATCTTGCGAATTGTCTCGGCTTCCGTCTGCTTGCTGATGTTGGTCAACTTATCTTGATAGCTCGCCAGCTTATAGGCATCCTCCATGTTGTATCCCTTGTCTATGACAAGTTGAAGGGCGTCCATCTGGTATTTTTCAAAGTCTGGGTATTCTGATTTGAGTCGGGTTACTTCTTGATCAACACGGAGCTGGGCTTCACGCTCACGCACCGACTGCATCTCGCGCTCATACTCGCTGAGCTTCTGCTTAAGCGGGGCGAGATGTTGAAGCACTACCGACTCATCAACGCCAAGCTTCTCGGCTTCTTCGCGGATAGCTTGTTCCTGCTCGTATTTATCCAGAGCAGCAAGATACGTGTCCACGTCGTCAAAGCCATAAACCTTAGCTGTGCGCTCCAGTGCTTTAGCCTGAGACTCGAGCACGGAAGCCCGTTCCTGAAGCTTGTCATAATTCAATCCCTTCTGAATCCATGTCGGCGCTTCTTCTGTCGGGATAACCCGTTCTTCCTTGTTGTACTTGACGCGGATTCCTTCCGCTGCTGTCTCCTGCGTGGTGGCAGTCGCTTCGGCGGCGGGCGTTTCAATATGTTCAGCTTGCTCGGATACAACTTCCTCGGCGCTATGGTTGGCGCTTGTTTCTTCTGGCATGATAATTCCCCTTTCGCGCTATGGTTGGCGCAGTGAATATAAAATAGGCCGCAGGATTCTCACCTACGGCCCGTTAATGCTGCTTTCTGTAGTTCGGTATTTGCCTTAAGTTGCTCGACTTCCATCCGTTGCGCGTGTTCCTGATCCTTGATAACCATCTGTTGTTCTAGTTGAGCCTGTGCGTCGGCGGCGGGGTCGGCCTGCGGCATCTGTGCAGCCTGAGCTTCAAGTTGAGCCTGTTGCTCCTTGGCTTCGCGCACCTTCTTAAGCAGCCGATCCTTGAACGGAATAACGTTTTTAGGCGCATACTCCAGATAGTCCTCCAGGTCGATTGCCTGCTTGTCGTAGAGCTTATCCAGCGATGCCATCATCAGTTCTTCTGAAAAGCTGGAAGCGGGCCCTATGTCAATCTTGAGATTAAGACCGACGTCAGCATAATCGGTACCCGTGAACTCTGCCGAGTAATCTTCCCCGTCATCGTCTTGCAAGTTTACCCGGCGGGACATGTTGTACTTGACCTTCCAAAACTGTTCCCACACCCGACCGACGTCTTCCATCGCCCGGTAGAACCGTTTTTTAATGGACTCAATGGGTACACCTGCGGCTTTTTGCAGGAGCATAATCGCCGTGGCGTTAAGATTACCCTTAGACATATCCCCGGTCGCCGCATCCTGGGCCGAACTGAGTTGCTTGGTGTAATCCATAAACGCCTCTACCAGCCCATTGGCGTGCGGCGATATCGCTCCTGGGGTCAGGTAGTCAATCGACCGTTGACCTGGTGGAGATTGGTCAGGAATCGCTTGTGAAGGATCATTATTAATAGATTTGGCGTCAATGAAGTTAGGGTTATAGACCATCTTAGGCCAGCCGGTTAGTTGCACAGACAGGAGCTGCATAGCCATCAGCCCATTAATAGCCTTCTGGTTGGGTATGATCCCCTCGGCATCGCCCACCCCGTGAATGGACTTCTTGCGGCGCTCCCATTGGATGACGACTATCGGATATAGCTTGAATCCGGTATCTACCTCTTTTTTGATCGTCTGTCCCGACGCTTCTTTCTCGAAGAATATTTTGCCGTCCTTTTTGAAATATTTTGTTAGGACAGTAACCTTCGCTCCGTCGTCAAGTTCCACCTGGGCGCGGTCGTACCGCTCATTCTTAACGTCTTTGTCAGCAGTGATCAACTCCACCTTATCGGCGCTAAGTCCTTCCTTCTTCGCCTGTTCCCGCACGTCTGCCAGCATCTCACGGGAACTGATAATGATCCAAGGCTGCTTTTGTACTCGGCGCTGCTGCGGGTTACCGAAAAAGACGTTAATCGGATCCAGTACCTCGCCAGCCATATCACCGACCCAAGGCCTTGTGAGTCCGCCTTCCTTGCTGGTATCCCAGTAGTAGTGCCATACCCCAGTTCCGCAACTTGAGGCGCTCTCCAAGGCCTCCTCATTCAACTCATCCTGTTTGATGTTCTCCCAGGTCGTATCCGAATAGCGGGTGAATAACTCACCTGCCTCCTGTGACCGAGCAGCCTTCATCATCGTGTCTGGATCGTCCAGACTGACCGTATCCAGAAACTCCTGGGGAGAGAACAGCATCTTTACGTTCTCATTCATGACGGAGCTGACCTTGTGATTCATGATGTACTTGATGATATTGAATACTGGTCGCGGCAGGCTCTTGGTCCGTGCCGTCTCCTTAGGCCACTGGTCACCGGCCTTGAAACGCTCATACATCGGCCAATCTGTCGTGAACCCCATTTGCTGCATATAGTTCAGCGACTCCCGGTACTGCTTCTGAATCAAGCTGTCGCCTTGCGCCATCTGTACCTCAGCCATCTTTCTTCACCTCCGCCCCGTCCATCCACTCGGTAAACACGCCAGGACCCATAGCATCATCTATGGCTCTCTTGGCAGCGTTGAACGGATCGACACCTTGTACATCGGCTGAACTCTCGTCAGGAGGTTTTGCCCGGATGTACGTGCCAACCATCTGCCGCAGCGCTTGATTAATCTCTTTGACCGTCTGCTCCTCCAAGTTGGGCAGTCGAAGCAGATTACCTATTGTCGTAATTGGGGGCTCATTTACCATTCCAGATACCCTCCTTCGTTATCATCCGACCCTTGAAATGGGAACGGTAGTGGCTTAGCGTCAACAACCTGCTCCGATACGATGAATGATTGCTGTGAGCGGATCTCGTTAGCAATCATGTCACTGATTAGTAGATCGTCGTGCTTACCTGACTCGGCATCAGGACGACCATTTTCATCGTAAATAAATGTCAGGCACTCGCCCAGCATCTCAATGTCACTGAACAAGTCGATATTGTTTTCAATCAAGTCTATCTCCTTATCGATAATGAGCGGTCGCGTATTGCCATCTGTCTTCCAGCCATACTTTCTCTGCGCCGGCTTACCCATGCTGTCATACTGCTGCCTGATATACTGCTTGGGATACTTAAGCCGCTGCAACTCCTCAATCGGTGCAGTGTTAAAGTTCATCTCCACGCCAATCAGTGCCGTGTTAAAGTGACGTCCGAGGCAATACATTTGCCAGGTAAACGGCTTTGAATTGGACAGCGACCAGTGCAGAGAGGCACACCGTTTACCCGTAACGTTATTGATCACAGTGCCAGCATACTTATCCTTGCCCTCGCCCTTGGTGTCGCCACCGATAACGTAAGGATATCCATACCGGGCATCCTCGTAGATCGTGATAGGTCCGTCCTTCTGATCTACCCACTCTATCGAATCGTCCAGGATGAAATCCTGCGCATCAGGATTGTTCCAGGCAAAACGAAAACAGCCCCGTTTCGGGGGCTGCTGAGCATACAGGCGCTTAAGGTATTCAATTCGCATAACAAGTATCTCCTGATCAAACACGCAACGTCCAGAAGCTAAGAACGCCTCCAAGGGGCTGCATGGATACTCCTGCTTGATTAACTCTTTGTCGATGTATCCAGCGTACTTAACGTAATACCAGTAGACCTGCTGCCAGTCCAGTTTAATCACATCGCGCAACCAGCGGCACCGCTCCCATATCCAGCCTAGAGCTTCGTCAACCTGACCCCTGAACCATTCTTCGCGCTCTATGCTCTCGAAATTCATCCGGTACTCTGGGGTAAGCCACCACTCATAAAAGCAGTTCTCCCAGCTCCCGCTATCCCAAAGCTCTTTGTACTCGTTGTAGCCATTGGCAGTAGACTCGTATATCTGTATGGCATCCTTGGTCAATGCCTCGCCAAGTCCAGCCTGAACGCCGGATATACCGTCACGCCAAAAGGCTACCTCCGAACCATGAAAGAAGTTAATCGTCCGGGATCGGCCCATGTTGCGGCTGGCTGTCTTGACTTCCCAGGAGCTGTGCAACTTTTCAAACAACAGTTGCTTGCGGTTGTTGTACTTAGTCGTCGGCTTGATTGCTTCTGGCAAAGAGTTGTACGGATACTTGGCTTTGTTTTCAAAAATCGTGGTCGAGTTGCTGTCCTCGTCCGCTGCCGTGAATCCCTCAAAGTTTTTACGAGTGGTTGTGCAGGCGAGCTGATAGGCCGTGATAAACGATGTAAATCCCTGCTGGCGTCCCTTGAGTACAAGAAACTTGAGTTGTAACCGCCTGCCTGCCTTGAAGTCCTCCACGGCCTTGTTAAGCCGTCCGCAGAAGTCGCGCTGTGCGGAGTTAAGGAAGAACGGCGAAGTCCGTTTATCCTTGTCCACGATCACAAACAGCATCTCAATCAGATACTCAGGATGTTCCCTCACTTCGGCCCGGGCCTCGGGATGTTCGATCAAATATTGTGCCGTTGCTTCGCGGTACTCGATATCTCGGTTAATATCGGGATCAGACTCCCACAGCTCTCTGCGCCGATCAATAATCTGCTGACAAGTTATCACGGATTCACCTCCTCCAGACATATGTACAAAATATATGTATTGTGTACATATCTGCATATTGTGTTATTGTCTCGCGGATCAATCTATATATTGTGCTAATTGTATATTATTCACTATACTGAATAAAAAGTTTGCGTTTATGCAACGAAAACCCTGAATAATATTCGATAATCACAAGAAATCTTCCAGTTTCTTCAACCCCAATTCACCCTCTAATTTCAACCTATCGTTGAACATACCCAAGTGACGTGCGATGCTATCCAAGGCTCTGACCTTATCCGCGATTCTGTACTTCTTGGTGTAGCCAATTTGCACACGATCATCTCCTGACCCAGAGAACTCCTCCAGCACCTCAAGACCCGCTATCGCCCCCGCAGTACTATCGTCGAGCTGCGTAAGGTCTACGGGCTCGCCGTCGTCCTGGTAGAGTCGTCTCGGATCAAAGAAAGCGATCTTGGCATATTCCTGCAACACTCTATCGGCAGTTACCTCAGTCCTTTGTGACCGTTGACCCATTGCCGCCTCAACCGCTGCTGCAATCTTAGGTTTCCTCAAGTTCTCGTGACCAATTGCCTCGGCTGTCTTAACGCTATACCCTGCCCTAATCGCCGCCCGTGTGGCATTGAGATCAACCAGGTATTCCTTCACAAACATTTGCTGTTTGGCCGTCAGTGCCATCACAGATCAGCTCCTTTCAGGAAAATAAATTTACCGCCACCCGAAGGCAGCGGCTAGGAGAATGGTTATGGAAAATCCGAACGGCAGGATTTGAACCTACGACTACTTGCTCCCAAGGCAAGGGTGCTACCTGACTACACTACATCCGGTTAGTAAGAGACGGGAGTAAGGCATGACAAGGCAGTTACGCCGTCCAAAGGCAATGCTCCCGTCTTTTGAAATGCACACGATTATGTGCCTCTATATATAGGTGGCAGTCGTACGGCAAGAATATTAAATTGCCAAAAATAGATTCGCCTCTCGCTCTTTTCTAATCTTTTCCTTGGCCCTTTCGACGTATGATTGAACAGTGCTTTTAGATGTGTTCATCTCTTGGGCGGTTTGCGCTAGGCTGAAACATAGGGCCACATGGAGTGTATACGCTTGTCTCTCCCTCTCACTCAGCGTCCGCATGGCTTCGTCAATTTGTGTGCGCTCAAATCCCGTCAAGGTGGTTGGGCTTCCGCAGGCCGCTGGTTGCGCCCATGACTGTAGGTGCAACGGATCAAACTGTAATGTCCTTTGCTCTCTTGATAGTCGTGTAATGTCCCTTCTAGGTCCGGGAGCGTGGCCCTTATTCATCCACTCAATGGCATATTGTAGGTCTGACAACATTGATGATACAATTTCAACCTCTTCCTCGGGGCAAACTAACTTGTACCCCATTAATAGACTTCTTGATCTTCGGTACAATTTTAGTAGTTCTTCCACTCTTCTCACCCCTCATTTGCACTTATTTACATAGCAGTAATATATAAATGTTTGATTTTTCGCCATTCACTTGCATTATACTACATAAAATCAAACAAATCCGTCTGACCTTCCGGTTCGTATTCCGACCGATCCACCATCAAACCATCATCCAGCCACTCTTTCGGCGCATCTTTGACGTAGTGCGGCCACACTGTCTCGCCTGCTCTGTGCCTCTTAGGTTCCTGCTGCTCTGCTTTGTCTGTCCACACCCACTCCGTTTTTGCGGTTACTGTCAAGTGTGTCATATCTATTCCTCCTTACCCTATTTGATCTCAATTTGTCTTATAGAGTCTAACTCGGATTCGAGCTCAGATATCCACCTATTTTTGATCTCATTGGCTTTAGCTATTAGTGGAGACCTCTTGGCACATAACCCGGAACTACAAAAGACGTCCAATGTGTATGATATCCGGGCCAATCAGAACAAAGAGGGTTGCCGCAATACGGACCTTCCTCAATGGGAAATTTCCACCAAAGAACATCGCCATAATCTTCGTCCCATTCGGCAATAGGACGCGCTTGACGTAGTTTCTTTTCACGGGCTTCTGCGGCTTCTAGTTCAATGTTTGATTTACGGACGTGTTCACGCCATAATTCAACTTGTTTTTTATCTGTTGCGTATTGTTGGAGCCAATAAATCGACATCCTTACAAATTCGTCTTTATGCACCATTGGAGTTACTTCCGTACAAAGCTCCATATCTTTGTTCCAGTCTCTAAGTTGTTGCTTGTTTTCATCCGTTCGGAAATAGAATTGTGGCTTGTATCCTTTGAAGAACTTGTCTCGTTTAGTCATGGGATACCTCCAACCCTAAACTTGTAGCCAATGTGTTAATCTGTTGGTCTGACATTACATCAATGGTGTTGTGGAGTGATTGGCGTGTATCCCCCGGCTTTATGGTTGGTAAGATTGAGGGATAAGGAGCAAATACACCTTGTTCTATCCGTCTGGCCAGCAACTCCATCACAGACCGTCTGCCGTCTGCATATTCCTCTACCCCATCCGGGAATTGTTTAGCTATTTCAAAGTTAATCCATTCAAGTAGCTTACTCTTGCTTATCAGGTCATCCATTACTCTCTACCTCCCCTAGTAATTCAGGGTTGTCATATAGGTTTCCTATGACCTCATAATCATCAGAACTTTGCAATTCTTCGCCTTCATAGCCGAAATCTTCTTTCTTTAACCAAAAACGGAACCGATTAAGGGTAACTACGTCATGGAGACCCCCAACAATTAACCTCATCCACCCATCTTCCTCGATTTCCATTTCAACCACTTTTCCACCTGCGTATTCATCTCCAATCTTGAGAGGATCAGAACAGTCGGCACTATCCAGAAATTCGCTATACAACTTCCGCACAATGTCACCTTCAAACAATTTATTGCCTCGCTTGTCGAGAAGCCCAGTGTATTGACCCACCGTCTCAGGATCGACCTCGAAGGAATATAATGCTGACGCACAAGAAGGGATAATGTATCCCTTTCCTTTGTGGTCTGGATGATCTGACTCATGGTAGAATCCATATACCCATTCACCGTTATCAATCCGCTTTCCACGGAATTTAATCTCTCTCACGCCTTTTGTCCCTCCCCATAAGGATTTCCGAAAATCTCACTTTTCTCATTTATTTCATGAAGATCAATGCAAACAACATCATCCAGAGTCATAGCCAAGAATCTTCCAGAATCCCACACAACCCTCAGCATTCTTCCGTTATAAGTAATATCATCTGACTCATAAATTTCTTTGTCATAGCGATCATTTAATCCTGTGTATTGCCCTACCGTCGCTAGATCAACCCAGTTAGCGGCGTGATGGATGCTATGTTGGATGTATGCCGTGTCCTCTGGTTGTTTGTTTTCATCGTACATCCATCCCATGACCAGACTTCCATAGTGCCACTGACCACGCTGATCTTTTCCCCTGAACTTATATCTCATACCTTTTATCCTCCAATAGCTCAGGGTTTTCGTAGATATTTCCGATTACTCTGCTGTGCTGCATCGCGGAATAGGTTTCGTCATGAAGGTTAATTTCCTCCAACACGCCGCTATTAGAGTCCATGAAGCTCCCAAATGCGAAACGACCTTCTTCAATCATGACTACCGCACGGTTAGTAAAGTCGTAACCTTCCTTATACTCATGACCTTCTTCGCCCATGTCTTCGAATTCGCGGATGTCCCCCTGGAAGACATCCTTTCCGTGAACGTCCTGGAATCCCGCAAACCACATGATATCAAAGTCAGACATACGTAGCTGGTGGTATCCCTTGCCGTCCATCTCCATGTATACGCCCAATACTTTTGTATCGAAGTTGATGCTCTCGATTTGCTCCGGTTGCAGCATGAGCTTAAGCGGTTTGTAAAATGCTCTCAATTTCATGTCCATACCTTTTATCCCTCCCTAATGGTCATGTCGCCCAAATAAAGTAGCCAATTAATACGCCTATAGCGGTCCCGATAATCAGACCTGTTGAAATTAACTTAACAATCGCCATGAATGCCTCTGCTGCAATGCGATCAAATCCCATTGAACTCACTCCCGTTCAATTTTCTCTATGACCTCAAAATCTCCTTTATCAAAGTGGAGTGCAGCCGATGACTCATACTCTCCGTTTTTCCAGTCTTTTTCGAAGTCTTCTCGTCTATTAAGATAACTGCCAAACATCTCATCTTGCTCTATCAGATAAGTAAATTCCTTCATTTTTTCGTCATCTTCGGGTTTCCATCCGTAAATACTGTAGGTGTCCGGTGAATAATTCCATTCTGCTCCAACAACCTCCATACCGTTCAAACTCCGGTATGCTTCGGCTGTCTGTTCCAGGATTTCTTCCTCTGGAGCAGAAGTGTCATACATGCTCTTAATATCCTCTACGGTCTTATTCCCTGTCTTAAACCGCAATCTATATAGTTCCATCATTCGATTGTCCCTCCTAACTTGATGGGCCTCCGGTATGGAGGCCTGTATCGCTAAATTTTCGGAATGCGTATCAGTCATTTTCAAAAGGCTCAGTGTTTACGATTAGATAAAAATCAGGGGTGTACCCAAATTCCTCCATCCATGCATTGACTACATCGCTTAAACGGTCAGATAGCACCTGCTCATGCTCATCTTTGACGTATTGCAGATAATCCTCTGCGCACTCCCCGCATTCATCTCTGACGCTTGAAGCAATATCATCTAGTACGCTCGACGCATCAACTGACACGACTGTGGGCGCTGGCTCTACCTGCCCTACATACAGCGTCTTGTAATCCTCTGGAAGATAATATGACTTACCTTCGGCGATTGCCGCCTCTTTTGTATCATGATAATCACCTGTTCCCCAAATGCCATCTGGTTGATGGTTAAACTTCCACTGTCCTGCTTTCATTCCTCATTCATCCTTTCTCATGCGGCATTGCCGCGGAATGTTCATTATCCCCAATGCCCGTGACGCTTCATGATCTCGATCACTTCATCCGCATACGGCTCATCTGTGTTAATGACCAGGTATATATTATTACTGGCAGCAGGCTTGCCTTCGGCTTGTCGTCCTGCATCAATCGTTTCAAAAATCCCGATTAAATCCCATTGCTGGGCCGGAGTGAGGTGCTTTTGTGCATCCTCCATCTTTAACACACCAATATACTTGCTCTGCATCCCTTCAATGTTAGCCAATTCAAATTCCTCCCTTTCTGTATTAAATGGGTCTACTCTTCCTTATCTATCCACAGCACAAACCGTCTTGTATCTAAATCGTAGACTAATTCAAAAACCCGGAACCTACCTGTATTTATCTCATCTTTTTCCATTTCGATGAAATCAACATGTTTTAGTGCTGCAATTTCGTTTTCCGATAACACGATTTCTTTTTCGTCAAAATCGTCCATTGTAGATCGAATGATTACTTTAATTGGTTTCATGGTCGAACTCCTTTCGTATTGCTGGTCAAATCTTCTTTATTTTGAATCCCATCTGATCAACCAAAAGTAGTTCGTCCGCATCAAATACATATGCCTCTGATCGATCTTGGGTTAGCGCCATATGCCAACCTATATGAGACTCGTTGCTGACGTAATCGTAGGTTACATCCGGTAGTTGCCCGGGTACTGGCTTAAGGTGACGTATATAGGCGATATATCCCTCAGGCATTAGATCACCATCTTTTGACCGCCCACCTTAGATAGAGCAGCCCTTGAGCGTCTGCCTTCATCCGCATCAATGGGGATTTTCCCCAATGTTTCTAGATGTACAGGATCATAATTCCCCTTGTTTGCGTACCATTCCAGTGCAGATATCAATATTTGGTTATCCTCATGTAGCTCTCCAGCCGTCTTGTCATAGGATTGATGCGTATAGAGCGTGGTTTGTAGGCGTTCCACTTCTGATAGGAGATAATCGATGTCGCTTCCCAACTGTTCGTATGTCGATCCCGGCATAGCAAAATCAGCGACTTTCGATTTTCTATCTCTTATCTCTTGTATCCGTTCATTCATGGGGTTTAGCCTCCTTATAGATGATGAGGGTAAACGAATGATCAGCCGGAGTAATTGCATACTTGATGTCCAAAATGTCAACGTTAGAATTATTTTTCAACCATTCATCTACTTCAGGTAGTTTCAATTCAACGACTTTAATCTCACTTGCTTTACCTAACATGGGTTAGTCCTCCTTAACTAAGTTTTAATCCCTGTATACTCTGTATTGTGGTTGTAACGGTCTAGGATGGGTTTTAAGGGCCTTTTGCGGTTTACCCTTCTGTTTATACTCCCTAGCTCGAAAAACCTCTAAAATCACCGCCTACGCCTCTTAAAACGACACTATCAATTGACTACTTCGAATTCTATTTCGATTCTCGGGTTATTCCGATCTACCGAAAAATCCATGACTTGGGGTAAAGCTAGTTTGTCGTCTGCATATATGCCTCCGTCTTCTAAGGCGTCTAGCAGCCCTTTTAAGCCGTTGTGAGTGTCGCGTCTACGTTTGTCCGGGAGGAAGAACCAAAGCCGCACAGCGACCTTCCCGGAGGCCGTAGGCCATTTGTTTTCCATTCGCCATTGGATAGAGCGGAAAGTCGCATCTTCCAGCCACTCTTTTGCAGACTTTTTAATAACCTTCATTCTGCGGCCTTTTACATAGGCGTTGTTGTACATATGGTTTACGCTGGGAGCCGTGCCGGGCAATATTAATCTGCTCATACGATGTTGGCCCCCTTATAATAATTTGGCCGATCCAGTACATACCGACTGTCACCTAGCTTGAGTGCTAAGATAGTCCCGTTTTTAACGTTGGCTACAGTGACTTGCCTTTTGTCCCCAGCCTCAGGCTTCTTCCACGGGCTCAAGTCGCGTATTGACTCAAACACCGGACGCACATCCAATTTCTTTTTGTAAAACTCTATGGCCTCGTCTGCCAAATCTAGTTGACATCTATTGCATACTGGTACCGTAGCCCAATATACTGTGGCGTGGTTTTTACATCCTGGTACGTTACACTTTGCTTTGTTCACCGTATGACACCTTCCTTTCTCGCCTTTCTTTCTTCTGCCATTCTCACCAATTCGGCAAACTCTTCTTCGCTTACTTCCTGTTCAGTTTCTCGCTTCACAATTTCAGGCTTATTCACTCGTCGGTTTTTCAAGTCATCCTTGATCGGGAATACCCCTTGCCAGCCATTGAGTATGGATTGGTTTAAAATGTCTATCTTGGTGTCGTCGTCACTTGCTAGATCGTCCAATTTTTTAAGCAGCAACTTAACCGCCGCATCTGTCATTGGCTTTTTGCTCTTTTTCCGATATTCATAAAATGAGTTCAAAGATTCGAGTAAAACGGGATTTGAGGTGTAATCCTCAAATGCGGTATTATCTTTTTTCTTTTCTTTCTTATCATTCTTTCTTTCTTTACTTTCTTTGTTATTGGTTGGCTGCTGGTTGGCTGCTGGTTGGCTGCTGGTTGAGCGTTGGTTCATTTGCTGGTTGGTATGCTGGTTGCCAATCCGTTCAATGTCTTGGCAGGACTGGTCTTCTGGTTGGTTATCCTGCTGGTTATCTTGCTGGTTGAATTTTTCGTAGTTTTTAACGCGATAAAGCGTGCAACGAGAATATTTCTGAATCAGCTCGATCATGTCATCCTTGATCATTTTTTGAATAAGCGTCTTCAAACGTTGTTCGCTTATCCCCAACCTTCTACTCCAGGCTGGCCGACCGAAGATAAATTCTCCCCGGCCAACCATGATGATTTGATCTCCAACCAACTCTCTGCCCGGTTCGTCCCAATACCTAGCCCTGACCAGCATTTCAACCCATACTTTCAGGTATTCTGCATCTTGGTATATCCAATGATTAATAATTTCCCGATGGAGTTTGATCCACCCGTCCATGTCACCACCTACTCTTTGCCTCTTTCGTAAAGTTTCGCTCTATACTCGACTGCCCAATTCCTGCCATCTTCCGTATAATCAACCCAGTTATGACAGGTCCCGGTGTTAACCGCTGGTCCGCATAGCATGGCAATGTCTTTAACTGTCGTTTGGCCTTCGATCTTCCATCGTCTGATTAAATGAGCAGCTTCCAAGGGGCCGGGGCATCCGCATCGTTCGCAGCGCCCCTCTGATCGCTCCATAGCCGCTTGGTAGACTTCCGGTGTGATTCTGCCTCTCATTTTGCTTGTGGGCTTACGACGGCGATATGAGGGCTTAGATACTGGATTAAATCCAAAGTCCATAAGGATCACCTACATATCCGTTTGGTATTTGAGTATTGTTTGTAAAGCTGATACTTGCACTTTGATAGCGTCAGCAGCTTCAATACCAGCTTTAAACTGTGCCTCTGCTAAATCACGCTCAAACAATTTGTCAGACACGTTGCCTTTGGCTAGATCCGTCACAATGGACACTGGTATATTGTCCGCACGTAGCTTTACAATCTCCTGTGCAAGCGCTAGGCGGTAATCTCGCTCTGCCTCGGCCTTTGCCCTGCCTAATCCAAACAATGCGTCAGCGGACTTGCTAAGCCGCTGAGATGCGGCGTGTATCTCTTGGGTTACATTAAGCACATCCATTAGATAGCCTCCAGCAAATCGAGATAGTAAGTCATTCCGTCCAATTTTTTGCGAGACTTGCAGTAATCACACTTGCCACATCCTACAGGCTGCTCGTCGCCCCGCTTAACAGACATGACCCTGCCAATGTTACCGGACACTTCTCTCAACTTTTCCTGTATGAGTTCAGTATCAAAGTAAATGATTTCTTTGTCTGGTACGTCTTCTTTCGATACGGCCAAAATTGTTGGCTCCAGGTAATCCGGATTTTCTACGCCGCTTAATCGCTCTATTTCGGCGTACACAGACATCTGTACGTCATACTGATATTGCTGTATAAAAGAGACGTATCTTTGGCCATTCCAGTATTTATCCCGAATACCCTTGACCGTCTTGATGTCAGTAAATCTACCGTTCCAACGATTCAGCACATCCAACTTTGCTTTCCATGGGATACCAAAGAGTTCCGCGGTCAAAATAACTTCTTTGTCTCCCTCCAGCACAATGTTGCACAAATCGTCTGATAAAACAGAGTCGATCATTTTGTTAGCCATCTTGTAAGGGGCCTTTAATTCCTTCTTAGCTGTATAGATTTCGGCATTATCGGATTTGAATAAGTCAAAGGCTTCTTCGCTCTCCAACGCTGCATGTACATACGATCCCAGCAACAGAGCATCTTTCTTAATGTCCTGGTACTCACCTTTGACCTTTGCCAGCGCAGCGGCCTCACACTTCAAAAAATCTTTGTACTGTGACACACTCATGTAATACTCGTTGGCTTCTTGGGAGTAATAGTTTTCGGGAGTAAGCTTCATTTGTTAGCCCCCTCTGCCAACTGGTCTTCTAGCTTGGTTAAAAAGTAATCAGCATTTTCTTCGCTCAACTGGAAGAATTTTTGGTTATACAGCGACAATGCCTGTGCATCCAATTGATTGGCTTTAAGACCCAACTTCGCCCATACGCCTTTTATTTTCTCAAGGACCTCCTTAGATGCCTTTTGCTCATGCTTCTGCTGGAAGGCATCTGGATCGTCCTTGTCAGTCGGGATGTTAAAAAATTTGAGGATAAAATACTTCTCGCCATACGTAAGGGCCTTACCTACTCCCTTTTCTCCAGCGATGTCAACGCCTTGGGAATACCAAGGGCACTCAACGGTTTCAGTCGGATTTTCGGCGTTGACCCATGTCATAGTCATAGATAACTCAGTAAAATACGTGGTTGTCTTCTTAGGCTTGTTGCCGTCCGTATACTCCACGGTTTCCGTAATCAGATTTTTGTCGTTAACACGTGGGATTAACAGCAATCCTTGCTCATTAATCTTTTTTCTAACGGACGCCAAAACCTGTGCGCTGCCCGTATAACTGTATTGAGATGACTGGGATTCTTTTTTGAGGTACGACACGTCTTTTCGCACCTCAAGTAATTTTTGGTAGATATTCAACTTTTCAGAGGACACCTTTACAACCTCCCAATAATCGTGTTATTGTGTACGTGATAAATTTTTATAGTTGTTGACCTCTGTTGGCGCAGTGGTCATTTTCTATTTTCAGCACCTGTTCAGCCGTTTCTAAAGCGGCGATTACCTTAGATAGTTCGAGACCGATAAAATCTGCGGTTGTTCTGAGGGCAGTTGCGGCCGACACGTTTTCCAGGTCCATCTCCAGTTGTTTCAGAGGTTTGATCCCCTTTTCCAACCACTCCATTCCGTTCATGTTCTTCCTCCAGACTCCGTCTAATTCGGTCGTATTCGGCCCGCTGGACGGCGTTTTTAAAAACAAATTTGGGATGCGGGCCATCAGTGCGAGTTGCACCTACAAAAGCCCGGGCAAACTCAGATATAAAGTCATCTTTCGCTGCTATCCGTATCTGCATATCCATCTGCATCTATCCTCCCAACCAATATTTGACCACTAGTTTCCAACGCTTCTTGTAGGCACGTCGGGCAATGGGGCTGCTTGATTTCGTAGACAATGTATTTTGCCTCCCTGCCACACCCGCACTTCACCATTTGGTTGCACCTTCTTCCATCCATTCTTGGCGAGTACATATCCTAGCCTTTTCATTTCGGCCATGCTTAGGTCAACAAAACCATATTCCCGCTTTTGATCGTCGGTCATTTCACTTACCCACATACCGGATGCCCTTCTTGTTAGCCGCTACCGCGCCGCTTAATACGGCTAATTTCTCGCCAATGGTTAAGGCGTTCCATGCTTTCCCGGTGATCTTCATGCTTTTCTGCCTCCAATCTATTTTTAAGTTGAGTAGTGACTACATCCAGTGCGGCATTGGCATCTGCCAGAGACTTCCCGTACTTTTTGTCCCCCGGGAAATCTACCAGTCGCAAATTTATAATGTATATATGATCTAGTAAGGCCGTTTGTATGGTATAGAGAGTATCAAGCCCAAACATTACTCTGCGTCCTGCCAGTGACCGCTTATTAAGTTGTCTGGCTTTGTTTTTGCTGTTACTTTTGCTGATCTGCTCCAATTTGTAACCTTGACTCTAAGACCTGCAAACACGCCATACTCTAAGCCTGCCTCGATGCCCTCGCCTGCCTCGATGCCCTCGCCTGCCTTGATGCCCCAGCCTGCCTTGATGCCCTCGCCTGCCTTGATGCCCCAGCCTGCCTTGATGCCCCAGCCTGCCTTGATGCCCCAGCCTGCCTTGATGCCCTCGCCTGCCTTGATGCCCTCGCCTGCCTTGATGCCCTCGCCTGCCTTGATGCCCCAGCCTGCCTTGATGCCCTCGCCTGCCTCGATGCCCTCGCCTGCCTTGATGCCCCAGCCTGCCTCGATGCCCTCGCCTGCCTTGATGCCCCAGCCTGCCTTGATGCCCCAGCCTGCCTCGATGCCCTCGCCTGCCTTGATGCCCTCGCCTGCCTCGATGCCCTCGCCTGCCTCGATGCCCTCGCCTGCCTTGATGCCCTCGCCTGCCTTGATGCCCTCGCCTGCCTCGATGCCCTCGCCTGCCTTGATGCCCCAGCCTGCCTCGATGCCCGTGCCTGCAATCAGCAATTTAATAAAGGCTCCAATTTTAAAGACAACTCTTCCCGCAAAGACGATCTGCAAAGTAGACTCATTGACGTGTTCCTCGTACTCACGCACATCTTCTGTAGGGCCAACTCTTCTAAGCAACCACTCCGCCCAATCGGCACGACCAACATCACAGCACTTATCCAAAATGGCTTGATATTCACCACCCTTGGGAAATTCTTTCATAAAAAATCTGTATCCTTCCGGGCAAGCGCCGTAAGCTTTTACTTGCTCCGATGTGATCAAAAATGTACCTTTCATTTAACTTCCTCCTAAAATTTAGTTTTTCGATGCGAAAACCCAGTGCCTCTCCGATGCTATCCCCTAGCAACTCGTCAAATCGGTCTAAACCTCGAACAAGTCCCGTTCCAGCGCTTCAATCTTCGCGCAAATATTATGCTGCCAATCATACTCACCATTGACATGTGCAATGTATGAGAGGTTTTTCAACTCGTCGAGTCGCTGAATCATTTTTAGATTTTGCTTGAGCAACGGTTGCAACAACTTAACAGCAGCTTTATCTAGTTTTATTTGTCCGTATTGATTCGTTGACATCCATGTGATAAGTGCCATCTTACGATGTATAGGATGTATGCCGATCAAGGGTTATCTACCTCCTTATGCTAATGTACCAATAGCCAATTCCTTGACTATGGACGTATAAATTTCTTTCAGCCTTGGGTCAGACTCAATCACGTCCATGCGGTTAGTCTCGTTGATTTTGGTCTTTGTGGCCCCGGCATCTGCCAAACGGTCCTGAAGGTTCTTGAGACGAATGTTTAATTGGCATTTGCCGCGCTCTTCAAGCAATCTATAACTCTCCGTGCGGATATCCCGGTAACTCGTGCCGGATCGATATGCCGCGCCGTTGAGCATACCTTTGATCATGTTGCGCCAGCTTTCGTCGTGCTGTAAAAAGGTTTCTTTAATGACTGTCACTTGCTGTTCTGTCTGCTGCTGGCGCTGTTGGATCTGTTTAACGTTTTGTTCCATCGATATTAATAGTTGGAGTTGAGGGCTGAGTCCGGTTAGGTCAATCGCCTGTGACTTTTCCATTTCCTCAAACCTGGACACATAAGCAGCGGTGAACAATGTTCCTTTTTCACCCGTGAGCTTATTCGCAACCATGTCACAGCCTTTACGGGTTAACAGGAAGCAGGGTAGTTCTCTTCCAGTTGCGTCTTTGTAAGTGCTAGTGATGAAAAATTCACTGAGGGGAAAATCTCCTTTAGTGAGATATTCCGAATAAGTGCGAATACTTTTGATTAGATCGCTGTGTGGTCTTCCAATCATTTCTGCAACATCCCGACTATCGACCAGTAACTGACCGTTTTGATTGATGATCTGTAATTTGTTCACCCTAAAGCTCCTTTCTTTTTTAAATTAATTAGATTTTCTGAGTTGTTTATTCTTCTGGTTTTCTTTCCACTTTAACAAGTCATCCAAATCGATCTTTCTGCTGGCGCCAATCGTGTAACTTGGTAGCCCGCCATGGTCAATTGACAGTTGGCATAGTTCATAGACTGTATCTCTAGATAACCCCAAAAAGTCAGCAACAACTTGGGGGGAGCATACATCCGGCAAATCTTCGACTTTGGTGATTTTCAAGCGCTCACCCATTTTCTTGGTTCACCATCTTTCTTGAACATATTTCCGATTAAATCGGATTTTCTGCCACAAAAAACAAGTCCTGGCGGCACTTTGTATAGATCCACCCATAAATTCATCAAATCTAAAGGTATGCCGCTAGAAT
This sequence comes from Paenibacillus senegalimassiliensis, assembly GCF_001486585.1. GTDB lineage: Bacteria > Bacillota > Bacilli > Paenibacillales > Paenibacillaceae > Fontibacillus > Fontibacillus senegalimassiliensis. Next base: position 376,445 of record NZ_LN909044.1, read on the forward strand.
CTTTCTCATAACGGTGGACCGTATCAATACTCCTTTTAGAAATATCTGCTACTTCCTTTAAAGTATACCCGGCATTAACTCTCGCCGCTGTCCAAGTAATCTTATACTCGCTCATTTTTTCACCTCCCTCGCCAATAATATATTCCGATTAAATCGGATTGTCAACCAATTTATTTTATAAAATGCTTTTATTTTTTGATTAAATCGGATATAATCGGAAATAATACTGATAAATCGGAAAATTTGGAGGTTCAATAACGGTGGCACGCAAAAAATATTCTGAATTAGAACTGAAAGCAATGAGTGAAGCTTCAGTAAATCTAAAGAAAACAATGAGACTAAGAGGCATAAACCAAACATACTTAGCAGAAAAAACAAATATACCTACTAGCACTATCTCTGATTACGTAAACGGAAAGACTTTGATATCGATGGGGAATCTAGAAAAAATATCCGAAGCCCTGCATGTATACAAGTCTCAATTAATTCCATCTCTTGGTCAAGGGGAACGCTATCATAAAGATATCCCTTTAATAAAATCAATCCGCAGCGAGGATGGACTACTGGCAGAAGATAATATTGATGAATATATTCACTTCCCTTTTCGGGACGACATTCAACCCGATTATGCGGTTCGTATTGCCGATGATACAATGTCTGATTTCGGCATAAACAAGGGCAGCGTTGTCTTTTTGCGAGATGCTCAATGGGCAGACCGAAACGGGCAAATCGTTTCGGTGATATCAAGCGATAAAAAGAATGGAGTTCTAAGAAAAATGAACTGGGAAGAAGGAACGCCAAAAATAAAGTTGTATTCTGGGAGGAAATCCTTTGAGGAAAAACTTCCCAATCAAATAAAAGTTGTGGGTATATATATGGGACATTTCTCACTGGGGGGTTGAATAATGGCTTACATCAGAAAAAGGGGAAAGTCGTGGTATTACACGGTTGATATTGGGAGAAATTTAGTAACCGGAGAAAGAGAACAGGAGTCAAAAGGCGGATACAGAACAAAGAGGGACGCCGAATTGGCAGCCGCGGATGTTGAGGTGCAGGTTGCAGAAGGTACGTTTGTGAAACAAACGAAAATATCATTTCGGGAGTTTGCGGAATCTTGGTTAGAGTTTTATGAATCGACAGGAGAGGTGAAACCAGGAAGTGTTCAGGTGAGAAGGACGAGGATCAATAAATTGTATCAATACTTTGGGGGAGCGAAATTAGTCGATATAAAATTGTCGCATTATCAAAACATGCTAATTGACCTTAAAAAAAATGGAGCTGCTAACGAAACGATACTAAGCATCCACGCAACAGCAAGAATGATTTTTCGCCGAGCCATGGAATTGAGGATTTTGAAAATAAACCCAACAGAGTATTCTAAAGTCCCAAGAAAGCAAAAGACCGTGGCCGAAATAGAAAGCAGAGAAGATATTCCGAGATATATGGAAAAGGAACAACTGGCTAAATTTTTGCGCACTGCGAAAATTCACGGAAAAGATAAGGATTACAACTTGTTTATGGTTCTCGCTTATACAGGATTGAGGATTGGTGAAGCGGTTGTTTTGCAATGGAAGGATATTGATCTGAACAACAAAACAATATCCATCACTAAGACGTATCATTCTGTAAGAAACAACACAACTTCTTATAAATTAGTTCCCCCAAAAACAGAAGCAGGAATTAGGGTCATCGACTTTGACGACACACTTAAGAAAATATTCGAAAAGCAAAGGTTACTAGTAAATGAATACAAAATGAAATACAGAAAAAAATATTTTGATGGGGATTTCGTTTTTCCTAATCTAGGCCCTAATTTCCCTGGATACCCAGAGACGCAAAAGAAACCAGCGGCCAGAATGAAAACAATTGTAGAATTAGCAGGCTTGTCTAATTTTACACCACATTCCCTGAGGCATACTCATATCACCTTGTTGGCTGAAGCTGGAGCCACCTTGATAGAAATAATGGAGAGACTTGGGCATAAAGATGATAAAACAACAAGACTTGTTTATATGCACGTTACAAAAGAAATGAAAAAAGGAACCGCTCAAAAATTTAGCGACTTAATGATGCAAGTGGTCAAAAAGTGAGCAATTATAGGAAGACATCAATAAAACCTCTTTCCAGGACCGCTTTTACCCCTGTAATGGTAAGATCATCTCGGTCTTGCCCGCTCCGGTAACTGCCCACAGTAGAAAGCGGGGCGGGCGGATAGACCCGCTACTCCCGGCGCCTTGAGACTGGCGCCGGCCAACTAAACCGCGGGCCGCCGTGCTCAGGCGGCGAGCGAGATTGCGCAGGCACCCAAGGGGCTGCGCGTTATGGCGGGCGGGCTTCTTCCCCGGGAAGCCCGCCGCGGGC
>NZ_LN909044.1:379001-439316 GCF_001486585.1 Paenibacillus senegalimassiliensis
CGCATGCGCAGGCCCGAGCCGGAGCGGCGGGCTAGACGCTCCACGCCCGCCGTCAGTTCCACGCGCCCTTGCAGATGCGCGTGCTGAACCACGGAGCGCCAGGCCTCCGCTGCGCTTGGCAAGCGTTCCGCGAGTAGCTGCTGCAGCTCCGCCTCCAGCAGCGAGCGGCCTTCAAGTAAGGCCGCCAGACGCCGTACTGTCTCTTCATCATGAGTAAGTTGGTGAGTCATCATTCCCTGCACCAGCATCTCTCCCTTCGGCAATCCCCCCGTTTGCCCCCACACCCACCCCGACGACCCTTTGAGCCTTTCCCAGGCTTCTCCTGCTTGTCCCTCTCTCAAAGTCACCTCAGCAGCCCGTTCTTCCCGCAGCATCTCTTGCAAGTAGCGATCCCAATTATGCCCGTCCCAGCGCTCCATTTCCTCGTTTGGGACAAAGCGGTCCCTGGCGGCTATTGCCCATCCCAAAGGCAGTTCAGCGGCCAATAAATACATAGTAGAAGGGGTGACTCTCTCCCCACTGTTCCACCATATGCAATCCATTCGTATATCCAAGCTCACGCGTAATTCCCAGCCATGTATCATCCTAATGGCATATAGGCCTAGTTTCACTTGCAAATCCCCCTAAAATATAGCAAGTTTAAGCATATTTCAACAGTTTTGAGATAATTCCTCTTTTTGAGAAAATCCTTTTGCAACGCGGGTTCCCATGACTTTACATAATTAACTCTTACTCCCTGAACGCATAGGTTTACTCATCCTTCTTTCACCTTTTATGAGTCGTGTTATCCCGTATAAACCACCTCCTTTCGAAAAGGTCCACATCTGCCGTTCCACGCTTCTAAATGTCCCTGAACGCAAAAAAGCACACTCTCCGGCTTATCGCCATTCATGAGAGTGTGCTTCACACTTTGTACTGCGCATGCCTATGCGCCAGTCTATTCCTATGCTGTTGTTCATTGCACCATTTACACATGGACATAAGGAATTTTGCCCGCCTCTTGCGGAATACGAAGGTCAATATAAATGGGCGATCCCTCCACTGAATCTGTGGCCCGGCCCTCCATATCCTCCCTTTGTACCACAGGCAGCCCAATTACGGTCAATTCCATTTCCCCTTGCGCGTGGAATCTCCATGCAATCGCTACCGTATCATCGTCGGACCCGGCATCCAGCACCGTTACCTTAAGTGGCATACCACGCAAACGGGCATACCATGATAAAGCCCTTAAATACCATTCCATTTGCTGTCCATGATTGCTTGTCACCAAAATATAATGAAGAACCGGATTTTCCCTGGGCCCTTTCCGCAAATGCAAGCCATGAAATACATGCACGAGTGCTGCAGCCAGCCCGTAACCCAGCAGTACCCAACCCATGTAAGGAACCACAGGACTCACCTCCCTATAGCGACAATATATGCCGCCACTTAGAGGTCGGTTACTGGGCTCCTTGCGTAGCTTTCCAGAGAATCTACCAGATTAAATTTATTGATCTACTACCCAGTCGATATGTACCTAATGATCCTCTTTTAATTTATTATAACTATGAACAAAAGGTATGAGTACAAAAAGTCAGGTTTTCAGCACCAAGAAGCTTGGATGAAGCTAGGGACTGAGAAGCGGAGCGTACGTAGTGGGTACGTGAGCATCGGAAGGCCCGGCTGAATTCAAGATTCGACGCCGAATCTGCTTCGTGAATACGCTTCGTGATCAAAAGATGACTTTTTGGACTACCTCTCTATAAAGTAACCCAGCCAAATTTGATGGCATTAATAACGGCCTGTGTCCGATCATCCACGTCCATTTTTTGCAGAATGCTACTTACATGGTTCTTAACCGTCTTCTCACTGATGAACAGATGCTCACCAATCATCTTGTTACTGCGTCCTTCAGCCATCAGGCGAAGCACTTCGGCCTCACGGCGTGTCAGCGGATTGTCATCCCCCGCCACAAACTTGACGCCTGCTTCACGTATCGCGTTATCCTCGGCGATAGCTCCGGTTTCACTCAGATACTCCATACGGCGCAACTGCTGAATCAGCTTCCCGGTAACCTTAGGGTGAATAAAGGCATTGCCCTCAGCTACAGTCCGAATAGCGTTGATCAAAGACTCAGCCTCCATATCCTTTAACAGGTAACCGGTTGCCCCCTTACGAAGCGTCTCAAACACATAGCTTTCATCGTCATGAATCGACAAAATGATGACCTTCACTTCTGGCAAAGCCTCGCGAAGCTCGGCTGTTGCATCAACCCCGTTCAGTTGCGGCATGTTGATATCCATCAAGACAATTTCAGGCTGATATTGACGGCAGCCCTCCAGCACTTGCGCTCCATCCGCGCATTCGCCGACAACCTCAATATCTTCCTCCATATTCAAAATCCGTTTAAGACCCTCACGAAACAATTGGTGATCGTCAGCCAAGAGAACTCGTATTGCTCTTCTGCTGTCATTTATAACATTATCCATCCTCGTACTCCTTTCTCTTCTCTGTGTTGGTCGGGATGTGGATGACGATTTGGGTTCCCAAATTCGCTGTGGATTCAATTTCCATTCTGCCTTCCAGCAGTTCCACTCTCTCCCTCATGCCGATCAAGCCAAAATGAGTGTGTCCATTTGTTTTTTGCTCCAACTGCTCCACCTTGAAACCTAACCCGTTATCCTTTACCATAATACGCAGCATCTGCACCTGATAGGTTATTTCAACGCTCACATAAGTGGGATAAGCATGCTTAGCCGCATTGGTGAGCGCTTCCTGTACCAGACGGAAAATCGCCGCCTCCATGGAAGAGGATAGCCGATGTTCCTTACCTCTGGTCTCAAAGGTAGCCCGAATCTTTGTTTTCTCTTCATAGTCATGCACATATTTGCGCAAGGTTGGAATGAGACCTAGGTCATCCAAAGCCATTGGACGCAAATTGAAAATAACCTTACGCATCTCTTCCAGACTCGAACGTACCTGAGCCTTCAAATCTACTATTTCGTCCTGTACCATCTTAAATTCCTGCTTAGCGAGCATTCTTTCTACAATTTCCGTCCTAAGCACTAGATTGGCAAGTAGTTGTGCAGGCCCATCATGAATTTCACGAGATATCCGCTTGCGTTCCTCTTCTTGAGCCAAAATAATCTTTAGCCCGATGATTTGCCGGTTCTTCGCTGATTCCAGAATACGGGTCACCTGACCTAACTCGCCTGAGAAATATTCCAGCACAACCCCCATCTGTGTACTAATCGTCTCTGCACGTTCAGCCGATTTCTCCACATCCCGAGACCGTTTCTGGAGCTCGTCGCGACGAGCCTTCAGGTACATCTCTTTCTCCCGATAAATCAGCAAATCAAGTTGAAGCTGCGTCGCCTTCTCATAGGCTTGCTTGATATCTTCCTCATTGTACCGCACAAAATCCCGGCTGACTTCCGTCAGCCGGATGCGGGAAAGACGATAATTCACTTCAAGTTGATCTACCTTCTCTACCGTTTCTGCCGTTTCCTTCATGACATTTTGCAGTTCGTTGTTGAGAGTCTTCAGCTCATTACGCGCCGAGTCCAGTATTTCAAGGATTTGCAGCTTGCTATTTTCCATTACGTTTACAGCATTGTTAATGACGCGATCAATGGCATCGGCTTGGAAATCCACTTATCCTTCTCCGTTCTTTAGTCCATATAGTTCCAGACTAATCATATCATGATTCGAGAGTAATGGATTTGGTTTTCTGTTCCCAATTTACGCCAATCCCAAGCTGTTCAGATACCATTCGAAGCGGGACTAAAGTCCTACCATTTACAATTATTGGTGAAACCTCTGCTTTATTCGCGGCCCCATTCAGCAGGAATTCCTTCTTCCCCACGGTCAGTTCTAACGTGGTCGCTCCCCGGGTAACCGTAATTTTTTTAGCCGCACTATTCCATGCTGCATTACCACCAAAAGCATCCAATACATATTTTATCGGCACGTAGGTAGTGTTGTTCTGCAACAACGGTGCTGCTTCCAGGCTTTGCTTCTTCCCATTGACCGTCATTGTTTTCTGACCCAGCACCATCACAGCCTTGGCACTCGGGAAGCCTGTATCTCCCTCAAGGGCCGGTGCTGTGAAGCGTACATTGTCAAAAGATACGCTTCCTGTCAACGCTCGCTCATCCTGACCTTCTTCTACGTTCACGACATACAGCCGTTTGAGTTTGGCCGGGTATTTAATTGTATTTGCTGTCAAGTCGGCGGTCACGGTCTTCCAACCGCTGAAATCCATCGGACGTGCCAGATCCACGTATACCGGCTTCCCATCGGCATCGGACAACTCAGCCCGTACCCAGTTCAGACTGGCATCGCCAAGTACATCCACTGTTAATGCCGTAGCATTGTCCGGAATTGCTCGACCGCTTCCCCCGTTAAACTCTGCATAAGCAAACTTGCCACCACTTCCACCTGTCAGATCATAATCAAGCTGCAGTACCTGAGAATTGGCACGCTCGCCGCTGCCTGGCACGATCGTTGCCGATCCGGTCACTCCCACCGGAAGCCCGGTAAAGGAAATAGGGTAGGTGATATTCTCGAAGCTTTCCCAGATTGTCTCCAAGGAAGCTGCGAGTACGACCGGTGTACCGGTAAATCCGTCATAAGAAGGTGTTGCATAGGCAAACTTTGCCCCATCATTAATGGACTGGACGGTCAAGACACCATTTTGCACATTCGCCTTCATGCCACTAAAAGTCCATTTTACGGATTCAGAAGGCACTTCCACCGCAGCTCCATTTTTGATTTGCGCCGTAACGGCAACCGTCACGCTAGCTCCCGCCTCCAGTGGGGCAAAGGTGGTACCTGGCGTTAAGCTCTCCAGATCCGAGCCTCCCAGCACCTTCACATCCATACTGGTGTTAGCTTCTCCGCTGGATGCCGTAATTTTGGCGGTTCCCGCCTTCACACCTTTAAACCCACCCTCGGTCCATACTACATTGCCATTGCTGGCTTTCCATGAAGCCTGAATGCTTCCCGTATCGATCGGATTATAGTAAGTATCATAGCCCTTCAAAGAGTAAGGGACGGTTTGTCCAATAAGCAGCGCCATGGCACCACTCACCTTCAGACCCTTCAGTGCTCCTTGCGGCGCCGTACTAAATACACCCAAGCCATTAGCAACCGCACGTTGACCTGCCGAGCCATTGGAGGTAGTAAATGTTAACTGGGCATTCGTTTCAGCGAGCGGCCGCGTCACCATCGTCGTAGAGCCGCCACCATCCAGGTTTACACCCTTCCAGACGCCAATTCCTGTCATAAAGCTTTGCAATTCTTTTAATGTCATACCACTACTGCTGCCATTCTTCTCGGCGGTAATGATATAAGCTTTCTTTCCGTCCTTGGAGTAACCAACAGCCGTCCGGGCCACTGCACTTCCACCACTAATAGATGTAGTAGAACGAGTAAATGCCGAAGCCTTACCTTGATCCACCAGCAGGGTATGTCCGCCAATCATCATTTTCAGCTCGGCCGGATTAATAATTTGTCCATCGGTTTGCGAGCGCAGCTCATAACTAGTATCGACTCGCGTTCCCACCGTAAGATGTGAGGCCACATATTCCGCAGCAGCCCCATGGGCACGCAGAATATAACCGTCCGGCGGCACCGCTCCTGGGATGGCCGACTGCAAGGAAACTTGCGTGACCACGCCCCCTTGCACCATGACCTCCGTAGGCGTCGTTGAGCTGTCTGCTGGCCGCGCTTCCGCCTTCCACGCACTGGTATAAATGTACATTTTCCCGGCATGGCTATAGGCCTTCTCCGGTTCTGTCATGTAGGCTTCCTGGTTGATTCCACTAAGAGCAAAGGTAGACCCATCCTCGGCAAATACGGTACCGTTAAAGCTGAACCGATCAATCATCGGAGTTCCATCATTACGCACGACAAAGGCATACATCCCCTGTAACTGCGTTGGACTAGTCACCATGGTGCCTTGAGAAACGGCCCCTCCCATGGGAACTCCCTGTCCTTTAGTCGCAAAGAAATCCCCATTAACACCAGCCACGGCTCCATTTTCTTTCGCCATGTTTTCAACCGTTTGTCTAGTTGTGACTTGTCCCCCCTTGCCAGTCATCACATCGAGCTGAACATAGGGATTGGTTAAATCCACTTCAATTACATCGGCCAATACCTTCACCGGCTTACCTGAACGGGTGACCGTATATTCATATTTGACGAGCCTTGCTCCAGAGGTTAGAATTTCTTCCCCACGCTTCACCGTCTGACTAGCAGCTGCCTCGGCGGTTAATGCAGAACCTCCTAGCGGGCCAAGCCCAATGACAGGTTGAATCCATATTAATCCCGCCAGCGTAACCAATGCCAACTTCTTGCCATGGCTAACGACCAGCCGGGTAAATTTTGAGTTAGGACGGGCAGCTTCCGATTTGACGACAACTCTTCCAGTTTCCTCTTGTTTGACTACCATTTTAGATAACGACTCTCCCATCTGTTTAAACAAAATCTATGCCGGATACGGGATACTCCCCACCTCCGAACTAGTACTCTATTTATAGACTGTATTTACACAGAAAAGTTACGAAAAAAAGCGAGATTGTTAAAGAAATCTAGCAAAACTATCCACAATTTGCAGATTTCTTTCACTAAAAAATCTCTCTTTCTCTTATTCGATGTGGATAATGTGGATTTTGTTGATAAGTTTTGTGGATATTGTGGGTAACTATCTGCACATTCTTTTTTTAAGGATGAAACCCCTGTGGATTTTGTGAGTTTGGTGGATAACTTGTGTATAAGCATTTATCAACATAAAAAATCCCGATGCAGGGTATCCCCGCACCGGGATGATTCACAACTCTATAAATAGTTCAGCTTATCCAGGACTCGCTTGAGCATTACTGCCGCCTGCGCCCGTGTTGCATTACCTTGCGGCTGGAAGGTGTTCACCGATACCCCTTGGATAATCCCTTCCTTCACGGCTTTAGCCACCGTATCCTTGGACTGAATCTTGGCTACGTCCTTGAAGCGCGTTAATGTAGCAGCACTCGCTCCATTCATCGACATATCATACCCCGCATAATCCATTGCCCTAACCATCATTAGCGCCATCTGCTCGCGCGTAATATAACTATTCGGTTTGAACGTTCCGTCAGAGTTGCCGTTAATAATCCCGGCCTTTGCCGCAGCCCCGATATAGGCCCCCATCACGCCCGCAGACACATCAGGGAAGCGACGCACACCTTCTTCATCTCCTACAAGTCCAAGACCTTTGACAATAAACTCGGCAAATTCCGCACGGGTTATATTTTCATTAGGCTGGAATTTGCTATTATCCGAAGAACGTGCTGAAATAATCAAGCGATTTGACAGCTCTGCAATATCATTTTTGGCCCAATGCTTGGAAACGTCCGAAAAATAGCTGTATCCCTCGGCTGGGCCCACGATGAAGTTGCCATTCAGCACTCCTGTCAGCACTGCTCCGCTTCCACTGCCAGATTTGCTAGAAGGAATGTAGGTAATTGCCCCCGTCGCTCTATCATAGGCACTTAGGAAGACCGTCCCATAGCCTGATTGAAGCATTGGCGTCTTGAAGTACAGCTTACCTGTCATGTCCAAATCCAGTGAGTTGCTAGCCATCAAGCCGTTGTAAGCTGATACCTGCACCTCCACAGGATCTACGAGCGGAGTGATATTAGTCGTAGGAGCGTAAGGAGTGGATAACTCCATTCTGGAAACAGGCTCCAATTGAATTCTCACAAAGGCGCTAATCAGATTAGTATTATCAAAATGACGTGAAATGCTGTTGTATGGAATTTTTTCCAATGGTAGTTCATACATCACATCTTTATATTTCAGTGCAATGGTACCTGTTCTTCCCATACTATAATAATCAATGAGCGCACCAATCGGCACAACTAGCTCAGCAGCCTTCTCTGTAGCAGGCACTTCAAATATCAGCTTTTGGGATGTTGCCTTGCTGCTATCCAGGAATTGTAATGCATCTCTTAGCTTAGTATTATCCAGCACATAGCGCTTGATTGCTTGTCCACGTCTGGACTGGCTGGAAGAAGTTGTGGCAGCTTTCATATTGAGCAAATACCCGCCACTACCTAGTTCACCCGCCGCCACGGTATTCAAGTAATCCAGTTGCGTTGCCCCGGAACCACCACCGGTCAAATTTTGTACAGGCATATTGCTGAAGCTCTTTAACATGTTTCCTTGGCCATCATATAGTGGATTGGTTCCCGTGTAATACGTTAATACAACTGTCTGCCCAGCCGTAACGGGAGAGGTCAACTTAAGCAGCACGGTATCTCCACTGACTTCACCAGCCTGAACCCCCCGGCTAACCTGATTGACTAGCACTGAGAACTGACCTGTTGGCAAATTGGACACGGTTCGTAAAGATTTATTGTACACAATGGATAAAATATCACCGTTTACCGCAGCCGACTGAACTCCATCCGCTACAGCTCCATACCCAACCGCCTTCAAGTTGATATATCCGGCCAGATTCCCGTTTAAATCGGCAATTCCATCCACCCCAGATACATAAGACAAAGTCACATTCTGATCCTTGTTGAAAGATGAGGCCAGGGTAAGTGTAACTTGATCGGACTCCACCTCTACCTTGGTAACATAGACCGGAGAGTTGTTGACCAGCACCGAAAAATAACTCTTCGGCGGCGTAATCGAGGTTCTTAGCGCCTCATTATATTTCATCGTAATCTTATTTTCAGAACCTTCTACCCCCACTAGCTCCGGAGGCTTAGTATCGTTATAATTTCGCACCAGAAAATCACTAAATGCTGAAATATCCAAATCTCGGCTATTTTTGAGCGGATAAGAGCCTGGAGTATACGATACTTTAACTACCTGTCCATTCGTTACGGCACTGGATAAATAAAGGGTAACCGTTGAACCACTTTGGCTCAGACGATCTATCGACTTCACTGAACCGTCGGCGGTAACCGTAAATTGCTGGTAAGCGTAGGTCGATACCGACTTTAAGCTTTCATTGAAAGACAACGTCAGCGTACTCCCGGAGATATGACCATCTCTTGGCTTCGGCATGACTGAATCTACGCCGTTCGTTACGTCTTTAGCAGAGAAGGCAGCAGCCAGGTTACCCGAACGATCCTGAATGGCTCTGTAGCTATCACTACCGCTATAGCTAATACGGACATTCTGCCCGATAGCTACCCCTACTTCTAGAACAACATAAACACTGCTACCAGATACATATGCATTACTTATAGAACGAGAGTCCCCGTTCACCGTCACTGTAAAATAAGAAGTCCGCGGGTCGTCTGAATTAAGCCGTTCATTATAATTGAGACGGATCGTCCTATTATTGTACATTTCTACACCCTCCAGTAGGGGGGCCGTCGTATCATTTATTGTTCCGGCCGTTGTAAAAGTCCAACTAATGCCGTTATTATAAAATACTTGAGTACCCGTGCTACGTTTAAGAGTAATTGCTCCTCGATCAATCACCACCGTGTACTTATCTCCTGCATGCCAATCCGAATCCCCGGTGTCTGGAGAGATGACCAATGTATTACTACTTCGATGAACACTAAAATCTACTGAATCGTTGCCACTATCTCGAAGACGGATTCCACTTTTATCCACATCAGCAGTAATTGTATAATTAGCATCAAAAGCGATTTCTAAATCTGTATTGAGACTAACGTTGGTGCTTCCCGCGCTGGGATACAAATTTTTGTAATTTAAATATGTGTCCTGCGTGGCCGAGACTGAAACTGCTGCCATCTGTCTCTTCGCAATCTGACTATCACTCTCCAAACTACGGAACAACACCTGGTTCGCTTCTTCACCAGTATACTGTCCTATTACATTTCCTTGAGCTACTGTGCTGGAGGCCGCAGCCAACGATGCAGGCTGGACCAACATACAAAAGATCAATAACATAGCAAGTATGGTGAATACTTTCCTTTTCATTTTCCTTGTTCCCCTCTCTAGCAAAATAATCTATGTAGACAGTCTCTAAACCGACACACACCTATATCTATTAACGGCAAATTGAGTCTATAAGTTTAGACAGCATTCAAACGTTCAGAACCGATATCAAACTGGGTAAGGAACAATTTTGCCAAAAAAACGGACCTTCTTCCGTTTAGGAAAAAGGCCCGTTTGTTCTTTAAACTAGCGTTGGTTGATTAAAGACCCGCTTGCTGCTTCAAAGCATCTGCCTTGTCCACTCTTTCCCAAGGCAAGTCGAGGTCTGTACGTCCGAAGTGTCCATAAGCCGCCGTCTGGCGATAGATGGGGCGACGAAGATCCAGCATGCGAATAATGCCTGCAGGACGGAGATCAAAGTTGTCACGAACAAGCTCAACTAGCTTGGCCTCAGGCACCTTCCCTGTCCCATAAGTATCCACATTAATGGACACGGGGTTAGCAACTCCGATGGCATAAGCAAGCTGAATTTCCACTTTATCTGCCAAGCCCGCAGCTACCAGGTTCTTAGCTACATAACGAGCTGCATATGCCGCAGAACGGTCCACCTTAGTCGGATCCTTCCCGGAGAAGGCTCCCCCACCATGACGAGCATACCCACCATAAGTATCTACTATAATTTTCCGGCCAGTAAGTCCGGCATCCCCTTGAGGCCCCCCAATAACAAACCGACCTGTAGGGTTAATAAAGTATTTGGTTTCCTCATCGAGCAGTTCAGCAGGAACCACTGGAAGAATGACCTGTTCTTTAATATCCCGTTGGATTTGCTCCAACGTAATATCTTCCGCATGTTGGGTAGATACTACAATCGTATCCACACGTTTTGGCTTACCGTCCAAGTATTCAATCGTTACCTGTGTTTTTCCATCAGGGCGCAGGTAAGTCAGTGAACCATCCTTGCGAACCTCAGCAAGGCGACGAGCAATACGATGCGACAAAGCAATCGGCAAAGGCATATACTCAGGGGTTTCATTGGTCGCAAAACCAAACATCAAGCCTTGGTCACCGGCACCAATATTGGCTGTTTCTTTATCCATTTGTTCCGGGTCGCGATTTTCCAGAGCTGCATTAACGCCTTGAGCTATATCTGCAGACTGCTCGTTCAACGAGGTAAGCACTGCACAGGTATCGGAATCAAAGCCGTATTTGGCGCGAGTATATCCAATTTCCTTAACCGTCTTCCGTACAATAGCCGGAATATCTACATATTCCGATTTGGTGCTGATCTCACCAATGACTAGCACAAGACCTGTAGCAACCGATACTTCGCACGCTACTCTGGCATAAGGATCATTTTCCAGAAAGGCATCAAGTACTGCATCTGAAATCTGATCACAAATTTTATCAGGATGTCCTTCGGTAACAGACTCAGAAGTAAATAAGTGTCTTCCTTGTATAGACATAAATGGAACCTCCTCCCCAGCGTATGGAGATAATATTTTATGTAAGGATCGCAGTAATGCGGTTGATAATCAAAAAATGAACCTTTTCCACATTGGAAAAGGTTTGATCGACAATCCTCAAATGAAATATTATCGCATTTGACAGGTCGTGTCAAAATAAATTCATGTTTTTTTGTCGGAATTATGTTATAAAGAAAAATCCCGCTCCGCATGGGCAACCAATCGTTTGGTGATTTCTCCACCAATTGATCCGTTTTCACAAGACGTTAAATGTCCCCAGCCACCGCGGTGTATATGTCCGCCACTACTCGTAGCGCCTAATTCGCCAGCGAATTCTGTATCTGCTACGCCTTCCGCTCCATAACCTACGGGTAACCCGAATTCGGCGGCAATTTCATATTTCCATTGCTGTAGCACATGACGGCTTTCCGGTACAATTTTACGATTATTTCTTGCCATGATTGTAGACACCTCCTAAGAAAATAATATCTTCAGGAGTATTATGTGTTAACGGCTCTAATTTACACGGATCAATGGTTGTTACTTATGCAAGATCATGGAATTTATATGCTATTACTGAACTTTATATCCGCCACGTACCATCACAATTAAGTTATGGGTGTCTCCGTCCACAACTTGAATACCCCGTCCTTCACGAGGGAAAGATAACAAATGATTATTCACTACTGTTCCACCATTGGCAATATCCTTACCATCCGTAAGATCAGCAACACCATTTGAATCTGCGCTATAGATTACAGCTTTGCCGGAACGAACGATGAATTCAGCTCCTGCGGAAGCAATAAGAATCTTCCCAGGCTTCACCTCAACAATGCTAATCGCTTCTTCACTAGAGCTGCCGCCTGAGTTGCCTGAACTACCAGGGCTTGTCACCGGAGTCTCCTTGGATGGTTCAGATGAGCCCCCGCCCCCCAAAGCCTGACGAATAGCCTGGTCCACATAGCTCTTCGTCACAACAGGGTCGTTAGCGGTTCCTGGCGTGGCCTCTGCTCCCTCTGCTTGCATATTCAATAAAGATCCCGCCCATACACTACCGCCAATCAGAACTACCGCAGCCGTAACTTTCCAAACTGACTTCATTATGCTCCTCCTCTATGAATCTGCTACTGTCTATGATAGAGGTTTTAATAGAGTGAAACAAGCCCAAATCCGGGATGGATTTGGGCTTGTGAGTAAAGTATTTTAATTATATAGATCATCATTAATGAAGTATGATGCCTGTGTTGCAATGATTGTTTTTTCTCCTTGATAAACATCATAAATATTGAATTGGAATGAGCCTGATTTCAAGGTTGCAAAAATAGGATCGGTAATCTGGTACGACAATTCTTTTCTATTACCAATGACAAAATCCTTTTCCAATTCAATTTCTTTTTGGAAACGAGCACCACTAGAATCTATAACTTCAAGCATGAACTTATGCTCAAATTCTCCCATCTCAAAGCTTAAGTCACGACTAAGATCATACTCTAAGTTTATTTCAAGTCCAGAAGAATTGGTACGCCCCTCAATAGTCGTTACATCCAGTGTATACGGGAAGAGTTGTACATTTTTGAGACCTCTTTGAACACTTCGACTGTCCAGATTAAGCTCCATGGTCGCTGCATTTACATAGCCCGTGCTCACATCTTCTCCTTGAGCAAATTGATTGTCCTTAATACTTTCGCCAACAATTAACTGCCAGTTGGATACAACTGTCCCTTTAGGAACCTTGGCAGAGAAGGAGACTATGCTTGCCGCATCGGGTCCAACCGAATGAGTTACTTGATTGGCTTCGGCTTTGTAGTATTGTCCTTTATCCGTTAAGAAGTAACCTGTAAGTTGGCTTGGAGTTACTTGTTTGGTCTCCCGGTTCTTCATAATTAATTCAGAGTAGATGATATCGTTACTGCTGCCCTTATACATATATGTCTTACGTGCTTGTAAATCAGATTTCTTACCTGCTGTATCCAAATTGAAGTATGAACCATCTGCAATTTCCTTCAAATCACTTGTTTTCCCATAGTTAGAGAACATCGTCCAATTGCTTGTCTTATCAGCACCTACTTTTTGAAGTAGTTGAACCTGCAACTGGGAGAATGTGAGACTACTTGGAACATTCGCGACCACATAAACACTCGTCTTTTCACCAGCACCCAGTATTTGAGTCGTATTACTACTAATCAATTGCACATCGTTGCTTAGCGTAGTTAAATCAAGCTTATAGGCCCCAGCCAACTCCGGTAATTTTGCTGCTTTGGTACCTTTATTAGCAATGGTAACCTTAGTTGCCAACAGGTTCCCATCATTCCAAGGAAGCTTCTGAACAGCATCCAGTGTAACACCAAATGTTCCATCATTATTCTTAACAATTCTCTCTTGCCCCACCGAGCTCTGCATTTCGGTATAATTAGGTAAGCTATACGCTGCTAGAGGATAAGTACTAGCTGTTTCAGGCGTAGCTCCCTCTCCAGAGCCTGAGGTTCCCGCTGGTGTTTTAAGTATCAGTTCAAGTTCATCTGAGTTAACAATGACAGGAATCGTACCATCAACAGTAATCAATTGTTCCTCACCAGGCCCCAACGTAATTCCTTCCAGTCCACTAGCTGATAAAGTGTAAGATTTGGCACCTGCCTGAATTTCAAAAGCATAATTAGGCAAAGTTACTGTCTGATCGCCTTTATTACTCAAAGCAAACTGTACAGACAGGCTACTTTCCCCAAAGCTTTGATTTCGTGACACGCTATCTATTCTTGTTGCAATTCGATTATTGCTCACATTCAGAATGCGTTCCTTATCCACCGCAGTAACAGACTGTTGCCCTTTTTTCGTCCCCAAGTCCATAGTAGCCAAAGGTAGATCGGCCTTAGTGGTTTCATCATTCTGAGCTACTAGAAGTTGTAAATTAGCCGTATTCACTGTTTTTGGCAATTTGGCAATTAAGTTAAGTGTTTTGATTTCCTGAGGATAGATTTGATAATTTGTACTAGACGCATCTGCAGTTAAAGCAAATGGGGTACCACTAGGGGTTTGTAATATATATTTCAAATTGGGGTTCTCGATCGTTCTGGAGCCCGAATTATGTAATTGCAAGGCAACCCCTACATAATTATAGCTTCCTAGCCCAATTACATTTACTGAAGTTACTTTAGCATTGGCTGAATTCTCACCAAAAACAAGCTTTCCTGTTGTGTTCACAGGAGTAGCAACCACATAAGAAGCTGGCACGCTTATACTTCCGAGTAATTGTTCATACCCGGCAACACTAAAATTCCATTTAATCACTTGGAAGTTCAAATCACTATACTTTAGGCCCTTAGCAATCTTGGCCGTATAAGTGACATTAACAGAAGCTCCTGGAACAACTGTCTTTTTGTCTTTGTCAGCACTGATGGCGGACACACTATAGACCGTTCCGGATTTCGTCTTAACTTTAGACCAATAATCAAGTAAGGATAGAGCAGAACTCCCCCCATTTTGATAAGTCAAAGTATACGTCAATATATTTTCGCCATCTTGAGACAAAATATTAACGTTGGTTAGCTTAACCGTACTCCTGGCACCAATACTCACGGCCTTCAATTGACTAAGTGTCTTCACTGCAGGTTGCTTCTGAGAAGTCGTTGTTTTCTTAGCAGCGGCAGCAGCAACATCTACAGGGCCCGCAACAGCTTGGCCAAGCAGAGCGGTAACCGCCATCGAAGCTACAAATATCCTGGTTCTATTCAATTTCAGTCCTCCTACTTTTTAGTCCTATATACTATATACGCGCCAAACTAAAAAAAGTTTAACAGAGAAGGCTGAAATATTGCTGAAAATTCTTAAAAACACTTAGCCTACCAATAAATATAATTTCAAATCAAAAAGACGAACCCCGTGAGGGTCCGCCTTTTTGATTTGAAAATTCAATTAGAATGGAGAAACAGTATATCTTTTTACAGTTGAGAAGGACTTCAGATCGTTACCAGCATCGTCAGTGATTGCACCTTTTCCGCCAGCAAAGCTGATGGAAACAGTTTTAACACCACTAAGTTCGGCTTGGTCAATAGCAATTACCAGTACACGATCATTACCATTTGCATCTGCTTCTACAGAAATCGTATAGTTAGCAGCTTCTAAGTCATCTGCACCGTCAAGACTAATATCAAACAGGTCTTTCACATACAGTTGAGTGTATTTAGTGCCAGTTTGAGATTTATCTTCGATATTCTCGCTAACAGTATACTTGAATTCGTAGGTTGCATTAGTAACATTTGCTACAGGAGTAGCAAAGTTAGTTGATGTTACTTCTGGAGCGATGTCGTCATTAAGTGAATATCCAGTTTGCGGAAGAATTGAATTTCCATAAACGTCTCTAGTTTTTGAGTCTGCAGCAATGTCCAGTGCGAACACACTATCTGCTTTGGACAGAACGTTATTACCAGAGAACGTCAATGTTACAGTCTTTTTGTCACTGGACAACGAAGCATTGCTTGGTTGTACACCATTAACTGTGAAGTCGTTTTTATTGACACTAGCAAGCTTGCTGTCAAATTCAACAGTAACCTTCGTTGTACTCACTACAGAAGAATCTTTAATATCTGCTGCAACGTTAGTCACTGCTACATCAAGCAAGTAAGAAGATCCCTTAGTGAAGTACTCACCATCAGCATTCTTAATATAGCTTGCGTAGACTGTTGCAACTGAAGAAACCGGAGTTTTGAAATCTTTCAGTGCCAAGCGTACTGTATCTGAGTTATACAAACGCACAGTACCATCGTAGTAATTACCACCATCAATGTAATATTTAGCTTTATCAAGAGCTGTACCATTACCCGATGTAGCTACTGAGCTAGAGAAGTTCAAGTACAGATAGTCACCAGTCACCCATGCCTTATCAAGGCTGTTGTCAGCCAATGTTGACAAGTCAAAGCTGATTGTTTGTGGCAACATGGTGTTGGAGATAACAGCAGTATCAACAATACCCGATACAGTCAAGGTATATTTAGCTGCATCCAAGTCGCTACCCAGGTTAACTTTTACTTCCTTCTCAGAATCAAGATCAAATTCAATTGCCAATTGAGGATTGCCATCAGCATCAGTGTAGGCTGTATCAGCAACATCACCATCAGCATCCTTCAGGACATAGTTGCTAGCGTCAACAGCATCTGTTTGATCGATCGTTTTGTTAAACTTCAACCAAACGATGTAGTCATCACCATCTTTTTCAACATCGCTATTTACGATAACAGGACGAACAACATCAATAGTAGGTGTAACTGTCGCAGTACGATCTGCAGAGTTACCACTGTAGTCTGTAACACCTTTAATGTAGATTGTATTAGCAGTATAGCTCATTGCGCTATCCAGCTTAACAGTAACTACATTGTCATTAATTTTAATTGAAGCAGCATCGTTAGATGTAACATTTGCGTAAACTTCATCAATGTTCTTGATAGTTTCGTCAAATGTAATAACCAGTTCCTTAAGGTCGTTAGACTTGATCGATTCTACTTCAGGAGCAGCTGTATCTTCAACCACATCAAATGATTGCTCTACTGGAGCAATTACAAGACCGGAGAAATCCTTCACTTTGCTCACAGCAATAGTGTGTTCACCAACAGAAAGGTTAGCATTCACGATTACTGTATTTGGATAAGAATATTCAATCGATCCAGCAATTGTTCCTCCATCGATGGAGTAGTTGGAAGGATCCTGAGCATCATCCGGGTTAATCGGCTCGCTGAATTTGATTTTGAAAGCACTTGTCCCCAAGCTTACTACCTCAGAAACTGTTGGTGCAGTCACATCAACTGGAGTGAATTTAACTTCGGAATCAAACGTTACAGTAGCATCAGAGTTTTGAACATCTTTAACGGACAAAGTATATTCTTCTTTGTTCTCCAATGCATCGCTGTCCTCAGTCAGCAAGAGCGTTACTTGCGTTCCATCTTCAGACAATGTAGCGCTATCGATAGTTACATCATCAATAGAATAGTTATCTTCATTTTCTGCAGTAACTGCATCTACAGTACCGTCAAAAGTTACTACAACTTCTTTCAGGCTACCTGCTGCAACAGTGGATACCTTTTGTGCTGCTGTAGTAACATAAGTTACTTTTGCAGTGTACTCAGTTCCGTTGTGAGTGAATTTAACTTCAGTTTCTTTGTTTGGTACCAAAGCAGTTTCCAATTCAACTTTTACAACTTCGTCGTTGGAAAGTTTGAATTCAACAACTTTACCACCTTCGGAAACTGTGTAGGAAGCTACGGAAGGTACTTGAGCGTTTTCGTAGATTGCATAAGCTGCAACTACAGCTTGGGAACGAGTAGCTGCTGCTTGGTAGTTGATACCTTCAGCAATGAAGCCAGCTTCAACTGCTGCTGCTACATAACCTTTAGCCCATGGAGATGCAGTGTTTTCAGCATCAGCAGGAACTTCAAGTTCCAAAGCAGTTACCAGAACTTTAGCCAGTTCTTGAACTGTTACGTTACCCGATGGATCGAACAAACCTTTTACAGTGTCTTTACCTTGAAGGATACCAGCTGCAGTAGCTGCTTCAATGTAAGGAGCTGCCCAGTGGGAAGCACTGTAGTTTTGGTCTTTGTAAGTAGCCACGCCTGTTACTGGTTCCAAAGCGATTGCGTTAACAACGATTTTAGCCAGTTCAGCACGAGTCAAAGTTCTTTCCAGGTGGGACAAACCATCTGGGTAGCCAGTAACGATACCAGCTTCTTTCAAAGCGTTAAATTGTTGTTCAGGCGACAAATTAGCTTCGGCGCCGAAAGCTACAGAAGCAAACATAGAGAATGCCATTGCTGTAGACAGAGCTACGGATAAAATTTTCTTCATAACCTTTTTTTCTCCTCCTTGATTAACTAACAAATGAGAATTTTCTTTAAATGAATAGCTCGTGTTACTCATTAGCCATTGCACCCCCTTTCCAGAGCCTGAGCAGGTTTCCTATAAATTAGGTCTGCGATAAAATCGCAGAAACTTGTAAACCAATTCAATTAGTAGAATGTAGAAATAGACTAGTTTCCTAATCCTACCTAAACATTATACAATGAGTCCCAAGTGCCGTAAAGCTAATTTTTCTAATAGATAGACAAGTTTCCCTATGAGGAACGTATTGCCATGTCTAAATTGGTCGTCATTGTCATGCTCTACAACTTAAACGCAGCAGATTTCAAAAAGTTGCGGGGATTTCGAAAAAAAATTGCGAGATTGTAACTTTTCTAGGAATACCCTCAATTTGATCTTTTTTACTTCACTACCTACTGACGGAAATTAGTATATCATGCCGAAATATGTCAGTCATTAAGCAACTTTTCCCAATTCGCACTATCCTTAATATATGTACAGACATGACAAATAAGACGTCCTTTTTTAGGACGTCCTATGGACAACACTCGTAACAATCGTTCGGCAAATCATCTGACTCTCATGGCCAACTGGATGATACGAGCTCGCATCTGCGGATCACTATTCAATTTCTCGTACATGCTATCAACTGCTTCTTTATTGTCCTTGTATGTCTTCTCATGCGTCATCGTGATGCGGGACCACTCAATCAATTCATTCTCAGCCGCACGCAGCGCTGTAAATGCCTCATGAAAACCGGTTTCAACTACAAGCCCTTCCATAACCTCCTGGGTTACCTCTTGCAATTTAGCCGTCTCTTCAATTTTCTTCTCCAACACTTTGGATTTATCCTCAAATTTACGCTTTGCCTTGGAGTAACCTAGTTGAGGTTTAGATAAAATCGGTTTCATCTGTTCAAGTTCACCCTTTTGCATAATGTCTATTACTCTGCCTATTGTATCGCAAAGCTCCCCAAATTACAAAAAGATGTAATTGGTAATACAATAAGGGACCCGCAAAAGGACAGCTTCTTACAAAGCGTCCTTCTTGCGGGTCACAGTTCAGAGGCCTATTTCTAATTTGAAAACAATCTAGCTCAAGTTTTTAGGGAACAAGCTTGTGCTCTTCTTAAACAGCTCTACCGCAATTTTGCCGGCTTCAGCACGGGTCATATTGCTGGTTGGGTTGAAGTTATAAGAAGGCTTCTTGGCTCCTTCCAGTGTCACTGGGCTACCTGACATGATTTTAGCCTTCGTAACAGCTTGTACAGCCGGAAGCGCATAACGGTCAATACTACCGCCATCCAAGAAGGATTTGGTTACGTTCGTCTTCAATTTATCATCATTGATAGCCAACTTCAAATCTGCTGCACGGGCAATCATAACCGCAGCATCCTGTCTCGTAATCGGAACGTTTGGTGAGAAGAAGCCTTCGGTTCTACCTGTGATAATCCCTGCTCTGGCTGCCGTTTCAATGTATTTATAATCCCAGGTTGTCGTCCCCGAAGTCGAACCCACATCAAAGAATGTTGGCGTACCTTCATAATTCAGAGGCAAGCTTAATCCTTTCACCAGCAGTGCAGCAAACTCACCGCGGGTCGTTTGATCATCCGCTCCAAAGGCGTCTACACGCAAGCGGTTCATAATTCCCTTCGAATACAAGGCAGTTAAAATATTTCTTGCCCACGGGTGATTAGTGACGTCACTGTAGCTCTTGTTCAGCTTCATGACTGTATAATATCCAAACTCGTCAAACGGAGCCGTGATCGTGTTGCTCTTGGTGTCTACCTCACCGCCAATATTCTCCCATACGCCTTGACCACCCTTGTCAACATAACGGAACATAGTTACGGTTGTACCCGCATCATCCACTACATTGGTATCAAATTTAATCGTGATCTCTCCCCGTTGGGAAGGAACAAGCTTGCGCAGAGTATCGAAGCGTGTAAAGTAACCTTCTGTCGAGTAAGGAGCCAGCCCGTTAGTGGATGGCAGGTACCCGCTATCTCCCCTATTTCCGAACTCGCCTACTCCACCATTTACCCACATGATTTGGGACACACGCGTAAAGTTAATGGTAGTCCCGTTGTAGTTGAAATTGTAGACCAGGTTATCAGGAATAACTACATTATTATATTCACTACCACGGTTAATGAAAGCACCGTAATCATTTCTCCGTTCAACTACACCATCTTTAGGATCCGCAATCCCAAACAAAATTTTATTGTCAGGGTAAAATTTCGTGATTCGGTTGGCATCAAGTGCAGCGGATTGAAGAATCGTTCCTTTAGGGAAGGATAACTCCAGCGTCTTATTGAACGCACTATATTTTGTCCCTACCTTTTCAGCCATGTACTGCGAATCGATAGCGATCTCACTGGTGTAGTACACTTCAATGGTTTTCTCGGAAGTCGCGCCTCCCCGAACAGCCTCAACCGTTATTTTGGTTGATTTGTTAGGTTTGAGGCCCACATAGTCATAAACGAAGCGATCCGGACCTAAATCGGGACGACGAATAGCTTCACCCTTGCCGATGACTACAGAGTCCGCTCCTTCTGCTTCGATATCAAATCGAATAAAGTTCTTGTTGACCACAAATTTATCGCCCACCGTAGGCACAGGAGCTAACAAGCGGAGTGCATCAAGCACACGAGTAATCTCCAAGCGTTGGTTAGTCCGTGCCCCCGTATTATTAATTAGCTCAAGGTTATATACCTGTGTTCCAGGAGCATCGAATTTCAGACCACGAATCCGCAAAATAAAGTCACTTTCATTCCCCACAAAATCATAGGTGTATTTGCTGTTGCTATTGCTTGCGCCAACTTCAGCCGCTATTGTTTCAGTAATGCCTTCCTTGCTGAATATTTTCTCGGTACCCATGTAGACATTAACAAATCTTGCTCCTCCTCCGCGAATGAGCAAATCGTATTCCTTCTCAGAGGTTTCATAACCTGGATCAACGAAGGTGAACTCCGTCGACAGCTTGAAGATATTAGCAATGGCTTCACTTAAGGCATCGGTGTCATTTCCGAATTCATCAGCCGTTGGGAAGACCACGCGTGATGATTCAGGGTCTGGGATGCTGGCAGGCTGAAATTTATTAATATTAGATACATTTTCATCAATAATATAGATCCGCAGGTCTTTACGGACAAGCTTCTCATTACCTGCTGCATCTAGAGAAATCCCGGTAAATACCAGTCTGTTTTCTCCGTAGATCAAAGGACCTGTAGTTTTGATGTTAAGTTCGAGTGAGAATGCATTTCCATCACCAAGATCCAACTCAACCGTCGGACCATCGCCATTTTCTCCGGTCCCCTGGTTCAAATTAGTCCCACTAATACCATTGACCGTATATTGAACACTGTCAATATTCTCAAAGCCAACATATCGACCAGAGATTTTTAAGGTATTCGTCACTTTTGAGTTAAAGGTATAGGTTTGTCCATCAATCAGATTATCAATATAGATATAACTCTTTGAAGCATAAGAAATATTGACATTGTACGGCGCAGAAGCTGAATACCTGAACTGTACTTGCTGCTGGCCATTAGCAAAGTTAGTTACTTTGTAGATTTGGGTGTTAGGTAATGGCTGCCCACCCCTTATAACATTGCTTGCCACAGGACTCCCTAAACTCAAGCTTTTTGCCCCTAATGGCAGGTAGTCGGCTGTCAGTGTTCCTGGCGTACCATTTGCCTTAACCATAATATAAAAGCTCGAATCACTCACTTCAGCGCCATTTAATGGAAGCATATTAAAATCGCTAATATCCGTTGCAGTCCCATCATAATCCGGAAGATAGTACATATCCGTAATTACAACTTGCCCCGGAAGATAGGAGAAGGTAGCGCGTCCATACTTAGCATCAGTATAGGAAGCCGTATAATTACCATATTCCAACGTTATCTGTGCCGTTTGTGTTGCTTTAATATTGCCGTTCGTGTCTTCTTCCAGCGGAATTCCGTCTACTCGGAAGGTCACAAGGCGGTATGTTGGCGTTATTCCATCTGCACCAGGAATGATAATTTCCTGTCCACCATCACTTAAATCAGTATTTAACAATACAATATCTTCGCCACTGTATGGGGGAGTATTACCGTTTATAGTAATCGTCGTATCAGCATCTGAGAAATCGAGTTCCGATGAAGCATATGGTACCAGCACCTGCATGATCATATTTACCGTGCCAGGTAAAGTAGTAGTAATCGTCGGTTTGGTGCCAAATGCCTTTTGTGGCGTACCACTAGCATCCACAAAATACATATCCGTGAACGGATTGTTCTCATCAAAATAATATACATCTCGCAGGATTGTCACTGAGTCGGCTGAACTGGAGAGCACAATCTTCAGCTTATTCAGACCGGGAGCCAATGTTAATGGTGGAGAATACAACTGGTCGTTATATACATCCGTTGAAAGTGGCGTACCGTCATTAACAGATACCGCTACTTTCGTGATGTTGTTAACGATCCCCTCCAGAGAGATGGTTGGGTTAGTTACAACCACTTTAGTTCCTTCATTTAAATTAATTGCCGCAGGCCCACCGCCTACGATTCTTAACTCAGAAACGTAAGGAATTGCGTCGTAGAGCACGTAGAAGGATTCAGAACCTTCTGAATTCCCTACCGTCCCGGTAAACGTAATCTTGTTCATACCAGCGAATAAAGTCAGGTCTCTAGCCACAAAACGCTTGTCCGGGTCTGTTGTATCCTGCATCACGGTGCCTGGCACCGTACGCAAACCATCAACAACCCATTCCTTTTTAGCCTCATCCCATACCAATTGATCGATTTGTGCCTTCAGGCTTGTGCCCGATACCTTGGAATAGGTACCGTTAATCGTCAATGTAGGACTGGTTACAACGTATACATTATCTCTACTTATTAAATTATCAGTTCCGCTCGTTTTCAGACCTACTGTCTTACGAATGTCCAAAATATCAGGACTGAAGTAGGTAGTTGAAGACAGTGCTGCCTTCGCCACCGGCGTAAACGAGGCCGGCAACAGGGTAATGACCAGAGAAAGCAAAGTCAGCCAGATAAACGGCTTTTTCAAGCGTTGCATGGTATAAATCTCTCCTTTGATATGTAGTGTGTGATGCTCCCGACAATGGCTCTCGGGAAGCGGCCCCAAAAACGTCACTTACCTTTGTTATCGGTCGAAAAGTGGAAGAAATTTAGGAAAAACATGAAGAAGAATCCATTAAAATTGGATTCAAAGAAAAAACCCGCTGTTACCAACGGGTTGAGGTTCAACAGTCATGTTATTAGATAAATCCGTCTCAATTCAAAAACATATTAAGCCCCTGCTTCGTTACTTCGTCCCCGTACGCTCTGCTCCTGCCTTCATCCGTAGACGAGCTAGAAAATCAAGCACAGGTCGCTTCGTCTTACCAATCAGCCCAATAACCTCGGCACCGATTTGCAAGAAGAAGACCATGACACAGATAACGACAAAAGTAACCCAGTTTGCGTTGTACATGGCAGCCGAAGATTGAATAATTGCCAACACACCAAAGAACGCGGCAATACCATAAATAATCAATACCGTCTGACGGTGACTAAAGCCCAATTCGCGCAGGCAATGATGTAGATGCCCCTTATCAGGCGAGAAGATTGGCTTCTTCTGCATCCAGCGCCGTACAATAGCAAACATCGTATCCGACAGCGGTACACCAATCAGAATGAGTGGCGTCAGGAACGATACAATGGCCACCTGCTTGAAGCCGAGCAACGATAACAGCGATAAACTAAAGCCCAGGAACAGAGCCCCGGAGTCACCCATAAATATTTTCGCAGGATGAAAGTTAAAATATAAAAACCCGATGATGCTGCCGAGCAACAGCAGACAAATTAACGCAACCACGATGTTGCCCATCAGGAAAGCCATCACGGCAATCGTACCAATCGCAATCGCCGAAACACCCGCAGCAAGACCGTCCAAGCCGTCAATCAAGTTAATGGCATTGGTTACGCCAACGATCCACAAAATTGTGAACGGAATAGCTACCCAGGTTTCCACCGCACCATAGGTATGGAACGGAATGTTAGCAAATTCCAAACGAATATCAAAGACGAACACAACTACACAAGCTGTGGCAATCTGGACTAAAAATTTAAGCTTTGCCGGTAAATCAAAGCGATCATCCAGCGCCCCCAGCAATATCGTTAATGTGCCCCCTACCAGGAAGGCCTTAATAAAGTTCACTTCGCGTACCGTGAAAATATCCGGAAGAAACGGAAGCAACAAGAAGAGCGTAATGACAAAGGATAAGAAGATTCCTAAACCACCGAGTCTCGGCATGATTCGCGTATGCACTTTGCGTGCATTGGGAACATCCACAGCGCCGACCTTAATAGCAAATTTCTTAACGAGCGGCGTTAGGCCCAAAGCCAAGCCAAGAGAAACAATAAACCCGATGATGTAAATCATCAACATGCATTTCGACCTCCAATTGTTCTGCCGGAATGAATTATACTCTGTTTAGAAAGAAACTCCAACCTCGTTTTTGTGCAAAAAACCGCTCAAATCCATAGAAATC
Source organism: Paenibacillus senegalimassiliensis (assembly GCF_001486585.1). Lineage (GTDB taxonomy): Bacteria > Bacillota > Bacilli > Paenibacillales > Paenibacillaceae > Fontibacillus > Fontibacillus senegalimassiliensis. The sequence continues at coordinate 403,736 of NZ_LN909044.1, forward strand.
GAGCGTTTTAGCCCATTTTCGTTAGGTTTTCTTTCTCGCGCATTACACGCACAGCGAATTTCGGCAGCGCAAGCATTCTGGGGAATCGAGTAGGCTCCTTCAGCAAACGATATAACCACTCCAGCCGAAGCTTGCGGAACATCATCGGCGCCCGCTTGGCTCGTCCCGAGATAACGTCAAAGCTTCCGCCTACCCCCATCATTACCGGCACTTGCAGTTCATCCTTATATTTGGCAATCCAGGGCTCCTGCGTATCTGCACCACGGGCCACGAACAATAAATCTGGCGCTGCCTTGATGATCCCGGCAATCACCTCTCGGTCCTCCTCAGTGGAGAAATACCCATCCCGATAACCAACAATTTCCGTTCCAGGATACTGCAAGGCCAAGCGGCGAGCAGTCTCCTTAATCACATCCGGAGCTGCGCCCACCAGGTACACCTTCCACCCCAACCGTTCCCCTTGCTTCATTAATTCATGAAGCAGTTCATAACCGGGAACTCGTTCTTTTACGGGATCGCCACCTTTGCGAGCGGCCCATACCAAGCCGTTGCCGTCTGGAACAATCAACTCCGCCGTTTGCATCATCGCTTTATATTCGGGGTTCTCGAGGGCTGCCATCATCATAATGGGGTTAGCCGTAATAATATGATGTGGCTGCCTAGCAGAGATGGCTTCCGTTAAATAAGCAACCGTCTCGTTCATCCCCCATTTACTTACAGCAACACCAAACACCGAAACTGTAGGAATGCCTTGATTCATCTTGGTCATCCTCGTGCTCCCCCATTACTTTCTTAGAAATTCGGCAATCTGCCCTGCCGGCACCCGCGCCTCTCGCTTCAATTCATGGATCTGCACTGCGCGAGTCTTACGCCAGGCTTCAGCTTCCTGCAGAAGACGTTCGCCCTCCGCTGCCAGAATTCTCGGGTCCAGGTCCTCCGTGGTTCCCACCGGAACACTGCTGATCCGTCCAAGAAAATGATCAATCTTCGGATCATAAGAGATGCCGAGCAATGGAATTTGCTGCGAGGCGGCGTATATCAAGCTGTGCAGCCGCATTCCCACCAGCAGGCTGCACCGGCTCACTTCCCGCAGCATCTCCCGCGGGTGCTCTGCTTCTGACGCAATGCTCACGGTGCAGCCGCGTTCTTCCACATTTCCAAGCCGCTCCATTACGAAGCGGGAAGCTTCGTCGTCGCCGGGAAAATGAAAAGGAAGAAAGCGGATATGCACCGGTCTGCGGCGGCAGAGCAGCGCAAGCCCTTCGGCGAGCTGCGTCAGATCCGTTCGTTCTCCATTCCAGAAACGAACGGACACTCCCACAATCGGCAACGCTCCTGGAGTTGGCGCCTCAGGAACTGCCCCCTCCAGAGTCAGCCCCATCACCGGATCAGGGACGACCTTAACGGCATCCTTCTCGCGGAGTCCCATCTCACGAAGCAATCCAGCCGATTCTGTATCACGCACGGAGATATAGTCGCAGCGGCGGAAGACCGATGCGATGAGCGGGCGGAACATCTTCCGGTGCACCGGCCCAATCCCTTGAGCATAGACAAAGGTGGGCTTGCCCAGCCATTGTGCTAACTTAATAATACCCAAATAATAAGGGATTGACTTCAATCCAGTCGCATCCTGAAGCAAGCTGCCTCCACCGCTGATCAGACCATCGCTGTTCTTTATAGCCTTCCTTACCTCACCGAGTTTCATCCGGTGTACAGATTCCACCCCATAGGTGCGGCTCGTCCATTCCGGATCAATGGACAGAACTACAGGCTTGATGTCCACACCGGATGTTAAGCCCTCTTCCTCCAAGGCTAACAGAATGGACTGAAGCACCGCCTCATCCCCGCTGTTACGAAACCCGTAATACCCCGACAGAACTATGGTTTTAGCAGTCGTGGCGACCATTTGCTCCAGCACCTTTCAATGATTTGCCAAGCCAGTACGGCAATCAACCCTACTACTAAGCCCAATCCTAATCCCAACACGCCGCGAATCAAGGAAAGGACAGCCGGTGTATGAATATGCGCGAACGTATCCACCATTGATAGTTGTCCCATCACAGCCAAAATCATGGCGAACAGCGGCCAACGATAACGACAGGCAGCAAAGATGCCCACGATAAATAACGGATGCGCCAGTAAAAATTCTTTATTGCGCGGACGTACGCCAAAGGCATTTTCCAGGAAAGATCGGAAAGCAGCTTCCCCAGGCAACAGCGTTCCCGCATTTCCGGTACGAGAGAGATAATACAAGGCAGCTACACCCAGAACCGCAGCGATCGCAACCCATAATACTGTAATCGGCATCCGCAACCAGTTGCGAAGCTCCTCGGCCACGGAATTACCACGGTACAGGAACACATAAATGGCAATAAGCAATATCGGAGCCAGATGCAGCAGACTAACACCACGGAATTGATTCAGCACCAGACTATAAGTAATGTTATTCAGCAGAGCAATCACAAAAGGTACCGCAGCGAGCGACAATACCGAGGTTTTCAGATACAAAACGATGGTATGAGTCAGCCTACGTGCTCCTGTCATGTCGGGATGCTTCTCCCGTAGCTCTTCTACTTTACGAATAGCCAGCACCACAGCAATCGTTGGTGCACTAATTGCAGCAAATAGCGCGAGCGACTGCTCGAGCAGAGCCGGGCGCAATACATATAGTCCGCCGGAGCCAACCCACCCTAGAACAAAGGAAGCCAAGGTTAACGAAGGTAGGAAACACGATACTAATAACGCAATAAAAGCTACGCTCCCTAGTACAACTAATGCTTTCAGATAAGTTTGCCAGCTTGCATCGTATACCTTAAAGGCTTCCGCAGGAGCAAACTCAAAGCCGTTATTTTCAATACGCTGAACCGCATTCCCGGGAGCTTGCAACGACCGGACCAAATTATCTATCGGGTTCGTAATCGCTGCCTTGGCAGCATCCTTGGAAGCGGAAGCGTTAAGATAAATCATTCGAATGTTCCGGTCCTTTGTCGCAAGCGCAAATCGATCTGCTAACGTTTCCGGACTTTGAACCGCTTCGCCGTCCGTCAGTGAATGAAGACGAACCACGTTGTAGTCAGTGAGATAAGCGAGGGTATTAAAACCTTTTTGCGGTGCCTTCAGCCCCTCAATAACCGCAATACCAAGCTCATGTTCATTCAGCAAATTAGCAAAAGCCTGCAAGCTGTTCTTCGACTCATCCTCATTGAAGCCCTTCACAGATTCACCGTCAAACAAAATACGCGTAACCCCATGCTCGGCAAAAAAGCCTAATTGTTCATCCAGTGCCTCTTGATCGTACGGCACGTTGTCCGACAAACGGGGGAGAATATGAAAACCCTTATCCTGAAGCATAGAGAATGCGATTGGGTCCAGCGGCAACGGCTTCATGAGTGCTTCCTCCATACCCATACCGATAGCCAGTCCAGCCTGATTTTGATAGCTCCAGTTAGCCACCGTCACGTCCAGTTGACCAAATGCTTCTCTAATTAATGAACTCAATTGTTCTTCATTCGCCTGACTTGTGAAAGCAATATAAGTGTAATTGCCATCAGGCGATATGACACTCTGGTTCAGCTTAGCGGCTTCCAATGAACTGAAGACCATAATCCGACGCGTCTTCGACAATTCATCCAGCGTGCTCTCAAACATCGCCATCGTTGTCACGCCGGCTTCTTTTAACCGATCCAGTTGCTCATCCATATAGGTTGCCGGAGCCGCTTGATAGGACGCGATATCCACCAACGCCCGATAATTAAAGACAAACTCCACTTTATTTGCAGAAGATTCCGTCTGCACCCGTTGTACGATTATCGGCAAGGATGCCAAAATTCCCACGATTACTAAAACCCACAACCATTTGCGGGAGACGTTATTCCATCGTTGCCAACTCTGAATCACTTCGGTACCTCCTCAAAATATCTCCTAACGATCTACCCGGGCAAGCACTTCCTGCTGCATCGCTTCCAATCGGGCCTTAGCATCCTCATTTGAGGTTCCACGTACACCGAAATAGAATTTAATTTTCGGCTCCGTGCCGGAAGGACGCAAGCAGAACCATGAACCATCCGTCAGCAAAAATTTCAAAACATCGCCCTTCGGCAGTCCATCAAGGCCAAGCGTGTAATCAAGCACATCTGCAACCCCTACACCCGCAACCTCCTGCGGCGGTGCAGAACGGAACTCCTCCATCAGTGCGTTGATTTGGGCCAAACCGTCTTTGCCCTTGAGCGTACGGGAAGCCAAAGTCTCCCGGTAGTAGCCAAACTGGGCATACAGTTCCTCCAAAACATCCAACAGCGTTTTTCCTTGACGCTTGTAATAAGCTGCCGCTTCACAGAACAGCGTGGAGGCTACGATAGCATCTTTGTCCCGGGCATAATTTCCCGCCAGATAACCATAGCTTTCCTCATAACCGAATAAATAAGTATAATCTCCGCTGGCTTCAAATTCGTTCATCTTCTCGCCAATATATTTGAAGCCCGTCAGCGTATTAAATACCTCTGCTCCGTAGTGGCAGGCGATTACAGCCCCTAGCTCACTAGTTACAATCGTTTTTACTACAGCACCATTCTTCGGCAGCGTTCCGGCTTCCTTCATTTGGCTAAGTACATAGTGAACGAGCAAAGAGCCGGATTGGTTACCTGTCAAAATTTCATATTCTCCATCAGCCGTTCTTACCACGGCTCCCATCCGGTCCGCATCAGGGTCTGTACCAATAAGCAGATCAGCCCCCACCTGCTTGCCAAGTTCAATAGCCATTTTAAAAGCTTCCCGTTCTTCCGGGTTCGGAGACTTCACGGTAGGGAAATCGCCGTCAGGCAGTTCTTGCTCCTTCACAATATGAACCTGGGTAAAACCGATTTTCGTAAGTACGCGTCGCACCGGCAAATTCCCAGTTCCATGCAGTGGAGTGAAGACCACGACCACATCCTTGGCAGCCCCTGCGGCCATTAGTTCACGGTTCACGCTAGTATTTGCCACCACTTCCGCAAATGCTTCGTCTTCAGCTTCTCCCAGCCAAACAAGCAACCCTTGGGCTTCAGCTTCCTCACGGCTAAGACGTTTCACTTGCGCAAATGATGAGATAGCCTGAATCCGGTCAATGACCTCCTCCGCTTCATGCGGAACCAACTGTCCCCCCGTAGCATTGTATACTTTGTATCCATTGTATTCAGGTGGGTTATGGCTTGCTGTAACAACAATACCACCGGTAGCACCAAGATCACGCACACTGAAGGACAATTGCGGCGTTGGACGCAACGATAGGAATAACTTGGCTACAATGCCGTTACCGGCCAATACCAAAGCAGCTTCAAGCGCAAACTCCGGCGAGAAGTGACGGCAATCATGAGCAATGACAACCGAAGGTTGGCCTGCCTTGCCTGCATGCGCCTTCAAGATATACTCCGCAAATCCCTGGGAAGCCCGGGCTACCGTATAACGATTCATCCGGTTGCTGCCTGCACCGATCACACCACGCAATCCACCTGTACCAAATTCCAAATCCCGATAGAACCGATCCTCTAGTTCTACGGGGTTAGTCTTCTCTAAATCACGCAATTCCTGTTTGGTGCCTTCATCAATAGACGGGTCTTGCAACCATCCTTTTACTTTTTCCAGAACGGCTTGGCTGATTTCAGTCATGGCTGTTTCTCCTCCTTAACATCTTAAGACAAAGCAAACATAATTTCGCCTTCGGCGACAATCTTATCTTCTACCTTAGCTACGGCCCGTCCTTTGCCAATTGAGCCCTTCATACGAATGACATCAACCTCCAGACGCAACGTATCCCCCGGGACAACCTGTCCACGGAAGCGGAAGCCGTCGAGTCCAGCTAAGAAACCAATCTTCCCCCGGTTGCTCTCCACATTCAATATAGCTACGGCTCCAACTTGAGCAAGTGCCTCAGTAATCAGGACGCCAGGCATTACAGGATAGCCAGGGAAATGTCCGGTAAAGAAAGGCTCGTTAATCGTTACGTTCTTGATTCCGACGGCACGCTTTCCTTCCTCCAATTCAATAATCCGGTCCACTAGCAAGAAGGGAGGACGATGAGGCAAAATCTCCTGAATTTCATTTGTATTTAACATATGTATATCTCCTTTCGGTTCATTATATTTGGATTCAAGATTCGACGTCGAGTCCACTTCCTGAGTTCCTTCGTGATCAAAAGATGACTTTTTGAACTACCTTCGAGTGAATAAAAACAGCGGGTTCCGGTCACACTGTAGTTATCCTTCGCCTCTGCAGAAGCGAAGGTTAAGATAAGGGGCTTATCCGCAAGCGACTACATGTCGTTTACGGATGAAGCCCTTTTTTTACATACAGTCCCCCATCATTATACAGTTTCCGCACACAAAAAGAAAACTCCCGTTCGCCGAGAGTTTGTGGATATTTCTGGTTCATTTATTCTGTTTCTTCTATTATATATGCGCTTATATACGCTGGATTTACCTTCGGCGCTCGCTCCTGCTCAAGGTGCGAATACGAGATCAAATACATGACGCCATGTAGACCAATTCCAAATCTCCGACGGGTCCTGCTTACCAAATACAACGTAGCCGACGACCGTACCTCCGGCCAATGCCAGCACAAGAATTAGCAATATAATGACAATGCGCAGGATTGAGACCCATGCCGCACGTCTTACCACCGGTTCATTCTCCTTACTCATGCAAATTACCACCTATCCGCGCAAGTTGTTGGCCAGGCCCATCATCGTCTCACCAGAAGTCAATGCCCGGGCCGCCAGTTGGTACGCGCGCTGCACTTGCACCATCTCAGCCATTTCATCTGTTAAATTCACGTTAGATTCTTCCAACATCCCTTGACGTACACGCGCTTGACGATTCTGCGGCAAAGTTAGCGTATCCACCAAAGCCGCCGCTGGATCTACACCTTCAGCCAAAACAAACAAGTTATCTCCTCTTTGCTGCAGGGCTTCAGGCCGTTCAGGAGTAAGCAAGGCAATCCGCCCGAGAGCAGTGGTCTCTTCTCCCTCTGTAGCCAGAATGTTTCCCTGTTCATCAATGCTTAGTGCTGCATTCGCAGAAAAGGTGATCGGATCACCCTCCGCATTGAGCAGGACATAACCTTGATTATTCACCAGAAAAGCGGCTTCCTCATCATCCGGATCAGGCTGGACATGAAAATCCCCCGCACGAGTGTAGACCACTGTGCCATCAGGAGTCAGAGCACTAAACAAAGCATTCCCTTCAATGGCCAGATCCGTAAAGTTACCTGTTTCCTTGAATGAGCCTTGCTCAAAGCTCAAACCTATATGAGACATTCTCGAACCAAATCCAAGGTTAAAGCCCGAAGGAGTTGCCCGCCCAGGCAAGGACAAATCCGAAGTATGCTGCTGCACTCGGGTTAAAGTATCCTCAAAGCTGGCTTCCTTGCGCTTATATCCTACTGTATTCACATTGGCTATATTGTCAGCAAGCAGATCCAGCCGTTGCTGTATCCCACTCATGGTTACCATCGCGCCGATGACAGAGTTATTCATGTCGCACCTCCTGTTTTAAGCAGCCCTTACATTATACACGGCCAATTTCATTAACCGCTTTATCCAGGCTTCTATCGTAATATTGGATGACCTTTTGGTTCGATTCATAAGCCCGTTGGGCCGTCATGAGATCCACCATTGATTGGGCCGTATCCACGTTGGATACTTCCAGATATCTTTGCCGTACCTCGGCTGCATCACCTGCGGCCAAAGCCCGAACGCCCGCTGCTTGCTCATTGTCGATGCGGTAGACCCCGTGGCCATCCCGGATCATCTGATGGGGCTGCTCCACAACGGTAATGCCCAAGGTAGCAATGTCCACCTGTTCTCCGGCAGCGTCGATTCCTGTCAAATTTCCTGCGTTGTCACTAATCAAAGTATCAACTGCTACACCCACAGGTAAAATAACAGGGTCACCATCCACATCAAGCACCTGATGACCAGCAGAAGTTCTCAGTTCGCCTTCGGTATTTACCCGAAAGCTGCCGTCCCGCGTATAGCGGACGTTGCCTTCCTGATCTTCCACAGCAAAAAAGGCCTGTGGCTGATAGAGCACTTCGCCATCCTCCGTTATAAACTTCCCGGAGGCATCAAAAGGGATCGCTTCCCCAGTAGCTGGATCAACCAGACCAAGGCTAGAGATTAATGCGAAATCGGTCAGTTTACCGGTCTCCTTCAGATCTCCTTGCGCAAACGAGGCCATGCTCTCTTCCGCAAACACTCCGTTCATGAGCTTCCCGATCGCAAGCTTGCCACCCGTCTGCTTATCGCCCACCAAAGAAATCAACATTTCGGGAAAAGAATGGGCTACCGTGTTCACCTGCTTATAACCCGGGGTGTTCAAATTAGCAATATTCTGCGTCACCGTATCGTGACGCCGCTGCTCCGCTATCATGCCGGAGGCTGCGGTATAGAGACCTCTTAACATGGCCTTCCCTCCAAACTATCTATATATTCAGCGCCCCTAAGAGGCGATTCATTCCTTCTTTATATATCGGCGGATCAGAACTTTTTCTTAAGCACCTTGTCCAAATTATCAAGCATGATGCCCGTCCCCTTCACAACGCAATGCATGGGGTCTTCGGCAATCAATACAGGAACCCGCAGCTCTTCGGCAAGTAGCTCGTCCAATCCATTCAGCAGAGCGCCTCCCCCTGTCAGGATGACACCTCGATCAATAATGTCAGCGGATAATTCCGGCGGAGTGCGCTCGAGCACCGATTTTGCCGCAGATACAATAGAGGAGATTGGATCAGCTAACGCCTCTTGTATCTCATTAGCCGTAATTGTAATCGTTAGCGGAAGTCCGGATACCATGTCGCGACCACGAATATCCATTTCGGCCACGCGTCCGTTCGGATATACCGTCCCAATTCCAATCTTGATGTCCTCTGCGGTACGTTCCCCGATCAACAGCTTATATTTGGTTTTGATATATTTGATAATGGACGAGTCGAACTTGTCCCCCGCTATTTTAATAGACGAGGCCGTGACGATATCTCCCATAGAGAGCACCGCCACGTCCGTCGTCCCACCGCCGATATCGACAACCATGTTGCCGCTAGGCTCATAGATATCCATGCCAGCGCCGATGGCAGCGGCCTTTGGCTCTTCTTCCAGAAATACTTCCTTGGCACCGCTATGCTCAGCAGCTTCCCGAATTGATTTTTGCTCAACAGATGTAATATTCGTTGGAGCACAGATCAAAATTCGCGGGTGGCTGTACCAGCTTCGGCCCCCTACCCGATCTATAAAATATTTCAGCATCGTTTCCGTAACTTCAAAATCGGCAATAACCCCATCGCGCAAGGGACGAATCGCAATGATATTTCCAGGCGTGCGGCCTACCATGCGTCTCGCCTCTTCACCTACGGCCAGCACTCGTCTCCCGTCGCTATCGATCGCAACAACAGAAGGCTCGTCAAGAACGACTCCCTTTCCTTTGACATGAATCAGCACATTGGCTGTGCCCAAATCAATACCAATATCCTTGCTCATCATTTGATCCCCCAAAGCGTATTTTTGTAGATCACGGAAAGGAAGTGCTGCCTATTTCCATGCCATATGGTAAAAGTGTCCCTTAGCGCAGAAGTTGAAATTCGACAAAAGTCGATGCAAATCGTTGATTTTCGGGATAATTGGATGAAAATCCACATAATCTTATACCATATTTAAAAATACCATACTTTAGGGGATGTATTCAATGATAATCGTCCGATAGAACGCTGCCATACACACCACTAATTTAAGGAGCTGATCACCTCTCGTTTAGGTTCCCCTTTTTTTTTGTACTTAATCTTCGTCGCTTCTCCTCCGCGTAGATGGCGAATGGATTTGTGGTATTCGAGAATGTGCTTGACCTGATCGGCTAAATCCGGATTAATCTCCGGCAAGCGTTCCGTTAAATCCTTGTGCACCGTGCTTTTTGATACGCCAAACTCTTTGGCGATCGTCCGAACCGTATGCCGCGTCTCCACGATGCACCGCCCTATTTTAATCGTCCGTTCCTTGATGTAATCGTGCACGCTCCCGCCTCCCTCAACTCGAGATAGTTTGGTACATTATATGAGGGGCGGGCCTATATATTCTTTGTTTCCAAGCCTGACAAGCCTGGGCGAGGCCATTTATTTTACGGACAACCTTGGAGAGCGTGGTGAATAACTACGCAAAAAAAGGAGAGCTTTCGCTCTCCGTGGGCAGCATTAACGTATTCTTGCTTCAAAAATACGCGCCTGCCTTATAGGTTAGATGGGTTTAACTCAGTTCTTCGGAAGCACCGTTTCCGGATTGACCAATTGGTCGTTTTCGTAAATGGCGAAGTGCAAATGGTTATCGAGATCCTTCTCGATTTCATTGCGCCCGCTACTTCCGATGACATCACCTTGCTTGACTTCAATATCCTGCTTCACCGTGACTTCCGACAGGCTTTCATACAAAGTCTTTAGATTGCTGGCATGTGTAATTTCCACCACATACCCCAGCAGCGGTACTTCTTCCACGCGAGTTACCTTACCGCTCATCGCGGCGGTCACTTCAAATGGCTTGCGATCTTCACGCGCCAGGTCAATCCCTGTATTCGGCGTAAACGTATCATTGTACTGAACCAAAGCGGCTTGATGCTGTTCTGCCGTACCTTCTTTCTCATAGAAAGGCTTGACGACAGATACTTCAGCACTGTTAGCTACCGGCCAGGCCAGGTCTTCGGCAGACGCAATCACTTCCGTCGCTTCTTCCCCGTTCATCCCTTGTTGTGTCCCAGCTTCCTCGCCGGACAGGTCGACGGCATCGGTCACGCTGGCGGGGGTCGAATCCATCGGCTTGTTGCTCGCATCCTGGTAGACCCACACTAAGGTTAGTATAATTGCCGCTGCCGCCACATATGCTGCCGGGTAAACCCATCTCTTGGACAATAGTCTCTTCCACGCGGATACCGGGGCTACCGGCTCTCCCAATCCATTTTTAGAAGATTCCTCGTGGGGTTGTTTGTTCTGATTTTCATTCATTTGTTCATCACCTCAGTAACCAGTGTTACCGGGGTCAACTCTTTTATACTTCGTTTATATTAAATTTTTTTCAAAAAGGAAGAGGCCTGCTCAAAATCGATCCCTGTATAGTAGTGTTTGAGAATCTGTGTGGTCGTGAATCCCTGCTTCGCCATACCGTTGGCGCCCCACTGGCTCATCCCGACGCCATGCCCGTATCCATAGGTTGTAATCTTTACCTTGTCACCACTGAGAGCCAAGGTGAACTGGCTGGATCGAAGCTCCAGCTTCTCTCGTAATTCTCGTCCACTATAGGTCTTCTCTCCGATGCGGATTTCTTTCACTCTTCTGCCAGTCGTCCAGGAAAGTATTTGAAAGAGTTTATCGACCTTCAGCTTCATTTCCTTCTTGCCCTCTTCCTGAGCAAAAACAGCAATGGCCGACTGAACCGTCTTGGGAACGGGCTGACCCAGTTTGCGGTAAAGCTGCGTAAGTGGCAACTCTATTGTCTCCTTGCTTTCCGGGTGAATCTGAGCATCCCATGGACTAGCGACGCTACGTAAATAGGGTACCTTCAGCGACCAATATTCCTCTGAATTTTCGGTATACCCTCCACTGGATGAGAAGAAGACCGCCGTAATAGGTTGCCCGCGAAACGTCATCACAATCCCCTCGGTCTGACGTACCGCTTCCTGCAGCTTGGCAAGCTGAGCCGCCTTGCCTTGCTCCGGCCAGGCCAACAGAACCGCGCGGGATAAATACGCCTGGTGGGCCGTCGTATCATTGACGTCGGCAGCCCGCCCGGCCATATCCCCCGTCTCGTCCCTAGCCAGGCGCCGGACGATATAGGTACGCGCGGCAATGGCCTGCGCCTTCAGGGCCGCAAGTTCAAAGTCTGCCGGCATCTCCGCGGCGAGCACGCCAGTGACGTATTGTTCGAGCGGCACGGTCTCGATCTTGCCGGTGCGTGTAAGATGGACGCGCACCGGCACCCCCTCCGCCAGCTCCGCACCCGCAGGGGGCGCTGGCGGAGCAGCGGGCAGCCCAGGCCGAACAGCTCGGCCTGGACCCTCCCGTGCCGCCCCCACCATGGGCCCTCCTCTTAGCTGAGGGCCCGTTAATGCTTGGCCAGGCTGCCCCATCCCTACAACCGGGCCGTTCTTAGCATCGGCCACGGCCACGAGTCCTCGCCCTACAGGCTTCTTCGTTTCCCTTCCAATCCCGGTACCCTCCGGCGCTTGCGCGCTGTGTCTTACTTGCTCCTTCTTGGCCTCCTGTTCACTACCTGCTGATTGTGCCACTCTAGGCATTACATTTATTTTCAAAGAATCTGTCGTTCCTTTCCTCTTCTGCTCATCGGTCAGTCTATGCTGCTGCATCATTCCCACTGCACTCCCCTGCGTCTTCTCTCTTATACCTTTTCCCCGCTATACTTATAGATATGAGTTTGTCGCAGATGCTAGAACCCGACTTCATCCCAGTCTCTCAATAAATGCGCCCTCTCAAACACAGGCTTCCCAGGATCAGTTCATTTTTGCGCACAAAAAAAACGACCCGGAAATACCGAATCGTTCGCTCCAAGCCAATTATACTTCTACTTGATCTTTGTTTCGATGTGGAGCCTCTTTCTTGTACAGCTCTCCCCATTCCTTCATTCTTTCAATGATCGGTACTAGCGTAGTACCAAATTCAGTTAATGAGTATTCTACCTTGGGCGGTACCTGACGGTACACCTCACGATGCACAATACCATCCTGCTCCAATTCACGAAGCTGCAAGGTCAGCATCCGCTGGGTAATGGTTGGACAAATCCTCCGAAATTCGTTGAATCGAACCGGCCCGTCCATCAAATGATAGAGCAATAACCCCTTCCACTTGCCACCAATAATATGCAGTGTAAATTCTACAGGACAGCCATCCCCTCTGAAATGGGTCTCATCTCCGTTGACACGACTCGCCATGTCACTCTCCCCTTCTAATAGTATATAAATGCAATCTACATGCTTTTAAGTTCGTACTCTTCATTTTAGGAGATATCCTTGAGATACACAACCTTCTCCATTTATGTAAAAAAAGAAGCTCCCACACATACACCGTGAAGGAACTTCTTCTCCCGAATATAGACAAACGTATAAGTAATTTAAGCCCAAGACGGCTGAATTTTCAATATTGGAGTTTCTTCCTTGACGTTAGCCGTTACCTTATCGGCCTCCACCACAGCTTCCTCTGCTGAAATACGCCATATGTCCGCACCCAGACCCGTCAGTTTCTCCGCCAGGTCCACATAGCCACGATCAATATGATGTGTGCCACTTACTTCTGTCGTTCCGTCAGCCACAAGACCAGCAATAATGAGGGCTGCTCCCGCACGCAAATCCGTCGCGCAGACCTTAGCCCCACTCAGCTTGGCTTTACCGCCCAGAATCGAACTGCGTCCTTCTACCTTAATATCAGCGTTCATTAACCGGAATTGATCCACATGCATGAAGCGGTTCTCAAATACGGTCTCGGTGATGATACTGCTGCCCTCTGATACTAATAGCAAAGCCATCATCTGCGATTGCATGTCGGTTGGGAACCCAGGATAAGGCAAAGTCTTCACATCCACTGACTTTAGTGGCTTATCTGCGATGACGCGGACGCCATTTTCCTTGGCTTCCACTTTAACGCCCATTTCCTCCAGCTTGGCAATCACTGGACCCAAATGGTCGGCAATAGCCCCTTCCACAAACACATTTCCGCCTGTGATTGCAGCGGCAACCATAAATGTCCCCGCTTCAATTCGGTCAGGAATAACGGTGTGCTCGCAACCACGCAGCTTCTCCACACCTTCGATGCGAATCATTCCCGTACCGGCACCACGCACAACGGCTCCCATGCTGTTCAAATAATTGGCCAGGTCCACAATTTCCGGCTCCTTAGCCGCATTCTCAATCAATGTGGTTCCTTCAGCAAGCGTCGCTGCCATCATGATATTTTCCGTAGCACCTACACTGGCAACGTCCAAATATATTTTTGCGCCGCGGAGGCGGCCATTTGATTTCGCTTCTATAAACCCGTGACCGAGGTTAATTTCGGCGCCCATCGCCTCAAAGCCCTTGAGATGCTGGTCAATCGGTCTTGTACCGATCGCGCATCCTCCCGGTAAGGAGATACGAGTAAATCCCGTCCGTGTCAATAGCGGGCCCATGACAAGAAAAGATGCCCGCATTTTTCGCACCCACTCATAAGGCGCTTCACATGAAGCGATTTTGCGTGCATCAACCGTTATCACTTCACGGTCATATGTAACACTCGCCCCAAGTGATTCCAACACTTTATTAATGGTCATCACATCGTCTAATGGAGGGGCATCGCGAATGATGCTAACCCCTTCTTCACCCAATAAAGACGCTGCAATAATCGGCAGCACTGAATTTTTAGCTCCGCTGACTTTCACGTTCCCGGCCAAAACATTGCCACCGCGGACGATAAATTTGCTCATCATGTTTCCCTCCGCGCGTTCATTTTCACTTTTTTCCCGATATGGAAAAAGATTAACCCGTTCATTCCCTAAATTTCATCATATCACCGGTCATTTAAGGCACACAAGGCTCTAATCCTGTCGAAAAAGCGTGTTTTGGCTCAGAATCCGCCGTCAGTCCCGTAAATGGACCTGCTTTCGAGTTGTAGTTCCTATTCACCATTGTTGACACAATGAATCGATGTTATTCGACATTTTCTCTGCTAAGCTTCATTCAGAACATATATCTCAGCATCTGGGTGTACCCCCAATAATCCAATACAAATAAAGCGACATAGCGCCCTAGCACGACGGCCAGCAGAAGCTGCAGCAACTTTCCCTGCGGCCCCTTGGGATTTCGAATAAATAAATCCAGCTTTAAGTTTTGCAGCGCCCACCATGAAGCGGCGACACAGGCCAGTGATACCAGGATAGCCGTCAGGCCACCCGCGCCGACCGAAGCAGATGCCAGGTCGATCGGATTCATAATCTAATCCCCCATCACGTTCTATATTTATGCTGCAAGCCTCTAATCGGTTAATCCGCCAATTATAACCTTTTGAGTTAAATTTCACAATCTGTTAATATATATCGGTCACAAACATGTAAAAATATAGACCCTTTATATCATACTTGCCACCACGCAAATAATCCAGCTTTTCTTTCCTGTGCAAGGGTTTTCATTTTGCTCTAGCCTATAAAAATCAGACTAACGAACTATTCCTGGGATAAAAAAACGGGCACCCCATGAGGTACCCGTTAAGAAAGCCGGATTCCTGCAGCCTTACGGTTTATCGTGGCTGGATACGGTGATCCGGGTAACTGCTCTTTGCAACGCTAATTCAGCCCGACGATGATCAATTCGGTCCTGGTTGCTGCGCGCTGCCAGACGACGTTCGGCACGTTCGCGCGCTGCAATAGCCCGCTCAATGTCGATCTCTTCTGGAAGCTCGGCACTTTCGGCCAATACAATGACCTTATCGCCCTGTATTTCAACGAAGCCACCATGCACCGCAATCGTCGTTGTTTCATTCCCCTTCTTGGCTACCACTGGGGCAACCTGAAGCGGTGTTACCAATGGGATATGCCCTGGCAGAACACCGAGTTCCCCTTCAATACCGCGGACAGTCAGACTGTCCACCTCTTTAGAGAACACCACATGCTCCGGCGTAACAATTTCCAATAATAAGGTGCTCAAGTTTATCCCTCCTGTTCGCGGGACCGTTCATTTCTGAAACATCCGCATTCACGGCGCGGTATTACAGCGTCTTAGCTTTCTCAACAGCTTCTTCAATGGTTCCTACGAACAGGAACGCGGCTTCCGGCAGGTTATCATGCTTGCCTTCCAGAATTTCCTTGAAGCTCCGAACCGTCTCAGTAATCGGTACGTATTTACCCGAAATACCGGTAAATTGCTCGGCCACGTTGAAAGGCTGCGACAAGAAGCGTTCAATCTTCCGTGCGCGAGCTACGAGCGTTTTGTCATCATCCGACAACTCATCCATACCAAGGATGGCAATGATATCTTGAAGCTCCTTGTAACGAGCCAAAATTTGCTTAACGCCTTGAGCTACAGCGTAATGCTCTTCGCCTACGATTTCTGGCGTCAAAATCCGGGAGCTGGAAGCCAGCGGATCTACGGCCGGGAAAATCCCTTTTTCGGAAATTTTCCGTTCCAGGTTGGTCGTTGCGTCAAGGTGAGCAAACGTCGTTGCTGGCGCAGGGTCAGTATAGTCATCGGCAGGTACGTAGATGGCTTGAATTGAAGTAACAGACCCCTTCTTGGTGGAGGTAATCCGTTCTTGCAATTGACCCATTTCCGTTGCCAGCGTTGGTTGGTAACCTACTGCGGAAGGCATACGGCCCAGCAAGGCCGATACTTCAGAACCCGCTTGGGTAAAGCGGAAGATATTGTCGATGAAGAGCAGCACGTCGCGGCCTTCTTCATCACGGAAATATTCGGCCATCGTCAAACCGGTCAAGGCTACGCGCAAGCGAGCACCTGGAGGTTCGTTCATTTGTCCGAACACCATTGCCGTTTTTTCAATAACGCCAGACTCTGTCATTTCCATATAAAGGTCATTACCCTCACGAGTACGTTCCCCTACACCGGCAAATACGGAAATCCCGCCATGTTCATGGGCAATGTTCCGGATAAGTTCCTGAATGGTTACCGTTTTACCTACACCGGCACCACCGAATAGGCCGATCTTACCACCCTTGGCATAAGGCGCCAGAAGGTCGATAACTTTAATCCCGGTTTCCAGCATTTCTGCTTGCGTGGACAAGTCCTCGAATTTTGGCGGTTCCCGGTGAATCGGGAATCTAAGCTCCGTATTGGCTGCTCCCTTGTTATCAATCGTTTCGCCAAGCACGTTAAATACGCGGCTAAGCGTTGCTTCTCCAACCGGAACCGAGATTGGCGCGCCCAAGTCGAACGCTCCCGTTCCGCGAACCAGACCATCCGTTGATGCCATGGCAATACAACGAACCAAGTTGTCGCCGAGATGATTGGAAGCTTCCAGCATCAATGCCGCTTCACCGTCTGGTTTCTCGATTTTTATTGCGTTGAAGATTTCCGGCAGTTGACCACGTTCGAACTCGATGTCGACAACCGGACCCATTACGCTGACAACGCGTCCTTTGTTCATCTTCGTTTCCCTCCTAATAGTGCTACCCGGTACGATCAGCCTTGCGCATTCGCCCCAGCAACAATCTCCGTAATTTCCTGCGTAATCGCCGCTTGACGCGCACGGTTATAAGTCAAGGTCAATTCCCCGATCATTTTGCTTGCGTTCTTTGTTGCACTACCCATTGCCGTCATCTTTGCAGCCAACTCGCCGGCTTTGCCATCAAGCAACGCGCCAAAAATAAGCGTCTCGGCATATTTCGGAAGCAATACTCCCAATACACCCTCCGCTGAAGGCTCATACTCATAGCTGCTGGTTGGTCCGTCATGCTCAACGGAATCGAATGGCAACAAGCGCTCTACCGTCGGTAATTGCGTAATGGCATTTACGAAACGGTTATAACAGATATAGATCTCGTCAAACTGTCCAGCTTCAAAGCCTTGGACCGCTGCATAAGTCAGAGATTTGATATCCGCAAATTTTGGCGCATCAGAGAGCTCAGTCACTTCATGAATTACCGGATAATTACGGCGGTTCAAGTAATCGCGACCTTTGCGTCCAATGACAAACAAATCGTATTCGGATTTGGATGAATGCCGGCTTTGGATCAAGTCCGTCACTCTTCGCAGGATATTGGCATTATAACCGCCTACAAGTCCACCATCCGAGGTAATTACAATGTAAGCCGTTCTCTTCACCGGACGCGACTCAAGCATCGGATGGGTAACCTCTTGGGTCCCTGCCGCAATGCTGGAAACCACTTCCTTCAGCTTATCTGCATAAGGCCGGGAAGCTTGCGCTCTCTCCTGAGCCTTCCGCAGCTTCGCCGAAGCTACCATTTCCATCGCCTTGGTGATTTGCCGGGTATTCTGAACGCTCTTGATTTGACGCTTGATCTCGCGCATCCCTTTTGCCATGATTTCACCACCTCAGAACTTTGGCAAAACATCATTGTGCCAAAGCTATCTTTTTATACAACTGCAGACCGGCATTTTGCTCTATGGCCAAAGCCGGTTTATGCAGCTCATATTATGCCAGCGTCGCGAAACCGCGTTTAAATTGCTCAATGACTTCCTTCAACTTCGCTTCGTTGTCTGCCGTCAGATCCTTGGTATCGCGGATCGATTGCAGTACATCATCATGCTGATGTTGAATGAAGGACAAGAATTCTGACTCAAAGCGGCGAACATCAGTCAACGGGATATCATCCAGATAACCTTTGACTGCGGTATACAAACTCACAACTTGAAGTTCAACAACCAGCGGTTGATTGACACCTTGCTTCAGGATTTCCATCATGCGCGATCCACGAGTCAATCGGGCTTGTGTCGATTTATCCAAGTCGGAACCGAATTGGGAGAACGCTTGAAGTTCCCGATACTGAGCCAGATCCAAACGCAACGTACCTGCAACCTTCTTCATGGCTTTGATTTGTGCGGAACCCCCTACCCGAGATACGGAGATACCTACGTTAACCGCCGGACGTTGACCCGCATGGAACAAGTCAGCTTCAAGGAAGATTTGTCCGTCAGTAATCGATATCACGTTGGTCGGGATATAGGCCGATACGTCAGAAGCTTGCGTTTCAATGAAAGGCAGCGCCGTAATCGATCCGCCACCAAGCTCATCACTCAGTTTTGCAGCACGTTCAAGCAAGCGGGAATGCAAGTAGAAGACATCACCTGGGAATGCTTCACGACCCGGTGGACGACGAAGCAGCAAGGACAATTCGCGGTAAGCCGCAGCTTGCTTCGACAAGTCATCATAAATAATAAGTACATGCTCGCCCTTATACATGAAGTATTCGCCCATCGCAACACCTGCGTATGGAGCAATGTACAATAATGGTGATGGGTCAGAAGCTGCAGCGGTAACCACAATCGTGTAGTCCAGTGCACCATAACGACGCAATGTTTCCACTACGTTAACAACAGTGGATTGCTTTTGGCCGATAGCGACGTAGATACATTTCACGCCATTACCTTTTTGGTTAATAATTGTATCAATGGCAATCGCCGTTTTACCCGTTTGACGGTCGCCGATGATCAGTTCCCGTTGGCCACGGCCAATCGGAACCATCGAGTCGATCGCTTTAATCCCGGTTTGCATCGGTTCATGAACGGATTTCCGGTCGATAACCCCAGGAGAATTGTTTTCTACTGGACGGAATTCTGTCGTTTCCACAGGTCCCTTGCCGTCTACCGGCTGACCCAGTGGGTTAACAACACGACCCAGCAAAGCGTCCCCTACAGGGACCTGCATAATTTGTCCTGTACGTTTTACTTCGTCACCTTCGCGAATTTCGCTGTAAGGACCAAGAATAACGACACCGACATTACTTTCTTCCAGGTTAAGAGCAAGACCAAAAACGCCGTTCTCAAACTCTAACAGTTCGTTTGCCATGGCGTTCTCTAGTCCGTGGACACGGGCGATACCATCACCAACTTGAATAACGGTGCCGACTTCGGCCACTTCAATTTCTGATTTATATTGTTCGATCTGACTTTTAATCAGTGTACTGATCTCTTCAGGTCTGATACTCAAGTGTTTCACCCCTATCTACAGTGCTTGTCTTCGAAAAGACTTTTCGAGCCGTTCCAACTTGCCTGCAAGACTTCCGTCATAGACCGTATCGCCGATACGAATTTTGATGCCGCCGAGCAGGCTCTTATCAAGCTGTACCTGAACACGCAATTTCTTCTTCAGCAGTTCACCGAACTCCTTGGCAATCGCCTGCTGTTCTTCCTCACCAAGCGGAAATGCGGTATACACGGTAGCGTTGGCCAATCCGAGCGCATCACTCGCAACCTTCACGTAGCTATCCAGAAGGTCGGGCAAAATATCGAGTCTGCCGCGCTCCACCAGCAATTTAGCTAGAGAAGCAACGGACTCTGATAATTTCCCTTCCAATGCACCTTGAAGGGCATTCCATTTATCTACTTCCGAGAACTTCGGACTCAGCAGAAATTTCCGCACATCAGAATCGTCATGGAGCGCAGCTACTAGAGCACCAAGCTCTTGTTCCACTTCCAAAGTACGTTCCTCTTTAGCGGCAATTTCATACAGTGCCTTAGCATATCGGCCAGCTACAACCGTATTGCGGCTCATGATTTAGTACCCACTTCGCTCAAATACTGATTGACGAGCTTCTCTTGCTCGGCCGGATTACTCTCTACCTCACGCCCAATCAGCTTGGAAGCGATATTTACGGAATAAGAGCCAATCTCGCCGCGCAGGGCATCCAATGTTTTCTTTCTTTCGCTTTCGATATCGCGAATGGCTTCTTCTTTCAGGCGCGTTGCATCATGCTTGGCTTGCTCCAGCAATTCATGCGCTTGCTTGCTGCTGCTTTGCTTGGACTGCTCGATAATGCCATAAGCCTCCTGGCGAGCTTGTTGAAGTGCTGCTTTCTGCTCTTCCACAAAGACCGTAGCCTGCTCCCGGGTTTGCTTTGCCTCTTCCAACTGGCCAAGTACCAACTCACGGCGTTTCTCCATTACTGCAAAAAGCTTGCCAAAAGCAAATTTATTCAACAGCCAATAAAGGATACCGAATGCAAGCATGGTAATCACAATATTTTCCCACAGTACTGTCAACGTTGTCACTCCTTTCCGTTAAGCACGACTGGCATTTCGCCCGTCGAAAATGTCCTCATAAAGCGAAGGCGCGGATGGCACCGGCCCTCCCCGCCAAACCTGTTACTATTATTAGGAGAACATGATCAGGAACGCGATAACTGTTGCCGCGAGCGGAACAACTTCGACGATACCGACACCGATAAACATTGTGGTTTGTAGTTTGTTCGCTGCTTCTGGCTGACGAGCAATGGATTCCACCGTACTTTTTACAATCATACCGTTACCAAGACCTGCGCCAAGCGCACCCAAACCTACTGCAATAGCTGCTGCCAAAAATTCCATCTTTATTATCCTCCTCTAGACCTGTTTGATAGTTTTTTAATCATATAATAGACCTCTGATAGGCTAATCAGCAAAGACTGCCGTCCCAGAGTTTATTAATGCTCTTCCTCGTGAATCGTCGTCTGCGAGATATACACCATCGTCAGGATGGTAAAGATATATGCCTGCAACGCACCAACGAAGACACTGAAGCCCTGCCAGATTCCCATAAACGGAATTCCGTAATATCCCATCTTCAGTATGACCGTAATCAATACCTCACCCGCAAAGATATTGGCGAACAACCGGATCGCCAGCGCGATCGGCTTGGCCAAATTCTCAATAATATTAAGTGGAAGAAAGATCGGGAACGGTTCAATGTAATGCTTGAGATAATGTTTACGGTTGTTACGCAGTCCAAGATAGTTCATCAGAATGAAGACGACGAGGGCAAGTCCTGCTGTAACCGAGATATCAGCCGTCGGTGATTTCCACCATAGAATTTCAGCATGTGCTCCATTCGACAATGTTCTTGTCGCTTCAATCACATGACCAAAAATCATTTCCGGCTTATGCGCTTCGGTAATGAAGCCCATTGGCAATCCAAGCAAGTTAGAAACGAAAATAAAAAGAATCAGTGTGAGTCCCAAGGAAACGTAAGGTTTACCCTTCTTCAAATCCATGGTGCCCCCGATAATGCCCTGAACGAATTCGACAACCCATTCCATAAAGTTTTGCATTTTCGTCGGGTTCTCGACAGAGACATTAGCCACAGCCAATCGGCAGACCAAGAACACGATTCCCATCGTAACCAGGAGCATTAGCACTGCGGATAAATCTAAGTTGAATCCTCCAAGATTGATTATTGGCGCATCATGCATAGTATGTACTCCCCCCCTTCTGGCGTTAGGCTGTTCAAGACTTGTTTCTAAGCCCGACCACAATGCTGGTCGGAATCGTCAACAATTGCGGAACGAAAAAACCGATAAGCGTGCCTGCCAATGAGACTTGCTCCAGCTTAACCGCAACCATGACAGTCAGCAAAACCAAACATATCCTCGTGAGCAACCCGAAACTGAAGCGACTCTTCTCCGTGCTAACTGCTATTTCAGCCAACTGGCGTACCTTGACGGATAGAAACCGCGTGTACGAAAGTCCGCCTACCAAGCCTAGCAGCAAGCCCGCAAACAGAGGTCTTTGCTCCGGGAGTAATACCCATCCAAGCAGCAAAGCGGATAATAACATTAGCGTTGTCCGCGTCACCGTGGCCACTATAGAGTTCAAGTCATCCATCCTTCTCCCCCACAACTTTATAGATGAGGATAAATAAATTGGCGATACCTAACAATAGCCCCGTGATTGTCCCGATTGCAATCCAATACCTAGGACCACCAAGCCATTCCGCCAACCACTTTGAGCCCCAATAGCCGGCAACGATATAAACCGCAAGCATAACACCTGCGCCTCCAATATAGGCGCTCATAAACCAAGGGTTTACATTGTTATCATTTCTTCTCATCTTTGCAATCCCAACTTATTTTACTGAATGTGTCGACTTTTTGTCAACGAAGCAGTAAAGCGAAATAGTGCATCTTCAGGCCCGCAATCTTAAAGAAAGCGCTAAACCATACAGTATAACTGTATGCTATCTTGCTTAAAAACACAATTATTCTTCACTTGAACCTGTGAATTTTCTGTGAAAATCTTCGGGACGCTCGTCCAAAACTCCGAAATGGTGATAAATCGCATTGACGATTCGTTGCGATGCCTTACCGTCACCGTACGGATTAGCTGCCCGACTCATGGATTCATAGACCTGAGAATCGCTGAGCAGCACCTTTGTCCGTTCATAAACCATCTCCTCATCTGTACCGACCAACTCCAACGTTCCCGCTTCGATGCCTTCCGGACGTTCCGTGGTATCCCGCAATACCAAAACAGGCACGCCAAAAGAAGGTGCTTCTTCCTGCAAACCACCCGAGTCCGTAAGTATTAAATGCGTGTGTGGATAGAAATTATGCAAATCCACCACATCCAAAGGGTCGATAAGCTTAATTCGAGGATGATCCCCCAAAGTTCTGTAAGCCGGTTCTTTAACCGCAGGACTCAGGTGGACCGGATAAACAATGGCCACATCCTCGAACTCATCGGCGATTCTTCTTACGGCACGGAAGATGTTCATGTGTGGTTCGCCTTGCGATTCGCGGCGGTGAGCCGTCATTAGAATAAGCCGCTTTCCGGCGGCCCAATCCAGCACAGGGTTATGATAATCAGACTGTACTGTATATTGAAACACATCGGTAACTGTGTTGCCTGTGACATATATAGTTGACTTTTGCTTATTCTCCTTCCTTAAATTCCCTGCTGACCACTCGGTAGGAGAAAAATGTATATCCGCCAAAACGCCAGTCAACTGACGATTCATTTCTTCTGGATAAGGGGACAATTTGTTCCAGGTGCGTAGTCCCGCTTCCACATGGCCCACCTTGATTTGCTGCAAAAATGCCGCATAACTGGCCAGGAACGTTGTCAGCGTATCGCCATGCACAAGTACGATATCCGGCTTGGCTTCACGCAGCACTCCCTCTAGTCCTTCCAGCACACGAATCGTAATTTCATTCAGGCTCTGATTTGGCTTCATGACATCCAGATCATAGTCCGGCACGATCTTGAATACGTCCAGCACCTGATCCAGCATTTCGCGATGCTGTGCCGTCACGCAAACAATCGATTCGATTTGCTCCGGATGCTTCTGTAATTCAAGAATCAATGGAGCCATTTTGATCGCTTCGGGTCTGACGCCGAAGATGGTCATTACCTTAATCTTCCCCATGCTCATTTCCTTCCTTTTAGAGGTAATTTAAAAGTTAGCTTCCCAGCGCGATGTAACTTCGGAGAAGATAATTCGGCATCGAATCTTGAACTCAGCCGGGCCTTCCGTTGCTCACGTAGATCTATCTACGCTCCGCTACTCAGTCCCTAGCTTCATCCAACCTTCTCGACGCTGAAAACCAAACTTTTAAATCTTCATCTCAACGTAATTTAAAAGTTAGCTTCCCAGCGCGATGTGGTTTGGGGCCTACTTGACGCTGAAAACCTAACTTTCAAATCTTCATCCGGTCATACAGCTTATTTCGTGCCGTATAAACGGTCGCCGGCATCGCCAAGACCAGGGATGATATAACCATGCTCATTTAGATGGCTGTCCATTGCGGCAACATAAATATCCACGTCAGGGTGCACATCATGCACGGCCTTCACGCCTTCCGGAGCAGCGATGAGATTCATCATCTTAATCTGCGTACAGCCACGTTTCTTCAAGGCCGTAATTGCCGCAATGGCAGAGCCGCCAGTGGCCAGCATTGGATCGATGACAATGAGTTCACGTTCCTGCACATCCGTCGGCAGTTTAATATAATACTCAACCGGTTGTAATGTATCCGGGTCACGGAACAATCCAACATGACCTACCTTCGCTGCCGGGAGCAGCTTAAGCACGCCATCCAGCATTCCTAGCCCTGCACGCAAAATAGGAATAAGTCCCAGCATTCGGCCGGAGATCACTTTAGATTCCGCTTCAGCAACCGGGGTTTGTACTTTAATCGATTCCAGCGGGATCTCCCGCGTAATTTCATAAGCCATTAAAGTGGCTACCTCATCGACCAACTCACGAAAGTCCTTCGTGTTCGTCCGCATATCGCGGATAAAAGTCAGCTTGTGTTGAATCAAGGGGTGATCGCATACCACCAATTTTGCCATAATCCGTTCGTCCCTCCGCTTTTATTGCTCAGTATCGACTTGCCAGTTCGTTTCTTTTTGCCTCGTACGTCCTACAAATCCCATCTATTATATCACTGTCTTTTTTCGATTGCCACGAACCTTGTCGCCTTTCCCCGGACTGTGCACAAAACGCTCGATCTCCTGGCATCCCATCTGCACTATACACACCCGCATTATCCTTGTAAAAAAAGAACCGGCGCCGCGCCAGACTATGGCGGACAGTGCCGACTCTTTCGTATTGCAATTTGGTCAAATTAAGAATTAACCACTCCGGTAGAAGGTTAACTTCTGAGTGCCAGTTCAGCCAGAGCCAAGGCTCCTGCCAGCCCAGCATTATCGCCAAGACCCGGCGGAACGATATAATCGCCAATATTCTCCTGCAGGCTTGGATGCTGGATGTAACCGTTCAGCAACGTTTGCAGCTTGCTCCCGATCAGCGGGAAGAGTTGACTTTGCTTCATGACCCCGCCGCCCATCACAATCTTTTGCGGGGAGAGAATCAGAACATAACTCATCAGCGCTTGCGCGAGATAGTAGGCCTCCATCTCCCAAGCCGGATGCTCGGGTGGCAAATCGGCACCACCCCTCACACCCCAGCGCTTCACAAGAGCCGGACCCGCAGCGAGCCCCTCCAGGCAATCGCCATGATATGGACAAGTTCCCTCATACGTATCTTCCGGGTGACGCCGCACCAGAATATGCCCCATCTCGGGATGGGAGAGTCCATGGATCAAGCCACCGCCAAGCGCTGCCCCTGCACCGATACCAGTGCCCACCGTAATATACAGACAGTTATCGAGACCTTGAGCCGCACCCCAACGCAGTTCACCAAGAGCTGCACCGTTGACATCCGTATCAAACCCTACTTTACAATCCTTGACCTGCTTGATAGCACCCACGATATCAAAGTTGCTCCAATGCGGTTTAGGTGTAGTTGTAATATATCCATAAGTCGGACTGCCCGGAATCGGATCGATCGGACCAAATGAACCCACTCCGATAGCCTCCACGGACTTATCCTCAAAATATGAAAAGACCTGCTTCATCGTTTCTTCCGGGGTCGTTGTCGGAAAGCTTACACGATCCAGTATCGTTCCATCCTCATGACCAACTCCGCAGACGAACTTGGTCCCCCCAGCCTCAATGGCTCCTAATAATTTCAATAGTGCCAACCTCCAGTATTCAGCTCTTCAAGAAATATGACCATCGTTACCATATCCCTGTATATAAGCAATTATACCATGTAACCAATCCCGATAATAGAACAAAACCTCCGGCCAGAGGGAAGCCCTATTAAGGCATCCCTCCAGGCCGGAGGATGGTAAAAGTTTTATTAGTATTTTAATTCAGGGTACAGTGGATAGCGGTCCGTCAACGCAGACACCTGCTTGCGGGCACGATCAAGAACCCCTTCATCCTTCGTCGATTTCAATACCACTGCAATAATCTGTCCGATTTCACGCATAGCCTGCTCATCCATGCCGCGAGAAGTAGCCGCAGGAGTACCAATACGGATACCACTGGTCACGAACGGGCTGGTTGGGTCAAACGGAATCGCATTTTTGTTGACCGTGATGCCGACAGCATCCAGCACATGCTCAGCTTCTTTACCGGTAATGTTCAGGTTACGTGTATCCACCAGCATCAGGTGATTGTCTGTACCACCGGATACGATGTTAAGCCCTTCACCGATCAGCGTTTCGGCCAGCACCTTAGCATTGTTGACTACGTTTTGCGCATAAGTCTTGAAGGAAGGCTCAAGGGCTTCGCCAAGAGCTACCGCTTTGGAAGCGATGACGTGCATCAGCGGACCGCCTTGTGTACCTGGAAATACCGCTTTATCAACAGCAGCCGCCCAAGGTTGTCTGCACAAGATCATACCACCACGTGGACCGCGCAGCGTCTTATGTGTTGTAGTTGTTACAAAATGCGCATGAGGCACAGGACTAGGATGTAGGCCTGCAGCAACAAGACCCGCAATATGAGCCATATCAACCATGAACAACGCACCTATGTCGTTGGCGATGGAAGCCAGCTTTTCAAAGTCGATGATACGCGGATAAGCACTCGCACCAGCCACAATCATCCGTGGACGATGTTTGAACGCCGTCTTGCGCACTTCATCATAATCGATCAGGAAGGTATCCTCCTGTACGCCATAAGCTACGAAATTATAATATAAGCCAGAAGCGTTCACGGGACTACCGTGCGTCAAATGCCCGCCATGGGCCAGGTTCATCCCAAGTACAGTATCGCCAGGCTTGAGAGCAGCCAGGTATACCGCAAGGTTGGCCTGCGCTCCAGAGTGAGGTTGCACATTGGCGTGTTCGGCTCCAAACAATTCTTTAGCACGATCACGAGCGATGTCTTCTACAATATCCACCTTTTCACAGCCGCCATAATAGCGTTTGCCCGGATAACCTTCTGCATACTTGTTGGTCAGGACAGAGCCCATGGCTTCCATAACCGCTTCGCTAACAATATTCTCTGATGCAATCAGTTCAATATTATTCCGTTGACGCTTGAGTTCCAGGTCCATTGCCTCCAGCACTGCCGGATCTTGCTTTCTCAACTTTTCCATGTTCCATAATCCTCCTCATTCGCACTCCCGCGCTGTTGTTTAATTATTGCCTTTACTACACATAACCTCTGCCACTAATCACAAGTGTGGGAATCCTGCTGTGGCGGCAAGGCATATACCGCCCGTTCTCCGCCAATCAGCTTAGGGCGAGTGATGGCCGCCGTTACCCGCGCATACCCGATCTCACGGATTACCGGTCGAAAAGGTACGGCTACACGTCGCAAATGCATGCCTATCAGCGTTTCCCCGATATCAATACCAGCATGAGCCTGCACCTCTTCCGCCAGGCAAGGAGAGCCCAGCCGACGATAGGCCGCCGCTGCCATCGATCCGCCCGCAGACGGCACAGGCACAGCCGCTACTTCTTCCAGAGACAGGCGCTCAAGCACTTCCCGCTCAAGCACCAACGCCCGATTAAGATGCTCGCAGCACTGAAACGCCAGATCGAAGCCATATTTGCCGCGAATCTCCCAGATGCCCGCGAACAATTCAGCCCCGATCAGTTCTGCACCGGCGGTCCCGATCCGCTTGCCTGCGACCTCACTTGTGCTCGCTCCAACAACCATCAGCTTGCCCGGACCCAGCTTGGCAGCAAGTGCCACTTCCTCCACTACCGCCGCCACTTGCGTCCGAATAGTTCCCAGTACATCCTGCTCCATCACCTTGACGCCTCTTTCCGCTTAGAAGTCATAACAGCCTGTCCTTATTATACCTAAAAGCAGTCCATGACGTACCTTAAAATGATAAGCATGATCAACCAGAGCCTCATTCCTACCAACAAAAAAAGAGCATAACACACACAGGTGTGTCGTGCTCTTTGCCCAGGCGACCGGCCGTATTCTCCGATGCTCCATCGTGGTTTGATCCACTCTCGTCGCCAGTTACATCGGAACAACTCTTGCTGCTTTAAGAATAAAACAACAACCCGACAAATGCAACCATGTTTTACTCAAGCATTGCTGCTCTTCAAAGCCCGCTTTCTCCCCGTTCAAGCTTGTCTATCAACTTGTCCAAGGCCTGCCGAATTTCCGCTGCTGTTCGGTCATAATCCTGGCGCGACCCGCCAAACGGGTCAGAGATATCATAAGCCGGCATCCGCTGCTGCAATTCACGCACCTGACGCGCCTGTTCCTCCGTCCATTCACGGCCAAGCGCCCGAGCCAGCTCCCATTCCGCAGTCAAGCGCCGCAACTCTTCCAGATCGGCCAACACTTTGGCGTTATCCTCGGCATATTCCTTTAAAGTGTAAATTTTCTCAGCCGTCCCAGGGAAAGCCTGCACGACCTGCCGCTTATGTCCCTGAGTCAATGTCAAGATCAAATCCGCCCATTCCGTCAATTGGGCTTGGAGCGGCGTAGATGCAAAAGCTTCGGCAATCCCATGATCGCGAAGCACCGCTTCAGCATGCCGGGATATGGAAGCGCCCGACACCGCCGCTACTCCGGCAGAGCGCACCTCCACATTAACCCCTCGTTCATGAGCCAGCTTGCGCAGCAGCGCCTCTGCCATAGGGCTGCGGCAGGTGTTCCCTGTGCATACAAATAAAATGCGCATGCCCTATCACCTCCATGTTGTATTCTGTAAGTATATAAGTTGAACTTATATTTAACGCAAAGAAGCAGACGAGAAAATGTTCTTACGATCGCTGTTGCTCACAGATTTCTTTTATTCAATAAATTCTTATAGGGTAGAAATCCGTTCACAAAGGCGAACGCTCCGCTTCTTCAGAATCATTTTTCTCGCTTGCTTGTTATGCTTTTTCTTTGATTCAACTTATATAGTATTGTATCAAAAGATGAAGAGCAGACCAAAAGCCAATAAAATAGCTCCTCCCGCCGCTTCACCATATTCTCCAAATCTTCGGCCCATTCCCCTGCCCATAGCCAAACCCGCGAGCGACATCACTCCGCCAAAGAAGCCGAAAGCGAGTACCGTAAACAACCAGTCCCCGCGGAACATCCCCAATGAGACACCCACGGAAAATGAGTCCAGGCTGACGCTGAGCGAGAACAAAATGACCCCCACCCAGGAATGAGGATTGACCCGCTGCACGCCTCCCCCACGAATCGAGCTGATGACCATATGGCCACCCAGCAGGCAGAGAAGTCCACCTGCAACGTATTGAGCAAGGTTGCCCAGGAGCACGCCAACATACTGTCCCGCCACGATACCAAGGAGCGGCATCAGCACATGGAACAGTGCCACCATCAATCCAATGCGTAGCGCCACTTGCCGCCGAATTCCCTTCATGCCCATGCCGATTCCCAGAGAAAAGGCATCCATCCCCAGGGCGACCGCCATTAACAGAATGGTCAGCAGCTCCCCGAGACGCTCATAAGCCTCCGCCATAACCCATGTCCCCCATGTCCGAGTAGTTTGTACAACCATATGCGGACAAGGACAAGATCATGACTTGAGATATGCCTACTCTGTCTCCCAACCTGCAAACAGATCCATCTGCCGGGGCGGAAGCTCGCGGGGCGGCATACCAAGAATCTCGCGCATTTCCAGCGCATTGCCTGCGGCATCCCCGCCAGAGTTATTGTTGAACACCATGCAAATCTCACGTGTCCCCTTGGCAAGTAACTCCTGTAATTGCTCCTGCCATTCCAACAATTCTTCGCGCGAATACCGGTACAGATTGCGAAGCTCCCGCCAGCGCGGGGAACTTCCTTGGCTCCAGCCTGCGGCATTCCTGCCGTGTAGCCGCACCAGCGTCAATGCCGGAGAGGTCGGTTGCAGCACGATAGGCACTGAACCCAAGCCAATTTGAGGCTCATCGCATACAACGTGAATCCAGCCTTCCTCACGCATGAATTCCAAGGTACGCTCTTTCGTTACGGAGGCAAACCAGCTCTGATGACGAAATTCCAGGGCGAGCGGCAAATCACCCATCCATTTGCGGACAGCACGAAGCTGGCGAATATGTTCCGGTACACAATCGAACCATGGCGGAAACTGAAACAGCACTGCTTTCAAACGCCCCGCGTCAGCCATTGGCTGAATCGAATCAAGATACGCCTGAAACATCTCGCCTGGGGTAGCGAATGGCGATTTCCCGCGCATATGTCCAGTCATCCCCTGGTAGGCCTTCATCACGAAAGTAAAATTCTTTGGAGTCTCGGCAAGCCAGCGTTCGTACACCGTCTGATTTTGGATGGCATAAAAAGAGCTATCTACTTCTACCATAGAAAAATAACGCGCGTACATCGACAATTTATCTCTAGCGGGCAACCGGGGAGGGTATAGATCGTCATGATCTCCCCAGCCGCTTAACCCGATCTGGATCATGGCTTACTTGCTCACCCCGCTTCTATGATGATTCGCCGGCATCAATGACCTGATGACCGGCGGCTTTCAGTAGCCGGTTCATCACGGCTGAGCCGAGTCCTTTCTCAGGACAGGACTCGGCAAGAATGTAAGTGACGCCGCATTCATCGAAGCGGCGGAGCGCTGCATAAAGACGGTGCGCCGCCGTCTCCAGCTCGGACTCGCGGCCGAGCGAGAGCGCGCAGTCCGCGCGGTAGGACGGGAGGCGCTCCCGTGGGGAGACGGCGCCCGGGGCCACGGGCAGCACCAACGTCAGCGGCCCGGGCCAGAACGCCTCCATCAGCCGCCGTGCCGTCTCGTTCACCTCTGTGACGAGACCCTCTAGCTGGCTAATGTCGGCAATATGCACGATGAGCGGGTTATCCGACGGTCGGCCCTTGGCGGCGAAGATCGCCTCCACCGCCGCCGTATTCCGCGCATCCGCACCAAGCCCATACACCGTCTCCGTCGGGAAGGCCACCGTCCCGCCAGACGCCAGAAGACCAGCAGCTTCCGCCAAGGCGCTCCGCTCGTCCTCCACCGAAGTTGCGGGCGAAGCGGAGTACACTTCCTCCACCATGCCAGCAACAGACTCGCCTACCCCCAGCGTCCACCAACGAGTATGCTTATGTTCTCCCTCTGTCAAAGGCGGCAAGCCCTTATCATTCTTTTGCTCCTCACTCTTAAGCCAATCTTCGTTGATCTTCATTATTTCTCATCCCAAACATCAAAGTATATGGTCTATTATAACCGAACAAGCCCAGGAAAGCGCCCCTGTTAGGGAATGCGCATATCGGTTTAAGGACTAAGGATTATTAATTACAATATGGATTACTGAATTACCAATTAACCAACTAACATTACCATTTGGGAATTGCGAATTACGAATTGCGAATTTCATATTACGGATTGCACGTGACGGCTACCGCTACTGCTACTCAATGCTAGACTGGATGCCAAAACGAATTTAACAGGAAATCCTCCAGCTAAAATTCACTCTTCACCCCATTTCACAGGATTAACTGGAATTCCTCCAGCTAATATTGCCTCATTCCCCAGAAATGGAGCCAAAGCAACGATTTGTAGGGAGCTTTTCCAGTTAAATATCAAAAATCAGCCCATTTGCGCAAATTAGCGGGAGAATTTCCCACTAGCCCGCAAAGACCTCTTCATGTTTCATGTTTCACGATACACATCACTCATCCAAATCTCCTTGTCATTTTTGTTGGACATTACTCCCAGTTCATCCGATTTTATTGATGTTTAGTTATGCGGTTGGTTTTGAGGAGTTAGCTATTTGACTGGTGTCTAGCTTTAAGACAAAAAAGCAAAACAAAAGGACTTCTCACCCCACGCCTAACTCCCCGTGCAGTTCAAGTCCTTCTCGCTTTCCACCTACAAATATCCTCGAACGAATATACTGCCCATTTCGCGTACCACTTTTACCTTTTATCATCCTAAATATCATTATCAGTGTTGAGCATGTGGCTCAACCAACAGCCGTCATGCAACGAAGCACCGTCCGTTAATCCAGCGCACAGTGCGATCTGTTGGCTCCGCTAGGCGCCGTCTACTCGGCCCCCACTCCAACGAGCAATTTAATTAAGAAAACAAACCTGCTACCCAGTCCCATAGCTTCACCAGCATGTCCCACAGAAAGAAGCGTACTTCCGCGTCTTCCGGGTCTGCCTGAATGGCGCCGGAGGGGGCATCTGCCGAGGCTTGAACTACCCCCGTATCCTTCTGAGTCAGCGCATCTCCGCTGCCTGCATCGATGAAGCACAGTGGCGGAAATAATACGCACCACCAGTTTGCTCCTTTTCCTTGCCCAAGCGTGACGCGCAGCGCCTCGTAATCTCCGGCTGGGTAAACCGCACCACCGTACATTTTGGTTGGAAACGGTACCGTCCCCAGTTCTACTTTGTAACCGTAACTCTTTCCATTATCCTCCAGCGTCCTGGCAATTTGCGCCTCGATCGCTGGCATATTTTCACGAATGACCCGGCGAGCCTCTCCCAGGCTTTGCGGATTTTCAAGCTGGCCCACCCATTCGTTCATTTGCTCAACAACAGCATCGCGAACACGACGCTTCACCACTTGATCGCTAGCCCCATCCGAGTTAGCCAGAATGCGCAAGCGAATGGAATTTTGCGGAATAACTCCTGTAGACTCCGCCGCAGCGGCGGTATCGACCATTTGCCCTTCCCAGGACATCACCAACATCACAAGACTAAAAAAGAAAAGTGCAACTTTCTGATAAAAGGATTTGTCGTTCCCCATAACAAGTGCTCTCCTTAACCTGTAAAACGGTATTTCAGCGGCTGATGTCTATCAGTATGCCCGCTTAAGAGAGCCCTAAACCTATGAAACTACAAATCTATTATTTTTTGTGTAACCTTTCTTTTGACTAGTTTTGTGAAAAACCTAAGCCTGCCCACGTGGAAATTAAAGTGTTTTGGCAACTGCCTGGTAGTTCCAGCCTCAGACCAGCGCTATAGTAACTCCAACGTGTCAGACATGCTTCCAGTCACGCTTCTAATGTTGCCCCTCTGGACGCCCCGGTGCTCTCAGGCTATAACGCGGCCTATGCATATGCTTCTCCTCTTCCTTCTCATGGCCATAGATGCGTATGCTCATCGCAATACCGATACTGGCCATATTAATCAAGAGCGAGGTCCCCCCATGGCTGATAAAGGGCAAAGTAATCCCTGTCAGTGGCATCAAGCCGATGAACATACCGACATTCTCAAAAATTTGATACAGCAGCATAGCTACAATACCCACGATTAAGTATGGCCCACCAGTATCCCGGCATTCCAGGGAAATCAGAATAAGTCGATGGATTAGCACAAAATAAAGCAGCAGCAGTGCCGAACTGCCAATGAAGCCGAATTCCTCGGCAATTACAACAAAGATGGAGTCAGAATACGTCAGCGGCACACGCTCGGACTGCACCATTTCCCCCTTCATATACCCTTCTCCGGTCATCCCACCGGAAGCAATCGCCAGCTTGGCGTTACGGGTATGGTAGGCTGCATCTTCCGTCGCCTTCTCCGGAATCAGCCATGGATCAATCCGGCTAATCCAGTGTTCCCGACCAATCTCTACGAAGAAATCATACACCTGGTCGTGATACGTTTTATAGGCGGTAATTCCACCGATGACAGAGCCGGCAAAAATCACAATGGCAATCAAGGCATGCATATACTTAATGTTGCCAATCCAGAGCATTCCAGCAAGAATGACAACATAACTTAGTGCGTTTCCCAAATCATTTTGCGCCATAACCGCTACGAACGGAATGAATGTCATGAGACAGACTGGCACGACATCACGCCAGAAGGCAAGACGAGGCTTGCGCTTGCGCAGTAGCATAAAGCCCAGGAAGATAACCAGCAGCAGTTTGAAGAACTCCGCCGGTTGGAAGCTTTGCTTAATGATCGGGATGGTTAGCCACCCCTTGGCATTGTAATAAGTATTACCAACGAACATGACAACCAATAGCAGCCCGAAGCCAAAAAGATATAAATAAGGGGCATATTTGATGATCAGTCGATAATCCAGCAAAGAAACGCCGAAAAACACCGCGAAGCCGATCAGGTAATACACCAGCATCCGCAAATGATAACCATGATACGCTGTATTCGACGTTGCACTGTACAGCACGGCAATGCTGATCCCCATCAGTAACACAAGGATAAACACGATGGTGTAATCAATTTTCTTCAGTTTATTCAGCATGATAAGCCCTCTTTTCTTCAAGTCGATCAGCGGACTTTCTAGCTTGCTCGGCTTAAACTTCCCACATCTCTACTTTAAGAGATACGGAGCTAAAGCACAAATGGTTGCTTCTCCTGCAAAAAAAGAACGCCGACATGGATCGTCGGCGTCCAATAAGAAACCTCGGGATAGAAAGGGGGCGCGCAAGGAAGGCTGCACTAGGCGGTACGCAACCCGGGGGTTGCGGAGTAGGCTTCATGCGTAAGTCCTGTAAAGCACTACAAGGCTGACACCGTAGTAGTTAAAGTCACAACTCCCGTAGCAGCGGTAACCGCAAACACTCCAATGGTCTGAATTTTATCAAGTCCAACAGAGAACGTGCTGCCAGCAGCTACCGGCTGGATGAAGCTAGGAGCATTATAACGAGTAATACGAAGCTCGACATTCCCCGCCGTTGCCGTGATTGTGACAACCCCGGCAACACCCAGCGGATCAGGGGCTACGAAATACCCTTGCCCCACACCAGCTCCTTGCGTATAAGGCAGTGTGAAAGTAACAGGCATGTTGAATCTCCTCCTTTCGGGTTATACCACATTCTATGAAACTATTTCATAGTGGTTAGCGACATTTGATTGAGGAGATTCATCCATTTTTTTGAGGTTTTCGGGATAATCAGCTAGATTTCCGGACAATCATCTACTGATCAACTACAACTACATTTTGTTCCGGGCCACGCCCAGCACATGGCGGTCGATGCCGGCCAAATCGGGCACAGTGATGATTTCGTCCCAGTGCCCGGAGGCGCGGAGCAGGTCAGCCACCGCCCCGGCCTGGCCCATGCCAAGCTCGAAGCCAATCAAGCGGGGCGGCTGCGGCAACAAGGCAAGCTGCGCCATCATAATCCGGTAGGGCGCGAGTCCGTCCGGGCCACCGTCCAGCGCGCCGCGCGGCTCGTAATCACGCACCTCCGGCTGAAGGTGCGTGATCTCCTCCGCCGGAATATACGGCGGATTCGACACCAGGATGTCCAGCGGCTGGCCAGCGAACGGTTCAAGCAGGTTCCCCTGCTTGAACGTGACGGCAAGGCCGAGCCGCTGGACATTGGCCTGCGCCACCGCCAGGGCGTCCGGCGAGATATCGCTCGCCGCGACGTGCCACGCCCGTCTCTTAT
>NZ_LN909044.1:439487-924910 GCF_001486585.1 Paenibacillus senegalimassiliensis
GTGCCACGCCGGGCGCAGGGAAGCCAGCGCGGCGGCAATCGCGCCGCTGCCGGTGCCGATATCGGCGGCGCGGGGCGTGCCGCCAGGCCACAGCGAATCGCCTTCAAGCGCGATCCGCTCCACGAGCAGCTCCGTCTCGGGCCGGGGAATCAGCACCGCCGGATTGACCTGGAAGGTCAATCCGTAAAACTCCTGTTCCCCAATAATATACTGCGCTGGCTCGCCCGCCGCTTTGCGGCGGATAACTGCCTCCCAGGCGTCTCTGCGCTCTGCCGGGAAGGGATCACGCAGGGCGGCGAGATAAGCCGCCCCCTCAAGTCCCAGCACATGGCGAAGCAGCAGTTCAACGTTGGAATCTGGCTCAGCGATACCAGCCGTAGCTAAAAAAGAAGAAGCCTCTTTACGGGCTTCCCAAATGGTGACTGTTCCGGATAACCGGTAGCCTTCACTGTTCAATCGTCTTATTCTCCTTTATCCATCAGATCAGCCTGCTCTGCAATCGTCAGTGCCGAAACGATATCTTCAATCTCGCCGTTCATCACTTGATCCAGCTTATGCAAAGTTAGTCCGATACGGTGATCAGTCACTCGGCTTTGCGGGAAATTATAGGTCCGGATACGTTCACTGCGATCCCCGGTACCCACCTTGCTCTTCCGTTCGCCAGCGTACTTCGCTTCCTCTTCTTGACGCTTAAGGTCGAAGATCCGGGCGCGAAGCACTTGCAACGCCTTCTCCTTATTGGAGTTCTGCGATTTTCCATCCTGACAGGTCGCAACGATGCCTGTCGGAATATGCGTCACCCGCACCGCCGACTTGGTGGTGTTAACGGATTGTCCGCCTGCCCCACTAGAACAGAAGGTGTCCACCCGGATATCCTTATCCATGATTTCAATATCCACATCTTCCACTTCCGGCAACACCGCAACCGTGGAGGTAGAGGTATGAATCCGTCCGCCCGATTCCGTCGTCGGGATACGCTGCACGCGATGCGCGCCGCTCTCATACTTCATCTTGCTGTAGGCTCCGCGTCCGTTGATCATGAAGATCACTTCCTTGAAGCCGCCAAGGTCACTTTCGTTCATATCCATAATATCGACACGCCAGCCTTGGGAATCGGCATAACGCGTATACATCCGGTACAAATCGGAAGCAAACAACGCCGCTTCGTCTCCACCGGCCGCACCACGAATTTCCACAATTACGTTCTTCTCATCATTTGGATCTTTGGGAAGCAGCAGCACACGAATCTTTTCTTCCAGTTCCTGATGGCGTGCACTCAATTCCTCAATCTCCATTTTTACCATTTCACGCATTTCATCATCCAGCTTCTCGGCTTGCATTGCCTTTGCCGCATCCAGCTCTTCAATGACATGCTTATATTCAACAAACGCCTCATAAGCCGGCTGCAAATCCGATTGTTCTTTGGAGTAATCCCGAAGCTTCTTCGAATCATTCGCCACATCCGGATCACACAGCAGCTCGCTGAGCTTCTCATAACGGTCGGCCAGGGATTGTAGTCGGTCCAACAAGGGAAGTCACCTCTCTTCACATTTCACAATAATTCTTACACATAGTAATTCTTCAATAAACCGGGGTAAACGACTTTTTATTATAGCATAAAATACGGGAATTGAATAGCTACCCCACAGGCCAATCACCTATTGTCACCTAACATATTATCACCTCTCATGCCACCCCTCATTAATTAACGGGAAATCCTCCAGCTAAAATTCACATTTTCCCCATTGCCAAACAATTAACTGGAATTCCTCCATATAATTTCGACCATATCGCCAGAAATAGCCTCAAAGGGTAAATTTACAAGGAGTTTTTCCCGCTAAATGCTCAAAATCAGCCTATTCACTGAAATTAGCAGGAGGATTTCCCACTCGTGTGCAAAGATTTCTTTAACACTTCATTACTTCGCTTAAATACTTCAGTAGGGCTAACTTAAGTAACGTATTCAAGCAAATTGAAGAGAAAAGCAAAATCAAGTTAAACCCTGCGTTAGCGGCTCCCCTCCGTGGCAGATTCGAGCAGAATTCAACTTAACTCAAGGGAAATTTAACCAGTGCCACACCCGCTGTTTTCATGTAAAATAATCTCACACTATTGAACCGGATGTTTAACAGAAGCGAGGAGGCAGCACCCGTGGATATGTTGGACCTGAAAGTATTTATTGCCGTAGCCGAAACGGAGAGCATGAGCAAGGCGGCCCACTA
Organism: Paenibacillus senegalimassiliensis; assembly: GCF_001486585.1. Lineage (GTDB taxonomy): Bacteria > Bacillota > Bacilli > Paenibacillales > Paenibacillaceae > Fontibacillus > Fontibacillus senegalimassiliensis. The sequence continues at coordinate 441,710 of NZ_LN909044.1, forward strand.
TGTCGCTTTGACACAACCTGCTGTTAGCATTCGTATCGCAGGGCTGGAGGCCGAGCTCGGCGCTTCGCTGTTTCACCGGACACGCTCCGGCGCTTTCCTGACAGAAGCGGGACGCAAATTTTACTTCTACGCCCAATATGCCCTAAGTGCCTTGGAGGCCGGGCAGGAATCCCTCCGCATGCTATCCGCCCCGCCCACAGAAGAGAAGCTGCGCATCGGCATTGTAGAATCACTGACCCATGTAATGCTCCCCTCCATTATTCAATCCATGAAAGAGCAGGCCTCTCTAATTGAGTGGAAGATTAGCACCGGCCAATCTCTGGATCTGGCCCTTCGCACGGCTTCCGGGGAACTGGACATCTCTTTCATTAACCAAACCTTCTCGCCACTCCCCCAGCTTCACAGCGTCAAGCTATTTGAAGAACCTCTTGCCTTCATTGGACCAAAACAACCAACATTCCCTCGCTATCGTAGCCTGGCTACCTATCTGGAGGAGGTTCCCTTTATTTTGCTCAAAAGGCATATGCCTTTGCGAGAGTTGTTGGAGCATCAGTTGTTTGCCCCCTTACGGATGTATCCCCAAAAGCTGATCGAGGTGGACGCCTCGCACGTCATTCGCCAAATGGTTGAACAAGGGACAGGCTGCTCCTTTCTGCCTGTATCTTCCCTATGGCCTTCCGGCCGAGATGCCGCTATTGAAAGAATCTCCCTACCCGAAATCCACCTGCAACAAAGCTTTTATTGTGTGTATTTACATTCTGCATCCGATCAAATCCTCAATTTGCTGCCCAATCTGCAAGCTGGCATTATTGCTCAAGTAGATCAATTCCGTAATAACGGGAATCAATAGTTCACCTCTTCCACTTACCCTCAATCATGAAGTAATGTTAATGTAATATTATCTAACATAAAAACCTCTTATCACCTAGGTTGTGTTATATATACTACTATGTATTTAACACAAAGGAGGTGGCGATGAAGATGAACCCTTACAAGATGGAGCTTGAGAATATCAGCAAAACCTATCCGTCAGCAGACGGCACCCTGGTTCAAGCACTAGGTCCGATCGATATGCGGATTCCCAACCACCGCTTTGTCAGCATCGTTGGCCCTAGTGGCTGTGGGAAGTCCACCCTGTTCAACATCATCTCCGGGCTGCTCGACAATACGGAAGGAGCCATTTATGTCAACGGTAACCGTGTCGATGGATTGACCGGAATCACCGGTTACATGCTGCAGAAGGATTTGCTGCTTCCCTGGAGGACGATTCTGGACAACGTCATACTTGGCCTGGAGATTCAGGGCACTTCCAAGCGGGAGGCCAAGGCCAAGGCGCTACCCCTGCTACACAAATATGGCCTGAAGGGGTTTGAGTATCATTTCCCCGCCCAGCTCTCCGGAGGCATGAGACAGAGGGCCGCCCTGCTTCGCACCATCCTGTATGATCGCGACGTCATTTTGCTCGATGAGCCCTTCGGCGCTCTGGATGCTCAGACCCGCGCCATGATGCAAGAGTGGCTGCTCGACCTCTGGGACGACTTTCAAAAAACGATTCTCTTCGTCACCCATGACATGGAAGAGGCGATTTACCTCTCCGATGAGGTATACATTATGACCTCCCGTCCAGGCACAATCAAGCGGCATCTGATGATTGACTTGCCTCGTCCACGGAAGCCGCAGATCATCACTTCGCCGGAATTCACCCAATTGAAGGAAGAAGCACTGCGTACGCTTTCCGAAGAAACCCTCAAGGCCTATCAGCAAGAAGCTGCCGTTTAATGCCAAAACAGAAAGGAGTGAGCAACGATGCCAAGTGAGGATGTCGTAGAACGCAAGGGAAGCCTGAGTAAGCTAAGAAATTCTTCTGCTCCCCGCACACGAACCAACGCCTTGAAGTACGAAATGTCCACACCCAAGCCCTGGCTGGTCAATGTTGGCCGTCTCGCGTTATTCCTGGCCGTTCTTCTGCTGTGGGAACTGGGCGCCAGTGTTGGATTGGTCAACTCCTTCTTCTGGAGTCAGCCATCAGAGATCGCCCGCACCTGGTTGATCGGGGTACAGACGGGAGCCGTCTGGCAGGATACCTTCTATACCTTCCGATCCACCGTATACGGGTTCCTGCTAGGAACCGCAGGCGGCACGCTGCTGGGCTTATCCTTCTGGTGGTCCAAATATTACGCCCGTATCTTTGAACCGTTCATCATTATGTTTGAAGCCATGCCCAAGCTGGCCCTTGCTCCCATCATCGTATTGGTGTTCGGGATTGGCATGGGCTCCAAGGTAGCCATGGGCTTCGCTATCACCGTCGTCATTACTACCCTGACCACTTATAACGGGGTACGGAGCGTTGACAAAGACCTGGTTCGCATGGTGTATTCTCTGGGCGCTTCCAGAATGCAGGTATTTAGTAAGGTGATCGTTCCAACGGCCATTCCCGCGATGATCTCTGCCCTGCGTATCAATATTGGATTGGCGCTTACAGGGGCTATCGTTGGCGAATATATCGGCTCCGAGCAAGGTCTGGGCCGAATGATCTTCTATGCCGGACAAACCTACGAGATTAGTCTGATCTGGGCGAACATCTTCAACTTGTCCATCCTGTCCATGCTGCTGTACATCCTGGTCGGCAGGCTGGAAGGGTATTTACTCAAAGGCTTCACCCACAAATAAATCATAGATAGGTTGTTCAAAAAGTCGCACATAAAGAGAACACGGATATGGAGGGGGAACTATCATGAATCAACGCTCGTTATTTACTCGTCACGCTTGGCTGCTTGCCATGGCGCTAGTCATCACAATTATTGCGGGATGCGGCAGCAATGCCGCACAGAGTCCGGCACCTGCCCCGGCAGATGCTGCGGCTGGAGGCGCAGAAGCCAGCAACACAGGTGGCTCCACTTCCGTCAAGGAATTGACGATTGCCGAACCCGTTCATAGCACCGGTTACTTACCACTGTACATCGCCATTCGCAAAAATCTGTTTGACGGACTGAGCGTTAAGGCAGTAACCCTCTCCGGTGGAAGCGCGCATACCAATGCCGTCTTGACCGACCAGGCCTTTGGCTTCATCGGCGGCCCTGAGCATAATGCCTTTGCCAAAGCCAAGGGTGCCGAACTTCGGGCCATCGTCAACATTGTAAACCGGGGCAACGTTTACCTGGTAGCAAGGTCTGATCTGGACCCCGGTACAGATATCGCCGCATTTATGAAGGGCAAGACCGTAGCCGTATCCCAATACGGCGGAACGCCCAACTCGATCATCCGTTACTTGGCTGGCGAGTGGGGACTGGAACTGAACAAGGACCTGATGCTCAAGGAAGTCGATAATGGAGCCATTCCTGCTGTATTGCAACAAAGTCAGGGGGATGTAGCCGTCGTGACCGAACCTCTGTTGACACAAGGCATTGAGGAAGGCATCTGGGGCGAGCCATTCTACAATGTTCCGCAGGAGCTTGGGCCGTACGCCTACTCCACGATCAATATCAAGCTGGACAACATTACTAATGACCCCGACACTGTTGAGAAGTTTGTAGAAGGCATCCACAAGGGATTGGAATTCATACGCGACAATAAGGAAGAAAGTATGGAGATCGCCAAGCTGGAATTCCCGACGATGTCTCAGGAACTGCTTGAAGCCACCATCGACCGGTCTTACGAGGATGAAATGTGGGAGTATTCCGGCCAGATCACCGAAGAATCTGTCGCTACAGGGCTATCGGTTGTCCGAGCTGCCGGTTTGCTTAAAGACGAGAACATCGGCTATAGCGACATTGTAGACACCCAGTTTGTTAAATAACCACACTATTAAGGAGGCTGTATCAATATGAAAGTATGGGACCGCTTTTTGACGGATCGTGATAAGCAAGTATTCGGTAGTGCCGGTTATGACGCCAAGGCTGGCTTTGGCCAGCGCCCCGCCCTGCTAGTGATTGATGTCAGCTACGGATTTTGTGGACATGAGAAGGAACCAATTTTGGATTCGGTCAAGCACTGGCGCAATAGTTGTGGCGAAGCCGCCTGGGAAGCCATCCCTTACATTCAGAAGCTCCTGCAAGCCGCCCGGGAGCAACGTATCCCGATCTTCTATACCACCGGTATTGACCGCCGTCCCGATGGATTTGATGCTGGTGGCTGGCGGCGGAAGAATACTCGCTCCGCTGAAGTCGAGACCATTGCCGGATACGGGAGCAATGAAATCGTACGCGAGATTGCTCCACAGCCAGAAGATATCGTCATCGAGAAGTTGAAGCCTTCCCCTTTCCATGGCACGCCGCTGACTGGATATTTGACCGATCTGGGTATCGACACCCTGCTCATTTGCGGAACCACAACCGGCGGATGTGTACGAGCCGGAGTTATCGATGCTTTCTCCTATAACTACTATGTCGGTGTCGTTGAAGAGTGCACCTTTGACCGCGGCGAAGCGTCCCATGCCATTAACCTCTTCGATATGAACGCCAAGTATGCCGACGTGGTCAGCACCGAGGAAGCTGTGAACTATATGAAGCAAACCGAGAAAGGACTGCACGACAGCAAAATCGACTTCCCGGCCAGCCAGTCCAATGCCACCGTGTAACCCAAGCTCAAGGAATGAAGCAAAGCGGAGCCCAGAGCCCCTGGGAACTCCGCTTTTGTTATCCCATAACGTCAATTCGCCAAGGGGGCCGCTTATATGCTGCAACCAACATCACCCATTCCTGCTAATCATCGCAACTTCATTTGGGTATCGATATCCTGCGGCCTATACTGGTTCGCCTTCTCGCTGACCAGACCCATCATCACCTTGTATGCCGCCTCACTGGGCCTACACGGATTGTCCATCGGCATCGTGCTTGCCGTCTATGCCCTGCTACCTATGCTCGCCGCTATTCCCGGGGGATTCATCGCTGACCGCTTCGGCAGGTCCACCGTCCTGCGCGTCGGCTCCTTCATGATGCTCGGCAGCGGCTTGTTGTACTGGATTTCAGGCGGTCCCTGGTCACTGGCTCTAGCTCAACTGCTGGCTGGTCTTGGCCAGATGGCGGTCTGGCTGGCCGTGCAAGTGTTAATTACGGAAGGTCCAGCCCAAGGCAATGAAAGCCGCTTCGCTACTTTCTCTTTGTACATGGCGATTGGCCAGATGCTCGCACCAATCCTCTCCGGCTATTTGGCTGACCATTTCGGCTACAGAATGGTGTTTGCCGGATACATCCTGACCAGCGTACTGCTCATCTTCACATCCTGGCAATGCCGGGATGAGGCACCCTCGACTGCGCCTTCCAAAGAAGCCAGTGATGCCTCTTCCTTACCGCTGGAGAACACGTGGGAGAAGATACGCCACTGGCTTGGCCAGTGTCTCGGATTGCTCCGCAACCGTAGCTTTGCCGTTATTTTATTAACGACCTTTATCTCTTTATTCATCGTAGATGTGCGTACAGCCTATTTGCCGCTGCATCTGGAATCCCTGGGCATCTCCAATACCAAAGTCGGCTTGCTCGTATCCATCGGTGCAGTGTCTGCCTTATTCGTCAGACCCATCTATCCACGGCTCATGGCCAGGTTAAGCTTTGGCTGGATGCTGATCCTGACCTATGCCGTCTCACTGCCGCTGTTGTTCATCGCTCCGCTGCTGACCAACTTCTACGGCATTGCAGCACTGGTGTTCATTACAGGGCTCGCTCTAGGCATCAACCAGCCGTTAACCCTATCCATGATTGCTCATTCCACCGCACCAGAGGAACGAGGGCTAGGTATTGGTCTGCGGCTGATGTCCAACCGTGCCGCCCAACTGATGGACCCTCTGCTATTCGGCTTCTTCACAGCCTTTGTAAGTCTGCAAGCCTCCTTCCTGCTAGTTGGCGTCTTATTACTCGCCTGCTGCGTGTTCACCGTGCAGCTTCATTTCTCCGCCGAGCGATCCCCCCGTTCGCCGGAACCTTATCACGACAAAAAACCGCGAGCTTCAACATAATGTTGAAGCTCGCGGCATCCCTCTAACCTCATTTACAATCCAGCAAATCGATTAAATCTTGTTGTCCGCCCCCGTACGGTGGGATATGATTTGTGAGACCAATGATTGTTCCAATCGCTCGTTCCAGGTTCGTACCATACGTGGCAGCAGACAGGCATCCACGATGACCCAGACCGTCAAACCTAATCCCATCACGAGAAAGGCTACCATCCAAACCATGAAATACATCGTATCCGGTGAATTGTAGCTCTCCATCTCGAAGGTAATCAGGAAGATAAAATAGAAAACAAGAACCAACACAAATAAACAAAGTTGTAGAATTCCGGAGGCAATTCGTTTCATATAGAAACGGTGTACCCCCAAATGGCCAGCCAATAACATCAAGTAAGCCAGAACCAGAGATTTCTCCCGCTTATTCATCTCCGAGTTCAAGAGCATCATCTCAGTGGTGGATAGATCGCCTTTGCTATACGTCATTAAATAGGGAACTCCGGAGATCTGCCCCGGTCAGCGAAGATGCGATCAATGACACGATTCTCCAATTGAGCGTTGTGATCCTTCACCCAGGCATGCACCAGGAAGGCATCCACGATCCACCAGATAGAAGTAACGATCATACCAATCACTGTAATCGACAATATCAGTTGAGCTACCGCTGAACCGGTGCGACCCATATAAAAGCGGTGTCCGCCAAACATGCCCAGGAAATACCACAGGATATAGGCTACTACCATGTTCTTGCCATAGTTCTTAACCTCGGAATCAAGCAGCAATAATTCGCGGGTATCCAATTGAGTCTTGCGGGATAATGCGTAATCCATACTCACTAAAACTCCCCCTAAAAAGTGTACTAAGTTGCTTAAGTATAATCATGATTTTACAGAAAAAACAAGAAATTTATTACCAATCATCGGACGAATGGAAATATCGCGACTTCCGAACTAGACGTTAAAACGGAAGTGCATGACATCGCCGTCCTGCACTACATACTCTTTGCCTTCCAGACGCAGTTGGCCACGCTCGCGCGCTGCATTCATGGACCCGGCTGCTGCAAGATCCTCATAAGACACAACTTCAGCCCGGATGAAGCCACGTTCGAAGTCCGTGTGGATAACACCGGCTGCTCCCGGAGCCTTGGTTCCTCTGCGAATGGTCCAGGCGCGAACCTCCTGTACACCCGCTGTGAAATACGTATACAATCCGAGCAGACGGTAAGCAGCCTGGATTAAGCGGTCCAGACCCGAGGCACTGAGTCCCAATTCTTCCAGGAACATCGCCTTGTCTTCACCTTCAAGCTCAGCAATTTCCGCTTCCACCTTGGCGCTAATGGGCACAACCTCAGCCCCTTCAGCAGCAGCGAATTCCTTCACCTTCTGCACGTAAGGGTTGTTATCGGCATCCGTCACGCCTTCTTCACTCACATTGGCCGCATACAGAATCGGCTTCAAGGTTAATAGGTGCAGATCGCGCACGATTTGCTTCTCATCATCAGTCAGTTCCACGCTTCGTGCTGGCTGATCATTATACAAAGCATCCTTGATCCGTTCGAGTACCTCAATTTCCTGTGCGTATTGCTTATTGCCGCCCTTCATATTTTTACGCGAGCGTTCAATCCGTTTTTCTACACTTTCCACATCAGCCAAAATCAATTCCAGGTTAATCGTCTGGATGTCGCTGATAGGATCGATGTGCCCGTCAACGTGAGTGATGTTCTCGTCCTCGAAGCAACGAACCACATGGACGATCGCATCCACTTCACGAATGTGGGCCAAAAATTTGTTGCCCAGCCCTTCGCCCTTACTTGCCCCGCGTACCAGACCTGCAATATCAACAAATTCAAAAGCTGTAGGTACTGTACGGTTAGGAGTAACCAGTTCCGTCAGTTTATCAAGCCGTTCATCCGGCACCTCAACCACACCCACGTTAGGGTCAATCGTACAGAACGGGTAATTCGCGGATTCAGCCCCCGCCTGCGTTATCGCGTTAAACAGTGTAGACTTGCCCACGTTGGGAAGCCCAACTATTCCTGCCTTTAAAGCCATATGTTTGACAACTCCTATTCATGTAATTGCTCATTCTTCCTTCAACCATAGTAACGATACATCGAATATATTTCAAGGATACTTAGACATCATCCCAGATATTTGCTCATGGTAATGTCTGTGATCATGTATCCGACCTTCTGATACAAACGAAAAGCCCGTTCATTATGTCCGAACACATGCAGGGAGATTCGGTCCAATCCCTGTGCGCGAACCTCGTGTTCTAACGCCTGCATCGTGGCCTGACCGTAACCTTGGCCCTGAAAAGAATCATCGATCAGAATATCGTAAATAAATGCGTACCGGCTGCCTTCCTTCTCTACTACATTGAACCACAAGTGCCCGATAGGAGTATCGCTATCTGCGGCCCGCACCGTGAACAGATGTGCCCCTTCCGTATGCTGCTGATTCGGCAGATACTGCTCCATCGATTCCTTGGCGAGTCTAAGGGCGTCTTCCTCCTTCCAGGTACCCGCTGTTACTTTATCTTCTGCGTAATCTCTTATGGAACGATCAAGAAATAATCGGTATTCCGATTCGTTCATGCGACTTAGCTTAACCATTTTGTCCCCTGCTTCCTTATTTGTCATATCTATTCCGGGCTGGACTGGATATGGCCACGGTTGCGTTTGGCATAGGCCCAAACCGCGGGCAAACCTACAATGAGAAATACCCCCGCATTAGCAACCCCGGCACAAATGACCTGCTCTACCAGACTACCCAGCGGTTCTCTTAACACCAAGGCATCAAATATCCCGGAGAACAGGAGTGACACGAAGATACCCACTGTACCATAAAGGACAAACCGAATCAGGTGCCGCTTCCCCATCATTCCCTCATGCGCATCGAAGTCCTTGTACAGGAAAATAAGCCCCATAAACGCTGCGGTCATCCCTGATCCCAGCGCCCAACCCCACCATACCGTTCCATCCATCATCAAGTCGTTAATTGCATGTCCCACAAAGCCTGCAATAAAACCGACTACCGGACCAAATAACGCACCCAGTACGGACAGCAATGCAATTCCCGGTCTCAGTTCAACGGTTGATGTAATGGGAATGCCTATCCAGCTTGTCGCCCAATACAAGACCGCTCCGAGCCCCGTAACAACCCATGTTCTAGAATTCCAGACCCACCATGAAGGTTTCATAACTCATCCCTCCTTATATCTACTCTCTGCGGATCAGCCTTGACGTGTTCTTCAGCTCGCCGATGCTTCCAGCGCCGATCCCAAACATCGCTGTGCGCAGCTCCAGCTCCACGCGCTCCAGGAGCATGTCCAGCCTTTCCTCGGAGTGCACCGCAGGCTCCAGCAAGGCTCTGCCAAATCCGGCGAGATCCGCCCCCAAGGCCAGAGCCTTGGCTGCATCTACGCCTGTATTAAGCCCTCCGCTGCCGATCAGTGCAGCATCCGGCAAGACCGCCCGCACTTCCCGAATGCATTCGGCCGTCGGGATGCCCCAATCGGCAAAGGCCTCTGCCGCGGCCCGCCTGACGGCATCGCTACCGCGGAACTTCTCGACCTGGCTCCACGAGGTGCCCCCGGCTCCGGCAACATCGACAAAGGCTGCTCCCGCCTCACGCAGCCTTCTGGCCGTCACACCGTCAATACCCCAGCCGACCTCTTTGATACCCACGGGAATGGGCAACTCCCGGCACACACGCTCAATGCGGCTCAACAGGCCGCTGAAGTTCGTATTCCCCTCCGGCTGGAACACCTCTTGCAAGCTATTCAGATGCAAGACGAGCATATCCGCGCCGACAATCTCCACCGCCCGGCGGCAATCATCGGGACCATATCCATAATTAAGCTGCACCGCACCCAGATTAGCAATGATAGGGATAGATGGCGCTAACCGTCTGACGTTAAATGTAGACGCCAGTTCACCATGCTCCACGGCTGCACGTACGGACCCGACGGCCAGTGTCCAACCGCGCCGCTCAGCAGCCTCAGCCAGCCGTGCATTAATCTCGCCTGCGAGCTTGCTGCCCCCGGTCATGGAGCTGATCAGGAGCGGCGTTCGCAGAGATGCCCCTAAAAATACGGTCTTCAAATGAACTTCGGCGAAATCCAGCTCAGGCAATGCCTGATGACGAAATCGGTACTGCTCAAATCCGGTACGTATCCCCTCTGCATTAACCTGCTCCTCCAGGCATAGCCTAATATGCTCGGCCTTTCGTTCGGATGTATGACTCATCTAAGCTTCCCTCCTCTATAACAGCGGGGACAGCAGCCGTGCTGCCGACTCCGCCACACGCACCATAAGCTTCTTCTTCATAAATTCATCCTTGTCGATTAGCTTCGTCGACAACAAATCCCGTTCGAAATCCTTGACCATCTTCTCGATACTATCGTCATGCACTAGCAGCACGTTCACCTCAAAGTTCAGATGGAAGCTCCGCATATCCATGTTGGCGGTTCCTACCGTGGCCACTTCCCCATCGACGATGAGCAGCTTCGAGTGGAGGAACCCTTTTTCGTATTCATAAATTTTCACTCCTACCTCAAGTAATGAGGGGAAGTAAGAATGAGAGGCCAGGAAAGGAAGCCGCTTATCCGGTTTGGCCGGGAACAGGAGTCGGACGTCAATTCCCGCCAGTCCCGCCACTCGCAGCGCCGTCATAATATCCTCATCAGGAATGAAATACGGCGTGGCCAGCCATACCGATTTTTTGGCTGAAGTAATCATGGCGAAGAAGATATTTTTGAGGGTACGACTTTCATTATCAGGACCGCTAGGCACAATCTGCACAGCCCCGCTGCACCCCTGCTCCAATTCTGGAGACAAATACGCCGGGTCCATAATTCTCTCACCTGTGACGTACTGCCAGTCCTGGAGAAAAATAATTTGCAATGAACGGACCGCTTCACCCTTCACAACCATATGCGTGTCCCGCCAGAAGCCATAGGTTGTACTGCGGCTTAAATACTCATCACCTACGTTCAGCCCACCGATAAAGCCGGTATTTCCATCGACCACCACAATTTTGCGGTGATTGCGGTAATTGACCCGACTGGATAAGGCCAGAAATCGGACTTCCCCATAGATACCAACCTTGGCGCCTGCCTCACTGAGTTCGTTGATAAACGACTTAGGCAACCCAATGCTGCCCACAGCGTCAAACATAAAGCGGACCTCAACTCCGGCACGAGCCTTGGCAATCAGCGTCTTCTGAATCTCCCGGCCGATGTCGTCCGCACGGTAAATGTAATATTCCATATGAATATGGTGCTTGGCCTTCTTCAGCTCCCTAAGCAGCGTGGAGAAGGTCTCTTCTCCATTGGTAAGCACCTGCGTTCGGCTGGCCATAGAGAATGGCGTCCGTGCCAGCCGCTGGGATAGATGCAGCAACCGTTGCTGCCCCGGGCTGAATTGGGACAGATCACGAGGCAACAATTTGCCACCACGGTCAATCCGTTCATAACTTAAGCGGTCTTGCTCGGCCTTCTTATCAAATTTCCGTCGGCGAAAGTAATTTTGACCGAGCAGGAAATAAAGAACAAGCCCAACCCCCGGCAATAAAGCTAATACCATGATCCAGGCCAGTGTACTGGAAGGATTGCGGTTCTGCATGAATATAGCCAAGCCGATGGTGATGACTGTAAGTGTCTGAAATATACTAAGCAGCGTCCCCCCGAACTTACCGAAGACGCCAAATCCAAGGAAGTAGAACGCAAATAGAACTAGGGCGATGATAGTGATTTGTAGTCCTCGTCTCATTGTTGTCTCCTTTGTATGAGTTTTCGCGAGAATAGCTTGTCTATATTCTACATGAACGCTTGCGTTCTTCCTAGCTGGGTAGATGAAAAATGTCCAGGAATATGATGTCCCGCTTCCCCAAGATATAGCCAAGCACAAAGAAGCTCCCCACGCTGTATTGAATCAGCATGAGGAGCTTTTTAAGTTCGAGTTCAAAAATCGGGTTTTCAGGACCGAGAAGGTTGGATGAAGCCAGGGACTGAGTAGCGGAGCTACACGTTTTCGAAGAAAACGACTTCGGAAGCATGAGAGCGTGAGCAACGGAAGGCCCGGCTGAATTCAAGATTCGACGCCCGCATCTACTCCTCGAACTGCTTCGTTCTGGAAAGACGATTTTTTGAACTACCTCGAGGGAGAATATCGTTGATTACTGCTCTGCTTCCTGTTGATTGTTCCGCCAGGCGCAAAGCGCGTTCAAATCTGCTGTCAGAAAGTCATCCATCAGTTCAGCCACCGCCAAATATAAGGGACTATTCGTCGCTTGCAACAGTTCCCTGGAGAAGAGACGAGCCCATCTTAGCAGATGTAGTCTTAGAAAGCTGATTTGCGAATCAGCCAAAGCGAGGCAGCTCTGTTGCAGATTAGCCTTTGCCAGCATGCCCTCGGCCAGTACGGCCATAAATTCCAGTTCCAGCGCAATATGATCATCACGCTCTCCGTTCAGCTTGTTGAACACGATGCCGTTGTCCGTGTAATTTTTGCTCACTTTGGCGATGCAGGCAAAGGCACTCACCCCCTCCAAGCGGGAACGATATGTGCTTTCACAAGCCGGGACAACCGCCTCATGCCCAGTGAACAGGCGGATATATTCTTCAGCCTCCTGATGACATACATGGCGGAAGCTGTCTTCTTCAATGCTCTCCAGGTACAATTCCAGCTTACGCCAACCTTCGCTACCCTCAATCCTATGGTTCAATCCCAGCTTGTGTCTCCACTGAGCGATCAGGGACATTCGCGGAGGACGGCTCAAGAAATCCATCAGCACATGATATACCAATCCGCGAGTTTCCAGCCACTTAACCTGCTCCTGCGTGTAGACCAAAGGTTTGAACAGCATAGCCATCTAAATTCATCTCCTTAACTTGTCGCGCTTCCTTGTTGCCTTAGGGTTAAAAAAAGATGACTTCCTTAATTCCTGCCGGAAATCATCTCAGATGCATATACCGACACATGATTAAGGGGGATCACGTATCGCTTAACTGCATTATACCCTCATATGTAAGCGCTTTAATGTGACCTTTGTTACAACTCACCCCTTAGTTCATTGTATCGTGCAAGCAACTGACATATACTTGAACAGTATGTGTCAGTCTTCACGTACAAGCCTGTAAGGATATGGACATTTACCTCTGGCGACTATAAATAATGGAAATTTGATTAAAACTTGGTTTGTATCCCTTTTCATCTGTGTGTTACATTGGGATCATAGTCACATGCGCAATTGTGACGAATCAGGACCGGATAGAAAGGAATGGCGCGTTTGCAGGATACAAAACGACATTCGTCCTTTTCGTTGATGCCGCTAGGGCTTCTTAACTTTTTCATATATGGCACCATGGTTATTTTTGCTGCCTTCTTCCAGCTCTATCTACAGGATATCGGTATGGACAAGCTGGAGATTGGCAGCCTGATGGCAATCGGTCCCTTAGTCTCCTTACTGGCCCATCCATTCTGGCGCCACTTAGGGGATCAACGGCAGAATCCTCGGGCAGTGATGCTTGTGATGATGCTAGGCATGTTGCTGATGGGGCATCTGGTGTTCAAAGCAACGACGTTCTCGATGTTGTATCTGACTATACTGTTGCTATATTTCTTCCAGAGTCCCATCCTCTCGCAAGGCAACACGCTGATATTGGGCTACACGGAGAATACGGAACGAAAATTTGGCATCTACCGTCTTTTCGGTTCGTTAGGATGGACCCTTATCGCCTTGGCTGCCGGGCCAATCATCGATTCGGTTGGACATCATGGCATCTCCTTGCTGTTCAGTAGCACACTCATGCTGGCGATTGGCTCAACACTGCTATTGCCCTCCATTCGCCAGACGCTCCATACCCCCTGGTTCGGGAAGAAGGAACTCCGGCAGGTGATGCAATATAAATATTTTGTTGCTTTTGTTATCTTTGGCACGCTGGTAGCCATTCCGAACTTTATGAATAATATCTTTATGCCTTTATTCATTGTCGATCTGGGAGGGTCACGCCTTGAAGTGGGGGGAGCGGTATTCCTGTCCACTGCCTTTGAGATGCTGATATTCCTTCTGATGAATCGATATTTAAAAAAGAAAATGACCGTGTTGATGGCTTGCATCACCATTGTCAGCATACTATCGGCTGTACGTTGGGATCTTATGTCGGAAGTCACCCGCCCCGAGCAAGTGCTGTTTATTCAACTGCTACACTCTGTCACGTTTGCCGGCTTCTTCTATGTAGGCACCCGGTTAATTGGCCTGTTCCTGCCAAGGCCGCTACGCTCAGCCGGACAAGCTACCTTTGCCTTTGCCGTGAGCGGCCTGGCCGGTATTTTTGCTGGCTTCTACGGTGGCTGGATTTTTCAGAATTTCGGAGCTGTCGTCATGTACCGTTCAGGAGTTGCCTTGACGTTGATTGGAGCGTTAGGTCTGGCGGCCATGTGGTATCGCATCCGCCGTCACGGATATTCTCCGGTAATCCTTCGAGGCGAACCGTAAATCAATAATACAAGCAGGGCCCTTCGTCCTCCAAGCTATCTGGTGTCCAGCGTAGCTTGGAGGCGAAGGGCCCTTTTTTAAAGTTCGACTCGATTTATTTAGGTAATTGGAACGAGCTCTTAAGCGATACAATACGGTTAAACACCAGATGCCCCGGTGCGGAATATTTGGTATCCACATTGAAATAACCATGACGGAAAAATTGGAACTTATCTTGCGGCTCGGCGTCCTTCATTCCTGGCTCTACAAAGCCTTGGGCAATGATCAGCGAATTCGGATTAATCAGATCAAGGAATGTTTTCTCCTCCACTGATTCATCCAGTGGTGCTTCGGTGACATCAAGCAAGCCTTCTGGCGATTCGTCAAGCGCTACTCCCTCAACCTCTTCTTCTTCCAGAATTAAAGGCTCGAAGAGACGGAATTCAGCCGGTACCGCCTGGCTCGCTTCCACCCAGTGAATCGTTCCTTTCACTTTACGCCCGGTAAAGCCGCTGCCACTCTTTGTTTCCGGGTCATAGGTGCAGTGAATTTCCACCACCTCGCCCTGCTCGTCCTTGATAACCTCATTACACTTAATGAAATAAGCATGCTTCAAGCGTACTTCATTCCCTGGGAACAAGCGGAAATACTTATTTGGCGGGTTCTCCATGAAGTCCTCCCGCTCAATATAAATCTCGCGCGAGAAGGGAATTTGACGATTCCCCATCTCAGGATTTTCACTGTTATTTTCGGCCTCCAGCATTTCCGTTTGGCCTTCTGGATAGTTGGTGATGACAACCTTAAGCGGGTCAAGCACCGCCATCGTGCGCGGGGCCTTCATCTTCAAATCTTCGCGGATGAAATGCTCCAGCATCTTCACATCAATACTACCGTAAGCCTTGGAAATTCCGGTCTCATACACGAACGATCTGATCGATTCCGGCGTGTAGCCACGGCGGCGCAACCCGGATATTGTTGGCATACGCGGATCGTCCCAGCCGTCCACAATCTCCTCGTCCACCAGCTTCTTCAGCTTGCGCTTACTGGTCACTGTTTGTGTCAGGTTAAGTCGTCCAAATTCATATTGGTGGGATACGTTAGGCATCTCCGTCTCGGCAATAGTCCAGTCGTAGAATGGACGCTGATCTTCAAACTCCGTAGAGCAAAGCGAATGCGTCACGCCCTCAATAGCATCCTCCAGCGGATGGGCAAAGGTATACATAGGATAAATACACCATTTGTCCCCGGTGTTGTGATGGGACGCATGAACGATCCGGTAAATGACAGGGTCGCGGAAATTGATGTTCGGCGATGCCATATCAATCTTGGCCCGAAGCACCTTCTCTCCGTTCTTGAATTCCCCTGCCCGCATCCGCTCGAACAAGTCCAGATTCTCTTCAACAGAGCGGTCGCGGTAAGGGCTGTTCTTACCTGGCTCGGTCAACGTTCCGCGCAGTTCACGAATTTGTTCAGCACTCAAGTCGTCGACGTAAGCTTTGCCTTTCTTAATCAATACGGTAGCGCGATGGTACATTTCCTCGAAATAGTCGGAAGCGAAGCGAAGCTCTTCCCATTCGAAGCCAAGCCACTTGACGTCTTCCTTGATGGAGTTAACGTATTCTACGTCCTCCTTGACCGGATTTGTATCGTCAAAGCGCAGATGGGTGCGGCCACCGAATTCATCGGCCAGCGCAAAGTTAATCCAGATTGCCTTGGCATGTCCCACATGCAAATAGCCATTAGGCTCCGGCGGAAAGCGGGTTACGACCGTCTTGACCTTCCCGCTCTTCAAATCTTCCGAAATGATGTTCTTAATGAAATTGGGAGGAGTAAATTTGTTCTCCACGGGTATCACCTTTCTATTCATAGAAGTTCAAACCTGCGTACAATAAATATTGGTTTATGCTTCCCCGATTTTTCTTCTTCTAAATATACCGATATATTTCCAATAGTTCAATGCCTGGCTGCCTATACTCTTCGCCACATCAGAACATCATCCACATACTGCCCCTGAATGAGAAACTCCTCAATCAACCGGCCCTGCTCGGTAAACCCACAACTCTCGTAAAAAGCAATCGCCCCTGGGTTGCTGGACAATACGCGGAGTGACAGCTTGCTTACACCCTGCGCAGCCGCCCAATCAAGAAAGGCATTCATCAGAAGACGACCCAGGCCCTGTCGCTGGTAAGCCGGATGAATAGCGATATTCAAATCAAGCACATGCCGATTGCTGGGTAACGAGGTAGGGGATTTAAAGCCAATATATCCGCATATCTGTTCTCCCAGACAAGCTACAATCTGACTGCCAGGAGGACAGTTCTTCAAATAATGCTCGCGCGAATTCCAACTTAATACTTCGGCGGGCGTATTATGGCGATCCCAAGTTAGCTTGTCGATGTCCATAAGCGCCCCCGCATCACGCATCTCTGACAGTCGCGTACTGAATTCGTGCTTCATCCGATCAACCCCCTCTAACTAACTTCAAATAGATATGCTTACGATTCTCATGAGCCAAGGTCAGGAGGTGAGACTGGCTGGCTGATCATCATCCCGGTTCATCACAGCATGAATCAGGAAGGACAACGCAGATAATCCAGCAATGCCGACGGCCAGCCATGCCACCGGAATCAGTCCGTTCCAGTCGAATAGCATGCCCATAGCATAGGGACCAACTACACGGCCCGCTGCTCCCATCCCTCCAACCACTCCAAGGTAAAATGGCGCCGCCTTGCCTGTCCGATCAGATACAAAGGCCGGAATAGCCGGAGAGATCAACATTTCTCCAAAAGTCGCAAAGATCATCCCTGCAATCATGCTGGGGTAATTATGAAAACCGAGAATGGTGGCATAACCCATCATATAGAATAAGGCACTGACCGTCATCTGCGCTTGAGCAGAGCCGGCAAACACCCGTTTTACCCACAGAATGAACGGTTGTCCCAAGAAAATCAATACTCCATTTAATGTCCATAATATACTATAATTCCATTCCGGCATCCCCTGGGATATCGTAAATGGTGATACACCATTATTCCAGATGCAATTGCCTAGCCATAGGAAAAACGAGCCGACTCCCATAAACAGATAAACGGGGTAACGGCGTAGCAATTTCTTAACGCTTTCGCCCTCAACGGTATTTTTGCGTTTTTGCACATGCAATTCGCCCTCATCTTTTTGAACTTTGTTCAAATAAATCCAGAAGAAAACAGCAAATGCCGCCGAAGTCAGGCCGTTCAACACAAAGCTCAGATTATAGGAAATTTGCGCCAGGAAGCCACTCATGGCCGTCCCCAGAGCAACGCCGATATTGTTGGCAACATAGATTACGTTGAATAGTTCTCCGCGACGCTCGGCAAAGCGGAAGCCGATAAATGCCTGAATAGCCGGCATTGAGGTGGCATTAAAGAAGCCTACCAGCAGCATCAGCAGCATGAAGAGATGCCAATGTCCACTTCCGTAGGGCAGGAGCGACAGAAACAGCGCATTGAAGCCGATGCCGCCCACGATCAGTCGCTTCACCCCCAAACGGTGGTACAGCGCACCGCCCAGCAGTTGTCCAGCGATCCCGCCAACGGACATGACCAAAATAACCAGACCAGCATCCGTAACGGTGCGACCGAGCACTTTGAATACAAACATCGTCACCAAAGGCCACATCAATGAGCCCCCGGCCGAGCTAATCAAGCTGGCAACCAGAAAAATTTTGACTTCACGTGGATAGGATTGCAGCCATTTCATGTTATCCACTCCCTTCTGTATCAACGTCAGTATATAAGACAGATTAGAATAGTATCGCTTAAAACGACAGAGCAGGCAAGTACATTCATCGCCAATAACGTATGTGACTACGGTGCCATGACATTAGTTCCTGTTACCATACAGTTATAACATGCTAAGGTAGATATTAAATAATGAACTGGAATATTGGAGGTTGAAAGCTGTTATGGAGTATGTTGGAATTGTAGCTATCCTACTTGTTGTTGTGCTGTGGATTCGTTTATCTAGTTTGGAAAGCAAGTTGAATTCGCTCAAAGAGGAATTAAGCTCGCTGAAGTGGCAATCGGGCACTACCGGAAATGCATATGCGCCCTCGTCCATTACTTCAGCCATTAACCCCGACTTGGAACAAAAGCTTCATGCCCTTATTATGGAGAATCAAACAATCCGGGCTATCAAGGAAGTCAGAGTGGCTACCGGGATGTCACTGGCTGATGCCAAATCCTACGTGCAAAACCTGGAACAGAAATATCGGCCTATGCGATAATCAAATTATTTTCAGGCTCCAAGAGCCTGATTTACGAGACAAACAGCGCAAGCTTCCCACCAAAATCGGCCAGGGAGCTTGCGCTGTTTTTGCCAAAAGTAAATTCTATAATCCAGTCGGATCAGATAGGTTATTTGCCGATAGATGCCGACTCGGTTGATTGTCCAGCAGCCTGCGCATGTCCTTTATCCTTCAAATAAGAAGCCCAGTACGCTCCCGCTACAAAGATCGCTCCTCCGGTCAGGTTACCAAGCCATACCGGAACGAAATTACGGAAGTAGTCGCCCCAGGAATAATAGCCCTCAAAGATTGCTGCAGGAATCAAGAACATATTGGCCACGACGTGCTGGAACCCAATAGCTACGAAAGCCATCGTCGGGAACCAGATGCCCATGATTTTTCCACTCATATTATCAGCACCATAAGACAGCCATACGGCTAAAGCAACCAGCCAGTTACATCCGATACCGGAAATAAAGGCTTGCAGGAAACCATCATCCAGCTTATGAGCCACCATATCGACCAATTTCTCCAGGTAAGGTCCTTCTGCGGTCAAGCCAACAACATGGCCGAAGAAATAAGCAACGAACAAAGCACCTGCAAAGTTACTGAGTGTGATAAGCACCAGGTTCTTGAACATTTCTAAGGTCGTAATCCGCTTCGCCATCCTGGCAAGCGGCACAGCCATCATATTGCCTGTGAGCAGTTCTCCTCCTGCCAGCAGGACAAGTACCAACCCAACCGGGAACACCGCTGCCCCCACAAAGTTGGCCATACTCCCCCACTCTGCCGGGGTATTGCTGATGACGCGAATATCAAGCAAAAAGCCGAGAGCAATAAATGCGCCGCCCAGAAAGCCAAGAATAAGCACGGTCAACAGCGGGTTATGCGCCTTCTTGATCCCGTTCTCTACGGTAATTTCAGCAATTTGCGCAGGTTTATAATACGCCATGATCCAATCTCCTTTATCCATTTAAAAGTTTCGATTCTTTCTGTCCAATCTATTGTAGCCCGCCAGTTTTTCTGGATAAGTAACATAAATCACAATCTCGCTTCCAGAAAGCATTGGCAGAAAAAAAGCGCCGCCTCCCTAGGGAAGCTGCGCGCTTACGTCGCTTTCGCTGCTGCCAATCTCTCAACAATGCTCTGGCGCTTGGCCTCACGCTCCGTCTTGGATAGCTTGGGACAGCCATAGCAATAGCCGTGATCCCCTTCGGTCCGGTAGGCAAGACAGCATGTTGGCTTCATGGTTGTCTGCCCCCCTGGTCGGTAAGGATCATCCAGTTTGATCTCTTTAATAAGATAGGGATTGCGCTTCAGGCCAAAGCTCGCTCCCGGCAATTGCTTGCCAAGCTCGAATTTGGCCAGTAGCCGGGAACGCTGCTCGGTGCTCTCTAGCTGGCCAGAGAGCGCCTGGACATAATACCGCACCCCAAGTGGCAATTGCCCCCATAGCTGCGTTACGGGTAAGCCTGAGACAGCAGCAAGCTGCTCAAACACGGGCCGTAGCACCTCATCGTAGAAGCCTGTAAGCTCAAGCTCCTCGGCACCCTGATGCTTCCGAAGCGGCCAAGGCTCACCCGCTTCCCCGTTCATGACATAATAAACCCAAGGGAACTGGTTCACCATAACGATTTGGACAGTAAGCTGGTCCAGTGAGAACCTGAACTTGCCGGGAGCTACTGCCAGTGCATAGTGCAGCGCCGCGCATACCACTCGCCAACTGGAAGCAAAATATGTTGCTGCTACCTGCAAGTCACGACCCTTGATCTGCTGTTGATAAAATTCCAGAAAAGCAGCAAGCTGCTCACGATCCAGCAAAATAGCCGCCGGAATGGTGAACAGCGCATCTGTACGTTCCTTCATTACAATTCCTAGTTGTTGCTCCAGCATCTGAGCCTCAACCTGCATGATCTTCCCTCCTGCCGCTTATCGCCAAATGCCACATCTATTGAGCAGAGGCCGCGACTGGCGGCATCTCGGGACCGTCGTTATTACTCTTGCGCACCTTGCCCCCGGTAGCTGCACGGTACAACTCATAAGGAAGACACAGCGGCACGCCGCTACGTGGGTCAGTCACGATATCCGCCTCGATGCCGAACACATCCCGCAACACAGGAGAAGTAACGACCTCCTCCGGACTTCCTGAAGCGACGGCCTGCCCTTGCTTGATGGCAATCATATAATGAGCATAGCGGGCCGCATGGTTCAAATCATGCACCACCATCACGATGGTACGGCCGGAATCGGCATTTAATTCTTCCAACAGTTGCAGAACCTCTAACTGATGCGCCATATCCAGGAAGGTTGTGGGCTCGTCAAGGAACAGGATACTCGTCTCCTGCGCCAACGCCATTGCAATCCAGGCCCGTTGCCGTTGCCCACCGGATAGCTGCTCCAGAGCACGGTCGCTAAACTCTTCCATGCGGGTAGCTTCAATCGCCCATTCTACCACTTGACGATCTTCAGCCTTCAATCCCCCAAACCCTTTCTGGTGAGGGAATCGGCCGTAAGACACCAGCTCATAGACCGTCAACCCTTCCGGAGCTGTAGGATTCTGCGGAAGAATCGCCAGTTGCTTGGCGACCTCCCTTGTCGACTGCTTATGAATGGATTTCCCATTAAGCAGCACGCTGCCTGATTTGGGATTCAGAATCCGGGCCATCGTCTTCAGCACCGTTGATTTTCCCGAGCCATTGGCCCCTACCAGTGCAGTAATTTTACCTTGCGGGATAGAAATATTTAAATCCTTAACAATCAGACGATCTTCATAAGCAATATCTAAATGGGAAGTCTTTAAGGAACCCATACCACTCTTCCTTTCCGTAATACGGCTATATAGCTAATAAACAACTCAAGTGCAATCTATTTTTTCATCTACAACTAAAGATACTGATAATCATTATCATATGTCAACCGTTATTTTGCCAGGTTCAAGGCCTTGTTCCTATGGAATATAAAAAAGAAAGGAAGACCGTTGTCATCTGCCAAGCCTTCCTTTCCCACCTTCTGCTATTATGATGTTCATGTACAGACCGAAGAGATTAAGGCTGTCCGGACACCGGAACCGCCTCGTAATACTCTTCCAGCGTAATGTCATGCTCACCGATATCGGTAGATATTTCCTTACCGACGTAGCGAAGATGCCATGGTTCATATTTGTAGCCCGTAATGCTCTCCTTGCCCTCTGGATAACGAATGATAAAGCCGTAGTCCACCGCATGATCGGCTAGCCAGGCCGCTTCTTTGGTATCCCCGAAGCAGCTTTCTGCCGCACACTTGCCATCGCTGCCGGAAACATCAATAGCCAGGCCCGTCTCATGCTCACTGTGGCCAGGCACAGCGCTATAGGTCTTGGCCAATTCCTCGCCATCCTTGGCCACATAGCGGTTAAACAATGCCGTCTGCGTCTTGTGGGAACGATAGGCGGATACCCCGGCCAAATAAATGCCATCTTTCTCCGCTCCCGCGAACAGCTCCTCAAGAGCAGCAGCAGCTTCCTTGCGCATCATACGCTTCTCGATTTTCTCCTTGAACGTAAAGCGCACATCGGGATAGACCAAATCCTTCGGTTCATAGTCCTCCGGCAGTGCCAATTGCTTGTTAATCAGTACGGCCACGCTCTGCGGGTCGGCTGCCGCCGCTTGATCAGGACCTGCATCA
The DNA here is from genome assembly GCF_001486585.1 of Paenibacillus senegalimassiliensis. GTDB lineage: Bacteria > Bacillota > Bacilli > Paenibacillales > Paenibacillaceae > Fontibacillus > Fontibacillus senegalimassiliensis. The sequence continues at coordinate 464,058 of NZ_LN909044.1, forward strand.
TTGCCAGTATTGCCACTAACGTCCCCGGCACCATCCTGCCCTGGCTCTTGTCCCGTAGCACCGTCCGAGGTTGGCTCCTCTTCCCCAGCGTCATTTGGAGCCTCGGCCTGATCTCCGTCGTCGGTTCCCGTCTGATCTGATCCTTCCGCGTTACTGCCGTTCTCTGGTGTTCCTTGATTCTCACCGGATACATTGGCCCCATTCTCATTTGGTGTCGGCGGTAATTCAGCTTGCTTGTCGCCACAGCCTGCAATCCATATCACGGTAAGGAGCATAAGTACGACCACAGCGGCAAACGTACTTTTCTTCCTGCTATGCATTTGTCGTTCCTCCCTGACGGCCGCCCCTATTTCTTCGGTCAGGGGTGACCGGTTCTTGTTGTGCTCTACATCCCTTAGACGGCGATCCCCGTCCAGGATGTTGCATGGTAAAATGCGGGAGCGTATGCTCCGGCCCCTTCGGGCTGGCCCCCAGGCCAGCAGCGTCAGGGCCCAAGGCTCACGCTCCCGCAGGCAACCGCGCTGCGCCGGGTTATCTTCCCCGGCGCCCCTCGCCACCATCGCCTGCGCCCGGCTTCCCTACTTGCAGGCGCTCCAGCTTGCGGCCGATGCCCCGCTCGATCAGGCGCAGCTCCTCAACATCCTTCGGCGCTGCAAACGTCACCGCCACGCCGCTTTCTCCCGCGCGGCCCGTCCGCCCGATGCGATGAATGTAGCTGTCTACATCGTGCGGAATATCGTAATTGAACACGTGGGTCACACCCTCCACGTCAATCCCGCGCGCCGCCACGTCCGTGGCTACCAGCAGCTCCAGCTTCGCGTCGCGGAAGGCGCGCATCACTTGCTCGCGCTTCGCCTGCGACAAGTCACCATGCAGCTCGGCGGACTGGAATCCCTCGCCCTGGAGCGCTTCGTTCAGCGTGCTAGCGCGGCGCTTCGTCCGGCAGAAAATCACCGCCAGATAAGGACGATCCTTGCGAATCATCTCCAGTAACGCAGCCTGCTTGGTGCGATCCGTGCATTCCACCAGAACCTGGCGAATGCTGTCTAGCGTCACCCGCGCTGTCTCCGTTATACGGATGTCACGCGGCTGCTTCATATAAGCTCGCGCCAGCCGCTTTACATTGTCTGGCATCGTCGCCGAGAACAACATCGTCTGCCGACTGCGGGGAACGAGTGAAATAATTTCTTCCACTTCCTTCAGGAAGCCCATATGGAGCATCAAATCTGCTTCATCAAGCACCAGCATGCGGACCGAGCCCAGCGTCAGCGAGCCACGGCGCAAATGATCCAGCAGCCGACCCGGCGTGCCGATGACCAATTGCGTTCCATTCTTCAGCTTGCGAAGTTGGCGCTCCACATCCTGACCGCCGTAAGCAGCCAGAACGGACAACCCTTCAAGGGCCCCCGCCAGCTTACGAGCCTCTGCTGTAATCTGAATGGCCAGTTCGCGAGTCGGCGTAATAATTAGCGCCTGCGCGTCAGTCCGGTCGGGACGAATCTTCTCCAGAATGGGAAGCAAAAAGGCAAGTGTCTTGCCTGTCCCGGTCTGCGCCTGTACAATTACATCTTCTCCGGATAGCAGCACCGGAATCGATGCCTCCTGAACCGGAGTTGGCGTCGTAATGCCTTGCCCTTGCAGCTTACCCAATACGGCTGGCGACAGACCCATGTTCTCAAAAGTTGTCAACAAGTTCACCTCAACCTATCTCAATTCGTGTTTGTCCACTCAATATTTTTATTTAAGGAAATGGCCCTCTTATTGTAACAGAACCCTTCCAAGTTTCAAAAGAGTTACGGCGCACCCAAGGGCAATCAGTTACGGATGGATGCATAATTCGAGATTTGAAAGAGTTCTGGAAGTTCTGTGAACCAGCGCACGCGTCTTCAACCAGACTTGCCCGACTTCCTTAACCTTCTAGCCTGTCCCAAAAGTTAAGTTGCAGCTCCCAAGTACAGTCTCCGGAGTGCCTTTTTCAAAACGCCGAACTTAGGATAGGCTTTAGATATAGGCTTTCAATATAACCTTCGATTATGACCTTTTATGAATAAGCCCTCTGAGGAGAAACTTTTGAAGAAGAAGCTTTTAAAGATAGGCTTTTGAAGATAGGCTTTAAAAAAAGAATCTTTCGAGGAAAGTAGCGGAGCGCACGTTTAAGTTTAGAACAGCAGGAAATCCCTTATTTAACAGGAAATCCTCCAGTTAAATTCTATTTATTTCACCATTAGAGGCAATTAGCAGGAATTCCTCCATATAATTTTGCCCCAAGCATCACAAATGGGCCAAACACACTGATTTATATGGAGGTTTTCCATCTAAATATGAAATAATAGCAAATTTGCGCAAATTAGCGGGAGAATTTCCCGCTAATTATCGAAAACCCGTCCAAACCCACAGATTAGTGGGTCTATTTCCCAAACATGTGCAAAAACCCTTCAAGGTTAGTTCATTAGGTTAAAGCACAAGGCTAGGGTGTAGGGAAGGTATCGCTCAAGGGAGTACCGCCCGAGGGGGTACCACGCAAGGCTGCAAAGCCAAGAACAATTCCACCCCCGCCAGCAATTGATCTCAAGCTTCCGCCCTCAAGGTGCTCAATCACGCTCTAGCCAGGCGTACGCATAAGCGGCTGGGCTTCTCCCGCATAATAACGGGCCAGTTCCACCATCATGCTGCCCATGCGTTCCTCCTTGGGCGCAAGGACGCGTGGCACTCCTGCTTCATAGAGGCCCATGGCTGTAATTCGACCAACCGCCACAGGCAATACCGGCCCCTCAAGTGCAGCCAGCAGTTCGTTCAGTTGACCTTGCTTCTCGGCGTGCTCCATAAGAAAGCGCACCTGCGGGGCGCTGGTGAACGTGACCGCATCCACTTGTCCACCAATGAGGTCGGCAAGTAACTGCGTCAGTTGCTCGTCCGCTGGCGCAATATGACGGTAAGGCAAAATCTGCCGACACACCGCCCCCTGTTCCTCCAGCCAGGCTACCAGCCGCGGAGCGGGATCGCCATGCAATTGCAGCAGAACTTCCTGATCCTGCAACTGGTGCTCCGCTAAGCCACGAATCAAGCCCTCCGTACTGCCATCATCGTCACGAACGATGGGAAGTAGTTGCCGTTTCTTCAAGGCGTTGACGGTCTTATAACCCCGCGCCGCAATAGAGCAGGCTCGCAGGTGGTCCCACAGTTGCTGGGCAACCCCCATATTCTCTGCCATGCTGAATATCGCTTCCAGCCCCATGCCTGTCGTGAAAATCGACCATTCCGGGGGATGCTGAATCCAATGAACAAGCCCGCTGCGCAAATCCTCATCATCCAGCAGCACCGTTCCTTGGGCAGGTCGGTATAACGGAATACCGCCCATATTCTCCACCAGCTTGCCCAATTCTTCCGCCCGGCGCGGACCTGTGAGTGCAATTCTTTTCCCTTCCAGTCTCCGTGCCATATCGTGCCTCCTAAGCAAGGTATACTCCGAGTATGTTATTCGACATAAGACAGAAAAATCCTATTTGAAGTAATAATACAAACCGCCACTTTAATCGCAAAATTGATAAAGAATGTCGGCCATATACTCGTCGCTTTCGTTCATATCATTTAAAGTCCATTCGATTAATGTGTTAAAAAAACCGCCTACTATAAACTTGACAATATAATTTTCCTTCTGCTTCTCATACAACTTTTCTCCGACAATTCTGCTCGTTAACGTGAATAAATAGTTGTTGCATTTCTCAAGCAATATCTGGGATACATTTGAGTTCATTAAGTTAACAATTAATGTCTTCTCTTCCCTGAAGCGCTTAAAGAACAAGCGGGTGATATTGTAATTATTGATTGAATCTGTTTTTGCAACTAACTCGAAGTAGTTGTTAAATATTTGATCAATATACTCTAAAATCACATCTTCGAGAATGTCATAATATCTGTAAAATGTCATCCGGGATACGCCAGCCTTCTTACACAGCTCCGTAATCGATATTGAATTCAAGTTTTTAGTTCTCATCAGATCCATTAACGCAACATAGAACAAGTCCGTTGTCTTTTGCTTCTTTAAGTCAAGAGATCCATGGGACATTACAATATCTCCTTTTCTGTAACATTTCAGAAATCCTGTATTGATCCCCTCTGATTAGTTGCCATATACTTGGTTCACAAACAAGCTATGTTAATAATACAACTCTTGAAAGTATGTCGCTACATGATGAGCGGGCAAAAAAGAGGGCCGTCGTTTAAGGACCTGCTTAGATTAAAAGTTTACCTTAAATGATCAGCCGTGGAGGAGAGAAAGGCATGAGATTTATTCGTCATCAACATCTTGTTCAACTGACTCATTTACCCTATGTATTTCCGGTAAACTGTTACTTGGTGGAAGAACAAGATAGTTTAACGTTAGTAGATGCTGGCTGGCCCATAAATGCAAAAGATATAGTTAAGGCCGCAAGGCGGATCGGCAAGCCTATAACTCGCATTTTGTTGACCCACACCCATGTCGATCATGTGGGTGCCGTTGATCATTTGAAATGGCTGCTACCAGAAGTGCAATTGTACCTGTCAGAGCGCGAAGCCAAGTTACTTGCCGGGGACAAATCGCTCGTTGAAGGCGAGGCTAACGTTCCGATTCGAGGTGGACTAGCAAAACCTGGACCAATGAAGGCCAAGCCAGATATATTATTGAAGGAAGGGGATATAATTGGTTCCCTGGTTTCGATTGCAGCCCCCGGGCATACACCAGGACAAATGGCTTTTATGGATACTCGAAATAGATCATTAATTGTGGGGGATGCTTTTCAAACTCGGGGAGGTTTAGCCATTGCCGGACAGATGAGACTGTTATTTCCTTTTCCGGCTCTATCAACCTGGGACAAAAGAACAAGTATTGAGACCGCCCGCAAACTGTTAGAATTGAAACCTTCACTGATAGCACCTGGTCATGGAAATTTGGCACTTGAGCCACAACATCTAATGGAAGCTGCAATTAAAAGAGCGGATAAGGAATTGTCTCCGTTTAACGGACAATCATAATAGATCTGTCTGATACGCTGATACTGTTGGGTAAGTTACTTTATAAGCAAGCTTCCGGTGCTCCTGGAGAACCAGGAGCACCGGAAGCTTAATACTTTATTTATTTCATGTAACCATCTTATTCACCTATGATTGGTGAACCTTGAATTTACTGGCCAATTCCTTCAAATCAGCCGCCATACGCGACAGGTCTGTAGAGGAAGAGGCTATTTCCTCTATAGAGGCAAGCTGCTCCTCGGCGGCGGCCGAAATGGTCTGTGTATTGCCAGCCGTTTCTTCCGAGATGGAACGAATGTCCTTAATCGAATCCGTAACTTTACCGGCTCCAACAGCCAGTTCGGCAGCCGCCTTAGCCACGTCTTCCATCTTAACCGCTGCTCCACGAACGGCCTTGCGAATACGGGAGAACGAGCGCCCGGACGTGTCGACAGCCAGGATGCCGTCATAAACACCTTGTTTGGCTTCCTCCATCGAAGCGACAGCGCGCTGCATCTCCGTCTGAATGCCTTCTACCAAATCGGCGATTTGCTGAGCGGACTGCTCGGAGCCTTCGGCCAACTTGCGCACTTCAGAGGCAACAACGGCAAAGCCCCGGCCTTCTTCACCTGCTCTGGCGGCTTCAATGGAAGCATTCAGGGCGAGCAGATTCGTCTGCTGAGCGATTCCTGTAATGACCTCAACAATATTGCCAATGTTGTCGGTGTGTTCACCCAGCGTTTGAATAACGGAACCCAATTGTTCAACCGTCTGCTGAATATGCTCGATCTTCTCCACTACGCTAAGCACCGAGCTGTTACCTTCTTCAGCTACCCCTGTCGTTTGCTCCATCGTCTCGGTCACGGCCCGAATCTGTTCTGACATCGTCACGACCTGACGCGACATATCTTCCACACCGCCCGCACCATTCTCTACCCGCTGCAGCTGCTGGTCGCTGCCGGTAGCCATCTCCTGAATGGCCACCGTCACATGCTCAATCGCCTTCGTGGTTTGTCCCGCCCCGGCAGAGAGTTGACCGGCTGATAGCGTAACTTGATTTGTTGTATTTTGGACGCTTGTGATCATGTCATGGAGGTTGTCCACCATACGCTGAACCTGATTAGCCAACGTTCCGATCTCATCTCTGCGCTGTAAATAATCCACTCGTCTTGTCAAATCGCCTTCACTGATCTTCTTTGTCGTCTCGCCTAATCGATCCAGCGGCACAACCACCAACCAAATATTCACCGATGCCGCCACAGCGGCAAGTACGATGGATATTCCAGCAATCAGGAACCAGGTTCCTCCCACTTCGCCGTTCAACAGCAAATCCAAGATGCATGGAATAAGAGCGGCAATAACCGTTGTTGATAACAGAGACAGCCTTACACGCTTGTTCATCGTCTTCTGATCCCTTCTCTATTAGAAATATTTAGTAGGTCTATCTTCCTAATTATACTCGTTCCTTCTCTGGTTTGAAATATGCAAAACAGCCGCCCTCCCTAAAGGAAAAGCGGCTGTATATCTGGTCAAACTGATCTTGGGTAAATTAATCGGCTAGTCGATATCCGACGCCCCGAACGGTAGTAATGTACATCGGTCGTGCCGCATTATCTCCCAGCTTCTTGCGCAGACTCTTAATATGCACGTCAACCACGTTGCTTCCGCCAAGGAAGGAAGTTCCCCACACCTCTGCGAGTAGCTCTTCCCGCGTCAGGACGGCTCCTTCTTGCTCCAGCAGCTTCACCAATAGCTCGTATTCCGTCTTCGTGAGCTCGATTCGGGCACCACTCCGGTAGACAGACATTTTCTTCCGGTCTACCCACAGGTCCTTAAAGATAGCCGGGGAAGTACCGGGGAGAAGCTGGGAAGCGACAGGCCGGGGAAGAGTTCCATGTGCCCGTATAATCCGCTGGACATGATACACCGCTTCCTTCGGGCGAGCAGGCCAGACCAGCAGCTCCTGATTGGTCAATCCTTGGCCCAAGGAGGATAGCATCTTCTCGTGAACTAACAACAACGAGGGAATTCCACCCGTCTCTTGCTCTGTTAACGACGCCAGCGTCTCAATCTCTTCGCCCTCCCGGCAGGAGGTCACGTCAAAGATCAATAGATCGGCGTGCAGCGAGTTGCGCAGGCCTTGTTCCCAGTGATGGAACACCAATACATCAAAGCACTCCTCCGACAAGTCCCGCACAAGTTCATGAACGTCACGGGGGAACGGGCTGATCAGAATAACCCGTTGGGTAATCGGGCAAGCCATTCTTCCTTCTACCTGTTCTTCTTCTGATGTTATCTCTTCTGCTGACATGCCGGGCACACCCCCCCGAATACGACATGGGCATGATGGACTTCATACCCGGTTTCTTTAGCAACGGTACTGCTCCATTCCGGCGGCAAGCCACTCATTACCTCATCCACCCGTCCGCACACCTCGCACAGGATATGCTGATGGTCATCCAGCTTCGCATCATAACGGCTGGCGGCTTCCCCCAGCTTAAGCTCGCGAATCATTTCTTTATCCGTTAAATAACGCAGCGAATTGTATACAGTTCCGTAGGCAAAATTATAACCCTTCTCTACCAGACGGTTCATCACTTCCGCAGCAGTCGGATGGTCGTTGGCATTGCGAACTACATCGTACACAGCTTGACGCTGGGTCGTAAGATTTAATGATTTCATATATGATCAAATCCTTGTTTTTATTTTTAGAATTAGTATAAGTCTTATTTCAGAGTAAGTCAACGGAACAACCCTGGGTCAAATGGTCAGCTAACGTTTAATTTTCACTACCTTGCATTGATCAGTAGTGTGTGTTACTGTATACACACGGTATTAATTATTATTCAGTACCTCGGTTACATGAGTTCTAAAATATTAAGGCAGTATTTAATAAACAATATGGGGGCGGAGCAACCTTGGATATCAGCATTCAGTTTAAGAAGGGCGCCTTGGAGCTTTGCGTCCTGGTACTGATTCGCGAGCAAGACAGGTATGGTTATGAACTGGCCCAGTCCGTCTCGAAGCATATCGAAGTCGCCGAAGGTGCGCTATATCCACTGCTTCGAAGACTGGTGGCCGAAGGCTTCTGTACTACTTATTTACAAGAATCAACGGGCGGCCCTCCACGCAAGTATTACAAGATTACGGCCACAGGCGAGGCTCATACCAAGAAACTAGTGGTGGAGTGGAGACAATTTGTGCATAACGTATCAACCCTAATTGAGAAAGGAAGCACGATATGAATAGAAGTGAGTTTTTAGCACTCCTCAGAGTCCACTTGTCCCCTCTTCCGCCAGAAGAACAACAAGAACTGCTGGAGGATTATCAAAATCATTTTGCCTTCGGGCTTCAAAGCGGCAGATCTGAGGAAGAAATCGTTGCCGAGTTAGGTGATCCGGCTGAGTTGGCTAAGGAAGCATTGGGTAACCGTTATGTTCCTGATGAACCTATATATTGGTATGGCGGGCCCAACCAGACCAGTGAACAGCAAGCAAGCAGCGCTACGGGAATGTCGAACCGCCCTATCCCGATTGCCCGGCGAAATCCCTTCACTCAGGCGCTCGTCTATATAGGGCTGTTCTTCTTGAATATTGTGGGACTCCCCTTTTTATTAACCCTTTGGTGCTTGGTTGTGAGCCTGGGGCTCGCCACCTTGAGCTTCATCCTGAGTCCGCTTCTGGTGGGCCTGGAATACGCGGTGCATGACAATTTCCATTGGGGCAAGCTCTTTGCTTCGGTGACAATGGTGGGCTTGGGCATTCTTATATCTCTTCCTGCCCGTATGCTACTCAAGACTATGCTCGCCCTGAGCGTCTCCTATTTCAAATGGAACAAGCGCTTGGTGAAAGGAGATGCTGGACATGAACAGCAATAAGAAATGGTTACTGATAGGTCTGGGGCTCATTCTCGTCGGATTTGTAGGAATGGCCTGGCAAAAATTCGACTTTGGTGATACCCTTCCCACCCATCAGCAAAGATGGACCTTTGAACAGGGACAACTCAAGAACCTGTCTATCGACAGTTCTTACAGTGTGGACGTACAGTTCATTGATAGCCCGGACGGGACCAGCTATGTCGAAATTAGTGGTAACATGGATCAAGAAATCATTGATCACTTGAATGACACCGACCTCTCGGGGGATTCCCTGCAACTCACGCTACAGCATTCGCCGAAAGGGAGCTTTCTCTCCCTTAACTTTCAATCCACGCGGCAACAGATTACGGTGGCACTTGCAGGTTCAGACTCACTCCAAAACATCAGCTATTCAGCACATGCAGCTAATGGACAGTTTCGAAACTTACGGGCAGACACCATCACGTTATCCACCTCCAGCGGCAACTTGAAGGCTGAAGCCATCACTGCTCAGCGTTTGCATTTGACAAGCGAGGCAGGCAACATCACGACCAAGCAAATCACGGGAGATATGGAGATTAAGGTCCGTTCCGGACGCATCCAGGTGGATACGCTGCAAGGCGCCCTGACGGCTGAGACGATGCAAGGTAACATTTCTGCCCGGGATATGGCGGGCATGATCCGAGCTAGCACGGGGGCTGGCAATATTGATTTAGATAACTTCACCGGCGATGGTGTCTTGAAGACCACCTCAGGAAATATAACGCTTAACAATCAAAGGGCAGACAATCTGGATATCTCCGCTCAGTTTGGTGGGATCAGGCTGTCGACAGATGCGGCGTTTAAAGGCTGGTATGACTTGCAAACCGGAGCGGGTGAGATCACCGCACCTGAGTCATTGCGACAAACCGAAGATATCATCAAGGTGCGGTCACTTGCTGGCAATATTCGAATTAAATAGAACCTAGGTAATGAAAACAAGCGAGAGCTTGGGAGTAGCAACTTCACTCCCGTCTCTCGCTTGTTTGTTCTTTGTCTTGGCCTAGGATCAATTCACTTCTATACTTCGAGTGATCCCTCTAGCTTATCAGCCACCGCTTGCCGGTATGCCAGCAGCGAATTATCGATAACTCGTTCCAGCATTCCCGGATCGATATCCGGAATCAAGGTTCGTGCATAATTCCAGGCATTCTCTTCAATCCGCAATGCAGTCTCGCTACGCTCTCGTTCACTCTCGCAAGAGTCCAGCCGCTCACATAGCGCCGGAAGCTCCGGGTCTCTGGCATGCCCGAGTTCATGGGCAAACACGATGGCAAAGAACGTTCTCCACCCTTCGGCGGAACCAAATAACAACCGACATTGTTTCCTTACTTCCCCAAGGTACATCGTTACTGAACGATCCCCCATGCTATACTTGCCACCAATCATGCGTGGTCCGGGGTAATGGTTATGCAAGCGAACTACAACCTCGGCGTCCGAACGGTCGAGCAGCTCGCGAATAATTTGCCGTGCTTTCCTTCTGTTCACGTAACTCCCCTTGCTTTGAGTAAGAATACGAGGCCTCGACGTCATTTCCTCTGTCATTATTATAGAGCAGCAGCGCTGAAAGCAAAAGCAAGCAAGCGGACACTGCTGGCCCGAATAAAACTCAGATCAGATCCTTCTGGGCGATCCGGTTCAGGAAGGCGCGCGCCCGTTCACTGGAGGGGTGCGCAAGTACCCGTTCAGGAGTGCCGGACTCGATAATCTTCCCGTCGTCCATCATAACGACCCGGTCCGCCACTTCAGCCGCAAACTTCATCTCATGGGTCACTACCACCATGGTACGGCCTTCGCGGGCTAACTCCTTCATCACCTTCAGCACTTCCCCAACCAGTTCGGGATCAAGCGCAGAGGTCGGTTCATCAAAGAGCAGCAATTCGGGACTAACCGCCATGGCCCGGGCGATACCTACCCGCTGTTGTTGTCCACCGGATAACTGGTGTGGGTAGAAGTCCTTGCGGTCACCCAGCCCCACCTTGTCAAGCAAGTCCTCGGCACGTAAGCGAGCCTCCGCTTTGCTCTTCTTCTGCACCTGAACCTGGGCCTCCATCACATTTTGCAAAGCGGTCATATGCGGAAACAGATAATAGGCTTGGAACACCATGCCCGATTTCTTGCGAAGAGCCAAAATTTCACTTTGCTTGTGCTTCACACCTTGGCCAAAGGACAGACTGATGTCACCAATCTGAATGCAGCCTCCATCTGGCGTCTCCAGCAGGTTCAGGCAGCGCAGCAATGTTGTCTTTCCCGAGCCGGAAGGGCCGATAATGACCAGCACCTTGCCTGGGTCAATTTGCAGGTCAACGTCCTTGAGCACATCCTGTGCTCCAAATGATTTGTGCAGACCACTCACCTGTATCATATAAGTCCCTCCTTATCGGGCGGAAAAACGGTCCAGCCGTTTCTCCAAAACATTTTGCAGTGCGGAGAGCAGGCTACTGAAGAAAAGATAGATCAGCCCCGCCTCCACATATACAACCAGCGGCTCGTAAGTGGTAGCCGTAATCTGCTGTGCTGTGCGGAACATTTCCGTATACGTAATCGTCGCCGCGAGTGACGTATCCTTAACGAGACTGATGAAGGAATTGGCAAGCGGTGGCACGGATACCCTGGAGGCTTGTGGCAAAATGATGCGGCGCAAGGCCTGCATACGGGTCATTCCCACCGAATAGGCAGCTTCCCATTGTCCGGCATGAATGGACAAGATAGCCGCGCGTACGATTTCCGATCCATACGCGCCTACGCTCAGTGTAAACCCGATCACCGCTGCCGGGAACGGGTTCAAGGTCACTCCCAAGGAGGGCAGTCCGTAAAAAATGACGAACAATTGCACCAATAGCGGCGTTCCGCGAATAATCCAAACATAAAACTTCGCAATCTGCCTCAGCGGCCATAAGGCTGACAGCCGGGCAAGTGCAGTCAACACCGCCAGCAGCAAGCCAAGCGCAAAGGAAATCAGGGTCAGCGGAACTGTAAAGGCAACCCCTGCTCGCAGAAGCGGCCAAAATGAATCTACGATAATGTTCCAGATTCTTTCATCCATCGTAAGCATCCTTTTCCATATAGAAGCGGCCCCCAAACTGGCCGCTTCTAATTCATGTTGAGCTTGTTTCTATTTTAACTTTGTGCCGCTCTTTACTTGGAAACATCCTCTCCGAAGTATTTCTCGGAAATCTCCAGATATTTGCCATCGCTCTTGATGTCCGCCAGCGCCTGATTAACTGCCTCAATGAGTTCTTCGTTGCCTTTATTGAACAACGCCGCACTTTCTGCCGCATCCGGCAGCTCATCCACGATCTTCAGCTTCACATCAGGTCTTTGCTTCTTCAAGTCGAAGAACGATAACCCGTCATTGACGGTCGCATCGATTCGTTTGGACAATAGTAGGTCAATGGCTTGATTAAAGCCTTCTGTCGCTTCAATCTCCGCCCCGTTCTCTCTGGCAATATCACTCAGATTACTGGTTAAGGATTGACCGGCTTTCTTCCCTTTAAGATCGGCAAATGCCTTGATCTCCTCATTGTCGTCGTTTACGATCAGCACAGCCCGGGATACGATATAAGGATCAGAGAAATCATATTTCTCTTTACGGTCATCACGAATGGTTACTTGATTGAACACTGTGTCGAATCGCTTGGCATCCAGACCGGCGAAGATACCATCCCAAGGCGTCTCAATAAACTCAGCCTCCACACCAAGACGCTTGGCCACTTCCTCGGCAATTTCCACATCGAAGCCTGTCAGCTTCCCATCCTTGTCATGGTACGTGAATGGGGCATAGGTTCCTTCCGTACCTACCCGCAGCTTGCCGCTGGCTTTAACTGATTCCAGCAGATTTGTAGCAGCCGCCGTATTGCCTCCGTTATTTGCTTTGTCTGTATTGGCCCCTTGGCCGGATGTCGCATCGCTATTTGTATTGTTGCCGCAAGCCGCGACCAAAACCGTCAGCGCCAGCGTTAACACCAGTAAACTCCATTTTTTCATGTACATCCATCCCCTTCATCTCTACTCTTTATTCCCTACAATTTAACTCGGGATAGTTGAATATTACACTTTGCATCCATACTCGTCAATCCCTTTTTCTGGATTTTTTTGTCGAATTTAAGAAGCTCCTTCACAAAATGGACATAGCCCCGCTGAACGGCCCAGCCCTATTCCCGATGGCTTGCTTTCTCTACCCTTAGCTACTATAATCAAACTAACTATTTGTGAAGGAGGTGAGGAGTGTGGATCGCAAATTTGTGTGGAATCGATTGAGCCAACTGCCGCTGGCAATGTTTGGCATTGTTCATGTGACAGCCCATCACGGGAGAAGTCTGTCCATTTTTACAAACTCGATATCCATAACAAATTGCGAAATGCCGCTCCTACCTTAAACTTCACTGTCCGTGAACCTAAGAAGGCAGCAGGATTTCCTGCTGCCTTCTTTATTTTTATATAGACACATAAGAGCATTCGCCGCCTCTGTCGGCATTTGCTTGTCTATAACTAACGACAGGATCGGGCTGGACGGCATGGGAATTGAAGGAGAATATATCCATGATGATCCAATGTCAGCATGTTCAGAAATATTATGGCGCCGAGTTGGTGCTAAATGAGGTTACATTTGAAATTAAAAGTGGCGAGAGGGTAGGCCTTATCGGCCGTAATGGCACGGGTAAAACGACCCTGATGAAGCTACTAGCGGGAAGCGAGCCGCCTGATCAAGGGCAAATTCATATCCGCAGGAACGCCTGCATCGGTACTTTGGCACAAATTCCGGATTATGGCCGAGAGGATACCGTCTATGATGTTTTGCTTGGAGCCTACGACGATTTGCGCCAAGTGCAGGCTGAGATGAAGCGACTGGAAGCTGAAATGTCCAGGTTGTCCCTTGAACCCAGCGAAGACAACGGGGAGATGGCTGCTAAGCCTGGTGGGGCTTCCGGTTCAACTTCTCTCTCGCTGGATGAACTTTTGCGCCAATATGGCACACTGCAAGAAGTCTTCGAGCGTGGTGGCGGGTATGAAATGGAGGCCTCCATTCTGCGCATTGCCGGGGGTCTTGGCATTACAGAGGAGCAGTTCGGTCGTGGCTTCGCCTCCCTTTCTGGCGGCGAGAAGACGAAGGTGGGCCTTGCGGTTATGCTGCTAAGAACTCCGGATTTGTTGCTGCTTGACGAACCCACCAACCACCTCGACATGGCTGCTACGGAATGGCTGGAGGGATTTGTGCGCAGCTTTCCTGGGACCACGGTGGTCATCTCACATGATCGATTTTTCCTGGATGCGGTGACTGAGAAAATCATTGAACTTGAGGATGGTGAAGCCTTCACCTATTTCGGCAATTACAGTACGTACAAGGAAGAGAAAGAGCAGCGGCTGCTGCAACAATTCGCAGATTATCAGGAGCAGCAAAAGAAGATCAAAAAGATGCAGGAATCCATCAAGCAGTTGATTGAATGGGGCAATCGTTCCAATCCACCGAACGCTGGATTTCACCGCCGGGCCGCTTCTATGCAAAAAGCGTTGGATCGTATGACCAAGCTCAAGAAGCCCATTCTGGAGCGGCAGCGCATTGACCTGCAACTCCAGCAAGGAGACCGCTCAGGCAAGGACGCCATTGTCCTGCGCGAGGTGGGTGATCAGAGAGGTGGCCGCTGGCTGTACCGGGAGTTAACCCATACCCTTCGTTATGGCGATGCTGCTGTGCTCATTGGAGATAACGGAACGGGGAAAAGTACGCTCTTAAAAAATATTCTGGGGACCGAGCCCCCGCAGGAAGGCGAAGTCCAGTTAGGCTCCCGTGTGGAACCCGGTTACCTGGCCCAACAGGCCACACCTGCCAATCACGAAGAGACCGTGCTGGAATTCTTCCGGGACCACATCGGTATTGAGACTGGCGAGGCTCGAGGTCAATTGGCCCGCTTTCTGTTCTACGGCGCGGACGTATTCAAGAAGGTCAGCCGCTTGTCAGGTGGCGAATGGACCCGGCTGCGTCTGGCTGTACTGATGCATCAGAAGCCCAATCTGCTGGTGCTCGACGAGCCGACGAACCATCTGGATATCGATGCCCGCGAAGCGTTGGAGGAGGCGCTGGAGGAGTACCCCGGCACCTTGCTGGCGGTGTCCCATGACCGCTACTTTATTAACAAAGTAGCAAGTCAGGTCTGGGCGCTGGAGGGCGGGCGCCTCAGCGTCACCCTGGGCGGGTACGACGATTTCCGGGCTGAGCTGGCCCGGAAGGAGGCTGGCCGAGCCGGAAGCGAACCGGCCAGGCAGAGCGGCGAGCCGCCTGGAACCGCAGGCCAGGCGGCTCGCGGAGCTGCTGGAGCTTCGCAACTCTCAGCAGCTCCGCGTGGATGCGCTACTTACGCAGTACGTAGCGCTGCTGGATGACTAGGGCGAGCGGATTCCATCCCCCGCTCACCCTAGTCAACCCCATAGAAGGTGGCACCCAAAGCGTGTATAGCTTTGGATGCCACCTTCTTCTTTTTTCCCCAGCGTAGCTGGGCTAGTAATCCCCCAGCTAACGAGAAATCCTCCAGCTAATTTTCCGAAAATCCCAATTTTTCTCCATTTAGCGGGAAATCATCATGTTAATTTACCTGTTTCAGCCGTAAATGCCGATACTCGCCTGATTTATAGGGAGCATTTCCAGTTAAGTTCTCTAAACGTCCCATTCCATACGAATTGTAGGGAGTTTTTCCCGTTAATTCATATCTGGTACGGATTGATACTCGCTCGGCACGGACTTACACTCGCCGTTTCTGCATCTTCCCACACTGGCTAGCGGTAGCTTGTTTAACACACTTGTTTATTTACTTGTTTATTCACTTGTTTATTCACTTGTTCACACACTTGGATACTTGGTTCACACAGTTGGTTACCACGCTTTTGGCCACATTTTTTTACACACTTTTTTACCACATTTATAACGGTTGCTGCCCGTGCTACCCAACTCAGAATCTACTGAGCGTAGATTCGGACTTCATACTCGCAATGCTCATCCCCACATACATTACACTTGGTCTCCCGCACGCTGACCTTCTGGTTCAGAATGCGCCCCAGTGCTCCTTCCAAGATGGCTCCTTCCAGATCACAGACTTTCTTCTCTTCAATCAGAGGAAGTCCCTTGCAGAAACAATCATCCACGGCGATGGTAATCAATCGTTCGGTGCGCTCCACCACACGTGGTAGTCCAATACGTAGCTCTGCAAATAAAGCAAGCAGTTCCTCTAACGTACTCACGGGCAGGTTTTCTCCAATCTTGCGGCCAATGGAAGCGGTTGTCCCCTTGCCCTCCATCGGCAAGCCCTGCTGCATTCCGATCAGCCGGATGGCCCGGAACAGTTCCAGCGGTACCTCACCCCCAAGCGTAGACCGATCGATATGACGCAAATCCTCAAATGTGAAGCTCTTCATAGTTAGTTCCCCCTATCTGTCCGTATGAGTCCGGATCATATGATAGGTTCATTTTTCCATACTTCTCTGGAACGAGCCTTGATTTGAATCAAGCTTCACCGGTAATATCCTTCTTATCAGAATGCCATAATCGTTCTCAGGATCATTTTTCCCGCTGGCTTGTTCTGCTTATTTTTTGAGTTAGCTTATATAGAGCTGCACCCCATCTTGACTCATATCAAGAATTGGACACTTGTTTTGTGATATAAATCACCTGAAGGGGTCCTAGCCACTGATAGGGTTAAATTAACGTAACCTGGATAACCCGGAAGGAGGGAACAGCGTGAAAGCCTGTGCTTGCCAAACCCATACGACTCATCAAAATACCCCCTCATGCCTGGCCCATGTCCCGGTATTTACCGGACTACGCAGCAGCGAGGTAGAATTGCTTCATTCGGTTATGCAGACTGCCCAATACCGCAAGGGAGAGCTGATTTTTCGGGAGGGAGATCGTTCTGAATCGCTGTACGTTGTCAATCGAGGCATCATTAAGCTGACCAAGCTGGAGGACAACGGCAAGGAGCATATTATTCGGCTACTGTTCCCTGGCGATTTCTTCGGGCAATTTGCTCTTTTGCAAGAGAAGCCACACTATGCCAGTGCTTATGCTGCCGATACTACCGGAGTTTGCCGGATACATCGGGGCGACTTTCTCGATATTTTACGCCGGGACCCGGACACGTCCGCCCGCTTTATGACCGCTCTCAGTACACAATTGGAGGAAGCTGATGCTTGGGCCGCGGTGCTGACGCTATTGGAAGCTGACCGCAGACTGGCCAAGATGCTACTGTACTTCCGCCAGAAAGCTGCTCCCACCTCTGATGCCTTCACGCTACCTGTGTCCAAGAAAGAATTAGCCGGACTGATTGGCGCTACGCCGGAGACGCTCAGCCGCAAGCTGCGTCAGCTTAGTGAAGGTGGCATTCTCTCGGTCGCGCGTCGCGAGCTCCGTCTCCTTGATGAGCCTGCCTTACACCGCTTGGCCGGGGAGGGCTAAACGGCAGACTAGGTGCAAGCATATCACCAGCCATAAATAACAGCAAAACGGCGATGTAAGGACATAGTGTCCCTTGCATCGCCGTTTCCTGTAGTTCCATCTCATTTGCTATGCTACAAGCCATTCCTTTTCGCCGCCATGGAGTTATATCAGGCCAGCAGTGTCCGGCCAGCAACAGTCGGTCTGTAACTTAACCTGCCTCGGGTTCAAATTCACCATGGGTGAATTGGCTGTTGTACAGGTCGGCGTAGAAGCCGCCCAGCTCCAGCAATTCCTCATGCGTACCTTGTTCAATGACCGAGCCATGATTCATCACCAGAATAAGATCGGCATCCTTGATCGTTGACAAGCGGTGCGCAATCACAAAGCTGGTTCTGCCCTTCATCAGTTCATTCATCGCTTGCTGGATATGCAACTCGGTCCGCGTGTCTACGCTACTGGTTGCTTCATCCAGAATGAGGATGGCCGGATCAGCCAAGATGGCGCGGGCAATGGTTAACAACTGCTTTTGCCCTTGCGAGATATTGGAGGCTTCCTCATTCAGCACCGTGTTGTAGCCGCCCGGCAAGGTGCGGATAAAGTGGTCCGCATACGCCGTTCTTGCCGCACTGACAACTTCTTCTTCGGTAGCTCCTTCACGGCCATAGGCGATATTATCGCGAATCGTGCCATTAAACAGCCAAGTATCCTGCAACACCATGCCGAACAGGCTGCGCAAATCTCCGCGTCTCATCTGCGCGATACTCACACCATCTACGGTAATGGAGCCTGCGTTAAGCTCATAGAAGCGCATGAGCAGATTGATTAGCGTCGTTTTCCCCGCTCCTGTTGGACCTACGATAGCAATGGTCTGTCCCTGATGGACGTTGATATTCATGTCTTCAATGAGCGGCTTCTCGCTGTCATACCCAAACCGCACGTGATCGAAGATCACATTGCCTTGAGGCTGCTTCAGCACAGCAGGCTTGGCTGCTTCAGGAACCTCTTCCTCTTCGTCCAGAATCTCGAATATACGTTCCGCCGAAGCGACGGTAGATTGAATAATGTTGGCAATGTTCGCCGTTTGCGTAATCGGCATCGTGAATTGACGGGCATATTGGATAAAGGCCTGCACATCCCCGATCTCAATCGAACGCTTGGTCACCAGGATACCGCCAACCACGGAGATTAACACGTAACCGATGTTACCGATAAAGCTCATGATAGGCATGATTACCCCGGAGATAAACTGCGCTTTCCAACCCGATTCATACAGCCGTTCATTGATTTCATCGAATTGCTCCAGCGACTTCCCTTCACGGCCGAAGGCCTTCACAATTTTATGTCCTGTATACATTTCCTCTACATGACCGTTCAGTTGCCCCAGCTCTTTCTGCTGACGAACGAACTGCTTCTGTGAACGCTTGGCAATAGAGGTAATGGCAATAATACTAATTGGCAAAGTCAATACTGCAATCAAGGTCAACAGTGGGCTGATTGACAGCATCATCACGATAACCCCGATAATCGTCAGAATCGACGTAATCAACTGGGTTAAACTCTGCTGAAGCGTGGTGCTGATATTATCCACATCATTCGTGACCCGGCTCAAGATATCCCCATGGGTCCGAGCATCAAAATATTTGAGCGGCAGCTTGTTTAATTTCGTGTTCACGTCCCGCCGCAAATCGTATACCGTCTTCTGGGCCACACCGGCCATCAGATACTGCTGGATATAACCAAAGAGAGCACTAAGCACGTAAAGTCCAATCAGAACCATAATAATCTGCCAAATATATTGAAAATCAATCTCCGCTCCCGGAACTCCCTGGAACTTAGCCACAATGCCTTCGAACAGCTTGGTTGTCGCCTTCCCCATGACCTTCGGGCTAAGAATGCTGAATATTGTGCTTAAGATAGCCATCACCATGACGGCGAATAAATAGAACCGATGCGGCTTCAAATACTGAATCAACCGCTTCAATGTGCCCTTGAAGTCCTTGGCCTTCTCTACCGGCATTGCCATGCCTGGTCCTCCAGGGCCGCCCGGACCACCGTGTCTGCCGCCAGGTCCACCAAATCCGCGTTTTCTTTGTTTTTGTTCCTGGCTCATGCGATCTCCTCCTCTGAAAGCTGCGAACGGACGATTTCCTGATAAACCTCACAGGTCTCCATCAGCTCGGTGTGGTTGCCGATGCCTACGATTTGACTTTCGTTCATAACAATAATTTGATCGGCATCCAGCACCGTGCTCACCCGCTGAGCCACAATCATTACCGTGGACTCTTGGGTCTCCTGCTTCAACGCCGCGCGCAGCTTGGCATCAGTCTTGAAGTCAAGTGCTGAGAAGCTATCGTCGAAGATGTAAATTTCCGCAGGACGCACCAGCGCCCGAGCAATGGACAAACGCTGCTTCTGACCGCCCGATACGTTGGTCCCGCCTTGAGCAATCAACGAATTAAAGCCTTCCTCCATATTGCCAATAAATTCGCTGGCCTGGGCAGTTTGTGCAGCATGGCGTACTTCCTCGTCGCTGGCGTCCTCCTTGCCATATCGGATATTTTCGCTTATGGTTCCGGAGAACAACACCGCCTTCTGTGGTACAAAGCCGATTTTGCTCCGCAGTTCCTCCTGCGTCAGATCACGAATGTCCACACCACCTACACGAACGCTTCCTTCCTGCACATCATAGAACCGGGGTATCAAGCTGATCAGCGTTGATTTACCGGAACCCGTACCACCAATGATCGCCGTCACTTGCCCCGGCTTAGCGGTGAACGAGATATTCTGTATGGCAGGCTGCTCAGCACCCGGATAGCTGAAGGACACATTGTCGAACTCCACCAGACCACGTTGCCCTGCCTGGGTTGGATTCTTCCCAGTAACCGTGTCCTTGATGATCGGCTCCATGTCCAATACCTCATTAATCCGCACAGCCGAAGCTGCGGCCCGTGGAATCATAACGAACATCATGGATACCATCACGAGGGAGAACATGATTTGCATCGCATATTGCAGGAAAGCCATCAAATCCCCTACCTGCATATGGCCCGCATCAATACGTAACCCTCCGTACCAAATAATGGCTACGGAAGATAAGTTCATAACCAGCATCATCACCGGCATCATGAACGCCATGATTTTATTGACCTTGATCGAGGTATCGGTCAAGTCCAGGTTGGCTTCGTCAAAGCGCTTGCTCTCATAATCAGTACGGTTAAACGAACGAATGACCCGAATGCCGGTCAAGCTTTCGCGCATGACCAGATTCAACTTGTCTATCTTCTTCTGGATCGCTTTGAATAACGGCAGACCTTTTCTGGCGATGAGCCAGATTGTCAAGGCCAGTACTGGCAAGATGACTACAAGAATTAAGGACAGTGTAGCGTCCTTGGACACAGCCATCAGAATGCCGCCCAGACACATCATCGGTGCCATAACCATCATCCGCAGCATCATAATGAGCACCTGCTGGACCTGATTAATATCATTGGTAGTGCGTGTAATTAACGACGCAGTGCCAATCTTGTCGAACTCCTCCAAGGAGAAGTTGGACGCGTGCTTGAAGACTTTGCCCCGCAGTAACTTCCCGAAGCCGGTGGCTGCCTTGGATGAGTAGAAGCTCGCCGCTACGGAACAGATCATGCCACCTAACGCCACAAGCAGCATCAAGCCGCCAACACGCCAGATATAAGGCGTATCTCCAGTCACTACCCCCTTGTCAACGATATCGGCCATCAGTGTTGGTAAATAGAGTTCGGATAAGGTCTGGAAGAAGACCAACACCAGTACGGCCGCTACCACCCAGCGGTAGGGTTTCAAATTACGGAAAAGTTTAATCATTTCCCATCACTCCACATGTTCTAGTCTTTGTCTGCTTGATTGCCATTCACTTGTATTTCCATATACGTATAGACTTGCTCCAACAGCTCGCTAAGCTGGGTACTCTTCTCTGCCCCCAAATATTCAACGAGACCCATAAGCTCCTCGGATCGCTTCTTGGCCGTCTCGTGGAGTACGGCCCGACCCTGGTCGGATAACAGGACTCTTACCGCCCGCCGATCTTCCTCATCGTTGCGTCGCAGCACCAGTCCATGTTCCTCCAGGCTGCGAATCAGTGGCGTCACTGTGGGTGGAGCCACCTCTAACATCGCACTTAGCTCTGACACCTTCACACCGCGCTCATCCATCTCCAAGCCATGGGCAATTACGAATAAGAGCCGAACTTCACTGGGCTTATATTTCACCGATGGCGACATCATCTGCCTCATATCCAGCTTCCGGAAGCGGTGGAACGCCTTAAGCAATCTATGTGCTTGTGGATTCTCACCGATAAACAAGTGGCAAACCCCCTTTTTTATTTTCATTGTTTAATAATTAGCTATGCTATTATTTCGCATCCCTAATTATAAGAGGGTGAGATAGGCAAAATCAAGCGCCGTCAAAATTTGGACAATTATCGACATAAAGAAACCGCAGTTCACAGGAAAAAACCTGACGACTGCGGTCTCCCACGACTTCGTATTCTTATAGTGCTCTTTATAAATGCGGCTGTCCGAGTGCATCCAGACTCTTGAACTCGTACCCCTGCCGGTGTGCTTCGTCGATAATAGCGCCCAAGGCCTCTGCGTTGTCCTTCGATATAGCATGTAACAGTAGAACAGCCCCAGGATGGAGCTGGGATACTACCTTCTGGTAGGCATAATCGGCCCCCTTCTGGGCGTTAACGTCCCAATCCTTGTACGCAGCCGACCAGAAAACATTAATGTATCCGAGCTCCCGAGTGACTTGCAACGTACGCTCACTGAAAATCCCCCGTGGCGGACGAAGATAGATCATCTCCGTTTGTCCCGTAACCTGGGCAGCAGCGCTCTTCACTTTCTCCAATTCCTCCCGAATTTGTTCATCCGAGATGGTGGTCATGTCTGGGTGACTCCACGAATGGTTCCCAATCAGATGGCCTTCCGCCCTCATCCGCTTCAGCAGCTCAGGCTGTGTCTTGACATAATGACCCGTCACGAAGAAGATGGCTGGCACCTTCTTGGCCTTCAAGGTATCCAGAATAGGCGCAGTATACCCGTTCTCATAGCCGTTATCAAAGGTAAGAAAGAGCTCCTTGCGTGTTGTATCACCAAGAAAGATAGCTCCGTTCTTGTCAATGATATCCTTGAATCCTTCCTCGTTAATGGAGGGCATCCGTCCCTCGACACTCTTCTTGAATCCGAAATGGTGAGCAACATCAGCCAGGGCTGAAGCCGGAGCTCCCTGGCCAACCAGCAAACCGGCCAACAACGAGCAGATCAAAGCAAGTTTCAAAGTTGGCGCTCCCTTCACATAATATCGCCCATACTATTTGCAGGAGAGGACAGAAATATGCAGAAAAATCCCCTGCCACGCCGCCGGGAACCAGGTCTCGAAGGCAGGTAGAGGATTTTGCTTAATTCAACTTATACACATTTATTTTCCAGCCTTGCGACTGGATTCTCCCGACAGTCCGCTATGCTTATAACCATAGCTGAAATAGATAGCCAGTCCAATGGCCATCCAGATCAGGAAGGCAATCCAGGTAATACCCGGAAGACTGATTAGCAAGTAACCACAGGTTACCACGGCGAGCAGTGGAATCCACGGCACCAATGGCACCTTGAAGGAACGCTTCAAGTCTGGCCGCGTGCGACGCAGGATAACGACACCTAGTGAAACGGAAATGAAGGCGAACAACGTCCCGATGCTGACCAGATCAGCCAGCTTGTTCAGTGGAATCAAGCCTGCAAAGATCGCAACCACGATTCCCGTCACCCAGGTGCTGCTCGACGGGGCTCCGGTCTTGGCATTCAGCTTGGCCAGCCGCTTAGGCAACAGGCCGTCACGGCCGATGGCATACAACAGCCGAGTTTGTCCGAACAAGAGCACGAAGAGTACGGTAGTAATCCCTACAATTGCCCCGAGTGAGATGAAGCCTGCTACCCAGGTTTGATTGATATACTGCAAGGCGAAAGCAACCGGATTCTTCACATCCAGCAATTGATAAGGCACAATCCCGGTCAATACAGCCGTCACCAGCACATAGAGAATGGAGCAGATGACCAGCGACCAAAGAATACCGCGGGGTAAATCCTTCTGCGGGTTCTTCACTTCTTCGGCGGCTGTCGCCACCGCATCAAAACCAATATAAGACAGGAAGGCCGTCGCTGCCCCCGTCACCACCCCGCTGAAGCCAAACGGCATAAACGGCTGCCAGTTGCCTGGCTTCACGTAAAATGCGCCTACAACAATGAACAGAATGATAACGGCAATCTTGACGATAACCATAATCGAGTTCAACCGGGACGACTCCTTGGAGCCCCGGGAGACGATGAAGGTTAACGTCAGCACGATCAGAATAGCCGGAAGGTCGACATATGTCCCGTTGGCCGGGTCAAACGCGCTGCTGATCGTCGGAGGTATCGTAAAGCCAAAGCCCGCTATCAATCCCTGGAAATAACCGGACCACCCGCTCGCCACCATAGAGGCGGCAAAGCCATACTCCAGAATAAGATCCCAGCCGAGAATCCAGGCAATCAATTCACCGAAGGTTGCGTAGCTGTAGGTATAGGCACTCCCTGAGACCGGTACCATGGAAGCAAATTCGGCATAACACAAGGCGCAGAATGCACAGACAATTCCCGCCAAGGCAAAGGATAGGATAAGACCCGGACCGGCATGCTGCGCCGCGGCGACGCCCGTCAGTACGAATATCCCCGTACCCACCACGCAGCCTACTCCCAGCATGGTGAGGTCAAACACGCCCAGTTCCTTCTTCAAGCCGCCGGAACCGGCCGACTGCTTCTCCATAAGCATGGAGGCAATCGATTTTTTTCGTAAGAAGCTCATGAAATATCTGTCCCCTAATGTCAATTTTAGCAAGTCATTTCGCTAATTATAGGCACCCTTCCTGAATTGTACAAGTAACCAACTCACATTTTGTATGTCAATATTCAAACAGAACTGCCAGACACACCCAGTCACAACTGCTTAGTTCTCCTCATCCCGGGGCAGCAAAACTTCTCTGGCAAAGCGAATCCATTCCCTCGTAGCGAAGGAAAGATAACGATCATCGCGCCATACAATGCCCAGCTTCCACGGGATGACTGGCTTGACGAGCGGAATAATTCGTACATTGTCGTCATCAATTTCGCGGCAAATCGTCTCAGGCAGCAGGGTAATGCCAAGCCCTACCGCCACCATTTCACTGATTAAATCCCATTGTGAACTTTCATAAATAACGTGGGGCTGAAATCCGGCCTTGGCACATTCACTAATAATTCGGTCATGCAATGTAAAATCCTCGCGAAACAGCACAAACCCATCCTGCGCTAACTCGGCCAAATCTGCACTGGCCTGCTCCGCCAAAGGGTGAGTAGGATGTACCACCAGATTCAACTTCTCCTCCACAAACGGGAAGTAGCTTAGTTCTTCCTCTACGGTAGGCAGTACGGCCACGCCAACATCAAGAGCTCCGCTGGCCACCCCCTGCTCTACCTTTTTCGCCCCATCTTCAAACAATTGAATCGTAATTTCGGGATAGCGCTGGTGAAATTCCCCGATAACCTTAGGAAAAAAGCTGGAGCCTACCATAGGAGGTAGTCCAATGCGGATATGTCCCTTTTTCATATTTCGCAAATCATCAAGTTCTGCCATCAGATTCTGGAAGGAGGTGACGATCTGCTGAGCCTGCGAGACGATAATCTGTCCTGCGTCCGTCAGCTCGATCTTCTTGCCGACCCGATCAAACAGCACCACGCCCAGTTCTTCTTCCATCGCCTTCACCGTCTTGCTAATGGTTGGCTGAGTGATATACAAAGCTTGGGCGGCCTTCGTAAAGCTTCCTAGCCGAGCCACTTCAATCAGATATTGCATTTGCCGAATATCCACAGCCTTGCACTCCTTTGTAGAGGTTGTTCAAAAAGTCGTCTTTCCAGAACGAAGCAGTTCGAGGAGTAAATTCGACATCGAATCTTGAATTCAGCCGGGCCTTCCGTTGCTCACGTAGATCTGTCTACGCTCCGCTACTCAGTCCCTAGCTTCATCCAACCTTCTTGGTCCTGAAAACCCGACTTTTTGAACACACACTATATACGTATTATGTATCCATAACCAAATGGAATGCTAATCATTCAGTATATTCATTTTACTCATGAAAACAATCGGTGTAAGATTTCATTACCAACCATAAACAGAAAGGAGTTGCTCCCATGCATCGAATGAAAACGATTGGCAACATCATCCTGCAAGTCAGCATCCTGTTCTTTGTCTCCATTGCCATGAACGCTATAGCGGAGCTTCTCCATTTACCGATTCCCGGTTCGATTCTGGGGATTGCCGTATTATTCCTCCTCTTGAAGACGAAGGTCGTCAAGCTGTCGTGGATCGAGAAAGGTGCTAACTGGCTACTAGCCGAATTGTTGCTCTTCTTCATCCCCTCCGCTGTCGGCGTGATGCAATATATTCCCTTGCTCGAAAGCGAGGGCCTGCGGATTTTGGTCGTTGTGGTCTCTAGCACCGTCATCGTGATGGTCAGCTCCGGGCTTATCGCCTCCCGCATCGGGAAACGAAAGGAGCGTCATACCTCATGATTATCGGTCTCTTATGCCTTATCTTTACATTGGTCGTTTACCGCTTGTCCACCCGTTTATATAAAGTCCGGACGAGAATATACTTCTCCCCCCTGCTGGTGACCCCTGTCGTACTCGTGGTCGTCCTGCTGTGGGCTAAGATTCCTTATGAAACCTATCATTCCGGGGGCAAATGGCTGAGCAATATGCTCCAGCCCGCTACTATTGCCTTTGCCATACCGCTTTATAAATACTACAACGTATTGAAGAAACATGCTGTGGAAATTTTCATTAGTGTGTTGAGCGGATCGATGGTCGCCATGTTCTCATCCGCCTTACTGGCAGAATGGATGCATCTGGATAGTGAACTGATTACCAGCCTGATTCCCCGCTCCGTAACGACGCCAATTGCCATGAGCGTATCGCAGGTTATCGGTGGCGTGCCCAATATTACAGCGGTCTTCGTTATCTTGACCGGACTTCTTGGCGCCATGCTGGGACCTTGGGTAATGAAGCTGTTCCGTATTGAAGGAGAGGTAGCACGTGGCGTTCTGTTCGGCACCAGTGCCCATGGCACCGGTACCTCCATCGCCTTCGAATTGAGCTCACTCACCGGCACTATCTCCAGTATCTCCATGATTCTGGCTGCTTTGTTTACGCTTGGTGTAGCACCTCTGATGATATCGTTGTTGCATTTCTAACTCCAGGTTTCTCCTAAATTTAAATAGATGATTTCTCTTCGGCCCCCGCCTTGCGTTGGGGTCTCTTTTTTTAAAAGTCATTGTCCGGTTTATGTAACTGTTATATGATTACTTCGTTACAATTACTGAGACAAGAGGGGAGCTTCTCATCCTTGTTATTTAATTCCTATGAATTTATCTTCATTTTTTGGCCTGTCTCTTTTATTGTGTATTTTCTACTCAATCGATTCTGCCCTCCTCTGGTCGGCAAGCTCTGGCTGGCTGTAGCTTCTTTATTCTTCTACAGTTATTGGAGCATCAAGTCGCTACCGCTGATTCTGGCCTCCATCGCCTTCAACTATGTGATGGGACGAACGATCAGCCATGCCGCCGCGAAGCCAATCCGGCTGCGGAAGGCGCTGCTGACTGTCGGAATTACGGGGAACTTGCTGCTTCTGGGCTATTATAAATACGCCGATTTCTTCATTACCAACGTTAACTCATTGTTCGATTCACATATCCGGTTGCTGGAGCTGGCACTGCCCCTCGGAATCAGCTTCTTTACCTTCACCCAAATCGCCTATCTGGTTGACGCTTATCGCGGCAATGCCAAGGAATATAGCATCGTCAGCTATGTGCTGTTCGTAACATTCTACCCTCACTTAATCGCCGGCCCCATTCTGCACCACAAAGAAATGATGCCGCAGTTTGACCGCGTCCGCAGTAAACACATCATCCCAGGGAACGTGGCTCGCGGCTTATTTGTCTTCTGCATCGGCCTGTTCAAGAAGGTTGTGATTGCGGATACGCTGGCCCCGATTGCTACTCAGGGCTTTGATGTCTCTTCCGGGCTTGGCTTCATCGAAGCCTGGACGACGTCGCTCGCCTATACCTTCCAGCTCTATTTCGACTTTAGCGGATATTCGGACATGGCAATAGGGATCGCACTATTGTTCAACATCAAGCTGCCTATCAACTTTAACTCTCCCTATAAGGCTGTCAGTATTCAGGATTTCTGGAGCCGCTGGCATATGACGTTAAGCCGCTTCCTCAAGGATTACATCTACATTCCTCTTGGTGGCAATCGTAAAGGGACCTACCGTACTTACTTCAATTTGATTGCTACCTTCCTGATTGGAGGCTTCTGGCATGGCGCAGGCTGGACCTTTATCATATGGGGATTATTGCACGGAGTAGCCCAGGTATCGCAGCGATTATGGCAGCGAACAGGCATCGCCTTGCCGCGCTGGTGCGGCTGGCTGATTACCTTCCTGTTCATTAATGCTACCTGGGTATTCTTCCGGGCTAAGACATGGGATGATGCCCTGAAGGTATTTCGCGGAATGTTCAGCTTTGATGGGCTTCACTTTTCCCTGGATTTGGCTAGTCAAGTGCTGCTTATTGCCGCAGCCGCGGCTGTCGCTCTGTTCGTTCATAATTCCATGGAGTGGACCGCCAGGTTCAAGCCTACCGTAAAATATGCTGCTATTATTGCCGGACTGTTCGTGTTCTCGCTCCTGTACTTTAATCAGGTGAGTGAATTCTTATATTTCACTTTCTAGGGCACGCCCTTATCACACACTGCTAAAAAGGAGATTACGCCTTGAAGAACATTCGCTTTGTCGCCTGGTTTATGGCCTTCGTTCTGCTATTTGCTGCTCTGGTCGGAACACTCGTCTTCACGGTAGACCCGCTACAGCTCTACCGGAAAGCGTCCTATACTCCGTTGTTCACCAAGCAGCAGCGTTACCAGAATCCGGGCCTGGCCAAGAATTATACTTATGATACCCTGATCCTGGGCAGCTCCATGACAGAGAATTTTGTTCCTTCAGAGGTTGGAAGCATCCTGGAGGGCGACGTCATCAAGCTCTCGATGGAGGGCTCAACCGCCAAGGAGCAACGGATGATCGCCGATGTCGCTATCGGTACCGGTCAGGTCCAGAAGGTGCTATGGGGGATTGATTACTTCTCCTTCCGTACCAATACCGTAAGGGATGAAGCCAACTTTCCGTTCTATTTGTATGACAATAATATCTGGAATGATTATAAATATCTTTTTAATATTTCTGACGTCAAGCATGCGTTTGCGGCATGGCTGCTTCCGAAGAACAGCTTAACCGAGCTACGGAACCTAGATATGCTGAACAATTGGGATGTCAAGGCAACCTACGGCCCGGATAAGGTGTTCGCTAAATGGGTTGAGGCCCGTTCGGCTGAACAGCTTGATGCTGCAAGCGAACCACCCCTCGATACGGTCAAACAAAATTTTGAGGAAAATACAATCAGCCTGATTGAAGCCCATCCGGACATTCAATTTATGCTCTATTACCCGCCTTACTCCATATTGCGTCAGCAAATGTGGTACGATCTCAACCCGCAGCGGTTCGCCAATCAACTTGAGATGAAGACATATATGTTTGAGCGCCTCAGCGCTTACAGTAACGTACAAATTCATGACTTCCAGAGCGATAGCTCCATCACCTACAATCTGGATGAGTTTAAGGATTTGTCGCACCATTCCGCAGCTATTAACCGCCAAATTGTGGAGGAGATTGCCGCGGGTACGCATGTGGTGACTGCGGAAAATGTGGATGTGAATAATCACTTGCTGGAGGAGCAAATTCAGAGCCTGGTCATTAACGAGGAAGGGGCTGTATTCTCCGTTGCCGTCAATGTGAATGGCAAGCAGATTGCCTTTGAAGAACTTCCTCCCTCCACAGGCGATCAGGTACAAGTACCGCTGAAGGATTTCGCCTTGGCGGCCGGAATTGACTTTAACTATAATGTCGAGGAGAAGACGGTAGATCTGGCCCATGGCGATCAGAAAGTCTCTATCGCGGTAGATGCATCCATCGCCACCGTGAACGGTCAGGAAACGGAGCTGGAAGCTCCGGCCAAAATCTATAATGACCGGTTAACCGGCCCATTAATTCAAATTATCCATCTGCTTGAGGGGAACGTGGAAGTAGATCATTCAGAACAGGATGCTTATCTTGTAACCTACAATATTACGCTGGACTGAACAGCACGAACAAGGCTCCTTTTCCGTAGTGGAAAGGAGCCTTGTATGATTGTAGCCATGTTTTTTTGCATAAAATCTTGTTATGGATTCAGTCGCACCGGCTGGCCTGTAGAAGCTGACTCTAATGCCGCACAAGTAACGCGCTGCGTCTCTACAGCATCGGCGTAATCCGACAGAATTCTGGACGTATCTCCGGTACGCAAAGCATGGATGAAGGCCTCCGTCTCCGCTACATAAGGATCGTCCTGCATATGATACGTCGTTTTCTGGTCCGGAGCCGTAACTTCCAGTTGCTGCGACTTCCAGTCGAGAATACCCATATCCGTATACAAATGCAGTCCCACCTCGTGCACTCCGCCCGGCAAGATGCAAGTATTGGATACCGTTGCTACCGCTCCATTCTTCAGCTTCATCGTCACCGTTCCCACATCGGGAACCGTAACGTTGTCATGCACCTCATGCATCAACCGGCTGCCAAAGGCGGCGTAAACTTCCTCAATCTCTCCTGCCGTATAGCGCAGCAGATCGACGATATGTGTGGTCTGCTCTACGAACTGACCACCCGAACCTTGCAAATCTCTCCACCAGGCTACTTGAGGCATATCCCCCATCCAGGTCCCCAGCGCCATGCCGATAGTTCGCCCCTCCAAAGTCTCCTTCATCTTGCGAATGGATTCCCTGTAGCGCAAATGATAGCCTACCGCATGGATTAAAGGTTTTTGCTGCAACTTATTCAAGATGCTCAAAGGCGTGTCCAGATCCGTAGCCAGTGGCTTCTCAACAAAGAAGGGAATGCCCCGTTCGATCAATTGAGCCTCGATCTCGCCATGTGCCATAGGAGGAACACAGATGTAGACAGCATCCAGCTTCTGCGCATCCAGCATATCCGCCAAATTACCAAAGCCGATGGCTCCCGGATAACGATCTGCCAGGGCCTGCGCCTTGGCTGCACTCGTTCCACCTACGGCTTTGATCTGAACCCCGTCCATCGCGGCCAAGTTATCTCCATGCACCTTGCTGAACCAGCCCGTGCCAATAATTCCGATATGTAGTGCCATATGCCATCCTCCTTGTTCATGACTGCGTTTTCTTACCTCCTTAAGATAACGGTTCTTCCTCAGAAGCTCAAGCCTCTATTGCTTAAACCTGATTACTGACGCAGCGGAGAGTGAAAAAGTAGAATGTGTGTTCAAGTTTGCTGAAAATTGCTTGGTTTAGGGGAAATTCGGGAGCCGGAGTTTAGGTTTGTGGGGTTGTGGATCATTAGCAGGAAATCCTCCAGCTAAAACTTTGGGGTATTACCATTCCAAGCAATTAACTGGAATTCCTCCATATAATGCGGCTCTAATGGCCCGAAATGAGTTTAATCCGCGGATTTATAGGGAGATTTTCCAGCTAAACCTCGAAAATCAGCCGATTTGGGCAAATTAGCAGGAGGATTTCCCACTCGTATGCCCGTTTGCTGTAACCACCGTTAGGATTTATACTGAATGTTGGATAACCTCGTAGATCAAGATATAAAGAAGGGTGGAACCCATATGAATTCTACAGATCAGCCCAATTTAAATGACTTCCATACTGTACTCCAAGATCGCCATGCTGTACGTGTCTATGACCCCTCGGTAAAAATTTCGCGTGAGGAGCTGCGGGAGCTTATAGAGCTTGCCACCTCTGCGCCTTCTTCCTCCAACCTGCAACCATGGCGCTTCCTGATTATCGATGAGCCCGACCTCAAGCAGAAGCTGCTGCCCATCACGAATAACCAGCAGCAAGTGGTGAATTCTGCGGCAATCATCGCGGTTTTGAGTGATCTTCGTTCATTTGAACAAGCAGATACTATTTATAGTCAAACCGTGAAGCTTGGCGTAATGACGGAGGAGATCAAGAAGACCAACCTTGAACGGATACAGAAAAATTATGGCGATATCGGGCCTGAGCGACTACATCAAATCAATCTGTTTGACGCGGGACTCGTCTCTATGCAGCTCATGCTGCTGGCTAAATCCAGAGGATACGATACCGTGCCTATGGGCGGATATAATCCCGAGCTATTTGCCGAAGTCTTTGAAATTCCCGAGACTTTGAAGCCAACGATATTAATCGCACTCGGCAAGGCCGCCAAGCCGGCGCATCCATCGCCACGCCTTTCCGTAGATGACATAACCTATTGGAATTCCTTCAATAAGTAAACTTTTCACGCGTACCCAATCAGTCATGCATTGATTCAACACCTTCAAGCGCAAGCCGCCATACTTTACGATATGGGGCCGCTTTGGAGGTGTTTTTTTACGCACTTTTACATAGTTCATCTCACTAGATCATCAACTTGATCTCAATTTAGCTTTGTTTAAAGCTTACATCGATATTACAATAAAGGTCATAATTATCGTGAAAAGGTGAACGTACTCATCTTCATTATGGACAGAGAAAGGTGGAGCTTGGCATGACGATTACGCAGCAGCGCGAAGTGAATTTGGACAGCGCACGCCATTATGTAGAGCAAGTGTATCAAGCGGTACAGCAAAGAAATCCGGGGGAGCATGAATTCCATCAAGCCGTTAAGGAGATTCTGGATTCGCTGGTTCCTGTGTTCGCGAAGCATCCGAAATTTCAAGAACAAGGCATCCTGGAACGGATCGTTGAACCGGAAAGATTAATTACGTTCCGTGTGCCATGGGTCGATGATCAAGGCAAGGTGCAAGTCAATCGCGGCTTCCGCGTCCAATTCAGCAGCGCGATCGGACCCTACAAAGGGGGCCTTCGTTTCCACCCGTCCGTGAATGCAAGTATTATCAAGTTCCTCGGCTTCGAGCAAATCTTCAAGAACTCGCTGACCGGCCTGCCGATTGGCGGCGGTAAAGGCGGATCGGACTTTGACCCTAAAGGTAAATCCGATCTGGAAGTCATGCGCTTTACTCAAAGCTTCATGACCGAGTTATCCAAATACATCGGTCCCGACACCGACGTTCCTGCGGGGGATATTGGCGTTGGCGCGCGGGAAATTGGCTACATGTTCGGACAATACAAACGCCTTTATGGCAATGAAACGGGCGTACTGACAGGCAAGGGCTTGCCTTACGGCGGCAGTCTGACCCGCACAGAAGCTACCGGCTACGGTCTGGTCTACTTTACAGCAGAGATGCTGGCCAGCCGGGGCGAAAGCTTTGCAGGCAAAACGGTTGTTGTCTCGGGTTCGGGCAATGTGTCGATTTATGCTATTGAAAAAGCACAGCAATTTGGTGCCAAGGTCGTAGCTTGCAGTGATTCTAACGGATATATCTATGACCCTAACGGTATTAACCTGGATACGGTTAAACGTCTGAAAGAAGTAGAAAGAAAACGGATCAAGGATTATGTCAATGAGCATCCAGCCGCCGAGTATGTGGAAGGCTGCCGCAGCATCTGGAGCATTCCTTGTGACATCGCCTTGCCTTGTGCTACGCAAAACGAAATCGATGAAGCCTCAGCCAAGCAGCTTGTAGCTGGTGGAGTGAAATACGTAGCCGAGGGCGCAAACATGCCTTCGTCCTTGGAAGCGATCGAAGTGTACTTGAAGAACGATGTATACTTTGGACCTGCCAAAGCCGCCAATGCCGGAGGCGTAGCCGTCTCCGCTCTGGAAATGTCCCAGAACAGTGCAAGACTCTCCTGGACCTTTGAGGAAGTTGATGACAAGCTGAAGGATATTATGAAAAATATTTACCGTAACAGTGTTAACGCGGCAGAAGAGTACGGTCATGTAGGTAATCTCGTAGTCGGCTCCAATATCGCTGGCTTCCTGAAGGTTGCCAATGCCATGCTGGCACACGGTATCGTATAGTTGATATAGCCTTCTGATTGAAATAAGGGCCATCCTCCAAGTAGATGAATTCTACAGGAGGATGGCCCTTTAAATACATCAACTTAATATGCCAATGCGTCGAGCGCGTGGATATGGGACAAGTAGCGAATGTTGCTTGCTTCCTTCATCAGCGTAGCTGGCAACCCGCGCAATTGCGTGTTGTTCGCTCCGACGGTTGCCACGGCATCTTTACGGCCCAGGCTCGCCAGTGTGCCCGAGTTCACCGGATGGAAATCTTCCAGCGATTTACCTTCAAGCTGAGCGAACAAATTATATCCGATTAGTTCGCCCATTTGCCAAGCAATTTGGGCTGTTGGTGGATAGGGACGACCGTCTGGCCCCATATACACAGCGCTATCCCCTGCGACGA
Organism: Paenibacillus senegalimassiliensis; assembly: GCF_001486585.1. GTDB lineage: Bacteria > Bacillota > Bacilli > Paenibacillales > Paenibacillaceae > Fontibacillus > Fontibacillus senegalimassiliensis. The sequence goes on from NZ_LN909044.1 coordinate 497,871, forward strand.
ATACGTCAGGATGGGATATGGATTGCAATTGGTCGTTGACCGAAGCACGGCCGCGATTAACTTCCAATCCCGATTGTCCTACCAATGGATGGCCTTGCACGCCGCCCGTCCAGACAAAAGTATTGGCGATTACTTTCTGCCCATCCTTCAGATCGATAGCGTTGCCTTCTACGTTCGTTACAGGCAACCCGGTCAGGAACGTAACCCCACGCTTCTCCAGGCTGGCCGTTGCCCGCTGAATCAGTACATCCGGCAGCACTGGCAGAATTTTCGGCCCTGCTTCCACAAGCAACAGCTTGATCGCTTCGCGTGGAACGCCGTATTTCTTCGTCAATTCCGGCAGTTTGTCGGCAATTTCTCCGACTAACTCCACACCGGTCAATCCGCCGCCACCGATCAGAATGGTAGCATCGGCCTCATTGCCGGACACCGCATATTCGCGAATTCGTGCTTCAATATGCTTATGAATTTTCCCGGCATCCTCCGCGGATTTCAGCACCATGCTGTATTGCTCCAGACCTGGAATACCGAAATATGCTGTGGTACTGCCCAGACCAACCACTAAAGCGTCATAGGATAACAAGGTACCATCGGACAGCTTAACCTCCTTATTATCGACAGAGAAGCTCTCTACCTTGGCGATCCGCAAATCAATATCCTTGCCCTTGAACAACTTCTCCAGCGGCAACGCCACCGCACGTTCAGACACACTGCCTGCGGCCAGACGGTGAAGCTCGGTAATAATCTGATGCGTCGGATATTGGTTCACCACCGTTACCCGCGCTTGCGACTTATCCATATATTTGCGAACGGACAAAGCGCTAAGCACTCCGCCGTAACCAGCACCCAAAATCAGAATATGTTTTGACATCGTCGTATCCCCCGTTATTTTTGTTGGCTGTCCCGTTCACCGGACACTTGCAGATAGGCATTCATAAAGCGAAATAGCTTCTGAGCTTGCGGGTCCTTGAGCATCTTCATCAGCCCGAACAGGCCGATCGTCTCTTGACTGGCTTCCGCACGGTCTTTCGCCTCGATGACATTCGCCGCAACTTGCTTCACCTTGCCTACAGCCGGTCCAGCCACTTCGGAAAAACCGCCAACAATATCATTCTTCAGTACTTCATCGGTGGCTACCGATTTAGCAAAGTCATAGGTTTGGGTCAATGCGCCCAGCATCTCATTAATCTTGGGAAGCTGTTCTACCAGTGTATTCAGCGACTGCTGCACCTCTGGCTTCAAGAGCTGTTCCAATAGCTCCTGCTGGCCGGTAGCGGTTACACTCGGCTCGATCTTGGATTCTGTAATCGTTTCTGACATATCCCATTCTCCTTTAACATAGTGTAGGGACTAGCTGGCCAAATCGTGAATCAGATGTTTCTATATAAGCTGAACTTCTGACTTAGGCTAAGAAGCAGACGAGAAAATGTTCTTACCGATCGCTGCCCCTCATGGATTTCTTGATATAACGAATTCAGATGAAGTAGAAATCCATTCCCAAAGGCGAACGCTCCACTTCTTCAGAATCATTTTTCTCGCTTGCTTGTTTTACCTAGTCTTTAGTTCAGCTTATATACTTACGATATATCCTAAAATGTGGCAAGCTAGTGAAAAATTGCACATCTAAACACGTAACAATACGCTTAAAATTGTAACATAAAATCAATAAAAAAGAACCGTGAAAGTGATATTTTTCACGGCGCCTAGTTATTTTTATATTATTTGTATGCATTAAGACCCAGTTCTTGCGGCGATACCAGCTTTAGGAATTCGTAAAATAGCTTTTCGGTAGGCGATAACTCCCGGTTGATCGGAATGATGACCCCGACGTCGCGAATGACCTCCGGCTCTTGCATTGGCAAGGATACGATAGAGGAAGGAATATGCTCTCCAAGCGCAATCTCCGGCAGCAACGTTAACCCCAAGTCAGCGGAGACCAGCCCTTTAATGGCGTCCAGATCATCTCCCTCAAAGGATACCTTCGGCTGGAAGCCTTCTTGCTCGCACGCCTCCACGACGATCTCCCGTAAAATAAACCCCTGAGGAAACAATACAAAGCCATCGTCCTTCAGGTCGCTAAGCTTGATGGAGGCTCGACCAGCCAGGCGATGCCCTGCGGGCAGGAGCGCCTTGAACTTCTCCCGGAAGAGCACCTCACTCTTCACCTGCAGCTCCTTCTTTGGAACCGGACCCATCATCGCCAAGTTGATCTCGCCGCCAATTACCCCATCAAGCAATTCCCGATATGACCCATGCTGTAATTGAAAATGCACCTGCGGATGAAGGCGACGAAAGGCCGACACGACGGAAGGCACCATATTGGCTGCCAAACTGCTTGGGAACCCGATTCGCACGGTCCCGCGCTCCGGGTCAAGATATTCATCGATCTCCTGACGCGCATGCTCAATGAGCTTCATGAGCTGTTCCATATGCCCCAGGAACTGCCGACCTACCGGTGTCAGCTTCACCTTGCGGCCTTCATGGACGAACAAGTCTACGCCAAGCTCGGATTCCAGCTTGAAGATTTGCCTGCTCACCGCCGACTGCGATACATGCAGCGCATACGATGCCTCCGTAACGTGCTCCAGCTTGGCCGTTTCAATAAAATATTGAATTTGCCGTAGCTCCATTTCCTTCACCCCCGCATGCTCATTTTACTAATCTATCGTCTGACCATAACTCTTCCTGGATTATTCCAAGTCGGTTCGGATTCTAAACAACTTTACATTGCATGTAAATAGTTTAAATACCATTATATCGACTTCATCCGGGAAACGGAAGCCAAGAAAGCGATTTCCCTTTTCTTGGCGGAAATGAGTACACCAAAAAGGCGGTGCAGGGTTTCCTTCCTGCACCGCCTTTTTAAGATAAGTAAATCATTAAGTATCGAGCTAAGCCATTCGCCCGTTTTGCACAAGCACCCTAGCCTTCCGGACGATCCAACTGGTAGAGATTACGATATCTTGGCTCCTTCTCTAACAGCTCGACGTGAGTGCCACGCATGACGATTTGGCCATGCTCCATAAAGATCACTTCATCCATCTGCTCTGCACCCACCAGATGATGTGTCACCCAGATCAGCGACTTGCCTTGCGTCGTACGGAAGACCGTCGACAACAGCTCCCGCTCGGTACGGGGGTCAAGCCCGACCGTCGGCTCGTCAAGAATCAGCACCGGCGTATTCTGAAGCAGCACGCGAGCCAGAGCTACACGCTGCCGCTCTCCGCCGGAGAAGCGTTGTCCCGTCTCGCGCATAGGCGTATCCAGGCCCTTCGGCAGAGAAGCGATTAACGGGCCAAGCTGCGCGGCTTCCGCAGCTTGCAGCACTTCCTCGTCCGTGGCCTCGGCCCGGCTAAGACGGATATTGTTCGCCACCGTCGTGTCGAACAGGTGGGGGCTTTGGTTGAGGACGGAGATGACCTCCGGCATCCGGTCGCCCCAGGCGGACGCGGATAGGCCATTGATCGTCACCGTCCCGGCAGTTGGGGCAAGCGCCCCCTGGATCAGCTTCAGCAGCGTCGACTTGCCGGCGCCGCTGCGCCCGATCACCGCCACCCGCTTGCCTTGCGGGATGTCCAGCGACACGCCGTCTACCGAGGCGGCGTCTTGCTCGGCGTAAGCGAAGCGTACGCCGTCCAGGCGCAGCGTAGCTGCGCTTGGCGCGGGCGAGTGCGCTGGCTCGCCGCCAGGACCCTGCCTCCCGCTTCTCCTGCTGCGCCTTCGCCCGCAGCAGCCGCATCGCCACCGCCCGCGATGCGCGCAAGGCGTTCCAGCGACACGCGGTATTGCGGCGTGCGCTCCACCGCCTCGGAGACAGGCAGGAAGGCGTCTGCCAGCGGGAAGACGGTCAGCACGAACGCAGCGATCAGCGTGACGTCCATATGCCCTTCCAGCGCTTGACCGCCCGCCCAATACACCATCGACACCGCGATAAGGGCCACGACAAGCTGGCCTATCAAGCTGCGCCAGCGCGCCCAGGCCCGCAGACGGCGGTCTTTGCGGGCCACCGTTGCCTCATCCTGCTCATAGGCGGCAAGGAACTCCGCAGAGCGTCCACTGATCATCCAATCACCGATGCCCATGACAGCGTCAGTCAATGTCTGATACAGTCCATTGCGCTCCCGCTTCACTTCCTCATTTAACCGACGTGTCAGCCATAATGAGAAATAAGGAAGCACAAAGACCAATACGAACAAATAGCCCGCCAGTAACAGAGCAAACGTAACATCGAATACGCCCATGGCGACTACGACAGCCGCATATAGAATAAGCGCTACTACGCTTGGGAATACGGTACGAATATATACATTTTGCAATTGCTCAATATCATCAGCCAGTGCACCCAGAATATCTCCGGTCCGATAGCGTGAGCGCAAGAACAAGGCCTGTGGCTCCAGCACACGGTACAAGCGTACCCGCATCCGGGCCAAAATTCTCAGCACCGTATCATGCCCAACCAACCGTTCGACATAGTGAATGACCGCACGGCCGATCCCAAAGGTCCGCACCCCTACAATTGGCACGTAGACAAGCAAGATATTATAAGGTTGTAGCGCAGATTTGGAAATTAGATACCCGGAGGTAAACATCAACATGGCGGCTGCGAGCAGCGTCAGCGTACCCAGCAGCAAATAGAGGGCAAAACGCCCGCTGTAGATGCGAAAATAGGGGCGAATCCAGGATTGCCGGTTCATATAATCTCCTCCTGCTGCGCTGTGACCATCGCATAATAAGCTCCACGCCGGGCCATCAGTTCCTCATGGGTGCCCGTCTCTGCCACACGCCCCTGCTCCATCACTACAATTTGGTCCATCTGCCGCATCCAGTGGAGCCGGTGCGTAGCAAGGATGACCAGCTTCCCTTCAAATAAAGGCAACATCTCGCTCTTCAATTCATATTCTGTTTCAATGTCCAAATGAGCGGTTGGCTCATCGAGCAAAATTATCGGTCTGCGGCTTAGCAGCGCACGGGCCAAAGCCACACGTTGCTCCTGCCCCCCACTCAGGGAACGGCCTCCGCCACCGATTGGCTCATCGAGCCCCTTGGGCAGACTGTCCACCAGTCCTCCCAGCCCAGCCGCAACTGCCGCGCGCTCCACCTCCGCCCGAGAAGCGTCTGGGGCGTTGAAGCGAATATTTTCCGCCAGCGTATGACTGAAAATATAAGGACTCTGCGGAATATAGGTGATTTGCTGCCGCCAAGCAGTCGAGGTCAAATCGCCAAGCGGCACCCCGTTCAGCTCAAACTCACCGGAGCTAGGACGCAAGAAGCCGCCGAGAACATCGATCAGGGTCGACTTGCCTGCTCCACTCTCCCCGATGATACCCATCTTCCCTATTCCGGCAAAAGCAAGCTCAACTTCCTCCAAAGAAGGCTTGCCGCCTTCTTCATGAGTCACGCCTATCCCCCGCAAACGAAGCTCACTCTCGTTCGTCCACTCGGTAACGGCTTCCAGGGGCACAGCCGAGGCACGACCCGCTTCCTCCACCCCGGCCGCCACAATCGCGTTCATCGCTTCTCCCGCTTCCTTCCCGTCCAAGGTCGCATGGAAATCCGCACCAACCATGCGAACCGGCAAGAAATATTCCGGTGCCAGAATCAGCACAGTTAATGCAGGAAGCAATACCATTTCTCCATTCACCAGACGCAGCCCCAAGCTGACCGCCACGGAAGCGACAGACAGCATCGTGAAGAAATCCAGCGCAAAGGAGGAGAGAAAGGCCACTCGGAGCGTACGCATCGTTGCCGATCGGTACGATTCGCTCACCTTCGCAATGGAAGCCTCATGAGCCTTACTGCGACCCAGGAATTTAAGCGTCTCCAACCCTCGCAACGAATCTACAAAATGATTGGACAAAGTACGATACGATTTCAACTGACGTTCCGTCTGCTTACGGGCGGCCAGCCCCACCAGAATCATGAACACGATCAGAATGGGCATCGTAATCAATAGAATAATCCCGGAAGCCACATCCAGCATTGTCACATAAGCCAGCACCAATACCGGTGTCATGCCGGTTGCCAGCATTCGTGGCAGGAACAGCTCCAGATAATTACGATACTTGGTGACGCCCTCCAATACCAGCGTAACCAGATTCCCTGTACCTTCCTTCCCCGCAAAGCGTGGGCCCAGCTCAAACAGCTTGTCCAGCACCTGCTTGCGCAGGTCACGCCCCGTCCGCTCGGCAAAGGAATACGCCGTCTTCTGCTGCATCATTCCGCATAATTGTCTAACGATAAAAGCAAGCAGGAACAAACCGGCCCCGCCGGCTTGTTCCTGCAGCTTGGCTCCGGCAAACAGGGCGGAGATGATCTCCGCCAGCCATTTAGCCTGCCCGATAATGGCAACACTTTGAATCAGAGTCAGCAAGGCCATGATCACCATGACCGGCTTGATGCCTTGAAGTTTCATTAAACCACGGCCCATTAATATTCCAAATGCTCCTTCTCATGTACACGTTTGTGAAATACGAAGTAACTCCAGATCTGATATCCGAGCACGAACGGCAGCAGGCTCAAGGCCACAATGGTCATGACCTTCAACGAATACTGGCCGGACGCGGCATTGTGAATCGTTAGGGAGAAGGCTTCGCTAATCGAGCTGACCATCACACGCGGGAACAACCCGATAAATACCGCCGAGATCGAGAGCGCAATCAGTGTTCCCGTCATCCCGAAGGCCCAGCCGTCCCGCTGCTTAGCAATGAAGTAACCTGCCAGCAGAAAAGCCACTACCCCCAGTATAGCCACAACACTTAGCAAAACGCCACGAATTTTAAATACATCGGTCTCAAAAAATGTTAGCGTCCCGAAGAGAACAAGGACCACAGCCAGTGGTATCAACAGCTTGCCCGCCAATTTATTGGCCCGTTGCTGCAAGCTGCCCGTCGTGCGCAAGGAGGCGAACAGCAAGCCATGCACAATGCACAACATAACTACGGTAATGCCTCCAGCCACGGTATACAGGTTAACCATATCGAACAAGCCGGCTCTCATTTCCATATCCTCACCGATCGGCAAGCCCTTGAGCATCCCGGAGAACACCACGCCAAGCAAGAATGGCGGCAGCAGACTGCCGAAGAAGATCGCGGCATCCCAGGTGGTCTTCCACTTCTGATTACCAACCTTACCCCGAAATTCAAAGGCTACACCCCTTGCGATCAGAGCGAGCAACAGCACGACAAGCGGCGTGTAATAACCGCTGAACATCGTAGCATACCAGTTCGGGAAGGCGGCGAACATCGCTCCGCCTGCGGTGATCAGCCACACTTCGTTGGCATCCCAGAACGGTCCGATGGAATTGATGAGTACCCGGCGCTCCATGTCATTTTTGGCCAGGAAACGCGTGCTCATTCCAATTCCGAAGTCAAAACCCTCCAGAAAGAAGAAACCGACAAACAACACAGCCACCAACACAAACCATAGCTCATTAAGAGACAACATGATAACCCTCCTTACCGAACGGGTCTTCCGAAGTTTCGGAGCCGTCACCTTCCTCGTCATTTGGCCCTTTCTTAATGACCTTGACGAACAAGTAAGTCATTACTGTGCCCAGCACAGCATAGATGGCTGTAAAGGCAATGAGCGAGAACAGAATTTGCCCCCCTGTAACCGCTGGCGAAATACTATCCTTCGTCTGCATCAGCCCAAAGACCGTCCACGGCTGACGCCCGATCTCCGTCATAATCCAACCCGAGGTATTAGCGATGAACGGCAACGAGATGGACCACAACATGATGCGGTAGAACCATTTGTTGGGCCGGTCCAGCTTCTTGCGCCAAGCCAGATACGTTCCGTACATGCCAAGCACGATCATCAAGCTACCGGCTGCGACCATAATGCGGAAGCTCCAGAAGGTCGTCCGTACGGGAGGAATATAATCTCCAGGACCATAAGTTTCTTCATATAGAGCCTGCAATTCGTTCATGCCCTTGACCTCACCCGTGAACTTGCTGTAGGACAAGAAGCTTAACAAATAAGGAATCTTGATTTCAAAATCATTCTTCCCGCCATCCGAATCGATATGAGCGTAAATCGTCCATGGTGCCGGATCTCCCGACTCCCCCCATAGCCCTTCAGTAGCAGCCATCTTCATCGGCTGCGTCTCAACAAGATATTGTGCTTGCTGATGCCCGAATAGCGCAGTGGCAAACGATGAGATAAGCGCTACGATAATAGCGATGTTAAATGATTTCTTAAAGAAATCGGCATCCTGGCGCTTTATCAGCTTATAGGCACTGACGCCGGCAATCAGGAATGCTCCGGTAGCGAAGGCTCCCAGCACGGTATGCGGGAATTCCACCCATAGCTGTCCGTTGCCCAGCAAGGCGAAGAAATCATTCATCTCCGCGCGTCCATTATTGATCTCAAATCCGACCGGACGCTGCATGAAGGAGTTAGCTGCCAGAATCCAGAACGCGGATACCGTCGTTCCCAGAGCTACCAACCAAATGCACAGCAAATGGACCTTCTTGGACAAGCGGTCCCAACCAAAAATCCATAATCCGATAAACGTCGATTCCATGAAGAAGGCGAACAGCGCTTCTACTGCAAGTGGTGCACCGAACACATCTCCTACGAATCTGGAGTAATCCGACCAGTTCATCCCAAACTGGAACTCCTGAAGAATCCCCGTCACGACCCCTACCGCAAAATTGATAAGGAACAGTTTCCCCCAGAACTTGGCCATCCGTTTGTATTGTTCTTTCCCTTTCACCACATACATCGTTTCCATAATCGCGATCAGGAGCACCAGACCGATAGACAAGGGAACGAAGAAGAAATGAAAAATCGTGGTGACTGCAAACTGAAGGCGTGCAAGCATAACTGGATCAAGCATTTCTTTCCCTACTTTCTAATAATTATTATCTAATGTGAATTCTATCACCAGTCAATAAAAACGAACGCAAAAATTGCAATAATTTTGTGACAGAAATCACATGACAAATGTCACACCTGATTGACAGTGCGCAAACACCGCGCCATTCCAGCGTTTTTTAGACTGCTTTTACATATGACATTATTGTGAATAAGCCTGTCTTCATAGGCTTGCTATACCCAGCTAGATTGACCGTTAAAAAAACAAGCTTGCATAAATCGCCCTTTTATCTGATAATAATTATCATTATCATCAAATTATAGGGGAGAATATGTCATGAAGAGAAATGCGAAATATGCGTTAGCCTTGGCCTTGCTGCTGGGACTAACTCTCATTGTGGGGGCGTGCGGAAGTAAGGATGCAAACACGCCAGCCACCGGAAATGAAGCCAGCTCAGCCGGCAATAACACCGGGGAGCAAAATGCTGACCAAAATACAGCCGAACCAGAGGCTACTGAACGCGAAGTGACCGACGGCCTCGGCAATAAGGTGACTGTACCTGCGAATCCGCAGCGCGTAATAGCTTCTTACCTGGAGGATCACTTGGTAGCCCTGGGCGTTACGCCTGTAGCTCAGTGGTCCATTGGTGACGGCACCTCCTTGCAGGGTTATTTACAAGGTTCGCTCAAAGACGTTCCACCGATTCCATTTGACCTTCCTTTTGAAGCAGTTATGAGCTTTGATCCTGACTTGATCATTCTGGACAGCGCAGAAATGGCCTCTGGCGACAAATACGAGCAGTATTCCAAGATCGCACCGACGTATGTAGTCGGAACAGAACAGAACAACGATTGGCGTAAGGAATTGCTGGCCATCGGAGATGTGTTGAACAAATCCGAGGAAGCGCAGAAGGCACTGGATGAATATGAAGCCAAAGCAACCCAAGCTAAGGAGAGCATTCAGCAGGAGCTTGGTGAGATATCGGCTGCCGTCATCTGGATACTAGAGAAGAACAACTTCATTGTTAGCGAGAATCTGTCCAGTGGCGATGTTATCTACCATGATTTGGGTATGAAGGTTCCAGCGCAAGTGCATGAAATTTCTGAAGGTGCTGAAGCCAACTGGAATCCGATTGCCACAGAGGTACTGGCAGAACTGGATGCAGACTATTTGTTTATTATCAATGATACCGCGGTTACGAAGGAACAAATGCAAGCCGATCCAATCTGGTCGGGTATCCCTGCCGTCAAGAACGGCCATGTCTATGAGTACCCGAGAGATTCTAGCTGGTTTTATACCGGTGTATTAGCCAACAGTCAAATTATCGACGATGTCTTGGGCAGTATCATATCCCAATAATTCAAGAATGAAGCCAAGCAGGCCCTTACCGAAAGAAACTCCGGTAGGGCCTGTTTTATTTCTAATATGGATTAGTTTCCGTTAATTAGCCACAGCGAAGGCTTTACGCCATCCTACCCAAGTGGCGGCAATAAGCAGCACACCATAGATGATGCCACCGTAAGGGATCTGCAGAGCTGCTAAATGCAGCAGAGCCAGAACCCCAAGGAGTAACAACAACCCGAGGATTCGTACCGAGGCACTTTGCTGCATGGACTCGAAGGGGGCCGAGAATGGCAGCGCTTTGCCCATAATCAGGAAGCTGATAATCGCATAGAACTGCAGCGCCACTCCCACTATAATCAGTTCGGGAAGAATCCCCGCTCCAAACAACACCGTAAACACAATAGCCTCCAAGATAAATAAAGGAAGCATCAAACGAATAAGACAAGCCAGCAGTGTGCCTTTGTAGACAGGATTCATGTTCTCCAGCGGGGCTGTATGATAAATCCAGGCTGCTTTATATTGGCTGGAATACCCAAGCATTTTGATAATTGTCGGCAGCATCATACCGCTGAAATAAATCAGCAGGTACATACGAGACCCACCCGAGCCTAAATTCTCCAACTCAAAATTACCGGAGAACAAGAAAATAAAGGGGAAGATAATAGAGAACCCCAGTGTCGGATATACCTTCAACTTAAAATCCCGCTCCGTCCCCAGCATCGTCCAGGCAAATCGGAAGAACGCGCGCTCTTGGGGCGTTGAGCAGATCAATCTAGCCATACGTCGCACCACGCCTCCCCCTTTAGACCCGCTATGGGAACCCGGTTCAGCCAGCTTCTGCAAATTACGCTCCAGAGCCGGCATCAGCCTTAGGTAGGCAAGGAAAGCGATCAGCGGAACGACCACGGAGAGCACAGCCAGGAGGACGAAGGCATTCGTAGCCGTCCCCGGTTGTAGCAATACCTGGAAGGCCGAACCTGTCCAGATGGGCGGCAATAACACCTGCCACCAGGCTGGCTTAAATGTGACGTCCATAGCGGTGATGTCAAATAAACGAATCAACACCTGATAGCCGATCGTAATCGTGATGGTTAACCCGATCTGTACATAATTGATTATATCCTTCAGCTTCTCCCCATCGAACAGACGCAGTACCGTCAAGTACAACAATGCCGTCAGAACGACGATGAGCAAATTCATCAGTAGCAGTTCCAGCAAGAAGATCAGGAAGAATAAGATCCCATGCTTCGCCAGACCTACCACCAAAGGAATGATGGCAATCGCTCCGGTGAGAAAGAACAAGTAAATAAAAATATGCATCGTCTTGGCCATCGTAATCGTCCGCCGATTTACCGGCTTGGTCGCCAGAATATTCCGATCCCGAATATCCAGCAGCACGGTCGAGAAGTCGGAGATCATCGAGGTCATAATCATGAACATCATAATGCCGAATAACAAACTGGTATGAAAAATATAATTGTCCCCCGCGAGCAGCAGCGTTGAGCTGAACCCGCCGAATAGTACATACAGCCACAATGAACGAAGAAATTGATTACTCTCATCCGGTGTATCCTTCTGGTTCTTCTTCGATCGATTAGACAATATCGGCACTCTCCGTGCATCCATCGTCAGCTTGACCTGAAGAATTCGCCGCATGACCGTATAATTTACGCCCATTCGCTCAAACAGCCCCGCAAAGCGGTCAAGCACACGTAGCGTCCTCATCTCTCTCATCCGCTACACCTCTTGAACAATGGATACCAGCCTGGCAGCGATATCCTCATGGTCGTTGAATCCCGTCATCTGATTGAAGATTTGCTCCAGCGAGCCCTCTTGGCTGCGTTCCTTCAATTCCTCGAAGCTGCCGTCCGCCATAATCCGTCCGCCATCCAGCAACACGATTCGGCTGCTGATTTTCTCGACCACGTCCATAATATGGGAGGAATAGAAGATAGCCTTGCCCTGCTCCGCCAATAGAGCCAACATTTCCTTAACCACCATCACGCTGTTAGCATCCAGCCCACTAAGCGGCTCGTCCAGGAACAACACGTCGGGGTTATGCAACAAACTGGAGGTCAGCAACACCTTCTGGCGCATCCCCTTGGAGAACGTAGAAATTCGGCTGTGGAATACATCCTCCAGACCAAAGACATGCAGCATGCGGCGTGCCTTGCTCTCCGCCTCATCGGCAGTGAGTCCATACAACTCACCGATAAACGTCAAATATTCGCAGGCCGTCAAAGTATCGTACATTTCCGCAATTTCCGGCACATAACCAATGCGCTTTTTATAATCAACGCCACCCTCTTTGGGGTCTTGCCCAAACACGTGCACCTCGCCGCGATACCCTTCCACCAAGCCAAGCATAATTTTTACTGTCGTGCTTTTGCCTGCCCCGTTCGGGCCGATATAACCGATAATTTGTCCAGGATACACTTCAAGATCGACACCATTCAGCACCTGCTTGCTCCCATAGCTCATCTGCAAATCAACCAGGCGAATGACCGGTTCTCCGCTCAGCTTCGTCAAGTCTTTCAGCTCCTCTCATCCATCCTATTTTACCATATCAATTCAGCAACTCCGGCTTGTTCGCTTCCGTTTGGAATGATTTGCAAACCGATATTGACCGTGTTATACTCACATCGCAAATGAGTGGGGACCCTTGGGTCTTAGCCATCCACTGTAAATTCTGTACATAAAAAGGAGTGTTGCATATGCAATTCGTCACTTTGAATAATGGTCTTCGCATGCCGCAGCTCGGCTTCGGTGTATGGAAGGTACCTAATGAAGAAGCGGCTGCCGCCGTGGGCACCGCATTAAAAACAGGCTATACGTCAATTGATACAGCCATGATTTATCGTAACGAATCCGGGGTCGGACAAGCCATTAAGGATTCCGGAATAGCTCGGGAAAATCTGTTCATTACGACGAAAGTATGGAATGCAGACCAAGGGTACGAATCTACACTTCGCGCCTTCAACGAAAGTCTGGAAAGACTGGGGCTGGACTATGTAGACCTGTATTTGATTCATTGGCCTACTCCACAATTCGATCAGTATGTAGATACATACAAAGCGCTGGAGCAACTATACCGGGATGGACGCACCAAAGCCATTGGGGTGTGCAACTTTGAGATTGAGCACTTGGAGCGTTTGTTGAGCGAGACCGAAATCAAGCCTGTACTCAATCAGGTCGAATGCCATCCCTATCTGGCACAAAACGAACTGAAGGCTTTCTGTGCCAAGCACGATATTTTCGTGGAGGCCTGGAGCCCGCTTGATCAAGGTGGAGAGGTGCTTGTGGACGAGGTGGTTCAGCAAATCTCCAAGGCTCACGGCAAGACGGCTGCTCAGGTTGTGTTGCGCTGGCATTTGCAGAATCAAACCATCGTCATTCCAAAGTCCGTGACTCCATCAAGAATTGAAGAGAACCTTAACGTCTTTGATTTCGAGTTGACTGCCGAGGACATGGAGCAAATCAACGGTTTGAATAAAAATCGACGCAAGGGCTCCCACCCTAACGATATGCACGTGCGTTAATCCATAGTCACAAAGCGGGCTGCTGAGGATGATCCCCCGGCAGCCCGCTTTTTTATTTCACGTAGGCAAGACTTCTAACCCTCGTACAAGTCTTTTCCGGTAATGAATTCATCAAGGGTCTCTCCATTTTCGCTACGGTGGTTCTTCATTTGAGCCTTCCGGCCATTCCTGGCTTCTCCACCATTATCCGCTGTGGGAACATCGCCATTATTGCTGTTGCCTGGAACTGGCTTATGCTGATCATGCTTCATGGTTTGCTGGGCCTCCTAAGTCATTTTAGGAAATAGCCAGACACTAGTCTGTGCTTCCATTCCTTTGGTGTTAGCGTTTCTTGGAGTCTGTATTTTTATGCTTGGGACAGACTGGACTTAGGTCCAGTTCCTGACTTCCCCAGAGACCGAAGCCGTATTTCGGCTTTTATAGTATGCTTTAAATGCGAGTTCAAAAAGTCGGGTTTGCAGGACCAATCTACTCCTCGAACAACTCCGTCATGGAAAGTCGACTTTTTGAACTACCTTTTTAGCAAGTGAGTACATACGCAAAGGAGATAGAACAATGAACTTGAATAAGAAAGCATGGATTGGGCCCGCATTGATGCTATTAGGAGTATATCTTCTGTTCTTCCGTAAGGAAGCGATCAGTGCGGGCACGCTATTCGGCACCTTCTGGGCGACAATATTTATTATCCCACTTGGTCTGCTATTTCACTGGATGTATTTCTCCATGTCGGAACGCAGAGCTACGGGACTGCTGATCCCCGGAGGGATTTTATTTACCGTGGGTCTCGTCTGCCAAATCGCCACACTGTTTGATAGCTGGGAGTACCTGTGGCCCGGATTCATCCTGGCTCCGGCTGTTGGCTTGTTTGAATTCTACTGGTTCGGTACGCGGAATAAATATTTGCTGATTCCCATTAATATTTTGACCGCACTCTCTTTGCTGTTCTTTGCCGTCTTCTCCCTGGGATCGCTGTATAACCGACTTATTTTCGGCCAACCCGTGTTAGCGATTGCCTTGATTGCCATCGGTGCTGGCGTCATGCTCGCCCCTAGAAAGCGTAATTAAGACTACTCGCCGTAAAAACACAGAACCTTCCTGGCCCACTTCAGAGCAAGTGGTGGTCTTGAAGGTCCTTTGTTTATAAAGAAAATATAATGGCCAGGCCTAGGGCAACGATCCGGGCCATATTGGTCAATATAAAATTTTTGACGGCGAGTCGAAATGTGAACTGCTTGGTCGGCTGCTGGGAGAACTGCCTGATATTGCGATGAACCGGAATCAGGGTTGCCAATACCATCACCAGAATCAACGGATGGACGCCCAGGAATACCAGAATGATCAAGTCCGCATACCCCGCATAATACAGCAGTTTGAATAATAGCAACGCCGCCGGCTTACCAATATAGATGGGCAAGGTGTAACGCTTGTTCTCGATGTCTTCCTCCATATCACAGATATTGTTAGCTAGCATGATATTGGCAATCCCGAAGATGGCCGGAATGGAGATCAGGAAGATGAGCAGCACTTCGAGCAATTGAATTTGCAGTGTGACCGCCCCACCCTCCAGTGTCAAGGACGCCAGCTTGTCTCCCGCATGTACATAGGCCGATACAAAAATAATTACAAACCCCATAAATAAGCCTGAGAATATCTCCCCCAGCGGCATGCGGGAAATGGGAATAGGGCCAAAGGAATACAATATCCCCACCGCAAACGACAACCCTCCCAGCAAGAGCAGCAGCCAACCGGTCTGCAGGAACAGCATTATGCCCGCGGCTACCGCAATCAGGAACATCAAGATGATCAAGGCTAGCACCGCCCGTGGGTTCATCCCGTATTTAACGATTGGATTATGCGTCTCATAGCCGTAACCGTGCTTGCGGGCGGCTTTTTTATAATCGTAGTAATTATTGATAGCGGTCGTCGTCATGTCAAAGGTCAGCAAGGACAACAGCATCAGGGCAAAGTGTCCGGGCTGAAAAATATGGA
Source organism: Paenibacillus senegalimassiliensis (assembly GCF_001486585.1). GTDB lineage: Bacteria > Bacillota > Bacilli > Paenibacillales > Paenibacillaceae > Fontibacillus > Fontibacillus senegalimassiliensis. The sequence goes on from NZ_LN909044.1 coordinate 513,561, forward strand.
ACCGGTACACCGCATATAACGTCCCCATCAGCAGCGGAATCAGGCTTGCCGCCTTTGTCTGAATTTCTACCAGCCTCAAAAACTTGGTAATCATGCCTTCCATCATCCTTCTTGTATGTAGTTTGTGCAGGAGCCTGGCCTACACGTAGCCTGTGCATTACTTAACAAAGGATATCTTATTTTTAATTTACTTACCACTGAATCCAGGCATTCTTTGTTCATAAAAAAGCTCCCTGTATAGTAAGCAGGCAGCGAAATCATACACAACCTGCTTCTATAGGGAGCTTTCTATTTCTCGATAAGCCTCAATTCAGCTTAGCCAATATGTCTTACACCGACTGTACATCCTCAGCATCTGTTGAATATGCTAAGTCCTTCTGGGCTTCCAGAGCGGCAAGTCGCTCCAGCAACGATTCGCGAATAACGGCATAGGCATCGCTACCTAGAGCCAAGCGGAGCGGTCCATTTCCGGCATCGGCTCGATCTATAATGGCCTGAGCCATCTTGGCGGGATCGCCAATAATAGAGCGATTGAACGCCTCCGGTGTATCCATACCCGGAACCTCACCCTTCATCATGCGTGTGAACTGCCCCGCTGCTTGGGTATGGTACACTTCCAGCGGCTCACCGTATACGGCGTTCCCCCCCAAGAAGTTGGTGCGAATACCACCCGGTTCCACCATCGTGGTCTGTATGCCAAATGGAGCTACTTCTTTAGCCAGCGCCTCAAAGGCAGCTTCAACTGCCCATTTGCTTGAACAGTACAGTCCCATGCCTGGAATGGCATAATGCCCGGCAGAACTAGCAATCTGAATCAGATGCCCTCGCCCCTGATTTCTCAGAAATGGCAGAGCAGTGCGAGCAACACGAAGCGAACCGAATACATTAGTAGCAAATTGATGCTCAATCTGTGAATCGCTTGCTTCTTCTATCGCACCATAAAGACCATATGCTGCATTGTTAACAACAATATCGATTGTCCCCCACTCGGCAAAAGCCCGGCGCACAACTTCTTCGATCTGCTGCGGATTCGTTAGATCCAGATGAGAAATCCAGAGTCGGTCGCCATGAACGGCCTTCAACTCGTCGAGTACACCGGGTCTGCGTATTGTGGCAGCAACCCGGTCGCCCCTTTCCAGTAATTTGCGTGTTAACGGTGCGGCCAAACCGCCTGAAGCCCCCGTGATAAACCAAGTTTGCATTTCGATCATCCTTCCCTTGATTGAACTCTTGTCCAGCATAATGCCATTTGAAAAGTCCAACCAGAGCAGGGTGATACAGGTAACCGTATTAATAGGCTAGGCATTGGGGTTCATTCATTTGTTCGCAAGCCCTAGCTCCCTTCTAACAGCTCTGTAAGGCGTACGTCAGTGTCACTGCCCGCGACTGGAACGAAGATGGACCAAATCAGACTAGGATCTTGGTCAATCCGACTAGCGGAATGAATTTCAAATTCCAGCAGTTGCTCATCCGGAAGCCGAAAGGTTACGTCCATAACATGTTTCTGTTTTACCTCGAACAAGTCCCAGCATCGCCGAAAATCCTCACTGTCCCTATTGAGCTGCTCAAATCGCTCTATATATTTGGAATTGTTCTTACTCCGCTCAAAGTTAGTTCGAGCCCACGCTGCAGTATAACGGGCAAATTCGTCCCAATTCACAAGCCTATTGCGAAAATCCTTGTTCAGAAAGACCAAATTTAGAATATGACGATCTTGAACGGGCATCGACTCAAAATCAGCAAACACTAACTCGGCAGAGCGGTTCCACGCCAGAATATCCGTACTCTCATCGATGATGAAGCAAGGATATTGAAGCTGCCTCGCGAGCATCTGTAGCAGCAGAATATCTCTTCTGGCATCAGCGACATGATCGTTGATTGAAGAAGTGTCTGCCAGTGACAACAAATACTCTTGTTCTGAATTACTAAGTTGAAGTGCGCGGGCAATGTTAACCAAAATGTCCTGCGAAGGATTAAGTTCCTTGCCCTGCTCCAGCCACGTATAGTAGGTCACACTCATGTTTGCAAGATAGGCGACTTCTTCCCGGCGTAGTCCGGGAGTGCGCCGACGGCCCGGGACTCGTTGAATCCCGGCTTCTTCTGGCTGCAGGCGCTCCCGCCGGGAACGTATGAACTCGCCAAGTGCTGAGGATGAATGGTAGGTTTTGATAAAAAGTTCCACCTTTCTCACAATTCTATTCCTACGTTCATTGTAGTTGATAAAGGACGTTAGTATCAAAAGAAGGACTCATCATTTTGGATATAAATGTATACAAAAAGGAACCGAAGATTCTTCAGTTCCTAGTCTATTTATAATTCAATTCTTCACCCTTAGGGAACATACTGCTGTACGATTCGTACGACCTGCCCATCGGTTATGGTCAAGTGGTAAGGGAACCATCCCAAATCAAGTCGGTCCTTCTGCTGGAACAGCTTGCTGAACTGCGGCGGCGATACCGCTTCATTCCATTGGATATTCATATCTCCGCCTTGCCCGGTTCGATCATAAATTTGCAGCCGCACCTCGGCATCCGGGGCTACGGGGTAAGCCACGTCTTCTTCTTCCTCATTCACAATATAATAACCGTCAGGTGGGCCATCAATGCCTGCATCCGGCTCGCGCTCTGCGAATACTTTATCCGCCTGCTCGCCTTCATACCACTCAATGGGGTCTACCAGCAGCGTTCCACCACTCTGACTCATCTGCACATCATGCAGATAGACAGTAAGCGTGAGAGAATCAGGGGCTTCTACGAATGGAGCGGCAGCCGCTACTCCGGACTCAGCCTGCACCCATCCCGGTGTTGCCAGCCTGGCATCCACCGAAGGAATCATCATGATAAGAAGCAAAGGAACTACCGCCAGTAATCCGTTCTTCATAATGCTCCGCCTTTCCTGTCTGCATGTTTAGGCACTCAGAATTCAGAGTATGCCCTGCATCCTTATTATATGATTACCCAATCTTAAAAAAAGGTTGTTCAAAAAATCGTCTTCCCAGAACGAAGTTGTTCGAGGAGTAGAATCGACATCGAATCTTGAATTCAGCCGGGCCAAGCGTAGGCTTCCGAAGTATGTTTCTTGCAGAAACATTGAAGTTGCTCACGTAAAGCTATGCTTCCGGAGTCGTTTTCTTGGAAAACGTGTAGCTCCGCTACTCAGTCCCTAGCTTCATCCAACTCAAGCGTTTTGAAAAAACGCACATCGAAAGCATAAGCTTCGGTCCTGCTAACCCGACTTTTTGAACTCGCACTTAAAAAGGGTCTCACACAGGTTAAAGCGGGTAACAATATTTTTTTATTTCTCCCATCCAGCGGTGCTATCCCGAGCGAAGTCAGCCAGAAAGTCCAGCCATGCCGGGTGGGCGTTCAGACAGGGGGCCAGTTGAAACTCAGCAGGCGATGTGTTCAGATTATCACCCGCCTTAGACATCAGATTATGCCTGGCCTCCACGCCCAGTTCGTATATCGTCTCCAGACAGTCGGCGGCAAAGCCTGGAGCAAAGACCATGGTGCGCTCTGCATCACGCTGGGTGAAGCTACGCAGCACTTCCTCCGTAGTAGGCCCCAACCATGGTTCCGGTCCAAACCGGGACTGATAGGCAATCGCCCACTGCTCCGGCGCCCAGCCCATCGCTTCCGCCAGCCGCTGTGCGGTCTCCTGGCATTGCCCGGGGTATGGGTCACCAGTATCCGCATACCGCTGCGGAATACCATGGAAGCTGAGCACGAACCGCTCTGGCGGCCGCGCCAGGCTTCCCGCTTGCTCAGCCAGATGCTTCTGCATCGCGCGGATATAGCCGGGATGGTCAAAGAACGCTCCGGCCAGGCGCAGGGCTGGCACGAACCGCTTCGCCGAAGAGCCATATCTTCGGCTCTTGCCAAGCGCCGCGAAGCAGGCCGCGTCATAGACCGCGGCGGTCGTCGTAGACGAGTATTGCGGGAAGAGCGGCAGCACCAGGATGCGCTCAGCTCCCGCCGCTTCCAGACGGCTCATAGCATCACGGATATCCGGCTTGCTGTAGGCAAAGCCGAGTTCAACCTTATAGCCGTCACCCAGCCGCTGCTGCAAGCCTTCCTGCTGATGCAGGGAATGAACCAGCAGAGGCGAGCCCTGCTCGGTCCAAATCTGCTGGTAGAGGTTGGCCGACTTCCGCGGGCGGACAGTTAAGATAATACCGTGCAGTAGTGGCTGCCATAGCAGTGGCGAATAGTCGATGACGCGTCGATCCGAGAGAAATCGGCGTAGATAAGGGCGTACCGCCTTAGCCGTAGGAGCTGAAGGCGTACCGATCTGTGCCAGCAGCACGCCGATGGGGCTGGACTTCTTCATATTACGGGTTCACTCCAGTCTGTAAAATCCTCCTATCATCATCCCCGTTCCCCCGCAGATGTTCAACTCCCCTGAACAATATTTCCTAAATGTTCACAAAAAGACGCAAAAAAGGTTGCTCTCAAGCCGGGGTTAGCGGCCTAAGAAGCAACCCTTGTAAAATCTTGAATTCAGCCAGGTTTAGTTAGCCTTCTGTCTTCACTTCCACCTTAAACTCCGGCTTGAGCGGAGGTTCTACCGGCGCCTGGGTGCGGCGCAGGAAGAAGCCAATGACGAGCGCCACAATCCCAACATACATGGAAATATTAAAGGCGCTATGCAAGCCGGAGACCAAGGCATTCGCCTTCTCCGTCACCGACTCGGGATCAGCCACGCCAGCCAGATAACGGATCTGCCCGTTGGAGAAGATCCCCATGAACAACGCGGTCCCGATCGCACCGGATACCTGTTGCAGCGTGTTCATGATAGCTGTGCCGTGCGGATATAGTCTCCGCGGCAATTGATTAAGCCCCGTCGTCTGCCCAGGCATCATAACCAGGGAAATACCAACGAGCAAGGCGATATGAAGCCCGATGACCGTGCCGGTCGGCGTTGTTGTCTCCAAGCCACGCATGAACCACAGCGTTGCGACTACGATGAGCAGCCCTGGAGTAATCAGCGCCCGTGGGCCAAACTTATCGAACAGTCGTCCGGCTACCGGTGACATTAACCCGTTCACTACCCCGCCGGGGAGTAACACCAGACCCGCAATGAATGGAGCCATCATCAGGGCTCCTTGCAGATACATCGGCAGAATGATCAAGGTGGAGAACAACGTCATCATCATTACCATCAGCAAGGCTGCCGATAGAGCGAACATTGGATATTTAAACACTCGGACATCCAGTGTAGGCTCTTTCACCTTCAACTGCCGCCACACAAACAAGATCAAGGATACAAATCCGACAATCAGACAAGTGTACACGATAGGGCTGGACCAACCTTCGCCTTCGCCCGCTCTACTGAAGCCGTACACAATACCCCCGAAGCCTGCCGTGGATAACAGAATTGAGAAGATATCCACCTTCGGTCTTGTAAGTTCGGACACGTTGCGCAAGTAGGCTGCGCCGAACAAAATCGAGAACACGACCAGCGGAACTACCATGTAAAATAACCAGCGCCAATTGAAGGAATCGAGAATGAGCCCAGACAACGTAGGACCAATAGCCGGACCGAACATAATGACCAATCCGATGGTACCCATGGCTGTGCCTCTTTTTTCCGGGGGATAGATTGTAATAATTGTATTCATCATCACGGGCAGCAGTAATCCCGTACCGATGGCCTGGATTACCCGGCCCAACAGCAGCACACTAAAGGAAGGGGCTATGCCACAAACAATGGTACCGACCAGGAATAAGAGCATCGCGGATAAGAACATCTGTCTAGTTGTGAACCACTGCATCAGCAGGGCCGTAATGGGCACAAGAATACCGATGACCAGCATATAAGAGGTAGACAACCATTGAATGGTCGATGGTCCAACCTGAAGCTCGTGCATTAAATCCGTATAAGCCACATTCAATAATGTTTCATTCAAAATGGACACGAAGGCCCCGATCACCAGGGCAATTGTAATGGGAAGACGCTTGATCCCTTCGATTCCCGCCCCTTGTGGTGCAGCTTGCGTTGAAATATTCATTGTACAGGGTACCTCCAAACTATCCTATTGTAGTTAAATCTCTCTGTTCTCTCTATTTCTCTCACTTACTCTGTATGTGTATATGAACAGGGTGGTCACCCGCGAAATATATCGCATAGCAACCTGGACCTGGGCTTTGCCATGTTATTTTGTTCTTTATTAGACCGTTCTATATATAAAATTTAAAATTATACGAGACCGATCTACCTCTTAAACAGTCGCGGAATCAGCTTCGCCGTCGTACGCAACGGAACACTACTCTTTTGCGTCAGGCACATAATAATCGCGCCCTCCACCATGCCGTTAATCACTACCGCCAAATCAGCCGCCTCTTCAGCCTCATAACCACAGCTCTTGAACTTCTTCTCGAACTCGCCAATCCAGGCGTGGTATACACCACAGCAAGCCTGACGAATGTTCTCGTTGCTTCTGGCTGTCTCATGCGCGACAATGCCAATCGGAACGCCCAGGTCCGCATCCTGGTCATAATTGTCGGCAATGAAGGTGAATAACCCCTGTACGGCGACCACCGCGTCAGGCGAGGCATCCAGCGCATCTCTCAGGCCAGCTAGCGTTACCTTCTTCGTATGGCTCACAGCTTCACAAGCCAATTGCTCCTTGCCATCAGGAAAGTGGTAGTATAATGATCCTTTGGGTGCGCCGCTAAGCTGAGTAATCTGATTCAAGCCGGTCGCGTTGTAGCCTTGATTTTGCAACAATTTGGCCGTCGTTTCAATCAATAGCCGGCGCGTTGGGTTCTCAGTGGACATACCGCTCTTCCTCTTTCTTTCGTGGAATTAGACCGATCAGTCTACATGATGATAAACGAAAGGCGGGCCAAGTGTCAACACTCTCCCGCCTTACAGTTTATGGAGTATTTATATCATGCAGAGCGATGGAAACATCAGCTTACCAGGCATAAGCCCTTGGAGCTTCGCCCCCTGGTCCTGGGAAAATTTCATCGATGGCTTGCAGTGTGTCGCTAGTCAACTCGACTTCAACTACCCGCAAAGATTCCTCGAACTGCTCCAGCGTTCGTGGCCCGATAATCGGAGCGGTTACTGCAGGATTAGCCAGCGTCCAAGCCAAGGCGATCGTCGCCTCCGACTCTCCCAGCTCCTTACACAGCTTGGAGAACTTCTCTAGCTGCGGGCGCAGCTTCTCCACCCGCTCTGCTTGCTTGGCCGTTCTTGAGCCTGGCTGCGGATTCAGGTTCCCACCGAGAACACCGCCGTCCAGCGGGCTCCACGGAATAACGCCGATGCCCAACTCCTCGGCAGCAGGCAATACCTCAAGCTCAGGCAAACGGCATAGCAGACTATACTTATGCTGCTCGGAGACTAGTCCGAGCCGTCCACCGGCCTTGGCTTCGTATTGAGCCTTCACCAAGTCGCGCCCTGCGAAATTACTGGACCCGACATAACCGATCTTTCCTTGGTGCTGGGCGATTTCAAAAGCATTCCATAGCTCGTCCCAGCTCACGTTCCGGTCAATATGATGCATCTGGTACAGTTCGATATGATCTGTGCCTAGCCGGCGCAGTGAATCCTCCAAATGACGGCGAATCTTATAGGCCGACAACCCCGCCCCGCCATTCTGGTCCTTCTCCGCGTCGCCCATGCCGCCGTATACCTTGGTGGCCAGCACGACCTTCTCCCGGCGTCCGCCGCCTTGGGCGAACCAACGTCCGATAATTTCCTCGGTCCAGCCGCGATGCGGTGTTCCGCCGTACACATTGGCCGTATCGAAGAAGTTGACGCCTGCATCCAGCGCCGCATCCATAATCCTGAATGCTTCCTTCTCCTCGGTGGTAGGTCCGAAATTCATCGTTCCCAAGCACAGACGGCTTACCTTTAGCCCGGTTCTTCCCAAGCTCGTATACTTCATGACTGCAGCCTCCTCAACGTTTTGATATCAGGTGCTTAACTTGACCTATTGCCCAAAACTTGTCTGGATGAAGTCCACAACCATTATATACCAGATGGGCCCCTGGATAAAAGCCCGGCTCCCCCTATCACCATTAGCCTAACGTCACAACCCGCGTCGAATTTCAAATAATCGCGCCGAGCGAGCTTGTGGCAACGTTACTTTCAGTTCCCCGGCAACGGCATCCCAGTTCCAGGTCCCCTCGAAGTTTTGCGGATAGGCGCAGCGAATGGATAACGCTTCACCCTGAAGCTCGGGTAGTGACAATACTTGAGAAGTAGCGTCTCCACCTACCCGCCATACTGCCAAATAAATGACTGGCTTCTCCGGTCGGCGAAGCCCCAGGCTCATCCAGTGGTCCTCCCGTTTAGGCAAGCCGAGCGGCCAGAAAGGAAAGGCCTCAGGAATATCCTTGCGGATCAATTTATAATAGTCCAGCGCTTCCTTCACCAGCGCGCGGCGGCGAGGGCTTAGCTCGGCCAGATGGCCGCTCTGGTGCACCCGCAGGAGCAAGGCGTTGACCATGTTGAACACAACCTCTTCATCATCGCCCTCTCGCAGAGGATAGGACCAGATGGCCGATTGCTCCGGTGCCAGCGCCGAAGGCGAAGCTGCGGCAATCGCTGCATAATTCACGTAGTCTTCCTGATCGCTGGTCGATTGAATGCTATACCGGCTTAGCATCGCATAATCCATACGCATGCCCCCACTGGAACAATTTTCGATAACTAAATCGGGGTAACGGGCAAAAATTTCGTCCAGCCAGGCCAGATAAGCGCGGTTATGCTGCAGCAGTCCATCCCCGAAGCTATCCGCCGCCAGTTCGGTGCCGATTCCGGCATTGATGTTATAGTCCATCTTGATATAGCCTACACCATAGTCTTCAACCAGCCGACGGATGACTTCATTCGCATGGGCAATGACCTGTGGATTACGGTAATCCAACTGATAGCGACTGCGGTCCATCACCCGCTTGCCATGCCGCATGAAGAACCAGCTATCCTCTGTCTCCGCAAGCTTGGGACTACGGATGCCCATCACCTCAAGCTCCAGCCATAACCCCGGGACCATCCCTTTGCTGCGTATATAGTCCAAGACGTATTTGATGCCCTCAGGGAATCGCTCCGAAGAGGGTAGCCATTCACCTACACCATCCCACCATTCGCCTGGCGCATACCAACCAGCATCGATGCAGAAGTATTCGCAACCCGCCTCTGCGGCAGCATCAATAAGCGGAAGCAGCTTGGCGGTGGTCGGAGAGCCCCACAGACAGTTCATGTAATCATTAAATATAATCCGCAAATCCCGATTGTCGGCATTAGGCCGACGAATGCGGCGGCGGTAAGCGGTTAGCTGTCCAACGGCCTGCTCGAAACCACCTGCCACTGCGCCAACGGCCACCGGCACGCTCACGAATGACTGATCCGGTGCAAGCGATATCCACCAGTGGTTATCATGCTCGGTGGGTCCGCTGATCAGCAGCGTCAAATAGTCGTTCTGGTCCATGATTTCCCAATGCCAGGAGCCATTATGTTCAATCTGCCAGTACAGGCTGCTCTCGGCTTCCCGATTCTCCAAAACAGCCATCGGCACATGCTCCGCCGTGGACCAGGACCCGGTATTGCTACAGGTAATCCGCTTGGAGCTGCGGTCCGTCATATGGGAAAGTCCAAGCTCCGGCAGACGGTATGTCCGCCACTGCAGTTCGCTTTGCCATCCTGTATGCGGAATGGACAGAAGCATCTTCTCATCACGATCCGTCCGTCCTTCCTTATCCAGACCAGTTAAGGCAAACGAAGATACATATTCCACGCCCAGCATAGCCTGCCCCTTATTAAGCAATGTGACCCAGGAACGAATCGTTTGCAGTCCATCGAAGAACTGAATATGCTGCACGGCCTGCAACGAAGTTACCGGGTCCAGCAGGGTCAACTCCAGCTTGCGCCCAAGCTCATTTCTGGCATCCGTATGGCCGTCATAAACCATACGAAGCCCCGGGTAAGTCGCGCGGTGCGTCCGCCCATGGTATTCCGCCCGGTCTTCGCCCGTCAATTGCAGCTCCATCAGGCGAAAACCGGGTTTCTGTTCTTCATGCAGCAGCTCGTTCACCCATTCCTCCGTGCCAAAATGCAGCAGACGGACATCCTTCTCCGAAGTGATTTCCAGGACCAGATGAAGACCGTTCTCCATGAATTGAATAAGCTTAGACATCGTGCTTCCTCCTTAGGTTGTTATGATCTTGATGATGGCAAAAAATGAACTCAGCACCAAGGGTGGTGCTGAGTTCATCGCAAGCAGCAGTATAGTTATTGAGCGGAACCCAGTTGTACCCAGGCCTGTTCAATTTCAGTCACAGCCTGATCTTTTGTTTTGCTGCCGCCAATGTAGGCCTGCATAATTTCTCCGAATTTTTGGTGGAACGTATCCAGTGAGTAGTTCACGGACAGGTCGCCCGATGGCTCAGAAGCCAAAATTTCATTCATCTGCTGCGGCATGTCGAGTTCTGGCATTGGAGCATCCTTGATTGGAGGAATAACCTTGGCTACGCCAGAGAACCAGTTCTTCCCATAATCCGAGGTGTACAGCCAGTTGAAGAATTCAACAGTCTCCTTGACCACAGCCGAATCCTTGTTAATGCGCAAGGCTTGGTCTGCACCGGTAATAATTGTCGCTTGTTCCGGCTTGTCGCTGACCGGATACCCGGCGATACCGATCTTAATATCCGGTGTAATTTTCTTAATCGATTCTTCGTCCCATGCGCCTTTACCTGTCATGATGGCCGCTTTACCGGAAGCAAAATCGCTGACTTCGGCATTACTGTCACGCTCCAGCGGCTTGTCAGTACCATGCTTGACCGTTGTGTCGATGAAGCTGAAGAAGTTGTTATAGAGCGCCGGATAATCCTTGATTTTTACATCTCCGGCAATGAATCCGCTTACTAGTTCCTGTGAAGTTACGCCTGCATCTTGAGCCGCGGCATTCACGAAATGTTGGAAGACATGCTTCCATACCCACCATTCTTTATAGGCATTAGCAAATGGTGTAATTCCCTTGGCTTCGAGCTTGGCGATGGCATCATCCAGTTCTGCCGTCGTTTTCGGGAAGGTGGTCACTCCTGCTTGATCGAGCAAATCCTTGTTGTAAATCAAGGTGAACAGGTTGCCCTTGACTGGCAGACCCAGCACCTTGCCGTCCGTAGAGCTCATATTGGCGCGAACAGCGTCTGTCATGGCTGCGGCCAGTGGCTCGTTGGTCAAATCTGCGCTGTATTCGGCAAAAGTGTCGATATCACCGCCCGCCGTAGTCTGGAAGACGTCCGGTGTGCTACCGGCAGCAATTCTCGATTTGAGGACGGTATTGTAGTCCGCCTGCATGATCTCCAGATTAATGGTTACATTGGGCTTCACTTGTTTGTATTCTTTGATGTAGGCGTTGAAGGCATCCGTGTATTCGGGCGAAGCCGTGAACATGTTAATGGTAACCGGTTTGGATTCGTCAGCGGCTGCATTATTGCCTCCCGCATTGGCGCCTCCGGCTCCACCACCCTCAGCGTTGTTGCCGTTTCCGCCACAAGCTGACAGCAGCCCCATAATCAGCACGAGGCTGAACGACAGGGCAAGGATCTTTTTCTTCATTTCATAACGCCCCCACTTCTTTGAAGTTGTTAACATCCTTACAGCAGGATGCTTGACCTGCTATGCCCTTATTCTAATGAATCGGTCTAACGGACAAAATGTAGATATGTGGTGATTTGAGGGTAAAAAAGTGGAATCATTGGCGAGTTCACTTTTTAACCCCTGCTTCCTGCTGCGCTCGATATTCGGAGGGAGATAAGTCGTAATAGTTCCGGAACGCCTTGCTGAAATAGTTCTTATCCTTATAGCCAAGCATCTCGGAAATCTCCTGAATCTTCAGGGAAGAATCATTCAGCAGCTCCGTGGCCTTCTCCATCCGCACCTTCTGGACGTATTCATGAATACCATGGCCGTATTGCTGCTTGAACAGCTTCATCAAGTATTCCCTGCTGAGAAAATACTTCTCGGTGAACATTGAAATCTTGATGTCTTCAAAATAATGATTTTCGATATAGGCCTTGATATCATCCACGTTAAATGGTTTGTTCCCTGCCAACGAACGACGAATCTGCTCATTGTAATAGGCCGTCAGTCGCCAGAGCAGCTCTTCGTATTGCTCGAAGGTAGCATAGTCGGTAGACAACCCTATCGCGCGTAGCGCCCGCTCTCCTCCAGCACCAGGAAGTCGGTCCGCCGGAACACCAAGCTCAGTCGCCGTATCGTTTAATAGAACGATCATTTCGCGTAGTGTTCGGTCCGCTTGGCCAAAGGTGAAGGATTCGCCGGACTTGATCTTTTTGGCGTATTCACTCATCACCGTCTTGGCAGCTTTAAGGTTCCCCGCCTCCAGAGTGCTGCGAAGCATGGGCAAGCGACTGGTGAAGGAGAAGCCATCCTGCACAGGCGAGTTACCTCCACTCCCGATAATGGCCTTGCCCTTAAGCTTGAGCAGATCGATCCACTCGATCTTGGCTGCGGCTTCCTTATAGGAGTCTGCCAAGGCCAGCACATCCTCACAGACAGGTCCGACGCCCCCCGCTGACAGAATGCCAAACAAACTGCTTAAGGTCGACACCACCTTCTTCATCAGCTCTCCCGAGCGGAAATCAACTTCCTGCGGGTAACCACCATGCGCTGTATAGATGGCAATAATCTCCCGTTCCTGCTTCGGGTTGGCGAAGCTGAAGCAGATCAAGTTATTTCCGGCCACCTCGTTAATGACATTGGCTACGGCGAAATACAATAGCTCCGTATCCTGATTGAAGCGGCTGTCTCGAATGGCCTCCATATTCAGAATGCGTAACACCAGCACCCCGAAGCGATTATTTGAATCATCCGCTCCTATTAAGGGGAGGAACCCCTGATTGCTCTGCTGCTTGAAGCTGCGGTCGATAATGGACAAGTATATCTTCTCCTTCAACTTGGGCAGCGACATATTGAAGGTAATGTTTCTGGTAATCGATTCGCTCTGCAACTGCCGCTTGGCCGCGAGCACGTCGATGGCTTTACGTAAGGCCTGATTCAAGTCCTGACGGTTGACTGGCTTAAGCAGATAATCCACTACTTTGGAGTGAATAGCCTGTCTGGTGAACTCAAAATCATTATAGCCACTGATGACGATGGTCAGTAGCTCGGGGTAGGCCTGCTCTACAGTCTTGAGGAATTCCACCCCGTTCATCTCCGGCATCTTCATATCTACCATAATGATGTCCGGCTTATGCTGCTCCAGCATAGCCAGCCCCGCCTTGCCATCCGTCGCCTCCAGCACCTCCTCAATCTCCAGCTCCTGCCAGTTGCCTAAGATGCGTATTGCTTCCCGAAGCGGCTCCTCATCATCAATAATCAATACTTTATACATGACTGCTGCCCCCTCGCGGTATTAACATAATCATCTCGGTTCCGGCCCCCTCACTGCGGATTGCCAGTTCGGCTTCTTCTCCATAGAGTAGTCTTAGCCGGGTATACAAATTCTTGAGCCCGATATTGTCTCCCTCCTGCTCGTCCCAAACGATAGCGAACGACTGCTTGATTTGCTCCAAGCGCCCGGGAGGAATGCCCGGCCCGTTATCCTTGACAGAGATAACCGCGTGGGTCTCACTTAGCTCCGCCCGAATGACGATGACAATACCCGTCGACACCTTCTCCAGACCGTGCTTGATTGAATTCTCGACCAACGTCTGAATAGACAGCTTCGGAATTTGCAGGTCCTTCAGAGAATCGTCCCATTCCACCTCCACCTGCAAACGGCTGCCGAATCTAGCCTGCTGGAGGACCAAATAGCGCTCAATATGCCTTAGTTCATCCCGGGCGTTCACGATATCCTTGCCACTGATACAATAGCGCAAAGTTAAGGCCAGGGCATTCACCATATCGGCCACCTCTTCATCACCGCTCTTCAGGGCCTTGGTGGAAATAGCTTGCAACGCATTATAGAGGAAATGGGGATTAATCTCCGCCTCCAGCGCCTTGAGGATCGCATTCTTCTCAACCAGCTTCATCTTGTAGCGTTCATTAATAAGGTCATGGGTGCGCCGCACCATCCGGTTGAAATGCCGGGATAAATACGCCAGTTCATCCCTGCCCCGGACCGGAATCTCCGCGTCGAAGGTCCCTTCGCTGAACCGTCGCATTTGCAGGGACAAATCCTTCAGGGGGCGCGTGATAGCATTGGATATCAAGGTGACAAGAATAATGGAAATGATCAGAAATACGAGTCCAATCAGATAGCCCAGGTTCCGGGTGGCATTGGCCGCCGCATAGATGTTGCTATAGGGAATTGGCTTAACCAGCTTCCAGCCCTCCGTATTCTCCACATTATAGACGACCAAATACTTGTGGCCTTCTTCGTTGGTCCACGTCAAGGGCTTCATGAACGGGTCCTGTCCCAGATGGTCCAGCCACGGAGCCTGTTCAAGCTGCCGCAGAAATTCGAGGTTGTCCACATGGAAGGGCTCATTATCGGGTCCGAGGAACAACAGATGCTCTCCATCCTCAAACGGTACATCGTTCAGGATTTGATCCTTCACGGTAGGCTTAAGGTAGAAAGAGACTACCGCCTTGGGTTCTCGCGTGACGAGTGAACGAAGCACACGATGATAACCCATGAAGCTGGGCTCCTCGTTCATGCCATACCCAGATTCGCTACCAGGCACGATAAAGGACTGATAGGAGCGGTTCCGCGAGCTCTCCATCGCCCGCTGATACCATGCTTGCTCCGGAATGCCTTCACGGAAGCCGGACCGAACGGTAATGTTATAGGCCTCTCTGGTAATCGAATAATACTTCCCCTGATCGATCAGATATAAGTAAATGCTCTCCAGGTCATTACGTGAGTAAAACAACTCCCGCAGATAATCCTCCAGATACATCTTGGACGCATATTCCGTCTCTTCACTGACAACGGCTTGCAGGATCTCCTCATACCGGATTTGCGGTAGAGAAAGCTGCTCGACACCCTGCATGTAATCCTCCAGCTTCTGATTCACCAGCTTCAGGTTGCTGCTCGTACTATCAATGCTATGGTTCACCGATTCCCGTTGCAGCATCTGGTAGGAAATAACGGTCAACAAGCCAACGACCAGGACGATCATCGCCGTAAATAACAGAATAAGCTTATTGACCAATCGGCGCGACACCCGGTCCCTAAGCCTTATCACTACTCGCTTGATCCAGTTCAACATACTGCCCCCGTTCCCGGCCTGTCCATCTCTATGCAGCCAGTTCACCTTTTTACCCTTAACTGTTTTCTTAAATCCATTTTGGCAATGTAAACGCTGTTTTATAATTACATTATAGCCGAAAAGGGCGATGTGTGTAGAACAAGCAAACACCATGCATACCCACTAAACGTCATGAAAAAGAGGTGCTTTATGTCCAAACTAGGGAGAAAGCGAGCCGAGAAACTGGAGTTTGGCGTCTTCACTTTGCCAATTCTGATCGCGATTGTTGCCGTGTTTTATTATCCGTTCATGATGACGATTCGATATTCCCTGACTAAATGGAACGGGATTTCCAAGAATCCAACTTTTATCGGACTGGATAACTTCAAGCAGATCTTCATGGGCGACGCCAACTTCACGAGTGCCGCCTGGTTCACGATCAAATACGCCATTCTTTACATCGTATTGGTCAATGTCCTCGCGATTTTGCTAGCGCTGGTCCTGGATATGAAGCTGAAGACGACGAGTTGGCTGAGAGCCGCCTTCTTCATCCCTTATATTCTCAGCCTGGTCATTGTTGGCTTCATCTGGAAATTCATCTTCATGCAGGGCTTCGAATCGCTTGGGGAGAGCACCGGATGGGGGATGTTCGCGCTAAGTTGGCTCGGTGAGCCGGGTCTTGCCTTCATATCCGTCCTGTTCGTCTCCATCTGGCAGTCCATCGGCTTCTACATGGTGATCTACATCGCCGGCCTGCAATCGGTGCCGGATGATCTCAAGGAAGCTGCTACCGTAGACGGTGCGGGACCGATTCGCCGCTTCTTCAATATCACGTTGCCGCTGCTGGCTCCTTCAATTACGATCTCCGTCTTCATGGCGCTGACCAACTCGATTAAGGTGTTCGACGTGATTTTGTCTCTGACGGGCGGTGGTCCAGGCGGAACTACCTACAGCGTAGCGTATGACATCTACCGCGACACCTTCCAGAACAATCTGTACGGCTACGGTACGGCCAAAGCGCTGATTCTGTTCGTAGCAGTGCTGATTATTACGATTATCCAGCTTACCATCTTCAAACGCAGGGAGGTTGAGGCATAATGAGTAAAAACAAAGTGGGCCGCATCATTTTAGAGATCGGCATGGTGCTGCTGTCCATCCTGTTCCTCTACCCGTTGTTCCTGACCATCAACAACTCGCTGAAGAGCTTCTCCGAGGTCATGACTGACGTTATTGCCTTGCCGAAGAAGTTGGCTTTCGAGAATTACAGCTACGTCTGGGAGTTCATCAACTACCCACGGCTGTTCCTGAACAATACGGTGATTACCGTGCTGGGGCTGGCTGGCATCGTGCTGATCTCGTCCATCGCGGCCTACAAACTGGCCCGGACCAAATCCAAGCTCAGCTCAATCATTTATTTCATCTGTATCATGCCGATGCTTATTCCGTTTCAATCCATCATGCTGACCGTACTACAGATGGCCAAGAGCTTCCACTTGTCGGACAGCACCTGGGGACTGGGTATCCTGTACTGGGGTTTCGGTGCTCCGCTGGCCTTGTTCATTTACCACGGCTTCGTGAAGGGCATCCCCCGGGAAATCGACGAGAGTGCCACGATTGACGGCGCCTCCGGCTTCCGCTTATTCTTCAGCGTGATCTCCCCGCTGTTAAAGTCGGTGACCACCACGATCATCATTATTGATGTGATGTGGATCTGGAATGACTTCCTGCTCCCACTCTTGATGGTGAACGGCTCACCGGCCACCAAGACGTTGACCTTGGCCGCCTACACCTTCGTCGGACAATATACCTCCGACTGGCAATACGCAATGACCGCCATGGTTATGGCCGTCCTGCCTTCGATCATCGTCTTCATTTTCTTGCAGAAATACATCGTCAAAGGCGTAGTGGCCGGTGCGGTGAAGGGGTAAGATCGGACTAACAAGCAATACAATTATAAAAGATAAAGCAGCCAACCGTTTGTTTATCCCGGTGGCTGCTTTTTAATTTACAGAGCTACAAATCTTTATCCCATTTAAACTTCCATTCATCTATCTCCCTGGGGTCCACTTCCAGCAAATGAGCAATCAATAGCGCCAATGTGACATTAGGAATTACAGTACCATATTCTATATTTTGATAATTCCGCAACGAGCAATTCATAGAGTTGTTAATCCGATAGACCAGTTTCTCTTGAGTATACCCAGCGGCTTCTCTTGCTTCTTTAATTTTCAATGCCCATTGCTCCTCTCACTCTTATGATAGAGGAGTAGCAATTTATGCATCACGTTAAATAAAACATGTTATATTATACATGAAATATATTTCGTGTATAATATAACCAAGCTATTTCTATAGGTTTTAGTTAATTCATTTTAGTGATTATATCTAGTTGACCGATGTTCAATTTAGGTATACATTATTTCAATGGACATCCTAATATATGGTATTCAGGGCTGGAGGTCTTTAGTTGCGGCGATCAATACGGGAACTATTAGAGCAACATATGCAAGAAGAAGAGTTGTCTATATCCAAATTCTCGCAGTTATCCACTATTAATACAGGGACGTTAAGCCGAATTCTGAAAGGGTTAAAACCTATATCCCTAGGGCAACTACAACGAATTACGAGCGGTATGAAGTTGCCAGAGGATGGCTTATTTCAAGAATATATTGAGGAATGCTTTGCTTCATCCAGTAATTTACGTCGAATTCGTCCCTTTATTATACGTTGTGCTGAACTAGGACGCTTGGATTGTATAGAAGAGGTTGTTGGAAAGTTATTGGAGGATCGTCAGTACAATATCGCCTTATTTGATATTGCTGAGCTACTTTTCAAACAAGAGAAACTACAAGCAGCAGCATTGATTTATAGTCAGGTTGCTGAATCTGAAAGATATCAGCACTCTGAGCGACTGGCTCTTTGCCGATACCGCTTGTTTAACCTTCGATTAGGAGAAAATTTAGAAGAAAACTTAGCAGCAGCTACACAGTTTGAACTTTATACAAATCGCCTTCCTGAAATGGAACAATTAGATGCCCTTAAGCAGCTTATGCACATTTTTGGCATGGTCCATAAATGGTCCAAGGTAGAATCACTGGCAGTTCAACTACAGCAACTTGCATCCTCCTTGTATCATTTAAAAAATGAGTCACATCGTTTAGAGGAAGTCCAAGCAACACAGCCATTGTATTATTACATCCTTTATGCCTATCTTGCCCGTGCCACCGTTCATGAACATTATGGCGACTATAATATGGCGTTGAAATTTGTAGCCCTCTATGCAGATGGTGAACATTGGATTCGAGAGCAGGACGAGATGGCAGCGCGTATCATTGCTCAATTCACTGAATGGGCCACGATTAATACGCTTCTCTACCGTTTAATGTCGGGTGAATTAGAGGTCCTTGAAGAGTATGTTTCTTACGTTGCAGTGCATGAGGATGAGATATTTATTGCAATGTGCCATATTATTCAGGTAGCAAACATGCACAGGATTAATGTAGACGACATTGCGGAAAAATTTTCGGGATACATACCCTATCAGGTTGAAGACATAATTGCTGGAGCGTACCAACGAGACATTATAAAAGAGGCCCATGCTCGATTTTATAAAGATTTCGCCGTTTACTTTTTTAATCAAAAGCAGAATTTTACGAAGGCTTTAGAGTATCTCTTGGCAAGTTTAGAATTGTCCGTTAGGATAAATAGTGAGAAAAATATTTTGGTTTGCTTCACCTTATTTGAGAAATATAGAGAATATGCCAGCACTGATGCCAAATTAAAGTTCAAGACACTATCAAGTGAGGTGCATGAAATTAATGAGAAAAAAAATCTACTACTTTTTGATTCTGTGTAGCTTCATTACTTTTGCTGGAACACCTATTTTAATTCAGGTAATGGGTCATGGATGGGGAACATAGCTGAATATTTCACAAAGAGTCTCCTACATTGTGGGAGTCTTTTTTTATTAATTAATTGATGCCAACAATGAGTTATACAAGAATTTGACATAATCCCCTAAAATATGACATGGGGAGGGTGTTCATATGGAATTACAAAGGCTCCAAGATCGCATTGAAGCAGCCAGAGAAAAACTCCATGTACTGACAGAAAAATATCATGGGCAATTAAGCCATCCTCATGTCATCCGTCAATCCGTATGGCTGGATAAGCTCATTAATCAATACAATCAACTCACCAAGAAATTCAATTGAGCGCTAATTGGTCAACATAAAAAAGCTCCCCTCACAGCAACAGGTTATTATTATTTCACCTGACTACTGTATGGGGAACTGACTACATCATGTGTAACTAGGCTTTACTGTGAAGGGTGATGAGGTAACCGTCCGGATCGGCAAAGGTAAAGGTACGCCCGAAGGGTCCATCTATCGGTGCGGTTGTAATCTTTACGCCTGCTGCTGCAAGCTTGTCGTGAATTTCTTGCGTATCCGGGGCATAAAGCCACAGAGCAACACCAAGTCCGGGCTGAGTTGCTGAACCGAGTTCTGTTCCTGGGATCAGGTCACGAAGTGCAAAGGCAATGGGCTTGGTATCAAAGACCACGGCATGAGGGGGACCCGCCTGTGAGCGAACCAGTCCAAGATAGTTTTGATAAAATTTCGCAGAGTCTTCAAGATCACTCACTTGAAGTGAGATGAAATCCGGTCCAATTGCTGACATAATAAATGTCCTCCTTGTTGTTTGTATATCTTGATTGTACAAGACCCCTATTGCCAACAGTATGTCAGTAGCGTTCTTTCATTTTTGCGATTTCTTCTTTTACTCGGTGTTTGAAGGATTCAGGTTCCGTAACTACCACATCTGCCCCCCATCCAAGGAACCAGGACAGCAACTCTTCCGGTTGACGTACACGGAAAGTGACATGGTAGCCGTCCTCTTTAGACTCGGTAGTCTCCATGTAGTAGTTGTTGGCTTCTTCAACCTTGTCGATGACTGCTGGATTGAAGATGGCACAGACCCGAATGCTGCGGGTATCCTTTGGCCGATATGAATGAAGGTCGAAGTTATCTGGAAGTTGAAACGTCTCATCCGTCAGGACAGGATCACTGATCCGAGAGACTCGGAAATGGCGAATGTCCTCCCGCAGGTCACAGAAAGCAAGTAACAGCCAGCCATTTTGTTCATCATGTGCCAATCCGAATGGCGATACCGTTCGCTCCGTAACCCGGTTTCCATCCACTCCAGCAACCCCTTTGTGATAGGTGAACCGTAATTTCTTACCCTCCCGCATAGCTTCGCGAATGCTTCCCAGATTTAATTTCTCCCTAGTCAGGATATCCAATTCATCTTTTTGGAGCAGACGGATGCTCCCTTGTATGCGGCTTGTCTCCTCACGAATGGGACGAGACAGCAGGGCTTCAATTTTTCTGTGGGAAGAACGCGCGCTATGGCGAACAGCAGGATCAAACCGCTTTTCTATAAATTCAGCACCCAGAAGTAGCGATACAGCCTCATCTACAGTGAAACTGATAGGTGGCAGAAAATAACCTTCCATTAAGGAATATCCTGATCCGGTCTCACTCATGACGGGAACACCGGCTTCACTCAAAGCCTGCATATCGCGATAGATCGTTCTTGCACTGACACCCAAGACCTCTGCTAAAGCATCGGCAGTCAACAATTTGCTTCGCTGTAATTCCATTACAATGGCTAAAAGACGCTCTGTTTTATTCAATTGAAGCTGCACTCCCTTGTTCGAATTCAACCACCCAGCATGTCTTGGGTTGTTTCAAAATAACGTACGAGATTGACTCCTGTGGGGGTTATTTCGAAGTTAACCTGCCATACTTCAACCCCTTGATTAATTGATAATTGCACAGAATTCCGGATATAACTGCTATGCTTTCCCTGAGTTGAGCCAATATATTTGGGACTATCGTAAATAAAACATACTAACAAGATGGCTTTGTCATTTGCATTCAAACTATGGGCCAGTTCCCCAACGTGCTTAACAAATCGTTCAAATGAGGTGAAACTGCTTCCTTTCTTGGTTTCAATATGTTCCTTAACCTCAATCTGCAATCGGGTAAGCGGCGTTTTGACTTCAATGTAAGTATTGCCTACAAGAAAATCAAGGGTGGAATTCCCTATTTTTTGTTCTCTTTGGATGGCTCCGCCATTCCTCACCATATTAGAAAGTTGGCCGCTCTTTATAAAATGTTCTACATATCTATTGGCGGCATTTTGATTGATACCTATCCAGGATTTATTGGCATCGGAGGGTAAATCAACGGAAATGGCCTCCACCGTATAAAGGGTTTTCCTTGATAAATTATTGCTTTTTGAAAGCAGGCATGGGATATCGCGAAAAACAATATCACCTATACGTCCTGTAGTGGGACAATGGCAATCAATAACGACGCCGTCAACTTCAACTTCCATAATGAATCGATTTCGTCGTCTGCTAATTACTCCTTCAATGAGGGGTGTTTCAAAGATAAATGGATTGTTATCCGTGTCCATAGTAAAGTCTCCTTCAGTAAGCTTTAAACAAAGTTCATTTGTATCATCTTTGGCCGTTTAATATTTAGATTATACAAAAATACTACTGACAACTGAATGTCAGTAGTATTTCGCATCTTATGAGATTTAACAGCAAGTTTTGAGTCATCGCTTATATAGGTTCACCTGGCGCTTGAGAACACAGATACCATTCGCCGGAAGCTCTATCGAGCTTGAAGTTACAACCTGACCGCTCTCGGCATCCTCATACTCTGTTCCAGGCAGTTCAACAAGAGCCGGTTGACCTGAGAAATTCTGCACGAAAATATATTCGTGCTCCCCATCGCTTCTCAGCCCGGCCGTTACTCCTGGCGGCAGCTTGGCATCAAGGGCACGCCTTACTCCTGCCTCCTGAACCAGTTGACCATATAGCTCCTCATAGAAGGCGGAATCACTCACACGTGCCGCCAAGTAATAAGCCTTGCCCTTACCCAACTCATTGACGGTCAGCACCGGTTCGCCAGCATAGAAATCCTGATGGTACACCCCGATAACCTTGGCACCCTCGACATGGATACGCTCGCAAAGCTCGTGAATCTCGAACACTCCAGTCAGGTTGAGCGGATTGCCCTCGGTCATGATCAATGCATTGCGGTCATGATCATGCAAGCCATCCATTTCTTCGGCCCATACGCCAACCGTCTTGCGTAGAGGGCCCGGGAAGCCGCCTAAATGGCAAAGGTCGTTCTCGTCAACGACTCCCGTCCAATAGGTTGCGAGTAGCGTCCCGCCGTCCCTCACAAACTGCTCCAGCTTATCACCCGTTTCTGCACGAAGCAGATAAGCCATGGGAACGACAATAAGCTTATAGCTGTCAAGATCATCAAATGATCCTATGATATCGGTCGGTACACCCATTTCCCATAACGCATGGTAATGCTGCATTACCGTCTCTTCGTAATGAATCCCCTGGTTACGAGGGCCCTGAGCGTCCTTGATAGCCCACCGATTATCCCAATCAAATATAATAGCCGCTTCTGCCGGAACTGAAGTGCCAACAACAGCTTCCAGCCGGGACAACGATTCACCAAGCGACGCTACATCACGGAACACACGAGTATGCTCATGACCGGCATGGTCCACCACTGCCCCATGGAATTTCTCGCTGGAGCCCCGGCTCTTGCGCCACTGGAAATACTGCACCGTATCCGAGCCATGCGCTACCGCCTGCAAAGACGATAGCTTGTGCATCCCCGGCCGCTTCAGCTTGCTGACAGGCTGCCAATTGGTCAAGGAAGGCGTGCTCTCCATCAGCATGAACGGCTTTTGCTTCAAGGAGCGGAACAGATCATGGTTAAATGCGAACCAGGAAGCCGTCCTGGCATCAGATGTCGCATCATGCCAGGTCGGATAAGCGTCCCAGGAGATCACGTCCACCACCTTGGCAAATTCGCGGTAATCCAAGCCCTCGTACAAATCCATCATATTCACAGTGCAAGGCAGCTCTGGATTGACTTCACGTAAGGGAAGCATCTCATGCTTGCAGAAATCAATAGTCTGATCCGAGACGAACCGGCGCCAATCCAGGTTCTGCCCGTGTACCATCGTCTCCCCATGTGGGGCTGGAGATTCCACCTGTGTCCACGAGGTGTACGTATGGCTCCAGAAGGCCGTCCACCAGGCACGATTCAGTGCATCCAAGGAACCATATTTGCGCTTGAGCCAAGAGCGGAAGGCTTCCTGACAATAATCGCAATGACACTCCCCACCGTATTCGTTGGACACATGCCACCCCACAATAGCCGGGTGATGGGAATAACGCTCCGCCAGCTTGCTATTGATCTGCGCCACCTTCTCACGGTAGACCGGAGAGCTGAAGCAATGGTTGTGTCTCATGCCATGCAGATTGCGCACGCGGTTCTTCTCCACGCGCAGCACCTCAGGATATTTCTCCGACATCCAGGTAGGCCGGGCGCCGCTGGGCGTAGCCAGCCAGGCATAAATACCGTTAGCAGCAAAGGAATCCAGCACCCCATCCAACCATTCAAAATGGTAGATTCCTTCCTCCGGCTCCAGCGTCGCCCAAGAGAAGATCCCTACGGCCATCACATTGCAGTTCGCCAGCTTCATCAGGCGTATATCCTCAGCCAGAACCTGTGGATCATGCAGCCATTGATCCGGGTTATAATCGGCTCCATGCATCAATACGGGAAGCTTATCGCTGATTGGAAGATGTTTCATCACTCTTGCACTCATGGAATCCTCCTCTTATTGGGCAAGAAATGCGTCAATTTGACTTTGCAGTTCCTGCTGAATGACATCTAGCCCCGCTGCCTGCAATTGCTTGATCAGATCGGCCTGCCCTTTCTCCAAATCTTTGATGAGGCCATATTCCAATGGAATCGCATAGCGCAGCATGACATTACCTACGTTCGCTACTTCGTTCTTCACCTTCGTGTCGTCAAATACAAAGGACTCCAGCGGGAAGTGGTGTACCTTGGATTGCCACTCTTCGAGCATCTTTGTACCTTCTTCAGGATAAGAAGCATCCGTACGGTTCAACAGAGAGTTCCAGCCCCATACGGAGAAGCCCGATAGATTATAATTCGCATAGCTGGGACCTGGGTTGTATTTATCATCGCCCACAGGCTCATAATGCTTGCCGGCTATGCCGTACATCGTAAGATCATGTATTTCCTTATCGTTCTGCAGCAAATCGATCAGCATCAGCGAACGTTCCGGTTGCTTGGATATTGCATGAATGCTCATACCGTTTTGCGTGGAGATCGCTCCAATTTTTTTCTTATCTGGCGTTAAGTCGGCTACGTTCACCTCCATTTCCGGCTTGTCACGGCGAATCTCGCCGACATTGCTGGAGATCGTCCCCAGGTTTTGTGCATAGGAAGAGATTTTGCCGGCTTTGATATCCTGATAGACATCATTTTTGTTGCTGACAATGTTCTTGGACCAGGCGCCCTGATCAGCCAAATCCTTGTAATACTCAATGAGCTGCGTAAATTCCGGGGTATCATACACATTAAACACTTTGCCGGAAGGATCGTCCAACTTGTAGCCCAACGGAAAATTATAATCGACCAAATTCCATTCATTTTGCTGCTCCAGCAGGATCTGATCCAGTTCATGCCACTTCCAGCCATCGGCCGGCTTGGCTCCAAATGGACTGATACCCTTCTCGCCAGCAGCGATCGCTTTCAGGTAAGCGGCATAAGTCTCCGGGCTATTTACGGGGTCCAGATTATATTTCTTGCGCAAATCCTCGCGGACTAACACCACCTTATCCGTGACTTCCTGATTGTTATTAGGCACCATGTATAGCTTACCATTAACCTTGGCTTGCTCCCATGCAGCTTCAGGCAACGCCTCCCAAGTCTTTGGGGCATATTGCTGCAGCATCTCGTCAGTCAACTCGAGGAACCCGCCCTTTAACACCTGGTCGTTATAGAAAGCCCAGTTCGCCGTATAAGCAATGTCGAAATCTTCGTTAGCGGCAAATTTCAATGGATATTTCTGCGTCCAATCCGCCCAATCCAGAAATTCAGTTTCAACGGTGGCGTTCATTTTCTCCTTCAACAACCGGTTCAATTCTCCGAATACCTCGTCGTAATCCGTTGGCTTGCTACCGATCATCAGCAGCTTAAGCGTCGCTTCCTGAGAGATGTCCACCGCTCCTTCAGAGGCTTCAGATGCTCCGGTATTACCTGGCGAAGCCGGTTCCTTCGCTTGATTGGCATTTGGTCCCGAGCCACCTCCGCACGCAGAGAGCACCGCAACCAACACACAGATGACGGCTAACAGTAACATGAAGTTCTTGTTTTGTTTCATGACTGGAATTCCCCCTATGGAATAAGATAAATGCATCTATTAGTAACCAGGTTGCCCTGAGGTCACCCCTTCACCGCTCCAATCGTCAACCCTTGCACGAAGTAACGCTGAATAAAAGGATAAGCGATCATAATAGGCCCTGTAGCCACAATCGTCATCGCCATCTTCAGGCTCTCTGTCGGGATATCCGAGGACATAACTGCCCCGGCGGCCATCATAGCCTTACGCATCCCATCCATATTGCCAAGCAGGCGGTACAGGTAATATTGCAGCGGCATCAGATCAGAGTTGGAAATGAACAAGAGGGCGTTATACCAATCATTCCAGTAGCCCAGCGCGATAAATAACCCGATGGTCGCTAGCGCCGGCTTCGATAACGGCAGCACGAACTGGAGATAGATTTGAAAATCGTTCGCTCCGTCAATCTTGGTTGATTCGATAATAGCCTCCGGAATGCTGCTCATGAACGACTTCATGACAATGATATAGAAGACGTTCATCAGCATCGGCAAAATAAGCACAAGCAGCGTGTCCTTCAATTGAAGATAGTTAACGATCAGCAAATACCACGGAACCAGCCCTCCACTGAACAAGGTCGTGAAGAAGAAGAAAAACGAGAAGCGATTCCGCCATTTGAAATCTTTTCTGGATAACACATAGGCCGTCATGGAGGTCAGGAACAAGCCAAACAAAGTGCCCAGCAGAGTAACGGTAATGGTAATTCCGTACGCCTTGAGCATTTCCTGCGGGTATTTAAACAAGATGGCGTAAGCCTCCAGGGAGAAGGAGGTGGGAATAAGCTGAAACCCGTCCCTGATAATGCTGCTCTCCTCGGTTAGAGACGAAGAGATCACCAGGATGAAGGGGAATAGGCAGAAGACGGTCAGTACCGTCAGCACCGTGTATCCCAGTAGGTGCAGGAGCAAGCGATCCGTGGCCATACGTTTTTTCCCCACCGATGATTGTGTTGGTGTAAGCTTGGGAACGATCAGCTTCATCTATTTAGTTCACCTCCGCGTGTTAGAATAGGGCGCGATCCGAATCATATTTGCGTACCGCATAGTTGGCCAGCATAATCGTGGCAAAGCCCAATATGGATTGATAGAATCCTGCGGCGGCCGACATACCAATTTCATTTGAAGTCGTTAGCGAGCGGAAGACGAACGTATCAATGACATCGGTGGAGGAGAACAGTAGCCCGTTGTTGCCGACCATATTGTAGAACATGCCAAAGTCCCCCCTGAAAATATTGCCTATAGCCAGCAGCATCAAAATGATTGCCGTAGGGTACAAATTTGGAATTGTGATACGACGTATGCGCTGGAAGACGTTAGCTCCATCAATTTCTGCGGCTTCATACATCTCCGTATCAATACTGGTAATCGCGGCTAAATACATAATCGTGCCATACCCCAGTGCCTTCCACGCGGATACCACAATGAGAATCAGTGGCCAGTAGGATGCCGTATTATAGATATCAAGAGGCTCCAGCCCGAGGGCACCCAACAGTACGTTAATGGTGCCATAATCGTAGTTGAACAGATTGTAGGCAATAGCCCCAACGACGACCCATGAGATAAAATAAGGCAAGAACATGACCGTTTGCGTAATCTTGCGGAACCATGGACCCGCCGCCTCAAACAACAAGATAGCGGCGAAAATCTGGAGCGCGTTGTTCACTATAATGAAGGCGAGATTATAGAGACCGGTATTGCGCGTGACTCGCCAGGCATCCCCCGAGTCAAAGAAGAAGCGGAAGTTGTCCAGTCCATTCCACGGGCTGCCAAACACCCCTCCCGTGTAGTTGTATTGCTTGAATGCCAATACAATCCCCGCCATCGGTACATAAGCGAACAGCAGGAAAAACAATACCGCTGGTGTGAGCATAAGCAGCAGTATCTTGTATTTCTTGATATCGTTCCAAAGCCCGCTTCGCTTCATGGTTCGAACTCCCCTCTTAGATGATTTTCTTTATAGTGAATAGTATAAAGTTAAGCGCTTTCCAAAGGGATTCAGCAAAACAACTAATCCTAATACTAATTCCACGATCACGCCTGATTTCCCAGTATCTATAAAAAAAGGACCCGTCCGGCCTGAAACAGACCTTACGCGTCCTCTAGCAACATGCAGTAGTGGAGGGGAGATAGCTTAGCATGCCCTTACACTCGAAGGGCTTTACGGTATTCCCCTGGCGTCATACCGGTTGCTTGCTTGAATTGACGGTTGAAATAGATGATGTTTCTATACCCCATCCGCTCGGCAATCTCGTAAATCCGAAACCCCGGATTTTGCAGCAACGTACAAATCCGTCTGGTTCGGAGCTCATTTAAGAAGTCGCTGAAATGCTCCCCGGTCTCTTCCTTGAACAAATGGCCCAGGTAGTTGGGGCTGAAATCGAAATGGGTCGCAACTTCCTTCAACGTAATTTTCTGCTCCAGGTGATCCTCAACATATTGAATGACCTCCTCGATGACCCGGCGCTTCTGCTTCGTCTTCTTGGCGTACAGCAGCTCCGATAATTCAAAGAGTCTCTTACGCAGCCAGGAGACGATATCATGAATGGTCTCGAACTGGAACAGAAGCTCTGGCTGATGAGCATCCCACCTTAGCAGTTCATACAAATCCTCGTGAATTTCGCGTAGCCCGGCGTGCAGCTTGCCGGTCATACGGATTATCAAATCATACGCATCATTCTTGTAAGCCAGCGGTCTACCATGATAGAAGAGCTCCACCAAGCCATCATCAATGGCTACCAGATCATAGCCCAGGACGGCCTTGAGCATCCGCTTCACGATATCATCCGTTTGCTCCGACACCAGCCGGTTCTCTGTGGTGAGCAACCGGTTCTCACGAATCAAGCGATTCTTGCCCACAAGCCACTTCGCGCTTAACGCAGCCTGCGCCTGCCGATAGGAATCGCGCAGATCCTCTTCCGTTCTGGCCTCTCTGCCTACCCCTATCGTGATGGAGAACGGTGAGATTTGACGTACGGCGCGGACGAGTTCCTCCATCCATTCGAGGAACAAATGCTCCGGCATGCCAGCCAGGAGCACATAACGCGCCGGTTGATCCATAATGAACGTGCCCAGCTTGATTTCGGCGGCAAAATACTGCACAAATGAAAACACCTTATGAAGCTGACGGTCCCTCTCCTCTTCATTCAGCCCCCCCGCCTTCCACTGCACATCATCCACTTCCACGATAGCGGCCACCGTCCCCGCCTGGAGCATTGGGATTAATAGTCCCTGAACATGTTCGGCTACCTGCTCTGGGGATATCCCGTTCAGCCACCGCAGCAGCATGCCTTCACCCAGCAGGGTCAAGGCCTCCGTATAGGTACGATCCTGCTCTTGCTCCCGTGTGATGGCGTCACACAACCCGCTGACCATATCATAGAGCTCCTGGTCATCTACCGGCTTGAGCAGATACCCTGATACGCTTATGCTAATAGCTTCTTTGGCATATTCGAAATCTTCATGCCCGCTGATAAATACAATTTTGACGCCTGGATGATGTTCCTTAACCCTTCGTGCAAACTCAATGCCCGACATAATAGGCATACGAATATCGCACAGGATCAGATCGACTTGCTCATGTTCCATCACCTTGAGTGCCTTAAACCCGCTGTTCACGGCCGCAATGACCCGCAAATCCAGACCGCTGTCAACCACTCTACGTCGAAGCCATTCCAGATCAACCGCTTCATCATCAACCAATAATACGTTGACATTCATCACGCATTCCTCCGCGCTAAATTACTCCCATTCTGAGCATACTGGCCCTTCCTGGCCCTGAACATAGCGGTATTCAATGAAAAGATATACATATTCACTGATTTTACTAGTTTTCCTGGAAAAAAGGTGCTGGTGCGGAGTCTGCTCCCGGGTTTGACGGAATTCTTATCTGCACGGTCGTCCCTGCGCCAAAGATGCTGGCAATACGGATTCCATAAGGCTCCCCATACCTGAGCCTGATCCGTTCATGGACATTCTTAACCCCATAACCTCCCGACTGAGCAGGTCCCGCCATTAATCGAGCAACCGCCTCCGGCTTCATACCAATTCCGTTGTCGATGACCTTAAGCTCTACGTAGTCTCCCACCCGTTGCCCTGTGATCACAATGGCAATGGTCTCTCCAAACCAGGCATGCTTAAACGTATTCTCTACAAACGGTTGAAGAATGAGCTTCATCACCGGGATGTGCAAGATTTCGGCGTCAACATCAATATGCACCGTAAAGGCCCCCGCATACTTGACTCTCTGAATCTCAAGATAGGTCTCCACCTGCTTCAACTCATTTTGCAGCGTCGTAATCACATGCCCCTGATTCAACGTTAGCCTATAAAATCGCGACAAGCCCTGCACCATCTCAGTCACCTTGGACGTCTCACCCAAATTGGCCAAGCTACTGATCGTGGACAGCGTGTTGTAGAGAAAATGAGGATTAATTTGCGCCTGTAGCGCCATAAGCTCAGCTTGCTTCTTCTCGATACCCTGTACATATACGCTGTTAATTAACTTTTGAATGTCATCTGCCATCAAATTAAAGGAATCGGCGATATGCACGAATTCGTCATTGCCGGAAAAGCGAATCCGCTTCTGAAAGTTCCCCTCCTGAAATGAACGGACCAACCGTACGATCCGGTTCATCTTCCTGCCGGACAGACGTGCTACAACCAGTCCGATCGCGGTCATGCCCACAAAGCTAATGCCGCATACCGTCACGACTACCTGCTGCATGCGGCCTGCATCCTTCTTCAGATAAGCCTGCGGCACCAGCGCTTCAATGATGAAATCCGAGCCCGGAATGGGCTCATACAGACTCAGGTATCCCTCGGCGCTTGCCCCTGTCGCTGCACTTCCCCGCTGGTAAAGCGGCTTGTTATCCTGCGCCTTATTTATGAGCCGTACCGTAATCCCTTCTTCCACCGGGAAGGTGGAGAAATCGCCAAACAGATCATCCAGCGAAGCGGTGATCCGAAGGTAGCCAATCAGGGCCATATTGCCGTTATACGAGATCAAACGCCGAATATGCGAAATATTTCCAAGCTGTCCATCCGTATCAACCTGTACCCACGTATTGTCCTGTCCCGATTCCTTGAGCTCCTTATACCATGCAGCGCCTTCCATCTCTTCAAAGGGGAGGATATAATAATCGCTCTCATAAATCGGCTCCTCCAAGTGGTCGCCTGCTACCATGTTCAGATCATCGTTCAGCGTGTAGAGCATCAAGCGGATATCATTGCCGAATAATTTCAGGGGGGCCGTAACCTGGGGAACAATCACATCCATCATGACCAGGTAAATATCGTAGGGCTCTCCCCGAGTCTGCAAGGCACGCTGAAATGCCAGATCCCCGAACAGGGTATCCGACATCCGCTGAATCTCGTCCATCTGGTAGCGAATATTATTTCGGGCCTGCTCCATTCCGGTACGAATATTCGTTTCGGCCATTTCTGTCCGGGAATCCACTAGCATGGAGTAAGAAACATAACCGATAATAACATCTGTTAATAATGCCAGCAGCAGGTATGGAATCAACATTTTATAGGTGAACGGGATATATTTCTTCATCCGAACAATCCTCCCTGGGGAGTAACCTTGCAGCAAGACAAAGCAAGTCGCTTCGTTCTTGTTCAAATTTGGATTATAATAAATTGAATGGGTCATGATGACTCAGTATCTTAAACTTTCAGCTTTTATAAAGGAGATTAGATATATGACTAATTCGCAGCTCGTAGACATACCTGTATCCATCCTTGACCTGGCGCCGATCACTATCGGCAGTACGGCTACCGAGTCCCTGCGCAATACGCTGGACCTGGCCCGCCATGCCGAGGGCTGGGGTTATCACCGTTACTGGCTGGCCGAGCATCACAGTATGCCAGGAATCGCCAGCTCTGCGACTGCAGTCGCCATTGGGTATGTAGCCGGAGGCACCCACACGATTCGTGTCGGCTCAGGTGGAATCATGTTGCCCAACCATTCACCGCTGGTGATCGCCGAGCAATTCGGTACACTGGAGTCCCTCTACCCTGGGCGGATCGATCTTGGCCTGGGGCGGGCCCCCGGCTCCGACCCGCTCACCTCGCAGGCGCTTCGCCGTGGCCCAGGCAGCGACGGGCAAGACTTCCCGGAACGGCTGAGTGAGTTGCGTGGCTACTTCCAGCCTACATCCAGCTCCACAATGCGGGTAAGAGCCATTCCCGGCGAAGGACTTAACGTCCCGATCTGGCTGCTCGGCTCCAGCGGCTTCAGCGCCCAACTCTCGGGACAACTCGGATTGCCGTTCTCCTTCGCCAGCCACTTCGCGCCAGATTATCTGATGCCCGCGCTGGAGTTGTACCGCTCGCAATTCCAGCCTTCTGCCGAGCTCCCAGAGCCTTATGCTATGATCGGCATTAACGTCATTGTCGCGGATACAGATGAGGAAGCTCAATATCTGGCAACATCGCAGCATCAGCAATTCCTGAATCTGATTCGCCGGCGCACCGCACAGCTTAGTCCACCTACCGAGCGGCTGGACTGGACGCCGCAGGAGCAAGCGCTGGTCGAGCGCCAATTAGGCTATTCAGCTATCGGCTCACCGGATACGGTGGCGGCCAGACTGGAGCAGATGATCGAGCGCACGGGAGCGAATGAGATTATTGTATCCGCTCAAGTCTATGACCATCAGGCCCGCTTACGCTCTTATGAATTACTGGCCAATCTGTTTGGTGGCAAGCGATAAGGAGCACCTTATTCTTCATGCTCTTGTCCCGGCAGCTTCTCCTGAGGCAGGCCAGACAAGACCTTCTCCTTGTAATCCGTAGGACTATACCCTGTGTATTCCTTGAACACCTTGGAGAAGTAATGCTGATCACTGAAGGATAAGATATCAGCCACTTCTCTGAATTTCATTTCCGGCTTGCTGGCCATGAGCCGGCAAGCCTCTTTGATCTTCAATTCCGTATAATACTGGACGAAGGTGCTCTCGGTATACTTCTTCATGATTCGGCTGATATAGGACGGACTGACATGGAATTTCAACGCTACATCCGTGATGGACAGATAGGAATAGAGATTCATCCTGACGTACTCCTCAATCTGCCGGAACAAATCCTCCGCACTCTTCCGATTCTGCGACTGCACCTGATCGAAGCTTTGCTTGGCCCATTCCTGAAACTCCTGGCAGAACCCGTCATAGCTATCCGCTACGAGCAAGCTAGCGGCAGAAGCCTCCAGGGCTATGCGGAATTGATGATCCTGCTCTACACCCGTCTGAGCGAAGGTGCCCGTAAGCACTCCAATGAATCGTTCCAGTTCGGCGAGCCGGATAGGTTCTCCCCGCCATTTGCCTAGCCATTCATTCAGCTTGAGCAAGAATTGCTCCTTGCGCTTGTTGCGAATTAACTCAACGAATATGGCACCGGTCGCTCGATCCAGCCCAGCAGATTCGGAGTGAATCAGCGGAAGCGATACCTCCGTGTCAACGACGATGGGCTGGTGAATGCGTTGTCCTTCATCCAGAATACCGGATATCCGGTGATAGGCCTCCAGCAAGCCGCCCGGGTCCGCAGGCTGCATCTGTCCGCCCACGGCCACTTGAAGTCCTCGCTCCCCCAAGCTGCGGCGGATTGCTTCCAGACAGCTATAGACGGAAGAATAGGTCTCCAGGGCTGACTTGTGAGCCAGGACAAGATATTCCTTGGACGTCCGGGTAGGGAACACCCAGCAGAGATGGGGAGCTAACGTGTCATTCAACTCCTGCTGGATGAAATCCCGCGTCCAACCTTCTCCCCCTGGCGTGAAGGGCTGCTTCCGGAGCAACAGCACTATTTTCCCATAATGGTGGAACTGGTCACCCAGCCGCAGACTGGCGTAATACTTCGGATCAACGATATCCTTCAGCAATTCCGTGCCGCCCGAGGTCCTCTGCTCCAGACGTTCCATGGCCCGATCCATGACCTCCGACAATTGCTTAATCTCTACTGGCTTGAGTAAATAATCAAATACCTGGAGGTTAAGAGCCTTGCGTGTATATTCAAAATCGTTGTAGCCGCTGATTAACACATATAGCAGATCCGGCCGAATTGGCTTTATTCGTTCAATTAGGGTCAGACCATCCATCTTCGGCATGCGAATATCGGTCAGCACCAAATCCACAGACTGCTGTTGCAGCAGCTCCAAGGCCTCTTCTCCGTTCCCCGCCGTTGCTACTACCTCGATTGGAAGCCCCAGCGAATTCAGCAGCATTTTGATATTTCGCAGAATGGGCTTGCTGTCCTCGACAATCATCACATTGTACATGACTCTCCCCCTCCCTTAATAGAAGTCCTGCGTCAGCGACCCGATAATTTGCACCGTGGCCCCCGTCTCCCCTTCCCCGTGGTTGAAAATATTAAAGAATAACCGGTTCTGATACATCAGCTTCAACCGGTTTACGCTATTGACGATGCCCATATTCCCCAGCTTGGTATGCTCATCGCGGTGTTCCCGGCTCTCTGGTCCGTCTTCTCGCAATTTATCCATGATCTCTTGGATTTTGTCAGGTGGGAAGCCCGCCCCGTTGTCCTTGATCTCCACGGCCCAAAGTCCGTTAAATTGCTTCACCGTAATGTGGATTCGCCATGGTGGATCGCTATGTTCGAAGGCATGTTCAATGCAGTTCTCGACAAAAGGCTGCAGGACCAGCCGGGGCAGTTGAATGCTATGCGCAAGCTCGTCCGCCTCGATCTCCCAGACCAGGTCCTCTTCATATTTCTGTTGCACCAAGGCCAGGTAATGCCGCGTATGCTCCAGTTCATCCGCCAGTGTGACATGAGCATAAGGAGAGGACACAATATAGCGCAGGCTGTCCGACAAATGCTTGCACATATCCGATACCACCTGCGTCTTCCCCTCCTGGGCAGCAATGCTGATCAGATAGAGCACATTATGGATGAAATGCGGAGCAATTTGCGCTTGAAGAGCAGAGTTCCGCGCCTTGACTTCCTCATGCAGCGCTATTTTTTCCCGATCAATCGACTCTTGGAGCCGTTCCATCAGGTCTTCAAAGGCTTCGTTGAGCAAAATTAATTCATTGTTCTGCGCCCGATTCTCCATCTTGATATTCATATTGCTATAGCTGATACGCCAAATCTGGCTGCGCAGCTTGCGAATCGGCAGCAGCAGGTTCCGTGTGGTCAGATAAATGTATACAAACGAGATTAATAGCAAGGAGCTGATCAGCAGCATGGAGATATATTGCACCGAGTTGACGGAGCCAAGCACATCCCGCTTTGGCGTGACCAGATAGGTGGTCCATCCCGTGCTGTCGGACTGGACGTAGGCCACATAGTTATCAAAGCTGTCGGTATACATTCCTTCTGCGAATTCGCCGATACTTAGTTCGGCAGGATCAACATCTTGGTCATGCCCGGCAATGGGATGAGATTCAGCATCCAGCACATAAATCTTGCCCGAACCTCCGCCTCCCGTAATTCTTTGCAGATCTACCTGATTCATGACGATTGACAAATAACCGAACACTTTGCCATTTTGATTACTGATGGGTCTGACAAACGACAGGGTCCCCTCATATTGCACTAGAACAAACCCGTTGCCGTTCCCGCCTGATTGTCTCGCGTCCAAAAAGGGCTGCAACGACGACGAGGGCGTAGGCTCTCCCAGATAAGAAACGATTTGCTGTCCTCGTGGATCATAAATGATCATATCCTTGATGTTCATTCGGGGGCCGATGGCCTGGAACATTAATTCCTTAAGTTTGCGGCTCTGATTCAACCGCTCAATGTTCAGGTCAGATTGATAACCTCGATCCAAAATAGAGAAGATATCCTTACTCGATAGAATGCGCTGGGACAATTGGTTCTGGCTATCAATGAAATCGTCAAGCTGCTGGCTTACCTTGGCCGCCGCCGCGATCTTGTCTTCCACGGTCTGCTCCTTGAGTGGCTTGACTACGACCCAGTTGACGTAGACGACAAAACAGCCAAGTATAAATAACAACAAGGCAACAAAGGTTAAGAATACTTTCGTTTGCAAGCTGAACTGAGCCTTGCCCAAGATGTAGGGTTTCATCGCAGGGTTAAGCGCCTCCTTGCTGTGCCTGAATGCCTCATTTAACTCAGATACAGACTTAATGCTCTAACTGTACCATTTCCGTTTACTGGATGACAACGGTTTCAAGTTCAGAATTTTACACAGAAGAAGTCATGCTCAGACATGTACCTTACGTGTTACCCATTCTATAATCTAGTTGTAAACGGATTCAAAAACCACAAAAAAAGACGGGGGGATTTACCTTGAATCACAAAATCAAGAGAACGGCTACGCTGGTCATTACGGGTCTATTAGCCGTATCGCTGGCCGCCTGCGGAGGCAACTCCAAATCCGGCAACGGTGCAAGCAATGGACAAGACGGGGGCGCCGCCAAAGGAAACAAGGTGACCATCGAGCTAGCCATCTCCAAGAGCTCTCAGGACTCCGCATTCATACAACAAGACATCCTTGACGAGTTCGAACAAAAGTCCAACATCAAGGTTAACCTGCAATTGATTCCAGCCGAGCAAACCACCACGGTACTGCAAACCAAGCTGGCTGTAGAAGAAACGCCTGACCTGATTCAGTACAACCTGGCTAGTGCAACTACCGACCTTAACCTGGAACGGAACTTCGAAATTCTTGACGACCAGGAATGGGTAAGCCGGATTCAGAACAAAGACGTATTGTCGGCCTATGGACATGTGTACAGCTTCCACGTCAGCCAGGATACCGGGATGCAAGGGGTCGTGTACAACAAACAAATTTACGAAGACCTCGGCTTGTCCATCCCGAACAGCTACGAAGAGTTCCTGGAAGTCTGTGAGAAGATTAAAGCCAGTGGCGTTACTCCAGTATTCATGCCTTACAAGGATGCTTGGGCAGCAAATATCTGGCCAGCAGCAGCATTCGCTGACTTCATCACAACCGTTGAACCTACTTACTTCGACGAACTGAACAGCAACAAACGGAAATGGTCCGATATTCCGGAGTTCCAAACCTTCTTGCAACAGCAATACGATGTGTACAAGAAAGGCTATACCAATGCGGACGTGCTGAGCGACAGCTACGATATGGCCGTGGGTAAATTCCTGAACAAAGAAGTAGCCATGATGTTCATGGGTGACTGGTTGATTGAAGGGGTAGCTGAGCAAGACCCATCCATGAAATTGGGCGTGTTCCCGATCCCTGCAGTCGAAAATGCAAGACTTGGCGCAAGCCCACTGGGCGGTCAATTGTTCATTCCGAAGAAAGCCAAGCATCTGGAAGAAGCCAAGCAGTTCCTGAACTTCCTGGCTGAGAAAGAAGTAGCTCAGAAAATCGTAGACTCGAAGGGTTATGTATCGAACCTGAGCGATGTCACTACACCGGAATTGCCAGAACACAAGCAAGAAATCGTAGACAACTACATCACACCTAAGAAAACCGTGCTTACGACGGATGCCTTCATGCTGGTTGACCGTAGTGAACTGTACCGCTTGTTGCAAGACCAATTTGCTGGCGGTTTGACACCTGAAGAAGTATTGAAGAACTGGGATGAGAAGTTTGCTCAATTGATGAAAGATAAAGAAATCGCCGGTTTCTAAAAATCGGAAGGAAACATAGCAGGCAGCATGAGGTGAACAAGCCTTATGCTGCCCCAAGCTATAATGGAGTGTGAGACATGAAAACAAAATCAATCAAAAGCTTGTATTCCTATTACCTCGTGCTGCCGGCCTTGTTGATCTATTCGATCTTCTTCGTTATTCCTGCGTTCGCGGGCTTTTACTATTCCTTCACCGACTGGCGGCTGGATCGGCTGACCATCAATTTTATCGGTTGGGAGAACTTTACGAAGATTTTCAATGACAAGACGCTTACTCTCGCACTGAAGAACACCCTGATCTTTGCTGTGGTAACCGTACTAGGCAAAAATTTGATCGGGATACTGTTGGCCGTCGGATTGAACATGCGCTTGAAGACGAGAAACCTGCTGCGTGCTATTTTCTATTCCCCTTCTATTCTGAGTATTCTGGTGATCGGGATCGTATTCACCCCGATGCTGCGTACTGAAGGTACAGTTAACCGCCTGTTAGAGGCTATTGGGCTGCATGGGCTTAGCCAGGCTTGGCTAACCAATCCAGCGATTGTTATCTGGACGATTGCTATCATCTCGATTTGGCAACATGCGGGCTTCCAAATGGCTATCTATCTGGCTGGACTGCAATCCATCTCCCAGGATTATTACGAAGCCGCCACCATTGATGGGGCTAACTCCTGGAATAAATTCACGAACATCACGTTGCCGCTGCTG
The DNA here is from genome assembly GCF_001486585.1 of Paenibacillus senegalimassiliensis. GTDB lineage: Bacteria > Bacillota > Bacilli > Paenibacillales > Paenibacillaceae > Fontibacillus > Fontibacillus senegalimassiliensis. The sequence goes on from NZ_LN909044.1 coordinate 551,349, forward strand.
TTGCCGGCTATCAATATCAACTTGATGCTTACCTTAATCGGCGGGCTCAAGGTCTTCTCCGAAGTATTCGTATTGACGGGCGGTGGACCCGGAAACGCCTCTCAGGTCGTGGGTACGATTATCCTGCGTTCCTTTGGCGAAGGCAGTTGGGGACTTGGGACTGCGATCAACACGCTCTTGTTCGTAGCCGTGACCATCATCGCTATCCCGCTGCTGATCTTCATGCGGCGTAAGGAGGTCTCTGAATAATGGGATTCACACGCAAACTGGCAATACGCAACTATATCGTGGAGGCCTTGCTGCTGCTGGCTTCACTACTGATTATCTTTCCCATCCTGATCATGATCTTTGGCTCCTTCAAGACCAGTGCCGAGGTGCTCAGCTTCTCCCTTGCGCTTCCGGAGAAATGGATGTTCTCCAACTATGCACGGGTATTTGAAGAAGGGGGCATTCCCCGGGCCTTTATGAACAGCTTAATCATTACCGGAATTTCGTCGGTCATCAACATTATCGCCTCTTCGGCTGCTTCCTTTATTCTGGCTCGCCGGGATACGAAATTTGCCAACACCTTGTACATGTATTTCTTCATGGGCCTGATTGCTCCCATGTCGACGATAACCACGATTCGCATCGTGCAATGGTTGGGCTTCTACGGAAGTATGTCCAGCGTTATTCTGATCTACGCTTCCCTGAACACCGCATTCAGCGTGTTCCTGTATAGCGGATTCATCAAGACGATCCCGAAAGCGCTCGACGAAGTCGCTTTCCTGGAAGGAGCGAACGTGTTCAGTGTATTCTTCCGCATCGTAACACCACTGATTCTACCGGTAAATGCCACGGTAGCCATCATGGTATTTATGTCAGTGTGGAACGACATCACGATTCCTCTGTACTTCCTGACGGATAGCTCCACCTGGACCATGCCGTTATCGATTTATAATTTCTACGGTAAATACAGCCGGGATTGGAACCTGATCTTCGCCAACCTGGTGCTCACCTCGCTGCCGGTATTTATACTGTATCTGTTCGGACAGAAATACATCGTCAGCGGCTTGACCGCCGGTGCGGTGAAGGGATAATCAAGATTAAAAAGAGCGGTCCTATTATCGCAGATATTGCGAAAGTAGAGACCGCTTAATTTTATTTAACCAGGCAATAGGCTTAATAAAAACCCCGTCCAAGGACCATTACTCTGTCCTTTCAGCCAATTTTGTTATCAACTCAATGTCCTCATTTGTTAGTTGATCAAGAAAATGTTTGCGTATCGCCATTGCAACTACTGGGCGGGAAGCATCAAATGCTAATTTTCCAGTATGAGTGATGATGACATTAACTCCATTCCCTGTATCTAAAGACTTCCTCAGAACAAGCCCACGCTTCTCCATCCGCGTTAGATGATGAGATAATCGGCTCTTCGTCCAATCCAACAAGGCGGCTAATTCCTGTTGGCGAAGCTCACCATTACCTGCTTCAACTAACATACCTAACACTCCATAGTCGCCCTCTGATAGTCCTGTGTGTTCAGACATGTCTTTAATTACACGACCAAAAATTTTCTTGAAGGTGCCCTTCCACATATAAAATAGTTGCAATTCTTTTTCATTTAGCTCGTTCTTATCCATAAAAAATTTCCTTTTCATTCAGCTGATTTTAATTCATATGATAATTATATTATAACTCGAGTTGACACGTCAACATGGTGGTGTTATAGTGAGTTTGTCATTGGTTGACGTATCAACTCAAAATAAATATTAGGAGGTTTTTGTAATGCCTACAATTCTGATAACAGGCGGACACAGCGGGATTGGCCTTGAATGCTCCAGACAACTCGCTTCTTTTTATGGACTTAATCTTGTTCTTGGGGGCCGCAGCCTGGAGAGAATGGAACCAGTTGCGCAAGAACTACGTACGAAATACGGTGTCAAAGTGAGTACAATTAAGCTAGATACATCCTCTCTAGCTTCAGTAAGGGCTGCTGCTGCTCAATGCCGCAACATGCTCGACAATGGCGAGATCGATTCCCTACAGGGCATTATCTGCAATGCAGGTGTACGGCTCAATGGTCCTGTCTCTTACACCTCCGACGGCTACGAGGAGGCATTCGCCACCAACTACTTAGGACATTTCCTGCTGGTCGAATTGCTGTTTGACCGCGTATCGGACCAAGGTCGTATTGTTTACACGGCAAGTGGAACGCACGATCCTGACACGGTGGATGGAAGAATGTTGGGTATTGCGGCGGAATATGACGCAATAGGGCTTGCCAATATAGGTAAAGACGGTAAAAAGCCGCCTAACGCCGCTAAGCTATACGCAACATCAAAGCTATGCATGATACTTTACGCTTATGAATTAGATCGCCGGCTAAGAAAATCGGGTAGTACGATAGCTTCGATTGCGTATGATCCCGGGCTTACTTCAGGAACAGGATTCCTTAGAGCCATGCCAAAACCTATGCAGAGGCTCAGCGATAGTTCTTTCATGAATTGGGTTTTAAAGCGTACCGGTGTCACTATGGGAAGCGTAGATTTTTCAGGAAAAGCACTTGCTAAAATTACTGCCGATTCCACTTATGCCAAAGGATCAGGGAAATATTTTCAATCAAATGATGGGAAATTAATCGAAACACGTTCTTCAAAATTATCATACGATGAAAAACGAGCACTAAAATTATGGAACGATACAAAAACGCTTGTCCATTTGAAGCCAAATGAGGAGCCTGCGGAACTGCGTAGAAGATAATAGAAATTTGTACAGATGGGTATTAATGCTCAAGGCTTTGCTGCCGATATTACGAACAAGGAGCAGCTTACCCGAGCTTTTCAAAAAATTAAAGCTACCTTTGAAACGATAGATGTCATGGAATTTAGTCCGTTTAGCGGAAGTGTACCTACGTCATCTGTTTTGGATACCACCGCTGAAAATGCACTTCAAATATTCAATGGGAATTATGCAATTTATATGACAAAACTACGAATCCATTCATATTAAAAGGAGTTGCAGCCGTATGTCTTCGAGCTACGATGTCATTACCCGTGTGCCTACCCATGAGAAGGCCGTAGCCTTCACCTTCGACGATGGTCCGAACCCGCTGTATACCCCGCAGGTGCTGGACATCTTCGCAAAGTGCCAAGGGAAAGCGACCTTCTTCATGATTGGCCAACAGATCGAGCAGAACCCAGACACAGCAGCAGCCGTCCATAACCAGGGCCATGAAATCGGCAATCATACCTACTCTCACCCCAGCTTGCCGGAGATTTCCCCCGAGCAATGCCGCGAGGAGCTTTCGCGGACAGAAGCCCTGATTGCTCAAGTGACCGGAAGCAAGCCTCATGTATTTCGTCCGCCTTATGTGGCTTTCAGTGAACAAGTTGCAGCCATTAGCAGAGGGGAGTTTGGTTATCCAGCTATCGGAGCCGTGAACGGCGCGGCTACCGACTGGGAGATGCCTGGCATACAGCATATCGTTGATAAGACTCGGGATGAAATCCAGCCCGGAAGTATTTTGTTGTTTCACGACGGCTTCGGCGACCGTTCGCAAACGATTGAGGCGGTTCGCATCCTGACGGAAGAATTGACTGCTGAAGGCTATAAGCTTGTTACGGTCAGCGAGTTGTTAAAGTTGGCAGGTATGAATTAGCTTTATACCTAGTGCCTGCAGATCAATACACATGCTGCCCTCGATTTAATATTGCCACCTTATTTAGAAAAATTCCGTTCAAACCAATTCACTGCCGCCTGGACTTCTGTCTCAGTCAGTTGGTGACCGTAAGGTTCCCAGTGTATCTCTACCTGGGCGCCTGCGGCACTTAGCAATTGATCCAATTCCTCAGTCTCTTCAGGAGGACAAATTCGGTCCTGCCGTCCAGCGCCGATAAATACAGGAAGTTCCTTCATTTCGGGCAACTCTATCCCACGGCGCGGTACCTTGGGATGATGCAGGCTGGCTCCTTGCAAAGTGCCGGGATGATGAAATAAGAGACTCGCCGCAATATTTGCCCCGTTGGAGTAACCAATAGCTACGATGTGATTTCGGTCAAAATCATATTGGGCTGCTGCTTCATCCAGAAAATCATGCAACTCCCGGGTACGAAACAGCAAGTCCTCTTCATCGAATGCTCCGTTGGGAAAGCGGCGGAAGAAACGGGGCATCCCGTTCTCCAGTACATTTCCTCTTACGCTGAGAATAGCGGATGAAGGAGCGATTAACTCAGCCAACGGCAGTAAGTCTCGCTCATCTCCGCCTGTTCCGTGAAGCAACAGCAACACCGGTCGATTGGAAGTACCCCCTTCTGCTGACGGCTTAAACAAATGCTGCATCATGACAAATCCTCCTTCAGCACCCGCACTTCAAACGGGTCCAAATTTTGTTCAATGGCTTGCCGATGCGGCTCGTACCATGCGGGCAACATCAACTTCTCGCCCAAGTGCTCGGGTGCTTCGTCATTGGCGAAGCCAGGGGGATTCGTGGCAATCTCAAACAAAATCCCGCCTTCTTCCCGGAAATACAGGGCGTGGAAATATTGCCGGTCCACCACTGGCGTCGGGTGATAGCCATACCCAGCCACATGCTCACGCCAAGCCTCATGCTCGGCAAAATCCTGCGCTCGCCAGGCAATATGATGCACTGTTCCTGCTCCCCCCGCACCGTATTCCATCGGTTTCACATTCACATCGATGACATCCCCAACCTCGCCTCCAGCCTTGAAGCGGGCATAATACTCGTCCTCAGCAAGCTTGTTCAGGCCCAGCACCTTCTCCAGCAAATGTGCAGTCTTCTCCGGCGCAGCGCTATATAGAACAGCTCCTCCGAATCCCTTAATTGCCTTACTCACAGGCACGCCACCAAAGCTCCAGGTGCTGAGAGGTCCGGCATCACGTTCAACTAGTTCAAGTTGCAAGCCATCACGGTCCCGGAAATGCAGATAGGCTTCACCTAGCCGCTCCACTTCCGTTGTCGAGATGCCGAATTGTTGTAAACGGCCACGCCAAAAGTTCATGCTTCCTACAGGAATAGCGTAGGTGGTAATTCCCACCTGACCTGCTCCGACTCGGCCACGGCGTGCTCCCCGTGATGGGAAGAACGTGATGATCGTCCCCGGATTGCCGGACTCGTCGCCAAAGTAGAGATGATATACCTCGGGAGCATCAAAATTTATCGTTTTTTTCACTAATCGTAACCCGAGCACTCCCGCATAAAAATCTACGTTAGCTTGAGGGTCGGAAGCAAACGCCGTAATATGGTGGATACCCGAAGTTGGCTGTATCATCTGTATTCCTCCTTTTCATATAAATCAGAAACGGTTATAGCTGACAAACTCGCCGACTGGCTTCCGGTAACCGCGCTGCCGTGGACTGGAATTGTCCTCCTTGCCAATGGCAATCATCATGGCCGGAACGTAATTATCCGGTACATGCAGCAGTTCGCTCATCGCCTCTGGATCAAAGCCAATCATCGGACAAGTATCCCAGCCCTTGTCCTTGGCAATCAGCATCATTTGCATGGCAGAGAGACTTGCGCTGCGTATGGCTTCATCCCGCATAAATTCCGCTCCCCGGCTCTCGTAGAAGCCGATAGTATCTGTAACCAATGCGTCGTATTCCTGTTTGCTGAGAATGCCCAAATTGAGCAGTCCCTCATTCATCGTAGCCACATCTTTATGCCCATCCAGCTTGCCTAACACCAGAATAACGGCTGATGCGGTGCGAACCTTATATTGCTTGGCTGCCGCCTCATAAATTTGCTCCTTGACCGCAGGGTCTTTGACCACGACATAATGGGTGTGCTGCAAATTGAAGGCGGAGGGAGCAAATTTGGTAAGATTGAAAATTTCGTTCAGTTCCTGATCTTCGATCTCTACGCCGGTTATAAATTTGTTCGCAGAGCGACGGGATTTCACTATAGCGGTAAAGTCATGCTCATTCATGTTCTAATTCCTCCTGGGATATGGTTGCTATATAAGTTAACAAATGATTCAGGCAAAGAAGCAAACGAGAAAATGTTCTTACGATCGCTGTTGCTCATGGATTTCTCTTATTTAATAAATTCTTATGAGGTATAAATCAATTCCCAAAGGCGAACGCTTCGCTTCTTCAGAATCATTTCCCCTCTTGCTTGTTATGCCTACTATTTAGTTCAACTGATATAGTATATTTCTTACAATAGTGCATCAAGGGAATAGCTGCCTGCTCCGGTGAAGGCCAAACCAAGAGATACGGCGATAATGAGTAAATTATATTCATACCCGTTGCCCGTCGACCAGAAGCCGTTCTTGGCATGCACGGTGAAGATTGCTACTAACATGGTCAGCACAAGCAATACGGCACCAAATGGGGTGAACAAACCCGCGGCAATCAGCAATCCACCGCCGAATTCGGACAGTCCGGCCATGACGGCCATAAGCACCCCTGGCTTCATGCCCAGCGATTCCATCCAGCCCCCCGTACCTTTGGGACCGTAACCCCCAAACCATCCAAACAGCTTCTGCGCACCATGCGCCATCATCGTCAATCCTAACACCAAACGAATAATAAGTAATCCGGTATCTAAGCTCATATCAATAAACTCCTCTGTTATATTATAATATAAAGATTCTTAAAATTAAGATATTAGTCATGAAAAAACGGCCGCCCGAACCCATTTCAGCTATGTGAACTTGACCGGGCTATTTATATCCCTCCTGGGCTGACCTACCCAGCTTCTTCAACAGTGTTGCGGTAATCTCCCGCTCCTCGGGGGACAGTCCGCTAACGGCCTGCTCAATCACTTCGGTATGCTGAGGAAATACCTCTTCAATGAATTGCCTGCCCTTCTCCGTAATCTCGGCATAGACCAAACGGCGGTCCTCCGCGCAAGATTGGCGCGTTACAAACTGCTTCTTCTCCAACTTGTCAACGACATACGTAATGTTGCCACTGCTCATCAACACTTTGTTGCCAATTTGCTGAATCGGCTGGCGTCCTCGATGGTAAAGCAACTCCAGCACACCGAATTCGGTTCGGGTTAATCCATACTTGCGAATCGCTTGATCGCTATGGGCATGAACCCACTCGCTGGCTCGGGACAATACAACGAACAGATGAAGTGCATCATTCTTGTCTCGGTCGCGGCTCATCATTTACTCACCTCCGGGGCCATTCACTTATCTCGATTTGTTTTATCTTGATATTAAGATAATATAGAACCAGGCGACTGTCAAGTCGCCATTTAAAATATCTAGTAAAGTTTCAACCGACTGGACAACGCACTTAGTCTATCCGGGTCGATGGGAGACAAACCTTTTCCCCCGAAGCGGATATCTGAACCGAAGTGAACTTCCGTGACCTGTGTATCGGTAATGAAACGGTCCACCGTTTCCAGTGTCAGGCCATAGCCTGCCAGAATAACAAGCGAGCTACCGTGGGCCAGCTCCACCAATTGTCTGATCTCGGAAGTCGCTTGCGGTGCAGGCAAGGGTCCACCTGAGGTGAGCACCCGGGTCACTTGGGGGTATTTTAACAGGGTACGTAAACCTTCCGACAGATCCTGCAACTCGTCAAAGGCACGATGAAAAGTCACATTCATGCCCCCCGCTGCTGCCAATATTCTTGCCAAGGCAACCTCATCGATCTGTCGTTCTTCTGTTAAAGCTCCAAACACAATACCCGCTGCACCTGCATCTTCTACCGCGCGAGCCTCTTCCTCCATGGTCTGGATATCTGCTTCACTGTACACAAAGGAGCGGCTATGCGGCCGCACCATCACATGAACCGGAATTTTTACGGACTTGACAACTTGGCGCACCAAGCCGATGCCAGGCGTCAGACCGCCCTCCGTTATCGCTGTAATCAGTTCCAATCGATCCGCTCCGTGAGCTTCGGCTAAGACCGCATCCTCCGCACAGGTTGCAATGACCTCCAAAATCATACTTTCACACTCCTAGCTGCTAAGCTGCTTGCTCCGTAATTGACCGCAAGCCGCATCGATGTCGGCACCATGCTCCAGCCTCACGCTGACGCTAAGCCCCTGCTTCTTCAGCACATCGTAGAAGGCCAAGACAGAACTATGCTCGCTCCGCTGATATTGTCCATGTTCATCCACCGGATTATAAGGAATCAGGTTAACGTTGACGAAGCGCTCGCCAAGCAGCTCTGCCAGTTCGAGGGCTTGTTCCTTGCCATCATTGACGTCCTTGAGCAAAATGTACTCAATCGTTAACCGGCGCCGGGTCTTATCCAGGTAATAATCAATTGCAGCCATCAGCTTCTCCAGCGGGATAGCCCGATTGATCTTCATGATCCGCGTGCGCAACTCATTGTTGGGAGCATGAAGCGATATGGCCAAATTCACTTGCAGATCGGAATCGGCAAACTCTATAATCTTGTCAGCCAGGCCACTGGTCGATACCGTGATATGACGTGGTCCGATCGCCAGCCCTTTCGGATCTTGAATTACGCGCAGGAAGTCGGTGACATTCTCATAGTTGTCAAAGGGTTCACCGATGCCCATAACGACGATATGAGTGACCCGTTCCTCCTTGCCCTGGCGATCCAAATGCAGTTGCACCTTCATCACCTGCTCCGCGATCTCACCGCTAGTCAGGTCCCGGCTCTTCTTCAACAGCCCGCTGGCGCAGAAGCTACAGCCAATATTGCAACCGACCTGCGTAGTTACGCAAACGGACAGACCAAACTTATGGCGCATCAGCACCGTTTCAATCAGGTTGCCATCCTGTAGCCGGAACAGAAATTTAATTGTCCCGTCCACCGACTCCTGCCGGACGTGCTCCTCCAGCGTTTCGATGGCAAAATGCTCCTCCACCAGCCGGAGACAGTCCGGGTTAACCTCTTCCATCTCCCCGAACGTCGTCAGCCGTTTGCGGTACAGAGCATCCCATAGAAGCTCAGCCCGCCCTTTTCTATGTCCATGATTCAGCAGCCATGTGGCAAGCTGATCCCTTGTTAAACCATAAATCGATTGTTGTGTGTTCATGCAAGTCCTCTTTCTAGCCTATCTTGAATTTATCCTCCCATTATACAGAACCTGATTACCCGATTGCCACAGGTAAAAAAGCGCACTCTTATTCCGTCACATCTTGCCCTTCTTGCAACTGAGCCGGAGGTTGCTCCTGATCGGACGCGCGGTCCCGTTCGTCCAGACGATTGGATACCCGCTGGTACATGTAGGAAATGCCCAATAGCAGCACGCCAAAGCAGAAATAAGCGATAATTTTGCTGCCGAGCGTAAGCAAGGACAGGTCGTACAGCAACATTTTCCCCGTTGAGAATAATGTCAGGCCCAGGCCCATCCAACGAATCTTCACATATCTGCGGCTAAAGCCATACACAATGTAACCTACGGCCAGCAGTAAGTAGACGAGACTGAACGCCAGCCCCACATCTCCGAGCTGGAACTGAACGCCGAGAAAGGCCGTTATCACCGCAAGCAGATACACGCCCAGAATGAGTGGATATAATTCAGTGCTCTGGTAATTACGGTTAAGTGCAGTAAATAATAAGTCGCGGCCGCTAAAGAAGGCGATGATATTGAAGGCAATCAGCACGATCAGAGCGATATATTCTGCTGCGCCATTGTGAACCGATTGCTCAGCCAAAGTAGGCAGGCCCACCGTGATAGCAAAGCTCAATAGCAGGCTTAGACCATGCAAAGACAATGCGTAATATTTGACAAAACGGTCATAGAGCAGCGGGATTTTGGTCAGTCCATACGCCATTCCCATCGTGACCCCGGCAATGAGTAGCATTCTATATAAATCGTAATGACTCGTATAGCCAGGCACAACACGTTCATAGATGTAACCCACTTCATAGAGCAGATACAGCCATAAATTGACCAGCGCTACATATTTGATCGCGCTAAGGCCGCTATGCTCCGAATGCAGATAACGGCTGGCTTCCTCCTCGCCTCGTAAGCGGAAGGCGTAGAACACAGTGAACAATAACACGCCCAGTGAAATATAGCTGTATTGCATGTTGAAATCTGCTGTGCTAATTGCACCAAACAGATGACGAATATAATCTACCCAGAAGAACGCGACTATACATAACAGCAAGATCCCCCAACCGGCGCGTTCCACTGCCTTCTGTCGACTGCGATTCCCAAAGATGGAGAGGGCAAGCGCCTCCAGCAGCCAGCCAAGCGATACCCAGCGGATATCAAGCTGGAATGGAATCATAAGCATGGCAAAGGTTAGCCCGGTGCTATAGAACAAGACCCTAGCCGCCATTTCCCGCGGAAGTCTTGTCTGAGTGAACCGCCCAAGCAAAGTAAAGACAATACAGAAGAGCAAGGCCAGCAGCCCGCGGAATTCGGTCCAATCCGCTTTGGCAATCAAGCCATACAGCGTCCCGCAGCTCACCAGCGTATTCAAGGTCAGCAAGACGAAATCCCACCAGGTCAGCTTGGAGCCGTAACGGAAAGGAACCCAAAGCGTGATGCCGATGTACATCACAAAAGCCAGAACAACATGCAGTATAGCGATGCCGGCCTGATCAGCCAGCCAGGCTAGCGCAATCATGGACGGAGCATGGAACAAGAAGCTGATGTAGCTGACGATGGACCATTTTTGCCGGAACGAGACCAGCAGAATTAGCGCATTCAGCAGCAGTAAGTACCCCATGGCTACATAAACGGCATTTCCCGTCAGCCCAAAGGCGCCCATATACGAGAACAGTGGCAAATATCCACCGATTAACCCGAGCGAGCAAATCGTCCGCGATTGGTATCTCAAGGATAATAACACGGCAAGCGCCGTGATGAGGACGGACGCAACCAAGCCCACGGATAAACTGATAATCTCCAGCAGAAAATAACTGTAAAAGACGGAGCCGTAAAGGACGGACACCCCGCCGCCCAGCAAGCCTAGAGCAAAAGCACCCTTGCCCTTGCGATGCAGCCATTCGCCACCAGCCAGCATAAGCGCACCAAGCAGGAAGAAGACCAGCCCCTTCATATATCCATTGAACCAGGTCAAGTAGGTATAGCGAAATGCCGCGCCCACGCACAGAATGATCAACAAGATACCGATTCGGTTGATCCAGTTCAGACCGATCTTCATCTCCATACGATTCTGCCGCTTGCGACGCTCCATCGTCTCCTCGTCAATACCTTCCTCGGCCAGTTGATCGTATCCGTTCCGGGCGGACTGACGAATGCGCTGTTCTTCCTCCCGCCAATGCTGGCGATGCGCAGCAATTCGCTGGTCCAGCTCTGTGCCGAATTCCTTCAGTCGGGTTTGAATTACGGCCTTGTCAGCCGCAAGCTGTCTCTCCGCTTGGTCATATAGATGATCCAGCCGATCCTTGGCCATGGTCTCAAGGCCTGACAGTCGGTTGCCATACGTGTTCCCTTTACCTGCGAAGTATGTATCAACTTTATGGCGGGACAAAGAGAGCATGCCTAGCTTCTCATCCAGCATTTGCTCGGAGAGAGCCCGGCGAAGCTCCTGATTCTCCCGGTCCAAATGGGATAATTGCTCCTGCAAAGCATCTGCCCTATGGCGATACTCTTCATATTGCCGCCGTAGCTTCTCGTTCTCACGAATATTCTCGTCTGCTTCCACTTCCGAGACCAGCGTTCGGTATTCTTTCAGTATGCGATTTTGTTCATCCTGAAGCTGGATAAGCCTCTCCTTGAACTCCTTCATATCATCCCTCCACTACGGCTTAAATGCTTACTTCCGCATGATGTTATTTTCCATTATAACGGTTTATGTCGGATTTATGTCGGATTTGAATAGAGTTTTGCTTCTGACTTAAAATTTCTGCTTCTTACCGGCGGATTTACACCAGGTTGACAATTGAAGCCACCTCCGTTGAAACGGGGATAACAATAAGACTCTAAAGTGATAGGTATGAGCCCTGCATATACTGATAGAGGTTGTTCAAAAAGTCAACTCTTATATCAAGCTTTGTTAACTCGCACTCATTGTGGTCAACGTGTTTTTATCTAGGGATGGAAGGGCGGGCAACCCAATATGAAGCATCAGGCGCATATTGTCATTCTGACTGCCGGATACGGCAACGGTCATATCCAGGTGGCGCGTACGCTGGAGCAATCTTTATACCGCTTCGGTGCTGCCTCAGTCAGCATCATCGATCTGTATCATGAAGCTCACCCGGGCATGAATACGTTGTCCAGGCACTTGTACTTATATAGTCCATACTTCTCGGCTTACGGATTGGATTATTATGGATGGAGCTACTATGCGACCCGTAATCTGGAGCAGACCAGCGCACTGGCAAAATGGGGCAACCTGCTTGGCATGAAGAAGCTGATCACCATTCTTAAGGAGCAGCAGCCGGATGCCATTATCAGCACCTTTCCCTTCGGAGGAATCTCGGCTCAGTTGAAGAAGCACGGTATTCATGTGCCGCTATTCACGGTCGTGACCGATTTCAGCCTGCACAACCGTTGGCTCTTCACGGAAGCGGACCGCTTCTATGTGGCCACCGAGGACTTGAAGCGTGATATGGTGCGGCGCGGCGTACGTCCGGAAGCTATAACCGTCAGCGGCATTCCAGTCCGGGAGCCGTTCTATGAGCGAATGACGGCGCAGCCGCTTCATGGGACAAAGCCAATCGAGCAGGCACAGGCCCGCTCCGTGCTGGTCATGATGGGAGCCCACATTCCGTTGCCGGATATCCAGCTCATAATCCGCAATCTTCTGGCAATGCCAGAGGTCCGGGTCGATGTGATCTGCGGCGGCAATGACAAGCTGAGACGACGACTGGAGCGCCGCTTCAGGGACCATAATCAACTGCATCTGTTCGGTTATGTGGAGGCTGTTCATGACCGCATGCGGCAAGCTTCCTGCGTCATCACCAAGGCCGGGGGCATCACACTCTCCGAGGCGATTCAAATCGGCACGCCAATCATCGTCTATAAGCCCTTCTCCGGGCAGGAGCGGGAGAACGCGCGCTACCTGGAGCGCAAGGGCGCGGCCGTCATTGCTTCCTCCACACGCCGTCTAGGTGAGCAGGTACAGGAGATTCTCAGCTCGACTGTGAAGAGAGAGCAAATGCTGCGGCAATATCATGCTCTTGCGGCTGGTCATGCCACCGACATCATTGTAAATGACGTCCTGCGGCTGGCAGGTCAATGGACCATTCTTGCTGGAAGCCGCTAAGCAGCCATATAACATGGCTAAGGCTTGGTGAACAAATAGAGGCTATTTCGCCTCCCCCTAATCTCAAGCATGGGAGTGACGTGGTACACATGAGACATCGTTATTATGTCAGGCTGCGTGAGTATGATGATCGGCTGTTCTGCTGGTGTAACCAGTCCATCAGCCACCCTTTGCTGGATCGCCTGTTGAAAGCACTGACCCATTTGGGCAGCGCGGCGTTCACGGTCCCCTTTGCCATCTCGGTGATTCTGTTCACCAACGGAATCTGGCAGCGGGCGGGTTGGCTCAGCTTATCAGCTCTGATCATCAGTCATTTGCTGGCTGTACTCATCAAGAGAAGATTCCAGCGTGTACGCCCTTATGATGTACTGGCACAGGCGAAGATGTCCATCCTCCCGCTAAAAGATTACTCCTTCCCTTCCGGGCATACCACCGCCGCCTTCTCCACATTCATTCCCTTTCTCTTCGCGGCGCCTTCGCTTGCTCAAGTTCTGCTGCCGCTCGCTTGCATGGTCGGTCTGTCACGGATTTATCTGGGTGTTCATTATCCCTCCGACGTGTTGGCCGGGGCCCTAGTCGGGACCGTGACTGCACTCGCACTTGTGCTTGGTGCAGGAATAGCCTAAACACAGCAATTCGCCACAGTAGCGAGTGGAATAACTCCAAACTCAAACAACGGTAAGTAACGAACGCTAACACAAAATGACCCGTCTGTGGCTGCTACGGGGCAGTAAGACGGGTCATTTCCTTGAATTTACTATATCAGTTGAACTAAAGAAAAGGCATAACAAGCAAGCGAGAAAAATGATTCTGAAGAAGCGGAGCGTTCGCCTTTGGGAATGGATTTCTACCTTATAAGAATTTATTGAATAAAAGAAATCCATGAGCAACAGCGATCGTAAGAACATTTTCTCGTCTGCTTCTTTGCGTTAAACATAAGTTCAACTTATATAGCACTAATCTATTGCTGCTTCTTACGCCTGAATCTTGAATTTGCTAAGTGCCTGCTGCAATTCGGTAGATACTTGCGATAACGAAACACACGAGGCATTGATCTCAGCGATTGAGGCTAGCTGATTGGATGAGGCACCGGTCACCTCTTGTGAGGCATCCCCCGCAGTACGGGCAATATCCGCGATCACCTGCACGGACGCCGTCACTTCCTGAATGCCCGCAGACATTTGCTCAACCGTCGCTGCAAGTTGTTCAATTCGATCCGCAATCTGTCCGCTTGAAGCAGCAATCCCCACGAAGCTTCGGTCCGTCTCCCTTGTCAGGGACAATCCGGCTTCGACCTCCCGCATCACTTCGTCCATAGCAGCCAGCGATTCCTTAATGTCCGAATCAATCTCACTCATCACCTCGGCAATGCGGCCGGACGAAGCTTCCGACTGCTCGGCCAGCTTGCGCACCTCCGAGGCTACCACCGCAAACCCCCGGCCTTCTTCACCAGCACGAGCCGCTTCAATGGAAGCATTCAGCGCCAGCAGATTCGTCTGGCGAGAGATTCCCTGAATGATGCCGACCATCTGAGCGATCTCCTGGGATTTATCGTTCAAGAGACGAACCAGCGAGCCGCTGGCCTGCACCGAGCGGTCAATGGAATCCATCTGCTCCACAGTACGGCGGACCTGATCCCCGCCACCTTCGGCATGCTGTCTGGATTGCCCAGCCAGTTCGGCAGCATCGGCCGCATGCTCGGCAATTTGCTGAATGCCAACTGCAATCTCCTCCATGGCCCGAGCATTCTCGGCCATGCTTTGCGTCTGGTCCTCGGCCCCGGCGGCCACCTGCTCGATGGAGGCAGCAATTCGTGCCGAATCCTCTGTAGCCTGTTCTGCCACCTGCTGCAATTGCCGGGCTTCCTCCGCCATTTTGACGGAGGTAAGCTGGCCTTGCCGCACAAGCTGCTGCAAATTGGCTCCCATTTGATTATACCCAGCGCTTAGCCGTCCGATCTCGTCCTGGGCCGGATCATCCACTACCGTGGTGAAATCGCCAGCCCCGGCTTTACCCATAGCTTCCGTAACGCGGCCCAGCCGCTTGCCAATTCGCCGCATATAAGCGAGCACGATGGCTACAGACAACGCCACCGCAATCAGACCTACCACGGTGTTGTAGCGAGTAAACGCCGCTTGAATGATCTCGATCTGCTCCTGCGAGGCTCCTACATAGAGAATGCCAATCACCTCGCCATTATCGGCCTTAAGCGGTTCATAAGCCGCTTGATACGGACGGCCCAGTACCTCAGCTTCGCCGTAGTAGCTGTTGCCTTGCTTCAACACAACCTCACCGACCTGATCGGACACCTTCGTTCCGACCACCCGCTCGCCTTCTGCCAATATATTGGTGGATACCCGGGTATCTCCCCGGAATATAGTGACCGTATCCTCGGTCAATTCCCCAATCTCGTCCACCAGCTCAAAGTTGCCGCTAATTTCGACATCGCCTTTATAGAGGGTTTCCCCCTCTACATGCCAGCTTCCCGGGTATTTACTATCGACATAACGGCTAGCCAGCCGGACATCACTTTTGGCCTTGGCGGTGGCGAACGTTTTAATCCCGCTCTCCATCTGCCACATCGCCACCAATCCCACGCTACCGGCGACCAGCAGTACAATAATAATTACGATAAGACTTATTTTAGTTCCGATGCTTCGTATTTGCACATTGGTTGCCCCCTAACTAGTATGTTCCCATCATAAAGCCAAGCCTTGCAGATTTGTAGCAAAAGAAAGCCCAGCGCCCCCAATATTTAGGGCCCCGGGCCGACTTTATTTAACCATAGGTCTTTTTTTCTTCAATATCAATCTGCGTAGCCTGCAAGGCCCTTCTCCGTCAGATAATCCATCTCCAAATCAAGAATGGTCTCAACCGTCAGCTCATCCAGCTTGACGTCACGGCGACTAAGCACATAGTCCACCAGCTCATCCCCATCGATGTCCACGTCGCCCTTGGCCTTCTTGTGCGCCTGGTCGATAAAGTCCGTCTCATATTTCAACACAAGCCGGATGTTGTCCACACTGGTCTTGACGCGGTCGGCAATATATTGAACCAATTCTTGCTCATTAATGGTATCGCTCATCTAAATTCCTCCTCTCTCGTCAGGTTCTATCCGATAGAAATATATTTTCGTACGGTATAGGTCACTGCAGGTGATCTCATGTGCGGCCCGCCAGCCCGGTAGTGCAAAGCAAATGCTTACCACCCATGCTCCAGCCGCCAGTCTTGATCTTAGAATCGGGTCCAGCCGCTTCATCGCGCCGGGGTACAAATAACAAAACACCGCTGCTGCTTCCTCATAGCTGTATTCATAAATATCTCCACGAAGCAGCCGTATATTTCGAACAGCGCTCAAACGGACCGCCAGCCGGGAAAAGAGCCAAGGCAGGATGGAGTTCTCAATGCCGATAATCTGCCGCTGCGGGAAGGAACGAGCAAGGTCTACCGCCAATGAACCCCAGCCCGCTCCTGCTTCGACAATCGTTCCATACCCCGGAGGAGCATCAAGCTCCTTCGAGCATCCGTCTGCTTCATTTGAAACAGGCGTCCGCAGCAACTTGCGGAGTTCCCTCACGGCTGCACGCCGTACCACCACTGGGCTAGGCATGGGTGAAATGCCGTTACGCCAGCTCCGGTACACAATGGATAGAGCCGCCAGCAAGGCAACTCCCAAAATAACGGCCGACACTACCGGGCTGATCGATCCACTCAGATTCATTTACAGCGCGCTCCCTCTTTCTGATCCTGCTGTGCCTATCTTACCAGATCACGCCCACGCCTTGCACCGTGACCTGCCAATTTTGATCGCATCTGGCCGCAATCGTTCCAGTTCGGACGACATAATCGGCTACTAATTCCGCCATATCCTGCTGAATCTCCCGAATGATTGGCTTACCCCGGTACATTTCATAGTCCCCTCCGCCGCCTGCCCGGTAGTTGTTCATGACGACATCCACTTCTGCCTCATCCGCCAGCGGGATACCATGGTAGTTCAGCTTGACCACCCGCTCACCGGCAGGGCGATCCACCGCAAGCTCGTATTCGATGCCCTCCCACATATCATAGTTGTAATGCTGAGGCTTCGGCTCCATATACTGCGGATTGACCGCTACCTGCCCCGATTCGCCAACTACGAAATAGTTAGCCGTTTGTTCTAACGCTGCCCGGATATCCCTTCCCGTTAAACGAAGGACCGTTAGTGTGTTCGGGTACATAAAATTCGTCAACACATCTCGCATGGTGACACTGCCCTGGAAGCCGCCCGATTGCTCGCTCAGCAGCGCAGCATTGGATATATCTACTCCGGCCGCCTCCATCTGTACCCGGTTCACAAATTCCATGAACGGATGATCTGCCAAACGGCATAGAACAGGACTGGAAATGCTCATGTCCCCATCTATACGGCCGATAGACTGGTCCAACCAGATCTGCGTCCCTGTCTCCATCGGAGCAATCCATTCAAGCACTTGCTCATCAGCGGGAACATCGACACCTGGAATGAGAAGCTCCGCTGTCTTGCCCGTGATAATCCATTTGTCTTGACGTCGCTGGAATTGGACCACAAGCTTACCCAGAGCTTGTCCATTACAGCCTGGCTGCACGACCGTCACCCCATCCACCTCACCTGCAATTAATCGATGCTGGTGACCGGTGATCAGGACATCGATTCCTGGCACCTCTCGGCAAATAGCTGACCCCTGGTTCTCCCCGGTCAAGCGTTCGCTAGGCTCCCCGGTATCCAGATCACATTCGAACCCGCCATGATAGCTGACAATTAGCAGATCCGGCTGTTCCTCTTCGCGAATGCGGGGGACCCAGACCTTCACGGTCTCCAGCGCATCCCGAAAGGCCCAGTCGGCGATATGCCGAGGATTCTCCCAGTTCGGAATGTAATGGGTAGTCACGCCCAAGATGGCAACTCGAATGCCTTCACCTGTCGTCTTCATGATATAAGGCTTGCCAAAAGCCGGCTCCCCGCTGCCCGCTTCAACAATGCCCGCCGATAACCACGGGAACGTGGACTGCTCCACCGCCTGACGGAGCACCTCCGGACCATAGTTAAACTCGTGATTGCCTGGCACGGCCGCATCGTAGCCAAGCCTATTCATCACTTCAATGGCCGGATGCATCTCTTCCTTCCGGTACTTGACGAAGTAGGAGCATAACGGCGTTCCCTGAAGCGAATCCCCGTTGTCCAACAGTAATCCTCCGGGATGGCGCAAGCGCTCGCGGCGAATAAGGGTTGCTAGCTTGGCCAGCCCCCGTTGCTGCTCGTCTGAAGTCCGATAGTCGGTCGGGTAGATGGAGCCGTGAATATCACTGGTTACTAGAATTTGATAGTTTAACTCTTCCGAACCCGCTTCATTGGTTATTGCATCGCTAGAATGATTCATCGTTTTATTTCCTGTCATAGCCTAGCCCACCTTTATATCTGGGATATATGTACTATCCCATTCTATCAAGACTAGTTCATATTTATGTAAAAATGACTATAATTTCAAATTTAACAAAAGCCTGTGTTATTTCTGACGGAGTGATAACAAAAGTCTTTTATAGTATTCACATAATCTACATATAAGAGCGCGTTCAAACAATCGGGTTTGCAGGACCGAGAAGGTTGGAAAAGCCGATTTTTGAACTACCTCTATAACCAAAAAAGTGGAGGTCATCCGAATTGAAGAAAATTACGAAGTTAATTTTACCCTTGTTTCTGACTTTTTCCTTTGTGCTGGGGGCTTGTGGTAATAATGCTCCGGCCAACAGTGGTGGGAATGCATCCACCGGAAGCGGACAAACAAACTCCGCAGCAGCCAATACAAACACGGGAGCAGCAGAACAGCCAGCCGATCCTGGCTATGTTCCAGAAACCCTGACCGTTCAGTTCGTTCCTTCGCAAAATGCCGACACGCTGGAAGCCAAGGCTAAGCCACTGGAAAAGTTGCTGACCGACCGTCTGGGCGTTCCTGTAAAGGTCAGCGTATCGACCGATTATAACACGATTATCGAAGCTATGGCCTCCAAGCAAGTAGACGTTGGCTTCTTGCCTCCTACCGCTTACGTGCTGGCCAAGGAGAAGGGCGCTGCCGAGGTTATTTTGCAGGCTCAGCGATATGGCGTTCAGGATGATACCGGCGCTCCTACGGATGAACTGGTGGATTTCTACAAGTCGATGATCATTGTCAAGAAAGATTCCGAGATTCAATCTATTGAAGATATGAAGGGCAAAAAAATCGCCTACCAAAACGTAACTTCTTCTGCCGGTTATGTATGGCCCGCCGGCGCGCTACTCGCTGCCGGACTGGACCCGCTGTCCGATGTCCAAGCCATTACGGTTAAGGGGCATGACCAAGGGGTCATTGCCGTGTTGAACGGTGATGTTGATGCCGCCGCGATCTTCCAGGATGCACGCAACACGGTGAAGGCGGACTATCCGTCGGTATTTGAAGACACTCGCGTCCTGACGTATACCGAACCTATTCCGAACGACACCATTTCCGTACGCTCCGACATGAGTGCCGAATGGGTGCAAAAGTTGAAGGATGCCTTCATTGATATCGGCAAGGATGAGGAAGGTCATCAAATTATCTCCGATATCTACACTCACGAAGGATATGTAGAGTCCAGCGACAGCGTATTCGATACGGTTCGTGAGTTTAACGAAAAAGTAAGAACCGAGTAGTTCTAGGGGGCCTGTCTCCCGCAATCATTTCATCCTCGTTAATTCCTTAGCTTATGCCGCAAAGACCATCAGAGAGCGGCGAATACATGATGCCGGCCAGTCGGAGTGCCCCCGCGCTCGCGGCTGGCTGTGCGTTCTTGTCAGATTATTTTCTAATAATGAAAGTTCAAAAAGTTGGGTTTACAGGACCAAGAAGGTTGGATGAAGCTGGGACTGAGTAGCGGAGCGTAGACAGATCTACGTGAGCAACGGAAGGCTCGGCTGAATTCAAGATTCGATGTCGAATTTACTCCATGAGCAACTCCGTCCTGGGAAGACAACTTTTTGAACTACCTTTCAATAAAGGAGTTTTTCTGTGATTGAATTACGTGATGTCTCAAAAACCTATCCGAACGGCACCAAGGGGCTTGACCGGATCAATCTACATATAGAACAAGGTGAATTCGTTGCCGTTGTTGGACTATCCGGTGCTGGTAAGTCCACCTTGCTGCGTTCCATGAACCGACTGCATGACATTTCATCAGGGGATATCATCATCGGTGGCAAATCGATTACCCAGGCGTCCGGCAAAGAGCTGCGTATGATTCGCCGCGACGTGGGCATGATCTTCCAAAGCTTCAACCTGGTGAAGCGTTCGTCGGTCTTGCGCAATGTGATGGCTGGACGCGTCGGTTACCACTCTACGCTGCGCACCTTGCTTGGCCGCTTCCCCGCTGCTGATGTGGAGCTTGCCTTTCAGGCGCTGGATCGCGTCAATATCGTAGAGAAGGCCTATGCTCGGGCCGATGAACTGTCCGGCGGGCAGCAACAGCGGGTAGCCATTGCAAGGGTGCTCGCCCAGGAAGCGAAAATCATTCTGGCCGATGAACCGGTAGCCTCGCTGGACCCGCTGACCACCAAGCAAGTCATGGACGACTTGAAGCGAATCAATGTTGAGCTTGGCATTACTACCATTATTAATCTGCACTTTGTCGATCTGGCCAGACAGTACGCCACCCGTATTATTGGTTTGCGTGCGGGGCAGGTCGTGTTTGATGGCCCGGTGTCCGAGGCCACCGATGAACGCTTTGCGGAAATCTATGGCCGCCCCATCGATGATGAAGAATTACTGGCAAGCCGTTTGCCAAGCTCGCAGGAACTGGAGGCCCGGGCCCGATGAGCATGCATCCGCCGCATCAGAATGGCGTTCAGGCCGGCAGCAGCCCGCAGCGCCCGGAAGCGCCCAGCAAGTTGAAGCACTATTTAACAGGGGCCATTATTCTGCTGCTGCTGTGGGGTAGCTCAATCAATACCGAAGCTACGCTGGGCACGCTGATTCAAGGCGCTCCTAATATGCTTGACCTCTTGCGAGAAATGTTCCCGCCGAGATGGAGCTACTTCGACAACATCGTGCCAGCTATGCTGGAGACGATTCGCATGGCACTGGTCGGAACAACCTTCGGTGCCATCCTCGCCGTGCCGGTAGCCCTGCTCTGTGCCAGCAACCTTAGCCGTAGCGCCTGGATTTATCAGCCCATCCGCTTCGTGCTCAATCTGGTGCGGACAATTCCCGATCTGCTGCTTGCCGCTATCTTTGTGGCCATCTTTGGTCTGGGGACGCTGCCCGGCATGCTGGCGCTAACCGTATTCTCCTTTGGGCTGATTGCCAAGCTAACCTATGAGTCGCTGGAAGCAATTGACCGCGGCCCCTTGGAAGCTATGACCTCTGTTGGGGCATCTTCCATCCAGCGCATCTTCTTTGGTGTAGTGCCACAAATTCAGGCGCACTTCATGTCTTACGTGCTGTACGCCTTCGAAATTAATGTCCGTGCTGCCGCTGTCCTTGGACTCGTAGGTGCCGGAGGGATTGGCCACTATTATGAAGTCACACTTGGCTTCCTGGAGTACGACAAGACGTGCGTCATTATTTTGTTCACGCTCGCCGTTGTCCTGCTCATCGACTATGTAAGTACCAAATTGCGGGAGAAGTTGCTATGACGACAAATACGACCCATACGCCAAATAACACCCCTTCCACGAACTGGCGCCATAAAATAACCAAGCCGAAAAAGAATCGTTACCGCTGGTTAATCTACCTGCTGCTGGCCCTGGTCTATATTTGGGCCTTCGCAGGTATCCCTTTGAATGGCATCAAGGAAACGGCAGGGCAAATTACCCGAGCAATCTTTACCGGGCTGTTCTCTCCGGATTGGAATTACGTTTATTTGCCAGAGGGGGAGGACCTGCTGCGGGGGTTGCTCGAAACGTTGAGCATCTCCATCCTGGGCACTTTTATTTCAACTGCGATCTGTGTTCCGTTTGCCTTCTGGGCCGCAACCAATATGAGCCGGACCCGCTGGTTCTCCGGCTCAGGCAAGATGGTGCTGAGCTTCGTCCGCACCTTCCCGGAGATTGTCATGGCTTTGCTGTTCATCAAGGCCGTGGGACCGGGATCATTCGCCGGTGTACTTGCTCTTGGGCTACACTCCGTCGGCATGCTAGGCAAGCTGTTCGCGGATGAGATCGAGAATATGGATCAAGGACCTACAGAGGCGCTACTGGCCGCAGGCGCCAACCGCCTGCAAATCATGTGGTTCGCGGTGCTGCCACAGGTATTGCCTGGCTTCCTCTCCTACACCCTATACCGCTTCGAGATCAACCTCCGCTCCGCTACGATTCTTGGAATGATTGGAGCCGGCGGAATCGGCACCCCGTTGATCTTTGCCTTAAACTCCCGGGACTGGGACCGCGTTGGTATCATCTTACTGGGTATCATTGTCATGATTACAATCCTCGATCTCATCTCCGGAGCCTTTCGCAAGAAGCTGGTATAGCTCTGTGAAATATAACGGCCTCGCCTCCTGTACTACGATACAGAAGGGCGAGGCTGTTTGTTGGCTGCAGCTATCCTATACGTTCGCTCCGGCACCGAGCAATTCACGGATATGCGCTTCAATGCTGGCCGGTTCATCCGCTGGGGCGAACCGCTTGACAACCTGTCCTTGGCTATCGACCAGGAATTTGGTGAAATTCCATTTGATCGCCTTGGACCCGAGCAAGCCAGGGGCTTCCTTGGTTAAATGTTGAAAGAGCGGATGTGCATTCTTGCCGTTCACATCAATCTTGGAGAACAGCGGGAACGACACGCCAAAGTTCAACTCGCAAGCTTGTGCAACCTCTTCGTCCGTTCCCAATTCCTGATTGGCAAACTGAGCCGAAGGAAAGCCCAGCACGGAGAAGCCTTGGTCCTTGTAAGTATCATGGAGCTTCTGCAAGCCCTTAAATTGAGGGGCAAAGCCACATTTGGTCGCCGTATTCACTATCAGCAACACCTGTCCACGGTAAGGCTCTAACGTTTGCGCTTGGCCTTGGATTGTTTTCACTTCGATATCATAGAGAGACATATTCATTACCTCCACAAATTAATTTAGCGTAATTCAATTGTATACAATTTAATTAGCGATGTCAAATCCCGTATCATCACCTACCGGGGACTCCTTTACTTGCTGTCTTTGGGGATGATATAATGACTGCACAACAAATAGATTGCATACAATTAAATGGCAGGTGAGGAAAATGCAACTGAATGAACTGACAAAGCATGAATTAACGACTCAAGAGTTGATAGATGGCGGAGTGATGAAACTGGATAATCAGCTATGCTTTGCCTTCTATACCTGCTCCAAGGAAATTATGAAGCAGTACCGGCCGCTTCTTACGGAGCTAGGCTTGACATACACGCAATATATTACGTTGCTATCCTTGTGGGAACAAGATGGTGTCACCGTCAAGGAACTCGGGGCCAAGTTAGCGCTGGACTCGGGAACGTTAACGCCCTTGCTCAAGAAGCTGGAGGGCATGGAACTGCTCACTCGTACCCGCGACAAATCCGATGAACGCAATGTGATCATCCGGTTAACCGACGCAGGAGCCAAGCTGCAAGAGAAGGCATGTACGGTTCCTTTGCAATTGTTCGCCGATACTCAGGTCACCCTGGAAGACGTTACGGCCATGCAGCGGCAAATTCAAGATTTCTTGAGCAAGCTTGGAGACAAACCTGCTCGCGAGTAGCCTTCACTTAAAGTTATAAAAAAAGCAAGCCAGGAGGTAAAGTGAAATGTCCTCCTGGCTTGCTTTTTTTGTTAGATAATCAGACTGCTGACGGCAAACGCCATGCCAATAAACACCATACACAGCAGCGTGCCCACGGCTACGTTGCCCTTCTTCAATTGATCGGAGACGTTGAAGCCTGGAGTGACCAATTCGAATATCCAATAGGACGCAATCAGGCAGACATACCCCACGGCAAACCAGATCACCATATGCACAATCGAAGTATTCGTAAAGGCCGACACGCCTAAAATAATCGCCGTACCGAGAAATTTCCCGCCCAGCGCCAGGGCGACAGCGACATTGCCCTTCTTCAACTCTTCCATATCACGATATGGCGTCATCCAATTAAATACGACCATTCCCAATAGCTGCAGCAAAATCATTGCGACTACACTGATCAAGATATTGATGGCTATCATTACTCCGCCCACCCCCGAAATTTCGCAAATGCTAAATCATAATCGGCAAAATCATGCACTTCCTCCAGCACGACTGAAGCCTTCTGTTCTTTCTCCAATGCCGTATAACGCGCATCATCAATCGGTTGCTTAATCCGGTTGCCCGTTGGCAACTCCAGCACTGCGAATGCCCGGGTCTTACCTTCATACTCAGTCTTGTATACCCCTACCAAGTCAACCTCGGTCGTGATGGATACCTTTAATTCAGCCAAATCTTGTTCAGCCGTCGCTTGATCCGAATACGTCTTGAGCGTCGTCCAGGACGACAGGCGAACTTCATTCTTCTGATTCTCATCCGTCGTGAGTTCGGCATCCATAAATTGAAGCACCCAAATCCGATCCCCGGTGGCATAGTTATTATCATTAGGCAACAAGTCATTGTCGGGAAGAATGGTCATGTCGCTTCCGACCAAATCACCCACGGTAGCTTCAACAATTTTATAGTCCCACGGCACACGCGAGGTTGTTAATGTTGCTTCACTTCCCGTATCAAATGAGAACAGATTCGATTGCCCTCCGCAAGCGCTAAGCGCCAGCATGATCAGCAGAAGCAAGGCGGCAACCGCACTGCGCCGGATTTTGGTCTGTCTGTGCACGTACATTTATTTCACTCCCAACGGGATAAAATGACTCGCATTACCGGTAATGAGCCCACCGGCCCGGCCCAACATACCGCAGGGGGTTCCGTTTAGCATGAACAAGCCAGTTAATAGGTGGAACTCTCCCTCAGCCGTCTGAATGCGCGCCAACTCCGCTCTTTTTTGATAGACCGAAGGGAACAGCACGCTGCTGTCGAAGCCCTCCTGATCCTCCAGCTCAAGCTGCCCATCCGCATCGAACATCCGTACCGAACCTCCTTCACGCCCAAACATCGATTTGGACACGAAGCTGCCGGAGAAGACTGGCTTGTTGTAGGTAGGCAGTACGTATTTGGCAATGGTATCACGTTCTTCTTCATTAAATAGCAACCCTAATTCGTAAAGGCCCCAGGCCGCTGCCAGCAAACCTTTGGATTGCAGTAAAATACTATGAGGTCCGTTAAAAATCTTCAACCTTCCGGTCTCAATGGCATAGCTGAGTGCTTCCCCAGCATCGTCTACGGCCATCCATTCTTTCGGGTATAACGCGAACATTCGCTCAACGATACGATTGTCCTTGGTCTTCAGCGTACCTTCATCAACCCATAACTCCAGGCAATCCTCATAATGAAGCGTGAGTCCGCTATGACGCCCCAAGGCTTCAATCGTCCCGGAATCCTCCAAGTGTCGCCCATATTCCATGCAAGCCACCGTATCAGGCTGTTCCGTTGCCCAAGCCTCGGCTAGAAGCTCCTTCATGCGGGCATTGGGTGAAGGGTAGCCTGCTTGCTCCATCAGCCAAGGCGTCGCAATCGAGGACTCGACGTACCCGGTTGGCGTATCGGCGTTCAGCTCCAGCAGTTTGATGGCTCCTTCGCTTGAGATGGCAAAGTCAAACCGTGCATAGCGGCTAATGAGCCCCGGCTCTGGCATAGGCAATTCATCAAGCATCGTCCACAGAACGGGCGGAATGCCAATCAACTCGTACAAATCATGCCGCAAATGGACATAACGTACCGTTTTATCAAGAATGGTCCATAGCCTTGCCGCGGCCTGCTCCAACTCTATGTAGAGCTCCTTCGGCATGAGCACCAACTGATCAATCCAATACTGCTCTTCCTCAATATTAGCCCAGGTGAAGCCTAATTCCGCAAGCTGCCGCACCCGATCCTCCCGATTAGCATGGGGCTGGCCGACGACTTCAAATACAGAATGACCCTTGTCCTCGATCATCCGCCAAAGAACCCCTTGCTTGAACGGCCTGAGGATGAGCCGGAAATAGAGCTTTTCGATGAACCCGAAGAGTCGGAAGACGAACCTAATCCGCTTGATTTACCGCCAATCCCTCCCGCTTGCGAAGAGGTCGAGCGCCGAACAATGGACCCGGTCGACGACGTGGATGTTTTCGGCCGAACGACGGAACCTGCGGTTTGTTTATTCTGGAACGTATCGCTAGAGTAGGACTTGGGCTTATACGGCGTTGAAGTACCTGCATAGTATCCGCGATTATTGTCATGCCAGCGGCTGGACGAATAGTTCGCTCCGCTGTTGAACAGCAAGTGATACAAGAGCATGTCGTCCCAGCCGAAACCGGAGTGGTAAATGGCTCGATTGGCCGACGTATCGCTACCAGAGCCGGAAGTTCCTTCGGCGCTTCCCGATGCCCCTTCCTCCTCTTCCTCCAGTGGAAGCGGGAGGCTCCAGTCTACATTTTTATCAAAATACTGCTTCACTTCCTCCGTTGACCAAGCCACAAGCTGGGGCTCTTCGCCGCCAGCACTAGTGCTGGCAGCCGTAGCTCCCGAGCCGGGGATCAAGAAGGCATTCGCCAATAACGCAATGCCCAGCGAGGTGGACAATACACGCAGTGGCTTGCCCTCGGATGTCAAAAACTTCGAGCCTGCCGAATCCTGCGTAGTATGCTCCCGCTGTTGTTCTGTTGAACTCATTTCCTCTGGGGATGTTGCTCTGTCATCATTAGTCAAAACCGGTTCCCTCCTTACGAACTTGCTAAGAACCTTGCTTTATTTGTGCTGCTTATCGCTGCTTATTTATGCCTACCGTGCTTATCATGTGTATTCTTACCTTGGCCTAACTCAAGATCAATCTGACATAGTCAAAAACCTTATTAGTGCTAGTGGTACTTGCTCAGGCTTAGTTATACTTAGTCGTGTACTCCACTCAGTCGTGTGCAATAGGTACGAGCAGCAGTTCCAGCTTACCCTCATCCACGTTCAAACGACCTTCCACTGTCTCAAACTCGCGCTTGCCAACCACCAGATAATTGACATGCTCCAGCGCGGCAATCATATTTCCGCTCCATACTCGCTCTTCCAGCTCCTTCAGTTCCCCATCCGGCAGCTTCTCATACAATTTCACACTCATCTCCTGCGCCACTCCAACCACCCTCTCTATTGATATTGTACAAATATACATGGAGATTCAACAATAGCTACTCTTCATTCAACGCCTGCATTTGGCGAAAAAAGCTCCGATTTCCGTATACAAATCTGTGCCATTAGAACGAATTCTCCAAGCCACCCTCAGCCCTTGGGAGAACTATAAAAAAACACGCTAAGTAATGATACGCAATGAAGATCGCTTAGTTTCATCATAAAAGGATAGCACGAAGATGAATAGGAATGATGTCAGAAAGTTGAGTTGCAGATGTCTGGACGTGGTTTTCCCATCTGCTTTATACTAAGGACAAGACGAAGCACGTCCCGCACAGCTCCTTCAAGGACTGGTATTCATGGGCAGCGCAGACCTCACGGTTGTAGCGCCCTGAATTACAGTTCCGGGGGAGGAGGCGGGGCGTTTTTTTGTTGGCGGCGGTTCCTTGCGAGGGGACTAGCTAGTAATGAAATCGGCTTGCTGCCGAGATAGAGAGGTTAGGTGAATTGGAATGAGTTATGAAGAAAGCTATGCAGTCTTTATGGAAAGACATCTCGCGGCAAGACATGGTGAACGCCGTGCGCGGCTGGGGCGGGGCCATGCCCATGCAGAGGCTATGTTTCTAAGGCAGGTATGGTGGCCACTTCGTGGTGATTTTGCAGATTTACACCCTGAGTATGAAGTGAGCGATTGGCGGGGAAGACCGTTTTTTGCCGACTTTGCCTGGCTACCGGGAGAAATAAAGCTGCTTCTGGAGATTAAAGGCTACTCGGTTCACGTGAGGGATATGGATCGGCAAAAATACTGCCGTGAGCTCAACCGGGAAACCTTCCTGCATGCGATGGGCTACCAGGTGATTTCCTTGGCTTATGATGATGTGGAGCAACGCCCGGACTTGTGCATAAATTTGCTGCGCATGGTGTTGAGCCGCTACCTTCCCGCCCAAGCTCCGATCTCCCGTGGCCTGATCGCAGAGAAAGAAATTATTCGACTAGCCGGGCGTCAAGCCAGTCCCATTCGTCCGATCGATGTGAAGCAGCACTTTGAGCTAGATCATAAAACAGCCGTACTCATGCTGCGTAAAGTACAGGCCAAAGGCTGGATCAAGCCCGTCTACCACGGCAACGGCCAGCGAATTGTCGGCTATGAGTTGGTGCGGGGAGCACTAAACTTTTTGGAGTAACATAGGTGCAAGGTGCAGTAGACACTTAGTACACTTAACAAGCTTAGCGCACTTGCCGAACTTAGCAGGAAAAACTCCCGCTAATTGTTAATGTTTGTGCTGCAAATAGTGATTAACTGGAAATCCTCCATATAATATTGCCTGAATCACCCATTGAGGCTGAAATCGGGGCAATTAGATGAAGGATTTCCCTATAAATCGCTGATTTTGCTTATTTTGGTGAAATTAACGGGAGGATTTCCCTATAAAGTGGATTACTCTACAAAGTTATAGCTACAGCCGCAGCCGAGATACAACCAAATTACCTTCTACATTCCATCTTCTTCCTTCAATCTCCCCTACACCATGAACATGGCAACCACAGTGGTCACGGCTAGGCCGATGAGCACGGGCTTCAGGTTGCGGCGAGCCAGCTCGAACGGGCTCACGCCGCATATGGCGGCGGCCGGGATGAGCGCCCACGGGATCAGGGTGCCGCCGCCAACCCAGATGGCGGCGACCTGCCCCAGCGCCGTCAAGGTGGCTGTGCCACCACCGATGGCGGTGCCGAACAGTTGGGCGATGGAACCGGCCAACGAAATGCCCGAGAAGCCGGAGCCGTCCAGGCCGGTAATCGCTCCGGTCACGGCGAGCGTGATGGCGCCCACGCTGCCGTTTAGCGGGACGACACTGGCCAGGGCCAGGCCAAGGTCGTTCACGATGCCATGGGAGGTCGCCGGAAGGACCTGCCCGAATAGCTCGGTAAATGCGGCATCCCCCAGATAGAAAAAGGCCGCAATCGGAATGACGGGGCCAAACACCTTGAAGCCAAAGGTTAAGCCTTCAATCAGATAGGAGGTCACCTTCTCCAGACCGTGATCACGGTGAGCCAGCAAGGTGACGCCAACCAGAATCAGCACGGCTGTTCCTCCCACCAGTGCCGTGGCGTCACCGCCTTGAAGCCCTAACACAAACATCGCGGCAACATCCGCAGCGAACAGCAACGGAATCAGAATGGCGAGCCCCCTTCTGACCTGTGGACGGAGCACGTCGTCTGTACGGTCTGCGGCGTCGCCTTCCTCCTTGCCAACCTTCCGCCGTTCCTCACTCGTCGGACGACTATCCATCAGTCCGCCGTCAGTCCCCTTTACTTTCACCAGACCATCTCGCCATGTACCATTACGCTGATCACGGCGCATCATCCAGTAAGCCGTAACGGTGCTCACCACTCCCATGACAATAACTAACGGTACGCTGGCCGACATCACGCTGCTGACCGGTAGACCCGCCGCATCAGCCGTCAGCTTCGGTGCACCCTGAATGATGTAGTCCCCGGACAAAGCGATGCCGTGTCCGAACAGGTTCATCGCCATCGCCGCGCCCAAAGCCGGTAGACCCACGCGAATAGCCACCGGCAGAAGAACCGCACCCACAAGCGCCACCGCTGGAGAAGGCCAGAAAAACAAGGAGGTCACCATCATAATCAGGCCGATTCCCCAATAGGCCATGGCTGGCGTGCGCAAGAAACGCGTCAAGGGAGCCACCATCGTCTCATTGATGCCCGTTCGAATTAGCACTCGGCTCATCGCTACAATAATGGAGATGATCATAATCGTCCCCATCAGTTCCCGCGTTGCGTAAACAAAGGATTGAAATATGCCCGATATTGAACCGCTAAGCGTCTCCGTAGCCAGCAGGCCTAATGTGAAAATTCCCACCACACAAATCATGGTGGTATCTCGCCGCCGGATCAGTAGCGCCATGATGAACACGATAAAAGACAGATATACGATGTGGATTGCCGATAACTCAGTTCCTGTCATGGAGCCGCGCCCCTTTCCCCCGCAATTGTCTTATATGCTATGCGGGGGCCCAAGCAAGGGTTCGGCTAGGGAAAAGGGACTAATTTTTCTTAAAAGGAGTTATCCTGACGATTTCATTCCTCTGCTGATGGTTACGCCGACGGTTCCTTAACGGTGCGGTATCTGTTCATGCGCAACTTCCCGTGCTAGTTTCCGCCACTTATAAACTGAAGGATACCTATCAGTATCAACAAACCGAAGATAACGGCAATACCAATAATCACCGGAACCACGACTCTGGATACAGTCCTGTTCAGCTTCTGCGATTGCTCCAATGCCTGTTCAACCTGATTTAGACGTTGCTTCAACACTTCAAGCTGTGCCGGGTCTTGGAACTCTTGCTCTTCTGACTCTTTACGCTTCTCCAAGTCATTATGCTCTACCAATGTTTTGACCTCCTTCAATTGTTTTACTTCACTCTGTCTTCAACTCTTGTTCTGTTAATTTAGGTCGCAGGGTTACGACTATTCTCATTTATACGATGAAGGCCGGGGTTGTATCCCCGCTTTACGGAAGCCCTGCCAGGTATCGATCGAAACAGCTAATGTAATGGCGAAGAAGGTAATCCACAATAGACTGGCCTGCGTAAATCCACCATCCGCCAAACTGGAATAACCAAACCAAAACCATTCGCCCATTTTGACGTGGAAGGCTGCCGAGATTAAGGTGTCGGCACGGAGCAGCATAGATGCAAAGACGCACAACGTAACGGCATAAACGGCAGCATTGAGTGCGGCCATCCGATACGTCCACTGACCCGCCAGCCATTTATAGATAGACAAAGTCACATCGAGGGCAAGCCACAACACGACCCACGGCCAATAGGACAGAAGTACATCCTGATTAAATACCGGCATTAGCCGTTCCAGACCGTTTTGCCCAGATTCATAAACAACGATGAGCCGATCAGCGTTAAAAAAAATACAGCCCCCTATCGCCGTCACTAGTAGGTCAAAAAAGACCTTGGTTTTGGCGATTTTTTTCTCCACAGGAATGTTACGGATGCGATAAAGCTCCTCGGGCGTCCACCCTTTAGGGTTCCTTTTCCACCCCTCTCCGGTGCTCTCCTTAACACCAGACCGCTCCAGAATGGCAAAGACCAACGTAATCCAGAAGGCGGCTTGCAGCATGACCGATACAGCTTGACTGATCACCCCGCCAATCAGCCCTGTCATAAAGTCAACCCAATCGATTTCGGCAACGGAACCCGTGTAAATGAATAATTGATCAGCAAATACAGCGATAACCCCAATAACAGCAGCGATGGGCAGTACCATTTTGATGAGTTGAATATAAGTCTCGTAATAACGGGGTCCAATCAGGTATTGGGGCTGGTCCCGGTAC
Organism: Paenibacillus senegalimassiliensis; assembly: GCF_001486585.1. Taxonomy (GTDB): domain Bacteria; phylum Bacillota; class Bacilli; order Paenibacillales; family Paenibacillaceae; genus Fontibacillus; species Fontibacillus senegalimassiliensis. Next base: position 583,048 of record NZ_LN909044.1, read on the forward strand.
TGTGCGGCTAGCACCGCAGGATTACCCAGCTTCGTCAAGGCCTCCTTAACCTCCGCTTCCTCATACTCGTCAGGCAGCATATCCTCAATTGTGGACCGCAATTCCAGCGCGATATCCTCCCGGCCCTGCTCGGGCAGCCTACGGGTCACTTCCTGAATGTACAACTCAATCAGATTTGATGGATTCATGGCCATCTTCCCCCTTCAATAGGTCGTGCAGCTCTCGGGAGGTTCTCTCCCACTCCAGCTTCAACTGTTCATAAATCTCCTGACCAAATGGACTTAGCACATAATACTTACGCGGCCGGCTCTCCGACGTATCCCAACTACTGGTCACCAATTCCTGCTTCTCCAGACGGCGCAAGAGTGGATACAATGTGCTCTGATCAATAGCCACTCCTGAATTCTCCAATCGTTGCACCAGAGAATAGCCGTATTGCCGTTCTCTTAATTGGCTAAGCACGGCAAGCGTGAGCGTCCCCCGCCGCAGCTCCGTGATGAACGAATTAAGTAATGAATTCATGCTTCCACCTCGTCTGTCACATACTGTTTTACACATAGTGTGTATCATACACTATATTTATACTATGTATCATACACTATTGTGTTTTTTACAGCAATAGCCTTTTACCTATAAGTTTAAATCATCATCTGTGCAGGAAAAGCAAAAAGCCCTGTCTTGTACCAGGGGAATGCCCCCTGCAAAAGACAGGACCTCATAAAACATGTTGAACTATAGTTCATATTTAATGACTTCTAATAATACCCCTACCCCTTCGTAACACAGGTCGGTCCCGTCTCCAGCTTCTCGCCGCTTGGCGTGTCCGCTACAGGTATCTGCTTTCTGCCTTGTCTTCCACCACGGCCCGCAAGATATACCCCGCCGAGGATAAAGACCAGAGCAACCAGCAGACGCCAGCTCACGGGCTCATCTAACAGCGTAAAGCCCCAGAAAATAGCGCTCACTGGCACCAGATAGGTCACCATTGTAGCGAATTGCGCACTGCCCTTCTGTACCATGAAATAGAACAAAATGTAGGCAATCCCGGAGCCGAACACCCCTAAGCCAATGATCGCCCCCAGTGTAGTTGGTGACGCCAGCGGTGCCAGAGAATTTCTCTCAAACAAGAGGAACATCAGACCGCTGCCCAGCATCGCGCTGATTAATGTACCAAACGTAATCTGATACATCGTTAGTCCGCCCGATAAGCGTTTGGACAGATGTGTGCCTATGGCATAGCATAAGGTCGCCCCCAGCATACTGGCGAACCCTAGCAGGTCCACCGAGGCCAGTGAAGTCGGACTGACTCCCGCCAGAATAGGCAAGCCCAGAAAGGCCAAGCCCATCCCCAGCCACTGGGTACGAGTCGCTGCCACGCCAAAGATCGCAACGCCCACCACCAGGGTCCATAAAGGTGTGGTCGCATTAACCACCGACGTCATGCTGCTTGTCAGCCGTGTCTCGCTGAATCCAATCAAGGCCCAAGGGATCGCCGTATTGATCAGAGCCATCACTACCATGAGCACCCAGGGAATCTGCCGTAAACCAAACGGCTTGCGCAATATGACCATGACCACGGTAATGGTCGCCAGCCCAAAGACTGAACGCAGGAAAGCGATGGTCCATGGGCCGAAGTCTGGCAGCAGTATTTTAATAAAGAAAAAAGAGCCACCCCAAATCAAACTTAACAACACTAAAGCCAGGTACAGTGATCGCGCCACTCCTATCCCTTCTTTCTCTCCAGCACGAATCTAATCGATCAGCAATTCACCATCATATGAGGCAATAACCTTGTATAGCTCGGGACGACGGTCGCGGAAAATACCCCACTCAATCCGCTGGGTCTCCAGTTGATCCAGATCGAATTCAGCGACCAGCACCGTCTCTTCGGCACGGCCCGCTTCAGCAATCATATTGCCCTGTGGCCCGGCGATAAAGGAGGACCCGTAGAAGGTAATCGCAGAATCCTCATCCGTCTCCTCACCGATACGATTGGAAGCAATCACCGGAACGAGGTTCGAGGCCGCATGGCCCCGCATGCACATCTGCCAGTGGTCCTTGGAATCAATTGACCCGTCCTGCGGCTCCGACCCAATGGCCGTCGGGTAGAACAGAATTTCTGCGCCCATCAGGGCCATGCAGCGAGCCGCTTCCGGATACCATTGATCCCAGCATATGCCCACACCAATCTTGGCATAACGAGTGTTCCATACTTTAAAGCCCGTGTCCCCCGGATTAAAATAAAACTTCTCTTCATAACCCGGACCATCGGGAATATGACTCTTGCGATAGCGCCCTAAAATCTTGCCATCCGCATCAATGACGGCCAGCGAGTTGTAGCGAGCGTTGTTCTTCTTCTCATAGAAGCTGATCGGAAGCACGACCTGAAGCTCCTTCGCTACTTGCTGAAAATGGCGAATTGCCGCATTCTCCTCAAGTTCGGTGGCGTATGCGTAGTAATCCGCTTTTTCTTTCTGGCAGAAGTAAGGGGTCTCAAATAGCTCTTGCAGCAAAATAATTTGCGCTCCCTGCTGGGCCGCTTGTCTGACCAACTTGTCCGCCTTGGCGATATTCTCTTCTTTATTGGATGAACAGCTCATTTGGGTGGCTGCTACTTTCACCTGTCTCTTGCTCATGATGGACCTCCCTTTCTTAATGTCGTCCTGCTGGCATCTGCTGGGTAGTACAGTGCACGTTGCCGCCCTCGCGGATAATGGCCATGCCGTTCACCGTACGGATTCGCCGCTGCGGGTACAGCTCACCCAGTATCTTCACAGCCTGACGGTCGGTCTCTGCCGCCTCCCCGCCGAATACGGGCAAAATGATGCCCCCGTTCACAAAATAGAAGTTCAAATAACTTAAGGTCAGGCGTGTATCTTCATAAAATGCCTGAGGTGGCTGAGGAATTGGAATAATCTCCAGTTTTCTGCCCTGCGCATCCACAGCTTGGCTTAATATAGCCAGGTTCTCCTGCGTGATGGCATAGTTCTCATCATCGGGATCGTTGCAGACCTGCAAGAGAATCTTGCCCGGTGCAGCGAAGCAAGCCACATTATCGATATGTCCGTCCGTCTCGTCGCCACTGAGGCCACGCTTCAGCCAGATGATCTGATCAACATTGACGTAATTTTTCACCGCTGCTTCAATCTCTTCCCGGCTCAATTGCGGATTGCGGTTCAGGTTCAGCAAGCATTCTTCCGTAGTAAGCAATGTCCCCTCTCCATCCGTATGGATGGAGCCACCTTCCAGCACCAATGGAGCATCAAATTGCTTGACGTTTAAGGTATTGAGGATTTGCGGGGCCACGGCATCGTCAAGATCCCAAGGAGCGTATTTGCCGCCCCAGGCATTAAAGCCCCAGTTCACCCCGCCCAGTTCACCCTGCGGCCCAACCACAAAGGTCGGTCCGTTATCTCGCAGCCAGGCATCGTTATGCTCGATTGCCAGCAAGCTGATACGGTCATTCGCTCCAGTCTCCGCGCTGCCTGCCTGGGCAAATCGCCCTTGCACACGCTCCAGATCGGCGGAGTTCACCACCACCGTAATGGGTTCAAACTCGGCGATGGCCTCAATAAATTCGGCATAACCGGCACATACTTCTTCATAAAGCTCCGGGTATACCATCGAGTCCTGTACTGGCCAGGAAATAAAAGTACGTTCATGTGCGGCCCATTCGGCCGGCATCGTATAGTTTAGTTTTTTAGGATACATCGGTTCCTCCACGTACAAATTGTAATTGACAAACTTATCATGCTGGGAATACCCAATTTACCCTGCTATCATATAACAAAACATGCCTGTCTACAATGGAAGTCTTGCCCGCTGTCTACCTCTGGAATTCCGTAAAAATAGATGCCTGATTTTCGGCGACGATACCTTTATCCTAAAGCTATAATTCAGGAAAGTGATATAAAGGCAAGGAGGCCTATGCAGGATGATATCTGCTGAACGAAAACAACTCTATTATCAAGCCCTGCTCCAGAAAAAATCAGAATACGAGGGAGTATTCTACGTTGGGGTGAAGACCACCGGCGTCTTCTGCCGCCCAACCTGTCCCGCACGCAAGCCCAAATTCGAGAACTGTGAATTTTACGAGACGGCCAAGGAAGCCTTGCTGGCCTCCTTCCGTCCATGTCAGCGTTGCCGTCCTCTGTCCCATCCGGGCCATGTCTCGGATCTGGTCAGACAATTGGTGGAGGCGGTGGAGGCCAATCCGGAGAAGCGGTGGAAGGACGTCGACTTCCGGGAGCTGTCCGTCGACGCGTCGACGGCACGGCGCCAGTTCAAGAAGCGCTTCGGCATGACCTTTGTGGAATACGCCCGTGCCCGCCGCATGGGACTGGCTCTGAAGAATATTCGCTCCGGAAGTCCGGTCATCGATTCTCAGCTCTCTACCGGCTATGAATCGAGCAGCGGCTTTCGGGATGCGTTCTCACGGATTATGGGGGCTGCCCCAACCCGGCTTACCGGAGGCAAAATTCTTCATGCCGCCTGGATTGACACGCAGCTTGGCCCTATGATGGCCATCGCGGACGAAGTGGGTCTATATCTCCTGGAGTTCATCGACCGCCGCGGGTTAGAACGAGAAGTGGAGCGCTTGCGGAACCGCACCAAGGCAGCGATCATTCCCGGCGTGACAGAACCCATCCGCTCTATTGAGCGGGAATTGACCCTCTACTTCGAGGGCAGCCTCACCCAGTTCACGACCCCGCTATGCTTGCTGGGTTCCCCCTTTCAACAGCAGGTATGGGCGCAATTGCAGCAGATCCCGCCCGGCGAGACCCGTTCCTACGCCGACCTTGCGGTCGCCATTGGCAAACCGTCCGCCTATCGGGCTGTTGCTCAGGCCAACGGAGCCAACCAACTCGCGCTAATTATCCCCTGCCACCGTGTCATTAATTCCAATGGTGACCTCGGTGGATATGGCGGTGGCGTATCGCGTAAAGGCTGGCTATTGAATCATGAGAAGCGGACAGAGAACCTGATGAAGTAAGCATTTTCATCCAGCGCATAACAAGGAGGAACCTCCCTGCCGAAATATATAATATAATAGGTTGTTCAAAAAGTCGTCTTCCCAGGACGAAGCTATTCGAGGAGAGGGTTCGACATCGAATCTTGAATTCAGCCGGGCCTAGCATAGGCTTCCGTAGTATGTTTCCTTCAGAAACATTGTAGTTGCTCACGTACCCATATGCTTCCGAAGTCGTTTTCTCCGAAAACGTGTAGCTCCGCTACTCAGTCCCTGGCTTCATCCAACCTAAAGCGTTTTGAAAAAACGCACATCGGAAGCATAATCTTCGGTCCTAAAAACTCGACTTTTTGAACACGCACTATCACGCACTATAAGGACTTATGAACATCAAGGAGGTGAATCCGTGCGGCGATTCTGGCCTAAGACAAGCCAGTCTCGTCAAGCGCATGGAGAAACATGTGGAAATGGCTTAAATCATCCAAATCGTCCCCGGCCCCCGCGGCCGTAGAGAACCCCGATACGGAACAGAACAAGGTCATCAAGGATCAACCCAAGGTCATCATTATTACAGGTACAAGCGGCTCCGGAAGAAAGAGCATCGCCAGTCAATTAAGTGCCGAGCTTAATATCCCTTATGTAAGGCCCTATACAACGCGCCGGATTCGCCAAGGGGAAGTTAGCGGAGAACATTACCGCTTCATCTCCCCTGAAGAATTCCAGAGCATTGAAGGCGGAGCGGGATTCAGCCAATCTGTACGCCTGGAGAGAGGAAGCTATGGCATTCCCGAACGCGATTTAATGGAAGCGCTCACCTCGCATCAGGCAGCGATTGTCGTAATGAATCATGACGGGGTTCAGGTCTTCCGCAAGCGCTTTGGGTCGCAGGCTGTTCGAATATTCCTCTATGTCACCAAGGACGACATCCGGCTACGCGGTGAGCGGGAAGGTGCACCTCATGAAGTCACGGAGGAATATTTGCGCAATTACTCAGAACAAGTCGTTCACAAGAAAGATTCCGATTATTTATTGCAAAATATCGATCCCGCCAATACCCTGGTGAAGATCAAGCAATTTTTGCAGCCGATTCTTTGATTCTCTATAAATACGGGTAACCCCAATTTGGTCATCACGGGATTGGGGTTATTTCGTATGGGGAACCTCGCCAATTTGACATCTATTAAGTTTAGGAACTATACTAAATTTATGAATATTCAACGAACCAACTCTGAGCCAAAAAATAATAGAGGGAAAATGGGCATCGGACGACTCATCATGCAGCTTCGTCGGCTTGAGCGCCAGCCCTTATCCTTTGGGGCAGCAGGCTTGCTCACCCCTAGTGAAATCCACACGCTGGAAGCCGTTGGCCCCGAGGGCAGCGTGCTGATGAGCGAGCTGGCATCACGGCTGGGCGTCACCAAGGGCGCCGTTACCCAACTGGTTGCCCGCCTGGAGCCGAAGGGATTGGTGCATCGCTCGCAGCATCCTACCGATTCTCGCAGCACCCTGATCTCCCTGTCGGACAAGGGATGTGAGGCGGTTGCCGCCCACGAAGCGTTGCACCATGATTTTTATGAGCAGCTTCGCGCTCAATTCTCAGAAGAAGAAATTGAAATTTTCGAGAGAGGCATCGAGAAATTTGCGGATTTTCTTGATCAATAAGCGAGTTAGAGTTGCAATTAAGTGTTAACTCAATACCAAGATCAACGGGCGTTGATGCCGTTCTGATTTTCAGATTGAGTTATTTTTTTACGGATTTAGTTTAGTAACTATACTTTTATAGGACAATAACAATGGTTCCTAAGAAGTAAAGGAGGTTAACCATGAACACGTTACACAACTCTGCTGCCAATCCCTCGGCAGCTAACCGAAAGGGAATGTTGGTTGCCATCAGCATCGGGGCCTTTCTGTCTCATTATATCGCCACCGTTATTCATATGTCGCTGCCCTATCTGGCTGAGGCCCTTCATGCCGATTCAGCAACCGTCTCATGGGTGACCACCGGTTACCTTCTCGCTATCACCTCCTTGCTTCCGGTCATGGGTAAGCTGGGGGAACGTTGGGGATACCGCCGCATTCATAATTACGGCTTAGCTTTGTTTACTGTGGGATCTCTCTTAACCGCATCTGCCCCTAACATTTCAGCCTTGCTTGGATTTAGACTGTTACAGGCTGTAGGTGCTGCGATGTTTCAAGCGACCAATATCGCGCTGGTCACGATTCATTGGCCCCAGCAGCACAGAGGGAAGGCCCTTGGCTCCCTAAGCACCGCCGTTGCCCTAGGTGCCATGTGCGGGCCTGCCATTGGAGGCCTTATTGTAGAATGGCTGCACTGGCGGTGGCTGTTCCTGCTTCACGTACCCGTTGCTCTGCTTGGCACCTGGCTAGCCTTCCGCTATATCCCCCGGCAAGAGCCGGAACGGGGCAAGCCTGCTTCCGACCCTGTCGGGGCACTGTTGCTGATCATTTCAGCGGCCTCCGGGGTTTACGGGCTCTCCCTGGCCGGTGCGCAAGGGTGGCTGGCGACTGAAACGCTCGTGCCTTTATCCATCTCTTTGACGGCCTTGGTGCTACTGCTTGGATGGGAGCTCCGCCAGCCTAGCCCCTTTCTACCAGTGCATGTCCTTCGTATTCCTCAAGTGGGCATCGGGCTGATCATTAGCGTCGTTTCCTTCGCCTTGGCCAATCATGGGCTGGTCACCTTGCCCTTCTATCTATCGGGCATTGAGGATTTGACTCCTTCGCTCGCCGGAGTTGTGCTGGCCTTCTACCCACTTCTACTCGCGGTGACCGGGCCTCTCGCCGGACACTTGTCCGATGCCTGGGGCCCTAAGAGCCTGGTGCCGATGGGATTAGCCGCCATGGGCGGAGGGGCCGTCCTCTTCTTCTTGTACCTGGACAGTCTGCCGATCTGGGGCATATCCTCTGTGCTCGCGTTAATTGGCCTTGGTATGGGATTGCTAGCTTCCCCGAACAATAGCTTCATCATGCGACACACCCCCAGAGAGCATATTGGGGCGATCTCGGGAATGATCGCCTTGACGCGCAATTTGGGTATGGCTTTGGGGGCAGCCCTTGGGCTGGGAAGCATTGAGGTTCAACTCAGGCCCCTTATGGCCCGCTCTATTCAGGGGTCATTTGAAGCTAGCATTTATATGGCTTCCGCCGCCTTAATCCTGTGGGGGTTCCAGCTTTATCAGGGAAATCGTTGTCCGGACCGCTCAGGCGCTGCCAGAGAAGCTGAACACCCTATTCATAACAGAGAGGAGAAATCATTATGAAGGATCAAATCATCGTCATTGGGGGATACGGTCAGGTAGGGCAAGCTATTTCGAGGAGGCTGGGCGAGCTTTTTCCCGGGAAGGTGTATGCTGCCGGAAGAAATTTGCAACGCGCCCGAAAGTTCAGCCAGTCTACTGGAGGAAAGGTCCAGCCACTGCATTTGGATGTCCAGGCTCCGCCCAGTCCAGGTCTGTTAGAGCAAGCACGGCTCGTCGTCATGTGCCTGGATCAGACCGATACCAGGTTTGTGCAATTCTGCTTGGAGAAAGGAACGCATTACATTGACGTATCTGCGGACTATTCCTTCTTGGCCCAAATAGAAAAACACAACCCGATTGCCTTATCCGGCGGTGCGACGGCGGTGCTTAGCGTGGGACTGGCTCCCGGACTGACCCATCTTCTGGCCCATCATGCCCATTACTTGCTGGATAACACGGATTCCATAGACATTTCTATTATGTTAGGTCTAGGCGATCAGCATGGGCAAGCCGCGATCGAATGGACCATCGATAATATGAACGCCAACTATACCGTTGTGGAGCAAGGAGAACCGACGGAGGTAAGCAGCTTCACAGATGGCCAAAAAATCAGCTTTGGCAGAGGAGCAAAGGGTCGTATGGCCTATCGCTTCAACTTCTCCGATCAACATGTACTCCCCATCACCTTGGGCGTGCCTACTGTTGCCACTCGCTTGTGCTTTGATTCCGCAGGCGTCACCCGCCTGCTTGCCGGGATGAAGGCGACCGGAATGCTCCGCTCGTTGAACTGGAGCCCCGTGCGCAGGGCTGCCATAGGGCTACTTGGCAAACCATACATGGGAACAGCCCGGTTTGCCGTGAAAGTAGATGCCCGAGGAACTTATCAAGGGCAGTCTGCCTTGGCCGAATGTTACCTCCAGGGAGAGCATGAAGCGCTGATTACGGCCAGGATGGCCACTATTCTTAGTGAAGCCTTATACCGCTCCGAGTTGCCTCATGGGGTTCACCATATTGAGCAGCTATTTGAGCTTGAGCCCGTCCTGACGGCTCTGGGGAAGGAAGTCAAGGTTGAAATCGGGCGGTCTTGAATTGGAGCAGAGCGCGGCAGGAGAGCAAAACTAGCCCATTTCTGCTTAGTCCGGGTCCGTGAGATCCGTGAAGACTTGCAGCGTCTCCCCCAAGGCTTGCAGCAGGCTGCCGATGGAGTTCAATTGATCGCTCTCCGACTGTCCCTGCTGTAAAATCAAGTCAGCTTGGGCCGCATTGGATATCGCCTGCAACGTATTGCCGACGATAACCAGCCGGTCCCCTTCCTCTCGCACGCTTCTGCGGTTCGACAAGGACTTGGACTGGCCAATGGCCGCAAGGTTCGTGCCGATGGCCTGGAGCCAGGCGTAGGCCACCAGTTGCTTGTCAATGCTGGACGGGCCACTCCAACCTGACGATGACCTGCGGGAAGACCGGCGCGAGCGTCCTCCCGCTGCGACCTTGGCCTTGATGGGCCGTCTGGCCGATTTCGATCTGGCAGACTTTCGCGAAGGCACGGCTGGCATCATAATCCCCTTCCTTCCAAGTTCACTTGCGTCAAGCGCAGGTGTTCTTCTCTATTATACGAAGGAATGTCAGCTCCCGAGTTAGGCCCGATCCTTATTTTCGGATAACCTGCGAGGGGCCTGTCAAGCCTCTTCCTCGCCAGCCGCTTCCCAGCGGGCTATTTCCTCACGGACACGCGGAGCTACCTCGGTCCCGAGCAGTTCAATAGCGCGCATCACATCCTCATGCGGCATCGTGCCAAGCGGGCAATGCAGCATGAACCGGGTGATGCCTACCCGCTTGCGCAAATCAATGATCTTGTTCGCTACGGTCTCCGGATCGCCTACATACAGTGCTCCTTCCGGACTACGCGCCGCGTCATAGCTGGCCCGATCATAACGGCCCCATCCCCGCTCACGTCCAATGACATTCATGACGGCTTGGGTAGACGGGAAGAATTTCTCAACGGCTACCTCATTGCGTTCAGCCACGAATCCATGGGAATGCGAAGCAACCGTAAGCTTGGAGACATCATGCCCGGCCTGTGCCGCTGCCCGCTTGTACATCTTCACGAGCGGCGCAAATTGCACCGGACGCCCGCCGATGATGGCCAGTACCAACGGTAAACCAAGCAGGCCTGCGCGGATAACCGATTCGGTATTCCCGCCGCTACCGATCCATACGGGAAGTGGCTGCTGGACTGGACGCGGATAGATACCCAGATTACGAATGGACGGACGATGCTTGCCCTCCCAGGTTACTTTTTCTGAAGCACATAATTTCAGTAATAAATCCAGCTTCTCGTCGAACAGTTCATCATAGTCATTCAAGTCGTAGCCAAACAACGGGAAAGACTCAATGAAGGAGCCCCGGCCAGCCATAATCTCCGCCCGCCCGTTCGATATGCCATCTAGAGTAGCAAAGTCCTGAAAGACGCGCACGGGATCATCCGAGGACAATACGGTCACCGCGCTGGTCAAGCGAATCCGCGAGGTTTGGTGCGCAGCAGCAGCCAACAGCACCGCTGGAGAAGAAGCAGCATAGTCCTGACGATGATGCTCCCCGACACCAAACACGTCCAGGCCGACCTTATCAGCCAGCACAATCTCCTCCACCACCTCCCGCAGCCGCTGGGCATGACTAATGATTTCGCCTGTCACCACATCGGGAGTCGTCTCCACAAAGGTACTGATACCAATTTCCATGTTACATTCCTCCATTTTATGTTTATCAATTCAGTGAAGCCCATTCCACGGCCCTATACGAAGACAATATTTTCCGGTAAACTAGGTCAATATACAGACGTTCGGAAATTTCTACTATAATGCGAAAAGAATGTGATGACTTGAAACACTTCCTCGCCAAGCATAAAACAAGACTTCGATTAAGGCAAAAGAGCCACGCCCTTCTGGAGAAACATTTGTCGGGCGAATCGATGGATTATCGGCAAATCATCGCCTTGTTCATCCCGATCCTGATTGATCAGGCTTTTATTATCGGCCTCAATCTGGTCAATACGGCCATGATCAGTTCCTCGGGTGTGGCTGCTGTTAGTGCGGTCAATATTGTGGACTCGCTTAATATTTTCCTGATCAATGTATTCGTCGCGGTAGCCACCGGCGGTACGGTATTAGTCGCGCAGTATAAAGGAAGTCGCAATGACCGCAATGTATCACGGGCCTCGGCGGCCACTGTGACCTCCGTCTCTCTGCTGTCCGTGGCTATCGCCCTGCTGCTGATCGCCTTCCATCAGCCGATGCTAAATTTACTGTTCGGGGCCGCCTCGCCAGAGGTCCTGGAAAGCGCCCGCGTCTATCTGATCGGCAGTAGCATTTCCTATACGGGGCTGGCTACGGTCCAGGCGGTGTGCGCCTCACTGAGAGGAATCGGTAAGACCCGGGCCTCTCTGTTCCTGTCGCTAATTATGAATCTGCTGTATGTGCTGTTGAATGTTCTATTTATTACCCTGCTCGATATGGGGGTATTCGGCATGACGTTAGCCGTGAATATTGCCAGATATGTAGGGGCCGGGTGTGCCCTGTACTATCTGTTCCGGGTAGAGACCTCGTTGCATTTGCAGTGGCGAGACCTGTTCCAGTTCCCTATCGAGATGCTGCGCAAAATGCTATTCATCGGCATTCCCTTTGCTGCGGAGCAGATGTTCTTCAATGGCGGCAAGCTGCTGACCCAGGTCTTCATCGTCAGTCTCGGCACCTACGCCATCGCCACCAATGCGATTGCCGGGGCGCTGGCCGGGGTGTTCCAAATTCCGGCCTCGGCTCTATCGCTCACCATCGTCACGGTGGTGGGACAATGCATTGGAGGTGGCAACATCCGGGATGCCCGCAAGTTCATCAAGTCCTTCCTGTGGTTGGGCTCGATCTTCCTGGCTGCACTCAGTCTCATTCTGATGCCGTTCTTCTATCCGCTGGTGCATCTCTTTGAACCGCCGACGGAAATCATTGGCGATATCTTCCTCGTACTGATGGTGAGCTTGATTGCCCAGCTCCCACTCTGGCCGATCAGCTTCATCTTGCCATCGGCCTTGCGGGCAGCCGGGGATTCACGCTTCACCTCCATCTCCTCCATGCTGACCATGTGGTTATTCCGCGTCATATTCGGCTACGTTCTCGGAATTAGCTTCGGGCTCGGTATCCTCGGCGTCTGGCTGGCGATGTGCTGCGAATGGGGTGTACGCGGGTTCATCTTCCTTTGGCGGTTCCGCGGCGAGAAATGGTATGCGCATAAGCTGATCTAAGCACAACCTCTATAAGAGGATAAATATTATCAAAAAAAAACCCCCCGCCTCTATCTAAAGAGGCGGGGGGTTTAAGCTTCTATCTGATCAACGCCCGATCTTAACGCAAAGTTTTCAAAGCGCCGCCCCAAGCATTCACTTGATCCAGCATTTCGTTCAAGTTCGTCAGGTGCAATTCAGCAGGTTTGAACGTGCTGAAGTTCTCGAAATCGGTGAACAGCGACAACGCTACGTGTACACGTACGTCCGCTACCAGCAATTCGCCCAGGATGCCGCGCAGATGCTCAGCCGCACGAGCTCCGCCTACGGAACCATAGCTGACAATCCCAGCGGATTTATTGTTCCATGCTTCACGAGCATAGTCGAGAGCATTCTTCAACGCAGCAGAGATGCTGTGATTATATTCTTGCACGACGAATACAAAGCCATCCAGACTGTTCAGCTTAGCATTCCAGGCAGCAGCTTGCTCGGAAGCATCGGCTTCGCCAAGTAATGGCAGCTTGTAATCAGCGATATCAATAATCTCGTAGTTGGCGTCGCCGCGGGCATCTGCATGCTGCTTCACCCATTCCCCTACTTGTGGGCTAACGCGGCCTTCGCGTGTACTTCCCAAAATGATTCCGATATTCAACTTCGACATGACTTTTTCCTCCTCGATATTGGTAGACCTACTAAATAACTTACCCAAAAATCCCAACCGTCACACCACCAGCATATTTCTTTAACTTCTCCAATAACTTTAATATGAATTATTTGAATGTGAGATTATCATACCTTGGTTGGTTTCATTTGTCAAGTAACTTACTAAAAGTTTGTTAAAGTATTTTAGAGGGTCCATTTCTTGTGGAAAAATTCGCCCTGGCTTAGAATAGGGATAAATTCGAAGCAGGAAGAGGCGAAATCATGGAGGGCAAAATATTCATGGTTGAGGATGATCCCTCCATCAGCACGATGGTGCAGGATTACTTGACCAAAGAGGGTTATGACATTACCCTCGTCAGTGACGGCGAACAGGCACTTCAGCAATTCGTACCGGGTAGCTACGATTTAGTGCTGCTTGATCTTATGCTGCCTAAACGAAGTGGGTTGGAGGTCTTGGAGCATATTCGCCGGCTTAGCCGCGTCCCCATCCTGATTCTGTCCGCCAAGGATAATGAGGTCGATAAAGCGCTGGGCCTGCGAATCGGCGCAGATGACTACATCGCCAAGCCCTTCTCATTAATGGAATTGGCCGCACGCGTGCAGGCATCCATCCGCCGGGCGACATTGTATTCAAGTCAAGAGCAAGTGGAGCAGGACGCTTCACCGCAATTACTGTCCCTGGGCGATTTGACGGTTGACCCTGATAATTTTACGGTAATCAAGCGTGATCAGGAAATTTCACTTACTCCCAAGGAGTTTCAAATTTTGAAGCTGTTCCTTCAGCATCCAACCCGGGTGTACACCAAGGCCATGCTGTATCAGCAGGTCTGGAACGAGGAATACTACAATGACGACAACGTTATTAATGTACATATGAGAAGGCTACGCGAAAAAATCGAAGACGATCCCTCCCATCCCCGGTATATCCGGACTTTATGGGGCATCGGCTATCGGCTGGGGGAAGGATAAATGACAGGGTACTCTTGGCTGCCATGGCTGCTGTTGATTCCTCTCATCTTATTTGCATTGCTGTATTGGCACGAGCGCAGGATGGCCCAAACACTGCGCAGAGAGTTATCTTATGTCCATAAGAAGCTCCTGCCCTTCACCAATCCGCGAGAGCCGCTGACTCAGGAACGCATCCTTACGGTAACCGCTCTGCCCGAATTGCGGGAACTGCTGCAGACTATTAATGCCCTGCTGGACCGGGCAGGCCAGTCGGCGGCAGATTATGCCGGTACAGAGCGAGCGATGCGAATGATGTTGTCCAACGTCTCGCACGATCTGAAGACTCCACTGACGGTGATCATGGGTTATGCCGAGATGTTGTCTCAGCAGCCCGAGCTGCCTGAAGAGGAACAGCAACGTATGCTAGGTGAAATACATAGAAAGACGGTGCAGGTTCATCAACTCATCAATACCTTCTTCGACCTGGCCCGGTTGGAATCTGGTGATCTGGACATTCCTCTATCCGTCATAGATGCAGGAGAGGTCAGCCGCCAGCGCATATTGGCCTACTTCGATCTCCTGTCTGAGCAAGGCTTCCAGGTGGATATCCAGTTGCCAGAGCATCCGGTATGGGTATACGCCAATGCTGAGGCGCTCTCCCGCATTCTGGACAACCTGCTATCCAACGCCATGCGTTATGGAGCCGAAGGCCATTATCTCGGCCTGCTGCTTGAAGAGGATAAGAAAGAAATACACATTCAGGTCATCGACCGGGGACGTGGTATTTCATCCAAGGAGCAAGCCCGGGTATTTGAGCGGATGTATACGATGGAAGATTCCCGTAATCGCAATATGCAAGGCAGCGGACTAGGCCTAACCATCGCCAAGCGGCTGACCGAACGGTTAAACGGTAGGCTTGGACTGGAGAGCACGCCAGGCGTTCGCACCTGCTTCACGATCACCTTGATCCGGTCGGAACGAGCAACGTAAGAAATAAGTAAGAAGTCCGAAATAGAAAAGAGAGTTTCCCCCGTTACGATAGGTATAGATCAAGCAAAGGGAGTGAAACCATGAAGGAATTAGTCAGAACCAGACAGCTTACAAAAAGCTACGGACCTGCAGAAGTGGTGTCCGGGGTTAATATGAATTTACGTCGTGGCGAAATTTACGGATTTCTCGGACCCAACGGAGCCGGGAAATCGACGGTGATGAAAATGCTGCTCGGTCTGGTGAAGCCCACCGGCGGCGAGATTGAAATTTTTGGTGAGAAGTTGTTGCCTGGGTCTACGGAACATCTAAAGCGCATCGGGCATTTAATTGAAACGCCGGTCTTCTATGAGAAGCTGACCGCAGAGCAAAATCTAGAGCTGCACACGGAGTACATGGGGTATTACAAGGAAGGCGCTATCCGGGATGCTCTGGAAATGGTACAACTGGCAGCCACCTATGATAAGCCAGTCAAGCAGTTCTCGCTCGGCATGAAGCAGCGACTCGGAATTGCCCGGGCCATTGTCACGCGGCCAGAGCTGCTATTGCTGGATGAGCCGATTAATGGACTTGACCCGGAAGGCATTCAAGCAATGCGCCAGCTCTTTGTCCGAATTCGCGATGAATGGGGCACCGCAATCCTGATCTCCAGCCATTTGCTCTCGGAAGTAGAACAAGTAGCCGATACCATTGGCGTCATTGATGGAGGTCGCTTGCTGCGGGAGGTATCCATGGAAACGGTCCACGCTTCCACCACAGAATATGTAGAGATCGTGACCTCCAACGTTAGCCTGGCTGCTTTTGTCCTGGTGGATACATTGGAGATCGAGAATATCAAGCAAATGGGCGATAACACCATTCGCATCTACGATACCAAGCTGTCGCCAGAGGTGTTGGCCAAGGGGCTAATCGCCAGTGACGTGCCAATCCAATCCATCAACCGCAGGCATCACAGCCTGGAGGAATATTTCTTCGATATGATCAAAGGAGGTAATGAGCATGTTGCAACTCATTAAGCTGGAGCTCAAGAAAGGGCGGTTTGATAGCTACCTCTGGGGATCCCTGATTACCTATCTTATCATTGCCGGATTGGTGGGAACCATGTATTATGTCGGAGGTTCAGGCTTGGAAGAGCTCGCCTTCACGACGATGCCCGAAATGTTAGCGCTCATTGATCTGGTGGTTCGAGCTACCTTCATCATCTATGCTTCCGTATTATTGTCCAAGCTGGTCATTAATGAGTTTAAGGATAAAACAATTGCCCTGATGTTCTCTTATCCCATCAGCCGCAAGAAGCTGATCTTCGCCAAGCTGGCGATGGTCTTCGGCTGGACTTTCGCTAATGTGGTTATTGCTAATCTGTTAATCGACGCACTGTTTGTCGGAATCAACTCAGTGGTCCAATATATCCCCGGCCCGCTTACTACGGAAATGCTGCTTAGCCATGGCCTTACCGTGCTAATGCAAGCCTTCGGCGCTGCGGGGATGAGCCTGCTGCCGTTGGTCATCGGGTTACCTAAGAAATCCGTTCCTATGACCATCGTCTCGTCCATTGTTATCGTCGTAGTGGTGTGCTCCAACAACTTTGGCTTCACCCTCAGTTCCATCATTGCCATTCCGTTATCGCTGGCGGCGCTGGGCATCTTCATTACCTACCTCAGCTTCCGCAATATCGACCGGGTCGACGTTGGGTAAGAACAATATGTCTTCAAATATAGAGAAACGGCCGCATCAGGGTGACTCCCTGACACGACCGTTTTTTTGCATTAATTCAATGTATCTAACCTTCCAGCGGCAGCTTCACCAGCACCCGGTATTTCCGGCCTTGCTGCACATCTCGCAGTACGCCATCCTCTACCAGTTGGTCAGCCACGTAAACCTCCGCCGACATAATACCGGCTTCCCGCTTCATTTCAATATCCAGCGTAGCTCCGCGGAAGCTGCGAGTCACCTTGGCCTCTGGCCAAGTACTTGGCAATTGCGGACGAATGCGAATCCCGTCCTTGGTGCCCTGTACGCCAAACAATCCGTCGATCAGACAACGATACACCCAAGGCACCGTTCCTGTATTGAACAGGTGACTGGAGCGTCCCGCTGTACGTGGAAATTGACGATAGGCTCCCCGGTAATAGTTGGGGATGAAGATAGGAAGCTGGCCACGTTGAACGATATCATCCACGTCTGGCCCAGGCAACATCTTGCGCAGCAGCCGGAACGCATCTTCCTGCTCGCCTACCGTATACAACGCGTAGATGTAGAAGGCAGCGGCATGATTATAGACAGCCCCGTTCTCGGCTGAGCCCGGATGCTTCTGAGTTACCCGCCCCACGTCCTCACGCATCGCGGTATAGGAAGGAGCCAGCTTCTCCACGCCATACGGCGTCTCCAGTTGCTCCTTGACCGCCTGCATCAGCTTCTCCTTCTTGTCGCTATCTGCAGCGCCGCTAAGCAGCGACCAGCCCTGCGGATTGATGAAGATCCGCCCTTCCTTGTCCGTGTGAATTCCGAATACGACGTTATCATCCGTAATCCCCCGGGCATACCACTCTCCATCCCACAAATGGCGGTTAACGGCATCGTTGGTCTCTTGCGCAGCAGTGCGGTAGGCTTCCGCCTGCTCAGCTTGGCCGTTTTGTTCACAAATATCGGCCCAGACCTGGAAGGCATAGGCGGTAGCAATCGTTAGCCAGCCGGAGACGCCTTTGCCTTTGTACCCGACCATATTCATCGGGTCACACCAATCCCCTTGATTGATATAGTTCAATCCCCGCTCGTCACGGTCATGAATCAGCCAGCGCATCGCCCGGTCCACATGCTCATACACCGGGGTAATCTCTCCGCTGCCAGCATAAGGAACCCGTTCCTCCAGAATCGAATAGTCCCCCGTCTCGTCAAGATATGTGGCCAGGCAAATCGGCAACCAGACACAATGGTCGGTATGAGGCACCTGGTTAATATATTTCAGTTCCGCATCCGGGTGCAGCACAATCCCGTCCGGCATGGCACCACTAACCTCCTGCTGACTCATCGCCGTCAGGAAGGACGCCCGTGCCACCTTCGGTTTGATATAGCTCATGCCCATATGGTCCTGTAAGTAGTTACGAGTCTGCGGATCGGTCGTTAACCGGTTGGTCTGACCATGATAATAAATTTGCCGGGGCAGCCAGTGGTTAACGAAGTTATCCAGATCTGCATCCGGTGTGCTAATCGTCAGACATCCCTTACCCTCGCGAATATACTGGTCATATTCTTGCAGAGCGGCAGTAAAGCCATCCTCACCAATCTCAGAGCCACGCAGGAAATAAGTCTCGCGGATCTGGGCGATTTGCTGCTCGTCCTGCGCAGGTCCGAACAGGAAGCGGTACTCCTTCTCTTCTCCCGGGACCAATTCTACACGATATTGCATGACGGCCACCGGTGTTTCGTAACGGGCATCGCCTCCCGCCAATTCCTCCCCGGCAAGGGCGGACGGCATCGTAATGCCCCCCTCCCCTTCGAATGCTTCCTGGCTTACCTCCCAGGAGGTTGGCGATTGCTCAGCAATCAGGAAGGTTTTATCACGGAAGTTCTTGATTTTATCGTAGTCCTGATATTTCTGGTACGGGGTCACAGCGGAGCACACGATAGCTTGAAGCTCCTGAAGATATTCGCCCGCCTGATTCATCCAGGACATATAGCCCACAGTAAAATACGGATACACACTGAGCTTCTTCTTCACGGAAGAGGTATTCTTGATCTTGACGCGCCAGAGCTCCAGCGGATCTTGCTTGGGCAAGCTAAGCGTCATCTCCACCTGCACGCCCTGATGTTCCACGGTCCAGACGATACTGCTCTTTCCTGCTGCGAAGCTGTAGCTGTCTGTGCCCACGCGTACTGGCTCATAGGGCGCCGAGAATACGCTTTCGGTTTCCTCGTCCTTTACAAAGACGAAGCGACCCGGATGATGAGCATAATATGGCTGCTCGGGCTGCATAAATGTTTTAGCTTCCAGATTGGGTGCATAGGAATACTTTGCCGGCTCCGGCTGCATGAACTGGGCTACGGCATAGCCGCGGCAATTCATATGAATCATCATAGTTTCGTTCCACAGAAATCCCGAAGCCTTAGGCAATATTGTAGGGCTCAGCAGCTCATAAAATTCCTGATCCTCCGTTGCTCTGAACATCGTTAACCCTCTTTTCGTTAATATTGTGTACTTGTCGACAAGTCTATTATACATCGGAATCACAGTTGTAGTGAATATTATAATTTTTAAGGCCGATACTCGCTTAGCTTACCTTCATACACCAGCTTCAAGCGCTCGCACTGACGGAAGTCATCCGGCGTCACCAGAGCGGGCAGCTTGTTCCAAAGCTTGATCCCTGAACGCTCCAGCACCTCGGCGACAAACTGGGAGCAGAAGTAGGAATTGCTGAACTCGACCGGCTCCTTCAAGGCGATGCCAATCACCCCAAGGATGTTGTATAAATATTTCTCCCGCTTGCGAATGAAGAGATCGAGCACCCGCTCCATCTTCTCCACCTCACGGCTCGTTACTCTTAGCTCATACATTACGCAGGTCGTATTGGGGTATTTGCTAAAGGTCCCGGTCTGGATATCCTCCTTCACAAACCCGCCGTTAAGCGGATTATTCGGATTCTTCCGCCCAAAGCTGTATAGCTCCGATAGCTCCCGGTTAAAGGAGATGGAAGCATGATTATAGGGGGCTCTGGTGTAGCCCTTAATCATTTTCGTGAATAACGTACCTGTATTCGTTAGCAAAATAAACACCGAGCGTTCCTCTAACATCGATGAAATCCCCTTATCAAGTATGGACTATTCCTCCATAATAACATATGATTCCTTTGGTGGAATCTACCTCTCGAAGGAAGCAGGCGACAGAAACAATGAACAATTTGCACTGGACGTTGATCGTTATCTTTTGGTCCTTGGCGGCCATTCATTCTATATATTTCGTACTCAAGCGGCGGAACCGCGCAAAAGATTACTCGGTTTGGAGCCAACGGCTATGGACCTGGTGGGGCATGTGGCTGATTTTATGTCTGGCGACGTTGTTCAACCCGATCGTGTCGCTGCTGGGCATCATGCTGCTCTCCTTCTTCGCACTGAAGGAATACTTCTCCATGATTCGTTCACGCAAAGCCGAGCGTCGCTTGTATCTCTGGGCATACCTGTCCATTCCCGCACAGTTCTACTGGATATATATTGAGTGGTACGGCATGTTCATCATCTTTATTCCCGTATACGTGTTCCTGTTCCTCCCCCTCCCCCGCATCGTCAACAAAGGTACGGCAGGATTTCTGCGCAGCGTAAGCCGTGTGCAATGGGGCCTGATGCTGATGGTCTTCGGTCTTAGCCACCTGGCCTATTTCCCCTTCGCCACCCCACAATACGGCGCAGGACTGGTATTGCTGCTCGTCGTACTGACTCAACTTAACGATATTGTGCACTACCTGGCCTCCTACTATATCGGCAAACATAAAATCGCCCCGACAGCCAATCCCTACCTGACCTGGGAAGGCTTCATTGTGGCCATGCTGTCTACGACGGGAGCCGCCTATTTGCTGGCGCCATTCTTTACCCCGCTCGATGCCTCTTTTGGCTTGTTCGCAGGCAGCCTGATCGGCCTGGGCGGCTTCATCGGCAGCCTCACGGTCTCCGTACTCAAGCGTGATCTGCGGATTGGTCAAGAGGATCAAGTTAATCACCCAAGGAAGATCTATTTGAACCTGGTCGACAGCTTGACGTATACATCTCCCGTGTTCTTCCATGTGACAAGGTATTTCTTTGACTTCATGTAGCTATCAAGGTAAGACAAGAAACGGCCGTGCCAGGTGGACTCCCGGACACGACCGTTTTTTGTTGTTCGCTCATTTCATATTAGCTTATTGCTTGCTGCGCCATTCCTGGAACTGCTTATCATATTCGGCAACCACGGCATCAAGGCCTGCTGCTTTCATATTCTGCAACGCATTAGGGAAGCCTGCGTCATAATCGACCACGCCATACATCAGCGGATAGATACTGGTCTTGAGTTCCGCCATACTGTTGGCATACTCGCTCGCTACATTCGTCGGATCAAAGTTAAACCCGATCGTTACACTGTTGATGGCATCCTCTGCAATTGTAGTACGACGTTCCAGACGTCCATCTTCAATATTGCTTTGGTAACGGTTGAATTCGACATGCCCCAGCAACCAGTTCGCCAATTCATAGACGGGAGCGCCATTGTCCGTTGTAGCCAGGATGTCTTTCTTCTGGTCTCCGGTGTTCTTCCAATGCACACCCTCGATACCACTTTGCACCAAATCGAAATTCGCTTTGTCACTGAATACCCAGTTCAAGAACTGAATGCCCGCTTCCGGATGAGGAGTCGTAGCCGATACGCCGTTGGAATTACGCAGCGCATTCGCTCTGAATTTGATTGTGTCGTTCATATAGAACGCATCGTTGCGTGCGCCTGGGAACTCTGCGCGCACCGCATCGTTAAGGCCAACATCGCCCGGACGGAACAGATAACGCCCAGCCAGTTCCTCTTGGTTGATTACTTCGGCCGGAGCCGTCAGAACGTCCTTCATAATCAAGCCACGTTTATAAGCTTCATTCATAAACTGAATGTCTTTCTTAAATTCTTCGGTCTCCAGCCAAGACTTGACCTGGCCCTCCTGATCGACATAAATCAACGTATCGACCACGGTGAATGGATAAGTCTCATAGGTAGTATGCAAGTGGTTAGCTGGCTCCGTTAACACTTTGATGTATACATTTTTGTTGTCCTGTGGCCAGTTCTTCTGGAACACCTCGGCAACATTCAGCAGTTCTTCTGTAGTTTTAGGTGGTTGCAGACCATGTTGCTCCAGCATGTCCACCCGGAACGTAATCATGCCTTCGTTCATCGCTACGTCGATCCAGAAATTGGGAACGGTTACAATTTTCCCATCCGTCTTAACTGATTCCCACGCCCAGTCCGGCAGCTTCTCCTTCAGCACAGGACCGTATTCATCCAGTAGATCGTTAATTGGAATAATACCGCCATTACCGGCCAGCACGTTAGGTCCTTTGGTATCATGCATGATAGCAATCAATTCGAACTCTTCGCCGGTCGACATCATCAGGTTGGTCTTCTGATCCCAGGCATCCCAAGCTATATAGGTGGGTTCATATACCAGATTGAGACCATCTGCCTCCATCTTCTCGTTAATTGCCTTCACAACCTCATCCAAGCCTTCAGGTTCATTGCCAGGAAGCAAGTAGCGTACCGGTAATTTCCCAGCAGCCGCCCCTCCTTCTTCTCCCCCGCCGTTTCCTTGCGTGTTCTTATTACCTCCCGAACAACCCGCTAACAGCAATGCGAATATCAGGACTGGTCCAAGCCATCGTTTCCAGTGCTTCATTGTGGAGCATCCCCTTCCGTTTATGTGGTTTGAGTGTTGCTAGTGCCTAATATAATGGAGGGGAACGCGGTCGTATACTTCAATAATAGGGATTACTTCTTTTTGCAAACGACAGATTGATTTTGAATTGGGGATTGCCCAATTTTGAATACTGACAAGCTACGTTATTGAGCTGTTCCTTCCCGCACATTACCTTGCAAGCGAAATTGCGCCGGCGACATCTTGTAATGCTTCTTGAACAAGGTATAGAAATACGTAGTATTGTAAATACCCACCTGCTCGCTGACAAGTTGCACAGGCATATCGCTAGCCATTAACAGTTCCTTCGCTTTGGTCAACCTGACCCCGTTCATATAGTCGTTGAAGGAAATATGACAGTGCGCTTTAAACAGCTTGCCCACATAACTCCGCGAGAGACTTACTTCGCTGGCCACCAGCTCCAGGGAAAGGTCCGGACGCATATAATGCTTCTCCACAAACCTCTTGATGTCGGATACGATCTTCTTGTATCTGGCATCGCTCGCTTCTTCCATCTCATCGCACAGCCGGTGAGCCAATTCCTTCAGAGCATCGCCAATTTCCTCCAGCGTCTCGTAGACATCGATGTGGTGAATGAACTGCGAGAAGGATGCGGATACACTGCAATCACGTAACGTCTTCGCATGAAATTGCCGATACAAGCTTCCTACCAATTGGTTCATGTAAAATAAAGCTTCATGATACTCGCAATCCCGGATTCCATGCAGCCACTGTTCAATCTCCCGGTTCAGACGGAAACGTTGTTGCAATTTAATCGCATCGATGATACTTGTCTCATATTTATGAGGGTATTCCTTGCTCTCCGCAGGCCCTTCTTCCTGACCGCAAAAATGAATTTGCCCCGCCCCTTGCAAGAAGCGCTGCTGGACACAAGTGCAGGCTTTCTCGAAGGATACACATAGCTCATCATACTCGTAGGCTGAGGGGCCAATGCCAATCGTAACCGATACGCCTAACTTCTCATAAATTTGACTTTGCAATTCAATAAAGGCACTCCCCGGCTGCGTCGGATACGGTCCCTCCGAAGCCTTCAATACACCGGTAATTATTCCTTCGCCAGCAATGGCGAGCCGGGCTTCGTGTTCACCCAGTACCTCCTCGGCCATTTTGTAGATTGAAGCATAAGCGAAGGACCTGGTCTCAGCGTCCCCATGATTACGGAAGTGGCTAAGCTTGTCCACCAGAATGACCATAACTGAATACCGCTTGGCCGGAAAATGCTGCTTGAACCGCTCATATTGCAGCGAATTGCCGCCTTTGAGCATTTGCACCAATTCAGCCTGCTGCCCTCTACTGGCCGCCGACTCCATGGCAGACAGGCGTTCCTTCAGTTGGGAGTAACTATCATCCAGCAATGCAAATTCATTAAGCCGCATATTGCCGATTTTCGTTTTACCTGCCGGCAACATCTTTTCGAGCAGATGGCGCAGAGGATTATAAGCATGATTGGTGAGCCATAGGGACACGCCAAGGCTAAGGGCGAAGATAAGCACAGCCAGACCCAAGGCCGACCATTTCAACAAGTTCATATTAAATAGCAAATTTTTATAATCGCTAACGCTGACAAACATCCAGTCCATATCCGGTGATTTGACGTAAGTGACCAGCTTGCGTTTGCCGTCCATGAAATAACCACTGGGCTGGTCCGTCTCCAGAATATGCTGAATATTGGGGTCCCCGGACATGTCGGTCAGGAAGCGATCCGACTCCGAATGCGTCAAGACTTGGCCTTTCGCATTGACGACAAACAATTCATCCGCAGCATCATTCTTGTAGCCGCCGATCAACGACTGAATGTACTCCGAATCAATATTAATCAGGAGCGCCCCTCGCGCCGGCATCAAGGAATAATAGCTGGGCAACAGGACGAAGGTGAGCACCTGCCGTTCCTGGGAGGAGCCTGGCACATTTACCGTTCTGGGGAACAGGTTAAAATAAGAGCCGTTTTTTTGGACTATCTGCTGCAACAGGGGTTGTTCCTGCTCATGCGAAATCCCCGTCGTATTCATATAGGTGTCGGTCAAGCCGTTATAGAGGCCGATGGACTGAATATATGGATAGGTTGATTGCATTCGCTGCAACGCGAACGATGCATGATATCTCTTGATCTGATCCGCATCGTTATCAAACAAAGCCGAGACGACTTGCCTATCTGCCAGTAACAAGTTACCGATATTATACACTTCATCTTTAATGACGCTGGATACCGCGCTATTCTGCTTCAGCATGGACTCGGATATATGGCCAACCTCTCGTGCCGTACTCCAGGAAAACAGGGCGAACAATACTACGGTCACCAGGGCGATAATTCCGGCCGTCAACAGCACGAAGCTTAGAAACATGTTGCGGTAAACAGAATAGCGTATCAGCCTTTGTCTAATCATCTGCCTTTCCCCCTTTGATACATCCCTTCTAAAACGTGACACAAGCTGTAAGAAAGCGCTTTAATTATTTCTTATTCCTATTTTAAGTCCTTCTCGGAATAGTTCAATAGCCCGTAGGGCCTTCACTAATGATGTGAACTATAAAGCTTGGGCAGGCAAAACCTTGACGGGACAAGGCTTTTCGCCAAGTAGCACGGGCTTCTTCACTTCGGAGTATTGCTCAAACTTGAAGTTCAGGCCCAATTTTGAAGTTCTATTTAACCCGTTCAAACCCGGTATCATCCACTATTCAAAGTTTACCGACGCCCCCGGCCCTCTTACACTAAAATCAGACCAAGCAACAACAACCGAGGGAAAGGACGTGACTGAATCGTTATGCAAACCAAACGCAAAAAAGGTTTTTTCCATGAAATAAGACATAATGGCTCCGCTTACTTGCTAGTTATCCCGGCTGCCATCTATACCCTTATTTTCGGCTACTTCACTCTGCCGTATATGTTAATCGCTTTCCAGAAATTTAATTTTAAGACCGGGTTGTTCAACTCGAAATGGATTGGGCTCGATAACTTCGAATTTTTCTTCAAGTCCCCCAGAGCCTGGGAGGTCACCTTCAACACTCTGAAGCTCAACTTCTTGTTTATCGTGGTTGGGACGATCGTGGCTATGGCACTGGCCATTCTCTTTAATGAATTGCGCAGCAAGTTATTTTCCCGAATTACGCAATCCACGATCTTGTTCCCGCATTTTCTATCCTGGGTTATCGTCAGCTATGTCATCTACAGCTTGTTCTCCACGGACTATGGCGTGATCAACAAAATTATCGGCTGGTTTGGCCTGGATGCTATCAACTGGTACTCCTCCCCACAATACTGGACTTCGATTCTCGTAAGCGCTGCCGTCTGGAAGGACGTCGGTATGAATCTGGTCATCTATCTGGCGGCGATTACCGGTATCGACGATACGTATTACGAGGCGGGCCGCATTGACGGAGCAAGCCGCTGGCAATTGATTCGCCGGATTACGATCCCGCTCATGATGCCCACGATCATCATCCTGTCCTTGCTGGCGCTTGGCAAGATCATGTACGGCAGCTTCGATATGATCTACGCAATTATCAAGGACAACGGGGTCCTCTACCCGGCGGTTGACGTTATTGATACGTATGTGTTCCGTTCTCTACGTACCATCGGGAACCCCGCGCAAGCCATGGCCGTGGGCCTCTACCAGTCGGTGGTCGGGTTCATTCTCGTCTGGGGCAGCAACCGGATTGTGCGGAAGATTAATCCCGATCACGCCCTATTCTAATATCCTAATCGTAGAAAGAGGTTCTTCAAAAAGTCGTCTTCCCAGGACGAAGCTATTCAAGGAGTGGATTCAACATCGAATCTTGAATTCACCCGGGACTTCCGTTGCTCACGTACCCAATACGTACGCTGCGCTACTCAGTCCCTAGCTTCATCCAACCTTCTTGGTCCTGAAAAACCGACTTTTTGAACAAGCATTGAAAAGGAGAGTGCCGTGTGACTATGAAGAAAATTAAACCGTTTGACCTCGCCAACTATACCTTTATCGCTCTATTTTCCATACTATGCATTCTGCCAATGCTACTAGTGTTGATGGTGTCAGTGACCGATGAAGCCAGCATCAAGCAATTTGGATATCAATTAATTCCGGACAAGTTCTCCTTCGATGCCTACAAGCTGCTGCTATTCGGTAATACACCGCTCTATCGCAGCTATATGATCTCTATCTTTATTACGGTCGTAGGGACGACAGCAGCCGTACTAATGACAGGCATGGCCGGTTATACCCTGTCAGCCAAGCATGTCAAATACCGCAATCAACTAGCCATCTTCTTCTTCATTACAATGGTATTCAACACCGGCCTGGTCCCCTGGTACCTGATCAATCTGCAATTAGGCCTTAAGAATACGATCTTTGCTCTTATTGTACCATCTTTGATTTTTAACCCATTCAACCTATTTCTGGTACGAAACTATATGTCGCAAATTCCGGTATCTCTTACCGAAGCAGCCAAAATTGACGGCGCCAGCGACTTCTATATTGCGTTTCGTATCTACTTTCCGCTCTGTATGCCCGTACTGGCTACCATCACGCTGTTCTACGGCATCGGCTACTGGAACAACTGGTTTAACGCCATCATGCTGGTGGACGACCAGCAACTGTACCCGCTGCAGTATCTGTTATTCAAGCTGAACTCAGAGATTAATATGATCCAGCAGATGCAGAGCAGCGGTGTACTGTCCGGCACAGGCACCATGCCGCAGGAATCCGTCAAAATGGCCACCGCCATTCTGACCATCGGTCCTGTCGTACTCTTCTATCCTTTCCTGCAACGCTATTTCATCAAGGGTCTATTGATTGGTTCGGTGAAAGGTTGATCTGAAAAGACTACGAGCCCCCTAGCAGCCATTGTCTGCTAGGGGGTTCTATTTATATCCACTGTATAGTTAGCTGCTACTAGATAAGTGGGGCTACTATTGAGATATATGTATGCGCGGAGTGATGCGCTTCTATGAAAGCTGTCAGAGCATGCAAGTATCGTGTGCTGAGAATGCGCGTGGTGTGCGTGGTGTGGACACAGTGAGCGAGGGTTGTTACTAGTCAGAGGGGTGAGGGACGGCGGCGGTATAATCGTGAGGGAAAAGTGAATAGTGAGGGGAGGACAGCAGTGCGATAGTGAAGATAAAGTGCGTATAGTGAGGGAGTGTAGTAGAGAAAGCTCGAATAGGAGCACGGCCGAGGAATTTAGTGGGAAATACTCCCGCTAATTATTGGCGATCGTGATAAATAAGGGAATTAACTGGAATTCCTCCCTATAATCTTATGCAAATCGGCGATTGGGGCCAAAGGATGGACATTTAGCTGGAGGAATTCCCTATAAATCGATGATTTAGCTCGTTTTGGACAAATTATAGTGAGGATTTCCCTATAAAGGCTACTCACAAGCATACACAAACGGTGCCGACGGCTATGGCCGTAGCACCGTTTGTATTGCTAGTTATTCAACCGTCAACCGGCCGACTAATCCTTCTGCACTGCTCGGGCCGACGATAATATCGAAAGCGCCAGGTTCAACGACAGCCTGCAAATCAAGTCCCACCAACTCAAGCTGCTCACGGTTAAGGACGAAGCTGACTTCCCGGGTTGCACCAGGTTCAAGCTCGATCTTCTCAAACCGCTTGAGTGCCTTCTCCGGACGCGTCACGGAAGCCGCCAGATCAGATACGTACAATTGCACGACCTCTGCCCCTGCTACTGTTCCGGTGTTCTCCACCTGGACCGTAACCGTTGCCTCACCTGACTCGTTGATCACAGCAGGCTCAATCCGCAAATCCCTGTATTCGAAGGTAGTATAGCTTAAGCCGTAACCAAAAGGGTAACGAGGAGCAAGATCGGTTTCCAGGTAACGCTTGCCCCGTGTACGCCGGGAATGGTAGTAGACCGGAAGCTGGCCCACTTCCTTGGGAATACTAACGGGCAATTTACCGGAAGGATTGACATCCCCGAACAAAATATCCGCAACAGCATGTCCACCCTCCTGTCCCGGATACCAGGCTTCCAGAATGGCATCGGCCTGTTCATCAATCCAAGGCTCCGTAATCGGCCGGCCATTGATATATACTACAACAAGCGGTTTACCGAGCTTACGCAGCTCCTGCACCAGTTCCAGTTGCACTCCCGTCAGATGAAGGGTCGTACGGTCAATGCCTTCGCCACATTCCATATCGTTCCAGCTATTGTCCGTGACATTGGACGCTCCTGTCCGCAGATCGATCGACCCTTCGCCAAAATCACGGGCGCTTGATCCTCCCACTACAACGACTATAGCATCCGCCTTACCCGCTTGCTCCAGCGCCAGCGGGAAGCCATCGCGATCCTCACCTCGCACCCGACAGCCAGGCGCATACAAAATCTCCGCCTGCTCTGCTGAAAGCTTCGCGCGCAATCCGTCCAGCACGGTAACAATCTGCTCTCTACGCTGCGGCGACGTATAATCACCCAATTGATGGTATGGAGCGTGGGCATTCGGGCCAATCACGGCCAGCTTGCTGAGCTTGCGCGATAACGGCAATGTAGCCTGCTCATTTTTCAGCAGGACGATTCCCTCAGCAGCCACCTGGCGGGCCAACTGCTTGTGCTCGGGCCGCCCAATCACGACCTTGGCACGCTCGGAATCCGCATAAGGTCGCTCGAACAAGCCCAATCTGAATTTCATTTCCAGCACGCGGCCGACAGCCAAGTCCAGGTCGGCTTCATCCATCCAGCCTTGTTCTATAGCTGAATCTGCGTATTTGTTCAGCATTTCGCCGGACATTTCCATCTCCACTCCGGCTTTAAGGGAAGCCGCCACCGCTTCTTCTCCTGTTGCCGCCGTGTTATGGCCATTAACCAGCATGTTGATGGCGCCGCAATCGGTTATGACAAAGCCGTCGAAGCCCCATTGCTCACGTAGCACATCATGCAGCAAATAACGATTGGACGTACAAGGGACACCGTCAATTTCATTGTACGCAGGCATGACGGAGCCGGCCCCCGCTTCCACCGCCTTGCGGAACGGGTACAGATCAACCTCATGCAGCTCACGCAAGCCAATATGAGCCGGTGCGCCGTTACGCCCACCTTCGGAGCTGCCGTAGGCGGTGTAGTGCTTCAGCGTAGCCAAGACGCTGCTCTCCGATGCCAGATCATCACCCTGAAGTCCTTCCACAGCGGCCACACCCATCTCAGCTACCAGCACGGGGTCTTCCCCGAAGTTCTCCTCTGTTCGTCCCCAGCGTGGGTCCCGCACTACATCGAGCACCGGCGAATAAGTCGTCGCCCCGCCCTGTGCCCTCGTCTCCGCAGCTACGACTTGGCACATCTCCTTGAACAAGGTCGGGTTCCACGTACTGCCAATCGTTAGTGGAACCGGGAATACAGTTGCGCCAATAGCCATGTGGCCATGGGAGCATTCCTCGCCAAATAGAATCGGGATGCCGAGCCGTGTCTGTTCAACCGCATATCGCTGAATTGTATTGACAGCCTCTGCCCCCTGCTGCGGGGACAACCCGGTGTCCAGTGTGACGCCTGTCCAAGGGTCAGCTCTCAGCGCTCCGTACAATGAGCCTACGCCGCCTGCTTTCAACTGCTCCTTAAAGGCCTCCGTCACCTCTACGGTTCCGTCCTCCAGCTTGCGGTAGCATTTCCAGCCAAAAGGCTGAACGAGTTGTCCAATCTTCTCAGCCCTCGTCATTTTGGATAGCAAATCCTGCACGCGTTCCTTCGCAGGAAGCGAAGCATTGCGATAACTCATTTGTCAACATCTCCTTTAGTCAAAATAAGTTGAACTTATGTTTAACGCAAAGAAGCAGACGAGAAAATGTTCTTACGATCGCTGTTGCTCACAAAGGCGAACAAGCATATGCTTAAGGGTGCAGCTTTCTTGCAGAAAGCTTTGACCTTCTTCAGAATCATTTTTCTCGCTTGCTTGTTATGCTTTTCCTTAAATAAACTTATTTAGTTAAATTCGCTCAATTAGAACCTGTTCGGGCCGATACACAGCCAGTAGTTCCCCTTGCTTGTCTGTGGCGAACATGACGGTCCGCTCGCGTTCCACGATAAACTGATAAGACGCCTGCGTCTCGGGATCTCGAACCGCAATCTCGGCATCTGCTCCAAACTCCGAGACAAAAATATAAAGGTTGGCTTGCTCAAAGCTCAGCTTGCGTCCATATATCCCTGGCAGTTTCCCACCCTTCAGCCATTCCAGCTCTCGGGTTACACCACTCTCGGCCAAAGCGTGCCGATAGGCAGCAATAATCGGTTCATCCCGTTCATTTAGTTCCAGTGGCAACGGGTTGTAAATCAGCTTGCCAGCGCCCAGACTTACTACGATCTGCTGCAACGCGCTTCCCGGCTTGCTGTCATAAGTGGCTGGACGCTCTACGACCAGCGTATTAATCTTGCGCTCTCCGAAGGCTACAGAATGCGGAATGCCACCAAGTTCCAGCACCTCTTCCCTGAGCACATTGCCTTGGTGCAGCTCACCCAGTTCCTCTCGCAAGCGATCCGCGGCCTCTCCCCAATGCGCGTCCAGACGAATCGGGCCATTCCACAGGACAGTAGCACCTTGCTCCGCCAGCGCGATCAGTTCGGCAAAAGCCCCATCGTCAAAGTTATGGGCGCTTGGCACGATGATCAGTTTGGCTGACTGCTCGCGCAGTTCAAACAAGTGATATTCCCCGATGCCACGCGGATGCACATTCATCACATGCGCAAGGGTACGAATGGCCTTGGTCGTTGCTCCATATGCCAACGGCTGGTTGGAGAAGTCGTTGGAGTACGGATAGACCACCGCCACTTCCTCCAGCTTCCGGCCACTGAACCACTGTCCAATCTCACCCATAAAGCTGCCAAAATCATAAGACACATCGGCTTCCGGCTTCTGCGTGCCATCAGCGCGCAAAGCCCCTATGTTCGATTCGTTGGCATTGTTCATGTAGTAATTGATATTCCAAATCCATTGCACAGCACCGGCCCCCCCGGTCGAAAAGGCATACGCATATTTACGTTCAAGAATGTTGCGCAGCTCGGCTTCGGTTCGTTTAGCGCGTCCATCTGGATGCTGTATATGCATAATGCCCGTTTCCTGCACCAGATTGGGCTTACCCGGCGTCTTCGTGAACAGGCCGTCCCAGGCCAGATGATCATTTTGCCACCAGGAATGCACCGTCGTATAGTCAACCTCCTGGGCGTAGAACGACGGAGATGGACGCTGTGAGCAGATCCCTTCATCTTGTCCGACCGTCGCCAGATGCTCCGGATTAATGCGCCGCAAGGTGCCGATCAGGTCGGAAGCCCAGCGATTGTGCATGTCCATCGAAAATAACGTAAAGTCCAGCCAACGCGCCCATTTCTTCGGCTGCACCACACTGCGAAACACCTTGTCATCTGGGTCCGGCGCTTGAGCGGAAGCAAAGTCCGGCAATTGCTCAGGCGTCATATTCCAACGTTCTTGCAGAGCCGCTAGATCGCCCTCGTAACGCTGATTCAGCCATTCTGACCAAGCTTGCTGCTCATAGTTGTCTCGTGCGGTAACTGGGCCTTCAAAGATACGGGCCGGATCGAACAGACTCGGCTCGTTGATCAAATCCCAATGCACATTGGTCGTCCCCTGCTGACGCGACACAATGGCTGCGATAAATCGTTTCTGTGCCTCAAGCGAACGCGGGTCCAGATACGGATTAACACCTTCCCAGCTTTCGGGAGCAAAGGAGAAGAAGGTGAAGGTCACTTCAAGCTCAAACCGTTTGGCTGTTAAAATAAAAGCATCGATCGCGCGTAGTGCATCTTCAACAGCGTGACCGTCGGCAAACATAATCTGACGGTACCCCGTCCAAATGCCTGTCCGGATCAGGTTAATGCCGGCCCGGCTCATTTCGCCCATATCCCGTTCCCAGCGCTCCACATTCGGCAATTGCAGAAATTTACGCGAAACATCTGAGGTCATATAAGTCATGCCTACAATCGGCACGGGCTTGCCGCCGCGTTCGAAGTAATCCCGTCCCGCTTTTAGCGGCTCTCCGCTTTGCAGCAGCTCCCGGTCCATACCCCAGAAGGCCTGGATAAGCACCCGGCGCTCTCCCTTGGCAGACAAGGCAGAGGCCTTGACCCGGTACAATCCCGGCTCAGCGGCTATCTTCACCGGAAGACGAACGGGCTGCAAGTCAGGAACGTCTCTTCCTGCTGCAAATTCCAGGCTGGCTGTCCAAACGGGCTCATCCACCCCGTCCTTGCGCACCTCCACTTCAAAGCTCCAACGGTTCTCCCCGCCCGCTTCCGTGCGAGAAAGGGCTTGCAATTGCAAGGTAAGTAGCGGCTGCTCTCCAAGCTCGTAGCAAGCATAATTAGGCTTGAGCCAGATTTCCGTCACGCCATAGCCCGTGAACAATGCCAGTTCTCGCAGCACCTCGGCTCCTTCCGCACCGCCAACAATAGCTGGGATCTCCTGATTGACGAGCACCCAACGTCCGCCGGCATAAATTCCCTTGTTCTGCTCCAAAAGTACCACGGAGGCAGCGCGCTCCCGCCCAGTAGCATCAACACCGATCAGCAGCGGTGTAATGATAGAGTCCATTGGCCCACATGATCCCATCTCAGCGGGAATATCGCTTGTTTTGCTCGGATGCAAAGTGAGGCCCCAGGTAGGCTCGATGCCAAACCAGCTTTCTTTACCGCTTAGTACGGGGAACTCCTCCCCGGCTTTTTGGGTCTGGACGAGCGAGACATCAACAGGCAAAGCATCATGAATATCCAGCACTTGGTGGTAGCCTACCTGCTCGCGTTCTATGCGCCAGTCTCCTGTGTCCGTCTGTACTACTGGCCGCCGGAAAGGAGCCCCGCCCGTATGCAGCAGACCCCCACCGGACTGGAGATGGGCGCGTACCGCCGCCCAGGCCTCCTTGGGGAAATATGGACCATGCAGCCATACAAGCGTGTCCCACTTGTTCGCTTGCAGTCTGGACACCAGTCCTTCGGTATCAACCACCTCGGCCCATGCGGACGCCGCCGTCAGAAATGAGGCCTCTGGCCTTTTGCCCTCAAAGGGAAAGGATTGATCGTAGAATAGCAATATGTTCAATGTGGACCCGCCTTCCTATTCTTTAGCTCGACTTAACTCGACTTAAATCGTTTTCACATTCAGTATCAAATCACGAAGGGCGCAAACCGCCTGCTCTACTTGGATCAGCTCAATCCATTCGTCCTGCGTATGCGCTTCCGAAATATGGCCCGGGCCAAATACCACGGACGGCACAGCTACTCTGACCAGCTTGCTGGCATCGCTGCAATAGGCTGCGCCCCGGATGATCGCTTGCGGCTCATATGTCTGCGTTGCCGTCAATAAATAGCGAACGATCGGCTCTTTCTGATCCGTCTCCATGGCATAGTCGATTACAAACGGCTCACTCACAGTTAACTCCAAGCCCTCGGCACCTGCTAGCTCCTCCAGTTCGCGTTTCATTTCCTCGTAGACTATAAGCGGTTCTTCGCCGGGAACCGTACGCCGATCGACCGTGATTCGGCAATGCGCAGGCACCGTATTGGGAGCAACGCCACCTTGAATGCCGGTTACGCAGACCGTCGGCGGACCCGTCAATGGATGGGCGCGCTGCGGATAACGCCGCTCATGTAGCTCGTTCACAAATGACAGCACCTTACTCGTCTGGTCAATCGCATTAATCCCTAGCGCCGGATTGGAGCTATGACAGGCTATGCCGTTGACATCGACGTAAAATCGGCAACAACCCTTATGCGCCGAAATGATATCAAGACCTGTCGGCTCGCCCACTACGGCACCAATATATTCAGCAGCGTCTGGCTTAATCCGCTCCGCAAGAGCGGATACCCCGATATAGGTTGTTTCCTCATCGACAACCGCCGCCAGTTCAATCGTGACTTCCGGACGGATGCCAGCCAGCGCCAGCACTTCAATTGCGGCCAGCATAGCGGCCAGTGAAGCCTTGGTATCACAGGCTCCCCGTCCGTACAATTTACCGCCCTCTATCGTGCCGTCGAAGGGTGGGATGGTCATGCCGATGGTCTGAACCGTATCCATATGAGCTTCCAGCAGCAGCTTGCGCTGGCTGCGGCCGGGCAGTGTGCCCAGCACATTAAAGCGCCCTTCGGCCACTACCTGACGTTCAGCAGGTAAATTTAGACGAAGCAGGAATTCCTCCACATAACGCCCCAATTCAGCTTCTCCCGTCCCACCGGGAAACGCCGGATTAATACTGGGGATACGGACCAACTGCTGTAAAATTTCTGCAACACGATTACGGTTGATGTCAGGCACCATCTGCTCGCTGTCTCCTTTACCCAGGCTGCTCATCTCTCTCTATCTACTTCCACAATTAATTCAATCTCGACCGGGGTATTAAAAGGTAGCTCATTCGCCGATAACGCGGAACGCGCATGCTTACCAGCATCGCCAAACGCTTCCACCAGCAAGTCCGAAGCTCCATTAATTACGAAGGGTTGCTCCACGAATCCAGGAGCGGAATTGACGAACGCCAACATTTTGACGACCTGCTTGACGCGGTCCAAGTCGCCCAACTCAGCCTTCAGCACCGTCAACAGGTTGATTGCCACTTGACGGGCAGCTTCATACCCCTGCTGTATCGTGAGTTCAGCACCTACCTTGCCCGTATACATCAACACGCCGTTCACCCGGCAGTCATTCCCGGAGGTATATACGAGATTGCCTGTCTGCTTGGCTGGCACATAATTAGCTACGGCAGGTGGAACCTCACCCAATACGATTCCTGCTGCCGCCAGTCGCTCTTCTGCTACACTCATAGCTGTTTCCTCCTGAAAATAAAGGGTTTATTGTTGCTACCGCTCTCGCCCATCGACATATACAGAACCGCCACGTCGCTCCCGAGCCCAAGCCGCCACGCGCTCCGGCTCACCTTCCCAGAGTCGATACTCTCCCCACTCATTCGTGGTGGGCTTGCCGTCACAGGTAATGCGGATTACCGGGAACAAACGCGTCGGCGCTTCCCGTGGCAGACCGTTAATGATCAGCGTGTCGCCCTCCTGCTCGAACGGCAATGACTGACCTGTCGTCAGCAGTTCCACGTCCAGCACACGGCTTGTCAAATCCCGCAGCTTCAGCTCAGGACGGCCATCCCAGAACCGGATAATCAGATATAGCCGGTTATCCTTCATCGTCTGACGACCCCGAGTAATAAATTCGGTCAACGAGCCGCCATCCGTGCCGTAAATCGCTTCCCCATGTACGTCCAGCCAGCGGCCGATTTCAAGCGCACGTTCCACAAATTCAGGCGGAAGCTGTCCGTCTGCGGTTGGACCTACATTAAGGAGCAGATTGCCTCCGTGTTTGCCTCCCTTTTCTGCACATTCGCACAGCATATCCAGCAGGACATCGGTATTGCGCCAACGTTCGCCAATCACATGACTCCATAAACGCCAAGTCGTTACCTGACAAGACTCCCACAGCCGGGTCGCTTCCGAAGCGATGGCGTGTTCAGGTGTGCCGAAGTCACCTAGCGTATCCGAATCCCCTGCACCAATGCCGCCATCGGCCCGGTGGCCTTCGATTTTATTGGAATAACCCAGCCGATTGTTAATGAGAATATTGGGCTGAAGCTTACGCATTTCCTCCAGCAACTCTACACTTTGCAGGTCATCGGCATTGCGCGGCCATACCCCGTCAAAAAAGAAATGGTCGATCTGCCCGTAGTTGGTGAGCAATTCCTTAACCTGATTGTGCAGATAGGTTCTGATTCTCTCCCAGCCCTCGGGGTCCTTCTGCGGACCGTCAAAGTAAGCAGGCAACCGCCAATCAATCCAGGAATAATACAAGCCCACGCGTAGCCCCGCCTTGCGGAAAGCGTCGGTATATTCCTTCACAAAGTCGCGTCCGGCGGCTTGCTTGGCGCTGCTGTAATCCGTGTAGGCACTATCCCACATACAGAATCCGTCATGATGCCTTGTGGTGAAGCAAGCATACTTGAAGCCTGCCTTCTTGGCCGTATAAGCCCACAATTCGGGATCGAAATGCTCCGGGTTCCAGGCGCAAGCCTGCTTCGCATATTCCTCATGATTTAAATGCTCACGGAACAATACCTGTTCGCCCCGTCCAAACTGTGCATATGGGCCCCAATGAATAAACATGCCATAACGACTATCTGTGAACCAATTCCATTTGTCGGGTACAACAAAAGCTCCACTCACTTGACTTCAACCCCTTCTTGATCGTTTCGATGATGCGGCTTTTTGCCGTTATTCCGCTTGCACTGCCATCATATAGAGGGGGAAAACCTTTGTAAATTTGATTCCGCGCCGCTTGTCTCCAAATTTGGGCAATGCAAGCTTTGTTTTTGCGCAATGCACTTTAAAAAGGGGATATTCATGCCATATTGCGGAAAAAAAGCAACAAAATGAGGATGTATATGTGCAAAAAGAGGGTATTCCCAAAAGATCACTTTGGAAATACCCTCTTATTACTTCCACCATGCGTTCAATTCTGTTGCGGCGGCTTTCAGCCGCAGTACCTCACCAATTTGGGGTGTAGCCATTGGCACCCTACTCATCTCCGCTTGTGCGACCACGCGCCGAATCGGGTCATCCCAATCATGCAGGGCAAGCGTAAAGGCTCCCCAATGAATAGGCAGCAGCCGCTTCCCTTGCACGTCCAGATAGGCCTGAACCGTCTGTTCCGGCAACATATGTATATCCACCCAGCGGACATCATATTGACCACATTCCATCAGAGCGAGATCAAACGGCCCATACTTTTCCCCAATTTGCTGAAAATGAGGGCCATATCCACTATCCCCACTAAAAAATATTCGTCGCTCCGGTGAATAAATCACCCATGAGCACCACAGGCTGCGATCCCGCTTGCCCCTGCCTCTGCCCGAGAAATGGCGTGCTGGCGTACAAGCGAGCTTAAGCCCTTCCCATTCCAGTTCATCCCACCAGTCATGCTCGCTGATCTGCTCCGGTTTTACCCCCCACCGTTCCAGGTGACAGCCTACGCCCAATGGCACGATGAACCGCTTCGTCTTGTCCTTAAGCTTGGTGATCGTCCCGTAATCCAGGTGATCGTAGTGATCATGGGAAAACAAAACAGCATCCACCTGCGGCAGTGCCTCTATATCAAATGGGAGCTCGGGAGCATAACGTTTTCCGCCAAAGGGCTTAACCGGGGTCGGCGACGTACCCAGCATCGGGTCGAGCAGCAGCCGCTTGCCTCCGATATGCAGCAGCAAGGCCGAATGTCCGAGCCAGACGATGCTATCGCCATTAGGCTCCGTCCATACCGAAGGTTCCAGCTTCACAACCGGAAGCGGCCGCGAGGGGCGAATGCGGTCATTACCGCGAATATAATCGCGTACCAATGACAACATATTTCCCAGGGAAACCTGAAAGGAACGGGTAAGCTCGGGGTAGGCGAATTTCTGACCGTCCCAGTTGGGGGACTGGGCATACCGCCGAAGCTGCTCCGGTGACGGCTTGCCGCCAAAGGCCGGGTTCAGCCTAAGGAACAACCAGATACCAAGGATGAGAATCCCGAGTGTGAAGAGAAAAATAATCATGCGAATGACCGCTCCTTTGTTTTTGGCGAGATCATGAAGGCTTATTGTCAGGCGCACCTTTTACAAGAAAGGGCCTGGAACGCAAAGAAGCCCTCTGTAGCAGAAGACTTCCGTAGGTCTGAGATGATTCCAGCTATATCATGCCCTTTGTGCCCTTGAATCACGCTGTCGTACCAGCCTGCTTATGGCTCGTTATCATGTCTTGTCCATTATAAATAGGTTACCAGGCTAAAAGCAAACTAGCTAAGTCCCAGCAGCTATTCAGGTTCCGCAAAAGGTGCGGTAAGGACGATCACAGGCAGGTGGTAAGCCTGTATATTCCGCTTGCTCCCCCGTATGAGCGTAAGGGGCCGACAATACGGATAGCAAGCGATGCATCACGGTATAATCATCCCGCTCCACCGCAGCTTCCAAGGCTTCCTCCACCCGATGGTTGCGAGGTATGACCGCCGGGTTGCTGCTTAGCATGAGCTGGCGAGAAGCTTCACGGCTCTGCTCCTGTGCGCTCAGTCTGGTCTTCCACTGCTCCAGCCAGCTTGCCCATTCCGGTGTGCCAGCCATCGCTGGCTCCTCCAGCCTGCCAAAGGTCAGCGCCAGAAAGGTATTGGTGAAATCCGCTTGATGAAGCTGCATTAATTCCAGCAAGCGCTGAATCAGGGCTTCATCGTCCGGCTGCTCGCCGAAGAGCCCCAGCTTCCCGCGCATGCCTTGCAGCCAAGCTGCCTGGAAGTAATCATCGAAGCTCGCCAGTTCGTTCTCGGCGAGCTTCACGGCTGCCTCGGTATCCTCGTGCAGCAAGGGCAGCAGGCTCTCCGCCAGGCGAGCCAGGTTCCACGCTCCGATATAGGGCTGGTTGCCGTAGGCATAACGCCCGCCCGAGTCGATGGAGCTGAACACGGTCGCCGGGTCATAGGCGTCCATGAAAGCGCAAGGCCCGTAGTCGATTGTCTCGCCGCTGAGGGTCATGTTGTCGGTGTTCATGACGCCATGGACAAAGCCGACAAGCTGCCACCTCGCGATCAGCTCCGCCTGGCGGCGGATCACCGCCCGCAGCAGCGCGAGATAGCGGCCGGCCGCCGCGGGAGTAGGGCGTCCGGCCCGCGCCTTTGAGCTGGATGTCAAACCGCGCGCCGGAAGGCGCGGTTTGTTCACCCAGCAGCAAGGCCCGGCCGTCGCCCAGCATCGTGAAATACCCGAACTGGTGCCCGGCGTAGGCCTGGGCCAGCGGCTCCGCCCCGGGCGGCAGCCGGTTGCCGGCCAGCATGGCAATGTTCTCTTCGCTGCTCAGCGCCTGAGCATCCAGCCCGAGCTGCTCCGCAAGCTCCCGGTTCAGGACGACCGCCTGCGGCGACCGGACCGGCTTCGCCTCTTGACGCGTATAGAACATGTCGGGTAATTCCGTATAGCTGTTGCTCAGGTTCCAGCCGCTTCTTTTTTCGCCGGACATCGTCATAGGTATCCTCCGCTCTCTCTGTCTTTTCGTTGCTGTTATGTGGCTATGTGGTATTGCTTTAATTACGGGCTGTATCGCTTGCTAAGTTGCTTAGTGAGTAGCTGGGTGAGTGGCTTGATGAGTTTCATTATAGTGGCGTACTACATCATTTAGCAGGAAATCCTCCCGTTAAATTCCACTTTTTCTTGGAAATTTGCTGTTTAGCTGGAATTCCTCCATCTATTTTGCCTGTTTTCGGTGCAAACCAACCATTTCGCAGATATTAGCGGGAGAAATTCCATATAACTTAAGTATTTCGGCAATTTACCGGTAGATTAACGGGAGCTTTTCCAGTTAGTTCGAGTATTAGAGTTTATTTTAGGGATAATCGCTAATGTAATCTCCGCTAAAACAGGCCAAACCGCTTCTTTTTATAAAAAGGCGTAAGGTTCGCAGCTTCTTCTGCCCAGGTTCCTTCCAGCTTGACCAGGTTAAGTGGCATCCCTTGCAAATGAGGAGCGGCCGCCGAAGAAATGGCTCCAAACACCGCTTCGGGTTCGTCATTCGTGTCCACGATCAGCAGATAACTTTGCGTCTCACCTTGAACCATCAGCCGCAGATACGCTTCGCTGACGGACTTTTGCGTCTTAAGACAAGACTTCACCGCTTCGATCATGGCTGTAGGATAGTTGGCCGGCTCACCGAGCAGGACCTTCGTATCCTTGGGGACGACGACCTTTTCCACTGTTTCTGTCACCTGATCTGCTGTATGAGCTCCGTTCTCCCCCGCGCTGTCGCGTGCCTTGCGGTACGCTTCAATCCGCTCCCGGTTGCTGGGATCAATGCGCAGGGCGACGCCCCGGCAGTTGATAACCACACCACTCATATTAGCAGATACGGTAAGCAGGTCCTCATAGGTGCCAATGTTGCTGCTCCAGATGGTTTTGTCGTAGACTTTTTCAAATTCGGGCCAATCTGTAAATGCTGGCAACCAGGACGATTCATCCTCGGCACTCAAAACGCCAAATTGCAGAACTGTACCTTCTTTAAGTGTCTTACGTCCTTCGGCATCAGCAGTGGAGGGATTAGCTTCCTGTAGCTGCATAGGCAACAGATATCTGGCTTGGAGTACCTCATCCAGCATTTGCGCCTCCAGACCGTTCAACAGTTGCTCTCTCGCCTCCTGACTTCCGGATGGTGCATGCAGGCCTTGAAAAAATTGCAGAAGTGCTCGTTGTAACCCCGGATTGGTGACAGGAATATTGATCTCTGGCGTTCCGCTCCAGTCGGGCGGTGGCAACAGTTCGTCCCGCTTGAGGTCAACATGATATTGTCCGTTATCCAGTAAAATCTCAGGGAGTCCCCACACATGAAACAAACCAAGGATAGGAAGGATTTCCTTCTGTCCGATCTTTTTCATCTCCAGCATAACAAGTTGTTGCATGAAATAGTCCTGGGCACTGTCGGCAAATTCCTTCTGGGAAAAAATCCACACCCGGCCCTCACCATCAATGTACGGGTACTGTGTAGCTTTGTCGTATGCAACATAAAGTGCTTCGGCAGCTTTAAATTTGTCGTGTAGCGTAGTAGTGAAACTTTGAATACGTTCATCGAGGTAGATATGGGGAAAGGCTTCTTCCTCTTTGAACCTTTTGGCGGTATGTACTAAAAAGTTCAATTCCTGAATGGAGAGCTGATTTAGCTCCTCTACCACAAACTCCGGAGTCAGAATAAATCTTCTGCCGATCTCATCCTTGCGTTCCTCATTCATTCCTGGATTCCTCCCTTATCTGCTCTTTTGCGTTGGTTTTAGTATAGCTTTGTTCGCTAGAGGGGGAAAGGGACCATGGATGCTTTTGTGGGTTGCTAAGATTGTTGACTGTGGCCGTGGTGGACGGAATTTGTTAGGAGGTTGGTAGAAAGGAGCGTTAGTGTTCACCAGGCCAATGAGGAATGTGGGCCACGGGGGAATCACGCAAAAAAATAGGCCGACCTTGGAGAATCCCCCAGGATCGACCTGCTTAAAGTTACGTAATACAGTATTTGCTTGGCAATGCCACTTCACTGCATAGCATAATCGCATTTCTTTATCTTAGCCCAATAAAGCTAGTATAAACATCACTCGCTCGCCTTCGTTAGAACACGTTCCCCCCAATGCAAGCGACACTAAAATAGCAGAAGATTATAGCCTTACTCCAACTACCTTAATTAATTTTAGCGTATCACTAGAAGTGCTATTAGCTGTTGCTGTAGGTGCTACATAGCTATCCGCTGCAGGCCAACTCCAGAGATTGGTAAAATTAAAAACTATCTTTCTTGAATCAACTCGGTTTAGCCGCATTTCTGAGAAATTAAGGGTTCTGGAATTACCCAAATCAGCAATATTGGCTTGCCTTACATACATATTATCACGCAATTGGTGCTGCCAAATATGATCGGTATATCCATTATTATTGGTTGTGACAATTAGAAAATCAAATTGTTTAACGTCAGAGTTAAGCTCAATTATTGTCTCCGCTACCCCCACGCTACCATTAAATAATTCTACATACCTTGCCCCTGTCCTCTGCTCTTGCACTGACACTGCTTGCCTTACCCTTGCCAGTTCATTGGTTAAACTACGAATTTGAGTCTTTTCATTATCGGCTATCGTTCCAATGATTGGTGGTATCGGTGAGTTGGCTAATTTGAGATAAGTTGCGGTATATGATGCAGCGTAGTCGAACTTACTAGTTTCAATCGTTGCCTTTTTCAGACCCTGCATATTAACACCAGAGTTATAAAATACCCAATTCAGAGAATTGTCAAAGGAATTTTTATATACTTTCATGATGTCCCTCGGTGCAAATTTAAGAAGTGATGAGGATTCTCCCGTATCAGCAATAAATTTATTTGTTCCTCCACCGGGATGCACTGTCTCACGCAAAACAATTCCCGTACCTACCATAATGAGGTTGTAGCCCTCATTAAGTAATAATGACCCTTCGCTTATTACAGGCTCTACTTCGTCTTTGGCTAAACGGTAAAGAACTTGGTAGGGAAAAAAAGATATCCCTGCGCTGTCTATACCCGCAGGATCAATTGGCAAAGCAGACGTATAGTCACTTGATGACATTGTAACATTTGGGCTTTTAACCATAGTGGTTTTAACCCAAACTTTAGTTCCCACTCCGTTATAAGGAACTGTTCTTGCGCTGCCTGCCACACTCATAGTCCAGCCCATAAAGTAAGCCCTAATCTCCTCAGCAGTAGGTACATACTCTTCTCCCCAACCAGTATCTGTATTAAACATACTTATACCGAGATATTGTGAACTCAAATTTCTCCAATTAACAGAGCTAAATCTATCAGCCGTTGTTGATGGAGAATCTGGTCTAATAGGAGTATCTGAGAATTTTATGATTTGCGGAAGAATATTAGGATTTCGATCAGCAGGAGCACCTTTTACCACAGATATATTTTTTCCACCAGCATAGCTTGTATAGAATGAGAAGTTAAAGGAACCATCTATAATATAACTTTTCCACTTTAACAGCTTATAATATATGTCGTCTCGCTCAAATAGTAAATCTGCATCACTGCCATCTTGAGGATTTGCATATAATTTTGTTTGAAAAGCAACCATAGATTTTTGCTGAGGCTGAAATGGCATCGGAGTTGCTCCTATAGTAAGTATGGGCTGCTTGAAATAATAATCTCCTGCACCTAGCTGATGATTACTGAAACAAATTGCTACAATTGAAT
The DNA here is from genome assembly GCF_001486585.1 of Paenibacillus senegalimassiliensis. Classification (GTDB taxonomy): domain Bacteria; phylum Bacillota; class Bacilli; order Paenibacillales; family Paenibacillaceae; genus Fontibacillus; species Fontibacillus senegalimassiliensis. The sequence goes on from NZ_LN909044.1 coordinate 626,265, forward strand.
TATCACCGGTGTTAAATGTATGTGATTGGTTATTTGAATAGTATGAAATAACCGTTTTTAAGTCTTTTTGGTATACTCCTAGGTAACCATTGTGCTCTACATTTAAAGCATAGTTCGAATGGGGCAGAACATTAACTAAGCAATAGTTGAACTGAAAAGTTTCGCCTGCTTCAACCACCAATTCGTATGGCCCTTCTAGCTTTTTATTTATGAGATTAGCATTTAGGTTCCACTCATAGAAAGGCGGCAGCAAATTCCCCGACGTATTAATTACATAAGGATTTTCCACTCCAATGATGCCTGTAGGAACAAATGGATATCTCTCAGAGATTTGCTCAGGTGACATGCCATCAATGGCTATAGACTCCTCACTAGATAATTCATAGACACAAACCGAGTCATAAGATATAAATCCTTGTAGGTTGTTAACTTCAAAAAAGCAGCCTACTCCTGACTCTGTACCGTCAGCAATAAATTTAAGATAGCTGTACGTGTAAGAAGTACTACGCTGGGTTGTAGGGGCAGATACATTTCCTGTTGCTTTGCGAATAGCAACTCTACCACCCATTTTTGTATTATTTGTTTTTACATATACAGAAGCAAGGTACGTCCTTCCTTCTACTAGTGAGATAGGTGCATATTTGGCAAAAGAGCTACCCATGTCAGGCGTATCCCAAGTAGCCCGAATACCACGAGTTCCCGAATGTGCGTCATCCACTGTTGTTGTAAAAAATGTAGGTGTAGCAGAGCCAGAGAACTGAGAGTATAGTGTCTCATTCTCACAATCCCCTGCTACCCCCAACAAATTCACCAACGTCCGTCCCCGGATCTCGCCCAGCTTGAAGCGGGCGTCCTTTTCAGCGTGGACGACCTGGAGGCCGGGCTGGAGGGTGAGGGGAGTGTTGGCTTCGTGGTCGAAGCGGGTGGATATTTCGGTGCGTAGTCCGTTGAGTTCTTCCCCGATTCCATTGAGGTCCTCCGGGATGACGGTATCTGTAAATCTCCAATCGGTTTTGGCCATCAGTTGTTGACCTCCTTGATTTGTAACGTTTGTAGCATGAGCGTGTCCGATGGCACGGGTAAGTTTACCGTGTGGATAGACAGTGTGGCATCGGTCTCATCCCGTAGCTCGATTTGCGTGATGATCGGCAGCTCGTTCGCCGGGATCAGATATTGCAAGACCACGGTGGAGTCGTTAACGACACTCTGCTGAAATTCTGTAATTTCATAGCTGCCATTCAATACGACCTTCGCCAGCCGCGAATGGACGTACTGGGCAATTTCTTGTTTAAAAGTGGCGGTTATCATATCACGCGCACCTCCGTTCCGAGTGTGGCAAACGGCTTCTCCCCGAGTTGCCATGAACCATCCAGCTTATAGTTCCAGGTCACGGACCTGCTGGCGACATGCTCTTCCAGACCGATGCGGTCATGGAGCGCCGTGTTTTGCTGATAGACCATGTTCGCCGGCTTCACCGTTTGCAGCGTATATTGAACTTCTTTGAAGACATTGGCATTCTCAATGCTCGTCGTGACATACAACATGAACCGATCCGGGTCCACCGACACAATGGTCATGCCCGGCCCAACCAGACGGTCAAGTTGTTCTTGCAGCCAGCGCACGGTAAAAGGCGGCTTCGTCCGGTAGCGGTTCAGAATTCGCTGCTTACGGAACTCCAATGTCTCCACGGCAGGATCGGCTTGAATACCCAGCATACGCTCCCGGCGTTTGATCGCCTGAAGCCCGGCCGTCTCTACAAACTGATCGGCAAATAGCTGCTCCACCGCTCCCTCCAATTGATCCAGCTCCAAATCCTCGGTGCGGGCCAACTGGATAAAATCCAGCACCTCCCCGTAATAGTCAGGAAGATAGGGTAAAATGCGTTCAGGCATGAACAATCACCGTCCCCACACGCGGAATCTCCTCAGCCGCCAGCGTGAGATTGCTCGCTACCCCGTTCAGCCTTGTCTCCGTCACATCAATGACGCCGGGGACCTGCAACATGGCAGCCTCAATCAAGGCCACCCGTACAATAATTTGCTCCGTGTCGGCCCAGGTTTGCCGTAATCCCAGCAGATAAGCCGTCACCGCTTCCTCAATCGGGGCCTGCACTTGACCGGAGGTCGTCTCTGGAGCGAGCGTAACCGTCGTTGCCACATCTACGGTAACCCCAGCTACACCAGTCACCGTAACGGTGTGCCCAATCGGGGCTGTACCATAACCCTTGCCCTGGTTCATTGTAGGGTCTATGGCCGTTTGCAATTCGGCGAGAAATGCTTCAGATGGCTCACTCCAATCAGAAGTGATGACCGTACACTTGACGGTCCCGCCGCCGTTCCAGACCGGGAACACCTTGGTGGCTCCCACACCCTCCAGCTTATTCAGGGTCTGTTCATAATCCGCCACATTTCCGCCAAAGGCAGGCTCATTAACGGTCTCGTAATAACGCAGTCTCAAGGCCTCATCGGTCTCTTGATCTTCACCGGGAATAACCACATCCGCTAGCTCTGCGCGAACCAAGCCAGGTACATAATCAATGGGCAGCAAAGCCCCATACTGTTGATTGCCGACGGCTCCCGGTGTTTCACATTCAAGCACCCATTCCCCGATCGTGATTCGTGATATGGCAGTATAGTCCAGATCATTCAGCGAAAACCGACTGCCCGGGAGAATATCGATTGGGGCCTCTTGGGCTCCATAGAAGCGTCCTCTCCGGCGAGCCTTCGTGGCTTGCTGCCGGTCTACGCCAAATTCGGCGGTACGACGCGATAAATAATCCCCACTAGCGGTATCCGCAAAGGACAAGCCAAAGCTAAGATCCAGCTCAATATACATCTGAGCCAGTTCGGCCGCCGCCGGGGCTAGCCCATCATAGATGATGCTGCCCTCCCGCTTGTCAATCGTATCCGGCACCCGGGATAGCATCCGGGAGAGAATGGCTTCGTAAGTCTCATGCTCATACATTCATATTCACCTCCATGCGGAAATCCCCATACACGGACAGCACCGTGAAGCTGACCTCCGCCTCATCTCCTTGCATTTCAATCCGGAAATCTGTGATATCCGAGATCCGTTCATCAGCCAGCAGCGCCTCGCGAGTCCGGCGTCCTAACTCCAAACGTACAAAGTCAGGATTGCCTCCAAGCAATCCTGCTCGCTCAAAGCCGTAGTCTCCTGAGTAGATCAAATGGGCAAAACGCTCGGTATGCAATATTTTATAAACCGCCTGCCTTACCGCATCCAGTCCGTCCGCCATTCCCGCCATACGGCCTTGCCTCACATCCAGCTTGTAGGTACGGCTTGGTTGCTCCACCGGGACGGTGTCCGGCATCAAGCTTCCTCCTTGTGGGATCATCACCTCACCACCTTGTCCCATACGACGTATTTTTGACCGCCTTGCATGCGTAGCAGCAATACGCTGTCCCCGGCCTGCAAGCCCTCGCGAATAACAACTTTATCGACCAGCGACTCCTGGGTATCCTCCGCACTGGTCCTGTGCCTGTGCTTCAGGTCCAATTCATAGCGGGTCATTTGCTGCGTAACGACCAAAAAATCCTGATCGATGGTAAAACGTTGATCGACCAGGATTTCCAGCGGAGCCGTATTCATCACTTTACCGAACAGCACAGACACCGGGCTGGACGCATCGACCGCCCCGGCGCCGAGCTGACGGATTTTGTTCGCCAACCCCATTAAATCACCTTCAAATCTATAGAAGTGGTATATTCGCCCCCACGAAATTGGTGAGAGCACTCGTCAATCAAGAAGTCCTGGTTCATCCCCAGAGCACTGATGTTCACCGCAACCAGACAACCTGCACGAAGCTGCGGCTGACCAAGCACATCCAGCTTAAGTCGCCGCGTCTCGCGGTTTTTCAGCTTTTGGAGCATGTCCAGCAACTTGTTAATTTGAGCCGCATTCTGGTTATCGTCCACCTTATCGTAATAAATGAGCTTGCCCCATTTGGCGATATTGGCTTCATCCTTGGCGGCATACACATTACGATGCCCGGTCTCCTGGTTGTCCTGCACCAATTTGAAGTAGTTATACGTGTCGCTGTCGATGCTATGCTCATAAGAGTAGCTGTACAGCAGGCTTTGATCACCAAGCTGCAAATTCAGCTTCATCTCTTTGGCACAATCCCGTACGGCCAGTGCTCCGAACTCATCGTAAAGGGTGTAGATGATACCGGTATTAATAACCGTTTTGTCAAAAGCTTCTGACAGGATATCCAGCAGCTTCTTTCCATCGCCCATCAGCGTTGGAATAACATATTTCGTATCGGCAACATGTCCCCATTTCAGGCCGACATCATCGGTAATTCGTTTCACGGCGGCCGCAGCGGTGATATTCTTGAACACATAAGTATCTTTAGCGTTCAAGTAACGCATTTGGTCATAACACTTGATCGAAATCTCCTCACCCTGCCCGCGATTGATGGAAAATACATAGCCATAAAACAACGGAACCTCATCCCACTTCACGCGGACGATGTTGCCGTTAGCCACGGTAATCTGCGGCGAGGCAATCATGCGGAAGTCGAGACTTCCGGGTTGAATCACCCGCGTGGTTTTCCAGGTTGCTTCTGAGACCAATTCGGAAATATCCCAGACCGTGCCCAGCGTATCATCCAGTAAAACTTGCAGCAAACGACTCACCTCTTCTCATGGCAGCTTCAACACCTTGCCGACAGGCAGCCGGGTCAGTTCACTGTCCTGAATGCCGTTGAGCTTCTGTATTTCCTTGTAGCGGGTACCACTACCCAGCACCTTCTGCGCCACCTTCCACAGGCTGTCACCGGATACCAGCGTATAGGTTTTGGGCTGTACTCTGGTGTCGGGACGTGTTGGAGCATTTGTTGCTGCTGCCGGAGCAGCCGCAGTTGCCGCTCCCCCTGACTGTTCCACCGGCGTTTTCTTTGCGGCATAAAAGCGGTATTCCTTCAACTTTAAGGTATAGCTGATATCGCCAACGGCACCGCCCGATTCCGAATACGTAAAGCTCTCAATGCTCACGGGTAAATCAAGATTGAGCGTGGACCCGCTAAAGGTCAGTCGAATCGGCTTCTGGTAAGACAGCCAGTTCTCCAATGTGTGGTAATATTTGCTCGGCTCCAGAAAAGGAACTCGCTCCTGCCCGCTCACATACAGAGGATGGGCCGGGAAAATACCAGAGAATGAAATATCGAGCAGTTTATGTCCTGTCAACACCTGAACCTCGCCAAGCTGGGAGATATCGTAGCTTTTGCTGTTGCCACTTTGGTTCACTTCAATCTTCTCAGGGAGCACCGGTAGAAAAATTCTCTCTGCTCCATTGTTATAGGACAGCATTAATGTATAGCTCATGCATACACCCCCGCTGCGCTGGTGGCGATCTCTTCTTCCAATACCTGTTCGATCTGCGTCACGATGGTGTGAATATCAACTTCCTTGGAGACCGGCCCTGTGTTAACCGTCACCGTTGGTGTCAGCGTCGTAAAGTTCTGGATCGCGGTTACCTCCGCCAGTTCACGCATCATTTTGAGGTCTTCCGAAGAAATATCCACCGTCTCATTAATGCGGTCCACACTGCCGACATTACCCACACTGCCAATTTGGGAAATATTCATATTTGGCTGAGTTCCTAGCTGAGCCGTGCCCCCGGTACCCGGGCTGCCTGGCAGCATCCCGCCCAGCGTATTGCCGAGGCCGGATTTTGCTGAATCAAGAAAATCCGTTCCTTTACTCACGAGGTTCTTCCCAGCCTGGTTGCCTTGATTAAAAGCTCCTAGTATATCCTTGGTCTCCATTCTTCCCAGTTGAGTCGGATCACCTGGAGCCTCCGGAGCCACCATACTGTCCAGCTTAACTCTGAGCTTATCACTCAACACGTGCATGTCGGGTTTATTAAGTAATGGAATGGCTGAAATATCAGCACCAGTCAGTTTATTGAACCCTTCAATAAGTAAATTAATGCCGCCAAGGGCTCCATTTACCGCGTCCAGAATGATACTTACAAATCCGCTGGCAAAGTCCTCAGTGGCAAGGAGCATTTTATACATATGTTCGCCAAAGAACAGTCCCATATCAAAGATAAACTTCCTAATGTTGTACACCGAATTATGGAAGGTGTTGATTAGAAATTCGGCAAGGGCAATCCATAAATTGATGGAGATAGCAACGTAGTTATAAATAGCAGCATATAAGCCATAAAATAAACCCACAACAAAGCCAACGATAGACTCCACAGACACTCCAAACTTGATAAGAGCCCCAATAATGAGCGCAATAGCAGCCACTACCAGCAGAATAGGCCAATTCACAGCCAACCAAGCAATACCCTGTGCGACCACCGGAGCCACCATGGCCCATAGCATGACGCCCAATGCGGCTAGTGCCACTCCCATTCCAAGGAGTATCATGTTCACAGAGGAGCCACCTGTAGTTAGCGAGCCTACAAAGGAGGCAACCCCTGCCATGACTTCACCCAACAGGAAGCCTACAAAGCCAAAGGCTGCGCCTACTCCACTGATGAACTGATTGAACGCTTCGCTGTTCAGCATACTCAACAGTGCGTCTATTGCAGGAGTGAGCGCATTCATCCCTTGTTGACCTAATGAGGCTAATTGAAAATTAAAGCCATCCACTACGCTCTTCCATTTCACGGCTGGTGAATCTAACATCGTATCAAACGCGGCCTGCGTAATTCCCTGCTTGTTCAGCAACGTATCCATCGCCGCAATCATGCCGTTAATATCTCCCGCGTTGGATGCGGTGGTTAATGCGGATTGATCCCCTGCCTCAACTTTGTAATCCTCTCCCAGGGACTTGCTATCGCCTGTCATTAGCTTGGATAGCGCATCAGTTGCCCCTTTTAATCCCATATCCGGGTTCATTTGCGACATACGCATTGCCAGCATATTCAGTTGTTCCAACTGGGCTGGATCGGTGGTGCTTGCCATCAACCCCTGTGTTCCTGCCAAAGCCGTCTTCACATCCTGACCGTATTTCAGAGCCTGCGAGGCCGTTTGGTCAAAGATGGCCTGCCCTGCCCCCTTGCTTCCGGCTCGAAGGGACATTTGGTCCAGGACGGATTGTTGATCCGCCCCATCCTGAAGCATACCTCCCAGAAGTGCACTGCCCGCCTTTGCTATTTTCCCAAGTGCCGGACCATTAAAGATACCCATGAATGCATTCGCCTTCTTGGCGGAATCGTCCATGGTCTTATTCAGCTTGGTCTGAGCTTGATTGATGTTATTAACTTGTTGAAACACAATCATCGAATTAGCAATAGCCACATTCTGTTGTTGAATATAGGTTTGAAAAAGCGTATTTTGTTGAAGCATCAAATTTGCACTCGCCAAGGTTTCACCTTCTTTCCTGGCAGGAAATTCACTTTCTCTTCGCTGCTTTCTTCTCCGTCTTAATGATCTCCTGGATCATCGCGACCAAGGCCGCCTTCTGCCTGATGCCCAGGGCAGCGAATTCCCATGGCATCAGGTTGAAACGGTTTAAGGCAAAGAGGGCGCAGGTCGTCTCGCCATCGCCCTCGTCGATTAGTTTTTTACCTCGTCCGCCAGCTCATTAATGCTCTTGTCAAAGCCGTTAATCTGTTGCACCTTCTGCACCAGCGTAGCGTACTCACCCGGCAGCAGCATCTTGCGCAGACATTGGTCCGCACCCATCACCTGATAGGATTGTTGAAGCTCCGCGTTCTTCAAATCCGGGAACACGACGCTTGCGACCGCCAGCTTGGCCAAATACTCATCCGTATTCGTCTCGTAGCTGACCACACCCTTATCCTTCACCTTGCGCTGGCAGGATTTGCGAATGGTCTCGTTCTCCTCTTCCGTCATGCTGCGGAGCTGCCAAGGCACGGCAGCTCCATTCTCATCTTTGAAACGATCGGAAACGACAACTTCCTCCACCTGTCCGGCGGCGGCATTTTGGGCAAAAAAAGCAGTTAAAGCACTCATTCGTGAATCTCCTCCTAAATGGGTTTAGTTGCTTGGCTGAACAGTGCCAAACGATTCGATAATGTCATAGTCTTCAAAGGTAAACGGAATTTCCTCGTCCAGCATGTCGTCAGCAGTCGCATCGAATTTAGCCGCGATAATGCTGTCGATATTGCAGCCCCGCAGGAACACCGTCTGCTTGCCCGCGCCGCTCCCCGGCTGCTCATTGGTAATCATCAGATCGAACCAGAAGTCCGTCCCGTTCTTGACATAATCCTGCATCAGATTGCGGAAGAAGGAGGAGACATAATAAATCGTCAACGTCCCTGTACCCTTCCAGCCAGCAGAACGTTGCGGTGTGCTGGTTCTGCCCAGCGTAGGCACGTCTACCTTGGTCTTCTCAATCGTCGATTCCAGTGTTTTGGCATAAAACAATTCTTCCGTACGTCCATCCATTTTGATAAAAGCTTTGGCTTGCTTGCCACTTACTGCATCCTTCACATTAAAAAAAGAGCCTGCCATGATTTCGTCCTCCTTAGTTGACCGTCACGGTCATGTAGATTTTTTCGATGCTGTCCACCGGCTGTACATTCAGGTTGATCACGACGGCATCGCCTTCGTTGCCTGGAAGCACTTCAAGGTCGCTCTCCGCATCAAAATTCTGAATCGCACCGATGCCCTGCAAGCTGCCCAGGTAGCTCAGCACCTCGCCCTTCAGCAAATTGCGGCCATCCGCATTGTTGCCGATCTTGCCGAGGTAGCTCGAAGCAAAGGTTCGTTGCAGATCACGGGCAATCGTATCCAGCACCCGTACCACGCGGTTTTTGCTGAAATGCTTGGCTTTTTCCGGCGTAAAAGTGGTCAATGTATTGATATCCTGCTGAATTTGCACTTGGCCGTTCGAGGCGGTAAGCACCAGCTCCCCGTTTTGCAGTGCCTGGATCATCTCGCTATAAGTCAATTTAGGCGATACGTCCGCTGCATTCGGGATCTCCGTATAAGTAAGGGATTCGTTGACATTGGCGGCTGCCTCCATGGCAGTAATTTCCCATAGCAGATAAATAGGCTCCACGGTCAAGCCGTCTGTCGTAATAATGCTGTTCTTCAAGCTGATAATTCCTTCGTAATTGGCTTGAGAATGGTTATAAAGTACGGTAACGATTTTCTTGCCCTCCTGCTCACGCAGGCGCTTCGTATAAGCTACAGCCAGTTGCTTGATCGCCGCATCATCTGTGGGTACGCCCAGCACATCGAACTCTTCAGCTTCCAAAGCTGCCAGCGCTGCGGTCCAATCGCCATTGCTTACCGGACCATCCACACCGCCCGTAAGCGCCGTTCCGGCTGTCTCCGTCAACTCCCCGCTGCCCGTAAAGGTAACGAAGTCGTGGTTCACCAGTTCTTCAATGGAGCCTACGATTTGCGTATCTACTTCTTCGCCTTCCAGCAAAGTACGGACCTCATAGTGATCCGGCTCGTCGACGCTAGCTTGTACAATAATCTGCAGGTCGTTACCACGTGTACCGCCGTAGTTGGCCGTAGCTGTCAGTTCACCTACTGTGGCCTGGGCCTGTTCAGCTCCCTTGGCTCCAAGCCGGTAAATGAGCACTTGGCTGGCATGAGCCATGGCCGCTGCGATATGACGGATTCTGGCATCGGCTGCCCCGAAGCCCAGCAGCTTCTCTGCATTTTGCAGGAAAGCTTCCGCCTCCAATTTGATAACTCCCTCAGGGCCCCAAGGCAATGGTGCCGGAAAAGCAGCCACCCCTCGTTCCCCCACTGTACCCACTGCACGGGCTGCTGATTTGAAGTTGATATACGTCCCTGGGGATACTTTATTTTGCGTTGTCCATGTGCCGTTAGCCATGTTCCTTCACTCCTCTTTGAATAAATGATTGCACGGCTTGCTCTGCTTGAGCCGCCGTATAAATTCCCTCATCCGTCAGCGCGACATGCAGAATATCCTTCTCCACACCGCTGAAACGGTTAGCTGCCAGCAGTTGTGCTTTGGAGAAAGTCCGCTGCACAGGCTGGGCTACCTTTTTCTTCTTAAACACCATCTTTAAGCTCTCCCTCCTGCCGGAGCGTTCCCATCTTGATCTCTTCGCTGGCCTGCGACCAGACGATTTGGGTAAATGTCAGTTGCAGGTGTAGTACCCCATCTTCCTGCCACTGTGCGGCCAAAGCGCTACCCGGCATCAGACCATCGCCCATGCCAAAGTCAGCAAGCAGCTCATAAAGGCGCTCCGCCATGTCATAGGTAGACAACCGGCTATCCGCTCCATCTGGAACGAATTGCACTTCAAGCGAATGAGTACGCTTGTACCTTCGATGAAGTTCTCGGCTCTGCTCCGACTTCGCCAGTTGTACGAGTAGATAGGGCCCTTCGGTGTCCCCAGGCTGCTTCTCCGTATGCACGGGAACCTCCGGAATACCGGTAGTGAGCACATGAGCCAGGCTCTGTACAACGTCATTCAAAGTCATCTGTGTCAAAATACACTCCTCACCTGCTTTCGACTTCGCTTAGCGCATGGCTGTCTCCGCCTTGTTCCAGACATTTTGCGATCTGTTATTCGTGGAGGGACCTCGGCTTGCCTTATGCTAAGAACGCCCTTCCTCTATAGCGCCTTTGTGGGTTCGTTGAACCGGTGCAAGGGGTCCCGCCAACACGAATAGCCGGTCCAAATACCTGGAACCGGCGAGAAAACAGCAGGGCCGTGAAAGTCTCATTCACGGCCCTGCGTAAGCTTTATGTTGTTGTATCCTTCTTCTTCGACACTATCATTGTATCGCGGATTTCCGGTCGCCATCGGCCTATAAACGGACAAACATGGGTCACGGACCGGACAGGGAGAGGACAGATAAAAGCAGCGGGGAAGGTTTAGCAAATAAATATCCTGACCAATATAATAAAAAAGGACATAATTGACACATAGAACTGACCAAGATATATTCTAAGTAGATTTATATACTTTATATATTCATTAGGAAAGAGAGGGAGAAGAATGAAATACTTACATAAGGTTTTTCATGAGAAGAGTGCTAGCGAATTCGAGAAAACCTATCATGCCAGGTTCCACTCTGATATGGCTATCCATGTAGACTTAACCATTAAGCCTATAAACCAGCGCCACAACTATGAACTATTTTATGTTCCCTCTAATGCCATGTTGCAAATGGTTGGAGACCTGCACATTACTTCTAATATATTGGCTGAAACCTTTAATACACTCCCCTCTGTAGCACAGCGGCAATTCATTCATGAATGTTTAATTGATGAATTGTACAATACCAATCAATTGGAGGGTGTCACAAGCACTCGGGAAGAGATCGCTCGAAGCACTCGGGAAGTCCTGTTAAACAAGAAAACCAACCAGAGATTTGATAGCATGATTAAGTCATACTTTCATTTACTAGATGAGGATGTTCGTTTACCAAGCACTCCCAAGGATATACGGCAGATTTATGATGATATCACAAATGGGGAGATCGAGGCACACGAGTTGCCGGATGGAACTATTTTCCGAGCAGAAGCTACATATCTTCTAAAAAAATCAGGATCGGGAAAAATAATTCATGAAGGCGTTACCCCTGAATCTGAAATTATTAACTTAACCCAACATTGGTTGAAGTTTATGAATGACAATCATATTGTTCCCCATTTAATTAAAGTAGCCATCGGGCATTTCTATTTCGGCTATATCCATCCGTTTTATGATGGCAACGGAAGGACATCCCGGTTTATCAGCAGTATGTATTTAGCCAAGGAATTAGGAAATATTTCAACACTTTCCTTATCCAGAGGGTGCAACATCTATAAACATAAATATTTGGAGGCCTTTGAAATCGCGAATAGCATTCGCAGCCGTGGAGAGATGAATCATTTTATTGAATGCTTCCTTAAAATTATGATTGATACCTTGGAACAAATGAATAGCGAGCTCAAAGAAAAACGGCAGTTGTTGCTGATGGCTGCGGACAAACTTAGAGAAGACATCCGATTACAAAAATTGACGGAGACCCATAGAGACATGATGTTTACTTTAGCTCAAAATCATTTCTTTGATTCCCATGCTGGTCTTACGATTAAAGAGCTTATCGATATTTTTGGCAAATCACCGGCTACGATAAGGAAAATGATCAAGGATCTGCTTGAGGTGTCACTTATTGAGCAGCGTGGAGAGCGCCCTGCTTATTTCTATATTCAAGCAAAGTATTTTGAAAGCTAAAAGAAGCCAGGCCTCCACATAGAGGTCTGGCTCTTATTATCTACCTAAGGCTGAATGGATTCCGCGATACGAATAAGCTCTTCTTGATTTAAGTCCCTACTACTAAGGCCATATAATGCCTCTGAATTCTCCCAGTCAATACTTCTACCTACAACCGTTACCGCCTTTAACCCATTGATGGTCAACTCCTGAACCTCGCCTTCCACACTCATTGCAAAGGCAGTTTCTTCACTCGGCAGTCGTTGCTGCATGAAAATTTGCCCGTCCTTATCCTTGTTTGTAAAGTAAAGACTAACGTACTTCCCGCTTACCTCTTTGCTATCCCCATACAGCTCTGCCCGATCAAATGAGTAGCCCTCCGGCAAATATTGCGGGAGCTTCACATTAAATTCGGCGTACTTGGATACCTCGGACAAATCCGTAAGAATCAGCGTATTTTCCGAAGCAGTCTCAACATCCTCCCTGCTCACCATGACATTGGGATCGTCGTTTGTATAGCTTTCATTTGAACCTTCAATTGGCTCCGTTGGCCGTGAAGATTCCTGAGGCGTTTCCATTTGATATACTTCAATATGGCCTAGATTGAACGTGGCCAGCACCTTATTCATCACACTTTGTGCCGCAGAGGGCTGCGCTATAATAATGCTTAACAAACCCACAGCTAAAGTAGTGCTCAGTGCAATGGCGGTACGTCTCCGTGTTCTCTTATTCATCCTTTTCCTCTCCTGTTTCTGTTCGGATAGCTTCACCGCCAACCATATGGCTTGCCGATCAGCATATTGACTGAAATCCGTATGGGACAGTCGTTTGTCCAACTCTGCCAGACTCTGATCCTCCTTCTTGCTCATAACTCATCCACTCTCCCAAGCTCAGACTTGAGTTTCTTCATAGCACGGTAGCAAATAACGCCTATGTTGCTTTCACTCTGCCCGGTGATTTGGGCAATATCGGTATTGCGAAGATTTGCTCCATATTTCAAGGCAATGATATTTCGTTCCCGGGCATCCAATTGCCGCAACGCGCGCATGAGCTGATCGTTTTGCTCTTCTCTTAGCATCAGATTCTCCGGGTCCCTTTTGCTCGACACCAATTCCTTCACCATTTCCAAGGAGAAGAACTGTTTTCTCTTCTGCTGTCTATAATAGTCGTTCACCACATTTCGAGCGATCGCGAATAGCCATACTTCGAAGGGGGCCTTCGCTTCCGAATAGGTGCCCAGCTTATTTAGGATCTTTTCGAATACGGCACTGGTCAAGTCCTCAGCAGTATGAATACCAGGAACACGGTAGGCGACATAGTTGAAAATCCGTTTATAGTATTTTTCAAAAATAGCAGCCGTTCCGCCCGTAGCTATCCATGCTGCTGGCCCATCCTGAGTCTCCTGCGGGATAAAAGGATGAACCACCATATGCTCCTGCATCACTTAGGACTCTCCTTTCGCCAAGGTATTACCTGGCCAAGTAATTCATTAGTTAATACGCCTGCTGCAACTTTTCATTACAAAGCAACAAGAAATAATCATGCGAGATAAAAAAAACCTAGGACCTGCGGCTGGAAAGCCGCTGGCCCTAGGGTCTTATTATTTTAGCTGCTATTTGCTATCTCGTAAAGTGAATCGGCATTTACTCGTCAGCGCCAATGTTGACGGCAGCGCCTTGTACTCGTGGATCTCCATCGATATCCTCTGTTCCGATAATCGCATGATCCGTATCACCGGCATCAATGGCAGGCGAGGAGGATTGCAGATGGAAGTTGCCTGAGGCGGCATTCACGAATTTGGGGTCCAGGAACAGGGAATGAGCGTCATTGCCTGTTCCCGCTTTATAGTCGGAAAATCCCCAATAATCGTTGTTCTTCCACGTGAAGCCCGCTTCGCTGCTGCCTCCGGAAGTGAAGTACAGGTTATAATCGACTACATTGCCTGAATTCTCTGTATATTCATTATAAATCAGCACATCGGAAGAACTGGCGACAAAGATGTTGTTCTTAATGATGTTGTTTCTTGTATCAAACTGGACATAAAGCTGTCCGCTGCCGTCACCTACCGTATCGTTCTTATACACGGTGTTGTTCACAATTTTGCAATTGACCGTTGAACCACGTTCATCATCATATCCCCCCATGGCAATCCCGGTCAGCCGATTGTTATAAACGACGTTGCTGCGTATCGTAATATTGCTGGTTGATCTGCCAGCATGCTCCGAGGCGATTTCAATACCGATATCGTTGTTATAGCTGTAGTTCTGCTCGATAATGCTATCCTTGCCTCCATCCACGTAAATGCCGTCAGCGCCATTACTATTGTTCGGCAGCGTCTTGCCGTAGGATGGATTATAGTTGGAAGTAATATTGTACACCTGATTTCCCTTCACCAGGCCGTTACGCGCTTGGTCATAAGCCGAATTGGGTGCCGTCCCTTCAAAGCCGATCAGGTCAATTCCGATATTGTCATTGTCATGCACCAGGTTATTAAGGACCTCGAAACCATCGACATTCCCGTTAAGAACCATGGATTCACTGGAGCCCAACACGAGATTGTAGAGTTCATTGCCGCTAATCACAAGATCATGAAGCGAGGCAGGCGCCTTGGTGCCGTATACAGCAATACCATGGGCATCACGTCCAAGCAAATCGCTACCTGTTGGAGTAGCTGTGTTCTTGATATCATGGATTTTATTGTCAGCCAGCGTAATAAATCCGCCTGCTCCATGCACATAGATACCTACAGGCACGGCGTTTCGGGACGTTGTAGTAAAGTTACGGATTTCGAAGCCCTGAACCGTGACATAGCTCACGTCCTCAAGCTCGACCAGCCCTTGGGAGCCGCTAACCGTTAGTCCGGTACCGTCGATGATCGGCTGTTCCGTTCCATAGTTAGTGAACACGATAGGGCCTTGCGCCGCAGAGCCTGAACGAGTGATTTTCAACTTCTGGTTGTACACGCCATCCCGAACATAGACCGTACTCCCTGCAGGTACCACGTCAGCCGCATGCTGCAAAGTCTTCCACGGCGCGGTGCTGGTGCCCGCATTGGAATCATTGCCATTCGTGGCCACATAATATTCAGCCCCGGCCGCCGATACATCCGGCGTATGTACCGAGGTGCTTACTAGAACAAATCCCAGAATTAAGCTTAGTACGACGATGGACCATGGTTTTAATTTCAACATTAATGTCAGCTCCTTAGATTCAAATATAGTAAATTATTTCTAAATATATTATATACTAGAAATATTTGAAGGATATATCCAATTTGATATAGTGAAAATCAGATAAATCCTCCGGCTGTTAATGGAGCGATTTGTCTGCATAATTCAAATTGTCGATGGCTCCCTGTAATCAAATCGCAGCTAATTGCCCGTCATGCTATGCTTCAGCACTAGCAGGCAACTCATGCTTTGACTACCGCCTGCAGCTTCCTGACAGCCTCCACCGTCGGCAAGCTTCCTGTGCCGCCGATTCCTAGCGTCGATACCGCTCCGCAAGCATTGGCAAATCGTATTAGCTCCTTGCCACGATGACCCAGCAAATAACCGTAAATGATACCCGCATTGAAGCAGTCGCCTGCCCCGGTCGTATCTACAGGTGATACCTGATAGGGCTCCGCCCAGCTCACGCTCCCGTCTAATTCACGTAGCGAAGCACCGCGGGAGCCTTGCTTGACGGCCACTAGCCCGGCCACCGGGGGTAACCCCGACTCTAGCATATCAGAAACCTGATCCGCCGGGAAAATATGCAGCAGCTCTTCCTCGCTGGGCATGAACAAATCCGTATGGCCCAAGAGCGTGCTAATCCCTTCGCGATCCCACTCGTTAGCCACATCCCAACCTGTATCGAAGGACGTACTAATGCCGTCTGAACGTAGCCTTTGAAACAATTCGGGCCAATAGGATCTCATACCGTCCTGCAAATAGTAGGACCCGAAATGGAGGTGGCGGACCTCGCGAAGCAGCTTCTCCGGGACAAGCTCCGGCTTCATCAGCGGGATGCTGCCTGCATAGGTTAGCAGGCCCCGGTCCGCTGGCGTAGAGAAGGACAAGGTTACCCCGGTCTTGATCCCCGGTAACCCTATCACATGCTCGGTGTTCACCCCCATGCGTTGTAGCTCATTGGTACAATACCGCCCGAAGTCGTCATCCCCCACTACGCTAACAAACCGCACGTCTGCCCCCAGACTTGCCAGTGCGCAAGCCGTAATGGCAGAGGAAGATCCCAGCACGATCTCAAAGCCTTCCACCAGCTTCTCCCGATTCCATTCCGGCATCACATCGTTGCCCGATACGATGATATCCACATTCAGCTCTCCAGCGACAACAATCATTGGCCTCGATTCCATGAGTTCTCGGCTCTGGCTTCCCATCATTTAAGCACCGGAACAATGCCTTGCTCCGCCTCATATAGCTCTTCAAACATATGGCCAATCTCCTCCAGGGAGCAAACTGCCGCCGTCAGGGGGTCCACCATCAGGGCATGGCGGGCCATTTCCTTGTCGCCTTGCCGTACCGCTTCTACTGCCAGATCAAAGAACGCCATATTCGAACGGCACAGGGCAGCCAAATGCTCCGGCAGCTTGCCGAAGCGGGTAGGCTGAATCCCCTTGGCATCGACCAGACAAGCTACTTCAACTACCCCATCCGGTGACAAATTTTCGATCAATCCCCGGTTCGGGACATTACCGTAGATTACCTTGGGTTCGCCCTTGAGTACGCCCTCAATAATAACCGCGGCATATTCCTTGCTGGACTGCAATTCCAGCGGCAAAGTCCCCTCAAGCTGGCGCACGATCTCTTCATCATTCTCTTTGCGCCAAATCGGCCAATTATCGGCATAGAAGCCTGTTGCCCCATTATACCCCGTACTGCAATGCTGATCGATCAGCGACTGCCGCTTCCGATAATACGGAATGTACTCGGAGAAGTGACCGCTGGATTCCGAGACAAAGGCCCCCAGATACTTCATGGCATCAAAACGAACCGGGTCCTGCCGCAGCAGCTCAGGGTCCTTGATCTTCTCCAGCAAGATAGGATATATATCCTGTCCCTTGTGGCTAAGTTCCACAAACCAGGACATATGATTGATTCCCCCGGCTCTCCAATGAAGCTCCTCGTAAGGAATTCCCGCATATTCCGCCAGTTGAGCCGATGAATTCTGAATCGAGTGGCATAACCCTACCACCGGCAGCTCGGTAATCCGGGAGGTAAGCAACGTAACTGCTGACATCGGATTGGTGTAGTTCAGAATCATCCCATCCGGGCATAGCTCCTCCACATCCCTGACAATCTCGATCCAACTGGGGAGCGTTCGCAGCGTTTTGAACAGGCCACCTGGACCTAACGTATCTCCAATACATTGGTTGACTCCGTATTTTAATGGAATCTCATATTCATAGCGAACCGTTTCCAGACCGCCAACTTCAATCTGATTGATAATGAACCGAGATCCCCCAATGACCTCCCTGCGGTCGGTAGAAGCGATCACCTGCCACGATTTGCCCGTCATCTCCACGATCTTCAAGACGAGTCTGCGTGCTAACTCCAGCCGCCGCTCATCGATATCTACCAGGGCAATCGTTCCCCCGTCCAACCCCTCGATCATCAGAATATCCATCGCAATATCTCTTGTGAAGGCACTTCCTGCCCCGATAATGGAAATTTTCGTCATCGCTCTTATCCACACTCCTATTTCATGCCTGTCATGGTCAGGCCTTTGATGAATTGCTTTTGAAAGATCAGAAAGACTACGATCACCGGCAAAGTAATCAGAACCGCCGCTGACATCACTACGTTGTAATTAACCATATGCGTTCCATTGAAATAGACCAGGGCCAGCGGAACCGTCATCTTGCTCTCATCGTTCAGCACAATCAAAGGCCATAGGTAATTGTTCCAGGAATTCATGAACGTGAAGATGCCTAAGGCCGACAGCATGGGCAAGATCAGCGGCGTCACAATACGCAACATTAGCTTGAACTCTCCGGCACCATCCATTCGGGCCGCCTCCAGCAGTTCCTGCGGAATTTCCTCAATGAATTGCTTCGCCAGGAACACACCATAGGAGCTCACCAGACAAGGCAGCACGATGGCCATCAGATTGTTAATGAGTCCAAGCTCAGCCGTAATGAGGTAGGTCGGGATCATAATCACCTGAAATGGAATCATCATGGTTGCCAGAATGAGAATGAACAGCAGCTTCTTGCCCCTAAATTGATGTTTGGCGAAAATATATCCCGTAAGCGCGCTGGTGAACAAGGTCGCAACCGTAATCACGATGGAGGTTCCCAAGCTGTTGAACAGCCAGGTCACAAAGGGAGCATCCCGGAATACTGTCCGATATCCTTCCAGACTGGGCTCCCTGGGAATCAAGCCTCCTGTACCCGCTACGATCTCCATATTGCTCTTCAGCGAAGACAGAACCATCCAGGCATACGGCACCAGCATGATGCCAGCCGCTACAGCCAATACAAGGATCACTACTCCATCCCAAGCGCTACGTCGATGCAGCATGGACTCTACCTCCTCTTAATGCTCCCAATTGGCGCGTCCCCCTCTTAATTGCACCAGCGTGACGAGCAGGATAACCATAAGGAACACCGTCGCCATGGCAGAGGCATAGCCCATATTGGAGCTGGCAAAGGCCTGATCGTAAATATGTAACGCCAGTACCCGCGTCTCGTTGAAGGGCTCCCCCTTGGTCATGATTTGAAATTGCGGGAATGCCTGAAAGTAAGAAACTACCGTCGTTACCGACACGAATAACAGCGTCCTACGCAGCAAGGGCAACGTAATTTGAAAAAAAATACGCCATCTCCCCGCCCCTTCCAGTAATGCGGCTTCATAGTACATGTCCGGAATGGAGTCCAATCCGGCAATGAACAGTACAACGTTGTAACCGATATCCGCCCACAAGGTCATCATAATGACGGAATAAAGGGCGTACTGGGGATCAGCCAGCCACTGAATGGGCGTCAGATGCAGCTTCAACAAAATGAGATTGAACAGACCGTTGTTGTAATTAAACATCGTGCTCCAGACGATGGCCGTTCCTGCCAGCGGTGCAATGGTTGGTAAGAAGAACAAGGTACGGAACAAGCTCTTGAGCCAAGGAATTCTGACCCGCTGGATAGCGGAAGCTATGCATAATGTAATCACGATATTGACCAGAACCGTAATCGCCACGAACTTGAAGGTAATCCATAATGATTTCAAAAACACGGCATCACTGGCCATGCGAATATAATTCTCTGCCCCTACGAAGATAGCCTTGGAGCTAAGCGGATCATACTGAAAGACAGATAACCCCAAGCTCCAGGCAATGGGCAGGAAAGCGAATACGCCAAACAATAGCAAAATAGGTATGAGCGAGATGAGGATAAATCTCCGCTTGGCCCGCAGGCCTGCAGCTCTTCCCGTTGGCTTCAACTTATTGGCCTTATTGGCCGAAACAGCAACACGCATGCCCGAACACACCCCTATCGCTTATGTTGGTCCTGGTTATCGTTAATGGCCTGTTCGATCTTCGCGAGTCCTTCCTTCACACTCATTTGGCCCGTAACCATTAATTGAAAGTGGTCATTGACCTGCTTGAAGAAATAGTCGCGATCCGCTACGGGTCCGATCCATTGACCAAGCGGTAAAGCTTCGATCGGGGTCTTCATATATGGATTGTTGTTCAGGAATTCAGGATCTTCAGCAATTTCCTTCTTGGCTGGAACGGTAAAAGTGTCCGTGTTCCAGGCAGCCAGATTCTCCTTGAGTGAAACGAATTGTACGAACTTCAGTGCAGCCTCCTGCTGCTTGCTTCGCTTCGCCACGGTCAGACCCCAGCCGGATTCAGCCGCAAAGGTAGGCGGATTATCCGTGAACGAAGGCACAGGTACGTATTCAAAATCGCTGACCTTATAGTTGTTCAAGCCTGCCGAAATAGTCCACGGACCGCGGTAGGTCATCGCTGAGTTGCCACGGAAGAAGTAGTCGGAGGTATCGAGTTCGCCGCCAAAGGTCGTCAAATCCGCAACTTTGTGTTCGGCAATCAGAGAGACCAGCTCAGACATCGCCTTCTCCGCTTCTGGCGTCCGGAAGTTGACATGCTCATTCTCGCCCCAGAAGCTAGCATTCTGCTGGAGAATCAAGGATAGGAAAGTAAAGGTAATATTGTCGGAGGATACGAAGTCGAAGCCCTTAATCTGCAAGGTATTCCCCTGGCGCACTGTCAGCTTCTTGGCGTATTCGACCAGTTCTGCCCAAGTGGACGGGGGCTGCTCCAAGCCCTGCTCCTTGAGCATTTGCGGATGAATCAACATTCCGCCGTTCTCAATGTTGTATTCCAGCGGCAAGCCATATAACTTGCCATCCCGTAAATACGCACCTATAGGAGCGTCATAATACTCCTGTTGCACATGTTCACTATCAGGTATTTCGACGAGCAAGTCATTTTTGGAATAAGCGGGTACCCAGGTTCCGAACATCTCGGCGATATCCGGCGGTGTCTCCGCCGAGAAGGATGCCTTCAGCTTCGGATTGTATACATCATAGGGAAAGGTCTGATACTCGATGGTAATATCGGGGTGTTGGGTCTGAAATTCAGCAACAAGCTTTTTGTATGCGTTTACAATTGCATCTTCCTGGTGACTCCAAAAGACCAGCTTCACCTTATCTTGGCCTTGCGGGTTCGCGGACGTATTGCCGCTGGTAGCCGAGGAGCCTGTACAGCCTGACGCGACGAACACTACGCAAATCACCGCAAGTAGTAACATCCATTTGGATAACCGCATTCGCACATCCCCTTATCTTCCGCATATTAGTCAGCATCTGAAGGGGAGGTTGCTTGAGGATATCAGGCGTATTTTATACGGAAGCCGTATGGTCTAAGGGTGTATGTATGGCAATCTGCTGCTCCCGGCACGCTTGCTCAAACCATCCCTCCGGCGGTCTATTCATAATTACACCCGTTACCTGATTCAGCGGAGTAATCGTAAATAAAGCGCTCTTCTCCAGCTTGCTCTGGTCGAATACAGCATACACGCTGCTTGAACGTTCCATCATCAATTGGGCAATATGAGCTTCTAGCTCGGAGTGCATCGTGAAGCCGTGGTTCAACGATACTCCGTCTACCCCCAGAAACATCTTGGTAATATTGATCTTATCAATCACATTCTCGGCTAATGGACCACTCAGTTCATAACTCTTGGCACGCATTACACCGCCAATGACCACTACTTGAACTCCCTCGGCATCAGCAAGCTCAAAGGCGATATTCACGGCATTAGTAACCACCGTAATATTCTGGCGCTGCTTCAGCGCTTTGGCGATAAAGAACGTTGTGGTTCCCCCGGTCAGGCAAATAATATCCCCTTCCTGAACAAGTGCAGCCGCCGCTTGAGCAATCCGCTCCTTATCCAGCCGCTTAAAGTCTCGCTTGGCGGCAAAAGGCAACTCCGCAGCCGAAGGCATCAGCGCTCCTTCGTAAATGGCCCCGCCTGTTGTACGAATGATCCCTCCGGCCTTCTCCAGCACATCCAGATCGCGTCTGGCCGTAGCCTCCGAGCAACCCATCGCCTCGATGATTTCCTGCAACGAAATTTTGCCGTGGGATTTAATCAATTCGAGCGTCTTCGCTCGGCGCAATTCACCCTTTGAATAGTGCATGGCTCTCTCCTTTAAACAACCTCTGAATGTGTCCGGGCAGACAAGCCCAGCCGTGTTAGCTCTATTGTGGAGGATGCCAGGATAGATTGCAATACAGCCACCGTTATCAACGCGCAATGCCAGCCTTGCCGATGCTGCCGCAAAGCCGCATTTTCTCCATAGCCAACTGTTTGACCGCTTCCTTCGCCGGAACCATATACTTACGGGGATCATTCTCTTCAGGATGATCCGTAAATACGCCCTTGATGGCATTAGAAAAGGCAATACGCAGCTCGGTCGCAATGTTCACCTTCGACATGCCCAGTGCCACGGCTTGGTGAATTTGTTCGGCCGGAACACCGGAGCCGCCGTGCAGCACCAAGGGAACATCAACCAACTCAGCGATTCGGGCAATTCGGGCAAAATCAATGTCGGGGCGTCCCTTGTAGATACCATGTGCCGTTCCGATAGCCGGGGCAAGCGTGAGTACACCCGTCTGTGCCACGAATTGCACGCATTCTTCGGGATCAGCCAATGAGGCATGCCTTTCATCCACCACGATGTTGTCCTCAACCCCGCCTACTTTTCCCAGCTCCGCCTCTACATTAACGCCGGAAGCTATGGCAACCTCCATGACTTTACGGGTCTGCTCTACATTCTCTTCGAAAGGATACATTGAAGCATCAATCATTACCGAGGTGTAGCCAGCACGAATGCATTGAATGATGGTCGTAAAATCCGTGCAGTGATCCAGATGCAGTGCCATTGGCAAATCTGTACGATCCGCCGCCGTCTTCGCGGCATGGGCAATGTAATCCGGACCCAGATGCTTGACGGTGCCTACCGTCGTTTGGATGATTAACGGGGATGCTGTCTCTACTGCAGCTTCGACGACCGCCTGAAGCATTTCCAGGGTATGTACATTGAAGGCAGCGACAGCGTACTTCTCCCTGCGAGCAACTTGCAGCATTTCCGTGGACGAGATGAGTGGCATTCCGATTCCTCCTTTCATGAAAAATGGATAATTTTTGTACTTGTGATTATAATAATCTTTTTATTTGATAATTTCAATCATTTTAGAAAAAATAAATCTGTATTTTGCGAGTTTAAGCCATTTATTTTGATTAAAATTATCTTTTAGTTGATTTTTTGAGTGAATCAATTATAAAATTGACATAAAGAGTCATTTCATTTTGTATGTGGGAGGGTACCTATTATGAGTTTGACCTATAGTGAAATTAAGGGCCAATACCAGGCTTTACAGCAAACCTACGATTATATGCTATCTAAGCGTGAGGAACTAACTGCTTTTGTCCAGGCGCAAGACGTGAAGAGTGTAACCTTTGTAGGCTGTGGCTCCAGCTATTGCTTAAGTGAGGCGGCGGCATTTACTTTTCGATTACGTACTGGCCTGCCTGCGGTAGCTTTGGCTGCCGGGGACCTGATGTTACATGCCCGGCGTTATCGTCCGCTGCTTGAAGGCACGTTGATCATTGCCCCGTCACGTTCGGGTAGCACTAGTGAAGTCGTGGAAGCCCTTCGCCAGGTTCAAGCTATACAGCGAACGCCGGTACTAGCCATCTCCTGTGTAGAAAATTCGCCGCTCGCTCAAGTAGCCGATTGTGCTCTGGCCCTGCCGTGGGCCTTCGATCATAGCGTCTGCCAGACTCGTACGGTCACCAATCTCTATGCTGTTAACCTACTGTTAGCCGCCTTTCTGGCTGGTGATGAGGCCTTGATTGCCGATCTGCAAGCAGCCATTCAGCAAGGTGAAGCCTACATGGCTCGCACCGAGGAAGGAATTCGCCGGACTTCCGATTTTGCCTGGAGTAATGCCGTCGTACTGGCAGACGGGGAGCTTCAGGGGCTGGCCGCGGAAGGAGCAATTGCTCTGACGGAAATCGCCAAAACACAAGCCCATTCCTATCATCTTCTTGATGTTCGCCATGGACCGATGGTGACGATTGGGCGGGAAACGCTCGTTATCGCCGCCTTATCTGACAACGATGTGGACCATCAGCGCAACCTCATGCAGGATCTCAAGGAACGCGGAGCTACCGTCATTGCCTTTGCCGACCGGGCAGACGTGCTGCCGCAGGATATCGTGGATCTGGCCATCACGACCGATCAGCCGCTGGATGCCGCAGTTCGTGGTATCCCGTTCATCTTCATCCCGCAAATCGCTGCGCTCTCCAGTGCCGAGCGCCACGGCATCAATCCCGACCAGCCGGATGGCTTGATGGCCTGGGTTAAGCTGTAACCCAGTCGTAGAACACAAAGGACCTTCCAAGCCTATCTGATCTACTGGAAGCAAAAGCTACCGATAGATCACGAGCTTAAAAGGTCCTTTATTATTGGCTCAAAACCAAAATCATTTCTTGCCATGTGTCCGACGAGGCCCTACGGGTTTGTAGGGTTCTTCCGATCGCTATTGTTCCTGGATTTTCCTGATTCAATAAATTCTTATAAGGTAGAAATCCACGTTATGCCTGGCTGTCCGCCTGGGAAACGTCCAGCTTCTCGCCAGAAGTGGTATTCGTCTCCTTCTTGTCCTTGGACAAGAACCAGCCCGCCAAAGCAATTGCAATCAATACCACATAGAAGGTTAATTTCCATGCCGGACTTTTAGCGAAGCTCTCAGGAATCATCGCGAGGGAAGGATGCGCTAGCGTATACACGGCCAGCTTGACACCTACCCACCCCACAATAACAAAGGCTGCGATTTCCAGTCCCGGCTTGCGTTTTAGCAGTCCCACAAAAAGGTTAGCCGCAAAACGCATAATGATCATCCCGATAAACCCACCGAGGAAGACAACCAGAAATTGTCCGCCGTCCATACCGCCAATGCTAGGCAACGGCGTATCCGGCAATACCACGGCCAAAGCTACTGCCGCTAGAATAGAGTCAACCGCGAAGGCGATATCGGCCAATTCTACCTTTAACACCGTCATCCAGAAGCCAGACTTCTTCTTCACTTGATCTGGTAGTAATGCTTCTTCCGGCGCCGGCTCTGTCTTCTTCATAAGGACCTTCCGGATAATGTGATTCAGTGAAATAAAGAATAAATACAAGGCACCAATCGCTTGCACCTGCCACACATTAACCAGGAACGAAATAATGAACAACGAGAGCAACCGGAAAACAAAAGCACCGGTCAGACCATAAAACAAAGCCTTCTTCCGCTCGTCATCCGGCAAATGCTTAACCATGATCGCCAGTACCAATGCATTGTCGGCAGCGAGCAGTCCCTCTAGCACAATGAGTACCACCAGTACCCAAGCGTATTCCATGAAAATTGAAATATCCATTTTACCACTCCTGTCTCTCTAGTTATTGTTATCGTTGCTCCAGCCTTTTCTGGCCTCATACTCCTTCTGGTACGGCTCACCTCCGTTACGAACCATAGACTCGGATAACCTGGCACCCCTACCTATGAGCCCGATATAACCAAAAAGGCCTCTGCCTACTTCGGCAGAGACCTTAACAAAAGAGACCTCTGCCACTATAGGCAAAGGTCTCGCTAACAACGTAATGTTGCCAATAAAGCCGAGGATTCTCATCCCGTAATGACGACTTTACTGTACAGCTACTCCCCTTTGGAGTTGTTATCTTATTTTGTATCATAACATCTCTCTTAGATATAGGGAATACCCTGTGAAGATTTTTTTAGATCCGTCTGCCCCGCAGAACGGGAGGTTCATCCGGCTCGAAGGAAGCATTCCAGCTCACTTGAAGCTCTATTTGGTCGTCAGCCGCTCTATACTCCGAAGATATCGTGATGCAAAACGGCGTCTCAACCCGCTGGATCGTCAACAACAGCCGACCTTGCTCCTTCCAGGTATACGAGCCCACTATTTGTTCCTCTTCGCCAAAGAAGGAGGTTCTGCCAGGGACCCAGCGCTGCCTGCCCAGCTCAATTCGGTGGTCCGTACCCTCCGCCCGAATTTGCAGTATTGCCGTATCCTCTACGAACTCAATCTGAATCGTCTCCAGCTTCAATGGGTTGGACTCAAGTCGATAACAGCTCTTATTAGCGTTCATCTCCCACTGCGACTGTGGCTCCTGCTGCAAGCAAGGAGGTTCCAGCTTCAGTTGGTTCAATCTGCCCTGCAGCAGTTCAACAGCCTCAGGCTCTTCCACTGCCTCGCTGCCGCTACTCTTGAATGCAGCAATTAAATGCTCCCACACTCCATTCAGGACCCCTTGAAGATCATTGGTTCCCCCGGTCATGGCCAGTACAGCATCCCATTCCTCTATCACGATGCAGAATTGTCCGAATGCCCCGTCCCCCCGATACACTCCATGACGACACCGCCAGAACTGGTAGCCATACCCTTGCGCCCAATCACTCTCTCCGCCGTCCCCATTTGAGATCTGCTTGGCTGTGGCCTCGGCAATCCAATCTTCATTCACCAAGCGCTGGCCCTGCCATATTCCCTTCTGCAAATATAGCTGTCCAAACTTCGCAATATCCTCTGTTCTGACTTTCAGACCAAAACCGCCTGTATTAATGCCCTTCGGGCAGCTCTCCCACGAAGGGTTAGTAATACCCAATGGCTCAAATAAACGAGGCTGTAAAAATTGCAGCAGCGTCTGTCCCGTTACTTTCTGCAAAATGGCTGAGAGCATATAGGTGGCCCCTGTGTTGTAAAGAAAATGCGTTCCTGGTTCAAGCTCGACGGACAACGCCAGAAAAGCTCTGGCCCAATTACCGTCCGGAGCCTGATGCATATCACTTGTTGTATCGAAGGTATGCCCCGTCCCCATCATGAGCAAATGCTTAATGCGCATAGCAGATAAATTTGCCGACACCTCAGCCGGTAGCTCATCAGGGAAGAAAGAGATGACTGGATCATCTACACTCAATTTTCCTTCCTGTACAGCCAGACCTATAGCGGTGGAAGTGAAGCTTTTACTAAGCGAAAATAGCATATGAGGCAGTTCCGGCCCATACGGATGCCACCAGCCCTCAGCAGCCACATGACCATGGCGCAGCAGCATAAAGCTATGCACCTCTATTGAATGCGCTTCCAAGTAATCAATAAAATCCAGGATTTTACTTGGCGATATTCCTAGTTCCTTCTGGCTTTTCCTCGGCAAAGACATTGACATCGGGTGCAGGTCTCCTCTCAATAAACAAGCTAGTTTCATTATACAAGCTTCGTTTACAAATTAGAAGAAATATCCATTTGTTTAAAGGTTAAGTTAATATGCCTTGAATCAGCCCAGGTGCAAGCGGTCTTGGACGCTCACAGCATGTGGTCAACTCTGCGTATCGCTTTGACTCCGAACTGATATGGAATGCGTGCATAATCTCCAAAACATGATTTGCTAACTCCCCATTGGCTCGATGTTTTTGCCCGCTAACCATGCAAGCAGCCATATCCGCTACGCCAATGCCCCGACTGTTCATGGCATGGCTATGGAGCAACGGAATTTCAGCAAAGCCTTCTCCGCCAGCCGGCTTGAATAGAATCGGGCCACCAAAAGTATTGGGATCAGGAACAATCAACGTGCCGGCCGAGCCATAAATTTCAATTCGCGGCAGAGTGCTGTCCCAGACGTCAAAGCTGGTCACCATCGTCACCACCGGTCCCGAAGCAAATTCCATCGTTCCCGCCACATGCGTAGGCACCTGCACCTCTATTTGCTGACCAAACTTAGGACTGCTCGTAATCGTTCGTTGTGGAAAGGTCTTTCTGGCAATCCCACATACGGTCTTTACCGAGCCTAGCAAAGATACCAGTGCAGTCAAATAGTAAGGCCCCATATCAAACATCGGGCCACCGCCCTCTAAATAGTAAAATTCCGGATCAGGATGCCAGCCCTCATGTCCGTGACACAGCATAAAGGCTGTAGCGGCAATCGGATCGCCAATAAAGCCGTCATCAATCAGCTTCCGGCAGGTCTGCAGGCCAGCTCCCAGAAAGGTATCCGGCGCACAGCCAAGCATAAGTCCCTTCTCCTCCGCCAGTCTGGTTAACTCCAACCCGTGCTCGAACTCCAGTGATAAGGGCTTCTCTACATAGACATGCTTGCCCTGCATCAGGGCTGCTTTGCAAATTTCATAGTGACCTGCTGGTGTCGTCAAGTTCACCACAATTTCTATTTCCGGGGAGCACAATAGCTGCTCTGTTGTCCATACATGCGGAATGCCGTGGGTCTTCGCAGCAAGCTCCGCCCGTTCACGAATCGTATCCGCAACTGCATAGACCTCTGTATTTGCAAACATGTTCGTCAGATTCTCCAGATAGATGCCGCTGATATTACCGCAGCCCACGATACCAACCTTGATTTTATTCAACAATGATCCCGCCTTTAGCCTGAATTTAATGTTCCTACACCTTGGCTGCCCACAAGAAGCCACGACGCATCAGTTCCCGCGCCTCTGGAATATCAAAAATATCGGCGTGATGCCCCAGTGAATTGTAAAACACTCGGCCCTGTCCCCACTTCTTCGTATACACGACAGGCATCGTAATGATACCGTTTGCAGAATGAGGCCCCTCACTCAGCGCAAAGGTCGTTGTCGCCAGTACATTCACGCAAGGATCTACATGAAGATAATATTGCTCCGACTTGACCTTGAAGTCCTGAATCCCCTCAACCAGCGGACTGGAGCTGTTCATCACCATATTCACCTCGTACTCGACGCCATCATTGAAGGGATGGGCGACCCATTGTGATCCGGTCATAAATTGCCATTCAACTGAATTGCGGAAGGAATCACACATGCCTCCGTGACAGCCAGCAATGCCCACGCCGGACTGTACCGCCTGGAGCACAGAGCGAAGCTGCTCCTCCTTAATCTCTCCCATCGTCCAGATCGGTACGAGCAGATCGTGACTCTTCAAATTGTCCTCATCCGCAAAACGGTCCAGCGTGTCCGAAATCTCTACCTCGAAGCCTTCCTTTTTTAGTACATCAGCGAATATTTCGGATACCTGAACAGGCTCGTGCCCGTCCCAGCCACCTTGTACAATTAAAGCCTTCCTAGCCATATGTTTATGTTCTCCTTCCCGTACTGTAGTTGCAGCAACTTTCCATCTATTCACTCAAATTGTAAGCCGCACAGCCGGGAAAAGCTCGCCAAATCCATTGTTCAATCGGACATTTTTTGCTATTTTATGCTTAGCAGTCCAGTAATCGATCACTTATGTACTCGTTCAATGATTTTAAATAATAAGCAGGGGGCAACAAAGTTGAAGGCTTATCATGAGCAGCGCTATTATGGAGGCAACCTACGCATCAGTACCATGCAATTGCAGGACCTTTCGTTCTTGGCTCACTGGCATCAGGATGTGGAACTGATATATGTTACAGCGGGGAGTGTGCAAGTAGGTATCAATTCGGAAAGCTGGCTACTGCAAGCGGGAGATATGGCGATTTGCAGCAGCGGGGATATTCATTATTACGACAGCACAGGGCTAGAATCAACTATGCTTCTGGTCATCTTTAATCCGCAAACTATCGGAGCTCCCGGTGGATGGCCTGACCATCTTCGTCTGCTCTCTCCTTATGTTGGAAATGCAGGGCGACCTGACACGGGCGGTGGTCATCTTGCCAATCAGGCCGGGGAGTTGATGCATGAGCTGCTTCGTGAAGAACGGGACAAATCTGCCCATTACGAAACCATCATGCTTGGTCTGCTCTACCAGCTCAGTGGGCTAATTCTTCGTCACGTCCCTAGTGAGCCACTGACCCTTTCCCAGAGCCATCGCTTCAGCGGAAGCCGCCAAGCCATGCGCGAAGCGCTTGACTACCTGGAGGAGCATTGGTCCCGTCCCATTACGCTAGAGGAGGCAGCTCGCCAGGCACATATGAGTGTCTATCATTTTTCACGCACCTTCAAACACACCACAGGCATGAGCCTGCCTTCTTATCTCAATAGCATCCGTATAGATAGGGCAGAGGAACTCATCCGCACCTCCAATCAGACCATGCTTGATATTGCCCTGGAATGCGGATTTACGAATGTGCGCACCTTCAACCGGGCGTTTCGCCAGCTCCGCGGGTGCACTCCTTCCAGTTTGCGATAGCCCCAAGCGATGGCCTGGGGCTGTCATTCTTGTTCACGTAAAATATTCCAGCTTCGCCTGGGGGAAGAACTTATTCATACATTCATGAAGATGCTCCTTCAATTCTGCTTCTTCATCCTTCTGATAAATGTATTTGCCAATCCCGTATCTGCCCCACTTGTATCTGCGTTTCTCTTCATCCAGTTCCAGCTTGGTCATCGGATAATTTTTCTCAATGACACGTTTGGCAGGCTTCGTGAAGCGGTGCTGAATAAACTCAAAGGTAATATCGTCTCTTACCCCCTCATCCAGCTCCTGATCCAGCCGCTCGAACATATGATAGTATCCTTCCTTCCAGCCCTCATGCAAATAAATTGGCGCTACAATGAAACCAAGTGGATAACCTGCACGTGCCACTTTACCAGCCGCTTCAATGCGTTTCGCCAATGGGGATGTCCCCGGTTCAAAGTTCTTAATGACATAATCCGCATTTACACTAAACCGAAATCTCGTTTTTCCGTTATGATTGGCGTCGAGTAAATGGTCCACATGGTGAAACTTGGTTACAAAACGCAGCTTGCCATATTCGGACTGTCCAAAATGCTCAATCGCTCTTTTTAACGTATGTGTTAAGTGGTCGATACCCACAATATCTGAAGTACAAGCGGCCTCGAACCGGGTAAATTCAGGTATCCGCTCCTCCATATATTTATCCGCCGCCATTAATATTTCTTCCACATTGACATAGGTACGGATATAAGGCTTGCTGCCCATGGTGGTCTGTAAGTAGCAGTAATGACAATGCCCCATACATCCCGTTGCAAAAGGAATTGCATATTCCGCGGAAGGTTTGGAGGTATCAAATTTCAACGTTTTACGTACACCCACGACCAGCGTGGATTTCGCAACCCGATATTTTTGCAAATCACTGTCACCGGGGAGATTCCGCACCTGATTGTGCGATGTGGTGTATCTAATGTCCAGGTTCATCTTCTGGAACTTCTCATGCAGGCTTACCCCTAAAGGGTACTCCAAAGCGTCTGGCTCAAAATAAACGAGTCGCGGCATAAAAGGAGCATTCATTGAAAGCTCTCCTCCACAGTACCGCCGAAATAGTAGCTATAGGCCTCATTGGCTTCCGACTCCGTGGTATATACCGCCATTTCTGCCGTTAATGGATAGTACGTTTCATATAAAAAGACGGCCAACGCACCTGGATTTTCAGGATCATGTATGACTGCCGCCTGCTGTACATTAGCTACGTCTTGTGTATGAGGGTTGCGATAAATCACATACACGATGTCTCCAGCTTTATAGTTACCATTTGCATTATATATCTCCACGTGCAGGTCACCTTCTTTTTTTGATGTTAATATCCCTCCTTATCCAAAATTTATGTTTAATATTTTATGGGTAAATATAGAAAAACCCCTGGCGATAGCCAGGGGCTGTAGTATATTAGTTCTGCTGAGTTAGCCAAGCGGTGGCTTCCTCTTGGGCTCTCTTCATCGCGTCGGCTGCGGAGAGTTCGCCCAGCAAGACACGCTCCACATTTTCGGACAGGATATAACGTGGTTGCCCGGAACGGTACGGATAACGCGGCGTCCAGAGCTGACTCATTTGCTCCAGGATAATGTCCATTTGCGGGATCTCCTTCACGCTGTCCCATTCTCTGGCCGCTTTGACTACCGGCATACTTTGTGAACGCTGATCCGTCCACATATATTGTTGGAAGAACTCGCCGCTACTGAACTTCACCCATTCCCAAGCCAGGTCCTTATTCTTGGCTGAGGCTCCGATGGAGAAGGGACTGCCTGCGAACATGCCACCCGTGCCTGTAGTCGGATTTTTGAATAATAGAGCCGCTTTGTAGCGATCTTCCAGGCCAAAGGTGGCGATGTCATTGATGAAGCCTGGTACGATACGCAGGTTAATGGCTACATTGTTATTCTCGCGCAGGAAGTTCTCCGCACCTTGTCCCGCCAATACCCCTTCAGGTGCATACTTTGTCGCTTCTTTCAACAAATCCAGGGATTGAATCATCGTCTCGCTATCAAATTCCAGCTTCATGTCCTTCCACAGGAAGCCTTCACCCCATTTGCCGCCCAAAGACTCGTTGATGTTCATTACGGTGTCTGCAGCATCCCCACCTTTATAGGTGAGTCCGTAGTTCATTTCTCCGGTCTTCGGATTTTTGCCAGTCATTGCAGCCGCCTTCTCCACGATTTCCTGCATGGTTGGCGATTCCGACAGCGGTTCTACGCCCCAATCTTCAAATAGCTGGCTATCATACACGATCAAGCGCGCATCTCCAATGAAAGGCAACCCATAAATCTGCGGCTCCTGATCGCTTGGCCCCATCGTCTTCCAGCCCTCCACCTGACCGTCAAGATACACGCCCAAGTCGAATTGATCCTTGTCAATATAAGGCTGCAACGGCTCCAGCAACCCTTGCTCTGTAAAGGAGGTAATACCCGGAACCTGATAGACATCGGCAGCCCCGGATTGAAGCATGGTTTGTGTCTTCTCATTGTAGTTATCCCAGCCCATCAGTACGAATTCCACGGTTGTCCCCGGATAAAGCCGCTCGAATTCCTCTTTAAGTACCTTCACACCCCGGGAGGTTTGGCCCGATACCGGATCAGTCTTATCTTCAAGCACGAAATCTCCAACCAATTGAACCTTAAGCGTTCCCGATGGCTTGGTGCCTTCCTCTGGCTTGGCTTCCTCACTTCCACTATTTCCGGCTGTGTTCGCTCCTGGGTTTGCCTGGTTGCTTGAAGCATTGGATGCCGCGTTCCCTCCACAGGCACTCAGTAATAAGGCCAAGGCTAGAAAAAGAATCACTGTCAAATTCAGCTTACGATGGTTGTACATGCATACCCTCCTGATTAATTGGCATTTTTGGTGCTGCTACAAAGCTTACAAGGTTCACCGGTTATCTGTATGGCTTCTCGCTCCTAGGTACGTTCCTGCTATCACTCTCCCTTCAGACCACTTAGAGCAATACTGCGGATAATATATTTTTGGAAGAACAGAAACACCAGAAGTATAGGTAAAATACTCATTCCCGCCGTGGCCATCGTCACTCCGGCCAGTCTTCCACCATTTTCAGTTGAGAAGCTGGACAGGAATAAGGGAACCGTCTTCAAATGCTGGTCATTGATGACCACAAGCGGCCATAGAAAGGAATTCCAACTGTCCTGAAAGGAGAGAATTCCTAGTGTCGCTGTAATGGGACCGGTTAAGGGAGCGAAAATATGAAAGAAAATTTTGAATTCACCAGCGCCATCTATTTTGGCCGACTCTCGCAGACCTTCTGGCAAGTTATCAAAATATTGCTTCGCCAGTACAATGCCCATGGCATTAATCACCGCCGGGAAGATCAGTGGATACTTGGTATTGATCATGCCAAGTTCATTGAACATCGTGAACATAGGGATCAGTCTAGCTTCAAAGGGAATCATCATCGTCGCCAGAACCGCAAAGAATAGCAGCCGCTTGCCCTTGAAGTTGCCTCTGGAGAAGGCATACCCGCCAAGCAGCGCCGAAGACACGCTAAGCAGTACGCTAAAGAGAGCAATGACTAGGGAATTTCCGTAGGCGCTCAGCAAGGCCCCATTTTCAAACACCAGCTTATAATTGAACCAGGAAAATTCCTCCGGGATCAACCTCGGGGGGAATGGAATACTGACGTTAGCCGTTCGCTCCAGACTGACGCTAATCATCCAGAGGAAGGGATAGAGCATGATGATACCAAGGGCGAGCAGGAACAGGAATAAGAGAACGTCCGATATTTGTCTTGCTTGTCTGTTGCTCAGCATGGGCTGTCTACCCTCCTTCTAGATTTTCATTTTCGTAACCAGGGTGTTGAAATAGGTTAAGAGTAAAATAAATAGGAACAAAATATACGTGGCTGCGGAAGCCAGGCCATATTCATGACCGCCAAAACCTCGTTCAAACACAAAGCCAACCACTGTGTGCAAAGACCGCGCCGGACTTCCCTGCAACCCGCCCAGCATATAAGCATCGGTAAATCGCTGAAGTCCGCCAATCCAGCCAATAATGAACAGAATCGTCAGGCTTCCCACCATATTGGGGACCGTAATATACCGCCATTGCTGGAACCGTGAGGCCCCATCAATTGAAGCAGCCTCATAGTAGTCATGGGAGATGGCTTGCAGGTTAGCGAGATTAATGATGATGACAAACCCCAGCCAGTGCCAAATTGCCAGGATAATTACGCCCCACTTGGCCGAATAAGGCTGCGATAGCCACACAATTTTCTCAAAGCCCAACGATTGCAATACGTAGTTGATGGGGCCATCTGGATGAAGAATAGCCAAAAACACGGTAGCCGCTGCCACCATTGAGGTGACATTGGGAATATAGAATAATACCTTCAGGAAGCCCCCGCCCCGCATTAAATTGTTAATCAAGCAGGCGATGACAAACCCGGCGGGAATAGCAATGATAAGTTGAAAAATGGTCATGTATAGCGTGTTATACATGGCATACCAGAACGTTCCCGATTGCAGAACATTGGCATAATTGCTAAATCCAACAAACTGCTCGGTTGTTCCTTTGACAAAGCTTAATCGAAGTGATTCTAGCAGCGGATACACCATGAATAGCAAGATCCCCAATAATGTCGGCATCAAGAACACATACCAGGCCAGCCCTGGCTCTCTCTTGGAAACTTTCTGTCGCTTCCAGCTAGCCTGCTGTTCCAGTACCGCCGTTACCGTTTTGGACATAAGCATGGACAGGAACCTGTCCTCCCCTCCCCCGTTTTTATAGTTTTTGTACTTCCCTCGTTACTGCAGATAAACGAACCTTCTGCCACTTTCCCGATCTCCAGCGTACGATCATACAGGCCGCTCGTATCCATTCATCTATAATGAACGCCAGCCAGATGCCATAGATGCCCATCTCCAGAACAATACCAAGCAGATAGGCTAACGGTACGCTGACTCCCCACATCAGAATGAGCCCAACCATCACCGGAAATCTGACGTCCCCGCTGGCATTCAGTCCCGCAATCATAATGACGTTGCAGGCTCTTGCCGCTTCCAGCACTACGGATAACAGCAGCAAATTCCGGGCTGTCGCTATAATGACACGGTCTTCTGTGAACCACCCGATAATTGGGCCAGAGAACAAATAGAGCATAAGGCTCACCAGGAAGCTGATAACCAGGCCAATCTGTAAATGTCTGTTTCCCGTTAGCTTGGCCTGGGCTCGCTGCCCTGCTCCCAATGAATAACCGATCATAATGGTTGTGGCTTGGCCGATGGAGGTGGAGATCAGGAATACATACCCGGTAATCGACTGTGTATATATCTTGGTCGTAATCGCCGCCGTTCCCAGCAGCGTCACAATGGCCGTTATCACCACTTGTGAGGCGGAATAGGATAGGTGCTCCCCTGCAGATGGAATCCCGAGCCGGAGAATCTCCCGTAGATCCGCAAAGCGAAATCTATCCTGCTTCTTGGCAAACAGATGCTGGCGCAAACTGCGAAGCAGCATGACCACAGCCAATGCCACACCCGCAAACCGGCTGACAACGGTCGCCCAAGCGACCCCTTGTACCCCGAAGGAAGGCAAACCCAGGGGACCGAATAACACCAGATAATTGCCGATGGTATTGATGATGACAACCGTCAGTGATAAGGCCAGCATTCGCTTGACCATCCCGTTCATGCGCAGCATCATTTCCACGGTCATGACAAACGCCGCTGCCACCGAAGCTGCGCCCGTAATCGTCAGGAAGGTCTTCCCATAGTCCATCAGCTCCGGTGGCATAGAGATGGCCCGCAAAATGAGCTCGGCCCCAAAGAACAACCCCACACTTACGATCAGACCCAGGAACAGATTAGCTAACAGAGCTATCCTGGCGATACGCCCTGCCTCCAGCGGCCTGCCTGACCCTAACAATTGGCTCATAATAATGCCGGCTCCTATGGTGATGAACCCGAAGATCAGATTAGCCGTTGTAATTATTTGGGCAACGGTTCCTACCGCAGCTACCGCCAGATCGGAATAGCGTCCCAGCATTAGCGTGTCTATGGTATAAATCAAGGTTTGAATCAATTGGCTCAAAAAGATAGGCCATGCTAAGGTGAACAAATTAAATTTCAACATAAATAGGATTCGTGAAGGCTATCGTTGCTAATAGGCCATGAATCGGACCGAATAGCTCAACCCGGAACCACCGCAAGCCTTCCAGACTCAAGCCTTCTATCCATTGCGTTCGCCCAGCCGCAGACACTCTGGACAGTTCGCCTAGATTCGAGGTGATGATCAGCATACAGCCCTCATCTGCCCCCCAAGGTCTTTCTGGAACAGAAGAACGGGTGATGTTTACGGATAGCTGCGCCGGCTCGTTACTGTTTACCTCCTGCAGCGGCACTTCATCGCCTAGTCGATAGCTCTTCCCACCTACACGAAGGCTTACCTCAAGGACCGGTCCCATACTCAGACATAATCTGCCTTGCCGAATAGCCTTTACAACCGCCTGTGAAGAGGCTGGACTCTCGGTGTCCTCAAGCCCGACATACGTGTATGCCGCCAAAGCATCGCGGTCTCCGGAATGATGCCAGTCCCGGCCCGAAGTAGCCGATATCCGGTATCCTTGATTAAGCAAATCCGTCCATTGCCGCAGGGCCGGCACATTATGGTTCTTGATCGGAGGCATCGTCTCATGCCATACCTCCATGTAATCCACCTGCTCCCAATCCTCTATCGTGTACTCCCAATGGCATCCCGTACAAATGGGGCTGCCCATGCTATAGGGATGGGCGATGCCTACGATGCCTCCTTGCTCGTGTACCCGGGCAATTCCCTTGGCAATATCGCCTTGCCCCAGATCTCTCCACTCACAATAAGGCGCGCCCAGCGTCAGCATATGTCCATAGAAAGTCGTCCACTCCATACCCGGGATAATGGCAATGCCTGTCTCTTGACTTACTGCTTCTGCATCGATCAACCCCGACACGGTATTATGGTCAGTTAATGCGATGCCTTGCAGACCCAGCCTAGCCGCTGTCTGGCACATTTCCAGCAAGGTGTGCCTCCCGTCACTATGTGGGGTGTGAGTGTGCAGTTCAAACGGAATCCACTCAGTCAACAATCTCTCCTCCTCTCACTTCCAGCACATAACGACATTCCGGCGTGACTACACAGTGCACACTAACCGTTATTTTCCAAACACCTGGGGCTAGCTTGCCGTGAATGAAACCTGGTGAGGTCAGCCCAGCATCTAGACATATTCGGTGTTGCTGCTCCGGCGGGTGGCGATGTGCTGAGCCGCGAAACCCCTCAGGCCCGTCCACAGAGAGGGTGAGTAAATTTTGCAGCGGATAGAACCCCTCCCAATTCTTCTTGTAGGGCTCTGCCCACTCCGGCTCTGCATACTTCTCAATCGCCTCCATGATGAGCGCATGAGAGGCCGCTTTGTCCTGGTATTGCTTGGGGGCATACTTAAAATCGATATCAAGGAACTCGCACTCGTGATTTAATTGAAATTGATAGGTAATATGTGTCTTGGAGCTAACCGGCGTCAATTTGCCTTCAGTGGCGAGTAGAACGGCCAATTGGAGTCACCTCTTCTCTCTTCATTCAGGTTTCTGGTATCGATACCAGAACGATATTTATAAGCATAACGGCCATTTGTAAAATGTTATTCAGATTTTGTTTAAGGGCTTATTAAACTTTGCAAATGCAAAAAGAGCCGTCCTTCCTCAAGGAAGCTACGACTCTTGTAAAATTTATTATATTTAGGCAAGCTATAGTCTACGGCAACTCTCACGCTCTACTAGCAGATGCGGAAGGATAAGATCAGGAGGAACAGTTGTATCCTGCTTCTCAATTAGAGCATGCAGGCTTTCCAGTGATATTCGGCCAAGTTCCTCCATGGGCTGCTGAATGGTGGTTAAGGCGGGCCTTACCACCTCTGCAATCCGACTACCGTCAAACCCGACGATTGATAAATCCTCAGGAACTCTCAGTCCATAATCAAGAGCCACATTCAGAGCACCTACAGCCATATCATCACTTGCAGCAAATACGACCGTAGGCAGCTCTTGTAATTGAAGCAGATCGGACATCAGCTTCCGGCCGCTCTCCATTTTATAGTCCCCAAACCGGACATACCGCGGGTCCACCTCTAGCTTATAAGTCTGCATAGCATCCACATAACCACGATAACGTGCATCACCAGCCGTAATATCCCTCAAATCCCCCCCAAGAAAAGCAATCTGACGATGTCCGCAATCGATCAGATACGTGGTAGCGTCAAAGGCCGCCTGATAATCATCGATCAGCACGGAGCGCTTGGAAGGCAGAGGAGATTTAACACAAGTGAACAACGTAGGAATGGTCAGGCTCTCCATCAACGATACGATCCGCTCATCCACCTTCTGATGCATAATGAGAATGCCATCCACCCGCATCTCTTGAAAGGATTGCAAATACGTATATTCCTTATCCAGATCCTCAGCGATATTGCAGATCATCAGGCTGTAGCCATGCTCGCTTGCCGTCTTCTCAATGCTGCTAAGGATGGTCGAGCAGAAATGGTTCGTAATATCGGGAACGATGACTCCGATCATATCCGTCTTCTGCTTCTTCAAGCTGCGAGCAATATGACTTGGGGTATAATTCAATTCCGCGATGGCTTGATTGACTTTGGCTAATAGCGTCTCGCTTATGTATTTCTCTCCATTAAGTACACGCGAGACGCTGGTGACCGATACGCCCGCTCTTCGCGCAACATCTTTAATACTGGCTCCCACAAATTCACCGCCTATTAGGAATATGCTACAAGATCATAATCGTATTGCTTAGCCATTGTCATGGTTCTTAATGCCCCAATCACATAGCTGCTCCAGTACGGGCAGTAGCGTCTGCGCTTTCTCCGTGAGGCTGTACTCTACCTTGGGCGGTACCTGTGGGTATTCTATGCGCTCAACCATCCCATCTGCCTCTAGTTCTTTAAGCTGAGAGCTTAATGTCTTGTATGTGATGGCCCCAAGCTGTCTCTTCATCTCATTGAAGCGAACCGGCTGCTTCTCGGCCAAGAGGTACAGAATCACCATCTTCCACTTCCCGCCAATTACGGACATTGTATAGCCAAACGGGGTGTCCTGAATACGCGTATCCTTGCCGTTTAAATCGGATATGCCCATATTTCACACTATCCTTTCAGATAGTACCTATCTTTAAAGTGCGTACTATCCCTTTCTTTGTGCCCAGTTTATACTAACCATACTTTGAAGTAAAGGAGAGGTTCACATGACTACCGTCAAAACATATAACCACAATCTCTGGGATCATGGCATCTCGCAAGGATACAGCGTCAACGGTACGCTCTATATCTCAGGTCAATTCTCTCACAATGCCACAGGTGAGTTCGTCGGAGCTGGCGATATTAAGTTGCAAACCCAGCAGACCCTGAACAACCTGGACCGTGTACTCACAGAATTTGGCATCACCAAAGCCAATCTCGCCTATGTCGAGATCTACCTAACTAACGCCCAAGAGCATGGGGGACCCGTCATCGATCTATTCAAGGAATACCTGGGCGATCATCACCGGCCCGCCGGCAGCCTGATCGGCGTTACCTACCTGGCCTTCCCCGAGCAGTGGGTCGAGATCCGGGCCGTGGCGCATGTGGAATGGGTAGGGCCAAGGAATTAGCAAGCTTAGGTTAAAATTGGACATTAAGCAATTAGCTCCTAGCATATTAGAGCTAGGAGCTTATTTTAGATTAATGAGCTAAAGGCCCTCCAGTTGAACAATTTAAGATTCAAATTCAGTTATTTCTCTAACTGCCATTACAGCAGATTCGCGGACATACAGGTTTGGATGCTTGAGGTATCTTTCTATAATCGGTAGATAATTTACCTTATGGGTAAAGCTTAATATGTCAATACATCTACTTAAGCACTCTTCATGAGTGTTCTCCAAATTTTCAATCAACTTATCAAAGTTAATATTATCTATGTCTTGAAATACAGCGGCCTTTAATAATACTTCAAAAATTTCAATTTTCACTTCACTGTCTGTCTCAATAAAAGACAATTCTAGTAAGGCATTCATAAGCTCATCAAAATACTCTATATTCTTATTAAATGAGTCAAACTGATCTTTTATATACTCTAAAGAGTTTATTTTTTCTTTTTTGACTCCTTTAATAAATATATTCCGTAGATTATTAGCTTCCAACATCTTCTCCCCCAATTGCTAATTGGACATAAATTTCATTTGCACATACAAATTCAAGCTCAGTGGGCACCCTCTATACGCCTCCTTCATAACGCACCTCTAAGGATAAAATTCAACTATTTCTTCTCTTAATGTTTTCTAACCTCGTTCTTGATAGTCGAGTATATTGACTAACCTTGTCAATATCCATCCCATCAGCAAGCATCGCTTCCACAACCAGTAATTCTCCCCTAATTTCTCCGATAGGCATGGCAGCCCTACCTCCTTCACTTCTTCCTTCCATCCTTTCCTGTGATACAGGATGCTCGATACTGTTGTTCAAGTCCAGATACCACTGCATCTCATCTGGATAAGTCGGATCGTAGCTTACAGTACCTTCCCACTCTTGATCATCTTGAAACCCAATAATTTCATCTCCTACTTGCAATTCAAAATATTGAATCTCAAATGGAGATATCGTAGGTTTGCTCGGTTCAACTTGATAAAAGTTGCAATCTATTGCAAGCTTAGCCTTAACCATTTTTTCACCCTCTATTTGTTGATGAATGTGCATCGGCACAAGTAAATATATGTAAATTTTCTTAGGTTTACTCCAAAAAAAATCTTAAGTAGCA
This sequence comes from Paenibacillus senegalimassiliensis, assembly GCF_001486585.1. Lineage (GTDB taxonomy): Bacteria > Bacillota > Bacilli > Paenibacillales > Paenibacillaceae > Fontibacillus > Fontibacillus senegalimassiliensis. The sequence continues at coordinate 666,906 of NZ_LN909044.1, forward strand.
CCTACTTAATCAAGGTTATATCTTACTTTATTTCAGCACTGGGACATACTGAATTGGATTTTCATCAAATCCATCCCAAAGCACCCATAAACTCCCGCAATCAGAACACTTGAAAAACATTTTCATTTCTTGATATAAATCCTCTGCATCAATGCTACCGTGAAATTTGTCATAATCCACATCTGAAATAAAGTTATACTGTATTTCGCACGGTATCTTCTGCAAATTAAGACCATTCCCACAACTACATGTCATTTTGGGCATAGCGGTTACCTCCTCTTTTACTCAAACGGGTTAATAGTTTTATGATGCTTGTTGCTATTTAACAAATTCCATAAATCTTCCCCTCGTTTTACATGGTAGGGTATTATATTTCCATTATTACTTGTACCAACTGTGTTACTGTTATATGGATGGGGCATTCCACACTGGGTATTCACAGCATAGAGCGCTAACCTAAAAATTACTTTTCAGTTTCTAAAACATATGTTTTTATTACTGTATCCCCATCAAATACATAAACTCTCTCACACTTGAGACAACGCCAAACATCATATTCAGGGAACGGTATATCTACTGAATCAATGGTTCCTAAATTGATAATATCATCCCATTTTTTATCTGTATAAACTCTTAGTTGGATATCGTTTGGAGTCAATGAATTAGATAACGTTTCACCACATCTACATAAAAATCTTGCCAATTTATTCGCCTCCTACCTAAAATAAAGTTTACCTGGCTGGACTATCTTCCCTGTCCTCTGTAGGTCTCCTCCGATATGAATCGTCCCAGGTTGAAATTATACCCATGCGGGTCCTCTTAAAAATAAACCTTGAACAGCAATAAGCCAATCAAGGTTTAAATAGAAATCGATTATGTTAATCTAAAAATATTTCATGGAATAAATATCTTGCTGTATCATGGACGATCAAAACGACGACTTTCCACACACTGGGCATTAGCCGTGGTTAACAAACATTATCTAATCTAAAAAGGAGTGAATATTAATCTACTGCCTTTCGTCTCTTTACACCTAACAGCTAATGATATTATTTCCTCAATATGTTTAACTGCTAGGACTTCGTGTACCTTTTCTTTCAATCGTTCAAGTTCTAACAACAATTTATCCATATCATCACTTGAAAATACATCATAACCACAAGTAGACAACTCACCTAATATTTCGAAATTTTCTTCATCTCTTACTAAATAATTCACATTATTCTTTTCATACACCTTATCCAGTTGTTTAGCATCTACTGATTCCAAAATAATTTTGAACATATAATCACTCCCCAAAATCTAATCCTCCTGGAAATGTATTAACAAGGTTACCTTTACTATCTGTAATGACTTCAGCTAGTCATATTGTTTGTTATCCAGCACAATCCGTCCATTTTGAACGCTATAGCCCTTTGTTTTCTGATCTGACTTGCTGCTTACATTGAAATTAACAGTTACGCCAGGGGCAAGCGTCACGGTCGTTACCTTCGTCTTGGCGTTATAGGACATAACGAAAAAAAGAAACCTTGAACGGCAATAATGCCAGTCAAGGTAAGCGGTTAGCTTTATCTTAGGCTTCTTTAATCGTAAGCCAATATTTGTTTCACTACCGGTACAGAAAATCTCCAAACATGTGGCTTCTAATAATCAAGATATTATGAATTTTGTTGGGTATAAATATATCAACTATTCTTTTCCTCAAATAAAATCAAACTGGCTATCTCTGTACATTTTTTTTCATCAAATTTAAACACATCATCTCCAAATTCATCTACAAATACTTTATATATAAGTTTACCAAGGGACTCTTTGTCACACGATTTGTTATATGAATTATAAATTTTTTCAATCTCCGTCCTATATTCATTCTCTGGAAAGTGTGGAAATAGACTCATTGGATCCCATTCATTTATGATTTGTTCCATTTTTCTATAAATCAATTTTTATCATTCCCCTATTTTCCAAACAGCTTAGTCACAGTTGTTTCCATCACTTCATCGAAATCATACTTTGACATAACTGTTATTAGTTTTCCATTAGGATTGACGACGGCAGCGCCCTCTTTTGTTATATATAGATATTGCCCACCACTCTGTTGAAGTACCCTTCCATTTCTTACCCAATCATTTACCATATCTGTTGTAACATTGCGTTCCACCATCCTTCCTAATCCATGTTTTGAGTACTGTCCCCAATCTACTTTAAGTCCAGGATTTTCAATTACTTTTCCTAATTTTCCAAAGTCATCTCCTATCTTAGAAACAGTTTCAGCACCTTTAACTACACTCTGAGCCCCTTTAGAACCAAACTTCATAATACCCTTGGAAATACCAAATCCAGCAAGCCCCGTTGCCACTTCCAAAATGGCTTGGGCCGTTATCGCCTTCTCATTTACCTCAATCTGATTCAGATATCCTCCATACAATACCACTTCTTTACTATAAAAAGCATTCAATTCAGATTCCAGGTCATTCTTTTGGGACTTAGACAGCACCTTTTTATATTCCTCGTAATCCTGGTCAGTGCTCTCCGGGTATACATGCTTGTAGTATTTCTTTAAGGCATCCTCAAAGATCTTGTCCGTTTTACCAGAATTCATGATATCATTACTAGCCAGATTCGACCCAAAGTAACCCTCATTTGTTCTCTGAATCTGTTCTCCTGTCATACTTCCACTATATTTCACTTTAAGGTGTTCACTGAGTCGGTCTCCGCTCTGCTCCAGCAACAATCCTATTACAGCTGCCTTCGGCTTCGATATCGCGCCTCCCGATCCACTGGCAATATTGGATATCAGATCCGTTGTCCTTTTCGCCAGGCTTTTGCCCGTGACCATGTCCTTATTGTTAGTTAAATTGATGCCCGATATCTTCTGGGTCATCGTATCCAATACGCTGGCCGTTTCCTTTACTACCCTACCTTTTACCACACTGACTTTCGTATCATAATTTCGGTCTACCTTGGTGTACGCTACAATCTTACTATTACTTCCCACCGCAGTTTCCACTTTGGAGTTGACCGTGACTTTCCCGCCGGTGATCGAGCTTTTGGCCTTGGTATACGATTGGGACATCAGTTTGTCATATTGTTTGTTATCCAGCACAATCCGCCCATTTTGAACGCTGTAGCCCTTTGTTTTCTGATCTGACTTACTGCTTACATTGAAATTAACAGTTACGCCAGGGGCAAGCGTCACGGTCGTTACCTTCGTCTTGGCGTTATAGGACAGACTCGCTCCCGTAGCCTTGGCCAGATCTCTTAACGTCACCGCCGCATGACCGTACGGGTCCACATAGGTAATTGGATTGTTTAACGCGTACGTATACAAATTCAAGCTCAGTGGACTATCTTCCTGTCCTCTATACGTATCCTCCGATATAAATCTTCCTAGGTAAGGATCATAGTATCGTGCGCGCAAGTAGTATAAGCCTACCTCTGTGTCATAGAACTCACCCGCATAGCGGATGGACACCGAGTACTCCTCCTCCACACTGAGCAGCATATTTCCAAATGGATCATAATCATACTGGTTCTCTATTTCTCCATGCTCACTAACGGTTTGAACTACATCGCCATGACCGTTAAACAAGAAATAGGAGGTCTTGGAAGAACCATTCGCTCTCGCGATATAATTGATTCCACGTACGTAACTCACGGATACCTGATCCTGACCATCTGTCTCCAGGATGACATATTGGCGGTCATAGAGATAATTAGTGACCTCAATTTGGTCTTTCTTGGAACTGCGGGATTCCTTGCGCGTCCGTAGTCCATCCCCATCATAGGTATACTCTACACTGTAGCGAGTTCCGCCCTGAATGCGTTCTGCCTGTTTCAGGCGATTAAAGCCATCATACGAATGGGTTGTCTTCTCAAATAGTTCATACAGCTCGTTCGTCAAGCCATCGCCATACGGATTAGCATCCGTCACCTGCTTCATAGCCCGGTTATGCGAGCGAATATAGCCTACCTGCCGCCGTACTTCATTGCCATTATTGTCGTAAACATAAGCCGTTGTCTTCTCCAGCTTCTCTTGGCCTTCGCCATCGAGCATCTTCTCTACCAACTGCTGCAGCACGTTGGCGCTGGAATAAATATATTCACTTTTCTTGATCAGATAGGAGACCTTATCTCCATTGGATGGATCCGTATATCCACTAGGCTGTTCAGAGGTATAAGTTTCTACTGCTGAGAGACGGTTGCCGCTCTTATCATAAGCATAAAGCGTTGTCTTGCCTGGAGTTTCAACCTTCGTCAGACGCCCTGCCTCATCATAAGCATAGTTGGTTGTCCCATAGCTGTCTGCCTTCGACATTTGTCGCCCTGCTACGTCGTACGTATACGTATAGGAAGATAGTAACGAGCCACCAGAAGCCACATTCTGCAAGGTTAGCAAATGATTGTTCTTGTCAAAAGTATAGGTCTCCCGTACACCGTTAGCATAAGTTATGGATGTACGATTTCCCCCGGCATCATACGTATAGGTGGACACTTTGCCTGCGGACTCCACAGATGACATCCGGTTTGATTGATCATACCTGTAATGGGTTGTATTCCCTTTTTTATCTTCCAGGCTAGTGACATTGCCAACGGCATCGTAAGTATACGAGATCTGTTTAGAGCTATTTTTGAATATACCTGTGACTCGGCTATTTCTATCATACTCGTAAGTTGTATTGCCACTTTCGTCTTCCATGGATAGCCGGTTACCTGCCAGATCGTACGTAAAGCGAATGGCATCCCCGGTCTCTTCCACCATACTGGATAGAAGTAAATTCCGATGATCATAGGTGTAGCGGGTGTGATTACCATTCTTGTCAATCATCTCTGCAATATTCAACGCTGAGTCATAGCTATAGCTTACTCGCTTGTTATCAGGATTGATTAATCCAATCAAAAGTCCAAAGGACCCATACTCATAACGAGTGACCTTCCCCCGGCCTTCCGTCATATCCTGCTTGTTACCAGCGAGGTCGTAGCTATAGCTTACACCGACACCCAGGGGATCAGTAACCTTAATCAATCTGCCAGCATTATCATATTCGTAAGAATGAGTATGCCCAAGCGGATTGGTTTCTTGCAGCAGTTCCCCTGCCGGGTTGTACTTGTAAGTTGTGGTGAAGCCTTCGCGATCTGTCTTCGAGATACGTCTGCCTGCTAAATCATACACATAGGTTTCACCGTAACGGCTCTGATCCGAGTTCCCGGCCTGATAGCCCAAGGCATCGATATCCTTAATTCGGTTCCCTGCGGCATCGTACACATAATAAACCACGAGGGTACCGTAGGCATCAATAATGGAGAGAGGGCGATCAAGCTGATCATAAGTATAAGAGATTCGATTACCCAATGCATCAGTCTCTGCCGATTTATTGCCTGCCAAATCATACTCATAAGAAGAGGTGTGCCCCTCCGCATCGGTGATTGTTGCTACCCGATTCATTGCATCATACGTAAATTTGCGTGTAAAGCCGAGCTCGTTCGTCTCTGATACCCGGTTGCCAGCCAGATCATAGGTATACTTAACCTCTGCCTCCTGTCCGGCTAATCTTTGCGTTCTCGATGATAATCTATTTAAAGCATCATATACATAAGTAGTTTCATGGCCCTGTGGGTCGGTCTCCGCAATAATATTACCCAAAAGATCATGCTTGTAGCTTGTCACCAGCTCTATCAGGCCCACGTCAACAGTATTGTGTGAGTCTTCCTCTACTGCATACGTGTTCAATGCCCGCTTCTCTATGAGCTGAGCGCGCTGGATCATTCGATTGGAGCTGTCGTAGACAAATTGTTCTGTATCCTTGTCATTAGCAGAACGAGATACCTCCGTCCGAACTGCATTCCCATTCAAATCATAGAAAGTTTCCGTTAACCCGCCACTGTTATCCGATTGGGTTTGTACTAACCCGTTTAGATAGTAAGTATAGGCCGTCTCGCGTAGAAACGCCTGATCTCTGGAACTGCTAAGCGTTTGCTTTAAAAGGCGTCCTATTGGATCGTAGGAATAAGTTTCCACCGCAAAAATCATATTTCCGCTGCTATCCGCTTCCAGTGGTGTTTTCTTCTGAATGAGTTGTCCCTTCGCATCATATTTATACAAGCTGATGCTGCCTCGTTTGTCTTTATAAGACACCAAATTTCCGACCAAATCATATTTCGATTCCGTCATATGGCCATAAGCATCGGTCAGACTCATCTCCTTGCCAAAGGAGTTGTAGGTAGAACCCATTTGAATACCCAGTGGGTTAGTTTCCAATATCTTGCGACCCAAGAGGTCATAGATGTACTTCACTGTGCCGCCATCGGCATTCGTCATAGTTGAGACGGTACCATCGGCATTATAGCTATACTTCGTAGTGGAGCCGCGTTTATCTGTCATCTGAATGACATGCCCCAGGATGTCATAGCTATAGCTGACAGTTCCACCTAACGCATCCACTTCTTTCGTTTTACGACCAAGCCCATCATACTCAGTAGTCATACCTGAAGATTCAACAATACTGCCTGTATATCGCAGCCCATCAACCCATTTATTCGGGCGTCCCGCCGCATCATAAGACACATACTCCACGGCTTTCCCTTCGGGGGAATAGGTAACAATACGGCGATTCATTGAGTCGTATTTATAAGCAACACCAGCCATCTCTAGCACACGAACCCCCTGATCCAGAGCTGCATCATACTGGTTGGGAGCAATCTCCTTAATCAGGTTCCCGGCCGCATCGTAGATGTATCTTGTAATCGCCGTGGATTCTCCGGCCGCTGGCTCCTTCTTGCGAACCAAACGCTGAACCTTATCGTATTCGTAGGATCTGATAGCACCATTGGCATCTGTTTCTTCCACCATTTGTCCGTTACCGTCGTACTCATAACTCGTGATTCCGTTTAAAGGATCCGTCTTCATGATCAGACGGTTATCAAGATCGTAGGTGAATAAGGTGGCCTTTCCCTTGGCATCCATCTGTTTGATAAGTTGACCATTCTCGTTATACACATAATGAGTGTTGGATAAGACCCGATCAATATAAGCGTCGTCAAACTGGGCTCCCTTAAGCTCCTCCTGAGCCAGCTCAGACATACGTACGAGAATAGATTTGGTGACCTGATGAGATTGCACATCGTACTCGTAACGGATCATATCGTAGTTATTATCTGAAACCTTACGCTTCTCCAATACGATATTTCCCGCGCGGTCATACTCATATAGACTCTCCCGTCCGTCCTGATCAAAGGTCCGAGTGATACGCCCCGCCTTGTCATACACGTTCGTGACCCGGTCACTCACCGACGTAATCACCGGGGCCTTTGCCGCACCCTCCTGTTCTTCATGACGGAAGGTTTCCGTTGTAAGCAGACGATTCGCCTCGTCATATTTCATTTCCGTTCGCTTATATAATTTTGTGGAACCCTGAGCAGATATGAATTCCAGCTTAACCGTCATGTTGCCAGATGCGTCGTACTCCATTCTCTGTTCGTTTCCAGCCTGGTCGACCTTCTTGCTCAGTTCTCCCTTCGGAGAATAGAAGAACAACTCGGACGTTCCGTCAGGATAATCAATCCGCGCAGGCTTGCCCAAGATGGATAAATGCTGCTTGGTAAACCCTCCATTACGATCAACTATCTCTCTCCATGCTTTGCCGGACGGATCGTAATCATAAGCCTCCTTGCTTCCGTCAGCAAATGTCTTGTCCTTCGGAAGACCATTTAAATAATAAGAATACTTTGTTGTCGCCCCTAATGCATCCATCTCCATGAGCAAATTACCCGCTCCGTCGTACAAACTCTTCTTGGAGATCGCGATAGAGCCACTCTTCAGATTATTGGAAGCTGTCTGTGCGGAAATCGTCTGTATCGGGCGATCCAACGCATCGTATTCAAATACCGTTCCGATGGAAGAAGTTGGATCTGCATCATTATAGCCCTCGCCTTGTGTGGCAAGCACGATGTTATTCCGTCCATCATAATGCTTGTACGAAATAACCTCCCTGACCTTTCCGTCAAAAGCGGATGTACTTACAAGTCGGTTAAGTCCGTCATACTTATGCTCAAACCCCGGAGCTTCTTCTTCCGTCAACGCTGAATATCTCGGATCAATCTCTTTGATCAGATTGCCGTTAGCATCATAGACGTATCTTGAAGCATTCCCAAGTGGATCCGATTTGCGAATCAGTCTGCCAAGCCCATCATAGACATAGCTGGTTGTTAGCTCTGTCCCTTGAACACGCTGTGTCTCAACCGTAACCCGGCCAGCTCGATCATAGCTGAACCGTGTGTACTTACCTTTGGCTTGATTTCCATACGGTTCATATCGCTCAACAATTTGGTTGCGATAATCATATGCCAAGGTGACCGTATCAAATGAAGTTCCGTTATCACGCTGTTGTTCGACAATGTTACCTGCTGCATCCCGCTTATAGATATGATGATAGCTACCGTATGCGGGGTGTTCCCCTCCCTGTGAAGCTTGCGAATACTGACCTGTTTCTTCCGTAACTCGTCCAGCATAGTCGTAAGCCCAAGTCTTCTGACTATACTCCTTCTTCGCCACATCTGTGTATTCAATCGTCTTGATACGATTACCATTTTTATCATACTCATGGTGAATAGTTCCCGTTCTTAATGAATCTATTTTAGGGTATTCACCAATGAGACGGTCCAAATCATCATAAGCATAGGTTGTATCGGCGGCAATCTGACGAATGCCTGAAATCACCTGTCCTTTTTGCAACGAAATAAGGTTACCAGAAAGATCATAATCATAGGCCTCATAAAAATAATCGCTTGAACCTTTCTTGGAAATTCTCTTTTCCGATATACGCCCTAACTCATCATACAAATTTGTCGTTATCTTCCCGTCAGGCTCTTCTTGTTCGGTAACCTGATTAAAGGCATTATAAGCATAGGATGTCATATTGCCCAATTGATCCTGCCTGGACAATAGCCGTCCCATACTGTCGTAACGCAAGTGAGCTGAGTAACTCATGGCGTCCGTCTCAGCGATAAGATTTCCCGTATAATCGTATTGATAAGAGCTTGTTAGAATACGGTTTCGATCCGGTGTCGTATCTGTCCGAATTAGTCGATTCAGAATATCGTAATAAAAGGTTTGGGGATACCCTTCCTCATCCGTCACCGTTAATATTAATGGCGCATCCCCAACTGAAGTTGTTCGATAATTAACCTGAACTGAGCCCTTAATCGTTCCGCCTTTATCGTAAGCCGTTCTCTTAAGCAGTTGATTGTCACTATCATACTCATAACGAATGAAATTTCCGTTGGCATCTTTCTCTTCAGTTTTATTGTGATTAAAGTCATATTGGACAGAAGAGAGTACCAGCCACTGATTATCTGAACTCTGCACACTCTCCTGAAGTTGATAGCCCAAAATATCATATTCATAAAGAAATACCTGCTGTTCAGGATCAATTTGACGTATTTTGAAATTGGCATACCCATTCTCTTCATACTCATACGTATGCTTGCTGCCATCAGGGTATATAGTGGCCTTTACCCGTTCAAGGGCATCATATTGGTACTCCTTCCGATGATTACCCGCATCTATTTCTACCGTGACATTACCCGTGTTCCAGTCATAGGCGTAGCGTTTTGCCGCCGTCTGCCCCTTTACAACGCTGTATTCCTTCGTCAAGTAAGCGCCCTTGACATCATGGCCGCTGACATCACTGCCATATTCGTAATAGGTAGTAAACGTCTGACCTGCCGATTGAGTCGATTGGCTCGTTACATTTCCATATTGGTCGTAACTATAATTGGTGACAAGCCATTGGTCCGTATCGTCTGAAGTCACCTTCGTCTCGCGGACTACATTGCCCTTATCATCAATTTCATAAATATCTTGAACCATCGTGTTTTGATCCTGCTTCCACGTTTTGGAAGTCAGTGCATGGTATTTATCATAGGCGTATGCATAAACCACCGTATGTTCAGTATCTAACGGTTCCCCTTGCTCATTCCGCTTCGCTTCAGGGCCCGTGTAGTTGGTAAGATTACCATACTCGTCGTATCTGAAATTCTCGATCTTACGAACAGGGTCAGCTTCAGCTTGTCCGTTCTTCACCTCATAAAGTAAGTTTTCTGTCTTTTTCACCAGCTTCATGTCATCAAGCTCATTCCTGGTGACTTCTTTATGGTCATTGCCTGTTCGTTCGGTCACAACATGTTGATCTAGCCCATCATATGTATATTTCGTCTTGCTGCCACGAGCATCTGTCAATTCTGTGTAATACCGATATGTATCCTTGAGGTACTCATATTCATCTTTCTTATATCCGGTAAATCCATACCCATCAGATTCGTTCGTATAGCTATAGGTCAACTTATCAACAACATCAACCTTGAATCTATCCTCAAATTTGGATTGGGTGGAATCGTAGCCTTTTTTGCTTAATTCTCGCTTTTCAAATATCTTCCGGTATTCCATACTCCCGTCCTCACTTAGTCCACGTTTGGCGGAACCATAGATATACCGGGTAATTCGATTTGTCTTAACGTAATCGATTTGCGTCAGATTTTCGTAACGATTAAATGTAGAATATTTCTCTTTGTTCACATAAGTAAAACCAAGGTCAGGCTGTTCATACCAAAGATGGTATTTGGGCTTTCCGTCCACGTCAAATACGCGTTGCAATCTTGTCCGCAGTACATTTTTAGCGCTATTTACCAAAGCAGCCGTTTTGTCATATACAAGCTTCTGTCCACTAGGCAAATGTACAATAACCTGAAATTCCCCCTGTAAATCGCCGGAATCCGTATTGTTGGGATTTTGTGAGTTTTTATAAGATTCATCAGGTCCATAAACCTTATTCTCAATTTTTCCAACCTTGAAGCTCGCGTCTTCCTTGTACTCTATGGTGGTCACCCTACCCACCGTATCAGTGATTTTACTGATCAGCTTCTTAGTAATCGTTTTGTCGTTAACTTTGTAATTAAGCTTTGTATTCTCAAATACAATTTTATTGCCGTAACGATCCACAATCCCTAGAATGAGCCCATCTGTATCAAAATATGTCTTCTTCCCTGCCTTATCCGTCATTACGTATTGAGAAGCTCCATCGGTCTGTCCATTGTTGAATTCGCTCGACTCACGAACGACAACATCTTGTACAGTTTGTCCGTCAGGCATATATACAATTTTCCCATCCATGGTATACGGCCTTAGACGATACACATCTCCCGTTTCGGTATGCAAAAATTTATGAGTCGTGTTATCATCGTTTTTCTTAATCTCCATCGTGGGAAAAGAAAAACGCATGCCCACACCCAAATTATAACGATTCTCGGTAAAAGTGAGCGTATCATTATTGGATTCAACATAATCGACCCAAGCACCGTTCACGTACTTGACCTTCATATCCTGCATATTAGCATTTCCACTGTTGTAAATTCGTTTGAATTCAAGATCGAGCCCGTTGCGTCCAGGCAGAACATAGTCCGTCTGAACAATTGATAAATTGCCGCTCTGCGGACTGATAGACTCTTCAATCGTATTCGTGCGCAGGTAAACTGGCGACAATTTAGTGTTATATTGCTGCTGAGGCCCAACCAAATTATTAAGCTGATCCTCCAATGTCTCCGCCGAAGCAATTGAACCAACTGACGTCATAAATAATAATGTTAAAAAAGCAACCAGACTCCAACGTTTCAACCCTATTCCCTCCTGATCAATCGCAACTCATTCAAGCATGCTTTATTTGGACGAAAACGTACTACTCCATGCGGACGCCATGATATTCTCTTGAGACTCGCCTTTCTTCATCTTGGCTACCACATCCTTGGGCTCCATTCCAACCTTATCAGCCAAGACAAAGGCTTCTGCTACCTTGTCCTCCGGAAAGTCCTCCGTAGTGAATTGCTCCAGTTGATCAGCAGTAATTTCTACTCTTGGAAGCGACGAGGAACCATTAACAATATTGAGTTCAGCAGTAATGTCCTTCCAGGTATTCCCGCTTTCTAGCTTTGAAGAAAGTATTTCTTTGACAGATAGGCCCGATACAAAAGATAGCCTGTCGGCAATCATGATATCATCTGAATTTATCGTGGTGGACGAGGTTAAACTCTCCAGATACTCCGTATCAAAAGCTTGAGGCACAAAAGTTTTATATTCATTCTGATAGCTAGCAAACACGTTCTCCCAAGAAGCGCCTTTCTCCCTTTGCTTGACTAGCGCTTCTAATTGGTCCATCTTTCCGTATTGATGAAAAAGGAAGGTGTAAGCTACCATCAAATCGCCCCGGTGATGCGATTCATTTAATTGTTGTAATTCAGTCTTAAACTTATCGTGAACATCAAGGGAGGTGAGCCACTCTTCATATGTAGGTTTCGCTGATCCTCCAATCCACCCGGATTGCGCAAGCACGGAGCCTATTTGAAAAACAACTCCTGATACGGCAATAGCCAGTAGAATCAAAACTAATTTATTGACTTTCCATTTCATAAAAGTTACTCCTTTATGGCAGGTTAGGATTTAAGGCATCCAGTTCCTGTTGAATTTGTTCGGATGGGTTCACCGGATTTACGTTAGGAACCTCCGGAACACTAAAGCCCTCGCTAGGCCTGTCTATGTTCACCTCTTCAGAAGCAGTAGAATTCTTCTGATTTATACCAGTAGATGGTGTTGGGCTATGACCGGAATTCATAACCGCTCGTTGATTGATTTGCTCAAGCAGTAGCTCTTCAATGTAAGCCACCGTAATCATTGAATCTGGCAAGTGTCCAGCCGTCTTTACCTCTTTATCCTTCAAATAAGCATCCCGATCTTCCATATAAAATTGCAAGTCCAAGTCAAACTGAAGTGAGAGCAAGTATTCATCCATAACATTACTTGTATCACCAAGCTCCTCTTTTAGAGCAAGCAAATAATAAACGGCTGCTGCCGAGTCATATTTTTCTGCCAAGCTTTGAGCTGCTTCCTTCTTCAAATTGTCCCCTTTGGGTTCTAATTCTCCGGCAACTGGGATAGCCGGCGATGAAGGGACTGCAGATGCTCCCACAATCTCCTTCAATTGAAATTCGACCCGCTCTGCTATTAGTTTGGCACCCTGAATATCTTCATCGGAAAACCCGGAACTTCTCAGCTTGATTACGGTCTCTTCCATGTTCTTCTCTGTGAGGAGGGAGCTACGTGCCTCTCGCTCCTGCGTATAGCTCCCTTTCTCAAACTTAAGACGCTCAAGAATTTGATTCCAAGACAAGCCGGATTGTTTAAGCTGCGTAATTTCTTCTGAACTAGCTCCAGTCAAATTTGAGATGTCAGCTACAATTTGCTCTACTGAGCCTTCCAAATCCCCTAATGCTGATGTCCTAGTCTCTTGTCTATGCGTAAATACATATAGGACAGTTGGAAAGACCAGAGCTGCGATGACTAAGAATACCAAAGTTTTGTAGCTTAATTTGCTGATTCCTTTCACATTACCAACCTCGACCTTCCAGAATTATTCAACAAATACGTCAATCGAAGCCTGTCCATCAATTTGTGATTTGAATGTTAGAGTACACACCTCACCTGACCAGGATGTTCCCGGTACAACATTCCGTTTGATTGTATATGCAGCCTGTCCCGCAGAGTAAGTCACTTCCACATCAGAACCTGGAATCGGTCCCGACGAAATTAAGTCTAGCTCAGGAGTATATTGATAGAGGTCTGTGACTTCTAACTGGCTGGTATCGTACTTAACAACAAAGGTCATTTCGCTAAAATCCTGGACATTAAAGGCCAACAGTGACAAATCAAAGCTTTGCCCCCGCTTAACATCGACAATATAGGTAGGGCTGGTCGTGCTCGCATTTAAAGCTAAACTCCATGCGGTGACCCCGGTTTCATTTTTTGCCCGGAGGCGATACATATGGGATGTTCCTGGCTGAAGATCTTGATGCGTATAAGAATCAAGTGGACCGAGATCCATGGTTTGCCCGTCTATTTCCAAATCGTATCCTGTGGCCCCTTCGACTCGTTCCCAATGAAGCTCTATGGAGTTCGTCGTCGGAAATCCTGTTAAACTTGAAGGTGCATCCGGCGGATCTGGAAGAGTCGACAACGATAAGACAGCTACCCAAGTTCCCTGCCCATCTTCCTCCTTCAAGCGAATTCGATAGGCATGCGTTTCTTCTGCATTTAAACCACCATGATGATAGATAGTGTCTGAACCAAGATCACGAAGAACCCCGTCTACTTCAATCTCATATCTGGCTTTTTGCTCGACTGTATCCCAAGTAATTGTAATGGCATGATTAGTTACAATAGCACCCATATTCGTTAAAGAACGATTTGCTTCTCCCTCAGGAAATGTATTCATGGTCGCGGGCTTGGTCCACTCACTATATCCGCTCACATTACGAGCCCTAATCCGATAAGAATGTGTACTCCCAGAGGTTAAATCCGTATGAACAAATTGAGTAGTCGGGACGGTCTCAATTGGACCACCGTCAATCTCAACTTCGTAATTGTCAGCATGTGGAACCTGATACCACATCACCGTAATCGAAGTTTGATCGGCTGTCGTCATAACGTTCGTTGGTGTAGTTGGCTTTTCCGGTAATGTCGTAACTGCGAGTGGAACAGACCATGGACTTTTCCCTCCCTCATTCACCGCACGTACCCGGTAAGTATGACCACTCAGCGGCAACAGATTAGCATCTGTATAGCTAAGCTGATTATCGTTGTCGAGAATGAGTCCATCGGCCTCAACCTCGTACATAGTGGCTCCCTCTACAGCCCCCCATTGAATGGTGATCTGATGGATAGCTGCTTCAAAAGTCAGCCCATCTGGAGCAGTTGGCGGATATGGTAGTGTGTCAACGTTTATCGGAATACTCCATTCTCCAATGCCTCCGGCATTTTGGGCTCTGATTCGAAACGTATGGCTCGTTTTTGGCAGGAAACCACCCTGAATGAATTGGGGTTGCTCCCCAGCACTTATTACTCTTCCATCCATCTCCACATCATAGCTATCAGCTCGCGCCACGCTGTCCCAAGAAATTTGCAACTCTGTTTGCGTAGGAACAACCTTAATATTGTCTGGAATGCCTGGGGGGTCAGGCAAGGTAAATACCGTGACTGCCTGACTCCAGTTGCCTGTCCCACCCGCATTGTTAGCCCTTACCCTGTAGCTATGCTTCGTATTGGGTAAAAGCCCACCATGTGTGTATGACGTCGTAGATCCCACATTCATGATGGAACCATCAGCTTCTACGTCGAAATAAGAGACACCTGGAGTGCCGGGCCAACTTAGCCTGATTGCAGTCTGTTCGGGCTCAGCGTTAATCGTGGTTGGAGGACTAGCCAAAGTAGTTAAACTTAGAGAGTTACCAAATGCAGTCTCCAATCCGGATTTATTACGTGCCTTTACCTTAAAGGAATAGTTCGTATTAGCTGCTAGCCCATGAATAGTAATTTTTTTATTTGTGGAAGTAATCCATGTTGGGGTTTTGGTTAACATACCGTTCGAGCCAACATAGTCAATTCCTGACATGACCTGATATGTAGTTGTTGCCGGATTATTATCTTGCAAAGATAATACTACCGACTTCTCTGTCACTTGATTCTTGATTATTGCAGGCAACGCTGCCAGAGTCTGAACCGTTTGCTCTGTCGCTCCGATATGGCCGACAGCATCGCGAGCCTCAAACTTGATGTTGTATGTTGTATCTGGCGTCAGATTAGATTGTGTGTAAGTTGTTGCTGTCGTCCATGAGCTTACATTCGTCCCTGTAGTGTATCGGTAAGGTGAAGCGGCCAGACCTGAAACACTGTCCGTCGCTGAACCTTTAATTTGAACTGTAGTAGCTGTCGGAGTGACTGTCACCGTCCTCATCACAGGATTTGACTTGTCTACCTTAATTGTGACTGTATCCTGGGCGGTGTCCGATCCATCATTAGCAGTAAATCGCATCGTATGCTGACCTTCAGAAAGGGAGCCAATATTTAATGCATTGAAGCTTACGGTTTGCGTATTTCTTGAATTCGTTATACTTTTGGTATCTCTCGGTGCCGTCTCTGCATCCACATAATAAGCTAACTGTAGCCTGTCACTGTCCGGGTCGGTAACTTTGACAGTAGGGATGAAGGCCGTATTTAAATCACTCAACACTTGCCCGGATGATGGAGATAATACCTCCAAAGTAGGAATTTGCTGAATTTGCTCGAAGATTTTGGTTAAGCTGTCCGCAAAATCGCTATACAAGTCAAGGTACATGCCCCCCGTGCCATTAGACATTTGCTGAAACTGTGATTGAATTCCGCTAATACCAATAGCCGTTAATGTAATTTGCATATTTCTCATGTATTGAGTTGTACTGGGGACCGTGTACCCAAGATCACTTGTAACAACTTCATCTCCTATAAGAATGAAGTATTTCTTGGCGTTCACGTCGAATGGATATTCCTGGCCCGCTTTCATGATGGCATCAAGTCCATTCTCAATGCCCCCGTCGGTTGTAATTCGGCCAACCTGAGTTTTGAACGTTTCAACATTGCTCGTCAGACTATAGCGTGTGACCTCATCGTTATAAACTACCAAGCCTAGACGATAGGATATGCCCCTGGCAGCCAGTTTATTGGCAAAGTCGCTGACATTATTCTTAACAGCGGTAATCGAAGGCCCCATACTACCCGACTTATCTATAATAAATACGATATCGATGCTGCTCTTCGCCAACACTGGAGAAGGAACAGCAACGGTAGAGAGGATAAGTAACAGACAAAAGACCACTAAAAACAAACGTTTCACGGTTTCACTCCTTCATGGGGACTACTCGACAAAATAGGTAATGCTGGAAGGGTTATTAGTTATAGCTAGGAAGCGAATTCCATTCACGAAGGTTGACCCTGACCCCTGAATTCGAATCACAATTTCCCCTGGAATAAAGCTTTCAATACTCATGTCGGCATTCTCAATAGGGCCTGAATGAAGTTCAGCTATCGGAGTTAAAGTGCTTAAGTCCAATACCTCTACTTCACTGGGATCATAGGTTACGGTAACCTTGGAATTTGAACCGACGGCCTTTGGAGGTGCAACAACGACCAGGTTAAAAATATTGTCCTTCCCAACGTCTGCGATCATTTCGGTAATCGTTCTTTTCTCAAGAAAATCCGACCATTCGTTCGCTTGGTTGGTACTGTGGACTCTAACTCGGTATACATGGATTGTATTGGGCTCCAAGTTCTGATGCATATAACTAGTCTCAAAAATTCCCGACACGACCTCCCCGTCAACCTCCAAATCATAGCTGTCTGCATTCGCCGCCGAACTCCACTTCAAATCAATAGAATTCTTAGTAGCGTGGTCTGAAATAAATCTGACCACCTCTGCTGTTGTGGTTACAGTTACGGGATCGCTCCATTCACTTATCGAGATGTCGTTTCTTGCTCGAACCCGGTAAGTATAAGTAGCCCCTGAAGGTAAGTTTAGATGCTCAAAAGTTACCTCAGAGCCGCTATGAATTACCTCTCCATTGGCTTCAACATCGTACTCGGTTGCCCCCTCCACTCCATCCCATTTTATTGTGATTCTATCGCTATAGGGAATCGCTTCCTGAATAACAGGAATTCCCAATCCTGTTGTCTGAACCACAGCCTCGCTCCACGGTCCGAATATAAACCCATTCTTTGCTCTTACCCGGTATACGTGGGTAGAGCTCGGCTCCAGGCCATCATGGATATAGCCTGGAACATCGCCTGCATCAATGACTTCTCCATCTGCTGCAACATCATATCCTGTTGCCCCAGATACAGGATCCCAAGTGAGCGATATGAAATTCATTGAGGGATTAGCAGCGAAATGCTCAGGAATACCTAGTAATGTCATAACTATAACCATCTCACTCCAAGGGCCTTCACCACCTGCACTTCTAGCTCTAACCCGATATTGATGCTCGGAATACGGTAATAAGTCTTTATGTTCAAAAGAGAGTTCAAGTCCAAGGTTATATATTTCCCCATCAGCTTCCACATCGTACGCCATTGCTCCTATGACGGGATCCCAGGTCAGTTCAATAGTAGATGCTGTAGCTTTACCCTGTATATTTACAGGAAAGTCAGCCAGAGTAACTCGGGTAATCAGATCAGTCCATTCTCCAGTGACTTCCCCATTACGTGCACGCACTCTGTAGGTATGCTCCGTATTGGATAAGAGCTTGCCATGGGCGAAAAAGATACTAGTTCCGTTATCTATAACTGATCCATCTACTTCAATGTCGTAGCTAGTTGCTCCTGATACAGGATCCCAGACCAAATTGATTTGATCTCTTTCGGCTTCAGCCTTCAGGTTCTGTGGAATAGAAGGTAACGTCACTACCGTCACTAACTCACTCCAATGACTATTGCCTAGTTCGCTGCCAGACCGAACACGATAAGTATGGATTGTATTTGGCATTAGCCCTTCATGGGTGTAACTCGTTCCAATGACTTGATTAGTTGTACCATCCACCTCAAGGTCGTACCATTTGGCACCTGAAACAGCGTCCCAGTTCACATCGATAGACGTGTCCTTCGCAGTGGCCCGGAGTCCACTTGAGGTTCCTGGCAAAGTAGCATGAGCTACGACCTCGCTCCACCCTCCTGAACCACTAGAGTTTACAGCTCTAACCCGAAAAGCACGCTGCATGTTAGGGTTTAAGTTCCGCTCGGTATATTCAGTTGAATTGTTGTTATTTACAATATCCCCGCTTGTTTCAACTTCATAGAAATTGGCCCCCGTGACGGCATCCCAAACCAATTGAATTTCGTTACTAGTTGAATTTAACCGGAGATTGTTAGGAATTCCCGGAAGTGTCCACGCCTCCCTTATATTCGACCACTCTCCGTGAAGCGGACCATCATTGGCTCTCACACGGTAGACGTGCAAGGTACCGGAATCAAGCGGAAAATGAGAATAACTATCTTGATCTCCGAGAACAATGACCGCACCATCTGCTTCCAGTTCATATCCTTCCGCATTAAAGGAGGTAGTCCAACTCAGATCAATATCTGCCGCGGAGGGCTTAAGAGCAAGATTTGGTACAGCAAAAGGACTCAGTTGGCTTTGCGGAACTACTTCTTGGGGAATGGAACCACTCTCCCATGAAAGAACTGCAAGTGGTTGGTTGTTGTCCGTGGTAAATTCCATTTGAATATTGTACATCTGATCAGCTTCTAGCCTAATCTGACCTCGTTGATTATCCTCTCCATGTTGATCCCATGTATTTATCAACAGTTCGTCGTTAACCCAGAGTCGAACTCCTCCATTAGTCTCAGTGCTAAACGTATATACTTCTGAAGTATAGGACTGGATTTGGCCTGTCCAACGGACAGAAGCTTTTGAAGATGACAAATTGATAGGAAGGATGCCTCTTAAATGAATATTAGAATCAAGCATCACCGTACGGGAACCCAACAAACTCTCTTGGGGAAAGTACTCCGCTTTTAAACCGTATGGAGTGTACTTCAGCTTGGTTTTCCCTTCGTTACCTCCGGAGGTCACCTCCGGTTGGTGATTAGAGGTAATGTCTCCTCCGATAGCCCATACGCCTCCAGTGATTACATTAAGGCGATTATTGATATGAACGGTATCTCTGACGAAGAAATCTCCCGAGGTGATCATGAGATCCGCTACATCGTTATTGGACACTAAATCTCCGACTAGCAATTCATCTTGAATATTCATCTCAACTTTAGTATTGATGTGCAAACTATTCTCAACAATAAGACGCTGTGCGTTAATTTCCAGGGATCCACTATTATAAGTCAAATTCCCAACAACCATTTCATCAGTAACGTATACACTTGAATCACTGTTCAAATGCATTGCCCCTGATACAATCAGGTTAGCCCCAGCTTCAAAGTCCTTCTCTGGAGGAAGAACCATAATCTGGCCTCCCTGATTGGCGTTAAGGTCCCCTGTTACGCTGAGTGTTCCGTAAACCTTCAGCGTCAAATCTTTATTCATATTTATTCCATTTGTCACCAGATAAACGGGATGAGTTGGCGAGCCAAACGTGACCGAGTTATCGAGATTTAACTGCCCCGTTCTTATAACTTCCTCAGCTTCCTCGTAAGGTTGCCATTTTGCTTGAAGAACATCAAGCTCCCTCTTCATATATCTGCCTATCTCCACTTGAAGTTCAGGGACAGAGAACGCCGGAATCATATGATGCTCATTGCGTTGATTACCAGATAATATAATCTGATTGCCTGTAATAACGTTATCTTCAGCAGGCAATTCAATACGCGGTTTAATCATTTCCCTTTCATTCCTAATGGAAATCAGGGCAGGAGCAATTTCCAAATACTGCAAAGCCGTTGTAGCAGACTCATCATTAACCGTTAGAGTTAACTTACCATCTGTTACATTGATTATTGTACTGGCCAGATAGGACGCCCCTGCGGGAACATCTACCTGATCTAACACAGCCACCCCCTCTGCTTGAAGAATGTTAAGACTTTCCTTCTCCATATCACCAACCGCGACTGTAAGATCATATCTACCGTTAGGGAGATCCATCTCCCATACAGAATCCGGTTGTAAACGTATGTATGAATTTTCAAGAGGAGGCCATTCATATGTACTATATGTCACAGTTGTTACAGTCTGATCTGCGGACCAGCCGTAACGGTTTCCATTCCTTTCTTCATACAAATCTCCATAATCAGGAAGATATCCTTTTGTCTCCTCTGCCCCTTTAGCCAAAAAGTCTACTTTAATTGATGGAAGAGATGACGAGAGATTTGAAGAGGCATTTAAAGTAGAATTCCATGGATAAATAAGTTGAATCATCAGAGAGAAACAGAGAAGTAATAAAGCCCTAGAATTAGTACTCTTCATTAATTAGTTCAGCTCCTGTCTAAAAATAAAAAAAACAAGCCAATTAGGTAACCCGGCTACCGTCACACTGGAGTTACAACCAATGTCCTAGGCCCGTGGCTTTGCGTCCCCGTCTTTCGATCGGGTTTGCCATTGTCTTTCGCTTGAATTTATTCCTTTTGAATCAATTTTATGGATCGAAACTCCCATGAAAAATATATTATACCAATTTTGTTAATCCCACAATTACCAATAAAATAATAATATTTAACTAATTTATGTTACTAGGACTTTTTTACTTTTCGCTCCATTTATTTCTTGATGCCTAAATACCAGGGACGTGACGCATGTGAGTGAACGACAAAAAAAGTAGTACGCAAATAAATTGCATGCTACTTTTTATAATAAATCTATGGTTTAGTTGACCCACCTTACAATGAGAATGACAACGGCAACAATGCCTACGATAATAAGTAGATTGGTCACCTGTCTCCAAAAACCTGAAGCTCCCTGGGTATGGTAATGATGAGCATTAACATCGTGGTTGGCTTTATGTCCGCCAGGATCGGTCGAATTCGCTGGGGGACCTGGGTTAAAATCAGACATGATGATCATCTCCTTTCATTTAGTTTAGCATATCTTTTACAATCTCTGGATTCATATGACTCCTATCATTTAGCCAGAACTCAAGATAAGATATCATTTAATGTATACGCTGCTGTACTAGTCAATTGTAAAAGGAGCTTCTATTTTGAAGAAAAAAATCAGTGGTCTTCTTATCGCTTTGATATTGATCTGTGTCAGTATTCTGGCTATAAACTTATATCATGGTCTTATAAGTAACAAAACGTACGATCTCCAGCTTGGACATAACCCTAATCAAGAGCTGCCCAAAATGGATGATGATGGAGTGAGTTTCAAAAACGACACCAGGCTTATTGCTATGGCTATCTACCCGGACAAAAAGGAACAGATCTTACAGGCTCAGTTGTATGTAACAAAACGTGGTGAAAGTAGAGTTCTTCAAGTGGAGAAGATGAGAGAGACTGCCGATTTAGCTGCATTTGAAATGAGACTGCGGAATTTAAGTTGGGAGCCGGGAGAATACACCATTTATTTTAAACGGGGAACTGAAATTCAACTCTCTCTTGATTTTACACTAAAGTAATTTAGGTACTTCACTCCTATCCGCAATTTAAAAATCACCCCCTTAACATCTAAGAGGGTGATTTTGACGCTCTTTTCACCTTACAACGGCCCTCAAGATAAGTAGCCGCAGAACCTAGCCGCCCAATCCATGAATCAACACTTTGATGATGCCAGGATCAGCCAACACTCCCACCGCTATTGCCCAACTAAGCACGCTTGGCAACAACAAGCTTCTTCTCTTCATTGGTTTGCACCTCACATAATAATTTTTTATATTGCTTACGACCACTCTCGGATGCCCCATGTCTAAATCTTTCAAACAATCGAATACAGTGGATCAACATGGACTCATGATTGTAACGGATGGCAAGTTCTAAACCCTCAAGCAAATACCCAAACCCTGCCTCATACCTCTGAGCCCTAAAATGGTAATGTGCAAGTTCGGAAACATACCGGATATATTGATCCGCCACAATTTGTGCATTGTAGGTTCCTAGACGAGAGCTTCGTTCCTCAAACACTAAACTCGGTCCATAGTGCTCCAGCAAATGATCCACATTTAAACCAAAACGATTAGCTGCCTGCAAAATGCGATACATGGCCGGGATGCTCTCTTCAGCATAATGAGCAACATACTCTACATAACCAGCTAAAGCCTCTACCTCACCGGACATTAAACGGTACAAATAAGCATTACCTTGCCCCCACTGATAGAACTGCTTCACAACTTGCTGCTCTGCTTCGCCAAATTCCTCTATGTCTAAAAGCTCCCCATGGCTATATAAATCCACATATTGTAAAGCCCGTTCATACTCCTGATGAGCCTCACATACATTAGCCATTAATAAATAGGCGTAAAGCAGATAAAACAGCAGTTCCCGGGAGGGGCTGATTTCCACCTCCTCTCGATTTCGCTTCGGGCGGTGGCGGCGCTGTATGGAAGCCTTACGCTCCAATTCCTCAGCCAGGAACTGCACCCGGTCCCACCGATGCAACGATGCATATACATCAGCCAAATCTTTTATTGCATCCAACTGATTCGATTCATTCAAACGATCAATATATTCCTCGAACCAAGCGGCCGCCCGTAGATTTCTTTCCTGATCAGCGCCAAGCTCCATCTTAAATAGCCGATATCGGCTCACCGCCAATCGTTCAGAGTGTTGATATTTTTCGCATTCTGCGACACACAAATATAGCAAAGCGGCAGCATTTCTCTTCCTCTCATTCCACAGTAATTCCGCGGTATCAAACAAGAGAGGAATATAAGCCAAATGATCCGCCAAGGCATGAACAAGGCGTTCAAGACAATCCAGCTTGTCCAGTTCGGCGCAACGATGGATGAAAGGCCCCATTCGTCTCCAATCCGGGGGCGAGCCCAGTAAGCAATCTTCTAAGTACACTTCATAAAGAGAGCCTTCCACTAAACCCATGCCCATCGTCAAACGGTCTAAATTATGCATGGATATTTGGCGTTGCCCACTTAACATCGCGCTGACAGTCCCCGCATTAATTCCGCAAATATCAGAGAACTGCTGCAAAGTCAGCCCTGACCCGCTCAAGTAATCCTTTAGCTGCTGCCTGACCGTAGTTTCAGGTTCCATGGAGTACCTCCTTGATAAATAAGAAACCGCAAGGCTCTAAATTTCCATATATACCTACTTTCTCCTCAATTATACTACATATAAATAGTATTTCAATTATAAAAACTATATTCAGTGCCCTGCATAAACCTTTCCAAGTCACCTAAGCTTATATTGAGGTGATGAAATGGCGGAATTGCGCAATTTTCTAGGAAATCGAATCCGAGCTATACGAAATGCTAAAGGCCTCACTCAACAAAATTTGGCGGATTTATCCGGCTTGGACTATAGATATATCGGTGCTATTGAACGGGGAGAACGGAATTTTACCATTGATACTTTGGAGAAAGTGCTAACAGCGTTACAAGTTACGCTTCGTGAACTGGCTTACTTCAATATTGAGCAGATCCGTGAGGATTCCCCGCGCTGGGAGGCTATTGATCAATTCGTAGTTAGTACGGAGGGATTGACCGAGGAACAGATTCAAACGTTACGGCGAGTGAACGAAGAAGTGTTAAGGGCATTTAAATAGCCTTTCCCGGGTGGGAAAGGCTATTTAGGTTCAAGCTGCCATTTTATCATTGTTGTCATGGCTATCTCAAAAAGATGGTTCTTTCTCTGTTATTGTTGTATAACTGCCAAGCGCTCCTGTAGATACTCCTTTAATTCCTGATTCCTACAATATAGATAACATCCCCGTATTCCTCTGGAAATCAACACTTTATAAATATTTTTAATTAAACTAGTAAGTTGCTCAGGATTATTCTTTAGACCTCTTTTGCCCATGATATCCTTGTATTCGTTGTAATCAGCATAGAGCTTCATTGTAGTCGGATCATATTTAAGATCATTGCCAATGATTACACCGATGTATTCAAATTCCAAACCTTGGGAGGTATGAACACAGCCAATTTGCTCAAGCCCAGCCTCTTGAATCGCCCAGGTACTGGAAATGGAACGGCCATTCCAAGGCATTTCGAAATCATGCTCAGGGATGGTAACATCGGCAACTTCCCCGTTACGGTTACCCTCGGTATCCTTAGTCCAATCCCAAGCAAACCCCGCAAGCATTCGGGCCTTGTACCCACTGGCTACCTTCGCTTTGATCTCTTCATAGACCTCATTTGGCGTATCAAACAATTTGAATTCAAAAGCTTTCCGATCCCATCCACTAAAGTTGGCCGTCGGACGAATTTGGAGTACATCGTCTACCCAATTGATGAAACCTTCGGCTCCAGAGCAGCGAAACTGAGCTGATAAGGTATATTCGTGAATTTCCGAACCGTGTAATTCTGCAATTCGTTTAATCTGAGGCACTGTCCCAATGTCGTCTGGTCGAATTCTCTGGAACTCATCAATGAAAAAAACGTTGACCTTTGAAGCCTTAATAATATCCTCAATTTGATTAATACCGCGGTATTGGTAAGCTCCTTTCCCTTTCAGACGGTGTGCTTCATCAACAACTAGGACATCGAAAAAATTTTCTGGTGTATCGACGAATTGTCCCGAACCGGCAAACAACCCCCGGACTCGCGCCTTGTTCCTTGGCTGCTGCTTGGCTAGAGTCTCTACCATTACCGTTCGGAAGGAAGCGTTGGGGGCAACAAACTTAACGTTTAGCTTTTGCTTCAGCAAACCGCCTAGTGCGTTCATGGAGATTACCGATTTACCGGTGCCCGGCCCGCCATTGATAATGACTGTCTTTTTCTGACTCGTGTCTTTGGCCAAGCTAATAATTGTCTCATACGCTACCTTTTGCTCATCCAGCAAAATAAACTCAGTGTTCCCTTTGAACAATCCATCAATATGATCGATTAACTTTTTTGAAGGGCGAATTTTACCATTCTCAATTAAATATAGTAGATTAATGCCATTACCTTTACCAATATGTTGATGCAAAAATGCCTGAAGCTTCGCTGTATCGTCCGCCATAAATAGCGGAGCCTCCCGGATAATGTGCTGATAACGTTCGCTCTGAAGTGGATCAGGCTCTGGCACACGGTAGTTATGTAAATAAGCACAGGCATAACTCTTTAAGTCACTGCTGTGAATAGCTTCGTTCATATCGTCTAGAAACTGACGATAGGACCATGCTTGATAGGAGGGGTGTGGGATTTCTCGCTGCCGACCATTAATATATGCAACAACCACATCCTCCCTGTCCGTTGCCTGAGCCGCGTCCCACTGCTTCAGTTCTACAATTACGAAGTTGTCCCGGCCCTCCGTATCCTGGCCTGCCACAATGAAATCAATACGCTTACTGGTCGCCGGAATATTGTATTCAATCATCACCCCGCAGTCATCAGCGATGTTAGCATTGCGAATGACACTCTCCATAAATCTCATAGAGTTGTTCCATGCTCTTTTTTCACCGGGGCTTGGTTTCATCCCCATCTTATTAATGAATGCTTGCTCAATCTCTACAGTAATTTGATTGCGATCCACGGAATTGCGAAACTGCAATGCATTACTACTATATATGATCATTCTGCCTACACTCCTATAGCTCGTTGTATTTAGTCATTTTGCCAAAGGACTTGTCCACCGGATATTTGGCAGCGTTCTTCTTCATCTTGCTTCGAATGATGTCTTCGACGTTTAGATCCAAGGCCTCGGCTAAGAAAAATGCATAAATCAGTACATCGGCCAGTTCATCGGCTAACTCTTGTCTTTTGGTGGCTACCGTCTCTTCCGAAGATTTCCATTGAAAATTCTCGAGCAGTTCTGAAGCCTCCAGACTTAACGAGATCGCTAAGTCCTTGGGGTTATGAAATTGCCCCCAATTTCGCTCTTCCCGAAAAGCAAGCATCATCTTAATTAGCTCTTCCATATCCGTGCTCCTATCATTCCGTAATAGAATTATTGAACCGCTTAAACAAAAAAGAGGCGGTTCTCTCCCTTGTTCGGGGCCGCCTCTTGTTATTGCTTAGTTTGACCATGCTTTGGCCCGTGGTTAAATCTTACTACTTCCAAACTTATTACGTAACGAGAGATTCGTCAAATCGTAAAATACAAATCAGCAAGTATTCAATCCTCGTAATACTTTTGCCGTGTTCAGCATAATCTTCCTTTGCTAAAGTAAGTTTATCGCCAGGCTATGGTCATCCTTCCTTCTATTGACTTAAACCATTTAGGGTGGCCGACTTCCCGGCGGCACAAGCAGGCTATTGCATTTCTTCCTTCTAACCAACTTGATGATTTAGAGATGCAGGTTCCCTGCTTGTGCACTTATAAACAAGGAGGTGGCGACATGTCCACCGTATATAATGAAATTTATTTGCAAAAGAGTCGTAAATGGGTTGTCCGACCTGGGGTGCATCAATTGCCCATATCTTATTTGGCCGCAGCCCTCAAGAATATAGAAGAGCTTGGGTTTACCTTCTCCAAGCCGCTTATGGATGCCCTGCTCACACTGGATATTACGGAGTTCACAACGACCTATCAGGCTATCGAAGCACAGCTCAAAACCATGGTCAAGGCAGGTTATGAATACCGGCCTATGTACCCCGGCTTCCCGAAGCAAGTGATGGAAATGGCTGAGGCCGAGCTTTACATTAATGCAATTATCCATTATTACACATTGCTGCTGCCGGACGAGACTGAGCAGGTGAACGATCAGACCAAGGAGCCGGATAGCCCTTTCCCCAAGTCACTCAAAATCATCGAGCTTGGCAACACCAAGCAGTTCTATAACATGATGCAACAAACCATCGCCGCAAATAGCTCCATCTCAAAGGCAGATCAAGAGCACTTGGAAATGCTGGTTGCCTTGGACGATCATATATTGGAACTGCTGCCTGAAGAAATTCCTTTGAAAGAGAACGTAGGATTTATCACCAGCCTGCTCTTAAAATATGGTAAAGCAGACCTTCAGCACATTGGACGTTACTTCAAAACCGCTACCGATGTACTGCGCTTAGCCGTAGCGTTGTCTGACGGCGATGTTAGTTTGGCTGCGGTCACGGTGTTCCGCAAGTTCAAACGGTCGGAACGCAAGCTGTTGCTGGCCCTGCTGGAGCAATGTCCAAATCCCGCCGAGGATATGCTGCGATACAAGGAACGCTGGATTCGTCTTGGCGAAATCCTGCATCCTTCCGAATATCAGAAGCGGTATCCGCAATGCGCCGAGGCCTTTGACATCCTTCGTAATGGTAAGAAGCTCATCACCTTCCGCAGCCAGGTAGAGCAAGCGTTAAGATGGCATAATGCCCCGCTGGCTACATCCTTGCTGGCAGAACGTCCGGGCGAATTCGCCCGCCGTCTAGATCATTTACTGCGTACACACTCCGAGCCCTATGAGGTTGTGCTCACGTTCAGCCTGATTGCAGAGCACGTCTCAACTCCGGTGCTATTACAGGTGCTGACTCACTTCAAGCATCGTCATACGAAGCAGGCATGGCGTACCTTTTTTCCAAAGGGCAGCGTAGGTAAAGCTATCGCTATTCCGAATACATTACCTGAGCTTGCCTTATATATATGTAAGGAAATTGTAGAGCTCTGTGAGCAAACCCTGATCGAACGTTTCCACCAGCTCCCGTCCCTGGGCAAGGTCTTTATTGAAGACGGCTTGCAGAAGCATAACGTGCCCTTTGCCATGCGCTCGGCCAGTAAAGCATTGCGAACCTTGAGTCGCGGAAGTCGAGTCGCTATGCCAGAGGGCAGCACGATCCGCTTCTTCTTGTGGTGGAAGGAAGGCATGGTGGACGGCGTGCCAACGGACCGCGTAGATATCGACTTATCCGCTGCCATCTATGATACGAATTGGAATTACATGGAGCATGTATCTTATACGAATCTGCGCTCCGCCCAGTACAAAGCCTTCCATAGCGGTGATATTGTCACTGCACCACAGGGGGCCTGCGAATTTATTGATATCGATATTGCATCCGTCCTGCGTTATGGGGCCCGCTATGTCGTATCCTATCTTAATTCGTTCACTTTGCAGCCCTTCTGCAATTTACCGGAATGCTTTGCTGGCTGGATGATGCGCAAAAAGCCGAATTCGCGAGAAATCTTCGATCCGGCTACGGTGGAGGACTGCATTGATTTGGCGGCAGATACGCAGATTTCCATTCCTGTCATTCTCGATCTGTGGGAATGTGAGGTAATCTGGTGCGACCTGGCCCTCCGCCGCCATCCGGCCTATTCCAATAATGTCGAGGGCAATCTGTCGGGTATGGTAGCGATGGGTCAGGCCATGACCTCAGTAGTCAAGCCGAACCTGTACGACCTGTTCTCCTTACATGCTCAGGCCAGAGGGGAGCAGACCTACAACCGGGAAGAAGCCGACACCATTTTCTCGTTAAAAGACGGAATTACTCCGTTCGATACTTCAACCATTGTTGCTGAATACATCTCTTGATTTTTTAGTGGCCTTAGCTCCTTGATTTTTCGGGAATAAGGCCCTTTTGCTTATTTACTTGCAGATGCCAACGGATGTCTTTGATGCGGCATTTAATGATGTTACACTTTTCTTAGTATTGCTGTAAAACGTAATGAACAGATTGCCGGAGAGCCGGTATGGAGCTGAAACAGCGGAGCGGTCGCCTTTAAACTCGAATTTTTACCTTGTCGGGTTCAAATTATTCAATAAAATTTGAGTTTAACAGCGAGTGTAAGCCCATATCGGCCGCAGGCTCCTAATGTTCACCAGATTTCTAGCCCCTCTGCTTATTACTTCTAATTATTACATATCACAAAGCCATAAGGAGGTAACTCATGATCGAGATTACGGCGGCCTATGCCGATTCCCTGGCCCCCAACAGCTCAGCCATCAAGAACGGGCAGGCCCTGGTCCAGAAGAAGAAATTCGTCAGCCTGAATCATTCCCCGGAAGGAGATTTACTCTTCGGTGAATGCAGCGGCAGCGGGAAAAGCAACTATCTGACTTCCGCAGACTTCGTGATTCCGGATAAGCCGGTATTTCGTTGCAGTTGTCCCAGCCGTCAATTTCCTTGCAAGCATTCCCTAGGTCTACTATATGCCTATCTTCAGGGGCAGACCTTTACAGAAGCTCCCATCCCGGAGGATATCGCCTCCAAACGGGAAAAGGCCGAGAAGCGCGAAGAGAAGAAGCAACAAGAAGCCACTGCACCAAGCAAGCCCAAGAAAGTGAATATCTCAGCGCTCAAGAAGAAGCTAAATGCACAACTGGAAGGACTTGACCTGCTCGAGCGACTGATTCAGCCGCTGATTCGCTCCGGTCTTGGCACAATAGATAGCAAAACGCTCAAGCATATGAACAGTCAGATCAAGGAACTTGGCAACTATTATTTGCCCGGTGCCCAATATGAGCTGCGCCAGCTTAGCGTCATTCTGACTAGTGATGCCGAGCAAGAGCTACGCTACACGCTAGCTGTGGAGCAATTTACGAGATTGCATGCCTTCATCAAGCGGGGACGCACTCATATTCAAGCTAAATTGGACAATGAGCAGTTCACCCCAGATCCTACTTCGACCATTGAAGAATGGCTGGGGCATGCCTGGCAGTTGTCGGACCTCGCGGCTCATGATCTGCAATCAGGAGCTACAGAATTAATTCAACTCGCCTTCATCAGCTATGATGATCCCGCCAGACAGGAGTATGTGGATACAGGCTACTGGCTGAACTACGAGAACAAAGAAATTCACCGCACCATCCAGTATCGGCCCTACCGGGCAGCTCGCCATCTGAAGGAGGAGGACAGCTTCTGGGAAGTGGTCCAGGTTCCTGCGCTCTACCACTACCCGGGTGACTTGAACCATCGCGTCCGTTACGAGCAATTCACCTCCAGAGATGTGACAGAACAGGACTTTGCTATGATCGCCAGCGCATCCCAGCGGAGCTATGCCGATGTCCTGAAGACCGTGAAGAACCAGCTAAAAAGCCCGCTCGCCGATCCAGAGCCAGTTGTACTGCTCCATGTCCATGAGATGCTGCTAACCGATCAGGGGGAATACGTCATTACCGACGAAAGTGGACAACAGCTTAAGCTGTCAGATATCGGGGCCTCCCCGCAGGGAACGTTGCAATACCTCCCATACGTGCCTCAGGAGCTACTTCATAACTCTGAACTGCTGGTGATGTTCCGCTACGAGAGCGCCACTGGCACACTAGCCGTACAGCCCTTGACACTCATCCACGGCGGGCAGCAAATTCGGCTCTTATACTAATTCAACCGGAGAAAAGGAGGATGGTCATGAGTATCCCATTACTGCAAGAATTGCAGCAGGAGGTTAGGCGCCTGTACATCGCAGGAAGCGACCTTGCCACAGATGATTTCCGTTTAAAAAAAATGTTGCCACAGTTCCAGCAATTAGGCGAACGCGCGCCCGTATTCAAGAAGCTTGGCGAAGGAATCGCCAGCTTGATTGATCCTGCTTCTGACCCCCAGACGGGTTCTGAAGCCAAGCTGCAGCATATCGGTGCACTGCTGCATGCCGTCCTGGCTACGCAAGGCAGCGTGCAACCTCAAGGTAAGCCCGAGGAGACCCGGCCCGATCACCGGTTGACCTTGACCACCACCTTGACCTACCGCCAGCTTGCGCCCATCCAGACTGCCCTGACCACCACCGGCAGTGGGCGTTATGAAATCGTGATTGAGGCCTATAAGCAAGGGCATTTTCAGGACCTGCGGCTGCTGCCACTAGCACTGAATGCGCTTGGCGACCCTTATGCCGAGTTAGCCGATTATGCCGCTGAGCATATCTTGCCTGCTTATGGCGAGCAAATTGTCCCTTTACTACAAGAGCAATTGGATCTGCAGGGAGGTAAAAGCGAGGTTCGTCGCCTGAATGTCCTATGCCAAATGTGCGGTTCTACCATGAGTGGTGTCATCCTGGAGGCTGCCGAGCAAGGCAGCGATGACATTCGTGTAGCGGCCATTGGCTATCTGGTACAGCCGGAGCACCTGTCCTCCGTCATGGCCTGGACCAAGGACAAGAAGAAGGCCGTGCGTGAAGCTGCCTATAAAGCCTTGGCCGCAGGCGGATTACCCGAAGGACTGGAGCATTTGCACGCCTCCTTCAAGGGCAAGGATCAGGAGATCGTAGCTGAGGCGCTTTATGCTCATCCGTCTTCAGAACTCAGCCCCCGCTTTATAGCGATGCTGAAAGAAGAGCTAACTACAGCAGTAGAGCAAGGCGTGCTGCCGAACAAGAAAGAGGCCGTAGCCAAGCGGGTAGTCGCACTACTACGAGCCATCGACGGTGAATTGGATAATGAATTGGAGCAAGTCTACATCTATGCCATAGCGCATTTAAAATATTTGAAGTCGCTGGGTATTCATACCCTTTCCGGCTATGCCAGTGAATACTTTGAGAAGCTCGGTACGCTCGGAGCACTGGACCAACTCACCCACATTACCCGGCACCACAGCAATTTCCTGCCGGTCGCCTTCCAGTTAGCGCGGAAGCACCTGTCTCCTGCCGAGCTATTTGATCGATATGCAGGGATAGAGAACCGCAAGAACAAGTACACCACAAGCATTGACACCCTGACCTATACCATTGAAAATCTGGTCTATGTTCAATCCCAACTGGAAGCCGAGCTTCATCTGGAGGGGCTTGAGAACTTAGGGCTGTATAGCGTGCGCCAACCCCTACCCTATGCAGAAATTGAGGCTGATTGGGACCCTCGCTGGCTGGATTGGTTCATTGACCAGGGCCATATCGAGCTTGTCTGTGCCTTCGCCTCGCCGGGCCATGCTCGTGCCGAGCAATATATGAGGGATCGGCTGGCAGGGCGTCATAAAGGGAAGACCGCTCCTGGTGCCACAATCCTGCGCGGTCTTGAGAATGTGGGAGTCAGTCTGAGCGGACGACAGCAATTGCTGCTGGATACCATCGGTCAGGCGAGAATCTATAACAGCTCCCTAGTTTCTCCTTACCTGATCAAGCTGATGCTTGGCCTGCCTGCCAGCGCCGTCAGCACCCTGGAAGCTGCGCTTCCTTATTATCATTATACGAGTCATAAAGTTCTCGAATATATCATTAAGGAGCTGAGCCAATGACAACCGCGAATACCGATGTGAACAAGAACGTATTGAGACAGTCTGCCGAACTGCTCTATCAGCATGAGCTGGAAGCCTTGAAGAAGCACGATACCGGCAGCATTCCCCCCGGATGGCAGATGTCCCCGCGCGCCGTGCTAACCTTCATTACCGGAGGTCAGGCAGGCGACACAGTCATTACGCCAAAGTACATCGGTAACAATCGCCTGGTGGAGATGGCCATTGCTACCTTGGTGACGGACCGCGCTTTACTGCTCATTGGTGAACCGGGAACGGCAAAGTCCTGGCTGTCCGAAAATTTAGCCGCAGCCATCTGTGGCAACTCCGGGCTGGTCGTGCAAGGCACCGCGGGAACCAGCGAGGAGCATGTCCGCTACTCATGGAACTATGCCATGCTGCTGGCTAACGGACCGACACCGGCTGCCCTGGTGCAAAGCCCCATCATGCGAGCCATGGATGGCGGCAGCATCGCCCGCTTTGAAGAGATTTCCCGCTGCGCTTCCGAGGTGCAGGATGCCCTGATCTCGATCCTGTCCGAGAAGACGGTGTCGGTCCCTGAGCTCAGCGAGGAGCACAGCGCCCGCAAAGGCTTCTCGATTATTGCTACAGCCAATACACGAGATCGCGGCGTGAATGAAATGTCGGCGGCCTTGAAGCGCCGCTTCAATATCATCGTGCTCCCGGCCCCGGCCGACATTGGCACCGAGATCGAAATCGTGAAGAAGCGCGTAGGCGAGATTGCGGCCTCCTATGAGCTACAGGCGGCTCCTCCGGCGGATGAAGCCGTGGAGAAGGTCGTCACCATCTTCCGCGAACTGCGAAGCGGGATGACGCTGGATAAGAAGGAGAAGCTGAAATCCCCGGCAGGTGTGATTTCTACGGCAGAGGCCATCTCCCTGCTCACCAACAGCATGGCGCTAGCCGCAAGCTTTGGCAATGGAGAGCTGACCGATGAAGATTTGGCCGCAGGTCTTCAGGGGGCAATCGTCAAGGATGATGCCAAGGATTCCTTGGTCTGGAAGGAATATTTAGATAACGTCATGAAGAAGCGCGGCAGTGAATGGCGAGGCTTGTACCAGGCCTGCAAGGAGCTGAATTAAGTGAGCGCCCGCCTGACATCGCAGGCTCAGCCAGCGGCGGCTGGGCAGGTTCATATCTTCGGCGTCCGTCATTTGTCCCCGGGTGGGGCCCGGCATTTGCTGGAGCGTCTGGACGCCCTCTCCCCGACGGCCGTGCTGATCGAGGGGCCCTCCGATGCCACTGGCGAAATTCGTCACCTGGTTAATCAGGCTACTAAGCCTCCCGTGGCGATTCTGGCTTTTACCGAGGAGGTCCCGGTAAGAACCGTCCTGTGGCCATTCGCCGAATATTCACCAGAATTGCAGGCGATGAAATGGGCGCAGCAGCACGGAGCGGAGGCTTCTTTTATCGATTTGCCATCGGCAATAACCTTGGGGCTCCAAGATGCACTCTTCAAGCAGGAAGCAACTGCGGACCCAGGCAGCAGCTATTTATCGGACCACCATGCCCTGTATCAGTCAATTGCCGAGTTGGCCGGAGAAGCCGATTACGATATGTACTGGGAACGGCATTACGAGCACAATATGAACCCTGACGCTTACCAAGCAGCTATTTTAACCTTGTCCGGTTCCTTGCGCGAGTGGTCTGAAGGAAGGGAACGCGAGGAACGTGCCGGAGAGTACGCTTATAATGCCATTCGCGAGGCCTATATGGCTCGCCAAATTCAGGCCGCGATGGCATCTGGCCACGCTCCGGAGCGCATTGTGGTCATCTGCGGTGCCTATCATGCCTCTGCCCTTCGGCAGACCGGTAATGTCATGACCGATGAAGAACTGGCCGCACTCCCGGCCCGCAGCACGAAGCTGACCTTGATGCCGTACACCTATTACAAGCTATCTTCCATGTCGGGGTACGGCGCGGGCAATACAGCACCTAACTATTATCAAATGATGTGGGAAGCGATGAGCTCGGACAGCTTGGCAGAGTTGCCCCATCGTTATTTATCTACGGCAGCACGATTATTGCGTAAGCGGGGAACTCACCGCTCCACAGCAGAGGTCATCGAGGCGGTACGGCTGGCAGAGGCGCTGGCCTCCCTGCATGGCGGAACAGCGCCTACGCTGCACGATCTGCGTGATGCCGCCCGTACCCTGCTGGGGCATGGCGACTTGGCCGTCGTGGCCGAACCTCTGGCCCGGCTGGATGTAGGAACCGCTGTCGGTGAATTAGCCGAAGGTGTCAGTCAGACACCGGTCCAGGAGGATCTTAACCGCTTGTTCAAGCAATTGAAGCTGGATAAGTACAAAACGCCGGTAGCCACCAATCTATCGCTGGATTTGCGTGAGAACCGCAGGGTAAGCTCGGCTGCGGCTGCTTTTCTCGATTTACACCGCTCCACCCTGCTTCACCGGCTGGTTCTACTGTCCGTTCCATTTGCCAAGGAGTTGCCCAGACCCCAAACAGATGCCTCTTGGAAGGAGGAATGGGTTGTTCAGTGGACCCCGGAGACGGAGATTGCCGTCGTCGAGTCCACCTTGCTGGGCGAGACGGTAGAGCTTGCTTGTGCCTACACCTTACAGCAGAAGCTGGAGGCCTGCACCAGCATAGCTGATGCAGCAACGCTGATCAAAGTAGCCTGCCTGTGCTCGATGACCAAGCAGATGGAGGCCGCCCAGATGACGCTCCAGCATTTGGCCGCCGACAGCCGGGATGTCATTCAAATCGCCGCAGCCGCTCGGGAATTATCTATCATTATCAGCTATAGCGGCTTGAGACAGGTCGATACCGATCCGCTCATCCCACTGCTGGAGCAGTTGTTCATGCGCGGCGCCTTGTTCCTCGTGGAGGCCAGCCAGTGTAATGATGAAGCGGCCACACCGATGGCCGCAGCCATCCACGAACTCAATGCCATAGCACTCGATCACCACGAGCAGGTCGATGAGGAGCTATGGCTGAATCAACTGCGGGATCTGGCTGAGCGGGATGATCGTAATCCCAAGCTGTCCGGGCTGGCCTGTGCCATTCTGCTAGAGAGAGGACAGCTTACCGCCAGCGAGGCTGGAGCAGAGGTATCCCGCCGACTGTCGCCGGGGATTCCCGCGGATCTTGGCGCAGGCTGGTTCGAGGGGCTGGCGATGCGCAACCGCTATGCCCTCCTGTCCCGCATGAGCTTATGGGAGCAGCTTCACGCCTACATCGGCAGCCTGGACGATGAGGAATTCAAGCGTTCCCTGGTATTTCTGCGCCGGGCGTTCAGCGTCTTCACCGTCCATGAGAAGAACATGGTCGCAGAGCTGCTGGGCGAGCTATGGGGAGTCAATACCGAGCAAGCCGCCGAGGTGCTGACCGGCGACCTGAAGGAGGAAGAACAGAGTATGCTGGACGAACTAAACGATTTTGATTTTGAGGATATATAACGATGAGTAATCACGTGCAGCAACATGATCTGAAACGTTGGCGTCTCATCCTGGGCAAATCAGCGGAAGCACAGCTCGAAGGCTATGGATCTGGCGCGGCCCTTCAGGGTGAGGATCAAGTAATGGATGAAGCCCTGGCCGCAATCTATGATGAGACCACACAAGGCGAGGCCGATAGCCGGGGGGCTGGTGGAAGCGGCAAAGGCCAGGGAGGACGAGGACCCTCTGCTCCTGTGTTGTCCCGCTGGCTAGGAGATGTGCGCTCCCTGTTCCCGGACGACATCGTATCCATTATTCAGAACGATGCGATGGAGCGTCGAGGCTGGAGTCAGCTTTTGCTGGAGCCGGAGCTACTCGCTGCGGTGAAACCGGATATTCAACTTGTGGGCACCCTGCTCTCCTTGAAGGGCAAAATTCCGGAGAAGACCAAGGAGACGGCCCGCCTACTTGTCCAAAGCGTAGTAGATGACCTGATTAAGCGACTCGACAGCGACCTGCGCCGGGCGGTGACCGGAGCCCTGAACCGCAGGCAGCATTCTCCCCTGCCTTCGCTAAGCGGGATCGATTGGAAACGCACCATCCAGCGGAATTTGAAAAATTACAATGCAGAGCGCAAGCAACTGATTCCGGAAAAGTTCTATTACTTTGACCGTAGTCGCAAGAGTAAGGAATGGACCGTCATCGTCGACATCGACCAAAGCGGCTCCATGGCCGATTCGGTCATCTGGGCGTCTGTGGTCGGGTCGATCTTTGCCAGTATGCCTTCGCTGGATACCCGTGTCGTGGTGTTCGATACCGAAGTCGTCGACCTGACAGAGCAATGCGCCAATGATCCGGTTGATATGCTGTTCGGCGTCCAACTTGGCGGTGGAACCGATATCAACAAGTCAGTGAACTACTGCGAGCAATTTATTGTGGAGCCGAAAAAAACGATCATGATTATCGTATCCGACCTCTACGAAGGCGGCAATCGAGCGGCGCTGGTTCGGCGGATGCGTGAGCTCAAAGAAGCAGGCGTGCAAACCATGTGTTTGTTGGCCTTGTCCGATCAAGGCAAGCCCTCTTACGATGAGCAAATCGCCCGCCAGCTTGGCAGGGACGGCACACCTTGCTTCGCGTGTACGCCTGCGTTATTGCCGGAGCTGGTCGAAGGTGCCCTGAAGGGCATGGACCTGGGCGAGCTGTCGAAGCGAATCAGCAATACGCAAGGCGCTGTATAGCTTGCTGAGCTTAGGCATGTCGGAAATCATAGCAACAGCCAGCAGGGTGACGAACTCCCTCCCCTGCTGGCTGTCTTTTTATTTACCTATCAATAACTCCGTTCTCGCGGCAGCCCGTCTCTCCCGAACAAAGCTGGCAACCGCTCCACATTGTGCTTCCTCCACCCCTTCCAGCGTTACAAAGCCGTGCGGTTTGTATTGCTCCAGCAGCTTCCAGAACAGCGGGTAGTTTAACTGGCCAAGTCCTGCGGCAGTACCCGATAATTCACCATTCGCTTCCCACTTTACATCCTTCGCATGGCTACTTACAATCCGGGAGCCAAAGAGGTCGAAGGAGCTACGGATAATCTCGTCCTGGCGGGCAAAGTTCCCGGCATTCATCAGATTGCAGGGGTCCAGAAGCACCCCAACACACGAGGACGGATAATGCTCCAGCGTAGCAGCCATAGATTCCGGTGAATCAATCAGATGCCCTTGAGCCGCTTCCAGGCCAATCGTGACGCCCCAGCGTTCCGCTTCCTCTACCAGTTCCGCGAGCGCCCGATGAAGCCGCTTCCAATTTTCCGCCATATGATCCTGATCCGTTGGCTTCCCCACCTCAAGAGCCACAATCGGTGCACCAAATTGCCGGGCATGCTGCAAATGCTCCTTAAACCACTCTACATTATGCCGCCAGGTGTCTTCCTCCCGTTCAATCAGGCTAACGTAACAGCCGAGCACCGCAATGTTCACGCCGCGATCGGCAAAAGCCCCTCCAATCTCAGCAGCCAGTCCCGGACTCAGCTTGCCCAGTGAGCAATCCACATCCGAAATGGCCTTGGACAAGGCTAACTGTACATACGGAAATTCGTAAGCAGCTACCTTGGCTGCCAATTCCCGGTAGGGTTGCTTCCCTAATAAATGCGCTAGAATACCTGCCGACACACCTACTCCTCCTTCGTTAAAAATTTACTATATAAGCAAAACAATAGTAGATGTAGCAAGATAGCACAATAGCTGCCCGCATCAGGCAGGAAATCGATGACTTTCCTGCCCGTGCGAGCTTTTCAGTTTTACTAGCTCCAATGATAATCAGTACCCCTTAAGATGATCACCCAGGAGGCTCTCAGAGCGTTCCCAGAATAACTTAGCGAGGTTAGCATCCGTCGCTTGCGGATTGTTAGGGACGCTTTCTTTGCGTTTATAGTAGTAAGCCCCGGAGCGCCAGTCCACGCCAGGAGTGCCTTCTGTCAGCCAGACAATTTGGTCCGCTCCCTGCTCCGGTGTAGAGAGAATAAGCCTACCAAGGCCTGGCAGTAAGCCAAAGAATCGAACCGTGCGCATGATGGGACTGGTCGTTGCGGAGGCGAAATTGGTTGCCACATTCCCAGGGTAAAAGGACGCTGTGGAAATTCCTGCATCATGATAGCGTCGATGTAACTCCATCGTGAAAAGAATATTCTCTAGCTTAACCGCACCATAGGCTCGCACCGGGTCATAGTTCCCATCATGATCTAGGTTATTGAGATCGATTTCTTTGGTAAACCGTACGGTACTGGAAGTTTGAAGCACCGTTGCCCGGGATGTGATCAAGGTATCGAGTAGCAGACGGGTGAGCAGGAATGGTGCTAGATGATTGACCTGAAAGGTCTTCTCGAATCCATCAATCGTCTTGATCTGCTCGCCAAACACTCCACCGGCATTATTGGCCAGCACATCGATGCGGGGATATCGCTCCTTGAGTTTATTAGCAAGTCTCTTCACGTCTTCAAACCGGGTGAAATCGGCAACGTAACTATCAGCATGAAGTTCGTTTGCAACCGCACGGGTCTTCTCCGGCGATCGGCCCACCACAATTACAGTATGGCCGTTATCCGTAAGCTTCCGAGCTGCGGCTGCCCCTATGCCGTCACTTGCCCCCGTAATGACTACTACCTTCTTATTTTTACTCATTATTGATCTCCTCCTTTTCTTATCCACCACCAAATTAATGTTATGTTAGCACAATAAATAATACAAAGTAAACAAAAAACGTTCTTTTTGTTTACTTTGTGTACTCAAGCTCAAAAAAAGGTATAATCAAATAAAAAGTAAAGGGAGAGCATCTGATGAGTAACGCTTCTATTCAAGACAAACAGGACCAAGCCAGACGTAAGCTTATTACGAAGTTACTTCCATATGTTAGAAAAAACGGGGTGCACTCACTGCGTATGGACGAGGCCGCCAAGATTATGGGTGTAAGCCGCGCGACTTTATACAAGTATTTCTCAACTAAAGAAGACCTCATCTCCTATGTTGTGGAAGTGATGGTGCAATACATTCAAGAGGTGACTGTTAGTTCAGATCGGGAGAAGATGTTCGCGGATCGATTCCAGCAGATCTTCGAACAATCGGTACTGCTGCTTGAATCCATCACCGATACATTTCTCAAGGAATTGGACCTTAGTTCTTCAGGGAGCGGGGAACAGCTCAGAAGCGCCATGAGGCAATGGGATCGCCAGGTTCTGGAGTTCTATGAAGAGGGCATACGCGAGGGAGTTTTCAATCCTATCAACGGTAATTTGATTGTTTTACAAGACCGGATGTTACAAAGCCTGCTGGACGTTAAATACTTGATGGAACATCATTTGACCGTTTACGAAGCATTATTTGAGTATTATCAGCTAAAAAAATATCAACTGTTCAAGCCCGATCGGCTGCAAACGGTCGATGACACCCGAATTATTCCGAGAATAGAGTACATGGCACAGAAGATTACGCAAAATTTATACTGACCAATCAGACATCGCTTTACTGAGGGAGCGGATATAACTGTAGATTTTACTTGAAGTTAACGCTACGTTGATACCGATT
Source organism: Paenibacillus senegalimassiliensis (assembly GCF_001486585.1). Lineage (GTDB taxonomy): Bacteria > Bacillota > Bacilli > Paenibacillales > Paenibacillaceae > Fontibacillus > Fontibacillus senegalimassiliensis. Next base: position 706,915 of record NZ_LN909044.1, read on the forward strand.
ATGCCAGGTAGTGTTACGATGGGACTATAGGGACGGGCCTTAGGTATGCCATTCCCCGAATTCTTGGGCATAAAGGATGAATCCGACATGAAATTGCCGCTCCCAACCGCGGCGGACAACCGCGGGCTGTACAATTACATGACCTACTTCTCACGCTCTACCCGGCAGTATTGGCTGTCCTGTAGAAAATACCACGCCTTGCAAAAAATTATTCGTCATCAGACCTTAACGACTTACTTCCAACCCATCCTGGACTTACAAGGAGGCGGTTGCCTTGGCTATGAGGTACTTAACCGCCCGCCCGTATCCTCCTTGTTCCCACATACAGAAGCCTTCTACGACTTTATCGGGCATACGGATCAAGCCTTTGCCTTCGAGCGCTTCTGCCGCGATATTTCCTTTAATCGTTTTCGCCTGGCCTTGCTGTTAGCGCACAAACCGGCGGATACGGTCGTATTTGTCAACGTCCATCCACAGGTGCTCTCGGACCCAAGCTACCGGAGCGGAGAGACGATTCATCTGCTAGCCCGGTATGGCCTGTCTCCGCAGCAGGTAGTGTTTGAACTCACAGAGAAGCAGGCGGTGCAGGACTATATTGCTTTCCAGAGCATTGTATCCCACTACCGTGCGCAGGGATTCCGCATCGCCATCGATGATGCCGGTTCCGGCTATAACAGCCTCAAGGCCATCGTTAGCCTTAGACCCGAATTCATCAAGCTGGATAAATCGCTCATCCGCTCCATTCACCTCAATGCCAATCAACAGCGAATCGTGCAATTGCTGCAAGAGTTTGCCAATGAATCCGGCACACATATTATCGCCGAGGGAATTGAAGAACGCGAAGAACTAGCTTTCCTTCACCAAAGAGGTATTCATTATGGACAAGGTTATGCCCTGGGAAGACCAGCTACAGAAATGGGTAGCACACCTCCCCTGCCCATGTAGGGGGGGATAATGGCATCCAGGCTTCTTGGTGCTAAAAACTTGGCTTTTTGAACTTGCACTTATAGGAGGTCGGACGTGTTGTTGATGAATATCGGCGAAATTGCGGAGATGGTCCCCGTGGTCGAGCCAGAAACCAAATGCGGAACAATCAACACTCTGTTTAAGCAAAATCCCAAGCTGGAGGGAATCGCGGTTGTAGGTGAAGGCGGTAGCCTGTCCATACTGATGCGTACACGGTTCTATCAACTGCTGGCTACGCAATATGGATTCAACTTATATATGGGACGGCCCGTCAGCCTGGTAATGAACAATCAGCCACTCATCGTAGAGCGAAACGAGCCAATTACCGACATCAGCATCCGCGCCATGAACCGCGCCGAAGAAGAATTGTACGACGGTGTCCTGGTCGTTGAGGAAGGACTCCTTTACGGATTTGTCAGCATTCGGCGCTTACTGCTGGAGGTCGCGAACGTTAGGGCAGAAATGGCCATCTTCCTCAATGCATTAACCGGCTTGCCTGGCAACCGAATTATTGATGACCGATTACAGCAGGCCGCTCGTCAGGAGCAATTCAGTGTATTGTATGTCGATCTGGATAACTTCAAATCGTATAATGACAGCTACGGTTTCAAACGAGGGGATCTACTTATTCAAGCTACAGCATCCCTCTTGCGGGAACAGTTCTCCTCACCTGGCTCCTTCCTCGGACATATCGGCGGAGATGATTATATCGTTATTCTCCACCATTATAATTATGAGTTTGGTTGTAGCAAGGTTATTGAGGGGTTTGAGCTACTTAAGAAGGAGTTCTACAGCAAGGAAGATTTGAAGAACAACTTTGTTATGGGCGATGGACGCTCTGGCAAATACGGCCCGATTCCGCTCGTAGCTATCTCAATTGCCATCGTCACGAATCAAAGCCGCCAGTTCCATAACATGGACGAGATTGTTGAGGAAGCGACTCGTATGAAGAAGATTTGCAAGGCACGTCCAGGTAGCATCAGCATGGCGAATTAGCAGCCCTGGAGTATGAACGTGAGACTATCCTTTTTTTATCACAAAAAAGAAAGCTGCCCCTGAAAGTCTCTCCAAATCGGAAAGACCCCAAGGTCAGCTTTCTTTACTTACAGCTCCACGGTTTTGTTCAATTCCTCCCGGCTCTCTTTCCCGGTGATCTGGGAGAACATCCGCTTGACCATCTTGACCACATTGCCCGTCTCCCAGTATTCCGCGGCTTCCGCCTTCACCTTGATCAGCACCAACTCCGGATCATCACTGGTCGTATGCAGAAAGCTCGCATATGCCGGATTCCAGAATTGCTTGATTTTCTCGCGATCATAGACCAATTCGGCCTTTCCGCGAACGGATACGTAGGACTTGCCCACATAAGAGACATTCACTTCGGGATGCTGCTGCAACTGACCATATTTATCCGTGTCCGACTTGGTGAGGAACCAGAGATCTCCGTCAAATTCAACCTCTTGCGTCTTCATGGGACGCGACACAAGCCCCTCGTCCGTCACCGTTGTCAGCATGGCAATCTCAATACCTTTAATCAAATGTCTGACCGTTTCCACGGCCTCGCGATGCTCTTGATTGTTCATCATGATGTTCCCTCCCCAGCAAAGGTATGTGCATTTCATCCTATAGATTAAACAAAATGCAGCATAATTAACCATCTCTGGTGAGAAAATAGACCAGGCAAGGCGGCAAGGGACCGTGCTACTCGTTCCAGATCAAAACGCGAATCGGCGTAGGGTTATAGGCGTTGCACGGATTGTTCAACTGCGGACAATTGCTGATGAGCACCATGGAACGGCAACTGGACTGGACTTCGACATAACGCTCTGGCGCCGAGACGCCGTCCGCGAAGGTGAGTCCACCCTCCGGCGTGACTGGCACATTCATGAAGAAGTTGATATTGGGCGACAAATCCCGTTTGCTATACAAATGTCCTTCCGGATGCTTGGACAATTGCAGCATGAAGGTATCCCGGCAATTGTGCATATACCCCTTCTCATGGGCGTAGCGGACCGTGTTGCTCTGGGAAGAGCAGGACCCGCCCACCGTATCGTGGCGACCGCAGGTATCAGCAACGATGGTTACCAACTCCTTGCCGGATTCCGCCAGCAACCTCGAGCCCGTGGTCAAATATAGGTTGTTCTGCCCATGAATTGTCCGCACGGCACTATAGTGATCCTCCGGGTTATCCGCATCGTAAAATAACGTATCCGCCGCCTGATTCCCCTCCATATCGACGATACGAAGCACTTGCCCCGGCTTCAACTCATGCATCCAGCCCTCTCCGGCCGGAACGACCCGATCATAGACCGCCGCCTCAGCAGTCCTTGGGCTCTCCACGTGATTAAATGCCTTTATCATCGTCTTCAACCTCCTTCAAGTATGCGTATTTTAGCCTTGCAGCGCGTAATAGTTCCAGGTATTGTTGAACGACCGGCGATTCTCGGGGCGGTAGTTCACGCAATAATCCTGCGAATCGACAGGTAAGGCCGGCAATACTTCCAGCTTGACCGGAACCGAGGGATACACCTTACTCGGATTAAGCAAATGCGGCGTATTAGAGAGAACCAGCAAAATATCCATTTCGGTACGCAACGTGACTACTTGTCCCGCCTTACAATGACCCTCGGCAAAATGCATATTACCTTCCTCATCACAGTAAACCTTGGAGAACCAGTTGACCGCAGGAGACAAATCACGATTACCCAGACCACAGCGGGTCAGTTCTACTGCCAAGTTCTCCTGTCCGCTGCGCAGCCAGTCATTGCGCCGCTCCTGATAACGGCTGACACCGTATTTCTCATCCGTCGACTCACGAGTCGTATAGGCGCCCAGCGGATCATGCCAGCCCAAGTCATCCTGAACAATACTGGCCAGCGCTCGGCCATTGTCGCTCATCAGCACATGCCCCTTGGTCAAATGGGCGGTATGCTGCGCCTTCAACGTATCGGGCATATTGTAGCGCTCCGTCAAATCTGCAGCGTGATACATCAGCATCGTCACGTTGGCCCCTTCTTCCATCGCCGTCAGGCGGATCAGCTTACCCTTGCCAATCACACCGGACCATTTGCCTCCCGGATGCATCGTTTCGCTCCAGAGAATATTCATGGCCGTTCACTCCTGTTCCCTTTGTATTCGCCTGATGTGAGGAAGATATAACAGAAGGAGATATCTCAAGGCGCTCCTAAAATAGGGGCAACTCTACGACATCTCCCAGGTTTTTATCCTTCCGTGTAGTCCCCGGCGTGCGGGACCGTTTACTCTCGGACCAGACTCTGTTGCCAGACGGAACCCTAGTAAACTCCAAAGTTATTCAGTTGTCGAAGTTTTTATGTTAGATAATATAACGCCATATTTTGAATGTTGTCAAACGAAAAAATATTCGGAAAATATTTTTTATGTTTGTTTCTAATCATTTTCAGAATAATCACCCGCAATTTGAAAGCGTTATTACTTAGAAGCTAAACCTCTGTTTTCGGCTATACCCCAACATAAAAAACCTTGATTTATCAAGTGTTTACACAATAAAAGACTCTTTCTTTTGTGAAGAGTTCACAAAATACGAACGGGAATACTTAGCCATTCTAGTAAGCATTCATGAAAATAAATTCAAGCCTCTTCGGCATCTTGACAGGTTTCGACAAACGGAAGGATAATTAGAGCCAACAATTTAAATGTCAAATTACATGACACAAAAATAGCTTATATTCAGAATAACTTACATGTATATAACATTTAAAGTTAATTCGTTTTCAAGAAATTATTTAAATACATCTACTGCCTGAGAAACCCATGTGCAGGTTTGGACAGAGAGGGGTTTTGCCACTTGGAGAAAATGACGATTGCCACATTAAAGGCCATGTACCAAAGCGGAACCATGACGCCGCAAAAGCTGATTCATACCATCATTAAACGGGCAGAGCGCGATCAAGCCATGAACATCTGGATTGTCCCCCCTTCCCTTTCCTTTATTCAGCCTTACCTTGACCGCTTGGCGGAGAAGAAGCCGGAGCAATATCCGTTATGGGGGATTCCCTTCGCTGTTAAAGACAACATCGACCTGGATGGGCTGCCTACGACAGCCGCCTGTCCCTCTTACACTTACAACCCGGAGCAAAGCGCCGAAGCAGTCGACAGACTGATCGCCGCCGGAGCCATCCCGGTAGGCAAGACAAATCTGGATCAGTTCGCCACCGGACTTGTGGGCACACGCAGTCCCTATGGCGAAACGCATAATTCGCTGAAGCCTGAGCTGATTAGCGGCGGCTCCAGTAGTGGTTCTGCGGTAGCCGTGGCCCGTGGGCAAGCGATCTTCTCCCTGGGGACCGATACCGCAGGCTCGGGCCGTGTGCCTGCTGCGCTGAATAATCTGATCGGCTACAAAGCCTCCATTGGCGATTGGCCCGTAGACGGCGTCATCCCGGCTTGTGCCAGTCTGGACTGTGTCACCGTATTTGCTTCGGCACTGGACGACGTTTACCTGATCGACTCCGTCATTCGCGGCAAGCCGCTTAGCTCCCCACAGGGCTACAGTCCGCTTCCCCCGTCAGCTATTCCGGCCAGTCCCCCGCGAAAGCTGCTGCTCCCGGGGGAGCCGCTAAGCTTCTACGGCGATTACCAGGATGCCTACCGCAAGGCATGGGAGCAGGCTGTACAACGGCTGGAGCGATCGGGCATTCCGATTGAATACATTGATACCGACATCTTCGGGCAAGTCTCCAGCATCCTGTACGACGGTCCCTGGATTGCCGAGCGCTGGGCCGATCTGGGTGAATTTGTTGAAGCGCACCCGGGACAAATATTCCCGGTTACGGAGCAGATTCTTCGCTCCTCCCAGGAACGGGGCTACGATGCGGCTTCCGTCTTCACCGCACTACACCAGTTGCGGGGCTACAAGGCACAGACTGACGCCTTGATGCAGGATGCCATCCTCGTGATGCCAACCTGTGGCGGGACCTATACCCGTGCCCAGGTTGCTGCTTCTCCGGTGTCTACGAACAGCGATATGGGACGTTATACGAACCATTGCAACCTGCTGGATCTTAGCGCCATCGCCTTGCCTTCCGACTTTGCGGATGATGATCTGCCCTTCGGCATCACCATGTTCTCCCTGCGCGGTCAGGATCATTTCCTGAAAGGGGCTGCCTCAGCCTTCCTTAACACCGAAGCAATAGAACTGGCTGTCTGCGGACTGCATATGCGCGGATTTCCGCTAGAGAAGCAGTTGCTGGACTGCGGTGCCTCCTTCGTTCGTGCCGATCAGACAGCGCCATGCTATCGCTTGATTCGGCTGGGCACCTTACCTCCCAAGCCGGGCCTGATTCGCTCCGAGCCGGGAAGCTCGATTGACCTGGAGATATGGAGCATTCCGCTACATCGCCTAGGCGATCTGCTACGACAAGTGCCGGCTCCGCTCGGTCTGGGCAAGGTGAAGCTTCGGAGTGGCGCAGAAGTGACCGGCTTCATCTGCGAACCCTATGCTCAGCAAGAGAGCGAGGATATCACCCGTTACGGAGGATGGGCCCTTGCCGAGCAGCACAAAGAGCGAGACGAGAACCCGGTGAAGGGATAACGTTAACTCTTCTACCTTAAATGTTAAGCCCTGCTCACTCAGCCTATATAGGAAGGAAGCGAACGCGATGGACAAGACCGAACATTCCCTGGAATCAGCCGCACTTTCTTTTCGCTGCAACGATCTGTTCCAAATGACTTCTCTTCCGGGCCTGAGACTGCTGGCTGGAGAAAGAGGGCTGAACAATACTATTAGCCGCGTCAATATTATGGAGGTTCCGGATATTGAGAATTGGGCTCAAGAGAGCGAACTGCTGCTAACGACCGGCTACTCACATCACCACAATATGGATGCGTTCCTGGAGATTATTCCGAAGCTCGTAGACCGGGGTGTAGCTGCACTGGGCATCAAGCCCAAACGCTTCATTACCGAGGTTCCACGGCAGATTATTGATTGCGCTGAGGCCTGTGGATTGCCACTATTCGAGCTTCCCGAATCAACCATCTTCTCCAATGTTGTTCGCGAAGTCATGGAGAGAGTCATTTCGCTGGAGACAAGAACCGTCATGCTACTCCAGCATCGGCTGGAGCAAGTATCCGAGCTGATGCTCCACGGCCACGATATGCCGCAGATTATTGAGAGCATTGAAGACATGGTTGGTAACCCGCTCGCTATTCTGGATGCCTTCGGGCAATTAATTGCCTCTCCTCGGCATGAAGCCTACTTCCGTCCGTTTCCAGAGCGGCTGCGCGACTTCGATTCACGTTCTTCACCGGGACATAGTGAGCTTCAATGGGTCGATCACGACGCGCCGGGCGGAGGCATTCAGCTCCACATCTTCAACCTGTGGGAGACGGAGCGAGACCCTATCCTCGTATTGCTAGCGGAAGCCTACGCTCCCTGCGATGGACTGGTTCTGTCCACGATCTCTCGCATCCTGCCGCTACTGAACATCCGAATTAGTGGGGAGAACACTTACAAGCTGGTCAAGGCCAAATACTTCGACGACTTCCTGAAGGATTGGCTGGCCGGCGTCATACCCGGTCCTGAAGAATTGGATATCAAAGGCAGGCTATACGGCTATGAAGCCTTATCTTCCAGCGATTATCGCATGGCCATTCTTAAATTCCATGCAGATACACCCCCGGCACCGGATAGCGCCTGGATTACCGAATTGAACCGGCTGGCCCCTGGCAGAGGGCTCTACACGGGAATTGGCGGCAAGATCGTTGCCCTGCTCCCCCAAGCTACAGACCGGAATCAAGATATGTTATCCCCGGAAAATGTAGAGCCGCTGTGCAGGCAAATGGCCCAAATATGCGGGACGGATGCATTCTCCCTATGTATTGGCGAGGTCAGTTCCGCTCTGGATGTGCATCAGGGTTACATCGATACCGAGAACCTCTTCACCGCTTCCTGCGTCAGCAGGACAAGCTCGCGAGTGATCACCTGGGAACAGCTTGGAATCTATGCCATCTTGAGCTTGCTCCCCAAGCATGCCAATGTCGACAAGTTCCTGAACCGCTACATGAAGCCGATGGTCGAGTATGATGAAGCGCATCATGCCAGTCTCGTTCAGACCTTGAAGCTGTACTTCCAATGCGGCTGCAATATTCGGCTTACAGCCGGAGCCATGTACACCCATTACAACACCATCGTCTACCGTCTCGATAAAATCAAATCCCTGCTCGGCATTTCCTTCGACGACCCGGAAGCACGCTTAACGCTCCAGATCGTCATGAAAATTCATGAGATGGGGGAATAACGCAAATGTAAGGCCATTTTAAAGGGGGAATAAAAACATGAAGCCACGAACTCGGCGCAGCCTGTTCCGCATCCGGCGGGATATTCATCCGCGGCTGTTCAACACCATTATGCTCGTCACCTTTATGCTGCTCATCGCGTTCTGGTACGTGGGCAGCAACTTCTCCGGCATTAATCCGATTTTTCTGCCAACGCCTCAAGCCACCTTCTCCTATTTAGGGCAAGCGCTCGGCAATGGCAGCTTATGGGAAGACATCGCCATCAGTTGCTACCGCGTGCTTATGGGCTTCCTGATCGCTGTCATTATCGGCGTTCCCCTGGGGCTGCTCTCCGGAGCCTACAAGATCATCGGGGCGATTATGAAGCCGCTGATCGAGTTCTTCCGTTACCTGCCGGTATCCGCCCTGATTCCACTGATTATGGTATGGACGGGGGTAGGGGAAACGGCCAAGATTACCATCATCGTCGTAGGCGCCGTGTTCTCCATGACCGCCATGATCGCCGATATCGTCAAGGGCATCCAGATTGACCTGATTAACACCGCCTACACGCTCGGCGCCTCCCAAGGACAAGTCATCAAGAACGTCATCATTCCGGCCATGATGCCTAGCGTCATGGATACGATGCGAATGGTCATGGGGTGGGCCTGGACCTACCTGATCATGGCAGAGATGCTTGCCTCCAGTTCCGGGCTGGGCTACAGCATCATGATTGCCGAACGGTTCATGAAGACCTATATCATCTTTGGCGGCATCTTCGTCATCGGCCTGCTCGGGCTGTTGTTCGACCGGATCTTCGCCATCATTAATAAGCGCCTGTTCCACTGGGCCGAGGATATCTAACCAAGGAGGGGTTTAGCCATGCAGCAAGCCACGATGGGTCCGAAAATTTCCTGTAAGCAACTGAACAAAATCTACCGTTCCAAGCGTTCGGAAACGTTCGCGCTCCAAGACATCAACATGGACATTGCCGACAATGAATTCATCTGCGTGGTAGGTCCGTCCGGTTGCGGAAAGTCTACGCTCCTGCGCATCTTCGCCGGACTGGATGAAGCGACGTCGGGAGACATTCTGCTGGATGATCGCATCATGACTGGACCGGGAGCCGATCGCGGCATGGTCTTCCAGGCCTATACCCTGTTCCCCTGGCTTTCGGTGGAGAACAACATCCGCTTCGGACTCAAGCTCAAGAATCTGCCTAAGAGTGAAGCTGACCAGATCGTAGAGAAATACCTGGGCCTTGTAGGCCTAAGCGATTTCCGTGACCGCTTGCCCAAGGAGCTGTCCGGGGGGATGAAGCAGCGCGTTGCCATCGCCCGGGCTCTGGCCAACAATCCGGAGGTTCTGTTAATGGACGAGCCCTTCGGCGCTCTGGACCCCGACACCAAGGGCAATATGCAGCTTCAACTCCGCGAGCTGTGGGAGAAGGAGAAGCACACGGTAATCTTCATCACCCATGATATCGAGGAAGCAGTGTTCCTGTCCCAGCGGGTGTATGTTATGAGCGCACGCCCAGGCCGGATCATTGCCGACATTCCTATTGACCTTCCCGCGAAGCGCGATCTGGAGCTGAAGGATACGCCGGAATTCATTCAAATTCGCAAAAAGATTCACGGACTGCTGCACTCCGGAGATTTCGGAATGGATCTCCATGCAGCCAACTAGCCTGATCTCTACCTTTCGCCAGGATACCCCCTTCCTGAAGAGCTTCCTCTTGCTGTCGCTGCCAATCGGCTTGCAGAGCATGATTACCAGCATTACTAACACCTTCAGTTCGCTGATGGTCGGACAGCTTGGGGATCTTCAGGTATCGGCCACCAGTCTGGCAGGACAAGTCTTCTTCATCCTCAATCTGATGATCGTTGGGATTGTTAGCGGGGCAACTATTTTTGTCTCTCAGTTTTACGGCAAGGGGGACCGTCAGCATCTGAATGTCGCCTCCGCCCTGGCCTTCGCGCTGATTGTTGCGGTCAGCTTCCTGTTCACCTTGATTGGACTTCTTTGGCCGGAGCAGGTAGTGGGAATCTTCTCGCGAGAAAGTGAAGTCATTGCCATGGCTGCCCCCTATTTACAGATTGTATGCCTCAGTTATCTCCCTACCGGGATTTCGCTGGCCTGTACGATGGTGTTCCGCAATATCGGCCGGCCTGGCTTCCCGCTGCGGGTTACGGTACTGACCATTGTGGTAGATGTCATCCTTAGCTACGGATTCATCTTTGGCAAGCTGGGTTTTCCCGAATTCGGTGTCCAAGGGGCCGCTTATGCCATTGTAGTGGCACGCCTGATTGAGATGGGGATCATGGCCTTCATGCTGTATGGCAAGTTCGGCGAGTTCGCTCCCCGCCCCCGCCATCTGCTGGCTGCTCGCAAAGAGTTCCTGGCTATCTTCTTCAGAACCTCCTTCCCGGTCATCATCAATGAGACCGTATGGAGTATCGGCTACGCCCTGTACAACGTGGTCTTCTACCATATGGGCTACACCGTAGGTGCTGCTGTCGGGATTGCCAAGGTGCTGGAACAACTGCTGATCGCCTTCTTTATCGGCACTGGGCAAGCCTCCGCGATTATCCTGGGGCAGACCATCGGAGAAGGCAAGCAGGATAAGGCACCCTATCTCGTTAAGCGCATGGAAGCCTACACCGCACTATTTGGTATTTTCACCGGGATTCTGCTCATTGCCGGATCACCGCTACTGCTAAGCATGTATCAAGGCATCTCCGAGGAAGTGCGCAGCACGGTCACGCTGCTCCTGATCTATCTGGCGATCATTATGCCGATCAAAGGCATGAACTTCGTACACATTATGGGCACGCTTCGCGCCGGTGGCGACACCAGAATGTGCTTCATTATCGATAACGTCACCTTATGGTGCGTCTCGCTGCCATTGACCTTCCTCACAGGATATTTCCTGGACCTTTCGATCGGCATCGTGTTCCTGTTCGTCATCATCGACGACATCTGCAAGTACGTGCTCGTCCGGCTTCGCATCCGGAGCAATAAATGGATTCGCAATCTGGTCAACTAAGGCGTCTCTGAAAAACGCATGAATACTTCATTTTCAGACATGCCCTAGTCCCTGCCAGGTTTTGATCAAATACAAAAAAATGCATTGGAGGCGGGAAATCATGATGAAACAAAAGAAACGCGGGTTGATGAAGCTAGGGGTCACACTACTGCTAATGACGGCTATGCTATCCGTACTGGCTGCTTGCGGCAATAACGGCGGAGCCAATTCAGCAGGCTCGGCAAATGGAAATAACACGGCAGGAGCCGGGGGAAATGAAGCAACCTCGACCGCTCCCGTTCCAGTCAAAACGGCGTATGCCCCATTTATCGGCGGCATTGGCGTATACGCCCTCGCTGACAAGGAGTTTGATATTGCGAACGGAGTGGATGTGGAGATCGGAGCCTTCGGTTCCACCTCACCGCTGATGAGCATCATGACGGGGGACGTAGACATCGCGTTCACCACGCTGCAATCCTATCTCGTTTCTATTAATGCATTAATGGAAGAAGGCTCGGATATCACGACCTTGCCAAAGATCGTGTACCTGCATAATTCCTCCACCGGAGCGGACGGAATCGTCTCGGACTCCAGCATTCAGACCGTGGCTGACCTGAAGGGCAAGACCGTATCCGCACAATACGGTGATGTTACCCACTACATGCTGGCCAAAGCTCTGGACACAGTGGGCTTAACCATCGACGATGTCAAGCTGGTGGATATGGGGCCAGGTAAAGGCGGAGCCGCCTTCGTGGCCGGTAGTGTTGATGCCGCTACAACGTTTGAGCCTTATTTGTCGCAAGGCGTCACTTCCCGCAAAGGGAACATCATCATCTCTACGGCGGATCTGGAGAACACCATTCTCGACGTCATCGTCGTCTCCGCCAAGACCGCGGAAGAGAAGCCAGCTTGGCTGCAAAACACACTCAAGGCCGTGGAGGACGCAACCCAATACGTTAACAGTGACCTGTCCGCTGCCGCAGAATTGACAGCAGATGATCTGCAAGTAAGCGCCGCTGAGGTTAAGGAAATGTTCCCGACCGTTCACCTCTATACCCTGGCCGATAACCATGAAGGCATGGATGAAGGCGGCTGGTTGTACAGCACGATGGAGGATGTGGTTGAATTCTATCATTCCATCGGAATTATCGCAGAACCCTTTGACGTGAAGCAGCTTGTGATAGCCGATATTCTCTGGTAGTAGCAGAATCACTTCGCGCTATACCTTAATACAGACTTTGAACCGGGCGGGGACTCTCCGTCCGGCACACTCTACGATTTTCTAATACGGAGGCGATGCTTTGATGATTACGATTCCCGAGAACAGCGTGTACATTCTGGTAGATGTGCAGAACTCAGACCCGGCGAAGGAGCCTCGTGGCAACTCGGACAAACGGGACCGATACTTGAAGAACGTCGAGCGTGTAACCGAATATTTCCGCGAACGCGGGGATGTGCCCATTGTCCATATCCGGGAAATTCACCGGAAGGACCGGATCGACTATGGCCGCGAGTTGGAAGGAGCAGAGAACATTCACTGCCTGGAGGGTACGCCTGAGGCGACCTACTATGAGCCTACAGCTCCCATTGAAGGGGAATATACGGTGGATAAGCGCCGATATAGCGCCTTTTTCGGAACTGACCTGGAGATTCTGCTTCGCGGCTTGAAGGCTGAGCATCTGTTCCTGGTCGGTGGTATGACCGATATTTGCGTCCATTACACCGCTATCGATGCGCACCAGTACAACTATCACGTTCATGTGTTCAAGGAAGCCTGCGGCACGCCAAGCAGTGATGAAGTGGCTCAAGCAGCATTGGATAATATCGAGTACCATCAGGCTGGTTCGATCATTTCTGTGGAAGATTTGTTCCGGTAAGAGCTTGTATAAAAAAAGGAGGAGATTCCCCATGACCCAAATTCCCGAAAATAGCGCATTGCTAGTTATCGATATTCAGAATGACACGGAGAGCGATGCTATTCCGATCATGGAAGGCGGCACGTGTATGCTCAACTCGCCGAAGGTCATTGGTCATTTCCGCAAGCTGGGATTGCCCGTGATTCAGATTCGCGAGCTGCACCGTGCTGATCATAGCGATTTCGGTCGCGAGCTTGACGGTGTGGAGAAGGTTCACTGTCTGGAAGGAACGCCTGCGGAGGAATTCCATCCGCTGACCGCCCCGATTGAGGGCGAATATATTATTACAAAACGTCGGTATAGCGCGTTCTTTGCCACAGAGCTTGATTTGCTTCTGCGCTGCCTGGGCGTCAAACGCCTGTACCTGATCGGCGGCATGACCGATATCTGCGTACGCTTCACGGCAGTAGATGCCCATCAGCATGACTATCACTTCCACGTCGTATCCGATGCAGTGATCGGCACTAGTCGGCAGGCTCACAATATGGCGCTGCTGAACATGGAATATCTGCAAATCGGGGCGAACATGACGACCGAAGAAGTGCTGGCGCTGACGCGCTAACGATGATGGCAAATGCTCACCCCCCTGAGGAGGAGAACTCCCGCGAGCAACGAATAGCGTCCAGCATCGATCGGCTGAGCCCACAGCTCACCGCCCTGAGCGACCGCATCTGGGAGCTGGCAGAGACCAAATTTGAGGAATTTGGCTCCGCCCGGCTCTTGGCCGATAGGCTGGAGGAAGCGGGCTTTGATGTCAGCCATGGAATCGGCGGGCTGCCGACTGCCTTTATGGCTTCATTTGGGCAGGGTGATGGTCCGGTCATCGCCCTGCTAGGCGAATATGATGCCTTACCCGGGCTGAGCCAGAGGGATGGGGTGGACCACCCCGAACCGCTGCTAGACGGCTCCGGCAATGATAAAGGGAATGGCCACGGCTGCGGTCACCATCTGCTGGGGACAGGCTCACTGGCCGCCGCCATCGCATTGAAGGAGTACCTGAGCGAGACCGGGCTTCCCGGTACCATCAGGTACTATGGTTGTCCCGCCGAGGAAGGTGGTTCCGGCAAAACCTTCCTCGTGCGGGAAGGGGCCTTCGACGGCGTCGATGCCGCCTTGACCTGGCACCCGGGCTACGGCAATGCCGTCGTGTCCATGACATCGGCGGCGAACTACCAGGTGCGCTACCGCTTTGAGGGGCGCAGTTCTCACGCCGCCGCCAGTCCGCACACGGGACGGAGCGCGCTGGACGCGGTGGAGCTTATGAACGTGGGCGCGAACTACCTGCGCGAGCATGTGCCGCAGAGCGTCCGCTTTCACTACGCCGTGACCAATACCGGTGGCTTCTCCCCCAATGTCGTCCAGGCCAAGGCGGAGGTCGTGTACCTGATTCGCGCTCCCGAGGTTCGCGATGTCGAGGCCGTCTACGCCCGAATCAACGACATTGCCCAAGGGGCGGCGCTAATGACCGGCACCGAGGTACACATCCACTTCGAGAAGGCCTGCTCCAATCTCATTCCGAACGTTACGCTGGAGCGGATGATGCAGCGCTGCTTCGAGCAGCTTGGCGTACCTGCGTTTACAGAGAGAGAACAACGTTACGCTGCCGCCATCTCCGCCACGCTCGCGGAACCATCGGGAGGGAGCAGTCCCATCCCTCCGCCCTTGCCGGAGACGCTCGATGTCTACGAGCCAGAAGCCGGCAGCATGCTAGGCTCCACTGATGTGGCGGACGTGAGCTGGATCATCCCCACGGCCCAGCTCGAAACCGTGTGCTTCACTCGTGACACACCGTTCCACTCGTGGCAGATGGTGGCCCAAGGGCGGTCGAGCGCCGCCCACAAGGGCATGCTGCACGCCGCCAAAGTCATGGCGGCCACCGCAGCAGCCCTGATGGCAGAGCCATCGGCCGTGCTGGAAGCGACGCAGGAGCTGCGCCGCCGGGGCGGCATCGAAGGCTATGCCTGCCCGATCCCGGGGGATGTGCTTCCCCCGGTACATCCCTCATCGCGCGTCTAACCGCCGCGAATGCCATACCATTGTCTGCGCGCTGACCTGCGGATCCAGCGCAGACACCCCCACAGCAAAACCAGCAAGCGTCCCCCCGGCACTTGCTGGTTTTGCTACGTTTACGGGCACTCGCTAACCAGCGTGCCCCCAAGATAAAAGCTCAGAGGGAAGGGCCTAGCTCAAAGAGTTCTGTTCTGTATTTCGCATTGTGCCGCTCCGTCAGCGTCGGCCGCCTTACCACCGCGCACATCCTGGACGCGCACGTTGGAACTGAACAGCCCGCTATCACCAGTGACTTTGAAGGAAGGGTATGCCGGATCAGCTTCAATCTTCATCGTCTGGTCGAACTGCTGCTGTTGCTGGCGATCCACCGCAAACACAAATGGCTGCTCCTGCACGACGATATCCGTGTCCAGCGGCTTCGTCCGAAGCTGGAGGGTCAGCACCCCGTTGCAGCCACAGCTTTCCGTATCATAATAAAGCTTATAACAGCCCGATTGCTCGCCCTTCAGCTCACGCAGCCGCACTTCGGTTACGGCGTTCAATTCAATCTTCATGGACTTGGCCTCCCAGTTGTATGAATGTTGATGCCAACTTCAAATCCTCATAGTCTACAGCTTATGATGTTATCCTACTACAGAACCTTGTCCTGCCGTGTGATCGACACATAAAAAAGGACCAGCCGGGATTATCCCGGCCGATCCTTTTTACCACCTATTTCAAAGGCTTCCAAACCCAGTTCTCCACCTCAGGCAGGTCAACGCCTTCCTCACGAATGTAGGCGTGGTGCTTGTTCACCATGGCCTCCATCTCCGTTACAATGGCAGCATATTGCTCAGGCTGCGGCAGACTGAGGACAGCTTCCTTGGCCAGATCAAAACGGTCCATTTGATTCAGCACACGCATATCAAATGGTGTGGTGATATCCCCGTTCTCCCGGTAGCCGTGAACATGCAAGTTGTGGTTATGACGGTCGAAGAACAAGTCCTTGATCAGGCCCTCATAGCCATGGAAGGCAAAGACCACCGGTTTATCCTTCGTAAAGAAGGCATCAAATTCCTCATCCGATAATCCGCGTGGGTCCAGCTTCTGGCTTCTAAGCTTAAGCAAATCCACCACATTGATATAACGGATTCTCAAATTCGGTAGCTTGTCATGCAAAATGTTGATCGCCGCCAGGCTCTCCATAGTAGGCTCCGTCCCTGCGGAAGCAATCACGATGTCCGGTTCCCCACCTTGATCGGTGCTGGCCCAATCGATGATCTTCAGGCCTTTCTCTACCAGCTCTGCCGCTTCATCTGCTGTGAACCATTGCGGACGCGGATGCTTGGAGGACACGATCAGGTTAATCTTCTGCCGGTCATTCAGGATTTGGTCAAAGACAGCGAGCAGAGAATTCGCATCCGCTGGCAAATATTCGCGAATGAATTCCGGTTTCTTGTCAGCCAGATGGCCTAGCAGTCCCGGATCTTGGTGCGTATAGCCGTTATGGTCCTGCTGGAACACGGTGGAGGTTGCCACCACATTCAAGGAAGGAATGTCAGCACGCCAGCCTTGATCGGTCGCCTTGCGCAGCCATTTGAAATGCTGGGTGATCATAGAATCAACTACCCGAAGGAAGGCTTCGTAGCTGGCAAAAAATCCATGTCTCCCTGTCAGCACATAACCCTCTAACAGCCCCTCTGCTTGATGCTCGGATAATTGCGAATCGATGACACGACCATAAGGGGCCAAGAATTCATCATAAGGTTCCTTCACGGTATCCAGCCATTGGCGTTTTGTGACCTCAAATACAGGACCCAAGCGGTTAGACATCGTCTCATCCGGTCCAAAAATTCGGAAGTTCCGGTTCTCTTCATTTAAACGCACAACCTCAGCCACATATTTACCCAATACCAGCATGTCCTGGGCGATAATCTCACCTGGCACGGCATTATCCAGCGCATATTGACGGAAATCCGGCAAATGTAGCTCCTTAACCAGCTTCCCGGCATCGGTCACCGGGTTCATTCCCATGCGGCGATTGCCCTTCGGCAGAATAGCAGCCAGTTCAGCCTTTAACTGCCCCTTCTCGTCAAACAGCTCTTCCGGACGGTAGCTGTTCATCCATTCCAGTAAAGCTGGCGCATGTTGCATGTTCTTCTGATCGACCGGAATTGGCACCTGATGTGCGCGGAAGGAGTTCTCGTTCGGCACATTTCCCCATTCCTTTGGTCCAGTCCAACCCTTTGGAGAACGGAAGACGAGCATTGGCCATGCCGGACGCGTTGTATCACCGGTTGTGCGTGCATGCTGCTGGATTTCGCGGATTCTTTCCACGATGGCATCCAGCGTCTTCGCCATAGCTACGTGCATGACTGCCGGGTCTTCCCCTTCCACGAAGAACGGCTCCCAGCCCATTCCCTTGAAATAAGCTGTCAATTCCTCATGGCTCATTCGCGACAAGATGGTAGGATTGCTAATCTTGAAGCCATTCAAGTGCAAGATCGGGAATGCCGCTCCATCCGTAATCGGATTAATGAACCGATTGGACAGCCAGGAAGCCGCGAGTGGTCCTGTTTCTGCTTCCCCATCTCCTACAACAATAGCAGCGATTAGATCGGGATGATCCAGCACCGCTCCTACGCCATGGGACAGAGAGTAACCTAACTCTCCACCTTCATGAATGGAGCCTGGTGTTTCCGGTGCTGCATGGGATGCAATGCCACCCGGGAAGGAGAACTGCTTGAACAGCTTCTTCATCCCCGCAATGTCTTGCGTAATCTTCGGATAAATCTCCGTGTAGGTGCCATCCAGATAGGAGTTGGACACCATCACTTGGCCGCCATGCCCAGGCCCTTCAATATAAAACATATCCAGATCATATTTGCAGATGACCCGGTTCAAATGCGCATAGATAAAGTTCTGTCCGGAAATCGTGCCCCAATGTCCAATCGGCTTGACTTTGACATGAGCATCGGTCAGCGGCTCGCGAAGCAATGGGTTGTCCTTCAAATATAATTGTCCAACCGAAATATAGTTTGTTGCGCGCCAGTATGCGTCCAGCTTGGACATATACGCTGGCGAAGAATAATCGACATCTGTCATGGATAATGCCATGCTCTCCACTCCCTTAAAGTAGGTTCATCTCTGTTTATGTGAAAATTTTCACCTGTACTATAATTATAATAGCAATCCTTTTCAAAAATTGATACGGTCCAATTTAAATAAATGATGAACATAATATGAAATTTGTACGGACTTATTTCGCAGGGTTACTCCAAGCAGCATGCCATTGCTGATTAAATCAACATTATTGCTTATCTGTTTTTACCCGGGTATCCTGGCCCCCAATCACCAGCATAGCAAGCGAAGGCCGACCCAACGGTGTGTAAAAAATATCTTCCAAGCAGCAGTATAGCTTCTCACCTTAGGCTTAACATCCTCCAGAAAGCTTGCGCTTATCCCGACTGGAGAAAATTGCAGTTTGTGCCCTGAACAACAGTAAAGAAGCGATGCCTGGGCACCTTGACCCTGACATCGCTTCTGTCGTTTTCGCTCGGTTCCAAGTCCTCCGAATGGATAGCCTCCTATCGCTCTTGAACCGATACGAACGTATTAAATTTCATATATTTGTAATGGAATCGCATGTGGGAATATTCAAATGGCGTCCCGTTATCCAGAAAGAATACACCTTCCATGATGCTGACCGGCTCATGCTCCGTCAGACGAAGTAATTCGCGATCTTCTGCACGGGATGGCTCTGCGGAGATGGACAGGAACGACTTCGTGACCGCCAAATTCCGTGAATCCTCCAAGTAATTGAAGATGGAACCTTCAATGATGGTCTGGTTCAGATCCTGTACAATCTTGATGGGAATATAACCGGTCTCGATCATAAAGGGCTCATCATCAAACAACCGCAACCGCACGATTTTATAAACAAAATCATGGGGCTCCAGGAACAAATCACGCTGTAACTCCTCTGTTGGCGGAATCACCTCGAAGCTCAATACCTTTACCTTTGGCTTCTGCCCATGCATCTGAAAATTGTCGGTCACGCCCAGATTCGATCCTTCATAATTGAAGATCGATTCATTCTTGATGTATAGAGGATTAATGAATGTGCCCGATCCGCGCTTCTTGAAAATAATGCCGTCATGCTCCATCTTCATCAACGCCCGCTTCACGGAGCTACGGCTCACCTGGTACGTCTCGCTTAAGCTCCGCTCATCCGGCAATCTCATATTGGGATATTCGCCCGCAAAGATTCTCTTCTTCAGATCATCGATGATCTGCTTATACACTAATTGTGCCATGTCCTATCCCTTCTCAGGTCTGCGATTAGCTTACTCTTCCGTTAATCCCTGGATAAAGTCTGCAAAGCTTGCCGCTAACCGCGTCACCTGCTTGCTCGCCTTCTCCACATAGACGACCTCCGGCTCCCCATCATTTCCGAATTCGCGATAATCAAGCATGACCACTCCCGTATCGGATGGAGTGTCGCACAGAACTACGCCAAATTCCGGGTATCCGTCCCGTTCAATCGTAGCCCGGCTGCCAGCCGCTCCACCCAAGGAGTGCGGCTTGTCCCGCCCGATGCCCAAAATTCCCAGGATTTCAATCTTGGACGCCGGAACATCCGTTACAGGATAATATCTGCGGCGCGGAATGCCACCATTATGGGTCTTCATCAGGCTAACATAAGAAGCAGGCAGGCGGAACACCAGCTCTTCCTCCAGCGAGACCACCAGTTCATCCGCAGCGGGAGTCGATACATACTTCTCTGCCGCAGGATTAGCATCGTCCCAAAACCCGCTTGAATCAAGACTGGCTTCATAGGTTGATAAGACCGAAGCTGAATTCCCCTGAGTGCCGGACTCAACATCGCTCCCCATCACCTCCTGCGCCTTGTCTAAACCTGCAGCCTGATTTTCTCCAGCTTCTGCGGCTTCGGCCTCTTTTTCCTCAATCCAGCGAAGGAACTCCAGCGTATCTTCATCCCCGGGCTCCAAGCGGTCAGCCGCCTGGAATGCTTGACGCGCCTTATCGTACTTCTCCAGATAGTAATAAGCGAGTCCCAGCCGATAATGCCACAGCGCATCTTGCGCACCCTCATGGACTACCGTCAGAAATTGCTCAACCGCTTCCTCGTACCGCTCCAGGTTATTCAACGCCCGACCCAGATGGCTGACCAGCACATAATCCCTTTCCCCACTGGGAATATCCGTTACGGCTTGTACGATTTGCTCGTAATCGTCAGCTTCATGCCATGCTTCCAACTGCTGCAATAACTCATCTCTCATTCACTTGGCCTCCCAGGCAAATTGTCCTAAAGCAAATTATACCATTGGAAAGGCATACATCACCAGTAAAGCGGTATTCGCCAGGTTTTGGCCTAACTTAGTAAGTAAATAGTTGGAAAATATTTATTTAAAATTTCTATTGCTCATTGGAAAAGTTCCTGCTAATATTAAGAAGCACGAAATTTGGAAAGCATATTGAATATATCGCAGGGTCTTTCCAAGCAGATAACTTTGACCACTTTCCTCGGGGAGTTAAGGCCATACGGACAGCCGGGTCAAATGCCGATTGGCAACTACTGTTGCCTTATTGATTGAGTTAAAAGCTCAAATTTTATAAGTTGGTTACTTTACAACCAGTGCATATGCACATCAACTTGTGAAACGGTCAATAAGAGTGGTAAAGGCGATTATTTGCTAAATAGACTCTGATCCGAATTTGATATATTCAGGTATTAAGGGCTTTCCCCCTTGGTTACGCTATTGTGCTGCCGACGTTCTTGCGTTGGACTGGCGTTCGCGTGCCCACTATGGGTAATCCTAATATGATGACTATGTCAAAAAGCAAGTGATGCGGTGTGCTACGGCCCCTTTTCACTTGCTTTTTTTTACGTTCACAAGGCAGACAAAACAAACTTGGATAGGAGAGTGTTAACATGGGAAAAGCGCTGATTATCGGTTGCGGTGGAGTAGCCTCGGTAGCCATTCACAAATGTGTGCAGAACAGTGAGGTTTTTGAAGAAATTTGTATTGCAAGCCGGACGAAATCGAAATGTGACGACCTGAAAGCCAAGCTGGACGGCGGCAACACCAAAATTACGACGGCCCAAGTGGATGCCAACAATGTAGATGAACTCATCGCGTTGATCAACGAGGTCAAACCGGATATCGTGATGAACCTGGCTCTGCCTTATCAGGATTTGACGATTATGGACGCCTGCCTGGCGACCAAAACAAATTATATGGATACTGCGAACTACGAACCTGAAGATACAGCAAAATTTGAATACAAATGGCAATGGGACTACCGTGAGCGCTTTGAAAAAGCAGGAATTACCGCGCTGCTGGGTAGCGGCTTCGACCCGGGCGTAACCGGCGTATTCTCGGCCCATGCCCTGAAGCATCATTTTGACGAAATCGAGTACATTGATATTCTGGACTGCAATGCCGGCGACCATGGCTATCCATTTGCTACCAACTTCAACCCGGAGATCAACATCCGTGAAGTATCGGCAAAGGGCAGCTATTGGGAAAACGGTGAGTGGATTCATACCGAGCCGATGGAAATCAAACGCGTCTACAACTTCCCGGAAATCGGCGAGAAGGATATGTACCTGTTGCACCATGAGGAGATCGAATCCCTGGCCTTGAATATGCCTGGCATCAAACGAATTCGCTTCTTCATGACCTTTGGCCAAAGCTACCTGACCCACCTGAAATGTTTGGAGAACGTGGGCATGACTTCGATTGAGCCTATTGAATACGAAGGCAAGCAAATCATTCCGTTGCAGTTCCTGAAGGCCGTTCTTCCTGACCCTTCATCCCTGGGACCTCGCACCAAGGGCAAGACGAACATCGGTTGTATTTTCAAAGGGAAAAAAGATGGCAAGGATAAGCTGTACTATGTGTACAATGTCTGCGACCATGAAGCTTGCTACAAAGAAGTCGGCTCCCAAGCCGTTGCTTATACAACAGGCGTTCCAGCCATGATCGGCGCCATGATGCTGATGACAGGCAAATGGAACAAACCAGGCGTGTTCAACATTGAAGAATTCGATCCAGATCCGTTCATGGATGCTCTGAACAAATGGGGCTTGCCTTGGCAAGAGAGCTTTGACCCGGAACTGGTCGATGCCTTCCCGGAAGACGCTGAGAAATTGGAATCGGGGCTCGTTCGTTAAGATGCGCTTTGAGGAACTCCCTACCCCATGTTATGTTGTCGATGAAACACTATTGGAAAAAAACCTGAAAACTCTGGCCGGCATCATGGAGCGGACGGGCGCGAAAATCATCCTGGCGCAAAAAGCGTTCTCGATGTACTCGACGTACCCGCTGATCGGACAGTATTTGAGCGGAACCGCCTCTAGTGGTCTGTATGAAGCACGGCTTGGCCGTGAAGAGATGGGCAAAGAGAATCACGTCTTTGCCCCCGCTTACCGGGAAGATCAAATTGACGAGATCGTGCAGCTTTGCGATCATGTCATCTTCAACTCCTTGTCCCAGGTAGAGAAATTTCGTGATAAGGTGCTGGCCGCAGGCAAGAAAATCGGCCTACGTATCAATCCTGAATGCTCAACCCAGGTAGGACACGATATTTACAACCCTTGCGCCATCGGTTCTCGCTTTGGCGTAACGATTGAGCATTTCCGTCCCGAGCTGCTGGATGGGGTATCCGGACTGCATTTCCATACCCTGTGCCAACAGAACTCCGATGATCTGGCAACAACGCTCGATGCCATTGAAGAGAAGTTCGGACCTTATTTATCCCAGATGGAGTGGATTAACTTTGGTGGTGGGCACCATATCACCCGCGAGGACTACGATATTCCACTATTGGAGCAATGCATCAGACGGATGCAAGAGAAATACGGTCTGGAGGTCTATCTGGAGCCTGGCGAAGCGGTCGCGCTGAATGCTGGTTACCTGATTACTACCGTACTGGATACGCTGCAAAATGGCATGGATATCGCTATTCTCGATACTTCGGCTTCCTGCCACATGCCAGATGTGCTGGAGATGCCGTACCGTCCACCGCTTCTTGGCTCCGGTGAGCCAGGCGAGAAGGCTCATACGTACCGGCTGGGCGGACCCACTTGCCTGTCCGGGGACAATATCGGAGATTACTCGTTCGATCAACCCTTGAAGCCGGGGGACCGCCTGGTATTTGGCGACATGGCCATCTACACTATGGTGAAGAACACGACATTCAACGGTATGCCGCTGCCTGCTATCGTGCTGCAAGATAAATCCGGCGATTGCCATATTGTGCATGAGTTCGGTTACGAAGACTTTAAAATGCGTTTGGCTTAAGAATATAAGGATTAAAGAAAGACGCCTCAAACCCACCGATCGGTGGTGTTTGGAGGCGTCTTTGCTATTCGCTATGCCATTCTCTCTTCTCTGTTGCGGCTTAACTTAAGTCAATGAGCTGCGGGGCTCTCTTGATTAAACTACAAGTAAGCTGAAATGGAGGAATGAACATGATGACTTTGGAGAACACCCCGTCTTACCGCCGCAAATCTGCACTGATTGGAGGAATTGCCTTATTGCTCATGGCCCTGGTCGCCGCATTCTCCTATGGGATTGCCCACGGAAGCCTTGTCGTGGAAGAGGATGCATTAGCCACCTGGCACAATCTTCAGACATCCAGCCTCTTATTTAAGGGGGAAATTCTCGGCTGGATCTTCATAGTGGTCTTGGATGTGGTGGCAGCCTGGGCACTTTATTTCTTCTTCCAGCCGATTCATCGTCCTCTGTCGTTGCTGGCTGCCTGGTTGCGACTGATCTATGCCACGCTGCTCGGAAGCTCTATTCTGAATTTATTACTGGTCTTGCTCCTTACGAATAATACATCTCTGACCACAGCCATTGATAATGCCCAACTAGAGGCCTGGACCACGCTCTTGCTGCAAGGGTTTGATATGATGTGGTCCGCAGGGCTCATTGTCTTCGGGATACATCTGCTGGTGGTTGGTTATCTGGTGCTGCTCGGAGATTCAATGCCCAACCTGCTGGGCTTCCTGCTGCTAATAGCCGCCATCGGTTACATCATCGTCCATATCTGCTCCTTGCTTCTCCCAACCGGTAGCGGGATAGTTACGGTGCTTGAATATATCCTGACCGTGCCGATGACGATTGGCGAATTGGGCTTAGCCTTATGGCTGATCTCAACTGTTCTGCCAAAACGCGGCAATCAAATCCGTTAACTCCTCGTTCTCGTTCCGGGTCTTTCCATATAGATACAGGGCTCCAAAGTAGAAAGGATAATTGCCGTGTACCATATCCGGCAGGTACTGGTCTTCATTTACTTGCATGATGTACTCATACCCTTCATCTAGCAATTGATTGGCGTAGTATTTTTCCTCTTGTTGAACCCAGGCGGGCTGGCCGCCAAATTGAATAAAGTCCTCGAACTGTCTTTGATATTTGGTAAGCTTCGGCCAACTCGGGGATAAAAATAGAAACCATGTGATTGGATACTGGAAGCTTTACACTAAGAAAGAACCCATATTTAAGTTGAGATTCATCTGTGAGCAGATGCTCCTTATCTTCGAACCACCGCGGGGCACTCCCACCAACCCAACCATGATTGTCGTTCTCTTGCATAGTTAGCTGATAACCAAGATAGTTAGAACGCTGAATTAACAGATCGTTGAACATGGATGCTCACCTCATCTTATATTAAGTCCGATGGCTTACGCTCCGTTTGCAGCCGCTTCTTGATTCTGCTTAACGACTCCGGGGTAATGCCAAGATAACTTGCCAATTGATGCTGCGGCACCCGGCCCGACAGGCCGGGGCGTTCCTGCAAGAGCCTGGTGTAACGCTCCTCAGGTGTAGAAGCGATAAAGGCCGCAAACCGGTCTTGAGTCTCCCCGAAATTTTGTTCTACCATGCTCCGCGTCATACCCTCAAGTTGCCCATGCCTGGCATACATATCCTGCTCGACGCTCAAATCCCCCACAACCAAAGTGCAATCCTCGAGGCACACCAGCGAGAACTCAGAGGCACGATCCGGCTTGTGACGGTTAAAGCTGACGATGGCTTGCTCCTCCGTATAGAAGCCGGTAGTGACCTCTTTCCCCATCTCATCCAACGTATACTGCCTGACACAGCCTTTCAGGACAAAATAGCATTCCGTGGGAGATTCTCCTTGCTTCAACAGAAATGTTCCCTTCGCAAACTCCCCGACTTGAATATCGGCAAGCACAGCCTGCTGCTCCTCTTGGCTGAGGGAAGTCAGTTCGCCCATATATTTCATCAGAATATCCTTCACGGACCTCCAGCCCCTTCCTTCAAAGCAATACTATAGGAATGAATATATCATAGTCCTGCACACCATTTCGATAGAATTACCCCTTACTTCGCATCATTAACTGACTTATGATTACAATGCATCCAATTTCAGGTGTGGAAAGGAGATGCTTATTTTTGACACCGCTTACACACTCATAAACAGTAATGAAGGGAGAATTAAATTCGTGAAACGTTATCAACGAGTATTTGCCTGGATTTGCATGATTACCTTAGTGGCGGGAACATTTCTGACCGCTTTTGGCTTTGCGGACCCCGCGCGTGCAGCAGGCCCGAACCTAGCCGCAGGCAAGGCCACCTCGGCCTCGGGACATGCCGATGTTTATGTATCAGCGAACGTTGTAGATGGAAATGCCGGAACGTATTGGGAGAGCACCAATCAAGCATTTCCCCAATGGGTTCAAGTTGATTTAGCTCAATCCACCTCGGTGGAGCAAGTTGTGCTGAAGC
This sequence comes from Paenibacillus senegalimassiliensis, assembly GCF_001486585.1. GTDB lineage: Bacteria > Bacillota > Bacilli > Paenibacillales > Paenibacillaceae > Fontibacillus > Fontibacillus senegalimassiliensis. The sequence goes on from NZ_LN909044.1 coordinate 732,849, forward strand.
TGCCAGCAGGATGGGAAAGCCGTACTCAAACCCTGTCCGTACAAGGCAGTGCCGATGGGAGTACATTTACCCAACTTAAAGCCTCCAGCAGCTATACCTTTGATCCAAGTACGGATAATACCGTAGCCATCGACTTTGCGGCTACCGAGGCACGTTATGTCCGCATCGAGGTCACCGCTAATACCGGCTGGCCAGCGGCTCAACTGTCCGAGTTAGAAATCTACGGTACTACGTCTCCGGGAACTCCGGATCAAGAGCCGCCAACCGCACCAGCCAGCTTGGCCTATACCCAGTCTGCTGCGGATACCATCCAACTGGCCTGGGCTGCGGCCACAGATAATGTAGGCGTAACGGGCTATGACGTGTATGCGAATCATCAGCTTCGCGGCAGCGTGGACGGATCTACGCTGGCCTACACCGATCAACAGCCAGCAGACGTAACGGTGACATACTATGTCACTGCCAAGGACGCGGCCGGCAACGTGTCTGCACCTAGCAACTCAGTCACGCGCACAGCTTCAAGCGGTGGAGAGGACGAAGTGAATCTGGCGCTGGGCAAGCCGATCACAGCCTCATCCTCTGCCTTTACCTTTGTAGCTACCAATGCCAACGACAATGATACAAGCACATACTGGGAAGGCAATGGGCAGCCAAGCACATTGACCGTCGACCTGGAGGCCAATGCCAGCATCTCGGCGGCTCGGATTAAGCTAAATCCATCCAGTGATTGGTCGACTCGCACCCAAACCATTCAAGTGCTGGGACGTACTCAGGAAGCAGCCAACTTTACAAGTCTGGTTCCCGCGTCCTCCTATACGTTCAATCCAGCCTTAAATAACACGGTTACTATTCCGGTCAGCGCAACTGTCAGCAGCGTTCAGCTTCGCTTCACTGACAATTCCGGCGCACCGGGCGGACAGGTTGCTGAATTTGAAGTTATCGGCATCCCTGCTCCCAACCCGGATTTGACAGTCACGGACATCACCTGGTCCCCAGCCTCGCCGGACGAGAGCCAAGCACTTGACCTTCAAGCCACGGTCGCCAATATTGGCGATATAGCTTCAGGTGCTACAGACGTCAACTTCTATCTGGGCACCCAGCTTGCGGGAACAGCTCCTGTGAACGCGATTGACGCCGGTCAATCCGTACAAGTAACCGCCACCGTAGCGGCCGTAGAAGCGGGCTCTTACACTGTGACCGCCAAAGTAGACGAAAGCAATACGGTTATTGAGAAGGACAATACCAATAACAGCTATACCCATACTACTCCACTGACGGTGAGTCAGGTGCAAAGCTCCGATCTCATCGGCACGGCTTCATGGACACCAAGCAACCCAAGTGCCGGGGATACGGTGACTTTCAGTGTCAACCTCAGCAATCAGGGCATTCTGGCCTCCGCCGGCGGTGCTCATGGCATCACCCTGGTGTTGAAGGACGCCAGCGGCTCCACCATTCAATCCTTCACCAAGGCCTACAACGGCTCCTTGGCTGCGGGTGCATCGTCCAGCGTAACGATGGGCACCTGGACTGCGATTAATGGCAGCTACACCGTCACCACTACAGTAGACGTCGATGCAAACGAAGTCGCTTCCAAGCAAGCAAATAACACTAGTACGGTGAGCTTATATTCCGGCCGTGGGGCCAATATGCCATTCACCATTCTGGAAGCCGAGGCTCCGGGCAATAGCACCAACGGCACCAAACTGGCACCAAACTTTACCCCTGGCGACTTTGCGGGCGAAGCCTCAGGCCGATCTGCCGTTCGTCTGGACGCTACAGGAGAATATGTAGAATTCACCTTAACCTCTCCGGCCAATGCCTTCGTGCTTCGCAACGCCGTTGATGAGGATACGACGGGCACAATCAGCATTTATGCTGATGGGGTGAACAAAGGCGACTTCACCGTCACCTCCAAGTTCTCTTACGTCTACGCAACACCTTCAACCCTGGGGCAACTCGGCTACGATAATTCCGGTTCCAAAGCTTACTGGCTCTATGAAGATGCTCAGCTTATGCTAGATCAGGTCTATCCTGCCGGAACGAAGATCAAAATTCAGAAGGATGCCGGGGATGTACCATGGATCTATGTGGACATGATCGAGACCGAGCAGGTAGCACCTGCCGCATCCAATCCTGATCCAAGCAAGTATGTAGAAGTATCCAGCACTAAATCTATTGAGCAAGCCTTAAATGAGTTCCGCCAAGATCCTGCCAAGAAAGGGATCTTTATTCCAGCCGGAGAATGGACGATTTCGTCCAAGATTTATTTATACGGGCGGGCCACGGAGATTATCGGAGCGGGTCCATGGCATACCAAGCTGGTGGCTCCGCAGGACAAAACCAATACCGATGTCGGATTTAATATCAGCTCCCAAGCCAATGGCTCAACCATTAAAGACCTGTCCGCTTGGGGCAACTACGTCTATCGTGTGGATGGTCCAGGCAAATTCATCGACGGAAACGGTATGCAGAACGTGACCATCGAGAATATCTGGGCAGAGCATTTCATCTGCCTCTACTGGGGAGTAAATTCCTCCTATAATACGTTCAAGGATAACCGGATTAAGAACGTATTTGCCGACGGTATTAATATGACCAACGGTTCATCCTACAACATCATCGACAACAACTACGCCCGGGGCACCGGGGATGATTCCTTTGCCCTGTTCAGTGCCATCGATTCGGGAGGCTCTTATAATGTAGGCAATAAGTACACGAACCTTACAGCAACTAACGTGAGACGTGCGGCTGCCTTTGCCGTCTATGGAGGTCAGAACAATCTGTTCCAGAACCTGTACGGTGCAGATACACTCACCTATCCGGGCCTGACCGTCAGCAGTCTGAGCTTTGGATACAATACCCTCGGATTTGGCGATGAGGATACCGTCATCGACGGGGTCACACTGGACCGTACCGGCGGAGACTTCTGGACCAGCGTCGGAGCCGATGATAAAATCAACGAATACCAAAACTTCGGTGCCATCTGGCTTCATAGTGGGGACCGCGACTTCAAGAACGTGGTCGTCAAAAATGTGGACATCAATGATCCGGTTTACTTCGGCATTATGTTCCAAACCAAGTCGCCGGAGAATCTTCCAATGGAGAATGTCCGCCTGGAGAACATCACGATTAACAACCCGACACGTTACGGGATCAAGCTGGTTGTCAGTGCGGAAGCCGGGCAAGGGCCTGTAGTCGGGGAAGCCAGCTTCACCAATGTACAAATTCATAATCCGGGAGTAACCGCCATTTATGGTGAAAGCGGAAGTCCGAACTTTAACGTCATTCGCAACTCAGGTAACAATTGGTAAGTTGTAAATAGCAGTAACGATCTGTGAAGAGCCAGGCCCTTGCGGGGGCCTGGCTCTTTGCTTTTGAAAATATTGGGTTTTACAAAGTTTTACCCTGCCATAACATTTCGCGTGTACTCCTCCTCCATACTGAAGAGTGCAATACAATCAGATGGGAGGAACCCTTCATGTCTTTACCTGAGCAACTTCTTCTCTCTCTGTCGGGTAGCCGACAGAATCCACATAACCCCTTATTTATACTGAAATCGTACTCGGCAAGTGAAGTGTCCAATCCACGCTTTGTGTACAGAAGCGGAGGAGGGGACAAGCTTGCTTGAGCTTCAACATTCTGCGCGCGACGCCCGGATGAATCCCGCGTCAGCGAATACGTCTTATCCCGACAATTCAGTCAATGAGTTGCACCGCAAACACGGGACCTTGCGGCATTTTCCCAAAGGCTCCTTTGTATTTACGAAAGGGTCCGTATCCACCGGCTCCTATTATATTGAATCCGGACTTCTGAAGGTCTGCCAATTTACGGAGGAAGGACGAGACGTCACCTTCTTCATTCGCAAGACAGGAGATGCGTTCGGACTAGCCGAGATCATCTTGCAGCAGAACCATCCTTGCTATGCCCAATGCTTGCATGATAGCCAAATCTGGGTGCTGGAATCCTCCATCATCCGTGAACAAATTCTGACCAACCCGGCTGTTACGCAAACGATTCTGTACACACTGACTCACAGGCTGATTCATCATCAGAGCACCGTGGAGTTACTCATCTCCAAGCCTGTGGCGTGGAGACTGGCCTGGCTGCTTCAACAGCTTGGAACCTTGGCTTCCTCCGGGGAACTGCGGGTAGAGCTTGACCTGAGCCATGAGGAAATATCGAACATCATCGGCTGCACGCGTCAGACCGTCTCCGAACTGCTTAGCCGGTGGAAGCAGCAAGGATGGATTCGTTATGACCGCAAGCAAATCTTGATTCAAAACCTGACACCAATCATCGGGGAGCCCAGCTAAGCAAGGGGACTCCCAGGCAACTAGAGAGAAAGTAGTGGACCTATTGTCAAGAATTATCATCGATACCGATATCGGTACCAATGCCGATGACGCGGTAGCTGTCGCACTGGCTTTGCGATCACCGGAAATCCGTATAGAAGGCCTGACCACTGTCTACGGACAGGTTCATGCCCGGGCACAAATCGCCCGCTCCGTACTGAAGCTATGCGGAACAGATCATATCCCGGTATTTCCGGGGGTAGCGTCCCCCCTGCTCCGCAACCGCCCGCTGCTGCGGGCAGGCATTGAAGGCCATGGGCCAGCACTAAATGAAGCCCTGGAACCTGAACGCCATGCCGTAGAGTTTATAATTCAGCAGATATTAGACCATCCGGGCGAAATCACACTGGTCACGATTGGACCCCTGACTAATGTAGCCACCGCCTTGATTCTCGAACCTCGGGTCGCCAAGCAGGTGAAGCGCATCGTCATGATGGGTGGCGTGACCCGCCTGGCGGCCAATGGCGCTGAACTGGATGCGGTAGAGCACAACATTCAATGCGATCCGGAAGCGGCTTCGGTCGTATTCAGTAGTGGCGCCCCCATCCTGATGGTAGGACTGGACGTCACCAGGCAAGCGCGATTTACCCGAGATGAGGCCCGGCAGATGGCTCAATGCGCCACCCCGCTCGCCGTATGTCTGGTAGAAATGATGCATGCTTTTATGGACTATATGGAGCGGGATTTCTCCTATATGTGTGACCCACTGACCATTGCCGCGCTGATTGATCCCTCGCTGATTCGTACATCGGCCATGGACATCGAGGTCGTATATGACCACCGGGCATCCTCCGGCCAAACGTTGGCCCGCCTTCACCCTTCCAGCCCCATTGAGGTGGCTCTGGAGCTGGATAAGGATCGTTTCTTCAAGCTGCTGCATCAGCGACTGTTCTCTTAAGGCTCGATTTCACTAATTATAAATGAGGTGCGAGATTTGATGATAAAGAACCAAACTATGCGTAAATTAGGAACCTGGCTTGCCCCGCTGCTGATTACTTCGACGGTACTGGCTGGCTGCGCTTCGGGCAACCCGACTCCTTCTGCGAATGGGCAACCGGAATCGGCTTCTGCGACTGGCAAGCAAGAAATCACATTTGCCGCATATTCCAACTATGAGAAGCCGTTAACCGAAGCCATCAATGCGTTCGAAGAACAGAATCCCGAGATTAAGGTCAAGCTGGACCTGGCTCCCTTCGACCAATTGATGGAGACGATTGAAATCAAGCTGAGTGCCAAATCCAAAGACGTGGACGCCTTGTTTGTCGATTCCCCACTGGTCATGAACTATTCGGTCAAGGGATACTTAGCTCCGCTGGACGAGTTGATCGACGGAGATGCGAAGCAGAAATGGACGCCTGCTGCCGTAGAGAGTGTGACCTACAATAGCCAGCTAGTAGCAGCTCCGATGAATAGCTCCAGCCAGGTGCTCTATTACAACAAAGAATTGTTCGCGAAGAACGGCATTCCTCTTCCGGATGAGAACACACGCATGACTTGGGAAGAAGTTGTAGAGCTTGCCAAGAAGCTCACTGGTGACAATGTCTACGGCTTCTCGTTCGAGCAGATTAGCAAAGCCTATCAAATGCTGGCCTTGTCCGATAGTCTGGGCGTGAAGATGATCAGCGAGGATGGACTAACAGCAACAGGATATTCCAATTCTCCGGAGGCTGCACAGGCCTTCCAATTCTATGGCGATCTGTTCAATCAAGATCAGGTGAGCCCTAAGATTAAGAAAGAAGAATCGCTGGACTACTTCACCTCAGGTAAAGTCGCTATGTACCTTGCCACCAATCAGAATATGCCGAAAATCCGGGATTCCGGGATGGACTTCGGCGTGACGCTCCATCCTTATTTTGCAGGCAAACAAATCGCTACTCCTACGGGCGCATGGAACCTTGGGGTATCCCAGTTCTCCGAGAAGAAGGAAGCTGCCGCCAAGCTGGTTGAATTCCTGACGCTGGGTGAAGGTGCGCAAATCATCTTTGAAGTAGGGGGAACGCTACCTCCACAGGTTGAGTTACTTGACGCCATCGCTACCGATCCGAAATATGAGGCTTTCCCGGATTCCATTCTTCGCATTGCGGCCAAGGAATCGCTGGAGACAGCCGTATCCCGTCCGATGACACCAGGATATCTGGAATGGGAGTCCAATATGAACAAGGCATTCGATGATATCAAGAATGGGGCTGAGCCTCAGAAAGCCTTGGATCAAGCGGTATCCATTATTGATAATCAGTTGAAGAAATACAAAGATGTAGCTGCAAAATAAATAGGTCAAGGGTGAACCCGATGCGTAGCAAAAAAATGCTTGGCCCTCTTTTACTATTTCTGTTGCCCGCTTTGACGGGCCTCTTTCTATTCAAGCTGTATCCTATTGGCAATGGCATTTTGCAAAGTCTATACACAACATCGTTCCTGACTGGCGGTCAAAGCTTTGTCGGATTTCAGAATTACATCACCTTATTTCAGGACCCTGTCTTCTGGAACTCCCTGAAGGTGACGCTGTTGTTCAATATTATCATTAACCCGTTGCAGGTCGTGCTCGCCTTCTTGCTAGCCTTACTATTAAATGCCAGAATCAAGAGAATTGCCTGGTTCCGGAGTATCCACTTTGTGCCCGTGGCCATATCGGTGCCCACCGCCTGCATGCTGTGGAATATTATGCTCAGTCCGGAGCAAGGCGTCGTCAATTCCATCCTGGCCGCGTTCGGCCTGCCGGAGCAGCCTTTCCTGGGCAGTAGCACCCAGGCTCTAGGCTCAATCATCGCTATTGCTTCGTGGAAGGGCGTAGGCTACTGGGCATTATTCCTGCTGGCGGGTCTTCAAGAGGTTCCAGCCTCATTAATGGAGGCTTCTTCTCTAGACGGAGCGGGGCGCTGGCGGCAACTGATTCACATTATTTATCCCATGATGAAGCGTCCCTTGACGTTCATTGTGGTATCCATCACCACCGCCAACTTCCTCCTATTCTCGCCCATGTACATTCTTACCAAGGGCGGGCCGGAGAACAGTACCAACGTACTGATGCTGGAGAGCTTCAACAGTGCCTTTCTATACTCCGACTTGGGGCGGTCTTCAGCCATCGTCGTTATTTTGCTGATGCTCACGCTGACGGCAGTTGCTGTACAGTTCAAGTGGTTGAAGGCCTCCCATTAAACTACATCTCAAGACAACTGTCAGAAAGGACATGCCTGTGATTCGATCTCTACGCTCGTCTCTGCCGGTCTATATCATCCATTTGGCCCTGGCTCTGATCGTGCTGCTCCCGTTGGCCTTTGCGCTAGTATCTTCGTTCAGGCCCCTGGATGAAATCTATAAATATATGTCGCCAGTCACCTGGAAGACCTTCTGGCCCAGCGAGCTAACCTGGGAGGCCTACCAATCCCTGTTCACGGAACGCGGGTTCGGGAGAACGCTCCTGAATACTTTCTTCGTAGGCTTCTCTGCGGTTGTAGGCGGACTTCTCCTGGGCTCGATGGCTGCCTTTGCCTTCGTCTACTTCGAATTTCGTGGCAAGTCGGCGTTGTTCCTGCTCGTGCTGTTAACCTTCATGATTCCATTCGAAGTGATCTCCATTCCCCTCTACAGCTTGGTGAATCAGTTGGGATGGATCGATACCTACGCGGGGATTATCGTTCCTGGCTTGGCGAACGGGCTGGTGGTCTTCTTGTTCCGTCAGTTCTTCCTGGAGCTTCCCTACTCCCTGATTGAATCTGCCCGGATGGATGGGGCTTCCTGGGGGCGGGTATATGCCCGCGTGGTCATGCCGCTATGCAAGCCCGTCACCGTAAGCGCCAGCTTGCTTATCTTCATCCAGCAATGGGAGTCCTTCATGTGGCCGCTCATCGCCACCCGGTCCAAGGAATATAAGGTTATTCAAGTTGCCTTGAGCGACTTCATCACCGAATATGGAACCTACTGGAACGAAATGTTCGCTGCCGCCATTCTATCGGTCATTATCCCGGTCGTTCTGCTGATTCCGTTGCAGCGTTATTATGTGCAAGGGATTGCCAATACGGGTAGCAAAGAGTAAGGTAAGCGGCGACAACGACTTCGCCGTGGAATGATAACGCGATATAGCCAAGAATGGCTGGATAGCAGCAAAAAAAGGACGCCTCTGAGAGCGTCCTTTTTTGCTATTAGTTTTTGATAGATACGGTACCCTTGAGCAAGGCTGCTTCACTTACAGGATAACGGGGAGCGGCTGATCCAGCCACAACCCATCCTCCGTTACTCTGGCGTCATAAGCTAAAATACATACTCCCTCGCGGGAGGCCTCCAGCAAAGCATCGGCTAACGCTTCATCCATCTGGCGATGTGGCGTGAAGGTGTGGCAGCCTTTCATTTGCACCAGAAACAGGATGGCTCCAGCATAGCCCTCTCGGACCGCCCGCGCCATTTCCAGCACATGCTTGGTCCCCCGGGCTGTCGGGGCATCGGGGAACATCGCCACTCCCTCCTGCTCAAGTGTCACACCCTTAACTTCAACAAAGCCTTGACCCCTATCGTGCTCATAATACAGATCAAAGCGGGAATCCCCATAGGTAACCTCTCGCTTCACACTGATGATATGGCCTAGCTCCGGCACCTTTCCCGCTTGTACAGCCTCGAAGGCCGCAGCATTGGGCGCCTGGGAATCAATATTCACCCAGCGCCCTTCCTTGTTCACCGCAATCAGCGAATAACGGGTCTGCCGGGAGGGGTTACCGCTCACTTCCAACAGTACCTCGGCATCCGGTAGCAGCAGTTCCCTTAACCGGCCGGTATTTTTGATATGCACTCGCTCTTTAACCCCACCTACAAACACTTCGGCAATAAAGCGATTAAGTCTCGCGTAGAACCAACCATGCACGACTTGCCCATACTTCAATCTCGATTCACTTCCCTTTATAGCCGGAACCTGAAGCCAGCGCTCATGATTGCATCTCGTCTTCAATTCGTTTCATGAACTCTTCTACCGCACTGTATCCGAGTTGCTTCAAATACCAGTTATTCGCAGCAGCTTCGATCAATCCGGCCACATCCCGGCCTGGCTGAAGCTGGACCTCAATATGCGGAATTTGGACACCCAGGTATTCCGTGAACTGAGGCACCACTTCCAGTTCATTGTTCAAGGCATTCTCCCGCCACGGCACCAGTTCAATGTCCAGGACAATACGCGTCTCGTCCTGAAAAGCCCTGCGTCCGTATTGACGGACAACGTTAATCAGCCCCACACTGCGTAAGGCCAGAAACTCCCGAGTCGTCTCATTATGAGTCCCTAACAATGTCGTAGGCCCCAGCTTCTTCAGTACCACAACATCATCCGCCACAAAGCGATGTCCTCTGCGGATTAGCGTATGAGCCGTCTCACTCTTGCCGATGCCAGACTTCCCGCGCAGAAGGATGCCGATACCCGACACATTCACACATACCCCGTGAATCGACAGCTCGGGGGCCAGCGCCTTGACCAGATAGCTATCCAGCTTGGCGATAAATTCCGTCGTCGTTTCCTTCGTACGCAGCAGCGGTATTCCCTCCTGATCGCAGAACAGAGTCAGATAGGGGATCTCCTGCTGACCCGAGGTCACGATAAAGCACGGGGGGTGGTATTTCACGATGTTTCCGATATGAAGCTTGCGTTCCTCCACGCTTAAGGTCAACAAGTAAGTAATCTCTTTGCGGCCCAGGACCTGTACCCGTTCCATAGGGAAGAAGTCAAAGTAGCCCACGAACTCCAGGCCAGGGCGATGCGTTCTTGGACGGGTAATTACCCGGTCCATCCGGCTGGCTCCCGCCAGCACTTCGAGCTTGAATTTGTCCGCAAGAATCTCAGCGGTTATCGTCTTCATGTTGTTCTCCTCCCGGAGCTAAATTATAGGCTCCACAGTCTCTCCGGCCAGAGAGGGCATCACGGTCAAGCCAAGCACCTGGGCAACGACAGGCTCAATCTCGCGCAGAAGCTCAGGTTGTTCTGACAGCAGCACGCCATAGGAAGGAATCATTTGCTTGATTTTTGGCTCCCACTCCTTCAAGTGTTGAGGGAAGCATCGCTGAATGACCTCCAGCATGACATGCACCGCCGTCGAGGCTCCTGGTGAGGCACCAAGCAATGCGGCTACCGAGCCGTCAGCACTGCTAATTACCTCTGTGCCGAATCTCAGCTTGCCTTTGCCTTCAGGCGTGTCCTTGATAACCTGTACCCGTTGTCCGGCAACGACCAAATCCCAGTCCTCGCTTCGGGCATCCGGGACGAATTGGCGCAATTCCTCAATGCGTTGATCCTTGGATAACATCAATTGCTGCACCAGATATTTCGTAAGCGACATCTCCTTGACGCCCGCGGCCATCATAGTTAAGAGATTATGCGTTTTGATCGAAGTAATCAAATCCATCATCGAACCCGTCTTGAGAAATTTAGGTGAAAACCCGGCAAACGGTCCAAATAGCAGTGATTTGCGGTTATCAATAAACCGGGTATCCAGATGGGGCACTGACATAGGCGGGGCTCCCACCGAAGCCTTACCGTACACCTTGGCATGATGCTGCCCTATGACCTCCGGATTATTGCACACCAGGAACAAGCCGCTAACCGGAAAGCCCCCGATATGCTTGCCTTCCGGGATGCCGGATTTTTGCAATAAGTGCAAACTACCTCCGCCAGCGCCAATAAAGACAAATTGGGCCGTATGCCGCTTCGTCTCACCGCTATTCAAATCCTTCACCTTGAGCTCCCAGCGCCCGTCACTCGTCCGGCTCAGCTTGGTTACACTATGACCGTAACGAATATCCACCTGCTGCTTCTGCAAGGATTCCAGTATAATGCGCGTTAAAGCGCCGAAGTTCACGTCCGTGCCGTAGTCCACTTTGGTTACAGCGACAGGCTCTTGAACGTTGCGATTGTTCATCATAAGCGGTATCCATTCCTTCAACTGATCCGGGTTCTCCGAATATTCCATCCCCTGGAACAGCGGATGGCTGGACATGGCCTCATACCGACTCTTCAAGAACTGAACGTTGCGCTCTCCCTGCACGTAGCTCAGATGCGGAAGCGGCATAATAAAATCCTGCGGATTGGATATCCGCTTGCTTCGCACCAGATGCGCCCAGAATTGCTTGGATACCTGAAACTGCTCGTTCACCTTGACGGCCTGAGTAATATCAACCGATCCATCCGGCCGCTCATGGGTATAGTTGAGCTCGCAAAGCGCAGCATGACCTGTCCCCGCATTGTTCCATTCGTTGGAGGCCTCTTCTCCAGCCTTGTCTAGCTTCTCGAATACCGCAATACGCCAATCCGGGGCCAGTTCCTTAAGCAGAGCCCCTAATGTTGCACTCATAATTCCGGCGCCAATCAAGATAACATCCGTAGTAGTTTGTTCGTGGCTCATGTCTACCATCCTTACCTTAAAATTTGCCGAAACGATGTAAGCGTTCTCTCTTCCGTGCTATCGATAGCCCGGGACTCCGAACAGGCCCACACCTTTTCCGATAACTTCTCTGGTATTAGTGTATCAATAGCGTGCAAGGATTGAAATATGTATTTCTATAATATTTATTTTTTAGAGGTTGAACTGGCGCTTATATGAAATAAAGCCGGCTCAAGTATCCGCTGGGATGCTTGGGCCGACTTCTTAATTAACCGTAACAGCTTACGCCTTCTTAACGTATTCCGACTTCAATTTCATCGCACCGAACCCGTCGATTTTGCAATCAATATTATGATCGCCATCGACCAAGCGGATGTTCTTCACCTTGGTTCCGATCTTGAGCACGGACGAGCTACCTTTGACTTTGAGGTCCTTAATCACGGTTACGCTGTCTCCGTCGTTCAATACGTTGCCATTGGCATCCTTATAAACCTTGCTGTCCTCAGAGGCTTCTTGTTGCTCCAGGCTCCACTCATGGGCACACTCCGGGCAAATGAGAAGGTTGCCGTCCTCATAGGTGTATTCGGAGTTGCATTTTGGGCAGTTTGGCAAATCTGACATGAAATTCATACTCTCCCTTTGCTTTATCATTAGCCCTTATCATAACATAACCGGAACTTTTCCGCAGAAAAGAGAGGCATCAGCATTGGCACGCTCCCCAAGCTGACCGTGTTCCTACTTGCTAGCGTCCGAAGCTTTGTCCAGTGACAAGTGACAAGTGACAAGTGACAAGTGACAAGTGACAAGTGACAAGCACCATGGTGGCCGAAAATGGGCCTAGAGGCAAGTTTGAATACGCAGCCCCCTGATCATATCCCCCTCTTATGGCAAATTAGCAGGAAATCATCCAGTTAATTTTCACAGATTGGCTGATTTGTGCTACTTAACTGGAAAAGCTCCCTATAATTCCGCGCTTTAGGGCCATTTTCGGCAATCGGTGCAACATTATAGGGAGGAATTCCATATAAACGTCGATTTCAGACGATAAATCAAGTTTTAGATGGAGGATTTCCCGTTAAATCTGGACTGTGTCATGTGCGATGTGCATCGTGCAAGGTGAATGTGCAAGGTATAATGCGCAAGCTGTTAGGTAGGTTGCTCCCTACATCCAACGTTCCAATCAATAACCCTCTCCAAGACCAGTAATTTGATGCAGAAAAGGTGCTTAACAATATTTTTATCATTAAAAATAATAAATATTTATTGTAAAACGATAAAAACCATGCTAAATTAATCCCATACTAATTGTCGTGAGGTGCTTGTGTGATGAAATCGAAGCAAGGTTCAACGCTTTTTCTGCGAGTCGTCGTCTTCCTGATGGGGTTTGCGGTGCTTGCTTTAGCTATATACGCGTTGCCCCGCATTGGTGGCGATTTGCTGGGATATTACCCGCTGTACGTCACGGTGCCCATCATGGTCGGCATGTACGGGGCTGCGCTGCCATTTTTCTTTGCGTTGTACCAGACGCTCAAGCTGCTGGGCTTGATTGATCGGAACACGGCCTTCTCCGAAGGCTCGGTGAACGCCCTGAGACAGATTAGAAATTGCGGGGTGGCTATTAGCATCATTTATGCTGCCATCCTGCCGACCCTGCTCATCATTGCCGACAAGAATGATGCTCCCGGGCTGGCTGCCTTGGGTCTGGTCATCTGCTTTGCCTCCGCTGTCATTGCCGTGTTCGCGGCGGTGCTAGAGCGGCTCTTGACCAGCGCGATCCAGATAAAAACAGAAAATGATCTGACGATCTGAGGTGAATGCTTTGGCGATTATAGTAAATGTCGATGTCATGCTGGCCAAACGGAAGATGAGTGTCACGGAGCTTTCGGAGCGGGTGGGGATTACGATGGCCAACCTATCCGTATTGAAGAACGGCAAGGCCAAGGCTATTCGTTTCTCCACACTGGAGGCAATCTGTGAGGCCTTGAATTGCCAGCCCGGAGATATTCTTGAATACAGAAGCGATAGCAAAACAGAGGGATAAGGGGGGAAAGCTCATGAAAAACCGCGTATGGCATGCTATGCAACAGTTGGTCCGCTTCGGGTGGCAACAAGCGTTATCCTGCGTGTTTCCCGTCGTGATTTTTGCCTCACTTGCCCTGACCCAATTCCTTCCCTTGCCCTGGCTCCCCCGCTACGATTGGCTGCTCATCATCTGTCTGGCGATGCAGGTCTGGATGGTACGATCGGGACTTGAGACCAGCGATGAGCTTAAGGTCATTAGCGTCTTTCACTTGATTGGCTTAGCGCTGGAAATGTTCAAGGTTCATATGGGCTCCTGGTCTTATCCGGAGGAGGGCTGGGCGAAGGTGAACGGAGTCCCGCTCTATAGCGGATTTATGTATGCCAGCGTAGCCAGCTATCTATGCCAAGCCTGGCGGCGGCTGAGTATCAAGCTTGAACACTTCCCGCCGCTTTGGCTTAGCGTACCGCTGGCCGCGATGGTTTATCTGAACTTTTTTACCCATCATTACTGGATTGATATCCGCTGGTGGCTGTTTGCCCTCGTGGTGGTCGTGTTCTGGCGGACCCGGGTGTATTACGAAGTAGGCGTTCAGCGCTACCATATGCCGCTCGTCCTGTCCTTCGGTCTGATCGGCTTCTTTATCTGGGTTGCTGAGAATATCGCCACCTTCTTCAGCGCATGGAAATATCCGAATCAAACGGGGGGCTGGCATCTCGTGCATATCGGCAAGATCAGTTCCTGGCTGCTGCTTGTCATTATCAGCTTCTTGATCGTCGCCGCTCTGAAGCAAGTCAAGAGCAAGGGCAAGGACGCCAAGCCGATGTTAAATCATCAGACGGCCAATGCCCGTACGTCTCAACGTTAAGTGGCTGGAGTAGATTTATCTGGCTGCGTCCACAGCACCGTGCTCTATGCGCAGTACCAGCATACCACGGGAGGCCATGGCTTCTGGCAGATTGACCTTCAGCGCCAGTTCCTCCCGACTCCACGCAAGTTCACCCTTCCAGCCTAGCAGCTCCAGCTTGCCAATCTCACCTGGCAGCAGCTTGCCGCGGATGCCCAGCGTCTCGATCACAGCGACGCCGTCCTCCGGCCACCCCATCACTGTGGCATATAGGATGCCGTCGCCTCGTGATGTAAACCGAATGTCGCGCGCGGTAAATGCACTACGCTTGGTATCATTGAAGGTCCCGCTCACGATCTGCGTGGGTCCCTCGCCGTACACCTTCCACGGTCTTGTGCCATAGATGGCTTCGCCATTCACCGCGAGCCAGTCGCCGATCTCCAGCAGCATCCGCTGTTCTTCCTCAGGGATCGTCCCATCGGCGCGTGGCCCCACATTCAACAGCATAACCCCGTTCTTACTGACGATATCAACCAGATCACCAAGGATGGTCTGCACCGACTTATATTTGTGGTCAGCAATGTGGCACCAGGCCGTCTCTCCCACAGAGGTACAGGTCTGCCAGACACTTGGATGAATATCGGCCAATTGTCCACGTTCCATATCATAGACCGCTGTACCTTCAGCAAAGGCATCGAATTTGTAATTAATCACTGCGCCCTGGCCCCATTCCGCGGCTTTATTGTAATAGTAGGCGGCCAGCTTTTGCAGATACGGCTTGAATACCGGTTGCTCAATCCACCAGTCGAAGTAAACCAACTGCGGGCCATAACGGTCGATCAGATCGCAGGTACGCAAGAACCAGTCGTCCAGAAATTCCTCATTCGGTGGAAGAATCGGCAAGGGATATGCCGGGTCGCCGTAGCAGGCCTGCGCCGGACCGTATAACTCGGCGTATTGCGGGTCCTGCACATCGGACGGCAGCTCGCGACCTCCGTTGTAATACCACCAGTTCTCGGCTCGGTGGGACGAGACCCCGAAGGTCATATAATGGCGACGCACCGCGGCGGCCAATTCACCAATGACATCACGCTTGGGGCCCATCCGGATCGCTGTCCATTCGGAGAACGGGCTGTCATACATTGCGAAACCGTCATGATGCTCAGCGACGGGTACGACGAACGCAGCGCCAGCTCGTTTGAAGAGGGACGCCCACTCTTCCGCATCAAATTTCTCCGCGGTGAACATCGGAATGAAATCTTTATAGCCAAATTGATCCGGCGTACCATAAGTTTGTACATGATGCTCGTACACCTCGGTACCTTCCCTGTACATATTGCGTGCGTACCATTCTGTCCCGAAGGCGGGTACAGAATAGACCCCCCAGTGGATGAAAATGCCAAACTTCGCGTCCTCATACCAACGCGGAACGGTATACCCGTCAAGAGACGTCCAGTCCGCTACGTAAGGACCATTCTCGATGGATGCCTTAATCTCTTGCTTCTTCTGCTGACGCAGCTCGCGCTGCTTCTGTTGTGACATGCTCCTCACCTCTTCCATGAATGTAGCAGACTGCGTACTTCCTCAACCTTGGCCGGATCTACCGGCCTGCGCGGGTCGCCGCCTTCCCTCACGGCGGACCCGAGATGAATTCGCTCGGCTCCTGTGCAAGCGAGGAAGTCCGGCAAATTGTCGGCATTCAGACCGCTGCCGCACAGAACAGCAGGACCCCCACTGGCGGAGCGGCGAATCAGCCCAGCGAGTAACTCCGCTCCCTCGGGAGCTATAGCCGCACCGCCGGATGTTAACAGATCGGTAATCTGCGGATACTTCGCAAGTACCTCATAAGCAGCGGCCAGATCAACCGCTTCATCGAATGCCCGGTGGAATGTCACCGGGAGACCTTCAGCAGCCGCGAGTAACGCAGTGAGCAGTTCTTCGTCCACTGCGCCGTCTGGGCGGAGCATCCCTGTCACGAGGCCAAGACCCGGGATGGCCGCGATATGCCGCACATCGCGCAGCATCGTCTCCGCATCGATGCGGCTATATACGAAGGAGCGTGCATGGGGACGAATCATCACCCGCACCGGAAGGCTCACTCGTGCACGAACCTCTTCGACCAATCCAAGCGACGGGGTTAACCCGCCTTCGGGAAATGCCGTAATGAGCTCGATTCGGTCCGCGCCCCCTTGCTCGGCAAGCCACGCATCCTCTGCCGTCGTTGCGATCACTTCAAGCAGCACGTCAACCCCTCTCCTTCTGCATAATTGCTCTGGCGGCGCCCAGTATGCCCGCTTCATTCCCAAGGGATGCTGGAATCAGGGTCAGCTTCAGCGGTGTCAGCTCAGCCAGTCGCAGCTTCCATGCTTCCAGCCACAACGGATGGGAGTCGGCTACACCTCCACCCAGGATAATCGCCTCCGGGTCAAGGAATGACTGGATATTGTGTGCAGCCAGGCTAAGGTCGGTAAAGTAACGCTCTACCGCCGGTGCAGCGGCAGTGTCTCCTGCGGCGAACGCCTCCAGTAGATGACGACCGTCCCATGCCGGATGAACCTCCGCCGCCAGCCGCCCGAGCGCCCGTCCGGACACGTAGTGCTCCATGCAGCCACGCTGTCCGCAGCTACACGGGATACCTCCCGGGTGCAGCACCATGTGGCCGAACTCCCCGGCAGCGCCTTTGCCGCCAGTAATGATGCGCCCGCCCAGCACCACGGCGCCACCGACGCCGGTACCCAGAGTCAGCATGGCATAATGGCGGTAAGGCAAGGCGGCGCCGAGCCAACCTTCCCCCAGGGCAGCCGCGTTGGCGTCGTTCTCCACGGCTACAGGCAACGAAAAGGCCTGCGCCACCGCCTCACGGAGCGGCATGCCGGTCCAGCCGGGCAGGTTGTTGTTCGCGAAGAGCACCTTGCCAGTGTCCGGCTCCACCCAGCCCGCCGTACCGATGCCGATACCGCGAACCTGTGAATTCTGCTCAAGCAGTTCAGCAATGACCTGCTGGACCGCGCGGAAAATCCCTTCCCGCCCCTCGGCGGTTGGCGTCATTCTCTTGGCTCTGGCGGTGATTGTTCCATCCTCATCGACCAGTGCCGCCTTAATGCCGGTACCGCCGAGATCAAGGCCGATATAGCTCTCCTTCATTCAGCGCGCCCCTCTCTCATGCCTGCGGCGGCCAGGCGCATGGCTTCCGCATAGCGGGCGGCGATCCACTGCGGCCGTGTAATGGCCGAGCCAACCACCACGAAGGCGGCTCCCCGCCGGAGCGCTTCCGCCGCCTGTTCCGGCTGATGAATGCCTCCTTCGGCTACAACCGGCACTTGAAGCTCGGCGGTCAGCCGGGCCAGCAGCTCCATATTGGGCAGTACGATGTCTGCCGTGTCCTCAGTGTAGCCGCTCAGCGTGGTCGATACATAATCAACCCCAAGCTGAGCTGCCCTAACGCCTTCGTCAAACGTCGCGATATCTGCCATCACGGGCACACCCGCTGACTTTAGTGCAGCTACCGTCTCTTCCAGTGTCCGCCCGTCAGGACGAGGGCGTCCCGTGCCGTCAATGGCGACGATATCCGCACCGGCGGCATGAACGCTGAGCGCATCCTCCAGCGTCGGCGTAATAAATACGCTGAAGCCAGGAACCGTCCGCTTCCGCAGCCCAATCAGCGGCAGCTTGACCTCCGCCTTGATCGCGCGGATATCCGCCTCCGAGTTGGCCCTGATTCCGGTGGCTCCCACCGACTGCGCGGCCCGAGCCATCGCAACCATATGAGCGCTGCCGTGCAACGGCTCATCCTCCAAGGCTTGGCAGGAAACGACCAGCCCTTGCCACGGAATGATACTTCTATTGCTGTTCATACAGACACAACTCCTTTTCAGCAGGCTAGGTGAATCTTGGATGTTCCTGTCGCTCAGCCCTTCACCGCACCGCCAACCATTCCCTTGATAATGAACCTTTGCACGAACATGTACAGAATGATAATTGGCAAGGCCACCAGCGTAGCACCGGCGAACATTTGCGGCCAGTTGGTGTTGTATTGGCTCTTGAATGCCATCAGCCCGACCGGCAGCGTGCGCATTTCAGGTGAGGACAAATAGATCAGCGGGTTAAAGAAGTCGTTCCAGGAGTTAATAGCCACAACGATGACAGTTGTCGCGGTAATCGGCAGCGTTAGCGGGAATATAATTCGTAAGAACGTCCGCCACGGCCCGCAACCATCCACCACGGCGGCTTCTTCAATCTCTCTGGGCACGGTTTTGAAGAAATTGACGTATAAAAAAATAGGTAGCGCCAAACCCGAAGCAATCTGAATCAGAGATAGCCCGATATGTGTATTAAGCAGATGAATCTCGCGCAATACCAGAAATGCCGGAATCGTACCTGAGAAGGCGGGGAGAATCATCCCCATCAGGAAGAAGGTCGACAGTGCATCGGACTTATACCTTCTGCCGTGATGCAGACCGTAAGCGGCTAACACAGCGATAGCAATTGCTACCGTAGTGGTAATTACGAGCACTAGAATGCTGTTGCTGAAATACGGAAGCAGATTCCCGGTACGAAGCGCCTCTACGTAGTTGCCCCATTGTGGATCACGCGGCAATGCCAGCGGGTTGACCGAAGACGAAGTTTGCAGCGAGACCGTAATCATGACGCCCATCGGCACCAGCACAAGAATGAGGGCGATCGCTAGAATCGTATATATGGATGCTTTTTGCAGAGTAGTCGTCAATTTGTCACCTCCAAGCGGCTAAGCAGCCTGATCTGAATGAAGGTCGCCAGCAAAATCATGACGGATAAGATCATCGCCATCGCTGTACCGTAGCCCATCTGTGAAGTCTTGAAGGCATATTGGTAGATCATAATCCCGAAAGTCTGGGTCGAGTTGGCTGGCCCGCCCTGAGTCATGATGAAGACATGCTCAAACATCTTCATACAACCGATGACAGATAACACCGTGTTCACAATTATGGAAGGAATCAGGAGCGGTAGCGTGACTTTGAAAAATTTATTAAATGGACCCGCGCCGTCAATACTTGCAGCTTCGTAAATCTCTCCCGATACGGACTGCAAACCCGCCAGGTAGATCATCATGGAATAGCCGGTGTACTGCCAGACCATGACAAATGCTATGGCATAGATGGCCAGCTTCGGATCACCGAGCGGGTCAAGCTGTGCCAGACCGTCCAGTCCCAGCGCCGCGAACAACCGGGGCAAGAAGCCAACCATCGGCGCGTACATGTAGCTCCATACGTAGCCGATAACTACCGTGTTCAGGATAACCGGGAAAAAGATAACCGCTCGCATCCAGACAATGCCCTTCACCTTCTGGTCCAGCAATACGGCGAGCAAGATGGAGAAACTATGCTGTAGCACAATGACTACAACCGAGAGTATGACCATGTTTTTTAACGCGGTCAGAAGCAGTGGGTCACGAAAAGCCTCCTGAAAATTTTCCAGTCCCACCCATTCGGCTTTGAAGGAGAAGCCATTCCAGTCGGTAAAACCGTAGTAGAGGCCACTGAAGATTGGACCGGCGAAAAAAACCAGGTAAATCAGCAGCGCAGGAGCGACAAATAAGATGTAGTTGCGTAAGTTCATGAATTTCATTGCCAAACCTCCATATGCAGTGGGCCAGGCGTGTCTGAGCATGCCGGGGATTAGCCAGCTCTACCAATTGTCAGACACGCCCTGGCTTCCTAGATGTCTTTGTCCTGTGCCGCCTGCATTTGCTCGAGCAGCTTCGCCATATCCACATCCTGCTTCAGTAGAATCTGTTGGAAAATCGGGAACATCACGGGCTCAACCGAAGCGGTCATGCTCGGAAAAATCTGCGCTTCCGTAGCATCAATGAGCGGTTGGAGCGCAGGAGCAAGCGGGCTGTAAGTACCGGAGGTCCCCCCCTTAACGGTAACGGCTTGCTTCGTCTCCTCAGACCAGATTTGAGCCATGTCTTGCCGGGCAACGAATTCCATGAACAGCTTGATCTCTTCCTGATGCTTGCTCCAGCTTACGCCAACCAGTAAATTATCAGAGACAAGGTTGGTCACGAGTGGCTGATCACCGCGGTTGACCGGAATGGGGAACGCACCAATCTCAAAGCTATCAAAGCTGGCATCAAAGTTCTCGCTATAGCCCCATTCACCCATTGGCCACATGGCGGCTTTGCCCTCTTTAAATACCTGGGCCACCTGGTCATAGCTCAAACCCACCGAGTTCTCCAGCAGATAACCCTTATCTACTAATTCCTTCATCCCGTCGAAGAAGGTTGCAAATTCCGGATCGGTCCATTTCTTCTCCCCGTCCGCCAGTTGGGCAAATACCTCCGAATTGTCATGCTTATACAGACCGAATTGTGCCGTCGCGAGGAATTGGGTAGCCCAACCATCCTTACTGCCGATGACCATAGGAGCCGTGCCGCTAGCCTTAATAGCTTCGCTGACCTCCATCATCTCTTCCCAGGTCTTTGGAACGGACAACCCAAGCTGATCGAACAAGGTCTTGTTGTAGAACATCAGGATGGGCTGGCTATTGTAAGGAACGCCGTATGTCTTGCCATCCACGGTGCCGAGATCAACTGCCGCCTCCAAGTAGTTGCTCAGCCACGGGCTACCACTGATGTCCATCAGAGCCCCTTCCCTGGAGAAGTCAACGACTTGGTTAGGGAACAACCAGGTCATATCCATATCCGCCTTGGAGACTATCCGGGTACGGATGATCTCGCGGAATTGATCGTATACTTTGTCATGCTCGATGGTAATCCAAGGATACTCCTCCTGGAACTTGTCGATGACCGTCTGGCTAATCGGATTCCAGGTTGTCAGTTTGAGCGTAACCGGCTCTTTATCTTCTGTGCCGCTTGCTGCATTCGCTCCGCTGGAAGCCCCAGGCTCCGAGTTGCTTGAACTGCTGCCGTTATTGCTGCCACAGCCCGCCAGTACCAGAACCAAGCTGAGACACACCGTCGTTAACCACCATAACCCGCCTTTTCTTCTCATATGTTAGCCTCCCTGACATGAATTGAATTTCTTACCCCTATATTACTGTTGTTGTGTCAGGTAAACTACCATACTGGTTTGCTGCTTTACTGCGAATTCTTGCCGATTTGATGAGGGCATTCTGTATGCGGCGAGCTATAAATAGATGAAATTTGCTGTCTTCCCCTATTTTCTTGCTATTTACGGCTCAGCAGCCTATTGATTGCGAAATTCAAGAGGTGTCATGCCTATGTCATCTTTGAACAATTTACTGAAATAATGCGGGTTCGCATACCCAAGCTGTTCGGCCACCTCGTATACCTTCAGATTGCTTTCCCGCAGCATCTTGCGGGCCAACAGCATCTTCTTGGCGGTAACATATTCGTTAAAGTGCTGTCCGGTCTCCTTCAGAAACACCCTGCTCAAGTGGCTAACACTGACATGAACCTCTTCCGCAATTCGAGCCAGCGTCACCTCCTTGAGTAGAAATTGGTCGATGTAGCCGGTGGCCAGCCTAACAATTCCGCTGTAGCCACCTTCACTGGACAGCGGCTGCGCGGCTGCGGTCCGGTATGCCTCTGGCAATTCCTCCAGTCCGTCCCGAATACCGGTGTAAGTGTAAGCCATCCGGAGACTCAGCATGTTGGACAGCCCCTGCTCCAACTGCTTTAAATACTCATGAATCTCCTCCTCGTCATGGCCCTTGCCGCTGCGGGGCAGAAGCCAGATAAGCTCGCATTGTCCGCGGCTTACCAGCAGTCCGCCCCACTGTCGCACGGCATATTCCTCCAGGTAATAGCGGAAAGACATGAAGCGAGCCAATTCCGGCTTCACCTCGCCCTCGATATGCAGAATGGCGAGTTGAACCCCTGCTCCAAGTAATGTCCTGAGTCCAAAGCGACGAACGCGTTCCTCCATTCCCTCCGGCAGGCGCTCCCCCTCCAGCCATTCCAGCAGGAAGCTCTCGCGTTCCTTGTCGGTGTAGCCTGCCGGAGTCGCCGCCTGCTGCTCCTCCAGGTTGGCGCGGGCCTTGCGGAGTGCCGCAGCAATCTCCTCGGGTTCCATCGTTGGCTTGTGCAGGTAGTCAACGACGCCGATTCGTACGGCCTCCTTCACATAAGGAAAATCCTCGAAGCTACTAAAGAAAATAATCTGTATCCAGCTATACCGTTCCTTGATTTGGCGAGCTAACGTCAGTCCATCCATACCCGGCATACGAATATCCGTCATTACAATATGAATTTCTTCCTTCTCCAACAGTTCCAGCGCTTCCTCGCCGCCCGATGCCTCCGCCTTCCAGTTGATGTCCAGTTCATTCCAGTCCATCATGTAGCGCAACCCCAGACGTACAATCGTTTCATCCTCGACCACCATCAAGTTCCACACTAGCCTTCCCCCCTTGTTATGCACCTAGCTATCCAGACCGCTTGGTGACTGGTAAGGCACATTCACGGTTACTCTAGTACCGGCTCCTTGCTCACTCTCTACCTTCAAGGTATAAGGCAAGCCGAAGCGAAGCTGTATACGGTCCCGCACATTAGCCATGCCAATACTCGCCCGTTCCTGCAAAGCGGCCTTCGGCGTCTCCGCATTCAATTCAGCTACACGACCAGCCTCTATACCCTGACCGTTGTCTTCAATCCAGATCACCAGTTCAGTGCCATCGCCCACCAGGGTTGCACCAACCTCAATCTGCAACACGCCGTCCTTATTCAGTGAACCGTGGAAAATCGCGTTCTCCATCAACGGCTGGAGAATCATCGGCAGCACCAAGGCATCTGGAGTCCCCTCCTGTATTTGCCACTCCACCTGAAATCGGTTCGTATAGCGGAGTTCCATCAGCCGTACATAGTGGTGCAACAGCTCCAGTTCGGCCGATAGCGGCACCAGTTCACTATCAAGCTTCATATTGGCATGCAGCAGCTTGCCAAGCGAGAGCAGTAGCTTCGCAATGGCGTCCGACTGCTGCAACACAGCAAGCATGCGGATAGAGTTGATTGTGTTGTAAAGGAAATGCGGGGCAATCCGGGCACGCAGCGCATACAGCTCCGCCTCACGCTTCTGCCGCTCCTTCTCCTCAATGGACTGGATCAGCATATCCAGCCGGCGCACCATCGTTACATAGCTGAGATGCAATTGCCCAAGCTCCCCCTTGGCTAGCGGCTCCGTTGGCGGAGCAAATACACCAAGCTCCACCTCCCGCATAGATGAGATCAAGCGGCGGATGGGCTTCGACAGTCCGCGAGCCAGCAACAACGATAGAATTGCAGCTAGGACCGTAAAGACCGCAACCAGGATGATGGTGAAGTTGCGGATGACATTTACATCCCCCAGCAGCTCCTGCCGGTCGATGAGCAGATACGTTGTCCAGCCAAGATAATCGCTATAGGCGTAAACCCCCGTGGCCGCCGGGTGGCTCTCACTCAGTTCGGGCACAGTAATCATGCCCTTCGTTGCCCCCAGCTTCTCGGCCTGAGCCGCTGCTGCATCCAGGAACTGCCGGTTGTCTGTGCCTTGAGTCGAGTAGATAAGCTCCCCCTTCTCGTCGGCAACCAGCACATGCATCGTTTCAAGCTGGAAGGACCGGACAATATTTTGAATAAAATCCGGATTAATATCGATTGCAATGACCCCTGCCGTGCTAAAATCATCATTCAGCAACACCCGCGAGGCCGTGATCGTGTTGAACGGAGGGCTGTTGAACTGGCGTTCCATGCGCAATCCCGAAATAGCGATGCCGCCACCGCGCTCTTGTGTCTCCCGGTACCACGGTTCCTCTACAGGACTGACCGTCTCATTGATCGATGAACGATCACTTACTCGGTAGCCATACACATTGCCCTTGTCGCTGAAAAAAAGAATTCCCTGGATCGTCGTTGAGATCGAGGGATAAGTCACGAGCAGCTTGGCGAATTGACGCTGTGTTTCAATCTCGCGGTAGCTCCACTGCTCACGGGGCATATACGGCTCGCCCAGAATCTCCAGAATCTCCGGGGTAAAGTATGGAAAGGTACTGAAGCGGTCTACATCCTCCACCTGACGCTGAATAGCCTCATTAAGCTGCCCGGCAATGACCCTGAGATCTTCACTGACTCGCCTTTCCAAGGTATCCACCGATTTGAGATAAGCCATGGTTCCAATCACTATAGATGGGATAATACCTAACATAAGAAACGACAGAAACAGCTTGCTCTGGTAGGTTAATTGATTCCAGCGTCGCACCACAGGTACTCCCCCCGTTTCTATTTTTGCTTTATTATATAGGATAATGGACTCTGCCGCATGACCGGAAATCAATACCAGCGCCGTTTCCAAGCGTTCCCCATGACTGTATGCAGTCCTGAAAAACTTGAAAACACTGATTTTTTATATAACATAAACCTAACATAAATGAGTTGATATTTTTTTGTTGTGTTATATTTTTTCACGTAAAATCAAACCAAAAAAAGAAACCGCTGGCCGGAAAATGGAAGTGAAGCCCACCATTTACCCGGTCAACAGTTTCTTTGTACATGCAATTTATTAGGAATGAGTTATGCTTATTTTATTTGATTACGACGTACTCCAGATTCACTAGCTTGGCATACGTAATGATTTGATCTGTAGTCAGATTCAGGGACACAACCGTATGATGCCCGCCCCCGTTCTCGATCCAGGCCTTCACCCCGTCCTGGAAGTTCGGCTTCACTTGCCACAGTACACGAGCTACGGGTAAATGAGGGGCAGGAACCGTAGGTTCAAAGGCCGTCACCTCGTTAATCAGCAGCTTGTAATGGGTACCGAAGTCCGCCATTGATACCACGACGCCTTCGCCAGCCTTACCGTCAAACACCAGGCGCGCCGGATCTTCACGATCACCAATACCCAGTGGCGATACCAGAATCTTAGGTTTGTTACTAGCCAGACTTGGATCGACCTCCAGCATATGAGATTGCAGGATTGCTTCCTGACCTACAGCCATCTCGTACGTATAATCTTCCATGAAGCCAGTATTTTGGTTATGACTCATCACCTTCAGCAAGCGATCCAATGCCGCTGTCTTCCAGTCACCTTCCCCGGCGAAGCCGTAGCCTTGGGCCATCAGACGTTGTACGGCCAGGCCTGGAAGCTGCTTCATTCCATGTAAGTCCTCGAAGTTGGAGGTAAATGCATTGTAGCCGCCCTGATCCAGGAATCGTTTCAAGGCAATTTCATAGCTGGCTTGCACCTTGACGCTAGCTTCCCAAGCTTCCTTACTATAGTTGCCATAGTCGAAATCATACAGCTTCTCATATTCCGCAAATAAAGCGTCAATGTCTTCCTCCGTCACGGTATTAACGTACGCTACCAAATCACCGATTCCGAAATAGTCCACGGTCCAGCCGAACTGGATTTGCGCTTCAACCTTATCGCCCTCGGTGACTCCCACATTGCGCATATTGTCGCCAAAGCGCGCTACCTTGATGTTAAAGCTTTCATTGTAAGCCGCAGCTACATCCATCCAATCAGCAATTTGCTGCTGCACCTCTGGACGCTCCCAATAGCCCACCACCACTTTGTTCTGTTTGTTCAACCTGGCATTAATAAATCCATATTCACGGTCACCGTGTGCCGCCTGATTCAGGTTCATAAAGTCCATATCAATCGTCGCCCAAGGAATGCTCTCATTATATTGAGTAGCCAGATGGAGCAAAGGCTTCTGCAGCAGCTTCGTACCGCGAATCCACATCTTGGCCGGGGAGAAGGTATGCATCCAAGTGATCACGCCTGCCACTTCGTCCCGATAGTTAACTTCCTTCATGATGGAGGTAATCTTATCCGCGCTCACGGCTAGATCCTGCAAAACCAATGGATATGGCAGGACACCACTTTTGTTCAATGCATCAGTCATCGTCTGCGCATGGGCCTTCACCTCGGCAAGAGCCTCTTCCCCGTACAAATGCTGCGATCCCACAACGAACCAGAATTGCTTGGCAATGGCTGTAGACATGATATTCATCCTCTTCCCTTTTGGATTTAGTTAGATAAGTTCGGCTCAACAGCGAAAGCAGTGCTTGACATGTGGGCGATGAGGCCCTCCGGGTTCGTAGGGTTCTTCCAATCGCTGTTGTTCCTAGATTTTCCCGATTAAATAAATTCTCATAAGGTTGAAATCTACTCGCAAAGGCGACCACTTCGTTTCTCCAGAATCCCTACGACCCTCCGTTCTATAGATGTCTTTTGTCAAACACTAATTTTTAGATTGAGCCATACCTTCTGTCACTTCTGTCCGTAATAAGCGTCCTTGCCATGCTTGCGTAAATAGTGCTTATCCAGAATGTACTGCGGCAGATCCTCCGCAGATGGATTCACTTGCCGCGCTAACAAATTCATCTTCGCGACTTCCTCTAATATGACGGTGTTCACCACAGCAGATTTTGCATCCTTGCCCCAGGTGAAGGGTGCGTGTCCCTTGAGTAGAACCCCGGGCACCGCCATAACATCCAGGCCTCGCTCCTCGAAGGTCTCAATAATGAGCCGTCCCGTCTCCGCCTCATAACCGCTCTCAACTTCTGCTTGGGTCAAGAAGCGGGTGCAAGGCACTGCTCCATAGAAGGTATCGGCATGCGTCGTTCCCATCACCGAAAGATCCACACCCGCTTGAGCCCAAGCGGTCGCCCAGGTGGAGTGCGTGTGCACGATGCCGCCGATTGCCTCATAATGCTTGTAAAGCACGGCATGGGTTGCTGTATCCGAGGAAGGTCTAAGCTCTCCTTCCACCACGTTTCCGTCGAAATCAACGACCACCATGTCGCTAGGCTTCATCGTCTCGTAGCTCACACCGCTGGGTTTGATCACAAACAAACGACTCGCGCGATCAACGGCACTCACATTACCCCAGGTGAATTTCACCAGCCCCTGCTTGGGCAACTCCAAATTGGCCTCGTATACCTGTTCCTTCAATTGTTCTAACACGTCAAGCCCTCCCGTTCTCCACCAGATGATCTACAGCCGCTTGTTCGATGGCCAGCCCCCGGGTATAACGCTCCAGGAAGAGTTCAAAGCCTTTCACATCGGCTGCTTCCGGCTGTAGTTGCTGTCCCGCCACGTCCTTGAATACCTCACTTGCCAGAAAATGATCCAGATTCTCCGCTTGCCCCCGGTTCAGCATATAGGAGGCCAGAATCGCCATCCCCCATGCCCCGCCTTCCCCGGCATTGTCCATCACAGAGACCGGTACATTGAGAGCAGCGGCCACCATTCTTTGCCCGACAACCGGCGTCTTGAACAATCCGCCATGAGCCAGAATGCTGTCGATCGCCACATGCTCCTTCTTGGTCAGAATATCCATGCCGATCTTGAGCGCACCGAAGGCGGTGAACAGATGCACCCGCATAAAGTTAGCCAAGTTGAACCGGCTCTCAGGGGAACGGACGAACAACGGTCTGCCTTTTGACATGCCCGTAATATTCTCACCCGAGTAATAGCCGTAGCTAAGCAATCCGCCTCCGTCAGGATCAGCCTCCAATGCCTTGTTGAACAAGACGCCAAACAGTTCATCCGGATTGGCCTTCTGGCCCATCGCTTCATAGAACTCACGGAACAGGCCCATCCAGGCATTGATGTCACTGGAGCAGTTATTGGCATGTACCATGCCCACCGGACTTCCATCCGGTGTAGTCACCATGTCGATCTCGGGATAAACGGCCGTCAGGTCCTTCTCTAACACGATCATGGCAAATACCGATGTACCTACGGAAATATTACCTGTCCGCTTCCTTACGCTATTCGTAGCTACCATCCCTGTTCCCGCATCCCCTTCGGGAGCACATAGCGGTATGCCTGCCAGCAAATCCCCTGCCGGGTCCAGCAGCTTCGCTCCGGCAGCGGTAAGCTCCCCTGCCCGTTCCCCGGCAAGACGAACCTGAGGTAGAATCTGGGCCAGCTTCCAGGGGTAACTCTGATTGGCGACAAGCTTATCGAACTGCTGGACCATCCCGGCATGGTAATTCCCCGCACCCTCATCGATGGGAAACATACCGGATGCATCTCCGATGCCCAGCGACTTTTCTCCAGTCAGCAGCCAATGAATATATCCCGCCAGCGTAGTGATGAAGTCGACTCTCGGGACATGATCCTCTTGGTTCAAAATCGCCTGATAGAGATGGGCAATGCTCCAGCGTTCAGGAATGTTGAACTGGAACAGTTCTGTTAATGCCTTGGCCGCATCGCCAGTGTTGGCATTGCGCCACGTGCGGAAGGGAACCAGCAGTTCCCCCTCGCGGTCAAAGGCCATATATCCATGCATCATAGCGGAGAAACCAATGGAGCCTACCGTTCGCAGCTTGATGCTATATTTTTGCTCGATATCCTGTTTCATTTCCTGGTACGCCGCGGGCAGCCCGTTCAGAATATCCTCCAGACTGTACGTCCAGTACCCGTCTACCAATTGATTCTCCCATTCATAGCTTCCTGATGCGATCGTCTCAAAACGGCGGTTAATCAGCACCGCCTTGATCCGCGTAGACCCCAGTTCAATCCCAAGCGAAGTCTCACCTTGTTCAATCGCTTGCCTGATGGCCTGATCCATATTTATCTGCTCCCCTTTCAAGAAGGCGCTTTCTTCTTTTTACAGCCCTAGTATAGTTTTTTGTTCGTACATTTGTCAATAACATACAAGATTTATACGTACAAATATCTCACTGGAAAAATCTTTTTATTTCTATATAATGTTTATACATATGAAATCAACTTGAGGGCTATCCCTATTCAGTCTATAAATTTGTACATACAACTATTTACCCTGGAAAGAAGTGAAGATGGATGAAACCGAAATATCAGATTATCCTGGAGGAAATTCGCAGCGAAATTCTCTCCGGTACCTATAATGTGGGCGAGCAGATTCCCACCGAATCCGCGTTGCAAGATAAATATAATGTCAGCCGGCAAACGGTGCGCAAAGCGATATTGGAGCTAGCTAATGAAGGTTTCCTAAGAAGCGAGAAGGGGTCCGGTACCTACGTCAGCAATCAATACCTCACCAAGGCAGGTGGAAATACCAACAACCGCACCATCGGCGTGATTACCACCTATATTTCCGACTATATCTTTCCTTCCATTATTCGCGGGATTGAGGGGCGGCTTAATGAGGACAATTATTCCCTGCTGCTGGCCAGCACCAATAATGATGTGGCTCAGGAGAAGAAGGCGCTAGAGATGATGTTGTCCTATGGTGTGGACGGCTTGATCGTGGAGCCCACCAAGAGCAATCTGTACAACCCTAACATTGCGTACTATCTATCCTTTAAGGAACAGAATGTTCCCTTCATTATGATTAATGCTTATTATGAGGAGCTTGAGGTGCCCTTCTTCTGTCTGGATGATGTGCAGTCCAGCTATCTGGCGACCCAGGAACTCATCGCTATGGGCCATACCCAAATTGGTATTATTGCCAAGATGGATGATTTACAGGGGAAATACCGGATGAAAGGATATATCAAAGCACTTGGGGAGGCGAAGCTGCGCTTTCACCCGGAACAGGTCTTGTCCTTCAACACGGAGACGAAGCAGGGGTTGCCCGCAAATCTGGAGCAATTCCTCACCGCAAATCGCGAGAGCTTGACCGCCATCGTGTGCTACAACGACGAAGTGGGGCTTGAAGTGGTTCAAGCCTGCAAACGAATGAATATTTCCATTCCAGACGAGTTGTCCCTGATCGGGCAGGACAACTCCTATATCGCCAAGAATGCCGGAATCAAGCTGACGACCCTGACGCATCCCCAGGAACAAATGGGCCGGGATGCCGCCGATTGGGTCATCAAGAAGCTGCAAGGGAAAAAGGATCTGCGCAACTCCAACTATTATCAGCCTGTGCTGATCACAGGGGAAACGGTGAAGGAGCTAGATTAGTCCATTAAATGGCGTTAAGCGAACATAAATGACTTGGGAGCATAACAAAGAAGGGCCACCTTGTAGAGTGGCCCTTCTTCATGTATATGAGACTAACTCATATTAAAAAGGATTGGTCGCGATAAAAGATGCCGACTTCACATACACGCGCGGGTGGAGCTTAAGCTGATCGACAATAAACTCGGCCAAGTCCTCCGGTTGGATAAATTTAGAGTCGCTGTTCTCTTTAATCAAGTTCAGATCCAAGGCGAGGTCGGTTGCCACCGTACTTGGCGTTAACGCCGACACGCGAATATTGTTGCGACGCACTTCCTGCGCCAAAGATTCAGTAAATCCCATAACGGCAAATTTGGACGCACTATAAGCACTGGCAGTAGCTGCCCCATTCAGTCCGTTGGTCGAAGAAATGTTAATGATATCGCCGCCATTCTTGGCGATCAGTTGAGGCAGAACGGCCCGAGTCACATAATATGTACCCATCAGGTTTGTATCGATCATGCCTTTCCATACTTCCGGGTCCATCTCCAGCAGTGTGCCGAAGGTAGCAATCCCCGCGTTGTTAATCAAGATATCCGCAGGTCCCAGCTTCTCCTTCAAGGCTTCAATCGCCGTATCTACCTGCTCCTTGGAAGCCACGTCTACCGCAGCATAAGCAACCTTCACGCCCAAGCCTTCGATTTCCGCCGCGACTTCCTTCAACGATGCTTCGGTTCTTGAGATCAGGCCGACATGTACGCCTTCCTTCGCCAATGCAATCGCCGTAGCCTTACCGATTCCGCGGGCTCCACCGGTTATGATTGCCACTTTGTCTGTTAACGTTTGTGCCATCTCCACTGGCTCCTCTCTATACTATGCATGGTTTACACTCCCCCATTATACTACAGCGGAGCCAACAGGACTAAATCCGGCGCAGACTTAGCAGATAGAGCAGCACGAACCAGAGCGGCGTAAGCAGAAGAGCGGGGCGAGTAGCCTCGGCAAACAACATAATGATGAGAATGACCGAAAACAACGCAAGAACAGCATAGTTGATGGCTGGCGTGAACGGCGCTTTAAACTGCGATTTGGCGTGAAGCTCAGGCTTGGTTTTCTTATACTTGATATGGCAGATAAGAATCACACCCCAAACCCAAATGAAGCAGATTGCACTAATCGTTGTAACGATGCCGAAGGCCTGCTCGGGAATCAGCTTGCTAAGCAGAGCACCTACAGACAAGACCAATGTAGAGATGAAAAGCGCGTTGCTGGGCACATGGTTACGGTTTAGCTTCGCCAGCTTGGCTGGTGCCTGTTGGTTCCTGCCCAGGTTATACAGAATACGGCTGGTCGAGAACATCCCGCTGTTACAGGCCGAGGCCGCCGAGGTCAATACAACAAAGTTGATTACACCAGCGGCCAGCGGAATGCCTACCAGGGTGAAGGTTTTAACGAACGGGCTTTCCAAAGCGCTAAGCTGTGTCCAGGGATTAATCGCCAGCAAGGCGATAAGTGCACCGACGTAGAAGAACAAGATTCTTAATGGAATTTTATTAATGGCGGACGGAATATTTTTCTCCGGATTAGAGGTTTCGGCAGCGGACACCCCCACAAGCTCCACGCCCACATAAGCAAATACTACCATTTGGAACGACATCAGAAATCCGGTAATCCCGTTAGGGAATACGCCCCCGTGACCCCATATATTCGTGAGGCTGACCGTTCCCGTGTCGGTCTTGAAGCCGATGATGATCAGCACAGCCCCGATGGCAATCAAGGCCAAGATGGTCACCACCTTGATCAAGGCGAACCAAAACTCCAGTTCACCAAAGTTCTTCACGGTTAACAAATTCAGAACGAGCAAAACAAGCAGACAGATGAGGGCCGGAATCCACTGCGGAATATCAAACCAATATTTGACGTAGACCCCTACGGCGATGACATCAGCCATGGCGGTCATAATCCAGCAGAACCAATAGGTCCAGCCGGTGATGAACGCCGCGCGAGGCCCCAGATAATCCTGGGCAATATCCGTGAAGGACTGGTAGCCCGCCTTGGAGAGCAAAAGCTCCCCTAACGCCCGCATAACAAAGAAGATGGCAATCCCTACAATTAGATAAGCAAATATAATAGACGGTCCTGCTAATTGTATGGCTTTGCCGGACCCCAGAAATAATCCCGTCCCGATCGTGCCCCCGATCGCGATGAGCTGAACATGCCGATTCTCTAGATTTCTCTGCAATTCTTGTTGTGCCACAGTTGACTCCCCCTTGAGATCAATAATAAAATGCCCATAAAAAAAGAGATTGGAGGGACTCCAATCTCAAGGTCACAAGAATAATAAATAAAGGCTAATATGTGAAATAAAACACATAGTACATCGTTTATTTAATACCCTTCTGTCCTTTTGCCTGAGATTATGAACCCTTCGGCGCTGCGGTTCCCCGCAGTCTCTCCAGAAGCTGCTCCTGCTATAGTGTGATCCATAGCGATCATAGCTTACGAATTATTCAATTTTTATCTACCAATGCCTGTTAAGTATTTCAATACTAGTCCCGGGCGGACGTTCTGTCAATAACATAGGTTTCACTTAGCCGAATCCAGTCGTGCTACGACCTGGATAAATTGCTGAACAAGGGGAGATGTATTATCCGTTCTCCACGCAATGCTCATATCTATGCGCGGGGCGTCTCCAGCAATGTCCAAATAGGCAACGTCGCGCGCATGCAAATTGGATGTGGAACTCGGTACGATGCTTACTCCTAGCCCCGCCGCAACAAGGCTGATCGCGGTTTGTATTTCCTTCACACTCTGACGAATGATTGGGCTGAAGCTGGCCTGATGGCATTTCGCCACAATATCGTCATGCCAGCTCGGCCAAATCCCCCTCTCCAGCAAGATGAATTGCTCGGCTCTTAAGTCTTCCATCGACACGCAAGTGTGCCCTGCCAAGGGATGCAACTTGGGGACAACCGCGACACACAGTTCCTGATGAACGGGCAAGAATGATAACAGAGGGTCATCGACTGGCGTTCTGACAAAGCCGATGTCGATATCTTTTCGACGAAAGGCTTCGATTTGCACAGGTGTAGGCATCTCATGAAGAACCAAGTCGACATGTGGGTATTGCTCCTGAAAAGCCCGCACAACGACAGGAAGAATATCATACGATGCCGATCCGACAAACCCTAGCACCAGTCTGCCCTCGATTCCCATATGCGCTCTCTGTGCCGCCGCTTTGGCCTGTTCAAGCTGGGCAAGCGCATGACGCGCTTCCTGCAAGAAGACCTTTCCTGCATCCGTTAGTTCCACATGCCGCTTCGATCGCTCCAATAACAGGACTCCAAGTTCTTTCTCTAGCTGTATAATCTGTTGGCTCAAGGGCGGCTGGGTCATCTGCAGGCGCTTGGCTGCACGGCCAAAATGCAGTTCCTCCGCCACGGCAATGAAATATTCAATCTGGCGCAATTCCATGGGACGAGCTCCTTCCAGGGTAAAGATGGCTTTTCGAATCAACCTTTTTAAGTCGCGAATCGACTTAGAACCATGACACTTATATATTAGACGACAATAACAATCCGTTGTAAAGTATCGATAGCGTAGTAAGGGCAAGGAAAAACACGATTTCATCCGGGAAAGGAACACTTGATATGAGAATGGCCATGGCTTTATTATGCCTTGTCTGGGGATTTAATTTTGTGATTATGAAATTAGGGAATGGGGCGTTCCCGCCGGTAATGTTCGCTGCACTGCGATTCTTGACCGGAGCCATCGTGCTATTTGCCGTGTGCTTGATTCGAAAAACCCCGAAGCCTAAGCGTTCGGATATGAAATGGTACATCATCTGTGGGCTGCTACAGACCACTTTCTTCAATATTGCAATTCAAATTTCACTCAACTATGTTAGTGCAGGCCTGACCTCCGTCTTGACCTATAGCATGCCGCTGTTTCTATCCATCATGGCACATCGCTGGATACCAGGAGAACGGCTGACGATTCAGAAGACGACGGGAATTGCCGTAGGATTGGCCGGCTTATTCATAGCTATGAATATTCAATCGGGAGGCTCCTTCTGGGCTGTACTGCTAGCACTCAGCTCCGCTATTTCATGGGCAGCCGCTAATCTACTATTCAAAATAAAATTAAAGCACGCCGATCCTCTCCAATACACCACCTGGCAAATGGCTATCGGAGCCGCGGGGTTATGGGCATTTTCGCTTTCTTTCGAGAGAGGGAGCGCCCAATGGGGCTTGATGCCGATCATTTACATTCTGTTCTCTGGTATTATTGCTTCCGCCTTGGCCTTTGTAATGTGGAACCTAATTCTGAGCCGTACCGAAGCCAGCAAGGCATCGGTATCGTTACTGCTTGTTCCGGTCGTAGGCATCCTCTCCGGGTATGTATTCCTCAATGAAAGCCTCCATTTTGTCACATTAGTAGGAATTCTACTAGTTCTGGCTGGCATCTGGATTGTAAATATGAAGCAGATTGGTATAAAAAAAGCGTTAAACTAATTGAATACACTACAAAAAGGCGCAACCTGATTAGATGTCAGTTGCGCCTCTTTATTTATTTTCACCCTATTAATTGGGCTCTGTTCTTGTAACTTCAATATTAACATCGCTTAGAGATACCACGTACCCACCAGCTGATTCCTCATAAACTCCTATCTGGGAACCGGATGGAGAGTATTTTTTCCACTGCAATTTTCCGTTTGTATTAGCTGCAACCTGATAATTTGTCAAATAAATTGTTGTGTTAGGATTTACTTTTTGAGTCGCTCCATATTTCCTTCCCTTAGTCCATCCTCTTTCCATACCCCATGATCCACCAATTTGCGCTTCAACTTTGCCAAAGAGTGGTGCCTTAAATTCTGCCTTAGCACTAATATTAGTCGAAACATTCCATTTTCCAGATGTCGTGCTTTGCTGTTCATATTGGATTGATCCCTCAGCATTAGTAGCGTTTTGATAACGATAAATTCCTAAGTTTTGATAATGCCAATCTCTTACTGCCCGGGAGCTTGGTATATATGTTTCAAAAACATACTTGAAACCGTCATTAGTTGGAGGACCCATTAGATTTACCCTTTGTGAGAGCGGAACAACCTCCTTGGTATTTCCATTTAAATCCGTTTCCCAAGCTCTAACTTCAGGAATTGGAATTTTATTTGAAACTTTTGAATCCGCCAACTCCTGAACTGTGTTAGGTATACTGTCTTGAGCGTTGATGATGGCACTAGGGGTTGTCACTGTGAGTAAGGCGAGTGTGCAAATTGCGATCTTTCTTTTAATATTTAATTTCAGAATAATTACCTCCCAACTTTTTAATTCTTATCCATTATATTACTATTATGGTATTATTTCAATATCATTCGCTATAATAGTTATCTAATATCTTAAGTACTGACTTTACTACTTCTTTAGTAGTTTTATTATCTGCTTTTGTTTTTGCATTTTGTGTAATGGTAACAATCAGATTTCTGTATGTGTAAGTTGCCATATCTGTTCTATTTAACAATTCGGCATCGGCATTTTCATATCCAACAGGAATCTCCCAAGCAACTAAATTGTTTCCCATATCTATCTCTGTATAAGAGAAGCGCACATAAAACTGAACAGACTTATCCTCTTTTTCAAATATAAATAATTGCTGTGTAGGATTAAAATCACCACTTCCACCACCAAGTGTTATGGTGTCTTTTTTATCAAATGTAAAATCTCTTTCTATTAAAAATATTGTCTTAACTGGTGGAATTAATGAAAATCCATCTATAGCTATATTATTTTTAAAATCTTCCATAAGTTTTAAAAAATCATCATAGTCGGGCAAGTCTCCGGTACCTATTACGCTCGTGCTCGGAACAGAAACCTGGGGGGAATCCACATTAGATTTTCCCCAACAACCAGTCAACGAAATAGAAATAAGCAAACAGCTAATTAGAAACAACAATGTTTTTCTCATGTTATAATACCCTCCAAATAATTACTTACTTTTACAATAATATATTCAATTGCTGGAAACAACTAGTATCTAAATACAAAATAATATTACTTTATAAAAAATATATATTTATCCCTTTCATCCAATTATTTCATTTGATAGAATATAAATGTAAGCGATTACCCAGGTTACATCTATCAAAGGAGGATCAAGGATGAAGCAACTTCGCCAGGTGAAGAACAGGTTCAATCGAAGAGTTTGGAGTATGCTGCTGGCTGTAGTCATGATTGCCGGCGTCAGTTTATCGCCCGTTATGGGGACTCCAGCGTCAGCCGCAGAAAGCACCATTACCTCAATGGGTTATTTCTCGGCTAATGACGGTCCCGTGATTGCTAAGTCTGGAGTTGGACAAGCCAGCTATGGCTTTGTTATGCCAATCTTCAACGGAGGCTCTGCCACATGGAGCGATGTCGTAGATGATTTGGGCGTTAAAGTGAAGGTGAATGGCAGTTGGGTGGACATCGACAGCGTCAGCACCTTCGTATACAACCAGAACTGGGGGCACTGGAACGATGGCGGCTTTACCGGATACTGGTTCATTCTCTCGGCAACGACAGAAGTGCAACTGTATTCCAAGGCTAACGGGGTGACTCTGGACTATACGCTGCAATTCCAGAACATCAACAAAACGACGATTACGGCAATGACGCCAACTCAAGGGCCCGATCTGACGGCCAGCTTCACGGGTGGCTCAGGCTTCACTTATCCTACCTTCAACAATGATTCGGCTGTCACGTACGAAGCGGTGGCGGATGATCTCAAGTTATTCGTTAAGCCGGTAAATAGCAGCACCTGGATCGATATCGACAACAATGCAGCAAGCGGATGGATTTACGACCACAACTTCGGACAATTTACCGACGGCGGTGGTGGATACTGGTTCACGGTAACGGAATCTATTAATGTGAAGCTGGAATCCAAGACCTCTTCGGCCAGTCTGATCTATACCATTACCTTCAATCAACCGGTACGGAATTCATATATTTTGACTCCTTATGAAGGTACGTCCTTCACAGCGGATACCAACGGAGCTATCGGAATTCCACTGCCCAAAATTGACGGAGGCGCAGCAATCGCGTCGGAGTTAGACAAATTTGTCTATCAAATCAATGTGAATGGTCAATGGGTTAATATGGATAACTCGGCCTTGAGTGGCTTCTCCTATCAAGCGAATGGCTACAATAATATGTCCCCTGCCAACCAATGGGGTTATTGGGCCGATTATATTTACGGACTGTGGTTCCAACCGATTCAAGAAGATATGCAATTCCGTGTTGGCTATCCGCTAAATGGACAAGCTGGCGGAGATGTGGGTAGCAATTATGTTCAATATACTTTTATTGGTAATCCTAATGCTCCACGTCCGGACATCGAGGACCAGGTAGATATTCCGGTCGGCACACCAGGCAACCCGAATATCGAGGGTTACAATCTGATCTTCCAGGATGAATTCAATCAATCCACCCTGGATACGAACAAATGGAACTATGAACAAGGTTACTATTTGAATGATGACCCAGGCACTTGGGGTTGGGGTAACAACGAGTTGCAGCATTATACAAACAGTTCGCAGAACGTCTTTGTTCAGGATGGTAACTTGAATTTGCGGGCTATCAACGATCCTAAGTCGTTCCCGCAAGACCCGAATCGTTATGCGCAATATTCATCGGGTAAAGTGAATACGAAGGACCACTTCACTCTCACCTATGGCCGAGTGGATATGAGAGCCAAGCTGCCGACAGGCAATGGAATCTGGCCAGCCTTCTGGATGCTTCCGCAGAATTCCCCTTACGGAACCTGGGCAGCATCCGGCGAGATTGATATTATGGAAGCAAGAGGCCGCCTGCCCGGCGTGACGAGCGGAGCCATCCACTATGGCGGACAATGGCCGGCCAACCAGTATATTGGCGGGGAATATCAGTTCCCAAGTGGACAAACCTACGCTAACGATTACCATGTGTATTCGGTCGTTTGGGAAGAAGATAATATTAAATGGTATGTAGACGGCAAGTTCTTCTATAAAGCCACTAACGAGCAATGGTTCTCTACAGCAGCTCCTAATAATCCAAATGCACCGTTTGACGAGCCATTCTACCTGATTTTGAACCTGGCCATTGGCGGCAACTTTGACGGTGGCCTGACACCTGGACCTGGCGACATCCCTGCAACCATGCAGGTTGACTACGTTCGGGTATACAAGGATGGTGACCAAGGAGGAGGAACCAATCCTGGTACTCCGGGAGAGCCTGGTGATGTAGCGGTTAGCGGCGTTACGGTAACTCCCGCATCCACTGGGGTGGAAGTTGGACAAAGTGTTCAGCTATCCGCGAATGTAGCTCCCTCTAATGCCACCAACAAGCAAGTGACCTGGTCTGTAGCTGACTCCGGCATCGCATCGGTTAATGCGAGCGGGACTGTAACCGGCATTGCGCCAGGCACAACAACCGTTACAGCCACGACCGCTGATGGCGGCAAAACAGCGGTAAGCACCATTACGGTAACCCCGCCGCCCTCCACGGTGATCATCATCGGGGACGAAATTCGCGGCTTGAAGAAGACAGGCAATGACTTGCTCTTCTACGTGAACGGTGCGACCTTCGCCGATCTGCATTATAAGATCAATAACGGGGGTCAGCTTAATGTAGCCATGCATACGGACGGTAATGGAAATTACACTTACCCTGTTCCAGGCCTGCAGCAAGGAGATACGGTGGAGTATTTCTTCACCTACAACCCAGGGCAAGGCGCTCTGGATACACCTTGGCAAACTTATGTTCACGGGGTAACCCAAGGAACACCCGCTTCGTAACTATTTAAACAGGACAAACCGCAGAAGCCCTCTGAATGAGAGCTTTCTGCGGTTTGTTTTTTTTGACGTCCAACTATAACTGACTTGCCCCTGCCATCCAGCGACCTTGATCCTTCAACGGCTCATTATCCGAGAACAAATCCGGGTCGTCTTCCAGCATTTCTGTCAGGATAGCCGTTATGGCGGCAGCATCACATACTCTAACGACAGCATCACCCAGTTGCCCCATACGCATGGCCCCTCGGCTGATTAATACCTCATCCACCTTCCAGAAGTGCTCCGACCACGGCAAGCCACAATGCCTGCGCGAAGGCACCTCGATTTCCGTTCCGCCCGGGGTAATGGTATAAAGCATCTCCGGATCATCCGTTAATCGACCGGGAATATTCACCCACTCTTCAATCCCATGAATAAACGTATTCCGCTTCAAGTCAACGCCGACGAGCAAAATAGTCGCCTGACGATCCAGCAGCTTACCCCATGCCGATCCCCTTGCGCAAGGCGTATCAAAATGGTGATCGTCCCGTGTGAACTCAACAGCATCGCGGCCCAAGGCTGCCACGGAATGCGTCGGATGCCAGGAGCGGACAACGCCCGGTCTATGACGGAACAGCTCCGGCAGAATGCCCACACAAACCTTGGATTGCTGCACGTCAAACTTCGGATTTTCCGCGTTGATATAAGACCAAGTATGGGTCGGTAATATCAACAACCCATCCTTCATATATGAGGTAAACGCATCCAAAACTGTGTCGGCACCACCCTCCACCTCGCCAAGGCTCTTCATGGAAGAATGGATCAATACCGTTCCTTCGCTATGAATGCCTAATGCTTCTAGTTGTTTTATCAAGCTCTCTTTTGTGTGCAAGTCTTCTCCTCCATTGCTTCTTCCTCCGACAATTTGGTTACCACTTCTGAGCATCGGAGTGTTTATTCAACGTTAATACGAGTACGGAATAAAGTCAAAGATGGCCCCTTTGTTCTTTTGCACAAATTTTGTGCATTGACCAAATTTTTGATTACGCTTACAATTAGATGATATGCCATGTTAAGGAGCGCGATCAACTATGTTTGAACTGACACGTCATCAAGCTCAGAATATCGTGAATAAAATGATGAAGGATATCCCCTATAATATTAACATTATGGACCGGAACGGCATTATTATCGGAAGCGGCAATAAGGCCCGGGTCGGAACATTGCACTATGGTGCGGCGGAAGCCATCAAACAACAGAAGATAGTGGAAATTCATAGCGACGAAGAGTTTGTGAAGAAGGGAATTAATCTTCCTATTGAGCTAGGCGGCATCATTGTCGGCGTGGTAGGAATTAGCGGAGAGATTGAAGAGACACGCCCCTTCGGCAATCTCGTCAAGACAACTGTTATCTTGTTAATTGAGCAAAGCAGGGCCTTGGAAAAAGAAAAACTGGAGGAGCACCTGAAGCAGGAGTTCTTCAATACGATCGTGCAGTCAGATACAGTGTACTCCAAAGAACTGACCGATCAGGCAGCGGCCTATGGGATCCAACTGGCCAATCCATCGCAGATCATTTACGCCGAGTTCCCCCAGGAGATTAGCGAAAGCTTGATCAAGAACGTTCCTTCTTTTAACGGGCCGGGCTATTCCCTTTTCTTTGTCGTCCAGAGAGCCAAGGACACCGAAGCTGTGCTGGGCTCCATCAAGAGGCAATATCCAGCGGCTCATATTGTCGTCAGCAAGTGGAATCCCACAATTTCGGAGGGATATGTACAGACCAAGGCTGCGCTACGCGTATTAAAAGGCGTTTATTCTACCGAAAAAACGATTTATTATGCGCAATGTGAGTTTATCGCCGATACATCCAAGCTGCTAAGGAATGATCCCAGGGCGGAGCGGCTAGCTCATTTGCTTGAACAAAATGAAGAGCTGGTCAAAACACTGCAAGCTTATGTGAACTGCAATCTCAACGCGAATGAAACGGCCAATCTATTGATGCTCCATAGAAATACGCTGCAATATCGGTTGAACAAGATCCAGGCCATCACCGGCAAAGACCCCAAAAACGTGATGGATTTGGTGGAGCTTATCTTCATGTTAGTCTATCGGATTCCATAAAAAAGTACCTCTATGAAGAAAGGATGCCCCTCCTGATTTGACCTCAGGCTACGGGACATCCTTTTTTCAATAGCGTTAACTTAACAGGCGAGCCACACTCTCCGAGGTACGGGCCACATTCTCTTTGCCTTGAGCAAGCAAGGTTTCAAGCTGTGCTGCGCCAGGCACGATACCAAAGATGGCATCAAACCCCTCGTCGTAAAGCGTCTCAACATCCTGGCCTACATGACCAGCCAAGGCAACGACTTTCATTTCCTTATTCACTCTCTTGGCCGCTTGAGCCACACCATAAGGGGCTTTGCCAAACTTCGTCTGGAAGTCAATTCCGCCTTCTCCCGTGATGCAGTAATCCGCCTGTTTGAGCTGCTCTTCAAGCCCCGTATATTCGATGACAATCTCGATGCCTCTTCTCATAGTCGCCTTGGTGAAGGCAAGCAATCCACCGCCAAGTCCACCTGCACCGCCCGCACCGGGTACATCTATTACTTCGATACCAAGCTGCTTCTTGATAATGCCGCCATAATGGCGCAAATTGTTATCAAGCGTTGCCACCATCTCAGGCGTAGCGCCTTTCTGCGGTCCGAATACCGCCGAAGCACCACGTTCTCCGCACAAAGGGTTCGTGACATCCGAAGCGACCAGAATGCTCACGTCTTTTAATTGCGGCAATACGGCGCTCGTATCAATTCGATCCAACTGATTCAGGAATCCGCCGCCGAGTGGCAGTTCCTTTCCGTCCTGATCAAGGAAGCTGTAGCCCAGGGCTCGGGCCATTCCGGCTCCGCCGTCATTCGTCGCGCTGCCGCCAATGCCGAGGATAATGTTAGT
Source organism: Paenibacillus senegalimassiliensis (assembly GCF_001486585.1). GTDB lineage: Bacteria > Bacillota > Bacilli > Paenibacillales > Paenibacillaceae > Fontibacillus > Fontibacillus senegalimassiliensis. Next base: position 774,968 of record NZ_LN909044.1, read on the forward strand.
AATGCCTCGCTCTATACAATCTCTCATTAATTCGCCGGTTCCCAGCGTCGTTGTAATTAATGGATTCTTGGTGTCCTTCGTCACATGATGAATTCCGCTGGCGGATGCCATCTCAATAACGCCCGTCTTGCCGTCGCCCAAAATACCGTATTTTGCGAGTACCGGCGTGCCAAGTGGACCCGTCACTTCTTTCTCAATCAAGCTGCCGCCGGTAGCATCAACCAGTGATTGGACAGTGCCCTCTCCCCCGTCAGCCATTGGGACATGAATGCATTTGGCATCCGGAATTGCCCGCTTGATACCGAGTTCCATGGCTTCGCATACTTCCTTCGCCGTCATGCTCTCTTTGAATGAATCGGGTGCCAACACAAACACTTTGCTCATCTCAAATTCCTCGTTTCTTTTTTTATAGAATGAATGTTCAAAAAGTCAGATTCTCAGCACCAAAGCTTATGCTATAAAATGAAGCCGTATAGAATGATTGCCACTATCGTCATCGTAAGCCCAACCACGCTCTCAAAGAGAGCCACTCTCATTCTATCCTTCATGGTCATCGCCATGGCATTACGAGTAACGTGGAAGTACGTGCCGTGCGGCAAGTGGTCAATCACCGTAGCACCACTATGAACCATAACCGCTGCTGCGAGTGGGGCAACACCTGTATTGATAATAGCATCCGAGAAGGAGCCCGTCGCCAAAATAACGCCTGTCGATGTCGAAGCCGTAGCTCCGGCCATCAAGATACCCGCAATTGGAGCCAGGAACGTACCGGAAAGACCCGAGGATTCAACCAGGGCAACCACTTCTGCCGGTAGCGTTGAAGCCGTAATCAAGCCGCCAATAGCGCCTGCACCGATAATAATCAGAATCGTTGGTGTCATTCGGTTGAGACCCGCGGCACAATATTCGATCATTTTGTTCTTCCGGCCCAGCGCCAGTGAGCCTACGATCCCGGCAAAAGGCAAGATGAACAAGGAGTCAATCTTCAGCGAAGCCAGGAAATCAATACCGAGCATCGCGCCCAGTGGGCTAATCATCAAGAGGACAACCGCAATAACGGGTGTAACCAATGCTTTGGACAGCGGTGGAAGGTTCGTAGAATTAGTCTTTTCCAATTCAGCAGCTTCCGCATCCGTCACTTTTGTTCCCTTGTACTTCATAAAAGATGCGATAACTACGGCTACGGCCAGTCCAATCAAAGCCGGAACCAGTCCGCCGATCATAACCTGGTTCACATCCAGACCAAATCCACCTGCAGCCGCAATCGTGTTTGGGTTGGGGGAAATGATATTACCCGCTTTACCGCCGCCGGATAAGGCGATCAACAAAGCAACTTTGGAGTACCCCATCTTGTTACCAACAGACAAGGCGATCGGCGCCACGATCAGTACAGCAACCGGAATAAATACCCCGACCGCTGTGATAATCATCGTCGCCAGAGCGAGGGACAGCATGGCCTTCGTTCCGCCTAGCTTGTCTACAATGACCTTCGCAATGGTCTCCGCCGCTCCCGACTCCATCATGACTCCGGCAAATACGCCCGCAGCAATAATCCGTATTACGGTTCCTTGAACGCTTTGCGTTCCGGAAATCAAAATCTGAATAACTTCTGTAAAATTGGCTCCGCCAATGAAGCCACCAACGATAGCCCCCAAGATCAAGGCATAGGTTGGTGCCAATCTCAATAATATCAACACAATGGCTATTGCCAGACCGGATAAGGCACCAAACCAGCTTATGTCTAATGCGTTCATTGTTGAACATCCTCCTCAAGATAGACTCTTCTCTTTGCTGCACCATGCTTGTAGCCGGATAAATCCGCTTACAAAGCATGTTCTATTATTCACATAATAGGCTTCTATGATCCGCCATTTCGGCGTCGCCTCGTTAAGAACTCCTCCTTACACCTCTTGTCTGCCTATTGATGAATACGGTTTCATTATATTTCGATTGCGAGACTTAAACAATTGAAATTCCGATGAATCTTATTGTGCATTTGCACTAATAATACAAATAATGGAGTATAACTATTACCCCGTGGGTATATCAATAGACAGTGCAAAGCCCTGGAGGCCGGGGATTCGGAAATCATCCGAGAACCCGGCTTCCAGGGCTTTTTTGGAGTTAAAATTCATACGATCATACAGAACTATGCGCGGCCCCGGCCACGAATAAAGTTAATAACCATTACGATTGCCGCGATGACAAGAACGATATGAATAAAACCGCCCATGACGTCCAAAATGAAGCCCAGCAGCCAGATCGCAATCAGGATACCGAATAAAGTCCATAACATATTAATCCCGCCTTTCTGCGAAGTGGTGTACATCCTTCCATTACCCCGTCAGTAGCAGGACTAAACTTGCAGAAGGTGGTATTTGCTGGGTATGAATCAAAATACGATCAAGTCTGCATCATGTCAGCAGGAAGCTTGAATCGCTGGTAGCCCTTCATCGGAAATGGATGGGACGGCTCCGCCCAGGGGAAAGGATATTCGCTGTATAGTTGCCGCCTGGCCGCCACGTCCTCCATTTTCTCAGACAAGTCCGGCAGTAAACGCACCGTAGATTTTCCAGCAGGTTGCTCAATCATGAACTTGCCGGGAATAGCATGCACCACACGGGCCGATTCATAAGTGCCGTTGGAGACGAGTACAAAGCTTCGACATGCCTCCAGTGGTGAGAAGAGCGGCTTACCCGGGTTCTCGATGGCATCTATCAGGTTCGCATACATGTTGTGAATTAAATCAACGGGACCAAACGCCAATTCTTCCTCGCCTTTGCGTGTACGAAGGGTCAACTTGTTCTCGTAATTCCAATGCGCTTCCCCTTCCGTTCCGTACACGGCAATGGACGGCTCCTCGCTCCCTTCGTAGCACAGCATAGCGTAGAAATGAACCCCGATCCCATTATCCATAATGGCGCGAATACAAGATACGTCGTCTCCCTCAATATCGTTGACATGGTAAAGCTCAGCCTGAACCGATTGCGGATACATATTCGGGGTGCCTTCGACTCCAGCCGCCAACAGGCAATTATGCAGTAAATGGGCAAACGGATTGTTGAACGTCCCATCCAGCACATACTGGCCATCGTTCACCAGCTTGCCTGCCCAGCGGGTCCGATCATAGTAGGCGCGAGACCGCTTCCACCTTCCAATGCCAACTACATGCTCCACTTGCCCAAGTGCGCCGGAGCCAAGCTTCTCCAGCAGCGACCTGAACGCCTGACCCGAAGTATTCTGGAAGTTCACCTGACACAAGCGGCCCGTCTCCCGCTGCACGGCAATCATCTCGTCCAGGTCTTGAATTGTAATTGCCGGGGGCTTCTCCACCAGAACATGGAACCCCATCTGCATCGCCTGAATACACATCGGCTTGTGGGTGGCGATGGGCGTAGCAATCGTGACAAAGTCAATGTCCGGATGGTGCGTGAGCATCTCTACATGATTCGTGTAATGAACAACCCCCAGTGCGGTCAGCTTATTATAAGACTCCTGATGAGCGTCGACATTCGGCTCTGTAAAAGCAACAACTTGCAGGCTACCCTCTTCGGCCAGCTTCTGCATCATATTGACATGCTCAACGCCAAATCCTCCGATTCCGATCAGCGCAGCGTGACAAATCTTCACATTCCTTCCCCCCACTAGTCAAGGCTATAGATGAATTTATTAAACGTGCTCCAGGTAACGTTCCTTTATTAGGGCAAGCGCCTCTTCGCCGGGCATATCCCATACCTGCTGGTTGAAGATCTCGACCTCGATTGCTCCTCTGTAACCTGCGGCCTCGACCGCATGGCGCATCCGGCGCAGCTCGATGACTCCATCCCCCATCATCCCTCTGCCCATGAGCAAATCGGGAACCGGCACCACCCAATCGGAGACGTGAAATCCAAGTATTCTCCCCCTGGCTCGCTCAATTTGCTCATATAGCTGAGGGTCCCACCAGACATGGAATGCGTCTACAACAACCCCTACATCCTGCGGACTATGTTGTTCCGCAAGCGTATTGGCCTGGGCCAGCGTATTAATGACGGAGCGTTCAGCCGCATACATCGGGTGCAACGGCTCAATGCCAAGCTTGACGCCGTGCGAGCGGGCGAACGGTACCAACTCCGCGATAGCCTCTTCAACGGTCTTGCGGGCGAAGTCGATATCCCGGTCCGGTGCGGGGCCGCAAACGAGCACAAGCACATCGGTTCCGAGTTCTGCCGCTTCCTCCACGGCGCGGCGGTTATCGTCCATCCGCTCCCTGCGTGCAGTAGTGGTGGCCGCCGGGAAATAACCCCCGCGGCACAGGCTGGAGACGCGTAGGCCCGCGTCCTTTACTAGCCGCTTGCTCTCGGCCAGGCCAGTCTCCGCTACCTTATGCCGCCACAAGGCAATCCACGACACATCAGCGCGAACACAAGTCTCTACAGCTTCACGCATATTTAATCGATCAGTCGTAATCTGGTTCAAGCTGAGTCTATCTATGGAACGAAGTGGTTCCATGCTGATCCCTCCCGGATTCTAAATATCGCTAAGGATTATTTACGACTGGATACCAGCCAATGCCAGGACCGGTCTCATCCGCTGGACAGCAAGCTCCGGATCAGCCAATAGTCCAGCCCGGTCAGCAAGTACAAACAACTCGGCCAGATGGATGATGGAACGCGCCCCCTCCGCTCCCCCGATCATGCGGAAATGCGGCTGATGACCATTCAAGTAAGCCATAAAGACAATTCCTGTCTTGTAGGCGTATGTCGGCTGCTGGAAAATATGGCGTGACAAGGCGACGGTCGGTTCCATAATCGCATCGTACCGAGCCAGTTCACCCGCATCAAGCGCATGAAGGGCTGCGGCTGCGGCTGGCGCGATGGCGTCAAATATCCCGAGCAGCGCATGGCTATGCCCTTGTTCATCACCCTTGATTAACTCGGGATAGTTGAAGTCGTCGCCGGTGTACATGTTGACGCCTGCTGGTAGCAGCCGACGCAGCTTGATTTCTTTACTGGCATCAAGCAGCGATATTTTAATGCCATCCACCTTGTCCGCGTTAGCCCGAATGACACGTAAGCAGACCTCCATCGCTGCGTCCAGATCATCCTTGCAGCCCCAATAACCGTCCAACGCCGGATCGAACATCTCGCCAAGCCAATGCAGGATAACTGGCTGTTGTACTTGCCCCAGGATACGACCGTATACCCGCTCATAATCCTCAGGCCCGGTCGCACAAGCGGCAAGCGCACGGCTTGCCATGAGAATGACTTGACCGCCCTCCCCCTCGATGAAGCCGACTTGTTCCTCATAAGCCGTCTCTACATCGGCAATCGTGACCGACGGTCCGGGAAGCAGATGATCGGTGCCAGCACCGCAAGCAATCTTCCCGCCGACCGAGCGCGCTTCCGCGAGCGAAGCACGGATAAGCTCCTTGGAGCGGTTCCAGTCAAGACCCATGCCGCGCTGCGCCGTATCCATAGCCTCAGCCACGCCCAGACCCAGCGACCACAGATGGTGCCGATAGGCGAGCGTCGAGTTCCAGTCTATCGGCGCTTGGTGCAGCGGATCAGCGTCAGCAAAGGGATCACAGACCACATGGGCAGCGGAGAAGGCGATGCGGCCTGCAAACGGCTGACCTGGCTTGGTGAACTGGGCTGCTTGGCCCGGAGCATATTCGTATAAAGTTCCCCCCACGCGGGGGAGTAACAGCGATTTGGCCATCGTATTCCCTCCTTTACAAGCTCAGCTTCGGCACATCGATCCAGCGACGCTCCTGCCACGACTGTAAGCTAAGGTCAGCAAGCTGGGTGCCCTTCGCCCCTTCAAGCAGATCCCAGGGGAACGGCGTATCAATGACAACATGCTTCAGGAACATCTCCCATTGCACCTTGAAGGCATTATCGAACGTTGCGTTGTCAGGCACCTCGACCCATTGGTCGCGGAACTGGAACGGATTAGGGATATCCGGGTTCCATACCGGCTTCGGCGTATTGACCCGATGCTGGGTCTTGCAGTCCCGCAAGCCCGCCACCGCACTACCTTCGGTGCCGTCAACGGTCACCGTAAGCAAATCGTCCCGGTCAACGCGCACCGCCCAAGATGAATTGGCCTGCACGATAATTCCGCCTTTGATCTCAAACATGGCGTAAGCGGCGTCGTCTGCCGTGCAATCGTATGAAGCCCCCTGTTCATCCAGACGCTTCGGAATATGCGTAGCGGCGAGGCAGGACACAGCCTCCACTTCTCCGAACAAGTTCTCCAGTACATAACGCCAATGGGCAAACATATCGACAATAATCCCGCCGCCATCTTCCTTGCGGTAGTTCCACGAAGGCCGTTGGCCCGCTTGCCAATCACCTTCAAATACCCAATAGCCGAACTCCATCCGCACGGATAGAATACGCCCGAAGTAGCCCGAGTCGATCAGACGCTTCAGCTTCAGCAAGCCGGGCAGAAATAGCTTATCCTGCACGACTCCGTTCTTCACTCCCGCCTTGGTGGCGATGCTCGCCAGTTCAAGCGCTCCGTCCAAATCAACGGCAGTCGGCTTCTCGCAATAAATATGCTTGCCTGCGGCGATGGCCTGCTTGATGCTCTCCGCACGGCGCACCGTCGTCTGGCTATCAAAATAAATTTCATTATAGGAATCGGCCAGGCAGGCCTCCAGATCCGTGCTCCAGCGCTTGATACTGTGAGCCTCTGCCAGAGCTTGCAGCTTATTCTCCTGTCGGCCGACCAGAATGGGATCAGGCATGACAACGTCGCCTCCCGGTAGCACAACGCCCCCTTGCTTGCGAATTGCCAGAATTGAACGAATCAAATGCTGGTTGGTCCCCATCCGCCCGGTCACACCGTTCATGATAATGCCTATATTGCGAACTGCCATGATTGATTGCCCCCTTCGCTTCGTATACTTCGTATTGTAGCTGAGGCGTCCTCGCTTTTCTTACAACTCCGGGAACAGCATTCTCAATTTCGGAAGCGATTTCATGGAAACATAAAAATTCCCTCACCAGCACTAGGCCAATGAGGGAAACAGGCTCTTCTTAATTAGGGTCGGTTGTTCGAGCGTGCCGTTCCCGGTACGTCTTCGGAGATAGCTTGGCGACGGCTTTGAAGGATCGGTAAAAGGTGGACACCGAGTCGTAGCCAACCTCAAAGCAAATCGAGATAACGTCCTTCTTCGTCTCCTCCAGCAGCTTCTGGGCAACGCGAATACGTACTTCTGTTAAGTATTGTATGGGTGTCATCTCGTACCGTTCTTTGAAAATATTATTGACGTGCCGCGTGCTGATGCCCAGTTTGGAAGCAATATCCCCGGCCGTCAGCGAATCGAAATAGTTGGAATCGATGTAGCTACGAATCTTCTCCGCGCGCAGCCTGTTTGAACTGGAGCCGACTGCGGCGACCTCCGCATCAAGCGAACTTACCAGCAAGAGCAGCAGTTGAGACAGTTGAACCTGGAGTGAGATGCGGACCAGCGGCGATTCCTCTCTGGAGTGCCCGAACAGCATTTTCCTCAGCCATTGACGGAGCTCGCTTGCGGCGAACATCCCTGGCTTCAACAGACATGAGGTCGGGAAATAAGCATGGAGCAACTGTTCTCTTAGATCAGCATCGAGCACCTTATCATCAAATGCCAACACTAGTAAAGTTAGCCTAGAGTTGGACATGACCGAATGGACCGAATACGGCACAATAAGCGCCGTATTGTCAACCGTGAGCTTATGTACTTCCCCGTCGAGTCGAATGGCTCCTTCGCCCTCCAGCACAAACAACAGTTGGTGCGCCCCGTGGTAATGGTCGGACACGAGATGCCCATTCATATGCTTTTGCTCGTAGATGTCAATCGCATTTCGGGATAAATCGATCCATTTGATCGTCACGGCATAACCTCCGTTTTCCAAGCGTTTCTTGTTAAGGCTATTTTATCGCGCTCGGCAGCTTCGGCACAACATAGGGCTCCCATTCGCTATTCCAGCGAAGTGGTTACTCTCGAAGGGAATTGTGCGGTATTTCGCTATGTAGAACAAAGCTAGAACTAAACTGCGGCAGCTATTTTCGGGCCTCTTTCGCCATCTATACTATTATTCTAGAAAATGTTACAAGTAATCTTAACAAAAACCTATAATTGGTATATTCTAGAATAGAAGTAAAAATATATTGTGTGAAAGAGGTGTTCCTTACATGAGAAAGATGTTATCCGCAGTAATGGTCATGAGTTTATTCTTCAGCCTCTTCTTTACTCTAGGTGCGTCGGCAGCGCCCGACGTAACCCCGTCGGGGATTGCTCCCGAAGCACTTGTCTCCGAGCCATTGCAACTGCCGGACAGTGAGGTCGTCACTGAGCTTACCCGATCAGAATCTGATCTGGACACAGCCAAATTAAAATCTCACCCGGTAGAAGCCGCGCTGAACCTCGATTCAGCCCGAATTGCTTCCACCGTGCAGGAAGGATTAACAGCAGATCTGCAAGCGCTCAATAGCGTGACGGCGACAGCATCGACTTATACATACACAGGCTATATTGAGCAACCAGGCAATTCTTCTTTTCTTTATCCTATTTATGTAGACCCGGGCAGCATTCTTCAATCGCAACTGGATGCCCCCGCCTCAGCCCAACTAGACTACGATCTGTACCTCTATGAATTCGATATGTCCACGGGAGAATTAAATCCAAATCCGATTGATTACTCTATCTACGGCACATACCTGAATAATAATAAGACTTTAGCGGAGAATGTAGGGACTGTAAATACGGCCCCTTATGCCAAAGCCTACTTGCTTGAGGTGTATGGTGCAGTGGGAGCGAGCATCAGCGAGCCGTTCTATCTGACTGTCTCCACAAGCTCAACCTATGATGCTTACGAGACGGACGAGAATGCCTTGCATGCTTATCCGTTCACAGTAGCTCTGGGAGGCTCTACGCTGGCCAGCCGCTCTATCAATTCCGAGATTGATCAGGATTGGTATGCAATTACGGTTCCCGAGAGCAGAAACTATGATGCCATGCATATCAGTCTGGATCAGGCTTCCGTTGGCTACGGCTACAAGGCCGAATTATATGCCGCCTTAAGTGGCAACCGGATGGCGCTGGTTCCTGCTCAGAACGGTAATGTAACACTCGGAACCGGCACTTACTATTTGCGCGTATACACGACTAACGCTTACTCTGATGCCAACTATTCGCTGAATCTGCGCCCTGTCCTGCGGGCAGATAAAATCGTGATTACCGGCTACAATTCAGATGGCGGACCTAACTCTTATCCTAGCTATATGTACGGCAAGTATTACCGCATTACTGGCAGAACCTTCACTGTAACCGGTGTGGCTACTACCGCGGACAACTATGCCGTGGCCAATACCGAAGTCGATGTTACTTGGGTCAATGATTATTGGTCTGAGTCAAGCAACAACAGATACCGGAGTGCACAAGCCATTACTAATAGCAATGGTCAGTTCTCGGTTACGTTGTCCTTACCGCCTTCCACAGGAAGTATTAGCGAGTATATTCCTGGTGCCATAAGCTTTACGCATTATTACGATCTTTGCGGTGTGGTAGCAAGCGTCACCAGCCGTTCGAATGTTTATACTACCGATATTGTCTATCACTTTGCATATAGTATATACGGTGGTTAAGAGAACACCTTCGAAAGCAGCAACCATCAGTTCATGTGAACTGATGGTTGTTTTCTTTTTGTCTATCTGTAAAAAACAAGGAGGTAAATGCCGATAATGTGGATATAAGAGGATGCATTAATAAATAATGGGAAGAGGGTCTTATGAATATGAAAATCCAAAGCTCAGCCCTACCAGATATCAACTTATACTCTCACGGCAAAAAACAGAACGGCCAACCGGACTTACAGTCAGGCACTATCCCTGGCTTGTCTCATGATACCGATACGATTGAGATTAGCACAACGGCCAGAACGCTCGCAGCCTCTGATGTTACCCATCATGCCCCTGTCTATTTTGGCAACGCCCAAATCCATGAATCATTATCCCGGATTCTCCAGGATCAACCTGATGAGGTCAAAGACGCCATTTATGGCCTTATCTCGTCTAATCTGAACACCGACACCACTAGTGGAGAGGGTCACGCAGCCCTATTAGAGCTGGGCCTGGCACAAGGCAAATATATCGCGGACAATTATATTAAAGGCAATACTGCGACAGAATTGATGAACACCCTCCAGCAAATTGCCGATCTTTCCCAAGCTCGAACTATAGATTCGGAGACCGGTAAAGCTCAAGCTGCGGTTCTACCTTCGCGACCTTTCGGAGCCCCTGAGGATTACGTGCATTTGACTTATATGATGAAGAAATACGAGCCGGAGACCTTGGCTAAGCTAGAAGAGGCAATCACTAGCGGCAAGGATTGGGCCAGCATTTTGCTTGGCTTTGCTAAAAAGGTCCCTACGCAAAAAGAGTGGGTGCAGCCCCAGCAGGCAGCAACCACCCAAAATAAACAATCTATTGAGGACATCATGAGTAAGAATAGATTCGGCGAGGCCGGGACAGACAGCTTGACTGTGTTTGCCGAGGACATCCGAAGCGTGCTCGCCAAGAGTAATCTGGCAAATACAGATCTGCTTACAAGTAATCTGGAGGCCTTTATCCGTACGCTAGGAAGAGCTTGAGTCAATATTGGCCCAGCAGGCCTTTCTTCATGGCTACTCGCTCACACGAATGAAACACAAGGAGCCCCAGAGTTAAATACACCACGGAATTAACTAACAGCACGTCATAATCGGACAAAGGTAGCTCCGTCAGTGTCAGATCCTGGAGCATGACGTTTCTGACCATATCAACCCCCTTAACGAAGGGAGCAAAGGCCAGGAACGGGGCAACAGACAGCGGAACAAACACCAGCGCCATCAAGACGAACTGGAAGATTTGCAGGAAAGCCTGGATTTGCTTCACAATGATAGCCAGGCCTGCGATCATAAAGCTGACTCCAAGCATGCTTATCATCGTAACAAGAATGATAGGAATCGTAGTCATCGGGTTAAGACTTAGCCATTGACCAGAGGTCGCCATCGCCCCATAGAGCAGGAGGACCATGATGACAGACTGCAAGCCGAATTGGCTGATGATGCGAGTGAGCATGATTTTCCATACGCCCATGGGTGACATATAAATCTGCTCCAGGGTACCTCGGGTAGCTTCGGTAATGACCGAGAAGCCAATAAAGTTCATGGTCATCATCGTTAAGCTCCAGAAGACGACACTGATAATTGAATACTGGACATTCATCTCAAAGCTGGCTGGGTCGCCGATGAACATAATGCCAAAGAAAGCCGCCAGGAAGATAATATAGAAGGTAAATACCAAGGCAAGGGTATTCGGTAGGTACCGTTTCATTTCGATGTATTCCTTGCGAAAGTTGGCATTAAATAGATGGAACCATCTCATGAGCCATACCTCCTTTTACGATCTGGATAAATACCTGTTCAAAGTCAATGGTCGTACGGTCGATGCTCTCCACCATGGTTCCATCCTCTTTCAGCAAATCAAACAGCTCATAAATCTCCTGGCCTTGCTCCAGATTAACCTCCAGAACAGACTCATGGGCATGGGCTGTATAGGTGCTCATCGGAAACCGGAACCGCAGCTTATTCTCCTGGCCCACACTGAGTGGCCCACCCAGCTTGATTGAATAGGCTCTTGTCTCGAACAGTCTCATGAGGTTATCCACCCTGTCGTCTACTACGACTTCACCCTTGTTGATGATAATGGCGCGCTCGCAAAGCTCCTGAACAACGGGCATGTCATGGGAGCTAATAATAATGGTACGCTGTTCTTCCTTCACAATCGTTCGCAAGATTTTACGCAACTCATAGCTTACCTCGACATCCAGGCCCAATGTTGGCTCATCCAATAAAATAACGTCCGTGTCCGCCAGCAAGGCCACAGCAATGGCCAGCTTCTGTTGCATCCCCCGCGATAACCCGTTGACCAATTCATGCTCCTTCTCCTTCAGGTTGAATTGCTGGAGCAATTTATCAGCCTGATTGGCGATTTGCTTGCGAGAGTATCCTCGATTGCCAGCAAAATACTCCAGGTTCTCCCGCACGGTCAGCCGCCAATACAGATTACGATTTCCTTCCAGCACGGCACTGATATTCTCCAGTGCTTTAAGTCTCTTCTTCCCCATATCCAAACCGTTAATATGGATGGAACCACTATCCGCTTGCAGCAAGCCGCAGAGCATTTTAATGGTTGAGGTCTTCCCTGCGCCATTGGGGCCCAGCAAGCCCAGCACCTCGCCCCGATGAACATCGAAAGAAACGTCGCGGACCGCATGTACCTTTTCTTTCGTACTCCTTTTTCCGTAAGCCTTGCTGATGCCCCTGACTTCAATAATTGTCTCCATCGCCCTTATCCCTCCCTCTCCCAAGCAAACTAAAGTAGCCTGCTTCCAGATTCCTACATTTATCTTACTTAGGAAGTCGGAGGTGTTAAACTGTCTGCAGACGGAACCTGCCTCAGTCTGCGGGAGGAGATTGGAGCGTGTACATACTCTGATCCTCTAGGCGAATCAGTACCTTCCCATAGCGCCCCTCCTCCCGGATGACGACCCGATCAGATGGATAGGCCTGTGCTAAATAATCGCTGACAATCTTACGTTTATGATCATCCATCGGTAGGCGGTGGTGGTATTCCAGCCAAGTCATCACTTCCTGTATAGCCACTTCTCTGGTGACTTCCTTCGACTTGCCTTCTCTCGTCACCAGCGATTCATAGGAATACCCTTTAAGGTACAATAGATGTAATAAATAACCCATTTCGGTAAGCTTCGATGGATAGGGCTGATCCGTGACCAGCGGCCAAACTTCCTTGACCAGGTTATGCTCAGAAGGAACGACCGGCATACTGAGATAACAGAACTTGCTGGCACACTGAAGCAACTTCTCTACACTTTCCCAATCATGAATGACTGGACACATTGAGACGAAAACCAGATCAAAGGACTTGTCCCAGCCCATCGCCGTGACGTCAATTTCTTCAAATGGGGAGGGTACAATTTGCACCTGTCCATCGGCAAAATCTGAAGTATTCTGCTTCAACAGGTCAATTAACGGGGGTGAGGTCTCTATCGCCGTTATCTTGGCCCCTCGCTCTGCGAACGGCACCGAGAATACTCCGGATGCTGCGCCAATATCAAGTACAGAGGCATTGTCCAGCGTTACTCCCTGCCCCTCCAGCCAACCCATAATTCGCCGGGATCGCTCTTTGCCTTCTTTACTGAACGATTGCTGGTCAAAGGTCTGTGCCTTAGCGTCAAAGGATCGGGTAAAATCGATTCCATTCTTCTTCATTCTGGCACGCTTCACCTCAGACTCTTCCTTCCATATGCTTTCCCACACTTCTGCATTAAAAAAATCACTCATCGAAATCCCACGCTTTCTATATTAGAATTAAATAAAACATTTAAAGACCTTTAATATCCATGATTAAAATAAATAAAAAAATAGATCAAGCCTTTTAATTATGGATATATATTGTCTATAATATGGGATTGAACTATGAATTGCAATACCCCTTTTATAACTAAATGTAAAGTAAACTTGACTTTCACAGCCTTTTGCTATATCTTGAATGTAAAGTTAGCTTTACAACACAGAGTGAGGTAATCGGTTTGAAAAACAAAATTGAATTCTTCCGGCGTGAGTACCAGATGACTCAGCAAGAGCTCGCTGAACGGGTTAACGTATCACGACAAACAATTATTTCGTTGGAAAGAGGACGCTATAGTCCCTCGATCAGGCTGGCTTACAATATTGCCCGTGTGTTCAACACAACGATTGAGCAGGTTTTTATCTTTGATGAAGAGGAGTGATGGGATTTGAGAACCTGGAACCTGGCTTCCATCGGTATGGGGATCATCGGCGTAATTGTTTTTACAATAGCTCTCTATCAAGCCATAGTGCTAAATAACGACGAACTGTCATTTGCTATGCCACTGGGGTTTGGCTTACTCATTTGCTCCATGATCAATTTTGTCGTGCTGTACTTGAATAAAAAGAAAGCAAACCCAGTCCCCCAGACAGAAAATGACGAGCGGATTATGGCACATGGAAAAGCTGCTTTTTCCGTTGGTTTTATAGTTATGATTTTGGTTAGCATTACGATTATGGTACTATACCAGTTCAAGCTCGAATTAAATGGTTTCGATTCAGCCATTGTGATGTTGTTAAGTGGCATTCTATCCAGCCTGGTGTATTTTGTGTATAAGCTTTCCAACTATTGAGATGACATGCCTATATTAAGATTGCAGCAACAACGGCCTTCACCCTATTTTTCAATGGGATGGAGGTCGTTTTGCTTTATTGGGCAATGCTATGAAGAGTTCATCCTATGGCTTAAAGTTCATTTTTAGATCATATTAGTTGCATAATACAACATTATTTTAATTTAACTCTCAAACAACTAACAAAGTGTTGTAATAAAGCAACAATATGCTATACTTAGGGCGATAGTTGATGTATCAAGTCATCTAGAGGAGAAGATAAAGATGGAACAGTATTTCTTTCAAACGGCCCGTAGTATTATCGCGGGTTGCGGCTCCTTAGAGCGAATTGTGGAGCATCTGCAAAAGTTAGGTCCTTTGAAATCGGTACTTCTGGTATCGCAACCTTTTCTTCAAAGCAGCGGGACGCTGGATGAAGTAACGGCTCTCTTGAACCGCGGCGGCATCGCCGTGCACCCGAATACTGATGTTCAGCCCGAACCGACTATTGCTCAGCTTGATGAGCTCTATAACGCCATTGCCGAAGTTCCTTGTGATGCCATCATCGGTATCGGTGGAGGCAGTGTGCTGGATGTCGTGAAGCTGCTTTCTGTGATGAAAACCAATAACCTTTCTGTACGAGAAATGCTGGGAACCGATCTGATCCCGAATCCCGGTATCCCAACGGTACTGATCCCTACCACTTCGGGCACAGGTTCGGAAGTAACGCCAAACGCCATTGTAACTTTACCGGAGGAAGAGCTGAAGATCGGTGTGGTCAGTCGCTATTTGCTACCTGAACTCGTTATTTTGGACCCGCTATTGACGCTGGGCCTACCACCTGAGATTACGGCTTCGACAGGAATGGATGCCTATACTCATGCGCTCGAATCGTTTATTTCGAATAAGGCTAACCGCTTCAGCGATATGTTTGCTCTGGAATCCATCCGCAATATCTCCGGGAGCATCTTGCAGGCTTATCACCACGGCGACGACAGACAAGCCAGAGAAGCGATGCTGATTGGCTCCATGTACGGAGGAATGGCGCTTACTTGTGCTGGAACGGCGGCTGTCCATGCTATGGCTTACCCCATTGGTGGGAAGTTCCATGTGCCGCACGGCGTGGCCAATTCCATGCTGCTGCCTCATGTGATGGAGTTTAATCTCGATGCGATTGTGGAACGGCTAGCTATCGTTGCCGGGGCGATGGGACTTCAGACAGGAGAAGGACAACAACGTGACGCGGAACGTGTGATTGAACAGATTCGATTGTGGACACAGGAAATGAGTATTCCACAGGATCTGACGCTGTTTGGAGCAGCACGTGAAGACATTCCTGAACTGTCGCTGGCAGCTTCTCAAGTTACCCGGCTGATGAACAATAATCCAAAATCGATGTCAATTGATGATATTGGATCTGTGTACGCCAAGCTCTTCCATTAAGCATCAGCAGGACTGTTTAATACTTCCTAAAGAGTAATGGTTGGGTTATAATGGCATAAAAAAACAAGGATGAGTCGTTGCATGAAAATTAAAACCATCGTCATTGCTCCTTACCCGGGGTTATCTGAATTAACGTTAAGCTTGCAGGATGAATTGCAGGAGTTCGAAGTTGTTGTAGAGCATGGAGATTTGTCCAGGGTGCTGCCGCTGATTAGTCGTATTCACATGGAAGGCTATGACGTCATTATCAGTAGAGGCGGTACCGCCAAGCTGCTGCAAGAGCACTCTTACCTGCCAGTTGTAGAGATTCCTGTTTCTGGATTCGACATACTGCGAATTCTGACCCTGGTAAAAGGATATAATGCCAAATGTGAAATGATTGGATTTCCCAACATTATTGAAGGCTTCATGTCCGTGTCCAGCTTGATGGAGGTCAATATCTCTTACAAGGTAATCCATCAAGAGCAGGAAGTTGAAGCTGCCCTGGCAGATGCCAAGGCCAGAGGCATTCAGGTGGTCATTGGTGACAGCATCACGGTCAAAATGGCAGCGGAAAGCGGAATGCAGGGCGTGCTGATCACCTCCGGCAAAGAGTCTTTAATGGAAGCGTTCTCGCGGGCAAGACAGCTCCATAAATCGGCTGAGAAGCTGCGGAACAAGAACGAGATGTACGAGTCCATGCTAGGCAAGTTGCAAGGTGGGTATGCGGCTGTAGATCAAGGCGGCAAGCTGAAGTTCGCTAACTCCTGCTTCAAGCAACTGCTGAAGCTCCCTGACACAGCAGATACGTTGTACACTCTATATCCAGGGCTGCGTGAAATGCTGCGCGATGTTAGTCGGGGAGCAGAATTTGACCGGACAACAGCCGTTCATGAACCGGAACAAGGTCTGGTTATACAGGTACAATCCCTACCCATTACCGATGAACGACAGCTCTATATGCTACTTGCGTCCAACGAGGAACCCGAACATATCGGTCTCACCGCCAGCTACCTTCTGGCCGATGCCCCTTACTTCTCCCATCAGGAAGAAGATCGGCAAGAAGCGGACTTTCTGGCTTATCCGGTAGCTGTATATGGTGAAAAGGGCAGCGGGCGCAAGCGCTACATTATTAATGCCACAATTGCGGAATCCCGAGACGGCATCCTGTACCTCAAGATTCGCCAATCGTCGGAAGAAGTGCTGAAGGTCATGATGGAACTGATGCTGTACGGCGGTGGTCGCGTCACTGCTATTGAAGGAGCTGAGATCCTTTCTGCTAAGCAGCAGAGAGAGCTGGCAGAGTTCATCCTTAAGCGCAAGGTGAAGACGGTGTTCCTATTTGATCGAGACCCGGAGACACTTGCTACTGAGGAACAACTGGCTGGCAAGATGCTTCGCAGCTTTCAAAGCCGCAACTTCTCCCTTTCCGCCTTACGAGATACATCCTGGCTGGAACGTAGCATCCGTGCCTGCCTGATTTGGACGAATGAACGTCAAGGCAAGCAGATTGTGGGGATTCGCGAGGAAGTCATGGAAGTGCTCCTGGCGCACCCATGGCAGGGTAATTTTACCGAGCTACGCACAGTGATGGACCTGTTTGTCTCCGCAGCGGAAGGACCGTTCATTGAACAGGAAGCGTTGACCTTGCTGGAGGAAGGAAGTCGGAAAGCTCAGAGCGAATTGGCTCCGGACCTCAGCAAAGATGGATTGAACCTGCGGCAACCGCTGGAGGACATCGAGCGAGATATTATCCGCACCGTGCTGGAGCAGGAGGATATGAACCAGTCCCTCGCCGCCAAGCGGCTTGGCATCAATCGCTCGACCCTATGGCGTAAATTAAAAAAAGACTAACATTTAAGTACATGTTCAAAAGCCGGATTTATAGGACCGAGAAGGTTGGATGAAGCTAGGGGCTGAGTAGCGGAGCTACACGTTTTCGGAGAAAACGACTTTTGAACAACCTCTAAAAAAATAAATAACTGCCTCTGGAGCAGTATCGAGCCGTACTTGTGTATTGGTTGTATGGAGGGGGGGTAGAAAAATGAACATTGCCGTCATCGCAGATGACTTAACCGGAGCAAACGATACAGGCGTGCAGATGGCTCGTCAAGGCTTGGCCACCTCTGTACTGCTTGAGCTAAAAACGGGCGGCGAACAAGAAGCCGTTGTATTTGATACCGACAGCCGCTCTCTCCCTCCCCTGGAGGCTTATCAGAGAGTCAAGGATGTCTGTCTGTTCCTCGAGCGTGGTGGAGAAGCCTCCGCTCCTGTCGTATACAAGAAGTTTGATTCCACGCTGCGTGGAAATATTGGTAGTGAATTGGATGCTGTGTATGAGACGCTGCAGCCTGACTTTATTGTCATCGCCCCTTCTTTTCCCAGGGCTGGTCGCACGTTAAAGAACGGGATTGTGTATGTGAACGGAAGGCCGCTACATGAGACAGAGATGGCTTATGATCCCAAACATCCCGCTACAGAATCCACCTTCTCAGCTATTCTTGAGCGGCAAAGCCGCCATCCGTCGGCCCTCATCTCATTGGAATGGCTTAGAGGAGAACGCGCCAAGCTGGATGAACGGATTGCTGGATACCGTAATTCAGGAATTCCCTATCTGGTGTTTGATGCAGACCGGGAAGAGGATTTGGCCTTGATCGCCTCTTTATTCCCCGAAGGGGTCGGTCACCCGAAAGTGGTATGGGCCGGATCTGCCGGCTTGGCTGGCGCTTTGACGGCGCAAATTCTCCGCACTATGAGAGAAGATCCAAAGCAAGCTAATATGATATTATCGGGCGAAAAACCAGCATCGCCTACCAGAAATTCCCTGTATAACGATGCGAACTGTGTGATTATTGTGGTCGGCAGCGTCAACCCGTGGTCACGTAGGCAACTCACTGAACTGGTGAAGGAGGAAAACGTCTCGGCTATCGTGGTTGAGTCAAGCAAGCTGCTGTTCCCTGACTCTTGTGAAATAGAATTAGACCGGGTCCGCAAGCTGGCCATTGACAGAATTTCGCAAGATGGTAAGCATGTAGCTCTCTATACCTCAGGCGATCCGGAAGAAGTTGAACGAGTTCGCAAGCTCGGGGAGAGCAATGGGCTAAGCCCTACAGAGATTGGCGAGCGCATTAGTGCGGAACTAGGCCGGGTGGCTGCTGATATTATCGCCGAATGCGGAATCCGCCATATGGTATTGACCGGAGGAGATACCGCAAAGCAAGTCTGCCACCATTTAAGCGATGTAGAAATCAAGCTGATTGATGAGGTGGAGAACGGGGTTCCGCTTGGACGGACGCCGGGTGAATCAGGCAGATATATTATTACGAAAGCAGGAGCTTTCGGCAGCGATCAAGTATTGGTTCGCTCCATGAAGGCCTTGCAGAGAGGTGTGAGCATATGAAGCCGATTATTGCCATTACGATGGGGGATGCAGCCGGTGTTGGGCCTGAGATCATCGTGAAAGCGCTGTCCCATGCTGATGTTTACGACATGTGTCATCCGATTGTCATTGGTGACGCCGATACGCTAGAGCGAGCAGCCGTAATCTCAGGTCAGAATGATCTGAAAATTCACACGGTGGAGAAAGTGGCGGAAGCGCGTTTCGAGCAAGGAAGTATTGATTGCATCGACCTACATCTGCTGCCAGAAGCGTTGCCTTTCGGGCAACTGTCTGCCGCAGCGGGAAATGCAGCATTCCATTATATTGCCAAGGCCGTGGAGTTAGCCAAGGCTGGCGAAGTTCAGGCCATCTGTACGGCTCCACTTAACAAGGAAGCCCTACACAAGGGAGGCCATCTCTATCCGGGGCATACAGAAATTTTGGCCAAGCTGACCGAGACCGAAGATTTCTCCATGATGCTGTCCACAGGCCAACTCAAGGTCATTCATCTCACGACTCATGTTGGGCTAATCAAGGCTGTAGAGATGATT
The DNA here is from genome assembly GCF_001486585.1 of Paenibacillus senegalimassiliensis. Lineage (GTDB taxonomy): Bacteria > Bacillota > Bacilli > Paenibacillales > Paenibacillaceae > Fontibacillus > Fontibacillus senegalimassiliensis. The sequence goes on from NZ_LN909044.1 coordinate 794,535, forward strand.
ACTCCAGAGCGTACCTACAATGTACTGAAGCTAGCAGATCAGGTGCTGCGAACAGCAGGCAATGAGCATCCACGCATCGCCCTGTGTGGAATCAATCCTCATGCGGGGGAGAATGGCTTGTTCGGCAACGGTGAGGAAGAAGAGAAGCTGGTTCCTGCCGTAGAGAAAGCACGGGCAGAAGGCATGGATGTATTTGGTCCAGCACCGGCAGACACCTTGTTCTACCGAGCCATGCGCGGAGACTTCGACATCGTTGTAGCCTGCTATCACGACCAGGGTCATACGCCGATCAAGGTGCTTGGCATCGAAGAAGGCGTCAATATCACCATCGGACTGAAGGGCGGTATTATCCGCACCTCCGTTGACCACGGTACAGCCTTTGATATTGCCGGTAAAGGCATTGCAGATGAACGAAGCATGCTGGCAGCGATCCGTTCTGCCGTCGAGCTGGCTCCGGCTGAATCAGAGCTATAAGTTGAATTAAGATATGGCAGAACAAGCAAGCGAGAAAAATGATTCTGAAGATATAGACACATGAACCAACAAGGAAGGACTGAGATTGATGCTCGAAGTAAAGGGAATTATACCTGCAATGGTCACTCCGTTCAATTCCCAGGAGGAGATCGACGAGAAGGCCTTGCGAGAGATGGTCAACCGTTATATCGAAGCCGGAGTGCATGGACTTTTTTGCCTCGGTACCAATGGAGAATTCTTTAACCTTTCGTTTGAAGAGAAGCTGACCGTTGCGCAGATCGTAATCGACGAGACAGAAGGACGCGTGCCGGTGTATGCCGGGGCAGGCTGTCCCGGAACGAGCGAGACCCGCCGTCTTGCTCAGCGACTGGAGCAAGCTGGAGCCGATGCACTATCGGTCATCACGCCGTATTTTCTGACCTATACGCAGCCAGAGCTACAATATCACTTTGAGGCTGTAGCAGGAGATACATCGCTCCCTATCGTGCTTTACACCATTCCGGCCCGTACAGGCAATACGCTCACCGTGCAGACCGTAGCCAAGCTGGCTGAGTTACCAAACATAGTGGGCATCAAGGACAGCAGCGGCAGCTTCGATAACATCCTGCAACTGATTGACCGCACACCGGATTCGTTCTCTGTACTTGCCGGAACCGATTCACTGATCTTATCCGGGCTTATGTCAGGGGCCAAGGGGGCTATCGCGGCAACAGCCAACATTTTCCCATCCACGGTGGTGTCCATTTATGAACATTGGAGCCGTGGTGAATATGAGCAGGCCGAACAGGCACAACGCGTTCTCCGCGAATTGCGGGCGGCCTTCGCACTCGGTACCTTACCTTCGGTGTTAAAAGCGGTACTCGAAGAGATCGGTTTGTCGGCAGGACCGTCCCGTCGTCCCGTCGCTCCTTTGACGCCACAGGCACTCAAAGAAGTACGCCAGATGGTGGCTAATTACACGGAGAGAGGTTTACTATGAAATTCGTTAATGTTATTGCAAAATGCAACTAATTAAAAAAAGAAATAGCACAAAAAAGGTTTTGTGCGCAAAATTCCATGAGGTATAGCTATTTTTGCATTAATAATATAATTAGGTCGTGAGATACTAATTATAGAAACACCTACAATGCTTCAAATTACATTAAGAGGGGGAACACAAGTTGAGAAAAAAGAAAGCGTTTTATTTAGTCTTTGCTACCTTGCTTATGGTAGGTAGTATATTAACTGCCTGCTCGCCAAATGCCAACACGAACAAAGGTAACAACGGAAATACTAATACAGGAGGAAGTGCCAGCGGCAGCTTTTCCTATCTGATGCATGACAAGTTCATTAATTGGTTGAAAGAGGACAAGTGGTATCCATATGTGGAGGAGGCAACTAGCACCACCGTGGAATTCGTTCCGGGCGGCTCCAATGACGATGAATACTATGCTTCCGTAGACCAGAAGATCATCAGCCGCACCTTCCCTGATTCAGGTATCGTGTCGATCTCGCAAGCTACCGTGTACGGTGCGCAAGGTGCATTTGTCGATCTGGCTCCTTATATCGAGGAATTTGGTCCCAATATCAAAGCCTATATTGAAGCGAACCCAACTTACAAAACACTGATTACCAATGAAGACGGACAAATCTTCGGCTTAGTCTCCGAAGCACCGCGGTTTGCGGACTTCATCTTCTATCGTGCCGATCACTTTAACAAGGCTGGAATTACAACTGTGCCTCAAACGATCGACGAGTTGACTGACGCCATGCGCAAATTGAAAGCGCATTACGGAGCAACTGACAAGAACTATTATCCGATGGTCGGCCGTGAAGGCTACATTCGCTTCCAAAGTGCCTTCAATGCAGCCGCCAACTATGATGATGGTGTATCCAGAGGCATATATGGCAATGGTAAAACAGGTACCGACCTCTACTCGGAAGGGTACAAGCACATGGTGGAATGGTACAAAACGCTTTATGATGAAGGTTTGATTGATCCCGAATGGGTAGCTGGCTCCGGTACTGAGGAGAGCTGGGAATCGAAGATGCTGACTGGACAAGGCACCCTCAGCTATGACTATCTGACACGTCCATCATGGTTCCTGGATAACGGCGGACCCGAAAATGATCCGGACTATACGATTGCTATTCTGCCTTATCTGAAGGACCTGAACGGAAACCCATCGGTACAGAACACAGAAACACAATACAACATTTTAAGAGCTATGGTTGTTAACGCAGACAGCGAAGACAAAGCAGAAACGATTATCAAGTTCCTGGATTACCTCTATTCCGAAGAAGGACAAACACTGGTATCCTGGGGCGTTGAAGGGGAAAGCTATAAGGAAGAACGTGGAGAGAAGCAATACATTGTGGACTTCTCCGAACAGGAAGCAACACCTGCTGGCGAGCCACGCTGGTCTTTCCTGAACGACCGCCTTACCTTTGCTAAACCTATGGATAACGATGCATTCTACTCCTGGAATACGGAGCTTGTACGCAAAGCAGCTCATGAGTTGTTCACAGATGAGAATCTGAAGACTGGCGTGCAAGTCACTTACACAGCAGATCAAGCTAAGAAACTAGCTGACCTGTCCTCCAAGGTGAATGAAGCTGTTAACGCTGGTGTGACTCAATTCGTAACTGGTAAACGTGCAATGACGGAATGGGATGCATTCCTCGGTGAGATGGAAGCCGCAGGATACAAGGACATTGTAGCCATTCAACAAGAAGCTTACGACGCAATGTACAAATAAGTATCATCATCCGCGCCATCCTCTCCAGGGACGGCGCGGACCCTAATTAAGCAAATCTACAGATAAATGGGTGGTGGAGAAAGTGATAACAAGCGAAAGAATGACGAAGCTTCCCCGCAAATCATGGATGCAGCGTTTTCTCTCCTATATGAATACTAACAAGCTACTGCTGCTCATGCTGTTGCCTGGTCTGATCAGCTTGGTATTGTTCAAGCTAGCTCCGCTGGGTGGCATGATTATCGCTTTTCAAGATTTCAGCGCTTTCCGCGGTGTACTGGGCAGTCCTTTTGTCGGTCTTGCGCACTTCATGCATATCTTCGAGGACCCTTATATTTGGACCCTCGTCAAAAACACGATTATTCTCGCGTTCTATTCCTTGCTATTCACGTTCCCCATTCCGATTCTGTTCGCTTTACTGCTGAACGAGGTACGGGTCCGCTGGATTAAGGGAAGCGTGCAATCGCTAAGTTTCTTACCTTATTTCATCTCTTCGGCGGTTATGGTCAGCATTCTGTATACGCTGCTCTCGCCATCAACTGGTCTTGTGAACGATATTCTGGGCCGACTGGGCCTGGATACGATCTACTTTATGGCTGAACCCGGATGGTTCCGCAGCAACTATGTATTACTTCAGGTATGGCAAACCTTCGGCTACTCAGCAATCGTGTATATTGCTGCCATGGCAGCGATTGATCCATCTGTTTATGAATCAGCTTCGCTGGACGGCGCCAGCCGCTTTCAGCAAATGCTTCACATTACCTTGCCATCCCTTAAGCCAACGATTGCCATCATGCTGATTATCAGTGTGGGTAATATTTTCACGGTCGATCTGGACCGGATCTTGCTGATGTACAACCAAAGTGTCTACGAGACAGCCGACGTCATTCAGACTTATGTATACCGCCTGGCCTTCGCCAGCACGGGATTCCCGGAATACAGCTACGGCACGGCAGTGAACTTGCTGAAATCCGTTGTCGCCTATGTTCTGGTTGTTGGCACTAACAAGTTGTCCACTAAATATTCCGATACGCGACTATTCTGAGAAAGGAGTGGGATGATGAGCACGAAAAAATTCAGCCTGTTCGACATCTTCAACAACCTATTTCTACTATTGATTGCTCTTATCTGCACGTACCCTTTCCTGTATATATTCTTTCTTTCCATCAGTGATGGGAGAAGCATCGCCGCAGGGGATGTAGTGTTCTTCCCGAAGAACCCCAATCTGCAAGCCTATCAATATATTCTGACGAATTCGAACCTCGGCATTTTCAAGGGGCTGCTGAATTCAGGAATTTATACGGTTCTTGGCACCGTGGTTGCCCTGCTGCTGACGTATATGACAGCTTATGTGTTATCCCGCAAACAGATAAAAGGGCGCTATATCATTATGAGCCTGTTCGTATTCACCTGGGTATTTGAAGCGGGGATTATCCCAGCCTACGTCGTTCTGAACAAACTGGGCTTTGTCGACAACTGGCTGGTTATGATTATTCCCAATGCGATCAACGTACAGTTCCTGATTATTACGAAGACCTTCCTCGATGGTCTGCCACCTGAGCTTGAGGAAGCAGCCAAAATTGATGGAGCTAACGATTTCCAGATTATGAGTCAGGTCTATCTGGCCATCTCCAAGCCGATCTTGGCGACCATTGGCGTCTTCTACGCCGTGTTCATCTGGAACCAATACCTGATGCCGCTGATTTACTTGCAAAATCCGGACCTTCAGACCATTCAGGTTATGCTGAAAAGGCTGGTTATCAGTTCGGGGGATTCCAATACCGCCTTCCGCACGATTATCCAGAACGGCATTATGCTGAATCCGGGCAACCTGAAGGCTGCGGCCATCTTCGTGGCCATGGTCCCAATTGTCCTGATCTATCCGTTCGTACAGAAGTATTTCAAGAAGGGGATTCTAATCGGTTCCGTGAAGTAACCCCACCCAATATAGCTAACCGAAGGAGCGCGTTATGTTAAACAATCCAATGATCGAACTCAATGACCTTACTGAAGACGGCAAGCTGTATTTCAACCGCCGCCTTGGACTCGTAGAGTCCTTGCTGCCTTGCGATTTTGAAACAAGTCATGCCTGCGACCTGCAAGAGCTGCCTAATGGCGATTTGCTCTGTGTCTGGTTTGCCGGTTCCGATGAAGGCAACTCGGATGTCAGCATTGTGATGTCCCGCCTCGCTGCCGGCTCCGAGGCCTGGACTCCTGCAGTGAGAATCTCCGACGATAACGGCTTCAGTGAGCAGAACCCGTCCTTATTCCTTCATCCGAACGGTGAACTGTGGGTGATGTACACGGCTCAGCGGGCCCGTACAGCGGATGAGCATCCCGAATTCAACCTGCAATATACCTCCAAAATTTACCGCAAGGTGTCCAAGGACAATGGACATACCTGGGGGCAGGCAGAAGTTATGTTCTCACGCGAGGGATCGTTCTGCCGTCAGAAAATCCAGATTCTGTCCAGCGGAAGATGGATCTTCGAGAACTGGATCTGCTTCAATGACAATACTCGCAACGGCAGTGATATCACGGTTATGAATATCTCTGATGACGAAGGGGCCACTTGGCGCAGCGTCGAGGTTCCTGAGAGTCGTGGCCGCGTTCACTGTAACGTGATTGAGATGGAACCGGGCAAGCTGATCGGACTGTTCCGCAGCCGGGCAGCAGACAATATTTATTTTGCCAAATCCGACGACAATGGAGATACTTGGACAGAGCCGGTGCGCACCGAGCTACCGAACAATAACTCCAGCATTTCGGCCATTAAGCTTGAGAGCGGGAATCTCGCCATCATCTATAATGATTTGCGCTTCAACGACAAGCCGGATATCACCGTCTGGCCGTTCGAACGCTGTCCGGTTACTGTCGCTATCTCTGAGGATGAGGGCAGAACCTGGCCATACCGCCGCCATGTGGAGACGGGCGAAGGCTTCAGCGGCCACAAGAACCTGATTCGCAACCGCCGATACGAGTACCCTTGCATTATGCAAGCTGCGGACGGAAGCATTCATGCGGCTTATTCTTTCGGCAACCGTCGCACGATGAAATTTCTCTCCTTCACAGAGCAATGGGTGACTGGCGCCGAATAGGCCGGCCCCTTGCTCCGCCCCTTATGGGGCTTTCTTTGAAATCATTAACATTACGGGTAACTCTCTGGGGGTGAAGCAGGGATGGAAGAGCATATCGTACAACATTTTCACTCACCAACCAAAATGCAAATGGAGCAGTCTCCTTACATTACCTGGGCAGGTCACCGAAAATGCGGCAAAGATCATGTCGTAGGTCCACGCGTCCTGGAGAATTACAAGATGGTATTTGTCATCAGCGGCAAAGGCTACTTAACGCAGGGCGATCATGTTAACAAAATAATGAGCCAGGGCGACATGTTCATGCTGATTCCCCGGGAGAAGCACTTCTACTATGCCGATCCCGAGGACCCTTGGGAGATCATGTGGGTCTCCTTCAACGGCAAGCATATTCCCTATTATTTGAGCCTGATGGGACTGGATATAAATCACTGTTGCCTAACAGGAATTACTACGCATACTATCATCAACAAAATGCTGCTGCTGATCCAGGAGCTTCCGGAGTCGCAAGACGGGCAACTGCTATGCATCAGTTATCTGCTGCATATCTTCCACCTGGTGGAGCAAGGTACCAAGCATTATGGCGAAGCTGGCCTGCGAACCGGGTCTGAAAGTGTGGTGCAGCAAGCCGTTCTGTTCATTGAGCAAAATTATTACATGCATATCGATGTTGATATGCTGTGCAAGCACGTTAACTACAGCCGTTCCTATCTATCCCGTTACTTCAAGCGAATCACCGGAATGTCCATTCCGGAATATATCGGGAAGATTCGCATCCAGAACGCCAAGGTGCTGCTGCAGGAGACAGACCTTAACATTCAGGAGATTTCGGCTTCCGTGGGCATATCGGATTCCCTCTATTTCTCCAAGCTCTTTAAGAATGTGACGGGAATCTCTCCTATGTCTTATAAGAAAAACAATCAGGGGCTTTGACTAAGGAGGAATACCCATGTTTGATTTTGAACATAGTGTGGAATTTAAAGAGAAGGACCTCGATCTGCTAACGGTTGGTGAATTGCTAGTGGACATGATATCTGGCGATTACGGTGATACCTTGGAGAACGGGACGTATCACCGCTATTTCGGCGGCTCGCCCGCAAATATTGCCATGAATACCAAGAAATTAGGCATCCGTCCCCTTGTAGCATCTGCGGTAGGTGAGGATGGGCTGGGGCAATTTCTGGTCGAGCATCTGAATAGAGCCGAGATGGATACAAGCTGCGTGCAGCGGGTGAATGAATCCACCAGCCTGGTCGTGGTGAATAAGAGCCAGTCTACGCCCATTCCGATCTTCTACCGGGGAGCCGACTACCGCTTGGGCTTCACCGAGGAACTACGTGCTGCGCTGCATCGGACGAAGATCGTTCACTTCTCCTGCTGGCCCTTGTCCAGACAGCCCGTTAGGTCGGCCGTAGAGCAAGTGATTCAGGAAGCGCGTCAGAACGGAACGCTCGTCTGCTTCGACCCCAATTATCATCCCGCCCTATGGGAAGAGGGTGAAGATGGGGTACAATATTTGAAGACCATTCTTCCCCTTGTCGATATTGCCAAGCCTTCGGAAGATGATGCCGAGCGGTTATTCGGAAAGGACACCCCGGAGAATCAGCTTCAGAAGTTCCTCGACCTGGGCGTGAAGCTGGTCATTCTGACCTTGGGCAAGGATGGTGCGCTCGTCTCCAATGGACAAGAGACCTTGCAATTCGATACGCTGGCAACAGAGGTCACCGACACAACAGGGGCCGGGGATGCCTACTGGTCCGGATTCTATGCCGCCCTTGTGAAGGGCTATCCCGTGGGCAAGGCGCTTGAATTCGGGCTGGCTGTCAGCGCGTACAAGCTGCAATATACAGGGGCCGTCGTCGACTTACCGCTACTTGAGACGTTCAAGACGAAGTACCAACTCTAGGAGGACAAGCAGCATGACGATTCACAATCAAGTGCAACTGATTACGTATCCTGATTCCCTGGGCGGGAGCTTGCAAACCTTAAACCAGGTGCTGAATGAGCATTTTGCAGATATTTTCAAGGGTGGCATTCATATCCTCCCTCCGTTTCCTTCTTCGGGGGACCGGGGATTTGCCCCACTTACGTATTTCGAGATTGAGCCTGCCTTTGGCTCCTGGGAAGATGTACGAGCCATTGGCGAGAAGCATGATATCCTGCTGGATGTGATGGTCAATCATATTTCGCGGCAGTCAGCTTATTTTCAGGATTTTCTGAAACAAGGCAGACGTTCACCCTATGCCGATTTGTTCCTCACGTTAGACAAAGTCTGGGCCGATGGACAACCTGTTCAAGCCGATATTGATAAAATGTTCCTGCGTCGCCCTCGTCCCTACTCCACCTTCACGATTGAAGAGACGGGCGAAGAAGAAAAAGTGTGGACGACGTTCGGCAAAACCGATCCATCCGAGCAAATTGACCTTGATATTCATTCAGAGCAGGTCAAGCGTCTGCTAACGGATATCTTCGAGAACTTCCGCAAGAATCACGTGAAGATTGTGCGGCTGGATGCAGTAGGCTACATCATCAAGAAGCTTGGGACAAGCTGCTTCTTCGTGGAGCCCGACATCTATGAGTTCCTGGACTGGATTAAGGAACTGGCCGATTCAATGGACATCGAATTATTACCAGAGGTTCATTCCCACTACAGCATTCAATATAAGCTGGCTGAGCACGGCTTCTGGATTTATGACTTCATTCTGCCCTACCGTATTCTGGATACGCTCCTGAATAAAAATGCGGATGCGCTGAAGAAGTACCTAACCACGCGCCCCGCCAAGCAGTTCACCATGCTGGATTGCCATGACGGCATCCCGGTAAAGCCCGACCTGGACGGAATGATTGACACCAAGGAAGCGCGTGAGCTGGTCGATACTTGCCTTGAGCGCGGGGCCAATCTCAGTCTTATCGTGTCTGACGAGCATAAGGATGAGGATGGATTTGATGTGCATCAGATTCGCTGTTCTTACTATTCCGTGCTGAGTAGTGACGACGACGCTTATCTGGCGGCCCGTGCCATCCAGTTCTTCACCCCGGGTATTCCGCAGGTGTATTATGTGGGACTGTTGTTCGGAGAGAACGATGAAGAGGAAGTACGCCGCACGGGCGAAGGTCGGGAGATCAACCGCCATAACTACAGTATGGACGAGATCAAGCAGGCCGTGGGCCAAGGTGCCGTTCAGCGCCTACTCGCGTTAATTCGCTTTCGCAATGAATACCCTGTCTTTGGCGGCGAGTTCCACGTATTGGAATCAGCCAGCCATGAGGTCCGGCTGGAATGGACCCAAGGTGAGCTACGCTGCACCCTGCATATTGACCTGAACCAAGGCCGCACAGTCATTGATTATGTAGATACAGAAGGAAAAGTTGCTCAGTTCGAAGTGTAACGGCACAGATGAATAGATAAGACCCCGGGAATGAATGTTGAACTACAACAACGTTCCCGGGGTCTTGCTTTTGTTTAAATGAGCGAATGGCTTTTAGGCTTAGGTGTGGGCAAGACATCTTATGCGCTATATAAGTTGAATTAAAGAAAAGGCAACACAAGCAAGCGAGAAAAATGATTCTGAAGAAGCGGAGCGTTCGCCTTTGGGAATGGATTTCTACCTTATAAGAATTTATTGAATAAAAGAAATCCATGAGGGGCAGCGATCGTAAGAACATTTTCTCGTCTGCTTCTTTGCGTTAAACATAAGTTCAACTTATATAGTCCGCGTTTGCCTTAACTCTGCCACACAGTTATTATAATTATGATTCTAGACGTTTTTTTCACCATACATGATGAGGAGTTCCTTATGAAAATTCCACGTATTGCCGTTGTCGGCAGTTTAAATCAAGATCTCGTTGTATCCTCTGGCCGGATGCCTTTACCGGGCGAGACGCTCACTGGGGAGTCTATTCACTATATTCCAGGAGGCAAGGGCGCCAACCAGGCGGTGGCCTGTGCCAGACTTGGCGCCCAGGTTGATATGATTGGTGCTGTGGGCGACGATACCTTCGGCCGCTCCATGTTAGCTGAATTGGAGGGGTTTGGTGTCTCTACGAGCAACGTCTCCCAGCTTACGGATACGCACACCGGTGTGGCATCCATTGTGCACACCCCCGAGGATAACAGCATCATTATCGTTCCCGGTGCCAATGGACATGTAACGGCTGAACGGGTTGAGCAGTCAGCCGAGACCATACGCCAAGCCGATATTCTGCTCGTGCAATTGGAAATTCCGCTGGATGGCGTCGAAGCCGCTCTACGAATTGCGCGTGAAGCTGGTGTGCCAACCATTCTTAATCCGGCACCGGCCCGCGAGCTGACCCCTCATATTTTGGCGTTGGCTGACTATTTTACACCCAACGAGACCGAGTTCGCCTTCTACAGCAGTTCTCTGCAACAGCAAGCATCCCAAGTGGAATCGGATTGGCAAGCTGCGTTAAATGAATGGAGCCGTCACTACAGCCATAAAGTGATTTTGACCCGGGGGCGTGAAGGCGCCTCTTATCTTCAAAATGACCAGCCCATGACGATTCCCGCGCCGATGGTCAAGGCTGTCGATACCACCGGAGCTGGTGATTGCTTGAATGGAGCCCTTGGCTTTGGTCTGGCCTCGGGATGGAGCCTGGAGCAATCTCTCGCCTTCGCCGTGCGAGCCGCTTCGCTCTCCGTCATGAAATTTGGCGCCCAAGCGGGAATGCCTAGCCTTAAGGAAGTACAGTTGTAAGGGGGACACAAGCAATGGAATCGTGGACACAAGCGCAGATTGAAGACATCCTTCGGGAGCATCGCCAGACCTTCCACAGCGGCTGCACACGTAGCGCAACATATCGTCTGGAGCAGCTTGAGAAGCTGTCTGGGGCAATCCGGCAGCATGAGCAGGAACTATTATCGGCTCTGTATCAGGATCTCCATAAGAGCGAATTTGAGGCCTACGCTACAGAGATTGGCTACACCCTGGACAGCATTCGCAGCGCAAGCAAGCATCTTAAGCGGTGGATGAAGCCAAAGAAAGTCAGAACACCCCTGTATCATGGACTTGCCAAGAGCTATATGCACAAGGAACCTTATGGCACCGTTCTAATTATTGGCCCCTTTAACTATCCGTTCCAGCTACTGATTGAACCGCTGATTGGGGCTATTGCCGCCGGGAACACCGCCGTCCTGAAGCCTTCGGAGAATACCCCGGCGGTCACAGCGGTCATCAAGAAGCTGATCGGAAATACCTTCGATGAATCGTATATCCGTGTCATTGAAGGCGAGAAGGAGACTACTTCGGCGTTGATTCACTCCCCCTTCGACTACATCTTCTTTACAGGAAGTGTGCCTGTAGGCAAGATTGTGATGGAGGCGGCCGCCAAGAACCTCATCCCCGTCACGCTTGAGCTGGGAGGCAAGAGCCCAGCTATTGTGGATCGAACGGCCAATCTGGAGGTTGCTGCCAAACGGATTATTTGGGGAAAGATGTTGAATGCAGGCCAGACTTGTATTGCTCCGGACTATGTATTGGCTCATGAGGAGATTCAGGAGCCGTTGCTGGAGAAGATGAAGTTGGTCCTCGCCGCTTTTTTCGGAACCGATGCCAGATTGAGCGGCGACTATGGACGAATCGTTAATGAACGTCAGTTCGATCGGCTAGCAGGCATCTTGCAAGCGGATCAGGCCAAAGTGCGTGTTGGGGGTCACGCCCTCAAGCAGGAGCTCTACATTGAGCCAACGCTACTCGCCCCTGCCGCTTGGTCAGATGCCGCGATGCAGGACGAACTCTTTGGACCTATCCTGCCGATTGTGAGCTTTGGTAGTCTGAATGAGGCCATTGAACAAGTGAATGGTCGGCCCAAGCCGCTTGCGCTGTATTTGTTCACAGAGGATTCCCTTGTTGAACGGGAGGTGCTGAGCCGTGTCTCCTTCGGCGGAGGCTGCGTGAATGATACGATCAGCCATGTGGCCAACCCTCAGTTGCCCTTTGGTGGAGTAGGCCATGCCGGCATCGGTGCCTATCATGGCAAACACAGCTTCGAGCTGTTCTCCCATACCAAAAGTGTGCTGAGCAAAAGTACAAAGCTCGACATCCCGTTCTTGTTCCCGCCTTATGGCGACAAGGTGAAGTGGGTACGCAAAATCATGCGCTAATAGGACGATCATTGTACCACTCCACTCTTCTGGTCCTGTTTTAGGCCATAATCTTGCAGCCTTTGGATACAAGCCATTGCTGCATAACGCTGAATGCCTGCTCCCTATCCAACTCGTAGAAGACAGCTACTTCTTTCTCATAGGCATAGTTAAAACGTATATAGCCTTCCAGTTGTCGATAGAACAGGAGGCAAACATAGGGAGTCTCTATGGAAAAGTCGGGCGGATAGGCTGCCCGGCACTCTCCGGCCAATTCGGGTAGCGAAGGCTGGCCTTCCCCTGTCTGCAAATGCAAAAAGACATGACTCCGTGTGCCTGTCCACGGCTCATAATAAACGCCGTCCTCCTGGCTGCGTTCGTACACCTGGCGGTAGATATCATCAAGCACTAAAGAATACGTATCGTCGTCCCCCGCCGTCTGTGCAGCCTGTTCCTGTTCTAACGAAATTGCCTTGACCTGATCTGCATGACGGGGCAGCCAGAGCAGTCCGGCCTTGGGATGCACCGCCAGAAAGTCACCATCTACCGTTGTACCTATCGAGATACACTCGCTAATTTGCTGCTCTTGAATGGGACTATCCTCGTCAAATTCCCATAACCCATAATCAGCGAAGGGCTTCAGTACCTCTGTATCGGGCAATTGGACATTCATCCAACCTCTGTAAGTCCCTTCACCCCATCTCTGTATGAACTGAACGTAGCCTGCCGGGTACAGAGCCAAGTCCTCACTCGTGAGCAGTTGACTCTGGCTCTCTTGCAACGGTTGTGACCGAGATACGATATACATTGATTTATCCTCCCCGCTTAGGTCCAAGCCCAAAAAAATCCGTCGCGGTCCCAGGCAATTCGGCCGCCATGCTGCTTGCGGAAGGCCTTCTTCACCTCTTTGGACAGCGAAGCATTTCCGTTCTCATTCACGAACACAAAGGATTCACCGAAATGAACTTTCACATACTCGATGGCATCCGCCTGATATAACGTCCCTCGAAACCTGATTTCCTTGACCATCCATTCCGCTACTTCCTGCGCGGTTACTTCCATGGGTGTTGCTCCTCTCTGCTTATAAATATCTTCGTTTATATAACAAAGTCATTTGACTGGCTATGTACTCCGCGCTATATTCGCTGCCATCCTTAATCCACCACATCATAATTCCCATCAGGGACGATATCATCACATCAATAGAGACCAGTTGCTTGGTGGGGTCTGGCTTCCCCACCATTCTCCGTTTTTCAATCGTGTTCTTCAATAGGTTGGACAGGTGGCCTGCAAAGCTCTTATGCTCCACTATTACAGCAAAGACCTTCCGGTGCTCTTGGAAATAACTCAATAAGGTGGCAATATGTTCGGGTTCGTTGCTCCCCCCTATTTTTAATAACGGCTCCACTTTCTTAGAAAGGTCGTCAAAGATTTCATGCAGCAACTGGCGCAGTAAATCGTTAATATCTTCGTAGTGCAGGTAAAACGTTGCCCGATTCAACCCCGCACGACTGGTGATTTTTTGAACCGTTAATTGGGAAATCTCCACATGATCCGCCAATAATGAAAAAACGGCTTCCTTTATCATCTTTTTTGTACGAATCGTGCGTGGATCTACCCTCTTTTTCGTATCCATGTTCATCCCTCTACATTCTTTATTGATATTTCGTCAACGAATCGACCCATTCTGTCAATTAGTCGACAGTTTTAGGGAAATTGCAAATAGGATTAACGTTTTGGGGCTGATATAATTCATTTTATCGACACCGTGTTGAAAAAGCAATGAAGAGAGGCTCCGCTATGCAAGAAAAAACGAAGGAAGTAAACAAAGGGATTCTACTAACCATCTTAATCCTGGGTTGTTTCTTATCTATGCTTAACCAAACGCTAATGAATGTGGCCTTAAGTAGCCTAATGGATATATTCGATGTTACTGCCACCACCGTTCAATGGCTGTCAACAGGCTATATGCTGATTAACGGAATATTGATTCCCGTTACTGCCTATTTAATGCAACGTTTCACCACACGCCAATTATTTCTAAGTTCTATGTTATTTTTGTTAGCCGGGTCTATCATCTGTGCTGCAGCTCCCAGCTTTAGCGTACTCTTAGCCGGACGAATGATTCAGGCCGTGGGTGCCGGCATTATCATACCACTCCTGATGAGTGTTGTGCTCGCCATCTTCCCGGTGGAGAAACGCGGTGGGGCGATGGGGCTGCTCGGACTGGCCGTGATATTCGCTCCTGCCATCGGGCCAACCCTCTCGGGATTTATTGTGGAATATCATTCCTGGCGCTGGTTATTTATTGGCCTCATTCCTTTTGTCGTTATTGTTATCCTGCTGGCCATCAAGTTCTTAGTAAACGTATCTGAAACTTCCAGGTCCAAGCTTGACATGCTAAGTGTTCTCTTATCGACGATGGGCTTTGGTTTGATTCTCTATGGCTTTAGTAGTGCGGGGAGTAAAGGTTGGGGGGATGCCCTGGTCATTGCTACCTTGGCAATTGGAGCTCTTGTAACGGCCTTGTTCTGTATTCGTCAGATCAGATCGGGTGACCCTTTGCTGAACCTGTCTGTCTTTAACCATAAAATCTTTACCTTAACGTCCCTGATTAACCTGCTAATCACCATGATGATGTACGCGGACATGATTTTATTGCCTATCTATTTACAGAAGGGCCGTGGTTTCACAGCATTGGAAGCCGGGCTTCTACTCCTGCCGGGTGCACTGGTGAATGCGTTCATGTCACCCATCACCGGCAAATTGTACGATCAATTTGGGGCGAAGCCGATATTTATCACAGGCCTACTGTTCATTATACCCGCCATGTGGGCCGTAACCGATTTATCGGCATCCACCACCTATATGTATCTCGTAATTCGAACCATCTTCCTACGACTAGGCTTAAGCTTTATTACTATGCCGCTCAATACGGCCGGACTTAATGCATTGCCCAAAGAATTGGGTACGCATGGCACCGCAGTCAGTAATACCATACGGCAAATTGCCGGGGCCATCGGGACGGCTGTCGTCATTACCATTTATACTAATCAGGCGACAAGTCATGCGGCTTCTCTGATGCAGAACAAGGCCTCTACTACGACCGAGCAACTCAAAGCCCTGGCATCGATTTTAGGGGCGAGCGACGCCTACTATTTTATGATGATTTTATCCATTGCCGCGCTTGCCATCACCTTATTTATACCGATGAAGCGCAAAATTTCCGTGGAGCAACCAGCCAACTCAGCCAGCAAGGAGGATTCCGTATTGTAGCCTCATGGATTACATCTGCTCTCCCGTATACTTTTCCAGGGCCACATAAGCTCCCTTGTTACGGGCACGTTTGACAATGGCTGCAAAGAGATAGCGCTGAATCCAGAGGGGAATGCCCACAATCAGGGTGTTCTGCAGGGTTAAGACCAAGGCGGTATGAGCCAGTGAACGAGGATTACCCTTCTCATCCGTCAGCCCATCGTCCATAAGCCCGTAATGAATGCGCACTGATTGCTCGAACTTGCTCGGAGGCGTAAGCCGAACACGGAATAGAACGGGCTGCTCATGCTCATTGGTAAAGGTATGAGGCGTTCTGAGGGGAGCCATGCAGCGGTCACCCCGTTGCAATACATGCTTGGCTTTATTTAAGGTTACGGTGAGCGTCCCCGTAAGGACCTCGAATTCCTCTTCAAACTGATCATGAATATGAAGCGGTGGTCCCTTCCCAAATGGAGGGAGTGCAACTTCAATCAATAAATACTTTCCATTTGTATCGTCTGCTGTTTCCAAAAAAGTAATCTGTTCACCCGTGACTTGATTTATAACGGTTTGTTTCATCCCTACTCGCCCCTCTATATTTATTCCATTTGCTCTCCACATCATAGTAGAATCCCAGATAATTGAGGTCCTACTAAAGTAGTAGTCAGCAAAAAAGAGGAGCGTATCTTATAAGCGGGTTAGAACTACCACCCCTTAATTTCCAACAGCTCGTATTGAATAATGCCCATCGGTGCATCTACGTTGATAGTATCGCCGATGGCTTTACCTATCAGCACTTTACCAAGCGGGCTTTCATAAGAGATCTTACCGTTCACCACATCTGCTTCAGCAGGTCCAACAACTTGATACTCCAGTGTGTCGCCGAACTCGATATCTTTTAATACAATATTAGAGCCCACGTGAACCGTGCTTGAACTAGTATGAGTCGTATCTGCAATCTGGGCATTGTTCAGCATTTTCTCCAAAATGATAATGCGTGTCTCCATAAAAGCCTGATCGTCCTTAGCTGAATGGTACTCGCTATTCTCCTTCAAATCGCCATAACTAATGGCCAGCTTGATACGCGCCGCCAGCTCTTTGCGTTTCACGTATTTAAGGTCGTCGAGTTCCGCCTGTAACTTGTCGAATCCATCCTGTGTTAATATTACTTCTTCTGCCATGCCGCTACCCCCATTTAAATTATTTATCTGATTTGTTTATTTCCGGTTCGCCTCATGCACTTTCAGCAGCTTGCCCTTGACGGTTGTGTCCTTCATCTTACCCAGAACGAGGTGCCCTTTGCCGTTGAGAATATCCACGTAGGAGGCATTCTCCTCTATCGTGATGATCCCTATGTCATCGGCCGACACCCCTTCAATCTTCGCAATTGTACCGACGAAGTCTACCGCTCGGATCTTCTTTTTCTTCCCCCCGTTAAAATATAGCTTCAGAATTTCCCGATTCGTACGAGAGTCCTGGCCCTTCTTGACCGTTCGACGGTTCTTCATCTTCGACTCAAATGCAGGGGTATGACGTGCGATTTCTTCCTTGGAAGGTTGGCTCCTCGTCGGGATCTCAAACCCTATATATTGCTCAACGTTAGCAACAAATTTCCCTTCGGTTGGTGTGGCGAAGGAAATGGCTGTCCCCGATTGTCCAGCTCTTCCCGTTCGTCCGGTTCGATGGACATAGCTCTCGTTCTCTTGCGGAAAATCGTAGTTGATGACATGGCTGATGCTCTCAATGTCGATCCCTCTCGCAGCGACATCCGTTGCGATCAGATAGCGAAAATTGCCTTGTTTGAACGCGTTCATCATTGCCGTGCGATCGTCCTGCTCCATTCCCCCATGAATTCTGCCGCAGGGGTATCCGTGCTTATGCAGCTCTTTATACACCACTTCAACCCTGATCTGCGTACGGCAAAAGATAATGCAGCTTTCCGGATTCTCAACGATCGTGACCTCCCGGAGCAATTTAAGCTTGTTCTCGTCTCTGACCGAATACAGTGAATGCTCGATTTGGCTTGTCGTTCTTGCCTCGGTCTGTACCTCGATGTCCAATGGGTGATTCATATATTTATGGCATAAACGCTCCACGTCCCTCGGCAACGTCGCCGAGAATAACATGGTCATTCGATTCTGGGGCAGTTCGCGAATAATCTTCTCCACATGCTCGATGAATCCCATGTTCAGCATCTCATCGGCTTCATCGATGACTAGAAACTTGATCTGCTCCAAGTCGATGGTCTGCTTCTCGATATGATCAATTAACCGCCCAGGTGTGCCTACAATGACGTGGTTTCTCTGCTGTAGCTGCACCTTCTGTTTGGCGAATGGCTGCTTTCCATACACGGCAGTCGCCTTGATTCGTTTATATCGTCCGATATTCATAATATCCTGCGTAACCTGATCGGCAAGCTCACGAGTTGGCGTCAAGATCAGGGCCTGAGGCCGATTCTCTTCCCATGCGATCAGCTCGCAGATCGGAATGCCATAAGCCGCGGTCTTCCCACTTCCCGTGTGAGACTTGACGGTCATATCCTTGCTCTCCAGAGCGAAGGGGATCACCTTGCGTTGAACTTCCGTGGGTTGATGATACCCCAAGCTGTCCAATGACCGGGTAATGTCCTCGCCTAATTTATAATCTTTAAAGCCTTGCTCGCTCATAAGTAAACCCCTTTTAATTAATCAACTTTGGTCCATTCCCTATACATTTAAAGCAGCTTGATCAGATCCTCCAGCTCATCCAGCAAACCTTTGGTAAGTTCAAAATTAGTCTCTTTCAAAGCCAGTTCTATTTTCATTTCAACTGACTTTTTCTTTTGTTCAATTTCTAAATAGTCTTTATTAAAATGACTGGCATAAATCATCTTTCTGAATTTCCGCATACTCATTTTTCTAATCTTCTTATCGTCAATGATTAACACATAATCCATACCGTTTACCACGGAATAGAAATCATGAGAAATCATAAGAATTGCACCCTTGTAGTCCTGAATGGCTTTCTCCAGTGCAATCTGAGCATAGATGTCTAAATGACTTGTCGGTTCATCAAGCAGTAGTAGGTTTGCTTGACTGGCCCCAACTTTAGCTAATTGCAGCATGTTTTTTTCTCCACCGGATAAAGATTCGATCTTTTGATTCAGGATTTCCCCTTCAAAGCCGTAGTTTAGAAGATACGATCTAATCTCATCATAAGTTTTAAATCCGGCATCGATGAATTCATCCAGTATGGTATTCGAATCCTTTAGCGTTTCGCCTTGGTGTTGAGATAAATAAGCCACTTTCACATCCGCATTAATTTCAATCGAATCATGATTATTGTTGAAGATTTCTCGGAGTAAAGTCGTTTTTCCGGTACCGTTCGCACCGATAATAGCTACTTTATCTGTAGAATTTATTTCAAAGTTAACCTCGTGTAACAGCAACTCATCAAAGGCAGCACTATAATTATTAACCTGTACAACTAGAGTATCTCCCATTTCATGATCCATGCCAAAGCTAATATTGGGCTGCTTGATATCAACAAACGGCGCTTTAATTCTGCGTGCTTCCAGTCTTTCTTGAAACTTGACTCTGGCCTTTAACGCTCTACCTCTGGCTGCGTCTGAATTATAAGTTGCGATCGCCCTAAGATTATCAATGATCGTATCGTTGCGCTCAATCTCTTCCTGTTCAGCGAATGCCAGCTCTTGCAGCTCAATTTTGGTCTGAAGTAAGGAGAAGTTATACTCTATATATCGCCCATCAAACTCCTGGATCTCCTTATTTTCAAGATGTATTATTTTGTTGAAACAATGATTCAATAGATAGCGGTTGTGCGTAACAACCAGCAGCATTCCCTTATGGGAATTAATAAGTTTTTTAAGCGCATTTAGGTTTTCAAAGTCTAAAAATACATCGGGCTCGTCCATAATTATTAAGTCTGGATTAACAAGCATCTCCTTCATCACTTGAATGAGCTTGAGTTCTCCACCACTTAGGTCAGATACCCTTTGATCTTTCAGCTTCATAAGGTTGGCTACATTTAGTTGCTTATGAATGCTACTTTCAAAATCATCGCCACCCATGGATTCGAATGCATCTAATGCGAGTTGATACTTTTCCAATAGTGAGTCTAAATCCGATGAGGTTTCCATTTCCGTACAAATCAATGTTATTTCATTCTGTAGCCTAAGAAAGGCTTCTGCTATATATTCAAAAACAGTTGTGTCTTGAGCTTTGTCTACTTGTGGGAACTGACTGACATGCCCAATTCGGCAATTTGGATCGATCTCTAATTTGCCATCGAACAAATATCTTTCCGGATCGATTAGGATATCAATCAGCGTACTTTTCCCACTGCCGCTTGTTCCTATAAAGGCGCAATGCTGCCCCTCTTCAAGCGTAAATGAAATGTCTGTATATAGTTCTTTTTGCGGAAACGAGAAAGATAAGTGATCAACTTTTATCATTAGTGTTACCTTTCTTTATAACTAAATTTTGAGCTTACCGTTACTCAGAGTAACACGGTTCTCTAGTTTATTCATTAAAAAACACCCGCTTGGGTGTGTCTTTTACACATATTAGTGGCTAGTACGGAACCTGCTACAAAAATGTATGGATTTTATCTATGCACTCGTTGACTACATCGTTCGGGACTTTGCCAACGATATCAATTCGTCTAGCTCGCCAATCCAGATTTTTGACCTGGTCCGTTAATATGGCTCCGCTAAATACCAATCCTTCAGGAAGGAGCACTTCATATCCCCAGCCTCGAACTGTATGAGTGACTGGGCACACTGAAACAAACCCCGTCGTTTCATTAAAAGCCTTTGGAGAGAGCACGATGGCCGATCTTCTCCCCGCCTGCTCGTGACCCGCCTGGGGATTAAAGTTTATCCATACTAGGTCGCCTCGATCCGCACTCATTTAAAGTAATTCCTTCCCTTCTACACCAAAATCTATTTCATCATGCCGATTTTCCACTTTACATTGGGCCAATAATTCTTCCAACGTCGGCTTTTTCTTTTTTGGTATTACGATGAGCGAATGATCATCACTCACAATGAGGTCGACTTCCGAGCCTTGACTAACCGCAATCCTTTCTGCTATCTGACTAGGAATACGAATACCTAAACTGTTTCCCCACTTTTGTACGGTGGTCGACATGGAGAGTCCCTCCTTTTTTCGATTCTTTTCTCTCATTTTATCACACCCCCGAAACTATGTATATACCAGTATATACATGGAATCAGGAAATCATACTACTCAAAATGGCCTAACAATGCCAATGCCGGAGATGATCAGCAGCATGGACAGCAATCGATCGACTCGCATGATGGTGTGTGACGTTGGGTAACGTCTCCTCCTCCCCTAGTATGGGACTAGATAAGTACACACACGTCTTATCCTCATATCTTTCCGCATCGTTCCTTGCTTCATAGGAGTAGTTTAGTCAGGTTCGTGATATAATAGTTTTCACATAAATAACATTCATCATTCTGCCGAGATGGCAATGATTAAGGAGATTGAACTTTGACGAACAACCCTGATGTTAGAGAAATCAGCGAACTGCCGGAAAATTTTAAGGAGCTCAAACGAGCGGTTAATCGGACAGCAAGCTGGAGAGAAAGATTGGATGCGGTGAACGAATTGGGGGACTGGAAAACACCCCCTACCATTAAGTTGCTGCAAAATGTTTTGACAAGTGATCAAGTGTTTCAGGTGCGCGAAGCTGCCTATTTAAAGCTGAAGCAGCTGGATGAAGATGTACAACCCCCTACCAAAAATAAGGGTGAGCTATTTAAGGGCCTTAACAAAATTTTGCTGCGGATCAAGAAAAGCCTTCCTAAAGGTCACACATTCGAGCAGTTTAAGGAAAAGCTGCAAAAGACACGTCTGGATATTTATGATACTTACGAGGGCGACAAAGCTACTGACTTCGACTCCTGGCTACATGAAATTTGGGAGAGTTTGGCTAGAAGATAGACGCTGTTTAAGCATTAATGCAATAGCTGTGGCGGACGGCCTCTCTTCCCTCTGGAATGAAACTTCGCAAATCGATTCTGTTTGGCGTTCGTCCGTCCAGCCATACTTCTCTAAGTACACCCTTCAACTTGCTCAAAGCCTGCTGATGTGAACCACTCGTGATTATTTCAACTAATTCGACTCAAAATGGCCTAACAATGCCAATGCCTCTTCATGATCAGGCTCAAGCTCGATTAATTTCCGCAAGTATTCGAGAGCTTCTTCGTCTAACTCTAACTCGAAACAACAAATAGCCAGACAATAAAATACGGTCGATACGACTTCATCTTGTTCTTGCTCTATCGAGATTTCCAAGAACTGCTTGGCGTCCTCGTACATTTCCGACTCAAACAGGATTAATCCCGCATCCAGTGCCAAATCATAACGCTGCTCCATGACGTAATGCCAGGACCACATCAGCCGTATACCTCTTAAAATATCCTGTTTCTCCCCATCGTCTGCATCCTGCAATAGACTAGAGATTCGCTTCGTACTTTGAATGAAAAATTCAGCATCATATCCACCCAAACGCCAAAAACTTAAAATCTCTTGTAGTCCCATGTTATCCAGATTGCGATCTATCCCCATTTTCAAGCTGAAAAACTCATCCGGACCAAAGCGTATAACACATTGACGATAAGCTAATCGGGTATTGAAATAGTCCAGCGGTTTATCTACAGCGAGAATGCAGCCCACATTTATATTTTTATAATGATGCGGGGGAAATAACGCCATGCCTCCCCTTTGTTCAAAAACATGTTGAAATGCATGGTAGTTGGCCGTTAAAGAAAAGCTTCCGTGCAGGATCAACTCTGGCGGTTCAGCAAATTTCCAGTTATCCAGCAGGTGATCCCCCTTGTCTGCCGTTATCAATATAAATCCAGCCTGAGATAACCGATTCAAACGCTCTAAACAAGTGAGTCCAGCGACAGGAAACAAAATATGCGAATCTTCCAGTTGTTCCTGATAGACTGCGATGACATCCCGATATGGGAAGGTGTCCTGCTCATACTCCGGGGCCTGCCTATGCTCATAATGCAGGGAGATTTGGCTTAATAAGTCAGACGGTTTAAGAGATGCGTGGTGCTCGGGGTACTCAACAAAAACATCCACCTCATAAATTCGACCCTCGCCCACATAAAGTAACTCCTGAGGAAGGCTATCAAAAAAGTAGTTGGCAATCACGATTAAAGGCTGCTGTAAATCTCCCTCACGAATCGTTGTACCCGATACAACAAGGTTCAGAGCCGTATCATGAACCGCATCGAATGTCGCAAAATCGAGCATCCCTTCGGCAATATAAGCTTGAAGCGCGGGGTGCTCCATCCAGGCCATAACATTATTTGTCACCAAATCCGTCATAATATAACGGAACGGAGGTAATGAAATCCCGGTATAATCCCTTAACTGGCACAACTCATTTAACAAATGGAAGGCAAATCGCCCCGCTCCTGCTCCTAGCTCCACAATCGTAACCGGTTCCGAACTGTATTCCTTATTGGCGCGATCCTGAAGAAATCCGAATATCATTTCCGCATAGGAAGCAGCAATCATCGGATTACTCGTTATATATTGAGGAACCTGGTCATTGTTCCAGGCTTTTGTTCCTTTATCTTCGTAGTACTCCCGCTGAATGTTCCATATAGGTGCTTCACTAAAGCGGTAACGCTGTTTGTTTTCATTTATCATTACTAATGTTCCTACCCTCTAAAAATTATAAGATATTTTACCTAATCTATTCGCTAACGTTAATCCGGTCACCACTGCTGTTCGGCTGAGAGATCACCATAAATTCCACTTCACTAGTCGATTTATTCAACATTTGATGGGGAACTAATGGGGGAATCTCCACACCTTCCTTTGCTTCCAAAATAATTACCTCTTCATCTATAATCATCGTCGCCGTCCCGGATAAAATAAAGAAAAATTGTCTTGCCTTCTGGTGGTAATGCTTCACCTCAAAAGTACCTGCTGGCATAGACTCATGGATCACACTCAGACCATCACTTTTCACTAACCGCCAACCGTCACAGTGATCTCCCCAAGTAAAATGTTCCGCATTATCTCTAGATATTTTCGTAATGTTCATATTAGAGAATCCCCCTCATACAGTGATTGACTACGAGAAGTATAATAGAAATAATGACTTAATCATAGGAGGATCTTCGTTGAATAACAATTACCAAGAACCGCAACATGGGTTTTCTCCGCTAAACCCATCTCAAGTTCCGCCAGAGGCAAAGGTGAGCAGTAAAGCAACTCCCTCTTTGATCCTAGGTATCCTATCCTTAATTACTTTACCATTTGGAAGTATCCTATTCCTTGGAATCGTTGGCTTCTCCAGTGGGATCGTTGCGATTGTGTTATCTTCTTTATCTTTAAAAGAAATCAAGCGAACTCGGCTACGGGGCCGCGGCATGGCAACTGCAGGATTGGTATGCGGAATCGTCGCCACAACTCTCAATGTGCTTGCCTTTGTTATCTCTTTTTTGATTAGCTTTATGTATGCTTTTAATAATGCGTAGACATGACAAGACCGCTTTCCGATACTGGAAAGCGGTCTGTGCAGGTATCCAGTAGCTTAACTTAGGAGGAATTGCATTTATGAATCCTTGCAGTCGTGTCCTTGTTCCACATTCCCATAGCTATAGGAATAAAGTGGTACAATCTCCACAGGCTTCAGGGATTGATATAACGCATTAGCGGCAACGGAGAACCCCGTAATATAGGCAGTTTTCACACCTTGTTCTTTCAGTTGCATCAAGCATGCTGTAACAACAGCTTTTCCGAATCCACGCTGCTGATAATCCGGATGAGTCCCAATGGTCTCAATAACAGAGACACCATTCTCTCTATCCACAAATCCAAAACAGAAAGCTATATGGTTCCCTTGATCATCAACAACCGATAAATCAAGTTCTTCACAATAGGATGGTATATCCTTTCTCCAATAAACGGCTTTCCCTGAACGGGAATCCGGGAATATTTGCTGAATTAAATCAAGCTTCCCTTCGTAGTTCCCTGCTTCCTTCATGCATTTAATGGAGTATCCTTCCTCTAAGGATAGGGCATATTCGGTATGCTCAAGATCGTATTTTCTTGTATTTCCAATATGAGAATCTTTTTTGAAACCAGCATCCAATAATGCCTGAACCTCCAAACTATGATCATAACAGTCAGTGGTTAACCTCTTATTTTCCTTACCCCAAACATTCTTGGCCCATGATACCATATCCTTGGCTATATGCGGATAATCAGGGTGGATAACCAAACTAAAGAAATCACCACCATATTCGGAAATGAAAAGGCCAACCACCTCATCGGCTTCATTCTTCCACAAGTTGGCATGATTCTCCATAAAGTTGGGGTCTGTGCTTTTGGCTGCTTCATTCCACTTCCAAAACTCTAATCTGACAAATTCCCAGGTTTGAAGTTTACCTGTTAACGTAATCATTTTTCTTAGGAACGCATGCACCTTGTTAAAGTTTTCACATGTATCGACATACTTTTCACTAATTACTCCCATGTCTATCCCCTCCATGATTCCACTCTGTATCTATTATAGGGGGGATTCTTTCCTCTTCATAGGTAGAGATCTACTTAATAAAAAAAAGACCTTGCTAAAGGGCTTTGATAAATCAATGATGAAGCTGAAAGTAAAAAAGGCCGCCAGATGGCAGCCAGTCATTGCGAGTTAAGCCTGCCTAAAAAATACTTTGTCTTCGTTATACTTGGCCTTGCCTTCATTAATGATATACGTCTCGTAAATTTCTCTGTGGACAGGATCTTCAACGATGCAAACTTCAATTTTCGTTACTTCGTCTCTATGCATTCTGATCGGGGATACAGAAT
Organism: Paenibacillus senegalimassiliensis; assembly: GCF_001486585.1. Taxonomy (GTDB): domain Bacteria; phylum Bacillota; class Bacilli; order Paenibacillales; family Paenibacillaceae; genus Fontibacillus; species Fontibacillus senegalimassiliensis. The sequence continues at coordinate 820,054 of NZ_LN909044.1, forward strand.
CCTCAAAATGCTTTTTTATTCTCGGTCTTAGCTTTCTAGCCTTTCCCACGAACAACAATTCATCTTTATCGTTATAAAACATAAAAATCCCACCTAACTCTCTAGTAATCAGGTGAAATTGGGTGAAGCCGTAAATGTTGCTTTCCTGAGGAGCAATTTGTTTCGTAATGGTAACATCGGGGGTGGGAATGATGATACTGATCATAATTGTCTACTTCCTTTTCCTGTATTAGATTAGATTGTATACGGTGCTCGTACTCCAAGCTTACTACATGATGTCATTATACCCTACTTGTTACGATGCCTATATTTTCAACCGACCTCCTAGAACGTACTCAGCCTCAGCTCATAAAAATATTGTACCGCCGGATGCTTGGCCTTGATTCTCACGGCCATATTCAGCAAGCGCTTTTTACCAACACGTCTGTCCACGAGAGCCAGGACATTCAGCAATATATCCCTGCTCTCCAGACTCTCTTCGATGGGGCGAGCTAGGAACTGGTTGGCTACAACGGTAAAATTGGACTTGCTGAGCGCTGTCTGGGCCGCTAAAAGCTCCTTTGCACACTCGGTTTTTCTTCGGTTCTCGGCCATGATTACCAGACGCTCCTCAGGCACCTTTCCCTGAGTCTCTTTCCTTAATGCATCCAGCTCTTCTTCGTTAACGACAACCCTGATATCAGGGTCGTTTTTGATCTCCAGCTCCGTCTGATACCACTTGATGGGGCTGGTGGTCTCCTTCATGTTAAAGATATTTCTCTTGTCCACCGTTATATGACAAAGCCCCGCCCGATCAGGCAAATACCGATAGCTTGTCGAACGGTATTCCACCCTTTCAGCTAATGAAGGACTCAGAAACTGATCCAAATTTTGCTTTAATTTACTCCAGCTCATGTGCTCCTCCTTTTAAGTCTGCGATACCTCCGGGTCAGGGCCATCCTCAAATGGATGACCCTGTTCTTAAAGATTTGTTATTGTATACCCCGGCTCGGGATGTTATGCCTCGTTGGCAAAGGCTTCAATCTCCTCCGCAAGCAGAGCCATCGCCTCCCGCCAGAAGGCGGGTGAATCCAGCTCAACGCCCATGAGCCTTGCAGCTTCCGCAACAGTAGTGCGTCCGCTGGCTTCAAGAAACGTGCGGTACCGCTGCACGAAATCATCGCCTTGCTTCTTATACTGGGCGTACAAGCCTTTGGAGAACAACAAGCCATAGGAATACGGGAAATTCAAAAACTCATTCCCCGCCATATAATAACCGGCTTTGCTGATCCACGGGTAAGGATGAATGCTTGCCGTATCCACGCCATTACCGTAGGCCTCCACCATCGCCTCATGCATCAAGCTGTTCAACTCCTGAACAGACAACGCCCCGAGCTGTCTCCGCTCATATAGCCGACTCTCAAACAAATAACGAGCATAGAAATCAACGATATAATAACCGGCATCAGACAGTGCCCGTTCCAGCAATGCCAATGACTCGCCCTTCGGCGCAAGTTCAAGCAGTTCCTGCTGAATAAGGCTTTCGCAAAAAATCGATGCTGTCTCTGCAAGCGGCACAGGATAATCCGTGTTCACCATCGGTTGTCCAATCAGGCAACTGCTGTGGTAGGCGTGTCCAAGCTCATGCGCCAGCACGCTGACATCGATATAATGGCCATTGAAGCTAGTCATGATCCGGCTTTCGCCAATCGGGAAAATATCGACGCACATCCCGAACCCGCCTTTGTCCGCACGCGGTTCTGCATCGATCCAGCGCCCCTGGAACGCACGCTCAGCGAATCTGCCTAGCTCCGCACTAAACCGCTGGAATCCAGACACGATGATATCCTTCGCTGTGGAGTAAGATATTAGAGCGGAAGCTTCGCCTTCCAGCGGGGCAAATACGTCATGAAAGGGCAAAGCCCCGGAATGCCCCAGCAACCGCGCTTTAGTTCTGTAATAGCGGTGGAAAGAAGGCAGTCCTTCACGAATCGCCGTCATCATGGCCTCTAACGTGCCTCGCTCCATCCGAGAGGCCTCTAGCACCTTGTCCAGCGGAGAGGCGTAGCCCCGCAACCCATATATCGCAATGGCTTCCCCATACACGCCGTTAATACAAGCCGCACTCAGTTCTGCCACGCTCGCGCAGGCTTCCTGCTCCAAGGCGTATGCTTTTTTACGCACAGCCATGTCACTGTCATAAGCCAGATTTTGCAGATCCGATAGCCCCACACTCCGGGTCTTCCCGCCAACAGCTATATCTTGGCGCAAGCCAGAGATGGTCCGCATGTACAGTCTCCCCCACGCCTTGGAGCCCGTGCTCTGCATCAAGGTTATCGCTGTCTCTGCCTCTTGCCCTAGTCGATGCGTAGACTGCTGCCGTAATCTCTGCAAATAGAAAAGCTGACCACGCACATAAGCCGACTCTGCGGCCAGAGACTCCAAGTTCTCCAGCTCGGCAAGCCATTTGCCGAATATGTTATGGGCTTGTTCAGCCACGGCCTCCACCTGTTCCAGCTCATCCATCGCATTCATGGCTTCATTATCACTACCATTTATACTGAATCGCAGCTCCGCATAACTGAAGAGGCAAAGATAAATACTCCGATATGCATCATAACGCGTTAAATAAGTCTCCAGCGTCCGTAATGCCTCTATGCGGCTGCCTTCATCCAGATGCTGCGCCGTCCATTCCTTTAAATCCTGTGCGAGCGCCGTCGCCCGCGTCTGGTCTTCCTCATACTTCTCCGATCCGAAGGACGGATACAAGCTCTCCAGCTCCCATGTCATCTCCATGCTCAATCGCTCCTTAGCCCTTGGGCTTATTTAGTTGGTTATCTCAGTAGCGTTCAGCATGGATCTCACATGTTTGCACGTCCTGTTCCTTCGTTAGGGTTGGTATAAACTCAGCCGGTTATGACATGGGATGGAGACAACCGGTCCGTGGCAAGTTTTTATTGTCAGAATTATAGCACATCGCGCTAGATTAGGATTATGTTGGTTTGGGGACCCGGTTAGTTATTTGCTTTCACAGGCTCCATCAAAGTCAAAGCGTAAAGCCCCCCGACACCATCCGGTATGGTCACACACATGCCATAACCATAGGGCTTTCCCATTCCCCCCAATTATGGCAACAGATCTGTTCATCCCTAAGACTCCCTTCCGAGTTCTAGGTTTATTCTAGCAATTGACGCTGCGGTAAGATCAAGGGGTGGCAGGCTGCCTACACAATCTCTTTATTAAAATGTCCTCTTGTGTCTGTTTCCTGATTAAAGGTAGCCTGATTCATCGAGCCATTTAATTTACCTGACGCCATATGAATGACGTTCATAACCTGCTCTTTGGATTCAACGGTGAAGTTTAATCTGAGCGCCTCGATTCCTTTGAGATTGGGCAACTCATCCAGAAGGTTAAGCGTCTTCCCATTAAGGAGAGTCGTTGTACAATCATCATGGGAAATGATCGGGAACGTTCCGTGCTCATCCTTTAACTCGTAGCTCTTTGTTTTGCAAATCTTGCATAGATCCATTTTTTTCATCGGGCAATATTTTGTAAACATCAAAGGCGTCTTGCCGTATACAATCATTTCCAGTGCGGGATAGCCCTCATTTGCTTCAACATAGGCATTCATTAAATCTTCAATTTGACTCTTATTCAATTCATAAGATAAGGTGACTCGTCGCGCGCCCAATTTGTGTAATTCATAGCAACTGGTAGCATTAACAACATTTAGCGAATAGTCCGTAACAAACGGATTGCTCCCTCTGTAGTGATAAATTCCACCGTACCCTCCGATGAGTAGCTGCCCTTCTTTTTCCTTATAATGATTCTGATTTCTTCTAACCACGTTGTTAAAATAGATTTCCTCGATTCCACAGTTCACGCAAGCATCATACTGCTCCTTCGTCGTTACAGAGGCCGTAAGGTATGGCTTTTTAGGGGCAAAGCTTATTTTTTCTTTTGCTTCCCAAGCCTTGGTTCTTTTCTCTTGGCTGTTAAGCTTTAGGTCATATAAGCCCACTACAATATCCCTTCTTGCTGCATTTAACAGTTTAGCTGGGATAAACGCATGGCATTCTTCAAAATCCACCTGATGAAGCTGGAATATCGTATCATTTAATCTTGAGAATTGCTTGATTACCTGCTCCTTTGTGGTTGGATTATTAATGGCTTCGCTTAGTATTTCCTCGCTCTCATAGAAATAATGAAAGCCTAAGCCCTCCGCATCTATGAATAGCTTTGAATCTGGACGTGCATATACTCTAATATCGAGGTCAAATCGCTTAAATTCTTTTTCCAGGGATGCTTCTAATTCTTTGTTATAGAAATAATCCTTCGTTTTATACACTAGATCGCCCACAGACAGCTTTTCTTTGATTTTGATGTAGCAGACATGATCGGCTTTGTTAATTAATTCGCCCTCTTTATCGTACAGCTTGGCAACCGTTAAATTAACATCTTCCTTGTTGTGACTTATTCGGATGGTATCGTTCTGATTTAAAGGACGTGTAAGTGTGATTTCGTACATGTTTTTAATCATCTTGCTGATGGTTCCAATTTCATAGCCAAAGTTATTAGGTCTTAAGATATTCGTAATATCTCTCTTATCTTCGCGGAATAAATATCCTTTGGTGAATGTTCTATTGAATGTTTTTTTCAGATCTTCTTTATCCTCTTCGGTGATTGTATGATCTAAGGCCAGGCGATATTTGGATACAACATTAGCAACATATGTAGGCACTTTCATTCGACCTTCTATTTTTAAAGAATCGATTTCCCTTAAATCCTCGATATAGTCGATGGTGTTCAAGTCCTTAGTAGACAGAATATGGTTCTTCCCAAAAGAGATATCTGATGTCTTATCCACCAGTTCATATTCCTTACGGCAAGAGCCCACACATCTTCCGCGATTTGCACTTCGATAGCCCATTAATCCTGACATTAGACAGTTCCCCGAATAAGATACACATAAAGCACCGTGAACGAAAATTTCTAAAGGGATTTCAGCTTTTCTTTTGATCTCTTTTACTTTTTTCATCTCAACCTCGCGGGATAGAACCACTCGCTTGGCACCAAGCTCTTTAAATAATAAAGTTCCGTCTAAATCGTCTATCCCCATTTGAGTTGAACAATGCGCCTCCATGTCAAGAAAATTGTTCACGATATAATTGAAAGCAGCCAGATCCTGGACGATAATACCATCCACACCGACATCATTTAATTGGCGTATTTGCTCCTTCATTTCCTCAACCTCGTTCTCGAAAACGATAGTATTCATGGTGATATAGATTTTAATATTTCTCAGGTGCGCATACGCAACAGCCTCTTCTAACGATTCCAAATCAAAATTAGATGAGTATGCACGTGCACCAAATTTTTTCATGCCTAAGTATACTGCATCACAACCATTGGATATTGCAGCCTTTAAAGCCTCCATATTTCCTGCTGGAGCTAATAATTCAGTCATTTTGTCCTCCGTATGAACCCATAAATTTGCGGGAATCTAGGGTTGCTTGTGTATGGCTCTAGGTGCTCGCTGTAACGGCAAGTTTTCCTAGACTACCTTTTTACGAAACCTATCTTACACTCTAAACTGCAAAAAACATAAGCAGAAGATCACATATATCTATGGGGTTTCTTACTTTCCCTGCCCCCCATGAAAATAGAGGTCAATCCATACAAAAGACCGTCCAAAAAGTCAGTGAAAGCTGCCTTCTCGACGGTCCTTTGTGTTTTGGTCCTGGGAGGCCCGGGCTCCCTGTATGATCAGAGGGAGTAATGAGCAGGGAGAGGATGCAATCATGATTGCGTTTGGCAGCCACCAGTTATCCTCATTTTTTTGTGAATATTCTGTACCCTGTTACATCCAAGCTCTGTCTATACAACTCCAATGACCAAAAAACTCTTTCTCGTTAAGTATTGATTGATAGATAGGCTTAAGAAAATCAACAAGATAAGTCATTACAATCTTAAATGCAGGCGGTTCATCAATCCCTAAACGGCGTACGAAAGCCAGCCATTGTTTTGTCCGACTCTCATCCTCAGCAAAATCTGCAATAAACAAAGGATGTTCTTTTTCCAATACTGTACCTCGTCGCTGTAATGTTTCAAACACTGCCTCGTAAAGAATGCGACCATCAAAATCATTAGTCGTTAGCAGGATATAGATATCATAAAAATCCTTCATCCGACTGTTCATTACCGACAATGTAATCATCGCTTCAAATTTTTCTGAAATGACGGATTCCTTCGAGTAGGCTTGCACCTGTGGAGTTGCCATATCAAGCAAAACAGGGTAGTCGATAAGCTGCGGCTTCGGAACTACGACATCACCAAACCCGATATCAAACTGCAAGCTCTTTCTCATTCGCCCTAGAAGAGCCGTTACTTTGACTCTTACTCCCTCATAGTCAGCATCCTCTTTAATTCTCTCCGTTGTCATTTCATCCAGTTGAAACATAATGCCATCTGAAGGAACGTGTATGGAGCAAATCGTAACAAATGACTCCCTTAATATGTCTAACTCATTAGCAATCTGTCTGGCGAGAAGTCAACATCCTTGGTTGAGCGAGCTTTAAATTGAGTTTGTGAGAATAGGAACGAGCCGCCTTTCAAAATAAATTTATCCCTGTAACCGGAGATGGACAAGCGATATAAAAAACGCTCTTGAAAATAAAGGAGCAGCAACGTATCAAATGATTTTCCTGATTTCTTCGCTATATTTTTCAAGCGTTCTGAAATAGAGGCGGGGATATTCTTAATCTCACTCATCAGATCAGCACCTCCAAATACTTTTGCAAAACAGTTCGAATCCGTAGCTTATCAGCATAAGAGACAAGCCTGGTTATGACGGAATTGAAGATAATTCCTCAGCCCTTCCTTCATCAAATCAATACCAATCTTTTCGCGGTACCGCACCATGTCGCAGATTGTTTTTTCACGGTCATAAATTTTAACTGCCGAGCCATCAATACTAATCTCATCGATACCTATGTTGAACTGAGCATCTGCCAAATAAATTATTTTAATGGGCGGGTAGTCTGGAAGCTTTGGTTTTTTACCGCCGCGATGAATAGCAACGTGATATCCCCAAGGATTATAGGTTGTCAGTTCATAGTAGGAGAGGGCAGAGAGAAGACAGATAACCCCCTTGGGAACTAGCTTGGATACTTCAACCATTTCATTGGGCAGTTCGTTAATTTGACCAGCCCGTCGATAAACTCCTTGCTTAATCCGTTCAATTTCGCCAATGGACTCCAGCTTTTTTATGTAATAAGGAGATATACCAGCCGTAATAAACTCCTTCGTCCGAGCAAAGCCATGATGTTCTTCCAGCACTTGCATTGCCGCAGTAATAATTTGTTCGTTCATGCACTCACCACCATTCACAGATAGATAAAGAAAAATCTCATCATAAAAATATTCGAGATTGCTTTATGATTTTCTTTTATTATTCACGAAAACCTCTGCACTTAGACGTAAGAGCAGAAAAATACCCTATGAAGATGATTCCAACCATTTCTCGACGTTAGGGTCATTCTCGCATATAACTGCAAATAGAGGCCAATCCATACAAACGACCGTCCAAAAAGTCAGTGAAAGCTGCCTTCTCGACGGTCGTTTGTGTCTTAGTCTGCAATTGATTTATGAATTACATTGCTTTTGTTTTTCTACAAACAGGGTAGGTGCTACATCCCCAAAAGGCCTTTCCCTCCTTGTTCTTACGTGCAACCATCGGTGCGCCGCAGGCACAAGTTATGGTTTTAACAGTTGAACCAGTTGGAGTAGCTTTTTTAGGCTTCTTGTTCCCTTTCCCCGGTTGCCATTTCCCCCAAGCTCGGAGCTTATTCTCTATAAGTCCTCCATGCCAATAATCAACTTTGAACTGTTCGGCTTCCCGTCTCGCATCAGCGGTAAGATCAGAAGTAGTAATGAGCAGGGAGAGGATGCAATCATGATTACGCTTGGCAGCCACCAGTTCTCTGACAGTCATCACCTGCACCTTATTATGCTCAGCGTAACATTTGGCTTGTACGGCAGTCTTCTCGCCTCGTTTATCAATGATAACCAAATCTACACCGCCATCTCTTCCACCAACGCCCACTTCTTTTACCGCATAGCCTTGATCCCGGAAATAGAGTGACAACAATCTTTCAAACTCTGCTCCATTGATTTGATCCAAAGGTGCGCTAATGATAACCTCATCCGGCCTACATGTTGTCGAAGAACGATTGAATGAAGCGGAAGTCCCCTTCTTATCTGTTGGTTTCCGTTTACTTGGAGAGCGGCTACGTTTTTTTTCTTAGTACCTTGCAGCAAGCCAGATATAACACCTAAAACAATAATTAGTAGTATAAACCCGATGATTTCTTTCATAAATACTCCTTTAACCCCGAAAAGTCTTTTCTAAATTCCTAAGTGTTCGCTTTTAAAATTTCCTTCAATACGTTTTTAGCCAGTTTTATCTTCTCATCCGTAGTTTCTCGAAGCATTTCAACAACCTCTTGAATACTGTTATCTGTTGATGTAACTTCAATTTTCTCATCCACATAAGAAAAGAGTTGAATCAAATTAACTTCAAGTGCTTCAGCAATTTGGGTTAAATTGAGCAAGGAGATGTTCTTCTCCCCTCTTTCCACCTGACCAATATATGAAAAGTGAAACCCTCCCTTTTCTCCTAGAGCTTCTTGGGACAGGCCCCTTTCTTTACGCAATATTCGAATACGAGCGCCTACGAGCTTTAATATTTCTTTATCTTTCACGTCATACACCCTCTCTAAGTCAAAAGTGTAGACAAGATTCCTGAGAGTAAACACCGATATATAGATATCATTTGTATTTTTAATATTTATATGTATCATTAAGGTGTATCCGAATTACCTCTAAGGATGTGAATTGATGGAAAAAGATATCTGCTACAGAATAATGAATTATCAAAAATTAGCTAACCATTATATGCAGTTGGCTTATTTGATGAGAAACAAGCATCAGTTCAAAACTTCCCTCATACTATGCAACTTAGTGCTAACGTCCACAGCACGTGCTCTGTATATTTATGAAAACAAGTCCAATCCATATAGCCAAGATATCATCTTTGATGATTTCCTTTTGCTTATATGTAAAAACCTCAATATCGATCCCGAAATTGCTGACCTAGTACATAAAATTGATCTCCTATGTTATTCGGAAGAAGACTTTACTTTAGATCGAAAAATTGCGGATATGCTGATTGAAAAAACTGCGGATATTTTGAATGTGGTTGGATGGAGATTAATGAATTTAATAAAATCGACTTAGCAGCTCGTGGAGGGCACTCTGAAGCACAAATAAACTCGCAGAAGCCCGTTTACGCAATGATCCGGCCGAGCGAGATCTTAACTTCTCCAATGGCCCACATGCTTTAAATACAGGTGCCTGCGAGTTCTTCTTTTAAAAAATCCCGTCACTTATAATAAAGTTCAACATCCTGACTGCAGTAGCTTATAGTGGCTAAGATACTCTATGAGATAGACAAAAAGCTTTAATGAAGCATTTATTTTAAGTTATCTACTTTAGCTTACAACTACTTTTACATAAGCTATATTTAAAAAGGTGTTCTTATCTGGAGAGTAACCTAAGACCAATCCAATTCCCTCTTCCACAGAGACGATTTTCTATGCTCGTACACGGTTAACGTCAGAAATCACATCTCATTTGGAAATTATACATAATTACCATGTCATTGTAGAAAGTTCTCTTCGTATCTCCTCTATATTTAAACGTTCTTCCTTATAATGAGTAAATTGAAGCAAATAAAGTTCATTACTAAAATCACTTTTACTTTTTATGTTTTTTTTGAATTCATCTATAAGATCTGAAGAAAATTGCAAGTTGTATTTCTTTTTAAATACAATAGCTCGTAATAAATTTAATTTTTTTTGAGGGTTATCATCCAGTACTATGTCTATCAATTTGTCCTCTAAGGACTTATTTATCTCATCGTAATAAAGAATATTTTTATTAAAATTATATACTATTCCATCTATATTCAAATAAACCGTCTTTACTAAATTTTCTTCTTTAGGAACCAACTTCTCTTCTTTAAAAGCCCAAGTATTTTTCATGTCCCATATATCAAATTCTATATGCTCTACCTGTACTTTATAACCACCAAAACGATTTTTTTTATAGTTATAGTTTTTCAATATATATTGAAGCGTGCTATTAGATTCTTTAGAATTATTCGAATCAAATTTAATGGCTATGTCAAAATCACGAGGTAAAGTCTCATACTTCTGATTAATGTAATAATCCCTTATGGATCCACCAAAAAATAGTAACTCTCCTATTTGAGAAAGTAATTCTATAAATCTACTTGCTTCAGTGTGTGTTTTTAGTAATCCCAAGATTTCATGTTTTATCGTTATTTCGGTGTCCATATGATCACCTTTTTTTTAGATTTTATGGTAGCTTTATTCCCATAAGTTGTTGATGTAAATTGACTGCATAGGAATCTGTCATCCCAGAAATGAAATCTGTAACCAATAACAATCTCATATATAATGATAGTTGATCAATCTCTAGCGTTGGTACACCATCTTTTAATGTTTGGATATGTTTAAAATTAGCCGATATCAAATGATATATTTTTTCTTCCCTCAATTTTGCTTTTGGCTTTTCATCAATATTTACTACAGCATTAACAAATAAATTCAATAAATCAGTAAGCACCCTATCCCCTACTAACTCAAGAGTTAATACCTCAGAATTTTTATAACAATATTCAATTGATATGTTTTTCAATATTCTCTTCAATTCTTTTGCAGATGATTTTTCTAATAGATCTCCCTCAAAGGTACCTTCCATAATAGAATCATAATTATCTTTAAAAGATTCAACAACCGCATTAATCATAATGCCTTGAGCAACAACTTTGAAATTTTGGACACCAACTAATTTTTTATCGGGAACTTTATTTTTCAAAGCTTTAATCTTGTTTGTTTCTAGATTTTCATATTGTTTTGGATAATTTTTTTTAAAAAATTCTTTAATTGTATCAGCATAAATTTCATCCCAAGGAACAGAGCCCTTCTTAACTCCATCCTCAATATCTGCTGATAAATATGCGATATCATCCGCAGCTTCAAGTAAATAAGTCGCTGGATGCCTCTGTTCTCCGATCCCAACCTCTTTATTTAATTTATCAAACAATTCCCGTTCCGAGTAAAAATAACCAAACTTTTTCTTGCTAATAGCGAGTTCGTGATCTGACGCCCATGGATACTTCATTAAAGTTGCTAATGAACCAAGGGTGAAATTTGCTCCAAATTGATCATTTAAGAATTGAAGTTTAGATAATATTCTAATAGCTTGCGCATTTCCTTCGTAGAGTTTAAAATCATTCATTTGTTGCTCATTCAGGGGGATATCTCCATTTTCAATATATTTTTTCTCTATTTCTTTAAAAGTATCACTTTGAAACCAGTTTTGAAACCAATTTCTAATAATATCTTCTCCGTAATGACCAAATGGTGGATTTCCCAAATCATGAACTAAACAAGTAACTTCTACTAAAGAAGCTAGTTCTTTTGCTTTCCAAAAATCTTTAAATACCTTCTTTTCATCCAATAACCAAACAGCAATCTCCCAAGCAATTGATCTTCCTAAAGAAGCTACTTCCAGAGAATGTGTAAGTCTCGTTCTAGTGAAATCATTCTCCTGAAGTGGAAAGACTTGAGCCTTATCTTGTAAACGACGTAAGGAGGAAGAATAAACGATTCTTTCGTAATCTTTATCAAATTCATTCCGGTGTAATTTGGGATATAGTGATTCTGATTTTCTTACTCTTTTACTATTAAGCAATTTTCTCCATTCCATTCTTGGCAACCTACTCATCTCCAATTATAAATAAAATTTAAACAAGAAGCATTAGTTAAATCACTCCACGTTTGACCGCATCTAGTTAGTAGGTTGAATTTCATAGATAGTCAATTTGGTTTGGTATAATAAGAGTAGATAAGTCCAGCGATAGAAGCTGGTCTTATAACTAAAATGCATTCTGCTTTCCCAGCCATTCCAAAGCATGCTGCCTGTCTAAACAGCTATTACACAATAAACAGTGTCTATCTCCTAGACAATTACAAGAAAATGTTTTTTCTATCGGGACATTTAGCCTTATTGATTCATCTAACACAAGTTTACGGTTATGATCAACAAATGGTACTATAATTTCAAAATCTGCTAACGATTCGGACAGTGTAGTGGTAATACTATTAATGAAGGAGCTTCTTGTATCGGAATAAGTATTCTCGCCCACCACTCCAATAGCTATCCTATGAACCCCTATTTTAAATGCATAAGAGGCAGCGATAGAAATGAATATCATATTTCTATTCGGAAAAAACTCATCCTTGTTCCATTTATCAATTGAATAATTATCTGAAACAAATTCACCGACTAGTGTACCTGAACCTATTTGCCTGAGACCCGGAACCTCTATGAAAAAAGGTGGCCGTATAAATTCTCCTAAATCTAAGATCAACTCTTTAATAGCATTTATTTCACCTAAATAGGTAGTTTGTCCATAATTAATATGAATAGGAAAAACATCGAAATTGGCATCATTCAGCCAATAATAAAGGACCGTAGAGTCAATTCCACCAGAAAATAGCAGTACAACTTTACTTTTGTTCATATAAGACCCTTATTAGTTCTTCAATATTATCAGTTGTTTGAACACACCCAAATTGAATCATATTATTTGGGCTTTTTTGAGATGTTTTATAACCGTATACAGGGATTTTTTTTTGAAAAGCATACCCTATTTCAAAGCATGTGCCTGGATCATCATGATCTAATAGGGCTATCACAATGTCAGCAGAGTTTAAAAGATTAATATCAGATTGGAAGATATTGTATCTTTGCTCAAGCGATGTATCATTATTAATTACACCATTTTCTCTTGAAGGAGATAGGATAGTAAATCGAGCATTTTCCAATCTATTTTCAACATGGCGAACCCAATCTAATTCTTGCTTGCTAAAGAATGGACCCGCTAGATATATTCTTTTTGGACTAGCTTCATTAATTATAAACTTCTCACGATAATGGATATCTTTTTCTACGCCAGCTTTGTCAATTAATGTCTCAATAGCGAAGCTCTCAATAAAATTAGCTGCCACGCAATTTGCAATCTGAACACTATATTCAATATCCCCAGTTTCCAAAAATGTAGCTGCAAGAGCCCCCCCAAAAGCATCTCCCGAACCAAGAGTACAAACAACATTACTTTTATATGCAGGAATTTCAATTGTTTTTTCACCTTGAACCAAAATGCAGCCCTTATGACCTCTTTTAATTATTGTGTACTTAGGTCCCATTTTCTCTATTTTCCTAATGGCCTCATTAATCTCCAATGATTCTGATAACAACAGTGCTTCTTCTTCGTTTACTAAAAGTACTGTTACATATTTTAGGATTCCTCTGGCTTGCTTTATAGATTTATCATTAGGCTTCGGATCCAGAAATATAGGAATGCCTTTTTCAAATGCGTGTCTACACATAGATTCGGGGAAGGAGTGGTCCAGGGGAAACAGTAACAAACCTTTACACTCATTGTTTAGAGAAGGATTATAATTCACCCCCATTTTCACATCAGTCATTGGTGTGCTGTTTTTATGCTCAAAAGCTTTGTATCCCGTTACTAAGTATCTGGGCACACTATAATTATCCAAATACAATGATTGCTGTGTTGAAATCCCCATAACTTTCCAAAATTTCAGGCTGTATTGTTCAATTTCAGGCCCATAAACAGTGAAAAAGTCTATTTTTAATCCCTGTTTTGCTGCGGCCATAGCCGCATACAAACCAGCCCCACCAATTCTAGGAGTTATTCTTGCATCACTATCGAGTAAAAGATCCAATCCAATTTCTCCAAATACAGCGAGACTCATACACGTTCACCTCGATTTGCGTAATCAAGAAACCCATTTCTAGACAAAAGCCATAATAAGTAATCCATCTTTCCTAAAGATACTCCTATGCTGTTACACACTTTTCGTAATCCATCTTCTAATTTCAAATATATTTTCTCAGTTAGTGGTTGATCAGTTTGAAATCCCAAATAGGTTAAGAATTTTATAATATGAACATCAAACACAGCACAGTCTTCACTAAACCCTGTATTCCTTAATAACCAACTTGCAGACTTCATACCTATTCCAGGGCAATTACATAACCACATTCTTGACTCACAAGAATTCAAAGACTGTAATTTTTCTTGAAGCTCCCATTCACAATCTTCCCATAACCAGTAGCAAGCATTGGATATTATTCTAGGTTTTGTCTCGGTATATCTATACTTTCTTAGCTGACCATTGGAAGTAGCTGGAGAAAATTGTTTTTTTGAAAACTCTCCTCTAATCTTTTCTTCAATGATGTTTAGCATATTTTTTTCTTGATAGAAAGATTCATTAAATAAATCCTGCTCTTTAAGGACCTGAAGACCTGAAAAATTCAATTCATAACTTATTCCGAAACCACCTAATAAAACAAAGAAAAATTCATCAAGGACATGCTCTTTTGTTTTTTTTAATGAACTATACTCTTGCTCTATTGAACCGCCATACACATCCCATAATTCCTTTAACACAACACTTGCATGATGAGTATTTACCATATCATTTCACACCATTGAGTTGTACCGTTATTCGTGGGTCATACTCGGAACCTTCTTTTTTAATAATTGTTCCTTGATATTGCCAACCACTATCAATACAATTGATAATCCAGCCAAAGCTTGGAGGAGCAACACCAATCAGCATGTTGCCCTTCAAGCTTAGAATTTCTAGTACAGGTAAAGATACTTTTTTATTTAGGTTTATGTAAACATCATCATTAACAGCAGTAATAGACCAGATGTTGCTTTGATTTTGGTTAATAATAAGCTGAATGATTAGCGTACCTCCACAACTATTACCAGTACCTCCGCCTGCTCCTCCGTAACTACCACCTGAATATCCGCTACTTCCCATTATGTAGAACCTCCTCCTAAATATAGTATAGGTCTATAGTACTCCAATTTGAATATACCTGTAAATGGCATCCTTGTGGCATTATTGGTCTCCAACTGGCGTTGGAATTCTTTCATTTATGAATTAATTTACTAATAATAAGCGCTTCAAAGTAGATTCAGCTCGGTATCCCTAAGGACTTGAAGATCAAGAACTAGAATTAAAACTCCAGGGTGAAATAGCTATTTTCTCAAACTATCCACTTTAGCAAAAACAGCGAAAAGCGTTGTTGTAAATTGGCAAAAAAGTTCCTTTTGAGGTACGTCATCTTTCTTTCTGATAATACAAATAAACCCGCAGAAACCCGTTTATGCACCGCCACGACCAGAGTATTGCCTACCCTCCTCCTATCGTGGATATGCTGTAAATACAGGCTCCTGCGAGTTTTTCGTATAAAACTTGCCCCTACTTATGATACGATTCACCGCGATAGCTGAAGCGGCAAGTTTTAAGGCCACTCAATCAGAGTGGCCCCCAGGATAAACTTTAATATGATCATTATAAGTGCGAAATATGGAGTCGGCTAATCGGGTTCCTGTAGAAACTAATTTTGATAAAACTCTTATTTGTTCATTACATGCGATACTTCCAATCGGATGAGGATAGTTAATTGTATGATCAATCTCACCCCATATTTCTTCGAATAATGTTCTTACTTGAATTTCACAAGTTATAAGACTATCTTCTCTTGGTTTTATTAAATAATGAATACTTGTGTAGAAACTTTCCTTTTGCTGGCATTCTAACCCCATATCAGTATAAAACTTCACACTTTCCGGATCCCAAGTATACGCTTTAGGTGACTCTGCAAGCCACCAATCATTTTGTTCAACCTTCTCCATAATTTTAGAATGAATTACTGGAAATTGATCATGATAAAGATGGAGAACTCGAATTCCTGCTAAGTCAGTTATTCTACTGAAGAAATTATCGATTAGTATTGGGTTTTCTTCGTTCCATTTTCTCTCAAGCTTATCCCTTAAATGCTCGGGATCTTTTAACCTACTTTTTATTGAATGAATAACACAATTACTTTCAATGTTGAACGGAGGCTCTGTTTCAAAAAATACTTTAACCCCATCTAAAAACTGCAAAAACTTATGATGGTTAGATTTATATAGATTAATACAAGAATTGATAGACTCATCTTTATCCATACAGATTCCCCTATTCATCTAAAGTATGGACCCGATTAAGCAAATCGTTGGTAAATTCCTCATACTTTTCCCTAGTAGCTTCATATATTACTCTGCTTCCTCCTCTAATTGTAGCAATGTCATCTCTCTCAAGATTATCCAAATTAGGGATTTTCCACATTGGATTTTTATATTTTTGTGTAATATTCGGAAAAGTATTGTGAGAATGCATCACTGAGGTGCCTCCGATTGGATTTTCAAGCATATCTTCTGAAAGGTGTTCTCGAACCTCGTACTGTATAAAATCCACAACTGTTTCAGGTATTTTTATTGCATAATCATAATGTGCTTGAGCTAAATCTAATGGTGTAGCACCACGATATTTTTTTGCATTATATACTGTAAATCCTAAAAACCTAACAAAATTTTTGGGGAATTGAGCTCTCTTTTCATCGGAGATTAAACCGTAAACTGTCTCAAACTCCTTCTTCCATCTCGTTAAGTAATCCCCAATATTTCTTATTCCATATAAAGAAAACATGTCCGGCAGACAAGGTATAAGAAATCCGTCAACAGTTGAGATGATAACCTTATTTAATATTCCAAGACTTGGAGAAGTATCGACAATAGTAAAATCATAGCCGAAATCCTCACTATATAACTCAGCCAAATTTCGAATCTTTGTAATAGTACGAATAGATAGTGGGTCTCCCCTGTAGACACCATTCCATCTCTCTGCAATTTTATCTTCATACATATGCATGGTTAATCTACCAGGAATCAGTCCTAAGTTAGGGGTCAATTCGACAGGTGGAGGCAATATTCCGGTTTCCCCTGTACCTTCTTCAGTAGGCTTCAAAAGATAATGTAATGTGCGCGGTTCCGCATTATGCCTAACGAACTCTGCCTCAGCCATTTTATTCATCGCAGATTCAAAGCCGTCGATAAATTCGTCTTCTTTCTCCCAAATTGATTTAATTTCTTCATCTTGTAAGCTACAGATTGTTAAATTACACTGAGGGTCAGCATCGATCATAAGAACTTTATAACCCATTTCAGACAAACTGTGTGACAAGTGAAATGCAAGCGTTGTCTTACCAACGCCTCCCTTGTTATTAAACAACGAAATTAATTTCATTTGTATCCTCCCTATCGGCAACAACCGACTCATTGGAAAATTATATCAGATGATAATCTATCAGAATATAAATTAAATCATCTTTACATCTAAACAACACATTTACAACACTTTAAGCAATAAGTTTAAGTATTTATAACTGTTTCTATATCTCATTCAAGCAAACGTCTACGCACCTCTGCTCGTTCATCTTCCCATATAGCATCACGCACATAGGACTTAGCCATCTCCTTATGAATATTTGAAACCAATGGGTAGCTAAATTCTAAGGCAGCGGCCCAGTTTGCATACTTTTCAGCCAGTCGGCGCTCTTCCTCTCCACCTTCTCCACCCCAGTAAACACCACGACTGTTATAGAGACCAGTACATAAACCTCTTGCAAACCTTTCTGTCCAAATACTTCCAATAACTTCACGAACAGGTTCACAAGGCCAAATTCCATCCTTACCAACTGGAGCCTTAGAGAATAGGGTTCCTAAACAAATATCGCAAATATCTCTACGAGATAGCTCACCTGCTAACTCACGAACTTTTTGAACCCACTGCTCAATTAATTCTGGGTTCAGTTCCCCATTACTGTCGTGCCCCGGGATTGAAGACAACTTTTCCAAGAGGCGATATCCTCCCTTTGCGCGTTGTTCTCCTGTTTGTTGATCTGGTGCTTGCAATTCTTTAGGGTCCTCTCCCCCATCAGCTCTTCTATATACCATGACTAATGCTTGTACAAAAAGTTCTGGATGAGCCTCGACATATTTCTCGAGATTTGGGATACTTGCTTCTTCTCCAGAAAGAGCCTCAATAAATTGAAATTCTAGGCCTGCCATTTGATCAAAAGGTATCTCTCCACTAGCTGTCAATACTTTAAATGCCTCTTTTAAGTGATAGCTATCAACCAAATAGCTTCCCGTAGTTTCATCAGAATTAGTAGCTATAGCCGCGACAATTCTATATAAAAGCTCTGGTGGAACTATATCTAAACAATACTGTATTGATCTAAAAGCAGCTCTAGGTCGGTTAACACTGATAAGATGATCAAGGGCATATTGAATGTAATCCTTCTTTTCATTTCGAAAGGAAAATGACGGAGTGATTTTCTTCCAGTAACTCTCCTTTACTTCGGAACCCAATGTTTCGACAATATCCCAAATTTCTTTAGAAAAGGGTGCCTGAAGCAATAAAGATACACTCTTTTTATTATCGTTAGGATCAATTAATTCGTGGATAAGAGCAGCTTGCCCTTCATTTACTAGTCCTAACATCAACCCTGAAATTATCAACTGGCGAACGTGTGAGTCATCCAGTACCCCACGCGCAAGAATATTTTTGCATAAATCTAGCGCCTTACGATGATCGCGTACAATTTTGAAAAGCATGTCCCCAATGAGATATGCGGTTTCCCCACGGCCTGCAAGTTCTAATACTCCATCAAGTCCTCTCTCACACATTATTGTCTTAAGTGCTTCTAATCTCAGAGTCTCAATTCTGGTAGAGTATGTGTTATAGTCAAACTCCTCACTTTTCATTTCTGCATAGGATTCTTCAACCCACTGATTCTTAAATAACCATTCGTGACGGACGACTATATCTTTGGGTTCTAAGATATGGTATGCTTTGCGCGCACGCTGTTCCAATTTGTTTTTATTCATCTTCCCACGTCGCGTGAAAGTGGTTGTCCTAATTTTTTCTCTAAGAATTGCCTTATCCTCTTCATTTGCGCCACTGCTCCAGGCTTCAACAAGATTCCAGATTTGATCCTGATACTCATGAGGCAGGTGTCCACTGCGAGACACAAGATCCCCTAATGTATCTACTGAATGGGAACCCCACCCAATTGCACATTCAAGTGATTTCAAAACAAACTCGTTACTTTCATGGTACTGTACCGGTTGCCCAGCACCATGAGCGCCAGTTCTCCAACGAGGCTTATAGCTGTATGAACCAATCTTTGAATATGAACTAATTTGCTCCATACACAGAGGCCATGCAACTTTAGGATATTTTCTAACCAAAAATTTAAATGCTGCAATTCTTGCGACCAAAGGCGCAGTAGTCTGGGGCATCCAGCTACGGAAGATGGCACCAAGACTGGCAATTGGTTTATTGACCAAATTATCATTCAATTCTGGCTCCGAAAGTTTTCCGAGAATGTCGACAGTTCTAATAAGATACTCTGGTGACCATGCAACACTTTCTAAGGCCCACAGTAATCCAGTCCTTGAATGCCGCCCAAAAAAGCCTGCATTTACAGGTTTCATTAGTCTAAGAGACTGAGGATCTTCTGATTTGAGATCATTCTCAAAAATTTTAAGAAAAATGTCTGGAGCTGCTTCTGCGTAAGTAGGTAGGTCACTAGACTGCGCTTCTAATTTGCGTACTGTAAGAGGACTGAGGAGTGAATTAATGAGTTGGCAGACTTCGGACTCAAGATTATGTCCTAATCTTCCTCGAAAAAGTGCCTCTCCATGGACAGCTAAGAGCACCAAAGATTCACTGATCCCTTTTCTTAATCTGGATGAAATCTCTCGTGTTTTCCCATAAATACTTGCCGCCCATTGCTGCTCCTCAGGTAGATCTAATGACGGGTCATCCTCGGAAAGAACCAATCTTGCTACATCTAAAAACCGCTTAATATCTTCCCATACCAACCTTTTATTAATAGCGTATAAAGCATCAATTTTTGAAACCAATCCACGCATACGACCAATAGACCAAACTGGGCTATCATTAAGTAACAAAAGGTCAGCAAACTCTCGCTCAAGTTCAGAGTAGTTTAAACTATCCGCCAAAAGTGAAAGAATTGCTTTATCCGCCTCATTCGAATCATCCCATACTCCTGCAAAAAGAAAACAAGAAAGCAGCGTTGTTATTTTTTTATCAGATGCCCATTCCGGTGAACGAACGCCTTCCAAGCTGGAAAGTCTGCGCCTCAAGACAGTCAGTGATCGTCCAGACTCATGACCCAACTTATTTATTTCATCGTCATTGTATCCCATAGCACCTAAAGATTTATGAAAAGCAGCATAACTCAGTGGCTCTAAAATAATATCAGGCTCCGAATTAGTACCATTACTAGGGTATATGATGATAGCCCTCAAATCTTTTTTGTAAGGGGCGAATTCCCGTTCCACTTCACGATTGGGAATTACAGCTATAAAATCTGCAGGCTTTGTCGCCAGCTTTGGTAAAGTATCAGGCGTTGTAAATACGGCTACTCGATCGCGAAATTGTGACAGTTGAGAGTTATTAACTGAAAATAAACAGTTCAAAAATGCTAACGCTTCAACTGTAGAATCGCTCCATATCGTAATTGGCTCGAAATCTGTTAACTTTTTTAGCACAGTGGACTCCGATTTTTCCACTGCCTCTTCAAATAATGCCTCTGTCAGAGCAGGCTCAGTATCTACGACCCATTGCTCCCAACACTTATCGAGAGATTTTACACCTTGAGCAGGAACAGCAATTTCGCCTGAAAACCAAGCCTGGCCAGAAATCGACTGTTCAAGCCATTGTTCAAGGTCGCTGGCGTCAAAGACACGCACATCCTTCCAGTTCTTCTCGTTCAAACGTTCCTTTCTCCATGTATTCTTCTTATCCCATCGTCTCGGTGTAACAAACACAAAAGTAATGTTCTTTCTTTCTTCAATTGCAGTTTGCTCAACGCTCTTCTTATAGTCTTTATCTGCCTTTGGCTTTGGATCGTTGTTAATGCCAAACTCCCAGCCAGACAATCCAGTTGGTATCCACGGAGTGCCCTCTTCAGTCTCTAGAAATCCGTCCCAACCTGGACGCTCAGCATCATCATTTCCAGGAAAATCAATTTTCTTGATTTTTTGTCCTGTTGAGTTTATCAAGGTTCGAAGAAAAACTGCAAAGCGGGTTCGAGCTTTAATTGTAGATGCCCATTGTTCTATATCGTTAGCTTTAAACTGCATAAAAGGAGGTATATACGCCTTCGTAGACGCAGTAACGCCTTTTTCCTGAGCCTGTTTTGTATCATTTATTGCTTGCATATCCATCAACTCCTGAGCACTACTGCCAAACGCTCGCTCAATACGTGCAGCCATATCAGCAGAAAGTGAAGCATTTCCGTTAAGAAGATTAGACAACGCTGGGCGCCCCACACCTAATAGTTCAGCAGCATCTTTTACAGTCATTCCTTGCGGAATAACTGTTTTTCTAATGTATGAACCAACAAATTTCTTTCCGTCCTCAGAATTAGCAACCATTCCATACCCTCCTCTGAAAAATATAAGAATAACAATAAACATATTGTATTGTGTAACGCTACACAATACAATTTCTATTTATTTTTTCTCTTTTTTATAATATTTTGAATATCAATACAATCCTCTATTACCGTAAAGCAAAAAAATCATAGGCAAATATTAATATATTGAACGCCAATAAATTAGGAGGGGATTGAAATGGAAGAAAACTTTCACACAAACACAAGCATGAAGGAGCAACTGCTGAAATTTCTGGACAAGACGTTCAATTTCGACGGAACAACGTATCTTTTAGCAGTTTCGGCAAGGGAGAGCACAGGGGATGGAATAGCTTTAGAATCGCACTGGAGATTGGGAGTCCGCATTGACCTATAAGGAAAATAACACCACACTTAACCCTTACTGGGACGGAACTGAGCTTGATGTCACTATGTTCAGAGGGAATATCAGGCTGCTTGACTACAGATTAATCAAAGATATATATTGCAGCCCTAAACATCAAATCATTCCTTACGATCATCCTCTAAGAGTGCTTTAATTACTCCCAGCACCCTCTTTTGCTCCTCTTCATTACGTCCTCGTAATTGATCAACAATCTCTTCCATTGTAAATTCTTCTTGTCTGACACTATCAAGAGGTTGGATATAATGAAAAAATGCTTCTAATGAAATGCCCAGAGCACTTGTGACTCTTTCAAGCACTTCAATAGAACAAACCTTATTCTGATCTTTCAATTTTACCCATGTAACTTTCATGCACCTGAGCCAATTCCTCCGAACTACTAAGCTACGAGTACAATGCCCGTAGTAGGGAACAGTTTCCATCGTCCCCCTTTATTTCATCCTATATATCCCATATATTCAGCTAATTTCCGTCCCTTTTCATTCTATCCGCCTCATAAAAATACCAAAATGCATAGTTATGAAGAAATAATATCTTACTATATACTCTGTAGTACAAATAAACTCGCAGAAGCCCGTTTACGCAGCGTTGCGACCGGAGTGTGACCTACTCTGCTCCTATGGCCCTCATGCTGTAAATACAGGCTCCTGCAAGTTTTTCGTATAAAACTTGCCCCTACTTATGATACGGTTCACCGTATCGGTTTTTAGGGTAAACTCGGATGAATCGAATACTCTGTTACATTAACATACAACGGTTAATACAGGCACGCGAAGTCACTTTTGCGTGTCTGCTTTGTGTGTGTGTCTCAGAACCAGTGAGCATGATATACTAAGAATATTACTTAGACCTCTACACAGGCAATAGGGGGACTGACACTGGACACATTGGAGTTTCTCAAACTGGATGCCAAAGCCCGTAGATTGAAAGAGGACAGACAGAAGTATCTGCATGACAGAGCTTCTCTAATTAAAGGAACGTTAGCCGAAGCTCAA
This sequence comes from Paenibacillus senegalimassiliensis, assembly GCF_001486585.1. Taxonomy (GTDB): domain Bacteria; phylum Bacillota; class Bacilli; order Paenibacillales; family Paenibacillaceae; genus Fontibacillus; species Fontibacillus senegalimassiliensis. Next base: position 842,980 of record NZ_LN909044.1, read on the forward strand.
GCTCACGGCGAGAAACGCAAAGCCGTCCAGATAGCTCTGGAGCTTCTCAAGCTTGGAGTGGACATATCTATAATAGCCAAAGCATCCGGGATGACTAAGGCTGAACTGGTTACTCTAAGAGAACAAAACTGAATTTGTTGGATAAGGAGTCAGTCAGATGATGGCTGACTCTTCTTACTATTTTTAGAACGCGAGGTACTTTTACATGAAGATCAGTGTGTATGCTGTCGGCGACAAGATGGAAAAATTCTATCTTGAAGCTATTAAAGAATATGAGAAGCGACTGAGCCGTTACTGTAGCATTAAGCTTATTCACTTGAAGAAGGAAAGTGATTTGCAAAAGAAATTAAGTCCAAGCTCATTTGTTATAGCTATCACAACATTGGGGAAGAGCATCTCTTCTGAAGAACTAGCGGTTAAGCTCGATCAAAACGCATTGTCCGGCATCTCTGACATCTCCATTGTTGTCGGTGCCTGTCCATTCGAATATAATGAAACTCTGACACTGAGTCAGATGGAGATGAACTTCGGGTTGCAGACGACCGTTCTATTTGAGCAAATTTATCGAGCATATCGGATCATTAATAATCATCCATACCATAAATAATCAATTTAAACCAAACTTAAACAATAGGGTGTATTTGTGATAGTATAGTTATTATTACATATTACTTGATATTTAATAAGTTACTGTTTCCATATAGGTTTCATTTTTAGGTAGAAATGAGGAAGATTTAATGGGATACATTGATCGTGAAAATCATATGAGGCTCTTGTATGATAGGCCAACTTGTTATACAAATAGGAATTCAAGCGAGCCCTTTTTAACAGACATTAATTTAATTATTGGAAAATATAAAAATGTTGTTGATAATCAGAATGCTGAATTCACCTCAACATGGTTACTAGAAAAAGATGTTTGGATTCAAGGAGAAGAAAAAACTTTACCTGAAGAACGTGATACCTTAACACGAGGAAGAGTTGTGAATGTTAACCCAGGAGCCTCGCGGTTAGGGCGGGAACAGAGATTTATACACCCTTATATTGTATTAGCAGAACACAAAGAAACTTTTATTGGAGTACCTATTACTAATATGGCCTTTGATAAAAAAAGTAAAATGCATTATTTAAGACACGCCTATGAAGTAGAACTTGTTTTAAACGATCCAACCACACCAAAACCATTTAAACAGTTCAGATGTGTTAAGGCAAGTGTAGCTGATATACGCAATATCGGAGGACTGGACAAGAGAAGAATTCTGAAAGACAAATTATATTTTGATAAAAAGACCGTCCCAGATGAATATTTAACCTCTATTAGCGAAAAAATAAAGACTACAATCGCTCTTTAATGGCAGGAGGAGACGCATAAATGCGTCTCCTCAGTGTTTCTGGCATCTGGTGGGATTGCTCCCACAGTATGTCTGGTACTCTTAGTATATGCAGTACCCCCATTAGTGTTGACTAAAACTTAAATTTATAAACAGGACCGCCCTTGGCACAATGCCAAGGGCGGTCGGTAAATCAGGTCACTGGTAGCTTAAATGCTACATTATTTCTGGTAACCTCATATTACTGTAGAACAAACTTTTGCTCAATGATCAAAAACACCCAAAATTCATGAAAAACATTATATTTACTATACTTATCTTCGTTTTTCTTTTCATATCTCAGTATATCTCTTTGCAGGTAAACACGGAGTCGTTTTTTTTAAGAAAAAAAACGACTCCGTGTTTACCTGCAAAACCATTTTACTCAACTCCATTCTTTTTGTCAATAGAAAGTTTAAAAGCACTATACAAAGAGGAAGCCTTGGCTCGGCTTCCTCTTTGTATTATTCTAACTTGGGTTTTGCACCGGAATATGTGGACGAATCTTACTTTTGACTTCGTCATATATTTGAATATCTACTCCATCAGCAACCTCTAAAGATACCACTAAACTGTATGGAACTTCTAAAACTAACCCACCAGCATCTTGTCTACAGTTCACCTTTATTTCCAAGTCGCTACCATCAATAAATGGTGCTGCCTGATCACCAACAAGAATCTCATGCTGAATAGTCCCTCTCTTAACAGACGTTGCATCAGCTTCAAACCTGTCAACATTCAGTTGTGTTCTTGGTGGATCGAACCACAAATGTGCTTGTCTATACTTTTGAGAATTTGCATTTATAGGTGACATCCATCCCAAAGTTATAGTCAATCTTCTCCAAACCTTTTTACTTTCCAATGATGGTGGAAGAGGTATAGTATAAATATGTGCCTCATCCTTCTTCAAATGATTACAACCAAATAAAGTAACCCTCTGAGCGGTACACTCCATAACCCTTGCAACATCAACAGATCCATACCCGATTAACCTTGGAATAACTCTGTCTTTAATCCTACTACTCTCCGTCCCTAGAATTCGCTCAAGTGTCTGATACATACTCCCCCAACTAGCCCCATGTACTAATAAGGATTTCATTAATACTGCCACCAATCCATCAGAGACCAGTTCGTTACTGACCTGAGCATTTGTTAAAGTAGAAATCATGTTGTAGATTTGTGCTGAAGTTCTAGTGGCAAGGGCAGTCGCATTACTTGTTCCACGCATATATATCGTAGATGAAAGGTCACCTTGTTTACCTGGATGAGCAACTTTATGTCCGGGGGCGAGCGTTGAAGTATTAGGAACATAGTGACTTTCGCCCCTTATATCCTCCATATACAGTTGTCTTCCGCCGTCCATAACTATTTCTGGTTTGACTGACCTGCGATGCCCTAGTCCCACCCTACTAGCCGGACTTAAAATAGGACGGGAGACAAGTAAATCTTTTCTATTACCCATATAGGTAATTGAAGACGCGTCATCGTGAATAGCTCCAACTGTAATACAATTTATGGATTCTGATGGAGTCAAAATTCGCCGCTCATGAGAGTTTCTAAAAATTGATTTCACTACATGATCTGATAACTGATGAGGCTTTAACTTGGATAATTCCTCATTAGTTACATCAATGGTGATTCCGTCCACAAAATTTCCTGCACTAACAACAAATAAAACTTTGTATTTATAGGAAAGCCAGTCCAACAATTTTGCCCATGGACTCACTGCAAAATCAAAAGGTCTCGCTCCATCACCTATAGATAAATTAATAATCTTGACGGTCGGTGCAACCGGAGCCTGACCACCGGTAGGCTCAAATAATCTTCTTACTGCTCTGTGGATTAAATCAACAGGTAATTCATCTAATGGGACACACTCGACTCTTGTGTCCCTCCAGTCCCTACTATCCGGTGCCATTATAGGACGAACATACAAAGGATATGAAAGAGGCTCACCGCCTCTGTCTAACTCTCCATGAAGTATTAATGATGCCATTGCCGTTCCATGCACCCGCTCATGAGTGCGATATTGGCTCGTAAAATTGTCAGGATCATCAATTATTAATCTACCACGTAATAGACTATGATTCTCTAATGGTAGCCCATCAAACAAGGCGATAATTGGCTGCTCATTAACTGAGTCCGTCCTATCCTCTAGTGGCTCAGAAGAAATTTCCCCATCAGGAATAGTCATCATTGCTTGTCCTACAGGTCGAAAAAACATAACATAATCGGAACGGATAAACTGTACTTCCGTACTTTCACTGAGATCACTAAATAAATCAATAGGTGTTTCAGCTAGTATTGCATGATATGCAATTTCGGGAATCTCCGACTCTGTAATTAGATTACCCCCAACATCATTAATGAGTGATTTAATACTTTGGGAGGCCTCTTTTCTCTTCTCTGCACTTGACCTATACCAAAGTTCAATCTCAAACTTAATGGTCTCCTGGGCCGCAGACACACGTTCCTCCCAATCTTCTAGAAAACCTGTATCTTGGAAACGGTCGCTTATACTCCATGGACGAATTTCTTTTAACTGTTTAAATAAATCTCGCCACTTTGTTTTACCACGTGGGAAGGTATCTTGCTTCTGATACATCCCCCACAGAGACCGAAGCTCCTTCATTGCCTGTTGGTCAGACATAACTAAAAAAAGACGACCGCCTAATGTTTTATCCATCAAATTTCCATCATCATCTTGAAAAAAGAAATCATCATCTGGAGCAATATCTGTTTCCCATTCAGATAGCCACTCAAGCCCATCAATTTTTTGAACTGCTTTTATGAAGTCCTCTATAGTATTAACTGTTTCTAAAACTAATGCTTGTTCAGGTAAAGCACCCGCAATATTTTTTTGTATCGTTGCTCTCTTTTTATCAAAAGCTTGCTCCACCCTTAGAAATCTAGGTTCCAATCTTTCTTTTTGTCTTTCTATTGTTGGAACATGTCTTTGAGGTGGCCTAAACTTATTGCTTCTTTTTTCTCTTTCTGCTTTACTTACACGAGGTAATATTAATAGCGGTCGCTCAACCATTTTTCATCACTCCGACTCATCTGACATTAACGTATATTTTGCTTCCCATTGTTTTAGTCGATCTCGGATGATAGTTTTCAAATCAGAAGCAGGCAATGATAATACATAGCGTCTTTGAACATCTAGACCAAACTCCTCGATCTCAGCAAAACTTAGTCCTAATAGTTTATCACTCAATGTTTTAGGCGAATGACCAAGTGGATACTCAAATCTCTTTTGAAATCTCTTAAACCATTCTTCAATCTGCATCTTTTCAGGTTTACTTAGTAGGAGTCTTAGTTGGAATCTCCTCCATACTGCCCGGTCAAGTAATTCAGGATGATTTGTTGCTACAATTATAACTACATGACTGGGTAAATCATCTAGCTGCAACAATAAGGAACTAACAACACGTTTAATCTCACCTGTCTCATGCTGGTCTCCTCTTTCTTTACCGATCGCATCAAATTCGTCAAAAAACAACACGCATCTTCTTGATCGAATGAATTCAAACATTTTGTTTAATCTTGATGCTGTCTCACCCAAATAACTTCCGATAATTCCCTCATACCTAATGATGTATAAAGGGACCATTAACGATGTTGCTATTGCTTCAGCAAGTGAAGTTTTACCGTTTCCTGGGGGGCCAGTTAATAAAATTCGATTTCGTGGCTCAAGGTTATATGAACGCAATAACTCCCCTCTATACTGTTCCTCAAGTAACTCCTCACAAGCGTTAAGGACATCATGTGATATTATCAGATCACTAAGATGCTTATTTGGGGAAATCTCGTGGACAAAATTCCTTATCCCATCAGTCGTATTTGTCAATGAGGCATTTTGCTTGGGTGAAGTGATCGCCCTTAAACTCTCAGCTAACCTATCTGCTAAAATATGATGCTGCTTGCCTCTTTCCTCAGCGATGATGGCCTCAACAGTTCTTTGGAATAGCTTTGTATCTCCCGTACTACCTGCAGTAACTAAGTTTAATAGCAAATCAGCCCTTGCCATTATCTACACATCCCTTCATTGAATCCATTACATATTGTGGGATGGAGAATGCCAACTCATACTAAAGAGCCTATTCTTTTCACTGGTTACATCCCTCCTATCATTTTAGATTAAACGACTCCAAAGTTACAGATTCCATTAGCACTCATTACTAAAATTAAAAACTACTCATACCACTCTTGGGCTAAAACACGAACGACAAACATTGGTTTGGTACATAAATTTTAAAGAAGGGGTCGTTATTTGTCAGGAATATTGTACCATGTTAGTTATATAAAACCCACTAGAAATAGGTCTAGAAGACCACGTCATTTCAGAAAATTAAGATTGAACGTAAACACTGCATTAATCAATTAGAAATGTTTCAATCCACTTCCATTAGATTAAAAGTACTTGAATCAATTAGGCATTTTGCTGTGATTCGCTCAGTTGAGTGCAGCCAACTATGTTCATTGATTCAGTAGAATGAGGCTTATTATTATTGGGCGTTCATTGTATAACCAGCTCTAACTTTCCGTAGACACCTATACAAAGTTCCTTTTTTTCTATGATTTTAGCCTTTTTACGAGGTAAATCAGTTGTCGCTAGTCATTCCCTATTCTATGTATTCCACAAAGCACGATTTTGTAACATGCAAATGAGATATTGTACTCGGGATACCCAACCTCGCGGCGATAGACTATAAACAGCAAACAGCGGAAAGGACAACTGCTTCCTCTCCGCTATTTATGTTGTTCATCCTCATCAACGTATCCGCACCCTCACGCCGTCCTCCGTCTTGTAGTCCTCTGGATGCGTTTCATACCTTGGCCTGTTGTCGATGGTAGCTCCGGCCTCTTCAAGCAGTTTCAGCATATCTGCATTATAGGTCGTCCTCGCCAGCGGCAGTCCCTTATTCGGATCAGCACCATGATCCAGCAGCATACGTACAATAGCAATCTGATCGAACATGACCGCCGATTGCAGACCACTGTCTACATCCGCTCCATATTGAGCGAGTAACTCCACAACCTCCAGATTGCCCTTCTCTATGGCATCGTGCATAGCCGGAAAGTCTTCTGATGGATCAGCCCCCGCTTCCAGCAATATCTTCACCATCGGCACCGGGTCTTCATTGAAGTTGACCGCCAACGACAAGTTGCCTACAGAAATCGCATCCGCACCAGTTCCATAATCAGCCGCGATGTTGGGTGAAGCTCCCTCATCCAGCAATCGTTGTACCGCAATCAGATTGCCCTCTCTGATTGCGGTGTTTAACTCCGTGAACATGCCATCCGTTCTTGCTTGCTCAGACTGCTGAGAAGTCAGCACACGCTCTATAATGGAGCATCCTGTCAGAGCCATCAGGCAAAGCAACAGGAGTCCAATTGCATATATCCTCCGCATCTTCATTTCACCTCCAGATCAACTCCGGTTATCCGCAGAGTCATTTCATTTCTGATTCAATAGCCGCCACGAAGACGGTCTTCCATATGCGTTGCCTGATTCAGCAACAGGAATGCAACAACGAACAAAGCTATGCCGATCCAGATGTGTTTACGTTTCTTCTTCGCTATTGCGGTGATTGTATAGGCAATGCTGGTAATCTGTATAATGGCTCCGACGATCTTCAGCATCAATGCAGTTGTTTCCATATGTTTATCCAGTCCTTTCTCCTTGTGCTGTTGTAATGAAATCTATCCTGCTCCCCATTGCCGTACCGTTCTTAATGAAGAGAGCGAAGCCGATCAACTGCTTCGACTCCGCCCTCGGATAATTACAGATTGATTCTGCGGATGGACTTGCTGTTGTCATCATAGAAGATGACATTGCCGTTGTTATCGAAGCCCATCTGCTTCATTTGTCGAATCTGCATTCCATCCTTGTAGATCAAGTCATTTTCGTTGATGAAGATAGTCATGCTTCCGGCTTCACCCATTTCGTAGACAGTTCCTGCGATACTCATATACAGTTTCCCGTTGTATGCAGTTGCACTATCTAATCGGGTATTCTCATATTCAGCAACCTTATCTACCTTCACAGGAAACAGTTGCAGACTGTACATTTTGCTTCGACCAAACACATATAGATTGTCTGCTGTTGCGTGAGCGGCGGCGACAGGAGCATAGCCATAGTAATCGGACAAATCCAAAGCGGCATAGCTTGTACTGCTGGCGATTCGCTCCACTTGAGATTGATTCAGTTTACCTTCATAGACATGGGACTCATGACTGCCAGTAACGCCATACAGGATGCCCTCCGCATCAGGAAAAGCAATAAAATCCACGAATCGAGCTTCTTCATGGTAAAAGTCATAGGCCGCTACGCTGACTCCCCCTGTGATGTCGTAGACGATTGTTCTGGCAGATACCTTCGCCGCAAGATATAGCCTGTTGCTGGCCGCATTGTAAGCCAGTTTCAGCGGCGTGAGATTTTTGTAGTCGTAGTGCTTCGCATTTCCATCCGCATCCTTGTAATCCCAATTGAAGTCCTGACTGATCGTCTTGAATGTCTCTACAGTGCCGTTAGAGCTATTGAATTTGCGTATCTTCATCTTTTGACTGTCGAGGAAGTAGACATTGTTATTCTTGTCCGCGACCATGCTGTCAACTTGATTGATCTTCGCTGTCCGCACAGGACCATCCACATCACCAGCACCTGATCCGCCAACCAGTGTTTCCACCGTAAACTTTGCGGATGGTGTGGATGCAGACGGTTGATCTACAGGTGTGGTTGGTGTAGATGTATCCGACGTAGATGGAGTTGGTGTTGGACTCGTCGTAGTCTGTCCACCGCCAATCTCTTTGTTGTCATTGCCATACTGATAGGCACGCCAAAGCATAACCGTTGCTTCTGCACGGGTGATTGTTGCCTGCGGACGGAATGTCTCGTCCTGAAAGCCAGATACAAGGCCATTCTCTACTGACAATGCAACATAACTCTTTGCGGATTCAGATATGCCAGCGTAGTCTTTGAACATTGCCTCAATGGTGCTTTGATCGGGCAGACGGTTGGCGTCATAGCCTTTGAGCTTGACGAGAGCGACAGCCACATCTTCACGGGTTGCTGGTGCAGATGGGTTGAAGATGTACTTACCGTCTGCGGTACGATAGCCAGTCATGTAGTCCTTCACAGATTCCACGAATGGCGAAGCCCAGTTTGTTGACTCGATGTCAGAGAAGGAAGAATAATTCACCTTCTTGGGTGTAATGCCAGAGGCAGTAATCATGATCTTGGCGAACTCAGCCCGGGTAATGGTGTTATTCGGCCTGAACTTGCCGTCGGGATAACCGCTGATGACTTTGCGGTTTACCATCTCGGCTATGTAGCTATTGGCCCAATGGGTGGATGGAAGATCGGTGAAGCTGACGGTTGATTGCGTTACTTCTGCGTTCTGCCATTCTTCGCCGTAGGTTGGCAGTGCGGCGGATGCAGTGCTTAAACTATTAGAAACTATAGCAGCACCCACCAGTGTACTCATGAGCATTTTTCTAATCATCTGTTGTGACCTCCAATTTGAACATACTTAGATGAACTGGTATAAGCTCGGTTAACTCCTCAGTCATGGGTTTATCCACTAACAGAGCTTAATGCGACCATTTTACTATAACTAACAGCGTAATTTCTATATATTTTTAAACCATATAGGTATGTCTCTATTCAATTTCCGTCTCTAGTCTTGAATTAGGAGGCTGATGAGATGGATAGTTTGCTTCGCCTTGTTGGTGAACAATTAAGGTTAATCCGCAAGGCAAGAGGATTAACACAGGAACAATTAGCCGAAAAGTGCGGATTAAGTTTTTCCTATATTTCCGACATTGAACGAGGAAGTAGGAATCTGACACTTGAATCGCTGGATAAGCTAATTACTGCATTGAACGTACTTCCAAGTGAAATGTTCAATTTTAAAGATGTCGAAAGCATCCATGCGGCTGATGATAAAAATATGATGATTGAGATTTTACGTTCATTATTGTCTGATCGACGGCCTGAAGAAGTGAGCTACATTGTTACCATGACACGCGAGTTCATTAAAACGGTGGATGGAGTGAAACAGTAATTTTCGCTATTAGTCCAGAAAACTATACAAATTTCCCCGAGATACCACGCCTAAAATAACAAAGGGGCGGGCCTGCCGTTTCATGCCCTACCCCTCTCCATATGGACTGCTTCTGCTGTTGATACAGTAGTTGCAGTCCTTTTTTTGATTTCACATGTAATGCTGTTGCTGGCTTTAATCGCTGGAGATCACTTGAACGGATTATTGCCGCGAACAGCAACATATGCAAAGAAGCCTACTCAACGCTGAGTGGGCTATTTGTCGTTGCCTGACAGAGACAAAATCATCGGCTGTGAGACAACGCCGGACAAAGGAGATGTATACAGATGGTTGTTAAGAAAGGGCTGTCTTCAGAGATGGAGGAGTTGTTGAGGCAACTGGTCATGAACGGAGGCATCCGCATGGCTGGAACGGTGTTGTATGTGTATTGCCGTCGAATGTACCAAGTGGACGAGGACACCGCCGCTCGTTGGATGACAGCATATTTTCGCCGTGAGTTTCCACAACAGCTACAACGGCATCAAGATCGCATCGTCAAGGTATGACCCATTACATTTAGAGAGGAAGATCGAATCATGAGCTATCGGGCTTTTAAGAACAACAGTTCCAAGGAGTATTTAGGATTTTGTGAGCAGAAGGGCTTCATCTACAGTGTGCAGTTAAATGAAGGTAGACATGCTGTTGTTGCATTGCACAATGGGCAAGTAACCATGTTGATTCAATTCACTGCCCAGCCAAGTATTATGCGAATGGAGGTCTAATACAAGCGGTACTTTGGCAACTGATTGTACCTATGCTTAATCATTGTATATAGAAATCATGTGGATGGCCGCAGGCTATTTTTTATTGCCATGAAGGGAGGTGAACAACATGGAGAAGCTCAAGCACTTATTCACTCAGAAAGCCCGGCTACAGGCCCCAATGGAGATGATGGATACAAATACTCATTTCGATTCAGAGGAGGGCAGGAGGTACGCTCAGGTTCTTGTAAGGCTCGTCCTGATTAACATGCAAATTGAAGAAATAGAAAAAGAAGCCGCCCACAAATGAGGCGACTCAATAAAAATACCTTGTAGTCATCATACAAACAATAATACATTCACGCAACAGGAGAAGTCGAATCTGGCTTCTCCTGTTTGCGTTTACAGGAGGAACTTTGAATGAAATCTATCAACGAACTATCTACAATCAAGTCACTGCTGGGTGATGCACTCGCTGAAAAGCCCGGCTCCTATATTGTTGACGAACTCTTTGATCGCTTTCCCACCGTACAGGAACTGATGAACGTTACTGAGTTTGAGTTGTTATCAATTAAAGGTATTGGCAAAATAAAGGCTCGCCAAATCACCGCCGCGTTGCAGTTGGCTCGTAGATTGAGCAGACCAGCCGACAGCAAACCACAAATCATTCGCAGTCCACAGGATGCGGTTGACCTGTTGATGCCGGAGATGCGGTATCTGCAACAGGAGCATTTCGTCGTACTGTTCCTGAATACTAAGAATCACCTGATCGGACAGCCAGAGACACTCTCCATTGGTTCGCTCAATGCCGCAATCGTCACGCCTCATATGGTATTTCGTGCCGCTGTGAAGCGTTCTGCGGCTTCTGTACTGGTTTGTCATAATCACCCCAGCGGTGATCCCACTCCATCAACTGAGGATATCCAGCTAACCAAACGCTTGGTGGAGAGCGGAGGCATCTTAGCTTGTGATGTACTTGATCACCTTATAATCGGAGACGGAACATTCACCAGTTTGAAGGAACGTGGAGCCATGTAAATCTATATGTGCTAACTCATTGTACTACGCGATGTACAATGCAGTGATGGGGCCGTGAGCGGCCAGACATCATGCGTGCAATGCAACAGACCACCCACTGCCCTGAGGGCCGAAGGAGGACGACTGCCCTCCTTCACCTCCCGTCACTCGCCGCGTGGCGTTCCTTGGCTAACGCCAAGGAAGTAGATTCAGTGTTGCTGTAGGAGACGCTTGTCAAGGCTAAAACAAGCTCGGCTTCGCCTCGGCCTTGACGGCTTCCTATGGCTCTTTGCAAGTAATAATTGTACTGGATCCACCATAGATCAATTCAGCACATCTGCAAAATAATCATTGCGTAACTGGTACTTGCTGTTGCCGTAAGCAAAGGCTTCAAGGGACGCAACAGATGGAACAAAGGACATGGTATCCAGTCCTGTCTGCAAAGGAGCAACTGCTCTATTACTCAGCTTCTCCTTTCCACTCCAACTCTCCTGAAGAACTGAGTAAATCTTGCTCATAACATGCAGACGTGGAGAAAGGGATAGCCATTGGTCAAGCTCCTGTTTAAACAGGTCAGAGACATCAACAAAAGGTGACTGGAATGCGGCATGTCGCCTCAGTTTCCGTTTTTCCTCTTTGGTCAGCGACATATACGCTTCCTGAAATGTACCGTATTTGCCGATTCGACGCATGATCTTGTCTTTGCCGCTGAATTTATCTGTATCAACAATAATCACATTCTTTAGTGCATCGTTCCGGTGGTTGAGCAGAAATTGTGACACTGTTGGTCTTATATGCTTGTCCCTACGTTTTCTGCTTTTTTCAAGTCGAGTCCAGTTTTCAGCATTATAGCCTTGTTCCTTCGCCTTATCATAGATGATGACCTGCCCGCCTTTTTTACTGCCAAACATAAAGGTCTGGTCAAGATTGTCATAATTTCGCGGCGGCTTTTTCTGATAACCGACGTAAAGTTGTTTTGCCAAGTCCTTCGATGACAGTAGCTTAAGCCAATCCAGCTTATCATCGTTATGAGCTACCCGAGCATCGAGGTGACTGCCGACAATGAAGTCGATCAATGCAAGTACATCCTCAGGAGAAAGCTGGTGCTTCCAGGGATTCAGCATAATAGTGGTTGCAGGTGCCTGCGGGTTCATCTGCATCCATTGTACGCTGAACAGCTCATGCACCAATCTGTAATGGTAAAAGGTTTCATCATCGTCAGTCTCGAATCTGGCGGGGCGAATCAAGTCAATAAATTGCGGAGTCGGCAATTTGTACGAGCAGACAATCAATTTGTCATAAGGACATTCAAAGTGTCTCACCTTACTTGCAGATTGAATGCTGTGGATGATCGGGACGGTGTTCAGTAACTTCGCCGCCCTCTGCTTATTGTACAGAAACATGCGGATTTCACCTCAAATATCAAGAGTGCTTGAAGCCTTATGGGACAAGGGATTACGTCCCCTTTGTTGTCATTCTTGTACACCTGTTGTTAGAGATTCATCATTCGACGCTCTAACGTCCATCGTTTTACTCAACAGAAGAGCAAGCTGTCTGGTGAACTGTTCCTTTTTAGCTTGTTTCTCATAATAGAGTTGGAACGGTTCATCATCTATCACATTCAGATCAATTTCTACAGGTTTTATATAATCCATGACGGCCTCCGAAATGTTTATATTTAAGTATTTATATTTATTTACAAGCAATATATCATGGTTTATACTGTCTGTAAATATTACCCTGACTGAAAGGACTGATTCGGTTATGCCGCGTCGTACATTAACACCAGAGGAGTTCGAGCTTCTGAGGTCATATGATCTTGGCAGTCGCCTCCGCTGGTACAGAAAAGAAGCTGGCAAGCTTCATACAGTCAAAACCTTCACCGCCGTTGCAATCAGTGATCGCATTGGTGTCAAACACCAGACGATCATTTCCATTGAACGTGGCGACTCCAAGAAGCCTGCTTACCAATTGATATACAAAATCACACAAGACCTTGGTCTGCCATTTGACGCCTTGACTGACGACTTTTATGAAGGCCCCTTCCGCTCTATCGCCATCGGTGAGCCTGCGAACAATGATGAGAATATAACGGAAGCCGGAAAAGAAATTGCACGAACCTCCGTTATCGGTGCTGTACTGTATGAGTATCGCAGTGATAACACCGTTAGACTCATTCATGATCTTCGCTCCTACAGGCCGCTGGACAAGCCAGAGTTTATCTCGGCTCTTGCCCGGCTCATCGGTGAATTTCAGGCAACGGAAACGGTTGAGAAGCTATACACTCAGCCACATCCCGTTATCGTGGCTTCCGAGCTGTACAACGCTTTGGCGATCTACCCCCAAGCTTATCCTTCCATCCCAGAAGAGGCTTGGACAAAAGCACGGAATGAACTTATCGCAACCTACCAACCCAAAGGAGACAATGAAAGGAGCTAACGCCCTATGACCCCTACAATCAGAGCCGCTCTGTACGCACGGGTAAGCACTGAGGAACAAGCCAAGGAAGGATTCAGCATCACCGCACAGATTGACGAGATCAGAAAGTATTGCGAACGCAATGATATTGAAATCGTGAGTGAGTATGTTGATGAAGGCAAAAGCGGAAAAAGCATTTCAGGCCGTCCGCAAATGCGGAAGTTACTCACGAACGCTGGACAAAACAAATTTGATGTATTGGTCATCTACAAGATTGATCGTCTAGCCCGCAAGCTGAAGGATGCTCTGGAGATTAGTGACACCTTGGAGCGGAACAATGTCAGACTGGTGAGTTTAAGTGAGCAGATTGATACAACGACCCCATTCGGAAAGGCATCATTCCAGTTTCTCGGCTCCTTTGCCGAACTGGAGCGTAACACAATAATTGGTCGTGTGAAGATGGGGATGGAGCAACGGGCCAAGGAAGGACGTTACAACGGAGGAAAAACGCTGGGCTACAACAGTGTGAACAAGGAACTCGTCATCAACGACAACGAGGCCGTCATCGTCCGCAAAATCTTTGAGTATGCCGATCAGGGAATGGGCTTCAAAGCTATTACCCGGCGGCTCAACGAAGAGGGATATCGCTCGAAAACAGGCAAACCCTTCAGTACAAACAGCATTAAGACCATCCTCAGCAACCCTATGTACATCGGGAAAATCAGGTACAATCAGGTTGTCGATTGGGCAGAGAAACGCCGTAAGGGGAAGAACCCGGATTTCCTGCTGGTGGATGGCATACACGAGCCGCTGATCCCACTTGAGTTGTGGAATAGCGTCCACAACAAGCTTGGTGAACGCTCCTACAAGCCAGCCCGCTCCCATCAGCCCTACATTCTCAGCGGACTGCTGAAATGCCCGGTATGCGGTCACGGGATGGTTCCGGCTCGTTCCAAAGGAGCCAAAGGTCAATCATACCGCTATTATACATGCGGACAATTTCATAACAAGGGAAAAACGGTGTGCCGCTCCAATAGCATCCGTGCGGATGTAGCCGAGGAGCAGTTGCTTGAGGAGCTTGTACGTGTCGCCTCCAGACCGGATATTGCCCGGCAACTGGCAGACAACATCAACAAGCTTCGCTTGGGTGCAGAAGCCCCGTTACAGGCAGAGAAGAAGGCTATACTGGATGAGATGAACAACGTGGGCAGGAAGCTGCAAAAGCTTAAGGACAATCTGATGAATGACCCCGATCTTGTCCCGATTCTCAAACCTGAGCTTATGAAGGCTCATACGCAACATGAACAGCTTCAAGAGAATCTCGAAGCTATCGAAGCAAAGATCGCCGAGGATAACAGCACACCTGTTGACGCAAATGCTCTGCATCATTTACTGATGCACATAAAAGACAAGCTGATGGCGGTGGATGCCGAAGAACAGAAAGCCCTGTTGCGGCTGATGGTCGAGAGCATCCAGATCACCCCTGAAGCACCCCGGGGCAGGGGACGTCAGGTCAAGGCCATCCATTTGCATTTCGACTTTACGATTGATCGCATCAACCATGATTCCTTCAACCTGCTTACCCGCCTTGCGGCGGACGAGTCATACAACTACATCGCTCCTGTTGAAGCGTGGATGTTGGATTCAGGAAACAGCTTATCCGGTGAAAATCGGGGGGATTCCATCATGGAGTCCCTTTCTATTTTACCCTTAAAGTCGATACGGTTCCCCCCTCATAATCTTCACCACCCGATACACCTGCTCCACCAGCACCAGCCGCAGGAGCTGGTGCGGATACGTAAATCGGCCAAACGAGATCTTCAGGTTGGCGCGTTGAAGCACTTCATCTGCCAGCCCTAGGCTCCCGCCGATGACAAAGGCGATCTGGCTGCGGCCATAGGTGGCTAGTTCTTCTATATGCTGGGCCAGCTTGTCCGAGGTCCAGAGTTCGCCCTCAATGGCCGTTGCCACGACGTACGTATCGGGCTTTAGGTGGGCGAGGATTCGCTCCCCCTCCCTACGTTTCACTTGCTCTTCCTCACTGGCGCTTAACTGCTCGGGTGCTTTTTCATCAGGAACTTCTATTAACGTCAGTTTGATGTAGGGGGTGAGCCTTTTCGCGTATTCCGCAATCCCCTGGGTCAAATACTTCTCTTTCAGTTTGCCTACTGCAATAATTTGTATGTTCAATGATTTGCACCACCATCATGTTCATTATGTATTCACACCGCATATACCACCAGCATATCACAAAAGACCCTGTTTTCTACATGGAGTATAGTTCACCCTAACACCTCATGTTTAGTTTTTCCTCCTGGCGGTAAATAACATATATCGTCCCTTTTTCCTGATATTCACCCGCTTCCACGTTACGCCCTACCAGGATACATCGTTCTGCCATAGTCTTGTCTTTATCTAAGAATCACACCCACATACAACTGGAGGAAACCACATGACGAAACACAAACCAATCCTATTAATGGCCGCTTTAAGCGCCGTATTACTAATGAGCGCCTGCGGAAACAACTCGCAAGCAGGCACAACCGACCCTGGGAATCAGCCTGAAGCCAATGCGACGAATCAGAATCAGACTGGAACTGCCGACAATAACAACTCAGACTCATCCAACAACGAACTCACAGACCCTGTCGACTCTACGCCAGAGAATAATAACCCTAGTGAGGAGATCCTCATTGATATTGATCAGACACCCAAGCCGATTGAGAACAAAGGCAGCTTTGATTTTCAAGTGAAGCAGCTCCCCGAGGGCTACCGACTTCAGGAGATGCAGTGGTCATCCGAGAGTAACAACACCGTCAATACATTCGAAGAGGCCATCGAGCATGGACAAACGGGCGAAGACGGCTTCTATATCAGCGGTGACGGGCAGTTTATGGGCTTCTTTTATCCCGAGGAAATGAAGGGGGAAGCAGGCAAGGCCACCTTCGTATTCGTGAACGAAGAGAATCAGGAACTTACCTGGGAGCAGGAAATTACGCTCCAATAAAGGGGTTGTTCTAAAGCACCCGCCACTACAAAAAACAGCAAGTGTCAGGAGACACCGCGGAGAATTCCTCCCGGCCCTGACGCTTGCTGTTTCCTTTTTCACTATTTTAGTTTTTTCACTTCGCCCTGTACCGTAGGTACGCTATTCCAGTTAATCCAACTCCGCCCGCGAGAATAAATCCCGAATCAACGCCTCATTCTCACAAGCCTGCTTGAAGCCAACCGCAAAAGCCTTAAGAGCCTCCCGATCGGAGGAATAGGCGCAGAACATCGACCCTTCCGGATCGAAGCGGACAATGCCCTCCAGGTCAGGCATCTGCTCGGCTAGATACACAAAGGCCAGAGACGTCCAGTCATAACCGCTGCCCTCAAAGCCCTCGTCAGCCCGCGACGCAAACAGCTCCGTCAAATACGATCCAACCGGCAAAATGACGGACATTCCCCGCTCACCTTGATCCACCAGCTTGAACGGAGCTATATCCGTATGCTCGTCTTCCACCGCATCCCCTCCGGCTTCCATCTCCAGCCGAGCGATGATCTCCTTACGCGCCTCCTCCGTCAAGCTCAGCGTTCCATGGTCCTTCTTAATCCAGCCTGCTTGCATTCGTTTATCCAGCCAATCGGTGATCCAGGAAGGCGCATAGCCGCCTTGGCTAAATTCCCCGCCAAACGCAATCATTTTCGGATAAATATCAAGGTATTCCTCCCGCGTGGGCCGTGGATTAGCATTCGTATACAGCCAGAACTGCACATCGTACATCAGCAGCGACAACTCATCGGCGTGGAAGGAGAAGTGTCCTTTCTCCTCCACAATGCGTGTACACACCGCCCGAATCTGCGATTCAAGCTGCTCGGCATCCACCGCTTCCGCCTTGTTACACAGCTCCTCCAGCAGAGGCGAGAACTGCCCCTCAGCTACTTTGCGCAAATCGTTGGCTTTATCCTCGGCAGCGGTATCGTATTCCTCCTCATTTACCAAGCCACGAATAAAGGTCTCAAAATCCGGCGCCAGGAAAGTAATCTCATACTCCGACTCCTGATCCACATGAATCACCTCGGGCTCCCCATCCTTGCCACAGTGGCGGTAATCCAGCATAATCACATCATGGCCTGCCGAAGGACAGTCACAGATAACGATCCCGATGTCCGGGTATCCCCAGTCCTCAATCATAAATCGGCTGCCCATATCCCCGCACAGCGACTCATCCTTATCCCGCCCAATTCCCATAATCGACGAGATCGCAACATGGTCGTCCGCCCAGGAGGTAGCTATTTTCGTAGGAAAACAGGTGTTCTGAGGAATCCCCCCATTACGCTGTTTCATCAAAGCAATATAGGAGGCAGGCAACTTGTAGCCCAGCTCCTCCTCCACACTGGCAATCAACGCATCACTAGGTGGGTCCATCGTATATGTACTCTCGGCATAGCTGCCGTTATCCCAAAATTCAGACAAATCCAGACCCTCGAAGAACGGCTTCGCTGGAGTCTGTTCTTTTTCCCGCAAGGCCTGCTCCCGAATCATGCTGTTTTGCTGCTGACGATCAAGACGGCCCTGACACCACCCAAGGAGTTCTCGCGAGTGCTCATCTCCGGGATTGAGCTCCAGTGCTTTCGCAAATGCCTGCGCGCCTTCCTCAAATCTCCCCAGAAAATAATAAGAATACCCTGACCGGTAATGCCACGCCGAATCGTCTTTCCCCTGCTCAGCAACATGGGCAAATTGTGCCAAAGCATCCTCGTAACGTCCTACATTGTTATAAGCCCTTCCCAACTGTCCGACCATTTCATAATCTCTATTCGCAACAGGGATAGCTTCCAAAGCGTCTACAATATTCTGATGTTCATCCACCTCGTACCACTGTTCCAACTGCTCCCGCAACGCTTGATCCACTTTCATCTACCTCCTGAATAAAGACATTTTCTCCATCTTACCAGACCCACCCTGCATAATACATCTGCGAACCAGCGCAATCCCCCACTCCCCCCATAAATTGAGTAATTTGATCTACTCCTGTGCCCTCCAGCCATCCCCCTGGTCCTGCCAAACAGCAGCAGCGAGCAGTTATTATGGCCCACCAACTAACCGAATAGAAGGATTACAAAAAGAAACAGCAACACACATGGACACGGAAAATAAAGTCCTGAATGCTGCTGTTTTATTTCTAATAATTCTCCCCGCGATAATAACGTTCTAGCTTTTCCTCCAAATGAACAAGCTGGGCCTGCTTTTCCTTGATATCATCCTGCAATTTTTGCTTCTGTTGTTCGATTAACTGGATTCTTTCGGGGAGCGTTGAAGTACCTGCCTGAACTTTATCATAATAGTTCTTGATATGCTCCACACTCATGCCCGTCTCACGAAGACACTTTATAAATACGAGCCAGTTCAGCTCATGCTCCGTGTAAAGACGATTATTTTGTTTGCTTCGGGCCGCCGGCTCCAGCAATCCTTTTCTTTCATAAAAACGAATGGCTCCAATGTTCAATCCGACTTCTTTAGCTATTTCCCCAATCGTTAACATTCGAACTCCTCATCCATAGCAAAATTTAGTGTTGACCTATACTAAGTGTAGCATAGTAACTTATAAATCATAAAAACAAATAATATAGAAAGAGGGATTTAAATGACCAAAACCGCCTTTGTCACAGGTGCGAATAAAGGAATCGGATATGAAATAGTGAAGCAACTAGGGGAAGCTGGGTGGAAAGTGATTCTTGGCTCCCGTAGCGCCGAGCGAGGCGAAGCGGCGGCTTCTGAATTAACGGCCCAAGGCCAGAACGTGGAATGGATTCAAATCGATATGGCAGATGCGAAGAGTATTGAATCAGCATCAGACAAAATCATCAACAACTATTCTGACTTGGCGCTATTAATCAACAACGCCGGTATGCCGGGTGCATTCTCCAGCTCCTTTACGAAGACCCGGGAAGAGGATTTACGCAATGCCTTTGAGGTTAATTTCTTCGGTACTTTCCGTCTGAATCAGCGTTTATTTCCTGTCATCAAGCAAAATGAAGGCACCATAGTGAATGTATCCACGGACATGGCTTCTCTGGACCATTTGCAAAATGCCGAATTTACCCTTAATGCTTTTGATTATAACTCCTCAAAAGTAGCCAACAACGCCATGACTCTCTCTATGGCTTATGAAGTAAGAAATACAGGCGCTCAAGTGTTTGCCGTTACGCCAGGCTTTACCACGACAGACCTGAATGGAAACGCCCCAGGTGGCAAGTCCAAGCAAGCGGCGGCGGCTATTATCGTGGGCTACGCTATAGATGGCCAACGACATAACGGTGAATTCCTGAATGAGCACGGCGTTTACCCTTGGTAAAAATAATGCCCCTAAATCAAAGCGGACCGATGACAATCATCGGTCCGCTCCTTTTACCACTATACGCCCTGCCGGGTTCCGCTCCGTTCATTCCTGCTTCAACCCGGTTCCTACACTACCAGAAACCGCGCCTCGCACTGGCATTCCTGACATTTCACCGGGGGCTCCCAGTCAATAAACTTCGTGTGCTCTAGATCAACTACATCCGGGGCCTCTTCAAATTCGTCCACGAACATATCGATCGCCAGTTCTACATGATCCTTGCATACCACATACATACCTTCAAGCATCCTTTCTATTTACCAAACCAAGGCATGGCCATTCATCTATATGATAACGGACAGATGGTTACCTATCCTCATCCAGCCCATCATCAATTTCTTGATCCGATGGCTTATCGGACAGCTTCATCGTCACCTTCTGCGCTTCGCCGTCCCGATAATACGTCACTTCCAGTTCCTCGCCGATCTTCTTGTGTTCGTACAGGTAACGACGCAATTCCCTTGTCGATTTGATCGGCTGCTTATCAAGCTGCGTAATCACATCATTCAGCTTCAGCCCCGCATCCTTCGCCGGGCCATGAGCCTCAAGCACAATGACTCCCGAGGTAACGTGGCTTGGCAGCTTCATATCGTCCCGTTGCTCTTCGCTGAGCGGAGAATACGGATTGTTCAAATCCAGCGTATACACCCCGACATAAGGTCGCACGACCTTGCCATGCAAGAGCAGATCGTCAACCGTTCTCATAACATCATTGACAGGAATGGCGAAGCCAAGTCCTTCTACACCGGTATCTGAAATCTTCATCGTATTAATCCCGATGAGCTTGCCGTTCAGATCAACCAATGCACCGCCACTGTTGCCTTCGTTAATGGCTGCATCGGTCTGGATAACCTCCTGCTCCCAGTCGTAGACGCCGTCCTGATTAATGGACACCGGAATCATGCGGTTGGTATAACTTACAATGCCCGAGGTCAACGTCCCTCCCAGCCCCAGCGGATTACCGACGGCAATCACCGTCTCTCCCGCCCGAAGCTTCCCGGAGTCGCCCAACTCGATCACCGTATTAATTCCATGATCATCGACTTCCAGCACAGCAATATCGTTAATGGCATCCTCACCGCTCACCTTGGCATCCCGAGAGCTTCCGTCGCTGGTCACGATCTCCAGATCATCGGAGCCACTGATGACATGGGTGTTGGTAATGATATACGCCTTACCCTTCTCCTTCTTGAAGATCACGCCGGAGCCAAGCGCCGCTTGCGTCGGGTCGCTAATGGACAGCTCGTTATGATTCAGAATACTAACCACGGACGGAGCCACCTTGGCCGCTGCCGAACTAATCCGTTCATAAGGATCGACACCCGCAGAACCGTCTGAAGACGCATTATGTCTTGGAGTAGAGGAAGGAACTCCCGTAATCAGGCTAAATAACAGCACGGCAACCACCGCACTCAAAAGGGAAGAGATCAAGGAGATTTGCAACGTGGACAGCCCCCGTCTTGGCCTGTGCCTCGGAGCCCCGCTCAGCCAGCGTCGCCGGCCGCCGCCCTCGGACATGCGCACGCGCCGTCCAGGTACCTTGGTGGAATAAAAATCATCGTCAAACAATCCCATCTCTACACTCTCCCTCCATAACTCTACCCCAAATATCCGGCGACCATCCTTCGTAGGTCACATCCCTGAAAGCAAAGGTCCCCTTCAACTGTATGTCGGTATGGCAAAGCCATATTCACGCGTTTTTTCACTTAATGCTTATAACGCCATGAACCGCGTAGATGTTGCCATCTTGCCGGGAAGTTTTGCAGCTTTTTTTCCGAACATTGGAATGTTTGACTTGATTACGGACTACACTAATATTAATGCGATAGATTGATAGATTTATCTTACCATATTTCGGTGAATTCGAATCATTTTTCAAGCAGAGAAATTTCGGGAATTTCTCCCTGTACGCTAATCAAAAAAAGCCCCCTTAGGAGGTCAACCATGGATTACTATTCCACACCCATGAACGAGGTTAATTTGCTCGCCAAACTGGCGGACATGAAGGAAGAGCATTACCACCAGTGGCTAACCCTGAGCGCCATGATGGAGCTGCTGGTGGAGAAGGGGATTTTGACCCGTGAGGAAATAGATAAGAAGGCGCGGGAAATCGACGGGTTCTTAACACCTCCGCCCTACCCTACGGTCTGAGCTAGCGCTCATTCAACACATCCCAAGCCGTCGGACGGTCGTAATAGGTCTCGCAGAGCTTGAACTCGCTATCCTTATAGAAGCAACCCCGATCCTCCATGGCTCCACGCACGGACATCTTGGCCAGATCCAGAATATTATGCTCGCGGCTGAGATGCGCCAGGTACACCCGCTTCAATCGGCCATTCAATATCTCGCTCATCAGTTCCCCCGTAGCCTCGTTGGACAAATGGCCCAGATCCCCAAGAATCCGGCGCTTGATGTTCCACGGGTAACGTCCCATGCGAAGCATCTCAATATCGTGATTGGCCTCCAGCACTAGGACATCGGCATCGCCGATTGATTCCTTCACTTTATCACTCGCATAACCGAGATCGGTGCATACGCTAAGCTTCTCCTTGCCGTCGTAGAAGTTATAGCCTACGGGTTCGGCAGCATCGTGAGAGATTGCAAAGGATTCTACCCGCAAGGAGCCAAAATCACGGACCTCCCCCGTGCCCAGCACACAGCGCTGCTCGTCGGCGAGTGCCCCAACTGCCTTCTCCATCGCCATCCAGGTCTTCTCGTTCGCATACACCGGAAGCTGGTATTTCCGTGCTACCGCCCCAAGACCCTTGATATGGTCGGAATGCTCATGCGTAATCAGAATGCCGTCCAACTGTTGTCCGGTCATTCCCCGCTCCTGCATCAGCTCGTCGATACGCTTAGCGCTGAAGCCCGCATCGATCATTAAGGTCGTCTCCCCATTGTTCACCAGTGTCGCATTCCCTGTCGAACCACTCGACAGTACCGAAAACCGTATTCCCATGTTCTCCCATTACTCCTTCGTCTTCTCTGTGTTCGGACTAATCACGTCCCCGCTGATGCCCTGCACATAATACTCCGTCCCGTTCTCCAGCATGAAGCGCCAGGCGGGCGCCGCCGGCAAATGCGCATCCGAGTCAAATAGCTCGCCGTAATAACCTAGCTCCACCTCGGTCACCACCGAGCCTTCCGGCAGGAAGTTTTCCACCAGGTTGCCCAGTGCCTTGGAGGCTGACAGTACCCGCTGGGGCTTCTCCTCCTCCGGATAGGTGATTTCAATCTCCTGAAGCTGATACGAGATCATCTTCTGATTGCTGTTGAACAGCTTCAGCTCAATCTTGAACAACGGCCATTTGCCATCAACCAATGGATGGAGCACGAACACCTCCGAACTACTCGCCACTTCATCGTACCGATAGCCCTCAATTCCAGGTAAGCTATCCTTCAGCGCCGCCGTCAAGTCGCGCGGGGAGAAGATCAGCTTGCTATCCACCGGCGTGGGCAGATCCGTCAGATTGCCCTGCTGCCCGCCATTGATGAACCGATAAGCAATCTTGGGTAGCTCCGGCGCCTCATTGGGAATCTTCGCCAGCACCCGAATCTGCTTCTCGTCCATCGCCCTCTGCGTGTTATTCTCCAGGGCCGTAATGTCCAGACTGGAGTCGGCCTGTTCGCGCAGATCATTCCATAACTGATAGCCCAGCACCAGATTCAGCAGCAGAAAAGCATAGATCAACACATTTTTTGCCCGACCCCAATCCATAATCCGTCCCCTTTCTTCATATTCGTTCTAAGATTCAACTGAGCTCTGCGGTAGCACCCTTGTTGCCCCATTGCCCAGTTCCACTACCCACATCGGCTTCAGCAACAAGCCCTGTTCGGTGAGAGATGGTACATACGCCGGATACAGCCGAGCGATACGCGCCTCCTCCTTGAGCTTGGTTAGCTGTTCCCGCAGCGGTTCGCCACCTGGCAAGGAGACCACCTGCTTCTCCCAGCCGTCGCCCGCATCATAGATCAACGACCGCTCATAGCCAGTAATTGTGCCTTGACGCACCTCCAGAGAAATGACTCCGTAATGGAATGCCGCCAAGTCCAGGATGGGAAAAGCGCCCGAAGGACCTGTGCCATAATACTGCTGGAACACCACGCGCTGCTGATTCCCTCCGGCTCCATCATTCATCTGCTCCAGGCGGTATTTGCCGTTCCATCCCCCATGCTGATTAACAAAATCAACGGCCGATAGCACGTTTTTACTTGGAGAATTCTCTCCCGCCGAAGGCGCCGCCGGATCGGTGTAGTTAATCCAGTTCCGGTCCTGTCTGACCTGAAGACTACGCTTGCCATCCGTATAAATCTCGGAGCCGTCCTTCTCACGGATATAACGGGTGATACTTGGGTCAAAAAACAAGCTGCGCTGCATCTGCTCCGTCGAGTATAGCCCGATACCCAGGCCCACCTGCACCATATCCACCGCTTGCTCGGGAAGGTAATACCCTTCCTCCAGCGTATACGGCACCCAATCCTTGCCGAAGTCTACCTGTTGCTGCACATCCTGCATCGTCAGGTCAGCCTTGGTCGCCTCATACACCACATCGCCGCGCGAGCTGAAGAAGAACACCCGCACCTGATCCTCGGTTCCTGTATTGTAGATCAGAAGCCGGTTGATGCTCTCCGCATCAAATAGCGGATCAGAAGCGATCTGCATCACGCGCTGTAGCAATCCAATCGGAACACCGCCACCGAACTCCAACTCTACGCCAATATGCTCGCTGCGGATTTCCGTCCAATTGACATTATCCACCGCATAACGTTGGAACCCGTCGAACTGACGCCCTTTCAGCCGCGAGTATATTAAATTGTAGAAGGTAGAATCGGGATAAAATAACGTGTGCTTCCCCTCGCCCATGTGCACCGCAATTTGCGCCGGGAACAGCATCGTCTCCGCCTCCAGCGAGGCCCCCATATTCTCCGTACGAATGTAATCACTTTCTGTCTTGACCACCGGATTGCTCCCAGGGAGCTGATAGATCAGAAAATAACTTTGTACCAGGCTGCACACGACCAGCAAAGCCAGCGCCAGCGATTTAATCTTCTCCTTCATCGCGTCTCGCCCCCTTGCTTCTGCATCGGCAGCGTGAAGGTTACCCGCGTACCCTTACCGAAGTCGGATTGCAGGGAAATGGTGCCGCCATGAGCCTTCACAATTTCCCGGGCAATCGACAGGCCTAATCCGGTGCCGCCCATATTGCGCGAACGAGCCTTGTCCACCCGGTAGAAGCGTTCAAATATCCGGTCCAGGTCCTTCTTCGGAATGCCGATGCCGTTATCCTGGACAGAAATAGCCAATTGGCGATCCTCGGTCATACGTGCCTCCAAGGCAATCGTACCGCCTTCCGGTGTGTACTTCATTGCATTGGAGATCAGGTTGTCCAGCACCTGGTCAATCTGATCACGGTCCATAAGGACCGCCTCCACGTCACTGGCGACAAAGAGCGTAGGCTTGATATCCTTCTCCTGCATTTGAAAAGAAAACCGATCCGCCACTTCCTCCAGCATCTCCATAATATTGGCCGGCTGCTTGCGCAGTTCCGCTTCTTGCGAATCAAGACGCGACAGATGCAGCAGATCGGTAACCAGACGAATCATCCGCTCCGTCTGATTCTGGATGACCGATACGAAGCGTGGTCCCAGCTCCGTATCTTCCATCGCACCATCTTCTAGCGCCTCCGTGTAGCTCTTGATCGTCGTCAGCGGAGTGCGCAGCTCATGCGATACGTTCGCCACGAATTCCCGCCGCGAGGCTTCCAGCTTCTCCTGCTCGGTGACGTCCTGAAGCACGGCAATGGTCCCAATGATGCCGAACTCCCGCCGATGAATCGGCGTGAAGGTCACGCGGATCAGCAGCAATCCGCCATCAGGCGCATCGTTCTCCAGCAACGCCGAATGCATCGTGCCTTGCTCCAGCACACTGCGCTCTTCCTCAGGCAAGTGCAGTAGCGAAATAATGTCCGTTCCAATAGCTGGCTGATCATCTACCCGTAGGATTTCACCCGCGCGCCGATTCATCAGTATGACCCGGCCATGCTCGTCCGTAGCGATTACACCATCGCTCATATTGGTCAGAATCGAAGCCAACTTCTCCTTCTCTTCCTCATTCTGAGCCAGCGCATCCCGCAATCGGCTGGTCATATAGTTGAAGGCCTTGCTAAGCTGCCCGATCTCATCATTGCCCAGCACAGGCATCTTCTGCTGGAACTCCCCTTCCGCAACCGCTGTTGCCCGCCGGGTCAACTCCTTGATCGGCGACGTAATCGTATGGGCTAGAATGACGCCCAGCACCGCCGTCAGGCCCAACGCCAGCAGGATACCGGAAATAAAGATATTATTAATCCGCTCCATCGTACTGTACAAATCGCTCATGGAGGCCGCTATGTAGATGGCACCGACGATTTTTCCGCCGCTGGTAACCGGCTTGGCTACCACCTTCTTGCGCACGTTGTCCTCATCGATAATATATTCCTCGTTATCACGAATTCCTTGCAGCGCCCGACTGACCACGGTCTGCGTGTTCTTCGTTCCCACATAGTCCGCATGGGATGGCTTGGAGGTCGTCAGCACCTTGCCGCTGGCGTCCAGCACCTGAATCTCAGCACCATTGATATTGAACAAATTGTTCACCAGCACGCGCAAATTCTCCAGCGATTCCTCCGCCGAATCTCCCGTGACACCCAGGTTCTGTGCAGCCAGGACCGAAAGTAACTCCGCCCGTTCCTGCAACTCCTTCGTAAAATTGCTGGTTAACGAAGTCTTCATCGCGCTCACAAAATAAACCCCGATCAACTGCATCGCAATCAGGATGAGCAGCACGTACACGATAATCAGCTTGGCCTGGATGGTTCGAACGAAGGAGGACAAGAAATTCATGCTAGAATACACCCGCCTTGGAGCTACGCATCATATACCCCAAGCCGCGCCGGGTAAGAATATACTCCGGCTTGCTCGGATCGTCCTCAATCTTCTCCCGCAGGCGACGAATCGTGACATCCACAGTACGAACATCACCGAAATACTCAAACCCCCATACGGCCTGAAGCAAATGCTCGCGGGTCATCACCTTGCCCGCATTCTTGACGAGATAATGCACCAACTCAAATTCCCGGTGCGTCAAATCCAGCGGCTCCCCATTCTTGTGAACCGTATACATATCCGTATCTATGAACAACTCGAACAGGCTGATGCCCTGTCTCGCTTCTTCCGTACCTTCCATTTCCGTCTGCTTCTGCTGACGACGCAAATGCGCCTTAACCCGGGCCAGCAGCTCACGCGTGCTGAACGGCTTGGTCACATAATCATCGGCCCCCAGCTCAAGACCCAGCACTTTGTCGATCTCCCCATCCTTGGCTGTCAGCATGATAATTGGGGTTTGCAGCTTGGCACGCACCTCGCGGCACACATCCATTCCGTCCTTGCCAGGCAACATCAAATCTAGCAGGATCAAGTCCGGTTGCTCGGAGAAAGCCAATTCCACAGCCTCAATGCCGTCAAAGGCAAGTACAACCTCGTAGCCCTCTTTTTCCAGGTTAAATTTCAATATATCCGCAATAGGTTTCTCATCATCCACTACTAAAATTTTACCTTGCATGATCCAGTTCACCCCAAACTTTCAGCCATGGGCTTGTTATCCCTCTATCTTACCATAATCGGAGCGGCATCAGCTATCCAAGCCATCCTAATCCCTAGTAGAGGTAGTTCAAAAAGTCGTCTTCCCAAGACGAAGTTGTTCAAGGAGTGAATTCGGCATCGAATCTTGAATTCACCCGGGACTTCCGGTGCTCACGTACCCACTACGTACGCTCCGCTCCTCAGTCCCTGCTTCATCCAACCTTCTTGGTCCTGAAAACCCGACTTTTTGAACACAGACTAGAAGAAAAAAAGCCCGACCCAGCTATTCCGTTCCCATAGGATGCGGAGGTGCTGAGCCAAGCTTAGTCATTCCAAACTTATAGATATTTCAATGGATTCTGTACACTGCCATTCTCATGAATCTCAAAGTGCAAGTGGGTGCCGGTAGAGCGTCCGGTATTGCCCATAACACCAATCTTCTCGCCCTTCTCAACGACCTGTCCCTTTTCCACATTGTACTCTTTAAGATGGCCATATAATGTTTCATAGCCGTTCTTGTGGTCTATAATAATTACATTACCGTATCCGGATTTGGTACCTACATAGGATACAACACCATCATCGGCTGCCAAAATACTCTTATTCGAAGATACCAAGTCGATTCCTTTATGAGTCCGGCCCCAACGTTGCCCGTAACTGCTCGTCATCTTGGCGCTGAGTACCGGCCAGGCAAACTGTCCGCTGCCTTCGCCCAATACAACCTTGGTTCCCTTCATCACAATTTTCGGTGACGAGGGCTCGATCACTTCTTGTCCTAGCCACTCCTCGTCCACCAGCAAGCCGTTCTCCTTGGTCACCCGGTACTCCATCATCTTGAGCCCGCTTGTTCCAAGGGAAATAACCTTAGTCTCGCCAGCACGCATCTCGGGATTCGTCTGTACAACGACCTGAGGTTCCGTGATGATCTCTTCCGTAATTCGCTCAACGGAACGCACCGTAAGTGCCGGTTGTACGGCCTTCACATTCAAGACCGTCCCGATTTGCAACGTCCGTTCCTGTATACCCGGATTGGCTGCGAACAGGTCGGCTTGGGACACGTCAAAGCGGGCTGCGATCGACGAGATCGTATCCCCTTCATGCACCTCATATTGTACCGCCTTCTCGCCACCCTCAAGAATAAGCTGCGCCGCTTCTTCAGGACTCAAGACCCGGTCAGGGCTGACCTTGACGGCTGCCTGCTTAACTTCTTCGGTAATTACCGCCGATTCCAGTTCGGCTCCGGTCGACTTGACATTATTATTGCTATTAACCGCCTTGCCTCCCGTACGTTGAACCTTTGCGGCCAGCGTATTGCTGCTATCCTGCAAATAAGGAATATAATTACCCTTCACCTGCTGCAATACCTCTTGCACCGCAGCCGGGTCCTTGACGACAGCTACAACCTCACCGTTAACTTTCAACTCCATGCCCTTGGCATAGCCAGTTAATTTGCTGTACAGGGTATTCATGGTCGTCTCGGCATCAATCTCCGCCTTGTAGGCTTCCTCCAGTTGCGTAGTAATAACCTCGGTGTTCACCACCATATTCACGTCGGGATACTTCTCCTTGTATTCCTGCTCCTTGCGTTCTATGACGGCTTGCAGTTGTGATTCGCTCATGATAGTGCCCACATCCTGGCCACCCAGGTATACCCGATAATAAGATACCGTATTCGCCTTCACATACTGCTGACCACCCAGATACACCGTGCCCGCAATCAATACAACAGCGGCCCCGGCAATCATAACCTTACGATATTTGAAGAACGAAGTCATGTTCACCCGTTCTTTGAATTTGGACATCATCTCTGAACCGTTCTCGGAGCGGCCATGTTTTCCTTGTGCAGAAACATCGTTTTTACGCCATAAGCGCCAACCTTTTCCCGTAAAACCTTTCATACCGATCTCCTTTTCCTACTCGACTCTATTCGACATCAAATAGTTTCAAAATTTTAACCTTTAATCGCTATTTAACTTTACCATAGGCGGACAACCGATTTCAACCACTGGTAAAAATACTAAAAACCCGCATAACCATGCGGGTTCAGCGCTGTTTTTTCCCCTTGGCGCAAACAGAGAAAAAATTTACAGTTGTGTGAATGGCTTCCCTATTCTTTTAACATCTCGATAACTTTCGCATATTCCGCCTTATCCAGATGCTTGGACAGAATTTGTTCAATGTTAATCATTTCTGTCTCCGTCAGGCCATCCTCCAGCGCATTGGTCAACTGCTGCATGTCTTCCTGCGGCAGCTTGGACATGAGGATCGCAAAGATCTCTTCCTTCTCCTGGTCAGGCAAGTCATCCTTCTTCGCCACCAAGTCATCCGGAGTCACCACCACTTGGTTATCCTGAGCGAGCGCATCTCCTCCTGCCTCCAGTTCACCCATGACCGGTAAGGCTCCATCCGGTGCGGTTCCATTCGTCTCGTCCGTCTGCGGCTCGGTATTCTCACCTTCATGAGAGTCATCGGTAACAGCAGACTCGTTATCCGGGGCCGACTGCCCCCCGCCCAGGCCCAGCATGCCCTTCATCATACTGCCTAGGCTAGGAGCCTGCCCAGTTATCGGTAGATTATAGCTGCCTAGCAAGGACTGAACATACGAATTGACCACATACCCTGTCGTCGCCATAGTTAATACACTGACTGCAACCACTGTCGCACCCAATTTTAATAGCCAGCCGATCCATTTCATAAATCGCATCATGATGCCTCCTTCTGCCTTGTCACTATCACGTACTCTATCTCTCCTCAGTATGGACGGAGATGCATGATTTCAACCTTGACTGCAGAAGTAGCGCCAAAAAAACCGCCCCAAGCGGAATGTTCCCATCCTGCCGAGGCGGTAATCAATAGTTTCTATATAACTAGGGTAAATTTATTCGTAGATAGGCAGCACCGGATTGGTTTGACTGCGGTTGCGGCCCACGGAGAAGATGGCAATCGGTACGCCCGTCAGCTCAGCTACCCGTTCCACGTAATAGCGGGTCGTAGCTGGCAGATCCTCCAGCGTCTTGACTTCGGAGATATCCTCGCTCCAGCCGGGCATTTCTTCATAGACGGCTTCACATTCAGCAAGCATTTTCAGGCTAGCCGGGTAATGTGTGATGATCTCGCCGCGATATTTGTAGCCGGTGCAAATCTTGACCGTCTTCAAGCCAGTCAGCACATCCAGCGAGTTCAGCGACAAGCCGGTCAGACCGCTGACCCGGCGCGTATGGCGCACCACAACACTGTCGAACCAACCTACCCGCCGTGGACGTCCTGTAACCGTGCCATATTCATGGCCTGTTTCCCGAATCAGATCGCCGATTTCGTCGTTCAATTCTGTCGGGAACGGTCCATCACCAACACGAGTCGTATAGGCCTTGGCAACACCGATAATCTGGTGAATCTTCGTCGGTCCCACGCCGGACCCATTACATACCCCGCCAGCAGACGGATTGGAAGAGGTAACGAACGGATAAGTGCCTTGGTCGATATCGAGCATCACGCCTTGTGCTCCCTCGAATAGTACCTTTTCATTGGCATCAATCGCCTCGTTCAGAACTACCGAAGTATCGGCCACATAAGGGCGAATAAATTCGGCATATTCCAAATACTGCTTCAGCACAAGCTCTACGTCCAGCGGTTCCCCGCCATAGACCTGCTCAATAAGGTGATTCTTTTCTTTCATAATGTGGCGAAGCTTCATTTCGAATTCCTCAGGGTCCATCAGGTCAGCGATCCGGATGCCGCTACGAGCAGCCTTGTCCATATACGCCGGGCCAATCCCTTTACGAGTTGTACCAATCTTATTGTCACCCTTGCGATCTTCCTCCAAGGCATCCAGTACCAGATGATAGGGCAGGATCACATGCGCACGGTCGCTGATTAGCAAATTCTTCGCGCTGAAGCCGTTCTCTTCCACATATTTGATCTCTTCAATCAAGGCAGCCGGATTAACGACCACCCCATTGCCGATGATGCAGCGTTTATCTTTATTGAAGATACCTGACGGAATCAAGGTAAGCTTGTACTTCTTGCCATCGATAAGAATGGTGTGACCGGCATTATTACCGCCTTGATAACGGGCCACCACATCTGCGCTGTCCGCCAGAAAATCCGTGATTTTACCTTTACCTTCGTCTCCCCATTGTGTTCCCACAACGACTACCGTTGACATGTACATTCCCCCGCACGGTGCGTCAGGCACCTATATTTGAGTATTTGAGCATTGCAAAAGTCAGCCTGAGGTTCGCTTCCCGCAAGTCCTCGGCCGATGCTACCACTGTAATGTTGCCGCTTTAACGCAGCAATACCAGTTTAACAGTCTCCTTTTTTAAAGTCAAATCCAAAAACGAACGATTTCAGCTTTACATTTTACAATTGTTCGGAATTGAAACGGATTTATTCGGATAAAAAGAGGAATCTTCATGCCCCCGCTCCTTAGAAGGCCGGGTACGAAGATCCCTCTGACTGTTGAGTCGGTTCTACGCCCTGCTACAGCTTGAAGATCGTAACGGCCTTTTGCAGTTCCGTAGACAGCTCGGAGAGCTGGCGAATGGCCGTAGCAATCTGCTCCATAGCCGCACTTTGCTGCTCGGATGCGGCAGCGACCTCTTCGGAGGAAGCAGCCTGCTCCTGCGTTACACCGGAGATTTGCTGTACCGATGCCGAGATGGTCTGATAAGAACCTTCGACCAGAAGCAGGGTTTGCAGCAATTGATCGGTCCGTGACGAGAAATTGCTAATGCCTTGGAAGATATCCTGGAAGTTACGATGTGTCTTGGTCATCCATTCCTGGCCTTCTTCGATGGCCTGGCTACCTTCGCCAATGCTCTCAATAACAAGACGGCTGTTCTCTTGGGTACCAACTACCAACTCCGTGATGGAAGAAGCTGCACCGGTGGCTTGCTCCGCCAGCTTGCGAACCTCTCCGGCTACGACGGCAAAGCCGCGACCCAGTTCACCAACCCGCGCCGCTTCAATCGAAGCATTCAGTGCAAGCAGGTTCGTCTGCTGAGCGATGTCGGTAATCATACCCACCACTTCGCCAATCTCCTTGGAGCGTTCCTCCAATTGACCTGCGGAAGCTTCCGAGTGACGCATAACCTCTTCAATCTTGTTCATATGGCGCAGGGTTTCGTCGACCATGTTCTGTCCATCTGCGGACTGCTTGCTGACCTGTTCAGCAATGGACTGCATCTCATTCACTTCAGATACAACGCCGGTTAATTGATCCTGAATTTCCACAACCGAAGTCGAGCTATGGGTGATCGATTCTACCACTTCATTGATGCCCTCGCTCATGCTATTCATCGATATTGCTACTTGCTGCGCACTCTCACTGGATTCCTTGGTCACGTGCAGCAATTGGGAGCTAGTGTCTGCTACCTCGCGGGAGGATGTGGAGATATGACTAATCAATTGCTTCATATTCGTACTCATCGTATGGAAGGATTCCGCCAAGCGGCCGGTCTCATCCGTGCCTGTAACTTCAACTTCTACCGTTAAATCACCGGTAGCGAAGCGTTCCGTAGTATTCATCAGCTGCTTGATTGGCTTGGAAATGATGCGACCTGTGGCAAAGGACAACCCCATACCAAGCAGAAGCACAAACACGGTAATCAGCACACTATACAACACGACCTTGGCCGTGGTAGCTGGAATAGCGGAAGCGTCCAGGTCAATCCCCAGCAGACCAGCCGTAGTGCCGTCTCCCTTTTGCAATGGGATAAAGATCGACTTGTGGACTCCATACTCATCCTTATAGATGTCACTTTTTGTTTCCTTACCTTGGGCAATCGTCTGTTTCATATCGTCAGAGAAAGGATAGTCGAGATTGAAATCTCCATCGGTATCCGACAAGGCGATGATACGCTCCGTTCCGCCGTCGTTAGAGAGAATAAATACATTCTCCAGATTGTATTCTTGCTTCAGTCTGTCCATCGCCTGGCGCGTTGCCTGATAGACCAGGGCGTCTGTGCCCGAGATGTCCAGCTTGTTGCCCTCAATGCGCTCAAGCTCGGTCTCCACCACATGGATGTTACTTTGCAGACGTAGATCAAGTTCATCCATCAACTGTCCGCTTAAGGTGGAATTCACCACAATCAATAAACCTACAAAACAAATAATCGTAATAAGAACCATTTGCATCGTACCCAGCATAATTTTCGCCGAGATGCTGCCTAGAAATAATTTTTTTAACTTTTGCTTCACTGCAAGTTCAACTCCTGCTTGTTAGTTTAATAAGGGGGTCAGTTCACCGACGTTACGTTAAAGTTATCGCAGACTTCAGAGACACATTGCTTTAAATATTGGACGATTTCAGTGATATGCTCAGGCTTTGTATGCGGCGAGATGACGAAGAACTTGCTGACATACAACGGAATCAGCTTGCCTTCAGTCGTATTGACCAGCACATGCTTCTTCGTATCGCCGAAGAACATTTCATCCCGGCGCTCACCCAACTTCTCGAACAAGCGTTCATTCAACCGATTGCTGCGTTCAATAGCCTCCGCGGAGCAAGTTCCCTTAATCTCATCAGCAAACCTTGGACTCCCAGAGGGATAGATACGGATTAAGGTAGACATGCCCGAATTGTCCGGATTGGCGATGTCCGCCTGCGGAATCTCTGCCGTCATCTGCCGTCTGAATTCCGAGGTCACTTCCAGGAACTGTGCCAGCAACCGCCTATAACCTTCCACGCCGAAAGCCAGCAGCAGACTATACATGCTAATGGAGCTAGCCATACGGGAGCATTCCAGCGTATAGCCGGTATGGTAATCTCCATAACCCCGATGCCCAACATAAGGTGTTTCGTCCGCTTCCAAGTCCATCAAGCGCAGGTCATTGGCATTTTTGAGCAAGAACAAGCTAGATACATAAGGAGCTTGACCCAGCTTTTGAAAGTCAAAACATAATGAATCAGCCAGGGATAACAGGCGCATCTTGCGCTGAATGGGAGCTAGCATGTCCAGCACCTCTGGAGTCAGCCCCAGCGAATTGTCTTCCAGGGAATACTCATTAAAGAACGCAAAAAATCCGCCCAACGCCGAATCTGCGTGGATATGGGGGCATGGCAGGTTGAACCGTTTTGCCGTCTCCTCAGCAACGGCCCGAATTTCGCCAATATCATCAATGCCGATGGCATCTGTTGTTCCCGTGGTAGCCACAATATAGATAGGTACACCGCCAAGCAAGCCGACCTTCTCCAAATTACGTTTCAAATCAGCCACATCCATCGAGCTATCAGGCAAAGTCTTGATTTTTATCAAGTGATCACTGCCGATCCCCGTTGCCTCCATCGACTTCAAGAGACTGTAATGCGCTGCTTCTGAACAGAAGGCGTACAGATTGTTCGGAACCCCTCGCCGAAGCGCATCAGGAGCATATTTGGCAATCGCTATACGGAGCCCGGAGAACACCGCTCCTTGACCGCCCCATGTCGTGTAACCTCCACTCTTCTCGGCATCGTAGCCGACAAGCTTGGACATCATCGCCGTCACTCGAACCTCGGCCTCTGCACCGGCAGGTCCATAGACATCCCACAGGTTATTTCCGTTCACGAGCATGGCCGTCAGCATACCCAGCATGCCTGGAATGGAAGCCATCGGCAAAATATTCGTAAAAAAGTATTTCGTATGGTACGGATGACCGTGCAGCAGCTTTAACAACTCTCCATTAACCTCCTGCATGGCAGCACCTTCATGAGGAATAGCGCTCTCTGCTGTCAACTGACCGTAGAAATCAGCATTACGCACCTTTTCCCCCTTGAGGTTAACGCCCTCAGGATTCTTCAATTCATCCACGCCGCTAACAAGTTGCTCGATCAATTCCATCAGCATTTTACGCTGGACCGGATTTCCATCTTCGCTCGGGAACCATTCTCTGACATCCGGCCTACCGTTCATTTCCATCTGCATTCTCTCCTATGCTCCGATTTGAGGTTTTTTTCATCTCAGCCGTTGAAGAAGCCTCTCTATTTACTCTATATATATCGGCAGATGTAAGCTTATTAATGAACCCCTTTCACCCTTTTCATTTCCTTACAAGGCTAAATTGTACCATTTATCCAAATATCGTACAGAACGTAAAAAGGAATATATCCCATGAAATGGAACCTGTTTATGGGACTTTAGAACTAAATAAAGCAAAAAAAGACCAACGATAATATCGTTGGTCTAGCCCTTCCTGCCTAGGAAGTTGCGCTTTCACAAGGTATTTAAAATTTAAATTAATTATCCGGCTGCAAAAGCATCTCCATGCATTCGTTCGTAGTTTGCAAATTTGTTGAAATTTTTCAAAAATACAAGTTCGACGGTTCCTACTGGACCGTTCCGCTGCTTGGCAATGATAATTTCGATAATATTCTTCTTCTCGGTCTCCTGATTATAATAATCATCCCGATACAAGAAAGCCACGATATCAGCATCTTGCTCAATGGAACCCGATTCCCGAAGGTCAGACATCATCGGGCGCTTGTCCTGCCGTTGCTCAACCCCCCGGCTTAACTGAGACAGTGCAATGACTGGCACCTCCAGCTCACGGGCAATCTGCTTCAGCGTCCGAGAGATCTCAGATACCTCTTGCTGGCGGTTCTCGCCAGCCTTGCCCCGGCCATGAATCAGTTGCAGGTAGTCGATGACAATCATGCCCAGGCCGCGTTCTTTCTTCAAGCGGCGGCATTTGGCACGAATATCGGCTACAGTAACACCTGGTGTATCATCAATATAAATCTCGGCTTCTGACAGGGCAGCAATCCCCATCGTTAGCTTGGACCAATCATCATCACTCTTGAAGTCCCCTGTACGCATGACGCTGGCATCCAGATTCGCCTCAGCGCAGATCATCCGTTGCACAAGCTGGGCCGCCGACATTTCCAGACTAAAAATCGCTACCGTCTCCTTGGCCCGAACCGCCACATTCTGGGCAATGTTCAAGGCAAAGGCCGTCTTACCTACTGAAGGACGGGCAGCTACGATAATAAGATCATTGCGTTGAAACCCTGCCGTCATCTTGTCCAGATCCACGAATCCCGACGGGATACCCGTCGTACTCCCCCGATTCTGATGCAGTAGCTCTACCCGGTCGAATACTTCCATCAGCACATCGCGGATTGCAATAAATCCGCTGCCCGAGCGACTGTTAGAGATTTCGAGGATACGTCGTTCAGCATCACTCAGCATGCCGGCTACATCTTCACCACCGGTATATCCATCGCTAACGATTTGCGTCGCCGTACGAATCAAACGCCGCAGCATCGATTTCTCTTCGATGATCCGGGCGTAATAGTCCACGTTGGCTGCGGTAGGAACACCATGAGCAAGCTTAGCTAAATAGCTAACCCCGCCGATGTCTTCCAGTTCGCCCCGATCCTTCAACTTGGCAGTAAGCGTCACGAGATCGATCGGCTTACCATCCTCGCCTAATTGAACCATAGCTTCAAAGATTAATTGATGGGGCTTGTCATAGAAGTCTTCCGTGCGCACCCGCTCCATGGCGGTAATAAGCGCCTCTGACTGTAGCAGCACCGCCCCGAGCACCGCTTGCTCAGCTTCGAGATTTTGCGGGGGGATCCGGTCAAAAAACAGATCTCCGCTCATCTTATTCCTCCGTAACGTGAACCTTCAACGTCGATTTTACTTCCGGATGAAGCTTCACCGGTACTTGAGTTACGCCCAAGGTCCGGATCGGATCGCTCATCTCGATCTTCCGCTTGTCAATCTTCACGCCATTCTTCGCCAGTGCCTCAGCCACCTGCTTGCTGGTGATGGCGCCGAACAAGCGGCCGCCTTCGCCCGCTTTCGCCTTCAGCTCAATCGTCATTTCCTCCAGCTTCTTGCCAAGCTGAGCCGCTTCTTCCTTCTCCTGCAGCTTGCGCTTCTGCTCTGCCGCAGTTTGCTGCTCCAGCGTCTTCACATTGCCATCAGTAGCTGGACGCACCAGCCCGCGTGGCAGCAAGAAATTTTGCGCATAGCCCTCGGATACATTCTTAACCTCGCCTTTTTTACCTTGTCCTTTGACATCCTGCAGAAAGATAACCTTCATTCGAATAACCCCTCTTCCTTCTCTATTTCATCCAGCACGTCCAGCAGCTTCTTCTCCGCTTCCGCCTGGGTTCCTTCCAATTGCACCGCAGCGTTGGTCAAATGTCCGCCGCCGCCCAGCCGCTCCATAACTACCTGTACGTTCATACTGCCCAAGGAACGGGCGCTGATGCCAATGAGGCCATCGGGCCGTTCGCTAATGACGAAGGAGGCCAGCACCCCCGTCATGTTCAGCAGCGTGTCCGCCACCTGGGCGATCAAGAGCTGCGGAATCTTGCGATTTTGCTCGGTTACCGCCAAGGCAATATTCCCATGAATCATGCGAGCATGCTTGATGATATCCGCCTTGGCAATATACTCTTGCAGATCCTCCTTAAGCATTCGCTGCACCAGCACCGTATCCGCTCCATTGCGGCGGAGGAACGCTGCCGCTTCGAACGTCCGGGAGCCGGTATGCAGTGCGAAGTGCTTCGTATCCACGGTAATTCCCGCCAGCAGCGTTGTCGCTTCCAGCGGACTGAGCTCAACCTTCTCGTGGATGTATTGCAGCAGTTCCGTCACCAGTTCACAGGCCGATGAAGCATACGGCTCCAGGTAGACCAGAACGGCATCGTTGACGAATTCCTCGCCCCGCCGATGGTGATCGACCACCACAACCCGGCTGGCTGCTTCGACAAGCCGTGGCTCCATCGTAATGGAAGCCTTATGCGTATCGACTAACACCAGCAGCGTGTGCTCGGTCATCATGCCCATAGCTTGCTCCGGCGTGATGAAGCGCTTCGAGAGCGCTTCTTCCTTGCCGATGCGCTCCATCAGGCGCTCGATGCCAGGGTTGCTGCCATCCAGCACGATGTGAGCCTCGACCTTGTACATATCGGCGGCCTTGAGCACGCCGATGGAGGCACCAATCACATCGAGGTCCGGCACGCGATGGCCCATGATGATCACGCGGTCGCTCTCCTGCATCAGATCGCGCAATGCATGCGCGATCACGCGGGCGCGGACCCGCGTCCGCTTCTCTATGGCGCCCGACTTGCCGCCATAGAAGGACAACCGCTGACCGGCCTTCACCGCGGCCTGGTCACCCCCACGGCCGAGCGCCATGTCGAGACTGGACTGCGCTAGCTCGCCCAGTTCGCTGAACCGCTCGGCACCAAAGGCGAGGCCGATGCTCAGCGTAATCGGCACCTTGAGGTCCGCGGTCATCTCGCGCACCTCATCCAGAATCACGAACCGGCTTTGCTCCAGCTCGTTCAGCGATTTCTGATTCAGGATCATCAGATATCGCTCGGAAGACAGCCGCCGCAAATACACGCGGTATTGCTTGGCCCATTCCGTGATCGTCGTCGCTACGCGGGCGATCAGGGCTGTCCGCTGCTGATCATCCATTCCCTGCGTGGCTTCATCCAGGTTATCCAGCAGAATGATGCCCAGCGCCGCCCGTTCATCCTCATAACGGGTGCGAAGCAAGGATAACTCGGTCATATCATGAATATAGATCATGCGCTCTACCGTGTCGATGATCAGCTCATACACACGGTCGTTCACCGTGGATTCCAGTGTCACTCGCCCGTCCCCGCCATCTTTCTTCTGAGGGGGCGGCAACTGTGGCAGTAAGGCGTGGAGCGGCTCACCCACAACGGATTCCTTGCCGTACATCCCGGCTATGAACTCGTTATGCCATTCCACCGAGCGCTCCTCGCTGTACAGCAGAATCCCGAAGGGCAGCTTACTGACCGCTTCCCCTTCCACCCGCTTGATGCGGTAGTTCAAATCCGTCACATAACGCACTAATTCTTGGCGGAACTGTCGCTCCGCCCGAAACATACTGAAAGTCAACACGCCCACCAGACAGAGACAGATCAGCCCCAAAATCCAGTTCATATAAGAGACGAAGATGACAAGCAGCAATTGAAGCATGAACATCCACACGGTCTGGTAACCGTACCAACGTTTTTGCAGTGAATTTGGCATGCCTTCTCACCCTATCGTCTTGTTCTAGTCATCGCATCACGCAGCGGAAAAGCAATATCGAGCATCCCTACAATCCACAATGGCGGAATGAACAGCAAGGCCACAATGGCCAGGATAGGAAATACAGGATTCCACTTCCGGTGGTACGCTACGAAGAAGAAGAAGCTTGCCGTCTGCACCATAAACAAGAATTGCAGCAGTGGAATCAGGTTCACCAGGATCGTACCCATGAAGCCTTCGTGAATCGCCTCTCCTCCAAATAACTGCAATAACGTACAGAGCAAGTAATACCAAATCAAGGAACGCGGTAATCTCCAGTCGCGAAGTGGCGCCAGCTTCGGCAAGGCATGACCCATACTTGAGAGCGTGGGCCGCGCAATCGCGTGAGCGATCGAGGCCATGAGCAGCGCACAAACGACCATCGTCGAAGGAATCATGCGCACCGTCAGTGTGGAGAATTGCTCGCTAAGCTCCGGCGACCAAGCAATACTGCCAGCCAGCGGAGTATCCGCTACATTTTGGAACGGGGCCATGACAACATTCACCATGTCCTGAATCGCAATCGTCAGGTTGAAGTCGAAGAAGACCGTACTAATCAACAGGATGAGCAAGAAGTCCAATATAATGGTTCCGGCTCCCAGCATGACCGCACGAAACGCAGGTCCTTTTCTCTTATACACAACCCCCATCGCAATAGATGGAAGGATGAAGTACACGGCTTGCAGCAAAATGATCGGTCCCACAATCAGCGAAGCTACCAGCCATACGATCGCTATATGTAGCAAGAAACCTCGGGTTGACAACGTTGTATACAACAAAATACCCGGTACGATCAGAAAAAAAGCGGTAATGACCGTAAGCGGGGTAGCCAGTGACAGCAGGAGAAGTAAGTAAACGACACTCCAGGCCACCGATGTCCACAGCTTCAAATAGATTCACCTCTTACGCATATGTTCTTCCAAAGTTGAAATATCCTGATACCAGTCCTCGAGTTGGTGGCCCTCTTGCTTATGCTTCTTCAGCTTATCCAGAATGTCATCATCCAACTGCTGGTAAGAGACTCCCAGTCTCCGTCCCAGAATGTAGCTGCTAACGATCAGACTGGCAAGACTGTCCGTTACCCGCGATGTGCTGCCTTCCCACAGTGCCTTGAACAAGCGGGATACGTGATCGACTACTTCGGTTTTGAGCCATTCAATCACCTTGGCGCGTTTGGCCACATCCATTTCCCTTTGCATGACGGACAGCTTCCACCCTCCCGAAAAAAGCTTTATTGTTCATTATAGCACAATTTTATTGCGCACTTGCCGAATCCCGGGTCACGAATTTCTCGCAATATTCGATAATTTGGCTACGCCGAACGATGCCGATAAACCGTCCACGGTCATCTACGACCGGTACAAAGTTCTGCACCTTCGCCAAATTGATCAAATCCTCCATATCCGCGTCAATTCGGACCGGCTTGATATGCATCTTCAATGGAACATCCTTGAGCAAAAATTTTGAAGCCGTCTCAAACGTAATTCTGCCGTCCGAGTTCTTCATATGCCATAGCAGATCTCCTTCCGTTACCGTTCCCACGTACGCTCCGTCATGATCCAGAATCGGAACTGCCGTATAACGGTGGAATTCCATCCTCTCCAAGGTCTGGCGCAAGGTGGAATCCAGGGTGACGGTGACTACATCATTTTTTGGAAGCAGAAAAAATGCAATATTCATGAGAGCAAAATCCTCCTCATCCTTCTTTCAGACTCCCCTAAATTTCTACGTTTCAAACCAGCGGATGTTCCGCCTAACGCGTGAAATCGGCAGCCATTAAGCCAGGCTGCCGAGGGGTACATTCCTATCGTATGCGTTCATTACGTTCATTATTGCCCGCTAGCGGATACTCCGCCTTCTTCTCCGGTTACCATTTGCTCGCTCTCGGCTTGCTCGGCGTCACGGGATTCCGGGGTAATCAGATTGGCCGATTCCGTATCGGGGTTGAGCCAATCCTCAATCATAGTCTGGGCGAACTCCAAATCCTCTTCATTGACTTTATCATAATAAATGCCATTAATGCGTGTACCTTTGCCCGTAATGGTAAACCCGCTAATTTGCGGAGATTGTCCGGCAAGCAGCACCTTCTTGGACAACTCAATGATCTGGGCCGGCGGCAGATCCGTCTTGAAGTTAGCTCCCATCATACTGATAAGTTCGGGAATCTTGGTCACCTGATCAAGCTTAAGCATCCGGTCCACCATCGCATGCAGGAAGACCTGATGCCGCATATTGCGATTATATCCACCATCTTCACGATACCGCACGTAGTTCAACGCTTCCTGTCCATCGTAAATCGGTTTGTTCGCCTTGATCGTAAATTTCTCATGGTCCGCTTGCTTGTTCACGATATCCTTCGTAATCGGCAGCTCGATGCCGCCAAGGGCATCTACAATTTCCTTTACGCCATCAAAATTAATCGCCGCATAATAGTCGACGGAAGCTCCCAGGAAATGCTCCACCGTCTCCTTCGCCATCTTCTCGCCACCAAAGGCGTACGCATGATTAATCTTGTCTTCTCTGTCTCTGCCTACGATTTCCGTGTAGGTGTCCCGTGGGATGGAGACCAGCAGCACCTTGGCATCCTCCGGTCTGACTACCGCATAGATAATCGTATCTGAACGGGCTGCTTCGCTATCCCGCTGATCTACGCCAAGCAGCAGCGCAGCGAATGGCTCCAGCTTCTGCTTCTTCTCTTCCTCTTGCCGAACTGGCTTAGCCTCTTCCCCCTCAATTGGGGAATAGGACTTCTCCAAAGTCTGTTCGACCTTGCCGGAGAGGAACAGATCAAAGGCCATGACGGCTAGCGGCTTACGGAACAGATATGCCGATGTTCCCACAACGAGCAGAACTGCGACAATAATCCACCATTTCTTCACCGATCGTCCACCTGTCCTCTGGCGTTTTTGCTTACGTTCTATCATGTTGATGCGCCTCCACTTGCCATAGTTCTCCCTATTCTCTCAACCCAAAGGTTATCCTCAACCAAATAACTCTACCGCTTCGTAATATAACACACCAAGGAATTCGGGTTCAACATTAGCAAAGAGAGACCCTTGAGAAGGACTTGCCCTCTCCAAGATCTCTCTTTCATTAATCTAGACGATTGAATGGCTTAATAAGATACAACTTTTTTAAGCATAATGGCAAGCGACGAAATGATCATTGCCTTTATTTACATACTCGGGGACCTGCTGCTTGCACAATTCCGAAGCAATAGGGCAACGCGTATGGAACTTACAGCCGGAAGGTGGATTTGCCGGGCTGGGAATATCCCCTTGCAGCACAATTCGCTCCCTCTTCAATGTAGGATCAGGAACCGGGATGGCCGACATGAGTGCCTTCGTGTACGGATGAAGCGGATTACGGAACAATTCAGCCGTGTCCGCCATCTCGACCATGGAGCCTAAATACATCACCCCGACCCGGTTACATAGATACTCTACCACGCTCAGATCATGGGAAATAAACAAATACGTGATTTGCTTTTCCTTTTGCAGATCGCTTAAGAGATTAATAATCTGGGCCTGAAT
This sequence comes from Paenibacillus senegalimassiliensis, assembly GCF_001486585.1. Classification (GTDB taxonomy): domain Bacteria; phylum Bacillota; class Bacilli; order Paenibacillales; family Paenibacillaceae; genus Fontibacillus; species Fontibacillus senegalimassiliensis. The sequence continues at coordinate 886,174 of NZ_LN909044.1, forward strand.
AGACACATCCAAGGCCGACACCGGTTCGTCTGCTACGATAAAGTCCGGGTTCAGAATCAGGGCCCGGGCAATCCCGATCCGTTGCCGCTGTCCTCCTGAGAATTCATGGGGATAACGGTCATAGTGATAACTGGCCAGGCCACAAATCTCCATCGTTTCAATGACCCGTCGCTTGATCTCTACCCGATCGGTTAGTCCGTGATCAAACAGCGCTTCCCCGATAGCTTCACCCACCTTAATACGGGGGTTCAGTGAGCTGAACGGGTCCTGGAAGACGATTTGCATCTTCGGACGCAATTTACGAAGGTCTTCCTTGGACAGATCATACAGCTCTTGACCCTGATAGGCCACGCGTCCTTTGGTCTTGTCATGGAGACGGAGCAAGGTCCGCCCAATCGTACTCTTGCCACAACCGGACTCCCCTACCAAGCCAAACGACTCGCCTCGATTAATATGGAAAGACACACCATCCACGGCCTTGACATGTCCAACCGTTCGTTGAAAAATCCCGCCCGTAATCGGGAAATACTTCTTCAGTCCCTCGACCTCAATAAGTGCACTCACTCGGCTCCCCTCGCTTCCTCATACAACCAGCAGGCTGTCTTATGCGTACTATCGCCATGGGCGCGGAACGGAGGCTGCTGTTGCTTGCAAATTTCCATGCAAAATTCACATCTATCATGAAAATGACAATTATCTTCCAATTCAATCGGATTGGGTACTTGCCCGGGAATGGAGTAAAGCCGTTCCGAGGTTTGACCAATCACAGGTTTGGCCTTGAGCAAGCCTTTGGTATAAGGATGCTGCGGGTCCTTAAATAATTCCAGAACCGGAGCCTCCTCAATGATCTTGCCCGCATACATGACGATCACGTAATCTGCCATCTCGGCAACAACCCCAAGGTCATGAGTAATGAGCATAATAGCTGTGCCCAGCTTTTGCTTGATCTCTCGCATCAAATCCAGAATTTGAGCCTGAATCGTAACATCCAGGGCCGTCGTAGGTTCATCGGCAATCAACAGCTTAGGATTGCAACTTAGCGCAATAGCAATCATAATCCGCTGGCGCATCCCGCCGCTGAGTTCATGGGGGTAGGCGTAGAAGATTTGCTCCGCCCGGGGGATTCCTACCAGCTCAATTAGCTCGATCGCCCGTTTCTTCGCTTGCTTGCGGTCCAGCAGGAGGTGCATCATTAACGGTTCGGTAATTTGATGCCCAATCGTGAGCACCGGATTGAGCGAAGACATCGGCTCCTGGAATATAATTGATATTTCCTTACCCCGAATTCGCCCCATATCCCGCTTGCTAAGCTTTAATAGATCCTTGTCTTCGTAAATAATCTCCCCGCCGGCGATTACCCCGTGAGGGCCTTCTACCAATCGCATCAGTGACATCGCAGTCACGCTCTTGCCGCAGCCGGATTCCCCAACGACGCCGATTGTTTCCCCCTCGCGTATGGAGAAGCTAACCTTGTCCACGGCCTTGACCACGCCCGCCGAGGTATGAAAATGAGTCTCCAGATTGCGGAATTGCACAAGATCTTTAGCCATATTTGCATCTCCTTCTTTGGCGTATGAGCTTATCTCTTCATCTTGGGATCAAGTGCATCACGCAGTCCGTCCCCTATGAGGTTGATAGCTACCGTCGTGACCAGAATGCATATCCCCGGTGGGATCCATAACCAAGGCCGCTTGCGAAAATCAATCAGATTGTTAGCATCAGCGATTAGATTACCCCAGGAAGGCGTTGGCGGAATTACACCAAGACCTAGATAGCTCAAGGAAGATTCATAGAGAATAGCGCTCGCTACACTTAACGTCGCAGCCACGATAATAATCGGTACCGTATTGGGTAGCAGATGCCGAAATATTTTCCGCCGATCCTTGAGACCCAGCGCTTCTGTAGCTAGCATGAATTCCTGCTCACGTAAGGTAAGAATTTGACCACGAACCAGACGGGCGAGCGATGTCCAGCTTAAAAGACCAATAATGAACATTAAATAATAAATCCGCGTAGGTGGCGGCACCTTCAAATCGGACATCACCGCCCCCAAAATAATCAGGATCGGCAGCGACGGTAAGGACATAAAAATATCGGTAATTCTCATAATTGCAGTATCTACCTGCTTGCGGTAGAAGCCCGCTATCGCCCCAAGGGTGCCTCCGATAATGACCGTAATAGCTGTAGCTACCACCCCTACTAACAAGGAGATTCGTCCGGCAAGCATAACCCGCAGCAGAATATCCCGGCCCAATTTATCTGTTCCCAGCCAGTGGGCGGCTGAAGGTGGCTTATTCTTGCTGGCAAGCGAATAATCATATAAGTTGTATGGCGAGAAGAAAGGACCAATAAAACAAACTAGAAACATAATAATCAAAATAATAAGTCCGCCCAAAGCCAACTTGTTACGGCTGAACCGTCGTATCGCTATTCGCCAGGGCGATTCCGGTACGGTGGCCGAGGGTACGGTCTTCCGGGTCATTGTCGTGACTTCCGTGGCCATCTAATCTCCTCCCTATTTCAAGCGAATTCGCGGATCGGCTATTCCATATAGAACATCAGATAACAAATTACCGATAAGCGTCAGAACGGCAACCAATATGGTAAACCCAAGCATAAATGGATAGTCTCGTATTTGAATGGCATTTAAATAAACATTCCCAATGCCGGGCCAGACAAAGATTTTCTCCGTGATGATAGCCCCCCCGAACAAGGCGGGCAATTCGAAGCCTAACAACGTAATCGCCGGAATCATGGCATTACGCAGCGCATGCTTGAAAATGACCGTCCGCTCCTTGAGCCCTTTAGCACGGGCAGTTCGGATATAATCCTGCCGAATCACCTCCAGCATACTGGTCCGGAAATAACGAGTCAGGCTTCCCGTGCTTAACATGGTCAGTACGGTAATTGGAAGTGCTCCATGCTTCAGCACATCCATAATATATTCCCATCCCACGGCCTTGGAGCCTGCTGTCGTCATACCTCCTACCGGAAGCCAACCAAAGGACAGCGCAAAGATACGTATAAGTAGTAGGCCGAGGAAGAAGGATGGCAACGACATACATATAAATACGAATAGAGTAATTAGCTTATCGAGCAACGAGTACTGGAACTTGGCCGAGAAGACACCGGCGAATATAGCAATAATCCAGCTAAGGACCAAGCTGGCAAAAGCGATAATGAACGAGTTCCATATGTACTGATTGACTACCTCCATAACAGGTTTCTTATGCTGAAATGAGTCGCCCATATCGCCAGTCAGCATACTTTTGGCCCAGGTGAAATAGCGCAGATATTGGGGCTGATCAAGGCCATATATGGCTCTTAATTGCTCCGCTCTTTCATCCGTCATATTCGGATTATTCAGGGCCGTAATGTAATCGCCGGGAATCATGGCAGAAATCGCATATACAATAATAGATATGCCGATTAACGTAGGGATCATTTGCAGCAATCTTCGGATAATGTACGTTCTCATCGGATTTCCCCCTGATTAGTAGATGCGAGCATACCCGGCTTCGCAGCCGGGTACGTTCGCCCTTTTCCTGACTAGATCAACTTATTGGGCAATTTGCACTTGGTATAAGCTGAATGGGAAATCCTTGTATGGAGAGATGTCGAACCCGTCAAGCCGGCCGTTCACCGCAACCATGTTCTTTCTTTGGTACATCAGAATGACAGGCACATCCTTGTTCAATTCCTGATACATTTCCGTATAAATCGCTCTGCGTTCCTCAACGTCCAGTGTCTTCTTCCCTTTGGCCATTAGCTCATCAACCTTAGGATTAGAATAGCCATAATCATTCTGTGAGCCATTGGTGATGTATACGGTATTGTCTGGGTCAGGCGTAAGTCCCCAGGCCGCAAAGTACATTTCATATTCCCCGGTATTTGATTTGTCCATAATGGCGTTGAAGTCCAATGTCTCTGCCACGATCTCGATTCCCAATTCCTTATAATTCTGCGTCATAATCGGCAACAAGGCATCCACGACCGGATTGTCAGCAGTAGCGGAGAAGTTGACCTTAAATACCTCGCCATCCTTCTCGCGCAAGCCCTTGCTGTTCAATGTCCAGCCAGCTTCATCCAACAATTGTCCAGCCTTCTCCAGATCAAATTCGTAAGTCTCAATGTTCTCTTCCGTGTAAGCCCAAGACACATTGGATTGCGGAATATTAATGACGTTACCATAAGGGCCATAAATTCCTTCCACAATTTCCTTACGGTTTAAACCGAATACGAGTGCTTGACGCACTTTGACATCGCTGAACTTCGGCAGCTTATGATTGAAGGCGATATAGCCGTACCCATTGTTCGGGAGTAAGCTGATATTAACAAAACCCATCGCTTTCAGCGCTTCCACATTATCCTCAGTAACGCTTATGCCATCCTGCATATCCGTCTCCCCTTGCTGGAGCATCGGCATATTCGTCGTTTCCGACGTTGTTCTGAAGATGACATTCTTCACGTTGGGAGTACCGCGGAAGTAACTCTCATTGGATTCCAGGACAACCTCTTGCCCTGGGCTATAACTCACCAGCTTATATTGTCCGCTGCCCAGCGGCTTGTCATTCAGCTTCTTTACACTGTCCAGATTGCCCTGCTTGTAATCTTTACCATAATAATGCTCTGGCAAGATATAGATTCCCCCCAGTTCCACCGGAGTCAGGGCCGTATATTCAGTCAAGCTAATCTCCACTGTCTGATCATCAATAATCTTCACCCCGGAGATATCACTGGATTTGCCTTCGTTATATTCGTTAGCTCCGACGATATGCCAGCTCAGCGGATCAGACTGCCCGTCATAGCTTGCATCCATGTAGAGCTTCAATGTGAAGTAGTAATCCTTCACCGTTAGCGGGGTTCCATCACCAAAGGTAACGCCCGGCTTCAAATGATAGGTATATTTAAGTCCATCTTCAGACACATCAACCTTCTCAGCCAGACTATTCGTATATGTACCGTCTGCCTGCACTTCAGTAAAAGAATCGAATAAGGTGTAATTAATGTAATAATCATAAGCCGTCTCCATGAATAGCGGGTTAAACACGCCCTTCGGATCAGTAGTACCTACAATGACGGTATCCGTCCGGTTTACCGCAGCGACCGGATTAAGTGACATATCCGTAGCTTCGATGAATCCTTCTGTGGCCTCGGTATCCGACTCGGTTGGCGTTTCTGCCGGGTCTGTCGTATTCGTATTCTCCCCATTATTTGTCGCTGGCGGCTCCGCCGAGTTATTGCCACTAGAGCAAGCCCCCAGCATTAAAGCAAACGACAATGTTAGAATGATAAACCCCCACCACTTTTTTCTCATTTTTTACTCCTCCTCATGATTATTCGTCGATTCCATACGATTCTGCGAAGTTATGTAGATTCATAGAAGTAGCAAAAAGTGTTGTACCTTTCTCTCCCCTTACCGTGCGCACAGTGTTAACTGGATTGGAATTAAACGTTAGAGCTGCAGTATAAACCGATGGTTAATAAGAGCTTTGTCAATTCCTTAAACAGAAGGAGAAAAATAACATTTGAATTATTGTACATCATACATGTGAAAATACCTCACGTCAATATCTTTTTTAATTGTTCTTTACCACTTAAAATCGCCTTTATTTCACATTTTTTTAGTTTTTTTCAAAATAAAATTAACATTATAAAATCTCATGTTATATTTAATTACTTACATTTAACTTTATGAGTAACTGTTTTTCGATGGAATTCTTGTTTTTTTGGTATTTTTCGACATGAGATTTGGGAATATCTTTCTGTCCTTCGGCATTTACATCTATTTTTTGATAAAATTCGACGAGAATTTAGCAAAATCTACCCTAATAAACAAAAAAACAGCCGGACCCTGAGGTCCGGCTGTCGTTACAGCATAATCTAACTTTATTCCGTTGTGTAAGGAAGCAATGCGATTTGACGGGAGCGTTTGATGGCAATCGTCAAAAGGCGTTGGTATTTCGCGCTAGTGCCTGTCACACGACGAGGCAAAATCTTACCGCGTTCGCTGATGAATTTCTTCAACAGTTCCGTATCTTTATAATCAATGTGAGTAATTTTGTTCACAGTGAAGAAACATACTTTACGACGTTTGTTGCGGCCGCCACGGCGTGCCGGTCTCTTGTCGTCTCCGCCTTCTCTTTGTTTGAAGCTCATGCTATTCAGTCCTTTCCTTTATTAAAATGGCAAATCGTCATCCGAAATATCGATCGGTTTCCCGTCGTCGGAGAAAGGATCATTCTGATTGCTGCGTGAGGATCCACCGCCACGGCTATTGCCGCCGCCGCTATTACCTCCACTGAATGGAGCTTCCTCCCGCGCACCGCCGCCACCTGATCCACCATCACGGTTCGATTCAAGAAAACGAACATTATCGGCAATAACTTCGGTGACGTATACACGCTTACCTTCGTTATTCTCGTAATTTCGAACTTGAATCCGCCCTTCTACAGCCGTCAGCCGCCCTTTGCGCAAGTAGTTCGCACAAGTCTCGGCAAGCTGTCTCCAGGTTACAACCGGAATGAAATCTGCCTCACGTTCTCCCCCTTGGGAGGTAAACGGTCTGTCTACGGCCAGCGTGAACTGAGTTACCGCCACACCAGCAGGTGTATAACGCAATTCAGGATCGCGGGTAAGACGTCCGATGAGAATGACACGGTTCAACAATCAAATCCCCTCCTTCAAGCAATGGTTACTCAAACTTGATTAGGCTACGTCTTTCGTAATGAGATAACGGATAACCTCGTCGGAAATCTTCAAAATCCGTTCAAGCTCAGCAACAACTTCAGGAGTTGCTGTGAAATTCACGAGTACGTAAATTCCGTCACGAATCTTGTTAATCTCATACGCAAGCCGGCGTTTGCCCATCACGTCATGTTTGGTAATTTCACCGCCGTTTTGGATGATGCCTTGGAATTTTTCGACTAAAGCTTGAACAGCTTCTTGTTCAACGTCAGGACGAATAATGTACATCACTTCATATTTGCGCATATAATTCACCTCCTCTTGGACTATGGCCCCCAATACTTACGCTTGGGAGCAAGGAGCGAGCGTAAACTCGCACCATAATAATATACCAAATTGAAAAGACACCTGCAAGCAAAAAACATGTATTTCCTGTGGCGGCTTGCATTTCCACCCTTCTTTTGCCCTATTCATGCTTCTAAATGCCTACATGAAATTGCGCCTACCGGCACACAATAGGCATGAACTTAAACATCAATTAACTACAAGACAGATATGTCTTGGGAAGGAGGCCTTTGGCCATGGGTGAAATCACGGAATTTGAGGAAGGTATGCGCGCTCCCAACCCAGGTGTATACGTAGAAGTAGGTGAAGGGCGCAGCTTTCATACGGAGATCAAAGATCCCAAGCGCATCACACTTGAAAAGGGCGAAAAGTTCCCCGAAACCTCCAACAAGAACCGTAAGTGGAAAAAGGAAGAGAAAGCTCGCGTTCATTAAAAATCTTATGCATAAAAGCTCATAAGCTGCACATAATACACTCGACGGCGTGCAAGAGAGGTGTGGTTCCGTTGGGCCTTAAAAAGCTTCATCGAGAAACAAACCGTAAGGAAATCTTGTTCGAGGCTTTGTAGAAGCGTCAGATCACGAATGTGTTGAAGACCCCTCTTCTCGGATTCGTGCTTGCTCAGGCATATATCAGAATGTTTCTTCAACGGTGAGAGAAGAATTCCCAAAATCAGTACGCCGTCAACCAGAAACAGGACCCTGTGAGGGGTCCTGTTTCACTTTTCCCAATAAAATAACCCCCTGCGACAAACGCAAAGAGTTACTGGCGAAGTTATAGAATTGATAAGTGGCGGAGAGGGTGGGATTCGAACCCACGCACGCCTTGCGACGCCTAATTGATTTCGAGTCAACCCCCTTGGGCCTCTTGGGTACCTCTCCACAGCAAGAATGATTGTACCATGAATTGATTCCCATTGCAATAGAAATGCCCTGCGCCCCATGAAATGCTAAGCTTCTCCGTTGTTCTCGTCTTCCGGTTCTATGGGAATGGCCGAGCGAAGCACCTTGCGCAGATTCTTCTCGAATTTGGCACGTGGGACCAGTACGCTATGCTTGCAGCCCACGCACTTAATACGAATGTCCATCCCCATGCGAATAATCTCCATCTCATTGCTGCCGCAGGGATGATTTTTTTTCATCTGTACAATATCACCCAATTGGAATGATTTACGTTCCACAGTTGTTCTCCCCCTTCATCTGAATAGCCTAACGAATTCAAGGAAGGCTTGACCAGGCTTACAGAAAGCCGCTCTCAAGCCTATCTACTACTCTCCGCTCATATTTATCCAAGCTGACCCTGCTCGCCTAATTCGACCGCCTCCAGCGCTTCCTTCGCATAGGTCTGAATTTGACGTTCAACATCGGCTCGCGCTGCCGGTGGACACTGGACCGCAATCCGGACCACATACTCAGCCGCCGACAGCGTCTGGATACCCAGAACATGGGGAACCTCCGAAATCGGCGCCCCCCCTGCTTGCTTGAAGCGTTGCATCGCCGACTCCAGCATTTGCACCGTTTCCTCCAGCCTTCTGGAGTTGCTAAAGGTCAGATCAACAACGGCCAAAGCCGTGCCTACAGAATAATTGGTCACATTCGTAATCATCCCATTAGGAATGATATGTACCTCACCGGTCCAGCTTACCAGCCGTGTAGAGCGCAAGCCGATCATCTCCACTGTGCCCTTCAGCGTCCCTGTTTGAATAACATCTCCTACGGCAAATTGATCCTCCAATATAATGAAGAAGCCGGTTATAACATCCTTCACCAGACTTTGCGCCCCAAAGCCGATTGCCAGCCCCAGTACCCCTGCACCCGCCAGTAACGGTGCAAGCTGAAAGCCCAGCTCGCCCAGCACCAGCATAATCATAATAAAATTGCTCGTGACCGAGGTAACATTCTTTAATAACTCACCCACCGTCACCAATCTCCGCGGATTCATTTGCAATCGGCTCTTCTCTTGCTTGCGCAAGGAGCGGTCAATGATACGATATATAATTTTAACGAATAGCCTCGTCAGCAAGAAGATAACCACAATTTTGATGCCAGATATAAGCACATCTGACCACATATCCATATTTGTAAACCATTCCCATAATTTTCCCTTCCATATATTCACGTTCTTCGTAGCTGTCTGTACCCTACCCGGTTCTGCTGAGAACATCATCTATATCATTCCTTTTTGAAATAGCCGTTTCTTCACCCTAATCTAAAGCTTGATGCTATCATATCCGATCGCCGTACGGGAGTAAATCCCCCGAATCTCCACGGTCTCAGACTTAACAATCTGCCTAACACTCGGCAAGTCCTCTACGGGGAAACGGATCGACAAGGCGCAGCCTGCGGTAATCTCTTTGGGCGTAGGACACAAATCGATTTCAATCTCGGCATACTCCAGCAGCATCTCGGCTCGCAGCGCCTGCTGGGTTGAATCAAAAGCCATGACCAGCCATTCCTCCTCCAACACCAGCCCTCCCCAACTTTCTGAACTCAAACTATAAGACTTTAGTACGAGTATATAATACGCGCTTCTTCCATATACTATCTACTAAATTCGTAAACTGCAAACGCTAAACTACCTACTTATATCTGCAGGGAAAGGAAGATTCTATGTCACAATTGCAACCCTCTGTCCCGGAACAGGAAATTCCCTACTTGAAAATTCAGCATACTGAGCCGGGGGTTCATTCTGCCATCATCCATCGGTTGCTATTGCATTTTGCCCAAGTGGCACCGGGCCAGGATATCGTCGTCATCTGCATCGGCACGGACCGTTCCACGGGCGATTGCTTGGGACCCTTGGTAGGTACAGCGCTGACCAAATATAATAGCCCTTACTTCCACCTGTACGGTACTCTGGAAGAACCGGTTCATGCCATGAATTTAAAAGAAACACTGGAACATATCCAGCATTCCTATAAGCAACCGTTCATTATTAGTATTGATGCCTGCTTGGGTCAAACGGCCAGCATAGGTTCCATTCAAGTCGTACAAGGCCCCCTCCGTCCAGGTGCAGGTGTAAATAAACAATTACCGCCGGTTGGCGATATCCATCTTACAGGAATTGTCAATGTAGGCGGTTTTATGGAATACTTTGTGTTACAGAATACCCGATTAAGTCTCGTTATGCGGCTTTCAGAAATTATTTCCACAAGCTTACATAGTGCCATCAAAGAATGGAATCGGGGGTTTATTGCTTTGTCCCGGCCAGGGCAATAGCCTCTCGTTCTTCCGGTGACAACGCGTGGGTAGACTCTCCATGTTCCAACCCTTTGGCATAAACGAAGGAGCCATCCCGATTATAGATTCCCGTTACCACTACTCCATCCTGAAGCTCGTTAATGATTGCAATCGAGAAGCTTAAATCGTTACCCGTTTCTCCAAATGCGTTATAGCGCTTAATACCAATATTCGCCTTCTGCAAAGGCAATTTGGCTTGGACTGATGCCAGATTACGATTTATTGCCTCCTGAACATCCTCCATCTTGCCCTGCTGCATTTTGAGATCAATCAGCACATCTTCCAGATGATCTATTCCGGTGCCTTGCATCATCAGTTCGTATCTCTTCTTCATCTTGCGCAGCTTGCTGCCTTGAACCAAATTCCAGATCATTAGTCCGATCATTAGTACCGCAATTCCTCCAACAATCCAGACTAGCTGCTCAAAGATGAGATCATTCCATTCCTGCATGCTATTCGTCTTCTCCTCTGTGCCTAATTTCCGTTCCCTTGGCTTATAGTTGTCAGTGCATGAATCAGAGCTTCAATCTCTTGTCTGGTTGTTGCATACCCTACGCTAGCACGTACGGCGCCACCATCCAACGTCCCTGCGGTCTCGTGTCCAAGCGGTGTACAATGATACCCTGCACGTACTGCAATTCCATACTCTTGATCCAGCTTGAAGGCAAGCTCCGAAGCATCCCGCTGATCCAGGTTGAACGATACAATCCCTGTGCGAGGTTGCCCCTTCGCGGGTCCCAAAATTCTAATCCCCGGCATTTGTTCCAGAGCCCCCATCAGGTATTGTGTCAGCTCCCACTCATGCCGATAGATCTGTTCAACCCCCTGCTCCAGGACATAAGCCACTCCTGCTCCCAATCCAGCAATACCAGGTGTATTCGCCGTTCCCGCTTCATAACGGTCTGGACGCACCTCCGGTTGCTCTGTTGCTTCGGATTGGCTGCCTGTTCCTCCATGCAGCAGCGGTTCCAGATGAAGCTGAGGGCTAATATATAACCCTCCTGTTCCTTGTGGACCCAGTAGCCCCTTATGCCCAGGAAAAGCCAGCATATCAATCCCCATCTCCTGAACGTTGATGGGATATCCTCCCGCAGTTTGAGCTGCATCCACCAGCATGATAGCACCATGCTGATGAGCCAGACTAGCGATCTCTTGTACGGGCAAAATACTTCCCAGCAGATTAGAGCTATGAGAACATACAACTAAACGTGTATGAGTACGAAAAAGTTTCTTCATTTGTTCCAGCTTCAACTGCCCGTCTTGATCGACTTCAGCATAGTCTACTTCAATACCGATGGTTCGCTTTAAGAACTCCAAAGGGCGCCTGACTGAGTTATGCTCGACCATCGTCGCAATAACGTGATCACCCGGCTTAAGCCAACCCTTAATAGCCAAATTCAGTGCCGCCGTCGTATTAGAGGTAAATGAGATATCATTGGGGTTGGAAATATGAAATAGCCGAGCAAGTGCAACTCTCGTTCTGTACAGTGCTCTCCCCGCTTGCAACGCCATCCCATGATTACCACGTCCTGCATTAGCTGAGGCACCATCAATGGCTTCCAGCACGGCCGCTCCCACACCAGGAGGCTTTGGCCACGACGTAGCTGCATGATCCAAATAAATATGGTTTTGCATGACAAGCTCCTCTCTGACAATCCATCCCGATATTGAGTCAATACTCGTTAAGACCAAGAAATGACATACCCCTCTTCTCTGGAAGAAAGGTATGTCATGATCTTCTCTTATTGAAAGTTCCTAGTTCAGCATATCCAGCAGCCGTTGTAAATCCTGTTGGCTGTAATAGTTGATTTCAATCTTGCCCTTTTCTTTATTCGCTTTAATCTTAACGGTTGTTTTATATCGCTCACGCAAACTTTCTTCAACCTCTTCGATATAAGGGTCCCGTTTTTTATTGGTGCTTTTTGGTTTTTCCTTTTTCTTGCGATCAATCTGCTGCACTGCATCCTCAAGTTCACGAACGCTCCATTCGTGATCAATACACTGTTGTGCCAACTGCTTGATCATGGTAGCATCCTTTAACCCAACCAAGGCACGAGCATGTCCCATAGATAATGTTCCACGTGAAACATATTCCTTTACTTCTTCCGGAAGCGAAAGCAACCGTAAGAAGTTAGCGATATGAGATCGTGATTTCCCCACCTTCATGGATAATTCTTCCTGAGTTAATTGAAATTGATCCATCAGCCCCTGATAAGCTACGGCAACCTCCATCGCATTCAGGTTCTCACGTTGCAAGTTCTCAATCAGGGCAATCTCCATGACTTGCTGATCCGAGAAGGAACGAACGACAGCAGGTATGGTTGCATTGCCACAATATTGAGAAGCCCGGAATCGGCGTTCACCAGCTATGATTTCATAACCCTTTAGCACACTGCGAACAATGATAGGTTGAATAACCCCATGTTGCCGAATCGATTCAGCCAACTCTCGAATGGCCTCTTCATCAAAGGTTTTACGTGGCTGATACGGATTAGCCCGAAGTTGATTCAGTGGTATCTCAACCACTTTATCATCATCCTGGATTGACAATGCCGGAATTAAGGCATCTAATCCCTTACCCAACCGCTTATTCATAAGAGACCACTTCCTTTGCCAACTCTAAATAAACTTCCGCGCCCTTAGAGCGAGGATCGTAAGTAATGATAGATTGACCATGGGATGGCGCTTCACTAAGCCGCACATTACGTGGAATAACCGTTCTATAAACCTTCTGTTGGAAATACTTTTTAACCTCTTCAATGACCTGAATACCCAAATTTGTTCTGGCATCAAACATGGTCAGCAACACCCCTTCAATTTGCAAAGAAGTATTTAAGTGCTTCTGTACCAAGCGAACCGTATTCAATAATTGGCTTAACCCTTCCAAGGCATAATATTCACATTGGATAGGAATCAGCACCGAATCTGCCGCAGTCAATGAATTGATCGTTAGAATTCCGAGAGATGGTGGGCAATCGATCAAAATATAGTCATAGAGGTGACGGATCGGTTGCAGTGATTTTTTCAATCTTACTTCACGAGAAATCGTGGGAACCAGCTCAATTTCCGCACCTGCCAATTGAATGGTGGCTGGAATAATATGTAGGTTCTCAATTTCCGTAGGCGCGATGGCATCCCGCGGATTGACTTCATTAATGAGTACATCATAAATACAATTTGCTACATCTGCTTTATTAATGCCAACACCACTTGTCGTATTCCCCTGGGGGTCAATATCGATAAGCAGCACTTTTTTTCCAATTGCCGCGAGCCCTGCTCCCAAATTGACGGAAGTCGTCGTTTTACCGACGCCGCCCTTTTGGTTAGCTATCGCTATAATTTTAGTCAATCCAGTTCACCTCAATATAATAGAAGAATCTCTTTGTAGAACTTCAAGGTTGTAATCTAAGCTGCCGCTACAAAAAGACCAATAGCAATCCATGGTGAATCACCTGACGGTCGATTGCGCGTTCAATATCTTCGTATAGCCGAAAAAGAAGCTGACCTGCAAACCTGGCGGTCAGGGTCAGCGCATCCATACTATGAACGTTTTGGAATTTGAATCACGATCTCGTAATGATCCTCGTGGTCTTTCTCTTCCGTCTTGATTTGCAGGCCCGAACCGGTTACCATATCAATCGATTGACGAATTGTGTTTAATGCCAGCCGAACATCTTTCGTAAAGGAAATCCGTTTGGAAGGAGACTTCTTATTCTTGGCTACTTCCTTGTAGAAAGCAATCCGTGCTTCCGCCTGCTTCACATTAAGCTCTTTGCTAACAATTTCACCGAGCACCTTCAATTGCAATTCTTCCGTATCTAGCGATAACAAGGCACGTGCGTGACGCTCTGTAATTTTCCGTTCCATTAGCGCCGTCTTCACACCCTCAGGAAGCTGCAACAACCTGATTTTATTCGCAATCGTAGATTGGCTTTTCCCCAAACGCTGAGCGAGGCTCTCCTGAGTTAATTGATGAAGATCAATCAAGTTCTGATAAGCCACAGCCTCTTCGATGGAGGTCAATCCCTCTCGCTGTAGATTCTCAATTAATGCGATTGAAGCTGCTTGCGAATCATTGAAATCACGCAAAATGGCAGGAATGGATTCAAGTCCTAGCTTCTTTACCGCGCGCCAACGACGTTCACCAGCAATAATCTCATACTTATCATTTCGAAAACGTACTACAATAGGCTGGATGACACCGTGCGTACGAATAGTTTGACAAAGCTCCTCAATCTTATCGTCGTCAAAAATGGTCCGCGGCTGATAAGGACTACCGACAATTTCCCCCACCGGAATTTGTCTTACTTCATCTCCGCTGCTTCGTTCGGCTAAACCGAACAATTTAGAAAATTGTTCTTTCATTCCGTCAATTACCACCTAGTTTCATAGTGACATAAGGACAAGCCTTACGGATATCCCAGATATATCTATTCTACCACTTTTTTCTCTATAATCCTATGATCTTATTTTGCTAAATGTTGAATCCCCCTTAGCCCATGTTTCACGTGGAACAATTTGCTAAGGGGGATGTCTTCACATCCACTATATTAATGGTGTTTTTGCAGGTGTACCAGCCTTGCGGGGATATTTCTTAGGCGTCGCTGCCACCTTATTTACAATAACTAAATGCCGTTCTGATTGCTCCAAAGGGAGTACAAATTGCGGTGTCTTTACACATTTCCCCTTCAGCTCAGATAAGCTAAAGGCCGCCTCTTGCAGCTCGTCCTTGGGATCACTCCCCTTCATCGCCACAAACATTCCACCTGGCTTGACGAAAGGTAGGCAAAATTCATTCAATATGGCCATCCGGGCTACAGCACGAGCCGTCACCAAATCGAAGGAATCACGCAGTCCTGCCTGACGAGCTAAATCCTCAGCACGACCATGGAGCAGTTGTACGTTCTCAAGTCCTAGTTCATCCACCACATGCTGCAAGAACTGTATTCGCTTATTCAGCGAATCTACAATAGTTAGTTGCAAATGAGGATAACAAATTTTTAAGGGAATGCCGGGAAAACCCGCCCCTGAACCAATATCGGCCACGGAAGATATCTTATCTATCGACACATGAAATGCCAGACTTAACGAATCGTAGAAATGCTTGATATATACCTGCTCGCGGTCCGTAATGCCCGTTAAATTCATCTTCTCATTCCAGGAGACTAGCTCCTCATAGTATCGCTCAAATTGCTGTAGTTGCCTCGCTGAAAGCTCTATTCCATGCTCTTGCAGCAGGGCGCAAAATTGGGATTGAACAGAATCCACCTTCTTACCCTCCTGCCGCTGTAACCCTGTTATAGTGCTCCAGATAAACAAGCAAAATGGAAATATCCGCAGGCGTTACTCCGGAAATCCGCGAAGCTTGCCCAATGGAGATTGGACGGATTTTCGCCAGTTTTTGACGCGCCTCGATGGCCAAACCTTGAATATCATCATAATTGATTCGTTCAGGTATTTTTTTCTTTTCCATTTTTTGTAATTTTTCAACATGCAGTAACTGCTTTTCTATATAACCCGCATATTTGATCTGGATTTCAACTTGCTCCTGCATGTCCTCATCCAGTTCAATCTCAGAAGGAGAGACCTGACTAATCCCTTCATAACTAACTTCCGGACGGCGCAAGATCGTTAACAGATTGCTTCCATCCTGAATGGGCGCCGAGCCCACCGACTCCAGCAGCGCATTAATTTCTGAAGGACGTACCTTCGTCACGCGTAAGCGTTCGATTTCCTGCTCTACCTTATGTTTTTTGTCCATAAAGCGGGCGTAGCGTTCCTCAGAAATTAAGCCAATCTCATGACCTATTGGCGTTAAGCGCAAATCGGCATTATCATGACGAAGCAATAGACGATATTCTGCCCGGGAAGTCAGAAGTCGGTACGGCTCGTTGGTTCCTTTGGTGACCAAGTCGTCAATCAGCACGCCGATATATCCCTGAGAGCGGTCCAGAATTACGGGTTCCTTCCCTTGTACCTTACGTGCCGCATTAATACCGGCCATAATACCTTGTCCCGCCGCTTCCTCATAACCGGATGTACCGTTGATCTGTCCTGCTGTGAACAGGCCGGACAACCGCTTGGTTTCCAGCGAAGGCCACAGCTGTGTAGGAACCACCGCATCATACTCGATGGCGTACCCGGTGCGCATCATTTGTACATTTTGCAGACCTGGCACGGAACGAAGCATCTTCAACTGAACCTCTTCCGGCATACTGGTAGAGAAGCCCTGCACATAATATTCCGACGTATTCTTCCCCTCAGGCTCCAGGAAAATCTGATGCTTTGGCTTATCGCTAAAGCGAACAATTTTGTCCTCGATGGATGGACAGTAACGTGGTCCCGTCCCTTCAATAACCCCCGAGAACATTGGAGCACGGTGCAAGTTCTCGTTAATAATCCGGTGGGTATCCTCCGACGTATAAGTCAACCAGCATGGCAATTGCTCATTATCCGAAGACTTCGTCTCATATGAGAAGAACTTCGGCTTCGCATCGCCCGGCTGAATTTCCGTTTGCGAGAAATCAATCGTATCCTTATGCACCCGCGGCGGAGTACCTGTCTTGAAGCGAACCAATTCCAATCCAAGCTCCTTCAAATTCTGCGACAAACGCACCGAAGGCTGTTGGTTATTAGGCCCACTTTCATACATCAGCTCACCCATAATGATCTTGCCGCGCAGATAGGTTCCGGTCGTCAGCACCACTGCATCAGCCCGGTAGGCTGCTCCTGTCTTCGTCACCACACCCACGCAGCGACCTTCCTCAACGATCAATTCTTCCACCATACCCTGATGCATTGTCAGGTTGGATTCCTTCTCCATCGTTTCCTTCATCGTATGCTGATACAGGAATTTATCCGCCTGCGCCCGCAGCGCATGAACAGCCGGACCTTTCCCGGTATTCAGCATCCGCATTTGAATGAACGTCTTATCAATGTTACGTCCCATCTCGCCGCCCAAGGCATCCACCTCGCGCACCACATGGCCCTTGGCTGGCCCCCCTATTGAAGGGTTACAAGGCATAAAAGCAATCATATCCAAATTAATCGTGACCATCAGCGTACGACAGCCCATCCGCGCAGCAGCCAAAGCCGCCTCACAGCCTGCATGCCCTGCTCCGACCACGATTACATCATAGTTTCCAGCATCGTAACTCATCCATCTACCCCCTTTGCCCTACCCTTGCACATTCTGTCCGTAACATCATACCATGAACCGGTTCCGATGATACGTCCTCCAATTATTTCCCCAAGCAAAATTGCGAAAAAATCTGGTCAATCAGCGCATCCGGTGCCGAATCACCAATGACTTCGCCCAATTGCTCCCACGCGAGCCTTACATCAATCTGCAATATATCAATAGGAATCCCGCTATCCGCCGCTTCATATGCATCAGCAAGCGACTGCTTGGCCTGCTTGAACAGTGCAATATGCCGCACATTCGTGACATACGTCAAATCATTTGACTCCAACTGCCCGCCGAAGAACAAGGTAGCAATGGCCTCCTCCAGATGATCCAGCCCTTGTTCCGTCTTCACCGATAGCTCAACCACCGATTCCTCGGAAAAATAACGCCGTACCACCTCTCGATCCAACTGTTGCGGTAAATCCATCTTATTCAGCAAAACAATTGCCGTTCTGCCCTTCAGTTGCTCCATCAGGGCAATCTCATCCTCATGCAGCGGCTCCGCCCCGCTTAGCACCAGCAGAATCAGATCCGCGTCACTGAACGCTTCTCTGGAGCGCTCCACCCCAATTTGCTCGACCACATCCATCGTCTCACGAATCCCGGCCGTATCCAGCAGCTTGAGCGGAATTTGATTAATCGTTACATATTCCTCAATGACATCCCGCGTCGTTCCTGGAATATCGGTCACAATCGCCTTATTCTCCCGGGCTAACGCATTCATCAACGAGGACTTACCTACATTCGGACGACCTACAATTGCCGTCGTAATACCTTCTCTCAAAATCTTGCCTTGATTGGCCGTTTTCAACAGCACATCAATGCCTTCCGACACCGCCGCGCATTTCTGCTTGATGAACTCCATCGTCATCGACTCTACATCATGCTCTGGATAATCGATGTTGACCTCAATATGCGCCAGCGTCTCCACCAACGTATAACGCAGCTCAGACACCTTGCGCGACAGCTCCCCACCGACCTGCTTCAGCGCCACCGAGAAAGCCCGATCCGACTTTGAGCGGATCAGGTCGATGACCGCCTCCGCCTGCGACAGATCGATTCGCCCGTTCAAGAACGCGCGCTTCGTGAATTCCCCCGGCTCCGCCAATCGAATCCCCCGCTGCTGTAGCAGCAAATCCATCACGCGCTTGACCGAGATAATCCCGCCGTGCGTGCTCACCTCCACGACATCCTCCGTCGTGAACGATCGCGGCGCGCGGAACACCGTCACCAGTACCTCTTCCAGCTTCTCCTCCGTGGCCGGATCAACAATAAAGCCATAATGTACCGTATGGCTCGCCGACTCCGGCAACGCCGTCTTGCTGCGGAACAAACGTCCCACCTCGTCAACCGCCTCTGGCCCGCTCACGCGAATCACCGCAATCCCACTCTCACCCACGGCCGTGGAAATGGCCGCAATCGTATCGGTTAGCATCTATTTCACCTCACTAGTTCTCGTTGTAAATATCGTTGCAGCAATACAAATTCGTGAATGGAGCCGTTCCGCAAGTCGTATGATCCTCCGATCGCTGTTGCCATGGGATTGTCTGAATTGATAGCACACTACAAGGGTACAATCCCATGGCAAAGGCGAACACTTCCGTTTCTCCAGATTCATACGCCCCGCTCCACTAATCCATCTCACTCACCCCGAGCACACCTGCTCAAGCATCTCCTACGCTCGCTCCCCTGCGTTCACCTACACGCTCTGCTCTACGGCCTAGCGCATCCCGCAGGGACAGCGCTCTTACTCGTCAGCCACTCCCAACACTCTATACAATCTCATTACTCCCGCTCCCCTGCATTCACCCACACGCTCTGCTCCACACCTAGCGCATCCCGCAGGGACAGCGCTCCTTACTCGTCAGCCACTCCCAACGCTCTAACAACGCTCATTACTCCCGCTCCACCGCGTTCACCCACACGCTCTGCTCCACACCTAGCGCATCCCGCAGGGACAGCGCCTCCTTGCTCGTCAGCCACTCCCAACGCTCTAACAACGCTCATTACTCCTCTTACCTGACTGCACCCACAAAATGTCACCACAGTAAAGGCGGGCCCCAAAGGGCGAAAAGCCGACTCCTTACTCACCAAATCCAAAGCAGCGCCGAAAGCAGTAGTGCCTCCACCATCCTTGCCAGGTAACCCGGGTGAGCCAAAAGTAAGACGTACCCGAAGGGGGAAAAGCGTTCCATGCACCAAAGTAAAGCGCATCCCCAAAGGGGACAGCGAGCAGGAGCGCCTCACTCCCTCCCACGTTACTCCAGTTTGCGGGAGCCCAGAGGGCAGCAAGCCCTCGGGCGCCCTCCCTTACAGTAAGGGAGGGGTGGGGAGGGTTGAGATAAAATAAACGCAACGACCCCCACCCGGCTTACGCCGAGCAAACGTCATTGCGTCACATTCATCTGCCGTGCTTCAGTGCAATCACCACTCGCCGGTTAGGCTCATCGCCTTTGCTATAAGTCTTGACCTCCGGATGATCCTGAAGCTGGGAATGAATCACTTTGCGCTCCTGCGGCGACATTGGCTCCAGCGTAACTTCTTTGCGTGTGCGAACAACCCGCCCGGCCAATCTGTCGGCAAGCTCCTCCAGCGTCTTCTTCCGGCGCTCCCGGAAGTTCTCGGCATCAAGGATAATACGGATAAAGCTATCAGAATAACGGTTAGCGATAATATTCGCCAAGTATTGCAGGGCATCGAGGGTTTGTCCTCTTCGCCCGATCATTAATCCCAAATCATGTCCCGAAATGTTCAGTACGGTATTATCTTTGCCCTGGACGATCTCGACTTTCACGTCGAGGCCCATATTCTCGCCGACGTCCCGTACGAATGACGCCGCTTCCTCATAGGGGTTCTTATCACCGAATGTCTTCTCCTGCTGATGTACAGATTCAGGCACACGGAGCTTAGAATCACTCCCTTGCGAAGAGGGTACCGTTCGGGCAGGTTCCAACAAAGTGAGCTCTACCTTTGCTGCCTTGACCCCGATCAGACCCAGGAATCCTTTTGATGGCTGCTCCAACACATTCACGGCGACTTGATCCTCGGTGGTGCCGAGCTTGGCCAATCCTTGTCTTACAGCATCTTCAACGGTTTTTCCCGACGTCACAATTTTATTCATTTCGATTTTTTTGCCTCCTTGGCACCTCTGCCACCGGGATGGCCGGCTTTTAGATTGGAACCGCCACGCTTCTTATTAGAAGAGGAAGTAACCGACTCGACTCCCGCCACAGCGACAACCGGGTCCTTCTTACGATAGATGAAGAAGTTCTGCCCAATCGTGTACAAGTTACTGAATACCCAATACAACGGCAATGCGGCAGCGAAGTTATAGGCCATTACAAAAATCAAAACAGGATATACCCACATCATAAACGCCATTGGCCCTTGCATACCTGCAGGGTTGACGTTCGACATCATCTTCGTTTGGATGAATGTCGTAATCGCAGCGATGGCCGGCAAAATAAACAGCTTGTCCGGTTCACCTAACTGCAGCCACAGGAAGGAATGCTCCCGAATGGCAGAGTTGTAAAATATGGAGTTATATAACGCAATGAACACTGGCATTTGAATAATCAGAGGGAAACAACCGGCCATTGGATTGACCTTATGCTCCTGGAACAGCTTCATCGTTTCCTGTTGCTGCTGCTCTGGATTATCCTTATATGTCTCCCGAATCTTCTGCAATTGCGGCTGAATCGCCTGCATTGCCTTGGAGCTCTTCACCTGCTTCAGTGTCAGCGGTAAAATCAATGTCCGGACAATCAACACCAGAATTAAAATCGCAAGGCCATATTCGCCATTGAACCACTCGGCAAATGTATCAAGCGCATACGAGAAATAGTAGACCACATTCGCGGTCCACCACGAACCTGCTTTCATGTCTTCAGTCGTGGTTGCTAAATGAGCATTTTGTGTTCCGCAGCCGGCAAGCACAGTAATCAGCCCGACTGCCAGAAGGAGAAGAAGCCATCTTCTTCGGTTAGTCATCAATCGCGACACTTCAAAACCCCTCTCTTAACCTATCCGTTCAACGTAAATCATAACATATTTAAAGGGACAAGGAAACAAAGCTGCTTAACGCCCGGAAGGCCGCAGCAGCATGGCTTTGCGCAACACATGAAGCACGCTTTTTTCCAGGTCTTTGTAGTCCATTCCAACAGCTCCGGCACGCACGATCAAGATCAGATCGACATGGTCCCGAATCTCGGCCTCATGCAGCCGGACAATTTCCTTCAACATTCGTCGCATCCGGTTGCGCACGACAGCGTTTCCGATTTTTTTACTGGCTGAGACCCCCAGTCGAAAACGTTCAATATCCGATTTATTGGACCAATACACAACAAGTTGGCGATTAGCGAAGGATTTGCCGAACCGGTAAATGCGGTTGAAGTCGGCACGGTTTCTCAAACGAAGTTGTTTATGCACAAATAATCTCCTTGATTCGCGGCTACTGTTATAGAGGTTGTTCAAAAAGTCGTCTTCCCAGAACGGAGTTGTTCAAGGAGCAGATTCGACATCGAATCTTGAATTCAGCCGGGCCTAGCATATGCTTCCGTAGTATGTTTCCTTCAGAAACATTTGAGTTGCTCACGTAGCCATGCTTCCGAAGTCGTTTTCTCCGAAAACGTGTAGCTCCGCTACTCAGTCCCTGGCTTCATCCAACTCAAGCGTTTTGAAAAAACGCACATCGAAAGCATAGGCCTCGGTCCTGTAAACCCAACTTTTTGAACTCGCAGTTTATAGTATAGACCAACTATCGCAGCAACCTATCGCTTAATACAAAAAAAAGACCACCGCGGTGGTCTTTACGCACGCTTTACGCACTCAGAACTTTTCTGCCTTTGAGACGACGAGCAGCGAGAACCTTGCGGCCGTTTTTCGTGCTCATTCTTTTACGGAAACCGTGAACCTTTTTACGTTTGCTCACATTTGGTTTGAAAGTCGGTTTCATCTATTGCACCCCCTCACAGGAAATCATCTAAACTTTAATAATAACTCATAACCAGCGTCTATGTTTACCATTTTCATATCCACAGAAAATGCCTTTTTACATTTAATCATACCAGCTATGAAAAGTCAACCTAACTTCCGGCCTTCTCTCCATGCCGTCACCGATATTTCTTAATTATACACAATCCACAGGGTTAATTCACAAATTTAGTTTTCCACAGCCCATTCTCCCCTTTCCCGGCGCATAGAGTTATGCACATGTGGAAAAGTTTTTTAGCCTTTCCTTGTGTCCTCAGATAGAGTATTATTGAAGATAATAAGTTGTATACAAGTATACCAGTTTGAAATTAAGGGGTGGATTTATATGAAATTAGGTATGATTGGACTCGGAAAAATGGGTTTGCATCTGGTCATCAACCTGTTGGAGCATCAACATGAAGTCGTCGCCTACGACACCAATGAGTCGTCGGTGAGCTTGGCCGCCGCCAAAGGAGCCCTCCCCGCTACTAGTCTGGAGGAATTGGTTCGCTCTCTGGAAACGCCGCGAGTGATCTGGGTGATGGTTCCCGCTGGCGCGCCTCTACGCACCGTCGTAGAATCACTTACCCCCCTGCTGGGTGCGGGCGATATCATTATTGATGGAGGTAACTCTCATTACCAGCATTCGCAAGAACTCGCCCAGCAACTGGCCGCGCATCAGCTTCATTTTATGGATATAGGGACTTCCGGGGGTGTAGAGGGTGCTGAGCAAGGCGGATGCTTCATGGTTGGTGGAGACGAGACCGCCTTTCATTATATTGAACCCATTCTGCAGGACATCGCTGTTCAGAGCGGATATATGTACACCGGCCCTGCGGGCAGCGGACATTTTCTGAAAATGGTGCACAACGGCATCGAATACGGCATGATGCAGGCGATTGCGGAAGGCTTCGAGCTATTGGATAAAAGTCCGTATAACTACGACTTCGAACAAGTGGCTGGGGTCTGGTCCCATGGCTCTGTGATTCGCAGTTGGCTGATGGAGCTTGCGCAAAGCGCCTTCTCCAAGGACCCGAAGCTGGATAAGCTACGCGGGGTCATGAATTCCTCTGGTGAAGGCAAATGGACGGTGGAAACTGCCCTTGATTTGCAAGCTAATACCCCGGTCATCGCCATGTCGCTCTTTATGCGCTATCGTTCGCTCCAGGAGGACACTTTTCACGGTAAAGTTGTCGCTGCCTTGCGCAATGAATTTGGAGGTCATGCCGTCGAGACCGTGGACTAATACTCCAGCGGCCTGGTTTCCCAATCCCGGGAATTTCGTGCTATGATCAAGGTATTTAAGTCCCAATAACGGATGAATATAGTGGGTTCGTTTCCCGGATAGGAGTCAAAAAAGCATGCATTACCCTTCTACGTGGTTAACAGGCAGTTCTCTCGGCGAGTCCATCGCTGCTGAGCTCAGGCTGCGCATTATTAACGGTACGCTCAAACCTGGCGAGGTGTTGTCAGAGAATCGTATCGCTGGAGACTTCGGCACCAGCCGTTCTCCGGTCCGCGAAGCGCTCAAGACGCTCTCCGGTGAAGGACTGATTACCCTGCAACGTATGGGAGCCGTGGTGAATGGCCTCAGTTTAAACGATGTGAAGGAACTGTATGATGTGCGCTATTTGATTGAAAGCTTTGCTTGGAAGCATCTGGCGGCCCATCCGGAGGAACTGATAGCTCCCCTGGCCCAAAGCATCGACAAAATGGAACTGGCCGGCAAGCATCTTGATGTCGTTGAGTTTGCCTATCAGGATATCAGCTTCCACGAAATCATCATTAACGGAGCCAAGCACACGCGCATCCTGCATTTATGGACCAGTATTCGGCAAATTGTGATGACCGTGATGCTCGTAACAACCCAAAATATCCTTTCTCAAAATGAAGATAAAATTAGTTACGTAGTCGATAAGCACCGCAAGCTGCTGCAAGGACTAGAATCGCGGGATAGCGAGTTAATTCAGCGCAATGTCGAGGAATATTTCTCCGATTCCTTTGAAACCCTGCACTCGAGCATGCCTCACGAATAGATAGAGAGGAGAATTTGAAGTTGCTGAACTATATGATCGGTCTCGATATCGGCACGACTAGCACGAAGGCCGTCCTGTTTGAACGCAGTGGGCAACCCTTGGCTACAGCCAACCAGGAATACCCGCTCTACACGCCTTCCCCTTTCGTAGCGGAGCAAGATCCGGATGAAATTTTTGAGGCCGTCCTTTCTGCCATTGGGCAGGTCACCCGATCGAGTGGCATTGCACCTGAGCAGATTGGGTTAGTCTCCTTCAGTTCGGCTATGCATAGCATTATTCCGGTCAATGCCGAAGGTGAACCACTTATGAATTGCCTCACCTGGGCGGATAATCGTAGTGCGGCCTGGGCCGACAAGTTAAAAAAAGAGCTAGGTGGACACGAGCTTTATCGCCGTACCGGTACGCCCATACATCCCATGTCTCCGCTAACCAAGTTGCTTTGGCTACGCCATGAGCAGACGGATGTTTTTAATCAAGCAGATAAATTTATTTCTATTAAAGAATATGTATTCCATAAGCTGTTCGGACAATATGTGATTGATTATTCTGTAGCTTCAGCTACCGGACTGTTCAATTTGGAGAAGCTGGATTGGGATGAGCAGGCTCTTGAGCTGGCTGGCATTACGCCCGATCACCTCTCCCGGATTGTCCCGACGACCCATGTGTTGCAAGGTGTAGCCTCGGTTTATGCCGAGACGATGGGCCTCCTCCCCTCGACTCGCTTCATTATAGGTGCAAGCGATGGTGTGTTATCCAACCTCGGAGTAGATGCGATAGATCCCGGCGTCGTTGCCGTCACTATCGGCACCAGTGGAGCCATCCGTACCGTCGTAGATCGGCCGCAAACGGACCCGGAAGGACGGATATTCTGCTATGCGCTCACGGATAAGCATTGGGTCATTGGAGGACCGGTCAACAATGGGGGCGTCATCTTCCGTTGGCTGCGGGATGAATTTGCGGCGGCCGAATCTGAGACAGCCAAACGCCTGGGCCTAAGTCCCTATGATCTGCTGACGCAAATTGCCGAGCGGGTTCAGCCGGGGGCTGATGGTTTGATTTTCCATCCGTATCTGACCGGAGAGCGGGCTCCTCTATGGAACGCTAATGCTCGCGGCTCCTTCTTCGGACTCACGTTGCATCATCAGCGAGAACATATGATTCGCGCCGTGCTGGAGGGAATTCTGTATAACCTCTACTCCGTACTGATCGCTATTGAGGGTCAGATCGGGCGGCCTCGTAAAATTCAAGCTACAGGCGGTTTTGCCCGTTCTCCACTCTGGCGGCAAATGATGGCCGATATTTTTGATCAAGAAGTCGTAATTCCCGAGAGTTATGAAAGCTCTTGCCTGGGAGCTGTTGTTCTTGGTCTATACGCCTTGGGCGAAATCGAATCGCTCGATGCCGTCAAAGAAATGGTAGGCGGTACGCACCGGCATGAGCCAATACCTGAGCATGCTGCAGTTTATAAGCAGTTGATGCCGATTTTCACCCGCATATCTGCCAAATTAGAGGATGAATACGAAGCAATAGCAGCTTTCCAGCGTCAAATAAGTTCAAATTAGCGTAATTCTATGAAAAAAATCTGTACTCAAATTGAGTACAGATTTTTTTTGGCCGAATTTTCGACTCTATTTTGACTACAATTCGACTAGGAAGGTCGATTTGCTAGCAACATATTTCGCGTTCCTTGTTTATTAACTTGTGTATAATTTTTTCTGAATTTCTTGCATCCTGTCGAATTCTAAACAATTTATAAACAATATGTAGTGGTGTGAATGAAAATTATGCACAAGTTATTGAATTTGTGGATAAAAGCGTGGAGCACATTGAAAAACAGGGCTTCTTTTGCTATGATTATATTGTTTTCGTTGTGAATATCTATGTTTGCCTGCTAAATTATTAACAGGCTGTGGATAACATTGTGAACAATTTTTACTTTCTACATGTTTATAATCATTATATTCTACTTAACATTGGGGATAAACTTCCCCTTTATTTATGTTTTCTCGACCTCTTTCTGTATGGCCTTCAGCCACAATTGGAAGATTTAAAAGGAGTGACAGTCTGTGGACAGCCATACTTCTGAAATATGGCAACATATCTTATCTATTATCAATACCAAACTGAGCAAACCCAGCTTCGATACCTGGTTTAAAGCAACCAAAATCGTATCGCTGACGGATCAATCCATTATCATCTCCGCGCCAACTACCTTCGCCGTAGAATGGCTGGAGAGCCGCTATACCAAGCTCGTCGCAACTACTGTTCTGGAGTATTTGGGCAAGCAGGTGGATGTAACATTTGTGATTGAAGAATCAGCCCCACCGGAGCTAACCCAGGTGGTGAAGGAGCCTCCCGCTCCCGTCCCCATCGAGGAAAGCGTTTCCCATATGCTGAATCCGAAATACACCTTTGATACGTTCGTCATAGGTTCTGGCAACCGTTTTGCCCATGCCGCTTCCCTGGCGGTAGCCGAAGCACCGGCGCGGGCCTATAACCCACTGTTCCTCTACGGCGGCGTGGGACTTGGCAAGACGCATCTAATGCATGCCATTGGCCATTATATTTTGGAACATAGCCCTAGCAGCAAGGTCGTCTATATTTCCTCCGAGAAATTTACGAACGAATTCATTAACTCCATCCGGGACAACCGCGCGGAAAGTTTCCGCAATAAATACCGTAACATCGATATTCTGCTCATTGACGATATTCAATTTTTGGCGGGTAAGGAATCGACGCAAGAGGAATTTTTCCATACCTTCAACGCCCTTCATGAAGAGCGCAAGCAGATTATTATTTCCAGTGATCGCCCGCCAAAAGAAATTCCAACGCTCGAAGAACGGCTTCGTTCCAGGTTTGAATGGGGATTGATAACCGATATCCAGCCCCCTGATCTGGAGACGCGGATCGCGATCTTGCGTAAGAAGGCCAAGGCCGAGAATCTGGACATTCCGAACGAAGCGATGATGTATATCGCTAACCAGATTGATACCAACATTCGTGAGCTTGAAGGCGCGCTGATTCGCGTTGTTGCCTACTCCTCGCTGATCAATCAAGATGTGACAAGCCATCTGGCCGCGGAAGCGCTCAAGGACATCATTCCTTCCAGTCGTCCGAAGATGATCACGATTCAGGACATTCAGCAGCGGGTTGGAGATTACTATAACTTGAAGCTCGATGACTTCAAGGCGCGCAAACGAACGAAGGCCATCGCCTTCCCGAGGCAAATCGCTATGTACCTGGCCCGGGAACTTACCGACTTCTCGCTGCCTAAGATCGGCGATGCTTTTGGCGGACGAGACCACACCACCGTCATCCATGCCCATGAGAAAATAACCCAACAGCTCAAGATTGATCAGGAGCTATTCAAAATCGTGAACAATATTACCGAAAAAATAAAAAGTGCGACCTGAATAAGGGGTAAGCCTATGCACATGATATGCACATGTGGATAGGCTTCATTTCATATTCATTCTGTTGTTATCCACATATTCAGGGCCCCTACTACTTCTTCTAAAAATATATAAAGATATACACATCCTTAATAACGCAGCGCAAAACACTTTCGGTCCCAACTTCAAATCCCGAAGTGCTTGCCTGCCACCAAGAAGAAGTCAAGGCTTCCTGCTGACGGATGATACATAGAATTAAGCTATGCATCACGGCAATCTTTTATTCCGAAGCTTTTCTCTAGAAGATATGCTTCATACCAGTAGAGTTATGCTTACGAAGTAGTTTATTGCGAGGTTATTCTCTAAGAAGTCCATGCTTCATAAAACTGAGTTTATGCTTACGAAGTAAGTTTTATTGCGAAGTCATTCTCTTTAGAAGCTTATGCTTCATAAAACTTTTAGGAGTTGAATTTATGAAAATCCGTATTCTGAAACATGATCTGAACGAATCCATCCAACATGTGGCCAAAGCCATTTCCAGCCGTACAACGATTCCGATTCTGACCGGGATTAAGCTAGATGTTAATTTTCAAGGTATGACGTTAACCGCCAGCGATACGGATATCTCCATCCAGGCCTATATTCCGGCTGAGGATCAGGAGAAGCAGATCGTTCAGGTTGAACGTCCGGGTAGCGTTGTTCTGCCAGCCAAATTCTTTGTCGAAATTATCAAGAAGTTGCCTTCGCCAGAGATTGAGATGGAAGTGAAAGAAGGATTTCAAACCTTTATTCGCTCAGGTTCGACGGATATTCAGATGGTGGGCCTTGATCCCGAGGAATTCCCTGTGCTGCCAAGCATTGAAGAGAACCAAATTGTATCGATTCCCGGGGACCTGCTGAAGAACATGATTCGCCAAACGGGCTTTTCTATCTCCACGAACGAGACATCCCCTATTTTGACCGGGGTACTTTGGAATTTGGCTGATAATCAATTCAAATTTGTAGCAACGGACCGCCACCGTCTGGCCAGCCGCATTGCTGGACTTGATGATGCCGAAGGCGTTCGTTTCAGCAATATTGTCATCGCCGGTAAAACGCTGAATGAGCTGAGCAAAATCATTCCCGAGCAAAATACGCGCGTAGAAATCGTGGTTGCTGACAACCAGGTGTTGTTTAAGATTGACCGTGTGCTGTTCTACACCCGTATTTTGGACGGAACTTATCCCGATACCTCCAAGATTATTCCGACAACTTACAAAACAGAACTCGTTCTGGACACGAAGAAGCTGAGTGATTCCATCGACCGCGCTTATTTGCTGTCTCGTGAGGAGAAGACGAATATTGTCCGCCTGCAAACGATGGAGGATGGCACCATCGAAATCTCCTCCAGCTCATCTGAACTGGGGAAAGTAACAGAGCAATTGGATGTTGCCAAGTTCACAGGAGAACCGCTACGTATTTCCTTTAACTCCAAATATATGCTGGACGTGCTGAAAGTGGTAGAAAGTGAGCAACTGCATATCGGCTTTACTGGAGCTATGAGTCCGATTATTATCAAACCGGTGGATGATAGCCAAAGTTTGTATTTGATTCTGCCTTACCGGACAACGAACTAAAGGTTAGAGGTAGTTCAAAAAATCGTCTTCCCAGAACGAAGCAGTTCGAGAAGGAAATTCGACATCGAATCTTGAATTCAGCCGGGCCAAGCGTAGGCTTCCGTAGCATGTTTCCTTCAGAAACATTTTAGTTGCTCACGTAGATCTGTCTACGCTCCGCTACTCAGTCCCTGGCTTCATCCAACCTTCTTGGTCCTAAAAACCCGATTTTTTGAACTCGCACTAGCACTATTAGTATTTTTTTGCGAAAGGAACATCAGTCGTCATGAAAAAAATCTCGATTTCGAGCGAATATATTAAACTGGATTCTTTCTTGAAGCTGGCCGATTGCGTCTCCACAGGCGGCATGGCCAAAGCGATGCTGCAAGAAGGTGCAGTCAAGGTCAACCAGGAACCCGAGGAACGCCGTGGGCGGAAGCTATACGCGGGCGATATCGTTGAGGTGGAAGGCTGCGGCTCATTTCAGGTGACAGCGGAATAAAGCTTCGTGGGCAGAATGATGAGGGGGCTTGAAAGAACGTGTTTGTAAAACAATTAACGCTGCAAAACTACCGCAATTACGACACGCTTTCGCTAGGCTCCTTTGGCGCGGTCAACCTGTTGATTGGACGTAATGCCCAAGGCAAAACCAATCTGCTGGAGGCCTTGTTTGTCATGGCTTTGACGAAGTCCCATCGGACGGGGAAAGACAAAGAACTGATCAACTTCGATCAGGATCATGCGGTAGTCACCGCCGAGGTTGAGAAGAAGTATGGTACCGTTCAGTTGGAACTGCGGTTGACTACCCAAGGCAAAAAGGCCAAGATTAATGGCCTTGAGCAGCGTAAGCTGAGTGATTTTATCGGAGCCATGAACGTCGTGATGTTCGCTCCTGAGGATCTGGAGATTGTGAAGGGAACACCTGGCATCAGGCGCCGTTTTCTCGATATGGAGATTGGTCAGGTGCAGCCAAGCTACCTTTACCATCTACAGCAATACCAGAAGGTGCTGCTACAGCGCAACAATTTGCTGAAGCAAGCCTGGAATGCGGGTCCTGAGCTTACTGCCATGTTGGAGATCTGGAATGAGCAATTGGCAGAGCATGGTGTTAAAATCGTCAAAAAAAGGAAACAATTTATAAGAAAACTGCAAAAATGGGCCGAGCACATTCATGAAGGCATCACCGGGGGCGGTGAAACGCTGAAATTATCCTACCTTCCTTCGTTTGGCGAAGCTGGTGAGGAAGATGAAGCTGTCCTATTGGAGCAATTTATGATAAAGTTATCACAAATGAAGGATCAGGAAATCCGCCGGGGCATGACGTTGTGCGGGCCGCATCGCGATGATATGTCTTTTGATATCAACGGGAACGAAGCGCAGGTATACGGCTCCCAGGGACAACAGCGAACGACGGCATTATCTTTGAAGCTGGCGGAGATTGAGCTCATTCATGAAGAGATCGGAGAATATCCCATTTTGCTGCTGGACGATGTGTTGTCTGAACTGGACCCCTATCGTCAAACCCAACTGATTGAGACTTTTCAGAGCAAAGTGCAGACGTTCATAACGGCGACAGGGCTCGAAAGCATTAATGCCGGCCGGCTACAGGACGCCAGCATTTTTCATGTTCAGGAAGGTCAAGTCAAAGTCTAATAGGCGGAGGGATAACATGTATATTCATTTGGGCGGTGAGAAGGTTATTTTATCTTCGGAATTGGTCGCCATCTTTGATATTACGATTGAGAAATCTTCCAAGATATCCAAGCAATTTATCCAGCATGCGCTGAAAGAGAAAAATGTGGTGCGTATCGGCGAAGAGGAAGCCAAGTCGATTGTGGTCACACAGGATGAGATTTATTACTCACCCATTTCCTCTGCGACGCTCAAGAAGAAAGCGAATGTGATCTTGGCGGTATAGCCTTGCATAGATGTTCCGCACTTGAACAGTTTGATTATGGAGAAGTAGGTGAAGGCATTGTCAATGAATGAACAAACATATGACGAGAGTAATATACAGGTGCTTGAAGGCCTGGAAGCGGTACGTAAACGGCCCGGAATGTACATCGGCTCAACCAGCTCCCGCGGTCTGCATCACCTGGTATGGGAGGTCGTGGACAATAGTATCGATGAGGCATTAGCCGGTTACGCCAACAAAATCGACGTCATTGTTCATCAGGATAACAGTGTCACGGTTATCGATAATGGCCGGGGCATTCCGGTCGGCATGAATGAGAAGCTGCAGAAGTCAACGGTTGAAGTCGTCATGACGGTACTTCATGCCGGAGGTAAATTCGGTGGCGGCGGATATAAAGTATCTGGTGGGCTTCACGGGGTAGGCGTTTCGGTAGTTAACGCTTTGTCCGAGAAATTAATTATTCAGGTCAAGCGGGAAGGTCAGATCTATCAACAGGAATATCGCCGGGGTATACCGCAGTATGACCTGAAGGTTGTTGGCACCTCCGAGGAATCGGGAACAACCGTGACATTCTGGCCGGATGCAGAGATCTTCACGGAAACGACCGAATATGAATACAACACGTTGCTGACCCGGATTCGCGAACTGGCTTTCTTGAACAAGGGCATTAATTTGTCCCTGCTTGATGAGCGGACCGATACCGGGGAGTCGTTCCATTACGAGGGCGGCATCATGGAGTACGTGAAATATTTGAATCAGAATCGTGAGGTGCTTCACGAGACTCCGATTTACGTGGAAGGCCAGCGAGAAATGATCCAGGTAGAAATCTCGCTGCAATACAATGACAGCTATACGGAGAATATATTTTCCTTCGCTAACAACATTCATACGCATGAAGGCGGAACGCATGAATCGGGCTTCAAGAGTGCCTTAACCCGGATCATTAACGACTACGCCCGCAAAAGCGGCATGATCAAGGATAGTGACTCTAACTTGACCGGCGATGATGTGCGGGAAGGCTTAACCGCGATCATCTCCGTGAAGATTCCAGAGCCTCAGTTCGAAGGACAAACAAAAACCAAGCTCGGTAACAGTGAGGTGCGCGGGATTGTCGATTCCCTGTTTGCCGAGAAGCTGCAGGAATTCATGGAGGAGAACCCGTCTGTAGCGCGGCGGGTGCTGGAGAAGTCCTTGCAAGCCTCACGAGCCAGAGAAGCCGCTCGTAAGGCTCGGGAACTGACACGGCGGAAGAGTGCGCTGGAGGTCAGCTCGCTGCCAGGTAAGCTGGCAGACTGTTCTTCGAAGGACGCCTCAATCAGTGAGCTGTACATCGTCGAAGGGGACTCCGCAGGGGGATCCGCCAAGCAAGGGCGTGACCGTCACTTCCAAGCGATTCTTCCGCTGCGCGGGAAGATCCTGAACGTTGAGAAGGCACGGCTCGACCGTATTCTCGGCAATGCCGAGATCCGAGCTATTATTACGGCGCTGGGTACGGGGATTGGTGAAGAATTCGATATTGCGAAGGCCCGTTATCATAAGGTCATCATTATGACCGATGCCGACGTCGACGGTGCACATATTCGTACGCTGCTGTTGACCTTCTTCTTCCGTTACATGCGGAGAATTATCGAAGCGGGTTACGTCTACATCGCTCAGCCACCACTGTTCAAGATTGAGCGAAACAAAGTCGTTCGCTATGCCGGTTCCGAGAAGGAACGCGATGATATTATCGCTGAATTTGGGGAAGGCGTGAAAGTAAACGTACAGCGCTATAAAGGTTTGGGCGAGATGAATCCGGAGCAGCTATGGGATACGACCATGGACCCGGAAAGTCGAACTATGCAGCAGGTATCGATTGCCGATGCCATTCAGGCTGATGCCATCTTTGATGTCCTGATGGGGGATAACGTTGAACCTCGGCGTGACTTCATCCATGAGCATGCAAGACATGTAAAAAATCTCGATATTTAATCTGATTCCGGGGTATTTCATACCACGCCATGCAGAAGAGAAAGGCTGTTCCAAGCAGGGCCTTGTTGCCCGGTGCTTGGCGCAGCCTTTTGTTATTTTATGCTCTTGGCCTTCAAGCGTCCGTAAGCGACGGCATAACGGCGTATTTTCTGATAGACCTCCTTGGAGTGAAGCAGCTTGAAGGGGAAGAGGGCAGGCTTTGTATTCACTTCCAGAATCCAAAGCTGATGTTGTTCATCGATGGCGATGTCCAGACCGATCTCTTTTAATTTGGGGAACTTATGAGTCATTTGTCGTGCCACCTGGACACCCAGAATTTTGATTTCTTTGTATTTCTGGGCAAATTCACGTGGCCCCATATAAGGACCAAGTAAATCCTCGATCAGCATGACATCTCCGCCACCGTGATAGTTAGTAATGACCTTCTGCTGGGCGGCAATCCGGCCAATAATACCGGTTGTCTCCCAATTTTTGTTCGGCGTTTGCTGCACCAGAGCACGGATATCAAATCTGCGACGCCGATGGGTGAGTAAATGAATACCCTTCTGGATCAGATAAGGACGGGTTTCTATTTTTTCGTTTAAAGCAGCATAGAGTTCATCTACGGTCTCAAATAACCTACTCTCGATGCCGAACCGTAGCTTGTATTGGACCGGGTTATCCGGGGCCAGATCATCGGTCCACTGCTCAATGCTCATGACCCCGTTGCCGTAAGTGCCGTGGTCGGGCTTGATGAAGACGTAGCCGTAAGTATCCAGCATACTTCGGAGCTGCTCCAGAGAGTATTTGCGGGTATCGGGGATATAGGCACGGAGCGACTCTTGCCGGTAAATGACCTTGGTTTTCTCCCATTTGCTCGCAATGCGTTGAATCGTCAAAATAGGTTCCATCCTTTCTTGAATGGTGTTTTTGCCCCTGTTTCTCCATGCGAAAAACATAGGACAGAAGAGATAAACAATGGTATAATAATAAGATATGGGGATTTTATAAGATTTTTCGGCATTTCAAAGAAAATGCCTATATCCGTAGTGTATGAACGCACGTATCGATGGGAGTGGACACATCCCTATTTTTTGCTGTCTATATGGATGGTGCTCTGGAAAACGGCCAGGTTTAATTGAGCTCATTATGTGAAAGAAATATATATAAGTGGCGGTTTTTCAGGCTTTTTCCCTAGTGAGGCACGTGGATAGATATTGAAGGAGGTCCAGCATGGCGGAAGAAAAATTCTCTCAAATCATAGATCGGGACATTAATGTGGAAATGCGCGAATCCTTTATGGATTACGCTATGAGCATTATTGTCAGCCGCGCGTTGCCGGATGTACGGGACGGTCTGAAGCCGGTACACCGCCGTATTTTGTTTGCTATGAACGAACTTGGTATGCATCCCGATAAGCCGTTCAAGAAATCGGCGAGAATCGTTGGTGAGGTCATTGGTAAGTACCATCCCCACGGGGACTCGGCTGTTTATGAGACAATGGTACGGATGGCTCAGGACTTCTCAATGCGGTATATGCTTGTCGACGGTCATGGCAACTTTGGTTCCATTGACGGCGACATGGCTGCGGCCATGCGTTATACGGAAGCACGGCTGTCCAAGATTGCGATGGAAATGCTGCGTGATATCAACAAGGAAACTGTTGATTTCATGCCTAACTATGATGGCGAAGAGCATGAGCCTGTTGTCTTGCCTTCCCGGTTCCCTAACCTGCTGGTCAACGGGGTATCAGGGATAGCGGTTGGGATGGCCACTAATATTCCGCCGCATAACCTGGGTGAGGTTGTTGAAGGGGTTCAAGCGATTATTAAGAACCCGGACATCAGCTCGCTGGAATTGATGGATTATATCAAAGGTCCGGATTTCCCAACTGCAGGTTATATTTTGGGACGGTCTGGTATCCGTCAGGCTTATACGACAGGACGCGGCTCTGTGACGATGCGGGCAAGAACCAACATCGAGGAGCATAACAACAAAGCGCGGATCGTGGTTGAGGAACTGCCTTATCAAGTTAACAAAGCCCGCTTGGTGGAGAAAATCGCCGAGCTGGTACGGGAGAAGAGAATCGACGGGATTACCGATTTGCGCGATGAATCTGACCGTACCGGGATGCGCGTGGTCATTGAGCTTCGCCGTGACGTGAATCCAAGCGTGGTGCTGAACAACTTGTACAAGCATACGGCGCTGCAAAGCACGTTCGGTATTAATATGCTGGCTATCGTGAACAATGAGCCGAAGATTCTGACGCTCAAGGAAGCACTTAGCCATTATTTGCAACATCAGATTGAAGTTGTGCGCCGGCGTACGGAATTCGACCTGAAGAAAGCCGAAGCCAGAGCTCATATTCTCGAAGGCTTGCGGATTGCGCTGGATTATATCGACGAAGTTATTGCGCTCATTCGTGGTTCCAAATCGGATGAGGAGGCTCGTGAGGGCTTGATCAACCGTTTTGGTCTGAGCTATGAACAAGCCCAGGCTATTCTGGACATGAGACTTCGCCGGTTGACCGGTTTGGAACGTGAGAAGATTGAAGGCGAATATAACGAACTGTTACAAAGAATCGCCGAGTACCACGAGATCCTGGGTAATGAACATCTGGTATTGAGCATCATTGATGAAGAATTGCAGGAGATCCGCGACAAATATAATAATCCACGCCGTACAGAAATCACCGTTGGTGAAGAGAGTATTCTCGATGAGGATTTGATTCCTCAAGAAGAAGTGGTCATTACAATTACGCATACGGGTTACATCAAACGTTTGCCAGTAACGACCTATCGTAGCCAGAAACGCGGTGGACGTGGGGTAGTTGGGATGGATACGAAGGATAATGACTTTGTGGAGCATCTATTCGTAACGAACTCCCACCATTATCTGATGTTCTTCACCGACCGTGGGAAGGCCTATAGGCTCAAAGCCTACGAGATTCCTGAGCTTGGCCGGACGGCGCGCGGGACACCTATTATCAACCTGATTCAAATTGAGCAGGGTGAGACGGTTAACGCAGTCATTGAGGTTGAACGCTTTGACGAAGATAAATATTTATTCTTCGCTACGCGGCGAGGCATCGTGAAGAAAACGCCAATCGAGGATTACATTAACATTCGCAGGGGCGGCTTGATTGCCGTTAATCTACGGGACGATGATACTCTGATTGATGTGAAGCTCACCGATGGCAAGCAGGAAGTGATCATGGGCACGGCTCAAGGGATGTCTATTCGCTTCCAGGAGAGCGACGTGCGCTCCATGGGTAGAGCGGCTACTGGTGTTAAGGGTATCACACTGGATGACCAGGACGAACTAATTGCCATGGATGTTGTTGTACCTGAACAAGACGTATTGATTGTAACTGCCAAGGGCTACGGCAAGCGGACTCCGGCCTCGGAATACCGTAAGCAAACCCGTGGTGGTAAGGGGATCAAGACGATTAACGTAACGGACAAGAACGGGACAGTAGTAAGTCTGAAGGTTGTGAAGGATGAAGAGGACCTGATGATTATTACCTCCAGTGGTACGTTGATTCGTACGAGCATGGAGGGAGTCTCCACCATGGGTCGGAATACGCAAGGCGTCAAGCTGATCAACATCCGCGAGGATGATTCGGTAGCCACCGTTTGCCGCTCTGATAAGAGCGAAGAAGAAGACGAACTTAACGAGGAAATGCTTCTCTCGGAAGATTCAGCCGAGGTAGAAGGTCCAGAAACGAATGATGGGGAAGAATAAACTTCCTCTCAACTCAAGAACTCCCGGTGACGGCAATGTCATTAAGTTAAGCCTAGAGACAAAATGATAATTGGTGATGGGGAAACAAACGGCATAAGGAAAATCCTGTGTCGTTTGTTTTTTTATGCAGACAATTGGAAATGCGTACAGCAAACAAAGCGGATGGAATGTCCGCTTTAAAAATGTTCATCCCTATTGAATTATGCTACTCTATAAACGAAGCTAACGACTGATTGCGAGCGGACTTTGCGCGTATTCGTCTGCCCGGGGCGATGGGACCGAATCGGCAAAAGGTTCTTGCGAATCAGTGCTTCAACATCGGGCGGGGGATCATCATCTCTTGAGCGCAGAAATTGTCTACAAACGTAAACGGCCACCGTGAAGTTGACTTGGTAGGGGTGCCGCTTATCCATTTGGGAAATGAAGACGTGCGAGGTCATCATTTCAGCAAAGTTGTACATGATCATTCTTGCGAAAATCTCTTGGAGGATGAACTCCCGTTTCTTCGCGTGAAAGTTCGTCAAACCGACGGTATATTTCAATGCCCTGAACGAGGTCTCAATGCCCCATCGCATATTATAGATAGATTTGATCTCCTCTGGCGGAAAGTCAGCGTCAGAAAGATTCGTCATGACCGTTTCGTATTCGCCGTTAGGCAGGTGGAGGCGAAGCACCCGAAAGGAAATCGGGTAAAACAAGTGCTCACGCAGATCTAAAAAGTCAAATGTAGAAGTAGCAGGGACGAATCGGTATATCTCGGGATGAGCCTTGATCTCGTTGGTTTGTTTTTTGGTGAGTGTCAGGTGAACCGGGAGATCAAACTCTCCATCTGTAGGCAACGGCAAGCTTCTAACCATGCCGCTAGAATCCCTTACTCGTATGACATAGTTCCACCCTTTGCGTTCAATATGTGCGAAATTGTTGTAACTTTCATAACCCCGATCCGCAATAACCATGGTTTTTCCTTGGATAGAGGAACGGTCCACCATGTCGGCTAGTGCCTTCCCTTCATGACATAACCTTCGCGGCTGAACAATCGCATCCACGTAAAGTCGGTTGCACAAGTCATAAGCTGCGTTCAAATGAAGAAGGTTATAGCCCTTCGTGTCCGGCTGGCTTTGAAAGTAGGTATTCGTGTCTAAAGGATCCGTGGCAATATGTAAATCTGAGCCGTCAATGGCCAGTAATCGATAGCCGCGGTAGTCCTTGATATCCATGTACGATTGCGTAAATTTGTGAAACAAGCCCTCCACCGCAGACGGAAGAATCTTATTTCGCTGCTGAACAAAAGCAGAAGTGGTCGCCGTGTTCACGTCATAGCCCTGCAATTCCAAAAGTTCCTTGTACAGGCTGTTGCCGCCCATGGAAATCAGGAGCTGCATCACCGTTTCAAACGGTAGCTTTTTCGTTCGGGTAAAGTCCTTACCGGGATGTTTAACATAAGGTTCGGGTGCCGCTGACATCTCTTGTATCAGGGAGGTCAGCGTTTTTTTAAGCGTGTCCGCATATGTTTTCAATGACAAAACCTCCTCGTTTTTCAAGGGGCTTCGCCACACATTTCAGACCACTTGTCAAGCCTTTTTCCTTGTTGTCGGCGCAAAAAAAAGAGCGGGCTATCTTTTCGATAACCTGCTCTTTTTCTTGATTCTGGGCTCATTCCTTAACTTAATGACATTG
>NZ_LN909045.1 GCF_001486585.1 Paenibacillus senegalimassiliensis
GTATCCAGTTTTCAAGCGATTAAACGCTTGAACCGTTTGGTGGCGATGGCGGAGGGGTTCCACACGTACCCATCCCGAACACGACCGTTAAGCCCTCCAGCGCCGATGGTACTTGGACCGAAGGGTCCTGGGAGAGTAGGACGCCGCCAAGCAACGATAAGAAGCACTACCGATTACAAGTCGGTGGTGCTTTTTTGTATCTATGAGCTTAACGTTGACACGGTACTTCAAACGATATATAGTTATTCTAACAGTTAGAAATCTAACTATAAGAGAGGGTGACTTCCTTTGATTGAGACACCAATCTCCAATCTAATCCGATCAATCACTCATAAAATGATGATGGATTCGGAGGAGCGAATGAAGAACCTGGAGGTTAATAACCAACAGGGTCGAATGATATGCTACATCCATGACCATCAGGATCAAGGCCTGATTCAGAAGGACCTCGCTGAGGCTTTTCGCAGGAGGGGAGCCAGCATCACCAGCATGCTGCAAGGACTCGAACGAAAAGGGTATATCGAGCGAAAAATCCCTGCTGATAACGAGCGCCAGAAGAATATTTATGTTCTTCCTAAGGGAGAGAGAATTGTGGCTGAGATTGGAGAGCATTTCCAGGCGACGGAAGCTAATTTGACTCAAGCTCTTACGGAGCAAGAGCGCAAGGAGTTCATGCGCTTATTAAGCAAGATTGATCAGACGATGTAAGTGGTTCGAATTCTCGATCCTAATACCTTCTACGACCTTAGGGTCGTACACTCATTTAGTTAGAAATCTAACTGTTAAAAAACTAACTAAGCAAGGTGGACTATCCATGGAAGAACTCGAAGTATCTGCGTCCAATGTTTATTATTTAAAGAAAGCCCCATTACTTAAGGCGATCGCCCATCTATCCATTCCGATGATGATTGGTATATCCGTCAGTTCAATTTACAATTTAATAAATGCCTTCTTCATCGGCTTAATTCATGATACCGCCATGCTGAGTGCGATTACCTTGGGGCTTCCTATTTTCACGGTACTGATGGCGGTAGGAAATGTACTTGGTGTAGGTGGGGGAACCTTCATTACCCGACTACTAGGGCAAAATGCGCCCGAGAAGGGTAAACAGGCGGCAGGTTATTCCTTTTATATGAGCATTGTAATTGGGATTGTTCTCGCAGGGTTGGTGTTGATGTTTATTGATCCGATCGTCAAGCTGTTGGGAGCAGATATGAATACCCTGGAGTATACCCGGCAATACACGCTAATGATGTTTGGGGGCGGATTTGCGGTCATTCTGAACTTTACCCTAGAGCAATTGGTTCGTTCAGAGGGAGCATCTAAAGAGTCGATGTATGGCATGTTTATTAGTGTAGTGTTCAGCATTTTATTTGATATTCTGTTTATCCTGGTCTTGAATTGGCATGTGGTTGGTGCGGGGTTGTCCATTATCCTGGCTAACGTTGCAGCGTGCGTCTATTACGTCTGGTACTTGGAGACCCGAAGTGAGTACCTGAGAGGATTTCTGAAGCATTGGCATTTAGAGCTGAAGGAGCAATGGGAGGTTTATAAAATAGGAATATCCGAATTGCTTAAAGCTTCCTTCCTGATCGTGACAACGTTGCTGTTGAACAATTACGCTATGGCTTATGGTGATCATGTGGTAGCCGGGTTTGGCATAGCCCTGCGGATTATCCAATTACCTGAATTTCTGACGATGGGATTATTTCTTGGCGTCATCCCCTTGATTGCTTACAACTATTCTGCAAGGAACAAAGAGCGGTTACTGGATACGATCAAGCATTTATGCCTTTGGATTGCTGTCATCGCTATAGTCTTTGCCTTGGTTGTATACCTGTTCAAAATTCCCGTACTCCAATTGTTCACCAATGATCCGTCCGTGCTGGCCAGTGGGTTACTGATTTTGACCGCTCAGCTCATTTCTTCCGTGTTCAATGGATTTACCGGCTTGTTCACCGGGATATTTCAGGCTTCCGGACAAGGATTACCCACGGCAATTATGTCGATTACGCAAGGATTGTTATTCATTCCGGTCGTGATTGCGCTGCACTATTTCTTTGGCCTGAATGGCCTCATATGGTCGATGACGATTACGGAGGTCATTACCTTTGTGATGGGGTTGGTGCTGTTATTCCCTTATTTGAAAAAAGTACGCCGTCTGACCGAAGCCTCTTTAGGATAGCTTATCTGGATCAGCATGCGAGTGAGAAAGCTACTA
The DNA here is from genome assembly GCF_001486585.1 of Paenibacillus senegalimassiliensis. Taxonomy (GTDB): domain Bacteria; phylum Bacillota; class Bacilli; order Paenibacillales; family Paenibacillaceae; genus Fontibacillus; species Fontibacillus senegalimassiliensis. The sequence continues at coordinate 2,222 of NZ_LN909045.1, forward strand.
TTATATACACAACTTGAACAGGTGGAGAGTGCACGCACTCTCCACCTGTTCAGAATACATAAGAAAGCTTAGTTACTGTGCGCTCGTACTTTATTACCGATCGCTTGCAGCAAGCTCTTGGATGAATCCGTCGTATCTTGCGTCAATTCCCAAATCATTACGCCACCCAAATTGTCGAGGGCGTATTGCGTTTTGCGCTCAATCGTCGGAATGCCGTTATAATGAGCTTCCATTCCGTTGATCATGGATATGTCGGTGTTGTAGGCATTAGGATTGGCTTGCAGGATATCTCGATAAGGCGCCCATGATGGTCGGCCGTAGAAAGGAACCCCCAAGACAACCTTCCCTGCAGGCATATTGCGAGTTTCCTTCCAGTATTTGGCCGACAACACAGCAAAGTCATAGCTGGAGTGGCGGTCACCATCTCCGCCGTCGTAGGCCATGACGTTGAACCAATCAACGGCATTGATGACTGCATTCGTATGAGCGGCTGCATCCCAATAGATGACGCCTTCCGGTGTTACACCGCTAAGTACAGCGGAGGTAAGCAGCATGTTGTCCTTCTTGAGCTCTTGACCCAGATATACCATCAGACCTTCATATTGTTGTTTGCTAGAGCCATCGCTTCTAGGGTGTTCCCAGTCCATATCAACTCCATCGAAGCCGTATTGCTTAGCCATGGCGATGATTGCATTACCGAACTGGACAATCTTTTGTTGCGAATTCGTTGCGGCCATAAATGTGTTCTCCAATGGAGTTCCATTATATGACCAGCCTCCGACGGCAAGTAGAACCTTCACGCCGTTCGAATGAGCGGTCTGAATAATTTGAGTTGCCGCAGAAGGATTCTCCAGCGGTAACAATGCTCCGTCACTGGTAGGAATAGCGAAGGCATAGTTGATATGTGTCAGATTTTGATATTGGATTGTATTTATTTTGTCCGGCTCCCAGCTTGGGTAGTAACCAACTACCTTGAAATCACCAGAAATTGGGGGATCGTCAGGTCCTCCCGGATTCGGATTGGGATTTGGGTTTGGATTTGGATTGCCGGCAATCAGTTCCCATACTGCAGCAATTCCCGGGATCTCTCCCAAGGTCCACCATTTCGCCTTGTAGAGCTGATCATTGTAAGACACAATATCGTTGCCGACATAGGCTTTGCCGCTGCTCCATACAGGGTATTCTCCGTTTGAAGGAGGAACTAGCTCCCACACATCTGACTCACCGGGTACATCCCCCTGTGTCCACCACTTAGCTCTGTAATCGTTTCCATTATAAGAAACAATATCATTTCCAACGTACACGGCATTGCTATCCCAAGCAGGATAAGCGGCTATAGTTACATTCTCACTGACGTCCAGAGTGGTTGCTGCCTGTGTTGCTTGTGCATCGAAGGGGAGCGGGGCAAACAGGGTAATTAATAGCGCCAAAATAGCCAAGATTGAAATTTTTCCTTTACGCTTCTGCATCATGATCCCATCCTCTCAAATTATAAATAGTAGATTTGTAGAAACCGCAGGCAAAAACAAAGAACGGCCTCTGATCGTCATGCCACCTCCCTGAGACAAAATGGTACAGGCGCCTGATGCGCTTATCTTTATTTCTCTTAATTGTTAAATATAGGCATCCTATACAATTTACACTTTGCTAGAGTTGTTAGATTTTGTCAATGACATTTTGTAAACCTGTCGATTTATCTCACAGGTTAGCAGAAAAGTGAAAAAATGCGCATATCTCCTGGCTATTTCATGTAAAATAAGAGTTGTGGAATTTTCATAATTTGCACGGAAAATGATGGTGGAGGTAGCTTGCTGGAATGAAGCCAATTTTGGAAGTAGCCGGATCTTTTGGGATCGGGGAACAATATGTGGAAATGTACGGACGTTACAAAGCCAAACTGGATTTAAGCATAGGACGTGATTTGCGAGATCGGCCAAACGGGAAATTAGTGCTGGTAACCGCCATGAATCCTACGCCTGCTGGGGAAGGGAAAACGTTGACAACTATCGGATTGGCGCAAGCGCTAAATGCCTCTGGTGTACCGACGATTGCTGCGCTACGGGAACCGTCCTTAGGTCCTTGCTTTGGCATGAAGGGAGGGGCCACGGGTAGCAATAAGGCACAAATCCTGCCTTCGGAAGATATTAACTTACACTTTACCGGCGATCTTCACGCCATTACTTCAGCCCATAATCTACTCGCGGCAATGATTGATAATCATATTTTCCAAGGTAACTCTCTGCAATTGGACACGAGTCGAATTATGTGGAAACGGGCCATGGATATGAATGATCGCAGTCTCCGCCAGATTGTGGTGGGTATTGGTGAAGGCAACGGAAGCGTACATGAATCCGGCTTCCTGATTACGACGGCGTCGGAAGTGATGGCAGTGCTTTGCCTTAGTGAGGATATCCACGATTTGAAGGAACGGCTCGGCCGTATGGTTGTGGCGTTTACGGTAGCCGGGGAGATGGTCACGGCAGCGCAGATCGGTGCGGTGGATGCCATGACGGTATTGCTCAAGGAGGCGTTGAAGCCTAATCTGGTCCAGACGGCTGAGGGGACTCCTGCCATCGTCCATGGGGGCCCGTTCGCTAATATTGCACATGGTTGCAGTAGCGTGATCGGGACAAAGACGGCCTTGAAGCTGGCTGATATGGTTGTAACCGAGGCCGGGTTTGGAGCGGATCTTGGAGCAGAGAAATTCTTTGATATCAAATGCCGTCAAGCCGGTCTGAAGCCGGATGCGGCTGTATTAGTCGTAACGGTGAAGGCGCTGAAATATAATGGAGGTGTCCCTAAGTCAGAGCTGGATAAGCCGGACACTGAAGCTGTACGGATTGGGCTCACGAACATGAGCCGGCATTTGGACAACATACGCAAGTTTGGCGTTCCCGTCATGGTAGCGCTGAATCATTTCAATGGAGATACTGAGGAAGAATTAGCGATTATAGCGGAGGCATGCGATCGTCTTCATGTTAGAATGGAGCTGTCCGACGTGTGGGCCGAGGGCAGCCAAGGTGGACTTCAACTGGCCAAAACGCTGTGCAGTTTAATAGAAGAGAATGCTTCGCAATATGCTCCTCTCTATCCATTGGAATTAGGGATTAAGGCCAAAGCTGAAACGATCGTGCAAGAGATTTATCGTGGGGCAGGTATTAAATGGACAGCTAAAATAGAAGCGAAAATCAGAGAACTGGAAGAACGTGGTTTTGGTCATTTGCCTGTATGTATGGCGAAGACGCCCTATTCCTTCTCGGATCAAGCTAGCCTCTTGGGAGCGCCTGAGGGCTTCACGGTTCAGGTACGCGATGTAACGTTGTCTGCGGGTGCCGGATTTATTGTGGTGCACACCGGTAATGTGGTTACAATGCCAGGCTTGCCCAAGGCCCCTGCCGCGGAGCGTATTTATCTGGATGAAAATGGCGAAGTAGCCGGCTTACTGTAAATAGAGGTACTTCGAAAAGTCATGCTTTAATCACGAAGTGGTATAGTTTCATATTATGGGGAGATGGGGTGCACGGATGGAGATCAGGACGTTAACGATGGATGAATTTGAGGCAGGCTTGGATTTATCTGAATATGCGTTTCAGTATAAGCTGAGTGAGGAACACCGTGAAGCACATCGCGGCCGGTTTGTTCCTGAGCGTAACTGGGGAGTGTTTGAGGAGAATGAGCTGCTTGCCAAGCTGACATTGCTTCCGCTTCAACTATATATGCAAGGACAACCCGTTCTTATGGGCGGCATTGCGGGTGTAGCGTCCTGGCCGGAGAAACGTCGCAGCGGGCTGGTCAGTCGCTTGTTATCCAATGTGCTTGCCCGGATGAATGAGCAAGGGTATAGCTTCTCCTGTCTGCATCCGTTCTCCATACCGTTCTATCGGAAGTTTGGCTGGGAGGTATATACGGACTATAAGAAGTATACGATTCCGGTGAATCAATTTCCGTCCAAGCGCTCGCTGTCGGGTTCTATTAAACGCGATGTTAAGGATATCGCTTTGTTAAACCGTCTATATGAAGCCTTTGCCAGTCGTTATAATGGCACACTGCTCAGAAATGAGAGATGGTGGACGTATAATGTCTTAACGCCGGAACGTCATACCGCTGTCTATTATTCCGAGACTGGGGAGCCGGAAGGCTACATACTCTATCGGATTGAGAATCGTGAATTAACGGTGCATGAGTTTGTCTTCCTGCATGAGACGGCAAGGCAAGGCTTGTGGACATACTTAAGCAATCATGATTCGATGGTGACACAGGCTGTAATTGACCGGGTTCCTTCTAATGATTTGCTACCGTTCCTGCTGAATGACCCCCGGTGCAAGCAGGAGGTTATGCCTTACTTTATGGCCCGCATTGTGAATGCTGCTACCTTGATTGAGCAATACAGATTTAATAGCCTGGGTATTTCTGAAGTGCCGATTCAAATGAAATTACGCTTGCGTGATGATTTTGCGGCTTGGAATGATGGGCTTTGGTTGCTTGAAATATCCCTGGAGGGACTAGGAAAGCTACAACGCGTAGCTGAGGAAAACAATATCACTAAAGGAGATCCGGCAGAGGATGTGCTTGACTGCGATATTCAGACTTTAACGGCACTGATGCTTGGATACAAGCGGCCGCTTGAGTTGTATGCCTGTGGTAAGCTGACCGGACCACTTTATGATGTGGAGCTGCTGGAACGGCTCCTTCCGATTCAGCAAACCGCGCTAATGGACTTTTTCTAACTATTATCTATAGAAATTCAAGTTGCTGTAAGGAACGTGACGGTTTTCGTCGCGTTCTTTTTTTATAGTATTATTCCCATAATTCTCTTTGTTGGTAAAATCAGAAAAATTCAAACCATAAATCGCAAGTTTACCTCCTCAAAAAATGATGGCGTTTTCGTTAGACTGAGAATGAAAATACGGATTAGAAGAAAGGGGTACATGTTGCAATGAAGATAAGAAAACCGTGGGCTCTCTTACTGGTAGCTGCCATGATGATTTCCTTGCTGGCGGCTTGCGGAGGGGGTAACAATGCGGCAAACGGCGGCGGCTCAGGCACTCCGGCTACGACAAACGAAGGTGAAGGTGGTTCCAATTCCGGAAGCGCTTCCGAAGAAAAGGTGGAACTCAGCTTCTGGTCACTCGGAACAACGAATTATGAAGAGCTCGCCAAAGAATACACAGCAGAGCACCCGAACATTACGTTCAAGTTTCAAAATACATCTGACCAAACGGCGCATCACAACAACCTGACAACTGCCTTATCTGCAAATTCGGGCGCGCCTGACATTTTCATGTTGGAAATTGCTTTTATGGAGCGTTATATCAATGCTCAGGATAAATTTTATAACCTGTATGATCTTGGTGCAAAGGATATCGAGGCCAACTATCTGGATTGGAAGTGGAAACAAGCAACTTCGGTTGATGGCTCCTTCCAATTGGGCTTGCCAACAGATATCGGTCCAACGGTTGTTTACTACCGTACAGACCTGGCTGAGCAAGCTGGCTTGCCAACGGATCCGGATGGCTTCAGTGGCGCTATCGATTCTTGGGATAAATTCGCTACGGTAGCTAAAGAATTCAAGGACAAAACAGGCAAACCATTTACAGATTTGACGGACTTGGTCTACAACGGCTTGCGTGACCAATCGCCAGATCAAATCTACTTCAACAAAGAGGATGGCTCCTTTATTGGTGATACCAATCCACAAGTGAAGAAAGCTTATGACTTTACGGTAAAAGGTATTCAAGAAGGCTGGATCGGCAACTGGACGATTTGGTCTCCTGAATGGCAAAATGCGATCAACCAAGGTGACTTTGGCGTAATGCTCGGCCCAGCATGGATTGCAGGTACGATTCGTAATGCCAAGGATACTTCCGGCAAATGGCAAATTGCTCAGCTTCCTGAAGGCGCTGGCAACTGGGGTGGATCGTTCCTGACGTTGCCTAAAGAAGGCAAGCACTCCAAGGAAGCCTACGAGTTCATCTCCTGGCTGGTAACCAAGGATAACCAATTGAAATCCTTCAAAGCCAGTGGTTTGTTCCCGTCGATTCCTGCAGTCTATGAAGAAGCGGCGTTCAAGGAAGACAAGGATGAATTCTTTGGCGGCCAAGTCATTGCCGAAGCCTATGCCAAGTCGGCAGAACGCGTAAAACCGGTATATTATGGACCGCTGCATGACCAAGTAGACACGATTATCAAAAACGCGCTGCAAAACGTGCTTGAGAAAAAATCCGACCCGCAAAAAGAGTGGGATGACGCTATCAAACAAGCGAAAACACTGATTGAGCGTAGTTAAGACGACTGTATGATCAACGGATGCGCTTTGCTAGAAGTAGCCTGAAGCGTATCCACACACCTTATCCGATTCGCAAGGGGGCTTGTGCCCTCTTGCGAATTTGGATTTACCCATTACAACTTCGGAGGTGCATCCATGGCTGATACAGCTACAGCCACTCCGGTTCAGCCCGTTCCGCAGAAGAAGCGGTACTGGAACGAGACCAGAAGGAGTCGGCTTACGGCCTATACATTTATTTCGCCATTCTTTGTTCTATTTTCTATTTTCGGGTTGTACCCGATCTTGTTTACTATCTATTTGTCTTTCTTCAAATGGGACGCGCTAGGTCCGATGAAATATGTCGGCTTCAAAAATTATCAACTGATTACGACGGACCCCACGTTCTGGATTTCGTTCAGCAATACGCTCATTATGGGACTGATGGGCACCGTGCCGCAGTTGATTGCCGCATTGTTCGTTGCCGTCATGCTGAATTCAGCATTGAACAAATTCAAGAATACATTCCGTATTTTGTACTTTATGCCTAATATCACCTCCATTGTTGCCGTAACACTGGTCTTCAGTACGATGTTTGGCAACAACGGGATGGTCAACTGGACACTTGGCATCTTTGGTCTGGAGAGTGTGCCGTTCAACTCCGGCTGGTGGGGTGTAAAGATTGCCATCTCCACCATGGTGATGTGGCGCTGGATGGGGTATAACGCGATTATCTTCCTGTCCGGTCTGCAAAGTATTCCAACGGATATTTATGAAGCGGCCAAAATCGATGGCGCAAGCCGTGGGCAACAATTACTGTACATTACCTTGCCAATGCTTCGTCCGTTTATCTTGTTCGTAACGCTTGTATCTACGATCGGTGCCCTGCAATTGTTCACAGAACCATACGTGTTCCTGGGTCAAGGCGGTACGGGTTCGACACGTCAGGAAGGCGTAACGATGGTGACTTATTTGTATAGCGAAGCCTTTAGAAACGGATTCTTCGGTACAGCCGCAGCTACGGCCGTATTGCTGTTCATCGCTACCATTATTTTTTCCGTCCTTAATATGCTGCTGTCAAGCCGAATGGGTGGAGATACAGGAGGGAAAAAGGCATGAGTTTAGCCGCAGTCAGAAAAAGAAAACCCGACGATCCGGGTCCAATTGCCAAAACGTTATTCTACACGGCCATGATTATCGGGGCGCTGCTGTCCGTGTTCCCGTTCTATTGGATGTTCGTGGTAGCAACCAACGAGAAGGATGCTGCCTTTCACATTCCTCCGCTGCTTACGCCGGGCGTGGAATTCTTCAATAACTTCCAGCGCGTGCTGGAGCGTACGGAATTCTTCCGGGCCATGTTCAACTCGGTTGTCGTATCGAGCGCAGTAACGGTATCGGTCGTGTTCCTGAGTACGCTGGCCGGTTATGCATTCGCGAAATATGAATTCCCATTGAAAAAGACGTTGTTCGTCTTTGTTATCGCGACTATGCTTGTTCCTGCTCAGCTCAGCGTATTGCCGCAATATGTCATTATGGCTAAGCTGCAATGGATCGACAGCTACAAGGCCCTAATTGTGCCAGCCATGGTTAATGCCTTCGGGATCTTCTGGATGCGCCAGTACATTAGCTCTGCCGTCCACTCCGAATTAATTGAGGCGGGGCGGATCGATGGCGGCGGTCACTTCCGCATTTTCTGGAGCATTGCCATTCCGGTCGTAACGCCTGCGATGGCTACTCTTGGTATTTTGAATTTCATGAACGTATGGAATGACTTCTTCTGGCCACTGGTGGTATTGAAGAACAAGGAGAACTATACGCTTCAACTGGCGTTGCAGCAGTTATTTACGAATAAGGATGGCCTCGATTTCGGGATGATTATGTCCGCCACCTTCACGGCTACCTTGCCGCTGCTTATCGTATTCCTGCTGTTCAGCCGCTGGGTGATTGCCGGTCTTACGTCCGGTGCAATCAAAAGTTAATCGCGATATCAAAGGAATAACTAATATCATGAAGAATAATAGAATGAGGAGATATTTAGGAGGAAGCCGATTATGAAGCTCCGTCGAAAAATCTTGCTGGCTATTATTCTTCTTGTGTTTATTCCTGTCATACTGATGGGTTCCATATCGTACTACAGCTTTTCAAATGCGATGGAGAATAAATCAAGCAATTTTTATTGGATCTCCTTGTTGGAGACCGACCGTAAATTAAATTTTGCACTGAACGAAGTTGCAACCGTATCCAATTCGGCGATTACGCAGCCGATTATTCAGAAGCTGCTGAAGCAGCCGAATTTTGTTGTGACGTATGAGCAAAGGCAAGACATCAATAACTTAATTAATCATCCGATGATTACGTCATTTGGTTTGTATTCCAAGGATAAGCTACAGTATCAATTCAATGAAATGTCCTTCGAGGACCTGACGAAGCAAAGCTGGTATGGAGCGATGAAAGCAGCCGAGGGACGCCCTGTTTGGGTAGGTCCCGGCGAGAACGGATCCGCATCCACGGGGAAGCCGGTTTTGATTCAGGCCCGTTTGATCAAGGATTATTATTCGTTAGAGGATATTGGCGCTTTGGTCATTGACGTCAAGCCGGATATTCTGGATCAAGTGTTTTGGGATGCGGCCACGTTGAAGCAGGGGGATATTCTGCTTGTGAACAAGCAAGGGAATATTGTCTTCGACAAGTCTGGCACGCATATTGGGGAACGTACGAACTTCCCCTTCCTGCAGGATGAAGGCTCCGGGGGGAAGGGGTACTATACGGACAAATATCAGGGCGAGAAGTCGCTGATTACTTATTTGCCTTCGCATAACAAGGATTGGTATCTGGTAGCCATCACGCCCAGCAAGCTAATCGCTTCGGAATCGCTTTCTATTCGCAATATTGCGATTGTACTGGTGCTGGTCTCGTTGATATCCGCTTTTCTGTTTGACCGGTTCTTCGTGCGACGGTTGGTGCGCAGTATTATCAGTGCCGTGAACGGGATGAAGCGGGTACAGCAGGGAATCTTCGTGCCTATTACGTCTGCGGTACGCAGTGAGGATGAGACGGACCTGTTGACCGATGGCTTCAATCGAATGAGCACGCAGATTACCGAGTTAATTCAGCAAGTACAGACGGAACAGGCGCGCAAGAAGGAAGTTGAGCTGCAAGCGCTGGTGGCTCAGATCAATCCACATTTTATCTATAACTCACTGGAGTCTATTAACTCTATGGCGGTGCTGCAAGGCAACCGGGATATCAGCAAAATGGTCATCTCTCTGGGTAAGCTGCTGCGCATCAGCATTAGCGAAAATCAGCAGTTAATTCCACTGTCTATGGAGATGGAGCATGTCCGTCATTATCTGGACATTCAGAAATTTCGCTTTGAGGACAAATTTTCTTATCACATCGAAGTCCCTGAATCGCTGAGGTATTATTTGACGCAGAAGCTGATCGTGCAACCGATTGTGGAGAATGCGCTCTATCATGCCATTGAGCAGATGGAAGCTAACGGGACCATCTCAATTATAGCTACCGAGGATGAGCGAGATATCCTCATTGATGTGAAGGATAGCGGCCCCGGCTTTGACCCGGATACGCTGTTACATTTATGGAGCAAAGACTGGGGAACGTTGAAGAAATACCGGGAGAATGGTGTAGGGCTCAAAAATGTGCATGAACGGCTACGTATCCGGTTTGGCGGTCATTACGGCATCATGATCTGCTCCTCCCCCGGGTTCGGATCGATTATTCGTATACGTATTCCGAAGATTTTGCAGGATACGTCCACGGCTAAACGATAGGGGGCATGAGAGAGATGAAGAAATGGTTTCTGAATTGGGGTTGGATCGCCGTTTACGCCGTGGTGCTGGCAATTTCGGTACTTGTGATTGCAGCGGACGGCCATGAGCCGATTGAAGAAAGTCAAACCGAGAAAATTACGCTCACCTTCCGCCACTTCTGGATCAAGGAGCATGACAGCCAGATGCTGGATATCGTCGAGGATGTCGTGGAGGAGTTTCAGAAGACGCATCCGAACGTGAAGGTTAATTTTGAAGGTATGGATCAGACCGTTCATCGGGAGCAGAAGCTGAAGAGTGAGATGGTTACGGGCACGCCGCCCGATATGTTCGTCTTGTTTGGGGGAGCGGAGATAGAGCCGTATGTTCGTTCCAATCGACTGATGGATTTGACAGAGTTTGCGGAAAAGAATGGCTTGAAGGAAGAGTTCCAGGACCTTCACCTATGGACTTTTGATGATCACATTTACGGCTTGCCGATTGAGGGCAATGCGGAGCCTCTCTATTACAACAAGGAGATGTTCCGGCAATTCGGACTTAAGCCGCCCAAGACGCTGGATGATTTGAATCGTGTTGTTCGCGTGCTTGGAGCCAGTCGCATCACTCCTTTTGCCTTAGGGAATGAGGAGCGCTGGCCTGCGGCTATCTTTGCCCACTACTTAATGGATCGTTACGCTGGGCCGGAACTGATTAATGAACTGGTACAGGGTGAAGGGAAGTATAGCTTTCATAACCCGGGTTATCTGCAAGCCTTTCAGCATTTGAATTCATGGATTAATGATAGCGCGTTTAGTGTACCGGCTAATGATCTGTCCACAGAAGAAGCGATTGAGTTGTTCACGAGCGGCAAGGCGGGCATGTATCTGAACGGGAACTGGGATATCAATCTATTCCATAGCGGTAAAGCGCCGGAGGGATTTCAGAATCAAGTTGGCGTCATTCCCTTCCCATCGCGTACGAAGGATGGCAGCAAGTCCATTGCCGGGGGTTATACGATAGGCATCGGCTTATCTTCTAATCTGGAAGAGGCTAAATGGGAGGCGGCGCAGGAACTGCTCAAGGCATTTTATACAGAGGATGTTCAGCGGCGTATCGTATATGAAGCGCTGCGGATTCCTTCCATGAAGATTACTTATGATTCCAATAAGACGGGGCCAGTATTTGCCCAGGTCATCGAGTTGATGGAGCAAAGCTCGCAAAGCTTTGTACCGTATGATAACGTGTTGTCGCCAGAGGTGAACAAGACCTTCTTGAAGGTCTTGGAGGAAATGCTGGGGAGCCGGATTTCCCCGGGAGGAGCACTGGATCAGATTCAGTTAACATCGGAGCAATATTGGCAACTGAGGAGAAGCTCTCTGCCTAATTAACCGTGAGGAGGTAACGACATGGTCGTTCAGGATAAGAAATACCGGGTTATTCTGGTAGATGACGAACCGGTCATTTTGCGTAGCCTGAAGGTAGCGGTTCCCTGGGAGCAGATGAATTTGGAGATTGTGGGCGAAGCGAGGAACGGGGAGAAGGCGCTACAGCTTGTTCGCGAGCTGTCGCCGCATATGATTATTAGCGATATCCGCATGCCGGGCATCGATGGCATAGCGTTGATGAAGGAAGTGCTGGCGGAGAACGCCAAGAGATTGTTCATCTTTATTAGCGGATACGGGGAATTTGAATATGCACGGGAGGCGCTGCGGGAAGGCGCCTTCGACTATTTGCTGAAGCCAATTGATCATGATGAGTTGATAGAGATGCTGGAGCGGGCCAAGAAGAACCTGGAGAAGCAGACGGAGAACGACCGGTTATTGCATTCGGTGCAAGCCTTGTCGGTGCTGGCGCGTGAGCGGATGTTTGCCGAGTTCATCGAAGGCAATCCCAGTCAAAGTCCCCTTGAGCATATGCGCTGGCTGGAGAACAGTGAGCTGTCGCAGGGGTATTTCATGGCCGTGATTCAACTGGATCATTATTTGAAGCTGACGGGGCAATGGACCTCTGACGAGCGGCGCTTATGGCTGTTTGCGATTCGCAATATTCTAGCGGAATGGTCGCTTGAGCAGGGTGGACTTACGGTCTTTCCTTTTCATGGGGGTGAATGGATTCTGCTGTTCCCCAGCTCGCTTAGCGATCAGAAGGAAGAATTGGGCACGGATGTCATCCGTCAAATCAAACAGAATACCAAGTTGTCTTGCTCTATTGGATTCAGTCAAACCACGTCAGGACTGGAGAGCTTGAGCGAGGCTTATCAGAGTGCGGCCAAAGCGTTGTATCGTCGATTCTACAGTGAGCATCCAGGGGTGTTCGTGGATGATGCTAAGCTTGCGGGGAGTGTTGTTTCGGAACCGAAATATCCTAAGCATTTGGAGGCTGTGTTACTGGATAGTATCCGAACGTTGCACCGGGAACGGCTACTTACGGCTTTTGATGAGACGAAGCAGTATATTGAGGAACAGGCGATTACTAAGGAAGTAGCTGAGCGAATCATTGTGGAAATGACCGTCGTACTGTACCGTCAATATGAGCACATGAATTTGTTGTTAGAGTGGTCGCTGGAAGGGCTGCTCCAGGAGTTGCATTCCTTGGGGACTCTGCCCGAAATGATAGGATTCTTGAAGGCCAGCTTCGGCAAATGGATTACAGAAAGCCGGGAAAACTCTACAAAGGAAGATATTCAGACGGTTATTGCCAAAACGCAGGAATATATTCTCGGCAATTATCACAAGGATCTTAGCATTGAGGAGGTATCCGAGCTGGCGGATCTCAGCATCAGTCACTTCTGTCTGCTGTTCAAGCAGGTGACGGGATATACCTTCCTGGAATACCTGACCCAGTGCCGGATTGAGAAGGCGAAGTATATCTTGAAGAACAGCCATGTGAAGGTCTATCAGGTGGCTCCGATGGTGGGCTATCAAGACCCACGTTATTTCACCCAGGTCTTTAAGAAGTTAACGGGGATGACGCCAACCGAATTCCGGGAGATAGGGGCTTAGATCAGATGTGTTAAAATGGAGCCAGAAGCTTAATCTCCATAAATGAGTTGGCTAATCAGCATAGAAGGGTGAATTGTATTCCATGTCAGGGTTAGAATTAAAGCGTAATGCGCGTCTTGGGGACCGCAGCCCTATTTCCGAATATTCATACCGTATCCGTAAAGTTCTATCCGCGAGTGAACTGGCTATCGTGTATGTTGCTCGCAATGAACAGGACGGTACAAAATGTGTCATCAAGGAGTTTTGTCCCAATGGGTTTGTTTACAGGGGCAAAGATGGAGTAACGTTGTACCCTAAGGCGGGTGGTTCGGCTGATAAGTATGCCTTGCTTCGGGAGGCCTTTCAGCAGGAGGGGGAAGTGCTCGCCGGACTTAATCATTCTGGAGTCGTCCGTTGTCTTGCTCGTTTCGAGCAGAATAAGACGGCTTATATTGTGATGGAGTATTGCGAAGGCGTTACGCTAGACAAATACATAGCTGCGAATAGAGCAGCAGTTACACCTCAATTCTTCTACTCAACTATGCGGTCATTAATTGATACTCTTATGGAGTTACATGACTCGGGTATCATTCATCGCGATCTCAAGCCAGGCAATGTCATGATCTCGAGCACCGGACAATGTAAATTGCTTGATTTTGGCTCAGCAGTAGTGGTAGAGAGCAATCCGATGAAACGGCCGATCCTAACAACAACGGGGTATTCCCCGCTTGAGTTTTACTCAGAGCAAGCTGTTTTAGGCCCGGAGAGTGATATATACAGTCTTGCAGCGGTGTTCTATTTCTGTTGTAACGGAGAGCCTCCAACTGATGTGCGCAAACGCCTGTTTGAACAGCGGCAGGAAGTGATGAGCAAAGACATAAAGCGTGCGTGGCCGTTCCTCTCCCGGGCAGTTAGTCAAGGGCTTGTTGTTCCGGCTGAGAAACGTCACGCCACACTTAGTCGCTTCAAAACGGCAATATGGCTGGAATATTGGCTTAAGCAGGTGTATCGGCGCGAGTATAAATATTAGTATTTGGCTTGATTGCTTTATATCTGAGCTCTAATTCGGTAATGCTGTCCTGGAAGGTAATATAGAGCTTATCATTGTATTCCAGTATCTCTTGTTTACCCGCTGGTATGGGCGTACGGTTACGGACAAGTGAGCAACGTGACTTGTTCTGAACAATCAGAGTGCCGTCCTTGCCAGCCGTGAAATAGATATTTACCGCTTCCGGAAGGGGTTCGTTGACGTCAAGACTTGAGAATAGTGTTCCAAGGTTAACAGTTCGTTCCGGGAAGGCCGTCAGAGGCCATGACTTAACAGGAATATCACTACCGCTCGCCGTACTTAGGAAGTAGCCTTCCAGCTTGCCGGCGAAGGTTGGTTTTGGTCGAAGCCACAAGAACAATACAATACCTATTACGACAAGTGCAAACCCTGAAGCAATTAACCACTTCATTAAGGTGTATTTGGACGTGACACTTAGCTCCAAATAAGCGGTAGCCTGCTCGCCTTCCGTATCGGTTGCAATGATGACCAGCCGGGAGTCTCCCGTTTGGTGCGGAAAGATTCTTAAGTGATTCCCCGTCAGTTCGCTTTGAATAGACTTTCCTGCCTGCTCCTGCATAGCAAAGGAGAGTGTATCTCCATTTCCATCATAAAACAGTTCGTATAAATCAAGCTCCTTCTGTCCATCCTCTTTCATGAAGTGAAGCTGCTCTGCACCTTGCACCGTGGGTGCCAAATTCGTAATTGTTTGCGTATGTATTTTCGTATTTCGAAAGAAAGCCTCCCCCTCTAGTTTGGCAAACCACTCGTATTCCCCTGTAGCTGTGAACGTATGCTGAGCACTCAAGCGTTGTCCATCATTGTCCATCGCCACAATTTCTTCCGCATTCGTTGCTTTATTTAGAATAACTAACTCTGCTTTTACCCCATCGTATAGTTCCTTCTCCTGCAGAATCTCATTTGAACCGGTGTCGACCAAATGCACCTCAATAGTTGCAGGTTGCCCCTTAATCGCTTCACCACTTGCTATCTGGGCCACCGCCTCCATACTATAGCTTCCCAGTAAGCTGATCTTAATAAGATCTCCTGGACTTCCCTTGAACTTTAGTGTTGCCTTTCCCTGCTTGGGGGCGGTAATTTTCAGCAACGTATAGCTGTTCGATTTGAACAAGCGCATGTTCTTTGAACTATAGAACAACTGTGCATCTTTTAGCGGCTTCGTGGACAACAGGATAAGGTTGGCCTCACTCATCGAGGAGTTGGGGATATCCACCTGAACCTCCTGTAACTGACCCGAT
Source organism: Paenibacillus senegalimassiliensis (assembly GCF_001486585.1). Taxonomy (GTDB): domain Bacteria; phylum Bacillota; class Bacilli; order Paenibacillales; family Paenibacillaceae; genus Fontibacillus; species Fontibacillus senegalimassiliensis. The sequence goes on from NZ_LN909045.1 coordinate 17,539, forward strand.
GCTGTGACCCCAGCCAGGGGCATGAGCACAGAACGCATTTCTTGGGCAAATATCTGGTTGAAAATATCAGGCAAATCCTCGGCACTGCTTGTGGTATAGAAGGCCCCACCCGTGTTTTGGGCAATCCGTTTTAATTCATCTGGGTTCAATGTACCGTCATGATTCAAGCCAATGGTGTATATGGGGTAACTATGTTTCTGAGCCATCTCTATGGCGCTATCACTATCTTTAGACGAGTCGTCCTTGGTTCTTGATTGCTGGTAAGGTCCGAAGTCAGTCTCCCCATCAGACAGCAGAATGAGGAAGGGTTTGCGCTTCTCATTATCTCCTTCGCTGCCTGCAGGAGCAGTTAGCAACTTGCTCCCCGTGAGTAATCCCAGCCCAAGATCTGTATAGCCTGTTCGACGCAAGTCGCTGATTTTTTGCTTGATCTCATCTTTCTTAGAAGCGACGGAAATCGGTGTCAGCGGCATCGAGCTTACAATCTTGTGGTTGTAGGCAGCAAAGCCGATACGTGTTCGACTGGCATCGCTGATATCCATGAACATGCGGACGACCTCATTAGCCATTTTTTCGGGATCAGAATGATTCATTGAATAACTTGTGTCAAGTACAAATACGGCATCGAAGCCTTCTTGTGACTCAACCTGCCGATTGGCCGCCAGAGCAGTCAGGGAAAGGGAAGAGAGCGTTAAAGTGATGATAAGACACAAAATCAGGATTTTAGTCCTAGTAAGGTTGTGGGTTGTAAATATTTGTCTGTTTTTATTTTGCATAATCATCCAGTCTACACCTCAATTAAATAAAAATTGTAAAATAGATCTTTTAAGCTATTCAGCAATCATCCCCTCTATATCGGATGGTCCAATTTGAATTTGTATACAATTCCAAAAAATAGGTCTTTGATTGGATAAATATGACTCGTATTGAATTTTTAATAGGACTAAATCCCTTATTTCAGGATTGAATGCTATAGATTGACAATTTTAGCGGGTGCTGTTTATGATTACCCCTAAAGACCTGGCCGGTAGGTTTGTGTCCTGGGTATCTGAACATAGAGCACTAGATAGAGCGCTGTTTTTTTGCACTCAATATGCAGGAACTTGGGATTATGGGCATGGGTAATGCGTCTTTGAAGAAGCGGGAGGAGGACAAGAAGGGTTATGGATATTATTAGTCAAACCAATCGAACAATGTTGTTTGATGAAATTAATCCGGAGAAGCTGGATTTGCTGACTATTGTAGGCGATGTCAAAGGGATTGACAGTTTAAGCGACGATAAGGTCAAGGAAATCAATGAGCACTTGCTCGTACGTAGCTTCGATGAATTTTTGAGTAAATTTTCACCATGTGTCTATTCTTTCTTTAATGCAGCAAACCAGAAGGTTGTTTATACGCTCAAGAAGCCGGAAGGTATGGCGGAAGATGCGATTTCGGAAATCTGGATTAACCAGAATAACGATTTTCTGAAGATGCTATTCACGCTGATTGATGCTAAACGTAGTCAGGGTATGATGAACGTCGACTTCCGATTTGAGAATCTGCTGGATATGATCTCGCCTAAGAAGGTGATGGACGATATCAGGCAGGTGCGTAAAGAAATCCACTATCTGTACGGCCAATACGAGAAGCTGGATGAGGCAGATCCTAAGAAGTTGGACCTCGGCGACAAGCTAAATGCGATGTTTGAGGATGCTAGTGCAAATTACAACAATGTCATGGCTATGCTGCCACTCGCGATTGAGGACATCAAGACACGACTCCTGCTGGGGAATTCCAATGAGGAGAAGGATGCGGAAGCCGTGCAAATCGGGATGCTGACTATTGGAGACGGCGGGGAACTGAAAATTATTGAGGCGCCAAAGAGTGAAAGCACAGAGATGGTGTTGCTCGATGATAAGAGCTCTAACGGGTTAGCCTTGGTTTTTGAAGATGATTATAACTCCATTACGGAAACCCCTTCCGGCTACGTTCGCGACTTAGTAGTACGTACCTTCAGTCCTTTGCCAGCGGTGACTACGGAAGTCAACCTGGAGCAGGAAGTGTTGAACTATAATACTTACCTGGAATTTTACAAGACAGCCAAGGATGATTTCGTAAAAACGGTTAAACCACTGGTAGAGAAAATTTTAGGCGTCAAAATGTATTTCGACCAGTATGCCGTGAAGAACAAAGGGATGCAGCCATCGCTGCTCATTACAAATAGCCAACTGGATATGACGGTCAAGAGTGCCAATATTCCACGTTTGGAAACGTACTTGAACACCGTCAATGCCAAGAATGATTTTACGGATACGATTTGGTTCGGCATTGTACCTTCAGTGGAGCTGGAGAGCGCAGGCAAGGTCAAGGTCAGCCGCGAACGCTTCAAGGGAAATGAGAAGATCATTAAGCAGGATGGCAATAACATGGAGTCATTGGCTATGCTGATGCAGGTTGTGAGCCAGTTTAAGGTGCAAATCTTCTTTAGCTTTGAATCCGGGGAAGAGGCCACATTTAACAATATTGCGACCTCGGGTGTCGACAAGTATATCGACAAATGCGCTCCTCTGATTCGCAAGGAATATAGTGAATTTGCCATTCCTTGTTTGCCGAACTTCACGATTATCCCTAAGGAGAAGTCCGGGGTGATTATCGACAGCCGTATGGTCCAAACCGAAGGCGGTGCGAAGCTTTCCCGCGAGAAGGAAGACATCCTGAAATTGTGGATTGAGGGGGTTTATGTTGGAGCCTCCTACGTTGCTGCCGGACTTGCCGCAGCTTATCAATGTCCGGAATACCTCAAGGATTCGTTCAAGAGTACCAGCAAGGAATTCCCGGGCGTTCGCTTTGATATTGAGGCAGGCGACAACAGCTTGCGCGCAGTTACTACTATGGCGAAGGAAATTACCGGCTTTACGAACACCATTAAGGATGCTATTAACCGCAAAAATTTCGGCTTCGTCTTCTCCTCTGAGAATGCACAGCTTCAGGGGAAGGATATCCGCCGTATTACCGTGTACAAGGCAAGAAGCCTGGCCATCTCCGAAGACGGGTTCGACTCGATCTACAAGACGCTGGTCAGTACGTACATCGAGAGAATGCTGCGCTTCCAGACGGCCGACTTCAAGCATGAAAATATTATTAAATTCTTCAGCAATAACCCGACAAGTCAAAAGAGCCAATGGCTCGCCAAGCGGGGGTTCATCAACTCAATCATCTATGATGGTGACGATATGAATTACGTAATCGATGAGAAGAACAATCTCTGTCATATTGATTTAATCTACAACGGTAACGTGAAGAATCTTGAAGTAATGATCACCAAGGGAACCAGTCCCGTCAAAGCGTAAACATTGTGTATGTAGGAGGCGTGACCGCGTTATTGCGGTTAGCCTTGTTACATAAATTCCAGGCTGCTGTAGATAATCAGGCAGCATGCTGGAGCCATCATACTTTTACTTAAGGAGGATATTTATGGGATTCAGACTGAAGGTTGAGGGTGCAGAAACAATTGAACTAGGCTTGGATAACATCCAGAAGGTGGTTTATGACACGGACACGCCGGACGATTCTAATGCAAGATCTACGGACGTGGGCTCTACACTGAAAATTAGCGGCAAAATTATTACAGCGACCGATGGAGATAAAGCGGATGATACGCTGAAGTTAGCCTTGTGGTCCTTGGTACCTGCCGAGAAAGCTGATTGCTATCGCAAGCTCACTCTTGAAGTGATTGCAGCGAATCAGGTTGTACGGGAAATCGTATTTCCGAATGCATTTGTTGTGGATTATAAAGAATCGTTTGGCGATACCGAAGGTATCGGTCAATTCGATCTTTATGTGAAGCAGAAGAAAGACAAGACCGAACTCGCCAAGCTTAACGGCGGATACCCGGTCAATGATATCTAAATTGGCGTCATAAGTGGGTTGATGCTAAGCAACCTGTAAATCTCAAGAGGCCCTGAGCCTCTTGAGATTTACTCTACTATCATGAATTTTGAAGAAGGCAGGGGAGAGCTGTGACGGACTACTATGAGCGGCTTGGCGTTACTCGCCAGGCGTCGTTAACCGAGATTAAGGCGGCTTACCGTAAGCTGGCCAAACTTCATCATCCGGACGTAAATCCTGGTGATCAAGGGGCCGAGCAACGATTTAAGCAAATCGCCCAGGCCTATGACACCTTAAGCGATGAGGGGAAAAGGGACGTCTATGATGAGCAGCTTAAGCGAGGGAGTAAGGACCCATCGCGAGCTAGTCAGACGGCAAATCGGAGTCAGTCATCTGCTCGTGAAGAGGCAGGAGCCCCCTTCGACCCCATGCGGATGAAGGAGCAATTTGAACAATTTTTTGCCGCACCACGTAAAGCTTCGAAGGAACCGGAGCAGAGGAAGAGCAATCCCGCAGGGCAAAACCCCTTGGATACCTCTCATTTATTTGAGCAGTTCTTTGGCTCTCGGAAGAAATAAGCAGAATTCATTCACAAGGGCGGGGGTAGCGATGGTGAAATCGGAGAAATCCGTTCGGGTCGTATATGTTGAATTATTCATTTATATTTTGCTGGTCGGACTGGTGGTTTATGTATTGCTTCAACCTGTTTATTATGTGGCGCAAATGAGCACAGTTGCTGTAGCTGCTGCAATTATACTTGCCTTGATCTGGACAGGAGGAGAATCTGGACAGAGAAAGAGACCCTCGGCCAATGACAGGGCAATTAGCAAGATTGTATTGCTAGATGATGATGGAGAGAGAGTCAAGGAATGGCTGATTCAGGGAGAGACCTCTATTCTGATCGGAAGAACTTCAGAGCAAGGCGAAGTTGATATTGATCTAAGGGACTGTGAGTACGCGCTATTGGTCAGCCCGGAGCATGCCGTGCTTAATTATGCCGATGGACAGTGGTACATCGAAGATGCCGAATCCTACAGCGGTACGGGAATTCGCCAAGCGGGACGCAGCGACGCGAATCGGCTCATTGCTGAAGAGCCGGTACGGGTCGGTGCGGGTGACATGATCTTTATCGCGAATACCAGACTTTTAGTGAAATAGGGATACTCACCCACTTACATTGACAGACGGAGGACTGAATTCAAAAATGAGCCTGACGAGATGTATGAACGGGCATATGTTTAGTTCAAGAAAGCATGGCCATACATGCCCTTACTGCAACACTACCGTAGAGACACCAGCACGTGCATCCCAAAATTCACAGATGCCGGCTGCGGCTACGGACATGGATGATAAGACCATGCCCTATTTGGGAGAGACGACCGGAATTCAGCCGGTGACGGGCTGGCTAGTATGCGTTGAAGGTCCACAGATGGGACAAGATTACCGGATTATGGCCGAGAAGAACTTTATCGGGCGAGCCGAGGAGATGCATATTCGAATTATTGGGGACAACGCGGTATCCAGACGTAATCATGCCGTTATTGTTTATGATCCGAAGAAACGGAACTTTTACCTGCTCCCCGGAGACGCCTCGGGTTTGGCTTACCATAATAACGAGGCAGTATATTCGCCTGTGGAGTTAAATGCTTACGATCTGATTCAGCTTGGACGCAGCAAATTTGTATTCGTACCGCTCTGTGGTCCTCATTTCGAATGGGATAACGGTTAGAGGCTGATGATGGAGCATAAGTATGGTTTTACTACTGAGGTAATTACAGTCTACCTGGCGGTATTTGTGATCGTAGCTATATTGCTCATCATTCGTCAGAAATTACGGACCAAGGGGGTAGCATTACATTCGAATCACGGGAAGGCGTTAGGCATCACAGCTACAGGCAATGCGGAGGAGCAAGGATGGGGAATTGAGATTGGGAATGCCCAGACCATTGGACGGCGTACAGAACAGGATGATTATTTTGCCAGCACCGTTACCAAAGTGGGCACGTTAGCTGTGCTAGCGGATGGTATCAGTGGCGTAGCCCATGGGCGCATGGCCAGCACACTTTCGGTGACCATGTTCTCTAGAGAATTTCTCAAGCTGGATGATGCGGCGGATATCCGTGGATTTTTTCATAAGGCGGCCCTAATGAGTAATCGGTCTGTAATCGAGCAGTTAGGTGGTGCTATTGGGGGGACCACTCTAATCAGCGCGGTTGTCTCAAATGGCCAGCTTTATTGGGGAGCGGTCGGGGATAGCTTGATTTTGCTATTTCGGGATGGGGAGTTTCGGTATATCAATGCCAAGGATACCTTTGAAAGTGTGCTTGAATCCAGATATTTGGCTGGTGAGATCGGGCGGGAGGATGTTAGCAGCAATCCGATGAAGAATCAACTGACAAATTATTTGGGATATGCAGGTTTTAAGAGTATGGAAATGGGTGAACCGATCCCACTGGAGTCTGGGGACATTGTTGTTCTGTGCAGTGATGGGGTGTACGACGCGCTGACGGAAGTGGAGATGGAGCAGATCCTGATGAAGGGCATGCCGGCGCAGGATACGGCGGAGGAATTAATCGCTGGCGTAGAGCGGAAGAGCTATAAGCATCAGGATAATGCAACGGTCCTCATTCTTAAGTATTAATTCATTACCCTGACGCCTGAGGCGGTGGGGGAACGGGGGAACGCATGAGGAAGGAGAATAGCGACTTTAAGACAGCCTTTGTTTCCGAAGCGGGTTCGCATTTCGACAATCGGGATTTTTTTGCGTTCGTGGAACTTGAAGACATGGCTTGTTATGTAGTTGCCGATGGGCTTGACCAGGATAAGGAAGTGCGTAGTGCTGAAATGGTAGTTAAAGCGATTCTGGAAAGCTTTATGGAGAAGCCATCGATGTCTCGCCGAGCTTTGCGTCAGGTGCTGGAGGAAGCTCACGAATGGCTTAAGTTTGAGAGCCGCCGAGTCCGTCTGAAGGCAAGCGTGCTTGTCATCGTTACCGATTATACTCGGATGATATGGGCTACTTGCGGGAATGCGAGGCTGTACCACTTCCGTGGCGGGCGGGTCAATCTGCGTTCCAAGGATCAGAGCCTGACCCAATGGATGATGGATCAGGGAAGATTGTCTGAGAGCCGGAACCAGGATCATGAAGAACGAGGGAACTTATTCAATTATATGGGGCGACCCGATCATTTTGATCCTTATATCTCGGACAAGCTGCCCTTGTCTGACGGTGATGTGTTGCTGCTTGCTACGCGTGGAATTTGGGAACAAGTCGAGTTGCCGGAAATGCTGGATGCTCTGGCGGGAGCGAGTGACCCGACTGGTTTGACTGACATGCTGGAGGAAGTCGTGCTCAGCAAGCAGCAAAAGTCTGTTAGCAATTATACGGCCGCTGCAGTTTATATCAATAAGACATTTACGGAAAAGCCGAAAAACTATAAAAAGTGGATCTTGCGAGGAGCAATGCTCCTGCTGACCTTGGCGATTGCGGGAGGCGGCATTTGGTATGTCAAGGCGAAGCAGGCCGAGACGCTCGCTCGAACCATCGTGCAAATGACGGATCTTGAGCAGGAGGCTGATCGCTATGCATCCGCAGGCGATTATGCCAAGGCGCTTAAATCATATAGCGAGGCCAAAAATGCGGCCAGCAAGCTCAAAGATAAGCTGCACTTCCAGCTTCTACGGGGGAAGCAGCAGGTAGCCCAATTCGTAACAGATGGCGATGGCTATGTGCAGGATGGGAGCTATGATATGGCCATTGCGAGCTATGGGGATGCCTTACAAGAGGCAGACAAATATAAGCCGTTCAAAGCGGAAGATATTAAGGGCAAGATTACACGAGCGGAGGCCATTGCTGGCTTGTCCGAGGTGATCAAGGAGGGCGATAAGCTCTTTCAGGAGCAGGATTATAACGGAGCTATTGCGGTTTACGGGAAAGCGAAGAAGGCCGCCCTTGAGGCCGAATATGAAACGGGTCATAAGAAGGTTGAGGAGAAGATCGAGCAGACGCAGAGCAAAATCGACAGTATCCATAAGGAAACCAGAACCTTGCAGGCCGACAATTTGGAGAAGAAGGGTGACCGTAGCCTGGCTGCCACGGATTATGCCTCCGCTATTGAGTCATACAAGCTGGCTCAGGAAATCTATCAGGAGATCGATAAGCTGGAGCGGGTGCTGGCGATGGAGCGGAAGATTGGTCAGGCGGATGAGAAGCTGAATCCGGCTGTGCCGGCGGCAATGGCAAGTACTCCAGGACCGTTACTTGAACAGAAGGGCGGTAGTGAGGGAGCATCTACTGCTAGCCAGCAGAAGCCAACGTCCAACGAGGCAGCAAATGCTAATAACGGGGACGAGACCAGCGAAGATAGTGATGGATAGAATGTGAAGATGGTATTCATGGCGGTCAGGATGAGTTGCTATTGTCCAAAGGAGGGAACGCTTCATGAAGGATATGATTCTGGAACGCTTGAGCAAAATGGAGGATTTACAGCAGCGACGTATGCTGCGAGATTTGATGAGCGGCGTGTTTCTAAATCTGGTGGATTATCAAGAGGACTTGAACCGGAGGCTGGAGCAGCGGGTGTTCGAGGAGGTTGGCGAATACGAAGGCAAGTACGATGTCTTCGTATCTATGTGCCGACGAGATGAATGGGACCCACTACATGAATATTTGTTCCCGATGATTGTGGAGGATACAGAGCCGGGGAGAATTGATCTTAGTTCAATAGCTTCCGGTCTGCGAGGCGGAGAAGCGGTACGGCTATGCACGCTGTTTCTGGCGTGCAGTCACAAGGACATTCAGCATCTTGTGCAGAGCAATCGAAGCTTCAAGGGCAAGCTGACCACCTCTCGTGCCTCCTATGATATTGAGTTCAAGCTGGAACGGAATATGGTATACATTCAAGAGATTGAAAGGTTATATCATATTTTTCTGAGCAATGGGCTGCCCTGGAAAACGCTCAATCACCCATACGCCCATAAATTTGTAGATGCGGTGTTGACCCGGCTGGACGGTGAACTGGATGAGGCAGAAGAGGTGCTGGAACTGACGGTGCATCTGGAGGAATACGAGTCGTTCAAGCGAGTTGATATGATTCCTTTGTGGAATATTCAGCGTTTAGAGCTAAAGGCGGGAGGTTTTCCCGTTCCTGCACTCGACCGCATTAATTTTGAGCATGTACTGTCTTTAAGAAAAACGGGAGTTCAGCATGGTTATCTGGTGGATGTAGTAGATGATACGGTGCGATATGTTAAGCGAAGTGAAGAGGAACTGACGGTGGTCTCCTCGCTGGATCAAACTGTGGTGTGGCAGATGCTTATGCTGGTCGAACCGTTTGAATCCGTTATGAGCAAGCCGGGATATGGACTAATGTCCAACCGCCAGAAGCAGAATTTTATCGATAGCTATCACCGAAGACAGGGACAGGTTGTTCGTTCTCGCGGTGATATTTTGCGGTTAATGCATTCCTTTGTTGCAGCAGAGTCATTAGAACTTGCTGATGTGGAGATTTGTACTCCAGGAACTAGCTCTGCAATCACCTATGAGTTAAACCGCTTTATTACGGATGAGGTCCGAATTGACAACGGAAAATGGCGGATGTGCCTGAGATTTAAGAACCAGGGCTTCGCGGAGAGTCTGTCCTTCATGGCCGAGGATGTGCTGAGCTTCCTTGTCTCCGAGGTGCAGCTTATGTTCCCGGAATACCGCTGCGAAGGAGAATGGGCTTGAATTATATCTGGGATTTGCTGGTGCGTGCCGGTCAGGCCGGATTAGATAAGCGGCACATCAGATTTATACCAGCCAGAGTGTATTCGCCATATATGGAGCTTAGCTTGCAGGAGATAAATGCCGGAGCAGGCCAGCATGAGTTGGAGGTAGAGGTTAACCCCTACTACCGATTCTACAACATATTTGGCGAGATGCTGGATATTAATTTGTCCGAGGATTCGGAGTTCAGGCATGAATTATTTGATATATTAGTGCACTTTCTGGCGGAGCTCGATCTGATGCAAGGTATGAACAAGCGGGAATATTATATCCGTTTCGTATTGCGAGATCTGGAATCCGGGACGTTTGGCGAACGGGTCAAAGAACGAATGCGCCTCTTTACTCGCGAAGAGCAGGAATGGATTGCGGGGGCGATTCTGAGAATGTACGACACGGGAGAGCCACTACATTTGCTAAAGAGCATGGTGGGCCAGGTGTTTCGGCACTCCACAATTTATGTTAACAGCGAAGAGAAGGATGAAATGCTGTTCTATATTGGTCAGAAGTGTACGGAAACGGGGCGGATGAAGCTTGAGACACTGATGGAGCTGTTTCTTCCCGTACGTTATCGAACCGAGGTGTATTGGGACTGCCATATAGGCATTATTGATGCGGAGGAGACGATGATCGTAGACCGGATCGCACTGTATTAAGGTAGTAACGCAAGAGGGAGAGTGGGGCTCATGAGTGGATTCAAGCTATATACCGATCAGGCGGGGCGACAACGCGGCAACGGACCAACTCGTTATACGAGAGAGGAGTTGTCCGAGCTAACCACCTTTCAGCTTCGGAATATTTGTTACCGGGAGCGGCTGGTGGAAGGGATCAGTCAGGGGCTGAATCGGGACGATACGATACGCATTATCCTGAAATACCTAGGCGCGGAGGAACAGTTGTTAATCGGCTTTACCAGCGAAGGAGGGATGGAGCGTATACAGGCAGTGATGAGCCGATATATGCAGGCCCCGTTGCAACAAGCTGACCGTATCCGTGTACCCGCTCGAATGGTAGTATATCCAGGTCTTGAGATCGGCAGAACAGATGCTTATGAGGTTAAGGCATCCATGGAGTTGCCCGAGTCGAATGTGCTGCTGGTGAACGACCGGATGGAATTGTGTGGTATTTTTCATCTGCGGCAAAAGGAGACCCGAGGTGATTACTATCTGGCCGCACATCATGAGGGAGAGTGGCGGCATACGGCAAATCGGCAGTATAGCCTTATCTTCATGCGCAGAAGCGATTCAGATTACATCTATAACACCTATTATCAAGAGCGTGCCCTTCCACCTACCCATATTCATTATTACAAGGTGCCCATTGCTGAATTGGAATTTGGCGAACTTAAGGATACGGATGCGGTACTGGCGGTAGATTTTGGAACCTGTAACACAACGGCGGGAGCCTTGCTGGATTGGGGTGGTGTTACTTCGTCAGCAGCAGGCGAGATATCGTCAGGGCGCGAGATTCAATTCGTCAAGTTCCCTCATACCGAGGGTATGCCATGGACAGAGGCCTTGCCGACGGCAGTAGGTGTAGTGGATTGCTCCAATCCGGAGCAGGTCAGCTATGCCTTCGGACATGAAGCCTTGCAAAGAGGGAGACGAAGCAGCTTCGGCGATCGCACGTCCGTATTCCAGGGGATGAAGCGCTGGGTGAATGACTATCGCAAAACGGTGGAGCTTATGGACAGCGAAGGGAATACTGCACGAGCCAGTCGGAGCGACTTACTGCGTGCTTATCTTATGTATGTCATTCGGATGGCGGAGCATCAATTTAAATGTAAATTCAAGAACCTGCACTTCACCTCTCCGGTCAAAATGAAGACGCCCTATCTGGAGATGTTTGCTGAGCTACTGCCCGAATACCGGATTGAGCGGACCCATGCACTGGATGAAGGGATGGCCGTCCTTTATAACACGATTGCGGATGGAATTGAACGGAATAGCTTTGTGGAAGGTACGGAATATAAGGCACTTGTCATTGATTGTGGCGGGGGCACGACAGATTTGTCCTCCTGTATCTTCCGAATTGACGATGGTCACATGTCTTACCGGATCTCAATTGAATCCACTTACGAGAATGGAGATACGCATTTCGGTGGGAATAACCTGACGTATCGGATCATGCAGCTACTGAAGGTGACTTTCGCAGATTATTATAGCGGGCTGCGGGAAAGACAGGGCATTGATGCCTTAATCGCCTTTCCGGGCAATGACTTGTTCCGGGAAGTGGATGAGCAGGGGATCGATGTTATTTATGCGGAACTGGAACGACGTTATCAGGAAGCGGAGCGAGTCATTCCAACGGCATTTGTCCAATATGAGAACCGATCTCGTGAGGAATACATACGGGTGAGAGGCAACTTTCACTTTCTGTGGGATTTGGCGGAGGAAATGAAGGAGCAGTTCTACCGGAAGACGGGAGTGGTTATGAGCCGCTTCCAGGCCAAGCATGGTCAAGCTCCCCTTGCTGGCTCCGGTTCCGGGGGAGAAGACGGTAGCCAGCTTGGCTCTCAAGAGGATGGCTCTCTGGAGATGACTCGTGTGGAGCGCTGGTTCTTGTCGGTGGATGCCAATGCCAACGGAGAGCTGAAGGATGAATATGCGGTTCCTGAATTGGTGTTCAACATTCAGGAAATTACGCAATTGATCAAGGCGGATATCTATGAGGTGGTGCGGCGATTTCTGGACGAATTCTATCGAGCAGGGGCCTTGGCAGACTATTCCATTATCAAGCTGACCGGGCAATCCTGCCGGATTGATGTATTCCGTGAGGCGCTTAAGGAATTCGTGCCAGGACGTAGTATTGAATTTCGTCAGAAGCCTCTGGAGGGGCGGGTTCCCGAGCTTAAGCTCGCTTGCCTGCGGGGGGCGATCCGTTATTTGCACGCCCGTAAGACAGGAGAGATCGAGGCGAGTGTATTGACTCGATCTGCAGCCATCCCCTACACGGTAAGCGCCTTTACTCACCATCGCCGGGAAGTGCAGCTAATCAGCAGCTTACGCCGGAGTGACAGTATGCCTGGAACGATATCCCGTCCCTCCGGGGTCGTCCAACTGGACTTGTTCCTGCGAGGCAGCGATGATGCGTTGCGGCGGCAGTACAGTTATATAAATTCTGCTGAAGATTACAAGCCCGTGGTGTATGAGGATATCCGGGCGCACTATGGGGAACGCATTCCGCAGGATGATACGGATTCCATTGTGAACGGGGAGACCAAGTTCTTTGTATTTGCCGATGAGCATGAATGGGGGTTCCATGTACTGCCGATTGCCCGCCGGGATGAAGGCCTGTTCCTTGGGCGCAAGGAGTTGTTCCCCTTCGAGAGCGATAGCTCGGAGCTGGATTTTTTTGATGGGATGAAATAGAAGCTATCAGTTGCTGAAAGGAGGGGCTGTATTTGTTTGCGAACCTGACGCCCAAATTTGAAAAGGGACGAATTCTCAAGACAGCAATGCTGGAAAGCTTGCGGGACTATCCACGTGAATTGGCAGATATTTATTACCGCGAGTATGCGGACGGTATTATTACCGGGGCCCAGGTGGCGGTGGGAGTAGATACGCTGACGGTGCAGCCTGGCCTAATCAAGCACGGCGGGCAATTATATATGCTCAGTGAGCCTGCCATACTTACCTATCTGGCTACAGGGTGGGAGACCGTGGTCAAGGTTCGGTTCCTGGAAGGGACGGAGGATGGCGACTGGGTGGTAGGGCGCAGTGAAATTGTGCTCGATGAGCGGCTTGAGCTGGCGGCAGACGAGCTGGAGTTATGCCGCTTCAAGCTGAAGACGGGTGCTCGGCTCCGTCAGGACTATCAAAATTTCCGGGACCTTGCCACAGAGTACAACACGGTTAATCTGCTCTATGCCCCAGCAGCAGCTTATGGACAAAGCACCTTGCTCCCAGCGGTGATGCGCCTGTTCGGCGACGAGCTGCTGCGGCGAGGTAGCACAGATCCGCAGGACCTGGCATTTGCCATGATGTGCCTGAACGATGGGGTGCTTCATCGCAGTGTCATTCTCCATTACATCGCAGGCCGACTCGGCATGGCATACAGGGATTATAGGAATGCCGATATTCATAAGCACCTGTTACGCATTCTGGATAGCAACCGAGGGGGCGGGAGAAAGGGACTGAGCCCTGGGAGCGCAGGGCGGATGATTGTAGATTAGGGAAGAGAGAAGCTGAGTGTCTAAATCAATAATCAAGGAGGGATACACATGAGCTCTACCATAACTTATGGACAAATTGAAGTTATGCCGTTTACCTTTGTTCATTTACATGAGTTGAAGATTATTAAGACGGTAAATGAGCATGCCCGAATGATATGCAGCGGAATAATTTCCGAAGAGAACAAGGAGCGTTATATAAGGGCATCAGACGAAGAGACAGAGGTTAAGGCATTTGTGAAGGATGAGTCCGGGAACCGACAGGCTCTATTCCGTGGAGTAGTGCTAAATGTGGAAGAGAAGTTCATTCATGGAATCCACTATTTAACCTTTGAAGCGATCTCTCATACCTACCAATTGGACATTAAGCGCCACAGGCGCTCCTTCCAGAACCCGCAGATTACTTATGCCGGTCTGATTAAGCATATTATGTCCAGTTACCCCAAGGGGGAGGCAATGGATGTTGTCACTGAGCAAAAGAAAATTGGTACTTTTATTATGCAATATGATGAGACAGATTGGCAGTTTCTTAAGCGTCTTGCCTCTCATTTCTATTCTCCTTTAATCCCAGCCGTAGGCTATGGGGTGCCTAAATTTTACTTTGGTATGCCAATGGGACTTAGCAAGGGAGAACTCTTATCTCCTTACTATAAGGCCACCAAGCGTGTAGCTGCCCATCAGACGGCTGTAGATAATTCAATCCCGGGTGTGCGTGATAGTGATTTTATCCAATATGAAGTACAGAGTGATAAGACTTTAGAGCCTGGCTATGAAGTGATGTTTAAGGGACAATTGCTGCTTGTAGCCGAGGTGGTGACTGAAATATGTGAAGGGATACTGACGAATACTGTGAAGCTGTCACCACGTAGTGGACTGCGCCCGATCAAGGATTACAATCGCTCGATTATTGGCGCTTCTATACAGGGGAAGGTTCTCAGTGTTCGTAGAGACCAGATTCGTGCCAAACTGGACATGGATGATCAGCAAGACCCCAATACGGATTACTGGTTCCCATACTCTACGATTTATGCCTCTGCTGATAATACGGGCTGGTACTGTATGCCTGAGGAGGGAGATAGTGTCCGGATTTATTTTCCAAGCTATAAGGAAGAGGAGGGGTATGCTATCAGTTCGGTGAAAAGAGAGATACCTGCAGTTGCAAAAACTACTGTCCCCACAACTCCTGCTATTGTAGCTACTGTACCTGCCTCATCCGGAGCTGCTGAAACACCTTCAGCAGCATCTACTCCAGACCGTATGGACGATCCTGCCATCAAGACCCTTCGCACCAAGTACGGCAAAGAAATCATGCTTGCCCCCGATCAAATAGTCATCTCCGGTGATGGAATGTCTATTGTTATGAATGATAACACAGGCATTAGTATTGTCAGCGGTAAAGATGTGAGCATACGCGCAGCTTCGGATATTGTTATGAATTCTGGCCGTATTCAGTTGTCTGCGGAGACCATCGAGCTCTCAGGCAATGGAAATACATTAACACTTACGGATAATACCATGTTCTCTGGTACTGAAATCAAGATGAATTGAACAAAAGGGGGCTTCATACCTTATGGACAGGTCGACAGCGTTGCAGCATTTTAGAGAGCAGGAAGTGATACCGCTTCTGAACCACCAACTGGATCTATTGGAGACAACCTTTTATCACGAGCAGACCGAGTTGATAGAGGGGGTCCTGGCATCTTTTAGGCAATTATGTTCTCGAATTCGGCATTTACAGGACCGGAACGAACTGAGGGCTATTGGTTATATCCATTATTCCTTGCTACGAACGCAGATGCTTGAGCGATCATATCTGTATATGGTTGAAGCCTATACTGCAAAGTGGTATACCGACGACTCAGAGGTGCGCTGTACTTATGATGCATCATGGGCTTATGCACCACTAGGCGGGATGATGACCCTGCTGGAGCAAAAACGAAAACGATACATCGATTCCATTCATTCGGCAGATGTTGAACGAATGGTGCTGAAGCTTGTGCCTTTCTTCCATCAATATGTGAAGGCCTTATTGCGTCTAGCCTTGCCTGAGGCCACACAAATGTCTGAGTATCAGGGGATATTGAAGCATAGTCGGCTATTTATCAGAACGGGTGAATACAAGGATTTTAGTGAGAGCTTGTACATCGAGGGTCAGGAAGCACGAAAAGATGAAGAACTTGTTGATCAATTACTTCAAGAGGATGAGGACTCACCATTTGTGTATGAAAATTTAAGACAGTTTATACAGCCATACTTTGAAGTAGAGAAGCGAGATTTACGATATAACGACTTTAGCTATAGTGAACTGAGGAACAGTCGATTCTACGAATGCATTCTGATTGGATGTCGCTGGCAGCATGCCGTATTGAACGAAAGCAGCTTTGAGGACTGCTTACTAACGGATGCAGATTTTCGTTACAGTCAGCTTGCAGATGCCAGCTTTCGCGGAGCCAGTGGACAGGCCAAAAGAAAGGGGGAAGAGCGTTCCCCAGGCTTGTGCGGGTTGCATTTTGAGCATGCTTGTCTGAACGGAGCTGATTTTACAGATACGCAAAATTTTGAGCATGCCTATTTTGAGGGAGCCTCCCTGGAAGGGGCTCGTGTGCCACAAAAGTACAGCCAGAGCTGGAAACTTAGTCAAGCTCAATTTGATTCCATTGTCTGGACGGAGTAAGGAGAAGATACGATGCACCATTATTATGCACTTACAAATGATGACCGCACATCTTCACGTCTCAAATTGGCGCTTCCCGCTATGCTAAAAACTCCGTTCGCTAACATGCCTCCGGTGCAAGTGCTGCAGGCTGAAAATGCTTCGGGTGAGGGGTACCGGGATTGGCTTCCTTTCGTGGAGGCACAGCCACTTTTGTCGGATGAGATGAAACGTATTCTGGAGATGTATAACAAGCATATTCGTTGGAAGCAGGTCCATCTAATCCATCCGGAGCTGAACCATCAGGCGCTCTATTGGATACCCTGGATTCCCGAGGTGGAGGGAACATCTATTCATACAGAGTTTTATCCGCATGACCATACGTTGAAACGTCTCGTTTTGGATTTATCAAGGGTCAAAGGACATCATTTCTTCCGACTTGCCGATATAAGAGAACCTTACTTTATCGTGAGTCTTGAGGCGGCGGAAAGTTTGCTTCGGCGAAGTTTTACGGGCTTTAGGCTACACAAATTGGCACTTATGTGAGGAGGTGTGAGCTTGCAGGCACATTGGGACGAGATATTTCTGAAGCTGAAGCATCAGCAAGAGCTTCAGGAGCAGCTAGAGATGACAGAGAACGATGAGAGCTGGATGCTCATGACAGCCAAACAGGTGGTAGAGCAGATCCCAGGTGGCCTACTCACATTTCCAGATGGCGAGCAGATGCCATTTCGTAGTGTTCAACGACCGGAAGGTGATATCACCATGCATTTACCGGTGAACTGGCTCCCTCTGACACCTATGCAGCAAGCCAGAAGCAGAACGGGAAGCTGGAATTTTCAGGATCAGAAGGAAGGGGTCGTGTTTGGTGTCTACCAAAGTGAACAGGAATTACTTCCTGAGCAGGTAGAGATGTATCAGCAGGGATTTTTGAGCGAAATGAGCCGTACAAAGTCCTCTTTGATCCGGTTAGAAGAGA
Source organism: Paenibacillus senegalimassiliensis (assembly GCF_001486585.1). Lineage (GTDB taxonomy): Bacteria > Bacillota > Bacilli > Paenibacillales > Paenibacillaceae > Fontibacillus > Fontibacillus senegalimassiliensis. Next base: position 34,976 of record NZ_LN909045.1, read on the forward strand.
CAGCAATGCCGCTTCAGGATACGTATGTCAACTGCTATACGAATGTCTTTCCGCTGATGCCTGATCCCTGTCTGCAAATTGGATTCATTCGATCGTGGCGAGGCAAGGCTCTAAGCGTGAGTGGTCAATTCAAACTCGAGCATGCACCCAGATGGACTTCTATTATGTATGCGATATTTCGTACAGCAACATGGCTATAACAAAACGGATGAAAGGGAGGAGAGCATATGTCTTTTTTACCCATGCTGATCAGGGCATTAAGTGAGGGCGCTTTTGGAGGGGAAGAGACTTATGTGGTGAGAGGAGCGACCTTGCAGTGTAGTCAGGGAACAGACCCTGGTGTACTCAATGCCACGTATAGTCACGGTGTCTATATTAAGGACAAGCCTGTTCTGACGGTAGAGGATGCTGTTTGTGGAGCAAATGCCAATATCAGCGAGAAGCATGCTTTTGGGCTGTGCAAATTGAAGCAAGGGCTCCCCTGTGAGCCGCAGATTGAACCTGGTGCCAAGTGGACGGGGGGAAAAGAGGATGTGTTGATTGAGGGAGCACCTGCGCTGTTGAGTAACTGTACGTTAACATGCAACTGCCAAGGTCTGCCTGGTGTACGGATGTCAGTCGTGCCTGGTTCGATTATCGTTGAGCTTCCTTCCGAGAGTGGTGGAGTCATCTCGATTATAGACGATGGACAGGATGCTTGAGCAGATCCTTGAATTCATAGATGAATCCGGAGAAGAATCAAAGGAGACAAAGGTATGAATGTAGCAAAAGACCGTCTGACCTATCACCAAATTCATGTGGTCTGGCCCTATGGTGAGATCCGTCTTCAGAAGCTAAGCCTGCTTCAGGAGTGGGGGGAGCATGCGAGAGTGAGCCTGCAGGGAAGCGTAGAGCCTTGGCTCGCGGATCAACTGCTGACACAAGCCAGTGAACAAGATGCCATCGAGCTATGGTATGACGATGAGAAGGGCGTAAGATGTCCCTTGTTCATGGGACAATTGTATGATATCCAAATGGAGCATGCCCCGCAGGAGGTCAAGGTTTTCCTTGGCCTCATCTCGCACAGCTTTAAGCTGGATACCGAATTGAAGAACCGGTCCTTCCAACGGGTAGATCAACAATATGCAGAGATTATCGATGCTGTACTTGCCGACTATCCCGGAGCAGACAAGATTGACGAAGCCTTTGGCAAGCAGGCTACAGGTCAGTTCATGCTGCAATATCAGGAGACGGACTGGACGTTTCTGAAGCGTCTAGCCTCGCATGCTGGAGTCTCCATCCTTCCCAATACGTTGTCTGCCCATCCCCAAATCTGGATCGGGATTCCGCAGACAGGAAAAGAGATTCAGTTGGAGGGAGTTCCATTTACACTCAAAAGGAATCTAGCGCCCTTTCTGGATCAGGCAGCAAATGCCGGGGCGCATGTTCGTGCTGAGGACTATACCCGCTATGCCTTTAAATGGGATCGTATTTTGCAGGTGGGGGATGAGGTGCATCGGAATCACGAGGTTTATGTGATTACGCGGTGCGAAGGGGGGCTAGATCAAGGGCTGATGACTTGGTCGTATGAGTGTGCCATTCAAGAAGGACTACGCATCTCCAAGAAGTACAATGAGACGATAATTGGCGCATCTATTGAAGGGAAGATCATTGAGGTTAGCCGCAATCAGGTGCGTCTGCATCTGGATCTGGATGAGCAACCTTCTCAAGCAGCCCAGTGGTTCCCCTACTCGGCAGAGGGCAATCAGGTGTGGTATCTAATGCCGGAGAAGGGCGCGCAGGTCAAGCTATACTTTCCGGGTCCGAATGAGGATGATGCCATGGTGATTCAATCGGTAAGAACTTCGCCCTCTTCCCGTGCCGTGTCTGCCAAGCCTTCCGCAAATGGTCAGATTGTCGAATCCCCGGCCGAACGGCATGAGCGAAAAACAGCAGACCCCGGGGTGAAATCCTTTGCCAACCCGGAGGGCAAGGAAATATCCCTTGGGAATCAGGAATTGAACATCCAGGCGCAGGAAGGTGCGCTATATATCTCCATGAATGCCCAGCATGGCGTGAATCTGACGAGTACGCAGCAGGTTCAGATTCAGGCGACAGGCGATCTGAGCTTGTCGGGTGGACGCATCCAACTGGTGGGGGGAAATGGCTTGCACCTGGGTACGCCGACAGAGAAGGTGGATCTGGAGCAGCAGGTAAATAGCCAAGGGACCGAGATCCAGATCGAAGCCAGTGTGCATCAATTCTATGCGGAACCGCTGCTATCTGAGTTTGAACAGCAGGTAGCCGATCAAGGCATTGCGATGGTGATGGCCTCCCGCGCCTGGACGAATGCCGTGGAAGAAGTGAAGGGTGGGGCGAATGGAATAATAGAGATTTTGCAGGGAGTAAGTGATTTTACAACTGATTTACTGGATATAGGTTATCAATATGTGAATATGGACGTAAATGGCCAACTGGGGCCAGGGCGCCTTGAGCATAACGCGACCCAGGAAGGTCTAGGCAAAGCGGTAGGTGCAGTGGTTGAATACAGTTCAGACCTCGTGCAACTGAAGAAGGGATTAAAAGAGATAGGGAATGATGTTGCAAGCGCTTGGAATTCCTTAACAGACCCAGTTGCGAAAATCATTAATGACAAAGGAAACCTATTGACCCACAGCAAAGAGGAAAGCTACAATGCGGGATATAACAAGATCAAGGCATTAGAACGCGTGTCGGATGTGGTCGCTATGCAGAAGGGCGCAGCCGGACTCGCCAAAAAAATGGATAAAGGGCCAGGATCGTTCATTGAGGGTAAGTCTACAGTAGTAGAAGGTGGAGAAACGTCAAAGCCAAGCCTGGTGCCCCCACGGTGGAATAATAAGCTGCAAGAAGCGGTTGAAGGCTTGGGAGGAGACCGAAAGCTACGGACAAACACGATGCATCTACCACTAGACCTGACCTCACTAGAGAGCATGCTGCAGAGTCTGGCGTCTCGAATGGATTCATTTTCGAAGAAAGCCATTCCTGTTGGGATGGGGGATTTCAAGCAAGGGAACAAGGTCTGGAAGTTTGAAGATTATTCACGGATAGACAGTAATAGACACGGCGGTTCTGGGGGAGTGGAGAAGCCTCCCAAGGATGGGAAGAAGAGTGAAGGGGTTGAGGGAGCGGATAAAGTTAGAACACCTAAACCAATAGACCCTCGTGGAGAACCTATTAAGTTTGTTCCTAATTTTAAACAGGAAGAGATAGCTTTTCAGACGTATGAAAAGTTAAGATCCACTGGTTTAGATGCCGGAGAGTTAGAGACCATTTCACGGAATACAGGACTTAGTTTTGAAGAGGCAAGTCAGTTGAAGACACATGTAATACTTACTGAACACATGAACTTAGTTGATACTGTTAACGGCAAGTACTATTATAAAGGCTATTTTGATCCCGATATTGATATAGCCTATGGATGGGAAAAAGCACTAAAAGGTGAATTATCAGCAGAGGAAAAAACATGGTTTAGACAATTAGCGGACCATGAATTGGCAGAAAGTAAAATGATGCAAGAAGGATTGCCTTATCGTGATATAAACTATTTCAAAGATGGTACAAGGAACGAAAGTACAAAAGGTGCTCATGAGATAGCACCACCACAACCCGGGGGATTTCCAGGGTTTAAACCAAAATTTTGAGGTGGGAAAATTGAATTCTAACTTTGAACAAGCGAATGAAAGAATAAAAAACATTAACTGGGAAAATAATGGAATGGATAAACCTTCATATGCATTCCTAGTTACAGAGTTTATTAGAAGAGGGAATATTTTTTTGGATTTTAACTCCAAGGATGATAATAGACGTGCTGTATTTAATGCAGCAGAAATAATTAGTTTTGATACACCTGGTCATATAAAGGAAGAATGTAATGGAGTGGTAAACACCAACGTTGATTGGGTTACAGAGTATCTTTGCGCTTTTTATCTTGAATGGGCATACGTGATAGACAAACAAATACCCATCGCTCTGAAGTTTCATGATCTATATGACCCTATTATTAAGTTGTTTGAGAGAGGTGGAAGGATCAGTTATCACCATAATGAGTTAGTATGTGGCAAATATGCATGGCCGCGTAATTCTGGAGCAATAACTAGGGAACTTCCCCCACAAGACATTAGTGATAAAGTTCTGGATGCACTCGATGATGAAAATATTGAGTGATAGAGTGAACATTTTTTATAAATTGCTTTACAATCGCAGCAAATGCTCAAGGAGCAGTACAACCTTCTCGTGGATTTCCAGAATATGATCATTCAGATGATTATATGGAACATTGGGAGAGGTGAGAAGGCAATTGAAAGAATAAATAATTTAGTAATATCTAATTTGCTGACAAGGTTATGGGATGCTGATTTTAAAGCAATAGCATCGTGTGATTTTGAAGACTTGCTACCAAGAAAAGGGGGCTATAATTTTGATCAGCGTTAAAGATTAAAACTTGGGGGTTTACAGCGTAACAACATACTTATCGTACAGATAGTCATGGACGTATTGCCGAATGTGAAGGAGATCTTGTAATGAAATGATTCCAGAAGAAAGGCATACATTTTATTTTTATGCCCAAATTTCTGAAACAGGAGGGGGAACTTACTTCTTCTATAATACACCTGAGAACGAGCAGAACTTTAAATATAGTTTAGAAATTCCCTTTAATTATTATGCTCTTGATAAAGAGCAGTATAAGTTGAAAGATAGAACGCTATTCAAACTTAGTGATAAACTAAGAAGGATTTTTATAAATTACGAACAAGAGCCTTGGTATTCGTTTACCATTTCTCTCGATAGAAAAGGTAAGTTTAAGATTCATTATGATTATACAAATTGGTTCGGTACCAAATATAGTTTTGATGATCAATTACTTATTTGGGAATATAAATATTTAGGAAATAATCCGAATAATGAAGAAGAAAAAGATGTAATTAATAGGTATCTAGAAGAGTACCCTAAAAATCCAATTTAATAACTTGCTGGAAGGCGGATTTGTAACAGAAGGCCAGAACGTGCGCCTCTTCTGTTGGAAAGTGTTTTCCGTTATGCCGGTAACGGTAACAGCTTGTTCGTTTATTCCATTTGTGCCGCTGTTCCACTGTTGGGTGTGGCCTATCCAAAGGGTGTAATCCAAGTCGGGGGAAGCCTTTGTCCTCGACTCTTTTCATATCGGTTGTACGCTTTAGTTTTTAAGCCTTATTAGCGCTATTCCGTTTTATTTAAGAGGGGAATAAAACTGTTAAGGTTGATCTCTATTCATGTAAATCAAACGAAAATTCAGGCGAAAACGATTACGATTTAGCCTATACTATGACTTGGATATTGTGGTTCGTATCTATGTGTCATCTGTAGGAATAACTTGACGGCATATATGTAAACTTACATTAAATCATACATATGGAATAAACAAATTGGGAAGAATGAGCTTTTTTATTGCAATCAAAGATATAAACTCAAAGAATAGATCGTTTAAGAATTATTGGAATGACCGACGAGGTAGTCTAGACTAACTTCAAGATAATCAGCTAAAGCACAGGCAATCTCTAAACTAGGAATCCGCGTTCCTCTCTCCCAGTGACTAACAATGGTTCTATCTACACCTAAAGAAGAGGCAATATCTTGTTGGGATACTGATTTTTCCAGACGCAGCTGTTTGAAGCGCTCAGCAAATAGTACACGATTAAACATTAAAATGACCCCTTGACAGTGACTTCGAGTCACTGTATGATTGAGATAGATGAAGTGACTTAAAGTCACGTTAAATAGGCAATACAACACGGTTCATGGAGATGACCGCACACTTAATCTATCATGTGCAGGTCTTTCTTTCAAGTCGATTTAGAAAGGGTGGGAAGAGTGAGAAGTATGATAGAAGCTCTCTACTATGGAGAAATTCATCCTGAGGCAAGTATAGTTCCAGTGAATCCAGACTACCGACGAACTAATGGTGAAGTCTCAGAAGCCATGGAATCATGGAAAGCACAGTTGACACTGGAAGACTTTTGTAGGCTTGAAGCTATGCTTGATTTGCGAGGCAAGTCAGAATCAATGCTTTCGACGGACTCGTTTATCCATGGATTTCAATTAGGTGCAATGATGATGATGGAGATTCATAAAGCTAGGGAAGCACTGCTGTTTTCCTCGACATAACAATGAATGAAATCAAATGAATCTTATTAAGACTTATCTCAACTGAATGGTTGGCGATGAGTCTTTTTTGGTGATAGCGAAACGCCGATCAAATTTAAGTGTTCATGAGTTTGAACCATCCGGGAGGGTGGAACTCAGTGGCAAGATGGTGCGAGCGAATGGAACCCCCGCACTAACAAACAAATCATGCTTGAATTGCATTTACGGAGGGAAGATAAAGCTTCCTGACCAATGGGATGGATATGGCTCCATATGAAATGATCGAGCACAATTTGAAGCAGGGATAAGGTGGTGGGATGGATGGAAGAACAAGAGGAATCCTGGTATCCGTGGGATGGGATTTTGTTGGACTGGCCCTATACGCATCAAGGCATACATAACGTATACATTATCCACCAGTTCAATGAACATACCCAGTGTCGGCTGACCGTCCGCATGACGGAGGAGCAGGCGATGAAGTGTCTGGCAGAAAGTCATGTGGGAGAAAGTCTACTGATTCGTCGGCAGGAAGGGGCGAGGCCGGAATATTGGTTCGCCGGAGGCGTGAGCCAGATGGAGATTCGGGTGGAGGATGGAATCCATTACGTGGAGATCGAAGCCAAGTCGCGATCCTATGAACTGGATCAACGCCCCGAGAGTCGCTCCTTCCAGAACAAGCAAGCGACTTATACTGAGATACTTAGAGAACTAGCGAAGGGCTACCCACAGGGCAGTGTGAAGAATGAAGCCACCGAGCCGGGAGCTATCCTGGGTGAGCTTGTAGTCCAGTACCGGGAAACGGACTGGCAATTTATGAAGCGCTTGGCTTCTCGCGTAGGCACGGTGATTCTGCCCGATGTGGTGATGGACGCGCCGAGGGTGTATTTTGGCGTGCCGGATTTCTCCTGGGGGAAGGACATGCAGGCACATAGCTATACGATGATCCAGGATCGGGAGCGGGTGTGGCAAGAGCAAGAGCAGTCAGGTGAAGATACAGCGTTATCTGCTGCGGAAAGCTTGCAGTACCGAGTGAAGTCCAAAACATACTATCAGGTCGGCGAAAATGTAGGGTTTAAGCGGGGCTTATGGGTGATTAGCGAGTCAAGAATGACCTATGCGCAAGGTCTGCTGGACTATGAGTATTTGCTCGTGCAGCGGTCAGCCCTTCGAAGGAAAGTAAGAGTCAATCGGGCGATCCAAGGGGTGGGCGTTACCGGAAGTGTGGTCGAGCGAGCGAATAACATGGTGAAGGTCCGCTTCGACATGGACGAAGGCACTAGCGCAGGAGGAAGCTGGTGGTTCCCCTATTCAGGAGAAGGCAATAATCTGTTCCATAGCTTGCCAGATGAGGGGGCGAAGGTGCAGGTCTATTTCCCGACAGGGGTCGAGAAGGAAGGGGTTGCGATCCAGGCGACCCGTGGACAGGGAGAAGAAATGGTGTCGCGGGTGGTATTTCAGCAGCCGAAGACCAAGGTATTGCATATTCCGGGGAATACGAAGATGGAGCTGGGCGAGGAAGGTGTGCTGTTTCAGAAGGATACGGTAGAGATTCATCTGGCGGGAGGGAACTTACGGGTATTGGCGCAGGAGGATTTACTGCTGAATGCGCCGAATGGAATTACGATCGGGAAACGGGAAGAACAAGCAAAAGGCCACGAGGAAAACAGGGATACACCTCCCTCTCCACCGAAGTCGATTCGGCTGCAGGCGAAGCAGAGTATTATTTTGCAGAAGGATATCGAGGAATTTGTACTGATCGGAGGCGGGACGGTAGCCATCTGCGGGAAGAAGATTGACTTTGAGAAGGTGGAGCTGCCGTTCGCAGAACTGGTGGATGAGGAGGAATTGAAGGACCTTTATGTGGAAGAGCTGATCGAGGAAGGCTCAGAGGAAGCCATGAAGGTACGTAATATATTATGGAGTGAGAAGCAGAAGGAGAATTACGAACAAGAAAGACCAACTCTGTATAGTGTTAACGTGACAGAAGATGAGGTACGAACGGCTTTACGGGCTAAAGTGGCATCCGATCCGCAAGCGGTGCAGAAGGCCAAAACCCTGCTGATCCAGAAGGATTCACGAGAGCTACAACAGAAATATCTATCGCTAGGGAAGCCGGAGACCCCGAAGAAGGCGAAGAAGAAGAGCGAAGGTGAGCTAGAGCAGCAACAATCCAGCTATGTGACGCAGTATGTGCAAACGAACCGTCTGATGACGTCGAAGCACCAATTGGCGAATGCCAAGACAGCGCGGGAATGGGAGGCTGCTGATGCGACCTATAGGGAAGCGCTGGCAGCGTTAAACCCTTCTGGGGAAGCAGGAACCTACGTGGAACCGGAGAAATATTATAGCAAGCAGGTCGGACAAGCCATGTACTACTCGCGGTTTAACTTTGAACGCATTGTGATTGCCAGTCAATATGGGGAAGCGTTTATGAATATCGCCTTCGGCGTGATGGGGCTAGTGGCGGTGGCGGCTTCAATCACTTCGGCAGGGACTTCGGTGCTGGTGTGGTCACTGTTGGTAGGGGATGCCATTGTATCTGGAGGGCAGACCTATCTGGGTGTGGTGAAGATGAATGACCTTGGTGAGGGCTACGCCTACACGGACCCTGAGATCGCGGGAGTAAGCATGTCCGATTTGGACAAAGTGGGTCTTCTGATCGCCGCAGTGAACCTGGGGATACTGGTCAAGCACGGGGCCAAGATGATAGACGCAGGCCTGAATGCTAAGCGTATGCAGAAGCTGGAGGAAGTGCTGGAGGCTCAAGGGGTTAGGAAGTGGCAGGCGGATATCGGAAAGAGTATACAAGGGGACATCGGAAAGAGTATGCAAGGGGGATTAGGTAAGGGGATTAGGGAGACACCAAAATCTGAATTAACTCGATTCAAAAGTAATGTTCCGAATCAAAATAAAGGATTAACGAATAAGTATAGAGATTTGGAAATTCACTCTGCTAAGGCCCCAGAAAAACCTGCGAGTTCAACAATAAGGATAGAGGCAAGCACAAGCAATAGAACTCTGCAGGATCAGATCCGAGAAAATGTGTTGAAGAATATAGAGAAGAGCAGGGCTGCCCGAGAAGCTTCACGGTTTGGGGAGTATTTGAAGAAAGAGAAAGAACTGCTTGAAGAGATACATAGAGGGATTCCTGAGGGGATGGGAAATGTTCAAACTGGAGGACGGGAACTTTCGGTTGATGAATATTTAAAGCGGCTTAATACAGCTGATGCAATGTATGAATCCTTTAGAAAATCGATTGTAGATGTTCAGAGTATTGCTAAAAATACTGGTATGTCTGAGAATAGGGTTCAAAGAATAAAAGACCATTTGTTTTTTAAAGAGCATATTAAAGAACACGGCGTGGGGCGTTTTGAAGCAGATTATGAAATTGCACAAGCATGGGATAGACTTCAAAAAGGGACATTTAAACAACAAGATATTGACTTATTAAACCATGAAATTTTTGAATCAAAATTTGAAGGTATTTTTAAAACAGATTATAGGACTGCACACGATAGAACAGTTGATTCTGGTCGTCCGTGGTACCCACCTGAGGAGGAGTAAATTTGGCTTCGTATGTACTACTACTAAAAGAACACGAAGATGACAACACAGTTGTTTACAGATTCGGTCCAAATGAAGATATCATGGGTAAAATTGAATTAAATAAGACAACTAAGAAGTTTTCTGAGTTAGAGTCGTTACCTGATCCTACCATCCCAAACAAATTTTATTTTGATAGAGCGGCTCAAAGACTCGTAGTTTGCTTGGTTAGAGAGGGGGGCATATTCCCAGAGAGAACTGCATTTGAATCATGATTTTAAAGCGAGGGGCTACCCCGTGCGGAATGAATTCATCATTAAAATAGTAACACTTCAAACCCATGTAATACCCGTATAAATATTTCTCAATTTTGATTGTACACACAATAATGCTTGAATTTTATAACCTAAATAACGCTAATCCGTTACATCGAACGGGTTGATTATGGTCAACTACCACCATGATTGACCTGTTTTTTGTTATGTTCGCTTTCTCATCGATTTTTCATAATTCTTCGCAACTCTAGTATACTTCGCCCCGGTAGGGAGGATGAGAAGACAAAGCATCTTTTGGGGTAGTTAGCCCAACCATTAATATTGTCAGGACTTATCTGCAAGTTGTCCGCAACGAATGGACCGCTTGCCGCGATGGTTATCGTGAACGAACAATCTGGTGAAGACCAGTTGACATAGAACAGCCAGGGTAACGTTTAAAGGCTAGCCACCTGCCCTCTAATTAAGCCTGAAATTCATGAAAAAAACGGGAGGGGCGGCATATGGAAGGGGTCACTGTATCTATTGACCGTATTGTAATTGACTTTTCAGACGTGTATTGGGAATTTTTCAACGAGTTATATAAACGTATCTGTCACTATTACGGGGCGGGATGACGGTGTTACGTCGAACAAGAAGACAGCTATTATAAGAAACTCGAAACGTTGGAACAATGCCAACATGCGCTATTTGACCATATCTACCAATATAATCGGCGGATGACAGAAGAAGTACTGCTAACCATCCACCAGTTGGAAGACAAGGTATGTTTGGAACTTCTACATTTGAAATTGGAAAAAGTATTTTTGGTTTTTGAAATGAAACAACTTGTGACTTTCAAGGCAAGGAATAGAGAGACTTGCGTCCCATTGCGAACCGAACGGTTAACGCTTGAACTGAGGCTGCCCCTATTCTTTACCCATGTCACAACAGAATCGGTAACCAGAGGTGAAGCCTTTTGACACATTACAAACAACAACATATCTATGTCGGAATGGATTTACATAAGGCTCAACATACCGCCGTTATTATTAACTGTTGGAACGGCTAGACGAAATATAAATCGAGAATAAACCGTCTGCCTTTAATGAGCTGATGAAGTATGTCAAGAAGCATACAGCAAATGGCTTCTCCCCTGTTTATGGGTTGGAAGATACAGGGGGTAATGACAGAACGTTAGCCGTCCACCTTGTCTTACAGCGAACGAATGAGCCATACGACTACACAAAAGAGCGACAGTTGGAATGCTTTCTGTATCGCCAAGTTACTCCTTGCAAGGCTCGATGAACTGCAGAATGCTAATCCGCAAGACTTGTACTGGACATTAGGTCTATTGGTAGCAAGACGGAACGCTATCGTCAAATATGCCAGTGGCTTGAAGAATCAAATGCACCAACAACTAAGTTATCACTATCCGTCCTACAAGAAGTTCTTCTGTGATATCGACGGGAAAGCCACTCTTGCCTTTTTTGGCGTGCCTGACTTCTCCTGGGGAAAAGACATGCAGGCACATAGCTATACGATGATTCAGGATCGGGAGCGGGTGTGGCAGGAGCAAGGGCAGTCCGGTGAAGGCCCCGTACTGTCTGCTGCGGAAAGCTTGCAATACCGAGTGAAGTCGAGCTTGTATTACCAAGTCGGCGAAAATGTGGGGTTCAAGCGAGAGCAGTGGGTGATTAGCGAGTCAAGAGTAACCTATGAACAAGGTCTGCTGGACTATGAGTATTTGCTTGTGCAGAGGTCGGCGCTTCGCCGAAAAGCAAGAGTAAATCGGGCGATCCAAGGGATGGGAATTGCCGGAAGTGTGGTCGGTCGAGCGAATAACATGGTAAGGGTTCACTTCGACATGGATGGAGAGGCTGGAGAGGGAGGAAGCTGGTGGTTTCCCTATTCAGGAGAAGGCAATAATCTGTTCCATAGCTTGCCAGATGAGGGGGCGAAGGTGCAGGTCTATTTCCCGACAGGGGTCGAGAAGGAAGGGGTTGCGGTTCAGGCGACCCGAGGCCAGGGAGAAGAGATGGTGTCGCGGGTGGTGTTTCAGCAGCCGAAGACCAAGGTGTTACATATTCCGGGGAACACGAAGATGGAGTTGGGCGAGGAAGGTGTGTTGTTTCAGAAGGATACGGTAGAGATTCATCTGGCGGGAGGGAACTTACGGGTATTGGCGCAGGAGGATTTACTGCTGAATGCGCCGAATGGAATTACGATCGGGAAGCGGGAGGAACAAGCAAAAGGCCACGAGGAAAACAGGGATACACCTCCCTCTCCACCGAAGTCGATTCGGCTGCAGGCGAAGCAGAGTATTATTTTGCAGAAGGATATCGAGGAATTTGTACTGATCGGAGGCGGGACGGTAGCCATCTGCGGGAAGAAGATTGACTTTGAGAAGGTGGAGCTGCCGTTCGCAGAACTGGTGGATGAGGAGGAATTGAAGGNTGTTTCAGAAGGATACGGTAGAGATTCATCTGGCGGGAGGGAACTTACGGGTATTGGCGCAGGAGGATTTACTGCTGAATGCGCCGAATGGAATTACGATCGGGAAACGGGAAGAACAAGCAAAAGGCCACGAGGAAAACAGGGATACACCTCCCCCTCCGCCGAAGTCGATTCGGCTGCAGGCGAAGCAGCATATCATCTTGCAGAAGCATATTGAGGAATTTGTGCTGATCGGAGGCGAAAGGGTAGCCATCCGCGGGAAGAAGATTGACTTTGAGAAGGTGGAGCTGCCGTTCGCAGAACTGGTGGATGAGGAGGAATTGAAGGACCTTTATGTGGAAGAGCTGATCGAGGAAGGCTCAGAGGAAGCCATGAAGGTACGTAATATATTATGGAGTGAGAAGCAGAAGGAGAATTACGAACAAGAAAGACCAACTCTGTATAGTGTTAACGTGACAGAAGATGAGGTACGAACGGCTTTACGGGCTAAAGTGGCATCCGATCCGCAAGCGGTGCAGAAGGCCAAAACCCTGCTGGTCCAGAAGGATTCACGAGAGCTACAACAGAAATATCTATCGCTAGGGAAGCCGGAGACCCCGAAGAAGGCGAAGAAGAAGAGCGAAGGTGAGCTAGAGCAGCAACGATCCAGTTATGTGACGCAGTATGTGCAAACGAACCGTCTGATGACGTCTAAGCAACAATTGGCGAATGCCAAGACAGCGCGGGAATGGCAGGCTGCTGATGCGACCTATAGGGAAGCATTGGAAGCGCTAAATCCCTCGGGGGAAGCAGGGAAATACGTCGAGCCAGAGAAATACTATAGCAAGCAGGTCTCGGAAATGATGTATTACTCGCGGTTTAACTTTGAACGCATTGTGATTGCGAGTCAATATGGGGAAGCGTTTATGAATATCGCCTTCGGGGTGATGGGTCTGGTCGCAGTAGCGGCTTCGGTCACTTCGGCAGGGACTTCGGTGCTGGTGTGGTCACTGTTGGTAGGGGATGCCATTGTATCTGGAGGGCAGACCTATCTGGGTGTGGTGAAGATGAATGACCTTGGTGAGGGCTACGCCTACACGGACCCTGAGATCGCGGGAGTTAGCATGTCCGATTTGGACAAAGTGGGTCTTCTGATCGCCGCAGTGAACCTGGGGATACTGGTCAAGCACGGGGCCAAGATGATAGACGCAGGCCTGAATGCCAAGCGCATGCAGCAGTTGGAGGAAGCGCTGGAGGCGCAGGGGATTAGGGAGTGGGAGGTTTACGTTGGAAGGAAGATGCCAGAGAAGGCTGGCTCGGGGATTGAGGGAACGGGTAATACTCTAAATCGAATTGATAGTGGTTCAGGGCATATCCCAATGAACGCAGAAAAGTTCGATAAGATGAAAAATGCTTTTGAAAAGCATGGCGGCCTCATAGTAAAGGAAGAAGAAGCGCTTCCGCTATTGAACTATCATGGTGTTGAAGCATCAACTTTAGATGCAACTACAATAGCATTTAGGCCAAATCCTTCAACTTCTGCGGTATTTGAAGAATTTATCCATGCAACTCAGTATAGAACGGGGAGGGCAAACGGTACTAATATTATCGAAATGGAGATCGAGGCTAAGGAGAAGTTGATAAAATTCAGAAATGCATATGGTATCCCGAATTCTGAGACTAGAGATACAATTCAGCAACTTAGAGAGTACAGACAAATGTTGGAGAAATAGAAGGTGGTGAAAAAAAATGTTTTCTGTAGATGTTGAATTTTCAATGTATGTAGAGAGCGCCAATGTTGTTGTGATTACAGGTAAATATTCAGGCGTACTTAATGGGAATATACTGGTAGATTCAAATGATAATTCAAGAGAATATGTGATTAATAATGTAGTGCATATGAGTTATAAAAATCCACAAACAAATAAAGATACTATTTCCTTAAATCTTAAACCAAACGGGTATGAGGCAGCAGAATTAGTAGGTAAATGCTTAAAAAGTCCCGATTGACTTTCCAAGAACCTTGATTGGCTTCATGCCTTTCAAGGCTTCCTTTATGGGTGGGGGCCACCCAGTGCTGAATGAACCCATCATTCAACCAATAACACATTTAACCTAAGTAATACCCGTATAATGATTTCTTGAAATTGTTGTACGTACTTAGAATGCATTGATGTATAACCTGAATAACGCTGTACCGATACATTAAATAGGGCGATTATGGTTAGATACCACCATTAAAAGATATAAACTCAAGTATTAAATCATTGAAGAATTATTAGAACGCCCGACGAGATGGTTCAGACTAACTTCAAAGTAATCCGCTAAAGCACAGGCAAGCCCTAAACTAGGAATACGCGTTCCTCTCTTCTAATGACTACCGACGCCTCTATCTACGCCTAAAAGCGGTTCTATCTCTTACTCCCTTAAAAACATGATTTACTTCACCCCCTTGTATATATACAATAGAATAGACAATGCCTATAAAACACAGGGGAGTAATGCGCTATGTACGGATATAGGGAACGCATTGGTTTGATTTTGCCTTCGACCAATACGGTGATGGAGTCTGAGCTATCGAGAATGGTGCCAGAGGGGATTTCTGTGCATACCACGAGGGTGAAGCTGACGGCTACCAATCCTGAAGGGTTGAAGGCCATGTCGGTGAACGCTGAGCGAGCGGTGGATGAGTTGGAAAGTTGTTTGAGTGATGTGATGATCTATGGTTGTACTTCCGGCAGCTTTCTGCAAGGGATGGAATGGGATGACCAGTTTCGGGCCAGACTTCAGTCATTGGCTAGTGCGAAAATACTGACAACCAGCTATGCCTGTCGCTTGGCGCTTGAGGCTATGGGGCGACGGAAGATCGCCATTGCGACCCCTTATATTGACTCTTTAAATGAAGCGGCCAAAGGGTATTTTACGGCGGCGGGGTACGAGATTGTTAATTTGAAGGGGCTAGGCATTGAAGTGGCTTCAAATATAGGCAAAAATCCACCTCATATCAGTTATCGTCTTGGCAAGGAAGTGGTTACGCCGGAAACGGAGTTGTTGTTCCTGAGTTGTACGGGCTTTCGCACCATGGAAATTGTAGAGCGACTGGAGCAGGACTTGGGCATTCCGGTAATCACCAGCAATGGAGCAAGCCTGTGGGCGGCTATGCGTGCCCATGGCATTAAAGAGAAGCTCCCCGGATACGGTAGCTTGTTTCAATTATAAAATCCTCTATAAATGAGAAGAAGGTGATGCTGATTAATCCAGCATCACCTCTTATTCATTAGAGCCGCTTCCTACGGAAGAAGGCAACAAATCCGGTAGTCACCAGAAGTACAAGCAAGGCGCTTCCGGCAACGGCAGCTTCACGCTGGCCTTCGGCTGAACTCGTGGTTCCGCCCGGCCCAAAGCCGTCGGGACCGCCTCCCATACCGCCTCCGTCTCCTCCAGGGAAACCGCCGCCTTGTCCACGGCCGCGGCCATCTTCGGGAATGGTACCTTGTTGCCCAGCGTTGTTTTCGGCAGCAGGCAGGTCACCTTGCACCTGTTCGTCGCTAACATCGCTGGTGGACCCATCTGTAGGCGGCTGCCCATCTTCTCCCGGTGCGGTGGGCACTTCGCCCTGCGTCGTATTTGCTACACCGTTCTGTGCTGGGGTGTCGCTGGGGGGAGCACCAAACGTGGGCATCTCTTCGCCACCGATATTATCTCCCATATCACCAGGCATCATGCCGCCCATGCCACCCATACCGCCGCTTCCCGATCCGTCACCGGAAGAAGCAATAGTGCCGTCAAGCTGCTGGCTAATGCTGTCCACTTGATTGGCATTGGTGGTAATCAGTTGGGGAATCGCTTCCTGATATTCCTCATAGGTGTAGAAGGATGTAGGATCAGCTTTAACATAAGCGGAGATCATGTCCGACAGCTCTGCTACACGGGCAGAGAAATTCTCATCGGCCAAATATCCGTCGATGACCTGCTGCAACAGATTGTGATACTCGTCCTTGTATGTCTCGACTGCAAGGAGCTTGGCTACTAATGGACGCTCTGCTACTGCACCTTGGGTTGGCTCATCGATCAGCAGCTCCGTACGGCCACCGCCCCTCATGCCTGCGGAGTTCTCATCCCTCTCGGCACTTGGTAATTCAGAATTAGCCTCATCACCAGTTCCGTTGTCTTCATCACTTGGGGCTGCGGCTTCGTTGCCACTGGTGGCACGATCAGGACCTTGCTGGTTGTTCTGTCCTTCCCCCCGGCTCATACCCATACCGCCCATGCCTCCGCCGCCCATACCGCCAAAGGCCATGTTGTAGTCCCAGGGCAGAATAGAGAAGACACCTTCGTCTTCATATAAATAATAATTTTGCTTGTTGCCGCCGATGTAGCTGTCCGTATTATTTGTAAGTACATTCAGCGCAATGTAGCCAAGAGCATGCGATACATTGATGTATTTTTCATAATCGGTACCGTTGTTAAGCTCATCCAGCATGTCAATCAAGATATCATCATTGGTAGTTTTGGACTTGAGCGCCAGCCCTGTATAGGAATCAGGATCGTCGCCCAGCCAGGTCAACTCACTCCCGGTGCCGGTCATTTCACCCTTGTAGAGCGCACCATAAGCATTGCCGAAGTGCCGTTCCAGATAGGCGTCGCCAATCTGCTCCACCGCCAGGTAGAAGCCCCATAACTCGTCATTAATGTATACATTCACATAGGAAAATTTCGGTGTAGGCAAGCCCATTTGCTTGGCCAACTCATACGCCAAGTATTCCCGCATATAAGAGGCATCGCTGTAATTGTTGTTGAGATTGATTTTCTCGATACCGTTCAAGGTCTGGTTAACATACTCGTCGAAAGACAGCTTGAAGCTGTATCGATCGGAATCCTCCATTTGCACCACGCTGCGCAGGCTTAAATTACCCTTGGTACGAATGCCTACATTGTCGAAATGCTGACCGTTGTAATCAACGGAAGCTGTTTTGAACTCTTCCGCGCTGGCGTTATCGAGCATATCTTGAAAATCATCGGAATCTAACGTAATTTTCACATCAATTACCTGGTCTTTGGGAAAAACTGTTTCATCCAGCAACTGCTCTTCCGCAGATACCGTCGTGCTACTGCCAGCCGTACCCCCTGACTTCAGGGGAGTTTCACTATTTTGATTCTGATACAAAGCTTCGCAGGCGATCAGGCCGAAGAAAAGAAGCCCGGTGCATAGCCATAACAGAAGCTTGGTTCCTTGGCGTTTCATCGTGGGTCACCTCCGTATCGCTTAAGCCACATAATCGCCGTTATAGCTAATCAACACCGCATTTTTAACACCGCCAAGCTCAGAAATACGGTTGACAAAATGTCCTTCCTGCTCCCGCAGGCGCACCTCCAGCGTCATTTCGATATTGCCGGGGGTCACTGTTTTTTGCTTCACATTATAGCGTTTGACCAAGTTGCCGATTTGAGCATGGATAAGCTGTTCGCTCTCATCGCTCTCGCAATTGACGACAAGCAGATAGGGCGATTCTAGGGAACTGCTCTTGATGAACAGGAAGAGGATCAAGCCAATGATTGCCGACCCGATCGCAGCCAGCGTGTAGAAGCCAGCTCCGGCAACGATGCCTGCGGCCGCAGCCCAGAACAGGAAGATCAGGTCAGTCGGGTCCTTGATGGGTGTCCGAAAACGAACAATCGACAGGGCGCCGACCATCCCGAGGGACAGCACCAGATTGGAATTGATCGCGATAATGACCATGGCGGTGACCATCGTCATTCCGATAAGCGAAACGTTAAAACCCTTGGAATACAGCACCCCACTGAATACCCGTTTGTACAAGGTGTAAATGAATAATCCAATGAGAAACGAAACGCCCAGGGAAATAATAATTTGCGAGATGCTGATGCTCGAACTGAAATTGTCCAGGACCGAGCTTTTAATAATATCGCTGAAGGTAGTTGCTGTATCGTTGGTTCCGGTGGTATTCATAAGTTTAATAATCCTCCCATGAGTTGGTTTTTAGATACTTGCGGCAAATGACATACTTGGATGCCGATTGCTGGCGCAGCCCCTCAAGCTGAAGGGCAGCCCGAAGGTATTCCGGGATATACTCGTCGTATTTCACTTCCAGAATGACCGATTGGTCATCCAGCGCCGGAATGGGTCGTAAATTCTCGTCAAAAATATCGACGGCATGCAGGCCGGTGCGCAGCTCCTTGTCGAACGTGATCCGAACGTTGCCGTTCTCGCAGACGAAGGGCTCGCGGACGTAGTCGACAATCACACGAGGAGCCAACAGACGATGCTTCATCTCGTGATACAACTCCATCAGCAGCGGCTTGTCCGGCACATGTAGCACCTCGATATTGCCGCTCAGAATGGAATCATACATTTCCCGAGTTAGCGGCTCCTTGAGCTTGGCGATAAAATCGCCGTTTTTGATTTTCTTCTCAAAATGAATCAAGGTATCCCGATTATCGTAAATGCGAATCCGGTATTTGCGCCGGTCGCGCAGGCCGCCCAATTTATCATGCAGCGCCGAGTCGTCGATGTCGTCAAAATACAAGCTGCGAATATGGTATTCTCCGTTGTGCCCGGCATGTTCATCGTGGCGGATCAAGCCCGTCAAACGCTGGCGAATAATGAAATATTGCTGCCGGTTAATCGTGAATTTCAACTCGTGGCGAAATCTCAACTTAGCGTTCAATGTGGTAGCACCTCTTTTCTCGCGTTGATTAATTACAGACCTTATCCTAACAGCGCTTGCTGATTGTTCACTTAACGGGAACTGAAAATGAACTGAAAGTTTTAACATTGCGATAACAAATGGAAGAATGAGGATTAAAAGGGAAGTACGTACATTCGGATTGACGCTCTACGATAATGCGTACCTAAGCGTGTATCAATATATCCTCAGCGGAGTGCATCCTACAGAGTGAAAAATGAAGTGGATTCCCCAGCTATCATGCGTGAGTTATTCCAGAAATAAATAAAATGCAGCTCTCTTGACAGAGGGCTGCATTTTTGATGTTCTTATTAAATTAGGGCGTTATCACACAGTAACCTTATCCTCGCGGACAAGGGCTCCCTTGCGATCGGACAGCTTGTGGCGCTCCGGCTCTGCTCCGCAGAGGGCGGGACATTCCCGGAAGGCAAAGTGCCTGCATCCGCGGCATTTGTCTTGGTGAATCTCATCAAGTGCTATGCTCAGGGCTTCGCCGGTGTGCTCGAAGAAATGAGCTTCTCCAATCAATTCGTAGCAGCCCGTCTTCATCATCAGTTTGCGTGGCTGGATACGCAAGCCTGAAACAAGAACGGTAATGCCAGCTTGCTGGAGCTGCTTGACCAGCGAAGTAAAGTTGGCTTCCCCGGTAGTATCCATGAACGGTACCTTACCCATGCGAATCAGTACCACGCGCAGCAAATTGCTGTCGATTTGAGCGACGAACCGGTCAAAGGCCTGGGAGGCTCCGAAGAAGAGCGGACCATCTACGGTGAAGATCGAAATTTGCGGGCAATCATGTTCCTTGGTGACCATATGTGCCATGACTTTCTCCCCGGCACAGGAGCGGTCAGGCAACACCTTGTCGACCGTTAACAGGTCGCCCATTCTCTTCACGAAGAGAATGACGGCCAGAATGAGTCCTACCTCCACGGCCACGGTCAGCGTAGCGAACACCGTCAGGAGGAAGGTCACCAGCAGGACCAGCGTATCGCTCGTACGTGTTCTTAGCATGTGCGCAAAGGCTTTGCGTTCGCTCATATTCCAGGCGACGACCATTAAGATCGGGGCCATACTGGCAAGCGGGATGTTCGAAGCGTATGGCGCAAACAGGGCCACGACCAGCAGGACCACAATCCCGTGGATAATGCCGGACAGAGGCGATACCGCACCGTTCTTGATGTTGGTCGCCGTCCGGGCGATGGCTCCGGTGGCTGGAATACCGCCGAATAGCGGCGCGGCTATATTAGCAATCCCTTGACCGATCAACTCGCGGTTACTGTTGTGACGGGTGCCTGTCATGCCATCGGCAACCACGGCGGAGAGCAAGGATTCAATGCTGCCAAGCAAAGCAATAATCAGGGCCGGCTGTAGCATCGGTACGATGTTGTCCCAGGTTAGCGAGATCGGATGGAAGCTGGGCAAGCCACCGGGAATCACACCGTAGGCGGAGCCGATCGTCGTTACCTTGCCAGGGAACAACCAGATGGCGGCAAAGGTAGAGACAAGAATACCCACCAGCGAAGCGGGCACCTTCGGCAACCATTTAGGAGTAAGTAGCAGAGCAGCTAGGCATATCCCTGCCGTTAAGATGCTGTATATATTCAAGGTAGGCAGACGCAGTACAATTTCCTTCATGTTATCAAAGAAATACTCATGTCGCTGCATGCCGGTCAGGCCGAGGAAGTTCCCGATTTGTCCACTGAAAATCGTTACGGCAATCCCGGCGGTGAACCCGATCGTCACCGGACGGGGGATGAACTTAATCAGAGTTCCTAATCGGAGTACCCCCATCAAGATGAGGAAAATCCCGGCCAGAAATCCGGCAATTAATAAATTTTCATATCCATATTGCAGCACGATGGCAAGCAGAATCGGAATAAATGCACCGGTTGGCCCACCGATCTGGAACTTGGAGCCCCCGCAGAGCGAGATTAGAATACCGGCAATAATCGTCGTGTACAAGCCGTATTCCGGCTTAACTCCTGAAGCGATGGCGAAGGCCATTCCGAGGGGAATGGCGACGATGCCGACAATGCACCCCGAGATCAGATCCTTGCGAAATTTTGCAGCGTCATAATGAGTGAGCCTTTCTTTCCACTTCATCTGTTAAACCCTTCTTTTCTGAGAAATCTGCATGTTATGAAGCCAACCGTTCCTGAAAAACAAAAAAGACCCCCGCAGCCCGGCGGGGAAAAAATGGGGTATCCTATGTTTGGTTGCGAATCCCTTGCAGTAGGGAAATCGATTCGACTAAATGGTTATCAAATATTTGCCGGGCGACCGCAAGTAAATCCTTAAGCAACGGATCTCGCAGCGAGTAAACGACCGTCGTTCCTTCCTTAACGGTATTGACCAGATTCTTGGCGCGAAGAACGGCTAACTGCTGGGATACGGCGGACCCTTCCGAGCCCAATATCGTTTGCAGTTCATTGACATTTCGCTCGCCTTCGCTCAGCACCTCCAAAATACGAATTCGCATCGGATGGGCGAGAGCTTTGAAAAATTCTGCTTTAAACTGCTGCAAGTTCGCATCCATCGTCTAAACTCCTTAAAATCTGAAATTTTATATCTCTGAATCTTTGCATATTTAGTATATTAGCATAGGATGCTGGAACTGCATAGGGGGAAAATGATGTATTTTCTTTTCTGGCAGATGATTCCCGATTGAGTATCGGAAGCTGCTCATGCTATACTCAATAATGATAATCATTATCACTGTAAAGTCGCAGCTATTATTAGTGATTTATAGATGGATTCAAAGGAAAGCGAGGAATAGATGAAGATGGAGCATTTATTGGAAGTTAAAGATTTGGCAATTTCATTTAAAACGCGGGAGGGCGAGGTTCAGGCCATTCGGGGCGTCAGCTTCCACGTGAACAAAGGAGAAACCTTGGCCATAGTCGGCGAATCCGGCTCGGGCAAAAGTGTCACCTCGCAAGCGGTCATGCAGCTTGTTCCCCGTCCGCAGGGCGTATATAAACGTGGGGAAATTTGGTTCGATGGTCAGGAACTGATCCGCAAGACGGAGAAGCAGATGCAGAAAATTCGCGGCAAGGAGATCGGCATGATCTTTCAGGACCCGATGACTTCGCTCAACCCGACGATCAAGATCGGCAAGCAGATCACCGAGGTGCTGCATTTACATGAAGGGATGAATAAGCAGCAGGCTTATAACCGGGCGATTGAGCTGCTGGACCTGGTTGGCATTCCAAATCCGGAACGTCGGTTCCAGCAATATCCGCATGAATTTAGCGGCGGGATGCGGCAGCGGGTTGTCATTGCTATCGCCTTGGCGGCCAATCCGAAGCTCTTGATTGCTGACGAGCCAACCACAGCGCTGGATGTAACCATACAGGCACAAATTCTTGATCTGATGAAGGAACTGCAACGAAAGATTGGTACAGCCATTATTTTCATTACGCATGATTTGGGTGTCGTCGCGAAGATGGCAGATCGGGTTGCGGTCATGTACGCGGGCCAGATTGTAGAGATGGGGACAGCGGAGGAGATTTTCTATGATCCACGCCATCCATACACCTGGGGTCTGTTGGCCTCAATGCCGAGCCTGGATCAGCAGGGCGGGGCGAAGCTGGCAGCCATTCCGGGCACTCCACCTGATTTGATTCGTCCGCCGCATGGTGATGCCTTTGCGCTGCGCAGCTCCTATGCGATGGAGATCGACTTTAAGCAGGAGCCGCCATTGTACCAGGTATCCGATACCCATGCCGTGAAGTCGTGGTTATTGCATCCCTATGCCCCGCCTGTAACGCCACCCGAAGCGGTGTTGCGTAAGCGCCGCAAGCTTGCGGGCGTGTATGAGCAGCCTGTTCTAGCACAACAAGGGTAAGGGTACGCCATTATTTTGCATAGGGAGGGACTTGAATGTTCGTCATGACAAGAACGATGGAGGTTGAGAAGGGCAGCAGTGAGAAGGTGCTGGAGCGCTTCCACGCCGAGAGCCCCATCGATCAAATGGAAGGCCTGGTCGATATCAGTGTGCTGGTCAACCGGAAAAGCACCGAACACGAAGAAGTGGTTGTCATCATTCGCTGGGAGTCGCAGGAGGCCTGGAAGAACTGGGAGAAGAGCGATGCGCATATTCAGGGACATAAGAATAGTCGGGGACAACAGCCGCCCTCACATATTTTGAGTACGACCGTTCAACTGTACGACGCTGAGGTGGTCAAGAAGGGACAAGCCTACCCTAATGTCTAAGCCTGCCGATGAACACGATGCACTACCGTCCTGTGATATACTTGTAGCAGGATGATAGAGTTTGAGAGTCCAACTACAACAGGCATTTAGGGGAGAGCGGTATGAAGCTGGTTTCATGGAATGTGAATGGCTTGCGCGCTTGCGTGGGCAAGGGGTTTATGGACTATTTTCGCGAAGTGGATGCAGACGTATTCTGTCTTCAGGAGACGAAGCTGCAGGAGGGCCAGATCGAGCTCGACTTGGGCGATGAATATAAGCAATACTGGAACTATGCGGAGAAAAAAGGGTACTCAGGCACCGCCGTTTTCACGCGGGTTGAGCCACTATCTGTGCGTTACGGCATGGAGGAGGATTTCGAGCCGGAGGGAAGAATTATTACGCTTGAGTTCGAGAGCTTTTATCTCGTTACGGTCTATACGCCCAACGCCAAGAGGGACTTGTCCCGTCTTGACTACCGGATGGAATGGGAGGATCGGTTCCGGGCCTACCTCTTATCCCTGGATGCAGTGAAGCCCGTTATTGTCTGCGGGGATATGAACGTAGCGCATCAGGAGATAGATATCAAGAATGCTAAGTCTAATCTTGGCAATTCCGGCTTTACCACCGAAGAACGCGGGAAGATGACGGACTTGCTGGCTGCGGGCTTTATCGATACGTTCCGTTATATCTATCCTGACCGCGAAGACGTATATAGCTGGTGGTCCTATATGCCGAAGGTGCGTGAGCGCAATGTTGGTTGGCGAATTGACTATTTCCTGGTGTCTTCCAGTCTAGAGCCCAAGCTGAGCGAAGCCGACATCCATTGCAGTGTGATGGGTAGTGACCATTGTCCGGTGGTATTATCGGTGGAAGAATAGAATAACTTCAGTATGGCTGCCAACCCGGCAGCTTTTTCTCTTATTGACAATGAGAATCATTATCAAATATACTTCGATATAAGATGTATTTTTGATGGGAGGATGGAGCCGTTGAGTAAAGTAGTAATCGTATATGCCAGCTTGACCGGCAATACGGAGGAGATGGCCGAACTGATAGCTGAGGGTATACGCAGTACTGGAGCAACAGCCGACTTGAAGATGGTGGAGGACTGCAACGCAGTTCTTTTGAAGGAATATGATGCATACTTGCTAGGAGCTTATACTTGGGGAGACGGCGAGCTTCCTGATGAATTCGAGGATTTTATCGACGAGATGAAGGAAGTGGACTTGCAAGGCAGCCGTTCCGCCGCTTTTGGTAGCGGGGATACCTCTTACCGATTATATTGTGCTGCTGTGGATGAACTGGAGCAGCGGCTTCGCGAATTTGGTGCAGTCATTGTTCAGGAGCCTCTGAAGGTGGAATATGGCCCAAGTGCGGAGGAGAAGGTGTTGTGCCACGAATTTGGCGCTAGCTTCGCCCGTAGCCTGGAGGCGATCCCACGCACATGATGATGAAGCAAGTGGCGGACTATGAACTGGAGACTTGGATTCGATCATACAAGATGGTATCGGCGGGAACCGGGCGGGGTCAGGGCCAGCGGATTACCTGGCAGCAGCGTGTTCAATACGCAGTTGGTCATGCCATCAATGACTACTTCACCTTGCCCCCTGCAGTTCGCCTCCATACGCCGATCCAGGTGCTGTTGAATCGGCGATGGCCACGTAATCAGAGTGATTTTCCCGACCCTTTGCTTTACTGGCAAGTATATAATCAGGTTGTGGGACAATTAACCCTGATTACAGGGATGATGATCTATGATTATCCGGTGGCCTTGTATGAGAATTGGAGTACCGAAGCGACTGGACTAGATATGCAGCTATCACTCATTGTTCAAGCCGTATGGCAGGAGCGCGGCGATCCACAGCAGATGAAGGTACAGAAGTTCCTTGTTGAGGATGATGAGGAGATGGTCGATGCATTTGTGCACATGGCTAATGTGTTTTGGCATAGCGCTTTTGGCCGGCCCCCGGCAGAGATCGAGGTTCATGCGTTGCTGGAGGACCGCCGATATTCCTTCACCGGAGAAAGTCTCAGCTTGTCCAAGTCAGTGGATTATGTGGGTCTGCTGGTTGATGCTTGGGAGAGCGAAGCGCGGAGAGAAGACGGAGAGGGACAGCGAAGTACCGAATGCTCCGGGACATGCGATTTGTGGCGGCTAGGTTACTCCTAGGGGACATTTACAAGCACCTATAAATATGAAGAGAAGGCGGCGAATAGGACTGCTGCCTACAGGACAGGTTGGCCGAAGGGCTGGCCTTTTTTGTATGCGGTTGGTAAAAATATAACTGAACACTTTATGTTCGGGAGCAAGGCGGATACAATAACAAATAGTAGAGAAAGAAAAGGAGTGCGAACCCATGCATATTCAGGAGTTAAGGGAGCACCGGCAGTATCCCGATAATATTGGGCAGGAGACACATCGTGCCACCTTTGAACGCGACTATTCGCGGCTGATTCATTCCCCGACCTTTCGCCGCCTGCAAGGCAAGTCACAGGTATTTGGAGCGGGGACCGGCGATTATTATCGTACGCGTCTGACCCATTCGCTAGAGGTGGCGCAAATCGCCAGAGAAGCGGCGCGTAGCTTGCTGCGTTCTTATCCGGCGTTGGCGACGGATAAGGCTGCCCACCCTGGTCTGGTTATTGATCCCGAGGTTGTGGAATGCGCGGCGATTTGTCATGATTTTGGCCATCCTCCATTTGGTCATAAGGGCGAAGAGGTGCTGGACCAAATTCTGGAGAAGCTGATTGCGGACAAAACTGCGGAGGCTTTAAAGGGCGGAGCCGCATCGGAACAGGAGGAAGCACGGATTCGGGAAGCGCTGAGGCAGAAGTATGAGCATTTTGAAGGCAATGCGCACAATTTCCGCTTAATGATGTTCCTGGAGAAGCGGGAGAATATCGACGGCCTCAATCTATCCGACGCCGTGCTGCTGGGCACCAACAAATATCCTTATCCCGGTACGGTCAACAAGAAGGGGCTGTATCTTCACGAATGGGAATACATCTCGCATATCCGGGATGTCTGGAACATCCCTGCGGGGAAGAAAACCTTTGAAGCTCAATTAATGGATCTCTGTGATGACATTGCCTATTCGGCTCATGATCTGGAGGATGGAATCAAGGCGGGGAAGATTGAGGTGCATGAACACTTTTTGAAGGATTCCAACATCCAGCGGCTAATTGTAGAGAAGATCATGACTTTGGAGGATGCGTTCTGGCATGGGTGGACACCAGACCGCATTGAGGTGAAGGTGGCAGAGGTGCTGGACGACTTCTTGCGTATCTGGAACGAGAAGATGCCGATATGCGATCAGGATTACTCACGTACACGCCGGGAGGTCAAGGCCTATTGGGTTAGTCTGTTTGTAGGCAATCTGGGCGTTGTGGAGGACGGAGATTGGCAGAAGGTTACGTTCGTGAAGGAAGGGCGAGAGAACCTGGATATGCTGCGTACGGTGAGTGTACTTAAGAGTTTTGCCTGGGTGACGATGATTCGCGATCTGCGGGTGCAACGTCTCCAGAAGCGCAGCGCCTGGGTCATTAAGCGGCTGTGGGATGCGTTCGTAGATCCGGAAACGTCAAAATCAATTATCCCTGGCGATTGGCTGCGGCGCTTTGACCGAGATCAGCAGAAGGCCAAGCCGATCTGGACCTGGGAGCATATGATTATCGACTACATTGCGGGCATGACCGATGCCTATGCTGAGAAAATATACAATGAGCTCTACGGCCTTAAGGTCGGGACAATTTACGATCTGGATTAGATGCAGGATGTAAAGGGACCTTTAGTTTCCACATTAAAGTGGTGCTAAGGTCCCTTCGTTTTGGTTCAAGCAACAGATAGGCTATAGCGGCGGATTGGCGTGGCACTTGCGGCATACAGGATAGTAGGACTCGCTGCCGCCAATCTGAATCTGTTCTCCGGTATAAACGGGTCTGCCGTTCTCTACCCGCAGGTTCATGGTCGCCTTGCGGGCGCAGAACCAGCAAATGGTCTTCATCTCTTCAATCTTGTCCGCATAGATCAGCAGCATCCGGCTTCCTTCGAAGAGCTGGTTCTGGAAGTCATTCTTCAAACCAAAGGCCATCACGGGAACATCCAATTCGTCCACAATACGAACCAACTGTTTGATGCTGTTCTCGCTCAGGAACTGACATTCATCCACGAGGATGCAATACAGCTTCGGTGAATGACCCTGGACAATATCATAAATGTTTGTATCCTCATAGATCGGAATAGCTTGCCGTCGCAGTCCAATCCGAGAAGACACATAACCGACTTCATCACGATCATCCACGGCCGAAGTGAACAGTAATACTGGCTTGTTCTGCTCCTCATAATTATGAGCGACCTTTAGAATTTCAATGGATTTGCCGCTGTTCATAGCCCCGTATTTGAAAAATAATTGTGCCAAATGATAACGTTCCCTTCTCTATGTAAATTGATGGACTCCCTCACGAAAAATCCTTCACTAAATTAGTTCTGTCCAGCCGAGGCCTGCAAATCCTCAAACTTCTGTGCAAGCTCGGCTTCTGTACCGAGGTGAACCTGTAAGCCTTGATAAATGTAAAATTCCTTGATCTTCTCGCGATAAACGGTCGCTTCTTCTTCAGTTAACGGTGCGGAGGCGAGTCGTGTAACCACCAGCAAATCCCGCGCGCTTACTTCTTCAGGTGAGTGGGACAATATCTCCTTAATCTCATCCGTAATGGTGCTTCCCGGACCAGTCTCAGCACCCGTAGCTGCATAACCGGTAGCATTCGATGATGAATTAGCCGCCTGACCTTGCAGCATATAGGCCATCACGACAATAACTAGCAGCAGGATTGATATAAAGATATGTAAAAGTGACTTTTTCCAGCTTCCTTTTTTGAAGTAAATATACGCGAACAAAAACATCATAGCAACGATGAAATAGATAGCAATGATTCCGCCGGCTATCTCCAAACCTTGAATTAGAGTCATTCATTTCTCCTTATCTATATGCAATCTCAGATATTATTGACTCTTCATGAGGGATGATTGGGGAAGACAAAGGCTAGTATAGTCACACGTTTAGCAATTGTCAATGAATAGGACAGGTGTCGAAAATAAGGGGGGACGAGCAAGAGTCACATAGTTACGGGCTTGAGGAATTTTTGTAAATAAAATAATCAAAATTATAAAATGAAATAAAATTTACAAAACTTAACGCTTAGCTAATATCCGCTTAATATAAGCTTTCTATACTGAGGCTACTACTCAATATTAGGAGGCTTTATTCGTTCATGAACAAGAATTCGCGTTGGACAAGCCTGGTATGCACACTGGCTATCTCGCTTGCCCTTACGGCATGTGGAGCCGCTTCATCCCCATCTGCCACTAATTCCACAGCTTCGCAAGAACCATCCAACTCTTCGGCGGCCCCGGCAAGCAGTTGGCTGGAGCAAGCAGAGCTGGACAAGACAGAGACGACAGCAGAACTCTATGAGAAAGCCAAACAAGAAGGCAAGGTTACCGTCTATTCTCAATCAAGCCGGATCAAGGATGTGAAGGCGAGCTTTGAAGCGGAGTATCCGGGCATTGAGGTTGAAGCCTATGACATGTCGACAAATGAGATGATTGAGAAGATTACGCGTGAGCAGGAAGCTGGTTTATATAATGTAGACGTTGTGTTCATCAAGGATGCGGGTGGTACCGTATCGGAGGAACTGGTGACTTCCGGTGCATTGCATGCCTATATGCCGGAGGATATTGTGAGCAAGCTAGCTCCGGGCTTTGAGGATTCACCGGGTTTGCCGTTCTATTTCTCAACACGAACAATTTTCTACAATACTGAAGCTTACAGTGAAGCCCCTGTTAACAACTGGTGGGACCTGACGGACGAGAAATGGAAAGGCAAGGTCGTTATTGATGATCCGATGCTGTCTGCCGACACGATGGATTTGCTGGTGACGATGGTTGCGGGCAGCGAGGATATGGCTGCTGCTTATAAGGAGAAATATGGCGAGGAGATTGTCCTGAACGATACCGAAAATGCCGGCTATGAATTTATCAAGCGCCTGTTGGCTAATGACCCGGTATTTGTGCAATCCAGCGATGATGTCGTAACTGCTGTCGGTACAGCCGGTCAGCAAAATCCGCCGCTTGGCGTAACCACCTCCAGCAAGTCCCGGAACATTATCGATAAAGGCTTCAAGATGCAATTTGTATACGATACAGCGCCTAAAATGTCTGTTGCAGGCACGTCCTATCTGTACATGGCCGATCAGGCCAGTCATACCTATGCCGCCAAGTTGTTGATTCGTTGGATGGCCGGAGAGAGCGATGGTACGGCTGAAGGCTTCCGTCCTTACAATGTTCTAGGCTCATGGTCGACAAGAACAGATATTAAGCTGACGGAACAACGCCCTACAAGCGAGCTTAATTTATGGCCATATGACGGTAAGTTCTTGTATCAGAACACGCAAAAAGTGATTGATTTCATATTAGCCAATAAGTAGTAGGGATGGTGTAGCAATTGTCGGTATCACAGGAGGGGACACGTTCCCCTCGTTCTTCTTATCGTTGGCAACGTTTGTTTAATCGTTTGAAGGGGTATGCCGTAAGCCCCCTGTATTTGATTACTGGCGTGTCCTTGTTATTTCTGGCCTATACCGTGTTGCTCCCATTATGGGAGATTCTCAAGCAGAGCTTGCAGTGGACAGCGAGTGATGCCAGACGTGTAGAGGGGGCCGTGTCCGGCGAATTCACGCTGCATCACTGGATACGTGTGGTCAGCAGTGAGATTAGCCAATCGCTGTTATATGAGCCATTGCTCAATTCCGTAAATATCAGTATCTGGGTGTCGGCCTTGTCCATGATCATCGGCGGAGTGCTGGCCTGGCTAACCACCAAAACAAATCTTCCGTTCAAGAAGACCCTGGTCTTCCTGGCGATTATTCCGTATATGCTGCCATCCTGGATTACATCGTTTGCCTGGATCTCCGTATTCAAGAACGATCGGATCGGGGGCAGTCAGGGCATTGTTCAGATGCTATTTGGCATCCAGCCGCCTGATTGGGTGTCCTACGGTTTCCTGCCGATTGTTATCTGCTTGAGCTTGAACTATTTCACCTTTTTCTTTCTGCTAATCTCCGTGACATTAGGCTCGATCAATACCAGCCTGGAGGAAACCGCCAGTCTGCTGGGGGCCAGTCGATTTACCGTATTACGCAAGGTGACGTTCCCGTTAGTGATGCCGGCGATTCTATCCGCCTTCATCCTGACCTTCTCGAAAGCGTTAGGTTCGTTTGGGGTCCCTGCCTTTCTGGGATTACCCATCAAATACTACACGATTGCTACGATGCTGCATGGCAGCATGCAAAACCGCATGGTATCGGAATCTTACATCTTGAGCTTGATTTTGCTGCTGGTCTGCGCGTCGACCATATATATGAATCAACGAATGATTGGACGCCGCAAGAGCTACGCCACCGTGGGTGGTAAGGATTCGCGCAAGGTATTGTTTGATTTGGGGCGCTGGAAATGGCCGGTTGCCATTGCTGTTCTGTGCTTTATGGTGGGCATCGCCATTGTGCCTATGCTCATTTTGGTTCTGCAATCTTTTATGCTGGCTGAGGGTGATTTTAGCTGGAGCAACTTCACCTTACATTTCTGGACGGGGCAATCCAATCCACGTATTGCGTCAGGCGAGGTAGGGGTGCTGGTCAATAACAGTATTGGGCAAGCCCTCGGCAACTCGCTGCATATTGCTCTGGTGGCCTCTGCTGTAGCCAGCGTGGTTGGGCTGCTATTCGGCTACATTATCGTCAAGCGGCGCAACTCTTTGTCTTCAAGGCTCATTGAGCAGGTATCCTTCTTGCCTTATCTGATTCCCGGCATTGCGTTATCTGCGATCTATTTGTCGATGTTTGCCAAGCCAACGATGTTCCTGCCGGCGTTATATGGCACTATGACCTTAATCATCTTGATTTCTATCGTCAATGAGCTGCCCTTTGCTACTCGCTCTGGCGCAAGTACTATGTACCAGATTGGCGGCGAACTGGAGGAGGCAGCACAAATGCAGGGGGCCAGTTGGTTCAAGCGGTTTATCCGCATTCTGCTGCCGCTTTGTCATAAGGGACTCTTCGGAAGCTTCCTGCTGTTATTTATCAGTGTCATGAAAGAACTGGATTTAATCATTCTGCTGGTAACGCCGCAGACGGGAACATTGACTACGCTCATCTATAAATACGCGGAGCAGGGCTTCCAGCAGTACGCCAACGCCATTATGGTCATTATTGTAGCTATTATTCTGGTGATGTACTTCCTGGCGAGCAAGCTTGGTAAGGCGGATCTGACCAAAGGAATCGGAGGCTAACGAATAACGATGAATCTGATTGAATTGAAGCAAATTAACAAGCAGTTTGCGGGCCAGCCCATATTGAAGAATATTGATCTGGTAGTGGAAGAAGGCGACTTCATGACGTTCCTTGGCCCTTCCGGCTGCGGCAAAACAACCACCCTGCGCGTCATTGCCGGCTTGGAAAATCCAGAGGGAGGTATTGTGCGTATCGGGGGCACTACAGTGGCAGATGGAGATAAGCTGCAATTTGTTCCACCAGCCAAACGTGGACTTAATCTGGTGTTTCAGAATTATGCGCTTTGGCCTCATATGACGGTTATGGAGAACGTAGCGTTTGGCTTACAGATGAAGAAGCTGCCCAAGCCAGAGATTCGTGCCAAGGTGGAGGCTACACTGGGGAAGCTGCACATTCTCGATTACAAGGATCGCTATCCGTCCGAGTTGTCTGGCGGACAGCAGCAACGCGTAGCCATCGCCCGGGCGATTGTGACCGAGCCGCGGATCTTGTTGCTGGATGAACCATTATCCAATCTGGATGCCAAGCTAAGAGTGGAGATGCGTTCGGAACTGAAGCGGCTTCATCGCGAGTTGAATACGACCGTAATTTATGTGACGCATGATCAATCCGAGGCATTAACCCTCTCAACGAAGGTGGCGGTATTCTCAGAAGGGAGTCTGCTGCAGGTGGACACGCCGCGCAACTTGTATCGTCGGCCACGGCATGTGAAGATTGCTGATTTTATCGGGAATCCCAAGATCAATCTGCTCTCCGCCAGCTACTCGCAGGAGAACGAGGGGACGGGAAGCACCCGCATTGATTCTCCGCTGGGCAGCATTTCGCTACAGGACTTGATTCCCCCGGGTAAGGGGAAGGTTACTCTGGCGGTTCGTCCCGAGGATATGACCATTTCCCATGAGCCGACAGCACAGGCGGCACCCTTTCAAATTTATGCTGTCCTGCCGGCGGGATCGGAGACGTTAATTCAATTGCAAAGCGGAGATACAGGGCTGCTTGTGAAGGAGATCGGCGAGCAGGATTATGTGCTGGACTCCACCGTATGGCTAAATATCGATCCTCGCAAGCTACTGGTTTACGACGGAGAGAGCGGGGAACTGTTGTCGCTATAGGCTCGCTGGCAGAATCACTTGGGAATCAGTGAAGCATATTGCTTGCGCAACTGGTTCAGGTAGTTGAGCTTGGGCAGGGCCTGCTCCTGCTCGGCTTGCCCAATGCCGACGATCAGGCTCTCGACCAGTACGGTCGGGGCCACCATGGAATGGAAGTCGGTCAGCTTGCCGCGATAACAATAGAGTACAATATCGGCCTCATTAAGCATGTCCGATACCATGAAGTCGGTGATGAAGATTGTTTGGTAGTTTACTTTCTTGCCGAGCTGCATAATGGCCTTGGTCTCTGGCAGCACATTGGAGAAGCCGAACACAATCACGACATCATCGGCTTGCAGATGCATCAACGTCTCATAAATTTCATGGCCGCCTCGGCCCATATTAATAATTCTCATCCCGTAGCGCTTGAGCCGGAAAGAGAGAAGCTCTCCCAGACCGTGAGCGGGACCAGGCGCATAAATATAGATGGAGCGGGCTTCCCGCAAGGCCGCGATGGCGCGTTGGAAGTCAAGCAGGGATAGCTTGTCCGCCGTCTCGTTGAGATATTGCACGCCAAGCTCCAGCATTTGGACGGGCAGATCCTCACTGCCTACCTTGTCGATCAGATTACGGATTTTATAGGCGGGTGCGGGTGTATATTCAGGATTATCCGCCAGCATCTGCTTGAATTCCTTGAAATTCTTGAAGCCGATAACTCGCCAGAAGCGGGAGATGGAGGCAATACTGACCTGCGTTCGATCCGCCATCTCTTGTTCGGTCAGATAGGCTAAAAGACTTGTATTTTTTTCGATGAAATCGGCAATTTTCTTTTGCTTCTTGGACAGCTTGTCCATATCCCATTGGAAACGTTGATTCACGGTTAATGACTCCTTCGCGGCTGGTCGATTTTTCGGAAAATATGCCTTCATTATACTGCAAGCCTTCCCTCTCTGAAACGAATTTTACATTTTTAATAAAAGTAAGTTTGTATAGCTAAAATTTTACCTTCGAAGTACAAATTGTTTATTAAGGAGTTTGACTATAAATGAAGATTGATTTTCATATCCATGTAAAATTGTCAAAAAAGGTATCGTTCTCTCCTGATTATTTCCGCGACATGATTGCCGAAGCCAGACAAGAGGGACTGGATGCCATTACGATGACTGAACATTTCAATACGCTGCGGTTCCATGATATTTATGAAGATTTGGACCGGAGATATCCTTATCTCGGCCATTATTATGATGTGAAAGGGTTTAAGGTCTTCCCCGGTATGGAGGTAGACGTAGCTGAAGGAGGTCATATCCTTGTCATCGGGACGCGCGAATCCATTTTGGCGGTACGTGCAGGGCTGGAAGATCATACTACGCCCGAGACCTTTATCTCTTTTGATCAATTGATAAGCATTTGTGCGGCGCATGAGTTGCTGATTATCGGAGCTCATCCGTTCAGAGAAAGTAATTCACTCCAGCGCTTGACCCGTGAGCAACTAGCCCGGCTTGATGCTGTGGATCTGAATGCGAAGGATTTGCGCACCTATGGTGTCGAGGCGATGCAGGCGCAGATGATGGCATGGGCGGCGGAGCAGCAATTGCCACTGGTGGGAGGGAGTGATACGCATCATCCTCTCCAGGCGGGAAGCATCATCAATATGTTGGACCGGCCTTGCGAGACGGTGCTGGAATTGAAGCAATGCATTCAGGATGGAGCGTACTCTATCGCGATTTCGCCTTGTCTGCCTGTGAAGGTACGGGCGGCCGATGAGGTGAAGCAGCTATTGCAGGCCGAACTGCTACGGCATAGCTGATGGGAGCGGATATGGAGACGGAAGAGGAAGGGGCTGTCATGCGGTGGCCGGCTAGTGAAACAGTAATCATCAGTGATCTGGACGGTACTTTGCTGGATCGTCAACAGCAGATTAGCCCTGAGAATGCGGAGGCTATTGCCGCATTCCGTAAGGCCGGGGGGACATTCGTCATCGCCACGGGACGGCCTTGGACTTCGGCGCTGCCGTATGCGCGGCAGTTGGAGTTGGAGCAGCCGTTTATTGCAGGCAATGGGGCACAGTTGTATTGCCCGAGGAAGAGTGCTGTGTTGCACACTTCAAGGCTATCCATTCAGCCGGAGCATAGCCGCTGGCTGTATGAGCAGCACCTCCAAGACAAGGGCCTTGGCTTGCTGTTGTATGATGGCGAGCAAATGCTAACCCCTTCTCGCAATGATTTGATCGTAAGGCACGAACGGAAGGACAATGTGCCGAGCAAGGCTGTGGAGTTGACTAAGTGGCAGGAGGCGGCCCTGAGTGCCGTAAAACTGCTGGCCATTGCCGCAACGCCAGAGATGGCAGAGGTCCTGGACTACCAATGGAGCCGGTTGCGACCAGGCAGTACCACCGTATTCTCAGAGAGCAATTACTTGGAAATCTTGCCAGATGGCTGCTGCAAGGGCAACGCCTTGCAGCAGCTTGTCGCCCTGCAAGGCTGGCAGCATAAGCAACTCATTGCGGTGGGCGATCAAATGAATGATGCTGAGTTGCTTGAAGTGGCCACCCTTGGGATTGCTACCGGAAATGCAGTAGCAGAGTTGCAGGACAGGGCCGATGCGGTCACCATATCGCATGATAGACACGCAATAGCTCATATCATCAAGGAACGAATTGCGGCCTTCTAGCAATCTAGCATAAGTCCACGCAACCGGAAGCTTCCCGTCATACTATACAAAATAGCTACTCTATGACTGGAGGGGAGATTATGCCGGTTATTCGCTTATATTTGACGGCGGAGAGTACAATAACGGGCAGTGTCAATACAACAACAACAACGTCGGTTGTACCTGAGGTCCATCGTTATACGGCAGCGATTGTGTTAGGAGATATTCTGGCGGGGACGACAACTTTAGCAGCTACCCGCTTCACCAACAATGGTGGGAACACCGTGCCTGCCGGGGGGCTGGTTGTCCCGACCGCCAATGGATACTACAACTTGTATGTCAACGGGGTTATGCAGCGTGGTGGATTAAGTACCTTGACAGCTACCAGCCTGGTCATTAACTCTGCCTTGGTGATTGGCGCTACGGTTGTAGTAAAGGTAGTTAATTTTAACTCAACCTCCAACTCACTATCCAATACAAGCAACCTGTCCGTAACGACTACCGTAACTTACTAGAAAGCACCCAGTTCAAAAGTAAAGATTACTGATGCAGCATAAGAAACAGCTTCCTGAATTCATTCGGGAGGCTGTTTCCATTTGGGCTGACGATCATAAACAGATTTCAGCTACTGCTGCAGCCCCCGCATCAACTTCAAGATTTGCCGTGTCGTATTGACGTTCCTTACGGTCATTTGCGCGTACAGCTTGGAGCCCACTAACTTGTTCATCCCGCTGCGCCCCGCATCGGCGCGGTCTACCGAGTACAGCACGGCTCCAGGGGCAAACAGAAGGGTCCCGATACCCGGCTTCAGAGGCAATTCCGTTGGAACAGTGGCCTCGTCTACTTCGTCCCAGAGAAACAACACATCGCTCTTCAATCGCTCGTCGTTGCTCCAGTCCTCTGGCAGCATAGTGGCTACCACCTCCATCTGTTCCAGACTGCGAACCAGAACCCGGATGTGAAGTCCGAATTCGGCTTCGATTGCCGCTTCCAGCACTGCCGCCAGGTCGGTCCGGGACAACTGGTCGTTCACGAATACGATATTGCCCGAATTAATGTACGTCTTGACATGCTGCATACCTGCCAACTCAAACGCAGCTTTGAGCGCCTTCATGTCGATCTTGTTGTTTCCTCCTACGTTAATGCCGCGCAGCAGTGCTACATAGATCACGGCCGTCTCTCCTTTTAACTTGTTTTAATTCATTCTAATAGATTCATGGGTGAGGCTCAAATCAGTTTAGACATAAATAATACCAAGTAAAAATATATGAATTTAGGTATTCAAGAGTTTTAAATTGTGATATAGTAATTTTGTAATTTAAATTACAAAAAAAGAAACAGGTAGGAAGTGCCATGCCAAAGAAAACAAACAGAGCCGTGCTGTCCATCAGGTTGGATGAAGAAGCCGTCAAGGCTGTTGACCTGCTGGTGGAGTCGGGTCTGGAACCTAACCGTTCTAGAGCGGTTGCCCATTTCGTGAAGGTTGGCGTGCAGGCCTCACAGGATTTGCTGATGCGTGCGCGTGAGCAGGCTGACAATTTACAGCACTTACGTAATGAAATGCTGGAGGCGGTCAAATCTCGCGACATCGGCAAGGTTGCTGAACTTATGGATCGCGATGCGAGTCTTGTCCATGCTGGAGATCAGAAGGGCGAAACCCCTGTATTGCTAGCTACGTTCTTACGGGCAAGCGATATTAAGGAACTGCTACTGCGCAATGGTATGGGTAAATTGAACGTATTCGAAGCCGCCGCCGTCGGGTATATCCCGCGGCTCAGAGAACTGCTGGATCATTCGCCCAAGCTGGCCAATGAATACAACTATGACGGGTTCCCGTTGCTTTCGTTAGCCGCCCATTTCGGTAATGCCGAGGCAGTGGCATTGCTGCTGGACCGAGGAGCGGACGTCAACGCCAGAAGCCGTGACGGAAGTCTCGACAACCTGGCGATTCATGCGACCGTATTCGGCGGTTATGGGGAGGTAGTTGAATTGCTGATGGATCGCGGTGCAGATGTTCATGCGAGGTGTCAAGGCAAGCTAAGGGACGGCTATAATGTGTTGCATGTCGCCGCTTACTTTGATCGAATTGAACTGATTGATCTTTTCTTGACTTACGGAGCGGATAAGGCAGCCATAAATACCGTTGGTCAAACCCCTTTTGATTTGGCTCAGTCGCTTGGGCATACCGCTTCTGCGGACAAGCTGCGGCATTGAATAAGCTAACTGGATACAGACTCGACCGGACAGATGGAGAGCCTTGCAAGCATGAAGCGGGCCGAATCTGTCTTTTTGCTGTATTTACAAGCTGTTATTTTGAGGATAAGGAGCGTGGACAGGGAGTGCAATATCGTAAATTGGGAAGAACCGGCCTGAAGGTATCGGAGGTCAGTTTGGGTACAATGGCCTTTGGCCGCTGGATTGACGAGCGGACCTCCGGTGAAGTGCTGAATAAGGCACTGGATCAGGGAATCAATCTTATTGATACGGCAGACGTATATGGCAGCGGTATGGATACAGGAGATCAAAATGGGTTTGGCGAGTCCGAGCGTATTCTGGGCCAATTGTTGCAAGGAAGACGCCAGGATATTGTATTGGCTACGAAGTTCCATGCCCGGGTCGGACAGGGCATTAATGATGGGGGAGGCAGTCGCTATCATATCTACCGTGCTCTGGAGAACAGCTTGCAACGCTTGCAGACCGACTATGTTGATTTGTATCAAATTCATGCCTTTGATTTCGAAACACCGCTTGAGGAAACGCTTGGCGCACTCGACGACCTGATTAGGCAGGGCAAGGTACGCTATATCGGCTGCTCTAACTATGCGGCATGGCAAGTGGCGAAGTCCCATGGCATCAGCGCCTTACATGGGCTCCATCGCTTTGAAAGTGTTCAGCCGGAGTACAGCTTAATTACTAGAAATATGGAGCGGGAGCTGGCGTCGCTGGCGGAATCGGAGCAGGTCGGGATCATCAGTTATAGTCCACTAGGCAGAGGAATTTTGACCGGGAAGTACCGCGAGGGTGAATCGCCTCCAGCCGAGTCCAGACTTGCCCAAGGGGAAAGAAGGCTGCAACTGCTGCTCCACGCCAATCCTGCTTATGCTTTGGTAGAAGCCCTTCGGCCGCTAGCCGCGGAGCGGGGGTGGACTTTAGCGCAGTTTGCTCTTGCTTGGGTGCTCAGCCATCCCTATGTAACTTCGGCCATTCTTGGGGCGTCCAGGCCAGAGAATATCGAAGACTCATTGCAGCATGTACATGAGCGTCTGACGTCAGAGGAATTACGTCTCATTGATGAAATTTCTACAGAGTTGGGGCTTCTGCGACCATAAAACCATGTATTCTCATAAACAAACTTATAAATAGGAGTGTGAGTGTCATGCCAATCTTAAAAAGACAGCTTCATCTTGGTTTGTTCCTGTTCTCTACGGGTTATCATCCTGCGGGTTGGCGGCTTCCCGAGGCGGTAGCCGATGGGGCATTCGACCCCAAATTTTTGCATCGAATCGCCAGGCGGTTAGAGGAAGCGAAGTTTGATTTCTTCTTTCTCGGGGACGCGCTTGCGACCAGTCCAGACATGCAGCATCAGTTTCCTTCGCAGATGGTAAGGCTTGAGCCGTTCACGATGATTGCGAATATTGCGGCCGTCACGGAGCGAATCGGGTTGATTGTTACGGCCAATACCACTTATTCCGAGCCTTACACCGTGGCTCGTCAAACGGCTTCACTTGATTATTTAAGTGGCGGGCGGCTGGCCTGGAACGTTGTCACGGGGATGGATATAAGGGCAGCCCAAAATTACAGCAGGGAGAAGCATTGGGATAACTCACGTCGCTATGATTATGCGGAGGAATTTGTAAAAATTGTGCAGGAGCTGTGGGATTCGTGGGAAGACGAGGCATTTGTTCGCGATAAAGAAAGTGGCGTTTTTGTTGACGGAAGCAAGGTGCATGTCATTAATCACCATGGGGAGC
The DNA here is from genome assembly GCF_001486585.1 of Paenibacillus senegalimassiliensis. Classification (GTDB taxonomy): domain Bacteria; phylum Bacillota; class Bacilli; order Paenibacillales; family Paenibacillaceae; genus Fontibacillus; species Fontibacillus senegalimassiliensis. Next base: position 74,305 of record NZ_LN909045.1, read on the forward strand.
ACTTCTCGGTCGCAGGGCCGTTAAACGTTGCCCGTCCGCCTCAGGGCCAGATTCCCTTGTTAAATGCGGGTACATCAGAACGGAGTCGCGAGTTGGGAGCGAAGCTCTCCACCGCCGTATTCACTGGGCAAATCCTGATCGAATTGGCCAAGTCGTTCTATGCGGATATTAAGACGAAGGCAGAAGCCTTTGGTCGGAAGCAAAATGAGGTGTCCATACTGCCTGGACTTGTACCGCTGGTTGGTCGTACGGCGGAAGAGGCCCATGCCAAGTACCGGGAACTAAGCAGTCTACTGGTGACAGATTATGATTTGAGCGCCTTGTCAGCCCGAATCGGTATCGACCTGAAGGGGTACGAATTGGACGGACCGTTGCCGGACTTATCGTTGTCCACACTCCCAGGTAAGGAATCGGAGTGGCTGGTAGAGTTGGCGCAACGGGCAGAAGGACGGAAAGAAATTACAATCCGGGAGTTGTTCCATTATTTTGCGGCAACGGCACGGGGACATCTGCTGATTGTGGGCGATGCCAAGCAAGTAGCGGACAGAATGGAAGAATGGTTCACGGGCGGTGCAGCCGACGGATTCAACATATGCCCGCCTTACTTGCCCGGAGGACTTGATCTGTTCATTGATCTTGTCATACCAGAGTTGCAGCGACGGGGATTATTTCGAACTGAATACGAAGCAGATACGTTCCGCGGCCACTTCGGACTGTCACGTCCAGACAATCGTTTCGCACGTAGCACTATTCTTGAAGGCGCAGGCGAGTAACGGGAAGGGTGATCATAACATGGGCCGCAATAGTCATACCAAACGTTATTCTTGGCGTATTATCCTTGGACAAGTCTTGCTGCTACTCGTCATGCTTGTGGTTGTGGAATACCTTGTACGGGTTGAAATTGTTGGTAGCTTGTATTTATCCCGGCCAACCCAGGTGGCTGAGAATATTTACGAGCTATTTGCGGAAGGAGAAATCTACCGCCATCTTCTCGTAACACTGAATGAATTTGCAGCAGGTTATTTGTTAAGCGTAGTTGCCAGTATAGGCACCGGCATGGCGCTTGTATTGATTCCGCGGGCGGAATCGTTCTTTCGGCCGTTCCTGTCTGCATTGATGGCCGTTCCCAAAGTAACGATCATTCCGCTGCTGATGCTCTGGCTGGGTATCGGTTTATCGCATAAAGTAGCTATTGTATTTCTATTCTGTTTCTTCACCATTGCATTCAACACCATTACGGGTATTAAACAAACGGCCGAAGCGCATTTAAAAGTGGCCAGGGTGCTAGAAGCTTCCTGGTGGCAGATCGTACTCAAGGTGATTTTGCCATCGGCTGCACCAACGATTTTTGTATCGTTGCGGGTGGCGGCCGCGACCGGGTTGGTTGGCGCCTTATTCGCCGAGATGATTGCGTCTAAGGAAGGGTTGGGCAATCTGTTGGTGCAGGCGACTTCTTTGTACGATACAGCCAAGGCTTTTGCCATCATTACAGTGGTAACCGTCGTATCGGTGCTGATTATTGCCGTTATTGATCTGCTGGAGAAGCGAATCGTGCTGCGATGGCGTTCTAATTAATTCACAATCCAGAATAGCAGGGGAGAGATTTTCAATGATAAAAAAGAGAAAATGGTTCGGAACAGGCATGATAGCGGTATTGCTGGCACTTGTGCTGGGCGCATGCGGAGCGGATGCTAGCGATACTACTGCACCGCCCGCATCGCAACCGGAGGGGACGACGGAGAATACGGCACTAGAATTGCAGACGGTTCGGTATGCACCGTTCAATGGGGTGAGTGGTCTGGCCGTTCGTTACGGCATCGAGCAGGGCTTTTTTGAAGAAGAAGGTCTTCATGTGGAATTGGTAAGTGCGCAGAATCCCGTCGATGCCTTGACGAGCGGTGATGTGGATGTTGCAGATATTGCCACTACGAGTGTTATTGTGGCTGCGGGCAAGGGGGCTCCGATCAAAATTGTGTCTTCGATGTTCCGCACAAAGGGGCCATTCTATTTAATCGCAAACCCTAATATTCAAAGTGTGGAGGAATTGAAGGGTAAGAAGGTTGGAGCGGCCGTTCTGGGCAGTGGCCTGGACGTATACACGCAGACGATTTTGAAGGAGCATGGTCTGAGCAAGGACGATGTTACCTATCTGGCTTCGGGCGTTAATGAGGCTGCTTATGCCAGCCTGACGAACGGTCAGGTTGACGCCACGATTATTCATGAACCGTTCGCCTCGCTGGCTGAAGCAGAAGGGACAGGACATATTCTTGCTAACGGTTGGGATTACTTGCCGACCTTCCACACAGGAGTGTTAGCCGCCCGTAATAGCTTTATCGACAGTAGCCCGGAACTGGTGGAGAAGCTCCTGCGCGGCTATTTCAAATCACAGGAATATGCCAAGAACCATCTGGATGAATACAAGGCTTATTTCCTTGAAAATGTGAAAATCGACCCGGCAGTTGCTGACAAAGCGTTTGAGCGAGAGGCGGTACTGTGGGAGAACAATCCCGAAGTTAATCTGGACGCGCTGCAGGATACACAACAGATCCAGCTTGAGCTTGGCTTCCAGGACCAGATTTATGATGTGGAGGATCTACTAGATTTGCGGTTTATTCCCAACAAGTAAGTGAAGAGAGGTGATGGTATGGCGGGATTCTTCATTTCTCATGTGTCCAAAATTTATGAAGGAGCGACTCCGACTTCAACGCTGGTTGATATTGAGCTGACCATTGAGGATGGTGAGTTTCTGAGTATTCTGGGTCCCAGTGGCTGTGGCAAAAGCACGCTTCTGGAAATATTGGCCGGTCTGCAGCGTCCGACCTCAGGTGAGATATTTTTTGGCAACGAAAAGCTGGATGGTCCTGGTATCGAGCGTGGCGTTGTCTTTCAGGACCCTTCCCTATATCCATGGCGGACTGTACTACGCAACGTAGAGCTGGGATTGGAATTGCGCGGAATGTCCAGGTCCGATAGAAGGGAAGCGGCACAACGCTGTCTTGATTTGGTAGGGCTCCACGGATTTGAACAAAAATACCCTCATCAATTATCGGGGGGCATGAGGCAACGGGCCGGGCTTGCCAGGGCACTGGCCAACCGACCGGAGGTATTACTGATGGACGAGCCCTTCGGTGCAGTAGACCATCTCACACGGCTGCAGCTTCAGGATGATTTGCTTCATATTTGGGAAGCGGAGAAGAAGACCGTCGTATTCGTGACACATGATGTCTCCGAGGCCGTTTACCTCGGGGACCGGGTCGTGCTGCTATCGCCGAGACCGGGTCGTATTAAGCAAATCTTCAAGGTCCCACAGCCACGACCACGCAAACGTGACGACCTGGAGCTGCTCCGCATCCAGAACGAAATATATGCAGCTATCGTGGAGGCTAAGTCAGCGGAGAGTCTGGAATTTACGATCTGATTTGGAGGTTAGGTATTGAAGCGAGTCGCCATTGTTGCTACTAAAAAGGAGTGGAAATCATGTCATTAAAACCAGAAACGAGCCAGATTGTCAGCGTGCAGCGATTAAAGGAACGTCTTGAAGAAGGGGAACGGGTTGTCTTGTTAGATGTCCGCTTTCAACCCAAGGAGCCAGGGTATGGACGTAAAGTGTATGAACAAGGCCATTTGCCGGGTGCAGCGTTCATTGATTTTAAAGCAGATCTGACCGATCCAGCGGAAACGCATGGCGGACGAAGCCCTTTGCCTGCTCCAGACCGATTGGCAGAACGCTTCGGACATTTGGGTATCGACCGCGGAACCTCTGTCGTTGCTTATGAGGATGAAAATGGCCCGGCAGCCGCCAGGTTGTGGTGGGTGCTAAAGTATCTGGGTGTGGAACAGGTACAAGTGCTTGACGGAGGTTATAAGGCATGGATTGAGGCAGGGTTGCAAGTGTCATCTGAGCCGCCTGCTGGTGTTGAGTCACGCCAGTTCGTGCCTGCACCACAGGTTGATTGGTTAGCTGGAGTGGAGGAGGTGCGCGTGGTGTCTCAGTCGCTCGCAACCGACGGAATAACTGCATCCCGGCTTGTTGATTCTCGCGATGCTGCACAGTACGCCGGACGGGATGGCGGCTTCGATCCCGTGGCAGGATACATTCCCGGAGCACAGCACTATTTCTGGAAGGATTCGGCGCTTGACGAAGAGGGGGCGTGGAAGTCGTCACAGCAACTTCGGGAGCAATTTGCCGAGCTGCCTAAGGAGAGCGAAATTATTGTCTATTGCGGTTCAGGCATATCCGCCACGCCGAACGTGCTGGCCTTGCGCGAAGCGGGCTACACCAAGGTGAAGCTGTACGCGGGTAGCTGGAGCGATTGGATCAGCTACAAGGAAAACCCTATTGCTACTGGAGAATAGTAGATGTAAAGAGCCTGCTTTTCAAGCGGGCTTCTTGTTTTCCTTGAGCAAGATATCGTGATCGTGGTGGATGGCTCCCCCCACACTTGGCTCGTTGCTTCGTCCCTGAAAGATCATGAACTGAGGAAATCGAGCAGCAGTCTGTTCACGACTTCGGGTTTTTCCAGTGGAAGCCCATGGCCGGTTTGGGGAAGGACAGTTGCTTTAACATCTTTTATCAGTTCTCGAGCCCGTTTAACAGCCTTCTCAACATTATATTGAATATCCTGATCACCTATGAGCAGCAAGACTGGGGCTTGAATTAACTGTAATTCCACATCCTTTATGTATGAAGCAAATAATTGAGTTCGTGGAAGTGCATTTTGCATGCCGATAATGAACTGATTTTTAATTGTCTGATTGATGTAGCTTTCCTCACCGGTCATAAAATCCATTAATTGATTGATTCTTACTGTTGTGGGCATCATTCCTGCAATCAAACATCGGATAAAAAAACCTTTGCTTTGCGGCTGCAGGCTCGCGGCTGGGGCTAAAAGGATCACTTTTCGTATACGTGAGGATACACGGGCAGCGAGAATTGTGGCAATGAATCCGCCAAAGGAATGCCCACAAATATTCGCCTTATCTATATGTAGCTCATCCAGTAGCTCCGTAAACCATCTAGCACAATCGTTTTTATTTTTAATTGGCTTTACTGACTTACTCTTATTGATATCTCCCGGAAAGTCTACAGCATATACTCTATAGCATCGGCTCAGCGCCTCAATATTATCTAACCAAACTGTCGAACTGAATCCATAACCATGCAGCAATATTAGTGGTTCAGCATCCTTAGGCCCAGTAGTTAGAACATGAATATGACCAAACGAAGTAGATACAAATACACGTTCAACAGGCACCTTCCATAAACTGAGTGTTTGATGATAAGCTTCCAGAAAAAGCTCGGGTTGTCCATCCTTCCTGTATATAGAGGTGAAACGCTGTTCTTTAATCATTTCATCATGCCCCCCTTAATCGTGTAATTGAAATAAACTTAGAAAATAATGAATATGCTTCACCATCATTTGTTCAATGCTTGCTGTCTCCTGTCCATCCAACCGCCTTAAAATGTAAGAGTTAACCATTTGAAACAATGGATATTGGTATTGAATGGAGAGCATCCCGGGATCGTGTGACTGAAGCTGACCAAGGGTAATATACTTTTTAAATACGGTTTCCATGTAATTACATATATCTCCCACAATATCGTTAAGGTAAATATCCCTTGCCGCTTTGTCTCTGACCTGTTCCAGATAGATGATCCGCCAAATCTTTTCCATCTGCGGGTGCTTAATGTGCTCCAGAAAGTTATGAAAGCCTTGGGTTAAAAAAACTTCTATATTTATGTCCGATGCAATAGAATCAAGACGGTCCAGCGATGGTATGATTTTGGCTATGTCCATTCGAAAATTGTAATAAATTGTTTGTAATATTACTGTCTTACTTTTAAAATGATTGTATAAAGAACTCTCTTTTATGCCGACATCTCTAGTGATATCTCTAATTGAGACAGCATTATAGCCATTTTGCGAGAAGAGATCTATAGCAACAGCGAGGATCAGGTTTTTATTATGATTCTGAATCAATACTCCGCTTGTATCGAAAAACATGCCTGACTGACGAGTATCTTCCATTTATATAAAGACTCCCTTCGAAAGTTATCATATTAACTATTATAACTAACGATTGTTCGTTAGTGAATGGGAGCGGATTACAGTTTTACTTTATTAGCCGAGAGGCGAGGAGGTAGCCGATGCTAGACAAAAGACTGGTCAATAGCAAAACCTTTTGGGCCCGGTATGAATGGAGGCTTCAGGACGATTTCTCATATCCAGAGCTCGAGGATGAGCCGATCCGGATGAACGTTACGGAGGAGGCTTCTTTGGTGGTCGAAACAGGTGATGACTTCTCTTACATTTCGCTGCTTTTTGAGGAGAAAGGAAGGGAAGAACTGGAGATTGCCTGGGATGATGAAGGGCATTTTCACCCCTTTGTCTTGCGTATTGAAGAATGGAATGCACTGTCCAAGCGAATCGCAGCCAACTATGGAACGGACGTGTGGATTCCCGGACTGTTACTCCAGCGCTTTGTTGGGTTCACATCCAGTTCGGAGCTGGAAGCCATAATGGAGCAGGGAAAGGCGCTGCGCAAGCAATCAGGTCTCTATACCGAGGTGGAGCTTGACCAATGGCCACAGCATCCTGTGCAGGCGCACGAGGGCTTTTGGGACAGCGTTGACCGTAAGTGGCGGCGGCAAGAACCGTATGGCTGGGTCTTTGAGGGCGAGGATGCCTATTCCCTGCGGATTGCGGATAATCCCGACTTTCCTTATGAAGTGTGGAACCGGATGATTGCTGAGTCTTTACGGCTATGAAACAACGACTTTACACCCTTGTTGCCACACTTCGCCTACCTTTATACTAGACAAAATAATAGGCAAGAGGCTATGCTTTGCAGCTAATGCTGGCAATACTGCCAATACTACGAGGGGGCGAAAAGGATGGGAATGATTGGCTTATACAAGGCTTTGCCGGAGCAAGAGATTAAACAACTTGCCGAGGGGAAATTGGATGCCGGAGAAGTAATAAGCACCAGTGGGGAGCAGCTAGACATCGACAAAGCATGGCAAGGCATTCATTATGCCCTTACCGGCGAACTGATCGGAGGAGAGCAGCCGCTTAGTTATGTCGTACCCATGATTGATGGTCAAGGACTCGATCTGGGTGACTTTGGAGCATTCTATCTGTATCCTGCTCAAGTGCAAGCCACCGCCGAGGCAATTAAGAACTTTACCCAAGCGGAATTTGCTGCTTTATTTGCTAAATACGATCCACTTCAGGAAGAAGTGTATCCTGTAACAGCAGAGGACGACGCTGAGGAGTTTCTCGCTTATCTGTACCAATATTTCACCGACATTCAAACCTATTATCAAAATGTGGCTGCGACAGGTAAGGGCGTTGTCTTCTATATTGTCTGACACGACCGAAAATATAAGTTGATCCTGCACGTTACAAAAGTCGGAATGATAAGCCCCTAAAAATCTACGTTGATATTATGCACAGCACAAAAAAGAACCCACGTCAGACGTGGGTTCTTAGTCTTTATTTCTCTCCAGTAGCCACCGCATTTCCCTCATAGCTAATCCAATCGCTCCAGCCTCCAGGGTATAACTTCACACGCGTGAAGCCAATTTCCTTCAAGGCCAAAATGTTCGGGCAAGCCGAAACGCCGGAGCCGCAATAGACCACGATCTCCTGGTCCTTATCCAGTCCGGAGAAATGTTCCTCCAACGCTGCTGTTGATTTGAGCCGTCCTGCTTCGGTCAAAACTTCCTTCCAGAAATAATTGAACGCATTCGGAATACTTCCGGCTTTGGCGTCGATAGGCTCTTCCAGGCCCAGATAACGTTTGCGCTCCCGGGAGTCAATCAGCACCTTGGGACCTGTGGTTTCAACCCGTGGTGATGGATTTTGATGTGCGATCTCGCGAACCTCATCCAGCGTGGCTATAAGCTCTGGCTGCGGGCGGGCCTCAAAGGTGTTGGGGATGACCACGGGCTGGTCGGCGGTAAGTGGAAAGTCCGCCTCTTTCCAAGCACTAAAGCCTTGCTCTAACAGAAAGACCTGCGTGTGCCCAAGATAGGTCAGCATCCACCACAACCTGGCGGCCACCATTCCATCATTGTCGTCATAGATGACGATGCGATCATCCTGGCTTAGCCCGGCTTGTCCGAAGGTGTGAGCCATCTGCTCTGGCTCAGGCATAGGATGTCTGCCACCATGCTGGGACAGAGGGGCGGACAGGTCCTTGTCCAGGTCGAGATATACAGCCCGCGGGATATGAGCCTCATTGTAGCGCTCTCTTCCGGCAGGGGGATCGTTCAACCAGAAACGGCAATCCACGATGACCACATCAGGCTCATACATGCGGGCGAGCAGCCACTCCTTTGATACCATCTGATTCATGTTCAATCCTCCAAGGTTACAAAATAGGCCGCTTCACATGGAGCGGCCCTGTTTCTTCTAAATATAGCACAAAGGTAAATCGTATGTTAATAGTTATGGGCAAGGGACCCAATCCAGACTTCCTCCGTATACCGGATGATACCGCCAAACGCTGCACAGCCCATCCCGGGTACTATCCTTGCCTTTGTCCTTCTGATTTGACTTATCTTTATTTTTGTCTTTGTTATCCTTCTGCTCGGCATCCTTTTTCTTTTGCTCTTCGACCAATCTTTGGTGCTCGGCAAGGCTTTCTTCCAGGTATTTATTGAAATTGTCCGTCAATTCTTCCTTAGTCATATTGTTCTCTTTGAGAAAGTCGGTATCGTAAATGTAGATTTGTTTCAGATAAGGCTGCCACAATACCAGGGCATCGCTGGCTTCGCTAATAAATCGCAAGGGCACGAATGTGAAGCCGGCTTGAACCAAGGCAGGTTCGGATAACTTAGCAGGAGCTTGATTGACCAAGGCCTCCTTGCTACCGATGGTTAAGGACAACTGGAGTCCTTCTTTGGCCCCTTTTACCGTCTTGGTCACGGGGTCCCAGGTTAACTCCATACCCAGCGCTTCAAATAAAGGACGCATAGGGACAAAAGTGGTGCCATTCTTGACGAGGGGGTCTACTTCGAGTTCCAATTGCTGATCATTTAAAAGGACAGTGATTGCCTGATTGCTGGTCTGGGCATCTGCATCTGCATCTGCATCTGCTGTATATGAGCTTCCACCAATAACAGCAACGGCCACAACCAGGATCATGGCGATGTATTGTTTCCACTGAAACACGACATTTTTCACTAAGCAACAACCTCCTTTTTGTAAAATGATACTGAATGCATTATGGTCTGTAAATAAGGCGAAGCTCCTCATTTGGCTCCTTGCAAATTTTGGTTGAGAAGCGGCGTTATCTTAGCTATAATGAAGTGGTTTGCATGGATATCAGGCAAAACTTTCGATGGAAAGCTGGGAATTTAGAAGCATATGCACAATGCGGTCAAGCCTCTGGGCAAATATGAAATTTTGTATGTTATCGGCATTATTGCCATTTCGTTCTCCTCTATTTTTATTCGTTGGTCCCATGCCGACGTATCGGTTATTGGGATGTACCGCATGTTCTTGACCAACTTGCTAATGCTTCCGCTGTTGTGGAGATACCGCGAGGAAATACGTAAATTAAGCGCCAAGCAATGGAGAGGCCTGTTGTTCTCCGGCTTGATGCTGGGACTGCACCTGCTGTTATGGATGGGGTCACTTCGGCTTACAACCGTAGCCAGTTCCACGGTCATTTTGACCTTAGAGCCGATCATTGTAATGTTCGGGTCCTTTTTTCTGTTCAAGACCAAAATTAATAAGGCGATGGTCATTGGTGTAACGTTGGCTCTCCTTGGCTCGGTTGCTATTGGCTCTGGAGATTTTGCCCTGTCACGCCAGGCTGTCACCGGCGACCTTTTGTCTCTGCTTGGTACGATCGCTCTGGCGGTGCATATGTTGGCAGGAAAGCAACTGTTGCATCATGTGAGCGCCTTTGTTTATAACTTTAGCGTATTTTTGGTAGCTGGTATCGCCATGGCGATATACAATGTTGCTGCTGGCATTCCGTTCACCGGGTATAGTCGGGGCGAGTGGGGCATTTTCTTATTGCTGGCCGTCATTCCTACCTTGTTCGGTCATTATTTATTCAATTGGTTAATGAAGTATTTAAGTGCTTCCGTCGTATCCATGGCTGTGCTGGGGGAACCGGTATTTGCTTCATTGCTTGCTTGGGTATTATTGAAGGAAAGTCTAACTCCGTTGCAGCTTTCCGCCGGGGTGTTGATCCTGTTCGGAGTGTGGATCTTTATCCGTTATGGCAAAGAGGCTCCAGTATTGGTGGAACCGGGTAGCCCGCAGATTTTGGCTGCGGGTGCAGGGCAGGAAGGGAAGGTAGGTTAAGGTTAAGGCAGGGTAACGGCAAAATGCATGGCTTAACTTGGCGCACGTGGTTATTTGCGCACCTCGAAGAACTGGCATTCCTGGCGTGGGTGATAGGCGAGCTCGCTAACGCTGGACTGGGTAATGACCGTCTCCTCAGTGAACCGGATTATGATGCTTCCTGAATCGATGAGGTGGTCGTTATGGAATACGCGAATACGCAACTTCTTGTCAATGGCTTCCTGGAAGTCCTGTTCCGAAAATAGTTGTCTGACCGTAGGCATGAATGGCTTCTCCTTATGGTGGGGCTAGATTGTAAACATATCTGTTATTGTACCTGCTGCTCTCCCATCTGAAAAGGGGAAGGGCGAAGCGGGCAGCGTAAATTGCTTGCTTGCGATCGCTTACGAATACCGATTCGGTAGGTAGGTGGGAGGGAGTGCGTATCTAGTTGCCGTCTCTGTCTAGTGCATCCTGTCCCTTGGCACATCGTACCTTAATGCTGATGTCAATAGTGGGAGAGCCAGTGGGAAATCCTCCTGCTAATTTGGGAAAATGGGCTGAATTTCGGCGTTTAACTGGAAAAGCTCCCTATAAATTCACGCTTTAGCTCCAAATCCAACGTTTCAAGCCGAATTATATGGAGGAATTCCCTATAATTGCGCAATAAGGCGGGTAAAGAGAAATATTAGTTGGAGGATTTCCTGTTAATGTGACGATTTGTCACCATAGCTCCTTCGTATAGATATTGACTGGGCCAGGATATTAATCCGTTAAGCGCTTGTCCTAGCGAAGCGGTTTGTTGTTCAAAAGAGGGCCGATCCGGCGTACTACGCTGGATCGGCCCTTTCAAATGTCAGTGTAGAAGGTTGGACGATACCAGGGACTGAGCAGCGCAGCGTAGGTGAATCCTACGTGAGCAGCGGAAGGCACGGGTAGAGTTCAAGATTCGAAGCCGCCCCATCTCCCGGAAATGTCTTCGTGATAGGAAGCAGCATTTTAGATTTCCTGTTCAATGAGGATCTAAAATACAGGTTTCTAGCACCGAGAAGGTTGGACGATACCAGGGACAGAGCAGCACAGCGTAGGTGAATCCTACGTGAGCAGCGGAAGGCACGGGTAGAGTTCAAGATTCGAAGCCGCCCCATCTCCCGGAAATGTCTTCGTGATAGGAAGCAGCATTTTAGATTTCCTGTTCAATGAGGATCTAAAATACAGGTTTCTAGCACCGAGAAGGTTGGACGATACCAGGGACTGAGCAGCGCAGCGTAGGTGAATCCTACGTGAGCAGCGGAAGGCACGGGTAGAGTTCAAGATTCGAAGCCGCTCCATCTCCCGGAATTTTCTTCGTGATAGGAAGCAGCATTTTAGATTTCCTTAGAGATGCCCCAGCGGAGGATGAGTCCGGCGTGGGTGAGCCCACCCCCAAAGCCGTAAAGCATCACCCGGTCTCCCAGCTTCAGCCGTCCTTCACGAACCGCCGCCTCCAACGCTAATGGAATAGAAGCGGACGACGTATTTCCCATGTCCTGGACACTTTGCAGTGTCTTGGCCAGAGGCATACCGGACTTCTCGCAAATGGATTCAATCATACGCAGGTTGGCACTATGCGGGACAAACCAATCGATGTCCTCTAGAGAGAGCACAGCTTGCTGCAGAAGCTGTTCAATGCCGGAAGAAACGGTCCGTACCGCCCATTTGAACACCTCGCGTCCGTTCTGGACAATTTTCCCATTGCCGATAAGAGGGGTGCCGTCCATTTGCTCCGCCAGACCTGAGCGGTACACGTGGATGCCACCTTCTCCATTGGTGCCGAGAGTGAAGGCTTCGAACCAGGAGGCTTCCAGGTCACGTTCCACGAGCACGGCTCCGGCTCCGTCACCGAACAGAATACAAGTGTTCCGGTCACTGTAATCCGTGATTTTGGACATCGTTTCCCCCGCAACGACCAGGATTTTGCGATGCAAGCCCGCAGCGATCAAGCCATTAGCCAGGTGCAGGCCATAGGTGAATCCCGCACAGGTAGCGTTAAGATCAATGGCGCCAGCTTGTTCCATGCCGAAATGCTGCTGAATGCGGCAGGACACGGTAGGGAATGAGTAATCCGGTGTCGTAGTGGCAACAACGATAAGATCCACATCATTCAGAGCTACGTGATACCGGTTTTGTAGTTGTTCAACTGCTTGTATGCAAAGGTGTGAGGTGAACTCGTCTTCAGCCGCGATATGTCGCTGCTTGATGCCGGTGCGCTGGACGATCCACTCGTCGTTGGTATCTACCATTTTCTCCAGATCATCATTGGTAAGTATTCGCTCGGGAACATAGGAGCCAATGGCAGTAATGCGGGCATGGGCTAACTGAGTCATTCCAATCACTCCTTCATTTTTTAGAATCAGATATTAAAACCTGGTACTAAAACGCTAATTTGTTTATATCATTTTTAAAATAAATGTTCAATCCTTTTTAAGCAAGTGAGGTATTTACCTAAGCCAAACTTCGCGCCAAAGGCAGGAGGGATGCTATAATAAGGCAGAAGAAGGGAGTGTCTACGTCCATTTATGAAGACATTAGTATTGGCGGAGAAGCCATCGGTAGCAAGAGAAATTGCGCGGGTCATCGGTAGCCGCGATAAGCATAAGAGTCATTTTGAGGGTCCCAAGTATGTCGTGACCTGGGCATTAGGCCATTTAGTAGGATTGGCTGAGCCGGAGGAATACGACGGGAAGTACAAGCAATGGTCGTTGGAAGATCTACCGATCCTGCCGGGGAAGATGAAGCTGAAGGTACTGCGTGAGAGCAGCCACCAGTTCAAGGCGGTACAGCAATTAATGCGACGTCAGGATATCGGGGAGCTGATTGTAGCTACGGATGCTGCGCGTGAAGGGGAACTGCTGGCTCGGTGGATTATGGATATGGTGAAGTGGAGCAAGCCGTTCAAGCGGTTATGGATATCCTCGCAGACGGACAAGGCTATCAAGGAGGGCTTCGCGTCCTTGAAGCCGGGCAGCCAGTATGAGCGGCTGTACCAATCGGCACGTTGTCGTGCCGAAGCCGACTGGATGGTGGGGCTGAACGTCACCCGGGCACTGACGACGAAGTTTGGTTCTCCGTTGTCGGCTGGGCGTGTCCAGACGCCAACGCTTGGAATGATCATGGAGCGGGAGAATGAAATTACTCGCTTCCGCTCGGAAGAGTACCATGTGCTGCGGGCCAACTTCGGTTCCTTCGAAGCGGTCTGGCGGGGAACGAACGGAGATTCACGTATTTTTGATGCTGACCGGCTAGAGGCGCTGAAGCGCAAGCTTGAGGGAGCCTCCGGCAGCATCGTCAAGCTGGTGAAGAACGAGAAGACGATTCCGCATCCATTGGCCTACGATCTAACAGAATTGCAGCGGGATGCCAACCGGCAACTTGGTTTCTCAGCCAAGCAGACTTCTAACGTATTGCAGCGGTTATATGAACAGCATAAGCTGGTCACGTATCCGCGCACTGACTCACGTTATTTAACAGCCGATATGGCGGATACATTAAAGGAACGGCTCACCAGTGTAGCCGTGGGGCCTTATGCTCCATTGGCCCGGCCGCTCCTGCGCAAGCCGCTGCCCCTCGGCAAGCGGATCGTGGACGACAGCAAAGTCACCGATCATCATGCCATAATTCCAACGGAACAAACGGTGCTATTGAATGTGCTGAGTCCAGAGGAACGTAAGCTGTATGATTTGATCGTACGGCGGTTTATCAGCTTATTCTATCCTCCCGCACGCTTTGATCAAGTCACGGTGACGGTGGAGGCAGGCGGTGAGACACTGCATGCCAAGGGGACGACAATTAAGGATAGCGGCTGGCGGGCCGTTTATGACGGGCAAGCGATGGAGGACGAAGGAGAAGAGGAAGACGATAGTCAGTCAGCTTTGCCGGAGCTGAAGCAAGGGCAGAAGCTGTCCGTTCAGCGCTGTCAGGTCATCCCCGGAAGAACCCAACCTCCGAAACGCTATACCGAAGCGGCGTTGCTGACACAAATGGAGAAGCATGGCCTGGGAACCCCGGCCACCCGCGCGGATATTATCGAGAAGCTGGTTCATTCCGATACCATTGAACGGCAGGGCAATTCGCTGCATCCTACAGGCAAGGGCAAGCAGTTAATTGAGCTTGCTCCGGCTGATCTGCGCTCACCGAATCTGACCACCCGCTGGGAAGCGGAACTGGAGCAAATTGCTCGCGGTCAGGGCAAGCCAGAGCCGTTCTTGCAGGGCATCCGCGAGATGACCGTCCAATTGGTCCGGGGTGTAAAATATAGCGAAGCTACGTACAAGCCCCATAATGTATCAAGCAGCCATTGCCCGGATTGCGGAACGCGTCTACTGGAGAAGAAGACGGGCCGTGGCATGATGCTCGTATGCCCAAGTGAGGATTGCGGGTATCGCCGCTCCGGCGAGAAGCGCTTGTCCAATCGTCGTTGCCCGCAGTGCCATAAGAAGATGGAGATGAAGGAAGGCAAGGCGGGGATGTATGTGCAATGCTTGTCCTGTGGGATTACGGAAGTGATGAATAAGGACAGCAAGCATGTCAACAAGCGAGAACAGCAAAAGCTGGTCAAGCAATATTCTCAGAATGAATCCGCTGGAACCAATCTGGGCGATCTGCTTAAAGCGGCCTTGGAGAAAAAAGGCGACGCTTAAAAGCGTGTTAAACAACAGGAGCCTGAGCGAACGGGGCGGGGCTAACCCGCACGTAACCAGAAAATAGGAAGGAGGCTGTGCTATGAGAATAGCCTTGCTGGTGTGGTTCCTGTTCATCAACACCGTGGCGTATCTGGTCATGTCCGACGATAAAAAGCGGGCCCGGCAAAGACGCGACCGGGTACCGGAGAAGACCTTGTTCCTGCTAGCTGCTTTGGGCGGAGCCCTAGGTGTGCTGCTGGCAATGAATGCCAAGCGGCACAAAACGAAGCATATGAGCTTTCGCGTCGGTATCCCATTATTGCTGTTGCTGAACGCCGTACTCTATGGTTATTTTTTGATCTGATCCTCTATAAGATAACGCCTCTCGTAACTGGAAAATTCGGGCTTGGCTTTTCTACCGGGGCCAAACGGGGTATATAATAATATGGAGCTAAGATGTTCCATGGCTTACCTCGTTGATTCCAGAACAAGAGAGAGGTGCTTATGATGTTATTTCAAAAAATATTGGTAGCGTATGACGGATCGAAGGCAGCGAACAAAGCGTTGGACCGTGCCATTGCCTTGAGCAAAATATCGCCCGGGTCGCAGCTTCAAGTGCTGCATGCCTATGATTTCCCGCGCCTGTACGTAGCGGACGGCTTTGCTCCTGTGCCAGCTACAATGAATAAGGATTTCTACGAGTTGGCGGAGCAGACCGTGCTGGAAGCGGAGAAGCGGCTAACCTCGGTTGGCGTTGTTCCGAGTGTGAGCATGGTGCAGGGGCCTCCGGCGGAGACGATTTTGGACTATGCGAAGGAGCATGGAGTAGACCTGATTGTGATCGGCAGCCGCGGCTTGGGCGGCATACGCCAGTTCGTTCTTGGTAGCGTCAGCCATAACGTAGTCCAGCATGCTGAAATTCCGGTGCTTATTGTAAAATAATTACTTATATCAAAATACCGAAGCTTCCATCACCACATTTTGTGGGGGTGGAAGCTTTTTTGGCGTGAGGATAGCTAACGCTTGTCCATCGCCTTGCCCATTATTTTTCGTGCAAAATGGAAAGAACGCATAGGAAAATGTAGTTTTCTATAGTCTTTGCAGTAAGGTTAATTTCAAATGTCACGATTACTCACATGCATTTGGCATTAGCAGGACAGGGGAAGGGAGGAAGAGAGTTGATCCATTTTGGCCAGGTCGATAAGCATTATGGGCATTTCCACGTACTTAAGGAAATTAACCTGGAGGTTGCAGAAGGTGAGGTCGTGGTCGTCGTGGGTCCATCCGGCTCAGGCAAAAGCACCATGCTTCGCTGTATTAACCGTCTGGAGACGATTACGAGCGGTGAACTGAGCGTGGAGGGCATCACTGTCAATGACCGCAAGACCGATATCAATAAGCTGCGGCGGGACATTGGTATGGTCTTCCAGCACTTCAATCTGTATCCCCATAAGAAAGTGATCGATAATATTACGCTGGCGCCGGTCAAGGTGCTGGGCATTACCAAGGCGGAAGCGGAGCAGACGGCGTTGTTCTATCTGGAGAAAGTAGGCATTGCCGACAAGGCACAAGCGTACCCTTCTCAATTGTCGGGCGGACAGCAGCAACGGGTGGCCATTGCCAGGGGGCTCGCCATGAAGCCGAAGATCATGCTCTTCGATGAGCCGACCTCGGCGCTAGACCCCGAGATGGTTGGCGAGGTACTGGACGTGATGCGCAATTTAGCCCGTGAGGGGATGACGATGGTGGTGGTGACGCATGAAATGGGCTTTGCCCGTGAAGTGGCTGACCGCATTATCTTTATGGACCAGGGGCAGATCGTGGAGGAAGCGGGACCGGAGGAATTCTTCTCCCAGCCCCGTGAGGAACGGACGCGTACCTTTTTGAGCAGATTGTTAAGCCATTAAATAGCTTGTAATTGTATAAGAATTTAAGGGAGGAACTAGATATGAGAAAAAGCATGAAATTGTTCAGTATTGCAGCGGCTTGCGCGGTATTTGTCTTGGCTGGTTGTGGAAGCAATGGAGCAGGGGGGAATGCGGCAAGCGGCGGCAATACTTCGACCCCGGCAGCGGGTGAGAGTACGGGTGCCGCTTTAGGCAAGATTAAGGAGCGCGGCAAGTTGGTGGTTGGGGTGAAATATGATACGAAGCTTTTTGGACTTAAAGACCCGGCCAGCGGTAACGTGGAGGGCTTTGATATCGATATTTCCAAGGCGATTGCCAAGCATATCCTGGATGATGAGAATGCTATCGAACTGAAGGAGGTTACCTCCAAGACGCGGATTCCCATGCTGAATAATGGTGAAATCGATATGGTAGTTGCTACGATGACGATCACTGAGGAACGCAAGCAGGAGGTTGATTTTTCCGACGTCTACTTCCAGGCTGGACAATCGCTGCTAGTCAAGAAGGGTAGCCCTATCCAGGGTATTGAAGATGTGACGGCAGATACGACAGTGCTGGGGACGAAGGGCTCGACCTCGGTCAAAAACATTCGTGATCAGGTGTCCGGTGTCAAGGTGCTGGAATTTGATAACTACCAGGATGCCTTCAATGCGCTGAAGGCCGGGCAAGGCGCGGCATTGACCACGGACGACTCCATCTTGTACGGTATGGCTGCCCAGGACCCGAATTACGAGGTGGTAGGCAAGCCATTCACGGATGAGCCTTATGGCATTGCTGTGCAAAAAGGGAATACGGACGTTGTAGAAGCGATTAATGAAACCTTGAAGGCACTTCATGATAGCGGGGAATACGATGCCATTTATGAGAAATGGATTGGCAAGAAGCCTGCTGAGTAAGGAGTAATCTGATGGACATTACAATACTCACCGAGTATTTCGGTACTTATATGGAAGGGTTTCGGGGAACGGTGCTGTCCAGCCTGATGGCCTTGGCTGGTAGCTTCTTGCTTGGGGCGCTGATTGCGGTATTCCGCATCGGCCCTCTTCGCCCCCTTCGCTGGTTCGGTACGGGATATGTGGAATTTCTCCGCAATATTCCATTACTGCTCGTCGTATACATTTTCTATTACGGACCCTCCGTGCTCGGGATGCCGCTGGATGGCTTCACGGCCGGAACGATTGGGCTGGCGGTTTACACTTCTTCCTTTATAGCAGAAGCGATTCGCGCCGGAATTATGGCAGTTCCTCAAGGGCAGACCGAAGCGGCACGCTCCTCCGGGCTTAGTTATTCCCAAACGATGGTGCATGTGATTTTGCCGCAGGCCATTCGGCTGGTCATTCCGCCGTTAGGCAACCAGTTCATTAACTTGATCAAGAATTCGTCGGTGCTTACCATTGTGGCCGGCCTGGATTTGATGTATTTTGCCGACATCATTAATGCCGATACGTACCGGACCTTTGATACTTATGTGTTCGTGGCTCTGTTCTATCTGGCGCTGACGCTCCCGTTAAGCTATGGCGTAAGGGTCTGGGAGCGCAGACTTGAGCGAAAATATTAATAGGCTGCTTGTACGAAAGGAGGGTGAGAAATGGACTTTATAGGAGCGTACAGCGCCGAGAACTTGAGCTTCCTGATGGAGGGCCTGGGAGTTACCTTGATTGTGGCCGGAGCCTCCATCGTGTTCAGCTTCCTGATTGGCTGCGTGGTAGGTATTATACGTTACATTCAATTGCCGGTGCTGTCACCGGTGCTGATGGTAAGTGTGGAATTGATTCGTAATTTACCGTTGCTGCTAATTATTTTCTTTATGCGGTTTGCGTTGCCGGAGGCTGGAATTCGTTTGGGTCTGGTCACGGCGACGATCATTGGCCTTACGATCTTTGAAGCAGCGATGATTGCGGAGATTGTGCGTGGAGGTCTGAACTCCATCGATCGAGGTCAGGTGGAAGCCGCACGGTCATCTGGCCTCAGCACGTTCCAGACATTATGGCATATCGTGTTGCCTCAAGGGCTGAGACGGATGATTCCGCCCCTGGTCAGCCAGTTTATTGCGCTGCTGAAGGATACGTCGCTAGCTGTTGTAGTCTCTTTGCCGGAGTTAATGCATCATGCGGGCATTGTCATTGGGCATGGCTATAGCTATACCATTCCGATTTTGTTGCTGGTAGCTATGATTTATTTTACCGTCAACTTCCTGTTGTCAATTGTCTCACGCAGATTGGAGGCACGGCAGGTTTGAAATTAATCCTGACATACACCTGACACGCTGTGAAATGGAAGGTATAGGCGATAACCCCGAAATATGGTACGATAATGGGCAACAATGAGTTAACGGAATGTGGTGAGGGCCGTGGGGGGCGCATTTTTAAAGTCCCGTTATGTGCAAATCGGTGTCGTTGCGCTTGGTACTGCGATTGCCGGAGAACTGAAGATTAATCCTTTTGCCGGTGATATCTTCCGGATTGGCCTGGGGAGTAGCGCGTTCTTGCTGTTCTTGCTGCTTATGCGGCGCCTTCCCTATGTAGCCACAGGAATCGTGACCGGTATTACGGTGTTGATGTTCCGCATGGGACTGGATTCGCTGCTGGACAATGGCCTAAATATTGTGGAAAGTCTAACGCGGCATTGCTCGGCGGGAATTTACTACATCGTGTTTGCATTGGGGATGAACGCCATCAAGCCGCGGCTGGACCGCTTCTACCCTCTCGCCTTGGGAGCGGTCATGGCCATCATCGATCTGTTGTCCAATGAAGCCGAGCTTCTGACCCGGCTGCTCGTCACCGGGACGACAACCTTTCAATTAAATGAATGGTCCTTCTTAATGGCGATTGCGATGCTTCGCACCTATTTTGTGACTGGCATTTATAGCAGTATCGCCGTTAGCCGGATGCGAATTATTCAACAGGAGCAGAACCGACGTATGGAGCAAATGCTTGGCTTTAGCTCTGGACTGTACGGTGAGGTGTTCTATTTGAAGAAGTCCATCGGTACGCTAGAGCAGGTGACTCTTCGCAGTTATGAGTTATACCGTGATTTGAAGGAGGATGACGGCGACGGGCCTGCTCATCAGGTGCTTGGCATCACCCAGCAAATCCATGAAGTGAAGAAGGATTCGCAACGTATTCTCGCCGGGCTTATCAAGCTGACTGATCAGGAGGTGCCGGGCGATATGTTGCTGTCAGGGCTGCTTCATTATACGGTCAAGAGCAATCAGCAGTATGCGGAAATGCTCGGCAAGAGTATCGTATTTACGCATAAGCTGATGTTCGATTACGCGACGGTGAATTATATTCCTCTACTTACACTGTTAAATAACCTGACAGCTAACGCGGTTGAGGCCATACAGGTTCAAGGGCAAATTCACTTGGAGGTTCGGGAGCAAGCGGGACTGACCTTGTTCATGGTGAGCGATAGCGGGAGCGGAATTCGTCAGGTGGACCGGGAACTGCTGTTCGAGCCGGGCTTTACAACCAAATTTGATGAAGAAGGTATTGCAGCCACGGGAATTGGTCTATCTCATGTGCGCGATATTGTGAAGCAGTTTGATGGGGTTATTTCTATAGGAAGAGCTCCAGGGCTAGGGGGCGCATTGTTTCAAATAAGAATATCGACGGATGCGCTCTGCAAATCCCAGGTACATATGCAGATTTGACGGCAGGAATGCCACTACCTCAATAGAGGAGGAGCCCATGATGTCTCTATCTTTCTGTATCGTAGATGATGATGCCGGTGCAAGAAGAATGCTGCAGCATATTATCGAGGACAGCGGCCTCGGCGAGGTAACCGGTGCGGCCGGTGACAGTCTGGAGGGGGTGCGGCAAATCTTGAGCGAAGCGCCCGATATCGTATTAATGGATTTGCTTATGCCGGATCAGGATGGTATCGAGGCCATTGATTCGCTGCGCGCTCAAGGCTGCAATTCCCGGTTTGTGATGATCTCGCAAATTGAGAACCAGGATATGGTGGGCCGGGCATATCGCAGTGGCATCGAGTTTTTTATCCGCAAGCCGATCAATCGGATCGAAGTGGAAACGGTGCTGCGAAAGGTAAATGAACGTTACGCGATGAGTCATTATTTGGACGAAATCAAGGCCAGTCTCAAGAAGCTGGAAGGTTTGCGAGATGTACGCCTTGTGCCTACGGGTAAACGGACGGTACGAGAAGCTATACAGCCTATCCTGATGAACATGGGATTAATCGGCGAGGCGGGTAGCCGGGACATGATCGCAATTATGGATTTGTTGCTCGAACGCGGGGATAACGGGAACCTGCCGCCGCTGAAGGAGTTATACTGCCAAGTAGCGTCGGCTTACAAGAGCAAGCCGGAGGACATCACTAAGGAAGTTAAGGCCATTGAGCAACGGCTAAGACGTGCTTTGACAGCCGGATTGTCCAATCTGGCATCGCTTGGCCTTACCGATTACGGCAACCCTCGCTTTGAATATTATGCGCCGCTGTATTTTGACTTTGAGGATGTACGGTTGAAGATGAAGGAGATCGAAGAGGAACGCGAGCCTAGCGGCAAAGTGAAGGTCAATATCAAGAAATTTTTGCAAGTGCTGTACATTGAGCTACAGGAGCAGATGGGAAGGGGCTCCTGAAGCGTATGACCTCAGGAGCCTGCCCCACGCATTTAATCCACGACTTGGAACCACCCCGGTACATTCATAATCATTGCCCATAGGCCATCCGGTATAGCAAGCTCCGCCTGGGCGGAGCGGGAGATGACCGTCTTGATCCGGTTCTCTTGGCCCCCTTGTACCAGTTCTGCCCAATTCGGATTCAATATCATGGCATGTCCAAGGGCGACGAGTGGAACCCCGGTATTCAGCGCTGCCAAGATATCTTCCGGCGTATATAGACCGCCTACCCCGATAACGGGAACACGTTCGCCCACATGGTTCTGAATCATCACGATTCTTGATGTAGCTGAATCGCTGCCCCCTCTTGGTCCTGCCCAGAAGCGGTCCACAGATACATGGATATAATCCAGATTCTGTTCGGCCAGTACGTCGAGGAATTGCAAGGTGTCTTGCATCGTAATGCCCGGCTTCTCATTCTCTTCGGGCGAGATGCGGTAGCCCACGGCGAAGGGAGAGGTGGCATAGGCGGCTACGGTGGCTTTCACCCGGCGAATGACTTCCAGCGGGAAGGCCATCCGTTTTGCCAGCGTACCGCCCCATTGGTCTTCTCTGCGATTAGCATGAGGGGAGAAGAATTGCTGAAGGAGAAAGCCGTTGGCCCCATGAATTTCAACGCCGTCAAACCCGGCTTCAATAGCTCGGCGTACCGCCTCGGCAAAGTCATCTAACACGTTGTTAATGTCCTCATCGGTCATGGCTTGAGGGAGGGGCGAACCGGGTCTTGCGGCAGCGATGGCGCTTGGAGCTATTACCCGGCCTTCCGGAACAAGCGCTGAGGGGCTTAGTCGTCCGCCATGATAAAGCTGAACAATCGCTTTGGTCCCTGAAGTCTGTATAGCGGTGGCCAACTGCTTCAATCCAGGCAACAGATGGTCCCCATCGATGGCAAAGCCATTAGGGGTCATTTTACCATTGGCTGAGACAAGTGCGCTGGAGGTGATCACAGCTCCCAGGCCTTGCGCCCGAGTTCCGTAATAATTCAATTCCTCTTCGGTTACTTCCCCGTTGCTACCGGATGAAGCGATCGTCATGGGGGCCATCATAATACGATTGTTAAGGGACACGCCTGAAGGCAGATGATACGGCGAGAATATAGGCTGATTAACTTCTTTCATGAAGGTCTTCCTCTTTTCTTTTTTTAATATTGTAGTGAGGTCGAATATTACGGACTGATCGGTCCGAAAAATACAGCAGAAAAACGGGTGGAATTGCCCATCTGCTTATTCTACCATCTCAAAAATAACGCTCACAGCGTCCTCGACACGGGAAAGGTCAGATTGGGCCCGCACCATAACGTTGATGCCTTGCAGGGAAACTGTGAGAAACCGGGCCAGCTTCAGCGATTCCAGCGGCGTCCGCAAGGAACCGTTGCGCTTCCCGCGTTCAATTGCTTGCAGAAAAGCATTCTCCACGTCTGCAAAATCACTCTCTACCATGCCCTGAAGCTGGGTATCATGGGGCGCCAACTCAATGGCCTCATTAGATGTCATGCAGCCCAGCGAGGCTTTCTTATCATCCAGCAAGGCCCGGAAGGCTGCGCGGATTCCCTGGGGAACATCATCGGTGCTCAAGCATTGATGCAACCCGGATAGCCGCTCGTCCCGGTAGAGCTGGAAGGCACGGATGAACAAATCGTGCTTGTTGCCAAACGTTTCGTACAAGCTACTCTTGCTTAACCCGGTAGCGTGAAGAATGTCGTTTAAGGAAGAAGCCTCGTATCCTTTGCTCCAGAACAACTCCATAGCCTTACGCAATACCTCGATTTCCTCAAAAGCGCGGGGACGAACCATCTACATCACCTCCTGGAGTCACTATACACCATTTCGGACCTATCAGTCCACAATAAATTCTCTTCTTGTTCAAAAGCGAACATTCGTATTTTACATTCATTTAATGTTCGTGTTTGAGTTGACATAAAGGGGGAGCGATTGGTACACTAGGGGAGAAAAGGCGGTTCGCCGCCGAACATAATGAACTCGTATAATGCCGGGAATAAGGCCTGGAAGTATCTACCCGAGAACCGTAAATTCTTGGACTACGAGCGAATACGGATCGAAGTAAGCCTGGGCCCCAAATGCACCGGGCTTTGCGTTGCCACGCGGTTTTTGTCTACTGGTGGCGCACATGTTCCGTGTTCCTTCGAAGGTCCGGAATGGATGGAGAGTACTTGCTATTTTCCAGGGAGTTCCGGACCTTTTTAACGCCCTGGTGATTACTTATAATGAATGTGTGAATGTCTATTATTTATAGAAAGTGGGTTGAAGCATGACAGCACAGGTTGCCGTAATTATGGGCAGCAAGTCGGATTGGGAGACAATGTCCCACGCTTGCGCCATTTTGGAGGAACTGAGCATACCCTACGAGAAAAATGTCGTATCTGCGCATCGCACGCCAGATCTAATGTTTGAGTTCGCGGAGCAAGCTGCAAGTCGTGGAATCAAGATCATTATTGCCGGTGCCGGGGGCGCTGCCCACCTGCCAGGGATGGTCGCGGCGAAGACGACGCTTCCCGTGATTGGTGTGCCGGTGAAATCGGCGGCATTAAGTGGAATGGACTCCCTGTTGTCCATCGTGCAGATGCCCGGCGGTATCCCTGTGGCGACGGTGGCCATCGGTAAGGCGGGAGCCATTAACGCCGGTTTGCTGGCGGCTCAAATACTTGGCGTATTTGATGCTAATTTGATGGCTCGTGTCGAGCAGCGCCGAGATCGGATCAGAGATGAGGCGCTCAGCAGTAGTGCCGAACTGGGAGCGGTCGAATGAGTGGGAATACGTTGGACCAAGCTAGCGGTAGCGGCGGCACACCTGTGATTGGCCCGGGAGGGACGATCGGAATATTGGGCGGAGGGCAGCTTGGCCGAATGATGGCGCTGGCAGGCAGCAATATGGGGTATCGCTTCGTAACGCTGGACCCGACACCGGATGCTCCGTGTGGTCAGGTTGCCGAGCAGATTGTAGCCCGCTACGACGACCAGACCGCAGCCCGGGGGCTCGCGCAGCGCTCGGATGTAATTACGTATGAATTTGAGAACGTAGATGCCAAAGTCGCTGCTTTGCTGGAGGAAACTTCACTTGTGCCGCAAGGCAGTCGGCTGCTCTATACGACGCAGCATCGGCTGCGTGAGAAGCGGGCTGTTGAGGCGGCCGGGGTCAAGGTAGCACCTTACGAGGAAATCAGCAGCGAGCAGGAATTGCGCTCTGCGGTGGAACGTTTGGGTCTCCCCGCTGTGCTTAAGACAGCGACCGGTGGTTATGACGGCAAGGGACAGTGGGTACTTCGCTCGGCAGAGGATATTGCACCTGCTTATGAAGAATTGAGCCGTGCGGGTACAGAGCTAGTGTTGGAACAATTTGTTCCTTTCGTCAAGGAGCTGTCTGTCATTGCGGCGCGTAGCCCTCGTGGCGAGGTGAGCACCTTTCCGGTGGCGGAGAATATTCACCAGGACAACATTTTGCATATTTCTATCGTTCCCGCACGGATTGAAGATGATGTGAAGCGCAGAGCTGAGGAACTGGCGGCACGAATTGCTGAAGGCATGGAAGCAGCGGGATTGCTGGCTGTTGAAATGTTCCTGACAGCGGATGGGGAACTGTTCGTGAACGAACTGGCCCCACGTCCCCACAACTCTGGTCATTATACGATGGAAGCCTGCACCACCTCACAATTCGAGCAGCATATACGGGCCATTTGCAATTTGCCGCTGGGCCGCGCCGAGTTATTGACCCCTGTGGTGATGGTCAATGTACTAGGCGAGCATCTGGAGGCCGTTCGTACGGCGATGGCAAACGGACAGTGGCTTTCTATAGAAGGTGAGCAGCCTGTGGTTGTACCGAAGGTCCATTTATACGGAAAGAGCGGAGCCGCACCTAAACGCAAAATGGGCCACATCAACCTGCTTTGCCATGAGGTGGAGGACGGGCTTCAATGGATTGAGCAAACCAAAATTTGGAGGAATGAACACAAATGATCGAACGCTACAGCAGACCGGAAATGAGAGCGATCTGGACCGAAGAGAACAAATTCAAAGCGTGGCTGGAAGTAGAGCTTTGCGCTTGCGAGGCTTGGGCCGAGCTTGGCGTCATTCCGAAGGAGGATGCAGCGCTGCTGCGGCAGAACGCTTCCTTCGATATCGACCGGATTTACGAGATTGAGCAGGAGACACGTCATGACGTGATCGCCTTCACCCGTGCGGTATCCGAAAGCCTGGGCGCAGAACGGAAATGGGTGCATTACGGTTTGACTTCAACAGACGTGGTCGATACGGCGCTAGGTTATTTGCTGAAGCAGGCCAATGAAATTTTGGAGAAGGATATTGTCAATTTCATTGAAATTTTGAAGGAAAAGGCACTCGCCTACAAGGATACACCGATGATGGGTCGCACGCATGGCGTGCATGCCGAGCCAACTACATTTGGCCTGAAAATGGCCTTGTGGCATGAGGAAATGAAGCGAAATCTGGAACGGTTCCGTCATGCGGCAGACAATGTGCAATATGGTAAAATTTCCGGCGCGGTGGGGACGTATGCCAACATTGATCCGTCCGTAGAAGAGTTCGTGTGCGAGAAACTGGGTACGAAGGCAGCTCCGATCTCGACGCAGACGCTTCAACGCGATCGTCATGCGGAGTACATGGGTACGCTGGCGCTCGTCGCCACTTCGCTGGACAAGTTCGCGACGGAGGTACGCGCCTTGCAGAAGAGCGAATTCCGCGAGGTGGAAGAAGCTTTCGCTAAGGGGCAAAAGGGTTCCTCGGCCATGCCGCATAAGCGCAATCCAATCGGCAGCGAGAACATCTCTGGCTTGTCTCGCGTCATTCGCGGACATATGTTGTCCGCTTATGAGAACGTAACGCTGTGGCATGAACGTGATATTTCCCATTCCTCGGTAGAACGGGTTATTTTGCCAGATGCGACCATGCTGCTGAACTACATGTTGAACCGCTTCGGCAACATTGTGAAGAATCTGACCGTATTCCCGGAAAATATGAAGCGCAATATGGGCCGGACATTCGGCGTGCCATTCTCGGGCCGTGTGCTGACAATGCTGATCGATAAGGGCTTCAGCCGTGAGCAGGCCTATGACACCGTGCAGCCACGGGCGATGCAGGCATGGGAGACCCAGCGTCAGTTCCGCGAGATTATTGAAGAGACGCCAGAGATTACCAGCGTGCTTAGCAAGGAAGAGATTGAGGATGCCTTTAATCCGGCTTGGCATCTGAAGCATGTAGATACCATTTTCCGCAAGCTTGGATTGGAATAGGCAATAACTTGGAGGGGGAGCGACAACATGCCAGTATCGGCAATTTCTACGGCAGCGGAGATGATTCAGGCCCCACTGCTGTACAAAGGCAAGGTTCGGGAGCTTTATGATTTAGGGGAGCATTTCCTGATCGTGGTGACGGATCGCATCTCGGCATTCGACTACGTGCTTGACCCGGCGGTGCCGGACAAGGGAAATGTACTGAATCGTCTGAGCGCATTCTGGTTCGAGAAGACGAAGCAGGTACTGGATAATCATGTGATTCATACCGATGTGGAGCGGCTGGGTGAAGTGATCCCGGCTGAGCACCGCGAGGCGCTGAAGAACCGGATCATGGTCACACGCAAGGCGGAACGCATTGATATTGAATGCGTCGTGCGCGGTTACGTGACTGGCGGGGGCTGGCGACAATATGAGCAAAGTGGCGAGATCAACGGCATTCGGTTGCCGGAAGGTCTGCGCAAGAACGCCAAGCTGGCTGAGCCGATCTTCACTCCAGCAGCTAAGAATGATGTGGGACATGATGAGGATATCTCCTTCGAGGCCATGGCGGCACAGGTTGGCGAGGAATTGGCCGAGCAGTTGCGCAGCCGGAGCCTGGAGATGTACGCTTTCGCCCGGGATTATTGTGAGGAACGTGGCATTATCCTGGCCGACTGCAAGCTGGAGTTCGGGCTAGTGGACGGCAAGCTGATTTTGATCGATGAAATTTTTACCCCTGATGCCTCACGCTTCTGGGCCAAAGAGAATTATGCGCTGGATATTGAGATTGACAGCATGGATAAAGAGCCTGTACGCGCCTATCTGTCCGGCACAGACTGGGACAAGAACAGCGCGCCTGACCCGCTTCCGGCGCAGGTTGTAGAGGAAACGACCCGGCGTTACCGTGATATTTACCAAAGGTTGACCGGTAGTGAGCTTTCGTAAGCATGATTCGGTAAAACAGCATTCATTTGATTGATAAAAATATGGACGTGAAGTCCACACCTTTAGGAGGAATACGAGGAACATGATAAAAGCGAGCGTATATGTCACGATCAAGCAAAGCGTACTTGACCCACAAGGGGTTGCCGTTCAGGGGGCGCTTCATTCCATGGGGTTCAAGGAAGTCGATAGTGTCCGCATCGGCAAATATATGGAATTGGTGCTCGATACCCATGATCGCGCTGAGGCGGAAGCCCGCGTCAAAGCTATGTGCGAGAAGCTGTTAGCTAACACCGTAGTTGAAGATTACCGCTTTGAATTGGAGGGCTAATTCCATGAAATTTGCAGTTCTCGTATTTCCCGGTTCCAACTGTGACATCGACTGCTACAAAGCGGTTGAAGATGGCCTTGGAGAATCCGTTGATTACGTGTGGCATACGGCTACTGATCTGTCAGCTTACGATTGCATTATCGTTCCCGGAGGCTTCTCCTATGGTGATTACCTGCGGTGCGGGGCGATTTCCCGCTTTGCTCCAGTGATGAACGAAGTCGCCAAAGCGGCGGAGCAAGGTAAATATGTGCTTGGCATTTGTAACGGATTTCAAATTTTGACGGAGGCTGGCCTGCTGCCAGGAACTTTGCGTCGCAATATGTCGCTGAAATTCCGCTGTCATGATACCGTCCTGCGCGTCGACAATAACGAAAATCCGTTCACCTCGCTCTACGCGGCAGGCGAAGAGATTACGATTCCAATTGCGCATGGAGAAGGTAACTATTACTGTGACGAGGCTACCTTGGCTGAGTTGCAGCAAAATAAACAAATTATTTTCCGTTATACAGATAATCCGAACGGCTCGGTGGACAATATCGCCGGGATTTCCAATCAGCGTGGTAACGTGGTGGGCATGATGCCTCACCCGGAGCGTGCGATAGATGCGGTACTTGGTTCGGTGGATGGCAAGAAAATGTTTACATCTATTTTGAAGGCTTGGAGGGATCGGCATGAGTCAGCAAGTGTCCGCTAAGGAACCGAATCCGGAGCAAATCGCGGAGCAGCAAATTTACAAACAAATGGGCGTGTCCGACAGTGAATACGAGCTGATCTGTGGATTCCTGGGACGTAAGCCGAACTATACGGAAATCGGCGTATTTAGCGTCATGTGGTCTGAGCATTGCGCTTATAAAAATTCCAAGCCGCTGCTGCGTCGCTTCCCGACCAGCGGCCCTCGCGTTTTGATGGGACCGGGTGAAGGTGCAGGGATCGTAGATATTGGCGACAACCAGGCGGTTGTGTTCAAGATCGAAAGCCACAATCACCCCTCTGCGGTCGAGCCTTACCAAGGCGCAGCTACGGGCGTGGGCGGCATTATCCGCGATATTTTCTCCATGGGCTCCAGACCGATTGCGGTGCTTAATTCCTTGCGCTTTGGCAAGCTGGAGAGCGACCGGGTCAAATATTTGTTTGAGCATGTTGTGTCCGGGATTGCGGGCTATGGTAACTGTATCGGGATTCCGACCGTCGGCGGCGAAGTCGTGTTTGATGAGAGCTATGACGGCAATCCATTGGTGAATGCGATGTGTGTTGGCTTGATTGATCATGACAAGATTCAACGCGGCGTTGCCAAGGGCGTAGGGAATCCGGTGTTCTATGTTGGACCACCAACTGGACGGGATGGTATTCACGGCGCGACCTTTGCTTCCGAGGAACTGACGGAGGAATCCGAAGCGAGACGGACGGCGGTGCAGGTTGGTGATCCATTCATGGAGAAGCTGGTTATGGAAGCTTGTCTAGAACTGATTGATACCGGCATCGTGCTGGGAATTCAGGATATGGGCGCCGCTGGCTTGACCTGCTCCAGTGCCGAAATGGCGAGCAAAGCGGGCAACGGTCTGGAGTTGTACCTGGATGAAGTGCCACAACGCGAGGAAGGCATGACGGCTTACGAAATGATGTTGTCCGAGTCTCAGGAACGCATGTTGTTCGTCGTGGAGCCAAAGGATGAGGCGCAGGCCCGGGAAATATTCGAACGGTGGGGCGTCATTTGTGCCAAGGTGGGTAAAGTAACGGACGATGGTCGTCTGAAGCTGTATCATCACGGGGAAGTTGTTGGCGATATGCCGGTTACGGCGTTGGTTGACGAGTGCCCGATCTACGATAAGCCATCGGCTGTTCCTGCTTATTACGAGCAAAATGCGAATGTGGACACGCTTCGCTATGACGAGGTGAAGGATCTGGGCGCAGCTCTGGATCAAGTGTTGGCTTCGCCTACCGTAGCAAGCAAGGCTTGGGTCTACAACCAATACGACTATATGGTACGGACCAGCACGGCGGTACGCCCAGGCTCTGACGCAGCGGTGGTGACCATCCATGGTACGCGTAAGGCACTGGCGATGACAACCGACTGTAACGGACGATTCGTATATCTTGATCCAGAGGTGGGCGGCCGGATCGCGGTCAGCGAAGCAGCACGCAACATTGTCTGCTCCGGCGCCGAACCATTGGCGATTACGGATAACCTGAACTTCGGCAGCCCAGAGAAGCCGGATATTTTCTGGCAGATGGAACGCTCCGTAGATGGGATGGCGGAAGCCTGCCGCGAGCTTGAGACGCCGGTGATCGGCGGTAACGTGAGCTTGTACAATGAGAACGCCCAAGGTGCTATTTATCCAACCCCGGTAGTGGGCATGGTAGGCCTTGTGCATGATACGGATCATATTACAACCCAAGGCTTCAAGGCGGAGGGAGATGTTGTCTTCCTGCTTGGCGACACGAAGGCCGAGCTTGGTGGCAGCGAATTCCAATCTGTCATTCATGGCCTGGTGGAAGGCCGTCCGCCGCAGCTTGACCTGGCGGTTGAGAAGAAGCTGCTCGGCGCGGTACTGGAAGCTATTCAAAGCGGACTGGTTCGCTCCGCTCACGACTTGTCGGACGGAGGGCTGGGCGTAGCCTTGGCCGAATCCTGTATCAGCGGGAACCTGGGCGCGAAGGTTGAACTGGCCAGCGAGCTTCGGACGGATGTCTTCTTGTTCAGCGAATCGCAATCGCGCATTCTGCTGTCAGCAGCACCGGAGCAGGCGGATGCCTTGCAACAGTTGATCGAGGGCAAGGGGGTTCCTGTAACTCGCATCGGTAACGTTGGCGGTACCGAATTGAACGTGTCTGTGAATGGAACGGCGGCTCTGAGTCGGCCGGTAGAGCAGTTGAAACGCACCTGGGAGGATGTCATTCCATGTCTGATGAAGTAATGCCGCAAGGGCTATGGACAGGAGATTACTATAATGAAGGAGCGGGTCGCATCGACCCGTTCGATACCTTGCGCGAGGAGTGCGGCGTATTCGGCGTGTTCGGTCATGCCGAAGCCGCTTCGCTCTCGTATTACGGGCTTCATGCCTTGCAGCATCGCGGGGAAGAGAGCGCCGGGATTTGTGTTGCCGGCGGTGAAGACTTCAACTATCACCGCAGCATGGGGCTGGTGAAGGAGGTCTTCGACCGCGATAAGCTTGCTTCACTGAAGGGCGACCGCTCCATTGGTCATGTGCGCTACTCCACGAGCGGAGATAGCAAGCTGACCAATGCGCAGCCGCTGATCTTCAAGTACCGGGACGGCGATTTGGCCGTGGCGACCAACGGGAACATCGTGAATGCGCCGAAGATTCGCCGCGAGTTGGAGCAAAGCGGTTCGATTTTTCAAACGACCAGCGATACCGAGGTGATTGCGCATTTAATCGCCCGTTCCTCCAAGGACTTCGTTGCGGCAGCGAAGGATGCGCTCAGCCAGCTTGTAGGGGGCTTTGCCTTCCTGCTGTTGACCAACGATAAGCTGATCGCTGCCAGTGACCCGAACGGGTTGCGGCCGCTGGTGATGGGACGGCTGGGCGACGCCTATCTGTTCTCGTCCGAGACCTGTGCGTTCGAGGTGGTTGGCGCGGAGACGATCCGGGAGATTCAGCCAGGCGAAATGCTGGTGCTCGACCGGGATGGTATGCATGAGGAGCGGTATGCCCCGGCAGGGCGCAAGGCGCTTTGCGCGATGGAGTATATCTATTTTGCCCGCCCGGATAGTGATATGAACGGGTCGAACCTGCATGCCAGCCGCAAGCGGATGGGCCAGGTTATGGCGCAGGAATCCTTCGTGGATGCAGACGTTGTGACCGGGGTGCCGGATTCCAGTATCTCGGCTGCCATTGGTTATGCGGAGCAGACCCGAATTCCGTATGAGATGGGCTTGATCAAAAATAAGTATACCGGCCGCACATTCATTCAGCCTAGCCAGGAGCTCCGTGAGCAAGGGGTCAAGATGAAGCTGAGCGCTGTGCGCAAGGTGGTCGAGGGCAAGCGCGTCGTGATGATCGACGATTCTATCGTTCGCGGCACGACCTCACGCCGGATTGTGAACCTGCTGCGTGAAGCGGGCGCGACGGAGGTACATGTGCGTATTACATCTCCACCTTTTAAGAATCCATGCTTTTACGGAATTGACACCCCCAATCGTGATGAACTGATTGCATCCTATAAGTCGATTGAGGAGATTTGCCAGGAGATTCATGCCGATTCCCTGGAATTCCTGAGTCCCAAAGGCCTGATTCAGGCTGTGGATGGTGGGAACGCGGGAGACTACAAGGGTGGCTTATGCATGGCTTGCTTCGACAATGATTACCCGACCCAAACGGATTTTGACGGGGAAGAGAAGTTCGGCTGTACTTGCTGATCGTGTGGGAATTCGACTTATTTTACGACATGAAGTATTTTGTTGATTTTTGGTAAATTTGATAATGTGTGCACAAGGTAAATAGTGTTAATGTAGCATGAAGCAAATTTTGAAGAGCTATGAAAATGAATCTAAGGAGTGTGTCCCTCTCGTGTCAGAAGCATACAAGAAGGCCGGTGTCGATATCGCAGCCGGGAATGAAGCGGTTGAACGGATGAAAAAACACGTCAAACGGACGTTTCGTCCGGAGGTTATGACGGATTTAGGCGGTTTTGGCGCTTTGTTCGGCTTGAACAAGGATAAATATGCGGAGCCTGTGCTTGTGTCCGGAACGGACGGCGTAGGCACGAAGCTAAAGCTTGCCTTTGCGATGGACAAGCATGATACGATCGGCATCGACGCGGTTGCAATGTGCGTTAATGACGTCGTGGTGCAAGGTGCGGAGCCGTTGTTCTTCCTGGATTATCTGGCTTGCGACAAGGTGGTTCCTGAGAAGATCGAGGCGATTGTTGCCGGTATCGCGGAGGGATGTCACCAGTCCGGTTGTGCGCTGATCGGTGGCGAAACAGCCGAGATGCCAGGCATGTACAGCGAAGGGGAATACGATATAGCCGGCTTTACCGTTGGGGTTGTTGACAAGAGTAAGATCATCAACGGCAGTTCCATCAAGCCTGGGGATACGGTAATTGGCCTAGCTTCCAGCGGCGTGCACAGTAACGGCTTCTCGCTGGTACGCAAGCTGCTGCTTGAGGAAGCAGGTTATGATCTGCATGACAAGCTGGACGCGCTTGATGGACAGGTGCTGGGGGAAGTGCTGTTGACGCCTACGAAGCTGTATGTGAAGCCGGTGCTGTCGCTGCTGGAGCAGGTAGACGTGAAGGGCATGGCTCATATTACCGGCGGTGGATTCATTGAGAACATTCCGCGTGTGTTGCCGGAAAATGTCAATGTTGAAGTGGCCTATGGCTCATGGCCGATCTTGCCGATCTTTGATGTATTGCAACAGCAAGGTAACGTCAGCAATCGCGATATGTTTACGACATTTAACATGGGCATCGGGTTGGTCATTGTCGTTGCTGAAGAGCAAGCGGAAGCTGCGGCTGAAGCGTTGCGCGCTGCAGGCGAGACACCATATGTCATCGGCCGGGTTACTGAAGGCAGTCGTGAGGTTACGTTCTCTGGAGCAGACGTATAATGGCACAAGGTTACCGGATTGCCGTGTTCGCTTCAGGACAAGGCAGTAATTTTCAAAATTTGCTTGATGCTTCGCGGGCAGGAGGTTTGGCTGCGGAGATTGTATTGTTGGTATGTGATAAGCCCCAGGCCCCTGTGGTCGAGCGGGCGCGCCAGGCAGGGGTTGAATGCTTCTTGTTCGACCCGAAGGCGTACGCGCGGCGGGAGGATTACGAAGCCGAAATTGCTGAGAAGCTAAACGGCTTGCAGGTCGATTTGATCGTGCTGGCCGGGTACATGAGGCTGCTGACTCCCGTGTTGGTGGAAGCCTATGCTGGCAGAATGATCAATATTCATCCCTCTTTATTGCCTGCTTTTCCTGGCAAAAATGCGATAGGGCAGGCTCTGGATTATGGAGTTAAGGTAACGGGCGCTACCGTACATCTGGTCGATGGGGGCATGGATACGGGCGCAGTAGTTGCCCAAACGGTGGTGAAGGTTAAGGCAGAGGATACGCTGGCGTCGCTGGAAGCCAAAATCCATGCTGCTGAGCAGGAATTATATCCGCAGGTTGTGTCGTGGTTTGCGGAAGGCCGTATTCGTGTGGAGGGCCGGAAGGTTAAGGTATTGCCTGCCCCATAGTGGGCGGGGTGTAAATGGACTGCATATGGCATAAGTTGTCGCCACAAACGTTCAGGGTTTCGATATTTCCCGAGAAATATCGGGCAAGATTCGCCAAATAAAGGAGGAGCCGATAAGTGAGTATAAAGAGAGCGCTCGTAAGCGTGTCGGATAAAACAGGTATCGTAGACTTTTGCCGTGAGCTGTCGCAGTTGGGAGTGGAAATCATCTCGACCGGCGGTACGAAAAACCTTTTGTCGAAGGAAGGGGTTCCTGTTATCGGCATTTCGGAAGTTACCGGATTCCCGGAAATTCTGGATGGACGGGTCAAAACATTGCATCCGGCAGTTCACAGCGGATTGCTGGCCGTGCGTGACAGTAGTGAGCATCAGGCACAAATGAAGGAACTCGGTCTGGATTATATCGACTTGGTGGTCGTGAATCTGTATCCGTTCCAAGAGACGATTGCCAAGCCTGACGTGGCCTATGAGGATGCTATCGAGAATATTGATATCGGCGGACCCACGATGTTACGTTCAGCAGCGAAAAATCATGCCTTCGTTAGTGTGGTTGTTGATGCGGCTGATTATGGCACTGTGCTGGAGGAAGTTCGTGCAGGTGGAGATACGACGCTAGATACGCGTAAGCGGCTAGCTGCCAAAGTGTTCCGTCATACGGCTTCTTACGATGCTCTGATCTCCGATTACTTGTCTAATGTGAACGGCGATCCTTTGCCTGAACGCTACACGGTGACTTATGAGAAAATTCAGGATTTGCGTTACGGCGAGAACCCGCATCAGAAGGCAGCCTTCTACCGTAAGCCACTGGCGGGTGCAGATACTTTAACCCAAGCCGAGCAGTTGCACGGCAAGGAACTATCCTACAACAATATTAATGATGCGAATGCAGCGCTGCAAATCGTTAAAGAATTTGAGGAGCCTGCTGTAGTAGCGGTCAAGCATATGAATCCTTGCGGCGTTGGTGTAGGTTCCAGTGTGCTGGAGGCTTACCAGAAGGCTTATGCAGCCGACCCTGTCTCGATCTTCGGCGGCATTGTAGCGGCCAACCGGATTATTGATGCCGATACCGCGCTGTTGCTGAAAGAAATTTTCCTGGAGATTGTGCTGGCGCCAGGCTTTACTGAGGAAGCTTTGGAGATTTTGACCCAGAAGAAAAATATTCGTCTGCTGAAACTGGGTGGACTGGAGCTGGGCGCGAGCCGGAGCAGCCAGTTCGTTGTGACCTCTATTGATGGGGGCATGGTGGTTCAGGAGAGCGATGTTCATACATTGCAGGAGTCAGACATTACGGTAGTAACGGACCGCAAGCCAACGGAAGCGGAACTGAAGCAGTTGCTGTTCGGCTGGAAGGTTGTTAAGCACGTGAAATCCAATGCGATTGTGCTCGCTAAGGATGACATGACCATCGGCGTGGGTGCCGGGCAAATGAACCGCGTAGGTGCGGCGAAAATCGCCATCGAGCAAGCCGCGGAACAAGCCAAGGGGAGCATTCTGGCATCCGATGCATTCTTCCCGATGGGCGATACGCTGGAATTTGCCGCCAAGGCTGGCATTACGGCGGTTATTCAGCCAGGCGGCTCCGTGAGAGACGAAGAGTCGATCAAGGTAGCCAACGAGCATGGCATCGCCATGGTCTTTACCGGCGTACGCCACTTCAAGCACTAGAAGGCCAAGCCAAACGGCAGACCGCTGCGGCGGCCTGCCGTTTTTCGGCTGAAATTCTGGAGGTCCGGCGCGTGGTGCTTCGGCGTGTGTGCTCTGTCGCATGATGGTAGGGGCGTGTGTGCTCCGCCGCATGATGTGGGTGGGACAATCGGCTGCGGAACATTTACGGGCTGCGAAACATGTAGGGGAGTGTAACACCTAGGTGCTAGGAGCGCGGAACTATATGGGCTGCGAAGTAGTGTTAGTTGAGGTGGCTGGAGGAAGAGTTAAAGGCTTGGCTTACGTATGATTGGCTGATGGAGCATAAGAGTTAAGTGTTTAGCTAGGTGTAAAGCCAGGAGTGACTGAAGAGAGTAGATGAGGTAAGTAGCGGGGAATTAACTTGAAACAGTTTATGAAGTAGCTTGAGTGTGGCGGAATGTTGCTAATTGATCGTAGGCGTGATGAGCGTGCTCATTAGTGGGAAAACCTCCAGCTAATTTGCTGATATTGGCCAAATAAGCTGAATTAGCTGGAAATCCTCCTGTTAATTCGTGCAAAAAAGGCAGTATCGGCCGTTTAACCCCGAATTAGAGGGAGAAATTCCCGCTAAATATGGGTAGTGAGCAAATGGAGTTAAATTAGCAGGAGAAATTCCCGCTAATTTGCTACTTCCCCCAATTACGCCCAGGCCACATTCACTCCTCAAGCTGCGTTTTCACGTAACTAGTTCTCCCATCAAACTCACAATTCACACTTTACATTAACTAGTAGCTAAAGGCTAACAGTCAGCAGCTACTTGTACACGAACGATAAATTTTACTTTTCGCGGTTAAACGTTAAAGGAAACACCTAAGCAAGTTTAGTTGAGTGAGGAGGAGACGTATGGATATTTTGGTGATTGGCGGGGGCGGTCGTGAACATGCGATTTGTTGGAGCTTGGCGAAGAGCCCCAAGGCCGATAAAATTTATTGCGCGCCGGGGAACGCTGGCATTGGACAAATTGCTGAAATGGTACCGCTTCAGGTGCATGAGTTCGAGAAGTTAGCAGCTTTTGCCGAGGAGAAGAAGGTGGGCCTGGTGGTGGTTGGCCCGGATGATCCGCTGGCAGACGGGATTGTTGATGTGTTCGAAGCCAAGCAAATTCCCGTGTTTGGACCACGCAAAAATGCGGCTGAAATCGAGGGCAGCAAGACGTTCATGAAGGATTTGTTGCATAAATACGGCATTCCAACGGCTGCTTACCAGAAGTTCGACAATTACGAGCAAGCGCTGGAGTATTTGCGAAGTCAAGCCGTGCCGATTGTGATCAAGGCAGACGGACTGGCGGCAGGCAAGGGTGTAACCGTGGCTTTTTCAATTGAAGAGGCGGAAGCCGCTTTGAAAAATATCATGGTGGACAAAGTATTTGGCGCTTCCGGAAGTCAGGTCGTCATCGAGGAATTTCTGGAGGGCCAGGAAATGTCGATTTTGGCATTTGTAGACGGCGAGACTGTACGCCCGATGTCCGCAGCGCAAGATCATAAGCAGGTCTATGATGGTGACAAGGGACCCAATACCGGTGGAATGGGAACATATTCGCCATTGCCACATATCGCAGATCGCATTATTCAGGAAGCGGTGGAGACTATTATCAAGCCTACCGCTAAAGCGATGGTGGCCGAGGGTCGGCCGTTCCGTGGTGTTCTGTTTGCCGGGCTGATGATCACCCCGGATGGTAAGCCAAAGACGATTGAGTTCAATGCTCGCTTCGGTGATCCGGAGACGCAGGTGGTATTGCCAAGACTCAAGAGTGATTTGCTCGATATTTTCCTGGCGGCGGTTAACGGGACATTGGACCAAATTGATATCGAGTGGAGCGAAGAAGCGGCAGTCTGCGTCGTACTGGCGTCCGGTGGCTATCCAGCTTCCTATCCAAAGGGCTTGCCCATTCAAGGGCTGGGCAAGGTGCCTTCGGAGGCGTTGGTATTCCATGCTGGAACAGCCAAGAATGATACTGGCGAATGGGTCACAAACGGCGGTCGTGTACTGGGCGTTGTTGGCTTGGGCAGCTCTATTTCGGAAGCCCGGGACAAGGCTTATGCCGCGGCTAAACAGATCGAATTTGATGGGAAACACAGCCGGACCGATATTGCGGCAAAAGCGCTCATTTAAAAGCGAGGAAAAAAAATCAACGTAGCATGCTGTAAGCACGTAGGTGGTACGCTAATGAACTGGGTGCCATGACAGACACCGTTTAATTGTTATAACAAGCACGCAGTCCCTTCCCCCAAGCAGTTCACCCTCCTAAACTCGGATAAACATCCAGGATAGGGAGATACTACGCGGGAGGAGGCGATCTATAGTGAGCGATAAAATGAAGGAAATGCTGCCCGTCTCGCGCGAAAAAGTGGAAACGGACGGTGTTTATCGGGACGAGACGGGTCGCGAGGAATCGCTGCAGAAGGGCGACGAATTCCCGACCGATCCGGTCTATGGTACGGTAGAGTGGGAGCTGACGGAATTGGCTCGAGAGACCACCTCCGAGGGTCACACGGATGATCGCTTGATACCCAAGAAGGACTAGCCCGTCTATTCATTTGCAGTTGCATCTGCCTCTCCATGTCTGGCCTCGGGCCGGGTGGGGAGGCATTCATTTTTTGTGCCAAACCGTGCAACTTCCCTATTGTTTAGCACAATTTTAGATAAATAGCTTGAACCGAAGGCGGTTTCAGGTGTACTTTTATAAGCATGAGAGATATAACCCAAAGTGAGGAGAAAGTCATGAACCAGGCGGAGAGACAAACGGTGGGCATGGAGGATATCGTCAAGGCGCACCATGTACTTAAAGAAGTTGTGGTTAGAACTCCGTTGCAGCTCGATGCGACGTTATCGTCTAAATATGAGTGCAACGTTTATTTAAAGCGGGAAGACCTGCAAGTAGTCCGGTCATTCAAAATTCGCGGGGCCTACAATATGATTCGCAGCCTGCAACCGGAGGATTGGGAGAAGGGGATCGTGTGCGCCAGTGCCGGGAACCACGCTCAAGGCGTAGCCTTCTCTTGCAATGCGCTTGGCATACAAGGCAAGATTTATATGCCTAGCACGACACCTAATCAGAAGGTGAAGCAAGTCAAACGCTTTGGCGGTTCCCATGTGGAAGTGGTCCTCATCGGGGATACTTATGATGATGCTTACGCTGAAGCTATGAAGGCCTGTAGCGAAAATGGCATGACCTTTATCCATCCCTTCGATGATCCGAAGATCGTAGCGGGTAACGGGACAATCGGGATGGAGATTATGGAGAGTCTGACCTCACCGGCAGATTATGTGTTCGTCACCATTGGCGGGGGCGGGCTGGTCTCGGGAGTGGGCACCTATCTCAAAACGGTGAGCCCGACGACCCAAATCATTGGTGTAGAGCCTGCAGGAGCGGCGTCTATGATCGCTTCACTCAAGCAGAAGAAGGTCGTCACCTTGGAGTCCATCGACAAGTTCGTTGACGGTGCGGCGGTCAAGCGGGTGGGGGATCTCAACTTCGAGATTTGTTCGACGATGCTGGATGATGTCGTTCGTGTGCCGGAAGGAAAGGCGTGCACGACGATCCTGGAACTGTACAATGACAGTGCAATTGTTGTGGAGCCCGCAGGGGCGCTGCCGGTGTCGGCGCTGGACATGTACCGGGAGCAAATTCGTGGCAAGACGGTCGTTTGTGTGATTAGCGGTGGCAATAACGATATTGACCGAATGCAGGAAATGAAGGAACGTTCCTTGATTTATGAAGGACTCAAGCATTATTTCCTGATTAACTTTCCGCAACG
The DNA here is from genome assembly GCF_001486585.1 of Paenibacillus senegalimassiliensis. Taxonomy (GTDB): domain Bacteria; phylum Bacillota; class Bacilli; order Paenibacillales; family Paenibacillaceae; genus Fontibacillus; species Fontibacillus senegalimassiliensis. The sequence goes on from NZ_LN909045.1 coordinate 113,971, forward strand.
GGCAGGAGCTCTCCGTGAATTTCTCGAAGAGGTGCTTGGGCCGAACGATGACATTACGCGGTTTGAATATACCAAGAAGCATAACAAGGAGAATGGTCCGGCGCTGGTTGGCATTGAGCTAAGCGATAAAGCCGATTATGAGGCGCTGGTGGAACGCATGGTATCCAAGGGTATTGCCTATACCGAACTGAACCGGGACTTGAATTTATTCAACTTGTTAATCTGACAAATAAATAGAAACATGTTGTAGCGGGCGAAGTGGATTCGGCCTTTACATGAACATTGTGAAGTTGTTCCTTAGGGGCAGCTTCTTTTTTTTCTGAATGACACTTTACAACATCAAATTACTAGTGTACTATTTAACTATAACACCGACACGATAGAGGAGTGAACCAAATGATCGCAGAAGAGCAGGTGCTTACACAGACCACGGATACGGCTCATAAGTCAGGCGAGGTTGTATTGTCCGTTAAGCAAGCGACCAAGAAAATGGGTAATAAGACGATTGTAGATACATTGTCCTTTGATCTTCGTCAGGGGGAAATCGTAGGGCTGCTTGGACCTAACGGAGCAGGGAAAACAACGACCATTCGTATGATTGTTGGGCTCATTGGCATGACAGCAGGAGACGTTGTGGTCAAGGGGACCAGCATACGTCAAGATTTTGCTAAAGCGATTGCCGAAATCGGGGGAATTATCGAGAACCCCGAGTTCTATCCGTATATGACCGGGAATGACAACCTCAAGCAATACCAGCGAATGAGTGGAGGCATCGACGAGGCAAGATTGCAGGAGGTTACTCGATTGGTGGGGCTGGAACATGCCATCCACAAGCGGGTTAAGACTTATTCGCTGGGTATGCGTCAACGGCTTGGCATCGCACAGGCGCTGCTGCATAAGCCGTCCATTCTTATCCTCGATGAGCCAACCAACGGGCTGGACCCGGCGGGGATCCGGGAGATGCGCGATTATTTGAAGCAGATTGCGAGCGAGCAAGGGATTGCCGTACTCGTCTCTAGCCATCTGCTGTCGGAGATGGAACTGATGTGCAGCCGGGTTGTCGTGATTCAGGAGGGGAAATTCGTCACGGAACGTGCTTTGGGTGCAGCCGTGGGAGAACCCGATGCTATGCGGGTGAACATTATCCTGCGCGTTGATGATACCGAACGGGCCAAGGCGCAGTTGGTACAAATGGAGGATATCCGATTGCTCGGACTAAGTGCCGAACGTGGGCAGATTACGATTTCGGTACACGACAGCGATATTCCGGATATCGTTAACAGATTTGGCAATGAGGGCATCCGACTGTACCGGATCGAAGAAGTGAAGTCGTCGCTGGAGGATGAATTCTTGAAATGGACGGGAGGCAAACAGCATGTCTAGCATGATGGGATTGGTGACCAACGAATGGTTGAAAATGTTCAAGAAGCGCAGCTTCTTCGTGGCTTATGCGCTGATTGCGGCCGCGATTGCTCTAATGCTGTACGTTTTGCACGCTTTTTCTTCGCCAGGACAGGGCATGTTCCTGCCTAATATTATGACGATGGTGTTGTCCAAGAACGGCATCGGCCAAATGGTGGTCGTGCTTGCGATTGTGGGCATCGCCGGAAGCGTAGCTAAGGAACATAGCCTTGGAACTATCAAGCTGCTGCTGATTCGTTCACAGACTCGCAGTAGCATTCTGACATCAAAGTACATCACGGTGCTGTTGTATACGCTGACGCTCTGCCTGTTTGCTTTTGTATGCGGCTGGATTGGCGGTGGCATGGTGTTTGGTTTTGACATTCAAGGCCATACCTTTGGCGGATTTCTGGAATCGATGCTCTATCTGTGGATTTATGCGGTGGTGTACGCTACGCTCAGCTTCCTGGTTGGTATTCTTACCCGTTCGACCGGGGCAACCATCGGAATTGGCATGTTCCTGTTAATGATGGAATCACTGATAGTCACTTTGTTATCCAGATACGATATTGTTAAATATCTGATCTTCACCAATGCGGATCTATCGGTGTACGTGAATGGCAATCCGCCATTTGAAGGCATGAGCTTGGCCTTTTCGTCCACAGTGATTGCTGCTTATCTGATTTTGTTTCTTGCGGCCGGATTTATTGTATTCCAGAAAAGAGATGTTGCGTAATGACAAATGAAGCTGCTCTTAACTGCGGGCATATGCCCGCTCGCAGTTATGCGGCATACGGCGGAAAGGAGCACACGGAATCATGAGCATTGAATTTGATAATAACTTGCCAATATATTTGCAAATCATGAATTATTTAAAGCGCGAAATTGTAACGGGCAAACTGAAGGCTGGAGACAAGATTCCTTCGGTACGTGAGCTTGCAGCAGACCTGCAAATTAATCCGAATACCGTGCAACGGACTTTTCAGGAATTGGAGCGTGAAGCTGTTGTGGAAACAAAACGTGGACTGGGCCGATATGTGACGAATGAAGAAGGGAAAATTATGAGTATCAAAAAGGAAATGGCGGGAGAGTTGCTGGACCGTTTTATCGGTGGCATGCAGGAGCTTGGCTTCTCCAGTCAGGATATCGCTACGATTGTTAGTGAAGCAGTGAAGACGGAAGAACCGCAGTAGAGAGGAGAACCGAACAATGAACCCATTATTGGAAGTGCATGAAGTCTCAAAGACTTACGGGGGTAAAATAGCGCTGCATCAGGTTTCATTTAACCTGAGCCCAGGCAAGATTATCGGACTGCTTGGTACGAACGGCAGCGGGAAAAGCACATTAATGAAGGCGACTGCTGGGCTAATCCACCCCACACAGGGGCAAATCAAGGTGACCGGAATACCGGTGGGCGTGGAGACGAGATCGCTAGTATCCTTCATGCCGGACCGCCCGCTTACGGAGTCGTGGATGAAGGTACGTGATGCCATCAGCTTTTATCGGGATTTCTACTCCGACTTTGACCAGCAGAAGGCCCGGATGATGCTCGATTTCATGGGACTCCGCGAGAGTGATCGAATCAGTGCCTTGTCCAAAGGGATGAATGAACGGTTGCAATTGACCCTGACGTTATCGAGAAATGCCAGATTGTATCTGCTTGATGAGCCGATTGGCGGCGTAGACCCTGTAGCCAGGGGGAAAATACTGGATGCAATTGTAGAATTCTATAATGAGGATGCAAGTCTTGTTATTTCTACACATTTGGTGCGGGACATTGAGCGGATCTTTGACGAAGTCATCTTTATTCGTGACGGAGAGATCGTGATGCAGGAGGAAGTGGAGAGCCTGCGGATCAAATATGGCAAGAGCGTTGACGACATGTTCAAAGAGGTGTTTGCAGAATGATGAAGCTATTGAAATACGAATGGAAACGGAATGCCAATACCCTGCTGAGTGTATTCTTCGTACTCATTGTTGCCCAGATTGCAGTTGCTACCGTAGGTCATTATCGGAACTGGATGGACGCTGCGATCGTAACGTTGGCCATCATGATTTATGTTGCGGCAGCGATGATTATGATTGTTACGGTCTCCAAGACATTTGGCTACAATATCAGGGCCTATCATCGGCGTTTGCTGCCGGTTCATCCGGTATGGGCGATACTTTCGCCCCTTCTGTTAAGTTGGCTCGTTCTCATCGTGCTTCTAGGGATTATTGCTATTCATGGCGGACTGTATATTCAGTTCTTAGGATATCCGCTTGGATTGGATCAACCGATGAGTTCGCTGGCTATAGGGGATTGGTTGTTGGTTGTCGGGCAAATTGCATGGTTATATACGCTATTAATTGTGATGGTGTTTGTCTCGATGCTTATCGGGGCCAGTGTAAGCATTCGGGGGAAATTGGGAACCTGGGTATCCATTCTTGCATTCTTCATCGTTCAGTACGTGATATCCTGGGTGGAAAATCTGTTCTTCAAAGACATAGATACTTCAGCCTTCATGTTCGGTGTCTTTGAAGCAGAATCCGGGTCAGTAACCGTTGAGACCGGAGGCTTCAACTTCCTGGCCTGGGGGCCATTCCTCTTCGAGCTTAGTGTCGTCTGTTTGTTTGTCTGGCTGATGAGCTATTTACTGAAGAGACGAGTGGAAATTTAAATAGAGGCGTAAAGCCCCGCAGGAGATGCGCTAGTAGGCGCAAGGATTCCAGCGGGGCTTAACCATTTGTAATAAGGTTATACACGGTGCCGGAGGCGAATGAAGAAGAATTGTCCCACCAGACCGACAGCAAAGATGATAAGACTGTCCCATGGCGATACGGTAAACGATGGCGTGACCTTGTTGAGTAGTGCCCCGATGAAAATGACGGCAACCGCAATCCCGATGTAGAGGCCAAAGGAGCGGAGATTGAAGCTGCGGGCAGAGGGATAGCGGGGCGTACTGGCTGTAGCTGTAGTTCCCACAACATCGGAGCCCCTTGACTGCTCTGTCCTGCCGGGATTAGCCAGGAACCGCGTAACCAATTCAATAAGCACGATGGACAGGCCGGCCATAATGAGTAGCGAAGAGCTGCTAATGACGGTGTATTCCATACCGCCATCAAACCATTTGCTGAAGAAGCCGGTGATCATATAAATAAAGAAGACCCAGGTCAAAGCGATCCAAGGGATCATCGTATAATATCTAATCTTGGCTCCTAGCGTACGGGGCTTCCCCCTTTGCATATCATCAGTTAATTGTTCGCAGTAGGCGATCGGGTCGTCTCCAAACAGATCTGCTGCGGATACTCCCTTACCTTGGCTATGAACCACTTGCCGAGCAAGATCAAGCAGTAGCGCCTCGCCTTTTACTGCGCTCAAGGGATTGGTTTCAGAGTGAATAAATTCGATCATGTTATTAAAATAAGCCTGATTATCCGGATTCATTTGCCGGTAAAGCGGCTTCCATTCACCGGTTAACTTCTGCGCATTCATGAATAAGGCGTCTCCTTCCGGTCTGATTATCCCTCGTAGTATACTGCAAGTTTTGCCTTGTCTGCAAGGAGCCAATTGACACCTGGCGGGCGGCAGTGATAAGATAAATCCATAAATCATATTAAACTTATCGGAATTAAGAGTATAAAGTTCCTGCCAAGGAACGGGACAGGGGGAAGCGCCGGTATGGAAAGACAAATTATTATCAAGCACGGAAGTGAGGAAATTGCGGCCAGTATCCACTATCCTGCTCAGAGCAAGCAGGAGGGACGCTGCCACCGTGCACCACTTACCATTATCTGCCACGGATTTGTAGGCAACCGTATCGGTGTAGACCGGTTATTTCTCAAGACGGCCCGGGAATTGGCTGCGGATGGATACCTTGTGCTGCGCTTTGATTATCTGGGCTGCGGAGAGAGCAGCGGTAACTATGGAGAGCACGGCGTAGAGTCGCTGATTGCCCAGACCAGGGCTGTACTCGATTATGGGTTGGGGGCGTTTGATATCGATCCTACCCAGGTGTCCCTGATTGGGCATAGTCTGGGGGGAGCCATTGCCTTGCTGACGGCAATTCGCGATCGTCGGGTTAAGAATCTGGTTCTGTGGGCATCTGTAGGGTATCCTTACAGTGATATTGTGAAGATCACGGGTCGAGAGGTCTATGACCGGGCAGTGAAGCAAGGCAGCGCTGATTATTTAGGCTATGGGCTGACCAAAGCTTATTTCAATTCTCTGGGAGAATTCCAGCCGTTTCAGGAGGCTTCCAAATTTACAGGAGATGTGCTTGTCGTTCATGGCACCTCGGATGATGACATCCCGGCAGATTATGCTTTCTTGTATCAGAAGGTATTCTGGTTGCGCCCGGAAGGCCGCTGCGACAAGGAAATCATCTTCCAGGCAAATCATACCTTCTCCACCGGAGAGCACCAGCAGCAATTAATCCGCAAGACCAAAGATTGGTTGGGTGGTCTGGAGGCGGCCCAAGCCGAATGGCAGAACTGGATGATTTAGAAGAATCCCCTACCTACATCATATGAAAGTGGTAAAAAACTTTCTGAAAGGATACAATGGAGGTGTAACCATACTGGTGTAGGGAGGTTTGAGAGTGATGTCTCAGCCTGCATTGTTTATCGCACATGGATCACCTACTTTAGCTATTGAACAAAACGCTTATACAGAATTTCTTCGCCAATTGGGGCAGGAGGCATTGACCACGCCCAGAGCCATCGTGGTGTTCACAGCTCATTGGGACTCACCGGTCCAATGGCTAACGTCGGACGCACAGCATACGACGATGCATGATTATTACGGATTTCCGGATGAAATGTATACGATTGATTATCCCGCACCGGGCAGCCCGGAGCTGAGCGAAGAAGTGGGAGCCATATTCCAGGCCCACAACTTGCCTTACAAGCGCTCGGAGGGAAGAGGACTTGATCACGGAGCCTGGGTGGTCTTGCGGCTGATGTTTCCGGAAGCGGACATTCCAGTCATCGCCTTATCGGTGGATTCCAAGCGAACGCCGGAGGAGCAATATGCTATCGGCAAAATGTTATCTGAATTACGTCACCGTAACATTCTGGTAATTGCTAGCGGCGGGCTGGTGCACAATTTGCGCATGCTTGACAGCACGGCAGAGCAGCCAGTTGATTGGGCGGTGGAATTTGACGATTGGGTTGGAGAGCAACTGCAAAGCTGGAACCTGCATCAACTGTTCGACTATGACCGGAAAGCCCCGCATGTGCGGATGGCGGTTCCCTCCTATGGGAAGGAACATTTTGTACCCTTACTCTACGCCATGGGCGCAGCGGATGATGAACGCCGGGCAGTCAAGCTGTTCCAGGATTATCAATTTGGCAGCTTAAGTTTGAATTGCTGGCGGTTTGGCGGCGAATAATCGCTTCACCAAGCTTGCTGAATAAGCGCAGAACCTGCATTAGCGGGCTCTGCGCTTTTGTATTTTTATTCCCTGATTTAGGTGATTCAACGTATAATAGAGGTTGTACTAATTAATAGAAAATTCAGAAATAACGGAGGAATTGTATTTTGAAATTTTCGAAGCTTATTTCCATATTACTGATGTCCAGCTTGATCTTGTTGTCTGCCTGCGGAGACGCAGGTCAAACGGCTTCCCCCGCAGAGGGAATTACGCCCCCTCCGGTGATTGAACCGGATGAATCTGAACAAATTGTGGAGCCCCCGGCTCCTGCCTATATTGCCCCACTGACAGGCATGCCCTCGGAGGAACCGATCACCCAGCGACCGCTGGCCATCATGATCAACAATGCTCCGGCGGCCCGTCCACAATCAGGCTTAATCGATGCTGACGTAGTGTACGAGGTGCTGGCTGAGGGCGGGGTGACCCGTCTGGTGTCCTTGTACCAAAGCAAAACCGACAACGCCAAGATCGGCCCCATTCGCAGCATTCGTCCTTATATGATCGACTTGGGCGAGAGCTATCATGCGGTGACGGTGCATGCCGGTGCAAGCAATGATGCCTATGCTATCCTGCAGGCCAAACGCAAGGATGATTTGGACGAGATTACGAATGCAGGCTCTTACTTCTGGCGGGACAAGTCCCGGAAGGCTCCGCATAACCTGTACTCTAATGTGGAAACCTTGCTGGAAGGGGCATCAAAACGTGGCTACGAGACCGAAGCGGAACGCACGTTAGGTTATGTTTTTTATCCGGAAAATGAAGGTCCCAACACAGTAGAGAAAGCGAGCACGGTGGAAATCAAGTTCCAATTGGACAGTTACCGGGTCGGTTATGAATTCGACGCGGTTACCGGCGTGTATAAACGGTCGATTAACGAGAAGCCGCATAACGATCTGGAAAGCGGAGAGCAGCTCACTGCCGCAAATGTAGTTGTGATGGGGGCGGATCATCGGGTGCTTGACGATATCGGGCGGTTACAGGTGGGCCTGACCTTGGGAGGCGAGGCAATACTGTTCCAACAAGGACATGTGGTTCGTGCCCGGTGGATTCGGGAGGACAATGACATCATCCGGTTCGTTAAGGATAATCAGGAAGTGCCGATGGTTCCGGGAAAAACCTATATTCATATTGTGCCGAATGCGCCTGATTTCGACAGCCGTGTAAAGGCAGAGTAAACGAAAAAACAAGGTAATTGAGATTTTATGGATATAAAAGGATAACCATGGAATCTTGAAAGGGTTTTCCCACAAATTTCGGTGAAATGTTTGCGACATTATTAACCATGTGTTAAAAGGTTGTGATAAGATAATCAGGGCTATGTAAAATTTCTTTCAGAAAATAGCCTATACCGAGAAAAGGGGGGGATCCTGATGCGTGTAAGAAAGAAAGATATTTTCTTCCAAACGTTAGAGAACATGGCGGATGCCATCGTGCATTCGGCTGACTATTTTGCGCAGCAGGTAGCGGAATTCAAGGATGTTGAAGCCTTCGCCAAGCGAATGAAGGAATTTGAATCCCAGTGCGATGAGTATACCCATACGATCATCGTAGAATTGAACAAAACTTTCATCACACCGATTGAGCGCGATGACATCATGCATTTGATTACAGCGCTGGATGATGTGATTGACGGGCTTGAGGCCACGACGTCGCGGTTTTTCATGTATCATTTGACGGAACCGGATGAATATATTGCCCGTTTTGCTGAAATTTTGCGTACATCGGCTTATGAAATTCAGAAGGCCGTTCATTTGCTGTCTCAGAAGAAGCTGCTGGCGATCCGCGAGTATACGATTCGTTTGAACGACTTGGAGAATCAGGGCGATGAATTGCTGCGTATTTGCATCAAGGAATTGTTTATGAAGGTTACCGATCCGATTGAGCTGATCAAGAAGAAAGAAATCTATGAGCGGCTTGAAACGACGACGGACGCATGCGAGAAAGTGGCTAACATGCTGGAATCCATCATCATGCGTAATTCTTAAGAACTTTCATTACATTCGATTCCCGGGAGGTTGGAATTGCGCGGATTCACATAGAGAGATAGCCATCTGTGCAAAAAAGCTATGGATACGAGTTTACTGATTATTTTAATCGTTATCTTTTTGGCGCTGGCGTTTGACTTCATCAACGGCTTTCATGATACGGCAAATGCCATAGCGACCTCAGTGTCGACGCGTGCATTGAAGCCGCGAACCGCAATTATGATGGCGGCTGTCATGAACTTCTTGGGCGCGATTATGTTCACCGGCGTTGCCAAGACGATTGGTGGAAGCGTAGCTGACCCCGCGAAGCTGGATAACGGTCTGGAGATACTTGTCGCTACGTTGCTGTCGGCGATTATATGGAATCTGATTACCTGGTGGTTCGGGATTCCTTCCTCTTCGTCGCATGCTTTGATTGGCTCTCTGGCGGGTGCGGTGTATGTCGGTGCCGGATCTGAGAAGCTGAACTGGAGCGGATTCAAAACGATTATTGAAGGATTGATTTTCTCCCCACTGCTGGCCTTTGGACTTGGCTTCATCGTGATGATGATCCTGAAGTGGATCTTCGCCCGTCGTAGTCCACATACGGTCAATAAGGGCTTCCGTTCGATGCAAATCCTGACGGCTGCCTTGCAGAGCTTCACGCATGGTACGAATGATGCGCAGAAGGCGATGGGGATTATCACGTTTGCTTTGGTTACGGCCGGATTCCAGGATCATATGGAGGTTCCGCTGTGGGTTAAGCTTTCGGCAGCTACGGCGATGGCGCTAGGAACGTCGATCGGCGGCTGGAAAATTATCAAGACAATGGGTACCAAGATATTCAAGATTGAACCGATTAATGGTTTTGCTTCGGATATCTCAGCGGCATCCGTTATCTTTGGAGCTACGCTGTTTCACTTGCCGGTCAGCACTACGCATGCGATTACATCGGCAATTCTGGGCGTCGGCTCTGCCAAACGCTTCTCCGCTGTACGTTGGTCAATGGCGGGGCGAATTGTCATTGCTTGGGTCATTACGATTCCGATTGTGTTCCTGATGGCCGGAGGAATTTATAAATTGTTGTTCTAGGGTAATGCAGCGTAGAAAGCCAATCTTTGGAGATTGGCTTTTTTGAATTGTCGGCAGACTTGTCTAAGGCCAAGCAGCAACGCCGCCGAATTAACGGCGGCGCTTGCCTGTTTTACTGGACTTGCCTGAGCCTGAGCTTCCCTTCTTGCCGGATGTACTGCGCTTGCGGCTGCCAGAGCCCGTCGAACCGGAAGTGCTCTTCTTACGCTTGCCAGACTTGCGGCGCCGGGGTCTGTACTCTTCCAGGCTACCGGCCGAGCCGCTCTTGCCACCAGGCAGGAAAGCGGTGAACAGCTTCGCCATAGGAGCAAATTGCTGCACGGTTTGCATAACCTTCTGAACCTGACCTACCTTGTCTAGAATCCCGTCGATTCCCCCCAGGCGGTCCACCATCCCTTTCAAATCACTCATGCTTGGCAGGGATAAGCCGCCACCGGATGCCGCCGGCTTGGGCGTGACGGGACTTACGGGTGTAGGTCCCTGTGACGGGGAAGAGAAGGGCATAAGCGATGAAGATTGGGCCTTGATCTCATAAGGGCCTAGCCCCGGGTAGTAATCGCTGTATGGATAAGACGGGGGCAGTTGGCTTTGCCGTGGATCGTAATGTTGTGGCATAATATCACTTTCCTTTTTTATAATTGGGCGATTCTATCACTATACTGTATGTGCCGGGCGGACTTGGCGTATGGACGAATGTCCCGGTTGTGGTAGGCGTTTGCGGATTTTGGGCGTTCTTTCTGTGATGCGTGAAACCGTTAATGCTTGAAAAGGTGTATGCCCCTCAGGTACAATGAGGATGGGGTTACAGTAATTGTAGGGGATGATTATGGAGTGCAACTGAAAAAATTAAACGACAAGTCGATCGATCAATTATTTGAGGCCATCTTAACGTTGAAAGACATCGAGGAATGCTATATCTTTTTTGACGATCTCTGCACGGTGAACGAAATTCAGTCTCTGTCCCAGCGTCTGGAGGTAGCGCGGATGCTTGGCAAGGGCAATACTTACAATCAGATTGAAGCGGAGACGGGAGCAAGTACGGCCACGATTTCGCGGGTGAAACGTTGCCTCAATTATGGCAACGATGGATACAAAATGGCACTGGACCGTCTGGGCCGTTAAGCGCGGTGACAGATATGGTGCCTGACAAGCCACATCTCAGGCCGGGAGAGGGAGATGTCTCTTCCGGCCTGGGTGTTCTTCGTAAGCCGGGTGTATTGGTGATTAGTCACGGCTCAGCAGACAAGCATTGGGTGGCCCTTGTGGATGAAGCGGTAGAGGCTGCCATGGGTTATTTGCCTGCGGACCTTCCCGTCTACAGTTCCTATCTGGAATTGGTACCGGGGCGGCTTATTCAGAATGGAATTAACTGGCTGGAGACGCAAGGGGTGACGGACATGATCGTCATACCTTTCTTCGTGTCCTCAGGCAGTACACATATTGATGAGATCGCCTATGCCCTTGGGGTGAAGGCGGCGCCGGAGAAGGACACCGAAATGAAGCGACTTCGGGTTTCGGCTCGGGTGCTTTTTGGCGATCCTATAGATGATGATCCTCTGGTTGCAGAGATGGTATGGGATAAGATCAAGACATTATCGGTCAAGGCTGAACGGGAAGTGCTGCTCCTGGTGGGCCATGGCAGCCGTTATACCGAATTTTTGCGGCGCTGGGAGCTGGGAATGACCTCTCTGGCTGAACGAACCGGACAGCTTAGTGGTCTTGCGGCTACCGATGTAGCGTTTCTGTCTCCCGACACGCTTGGCGAGAAGGTCCGTTACTGGACGGAAGAGCGGGCCATGGAAGTGCTGGTGGCACCGCTGTTCCTGAGCACGGGTTATTTTACGAAGAGAACGATTCCCGGAAGGCTGGAAGGGCTGCGGCACCGTTATGCCGGGGAGTCCTTGCTGCCGCATCCATTGCTTGCTCGCTGGATGTCGCAGCAAATATTGAATATAATGAAGTTGTTCACATTATGATAATCAGGTGGCGTTGACCTTATGAAGAGAGCTAGGCTGATCTATAATCCAACCTCGGGAAGAGAGGAAATTCGGCGTTTGCTGCCGGATGTGCTGGAGCGGCTGGACCGTCACGGCATCGAGACTTCGTGCCATGCGACGACCGGAGAGGGCGATGCGACTCGGGAAGCGGCTTGGGCCGTGGAGCGCGGCTATGACATCATCATCGCCGCCGGCGGAGACGGCACACTGAATGAGGTCGTCAACGGCATGGCGGGGCTTAACACCTTGCCTCCATTGGGCGTATTTCCCATGGGGACGACCAACGATTTTGCCCGCGCGATGGGGATACCCCGGCGTTGGGAGGATTATTGCGACCTGGTCATCGAGAATAAAACGAGACCCATTGACATCGGTAGGGTTAATGGCCGCCATTTCATTAATATTGCGGGCGGCGGTACGCTGACCGAATTGACGTACGAGGTGCCAAGCAAGCTGAAGACGTTGATTGGGCAGTTGGCTTATTATGTGAAGGGCGTCGAGAAGATGGTGAGTCTGTCACCAACGCAATTAATCATCGATGCGGAAGGCTACGATACCGTTGAGGGTGAGTTCATGCTGTTCCTGATCGCTAACAGCAATTCGGTAGGCGGCTTCGAGAAGCTGGCGCCTGACGCGCGTATCGATGATGGGCTGCTCGATGTCATTGCCGTGAAGAAATGCAATCTGGCGGAGTTCATCCGCTTGGTGTCGCTCGCGCTGCGTGGCGATCATCTGGATGATCCGCATGTGGCCTACTTCAAGACACCGCGGATGTCCGTGACCTCCCCTGGGCAAGTACAGCTCAACCTGGACGGCGAGCTCGGCGGCGAGCTTCCCGGCGTGTTCGAGGTGCTGCCACAGCATTTGCATATATTTGCTTAGATGGTACGAGAAGTATCTGCGCGTTAAGAGCCTTCCCATTGCTATGCTTGCACGGGAAGGCTCTATATGCGTGAGTAACCACTTAATTTAGATAAGTTGAACTAAAGAAAAGGCATAACAAGCAAGCGAGAAAAATGATTCTGAAGAAGCGGAGCGTTCGCCTTTGTGAATGAATTTCTACCTTTATAAGAATGTACTAAATAAAAGAAATTTGTGAGCAACAGCGATCGTAAGAACATTTTCTCGTCTGCTTCTTTGCGTTAAACATAAGTTCAACTTATATAGATAATAATGATTAACTAGAAGTTAAACTCGTTCTCCCAATTAAAGCTGGCAGACTGTTCAAGGCTTGTTGGCCAATGACTACACCACTTCGGAACAGTAGGAGTATCGACTTTGTCCAGACTTGGTGTGTATGGTTTGATATCAAGAATTGGCGTTCCGTCGTTGGCATCCATATAAGGAATTTGAATAACTCCTTTTTCATAGTCAATATTTATAATTTGTACTGCAGTCAGAGCAATTGGATTGGGGCGAACGGGCGATCTTGTAGCAAATATGCCCATCACGGCAGGAGCCTGTTTATACGGTTGAGGCACTTCAAGAGTATTCCTCATCTCTTCCGTGTCAAAATCGCTAAACCACCAAATAACGTTCAAATGGCTAAATCCCTCTAATGCTTGCAAGGCTGGAATGTACTTCAAATCTAACTTAATAAGTACACTTTCTTCATTGACAATGATTCTCCCAATCGGGGTAACTTGAAAATTTTGCATTGGCGTATCCTCCATCGCGTTTGTATTTTAGCTTCAAATGAAGCATAGCCCCTCACATCATGTGAGAGTCAACAGGATAGAGGAATACAACTATCTATGACCTAGTGGTATTTGAATTTCAATTAAATACTTGTCAGGGTCTTCCTCATTCCATGGTCCCCGGTGAACAATTTGCCTACTCTGCCCCAACATCTGATATTGATGATGCTCCTCCAACCACTTAGCAAAGGAAACATAGGCACTTGCAATATTCTCAAAAGACCCATAGACCATAGTACAGGCCATTATCGGGATAGGCTCAGTATGTCGGTAGACAAAACCATATATATTTTCCCCGGTCTGGGCTACAGGTGCACATATCTCCATATCAACATCTGTTTCTCTATAGTCCATATCGTGATATATGGTAAAAGTTTTATTCAAAATAGGAACCCTCTGTTGCTCCGCAAAGGCGGTCAATTCTCCCCACAGTTCCCCTTCCGCATAATAATTGGGGACTGTTCGTCTCAAGGAGAGCACATGATAACTGGGAACGGATTTGAGGGACACATTGTAGTTGATCTTAATTCTATTTAGTTCAATATCCTTTTTGGCTAATTCAATGTTAGCCAGCTTTGCTTGTTCTACCCTAATTGCATTTTCAATTTCCAGCTGTTTTTTTTCTAGTTGTTCTGCAATGAAACTATCATTCCATCGGCTGAGAGCAAGGGTAATTTCAGATACATTAAAACCCAGATTGCGTAAAAAGATAATTTGATTCAAAACTGGAATTTGTTCCGTGGAATAGAGCCTATATTTGGTAAACGGGTCCGTCTCTGCTGGCTTTAGCAGACCTGTCTCATCATAATATCTCAACATGCGGATGGATACTTGCGTGAGTTTGGAGAACTCGCCTATTTTGAACATGCTCATCACCTCTATATTAGGAGTATATTGTGGGTAGGGTTAAACTACAACTCATACCGCGATATCCCCCTCCGAGGCATTACGACCTCCGTACTGGTCTGACATATTTTAAATAACGCTCCGGATCATGATATAGGTAAAGTATTCTTCCAGCGGAAGTATCGAAGCAGTAGCCGGTATCTGTAAAATCAAAGGTGGCCATCGCCTTCTCCATGATCTCTTCCACACTGCGATTTTCCTGCTCATAATCGAAGGGCCCGTGTTCAAACACAATGTATTCGGCTTCGGGGACATCCATCATCAGCAAATGCGGGGGTATTTCACCTTTATAGTCAACAGGAAGACGTGCACCATAACACTCTGTGCGTGGAACACCCCAGTCACAAAGTCTGCCGTCCGGGTCGTTAATATAGGCCATAATCTGCCCGCCGCCACTATTGGACTCACTCCCCCCATCATCATCCAATTTGCCCTGGATGCTATCGAGCAAGCCGCTGATGGTCTCGCAGTCCTGCCCCGGAATAAGGCTTTGCTTTTGCCAAAAATCCCAATAACCGTTACTTTCATAGTTTTTGATATGCAAAAATTTGTGTGCAGGGATCGTCACAAAATAGATTTTAACATCCTCTGTAGACTTCATCATACCTATCTCTCCTAATCCGAAAAAGTAGCGGTCGAAAGAACGTATTTTTGTACGGAGGGCAATGGGCACAGGCTCTCTTCGATATTCACTTGGAGTTACACCATAGGCCCCCTTAAAGGCTCTGGTAAACGCCTCATGAGATGAAAATCCATAATCAAAAGCGATATCTAGCATGCTTTTTCCGCTGTCCCGAACCTCTTTTAGTGCAAAGGCTAATTGTCTGTACCGCAAATAATCTCTAAATGGCATACCTGATATTTCCTTGAATTTTCTCGTGGTATGGAATTCAGAATAACCCAATTTGCGAGAAAGGGAGCGCAGCGTTAGGGCCTCGCCGTTACGATTTTTGATACACTCGTCAATTTCATCAACGATAATTTGGATCTGCTTATGCCACTCGTACATTCGTTTGTTCACCTCGTTTCAACCACTTTAAAGTCATTATAGGGGAGGGAGGGGGGGCAGGCTTGATTTGACTTGCGAAAAAGAAAGGATATCGGTGTATCATTTATATATTAGAGTAAATAGTGAGGATAGGCTATAATGGTTAATGCCTCGTGTAGCCCATGGTTATACGGCTGAGTAATTTAATTTTAAACCAATTGATACAGGTTGAATATAAAAGGAGCAAGTTATGAGGAAGCAGCAGAAAAGTGGACTCTCTGGTAGTAAGAGTGGAGTTGGTTCGATGAAGAACGGAAGAGCAAGAGAAGGTGGAAGAACCGGTCGAAGGGATCGTCGTGCGACAAATGATGAGGTGATTGCTGGCTTGCCTGTCTCTAAGAATGATGAAGTGGTCGTAGAGATGATCGGGATGAACCACGATGGAGAAGGCGTGGGCCGAGCCGAGGGGTACACCTTGTTCGTGCCGGGGGCTTTGCCGGGGGAAGCGGCCAAAGTGAAGGTCCTAAAGACCAAAAAGCAATATGGCTACGCCAAGCTGTTGGAACTGCTTGAGCCAAGCGCGGACCGAGTGGACGCGCCCTGTGCGATTTATGATAAATGCGGGGGCTGCCAGTTGCAGCATTTAAGCTATGAAGCGCAGCTGACCTGGAAGCGGCAGCATGTGATTGATGCGCTGGAGCGGATCGGCAAGCTGCATGTAGCAGGTGGTAGTGGAGCGGCTGCTAGCTCGCAGGAAACAACGCCTGTTACGGTTCTGCCCACACTGGGGATGGCCGAGCCTTGGCGTTATCGCAATAAGGCACAGGTTCCTGTTGGGGAAGTGAACGGTGAATTCATCGGCGGCTTCTACGCTCGCGGCAGCCACCGCATCGTGGATATGGAGCAGTGCCTCATCCAGCACGAAAGCAATGATGAGATGGTGCGAACGGTGAAGGACATTGCGCGCCGATTGGGAATCAGCACTTATGATGAAGAAACGGGCCGGGGCCTGCTTCGTCATGTGGTGGTCCGAGTGGGCTTCCGTACGGACGAGATGATGATTGTTCTGGTGACCAACAGCAAGGATATTCCGCAGGAATCAGAATGGATCGCGTCGATTCGCCGGGAGTTGCCGCAAGTGGTGAGCATCTGTCAGAACATTAACACACGGCAGACGAATGTGATTTTCGGTGAGATTACCCGTGTATTATGGGGCCGGGAGGTCATCTATGATTACATTGGTGATGTGAAGTTTGCTATTTCCGCGCGATCTTTTTTTCAAGTGAATCCGGTTCAGACCGAAGTATTGTATGGGAAAACGGTAGAATACGCCGGGCTCACCGGTCAAGAAACCGTCATTGACGCGTACTGCGGCATCGGGACAATCTCCCTTTTTCTAGCGCAGCATGCTAAACGAGTGTACGGCGTGGAAATCGTCAAAGAAGCCATCGAGGACGCCCGCGTCAACGCCGAGTTAAACGGGATGAGCCACGTGACCTTTGAAGTGGGAGCTTCAGAGGATGTCATCCCGGCCTGGAAGGAGCAAGGCATCACCGCCGATGTCATCGTCGTCGATCCCCCGCGCAAGGGCTGCGACCCACGCCTGCTGGACACCATCCTGGAGATGAAGCCTGAGCGCGTCGTGTACGTGAGCTGCAACCCGGCCACCTTGGCCCGGGACTTGCGCGTGCTGGAGGACGGCGGGTATACCACCGTCGAGGTGACTCCGGTGGATATGTTTCCGCATACGACGCATGTGGAGTGCGTGGTAAAGCTATATCAAAAAGAGAAATAAGACTCCATATCAATAGTTGCAGTGAGCTAAATTAGAACTTGCAAGGAGTAGCATTAAGCTGCTCCTGTTTGCGTTGAAAGACTGAACATAGGAAAGGTCACTGTTTTGTGCGGCCATAATCCAATATTCCCACTTAATAGAGCATAATGAAAAACCAGAATTATAAAAATGTTCATAAGGAGGCCCGAAATGAATTTATTATCCGTGGTTAACAGCCAATTTGAAAACTTATATAAAGAAAGTGAAATGCAACGTATTAAGGTGATGCCGGAAGACATACAAAAAGTTGCTGAATTAGCCGAATATAATTATGCATTTAAATACACCTAATGCAAAGTAAGTCTTTCAACTCCTTGATATGATCTTTTTAGGAGGTGAGGTATTGGATTGGCAGAAGCGTATGAACCAGGCCATGGAATATATTGAACATCATCTTGCTGGCAACGTGGACTATGAGGTTGTAGCGCAATTTATGAATTGTTCTGAGTGGGAGTTTCGGCGGATTTTTTCTTTGCTGGCCCAGATTCCATTATCGGAATATATTCGTTATAGACGATTGACGGTGGCAATTGTTGATATCCAAAATGGAGAAAAGATAATCGACGTTGCCCAGCGCTATGGATACGAGTCGCAAGCCGCCTTTTCCAGAGCGTTTAAACAATTACATGGTTTATCACCAACCTTGGCACGAGATAAGGAGGTAACGCTTCATCCCTTTCCCCGGCTCACTTTCAAATTAGTGTTAATGGAGGGAATTGCATTGGAGAAGGATGCTAGCCACAGAACCAATATTATTGGTGCGGGTGAGGTGGGAGTGGCCATTTCGGTTGAACTGGACAAGGAAAAGGTTCATGCAACAAACGAGTCTTTCTGGGATACCCAAGGAAATGCGGTTATAGGAACAACAGCCCTTCCTTTCTATGGAGCCTTTATTTCAGAAGAAAAGTGTCAACTCTTTGGCAACTTAGCAGGGGCAAAGGTGTTGGAGATCGGTTGCGGTACCGGTCATTCTTTGCAGTATTTGGGGGAACGCCAAGCCTCAGAATTATGGGGGATGGATATCTCAGCAGAACAAATCGGAAAGGCTGAGCAGCACTTGGCAGCACATGACCTTTCAGCAAAATTGATTTGCTCTCCGATGGAAGAGGAATGTGGGATACCAGCGAATTATTTCGATTATGTTTATTCAGTCTATGGCATAGGCTGGACTACCGATTTGGAGGGGACTTTTTCTCGGATTGCCTCTTACCTGAAAAGGGATGGTGTATTTATTTTTAGTTGGTCTCATCCCATACATAAATGTGTCTCAGCAGAAAATGATTTGCTTCTTTTCAAGAAATGTTATTTTGATGAGTCATGGTACTCGGTATCTATCGGTGGCGGCGTATTATCCCTCTCAGACCGCAAACTATCCACTTATGTGAATGCGCTAGCAAAAGCAGGATTTGTCATCGAGCAAATGGTTGAAGAGTCTGATCAGGAAATGGTGGAATCAAATGATAGCGAATTTGCGCAAAAGGCTAGTATGCTTCCCGTAACTTTTGTCATCAAGGCAAGAAAGCGATAAGATCACTAATTAAGAGCACTCACGCTCAGGGCCAGTCCCCGGGAACATGTGAGTGCTTTTTGTGATGCCGTTAAATGGTTTCCCGGAATCGGCGCACGTCCCGAATCGGCGGTTGACCGAACAGACGGGCGTACTCACGGTTGAACTGTGTGGCGCTCTCGTAGCCGACCTGATAAGCGACGCTGGTCGCATCGTTCATGGTTGCGAGGAGGAGCTTCCGAGCTTCTGTCAGCCGTAGCCGTTTTTGGTACTGAAGGGGAGTCATGGCCGTCACTTCCTTGAAGCAGGCAAAAAAAGAAGATGTGCTCATCGCGGCTGCTTCCGCTAGCTGCTCCACCCGCATAGTTTCCGTATAGTGGCGATTCATCCATTCAATCACGTGGGCGATTCGCTGGGCGCGGCTGCCTAACAGAGCGAACTGCCGTATGGCGTTACCCTGTTCGGTTTGCAGCATCCGGTAAAGGATTTCGCGTACCGCATAAGGAGCCAGAACCGGCAGGTCGTCCGGAGTATCCAGCAAACGAATTAGTCGCAGGATCGCTTCATGCAGCGGATCGCTCATTCGACTGATGACCAGAGCACGCTGAGATTCCTGGCGAGTGGTTCCGCTCAAATCGGGTTGTTGAATCACATCCAGGATTTGTTCCATCTCGAATTGGAGTTGCAGGGACAAGTAAGGGGTATCAGGCGAGGCTTCAATCACTTGTCCTGTAATCGGCAGATGCACGGAAGCAGCCAGGTAGCTGCCGGGTTGATAAGTATAGCTTTCTGATCCTAGCAGCACTTGCTTGGTGCCTTGGGCAATCACGCATAGGGAAGGTTTATATACGACAGGAATCGGCTCAGATACTTCGGAAGAACGAACAAAGGAAAGAGCAGGATAGGCGGTAATATAAGTCCCGTCTTGTACGGCAATACGTTCGATTTGTCTGGATAATTCGCTCAAGTCCTTTCCTCCAATCTAACCGTTTTACAATTTACTTTATTGTATTTTGGAGAATTAGGCAATCCTATTGCAGCTTTTGGCTACCGCATGATTTGTAATTGCCGCCATAATGAACATGTAACAAGCGGCATAATTCTAACAAATGATGAAGGAGCGATGTGCATGTCTGGATTAAAAGGCAAAGTAGTGCTTATTACCGGTGCCAGCAGCGGCATCGGCGAAGCAACCGCCAGATGGCTCGCTGAACGGGGAGCGCAAGTGGTGCTCGGAGCGAGACGGACGGACAGATTGGAGAAGTTGGCGGAGGAGATTAGAAATGCAGGAGGAACCGTGGCATACCATTCGCTTGATGTAACGGATCTGGAACAGATGCAAGCGATTGTACAGTTCACCGTGAATCAATTCGGACGCCTTGATGCCCTCGTCAACAATGCAGGCGTGATGCCGTTATCATCACTTGATGCATTGAAGGTCGAGGAGTGGAACCGCATGATTGATGTCAATATTCGCGGCGTGTTGCACGGGATAGGGGCTGCTATTCCTGTGATGAAGGAACAGAATTTTGGTCATATCATCAATGTTTCTTCGGTGGGAGGCTATATTGTCTTCCCGAAATCAGCAGTGTATTGCGCCACCAAGTTTGCGGTACGGGCAATCACAGAGGGATTACGCCAGGAGATGGGTGCCATAATTCGTACGACGGTTATTTCACCGGGAGTTACCGAATCTGAACTGGCAGATACCATTACGGATGAATCGGCCCGCGAGATGATGGAATCTTTCCGTGATAATCCTCTGCCTGCTTCAGGCATAGCCCGGGCCATTGCGTATGCTCTTGAACAGCCTGCGGAAGTGGACGTAAATGAATTGATTGTGCGAGCGATGGGACATCCGGCTTAAACTACTAATGCGAGAATAAAAAAAATAAAGCACAACCCATGACACATCATGTCATGGGTTGTGCTATGTAGTGAATACTACGCATTATTAACGCCATTCCGTCGTGCGAGCAACCGAGAGGCGGTTCGATGGATGGCCAGCTTTGTCGGCTTTACCAATTGAGATCAGCATCACGGGCACGTGACGTTCCGGATCAAGTCCAAACGCTTCAGCGATTTGTTCTTTGTTGTACCCGCCTATCGGGTTAGTGTCGTAACCATGCGCCCGAGCCACCAGCATAAACTGCATGGATATCAGACCCGCATCAATCAAGACGGAGTCGCGTCTCTTCTCGACAGGCAGACTGTTTAATAGCGGCAGGTATGAAGCGAGACGTTGATCCTTAACTTCTTGCGACATGTAGCCTAGCTTAACGGCATCGCTAAAGATCTCTTCGGCGTAGTCAGGAAAATTCAAATCCCCGAATACGGCCAGTACGGCGGAAGAAGTCTCAACCTGATTGGTATTAAATTTGGCTAGCGGAAGTAGCTTGGCTTTGGCTTCCGGACTTTCAATAACGACGAACCGCCACGGCTGCAAATTAACTGAAGAAGGAGCTAATGAAGCTTCTTCCAGCATTTGTGTCATTTCCTCCCGGCTGATTTTAACGGAGGAATCATAGTAACGGACAGATCGCCGACTTTTAAGCACTTCCTGGAAATCTTGAATTTTTTGTACACTGCTCATAGGAGACAGCTCCTTTTCTTAGAAATTTGGTAATTACAATATCGTGACAATGGGCGAACAACTAGCGTATTAAAGAGTCTCGGCGTTGTGTTGCATCCGTTCCAGCATATTCGCCAAAACTTTGCGTTCCTCGGCATCAAAGCCTTCCAGTAGTCCCTCAACCAGGCGAGAGTTTTCCTCTACGAAACTCTGGATATGTTCTCTCCCCCGCTCATTGAGCCGGACAAGTGTAACCCGATTATCCTCGGGGCTGTTGCGGCGGTTGACGAAGTCCAATGCCTCAAGTTGCTTCAAATGACGAGTGATGGCAGCACCGTCAATTCCGAGCGACTTCTGCAGCGCGGTCTGGCTGATTTCTTCTGAAGCAAACAGTTCTCGCAGCAACCGGAAGCGGGAGGCACTAAGACCGGTACACCCGGAATAAGCTGCCCCAATTCGATTATTTAAAAGTTGCAGTTTCTCCATAATGGACGTTTCGGGTGTAACGGGACACATTTGTAATCCCCCTTTCTAACTATTGGTTGATGGATCAATGATTGATATGTCAATCAATATAACTAATTCGTTAAAATAAAGCAAGTAACTAAATAAAAAATCTTCAATGAAACTAGTTCTTTATTCCTATTGGAATTATTTTCATGTTACTATATCATCTGAATTGTAATAATATGTTTATCCTGCTAGAATTATAAATTTAATTAAAAAATATGTAAAAAATTAAGGAATTTTGGCGCGGCTTCACGTTGGAAGCAGGCTGCCGTGTCAGCATGTGTCGAACCTTGGATACTTGTTATCGTGCTTATTCATATGCCTTGAAATAGTACGGTTTCAACCTGTGATAGGCCTAATAGACTTGTCACAGATTCATAAAAAACAAGGAGGTTTGAAAATGAAAAGTAAGAAGTTTTCTTTTAAAGGCATTTCTCTTTTGGTCATTTTAGCGGTATTTCTATCTACGTTTGGGGCCGTTCTACCATCGGCCAGCGCGGCAGCTAGAGGAGCCTGGGCTCCAAATACGGCCTATGCCGTAAATGATACAGTAACTTACAACGGCAGCACGTATACTTGCTTGCAGTCCCATACTTCCCTGGTAGGTTGGGAGCCATCCAATGTTCCTGCTCTATGGCAACAGGGCGGTAGCGGTGGCGGAGGAACTACACCCCCACCTCCAGCTACAAATGGAGCGATATTCTATGCAGATATTAACTATGGCGGGAAAGCTGTAACCCTTGGCGTAGGCAATTATACGCTGGCTCAGTTGAATGCAAATGGGATTCCAAATGATTGGATGTCGTCTCTTAAAGTTCCAAGCGGCTGGACGGTAGAAGTTTATGAGAATGACAATTTTGGAGGAACCAAGTGGACCTTTACGGCAAACTCCTCCTGGGTTGGAACTGCGATCAATGACAAAATGTCCTCGGTTAAGATTTATACAGGTTCACCGTCTAATGTAACAAAGCCTGGTGAAGTTCCAAGTCACATCTGGACCTATGTCATGAATGCCGATAATGCTTATAGTAAAGGCGGAGATTTTGCGCTATTGCTGAGTGCGGTAATCAAGAAGGAGAGCAGCTTTGGAGCAGGCTTGCCGGGCAGCCCATCTGCTGGCGACGGATTAATGCAGGTAGAACCGAATACACGTAATGCCTATATGTCTCAATTCAGCTCCAAATTTGGCCGTGCGTATAATCATGGTAGTGAACAGGATCAGGTATATCTGGGCGCTTTGATTCTGAATGAAAAGATTGTGAGATTTGGGAATATCTACAACGGGTTATTGCACTACAACGGTGGCGACAACTGGTATCCGGGAGCTACAGACTCCTATGGCCGTCCTATCTTGGCTGATCAGTATGCCAATTCTGTGTATGCCACATACAAGAGTTATGGTGGTAGAAACTAACATAACAAATTGGATAAATAAGATAAGAGCCGCTTTCACCGTCGAGTGAAAGCGGTTTTTGATTTGAGAGGGTATGCTATCCTAGTTTATAATGACATCATTCTTACTACCGAGGAAGTGATCCCTATGAATCTGCAATCGGTGATGCAAGAGCTTGAAGCACTTGGCAAGGAACGGACTAAGAAAAGATATGTGTCCAATGGCGCGCAAGAACCGCTATTTGGTGTAGCGACAGGCGAGATGAAGCCCATGTCCAGGATCATTAAGCATAATCAAGCCTTGGCTGATGAGCTTTACGCCACAGGCAACTATGATGCTATGTACTTTGCTGGCATTATTGCAGATCCACAGGCCATGACGGAAGCGGATTTTGAGCGATGGATAAAGGGAGCTTATTTCTATATGCTATCCGATTTTGTAGTGGCCGTAACCTTGTCGGAAGCGGCGATTGCTCAGAAGGTGGCCGATCAGTGGATCGCCAGCGGGGAAGAACTAAGAATGTCAGCAGGATGGAGCTGTTATTGCTGGCTGCTGGGTAATCGCCCGGACAGTGAATTTGCGGGCAGTAAAATAGCTCATATGCTTGAAGTGGCTCAAACAACGATTCATGACGCACCCGAACGGACAAAACATGCGATAAGCAATTTCATATCGACGGTGGCCATTTCTTTTCAACCTCTACATGAACAGGCGGTTGAAACAGCAAAGGAAGTCGGTCTTGTAGAAATTCAGAAGGATAAGGGGAATAGCAAATTTCTCAATCCCTCGGAAGTCATTCAAAAGGCATTGGCTCGGGGGCAGCTTGGGTTTAAACGAAGATATGTCAGATGCTAAAAATATACATCAATGCTGAAAGTAGCAGGGAGGGGCGAATACATGGATGTTAATTTTCGCAAGATTGATTTGAAAGACGCAGTTCATCTCATACCACCCGGCAGCTTGTATTTGCTGTCAGAAGATAGCGTTGGGGGAGCAGAGTACGAAGGAGAGGCTTTGCTATATGAAGGTGATCTCAGGCTTGAGGAGCTCTCCCTTGATTATTTGGCTGATGAAGCAGAGGACGTGCTGTTATATATCATTACGGGAAGCCTGATTGTGAATCATAGTGTACACAGTGAAAGCACAGACGGGGCGATTTCTTTAGTTGTCCTTGGGAATATGCAGGCCAGAAATATGATTGTGGGCGGACAGGAAATTTATATTGGAGGCGATCTGATCGTAGAGGAGCTGCTCTGGGGAGATTATGATCATGGTCTGTTTACTGTAAAAGGTGCAGCGGCAGCTAGAGTTTGTCTTCAAATGGAGGATTATGAAATTACAGTACACGGACAATCCAGATGGCAGCATCATCTGCTGGAATGGGAAGAGGCCCTTCTAGAGGAGGATGCTGATGGTCGCACGCTGGCAACCTGGTTTGATTCCGATTGTCTGTATGAGTATGAAGGCCAGCAATTATTGGATCGTACTCAATTAATTGAGCGTTTGCGTGCTGGGAAGCCATGCTTCCTGCCACCGGAGGATCGGGGCGTGTTGGAGTTTGAAGGACTGGAGCAATTTGTGTTCCCTAGTGTAGCCATAGCACCCGAAATTCTGGATATGGCAACGGCCCCCTCGCTGATGCCGGCAAAGCCGGAAGAACCGGAGGAGAACGAGAGTCAGACGATGATCTTTCACCGTGAATGGTGGGACATCACTACTGATTTTTTCTATCGTTTAACCGTTGGACTGGTTCCGGAAACCCGTGCATTAGCGTATCAGGGAGTATACATCCAGCAGGATGAACATTTGGCTGTCATTATTGAGCTTCCTGCTCAAAGAAAGGGAGGTCAGGAAGGGACGCTGGGAATGCAGTGGCGCAGGATGGACGTGAGTGATGCACCGTGGCAAAATTATGACGCCAACAGGGATGCTGAACTGGCAGAACTTCTTCCCACGTATTGGCAGTCTTTGCTGCGTGAGTTGTCTTTATTATGGAATACCGGGCAGTATGTTTCGGCTGAGCGCATTCAGCAGTTGCTTGCCTTGCCACTGGTTGAGCCTTATGACGATTATGAGGATGATGACCGCTGTGGTTTATGGCTTGGCAACTGGTATTTCGGATTCCAGCAGGAGAATGGCGAAAGTGAAGGCGAGCCGCTGGAGGCGTTGCTTGAGATTGGACGCGAGTACGTGGATACATCGGCAGAAGATGAGGACACCCGGACAGAACGATTCTTCTATACGGTTCGAACTCGGCTGGATGGCAGACCGTATGTGGAAATACAATATGAACAGCATGAAGAAGCTGAGTTGGAGGACATTAGCTATACGAATGTGGCACTGGTTCGTCGTGCGTTGCGCGTGCTGAATTTGGCCGAGCAGGAACTGCTCAACGCCAACCAGAGGTTGCTGGCTGGCGAACCCGTTGGTGATGATAAATTTGCCTTTCGGTACTGGCGAAAGAAAGGGTATTTGCGTTAAAGTAGAATGGTAAGTTTTCAAAATGATCAATTGATCTCCGGTGAGTACTTGTTTATCACGTCTGATGATCAGTATTTTATTAAAATGGCCTGAACGGAAGACGTTACAGTAACAGTGCATTATTAGATCAGCCAGGTGAGGCTGGTCTTTCTTTTGCTATAATTCATGAAAGATGGAAGTGGATAAGTAACAAGAAACACGTTACTGAGGAACTGAAAAAAAGGAGTCTTCACATGAACCAATCACGGAAACCGAAAACCAAATGGATTAAATTCATATTATGGGCATGTTTGCTGCTTGCGGTTGTCATAGGTGGCATGTTCATTTATTTAGATGCGAAGACATATGAGCCTTCGGATGCAGCCAAGTTAGCGATGGAAAGTGATGCGCAAGTCCAAGTAACGCAGGTCAAGGACGGCTATAAATTTGAACCGGTGAGGGCGGATGTGCTTGAGCCGAACGTAATTTTTTACCCGGGAGGTTTGGTGGAGCCGGAGAGCTATGCGCCGTTTGCCAGGCAGCTTGCCGGGGTCGGGCATCGTGTATACTTGGCGAAAATGCCATTAAATCTGGCTATCTTCGGTCAGAACCGGGCGGAGGCTTTCTTGGCCGAGCATCAAGGGGAATCTTATATTATTGGCGGGCATTCCTTAGGCGGGGTATTTGCAGCGAGGTATGCTGCTGAGCATGGCGACAAGTTGGCCGGGGTGTTCTTCCTGGCTTCCTATGCGGATACCGCGGGCTCGCTAGAGGATCTGAACCTCTCTGCCTTACAAATTACAGCCAGTCAGGATGGGGTTCTAAATCAGGAAGCCTGGGCAGAGTCCAAAGTCAACCTACCGGAAGATACGCTGTACATCAGTATCGAGGGAGGCAATCATGGTCAATTTGGCTCCTATGGCAGGCAAAAGGGAGATCAGGTTCCCACGCTTAATGAGGAAGAGCAGTTAGAGCAGGTAATTCTCGCTATGGAGGATTGGATGCAGGGACTCCATCCATAAATTAAATAAAGGAGTACCTGTAGGAGCATCATTTACGCTCTACAGGTACTCCATTTTAATGGTCAGTTCAGTTATGCGGTTTTCGTACCCCGCAGGAACTTGTTCAGCAAGATCGCGGCCAGAGCAGCAGCTAGGATCGGCTTGAACAGTAGAAGATGACGAACCATCCACTTACGGCCAGGAAGACCCGGCGAGTTATTTTTTAGAGAAGATGAGAACAGAATCTGGAGTGCTTCAAATGTTTAAAAATGTTGCGATAATCCTTTAAATACTTCATTTTTTTAGGTCTTCAAATAAGCAGGACTGTGTTAAACTGTTTGCAGGGAAGGTGGTGAACGCAATTGCGTGAAGTAAAAATAATGTCGGTTTTACCGATTTATGCTATAGGTGGTACTTGGGTGATTTACGCCTTAATTTTTCCAATGTATCGTGGACTGGACTTTTTAATTGCAGCTATATTATCCAGCGTTGTGTATCTTGTTTTGTGGAGAACCATACCGCCTAAGATTGTGCTTGTTGGGGAAGAACCGGAGCCTATTCGGACAGGGAACGCGGTGCACGATACCCAACTTCAGCAATGGCAGGCATACAGGCACGAATTAGATGATTTGCGTAAGCACATTGCTAATATCACAATCGTTGAAAAGCTTGACTCCATCCTGCAAACCTCTGATCAAATGTTTGATTTACTAAAGGCGGACGCTAGTAAGTTTGGCCTTATTCGAACTTTTTCCACCTATTATTTTCCAACGACAATCTCCTTGACTAAACGGTATGAAGACTATGAAGATAACCCGAGTAAGGGACCTAATGTGAAGAATGCGATACATAAAATTCAAACGGCAATAACCACCATAGAGACAGCATTCAAAGATGCCTTAGATCGACTTTATCAGGATGAAACACTTGATACTGATGTAGAAATAGAAGTAATGGAGCAGATGTTGCGTAAGGATGGCTTGGGCGATGTGATGGGTCCGATTATAAAAAAATGATTAAGGGAGCGATGTAACAATGACAAAAGAAAATGAAAATATATTGCAAGTCCCAGAACTGACGCTTGAGCTTGAAGGCTCAACTTCTAATTTGACGGATGAAATTATCTCAACAAAGCTGTCGGACGTGGATGCATTATTAAACTCTGATGGTAATGGGCTAACTGAACCGGAGAAGGTCAAAGTTCGCGAATTTGTACAAAAGATTGATATAACAAACGCCACTCATGTGTTGCAATATGGATATGGAGCACAGCAAAAAGTCGCAGACTTTTCCGAAAATGCACTTTCAAATGTACGCACGAAAGATATGGGTGAGGTAGGGTCCATGATTTCCGGTTTGGTAGTGGAGCTTAAGGGCTTTTCTACAGCGGAAGAAAATAAAGGTTTTTTTGGGTTGTTTCGTCGCGCTGGGCGTAGAATCGAGGAACTGAGAGCCAGGTTTGCGGCGGTAGAGCGAAATGTCGATTCAATCACTGATGTATTGGAACAGCATAATATTACTCTGCTTAAAGACGTCGCTTTGCTAGATAGAATGTATGATTTGAATTTGTCTTATTTCAAGGAACTGACGATGTACATTTTGGCTGGGCGTATGAAGCTGAAGGAGTTGACCACGACGGAATTACCGCGTCTTCAGGAAATGGCCAGACAAAGCGGTAAGCCGGAGGATGCGCAAGCAGCCAACTCATTTGCGGACATCTGTAACCGATTTGACAAGAAATTACACGATTTGAGCTTAACGCGCACGATCAGCCTACAGATGGGTCCACAAATTAAGTTAATTCAAAATACAAATAGCATCATGGTAGAAAAAATTCAATCATCGCTCGTCAATACAATTCCGCTCTGGAAGAATCAGATGGTACTTGCGTTGGGGATGGCCCATTCTCAAAAGGCAATTGAAGCACAACGTGCTGTAACAGATATTACGAATGATTTGTTACGAAAAAATGCAGACATGCTCAAATCAAATACCGTAGATGCTGCGCGTGAAGCAGAACGAAGCATTGTGGATGTTGAGACGCTTAAGCACACCAATCAACAGTTAATTAAAACGCTAGACGAAGTGTTGGCTATTCAAAATGAAGGGTTCACCAAGCGTCGTCAAGCAGAAGGAGAGCTTGTTAAAATTGAAAACGAGTTGAAGAATAAATTGCTTGAAGTGCGTAATGCAGTTCAACGATAGGAGCAAACCATGCAACTGTTGAAGCAAAGTAAAGTGGCCTGGACAATTACATTAGCTCTCATCATCGTCTCTTCGTCGCTGGGTGCTTCTCTATCGCTTAATCATTTGCGTGAGGATGCTGCTGCAACATTCATTCATGGTATCTCCAAGAGCGAGCCTGGTGTCCAGTACGACCTGGATTGGTTGGTAGAGTTGAGTACCAACTTAATCGTCGTTGCAAGTCGATATATAGATGATGAAGATATGGAGTTGGTCGCAGTCAGAGAGGCCAAATCGAAGCTCGAAGCTGCCACCTCGCCAAAGACCAAATATGACGCGGCAGACCGACTTGTCTCCCAAAGTACAGCGCTTATTTATAGACTTGGACAGATGGAGCTAGAAACTCGAGACGCGCATTACAACAAAACAATTAAAGCAGATATTGAATCCCGCTGGTTGATACTTGGTAGAAATAATTATAATCAGGTAGCATCTGAATTTAATGATGTTCTAAAGCAGTTTCCAGCCAGTATGTTCAGTAAGCTCATGTCGGTAAAGCCGCTTGAACTTTTTACCCAATGAAAGAGGTGAGTTAGTGAAAGATTGGATTCTCAAGACATCTTTAATGATGTTTGCGTGGGTATTGTTATTACCCTTAACGGTTCATGCAGCGCCAGCGTTGCCTGAGCCAACAGGCGCTTTTTATGTAAATGACTTCGCCAATGTCATTGATCCGGCTGATGAATTGTTGATGGTTGAGAACGGAAAAATGCTAGAGAAATTAAATGGTGCACAGGTTGTTATTGTAACGGTTGATTTTGTTGGAACGCGTTCGATAAGTGACTATGCGGCTGAATTATTTAATCAATGGGGCGTGGGCGACGCCAAGAAAAATAATGGTTTACTAATTCTGTTGTCGATAGGCGATGACAATTATTGGGCAGTACAGGGACGTGGGTTGGAATCAACGTTAACGAGTGGCACTATCTCCAATATGTTATTTGATTATTTGGAGGAAGACTTTGCCAATAAGCAATACAGTGCTGGCTCCACAAAGGTTTATTCAGCTTTTGTTAACCAACTTGGAGGAACGTGGGCAAATAGCATTTCCATGAATGAACCCGTGAACCATAACGGACCGTCGGTCGGTAGCGGGGGGGCGGTCAATGCTTCAGATAGTGAGGATACTAATCCTGCTATGGGGATTTATTTATTAATTCATTTCATCGGTGCCTTTATAGTGTTAATATACCTTGCTATTAATAGAAAACCACGAAGGTTCCCTGGTAAATTTGGCCCTTACACATCGATGCCAGGGGGTCAGCCAGAACTGTATTCATCGCCTACTTACAGATTAAGGGATAATGTGGGAAACGGCTTCGCGCAGCAGGCTGGTTATTACAGTAAGACCACCCGTATTAATGTAACAGTAGGAGAGCAAAAGCTATGGACCTCGTCTACGTATGATTATAATCGAGACGCTAGCTTGGGCCGACGTGCTGATCGTAATCCGTATATTGATAAGCCTAATCCACCAATAAGCTCAAATATCTTTGAAGGACAAGACAGCAGTGTGGGCGATAATAGATGGTTTAAACGTAAACGTAACAGGAATTCTAACATTAGCTGGAGTAGTAGTGATTCTGATTCTGACAGTAGCTGGAGTAGTGATGACTCCGATTCCAGTAGTAGCTGGAGTAGTATTGATTTTGACTCCAGCAGCTCTTCTGGTGGTGGAGGCTCTACACGTGGTGGTGGAGCGGGACGGCAATAATAAAATAACAATTAACGTTACACGGCGATATCTCCCATTGTTCAAGGTGAGGTATCGCTGTTTTGCTTAAGCATCGTAGCTAATCCTAAAAAACAAAAATTTACAGTAAATTTACTGTTATTTATGTAATTTATTAGCATTATATGATATATTATGGACAGGGACGGATTCTACTAAAATTTAACAGAACTGCCCCTCTACTTTTAAATCCAGGAGGTGAGTAGAAGCTTTGGGTCAGAAACCTTTACTCAGAAAGGAGTAGTCAACTGTTATGGGTAAAAGATTCAAGAAAAGAAGCGTGTTGGTTCTCAGTATTTTGTTAGCGCTTACATCTATGAATTTTGGGACAAGTTCTACCTTGGCTTCTACTGCATCCCCTTCATCAGCTTCCGATTACAATTATGCGGAGGCTCTGCAAAAGTCTATTTATTTCTATGAGGCGCAGCGTTCAGGAGCATTGCCAGAGGATAACCGGGTGGAATGGCGGGGGGATTCGGGGCTTCAGGACGGTGCGGACGTAGGTGTTGATCTCACGGGCGGTTGGTACGATGCCGGGGATCATGTTAAATTCGGCTTCCCAATGGCCGCCACCGCCACCATGCTCGCCTGGTCGGTGTACGAGTATCGTGAGGGCTATGAAAAAGCGGGTCAGCTAGATGAAATTCTCGATAATATCCGCTGGGCTACGGACTATTTCATCAAAGCGCATACGGCCCCGAACGAGCTGTGGGGACAGGTAGGCAATGGCACGGCGGACCATAACTGGTGGGGACCGGCGGAGGTCATGTCAATGGCACGGCCAGCCTACAAGATCGATGCCGCCAATCCCGGCTCCGATCTGGCCGGGGAGACGGCTGCTGCACTTGCGGCATCCTCGATCATTTTCAAGGACAGCGATCCAAGCTATTCAGCCTTGCTGCTTCAGCATGCGAAGGAACTGTATCAGTTCGCAGACCAGTACCGGGGCAAATACTCGGATAGCATCACGGATGCCAGAGCCTTCTATCAATCCTGGAGCGGTTATGCCGATGAATTAAGCTGGGCGGCTGTGTGGCTCTATCTGGCTACGGATGATCCGGATTATCTGGATCAAGCCATTGATGCCAGCGATGAGTGGGGAACCAATCAGCAGGGCGATTGGGACTACAAATGGACCCATGCCTGGGATGACAAGCACTATGGTGCCCAACTGCTATTGGCACGGATCACCAACGACCCGCGCTTCGTCCAATCAACCGAGAAGAGTATGCAGTTCTGGACTACCGGAGTGAGCGGGACAGGTGAACGCGTTAACTATACGCCTGGCGGGCTGGCTCACCTGGATCAATGGGGTGCGCTGAGATATGCTGCCAATCAGGCTTTCCTGGCCTTTGTTTACTCCGATTGGGTCAGTGATCCTGCGAGCAAACAGACGGCCCGTTCATTTGCAGAACAGCAAATTCTATATATGCTGGGCGATAATCCGAGACAAAGCAGCTATGTGATCGGCTATGGCAATAATAGCCCACAGCATCCGCATCACCGGACCTCTCATGGCTCCTGGAGCGACAGCCAGAACGAGCCGGCCAATCATCGTCATATTCTGTACGGAGCATTGGTGGGAGGACCATCCGTTACGGATGCCTATACAGACTCCATTAGCGATTATGTCTCCAATGAGGTAGCTACCGATTACAATGGTGGATTTACCGGAGCGTTGGCCAAAATGATGCTTCTGCATGGCGAAGGCGATCAGCCGCTGGCTTCATTCCCGGCACCTGAGGTACGTGAAGACGAGATGTTTGTCGAGGCTTCGGTCAACGCCAGCGGGAATAATTTCATTGAGATTCGGGCTTTGCTCAATAACCGGTCAGCTTGGCCGGCACGGGCTAGTAGCGAAATGTCCTTCCGTTATTATCTTGACCTAGAGGAAGTAATCGCAGCCGGGTACGGTCCGCAAGATGTAACCGTAGCTGCCGGTGGCTACAATCAGGGAGCTACCGTATCGCAGTTGCTGCCTTTCGACGAGGATAACCATATCTATTACACCGAGGTTGATTTTACGGGGACCTCGATTTATCCCGGTGGACAGTCGGCATTCCGCAAGGAAGTGCAGTTCCGGATTGCCGCTCCGCT
Organism: Paenibacillus senegalimassiliensis; assembly: GCF_001486585.1. Lineage (GTDB taxonomy): Bacteria > Bacillota > Bacilli > Paenibacillales > Paenibacillaceae > Fontibacillus > Fontibacillus senegalimassiliensis. The sequence goes on from NZ_LN909045.1 coordinate 146,780, forward strand.
GAATACCACCTTCTGGGACAACAGCAATGATTTCTCTTATCAAGGTCTATCCACAATCGGTTCGTCGCCAGTCAAGACGGCTTACATTCCGGTGTTTGATGGAGGAGTTCAAGTGTTTGGCGAGCTTCCATCTGGTGGTGGCACGCCAGGCATCCCTTCCGTACCTGCGGCTCCCCGGGGAGTGACGGCAACGGCAGGAGACGGGCTTGTCCAATTGACATGGAATGCCGTAAGCCGTGCGGATGAGTATGTGGTCAAACGTTCACAAACGAGCGGCGGCCCCTACACCGCAGTTGAAGTGACTTCCAGTACATCATTTACGGACAGCGGTTTAACTAACGATGTAACTTACTATTATGTGGTTGCAGCGAGCAATGAGGTTGGGGAAGGCCCTCCTTCAAGCCAGGTCAGTGCCAAGCCACGGGAGGTTCCAGCTCCGGTGGAGGGCGACCTGGGGCTGGAGTACCGCACCACCGATACCCAGGCCGGGGATAATCAAATTCGGGCACAATTCCGCATTCAAAATCTTGGGGAAGAGGCTATCCCCCTCAATCAAGTGAAGCTGCGTTACTATTACACGATTGATGGAGAACAGGCCCAGCAATTCCATTGCGATTATGCGGCGGTTGGCAGCGGCAATGTGACAGGCACCTTTGTCAGCTTGCCTGATCCGGTGACGGGTGCTGATCACTACATTGAAGTTGGCTTCAGTACGGCTGCCGGCACGCTGGCACCGGGCGCAAGCACGGGCGATATCCAAATTCGCATCAACAAGAGCGATTGGACCAATTTCAATGAACTGGACGATTACTCCTACGATGGCAGCAAGCAAAGCTATGCTGCCTGGGACAAGGTAACCCTCTACCAGAACGGCTCTCTAGTGTGGGGAATTGAACCTTAATCTATTTGAGAGGATGATTACATTGGTACTTTCCAAGGTTATCAGGAAGCCAGTCTCATTCCTGTTGTCGACGGCATTGGCATTCTCGCTATTTACAGGAGGGATGTTCGGAGCAGCTACGCAGGCTCAGGCTGCTTCGCCTGAGGAGACTCGCTTCTTACAGTTGTATACCCAGTTGAAGGACCCGAGCAACGGTTATTTCTCTCAGGAAGGCATACCTTATCATTCTATTGAGACCTTGATTAGTGAAGCGCCGGATTATGGACATATGACAACCTCCGAAGCCTACAGCTATTGGTTGTGGCTGGAGGTGCTGTATGGACATTACACAGGGGATTGGGAGCCGCTTGAGGCGGCTTGGGACAACATGGAGAAATACATCATTCCGGTCAATGAAGGCGACGGCAAGGAAGAGCAGCCGACCATGAGCTACTATAACCCGAACAGCCCAGCCACCTATGCTGCGGAATATAGTCAGCCCGACCAATATCCGAGTCAGCTCAGCGGACAATATGCGGCAGGGAGAGACCCGCTGGACGCTGAACTCAAGGCCACATACGGGAACAACCAGACGTATCTGATGCATTGGCTTCTTGACGTGGATGACTGGTACGAGTACGGCAACCTGCTTAATCCGACTCATACGGCCGCCTATGTGAACACCTTCCAAAGAGGGGAGCAGGAATCCGTATGGGAGGCCATTCCGCATCCTTCGCAGGATGATAAGAGCTTTGGTAAGGCGGGCGAGGGCTTCATGACCCTGTTCACCAAGGAGGCAAATGCCCCTGCGGCTCAATGGCGCTATACCAACGCCACCGATGCTGATGCACGTGCGATTCAGGCGATCTATTGGGCCAAATCGCTTGGTTATGATAATGAGGTTTATTTTGAAAAAGCGAAAAAAATGGGCGATTATCTGCGCTACGGTATGTACGACAAATATTTTCAGGAAATTGGTAGCGCTGCGGACGGAAGTCCCTCCGCAGGCAATGGCAAGAATGCCAGCCATTATTTGATGGCCTGGTACACCGCTTGGGGCGGGGGCCTGGGCAATACAGGCAATTGGGCATGGCGTATTGGGGCCAGCCACGCGCATCAGGGCTATCAGAACGTGGTTGCTGCATATGCCCTCTCTGATCCTGACAGTGGCTTGATTCCGAATTCGCCAACAGCCGGTCAGGACTGGGCGACTTCACTCTCACGCCAGTTGGAATTCTATACGTGGTTGCAGTCTAACGAAGGAGCGATTGCCGGCGGCGCGACCAACAGCTATGATGGGGCCTACAAGGCGTATCCAGCCGGGACAAGCACCTTCTATGGCATGGCCTATGACGATGCCCCGGTATATCATGACCCTCCATCTAACAACTGGTTTGGGATGCAAGCTTGGGGTGTAGAGCGTATCGCCGAGCTGTACTACATCCTGGCATCCAGTGGAGATACTACCTCGGAGAACTTCCAGATGGCCAAGCAAATTACGGAGAATTGGGTAGACTGGTCGATGGATTACGTCTTTGCTGGCAGCCGTCCCGTAACCGATAGCGATGGCTACTATTTGGATCAGCAAGGCAACCGTGTACTGGGGGGAGACGATCCGCAAATCGCTACCGTCTCGGCTCCGGGCGAGTTCTGGATTCCTAGCAATCTGGAATGGTCAGGCAAGCCGGATACCTGGAATGGATTTAGCAATTACAGCGGTAACGCTGATCTTCGTGTGGTCACGAAAAATCCAGGTCAAGATACCGGCGTGCTTGGCAGTTATATCAAGGCGCTTACCTTCTACGCAGCAGCTACCAAGGCCGAAGAGGGCAACTTCACAGCACTCGGCTCGCAGGCGGAAGGTCTGGCCAAATCCTTGCTGGATACAGCATGGAACTATAATGATGGCATCGGCATTGTTACGACCGAAGAGCGTGGCGATTACAACCGTTATTTTACGAAGGAGATTTATTTCCCTAATGGTTGGACGGGGACATTTGGTCAAGGGAATACGATTCCAGGCAATGACACCATCCCATCCGATCCATCCAAAGGCGGCAACGGCGTCTATGCCAGCTACACCGACGTTCGGCCGAACATTGTCAATGATTCACAGTGGGCATATCTGCTGGACAAATATACGAACTCATGGAATCCGCAAACGCAAACCTGGGACGACGGAGCTCCTGAATTCGTCTACCACCGCTTCTGGTCTCAAGTGGATATGGCAACGGCTTATGCTGAGTATGCTCGCTTGATTCAGGGTGGAGGCGGAGGTCCCGTGGAGCCGGTGGCTCCGAAAGCTCCAGCCAATTTGAAGGCTGCCTCCGGGGATGCCCAGGTTGAGCTAAGTTGGAGTAAGTCTTCCGGTGCGGAAGAATATACAGTCAAGCGTGCCGAGGTGAGCGGCGGAGCCTACAGCCCGATCGCTACAGTAAGCACCAACGCCTACACGGACCTTGACGTAGTGAATGATACCACCTATTACTACGTGGTTAGCGCCTCTAATGCAGTGGGGACTAGCCCGGATTCGGCCGAGGTTAGCGCTACGCCGAATTCCAAACCGATTCCGACGGGCGAACTGAAGGTTCAATACCGCACGGACGATACGGGAGTAAATGATAACCAGATTCGGGCACAATTCAAGGTCGTGAATAACGGAACCGAGACCGTATCGCTCAGTGATGTGAAGGTACGCTATTACTATACGATTGATGGAGATACCTCTCAGCAGTTTAATGTGGATTACGCAGTCTTGGGTAGCAGCAATGTGAGTGGCAGCTTCGTCAAGCTGGAGCCCGCGTTACCGGGAGCAGACTACTATTTTGAAATAGCCTTTGCTCCAAATGCCGGCACTCTGGCACCGGGACAGGATTCCGGGGAAATCCAGATTCGCATCAATAAGTCGGATTGGTCCAATTATGCGGAAGCGGATGACTATTCCCGCGATGCGTCGAAGACCTCTTATGCAGATTGGGACAAGGTGACCGCTTATCTTGGCGGCAGCCTGGTGTGGGGCATAGAGCCCTAAATGTAGCTAGCAACGCTTGTTGCTAGGTACGGCAAGACAAAAGGCGGGTCCTGGCAGCATATGCGCCGGGAACCGCCTTTTTTATGTTGTATATGGACTGCAAAGTTTAAGCTACCTCTTTTAAACTCTGAGCAAGCCACGGAAGCCTCTAGCCCCGTAGTAAGAATCTGCGCCATTGTGGTAGAGGAAGACCTTGCCGTAGCGGTAGTCGCCGAAGACGGCTCCGCCGAGCTTGCGAATGTCGTCAGGGGTTCTTAACCAGCTTGATGTTTTGGCATCAAACGGTCCCACCTGTTGCAGTTCCCGGTACTGTTCCTCATTTAACAGCTCAATACCGATTTCGGCAGCCATCTGCATGGCACTGTTTTCAGGTTTATTCTGCTTTCTGGCATTTAGCGCTTCATGGTCGTAGCATACGCTGCGGCGCCCCTTTGGACTTTCTGCCGAGCAATCGCAGTAGATATATTCCCCGGAGGTCTCATCGTAACCAATCACATCGGGTTCTCCGCCGGTACTTTCCATTTCATAAATGATTCGCAATTTATCAGAGTTAGCCTCAAGCTTGGCTTGCACCTTTGACCATTCCAGCCTTGTGTGCCGTTTCATATTACTTTCAAACCGGGATTTTAGCAGGCCCAGTAGTTCCTCGGTTTGCTCTATAGATAATGCTTCTTTCTTATTGGCCAATGTGAGTCCTCCTTTTGTGCTTCAGGCGATGGGTTCTTTAACTACGCTTGATAGAAGTTTACCCAAAAAACGCAACCTGTACAATCTGTGCTTCTCCGTGCTCGCCTATTGACAGCCTGTAATGAGATGATTATATTATAGACAGACAGTCGGTCGGTAGATGACGAATAGCGTAGATACAGAGAAAAGGAGGAGATCCGATGAGGGTTTCCAAAGAAGCAGAGGTCCGCAAAAATGAAATTTTGGATGCGGCAGATCAGTTGTTTGGGCAAAAGGGCTTTGATGGCACGAGCACCAATGATATTTTGCAACAGGTGGGCATTGCACGGGGGACACTGTACTATCATTTCAAATCCAAGGAAGATATTATGGACGCCCTGATTGAGCGATATAGTGATCGGCTCTTTACCGTAGCCAGGGAAGTAGCCGCCGATCAGAGGGTTGCCGTGTATGAGCGTATTACCCGCGTTATCCTGGCACTGAATTTGAGCGGGCCCAGCGATAAGCAGATTATGGAGCATATTCACAAGCCGCAAAATGCACGGATGCATCAGAAGATTCAGAAGGCCATTCTTCAGGGCCTAACCCCCATTCTGGCTGACCTCATCCGTGAGGGGATTCAGCAAGGGCTGTTCCGTACTCCCTATCCTTATGAATGCATGGAGATGGTGGTGGCCTATGCCAATACCGTCTTTGACGAGGATATGGTGGAACTGAATGAGGAAGAACGAGCTACGCGCATTCAGGCGCTGGTGTTCAATCTGGAACGGCTGCTCGGTGCCGACAGCGGCAGCCTGGCCAGCTTTGTGATGCGGATGTTCGAGAACGGAAGCGAAGACGGCAAGTAAACCTTGGGTCAGACGACCAAGAAGCGAAGGAGGTGGCTCATGCTTTACCGAATAATTCAGAGCGATGTCATGAGGAGCAAGTTCATCACGTTGACCACCACGATCTTCGTCGCTGTTGCCGCTATGCTGGTGTCGCTTGCGGCGATTTTGGCCGTTCATCTCTCCGGTGCCATTGATACGCTGATGATTCAGGCGAAGACGCCGCATTTCATGCAGATGCACTCAGGAGCGTTGGATGCCAAGCGGATGACAGCGTTTGCGGAGCAGAACAGCCAGGTGGATGAATTTCAGGTGCTGGAATTTCTGAACATGGAGGGTGCGCGGATCGTTATAGATGGTCAGTCGCTTGCTGGCAGCGTTCAGGATAACGGCTTTGTCACGCAGAGCAGCCAATTTGACTATCTGCTTGATCTGGAGGGGAGAATCATTCAGGCTGCGGACGGTGAGGTCTACGTTCCGATTGCCTATATGAAGGATGGAACGGCTGCACTAGGCGACCCGGTAGAGGTGTCAGGGAAGCTCTTTACCGTTGCTGGCTTCCTCCGGGATTCGCAAATGAATGCAATGCTGGCTTCCTCCAAGAGGTTCCTCATCAGTGCTAATGATTATGCCGCCATACAGAGCGACGGAAGCGTGGAATACTTGATTGAATTCAGATTAAAAGATTTGTCAGAGCTTGGGGCATTTGAAGCAGCCTATGCCTCAGCCGGGCTGGAAGCCAATGGGCCGATGATTACTTATCCGCTATTTAGAATGCTGAACGCCATGTCTGATGGCCTGATGATTGGGGTTATTCTTCTAGTCAGCGCTTTGGTGACGGCCATTGCATTAATGTGTATCCGATTCACGTTGCTGGCCAAGATGGAGGAGGACGTACGTGAGATTGGCGTAATGAAGGCGATCGGCTTGCGCTTATCGGATATTAAGAATATGTATTTGGCTAAGTACGCCGCTATGACAATCGCAGGGAGTCTGCTCGGATACCTTCTCTCTCTGATGCTCCAAGGGGTACTGCTTGAGAATATTCGGCTTTATATGGGGGACGGCGGCAATGCAATGTGGGCAGTTCTGGTCGGGATCATCGGTATTGTATGCCTGATGCTCACTATCATTGCCTTTGTGAACGGGGTGCTGCGACGCTTCCGGGGCATATCTCCCGCAGCGGCCTTGCGCTTTGGTGCAGCAGGGGGAGCTTCCTCCGGGGCGAAGGCATTTCGCTTGAGTCGGAACAGACTGCTTGGCACTAATGCATTCCTCGGGATTCAGGACGTATTTTCCAGAAAGCGGCTCTATGCTACCATGCTGTGTGTCCTTATTCTCGCTGCCTTCATTATCCTTGTGCCGCAAAATCTGCACCATACGATCTCTTCGGAGGGGTTTGCCACGTATATGGGTATCGGAAACAGTGACCTGCGAATCGATATCCAGCAGAATGAGGATATTGCCGGACGAGCGGCGCAGATAATCAACACGTTGGACGAGGATAGTTCCATCGCCAAATACGTGGTGCTAACGACGCAAAGCTTTCAGGCCAGACGGGATGATGGCTCCACCGAAGTATTAAAAATTGAGCTTGGCGATCACTCGGTATTTCCTGTTCAGTATGCGGAGGGGAGGGCGCCTGCTTCCACGGATGAAATTGCGTTATCTGTTATCAACGGGAACGAGCTTGGGAAGCGGGTTGGTGATGGGCTTACTCTATTGATCCATGGACAGGAACGGCAACTGATGGTCTCCGGAATCTATTCCGATGTCACCAACGGTGGCAAGACGGCCAAGGCGATGTTCACCGCTCCGTCCACCGACATCATGTGGAGTGTCATCGGCGTGGAGTTGCGGGACCCATCGCTCGCGAGTGCTAAGGTGGCGGAACTGAAGCAGAGATTCAACGATGTGAAGGTATCAGGCCTGGCTGAATATATGAATCAGACCTTCGGTCGGACGGTCAGTTCCATTGGCACGGCTGCACGAATTGCCATAGGGGTGGCGATAGTTATCATGGTGCATGTCACCTTGCTATTTATGCGCATGCTTATCCTGAAGGATCGCTATGCTATCGCCGTCCTCAAGGCCATCGGCTTTACGAACTCGGATGTCGCCCGGCAATATGTCTGGCGTTCAGTGTGTGTCCTGGTGCTTGGGCTGGTGGTGGGAACGCTTCTGGCTAACACCGTGGGTGAGGGCCTGGCTGGGGCGGTACTCTCGACGTTGGGCGTCTCAACGTTCACCTTCGAGATTGATCCGCTATCGGCGTATCTGCTTTGTCCGCTGATGATGGGCGGCACCGTCCTTGCAGCGACGCTGATCGGCACGTCAGGAGCCGGGAAAATTCAAATATCGGATCATATAAAGGAGTAGACATGGACATGATTACAGGTCATGATATGGTCAAAGCCTTTGGCGTAGGCGAGGAACGACGCCGTGTTCTGGATGGCGTATCCGTAGAGATTGGCGAAGGGGAGTTCGTAGCGGTGATGGGACCTTCCGGCTCCGGCAAGTCTACTCTACTGTTTGCGCTTAGCGGCATGGATCATCTGGACAGCGGGACGGTATCCTTTGCGGGCAGAGATTTATCTGCTCTGGATAGCGAAGAGCTTGCCAGCCTGCGCAGAACACAGATGGGATTTGTATTTCAACAGGCTACCTTGCTTAAGAATCTGAATTTACTAGATAATATTATTTTGCCTGCCGTTCGTGAGAATCGGAAGAATGCTCAGGGTATAATCGCCAGAGCGAAAATGCTGATGAGCAAGACGGGCATTGCGGAACTGGAGAAGCGGGATATAACCCAGGTATCCGGGGGTCAGCTTCAACGGGCGGGTATCTGCCGCGCTCTGATGGGGAGCCCCAAGGTCATCTTTGGTGACGAGCCTACTGGAGCGCTGAATTCCCGGTCGGCTGAAGAGATCATGGACATCTTCACCGATATTCATACGGAAGGAACGACCGTTATGCTAGTTACGTACGATGCCCAGGTAGCGGCTCGAACGCAGCGTATCTTGTTCATGCGGGACGGCAGCATCGTCAGCGAGATGCGCCTATCTAAGTATGAAGGTCATAGTATGGACAATAGAATAGGAGCGGTTACGGCGAAGATGCGTGAAATCGGAATATGATAGGAGAAGGAAAGAAGCCTCATGCGAATGATTATTTCACCTGCCAAGAAGATGAATACCGATACGGATATTCTGGATTATCGTAAATTGCCGGGATGGCTGGCCGAGACAGAGCAATTGCTGCAGCAACTTCAAGGGATGTCTTATGATGAACTCAAGTCCCTCTGGAAATGTAATGACGCTATTGCGCAGTTAAACGAAGAACGCATTCGGCACATGCAGCTAACAGAACGCCTGACCCCGGCGATCTATTCCTACGAAGGTATTCAATATCAATATATGGCACCGGGCGTGTTCAGTAAGCAGGAGCTGGATTATCTGGAGCAGCATCTGCGTATTTTATCGGGATTTTACGGACTACTACGACCCTTTGATGGCGTGGTACCCTATCGGCTGGAGATGCAGGCCAAGCTCGCCGGGCCCGGCTTCCGCTCTCTCTATGAATTTTGGGGTCGAAGGCTGGCTGATGCATTGTTCTCCGAGACCAATTGCATCGTTAATCTGGCCTCTAAGGAATATAGCAAGTGCATTACGCCTTACCTGGAGGAATCCACTCGCTTCGTAACCTGTGTGTTCGGCCAACTGATTGGCGACAAGGTCGTAGAGAAGGGAACGCTAGTCAAGATGGCCCGGGGCGAGATGGTTCGCTATATGACGGAACATCAGGTTGCATCTCTGGAAGAGATCAAGCACTTCGACCGGATGGAGTTTAAGTATAACAAGACGCTGTCCGATGAGCATACTTATGTCTTTATTCAATAATATTCCGAAGGAGGACCACCGGAATGACGGAGAGATTAATCAAATTCAATAGAGGTCCGTTAGATCACAAGCGAGTGCTCAAGGAACTAGACTCTCTGGGGTATTCGGACAGAATGAAGCGCATTGCCCTGCTCAGTCGTGAATACCAGGGGGACGAGCAATACTCAAAGCTGCTGTTATCCTTGCTGGACGCGGGGAGTGCCTATGAGGCGCATCTGGCTTTGACGGGAGCCGCTGCGGCTCATGATACTCAGACGATTCTGCTTGCGTTGAAGCATCCGAAGGCCGGGGTTAAATGTCGGGCCGCAGGGTTGCTGCCTGAGGTAGTTGAGGCTGAGAAATTCGCTATTGAACAGGAGATTGTTCAGATGTCAGCAGATTGCCGCCGGAAGCTGCTGCACACTATCGTAGTCGCCTACCGTAAGGATTGGGCCGAGCGTCTGCTGCCCATCGTGCTGACTCGCTGGGGAGGGCATGAGGCGGCAATTCTTCTCTCCGCATGTGGGGAGGAGACGGTCCGCACCCGGCTTCCTGAGCTGGGCTATGCATTACATAACTGGGGGATGTTGACCCGGCGTTATCCTGACCTTGTGGCGACCTATGTGCAAGCAACCTTAAGTGATGCACCCCTGCGCGAGAAGGGGGCTGTGTGGTGGAGATTGTCCACTGCCATGGAGACGTTAAGCGAACTGAGGCCAAGCCGCGTGCTGGAGTTTGCCTTGAAGCTGGGTCCATTAGATGTGATTCATCCTGTGTTGAGAGGACAATTGGGTCTCTTGATGCAAGCAAACCCGGAAGGGGTATTCAAGTTGCTGGCGCGCGAGGAGTCCCGAAGTGATTTCCTGAATCAGGGCGTGCCTCAGGGGATTTTGAAAAGGAGAAGCTTGTTCTCCATCGAACAATGGACGCAACTCGTCATTTTGCTGGCGGATAAGCCCCTACATGTGGCAAAGGTGTTAGATACCCTGGCACCTGCTTGTCGCGGAGCGATCTTTGCTGCGGTCTATGATGGAGAGACTCGGCGGATGAGTATTTTTCCCGAGCCGTTATTGGACGCTCTGCCGCATCAGGTACGGGACAGGGAAGCGGCCCGTATGCTGGGACTTCGTGATGTTCAAAATCAACGACGTCAGCTCATTCATACGACTGCCCGTCGTTCAATTACTCATGCTAGAGAGCTATTGGAGCAAGCCAGCCGTGCCTCCAGTCCGGAGGACCGCGCGCTTGCTTATGCCGGTCTCATCAAGAGTACAGCACTCTCTCGCCGTGGAATGGAAGAGAGCTTACGCTTCTTGACCCGCATCAAGAATGACCAGGATCTCGTTCGCGGTGCAGTGTTGGAGGAACTGGCTAGCTGCCCGGTAACGATCTTCGAGCAGCAGCATATTGAAGCCCTGAACGTATTGGTGGATAGCGTAATCGAAGCGCGAGATACTTCATACACCACAAGAACGGCTGTGGAGAAGCTGGCTTTTGCTTTGCTACGACACCATGCTCTATCACCAGAGAACGGACTGTTCCAATTTGCCTTAAGGACGTTTGGAAGATTGTCGAAGCGGGATGGACAATTGATGTTGCCCAAGGTGAAGTGGGAGAGCTTGCCGGATCAGGCGGCCGAAATTTTATTTGATGAAATTTATGCTCAGGGCGTGGAAGCCAACAAGCGGGAGAACTACAATTTCGTATTGCGCATGGCCGCATCGTTCGGGAAGCATGGGCATCGCTTGCCCAAGCTCCAGCTTCTGCTGGAGCAGTTAGTCAAAGCGAAGTCCGTATCGTCGCAAGCAGTATATCACTGGCTCGCACCTTATGCTACAAGAGATCAGAGAGTCAGAGAACTGCTGGACAGAGATCCTTCGTTTATTGCGTTCTATGAAGTCTTCGCCCATCTGCATCGCAAGCGTCAGGAATGGCTGGACCCGTTCATCTCCGGAGCGGCCATTAAGGGCAAGCACTTATCGGGGAAAACGATCTATCTTATACCCGCCACAGAGGGCTTCTATCGCTGGCTGCCCCGTCAGCAGAAGGCGCTGGGCCTACTGCTTGAGCGAGTTGCGTCCGATGGTAAGCGTAGCTTCTATGAACGGGCCAATGCGATTCGCAGCCTGGCTGCCCTGCCGGACTTCTATTCAGAGAAGCTGGCTATGCTGTTGGAGGATGAGGAGGTCCATATCGTAGAGGCGGCGCTTCATGCCCATTCCCTGCTGGAGGAGCCCGCGAAGGCGTTGCCGATTCTGATGGATCATCTCGATGGGGACCGGGCTCGCGTGGCGATGTATTCCATTCCCAGATGTGTGCGCAGGCTGGAGCCCGTCTTGTTGACTGCTGTGTTATCAGACCTCTTGAACCGGGAGCGGTTGAAGATAACGGTTAGAAAAGAAGCCATTCGCCTGCTGGGCGCCTTCCGCAGCGACGAGAGTCTTCCGCTCCTCATTCGCGAGTATGAGAAGCCACAGGTGCATAAGGATGTTCTTATTGCCATCGGTCATGCGGCCAGACAATGTCTGGACGACGAACGTAGCTGGACGATGCTCAGTTCTATGGCAGCTTCTCCGCAGCCTGATGTTGTGCGAAGTCTGCTGGGTCAGGGGCCAAATGAGCTTCCGGCAGCCGTTCGCTCACGATACTTGCAATTTATTGTGGAGGTGGCGAATCATCCCGAAGCATCGGTAGGCAGAGATGCCTTCTATGCCATGATTCCCTGGGCTAACGGGAACGAAGCTATCCTTGCCACAGCGGCCGGGCAAGCGATATTAGATTTGCAGAGCCAGGATAGCTTCAGATGGAAGGCGGCGGTGGAGGCCTTGCTTGTAGCTTGCCAGGAAGGCAAGATCAATGAACAGGTCCTCGCCGTATACAAGGCCTTGCTGAATGCCGAGATGAAGGAGTCATGGAATGCTACGGCGGAGCGTGACCTTCCTCATCGCCAGCGGCTGCTCAAATTAACGGATAAGCTCACCATTTTGCCTCAACTGGTGCGTAAGGTGTTAAGTCCGTTGTACCTGGCCCTAATTGATGAGCTGAAGCCAAATGCAACGATGGACAGAACGCGGATTAAGTTGTATTTGGCCGTGATTGATTGGAGCCGGACAGAAGAAGCGGAGACTTATCTGCAACACATTGCTCAAGTGGTGAACGGGCAACCCCATTTGTTAGACGATGCCTATAGTAAAGTCGCTCAAAGCTTGACGGCTACAAGCGGGGAGTGGAAGTCCGAGGAACTGCTGGAGCTGGTAGATCGGATGAGCACCCGGCAATCTTTTGAATCCAGCTATCTTGGCCTGGCTGTACTGAAGGTTGTGGGCAAAGTCTTAAGTTGGAATTCCCAGGCAGCAGGTCGCCTGAGAGTATACCGTAATCATGAAGAAGCGGCAATCCGCTCATGTGCGCTGGATATCTGGACAGCAGACGAGTAACAACAAGGACGAATACCACGGAAGCGTAGTTATGATGAACGGAGTACGGACCTATTTGCCAGCCGCTGCATTGCACTTTGTTTCCATGCCTGAGAAGGAGAAGCCCATGCGAATCTTTGATGCTCATTTTCATATTATTGATTTTGATTTTCCAATCCAAGAGAACCAAGGATACATGCCTCCCAGCTATGTGGTGGAGGATTATCAGCATGAGACTGAGGCTTTGAACGTATTAGGCGGAGCCATCGTGTCAGGTTCGTTCCAGGGATTTGACCAAGCTTATTTATTGAAGGCGCTCCAGCAGATGGGCCCTACATTTTGCGGGGTTACCCAGTTGCCTTATACGACTACCGATGAAGAAATTATCAGGCTGGATCAAGCTGGGGTCAGAGCGTTGCGTTTCAATATCAAAAGGGGTGGGTCGGAGGATTTAAGCCATCTCGACCATTTGGCCAGAAGGGTCTACGATCTGGTGGGGTGGCATAGCGAGCTTTATATGGATGCCAGAGAATTATCCGAAGTAGCAGCAATCCTTGAACGCTTACCTGCGGTATCCATGGATCATTTGGGCTTATCAGAAGCTGGATTGCCTCATCTATTGAAGTTAGTGGATAAAGGCATGAGGGTGAAAGCGACGGGCTTTGGACGTGTGGAGTTAAATATTGAGCAAGCGTTATGCTCAATCTACGATGTCAATCCTGACGCGCTTATGTTCGGAACAGACTTGCCATCTACCCGGGCCAGAAGGCCTTTTGAAGTGGCAGATATTGCGTTAATTCAGCATTTATTCGATGATCAGGCAGTCGATAAAATTTTGTTCACCAATGCTATGAATTGGTATTTTAAATAAGCTTGTGTCTGAGTAATCAAGAGGGTACCCTACAGCAACGACAGAAAATCGTGCTTGGGGTACCCTTTCTGCATGCGTTCATTTCGAGGTATGATATATAACATCAATCCAGGCACCTTGCTGAAACTTCGGACTGTCGATTACGGAGATAAAAGTTAGAGAGGAGAACTCACATGAATAAGACACTGAAAGCTCTAGAAGAAGCTTACTATATGGCAATAAGCCTTAAAATAAATCGCGAAGACAGAAGAGACTTCCAGCAAAATTTCCAGAAACAATTGGTCCGGGAACTGAATTTTCACTTCATTGGAGAGGTGGAGATTTATAGTCACCGGTTCGCCGCAGAGAAGCATGGCGACTTCCAGAAATGGGACTACCTTGTGCTGATCCCCGTTCATCAGGTGGACCAGGCTGATTCGATGTTTGCTCAGTTAAGCAAGAGCGAGCTTCTCTCGCGGTATGAAACGATCCGAACGGAAATGCTCGTCACCACCCCTAACAGCACGTATCCAGTCCCAGGGGAAAAAGCGCAGAAAAGAAAAATTTCTCCTTTTTATGCGGTTGAATATGTAGATGTGCACCCGCCTTACCTGAACGAATTCCGCGATATCATGATCACCAATAATGGTCCGGCCATGCGCTATATTATGGAAAATGTAGGTTGGTGCCATTATTTTCTGGCTCTGGAGACGACCAAAGTATATGCTCATCATTCCGACTATCCAACGTGGAATCAAATTCATGTCATCGGTTTATATCCCGATGCCTTAGTCCGTTATAAGAAGGATTTCTCCAAGGGCTTGGCATTGGCCAAACAGATTACGTTTGATGACAACTTTGAACGTTTAAAGAAGATTAGGACGATGTTGTACAAATCCTTAGGCGGAAAAGTGTCTGATCGCGATAAATAAGTGTCCCCCGAAAATTTTTGTTGACAAAGTTCTACAAAGTTTTTATATTCAAAACATACTAAACCACTTGGATAAAATGATTTAACGCAGCTCAGAGACAAAAATTTTCAACATGTGAAGGGGACAGAAGGATATGGCAAAGAAATGGTTCAGTCTCGTCTTGGTAATTACCGTGGTTTCATTGCTTGCCGCTTGCGGAAATGGTGCGGGCAAGAATGGTACGACAAATAATACCGGGGGAAATACAGCGGCTAATACAAGCGCAGCAGATAGCTACCCGGAGAAAAATATTGAATTCATCGTTCCGTTCAGTGCAGGCGGGGTCTCGGATATTCTCACACGTAGCTTTGTAGAAGCCGCTACGGGCATTATTGATACAACTATTACTGTCAAGAACGTTAACGGTGGTTCCGGTACTGTCGGCAACTACGAGTTGGTTCGGGCGAAGCCGGATGGATACACATGGTTATGGGCGGCGACAGGTCACCTGTCCTCAGCGCTTCATATTACACCGGCTGAATACACCATGGAGGATTACACGATCGTTAATAAAATCGGGGATATGGTTGGGATCATCGTCGTTCCTAAGAATTCTCCGTTCCAGACCCTGGAAGATCTCATTAACCACGCCAAGGCTAATTCGGGTGAACTGACGATTGGTAACCCCGGTGAAGCTACCGTGGTAGCGATGCTGGCATATTTGCTGGAGGATCGTACCGAAGCGACATTCCAACACGTTCCATTCCAGGGTAGTGGCGAATTGCTCCCGGCCGTTCTCGGCGGTCACGTAGATGCAGGGATCATGAACGTGCCAGAGGTAGCTTCCCAAGTGGCAGCGGGAGAGCTTCGCGCATTGGCTGTGTTGAGTGAGAATCGTGTCGATCAACTCCCTGACGTACCCACTATTTCTGAAGCTGGTGTAGATGGAGTCAGCGGGGGTGCAGGTCACTTTATCGTCATTCCGAACAACGTAGATCCAGCCATCGTAGCGAAAATCGACGAGTTGACCAAGAAGGTATATGAATCGGATAAATTCAAGGAGCTTATGGCGCAGGCAGGCTACCAATTAGGCTACAAGAACGCAGAGGACTCACGTGCCGAGGTTGAAGCTTGGTATCAAGCCACTGGCGAAATCTATGAGAAGTTAGGAAAAACTAAATAATGAGCCGTCCTGTTTTCCTCGCCCGTATCCTGACTGCCTTCTTGATGCTGGGAGCAGGAATTGTTACACGAATACAAACAGCCGGCTTGCCCTTTGGGACTCTCAAACGAATAGGGTCGGGATTTTTCCCGACGCTATTCGGCAATTTAATGATCATATTAAGCTTATGCATGCTAGTTTCGTTATTCATGGCCTATCGCCGCGGGCAAGTCAATCAAGTGGAGACAGAAGATATCATTACTAGCCTCAAGGGGTTTGGCGTGTTTCTGGCCATCCTTATTGGTTTTATCCTGATCAATCATTTTGCTGGCTTTGTTATCGCTTCTCTGGTGGCTGTATTCGCGGCAGGCTTTGCGCTTGGGTTAAAGGGTTGGCGCTTGTGGGTGCTAACGGCAGCAACGACCCTGGTGATCTGGCTGGTGTTCGATCTTTGGCTGATGTTATCATTGCCATCCGGAATATGGTTCTCTTAACCTCACAGCAACTGCGATTGGAAGGAGCAGCAACATGTCAGAACAAATTATAGAAGGTATATTAGCCGCCTTCACCTTTAAGCACCTGCTTATCTGCTTGCTGGGTGTCGCTTTGGGAACGTTGGTTGGCGTACTGCCGGGACTCGGGCCCGTGGGTGCCATTTCGATGCTTTTACCAATTACTTTCTCCATGGAGCCCTTGGCAGCTCTGATTCTTATTGCGGGTATTTACTTCGGCGGGATGTACGGCGGATCGACCACCTCGATCCTGGTGAATGTCCCGGGAGAAGCAGCCTCGGTGGTCACGACCCTGGACGGGTATAAGATGACGCAGAAGGGCCGAGCGGGTGCCGCCTTGTCCATTGCAGCGATCGGATCGTTCGTGGCGGGTACAATTGGAGTAATTCTCTTAACCTTTATGGCCCCACCCTTGGCGCGAATGGCCTTGAAGTTCGGGCCCCCGGAATACTTCTCCATCGTCCTTGTCGGCTTGCTGGTCTTGTCCCGGATGACCGATAAATCGCTGATCCGCAGTTACTTGCTGATTGCTTGCGGTATCGTCATCTCGGTAATCGGTATTGATCCGGTCAGTGGTGGCCTACGATTGACGTTTGGCTTGCCATCTCTGTTCGATGGGCTGGATTTTATCCCTGTTATTATGGGGCTGTACGGCTTAAGCGAGGTTCTGTCCGCTTGGGAGAACAACGATACGAAGCCGGTTAAGGCAGATTTGTCATTTAGAAAATTGCTGCCCACCAAAAACGAATTCAAACGTAGCACAGGACCGATGGTTCGCGGAGGGCTGCTGGGCTTCATTATGGGCCTGATTCCTGGCCCGGCCAGTATTCTTAGTACCTATGCCTCCTATGGTCTGGAGAAGAGACTCTCCAAGCATCCTGAGGAGTTTGGTGAAGGCGCGATTGAGGGCGTAGCCGGACCCGAATCGGCCAATAACGGCGCGAGTACAGGGGCATTGGTTCCCTTGCTGTCGTTGGGTGTTCCATTCTCTCCGCTGCCAGCAATTCTGCTGAGTGCCTTTATGATTCAAGGGATTACGCCGGGGCCGATGATGATTCAGGATCATCCCACCATCTTCTGGGCGCTTATTGCCAGCATGTATATCGGGAATGTGATGCTGCTGATTCTTAATCTGCCTATGGTTGGTCTCTTCGCCAAGATTGCTCACCTGCGCTCTGCGGTGTTAATGCCTATCGTGCTGATCTTTTGTATCGTGGGTGCCTTCTCGGTCAGAAGCAGCATGGCCGACGTAGTCATCATGGTAATCTTTGGTGCTTTGGGTTATCTGCTTCGCAAGGCGAAGATGGAACCATCTCCGTTGGTGCTGGGTGTGATGCTCGGTCCAACGCTGGAAAATTCGTTCAACCAATCCACCCTGATCTTCAAAGGGGATCTGACGATGTTCCTGACACGTCCGATTTCCGGAACGTTGTTGATTTTGGGAATTCTGGTCACGGTATGGCCGCTAATTATGAAGCTGGTTCGCATGCTCACTTCAAAAAACAAGCACACAGCAGCTAAAGAATAGAGGGCTCGCGATATGAAAAAGGTAGAGACCGTATATGATGTCATTGTAATAGGCAGCGGGGGCGCCGGGCTGAAAGCAGCGTTGGCCTCCGCCGAGAAGGGGGCCAAGGTGCTCGTCTTGACCAAAGGCGAGCCGCAGCGTTCGGGCGGAACCTTGTCCGCACATTACTCCTTCTGTGCGGTCCCTCCTGTCTCCTCTGCCGGAGATACCCCGGAACAATTTGCAGAAGATATCATTCGTTCAAGCGAGGGCATCAGTGACCCGTCGCTTGTTCGTGTATTAACGGAGCAAGCGTATGATGCGATCGCCTATGCGGAAGAATTGGGCGTCAAGTTCGACCGTACCGAGGAGGGTGGCGAGCATCACCTGGGCTGGTTGGCCGGGCATACGCATGCCAGAGCGTTTCATGCAGGCAATGTGGTCGGCCGTGACTTGACCAGAGTGCTGATGCGGCGGCTCACCAAGCAACAGGTCGATATCCAGGCCTTTACCCAGGTGCTTCAGTTGCACGTGGACCAAGGCCTGTATAAAGGCCTGTTTGCGTATCACCTGCCAACAGACGAACTGCGCTACTACACTTCCAAATCAGTAATTATTGCCACCGGCGGCGGCTCGCAATTGTACGAATTAAATACGAATCCGGTGGAGGCTACCGGTGACGGGTATAGCCTGGCGCTGCAAGCAGGACTGGAGCTTGTGGACATGGAGTTCGTGCAGTTCTATCCTACCGTGTTGGTAGCTCCGAAGGGAACGCGGGGGTTGATGTTCAACTCGGGCATCGTTATTCCCCGCGGCGCGACGATCAAGAATGCGGGTGGCGAAGACGTGTGGGAGCGGAATGAGGCAGGCGATCTCAAGCAAGCTACTCGGGACACGATGTCCCGGGTGATGGCCGCCGAGATTGCAGCGGGCTACGGAACGGAGCAGGGTGGCCTGATCGTCGATGCCTCTGCCGTGGACGATAGTGATCTGCCGCAGTTGCAGCAGCAGCTCTTAACAGACCTGGGGGTAGACGGTGCCTCCAAGCGGTATGAGGTGGCCCCCGGGGCCCACTACTTCATGGGCGGCATCCGCATCGATCCCCGGGCAGGGACCTCCGTCTCCGGCATCTTCGCCGCTGGAGAATGCACGGGTGGCCTGCATGGCGCCAACCGGCTGGCCGGAAATGCGCTGTCGGAGAATCAAGTCTTCGGCGCTATCGCCGGATATGAATCGGCCGAATATGCGCTAAGCCAGCAGGGGACCGGGCCGCTGGGCTCCAATGCTGAAATAGCGGGTCAAGGTGACGGAAGTGATGTTGATCAGAGTGCTACAGCAGATCAGAATGAAGAAATCACTGTAGGTCAGAGCGAGGGAAATGTTGAAGAGCAGAATGGTGGAAGTTTGGCAGTAGCACTTAGTCAATTCCAGGCCCGTTGGGGGTTTGTATTTGACCAACGTCAGGCGGCAATTGGCAGTGAGGCCAGCAGCGCTGACGGCGAAGGTAACGAGGGCCGAAGCGATGATGATAGAGGCAGAAGCGAAAATTTCCAAGGCAATGAAGGCGTAGCTAATGCTGGCGACAAGCATGGTCACAAAGAGGGCCATATTGTGGCCTGGACGAAGCAACTCAAGAGCCTGATGCAGCGCGACGTAGGCGTCAATCGTTCGGAGGAGCGGCTGCGCCTGGCCCTTGAGGAATGCGAGGCGATCGAGGCGGCCCTGTGCAGCCACTTCGCACCGACGCATCCAAGCTTGCCTTATAATCGCGAGCGAATGAAGGCTATCGAGCTCCGGCATATGCTGCTGGTGGCCAAGGCGGTCATCTATGGCGCGCTGGAGCGGCGCGAGAGCCGGGGTGCCCACAACCGGGCCGATGCTCCCGGCAAGCAGCCAGAATACCAAGCGAGCATCGCGGTGAGCTACAACAGCGATTCCCCTCGTCCGTGGTCACACACATTGATTGCGCGGGAGACAGAGTGACTTTACAGGGAACGCGTAAGTACGGAGCAGGATAAGAAGAAGCACAACACTTAATTAAGTAACAAGAAAAGGTACCACGTACAACTCAACTTATAATCTACTCTACTCATACTCTACTGGCGGCTGTTACCTTAAGGTTTGCGAGTAAAGTTGGGCTTTGTGAAGGAATTAGCAGGAAAAACTCCTGCTAATTCGCGGGATATTGGCAAAATAACGCATTTATATGGAATTTCTCCCGCTAATTATGGCGATTTTGCTGTCTGGTAGCTGAAATGGACAAATTAGATGGAGGATTTCCCGTTAATTAGTTGAAAAGGGCTAGAATCGGGGAATTAGCGGGAGGTTTTCCCGCTAATCTATCTTATGAGAGTGGCGGACACAAGTCGAACTACTCGAACAGGAACAGGGGGTGAAGGCATGCCGGAAGTAAGGCCAACAACCAAACGACTGTATGTCGAGAGAAGAGAACATGCTGAGGCAGAGCCCTATACGGCCTGCTATGACATTCCCTATGAGGAAGGCATGACCCATATGGATGCCTTGCGTTTCATCGCGGATGAGGTGGACCCGAGCTTAGCCTTCTATGAGCATAGCTGCAAGCGAGGGTTCTGCGGGGCGTGCCTGATTCAGGTGGATGGCAAGAAGTTGTTAAGCTGCCGGTCGCTTCTGCCTTCTGATCTGGAAGAGCAGGTCATCAAGCCCGCGCTGAAAGTAGACAAGGATTATTACCCGAAAGTGGATAAATAGATACAAATAGATACAGAGGTATATCAAAGAAAGGAAGGATTCAACATGAGCAGAAGCGAGTGGTTGAAGCAAGAGGCGGCCAAGCACAGTGAAGCCTGGTCAGCCATGCGGCGCGAGCTGCATCAATATCCAGAACTCTCGAATGAGGAGTTCGAAACGACGAAGAAAATTCGGAACTGGCTGGAGCAGGCGGGGGTAACCTTGCTGCCTTTTCCGCTGCCGACAGGTGTGCTTGCCGAGATTAAGGGTGACAAGCCGGGGCCGGTTATTATGCTTCGCGCGGATATCGATGCTCTGCCTATTTTTGAGGAAGCGGATGTCGATTACAAATCCAAGGTGGACGGCAAAATGCATGCGTGTGGGCATGATTTTCACACCACATCGATGATTGGCGCAGCTACCCTGCTACAAGCCAGACGTGAGGATATTGCGGGCACGATACGCATTCTATTCCAGCCGGCGGAGGAAATCGCCGTGGGTGCCAAGGCGGTAATTGAGGCCAAAGCGCTGGATGGCGTGCAGGCGATCTTTGGTATGCATAACAAGCCGGAGCTGCCGGTAGGAACGATTGGCTTGAAGCCTGGACCGCTGATGGCTTCCGTGGACCGTTTCGAGATTGAAGTGTACGGAAAAGGCGGCCATGCCGGGATTCCGAATGCAACGGTGGACCCGATTGTGGTCAGCTCCGCCATTGTCTCGGCTTTGCAGACGGTGATTAGCCGCAACGCCAGTCCTCGTCATTCCGCTGTGGTCAGCGTGACCCGACTGGAGTCCGGTACGACCTGGAATGTGATTCCGGATACGGCTCAGATGGAAGGGACGGTTCGTACCTTCGAACCGGAAGCGAGAGCGGCGATCCCTGAGCAGATGCGCCGGGTGGTGGAGCAGGTAGCTGCCGGATTCGGAGCAACTGCGAAGCTGATTTGGCACGGTATGCTATCTGCAGTGCAGAATGATGCGGCAATGGTAGAGATTGTGGCCGAGGCGGCGGCCTTGCAGCAGCTAACTGTGGTTGAAGCCGAGCCAACGATGGGTGGCGAGGACTTTGCTTTGTACCAGGAGCTTATTCCCGGTAACTTCCTCTGGATGGGAACCAGCGGTACGGAGCAGTGGCATCATCCCAAGTTCACGCTGAATGAGGGAGCGATTGAGGTGAGTGCGGCTTTGTTTGCGGAGACGGCTCTGCTGGCGCTGGAAAAGCTGGCGTAAAGGCTAGCTGATGGAAAGAAGCAAAGTAGTCAAGGAAGCAAGCTAGCAAGCTGGTTAAGGGCGCAAAGTAATCAAAGGAAGCAAAGTAGCTATGGACAAATCAATTTGCTGGAACATGTGTAGTTAGACTATGGCAGGTCGCAAGCGGCGCGAGACTCAGCAGAAGGAGGCGGGAGAATGGCTCATCAAGCGGATGCGGAAGGATGGACACGGCAAGTCGCTGAATTTGCCGCTAACACTCCTATTTTATGGACAAGCGGGCTTAAGGATAAAATCTACGACGGGATTACGGACTGGTTAGCTTCGACTTTGGCTGCCAGACAGGACCCTATGGCAGAGCAGCTTTTGCGGTCATTAGGTTATACGGTTTCGGATGCGTCCCTCCAGCCATTCCCCTGCACGGTTGTCGGCCGCAGCGAACGGGTTTCGGCATTGGATGCGGTCTTTATCAACGGGTACTTGGCCCATGCGCTTGATTATGATGATGCACATGAGGATGTGAGGGGTCATCCCAGCGCGGTCCTGCTATCCGCCTTGATGGCGGAAGCCGAGCAGTGGGTCAGCCCCGGCCTGGCCCTCATGGAGGGCTACCTCATCGGCATGGAGACGATGTGCCAGCTTGGACGCTTGTTGGGCGCTGCCCATTATGAGCAGGGCTGGCACACCACCTCCACCGCGGGAGGGATCAGCGCCGCGGTCGCCGTCGGGCGTATGCGCGGGCTGACCACAAGGCAGCTACAGCACGCGATCGGGCTAGCCGCGACGCAGGCCGGCGGCCTGCGTGTTCACTTCGGCACCCCGGTTAAGCCGCTGCATGCGGGATTGGCTGCACGAGCCGGGGTGCTCGCAGCCAGAATGGCAGCGGAAGGTGTGGAAGGTGCAGAGGAAGTGCTGCAGGGGAAGCAAGGCTTCCTGCATATGTACCGCCACGGCCGGGAAGGCGAAGCGCTTGACACCGCTGACTGGGGCAAGCCTTGGCGGCTTGAGGCCCCGGGCCTGTGGTTCAAGAAGTACCCCTGCTGCTCGGCTTCATATCATGCCATTGATGCAGCGAATACCCTCTGGGAGCAGCATCGTTATGCTCCAGGCGATATTCAAAGCGTCAAGCTGATTTATCCGCCGGGCGGGGATGCCGCTTTAGTCATCCGCGAGCCCCGGAACGGGATGGAAGGCCGCTTTAGCGCTGAGTACATTGCCGCTCTGAAGCTGACGCGCCCGGAGCTGTCTCTGCAAGATTTTGAAGAACAGCCTATAGATGAAGCCATATTACAGTTAATCGGACGATCTCATCGGGAGTATCGTTCTGATATCCAGGTATCCCCCGAGGCCATGCCGAAGGGGAGGTTCACCATTGTTGAGGTGACGAAGCGGGACGGGACAACGGCTTCGGCTCGCTGCGACGTACCGAATGGCTCTCCAGGCAAGCCACTGACACCAGAGGAGATGGCCTACAAGTTTAGACTTGCAGCAGAGGGGACTTTTCAAGACACGAATGAAGCATTCCAGCGAGTACGGCAGCTTGATGAGCTTGAGCAAGTAGCTGATTTATGGGTTGGCGCACAACGACTACAATAGGGGAGGAACTACAATTATGCCATCACATGTCATTGATATGATCATGATGCAGAACAATTTTGGAACAGCAGAAATGCGCGAGGTGTGGAACGACGAGAGCCGCTTGCAGAAGCATCTGGACGTCGAAGCGGCTTTGGCTCTGGCCGAAGCGGAGTTTGGCCTGATTCCTGCCGAAGCAGCTCGTGCTATTGCCGATGCCGCTAAGGTGGAGAACATGGATATTCAGGCTATTGCGAATGAAGTGCTGAAGGTGAAGCATTCCCTCATTCCAACCATCAAGCGCCTGCAAGAGCTGGCAGGTCCAGAGCATGGCGAGTGGGTCCACTATGGGGCCACAACTCAGGATATCGTCGATACTGGCTTCATGCTGCAATTGAAGGAAGCCCATCATATTTTGGTGCGGGATACGAAGGCGGTAGCGGTAGAGTTGGCCAAATTAGCCGAAACCTACAAGAGCACCCCAATTGCCGGACGCTCGCATGGGATGCAAGGATTGCCTACCACTTTTGGTTTTAAAATGGCAGTTGTGCTGGATGAAATCATCCGTCATCTGGACCGGTTGAAGGAAGCCGAAGCCAGAGTGTTTACAGGTGTGCTTGGTGGTGGCGTGGGTACGCATGCTTCCTTCGGTGAGCAAGGACCGGAGATCGAGCGGAGAACGATGGATAAGCTTGGCCTTAACACGGCGAACATTTGCTGGCATTCGTCCCGTGACCGCTCGGCGGAATATGCTGGAACCGTTGGCATGATCTCTGCCACATTAGGCAAGCTGGCTAATGAGTTCTACAATTTGATGCGCACGGAAATCGATGAATTGGAAGAGCCGTTCACTTCCGGGAAAATTGGCTCGACCACCATGCCACATAAGCGGAATCCTGCTGCACTCGAAGGCGTAGCTAGCCTGGTGAAGCCGGTTCGCTACAATGTAGCTTTGGCACAGGAGTGTATGATCGTGGAGCACGAACGCGATGCCATGTCCTGGCGTGGTGAATGGGTGGCTATTCCGGAGAACTGTATTTACGTGTCAGCACAACTCGCTTCTATGAAAAACATATTAGCAGGCTTGATTGTGAAGCCGGACCATATGCTGCGCAACCTGAATGCGCTTGGCGGCTTGCTGCTGTCCGAACGTGTGATGTTCGTGCTGGCTGGCCCACTTGGCAAACAAACGGCTCATGAAGTGGTATATGAATTATGTATGGAGAGTGTAGAGAAGGACATTCCGTTCCGCGATGTACTGATGAGCGATGAGCGGGTCACCGCCGTATTTACAAGAGAGCAACTGGAAGAGGTCATGGATCCGTCCACCTATCTTGGCAGCGCCCCACAAACCGTCGACCGCGTACTCGCAGCAGCAAGACAAACAGGCTATCTAACGGAGGATGCGCAATGAAGACAAATATACAATGGGATCATTTAATCGCGGAGCCCGGCCAATCGGTTAGTGGCTATGTCAAGGTAGGAGAATTGTCCAATTGGGCTACGGTGGAAATGCCGGTCATGATCGTAAATGGTGTGGAGGAAGGTCCGGTGCTTTGGCTCAACGGCGCCATCCATGGCGATGAGTTGAACGGTCCTATGGCCATTCGGGAGGTCTTCCCTCAGCTTGATCCAGCCAAGCTCAAAGGAGCCGTCATTGCTACGCCGGTCTCCAACCCTTACGCCTGGCAAGCCCGGCGGAAGAACACGCCGCAGGATGAGCTCGATATGGACATGCAATTTCCCGGCAACCCGAAGGGAACCTTGTCTCAGCGCTTGCCGTACTATCTTTTCGAGAAAATCAAAACTTACGCGACACACCTGATTGATTTTCATTCCCTGGGGACTCCTTATGATGCCTTGCCTTATACCGTCTATAAAAAAGTACCAAACGATCAAGTCGGGGCTAGCGAGCAAGGGGAGCGGATGGCGCGTGCCTTTGGTGGCTCCGTACATTGCTGTGTGGATCTGAATGGCAACTTGAATGAGTTGCCGGGCAACGTAGCTGGTTTTCTGGATGTTCAGTGCCTGATGCATGGCATTCCGGCCTTTATGACGGAGCTTGGATCAGGTGGCCAGATTCAGCAGGATATGGTGGACTATGGCCAGCGGGGGATTTGGGCGGTGTTGCATGAGCTTGGTATGTGGGCGGAAGCGCCTGAGCCGCCGGTGCATACGCAGACCAAAACGTTGACGAAGCGCAAATTCATTTACGCGGATCGAGGCGGGTTGGTGGTTCAGCAAGCGCCAAGCGGCAGTATTGTACGAAAAGGTGAGCGGATCTGCTCTATCATTGACATGTTCTCGGTGGTGCAAGAGGTACTGGCCGAAGAAGACACCTATATTATCGCCAGTCGCAAGAATCCGCCGGTAGACGCCGGGGACCGGGTTGCCTTTGTTGGCGTGGAATGGAGAGAGGACCAGTAATATGACGACATTTCGAATCGCAACAGTAGAGGATGCACCGGAAATTCAAACGTTGTCGCATAAAGCGTACGCCTCCGTTCGCGACCTGGGTATCAACTTTGCAGCGGCAACGGCCGATTTGGCTACCGTGGAGAAGAATATCCGCAACAATATTTGCCTGGTGATGGAGGAAGACGGCAAAATTATCTCAACGATCTCCGTTCGTCTGCCTTGGGGGCAGCAGCCTGGGCCATTTGGATTGCCGCATGTCTGGTGGTTCGCGACGGACCCCGATGTGGGCCGCAAAGGAATTGGTCGTGAGATGATTACCTGGGCGGAGGAAAGCTTCGTCCGTGATACGTTAAGAGCTCCTGCCGTGTCTCTGGGCACAGCCGAGGAGCACCCGTGGTTAATTGAGATGTATGAGCGCCGCGGCTATGAGATCATGCATAAGAAAGCGCTGGGACGGGGACATATCACTGTGTTTATGAAAAAAGTGCTGAATCCTGCGTTTTTAGAAGGGGAGGATCATTAAATGAGTGGAGATCGTTACGACATCGACGGCATCACACCTCACGAGGGACTGCGTAATCCAGTCATTGATCAATTGGTTCGCCACAAATCGGTCCGCAGCTTCGAGCCGGGTCGCCCCTTGGAAGAAGGGGTCATCGAGACGATGCTGACCGCAGCGCAAAGTGCCCCGAATTCCTCGAATTTTCAATCCTGGAGCGTCATTGTTATTGAGGACCCGGAGCGTAAGGCGCAGTTGATGCAGCTATGTGACAATCAGGCCTTTATTGGGGAGTCCTCGGTGTTCCTGGTCTTTTGCGCGGATGCTTCCCGGCATAAATATGTAACGGATCGTCAGGGATATCCGTTCAACTCGGATTATCTGGAGCTGCTGCTGGTATCCAGCTTCGATAGCATGCTCGCCGTGCAAAATGCTTCAACTGCCGCGGAATCGCTGGGCCTTGGCTGCTGTATGGTAGGAGCTATTCGGAACAAGGCCCGTGAAGTGGCCAAGCTGCTGAAGTTGCCTCCATTGTGCTATGCAACCGTCGGGCTCGCAGTAGGTTATCCTGCGCGTGACACCAAGGTGAAGCCACGTTTGCCGCAACAGGTGATCGTTCACCGTGAAGAATATTCGACGGCTGCGCTGGAAGAGGGAATTCAGGCCTATGATGCGAAGATGGCGAATACGGGTATTTATGAGGGACGGCGTATTAACATCCCCGGTGTCACACCGGAAGTGGAGCCGGAGCATTACGGCTGGCTCGAGCATACGGCCAGACGCATGGCGCGGGGGAATGATTTCCGCCGTGATTTGGCCCCATTTTTGACGGAGCATGGATTTACCTTGAAGTAAAGAACCAGTCTGGACAAGCCCAAGTTTTATTTTTTTGAACTACCTCTAAGGGAGGGCTCAAGCATGAGTAAGCAAACATCAGAAGCATCGGTAAGACTGGGACGCGATCTCTTATTCGATATGCTGACGGCATATGACATTCCTTATGTATTCGGAAATCCAGGGACCTCGGAGTTGCCTTTCATCGACGGCGCTGAGCAGTACGGACATATTGAGTATATCTCCGCCTTGCATGAGGCGAATGCGGTATCTATGGCGATGGGTTATGCCCGCCAATCCCACAAGCCAGGGGTGGCTATTGTGCATGTGGCCCCCGGACTGGCGAATGCCATGGGGAATATCTATAATGCCTACCGGGCAGGTATCCCGCTGGTGATTATTGCCGGGCAGCATCATAGTGATTGGCTGCTCGGGGAGCCAATTCTGGCGGGGGATCATGTGAAGCAGGTTGAGAGCATGACGAAGTGGGCCCATGAAATTCGCAATATGGCGGAATATCCTGTGGCTATGCAGCGTGCTTTTAAGGTAGCGATGACGGAGCCGAAGGGCCCCGTATTCTTATCTGTTCCGTACAACCTTTCATTGACACCGACCGAGGCACGGATTGGTAAGCCTGAGTTGTTCGAGCAGGCCATCTCTGTATCGAGATCATCGGTAAAGCTGTTTTTGGATAAATTATTGAGTCATGAGCGAATCCTGTTGATTAGCGGGGACCAGGTCGGAGATCAGCAGGCGGTGGGTCTTTTGCAGGAATGGGCAGAATTGCTAGGAGCACCGGTTATGGCGGAAGGGATGCCAACGCGGCAAAATATTGACTCCGCCCATCCCCAATATTTAGGCACATTCCCTATGAATGCGGGCGTCATCAGGCAGGTATATGCGGAATGTGATGCCCTGGTGATGGTCGGTACAACGGTCCAATTGCCGGCAGCGTTGTCTGATGGGTTGGGACTTCTGGTCGAGGATCAGAAGCCGGTGTTCTATATCCAGCAGGACGCCTGGGAGATTGCCAAGAATCCAGGTCTTGCCTACGGATTGCAGGGCTCCGTTCGTGGATTGCTGGAGCAGCTTGTCGAGGCAACTTCCGGTCTGTTGACCGAAGCCCTGCAGCAAGTAGTGCAGGAAAGAAGGAGCAAAACAGAGGAAGCCGCCGCGCACAGGCGGGAAAGCTTACAGAAGCAGTTAGAACAAGACCGGGCGGAGGAGCGTATTACGGCTTCGGTGTTGGCTGCTGAACTGAATCGTCAACTGGAGCCATTGCCTGAAGGCAAGTTCACGCTCGTGAATGAGGCGGTCTCCAATTCGGTGGCCTTCGTGCAGCATATGCATCTGTGGGAACCCCATCAGTATACCGCGGGTAAGGGGGGAGGCCTTGGACATGGCGTAGGTCAGGCCCTTGGCATCAAGCTAGCCGACCCAGAGCGAACGGTGGTCTGTGCCGTGGGTGACGGCACCTTCTTGTATTATCCGCAGATTTTGTATAGCGCGGTGACTTATGACATTCCGGTACTGTTCCTCATCGTACAAAATGAAGCTTATCGTGTCTTGAAGCAAGGTCTTCAGGCGATGGGAGAGCCGCTGGGTCATAAGGACATTCCTTCTCTGGAGCTTGAGGGGGCCGCCCATATGTTGAAGCTGGCCGAAGCCTTCGGTGTTGAAGGGGAGACGGTACGAGACAAGGAAGCATTGGCTCCTGCGTTGGAGCGGGCGCTTTCGAGAAGTCAGAAGCAGCCATACATGTTGGAGGTTTATGTAAAATAAAGCTGATGGTTGGTTCTGACCAGGCTCGGGAGATTTGAAAATGCGAGTTCAAAAAGTCGGGTTTACAGGACCAAGAAGGCTGGATTCAAGATTCGATGCCGAATCTACTCCTCGAACTGCTTCGTTCTGGGAAGACGACTTTTTGAACAACCTCTAGAAGGAGCGAGAGTCCATGCAAAATCAAGCAGGTAAGCTATTTATAGGCGGTCAATGGCTGGAGACGGAGCAGCATATCGACGTCTTCAATCCGGCTACGCTGGAGAAAATCGCCGATGCTCCGCTAGCTAGTAGGGCACAGGTAACGGCTGCGGTGGATGCCGCAGCCGCAGCGCTGCCAGCTTGGAAAGCACGTACCGCGCAGGAGCGGGCGGTGCTGATGCTCAAATGGTATGCGCTGATTGAAGAGCATAAGGAGCGGATCGCTCGCACGATGACGGAGGAGCAAGGCAAGCCGTATCCGGAAGCGCTGGGCGAGGTTACTTACGCGAACAGCTTTGTACAATGGTTTGCAGAAGAGGGCAAGCGGGTCTACGGGGATACGGTGCCGGCTTCGCATCCCGACAAGCGGATTATCACCATCAAGCAGCCGGTAGGCGTGGTGGCGGCCATCACCCCTTGGAATTTCCCCGCGGCGATGATTACGCGCAAGATCAGCCCGGCGATTGCTGCTGGCTGTACGGTGGTTATCAAGCCTAGCGAGCTAACGCCGCTGACGGCTTATTTGTTAGCTGAGCTGGCGGAGCAAGCGGGCATTCCGGCAGGAGTCCTGAACGTGATCACGGGTGATCCTGAGCAAATCGGCAAGCTGTGGATGGATGATAAGCGGGTACGCAAGGTTTCTTTTACCGGCTCAACCCGGGTCGGCAAGCTGCTGATGGCCAGTGCTGCAGCCACGGTCAAAAATATATCGCTGGAGCTTGGCGGCCACGCGCCCTTTATTGTGACGCGGTCCGCTGATCTGGATTTGGCGGTACAGCATTTTATCGGCGTCAAGTTCAGAAATGCGGGACAGACCTGCGTGTGTCCGAACCGCGTTTATGTGCATAGCACCGTGAAGGAAGCGTTCATTAGCAAGCTAACGGCCGCGGTGGAAGGCCTCAAGGTAGGTAACGGCCTGGAGGAGGGCGTGACGATCGGAGCGCTGATTAATGAGCAGGGCAAGGAAAAAGTGGAGCGCCATATCGCAGACGCGGAGGCTCAAGGTGCCACGGTTATTCGCACCAAGCAAGCCTTACCACAGGAGGGGTATTTCGTAGCTCCAACGCTGTTAATCGACGTTCATGAGAACATGTTATGCATGAACGAAGAGACGTTTGGACCCGTTGCGCCTATCTTGGCCTATGACACGTTGGAGGAAGTCATTCAGAAGGCGAACGATACGCCTTACGGCTTGGCTGCCTACGTATTCAGCCAGCAGTTGGCGGAGGCCTTTCGCCTGAGCGAAGCCCTGGATTATGGCATCATCGGTCTGAACGACGGCTTCCCGGCGACAGCCCAAGCCCCGTTCGGCGGGATGAAGGAAAGTGGACTAGGCCGCGAAGGTGGATATTGGGGCCTGGACGAGTTCCTGGAAACCAAATATATCTCGATGAATTTAGGATAAGTTCATACTCCGCTATACTATAGTGTAGTGAGGATTGAGAAGTAAGGAACAAGGTGCGAACCCCAAGGGAACCTGATTTTCCTCGGTGGAGTCGCACCTTTCGTTTTGGTGTGGGATCGCGATACATCGCTTATTTAACGGGAAATCCTCCGGTTAATTTTTATATTTTCTGGGTGCCTACACAATTAGCTGGAATTCCTCCCTATATTTCTGCCCCTAGGGGCAGAAATGGCTCGAAAATACGGATTTATAGGGAGGATTTCCAGCTAAACACCGAAAATCGGCCAATTTGCGCAAATTAACGGGAGGATTTCCCACTAGTGTGGAGATAGCGCGCCAAGTTGCAAACAAAGACGCACAGTAGATTGAACCGTGCGTCTTTTTCCTAACCCGGTAATGGGCAATCATACTTTTATAAAGTAATAAAATACCGAATTTCCTCCTGATCCGCCGTAAAGCCCAGGGACTGATAAAGAGTCAAGGCAGAGTGGTTCGTGGTCAGCGCCATCAGGCTGGCGTAAGGCAGGTCACGGGCTTGGAGGTAACTCAGCGCTTGAGCGAGCAGGTACTTGGCGATACCGCGTTGTCTCCAAGGCTTGCGGACGAATACATTCTCAATCACGCCATAGCCAGCTTCTTGCCAGACCATCAGGCTAGCCACGATTTGGTCTTCCTCACGTACAACCAGGGAGATCCAATATGGCTTACTCTTATATTTAGCAAGGCGATCGTGCCCTAAAGGGGTATCGGGCCAAACCTCGGCTTCAATATTCAGATAGATGCTTTCTTCCTCAGGAGTGCCCATGCTCCAAGGCGAGTAGCTAAGCCCGTTGGGAATTGCTGCTGTCGGAATGGCTTCCTTCAGGCTACGGCTCATGCTAAACAAGCTATTCAAATAGTTAAATCCTCGTTGAACAAAAAATTCCTCGTTGGCCGTTTCTTCTTTCAAATTGCCCACGCATAACCGGGTTTCGTATGCCGCAGGTAACGTTGCTTGGAGTTGCCGGACTCTTTGCAGAAGCGCTTGGTAGACTTGATCCAGCAGATCATAGTCTGTTTCCCTCTGGGGCAAAGCCTTCAGATTAATATAGATTGAGTGATAATTCTCTGTCGGACGGCCAGGAGGCACCGTGTTAATGATGCTTACTTGTCCTTTGGCAACCATTTTCCCATTCTCAAACGCACAATAAACATTCTCCCAATGTTCTTTCTCTCCAATCCACCAGAAGATTGCGTTCCCCTGAGTGGTTATGGCCTGATACAGTTCGCCCAGCAAGGGCATATCCTCCTGCCGGAATGGACGAATACTTCTACTGGATGTTTGTTTCAATATTGAAACCTTCTTCGTGGAAGGAACTTCGCAGTTTACAGGGCAATGATGCGAGCTTTCCCTTCTAAATGTCCCTTAAATAACCGCCCGTTGTCCATCACAAGCGCCTCCCTTTTGCTAATTTTTCAGAGTAATGATCACTGTGTACGTTAGCATAATTGGGGTGACGCCTCCAAGTTACTTTATGGTTATAATTGTTCTTTCCTGACTAGGCCATCAGGCTGCCAAGTCCGCGGGTCACATAGGGAAGCGCCAATTCTATATATTGTTCGGCAGGTAGATTGCTGTTCTGGCGCCAATCCATGGATGCTCCGATCATACCCCAGCTAAGCATCACCGCTGCAACTCTCAATGATTCATCACTGGCCCCACCATGCTGGTTTATTAGCATTTGGCCGAAGGCCTGCTCCAATTCCTTCTGAATGATGGCTTCAATGGTAGTCTTGAATGTCTCAAAGCCGCTACGACAGCGTGCGTAGAGACTGGTTTGAAACCGGGTGACACACAGGAAAATGTCTGTAACCGTCGCTGCGTCCAGCAGGGTGTACCCGGCAATCTGATTGCATACGGTATCTGTGAATTCTTTTCGCAAAACCTTCTCCAATAGGTCATATTTATCGACAAAATGATAATAAAAAGTCGCCCGGTTCACGGTGGCTTCATGAGTGATGTCCTGGATGGTAATGTCCTTAAACTCCTTGCTGGTCAGCAGGTGGGCAAAGGCGTCCATAATCAGTTTCTGTGTTCGAATGATGCGCGGATCAACTTTGGTTGTTGTGTTCACGAGGGTCCCTCTTTTCATAAACTTTTTGGACAAATGAATCCATATGTTGTATATCCGACGTTGCTCTGGAATTGTCGGTTGATTGGTAAGCTGAACTATTTTATGATAACTATACAACAAATGTTGTATAAACTAAAAGCGTTGTAATATATAAAAAAAGAATGCAGAAGGAGGAGTTAGGGATGAAGGTAGAAGTGTGGTCTGATTTTGTGTGCCCCTTCTGTTATATCGGTAAGCGCCGGCTGGAGCAGGCATTGGAGCAATTTGAACATGGCAGCGAGGTGGAGGTATCCTATCGCAGCTTCCAATTACAGCCGGATGCGAAGAAGAATACCGGATTGACCATGCATCAGGTGCTGGCAGCTAAGTTAGGTGTGCCTTATGAGCAGGCGAAAGCGATGAATGCTCAGGTTGCTGAGCAGGCCAAGCAGGTGGGACTCGATTATCATATGGATACGATGATTCCAACCAATACGTTTGATGCCCATCGTCTGGCTTACTATGCCCAGGATCAGGGGAAAATGAAAGAGTTCATGGAGCGTGTCCTGAAGGCTTACTTTACCGATTCGTTAGATATTGGTGATCATGCGACATTAGCGCGGCTTGCCGAGGAAGTCGGACTGGATGCCAACGCAGCGCTGGACGTATTATCGTCAGAACAATATAGTCCGGCGATTGCCCTTGACCGGGCGGAGGCTAACGCCATAGGTATTAGGGGTGTGCCGTTCTTCGTGGTCGATGACAAATACGCGATTTCCGGGGCGCAGCCAGGCCAAGTGTTCCTGGAAACGCTGAGCCAGGCCTGGGCAGAGGCCCATCCCAAGTTCATCGAAGTTACGTCTAGTGAAAGCGGTGGAGATGGCGGCTACTGTGCGGACGGCGTTTGCGAGGTTCCGCTGGCGGGCGAGCAGCAAGATCGATGAATGTAACTCCTTGCTGGGCGCTGGCTAATTTAACGGGAAATCCTCCAGTTAATTTTCAGCTTTTTCGGAATTCCAGACAATTAGCTGGAATTTCTCCATATAATGTTGCTCCTACGGGCCAAAATGGACTGAAAGCACGGATTTATAGGGAGTTTTTCCAGCTAAACACGGAAAATTGGCCTATTTGAGTAAATTAGCGGGAGAATTTCCCACTAGTGGGCAAGGCCGAGCTTCTTCGCCAAGGTTATGGTCGTGTGGCACCTATTGAGTTATGACCTTATGGCGTCTATTGAGTTATGGCCGTATGGCGGCTAGTGAGCAGGTCCGGGGTTTCTTCTCTAAGGTTGTGGCTGTGTGACAACCAGCGCTGCAGGTCCGGGCTTCTGCTCTTTTCCCAAGGTTACTCCTGTATAGCCCCAGCCCCACATACTCCAAACCCAATACTAGTTTTCCAATCATCCCCCTCAACGCTTGACCTGAGGGGGATTTTTCCTGTGTCCAGCGCATCACATAGTGCGAGTCCGCCACCTTCCATTTTCCCACCATTTTCCCTTCACCAAGCAACCATCTCGATCTTCTTTCCCAATGTGGTCGTGCGGTTGCGCGCATGCTATTCTGTAATCACTCAACAGCTTAAACCATTAGTCCCAAGGGAGGAAGGTCATGATGGATCAGGATAGCAGCATGAGTCTGTTGCGGGAGTTCAAGGGTAATCGGAAGCTGCTCAACGCCATTGGTGACGAAACCAGGCAAGCGATTATTATAACTCTCATGCAAGGGACGTGGTCGCCGGGGATGAGGGTCGGGGAGATTACAGAACATACCAACTTGTCCCGCCCCGCGGTGTCGCATCAACTGAAAATATTGAAAGAGGCCAAGGTCATCAATGTCCGCAAGCAAGGGACGATGAACTTTTATTATCTGGACGCTATCAGCGAGCTAAAGGAGCTTAAAGCTTTGATTGAGCATTTTATTAGAGATTGCAAGCAACAAGAAGGAGGGGATCATTAAATGTACCAAGGGAAAACAGCGCTAATCACCGGAGCGTCCTCCGGCATTGGAGAATCCTTCGCGCACGAATTGGCTGGCAAAGGCATGAACTTGATTGTAGTCGCTCGCTCGGAAGCGAAGCTGAAGCAACTTGCCCAGACACTCATGGCTAAGCATAACGTACAAGTCGATGTTGTCGTAGCCGATCTGACTCAGGATCATGCAGCCCATAGCGTCTATGATCAGATCACCCAGTTACAACGCAAGGTGGATTTGCTCATCAACAATGCGGGCGTGGCTTCCTATGGCGTCTTTGATAAAATGCCTTTGGAGAAGCAAGAGAATGAGATTAAATTGAACGTGTTGACGGTGGTTAGCCTGACGCACCTCATTTTGCAAGACATGCTGAAACGCCGTCAGGGGGCTATTATCAACGTAGCTTCAGGCTCCGGGTTTCAACCCACGCCCTTCATGGCCGTATATGGCGCAACCAAAGCCTTCATCATCTCTTGGAGCGAATCATTATGGGCAGAAACCAGAAGCCAAGGAATTAGCGTCGTTACTTTATGCCCTGGCCGAACCGCTACCAATATACAGGAGGTTATGGGAGGGGATACAGGGGCTCCAGGCAAGGATGTACCGCCTGCTCAGGTCGTGCAAACGGGACTACGCGCGCTGGAGAAAGATAAGATGACGGTGATTGATGGTTTAGGCAACTATTGGGTAGCGCAGCTTGCTCGTTTATTCCCTCGTAAATTCGTTGTCAATCTTTCCTATCGTATCTTTGGCAAGAACGTCACTCATGGCGTTTAGCGGATAATCTAATTCAGGAGACTCCTGATTACTCATATAAGAAGAGAACGTGAACTCGGCGTTCTCTTTTTTTCTTTACAATGTTTTCATGGTTTTAACATATATGCTGTCTTGCTCTAATACTTAGCACCTAACATGGAATAGGCATGGTTAGATGATGCTAAAAAATACCTTTGCGAAGGAGACTCGGGATGATGAGTATGAAGAATGTAAAGACCAAAATAGCAGGTTTACTATTAGGTGCAATGCTGATTGCTCCAGTATCTGCCGGGAATGCCTTTGCGCAGGAAGTTGCAGCTAACAAGTGGGTTCTGGCCACCTCAACCTCTACGGTAAACAAGCCAGCAGTAGCTCCTCACGTCAAGAATAATGCGCCTAATCGCATCGTAGCTACCTTTAATGGGGATACACGGACGCAAATGGGCTTTAACTGGTATACCTCGGATCAATTTCAAGATGCTTATGTATGGGTAAGTGAATCAAATACGATGGCTGAACCTGTCGCTTTCAAAGCTACGGCTAAAGTCGTGGAGGCTCATTACATAGAGCGGGACAAGAACGGATTTCTGATCTTTGCCAAGGTAAAAACGGATGAAAATAAGAAGCAATCGATTGTGGGCTATTTTACGGATGAAGGTACGGTCGGAGAAAGCTTCAACCCGAGCAAGGAGCTTGGTGAAGATTCAGACCTTTCCTCCAAGGTGCAAGTGCAGAAGGTGAAGGAAGCCTCTTACAAAGCACTGGCAACAGGGTTAAAGCCAAATACCCAATACTACTATCAGGTCGGGTCGGACAAGGGGCAAAAAAGCGCAGTAGGGCAGTTCAAGACATCTGGCTCATCCGGGGATTCCTTCAAGTTCATCCATTATACGGATACACAAAATGCGTACTGGAACGAGCATGCGAGAAATGAAGCAGCCTATGGGGCAAGTACACTCGAAAAGGCGCTGGAAACAGCAGGAGATGCCAACTTTGTCGTTCATACTGGCGATGTTGTAGAAATTGCTGAGGTGGAGGACGAATGGGTTGATTTGTTCAGCCAATCCCAAAGTTCTTTGTTAATGGGGCCGTTAGCTCCTGCCTCTGGCAATCATGATGAGGCGGCGCTGACTAGTGGTGAGAAATTTCTGGATTCCTTCAACAATCATTTCAATGTACCAGCAGCGCAGGGGAAAATTGATGGTGGCTCTTATTATTCCTATGATTACAACGGCGTTCATTTCGTTGTCGCTAACACCAATGATAATAAAAATGAAGAGAAGAAGGCGCTTGGCAAGGAACAAATGGACTGGATTAGACAGGACGTAGAGCAAGCGAGGAAGAATGGTGCAAAATGGGTTGTGCTGCAATACCACAAGCCTCTGTTCTCCAAGTCATATCATTCCCTATCCGATGAAGACGTCCAAAATGTCAGAGACGATTTTATGAAGCTGATCGATGATCTGGACATTGATGTGGCCATGCAAGGACATGATCATGTGATGTCGGTAACGAAATCCTTAAAATATGCTCCTAAATCGGAGAGCTTTGCCAATGCCCAAATCGATTATGCGAACATGATAACGGGAGCAGATCAGGTCGAATATTATGAGAATCCGCAGGGGACGGTCTTTATTTTACCGAACACAGGCGGGACAAAGGCTTATGATGATATCTATGGCAAGTCCTTGGAGCATATCAAGCAAGTCAGACCTAAGCTGAGCTGGTTAACTCAAGAGAATCTGGATCATTACAACTCGTTGTTTGCCTTTGGCAACCAGCCACAGAAGAGTGAGAAGTTCACCAAGTCTCATTCTAATAACAGAGATTCGTCCCAACAGAACTTCGCCGTTTACGAATTTAATGATAATGAACTCACCGTTAAGGTGTATCAGGTATATGGCGATTTGTCCAAGTACGAGTCAAGACAAGTCAAGCTGGTCCATGAGTTTGGCATTCAGAAGAATTAATTTCAGCAGCTAGCACCTTTCCGAGGGAATTTTGTTATTCGCCCACCAAAATAGCTATAATAAACTTAACTATTGATGGAAAGGGCTGGATACCATTAAACTACGGGATAAAGTGATTGTCGTTACGGGTGCGGGCGGCGGAATTGGAAGACAATTGGTGCTGAACCTGCTGGGCAGAGGGGCACGTGTGGCCGCTGTCGATATTAGCAAGGAAGCTCTGGAGGGAACTGTTCAAGCGGCGGGCAGCCACAGCAGTAAGCTGTCCATCCATACGTTGAATTTAACGGAGCGGGAAGCGGTTGAGGCCCTGCCCGAACAGGTGATCGAGCGCCACGGGCAAGTGGATGGCATCCTGAATAATGCTGGGATTATCCACCCGTTCATCCATGTGAATGATCTTGATTACGACAAGATTAAGCAGGTCATGGATATTAATTTTTACGGGACGCTCTATATGGTGAAGACCTTTCTTCCGCATTTGCTGGCAAGACCGGCTGCGCATATCTGTAACGTGTCAAGCATGGGGGGATTCCTTCCGGTTCCCGGTCAGACGATTTACGGAGCATCCAAGGCTGCGGTGAAGCTGCTGACTGAAGGGTTACAGGCAGAGCTTAAGGATACGAATGTGAAGGTCACGGTCGTTTTCCCTGGTGGGGTAAGCACCAATATTATGAAGAACTCCGGCATCGACAATATGGACAACACAGAAGCTAGCCAGGAGCAGTTGGCCCAATTGCTAACCCCCGAACAAGCCGCCGAAATTATCGTGAGCGGGATGGAAAACGATAAAGTACGTATTTACGCAGGCAAAGACTCCCGAATCATGGACAAAATATATCGGCTCAGCCCGGCGAAAGCCACCAACCTGATTGCTGATAAAATGAAGGACCTCGTCTAAGAGGGGAATGCAGATGGTTAGCGTCTAACGCTAAGATAAACCGAACATTACGTATTACGTATAAGATGAAATGAAGAAAGAGAACGCCTGCTGGGGCGCTCTCTTTTTTTTGCTTTTTGGCTTTAGCATGTTGAGTACGTGAACCAAGTGAAACAAAAAACACCGCTATGTGGTTGAGGGAGTGAGGCTTGACCACTAAGACGAAGATAATGAGATAAAATATAACATACATAGTTAATTATAATAACAAAAAGAATCATATATGCACTAAATTTTATCTTTAATCGGAAAATTCAATTGACGACCCCTAAGTTGATGTGTATAATTTGACTCAATAACATTCTATCTAATCAACTTGATGAAAAATAAACTATTTAATGTTACTTATTATTACATCTATAGTTAACTACCTTTATTTCTTTGCACACACTCACCCTGATTTACTCCAGATCAATTATGTGTATAGGAAATAAAGTTTTTTTACACCATTTCATCTAGTGCATTAGATGAAATGGTGTGCTGATAGCAATGATGAGCCAGATAACGGGAGGGGAGAAGGAGATGGATAAGGAGAACAGTACGTTAAGTTTACAAAACATTTCCAAAACTTTTGGAGGAACCCAGGCTTTGAAATCTGTAAGTCTGACCATTGGCATGGGAGAGATTCATGGATTGCTTGGTCAAAATGGCTGCGGCAAATCTACGCTTATTAAAATTCTGGCAGGCTATCATGAACCCGATTCCGGGGGAGAGATGTGGATTAATGGTGTTAAGGTCAAACTACCGCTACAGCCGGGTGAGTTCGCCCAGTATGGCATCAGCTTTGTGCATCAGGATTTGGGCCTGATTCCTGAATTTACAGTCCTTGAGAACTTGATGGCCAGTAAGCTGGCTATGTCACAAAGGCTGTATATTCCCTGGCAAAGGGAAAGGCTACATGCCAGGCAAATTCTCCGGCAATACAAGGTGAGTATAGATATAGATGCCGAGGTTGCTTCGCTTGGTCCTGTAGAGAAGGCGATGCTGGCCATTGTCAGAGCTGTTGAGGATATCAAAAATAATCCAAAGGCAAAGGAATTACATACAGGCTTGCTGGTTCTGGATGAGCCTACCGTGTTTTTGCCTAAGGAAGAAGTGAATCTGTTATTCCGGCTTGTCCGCGAGGTAGTAGCTGATGGGTATAGTGTGCTGTTTGTCTCTCACGATATTGACGAGGTGCTGGAGTTGACCGATGCCTTCACCGTGTTCAGGGACGGACGAAACGTGGGAACGGCGAGCACAAGCGAGCACAGCAAGTCGACCATTGTTGAAATGATTCTGGGAGAAAAGCTGAATGTCTATGAGATGAACCACAGGAGCAAAGTCTCTGAGCAAGCGGAGGAACGGATTTATTTTCATCGCGTAAAAGGGCAATTGGTTCAGACGGAAAGCTTTGACGTAGCGAAGGGGGAGGTTCTTGGGATTACAGGACTGGTCGGATCAGGATTTGAGGAGATTCCCTACCTCCTGTTCGGTGTGCTGGATCGCCAGTCTGGGGAGATGATCCTTGGGCAACAGACGATAGATTTGTCCAAATTCAGTCCATCTCAGGCGGTGGCTCAGCGGATGGCCTTAATTCCTGCGGATCGCCCCAATGCTGGCGGGATTGGCGAACTGCTCACCGAGGACAATCTAATGATGCTGGTCATGGATGCTTATAACCCTCATTTCTTGCAGAAGAAAAAAATGCAGCAAGTCGCAAGCAGTCTGGTGAACGATTATCAGGTTCATCCACGTAATCCTAAAATCCATTTCTCCCAGTTATCTGGCGGAAATCAGCAGAAAATCATTTTAGCCAAATGGCTGCAAAATAGCCCCGAACTGCTGATCTTGCACGAGCCAACCCAGGGCGTGGATATTGGAGCCAGACAGCAGCTCTATCATCAAATTGACCAGGCTGCCAAGGCAGGAATGGCCGTGATATGCTGCTCCTCGGATTATGAGCAACTGGAGCAAATTTGCAGCCGTGTGCTGGTCTTCTCCAACGGGCGTATTACTCGTGAATTAACCGGAGCGGACATGAATAAGGAGCATATTCTGAAAAGCTGCTACGGTGCCTTCGACAATAGTATTTCTGTATAAGTTGCATATACAAAACAAGCTTTATGGATAAAGGAGGAGAGTGTTCAATGAAAAAATGGGTGATGGCGTGCATGATGATGTTGTTGGTGTTGTCAGGATGTTCGACGAGCAGTAATCAGACCAGTACAGGAACAGGAGAAGCAGACAACTTGGCTGTCTCCACCAATGACGGTTCTGTCCCTGCCGGGGGCGATGAAATTGATCTCACAGCGATTAAAGACAGGATGGAAAAGTTGGCCGACAAGCCTGAATTTCAGTTTGAGGCAGAATCCTTTGATGCCAGAGGCTTGCTGCAAGGGAAAAAGGTGCTATCCATTCCGACGAATAGCGCCATTCCCTACTCTCAGATTCTGAGCTCCGCCCAAGGGGATGTCGCGAAGGAAATTGGGCTTGAGGTGTTCACTTGGGAAAATCAAGGTAATATCGTTGAGTACACTCAAGGAATAGAGCAGGCCATCAATGCCCGATATGACTTGATTGACTTGTCCGGGGTTGACCCCAAGAGTCTGACGGCGCAAATCGCTATGGCCAAGGAAGCCGGAATCCCTACAATCACTACACATGTAACCGGAAATGGTGAAGTGCTTGATTCGGTGGATTATTCTGCTCCACAGGATTTTGCTATGGCTGCCAATCTGCTGGTGGACTGGACAATTCTCAAGGGAGGGCAGGATGTGAATGTGCTGGTGATTAAAGAGAGCGATCTGGGCTGTTCCATTACGATGACGGATGCGATGCAACAGGAATTCGCTACCTATGCTCCCAATGCCAAGGTGAAGTATCTCGATGTTCCAATCAGCGATTGGGCTACCAAAATGCAGTCTGAAGTGCAAAATGCCCTGATTGCTGATCCTGATATTGATTACGTTATAGCCATATATGATAGCATGCTGCAATATATCGTACCTGCTATTGATATTACCGGAAAGTCAGACAGCGTGAAGGCCATTGGCTTCAATGGTACACCGTTTGTACTGGATTATGTACGTGAAGGTAAGGTGGAGATGGTCGTGGGAGAGAGCATTGAATGGCTGGCTTATGGCTACCTGGATTATGCGATGCGCGTCATGGCAGGGCTTGAAGTACCTGCTGACGAGAACTTCCAATTCTATATCTGGACGAAGGATAACGTTGAAGAAGCTGGAGTTCCGGCAGAAGCCACCAAGGGTTATGGAGATAGCTATATTAAGGGCTACCGGGCACTATGGCAGCTTGACTAGGGGGGAGGACGCCAGATGAATACCCGTTATGAGCCGTTATTTACGAGATTAACATTCAAATGTGGTTTAGAGCTGGACAATCGGCTCATTATGGCGCCTATGACGCACTTCTCTTCTCTTGAGGATGGAACGGCATCGGAGGCGGAGCTGGCCTACTATGCAAGACGTTCTTGCGGGTTAGGTATGATCATTACGGCCTGTGCTTATGTTGCTCCGAGCGGAAAGGGATTTTACGGCGAGCCATCGGCAGCCGACGATGACATGATAGCTTCGTTGAGCAGCATAGCCACAACGCTCAAAAGGCACGGCTCGAAGGCTATTTTGCAAATTATTCACAGCGGAAGAAGAGCGGATCCAGCCATGGTTCCAGGCGGTGAGGTGGTTGCGCCAAGTCCGGTAGCTTATGACCGGAGGGATCGGGTAGACTCCCCTGTACCGAGGGAACTGAGCGGTGATGAGGTTCAGCAGTTGATTCAGGATTATGGCGAGGCAGTTAGAAGAGCGATAAAGGCAGGCTTTGATGGCGTAGAGCTTC
This sequence comes from Paenibacillus senegalimassiliensis, assembly GCF_001486585.1. Lineage (GTDB taxonomy): Bacteria > Bacillota > Bacilli > Paenibacillales > Paenibacillaceae > Fontibacillus > Fontibacillus senegalimassiliensis. The sequence continues at coordinate 188,633 of NZ_LN909045.1, forward strand.
ATGGGGCGAACGGCTACCTGCTGCAGCAATTTTTCTCCCCCCATTCCAATCGGCGTACCGATGCCTGGGGCGGAGGCGTGCAAGAGAGAATGAGCTTCCCGCTGGCAGTGGTGAGTGAAGTCGTGCGAGTTCGTCAGCAGTATGCAGATCGCCCCTTTGTACTCGGGTACCGGTTCTCCCCCGAAGAACCGGATACACCGGGAATTACTATGGATGATACGTTAAGCTTCATTGACAGGCTGGCGGCTACGGAGCTTGATTATATCCATGCCTCTCTGGGGGACTTCTGGTCCAATCCCCGAAGAGGGGCGAAGGGATATCTTGAACGCTCACGTCTGGAAGTCATCAAGCAGCGGGTGGGGGAACGTATTCCCGTCATTGGGGTCGGATCCATATTTACGGCGGACGATGCTATGGATGCTTTGGCTACGGGAATCGATCTTGTGGCGCTGGGTAGAGTCCTGATTATGGAGCCGGACTGGATAGATAAGGTGAAGACGGGGAAGGAAGCAGAGCTGATAACGGAGATCGATCCGGCGCTGCAGCAGGACCTGGTTATTCCTGATGGGCTATGGCATGAAATAATGAATACGCCCAACTGGTTCCCTGTCAAGAAGTAAGGCGTACTCGAAGCCGCGGTATGACTAGATGAAGGAAAGGAGCAAGCAAAGATGAAAGACAGTACAGCCTTGGAGCTTGGTGCGGCGAGAGAGCGGGTCGGCAAGTTCTCTTTCTCCAGCCTGTTTCATAAGAATGCCATCATTTTTGTCTGGATCGGCATCATCATTTTGTTCTCTGTTCTAATCCCCGACATCTTTCTGACATGGGGTAACTTTTCCATTATGTTTGGTTCCAAAGCGGTGCTCGTGGTGCTGGCTTTAGCGATCATGGTCCCACTTATTGCGGGCGATTACGATATGTCGGCGGCCTCTGTGCTTGTACTGTCCAGCATGATTGTAGCTATTGCAAATGTGAAGCTGGGCCTGCCTATAGGGGTATCTGTTATTTTAGGAATTCTTGCGGGGACATTGATTGGATTTATCAATGGTCTGATTATATCCAGGCTGGCTATCAATCCATTTATAGTGACGATGGGAATTGGCACTCTGTTAAACGGCGTTACACTATGGATTTCCGGCTCTATGACGATAACAGGCATAGATGCTTCCTTGCAAAAACTGGTCATTAGCGGCAGGCTATTCGGCATTTCATATGTATTCTACTACGCGCTCATACTCTGTGTGACCTTGTTCTACTTCCTTGAGTTCACAGCGCTTGGCCGTAAGGTATTGATGGTGGGACGCGGTAGCAACGTGGCAAGACTGAGCGGCATACGTGTTGAACGCATTCGCTTGGGCTGCTTTACGGCTTCCGGCTGCCTCTCTGCTGTAGGCGGTGTGCTGTATGCAGGAACCTTGGGCAGCGCGGATCCAACGTCGGGCCTCAGCTTCTTGATGCTGGCGTTTGCGGCGGTATTCCTTGGCTCGACCTGTATCAAGCCGGGGAGATTCAACCCGCTCGGCTGCCTCATCGCTGTCTATTTCCTTGTTACAGGAACTACGGGGCTATCACTCATGGGAATATCCACATTTATTCAGGATATCTTCTACGGTTTGGCTCTGGTTGTGTCCGTCATGTCCTCTGTATTTGTGAAGAAATTTCAGGAGAGGCAGAAGAGCCGCAAGCCGGCCTGAGCATTTGGAGAAATTATACAAACTTATAGGGAGTGGCGAACTGTATGAAGCGTATTGGAGTCGATGTTGGCGGTACCTTTACCGATTTGATCTATGTAGATGGTGATACCTTTGCTGTATATAAAACATCAACAACCCCGCATGACCCGTCCGAGGGGGTGATGGAGGGAATTAATCAGCTATGCTCTATTGTGGGCGCAGAGCGGGAGCAGATTGATGAGGTCTTTCACGGCACCACCATCGCTACCAATATGGTGCTGGAGCGCAAGGGAGCGCGTGTCGGCCTATTGACTACTGAAGGCTTCCGTGACCTCCTGCATATTGCAAGACATAAGCGACCGTATAATTTCAGCATTATGCAGGACATTCCCTGGCAAAGCAATCCGGTGGTGCTGCGGCGGGATCGTCATGTTGTGAAGGAAAGGGTCACAGCGCCTAATGGCGAGGTGTTAACGCCGCTGGATAAAGAGGCTGCACGTCAAGCGGTACGCAAGATGAGGGCTGACGGAGTTGAAGCTATCGCTGTTTGCTTCCTGTTCTCCTTCCTGAATCCGACGCATGAGGAAGAGGTGCTGGACATCATCAAGGAGGAATTTCCAGAGGCTTATGTGTCCCTTCGTTCCGTAGTAAGTCCGCAATTTCGCGAGTATGAGTCGTTTACAACCACCAGTCTGAATTCGTATGTGGGACCCAAGACGGCAAGCTATATTGAAAATCTGGAAAAAATGCTAAAGAACTCGGGCTACAGCAGCGCTACGCTTCATCTGATGCAGTCGGGTGGCGGGGTAGCCACAGGGAAGGCGGCAGCCGCCAAGCCAGTTCATCTGTTGATGTCGGGTCCGGCTGCCGGAGTGCAGGGAGCCATCTGGGCCTCGAAGCTGACGGATCATAGCCATATCATCTCACTGGATATCGGGGGCACCTCTGCAGATATTGCCGTTATTCCCAACCTGAAGCCGGGCATGCGCCATTTGCTGGATACCCAGGTGGGCGGCTACTCCGCTATGGTTCCAATGATTGATATTGCGACGATTGGAGCGGGTGGAGGCTCCGTAGCCTACATGGATGATGGTGGATTTTTCCGGGTAGGTCCGCGTAGTGCGGGGGCTGTTCCCGGTCCGGCTTGCTATAACCGCGGCGGAATGGAGCCGACAGTGACGGATGCTAATATTGTTCTGGGTCGCCTTGGAACGGAACTGCTCGGCGGAAGAATGACGATTCGTCCTGATTTGTCCCGCCAAGTGATCGAAGACAAGCTGGCAGTCCGACTGGGACAAAGTGTAGAGGAAAGCTCGCTTGGCATTATTGAAATTATGAATACGAATATGATTCAGGCTATTGAGAAAGAGAGTATTCGCCGGGGCCTGGATCCAAGGGACTTCGCCCTGTTTGCTTGCGGTGGGGCGGGAGCGCTGCATGCTTGCAGTGTGGCCAGGGAATTAGGGATACGTCAGGTGATTGTACCCGCCAGCCCCGGGGCCCTTTGTGCGGTAGGGCTGGTAGCAACGGATCTGCTCTATGACTTCTCCAAGACCGAAATGCAATTATCGACGAAACCGGATATTGCAAGGCTGGCCAAGGATTTTGCGCTGTTGGAGCAGGAGGCGAAGACAAGACTGCAGGAGGACAAGGTGAAGGAGGAGCAAATGAGCCTGCAGCGTATAGCGGAATGCCGTTACCTGGGTCAAGGCTATGAGCTGCGTGTTCCTGTAGAGCAAGGCGAAATTACCGAGCAGACCTTCCAGGCCATCACGACTGTATTTCATCGTACGCATCTTGAGTTCTTTGGCAAGGACTATCAGGACACCCCTGTAGAGATCGTTAATATTCGGGTGGAGGGCATTGGGGAGATGCCCAAGCTAGAGGCGGCAACGATTCCGGCAGGCTCTGAGGACCCGTCAGAAGCCTATAAGTACTCACGTGATATTATCTTCAAGCTGGATGGGAAAATTGACACTTACAGCTCGAAGGTGTATGACCGCTCCAAGTTGAAGGCGGGCCATCAGATTCAAGGGCCTGCGATTATTGATCAGATGGATACGACCTTGCTTGTGGAGCCAAATTGTGTGGCAACTGTGAATCCCTATGGCATTATTCTCATTACTATTCAGTAGGAAGGGGCATGACCAGAGATGAGTGAAGCGATTGGATATATTCAAGGAACAGATATCAAGCGTGTGTCCGTGGATCCGGTAACGCTGCAAGTATTGGGCGGGGCCTTTAAAATGATTGCTCAGGAGATGGGGATCGTATTGTATCGCATGTCCTACTCCAGCATAATCCGCGAATCTGAGGACTTGGGCGCAGGGATATGCGATGCGAAGGGCAGACAGATATGTGAAAGTGAAAATTCACCCATGCATGCAGGCTCGGTTGGTGGTTATATCCAAGGAATTTTGCAAAAGCTGGAGGGCAATATTCATGATGGTGATGTCATTATCCATAATCATCCTTACTATGGCGCATCACATACTCCGGATGTACAGATTAACATCCCGATTTTTTATGAGGGAGCGCTTATCGGATATTCGGCCATTAATGCTCATCTGGTTGACGTTGGGAACGCCGGGGCGGGTGTGGCCATAGATGCCCGTGATATTTATGCGGAGGCACGCATTTATAATGCGCTCAAGCTCTATGAGCGGGGCAAGCTGAATGAGCAGCTCTGGGATATGATTCTCGATAATGTACGAACTCCCTCAATGAATGCTAATGATATCAATGCCCTGATCGCGGCCGCGGAGCATGGCAAGAAGCGTTTTCTGGAGCTGATTGAGAAGTTTGGCCTGGAGACGGTCTTCTCTGCCTCGGAGGAGTGGATGGATTATTCCGAGAGAATGCTGCGCCGGGAAATTGCAAAGGTTCCCGACGGGGTCTATCATGCGGAGAGCTATCTCGATGATGATGGGGTTAATCTGGGCAAGCCGCTACGTGTATCGACGACCATTACCATTCATGGCGACTCGTTAACCGTAGATTTGACCGGCTCCTCTGACGAGGTGATGACGGCCTTTAATGTACCCTTTGAGGGCAGCACACGTCCATCCATCAACACAGCGATTCATGACTTGTTCCTGGACGATGCTCTGCATTCCGAATATATTCCGCAAAATGAAGGATTGGAGCGCCCTGTCCATATCATTGCCCCGAAAGGAAGCATATTTAACCCTAACTTTCCGCGGGCTTCCTCCGCTCGCTTCAATCAGGTCAACCGCATGGCGGACTGTATTGTGAGAGCCCTTGCTCCGGTGATGCCAGAACGCGTGAGTGCCGGCAGCTCCGCTAATATTCACTATATTGTCTATAGCGGCTTTAACGAGGAGGTCGGCGAATACTGGGTGTATGGCGAGGTTACCGAAGGCAGCTACGGCGGACGTTATGGCAAGGACGGCATAGATACGATCGATTGCCTGATTGCCAATACACGCAATGTGCCCATTGAAGAAACGGAATGGCATTTGCCCCTTCGTGTTGAGCGCTATGAGATTGCCCCTGTCGAGGCGGCAAAGGGTAAATGGCGCGGAGGAATTGGTGTTGTTCGGCAAACGCGCTTTCTGGAGAACGGGATTGTGGGCTGTGAAGGCGATCGTCATTTTAATTCCCCTCCAGGGCTGTTTGGAGGAGGAGATGGTCAGCCTGCGTCTCTGGTCAAGAACCCCGGGACCGATCAGGAGGAAGCTATGCCTTCCAAGGTATCGGCTGATTATTTCAAGGCTGGCGATGTGGTGCAGGTTATCTCTCCCTCCTCCGGGGGATATGGCAATCCGTTAGAACGCGATCCACAGCTTGTACTGCATGATGTGTTGGATGACTTCTGTTATCTGGAAAATGCGGAGGCTGACTACGGGGTCGTAATTGATCCTGTGACGAAGCTTGTGGATGTGGAGGCTACGGCTCGGGTCAGAGCGGCAAGAATACAGGAATTTGCCAGCTAAGAAACATAAGTTCATCTGATATGCATCAGGAGGGAGAAGAATGCAGCCAAATTTGGAGCAATTCAGTATTACCGAGTTGCATCGGCATTTCACCCGGCGGGTGGTATCTCCACGAGAATATGGCGAGCATATGCTGGGCTTGCTGCGGCTGGAGCAGCTAAATGCCATTACGGCTATTGATGAAGAGGCGGCCCGTCTGAATGCTGAAGCCTCTGAACAACGCTATATGCGGGGCGAGCCCTTGGGGATGCTGGATGGAATCATGATTGGAATCAAGGATGTCATTGAGACGAGAGGTATTCCTACGCGGTTCGGCTGTGAGGCATATGATGCATTTATTCCTGAGCAGGATGCCTTTGTCGTGGAGCGTCTCAAGCAGGGAGGGGCCAATATTAGCGTGAAGACCAATACCTCGCAGTTTGCCATGGGGCCTATGGGAGATGTCTCCTACCATGGACCTGTACGCAATCCGCATGATCCACTAAGAATATCAGGAGGATCTTCCTCGGGAAGTGGTTCCTCGGTGGCGGGTTATTTATGTACTGCAGCGTTAGGTACGGATTCGGGCGGTTCGATCAGGCTCCCGGCAGCCTTATGTGGTGTAGTAGGCCTTAAACCTACCTTTTCTCTGGTTAGCAACGAGGGGGTCATGCCTGTTAATGCTTCCATCGATACGGTTGGTCCGATGACGCGGTCTGTAGAGGATAATGCCTTGGTGCTAAACAGCATTGCCGGGTACAATTCGCGCGATTGGAGAAGTGCTCCCTTGCCGGAGAGGAACTACCTGGCTGCCATCCATGATTCTATTGCTGGCTGCCGAATTGCCTTTGCCGCCGATACATTCGATGGTCCGCTGGCTCCAGCGGTAAGAGATGCGATAGCAAGTGCCCTTCAGGCCTTTGGCCAGCTTGGGGCACGGGTGCGATCTGAACCGCTGCCCGACCTGCAGCCGTGGCGGACGGCTCATCAGTTGCTGCTGATGGCTGGTGCATATCAAGCTCATCAGCATGATCTTGAGCAGCATTCCGAGCAGATTTATGAGCAGGTACGTACTCGTTTGCTGCAAGGTCGTATTCATTCCTGTCAGTATGTTGAATATGAGCGAAGTCGCAGTGCTATGATCAGGATGTTACTGGAATGGATGGGGGATTGTGATATTGTTCTGCTGCCGACGACTCCGGCTACGGCTGCGCTGATTGGGGCCGAAGCGGTTGAGATGAATGGTGAACTGCATTCACCGCTGACGCTATATCCCACGTATACATGGATCGCCAGCTTTAGTGGACTCCCTTGTCTGTCCCTGCCGATCGGCAAGGATGAACAGGGCTTGCCCATAGGCCTTTCACTCATGGCCCGGCCTTTCCATGAAGCTCAGCTATACAGATTTGCCAGTCAGCTTGAACGGTGTTTACAGTAATGCTCCAACTCTTGGATTCCAGCAACGGTTGAAGCACTAGGAGATATGTTTATGAATTCAAAATACTGGAGTTACCTGTGGCTTGCTATGGCTGTATTCAGCTTTAGCTCCTACGAGGTGATCAGCAAGTTTGTAGAAGGGGCTGTAGATGCGACTCAATTAACCTTTATCCGCTTTTTGGTCGGGGGACTCTTCCTGCTTCCCTTCGCGCAGTTGCATTTGAAGAAGCACTCCATACGTCTTACACGCAAAGACTGGCTAACCTTGCTTGGGCTTGGTTTTCTTAATGTGACGATCAGCATGAATTTGATACAGATTGGTCTGCAGTATACGCCGGCCAATCTGGCTGCTATCATTATTAGCTCCAATCCGGTATTCGTTGCCCTGCTGTCTTCCCTCCTGCTGAAGGAGGCGCTGACTGGCAGGAAGCTGCTCGGCCTGTTCATCGGAGTGTGCGGAGTTATCGTCGCACTTGGCAATCTGGGCGGGGGTCATCCGGGCAGTGGCTTTTACATTGGAGTAGCTATTCAAGTGGTCGGCATGCTGGCCTTTAGCTTATTTACCGTTATCGGGAAGAAAACGTCCTTGAGACTGGGCAGCATTGTGCTGAATGCTTACAGCTCTACGATAGGCAGCTTGACGATATTACCGCTGGTTCTAATGAAAGGGATCTCTCCGTTTCAACTGGACATTAGCTTGATTTGGTGGGAAATGGCCTACATTTGTATCGGAAATACGGGAATCGCCTTTTTCTTGTATTTCAAAGCTCTGGAGAAGCTGGATACCAGCTTTGCTTCAACGACGTTCTTCTTAAAACCTATTTTGGCAGGAATATTGGCCGCTCTAATCCTGAAGGAGCCGCTCCCGCCCCAAATGCTATTAGGCATTGTATTGGTATTAGTTGGCGTTTACTTCGTGAATCAGCCTGCCTGGTTACACAAGAAAGAGAGCAAATCTATCAAAACTCTAAAGTAAGGATGGGGAAGGCCGATGGATAAGCAGAGCATCTATCAGTTAGCGGGACTTGGAGGACGAGCAGGCTTCGGGAAGCGTGCGGCGATTGTCGTGATTGATTTTCAAAATGCCTTTGCCAGTGGAGCCTCTGCTTCAGGGACGGATATGTCGGCGGCTTGCAGGGAGACACGCAGGCTGACCGATGCGGCAAGGCCTTGGGATATCCCTGTTATTTATACACGTGTGGGCTACAAACCCGGTGGTATTGACCTCGGAGTATGGGGGACAAAGTGTCCAAGTCTGATTCCGATCAGCCAGGGCACTTGGGAATATGAGTGGAATGAACATCTGGATGTGAGGGAGGGGGATGTTGAACTGGAGAAGCATGGTCCCTCCGCATTTTTTGGCACACATTTGGCCCCCATGCTTATCAACAGGCAGATTGATACGGTTATATTATGTGGCTGTACGGTTGGCGGTTGCGTGTATGCGACAGCCATCGATAGTTGTTCTTACGGGTTCCGAACGATTATTGTCAAGGAAGGTGTTGCAGATCGCAGTCAGGAGGTCTTTGATTTGTTCTTGTGGAATCTGGATCAGAAATATGCGGACGTTATGGTACTTGAGGAAGTTCTTGGTCTTCTGCCGCAGAAGCAACGCGAATAGCCTGGGCAAGCCTGCGGGAGCAGGGAAAAACAAGAGCATGAATAGCGATGGATCCTTCACCGATGCATCCGCTAGTCATGTTTTTTTGTTGTATTTAGCGGGTTGCCTGCCGAATGTCGGGTGATGAGCGCTTTTTAAATTCACGAATGGCCTCTTCATTGGTAATGAGGAAGGAGTGGACCAGACGCTGCACGATATCTCTTGTCGTTTCAAACAAATTAAAGGAGTCCGGGTGGGTCGCCCAATGCTGGCATAGTCCCCGCGTAGAGCTGAAAATGGTCTTGGCGATATATTCCGCTGAACAGGAGTGAGTAATTTCGCCCCGGCTTTGACCATCGACTATCAGTTGTACGGCGGGATGAATGCGATCCTGATCCAGCATAAGCAGAGCCTTCTCGGATACAAACACCTTTCTCAGAAAATCAGCGGAGTTCTGATTGAACAATTCCATACTAAAATAGCTGAAATAGCTGACAATTCGTTCGCAGCTACTGGCCTCCCTGGCCTGCTTGGCCTCGGCACTGGCAAAATAGTCCTCTACCTTGGGCATTAGCTCAAACAACAAATCATCCTTGGATTTGAAGTAGTAATAGAAGGTGCCCACCGTAATATTGGCCGCTTTGGAGATCGTATCTACGGTAATATTATCAAACCCTTTGGACAGGATAAGTCTTTTGCCGCAAGTAATAATTTTCTTCTTCGTTGCAATAGCTTGCTTGGCCCGATTGGTTAGCTCCATGGTCATAGTAACTCCTTTGTTTTCTGCAAACTGGTACCATCCACACACCCTCTGTCTGTATAAAACTAGTCGTATTGTTAATTATACAATAAACTTCAGGCGCAAAGCGACATATCTGGTCTGGCCTGATCGTCACAAATCAGGCCTGGAACCGCTGATGTCATCCTTGAAGTCTGTCATAAAATACGTGGGTTTAGAATACGATCATAGGTGCGAGTTCGAAAAAAATAGCCGTCCTGTCGCGCGTATCGGAAGCGTAGCAGGACGGCTATTTTCTATAATATAGTGGGGAGCATTTTATGCCTGTGGCTTGAAGATACCGAATGGTCGTCCAACCGGAAGGAAGTTTCTCCCAAAGTGGACATTAAGCACGGACGCCCCTGCTCCATAGAGTGATAGAAGCCCGATACAGAGCTCTGCCCATGCCGCCAGCGCATGTGAAAGTTCAGGAAGGATGCCAAAGGCATCCAGACTCAGCCCCAGAAACAGGACATCAATCAGAGCAAAAATGAAGAAGAGCACTTTATGTGTCTCCATCGCACCGATGGTCATAAATAACGTAAAAATGAGGTAGCCAAGGAAGGCAAAGCCTAATTGTTTGCCGTCCACGCCGGAAGCAAGCTCAGCCCCGAATACCCCCAGCTTGATTAGCCAGCTTGTCCCCATTGCGAACCAGAAAAAGGCATAGGCTCCAAATGCGGTCATGCCAAAGGTGTTATTATGCTTGCCGTCCTGAATGCTGGCAAATAACTGCGCGAAGGCTCCAAGAAAGATGGCCCATGGAATGGCGTAGCTAAGACCCTCCGTCCATCCCAGCTTCTGCGAGGATGCCACCAGAGTGACAATCGCCAGCCCGAATAAGCCGATTCCGCTGGGATCGGCCGTAATGATTTTTACTTGTGTTGATGTTGCGTTGTGCATAGTGTAGGTTGAGCCTCCATAGTTCATTTCGCTGCCATTCCTCCGATACCGCAGAATGGACACATGGATGTATTGTAACTGACCAAGGGGAGTACGTATAGTGGTCATTTTGTTACAATTAAAATTGCGTTGACACTGATAATCGTTATCAATAAACTTCTATTTATAAGCACAGGGGGGAGTGAGGGTTTATGGCGGATGAGGTGTGTTTAACGAAGCGCTTTACCCCGGACATGATTGAAGATGCCATCTGGCTGTGGGCACGCTCGTCCATTACGCTGCTGGATGTTCGCTATTCGCTGCTCGATCCGGCCAATGCGATTGAAGACTATATTATGCCAGCAAGCACGATGCTGTATGTCTATGGAGGCAGCGGGGATGTAAGACTGAACCAGACGATGTACCCCTTGGAGCGCTACAACCTGTTCCATGGCGGCAAAGGGACGGAGCTGACGATTCATCCCACAAGCCCAAGGCTGGAGCTGTACATGGTATTCTATAAAGCCAAGTCTCCCTCTCATAATAGGCGAGAATTGCCTCGATTGAAGGAGCAGGCCAAGCCCTTTGACCAAGTGTACGGCTTCTCTCCGGGCAATCCTCTTTTCTTTGCCAAAAAATTTCATGATATGCATATTAGCTGGGGCACAGGTTCAGCGCTTGGTCATTTGCAGGCCAAGTCTTCCTTCTATCAGCTTGTTCATGAGCTGTATAAGGAGCTGGAGCGGGGAGATATCTCTTATATTGATCCCGATTATGCGGAATGGGTGAGGCAATATTTGGACAAGCATTTTACGGAGCCCATCTCCATCCAGCAGCTAGCAGAGATGCTGCCCATTAGCCGTAGTCTGCTCAGCAAGCTATTTCGCAAGCGCGAGCAGAAGAGCCTGCAGGAGTATCTGAATGAGAAAAGACTAGAGGCAGCTATGAAGGGCTTGCAGGACACGCAAGCAACGATTCAGGAGATCGCAGTGGGGTCCGGCTTCATGGATGAACTGAATCTGATTCGGATGTTTAAAAAACAAACCCGGATGACACCAAGCGAGTTCAGAAGAAAAATGATAACTGAAAGTACCAATAATGATATTGATAATCATTATCACCGTCTATACAATGGGAAAGGACTGGCTGGGCTGGTCAAATCTAAAGAAGATGGGGAGTTATCAATGTTTGGATTATCTGGTAATAAGACAGTTATTCTTGCGGCAGCTATGAGTCTGATGCTGCTTCTGTCCGCATGCGGCACTGCAGCTCCTGCGAATAATACAGGCTCAGCGAATTCGAATTCCACACAGACAGAGAGCAATTCGGAAGCCACAGCCGCTGAGCAATCGCCTACAACGAGAACCGTTCAAACCGTGAAGGGGGAAATAGAGGTGCCGATCAATCCTCAGCGTGTTGTCGTGAATTGGTATGCAGGGGATGTATATGCGCTGGACCTGAATATTGTGGGTTATTCAGGCTGGGCTCAGGAGACGATGCCCTTCTATGATAAACTGATGGATTCCATCAAAATCGAGAACTGGGAGCCTGAAGATGTTATGGCATTGGACCCGGATCTGATTGTTACTTATGATGAAGCTGACTTTGATAAGTTTAAGAGCATTGCACCTGTGCTTGTTGTTCCCGAGACTGACATCACTTCACTTGAAAGAGTGAAGATTATTGGTGAAGCAACTGGCAGGGAGGAGCTAGCGAATGAGGCAGTAGCCACCTTTGAAGCCAAGCTTGCTGAAGCCAAGGAGAAGTTCAAAGGAAGCGCCTTTGAGGGCAAGACGTTTAGCATACTGGAGGATTGGGGGCCTTCCGGCGACTGGAGCGGCATTGCTTATGAGACTGAATCCCGCGGTGGTACCTTGGTCTATCATCATTTGGGTCTGCAAATTCCCCAGAAGGTTCAGGAGCTGATTGACAGCGGCCAAGGTCGGGGAACGCTTAGCTATGAGGTAGCCCATGAATATTTCGGCGACTACATTCTTTGGTTCCGTCAAGAGGGTACAGATTCTGAATATCAAAAGACAGAAATCTGGAAGAGTCTTCCGGCCGTCACTGAGAATCGTCTGGTTGAAATTCCAGGCAACTACCAAGGCTTATTCTATTACTCAGATGTGCTAAGTCTGACGGCGCAGCTTGATTATATGGTGGATGCAATCAATTCACTAGCCCAATAATCTGGAAAGGAAACATTTAAGATGAATGCGCCCCTCGTCAAGCTTCGGGGTAAGGCACGATTTGCTATGTACATGCTTGGAGGGAGCATTTTACTGGTGCTTGTATCAGCGGCTTCAATTGCCTTCGGTGCCGCTGATATGGACTTATCCACCGCATGGGCAGCCCTTGTTCATTTTGATCCGTCTGTAACGGAGCATAATATTATTCGCTCCTTCCGGCTTCCAAGAACAGTGGCTGATATCATGATTGGCTGCAGCCTGGCCATCTGTGGAGCTGTTATGCAAGGTACAACCCGGAACCCCTTAGCGGATTCCGGGTTAATGGGCATTAGCTCCGGGGCCACCTTCTCCATCGCGTTGTGCATGGCTTTTTTGCCGGACCGTACTTATGTCACGACCATGATCTTCGCCTGTCTCGGCGCCGCTGTCGCTACAGGAATTACTTATTTTGTTGCTTCGCTCGGGAAGCGAGGAATGACACCTCAGCGGCTGGTGTTAGCCGGGATTTCGATCTCTATGCTGTTCGGTGCATTCTCTCAATATCTCGCTATTCGCTATCGTTTGGGGCAAGCCTTGGCTTTTTGGACAGCAGGGGCAACGGCCGGGGCAAAATGGGAAGAGCTCATGCTGGTTGCACCTGTATTTCTATTCGGGGTCCTTGTCGCACTTGTTCTGTCGCCTTCAGTGACCGTAATGAGTCTGGGTGAGGAGGTGGCCTCAGGGCTTGGACTGAAGACCCGGGTCGTCCAAGGCTTCTCTACGCTCGTAGTGCTGCTGTTGACGGGGATATCAGTCATCGTGGTCGGTCCTGTCGGCTTTGTGGGACTGGTGACTCCGCATATCGCAAGAAGTCTCATTGGCGTGGATTACCGCTACATTATTCCCGCATCCGGTATCTTCGGCGCTTTGCTTACCGTATCTGCTGATCTGGTGGGACGATTGATTAGCAAGCCCTTTGAGACACCGCTAGGTGTTGTCTTTGCTGTTATTGGCGTGCCTTACTTCCTCTATCTGGTCCGCAAGCAGAGGAGGGAATTTGGATGAAGGAGCAATATATCGTACTAAGACGCGGAATCATGATCATCCTCATTATGTTCGCTCTGGCACTGGTCATAGCGGTGATTGGCATGAATTCGGGGAAAATGAATATTTCTCCGGGGGAAGTACTGAACGTTATTCTCGGAAAAGGAACGGATAAGCAGAATTTAATCGTATATGAATTCCGGCTTCCCCGGATTGTGCTTGCCCTGCTTGTAGGGATAGGCATGGGGGCTGCCGGTTGTATTATGCAGACCTTGCTTCGCAACGATATGGCAAGTCCCGGTACGCTGGGGATTAGCTCTGGCTCCGGGCTGTTTGTGCTTGTATTTGTAGTGCTTTTTGCCGGAAAAGGAATTTCGTCAGCGATGGCGCTTCCGCTACTCTCCTTTGTGGGCGGTATGACTGCGGCAGTGGTTATTTTCCTGCTCTCTGTTCGGCGGGGAAGAGATTTATCGCCTACAGGCTTGATATTGAACGGGGTGGCGCTGTCCAGCGGCTACAGTGCATTTACAATTATGCTTACGCTAAGGCTCGATGATAAGCAGATGGATTTTATGATGAGATGGAGTGCCGGCGATTTATGGGGAGATGACTGGAAATATCTATCCATTCTGCTGCCCTGGACACTGATTCTTTGCGGCTATATTTTTTACAGGTCCAAAACGCTAAATCTGATGCAACTGGGAACTCAGACAGCAACGGGGCTGGGGGTTGCAGTAAAGCCTGAATTTATCGGGATTTCTATCGCTGCAGTAGCCTTGTCATCCGGGAGTGTGGCCCTGGGGGGGAATTTCTTCTTTGTCGGCTTGATTGCACCTCATGTGGCGCGAAGGCTGGTTGGACCTAATCATAAGCTGCTGCTGCCGACATCCTGTCTGTCAGGCTCGATTATTGTCCTGCTGGCAGACACGATTACCCGTACAGTCAGCTTCGGAATGGATATGCCTACAGGCATTATCATCACAATTCTTAGCACACCGTACTTCTTATACCTGTTATCGAAGGCATAGATCAAGAGAGGAAGTGATCTCATCAAGACGCTGGTTCGTTTTTTTTCCTACTATAGGCCTTATAAGTGGCTGTTTATGCTTGATTTCGGTAGCGCGATTATGGCTGCTTTGCTTGAGTTGGCTTTCCCGCTGGCCATTAACATGATTATTGATGATTTCCTGCCTGCGGGCGATTGGACATGGATATTCTGGGCAGGGTTAGTTCTACTTGGTGTCTATGTGCTCAGTTCGGTGTTCCATTTTGTCATTACGTACCACGGACATAAATTGGGGATCAACATCGAGACGGATATGCGGCGCAAGCTGTTTGAACGGGTACAGCGCCTGTCCTTCCGGTTCTTTGATAATAATAAGACAGGTCATCTGGTGTCCCGCATGACTAACGATGTCATGGATATGGGAGAGGTGGCCCACCATGCGCCCGAGGATTTGTTCATTGCTGTTATGACGCTGCTTGGAGCCTTGGGGATTATGCTTGGCATCAACTGGCAGCTTGCGGTACTGACCTTCGTCATCGTGCCATTCATGATCTGGATATCGCTGTACTTCTCCAGGAAGATGAATCGGGCGTTTGGCAAGATGTTTGAAGACATCGCCGACTACAATGCAAGGGTTGAGAATAACGTAAGCGGTATGCGCGTGGTTCAGGCGTTTGCCAATGAGCCTTATGAGATCGAGAAATTCAGAAAGAGTAATGAGCAGTTCCGGTTGACGAAATTGATGACCTATAAGGTGATGGCGTGGCATTCATCGATTAGCTTCATTATGCTGAAATTTGTATCTCTGTTCGTCATCGTATGCGGCTCCTGGTTTGTAATTGAGGGCAGCATGACCTATGGTGATTTTATGGCATTCATTCTGTTGTCTAACGTCTTTCTTGGGCCAATACGGACCATTAATTCAATGATTGAGACCATTCCGAAAGGACTGGCAGGCTTTAGAAGATTTGAAGAACTGCTCGATACGGAATCAGATGTCAAGGAGCAGGCGGAAGCTCATCAAGCGACTACACTGGCTGGGGAAATCAGCTATCGGAATGTCAGCTTCGGCTACGAATCGGGCAAACGGATCGTCGAGAAGCTGAATCTGAGCATCCGGGCCGGAGAATCCGTGGCTCTGGTGGGTCCGTCTGGCGGAGGGAAGACCACCATCTGCAGTCTGCTGCCACGGTTCTATGATGTGGAGGAAGGGCAGATTCTGATTGATGGAATCGATATTCGCGAGCTGACGCTGAGCAGCCTGCGGGGGCGGATCGGGATTGTGCAGCAGGATGTGTTCCTGTTTGACGGATCGATTCGTGAAAATATCGAGTATGGCAGGTTGGGTGCGAGTGAAGAGGAAATCTGGGAGGCCGCAGAACGAGCGCAGTTGGCTGACATGATTGCATCCATGCCGGAAGGGCTGGATACGATGATTGGGGAACGCGGCGTGAAGCTGTCAGGCGGTCAGAAGCAGCGCTTGTCGATTGCGCGAATCTTCCTGAAGAATCCGCCGATCCTCATTCTGGATGAAGCGACATCTGCACTGGATACCGAGACAGAAGCCTCCATCCAACTGGCGTTGTCGGAGTTGTCCAAAGGGCGCACAACGTTTATAATTGCGCATCGGCTTACAACGGTACGAAATGCAGATCGCATTCTGGTCGTTGCGGACAAAGGCATTGCCGAGGATGGCACACACGAGCAATTGATTCAGCGTAACGGAATTTACAGCAGGCTGCACGGAGAAGTGCTGTCGATGTAAAGAAGAAAAGATAGTTCTGTCCAAAAATTCGCTGGAAACTGACTGATGGACAAAACCTTTGTATAAGTTGAAAAAGACACAACAAAAAATCGTCCTTTCTTGTAGAGCGGGGTTACCACATAACCTTTCTGAAGAAAGGGCGGTTTTTGTGTAATCTACAACAACAGGCAAGCTCAGATGATCTTAGATTTGGAAAGGTTCATCCTTCAAATTAATTGTGAGTTTATTATTATTATTTTTCTAACTCTCATGCTAGACTTCACCCTGAAAGATATTTTTTTGTAAGCTTTACTACATGAATTTTCGTGTTAGCAAACTTTCGAAAATTTGATATTTTGCGTGAACATGGGAGGGAACATGCTTAGAGCAAAGGATTATACGACATGGGATTTTGTAATTGTGCATTTAAGATTAGTGCCGCTGCAAACGCTCTTCTCCATTTTAATAACGATATTAAATTCTCTTATACCTGCCTATCAAACCATTGTCATAGCCAACTTTATTAATACGGCACTGGAGGTTTTCAATGGCAGCGTCGAATATTCGGCTATTTATTTGCCAATTGTTTTGATAATGAGCTACGTCGTATTTACAAATCTTATTCCTTCTATTACACAAATAATGGATACTTCGGCTCAGAACACACTCAACCTTACTTTAAGAAAAGAAATTGTAATGAAGCAGGCTCGCTTGGAATATATGCACCTTGAGAATAACGATACGCAGGAGCTAATAAATAGAGTTTGCTCAGATCCGGTGGGTAATTTCACAGCCGGTTTAAAAAATATATATAGGGGAGCAACCTTACTAATTAGCTCTTTCTCACTTCTGATTATTGTCATGTCTTCTACTCCTGTAAGCGGTATTATTATCATTGTTATAAGTGTGCCGCTTTTTTATATTGCAATGAAGACGGGAAAAAAGAATTATGAAATGGGGATAGAATCAAAAAAAATCCAGAGAAAGTATAGTTATATAGCGAGTATTCTAACGGATAGGGAATACATAGAAGAGCGCAATTTATTTGCCTATAGTGAACCTATTAGCGAAAAATTTGATCAGCTTTATGAGCAGGCAAGTAAAATTGAAACTAAAAGAGAGATCAAAAGCTACCTCAGCATGAAGAGCGGCTCTCTGGTTACATTGTTACTTGTCATTTTTATTGTAGGTCTACTTTTACCCCCGCTCCATCGACAAGAAATTTCTTTGGGTATATTTATAGCCCTTGTCAATGCTGTTTACGGCTTAGTTCAAAGTATGTCATGGCAGTTGTCCAGTACTATGCATGACTATGCAAGGCAGAAAGAGTACTTGAATGATTTATCATCTTTCACCAAATTGAGCGAGAAGAAAGATGCTTGTGTATTACCAACTGCTGTAGAAACCTTTCAGTTTTGCTCTTTGGAATTCAGGCATGTAAGCTTCAAATACCCGGGAACAGAGACTTATATATTAAAGGACTGCTCATTTAAATTAAATCATAATAAAAATTACTGCTTTGTTGGGATGAATGGAGCGGGAAAAACGACAATAACAAAGTTAATAACAGGGATGTATGATCAATTTGAAGGTGAGATTTTACTAAATGGAAAAGATATAAGAAGCTACAGCTTTTCGGAGATAAAAGGACTAGTGTCTGTTGTTTATCAGGACTACAGTAAATTCTCATTGACCATCAAACAAAACATTCTTCTTGGAAATGTTCTAAACACGAATGAGGAATACTTAAACAAGGTTATCTCAGACATGGGTTTGGAGGAGGTTATAGAAGATTTAGAATTTGGAATAGATACCCCTCTTGGAAAAATCGTAGAAAACAGCAAGGATTTGTCCGGGGGGCAATGGCAGAGACTGGCCATATCTAGATTGTTATATTCAAATTCAAAAATAAATATCTTGGATGAACCCACGGCCGCTCTGGATCCCATAGCAGAAAATACGGTATATGAGCTGTTTAGAAAAGTTAACGAGGATCGTTTTTCTATTTATATCACTCATAGATTGGGAGCAGCCAGAATAGCGGATGAAGTCTTGGTTATCCATGATGGAGGTATTGTCGAACAAGGGTCTCACGAGCAGTTGATGACGTTGAAAAATGGCAATTATAGGAAAATGTTTGAAAACCAAAAGTCATGGTATGAGTCCACTGACTCAATAATGATCTGAAGGATGGCCTAGAGTATATGGGAAAAAGAAAATCAGGGATGTTTTTGACAAGTAGTCTTAAAGGAATAAGGGTTATGTATGAAGCCAACCCTGCAATGTTTTTGTTACATGTCTTCTTCACTGCTATTCATGGCTTGTCATGGGTTCTCCAAGTCGTATCGATGCAGAAGTTCTTTGATGCCGCGCAAAGATATGTTGCGAATGAAATAGATCTCTTCACTACGATCATCTATCTAGTAAGCATGGGGCTGGCTTATGCCTTATGCCAGCTTATGAACGGTGTAGATAATTGTCACGCACGTATCCTGAATATTCATGTTGGCAAAAGAACTAATAGACTCATTCACAAAAGGATGGGTGAAGTCAAAGCGATTGAACTTGAAGATACAAACTATCTTGACTTTGTAAATAAAGCTATAAAGGGCAGCGAAAATGTGGTGTGGGTATGTCTGACCCTTTTAGACCTGCTGTTTTTCTACACAATCTATTTTGGATTTATGAGTTGGTATTTATTTGATTTGGAGCCTATCTTGGGCGTTAGTATCTTGGCCGTCTTTATCCCTTGCATTCTTTCTAAGCTTGTACAGGCAGTACACTTTAAAAAGCTTGAAGAGCAATCAGCCCCTGTCAGAAGAGAAACAGAGTTTTATGAAAGATGCATGACAGATAAGGAATATTTTAAAGAAACTAGACTATTGGGAGCATCGGAATTTTTTAAGGGTCTTTACATCTCTTCACTCACGAAGTTAAATAGATTAGTCTTTAAAGCTCAACTAAAAAAGAATATCCTTAACCTGATTTTAGATGCGGTTACCGTGATTGGCTACGGTATAATCATTTATATGCTTTTCGTATTTGTCATGAATGGGAAAATCTCGATCGGGACTTTCGCAGCTGTATTAGCTTCTATTTATAGACTATACAGTTTTATGAATGAGCTGATTTCAGAAAGAATCGGATGGGCATCTGAAAATATAGGAACAGTTCAAAATTTCCTGGACTTCATCAAGAGAAGTGAAGGAGAACCAATTCGACAACAGGGATTAAGACCTCCGGAATTTGATATTAAATTACATAATGTAAGTTTCAATTATCCAATGACGGATAAGAAGGTTCTAGACAATATCAGTTTGACCATACAACATGGGGAAACTATAGCAATAGTAGGCGAAAATGGAAGCGGAAAGACAACATTATGCAGACTTATTATGGGATTGTACGAGGCAAATGAGGGCAAGGTCACTTATGGAGGCATACCTGTGGAGCATTTGCGTTATGATTTTACCTCTGCAGTATTTCAAAGATATTGCAAATACAATATGACTTTGCAGGAGAATATAACAATCAGTCAAATGAGCAAATCCATAGATGATGCCATGCTACTGGATATTTGCGATAAGTCGGGCGTGACACTAGAAGGAAAAGATTATCAAGAAGGATTAAATACCATGCTGGGGCGTGATTTTGATGGGCAAGAGGTCTCTGGTGGTCAATGGCAGCGTATAGCTATTGCTCGTGGATTATGTAGAGATAACGACCTGATGATTTTAGATGAGCCAACTGCATCTATTGATCCTATTGAGGAAACACGACTCTATAGAGACTTTGCAGAAATATGCTCTGACAAGACAGCAATAATTGTTACTCACAGACTGGGATCCGCTAAAATTGCCGATAGAATTATTGTGCTTAAAAACGGAAAAATAGTACAGGATGGGAAGCATAATCAACTTGTGAATAGAGAAGGGGAATATAAAAGAATGTATGAATCCCAGAGAAAGTGGTATGTCACTCAATGAAAGAGAGAACAACCTGATGGTGAACGGGAAAATCTGGGCTTTTTAGATAGTCCCATATTTGTTTATCGTTTAATAGTAATCGTCTTAAAAATCCTAAGATAAGTAACGTTTGGAGGCCCTCTTCTTGATTGCTGCTCAGCCCTTGACCGCACCTGCTGTCAAACCGCTGACGGTATACTTCTGACCGAACAAGTAGAGGATAACGCTCCAGAAAGGTAACCTCGTCTAATGCCTTTGGAAAATCGAAGCTCTCTTTATTCTTATTTATAGAGTATGAAAATGGCTGCTTAACGTATCTAATCTCTCAAGCATCAGATGCTTCAAGCTGGCAGGCTGAATAGAGGACAACGCTTCCCCGTAAGCCAGGAAATAGCTGGCGATAAACCGCTCTTCTCCCTGGTTGTAGAACCCTCTTATGATGTGCTTGCCATGCTCATGGTACAGCGCCATGGACGGATAATGCTCCTTATGGAACAGGTCCACTCCTTTCCCAGACACTTCAACCTCGAACCAGGTGGCATCCGGCTCGCGATACATCTCTCTGGCATCCCCAAGAAAGTCGGCCAGCGGCTTGGCCGCATATTGATCAGATGGCTCCACGGCATGGATCTTATCACAGCGGAACACTTGCGGCTTCTGCGTTTGGAAATTGTAAGCTGTCGCATACCACTGTCCATAGGCCGAGGTAATATCAAAGAACTGGGCGTAGTAACGTTTGAGACTGTCGCCTTTGGCATAACGTATCTCGCACACTTTTTCTTCAACGGCCATGTGGAGAATCTGGTCCAGGTATTTGCACTCATTGCTGCTCTGATAGCTGCTCAAGCTAAAGATCAATTCCATCTTCCGTAGCTTCTGCTTCCGTTCCTCGGAAATACATCCCTCGAACTTCTGCTTCAAGGTGGCGACGCTCAAGTGAAAGGGTGTGGATTGATAAGCACTTAACGTCTGCATGGAAAAATATAAGGCTTGCACCTCATCTACAGTGAACACAATGGGCGACAATAGGCGGTTGGGCAGTATGCCATAGTGTCCGTTGCGTCCGGGCTTGGAATAAATAGGCATGCCAATTTCTTCTAAGGACCCTATATCGCGAAGGGCGGTGCTTTTTGAAATAGCGTATCGCTCCATGATGTGCTTGAGCTGGAAGGACTTCTTATCATTGAGGTAGATCATCATATCGTTCAGACGTTCTGACTTTCTCATGCGGATTCCTCTTTCTGATTAAAAGGTTTCATTTATTGACACCATTTAATAATATACTACAACTCAGAACGACAATAAAAGGAGTGTAGGATATATGAATACAGAACAAGAATTTATCCGTATGATGGACATCCAGACTGAGCTTGCCTTGGCGACTTCGGTCCAGGATCAGCCCAATGTGAGAATTGTGAATTTTTATTATGACAAGGATGCCAAGGTGATTATGTTCACCAGCTTCGTTCAAAATCAAAAGGTTAAAGAAATGGAAGTAAACGCTAGCGTGGCCTTTACCACCGTTCCCCATGAGGGAACCCAGCATGTCAAGGCGAAAGGGAAGGTGCAGAGAAGCCGACGAACGGTGGCCGAGGTAGCGGAGCTATTTAACCAGAAAATCCCTGGCTACCATGAAGTGGTAGAACAGGGCGGGGATGCGTTGGTGCTCTATGAGATTACCTTTGATTCAGCCGTCGTCACGTTGGATTTTGAGCATATTGGAAAGTACAGCCTGGCGGATTGATGCTTTTAGCAAAGGAGGAGGGGCGCTGCGGGTTCGCGGCGCCTTTTGCTTTGCTGCATCACACTTCATAGAATGTGCAAGTCTTCAAATTCGACTCTGATCGAATCCCCTTCGTAATAGAAACGCAGAAGCAATGTCCAGTCGTTCAAATCTCCGCTTACGGTAAGAGCATATTCGCAAGCCATACCCGAACCGTCAGTAAAAGGGTAGAATCGCAACTGCTTATACTCGTAGTTGGGACGGAAGGTGCAAGGCACACCGTAGACATCAATTCCCCCGGTTTCCTCCACAATATGCTCTCTCATTTGCTGTAGCCATTCAGGCTTATAACTGCCCATATCATCCACAAGGGTGGGGATGCGATCCAAATCTCCTTGAGCAAGCGCATTAACAATGGCTTGAACCGTAGGCATCACATCCTGTTCCTCGTAGTCCTTCGTTCTTGGAATCATAGCTTGGCCTCCGGGTGTTCGTAGTAGGTAAGTTTTATTTTATGGCTCTAAGAAAAAGCTGCAATAGCGCATATGCATCTTTACGTTGCGTATCTGTACATTGATCAAGAGCATCAATGATTAGCTTGGATTCATCGTTATTATGGGACTTGTCCAACTGGCCTAGAAGAAGCTGATCAGGAGACAATTTTAGTAAGGAACAGACGGCAAGCATGGTTTCAATCGACATCCCCACTTTTCCACGCTCAATATCAGCGCAAAACTTAGGTACACGTCCTATCCGCTCTGCGAATTCTTCTTGAGAAAGACCTAACGCTTTTCTACGGGAACGAATGCGTTCACCGACAGCTATTTTATCATAATCGGTCATGTTAAATCCTTCCTGAATCATAGTTTTCAAGTACTATTATGTAGGAGTTTTAAATTGACTTTAATGAGTTATAAAGGTAATATTTATAGTAGTTTTAAGATTCTATATTCTTTCCTCTAAAGATTGAAGAAATACGTTGTTTGAAAAAGGAGAGGTAGAATGCCAGTTCCTATATGGTTCCTTAATGCCATTCGTCAAAGGCTGGACTTGATTATGCTGGACATTGAACGGCAGTCAGAATGGCGTAAGCTTCGGGCCGAAGAGCGTAGCGCCTTTGGAGAAATGTTTCCTGGTGAGGACAAAATGAAGGGGGCAGATTATTTGGAATGGGAGGACAAGCATCTATTCAGACGAGCTGTTGAACATGAATTACTTTATACCCAAGGTGTGAAGGATGGTATTCAACTGATGATTGGCATAATGGAAGAAGTGAATAGTAAATAAGGAGCAAATACGCAGGGGCAAAATTCCAAGCAGCATTGCTGGAAGAACGAGTGGAAAAATGGTATTGCATTTGGGTTGCAATTTTTAAATAATACAACAATAATTAGGGTAGCTGTATTGTGAAAATCATTTTGGTGCGAACCCCAAGCGAACATGATTTTCCTGGGAGATTCGCACCAAAATAATTTACTTTCATTTCTTTATATGTAAAAATATAGAATAATTTGAGCTGTTTTTAATGGTATAAGGGCTCAAAAAGGCTAATTAAGCTGGATAATACCCTTATTATGTTAAAAATCGGAGTCGCACCTTACGCAGGTGCGTGGATTGAAATACCTAAAATTCCTCCTTTGTTTTTACCTCTTGAGTCGCACCTTACGCAGGTGCGTGGATTGAAATCGGGTTGACCGGGAGCTGAAGGCGCTCGGCGTTGTTGTCGCACCTTACGCAGGTGCGTGGATTGAAATAAGAAGTCGTTGATTTTATTCACAAAAAGTTTGTCGTCGCACCTTACGCAGGTGCGTGGATTGAAATATGATATTAGGCTTGTTGTCGTCTGCCACGTTCCGTCGCACCTTACGCAGGTGCGTGGATTGAAATACACCAATGGCGAGACGGTCAACTTGCAGGTGTTTCGGTCGCACCTTACGCAGGTGCGTGGATTGAAATTTCGTGCGGTTCGCGTCAGCCAGCTTGATCAGGGCGTCGCACCTTACGCAGGTGCGTGGATTGAAATAATTTGATCAAGATCGGCATGAGCGAACCAATTACCGTCGCACCTTACGCAGGTGCGTGGATTGAAATGGGTGGCCGAGGATACTTGGGCTCGGGAAATTGAGTCGCACCTTACGCAGGTGCGTGGATTGAAATTAATTATGGCAAATGCAATCAATTACGCAGAAATTGTCGCACCTTACGCAGGTGCGTGGATTGAAATAATTTGATCAAGATCGGCATGAGCGAACCAATTACCGTCGCACCTTACATAGGTGCGTGGATTGAAATAGGAGCATATTGGGGATACGGTGGCACATATCACCGGTCGCACCTTACATAGGTGCGTGGATTGAAATGAGACAATCGGTACAGGCATGGAGCAAAGTCAGGATGGTCGCACCTTACATAGGTGCGTGGATTGAAATCCGGCTCCGCTAATCATTACAGATGGACACATCGTCGCACCTTACATAGGTGCCGATGATGGGTTATAATAGTGGTGAATATCCTTGATATAGCGGGGTTTTTAAGAGGTAGCTACCGTCCCGAAATACGTCTTGGGGACATAATGGGGACGGTTTCTATATATGTTTTTGGGCACGCTCTCCGAATCGATCAAATTCGGTAGCTGCCTGGTCTTCCATGCTCTTGGTCACGTGGCTATACGTGGTCTGGAGCATTTTTTCATTCGCGTGTCCTAATCGTTCAGCAACGGCCTTAGCCGGAATACCTCGCTCCAGCAGATAAGTAGCGGAGGTGTGCCGCAATCCGTGAAGCTTTATATACCTGAATCCGTTCTTTGCAAGAAACTCTCTCCACCAGCTATATGGTGTGTTTGGATGATAAGGGATCCCGTCGCCCTTGTGGAAGAGAAATTGTCTGTCTTCTGGAGCTTTCCACTTACCTGCAGCTTTCGCTTCCCACATCTGTTTTTTCCAAGTCCTATTCACATAGTCCTGCAGCTCCTGCATATACCATTCCGGCATCACGACCCAGCGCTCAGAGCTTTTATTTTTTGGCCCCTTGATCAAATGACGACCTTTAATTTTTGCAGGGCTGTTTTCGTCAATCTGTAGCCGGTTGTCCCCAAAGTCGCAATCGTCAATCTCAAGCGTGATAACCTCTCCGCGCCTAAACGCCCCCAAAAAGGTAGCTAGGATTAAGAGCCGCCAAATCGTTGGTTGCTGCTCTAGCGCAATCAAAATGTCTCCTATCTCACTCCCGTCATAAACCTTCACTGCTTCTTTTGTTGACTTCGGCCACTTCACACCTTTACATGGGTTGGCGTCTATCACCTGCCATTCCTTTGCCCGCTCAAGAACGTTTTTTAGTACCCGAAGCGCGTATATCTGCGTATCGGCATCTAGTGACCCGGGTCTCCCGTCTTTACGCGCTTCGGGTGACTTTAGGTACTCCTTGAAGTCTGTGATGTGCATGGTCGTGATGTCTTGAAGCTTTAGATGACCGAAATTCGGAAAAATGTGATTGCGCAAATGTTGGTCATAAATAACCGCTGAGTATTCAGACAAGTTGTCTGGGTCGCTGGCATACTTGGGCCGCCAATGATTATCCGTAAACTCTTTAAATGTCATATCACTTGACTTAATGTACTCCCCTGAGAGCACACGACGTTTAAAGTCCGAGAGTTGGTCATCCAGATAATCCTTAAGCTTTCGCCCTGCATCCTTGTACCCTTTACATTTTTCGGACATCTTCATTAACGATGGGTCATCAATTTCAATCGTTTCGCCAGGTCGGTTTCGTCGGCCATCGGCGTAATAGCCAAGATCGACACGCAGCCGCCAGGTAAACACGCCGCGCTTCTCAATACTACCTTTCAATTTCCATCACTCCAAACATATGTTCTATTCCGGGCTATATTTAAACGGCCTTACGGCCGGGAAGCACGAAGGTTAAAAGTTATGTATTATGCTAAATTGTCTCAATAACTCCAAGAGGATCGAAAGTGATTGTGTACTGCTCGTCCACCTTTAAATATAATCCGTATTTGCTAGTGTAACGATCTATAGCTACTTGCAAGAACTCTTCGGTTACGCCTAAATACTCAGATAACTCGTACCTGCCGGATATGCGCGATTTGTGTGCTTGGATAATACGATCAAAAGGTATCATACATTGATAGGCATATTGCCTCGCCAATAGCTCCTGCTTGCGGTTACGAATGGGGAACTGATCAAGGATGTCGCCACTTCCTGTAACGTAATGTGCAATTTCTTCTGCCAGCGCACAGGTCTTCTCCACCTCAGTTAAATCCTTATTAACTCCCACCATATTTCCTTTAAGGAGGGCTTTGGCGTTTGACTTAAATCGCGCCTCGTAAACATACAAGTTCAGCTTTTCCGCTACGATTAATAGGCTCTCGTACCCCATCAGCACACGCTCCTACTTATTGCGTTTCTTTTTGTGAAGTTGCTCTAACATATCCAAGTCCTCTCGCATCAGCTTTTGTTGCTCTTCGGAGTAGTCGTCGTTGTGTGCTGCGATAACTGTTAAATGTGGCTTGGTGCAACGCTCATATTGCGCTTCCAGAGTGGTATCCACGGTGTACTTTCCGATGTCGTCTAGGGCGTTGTACTTGCGAAGGATGTCTTCCTCATGCTGTGTAAGCTCAATACTTTCAGGGATAGCTTCATCTTCCCACCCCATCAAGTAGGCGGGTGTGGTTTTTAGGGCTTTTGCCAGTGGCTCAAGTATAGACAAGGGCATATTATCTATCTCGTCACCTTCATATCTGTAAACTGTAGCTCTATTTTTCCCTAATGAGGCTGACAGTTGGTCAACTGATAATCGTAGTTCTTTTCTTCGCTTTTTAATTCGGTCACCTATAGTCATTTTCTGACCTCCTTACGAAACTATATTATTACTAAATTCGCATATTTGCAACAAAAATTTTATCATCATTCAATATTAGTTGCGATCCATGCGAAAAAAGTATTGACTTAGTTTACCCAGTATTATAATATTTAATTAATCGCACCACATGCGACAAAATAAAGGGAGGTGATACTAGTGAACACTAACAAACTTCGGGGCAAAATCGTCGAGTGTGGATTGTCGGTTTCAGAGTTAGCCCTTAGAGTAGGACTGGATAGAGCCACGCTATATAGAAAAATAAAGAAACAAGAGTTTAGTGTAAGCGAAGCCGTTTTGATCAGTCGGGAACTTAATCTTTCAAAAGATGAGGTAATGGCTATTTTTTTTACTTCTTTTGTCGCATGATATGCGACATAAAGCCTGTTCAATGTCCGTAAATTAATAGAAAAGCGAGGTGAGAAAAGATGGAGAAGTCTGAGATATTCGCAAACTTGAAAGCTGCCTTTGAAGATGCGGTAGCCTTCGCCATGCAAAACGAGGTCGATCTTACTAAAAGCGAGATGCGGCGTTCCAATTTAATCGACCTCGTCTTTCAAGAAGCCGCTAGAAGAGAGGAATTAGCCTGAATATTTCTGAACATATTCGTCTAGTACAGTCTTTAAAGCCGGCAGGCCTTTAATTGCCCCGGAGCGTTCAATGATCTGTGCGCCTATACCGTCACCGTTCTGGATATTCCAGACATAAACGTGAAAGGGCTTGGTCTTACGGTTACACCCTGATATCTCAATATCATATTTATCATTCAACCTTCGATAAGCACAATCTTCAAGATCAATAACTTTGACCGTATAGGGCTCCCCGAGATATTCAAGAACTGCCCGAAGATTTTTACTGGTCGCCAATTTAATCACTATCCCTTCTGCTAATTTGGTTAGTCTCGACAACTTCCATTTTATCAAAGAGGGGGCAGAAAGGATATGACGTCTCATGACCGCCCTTGAAAAAGCTATTGCCGATATCGTAACTCTGCACGTTTCAGAAGCAGAGAAACGCATCCTTGAACGGCTGTCAGCAGCATCCGATAAGACGCTGACTTTCTCCGAGGCTTGCGACTATCTGAAAATGTCTGATTACACGCTTCGCAATCTGTGCAAAGCAAAGCGGATCCCACACCGGACAGTTGGGGCAGAGGGGAGCAAGAGCCCACGGTATTTGTTCAGTACAGCCAGCCTTGATAAGTGGAAAAGGGAGGAAGAGGCGAAGAACTACCGCCGAGAGGAACAATCCTCATGACCATTCCACTTAACCCCATCCACCGTCGATTAGCCGAACTGACGGAGCGCGGCATAGCCAATCTTAACCCCATGGAACAAATGGACCTGCTGCATTGCCTGGACGCTAATCTACGCCAGGTGCGTCAACTCCACCAGCTTAACGGCCTGATCACAGCGGCGCAGGTGGCCGGTGACTACTACTGGGCATCAGAGCTTGTGCAGCGGGCAGATCGAGTATTGAGAGGAGGGTGAAGCGTGAAAATATCTACCTTAATCGCCAGATTGACAGATCAAATAGAAACACATGGTGACCTACCCGTCGTCTTTGCAAAGTATGAGAACTACGGCGGGTCGCTGGAAGAGTTTGAACTTGTGGACGGGTATCTGTCTCATGAGTACACTCCTGCAGGAGCCCACGTGGTAGTCCTTTGGGATAAATAGGAGAGGAGAATAGTGCTTTGGAAAAGGAAGTCATTGACTACTGCGCTAACGAGTATTGCGGTAAGGAGATTCACTTCGGCCAGCCTGTATTCCGAATCGGCCATGAGTTGGTCTGTAACGGCCAATGCCTAGTGGAGAAGTTGGGGGCTAAAGCCACTATAGCAGGGAGGGATAAGGATGAAACCTAGTATCGGACGTATCGTGCATTACAACAGCAATCTAGGCACGGCGGCAGCCATCGTAACTCATGTTCATACCAACGGTGAAACGGTGAACTTGCAGGTATTTCGGCCAGACGGTGAGATTAGGCACTTGACAGCCGTTGAGCCGGGTAAGCACTTAGGCGGGTGGAATTGGCCGCCAAGGGAGTAGGTGTAGTAAATGAACGTCTATGAAGCTATCTACGGGATGGGCGGTATAGCAACGGGTGGGTATTTTAAATCGCTTGTTTCGGCCTACAGTAAGGCAAATGTCGCGGGTCTGTTGTGTGAGGAACACGACGAGGAGGTCTTAATTTCAAGTGTGATTGAGACTGACCAAGTTCCTGCCGACGCTTATGAGCGGGTTTATACAACTGATAGGCTCTAGTGCGCAGTAGACCCAAAGAGCGAAGGAGGATTTTAAATGTCCGTAATAGATGTAAGGTATATTGGTGAGTCATCTGAGGGTTTTACCCATGGAAAAGTATACGAGAGCGCATTGAATGTTTCTGACGGTAGTTTGCTGGTAACTGATGATGTTGGCAAGTCAGTAAGATTTGAGCCGGGATGGTTTATGACATTTGACAACTTGGGAGTGCACGGAAGCACAAGGCGCAGGGAATCTGCTTGGCTGGATGGGGTAGCAAAAAAATTTTGTGGAGTTATTAAGCGCGAAGATGCGGTGAAGTACCTCAACGACAAAGAAAAATACGATTTTCACTGTCTTTGCAACAAGATTGAGATGGGCAGAAAAAGGGATGGGAAACATCCTGTGAATGCCTACTTGGTTATCAATGTCGATGAACCATATGCGAAAGAAGTTGCCGATATTTTGAAGCGTCATGGACATTGGGGATAATGCACATTCCGCGGCAACGCCGCAATGACCATTTAATGAAGGAGTGAATGAAGGTGAAGACAGAAATGCAGATTCAAAAAGAAAATGTTGCAAAGTTACTAAAATTGATAGCGGAAAATCCGGATTTGAGAGTATTGCCAATGGTAGACTCCGAAATTGTAGCCGATGATGGATATAATCGTTGGACGGCTGTATTCGGGTCGGCGCAGGTCGATGAAGTTGTGTCAATGGGAGAGCGCATTTATATCCGCTCAGATGATGAAGAACAATTGATTAATGAAGCTTACGACAAGTTGTATGACGACAAGTTGACGGACAAAGAAGCGGAAAAGAAAGCCGAAAGCATTGTCGGTAGTTACGAGTGGGAAAAGGTTATTTTAGTAAACATTAACGAGTCGTAAGTGATAATTGACACATTTAATGAAGGAAGTGTTTAAATGGCAAATCAGAAGAATAAAGAATTATTCTCATTGCTCGATGATCTACATGAAAATTATGTACAGATAGAGCATTACGCCGTTGGCCGAACAAAGGCCGGCAATCGTCCCTCTGGAAGGCTGCGACATATTGAAACTCATGCAAGCAATATTGAGCAGATTGCGGCGAAAATTCAGCAACAAGTTCAAGCCATGATGAAGTGAAAACGTCACAGTTCGAAAATGTAGCGCAATAGCCTTGAGAGGAGGTGAACACGAAAAATGAACGAGGCTCAGCTTCGCAAGTTCGATTTGATGCGGAGACGTTGGCAGCTTTTGAACGGCCGGGCTACCTGTGATCCAGAGTTACTGCCTGCAGCATTGAGTTGGCTCGATGGTGAGATAGCGGCCTTAAACGTAGAAAAGACCTCCAGCGAGGTAGGAGTCGCTTAGAGGCCACAAGTAAAGCAATCTAAGGTCAGTGTAACACTGGCGAGAGGAGAAAATCAATGAAAACAACTGGAATCGTACGTCGTATCGATGATCTTGGCCGTGTCGTTATCCCGAAGGAGCTGCGCCAGACGCTTGGCATGGAGACAGGGGACGGGTTTGAAATCTTTGTGGATGGTGACAAGATCATCTTGCGCAAGTATCAACCGGGTTGCTATCTGTGCGATAGCGTGGAGGGCGAGATGCACCCGCATTATGGGCATCGGATCTGTACTAAATGCATTAAGGACGTTAGCAAGTACGCTGATCAAATTAAGGGGGCTATGCAATGTTAATTACTCGCGATTATGTTAAGCAACTCGGGGCTTGTTCCGAGGGGTTCCGTTACTTTCTCGAAAACTTCCCTGAGGGAGCTACCTATCAAGATGTGCTGAACAAATGCTATGAAGACGGCCACGCCGATTGGGCTAACTGGCTGATGGATAGTGTCAGTGATGCTGAGATGTCCGCAGCCAATTCGACTCAAACCAAAGTCGGTGTAGTCTTCGGCATCCCTGGTTTTGTCAAGGCAACGATTGATTTCTTGTGGAATCGTACTTGGTTTGATCCTACTACCGTCGAGCCGTCGGAAGGCGATTCCCAGGGTAACCATGCCCAGCTCGCCAGCAGCGGCGACGGTGCCCGGCTCGCCAGCAGCGGCTACGGTGCCCAGCTCGCCAGCAGCGGGTGCCCAGCTCGCCAGCAGCGGCTACGGTGCCCAGCTCGCCAGCAGCGGTGACGGTGCCCAGCTCGCGTTGGAAGGAGATCACTCTGTAGGTGCAGCGATTGGTCGAGGCGAGAACCGTATCCGAGGTAAAGTAGGCTGCTGGATCACCTTGGCTGAGTGGGTTTGGGTCGAAGATATATTAACCCCGCTCTGTGTCAAAACGGTTCAAATCGATGGTGAAGCTATCAAGGCTGACACCTGGTACACCTTGCAGGATGGTCAGTTTGTAGAAGTGTCATGAGTAAAGTTTTAATCCTACTGCATCCACCTGAATGCGAGATTTGCGGAGAGGCGGTAGAGCCGAAGTTCCTGAGACCATGGAATGATAAAGAAGTTTGCACTTATTGCATCAATCAATTAGAGGAGGAATTTAACCATGCCAGTAACAATCACGATCAACGGAGAATCAGCAACACAAGCTATTGAGGAGTTTGCGACACTGTCCGCAGCCTTTACGGGGGAGAACTCCATTCCGCCATTAACTACGCCAAACCTGACGGGTGGTCAGTCCGTTGCCCCGGCTGTCTCTGTTACTCCCATTGCACCGCCAACCACACCTGTTGCCTTGTCTTCTCCGGCCCCAATAGCACCGCCGGCTCAGGTCCCTACAGCAGCGTCCCCAGCCTATGATCTTAATCAGCTTGGAGTTGCGGCACAGCCGCTGGTGGACGCCGGGAGAGGGCCGGAGCTTATCGGCTGGTTGCATCAACATAGCGCTCAGGCCCTTACTGATCTTAACCCGAGCCTCTATGGTGAGTTCGCTACTTACCTGCGTAGCTTGGGGGCTAGGATATGACGGAGATTGCACACGCAGAGCGGGCACACGCCTTGCTGTCGGCCAGCGGGGCACACCGCTGGCTGCACTGCACACCTTCTGCGCAGCTTGAGGCTACGCTGCCAGACACGGAGAGCGAGGCCGCCAAGCGCGGCACACTGGCCCATGAGATCGCAGAGCTTAAGCTGCAGAAAGTCTTCTCGGGGCTTCCGACTCGCAGCTTCAACGCCGCGCTGAAGAAGTTCAAAGCTCATGAGCTGTATGAGCCAATCATGGACGATCACACTAACGCTTATGTGGAATACATCCAGTCTATCGTTCATGCTTATCCTTCTACGCCGTTTGTGGCGATTGAACGTCGTGTGGATCTGACTGACTTTGTTCCAGAGAGTTTCGGAACCTCAGACTGTATCATCATCGGCGGCGGTAAGCTGCATGTGATTGACTACAAAAACGGTCAGGGTGTTCCGGTGCCGGCAGAGGATAATCCTCAAATGAAGCTCTACGCGCTGGGTGCGCTTAAAGCCTTCTCGCTTTTATTCCCAATTGAAGCGGTACACTTGGCAATTGTGCAGCCGAAGGTGTGGGACACGCCGTCAGAGTGGTCAATCTCAGCGACTGACCTGCTAGCCTGGGGCGAGTCAATTAAGCCGATTGCACAGGCCGCCTTTAATGGCGAGGGAGATTACGTAGTTGGTGAACATTGTGGATTCTGTCGGGCAAAGGCTACTTGCCGAGCTCGTACAGAGCACATGCTTGCGGCGGGAAGCAAGGCCCCGCTTAAACCGCCTTTGCTCTCTTGGGACGAAGTAGGTGAGGTACTCCGTCAGGCTGATGGAATTGTGAAGTGGTATGAAGCCTTAAAGAAAGGCGCTCTGGCCGAAGTGCTTAAGGGTGGTCAGGTTGAAGGGTGGAAGGCTGTCGAGGGCAGAGGGAGCCGGGATTATACCGACTTGGACAAAGCCTTTGCTCACTTGAAGGAAAAAGGTATCGATGAGGCAGTTCTTTATGACCGCAAGCCTTTGTCCCCGCCACAGCTTGAAGAAGCGCTAACGAAGAAGGTCTATAAGGATCTGCTTGAGGATGCAGGGCTTGTCGTAAAGCGTCCGGGTGCGCCAACGCTGGCGAAAGCCGGTGATAAGCGACCAACATTTAATGACCAGGTTAAACCGGAAGATGCATTCAGTGCCCCGCTTGAGGCCTGATATGGGTGATATTGCAGATTATTACGTTGATCAAATGACTTCAGGCCGCTGGTCAAGCGGCCCATATAATCTAGGAGGAAAACGACAAATGACAAATGAAGCGACGAACGTAACGACTGGACAGGTAAGACTGAGCTTTGTACATCTTTTTCAGCCACATGCGAATCAGCCAGGGCAGGAACCGAAGTATAGCACGACCATTCTGATTCCTAAATCAGATGTAGCCACTATGCAGCGCATCAACGCTGCCATTGAAGCCGCAGCTCAAAAAGGCGTTGCTGGAATCTGGAACGGAGCACGTCCACCACAACTTAAAACGCCGATTTGGGATGGCGACGGTGTCCGTCAAAACGGGGAGCCGTTTGGTCCTGAGTGCAAGGGGCATTGGGTCCTGACCGCAAGTAGCAAGCAACAACAAGCCGTTGTGGATGTCAACATGAATCCTATTATCAACCAAACCGAAGTGTTCAGCGGGATCTATGCGCGAGTGAATATTAATTTCTTCCCATTTAGCAACAGCGGTAATCGCGGAATCGGTGCAGGCCTTGGCCCCGTGCAAAAGGTGGCGGACGGTGAGCCGCTCGGAGGCCGAATCAGTGCAGAGCAAGCTTTCGGGGGTATTGGCGGCGGCGCGGGCTTTGCCCCTGCTCCGGCTCCTCAAGGTTGGGAGCAGACACCTCCGCAGCAATATGGTCAGCAGCCGCCAGCACAAGCTCCATATCCACCACAGCCGGGCTATGGTCCAGCACCACAGGGACATGGTCAGGGTCAGCCAGGGTATGTCGCGCCTCAACCACCTGCCCAGCCACCGCAGCAGCAAATTGACCCTATCACTGGGAAACCGCTGAACGGCGGGGTATGGGGCATCTAAGTTTAGTCACAGGGGTTCTTTTTAGAACCCCTTTCTTTTTCTAAGGAAGGAGGAAGTCATGGGCCATCTCTCCATTGATATAGAGACTTATAGCAGTGTTGATATTAAGAAAGCCGGTCTTTATAAGTACGTTCAGTCTCCAGATTTTGAAATTCTACTATTTGCTTATTCTTGGGATGGCAACCCGGTTCAGGTTCTTGATCTGAAACAAGGGGACCTCATTCCTCAAGCGGTTATAAACGCGATGTTTGATAGCTGGACCATCAAACATGCATATAACGCCGCTTTTGAGTGGTACTGCTTGAGCAAATATTTCGGATTGTTAGGTGACATCTCAAAAGCTCTCTCGTGGCTTAACCAATGGAGATGTACTCAAATACACGGCCTTTATCTTGGTTATCCTGCGGGGCTTGGGAAAGTAGGCGACGCCTTGGGCCTGCCCCAAGACAAAAAGAAAATGGGCGTTGGTAGTTCGCTGATTCGCACGTTTTGTGTACCTTGCAAGCCCTCAAAAGCCAACGGTCAGCGGACCAGGACGCTACCACACCACGAGCCTGCGAAATGGGAGCTTTTCAAGGATTACTGTAAAGGTGACGTCGTGGCCGAAATGGAGATTCTTCGTCGTTTGTCTGTATTCCCGGTTCCTACTCAAGAATGGAAGCTATGGCAACTGGATCAAAAAATCAATGTGCGCGGGATTGCTTGTGATCTGGAGCTGGTTCAGGGAGCGCTAACGGTTAATGAGCAAGTTACATCGGAATTGATGGCCGAAGCTGTGCAGCTCTCTGGTCTAGATAATCCCAAGTCAGTTCAACAGCTTAAGAAGTGGCTGACGGAAGAGATCGGGGAAGAAGTTGAGAATTTACGGAAGGATACTGTCGCTGGCCTGATCAAATCCGTTGACGACGGTAAGGCCAAACGTGTGCTTGAGATTCGCCGGGAGCTTAGCAAGACAAGCGTTAAGAAATACCTATCCATGCAGACTGTTGCCTGTGAGGATGGGCGAGTACGTGGGCTGCTCCAGTTCTACGGGGCGAATCGGACGGGCCGCTGGGCTGGCCGATTAGTTCAGGTCCACAATCTAACCAAGAACAAGATGCCTCTGGAGTTACTGAATTATGCTCGGCAACTTGTTCGAGAACGCAGAACCGATATGCTAAAGCTGGTCTTTGGAAACGTGCCGGATACGCTTTCCCAGTTAATTCGCACGGCGTTTATAGCCCCGGACGGTAGGCTGTTGCTCGTGGCCGACTTTAACGCCATAGAGGCCCGGGTAATTGCCTGGCTAGCCGGTGAGCAATGGCGGCTTGATGTATTCGCCTCGCACGGCAAGATATATGAAGCTTCGGCTTCTCAAATGTTTGGTGTACCTATTGAGTCTATTGGCAAGGATAGCGATCTGCGGCAAAGGGGGAAAGTATCAGAGCTGGCCCTAGGCTACCAGGGTGCTGCTGGCGCGTTAATCAGCATGGGTGCAATTGATATGGGCCTTAAGGAAGAAGAACTGCCGGAGATTGTCACGCGCTGGCGGAATGCAAATAGGAGAATCGTTGATCTATGGTATAGCTTTGAACGCGCAGCGATTGAAGTCATGGAGACGGGGCAGCCTGTCGGGGTAAGGGGTATCATTTTTGCCCGGGAGAGTCACTATGGTAGCGGGCTCGATTTCTTTACGATTCAACTACCTAGCGGCCGGAAGCTGTACTACGTCCAACCGACCCTCGCACAAAATGACTTTGGGAAGCAGGCACTTCATTATATGGGACCAGATCAGAAGACAGGCAAGTGGACGAAGATCGGTACCTATGGAGGGAAGCTCGTCGAAAATGTGGTTCAGGCTATTGCTCGTGACTGTCTGGCCGTCTCGTTGGTCAGAGCCGATCAGGCAGGCTATGACTCAGTGCTTCACGTGCACGATGAAATCGGGATAGAGTCCAACCAGCCTGAAGAGCTGGACGATGTGCTGGGATTTATGGCCCAGCCGATTGACTGGGCGCCGGGACTACCGCTTAAGGCCGCGGGGTTTACGACAAGCTTTTACATGAAGGACTGAATTCCAGGTATATATTCGATATTATTTAAATTTAGGATTTTTTCTATTATTATATATATTTCCAATTGAGGATCCTTAAATCCAGCGCCACGTAATTGCTTGCTTATCAATTCTACAAGTTCAGAGATATCTACTGGCTCAGACAATTCATTACGGGCCCTAAGTCCGGATAGGTGTAGAAGTAGTAAGTCAGTTGTTGCCTCTTCTAGCCTAGACGTTTTAGCCACAAATGTTCTTACCTTAGAAATTGGGCTCCCTACTGTCGAGCTAATAGCCCCTTTGACCGTAGTTAGTTCACTCTGAATATCTTTCAACGTTTCCACTATGAATTGTTCTGATGAAACTTCACTCTCCTTTATTGAAGCAACTTTAAATGTACCGAAACTCTTTAAAAACGGAGAATGGCTGGGGTCTTTCAACGAGTCTTCATAGGTGGCTTTTACTTTTGCAGCAAGTTGCTCCTTAAACTCAACAATGTCTTTATACCTGAGGTCTCTAGGATACTGGAGGTGTTCTATAACACCTGTATCAAAGGAGTAGTCAGTTTGGTCATCTTTAATGATTACTGTGGGCTTATCGAAAGCGAGTCGCATACCAAGCTCAAACATGACATTAGGGTTTTTGCAGCTAACATCGCAAACTATGATGTCTGATGTATAAAGTCCTTCCACAATTCTTTTATGTATTAGCCCGACACTATTACCTTCGCTAACGATTTTAGGATCACAAGTGTACTCAGGAAGGGCAGAGAGTGACTCATGAATAATGCGTTTCACGTCGATCCAATGTTCAGCACTGCATCCGTCTATAGGGGCTATAGGCATCACAAGGCCAACATTTAACTCTTTTTTCTTTTCAGTCATATTAACCTCCTAAATACTTACTAGGAACATTATACCAATTAACTAAGAGGTTAGTAGCAATAATGTACTATATTTTGTTTTTCATCTAATGAAAGGAAGGCAGCCGCCATGCAATACGATAGACAACTAACCATATCCTCCGCCGGCAGTAGGCATTCCACGCAATGGCAACCGCAGGTGATCTATTGGTCCGAGCTGGTAGAGCGCCTGCGGACCGCAGCCCGGGGCACGGAGACGCTGGCGCAGTATCTGGCGATGCCGAAAAGCCAGCAGGACGACCTGAAGGACGTTGGGGGCTTCGTTGCCGGCGCCCTCGCTGGTGGTCGCCGGAAAGCAGGCGCTGTAACCGGGCGTGACGTGATCACGCTTGACTTGGATAACATCCCTGCAGGTGGTACGGCGGACGTACTGCGCCGGTTAGATGGTTTGGGATGTGCCTATGCCGTGTACTCTACGCGCAAGCATGAGGAGGCAAAGCCACGGCTACGGGTGCTGACTCCGCTGGATCGGACGGTCACGGCTGACGAATACGAGCCGCTGGCCCGTAAGCTCGCTCAAATCATCGGCATAGAGTTCTGTGACCCGACGACCTTCCAGGCTACGCGCCTGATGTACTGGCCGAGTTGCAGCGCTGACAGCCAGTACGTCTTCACCTTCGGTGATAAGCCCTTCTTATCTGCTAATGGCCTGCTGGGGATGTACTCAGACTGGCGCAACTGGCAGGAGTGGCCGCAGGTTCCAGGTACGCAGCAGGCGCATGTCCGCCTTGCCGCAAAGCAAGGTGACCCGACCTCAAAGCCCGGCATCGTTGGTGCGTTCTGCCGAATCTATGATGTGCCGGCAGCCATTGAAGCGTTTCTGCCGGGTATCTACGAGACAACCGATGATGGGCGCTTGACCTATGTCGGCGGCTCCACTACGGGCGGCGCGATTGTATACGACGATGGGCAGTTCCTTTACAGTCATCACGCTACCGATCCGACGAGCGGACGTCTGGTCAACGCTTTTGACCTGGTTCGCCTACATCTATATGGCGACCAGGACGACGAGGCGAAGCTAGGAACCCCGACGAATAAGCTGCCGAGCTATACGGCTATGTCCGCTTTCGCCATGCAGCAGGAGCCTGTAGTGGGTCTGTTGATGCAAGAACGATATGACAAGGCCGTGGAGAGCTTCGGCGGTGAATCTGCATCAAACCTTAGCCCTGACCCGGCAGATATGGACTGGATGAAACGTCTTGAGATCAACAGCAACGGCATTTATATGAAGACCGTAGATAACGTGCTGATTGTGCTGGAGCATGATCCAGTGCTTAAAGGGAAAATTGCTTTCGACGAGTTTGCTAACCGTGGGCTTGTTCTGGGTGCGTTGCCGTGGGATCCGCGCTCTGATCGGCGGCCCTGGGCAACCTCAGATGACGCAGGCATCTATCATTACGTTGAAAAAGTCTACGGCATTGCTGTAGAAGCTAAGATCAATAACGCTTTAACGCTGATATCACATAAGTACCGCTTTAACGACGTACGGCAATACCTTGAGGGCCTGTCCTGGGACGGTGTTCCCCGCCTGGACACACTGCTAACAGACTACCTAGGCGCAGAGGATAGCGTTTATACACGGGCTGTGTCCCGTAAGTCCTTCACGGCTGCTGTAGCTCGGGCGATGGTTCCAGGAGTTAAGTGGGACTACATGCCGATCTTAGCTGGACCGCAGGGGTTAGGGAAATCTACCTTCCTGAGGCTTATGGGCAAGAACTGGTACAGTGACAGCTTGACGACCTTCGAGGGGAAAGAGGCCTGCGAGATGATTCAGGGCGTTTGGGTCAATGAGGTCGGAGAGCTGACTGGCATGAGCAAGTCCGAGAGCAACGCCGTCAAGCAGTTCCTGAGCCGGACGGAGGATATCTACCGAGAGGCCTACGGGAAGCGTACCATGCCGTACCCGCGGCGTTGTGTGTTCTTCGGGACTACGAATGATAGTGAGTTCCTGCGGGATCGGACGGGGAACCGGCGGTTCTGGCCGGTGGACGTTGGTCTAGTGCAGCCTGTGAAAAGTGTTTTTCGGGATTTAGAGCCTGAGGTCGATCAGATTTATGCGGAGGCCTTTGTCCGCTGGCAATTGGGAGAGCAACTGTACTTGACCGGAGAAGCTGAGGAGTTGAGCAAGTCGCAGCAGGAGGTGCATAGGGAGAGTAGCGCAAAGGAAGGTATCATAAGGGCTTTTATTGATCGGCCTGTGCCCGAGGACTGGCAGAAGCGCGATATCCCAACGAGGCAGTTGTACTGGGGTGGCGAGTTTGGGAAGCCCCATGAAGGGGCGGCGGGGCCCCGAGACCGGATATGCGCCGCAGAGATTTGGTGCGAGTGCTTCCGATCGGATATTAAATTCATCCGCCAGTCAGACACCCGAGAGATTAACGGTATTTTAGCGTCATTGCCCGGGTGGGAAGAGTATCGCGGAAGATTCGGGCCCTACGAAATACAAAGAGGATTCCGCCGTAAAAGCCGTTGACACTTAGGTTGTTGACAGTCAACGGAGTGTCAACAACGGAGCTGTGACAGATTTTTAAGTGTCAACAGGAGTGTCAACTAAAGTGTCAACAGTAAAAAGCCTTATAGAATCTATATTTACATTACTTAGTTGACACTGTTGACACTTAATCTAATTGATATAAAAAATAAAGAAATTATAGGGATTAGAGAATATACGTAACGCCTAATACACCTGATTAGTAAAAAGTTACGCGACGCGTAGCGCACACGCAAATACCACAAGGTAGGGAGGATTGTCAAGATGCGAGAGCGAGATATAGAAAAATATTTACGGGAGCGAGTTCAGACCGTAGGTGGCTGGGCCCCGAAGTGGACCAGTCCTGGGAGCAATGGCGTGCCAGACCGAATTGTATTTCTACCGGGTGGGCATATAGTATTTGTGGAACTGAAGGCGACCGGAGAAAAGCCGAGACCCTTGCAACTCGCCCAACATAAACGGATTAAGTCTTATTCCCAAGAGGTGCGAGTGATCGACAGCAAGGAGCAAGTGGATGCACTAATTCGGGATTGGCAGGAGTGGACTGATGTATGAGTGCGAAGAAGTTTATCCCACACGACTATCAAAGGTACTGTATCAATCGGCTTCTGTCGGACGAAGAGCTAGGACTATTTTTGGATATGGGACTTGGTAAGACCGTAATTACGCTTACGGCTGTCAATGACCTAAAGTATAACCGGTTCGCCATTCGCAGGACACTTGTGATTGCCCCGAAAAAGGTAGCTGAGGCGACGTGGACCAACGAGGCAGCCAAGTGGCAGCACCTGCAGCATTTGCGGATTATTCCGGTGCTGGGGAAACAACAGAAGCGGATCCGAGC
This sequence comes from Paenibacillus senegalimassiliensis, assembly GCF_001486585.1. Lineage (GTDB taxonomy): Bacteria > Bacillota > Bacilli > Paenibacillales > Paenibacillaceae > Fontibacillus > Fontibacillus senegalimassiliensis. The sequence goes on from NZ_LN909045.1 coordinate 228,970, forward strand.
CCTGAACACGCCCGGGGATATTTGGGTGATCAATCGGGATAATGTGAAATGGCTAGTGGATCATTACCGGAATGCCTGGCCGTTTGACATGGTGATCTTAGATGAGCTATCAAGCTTTAAAAATCACCAGGCGCAGAGATTCAAGGTCCTGACATGGGTACGCCCACACATCAAGCGAATTGTAGGGCTGACAGGAACACCGGCCCCAAATGGACTTTTGGACTTATGGGCCCAAGTCAATCTACTGGATCAAGGGGTCCGACTGGAGAAGCATATCACGCACTATCGGACGAAGTATTTCGAGAAGAATTACAACGGACATGGATATATGGCGAAGCCTGGGGCTGATGATGTTATTCAGCGTAAAATCGCTGATCTTTGCATCAGCATGAAGGCAGAGGACTATCTGGACCTGCCAGACTGCATCACCAATGTCATCCCGGTTGCCTTGGACGACAAGGCCGCCAAGCAATATAAGCAGATGGAGCGCGAGCTGCTGCTAGAGATTGACGAGGATACCGAGATCACAGCAACAAGCGCCGCCGTATTAACGGGCAAGCTACTGCAGCTTTGCAACGGGGCCTTATATGACGGGTCTCGGCAAGTTCACCAGATCCATGATTGCAAGATCGAGGCCTTTCTGGAATTGATAGAGCAGCTTAACGGCAAGCCGGCTCTAGTGTTCTACAGCTATCAGCATGACAGGGACCGGATCCTTCAGGCGTTGAGCAAGTCCGGGTTGAAGGTAAGAGAGCTGAAGACGCCGCAGGATCAGCTAGACTGGAACGCCGGGAAAGTCGATATCCTTCTGGCGCATCCGGCCAGCGCAGCCTATGGACTTAATCTCCAGGACGGCGGTAATCATGTTGTGTGGTTCGGTCTGACCTGGTCACTGGAACTATATGAGCAGGCGAATGGCCGGCTACACCGCCAAGGGCAAAAGCAGAAGGTCATTCTGCATCACCTGGTTGTACAGGGTGGAGCTGACGAGGACGTGATGGCGGCGCTGGAAGCCAAGGCGACGACACAAGATAAATTACTTGAGGCACTTAAGGTCCGTGCAGATCGGATCAAGAAGGGAGCGTAATAGCATGAGCTTAAGAAAAGGCGATAAAGTCAAATGGGCCAGTAATGGGCGATTAAAGCACGGAATCGTGCAGGCGGTTGTGCCGGCGAAGGATAACCCGCGCTTGCACCTGCGGAAGGATCTAAGTTTAAGACAAATCAAATTCAGCGGAAGCAACGCTAACTATACGCGGTATATCGTGGCCGTTCCGCGCGGCGGACAGTCGGAGCTGGCTGATTACTATTGCCCCAAGCCAGGAGCGCTAGAGGTGGATTCGGACGAAGAGAGCGTGATGACATGACTCAATACGCCTTAGAGCATCCGTATATAACGGCATTGTTGGTAATCTCAGTCTTAATCGTGATTGACAATACGATTAAATCTATTGAAGCGGTACGCATCGCTAGGCACAACAGCAGAGGAGGGGTAAAGGATGAACACCAAAATCTGTGATAAGCATAAGGAGCATCCAGCGAAAATATATAGCAAGTGCATTGGCTGTGAGATTGATATGCTGCAGCAGCGGATCAAGGAGCAGGAAGAGCTGTTGAAATGGCATCGGAGTAAAGGGAAACCAGATAAAGAGCGGGCGGACGCTTTATACAAAACGCTTGAGAGGGTTAGGGATTATCTGGACCGAGATATCTATAGCCTGGCATATCACGAGTTGGAGCAGGCGTTATACGGGGGAGGTACACAGGATGCAGCAAACAAAGATTAAACGGGGAACCTTTCAGCACGTGGAGTCTGAAATTTATGCTTACCACGAGACCCGCAAAGAGATATTACGGCTCAAAAACGAGATTCTTCACGGAGGGAAGTCCGGTGAGGATGAAAACGTAGGAGGTGGGCGGAGCAATCTTCCGGGCGATCCCACGGGACGGACAGCGGTACTTCTGACCAGTCACAAAAAGTTGGAGCAGTTGCAGACAATTGCAGATGCGGTTGAGGCGGTGTACAGAGAATTGACGCCAGAGAAGCAGCGGTTGATTAGGCTGAGATACTGGACACGGCCACAGACTCTTACATGGGACGGTATAGCTAAAGAGGTCCCGGCGCACCGTGCAACCGTAATTCGATGGAGGAATGAAATCGTTAAAGAAGTCGCCATAAAAATTGGTTGGAGATGACGTGCAACTCTAATGCGACTTTTGGGGTGCAAATCCGTGATATTATGATATCGTGGACGAAGCATAGGAAGGTCGCCAGCTAGGGCTATCATACCGTCAGGCGGCGACCTCCCTCCCCCTTTCGAGACAGGAGTTTTACCTGAACAGTGTTTCTCCTGTCTCTTACTAACCGGATGTAGTGTAGCCAGGTAGCACACTTGCCTTGGGAGCAAGTAGTCGCAGGTTCAAATCCTGCCGTTCGGATTATTTTCCTCCTTCTAGCCGCTGCCTTCGGGTGGCGGTGTTTGTTTGCAGGAAATATCTCCCTTTGTGTCGAATGTTGACACAGGAGGGAGGTGAAATTATTGCCTAGCGAAATGAGCTTTGGGTACTTGACATCTGTAGTTATGGACGGTGCCTACAGTGATATGAGAAAGCATAGACTCATCGTGAAGACAATGCTGGAATTTGTCGAAGCTGACCAAGTAAAAGGTTTCTATCCCAAAAATCTATTTTCAGACAATCAATCCTTGGAGTGTTTTGTATTTACTGATAACAAGCTTTTAATTTTCAAGGAATTTGAAAGGCATATCAGTATTAATGTTCTGAAGCTAAATCAAATCACGGCTGCGATTCTCGAACGAGAAAAGGATGATTTTCCTGATGAAACTGTAAAGCTTAGTTTTTCTACAGGGGAGGAGATCGCATTTGTTCCAAAATCTGATTCCAACTCGCATTGGTATGAAAGGTTTAAAGAAAACGCAAATGAAATATTTAAATTGATCTGCAAAGCACCCTAACCGGTGCTTTTTCTATTTCCTGAGAGGAGTTGATTGCTGTGAACAACGCTATTTGCAGGCTTTGTCCTAAATCCAAAGATTGCGATGCGCCTTGTGCGGCAATCGAAACCTTGTATCAGATCTATGACAAGCAGGACGAAAAGGACAAAACGGCCCGGATCCGAAACTTGAAAAAGCAACTTGGCATTCAGGACGCGGAGCCAAGTAGGGCTTTGAAGCGGCTGGCCGATAAGATAATCAAACAGTTCCCCGAGTTCGGCATTATCCGGGAGTTTAATATCAAGATTGGTTATGTCGTCAGCCAGGAGCGTAAGCGCGGCGAAAAGATTACATATGCGGATTGTCGAAAAGTGCAGGAGGTCTTCAGGGCCTACCTGCCTTTTGATTTTATCATCACGTTTTATGAGCGAAACACCAGTATGTTATCCGAGAATCAGCAAAAGATTCTTATGCTGCACGAGCTGCGGCACATCACGATAGGTGACAAGGGGCTGAAAATACGACCCCATGACATAGAAGATTTCACGGACATTCTGGAGACTTATGGGCTTGATTGGAATGAGCCTGGCAAGGAACTACCGGATATTTTAGGAGGTGAGTAGAGTGCGGCAAACTGCAACGGAATCGGTGGAAGAGCAAAATTTGACGAGATCAGAGCAGGCGCTACTCGAAGCCCTGCTAAATCCTGAAAATAGAATCAAGAGTGTAACAGACATTTGTAAGATTGCTAAAGTGGATCGGGCAACATATTACCGAGCGTTTGCGAAGCCCCATTTTGCAGAGTTGTACAACAGGCGTTCGGTTGATCTGGTCAAGCAGTCGGTTGCTTCTGTGCTTAATACGTTTGTCCGTGAGGCCCAGCGCGGCAGCTTCCAGCACGGTAAAGTTGTACTGGAGATGGCTGGAGTCTATACAGAAAAGTCTGACGTAAGGCATAGCGGGCATGTATCAACGGATGTTGAAATTGTTATTGGTGTTGATGAATATGAAACTTAAGATAGATCCTGCAGTGTTCAATGAAGTCTACCTTAAGCATCAGTTAAAGAATCAAAACCGATATCAGATATACTATGGCGGCTCATCTTCCGGTAAATCATATTCCTTGGCCCAGAGAACGGTTTTGGACGTGATGAAAGGACGAAACTATCTCATTGTTCGTAACACGCAAAATACGTTAAAGAGATCCGTTTTCAATGAGCTCACCAAAGCTATCAGCAGTTTCAAGTTGAGTGAATTCTTCACGGTCAACAAGACCGATTTCGTAATAACTTGTACCTTGAACGATAAACAGATATTGCTTGCTGGTTTAGATGATCCCGAAAAGATTAAGTCTATCACGCCGATTGACGGGGTTATAACTGACGTTTGGGTCGAGGAAGCTACGGAGTGTGATTACAAAGCGGTCAAGCAACTAGATAAACGGCTACGCGGTCGCTCCAAATTCAAGAAGCGTCTTACTCTAAGTTTTAACCCGATCTTACAGGATCACTGGCTGTATACGGAGTATTTTGGGATATGGGACGACGGGCTTCAGTTCGTGGCTAAAGATGATGTTTCCATACTGAAGACGACTTACAAGGATAACCGGTTCCTTACTCCAGACGATATTGCCGCTCTGGAGAATGAGACCGATCCGTATTACTACGAAGTCTACACCTTGGGTAATTGGGGCGTCCTTGGAGCTGTCATCTTTAAAAATTGGCGCGTTGAGGATTTACGAGAACAAAGAAAATCTTTTGATAAAATCAGACACGGCTTGGACTTCGGCTTTGGAAATGACCCGAATGCCCTGGTTGACCTTCACTATGATAAGTCGCGAAAGCGGATTTTTGTTTTTGGTGAAGAATATGCGTCTGATCTGACCAATGACGAAATCGCGGAGATTGTTAAACCCCATGTTGGGTCTCGTGTTGTTACTTGTGATAGTTCAGAGCCCAAGACCATCAAGGAGCTGAGGTTACGTAGAATCAATGCAATTGGGGCTAAGAAGGGTCCCGGAAGTGTTGAAGCGGGCATACGGTTTCTGCAAGGTTTGGAGATCATCATATGTACGAGCTGCCAGAACACCAAGACAGAGTTCAGTAAGTACAAGTGGAAAGAGGATAAGAACGGCAATGTGCTTCCTGTTCCAGTTGACAAGGATAATCACTTGATCGACGCTATTCGTTATGCCGTCGAGGATGAAATTGGGACAGCTAAGCTCAAAATCGGTAGCAAGTCCAGACTGGGGGTGAAGTGATGCAGGTATTTGTCTGCACCGATCATAAAGGGCATTACCCTGTTGGAACGGCTTCAGTAGTCATTGCTGAAAATGAACGGCAAGCTTATAGGCTATTGGAAGCGCGGTTACAGCAAGTTGGCCTTGCGGATGAAGCGTTCACTCTTAGGCAGTTAGACATCACAACTCCCAAAGCGATTGTGTTGTGTGATGGGAACTATTAAATACGGCAGCAGTGAAAGAAGGTGAAATAGATTGGCAATTATTCGAGATAGAGTATTCATGGCTGAGGATGGATCGGTGCCTGTCGAGTTACTTGCTTCCTGCATCAGAGAGCATCAGCAGGAGCTTTCAAGGTTGAACAAGCTGGATGAATACTACCGAGGTGAGCACTTGATCTTACAGCGGCCTGAGAGCGGGACGGGGCTGCCTAACAACAAGTTGGTAGCAAACCATGCGAAATACATTACGGATATAGCCGTTGGTTATGTCCTGGGCAACCCGGTCAAGTATGACAACGTGGATCAGATCGTCGAGCTTTACAAAACGCTGGATATTTCATCGCACGATAGCGAGATTGGGAAAGACTTGTCCATCTTCGGTATTGGTCGTGAACTTTACTATCTCAGCTCCGACGAGGTTCCAATCCCTAAGGTGACCTGCATCGATCCGCGCCAGCTATTTCTTGTCGTTGACGACACAGTAGAGTATAAGTCGATGTTTGGAGTTCACTACTATGAACGCCTGGACATTGACGGAGAGCCCGACGGGTATAAAGTATTCGTCTATACGGATTCAACAGTCACAGAATACTCCACAGACAGCCTTGAGTCCGGCTATGAACTTGTGGATAGTCAGGACCATTACTGGGATGCGGTGCCGGTGGTAGAGTTCTGGAACAACGAGGAGCAACTTGGAGACTTTGAAGGTGTTATGACGCTGATCGATGCCTATAATGCGTTGGCCAGTGACCGGCTTAATGATAAAGATCAATTCGTGGATGCGATTCTTAAGATATGGGGCGTGTCACTGGGAGATGACGAAGCAGAAGCTTCTCAAACCATACAACTGCTTAAGCGGCTGAAGGTGCTGGAGCTTCCTGGTGCAGATGCCGGCGCCGATTGGTTGACGAAGCAGCTCAACGAGGCTGAGGTCGAGGTTCTGCGCAATGCGTTAAAGTCTGATATCCATGAGTTTTCCATGGTGCCGGATCTCACCGACGAAAATTTTGCGGCCAATGCTTCTGGGATAGCGATGAAGTACAAGCTTTTTGGCTTGGAGCAGTTGGCCGTAACGAAGGAGCGTTACTATAAGCAGGGACTTAGGGAACGGCTGAATATGTTTAGCCAGATGCTACGAGTCAAGGGGCAGGCGGTTAATACCGACAAGGTGAAAATCACTATGACGCGGAACCTTCCTGTAAATGACTTGGAGATTGCGCAGCTCATATCCTTGTTAATCGATCACGTTAGCGATGAAACCCTGATTAGCCTATTATCGTTCGTAGATGATCCAGCGGCGGAGATAGCGAAAGTACGGGCTCAGCGCGAGGAGGCTGCCAAGCGACAACAGGCAGCATTCGGTATGCCGTTTGATCCGACAGATCGAGTGACTGAGGATGAGGACGATGACGACGAGGAGTAACGCCTATTGGGATCGTCGGGCGAATCAGCGTATGGCCGAGTATCATCGTGATGCAGAGGAGACAATCCATATTGTTAATCGTGCTTACGACAAGAGCCTCTTAGACATTGAGGGCGCTATCGACCGTATTCTTGGTAAGTACGTGAGAGAGAGTGGCCTGCCTCAATCCGAAGCTCTCTCGCTGCTCAATAGTCCCATTACTCGAGTCGAATGGGAAGCAATTAAAGCGCAGTACATGAAAGTCCATGATCCAACACTTCGGCGGCAATTGCTGAACAAACTGAATGCTCCTGCTTATGCTGCAAGAATTAGCGGCATGGAAGCCTTAAAGGCAGACATCTATATCCAGTCAAAAGTTATTGCTGATGTAGAGATTGCCCAATCTACAAACAGCTACATTAAGACGATTGACCAGGCTTATTATCGGTCTATCTTTGATATGCAGCAGGGCCTTGGTTTAGCTTTTGAGTTTGCGACGATTCCGACAAAAGTAGTCGAAGAGATCCTACGCAATCCTTGGTCAGGAGAACACTTTTCACAGCGAGTCTGGAAGAACACAGATCACTTGGCTGAACAGGTCATTGATGTGATCGCGGGCGGTTTTGAGTCAGGTATCAGCTATAAGCAGATGACTGATCAACTGGCCGAACGTATGGAAGTGGGGAAGTTTGCAGCTTCACGGCTTATCCGTACCGAGTCCACGTACATGGCGAATGCTGCCGAGATCGAAGCTTATAAAGAGGCCGAGATTGAGAAGTACATGTTCGTAGCCACCTTGGATTTACGCACATCTCACACTTGCCAAGAGTTGGACGGGAAGATATTCCTTGTATCCGAGGCTAAAGCGGGTGTTAACCTGCCGGCTATGCATCCATTCTGCCGATCAACAACCAGAGCTGTTCTTGATGCTGATATTGCGAATAGGCTGCAACGTCGAGCCCGAAATCCGATTACAGGCGAAGTTGAAACTTTGCCGCCGGGAATGACGTACAAGGAGTGGAGGGCCAGTCTTGCTAAACAGCACGGCGCGGACCGCGTCGCAGCAATGGAGAAGATGGCAAGAAACCGCTCTGCTGATAAAATGCAGTATAATAAATTCAAAGAGCTTATAGGTAAAGACGCAGGGTCGAGCTTTGCCGCATTCCAGGACACGAAGTATATTACGCCTGACAAATGGGCGGCCTTGAAACGTCAGGTCAGCACCTTCCGGAAAATTGAGGCGGGCAGTTCTTCTGACGCTTACAAGGATCGACTTCGAGATACCTACCGATATTTCAAACAGGAAGGTCACGAATTTACTATCCACGCTCTGAACCGTGTTGAAGGACCGAAGACAGGTAAAGGTAAAATGAGCTTTACTCGTGATGATGTAGGTAACTTGCTTAAGCAGCCGGCTAATTACAGGCAGCCAGACGGTAAGCAGGTTTATTACCGTGACGGATTGTCTGCGGTTCAGGCAACCGATACAGGGGAGATTGTCAGCATAGTAACAAGGGCCAAGGCCCGTACAGATTGGGAGGTGCTATAAGTGTCCGTTGTGGAAGAGGTATTGAATAAAATAAAGCTTTTTGTTGACGGCGTTACTGATGCGGAAGAGTTCTCTTTCGATTTCCCCGACGACTTGGCAGATGCCTATGAAGGTCTGGAACGTGAGAATAAACCGTTGGCCGTGCTACTTAATGACGAGATTCCTGATATATGCGCCGCCTTTCAGCCGGATGAGGCAGCAAGACGAGGAGAGCCCGAACTGCTCAATGAAGATCAGTTTAGGCAGAAGGTAACTAAGGTTTACGAAAAAGCGAATAAGTTAGTCTAATAGGCACTCTCAATTCATGGGGGTGCTTTTGTTATGTCCAGAACGTGCGGCAAGACGTAAAACTGCTGTCATGGATCAAGCCGAAGGGCGTTAAACTGGAGGTTTACTTATGAAAGAGTTTATTGCAAAGAAATACCGCCTTCCTCTCAATCTGCAGTTGTTCGGTGATGACGATGACGATGACGATGACAAGAAGGAAGAGGATGAGGATAAGGACGACGACCCAGAAGACAAGAAAAAAGATGGCGAGATTACCTTCACGCCAGAACAACAGGCCCGTATTGATGCTCTGATCGCGAAGACCATTGCTAAGGAACGATCTAAGGCCGAGGCTGATGTCGAGAAGGCAAAGACCGAAGCCGAGAAGCTGGCCAAAATGAACGCAGACCAGAAGGCCGAGTATGAGCGTCAGCAGCGTGAAGCCAAGCTCACAGAGCGTGAAGCTGAAATTACGAAGCGTGAGCTTCGGGCGTCAGCGCTTGAGACGTTGGCCGAAAAGGGACTTCCAAAGGGTCTGGCCGACATTCTGAATTACACCGATGCTGATAGCACGAAGGAAAGCCTTGATGCTGTAGAGACGGCCTTCCGCGCTGCAGTAGAAGCAGGAGTGAATGAACGCCTGAAAGGTAACCCGCCAGGCGGCGGCGGAGGCAGTAAAGGCGGCGGTCAAGTGAATCCTTGGAAGCAAGAGACCTTCAACTTGACCGAGCAAGGTCGCATCCTGCGGGAGAACCCGGAACTGGCGAAGCAGCTAATTGCTGCAGCTAAATAAGACAAGAGGAGCTGATTTGATTGACTACACGTATTCAAGATGTAATTCAACCCGAAGTATTTACCCAATACTCGATTCAACGCACAATGGCGTTGTCGGCCTTGATCCAATCCGGCATCGCGCAGAACACGCCGGAGTTTGATGCTCTCGCAAGCGGACCTAATACACTGATTAACATGCCGTACTGGGACGATCTGACGGGAGATCCTGAGGTTATGAAAGACAACGGGGACACCACACCAGGTAAGATCACGGCGAATAAGGATGTAGCCCGTAAAATGGCATGGGTAAAGTCCTACGGAGCTAACGCGCTATCGGCGCTGTTGTCTGGAGATGATCCAATGAAGGCTATTGCGGATCTGTTCTCTGCTTACTGGACGCGCCAATATCAAGAGATGTTGTTGTCCATCCTGGATGGCGTATTCGCTGCTTCCAACATGACAGATAAGGTTCATGACATCTCTACACTGACTGGCGGCAATGAATTTATCAACGGCCGTACCTTCATCGATGCCGCCCAAAAGATGGGAGATGCCAAGGATTTGCTGACTGGGGTCATGATGCACTCTGCCGTCGAGGCTGATTTGGCCAAAAATGACCTGATCGAGTACGTTCAAGATTCTAAAGGCTCTATCCGCATTCCTTACTTTATGAATAAGCGGGTTATTGTTGATGATGCCATGGCCTTTGACACGGCAACCGGAGCTGGTTTAGCTTACTTGTTCGGTGAGGGGGCTATTGCTTGGGGTAATGGATCGCATCCAGACATTCAACAAGCTGAGGTTGTGCGTAAAGGGTTATCGCTTGCTGGTGAGGATGTGCTTGTGAATCGCCGCTTGCCGCTGCTGCATCCACGGGGAGTTAAGTGGACAGAAACTACTGTAGACGACACGTTCCCTACGTTCACGGAGCTTGAGGACGGAGACAACTGGAGCCGGGTGTATGAACCTAAGGCGATCCGGATTGTGAAGTTCCAATTTAAAGTTAACGCATAAGAGGGGCCAATAGCCTCTCTTTTATACTATTTTGGAGGTGTATATATCCATGTCTAGCGGATTTGATAGAAGAGTTAGCCGGTTACGTGAATCAGTATTGGCAAGCACTCAAGAGGAGCTTAATGACCCGGGTCATCAAGGCGACAATGGCTCCGGGGGTTCGGATCAAGATTCAACTGAATTGAGCTTCAATGAGCTTCGGGCCAAGGCCAAGGAACTTGCTGTTGAGGGATACGGAAAGATGAACGCAGAACAGTTGCAAGAGGCGATTACAGCAGCACTGGAGGTCTGATACCCATGCTGGAAAAGCTCAAGCTTCAACTAGGCATTAAACTCGACGATGATGCGGAGGATTCTCTCCTCACTCTGATGCTGGAGGACGCCGAGCAGGATGTGCTCACCTGGACAAACCGGACAGAAGTTCCCACGTCACTTGAGTCTGTAGTCAGGCAGGTAGTTGTCATCAGGTATAACAAGCAGGGCGCGGAGGGGCAGACCAGTCATTCAGAGGGCGGTATTAGCCGGTCATTCGAGGATTTACCGAAGGGGCTGCAGCAGAGTATCCTGCAGAAGCGCCTGGTTAGGCTGGTGACCTATCAATGAGACTCCTACGAAGAGATATGAAGCCTGTTATCTTTAGGGAGCGGGTCTCTAAGAAGGAGCCAGACGGCACTCCTTATGAAGAATGGGCTCCTGATGGGATGAAGATTGAGGGAAATGTGCAGCCGGCTGGCGGTAAGGTGATGGCGGCGCAGTACGGAGAGCGCTTGGGCTATATCATGGTCATGTACTGTGAGTACACAGCAGAGTCCCGTGAGCTGCTTGAGAGCTTCAATAGTCAGCAGAAGAGTTACGGGGCTTGCGTATTTGTTCCAGAGGATGCCGAATCACCAGACTACAAAGTGGTTGCCGTTAGGCCTTGGCGGCACATCGTCATTGAGCTGGAGAAGGTGAACTAATGGCTAGTGGATTCAAGAATATGACCCGGCTCATGCGCAAGATCGACCGTCTTGGCGGTGACGCGAAGAAGGAGCTGCGGACAGGTGTAGGGCAGGCGACAAAGCTCGTACAGGGTGATGCGAAGGACAATGCTGCGGTTGGTGAAGGTCAGCTTCGTAATCAGATTTATGGAGAGGTAAAGGACCCGGATCCCGACACCATTCAAGGGCGAGTGTATACCAATACACAGCACGCGCCTTACGTAGAGTTTGGGACGGGTCCGGTAGGTCAGGAGAACAATGCCGATTTACCGCCAGAGCTACGCGCCAAGATATCCTATCGCCAAGATGGCTGGTGGATTCATGAGTCGCAAATTGATGCGGCTACGGCTGAGAAGTATCACTTCTTCAAGCTCGAAACTGACGAAGGTGATTTTTACTTTACACGAGGCATGAAGCCCCAGCCCTTTATGTATCCTGCTATCCAGGGTCGTAAAGAGGACGTTCCCAAGGTCATTGCCGCGCACCTGAACAAAGCAATACAGCGGCTAGGGGGTGGCAACTGATGTACGATGTGAAACCCGAAGTGCTCTCGTTGCTGGAGACCATCCCAGAGGTGAACGTCGTCGGTGAATACCCAAAGGAATTCGCCCAGCTCCCGCTCATTAGCTTTTATGAGCTAACAAATAAGGAGTCTGAGCCCAAGCTGCCCGGCGTGCTCACAGAGGTTTCCTTGCAAATTGATGTATGGAGCAAACGGAGTACAGGAAGCTTGGCCCAGCAGGTCAACACGTTGCTGAACAGCATTGGATTTCGTCGGCAGACGGCAAGAGACATATCTGACCCTTCAGGTGTAAACCGTAAAACGATGCGTTACCGAGGTATTATAGATGCTCGCACCAAGCGGGTAACCCAATAAAGGAGAGTGAAGCCAGATGGCACAAGGCTTGTTAACCAAAGATACCGAGCTACAGTACAACAACGGCACTGATTTTGTGCGAATCGACTTTCTGATGTCCGTCCCGGAGCTTGGCGGGGATCCGGAGCAAGTGGAAGTGACAACATTACAAGATGGTGTTCGTAAATACATTCCCGGAATTAAAGACCCTGGGGACTTGGAATTTCAATTCCTCTATGACAACGAGTCAACGACGAGTAATTTCCGAATTATGCGCGGGCTGCAAGAGACCGGAGCTGCAACCCCTTTTAAGGTGGTCTTCCCGGATGGGACAGAGTGGGCCTTCACCGCAATCGTAAACGTAAAGATTGACTCGGGAGAAGTGAACGCCGCGTTGACGTTTACGGCCAGTATGATGCTGCAAAGTGAATTTGAAGTAACGAATCCATAATCAGGCGCTCCTGGAGGGGCGCTTTTTAATTTAACTTGAAGGAGCGATTCTATTGAGACATGTAACTTGGCGGGTTGATGGACAGGAGTATAAGTTGCGCCTAGGCGTATCTGATGTGATGAACTTGGAGAAACGAATCGGGCGCAACCCAATGGATTTGCTCATGGGGATTCAGCAAGGGAAACTACCGACCCTGACCGCGTCCTTAGCTGTAATTCAAGCCGCTATGACGAAGTTCCATCACGGTGTAGCTGCGCAGGACGTGATCCGCATCTATGAGCGTTATGTAGACGCGGGTAATTCATATACCGATCTGTTGCCCGTAATCACAGAGATTTTTGAGGTGTCGGGTTTTTTCAAGAGCGATCCAGTGATCGAGGAGGACACTCAGACGCTGGATCTGACGGAGCTGGAAGACGGGGCGACGCCGTAAGCTTAACTGCCCACTTCGAGGAGCTTTTTCCGCTAGCCATAGAACTTGGGATTAGCCGAGAGGATTATTGGGACATGACGCCTTGGGAACTGGAGCGGATGATTGCGGCTAAACAGCGTCAGCATAAAGCACAGTTGCGAACTCAGGCCGTGATTGCCTACCAGCAGGCCGGGGTAACAGCGGCCCTTATGTCAAGAGTGTGGGGGAATAAGCAAAAGGCTCCTGACTTGAAGACAGCGTTCCCTGGGATATTTGAGGAGGAAGTTCCTGCACCGTCTGAACCGGGGAATAAGCCTTACAAGCAACAGGATTACCGAATTATGAAAGCCCGTCTAGAGCAGTATGCTGCTGCCCGAAAGAAATGGGGTGAGAAGAAACGTGGCAACCACCATCGAGGAGCTTCAGATTCTGATAACAGCCAAAACGGCAGGGTTACAGAAGGTCCTGGGTTCCGTTAAAGATAAGCTAACAGGAGCGGAGCAGGCGGCAAAGAGTGCGACTACAGCCGTGGATGCTCATGGTCAGCATGCAGCGGTTGTAGGTAAGAAAATGTCAGGTCTTACGGCATCTTTAGATAACACCACTCAGCAGATCGATCTTCAAAAACAGAAAATCGCTGAGCTTAAAGCCGTGCAAGATGGCCTGACTACCAAAGCACAGCAACAGATGCAAGCGTTGGAGGCTGAAAGCTTTGGTCTTGAAGAGCAGATTCGTAGTACAACAGATCGCTTGACTGCTATGAAATCCCAGCAGGGCACAGCTATGAGCCCGCTTCATGCGGATATGATTGCGGCAGAAATTAAAGAGGTTGAATCCACACTGAACGGGCTGATCGCTAAGGCTGATGAGGTCGGTAATAAGATGGCCGATCTGTATGATGCTGGGGACAGCACGAACATGAAGCAGAAGATTGCCCGGGCCGAAGGGACCCTCTTATCACTGCAGCAACGAGCGGACAGAACCAGAGAATCCATTGATAAGATGATGTCTGGTCCTGTTCCCGCAGCTAAGAAGACGGAGAAGGCCGTTGAATCCGTGAACAAGTCAGTTGAGAAAACGGGAAGTACCGCCAAGCGTTCTAGCAATTCGTTTGTTCAGGGATTCAAGCGAATTGCCAAACAGGTGCTTGTGTTTGCTGTTATCTACAAGGCGATTCGAGGACTGAGCAGCTATATAGGCGGCTCCCTTAAAACAAATGAGCAGTTCATGGCTAGTCTTAACGCCATAAGGACAAACCTAGCAGTAGCCTTCCAACCGATATATAGCGCCATTCTTCCAGCACTCAATGCCTTGATGAGCTTCTTAGCCAAAGTCACGGCATATATCGCGGCCTTCGTATCGGCTCTGTTTGGTAAGACCTATCAACAGTCCTACCAAGCCGCCAAGGGCATAGAGAGCGCGAAAAAGGCTATGGCCGGTTACGGCAAGTCCGCTAAAAAGTCCGGGAAAGAAGCTAAGCTTGCCATGGCGGGATTTGATGAGCTGAATACGTTGGACTTTGCCAAGGATACAGACGACGAGGCTGGGGGCGGGGCGGCCGACGGATTCACTATGCAGATGCCTGATATGGATATTGACGGCATTCAGTCTAAGATGGATAAGCTTGCTGCTGGTGTCAGATCAACATTTGACAAAGCCTGGTCAGGCATTCAATCTGGCTGGGCTTGGACAGTATCAACCTTTGGGCCTTCCTTTGCAACAGCTTGGGGTGAGGTATCCCCGGTGTTGCAAAACTGGAAACAACAATTCAGCAAAATGTTTAGTGATGTCCTGACGTTGGGTGAGCCGCTGAAAAACTGGTTTATGACTGGATTTGTCCCCGCCTGGCAGCGTGGAATTGAATTAGCTGGGCATGTCGTGGCGGGACTGCTTGATGTATATAGACAAGTGATATCAAGCCTGTGGGATGCTCTGTTCCCGATTATCTATAAGTTTGTAACGGATGGCCTGCCGGTGCTCTCCAATTTTGTAATAGGCGCACAAGACATCTTGCGGGGCCTATTTGATCTGGCTAGGCAGATATTCGGGGACTTGTGGTCCGGGGTCGTGGATCCGGCGATGCAATTAGTATCCAAAATAATTGTTGATGCGCTGGACATTACCTTTAAAGCCTGGGCTGACTGGGGAGATAAAATCCTATCGGGCCTGAGTAAGTCAATCGATGGAGTACAGGAGATCTGGAACAACCTTTGGACTTACTTGCAGCCTTTTATTACAAACATGCTCGGCATGATATCTGAGCTTTGGGATAAGCACCTAAAGGGGCTTATGCAAGAGATTGGTAACTTCGTAGGCATCGTAATAAAGGCGGCTATGGATATCTATAATGACTTTATCCTGCCCCTTATTAATTTTCTCGTAAAGTTGCTAGGACCGGCATTTACGGAAGCTTTTACTTTCATCGGTCAAACTCTAATGACAGCATTAGGCGCTATTTCGGATGTTGCCAAAGGGATTATTAAGGCCTTGGGCGGCATCATTGAGTTCTTAGCTGGCCTATTTACGAATGACTGGGCACGTGCCTGGGAAGGGATCAAGACCATATTCGGCGGTGTGTGGGATGGTATAGTTGGCCTGCTCAAAGGGGCGGTTAATATTATCATCGATACAATCAACTTCATGATCAAGCAGTTGAATAAGGTAAAGGTTGATATCCCTGATTGGGTGCCGGGGGACTTAGGAGGCAAGGAGTTTGGCCTTAAGATACCAACGATCCCTAAGCTGGATGTAGGGACCAACTATGTCGCCGGTGATGGGCTAGCTTATCTGCACGAAGGGGAAGCGGTTGTGCCTAAGAAGTATAACCCATCTGCAGATGGTGGGGCTCCTGACAATAAGGAGACAAACGCATTGCTCAGACAGCTCATTCAGGCTGTACGAGATGGCGGGACGGTAGTTATTGGACGTGACTCCATCGGTAAAGCTGCAGTCGGGTATATGAATGACTATCAAAAGCAGACCGGGCAGCCGGCAATAACGCTGTGAGGTGACGTGAATGGAGCTAAAGATAAATGGGGAAGAGATAGCAGCCTACCCGGCACCTGAGGGGCTTACCATTACTACTCTTGACTTAGACGATGGGGAAGCATCAGGGCGCACTACGGACGGTACTATGTCTCGTAGCCGAATTGCTGTTAAGCGACAAATCCAAATGCAATTTTCCGCGCTTCCCTGGGCTACGGCATCTGCCTTGCTTAGGCAAGTGGAGGATGAATTCGTGAATGCCACTTACCCCGATCCGGTCACCGGCAAGTATGAAACAAAGAGCTTTTACGTAGGAGACCGTCCCGCGCTCGTGGCGCTGGAAGACCTGGACGGTAGTCTATGGTGGTCAGGGATACAGTTCACGCTAACAGAGCAGTAAGGAGGTGAATGAGATGTGGACCATACCAGCCTCCTATGAAGGATTTATGCGCCGCAGGAATCTGACATGGGATATGAAGGTTAATGTCAACGGTGTGGATTATGGCCGTGATGTGGTTATGGATTTCAGCATAGACCGCCGGTTGGTTTCGAGCGATGAGTTTATGATCGGAACCGCGAATATGGGGAAGCTTGAAATCAAGCTAAGACTCCAGCACGAGCTGCCGGCTAATGCGAAGATCGTTCCCTTTTTAGGCCTTAGCGTCGGCAATCTAAGCTGGCAAGACGCGCATATTCCTTGGGCAGAAGCTCACTTCCCCTGGAGTGGCGGGAATCTCGGGTGGATCCCCATGGGAGAGTTCTATATCGATAGCCGGGAGCGCCTGAAGAACATCTGGGTATACACTTGCTTCGATAAGCTCTATCTGGCCGATGGGGCGTTTCTATCGAACTTAACGTATCCTGCCACAATGCAAGCCGTGTGGGACGAGATATGTAGCCGGCTCGGGTACATGTATGACAGCAGTGTGGTGATTAACCCGAATTACAAGATTCCTGCGGGGCCCGCGGGGTTTACGATGCGCCAAACGATGGGCTTTATCGCTTCCGCCAATGGGGCAAGCGTGTTCGTCGGACGCGACGGCACGATTAAATTTAAGAGGTTCGCCGCTTCCGCAGCGACGGATTTTGATATGAATGAGTCGGATTATCATAGGCTTGCCTTGACCAATCCTGAAAAGTCTTATAGCCGAATTGTCATAGGCTACGATGGCGAAGAGGGAGTAAGGTTTGAAGCCGGCACAGGTAGCGAGAATGAAACACTTTACATCGATAACCCTTATGCTACGCAGGCGATGGCTAACGCTCTGTTGGTGCAACTGAATGGGTTTAGCTACGTACCCATTGACATGAACGCCCGGGGCTATCCGCACCTGGAGCCGGGGGACGTAATAGAGTTTGAACGTAAGGAATCCATGTCCTGGCAGGACGCTAATCTATCTTGGCAGGATGCTCACTTCCCCTGGGACGGGGTGTATAGGCAGCAATCTATTATCCTGATCCAGTCCTTTACCTATCGGGGTGGACTTGTCATGTCTCTTGAGAGTCCGTCCAGCAGTGAGCAACAATCTGAATTCCCTACTCCAGGGCCAATCACGCAGGAGATCAACAGACTGAATCGGGATGCTGTTAAGCTTGGCCGTAAGTATTACGGGGTTGGATTTACCCGCGAAAATGGCTTCCAACTTAATCGGGAAGACGGACTTAGCGAGGTAATCTGGAACTCGGACGTAATGGATTGGAAGGTTGACGACGAGCGGGTTCTCTACTTGGATGTGCTGGAAAGAAAGCTCAAGTTCAATGGCCATCTTGAAGCTGCTACCGGAACTTTTAGCGGTGATCTTAACGCCGCAGGCGGGACGTTCCGGGGGGATTTATCCGCAGCCGGGGGAACCTTCACCGGGACACTTCAAGGCGTAGATGGCACCTTTAGTGGCAACTTGTCAGCCGCTGGCGGGACGTTTCGCGGAAACCTATCTGCTGCGGGCGGCACGTTTACGGGGACACTCGTCGGCGTAGATGGTACTTTCAGCGGGACACTTAATGCGGCGACCTTTAATGGAGGACGAATCATAGGGGCCGAGATTATGACATCCGCAAGCAGCTATCCGCGCGCCGAAATGAGCAGCTCTAATCGAATGTTCAGTGTTTGGGCAAGTTCTGGACGGGGGATAGAAATGGGAGCGTTCGGCGGTTCAGGAGGGTCTTATATGGATTTTCGCGACGGGGGATCTAGTGCCAGTATCTACTATGGTGGATCGTCAGGGCTATATATACAAAGTGGTCCCGGTAGAGACATTGACTTGAGAGCCGCCGATATAAACCTGTTTGCAAGTGGCTATGTATACGTAAATGACTGGAATGATTTTAGATCTAGAAATGGCGGGGATACCCTGCAATATGCCCTTAACGAGAAGGCAGATATATCCTTTGCAGGATACAATCTGGCGTTTGATAGCGCGACGCGTAATCTCAAGATGTTTAGCCGCGATGGTAATTTACTTGCCCAAGTAAACATTCCTTGAAACTTTTATCTCTGATAGACGATAATAGTAATAAGAAAATTTTACCTAAGGAGTGTTTTAACTTGAAAAAGTGGGGATATCTATTAAGCGGAATTTTAATTGGTGCTATCGTTGCTACGTCGGGTAGTGCGGCGGCTGCTCAGCTAAAAAGTCTAGTTGGACAAAAGGTGACCGGAGAACTGACAGTGGTAGTTAACGGTAAGGAGCTGCCAAGTAAGGGCGCTGTAATCAATGGTACAACAAATGCACCCGTTCGGGCGCTTGTTGATGCTGTAGGGGGTGATTTACAGTTGGAAGGCAAGACGATTAATATAACTACTATCACCCCGAGCAATGACGTGACTATTATTGATAAGGCTGATCAATTAGTATCCTTAAACATAGAACGCGAAAAAGTCTTAAAAAAGATAAGTAACCATGAAGAATCAGTGGAGCTATACGAATCAAAATGGATACCTTCAGCCGAACTGGCTATTAAGGCCGCGAATGGTGCACCTGAAAGTGTGAAGGGATACACCGAACGTCTTGAAGAAACCAAACAAGAGTATGAAGAGGTTAAATCCAATCTTGCAGAACTAAAAGCTCAACTTGAAGCAATTGATGATAAGCTCGCAGAATTGGGAAAATAAACCTTAACCTATACCGCGAGTCGTGGTACTATATTCCTTAATTAGTAGGAATATAGTGGGGTGTAATGGTATGGAAGAACAAAAGAGGAAAAAGGCATGGTATAAGAAGTGGTGGGTTTGGTTAATTATCGTTTTCATTGTCGGGGGAATAGGGTCTAATCTTGAAGTTAAAGAGCCATCTTCTGAAATTGATGCTCCATCATCCGCTCCTGTAACGGCAAATGAAAAACCGAATGAGCCGGAGAAAGTGAAAGAAGAAACGGCTAAGGAACAAGATGAGGATGCAGGCCGCGAAATAAAAGAAGTTGGAGAAAGTGTAACGACGAAAAATTTCAAAGTAACTGTTGAAAAACTCAATAAGCCCAAAGGCAATGATTTTAATAAGCCTGGGGATGGCAAAGAGTTTGTAAGTGCTACACTCCTAATAGAAAACATATCCGACAAAGACTATTCAGTCAGTTCAATTATGATGTTTGATGCCTACCAAGATGGCTTTTCGGTTAATGAATCTATTAGCGCTCAAATAGCTAATGAAGATGTAGATTCAATGGATGGAAGTTTAGCAGCCGGGAAGAAAATAAGAGGAGAATTGGCTTATGAGCTCCCGGTAGAATGGAAAGAACTTGAGATCGATATTGATCTAACTGCTCTAAGTTTTAGCAGTGATGGAGAGATTAAGGTTATTTTGCAAAACAAATAAAATATATCGCCAGCAATCAGGTCTCGCCATCGGCGGGGCCTTTTTGGTTGGCTGGAAGGGTGAAGGAATATGAAAAAGGTAGCTTTGGAGTTGTCAGAAGAAGCTCGGAAGGAAGGCGGGGTATATGATGCCAATGGAACATTTCGCGGAACACTTACCACGCCGGATAAAATGACTTGGGAAGAGGCAGAGGCGCGGGGTTTGACGTGGGGTGATGCTAAAAAACTGCCGCCAGTTGCAATCGAACAAATTCGCCAGATCGTAAGAGAGGAAATAGCCGCCGCTTATTCAGGAACGTCGGCGGCTATCCTGAATTCACTTAGGGGAACTACTGGGAGTTCTTCTGCAATTCATCAACCACGTTCTGCAGAAGAGAAACAATAAACACTTCCATGTTTGTTTTAAGAGCCACGGCAGTTTGAGCGATTGCATCTTGATCAGAAATATTTCCTAATGCTACCTGCTCAATGAGTTTGGTAACCTCGCTTTCGAGTAGTTTGTTGGTATTATTTTGAATAGATGCTGCTAAATCAGCGACGTCTATACGGCTATTCATTCTATAACCTCCCTTCTGTCGATAGTAATCCACCATTTCGACATTATGGGAGTTTTTTCCTTGCAAACATATATTCGGGAGGTGAACACCTTGGCACAGATCAATAATGTAATTCGAGTAGAACTTGATCCATCCGAACCCGTGCCGGAATCCTGCCAAGTCATTCGGGCGTTAATCGGCATGTACCCACCGCCTGAACGCCTGGTAATTTTGGAGGCGATCCAGGAAGAGCTTAGCGTAGCCGTAAATCAGTTGAAAGGAGTTGGACCGCGTGAGCAAGTACGGACAAATAACGGGCAGCAAAAACATAAGCGAGGATTGGGCCAACATAAACCTCGCCCTGGACAACGTTGAGTCTGATGTGGACGCTAAAGCAGCCGTAGTCAATAATCACCTAACCTCAAACGCCGCCCATACGTCGGAGCAAATCACACACGGATCGGGTAGTGTAAAGCAGGCCTTGGATAATGCCGACACTGGCATAGAGGATGTTAACGAGCGCATAGATAACCTCATCATAGAGAGCGGAGACAGCAGCCCGGAGGTGGCGGACGCGCGCGGTGGCTATCCGGTTCTGGGTGCAAGACTCAACGCCAGTGATGCGCAGTTGGCGGATGTGACGAACCGATTGACGGATAAAGCGGATCAAGCCACGGTGCAAGCCAGTTTGACTAATCTGCAAAATACCAAAGCGGACAAGACGAGTCTGGACAGTACAAACATCACTGTAGCAGCCAAAGCGGATAAGAGTTATGTGGATACAAAAGTAGCAACCATAGTCAGCGGATCGCCAAAAGGTACGTACTTGACTCTTGCGGCGCTCCAGGCGGCGTATCCAACGGGCACAACCGGGATTTATTGCGTTACCGCCGATGGCAACTGGTATTACTGGTCTGGATCAGCTTGGACGGCTGGCGGGGTGTACCAAAGCATGGGTTTACCCGCGATAAACATTAATGATGTATCCGGCGTATATACAACAGGCAAAAACTTGGTTGACACATCTATAGTAACTCTCGGACATCTTGAGGCAACCGGAGTAATTACTAATAATTCCAGCTACCGCACGACTGATTTTATCAAGGTCAGCGCTGGAAATTCATATATAATTTCTCCGCGATTTAGAAAGATGCTACCGTATACTAACAGCAAATCACCAATATCTGCAAGCTTTGTGGATGCGGACTCAATTAATTACATCTACACACCAACCGCTGATGGATACATCCGGTTTAGCTATCATGTGCAATATGAGGCTACGATAATGATGGAGGTAGGAGTCTCTGTTACGGCATACGAGCCCTATTACAAAGTGTTTTTAGACAGGATAAGGCTTAATGATTACCAAATGTCGTTTATTGATGATGGAGATAGTAGCCTGGTCGGTAAAAGTATTCTGAATTTAGGAGATAGTATTGCCTACGGAAACGGTAATAGTAGTGTCGGGTACGCCGATATCATTGCCAGCAAATACGGAATGACCAACTATGAGTATAGCGCTGGGGGTACAACTTTTTCGACCGCTACCGCATCCACATCCATACTTACTTTTATCGATAATGCGATTTCCGCGGTTACCACAGCCCCGGATTATATACTGCTAGAGGGCGGCACTAACGATATTATCCAAATTGCAAACAATACCATCAGTGCCGGCGTGGTAGGTAACACATACGTAGAGGCTGATTTTGACGACACGACCACAATCGGGGCGATGGAAAAGGCTATATGTAAACTTAAGGCAGCGTATCCAACGAGTAAAATCATTTTTGTTGCAGTACACAACATGGGATCACGAGATTACGCTGTGCAAAAAACACTTGCCGATTTGATTAAGACGGCATGTGAAAAGTGGTCAGTGCCCATTGCGGATATCTATCGCGTAGGAAATCTTAATACCAATATTGCAAGCATGGTAGACCTGTATACTCATGATAGTTACGGCACGGGGCACGGGGATAAGACTCATCCTAACGGCTTGGGGTACGAGACTTTTTACGTTCCCGTAATAGTTGATTTATTGCGGAGATTAGCTTCATAATTGGATCATTTAACGCAACAATCATACAACGCCTATTCGGCGTTTTTATTTTGCCCCCGGAACCAATCCAGGGGCTTATTAATGTAATCGGGGGTGTCAGATGGAGATATCCGTAGTCATTGCTATTATCACAGGTCTAAGCGGCCTAATCCTGGGATGGACCGGGAGGACGAGACAAGCACGCCAGGACTTAGCCCAAGAGTCGACGGTGGCGGCTCTGCAACGGGCCGATGTCGAATATATCAAGCGTGGCGTAGATGATATGAAGGTTGAACAGAAGTTACAAGGTCAGCGGTTTGAGGTGTTCTCTGAACGGCTCACGCGGGTGGAGGAATCCACGAAGCAAGCGCACAAGCGAATTGATCAATTGAAAGAATAATATAAAGGGAAAGGATTGATAGAATATGACAATCAAATGGTTGAAAGCAGCAGGTATCCGCGCAATTAAGACAGCAGCACAGACGGCTATCGGGGTAATTGGGGCGACTACGGTATTTGGATCGGTAGATTGGCCTATCGTGGGCGGCACGGTGCTGCTGGCGACAGTGACGAGCCTGTTGACGAGTCTGGCCGGGTTGCCAGAGGTAAATGAGTAATGATAACCAAAGGCAATTTTATCTTAATGGAGGTTGGTGAGTTTAGGTCGTGGCTCGCCAGCCAAAAGGTTACTCGCACAATTACAAAACTACAAGTGCATCATACTTGGAGGCCCAACTATTCCACGCGCGGGGGGCAAGATCATTTTGCTTGTCTGGAGGGTATGCGCCGCTCGCACCTTGCTAATGATTGGAGTGGCACGGGCCAAAATATTACGGTCTTTGAAGACGGCAGAATAGCAATTAGTTTGGACCGTAACATTAACAGTACCCCTGCCGGTATTAAAGGAGCCAACACAGGAGCGCTGTGCATGGAGATCATCGGCAACTTTGATAAAGGCGGGGATTCAATGACTGGCGCTCAGAAACAATCTGTAACACACGTATATGCCTGCCTAGCAGACAAACTTAATATACCAGTTGATACTAGCCACATTGTTTATCACGCTTGGTATACAGCGTCAGGGTTGTTTTTGGGCGATTATGTCCCGGGGAAGTCCAGCAAGACATGTCCCGGAACTAATTTTTGGGGTAATGGCAATACGCGAGCAGCAGCTAACAAGGGATTTATTCCGGCAATACAGCAGGAAATGAGTCGCTTAAACGGAGAGGGTGAGGACGAGGTAATGAAGGAACAACTGAACAAGCTCGCAAAGCGGGTAGCAGAACTGGAGGAAGCGAGTAAACGCGTCCCGGCTCCCAAGTGGTTTGTATCGGAGTTTGGCAGCTCGGATTTAGGAGGTAAGATAAGTGAACCGGAGTTTACCCAAGAGGGCTGGCGTGTGCTGGCGGTGGGGTTGCGGGTTTCCAAATAATAGGTTATAATTCACTTATCAAATCCTAAAGCATAGGTAATAGAGCCCTGTCGGCATTGCGCTGGTGGGGCTCTATTTTTGTTAATGCCCCAGCCTATCAAAATCATCGTTGCCAATCGGTACCGCTGGGTTAATATACTGCGATGTATCTAAGCCTAAATATTTATCCATCAATATACGAGACTCTGCCTTGATCAGAGGCCATAGCATCCCAAACTCATGATGATATCCTCTACATAGATACCTGGATTGTAAGCCATCCTCCGTGCGTCTCTCTTCATATATCTTTATCCCCAGCGCCCTAAGTTTGCGGCGCACCTCCCGGGCATCCATTTCGGCCGTGCGAATCGCCTTGTCAATCAACGCGAGGTAGGGGTCAGGCGTTTTAAACGCCTTGGCCGCTATCTGCTTGTCCCGCTCAAACACAGTTATGACCATTGGCAAAAGTATATAAAGCTTAACGTTTATTTGATCTTCATCTGTTAGTCTAGGTGGCATTTCGATCATCTCCAAATTTAGAACGTTTGTTCCCATTTTAAAGAGAGAAGTAACAAATATCAAGATCAGGCATATTGTCAGTTGCTGGGGACGGATTGGGGGCGAACGGTGCATATTTCCCCTATAATTCACTAAGATTCACAAGGATTGCGGAAAGAAAAACCCCGCTATATCAAGTCATTTAAGTATTCACTCGGATGTAATCACCCTACCCTATTACCTTACATAGGTGCGTGTATTGAAATATGTAAAAATGCTTACAATCCTCACATTTATCAACGTCGCACCTTACACAGGTGCGTGGTGTTGACAATCCAGAACGCGCCTTTAGGGCGTGTTTTTCTTTTTGACTCATTTGACCTCATGTAAGTTTGAATTGAGAGTAAATTATTTGTGTTCTCTTTTCAGCAGCCTTTTTACCTAAACAAGCAAGTTAGCTTTATTATGGGTTTACATATGTAAATTAAGGTAGTAACTATACGGGCTTCCTAAAACATAGGAGCTAGATAGTGTCTTAAAACATACATATGAGGTGAACGGTTTGCTTAAAAAGCGGATAACAATTTTTCTGAATTTAGTGGCGTTTATTTTGCTGGTTGCTATTGGAGCCACAGCATTTGCAGCAGAGGAACCAGGCAGTAGCCGGGAGACTGCTATTGTGTTTGACCCTGGCCAATCCATTCAGGGGGTTATGGGAAGCAGCGAAGAGATCTGGTATCAAGCTTATTTGAATGGCGGTCAGGTGTATAGCTTTGAGAAAGATACAAGGGGTTCCTTACTCATCTATGAAGAAGACAAGGCAACTTATACTAAGAGTTATTATGCCGGCCATGAGGGAATAGATTTTACAGCGGAAGCAAGCGGAACCTATTATTTTAAGGTCAATGGAGACGCTGGGAAAGCATGGTTCATGCAACCGGCCAAGCCAGGGATGACGAGAAATCTCGCTTTGCCTCTAGACGTAAGCCAGCCATTCACCGATACGACATCAGATGTGGAATACAACTGGTACAAGACGGAACTAAACGGTGGTCAAGTATACAGTTTTGAGAAAGATACAAGGGGCACGCTACTCATCTACCAAGGAGACAAGACTACCTCGTCTAAAAGCTATTCGTCCGGTCATGAGGGAATAGATTTTACAGCGGGGGCAAGTGGAACCTATTATTTTAAGGTCAATGGAGACGCTGGGAAAGCCTGGTTTATGCAACCGGCCAAGCCAGGAATGACGAGAAACCTCGCTTTGCCTCTAGACGTGAGCCAGCCATTCACCGATACGACATCAGATGTGGAATACAATTGGTACAAGACAGAATTAAACGGCGGTCAAGTATACAGTTTTGAGAAAGATACAAGGGGCACGCTACTCATCTACCAAGGAGACAAGACTACCTTGTCTAAAAGTTATTCGTCTGGCCATGAGGGAATAGATTTTACAGCGGAGGCAAGTGGAACCTATTATTTTAAGGTCAATGGAGACGTTGGGAAAGCCTGGTTTATGCAACCGGCCAAGCCAGGAATGACGAGAAACCTCGCTTTGCCTCTAGACGTGAGCCAGCCATTCACCGATACGACATCAGATGTGGAATACAATTGGTACAAGACAGAATTAAACGGCGGTCAAGTATACAGTTTTGAGAAAGATACAAGGGGCACGCTACTCATCTACCAAGGAGACAAGACTACCTCGTCTAAAAGCTATTCGTCTGGCCATGAGGGAATAGATTTTACAGCGGAGGCAAGTGAAACTTATTATTTTAAGGTCAATGGAGACGCTGGGAAAGCCTGGTTTATGCAACCGGCCAAGCCAGGAATGACGAGAAACCTCGCTTTGCCTCTAGACGTGAGCCAGCCATTCACCGATACGACATCAGATGTGGAATACAACTGGTACAAAACGGAACTAAACGGCGGTCAAGTATACAGTTTTGAGAAAGATACAAGGGGTACGCTATTTATATATCAAGGAGAACAGAATTCCTATAAAAGCTACTATGCTGGTCATGACGAAATAGATTTTATGGCACAAACAAGCGGAACTTATTATTTCAAAGTCAATGGGGATGCAGGCAAAGAATGGTGGATGCGCCTTGTGTCCTACAAGCAAGCGGTTGCTGAGCTTGATCCGGGACAGTTTGAGGACGGCTCGTTGGTATCCGACCCTATTCATGCGGGAACAGGTGCTCAGATTATAAATCAGCCCGTGCTTAAAGTAGAGGGCATAATCCCGATACAATTTACGCTTCATTATAACTCTATGCTGCTAGAGAAAGGGCTAATGGGAACGGGTTGGGAGCATTCTTTTGAAACATGGCTGGAGTCCGTTACTCAGGATAAGTTAGTGATTCACTGGTCTTCCAATCGTGCCACTTCATTTATCATGATAGACAGTGGCAGTTATATATCACAGGATCAGGACTACAAATATGACCAATTGGTTCGTGATGCGGTTGGCGGTTATGTTTTGCAGCGCAATGACCAGTCCAAGCTCTACTTCAATGAACAAGGTCAATTGATTCGTACCAACAATTCATATGGTCAATCGGTCGAATTAAAATACAACCATACCGGACTGCTGTCTCAGATTGTTGAGCCGATAACGGGTGTATCTATTGAACTTACTTATACGACAGAACAAGTCATTAAAGCCGTCACAGATTCAGCCAATCGAACAGCCACATTTGAATACGATCCTCAAGGCAGAATGATTCGCTTTACAGATGTTGGTGGCTACATCACGACGTATACGTACAATGCCAAAAATCAAATTGTAAAAGCGATTGATGGAGACGGGGCCATTCTGTTTAATAACCAATTCGACGTTCATGACCGGGTGATGGCTCAACAGGATGCTTTTGGCTATACAACCAGCTTTCAATATGGAAATAATCGAGTTACTACCATTACGAATCGGGAAGAACAGATACGTACCATTGCTCATAACAGCAAGCTCCAATTAATTAGTGAAACGACAGCAGCGGGCGATTCTGTTGAATATGAGTATGACGCACAAGGCCGTCGTATTCAAGAACAGCACGCGACAGGGCAAAGGTATACCTACACCTATGATCGTCGTGGCAACGTATTGACACAGACGGATATAGCCGGTCACCAAATCTCATATACGTATGACCAGCGTAATAATCGTTTGAGCATGACTGAAGGGGATTTGGGTACAACCAAATTTAGTTATGATGATCACAATCGATTAATCGAGATAAAGGACTCTCTGGGTGCAATCACAAGATATCGCTATAACGAAGTGGGGCAATTAATAGAGGAAGAAGCTCCAGAAGGCGGTATGACTAGGTATACCTATCAAGTCGGGCGTCTTATTGCCAAGCAGGATGCGGAAGGTCATGTTACTTCCTATACTCATGATGCTTTGGGAAGAGTGATCCAAGTGGAGGATCCGGAAGGCAATACATCCCGTTATGTCCACGATGCTGCTGGGCAGATTATCCAGGAGACGGACCCACTTGGAAATATGACAAGGTTTGCCTACAACGGGCATGGCGATCTGATAAGCAGGACAGATGCTGCCGGGCATGTGACAAGCTATCAATATAATGCCAATGGACAGTTGATTCAGGAGACTAATTCGCTGGGCCACCACACGGTATATACGTATAACAAAGAAGACCAGCTTATCCGAACGACGGACCCCATGGGGCGCGTAACGGACTTGTTACTAGATGGTGACGGGCGTCCTGTGAAGCGGACAAATCCATTGGGAAATGTCGTAAGCTACACTTATGATAGCAAAGGAAGACCTCTATCCGAAACTTCGGCAATGGGTAGGGTAAGCCTATATAGTTATGATATGTCGGGCAATCTTACCCGGTATATCGATCCTGCGGGACAGCAGACAACTTATATCTATTCCGCCAAGGATGAATTGATTGGCAGCACGGATGAATTAGGCCATTCTACTGCCGTTGCTTACGATGCGATGGGCAGAGTCGTATCCAGAACGGATAGCCTAGGAAATAGAACACATTACAGTTATGACAAGAACGGTAATTTGATTCAAGAGAGAAATGCAGAGGGACATATAACAGCGTACCAATATGACTTAAATAATCGGCTGATTGCCGTAACCGACCCTCTGCAACAGACAACCACCTATCTTTACGACAAAAATGGTCGTGTAGTTCGTACCACGGATCATAACGGAGTGATGGAAGAGCGAACTTACGACGCCAAAGGGCGAGTAGTCACGATTACCGATGGTGTAGGTAACACTATTACGTATACCTATGACCCGCTGGACCATATCACAAGTGAATCGGATGCTGAAGGCAACGTTACTCAATATGTTTATGATGCGGCAGGTCAGCTTGCCGAGCAGGTGAGTCCAAGAGGATACCGTATCCAGTACATGTATAATGCCAATGGGCAGTTAACAGGTACATTGGATTCTTATGGACGCGAGGTTCTGTATACTTACGATGCATCGGGTCAAATGATTACAAAAACAGATGCGAGACAGCAGACGGCTCACTATCGTTACGATGCAGATGGGATGCTGATTGCAGAGACAGATGCGTTGGGTAATGAAATTCATTACACGTATGATGCTAACCGCTTAGAGAGTAGGGAGGACCCGCTAGGGAACCTTACTCGTTATGAGTATGATGCGACGGGCCGCCTGACTAGTATTATTGATCCTCTGGGCCATCGGGAAGAGCTGAAATATGATGCGATGGGCCGACTCCTTTCTCGAACGGATCGTTTGGGGCAGGTCGTGGAGAGCCTGGTTTACAATGCTGTTCATGTTCCCGTTCTTGTGACCGATGCGCTAGGTCGAGATACAAGGTATAGTCCAGATGCCTTGGGAAGAACGGCGACTGTCATAGATCCGATGCAGCGTGTAACGAGTTATACGTATGACTCATTGGATCGGATTACGGAGGTGAATGTACCGATTGGAGGTACGGTGAACCAGCAGTTCGATACAGCAGGTCGCCTGACGGAACGAACTGACCTGAACGGACAGATGACAACCTACGCATATAATGGGAACGGACTGCCTGTTTGGGAGCAAAATGCTGCAGGAGATAAAACGCAATTCATTTATGATGTTGATGGACAAGTGAAAACTTACTTGAATGGCAGAAACCAGGTATTTGATTATAGGTACGATTTGGCAGGTCGTTTGACCTCGTGGCAGCAGGGTGAGGAGGATGTGCAATATCGTTATGATGATAACGATAATTTGACACGTATAGAAGATTCAAATGGGGCAATCGAGCGAGAATATGATGCACTCAATCGGGTTATTCATTATAAGGATACTGCGGGTAACAACCTCGGTTATCGTTATGATGCCGCAGGAAGACTCATCGAACTGACCTATCCAGACGGCAAAACGGTGGTATATACGTATGATGCTGCAGGTCGCATGCAGACGGTAACGGACTGGCGTAGCCGAATTACCTCCTATGAATATGATGCGAATGGCAGGTTAACGGCTACGGACAAACCGGATGGATCAAGGGAAACCCGAGACTATGACTTGGCGGGACAATTGTCCAAACTGGTGAATCGGGCAGCGTCAGGAACTATCATTTCTGAGGATGCCTATACCTACGATGCTGTCGGAAACGTATTGACGGAAGGAAACTGGATGTACACGTATGATGTGGCGGATCGCTTAACTGCTGCGAATGCGTATCGCTATGTTTATGATTTGGGCGGGAACTTAACGGAAGCAACGATAGCCAGATCAGGTCAGGCTCAGGAGGCTCCGTTCACTGCAACTCAGAGCACTTATGAATTGACTCAGGCACTGCCGAGTGCAACTCAAGTAACCTATAACTTTGATGATGCTGTATATCTCTACGATGGGCAAACGATGACCTACTCTGTGGATAATCGGCTAGCTACTGTAGATGGGCAACCTGTTGTTTACGATGCCGATGGTAACCTAATCGAGGGATCATTTCAGGGGGGAGCGAATCATTTTGTTTACGATGCGCGTAATCGACTGCGTGAGGCAGGAGAATTAACCTATAACTATGACGCAGAGAACTATCGAACAGGGGTCATCAATACCGTGACCGGAGCCACATATCAGTATGTCATTAATCCTGAGGCTCGGTACAGTCAGGTATTAATGGAAACCAGTGAAGATACCACCAGGTACTATATTTATGGACTGGGTCTCATAGCTCACGAAGAAGCCGATGGAGAAGCGTTCATCTACCATTATGATCGCCGGGGCAGCACGATTGCCTTAACGGATGAAACGGGGGAGATTCGTGGTCAGGTAGCTTATGATCCATATGGGGGCTTATTGAATCAAAGGGGTCAGACGGATACGCCTTTCCTGTATAACGGACAATATGGGGTAATGACTGACTCCAATGGCTTGTACCATATGCGGGCAAGGTATTACCATCCGGAAATTAAGCGTTTTATGAATCGGGATGTACTGGAAGGGAACATTGAAGCTCCACAGACCCTTAACCGGTACGCCTATGTAAACGGGAATCCGATATCTTATATCGATCCATTTGGACTAAGCCGAGAGCGAGTGGAGATCGTAGATCCGCTATTGGATGAATTGAGTGTAGGCTTGGACTTTTTCCCAGTTATCGGAAGCTTGAAATCAGGCCTTGAGGCTGTAATAGGGAAGGATATACTGACCGGAGACCAACTGACAGCGGGGAATCGTCTGATTACGACCGCAGGCATTTTGCTACCGGCGGTAAAGGCGGTCAAGCGAATCGACCAGGCGAATGATCTGCTTCAGGATGCCCGTAAGGTGCAAAAGGGAATCCGGAATGAAGTGAAGCTGGAGAAAAAGGCAGCAAGCAAACCAGCCGCAGGCTGCAACTGCTTCACGGCGGGGACTAAGGTATTGACCGATGCAGGGGAGAAGAACATTGAAGACATTGAGGTCGGGGATAGGATTCTCTCGAAGGATGAAACGACTGGCGAGGTAGCGTACAAAGAGGTTACGGCTACGTTTAACCATGAGACGGATGAGATTTACAAGATTCATGTGGGCGACCAAGTGATAGAATCGACCTTTAACCATCCATTTTATGTGGAAGGCAAGGGTTGGACGTTTGTCAAAGACCTCAAGGCTGGAGACTTGCTTGTTCAGAGTGACGGGAATACACTCAAGATAGACAGCATTGAACTGCTGAATAAGCACGTCACTGTTTACAACATGACGGTTGATGAGTTCCATACCTACTTTGTGAGTGGCCTTGGAATTTGGGTTCATAATACTGGACCATGTGATTTAAAACCAACTGTTACCAATACAAAGCTTAACAATCTAGTGGAAAGTTTGTATAAGGGACAAAAAATGCCTGAAATTGTTGGTAATGGTACAACAATGGATTCAATTCGACATGAATTAAGGACAGGAGAACCTGTCGGAGGTAAGTTTCACAGCCAAAAAGGGCAAGAGTTCAGTAATGCATTAAGAAAATTGCTGAACAGTGGAGACCTAAACGAACAAGATACAAAAACAGCG
The DNA here is from genome assembly GCF_001486585.1 of Paenibacillus senegalimassiliensis. Classification (GTDB taxonomy): domain Bacteria; phylum Bacillota; class Bacilli; order Paenibacillales; family Paenibacillaceae; genus Fontibacillus; species Fontibacillus senegalimassiliensis. The sequence continues at coordinate 260,884 of NZ_LN909045.1, forward strand.
CAAATGTTATATGATGATTTACAAAATGCATTGGCAGGAAAATGAAAGAGGTGATTACAATTGGATTATGACAACTTAATTACGAGTTTATTAATTGATGTACCACTTATAAAACCGCTTTACGAAGAGGAAATAAAATGGCTGGAGGAGGATTTACCGCATGTTATTTTTAGTTTGGTGGTTACTCCTTTCATAATTAAGTCAATTAAAGAGCAAGAAGAATCAAGTAATATCTATGGATTTCTTGAAAAGATGGCATTAGGTGATGAAAAGGTTCAGGAAGTATTGGTCACATCTGTTCTTGAATCATTAATAATTGAAAGAGATATTATTGATTTCGCCAAATCTCATATGGGTGAGCTAACAAAAATACTATGTGAGACTACAGAAAAAGCATATGGATTTTAATGTTAAAGACCTTGAGGATGGTAGTTTACCCCATTTACAAATTCATGATGAGGTGGGGCAAATAATTAGGATTTTCTTTCAACCTTAAATCTGAAATGGGTGATTATGTATGAATCAACTGAGCTTTAAGCAAAAAAACACTTTGATGCAAGGTAGAGGATTGGCAACTGAAATTATGGCTAGCTCTGAAGATTATCGTGCTTTATTAAAGTAAAAGCTATCAATTCACCAGGCTTTATTAATTCTTCTGATGAAAATATTAAGTTTTGGTTTAGAAAATATGAGATAAAGAAAGAAGTTATTGAAAATGATTGGGATGTATCAGACGATGAATTAGTCAATTCTATTTATATAAATGACATTATTGGGATACGGCAATTAGAAAAAGAAATTTCTAGATATTTGCATGATTTTTCTTATTTAGATGTAGAATGGAAATGCGATAATCCATTATAATTTATTTTCGACCTTGAGATGGCCATCAAGGTCTTTTTTACCCCACTTTGGGTGCATAATACTGGGCCTTGTGATTTGAAGCCAACTGTTACTAATACCAAACTTAACAACCTGGTGGAAAGCTTATATAAAGGGCAAAAAATGCCTAAAGTCGTTGAATGGTACGACAATGGATTCAATTCGACATGAATTAAAGACGGGAGAACCTGTAGGGGGAAATTTCATAGCCAAAAGGGGCAAGAGTTTAGTAATGCATTATAATTGGAATATGACAACTTAATTGCGTGTTTGTTAATTGATGTGTCACTTATAAAATCGTTTTACGACGAGGAAATAAAATAGCTTGAAGATAATTTACCACATGTTATTTTTAGTTTGGTGGTTCCTCCTTTTGTAATTAGGTTCAGTGGAAAAAAGGAAGAACGCGATAGTATTTGTGTTTTTCTTGAAAAAAATGGCATTAAATGACGAAAAAGTCCAGGAAGTTTTAATTGTATCTGTTCTTGAATTACTAATAACTGAAAGGGATGTTATTGAACGGGCCAAGTTTCATGTGGGTGAACTAACAAAAAGATTGTGTGAAAATGTAGAAAAGGCATACGGATTTTAATGTTAGAGACCCTGAGGGTGATAATCCCCAAGATCTTTTTAATTAATGAGACAATGGGCACAAAAAGCGGCTATGGAAGGGAACTTGCAGTTTATAGGCATTGATGCGAGCATCCCCTTTTTAAATGTCCCATGAGTAAATTTTGCTGAAATGCACGGAGGTAGCCATTAAAGGGTGCACCAAGCATTGTATTTCCCAGATACAGGTATTTGATAATGTAATCAATGTGCTCGACTAAAGAGACTTGGGATAGACATAATTAGATAGACAGCAGCATTGCTGAAAGAACGAGTGGGAAAATGGTATTACACTTGGGTTGTAATTTTTAAATAATACAACAATAATTAGGGTAACTGTATTGTGAAAATCATTTTGGTGCGAACCTCAAGCGAACATGATTTTCCTGGGAGATTCGCACCAAAATAAGTTACTTTCATTTCTTTATATGTAAAAGTATGGAATAATTTGAGCTGTTTTTAATTAAAGTAAGGCTATGAATGGCTAAATAGGCAGCATAATACCCTTATTATGTTAAAAATCGGAGTCGCACCTTACGCAGGTGCGTGGATTGAAATCCGCCCGTTTCAAGCCAATTTTGAGCCAAACGAAGTCGCACCTTACGCAGGTGCGTGGATTGAAATTTTTACTACTATTATTATTGAAAAAGACAATCTAAGTCGCACCTTACGCAGGTGCGTGGATTGAAATTGGCGGGCTTTTTTATTGCATTAATATGCATAAGTCGCACCTTACGCAGGTGCGTGGATTGAAATCACGGTTATGGTGATATTCGTAATTTGTGGACTGTGTCGCACCTTACGCAGGTGCGTGGATTGAAATAAGCCCATCGGCTGATGTATCTGCCGAGTTGCAGTGTCGCACCTTACGCAGGTGCGTGGATTGAAATCGCTATCCGGTGTTTTGATATAGCAGGCAAGTTGCAGGTCGCACCTTACGCAGGTGCGTGGATTGAAATCACGTGGAACAGGTTTCATTTCCAACGTGGAACTGTCGCACCTTACGCAGGTGCGTGGATTGAAATACTTACGCTCACCCTTTCCGTAGTATTCGAGAATAGTCGCACCTTACGCAGGTGCGTGGATTGAAATAGGCAAAGGAATATTGTACATATTGGCTAATGTAAGTCGCACCTTACGCAGGTGCGTGGATTGAAATTCATTAGACTTATTGAGAGCCTCATCAGCTGCATCGTCGCACCTTACGCAGGTGTGTGGATTGAAATAAGGACTTCCGGGCTGTTTATTCCCTTATCTTGGGTCGCACTTTACACTGTTGTATGGAGCGAACGGCTTATGTACTTGCTGCCCCTATTAACTTACACTTCCAGTAATCTGTAGAATTGGAGAAAAGTATGCATCAACAAAACACTATTTTTTCTTTGGAGTACCTGCCATTGCTTATTAGATTAAACTGTCAGGAGGCTGCTAGATTGCCAGCTTTTCTTGGTTCGACCCTGCACGGGGTTGTCGGGTGGGCGTTGCAGAATGATCGGGAGGCCTATACTTACTTGTTTGAGAACCGTCGTTTGGGAGGAGCGAAGCAAGATATAGTTAATCCATACATGATTGAGCCGCCGAGACCTCGCAGTGTTTATCATTCAGGAGATGAGCTTTCCTTCAAGCTTGTGCTGTTTGGAAATGCTATAAGCTATGCTGAGAGAGTGGTGACTTCACTAGCAAAAGCCGATATCTTTAAGCTAGGGGCTGAACGGAAAAGCTTTAAATTATTGGACATTCTACATGCTGAACGATTTTCTCCCATATGGCAAAGAGGTCATGTTCATATGAATTCTATAACTCCTGTCAATATTAATTCTGTTGCAACAAGAGAGTTTGCTAACTGGTGTTCTATTCATCTGTTGACACCTGTTCGTATTCGACGTGGTGGGGAACTGGTGCATCATATTGATTTCTCAACTATTATACGAGGCGGGGTTCGAAGAATAGAGACGTTAACCGAGCGCTATGGTGGGTTGATTAATAGAGATATGGCTACAGATACTATTACTTTGGCAGGGGAGGCACAGCAAATTTCTTCCGGTTTATATTTGAATGAAATGCATAGGTATTCCAATCGCAAGAGTGAATCTGTAGATTGGAGTGGAATGCTGGGGGCTATGACTTTTGAAGGCGAATTGAGTATTTTTACCCCTTGGTTAAATGCGGTGCGTATCTTGCATATTGGACGGAACACAACTTTTGGCTGTGGGCAGCTAGATGTTGTTTATCGATAGAAGAAAGATTAAAAGTTGCCTAGGTGTGCATTCTGACTCTGTCAGTAGCATGCCTTTTTAGTATTTTAGGCCTATTCGTTTTCATTGAAATGTAGATATACTATCTATAATTTTGGGTTTTTTGTCGAAATTTTAGAGGGGATTTGGGAAAATGTGCTACAATAATGGTGAAAATGACCATTTTATCCTATTGAACCGAGGTGTCTCTGCATATGTCCAAAGAACTATCTGTTGAAGAGAAGAAGAATAAGCTTATAAACAACGTCAGAGAAAATTACCGCCAGGTTGAGAAGTCTATTGTGAGTCAATTGTTTATGAAGCATGATTTGCACGGAACAACGATAGGTTCGGAACGTGAAATGATTTGGGCGCAACTCTTTGAAATGATCATTCCGCGAAAATTTGTTATTGAGTCATTACTTTAATCGCCAATTATTATGTACAAGTTCACCTGTTTTGAGCAGATGGTAGTTTAATTGATTAAGAGAGGGGATCTTTCCTGGATGAATAGCAATCCATTAAAGCTAATCTACGATAACTATAACGAACTTAGTCAGATGATGGTAAAAGAAATAGAATTGGCCACGGCTCATCCGGGTTTAACGGGTAGTTACCGAGAGGAGATGTGGGTGAAATTTTTCCGTGACATCATTCCTCAGAAATTTTCTTTTGTCCATGGTGCAATGATCATTGATTCGAAAGGCGGAATCTCGAATGAAGTGGATATCGCTGTTATAGATGAACAGTATACACCTTACATCTTCCAGTACCATACCTTGAAATTAATTCCTATTGAGGCCGTTTCCATGGTTATTGAATGTAAAAGCACAGATCTGCCCTCGAAACAATTAAAAGCGTGGGCGGATAAGATTGATAACCTTGATGCCAAAAATACGGGAATCGCTAGGATGGCGACGGGATATGCTACCGGAGTAACCAACGCTACACAAACGAAAAGTCGACCGATTAAAGTACTGGTCAGCATCAAAAATTCAGTTCAAGACAGTACAATAACAAATATGACAAATGATTTAGGACAACATTTTGATTTTATAATTCAAGAACAAACGGATAAAGATTCAAGTGAATCAAGGTTTGAAGTGCAGGTTAAAAACGAGGATAAAACACTGGGTTGGTGGGGGAGACGTCTTAATCAGCATGTTACAGATGAACAAGAGAATCCTGATCTGGAAATCGTGTTAAATCCAGGTAAACAATTGCTTACAGATGATCAGTTGAAGAGTCTCGAAGATGGTGGCGTTAATTTAATGCTTCCACAACAATCTATCACAAACACATTAGAAAATTTAAAAATTCCACAAAATCCGTTACTCACCTTAAATTTGCAGCTCAATCAATTATTGATGCTAGTCAACAATCCGATGCTGTTCCCGCATTTTGCGTATGCTAAGGCGTTTAAAGACATGTTGAAGAAACAAGGGACTGAATTTTCTGCTTCTGAATCGAAATAGAGATTAGGTATGACAGGAGTACCAATAATCGCAAAACAAATCGTCTAGTTCTGTTGAGACTCGCCTTATGCTATTTAGCGGAGGGCGAGTTTGTGTATTTTGTAAAGTATTGTTGAATATTATCTAAATAGAAGGAAACATACTCCATCATAGAGAAATAATAACACTTAAATCGTGATTATAAGTCTTAGGACCTGATTCAATAGATCTATCTAATGAGACTTGCATCTGGTTCTATGAAATGAATGAAATCGCAGCATTAATTAGATGAGGGAGGCAAAGAGCGATTGTGAAGGCATATGTTTTTATCGACGTGTCACGAAAGCAAGAGTACATTTACCGAAATAGGAGTCTGCGAGACAATTTGATTAACTCATACGTGATCAAGGCTATTACAGAAATACCTGAAGATATGGATGCAGACTCTAAATTGGGTGCCAATTCTCAAGTTATGCTAGTAACTTTTCTAGAACGATATTTTTCTAAGGAGTATCTTGTAATTTACTCTGGTGGGGGCAACAGCATGCTTCAATTTCATGATGAGGAGCAGGCAAAGAAATTTAGCAGAAACTATTCGTTAGAAGTGCTTCGTTATTATCCAAATATTGAACTATATATTAGTAAAATTTCAGAGCAAGAAATTCCAGGAGAAGCAGAGCCAGATATGAAAGTAATCCGTCAACTGCTCAACCAGCGTTCCGATCTATTAAAGGATAAACGACGAGCCATGTTTCGACGTTGGAGCTACGGAGTTGAGAAGATCGGCGAGGATGGCAAACCGGTACTGAAGCTTAGTGAACTTGCTGAAGAGACTGAGACTGAATCTGGAGCAAACACTGAAATGGACGATGAGGTTCTGGATAAAGCTCGCCGTTTTTTGTTTGGTCGTTTGGAGAAACGATTAAAGGAAATGGATGATGGTCAAAATCTTGTACAGATTACAACGAAGCTACTGAACTATAAGGGGAAAAATGAACGGAAAAGCTTTATTGGCATCATCGCACTGGATGGTAATCGGATGGGCGAGATGTTTCACAGGTTGAACACTATTGATGAAATGAAGGAATTTAGCAGTGAAATTGAGCGAATCTACGCTGATGCAGTTGCTGGTGCGCTCTATCATTATGCTGTTCGTCATAATAAAAAACTACAGGTCACACCTGTACTAATGTCTGGTGATGATATCTGTCTGGTTACACAAGCGGAAGATGCGCTAGACATTGCCGCAGATATTCTCCAGCAGATTCAAACGTTGTCACTGAAGAAAACAGGCAGTGTGCTGAGAAAAGCATTGCAGGTTGATTCAGCTAAACAGTCTGTTCAACATCCTTACCTTACCGCATGTGCAGGCGTTGTCATAGTCAAAGTTACCTATCCTTTTTTTGATGCTATTAAACTGGCAGAAAAGCTTTGTCATCATGCAAAAGAAGCTCTATATCATTCTACAGAAAATGAGTCAGCCTCCGGGTCATTTATTGACTGGGATATTGTGCAGGGTCAAGTGAGTGTCCAGACTGCTTATGAGAAGCGGCTAGATAAAGCTAGAAAACATGATCATTATCGTATCAGGCCGCTACGGATAGATCAAGAGGTAGGCATAGACAATGGTGTGTATAGCTACAATGCATTCCGTAATTTGGTTGGTGAGCTACGCGGGATGCTTAATAGGCAAAATTCTAGTAAACAGGACATCAGCAGTTCTTTTATAGAAAAAATCAAAAATCAGGTATATAACGGCTGGGAGAGCTACAGCTTGTTATTCGAACTAGATCAGACTAGATCTGGCGCTACCCTGTCTCAATTGGTGGAAAAGCATTTTATGCAAGATTATTCTCCTATTGAAATAGATTCAAATAGAGGCTGGATCAGACCCCAATATGGGGCAATCATTGAGCGTAATGCCCTGGATAATCACAATGAATACAGGTATGTATTGAATGATGTGTTGGAGACGATATCATTTATTCACGGTGAGGAGGAGTTCGCTCATGGAAAGCAATGACAAATATGTTCTTGAACTTCGACTACTGAGCGAGACGATCTTTGCCAGTGGAGAAAAGGAACGTAATCTTGTTCAATCCCGGGCTTTGAGCGATGAGTATGGTTTTATCTATTTCCATGCCAAGTCTTTAAAGGGGCAACTTAAGCGTCAAGCACTTTGGTTGCTACGGCAATATATCTCAATGGGTTACCTGGACAATTACGCTCATGCATATGATTTCCTTCATTCCATGGATGTTTTGTTTGGGGTTAATACGTGGGAATTAGAAAATGCATGGGATTTACGGGAGTTCATGAGGAATTATTTGCAACATATGCAAGCAGAGAAGGGCTTTCGAGGTCAGGGGATAATGAGACTTACTCATCTAGAATTGCCTCAAGAGGTGAAAAATGCATTTCGTGATTTAATTGATTCCAAAGTGTTCTCGTCACATGATTTGATTTCTGCCCAGACTTATATCCGGACGGAAATACAACTCGACGATGGGGTTGTTAAAGACAAAATGTTGAACACCTATCAAGCAGTCAAGAAAGGGCTTGTTTTTCAGGCACATCTTTTCTTCAATGAAGATCCAACCCAGGTTCTGCCCGACTTGCTTCGAATCATTTGCTCGCTAGATCGAATTGGTGCTGGCGTCCATCGGGGGCGAGGGGAGATCGAAGCTAAGTTGTTAATTAACGGGAACGATGCTCGGCAGGAGCTATGTTTGGAAGGGAGAGGGTCAGCATGAAATGGTATCAGGTTATTGAAATCTGTAATTTGGAGCCATTAAAAATTGGAGCCGGTGGCAATAAAGCGCACTGGGATGAACCTTGCAAGGATTATATTCCAGGTTCAACTTTACGTGGTGGGGCAATCGCTCGTATGCAACGTCTAGGTTTGTTTGAGGACCCCAAGTCCATTTTACAACAAATGGAGTGCTCCAATGCTTATTTGTTTAGAGAAGGACAATTGTATCTACCCTCTCCTCAACACTTACGAATGGACAAGCACGAGTACAGAAGACAGAAAATTTGGACCAATCAAGGGTATTCTGATGGAATGGTATCGCTGACTAATCTGTATGCAACTACTGTTCCTGATAAAATGTATGGCCTTAGCCAAATGACACCCAAAAACCAGCTCCCCCAGCCTTACGTAGCGATAAAAGATGGATATCTAGAGGGGATTCAATCAAGTAAAAATTATCGTCTTCATCATAGTTCTCTGCTTAATAAGAATTTGCGGGAACGAGCTAATCTGTTTAGTTATCAGGCGCTGGAGCCTGGACATATTTTTCGTTCAATAATCACCTATACGGAGCAAATTAAGCCACAAATTGAGTCGATGTGGAACGGGCAGGATATTTGGTATTTTGGGGGTTCGAAAGGATCAGGTTACGGACGTTGTCAAGTAAGGCTTATAGGCCAACCACAAACGGATTATGCAGAGGTCCATCATGGGCTTGGAATCACCACCCCAAGAAGTGAAGCGAATGCTTCCGAGGAACTAAACGTGTTGACATTAACCTGTCTGTCTGATGTTATTGTGCGTGGTCGATATGGTGAACCCTTGCCTTATTTGCCAGAAGAAGTTCTTGAGGAATGCGGTAATATCCAAATTAAACGCTTGGCAGAGGGGCAATGTCATTTCGTGCAGACGGGTCTGACAGAGGGATACAATGCAACTTGGAAAGCACGATATCCAAAGGAAACAACAATTAGAGCGGGTTCTGTTATGCGCTATTACTTGGAAAACCCATTGGACGAACAATCAAGGGAAAGAGTAATTGCTGTACTTGAGCAACGTCGTTATGGTTTGCGAACACAGGAGGGGTATGGCTGGATTGCCGTCAATCTTCCGTATCCTTCGCAATTACGAGTACAACCCATTCCGGCAATTTCTCTAGAGAGACGTGGACAATCTATCAGTACGAAATTAGATTCCGCCTCTGCTCCTCATATTGTTGAATCAATTAGATTGATTAGCAAAGGACTAGGTGATAATCGTAAGCACTGGTTGCGGTTGCTAATCAAGAAAATGGAGGATGCCTCAACAACAGATCGTTTTGAATCACTGAAAATACACAATCTTAAGCCATATCATTGTAGGGTAATGATCGAATTGTTGAAACAGTGGCTTACTGATCAAAGTACATCTAAGAAGGGTGTCAGCCTAATAGCCAAGAAGAGCGACAAACAGGCCTATCGTCAAAATAATGAATTTTTTTCGCTAGCAGGCGTTCATTTTAATGGAGTGATAACGTTTCTGGAGAATGAGCATATTGAACCGAAATATGAAGGATTGTCCCAATTTGCCTCTGACAAAGTAAATAGCATCCACGGAAGAATTTATTATATGCCTACACAGCCTAATTCTGAAAAGGGAATAGAAGAGATCGTGGGGCAGAAGCGCTTTATTGCTGAGTTGCTTTGCGAAGCACTATATATATATCAAATGTCTGATGCAAGCCAGGGGGCGATTCGGAGTGAATTCTAGAGAACGATTTACCTTTACACTCAAGGCGGAAACACCTGTGCATTTTGGTGGTGATTCACCGGGAGCGTTGTTATTGGATGGTGATGACAAGCCATTTGTCAGCGGTAACAGCATTGGCGGAGCTCTGCGAAACTGGCTGAATACCAGAAGTACGGTGTCGCCCGTTACTGTCTTGCACTATCTAGGTGGCCCTGATGATAGAGAAGAGTTTATAGAGAGCCAGGTTTATATTAGTGACGGCTACTTATACATGCCACAGGGACCCTTCATAATGGAAGGAACAGCAGTTGATCCAAAGACTGGGTCAGCACGAAACAATCATAAGTACAAGCGCTATGATCTTCCCAAAGGAACGAAATTGGTCTTTACGGTTGAATGTGATACTGAGGTAACGTTAACAGCTGAAGCACCTGAACGGCTTTCTTTTGAGCAACTCATATATACTTGTGCAGCAGCGATTGATCGAGGGGAATTGCGGTTTGGTGGGCAAAAGAGTAACGGACACGGTTGTTTCGCATTGCAACATTTAACATGCCAAAAATTTTCTTTTGACAGTTTCGTAGCGCTGGATCAATTTGTTTTTAACCGTCATAGCCAAAAAAGTAACGAGGAGGACCGTACTGAGAGTGCAAAAAAGTACAAGCAATACATTTCAGATCATCCGGCAACTGTGCTCAGTTTGAAAGGGCATTTTCCATATGGAGTCTATCAGTCATATATAGATCGGAGTCGAGATGACAAACAGGCCTCCCAGGTCACGGGGCTTCAGCGCAGTACGGATGGCAAATACTATTTGCCTGGCTCCAGCATTAAAGGGCTACTGCGTCATGAAATGAGACGACTTTTATTTCGAATGCTTCAAGATCAGCAGGAACTAGCTGAACTTGAAGCACGGGTAGAAACAATTGTGCAGGAGTGGTTCGGAAGCCAGGAAAAGATGGGATCGGTTGTGGTAACCGATGTTGTAATAGATAAAGCGCGTGAGATGAAGAGCAAACGAATAGAAGATTCAGACTCCAATCCAGTATACAACCGAATCGACCGGATTACTGGTGGTGTCATCGACGGAGCGCTCAAATCACAGAATGAGGTTCGGGGAGATGCAGAAATTCGTTTAGAACTGAGGGCGGGTGCAGATGATGAAGGGAAATTGTTCCCCCTGATCTATTTGCTGCGACGTATCGGTTCCGGGTTGGTTCCGCTTGGAGGAAGAACGGTTATTGGCCTTGGAGAGTTTGAAGCCAAGGAAACGGAAGTTAGTTATAACGGAGAAATGATAAGAATTAGCAATTTAGATCCATTAGATGACAAAAGCCAATCCAAGCTACAAGGTTACTATGACCGCTTTATGACATTATTAGATTCAGAGGGAGGGGCTTGAAATGAAGGCTGCTGAATTTGACAACAAGCTATTGCCAGATCAACCGTATTCATTCATTGTGCATTTGTTTGACCGGTTGTTGTTGGGCACGACCCATGATGAGAGAGAGTATAGCGAGCTGCTACGGGCATTGGATGAGGATAGAGTGCTGGAGGGACATTTTTTTGATGGAACACAGGAAATATACATTGCACGGCAGGATGGTCAATTGATAGCTTATGAGCCGATTGTTGTTGACAAGACTGAAGATGCTGAGCACGCTGTTATTCAGCGCAGCTATGAATTGGAGCAAGCCCCTTACAATACAGTCGGAGCTGGCAAAGCCAGATATACCGGATTGACTGTCCGTGAACGAATCGCTTACGAGGATGATTTAGCTTATGTGGAGCGCACAATGCTGTGCTGCTTGGAGAAAGGGGAAGCACAATGAAAGGGCGGAGTAATAATCAAAAGTTAATAGAAGTTACTTTGCCTTACGATTTTATTTCCTTACCGGGAGAACGAGGTAAACCAAACTACTATTATCCATATCATAGCCAGAACGAGGCCAAAAGGCCACCCCGCCATGATCTGCACGAAGCCGATCATTTGTCCGGCTACATTTCTTATCGAATCAATCCGTGTTCACCATTGGTTCTCGAATTGCGGGAAACGTCTGAAACAGGAGCCCCTGCAGAGTATTGGTTAAGTGGTAGCCAGATTCGTGGCAAACTTCGCTCAAATGTGGAAGTATTAAGCGCCAGCTATCCAGATTTTGTAGATGACAGCGAAATGTTATATCGGAGGATTGCCGGAGGGGCCAAAGGGGAGCGATACAAACAGAAACTGGGAATCACTGATGGTAACGGATTGGAACAAGTGATAGAGGCAGGGTACTTATACCAGGACCATGATGGTAGTTACTATATAATCCCTGCTGTGATGATTGGAGATAAGCATTTTGTATCTGTAAAGGAATTAGATATTGTTAATATGAACAGTAATGTATTACCGGAAGCAAATAGATTGTTTAAGTGGAGCGAGCGTGTCAAAAGTAAAGGTACCAATGGCACTATGCTAGACGTTATGAATAATCTGAACAGCCAAGTAAAAAAATTTGATGATGAGATTCGCAATTTGAGGAAGAGTCTTGAGATAGATCCTGATCATCCAATATCCGAGAAGATAAAGAAGGTATTTACCAATGATTTTAATTTTACCAAAGTAGGAAGTCGAAATAAGCAAGAGAAAGTTAATATTGAAAAGTTAAAAAAGGAACTACTATCTGAGCTTAGAAATAAACTAAAACAATACAATATAGAACAACAACTGGAAGAACTATTCGCTAAGCTCATAGAAAGATGGGCGTTAAAGGCTGAGATGTATTGCATTTATGAACACCGGTCAGTTAAAAAAAATAGTACTCCTTACGAGAAAAGGGTTAAGTATGTCCCTGCGGGGAAGGGTGTTTCATGTATTGAGCACGCTTCTTCTACTATAGCAGGAGGAATAGATGGAGTACTTATTAATTCTACAAATGTTGGTTCAAAGCGTGCGCACTATTTAATTGGTAAAGAACGAGAGGACGCGGTCAGAATCGACATTTCAGATAGCTTGATCATTAGCTATAATAAGGCATTTAAAAGAATACATTTGAAGACGGGCGATAAGGATAAGCAATACTATAATCTTTTCATTAAAGAAGGAACTCCCAATACGGAACCTCAAGTAATTTTTTATCAGTTAAAGAAGGAAGATGACTCGCCAAATGTCCTGACTGCTGTTGGCCGAACTCCTTACTTCAAAATACCATATGATTATCAGCTAGACGAGTTGCTAGGGGAAGAGAATGAAGACGGCGTTGATTTTGCCAATGCGCTATTTGGTTACATCCCCCGAAATAACGGAAAGGCGGTTAATGAAGAGAAATCTGCCTATAAATCGCGGTTACGGTTTAGCCCCCTTCGTGTATACGGAGATATTCATGGTGAGGAAAAAGAGTTCCTATTAGCAAAGCCACAGGCTTCTGCTGGGGCGATGTACTTGAAATCTGATGGAAAGAAAATGCCAACTTATGAAAAGCCAGTAGACAGCGAGAATGGAAAATCAAATAACAACTTACGAGATCCATTGCGGGGAGTAAAATATTATCATGTGTTACCTAAGACCATTCAAACCATCCCGCAAGGCACAAAAGGATCGGAAATTAATAGTATACGTCAAGTGTATGACCCATTGCACAGCGCATTTCATTTGGAAGGGAAAATATATTTTAAAAACTTGACGGATGCTGAGTTAGGGTTGCTGTTGCTTGCTATGGATGTTAGTCTTTTATCCGATGTTGAAAAATACAATAGTAAAGGGAAACCACACTATGAGCTTATTGGTGGAGCTAAGGCCTACGGTTACGGCAAGGTGCAGTTTGAATTAATAGAGATCATGTTGGAACAGAGTGGAAATACTTTTGAGTCACTGGTCATTACACCGTTCAGAGCAGTGGAAGCGGAGCTGTCCGTCTTTGTAGATACCTTTATTAATATGATGAAATCTGAATTTGGATTGGAGCAAATCGATATTAAAGGCTACGTTCAGAGCAAACTGGAAAGAGAGTTTGATTCTGCTGAAAACTATGTAAACTGGAGTAACATGAGTGAAAAGAGAAAGAAACCGGGTTCAAATAATAAGGGGGGTGGATATCCAACAAATTGGATTTTAAAGTCGGAAGAGGATTAAAAGCAATGATAGGGAGAAAGAGTAAACGAAAAGGCAGAGCTTATTTTAAGGACAGGGCAGCTCTAATACTAGTTTAGCCGGTTTCATATGGTTTAGTCTTAAAGGCGAAGTATTGCTTCTCGTGATAGTGAATATGTGGAACTGTTAAAATCACCAAAGACTAAAGATAGATAAATAAAGGGAAATTCGCATCTCAAAATTAATAATATGGTTGAAAATATAGATAAGCTCATAGATGAAATGAAAAAAATTCGTTCATATTGCATTTAGGCGGATTTAAGGGTTTGGCTTTGTCCTACGTGGACCATGTTGAAGGCACCTACTTGCCACATGTTCTGGTCCGCATTATCATTGAAGATGCGTAACAAGGATTAAAAGAAACTGGTGCGAACCTCAAGCGAACATGATTTTCCCGGGAGATTCGCACCAAAATAAGTTACTTTCATTTACTTATATGTAAAAATATTAAATTATTTTAGCCATTTTTTAATTAATTAGGGCTATAAATGGCTAATTAAGCAGTGTAATACCCTTTTTATGTTAAAAATCGGAGTCGCACCTTACGCAGGTGCGTGGATTGAAATCATCTACATTATTCGCGGCAAACAGAAATTTGAACGTCGCACCTTACGCAGGTGCGTGGATTGAAATAAATCATGTGTTACCTGCCCTGGTCGCGTGGACCTGGTCGCACCTTACGCAGGTGCGTGGATTGAAATTGGCATGATGATCTGATCCAGCACATTAGATGCGTGTCGCACCTTACGCAGGTGCGTGGATTGAAATAGAGTGGTACATATACGAATTGCGCCCGGCACTTAGTCGCACCTTACGCAGGTGCGTGGATTGAAATTTTTGCCGCTCTCTTGACGATCCGTATGACCCCAGTCGCACCTTACGCAGGTGCGTGGATTGAAATTTGATGGGCATAGTTATTGTGTAATTTTGCCATTGTCGCACCTTACGCAGGTGCGTGGATTGAAATTGTAGGAGAATTTTTAGAGTTTGCGGTAAGGATCGTCGCACCTTACGCAGGTGCGTGGATTGAAATCCGTAAGCACTCAGGGTGGCAGCAGGGGTGTGTATAGTCGCACCTTACGCAGGTGCGTGGATTGAAATGCACCGGAATCCTGCATCATACAGTGCTTTGTTCAGTCGCACCTTACGCAGGTGCGTGGATTGAAATTGAGAGGTGCTTAACTCGCCCACAGACGTCACAACGGTCGCACCTTACGCAGGTGCGTGGATTGAAATTTGTATATAGATCAGCTCCCTTTACAGCACTAGGGCGTCGCACCTTACGCAGGTGCGTGGATTGAAATAAAAATAAATCAAAGTGAGGTTTTGCAAATAGTTAGTCGCACCTTACGCAGGTGCGTGGATTGAAATCCATCTTTGGCTTTGGCAGGCTTAATGTTTTGGATGTCGCACCTTACGCAGGTGCGTGGATTGAAATCATGGCTCGAATGATGGTCGAACATCGAAGTGGACCGTCGCACCTTACGCAGGTGCGTGGTCTAAAGTTGATAAGTTCACCACTGAGCTGACCCTTGTCTGCCACACCACCAGCCAAGCCCCTCTGTACATGCCCTGCATGTTTTCACTTGACATCTGGCCCGGGGTGCTATAAGATTTCAGTTAATATTTCAATACGTTGAAGAGGAATAGTAAGACCTTCTGAACGACCAGAGAGCTGCTGGGTGGTGCGAAGCAGCCGTGACGAGAGTCTGAACTCACCTTGGAGTGGCTTGCTGAACATACCAAGTAGGTGGAGCCGGTAACCTGACCGTTATATCGGGAGGGCATGAGAGCTGATTCATCAGACGCTCATGTCTATTGAGAGCATGCCAACTGGCATGAATGTGGAGTGGTACCGCGTAGGACGTCAAAGTCCTTCGTCTCTGTTGTTAGCAGAGATGAAGGGCTTTTTTTGCATGCTGTCGACATTTGTCAATTAGGATTGGAACCATGAAGGAGAGGAAGGATACTTATGCGAAATGCCGAAAAATACACTCGAGGTTATTTCATGCCACCGGAGACCAGCTTAAACTGGACGCGCAAGGAATATATCACAGAGCCGCCAATCTGGTGTAGCGTGGATCTTCGTGACGGGAATCAGGCACTGGTGGTGCCGATGAACCTGGAGGAGAAGCTGGAATATTTTCAAATGCTGGTGAAGCTCGGCTTCAAGGAGATTGAGGTTGGATTTCCCGCAGCTTCGGAGACGGAATTCGCGTTCTTGCGCACATTGATTGAGCGGGACCTGATTCCAGACGATGTGACCATTCAGGTACTCACCCAGTCGAGAGAGCATATTATCCGGAAAACCTTCGAATCGTTGAAGGGGGCCAAAAAAGCCGTAGTCCATCTCTACAACTCCACCTCGGTGGCGCAGCGGGAGCAGGTATTCCGCAAGTCGAAAGAAGAGATCATCAACATTGCCGTGACCGGAGCTAAATTGCTTAAGGAGTGCGCTGAAAGTACGGAGGGGAATTTCCAGTTCCAATATTCGCCGGAAAGCTTTACGGGTACGGAAATTGAGTTCGCCTTGGAGATTTGTAATCGCGTGCTGGAGGAATGGCAGCCGACGGCGGGTCATCCGGTCATTATCAACCTGCCAGCCACGGTATCGATGTCGATGCCTCATGTTTACGCCAGCCAAATTGAGTACATGAGTGAGCACCTGAGCTTCCGGGAGCACGTCATCTTATCGCTTCATCCCCATAATGACCGGGGAACGGGCGTAGCCGATGCGGAATTGGGCATGTTAGCCGGCGCTCAAAGGGTAGAAGGAACCTTGTTCGGGAACGGGGAAAGAACCGGGAACGTGGACATTGTCACGCTGGCTTTGAACATGTACTCCCATGGGGTTGATCCCAAGTTGTCTCTTGAGCATCTTCCTGAAATCATTGCCGTCTACGAGCGGTTGACGAAGATGAACGTAAGCGAGAGACACCCGTATGGCGGGGAGTTGGTATTTACCGCATTTTCCGGTTCGCATCAGGATGCGATTGCCAAGGGAATGCAATGGCGCGAGGACAAGAAGACGTCCCATTGGTCCGTGCCGTATCTGCCGATCGATCCCAAAGATATTGGCCGCCAATACGAGGGCGATATTATCCGCATTAACAGCCAGTCGGGCAAAGGCGGCATCGGTTATGTGCTGCAACAGAAATACGGGCTCGATCTTCCAGCGAAAATGCGTGAGCATTTCGGTTACTTCGTGAAGAACGTATCCGACCAACAGCAGAAGGAACTGCTGCCGGATGATATTTACGACCTGTTTATCAGCGAATACGTCAACATCAAGACGCCGATTGAATTCATCAAATACCGCTCCAAGGACGATGAGAATTTCGAGACCATTGTGACGATTGGGAGCCAAAAAGAGGGCGTCAGGGAGATTACGGGCAGTGGAAACGGTAGACTTGACTCGATCAGTAATGCTTTGCAAACGTATCTTGGCATAACCTATACCGACCTGATATACACCGAACATGCGTTGGAAACGGGCTCCAAATCCCAAGCTGTCTCCTATATCGGAGTGACTGCGGCGGATGGGCAAATCCATTGGGGCTGCGGTATCGACGTCGATATCATGACTTCCTCGGTAAAAGCACTTTTCAGTGCCATTAACCAAATGATTGCCAAGTAGCAGTAATAAACCGGTTGGATTAAGGCGATAGTTTGATGGCTATTGCGTAAAAAAAGCAGCGGTGCGAACCCCAAGCTCACATGAAATCCCTGGGAGATTCGCACCGCGCGCCCCACAAGGGCTCCCGGGTTTTTGGTCATTTTCCGCTCGAATTTTAGAGCCTCATTTTCGAGGTTCGCACTTTAGGTCCTCTGAACCCTTGCTACGCCTGGGCTCATTTGTGCCGCTGTCGCACCTTATGCAGGTGCGTGGATTGAAATATTTTCGCGCTGGGCGCTGGATTCTTACGCACCAGTCGCACCTTATGCAGGTGCGTGGATTGAAATTGCTGGAAGGCATCAGGATCGTCTTTGTCAGTCGTCGCACCTTATGCAGGTGCGTGGATTGAAATATTTTATTGCTGACGCTATCCAGCGATTTAGATGTCGCACCTTATGCAGGTGCGTGGATTGAAATATGGGTTAACTGATCCTCCGTGTTATAGGTAACGAGTCGCACCTTATGCAGGTGCGTGGATTGAAATAAGGCTTTCGCTATCGTAACGGCTGTACCCAGCCCGTCGCACCTTATGCAGGTGCGTGGATTGAAATCGACATATCCGTGTAGCTGCCATTGATTCCAAAGCGTCGCACCTTATGCAGGTGCGTGGATTGAAATCAGATATCTGATTGAGCTGGCCGGTCGCACCTCCCACAAGTGAAAAAAACTTAAAGACATACCCCCATATTAAGAATCTAGCCCCCATCTAACTCCGATGGGGGCTATTTGTCATTCACGCCCAATCCATAGCAAAACCATCAAATTTGCAATAATAATATGTTATTGTTATATTGATAATGTATTAACAAATAAACAAGAGGTGATTAACGATGGCTCAACAGGCTTTTCTTAATTTAGATAAGGAAAAACAGGATGAACTGATGAATAAGGCCATGCGTCTTTTTGTAGATCATAAGTACGAAGACATCACGATCAAGCAGCTTCTTGAAGCATTGTCGCTGTATCCGGCAACCTTTTACCGGTATTTCAAAGATAAGGATGATCTTTATCATCACTTGTTAGTGAGCTTGGCGGAGAAAAGAAAGGCGTTTTTAGAAAAAGATGGTCAAGAGTACGTATTTGAGCTTACGGGTTATGACAAAACGGCTGAGCCTTTAAGTGAATTGGAGCTTAAGTTTGCAAAGACCGTAATGCATTTGCCTATGGATGTCCTGCTGCACTTATACCTGGATCTGTTCAAGGACGAGTCCATTGCCGTATTCAAGAACAGTTTGCGCAATTTAAGGTACGACGGCAAGCTCCGGCCCGACATTGACGACGACTTGATCTCCTATATTTACGCCACGGTGCAGTTCAATCTGATCTTATTTTACAGGGAGGCTGGCATTGAGGACGAAGATCTGCAAGTCAAGATTCGCAAGTATTTTGATAAATTCTTCCTTCATGGGTTAATTAAAGATTCTGAATTTGAAGAAGAGTGAGCCAAGTCAACAAGATTGAATAACATCAATGGAGGGAAATTATGAATAAAACACTAACAGCGATTTTGGCAGCGATTCTCACACTGACGATGCTTTCCGCTTGCGGCCCAACTAGCAATCATTCGGCAAAGGAAGACCTGCCTAAGCCGGAAAACAATAGCGGCAATTCCACGATTACCGAGCCACCACCGACAGAAGATAGCAAGACTTCTACAACGGCATATAAGGAATTTCCTAAACCGATTGGCAATTATACCGTCGGGCGTACACAGATGGACTTCAAGTACACCGCATCTGATCATTCCGAAAGAGAACTGACGGCATTATTTTTCTATCCATCGGATAGTGATGAAGGCAAGCCCACGGCAGAGTATGCATTTCCAGAGTTTCATTCCCTGAGAAATGAGCTTCTGGCTAAATTAGGGGCACCGACGGGGGAGCCGCTTTTTGACTCCGACTTCAAGACATGGACCTATGAAGATCTCACTCTGTCCAAGAAGGAACAGCAATATCCGGTGTTATTCTTTGTCCACGGCGCGGGTGCTTATCCGCAGCAAGGTACTTTATTTGCTCAAGACCTGGCCAGCTCCGGCTATATTGTGGTGTCCATCGGACATGCGGAAAGTGGTGTGTACAAGCTTAAGGATGGACGAACTATGGCAATGACGGAACAATTCATGACCGAATTAACGAAATACGGCATGGAGGCAGCCACTCTGACTCCACCTGAGATTGTGACCAACAAGCTTGGGGAAGAAGCAGCCATGGAGATTTCCCGCAAATTAACTTCGGCCCCTGAAGCGACCAAGTTCTCCAAGTATGCCGTATTACAGAGCGAGGATGTCAGTTATGTAGCAGATCATTTGTATAAAATGAATGCCGGTGAACTAGACTCTGAGTTTGAGGGCAGATTGCAGCTTGACATCGGTATGGGGGTGTTTGGACATTCCTTTGGAGGAACTACAGCAGCCATTGTTAGCCGTGATGATGAACGATTCGTCGGTGCTGTGAATCTGGACGGCAATATGGTGGGTGCTCTGGATAGCGACCTTAAGAAACCGTACATGCAGCTTGGCACCGTGCTTGCTCATAATACGAATGCTTTCTTGCTGGAAACGAATAGCGACGATACTTACTTTGCCATTATTGATGATGTCATTCATGGGGATTTCTCCGACTCTATGTTCACTACTACCAATCAAGCCACGCGAGGAACCCGGGACGCTATGGAGCAGCGCGACATTATTACCTCATATACCAAGGCATTTTTTGATCGATACCTGTTGAAGCAGGAAGCGGACATTGAAAGTCTTACTTTTGACGGTGTAGAAATGATTAAGAAGCCTTAGTTGAGTAACAACTCATAACCGTGCTACTATGGGTCTTAACTCAAGGTTATGGGGGATTCAAATGTCAAAGACAATCTTGATTGTGGAAGACCAGCAGGTGTTAAGGGAAATCACCAAGGAATATTTAGTGGATGAAGGCTATCAGGTGCTGGAGGCCGGCGACGGCAAAGAGGCGTTAGCTTTGTTCCAGGAACATGAAGTCGCCTTGATTATCCTTGATATTATGCTGCCAGAATTGGATGGGTGGTCAGTATGCCGCCGGATTCGCAAGACGTCCAATGTTCCGATTCTGATGTTAACCTCCCGATCGGATGAAGATGATACCCTACTAGGTTTTGAATTGGGGGCCGATGATTATGTGGTCAAGCCCTGTAGTCCGCCGATTTTGTTGGCACGGGCGAAGCGTCTACTGGAGGGTCCACAACGCCATCATTCGCGGGAAACGTTGTATGGAGGCGCAATAGCGCTACATCTGCCTTCAAGAAGTGTCACGGTGAACGGTTCACCTTGTAATCTCACGCATACTGAGTTTGAAATTTTGGCTTGCTTGTTGGGCAGCAAGGGGACAATTTTCACCAGGGAACAGCTCATCACCAGGATTTGGGGTTATGACTACATTGGTGACGATCGGACGCTCAGCAGCCATATTCGTAATCTTCGTTCCAAGCTCGGAGCGCATGCCGATCAGATTGTGACGGTCATCCGTTCAGGTTATAAATTTGAGGAACACGCATGAGGAAAAGTATTGTTATTAAATTGTTTTTGCTCATCGTCAGTTTGTCCGTCTTTCTTCTTGCCAGTTTGTTTGTGGGTCAGGTTTTGTTCTTTGAACGATTTTATATTCATCAGAAAGTCTCCAGCGTTCAATCGGCACTAAACGCCGTATCTACTGAATCATGGGAAGCGACCGGGGATGATTATGCAGCCGAACAACAGTTTTATCAAAATCATAATACGTGGGTCGCTCGCTTGGACGCTTCGGGGTATCTTTCCGATACTCGTAACTTTGCAGCCGAGGTGAAGCTGGAGGATGTAGCGGAAGTGCCCACTCTTTCGGGGAAAACGCTGACGATTCCGCTGTACACTGTGATGGATGTCGAACAATTCAGGGAGGACCATCCCCTGCGGGAAGAGGTTTTTGTTCAGCCTGGGGAGGACATTGCTATAGAAGGACTCCTGATCAATAATCAGTTCGTTCCGCAGCGAATGGCGCGTAAGGCCTCTAGCCTGAGGGATGAGAATCATCTGGAGAATACTCCCTTCGTGCAGAAGGAATATGAAGTCGTTCCCCGCTTTGCAAATACCATGGAATATCGCGAGCGTTATCCGAGTATTCTTGTGTACGGAACAGTAACCAAGCTGCGAACACCTCAGGGAGTAGAGGAATCCCGCTACACCAATCATTTGTTTTTGGAGCAAATGAAGACATTTCAAGCCAATCTGCTCTATGGGGACAAGCCTGAGAAGGACCAAGCCGTCATCGATTATGTGGGGAACAACGTTCCTTATAAAATTTTTGTGAATCGACAGACCGACAGCACCGGAACTCCATACTACTTGTTTGCCATGACCTCCCTACAGCCTGTAGATGAGGCCGAGGGCGTCATGCGTCAGTATTTCCTTTATATTGCATTAGGTGCATTGTTGCTGGTAGCCTTGGTCTCCTTCTTCTATGCCAAGCGCATTGCCCGTCCATTGCTTCAAGTCAATGAAGTTACCCGGCAAATGGCGAGTCTCAATTTTGCTACTCAGATTCCGGTGACAACGGAGGATGAGATCGGTCAGCTATCACAGAATATCAATGAGCTATCGCGTATGCTGGACGATCACATTCACCGACTGGAGCAGGATATTGAACAGGAAAGGCAATTGGAGCAGACCAGAAAAGCATTCATTGCGGATGTTTCTCATGAGTTAAAAACACCACTCAGCATTATGGAGAGCTGCCTGTACATTATTCAAGACAAGCCGGATAGCGGGAAGCGGGAGCATTACTTCTCTGCCATGAAGGAAGAGGTTCACAAGATGAGCCTGCTGGTGAACGATATGCTGGAGCTGGCCAAATACGAATCGGGCGCCTATCGCATGGAGACAACCGTCTTTCGTCTGGATGATCTGCTGGAACGAGTTTGTGCCAAGCAGGCCTTCGACATCAACAGCAAGCAACTGAATTTGCATATGGATTTTGCTCCCATCGAGGTTGTTGCTAACGCTCAGCGTATTGAACAAGTGCTGGTCAACCTTCTCACCAATGCGGTGCGATACACGCCCGAGGGTGAAAGCATCTATATCAGGATGAAGGAGAATCCGCAAACAGTCCTTGTCACGGTCGAAAACCAGGGTACCCATATCCCTGAGGAGCAACTGGACAAAATCTGGGATCGCTTCTATCGAGTCGAGCAGTCTCGTCACCGCTCAACCGGCGGCACCGGACTGGGCCTGGCAATCTGTCAGCAAATCCTCAAGCTGCATGGTGCACCTTACGGAGTGACCAATACCGAGCAGGGCGTACAGTTTTATTTTGAGCTAGAGCGAGCGTAGAACTTATGGTTCTGCGCTTTTTTTATTTCATCTGCAACTGATCTGCACATGAACTGCATATCCCTCCTGTACTATTCCTCTTGTAGAGGTTGTTCAAAAAGTCGTCTTCCCAGGACGAAGCTGTTCGAGAAATAGATTCGACATCGAATCTTGAATTCACCCGGGCCTTCCGGTGCTCACGTACCCACTACGTACGCTCCGCTCCTCAGTCCCTAGCTTCATTCAACCTTCTCGGTCCTGAAAACCCGACTTTTTGAACACACATTAAAAAGATCAACGAAAGGGGATAGAAGAGATGAAGAGATTAGGAATACTGCTGATTGCCATGGCTTTAGTGATGGGGGCTTGTGGAAGACAGGACAACGGAGGACCAGCCAACACGGGGCAAGCAGAGCTTCCCTTGGACTACAAAGCACAGTATGGGACAAGCGTGTTCCTGGGCGATTCCATCACGGAAGGGCTGAGCTATCATGATGTATTGAACGAGGAAAATGTACTGGCCGGTGCGGGAAAAACAGCAGAATTCACCATGATGGAGGACGATGTTGACCAGTTGATTGCCCGCAAGCCCGAGCATGTCTATATTCATCTAGGCTCCACAGATATTCTCTGGCCTACCGATGATCCGATAGCCCATTCAATGACCCATTATGGGCGCTTGATTGATGCTATTCAAGACGGGCTGCCGGAAGCAAGCATTTCTCTACTATCGGTGCTGCCGGTCACGGTCGAAGCGGAGGAGCAAGAGCCGCGTTATGCCACGATCGGAGAGTATAATGAAGGGCTTCAGGCACTTGCCGAGAAGCAGCAGGTTCAATATGTCGATTTGACCCCGCTGGTTGCGGAACACACCGATTTGTATGACACGGATGGCATTCATTTTCAGGCTGCGTTTTATCCGCTTCTGCTTGACTATTTGAGCGCTCCTTCCCAATGAAGCCCAGATCATAGGAGGGGAGAACGATGGTTTTCAGCAGCTTGATTTTTCTGTTTCAATTTTTGCCGATGGTTCTGCTGGTCTACTACATTTCGCCCAAGCGGCTGAGAAATGCAGTGCTGCTGGCAGCCAGTCTTGTTTTCTATGCGTGGGGAGAGCCGCTTTATATCTTGCTCATGGTGTTCTCTACGGTGTTCGATTATGCCAACGGACTGCTGATTGAGCGGTTCAGACCTCGACGGCGGGTAGCCAAGACGGTCCTATTGATTTCCTTAGCCGGAAATTTGGGGATTCTCGGTTTTTATAAATACGCCGGATTTGTCATTGATAACCTGAACGGATTATTCCAGCTACATCTGCAAGCCGCCGATCTCCCGCTACCTATTGGCCTGTCGTTCTACACGTTCCAAACGATGTCCTATGTTATTGATGTCTACCGGGGCAAGGTGCAGCCACAGCGAAATTTGATCGCCTTCGGTACCTATGTAACAATGTTCCCTCAACTGGTAGCAGGTCCTATTGTCAAGTATGGCGATATTGCACGGCAACTGGTCTCGCGTAACCTCACGCTGAAGCGCTTTGGTAAAGGTGCGGAATTGTTTATTCGCGGCTTAGCCAAAAAGATGCTGCTAGCCAACAACCTGGGCCTGTTATGGACTAGCGTGAAGACGACGCCCGCGGAAGAGATGAGTATGCTGGGGGCCTGGTTGGGAATCGCTGCGTTCACTTTGCAAATTTATTTTGATTTCAGTGGCTACTCAGACATGGCGCGAGGCTTGGCTAAAATGCTGGGGTTTAATATGAAAATTAATTTTAATTACCCTTATATTTCTCGCAGTGTGACCGAATTTTGGCGACGTTGGCATATCTCGCTAGGCTCCTGGTTCCGCGAATACGTCTATATTCCCCTCGGCGGGAACAGGACCGGAATCGGCAAGCAGCTTCGGAACTTACTCATCGTCTGGTTCATGACGGGCTTATGGCATGGGGCCAGTTGGAATTTTATAGCGTGGGGGCTGTTTTTCGGAGGTCTGGTCACGCTGGAGAAGCTCTTTTTGCTAAAGTGGCTAAAATATGTCCCGCGTCTGGGACAACACATATATTTACTTTTGGCTGTTGCCATCGGTTGGGTGTTATTTGAATTCGAGCAGATGGATATGGCCTGGATATTTGTAAAAAGTATGTTTGGCGGGGCTGCGAACGGGTGGGCGAACTTTCAGGCGCTTTATGATTTATCAGCGTATGCCCTGATACTGGCGTTGTCTGCACTGTGTGCTACACCACTCCCACGTCTATGGCTACTGCGCTGGACCTTCAGACGACGTCTGGTCTCTGTGACGGTCCTGCCGCTGCTGTATCTGGTGGCGCTAATCCTGTCTACGGCTTATCTCGTCGCCCAAACCTACAACCCATTTTTATATTTCCGATTCTAAGGGGGAAGCTCGATGAGACGCAGGGTTAACTCAACCTACCTGATTGGCCTGTTGTTACTGCTTTATATTGGCGGGGTGGCCTTGGCGACGATGCTGACACCTGAAAAGACTTTTTCGGAGACCGAGAACCGAGTGCTGGAGGGACGGCCAAGCTTCTCGCTGCGCGTGCTGCTATCGGGGCAGTTTACGGCCGATTACGAGCGTTACATGTCGGACCAGGTGGCTTTTCGCAATCTCTGGGTGGGCATGAAGACCGACTTAGACCGTGCCTTGGGCAAGCAGGAGAGTCAGGGTGTTTTTCTTGGCAAGGATGGATACTTGCTAGAGCAGTACATCTCTCCCTCTGCTACACAACTGGCAGAGCGGGGGCAGGCGATGGTGGCTTTGGACCAAGCTACGCCGGATTTGCATAAAGTGCTAATGCTTGTGCCAACTGCCGCTGCGCTGTACCCCGACAAGCTTCCCGCACATGCTCCAGTGGGCGACCAACTTGCGGATGTGGAGCAGTTGAAGACGTTACTGCCTGATGGCATCCAGTTTGCCGATGCTTATTCGGCCTTGTATCCGAACCGAAGCCAGCCTATCTACTATAAGACGGACCATCATTGGACCACGAAGGGGGCCTATTACGCTTACCGCGAGCTGGCTGGACACCTGGGAATCGTTCCTCAGGAGGAGGATTCGTTCCGTATTCACTTGGCGACGAAGGAATTTTATGGCTCCCTTTATTCCAAAAGTGGGTATCGCCACCTCTCGCCAGACTCAATCGGGCTTTATCTTCCCCGGGAGCAAGAGTCCATCAAGGTATCGTATGAAGAGGAACGCCGGGTTACGGACTCGCTGTATGCAGAGAACAGGCTGGATGAAAAAGATAAATACGCTGTTTTTCTAGATGGCAATCATGTCTTGATTCGAATAGTGACAGGGGGGCCACCTGAGAAAAAGCTATTAGTCGTAAAGGACTCTTACGCCAATAGTTTGATTCCCTTCCTCACTGAGCATTATGGAGAAATCGACGTGGTGGACCTTCGTTACTTTACGGACTCGCTGCTAGATTTGATACGTGAGCGTGGGTTCCAGGACATGGTGATCCTTTACAATATCAAGACTTTCGTTGAAGACCCATCGATTCTGAACGTAGTGGAGGAAATATTGTGATGCCTGGTAAGATGATTCTCTACATGGAATGGAGGAAGTATTATGGTGTCCAAAAAGTGGGTACTGATTGGATTTATAATGATGATTGGACTCTTGAGTGCCTGTTCAAGTAATTCTGCCGGGCAAGCATTGACTGTTGCCGAGATTCAGAATCACATGGAGCAAAAGGTTGATTTCAGTGGAGTGCAGCTACGAGATGAGGGGGAGTTGCGAAAATGGTACGGGATCGAGCCGGAAATACTTGAGGGCTTCGTCCTGTACACAGCGACCTCCAACGTCAAGGCAGATGAACTAGCTATCCTGAAGGTCAAGGATATCCGTGACATTGCTGGGGTGATGGAACAAATCGAACAAAGAATTCAGGCGCAAACCGTGAAATTCAAGGACTACCGCCCTGAGGAATATTATCTTATAGAAAAACATGTGCTCAAATCGAAGGGCCAATTTGTTTTCTTCGCAGTTTCTAAAGAGGCAGATGGTATGGAAGCAGCTTACGATGCGGCATATTCCTATTAGCTGTTAAAAAAGTCACTATAAACTTCTCGAATTCACACATTTTCCTCAAAATAATGTCTTTTTGATGAACTGAGGTGCTTTGAATTTTTAGTGTGTCATCGAGCTGGGTATAATAAATAATTAAATTATAAAAAATAGAATGGATAGGGACATTGGGAGGAGAGATTATTCAAGATGATTGATACGCTACTGTGGAGCAGGTGGCTAACGGGTTTAACCTTAACCTTTCATGTCATATTTGCCACGGTTGGAGTTGGAATTCCCTTAATGATTGCAATCGCGGAATTTGTGGGAATAAGGAAAAAAGACGAACACTATATATTAATGGCCAAAAGGTGGACAAGAGGATTCATCATTTCTGTAGCTGTCGGAGTCGTTACAGGGACGGCGATTGCTTTGCAATTAGCCTTAGTCTGGCCTAATTTTATGAAGCTTGCCGGAAACGTAATTGCCCTTCCTTTATTTATGGAGGTGTTTGCGTTTTTCTTTGAAGCCATTTTTCTTGGCATCTATTTGTATACCTGGGATCGGTTCCGAAATCGCTACATTCATTGGCTGCTTACGCTGCCTATTGTTGCGGGGGCGAGCATGTCAGCGTTTTTCATTACAACCGTAAATGGTTTCATGAATCAACCGGAAGGGTTCGTGATGGAAGCGGGTCATTTTATTGCGGTTCAGCCGCTGGAGGCCATGTTTAATACAGCTACCGCTTCTAAGGTATTCCATGTGTTGACATCGGCTTACGCCACAGGAGCCGCTTTGCTCGCGGGGGTCGCTGCTTTTTCTATTCTGAAAAAGGGAGCCAGCCTATATGCCAAGAAGGCTTTGCGGCTTATGATGTCTGTCTTGCTGATTTTCAGTGTGCTCACTACCCTGGCTGGAGACATGTCAGCTAAATTTCTGGCAGCACATCAACCGGAGAAGCTGGCAGCCGCGGAGTGGCATTTTGAAACGGAGCGAGGGGCAGACCTCATATTGCTGGGCTGGCTGAATAGTGAACGGGAAATTATGGGGGCTTTGCATATTCCCAAGGCGCTCAGCTTTTTGGCCTTTGGGGATTTTAATGCCGAGGTGACCGGACTTAATGAGTTTCCAGCAGATGAGCAGCCGCCGCTAATTGTGCATTACTTGTTTGATTTAATGGTTGGAGCAGGCGCAGCGCTGGTTGCTATTCCGGCTGTGTATTTCCTATTCGTAATATGGAAGAAGCGCAATGAATTGAATCGATGGCTTCTCTGGGCAATTGTTGGCTGTATTCCTTTCGCTTTTCTGGGGGTTGAGCTGGGATGGTTCTATGCCGAGATCGGTCGCCAGCCCTGGATTATTCGCGGTTACATGAGAGTGGAAGAAGCGGCTACAACCTCGCCCAGCGTAAGAATTCTCTTCTTCTTGTTCTTGCTGCTCTATATCGTGCTTGGGACGATCTGCGTCTTTGTGCTGCGAAGATTATTTCGTAACAATCCGGCTGAGCTAGAGATGGAGAAGTCGGCGGGAGCTAACCACCTTAAGTCGAAGGAAGCGGGGGATGTCAGAAGATGAGCTATGAATTAGTCGGCATTTCCGTATTGTGGGTGTTTCTTTATGGTTATCTTATTGTAGCTTCTATTGACTATGGAGCCGGATTCTTTGCCTTTTATGCACGGCATACCAAGCAGGATCATCTCCTTAATCGTTTGATTTCGCGCTATTTGTCCCCGGTGTGGGAGATAACCAACGTTTTCTTTGTCTTTTTCTTCGTGGGGATTATAGGCTTCTTCCCGGATACGGCTTATTATTATGGCTCTGCGCTGATTGTGCCGGGGAGCATTGCGATTATACTTTTGGCGATACGTGGCTCCTTCTACGCCTTTGAGAACTATGGCTCCAAGGAGAGCAAGCTCTACTTATTTCTTTATGGAGCGACCGGACTGTTCATTCCGGCTGCCCTTTCAGTGGCGCTTACACTTTCCGAGGGCGGCTTTATCGTGGCAGCGGACAACTCGGTATCTCTGGATTATATGAAGCTTCTGACCAGTCCGCTGTCCTGGAGCATCGTTGGATTGGCAATAGTATCTGTTTTGTTCATCAGCAGCTCCTTTCTCACCTTCTATGCATCGCGAGCCGGGGATCTTCCGGCCTTGAAGCTGATGAGGAACTATACGCTGTTATGGGGGACGCCAACGATTATTGCTGCGCTTACCTCCTTTATTTCGCTAAGTCAGCATAATGAGAGGCATTTTCAGAACATGATAGATTTATGGTGGCTGCTCGGCCTGTCAATTATATGTTTTATGCTTGCGCAGTGGCTTTTCTACAAAGGAACTCATTACGGGCTGGCATTTATAAGTGTGATGCTGCAGTTTTTCTTTGCCTTCTTCGCCTATGGCATCGGGCAGTACCCATACATTCTTGATCCGTATATCACCATTCACAACGGCGCTACATCGCCTGCGATGGGTACTGCATTAGTGGCTGCTTTTATCGGAGGGCTGCTGCTGCTCATTCCTTCTCTGATTCTTGTATTAAGGCTGTTCCTGTTTGACGCAGATTATGTGAAGGGGAAGCGTTAAGGAGACGTTTGAAAATAGATAGGGGAGTAGGAGGGCTTGGAGTGAGAAGGAAGGCAAGTTTACTGTCCGCACTGATGGCTGCACAAAGAAAGCGGCTTGTCATTTTGGCAATTTTGTCCTTGGGGCTGGGCGCGGCCTTGATCACTCAAGCTGTGCTATTGGCCGAAGTGGTGCAGCGCGTCTTTGTGGAAGGAGATACGCTGGGGGGAGTTGCTGCCGCGCTTGGCTATCTGCTGCTGGTAATGGCAATTCGGGTGCTGCTGATCTATGCCAGTGGAAGAACGGGGCTCAGCATGGCGGCGACAGCCAAGCAGATCATGAGATCTCGTCTGCTTGCCAGGCTGACAGGCAGCTCGTTAGCTGGTGCACTGGCAGGACAGGCAGGGGGGAAGATCAGTGTCGCACTGGATGCTGTTGACGAGTCGGACAGCTATTTCAGTCAATATATGCCCAAGATGATAGAGGCTCTGTTTATCCCCGTGCTTCTACTGATTTCTTTATTTATTCTGCATCCAAATTCAGGTCTTATTGTACTTTTTACGGCGCCGTTCATTCCTCTATTTATGGTGTTGGTAGGCTTGAGCACCAAGCGGAAATCGGAGGAGAAGTACGAGCAGTTAGCTCAGTTTTCAGGCATATTTCTTGATTCCTTGCAAGGTCTGGTTTCGCTTAAATTGTTTGGATGGACTAAACGTCAGGAGGAGCGGATTGAGCGTAGCAGTCTTAACTATCGTGATGCAACTATGGGGATTTTGAGGATCGCTTTTACGAATACGTTTATGCTTGAGGCTATCGTGATGATGGGGATTGGAGTGGTGGCCCTGGAGCTGGCCCTGCAATTGGTCGTATTCAAGACACTCACCTTTCACACCGCCTTGCTGGTTTTGTTGCTAGCGCCAGAGTTCTATAATTTATTGAAAAATACAGGGACGGCTTTTCACAGCGGGCGGACAAGCATGGGAGCGATCCGAAAGGTCGAAGAGATGCTTGAGACGGTGGAGGATGATCCGCAGCATGAGACTTCTGACGCCATGGATGCTTTAGCACGGAAGCAACTGGAGCAGCAGCTCGCGGAAGGGCCTCCTCTTATTGAATTGCAGGATGTCTGCTTTGAATATGAGCATTTCAAGCTGGATACCGGAAGGTTAACCATTCATCCTGGCGAGCAGGTTGCCGTGGTTGGACGAAGCGGATCGGGAAAGACTACACTGCTGCACCTGTTGTCCGGCTTGCTTACTCCTGCATCCGGGGAGGTGGTTATTCAGCACCAGCCCCTTGCGCTGCTTGGGGAAGAGTTATGGTTTCGTCATATAGGCTATATTACACAGCACCCTTACATTTTCGCAGGCACCTTTGCTGACAATATCGCTCTGGGGGCAGGGCGGGCTGTATCTCGTGAGGAGATTGTTGCTGCAACTGATGCGGCGGGCTTGACGGAGCTGGTCTCCGAGCTTGAGCATGGCTACGATACGGAGATTGGTGATGGAGGAAGAGGGCTATCGGGAGGCGAGCGGCAGCGGCTGGCCTTGGCCCGGGCTTTTTTGAAGCAGCCCTCCGTGCTGCTGTTCGATGAACCGACCGTAGGGCTGGACGTGCAGACGGAGAAGATATTGCAGCGTTCTATCTCGGAGCTTGCCCGGAAAGCGACTGTCATTACTGTGGCGCATCGCTTGTATACGATTCGTCATGCCGACCGGATTCTTTATATGGAGAAGGGGCAGGTGGCAGATAGTGGAACGCATGAAGAGCTGCTTGCGCGTCTTCCGCAATATGCCGAGCTGGTCACTGCCCAGCGAGAGGGGGGATTATCATCAAGGAGCTAACGATATTCACCAAATTGATGCTTCAAGAGCGAAGAGACATTTTAATGTCCATTTTAGGAGGGTTTATAGCTGGTATTGCAGGTGTTGTTCTGTTTGCCACAAGCGGGTATCTTATTTCGCAAACGGTATTTGCTCCGCCTCTCTACACGCTGATTGTGCTAACATCGCTGGTGAAGGTGCTTGGTTTTGTCCGCGCGGCAAGCCGGTATGGAGAACGCTTGTATTCTCACCGGGCAACCTTCTCGCTGCTCAGCCGCTTGCGGGTAACTTATTTTTCCAAGCTGGTTCCCTTAGTGCCCGGCCTGTTAAATCGTACACGTAGCGGAGAACTGCTCGCGCGGATTGTAGGGGATATTGAAAGCCTTCAATTTTACTTTTTGCGCGTGGCCTATCCTCCGATCATGGTGGTGATGGTATTTCTGGCTACGGTTATTTTCACCTCTGCCTTTTCGATATGGATTGCACTGCTCCTGGTGCTTGGAATGCTATTAACGGCCTTTGTGGTTCCCGGTATTGTTCTGGCCGGACGAAGTAAAATTCATGAGCGAGTGCGTTCTCAAAGAGCAGCTTTTTCTGCCGAGGCGGCTGAGCTGCTTTATGGCTTCCGCGATTTGAAGCTGTATAATCAATTGACGAAACGGGGAGACAGGCTCCGCCAAATGTCTGAAGAGCTGACAGACAGTCAGAGACAGGAAGCAAGTGGCTTGCTTCGCGGGCAGTCGCTTCACGTGTTTGTCACCTTTTTAATTTATTGGGGTGTGTTGGTGCTGGGAAGCTATTTAATTATGCAGGGCTCCTTGGCTGGCGTATTTCTTGCCATGCTTGTGATGGCGACTAATACTGTCTTTGAGGAGGCAGCTCCAATGGCAATCTTGCCTGCATATAAGCAGGATAGTGAATATGCTGCCAGACGCCTTCAGCAGAGCATCCCCCCAGGTCAGAATTTGAGTTCGAGTGAAGAGGTCTTGGGGAAAATGACGCCAGATGCTCCCTCTATTAAACTTGCCGGGGTGAGCTATCAGTACAAGGACGAATGGAGACCTGTACTGTCTGATATTTCTCTGGAGCTACCAGCAGGCTCGAAGACAGCCATTGTAGGACCCAGCGGATCGGGAAAGACAACAATTCTGGAGCTATTGCTCAAGCTTCATATCCCAACGGCAG
The DNA here is from genome assembly GCF_001486585.1 of Paenibacillus senegalimassiliensis. Taxonomy (GTDB): domain Bacteria; phylum Bacillota; class Bacilli; order Paenibacillales; family Paenibacillaceae; genus Fontibacillus; species Fontibacillus senegalimassiliensis. The sequence continues at coordinate 293,263 of NZ_LN909045.1, forward strand.
GCAGTATCAGCTTGAACAACATCTCTGTCAAGGCGGTGGATGAAGCGGATATTTGGCGCCATACGAATGTGGTGCTTCAGCAAGGTCACTTTTTTCGTGGAACAGTTCGTGCGAACATGTTGGCGGGGCAAGAGCACTGTGATGATTCAGCATTGTCAGTAGCTCTGCAGAGAGCGCAGCTCCAAGGGCTGGAGCTTGATGCTCCGGTGCTGGAGAAGGGCGAAAATCTGTCAGATGGAGAGAAGCAGCGACTTGCACTGGCAAGAGTGATGTTGCGATCCGGGAAGCTGTGGCTGCTGGATGAGCCTACCTCCTCATTGGATTACGTGACGGAGCGACTTGTGTTGAAGCAGATATTTGAACAGGCCGCCGCAGATACATTAATTATGATTAGCCATCGGCTCGCGGGCCTTGAAGTGATGGACAAGATTGTGGTCATGGATCGAGGCCGAGTGGTTGAGCAGGGAACTTACGATGAATTGATGAATGGTAAGGGATATTTTTATGAAATGAAGCAGATTGAATTACAGTTGCTTGCGGAGATAGAAGCATCCTAGTTCACGCCTTAGCCAAGGGGCTAGGGCACAGGTCAGCCCATGTAAACCGATCTCCCGCTCAAATTACCGATGAAGCCTTGGAGATTATGGAGGGGAAAGCGGACTCTTCGGTTCCCACCTCCATTCTATCCAGCAGATGAAGATTAACAGGAAATCCTCCCGCTAATCAGCGGATTATTGCCGGAAAACGCCTGTTATATGGAATTCCTCCCTATAAAGTCACCGATATACCCGTTTTGGCGGTAATATGGCTAAATTAACTGGAGGAATTCCATATAATTAGCTGCAATATGCGAAAAGTGAACAAATTAGCGGGAGAAATTCCATATAAGTGCGTGTTCAAAAAGTCGAGTTTACAGGACCAAGAAGGTTGGATGAAGCCAGGGACTGAGTAGCGGAGCGTACGTAGTGGGTACGTGAGCAACGGAAGGCCCGGGTGAATTCAAGATTCGATGTCGAGTTCACTCCTTGAACTACTTCGTTCTGGGAAGGTGACTTTTTGAACAACCTCTATAAGCTCGGGAGTGGCTTCTCCCAGCTAATTAACTAGTTGTATCTTCCTAACTCACTATACAGTACATTCACATTCACTAAACAGTACCTCACTATATCATACCTCACTTCATCCCATCCAGATTTCATCCAGACCCATTTACTGCATCCTTCACCTTTATCCGCTCTTACCCGTCACCACTATCGGTGCTGCCAGCACTACCTCCACCACTACCTCCAGCACTACCACTACCGCTGCCGACGGAACTCACGCCGCAGCAGGTAGAGGAAGTAAGGAGCGCCGATCAAAGCCGTGATCAGTCCGGCGGGGAACTCAATGGGCGGGGCTACGGAGCGGCCGAGGGTGTCGGCTAACAGCAGCATGATGGAGCCCACCAGAGCGGCGACCGGGATGTAGATGCGATGGCCTCCCCGGACCATGCGCCGGGCCATATGGGGGCTGCCCAGGCCAACGAAGCCGATCATGCCCACTACAGCGATGGAGCTGCTGGTTAGCAGCACGGCGAGAAAGAGATAGAAGAAGCGCACCAGTTCCACCCGCATGCCCAGCCCTTTGGACGAAATGTCACCCAAATGGAGAATGTCGAGATGAGTACCCAGCACCCAGGCCACCGGGATAAGCAGCAGCACGATGGGGCCAAGCTGCGATACCTGCGCCCACGTCTGGCCCCATAATGAACCATTCAGCCAGAGTAACACCGTGTTGGTGTTCATGGACGAATGGATCACCAGCAACTGTACCAAGGTGCTTCCACAAGCGCTGACCGCAACCCCTACCAGTCCAAGTCGCACGGGATTGAGCCCGTTACGATAGGCAAGGGCGTATACCAGCATCGCCCCGAGAGAGCCCCCGGCGAAGGCTGCGATGGAAGACAGGCCATAGCTTTGCCACTCCGGCTGCAAGCTGACCATCAGAAGCACGGCACCGATCGCCGCCCCGGAAGAGATGCCCAGCGTATCGGGAGCTGCCAGCGGATTCAGCAGAATTGTCTGGGCAATCAGCCCGGATACAGCCAAGGCGCTGCCCACCAGCAGGGCCAGCAGAATGCGCGGCATCCGGTAATGGATGATGATATGCGACAGGTCGGGGTCACCTTGACCCGTGAAGGCGTGCCATATATCGGCTATAGACATGGGCACGGCGCCAATGCCTATATTAACTACGGCTAACACGGCGGCAACCATCGCAAGCAGCAATATAACAGAGGTATTTCGCACCCGAATCGGAACCGCAACAGCTATTCTTTTCATGCGGACCTCCTGCTCCGGCGGCGTGCCAGATAAACGAAGTAGGGCGCCCCGACCAGCGCGGTCACAATGCCGACTGGCGTCTCGGCAGGGAAATTCACAAACCGTGAGCCGATATCGGCCGCGGTTAATAGAATGCCGCCCGCAATGGCAGAGAAGGGGATTAGCACCCGATAATTATTGCCCAGTAAATAACGGCTGATATGAGGGACGATCAGTCCCACGAACCCGATGGGACCTGCTACCGCTACAGAAATGCCCGCCAGCATAATGACGATGGCGCTGCCGCCGATCCGTAGAAGCCATACCTTTTGCCCCAGCCCCTTTGCGATTTCATCTCCCAGGTTCATCAAGGATAGCGAGCGGCTAATCAGCACCGCGCCTAGCAAGCCGCCCAGACTGAATAGGGCTAGCAGTGTGACCTGCTCCCACTTGATTCCAGCCGCCGATCCAGCCAGCCAGAACAGGATGCGGGAGGAAGATTCCTCATTGAAAATGAGCAGTCCTTGCGTAAAGGAAGACAATACGGCTTGAATCACGATGCCGACGAGCGCCATCCGCAGCTCCATCTGGCCACCGCGGGTGGCTGCGCTCATCGACAGAACGAGCAGCACAGCGAGAAGCCCTCCGGCAAAGCTGGCCCCGGCCAGCAGCAAGCCGCCCACACCGGGGAAGATGACCATACTGAGCACCACCGCAAAGGAAGCCCCGGCATTCAGCCCGAACAAGCTGGGGGAAGCCAGCGGATTACGAGTTAATGCCTGCATGATGCAGCCTGCTACCGCCAAGTTAGCCCCGATCAGTATAATGGCAACGGCACGTGGCAAGCGCAGCAGGTGGAGAATTAAATGATCTTTATTTGTCTCGGAGTAATCCAATACATATTCACGAAGAAGAGAAAGGCCGTACCCCGTAGGGCCGACCAGTAGTGACACAATAAAGAGCAGCAACAACACGATAAGACCAAGCAGGCTATACCCCAGGAACTTGGAGCGGCCTGATAAAGTGTTTTTGAACAAAGATACCATGTCTAGAAGTGATCAGGCGCTTCGGCAATGACCTTGTCGAGGGCAGGAATACTGCGTTGTCTGGACCAAGTCGCCAATTCTACCTCATGGGCCCGTCCGTTCTGGACAGAACTAAGCTGGTTCCATAGCGGGTTGTTCGCTTGTGCTGGCAAGATGGATTCATCGTCTTCGTTGATCAGAATCAGCAGAACATCCGGATCAATCGTGAGCAGTTGTTCAATGGTCATGAGTTCGTTGTGTTCCTTATCGTTGCTCAGTGCGTAGTTCAGACCCACGTTCTTGAGAAAAGAACCATGGAACGAGGAATCCGTCCGTACCTGAAAAGTGTTGCCGTCATCCTCTTGGGGAGCAACGATCAGCACACTTTGATCCAAATTGATCGCTTGTGCCAAGGCTTCGACTTTCTCCTTATGACTAGCAAGCAAAGCGGCAGCTTCTTCGGATTTGTCCAAGGCATCGCCGATGGCCTGAGTTGCGAGAATAGCCTGCTCATAGTTGCCACCGTCATTCTTGTAAGCGATGGTAGGCGCAATCTCGCTTAGTTGTCTGTAAACCTCTGTGTGACGGCCCGTATCAGCGATAATAAGGTCTGGCTTCAAGGTACGAATGACCTCAAGATTGGGCTCGGAGCGGGTACCTACCGAAGTATAACCCTCGATATAGGCCAGCGTGTCCTGCGGGAAACGCTCAGGCTTATTATCATCCGCTACCCCCACCGGCTTGACCTCCAGCGAAGCGAGAACCTGGGTGAACCCTTGCTCCAGCGTAACGATACGCTGCGGAATTCCTTCGATACGCGTCTCTCCCAAATCATGAGTAATCGTGCGAGCCTCGCTGGTTGCTTGTGTATCTTCCGGCCCAGCCGCTTCATTGGCAGCAGGCGAAGGTGCAGCATTGTTGACGCTATTCGTCGGTGCGGTGCAGGCGCTGAGCAGCAAAAAAGTGCTAACCAGCAGCATCATGACTTTATAGCGTGTGAGCATGTAGTGATTCATGTTGGACTTACCCCCTAATTGGTATTGATTATTATTATCAATATAATCATGGAGTTGTCCGGCAACAATGGAATATTCGGAACCGGAAGATGGCACTTTCGGACTTGTTGCATCAATATAGTGCTGATTACGGTAAGCCAAGGGGGAGAGTCCACTGTATTTTTTAAACATTCGGCTAAAGGAATAGCTGTCCAAATACCCCACTCCGACAGCAATATCCTGCAAATTCAGCTTCGTATTACGCAGCAATTTGGCAGCTTCATTCATCCGGACATGCATCAAATAATCAGAGGGGGTTAGTCCGATGCCACTTTGACGGAAAATCCGTGAAAGATGACGGGTTGAGCAATGCAGGTCAGCCGCCATCGACTCGATAGTGATCGGCTCGGCATAACGTTCATGAATGTAACGGAGAGCCTGAGAAGCCAGATCGGTGGCAGGCTCGCTCATACCCTGAACATGAAGTTGTCCCAGCAGCTCATGAACCAGGTGCAGGAACAGAGCTTGTACGCGAATTTTCTGTAAAGGACTGCCGTCTGCCCAGGCCCCCCGAATTTGCTCCAGCCATTGATGAATCAACACGGGATGCTCCGTAACTGCTATATAATGCTGTTGAAGCGGGTTGCGTCGTTCCAGCAGACGCTTGATGCCCTTGGGGTCAGCCAGGGTATAGACCGGCTTGTACAGCATGAATTGGTACTCCAACGTAGCTTCCAGCGGGGCAATGCTCACGCTCATTCCTTTGCAAGCATGAATGATGTGAAAGGGGCCTATTCTATGCTCCTGCTCGTCAATACGTACTCGTGCTTCCCCTTGAAGGATGGCGATGAAGGCATTGGCCGGCATGCGGTACACCTTGGGCTGCTCATGGCTGCCGCTCGTCACATGGCGGATATCCAGCATGCGAAATGCGGATTGCTGCCACATGCGAATATGCTCCTCAATATTCATGGTTTCCTCCCAAATCTCTCTATTCTATCGCCCTATCGCGAGTGCTTAATTTAAATTTAAGTATATACTAATGAAAATTATTCTCAATTACAAGGTGAATGATAGCTATACGTGGATAGAATGTCGAAGGAAATGCAGGAACCTTTGTCGAAATATGGATAGACATCATAATTTGGAAGGATGACGAAATCCATGGCAAGAACTTATAAGTCGGAAGGCAAACAACTGGCTTACGTGTTAAAAGGTTTGTTCCTGATTGCAGGGCTGGCGGCGTATTTCCTGTTTCCGCGCTTGAACTGGGGATATTCTATCGCCATCATCCTGGGGTCGTTTATAGTGGCGGATGTTATTGGGACCCTCTGGACAGCCAAGAGACGCCGCAAAAAGAAGAAACCTAGTAAAAATAATGCCCGTGCCGGGTCCAGACGCTCCAGTAATGAGGTGAGGTCTGATGAAACTATATTGAGCAGCCGTTTGGAGGATCTATCGGGAGCTGAGTTTGAACGCTTGCTAGCTCTCTATTTTCGCGATCAAGGTTACACGGTCAAGGAAGTAGGGGTAGGCGGCAGAGACGGTGGGGTTGATCTGGTCATTACAGACCGGAGGGGGGAGAAGACCGCTGTTCAGGCCAAATGTTATGCTGATCATAATATGGTTCAAGTCATGACTGTTCGTGAACTGGTGGGAGCAAAGCGCAATCATGATTGTATTTTGTCCTTGCTTATAACTACCTCTGACTTAACTGCTCCGGCCAAGAAGGAAGCCGAGCAGTTCAAGGTGGACTACTGGCATGGTGGATTATTGGAGCAGAAGCTTAACGCTTGGGGCAAGTGGAAGCCTGTGAAGAAGCGGCGCCCTACTGCCAGTAAAGAGACGGCTCTTTCCGAAATCACCAAGGCCAAGCGGGAGGTCGCAGCAACCAAACCTACAACAACGAAAGCAACAACAAACACAGCAACGACAACATGTAAATGTGGAGCCCCGATGGTGCTTCGGAAAAACAAGCAAGGCGGTGAATTCTGGGGTTGCAGCACTTATCCTAAATGTAGACATACTCAAAATGCGTAGTATTAAATAAATGCATAAATAACCCGCTGATTCGTGCAACCGAATCAGCGGGTTATTTGTATAATCTTCAACCCTACAGCCGAATCACCGGAACCGGGAAGAGGGGAGGTTCGGGGCTCTCGAACGGAGCCAGTGCTTCTATTCGACAGGTATGATTGAATACCTGAAGCTGTCCTCTGCCCGCCTGATAGGAGGGCCATTCGGGTAAAGCGGCTGCCGGAGCGCCGTGATGAATGAAGGAGGTCCAGGCCTGATGAAGCGTGCGGGCCAGTTCTTCTTCGCCAGCGGGAACATGCTGGTTGTTCCAGACGAAGTCGAACTCCTCCGCGTGGGATGCCTTGCCGAGTGGGCCTTGCCGATCGAAGCGGTAGAGCCACACGGGAGCGCCTGCCTGACTCCAGGCATCTGCTGTGCGCACCGCCCCGAGTCGATACATATGGTCCGTGAGCACGTCTTCCCAGCTTGCCGCATCCACAGGCTCCGCAAGGGAACGGCCTGAGCGCCGGATATATGCGGCCTCAACCGCGGGGGCGTTCAGCCCGAACATGCGGTGAAGCAGCTCCGGTGTAGGCTGGCGCATGTGCGCGTCGTTAGCGATGAAGCCAGCCGCCTCGTGCTGGTTGGTGCCGATGAGCAGAGGGGGCAGCGTTGCCCGCTGCTTCAGCCCGCCCAGCGGCGACTCCACGATGGTCCGGCCGTCGATGACCGGACCAAACAGGTGGATGCCGCTAGTATCGCGCACCCAGGCATGTTGCGCCTGGATCAGCGCTGCGGCGGGCAACTCGGCGAGGTGGCGGAGTTCCTGCTCCGGCAAGGCCAGGGTATCCAGGTAGGACTGGGCCAGCTTGGTGGCGGTCGCCTGGTCGCGAATCGCCTGCACCGATCCGCTGATAGCAATCGCCTGCTGGAACAGTCCTTCCGCCGCCGGGGCATAGAGCAGCCCGCCCACCGCTTTGGCTCCGGCCGATTGGCCCATAATGGTCACGCGGTGCGGGTCGCCTCCGAAGCAGGCGATGTTCGCCTGCACCCACCGCAAGGCCTGGATGAGATCGAGCAGGCCATTGTTGCCGGACGAGCGATAAGCTTCGCCCAGCCATGGGGATACATCCAGAAACCCGAACACGCCTAGACGGTAATTGGCGGTGACCACAACGATATCCCCGTCCCGGGCAAAGGAACTGCCCGCATAGATGTCATCGCCCCCTGTACCGCCCGTGAAGCCGCCCCCATGGATATAGAAAAGAACCGGGCGCAGCGGGTGTTCGAGACCGGGCGTCCAGATGTTTAGCGTCAGGCAGTCCTCCGATTCGGAAGACGACGCGGCAGGATCAGCCGACTGCACGGCCATAGGGCCATAGCGGTCGGCGAGGCGAATTCCGCTCCATGGCTCTGGCGGAGCGGGAGGGAGGAAGCGTTGCGGCAGCTTGGCATAGGGCAGTCCACGAAACGCTAACAATCCCTGCTCATGTTGACCTTGTACCCGTCCATCCGGGGTTTGCACAACCGGGGGATGTTCATTATTGTTCATTTCGCAATCTCTCCTTTAGGTTGGGTGAACGTAAGCGGGTTCCCTCTTACAACACAAGCACACAGGCTGCGACTACGGGCATGACAATCACACCTGTCTTCAGTAGCCGGGCCGGGGCATATTTGGTAAAGCGTGCGCCGATATAGGAGCCGACCATGGTTCCAGCCAGCACCTTCAGTAGTAGCAGGGCATCAAAGCCGCCCCCCTGGTAATAGCCCAGCCAGCCGGCAGCGGCAATGGGCAGTATCACGAGCATCGAGGTGCCTGCTGCCTTGCGCAGGTCCAGACCAAGCAACAGAATCAAGCCAAGCTGGATGAAGGGCGTGCACCCGATACCGAAGGCCCCGGTGAGGAAGCCTACCGCAAGGCCCAGGCCGACGGCCCGCAGAATGTATCCGGTGCTGCCGCGTTGCACCGACAGCGGCTTTGCCTGCTTCACCAGCGTCAGGCGAAGCCACATCAGCAGGGAAGACAGGACCAGCATGGATGCGGTGAACCATGTCATTTGCTCCGGGGCAATCAGGAAGGCCGCCTTGGAGCCGAAGATGGAGCCGACGGCCCCGGTGAGGCCAACCCATAGCCCGGCGGCAGTCTCCGTATTACGCTGCCGCTGTTGGCTGATCATGCCGGAGAGCGAAGTGAAGAGCATCGCCGCCAAAGCGACGCCCATCGCTGTATGTACCGGGTAGCCGAACCCCGTGGTCAGGATGGCGATAATAAAGCCGGACCCTCCTGCCCCAATAAAGCCGAGCAGCAGTCCGACCAGCAGCATGACGAATATGAGTGTTAGTGTGGTCATGTGAACCTTCCTCTGTCTACAATTTGAAAGCTCTTCCAATTGTAGCGAGCTTTTTGCGGATCGTCTAATGTATAATTCTAATTAATATAATGCACAAAAGGTATGAATAGGGGGACGTAAAATGGAATGGCAGCAGTTGGAGTATTTTCAGACGGTGGCTCGGCTGGAGCATTTCACGCAAGCTGCTGCCGAATTGAACATCTCGCAGCCTGCATTAAGCCGGGCGATGGCCGGGCTGGAAGCGGAACTCGGAGTAGCCTTGTTTGACCGACAAGGCCGAGGTGTTCGCTTGAACCGTTATGGCAAGCAGTTCTTTGAGCGGGTAGAGCGGGCGCTGCTGGAGATACATGAGGGCAAGGAAGAACTAAGGCACGGGCTTAACCCGGAATATGGCACAGTATCCTTCTGCTTTTTGAAATCACTGGGTCTGGCCGCAGTTCCCCGGCTGCTGGGTGAGTTCATTCCCAAGTATCCGCATATCGGCTTCAAGCTGAATCAATTATCCACCCAGGATATGCTGGATTTGCTGGTAGCGGGGGAGACGGACTTCGCCCTGTCGTCCATGACGGAGACCCGGCCGGGAGTGGAGTGGTGCGAGCTGTGGCAGGAGCAGTTGTATGCCTACGTTCCTTGCGGACACCGACTGGCTGGAGCGGGCCACGTCAGCTTGGCGGAACTGGCTACTGAGCCCTACATTGCCTTGAAGCCAGGTTATGGACTACGTACGATCAGCGAGGAGTTGTTCGGCTTAACCGGAACGCGGCCAGCCATTCTGCTGGAGGGTGAGGAGATTATGACGGTGATCGGGTTTGTATCCGCAGGACTTGGAGTCTCCCTGCTACCGGATATTCCCCACCTATCCCCTACAGCAGCGGTACGCCTTGAGGTCGACGATGAGCGCTGCCGCCGTACTATTGGTCTGGCCTGGCGGCAAGGTGGTGTCCTGTCTCCTGCGGCCGAACGCTTCCGTTCCTATCTGCTGTCCCGGTAGTCTGAAGTGGGGAGCAAGATATTTTGCAGCGTATGCAGCATACATTAAATCATGAATCGTAGGTGATTTCTCATGAAGCAACGGATAAAGAAATGGATGGTATTCATCCTTGTATTTTGGGGTTTGGTTCAAATTTTCCACGCTATTCTAAACTACTTAAGCATACCTGACCCGTATTCGCTCGTTGGGTTGTTATTAATGATCCTGTTATCTTTGGTCCTTACCTCACTTCTGGTTAACGAGCGAAACAACGATGATTGATGAGGTCCAAATGCCTCTAATCTTCCATCGCTCTCCCGGAGCCAGTCCTCAGTCTCTGTACAGTTAGTCAGTAGTCAGTTTGCGGCCGAATCGCTATAGCTTCTGCCGCTGCTTCTTCCACTTTCTGATCTTGGCCCGGAACGTCTTGAATGGCGCCGCCGAGTTGATGTGAATCCAGCGGGCGATGGGCCAGTTATCCTTGCTGCCCGTCCACTTGCGGTGGCCTTGGGTGAACAACTCTTCTTCACTGAACGTGTTAATCCACTGCTGCCAACGTTGCTCCAATTGCTGGAACTGGTCGCGCAGTTCGGGCAATGACGAGGTAGCGTATTGATCATAGAACGACTGATACATTCCACCAAGCTGATTCCACTTGTAACCGGGAGCGGGCATGCTGACCTCCTTGCCCTTCCGCTCATCCTCATCCCAGCCCATCACCAGATGCATCCAGCCTAGCTGGTAGGCGATAATCTCCGCCGGAGTTCGGTCCACCTCAGCAATTCGCACATCCTTATCCCCGGGATTTACATCATCAAATTCCCTATCCAATAGCAAGTACAAAGCATGAATCGTCTCCATGAGCTCCTGCTTCGATTGATATTCAAAGATTGCCATATCCGTTCACTCCTTCTTTTTGCTCCTAGTTATACCATAGGACTGTGACAACAGGATGTCCAGTTTAGCGAGCTGTTCAAAAGTGAAAACAATAAATGTTACTGTATAAATAAAAAACCTTACATTTATATTTACAATTAAATTCATTGCTTTAAAATGAGGAGTAACTAAATAGGAGGGATCACATGAGCGAGAACATGTTGAAGGGTCTGGAGGAAACGATTCAGACGGCCATGGCCGAGATGAACGTACCGGGGGCCCAGGTAGCGATTGTCCAGCATGGCGAGGTTATTTATTCGAAGGCGTTTGGCTATGCGAATTTGGAGAGAGAGATTCCGTTAACCCCAGGGCATATACTGCCCATCGGTTCCTCCAGCAAATCATTTACGGCAACGGCGATCGCCATGCTGGTCCATGACGGGAAGCTGGATTTGGATACCCCTATCCGCACCTACATGTCAGAATTTGAGCTAGCCGATCCTGTGGCGACACTGCAAGCGACGCCAAGAGATTTATTATGTCACCGCACGGGGCTTCCGCGCCACGACATGATGTGGTTCAACCGGAATGACCTGGATCGCAAGGACCTGGCGGAGCACCTGATTCGCCATCTACCAGCTAATGCTCCCTTTCGCAGCCGTTGGCAATACCAGAATCCCATGTACGCGGTGCTGGGACATCTGATCGAGAGGGTGAGTGGACTTCCTTGGGAGAGATTCATCGAAGAGCGAATTTTTGCTCCCCTGGGCATTCAGGAATACAGCTTTCGGATTCCCTATCCTGATGAGAGCGGCAAATACGCCAGCTTGTATACCCCGGATGGGGAGGGCGTTAACCAGGAGAATGTTCCTCTGATCATTGATGCCATGGGTCCTGCGGGCTCCATCAATCTGCCTGCTGACGAGCTGGCTAAATGGGTGGCCTTCAACCTGAACGGCGGACAAGCTGGCGGTAAGGCCTTGCTGGATGCGGCTTTGTTCAAGGAGCTTCACACGCCGAACATTCCGTATCAGCTTCTGCCCTTCGAGCTTCCCGAGCGGGTTAACGCGGGGTACGCCCTGGGCTGGATGGTTGATTATTTCCGCGGACATAAAGTCGTTGATCATGGAGGGAACGTGAACGGAGGCTCGGCTTTCGTCTCTTTGCTCCCGGATCAGGGGATTGGCTGCGCCATTTTGACTAATGCCAACAGCAATCTGTTTGGGACGGCGTTATCCATGGAGATCTATGACCGCTGTCTGGGCGTGGATAACGGGAAGAACTGGTTCCGTCTTTGTCAGGAAGGCATGGATTCCCTGTTGACGGCGATGAAGGGGATGCTGACGGCTATTTACGATACCAAGCTTGAGAACAAGCCATATAGCCATGCACTTGAAGAATATGTGGGCGAATACAGTCACCCGGCTTATGGCACAATTCAAATCACCCTGCAAGACGATCATCTGCATATGCAGTTCAACAACAACCGGATGGAAGTGAAGCATCTGCATTACGATATTTTCACCTTCGAGCTATTTGGGGGACCGCACCCGGCATCCTTCGCCACCGCAGTGGACGGACGCATCGCCTCGGTGAGCATTCCGTTTGAGCCGACCGTAGAGCCACTGGTATTTGTCAAAAAATAAATTAATCCGCATGAAGGGATGGTAGAGTATGGACGAGAGAGTGAAGAAGCTGGCTGCTAATTTGGTGAACTACTCCTGCGGAGTTAAGGAGAATGACAAGGTGCTGGTACACCATATGGGGGAGAGTACGGAAGAACTGGCCCGTGCCGTGATCAAGGAGGTGTACCGCGTCAAGGCGATCCCGATTAGCCATCACACCAGCCCCCGAATTCAGCGCGAGCTGTTGATGCACGCCACAGAGGAACAAATCCAGCTCATGGCCAAGATCGATTCCCTGGAAATGTCGAGTGTGGATTGCTACATTGCCATTCGCGGCTCCGAAAATTTCTATGAAATGGCTGATGTTCCTTTGGAGAAGCTTAGCATGTATGAGACCCATTATATTGCCCCGGTGCATTTGGGTATCCGCGTACCGAATACGCGTTGGGTGGCCTTACGATATCCAAATGGTTATATGGCTCAATTGGCAACCACCAGCACCGAGGCTTTCGAGGATTTCTTCTACGATGTATGTTGTCTGGACTACTCGAAGATGAGAGAAGCGATGAAGCCGCTGGTTGAACTGATGGAACGTACGGATCGTGTACGACTCACGGGACCAGGTACCGACTTAAGCTTTTCGATTAAGGATATTCCGGTCATCCCATGCTCGGGGGAGATGAATATTCCTGATGGAGAAGTGTTCACGGCTCCGGTCAGGGATTCAGTGAACGGGAAGATCACTTATAATACGCCTTCCTTGTATCAAGGCTTCACTTACGAGAATGTCTGCCTGGAATTTAAGGATGGCAAGATTATTTCCGCCACAGCCAATGATACAAAGAAGATCAATCAAGTGTTCAATACGGACGAAGGCGCCAGATATGTGGGTGAGTTTGCCATTGGCGTCAATCCATATATTTTGGAGCCGATGCGTGATACGCTGTTTGACGAGAAGATTGCAGGCTCGTTCCACTTTACACCGGGTAAATGCTATGACGGAGCTCCGAACGGCAACCAGTCGGCCATCCACTGGGACCTGGTTAATATCCAGCGCAAGGAATACGGCGGCGGGGAGATTTATTTCGATGACGTATTGATCCGCAAGGACGGAATATTTGTCGTGCCCGAGCTGGAAGGTCTGAACCCGGACAATCTTAAATAAACGGTAAAGGACAAGGATATGCTGGGAGATATTTTACGAGAAGCAAGGAAAACCAAGCGATTCACCCTGGCGGAGCTGGCGCAGCGCATTGGAGTGACCACGGGTTATCTGTCCAATCTGGAAAATAACCGGCAGGAGCCGTCGCTCCCGGTACTGCGGGAGCTGGCTGAGAAGCTGGAGCTTCCGGCGACCCTCCTGTTTGCGGAAGAACCTGACGAAGAAGTGACGGTGCTCCGCAAGTCTGAGCACGCTAAGCTTAAGTTCCAGAACCTGGCCGGGACCTGCGAAGTGCTGACCCCGCTGGCCTGGCGAAGCCCACATCCACCGGAGATTGAGGTGCTGCGGCTGGAGGTACCTCCGCAGGAACGAATATCCTCCGAGGATTTGTCCACGGATTCCGATGAAGGCATCTATGTCGTGGAAGGGCAACTTGAATATCGATTTGGCAACGATAGCGTGCTGATTCCCCAGGGAGGCAGTATTTTTATCCCGCGCAAGACCGGGCATTACTTGCTCAATCCCGGTGACCGTCCGGCAACAATTCTGTGGATTGTCAAATCCACGATAGGAGGTTGAGGGATATGGGACAAGAGAGCTCATTTAAGCTGAACGGGGAGAAGATCCGGGAGTTAAGACGGGAGCGGGCATGGTCCTCAACGGCTCTGGCCGAATACATCGACGTAACGCCCGCTTACATTTCGCAGATTGAACGCAACCTGGTGGAACCATCGTTGTCCGTCCTCCGCAAGCTGGCCAAGGCCCTGAACGTAGAACTGCTAGCCTTGATGGAGTATGGCGCTCCCGAAGGCGTATTTATTAGCACGGGGGAACAGGAGGAGCGAACCTTCCCTCAAGCGCATGCCAAATATCAGCTAAGAACACCCGCAGTGCTGAAGAGTGGGGAGAAGCCGGATATCTCGTTCATGGTCGTCAAGATTGAGTCGGGCCAGACGGACTACGATGAGATGGTATGTCATGATTTCGTGGAGTTCTGCTATGTGCTGGAAGGCTGCATCGAATACCGCACTCCTAAGCGGACCTACCGACTGGAAGAAGGGGATAGCATTTATATTCAGAAGAATGTCTCACATCTGCTGTATAATCCGGGCCCGGAGGTAGCCACGCTAGTTGGTGTATTGGGCAGTCTTCACCCTCACTGGCAGCAGGAGGACGGCGAAGGGACGGTAAGGCGAGATGATCATTAAAGACATTGCCGCCAAGAAGCTGAGCCTGGAACTGCGCGAGCCGGTACGGATTGCTATCGGCTCCCTGCATGTTTGCGAGACGGTTATCGTCAAGGTTGAGACCGATGAGGGAATTGTCGGATACGGTGAAGGCTCGGGGGCGACCTTTGTCACCGGAGAATCGGCGGATACGATTCTCCATGCTGTACAATTGCTCAAGGAGAAGCTTGTTGGCAGTGACCCGTTCGCCATTGATTCCATCCACAAAATGATGGACCAGACGCTGATTCATAACGGAGCGGCCAAGGCAGCTATCGATATTGCGCTATACGATATTATGAGCCAATATGCCAGGCTGCCGTTATACCGGTTCCTGGGCGGGGTCGTCAATCGGATGGAGACGGATAAGACTATTGGCATTGCAGATCCGTCTCAGATGGCCCGGGAGGCCGTGGCTTTGGCGGAGCAAGGCTTCCGCCAGATCAAAGTTAAGGCTGGACTGAATCCTGAAGATGATATGGCGGCCATCAAGCAAATCCGGGAAGCGGTAGGCGAGAACATTCGTTTGAAGGTGGATGCCAATCAGGGCTGGTCCGTAGGTGATGCCATTCGTGTGATTCGGTATTATGCCGAATATGGGGTGGAAGCGGTGGAGCAGCCTGTGCCCCATTGGGACATCGATGGTCTGGGTTATGTGCGTTCCAAATCCCCACTCAAGATTATGGCCGATGAGAGCTGCTTTACGCCGCAGGATGCGATGAATCTGATCAAGAAGGATGCGGTGGACTTTATCAACATTAAGTTGATGAAATGCGGTGGCTTGTACAGAGCGCTGCAGATCAATTCTATCGCCGAAGCTGCTGGCCTTTCTTGTATGCTTGGTTGCATGGTTGAGAGCAGGCTGGGGATTTCCGCAGGCGCGGCGCTGGTCATGTCCCGGCAGAACTTCAAGTACGGCGATCTGGACAGCTTCATGTACTTCGCCGAGCATGAAGCAATCCGGGGCGGAATCTCCTTCCAGGCCCGTTTATGACCTTGCCCGAGCAGCCGGGCTTGGGCGTTGATGTGAGCTTCTAATGCTAAATTTGAACCCCCGCGAGGTTAGGGAATCAGCCCCCTGTGCTCGCGGGGTTCTTTGTCGTCAGAATCATTTTTTCTTTGTATCTTAAAATAAATTCCGATATTATAGGCATATCTATTTTATTGAAAGCGTTTTTCTACTAACGGAGGAATAGCTATGGCGAGGAAGAAACGGCGGCTGTTCAACAAGCAGTTGATGAAATTCTCTACCAAACTCATTATTTGGTTATCGGTGGCCAATCTCTTAATCTCTTCAATTACGGCGTTAGTTACGTACCGCATTCATCTGTCCTTGTTCAATGAAGAGGTAAGCCGGCAATATTACATGACTACAGAGCAGGTGCTAGCCCGCCTGGACTCCCGAGTCAACGACATGTACCGCATTACGGATTACATTACCCTGAATCCCTCGGTGAAGCTGGCTATTTCCGAACAAGCTGAGCAGGCTGACTCGTACGAGCGCATGAAGATTGAGCAGGTACTCGATGATCAAATCTATCAGGTACGCCTGGATGCGCCTGAAATGGTCGGACTACGAATTTACGACCTGAAGGAGAATCAGATTAGCCTGGGCTCCTTCGCCGGTTCCTTTTACAGCTTGGACCCGCAATATCTGGATCAAATGGTACGAAGGCTGGATGGGACCGGAGGGGAATATGTATGGAGTCGGCCAGGGCGTGACGATTATCAGCAGGAGGGAAGTGCGAATTGGATTCTGGCCGGGCGACTGATGAGATCCATTGATTTGGATACTTACGGAATGATGCTCATTTTATTTAATACTTCCTTGTTCGAGGCACATCTAAAGAATCTCCGATCACAGCAACAAGAGAATGTATTCCTGTTTGACCATGACGGCAACTTCTTATACTCATTGAACGAATTGGCAGATGAAGTACATCCGGTTCTTGCCGATATGCCCAACATGGGCAGCACCGTTCGCGAGGAGCAAGGGGTGTCTTACATGTACACCAGACAGGTGTCGGAGAAGGTTGGCTTTACGCTGGTCAGCAAGGTGTCACTCTCACAAATCCAGAGTAAAAGCCAAATTATACTCAAGGTAGCAGTCTTGTCTGCCCTGGCCAGCCTCGTCTGCATGGGACTCATTATCGCCGGTATCAGCCGGATGCTGCTGCGCCCGCTGGGTAGTCTTGTTCGCGGGATGAAACGGATCAGAGAAGGAAAGTTCGACACTCGCGTACAGATCAGGACCAAGGATGAGCTCGGGTACATCGGGGACAGCTTCAACAACATGACGGCGTATATTGAGACACTAATCTATGAAGTGTACGAGCGGAAGATCAATGAGAAGGAAGCGGAGTTAAAAGCGATACAAGCCCAGTTGAATCCTCACTTTCTATACAACACGCTGGGCATGTTCTTCTGGAAGTTCTATATGCTTGGCGACGAGAAGTCGGCCCGGCTGGTGACGAACCTGTCGGAGATGCTGCAGTATACACTGGAGCCCGTGCAGGACATGACGACCCTAAGGGATGAAATCAAGCAAATTCGCAATTATCTGGAAATTCAGAAGGCCAGATATCCGGAAGCACTGACCATGGACATTGAGGTTCCGGAGGAACTGCTGGACTGCCAGGTCATTCGCCTGCTGATTCAGCCCCTTGTCGAGAATACGTTCATTCATGCTTTTCGCAATAAGAAGACGGATCGGTATTTGAAGATTCACGCCTTTACAGGTCCGGTTGAAGAGGGGGAGAGCCCCGACTTCCTGATCATCGAGATTGGGGATAATGGCGAGGGCATGTCGGAGGAGACGTTAAGCAGTGTCTTGCAAGCGTCGGGTGTATTGCATGAGAAGCGGAAATCCATCGGAACGGCCAGCGTGATACGACGGATTGAGCTGCTCTATGGGGCACCATATGGAGTGGAGATAGAATCGACCCTCGGCGAAGGGACGTTGGTACGACTCAAATTGCCTTACCGGCTGCAACTGGAGAGTGAGAACCCATGATTGGAAACTTGTTGGTTGTCGATGATGAGATTTGGTTTCGCGAAGGGCTGGTTCAGCTTATTAGCAGCAATCAGTTAGGGTGGGAGGTTGCAGGGGAAGCCTCTGACGGGGAGGAGGCGTTGCGGGCGGTGGAGCTGTACAAGCCGGATTTGATCATCACGGACATTAATATGCCGCTGATGGACGGCTTGGCCTTGGCCGAGCGATTATCCCGGGAGCATCCGGCTATCCAGGTCATTATCTTGACCGGCTATCGCGACTTTGAATATGCCCGCCGTGCGCTGCGTTATGGGGCGGTAGAGTTCCTGCTCAAGCCGTTCTCCCTGGACGAAGTGTATCGGGTATTGCGCAAGGCCTATGAACAGTTCCGCTTGAACAGCATGGCCGTCCGGGTCAGGGAGCGTCAATGGCAGACGGAGGTCTTCCGCGCAGCCGCATTTGCTCTTCCCTGCGACCATGCATTGCAAGAGCAATGGGAGCAGAGATGGTCTGGCTCATGGCTATGCTTGCTGCATATTCAAGACTATAACCAGGCCGGGAAGAACTATACGGCCAAGGATATCGGCCTACTGTATTACGCGGCGACGAATATTGTGGAGGAATTGCAGCAGCAGACACGAATGCTTTATTTTCCCTTGAGCCGGGAGCGCTTTGCCTTCTTGATCGAGCCGGGCGATCCGGGGAAGAGGTATCGGGACGAGGTGCAACAGGCCTTGAAGAACTTCATCGGCGTAGAGACAAGCTGGGTGACGGAGCGGACGATGGTTCGGTTCGATGATCTGGCAGGGTGGAGCATTCAAGGGCAGCAGGAGCTTCACGATGTTCAATTCACGGAGAGCGTAACTGCTGCGGATACACGTCAGCTTAAGGAAGAACTGATGGCTCTGCTGGTCACCAGCGAGTTCCCGGCCCTTCAAGAGCGGTTGGCAGCCTATTTGGAGGAAGCTTCTTCGCTCGAGCTGCAACCGTGCAAGACGAAGGTCTACAGATTGATGTCCGCTTTCTCGGGCATCTTGTTGTCTGACTTCAAGCACTTGCAGGCAGCCGCTGCCAACGAGGCCTTGAACCCCAAGCAGATCATTGAATTTCAAACGGTTCCCGAGCTATTATCATGGGCCAGAGGGACATGCCTGGAATTCGTTAACCTGTTCGTACGCTGGCTGGAGGAGCGGCAGGACAATGTTGTCCTCAAGGCTCGGCAGTATATCGATGGACATTATCAATATGGCTGCTCCTTGCAGACGGTTGCCGAGCATGTGCATGTCACACCCAATTATCTGAGCAACCTGTTCAAGAAGGAGACGGGCATCAGCTTCACCCATTATGTGAGCCAGCTTCGTATCGAGAAGGCCAAGCTGCTGCTAAGAAGCACGAGCTACAGAATGACGGAAATTGCCGGACAGGTGGGGTTCGACAACTCCAGTTACTTCACCGTTGTTTTCAAGCAAATGACCGGGCAATCCCCAAGAGAGTTCCGCAAGCAGCAGTCGGGGGAGCGAAGCGAATAGAAGATACAGGCCGGCTGGCTGCCGGTCTTTTTTGTGTAGAAATTCAAAAAATCATCGTTGAATATTAAATGTTCTTGGTCAGGTCAACCGCTAGAATGGGGTTACAGACGTTAGAGAGACACAGTTCAGAAAGGAGCAAGACGCATGGAAACTTCGGATGTAGCGGTAGCCAAGTCGCCCCGCGTGGGGGGACAGGAGCCGAAGGAGTGGAGAAGGCATCCGGCATGGCGGAGATTCAAGACGAACATTCCGCTGCTGCTTATGTTTTTGCCGGTGCTGCTATTTTACCTGATCTTCCGCTATGCTCCCATCGGGGGCTTGATCATTGCTTTTAAAGATTACAATTTCTACGATGGTGTGATGAACAGTCCCTGGGTAGGCACGTATTATTTCGAGATGCTGTTCCAGGACCCTCGCACTTTGCAAATTATCCGAAATACGTTGATGCTTAGTCTGCTAAATATTGTCCTAGGCTTCCCGATCCCGATTCTGCTGGCTATTATGCTGAACGAGGTTCGGATCATGTCCTTTAAGAAAACGGTCCAGACAATCGTGTATATGCCCCACTTCTTGTCCTGGGTCATCATCGGGATGCTGGTCACGACGATCTTCTCTATGGAGAACGGCATGGTGAACCGCCTGGTAACCTCCTTGACGGGAGAGGCGTATCCGTTCATGTACGAGAAGGCCTCCTGGGTAGCCATCTTCATAAGCTCCGGCATTTGGAAGGACATGGGCTTCAACGCCATCATCTACCTGGCGGCTTTAACCTCCATTAACCCGAGCCTGTATGAAGCAGCAGGTATGGACGGCGCCAGCAAGCTGCGGCAAATCTGGCATATTACACTGCCTGGTATTCGTTCAACCATCATCTTGCTGATGATCTTGTCCATGGGAAGGGTGATGGAGGTGGGGTTTGATCAGGTATTTATGCTCCAGAACTCGAATGTCAACGAAATTGCCGATGTAATCAGCACGTACATTTACCGGATTGGCTTGCAGGGGGCACAATTCAGCCTGACTACAGCCATGGGATTATTTGAATCATTGGTGGCATTCATTCTAGTGTTCACCGCGAACTATATTGCTCGCAAATTTAATGAAGGACTATGGTAAGGGGGAGAAAGAATGCGGGCTAGCCGAGGAGAGAAGTTATTTTACTTCTTCAACTACGTAGTGCTGACACTGATTGCCTTAAGCTGCATTCTGCCGCTTCTGAATGTGGTTGCCCTGTCGCTCAGCGGTGCCAGCGCAGTGGCTAGCGGAAGGGTGACGATTTGGCCGGTAGATTTCAGCTTCTACTCGTTCAAGAGCTTGTTCTCTGGAACGCCTATTGTACGGTCATTCTGGAATAGTGTGCAAATTACGCTGATTGGTACGGGACTGAGTATGGCTGTAACCATCATGGCCGCCTATCCCCTGTCTAGAAGACAATTTTACAGTCGGCGATTCTTCACGATGGCGATGGTGTTTACGATGATTTTCAATGGGGGGCTGATTCCTACTTATCTGGTGGTGCAAAATCTGGGACTGGTGAACAGCTATGCCGCCTTATGGTTACCGGGGCTGGTGAGCACGTACAACATGCTACTGATGCGCTCGTCCTTCGAGCAGTTGCCAGGTGAAGTGGATGAGGCAGCGAAAATTGATGGCTGTGGTGAGCTGGGTATTCTGCTAAAAATTGTCCTGCCACTCTCCAAGCCGATGCTGGCTACGCTGTCGCTATTCTACGGCGTAGGATACTGGAACGCATTTATGAGTGTCATGATTTATATCAATGATACAGCCAAATACAATATGACCGTGCTGGTCCAGAACATGATCAAATCGACCTCAGTGGTCCAGGATTTCACAGATCCCACGATGGTTGCGAATATGACGCCGGAGGGGATTCGGTCGGCAGCGGTGATCGTGATGATTATTCCGATTTTGGCAGTTTATCCTTTATTGCAAAAATATTTTGTAAAGGGTGTTATGCTTGGTTCTATTAAAGGCTGAGCTTGCTCCATATATATCTAATCAGAAAAGAAAGAGGGGTAGTTCATCGTGGCAAACATAATCAAGAAATGGGCAACAACCATGATGCTGATCAGCTTGGGAGGCAGTCTGCTGGCGGGTTGTTCGGGCAACTCGAATGCCGGACAGCAGGGAAATGGAGCCGCTGGTGGCAATGGCGAAGCACGCAGCAGCATTACGTCAACAATTTATGATCGGGGTTCAGTCCCTAACGGTATGGGAACCATCGAGGACAATATGTGGACGAAGTGGATTAATGATAACGGCCCGGCCAATGTGAAATTCGTAGCCATACCGCGCTGGGAATCACAGTCCAAGCTGAATGTGCTGTTTGCTTCGGGCAGTGCGCCCGACTTGATCTTTGAATTTGGGACTTCGATTCGCAACCAATTTTTTGATCAGAAGCAATTGCTCCCTCTGGATGATCTGATTGAGCAGCATAGTGTGGAGTACAAGGCCTTGATGGAGAAATACCCGCAGCTTAAGCAAGCTGGCACGAAAACCGATGGCAAATTGTATGAGGTAGGGCGTATTAACGAGGTGTATCCGCTCGTCAGCTTATTCATCCGTGAAGACTGGCTTGAGAAGCTAAATTTGGAAGCGCCTACAACGGAAGAGGAAATGATTGCAGTCGCCAAGGCCTTTACGGAGCAGGACCCTGATGGCAACGGCGTGGCTGATACCTATGGACTGAGCGGCCTCAAGTTTGGTGATTCCTCCGGACTTTATAAATTCATGTATAACGCCAACTGGGTGAATCTCGAGGAGAATGGCGAAATTGCCGTGGGACTCAACAACATGAAGGAAGCAACGGCATTCAAGCGCAACCTGTACGAGGCGGGCGTCGTGGATAAGGATTTTCTCACCGATAAGGATGGCTCCAAGGCCAAGCAGGATTTCCTGAATGGCAAGATTGGCATGTATGCCTTCATGACGGCTGATTATACCAGCTTCGCCTCCAGAGAGCTGGATACCCTGATGAAGAATGTACCGGAAGCCAAGCTGAAGGTCATTCCGCTACCGAAGACCTCTGTGGGCCAATTCAACCCGGTATGGAACAATCCGGTGCAAATGACGGCGGTGGTGAACGCGCGGGCCAAAGACCCTGAGGCGGTCATGAAGCACATCGATTTTCTGACAAAGGTGGAGACGGGGCGTACCTTCAAGAATGGGATTGAAGGCGTTCATTATCAGCTTGAAGCGGATGGGAAGCCGGTCATTACCGATCTTGATAAATTTAAAAATGAAGTCAGTTGGGCCTCTGATTACGATTTGATATACACGCGGCTGGAGGAAGGGAAATACGGTTACGCGGAGACGCAATTCGATGAGAGCATTCCTTATCAGAAGGAAGCACTGCGCTTGTTCCGCGAATCAATGGCAACGTATATGAACGATTTGCCCGTGGGGGAAGGCTTAACCCACTCCGAGCATATGCCTCAATTGCCTAAGGAGCTGCAGGTGAAATTCAGTAATGTGACCTCGGCCATCGACGATATCTTCACAAGAGCTATCATTAGCGGCAGCAATTATCCGCTGGAGCAAGCAAATGCAGAGGCCATCAAGCAATGGGAAACGGGCGGCGGACCGGAAATTGAAAGCTGGTACAAGGAATGGTGGGGCAAGGAAAAGGACAATGTCCTGGTCTGGAGCGATTTCTATGAAATTTATGAACAGCAGCAGGTAGCCTTTAAGTCAGAATAATCTTTCATTATATTGCGGAGCGGTCTCCCCATTTGGCGGAGGCCTGCTCTGCGCTTGAAGAGAAGCATGGTGAACAACTAGTCGGAGAGCCGGTATGGAGCTAGAACAAGGAGAGGATGGGTAGCAATGGGAGAAGCGCGGACTTGGAGAGATGAGGCTTGGAAGCAAGCTTTGAGCAAGACGTTAAGGAATACCACCCGCATTGGGGCGGGGTTCCCTCATGCCAGTCAGGGTGGTGTGTACGAGTTGGCATCCCCTGAGTGGTGGACGGCCGGCTT
Source organism: Paenibacillus senegalimassiliensis (assembly GCF_001486585.1). Classification (GTDB taxonomy): domain Bacteria; phylum Bacillota; class Bacilli; order Paenibacillales; family Paenibacillaceae; genus Fontibacillus; species Fontibacillus senegalimassiliensis. The sequence continues at coordinate 316,328 of NZ_LN909045.1, forward strand.
TTGGCCAGGGATGCTCTGGCAACTGTACGGGGATAGCCAGCGGCCTGAGCTGAAAGAGATTGCCGAGCAATGCGAAGCTGCACTGGATGCCGTGATGGACGCTTACCTTCGGCTGGATCACGATATCGGCTTCATGTGGACGTTGACCAGTGTAGCCAATTACAAGCTGACGGGCAATGAAACGTCGCGGATTCGCGCGCTCAAGGCGGCGAATTTCCTGGCCGCCCGCTTTAATATAAGAGGCCGTTACATTCGGGCGTGGAATCCTTGGAGGGAAGGAGAACGCAATGAAGGCATTGCCATCATCGACTGCTGCATGAATATGCCACTCTTGTTCTGGGCCTCCCGTACAAGTGGTGATCCTCGCTATGCTCATGTCGCGGAGGAGCATTTGAATACGGTGCTGGCACATTTTATCAGACCGGATGGCTCTGTGTACCATATGGTGGAGTTTGATCCCCATACGGGAGAACGGATCAAGCCATGGGCTGGCCAGGGACATGCGGCTGAGTCGGCCTGGTCTCGGGGCTCTGCCTGGGCAATTTACGGCCTGGCTTTGGGCTATCATCATACAGGCCGCGATGAATATCTGAGGGCGGCCCAGCAGACGGCGGCCTTCTTCCTGAGCAGACTGCCGGAGGATCAGGTGCCGGCCTGGGATTTCCGTGCTCCCGAGGAATTACAAGGCCTGCGGGATAGCTCGGCAGGAGCCTGTGCCGCCAGCGGCCTTTTGCTGCTGGCCCAGCAGACGGAAGGAGCAGACGCTATATTTTACCGGGAGCGGGGAGAGAAAATCTTGAAGTCCCTGTATGAGCGTTATGGTGCCTGGGATGATGCCGCTGAGGAAGGACTGCTTCTCCATGGGACCAGCAACTATCCGCAGGGAAGCAATATTGATGTTCCGCTGATTTATGGTGATTTCTATTTTGTAGAGGGGCTGGCCCGCTTGAAGGGCTGCGGTCCCTTTTACTGGGAATAAGAAGGGGTGAATGGTATGAGCAGCAGGGTGCCTCATCAAACAATCGGCTCCAATCCATTAGTCACGAAGAAGGATTTGCAGCACGCTTTATTGCAGTTAACCGATCCCCTACGGGATTTCTATAGTGAGGGTAGGGCACGCTTGCAGCTCAGCGGAGCAGGGGCAGGGCATTCGGATGAGGTTGCTGGCCTGGAAGGCTTCTCGCGAGTGCTCTGGGGCCTTGTCCCCATGCTGGCTGGGGGAGCGGATAATGAGGAGTTATGGTCCATTTGCATGGAGGGAATCATCCACGGAACAACCCCCACGCATCCCGAATATTGGGGTGATGTGGCGGATTACGATCAGCGCCTTGTGGAAATGGCCGCATTAGGATTGGCGTTATGTCTCATTCCAGAGCGAATCTGGGAGCCGCTGGGGGAGCAGGAGCAGCGCCATCTATACAAATGGCTAAATCAGATTAACGAGCACCCGTGTCATGATTGTAATTGGTTGTTCTTTCAGGTGATGGTCAATTTGGGCTTTCGCCAAATCGGTGAGCCGTATGATTCGATGCAAATGGAGCACAACCTGCTGCGTATTGAGGAGTTCTATCTGGATAACGGTTGGTATAGTGACGGGATTGGGGGACATAGCGATTACTATATTCCTTTTGCGATGCATTACTATGCCTTGATTTATGCCAAGCTGATGAATAAGGAGGACCCTGAGCGCTGTGACAGATTCAAAGGCCGGGCGCTCCAGTTCGCCGATCAATTCCTGCATTGGTTCGCCGCGGATGGTTCCGCATTGCCCTACGGGCGTAGCTTGACCTATCGATTCGCTCAGTCTGCTTTCTGGAGTGCGTTTGCTTTTGCCGGGTTGGGAACGGATCGCTGGACTCCCGGCGTCATTAAGGGGATGCTGTTAAGGAATTTGCGCTGGTGGTTCAAGCAGCCTATCCTGGATGCGACGGCCCTCCTGACGGTAGGGTATGCCTATCCTAATCTGATTATGGCGGAGAACTACAACGCCCCCGGATCACCATATTGGGCGTTGAAGGCTTTCCTCGTACTGGCGCTGCCGGATGATGATGCTTTTTGGAGGGAGCCCGAGCAGGAGATGCCGGAGATGGCCTCGATTTCTGTACAGGCGGACCCGCATCTGGTGTTGTGCCGCGATGAGTCCGGTCATGTTGCCGCCTTTAACAGCGGGCACCTTGCTACAAATGGACATACTCATACATCGGCCAAATACGAGAAGTTCGTGTACTCGACGCAGTTCGGATTCAGTGTGCCCCGGGCGGAATGGGGACTTGGCCAAAGTGCGGCCGACTCCATGCTCGCCTTAAGCGAGAAGGACGACTACTTATACCGTGTCAGACGCCGGAACGAGCAGGCCTGGATTAAGGATAATGTGCTGCATGCAGTCTGGAGACCTTGGCAGGATGTAGAAGTGCGTACCTGGATTGTAGCCGGTTTACCTTGGCATATTCGTATTCACCGAGTAGATACCCGGCGGTCGCTGGATGCTGCGGAGGGGGGATTTGCGCTGGGTCTGGGACCAGAGCATGTGGAGCGGAAATCGCCAGAGCAGGCTGTAGCTATGGGAACCCACGGCGCTAGCGCGGTGCGAAGCCTACAGGGGTATGAGCGTTGCGATATCATTCGTGCTGATGCCAATACGAATGTGCTCTTTCCACGAACGGTGCTGCCCATGCTGCACGTATCTCTTGAGCCGGGAACTCACTGGCTTGCGTCGGCTATTTACGGCGGCACTGGCAACCCGGGCATGGACCTAACGGATGTGCTGGAGAAGTGGTCACCTGAATCGTTGAAGGTTACTTTTGACCGGGAAACGACTAGAATTACAACTTGTGCTGGTGAGGAGATATGTATAGATATACGGGGGAGGTCGTGATACCGATGAATCTTTATCGTCAGGTGCACAAGCAAACTCTATTGCCGCTTCAATTGCCCTATTATGCCAGGGGCGCGGCGGGAGCAGCCTTCTGGAAGTCTTTAAGGCACCAGTGCCAGGCTTCGGGTGACCTTGGGGAGCTTCAAGCGGAGGGGGAGCGGCTAGTGGCTTCTCCACCCGTGGAGCTTACCTATTCGCTATTCGCGTTGTTTCGTACGCGTGGCTCCAGACTGGAGTATGAGCGCGTATACTTTGCCAAGCGGCGCAGGCTTAACACTTTTGCCTTGCTGTCCTTGCTTGATTCGGATTCAGAAGCAGCAGACGTATACTTTGCAGCCTTGCTGGATGTGTTGTGGTCCATTTGTAGTGAGTTCACCTGGTGTCTACCCGCTCATGTGGGAGAGGAACGGCCTGTCTCGGAGACAATCGATTTGTTCGCGGCAGAAACGGGCTTTGCACTCGCAGAAATTTCGCTGCTGCTAGGTGAGCGTTTGCCCCGGATGCTGCGAGAGCGCATGGCTGAACAGGTTGAGGCACGGCTGTTCAAGCCTTTTCTGGAGCAAGGACCCTACGAGTGGGAGGAAGCGAGGCATAATTGGGCAGCAGTTTGCGGTGGCTCGATAGGCGCAGCGGCCTTGCTGCTCCTCCAGGAGGCGAAGGACGCTCCTCGGCTGGCAAGTATTCTGGAGAGGACCGAGCGGGCCATGTCCTTTTATTTGCAGGGCTTTGGAGAAGACGGAGCTTGTCTGGAGGGGTTGGATTACTGGAATTACGGATTTGGCTATTTCGTCTATTATGCGGATCTGTTGTATCATCGCAGCGGCGGGGAAATGAATTGGTTTGCTCTGGATCAGGTGAAGCGAATTGCTACATTCCAGCAGAAGTGCTTCCTGGGCGGGTTTTCCGTTGCCAATTTCTCCGATGCGCTACCTGAGGCTCGTGTTCAGCTTGGTCTATCTCATTACTTGGCTGAGAAGTATAAGGGAGAGGTCGCGGTTCCACCTGAGAGACTGCGGGCGGAGTACAGCAGGGACCATTGCAGCCGTTGGGCCCCGGCCTTGCGTAATTTGATTTGGAGAGATTATGAAACAATTCATACGGAATGGGCGGCTGATGATTTCTATCTGGAGCAAGCAGAGTGGTTGATCTCACGGTATGAATGGGCAGGAGACATGTATGGTTTCGCCGCCAAGGGCGGACATAATGGAGAGCCGCACAATCATAATGATCTGGGTCATTTTCTGCTTGTGGGGCATGGGCAATCCTTCTTATCCGATTTAGGTTGTGGCGAATACACGCGGGATTATTTTGGTGCAGACCGGTATCATTATGATGCCAATGGATCGCAAGGGCATTCGGTGCCACAGATCGATGGTATTATGCAGAACCCAGGCGCAGAGCGGAAGGCGGTGGTGTTGGAACAAGCTACAAGCACCGAGGAATGCCGTCTCGTTCTGGAATTGTCGGCAGCCTACCCCTGTGAGGGTTTACAGAGCTTCCGAAGATCTTGGGTATGGCAGAAAACAGGTCTGCCCAGCTTGTTGCTACAGGATGATTTTCAATTTGCCAAAGTGCCGGGAAGCCTGATCGAACGCTTTGTAACTTTGATTAAGCCTGATCTTTCGCTGAAAGGAACATTCGTGTTGCGATGCGGAGAACTGGCGGTTGAGATACATTATGATGCTCATCAGTTGAACCTTGAGGTATATGAACAGAGCTTTCGCGATCACTTCGGGAATGATGTACGATGGTATGCGCTGGACTTCTCCCTGCTTAAGCAGGAGATGGCTTGCCGGATTGACTTCCGGTTTGCATTTGTACAGCTTGAAGGGGAGCGTAGGGGCAGGGAGTGAGATTACATATCACCGAGTGATAACGAAGCAAAAGCAGCAGATGCTTTAAGGGGTTGACCCTTACCTATAGCATCTGCTGCTTTTACATGAGGTAGAATATATACTTCCTGAACAAGATTACCCCTTCTCAATCAACTCAAGCTTCTCCAAAATTCTCACCGTTGTAATGGCAGACAAACGGACGGCCAGTTCCACGCTGGCCTTAGAAATGCCTTCGCTTTCCAGCGCATCGCGGTTGATCAGGTGCAACTCTTCCATAACCTCATCCACGAGCTTATGTACAATCGCTTTTTCCATAATTACACCCCCATTCTTCTTGTTGTAATGGCTCTTCTATAAATATCGACCAAGTTATGCATTTTTCTTTGGCCGTTCAACGAATCTACCCAAAATTTATACAGGTCCCGGCAGGAGAGAGGCAATTATGGGGGAGGGACGATGATATAGAAGGAAGTGGAAGGGGAGAAAACTAGTTTGAAGTGCCACGAGCGCAAGAGTTGGGTGGTGAGGTAGGTTCGCTAAGCGAGGGCAAGTGGTTGGAGTTGCAGACAGATATGATGATGTGTTAAGAGTGCCAGAGTGGGATGTAAGGCGGGTTCGTTAGTCTAGGGGCACGTGGTTGGAGTTATAGACAGATATAAAGTGTTAAAAGTGCGAGAGTGGAGTAGCGGTAGGCTCGTTAGTCTAGGGGCAAGTGGTTGGAGTTATAGATAGATATAAAGTGTTAATGGTGCTTTTGGGGCGCCTGCTCAAAACTTATAGGGAATTTCTCCCTCTAAATTAAACCAATGACCTGATATTTCATGATTATATGGAAATCCTCCATATAATTTAATTGATTAGTGGCTAGAATGCCGAATTCGTCGTTTTTATAGGGAGGAATTCCAGCTAATTGATCATTTTCTTCGAATTGAGGCCAATTAGCAGGAGGATTTCCATATAAGTGCGTGTTCAAAAAGTCGGGTTTTCAGGACCAAAGCTTATGCTTTCGATGTGCGTTTTTTCAAAACGCTTGAGTTGGATGAAGCTAGGGACTGAGTAGCGGAGCGTACGTAGTGGGTACGTGAGGAACTGAAATGTTTCTGAAGGAAACATACTACGGAAGCATATGCTAGGCCCGGGTGAATTCAAGATTCGATGTCGAACCTGCTTCTCGAACTGCTTCGCTCTGGAAAGATGACTTTTTGAACAACCTCTATAACCGAGTTTGTGAGGGGGAATCAAGCTTATGCTACCAGGGCTAGGGTGGGGGATCATAAACCACCCTGACAAATCCAGCTTGGAGAGGCATTCGAGTCTAAATCATCCCCCTTACACAAAAGAAAACCATCAATTTCACTTGTTCTAGTGAATTGATGGTTTCTAGTGTTCTACTCTAACTCCCCTTACACCACTTCCATCTTCTGCGCGGTGTACAAGCGATGGTACAGGCCACGCTTGGCGATCAGTTCGTCATGGGAGCCGGATTCGGCGATTCCCTTATCGGAGACGTACATGATGCGGTCACAGTTCTTGACCGTAGACAAGCGGTGGGCAATGATGAACGAGGTTCTGCCCTTGAGCAGTTCGTTCAAGCCTTGCTGGAGCAAGCGTTCCGTCTTGGCATCAATGGAGGACGTTGCTTCGTCCAGAATCAGGATGCGCGGATCGGCCAGCAAGGTGCGGGCGAACGAGATCAACTGGCGTTGCCCTTGCGACAGCTTGGAGCCGCGCTCGTTTACCTCAGTGAGATAACCTTGCTCAAATTCACGGATGAACTCGTCAGCACATACTGTTTTGGCGGCAGCAATCACTTCTTCTTCGGTAGCATCCAGACGTCCATACCGGATGTTATCCATAATGGTGCCGGAGAAGATGAAGCTGTCTTGCAGCATGATCCCCATCTGGCTACGCAGCGAATTCAGCGTGACCTGAGAAATATCATGGTCATCGATTAGAATCTGTCCGCCCGTCAGGTTATAGAACCGTGAGATCAGGTTCACCACCGTAGTTTTGCCTGCTCCTGTCGGTCCGACGAGAGCGATGCTCTCCCCAGCCTTCACGTCAAAGCTCAGATTCTCCAGAATGTTCATACCCGGATCGTAAGCAAACGTTACATTATTGAACTTGACGTTACCTTGAACCGCAGGCAATGGCTTGGCGTTTGGTACATCGCTGACCGTGACCGGCTCATCCAGCGTTTCGAAGATCCGTTCCAGATAAGCCACGGCATTGATGAAGCTGTTGTACAAGTTCGACAGGTTCAGAATCGGTTGCCAGAAGCGGGCTGCATAGCTGCTCATCGCCAGAATGACCCCGAAGGTAACCTCACCTGGACTGAGTGCCAGCAAGCCAATCATGTAGATCAACGCTGTTACAATCGTTGCCAGATTGTCGACGGAGAAGGGAATCAGAGCATTATAGCGCAAGGCCCGCATCCACTCTGTACGGAAGTTGGCGGCAAGACGCTTGAAGATACCTGCATTATGCTGCTCCCGTGTGAAGATTTGCGTTACACCAATTCCGCTGATGCTCTCCTGCAAATAGGCATTCAGGTTGGAGCTCTTGTTGGATACCGCTTGCCAGGCTCGCCGCTGCCGGGTCTTGATCATCAGCATAATGCCGAGGAATACCGGCAAGCCAGCTAGCGTAATCAAGGACAGCCTTACATCTACGGCGAACATGAATGCGGCGATGAAGATTAGGTTAATAATTTCTAGAATAAAGTTGATGATACCGTTGGATAGAACATCCGATACCGAGTTGACATAGTTGACGACACGAATCAGGATTTTGCCCTGTGGTCGGTCATCATAATATTTGAAGGGAAGCTCCTGCAAATGCTTGAACAAATCGGTACGTATTTCAAAAATGATATCCTGGCCCACGCGTGTCATGATACGAGAGCGGATCGTAGCAAATATCACGCTGACCACAATCGTCAGCAAGGTCAGCAGCGACCAACCGATGAGAGCAGTAAAATCCTTCTCCGGTATGGTTACATCCACCACATGCTGCAAGATCAATGGCGCTGACAGGGCAATGGCAGCCGAGAGAGCACTTAGGACGAAGGCGATAATCATCGGCTTCTTCTGCTTGCGGATGTAAACCATCGCCCGCCGGAAATGTCGAATATCGAAGGGAGACTCCAGGTTCTCGTCGACGTCAAATCTATTTCTGGCCATGAGCGCTCACCTGCCTTCCAATGCCTTCGTTCTGAAGCATAAATACATCATAATAATAACCTCGTTTGGCCAGCAATTCGGCATGAGTGCCTTCCTCAATCAACCGACCGTTGTCGAGAATGAGAATGCGGTCGGCTTCGGCGGTCGTGGATACCCGCTGCGCGATAATGATCTTCGTGCAGTCAAAGTGAAGCTCGCGCAAGCTCTTTTGAATATGCTCTTCCGTCTCCAGATCGACAGCCGATGTGGTGTCGTCCAGGATCAGAATCGGGCGCTGTACAGCCAAGGCCCGGGCAAGCGCAATCCGCTGCTTCTGTCCACCGGACAAGCCGACACCGCGTTCACCAACAATGGTGTCATAGCCTTCCGGCATCTTGGTAATGAAGCTGTGAGCTGCGGCAAGCTGTGCATATTCGATAGTTTGCTCCTCAGGTAGCTCGGGATCACCGAAGGCGATATTGCCATCAATTGTATCGGAGAACAGCAGCACGTCCTGAGTAGCTACCCCGATGTTGCCACGTAGTTCGTCAAGCTCCAGCTTGCGAACATCGACCCCGTCCACGAGCACCTGACCTGAGGCGACATCATAGAACCGGGAAATCAAGTTAACAAGCGATGTTTTACCGGAGCCTGTTGAGCCCATGATTGCGATGGTTTCGCCGGGCTCAATGGTAAAGCTGATGTCGTGAAGCACCTCTTTACCATCATATTTAAAGCTGACGTTGTCGAACTCAATGCGGCCTTCGTAGCGGCGCATCTTTGTTGCATTGTGCTCGTTGGCAATGTTAGGCTTGGCATAATAGATTTCAACGATCTTGCTTAAGCTGGCGAAGAACCGCTGAATATCATTGATGATAATACCGATGTTACGCACCGGGTTGGACACGGCCCAGATCAGCGCCGAGAAGGCGGAGAATTCCCCGAAGGTAATTCGGCCGTTCATGACGAAGTAGCCACCGGCCAGCATCAGAATGACGTTAAAAGCTTGGGCTGCTGTTTCCAAGTAAGGAAAGTAGTCCAGCCATACCAGAGCCGCCTTCTTGTTTGCCTGAGAGTAATTTACATTCTTGTCCGTGAATTTCTCGATTTCAAACTCCTCGCGAGCGAAGGCCTTGACCACGCGATTCCCTGAAATATTCTCTTGTGTGGTCGTGTTGAGCTGCGACAATCGTTCCCGCAAATCAATATACATCGGGCGTACACGTTTGGCAAAGATGTTAGCCACTATAAAGATGGGTGGAGACAAGACCAGTAGCCACAGCGTCAGTACCGCATCAATGGTGAAAAAGTAGATAACAGCAGCTACAAAAATGGTTAACGACTCGATAATCGTCTTAATGATCCAGGACATGGAGTGTCTTACCATATCGAGGTCCCCCGTCATCTTGGTCATAAGGTCCCCGGTACGGTTATGGTCGTAATATTCCATATCCTGTCCTTGAATCTTGTTGTACAGGTACACACGAACGTCATATAGCATGTTCTGTGAGGCACGCTCGTATTGCATGGTTGTGAAATAAGCCAGTCCTGTACGCAGCAGAGAGAAGCCGATCATGCCAAGGCAGAGCATAATAAGCAGTCCGCGCTCCTGCGTTAAATTCTGTACCGCATCGTCGCTTGCTATAAATGTGTCGACAATGCGCTGGCCAATGTACGGATTAATAATCATGAGCGAGCTGCCCACGACCGAAAGGACCATAGCCACAATGTAGCGTGTCCGGTTCCCCTCCAAATTCTGCCATAGCCATTTGAGTTCGAACATTTCATCACCTAGTTTCTGTTTGTTCTCGCGTTCGAGCTGCAAAAAAGGGTTTCCATTTCGCAAATCATGGTGATTATACCATAACCGTCAGCAGGTAAAACCCGTGTATTCCAGCCTATAATGACGTAGTTTTTCATTTTCTCGAAGGGATCGGTCCTTTACTTTCATTTCGTTATAATATTTAGGATATGGGGCGCATATCACCTATTTTTATCGCCCTGATCAAAAAAACAATAGGTGTTTGCCCACTAACCCGGCCCGTGGTATAGTGAAATGATGCATTAATAAATCAAAGCAAGGAGCACATATGCTATTTAAAGAATTAAATCTGATTCCACCTATCCTTAAGGCGCTGGAGCGCGAGCAGTATACCAGCCCGACTCCGATACAGGAGCAAGCCATCCCGCCTATTCTAAGCGGTCGGGACCTGCTGGGCTGTGCGCAGACTGGTACAGGGAAAACGGCTGCATTTGCCATCCCTACCTTACAACTATTAAATGAAGCGCGAGTTCCGGGACCTTCCCGTCGTAAAATTCGAGCGCTTGTAGTAACGCCTACCCGAGAATTAGCCTTACAAATATTTGAAAATTTCAATAGCTATGGCAAATTTCTGGAGCTGCGGTCCGCAGTTATTTTTGGCGGGGTGTCCCAACGGCCACAGGAGGTTGCCCTGCACAAAGGTGTCGATATCTTGGTCGCTACGCCAGGTCGTCTGAACGATCTTATTCAGCAAAAGCTGGTGGATTTGAAGGACTTGAAGATACTCGTATTGGACGAGGCTGACCGTATGCTTGATATGGGCTTCATTCACGATGTCAAGAAGATCATTGCCAAGACCCCGCCCAAGAAGCAAACGCTGTTCTTCTCTGCGACGATGCCCGAGGCCATCGCCAAGCTGGCCAATTCGCTATTGATCAACCCGGTAAAGGTAGCCATTACCCCGGTATCTTCTACAGTAGAGACGATCCAGCAATATTTATATTTTGTAGATAAGACCAACAAGCGGGACCTGTTGCTTCATATATTAAAGGATACTTCTATTTCGTCATCCATCGTATTTACCCGAACCAAGCATGGTGCGGACCGGTTAGTACGTTATCTGAACAGGGCTAATATTAGCGCTCAGGCCATTCACGGTGATAAGTCCCAGAATGCCCGTCAGCAAGCGTTGGCTAATTTCAAAAATAGAACCCTGCGAATTCTCGTAGCCACTGATATCGCCGCTCGCGGAATTGATATTGATGAGCTGACCCATGTTATTAACTACGAGTTGCCTAATATTCCCGAGACCTATGTTCACCGAATCGGTAGAACGGGGCGCGCCGGTCACAGCGGAGTAGCTATTTCACTCTGTGATTATGAGGAGCAGGAATACTTCAAGTCAATTGAGAAGCTGATTGGCAAGCGGATTCAGATCGTCAAGGATCACCCGTACCCGATGGAGCAGACGGCCCCAGCACCCAAAGTGGTAGAACAGCCACGCAACAAGCCTTCCAACAGAAAACCGGGGTCTCCGTCAACTTCTCGAACGTCAAGAAGGGACCCGGGCAAGGAACGGGCAAGCGCCTACAAGGGCAACAAGCGTTAACTCATCCAAACACAGATGAATTCAAGAATGATGATGTCAGAGCGATCTCTGCATTGTCATTCTTTTTTTTGCATAGGCATAACCATAAATTAGGAGGTAACCAAGCTTTCTTTACATAGCGTTAACAGTGTGAAGAACACGTCGTTATATTACAAGTAATGTTAACATTTTATATTTTGCAAGCGCTTCAATGATTGATTTATAAGCGAATAGATACCTTTATTTTCAACAAAAATTTAAACTAAAAAATGGGTATTAATGACATGAATAAGGAGTAATGGAATGTTCAAGTGGGTTGTTATAGAGTGTGAAGCTAATAATGTAGATGAAACAGGGCAAATGCTTTACAGAAAGTTAACCTCCCTTTTACGAAGCATGAATTGAATGAAACGGGGAGGGAGCTTATCATTCATAGGTCATCACAGTTTACTAGAGGAGGGAATAGGGAGTGAAAAGAAGGATCACATTGGTAAGTCGCGTACTTGCCATAGTCGTGCTGGTAACCTCGTTGTTGTCTGCGGGGTATGTCCCTGCTCCGCCAGTTCAGGCGGGGAATGGAGAGATGAATGTATTTGCCGGTACGGGCGTAACAGCTACGTCGATCGGGGAATTGCCGGGCTATGGCCCAGAGCAGGCTATTGACGGCACCCTGGACAGCAAGTGGAGCTATGAGGGTGGCGAACAGTTACCTGACAGCCAAAGTCCCTATTGGTTAAAAATCGATGTTGGAAATGAGGCCACCGTACATAAATTCGTACTGGCGCATGCAAGTGCGGGAGGAGAGACGCAGGAGGCCGACACCCGGGCTTTCTCTATCGAGACGAGCACCGACGATGTGCACTGGACGCCAGTCGTTACCGTGACTGACAGCACCTATGGTGTATCTGGTGGCAAATCTACCCATGAATTGAATGCACCGGTAACGGCACGTTATTTCAAATTGAATATTACCGATCCTGGAGACAAGGACGGAAACGGGAATTATATCGCAAACATTTATGAATTTGCGGCTTACGGTACGAATGTCACGAATGAATCTTCGGATGCTCCTGTAAAGGGTATTACGCTAAATAAGCCAAGCCTGCAACTGGAGATTGGACAATCGGAACGGTTGGTAGCGGAGATTACTCCCGTAACGGCTACAAACGCAACCTATGTCTGGAGTTCCGACAATTCTGCAATTGCTTCTGTAGATCAGGAAGGGCTAGTTACCGCACTCCGTGAAGGAACGACAGGAATTACGGTAACGTCGGTGGACGGAGGATACAAGGACTCGGCACTCATCACTGTCGTGAATCCAAATGCAGCCGTTGCTGATGTATCCACGTTAATTGCCAAGAATAGCGAATGGTCCTATCTGGACGATGGTTCTAATCAAGGAACGGTTTGGAGAGCCAGCAGCTTCGATGATAGCGGCTGGAAGAAGGCTGAGGCATCTCTAGGGTATGCCAACAGCAGCAAGCCACAGCCGAATACGGTCATCAGCTATGGCTCTGACAGCAACAACAAATATATCACGACTTATTTCCGCAAGGGCTTCGAGGTGGCCGATGCCGCTGCGATCAAGCAATTACATGGCAGCATTATTCGCGATGACGGTGCAGTGGTGTATCTGAACGGGACAGAAGTATTCCGTACAGAGAACATGCCAGCAGGGGAAATCGCCTATAACACAACGGCTACCAATGCCATTGGTGATGAGCGGGATGAAGTCCCGTTCACTATAAATCCATCATTACTGGTCAACGGTACAAACGTCATTGCTGTTGAAGTGCATCAAGACCGGGGATCAAGCTCTGACGTATTCTTCGAGATGGAGCTACGTGGAGATACTAGCGAGCCACCGGTCATTACGGCCGAACAAGGGCTGATAGGACAATACTACCTGGGGATCAAAGATAATAATTTTGCATTTGGTGCCCTCAAGTCAACGGTAGTAGATCAGCAAATTAACTTTAGCAATCTGGACCCGATTTTACAGAGTAGAACAGGCGTACAAGACAACGCCAATATTCGCTGGACCGGACAGTTAATGGCGCCGGAAACGGCTGATTATACATTCTATATGATGGGGGACAACGGATTTAAGCTCTGGATTGACGATAAGACGGTTATCGACCATTGGGTCAATGACTGGGATAAAGAGCAAACAAGTGCACCGGTGAGGCTTGAAGCAGGCAAGAAATACAGCTTCCAGGTGGATTATTTTGAAGATTACGGGGGCTCTAACCTGTACCTTCGCTGGTCCTCGAACAATCTGTCCAAGGAGATCGTTCCAGCTTCCGCTTTCTATTTGCCGGAAGGATATAACGGTGCCCTTGGTGGCGAGGTCAGCATTAATGGGATTGATGTGACTTTGGATCTGATGTCCGAACTGGGCGGCTTGCCAGCAGGTTTAAATTCACATTTCAGCATTCAGGCGGATGAGCAGCAGATTGCTATTCAGAGCGTAGAATTAGGTGATAATCCTAATCAGCTAAAGCTTAAATTAGCCGAAGCCGTCAAGGAGAATGCATTTGTAAATGTAACGTACGATGGCCAAGGTGGTATGAAATATATCTCGGGGGCAAGCATTGCTAGGTTCACGATTAGCCCTACAAACAAGGCTGCCAACTATGGGCCTATTGCCATCGCTATGTCCTTCTATAAGGACCCGAAGACCAAGCGTTCCTTTGCTTGGTACACCAAATACGATAATCCGGAATATGCTCCGGACAATGCCAAGGATAGCATTGTGGAGGTTGTACCCGCAGGCGGTCAATTTGATAGCTCTGACGTTACGCGTTATGTGGGTGAACCGGAAGATACAAAGGTATTGGATCTGAGAGTAACTAGTTCCACAAGAGGGATGTTCATCAGCCATAAAGTGCTGTTGGAGGGGTTAACCCCGGGTGCCTCCTATCAATATCGTGTGGGCAGTGAGGGGAACTGGAGCGATATTGGAACGTTTACGATGGAGAGAGAAGAGGAATTGGAGTATGAATTCCTCTATCTGACGGACTCCCAAGGTGGGAATAGTCATGATTATGAGGTTTGGGCGGATACGTTGAAGCAAGCCAAAGGCGATTACCCCAATGCCAAATTCATGATTATGACCGGTGATCAGGTGGATGCCGGTTCGCTGGAGAGCCAATGGCTGGATTACTTCGGCAAGCCACAGGATACGTTGATGCACCTGCCGATTATGGCCGCTGTCGGGAACCATGAAGGTCCTTACAACGACAACTACTATCACCATTTTTATTATCCTAACGATTCCATTGATGACCCGCTTCCTCCGGGTAGTGTGTATTCATTTGATTACGGTGAAGCTCACTTCATGGTGCTTAACACGATGGATATGGGCTGGGATCAGCGGCAGCGTGACTCGTTCAAGCAGCAGATTGAATGGTTAAGACGAGAAGTCGCGCAAACGGATAAGAAGTGGAAAGTCGTTGCTTTTCATAAAGCGATTTACTCTGTAGGTGGACACTCCGATGAAGCAGAAATTTACGAGTTGAGAGATATGCTTTATCCCGTATTCGATGAGCTAGGCATCGACGTCGTGCTGCAAGGGCATGACCATACGTACATGAGATCACATCAAATGTATGGCGATAAGCCAATTACGGATTTGAATCTGGATGAGAACGGAAATCCGGTGAATCCTGGCGGAACGATGTATATCGTCAACAATGCATCCGGGACCAAATATTACGATGTTAATCAAGGGATTGACAAATCGTATGCAGCTTATTTTGAGCAACGTAAATTACCGGTGTATTCGGGGATCAAGATGACCAAGGACAGCTTTACCATTGATTCTTACCGTGGTGGAGAAGAACGACCTTTCGATAGTTATACGATTGTTCGTACGGATGAGAAGCCAAACCCGGTAAGGTATCTGAACGCCGGGAAAACTGGGAATGGAAAATGGGCACTAACATGGATGCAGCCGAAGCTGAAAGATGCGGAGGATGCGATCAGAGGTTACCGCATTCATGAGGTTAACGGCAAGCTAGGTATGAACTGGAGTCTGTACATTCCGGCGGAAGCCAATAAGAGTGTATACCAGTACATTTTCGAAAATATCAATTCAGATGAGGTCTATGAATTTGCTGTTACGGCTGTTGATCAGCGAGACAATTCAGAGCCGATGCTAGTGAAGACTGAAGGCAATGCGGCAGCGTCTCCAATCAATCCGGTAGTTGATGATGCCTTGAATACCTTTGGTTGGGGAAATGCCCCTGGTTTCAATCAGCTTACCGATTATGAATACACCATAGATGGTGGAGCGACCTGGCAGCCAGCGTCAGCTAATCCGCTGATGATTGGCGAAGGCGAATATCCGGCAGGACGTATAGGAGTACGTGTTAAAGCGGGGGCGCTGCCGGGTTTGGGGGCCAGTGCGGCACTACTCTCTGATCAGCCGTTCACTAATGACGTTTATCGTCTTGAGGGCAAACTGAGTGCGGGAGATCAGCTCAAGGCCAGTGTAACGGTGGATAAATTCCTGGAATACAGCGGAGATGCCATCGTAGTGTTCCAGTTGATGAAGGGGAATACGCCTGAACTGATCAACGCAATCCCGATTAAGCCGAATCAACTCGAAGTCTCCCAATACTTCAATGTCCGTGGAGAAGACTATAAAGTGAAGGTATTTGTATTTGACCGGTTTGACGGGGATTTGAACGTGCCTGACAAATTGGCTACGCCTTTGGTGCTTGAGTAATGGATGGAAAGAGAGGACATAACTCCGTGAAAAAATATATCGCAGCCTTGTTGGTGTTGTTGTTCGCACTTTCGCCGATTTCTGTGTTCGCCGCCGATGCGTTTACGCTGACGCTTAATGCTAAGGAAGTACGCCGGGGTGGAACCCTTGCGTTATCCGGAACGGTGCCTGAACAATCCGGTGGCAATGTCATCGTGAAGATTATCAGTCCGCTGGAGACGGTTCTGTATGTCGATGTACTTCCAGCCGTGGATGGCACGTACTCTGCCAAGGTGGGCATTCCCGCCAATCAGGACCTGGCTCCACTAGGAAGCTATACGGTGGTAGCGGGCTACGGTGAAGAGAATCAAACGGCCAGCTTCTCTATTGTGAGTGGAAGCACACCTGGCAATGGCTCCTCGCCAGGTTCAGGCTCGGGAGGAGATTCGGGAACAACCCCGAATCCTCCTGAAGCTACAAACCCCGATGGCACAGGCATTCCACCCCAAGCGGGCGAAGCCAGCGGTTCAACAGCACGCCCTGAACTTGCGGCAGACGGGAGATATCTGGTTGGCCGTGATACCCTCGCTACAGCGGCTGAACAAGCGCAAGGCGGTGCGGTGACGATTGCTCTGCCTGGTGAGGCAGCAGAAGCAGGCACGGCCTTGGAGCTCCCTGCAACTTCTGTTAGCGAGCTGAACAAACAAAACATCGGCTTGGTCATTACGACAGGCAGTCGGACAGTCAGCTTTCCGGCCGGTGCCTTCGCCATTTCCGGGGATGCATCCTCGCGGATTCGCATTGTCCTGAATGCGGCTTGGTCGACGGAGGCTCAAGAGACAGTCAATCAGTCGCTCAAGTCTGTTACGGATTATAAGGCTACGGGCGTGGTGTTGTCCGTCATCGTACAAGTAATCACAGGAGATCAGGTACAAGAAATTCATCAACTTGACCGTCCTGCCAAAGTCTCCATTCAATTAACGCCGGAGCAGGAGCAACGAATCTCTGCAAGATTGGCAGGAATCTATTATGTAGACGGCCAAAGTGCAAAATATGTGCCGGGTAAGCTTGAGAACGGTATTTATACCTTTACCGCCGGACATTTCTCGTATTATACAATTTTGGAATATGACAAATCCTTTGCTGATTTGCGCGGACATTGGGCCGAACAAGCGGTGAAAGGTCTGGCCGCCAAGCACATTGTTACCGGTGTTGACGATCGGCATTATGTTCCTAATCGCAGCATCACCCGTGCGGAGTTCGTTACGCTAATCGTGCGCGCCGTCACTGTTCAGCAGGGAGCTGAGGGCAAAGAGACGATCTCCGAAGCGACCAAGGCAAGTCCGTTCAAGGATGTTTCATCTGATCGTTATTATGCTCAGTCTGTGGCCCAAGCGGCGGAACTGGGCATCGTGACTGGCTATAACGGAGCTTTCCGCCCTAATGATTCCATTACCCGCGAGGAGGCCGTAGTGGCCTTGGTTCGCGCAGCAGAAGTGATGGAAGCAGCAGCTAGTGCACAAGGTGGGCAGGTCACGTCCTTTACTGACGCAAGCCAGATTTCAACATGGGCAACTCAGGCAGTGGATCGTGCCTTTACCCAAGGCTGGATTGAAGGCGATGGTCGTAAGTTCAACCCGAAAAATGCGGTAACCCGTGCAGAGATAGCGGTGATGGTAGAACGACTCTTGTAAACAGCGTATGGCGTAGGGACAACAATGAAAGCGAGGGGAACAAAACGCAATGGGGAAGAAGATAATCTCGGTACTCATGACGATCATGCTGTTATATGGATTAACCGAATCGTTGTTCACTAGCGGTATCGCGTCGGCTGCCGACCTACGGGTCGCGGCCGCCGCTGCCGGGGGAGGGACAGCTACGCAGAACGTGGCGTTGAACGCTAAGGTAACGGCTTCGGGACAATGTAATAATAACGAGAGCGCCAGATTTGCCATCGATGGCAAGAATGATACGAAATGGTGCGACAATACCGATGCGGAAATCAAATGGATGAAGCTCGATCTGGGCCAGTCCTATACGATTAACGAATGGGTGGTTGTCAATGCTGGAATCAATGAGGGGAACAGCCCCTTTTGGAACACCAAGAATTTCCGTTTGCAAAAAAGTATCGACGGAGTAACCTGGACCGATGTGGATGTGGTGCAAAATAACGCTCAAACGATTGTAGACCGTTACTTGCCAGAGCCGTTCACGGCTCAATATGTACGGTTATACATCAGCAAAGGGGCATATGACTCCGATATCGTGCGCTTATATGAGTTGGAGTTGTATGGCGTAGAGGCCGGCCAAACCCCGGCATATCCGCCAGTGAATTTGGACCCGGTCGATTACGTCGACCCGTTCATCAACACGCTTGGGGACAATGGGCAAACGAATCCCGGTCCGTCGACTCCATTTGGCCTGGTATCCTTAGGTCCGGATGGCGATGGGGGAGCCTTTAGCGGCTATTATTATCAGGACAAGAATCTGAAAGGCTTCTCTCATCTGCGCTTCAGTGGCGCCGGATGTAGCGGGGCAGGCGGCAATATTCTCATGATGCCGCAGACCGGTGATTTCACGAATGACAGTGCAAAGTACAAGCAGCCTTACGACAAGAAAAGCGAGCAGGCCACCACTGGCTACTATGCGGTCAATCTGGCGTCGGGCGTTGGAGTGGAACTGACGGCTTCCGATAATGTTGGCTTTCATCGCTATACTTTCCCGGATGACGCAGCTTCCAGGTCTGTGCTTGTCGATTTGTCCAACTCCTACGCGGGCATGCTGGATGCCAACCTGAACGTAGAGAATAACCGGGAAATCTCCGGTATGGTCAAGTCTCAAAATGTGTGTGGGCATGGCTATTATACGATGTACTATTCCATTGAATTCGATCAGGATTTCCAGTCCTATACTTCATGGAAGGATGGAGAGCAAGGACAAGTAGCATCACGCTCAGGCAGCAAAACCGGGGTCTGGGTAAACTTTGACCCGGCGTCTTCCGGCAAAGTGGTGCAAGCCAAGGTAGGTTTGTCCCCGATTAGTGTCGAGCAGGCCAAATATGAGCGGGACCATGACATTGCTGACTGGGATTTTGCCGGGCAACATGCGAAGATTCGCGCGGCTTGGAGTGACATACTGAATAAGGTTGAAGTCACGGATGCAGATGAGGAGAACAAGCGAATCTTCTATACGCAGTTATATCATACCTATCTTCATCCTAAGAACGTAACCAGTTCGCAAGGCACGTTCCGGGCAGCCCGGGACGAGAATAAAATTCGTCAAGCTTCTGAACTTGGGGATGATTTCGATTATTACAATGGCTGGGCAACCTGGGATGATTTCCGTAAATATGCCCTGTTCTCTGTCCTGAACCCGCAGGAATACGAGAATATGGTCAAGTCACTGGTTGATGTGTATAAGACCCGTGGCGAATACTCACAATGGGGCAGCGGCTACTGGCCTAGTCCTACCGTGCGGAATGAGTTTAACGGGGCGGTTGTATTGGATGCATACGCTAAGGGCTTTACAGATTTTGATGTTTACACCGCGCTTAAAGGAATGGGTGTAGACGCTGACAACTTCGGCGATCAGGACAAAGTATCCGGTCAATTGGAGAAAGCAAGAAGCGGCTATTTCCCAATGAAGCTGGCCGAGATGGTTGGCGATAAGACCAACTACGAGAAGTACAAACGGATAGCTCAGTCCTATCAGGATTTGTGGAATCCGGAGCAAGTGGATGAGAACGGCCAGAAATTAGGCTTCTTCACCCCTAATGGCATAACGGTTGAGGGCAAAGAAGTTACCTCCGTAGGCAAATATGCTTACCAAGGCAATCTGTGGCAATATCGTTGGTCTGCGATGCAGGATATGCAGGGCCTTGCTGATCTGATGGGCGGCAAGACAGAGATGGCCAAGCAGCTTCTGGATTTCTTTGAACGTGACGAGTACATGGCCATTAACGAGACGGATCTGGACGCCCCTTACTTGTTCAACTACCTGGGTTATCCTTATCTGACCCAACATTATGCACGACAGTTCACTACAGAAGTGGTAACCCAGAAGTATCATAACCACGGGGCTTACAATTATCCACTGAAGTCTCGGGTATACCGGGCGGACCCGGAAGGCTACCTGCAGTCCATGGATGATGATGCAGGTGCGATGGGCTCATGGTTTGTCTACAGCGCCATGGGACTGTTCCCGGCTAATCCGGGGGATGCTGCCTTCCTGATTGGCTCGCCGATCTTCTCGGAAGTGAAGCTAGATGTAGGGAATGGTAAAACGTTTACGATTCGGGCGAACGGAGTGTCCAGCCAGAATCGGTTTATTCAATCGGCTCAATTGAACGGCAAGGAATTTGACCAAGCCTGGATCAGCTATGAGGATATTATGGCTGGTGGAACCTTGAATTTCGAGATGGCTTCCGAACCCAATATGGCTTGGGGCGCCTTGAGCAAGTCTGCTCCGCCGATGACCGACTATGGCAATGCGGTAGATGATACGCTGGCTCGGCAAGAGCTGTTGGCACTTGGCTCGGAATGGAAATATTACGACAAAGGGCAACTGCCAGCGACGAACTGGAATGCTGTAAGTTACGACGACAGCGCCTGGGCTTCCGGGCAAGCTCCACTGGGGTACGATAATACCGGCTATGCCAAAACAAAGGTAGAGTACGGCCCGGATGGAGGTAACAAATATCCAACAACATATTTCCGCCAGAGCTTTGAGATTTCTGATACCCAGAATGTCAACGACGTGCTGGAACTGAATGGAGCGCTCGTTCGCGATGACGGTGGCGTGGTATATCTGAATGGGCAAGAAGTGTTCCGTACCAATATGCCTAGCGGAACGATAAGTTATTCAACCTATGCCAATGTGACAGTGAACAATGAGCGCGATCGTGTAGCTTTCCGCGTTGACCCTTCGCTGCTGGTGAAGGGGACTAACGTCATTGCCGTTGAAATCCACCAATCCGCTGGCAGCAGCTCGGATATTGCCTTTGATTTGGGATTGGAAACGCTGAAGCAACTGGTAAGCTCTCCGGCACCTACACATCCCGTAGTGGATGACACGGCTAACACCTTTGGCTGGACGGCAGTACCGGGGTTTGAGGCTGCTACGGACTACGAGTTTACGACCGATGGTGGCAAGAATTGGACGGCAGCTTCTGCGAATCCACAAATTGTAGGTCCGGGAGCTTATGAAGCCGGACAGGTGCAAGTCCGAGTCAGAGGTGACGTGAATGCAGGTCGTGGCCCTGGCGAACGGCTGGTGTCCGATCAGAAATATACCTCCGACATCGTGTGGGATGTATTTGATTTGACAGCAGAGGTGAACCGGAAGGGCAATATGACCGTGGATGTTGCGGGCAGCCTGAAAGGCGCTTACGTGGACGAAGCTGTAGCGGTCATTCAATTGATGCGCAACGGTGAGATGATTGTGTCCAGTGCCGTTCCGGTAGAGACGGGAGTCTTTGATTTAACGCAAGCATTCAACGTGAGTTCCAGCAGATATCAAGTGAATGTATACCTGGTTGATGCTTATAATGGCAACATTTATGATTCGGTGTGGTTGGCAGAGCCGATCGTTTCACAACCGGAGGACAATCCAAATCCTAATCCGAACCCAGGACCTGAAGAACCGGGCGAGGAAGGGTTGCCGGAGCCGATTCCGGTGCCAATTCCGGAAGTAGAACTTCCAGAGGAAGCGGTGGAACCACCCGCACCTGTAGAAGATCCAAGAATCATTCAGTTTGAAAATTATAGCTCGGCTAGTACGGACAAAAATACGTTCAATAATGATGGGCTTGGTACAGAACCGGCGAATACTGGGGATGTAGTTAAGAATACTTTCAACGGTGCTTGGCTGTCTTACAGCAACATTGATTTCGGGAATGAGGGAGCCAACCGAATTAAGGTGGAATATGCGGCTCCGTCCAACCGGGTTCCGGCGGATGCCATGCTTGAATTCCGTGTAGGCAGCGTAGGTGGCGAAATCGTGGGAACGGTAAATCTCCCGCATACCAGTAGCTGGACGCAATACTCGACGGTTACCGCCACCTTGACCAAGGTGATCACCGGTACTCAAGAGTTGTTCATTGTGATGAAGGGGAGTACAACGAGCACGCATCCATTCATCGGAAATTTTGACCGTTTTACCTGGGGTTACCAGAAGATCAGAAATGACTATGCCCAGTTAGAGCTGGAGAATTACGACGAATGGTCTACTGATGTCAATCCTCACAACAATGGGCCTTTGAAGACGGAAAATGATGCAGGTGGATACTCCAGCGAGCAGGTTGGCAATACGTTTGATGGTGCCTGGATGGCCTATAAGGGGATGGATTTCGGAACAGAAGGGGTGAATCTCTTCTCCGTCCGTTATGTGGGCAATACAGGCAATACGGCAGCCGACTCCCGTGTTGAGATTCGACTGGGTGGAATAAATGGAACCGTTGTGGGTACTGTAGCTACCCCGCCTACCGGCAGCGGTTGGGCGAATTACGCAACGGTGAATGCGGAGCTGACACAGACCTTGGTTGGAGTTCAAGATGTGTATCTGGTGCTGAAGGGGTCAACTAGCGGTACTTATAGATACATTGGGAATTTTGAGAGCGCGAGCTTCTCTTTCAAGACACCAGCGCCTAAAACCATTGTAGAGTTTGAAGATCGCAGCAGTTGGTCCATGGAAGAAAGTACCTTCGGTAAGGGAGGCTTAAAAACCGAACCCAATAACGGAGGGAATGTGGTGAACAACACCTTCAACGGGGCGTGGCTTGTCTATGAGAAGGTTGATTTTGGAACCGAGGGCGTCAATCATATCGGAATTGAATATGATGCCCCTACGAATCGGGCTCCTGCCGATGTAGTAGCAGAGGTTCGTCTCAATGATAAGGATGGAGCGCTGATTGGAGAAGTTGCCATGCCAAACACAGGGGGAAGCTGGGGGAATTATAAAATAGCTGAAGCCTCGCTCAAGCAGTTGCTGACCGGCGAACAGACGATTTGTATTGTGCTAAAGGGCTCTACCACTAGTAGCTTAAATTACGTAGGGAACCTGGACCGAATGATCTTTACCACTAAATAAAATATTATTTAACACAAAAACAAGCAGAGCGATGAGCGCTCTGCTTGTTTTATTTTCATTTGCCGAGATTCAGGCTCTACTCTTCCCCCGATAACAGGCGCAGCAGATTTTGCGGAATATTCAGCTTCTGATTGTCGATCAGTAACTGAAACTCGCTGCCGTTGTCAGGCTGGTTCGCCAGCTTGATCTCTTCCATTTCACGTTGAAGCTGTTCCATCTTCATATCCAGCTCATAGGCGGTGTCGGCAGCCGTCTTCAAATCCTCAAGCAACCGTTCAGGAACCGATTCTTTATACTTATAGAAGATTTTATGCTCCAGGCTGGCCCAGAAATCCATAGCAATGGTGCGAATCTGAATTTCTACGCAGACCATCTCTTCCCGGTCAGACATGAACACGGGAACCTCCACCAGCATATGCAGGCTCTTGTAGCCATTGGGCTTGGGATTTTTAATGTAATCCTTGATCGAGATAATTTTCAAGTCCTTTTGCGCTTGCAGCATTCGGCTAATACGATAAATATCGGACACGAACGAACAGGTAATTCGCAGCCCCGCAATATCATGGACGTGGTTCTTGATGTCCTCCAGGGAGGTGGCGCCGCCTTTGCGATAAATTTTCCGCATAATACTCTCTGGGGATTTGATCCGCGACTTCGTATGCTCAATAGGGTTATAGTCATGCAACAACTGAAATTCTTCCTGCAAAATTTCAATCTTGGTCTCTATTTCCTGCAAGGCGAACTTGTACATCATAATGAACCGGGTCAACGATTTCTGTAGTGCTTTCATTTGTTCCAAGGCATTGGAACCTGTTGGGTTAATCATATTTGTTCTTCCGTCCTTCATGCTTAGGATGTCAAAATAAGTAGCTAAGACAATTATAACTTAAGAACGGGGGGAGATTCCAGAAAGTCACCTCAATGCTTGAATTTAATCATGCTATTCACTGAAGCCAGAACGATTTCTTCATTTGTTGCAATCGGCTTCCAGCCCAACGTTTTCCTGGCGTTGGCATTGCTCACGTTGCGGCTAATCCTTAATAATAAAGCTGCCTCTTTAGCTTGCTTATTAAATAAGGCTGCGAGATAAATGACCCAATTGGGTACGGTTCGGGTCGACACTTTGCTCGCAACATCAGGATACTTATTTTTTAGCAAGGCTCCAATTTCGGGCATCGATATTTGACCATCTGCCGACGCAATAAAACGTTGTCCATTAGCTTTAGGATTTGTCATTGCCCGAATATGCAAATCAGCTACATCTCGAACGTCGACAATATTTAAAGGAATATTAGGAACAGCTTTCATGGAGCCATCTAATAAATGTTGCAGAAGACCAAAGCTACCTGAGATGTGGGCACTTAAAGCAGACCCTAATATGGCAACAGGATTAATTGTAGTAAACTCCAGATTGCCGCCCTCTTTCTTAATGAATTCCCAGGCGGCGCGCTCTGCTAACGATTTGGATTTTTCGTAAACGGATAAACCTTTTTCATTTGGATCTGTCCAATGATCTTCTGTCGTTATCGTCTTCGGATTCTTATTGCTAAATCCAACAGCGCCAAAATTGGAAGTCATGACAACACGTTTTACACCTGCGTCTCGAGCCGCTTTCAGAACGCGAATAATGCCCTCTACAGCAGGGCGTATCGCTTCTTGTTCATCCTTGGGAATCGTAAAAAAGACGGGAGACGCTACGCTCAATACATAATCACAGCCTGCCATCGCTTCGTCCCAATGATCATCTTTGGATAGATCAGCTTCGATAAATACAAGGGCGTCAAAGTTCGTGATTCCGTTGGATTTAAGTGTATCTATTACTTTGTTTTTCCCGCTAAGGGAGCGAAGTGTAGTTTTCACGTTGTAGCCTTTTTGCAACAGTTGAAGAATGATCTGCCCACCAACAAAACCTGTACCGCCTGTTACTAACACTGTTTTTGTCATCATAAAGCCCTCCTTAAATTTCTGACTAGTCACTCTTTAATTAGTGAAAAAAATTATACGATCATTCGCCAGAAGGCTTCAAATCCAGCCATACTATGTTTATCTACATTGGCCGGGTCTTGCATCATATAATCGATTGTCGCTTCTGCTAAACCGTTCATCAAGGCAACTCGTAAACCTAATGGCTCTTCGCGTAAGGGACCATTTTCAGTAATTCGACTTATAAAATCTCGGACCCCGCTCATGACCTGTCTCGCTGTCTGGTGGCTCTCCAATGTGATATCGTCCGAAACATTCAGCAGTGCCAGCGTTCGGCGTTTCTCTGGAAAGGACGTTGCCCAGTTCATCCATTGGGACCACATATAGAGTGCTTGTTCCCGGGGGGCACGTTCAGTCGGGATTCCGTCTATAACCGAGGCCATCTCTGTCTTGAGCTCGATATAAAGTTGATTCAACAAATCTGCCTTTGTATCAAAGTAGGTGAACAGTGATCCATTAGAAACACCTGACTCTTTGGCGATGGTTGCTGTCGCTGCCCCCAATCCCTGAGAGGCAATCACCCGAGTCGCACCCGCAATGATCGCACTTTGTTTATCATCGCTTCTGGGTCTGGCCATGCTTCTCCTCCTTATGTTTTGCTGCCATTATCATATAACAGAGTGACTAGTCAGTCAATAGAGGATAAGTGGTTGTTATAGTTATGTAAAATAGGAAAGAAGCTTCCTGATCACCATTTAGGCATCCAAGAAGCTTCTTTCCCTTTGCTTGGTCCGCTTATTGACCGCTCAATTGCGATCTGACCATTTGGATTTCCTGACTATCCGCCATTTCAGCCGGCATATAATAGCCTTTGGAATGAGCCAGGTTATACAACTCAAATTGAGACTTCTCGCAATTGTCCCTAATTTGCTGAATGGTGGATCTTAATTGCGTATTGGAGCATTCTGTAATTACGCTGCTGTACGTGGTAAGGCTGCTCTTGACCATATCTAATGCGTCATTAACCATGTCTTTGTCCTGCATCATGTCGATGGGTTCCTCCCTAGTTTAGAAATGACATAAGCTGTTGTTTGGTGTTCATAGCGTCTTGGGCCGATTTTTGAAAATAAGCCTTGACCTCAGGATCATTGGATTGCTGGGCATAGGTTAGCATCTTTTGGTTAGCGGTCTCATGGGCGCCAATCAAGTGACGCAAGCTTTGCAGTTCTTGCTGGTTCAGTTGAGTCATGTCTCTTGCTCCTTTCGCTGTGGAATTCACTGGTTATTGTTTGCGGATTACGGACAATTATGCGGAAATTTTCCGTGTTGCCTATACCTCATGGATTTTATGTGAAATGAATGTTAACAACTGAAAAGTAGCTATAAAAATTGTCACTGTCTTTTTGCCGAAGATTGTTAAAATCAGGAAGTAGCTTTATACAAAAATATACAAATTTTGGCATAAACTCTTAACAATATGTAAAACCATTCAAAGGTGGAATTTGTTCATGTCTAATCGAAATCAGTTGCGTTCCTTCAAGCTGTTCAGGTTCAAATCATTGACCGCCAAACTACTTGCGATGATTGTGCTGCTGATGGCGGTATGTGCTGTTTCGTTTACACTGGTGTCCTACTACGAAGTGCAGCGGTCCATGACCAGTCAGATGAAGAGTGACGGGACAACCTTGGTCACTAACATCAAACGGGAGATTGCCGGCAATGAAATCTCCGGCTTGGAGGGGCTGCAACAGATCTTCCAGGCCATTCAGACAGACAGTGCCGGAAACATCGTCTATGTCTCACTTTCCGATGCCAGTGGACAACTTATCGTATCCAATGATAGCCGAGTGGAGCAGGGAACAGGGGAGCAGACAGATGCATCCGCTTCGGCTTCAGCTACCAGTACGGAAGCTGATTTATCCGCAGTCATTACGGGACAAGAAATTCAGGGCAGTATTCTCGAGACGGCTGGCGGAGAGAAGGTCTACAACATCTCCACGGATTTTGCTTACAGCGAGGAGCTATCTGGGGCCTTAAATGTAGGTATTTCTCTGGAAAGCATGTATGCGGAAATTCGGGAAGCGCTGCTGGAAACGGTAATCATCTCTTTGATCATTCTGATATTTGCCATTGGTCTGGGATTATTGATGGCCCGTAAGATGGTTCGCCCACTCTTCATGATGTCAGCGCGCATCAAAGACTACTCGACAGGAGATTTCTCCACGGAGTTCGTGCATGACAGTCACGATGAGATTGGCAAAATAGCCAAAGATTTAGCTCATATGCGGACAACCTTAGGCGGCATAGTCGAAAACATTCAGGTGAGCGCGGGGCAGGTATCCTCGGGTTCAGGGCAGCTTGCAACGATGATTGAAGAGAGTGCGGCTGCTGCCAGGGAGATATCCTCGGCCACGGATGCCCTAGCTGCCGGCTCAGGGGATTTGGCCACGAATTCGCAGGAGGGCCTTGAACGATTGAATCGCCTGGCTGCGGAAATTCATGTGTTGACGGAGCGTGCGGATCAGATGAAGGCACGTATGGAGGAGACACTTGAAGCCAATAAGATCAGTATGAGTAGTATGAAGGAGCTGCAGCAGGCCATTCGTGACAATGCTGACGTAACATTGGGGATTGAAGGGCAAGTCAATGATCTGAGCGCCAAATCAGAAGCGATTACCGAAGTAACCACAGTCATTAAGGGGATCGCGGAGCAGACTAATCTGCTGGCCTTGAATGCCATGATTGAGAGTGCACGGGCAGGGGAGCAGGGTAGAGGATTTGCTGTGGTTGCGGAGCAAATTCGCAAACTGGCCGATCAGACGACAGGCTCGGTGCATGGAATTGAAGAGATGGTGCATGAGGTGGCCGAAGCCGTTGCCAAGACAAGGGACTTGATGCTTCAGGGGGCAGAGGTCATCTCGCGTACCAGTGAAGTCTCAAGGGAAACAGGCCATGCCTTCAAGAAAATTGATCTTACTGTTCACCAAATGATTGAAGAAATCGAAGGCGTAACCGAGGGGATTACTCAGGTGGATGGCAACAAAAATGAAGTTGTCGGCACGATCGAGAACATTTCGGCCATTGCCGAGGAATCGACAGCCGCGACCCAGGAAATATCTGCCTCTACGGAGCAGCAATTGGCCGGAATGACTCAGGTGACCCATTCAGCCGCAGGAATGAAGGCAGTGGCGGATGATCTGAATCGGCTGGTAGGCCAATTTAAGTTTTAACGCGAGACCCGGTTAAGCAATACAAAAAAACGTTCCTCCAAAGCAACCCGTAACGGGTAGTTCTGGAGGAACGTTTGTATCTGTTTACGGCAAGATATTACCGGCTGCCCGGTAAATTTCGTACCATTCTTCACGGGTCAGGTGAATGTCGCCAGCTTTGATGCAGTCCTTCAAGCGTTCAATATTCATCGTTCCGATAATAGGTTGCATTTGGGCTGGATGACGCAGCAACCAGGCGACGGCAATCGTCGTATTTGATACTCCATACTTGGCTGCAATGCCGTCAATGGCTTGATTCAATTCAGGGAATTTGTCACTGCCCAGGAACACACCTTCAAAGAATCCGTATTGGAACGGGGACCACGGCTGAATCGTGATATCGTTCAAGCGGCAGAAGTCCAGTACGCTACCGTCACGGTTCACGGACGAATGATTCTCCATATTTACGTTGATTCCTGCGGAGATCATGTTGGCGTTAGTAATGCTGAGTTGCAATTGATTAGCTACGAGCGGCTGCTTGACGTACTTTTGAAGCAGTTGGATTTGCATCGGGTTTTGGTTGGATACTCCGAAATGACGTACTTTGCCCGAGCTATGCAATTGATCAAAGGCCTCGGCCACCTCTTCCGGTTCAACCAAAGCATCCGGGCGGTGCAGCAGCAACACATCGAGGTATTCCGTCTTCAGGCGTTGCAGGATGTTATCTACCGAATTTAGAATATGCTCTTTGGAGAAGTCGAAGGAGCCTTGACGAATCCCGCATTTGGATTGCAGGATGATGTTCTCGCGAATGCTAGCGTTCATATGGATAGCCTCGGCAAATATTTCCTCACATGCCCCTGCTCCATAGATGTCGGCATGATCAAAGAAGTTGGCGCCTTCCTCTAGTGCAGTTTGCACGAAACGCTCAGCCTCGGCCGGGTTCAGTGAATTGATTCGCATACAGCCGACAGCAACAACCGGCACCTCAAGCGAAGTGGATCCAAGTTTCATAGTTTTCATTCTATTGTCCTCCTGGGATAGTAGAGTTGTACGTATTGTTAAGCCATAAATATGTAAGTAATCTCGACCCCCTCATTGTGACACAGAAGACCGATGAGTTTCAAGTTGGATAGAGTGCAAAATGATTCCTTGCGCTTGTGTATCCCCGATCAGCGTATATAGCGTGTATAATATAGGTATTGATGTTTTAAACGACTTCCAGAATGAAGATGAAAAGGACTGCATAGAAGAAATGAAGCCTATCGAGAAGAAGCAAGTAGAGAAGATGTTAAGCCAGTTTGTGGGGGCGAAAGTTTATGTACATAGTGAAGCCACCTCTTATATGTTTGCACGGAATTTCAGAATTGATCTGACGGAGGCCTTTATTGCCGGAGACGGGCCTTACCGCGTAGCACTGCGCTATGATGGTCATGGGTGGTTACGGATTGAAGGGCTTACTCATGCCGAATTGGACGATCAGGAACGCCTTCTGCTGGAGGGCTTCGACGATCAGGGCCGCATGGACGTGGCGCTGCATCTGGGAAAGGAGCCGTTCCCGGAATGATTAATGATAAAATGGAACATAGACCCCAACGTTTGCTTGCTGTATTTGCTCATCCTGATGATGAGACATTTATTTGTGGCGGGACGTTAGCCAAATATGCCGCTGAAGGTGTGGAAATTACCCTGGTTAGCGCGACCCGTGGAGAGATGGGGCGCCGGATGGGGAATCCCCCTTATTTAAATCGTGAGACGATTGCGGCAGCAAGAGAGATTGAACTGCGTCAGGCATGCGATCATCTAGGCGTAAATGAACTGCAATTTCTTGATATTCGCGACAAGACCGTTGAATTCATGGATGAGGAGTGGCTTGTTGGCCAAATTGAGCATCTGATTACAGAGCTCAGACCGGATGTAATATTGACGTTTCACGAGACTTTGGGCGGTCATCCGGATCATTGTGCCATTGGCAAGGCCACGACGGAAGCGTTCCGCCGTGCAGGGCAAGGAGAGCTATATTTTATCTCCTTCGGGGATCGGATGCTGCAACCGGAAAGGTATGGCTATACCGCTCAGGATATTGTCGCGGTGGATGTGCAGGATCATCTGGCAGCCAAATTGGCGGCATTCCGTGCGCATCGCTGTCAGTCGGAGATTGATGCGTGGGTGTGGCAGCGGGATGACAAGGCACTTCGGCATTTTGGCCGCTATGAGTATTTCATTCGCGGCAGCCAGCCGCAGGTCAGCTAAAGTATGGTATTCCTGAACAAATAGATCATTTGGGGGACCAGGCGATGAAGGTCAGTATCTTTGATGTAGCCCAAAAATCGGGCCTATCCGTAGTTACCGTTTCCAGAGTGTTGAACAATTCCCCTTCTGTTCGCCAAAAAAATAAGGAAAAGGTGCTGCAGGCGATGAAGGAGCTTGATTATCATCCGAATGCGGCGGCCAGAAGCCTGGCAGGGGGAAAGACCGGAATCATTGGACTGACCCTTACAACCCTGGATGATTCCTTCTTTGATGCGGTTGTGAATGAGATGAATGAACGGCTGATGGAACGTGGTTATTATTTAGCTCTTTCGGTGTCCAGAAGCCATGCAGATAGAATTCATCGTCCTTTGTTCGCAGAGGATCGGGTGGATGGAGTTATCCTGCTGTCTTTGTCCCCTACGGATGAGGAAGCGTATATTCAGGATTTGGTGAAAAAGAATATTCCCTTCGTTATGATCGACAACTCAAATCATAATCACCCTGTGAACTCCATCATCGTCGATAACTTCAAGGGAGGATACGAGGCAACCCGACATCTGATCGATCTAGGGCATACGGAGATTGCTCACATTGCAGGTCCTGAACATTTCCTGAGCAGTCGCGAGCGGGAACGAGGTTATCTGGCTGCACTTGCCGAATGCGGATTAGAGCCGTACCGGGTGGAGCGGGGGGCTTTCGAAATTCCTTCCGGATATCGGATCGCTATGAAGTGGATCAAGGAAGGGAAGCTTCCTTCCGCCATCTTCGCTGCGGATGATTATATCGCCATCGGAGTGATGGATGCTTGCTTGAACCAAGGCATCTCCATCCCGGGCGATATATCCATCGTCGGGTTCGACGATCAGGTGCTTGCCTCGGAATTTCGTCCGATGCTGACGACCATTCGACAGCCGGCAGACAGAATTGGGACGGTTGGCGTGGATTTGTTGCTTGCCGCAATGAAAGACCCCGGGAAGGAACGAGTGACGATACAGATCGATCCGCAGCTAATTATCCGTGAGACAACTACACGTAGATAAACGGGGAGATATGTTAAAGCGCTTTAGTTTTCGTTGACAGAACCTTTGGTGAGCTACTACAATTATAGTGATTATAGGAAATTATTGGTTACTTACAACTAGATTTACTTCATAGAGCAAATGGTAGTTTTACGCAGGAAGGAGGGAAGTATTTTTTTGGTTTTAAAGTTAAAGCGCTTAAACATTTGAAGATAGGCTTTATAATCTAATAAGAGAGGCAGTGATGATCATTATGGGATTCCGTCAAGGGAAGAGACGTCATATTGGTGTAACGGTGGTCGTGCTAGCGACGTTGTTGGTCGGCTTGTTTCCCGGATCTATCGGCATCGGTTCAGCGGATTCGATTACGAGCACCGAGTTACGCCCCTTTCCGCAGCACGTGACGTATACGGCTGGTGCGATTAAGCCCAATCATGTTACGCAGGCGCAAATGGACGCTGAGGTCAGGCTACTCTATAACGAATATAAGTTGAAATATATCAAACAAAATCCGTATAACAGCAACCAATATTATGTATGGTACAACGATGGGGGCTGGAACGGAGATGCAATTACCGTATCCGAAGCCCACGGCTACGGGATGATGATTACGGCTCTCATGGCAGGGCATGACTCACAAGCCAAGACGTTGTTTGACGGGATGTATCATTATTTTCGGGCTCATCCGAGCTCACAGGACCCTAATCTGATGGCTTGGCAGCAGGCCAACCGCAATGGCAGTATTATAGATATTAATGGATCGAATTCCGCTATTGACGGCGATATGGATATTGCCTACTCGCTTCTGTTAGCCGACAAGCAATGGGGAAGCAGCGGAACGATTAACTACCGTGCGGAAGCCATTAAAGTGATCAACGCCATTATGAATAAAGAGGTTCACCCGGTGTATTATCATTTACAGCTTGGCGACTGGGTGCAAATCTCGGGAACGAATCCGGATTACCGCAACGCGACACGACCTTCGGACTTCATGCTCCAGCATATGAAGGAATTCTATCAGGCTACAGGTGATGCACGTTGGTTGCAGGTCATCAACACGACCTACGATATTATTGAGGACGTATATACAAGCTACAGTCCATCGACCGGACTACTGCCGGATTTCGTATATCGAGACTCAAATGGGGAATATAAGCCAGTCTCCGAGTTTACCTGGAACACCCCTGACGGATATTTTCTGGAGTCCGAATTTGACGGAGATTATAATTACAATTCCTGCCGTACGCCTTGGCGGATTGGGACCGACTATTTGGTAACCGGCAACAATAGCGCGAAGCAGCAGTTAACTGTATTGAATCAATTTATTACCGCCAAGCATAACGAGCCTTGGGAGATTTGGTCAGGATATTCGCTGGATGGACAGACCAAGCTGAGTCCCTGGGATGGAGGAATGGACTTTACTGCCCCATTGATGGTGAGTGCGATGATTTCCAGCAACAATCAGCAATGGCTGAACGACCTGTGGGATTATCATACGAATGCTTCCAACCCAACGGCCTTGGAGTGGAATTATTATTACGGCAATTCTATTCGTCTGCTTAGCATGATTGTGGCATCGGGCAACTGGTGGACGCCGACTGGAGCTAACTAGAAGTCAACGCTCAAGTTAAGTCCACTAACGTTGCGGCATCATAGGGAACGCATGAAATAGTGCGTTCTCTTTTTTGTGCGCCCGGGATAGACCGGCTACTGAGCTAATCATTACTTGCTGCTAAATTCGGAAATTGAGAATATATTGCAACCCTCGTCAATAGGTATAAAGTTATCAGCTTGTATATACCTCTAGGAAACTATGTAAAGCGAGGGAGATGAGAATTTGAGTAGGAGAGTTGTAGCTAGTATTCTTAGCTTCCTGCTGACATTTACTCTGCTGCTGCCTATGGCGGGCGCAGAGGGGAATGGCTTGACGGAAGCAAGCGGGGGCAAGCAGGCCAAGTTTGGGCTCGACCCGCATGCAGTGACGCAAGAGGCATTGAAGAGCAACCTGGGTACACCGTTGCAGTCTAAACAACAGCAAGGTGCCTCGAAGAGAGGTTCGTTCTCGCCAGCTTCTGCAAGTGGGCTAGTGCTTGAGCGGCAGGATGAAGGCACGGAAGCTGTAGGGCCACAAAGTTTTGTGCCTTTCTCTGACGGAGACGAGCAGACGACGGTAATTGTCGAGTTGCGTGAAGCGCCGGTGAAGGTATTTGAGGCGACGCGCAGCCACATGCGCGCAAGCAAGTCGGTGACAACACATAAGCAGGCGGTAGACCTGCAGCAGCAGACCTTTAAGACGCAGGCCGCTGGCAAGCTGCAAGCCAGAATCAAACGGGAATACTCCAACGTATTCAACGGCTTCTCGTTGACGCTTCCCGCTAATCAGGTGGAGGCGCTGCTTCAGCTTCCGGGAGTGAAGGCGGTATATCCCAACCTGACGGTGAATGCCACTGAAGAGGAAGCGACTACAGCGAATCCTCTGGATAGCGTGTCCTTCATCGGCAGCGGAGAATTCTGGGACGAGGGTGTGAAGGGCCAAGGAATCAAGGTGGGTGTAATTGACACCGGGATAGCCAAGGATCATCCTGACCTGGCTGATGCTATTCCTGATGGCTATTGGGGGTATGACTTTGTTAATGACGATGAATCCCCCTATGAAACAACCCTCCAGGATTATTTGGATGCCAAGGAACTAAATCCAAGTCTGCCCGAGTTCAATGAGAACGGCAGACCTTATTATACCTCACATGGCAGCCACGTATCGGGGATAGTGGCGGGACGTGATGTTGGTGTCTCCGAATCTGCAGGCGTGAAGGGGGTAGCGCCGGAGGCAGACGTGTACGCCTACAAGGTGCTGGGTCCTTACGGCAGTGGCACTACGGAAAATGTAATCGCAGGGATTGAGCAGGCCGTGGTGGATGGCATGGACGTTATCAACCTCTCACTGGGATCGTCCAGTAATAATCAGCAATCCGCGGACTCTATCGCGTTGAACAATGCGATGAAGGCAGGAGTTATTGCCGTTGTATCTGCGGGCAATTCAGGCCCTGGCGACGCCACGGTAACTGATCCGGGCAGCTCGGAGTTGGCCATCACGGTGGGGGCATCCAAGCCGCCGTTAACGACGCCGATCATGCAGGTTTCTGGTATTGTGGGTCAGGATTTCTTCCTGGATAACTTCGATAGATCGGCTGGCATTGAAGATTTAGCAGACTCCTATGTCTTGGTGGACGTAGGCCTAGGTAAACCGGAGAATTATGATGGCAAGAATCTGGCCGGGAAAATTGCCTTTATTAAGCGTGGGGAGATTTCCTTTGCGGACAAGGCGCTCAATGCCCAAGCTTCTGGAGCTGTGGCTGCCATCATCTTTAATAATGCACCAGAGGCTTTGGAGAGCGGTACGCTGGGGGACATCGATATTTCCATTCCGGTGTATGCTCTGTCCGGAGCCTACGGCGAGCAGATTTTGACAGCATTGCAACAGCAAGAACAGGCGGCTCAATTCACAACGACGCTGGAAGCGGATATCTTGGCCGGGTTCAGCTCAAGAGGCCCTGCCAAGCCGGCGTATGATATCAAGCCAGACATTTCGGCCCCGGGAATTGGCATTCGTTCCAGTGTTCCGGAATATGAGGACTGGTATGCGGCTCAGAATGGTACCAGCATGGCTGCACCGCACATTGCGGGTGCTGCCGCTCTACTGGCTCAGCAATTCCCTGCGCTTACGACCTATGAGATCAAAGCGCTGCTTATGAATAACGCAGTCAAGCTGACGGATCGTAATGGCAATCGTTATACACATATGGATCAGGGAGCCGGGCGCGTTGCCCTGGATCAGGTGCTTGAGGCCAAGGCCATTGCCTTGGTAGAGGATACAACTCCATTTGTGGGTGGAAATGAGCCGGAAACGTTCTACAACGGCAGCTTATCATTTGGTTACGTAGGTTATGGACAGACGGCATCACAGCCGGTCATTGTGAAGGATATCGCGGGAGGTGCCTCGCAATATTCGGTAGCTTCTCAGTGGTATGGTCAGTCACCCCTTGAACTGACATTGTCCGCGAATCTGGTTCAGGTTCCGGCTGGTGGTGAGAGCTCCTTAAGTATTACGGTGAGTGTACCGGCAGATGTGGTTAGCCAGCGGTACGAAGGCGAAGTGACTCTGACGGAAGCATCTACAGGTCATACCATCAATCTGCCGCTATCGGTGTACGTAGGCGAAGCGCCTCAGGTTGATATCGTCACGAACGTAGCTTTGTCTAATAATCCGTTCTCACCTAACGGAGACGGGGTTCTTGATACGGCAGATATTACGTTCACGATTCAGGAATATACTGATTATTTCTCACTCGATGTACATGGTCTTGATGGAGAATGGTTGGGAACTGTACTGGAGACCGACGAGGGCATTGAGCCGGGGAACTATATTATCCGGGGATGGGATGGCTCGGCTTTTGATGGCTTAAGTGAAGCTGTCTTGTCTGATGATGCTTATCTGCTGGTTCCTTACGTCGGCCCCTCTTTCTTTGATTCCTTGCCTATAGAGGATCAGGCGTATGTATTCTTCCTGGATACAGAGGCTCCGCAGGCACATCTGAACGATCCAGCCTTTATCTTGAATGAGTCTGGTCTGACGGGCACGATATCCGGAGAGGTGACGCAGGATCTGTTGATCGACTATCTCGTCACCCTCGCAGGCCTGTCGATTGGCGATGTCATTGGAGTAGCTGCCCTGTATTCTGACGGAAATGGGGAATTACAGCAAAGTGATGGCGTAATCGATAATAGCGGACAATTCCAGATTGAGGTTCCAGTGGCGCCAGGCCGCAATGTATACGAGGTATATGTCTATGACCTTGCTGGCAACGGATTACTTGTCCCGCTGGATATCGTAGAACATGTCTTGAACGGAGTTGTATCTCCAGTGCTTCAGGCTTCGGAAATTGAGGCGAATACACCGTTCTCGCTGGATGTGCGCTTCTCGGTCACCGAGGCTGTATATGCTGCTGAGCTAAATCTGCTCTACAGCAGCGAGCTTGGCGAAGCTAATCTATTGCCTGGCACGGAACTGGTTGAACACCAGGAATATCATAATCCTGGGGTCCCGCTTACCGTGACGGAGGGTGTATATGAGTATGATGCTTCGGTAACGCGACATGAGCTGGCAGTAAGCCTGAACGGCGTAGAAGGTTATTTGGGAACGGGCACCTTGGCAAGCTTCCAATTTGCCGGAGCGCCTGTGGGGCAATATGATTTTACCTTGACTGATGTGAAGCTCTATAATCAGGACGGTCAAGAGGTGCAAGTTACACTGAACCGTGGGGCCTCCCTAACCGTAACTGAGGGGCCTGCCCAGCCGAATGATGAGCTGCTCATATCTCCATCCTCGTTATCCTTGAAGAAGGGGGAGAGTGGTTCGTTAAGTGTCACTTATAAGTCAAGTGGCTCCGATGAGACGGGCGTGGATGTAACAGCAGAGGCGGAGTATACCGTACAGAATCCACAGATTGTTACTGTATCCGAAGGCCGTGTGACGGCGCTGAAGGCAGGAACTACAGTAATTGATGTGACTTACAGAGAATTAAGTGAGCAAGTGAATGTTACGGTAACTAATGTCACGACACCGCCCGGCAATGGTGGTGGCTCTAGCGGTGGGGGATCAAAGAGCAGCGGCGGTAGCAGCACCACACCCCCTCCCAAGACAGACAGCAATACGGTTAAGTCTCCTATTTTAGCAGGAGAAGCAACGACGTTGAAGCTTCCCGGCGGCTTTACGCTGACAATTCCGGCCGATGCAGTGGATGTGCCTGGAGCGGCATTCGCCTCCGCGAAGGCAGCCACTGATACAGAAACGAAGGAATTACTGAGCGAGTTGGGACTTGATGGCGATAAAATAACACCCTATGGTGTTTATTATGATTTCGCCATTCTCGATAAAAATGAGAAGCCGTTGTTGAGTGTTACCTTCCGCGAACCAGCGGAGACGGTTATTCCCCTCTCTGCCTTGAAGGCAAGCGAGCTTGAAGGGGAGAAGATCGGGCTGTTCAAGCTTGGTGAGGAAGGCAAGCTGACTCCGCATACGGGGCGGATTAAAGACGGCAACGTTGTGGCTAAGCTTCAAGGATTCAGCCAGTATATCTACCTTGCCAAGCAGGTTTCGTTCGCCGATGTGACAGCGGCAAGCTATCCTTGGGCGGTCAATGAAATCGAAATTCTGGCGTCCAAAGACATCGTTACTGGTACAGCAGCGGGTCTGTACAATCCATCCGGTCAGGTTACGCGCGCCGAATTTGTTGCTTTGCTTGTGCGGGCGCTGGAACTGAAGGAAGATGAGAAGTCAGCAGTTGGTGGACAGTTCAGTGATGTCGGGCATGGTATCTGGTATGAGGAAGCAGTAAATATAGCCGTTGCCAAGGGAATCATCAGCGGCTATGATGGGGGAATATTTGCCCCGGATCGCTCGATAACTCGGGCTGAAATTGCCGTTATTCTGTCCAAGGCGTTAGCTGCGTTGGGACAGAGCTCAGCAATTACGCCGATATCACTTGAATTTGCAGACCGGGAGCAGATCCCGGCCTGGGCTACAGAAGCCATATCGGAGGTCACGCAGGCTGGTCTGATGAAGGGCAAAACCGGTCAACGCTTTGAGGCAGGGTTGCCTACGACTCGCGCTGAGGCAGCAGTAGTCATTTATCGTTTGTTCAAAGGGTTCACGCATTAATAATTGTTACTAAACATTCAAGCAGCCGCCGAGCGCATCATCCCGGCGGCTGCTTCATATATATCGTCTAGAAGGAGGGCGATATACATGGAGCAGAAAGTGCAAAGGTACCATGAACTGAAGCAGTTGATGAAGGACATGGAGCTGGTGTTGTCCGAATTGCGCGGTGACATCCTGAACTATTGTCAGGAAGAGGGCGTTACCGAACTGGATGTGGGTAAATACAAAATCAAGGCCATTCAGCAGCAGAGAAAGGAATACGATGATCGCAAGCTGTATGAGGTGCTTCCCGATCCAGAGGTTTGGCGGCTCATCTCCAAGGTGGATGCACAGAAGGTAGCAGGACTGGTTAAATTGAACGTAATTCCTGAAGCGAAGCTGGAGGACACCTATTCCGTCAAACACATTACTCTGCTACAGGTGGATAAGAAATAAAGCAAAGGCTGAAGACTATGGCGGTTCCGAGAAGGTTCCGATAGGCTTCAGCTTTTTTCAAGTTTTTGTAACGACAGGAAGAAGGGTTTAGGGGAGGAAATATGGAATAAACAGGATATACATAAACGGGCGAGAACTTTTTCTGCCCCTGAAGGGTGACTGGCATGTTTTATCTGAAGGAATTAATCTTGCAACTGTTCTTTGCCCATATGCCGTTTGTGATGTTTCATGTGTTTTATCGTGATCAACCACGGAATTACACACCCAAATTCATTACAGTCACGAGTATGGTTTGTCTGTTCCTGTCCATGACGTTTGGCACGAGTGTGGTGGATGGTTATTTCTACGATACTCGTTATATTATTATGTTCTTTGGCCTGATCTTTGGCGGGCTGCAAACCGGGCTTGTGCTGCTCGCGGAATTTATACTATATCGGTTGTATCTTGGGGGCTCAGGGGCCTTGTTGGCTTTGCTTACGATGTTGATTACTTTCCCCGTCTCCTATCTTCTGTCCCGATGGTATGTGCGTGTGGAGCGCAGGCGGGTGATTACCTCCAGTGCGGGCTTGTTTTTTGCGGTCGTTCCCATCGTTCTGTTATATTTGGAGAATCCGTCCCTAGTTCACCAGCATCTGCTCTTTCATCTGGTGGCGGTTCCTTTGCAAAATGTGCTGGGCTGTTGCCTGCTGATCAGCTTGTTCCGCAAAGCTGTAGCAGACAAGGAACTATTTATTAATTACGCGCAAAATGAGCGAGTTCGAGCAGTAAGCCATATGGCAGCTTCATTGGT
The DNA here is from genome assembly GCF_001486585.1 of Paenibacillus senegalimassiliensis. Taxonomy (GTDB): domain Bacteria; phylum Bacillota; class Bacilli; order Paenibacillales; family Paenibacillaceae; genus Fontibacillus; species Fontibacillus senegalimassiliensis. The sequence continues at coordinate 355,693 of NZ_LN909045.1, forward strand.
GCATGAGGTGCGCAATCCACTTACCGCCGTCAAAGGCTTCCTGACCTTGATTCGAGAGGGGGCCACCGACCGGGGAAGAACGGAACGGTATATTGAAATATGCATGAGTGAGATCGCGCGGACGGAGTACATTTTATCCGAATATCTGGCGATTTCCAAACCGATAGGGGACAAGCTGCTTCCCACGGATTTGGGGGATTTGCTTAGCATTACGAAGGACGTGATGAGTCCCTATGCCAACATGCATAATGTATTGCTGGAGATTGAGCATCCGCAGGAACAGGTCTGGATATTGGCTAACCCCGACAAGATGAAGCAGGTGCTCGTCAATTTTATCAAGAATGCTGTGGAGGCCTGTGCCGAGGTGCCGCAAGGTCAAGGCAAGGTGTCTCTCGACCTGCAAATGGCGGCTCGCAAGGTGACGTTGACCATTAGGGATAACGGGGTCGGCATGTCGGAGGAACAGGCAAAGCGGCTGGGTTCCATCTATTTCTCTACCAAAGCAAGCGGTACCGGGCTTGGAATGACCTTCTCCTACCAGCTTATATTGTCGCTTGGAGGCAGTGTATCGGTGAAGAGTGCGCCCGGAGCTGGTACGGAGTTTAAAATCAGCTTGCCGATTTATGCCCGCAAAGATGAGAACATCAAGGAGGAATTGGAAGCATGAATAAATCTTACGGAGCGCTGGTTGTCAAAATAATCATAGCAATTCTCCTTGGCATGACAATTCTGGCCTTTGGTCTGGTGGGGGCCATCTTTGTTTCTTTATATGGAGGGGCGTTGTTCTATGCGCCACTGATGTTTGTCGTGACCGGAGTCGCTTTGGTGTTCACCTGGTTATATTTGTTTGTTCCCTCTCGTCATTATCGGAAATTGCATATATCGTTAATTGCTGTGGTGGTGCTGATGGGACTGACGTCGGCAGGCTATGAAATTCGTCTGGCCTATCATAACAGTATCCCTGTCATAAGCGACCAGGAGGTGGATATGGAGCAGTACCGTCCATTCATGGATCATGGCAATCTTGCGGAGTTATCGGAACCGGCCACCTTGAAAATAACCTCTGACTTGCCGCGGATGGATGGGGCGACTGCCTTGTATCCGCTCTATGCTGCCATTGCCCAAGAGGTATATCCTAACCGGGATTATCCTCTGTATGATAGCGAGGTGTCGCTTACTCAAACTCAGGAAGCCTACAAGCGTCTGATTAATGGTGAAGTGGATATTATTTTTGCAGCTCCACCATCCGAGGGGCAGAAGTCGGTGGCTCGCAGGAATGGCCGAGAGCTCCAGTTAACGCCAATCGGCCGTGAAGCGTTCGTGTTCTTCGTCAACGGAGAGAATCCGGTAGAGGCCCTCACGACGGAGCAGATACGGGACATATACTCCGGAGAGATTACCCGGTGGAACCAGGTGGGCGGAGAGAGCAAGTCCATCCGTGCCTTCCAGCGTCCAGAGGACAGTGGTAGTCAGACCATGCTTGAGCAGGTCATGGACGGTCGGCAATTGGCTGATCCACCCCGTGAGAACAGAGTATCCGGCATGGGTGGAATCATCAAGCGAACGGCGGATTATCGCAATTACAAAAATGCCCTGGGCTTTTCATTTCTGTTCTACGCCACAGAGATGGTGCGGGACGGAGACATCCGGCTCTTGGCCATCGATGGAGTGGTGCCTGAACGGACTACTATAGCTAATGGAGAGTATCCGCTGGCGACCGAGTTTTATGCGGTGACGGCGGGAAGCGACAATCCCAATATTGATCCGTTAATTGAATGGATTTTGTCGCCCCAAGGGCAGAAGCTGGTAGAGTTAACCGGTTATACACCGTTAAATCCATAGCGTAAGTATTGACACGTTGAGAGCGTATCGATAAACTTGAAATTGGGAATTAGCACTCTTGTTAATAGAGTGCTAACATAGGGATTATAGATTATGATCTGTGGAAGGAGATTAGCTTAATGGCCAAGAAGCAATTTAAAGCCGAATCCAAGAGATTACTGGAAATGATGATTAACTCTATTTATACCCAGCGTGAGATTTTCCTGCGGGAGCTGGTGTCTAATGCCAGTGACGCCATTGACAAGATCTATTATCGGGCGCTGACTGACGACAACCTGGTATTTAATAAGGACGACTATTTCATTAAAATTGCGGTGGACAAGGCAGCGCGTACACTGACGATTTCCGATACGGGTATCGGTATGACCAAGGATGATTTGGAGAACAACTTGGGGATTATTGCGAACAGCGGCTCCTTCGCCTTCAAGAATGAAACGGAGTTGAAGGACGGCCACAATATCATTGGCCAATTCGGCGTAGGTTTCTATTCGGCTTTTATGGTAGCTGATGTCGTTACCGTTATCAGCCGCGCGCTGGGTAGCGAGGAAGCGTATAAGTGGCAGTCGAAGGGTGCGGACGGTTACACCATTGAAGCGTGTGACAAGGACAGCGTAGGCACGGACATTATTTTGCAGATCAAAGACAATACCGAAGATGATCAGTATGATGAATACCTGGAAGAGTACCGGTTAAAATCGATTATCAAGAAATATTCAGACTTTATTCGCTATCCAATCAAGATGGATGTGACCAGCAGCCGTGCCAAGGAAGATGCTGAAGGCGAATATGAGGAGTATACGGAAGAACAAACGGTCAACAGCATGGTGCCGATCTGGCGCAAGAACAAATCCGAGCTGACGGACGAGGATTATGAGAACTTTTACATGGAGAAGCGTTACGGATTTGATAAGCCGGTATCCCACATCCATATCAAGGCTGACGGTGCGGTGGTCTATAATGCCATTCTGTACATTCCGGAGAATACGCCTTTCGACTACTATACCAAGGAGTATGAAAAGGGGCTGGAGCTGTACTCCAATGGCGTGCTGATTATGGATAAATGCGCTGACCTGCTGCCAGACTATTTCAGCTTCGTTAAAGGGATGGTAGATTCAGAGGATTTGTCGCTGAACATCTCACGCGAATTGCTCCAGCACGACCGCCAGCTTAAAGCGATTGCGAAGAACATCCAAAGTAAAATCAAAAGCCAATTGCAAAGCCTGCTGAAGGATGACCGGGAGAAATATGAGAAGTTCTATGCTTCGTTTGGCCGTCAACTGAAGTTCGGCGTCTACAATGACTACGGCATGAACAAGGAAGTGCTGCAAGATCTGCTTCTGTTCACCTCCTCCAAGGAGAAGAAGCTGGTATCGCTGGACGAATACGTATCTCATATGCCAGAAGATCAGAAATATATTTATTATGCAGCGGGTGAGTCGGTAGAGCGTCTCGAGAAGTTGCCGCAAACCGAACTGGTGGCGGATAAAGGCTATGAAATTTTGTACCTGACTGATGATATCGACGAATTTGCTATCAAGGTGATTCTGAACTATAAGGACAAGGAATTCAAGTCCGTATCCAGTGGGGATTTGGGTATCGAGGCCGATTCGGCTGAAGAGAAGGCAGATACGGAGGAAAATCAGGAATTGTTCACCGCTATGAAGGATTTGCTGGGCGATAAGGTGAAGGAAGTCAAAGCTTCCAAACGCCTGAAATCACATCCGGTGTGCCTGTCTACGGAAGGTGAACTGACCATTGAGATGGAGAAAGTGCTGAATGCCATGCCAAGTGCAGGCGGACAAGCGGTGAAGGCGGACAAAGTGTTGGAGATCAACGTCAACCATGACGTATTCCAGTCCCTCAAGAACGCTCATGAGACCGATAAGGAGAAGTTGAGCCTCTATACCAGCTTGTTATACAATCAGGCTTTGCTGATTGAGGGCTTGCCGGTGGGCGATCCGGTCGAATTTACGAATGACATTTGCAAAGTGATGGTATAATCTTTAATAGTGTTCCGCAAACGATGCGAACCACTCTCTGCTCGAAAAAGCAGCAGGGTGGTTCTTTTATTTATAGCTGCGGGTATGTCATCATGAGGGTGGGGGCGATTTCATTTATGTTTAACGAATTCAAGCTTGCGGCCGGGACGCCGGTGTACCTGCAGGTGAAAAATTATATCCTGTGGCTCATCACCAAAGGGGCTTTGCAAGAAGGAGAGCGATTGCCCTCCACCCGAGAGCTGGCTGGTCTGCTGGGCGTGAGCCGCGGTAGTGTAATTACGGCCTATGAGTCGTTGCAGGACGAAGGGTTTGTTCATGCCGTCACCGGTAGAGGTAACTTTGTCGCCGGTATTTCGGGAACTGGAGGAGCCGCCCTGGAGCCTTGGCACATGGATTGGTCCGAACGGATGAACCATCAAGCCCGTATTGCGGTGGAATTGGATCATATGAAGCGGAAGCAGCCGGTTCTTAGTGCTGAACGGGAGATCATTTCCTTTACGAGTATTGCCCCCGATGAACAGTTGTTTGATCTCGATAATGTCAAGCGTGCCTTCCTGGACCGTATGGCGGTGGAAGGCCGCGTATTGCTTAACTATGGCTACGCCAGAGGTTATAAACCGCTAATCAATTATTTGATGAAATATATGGAGCGCAAGGGCGTAAATTTGGCAGGGAAAGAAATGCTGATTACCAGCGGATTTACGGAAGGCCTGGATATCTTGCTGTCGTCCTTACGTGGGGTGGAGGGGGCGGAGAGTGTCGCCGGTTCAATTAGGGTACTGTGCGAGAATCCAACACATCACACCGCCATCAAGAACCTGCGCAGGCATGGATTTGCCATCACCGGTATACCTATGCAGGCCGATGGGCTTGACCTGGAGGCTCTGGAGCAGGCCTTACAGGAGCAAACGTATGATTGCGCCTATCTGGTTCCTTCTTATCATAATCCCACGGGTATTGTGACTTCTGCCGAGAAGAGGCTGGCTCTGTTGCAATTGCTCGGGCGCTACCATGTACCTGTAATCGAAGATGGATTTAATGAAGAATTGCGCTATTCCGGCGCTCATGTGGCTCCGCTGATAGCGATGGCCGGGCATGGGAATGGCGTGGTGTACCTGGGGAGCTTCTCCAAGGTCCTGTTCCCGGGTATTCGCATCGGCTGGGTGCTGGCAGACCGGGAATTAATTGATGTGCTTGAGAGCGTCAAGCGGGCCCGTAGCATCCACACTTCAACACTGGATCAATCGCTGTTATATCAATATTTACACAATGGTCATCTGGAGAAGTATGTGAAGAAAGCACGGACCGAATATAAGCGGAAATACGAGCTGGCCCGGGCATGCTGTGAGGAATTTGTTCCTGATGCCCGCCTGGCAGGCAACGGCGGTTTACATCTGTTCCTGGAGTTCAGGGACGACTTCGATACATGGGAGCTATTGGAGGCATGTGCTGCGCAGGGAGTTATTTTTACACCGGGGGATATGTTCTTCATTGATGGGGGCGGGCGCCATACGTTGCGCCTTGGAATATCCCGGGTCAAGGATGAAGACATTACCAAGGGTATCCGCCTGATCGGTAAAACGGCGGCCAAGTTGCTGGCCAATAAGCCGTCAGGCGGAACGCCCATGTATTAATCTTACAGCTTCAAGGCCTGTTCTACGGGGGTGTATTCTAGATGAAGGTCCTGGGCAACGGAGGCGTAGGTAATGGAGCCAGCGGCTACATTAACGCCTTTTCTCAGCGCATCGGACTCGCTTAACGCCAGGTGGACGCCTTTGGAGGCAATATCAAGTGCGTAGGGCATGGTGGCATTAACGAGAGCCAGCGTGGAGGTGCGGGGAACAGCACCAGGCATGTTGGCTACGGCATAATGAATGACACCATGCTTCAGATAGGTAGGCTCGGAATGAGTCGTGATGTGGTCTACTGTCTCAAATATGCCGCCCTGATCAATCGCTACGTCAACAATGACGGACCCGGCAGACATAGACCGGACCATGTCCTCGGTCACAAGCTTGGGCGCCTTGGCTCCGGTAATCAGCACCGCGCCGATCACAAGATCAGATTCCTTCACTGCCTCGGCAATATGCTGGGGACTGGACATTAAGGTTTGCACGCCTTTGTCAAAGGTATCCTCCAACTCGCGCAAGCGCTCGGCGCTCAAATCGATAATGGTTACATCCGCGCCCAGACCCATGGCCATTCGTGCGGCATTCGTCCCCACCACGCCGCCGCCGATGATCGTGACCTTGCCCCGCTTTACGCCGGGAACACCACCGAGGAGGATCCCCTTGCCACCATGAGGCTTCTCCAGAAATTGGGCACCGATCTGTACAGACATTCGCCCCGCGACCTCGCTCATGGGTGTAAGCAGCGGCAGGGTCTTGTTCACCTCGACCGTCTCATAAGCGATGGCGGTCACGCCGCTATCCTTCAAGGCAAGGGTCAATTCCAGTTCAGAGGCCAGGTGAAGATAAGTAAACAAGATAAGCCCCTGGCGAAAATAACGGTATTCCTCCGGTTGTGGCTCCTTGACCTTCATGACCATGTCTGTGGACCAGGCCTCGGCGGCTGTAGCGACCAATTTGGCCCCTGCCGCTGCATATTCAGCGTCCGAGAAGCCACTTCCTGCTCCAGCATCCCTCTCCATCCACACTTCATGACCTGTGCTGACGAGCAGGTGGGCGGTTGCGGGGGTCATTGCCACCCGGTTCTCATTGTTTTTAATTTCCCGGGGTACGCCTACGATCATATTACTTCCTCCTGTCATGTTATATAACATATAAATCTGGATTCGTTTCTATTTTATCCTCTCATCGGCAGAGTTTGTCAATTAATCTAACGTAAAATGGGCGGGGAATTAAAGGTTTTTCAGAAAAAATCACGAAAACTTCTAAAAATGCACAAGAATACTGACATAATTTAAATTTAACATTTCTACTGATGTGAGTTCAAAAAGTCGAGGAGGCCATGTTATGAACGCTATAGCAGCTCAGTTCACTTCCCCCACGGGAAGCCGGGATACGTGGGCGGAAGTTATGCTTCCGGCAATTGCTCACAACATGAGGCTGTTCAGCAGGCAAAAGGCGAAAGCTTGCCGCCTGATGGCGGTTGTTAAAGCTAATGCCTACGGTCATGGGGCTGTTGAGGTGGCTCGTACGGCTTTAAGCGCAGGCGCGGAGTATCTGGGCGTAGCGCTTGTCGATGAAGGATTGCAGCTTAGAGAATCCGGTATAACACAACCTATTCTTGTGCTTGGTTACACGCCACCCCATGCGGTGGAAGCGGCTCTGGTACAGAACATTACCCTGACGGTGTTCACCGAAGAGGTGCTGGAGGAGATCATCGTCTGTGCACGGCGGCATAAGATCAAGGCACGAATTCATTTAAAATACGATACGGGTATGAGTCGCATTGGCCTTGCTTCCATTCCTGCTGTCACCCGGTTGATGGAGCAAGCTTCAGCGGCGGCTTCCGATGTAATAGTGGAGGGAATGTTCACCCATTTTGCTGATGCCGATGGTGCTGATCCGGGTTTTGCTCAAGAACAGTTTGCCCGGTTTACCGCATGTATTAAGGCTTTGGAGAGCAAGGGCTTCCATATTCCTATCAAGCATTGCTGTAACAGTGCGGCAGCGATGCGGTTCCCGGAAATGCATCTGGATATGATTAGGGTTGGCATTGCTCTGTACGGATTATACCCCTCAGAACAATTGCGCTTGCCTGAATATCCGCTCCAGCAGGCCATGTCACTGAAGACCAGGATTGCAGCGCTGCATCCTGCCCTGCCTGGCCAAACCGTGGGCTACGGACGCACTTATCGTGCTGCGGATGACACTCTCATCGCCACCATACCTATCGGCTATGCCGATGGTTTATCTAGGAGCTTATCGAACTGCGGCTACGCTCTGGTGCGAGGACAGCGGGTTCCCGTCATCGGCCGAATCTGTATGGACCAGGCGATGCTGGACGTCAGCGGCGTTCAGGGAATATCTACGGGTGACGAGGTGGTCATGTTTGGCAGCACAGGGCGTCCAGGTGAGGAGATTGCCCTTGGTGAGATGGCAGCCTGGATGAACACCATTCATTACGAAGTCATTTGTGCGATCAGCCAAAGAGTTCCACGCCTCTACAGGCAGTGAAGGAATAAAAAATGGACAGTGTGCGGCTTGGTATGCCGCTCCTGTCCATTCTTTTTGTTGGAGGTTATTTTGATACTGTGCCAAGTTCTGCTTTGTAACCCGCAGGGATGTAGGTAACAGCATTAACTTCAGTCAGCACTTGAGGGTAGACCATATCAGGGTCTGGTGGCAGCACGCGGTAGTTGACCACGGCGGTACCTTCGTTATATTCAACGCTGGCAATCTCCAGGGCGTAGCCTGGGTGTGGAGCTGTACCGGAAATAGTTACTTTCGTAATTTCTTTGGAGACAGCGTCCGTGTTTAGACTTGGGTCATACAAGTTAACTGGTTCTGGTTCGACGACCTGCGTGTTTTCAATGAATTCCAACGTCCGATATACCATACCTACCGCTTCGCTGCGGGTGATAGATTGAGTTGGATTAAACTTCTGATCCTTGTCCAGGGAGATGATTTTGCCGTTCAGCAATGTTTGAATGCTGTTAGCATAGCTAGGGTTGATTTGGTCGTTGTCGGCAATTTCTGTATATTGCAGTGTCCACGCAAATTCACCCTTGGTGTTCAGCGCCTTGAACAGCCAGTGAGTGAACTGCTCTTTGGTTACTGGACTGGAAGGTTTGATATCCTTGGGAATATCGAGCTGGTTAACTCCGGCAATGACGAAGGCCTGGGAATACCAGACGTTATCCTTGACATTGCTAAAGTAGTCACTGGCTTTGGGTTCTTTGATAAAAGCGAAGTCATTCAGGTTAAGGTCGAGTGCATTTACAATCAAGGTAACAGCCGCTGCACCGTTCACCTTCTCGAACGGATGGAATCGTCCGCTCAAGTCCCCTTTAATGAACCCCCGCTGCTCCAGACGTTCAATGGCCTGCTGTTCCTTGTCCCCTTTGATGTCGTTAAAGGCGGAGGCGCTGGAGCCAAATACCATCGTAAATACAATGACCATCAGCAAGGTTAGTTTTGGTGCTTTGACTAGACGTTTCTTCTTGTTCATTCCTATCTCTCCTATCATCATGAATATTATTTAATCTCCTGACGCAGAAGGACGGGCATATGTTTCAGTTTTTGAACATTTTTTTTAAAATTTAAAATGGCTAGGTGAGCAATCCCGCATGGCGTAAGCCTTGGCGAATGCCCCCTTCGTCTACAGAAGAAGTAACGTAATCCGCAAATGCCAGCAGATCCGGATGAGAATTGCCCATGGCAATGCCAAGCCCTGCGGCTTGCAACATCTCTTTATCGTTCAGGCCATCGCCGAAGGCTACGGCTGCACTTAGCGGGATTCCAAGCCGCTCTAGCATCGCGGCGATGCCAACGGCCTTGGAGCCTCCCTTCAACGTGACATCCATCGCGCTCGGATGCCAGCGAATCAGGCGGAGTTGGTCGAATTGCTCCAAATAGAGATGCTCGTCCTTCTCTTCACAATGGAGGAAAGCCTGATATATCGGCGCTTTACTCCAATATTCCGGGTCGAATCCAGGCTGGATGACTTTAAGGGTAGCTACGGATTCGACAATATAGGGGTGGGCATCTGTATTGGCATAGTATTGCTCGTTACCTTGGAATACCAGCGGATGACCGTGGCTTGCGCTTAAGCTAACCAGCTTCTCCAGACTTTGCAGGGGAAGGGTCTGACTGTACAAGGTCTCGCCCTGATATACCACGTAAGCCCCGTTAAGGCTAACGAAGGAGTTAATATGAAGCAATTCGGCAATAGGCTGGAAGAAGTAAGGGGAGCGGCCGGTTGCGATAACGGGCTCGATACCTTTGCTTTTCAGTTCGGCAATAGCATCAATAGTGTCCTGTGGCACTTCTTTGGCATCGTTGACTAACGTGCCGTCAATATCAAAAAACACAATTTGATAGTTCATCATTAAGGTCTCCTATCTGCTTGTTATTAAGTCAAGCGAGAAAATGTTCTTACGATCGCTGTAGCGGGGATACAGACCCTAGCCGGAGGGAGGGAACCAGAGATGGCGTAAATCGACCCATCCCTGGCTATTGAAGCTCATCCCGCGAATGGAGGGGAGAAAGGCGGTTTGCAACGGCTTTTCCGATAGAATAAATAATTCATCGGCAGCGGTTAAGCGCCGCTCCATGTCCAGCAGCAGCTCGGCACGAGTCTCCGGCTTAGGTTCGCCGGCAACCTGGCTTAACGACCGAAGCATGTCTCGCTGATGGTTCGGCTCAACATGCTCGGCCATGGTCTTGTACAGGTCGTAGAAGCGCAACTGCTCATCCTGGTCCCGAAGCAGTGAGAACATAATTAAATCTGCATGCAAGCGAATATCTCCCTTAAATTCCTCAACCGTTGAAGATAGGACCTGACAGGTGAAGCCGTATTGCGTCAATCGCTGGGCAACGCGATCTGCATCGTCCTGATAGGGCGTAATGGTAGCGATGTGCAGCGGCCGTAGATCTGCCAGGCTATCTGGGTCCAGAAGATCTTGGATGGTGGAGGTCTCCGGTTGCTCTCTGAGCGCAGCCATAATGGCTGCACGGATGTGTGGATTCCGCAGCGGTCCGTCCTTGCGAGTATTACAGGTAACAAATTTGCGTACGCGTACCTCGGAATGGAGCTGAGTCCAGGGACTTTCACTGGTAGCCGGTTGGCCTGGAATGACATGAAACAGAGACAACGTATCGTTCGCATCGTCCTTCTTCCCGTTTAGTCGCCAAGGCACATGCACAATTTCAACGCGGTCAAGATGAGCTTGACCGTGATAATAATGTGGGAATGATTCCAGCACACATACATGCTTCTGCATCCCGGTTAACTTGAAGGGGCCCGTCCCGATGGGCCGAAGTCCAAATTCCACGTCACTGCGTTCACCCAGGTTGCGGGGAACGATGGAGGCCCGAGTGGTACTGAGAGAAGGCAGGAATAACTCACAGGGCTCCTTAAGCACCATGCGGATGGTGACGGGATTCACGATTTGGACATCTTGAATGAGCCGAAAAAAAGCGCTATACAGCGATCTTCCAGAGCTATTTGCCAGCCGCTCGAAGGTGTACACCACGTCCTCCGGGGTGAGAAGACGACCATTATGGAACACCACGCCTTTGCGCAGGTGGAAGGTCCACTCTGTACCAGACTCATTACGTTCCCAAGCGTGAGCGATGGCGGGAATAATATCGCCGCTCTCACTGTCCCGGCCAACAAGTCCATCAAAGACATGGCTGGCGATAAACGATTCGGCCAGCAAATTCATGTTTAGCGGGTCGATGGTATGTAGCGGCTGACGGATGGGCAGGCGGAGCGTATCAATCTTCCGATTGCTGCGTATTTCAGCGCGATGACCGAAATACGACAGCAGCCACCCCTGCAATTGGTCTTGCAGTGACGGGGTGTCCGCGTGCTTACGTATGTCCTGGATCGCTTGTTGGACGTCCTTGCGCCGGATCGCATCCATCATGAATTGGGCGGCTATGTCTTCCGGTGAAACCCTGAAGCGCAGCTTGGAACGCGCCCCGCGACCTCTTCGGGAAACCCAGTCAATCCATGCGAGTTCTTCCATTTTATGAATCACCGTTAACGCTGTCCGGTGTGTACAGTCCAGTATGGAAGCCAGATCATCCAGCGTGACCTCTGTAGCCTCTTGGGGTTCATTTGTTCCGAACTGTGCGTGCAATTGCAAGAATTGGTGATGCAATTTCACCGTGCCGAACCTCCCAAATGAAAAATACGAAATTTCACATTTCGATTCTTCTCTTTATCTTCTTATTTTATCATTTAAAATGAAGCCTAGGAAAGCCTTTGTGTATGACTTGTCAAAAAGAATGGAGGAATCAAGCGTTATGGAACGGCCCTACCCTTCAATTACGCCTCGCAGGACGGTTGCGGTACTAGCTGCTGGCCTACTGCTCGCTGCTGTCCACCAGTATTTTTTTTACACTCAGGAATATGGGATCTCAGTCTTGCTATTCGTCTGCCTGTTTTATATGTACGCCAGATTATGTGCACCTGAACGGTTACGGCGTCCGATAACCTGGTTTGGCTGGCTTGCGTTGGCTCTGATTCTGTTATTGTCACTCAGTCTTGCATTGTTTGCCAACCCGATATTCGCGGGGTTAAATCTTCTATTGCTACCCTGTTTGATTGTGGCTCATATTACTTATTTGTTCGCTCCTCAGAAGCGAGACTGGGGTGATATACGGCTGGTGTGGGATACTCTGGACCACTTGATTCCGCAAACGTTTCGCCATCTGGCTACGGCGTTCAAGTTACCTGGGACCTTGGGTTATTTCAAGATGAAGGACCAAAGGAAGCAAGTGATAGGTAAGGTGCTATTGGGCTTGCTGGTCTCGCTTCCGCTGCTCATTATAGTTATAGCACTCTTAACATCGGCAGACAGCGGCTTTAATCAACTGCTCATGGCATGGCAGAACAGTCTATATAGAGGCCTCTTAATTGGCGACGGACCGTTCCGGCTGATCTATATTGTTGTGCTTGGTTTGCTAATGTTCGGCTACATATGGGGATTTGTCAACCCGCGTCCAGATCATCCGGCTCCAAATATCCCGGACTATCCCGCATCCGTTCCTGCTGAGGTTGCTGACTTTAAATTTGAACCTAAGCTGGACCCCATCATTGCGGCTACAGTGCTGCTTGTGGTGAATATCGTTTATGTCCTGTTTGTGGCGCTGCAGTTCACCTATCTGTTCAGTGCGTGGCAGGGCGTACTGCCCGCAGGAAGCTCATATGCCGAATATGCGCGTAATGGCTTCTTCGAGCTTATTGTGGTAACGATGATCAATTTTGTCTTGTTGGCAATCGTATTGACCTTTACCGGAGATTCCGGGAAAGGGTTACGGCAATTCAATCAAATCCTGCTCTATGTAGTGGTAGGCTGCTCGGCTGTAATGCTTATCTCCGCATTCACCCGGCTCATGCTGTATGAGGAAGCTTACGGCTATACCTATATTCGCTTCGTCTCTCATGCCTTTATGATCTATCTGGCGGTGCTGTTGGTTTGTGCCGGATTACGTATTCGTTTTGCCTCGCTCCCTCTTACGAAGTGTATGATCGTGGTGAGCCTAGCCGCTTATTTGGCTGTCAATTACGTAAGTATGGACCGAATTATTTTACAGCAAAATATAGAGCGTTACCGGGTAAGTGGGAATATCGATGTTGAATACTTGGCAGGACTCTCGCTTGATGCGGTGCCCTCGCTGTTGAAGTTCAGCCGTGAGCAAGGGAATGAGAACCTGGGTCGGGAACTTCATGAGCGCTGGGACTTGCTGAGTCGCCAGGATACATCCTGGCAAAGCTACAATGCGGCTAAGGCGAAGGCCTTTCATGCGCTTAAGCAGGATGTCATCCGGCAAAGTCAAAATTAACTTCTTGTAGAGGTTGTTCAAAAAGTCGCCTTCCCAGAACGAAGTTGTTCAAGAAGTGGACTCGACATCGAATCTTGAATTCACCCGGGCCAAGCGTAGGCTTACGTAGTATGTTTCTTGCAGAAACATTTGAGTTGCTCACGTACCCGTATGCTTCCGAAGTCGTTTTCTCCGAAAACGTGTAGCTCCGCTCCTGACGTCCCTAGCTTCATTCAACCTAAAGCGTTTTGAAAAAACGCACATCGGAAGCATAAGCTTTGGTTCTGAAAACTCGACTTTTTGAACACGCACTTGTAGAGATAAGTCATGCTCGGTATACTGATGGGGATGAACAGAAGGAGGTGTGTTCCCTTGTCACTAGAAATTGAACGAAAGTTTTTGCTGCCGGCTTACCCGGAGGCTTTAATCAAGGAGGGGCAAATACAAATTCTCTCGGAGCATGCCATCGACCAGACCTATCTGGCTTTTCACGAGGATCAGGAGTTTCGCGTTCGCAGAATTGAAGATTTACGTACCAAGGAAATCCATTATACGCATACGTTCAAGCGAGGTTTTGGTCTGGCGCGGGAAGAGGTCGAAGTGTCTATCTCGGAAGGTTTGTATGACCAGATTACGGAGACCCACGGGGCGATTGCATTGAAAAAGCGGCGAGTGACTGCGACATGGAACGGGGTAGTTGTGGAGATTGATCGCTACGATCAGATCGACTTTATCGTACTGGAGGTTGAATTTGAGTCCGAGGAACAGGCGCTGGCCTTTGAGGCCCCGGTATGGTTCGGGCCGGATATCAGCACGGATAAGCAATATAGCAACAAAAAGGTATGGGCAGACCTGCAGCGGCTTGGATAGCCGGCTCATCAGCACATACACAAATATGGCGTGGGAGCGGTAGCCGAAGCTAACGCTGTTCCCACGCCATTTATTCTATAACCAGATTACCTTCGCTATTATCCCGCAAGAGCTGCCGATAATTGTTGCGAATGAATTCCAGCACCTTATCACAGATAATACGATGTCCGTCCTCATTGGGGTGGATACCATCGGAGCAAAGGAAACGGGTATAATCAGGATGCTCCAGAAATGCGCCGCGCACGTCGATAAATCTGGTCTTGGTCATCTCGGAGACCTTAAGAATCGTTGAATTGTAACGCTCCTGCCACCAGTAGATCTTCGTAACGCTACCCAGCCACTTCATGATATTCTTCTCTGCCTCAGGATCATTTTTGCTGACCCATTTAAAATACTTGTCGGCATTCAACGGCGGGAGGCTCATCAGTACGGGAACAATATGTTGGCTCTTCACAAATTCAATCGCTTCTGTCAGCTTCTTCTCGAAGATGGCAAAATCCGTCTTGGGATTATGCTCTGCATCCGGATTAAGGGCAATTTCATTCCAGTTAAAGTCGCAATCATTGCCGCCGTATTCGATCAGTACAATGTTGGGCTTATCCTTCTCCACATCTCTCTTGAGGTTGGTTAATCCTTTAACGAGAGTGTTGCCGAATCGGGCGGTGTTGTGAACCGCTCCCTTTAGCTTCTGTTGCAGCAAGGATACATAATTATTCTCCAGCACGACGTATCTGCTCCGATTCTCGTCATAGATGACACCCTTCGAAATGGAATCTCCGCTGACAATATACTTTAACTCATGATTTAACCAAGCATGATTGTTCTCACTCATGAATCTCACCCCTATTCACTTTCTAATCGAACAACTCCGTCCTGGGAAGACGGCTTTTTGAACATCCTCTTCTATTGTAATGGAGTTGTCTTAGCTGGTGCAAGTAAGTTGCACATGAATAAACAGGTTTTACAAAAGGAGAAGTAGACAAGGCTGACGGGGAATGAGAGAATACGGATAGCTGATTCATATACGAAAAAGGGGATGACATCACTTTGATACGTTTCGCCATCATTGGGACGAATTGGATCACAGAACGTTTTATCCAATCCGCTCTGGAAACAGAGCAATTTGTGCTGACTGCCGTTTACTCTCGGTCTGAGGAGAAGGGGAAGGACTTTGCCGCCAAGTTCGGAGACCCGCGGGTATTTACTGATCTGGCTGAGATGGCCTCCAGTCCGGAGATTGATGCCGTATATATCGCCAGTCCGAACTCCTTGCACGCGGAGCAGGCTATTTTGATGATGGACCATGGCAAGCATGTACTTTGCGAGAAGCCGATGGCTTCCAATGCGGCGGAGGTCCGGCGGATGATTGAGGCCGCGGGACGTAACGATGTGCTGCTCATGGAAGCGCTGAAGTCGACATTGATGCCCAACTTCCGGGCAATTCATGATAATTTGTACAAGATCGGTCGGGTGCGTCGCTACTTCTCAAGCTATTGCCAGTATTCTTCACGGTACGATGCGTTCAAGCAAGGCAAGGTACTCAATGCATTTAATCCTGACTTCTCGAACGGAGCGCTCATGGATTTGGGCATTTATTGCATCTACCCGATGGTCACGTTATTTGGCAAGCCGGAAGAAGTGCAGGCGTCGGCGATCATGTTATCCTCCGGAGTGGATGGGGAGGGCAGTGTCATGGTTCGTTATCCCGACATGGACGGAGTCATTATGTATTCGAAGATCACGGATTCCTATTTGCCAACCGAAATTCAAGGGGAGAATGGAACCATCGTCGTCGATCGAATTAACCAGCCTTATGAGGTGAAGATTATGTATCGTGACGGGACAACGGAGGAAATAACTCGCTCCCAGCCCCAGGAATCCATGTATTATGAGGCGTTGGAATTCATTGAATTAATCAAGAACGGATGCCGGGAAAGTGACATCAATACACATGCCCGGTCCCTTGCAGTGGCAGAGTTGATGGAGGAAGCAAGACACCAGTTCGGTCTGCGGTACGCTTCCGACGAAGCCTGAACAGATCCAAGGTTCATTCGCAATATATAACTAACGGCACTTCTGCCAGGAACGTCTGAACGTTCCTAAGCGGAAGTGCCGTTGGTCATTTGGTGCATAAATTTTGCTCGCTGTTAAGGATAGGTCACCAACAAGGCATTGCTGATTTTGCGCCCTGGGGAAGTGAGATACTTGCCGTTATAATACAGTCCGCTGGAAGCTCCCCCATCCAGGTTCATAGCCTGATAGGCTCCGGCTTGCTTCATAATCTCGGCCAGTTGCGGGATGGTTGCTCCACCAGAAGTCAGTAGAATCAGCTTGTGGTCACGCGTAATTCCCAGTGCGCTACGGGCGCCACCACCGGTGAGGATTTTCGGGTCTCTGAAGCCCTCGGTTTTTACATCGATGGCTACCTTGCCGTCCACCACCAGACGTGGTCCGGCCTGCAAGGCACCCTCCATATTCCCTTCAGCAAATGCATCAGTGAATTCTGTACCGGGGATCAACTGTGTTAGCAGGTTGGAATCGTAGGCGAAGATGGTACGTTTGTCGCCGCCGGCTCTCATTTTCAACTCGCCATTGCTCACGATATAGCCGTAAGGGGCTTTGTAAGCTTCGGAGGTATAGGCGTTGAAGAAGGTACCGTTAATGGCTACAGCGGCCTTGTGTCGTTTGGCCAGGCTGCTGAGATCCTCAACCTTGCCAATCTCATCTCCGGCCAAAGCCACCTTAAGCTGAACCTTAGGGTCCATTAAGGAGATTGTCACCATCTGTACGTTGAAGGACCGGCTGCCGACCTTAAAGGTCTTGCGTTCGCTGACGATGGCCTTTCCCTGGCTGGCCGCTGTACTCCGGGTGATGTAGGGCAGAGTCAATTGCTTATCTTCTTGACCGAAGCTGACGGAGGAAGTCTGTTTGTTCCATTGAATCGGAATTTGCAGAATATCCTTAATCACTTGCAGTGGAATGTAGGCCGTACCTGCATCGGTGAATGGCGCGCTTGTTAAGGCACGGGTCTCCTCGTTCACGTAAGCAACGGTGTTACCCGCCTGCAGGGTGACTCGTAATTCCCCTCTAACAATATGCAGCTTCTTATCCGAGGGATTCCACTGTACGCTGGTCTCCTCAAATTCGTTCAATACCCGGCCGGGAATATAAGCAAGGTTGGTTTTGGCATCCAGCAATACCACATTTTTGACCTTAGCTGGCGCTGCTGCGGAAGTGCTGAGTGCCGCCGGGAAGAGGCAGATGAAGGCCAGTGCCAGCATCAGCAGCTTGTGCAGAGTGTGTTTGTTCATCATGATGAGTAATTCTCCTTCTTTGTAATATAGGCATTAATGTCTATATATTATCGGAAGGAGAGAAGGAATAATGAACTATATTCGAAAGGTTTATTAGTTCAATAGGTACGGTTTGTGTCTATTTGCGCAACGGTTGATAAAGCTGCTCGTAATAATCTAGAAGCATCCGCTTAGTAGAGAAGGCTTCGCGGGTTGTTTCAATGCTTCTGCGCATCATTTGCACCCAGCGGGGCTGATTATGGTAATAGGTCGGCACAACCCGATGAAGTATCGTGTCGTAAAGAGCGGCGCTATCGTGACGATCCAACTCGGCAACATCGTCCGTTTCGAACCCGTCTCCGATCTGCCAGCCGTTCTCCCCGTCCAGGCATGCCTCGGGCCACCAGCCGTCGAGAATAGAGCAGTTGAGCACACCGTTGACGGCAGCCTTCATGCCAGAGGTTCCGCTCGCTTCCAGCGGCCTTCGGGGGTTGTTCAGCCATACATCTGCACCCCGGGTGAGCTTGGCGCCAATCGTCATATCATAGTTTTCCAGAAACACGACGCTGCCGGGGTACTTCTTCATCATGGTGACCAGACGGCTGACGATCTGCTTGCCGGTCTCGTCATTGGGATGAGCTTTGCCGGAGAAGACGATTTGAATTTGTCCGCTCTCCAGGTAAGGGGTAATTAATTCGGGTTGCGAGAAGATCAGGTCGCTGCGTTTGTAGGGAGCGGCCCGCCTTGAGAAGCCGATTAGTAAACGATCAGGGTTCAGCGCGATTCCGGTATGCCCGCGTATCCAGTCGATTAGCTCACCCTTGAGCTCGGTATGGACCGCCCAGAGATCGCCACCATTTTCATAGGCCTGAGTCATACGTGGGTCGGCCCAGGTGGGCAAATGGATAGCATTGGTGATGCCGATGATCTCTGATCTGCTAGACACGTCCTTCCACATCTGGTTGGCCGTTCTGGCATGGAGTGCTGCCACGGCATTGGAGCGGCGGGAGAGCCTTAGGCCGGCAACGGTCATATTGAACGGGTTGCCGCCAATTTGCTCCATCTGTTCACGGGTTAGGCCGTTATAAGCAGACATCGTTCCCAACAAATCCAGAGTATGAGCTTCATTACCTTCTTTGACTGGCGTATGGGTAGTGAATACGACTTCCTCACGAGTTTTGCGCCAAGCGGATTCGAAGGAGAGGCCGCCAGCCATCTTCTCCCGGATTAACTCTGTAGCGGCCAGGGCTGCATGGCCCTCATTGAAATGGTAGACGTCGGCTTCAAGGCTGAGTGCCCGAATGGCCTTCACTCCGCAAATACCGAGAATAATTTCTTGGGCGATGCGTTCTTCGCTAGAGCCTCCATATAGCCGTGAGGTCATCCAGCTATGGGAGCTTCCATCGAGGTCAGCATCAAGCAAGTAAAGTGGATTATTGCCAAAGTGCTCGGTTTTCCATACTTTACAGGGGACTTCGGCCTCCTTGACTGTCACGGTAAGTCTGACCCCGGTATCTTCCAGGAAGTCGTATTCCTGATCAGCAAACGTATCATACGGTTTGCCTTCGTGGTCGATGCGTTGCTCGGTATAGCCTTGCTTCCATCTGATTCCGATGCCGATCAGCGGGACGCCGAGGTCCTTGGCTCCTTTGATGAAGTCGCCTGCGAGGATACCGAGCCCGCCTGCGTATATCTTGAAGTCGTTATGCAATCCGTATTCCATGCTGAAATAAGCCACCGTCGGAAGGTGCTGATTGTTCACGAGAATACCTCCTTAGGATCTGAGCAATAGCTGCGGAATTAATCTTGATATCGTATGCAGCGGGCCCGGCCGTTGTCTCCCTGCTTTCGGCAAGGTGGGGCTGAGGTCCCTTTTCAATAGGAGGAAGTTTGTGCTATTTTCAGGGAAACTGAAGAGCTTGATTAGGCTATATAAGCTATAGAATAATAGGTATATTGATAGCAAGGAAGGAGATTAACATGAGTGTAGAAGAAAACTATCGTTTTCAGGTAAATTTAAGTGGGATGATCAACATCCTGTCAAATCATTTGTACAGTAACCCGAAAGTGTATCTGCGCGAGCTCTTGCAAAATGGAATTGATGCCGTAACGGCCCGAAATGGATTACAAGAGTCCGGCTATACGGGACGTATTGTCGTTGAGGTTGCCGGAAGCGACAATAACATTACGTTGACCGTTGAAGATAACGGGGTGGGTCTGACCGAAGCCGAGGTGCATGAATTTCTGGCGATGATCGGGCAGTCCTCCAAGCGTGGTGAGGATTTCCTGGCTAAGGAGGAATCCTTCATCGGTCGCTTTGGCATTGGCTTGCTATCTTGCTTCATGGTCAGTGATGAGATTGTGATGATTACAAGGTCTGCCAAGGGTGGCCCGGCACTCGAGTGGCGCGGCAAGCCTGACGGAACCTATAGCATTCGCACGCTTGAGGGAGAGTTGTCCCCGGGAACCAAGGTCTATTTGCGCTGCAAGCCGGGCTGCGAGATTTATTTCGAAGAAGCTAGTCTGGCGCAGTGGCTGCACTATTACGGGGCTCTGCTGCCTTATCCAATCATTCTGCAATCCGGTCAGGGCGAGCGCGTCATTAATGATGATATTCCTGTATGGATTCAAGACCCGGGGTTGGCGCGCAGTCATCGGCAAGAGGTGCTCAAGCTTGGTGAGCGGCTATTAGGGGAGAAATTCCGTGACTTTATTCCCCTGATGACCAGTGAAGGGCGTACGGGTGGGATTGCTTACGTGCTTCCGCAAGCCGTCAACCTTAATGCAAAGAAGAGTCACCGCGTATATCTCAAGCATATGCTTGTGTCGGAGAAAGCGGAGAATATTTTACCGGACTGGGCATTCTTCGTGAAGTGCGTAGTGTGGACGGATGAGCTCCAGCCGACGGCATCCCGGGAAAGCTTCTACGAGAACGACAAGTTGGAAGAGGTGCGCGAGCAATTAGGCGAATCGATTCGCAGTGAACTGATGAGAATGGCGGAATATGATCCGGATCGGCTTCAGCATATTATTAATCTGCATGCCTTATCCATGAAGGCCCTGGCGGTGGAGGACGACAAATTCTTCTCGATTATTTACCGCTGGCTACCTTTCGAGACGACTTATGGGAACCGTGAGCTTGATGAATTGCTTAAGGAGCACCAACATTTCTACTATACCCTGAGTCTGGATGAATATCGCCAGATTACGCATGTAGCCTCAGCGCAAACAATGCTGGTGGTGAACGGCGGGTACATATATGATGCCGAGTTGTTGTCCAGATTGCCGTTGGTGGATGAACGTATTACTGTGGAGCGGCTGCTGCCGGAGGATGTGTCCTTCTCCTTCACGGATATTACGCCAGAAGAACGGTTGCAGTATTATGAGGCTGTTAAGCTGGCTGATGCAACGTTGCAGCCTTTCCGCTGCCGTGTCCAGATCAGACGCTTCAAGCCGGCTGATCTACCTGCACTCTATACGTTGTCGAAGGAATCGTCAGACCTGCGGACTTTAGAGACAGCCAAGGAGGCTAGCACGGAGCTGCTATCCTCGGTGCTGGGAAATCTGGGAGCGAACTATCAGGCTACGGCATACGCGACAATATACTTGAATCTGGATAACCCCGTGGTATCTCGTATATTCACGTCAGGTCATTTGGGAATGCTGCCAACTGCGGTAGAAATGCTGTATTGTAATGCCTTGTTGATGGGTCATTATCCGATGAATCGTAAGGAGATTGCCCTTCTGAATCAAGGAATTATTCGCTTCATTGACTGGGGCATGGATGTTAATCATAATGGAGGTGCTTCGCATGAGTAACATGAATTTTGATGGTGATTTCGATGATTTGATGGAGCAGGCGTTCAGCCTGCCGGACGGGCGTGCCAAGGTTGAGGTCTTGGAGCAAGCCATTCAGTTGGCTGATGCCGCAGGGGACATCGATCAGGGGTATGAAGCTCGGGCAGAACTGGTGGAATGTGGCGTCTTTAACGGTTATCCGATGAAAGCTCTCGTTGCCTTCTCCTGGCAGCTTGGACAGTTTGACAAAGAGCCTGAGCGCTTTGATGAATTCAGCTTGTTTTGGTCCTATAAGTGGATTCTGGACCAAGCGCCGAGCTTCCCGGATATTACTCGCCCACAAATAGACCAGCTCCTGGAAGATATGAAGCAAAGATTTGGGCAATATGGCTATAGCGACCGTACCTATTACTTCTATAAGATGGTAACCGCGAATGAAATGGGTGAGGTTGAAACTGCGGCAGAATACATGAAGCGGATTCAAACAATGGAACGCGATGATATGAGCGATTGTCTGGCTTGTGAGCAGAATCGGGTAGTGGAGTGTGCCGTCAAGCAAGGGGATGATGAAGCGATCATTGAGGCGGCCAAGCCGATTATTGAAGGCGGAATGAGCTGTGGCGAGGTGCCTCACGTTACGATCACCAAGGTTCTGTTCCCGCTGCTTCGCCTGGGTCGTCAGAAAGAAGCCGATAAGCTTCAGCGTCGAGGCTACCGCCTGGTGAAGGGGAATCGTGATTTCCTGCTATACCACGGGGAGCATATCGGATACCTGACCCTCACGGACCCAATTAAAGCGCTAGAGGTCTTTGAAGAGCATATTACTATGGCTCTGGATCACGAAAATCCGTTCCATGTGATGATATTTAACGCCTATGCGGCTAAGATGTTCCAGCGGCTGGCTGAAGAGAATTTGTCTTATCAGGTTAAGTTGCCTGCCGAGTTTCCACATCGGGAAGAATCGGGCAACGTGGTCTGGCTTGGTAAGTATTTCAAGGAGCAGGCGCTGGTGGCTGCTGCAAGATTTGATTCCCGTAACGGAAATAACTATTACACTGACTTTATTGAAAATTTATAAGATTGTGCAACCAACAAGGGACCTGGGACTCCGCTGTAAGCGGGGTGTCAGGTCCCTTGCTCCTCATAGTCTCTGGCTTGTTCTTCATCTGCCAGGGACTGAATTTCCTCAGAACTAATATTGATATAGCCATAGCCATCTTCAGTCTGCTTCTTCAAAGCTCGCATCTTCATATATTTCGGACTGGCTTCTCCGGCATCCTCATCATAAACGAGCAGGATCCCATCCGTCTTGCGAAACAGCAACTCATCCCGCGCCTTGAATTGCCACGGACCCTCATAAGCCTCCTTGCTAGTAGAAGCATAATGATCAACTTGACGCAGAATTCGGGTGTAATATTCCCGTTTCTCTTCGCTCCATTTCTCTTCCTGATGGCTATATGCCGTAATGATAGAGCATTTTAGCTGAGGATATTGCTGCTTAAGGGCAAATACGGCTTCACAGGCCCATAGGTCCACCCCATATTGTCCTGGCGTAATCACCCACTCCAAACCTTCTTCAACGAGCGGAATCAAGCGGTTGGCAATGGCCTGACGAATATAGGGGATGCCCTGATGTTTATGGTTGTATATGCCCAGCTCATGTGCACGATAGCCGGTGACAAGGATATTTTTCAAAGTAAGGCTCCTTCGGATTTTGATTGACGCAAAGAGCAACGGAGAACATACTCTCACGATTGCTAATGCTCAAACTCATTATACGCTATCCGAAGAATTGTCAATGGCATTTGTTAGCGGTTACAAAAGTACAGAGATTACTGGCCATGGATAGCGAAAAGGGTGAATATGGTGTAGAACAGCGCGTAAAATGTGCCTAACGCAATAATCCACAGAAATGCGTTACCATTCATTTTGTTGCCAGGTTTCCACATAGAGATCGCTCCTTTCCATTTCGCTAGCCTGCAAAAGGTTTGTTCAAAAAGTCGTCTTTCTAGGACGAAGCTGTTCGAGATTTGAACTCTTACTCAATTGTGAACAATTTGTGTCTTATCTAATTATTGAGCATTTTGTGTCTAAATTCAACCTTTTTTTGTATGTTGGGCTAAAAATTTAGAAAATAGGGGTTGACATTATAGAGAAAACAAGGGACTGGCCGCTAATAAAGCGGGTCCAGTCCCTTGTTGTTTATTCTGAATTTGCGAGGGGTTACGCCAACTTCTCTTTTGAAAATACTACAGAACTGTGCGTCGTTGACAAAGCCGGAGACGGCGGATACCTCTGAGATAGGCAATTGTGTATGTCGCAGTAATGACTTGGCATAGTCTAGCCTTTTTAGCAAAAGATAACGGAGTGGAGAGTATTGGTAGCGCTCTTTGAACAGGTGTCTGAAGCGATCATAGCTATAACCAGACAATTCGGACAGGCTGGAAATGGTCAATCTTTGCAAATAATGCTCGTCCATGTAATTGAGGACATACTGCATACGATCTTCCGCAGGCAGAGTAGATAAGCCGTCATCCACATTTCTTAGCAAGTGAACGATAATCTCACTAAGCTGAAGGTTCATCAGTTCGGAGAAGCCTTCGCGTTTTCGTTGAAATTCCAGCTTGATTCGCAGCAAAGTTTGCAGTACCGTGTGCTCTTTATCATCATCATACACTCCGGCCAGAGTGGACAGACGGGAATTATCACATAGAAAACCGATGAATAGCACTTCGGGTTCTCCCTCCGGAATATGCTTTTCATCGTGTTTATATCCTGGGGGGATAATTGCAAAGGATGAGGGACGGTAGTGAAAATTTTTCGTTCCTATATTGGAGGAACCCGCGGCATTAATGTAATAAACAAGTTCGTAGCATTCATGCTGATGCGACGGGATTTGCGTATTAGCTTCATGAACAGTATTTACAATATAAAGCACACGATCCATAAAGCACCTCCTGTAAAAAATGATTAGCCGAATCATATAAAAACATGACCGAAAGCTTATAATTATTTGTGCTTATTTTTGTTATGATCTTACCAATTAGACGGAAGTTTTACAACCGGACTAGCTATCATGTTCGGAAATAAGCCGCAATGGTCTAAAAAAACACCGTGTTACACACACTTTTTTCGGAAATAGGAGCGATGAGAAGAAAATGAAAAAGAACATTCTGTTTTTGCTGTTAGCTGTAGTAATGGTATTGGTAACTGCGTGTGGAAGCAATAGTGCAAATCAGGGTTCAACCGGAGACAACAACTCTGATGCAGCAGGCCAAAGTGACAAGTTAAAGGTCATCCTGCTCATTCCGGGAACATTAGGCGATAAATCCTTCTTTGATGCTGCGAACAATGGTTTGAACAAAGTCAAGGAAGAGCTTGGTGCAGTAACAAAAGTGGTGGAGATGGGAACGGACAAGACCAAGTGGGAGCCGACTTATAATGACATCGCTGCTGAGGATTGGGATGTAATCATCTCCGGTGGATCTGAAATTACCGAGATGTTCAATGCAATTGCCGAAGCAAATCCTGATAAAAAGTTTATCAACTACGATACGGATATCGAGGAAGCCCCGGCTAATGTATACAGCATGACATATGCGACTAATGAGGTTTCCTTCCTCGCCGGAGCTGCCGCTGCTTATGCAACACAATCGGAAATGGAAAATGCGAATGAAGATAATGTGATTGGCTTTGTGGGCGGCATGGATATCCCAGGCATTAACGCTTTCCTGGTTGGTTACATTCAAGGGGCACAATATGTTGACCCTGATGTCAAAGTCGCAGTATCTTATGCGGGTGATTTCGTAAACCCGGCGAAGGGCAAGGAATTGTCCCTGATTCAATATAACTCGGGTGTAGATATTATTTTCAACGTTGCTGGTGGTACGGGACTTGGTATTTTTGATGCCGCTAAGGAAAAAAAGAAATACGCGATAGGCGTGGACTCTGATCAAGCCATGCTGCTGAAAGATACAGACCCTGAGAAGGCTGATCTGATTGTCACTTCAGCGATCAAAAAAATTGATTCAGCCATTTTGGGCGCGGTCAAGAAGCTGAGTGAAGGTACGCTCGAAATGGGTAAGCGTGATCGTCTCAGCTTTGAAGAAGATGGCGTGGGTATTGCGGAAAATGACATTTACACATCGACTTTCCCGGAAGAAATTCAGGCGAAGGTGGAAGAAGTGAAGCAAAAGCTGATTAATAATGAAATTGAAGTGGATAACGCTATGGGGATGGAGACCGCTGAGGTTGAAGCGATCCGGAATGCAGTTAAGCCTTAAGCAAACGAACAGCAGGTAGTCTTATCGCAGCAAGGAGCCCTTCGAAATGAGGGGCTTCAAGCTGCGTGTTTTTTAAAATGAGCTTGCTAGCCAAACTTCAAGTCGGGAGGGTGTAAATCTACAATGGAGACTCCTTTGCTGGAAATGCGCGGAATTACAAAGGTATATCCTAATGGAGTGGTTGCCAACCGTGATGTGAATTTTTCATTGCGTGCAGGAGAAATCCATGCGCTTGCAGGTGAGAACGGGGCAGGGAAATCCACCTTGATGAAAATGATTTTCGGTATGGAGGAGCCAAGCGAAGGCGAAATTTATATCCGAGGGGAAAAGACAAGATTATTATCGCCTCAGGATGCGATTGATCGGGGAATTGGCATGGTGCATCAGCACTTTATGCTGGTGCCCTCCTTTACAGTGGCAGAGAATATGGTGCTGGGGATGGAGCCGCGCAAAGGCTTGGGCATACATTATGCCGAGGCTGTTCGTATGACCGAGGACACCGCGCGAAAGTACAATTTGGCGGTTGATCCAAAGGCGAAGGTTGAAGATTTGTCGGTGGGGATGAAGCAAAAGGTGGAGATATTAAAAGCGTTGCTTCGGGGCGCTCAAATATTGATCCTGGATGAACCAACAGCCGTATTGACTCCGCAGGAGACAGAGGAATTGTTTCGTGAGCTGCAGCAATTGAAGGAGCATGGTCATACCATCGTATTTATCTCGCACAAGTTGAAAGAGGTCAAAGCGATCTGTGATCGTATCACGATCTTGCGCGGAGGACGAAGCGAGGGAGTATTCCAGACTTCGGAAGTGACAGAGCAGGAAATTTCCAGACTTATGGTAGGGCGCGATGTTGTATTGAAATACGATAAGTCAAAGTTGAACATGCAAGCGCCTGTGCTAACGGTGGAGAATTTGAGTGTGAACGATTCACAGGGCAGGGCACTATTGAATAATATAAGCTTCTCAGTGCATAGTGGACAAATTGTCGGGATAGCAGGCGTTGAAGGTAACGGACAACGAGAGCTGATGGATGTCTTGACGGGAGGACTGAGGAGTGGAGCAAGTAGGGGGACAGTTCGGGTTCAGGACACGGAAATTCGGGAAGCTAACATTTTGACGATTCGGAACCTGGGTGTCTCATATATACCAGAGGACCGGATGTCACAAGGATCAGCAGGGGAAGCCAGTATATCCGATAACCTGATCTCAACGCATTATCGCTCCAAAACTTTAAACAATGGCGTGTTTCTTCGTGCTTCAAAAATAGCAAGTATGGCAGCCGAACTTATTGAAGCTTTTAAAATACGTTGTTCAGGTCCAAAGCAGCCGATTGGCATGCTGTCGGGTGGCAATATGCAGAAGGTTGTTGTTGCCAGGGAATGCTCGGCCAATCCGAAGTTGCTGATTGCAGAACAGCCTACACGCGGTGTAGACGTTGGAGCGGCGCAACTCATTCATGAGAAGCTGCTGGAACTTAGAGAGAACCAGGGAGCGATCGTCCTGGTATCCGCTGATTTGAACGAGGTGCTGGAAATTAGCGATCGTCTGCTGGTGATGTACGAAGGAGAAATTGTTGCGGATATGGAGGACCCCTCCAGCCTAAGTGAAGAGGAGTTAGGGCTTTACATGCTAGGGATTAAGCGGCAGGAGCCACAGCACATCAGGAGGACTATGAACGATGTTGAAGTCTAAATACTTTGAAGTGATCAGAACTACAGCAGTCATTCTGATTGCGCTTGCCATTGCCTTTCTTATTATTGCACTGGTTAGTGAGAACCCGGTAAAAACAATCGCTATCTTCCTATTCGAGCCGCTTAATTCCGTGGGACACATCGGAAATGTGATTGAAATGGCGATCCCGCTGATGTTTACTGGACTTGCCGTTTCATTACTATTTCGTGCTAATATGTTTAACTTGGGCGCAGAGGGTATTTTCTACTTCTCGGGTGTAGTGGCGTCGGCTATTGCTATTCACTGGTCGCTTGGCGGTCTTATACATCCTGTTGTTGCCATTCTTGCAGGCTCGATTGTAGGTGCTATCCTGTCTGCGATCCCAGGTATATTAAAGGCGAAATGGAACGCAAATGAACTTGTTACCTCCTTGATGTTCAACAATATTTTGTTCGGAATCGGGTTGTACTTGTTGAATTATCAATTGCGTGATGCCAAGGCATTTGCTAATGTGTCCTTCAAATTTGAGAAGACGGCATTGCTGGACAAGCTGATTCCAGGCACACGAATTCACACAGGCCTCATCATTGTACTGGGGCTTATCGTGCTTGCTCACTTCTTCCTGTACAAAACGAAATGGGGCTATGAGCTACGTATGACGGGGGCAAACCGCAGTTTTGCTCGTTACTCCGGAATGAAGACAGCCAAGGTCATTGTGCTCGTCCATCTCATTGCAGGCTTTATTGCCGGTATGGGTGGCTCTATTGAGGTCCTCGGTATGTACACCCGCTTCCAGTGGACCGCATTGCCTGGTTATGGGTTAGATGGTGCTCTTGTAGCGATGCTGGCCAAGAACAATCCCTTGTCTGTCATAGCTTCGGCCTTGTTCCTGGCATATATCCGAATCGGTGCAGATCTCATGGCTCGATTATCCGATGTACCTGCTGAAATGATTTCTATTATTCAAGCTGTCATTATTTTGTTGATCTCGGCAGAGCAATTCCTGAAGTTCTGGAAGAACCGGATGCTACTGAAGGAGGCGCGTGAAGCATGAACGGCTTGGATAGCTTGCTAAATGTCATTTTAACGACGGATTTTGCCTTTTCCGTATTACGGGTCACTACGCCTATTTTATTCGCAGCGCTGGGGGCCTTGATCTCTAATCGTGCAGGGATCATCAATATCGGGATGGAAGGGATTATGCTCGTATCTGCTCTGGCAGGGGTCATCATTAGCTCCTATACCCAAAGCGCCTGGGTGGGACTGCTAGGGGCTGTGCTAGCCGGAACGCTCATTGCGGGCCTGCTCGCCTTCTTTACCTTGAAATTCAAGACACACGTTATTCTTGGGGGTATCGCCATTAATATGTTTGCTTCGGGCGGTACTGTATTTTTGCTCTATTTGCTAAGCGGCGATAAGGGCTCGTCCACATCCTTGGCCAGCAAAGTGTTGCCCAGTGTGGACATTCCTTTGTTGAAAGACATTCCTGTACTAGGGCCTATTTTATCTGGACACCACATTCTGACCTATGTATCCATTGCTGCGGTGTTTGCGGTTTATTATTTGCTCAAGCGTACTTCATTAGGCTTGCGCATCCGCTCCGTTGGTGAGAACCCGCATGCAGCACAATCCGTAGGGGTCAGCGTTGTGAGAATTCAATATATGGCCTTGTTGCTTAGCGGATTTTTTGCCGGATTAGGCGGAGCCTATATGTCGATGGGTTATCTGTCGTTATTTACAAGAGATATGATTGCAGGGCGGGGCTGGATTGCGATTGCGGCTGAATCGATGGGACGGAGTACCACGGTAGGTACAGCACTGACATCACTGCTATTTGGTGCGGCGGATGCGCTTGCCAATGCGTTCCAGGTGCTGAAAATTCCTGCGGAGCTGATTGCTACCCTGCCTTATGCAGCAACCGTAATTGGGCTTATCCTGTATGCTGTGTCGGAAACACGGAAGAAGAATCGGAAAGTAAAAAGCCCACTTGCTAAATGAACAAACAAAGCTTATCAACAGGAAGAGAAATAGCGAGGAGCGTGAACATACATGGCAACACCCTTAATTATTGATTGTGATCCAGGACATGATGATGCTATAGCGATCCTGCTTGCTTATGCGCATCGGGATGTGCTCGACATACGCGGCATCACTACGGTAGGCGGCAATCAAATTCTAGACAAAATTACGGACAATGCGCTGCGGATTCTTAGCTTCATTCAAGCAGATATCCCCGTAGCCAAAGGTGCAGCAGGACCGTTATTTGGCAAACTGGTCACTGGTGAAGAGGCCCATGGCGAATCAGGCATGGATGGCCCGGCCCTCCCCCCGGCTCGGTTTCGCCCTGTAGAACAGGGAGCCGTAGAGTTTATGCTCGATATCATCCGAGCCTCCGAGGAGAAGGTCACGCTCGTTCCGCTTGCTCCATTGACCAATATTGCCTTGTTAATTACCGCATACCCAGAGGTCAAGGACAAGATTGAGCGTATATCCTTGATGGGAGGCGGACTTTGCTACGGCAATGTAACTTCAACGGCAGAGTTCAACATTTATGTCGATCCGGAAGCGGCTAAAATTGTATATGAATCAGGAATTCCCATCACAATGAGTGGGCTGGATGTAACCGATAAAGCGGCCATTTTTGAAGACGAAATTGAGCAATTGAAGCAGCGTGGTCCTGTTTCTAAGCTGGTAGGAGAACTGCTTGATTTCTACTCGATTTATGGCAAGAAGATGGGTTATGTCGGCAATGCACTACATGATCCGTGCGCGGTGGCTTGGCTGCTTAGCCCCGAGTTGTTTCAGTCGCGGCACCTGCACGTTACCATAGAGACCGAAGGTAAGTTAACGAGAGGTATGACCGTAGCTGATCAGCGGACAAAGCCGGATGGTGAGTGTAATGTTGAAGTCCTGGTTGACGTAGACCGCTCGGCATTTTTGAAGCTATTATTTGATGCACTGGCACGATTGGATCAACAATACCTTGCTACTGCAAAAGGGGTGTGACCATGGCAGGCTGGGAAAGACTACAGGAAATGATGGCGTTTGAACTGATGCAGCGAAAAGAAGAAGGCTGCAATGTAGCAGGATTTCAGGAGAAGCTTGATCTGGCGGGCGAGGATGAAGGCAGGCTGATGCAATTCTATTTTGAACTGATGCAGCTTCCGGTGGAGCCGGATTTTCCATTTCAGGAGCCCTCAACACTGGATGAAATCAGAAGTCTACGTCCGGAAGGGCGATCTTACAGATTGGAAGCAAGCTGGAGCGAGGCACAGTGGCGGAACAAGTTCTACGGCGCCTGGCTTGGACGATCTGTAGGATGTGCGCTGGGGAAGCCGCTTGAATATTGGGATTACTTGTATGGCAAGGATGGTCGTCCGGGCTGGGAAAATATAGAGCTATGGTTCCGCGGAGCGGATGCCTGGCCTATTCAGGGCTATACGCCGGGACATTCCCGGGCCGCCAAGCAATATGGGTTGGCCCTTAGTGATTGGTCCTATGTAAGCACATCGGACAAAATCAAGTACATGGAAAGTGATGATGACCTCCGTTACACCATCCTTGGCTTATTATTGCTGGAGGAGAAGGGGCTGAACTTCGATTCATGGGATGTGGGCAAGCTGTGGCACAACCGCTTGACCTATAGTCAGGTATGTACGGCAGAGACGCAAGCTTATCTCAACTTTGCACAGGAAACCTCTCATTTGCATGGGGACAAGCCGGCAGATTGGGATATGCGGCAAGAGCGTGTTCGGATGTACCTGAATCCTTATCGGGAATGGATTGGAGCTGCCATTCGTGTAGATGGCCTTGCTTATGGAGTGGCGGGGCGTCCGGAGCTGGCGGCAGAGCTGGCTTATCGGGATGCTTCTTTTTCCCACGTTAAGAACGGCATTTATGCGGCCATGCTTAATGCAGCAATGATTTCCGCAGCTTTTGTGGAGCAGGATAATGAGAAATTGCTTGAAATCGGGCTGAGCCAAATTCCGCAAACAAGTCGTCTTGCAGCAGATGTCATTAAAGGAATTGAAATTGCACATAGCGCAAAAAGCGAACGCGAGCTGGTGAGCAAGATTTGGGAGGAATTCAGTCACTATGATGCCGTTCACAGTAATAATAACGCGGCCCTGGTGGCAGCCTCTCTCGTCTATGGGGGCAATGATTTCGAGAAGGCTGTTGTCACCTCTGTGTATGGAGGTATGGACACCGATTGCAACGGAGCAACCGTTGGCTCTATCATGGGGGCGAAGCTAGGTGCAGATCAATTGCCGACAAGCTGGACCGCGCCGTTAAATGATACCCTTTATGCTGATTTGATTGGCTTTGATCCTATTCCGATCTCTGTCTGTGCAGAGCGCAGCTATCAGGTGTTCCGCAAGCTACAGCAAGAGGGTTAGAAGACCTCCTGAAGAATCGCTTAACTCATATGGCACATTGCATTAAGGTATTGTTAACCCGACAGTGATGGTTTCGCTGCCGGGTTACAATACCTTTTTATGCTTGATGACCATTCTTGTTGTTAGCCCTTGCGAGAGGTGAAGCCTTCTTCGTTCAAATATTCCCCCGCTTCTTCGCGAGTCTCAAAGGCCATTTCCAGGCTTAACCCGGAGTAGATATACCATAAATCATCTTCATACTTGAGTGTCAGGGTTTCGCCCTTATCATTGACCCATAGGCCTCCAGTTCCCACCGGAGCTATATGGGAGGAAGCTAGCGGAGCAGAAGGGGCGGCTTGGGCATTCTCGGGTGCATCCTCCCGCTCCAGCAGGGAAAGCATCGATGCCTTGACCAAGTCAAGCAATTCGGCTTCTTCAAAATCACGAATGTTAACGAGCCCTTTATCATCCGCATCGGGATGTTGTAGAAGGCCGGCATATACAAACCCGTTACCGTTAGGATGTAAGTGGTAGACCACGGTTTTTTTATCATAGGCGCTGTCTTCAAAATGGAAATTTACGCGTCCTAGCGAAACGTTACGGCGCTCCAAGTTCGGAATAGATTCCAGAATTTTTAGTTTTTGCTCAAACGTCAGCATATCTTCAACCTCTCAACCTCAAAATTGGCGTGCACAAGCAAATGCACTCATCGATTATAACATAAAAGACCAGATCAACTGGACGGGATTTCCACACTGGACCGGAACGGTTATACTATAAGAGGTTGAACACGAACTATTAAGATGAGCGATCAAAAAGACGACTCAGAAGGAGGCAATCATGGCAGACACGAAAATCAAATGGGGTATTATGGCTGCAGGAGGAATCGCCGGACAATTTGTGGCGGATTTGGCCTATGCCAACAATGCAGAGGCTTTTGCTGTGGGCTCACGGAGCCTGGATAAGGCTCAGGCGTTTGCTGACAAATTCGGGATTTCCCGTGCATACGGCAGCTATGAGGAATTGCTTAATGATCCAGAAGTAGATGTTGTGTACGTAGCTACACCCCATCCTTATCATAAAGAGAATGTCTTGAGCGTACTGCGGGCGGGCAAGCCTGTGTTGTGCGAGAAGCCTTTTACAATTAATGCTTCCGAATTAGAAGAAATAATCGGGTATGCTCGTGCGAACAAGCTGTTCCTGATGGAAGCGATGTGGACAAGATTTCTGCCACCGATTCGTAAAGTTCGCGAGTGGTTGGCAGAAGGCCGCATTGGGGAAGTTCGTTTGGTCAAAGCTGACTTTGGCTTCCGTGTAGGTTGGGACCCGGAAGGAAGACTGCTCAATCTCAAATTAGGGGGCGGGGCATTGCTTGATGCCGGCATCTATCCGATCTCCTTCGCTTCCATGGTGCTGGGGGCCAATCCCAAGCAGGTACAGAGTACGGCTCATCTCGGAGAGACGGGGGTCGACGAACATTTCTCGGTGCTCTTAACCTATGAAAATGGTGTTACCGCTTCCCTGAACGGAGCGGTCCGCTTGGCCATCGGGAATGATGCTTACATTCACGGGACTAATGGTAAGATTCGTGTTCCTAACTTCCTGAGCGCCAAAACTGCCACCCTCTATGTGGATGGCCAGGAAGCAGAGACATTTACGGATGATCGCGAAGCTAAAGGCTATGCCTTTGAAGCGGAAGCGGTAGGCGAGGCGCTCCGTGCCGGATTGAAGGAGTGCGAGGAGATATCGCTGGACGAGTCGTTAGCTATTATGCGTATCCTTGATCAGATTCGCGGACAGTGGGGACTCCGTTATCCTTCGGAAGCATAATTTTATATAGTTGCAAAGCAAGGAACCTTCAGTCCACGTTATAGGTGGACTGAAGGTTCTTTTTCTTCGGTCAGGATATCGGTTCCCCCGGGTTCTCCGCCATGAGAGGAGTATCGGTTAAGGCCGAAGTCTCCTGAGCGGCGGCTTGCAGTTGCTGCTTGCGGTATTGACCGGGGGTAAGCCCGGTCTCTTTCTTGAATTTACGAATGAAGTTAGGGGTATCCAGATAGCCGACACGCTGAATAATGTCCTTCAAGGGATCGTTGGTGGAAGTTAGCTCATGCATGACGGCCAGCATTCTTTTTTGCCAGATGTATTGGACAAAATTGATGCCCATCTGCTCCTTGAAGGAACGGCTGAAATAAGAGATCGAGATTGAATATTTGCAAGAGATTGTCTCCAGACTTAGCGCGTAATCCATGTAATTGGTATCGATATAGGCGACGATCCGGTCCATAAGGGTATGCTCTTCCTTCTTCTCCTTCTGCATGGCCAGATTGCAAATTCGTGAGGCCAACTCCAGGAAATGGCGCTGGAGCTCCTCCAGCGAGTCAAAACCATCATAGCCGGGAACCTCTGGCGTCAGATCACGAATCCCCATATCCATACCCGTTCGCAGCAACGTATTAAGGATGTCGAAGCTGATACACCGCTTCAGCCCGACGGAGAGATCCGGATCATGCAGACAAGCCATTGCTTCGCAGGTGGTCTGTGCAGCTACCTGGTAACTGCCTTGCTTCAAGCTTTGAGACAGCTTCAGTAGCTCGTTCTGAGGGACCCAGGAAGTTGCATCAGGGGTATGAGACAGTTCCTCGAAGAAGGTAATATTCCCATGCCCGGCGAAGAATCGCGATTCATAGGCAGAACAAGCCTCAATGAACGATTGGTTTAATCGGTCGGGATGATCGTAATAAATGCCTACCCCAATCATGGGGTTCACATGGAATTTCTCCGTAATATGGTCATGCAGTTGGTGAACCAGGCGATAGAATTGATCCTTGGGGGAGAGAAGCTCCACCTGGTCAAAGCCAACAATTAGGGCGAGCTGTCCGGGCTTGGGCAGCTCGACACTGTACAGGCAGGCGTGAAGTTCGGGAATCTGCGCTTCGGAAAGACGCTGAAGCAAGGCCTGCCAGTCGTGATTATCAATCCGGCTCTTCGATATCTCTCTTCGCCCGATAACCATCACGAAATGATATTGGGTAGCAAGCCGGATATCCAGCGATTGAAGCAGCTCGGGCGCAAGACTGCGGATATTGCCGTACTTCAGCAGCATGAGCAAGAGATGATTACGGGCATAGGGCTCCTGCAGGTCTGCGCGCAGGCTGTATTCTTGCAAGGCCGAACGGATACGATCCAGCTCGTTGCCGGCTTTGGCCGAAGGGGCTTCGGGTTCGCGCCTGGAATTGGAATTGGCGAACTCCACCAGATCGAGAATCGGGTGAAATTGTCTTCTCGCCAGAATGAGCGCCGCAATGGCCCCGACCACAGCCAGCACCGTTAACAGCATAATCATCAGGCTGCGCAGATGCAGGACGCTGCCGAGGAACTGGGAACTGGGCATCAGCGTGACATATTCCCAGCCATTTTGCTCCGATTTTACCGAGACTACCGAATGGGCTTCTCCGCCCAGCGAAATGCTGTGAATGCCTGTTGAGAGGCTGAATAAGGCCTGCAAGTCCCCGCTCTCCAAGGGTTGCTCCCGATTACTCTTGGAGGCCAGCACCCTTCCGTGGTTATCAAATATGTAAGATGACCCTTCATAATTACCAAGTATGGTATCAATCAGACCGGTAATCTCCGACTTCTGGATGAGAAACATCAATGTTGCGTGTGGATTTGGATTATTGGGCGTAATAGGGAGCAGGTAAGCCAGCACCGACTGTTGCTTGATTGAGTTTCGGCTAACCATCTCCGTAGGCAATATCACTGGATACCGGGTTTGATTGAGATCTTTAATCAGTCGCTCATGCTTCCAATCAAGAAAATGATACCTTTCACCAAATACATCCAGGTTGCTCATGCCAATCGTTGAGTAAATTTTCTGGTCTCCGTGAAAATACAAGAACATCTCGCTAATCATTGGGCTGGCGGCCTTATAATCGGTAAGGGTATTGATGGCCTCAAGGCTATAGTAGGGATCATGCACCCGGTATCTTGCCAGTTGTTCGTCGTAAGCTACGCGGGAAGCAATATCGTCAAGCTGCTTCATATAGGTATCTACTATGGTTCTGGCCTGGGTTAATTGATTGAGGTGGGATTGCTCGGTTTCGGAGCGAAGGTTGCGGACCGCACTGTTATAGATGAAGACGGACAATAAAATGAGCGGAATCAGCAGCATAAACAAGTAAGACACGATGTACTTTTGAAAAAGCCTGGACTTGAAATAATTCAGCTTCACGATGTCTTTGCCCCCTGTCCCTGCTATTTTAACTAAAATGTAAAGTAGTTCTGCGGATAAAGCAAGGGAAGAAAGTAGCGTATTGGAGGAAGGAACATGTCATTTTTGCTCACCTGCCTGTACAAAACCTCCTTTGATACCGCTTTAATAGGAGATTGGTGGTAAAAAAGTACACATCCAAACCTGATATTAAAATAATTACGCGTCATGTTTTATTACATATAAATCGAGAAGTTTGTAAAAATCACCTTTTTTATATGTTAACGTAAAGCAAAATGACATATTTACGATGAGGATGCCCCTCCGCTACACTTCGGGTAAACAAGGAGGAGTGAACCCGATGCAGAAAAGCACATTAACCTATGATCAAAGCCATCTTGTCCTAAAGCCTGCGGCCAGAAGAAGAACCGGCAAGAAAATCCTCCGAAATTGGCAGTTATACATACTGCTTGCGCCTGCCTTCTTAAGTATTTTCATATTCAGTTATATTCCGATGTACGGAGTGCAGATTGCTTTCAAAAATTTTATTCCGGTGGACGGAATATCAGGTAGCGCGTGGGTAGGCTTCGCGCACTTTGAAAGATTCTTCAACTCTTATTACTTCTGGGATTTACTATGGAACACCTTGAGCATTAGCTTGTATGGGCTGGCGATTGGCTTCCCGCTGCCAATCATTCTGGCCCTGGCCTTCAATGAGGTGAAGGACGGCATGTTCAAGCGCACGGTACAGACCGTCACGTATGCTCCTCACTTTATCTCCATGGTCGTAATGGCCGGGATGATTATTACTTTCCTCTCTCCTTCCTCGGGGATGATTGTCCATCTGATCGAAGCGTTAGGCTTCCATGCTCCCGATTTTCTGACCGATCCTCGCTGGTTCAAGACGGTATATGTCTTGTCTGACGTCTGGCAAGGTACCGGCTGGGGGACCATCATTTATCTGGCGGCTTTGACGGGGGTGGACCCGGGGCTGCATGAGGCTGCCATTCTGGATGGTGCTTCCCGCCTGCAACGAATTCGCTATATTAACATTCCGGCGATTTTGCCGACCATAACCATTCTGCTGATTCTGAATATGGGCAGCTTGCTGGGGGTGGGCTTCGAGAAGATTTTACTGCTGCAAAACCCGCTTAATATGGAATCCTCAGACGTCATCTCCACCTTCGTCTATCGCTCCGGTCTACTTGATGCACAGTATAGCTTCTCGACAGCGGTCGGCTTGTTCAATTCTGTCGTGAATGCCTTATTGCTTGTCATGGTCAATCAGATCGTACGTCGTACCAGTGAGAACAGCTTGTGGTGAGGAAGGGAGAGCTTATGTCATGATAACCGCGATTCGAGAGACCCGGCGGGACCGCATTTTTCTAGCGTTTAACTACCTGTTTCTTGCGCTTGCGCTATTGATTGTAGCCTATCCGGTAATTTACATGATCAGCGCTTCAGTCAGCAGCCCGAAATTCGTAGCTTCCGGGGAAATGTGGCTATGGCCGAAGGGTATTACCTTGGAGGGGTATGAGCGAGTATTTCGTGATCCAAGAATCTGGTCCGGGTATGGGAACACAATCTTGTATACAGTGGTCGGTACAATGGTGAACTTGGCGGTGACGCTTCCGGCAGCCTATGCGCTGAGCCGCAGGGACCTTAGTGGACGGAATTTGTTTATGGCCTTCTTTATGGTCACGATGTTCTTTAGCGGTGGGCTGGTGCCCACGTATTTGCTAGTCAAAGGGCTGGGGCTTGTTAACAGCATGTGGGCCTTAATCTTGCCCGGAGCCACGTCGATCTGGAATCTGATCGTCTGCCGGACGTATTTTCAGACGGCGATTCCCAAGGAGCTGCAAGAGGCGGCGGAGATGGACGGGTGCAGCGATTTCAGACTGTTCTTCTATATTATTCTGCCGCTGTCGACCTCTATTATTGCTGTTATGGCCTTGTTTTATGGAGTAGGACATTGGAACAACTATTTCTCCGCGATGATCTATCTCAGCAATGATGCTAAATATCCGCTACAACTTATACTTCGTCAGATCCTTGTCTTGCAGGAGATGTCGTCCCAGACGGGCGCCTTCGATTCCTCTACGGCATCAGCGCTAAATAGCCGCGCCGAGGTAGCGGCCTTGGTCAAATATGCGGTGATTATCGTCTCGACGCTGCCGGTTATTGCCGTTTACCCGTTTCTGCAAAGGTATTTTGTTCAAGGTGTCATGATCGGTTCCGTCAAGGGATGATCTTGCCATATAACGAATTCATTATTTACATTCACAGGGAGGGTTCTTATTATGCAAAAGCGAAGAAAGCTTGGGTTGATCATCTTGTGCTCCATCCTCGTACTCACGATGCTGGCAGCCTGCGGGTCGTCAGGCAATTCCGGAGGAGCGTCGGAAGGAACCGGTAATACGGGTCAAGAGGCTTCGAGTAATCCCGGAGTGAAGAAGGAGGGCTTCCCGATTGTAGAGGAGCCCCTAACCTTGACGATGCTTGCGCCGGATGCGGGGATGGCCGATTGGAAGCAAATGCCGGTGGTGCAGGAGATGGAGAAGCTGTCGGGCATCAAGGTCGACTTCCTCACGTCGCCGATTGATAGCTTTAGTACAAAGAAGAACCTCGTATTTGCCAGTGGGGACCTGCCGGACATGCTTTATGCGGCTGACATCACACCGGCGGAGCAGGTTACCTATGGCAGTCAGGGCGTGTTGATTCCTTTGGAGGATTTGATTGATAACTACGCCCCTAATTTGAAAAAAATTCTGGATGAGCACCCGGATGTGCGGAAGAACATTACCACGACGGATGGCCACATTTACGCCTTACCATTTATTGATACGGCAGCCGTATGGTATCGCAGTCCCATGTGGTATAACGGCAACTTTCTGAAGGCCTTGAACATCACCGAGTTGCCCAAGACGACCGAAGAGCTGTACACCTATCTGAAGCGGGTGAAGGAAGAAGATCCTAACGGAAACGGGCAGGCTGATGAAATTCCGCTGACCTCGGTCAAGCTGGATGATCTGCGAATGTATTTCTTTGGCTTCTGGGGCATGTATGACACGGTGATTTATGCCGACCAGGAAGGCAAAGCCCACTATGCTCCCCAAGAAGAGGGCTACCTTGAATACCTGACCTTCATGAACCGACTGTGGAAGGAAGAACTGTTGGACCATGAGACGTTCTCGCAAACGGATGATCAGAAGAGTGCCAAGGGCAAAAACAATCAAGTGGCTTTATTTAATAATTACTTCCCTTATTTCACGATGGGCGGTGAACCAAGCGCTGATCATCCGATGATGACGCTGGTGAGCAGCAATATTCCGGGCACGCCTGTCTATGGCAAGCATCCGGGGATGTCGGCCAACGGGACATTTGCGATTACAAAGAATAATCCGAACCCCGAGGCAACGATGCGCTGGATTGACTTCCAGTACAGTTACGAAGGGGCTACATTGTGGACCCAGGGACCGGAAGGGCTGCTATGGCAATATAAGGATGAGGCCAACCAAGTAAAGGAATGGTTGCCAGTGCCGGGTGGCAAGGAGCGTGAGGAGTACCGCGGTACAATTACCCCGAACTATGGCATCCTGACACCAGGTGTCAACCTGAAGGAGTTGACGAATGGGCTGAGAACGGAGTTTGATGATTGGATCGACAAGGAGAATCAGGAGAAGCTGGTACCCTTCGGCAAGGTGCCTTTCCCTAATGCCTTCCTGACCAATCAGGAGCAATCGGAGGTGTCTTCTCTATTATCAGACCTGGATACCTATGTCACTCAGATGGAAGCCAAGTTCGTAACGGGGCAAGAGCCTCTTACCAATTGGGATAAATACGCTTCGCAATTGCAGAAGATGGGAAGCGAGCGAATTGTCGAGGTTTATCAGGCAGCCTATGATCGCTGGAATCAGGATAGTGGACAATAATCAGATAAGATGAAGCATGATGAAGGGAGAGGCACCTATGAGCCAGAAGAAGTTGGTATCACAGGAGCCGCCGATGGATTTGCTGTCCGGGGAGCCGTCACTGGCTTCCCCGGTGGCAGATCCGGTGGTTGAGGAAGGCGTCCACCATTATAGCCGCGAGCAGGATTGGTTGAGGCCAGAGGACCCGCTGCTACAAGAGCGGCTGGAGTGGTTCCAGGATCAGAAGCTGGGGTTAATGATGCATTGGGGTCCCTATTCCCAGCTCGGATTGGTGGAATCCTGGGCGCTAAGCGACGAGGATGGAGATTGGTCCAGGGATGATATCGACTGGACACAGGATATGGAGCAGTTCAAGCGCGAATACGTGGACTTGAACCGCACCTTCAACCCTTTGCGTTTCCAGCCGCAGCAATGGGCGAAGGCAGCGGCAGATGGGGGCTTCAACTATTTAACCTTTACGACGAAGCACCATGACGGGTTTTGCATGTGGGATACGCATACGACGGACTACCGAATTACCGGACAGGACTGTCCCTTCCACACACATCGTTATGCTGATATTTGCCGGGAACTGTTCGATGCCTTCCGTGCGGAAGGACTGGCGATTTCCGCTTATTTCTCCAAGGCTGACTGGCATACGCCTTATTATTGGGCACCGGGGATGGAGCGGGGGCACCTGATGTGGCGGGGACCTTCTTATGATCCCCAGCAATATCCCTGGCTGTGGGAGCAATTCGTCCAGTTCACCCATGAGCAGATTATGGAATTGATTACTCGCTATGGCCGCATCGATATGCTGTGGATGGATGCCGGTTGGGTGAATGCTGAGCAGAAGCAAGACATTCGTCTGGGCGAGGTCATTGAGCGGGCACGGCAGATTCAGCCTTGGCTGTTGTCTGCCGACCGTACGGTAGGGGGAGCTTACGAGAATTTGATCACCCCGGAGCAGACCATCCCCGCTCAGCCGTTGTCCGTGCCATGGGAGAGCTGCATTACGATGGGGCACTCCTTCTCCTTCAGCTATGGGGATTCCTACAAGTCGGTTCGCGAACTGGTCCATCTGCTGGTCGAGATCGTAGCCAAGGGGGGCAATCTGGCCCTAAACGTTGCTCCTCAGCCGGATGGACGTTTGCCGCAAGCCGCGCTAGAACGAATGAGGGGGCTTGGGGCGTGGCTGGACGAATATGGAGAAGCGATATACGGAACGCGAATCTGTGCGCCGTATGCGGCCCAAAATATTTATTTTACCTGCAAGTCTGACGTGCGTTACGCCATTTGCCTTTTGTCGGAGGAAGCGGGGGCGGTTACTACCCAAGTGATACTTCCGTTATCTGTATCCGGTATTCAGCGCATTGATCTCATTAGCATCGCCGATCAACTGCCATTTGAGGAAGGCGAAGAGGGCATCCAGGTTTTTCTTCCCGAGGCGGCTATGCGGCAGGACGCTCCTATAGCCTGGGTGCTGCGGCTTCGCTGATAGAGCAGGTCATGTTGAATGGCGAACGAAAGTTTAAGCAGCACAAGCCAAGGAGGGGACAAGTTGAGATACAGCGAGGTACCGGAGCCGCAGCTTC
This sequence comes from Paenibacillus senegalimassiliensis, assembly GCF_001486585.1. GTDB lineage: Bacteria > Bacillota > Bacilli > Paenibacillales > Paenibacillaceae > Fontibacillus > Fontibacillus senegalimassiliensis. The sequence continues at coordinate 397,003 of NZ_LN909045.1, forward strand.
CGTTCGCCCCAAAATCTTATATCTGTCGGCGCGCAGCGGGCGAACTGGAGCTTGACGGACGCATTGAGAAGCCCTTTTGGGCTACGGCGGCGTGGACGGAGGACTTTGTGGACATTGAAGGGCATTTGCGTCCACATCCGGCCAAGCGGACCCGGGTGAAGATGCTTTGGGATGACGATTATTTCTATATCGCGGCCGAAATGGAAGAGGATGAAATATGGGCGACGCTGCAAGAACGCGATACTGTCATTTTTCATGATAATGACTTTGAGATCTTCATTGATCCTGACGGCGACACCCACTTATATTACGAGTTGGAGGTCAATGCACTGAATACAGTGTGGGACCTGCTGCTCCCCAAGCCTTACCGTGATGGAGGGCCGCCGGTGAATGGCTGGGACATTCAAGGTCTGCGCAGCGCGGTGTTCATTGACGGCGAACTGAATCATCCCCAGGCGGACAATCGTAGGTGGAGCGTAGAGGTAGCTCTGCCATGGAAGGCCTTGAAGGAATGTGCCCCTGAAGGGCGAATGCCGAAGGTCGGTGAGTACTGGCGGGTCAACTTCTCCCGGGTCGAATGGCAGGTGGAGGTTAAGGACGGCCAATATGTGAAGCTTATTAATCCAGATACAGGCAACCCGTACCCGGAAGCGAATTGGGTCTGGTCGCCTCAGGGTGTGATTAATATGCACTATCCTGAAATGTGGGGGTTCATTGTATTTACTGAAGCGGATGCTTCCGAATCCATCAACTTCACGCTCCCCAGGGATGAGATTATCAAGTGGGAACTGCGCCGTTTGTATTATCGGCAACGTCATCATTATGCCAGTCATGGCCATTTTGCCGACGACTTGACCCGGTTGAAGGTTGAACCTTCGGGTGAGGAGTTCTATCCGGCTCTGGAGGCGGCGGGCCGTATATTCCTGATCTCCTCCCCATCTGCTGATGGGCGGCATAAGTGGTATATCCGGGAGGATGGTCAACTGTGGAAGGAGCCGATCTGAATGGGTAAGGATACGCGGGTTCTGTCGTTGGACGAGCGGGAGCTTAAGCAGATTGCGCATCGATTCGAGCAGAAACGAAAGCTGGGCCAAGGGCGGGACAACGAGCTGTTTGGCGTATTTGAAGAGGAGGCATTAACCGAGGAAGAAGGCTGGGCGCTGAAATTCCTCTACGCCTATATGCCTGCCTGTGATATGGCGGAATACGATGGCGCGTTATTCCTGTCCCATGTACGGCAGGCCTTAACTGTTCGCAAGCAGGTTCCTTGGGGAGAGCGAGTACCGGACTCTCTGTTCCTGCATTTTGTATTGCCCTACCGGGTGAATACGGAGAATATCGAGGATTTCCGCCAGACGATGTATAGGGAATTGGCTCCTCGTATGGCAGGCTTGTCGATGGAGGAAGCGATTCTGGAGGTTAACTACTGGTGCCACGAGCAGGCAACCTACATCGGGAGTGACTTGCGTACACTGTCGCCGCTCAGCATGATCCGCAGCGCCCGCGGCCGCTGCGGTGAAGAATCCACGCTGGCCGTGGCCGCATTGCGCAGCATAGGCATCCCGGCCCGTCAGTGCTATACCCCGCGTTGGGCGCACTGTGACGACAACCATGCCTGGGTTGAAGCCTGGGCAGACGGACACTGGCACTATATCGGTGCCTGTGAGCCGGAGGCCAGGCTGGATCAAGGGTGGTTCACCGGTCCGGCCCGGCGGGCGATGCTGGTTCACTCCCGGGTGGCATCTACCTACCCTGGCCCCGAGGAAGTTACCGTACAGGGTGAATCCCATGCCGAATTGAACCTGATGGGGAATTATGCCCCAACCCGTACGGTAAAGGTGCAGGTTGTTGACTTGGCGGGGGCTCCTGCCCCCGATATCCCGGTGATGTTCCAGTTATACAATTACGCAGAGCTATCCACGATTGCGAGCATAGACACGAACTCGCAGGGCGAGGTGCGATTCACGACGGGATACGGTGATCTGTGGATACGGGCTGTAGGAAGTGAAGGCTTCGGACAAATCCAGGCCAAGGTATCCGAGGGGGACTACTTTCAGGTAGTGTTGAATCAAGGACACATCTGCCAACCGGACGGGACAGAGGACTTTGAAATGGTTCCCCCTCCTGAGACCGAGCCGTCAGTGGGGGAGGTGGCACCTCAGGTGATTCGGCAGCATGAGGAGCGGGTGGCTGCCGGGGCCGCGCAACGTCTGGCCTACGAGGGGACCTTCCCCGATGAGCGTGCCGCAGGGCAGCTTGCTGCTGAACTGGGGCTGGATAGTTCGAGAGTATGGAGGCTGCTGCAAGCGGCCAGGGGAAATCATCAGGAGATTACTGCATTCCTGAAGGACAGGGTTCCTCAGCATGGGGAGTGGCCTTTGCTGTTACTGGAGAGTCTGCGGGACAAAGATATGATAGATACGCGGTGCGAAACGCTGGAGGATCATTTACAGGCATCCCTGTTGTGGAGTCAAGTCTATGAGAAGTCGTTGTTCGTGACCTACATTTTATGCCCACGGGTACTGTTCGAGATGATCGGACCTTACAAAGAGCAGTTCCAATCTGCTTTTACGGCCGAGGAGCAAGACCTGTACCGGGCGGACCCTGCACAGCTTGCGAATTTGCTGAGCCGAGAATGGCAAATTCTTGAGGAACTGCCCCATCTACGGGGAAAGGCGGGGCCGCTCGGCATATTCAAGCTGCGGGCAGGAGACCGCACTTCGCTGGAAATTCTGTTTGTAGCCTTATGCCGTAGTCTGGGCATTCCGGCGAGACTGCATCCAAGCGAGCAGAAGCCGCAGTATTATACAGGTGAAGCGTGGCGAACGGTCCGAATTGGAGAAGCGGGCGGCGAGGAACAAGCCAGCCCTATACAATCCGGCAAGCTATGGCTGCACCTTGAGGAGAATGAGCAGAGCGATGAACTTGCAGCGGCCTCTTATGGAGAGAACTTTACGCTGGCTCGCCTGGAGCAGGGAATATACAAGACCCTGTTGTACCCCCATGGCAAGCAGGACGTTTATGATGTACCGTTCGAGTTGGAACCGGGAGCTTACCGATTAACCTCAGGGGTCAGGTTGAAGGATGGCACGGTATTTGGCCGCTGGACCTATTTTCAAATCATTACCGGAGCAGAGACGAACGTGACATTAACCTTCCCGGTGCCGCCACAGCCGATTCCGATGTATGGGCAAGCCGATCTGGCTAGCCCTCTTCGGCTGGCGAACGGAAGTCCGACCACCGTGGAGGAGATGTACAGCCATAAACAAGCCCTGTTAATCGCTTGGCTGGAGCCGGATCGTGAGCCCTCCCGGCATTTGCTACGCGAGACATTCGCTCTAACGGAGCAAATCATCGAGAGGGGCGTTCCCGTCGTATTTGCGGTGGCCGAGGCCGAAGAAGGGACGATGGGAGCTTCTCCGTTTCAGGAATCAGATTTACCTCAAGGGACTACGCTCGTATATGATCGTGAGCAGCAGACACTAAGCCAGCTTATGACAGCAAGCGGTTCCTCCAGCCCTGGAAAATTTCCGCATGTGTTCGTATTGGATGGAGCGGGCCAGATCCGCTACAGGGAGTCCGGTTATAAGCCGGGCAGCGGCAAGGAAGCCTTGCAGGTGTTGTCCAAACTGGAGGACCAAAGAGAATGAAGGAGGATGGGGCGTGAAGGGGAACTACGTAGTGGCGGGCTATGTCAGCGACAAGCATCTGACCGATTTGACGCAGGAGGAGCTGGCAAGGCTAACCCATTTGAATATTGCCTTTGGCCATGTTCGGATGGATCGGATTGTGACAGGGCATATGAGTAATCTGGAGCTGATACCGGAGCTTAAGCGCAAGCAGCCTGGGCTAACGGTGCTTTTATCCGTGGGAGGCTGGAGTGCAGGGGGATTCTCGGAAGCGGCTTCGACAGAAGCGGGCCGACAAGCGATGGCCGAATCCGCGGTTCAAGCCATCTCAAACCATGGGTTTGATGGTATTGATCTGGATTGGGAATATCCTTGCTATGCCGAAGCAGGAATCGCCGCCAGTCCCCAAGATAAGCGGAACTTTACGCTATTATTACGCACCATTCGGAAGGCGCTGGACCTGCAGGGTGAGCGGGAGGGGCGCAGATATCTTCTGACCATTGCGGCCGGTGCGGACCAATATTATATGGATGGGACAGAAATGGATCAGGTGCAGGAATATCTTGATTTTGTCCAGTTAATGACTTATGACATGCGAGGTGGCTTCCAAATCCTGACCGGGCATCATACCAACCTGTATACGGGGACAGGAGATTTGTTCCGTATCAGCGTGGATGCCTCCGTTCAACTGTTCGTCCAGGCTGGCGTGCCAAGACATAAAATTGTGGTTGGGGCGGCCTTCTACTCAAGGTTGTGGAGGGAGGTGCCGGATGTTCATCGGGGGCTGTATCAGATGGCTGGAAGTGCCGGAGGTTATGGTCCGGATTATACTGAATTGATGGCGGCATATGTTAACCTTAACGGGTATGTAAGATATTGGGATGATGAAGCGAAGGCTCCCTACTTGTTCAATGGCGATACGTTCATCTCATACGATGACGAGGAATCCATTACTCACAAATGTGCTTATATAAAGGAGCAGGGATTAGCGGGGCTGATGTTCTGGGAGTATGGCTGTGACCGCACAGGCCGACTATTAACGACCATTCATCAGCAATTGTCACCCTCGTAAGGACCCTATGGGGATTATAAAAGGGGATCAACCCACTTTCGGGTGATCCCCTTCTTGCCGGGCTGAGGTGTTCTAATGGGCAAGCAACCCGAATAAGTATAATTACGGAGCCATTTTGGCCGTGCATTCGGTACAACCTTCCGGGCTGTTTTTCACAGTTTCCTAGATTTGCTTGCCAGAGCTGGAGGGTGGGGAGGATGGCCCTGGTCGATCTTCGCCGATGATGTTGTCAAGGCGCTGAATTTCTTCAGAAAGAGTTTGCAATGAAGCGTCAATTTTGCCCAATTTATCACCGACGGTTTGCAGCACGTATTTGATCAAGATGAAGCAAAGCGTAACCGGGAACCCTACATTGGTAACCAACGACACAATATCCGCTACCTGCATGCTTATGACCTCCTTGGATTGTATTGGGCCCTTCACTATATAGGGAAATGGAAGACAAGAAGTAACAACCATTTATTTGGAAAAATGTTATAATAATTACAAAAACAAGGTTGTTAAAGGCTCGTTTGATTTTCCCTATATATAGAAGATGAATTTGAAAGGGGGAGGTTGTTTTGAAAGAACATCATACCGTGTACGAGCAATATCAGAAGGAAGTGTACCGAATCGCCTGGAGAGTTCAATACAGAGCAAGGGCCGTAAGAAACCGGGAATGTTCATTCAATGGAATCGAGCCGTCCGTCACCTGCTTCACCTCATCTTCTGATAATAAAATCGTTGTAAGACAGATGATCAGTGCGCTTCCTTCCACGACGGGGCAAACCATCATATCTAAAATATACCTTCAGGATAAAACCGAGGGGGAAGTCGCCCGCGAGTTGAATATGAGTCAGCAAGGGGTGAACAAATGGAAACGAAAAATGATCAAAGAACTGTCCCGAATGATGAAGAGTTCCTGAGCCTGCTATCGAAGGTCAAGGAGAATGATCCCGATTCCATACTAGAGCTTATCGATTTGTTCAAAGGGGACATTGCACATGTCAGCCAGTTTATCCATTCGTCGCGAGAGGATGCGGTTGCCGACATTATCCTGGAGTTTTTGGAGATGATTCGTGAAGAAGACCGTTAATTTAGAATATGAAAATAATGATATTTGCAAAGCTTTGAGGAACGCCCTATGTGGCGTTCCTTTTAATATATGTTCAAATACATAAAGATGGTTGGCATTGGATAAGATAGGGTTTGCTGGATGAACTAACCTGAATCTCGGAGAAGGGCGGTATCGCTATGAGGACACGGACCGGAGGTAAGGGGGCAACTAAGCAAGCTCTGACAGGAAAGCTGTCAACGGATGCGGCGATACTAGGCTCTGTATTCGAAGACTGCTCGGATATTATGTTTCATACATTTCAAACGATGTGGGGAACTTCCTTCCTATGCGTGTGTTGTCGTGGGTTATGTGACACGGAACGGTTGGAGCGACAGGTATTGGCTCCCTTGGAATCGGATGAGGCGGGAGTTCTTAACTTTCCGGCAGAGCGTTCTTCCAGATACCTAAGGAATCATCAGCTACAAGAAGCTCCCGTGGCATCACTGGAGGTAATCCAATCGGTTGAGCAGGCGATTCAGGGAATTTTGGATGGACAGGCACTCGTGATCAAGGAGGGAGTACCAGCCGGAGTACTGTACTCGCTTCATAAGCCGGTTGGGCGTTCTCCGGAAGAACCGGCGGCGGAATCAACCGTTCGTGGTGCACGAGATGGTTTTACCGAGTCGCTGCAGACGAATTCCTCGTTGCTGCGCATGCGTTTGAAGACACCGGCATTCAAGCAGCGCACGCTCACGATTGGTAGTTACACTAATACCAAGGTGCTGCTGGTATATATAGATGGTGTGATTGAGTCTTCTCTGCTTGAGAAGGTCCAGGAGCGTCTTCAGCGGTTAGATATATCTAAAGTGCTGGAAAGTCAAAACATCGAGGAAGGCATCGTTGACCAACGCTTCTCGCCTTTTCCCCAAATGCTGGCTACCGAGCGTCCGGATGTCGTCGTATCCAATCTGCTGGAGGGTAGATTCGCCATTTTAATTGATGGGACTCCCTTTAGCCTGATTGCACCTGTCACCCTGTTCACGATGCTCCAATCCCCTGAGGATTACTATCAAAATATGTATATGAGTGTCTTTGTACGATGGCTCAGATACCTGTTCTTTATGTTGTCCTTATTGCTTCCTTCCGCTTATGTAGCGGTAACGACATTTCATCAAGAGATGATCCCGACCGTATTACTGCTAAGCATCGCCAGGGCTAGAGAGGAAATTCCGTTCCCAGCCTTGATTGAGGCTCTGATCATGGAGATTTCTTTTGAAGCGCTTCGCGAGGCTGGCGTCAGGCTGCCACGCCAGGTTGGTTCTGCTGTGAGCATCGTGGGTGCATTGATTATCGGTCAGGCGGCTACCTCTGCGGGGATCGTATCCGCCCCGATGATTATTATTGTGGCTATCACAGGGATCGCTTCATTTATGATTCCCCGTTATGCCATGAGCACCTCTACACGTTTGCTGCGATTTCCCATTATGCTGCTCGCTGGAACGATGGGATTAACGGGGGTCATGTTAGGCCTGATCCTGATCGTTATCCACTTAAGCAGCCTTCGTTCATTTGGTACACCTTATCTTGCCCCGGTGACACCTACCTCTGCTGAAGGTATGAAGGACGTGTGGTGGCGTTCTCCTCCCTGGCGCAGAGCACGCTGATAGCAAGATGTAATATACCCTGGAAGGAGTGACCCCGATTATGCTAACTGATCAAGGGAAAATATCGTCCGTTCAGCTTGCCTATATGATGATTCCCGCTATTCTGGCTACATCGATCCTGTCTATTCCGAGCCTGTCTGTTCAATATGCAGGACACGATATGTGGATGACTCCTCTACTTGGCTCGCTTGCTGGATTAATGAGTATTGGTGTAGCGATGGGATTGCAGCGCTTGTATCCTGGACACACACTGATTCAAGTCTGCAACGCCATTTTTGGAAGATACATAGGCAGCGTACTCGGGTTTGTATTTCTGTTCTATTTGCCCCACTTGACCGGGCTGGTCATCCAAGTATACGGAAATTTTATCATTAGCAATGCCTTGCCGAACACGCCGCTAATTGTCATTATGGGCTCGATGGTGCTGGTCTGTGCTATTAACGTACGGCTTGGCATTGAAGTTGTGGGCCGCACGTCTCAGGTGTTCGTTACCGTATTTTTCGTATTGCTGGGGTTGACCTTTGTTCTGTTAATTCGAGAGCTCGACCCTGCTGAATTGCTTCCGTTTATGGAAAAGGGATTTCCCTCCATTGCCAAGGGGAGCTTGGCTCCTGCGGCCTGGTTCAGCGAATACATCATGCTGGCTTTTCTTCTTCCTTTCATTAATGATCATAGCCATACAGCGAAGACCTTGCTGGGTTCATGGCTACTTGTGGTCATCGCGATGATCATTACGAATTTATTCTGCCTGCTGCTTATGGGAGATTTGACGGACAGTTTTACATTTCCCGTGATGATAGCTGCTCGTTATATCACCATCGCCGATTTTATGCAGCATATTGAGGCTGTCATTATTGCGATATGGATATTTGGCATCTTTGTAAAAATCTCGGTTTTCCTTTATGTCTTCGTGTCCTCCACCGCCGAATGGATCGGATTGAAGGATTACCGTCCGCTCGTATTTCCAGCTTCAGCACTTTGCATGGGTTACGCCTATTGGGTCACGACGGGCAGGCAAGGGGCGGATAGCCTGATTCGCGCCTCTTCGAATATCTATACACTCATGTTCTTGCTAGTGATTCCTGCTGCGTTATACGGAATTGCCGGGCTTAAGCGTATGTGGGGCAACATCAGGAAAGGGGCGAAAGGAGGTTCGGCATGATGACAGGACGCCTTCTTGCCCGAATCGTACTGCTCCCGCTTCTAAGCTGTACCTTGCTGCTTGGCGGTTGCTGGGATCGCAATGAAATTAATGATTTAGCCATCGTATTGGCAACAGGAGTGGATTGGACCGATGGGGAGGTTGAGCTGGCTGCTCAAATTTTCGTGCCCCGTGGAGGGGCGGGCGAGGGGGGAGCCCCGGCAGAAAGTGCAAGCGGAGTTACTCTGATTCGGACAGCGCAGGGAACGACCATTGCTGAAGCACTCAATCGTTTGCAGCGGCAAGTGTCGCGGGAAATGTTCTGGGGGCATTGTGAAGTCATCGTGATTAGTGAAGAAGCAGGGCAACAAGGATTACGGGAATATATTGATTTTTTTCTGCGATATCCTCAATTCCGTGAGCATGCTTATGTATTCTCCAGTAAAGGGAAAGCCAAAGAACTGTTAGCATTGCTTGATCCACTGGAACGAAATTCTGCCGAATCCTTAAGAGAGATGGCGATTCTGGGCTTGGGAGCACGTGTGACCGTGCTGGATTTGGCGAAAGGAATTAAGGGGCCAAGTGAAACGGTCATCTTATCCCGGCTATTAGTCTCTCCTTCAACACATACCGAGCAAAGCTCCATCGTCAATTCGCCGACGGTTAACGGTCTGAGTCTGTATAACCGGGGTTACTATGTCAAAACCGTGAAAGAGCCCTTAAGTCTTGGTGTTCTGATGCTGGCAAATGAGCTGAACAATATTATTCTTCAGGTAGAGGTTGCGGGGATTCCGGGAATCTTCTCGGTTCGTCCTCACAAGATTGAAGCCAGATTAAAGCCCGCTATCAGAGAAGACAAGTGGAGTATGACCATCAACATAGAGACGAAGGGAGAGGTGGTGTTGAACACCACTAATGCTTCGCTCGCTAAGCAGCAGGTGATGGCGGCAGTGGAGCAGGCATGGGAAGAGGAGATGAAGCTTCTGGCAGAGCAAGCCATACAATTGGCTCAAGATGAATTGCATGCCGATCTGTTTCAGTTTGCGGTGAAGTTCCGCCGGCATTATCCAAGGCAATGGAAGGCGCAGGAGGCACAGTGGGATGATATATTCTCCAAGCTGGAGGTGCAAGTGACGGCCCATGCCAAAATTACGGGTAGTGGTAAATCAACAACTCCTCAAGGAATACCCGGCAGTGAGAACAAGTAACCGAGGTGTGATATGAAGATTGCATATGCTATAGGCATTGTATTGATGTCTGCGGGAATCGGTTATGGGGAATGGCGTGCCAGCAAGGAGAAGAGGGCTCAAATCGCCGCAGTCGGGATGATATCATTGGCTGCAATCCTGGCTATGGCGCTAATCTTTTTCCCCGATTTGCCTGGGCCAACACAACTGGTCTTGTTATTATTCGGCTGGTTGGACAAGTATTTGTAGCCACAGGCTTCAGGAACAGGAATGGCGGTGTAGAAATACTCCGCCATTCCTTTGTTAGCGTTAACAATAAGGGGTATCAGTATTTCGTATTGCCGGACTGGCTGGTATTACCGGATGCAAAGCCTTTGAATAGAGTCGGTACATCATGATATCGGGTGTTTGTGATTTTAGCTGTGCTTGATTTGCTGTCTGTTCTGAAAATGGAGTCCTTCACATCGGAAATATCCGAATTGTCGAGCGTGAAGTTGACCTTGTAGGAGGTGCCGCCATTTTGCCGGGCCAGCTTGCCGATGTCCTTGGCCTTGAAGTTCTTGATGTTAATGGTGCCTGCCGCATTCGCCTGGAACACCTTATCATAGGCTTTGTAGGCTCCACCGCCGCTTATATTCACCGTGCCGGAGGATTTGAGTGTCAGCGCGTCTTCGCCGACATCAAGCCAGGTGACATTCGTAATCGTACCATTGCCGTAGACATGCACGCCGTCAGCCCCGGGAGCCCCGATATTCACATTCTTCAAGGTTGCGTTGTTCTCCAGCTTGAAGATCGGCTTTTGACCTTCAGCCTGACTGCCATCGCCCAATGCTTTTGGATCGGCAACATAGGTTTGACCTTTACCGTCGAACGTCTCTCCCGCTTTCACTACAATCGTTTTGTTAACGACAATAGGGGAGGCCGCATCCACTTGCGTAACTCCTGACAGCGCTACCAGCAAAACACCGGATAAAATAATGCCCAATACCTTTTTCAAAACATACCGTCCCTTCATCAATCATATTTGGGGTGCACCCAAATCAAACATATTCGTTATTTTTAACAATATAACTATGAAATGTAATATTATGTATTTATTTAATCTGTAAGCGCTTAAAAAAGTCATTGAATTTCCATCTTCTGCTTGTTATAATCACATTGAAAAGCTTTTCAAACAAAGGAATGGACTATGACAAAGACAAAACCTACCATTAGGGACGTGGCCAGAAGAGCAGGGGTCTCCATCAGCACCGTATCGCGTGTAATGAACGCTCCGGATACTGTGGTGGAGAGCAAGCGGGAACGGGTGCTGGAAGCGATTCGCGAGTTGAATTACCAGCCTAACGCCTTTGCCCGTGGCCTGATCTACAAGAAGTCGTATACTCTGGGACTGCTTATTCCCGATATTGAGAACATGTATTATGCGGGAATGATCCGCGGAATGCAGGAGGCTTGCAATAAGCTGGGGTACAGCCTGATGATCTGCAATACCGACCGCGACAAAGATCGTCTGCTATCCTACATCGATACGTTCCATGAGAAGCAGGTGGACGGCATTGTGTTCGCCAGCGACAAGATGTATCCGGAATATTATGAGAAGCTGCTGGGCTGCCGTATCCCGTTTGTGATGGTATCCTCCCATTCCGACGAATATGATATTCCTTACGTGGAGGTGGATGATGAAGCCGCGGCTTACGATGCCGCTGCATATCTGATTGAGCTGGGACACCGGCAAATCGGCATGATTGGCTTCAACCACGATAATTCCATCGCCGGACCACCTCGTTATGCCGGCTTTGTCCGTGCCATGAACGAGTATGGACTGACAGATAATATCGCTAATACGAAGTATGCCAGTCATTACTTTGAGCATGCCTATGAGGCGGCACATGAACTGTTCAGCGAACGTCCTGACCTAACTGCGATATTCTGCGTAGCTGACGAATTTGCGATGGGTACGATTTCTTATCTTAAGGACCGAAATGTGTTGGTACCCGGGCAAGTGTCCGTCATCGGTTTCGATAATCACAGAATGGCAGGGATGTATATTCCCAAACTCACCACGATCTCACAACCTATCTACGATCTGGGCTTTCGTGCAGCAGAGAAGCTGCATGAATTGCTGACGACCGGCGAAGTACAAACACCCCGAGAAATTCTTCAGCATAAGCTTGTCGTCCGTGAATCTACGCGGGAGAGAGCCACTACCAATTAGCATCTGCATTACTATGTCTATCGCAGCACTTGATAATATCAAGCTTATTCTGAAAAGCTTTTCAGAGTATTTGAAACATTTGGCTGCGAGGGGGCATATTTTTATTTCTCCTCAAAATGTAACCGCATACAAATAAGTCCTCAACGTATTGTAAACCTGTTAAGGGGGTGATCTGTCCGTATTTTTACTGTTCAGTCCAACCTTTCAATCATTTACTATTTATAAAATCGAAGGGGATGTAGAGGTCTATGAAAAAAAGATCCAAGTTTGTTTCACTGCTGCTGGTCAGCGGGTTGTCGTTTACAATGCTGCTTAGTGCATGTGGTGGAGGCAATAATGCTGTCAATGACCCGGCGCCACCGGCTAATAATACAGCGGAGCAGGGCGAGAATAACGGCGAGGCTGCGGCAACGGGGTCCGCGCTGGACCTGGCGCTTCAAGGTGAGTATAAGGGTACTACCGTGACCATGTTCGGTCCGTTCGTGGACGCTGACCAAGTTAAATTCGAGACCAGCATCAAGGAGTTCGAAGAGAAGACTGGAATCGATATTCAATATGAAGGCTCCAAGGAATTTGAAGCGACGATTAACGTGCGTGTCGACGGAGGCAATGCTCCGGATATTGCCGACTTCCCGCAGCCCGGGCTGCTCGCTGCTGTCGCCAAGACAGGGAAGGTTATCGACCTGAATGGCATTCTGGATCAGGAGAAGCTGAAGGCCAACTACAACCAAAGCTGGCTGGACATGGGGACGATGGAAGGTAAGGACGGAGAGATCATGGCTGGCATTTGGAACCGTAGTAATGTGAAGAGCCTGGTGTGGTATCCGAAGAAGCAGTTTGAGGAAGCGGGCTACACCATTCCACAGACTTGGGATGAAATGATGGAACTGACAGACCAAATTGCCAAGGATGGAGATGCAGCCTGGGCTATCGGCATCGAGAGTGGGGCGGCTACGGGCTGGCCAGCGACGGACTGGGTAGAGGACATTATGCTGCGTACGACTTCACCGGAGAATTACGATAAATGGGTAGCTGGCGAGCTTCCGTTCAACTCCCCTGAAGTCAAGCATGCGATTGAAGTGATGTCTGAAATCTGGATGAACCCGGATTATGTGTATGGTGGAACGAAATCGATTGTAACCACGGCATTCGGGGATTCACCGACGCCGATGTTCGACAATCCTCCGAAGGTGTGGCTGCATCGGCAAGCTAACTTCATTACCAGCTTCTTCCCGGAAACCGCGAAGGTTGACGAGGATTACGCCTGGTTCTACTTGCCGCCGATTGATGAGCAATATGGCGAGCCTGTGCTTGTAGCCGGGGATATTTATGCCATGTTCAACGATCGTCCCGAAGTTCGGGCGGTTATGGAATTCTTCACGACTGGTGAATCCATTAAGACCTGGGTACAATCCGGCGGGGTGATTGCACCGATGAATGATGCTTCGCTTGACTGGTATGCTTCCGAATCGGACCGCCGCATGGCTGAGCTTGTGCAGAATGCGTCTACACTTCGCTTCGACGGTTCTGACCTGATGCCAGGTAAAGTAGGCGCGGGCACGTTCTGGAAAGGAATTACCGACTACGTCAGCGGAACAGCGACGTTGGACGAAGCGCTTGACCAAATTCAGGCAGGCTGGAGCAACTAGCTCTCTTCGTTGAATAGCTGCAAGTTAAGTCATGCTGGGGCGCGTGGGCCGATCTTGTTCATCCGGCGACTCGCGCCCTCTTTATTTGCAAGATTTCTTTATTCTGAAAGTACGCTTGAGGAGGGGTCATGATGAGTGCAGAGGCCAAGCAAACCGTAAGTTTCCGGGCCGTCCTCTTATCCCTGGCCGTGCTGCTGGCGAATGTCGCCGGGCATGGACTAATCTTTCGCTTTTTTCGCGATTCTACGTTAAATCCATTATTAACGGCTATATGCGCTGTATTGTGGGGTGTGGTCGGTGTTTATTTGCTGTATTACAGCTTCACCTGGGCGGTGGAGCAATACCCGCAGCAGGTGCGCCGGAGAGTGCTTCCGTATATTTTCATAGGACCGGCCGTCATTCTGTTAGGCTGGTTGCTCGTGTTGCCGGCGGTCCGCACGTTGTATCTAAGCTTCTTCAACGCCTCCTCGGAGCAGTTTGTCGGGCTGGCCAACTATGCGGCGGTCTTCACCGACAAGTTGATGGCCACGGCGCTGCGCAACAATTTGCTCTGGGTGTTTGTAGGCACATTAGCCTGCGTTGCACTAGGTCTGCTGATTGCCATTTTGGCGGATCGCAGCAGCTATGAGCGAGTCGCCAAGTCAATCATTTTCATGCCCATGGCGATATCCTTCGTTGCGGCGGGCGTCATCTGGAAGTTCGTCTATTATTACCAGCCGGGCGATCAGCAGATCGGGTTGCTTAATGCCATCGTGACCGCCTTTGGCGGGGAGGCTCAGGCCTGGACCAGTATGTTGCAGCCCTGGAACAACTTTTTCCTGATTCTGATATTGATCTGGATGCAGACCGGGTTCGCTATGGTTATTTTCTCGGCGGCGATCAAGGGGGTGCCGGAGGATATTCTGGAGGCGGCGCGGGTAGACGGAGCGGGGGAGATTCGTATTTTCTTCCGCATCATCATCCCGTTCATCTCCACGACCATTTTGACGGTGACGACGACGATCATTGTTTTTACGCTCAAGATCTTCGATGTTGTCATGGTTATGACCGGTGGGCAATACGGTACCGAGGTAGTAGCTACGCAGTTCTATCGGCAATTCTTCATGTACCGCAATTTCGGTTACGGCTCGACGTTGGCTATTGTCTTGCTTATTGCCGTATTGCCGGTCATCATCATTAATCTGCGGCAGTTCCGCAAGCAGGGGGGATTCTAATGGCTGCATCCAATCCGGCCAAGAAGGTCAGATCACGCAAGCGTGGCAAGCTGATCGTCAATTTGGCTTTGGGGTTCATTTGCTTCCTCTGGCTCATTCCGACGGTGGGACTGTTTGTGTCCTCCTTCCGTCCGGCTGCGGATATTTTACAGACCGGTTGGTGGAATGCCTTCCCTCACCGGGAGTGGACGAATGCCGAGACGCTTCAGCTCTCCAAGGAAATTGATCTGCGTGAGCCGATTGAGGCCCGCGGTCAAACCTATAGTGATGAGCAATTGCGAGCTGGCGTAGTTGTGGATGGGGAACGGCTGATTTGGGAGAATCGCCGCGCCCGGACCCTGAATGTGCAGGATCGGGGCTGGGAGATTGTCCCTGACCTGACGCTGGATAATTACAAGAACGTGCTGTCGGGGAAGGAATATAAGCTCAAGCTGGCGGATGGCAGCGAGTCGGTGCAGAAGGGCAGCGGCTTGTCCCAGGCCTTCTGGAATACAATGACGATCGCCGTACCGGCCACAGTAATACCGGTGCTGATCGCTTCTTTTGCCGCCTATGCGTTTGCCTGGCTGCGGTTCCCTGGACGGCGGACCTTGTTTGTCATCATCATCGCTATGCTCGTCATTCCTTTGCAGGTGGCGTTAATCCCGGTGCTTAAGGATTTTACGGCCCTCGGACTAAGCGGCAGCTACTTGGGGATATGGCTTGCCCATAGCGCGTTTGGATTGCCGCTCGTCACTTATTTCATGTATAACTTTATCAGCCAGTTGCCCAAGGATCTGTTCGAATCGGCATTTATTGATGGGGCCAGCCATTTTACCATTTTCTCCAGGCTTATTCTTCCCTTGTCGGTGCCGGCACTCGCTTCCATCGGCATCTTCCAATTCCTGTGGGTATGGAATGATTATCTGGTATCGTTGATCTTTATCGGGAATCAGCCGAGTGTACAGGTCATGTCGATGAAGATTGCCGATTTGGTTGGTTCTCGCGGCAATGACTGGCATTTGTTGACGTCTGCTGCCTTCATCTCGATGCTGATGCCGCTGGCGATCTTCTTCCTGCTGCAAAAGTATTTTGTCAGAGGGTTGATGGGAGGTTCAGTCAAGGGATGAACAGGAAGAACATGCAGGTGCAAGAGCCTCAGACCAGGCTTCACTCCCCGCGGGAATGGAGCCTGGTGGAGGATGCTCCTAGTGATGTGGACAATCAACGCAGTGAAAGCTTGTTCTCGCTGGGGAATGGCTACATCGGGATACGGGGGCAATACGAGGAAGGATATGCTGGCCCGGAGGGGGCCACGGTTCGGGGCTGCTATCTGAACGGATTCTATGATTCTTCGCCAATTCATTATCCGGAAGGAGCCTATGGCTATCCGAGCGAGGGCCACGCCATGCTGAATGTGACCGACGCGAGCATCGTGGAGCTTATGGTAGAAGGGGAGCCGTTCCAGCTTCATCATGGGAAGATCCACTTCTACAAGAGGGTGCTGCATATGCAGAGCGGTCTGCTGCACCGCCTGGTGGAATGGGAATCCCCTGCCGGGCACCGGATATTGATTCATATCCGGCGTCTGGTGTCGCTGCCGCACAAGCATCTGGCAGCGATAGATTACGAGATCACGCCGCTGAACTTCGATGGCGTGATCGAGCTCCGCTCGGCGATGAACGGGGAGATCGCCGAAGCGGCCGGGCCAGCGCCGCTCACGGCGATGAGCCATCGGCTCACGCTGCCGCCGTCCCGGCAGTGCAGCCCGTCGGAGTCCCGCGACGGGCAAGTGTTGTCGGTGCAGTACCGCCTGCGGCTGCACCGGGGAGAGACCGCTTCGCTCAGCAAATACATCAGTTACCATACTTCCCGTGATTACCGGGAAGAGGAGCTGCTGGAGCGAAGCCGGGAGACGCTGCACCTGGCCGAGGAGCTTGGCTTCGAGGGTCTGGCGGCGCAGCAGCATACCTGGATGGACGCGTTCTGGGAGCGCGCCGACGTGGAGATCAAGGGCGACCCTGCGCTCCAGCAGGGTCTGCGCTTCAACGCGTTTGGCCTGCTGCAATCGGCCGGACGCGATGGTCATACCAGCATGGCGGCCAAGGGGCTAACCGGCGAAGGGTATGAAGGGCACTATTTTTGGGATACAGAAATGTATGTGTTGCCCTTCTTCACCTTCACCCAGCCGGACATCGCCCGGGCGCTGCTGGAATTTCGCTGCCGCACGCTGGACCAGGCCCGGCAGCGGGCGGCGGAGATGTCGCAGCGGGGAGCGCTGTACCCGTGGCGGACCATCAACGGGGAAGAGAATTCCGCCTTCTTCCCGGCAGGCACCGCCCAGGCCCACATTAACGCCGACATTGCCTACGGGCTGCGGCAATATGTACAGGCCACGGGGGATGAGGAATTCCTGGTGCATCACGCCGCAGAGATGCTGTTCGAGACGGCGCGGTTCTGGGCCGACCTCGGCCACTACAATCCAGCCAAGGGCGGAGCCTTCTGTATCGATGCGGTGACCGGCCCTGACGAGTACACGGCGATTGTGAACAATAATGCCTATACGAACCTGATGGCTCGGGGGCATTTGCATTACGCCTATACAACGGCGGCTTTGCTGCGTGAGCAATACCCGCAGGAATATGCCCGATTGGGACGGGAGATTGGACTTGCGCAGGAGGAAGAGGAGGCCTGGCGCAAGGCAGCGGAACGGATGTACATTCCAAGGGATGAGCATTTGGGGATTATCGCCCAGGATGATACATTTTTGTCCAAGAAGCCTTGGGACTTCACGGGTACACCGCCTGAGAAATATCCGCTCTTGCTTCATTACCACCCGCTTGTAATCTATCGTCATCAGGTGCTTAAGCAAGCAGATGTAGTGATGGCCTTGTTCTTGATGAGTGAGCAGTTCTCCCTGGAGGAGAAAATACGGAATTATCGCTATTATGATCCGTTGACGACCCATGATTCCTCGTTGTCCCCCTGCATTCATAGCATCGTAGCTGCGGAGATCGGAGATTTGGCAGCGGCCTACGATTATTTTGGCCGCACGGTGAGAATGGATCTGGATGATGTGAACGGCAACGCGAAGGACGGGCTGCATACGGCAGCCATGGCCGGTTCGTGGATGGCGGTGGTGAACGGGTTTGCGGGCATGCGCCTGGAGGGCGGCTTGCCAGGCTTCCGCCCGTCGTTGCCTCCGGAGTGGGAGAGCTGTCGTTTCAGGATCATGAATCATGGACAGTTACTGGAAGTGTTTTTTGATCAGGAGCAAGCTGTGTATACGCTGATACAAGGGGACGAGCTTGAGCTGAAGCATGAGGGCCAGCCGTTGGTAGTACGGGCGGGCGTATCTGTACGACAGCCGCTCACCCGCAAACTTACCAAGGCTAGTGAAGTATAATCCAAGGAACTAGAGTAAGAGGAGACCGCTCCTTGCTACCGGGATACCCGTGTACGCGAGGAGCGGTATATTTGTTCAATTAACTGCATGGTCTTGAAGCCTTCGGTACCATCCAGGGGGAAAGGGCTTCCGCTACGGATATGCTTATAGAAGTCGGCAATCAGCTTGCGGTGGCTGGAGCCCCAATAGGACTTGCCTCTAACCGGAGTGGGTTCCCTTGGACCCGTGGGAGGCTCGGCAAGCTGAATTTCCTGACCATCCCGATACAAGAACAGACAGTCCCGGCGCTGATAAAGGGTGCCATTCTCAAAGACCAACTCTAGCTCTACCGGCGAATTGGTCAGGTACCCATTCGTTGCGTAGAACAACCCGCGTACTCCGCTGGCAAACTGGATACTCGCATGGGCCGTATCCTCCACCTCGATCGTCTCTTCAAGAACATCCGCCGTTGCACTGCCCCGGACGGAGACAACCTCGCCGCCGAACCAACGCAGCAGATCCAGCGTATGGATCGCCTGATTGATCAGCACACCTCCACCTTCGGTGGCCCATCTCCCTCGCCATGGACTATCCGTATAATAGGATGCATCCCGATGCCAGGTCACGACCCCCTTCAAGCAGACTAATCGGCCAAGCGTGCCATTGTCGATGATTTCGCGAATTTGACAAGACGGGAGATTATAGCGGTTCTGAAAGCATACACCAAGTTGTGCGGAGCTTTGCTGCGCTGTTGTCAGCAGCGTCTCCGCCGCTTCCAGGCTGTGTGCCATCGGCTTCTCGGTCAGTACATGCTTGCCGGCCCGGAGGAACCGGGCGGCTATGTCAGCATGCAGATGATGAGGGGTGCAGAGATGAACCGCCTGAATGTCCTCGCGCTCCAGCAGCGATTGGTAATCGTCGCCAGCCTCACAGTCGTATGCCGTGGCCATCTGTCTGGCTTTGGACAAATCGCTATCGACGACAGCTCTCAATTGAATAGGTTGCAGCTTCTGCACTTCCTGAATGGCATCAGCATGCACCGGAGCAATTCCTCCACAGCCGACAATGGCAATCCCGATATGTTCTTCCATACTATTTACCGGGCGCTGTCACATGAATGGCTTGCTGCTGGGCTTTCAGACAAAGCTCTGCCGCCTTGAATACATGCTCCTGCGTCATGGCATTCTCTGTCCGGTGCAAGCAATCCAGAATCAGTTCGCCGAAATACGGATAGCCGATTTGTCCGCGAACGGAGAAATGCTGCTCCCCGTCCTTGTTGACCAGATACACCTGATCCCCGGCAGCATCGCGGGCAATATCCGTGTATTTGCGCAATTCGATATAGCCTTCTGTGCCCAAAATAAACGTCCGCCCATCTCCCCACGTTCCCAGACCATCCGGTGTGAACCAATCGACGCGGAAATATTGGGTGGCTCCATTATCCCCTACCAGCGTTGCATCACCGTAGTCTTCCAGCTCCGGATATTCAGGGTTCCCGTAATTGGCTACCTTGCTATGCACAACCTCGGCGTCCTTGCAGCCAGCATAGAACAGGAATTGCTCAATTTGGTGGCTGCCGATATCACAAAGGATGCCGCCATATTTGTCCTTCTCAAAGAACCAGTCCGGCCGGGAGGGAGCACTTAACCGGTGAGGACCAAAGCCGGTCACTTGCAGCACTCGACCAATCGCTCCCTGCTGGACAAGTTGTCCCGCGTATACCGCCGATTCAACGTGCAGGCGTTCGCTGAAGTAAACAGCGTATTTGCGGCTGGTTTCCCTTACCTTTTGGCGGGCGGCTTCAAGCTGATCGAGACTGGTAAATGGCGTTTTATCGGTAAAATAGTCCTTCCCGGCATCCATGACCTTAAGGCCAAGCGGACCACGTTCAGAGGGCACGGCTGCTGCGGCAACCAGTCGCACCTCCGGATCGGCTAGCACTTGTTCCAGGCTGTCCGCTTGTTGTACGTTCGGGTATTTGCCCGCAAAGGCCGCCATTTTGGCCGGATCGGGGTCGTAGACCCATTTCAGAGTAGCTCCAGCTTCGATGAGCCCGCCAGTCATACCATAGATATGTCCATGGTCCAGAGCGACGGCAGCAAAGATGAACTCGCCGGGCTTGACGACCTCATTGGGCCGCCCCTTTGGGGCATAGTTCATTCCGTCGCTCGTTTGGAACGATTTATTTGATGAGGGAGTTGACATGATTGCATCTACAACCTTTCTTGAACAAATTCGGCAAAATGATGAAGCATTTCCTTCGATGTGTATTGTCCGCTAAAATCCTCAATGCCTAAATATCCGCCGTAGCGGACGGACTTCAGATCGCCCACCAGCTTGCGGAAATCAATAACGCCGTCCCGCAGCGGAGCCCAGTCGCAGCGCCATTCAGCCGTCCCGTCTTCGCTTGTTCCAGTGCGCGTCCAGGCCGCATTCTTGATATGCACATGGGCTAGATAAGGTCCAAGCAACTCCAGGCCCAATCTGAAATGCTCATAACCTTCATAGACCATATTGCCGGGATCGTACAGGACGCCAATATGGTCGGAATCACAGTGACTGACGAGTCGGTGGACCAGGCTGGCGCTGGGAGCAATGGTCTGATGGTGCGTTTCCACAACCCCTTTGACACCGTATTGCTTAGCCAGACGCTCCGCCTCTTTCAAATAACGCACCGTGTTGTCGTACAACTCGGGATAGGGAGTAGTAGCAGCATACCCGGCTGCACCGACGCGCATCATCTTGGCTCCAAGCAGACGAGCGGCATGGAACGCCTGCTCCGTCTGCTCCAGATCCAGTGAGTTCAAATAGGGCGCAAGACTGGTTACTTCCAGACCCGCAGCTTCGGTTATATGCTTGAACCGTAGAATCTGCTCATCGGATAACGCGGGGTCAATAGAACAGAGATTATTACGCCAGAACGACGGAGCTTCTCCAGCTACCTCGGCGGGAACCTCTTTGAACCGCCATTCCACACCATGCAATCCAGCTTCGCGCGCTGCTTGCACCAGCTCTTCCGGCGTTAAATCCGGCGTTGATACGGTAAACACAGATAGCTTCAACATACATCGCTCCTTTTTATCGCGCTCAGCTTCCTCAGTAGGTTCCCTTCACGTCCAGCACGCCCCCTGCTCCGTTCTCTTTACGGAATACAGAGGTGTTGATCTTCTCTTGCAGCTTCTCGTAGAACAAATCCTCGTTCAGCGGGAGGTCAACCCAATCTTCAGTCCAGGCGGACAAATGCATGGCATTGGAGAGCGTCAGCCCGTGAATGCCTTCTTCCCCAGGTGCTAGAAGCGGTTCACCATGCAGCAGCGCATTGGTGAAGTTCTGCAAAATGCCCTGATGCTGCGTGCCGGAGCCTCCGCTAACCGGAATATCACATTTCCAGCATTCCGGCTGACCGAAGCCCCCGGTATATTCGGCATTGAACTGTGATTCCGGTACGCGCAGCCGCCAGAAGGTCAGCTTGCCGTCTTCCACGACAATTTTGCCATTATCGCCTGTCAGCTCGAAGCGGTTCGTGCCCGGAGCTTCGCCGGTCGTGGTCACAAATAACCCGGTGGCGCCATTCTCATATTCCACATAAGCGGTTACATCATCTTCAACCTCAATGTTGCGATATTTTCCGAAATGGCAAAAAGCACGTACGCGTGTTGGCATCATTCCGATCGTCCATTGCCAGAGGTCAAGCTGGTGGGGGTCCTGATTAAGCAGTACGCCGCCGCCTTCTCCAGCCCAGGTGGCACGCCATCCACCTGAATTGTAGTAGCTTTGCGAGCGATACCAGTCCGTGATAATCCAGTTCGTTCTGCGAATGGTCCCGAGTTCACCGGACAACACCAGGTCGCGCAGCTTGGCGTAAAGCGGGTTAGTCCGCTGGTTATACATGATCCCGAACTGCTTGCCTGCCTTCACAGCAGCTTCGTTCATTGCCCGAACGGCCTTGGTGTACACGCCCGCCGGCTTCTCGATCAGCACATGGTAACCGCTCTCAAAAGCTTGCACGGCAAGTGTTGGATGATCGTAATGAGGGGTTGCGATCATTACGGCGTCCATAGCTTGCGAAGCGAACAGACTTTCCGTGTTGTCAAATAGCTGAACGGTATCCGGCAGATGCTCCTTTGCCCATTTCAGACGCTCCGGGTTATGGTCGCAGACCGCCGTCAATTCCGCGCCCTTGATGTCCTGGACCAGGTCCCGCGCATGCGAAGTCCCCATGTTACCGATGCCGATGATGCCAAACCGTACTTTGTTCATGTTACTCCCTGCCTTTCTTATGTAACTTAACGCTCTTAGCTTAGCTTGAATTGGGGGGAAAGAGAATGGCAAGGATTAAGAAGGTTTTGCACAATATTAAGGTGAATTCGATAAATGGAGATGTTACAATAGAACCAGGATTTCTAAAAATGAAAATGCTTACTTAAAAATAGAGGGGGAAGAGAATGAACGAGATCGACCATCTCACTGGACGTTTGCCTGAGAGCTTGACCGTAACCGTCACGCATGCCCAGTTAAAAAGCGGTTTTCTCGGGTGGAACCGGATGGAGCAGGCCCCTCGTTTTAACCGGCTGTATTTCATTCCCCAAGGCGAGGGTTCGGTGATTATTAATGGTGTCACCTACTACCCGCAGCCTAACCAGTTGATGATTATGCCAGCGGGGACAAGCCAAACGACCTTTACGTCGCCGGAGAACCCGTATACCCGTTATTTTTGTCATTTTGACGCTCAGGTGGGGGAGTGGCCGCTGTTCCATGCCGGGAGCAAGCTGTACATTAGCCATGCCAAGAACCCCGAACACGTGAAGGTGATCTTTGACGATTTAATTCACTTGTTCCAAGTTGGCGGACCGTTTGCGGGGTTAAGGATGCAAGCCTGCTTGTTAAATTTGCTGGCCTGCTGCCTGGAAGAGGGCGGCTACAGCGATTATCTGAAGGATTATATGCAATTTACGGAACGCAACAAGCTTGGGGACGTGTTGCGGTACGTTCAGGAGCATATCGGTGAGCCGATTGAAATAGAAACGTTAGCTGACATTGTGCATCTACATCCGAATTACTTCATTCCCTATTTCAAAAAAATTATGGGCATTACACCGATGCATTACGTACAGCGCAAGCGCATGGAGGAGGCCAAGCGGCTGCTGACCTATACGGACGATAGCATCGCCACCGTGGCTGAGAGCCTGGGCATGCAACTGGCCCATTTCTCCCGCCAATTCAAGAGCCATGCCGGAATCTCGCCAACCGCCTACCGAAGCTGTACTCGTTAGGGTTGTCCTTCGGCGCTTCCTATAGTACTATCTGCTAATAGACGTTAGCAGATAGTACTATAGGAAGAGGGAGAACCATGGATAACGACAATCAACAAATCGGAGTGTTATTTGTATGCCTGGGGAACATTTGCCGTTCACCCATGGCGGAAGCCGTCTTTCGGCACTTGGTGAATGAAGCGGGCTTAAGCGAACGGGTGTTGATCGATTCCGCGGGAACCGGGAATTGGCACACCGGGAAGCCGCCCCATGAAGGGACCCGCCGTATTCTGGATCAATATGCCATCTCCTACGAGGGCCTTGCCGCCAGACAAGTAGCGGTAGATGACTTCTCGCGTTTTAATTATATTGTAGCTATGGATAATCAGAATGAGCAGGATTTGCATGCCTTGGCCCGGAAGGCCGATGCCAAAATTGTCAAGCTGCTTGATCTGGTCCCGGAATCCAAGCTCAAGGAGGTCCCGGACCCGTACTTTACCGGGAACTTTGAAGAAGTATATGAGATGGTACAGCAGGGATGCCGCGCGCTTCTGGAACTGATTCGGCAGGAAGCGCCTCAGGTTTAGAACCTGGTTCAGCCAGTGGCAATGTCCCTGGCTCTGTATGATAAGTAGAGGATACCCGGTGCGTCTGCATGACGGCGCAATCGGGTATCCTCTTTCATTTTGCAGCACACAAATTTTTACAATCCAGGTTTGCTGCGCTATAATAGACATACGGACAACGTGACATCTTAATCAATTAGGAGGATATAATGGGGAATTTTACGTCTTATGAACTGGAAAAAAACAGTCCGATTCCTTTATATTTTCAACTTAAAGAGGACATGATCCACAAAATTATGAATGAGGAACACAAGGTTGGGGAGAGCTTACCATCGGAGACTCAGTTGATGTCCATGTATGGGGTGAGCCGGACAACGGTCAGACAAGCTATCGATTTGCTGGTTAGCGAGGGTTATCTGGAGAAGCGCAGGGGCGTGGGAACCTTCGTGACCAAACCACGGCTGAACCAATGGGATCTGGCCGAGCTTCGCAGCTTTAATGAAGAAGCCAGTCGCCAAGGTCTGACGGCCCGTACACAGTTGCTGAGTATGCGTCAGGTTAAGACCAACGATATACTCAAGGGCGTTTTTGGCGAAGGGCCAACCATTTATCATCAACTGGAGAGGTTGCGCTTTATCGAACATGAGCCTTCCGTGCTGGTGACGACGTATGTGCCGGCCGATCTGGCCCCTGATCTGGAACGGTTTAATTTTTCGGAGGTATCGCTGTTCGCTATTTTAAGAGAGCATTACAACCTGAAAATCATTTATGCCAGCAAGACCTTCCGGGCGGTGAATGCCAGTCCTGAGGATGCATTGGCCCTGAAGGTGCCGCCGAATTTTGCCATCCAGTTGGTGGACACGATCACTTACGATGATAAGGATCAGCCGGTGGAATACTCCGTATCCAGGGACCGGGGGGACCTGAATCGCTTCAAGGTGCTGCTTCGCCACAAGGAATAATAAATTCAAAGAAAACCTGTTGCGTCACTTTTCTGCGTCTAAACGGAGAAATGAAGGCAACGGGTATTTTTTTATCTTTTTTTAAATGAAAGCGCTTGACAAAAGATAGGAAGCAATGTCATTATAACGTTAAGACATAACGACGTCATGATGTCTCTAACAAATAGCAGAGGGGCGGGACAGAGGATGAATAGCGATTGGTTGAACTTGGGCAAGAAGGTCATCATCGTCACTGGCGGCAGCTCAGGAATTGGCGCACATATTGTGCAGAGCCTGAGCGAGAGCGGTGCCCAGGTCGTGGTTGCCGACCTTACCGGCAGCAGCGAAGGTAATATTGATTTTATACCCTGCAATATTACGGATAAACAACAGGTAGAAGAGATGATTCGTAACGTGGTCGACAAATATGGCCACATTGACGGTTTGGTGAATAACGCTGGGGTCAATCGCCCCAAACTGCTCGTAGATTATTACCACGGAGACAAGGGCCATGAATTTAATGAACAGGATTTTGATTTTATCTTCAATGTGAACGTGAAGGGTGCTTTTTTCTGTACGCAGGAGGCGGCCAGAGTCATGATCGGGCAACAATCGGGAGTCATTGTCAATGTAAGCTCTGAAGCTGGTATGGAGGGCTCGACGGGCCAAAGCATCTATTCAGCCACGAAGGGGGCGCTAAATTCCTTTACATTATCTTGGGCGAAGGAACTGGGCCGATTCAACATTCGGGTAGTGGGGATTGCACCGGGAATTAATGAGCCGACCCCGATGGGGAACCCTGAGCATGTGAAGGCACTGGCCTATACTCGCGGAGTAGAATCCGACCATGTTGCCGTCGATTATATGAAGGTAATCCCGCTAGGCCGACGAGGAAGAATAGAAGAGATAGCTGATTTGGTTACTTATTTGCTGTCAGACCGCGCTACGTATATATCCGGGACCACGGTGAACATTACGGGCGGCAAGTCTCGTGGTTAATGGGGAAGGTGCGCAATGCACAGGGATTTTAGAAAGCGCTTTAATTGTAGATTGAGCAAGGTTTGAACTTCAGGCATATGAACGGGACAGGAGGCTGAAATATGAGCACAACACCATGGATTATTCTCATTACGCATGGCACCTTTGGCGAGGAGCTTAAGAAGAGTGCCGAACTCATTATTGGAGAAATGCAGGACGTATACTGCTTCTCTCTATTAGCCGGAATGGAGTCCAAGGCATTAATTGAAACGATTGAACGACATATGGCTGAAGCTCCCCGGGCTTCTATTTTTCTGACGGACCTGTATGGAGGAACCCCCTCTAACATCGGGGCTTACTTCGCCAAGAAGGAAGGATATTCAGTGGTATGTGGTCTGAACCTGCCGATGCTGATTGAGGCGGAGAACCGCAGGTCTTTGGGAGAATGGGAAGGGATCGAGGAGAAGATCATTGCGTTCGGGACGGAAGGCATTCGTGATATTTCAAAAATCATCAAGGAAAGGAAGGGATTACTGTGCTAGAGGGGATCAAGTTGGTACGAGTCGATTTCAGATTGATTCATGGTCAGGTTGTTACCAAGTGGAGCAATACGGTAACGGCGAAAACAATCGTTGTCGTCAACGACGAGTTGTCGGAAGACGAGTTCATGGCAGATATCTACGTAATGGCAGCGCCTCCCGGTATCCAGGTCGAGGTGCAATCGATCACTTCCTTTGTTGAATCAGCGCAGGGAGGGAGCTATGACCAAGGCAGCGTTCTGGTGTTGTTCAAGAACATTGAGGATGTGCGCAGGGTAGCGGAGCAAGGCGTTAAGTTCGCAGCGGTGCAAATTGGGGGTCTTGGCGCGGCAGGTAACAAGACCTCGGTGGTCAAGGGAATTTCCATTGACCGGGATGATGCGGATCATCTGCTGTATCTGAAAGAACAAGGCGCCGAAGTTTCGTTCCAGGTCACCCCGGAGGAAGCCCGCCTTCCGCTGGACAAAGCTTTAAAAAAATTGGGGGTATAAGCCATGGAAATGTTGGCAGTAAGCATTTTTGCCGGTTTATGGTATTGGATTTGTAAGACGGATATCGGTTATGCCATTACCCATGCCATTCGCCAGCCTTTGTTCGCCGCACTTCCCATCGGACTGATGATGGGTGATGTCAAGCAAGCGATGATTATCGGGGCCGCGGTGCAAATTCTGTATATCGGTCTGGTTGCCGCCGGTTCGAATCTACCAGCCGATGATTGTCTGGCTGGCCTGATCGCTATCCCGATTGCCATCGGTTCTGGCCTGACTCCAGCGCTGGCTATTGCCATCGCGGTACCGGTTGGGGTGATGGGGGTGTTCGTTGACCAATTACGCAAGACGGTAAACGTCATGTTCGTGCATATGGCCGACCGTTACGCCGAAGAGGGCAATACTCGCAAAATTGTGCTTGCTTCGGTTGTTTATCCTACCGCACTAAGTTTTTTCTTCCGCTTTCCTATTCCATTCTTTGCGATTCTCTACGGTGCCGATGCGGTCAATAACTTCATGAACAGTGTGCCGGAATGGCTCATCCACGGCTTTAGCGTTGCGGGAGGCTTGCTGCCAGCCCTCGGGTTCGCCTTGACGATGTTCGTCATCGGGAAGAAGGAGTTGTTCCCGTGGTTTATCCTGGGCTACTTCCTGGTGCAGTTCAGTGGTATCCCGGTAATCGGGGCAGCGATCTTTGGCTTGTGCGCGGTTCTCTTGATTAACTATTACAACAATCGGAAGAACGTGGAGGGGTGAGGTCGATGACGGAAATACAACAAACGCCGGATGCCGCCGCCGAGAACGGACGGCTGATTACCGAAAAGGATATTCGCCGCAACTGGTTGACTTACTATATCGTTGCCGAGATGGGAATCTCCTACGAGCGGCTGCAGGCACTGGGTTTTACGACGGCTATGATTCCTATATTAAAGAAGCTGTATCCCGATCCGGAGGATTTGAAGGAAGCGCTGAAGCGTCATCTTATCTTCTATAATACCGAGGCTGTGTTTGGCTCTCCGGTCAACGGCATCGTCATTGCCATGGAGGAACAGAAGGCCAAGGGCGAGCCTATCACGGACAAATCAATTACCGGGATGAAGACCGGGCTGATGGGACCCATGGCCGGGATTGGCGATTCTATTGACTGGGCTACGCTTAAGCCGATTATATTTGCACTGGCAGCTACCTTGTCGGCATCCGGGAGCATCATTGGCCCCTTCGTATTGCTCTTATTGCCGCTGATTCAAATTCTGATTGGACTTCGGTTATCGGTCTACGGGTATCGGGCAGGCAAGGCATCGATTCGGGAGTTGCTGCATTCCGGACGAATTAAGGAGCTCATCCTGGGGGCGAGTACACTTGGTCTATTCATGATGGGAGCACTCTCCTCAACCTACGTGAAGCTCAGCACCCCGCTGCAATTCAACTTCGGGGGCGGGAACGAGCCTTTCGTCTTACAGAATATTCTGGACGGGATTATCCCCGGCTTGCTACCACTGATGGCCGTGCTTGGCCTGTACTGGTGGCTGAATAAGAAGAATCAGAATTTCACCGTCATCATGCTGGTTATTATTGCAGTCAGCGTCATTGGCGCGGTAACCGGAATTCTCTAAAAGGAAGCTTGAATATATGAATCGATAGTCAGCAAAAGAGGTGCTTGCATGTGAAAGCCGTTCATTTCGGAGCCGGAAGCATCGGCAGAGGATTTATTGGTGATTTGCTGCATCAATCGGGATATGAGATTACGTTCGTTGATATCGATCCCGGCCTGATTGCTCAGCTTAACCGGGACCAAGCCTATGATTTGTATGTGATTGAAGAAGGGTATGCCAAGAGAACCATCGATCGGGTAAGGGCCGTCTCCTCGATGAGCGACAAGGCGGCGGCGGTGGAGGCCTTGGCGGAAGCGGATTTGATTACGACTTCCGTCTGGGCGGATAACTTGTCGCGAATTGCTCCGGTTCTGCTGGAGGGGCTTCAAGCCAGACAGAGGCTCGGGCGAAGCCGTATCAATATTTTGGCCTGCGAGAATGCCATGTTCAACTCGGAGTTGCTGCGAAGCAGCATTCTGGAGGTAGCAGGGGAGGCATTCAGTAAGGAGTTGGACGAACTGGCCGCTTTCCCCAACACCGCGGTAGACCGACTTGTGCTGGAGGATCGAAGGGACGACAGGGCCGTCATTCATATCGGACGCGACCATGAATTGGTTATTGAGCAGAGCAAGCTGGCAGTTCCGGGAAGTCAGCCCATTCAAGGGGCCGTGTACACGGACAATTTGCAGAAATATCTGGAACGCAAGCTATACATTATTAACTGTGGCCATGCCTGGGCCGGTTATGTCGGGCACGTTCATGGCTATGACATCATTCAGGACGTATTTCATGATGAGATTCTACTGGATCAAGTGCTGGAGGCCATGTTGGAATCCGCGCGATTGCTGGAAGTTAAATATGGTTTTCAGCTTGAAGAATTGGCGGAGTATATCGAGTTTGCCGTGAACCGCTTCAAGACACCAGGAGTGACAGATACAATTAACCGGGTCTGTCGCTCACCGATTCGCAAGCTGGGTACAGACGACCGACTGGTAGGTCCTTGCCTGGGCTGCGAGGCCTCCGGGCTGGAGAACCGTCGGTTGTTACAAGGAATTGCGGCTGCGTTCCTCTTCCATAACCCGGAGGATCAGCAGGCGGAGGAACTCCAAAGCGATGTAGCCCGGTTAGGCATCGGCCCGGCGGTGGAGCACTACACCGGAATTCAGACAGGGAGCCGGCTGCATGGTGAAATAACGGCATATTATGAGGAGCTTTTCCTAATCAGAAGCCAACAGAGGGAAGGGAGGGGCTGAATCCACATGAGATTCACAAATAAGCAAGGGATTGCCGTCGTCAGGGCGATCATTGAGGCGGTGTGTGCCCAGCGGGAGCTGCTTAGCCAGGTAGATGCTGCGGTAGGAGATGGAGATCATGGTGTCAATATGAGCCGCGGCTTCTCTCTGGCGGGCGAAGCACTGGATCAGCGGGAGGCCGACATGAGTGAAGGTTTTCTTACCATTGCCAAAGTATTGATCGGCAAGATTGGAGGCTCCATGGGGCCGCTCTACGGCAGCTTCTTCCGGGGGCTGGCGGAGGCATCCAAAGAGAAGGACGTGATTGATGCTGCGGTCATCGGAGAGATGGTAAGGAAGGGGTACGAAAGGCTTGCCCTGCTAACTGAGGCCAAGCCGGGGGATAAGACATTGATTGACGTGCTCGATCCAGCGGTAAGGGCCTACGAAGAGACTGCATTTGAGGGAGGAAATCTGGAGGTTTGTTTAACCCGGATGGTTAAAGCGGCAGAGACGGGGCTGGAGGCGACAAAGGGAATGGCCGCGCGTCTGGGCCGGGGCAGTCGTCTGGGAGACCGGGCCATCGGTCATCAGGATGCGGGCGCAACCTCATGTTATATCATCTTGAAGGCACTGGCTGACAAGGCGCTCTTACTGGCCAAAACGGATTAAGGAGGGGAAGCTCTTGCAACGATTTGTCAACAATCCTGACTTGATTGTAGACGACATGTTAAGAGGGTATGTCGATGCACATGGAGATACGGTGAAGCTGTCCTCCCGTAATGAGCGTGTCATTCAGCGGGTGGATGCACCAGTGGCAGGTAAGGTGGGGATTGTCACCGGGGGAGGAAGCGGTCATGAGCCGGCATTTCTCGGTTATGTCGGTCAAGGACTGGTGGATGCAGCCGCAGTTGGGGAGGTGTTCGCCTCGCCGCCGGCGCAGTCATTTCTGGATGCCATGCTCGAGGTGGATTCCGGTCAAGGGGTAGCCTGCCTGTTCGGTAATTACGCCGGTGACAATATGAATGTCAAGATGGCGGCTGAACTTGCAGAGGATGAAGGAATTACGGTCAAATACGTGACCGCAACTGATGATATTGCCTCGTCACCTCCAGAGACTCGCGAGAAGCGGCACGGCATTGCGGGCGGCTTGTTCATGTGGAAGGCGGGCGGAGCACGCGCGGCCATGGGCGGCTCCTTGGATGAGGTCATCGCTTCGGCACAGAAGGCTGTGGATAATACCCGAAGCATTTGTGTGGGACTTGGTTCATGTACCATCCCGGCGGTGGGCTCCCCGAATTTTACGATTGAAGAGGGACAGATGGAATTTGGCATCGGGCATCATGGGGAGCCTGGCATTCGCGTGGTGCAACTGGGAACCGCAGATCAGATTGCCACGGAAATGACGGAGGCGATCCTGCGAGACTTTAACTTCGATGGGCCCCAGGAAGTGGCTGTTATGTTATCCGGGCTGGGGGCAACCCCGCCGATGGAGCTGTACGTGCTCTACGGGAAGGTAGCAGACATCTTAAAGGGACAGGGTCACCAGATCCATCGGACCTTTGTGGGCAATTACGTGACCTCCCTGGATATGAATGGCGTCTCGCTAACGATTGTACGACTCGACCAAGAATTGAAGGAACTGTTGAACCATCCGGGGGAATGCCCTGCACTTACTTATTAACTGATCACACCACGGAGAGGAGAACGGAAGATGAAGCTGCAACTGGCATTGGATGAATTGAACCTGGAGGATGCGCTGGCATTTGCCGAGAAGCTGGAAAGTTATGTGGACATCATTGAGATCGGAACTCCGTTTGTCATTGCCGAGGGAATGAATGCGGTCAAGACGTTCAAGGAGCGCTTCCCGGACAAAGAGATTTTATCCGACGAGAAAATTATGGATGGCGGGTTCTTCGAGTCCAAGCTGGCATTTGACGCCGGGGCGGAATATGTTACGGCGCTGGGTGTGACGGATGCGCTGACAATTAAGGCTTGTCTTAAGGCAGCCGATGAATTCAACAAGCAGTTAGTTGTCGATATGATCTGTGTGGACAATTTACCGGAGAAGATTCGCGAATTGGAGGAACTGGGCGTTCATGTACTGGCCGTCCATACTGGGGCTGACCAGCAAGCGGCTGGCCGACAGCCGATCGATGATTTGAAGGTGATGAAGGAACATGCCAAATCGGCTAAAATTGCCGTGGCTGGTGGAATTAACAGCAGCACTATCGACAAGTATGTGGCACTTGCGCCGGACATCATTATTGTCGGGACGGGCTTGACCCATGCGGAGGACCCGGTGAAGGAAGCGCGTTTGATCAAGGAAGCAATGGCGCGGAAAGCCTAAGGGGGGAAAGGGTATGAAACCTTGCAATAATTTGTTGGCCATATTAACTGAGCTTTCAGAAGATGCAATGTTGGTGGATGGTGAGCAGGTGGAGGCCGTCAAGAAGCTGATTATCGGAGCCCGGCGAGTATTTGTGGCCGGAGCGGGACGATCCGGCTTTGCCGCGCGGGGCTTTGCTAACCGGCTTATGCATTTGGGGTATAGCTCGTACTTTGTGGGCGAGCCTACCACGCCATCCATTGGAAAGGGTGATTTACTAGTTATCGGCTCAGGTTCGGGAGAGACAGCCAGCCTGAAGGCTATGGCGCAGAAGGCGCTGGAACAAGGGGCTACGCTAGCCACCTTGACCATCTTTCCCGGCAACACCATCGGCTCGTTGGCCTCGGCTTGCATTCGTATCCCCGGGGTTACCTCCAAGGTAGAGAAGGAAGGCGGAAAAGCGGCATCAATTCAGACGAAGGGTTCTTCCTTCGAGCAGCTAAGCTGGTTAATTTACGATAGCATCATTATTGATCTCAAGCGGGAGACGGGGCAGTCGGACGAGGACATGTTCGCCCGTCACGCTAATTTGGAATAAGCAATGTGATTGAATTTGAAAACAGCAAGCGTTCGGGGAGCCCGCCCGTATTGATGGGCCAGCCCCTAAGCGCTTGCTGTTTATTGTTGTGACTCAGTTCTCTCGCAAATTAGCGAATTACAATTCTATGCGTGGTGCTGCTCTCCGCACCAGCGTCATCCGTGACGGTTAAGGCTACGGTATAAGCTCCTGTGGTGGCAAAGCGGTGGGTCACCTTGGGTCCGAGCTTCTGCTCGCCATCGCTGAAGGTCCAGCTATAGCGAACGATTCGGCCATCAGG
This sequence comes from Paenibacillus senegalimassiliensis, assembly GCF_001486585.1. GTDB lineage: Bacteria > Bacillota > Bacilli > Paenibacillales > Paenibacillaceae > Fontibacillus > Fontibacillus senegalimassiliensis. The sequence continues at coordinate 429,969 of NZ_LN909045.1, forward strand.
GTCCGAGGAACCGCTGCCGTCGAACTCAACCACTTGGTTCCTGGCTGCTCGGTCCGCCGCGCCGATAATGGCGGATGGCGTTACGTTGTCACCGGGTCCTGGCGGCTCGCCGGGACCTTCTCCCGGACCTTCGTCAGGAGCGCTGACGAAGAGACGTCCCGGGGTTTGGAAATCGCCCTGATTGCCAGCGGCGTCGCGCACGCTAATGACGATCAGTCCCCCTTCAAGTATCAGTGAAGCGGGCGTGGTGTAAGTTCCTTCATAGTGTCCTGGCGTAGTCTCGGTAAGCGGGATACCCCGTCCGCTTCCGCTAAGTGACAGCGGCAGTTCAATGCGGAAGGAGGCATCCAGCCCCGGTACGCTGTCGAAGGAGACGGCCAGCGCTTCTCCGGCGGTCAGATGCACATCTTCTGCAGGGGATAAGTTCGTAATCTCCGGCAGAGCCACATCTACATAAACCGACCGGGTTACCGTCGTCGTGTTGCCTGCTTCGTCTGTCGCGGTAATCGTAATGATATTCTCTCCGGCATCAATCAGCAGCCGGTAGGCGAAGGAACCGCTGCCTTCAACCGGAACCTCTTGGCCGTTAACCGTCAAGCCGCTGAGGAAGTCATCTAATGCGGAGCCGGTTACATTCAGTACCTCCGAGTTGGTCCGGAAGCCATCGGTTGGAGAGATGACATCCAGTTCCGGTGCGGCGGTATCCAATGTGACGGTAATCGGTAGCGAGCGGTCAGTGGTCTTTCCGTTCACTACGATCTCGGCAGATAGCTCGTTAGCCCCGTCGTGCAATTGGATCGGAACGCTGAATTCACCATTCTCAACGATTGCCTCTCCAGCTAATTCAGTACCATTGTAGAGCTTGACATCTGCTCCGGCTGCCGGTGAAGTTCCAGTTACCGTAACGGAAGCTTGATTGGTGAATGAATCGGCCTCCGGTGAGGTAATGACAGGGGCATTGACCGGATAGCGGACGATGGCCCGGATCATGTAGTTACCACTATCTTCTTCGGCCAGGCTCCAGGTGCCGCTGACGCGTTGCCAACTGCGAAGAGCATTAGGTCCGGTCTCGTCAGCAGCCAGTCCCGGTGCACTTGTTCCAGCCAAGGTCTGAATATAGACGATGTAGAAGTCGCCCTCTACCGTGACTGGCTCCGGCAGTTCCAACACGGTCCATTGGTCGTTCCGCAATGCTGTGGCATCGAACGGTCCGGCCAGTTGCCGTCCCGGGGAGCCTTGCGGACCCGAAGCATCAAATACAGCATATTGGAAGGCCGTTCCGCCCGGGATAGGCCATTCCGTATTCCAGAAGCGGATGGATGCACCCGTTACTTGGGCTGTATCATATTCCGGGGTCATGCGCACGGCCCAGGCATTGCCTGCTGCGTTGAAGGCCCAGGCATTCTCCGCCGTACCGTCATCATAGGCGATCTCGCCCGGGAAGCCGATAAATGGCTTCAGGGTTAACGAGCCATCCACTGTCTCATGCGGAGGTACGGTTAATGACAGGGTGTCGCCATAATAGTCAGCAGCGGTCACCGACAATGTATAGGTGCCTTCCAGCACTTCCAGTGAGAAGCTGCCATCTTGTCCTGTGGTTTGCGGCGGAATTGCAGCATCCTCAAGGACTAGCACGGTAGCGCCGGAGATCGGCTCACCACTACGCTCGTCGGTGATCGTCCCGATAATTTGTCCCTTCGGAATAGCCTCTAGGTTAAAGTTGACTCTTGCATTCACCTGATCGGCAATCGTCACCGTATGGGTCTGTGGATAATAGCCATAGGCTTCTGCCTTCAGTGAGAAGTCGCCAGCCACGTGATTCAGGCTGTAGCGTCCGGTAGCGGAATCGGTCTTGACCGAACGTCCTGTCTCCAGCACGGTTACCGTTGCACTGGCTGGAAGGCTGCTCAGCCCAGACTCGCGGGCTTGCTCTGCTTGCTTCACGGCTTGCTCGTATTCACTCTTGTCAGTCCGTGTCAGCTTGTAGGCTGGACTGCCCTTCTCGGCCTTATCTTTCTTCCCGGCCTCAAGCGGCTCGGCAAGAATATCCTGGGTGATGCGGCTTGCCGGTGTAATTGCGCTCAGCACCTGGAAGTTATCAATATACCAGCCCGCCTTGACTACACTGCCGTCCGTCTTCAGACGGAAGCGGAGTTTGACGGTATCACCGATATAATCGTCCAGACTGTAATAAGCAGGGGCCCAGGCTTTGCCCGTTGTGCTGTGGGAGAAGCGGCCCAACTCATTCCAGGACTGCCCATCATCGCTAGTAATCTCGACATAGCCAAAATCGTAATTGCTTTCAATTTCGAACCAATGGTCAAACAATAAGGTCACATGCTCTTCAGCACCAAGATCAATAGCTGGAGAGACCAGCGAGTAATCGGCACTGTTCTCGTAGGTGCTATCGAGGTCAGTAGCCCATACGTTAGGAGGGGAGACGGCGCTGGTTGGACCGGGCGCGACAGGAACACCACGTTCCCATTCATCACGGGTTCCCGCGTGTGTCCAGCCATTATCATCGCTGCCATCAAACGGATCGCTGAATATAATTGCGGGCCGCTCAATGGTTAACTCGACCTCGCCTGATTTCTCACTTTCATTGCCACTGTAGTCCGTGGCGGTGACCGCATAATAATAAGTCGCGTCCGTCTCGGTAGTCGTATCGGTATACGTAGTGCTCTCCGTCGATCCGACCACCTCATATCCGGAGCCGGATGTTACGGAGCGGTATACCGTATACAGCTTCACATCTTCATCTTCGGAAGGAGACCAGGACAACTCCGCGCTGCCGCTGAAGTTCACGGAACCGCTCAATTCGGAAGGAGCCGCAGGAGCAACCTCATCCGGGGCTTGCACCGTTAGATCATCCAGATACCAGCCTGCTCTCTGGACGGAAGTATCGCTGGTAAAGCCAAATTGAAGATAGACTTGCTCGCCTGCGTATTCGCGAAGGTCGACGAATTGCGTCTTCCAACCGCCGCTTGTTCCTGTGTATTCAGCTAACGGAACAAAAGCATAGTCCGATTGGAAGGAAGCGATATACAAGGTGCCGAAGTCGCGTCCCTGCTCCAGATCATACCAGTGCTTGAAGGATAGCAGGGCACCTTCCGGGCTATCGGTCAAATCGATCGGCGGTGCGAGCAGGTAGGAATTCGCCCCGGCCGTGTAGGTGCCACTCAGGTTGGTGGCATATACCTTCTCTCCCGAATAGGCGCTTCCCGGACCGCTGACCGGCGGGCCCCAAGCCCATGTATTTCCGGTGCCTCCACTGGTAAAGCCCAGCACATCTGCTTCAAAATCCTGGACATACCCTGGGGTGATACCCGCCGATACGGTGACGGTGTAAGCTTCACTATCAAAGCCATTATTGCCGTAATCGTTCACGCGGATGTAATATTCCAGACCACTGCTGCCCAGCAGGAAGGACGGCACGGTGGCTTTATATTGTCCATCCTTCTCGTTGCCCGAGACCCGAACGGCCGGAATATATAAATAATGGCTGGTCCCTGCTTCTCTGGCGTAAAATTCTACCGATGTCACGGCAACGTTATCGCTGACGCGTGCTGACAACGGAACATCGAAGCCTTCGTAGACCAGTGTCGGCGGAGTATGTTCCAGCACAGGCTCCTCCAGATCATCGCCACCGACAACCACGCGGCCCGATACCGTTCCGACGCCTTGCAGCACGGAGCCGACCGCATCGAGGGCATTAACGATGCCGTGTCCGTAGCCGTTGTTCGGAATTTGTGTGTATTGGCTGTCCGTACGCGGCACTGCCGTACTGGTGATGATGTCCTCCAACTGATCCACGGTCAGGGAGTGGTTGGCTTGCAGCAATAAGGCAGCAATGGCGGTGGTATGTGGTCCCGCCATGGAAGTACCGTTCCAGCCGCCTTCGTAACCACCGCCGGGAATGGAGGAACGGATGTTAACGCCGGGAGCGGCTACCTCAGGCTTTACTTCTCCGTAAGGGGAAGGCCCCAGCAGGGAGAAGCTGGCCAAGTTGCCATTGATGTCCGTTGCCCCTGTAGCGAAGGCTTCGGGATAGTTGGCGGGGTTGGCTACTGAGCCAGGACCACCGGGATTGTTGAGGTTGACATTGCCCGCCGAGAATTCGGGGAAGATTTGCGCATCGCGCCATGCCTGGACAATAGGGCGATACCATTCGTCAACGCCGGGACCGCCGCCCCAGGAGTTGTTGACGACGTCGGGAGCTAACTCGGGATGCAGATTGCCTTCAGCATCGACCGGAGCCAGCAGCCATTGTCCACCGTCAAGAATGATGGCGTCCGTGGTGCTTGGATTGAAGATACGCACGGCAATCCATTTTGCTCCGGGGGCAACTCCGATCTGATTGGAGCCATCGGCTTCTGCTCCGACCATGGTCCCCATCGTATGCGTGCCGTGGCCATCCGTATCCGCGGGCAAGGACGCGCCGCTATGCGGATCGTACCAGTTCAGCTCGGGATCGACGATGTTGCCGGAAGCGTCGAAGCCACGCCACTTGCTTTGCAACGCCGGATGGGTGTATTCCACCCCGGTATCCAGATTGGCTACGACAATACCGGTTCCGTCGATGCCCATATCCCATACCTGAGGGGCTCCGACCTGATCGATATTCCATTCGATACTGGCCGGGCTCTGCACTGCCGGAGTGGCATTGGCCGCTTCCTTCACCTTGGAGGCAACAGCGTCCGGTGCAGATTTATCAATTTCTACCTTCTGTAGGTAGCGTTCTTCATTGGGTAAGACCTTCTCCACTTCCGGGAAGAGGGCGATTTGCTCCAGCACCTCTTTGGTGCTTGTCACAGCGATTGCATTTACGATAAAGTAGCTTTTGTACTCCTTCACCTCGCCAGCTTGCTGGGCTTTTTGCAGATAGCTCTCGATCCCCTGTTGGGTACGGGAAGCGGTGGCCCGCAGTGCGCTGACAACGGAGCTTCTGGCGGACAGCTTGGCTGCCGAAGGCGTGGCCTTCTCCAACTGTGCCTTCTGCAACGCCTGCTTGGCGACGGTGGTCGTATCGGTTTGTTCCTTGAATTTTACGAGATAAGTCACATAATCATCTTGCTTGAACAGGGTTTGCAGTTTGTTATCAATTTTGGCTTCGGCAATTTCAGGAGCATTTGCTTTCAGGTTGATTTGGCCCGCAGCGCCGGTGCTTTCGGCATAAGTCGAGGGAAGAAAGGTAAGCACAAGAAGGACCGACATACCGAGTGAGAAAGATTTGCGGAATTTTCTGAATTTAAACAACTTTTCCACTTCCTTTACTTGGTTTTGTGCTTGGACATGTTCTGACGGTCCATCAAGTTGCGGACTTGTTTGGACTTTACTTGGTGTGGGCTAACGACGTGAGGGGCAGTGAAGCAGACAGTATGGTTTTCTTCTTTTCGATCACCTCCTTAAATCTAGAGTAAGTGATTCGATTTGCCATAGTCTGGGTGTGAAGGGAGTCTGACATGAAATGAACTTGAAATTACCTGTTTTTATAAAATGAGGTAGAAATCGAGGTGTTAGAGCTAGTATATATCTGTAAAATCAAGGTTACAAGTAGTAATTTATGAAAAATATACATTTTTTCTCATATAAATAGGAATATTTTACTAGGTTTTCGTGAATTTCCGTAAATGTGTGTTAGCTATCTTGACATTTGTTGTTTTACACTTTAGATTTGGTTATAACAGGATATTGCGGATGAGGATCTTGGGAGAGTCTGCCCGAATATGTGGCGGCACCGAAGGAGCAAGGAGACGGCGATGCAACCCGTCACCCGAATCTCTCAGGTACAAGGACCAGGATCGGACGCCACTCTGGAGAGAGCGTTAAGCCACCCAAGAGGTACATGCCATTGCAACGAGAGTCTCGTCAGTGGCGTTAAACTTTCAGGTAACGGGGACAGGGAGAAGGGCAGCAGCCTTTTTTTCTTGTCCCTTTTTAATTTGGAGACTGCCCGTGGGTAGTCTTGACATACGGGAGAGATCAACGATGCGTTTCAAAAATGTGTTCTCTATTATTGGACCTGCAATGATCGGGCCATCCAGCTCGCATACGGCGGGGGCGGTGCGAATTGGCAGGTTTGCGCGGCAGGTATTCGGCAGCCAGCCGGACACGGCAGATATTTGCTTCTACGGCTCCTTTGCCGAGACTTATAAAGGGCATGGCACAGACCTGGCTGTAGTGGGAGGAATTCTTGACTATCGTACAGACGACGAAGGAATCCGCGAATCGCTACAGGCGGCAGAGGATCAGGGGATTGAGGTACGCTTCTCCACCGGGGTCTTATCTGAGGCCCACCCCAATACGGTCAAAATAACGCTGTCGAACAAGGAAGGTCGGCAATCGGAGGTAATTGGTGCCTCTATCGGTGGAGGAACTATCGTTATCCGCAGCATCGATGGCTTTGAGGTCAAGAGCTCGGGTGAGCTGCCCACTCTGATTGTGGCTCATGCTGACCGGCAAGGGGTACTGGCGGGCATCACATCTTTATTTAGCGAAGCTGATGTCAATATTGGTTACATCACGACAGATCGGAAGGGAAGGACGACCGAAGCATTAACGGTCGTCGAAGCCGACTCCGGTATACCTGCGGAACTTGTGAAGGACGTCCAGCAACTTACGCATGTCAGCCGTGTATCCTATATACATTTAGACTAAACCCAGACTTGATGGATGCACTATCTTAAGTTGAGGTGAAAAATGCGCATATTAAGCAAGCGAGAAAAATGATTCTGAAGAAGCGAAGCGTTCGCATTTGGGAATGGATTTCTACCGCATACAAATTTATAAAGTAAGAGAAATCCATGAGCAACAGCGATCGTAAGAACATTTTCTCGTCTGCTTCTTTGCGTAAATTATTTGTTCAACTTATTCATCAAGTGTAGCAAAGAAAGGATGGGACCGATGCGGTTTCGGAACTTACGAGAACTAGTAGATTTATGTGCAAAGGAAGCGAGGACCATCTCAGCCATCATGATCGAGGATCAAGCGGCAGAAAGCGGCCAGACCGAAGCAGAAGTGCTTGCCGCGATGAGTGAATATTATCAAATCATGAAGTCGGCTGTGCATAAAGGCTTAACAGAGGACATCACTTCGACAAGCGGACTTACCGGAGGGGATGCCAAGAGGGTCGATCAGTATCGCAAGACCCAGCAGGCCTCCGTAGGAGACAGCGCCAGCCAGGCGATGGCCTATGCCTTGGCGGTGTCCGAGGTCAATGCTTCCATGGGCCGCATTGTGGCTACACCGACGGCAGGCTCCTGCGGGATTATACCGGGGGCCTTCGTTAGTGCGCAGGAGCGCTTCGGTTGGGAGGATGAACATTTGGTCCGTGGTTTATTTAGTGCCGGGGCCATCGGGTATGTGATCGCCAACAACTCCTTTATCTCCGGAGCAGAGGGCGGCTGTCAGGCCGAGGTTGGCTCCGCCATTGGAATGGCAGCGGGCGCCATGGTTGAACTGCGCGGAGGAACTCCTGAGCAAGCGATGCATGCCGTAGGGCTTGCACTCAAAAATACGCTGGGGCTCATCTGTGATCCTGTCGGAGGCTTGGTGGAAATCCCTTGCATTGTACGTAATGGCTTTGGTGCGGTGAACGCTTTGGCTGCCGCAGATATGGCCTTGGCCGGGGTTCGCAGCGCCATTCCGTCCGATGAAGTCATTGACGTGATGCTGGAGGTCGGCTCAGCGATGCCAAGCCGGCACCGGGAGACCGCTCAGGGTGGGCTTGCTCAGACACCAACCGGCCGTAAAATTATGAAGGAATTACGCAACTCCAAAAAATAAGGGGAGAGCCTTTAGCAGCTCACCTATTCAGGACCGCGACTTCACATGAAGAGCGGTCCTTTTTGTGCATGGTCTGGAGCGGTGCAGCGACATATCTGTTATTCTTTTGCCATCATGATTGTGTATAATGTTTGCGAATTAGCAATTGCGTTACATGGAAGGGATGAATTAGCCATGACGAATATTCTGATCGTGGAAGACGACATGAGCTTGAATAAGGGCATTGCACTTACGCTGGCCCGTGACGGGGTTGTCGCGGAGCAGGCCTATACTTTAGCTCAGGCGAAGGAGCGGCTTGCACGAGGAGGTATTGACCTGATCGTTCTTGACGTGCGCTTGCCCGACGGGAGCGGCTTTGATTTTTGCGCGGAGGTACGAGCATCATCGCAAGTGCCGATTATTTTTCTGACCGCAGGTGACCTGGAGCCTGATATTGTGACCGGTTTTGAGTTGGGCGGCGATGATTATGTAACCAAGCCATTCAGCTTGATGGTATTGCGCTCTCGGGTGATGGCAGTGCTGCGCCGATGCGACCCGGGGCGAGAAGATAAGCTGTTGGTTGGGGAATTGTCACTCGATTTCGGGAGAATGGAGTTCCGTAAGGGAGGGACAAGCCTTTCGCTTAGTGTGACGGAACAGAAGCTGCTGAAGACGCTTATCCTTCATCGCGGGCAAATTTTGACGCGCGAGCAGTTAATTGACACTGTTTGGGGACAGGATTCCGCATATGTGGATGAGAATGCGCTAACGGTTACAGTCAAGCGACTGCGGGCCAAACTGGAAGAGGAGCCTGCTGCCCCGAAATGGATTAAGACCGTCTATGGCCTGGGCTATATGTGGTCGGAGGAGGGAGCCTGATCATGAAGCGAATGGTCGCCCGGTTGAGCTTCGGGCAAATTTATGCCTTGGTGTTTGTGCTGCTGGCTGTACTGTCTGCAAGTTACGCGGGAGCAGGCGAAATGCTTGCAGGGGCAGGAAGTTCGTTCGTCCGGTTGGCCCTCTCCTTTGGCGTGGCGGCGTTGCTGCTGTCTGCCTTGTTCGTGTGGGCGCTGAAGACGAAGGTCAGCGCTCTACTTGATACGGTGGATGCCATGGTTGATGCCGCGATGAGCGGGCAGGAGCGTCAAACCGGTTATGAGGAGACGAAGCTGTCAGCGCTGGAGCATAAGCTATATCGGTACATGGAAATCATGCAGGAGCGGGAGCGGCAAATACAAGCTGAGCGGGGACATATCCAAACGCTGGTATCCGATATTTCGCATCAGACGAAGACGCCGCTGGCAGGCATCCGGCTATACAGTGAGCTGATGGGAGAGCTTCCGCAGCTAGGGGAACAGGCGCGAATGTATGCTACTGAAATACATATGGGAGCGGTCAAGCTGGACTGGCTGATTCGGTGCTTGTTCAAGATGTCCCGTCTGGAAACGGGGCTGATTACCATTCAGCCTCAATCGTCTTCGCTTACAGAGACCATTGAGGCTGCCTTATCTTCGGTTCAGGCTGCTGCTGCCAAGAAAGATATCGCTATTCAAATGTCCTACCCTGAGGATATTCTTGCCACCCATGACTCCAAGTGGACCGGGGAAGCATTGTTTAATTTGCTGGAGAACGCCGTAAAATACACCTCTAGTGGCGGGCACATTCTCGTCACCGTGCAAGCAGGGGAAATGTTTGTCCGTATTGATATTGCCGATACCGGGCCGGGTATTGCGGAAAGCGAATGGCCCCTTATTTTCCAGCGCTTCTACCGAAGTCCAAAGGTTGCCGAAGTAGAGGGCATTGGCATTGGACTCTATCTGGCCCGGGAGATTGTGATGGCCCAGGGCGGGTACATGAAGGTCGTATCCGAAGAGCAGCAAGGCTCCGTCTTCTCCGTCTATCTTCCAATCTCCTGATCTGATGGGGAATGTGACAAAGGCGTTATTTTTGAGACACGGTACAGTTAGATTGTTTTGCTAGAGTGGGTTTGTACCCGCAAGGGACAGACATTGTTAAGCATGGGAGGTAACAGGCATGCCTATTGTGCAAGCCATAAGGTTGAAGAAGCACTACGGTCAGGGGAGCCACGTGGTTAAGGCGCTGGACGGTATTGACCTCAGCATTGAACGTGGACAATTTGTGGCTATCGTCGGTACTAGCGGGAGTGGCAAGAGTACGCTGTTGCATATGCTCGGCGGGCTGGATCGGGCGACAGAGGGCCAGGTGCTGATTGATGACCATGATTTGTTCGCCATGAATGATGAGGAACTAACGATTTTCCGGCGCCGGTCGGTTGGTTTTATCTTTCAGAGCTATAATCTGATTCCAATTCTGAACGTGTATGAGAACGTGGTGCTGCCGATTGAGCTAGACGGAGCGACGGTAGACCAGGCTTATGTGGACGGAGTTCTCTCGGCACTGGGGCTTGCGGGGAAGAAGTATAGTCTTCCATCCAGTCTGTCTGGTGGACAACAGCAACGGGTAGCAATCGCCCGCGCCCTGGCAACCAAGCCAGCGATCGTGCTGGCGGACGAGCCGACCGGCAACCTGGACAGTAAGACCAGCCAGGAAGTGCTCATTCTGATGAAGCATTTAAGCGAGCGGTTTGGACAGACGATTGTGATGATTACCCATAATGAAGAAATTGCCCTTACAGCGGATCGAATCATTCGAATTGAAGACGGCTTGATTCGAAGCCGCTCTGTTGCTGCTGCGGAGGGGCGGGAATGATTGCCACGAATAACCGTCAGGCGATTCTACGGCTTGCCGGCAAGAGCTTAAGGGCCAATGCCCCCCGAAATTTCATCACGATCTGTGCCATTGTATTGACGACCCTGCTACTCACGTCGGTGTTCATGATGTCCTTCAGTCTGAACGAATCCATGCAGCGAACGCAGATGAGGACGGCGGGCAGCGATTTTCACGGCAGCTTCAAATATCTAACCCGCGAGGAGGCCGGGTTGCTCGTAGAGCATCCTCTAATCAAGGAGTATGGCACGGCGCTTATGGTGGGCCGGGCCGCCGGAGAGAGCTTCCGGGATCACCCGCTGGAGATTGATTATATTGACCAGAATGAGGCCAGGCACAGCTTCATTCAGTTTACGGCCGGAGGCTTGCCTGAGCAGGAGCAGGAAATTGCCATCAGCGATTGGGTACTCCAGATGCTTGGTGTGACTCCCAAGCTAGGGGCCACGGTCGAGCTGGACCTTGATATCGATGGGGAAATCGTAAGCAAGGAATTTGTAGTCTCCGGCATCTACCCTTCGGATAAGAATCTGTCCATGGCGGCATTGGCCTTTGTCTCGGAGTCGTTTGCGGAGCGGAATCTGGCCCATATTGACCCCAAGCAATCACGGCTGCAAGGCAGCTATGATAATACGATCCGGCTGGATGTCATGTTCAGCAGCTCATTTGGAATCGAGAAGAAGTTACAACAGATTGTGGCGGATACCGGGGTGGAGGCTGCCTATGGGGTCAACTGGGCATACAGCAGTGTAGGTTTGCAGGAGGACCCGCAAAATATGCTGCCGTTCATCGTCCTCATTCTCGTCATTATGCTCAGCGGATACCTGCTGATCTATAATATTTTCCATATATCTGTAGTACGGGACATCCGGTTTTACGGGTTGTTGAAGACGATAGGCACTACGCCACGTCAATTGCGACGTTTGATTACGATTCAGGCTAACTGGCTGTATCTTCTGGCGCTTCCCTTTGGCCTTGCTCTGGGCTATGGGCTAGGAGCCTGGCTTATGCCCTTACTGATGCAGGTCTCTGCGGAGCAGATGGATATGAGCTTGTCGGCGAATCCGCTGATCTTCGTTGGAGCGGCATTATTCGCGTATGCGACGGTACGCGTCGCTGCCGGCAAGCCGGGGCGGTTGGCTGGTCGAATCGCACCGGTCGAAGCGGTGAAATTTGCCGGAATCGGCAGTCGTGTAAAGGGCAGAAGCAAACGGTCCACGCATGGAGCCAAGCTCTACCGCATGGCGTTCAGTAACCTGTTGCGGCAGAAGAAGAAGCTGGGGCTGATGCTGGCCTCCTTGTCGCTTAGCCTTATTTTGTTCAGTATTATATTCACGGTTATCTCCTCGTTTAGTATCAATCAATATTTGAGCAGCTTCATCGCAGGTGATTTGGTGGTCAAGGAGAATGTCACTGGCCCAAGTGGCATTCCCGGCTCGGCTTATGTACCGGGTGGAACAAAGGCATCGTTAACGGAAGAACTGTGCCAACGACTGAGCGAGGTTGAGGGGATTGTCAGTGTGGATAAAGTGTACTACGGCTCTGATGTTCTGAAGCTGAATCCGGTAATTCGCCAAATGCTGGAGCCGTTGGCCGCCAGAGAGGACCCTGGAATCCCCATGTTCTCTTCCGTTCTTGACAGCGGGGAGGTCCCGTTGCAGCTTCATGGCCTTGATCCGGTATGGTACAACGTGATTGGGCCACGGGATATTGTGGCCGGGAGCTTCGATGCCCAGCGTTTTGCATCAGGGGATTATGTCGTGATGACAGAAGCACTGCTTGATTCAGATCAATATGCCCGCTATTATCAGCCGGGAGACAGGTTTACGCTTGATGCTGGAGGGAAGAGCTACGAGGTGATGGCCGTGTTGCAATCGGATGCATTGTATGCAGCGGGAACGCAATTTTACGGGCTGGGTGGGTTCAATGTTTATTGGCCAGCTCAGGAGTTTGTCAAAGTGGTCAAGGACCCGGTTATCTTGTCGGCAACCCTTCATGTAGAAGCGGATATGAAAGGCCAGGTGGAAGCGGAGGTTCGCTCCATGGTGGCTTCCAGTTCAAACTTGACAGTTAAATCGCGGGAGGACTACAAGGGAGAAATGCAAAGCTTTATCCGTATCTTCCAGACAGTCGGATATGGGCTAAGCCTGATCATCGCCTTAATTGGCATTCTGAACTTCATCAATACGGTTATCACCGGGATGCTCTCCCGCAGAAACGAATTCGCCATTTTGGAAAGCATCGGCATGACACGCAAGCAGTTGAAGAGGATGCTCATGTTCGAAGGTCTTTATAGCGTGGCGATGACAGGTCTTGTTACCGGAACAGCGGGGCTGGCCCTGACTTATGCGGTGGCTAAAGGCATATCCTCCAATTTGGCTTTTATGGAATTTCGGATGAATCAATTGCCGATGCTTGGCGTATTGCCGATGCTGGCAGCGTTGGCGCTGATCGTCACTTTAGCGGCTTACCGAAATATGTCCAGGTCAACAATGGTGGAGAGGTTGCGGGAAACCGAATAATATGGCATGGCGAGGAAGAACTCGCCTTGTAGAGGGGATTGGGACTAAGGTTCCGATCCCTTTCCCTTTTGCCTGCAACTATGTCTTGAGACGGGCTGTCGTTCGGCCTATTCACAGGCGCCCGGAATTATGGTTTTCTGAATAATGGCAGCGTTTTTGTGCTTATCGTACCTGCTCTCGTGTCAGAGGGCACGGTTCAATATTTGTTTGGGAGGCTAGTCATGAGTATTAGAAACTGGGAAGAAGCCGTGAAATGGAGACGGTGGGCATTGCCGATGGTTTGCTTGCTAATCGGCTTGTTTGTGTTTGCCGGATTACCGGGGCTGGGACATATGAACGGCGGGTTGGTGGCTCAAGCGGCGGGAAATGCGCAAGAGAAGACTGTGTTCAAGGATATTCAGGGACATTGGGCGCAGCAAGAGATTGAAACGATGGTTAAGCAAGGCATTCTGGACGGTTACCCTGATGGCACGTTTCGGCCCAATGAGCCGGTGAAGGTGGATCAATTCGTTAAAATGCTGATTCTCTCTTATAGTGAGCAGCATCCGAATCTGGAGCGCACTTGGAAGGGAGGTTTTCTTGAGGTATTAAGTGAGGAGAACCGCACGATCCTCAAGCAGGATTACCGTTACTTTAACTTTAAACCGGCGATGACGGGCTATTGGGCCAAGCCATATATCGATGTAGCCAGTGATCTGAACTTTCTGAACAAAAGTCGATACAGCGATTTTCAGGCAGCGATGACCCGGGAAAATGTAGCTGAGGTCATTTACTATACACTTCAGGAGACGGAGTTCCTGGAGGATGCAGAGTTCAGTCGTACGGTGGCGGCGTCCTATGGCGATTTAACCAGCGCGACGGACCGGCAGCAGAAATTTATTGCCGAAGCCCTGATCAAGGGCATCATGGAGGGATACCCTGACGGCAACTTTGGTGTAGGCAAGACGGTATCGCGTGCCGAGTCTTTGGTGCTGCTGAGCCGCTTGACGGATAAGGCGGAGCGCTTGCCAATTCAGGCGCAGGCCGACAAGTTGCAACGGCAGGTGCCGACGGTAGGGGGAGGACAGCGAATTGTGGCTTTCCCTGACCAGCAGATGTGGGATGCGTACAACACTTTGCAGAAGGCGGGCAAGCTGCGCGGTACGAATTATGATCTCTTCGATACCACGCTGCGGTTATACCGTGATGAGAAGGAGAAGAAGGCGGTACAGCAAGCGACGAATGTAGGGGCAACCGGCGGTGCAACGGAAGAAGCTGCCATCTGGCTGGACCCGACCTATAATACGTATGGAATAACGGTCCGTTTACGGGAAGGCGCGCTGGCACGGAACAAGGAGTCGATTGAATTGTTCGCGAATGAGCTGTTTACCTATGATGCCATCGCGTTTCATCGCTGGTTCCAGTCCATTTGCACCGAGGTGGAGGCCGGAAGGCCGCTGGCTGACAAGCAGGCTATCGTAGGGGATTACACCGTCAATGTGCTGGTGGATAATGACGCTCAAACGGTGGTATTCTCGATCGCTGTCACGCAGCCCTGAATAATGTGGTGATGCTATACTTTTTCCTTGGCACGATGGTCTACGGCATTATAAACTGAAGACAGTTGATAATGTGGACATGAGAAAAGGAGGCACCTCCATGCTTACAATCGATTTGTCGGGGAAAATAGCTCTGATTACCGGGGCAACGGGCCAGTTAGGACGAGTAATGACCCGCACGTTGGCCGCTTGCGGAGCGAAGGTCGTCATTCATTTTATGAGTAATGAAGCCAAGGCTCAGGAATTGCTACAGGAAGTGGAACAGTCCGGAGGAACAGGTATGATTGTCCGGGGCGACATCACCAAGGAAGCAGATATTGCGGCGATTCAGCAGCAGGTTCAGGCCAGATTAGGTAATCCTGATATTGTAGTAGCTAATGCGGTCATTCAATATGGCTGGACTTCCGTTCTGGAACAGCCCGCTGAGGATTATGTGAGTCAATTCGAGTCCTGCGTGCTGCAAAGTGTCTTTCTGGCGAAGGCCTTTGTGCCGGGAATGATCGCCAAGAAGCATGGCCGATTCATCGGCATTAACACGGAATGTGCCATGCAGAATTTCCCGACCCAGTCCGCCTATGTAGCAGGCAAGCGTGGTATGGACGGGGTATACCGCGTGCTGGCCAAGGAGGTTGGCGAACATGCGGTGACAGTCAACCAGGTGGCGCCGGGCTGGACAATTGGCGAGCGGGATCGTAGCTTGTCAGAGCGTAATGACGCAGACTATATAGCAGGCGTACCGCTTAAGCGGCGTGGTGAGGATCAGGAGATTGCCAATATGGTGGCCTACCTGGCATCGGATTTGGCCGCATTTATTACCGGCGCTTACATTCCGGTCAACGGTGGTCATGTGATGCCCGCTATTTAATAAGTTATTATATGGATACATGGAAGCATCTAGCGCAAGGATAAGGTGGAAGCCTTAGGCCTTACGCTAGATGCTTTTTGCTGTTGTGCGCTCAATAGAAATGTTAAATATATATTAAAAATTGGTGACACAGATCAAATGATAAGCTATAATTTACAGGTGTATAACATATGTAACAGTGATTTAAAATAAGTAATACAGAATAATGGTTCCTGAGGAAGGAGAAGATGCATATCATCACTTTGGAGCATGTTAGCAAAACCTATAACCTGAAGGATGGTGTGCTGGAGGCGGTACAGGATGTGTCTTTGCATATTCCGAAGGGAACCATACACGGCATTATCGGAGTAAGTGGTGCAGGCAAGTCAACGCTGCTGCGAATGATGAATGGGCTGGAAACTCCCGATCAAGGCCAGGTAACCGTGATGGGACAGACGCTGTCCGGTTTGGATCAGAGTAAGCTACGACAGATGCAACGGTCCGTGGGGATGATTTTTCAGCAATTTCACCTGCTTGGCAATCGCACCGTGGGTGGTAATGTGGCAATGCCCCTTGAGCTGTCAGGCGTTCCCAAACGGCAAAGAGCCGTGCGGGTACAAGAATGCCTGCGGTTTGTAGGTCTTGAGGACAAGGCTGCCCAGTATCCGGCAGGACTGAGTGGAGGCCAGAAGCAGCGGGTAGCGATTGCTCGCGCATTAGTCAGTAGCCCTCAGCTCCTGCTATGCGATGAACCCACTTCCTCGTTGGACCCGAAGACTACCGCCGAGATTCTGGAGGTGCTGCTCCATATTCATCGTTCGTTGGGAGTGACTATTGTAATCGTTACCCACGAGATGGACGTAGTACGGAGCATTTGCCGGGAGGTATCGGTCATGGAGAAGGGGCGGCTAACCGATGCCTTTGCCTTGAAGCCAGCGGAGCTTGAGCCGGGCGAGCAGCTTCCATTCACCGCTTCTTACCGGGAGCAATTGCTTGGGAGAACGGAGGGGCGCGATGTTTGACTTAGCCTTAATGTGGGAGAGCTTCGTGCAATATCGGTTTCAGATCGGCGAAGCGATCGGCGAGACGTTCATTATGGTCGGAATTGCGATGTTGGCTGCGGTGCTGCTGGGACTTCCAACGGGGACATTGCTGTTTCTGACCGGGAAGGGGCAGCTCTATGAGAATAAGCTGTGGTCGAATCTGTTAAACGGGTGTGTGAACGTAATTCGCTCGTTCCCGTTTCTGTTGCTGGTGGTGTTCATGATTCCGCTTACCCGGCTGATTGTTGGTACAGCGATTGGAACTCTGGCCGCCTCCGTTCCCCTGGCGGTTGTGGCGATAGCCATTTACGCCCGGTTTGTCGAGCAATCGCTGCTGGATGTGCCACGTGGCGTCATCGAATCGGCCCGCTCCATGGGAGCCTCGCCGCTGCAAATTGTATTAAAATTTCTATATGTGGAAGCTCGCTCCGGCCTGGTGCTGGGACTCACCTCTTCGACGATCAGCTTCATCTCCTATTCAACGGTGATGGGGGTGGTTGGGGGCGGGGGAGTAGGCGACTTCGCCATCCGTTATGGCTATCAACGCTTTGAGACGGAACTGATGACCGCGGTCATTCTCATTATGATTATTCTGGTGCAAGGCATTCAACTTACCGGCAATACGCTGTCCCGATGGCTGGACAAACGTTAATCCAAACCACAATTTTGAAGGGAGACAAACAACATGAGAACAGGAAAATGGCTGATCCCGCTACTGGCGATCTTATTGGTGCTTAGCGCTTGCGGAAATACGAACGGGGGCGCTGAATCAAATGCCAACGTGACTAATAACAACCCGGCCGGAGGGAACACCGGTGTAACTGGTGCAGATGCTGCTGAGCCAGCCGAGAGCTTGACGACTCTGAAGGTCGCTTCTCTGATCCCCCCGATGACAGACATGCTTGAACTGATCAAGCCGCAGCTTGAGGAAGATGGAGTGGAACTGGAGGTTCTTGTCTTGTCCGACAACGTTCAACCTAACGACGCGCTCGCGAATAACGAAGTGGACGCGAACTTCTTCCAGCATGTCCCTTACATGGAGCAATACAATGACAGTAAAAATACGGAGCTAGTGGCTATTCAACCGGTGTATCATGCGGTGTATGGTGCTTACTCCAAGCGTTATCAATCGATGGAAGATATTCCGGATGGAGCTACAGTAGCGATTGCCAGCGACCCGTCCAACTTGGCTCGTTCCCTGATCATGCTGGATCGGGCAGGGATCATCAAGCTGAAGGACAATAACAATTTACAAGCTACACAAGCCGATATCGTGGAGAATAATAAGAATTTCAAGTTTGAAGAAGTGGACTTGCTGATGCTGGCCCGGATGCTGGATGATGCCGATCTCGTACTGATGACTCCGGCCTATGCCAGTCCGGTGGGACTTACTCCCAAGAAGGATGCGCTGTTGACAGAAACGACAGAATCCGCCTTTGCTATCACGTTGGTAGCCCGCGAGGACAACAAGGATTCTGAGCCGATTCAGAAGCTGGCGAAGGCTCTTTCCAGTCCGGAAATCAAGCAATTCCTGGAGGATAATTACGGAGAAATTGCTCTTCCTGCGTTTGAATAAAGGGACTGACTGATTTCCTGTAAATTCATACTTGCCGGAAACGTGCAGCAGGAATATAATTAGTTTGTGATTTTTGTAACAGAGTCAATTTAATTCATGAGGTATGATAATAACAACTTAAGTAATCACAATTTAAATGAATATGGTCTTCGGGGCAGGGTGAAATTCCTGACCGGCGGTGAGGCTGCTTGTGCATGAATGACGCAAGGAGCTCAAGCCCGCGACTCGTAATCATCTCTTTGGGATGACTGCGACTGACTTGGTGCGAATCCAAGGCCGACGGTATAGTCCGGATGAGAGGAGATCAAACAAGCAAAGTTTGAACAGGGAGCCGTGTGCTCCTGACAGGCTTATTTGGTCAGCCCCCGCAAGCCCAGCAATGGTGCTACGGGGGTTTTCTGCGTAGACCCCATATTCAAGAAGGGGATAGTATTATGAAAAAGGCAAATATTAGTGGCATCGGTCAGGCTAGTACAGCAAATGTTGGCTTGCAGGCCAGTGGGAGTACGGCGGCTCTGCCTGGTGCGGTCGGTGCAGGCCAACGTACCTCGCTACAAGCGACTACCGAGCGCAAATCACGGAGTGGATTCTGGTTGGTGGTGCTGGGTGCAGCCCTATGGGGTGTTGATCCGTTGTTCCGCATCATCCTGCTCAAATCGCTTACCTCGGCCCAGATTGTTCTGATTGAGCATATTATTATCGCTTTGATCGCTCTCCCGGTAGTTTGGAGAAATCGCTCGGATTTGAAGGGAGTAGGCTGGCGGCAAGGCGGCGCGTTGCTGTTCCTCTCCTGGGGCGGCTCAGGGATTGCCACTATTCTGTTCACCACAGCACTTGCTAGCGGCGATCTCAACGCTGTATTGCTACTACAGAAGATGCAACCGTTATTCGCCATTATGCTTGCCAGCTTGTTGCTTAAAGAGAAGTTGCCGCAGCATTTCTTCGGGTTTCTGGTTATTGCGCTGGCTGGCACGTATCTACTCACCTTCGGCTTTACAATGCCGATCGGTCACCTGAGTGACTTTGTGCAGGTCGGTAGCTTGTTGTCGCTGGGTGCCGCAGCCTTGTGGGGCGGCTCTACGGTCATGGGTAGACTTATGGTAGGCCATATGAAATATGAAACAGTGACCTCACTACGCTTTGTTCTGGCGTTGCCCCTGCTACTGGCGATTACCTGGAACGAAGGAGCCGCATGGAATTTGCCGCAGGGCACCTCACAAATGGCCGCGTTGTCGCTCAATATGCTGGGGCAGGCGCTGTTACCTGGCTTGCTGAGCTTGCTTGTCTACTATAAAGGTCTGACTACGACCAAGGCCTCGGTTGCTACGCTTGCTGAGCTGAGCTTCCCGATGGTCGGCGTATTGGTTAACTGGGTGGCCTTCCAGCAGATGATTACGGTCGCTCAGGCTATCGGCTTCGTGTTGATCTGGGGAACGTTGTTCCTGATCTCGCGTCAGAGTAGTCCGGCGGAGCTAACGGCAGAGCGTTGAACGGAAGAACTCGCTACTTTGAGATAAAATTAGAAGGCCTATCAGGTTTGCCAGATGGCAAGCACTGATAGGCCTTTTGTTATGACATATGATCAAGCCTTAACTTATTGCATAATTTGTGCAGATTTTTAAGGTAGTTTTAATCGCCAAGCGAGGATTATGATAGGAGTAAGATTGTTACTCGTTCTAGCTGGAAAAAGTCCAGGCTATACATAACGAAAGGTGATGAAGTAATTGGAACCAACAGATGTAAACGCTGACTACTTAACAATTCCACAGCAGGGGCGGATGGTGTTCCTAGGCGATAGCATTACGGAGAACGGGACCTATATCCGTGATCTGGAGGCCTTCTTTCTGAAATATATGCTGGAGTATCGACTCGAATGGATCAATTTGGGAGTCAGCGGTGAAACGGCGGCGGGAACGAGCGAGGCGGATCATCCTTACCCGCGGCCATGCGTGCATGAGCGGCTGGAACGGGCTTTGGCGGAGGCGCGGCCTGACTGTCTGTTCATTGCCTATGGTATGAATGACGGCATTTATCATCCGCTGACGAAAGAGCGCTTCTGTGCCTACCAGGAAGGGGTGCGGAAGGTGGTGGAACAGTCGCGTGCTGCCGGCACCCGTGTCATTCTAATGACGCCAACCCCATTTGACGTACTTTCCGCCATCGGGACACCTCGGCCGAAGGGAATGGACAATTATTCGTTCGATCTGCCTTATGAGGGTTATGACCTTGTGCTTACCCAATATGGGGAGTGGCTCCAGACTTTTGGACGTACTGAGGGGCTAACCGTAGTAGATGTGCACCAGCCGTTGAATGAGTTCATTCGTTCCAAGCGGGAGCAAGACGCCTCCTACCGATATGGAGATGGAGTCCATCCCGAAGAGGACGGGCATTGGGTAATTGCACGGACGATCCTGAGTAAGGTGTTCCATCTGCAACTGGAACGAGTACCGACATGGGCAACGCAGGGAGCAGGCAAATTTATCAGCCTGATGAATCAGCGGAGGTCGGCACTGAACGCGGCGTGGAGAGAACATGTGGGTCATACCAACCCTTACAAATTTGAAACTCCACCCTTGGCCGAAGTATTGCAGCACACCATACAGGCCTTGCCAGAAGTGGAGCGGGCGGCAAGGCTTGAGGGAGGACCGGAGGAAGCGAGTAGCAGTTTGTGGCATGGGTTCTCCCGTATTGACTGGTATTGGGAGGGGCGTGAATGCACGCTGGTTGCCCCGCATGAGGCCGCACCGGGCAAGCCTTGGGTGTGGAGGACAGAATTCTTCGGCGGGTTTGCGGACGCAGATATCGAGCTTGTGAAGCAGGGCTGGCATGTAGCGTATTGTCGCCTGAGTGATCTCTACGGTTGCCCCTATGCTGTTCGGCAGATGGAAGCGTTCCGCGCCGGACTGACAGACCAATGGAGGCTGTCTTCCAAGCCGGTATTGTTCGGGTTTAGCCGTGGGGGCTTGTATGCATTGCAGTATGTGGCGGCGTATCCGGAGCGAGTCTCCGCGGTTTACCTGGATGCGCCTGTGGTGGATATTTGCAGTTGGCCTGGCGGATCAGGTACAGGTACGGGTGCGCCGGCCGAATGGCGTGAATGCCTGGAGGTATATGGAATTATCGGGCCGGAAGTGGGAGAGCAGGACCTCCGTCAACCGGACATCCTCCAGCGGGCTGGCGAGGTGACGGAGCGATTGCTAACATTGTTGGCGGCTCCTGCCCAAGCGGGTGTGCCTATCCTGATCGTATCCGGCGATGCGGATCGGGCGGTGCCCTTTGCCGAGAACGGCGCTATTTTGCAGCACGTTTATTCGTCTCTTGGGGGCAAAGTGAGCACGATCCTGAAGCCGGGTGGAGACCACCATCCCCATAGTTTGCCTGATGTTGGGCCTATCGTGGAGTTTGTTCTCCAGGAAAAGATTTAAATTTTACACAAATCAGCATAAAAAATAGACCTTGCGATAACATTCGCCTGTTAAAATTCCCAGGAATGATCTTTGAACATTTGGGGAGGAATCAGGTTGAAGAAGAGTCGCAAGGTATTTTCTTTATGGATGGCTGCATCGATTGCTGTATCGATGATCGGGCCAGTCGGGGGAGCCGCTGCCGCAGGAACGTCGGAGTTGGCACAGGATGCTGCTGCGGACAAGCTGTCAGCCACTTGGCAGACCCCTGCATCAGATGCGCTTGGCATCCGTAAAATCGCTTCCTACTCGGTAGGGACCTCCAGCGAGGACGGCGGCGTAGCGGAGATTGTCCGTTACAATGAGGATAACGGGAAGTTTTATTTGATTAATGGTTCATCTGAGCCGGCTAGCATCGACATCGTTCCGCTCAAGGCATCGGGAGAGCTTACTAAAGAGTCAACAATCAACGTCCAGGCTTTGGCTGAACAAGCTTCAGGGTTCACATTTGGCGACTTGACGAGCATTGATATTAACACGGTGACCCAGCAAATCGCGGTTGCGGTGCAGGAAGCCGATGCGAATAAGACGGGTAAAATCCTGCTTCTGGATTATGCTGGTAAGCTGGTGAAGGAATATCCGACTGGCGTTCAGCCCGATATGGTTAAGTTCACGTCGGATGGTCGCTATATCCTGACTGCTGACGAGGGTGAACCACGTGTGGAGGGCATTGACCCTGAGGGTAGTGTTACCGTAGTGGATACCAAGGAAAACCAGGTTAAGCATGTGAAATTTGATAACCCTGCCGTGATCGACGACAAAGTGCATATTCGTGGAACGGCTAATGGGGACGGCATCATTACGGGGAGCGGCTCGAAGGCTGACGCCGTGACTGATCTGGAGCCAGAGTATATTGCCCTGTCGGGTGACGAGAAGACAGCTTACGTGTCTCTGCAGGAGAACAATGCCATTGCCGCTATCGACATTGCTGCGGGCAAAGTCATTTCGGTGAAGGGACTGGGCTTCAAAGATTTGAGCGATCCAAGGAACTCTCTGGACTTAGTGGAGGACGGGGAGATTCGTTTGGAGAATGTGCCGTTTCTCGGCATGTACATGCCGGATGGCATTGATGCTTATACGATAGACGGGAAGACGTATCTCTTTACTGCTAATGAAGGGGATGCCACGGAATGGGATGGCCGTGTTGGGGTAACGAAGCTTAAAGACTTGGCAGGGCTTAACCCTGAATCCAAGGCAGGCCAGTTCCTGAAGGACAGTGGGGATACCTATGATGATGTAGAGGTAGCTACAGATATGGGTCCGGATGGCGTTTACATGTACGGCGCCCGTTCCTTCTCCATCTGGAATGCCGATGACATGAAGCAGGTCTATGACAGTGGCAATGAGTTCGAGAAGATTACATCCGAACGTCTGCCAGATGTCTTCAATTCCAATCATAGCAAGGTAAATAAGGACAAACGGAGCCCTAAGAAGGGACCTGAACCTGAATATATTACGGTAGGCGAGGTAGATGGCAAGCTTTATGCCTTCACGGGCCTGGAGCGCATTGGGGGCGTAATGGCCTATGATGTGACTAATCCGGAGAAGCCTCAATTTGCTGCCTACCTGAATCCACGGGACTTTACGAAGAAGCTGGATACCGACACAGGACCGGAAGGTCTGGAGTTCATTCCTGCTGAGGCAAGCCCGACGAACCGTCCATTGCTGCTTGTAGCCAACGAGGTAAGCGGTACGGTAGCGGTATTGGAGTTAGGTGCTCCCAAGGCGCAACAGCCCGCTTCCGGAGAGACCTGGAAGCTTACAGTTATGCACACCAATGATACCCATGCCCATTTGGCAGAGGTAGCGAGAAGAGCCACGCTGGTGAAGCAGATTCGTGCAGAGGAAAAGGATAGCTTGCTGCTGGATGCCGGGGACGTGTTCTCGGGAGACTTGTATTTTACCAAATGGTTTGGCTTGGCCGACCTGTCCTTCATGAACATGATGGGTTATGACGCAATGACCTTCGGGAATCACGAATTTGATCAAGGCACTGGCGCACTGGCTGAGTTTGTCAAGAACGCCCAGTTCCCGCTGGTAAGTTCAAATATTGATTTCAGTACGAATCAGGATATGCTGCCATTGCTGAAATCGCCAACCACCCTGGATGCCACCGCATCGAAGACAACGGCACAAGCGGGTGTCTATCCATACGTGGTACTTGACGTGAACGGTCATCAAGTAGGCGTATTTGGCTTAACTACGGAAGACACGGCTGAGACATCTGGTGGTGGCAAGGCCGTAAAATTCAATGATGCCACGGCATCGGCTGCTGCAACGGTTGCTGCGATGGAGAAGGAAGGGCTGAACATCATTATCGCTCTGTCCCATCTCGGCTATGCTCGGGATCAGAAGCTGGCCCTGGACGTTGAGGGCATTGATCTGATCGTAGGCGGTCACACTCATACCAAGCTGGATGCTCCGGAGATTGTGGTGGATGATGTGCATGGTACGCCGACGGCGATCGTGCAAGCCAATGAGTGGGGTAAATTCCTGGGTCGTGTAGATGTCGTATTCGATAGTGAAGGGGTCGTATTGACAGGACCTGGGCAAACGACAGGACATCTGATTGCTGTAGATCCGGAGCAAGTCGCTGAAGATGCCAAGGCCAAGGAAGTGCTCGCTCCTTACAACGAAGAACTGGAAGAGATGAAGAAGCAGCCGGTAGGCCAAGCTGCTGTCGTGCTGGATGGCGTGCGTGAAAACGTACGTTCTAAGGAGACGAATCTGGGTAACCTGATTGCCGATGGGATGCTGGAGAAGGCCCGTCAATTGAAGGAAGCGGATGTAGCGCTCATGAACGGAGGCGGTATTCGTGCCGCCATCGATGAGGGCGAGATTACGATGGGTGAATTACGTACGGTGATGCCTTTTGGTAACACATTGTTCGTGCTTGACGTGACTGGCCAACAGCTTAAGAATGGGCTGGAAAATGGGATCAGTGGCGCCAAGTCGGATGATTTGCCAGGGAAATTCCCGCAAATCGCGGGTATGACCTTCAAGTGGGACCCGGCACAACCGGAAGGTGGGCGCGTATTCGATGTGCAAATCAAGCAAGGGGATGCGTATGTCCCACTGAATCTCTCGTCTACGTATCGCTTGGCAACCAATAGCTTCGTGGCCACAGGCGGTGATGGCTATGCTTCCTTTGCTGAAGCGATTGAACAAGGAGCGTATCACGAGGACCTGGGATATCCCGATTATGAAATATTTATGGAGCATGTCGAGCGGCTGGGCGGTACGGTTAATCCGTCTGTAGAGGGCCGAATTACCGAGCAAGCGAAGCCTGCCGGGGAAAGCAATGAGTCACCGTATGATTATCTGGAAGGCCATTGGGCCAAAGCTGCCGTGGAGGCATTGAATTCCCGTATTCCGGGACTGGCTGGCAGCCGGACCTTTGTGCCAGATCAGGCTGTTCAGAGAGGTGAATTTGTCTCTTGGCTGACAGCAGGCCTTGAACTGGAACCAGACGCGTCGGCTAATTCTTACACCGATGTAAGTGGCGAATTGGCTGGATCTGTCGGGGCAGCAGTCAAGGCTGGCATCCTTACGGATGACAAAGCACTGTTCGCACCCGAAGATAAGCTTGGCCGTGCGGAGATGAGTGTCATGACTGCACGTGCTCTGCGTTATATCCAAGGGTCCACTGATGAATCGGCACAACCGGATGCGGCTGCCTTGAGCCGTTACAAGGACAAGGCGTCCATCCCGGGTGATACGGCTGCCGATATCGCTTGGCTGACGGAGCAAAATATTCTTCAGGGTAATCAGCATCAGCTCTTTGGGGCGAACGAGTCAGCCACCCGCGCTCAAGCTGCCGTTATTCTCATGCGCTTGCTGCAAGCGCTGGACCTCATTCAATAAGACGACTATAACAACTATTTAACACAGGAACCTGACAGGCTACGGTCTGCCAGGTTCCTGTGTTTTTTGCTGTAAGAAGATTAAGGTTGGGCAGAAAATGTCGGGAATGTTCGGCGAACTGTCACAGATCACAGGGAGAAGCTGACAGGCAACGGCAAATCTATCGACGACTTTATATTAGTATGTTATCATGAGAGTCTGATAACGTATTAACGAACTAAAGCGTCGGCCGTTAAGTATGGGCGATGGCTGTATGGGGGAGAGAACATGATGAAGGGTAAAAAAATCGTAGTATTAAGCGTGATTTTGGGACTTATGCTAACCGTATTGGCGGGATGTGGCGGCTCTGCCAAGGATGACAATAAGCTGGTCATCGGTATAGATGATAAATTTGCGCCGATGGGCTTTCGTGATGAGAAGAACGAAATTGTAGGCTTTGACATTGATTACGCCAAGGCAGCAGGCGAGAAGATGGGAATGGAAGTAACATTTCAACCTATCGACTGGAAGGCCAAGGAATCCGAATTGAACAGCGGACGGATCGATCTGATCTGGAACGGCTATACGATTACAGAGGAACGTAAGGGGAAGGTTCTGTTCACTAAGCCTTACTTGAAGAACAGTCAGGTGGTTGTCACGCTGGCTGATTCGGATATCAAGGTGTTGGCTGATCTGGCTGGCAAGGAAATTGGGCTGCAATCCTTATCCTCCGCTGCGGATGCTTTGGATGCGGCACCGGTCAAGGACGAGGTTAACTCGGTGTCGGAGTTCCCGGACAATGTGCTTGCTCTTAGCGACTTAAAGACGAAGCGGCTTGATGCGGTCGTTATTGATGAAGTGGTGGCAAGATACTATATGTCCAAGGAAGAAGGCACCTTCAAGCTATTAGAGGAATCGCTGGCTCCCGAGGAATACGGTATCGGGGTGAAGAAGGGCAATGAGGAACTGCTGAACCGGTTGCAGCAAGCGCTGGATGAATTGAACGCGGACGGTACGGCAGCTCAGATCTCACAGCAATGGTTCGGCGAAGATAAAGTGCTGAAATAGGAGAACGAAGATGATCCTGGATTATATGATTAGCATTGCAGGACCGATGCTGGAGGGAGCGGGGACGACGGTTTTGCTGTTCGCCCTGGCGATCGTCACCTCAATTCCGCTTGGCTTTGCCTTTACCTTTATGGTTCGCAGCCGGATCAAGCCTGTGTCCTGGTTTGCGAGCGGATATATTTATGTGATGCGCGGAACGCCGCTGCTGCTGCAAATGCTGTTTGTTTGCTTCGGCCTGCCCGTGCTGCCGGTTATCGGGGAGTACCTGGTCATGGACCGTTTTGCGGCCGCCTGTCTTGCCTTTACTTTGAATTATGCAGCCTATTTCGCCGAGATCTTCCGCGGAGGATTGCTTGGCATTGATAAGGGGCAGCATGAAGCCGCCAAGGTGCTGGGGCTTACCCGCTGGCAAACGACGACCCGGATCGTGCTTCCACAGATGTTGCGGATTGCCTTGCCTGCCATCTCCAACGAGTCTATTACTCTGGTGAAGGACACGGCACTGCTGTATGCAGTGGCGGTACCGGAACTGCTGCATTTTGCCCAAACTGCAGTCAATCGCGACTTTACAGTCATGCCGCTGGTCTTGGCCGGAGTGATCTATTTGCTAATGACGCTGGTGCTGACCGTATTGTTTAAGGCGCTGGAACGAAAGTATAAATTTGAGTAAAGGTTAGAGGACTGGAATGGTGAACATGGGGATTGTGGAGCTTGCCAATGTCAAAAAGAAGTTCGGTACCCTGGAGGTGCTGCACGACGTATCTTTCAACGTTGATACCAGTGAGGTTATCGCCGTAATTGGCCCTTCAGGCTCGGGTAAAAGCACGATGCTGCGTAGTCTTGCCCACCTGGAAGAAGTGGACGGCGGTAGCATTCGCATTGGGGATCAGTACCTCGTCAAGGATGGACAGTATGCGCGTCCGGCTGCAATCAAGCAGATGACGGCGCGGATGGGGATGGTGTTCCAGCACTTCAATCTGTTCCCGCATCTGACGGTACGGGGTAACCTGGAGCTGGCTCCCAAGCTTGTGAAGGGATTGCCTCCCGCCGATATTCGCGGCAAGGCGTCGGAATTGCTGGAGAAGGTGGGTTTGCTGGACAAGGCGGATGCTTATCCGTCCCTTTTGTCTGGAGGACAAAAGCAGCGGGTAGCCATTGCAAGGGCGCTGATGATGAACCCGGAAATTCTGCTATTCGACGAGCCGACGTCGGCGCTGGACCCGGAGCTTACGGGTGAGGTGCTGCAGGTCATGAAGCGACTGGCCGAGGAGCGCATGACGATGATTGTGGTGACGCATGAGATGGGCTTTGCTCGGGAAGTGGCAGACCGTGTTCTGTTCATGGCGGATGGAGCGTTCATTGAGTCTGGTAAGCCGGAGGAATTGTTCGGGCATCCCCGGCATGAGCGGACGCGCACCTTCCTGCAACGGGTATTGTAGCAGTAGAGTCAGGCGCTGGTTGGAGGAAGAACGGCAATGCCTGGACGGTATCCTCCAGACATTCAGAAGGAATAAGGAAACGGCGGCAAGGCCAGGGACCGTAAGACGCGGTCCCGGCGCTTGCCGCCGTTTTGTCATGTCTGCATTATTTAACTGAATAGACGCCTTCCTGATACATCAATGAATAGACGAGACCGGCTTCACTCAGTACGGCTTGCCCGATCGTATCCTTCACGATATGCTGCGAGCTGCCATCTGCTCCAAGCTTGTAAATGCCAGGGGCATAGCCATCAGCGATATAGTAGATGCCAGTCTTCCCGATGTAAAGTCTGAGATCAGAATCGCTTATTCCTGGCAACCCGGCCAATTTGGTCGCTTGTCCGTTGGCTGGATTATAGCGATACAGCTCTGTGCCTTGATTACCCTCTACAGTGTAATAGAAGAGGTTGTCGTATATCTTCAATACGTTAGCTTGATCTGGTGTGATACGTTCCAGGTTGCTTCCGTCCAAGCCAGCACGCATCAGCGCTCCAGTATCTCCGTCCAGATAATAAATCTGCTCCTGAACCACCCAGAAACGCTGAGTATTCGCAACGATCTGCTCATGCTTGCGTTCGGTAGAACTGATGCGATATAAAGCGGTGACATCCTCGGGATCGCTGTCCTTGAACCCTAGGGCGTATAGTGAACCATCTCTCAAGGTTAACGAGTCATCCCCTGTGTAGCCGACCCCTCCGTTTACCATTGAATGACGTATAATGCCGTATACATAGCCGGGTTCACCAAGCTCCACCTGTTCCCCCGTGAGGGTATCAACCCGAGATATATTATCAGTTGGACCGCTCATAAACCGAAAATCAGTATAGTATAGATTCGCCTGGTCTTTGACAAGTCCGAGCACGCTCTTAGCCGTTGTTATCTGTTGCAGCGCGCCGTTCTTCACAAGATAGAGGGTGTCGTGCCCCATAGTTAAGTCACCGCTATGGAGATTGATGTACAGTTCGCCATCCAGCTTCTGCACATCGGTCAGCCAGCCCCAGCCTGGGGATAAATCCTGGATTCCCAACGAAGCGATCTTGCGCGGCTTCAGGGTGGCGAAGCTGTAGGCGTACAGGGAGACTTCGTCGTTCACCTTCGATACATAATACAAGTCTTCTCCGATAACCTTGGCCGAATTAAATACGGGTTGTCCGGGAACCTCAACCTGAACGTTCTTCTTGTCGGGCGTCTGACGGAATAGTTGCTCGTCAAGGGTGCTTCCATTGTTGCGGTAAAAGGTCCTCGTGTAGTAGTTAGCATTGTTATACCGAGTTAGCGGAGTTATTACCTTGTCATCCACAATCGGCTTGCGGGAATCCGTTAATTGCTTCATGATCGCAGTTTGGACGGCTTGCGTTTGTGGGTGCTTCACATCAATCGTTCCATCGCCAATGAGAATCAGCCCGTTCAGCCAAGTGATCTGCTTGCCAAGCGCAACTCCGGCGTCACGAAGTGGCAGCATGACTCTGCCATTGATCATTTGGGCAGGGACGTCCAGAGCAACCTGCTTCTCATTTACCAGCATGGTCTTGCTGTTGAGCTTGAACTTGACGCTCTTCTTCTGCGTGACATTGCGCAGGGTGATGTCTTCCGGCTTCTTCGCCTCCCAGATAACCTCCCACATCCCCTGGTTAGGGCCGGTGCTTTGCTCGGCCAGATAGCCCATCAGACGTATGGGAACGAGCACGCGCCCATTTCTTTGCACGACTTGATAATCCCCGCCGAGTTCTCTTTTTTGCCCCTGAATAAAAGCCTTGCCCGCATAGTTATACGGAATGATGGACAACTCGTTAAAGGCTTGTTCCAGCGATTTGTTGCTGCTTCCGGCTACGTTCTGCTGTTCAGCGGCATAAGCCCCCGCAGTTCCCAGACTCAAGCAAGCTGCCAAACAAAGCGACATCCATTTGCTTCTCATACAAATCTCCCTTCAAGCAATGTGATACAACCTTATACCCTCTAAACGCAAACGATCTCACAAAAGTTTCTGTCCCTTTTGGACAAGGATGATGTAAAATCGAAAATGCAGGGTAGTTATAGTGCGTGTTCAAGAAGTCGAATTTTCAGGACCGAAGCTTATGCTTTCGATGTGCGTTTTTTCAAAACGCTTGAGTTAGATGAAGCTAGGGACTGAGTAGCGGAGCGTAGACAAATCTGTGGGAAGATGACTTTTTGAACAACCTCTTATAGATGGCAGGATGGGGGAGTATTGGATGATGAAGGACTATGCTTCAGCCACCGTCGTATCGACGGCGTGCAATTATGTAATGGTACGTGAGGAGGGCTTCACGCATACGTATCGGACCTACTTGAAATTGCGGGAGAACGGGCCGCTTGAGCTACGGTTCTGGCATAGCAATGCGGTCGATTCAACCTGGGATACAGGAACGGTGGCAACAGGCGGTCTGCTTGGCGGCAACTGGCAGATTGAGGCGGCTTATGTTGCTGACGGCGGCGTTGTGGCGGATGGCTCGGTTGTGAACGGATCGCAGGTTCAGATTGCCTTTGCCGGAAGCGCTGTCAAGAAGGTGGAGCCAGGCGAGCAATTCTGGAGTGACCCCGTAGCGATTGATTTGCCGAAAGGACATCTGCTGGCCTTTACCTGGACGATCACGGCGCCGAAAGGGACAAGCGTGCCTTACAACACAGAGCAAATGCTGGTCAGCGCTTATGATGCTCCCGGCAATTATGCTGGCGTGGAGCGCGCGGACGAGTTCAAGGCTTCCGCCAACCTGCTGGTGCTGCCAGCCTTTATC
The DNA here is from genome assembly GCF_001486585.1 of Paenibacillus senegalimassiliensis. Classification (GTDB taxonomy): domain Bacteria; phylum Bacillota; class Bacilli; order Paenibacillales; family Paenibacillaceae; genus Fontibacillus; species Fontibacillus senegalimassiliensis. The sequence continues at coordinate 460,607 of NZ_LN909045.1, forward strand.
GGTTATGTGAATCCGGTCCGGAAGCGGTTGGTTTTCCTTGGCGATTCGATCACTCAGGGAGTCAGAACACGTCAGGATGCTTACGAGTATTGGGTGGCCCGGATTGCTGAGGGGCTAGGCGCCGAATATGGAGTGTGGAACCTTGGCTCCGGTTGGGCGCGGGCCTATGATGCCGCCGCCGATGCTGCTTGGCTGAGCAAGGTGAAGCTGGGACTGGTCCCGGGCGCGGGAACTCAGGTTATACTTGCTTTAGGGGTCAATGACATCGATATCGGCGCAAGGACGTCTGACGAATTGCTTGCCGACTTGACGACAATCATTTCGGTATTGCGGAATCATGATTCTTCCGTGGAAATCATTCTATTTACCGTGACACCATTTAACTTCAAGGATGAACGGGAGCAGTATTGGCGTGAAGTTAACGAGACGCTTCGTATTTCCGCGTTACCGGGAGTAGACCATGTGTTTGACATGGCCGCTTTGCTATCCAGACCAGAGCCGGAGGCCCACCGGGAACGGCAGGAATTCATGAGCTCGACGGATGATCCGCATCCGAACGGACATGCAGGCCAGGTCGTTAGTGATGCGTTCCTCGCTTGGTATAAGAAGAAGGGCTGAAGCCTCAATAAAAAACAGGCAAGCCATCCACGGACTTTCTCCTTTGGGGCTTGCCTGTTTTTCCCTATATTATGCTGATCAGGTTAAGCATACACGCATCTAAATTCGGTGAACTCAGCTATAGCACCTTCTCCATGGGCATACAGGCCAATGACTACTCCTGTAAATCCTCCTGCCACCTCAGAGGATAGGTACCTGGTCTGGGCCGTCCCCAGTAAGATGCCTTTTCCATTGATATGAGTATAGAAGCTGTATTGCTTGCGATCCGCCCGAATGATTAACGTAACCTGATTGCTGGCAGCCAGATCGACTTTATGCTCCACGGATTTGATGTCGCCAATGTTGAGTCGTTCTATGACTTGGTAGGTCGTTCCTTCGTTGCGTAAGGCCAAATCATAATGATGGTTCTCATCCATATAAAGCGTAATCCCGGCCTCTCCGTGGTTAAGTTGTACCTCGCAAGAGATTTCCACGTCAAAGTCTCTTTGCCGAATCCCGATGAAGGTGGGGTTCTTCGGCAGGTCCAGAGAGATGTCCGTTCCTTTAAGTGTAGCTTTGTTCTCTTCAAGCACATAGTGACTTAACTCCGGATGGCGAAGATAACACCAGTCCAGCTTCCAATCGGTATTCTCGAAGGTGAAGTTCTTCTGCACTTGCTGGATAATATCGCTTGGTATCCGGTCTGTCTCAAAGCTTGAGAGTGTGGTTCCCTGATGCCCTGCTGTAAACCAGCCATCTTCTCCAAAAGTAACGGGTGTGAGAAATACTTCACGGCCCAGATGATGGTAAGTAAGATATTGCCCGATTTGCCGGAAGCCGAGATGGAGCATCCACCAATTCCCTTCATGATCTTGAATGAGATCGCCGTGTCCCACTCCCTGGAGCTCATAACGGCCAAGGTTGCGATTGGTCAACACAGGATTGTTCGGATAAGCTTCAAATGGCCCGGAGATTTCATCCCCGCGAGCATACACAACCATATGCCCATATTCGGTTCCGCCCTCGGCAGCCATTAAATAATAATGGCCATTCATGCGATACATATGGGGACTTTCCAAATATCGTCCGCCAGTCCCTTTCCAGATTGAACGGCTTGGCGAGAGCTTACGTCCTGTCTCCATATCAAGTTCACATTGAACAACGCCTCCCACGCCCTCATCATCGACCCCATTGCTCATGAAGAAAGCTCTGCCGTCCTCAAAATACAAATCCGGATCAATCCCGCCCTGATCGACGAAGATGGGATCAGACCACTCCCCATAAATATCGTCGGTCCATACATAGAAATTTTGACGTGTGGTATCGTTGGTAGTGGTCATATAGAAGCGCCCGCCGTGGTGGCGAATGGTGGGGGCAAAGACGCCTCCCGAGCTGCCAACAGAACCGAGTTGGACCTGGCTCTCACGGGTCAGGCAATGTCCAATTTGCTTCCAGTTGATTAGGTCCTTGCTCTCGAACAAGGGAACGCCGGGGAAATATTGAAAGGAACTGCACACCAGGTAATAGGTGTCTTCCACCTTGCACACACTAGGGTCCGGATAAAAGCCCTTGATAACGGGATTATTGTATTTCATCATAAGCACCTCTTTAGTCATTCGATTGTCATTCATAAATATATAAATTTAATCAAAGTTGGTTCGAACCTAAGCACATTAAACCTCATTGATTGGTGCTATGCAATATATAAGGCTTGAAGGTTGAAGGCAATTTGTTTTAAATTAATATATATATGATTTCAACTGAAGGTGTGAGCAACTTAACCATGATTAAAGCCAATGGAGAAGCAAAATATTTATCGTTATATGAAGCGTTAGCGAGTGAAGTGCGATGGAAGATCATGAAGCTGGTGGCAGACAAGGAGATGAATGTCAAGGATATCGCGGCCAGCCTTGCGCTGAGTCCCTCCATCATCACCATGCATATTCGCAAGCTGGAGCAGGCCGGACTTATTACTACGCATCGAGTGAGGGCTGGAGGTGGCACCCATAAGATGTGTTCTCTCAAACACCACAGCATTGAGATTGAATTGCCGTCTGCAAATCGGCAAGAGCAAGTAAGAGAGCAACATATATCGGTTGGACATTACACAGCCTTTGAGGTTTATCCTACCTGCGGGCTTGGTACGAAGGAGAAAGAGATAGGAGTATGGGATGATCCACGCTATTTCCTTGATCCTGAACGGGTCCATGCGTCCATACTTTGGTTCGGGCGGGGATATGTTGAATACAAAATGCCGAACTTCCTGCTGGAGGATGAGCTGCCGGAGGCGCTGGAAATTTCCATGGAAATAGCCTCGGAGGCTCCTGGCCTGAGAGATGAATGGCCCTCGGATATCGGGTTTACCTTCAACGGAACCTTTCTCGGAACCTGGACCAGTCCGGCTGACTTCGGGAGGGCGGCCCGCGGCAAGCTCACCCCGGCATGGTGGCATCGCAATGTCAATCAATATGGGTTGCTTAAGACGATTCGTATCGAGCCCACGGGTACCTATATGGACGGGGAGCGCATGTCGGAGGTGACGCTGGCGGATATCGGGCTGCATGAACCGTTCTGGACCCTTCGCTTTGCCGTCGACGAGCAGGCCGTTCATGTAGGGGGATTAACCTTGTACGGGTCGGGGTTTGGCAACCATGATCAGGATATTGTGGTACGGGCGTATATGGAAAGAGCGCAGCTTATAAAATAAGCGGCGCTCTTTGGCTTCTAGTCGAATCGGTAGATACGTACGCCATGTGGCGGCAAGTCGGCATGTAGCGTTTCGCCCTTCAGCTTTGCCAATTGTCCGCTCCATAACTCGATTCCTGCTTCCTTGTTGGCAAGGCCAATTTTCCAAAGTGGTAAAGCCAGAGGAAGCGTAGCTTCTCCGGTATTAAATACTGCGGCGTAGTGGAAGCCTTCAGGATGTTCGGCTGTCCAGACGATAAGCTCGCCTTCCCGTAGCGCTTCCTTGGCGCCCTGGCTTTCCCGGTGCATACGAAGGACCTCGCGATTGGTAAGGAGCGAGAGCGTCCAGTCATCGCAATCTCGCAATTCACCGCCGAAGATGAGTGGCGAACGAAAGATGCTCCACAGCGACATCATGGTAAGTTGTTCGTCTCGGGTAAAGCGGGTCCAACGATCGGAGCCGCCGCCATCGACGGAGTGGATGCCGATATGACCGAGCGGTAGCATGTCGCAGTCCGGCCAGCAGCCTGCTTCTGGCACGCCTTGCCAGGTCCGGCAGCGGTCGAACATATCCAGCAGGAGGGGCCACAGATCCCAGAAATCGTCCGTGACACGCCACATGTTAGCATGTTCAGTGAAGAACCCCGAGTATTCCACTGGAGCGGGTCCCGGAGACAGACTTAACACCATGGGACGACCGCATCGTTCAATCGCTTGAGAGATCAGGGTAATCTCCGCTGAATGAGTATCATAAAGCCTCGACGCAGCGATATCGTCTACCTTTACCAAATCCACGCCCCACTGTGCATATAGCTCAAATAGTGAATCGTAGTAAGCCTGGGCTCCTTCTTTGGAGGCATCCACGCCATACATATCGGTGTTCCACGGGCAAATAGAGTTCGGGTGAGCTATGTCCCGGGCGGTTGCGAGCGTACCGAGAATGGGGGTAGCGGCGTGAACGGCCTGCCGGGGAATACCGCGCATGATATGGATGCCAAATTGCAGTCCAAGGCTGTGCACGTAATCGGCCAATGGCTTGAACCCTCGACCGCCTGCGGCAGAGGGGAAGCGGTTATCGGCAGGCATCAGCCGGGAGTATTCATCCATGACCAGTGGAACGAAGGGCCGATATTGCGAAGAGTTGGCCCCAGGCTCATACCACTGAATATCCACGGTGATATAGCTCCAGCCATAGTCCTTCAGATGCTGTGACATGTACTCTGTATTGCCCCGAATTTCTTCCTCTGTTACGGCAGCGCCGTAGCAATCCCAACTGTTCCAGCCCAAGGGGGGAACGGATGCAACACGTTTGTTATGATCCATGATCAAGCTCCTTTGCTAATGCATTATTGCTCTTCTCATGTTCATCATAATCAAGGGATTCAGCGATATCTACGATAAGGTTATAAGTGAAATAGCAAAATATTGCGGTTCATTAAGAAAGCTAATTAAAAAATAATTTGCGATAAATAAGGCTTTCGCCACCACTGCGGAATTCGCCTGGAGTCAGTCCGGTCAGGCTGCGGAATGCCTTGATAAAGTAACTGCCACTGGAGTAGCCAATCTGTTCTGCAATTTGCTCAACGCTGAGCCGGGTGCCCCGTAACAGTTCCATCGCATTTTCGGTTCGTATGCGGGTCAGGTAGGCACCAGGCGTTAATCCCGTGCTGGCCGAGAAGCTGCGGATGAAGTGATATTTGGATAAGCCCACCTGTTCTGATAGCTGATCCATGCTGATCATCTGCGAATAGTTCAACTCGATATATGTGGCGGCGAGTTGAATGTTCGTCGGCCAAGCCTCTCTATTCCGAAGAATACTAGACTGCATTCGGGCCAGCTCCGTGACGAACTGATAGACGCAGGAGGAGGCGATTAGGGGATCAGAGATCCGACCCGCTTCCGCATCAACTACGATCATCCGGGCTAATCGGACCGCCGCACAGTCTGAGGGGAGCTTGGGAACCTCTCCGGCTTCACGCAGGAATCTGCGCCAATGGGGCAAGATGAGCCTGGGCCTGAACAGCAAGAAGAGGAATTCCCAAGGTTCTTCGGCCCCGGCGGGATAATAGTAGCGGTGCGGGCCGGGAATCTCCGCCAGGAAGGCTTGACCGGCCGTCACGCGGTGTATCCGGTTATTCGATTCGTACACCCCTTCCCCAGCAATCGTATACTGGAATAGTAGAAGGGGGCCGTCGGTTCGCTCCAGTCCATCCCAAGCATAAGAGGAATCGGTGATGCAGTCATAACCGGCAGCGTATAGCACGCAAAGCTGGAGCTCCTCATCTTCAGTAAAACGAAATCCATAGGTACCACGAGAAATGTCCATGAGCGTTCTCCTTCAGTTTTTTTTCAATACCCACAACAAACGATTCATTGCCAACAGCATAATAACAAACAGGAGTACCAAATAGTAAGGGAAAGTATTCATGCTTGTCATTTGCGCCAACAAACCAAACAGAGGGGGCATGAGCATAATCCCTAAATAAGAAACAGCCATCTGTGACCCCATCATGGACTGGGACAGTTCTTGTCCGAAGTTTTTTGGCGTCAGATGCAGCAGGTTGGGAAATATAGGTGCATTACCCAAACCCACCAGAAATAGAGCAACCGTGGAGACGGCTGTTGGCAGTGGTAGCATGAGCATTACAATTCCCATGAACAGAATACCTTGTCCAAGGTGAATTAATCTCCAGCTTGTCACCCGATCCGCTAATAAACCGGAGAGCAGTCGGCCGGTGGCAATTCCAACATAATACAACGTAACGGATTGGGCTGCAGCTTCCAGAGACACCCCTTTGGTATTCACTAGAAAACTGCTTCCCCATATCCCTGCGGTATACTCGATGGCGCAAGAACCTATAAATATAAGCCAGACCGCTCTGGCGGAAGGTAATTTGAAAAGCGACAGGATGCTGACCGACTTAAATACAATCTCTTTATTCGCTGACTTGCCTTGGTGAACTTTTCTCCATAGGGGCAATGAGAACAGGGCAATCATCGCAATAGAAGCCTGTACCATAAAGACAGCATAATAGCCACTCCGCCAGTGATTTGACTCTGAAAGTGATAACGACATTAGATAGGGGCTCATGGAAACTCCGATCCCATAAAAACAGTGCAGGAGATTCATATGACTTGCCTTATAGTGTAGTGCTACGTAATTGTTCAGAGCCGCGTCTATGGCACCAGCGCCCAGGCCTAACGGGATTGCAAACAGGCATAGCCATAACATATTTTGTGAAAAAGAAAAGCCAAGGAGTGCAACAGCCGTCAAGCTGACACTTGCCGCCGTTATAGCAGCCGTTCCATATTTCTGGATTAATTTTGCACTACTCAAGCTTGAGATGGTTGTAAAGCCTGAGATGGTGAAGGTGACATATCCTGCTGCTGAGACTGGAACGCCAAACTCTGTATTGATGGCGGGCCAGGCCGTTCCAAATATGGAATCGGGTATCCCCAAGCTTATAAATATGATATAAATGATGATTAAAAGTAATGTAGCCATAGTTGCCTCCTGAAATTTGTTGGTAAATGAGTCAGAGCATGAATTGAAATATATCACAAATAAAAGCCTTTTTCTTGCAGTATTTCACTTTTTTACAGTACAATATCACAAAAAGGAGGTCCTGATATGAAGAAGACAGTGAGCACAGATGAACAACTGCGAGAACTGGCTACACATGGATCTCCACAGTTCCCAATACAATATTATCTTGACGATACGGATGAGTTCCCTCACTACAGTATCAATCGACATTGGCATGAAGAATTGGAATTTGCGATCGTTCAGGAAGGGAAGGTCAAGTATCTGGTTGGCGAGGATACTGTACATTTAGCTCAGGGGGAAGGTATTTTTGTAAATTCACGAGTTATTCATGGATATGAGGCAGGAGGTAGGGCGCTTGTTCCTAATGTGGTATGCTCTCCTGAAATTATTTCCGGCAGCCATCAATCTGTGTATCAGAAATTTGTGTATCCTATCATTTATTCTCATATCTCTTGCTTGCGTCTGAGCAATCAGATCGATTGGCAAAATGAGATTCTGCAATCTCTCTACCATGTGTTTCATTTGTTGAATGCTCGGGAAGAGACAAAGGAACTTGATGTACAAATTGAGCTTGCTTCGATCTGGCGCACATTGTATCTACATCAGGACGATTGTATGAGATCTCCGCAGACTTCAGGTTTTCAGACGACGCAAGCACGGCTAAGAATGATGCTGGAATTTATTTATGAGAACTACATGGAACGGATTAGACTCTCTGATATTGCATCAGCCGCCAAAGTGAGCAAGAGTGAGGCGTTACGGTGCTTCAAGGAAGGACTTCATGCCTCCCCGGTAGATTATCTGATCGGGTTTAGATTAAATAAAGCTAGAGAATTGCTGCAAACTACAGAAATCACGGTTACGGAGATTGCGTCCAAAGTAGGTTTTGAAGAGGTAGGGTATTTTGCTCGAATGTTTAAGAAGACCTATGGTGTAACACCAAAACATGTAAGAAGATATTAGGATTGAGGATATATGGGGGTTGACGCACCTTGCGTAATGTCGCATAATAACATGCAGTGTTCAAATTCGTATAACTCCGCCAGAAATGGGGCGGGGGTCTCTACAGGAAGCCTAACTTCCTTGCTACGAATATCAGATCGCAGTTCATGTAACTGAACGGTCTATATTCCGGGCAAGGGAGTTTTTTTGCGTTTGGCTGCTTGCGATGGACACGACAACTTATATACAGAAGGAGATTATCATACGCGATGAGACATAAATGGCTTGTATTTCTAGGTGCTGTCAGTTATGGAGTGTTGTCTACTATTGTGACCAAAGCCTATGGGCAGGGATATTCGCTCGGTCAGGTGGTTGGCAGTCAACTGCTGACAGGATTTGTGTTGATCTGGCTGCTAGCTCTTATAGTGAAGCTGGGTGAGAGACGCAAGGAGAAGAAAGGTGAAGCCTCGGTTACTCCCGGCTCTGGTATCATGAAGCTGACCTGGAAGCAACGCCTGCTTCTGCTCGCTGCGGGTGCACCCACGGCGATTACGGGGCTGCTCTATTATCAATCCTTACATTACATTCAGAACTCATTGGCAATCGTGCTGTTGTTCCAGTTCACCTGGATGGGAGTGCTACTTCAAACGATCGTGCAGAAGAAACGCCCCCACAAGGTTGTTCTGTTCACTTTAGTTATCCTGTTTGTAGGCACCTTGCTGGCTGCTGGCGTATTTGAACGGGGCAGCGGTGGCTACGACTGGCGAGGCATCGTATTTGGCCTGCTGGCTGCGGTCAGCTATACCTTGTTCGTGCTGTTGAGTGGGAAAGCGATTCCTTCTGCTCATCCGGTATATCGCAGTAGCTGGATGATTACGGGCGGCATGTTGCTAGTGTTCCTGTTATTCCCGCCAACCTTCCTGTTCGATGGAACACTACTTCAAGGCTTGTTGCCCTACGGATTTTTCCTTGGCCTGCTTGGGGCCTTCCTTCCGCCGTTGCTATTTGCCATTGGTGTACCGTCGACAGGCGAAGGGATGGCAGCGATTCTCGGCGCTTCCGAGCTTCCAGTAGCGGTGCTGCTGTCCAGTGTCGTGCTTCATGAGCATGTCAGTGGCATCCAGTGGTTTGGCGTGTTGCTGGTCTTGCTGGGTGTTGCGCTTCCCGAACTGCATAAGCGGTGGCGGGGAGGCCAGCGGCCAGCCAAAGCCCCGGTATCTGTCGGCGGTTCTGCCAACAGCCCGGATGTCAAAGTGTTACGTTAATCTGGTGATTCACTTGGCGGCACGGGCGAGGTTATCTCCCGCGGAAGTCCCGTGGCGACTCGCCCGTCAGCTTCTTGAACACTTTGCTGAAATATTTCACATCACGGAAACCGACCATCTCGCCGATTTCGTGCAGCTTCAGATTTGGGTTGGCCATGAGTAGCTTGGCCTTGTCGATCCGATATTGGCTTAAATAGTCGGAGAAATTAATACCGAATTCCTGTTTGAACTTCCGGGATACGTATTCCCGGCTTACATAGAACTGCGCAGCGATTTCCTGCAAGGATAAGTCTGCTTGATAATGCTGTTCCACATACTGCACGATATCAGCCATCGTATGCTTCTCCTTGGCGGGCTGCCGGGAGAGCAGCTTGGCTGTTTGTTCAATGACCTGCAACGACCAGTCCCGCCACACATAGCGGGAGAAGGTGTAGCTATCAGGATTGGGCAGGACATTGGCTAGACCTGCTGGTGCAGGAGTGTCTGATTCATCAAGGGAACCCCCCTTAAGCATGGCCTCGGCCTGCTCGCCGAAGGCTTCCCGCACGAGCCGCGTCTGAAACGACAAAATGTCGTTCCTCCAAATGGCCAGCAGTTCGGGAGTCACCTTGCCGCTGCGGCAAAGCTCATCGATCCAGCGCTCTGCGGCAGCGGTCATTTGTGCGGGATCGGAGCTCATGACGGCGAGCTTCCAATCCTCCTGCACCTTGGCAAAGCTTAAGGATAGCTTGCCGGATGCGGTAGCGGGTGCTTCTGGAACTTCTGTGTGAATGAAGCGGTCAGGTTCAAGCAAATTGCGGCGGCGTAGCACGGCCAGCGCTTCGCTATACTGCCGGTGAAGGCTGGCGGGCAGTGATCCTGTCTGGCCTAGTCCGAAATGCAGCCGCCGTTGCAAGGTGTGATGCAATCCCCGATTGATCTGCTCTACTTGCTCGAAGGCTTGCTCTGGCCGCTCCCACAGGAGCAGCAAAATTTCCAGCGGTGCGCCCCAATGCCTGAACGCGATGCCCATTCGTCCAGGCAGCAGAAATTCATTGCAGATATTGATCAGCGCGAAATGCAGTAGCTCGCTATTATACCCGAACCGTTGCTGGAGGATGGCATCTCCGGCATCTATCTGGCAGAGCAGCAGGCGTGCAGATGTGATATCGGCAGGAATAACCCCTTCCTCCCGCAAGCGGCGCAACGAAGCTTCGGCGGAGCCGGGATCATCAATCAGGGAGGAGAGCAGCTTCTCCCCGTATACGGGCTTGAACTCATTGAGCCGGATGCTCTTGTGCTGCATATCCAGACGCCCCTGCTCCTCCTCTCGCCACTGGCTCACCGCTTTGGCTACTGCGGCATTGATGGCTTCGGGATCGATAGGCTTGAGGATATAGTCGATTCCTCCATGCCTCACGGTGCTGCGAACAAATTCGAAATCGTCATGTCCGCTGACCACAATGAATTTCACATTTCCGGCGTGCTCGCGTACCCAGGTCATCAGTTCAAGACCATGACCCGATTCCATCATCATGTCCATAATGATAAGTTGCGGCGGGGTGGCTTTGATGAAGTCAATGGCTTCATTGCCCCCACCGGCTTCTTCAATATCCCGTATTCCGTGGCTTTCCCAATCAACCAGTAAGCGCACGGCCTTGCGAACCCGTACTTCATCATCGACAATTAACGCTCTCATACTCGTTCACTCTCCATCTCTATCGTACGGTGCGGCTTCTACCGCAGGTATTCTCAGTATGATTTGCACGCCGCCTTCCTCGGGAGGATGGACTGTTAAGGAGGCCTCTTGTCCATAGACCAGACGCAAGCGGGTAAGCACATTGACCAGACCGATGGAGGATGGTGCCCCGGTCTTCAAGGTCTGCGAATCGGTGGCAGCCTCCTCATCGGGGTGCTCGGCTGCCTCGGCCAACTTATGTTGTAGCAGCGCAAGCTTCTCGGGCGGGATCGGGGCTCCGTTGTTGTACGCAATAATTGTAACGTAGCCTTCCTCGCCCTCGAACGCCTGCAAGCCAACAAGCCCATCCTCCTGGGAACGATTAATGCCGTGCTTGAAGTAGTTCTCCATAATCGGCTGGAGAATCAGCTTGGGCATTCGCAGGGGCAGCAGCTCTTGAGGAATATCCGCTGTGAAGGAGAAACGTCCCTCGAAGCGTTCCTTCTGCAACTCCATGTACGCTTTGACATGCTCAAGCTCGTCCCTCAGGGTCACAAATCGGTCGCCATTATGCATGCTGTAGTGCATCATTTTCGCCAGTGCCGAGATCAAGGTGTAGATTTGCGGAACCTTAAGCTCTAGAGCAAGCGTACCGATGATCTGCAGAGTATTATTCAGAAAATGCGGATTAATCTGCGCCTGCAAGGCCCGGAGTTGATTGTTCTTGCTGGACAATTCCAGCTTGTACTCCTTCAGGATAAAATTGTTGATCGTGTCCAGCATCGTCCGGAAGCGCTTGGTGAGCAGACCGATCTCATCTTTACCGGCAGGCAATACATCCACATTCAGGTTGCCTGTCTGTTGTACCTCGTTCATATGGCTGGATAGCCGTTTGATCGGGGCGGTGATTCTTAGAGAAATGATAATCGTGGCCAGAATGATGAAAATGAGTGACACGGCCAGCAGTAACAGGTTAATACCCGCCGTCTTGTTGGCGGTCTGGGTCAGGTAGGCCACCGGGACTTGCTTCACCAAGGTCCAGTTAGCTCCCACGCCTGAAATTTGGTGATAGACGAATACACTTCCCTCCGTCTCAAAGTTCCCACTTGGTGTATTGACCCCAGCAATTTGCTGGGTGTACCATTTCTCTTCGAGTTTGTTGCCGATCTTGCTCTGCTCGTCGCTATAGATGATATATCCGTTGTCATCCAGAATATAAATTTTCTCGCGGCTTTGCTCGTAAAGTTGATCGACAATGTCGCTCAGAGCAGATAATTTAACATCGATCGATAAGTAGCCAATAATGCTGCTGGAAGGCACTTTTTCAATTTTGCGATGCACGGTAAATACCGGCTCGGAAGGGTAGCGCCAGGATAAGGAGACCAGCCCGTAAGTATGGCTCATATGGCTGGGCTGAACCCATACGCTCTTTTGCCCCTCGCCAATTACATCGGCATAAGGTTCAACGTTGAAGTTACGTTGAGGTGTATTTTGCGATACAATAGTAGCTTTCCGGCTACTATTCTCGTAAAGGTAGATTTGGAAGATGTCTGGCACGGAAGTAGAGATATTGGATAGGACAGCATATACCCGTGAATTGCTTTGGACATCTTCGTAGCCTCCTTGCACCAGATTCGAAATATTATAAATATTTGATGAGGTACGGTTGATATCGTCAAGCAAATTGGTCAGATTACGCCCCCCTTGGTACAGGAGATTGACGTCTTCTGCCGCAACGCGGGCTTTCAATGAATGTGCGGTGTAGTAATAAGTGACGACCATCGTTGCAACAATAGGGATGGTTGTAGCAAGAAGCATGAAGACAATCAGTTTGGTCCGGATGCTGTTCCATTTCATAAGTATTCCGATTCTCCCGATCAATAATTTCCACCTGAGTGTTCACATTTGTAGGTGTGTTTAGTTGCTGCCCCAAGTCATAATAACAATACAACAGTTATTCGTTAGAAAGAAAGGGGGGCTGCGCCATGAATAACAAAAGAGCGTCTGAACTGGGACTTCAGTTATTTTTTGTAGGACCCGTGCTCTTGTTCTTTATCATCATCATGGTAGTTCCATTCTTACTTGGTATGTATTATGCAATGACCGACTGGAATGGCGTGGCGAGCACAGTAAATTGGGTAGGGTGGGACAATTTCAAAATTATATTTACAAACGATCCTGATTTCTGGTCTTCCTTCTGGTTTACGACCAAATTTACCGTAGTGGGCATTGTGCTTACGAATGTGGTTGGCTTCTTCCTTGCTTATTTTTTGACCAAAGGGTTGAAGCTGCGGAACATTATGCGTACGATATTCTTTATGCCTAATGTCATTGGTGGCCTGTTGCTAGGATTCATTTGGCAGTTTATTTTTATCAAAGGTTTTAACACGGTGTATGAGTTGACCGGGTGGTCCTTCTTTGGTCTTCCTTGGCTGGGGGATGCCACAACCGGGTTCTGGGGAATTATGATTGTGTTTGTCTGGCATACGGCCGGATATTTGATGGTCATTTACATTTCCTCCTTAACCAATGTTCCTTCCGAGGTCATGGAGGCTGCTGAGATTGACGGTGCAAGTCGCTGGCAAATACTGCGCAGCATCATTATACCGTTGATTATGCCTGCGGTTACGATCTGCTTGTTCCTGGCTATCTCTTGGGCCTTTAAGATGTTCGACCTCAACCTTTCATTGACAAAGGGCGGACCGTTCAAATCTACGGAGTCTGTAGCGATGAACATTTATAATGAAGCTTTCCAAAATAACCGTTATGGGTTGGGAACGGCCAAGGCGATTCTGTTCTTCGTCATTGTGGCAGTCATTACCATGTTCCAGGTTCGTCTGACGAAGAGCAAGGAGGTCGAAGCGTGATGAAGAAATATACTGGCAGACTCTTAACGACAGAGATTATTATGGGCATCGTTGCTTTGGTCTTCCTTTCTCCTTTCTATTTCTTATTTGTCAATTCGGTCAAGCCTTTCGGGGAGATCATGTCGGATTCAGCGAGTTGGCCTAAGGTAATTCAGTGGGAGAACTATGCAAAAGCCTGGGAGCTCACCCGATTTCCCCAAGCTTTTACTAACTCTCTGATTATTACAGTGATCAGTGTAGGCGTGTTAGCATTAATCAGCGCTATGGGCGCCTACCGCATGGTGCGTTCCAACACTTTGTTTAACCGCATTTTGTTCATGCTGTTTATTGCATCCATGGTTATTCCTTTCCAGACGATCATGATGCCGTTATTGCGAGTCGTGAATGAACTGGGAGTCAATAATTCGCATTTTGGACTCATTATGACTTACCTTGGTTTAGGAGCACCCATGGCCGTCTTCCTCTTCCATGGATTCGTTAAATCCATTCCGCGGGAGATTGAGGAAGCAGCTACCGTTGACGGTTGTACAGGAATCAGTGTATTCTTCCGCATTGTGCTCCCCATGTTGAAGCCGATGCTGATGACAACTATTGTGTTGAATTGCTTGTGGGTATGGAATGACTATCTATTGCCTTCATTAATCTTGCAACGTCCGGAAATGCGGACGATACCGCTCGCTACCTTTTCATTCTTCGGGCAATACAGCAAGCAATGGGACATTGCGCTCCCGGCTCTGGTATTAGGGATTACGCCAGTTGTTATCTTCTTCTTGTTCTTACAGCGTTACATTGTTGAGGGAATCGCAGCGGGATCGGTCAAGGGTTGATCCCGGCCCGCTGTTCCAATATATTAAAAACAGATTTAGGGGGAATTAGATGATGAAGAAGCCTAAGAATCTTATGATGGTATCTGTTTTATTAATAATGTCATTACTTGTTGCCGCTTGTGGCAACGGAAATTCTGCAAACGGTACCAATACGGGTGGAGAAAGTCAAGGCAGTGGTAAGCAGGAACAGAAGACGGTCACGATCTTCCAATTTAAAACCGAGATTGTGGAAGGCCTTAATGAATTGAAGGTAGAGTTTGAGAAGGAATACCCTAACATCAAGCTGGACATCCAGACGGTGGGCGGGGGTGCGGATTACGATGCAGCCTTGAAAACAAAGTTTGCTTCCGGCGATGCTCCTGATATTTTCTCCAACAACGGATATGCCAAATTAGATATGTGGGAAGAGAAGTTGGAAGACTTGTCTGACCAACCTTGGGTAGGCGACCTCGTGCCGCTGGCGGCTGAAGCGATTACCAAAGGGGACAAGGTCTATGGCTTGCCACTTGATCTTGAGGGATTTGGCTTTGTCTACAATAAAGATTTGTTTGCACAAGCAGGGATTACTGACCCGCCACAAACCTATTCGGAACTGGAAGAGGCAGCAAAGAAACTGCAAGCCGCAGGTATTATGCCTTTCGCCAATGCTTATCAAGAATGGTGGCTGGTAGGTAGCCAGGGGATCAGTGTTGCTTTTGCTAACCAGGATGATGTTGATGGCTTTATTAAAGGCTTGAATGAAGGAACCTCTTCCATCGTTGGCAACCAGCATTTTGCCGATTGGGCCAAGTTGATGAAGTTAACCTTGGATTATGGTAACAAAAACCCACTTACCACCGACTATAATACGCAGGTAACTATGTTCGCTAATGGAGAAGTGGCCATGATGCAACAAGGGAACTGGGCGCAAACGATGATCGATGGTATTACACCGGGCATGAATATTGGTGTACTCCCTATGGCTATTAGTGATGATGCCGAGAAGACGAGCAGAGTCACCATCGGCGTTCCGGTGAACCTGGTCGTGAACAAGGACTCGGATGCCAAAGAAGAAGCAAAAACCTTCTTGAACTGGCTGGTTACTTCCGATGCGGGCAAGGAATACATCGTAAAGAAATTCAAATTCATCCCGGCGATGACGACCATTGAAGCTACTCCTGAGGACATGGGAGCTATCGCTACGGACTTGGTGAACTACGTAGAGGAAGGCAAAATCTATGCTCACCAAGCCGGGAAATATCCGGATGGAGTTGCTCAAGAATTCGGCAGTGCCATTCAGCAATACCTGGCAGGTAAGAGTGATGTGGAAAATTGGCAGAAAAATATGCAAGCAGCTTGGGACAAGTTAAAATAGGATAATAGTGATATGAGGTAAGCCACCTCTCTGGGAAGAAGGGAGAGGTGGTTCTTCCTATTTAAGGGGGATCAATAATGAAGCCAACAACCAAGCTGGATCAAGTTCAAATCGGAGTTGTCTATTACCCGGAGCACTGGGAGCCGGAGCTTTGGGAAGAGGATATTCGATTGATGGAGATTACGGGGGTGAAGGTGGTTCGGCTGGCGGAATTCGCTTGGAGCCGTCTGGAGCCGTCGGAGGGACAATTTGCGTTTGAATGGCTGGACCAGGCTATAGATCTGTTTGCCGCGCATCAGATTCAGGTCGTTCTGGGCACACCTACGAATACACCACCACGCTGGCTGACGGAATTGGCCCCGGATATTCTGCCGGTGGATGCGAGCGGGCACATCAACCATCCCGGGGTTCGGGGGCATCGGTGTTATAACAGCGAATCGCTGCGCCAACATGGCTCTCGCATCGTGGAGGCGATGGCCTGCCGTTACGCAGATCATCCTGCTGTCATCGGCTGGCAGACGGACAATGAATTCTGGGTGATTGATTGTCATTGCGATACGTGTAATCTTCGTTTTCGCGAGTGGGTGGAACGCAAGTATGGCACGCTGGAGAACGTCAATCGGGAATGGGGTACGGTGGTCTGGAGCGGGGAGTACAATGCCTGGAGTCAGGTAGGGGTTCCCTATGGGGGCTCCCGACATCAGAATCCTTCCTATCTGCTTGACTTCACTCGCTTCCAGTGGGATGCCATTACGGAATTCCAAAGCGAGCAGATCAAAATTTTGCGTAAATATTGTCCGGGCCATTTTGTTACGCATAATCTGCATTCTTATCCGCAGCGCCTGGATTTGTACCGAATTGGTGCGGAGCTGGATGTGGCCTCCTTCGATTACTATCCGAACACGAATCCGGCCAAGCAGGCTACGGCCCCCTACAGCGGAGCATTGTCTTTGGATGTGACACGCGGGGTCAAACGCCGCAACTTTTGGATTATGGAGCAGCTTAGCGGACCGCCGGGGGCCTGGTTCCCGACATGGCGCGCTCCTTACCCTGGCCTGATTCGGGCCTACGCCTGGCAAGCGATTGCCAAGGGCGCGGATACCGTTGTTCACTTTCGCTGGCGCTCTGCTCTAATAGGGGCGGAACAGTTCTGGCACGGAATCATTGATCACAGCAATGTGCTAGGACGTAGGTTTACCGAGTTCTCGGAACTGTGCAGCGAGGTCAATGCCCTATCTGATACGTTGGAGGGAACAGCACCGCAGCATGAGGTAGCCATTTTGTTGTCCCATGAGCAATTGGAGGCGCTACGTATTCAGCCGCAGGCAGAAGGGCTGGATTACTACGAGAATATTAAGGATTTTCACCGGGCCTTGACGAAGCTGGGCATTGGCTGTGATGCGCTGGAATGGACCGAGGATTTGCAGGGATACAAGTTGGTGATCGCACCGGGTTTGTATCTGATGAATCCGGAGATGGCTGCCAAGCTGGAAGCCTTTGCGCAGTCAGGAGGCACACTGATCTTGACGACGCGTACCGGGGCTAAGTATATGAATAATCAGCATGTAATGATGCCACTGCCAGGGCTGCTTGCTACCGCAGCGGGGGTGACTGTGGACGAGTATGATCCCATCGGGCAAGACGCTCATCGCATTGTGGATGCGGAAGGGCATACTTACTCGGGGACGCAATGGTGCGATTTATTGCACCTGAAGGGTGCGGAGCCCCTAGCGTTCTATGATGAGGATTATTATCGCGGGCTTCCTGCTGTAACGGTAAATAGCTATGGGCAAGGACAGGTGTACTATCTGGGCATTCACCCGGAGGAAGCTTATCTGAAGCGGCTATTAGGTCAGATTACCGAGATGCGCGGGATCGGCAGCCCGGCTACGGATTTGCCGGATGGCGTACAAGTGGCGGCTAGAAGCGGGGAAGCCGGAAGCTTCCTGTTCGTGTTGAATCTGTGTCGTGAGGCACGTCAGGTGACGCTGAATGCGGATTACCACAGCGTGCTCTATGGGCTGGATCGGGACAGGACCTTGCAACTTGAGCCGTACGGCGTGGATATTTTGCAATTGCGATGAACTACGGGGAGCGTTGGCATGATGCCGATGCTCCCCGTGTTTTTTTATAACTCTAAATATAACGCCTTACTTTGCTCATATAGTGTTTGTACTGTTGTCCAAATTGTTGCAGACACCATCGCTCTTCGGCCAGGATGATCCAATGTGCTGATATTTGAAAGACCATTACGACTACAAATAGTAGTAAGGACTGTGTAAGCAACGCACAACCCAAAAAATAAATAAAGTAAGCTATATACATCGGGTTGCGGGAGAGTCGATACAATCCTTCAAGATTCATGCCATTTGCCGCCGGGCTGGCAAAATTAAATACGGATACAAGGCACAGCAATATACCTAATCCGTAGGTGGCCAATCCAGCATACAACCAAGCTTTCTCAGTCGTAACCTTCAGGAAGAACGGGTAGATCAAGATTAGAAGGTTCGAAATCTGATAACACCAGTAGGCAGTCCGCTCTCCTCCAATCAGCGGAGCGAAGAATGCGGCACGTTTTAGCCCATCCTTGTCTAGCAGGCTTAAAAGTCCAAATCTGATGAGTAGAAATGGAATTAATAAAAGGAATCCGTTCATAACAATCTCCTTATTAAATACGGATGTATACCTTAACTTTCCAATGATATCCATAATTTTATCATGGCAAATTAAAGGAATCTACTGTCGTATATGTCGATCAATGGCTTTTTGAGTTAAGTTTAGTTCAAATTAACCAAAGAAACAGGACCTTAATAGGGAGGAAATTGGACTTTGTCCCCTGTAATCAGCCAAGTCCGTTGTTTAATATGATCAATAATGAATATTTTCAATATTCAAATTAGACTTTTCAGCATGTAGATTGGATGTCATGGAGTGCTGAATTCGTTCCTAAGGAGGACAACGAAAGTGAGAAGATGGACTGCAGGACTATTGGGAATCATACTGGCAATAGGGCTGACTGCTTGCGGGCAGGATACAGAGCCGACAGCATCGGGTCAAGCGGAAGCGGTTCAAGGTGGAACGAACTCGGCTAACCAGAAGCAGGAAGAGCAAGTCGAGGTGAAGAAGGATGACATTACGCTGGAGGAACTGATCCAAAAAACATTGGAGGCCAGCGCGGGTGTGAAAAGCTTTACCATGGAGGCAGATGTGCAGCAAGATATGGTGCTGACGTATGGGACCGAGCAAACCAATGAGAAAGTGGGCATCACCGTGAAGGTTGACTCTACCCGAGAACCACTGGGAGTCTATCAGGTCATTAACATGTCCAGCAGCACTGGGGAACGTGAGATCAAGCAATATATTACCGATGAAGGTATTTATTCAAGTATAGCTGGAGCATGGGTGAAGTATCCCGACGAGTTGAGGGATGAGTTGGTTGCCGGGGTAGAGGAAACAGTGGCTCCTGAGAACCAGCTTGAGCAGTTCAAATCAATTACCGACAAGGTTAACATTGCTGATGAAGGAACAGAATATGTGCTTACGGCTGAAGTATTGGGTGAGGGCGTCAAGGAATTGGCTAAATCGTTGATGAGTCAGTCTGGTGGAGGAAATGACGAACTTGGGGAAATGATAAATCAGATGGAAATTCAAGAGATTAGTATGAAATATGCTGTTAACAAAGATAACTTCTATCCCGTTCAGTCAGATGTGGTCATCAAGGCGAATATGGATATGGACGGACGGAAGATAGAAATGGATATGGTAATGGTGAACAAGTTCTCCAACTATAATGAAGTTGCTGAAATCAAGATCCCTCAAGAGGTTAAAGACAGCGCATCCTGAGGTAATTAACCAAGGGGAAAAAGGGTGGGAAAACCGCTGAACCGGAAGATATAGTCACCGGCTCAGCGGTTTATTTTATTCTCCCAATAGTAGCCGGGAGAGCTCAGTATAGCTTGCGGCGGGCTCATGTGGACGCGCCTGGGATTCAGGCTGGACTCCGCGATGGTTGAACCAGAGCATACGCCATCCGGCCTCGGCAGCGCCTACCACATCATTGCGCCAGGAATCGCCAATATAACAGCATTGCCCGGCGGTTAGCTTGAGCTTGGCTGCAACATGCTCGAATAATCGGGGATCAGGCTTGGTGAGACCCACGGCCCCGGAAATAAATATCAGGTCTGCCGGGATGAGGCGATCAATTCCAAGAATGCGGATTTTCTTCCATTGATGCTCGGCCGGACCATTGGTAATCAGACCGACGGTCGCTCCCAGCATCTGCAGCTTGCGAATGAGTTGCTCCGCTCCCTCAAACGGGCGAATGCGAAATTGGCAATCTATATAGGCCGCTTGGATAGCAGCAGCTTGCTCCTTGGTTAAGGTCATATCAAATTCGGCCAGGGTTCGGACGAAGCGCTCTATCCGCATCTCCTCGATTACCTTGCTTTCCGTAGGTGTCCCTCCCGCTTCAGTGGACAGCAAGTCGCTGTAATAACGCATTCGCTGATAAGCGGTCTCGAACGGGAAGTCCTGCCCGTGAAGTAACACCTTATCCATAGCTGTGCGAAAAGGCTCCAGATGATCATACAACGTATCATCTACATCAAAAAAAATTCCATGATTGCTTAAGCTTGTCTTATGGTCTGGCACATTCCTGCTCCTTCCCTGTGTCTCAAAGCACAGTATACCCCAAGATGGTTGTGTTGTGGTAGCGATTAGGGGAGTCCTGTAGGAGAGCGGATGGTTAATGAATCATATATTAGGTAATATAAGGAAATTAACTTTATCGCAGTAAAGGTATGCTGAGGATGAGGCAGTATTTTAGAGGATATGTATGTAAGGCAGGTGATGAATTTATGTGCTGCCGAAAATTTGGATCATCTCGGGATAGAGCGTTTTTAATTGGTTTTCCCATAAATCCCTTGGACTTTTATACTTAAGGTACGTGTTCAAAAAGTCGAATTTCTAGGACCAAGAAGGTTGGATGAAGCTAGGGACTGAGGAGTGGAGCGTACGTAGTGGGTACGTGAGCACCGGAAGGCCCGGGTGAATTCAAGATTCGATGTCGAACCCACTTCTCGAACAACTTCGTTCTGGGAAGACGACTTTTTGAACAACCTCTTAAAGTACGTGTTCTGAAAGTCGGGTGTACAGTTTGGGATGACTTTCTGGAACTACCTCTTATACAGAAGAGAGAACCCAAAGGGAGTGGAAGCTATTGAGTCAAGGGGAAGCGTTAGAACGCCGTAGTGAATTGCTGAAGAAACGGATTGGCCAGATGATCACCAAGGAAAATCAGCACGGGTTGGGCCATCAGGATAGCCATTTGCTGCAACGATTTATTCGCGAACTGCATCAAATGGAGTATGAGCGTAAGTAGCAAATCATGTACCTGAGAAAATGTTAACAACGAACCCCTCCGCCACCAGCGGAGGGGTTCGTTGCAGGATGAGCTTGGCTTAACCTACATATTGGGATAAAGAGATGAGTACGGTCACAGTAATCAGATTAAGAATGGTTGAAATCAGGACAGTCTGCGAGGCGAAGTCCGGTTCATTATCGTATTCTTCGGCCAGAATGGTACTGTTGACACCGCTCGGCATACCTGAGGCGATAAGCAAAGCTTGAGCGGGAATTCCCTTCAAACCTAACAGGACAATGAGGAGATAACCTATTGCTGGTCCAATCAACAGTCGCAAAGCAACGCTGATGTAGACGTCCAGTCTGTCCAGCCTGAGCGGGTACTTGATGATTTGCGCTCCCAGGGTGAGCAGGGCTATGGCGACCATGGAATCGGCAATATAGGCCAGCGGCTTGGACATGAAGTAAGGCAGGGGCCAATCCAGAACATGCAGCAGCATGCCAAGTACAAGCGCATAGGGAACGGGCATCTTGAGGAAGCCAATCAGGGCGGCTCTCAGTGTGCCGCCGGATTTGGCCCGCTGGACGCTCATCACACCATACGTAAATGTGACCAGGCTCTGGAAGGTCATGACGAGTGCCTGAACGGAGGCGGCAAGAGGATCGCCCCTGAAGGCCAGTTGGTTAATCGGCATTCCGTAATTGCCGGAGTTATCAAGGATCAGGCTGTTGGCGAAGGCCGCACGCATGCCCTTACCGAATTTGAAGCGTCGGCTAACGAGATGGCTGATGCCCAGCAGCAGCAGTACATACAGGATATAGAAGCCGGTTACGCTCCCCAGTAGCTCCGGCGACATTTCCGATTCATACATACTCAGGAATACTACGGCCGGGGTCACGTAATAGAAATTAATTTTGGCGAGGGTGTACAGGTCCATTCTGAATGCTCTTTGCATGAGAGAACCAAGGCCAATCAGGACAAAGATAGGTAAAACAACTTCCAAGATGATATCGCCGATCATTTCTTGCTGTTCACTTCTTTCTATTTGTGTAAGTTCAAAAAGTCGGGTTTACAGGACCAAGAAGGTTGGATGAAGCTAGGGACTGAGTAGCGGAGCGTACGTAGTGGGTACGTGAGCAACGGAAGTCCCGGCTGAATTCAAGATTCGATGTCGAACCTGCTTCTCGAACTGCTTCGTTCTGGAAAGATGACTTTTTGAACAACCTCTATTTGTGTAAGTTCCCCGCTCCACACTGTTATTGTTGCTGGCGATTTACCTGAATACGCAGAGGCTTGCGCCGAATGAGGAGTTGTCCCAGCACTTCTGATAGAACCAGTCCGATGGCAATCGAACCTGAGAGGAGGAAGGCCTGGGCGGCCAACTGAACGGCCAGATTATATTCATTCTCTACAAATCGCCGCATCGCATCGTAGGCAAGTCCGCCGGGAACCAACGGGATAATACCAGCTACGCTAAAGATGATCACGGGTTCCTTGTACCATCTGGCAAAGAACTGTCCCGCTACACCGACCAGGAAGGTGGCCGCTACGGTCGAGAAGACGGCCTCCATACCCATGCTGAGCAGCAGCAGGTATATCATCCAGCCAATTACGCCGGATACCCCGCATTGCAGCAGCGTGCGCTTGGGGGCGTTGAACAGAATCGCGAAGGCGGCAGAGGCTATGAAGCTGGCGATAAGATGGATGATCCAATACATAAGGTAAGTTCTACTCCTTCCGGCAACCTTTAATTCCAACGATCATGGCGTGGAGCCAGGTTTGTCAAAGTAAAGTGAATACGACGGCCACACCGGCGCCGATCGCAAAGGCGGTCAGGAAGGCTTCAGCTCCCCTGGACAAGCCGGATACAAGATGTCCGGCCATCAAATCTCGAACGGCATTGGTAATGAGCAAGCCGGGCACAAGGGGCATGACGGAGCCGATGATCACCTTGTCGAGCATGCGTCCGATGTGAAGCTCCACTAGTAATACGGCAAGCAGGCCGATGAGCAGCGATGCTATAAATTCGGCAAAAAACTTAACCTTCACAAGACGATGCAACAGCAAAAAAGCGGCAAAGCCCAGACCGCCACAAACGATGCCGGGCAGGAAATCGGCCAATGAGCCGCGGAACATCAAGGTAAAGCAGCCGCTGGATATAGCGGCTGCTGCAATTTGCATAGACATGGGATAAGCAGGCTTAACCCGTTCAATCTCCAGAAGTTCAGCATAGGCTTCTTCGGAGGTCATCTCTCCGTTGCCAAGCTTGCGAGAGACATTGTTCACGGCGGATACCTTCTGCAAGTCGGTGGTACGGGCTACAATTCGAATCAGCTTGGCCGAGTCCGCTTCGCCAGACTGAAACAAAATTCCGGTTGGCGTCACAAAGCTATCAGCTCCGTGAAGCCCGAGCGCATCGGCCATGCGTGTCATTGTATCTTCCACACGGTAAGTCTCCGCACCACTTTGCAGCATGATTTTCCCAGCCAGCAGGCATACTTGTACAGGCTCTTGCACCTGAAGCGCAGCCTCGTCGTTCATTCCCGTTCACCCTTTCATCTATGCGCATTATAACATGGAAGACGGCATTATAGTATGAGCGGAATTTATAATTAACGGTGCATTATGGTATGCTAACATCACTGTAAATTGACATCAGAGAGGTAATTCAGATGCTGCAGGACTTATTCAACAATTTCATGTTGCTGACGACATTTATTTACCTGGGTCATATTGTGAGAAGCAAGGTGCTTAGCCGCTCGGAGAATACAGCCTATACCCGCCTGCTGCTTGGCGTCGTACTCGGGGTGCTTGGCGTGTTGCTTATGAACTATACCTTTCCACTATCCTCGCGCGCAGTCGCAGACTTCCGGCAATTGCCCATCCTAATCTCCATCTCATTGGGAGGAGGTGTGTCCGGGGTCATTACTACAGCTATTATCGGCCTCTACCGACTGAATTATCTACAAGGGGTGGCTGGCTCTTCCCTGATTGGAGCTCTCCACGCGCCTATAACTTTATTGTGCGGACTGATCATCTTACGGGGAAAAACCATCACGTTCAAGCGTTGGCTGGTGGCCTTAGTATTGTCTGCGTTGAACACGGGGATTTTGCTAAGTATTCTGCTTGAGCCCGGTTCCTGGAAGGATATCGCGGTGTACATGCTGCTGCTTCTGATTGCGGGGATCTTCATCTATCTTATGATAAGTCACTTGCGCAAAGCCGAGGATTCGGTGCAGATGATGGAAGAAGCCGCCAACCGTGACTTCTTAACGAGCTTGTTCAATTCCAGAGCGTTTGAAGTCATCATCGAGCAGAAGATAGCAGTGGCTAAGCGTGATCATATTCCCTTCACCTTACTCATCGTGGATATTGATTATTTCAAGCATGTCAATGATACGTATGGTCATCCGGCAGGGGACGCCGTGCTGAGGCAATTCGCCGACGTTCTGAGGGAGACATTCCGTCCGGGAGATCAAATATCCCGCAAGGGAGGGGAAGAATTCTTCATTCTGGTGGATCGTTGCAGTGCCCTGCAGATCACGGCGATTGCCGAGCGTCTGCGCAGCACGGTAGAACAGCACCGCTTCATTTTGGATGATGGAGAAGAGCTGCAACTGACGATTTCAGCAGGGAGTGCGACCTATCCCGACATCCCGGGCGAACAACTGGTGACGAAGGCGGATCAAGCTCTCTATCAAGCGAAGGAGGCGGGACGAAACAGGGTATACCGGGCCGAATAAGGCCCTTTTTTACATTCTGCCTTAGATTGTTCATTTTTTAGAAAAATAACGTCATATTTCGACATTGATCTACAAAAACAAATTGATTTATGTTGGTTGTAAATGCATATGCAACGTGCAAGTCATCTAAGGGGGATTTACCATGAATAAAAAAATGTCATTATCTATACGACGAAAGCTGATACTTACCTTTGCAATTGTTCTGCTCGTACCCAGCCTGATTATTGGAGGGGTTACCTATTGGACGGCAAGCAACCGTATTGAAGCAGCACTGATGCATAGCGCGGAGGAAAGTGTAAATACGGCGGATTCCATTCTTACTCAAAATATCGGTGCCAGAGTGACCGATCTGGATTATTTTGCAAGCGTCTTGAACACACAAGGTGTGGATGAGGAGGTTACAGAAGGCGCGGGTCCGGTCAGAGAGCGCTTTAAGGAATATCTGGCCATACATAAGGACGTGCTCAATCTCTACGTGGGAACGGAGAGCGGTGCAACCTTGCTGGGGCTTGATCAGGAGTTGCCCGCAGACTTTGATCCTAGAACCCGGGGGTGGTATGCCTTGGCTACGAATAGCTCGGATGCTGTTATTTCACCGGTATATATGTCCGTGGACGGAAGTCCGGTCGTCTCCATCTCGAAGCTAATGGAAGACGGTCAAGGGGTAATTGCGCTGGATCTTGATTTAACGGGGATATCAGAAACGATTAGCATGAAGGTGGGGGAGGAAGGGTACATCCTTCTGCTAGACGACGCCAAGCAGGTGCTCGTGCATCCGGAGGGGGGCGTTGGCCAGGTATCTCAGGAGGGCTACGTTGCTTCGATGTTTGCGCAGAACCAAGGAATCACTGACTACATGGTGGGAGAGCAGAAATATAAGATGGCTTTCCACAAAAATGAGTTGACCGGGTGGAGAATCGGGGGAACGATGAGTGAAGGTGAGGTTACTGAGGAGACATCAGCTATTCGCGATACCGCTGCTCTCGTCTTGTTGCTCTCATTGCTTGGCGGAGCCGTGCTCACCTTCTTCAATATCCGCTCTATTGTATCTCCGCTGCACCGTTTGAAGAAGGCGACGGCGGTGCTGGGACAAGGCGATTTAACGGAAGAGCTGGATGGCTTCAAGCAGGATGAAATCGGTGAGCTAGCTGCGAACTTCCAAGTGATGGTGGACAATCTGCGTCAGATGATTACGGGAGTCCGGGAGATGACGGACAATGTATCCGCTTCGTCGGAGCAATTGTCTGCGGGAACGGAGCAAACGACCAAGGCCATCGAGCATGTCACCATAGCGATACAGGATGTTGCGGCCGGTAGCGAGCAGCAGCTTCAAAGTGTGGAAAGTGGGGCAAGCAGCGTAGATACGATGTCTCAGCAGTTGGACTATATTTCTGGCAACGTGAATTTAATTACCCGGGTAATGTCAGGGACGGCAGCCTCAGCGAAGCAAGGAACGCAGCTTGTGGAGACGACGGAGCAGCAGATTCGCAGCATTGATGTAACGGTAGACGAGTTAGCTGAGGTGGTGAACTCACTGAATATACGGGCCGCTGAAATTGGTGATATTGCCGTATTGATGGCGGGAATCGCTCAGCAGACCAATCTGCTGGCACTGAATGCGTCTATTGAGGCCGCACGAGCCGGTGAGCAGGGCCGCGGGTTTGCGGTTGTTGCTGGAGAGGTACGGAAGCTTGCAGAAGGATCGGCACATTCGGCGGATCAAATTCGGGAGCTGATTGTACAAATTGGCGATGAAATGAAGCGGACGGTAGCTACGATGGCGGATGTTAAGGGCAAGGTGACGGAGGGGATCGAGGCAGTTAGCCTGTCTGGCGAATCGTTTGGCACGATTAGCAAGTCGGTGGTCGAAGCCGCCGATGTTATGCAGAATGCGGCTAATGCGATGCAGCAGGTTGCGGAGGAAGCGGGAACCACGCGGGTGGCGATGGAGCAAATTCGCCATCTGTCGGAAGAAGCGGCAGGGAATACGCAAACGATCTCCGCTGCCGCCCAGGAACAATTGGCTTCGCTGGAAGAGATGGCTTCTTCCTCGGCTGACCTCAGCCTGTTGGCTGAACAATTGCAGGAATTGGTCAGCAAGTTCAAGATTTACAAGGGCGATCGGTGATTGTAGTTAATCCTTACGCTGCTGCTCGCTTGGAGAGTCCTCAGCTTCGCTCAGCAGAGACTCGCTGATTCCTTGAACCACTTGGGTATCATGGGGTAGGAGATCGTCGTTCGGGATATCGTTCTCGGGACGATACTCCTTCAACAGCTTGTAGCGTTCGTATTCAAAATCTGCGGCGGTCTTATCCTCGTATTGACTCAAGGTGATTTGCTCCTTTTTTCATCGAATTTACATGGAGTGTTCCCTATCTTTGGGGGTTTCACTCGTGGGAGCGATCCTTTGGTGAGGATATATATGATTGGAGTGCTTGGCTCTTTGGTAGATGGTGCGCATTAGTGGGTGTGTGCATTTCCTAGGTGCTGCGGTCCTTGGTAGGTGTTCACTCTCTAGGTGCTAGAGCACAATTAGTTGGTTAGTTGGTGCTTTGTTGGCTCTCCGGGTGCTCGTGGCACATTAGTGGGAAATCCTCCTGCTAATTTCGGGAAATAGGTTGGTTTTTCATATTTAACTGGAAAAGCTCCCTATAAATCCGTGTTATGGGCCTATATTTGGCGATTTCTGCGAATTTATATGGAGGAATTCCAGCTAATAGTTAATTATGGAGCGAAGAGGGAGTTTTAGTGGGAGGATTTCCTGTTAAATGACTTGACGGGTAGATCTCAACCCTATTCAATCTAACTCAATCTCACTCAACCTCATTCAAGCATTCAACTTCATATCCAGAAGCGGTTCCTCCGGTTTTGTGAACACAGTGTTTGAGTCCAAATGGTTGACTTCTCGCAAGCTCGCGGCTACAATTGCCAATGATTAGCTAGAGAGGATGGGCTTATAACTTGGTGAACATGGTGTCCAAGGTGTCCAAGTTGAACAAGCCCCGGGAGGTAAGAGCATTGATTACCATATATGATATTGCGCAGGCAACGGGTTTTTCGGCGGCTACGGTGTCCAAGGTGTTCAATGGCTACTCCGATGTCAGTGAGAAGACGCGTCGCAAAATTTTGGATACAGCCGCCGAGCTTGGATACATTCCTAATGGACATGCCCGCTCATTAACGACCAAGCGCTCATGGACTATCGGCGTGTTATATATTGAGCCTTCTGGTGCGGGGATTCTGCATCCCTTCTTCGGGGGCGTTATTGAAGGCTTCAAGCAAGTAGCCACCGCCAAAGGATATGATCTCATGTTCTTGTCCAAAGATATTGGAGGTAGGGAGCACGGTTATCTGGAGCATTGCAAGATACGCGGGATTGATGGAGTTGTGGTGATCCTGCCGGATGCGACCGATCCTTACTATGAAGAACTGTTGAACGCTACTCTGCCATGTGTGCTGCTTGATCAGCAATCCACGGTCAAGAGTAAAGTGTGCTCTGACAATGTGGAGGGCAGCCGGCAGGCGGTGAAGTACCTGTATGGCTTGGGCCACCGGCATATTGCTCACCTGGGCGGAGGGCCAACTTTTGCCGGAGGGCAGCGACTAACTGGATACTTGGAAGCGATGCAGGAGCTCGGTTTGCCTATACGACCGGAGCATATTGTACAAGCCAGCTATGATTATACGGTGGAGAGTGGGGAAGCGGCGATGGAAGAACTGCTGCGGGCCAAGTCTCGGCCTACCGCTGTATTTGCTGCGGGCGATAATTTGGCCGTAGGAGCCATGAACGCGATCAAGCGCCACGGGCTTAGTGTGCCTGAAGACATCTCGTTGGTCGGCTTCGATGACATTCAGATGTCCCGGTATTTGACGCCGGCGCTAACCACGATCAGGCAAAATACATATGCACTTGGCAGCAAGGCCGCCGACATGTTAATCTATTCCATAGAAGGCGGGGAGAATGTCCAGAGTGACATCATCCCGGTGGAGCTGGTGGTGCGCGAGTCATGCTGTGCCAGATAGCCAGCTTGACCGCTTTTTTTTCAACATTTTCGAAACCGGTTTCGATTAGCCTGGTAATTGGATTCTTGGGGTATGTTGTTGGTATTGGGGTGCATACTTCGAACGAAGTGGTAAGCGATTTCATAACGGGGAAATGAAAACGAAGGAGGGCTTGTTAGATGGCAAAATGGACGAAGGTGCTTACGGCACAGGATTCGGATGACCGTTTGAGTCTTCAGGGGGAGCTAGAGGCGCAGGCGGCTGATACTGGTGCTAGGGGGAAGGCACGCATTCAGGTGGATGCGGAAAAAACTTATCAGACTATTCTCGGTTTTGGCGGTGCCTTTACCGAAGCGGCGGCTTATACCCTGTCGCGAATCAGACCGCAACAACGGGAAGAGGTGCTGCGTCGTTATTTTGATCCGGTGGAAGGGCTGGGTTATACGTTAGGCCGAGTGCATATCCATAGCTGCGATTTTGCGTTGGAGAACTATACTTATGTGGCGGACGGTGACGACGAGCTCAAGAGCTTCGATATTGCTCGTGATCATAAGTGGGTCATTCCACTGATTCAGGATGCAACCCGCACTGCTGGTCAAAGCATAACTATGCTGGCTTCGCCGTGGAGCCCGCCAGCCTGGATGAAGACGAATGGGGATATGAACCATGGCGGACAGTTGAAGCCGGAATACCGCGAGGCGTGGGCTCTTTATTACACCAAGTTTATCAAGGCTTATCGCGAAGCGGGCGTGCCGATCTGGGGCATCTCGGTCCAGAATGAGCCGGCGGCGGTACAAACCTGGGACTCCTGTATTTACAGCGGGGAGGAAGAACGGGATTTCGTCCGTGATTATCTAGGTCCGGTCATGCACCGTGAAGGACTGGCGGATGTTGGAATCCTGGTATGGGATCATAACCGCGATCTGATGGTGGAGCGAGCCTCCGCCGTGTTGTCTGATCCCGAAGCGGCCAAATATGTGTGGGGTACGGGCTTCCACTGGTACGTTAGCGAAGACTTCAGCAATGTCGGCCGGGTCCATGACTTGTTCCCTGACAAGCATTTGCTGTTTACGGAGGGCTGTCAAGAGGGCGGCGTCAAACTGGGCGCCTGGTTTACCGGTGAACGTTATGGGCGGAATATCATCGGTGATCTTAATCACTGGAACGAGGGATTCCTTGATTGGAATCTGGTTCTGGATGAGACAGGTGGGCCGAACCATGTTGGCAATCTTTGCGATGCACCTGTCATTGCGGATACTGTAGTCGGTGCGGTTCATTATAACAGTTCTTACTATTACATTGGACACTTCAGCAAGTATATTCGTCCTGGGGCAGTACGCTTGGGGATGGACATGAATGCACCCGCATTGCTCAGCACAGCCTTCCGTAACACGGATGGGAGTGTAGCTGTTGTTGTACAAAATGAAAGCGAAGAAGCTCAGGCGTTCTCCCTGGAATGGGGGAGTGAGGGCGTTCAGGAGACTTTGCCCGCTCACTCGATTGCTACTTATATCATTCAAGCTTAATTTACTATAGAACGGAGGAACAAACGAATGTCTAGTTATAGCTTCGACCAGAATGCATTTATCATCGATCAGTACGACCGGGCCAAGCCTTTCTCCAGCTTCCTGCCAGGGCTTGCCGGATTAAAGGGAATTCCCATGTGGACGTTCTACGTCAATCGTGGACAAGGAATTTGCAGCTTTGGAGTCCGGGATAAAAATAGTCCAATCATGGAGTTCTCACCTGCCAGCATTACGTACCAGTCCGTTGCGATGAAGGGCTTCAGAACTTTTATCAAGGTGGCTGGGGGTGGGGGGATTTATGAGCCCTTCCAGAGTGCTTTTCCCGATTATGCGGCTGTCCGCAGCATGCGTATTCTACCCAATGAGCTAGTGATATCTGAGGTGAACAAGGCACAGGGGCTGGAGCTGAAAATCACTTATTTTCAAGTGCCTAACGATGACTATGCGGCATTGGTTCGCCAGGTTGAAATTACGAACATTTCCGACACGCCGATCCGGCTGGAAATGCTGGACGGCTTGCCAGAAATCCTTCCTTATGGCGTAGAGAACGCAGGGTATAAGGAAGTCGGGAATTTGCTACGGAGCTGGATGGAAGTGGGGAATATGGACAAAGGCATTCCTTATTATCGCGTCCGTTCCAGTACCCATGATGAGGCTGAGGTCAGCGAAGTGCAAAGTGGGCACTTCTACCTGTCCTTTGGCGATGATGGCCAGTTAGTACCGACGATAGCCGACTTCTCTGTGATCTTCGGGGAGAATACGTCACTGGCTTACCCGGAACAGTTTGCTTCTAAGGGACTGACGACACTTATTGCAGAGGCTCAATACTGCACGAATAAGGTGCCATGTGGATTTTCCGCTTTGCAGGCGGAGCTTGCTCCGGGAGAGAGTCGGCACTTGTATACGCTAATCGGTCATATCGACAGTGTGGAGCGGTTGAATGACAAGGCAGCATCGCTTACAGATCCCACTTATATTGCCGCAAAATATGCCGAGGCAGGAAAGCTGACGGAAGAGCTAACGGCTGACATTGCTACAAAGACAGCTTTGCCGTTGTTTGATGCCTACTGTAAGCAAAGTTATCTGGACAATTTCCTGCGGGGAGGATATCCGTTTATCTTCGAGAACGGGCGGGAGGGGTTTGTGATCCATCTCTATTCCCGTAAGCATGGTGATCTGGAGCGGGATTACAACTTCTTCTCAATAGCCCCGGAATATTACTCTCAGGGGAACGGGAACTTTCGTGATGCGAACCAGAATCGCCGTAATGATATTTATTTTAATCCTCGGGTTGGGACGTTCAATATTCGCACTTTCTTTAGTCTGATTCAGGCGGATGGCTACAATCCACTCTCGGTAGAAGGGACCAGCTTCCGTGTACCAGAGGAACGCAGCGGAGAACTGGAGGCGTTCCTGAACAAGGCGGTGACCTCACGGCACAAGGAACTGGCAGAAATCTGCCGAAATGCGTTCAGACCAGGCAACATTATCTCCTATGTCATCTCCAGTGGCACAGAGCTTAACGTTGAGCAAGAAGAGCTATTAAGCGGAATATTGTCCCTGGCCGAGCAGCATATTGAAGCTTCCTTCGGAGAAGGGTATTGGTCCGATCATTGGACGTACAATATGGACCTCATTGAGACTTATCTTGATGTCTTCCCGGATCGTAAGGAAGGGTTGTTATTTGAGGAACAGGACTATACGTTCTTCGATAGCCCGGCCCGGGTGCTGCCACGGAGCGAGAAATATGTGCTTAGCGGAGGCCATGTTCGCCAGTTCGGTTCCTTAGTGCATGATGAAGAGAAGCTGAGCCGATTGGGACTGACCATGCAGGATACGAATTGGCTGAGAACAAGCCAGGGTAAAGGTGACATCTACCGTACGAACCTGATTGCCAAGCTGGTCGCGCTGGGACTGATTAAGTTCGCCACCCTTGATCCTTATGGCATGGGGATTGAAATGGAAGGCAATAAACCGGGCTGGAATGATGCCATGAACGGCTTGCCAGGCTTGTTCGGTTCGGGGATGAGCGAGACCTTCGAGCTACAGCGGCTATTGCGGTTCGTGCATCAGGTATGCCTGGAGCAACGTGAACGCGAAGTTGCATTGCCAGAGGAACTGGCCGAACTGTTGAAGAATGTAAGCTTGCTGCTGCAAGACCATCTAGGTGGAGTATCGGATGCTTTTACCTATTGGGATCAAGTTGCTGGAGCGCGTGAGCGGTATAGGGAGGCTATTCGCTTTGGTATTCGCGGAACAGAGCAAAGCTTTGAATTAAGCGCGCTTGCCGATCTGACGGGCCAAATGCTAGAGAAACTTGACCTAGGCATTCAGCAGGCGGTTGAACTCGGTAAGGGGCTGACGCCAACGTATTTTGCCTTTGAAGCAACTGAATTTGAGGCGGTTGTGAATGAACAAGGAGAGCCGGTCATGAGCGGTTATGGCTTGCCCAAGGCTATAGTGAAGGCCTTTGAAGCTCGTCCGTTGCCACACTTTCTGGAAGGCCCTGCACGCTGGATGAAGGGGGTTAAGGACCCAGTGGAGGCGAAGCGGGCATACGAGCTAATTCACAGCAGTGATTTGTTCGACAAGAAGCTGGGGATGTACAAAACATCGGTCAGCCTGGACGAGGAAGGACATGAAATCGGGCGAATTCGCGCCTTTACTGCGGGCTGGCTAGAGCGGGAATCGGTGTTCATGCATATGAGCTATAAATATCTGCTGGCGCTGCTCAAGAGTGGTCTGACGGATGAATTCTTTGCTGAAGTCAAGACTTCGTTGGTCCCCTTCCTAGATCCGGCAGTCTATGGGCGGAGCACGTTGGAGAACTCCTCCTTCATCGCTACCAGCGTCAACCCGGACCCGGCTACGCACGGGCGTGGCTACGTGGCCCGGCTGAGCGGCTCTACGGCTGAGTTCCTTAGCATGTGGGTTACGATGATGGCCGGGCAACAAATCTTCCGCGTTCAGGACGGAGAATTGCAGCTACAATTAAGTCCATTACTACCTGGCTGGATGTTCGACGAAGCAGGTAAGGTATCCTTCCGCTTCCTCGGTGGAACCGAGGTGACGTACCATAATCCAGCAAAGAGAAACACGTACGGGGATGAGGCAGTAACCGTTCAGCGGCAGACCCTGTACCAAGCTGATGGACAACAGGTGGTGCTTGATGGCCCAGCCATTCAAGGGCCATTGGCTGAGGCTGTGCGTAACGGGCAGATTACCCGTATTGAGGTGGAATTGGGTTAATGGGTTAATGGAGTAAGGATATAGTTATAGCTATTCTTATTTAAATTAGGAAACTCTGAGTTTCTAGCTGGTGGTGGCTAGGGGACTCAGAGTTTTTTTATGGTTGTTATTAGTCCTGAGTGACGGTCTAAACTTACAAATAAGTATACCTGTTAATTATTTCCAATATGTTACATCAAAGGGGTTAAACTACTGAATTTATTAAAAAAATAAATAGAACCTAAATATTAACACTTGGATAATGATTCATAGATAAAATCTACTATGATGGATTTTTTCTAATCCTTCACCATCAAGATTATTTTATTCAAAGGAGTTGATATTAAAAAACTACGATATTTCTTTGTAAGAAAGTAATGATTAAAACTATCAGATGAGGAGCCAAAAATTTTGAGGAAAATAGAATATTCAAGAATTTTATGCATTATCATTTCTGTCAGTTTTTTATTTACTTCCTACACTTCAATTAGTGCCAATAACCAAGAAGGGACAGATACAGAATTCGAAATTCAAAATGAAATAATGAATGTTAATGAGTTTGAAACTTTTCAATCTGATGAATTACTGCAAGTGAAAAAGGAACAGCAAATCTCCAGGTTGAAAAACATGAATGTTGAACTTGTTGAGCTAGCACTAGAGGTAAGCCAACTGGGGGATGTTAAATTACATAAAGAGATCGAAAATGTCAAAAACGAACTTATTATAGAAACAAACTTGATTTTTCCTCAGGATGAACCCGAAAAACTGGACTTATCTGAAATGGGAAGTTTCCAGGAAAATCAGTTGGAACGAGGTTTAATCCTTGAAAAGAAATATGTCGAAGTAATTGCAAACTATGAGAAGAAAATTAATTCTTTGACAACAAGTTCGATTCGTTCCACTTCATTTGGCAAGACCGGTGACAAACAAACCATACAGGCAGGGGCGAAGGCTCTTGTTACATTAAGAACTATTGACACGAGAACTGGAGTGGAAGTCGAGGTGGTTAACTTAAATGGCAAGGTTATAGAATCACAACTTCTTACTGAACCAAGTGATACGCCAACTTTTGTTTGGTCAACACCTCCGAATATATCACCAGGTACATATGCAATCTTGTTTAAATATCCGGGTACCAACTATACAGAAGATAAATTTGAAATATACATAGCCTCACCCCCTCCGCTTCTAGATATACAAATGGATACTGAGGTTGATGTACAACTCTCTGGTGGAGAATATCAGCTTTATCGGTTCACTCCTCCTAAATCGAATATTTATTCGTTCTCGTCCGAGTCCTATGACCGGTTAAATTTGTATGAGGATGCAGAGCTTAACATACTAGTGCAAAGTCAAGAAGATATTAATAGAGGTTCTACTCAAATTGTAGCTTATCTTGAAGCAAATGAATCTTATTTTATCCAAATTGAGAGTGCCACTAATGATGGATTGAAATCAAGTATAGAGGTAGCCAAGTATGTTAAACCTACACGTCTGGAAATAGGTCAAAGTATGGATATAGATATTCCAGCTTCAGGGTATCAAGAATTTGAAATTTGTCCAGTTAGTGCTGGAACCTACAGGATTTACACAGATTATGCGGGGAACAGAGACACAGGTGAAGAAAGTGATACAGTGTTATCTCTTTATAATCAGCCCTATGGCAGTGTACTGCTTGATTGGAATAATGATTACTATCGTCTGGATGGAGAACGGACAGTTTTTTCACAAATTGAGTGGAATATGATAAATGATAACTGGTGTTACTACGCTAGCGTTGCAGGTTATAATAATCAGGCTGTTCAAGCCAGTATCAAGGTGGAGAAATTACAAAATGTATTTGAAACGGCTACTTTAAATAACCCTCAGGATATATCCCTAAAGATACATGAGGCAGCATTTTACGTATTTACGCCCTCTGAATCGGGGGAATATACACTATTTACTAGCCCATATGGAGCAGGAAGTGAGATGAATGATACTTTTATGCAAATCTATGGGTACTCAGACTTGCATGGTTTACTCGTTGAAAATGATGATTTCTATGATAAAGAAAATGGGGTTCATACTAATTTTTCAAGCATAACTATGGAGATGAGGGAAGGACAAAATTACTATATTGTTCTTAGGCCCTATGAACGGTATTATGCATTCCACGCAAGATTCACCATTACCTTGAAGCAAGGTTACGACAAATATGAGCCTAATGATACTCCGAGTTCAGCTTATCCTCTTTATTTGGACACAGATACTGAATATAAGGCTCTTATTACAAGTTCATCGGATATTGATTACTTTAAATTTTCACTTAAGGAAGCTGGTTCATATTCTATTAATCTCAGCTATCCCTCTCATTTAAACTATAATCTGACTCTTTACAAAATTAACAATGGAATTCTGAGTGAGATCAATAGAGGCGTTGAGATTAGCAAGGGGAGAAGAATAGATTTTCTTGCTGAGAAAGACAGAGTATATGTTATTAAGGTTAATAGTTTAGATGGTAGTAGCAGTAAAGTGGATTACTATGGTTTCCAAATTTCTTCGAATAAATGGAAAGTCCAATATACCTATAATGAAGCAGGGCAGATTGTAAGGGCAATTTTCTCTAGTGAATTAAACAACTACATAATTACATATATTTACGATGTTAATGGAAATCTCATCAAGCAGAATTTAATTAGAACAAGCGGAATTAATTAGTTGAAGGAGAATCTAATGAAAAAATATATATGCGGTATACTAGCCTTCATATTACTGTTCATTACTCTGGTAAGCCCGAATAGTTCGCCTTCTGTATCTGCTGATAATTCGATAGCTCCCAATATAGGTGCAGATAGAGATACCGTTACCTCAACGGTGTATCCTGAAGCTGATGTCTCCCAGCAACCTGATGTTGACATTAATCCTGATGAATATATAACGATTTCTACCGTAACTGAACGTTTTCAGGTAGAACGTGAATGGGTGCTTCAAGAGTTGTTAAAAGGTTATTTTCTGCATGAAATCTATCAAGGGCTACTTCGTCAAGAATCTGGTAGCTCTTACGAAGAGTTTATGCAGCTCCATTATCCTGAACGGAGAGTAGATCCGCTATTCGCGGCTTCCATTACTGATGATGTTTATGGGGGCGAGCATACAGTCACAGAAGATGTATATATAACTCCTCCAAGTATTACGGATAGTGTATATCTGATGGCTTTAGATTATGACAGCATTGCATTGGAACGTCAGGATATTAAAATGAGTAATGCTCCATACACGGTGGGAGCGGACGATGACCAAATATCAACCCTGGACGGCTCGCTTCGCATAGAGACAACAGACTTATATCTTCAAGGTATAAATGGCATGGACTTCGCATTAACTCGCATTTACGATAGTGCTCTCAGTAAAGATCGTATGACGGTTGATACAAATCGTTGGAGAAATGAAACAAGAGAAACGAAGGAAGAGCGTCGTTTTAATATAGGAAAAGGTTGGATTTGGGATGTTCCCTATTTAAAAACGGAAGAGGGAGTTGAATATATTTATCTCCCCGATTTAGGGACATTTGTTATCGATGATGGCAACGAATTAGTAGGGTATCCATGGGATAATCTTGATTTTGGAGAAGTTAGTGAATCAAGACTTGAGGAATTGGATGATAACTTTGATGTAGATGATGCAGATTATGTCTTATTTGACTATGTAGCGGGGATAAATACCTACTTCACAAGTAATGGCGATGTGGTGCTTATCACCAACCAATATGGTAATCACATCAAGTTTAGCTGGGGAAGCAGTGGGTTAAGTGGAGTTTTTGTATATGCGGGCAAAGGCGAGCTAGTTAGTTATTTATGGACGAGCTTTAGTAACCAACGCATTGAGATCAAAGCCTACGATATGGCGACAGCCGAAACACAAATAGTTACCTATCGCAAAATAACTATGGAAGGAGAAAATCGGGATCAAGAAGTTCTTACCGAGGTAATTGACCCCGTTGGAAGATCTACTAAATATGGGTATTACATTCAAGAAAATTTGTTTAACTTAATCCATGGCTATGAGTATTACACCGGAACGAACCGAATGATCTATTGGGGGAGAAATGATTGGGCTATCCTAACCTCAATTGAGTATCCAACTAAAGCCATGGTCCAATACGGTTATGCTGGTAGCCCAGAGCGTCATATTGGAGAAATAGCAGTCGAACAACAACCAGCCTATAAGGTCAGGGATTTATTCTATAGTACAACTCAGGATACGGAATATAGCAGTATTAACATTGAAATGGAAGGCGATATCGGGAAGGTATATGGGCAAAGTGATACCTTCTCTGCCACTGTGGATAACGGCTTAACCCGTACGGTTTATGCTTATGAGAAGAATTTTACGGGAAATCGTAGGCCTGTTGTTGTGTATCTTGCTAAGACAACTGTTGAATCACTGGATAAGCAGATGCGCCAGGAAACGAACTATACTTATGATAGAGCAAAGTATCGCTCCGTACCTATTCAAGTTCAAAGTCGATCTTATACAGATTCCAGGCCATCTTCCACCATAACAACGAAGAAGACTTATGATGATTGGGGTTATATAACGTCTGAAACCAATCCCATGGGAATAACGACCACTTATGAATATGATTATTATGTAAATTATAATGTACGAAAATGGTCCCCCACCAAGATTAAAGTACCCGTTAGTGCGAGTAACAGCTTAACTACCAGTTATATTTATAACAATGCTACGGCTACCCTAAGTCAGGGGAAAGTACAAGATAACTCCTCACAGATACTGGGACAAGTTGATTATCAATATGATGCATTTGGCAGTCCTATACAAATCCAGATTAAGGGAGACACCGTAGACACGATGGTGAACCAAGTCTTTGCATATGGGCCATCCAAGGTTCAGCAGAGTGTCCAGGTTACTCCTAGTAATGGAGGAGCTAGCACTACCATCTTGAAGCAAGCAAGCTACGATAGTAGAGGAAATGTACTGAGCTATACTGATGGGAACACAAATAGTACAACAACCAAGTATGATGCTATAGGTCGTCCAATAGCACAAACTTATTCAGACGGTTCTCAGATCAGTTCTGTATACCATGATGCAACGAACACAACCGTTATAACGGAGCCAAATGGAATGAAAATCACTTACGAATATGATCCTTTCGGAAGGCTCATTAGAGAAACAAATGCTCGCGGGAGCATGAACTATCAGTACGATGAGTTTAATAGATTACTGAAAACAACGGATGCCGAAGGATATGTTACTCGTTATACTTACGATGCCTATGGTCGTATATTGTCCGAGAATGATGGGGTCAGTACAACTACCTATGTGTATAATGATGCATTGAGGACTAAAACGGTTACTGATGGTGAAGGGAATCAGGTCCGGGAGACGTATGATATTTTAGACAGATTAATAAAAACAGAGGAAATACAACCAAGCGGTACTCTTGTTCTAACTAGTTATGTCTATGATAAATATGGTCCTCTTCTTTCTTCTACAGATGCTAACGGTAATACAACCATATATACGTATGATGTGTTGTCTCGTTTAGTTTCAGTCACCGATGCTGAGGGGAAGACAACCAGTTACAGCTATAATATGGCTGGAGACATGATAAAGTTGACCTATGCTGACGGTGAAAAATTGACGAAAAGCTATGATGAA
Source organism: Paenibacillus senegalimassiliensis (assembly GCF_001486585.1). GTDB lineage: Bacteria > Bacillota > Bacilli > Paenibacillales > Paenibacillaceae > Fontibacillus > Fontibacillus senegalimassiliensis. The sequence goes on from NZ_LN909045.1 coordinate 499,876, forward strand.
ATTGGTCGGATGCTGAAGCAGACTGACCCGCTGGGTCAGACCGAAACATATAGCTATGATCATAATGGGAACGTAATTCAGTATATTGATCGGAAAGGTCAAACCCATACGTATCAATATAGTACCCGGAATTTATTAACTCAGGACAGTACCCAAGACGAAATTATTGCCTACACTTATGATAATATGGGTAATCGATTGAGCATGAAGGATATGACCGGCACAACAAGCTATGCATATGCACCTACGGGTGAACTAACACGCCTGTCTTACCCGGATGATGCTGTGCTCACAATGGATTATGACAAACGCGGAGTGCGATTAAGTCAAACCTTCACTTCTGGAAACTACAAATTAACTACAGGAACAACGTATCAGGGAGCTGCGGCACTTCCTCAAAGGCTTCAAGTGCAGAATAGCACGGGTAGTGAAATTGCCAGTTTGTCTTATAAATACAAACTCAATAATAGCCTGGGGCAAACAACGACTGGGACGGGGCTAGATAAAGTCTATAACTATACTGGGTTTAACTTGACTGGACTTGGTATTCGTAGTAATGGAAGCACCATTAAACAATATATGTACGGCTACGATAACAATCGTAATATCACGAGCCAAAATGATAGTGGTGCAAGTTACACCTATGCCTATGATGTGTTAAACCGTATTAAGACCTCTTCTGAATTTAATGAAACTTACAGCTATGATAAACGGGACAATCGTAAGAGTCTCACTAGTGACCTTGCTCCTAAGATTCCAACTGCGGCATCGTATGGATATGATATGAGAAACCGGCTAACCACTGCAACGGTGGGTGGTACAAGCATTAACTATGCATATAACGGCGATGGATTGATGGTAAGTCGTATGAAGAATAATCTGCTCACTAGGTATTACTATGATGACCGTCAACTTCTTGTAGCAGAGGGAACCGTTAATGCTGGAACGGTTGCTATTAATTACGGTTATGTATTTGATGCAATGGGAGAATTAGTGGGGCGACAAGTCCAAAATGAAAATAAATTGCAATATTATATCCTGAACGGACATGGAGATGTCGTTGAACTTCGAGATGCTTCAGGAAATATCCTAAATAGCTACAGCTATGATATCTGGGGTAACCCATTGGTGGTACAGGAAACCCAGCCTAATGCGCTTCGTTATTCAGGTGAATATTGGGACGAGGACACCGGCCTTCAGTATTTGCGCGCACGTTGGTATGATCCGGCAACCGCAAGGTTTATGGGTGAGGATACGTATCAGGGGGAACTTACAAATCCGTTAAGTTTGAATTTGTATACGTATGTGCTTAGTAATCCGCTCATTTATACGGATCCGAGTGGGCAGAAAGTTTGGTTAATACATGGGACCTTTTCAAACAATGATACTTGGACTTCTGATTTTGTAGAATATGTGGAGGAACTGTTTGGGGAATCTAGTGGAACTCTTGAGTGGACCGGAAAAAATAGTAAGGGGGCTCGTTCAGCCGCTGCTGAGGATTTCGTTGATACAGTATATAACTGGCATAGCCAAAATCCAAATGAACCTATTAGGCTAGTTGGACATAGTCATGGAGGAAATGTTGCTATTATATTGTCGAATCTTCTGGAGAATAAAGGAATGAAGGTAGAAACATTAATTACCGTCGCAACTCCTGTAAGAGAATATAAGCTGGAAACTGAGGTTGGGCAGCATATTCATATGTATAATAATAGAGATATTGTCCAAGAAGATATGGGAGGTAGTTGGTGGTGGGCAGGTTCGACTTTTACAAGGAAATTTAAAGGTGCGGATAACGTGCGTGCTAAAGATGGAGAAACTGGTACAAGAATTCAGTCCCACTCTACCATGCATAGTAATGTTCCAATCTGGAAGAAATATATTGAACCGATATTGAAACTCGATGATTACTCACACTCAGATGGTTCATTTTAATTTAGAATATGATCTGAATTAAACTAGACATTAAGGGGGAGCCTATGAATATAGTGTTACGGATTTTAAGCATTACATTAAGTATTGTCGGTTTTTCATCTTTTACATGGTTTTTGCTGGGATCAACTGCATATTTCCAGCGGGGTATGGATATCATTGGGACTACATATCTATGGGGTGGGGGCGTCCCGATTTTATTATTGAGTATTCTATTTCTAGTTTTTTTCATTAAGAAATGGATTCCGACGAGTACAACAGATAATGTTGGATTTTATGCCCTAGCAGTATTATCAGTACTTCTTTCTGTTGCATTAATTCAAAGTGTTGCTACTCAGGGGTGGTCCGACGAGAAAGTTCGGAGCGACACATTAAAAATGACCACTGATAGAGCTTATGAATATCAAATTAATTTAATTAATTTGTTTCAACGGAATAGCCGTGCAGAGTTATATCTCAAGAAGTTAAGTACTGGAGAGGAGCAAGTAATTCCAATTGCTATTCAGACACAAGAAATGAATACCCTCTCGATGGGCAAGGTTAACAATTGGGCAAGGCTTGAGCCAACGGAAGATAAAAAGCTGTATGTACTGCGTATGACTGAAGAACTTGGCATACCTGAGGAAAATTTCATTGTTCATGTTGAGGAAGGGAAGGCTAGCAGGTTGGAATAATTGACTATAGCCGCCTCTAAGGGCTTTATGCCTTTTTAGGCGGCTTCTTTTTTTAAGCAGAGGAATGGTGAAACCGACCAGCGGAGTGCAATACTACCAGTTGAATGGTCATGGGGATGTCGTGGGGTTGACCGATAGCCAAGGCAACCAACTCAATACGTACACCTACGACATTTGGGGTAACCCGGAAACGGAGGAAGAGACCGTGCCAAACATCTTCCGTTATTCCGGCGAATACTGGGACAACACCACTGACTTGCAATACCTTCGCGCCCGCTGGTACGACCCGAATACTGGTAGATTTGTGTCTAAAGACCATATGAGGTACACATCAAATCATAAAAGCTTTGAAAGAGCGGCTTCCAAAGGAAATCGAGCTTACACATCTGCTATGGCTGATGTTGTTTTTAGATGGAACATTTTGATGATATTATATTTGCGCTTACTTTATTGCAAGGTGTTAATAGTATTAAAGTAAAGGGAGGAACTATAAAGTCAAAGGAATGTAATTGTTTTATCGCAGGAACCAAAGTCCAAACAGACGAGGGTGATAAACCTATCGAAGAAATCGAGGTAGGGGATAAGATCTTGCTAAGTCTGACGAGACTGGAGAAGTAGCATACAAGGAAGTTGTTGGGCTGTTCCAAAAGCGGGCTGTTGAAATCTACTATGTTCACATTGGAAATGAAGTAATTCAGACGACAGCAGAGCATCCATCCTGGGTCTATGGCAAGGGATGGATAGAAGTTAAAGACCTGATAATTGGCGAATTACTTGTTTCCAGTGATGGTACTACACTACACTGGCTATAGACAAGATTGAAAAAGAGTCGCAAGATGCAACCGTTTATAACTTTGAGGTTAAGGACTTTCACTTTTACTTTGTTTCCAATCTTGGAATATGGGTACAAATTGTGCCACTAAGAATAAAGGCAACGAGTTTAGAGGGGGAAGTAGACGGATTGTAAAATGAAGTGCGACACCTACTGGAAATAAAAAAACAAAAGGCCCATGGCCGGATTCGTGTAGAATGAAGGCTCCTAGACCACGCATTCACACAAGGAGAATCCACCATGAGCTACAGACATCTTAGCGTAGTCGAACGCAGCAAGCTAGAAATCCTCCACCAGCAAGGAAAAAGTACCCGAGTGATTGCCAAGGAACTGGGCAGACATCATGCCACCATTGGCCGTGAACTCCGTCGAAACGTAGGGCTGGAGCCATACCGTGCCGAACGTTCTCAGGAGGACTACACCCAAAGGCGCAAGCGTTGCACCCCTGCTGGGAAATGGACACCGGAGCAAGCGGCGATCATTGAAGAGAAGCTACAGGCAACGTGGTCTCCTGAACAAATCGTGCAGCGACTTCGTCAAGAAGGGCTGCCTATGGTATGCTTCAAAACCATCTATCGCTGGCTGTATACAGGCCGTCTGGTGAAAGGCGCGCTTACCGTCCTCAGACACAAAGGGAAGCGGCAGAGGCCAGCAGAGACACGTGGTAAATTCACGGTGGTAAGACGATCTCTCAGCGTCCAAAAGAGGTTCGTTCCCGGGAAAGCTTCGCCCATTGGGAGTTGGATCGCGGTAAAAGCAAGGGCTACGTAGCCACGTTCATTGAACGAAAGACTCGCTGGTACACGGCCATTCGTATGCCTGACCGTACCGCTTTGTCCATGGAAATAGCCATTGGTGTAGCGGCCTCTCAGTACCCTGCTCGTGCCTTTCATACGGCTACCGTTTGCCTATTATGCCACCCTCGAAGCCACTCATGACGTTCAGGTGTATTTTGCAGATCCGTATTCCTCCTGGCAACGCGGCTCCAATGAGAACGCCAATGGTCTCTTGCGGGAGTTTTTCCCCAAGGGCACCGGTCTCGCCCAAATTACCGATGAAGCCTTGAGGACGCCCTGCGATTGATTAACCACAGACCACGAAAATGCTTGGGTTGACAATCCGTCTATTATAAAGAGAAAGATCATTCTACTATTGGTGTTATTGTTACTGAAGATGGAAAAGTGAAAAGTTGGAGCGGATGGAAATGAATTTTCGAAGGAGTGAATTGGGGTTATGGAATGGTTTGTACTATTATCAATTGGTTTGTGCCTACTTTTATTCCCAGGGTTTTTCTCGAAAATCGGATGGTTTAATTTTGATAACTTAAATGGAAATGAAGCCACATGGGAGAAGGACTATAAAAAACACACTATTACAAGAAAGGCTTTGTACGTATATAGGATGATTGGTATACTTTTGGTTGTTATAGGTGTGATAAAGATATTCTTTATGTACTTCAAGCTTTAGTAGTTGCTTTATTAAAATATAAACGAATTTCTCTATAGCCACATGCGAGTGTAACAAATCCATGTGGTTTTTTCTTTTTCTTGTAGCCCCACCCAGTGCCAAATGAATCGGGGGCCTTGTCCAATCAAACTTAACCCTCATCATACCCGTATGATATTCCCTAAATATAATTGTACGCACGTAAATGCTTTAATTCTCTAACCTAATTAACAATCGGCTTTGCATTTAACAGGTTCATTATGGTCAGATACTACTATGATTGGGAAGGTTGGAGTGGGCCAGTAGCAAGCGTTATAAATTTCTTGATTCTAGATGATATAAACACGCTACGTGATCCCAATTCATCTGATTTAGCCAAGGGTCTGTCGATTGCTGGATTTATTCCTGTGGGTAAAGTAATAAAAGTTGGAAAATTAGTTTTAACATTGGCGAATAGTACCGGAAAAACAGTTAAGAAAGAATTTAAGCTAGTTGATAAAGCTTTAGACTTTTCAAAGAAGTGTAACTGTTTCACCGCAGGAACTAAGGTGTTAACAGACGAAGGGGAGAAAAATATCGAAGACATTCAGGTCGAAGATATGGTTCTTGCCAAGGATGAAGAGACTGGGGACCAGGCTTACAAGGAAGTCACGCATTTATATCGAAATGATAAGGAAATTATTTATGAACTGGCAGTAGGCGACCAAATCATCGAGACGACCGACAATCATCCGTTTTGGGTGGAAGGTAAGGGTTGGGTACTAGCGGCTGATTTGCAGGTGGGAGATGAACTACAGCAGAACAACGGAAATACCTTGACGATTGACAACATCAATATTGTTAAGCATGATGAAATGGTTAAGGTGTATAACTTTACTGTTGCTGATTTCCACACGTACTATGTTAGCAGTTTGGGGATTTGGGTTCATAATATTAATTGTGGTGATAAGACTCCAGGAGGAAGAATATTTACCAAACATGGGGCTGAGAGAGCAGATGAACGGGGATTTACCTCAGAAACCATTGATAATATTATAAACAATAATAAAAAGAACAGAGTCAAGGAAATTGGAGATGATGGTAAGGCTCAATGGAGATACCAAGACAGTCGTGGCAATACCGTAATTACGGATGAGTGGGGAGAAAATGTAGTTACCGTTTATTCATATCCTCAAGGTAAAAATCATGGGAATTATATCCCGAAACCTAAGAAATAGGAGGTCGTTTATGAAAGATTCTTTTATAAAATTAGTTAACGAAGTAGATTATGATATTATCCCAGGGCTGTCATCTGAAATTCGCGATTGTTTAGACTATAATGACAAGGTTTTAGACTGCCAAATTGATATTTCCAAAGACAAAGTATATTGTGTAAACGTTAGGTTGCATGAATACACGTTGCCGAATATTAAAAGTGTATTTTCTTCTTTGGTGCAATTTATTCAATATACTTCCACGTTTTATATTAGAAATGATACCGAGCATAACACCGAGTACTTATTATTATCACAAAGCAAGAGAGATCTAACTTTTTATTGCGAAATTGTATTTAGACCACAGTAATGGTCAATGCATAGACCTTGGGGGCGGCAAAACTCAAGGTCTTTCTCTTACCCCCACCCCGTGGCGAATAAATCAGGCGGACATGTACAAAAAATTAACCTATCCAAACGTAAAATATAAGATTACTAACTAGACAAAAAAGTAGGTGTTCTTTTTGAGAGAATTTGGTAACAGTCAAGTTTTTTCAATAAAATATGAGTTTACTAACAACCCCTATGATGAAATAGGAATTATCGGTAACTCATGGGGAGTATTTGAACTTTGGGTAAATGGGAAAGAACTTTGTAGATTCTTAAGAAATAATCAAGAATGTAATTATGAATGGAACTTAATTTATTTAGTAGATTGGATAAGTAAGAACCTAAATAATATTTTATATGATGAAGAATTCCCTCTACCTGTCAATGGTAAAACTACGTTAGAATTATTGATAAATAGTAGCGAATTTAATTCTGATAATGATGATGAGTTTGATGAGTGGTTTAGCGCAAAGCAAGATTGGGAGTTTAAGCATTCATGGATTTCTAGTAGGGGAGGGTCTTACTTACCTGGGATTTACTTTAGGAGGAGTGGCGAGCAGATTGAAATTTCCTGGGATAACGAAGGGATATATAATGATGAGGTTTCATTTCCCTACATGACTGGCGTAGAATATGTTCCAATTGAAGTTTTTGAAGCAGTTGTGAAAGAATTTATTGGTGATTTTTTAAATTATGAAGCACAATATAACAGATAGGATTAGTTTTGATAAACTAATCAGTAAATTAATTCGGGGCTTAATAAATTATATATAAGAATTAGTACTGTTTTAACCTTGATTGGCTTTATGCTTCTCAAGGTTTCTTTTTTTGCGGGGGCACATAAGCCTTGTAAATTGAATCAAACTACGGGGATATTACTGATTAAGGTGAAGAGGCGAAAGGAATCCCAACAGGGATATATTAAAGATTAAAAAAGGAGAAGCATGAAGCTATGTTAGATGTTACGAACATAAAAGTTGATTTTGTCATAGTAGGTGAGGATTTCACAGGAGACAGCATGGTCTGTTAGTACGGGATATGAACCTTCACTTGATATTAATAAACAATTGTCAAAATTAGATTCTAACACCAGTGAAATGATTTAAAAGGAGCAATGTATATGGAAAATCTTAAAATAATTTTTATTGACAATACCGATTTAGCTGAATTTGAAGCTAGTAACAAGGGATATAGAAACGACATTTATGTGAAAATTTCTAACAAGGTCTATAATCTTAGGGCTTATGATCTTGTTAGGCTACAGCAGGATTTTAAAAGTGAGCTTGAAGAGTATGGGTATTACTCCATCGAGCCTAATCTAGTATTAGTTAAAGAGGTTAGTAGAGAGTGTATATACCTAACTATTGAAAAACTTTATGAGCAAAAGTTTTTTGAGGATTTAAAGCCGATTGATGATTACAGAGTTATTGATTTTTTTGATTAGAAATATAACACATATAGATTATTACGAAATGTAGAATGTTACACAGTTAAAGGGAACCCTAAAATTTAAATTTTAGGGCTCCCTTTTTTTTAGAGCTTGTCCGTATTGAGCAAAGAAGGTGGATTTTTTTATTTGTTCATAATCCCTATTTATCAACTATTTTGAATATCCGATAAAGGGGGTGTAAGCAAAATACGGAATATGGAAATGGAGGAAAAGTGTATGAGGATCAAGAAAGCGCTGCTAACTTGCCTGGCATTAGTTCTGGGGCTTGGCAGCTTGGGTGTGGCGCCACAGTTAGCGGTGGGGGCGCCCAAGTTAGCAGCAATTCCGTCGGCGGCGGTGTATCGGTCTGTGGCGGACGTTGTAGCTGGCAGATCGTTCTTAGCGGCCCAGCCAACGGTGACGGATAGTGTTTATTTGATGGCCGACAAAATCGAGCTGGTGATCTCTTTTGTTATTTCGTTAGGTCCATAATAATTGAAATTGGCAAGGGTTAAATAGAAAAAGTCTGCTAATCCAGAGTCCGCTAAAGCATCTTCAGTTAGATAAATTGAATCTCCATGCCAATGTGTATCCATTAAAGGTCCGCGCATAAATTCAAAAACATCGTGACTGGTCAGATCTTCTTTTTTAAGAATTTTCATTGGCTCCCCCAATAAAAAAATAGATATGTTATCAAGAGACAATTCCCCCAATACCACCTCCTAATATACACCAAAATAAAATATTTTTGTAATTAAGGAGATTTCATATGTCATCAACTATTTGGATTGCTTATACCATGTTGATGTTATCAGGTTTTATTGTAATCAGATCCATTCTATTGATTATTAATCGCTCAAAAACAAACAAAGACGTGCGCTTTTCAACCGCTAAGAAGCTTCTTCTTACAGTTGCTGTAGCCGTTGTATATATTGCTGTGTAGCCTACTTTCTAGTAAGTAGGTAGGGTGGATAATAGCTACTAAGTATCGCTCTAATTATCACTTTTGCTTAACGCTCTCACTCCAACGTCCGCTCTAAACCCGCCCCAATGCCTAAGCACGGGGGCTTGTTTCATCTTCCCTAATTTATGTTTCATCCCCAGTCTGCAAGCTGCGTTTAGCGCTACTCAAACTCATGTTCCTCTGATATTTTCCCCTCAGAAGTCTTGATTTTCATATCATTAGCGGCTATACTAACCGACAGAGCGCTCTATTGAAAATGATTATCATTACCAATTAGAGTTGGGAGGGTAAAAATCGACCAACTAGGCAGTACGCGATGCGCCCGATCGGCGGATTGGCGAGTAGAGAAAACTTATATTCTGGGGAGGATATGTAATATGAAGAGGTCTTTTTCTGTAAAGTTGATTATGATGATGGCTCTGCTGGTGTTAGTGCTGGCAGCTTGCTCGAATTCAAATAAAGAAGCTAATCAAGCGTCACAGCCTGCTAATACTAATACTAATGCTAGTGCTAATACTAGCGATACTGGAAGTGAACCGGTAACTACACCTGCTACGGTGGACATTACCGATGCACATGGTACGGTTACGGTTCCTGTTAATCCTAAAAATGTCGTTGCCCTGGATAGTAGAACTTTTGAGACTTTGGCTAGCTGGGATGTGAAATTAGCGGCTGTTCCAAAGGATGTTATGCCTGCTGACTCACCGTATGTCACGGATGAATCTGTGCAAAATATCGGTAATCATCGTGAACCCAATCTGGAGTTAATCGCAGCAGCAGATCCGGAGTTGGTCATTATTGGTCAACGATTTGGCGGTTTCTATGAAGATGTGAAGAAGCTTGTGCCGAACGCAGCCGTGATTGACTTGAATTTTGATGTTTCGGAGAAGGCTGCTACACCGGGTGAGAACTTGGTCAAAGGATTTAAGGACTCTACGATCAACTTAGGGAAAATTTTTGATAAGAATGAAGAAGCCGAGCAACTGGTAGCTGCTTTTGATCAAGCCTTGGGAGATGCGAAATCTGCCTATAACGGAACCGATAAGGTGATGAGTGTAGTCGTTTCTGGTGGAAACATCGGGTTCTCCGCACCTCACTCCGGACGCGTTTGGGGACCGTTGTATGACATTTTCGGCTGGGCTCCAGCATTAGAGGTGGAAGGCGCTACAGCGGATCACCAGGGGGATGAGGTATCGGTGGAAGCCATCGCCCAAAGCAACCCTGATTGGTTGTTCGTACTTGATCGTGATGCTTCCATCTCTTCCGAAACGGAGGCGGTGCCGGCCCAGGATGTAATTGATAACGCTCCTGCCCTTAAGAACACCACTGCGGTTGCAGAAGGACGGATTGTGTATGCACCTAAAGACACCTACACGAATGAATCGATTGAGACTTTTATAGAGTTGTTTGAGAACCTTGCAGATGCCTTGGCTAAGTAAAGGAGTATAACAAAAGTGTCGAACAATTCTACACAGCATATGACCGGGGTTGAGAATTCTCAACCCCCACGTCATAAGCATAACCAGATATGGACAACACCTTTTATAGTAGCGATTCTAGCTGTTATCTTGATGGGCCTCTTATCCCTCTTTACCGGAGTATATGATATCCGGGGACAAGCGGATGGCATGGAAATGTTCTTCATTACTCGTGTACCAAGAACCATTGCACTTATGCTTACGGGGGCGGCCATGTCGATGGCTGGACTTGTTATGCAGTTGATTACTCAGAACCGTCTAGTTGAGCCAACCACCACGGGAACGATTGAATGGTCGGGGTTGGGGCTGCTTGCGGTTTATTTATTATTTCCGGCTCCCTCTTTAGTCTTGAGAATGACGGGTGCCATCCTTTTTTCGTTTGTGGGAACGATGATTTTCTTTGCATTTTTAAGAAGAGTTAAACTTCGTTCATCATTAATTGTGCCCATTATTGGGCTGATGCTTGGTGCGGTCATTTCCGCCTTCTCTACTTTCGTCGGGCTCGTCTTCCAGGCAAGTCAAAGTATTGAGAACTGGTTTGTCGGGTCCTTTGCGCCGATCCAGGCAGGAAGGTATGAGTATCTGTGGCTCATTGTTATCGTGACGGTGCTTGTCTTCTTTTATGCCAATAAATTGACCTTAGCTGGACTTGGGGAGGATGTAGCTACCAGCCTTGGGGTGAATTACAATCGGATCGTTCTCTTTGGCACATGTCTGATCTCTCTAGCGGTAGGTATTGTGGCTGCGGTGATCGGGAATTTGCCGTTCCTGGGGTTAATCGTTCCCAATATCGTATCCATGTTCAGAGGCGATGATCTGCGAAGCAATCTGCCCTGGGTGTGCTTGATCGGGATGGGTACCATTACAATTTGTGATATCATTTCCCGAACCATTATTATGCCTTTTGAATTGCCGGTCTCTTTGATCCTTGGAACCGTGGGGGCAGTCGTCTTCATTGCTATCTTGCTGAGACAACGCAGGTCAAGGGGGAGATTTAGATGAGCGAATTAGTAGTTAGTAACAATGACCAGAGATCAGCCAGAGCCTTTCGTACGAGAAAAGAAGAACGGCATTATTGGCTGCTACTGGCGGCATTAATTGCCCTGGGCGCGTTAGCTTCATATGGACTTCTGGTGTATAACAATCCGGTTCCTGTAACTTCTCCATCATTTATCCCCGTTGTGACAAGACGGGTGGAAGCTCTTGTCGCCATGTTAGTTGCTGTAGTGTGCCAGGGCTTGTCAACGGTTGCTTTCCAATCGATTACGAACAACCGAATCATTACTCCATCGCTATTAGGCTTTGAAGCAATTTACTCAACCATTCATACCAGCACAATCTTTTTCTTCGGTACCGCTGCCCTTGTGAATTTTAGCGGAATAGAGTCCTTTGCCATTCAGGTTGCAGCTATGGTCTTGATGTGCTTGATCCTATATGGTTGGCTACTGTCCGGGAAATATGGGAACTTGCAGCTCATGCTGTTGGTTGGCGTCATTCTTGGGACCGGACTAAGGTCGGTATCGTCCTTTATGAGAAGATTGCTGGCACCGTCTGAATTTGATATTTTACAGGCCAGATTGTTTGCTTCCGTCAATCACGCCGATGCGGCTTATTTTCCGTTTGTAATCCCGGCAGTTATTATAGTGGCTATCCTGCTGTTTGCGAATTCAAAAAGGTTAAATGTATTATCACTAGGCCAGGATGTGTCGACTACGCTGGGGGGCAACCCTAGAAGGAATGTCATTTATACGCTTATTCTGGTTTCGGTGTTGATGGCCATTTCAACCGCATTGGTTGGACCACTTACCTTTTTTGGATTTTTGGTCGCTACCTTGAGCTATCAAGCGGTTCCGACCTACGATCATCGATACCTATTTCCAATGTCTCTTGCCATAGGATTTCTAATCTTAACTGGCGCTTACTTTATGATGTATCATGTCTTCAACGCTCAAGGCGTAGTTTCAATTATTATTGAAATGTTTGGCGGAATCACCTTTTTAATTGTCATACTAAGGAAGGGTGCCTTATGATACAGATCAATCATGTGAGGAAGAAATATGCGGATGGTGTGGAGATAGGACCTCTGAATATAGAAATCCCCAAGGCGGGTTTGACCTCGTTGATCGGTCCCAATGGGGCAGGCAAGTCTACTACCTTGTTAATGATCGGAAGATTATTAAATCTCGATGAAGGTCAAATTCAGGTGGCCCATATGGACGTCTCAACATCCAAATCTCGCGACTTAGCTAAAATTCTAACGATCCTACGGCAAGAGAATCATTTTGTCACGAGGCTTACGGTTAGACAGCTTGCCGGTTTCGGACGGTTTCCCTACTCCCAAGGCAGACTGACCCAAGAAGATGAAGCTATCATTTCTAAATACATTGATTTCTTACAATTAACTGATCTCGAGAATCGATACCTGGATGAACTGTCCGGGGGGCAAAGGCAAAGAGCATACGTAGCCATGGTATTATGCCAGGAGACCGAATATGTACTGCTGGACGAGCCTCTGAACAATCTCGATGTGGCTCGTTCCGTTCTGATGATGGAGCATTTAAGGCGTGCTGCGAGTGAATTCGGCAGAACCATTGTGGCTGTGATGCATGACATCAATTTTGCGGCCAAGTATTCTGATCGAATCTGCGCTATGAAAAAGGGACGTATTGCCGCTTTCGGAGCCGTGGAAGAGGTCATGCAGCCTGAAATCCTGACCGATATTTTTGAGACGAAAATAGAAATTTTCGAGGGTCCTTATGGGCCCATAGCAATTTATTAGTAGTTGCTTAACCTTGATTGGCTCCAAGCCTTTCAAGGTTTTTTTAAGTGGACACTTCTTAGGAGTATAGGGAGTTATAGGTTTTCTTCTAGTTGGATTAAGCATTTTTTCCAAAAGATTCATAGATAAATCATGTTAGAAACGGTAAAATAGCTTTGTTGCTAAAAAGCTAAAATATTATCGTATTTACCATATAATTGAAGGTTTTTGCGAAGTTATATCGAATGGTATGTGTTGGCAGTTCTTTGTATGCTCAATAGCTGCTGCCCGTTCACCACGATACGGCTTCCTGAAGGGAAAATTGTAGGTGGTTTTCTCATCTTAATTACAGAGGTGCTGTATGAAGGTTTTGACTAAGGGGATTATTACTGCTTTTGTATTGTTATTAGTTGTTCTTTGCGTATTTCTTTTTAAAGGCTCGAGTGATCCCGGAGCAAATGCTGTTGAAATAGATAAATGGCAAATAGCTTGGGTGGACCAATTTGATCCTCACACGAGCAAGGAACAGCTTGATAAAATAGATAGCTGGATTGATGTAGATGCAGATGGTCAAATTCCTATGAGACCAAGTGTCGGCATATCCCAATGGATTAAAATACAGTTGCCCGAGTTAACTGAAAATTCTCAGGTTATTTTAATTGATAAAATATATGCTACGCATATAGCGGTGAATGTTGATGGGATTGAAGTTTACGAGTCGAAACGACACTTTAATTATAGTATTAATAATATTATGGTTCCATTAACTGCTGAGAACTCGAAGGAAACTATATACATTGGGGTATCAGCAGAGACAGATAGAATAGGACTTTTCGCTCCAATTAAAATAGGTGAACATCAGGGCTTGGTTAAAGACTTTGTCAGAAATAACATGACAGATTTGATTTTAGGAAGTACCCTGATTTTTATTGCTGCCATCATGCTGTTCTGTTCCGTTTTTCTTAAATATGTAAACATGCCAATGTGGTTTTCACTTTGTGCTGTGATTTTTTCAAGTGGGTTACTAGTGTTAACGTATTCTTCCTTTGTATTCTGGTTATTTGACTATACTATTGCAGGCAGGGTGTTAGTGGTGCTATTTGATATAGCACTATTCACCTTGCTTCCTTCGCTAACATATTTTTTTGAGAAAATATTCGGGCCTGGGAAATATGCCCTGATCCGTCGATTAAGAAAATTTTTGGTCACCTATTCATCTCTCTGCTTCCTTATTCTCATTATTAATGAGTTATCCGGAAATCAATTTTATAAAGTATATTCTCTAATTACCATTCAAATTATAGGTTTCATTATGGTTGCTCAATTCTTAATTCTGGCTTGTATCTTAATGACTAATGTAATTCGTGGCAATAAAGAAGCACTATTGTTTTTTGCTGGGTTCTTATTCTTCGCTTTACTTTGCGTAGGTGATTTGCTGTGGTACTACTACAGTTCAGGTTACTATAAGTTGTTTTTATGGAAAGTGGGTCTAATTTGTTTTCTGACATCTTTAATTATTATATTAGGCAGAAGATTTGCTGAAAATCATGAACAGGTAGTGGAATATTCTAAACAGCTAGAGTTATTTAATAATGAGTTGCAACGCTCTGAGAAAATGGAAATTATAAGTGAGTTGGCAGCCTCTGTTGCACATGAGGTTCGTAATCCATTGCAAGTAACGCGCGGGTTTCTGCAGTTACTTGTCGAGAAGCAACAAAGCTCAGATAAAGTGTTTCTTAATATGGCTCTAGAGGAGTTGGATCGTGCCTCCGCTATCATTACGGATTTCTTGACCTTTGCCAAGCCAGAGGGAGGGAAAGTGACCGAGCTAAACGTGTTGGCTGAATTTGTGCACATCGAAGGGATACTCATTCCACTTGCTAATTTGCAGGGAGGGAAAATTGCTGTACAAATTCCTAACAATCTCTATGTGCGAGGAAATTCTTCTAAATTTAAGCAAGCATTTATCAATATTATAAAAAATAGTATAGAAGCTCTGAGTGGGCAAGGCGAGATTCAAATTTGGAGTTATGAAGAAAATGGACAGGTATTCATCCACATCAAGGATAATGGCGAGGGAATGGACGAGCAAGTGTTGGCCAGATTAGGTGAGCCTTATTTCTCCAACAAAACAAAGGGAACGGGTTTAGGACTGATGGTTACCTTCCGTATTATTGAGGTAATGGGAGGGAGAATTAGCTTTACCAGCAAAAAAGGGGCAGGGACGGAAGCCATTATCCGCTTTCCCTCTGTAAATCAGGAGGCATAACTAGCGCGGATATGATTTAACCGATTCCCTGCCCATCTTGAAGATAAACATTGCTGTTAAAAAGTTGATGAGTACTAAAGCCACATTCCTGCGGGCTTTACTTCACTCTTGACTACTTTCTCCGGATTCGGTGGGAGCACGACATAGAATTCGTCTGCGCTTTCCTCTACCGTTTTAACTTTGATATGATCCGGGAGAGTTACACCTAATGCTTCTTGGATTGCAGCCTTCGGGTTGGCAAGCAACTTTGCTTTGAAGCTAGGATCTTGCCATGCTTTTTCAACAACTTGTGATTGAAAGAGAGCTCCTGATGTCATAAGATCACCCTTTCTACTAAAAATAGTTATAATTTCCCTGTTATCATACCACGAAATTCGACAAAGTGCTAGGAATGAGTCCTATTTTTCGTCAACCAATACGCTAATCCGCCTTGAGTCAACAAATTTCGCTCTTTTTGCAGACTTTTGGCCCCGTCCTTAAGACTTTGCTTCAGGTGGTCATGGAAGGCCTGTAAATGGGGGGCCCCCTCTGCTGTTTGGGCTAAGATCGCCGTATTATGATCCGTCTGAATGGCGTATGTAAGCAAGATGTCCCGGACGTATAGCGCGTGCTTAATCTCCTCCGGCGTGGGTCTGCGTTCCGGGGGAATTTGCAGTTCCCGCTGCACGGCTGAGATTAGTGCGTTATAGCTACCTTCTTGTAAATCCTTCTCCCAATCTTCCCAATCGTCTAGCATTTGCAACGTCATCAGTACGGTGTCGACCGCCGTCTCGAAGTCGGCAATCCGTTCCTCCCGCCCGGTTAACAGTAACGCTCCCACCACGGTCAATTTAACCGGTGCGGCCTTGTGCGCAATACGTACGGGGTTTTCTTGAAAGAAATCGCTTTCATTCTCGAAAGCAACGACTTCAGCCCACTCGGACATATACTTGCGGTAATAACTCCAGAATGGCGAAGAAGGAGGATAATCTGTCGCGTAAATTCGCCAAAATTCGAGCTGTATCAAGTTGGCAAGCGGTAATTTGCGTTTATTATCCTTCGTTTCGGGCTCGTCCATAACTTCATCAATAAGATGGTAATACATCATCACAAAGATCATGGCCACCGTGAGACGCCTGCTGTCTTCCGTTCTAGTGCCTGCGGCTTCCTGGAGCCAGAAAGGCAGAAGATAGCAGATGTAATTCTGTGATCCGGGCCGTTTGAGGGCATGAAATCTGTCAAGGTAGTTAAGTGCCTGGCTGCGGAATTCTTCGGGTATTGCGGACAAGATGTCCTCGGCATGATTAAATGCCAGTTCCAAATCTTTTTCATAATTTGTGAACCATTTCACTAAAAAGACCTCCCTTGATAAGTCTCTTACTTATTATAGCAGGACTCCTTTCCTTGGGAAAGGAGTCCTAATTTTCAAGATATTCTATAACATTTGACGGATACCGATGAAGATGAGCAACAATCCCGAAATCACCGTTGCCCGGTTGCCCAGCTTCTCTGCGGCAAATTTCTGTCCGAATCCTGCGCATAGGGCAAGTAAGAGGAAGCTGAATATTCCAACGGCCAAGGAGGTGTATCCGATGCTGAGCCGGGTGATTCCTGCATTGAAGCCTCCAGCCAGTGCATTCATAGCTAACGCAATTCCTAAAATGATGGACTCACCGAGATTCAGTGTCTTGGAGCTGTCTTTATCGGCTTCTTCCGGGTTGCGCAACAGCCGGGTAAGCGGGTTTGCCTCGTTCTCTGCGGGAACTGCCTTCTTCTCCAGAAAGGGTTGGAGAAGAACCCATATCCCTACACCTACAATCACGATGGTACCCAGCAGCCGGCCTACCCAGGGATGAATCCACCAAGAAATCCAACTGCCGAAGATTCCCGACATCAGAGTGGCCAAGAAAGAAATAATGGCAATGGCCAAATTGGAGTACCATGGAATGTGGATTTTTCGCACCCCATAAGCAAGACCGACACCCGCATTATCCAGGTTGGACGCAAGTCCAATGGCAATGATAGCCCATAGGCTGTAAGCGCTCATGATGTTCGCTCCTTTACGATTACGTGATGACACAGCATATGCCGGGGCGCCCACTTTGGTTTCTAGAGCAAACAGGTAGTATGGGAAGAGCGAGAGAGAAGGGGGAGAAAATAAGAAAGGGTTTCCATTAAATGAAGAATAGTAGTATAATGACCACAAAGATATGCCCGAGGAGTGATAAATGTGATTGAAAATTTGTTGCGCCCGTCCCATTTGTTACTGGTAGTGATCGCAGCATTGCTACTGTTTGGCCCCAGTAAGCTCCCCGAACTTGGACGCAGCTTAGGCACGATGATGAAGGAATTTAAGAAAGGCATGCGTGGAGAGACAACCGATGAGGAGAAGCCGAAGGAGATTCAGGCGGCTGTGGACACCAACAAACCATCATAATGAAATACAGAGGTGAGTAACAACCCCCTTGCATATAGCTGTATGCCAAGGGGGTTGTAATTTTTATAGAGGGTGCTGTGTTATCTCCAGAATGTAATTTGCTCACTGTTCAAGCGTACCGTCTCATATCCTTCTACCTCAGCCTTACCTATGGACAGGACCATGACAGGAACATAACGTTCATCATCCAAGTCAAATGCTTTTACGATTTGATCCTGTTCGAACCCGGCCATAGGATTGGTATCGTATCCGTGAGCACGAGCCACCAGCATAAGCTGCATGGAGAATAGGCTTGCATCAATTTTTACTACTTCCGTTTTGATCTCTTTAGGTAGTTCAGGGTACATGCTCATAATTTGAGGAACCTGCTTGTCCCGTACATCCTGAGGCATTTTCCCCTGCTGCACGGCGGCATCATAGATTTCTTCCACATTCAAATAGCTTTGCGTATCGCCCAAAATTATCAGCATCGCCGAGGAAGTATCATTTTGCAGCGTGTTGAACCGCATCAATGGACGAAGTTTATTTTTACCCTCCGGGGTGTTAACCACGATCACGCGCCATGGCTGCATATTGGCGGAGGAGGGGGCCAAGCTTGCCTCAGCTATGATTTCATTCAACTCTTCTTTGGAAATTTTGATGCTCTCATCATATTGGCGCACAGAGCGGCGTCCTTTGATGATATCGGAAAAATCGTTATTTTGAATTCGTTCTAGCATGATATCTCTCCTTTGAATTATCCGGATCTTTTTGACATTCTCTATGTCGCCGGATATCATAATCGTATTATGAACTATGAACTTAGGTTTATAGCAAGCGGCTATTTTATAACTTAGGGAAGGGAACCATTATGAGAGCTAATCAAGTATCTAAATTAACGGGATTGCCTATCTCCACCTTGCGATTTTATGAGCGTAAGAAGTTGATACCCCATCAGTTAGTAACGAGGGACGACAATAATTACCGGGAATATCATGATGAGATCGTGGGTTTCCTTGATGATTTGAAGACTCTGCTATCAGTGGGATTTACGGTTCAGGAATTGAGCTTGCTTGTGAATGAAAACGAAGCTGCCTATGAGGAGAAATACGGTATCGTATCGGATAAAATTCAGCATATACAAGAGCTTCAAGTGAAGCTGGAAGCGTCCAAGTCATTTCTGGTGGATGTGTTGGAGGGAAAAGCGGGCTTTCAAACGAAATGTGGGCCATTACATGAGTAAGGGAGCAGAAATAAAAGAGCCCACAATGTATGCCTTGTGGGCCGTTGCTACCAATAAATTATACCTGCAATAAGAGCAATATGATCGAGGACAGTCCGAGGCAGGTACTGATCAGATACAGGAACATTACAACCTGTTTCTGATTCAACCCAGCTCGCAGCAAGCGATAATGAACCTGGCTGGCATCGGCCACGTAAGGCGATTTGCCCTGCAGCATGCGCTTGATGACGACAAAGATATTGTCGAAGATCGGTACGCCCAGGGCCAGTACCGGAATAAAGAGTGACAGCATCGTCGCTTGCTTGAAAGCCCCATCCAGGGCAATCACCGCGAGCATAAAGCCCAGGAAGGTAGCCCCGGCGTCACCCATGAACACCTTGGCTGGCGCCTTGTTATACCGTAAGTAAGCCAAGGTAACCCCAATCAGTGCGATAGACAACATAGCCGAATTGGATTGCCCTTTGGTAACAGCGACGACGAAAAGAGTCACCGCAGAGATGGCCGATAGACCTCCTGCCAAGCCGTCTAGTCCGTCAGAGAAATTAATAACGGTAGTCACGCCGAAAATCCAAAGGATTGTCAAAACGAACTGGAGCCAGGCCGGAAGCAAGACGTAATCGCCGCTTAACGGATTGACGAATCCACTAAAGGTAATTCCCGAAGCATAGACGAGAACGGCCGCTGACACCTGTACAACCAGCTTGGGCAGCGCGGGAAAATCCTTCCCCTTGGTCTTGTACCAGTCATCCACTGTACCGATAGCCAGAAGCAGGACACCACCAGCAAACAGGGCCCCTGTCTCCCAAGAGAAATTACGCGTGAACAAGAGATAGGATACGAAGAAGCCGATAAAAATGGCATAGCTTGCTGTCAGCGGAATAGGCTGGCGATGCAGCTTGCGTTCTACATCCTCACGGGGCTTGTCTACAAAATCAAGCCGGAAAGCCAAGCGCCCCAGCGGGGGAATCAGGAAATAAACAATCAGAAACGCTACCAGAAAAGTTAATACGTATAAAATTTCGCTCACCACCAAATGTTAGACTCAACTAAAGCATATTATAAAAAGAAATTCGCACATTGTCGAATGCTTGCTTCACACTACGTTCCGAATAGGTGAATTCGAGGTCACAAATGTGTTACATTATAAAGGATTAAACGATGAGCAAGTACGGAGGGATTGGAATGCAAGATGAGTATACACGCAAATTGGAGGACCAAAAAAGCCTGTTTCGCCAGCTAGGAGTCAAGCTGGATGCGCTCTCGATCCATGAGAAGGATTTCGATGCGAAGATGAGAGGTTATGATAAGGAAGAAGTTGACCGGTTCCTGGATGACATTATTGTCGATTATGAGCGCTTTTACGATATTATTACCGATTTACTGGATAAATATAAAGAGATACAGCGCCGCCAAGCCTACTGGGAAGAAGAGAAGAAGACACTTGCCGCCGCTCGCAAGCCGCAACTGGATACGGAGCATGCGGTAGACCGTCGTATGGTGGAAGAAGGCATCCGTCAAATGGAGCGCAGTCTGGAGCAATTCAAGCTGCATTTGCGTAGTGAGCAACGCTAATGGCAACAGTCCAAGCCGGAGAATAACGGTTTGGACTTTTTTTATAAGCTCACCAATTCTTCACGGGATGTTCATGGTTGAAAGCTTGCAACCTTTATAGACAGATGGTATGATGATATCAAGATTTAGATTTAGTCTAAATTTAATAAATAATCAGCACAACAGATAGACTAACTATCTATTTTAATTTATTTATTGAAACGGAGGAATTACAAATGGCACATCAAACAGCAACTCAAGCGGATCAAGTATTGCAGCAACAACTCAATTTGCAAATTGCGAACTGGACAGTGTTATACACCAAGCTGCACAATTTTCATTGGTTCGTCAAAGGGCCTAGCTTCTTCACTCTGCATGAGAAATTTGAAGCATTCTATGATGAAGCGGCAACCTACATCGATGATATCGCTGAACGCCTGCTGACAATTGGGGGTACTCCGGTAGCTACGTTGCGTGAATCCCTGGCCCTGTCCAGTATTGAGGAAGCCAGCGGCAAGGAGTCTGCAGAAGAAATGGTAGCTGCAGTGATTAGCGACTTCGAGAAGCTGGAGCAAGAATTGAAGGATGGTATGGAAGCAGCAGCTAATGCGGAGGATGAAGCAACAGGCGACTTATTGCTGGGCGTCATCTCTTCTCTGGAGAAGCATCGCTGGATGCTGAACGCCTATCTTGGCAGATAATAATCGGACTAGCGGTCCTCGATTGTAAGAAAGATAATAAGACCTTGCCTGCAGGCGGAATCTCAGAATTCCGCGCTTCGGGTGGGGTCTTTTTTTCATTTAATAGACTACAAAATATTAATTTGACTAGTCTTATAGGAATATATATAATTAACCACATTGAACAGATGTATGATGTATTTATAAAGGTCTTCAACAGGGGGAAATAAGATGAAGAGAAAATTATTATTTACGATGATTTCGTTGCTGATGGTCGGCTTGCTTGCCACGGCTTGCTCCAATTCGGGTGCCGCCGGGCCAGACGGGAAGAAAGTGCTGAGAGTAGGCGCAACAGGGCAGTCTTATCCTAATAGTTATAAAGATGGGGACAAACTGGTTGGCTTCGATGTAGAGGTTATTGAGAAGATTGCGGAGAACCTGGGTTACACCGTCGAGTGGACCAACTCGGACTTCAGCGGCTTAACTGGACAACTGGAAACCGGTAAAATTGATACAATTGCTAACGTGGTAGCGGTGACGGAGGAACGGAAAGCCAAATATGACTTTACAACACCGTATTCCTACGCCGGGGTGACGATCGTTACGCATCAAGATAATACGGATATCAACACATTGGACGATCTCAAGGGCAAGACGGTAGCGGGCGTCTTCGGCTCGCAAAATGTGAAGAATCTCGAGAAGTTTGATACAAATGGCGAGATTAAGGTCCGGACTTATGAAAATCGCGATGGGGCGCAAAATGATGTGCTGAACAAGCGGGTCGAGGGCTACGTAAACTCCAAGTCCTCGTTGCTGGCGGAAATTCAGAAGCAAAGTTTGCCGCTCAAATTCGTTGGCGATCCGTTCCATTATGAGGATGTGGCTTTTCCGTTCATGAAGAAGGAAGAGAATACTGCATTAATTGAACAAATTAACGGAGAGCTCCAGAAATTACGCGATGACGGTACGCTTAAGCAAATTTCCGAGAAATATTTCGGTGAAGACATTACGGTAAAACCGGAGTAATAGCCCGGTGAAGGGGAAGCAGGCGATTTTGATATGAATTTTGATCCTTCTTATATCCTTGTAGCTATGGCGGGTGCCATGAAATACATTCCCATAGCGTTATTCATGGCCGTTCTGGCTATGCTGATCTCTGTGGTGATTGGACTTGTGTTGGCGTTCATGCGGAACAGTTCCAGCCGGGGGCTGCGGTCGACGGCCAGCATATACATTTCATTCTTCCGCTCCATTCCGATGCTGGTGCAATTATTTTTGCTCTATTATGGTCTACCGCAGTTATTTCCTTTCTTTACGAAAATGGATGCGGTCACCGCAGCAATTATCGGCCTGGGTATTAAGCAAGCGGCCTTCCTGGCAGAAATCTTCCGCGCCGCTTTGTTGTCAGTCGATAAAGGGCAGATGGAAGCTTGCTTGACTGGAGGTATGACGAAGGTACAGGCGTATCGGCGTATTATCCTGCCTCAGGCGGCGCGTAACGCTCTGCCGGGCACGGGCAACACCTTTATCTCGTTGCTGAAAGAAACCTCGCTGGCGTTCACGCTGGGCGTCGTAGAGATCTTTGCCGAAGCGAAGATGCAGGCCGCCGAATCGGCCCGTTTCTTTGAAGCTTACTTGGCGGTGGCTCTGATCTACTGGGCAATGATTATCGTCTATAGTTATTTGCAACAATTGCTGGAAAAATATTTGGATCGCCCATACCGGACGTAAAGGTTGGATGGTAAATGATAAGAGTTAAGAACTTGACCAAGAGCTTTAACGGGCTGGAGGTCCTGAAGGGCATTGACCTGGAGATTAAGGATGGTGAGGTACTCTCGATTATTGGCCCTTCGGGGTCAGGCAAATCGACACTGATCCGTTGTTTGAATTTCCTGGAGAGACCCGATAGCGGGATTATAGAGGTTGGCAAGGCCAAGCTGGATGTGGAAAGCTGTAGTCGCAAAGAGATTCAGACCCTGCGTTCACAAACGGCGATGGTCTTCCAGAATTATAATTTGTACAAGAACAAAACAGCACTGCAAAACGTGACCGAATCCTTGATCGTTGTCAAACAAATGGTGAAAAAGGAAGCGGACGAGCTCGGGATGGAGTTGCTTAGACAGGTAGGGCTGGAGAGCAAGAAGGATAACTATCCTGCTACCCTGTCAGGTGGGCAGCAGCAGCGTGTTAGCATTGCCCGGGCGCTGGCCCTTCGCCCTCATGCTATTCTGTTCGATGAGCCGACATCGTCGCTGGACCCAGAACTGGTAGCCGAGGTGCTTCAGGTCATCAAGTCTATCGCCGAGATGGACACCACGATGATCATCGTTACGCATGAGATGGGCTTTGCCCGTGAGGTGTCCGATCAGATTGTGTTCGTCGAAGGCGGACACATTGTCGAGCAGGGGCCTCCGGACTTGTTCTTCAATCATCCGCAGAAGGAACGTACCAAGCAGTTTATCAAGAACTTTCAGAAATAACAAAAGGTGTGCCCATGGCACACCTTTTTTACATACGATCAATCTCTTACGTTGAATCAAACCACCTTGAATCGCTCAATCAATTCATGCAGCTTCTCGGCCAAGCTGGACAGCAAGTTCGCCGAGGCATCCACCTCCTGGATGGAGGCGAGCTGTTCTTGGGAAGAAGCAGACATGTTCTGTGCGCTGCTAACTGTCTCGTTGGCAAAGCGCACGATTTCATCAATGGAGGCGACGAGCTTGTCCGAGCCCTCCGCCAGCAGATTTACGCTTTCGCTTACATCCGTAATCGCTTGGGCCGTGGACTGCGCGGCTTCCTCGATTTGCCCGAAGGAATCTCCCGCCCGTTGTACCAGTTCAGAGCCACGCTTCACTTCGTGGACCGTCTCGTCCATCGCTACGCCAGCAAGTTCCATGCGCTGAACAATTAGTGCGACCAGCTCGGCAATTTGCTGGGCCGAGGCGGTAGAGCGTTCCGCCAGCTTGCGTACAGAGGAGGCGACGACGGCAAAGCCGCTTCCGTATTCCCCGGCACGAGCCGCTTCAATCGAAGCATTCAGGGCCAGCAAATTGGTCTCGGCAGCAATCTCGGTCATGATATCGAGGATGCTTTGCACCTCTTTGGAGTGGCTGCTTAGCTCTTCAATCGTGCTGGACAGATCTACGATCTTGGATTCCATTGTAGCCATTTGCTGCATGCTAGAGCGAATCGCCAACGCGCCTTGATCCGAAGCAGAGGAGGCTTGCTGCGCTGATCCGGAGACATTCACCGCGTGCTGGGCAATGTGACCGATGCGGCTCGACATCTCATGCAGGGCCATCGACCCGGACTCCAGATTTTGCAATTGCAGTTCGGCGCCCTGGGCCAACGCTTGCGAGATGTTTACACTATGCTCGCTGGCGGTTCCCGTCTGCTCGGCACTGGCGGAGAGCTGCTCCGAGGACGAGGCGACTTGCATTGAAGTATCGTTCACCTCAGTAATCAACTCACGCAGGCTGGAGATCATCTCTGCGAAGCTGCGGGTCAGACGCCCAACCTCATCCTCGCTCTTGATCAGAAGCGGCTGTACAGTCAGGTCTCCCTGAGCGACCCGTTCCACTTGCTTGGACAATTTCTCCAGTGGGCGAATCATCCGGTGGATGAAGAAGTACACAAACAGAACGGCCAATACGAATACGATGGCTCCGATCATAAATGGCAGCAGGAGAATGTCCCGCGTTCTGTCGCTAATAATAGAAGCATCAAAATTGATGACCATCAAGCCAACGATCTCTTGCTTCGGATCGTGATTCTTGTAGATCGGTCCATAGCCGCTAAGCAGCTTGGCTCCGTCATACTCATACACCTTCGTATATACGGAGTGCTTCATTGAAGCAATCATCTCACGGTCCTTATCGCTGAAATAAAAAGTATCGCCGGCTTGGTAGCCCCGGGCTTTCACATTCTCATCGGCGGCCAGAATCGTACCATCCAGCGACATTAGAAAGGACTCCTTGAACAGCGGCTTGTGTGCCACCGTCCAGTTCAACCGGGTCTCCAGTTCCGCAAGTCCGGAGGTATCTCCTTGAACGAGACGCTCAATATCGCCAGAATCAAATAATCCAGTCGTGATGTTGGCGCATCCTACCGTTTCAACCCCTGCGGATTCTTCTACCTGACGGTAGGTAATCTGATAACTGAACAAACCGATCAATGAACCGACCAGGACCAGCAGTCCAATCAGCGCATAGGCAATTTTTTGTGCAAAGCTCATGTTACCTCTCCCATCTTGACCTCAAGGATAATCACTGTCTATGTAATAAGGCCTAAGACAAATTATATCTAGAAGAGGTGGGGAAAGGGTGTAACTTACCGCACTGGCAGAGCCTTTAAATGATAAATGGGTGAGAAAAAGAACCATGTGCTTAGCATAAAACGCGGAGAGTAGGGGACGGCGTGCTTGCAGCTAATGGGTGTAGTAATCCAGCGACCGTATCGGCGCAGGAATCAGGGCGATAGCCCGCGCGCATCGTCGTCACCTTCTTGCTCCGCAAAGCTCCAGTCCGTTCAAGAAGCGCCCCGAACCACTCATCCAGAATGGAAGGAGAGGTTAATTCTGCCCCAAAGCCATGCTTCAGGAAGAACTCGCGATTCTTCTCCTCCTGTCCGGGGATCGATTCGAAGAAGAGCATCGGGATGCCCTTGGCCATACCTTCGGTGCAGGTCATTCCGCCCGGCTTGGTGATCAGCACGTTGGAAGCATCCATCCACTTGCTGATCTCTCGGGTAAATCCGATCACTTTAACATTCGGGTGCTGGAACCTGGGATCGGAACGTAGCTTGGCCGCAAGCTTCTCATTACTCCCGACGCAGCACACAATTTGCACCTTGTCGCTCCAGGCCGTCAGCCTGCCAAGTAAGTCATCCTCAACCGGTAGTCCCCAGCCCCCTCCCATAACAAGAACGGTGGGCATGTCTTTAAGCCCCAGCTCGGTCCGGGCAGTGGCCTTGCTCTGTCTTCTCCAGAAGTCGGGATGCACGGGAATACCCGTGCTGCGAATCTTGGCGGGTTCCACACCACGTTCAATAAGCAAGCATCTGACCTCGGGGGCGGAGACCAGGAAATAATCGGTTCCGGAACTGATCCAGGAGCCATGTGCATCGTAATCCGTAATTAGCGTACAGAGCGGCACGTTCAATCGCTTCGTAGCTTTCAGATGGGCCACAATAGCGTTGGGAATCGGGTGGGTGCACACAATCAGATCGGGATTAAGCTGCTGGATGACCTGTAACGTATGTTGATAGAACACCTTATGTAAGGCCAGCCGGGTTAGCCCGCCCATGGGCTTTTCATACTTTTTATAGTAGAACTTGCCCACCAGCGCCGGACTGGTATTCACTGTCATGCGATAGGCTGCGAGAATTAAAGGAGCGACCTTGGGATTCAGAAAGGATCCCAGCTCCAGCACCTTTGTGCGAATTTGCGGGTTCTTCCGTTTAAGTCCCGCTGCCAGAGCATATCCGGCTTGCGTATGCCCACTGCCAAATCCCTCGGATAAGATCAGCACTCTTCTCTTCCGCATGTTAATCGCCCGCCCCCATAATGTTCCGTATTTGTTCTCTGTTATTAAGTGTATTGCGTTTCTAGGCCAATATACAGAGTCTTTGGACTGGTTGCCTGCTGGACTTAGGTCGGGGAGCTCAAGCTGGACAAGGGATTGAAAAATTTTCGTGAAAATTATTGAAAATAACTTGATATTAGGTTGCGGAGAGAGTAAAGTAATGAATGACCAAATGACCAAAAATGAATTTTAGTCATTTTTATGGCCTGAACCAAAATCTATCCAAACAAGGAGGTGTCTGAGATGGCAACGGTAGATCGCCGGCAACTTGTAGTTGAAGCGGCGGAGAAATCATTTGCGCTGTTCGGCTATAAGGCAACGACGATGGACCATGTGGCCAAGATTGCGAACGTGGCCAAGGGAACGATTTATACCTTCTTTACCAATAAGGAGGAACTGTTCGATGAGATTCTTCGTTCCGTCATCATGGACATGAGGCAAGTGATCGAGCAGGAATTCGATTCAAGCAAGCCATTTGCTGAGAATTTGCATCATAGTATGGACGTGCTGCTTAGCTTTCGCAGCGAGCATGAGCTGTTAATTAAGCTGTCGCAGGAGGTTCGCGATTTCGGGACTCCGAAGGCACGTGAAGGTCTCCAGCAAATTGAACTTGCCATTTTGGAATACCTGGAGCGAAAGATTGCTAAATTTATAGAGCTTGGAGAAATTCGCCCTTTCGATCCCAAGCTGCTTGCCTATGTCGTATTTAAGCTGTATATCGGGTTGGCCTCAGATTGGAATCAGATTCATGAGCCGCTTAGCGAGACGCAAATCAAGGAGTTTACCCGCGACTTCCTGGAGGGTGGCTTGTCTCCGGCGGCACAACATTAAATATTGACTCAAAATAGAAAGAAGAGCCATCAAGGAGAGAGAAAGCATGAAATCATTAGCGGTATTTCTCAAGGATATGGGAGCCACATTGCGAAGACCGAAGGTCTTTATTCCCATTCTTGTCGTGTTGTTTATTCCCGTACTGTATAGTGGCCTGTTCCTGACGGCCTTCTGGGACCCGTACGGCAAAATGAATGAATTGCCTGTTGCGGTTGTCAATGAGGACCGGGGATCAGCCTATGAAGACAAGGAATTGAAGGTAGGAGCAGACCTTGTTGAAGAGCTTAGGAAAAGTGATGATTTTGCCTGGAACTTTGTGACGCGTGAACAAGCGGAGCAAGGGATGAAGAACAACGATTACTATATGACCATTGTCATTCCCGATAACTTCTCGGCCCAGGCAACAACGCTGATGGATGAAAATCCCGCACCGGCACAACTGATATTCGAGCCCAACGAGGGTTATAACTTCCTCGCAGCTCAAATCGGAGGTACGGCGGTCAAGGAGATCAAGACCAAGGTCTCGGCTAAAGTCACCGAGGCTTACACGGAGACATTGTTTGATCAAGTGGAGAACATCTCAGGAGGATTGAGTGATGCCGGGGGTGGTGCAAGCGCTCTGAACGAAGGGGCCGTCAAACTGGATGATGGCGCAGACCAGTTGAAGGCCAATTTGGCGAAGCTGGTTGACGGGACAACAAAGCTTCAAAATGGCGTGACCCCTTTGGCCCAAGGGAGCGAATCGTTATATGGCGGCATCAATGAAGTCAGGGGCGGTGCTGCTACCCTGGCCGGAGGACTGAGCCAGCTTGATGCGGCAAGCCAGCAGCTTCGCAGCGGAGCGCAGGATGCCCAGCAAGGCAGCCAGCAACTGCAAGCGGGATTGCAAGCTTCACTGGAAGGTGCGAAGAAGCTCCAGGCGGGTCTTGAAGCCTCGGAGCAAGGCAGCAGCAGCCTGAAGACAGGCCTGGCCTCATCCGTACAAGGCAGCGCCAAGGTGGTGGAAGGTGCGAACGCGGTGGCCCAAGGGCTGGAGCAGCTAGCTCAAGCGAATCCGGAGCTGGCTAGCAACGCTTCGGTGCAGCAATTGTTAGCGGCCAGCAAGGCAGTAGCCCAAGGGGCAGATGCCTTGCATCAAGGCAATCAGCAATTGCTGCAAGGCAGCGACAGCTTGCATAGCGCGCAGCAGCAACTGGTGCAAGGCGGCGGCGAGCTTGCCGCAGCACAGGAGCAACTGCTGCAAGGAGCAACCGCGCTTGAGGCCGGGCAAGCGAAGCTCTCCGGCGGGCTGGAGCAGTTCGGCTCCAAGCTGTCAGAAGCGGCGGCTGGCGGCCAGAAGCTCGCTTCGGGTACCGGGCAGCTTAGTGCAGGTGCAGAGCAATTGCTCGGCGGCGTCAAGCAATTGTCCAGCGGCGTAGGCACCTTGACCGATGGCTCCAAGCAGTTGAACGCCGGAGCTGACGAGTTGAAGGACGGCATGGACCAATTGACTGAGGGAACCGGGGAACTAGCTGGTAAGCTGACGGATGCGGCGGAGCAGACATCCAGTGTCCAGAAGACAGACGCTCTGGTGAGCATGTATGCCGAGCCTGTCAGCATTGATGAGCATAAGCTGAATGAAGTGCCTAACTATGGCACAGGCTTTGCTCCTTATTTCCTCTCGCTTGGCCTGTTCGTCGGCGCGTTGATCTCTACGCTGGTCGTCCCCGTTCGCGGTTCATCGGTAGCGGAAGCAAGCGGCTGGAACCGTTTTGTCAGCCGTACACTGGCCTTCACGGGGATGAGCCTGTTTCAGTCGTTACTTGCTGTTATTATGGTGTTGTACGGCTTGGGACTGGAAGTGCAGAGTGTTCCGCTATTCTATCTATTTAGCTTTGTCACCAGCTTGAGCTACATGTTCATTATTCAGGCATTGGTGACCTGGCTGGAGAATCCTGGCCGCTTCCTGGCCATTCTGATTCTGATCTTCCAGCTCACCACCAGTGCAGGAACGTTCCCACTGGAACTGATTCCTAACTGGATGAAGGTGTTCAACCCTTTGTTGCCAATGACCTACAGCGTCAAAGGCTACAAAGCCGTAGTGTCCACTGGGGAAACAATCGTTATCTGGGACAATATCGGCATTTTGCTTGGATTCGGAGTTGTTTTCCTGGCGCTGACGCTAGTCTACTTTATACGCCATGAAAGCAGCAGGGATGTAAGTCCCGAAGCAAGCCTGAGCGTACAAGCGCATTAAGTATCGTAGAGGGCACTGAATAGCAAACAGTACATCAGTAATCCATATAAATTTTGATATCAGTATAATGAAGAACCTTCTCGCTCGATTTACCAGCGGCCTGTCCCCTTGGTGAGCGAGAAGGTTCTTTGCTTGTATTTTAAGAGGTTGTTCAAAAAGTCGTCTTCCCAGGACGGAGTTAATCAAGGAGTAGAATCGACATCGAATCTTGAATTCAGCCGGGCCTTCCGTTGCTCACGTAGATCTGTCTACGCTCCGCTACTCAGTCCCTGACTTCATCCAACCTTCTCGGTCCTGCTAACCCGACTTTTTGAACACGCACTTTCAGCTAACTCATTTGGCCTACATTTGCTTTAGCTTGTTTTTAGCTTGTTCCTGACTAGTCCTTAGCTCGTTGTAACTCCACCATTACCTCGATTTGCGCTTCATTTGTTCATTATAGGTAGATTATAGGGAATTTCTCATGCTAATTTTCAAAATTGGCCTCAAAAACGTAAATTAGATGGAAAACCTCCATATAAAATCACTAATATCACTGAATTCACGATGAAACGACACTATTATAGGGAGAATTTCCCTATAATGCTGAAAAACTTGATTATATCCTCAATTTAGTTGGAGGATTTCCCTATAATTCCTCTTAATCGTTCTTTTTTCTCTTGAAAAAGCACTTGTCCGCCACTAACTACTCCAACACCAACTACTCCGCCACTAACTGTGCTATCATCACTGGTTCCATCTACACCCTCAGCATTAACAGCCTCTTCGCAGCCCATTATTATCAATCAACTTTAGAATCGCACTCCCTGGTCATCCTAATGCTTTTTTCTTATGTCAAAAAGTACAAGCTGGCAAGTTAGATTATCCATGCAAAACCCTTTGGATGATTTTCACTATGGATGAACATGCTGCTAGGTGCGGGAGGCTAATTTGGACGAGCTGGACTCATTTGTCTGAAATTTCTAATCAATAGTGCAAAATAAAGAGAACATAGTGCAAAAACACAACTGACATTTTCCGTTAGAATAAAAGGAAAGATGGGTCCGGGCTTATCCGGCTGAAGAAAGGGTTGCGTCAGATGATGAAACATACCGATACACCGATCAAGCAGGGATTGTATGATCCCGCTTTTGAAAAAGACGCTTGCGGTATGGGCTTCGTCGCTCATATCAAGGGAAATGCCTCACACGATATTGTCAGTCAGGCCTTGACGATGCTGGCCAATATGGAGCACCGGGGCGGGCAAGGCAGTGAGCCCAATTCGGGAGATGGGGCAGGTATTTTACTGCAAATTCCGCATCGCTTCTTTGCGGAGGAAGCACAGAAGCTTGACTTCGTTCTTCCGGAAGCCGGCCAGTACGGGGTAGGTATGTTGTTCCTGCCACATGACGAGGTGGTTCGTGCCGGTCAAGAAGCGGAACTCGTAAACATAGTTGAAGCAGAAGGACAACGAGTGCTAGGATTCCGGACAGTGCCAACCTCGGATGATATGCTGGGCAAGTCGGCCAAAGCTGCCAAGCCGTTTGTTCGTCAAGTCTTTATCGGA
The DNA here is from genome assembly GCF_001486585.1 of Paenibacillus senegalimassiliensis. Classification (GTDB taxonomy): domain Bacteria; phylum Bacillota; class Bacilli; order Paenibacillales; family Paenibacillaceae; genus Fontibacillus; species Fontibacillus senegalimassiliensis. Next base: position 531,305 of record NZ_LN909045.1, read on the forward strand.
CGCTCGGCGGAGCTGACGGATGATTTGGATTTTGAGCGCAAGCTCTATGTTATCCGTCGCCGGGCCGAATTGGCCATTCGTTACAGCGGCGCAGAAGAGGGCGACGCCTTCTACGTATCCAGTCTGTCATGCCGGAAGATTGTATATAAGGGGATGCTGACCACTGAGCAGGTGGGGCAATTTTATCTGGATCTGAAACAGGAATCGCTGGAGTCAGCAATTGCCCTGGTGCACTCCCGCTTCAGTACCAATACGTTCCCAAGCTGGGAGCGGGCGCATCCGTACCGCTTCATGATCCACAACGGAGAGATCAATACGCTGCGCGGTAACGTGAACTGGATGCGCGCACGGCAATCCATGTTCAAGAGCGAAGCGTTTGGTGCTGATCTGGAGAAGGTGAAGCCGATCATTAACCCGGACGGCTCCGATACAGCGATGTTTGATAATACCTTTGAATTCTTGTATCTGAGCGGACGTTCGTTGCCGCATGTCGCCATGATGATGGTACCTGAGCCTTGGGGCGGTCAGAAGGATATGGACCAAGACAAGAAGGCGTTCTATGAATACCACAGCACGATGATGGAACCGTGGGACGGCCCTGCGGCCATGGGCTTTACCGATGGTATCCAGATTGGAGCGATTCTGGACCGCAACGGCTTGCGCCCATCGCGTTATTATGTGACCAAGAACGACCTGATTGTGTTGTCCTCTGAAGTAGGGGTGCTGGACATTCCAGCGGAGGATGTACTTTATAAGGATCGTCTCCGTCCGGGACGGATGCTGCTGGTCGATACCCGGGAGGGACGAATCATTTCCGATGAGGAAGTGAAGGCTTCAATTGCCGCTGAGCATCCTTATCGCGAATGGCTGGATGAGCACTTGGTCGAACTGGAGGACTTGCCGGAAGCGAAGGAGCTGCCGCCGGAAAGTCATGAAAATATTTCGCAGCGGCAAATGGCCTTTGGTTATACGTATGAGGATTTGCGCAAGGTGCTGGAGCCGATGGCGATGACGGGGCAGGAGAACCTGGTCTCCATGGGTTACGATGCGCCGATTGCCGTATTGTCGGAACAGCCGCAGCGCCTCTACAACTACTTCAAGCAAATGTTCGCTCAGGTCACCAATCCGCCAATTGATGCGATTCGTGAGGAATTGGTGACCTCTACGGTGACCACAATTGGACCCGAGCGTGACCTGCTTAATCCTGAGCCGGAGAGCTGCCGCCAGATCCGTCTGGATTCGCCGATTCTGTCCAATGAGGACTTTGCCAAGGTTCGTCATGTACGTCGTCCTGGCTTCAAATCGATTACCATTCCGATTCTGTTCCCGGCGGCCGAAGGGGCGGAAGGGCTTCGTCAAGCATTGGATACCCTGTGCGAAGCTGCTGACCGGGTCATTGCCAAGGGGCACAACATCATTATCCTGTCGGACCGGGGTGTAGACGCGGACAATGCTGCTATTCCGGCGTTGCTGGCAGTATCCACCTTACAGCATCATCTGATTCGCCAGGAAACGCGGACCAAGGTCAGCTTGCTGCTCGAATCCGGGGAACCACGCGAAGTGCATCATTTCGCCCTGTTGCTGGGCTATGGAGTCAGCGCAGTGAACCCGTATCTGGCCTTCGAATCCTTGAAGGATATGATTGCGCAGCGCATGCTGCAAGGCATCACTCATGAGAAGGCTGTCTATAACTTTATTAAAGCGGCAACGAAGGGCGTTCTCAAAACGTTGTCCAAAATGGGAATCTCCACGATTCAATCTTACCGTGGCGCACAGATCTTCGAGGCTGTGGGGCTGGAGCCGTCATTTATAGACCGTTACTTCACCTGGACGCCTTCCCGCATTGGCGGAATCGGCTTGCCAGAGGTGGCTAGCGAGGCGCTGGCACATCATTTCCGGGCCTTCACTGATAAGGACGGCAATGACAAAGTGCTGGATTCCATCGGTGAATATCAATGGCGGAGCGGAGGGGAAGAGCATCTCTTCAATCCGCAGACCGTGCATTTGCTGCAACAGGCGGTTCGGACCGGGGATTATGCCCTGTACAAGAAATTTGCCGAGCTGGTGCAAGGCGAGAATGAGAAGCACTTCACACTGCGTTCCCTGCTGGAACTGAAGGCAGTCGGACCAAAGGTACCGCTGGAGGAAGTGGAATCGGCGGCATCCATCATGCGCCGCTTCAAGACAGGGGCCATGTCCTACGGGTCCATTAGTAAGGAAGCACATGAGACGATTGCCATCGCGATGAATCGCATCGGTGGCAAGAGTAATACCGGGGAAGGCGGCGAAGATCCGGCACGCTTCGTGCCCGATGCGAACGGCGATTTGCGCCGAAGCGCCATCAAGCAGGTAGCCTCCGGACGGTTTGGCGTGACATCGAATTATCTGGTCAATGCGGATGAAATTCAGATCAAGATGGCTCAAGGGGCGAAGCCTGGTGAAGGTGGGCAGCTTCCGGGCAAGAAGGTTTATCCGTGGGTTGCTGAGGTTCGCGGCTCAACGCCAGGCGTAGGACTGATCTCACCACCGCCGCATCATGACATTTACTCCATTGAGGATTTGGCCGAATTGATCTTCGATCTCAAGAATGCCAATCCGCGGGCTCGCATCAATGTGAAGCTGGTATCCGAGGCAGGCGTAGGCACGATTGCTGCCGGGGTAGCGAAGGGCCGGGCAGATGTGATTCTGGTGAGCGGCTACGACGGAGGAACGGGTGCATCGCCGCAAAGCTCCATCCGTCATGCCGGCTTGCCGTGGGAATTGGGTCTTGCCGAAACGCATCAGACCTTGATGCTGAATAATCTGCGGGATCGCGTTGTGCTGGAGACGGACGGGAAGATGTTGAACGGGCGGGATATTGCTGTTGCCGCTTTGTTAGGAGCCGAAGAATATGGCTTCTCCACCGCACCACTTGTGGCGGTTGGCTGCATCATGATGCGTGTGTGCCAGCTTGATACTTGCCCGGTTGGCGTGGCTACGCAAAATCCGGAGCTGCGCAAGAACTTCGCCGGAGACCCGCAGCATGTTGTGAACTTCATGACCTTTGTGGCAGAGGATCTACGGGAGTGGATGTCAGAGCTGGGCTTCCGCAGTCTGGAGGAAATGATCGGCCGGACCGATTGTCTGGATGCGGTCAAGGTAGAGGGTCATTGGAAGAAGCAAGGCGTTGACCTTCGCTCGCTGCTTCATATGCCGGAGCTTCCGGAAGGCAGCAGCCGCTATTGCACGAAGCAGCAGAACCACGGGCTGGAAGAAACACTGGATATGTCGCGGATGCTGGAGCTTGCTGCTCCTGCGTTAGAACGCGGGGAGGCAGTCAGTGCCAGCTTGCCACTCTGCAATGTCAACCGGGCCACGGGTACGATTGTAGGCAGCGAGGTGACACGGCGACATGGACTTCAAGGACTGCCCGAGGATACGATTACCTTCCACTTCGAAGGTTCGGCGGGCTTAAGCTTCGGTGCCTTTGTGCCGAAGGGGATGACGCTCAGTGTCGAAGGGGATGCCAACGACTACACCGGCAAAGGCTTGTCGGGAGGCAAGATCATCGTGAAGCCATCGCCGCGCGCTACGTTCATTGCTGAGGAGAACATCATTCTTGGTAATACTTCCTTCTATGGTGCGACCAGCGGTGAGGCTTACATCCGCGGTATTGCTGGCGAGCGCTTTGCCGTCCGGAACTCCGGGGCAAATGTTGTTGTCGAGGGCGTGGGTGATCATGGCTGCGAGTATATGACTGGAGGCCGGGTAGTTGTACTGGGCGGTACAGGCCGCAACTTTGCGGCAGGCATGTCCGGCGGGATCGCTTACGTACTGGATGAAGAGGGAGACCTCGTGAACCGCTGCAACCTGGAAATGGTGCTTCTGGAATCGGTGCAGGACCCTGCCGAAGCTGACCAGCTTCGCACCTTGATCAGCCGTCACGTTCTGTATACCGATAGTCCGGTGGGACGCCGCGTGCTTGACGAGTGGGAGCAGTCCTTGCCTAAATTCGTTCGCGTCATTCCGAAGGATTACAAGCGGATGATGGAGCAAATTCGTAAGGTGGAGAATGAGGGGCTGCGTGGCGATGCCGCATTGCTTGCCGCTTTCGAAGCCAGCACACGCGAGTTGGCTACAACCAACTAAGGATTAAACAAAGTTCAGCGAATAAAAAAAGTTCCCATTGCCTTATGCGGCGTGGGAACTTTTTTGGCGTTTGGAGCGATAGGTATGCTTCACATTCTTAGGCACAACTCGTATTAGCCTTTAGCCTGCTTCCGCTTGAGGTTGCTTTTTGCCTTTTTCCTTATTTGCTACGGGGGCCACGGCATGTGCCGGCTTCTCCATTCTACTTGTACCGTTTAGTGCGCCGCCTTCAATGATGACGAGCTTGGCAACATGGACATTGCCAACAACCCGTCCGCTGTCTGCGATCGTTAACCGGCCAGGGGTAGAGATGTCACCGATGACTGTGCCGGCCACAATGACATCAGCGCCCCTGATACTCGACTGAACTTCACCAGTCTTACCGATGACCACTTGCCCGAGACAATCGATTTCTCCGTGAACTTGACCTTCTATACGCAGGTTGGATTTGCATTCCAGCTTGCCCTCAAACAAGCTGCCTTGACCAATCAACGTATCCGTTGCGGATTTCTTCGCGTCCTTGAACATGAGTAGGATCTCCCTTCGGCTTCACTCAAGAAAATGTTGGTTTCATTTCAAATAAGGCAGGGGATCAATCGCTTTGCCGCCCTTGACGATCTCGAAATGAAGGTGGGGGCCTGTGCTTCGTCCGGTACTGCCCAGCTTGCCAATACGTTGTCCCTTGCGGACCGAGTCGCCTTCATTAACATCAATACCGCTCAAGTGCAAATACCAGGTCTGCAAGCCTCCTGGGTGCTCGACCACGATATACTTGCCGTGCGAGCCGTCGCGATCAGCGGTAACGACCTTACCCGCAGCGGCCGCATAGATGGGGTCGCCCAGCTTCCCGGCAATATCGATGCCTGCATGGAAGGCGGCCCGGCCCGAGAACGGGTCGGTGCGATAACCGAAATTGGAGGTCAAGCGGGTGGACAGGGTTGGCCACTCGGAAGGAGTGCCGGAAATGGAATGCTGGGTCTGCCGCGCTTTTTTCAAAGTAACGGGGATATTCTTCTCCATTTCATCCAACATTTCGTTCATCGCGATAAAGTCATTTTTGGTGTGCTGGGCCAGATCAGCGATTTCGTTGTCATGCACAGCGATAAATTCACCGCCTACCCCGCTCACGCGCACATATTGCGGAGCATCCGCATTTCCATCCGTCCAATCGTCCGCAGGTAAGGAGGACAGCCTGCCAAGCTCCTTGGCATCGCCGATGCCGTATTTACTGATGAATTGCTGAAGTTCTGCCTCTAGCTCCGCCACCCGCTCCATCCGCCCCATCATATTCTCGGACTGGCTGGACAGGGCAATGACCTCGTTCTGTAGCCGTGATATGGCTTCATCCTTGTCGGTGACCACGGCTTCAAAAGAAAGGCCCTGCGTCGCAAGTTTACTTTCCAGTGCGCTGATCGTCTGCTCCGACTGTACATGCAGGCTGACGATGAGTCCAGAGATGGACAGTATCGCCAGCAGGGGAACGGCAACGACCAGCGGCTTGGACACTTGGATTTGTTTGACGGGACGAGCCGCATCCCGCAGAACAAGCAGTGTCATCCGGTTGGGATTAGGCAGGGTAACAGTCCTCATGGCATCTCCTCCCTACTCTTGTGGGTTCTATTAATTATCTATTCCTATGATTCTTAAATCATGTCAAAAAAACGGCCCTGTCTAATATAAAGGCCGCTTTCCCTTGAGGTGCTGGAGGATCAAATCCAGGGGCTGTGGCGGGATGGCTTCCAGCAGGTCACCACGTTCCTTCAGGCGCTGCCCGATGTTCAGGAGGTTATAATCTGCAGGGCGCGGCCCTTGGCGAACCTCCTCCCAAGTTAGTGGAGTAGAGACGCTGGCAGCGACGCGAGCCCTTGGTGTGTAAGGCGCGGCGAGCGTCTTTCCATTATAATGCTGCAAGTAATCCACGTAGATTTTGTCGCCGCGGTCCTTTTTCAACCGTTCAATCGTAAAGAGGCCAGGATACTTCTCCGTAACAAATCTTGCGACAAAGAGACCGATGGTACGCAAGTCGTCGAAGGTGATGCCATAATGAATGGGCACGATGATTTGCAGGCCTGTCGCGCCTGAGGTCTTGGGGATAGAGTCTATGCCGAGAGAGGCAAGGGCTTCACCAACGATGTCGGCAGCTTCCATAATACGTGGCTCCTCCTCCACCGAGGGGTCCAAATCCATCATCCATTCGCAAGGTAGTGATTCACCCACATAATGCAAAGAAGGGTGAAATTCAATGCAGGCGAGATTACCCAGCCATAATAAGGTGGCCAGCTGGTCCAGAACGATATAGTTAATCTCTTCATGGATGACGGTGCGGACGAAGGAAGGCAAGGGCTGGGGGGCATTTTTTTGATAAAAGTGCTTGCCATGAACCCCACCGGGATAACGGATGGTTGTTAAGAGCCGATTGCGGCAGGCCTTGAGCAGATAAGGAGAGAGCTCCGCCAGCTTTTCCAGATACAAGCTCTTGGTAATTCCGAGTTCCGGCCACAGCAGCTTATCGGGGTTCGATACCCGAATCTCTTCCCCTTCCACGTAGATGCTTCCCTGCCGGGCTGTTGCCATGCACAATCCCTCCCATACTTATTTGAGTATAGGCTTACCTTTGGCGCGCAAAACTATGAGGGAGAAAGGAGGCTTTACGGATGAACTTGGAATCGATTGTTCCCTTTGAGCCGATTCGTAGTAAGGTAATTCCTCAAGGTAAAGAATGGATTGCCCAGGTTAAATGGGACGGGGTGCGGATGCTCGTCTATTACACGGACGGAGAAGCACGACTCATTAACCGTCAGGGACGTGATCGTACCCTCCAGTATCCCGAGTTCACAGAGGTTCCGGCGTATTGCAAGGCAGACTCGGTTATTCTGGACGGAGAGATGATCGCTCTGGCAGATGGCAAGCCTTCCTTCCACGAGATCATGCGCCGAGACAGCCTCCGGCAGGAACGGGAGATTCGCTTTGCATCCGGACGTATTGCCGCCATATACATGGTGTTCGATGTTGTTTATTACAATGGCGTATGGATGAACAATCGGACCTTGGCTGAGCGTCAGCAGTTGCTGGGGCAAATCATCATTCCTTCCGAACGGGTACAAGGGGTTCCCAGTCTGCCTGAGGGAGAGCCGCTACTGGCTGTGATGAAAGAACGGAGCTGGGAAGGCATTGTCTGTAAAAGGCTGGACAGCACATATGCGATAGGTGGCAAAGATGCGCGTTGGCAAAAGATTAAGCTGACCCATGACCTCTATGCCGCAGTGGGTGGTGTGACTTACCGTGATGGAATGGTCAATGCCGTACTGCTAGGTTTATATGACGAGGACGGCAAGTTTCTCTATATTGGACATGCTGGAAGCGGTAAATGGAAGGTACAGGATTGGCGCGATTTAACCGAGCATATTCGTCCATTGATCATTCCCGTGCGTCCTTTCCACAATGTTCCGGAACGGGTAAAAGGGGCCGTCTGGATTCAGCCGGCCCTGGTACTTAAAGTGCAATTTCTCGAGTGGACCCCCGGCGGAACGATGCGACAGCCTATCATTCAGGGCTGGGTCAATGTTCCGCTAGAAGCCTGCCATGTTGGACAAAGCTAGTAGGTTGCGCTTATTTGACTCCCGGCTTGGTGGTTGTTCGCCGTTTGGGCTTAGGCTTCACGACGACTGAGGGAGCCGTAGCGGAAGTCTCGACAACCGTCTCCGGTTCGGCCTTGCTCTTCTTGGCCGCAGGCTTGCGTGTTCGCTTGGCCGGAGCTGGCTTTGAAGCTGTTCCGGGATCGGTTGCCAGCGGCTTGACGGCCTCTATGCTGGCCTGAAGCGCGGCCATCAAATCGATGACATTCGTCTCCGGCTTGGCTGGAGCGAGACTGATCTCTTCCCCGGCCACCTTCTGTCCAATCAGCCGGAGCAGACTTTCGCGGTAATCATCCGTATATTTCTCTGGCTCGAACGGGGTGGATAGCTGCTCGATCAGCAGGCGAGCCATCGTAAGCTCCTTGTCGTTGACCTGAATCTGCTCGGGCAGATTGGGGACCTGGGAGATGGGGCGAATTTCATCGGGATAAAAAATCGTTTCAATAGCCAGGCAGCCCTCCATGACGCGAATAGCCGCCAGACTGCTCTTGGATCGAATGGCAATCTTGGCAATTCCGATCTTGCCCGATTGTCGCATGGCTTCGAGCAAGAGCTGATAGGCATTGGCTCCAGCCTGATCCGGGGATAAATAGTAGGTCTTCTGGAAGTAGATCGGATCGATTTCCTGCAAATCGACGAAATCCATAATATGAATCGTCTTCTCCGTTTGCGCGGACAATTGATCCAGCTCTTCCTTTTCAAACAATACATATTTCCCCTTCTCGTATTCGTACCCCCGGGAGATCTCCTCCCAGTTCACGTCAACTTCACAGGCGGGACAACGCCTCACGTAAGAGAGCGGACTGCCGCAAACCTTATGGATATATTTCATGGAAATATCTTTGTCTTCGGTAGCAGAGAACATTTTGACCGGCACGTGAACCAGCCCAAAGCTGATTGCGCCTTTCCAGACCGTATGCATGGGCGTTTGCTCCTTCCTTTGCCTTGGTGTGGCGAATGCAGTTCGCCGGGCGAGCAGATGTGTACTTAGTTGTAGTATGGGTGAAAAATGATTTTCTATGTCTGCTGGAGCGGTTGCGGGTGGGGAAACGTACCGATATAATGAGTACATACGTTTTTGGTACCGGATGTGGGACAAGTCAATCAGAGTGAGTGTTCAAAAAGTCGGGTTAGCAGGACCAAAGCTTATGCTTTCGATGTGCGTTTTTTCAAAATTTTGAACAACCTCTCAAAGGTGGTTACGAGCAGTGAATTCAGAGATGGACAATGCCTTGGCTGATTGGGTCTATGAGGCGGAGAGTCTTACGGCTACCGAGCGGCTGGCCGCTTGTTTGGCGGCTTGGTCGCAGCCGGGGACAGTTCTGGCCCTGGACGGAGATCTCGGGGCGGGCAAAACAGCCTTCTCACAATTATTAGCCCGGCATTTGGGCGTGCTTGAGACGGTGAACAGTCCGACCTTCACCTTGATCAAGGAATATGAAGGCAGGCTTCCCTTTTATCATATGGACGTCTATCGGCTGTCGCTGGACGAAGCCGACGACTTAGGACTGGACGAGTATTTCTACGGGGCTGGTGTGACCGTGGTGGAATGGGCCAGCATCATCAAGGAGTTGCTTCCGCCGGAGGTGCTCCATATTTATGTGGAGACCGTGTCCGAGACGGGGCGGCGCATGCATATCAAGGGACAGGGTGAGCCTTACGTATCCTGGCTATCTGCCCTGAAGAAGAATGGAGTACAAGGTTATGAATCAATCTAAAGAAGACCAGCAGCCTCGGCGGTTGTTGGCGTTTGACACGTCTACGTCCTCCCTGGCTGTTGCCGTGCTTGAGGGAGGCCGCTTGCTCGCCGAGCGTAATATTTATGCCGAGCGCAACCATTCGGCATTTTTGGTAACGGCGATTAGCGATTGTTTGGCCGAGGCCGGCTTGGGCAAGGGTGAACTGAGCGGCATCGCCGTGGGTGTGGGGCCAGGCTCCTACACAGGTACACGGATAGCGGTGACCACGGCCAAGACCTTGGCCTGGTCCCTCAAGCTGCCCGTGTACGGCGTCTCCAGCCTGGCTGCGCTGGCGCTGGGCGGCTGGGCGACCGCCAGCGGGCAGGACGCCGCGGCGCTATGCCTGCTGGCCGCGCGCCAAGGCGTGGAGCCGGCCGGCGCAGCACGGCCGGCAGAAGGGCTGATGGACGATTGGGCCGGAGAGCTGGCCCGGCGGCTGCATGAGCTGCCGCCGCAGGAACGTCCGGCCCACGTCTGGTGTGTGGGCGAGACCTCGAAGCATGAAGCGGTGCTGGGGTCCTTGGCTTCGGGCTTCGGCGAACTGGTCAAGGTCGTTCCTTACGAAATGGAAGGCGTATGGTTGGGCCTTACCGCAGTGGAACGTTCCGGGTATCCCCCGGAAGATGTACATGCGCTGGAGCCGAATTATACGCAATTGACCGAAGCCGAAGTTAAGCGGCAACAGAAGGCGTAGGAAAGGGGGCGGCCTAGCTGGAACAGGAAGAGATTACATTTCGCAATATGACACTGGGGGACCTCCCCGATATCATGGTCATTGAACATGAATCATTTACGCTGCCGTGGAGCGAGGATGCGTTCCGCAACGAGCTTACACATAACCATTTTGCCAGGTATCTGATGCTGGATTACCATGGCGAGCCGATCGGCTATGCCGGTATGTGGACGATCCTTGACGAGGCTCACGTGACGAACATTGCGGTTCGTACCGCCTATCGGGGCCATCACTTCGGTGAGCGGTTGCTTCGCAAGATGATGGATTGGGCCGCGGAGCTAGGCATGATTCGGATGACGCTGGAGGTGCGCGTGTCCAATCAGGCGGCTCGCTCGTTATATGATAAGATGGGATTTACTCCGGCAGGAGTGAGAAAAGGCTATTATTCGGATAATCATGAAGATGCTTTGATTATGTGGTGCGATCTGCCGGTATCGCAGATAGAAGCCGGGGAAGGAAGCGAAAGTCATTGGTAAGCAAGCAACAGGACTGTTACATACTGGCGGTAGAGACAAGCTGCGATGAAACTTCGGCGGCTGTGATCAGAAATGGTACAGAGGTCTTATCCAACCTGATCGCCAGTCAAATTGAGACGCATCGGGCCTTTGGCGGCGTTGTACCGGAGGTCGCTTCCCGCAAGCACGTGGAGAGCATTACGCGGATGCTGGAGGAGGCTGTGCAGGAATCCGGCATAGCCATGGAAGACTTGTCGGCCATTGCGGTTACAGAGGGACCGGGATTAGTGGGCGCCTTACTGGTTGGCGTGATGGCGGCGAAAAGCCTGGCTTTCGCTCTTGACAAGCCGCTGATTGGCGTTCATCATATCGCTGGACATATTTATGCGAACCGCTTGGTGGAGGAAATCCTATATCCGTCCATGGCCCTGGTCGTATCGGGTGGGCACACGGAACTGGTACTGATGGAACGGGCGGGTAGCTTCAAGTTGCTGGGGCGGACCAGAGACGATGCAGTAGGCGAGGCCTATGATAAGGTCGCTCGTGCGCTGGGCTTCCCTTATCCCGGAGGTCCTTACGTCGATAAGCTCGCTGGCGAAGCGACCGAGGTCGTAGAGTTGCCGCGCGCCTGGCTGGAGCCTGATTCTTATGATTTCAGCCTTAGCGGACTGAAATCTGCGGTTCTGAATGCAGTGAATCAACACCGGATGCGCGGGGAAGAGGGCTTCGAGCCAGCGATCGCCCGTGGATTTCAGGAATCGGTTATAGAGGTGCTGGTTGAGAAGGCAATTCGTGCTGTTCGGGCCACCGACTCTCGCCAGTTGCTGCTTTGCGGCGGCGTGGCGGCAAATCAGGGCTTGCGAGCAGCATTAACGCAGCGCTGCGAGCGCGAAGGCATAGCGCTACTGATCCCGCCTCTCAAATACTGCACAGATAATGCAGCAATGATTGGAGCTGCTGCCTATTTGAAATGGTGTAACTCGGAGTTCTCCAGTCTGGAGATCAAGGGTGAACCTTCGTTTTCGCTGGAGGCCTGGTCGGTTCAATCCTGATTCTTAATTTGCATTAATAACATAAAGCTCCCGAAGCTATGGTTCAGTTTGAACCGCTTCGGGAGCTCTTATTATTTATCTTGTTCTACCATGTTTTGTAGACGGCTTCGCTGTCGGATGAGGCATTATTTTTGCCGGAGGTTGCGGCTTGAGCTTGACCTTGGGGCTGGGCTTCCTTAGTTGCTGCCGCTTCGTTATCTGCTGTGCCCCCCATTTTACTGGTTCCCTCGAAGATGCTTCCTTCCTCAATGGATAGAGAGGTGGCTACCATATTGCCGTACAGCTTGCCCTTGGACGTAATAGATAACTTGTTCTTGGTATGCACATTGCCGTGGACGGTACCAGCAATGATGACGTTGCGAGCGTGGATATTGGAATGCACGACACCTTTCTCGCCAACGGTAACATCACCTTCACAATCGATATCACCGGTAATTTGCCCCTCAATACGCACGCCTGCATCCGAACGGATATTTCCTTCAAAGACGCTGCCTTCTCCAATTAATGTATCTGTGGTGTTCGGGTCGAGCTTGACTACCTTGTTCTGATTCCTGAATTTCACGATTCATCTTCCTTTCCGGGTTTTCTCAAATAATCTGCGGGGTCTACCGTGCTTCCGTTCTTCACTACTTCAATATGTAGGTGTGGTCCGGTACTGCGGCCCGTAGAGCCGAGCTTGCCTATGGTATCTCCTTGCTTGACGGTGTCCCCCGTCTTGATCAAAATTTCACTTAAATGCATATAGTTTGTCTTCAGCCCCGACGGATGGGAGATCGTGATGTAGTTGCCCCGTGCGCTGGTATATCCGGATTCAACGACTTTGCCATCGGCTGCCGCATACACCGGATCGCCCACCTTACCACCAATATCCATGCCAGCATGCATATTGGCTCGTCCGGTGAAGGGGTCCCGTCGCTTGCCATAATCCGAAGTTACCCGTACCGATTCGGTAGGCCACAGGGTAGGCAGGATGGTCATCATCCGTTTGTATTCTTCAATAGAGAGCTTCGTCTGCTTCAGCCTGCTTTGCAGGTCAGGCATTTCTTCCAATGAAGTGGAGATACTTTGCTTGGTCTCCTGGACGAGGTTAGTCACATCTTCCTCAGTTAAAGGAATGGCTTCACCACCTACACCTTCGGATTGCAGTGAGGTTGCATCCACTTCCTTCAGCGCAGCGGCTGTAGTACCTTGAGATGACTTGGAGTTACCATCTGTGATCGACTTGAGCTCAGCCTCCAATTGCTCTAACTCGCTCATCTTGGTTTCAATCGTTTTGGATTTCTCGGAGAGGTCCATTAGTTCCTTCAGCAGCCGATCAATCTCCTGCTCCTTGTTCACGACCGTAGTTCTGAATTGATCAGACGAGTCGGTGAGTTCGGCTTCCAGATGGCCAATACGGCTGGTCTGGTTGCGATTAGCAATAAACAGGACCGTGAGCGAACTGACTAACACGGCGGCACTGAGCATAATCGCCAGCAAATAGGAGAAGCGAAATTGAAAGCGGAATACGGGATTCGTGCCCTCCGGTACGATCAGTAGTGTATACCGCCGATTTATATTCTTTTTAAATCTAAGCCTCATGTCTTCCTCCTGATATCTTAAGTTGATTTTAGTGCGAGTTCAAAAAGTCGAGTTTTCAGGACCAAGAAGGTTGGATGAAGCCAGGGACTGAGTAGCGGAGCGTAGACAGATCTACGTGAGCAACGGAAGGCCCGGCTGAATTCAAGATTCGATGTCGAACTCACTTCTTGAATCAACTCCGTCCTGGGAAGACGAATTTTTGAACAACCTTTTGTTAGTAGGACTAAGGTCATTGATTGCAACTTGCCAATACAACTATTTCGGCAAAATACTCAAAATTCCTCTTGAATTAAAAAAAATTGTTCGTTTTTTCACTTTTAAAGCAGGAATTTGTCGAAGGGAAGCGAAATGAAAAGGAAGTTGGAGAGTGTTTTCTTTCCTATCGTAAGGAGGTTATTATGATCAGAATTGCCGGTATTGACGTTGGTAACGACAGCGTTAAGGTAGTCGTCGACGGTTCACAACGACCGATCATTATTCCGAGTATCGTTTCTCCCGGATATGATAGACATGTGCTGCAAGAAGAGGATTCCCCACTGAAAGCATTGGATGTGAGGGTCTATAGTCCCAAGCTCAAGAAGAACAATCAGCGGTATTTCGTAGGTATGCTCGCGATGGAGGATCAGGACAATTCCGAACTCGAAGAGACAGACAACAAGGCCACTAGCGATCAATCGCTTGTCGTGGCTTTGACGGCGTTAGCTTATGCGGCCCTTTCCGGACAAGCATATCAGCCGGCGGGAACCGGGGTGGAAGAGGTAGAGTACATCATCGGTACAGGATTGCCGGTACGTACCTATGTAGCTTTTCACCAAGCTTTTGAAGAACGTTTGACCGGAGAGCATGAGGTGACGTTCCTGTCTACGCCGGAGCTGCGGGGACGGACGGTGCGTATTGCCATTCGCCGTACTATCGTGTCGGTGGAAGGAGCGGCTGCGTTGTTCCATCTGGCTACCAATGATACGCTGCAGGTTCGAAATGAAGAATTACATAACGGCTGCATCGGCATTTGTGAGATTGGTGCATTAACCACAGACTTTCCAGTGGTGAAACGAATGAATATCGACAATCAGTTCAGCACGGGCGAGCAATTTGGCCTTGCCACCTATTTGGACTCAATTATCCGTGATGTGGAGGACCAGTTCGGCTACCGCTTTCCAAGTCGGACGAAGCTGATTGGCAGAATTCGCAACCGTGAGTTCGTGATTCAGCGGGTAGGTGAGGGACAAGCTGATATTCGTCCAATCGTGGACATGTATTTTGGCCGGGCTGCACAGAAGCTGGTTGATTTGATTCGTAAGCGGTGGAAGAAGTATCCCGACATTGAGTGCTTCTATGTGCTTGGGGGCGGGGCATCTGCCTTGAAGACCTATTTGATCGAGGCTTCCGGACAAATGCGGTTGCGCTTTGAAGAGAACAGCGAGGTTCTGAACGTGTACGGCTATCTTAAGCTGGCCAAGAATAAAGCCGGTCAATCATCCAATCCGGCATAAGATGAATGAATTGAATTTATCCGGCAGTGGGTTCACTGCCGGGTTTTTGTACCATCACAGCGAGAAGCCTGATTCACTCGGGTGAGGAACCGGAGATGATTTCTCCATCCCAATTCAGCATGCCGCCAAGATAGTTGTGAACATTTGGAAAGCCGAGAGCCTGGAGATAACGTGCGACCTCAAAGCTGCGGGCACCACTACGACATACAAACACATACTCTTGGTTCTTGTCGAACTCATCGATCCGGTCCGGAATCTCGCCCATCGGAATCAACGGGACGCCGGGAATATGGGCAACTTGATACTCATGGGGCTCACGAACGTCAATGACCACCGTGGCATTTGGGCTTTGCAGCAGGTTATGCAATTCGGTAGTGTCAATATGGGAGATGCCTTCGATCATTTGGGGCATAATAATTCCTCATTTCTTTAAATATCTCATTTTAGAGGTTCTTCAAAAAGGCATCTTTTGATCACGAAGCGGCTCAGGGAGCAAATTCGACATCGAATCTTGAATTCACCCGGACCTTGCGATGCTCACGTACCCACTACGTACGCTCCGCTTCTCAGTTCCTAGCTTCATCCAACCTTCTTGGTGCTGAAAATCTGGCTTTTTGAATATCTCATTTTTAATCTATTTTAGCTGACATCAAATCCTTCTTTCAACTTAATATAAATAGTAAGCGGGATTTTTTTTGGAAATACTGGTGAAAAAAATCACAATTAATGGAGAGTGGGACGATGACAAAGGGTACTTCAAAGATGCCGTTTGCGATTAAACTGTTGGTTGCTTTACAGGCTTTGTTGGGTGTGGGAGCTGTATTTGGAGGAGGCGCTCTGATGGTGGACCCCACGGGCGCGAGCATTGGGATGCCATCGGATATAATGAAGATTCCGCTGTTTTCCAGTTACTTTATTCCAGGAATGATTCTCTTATTGGTCTTTGGTGTTGTTCCTTTGCTCGTAACCTCTGCCCTGATCAAGAAATGGGAATGGAGCTGGGGAAATAAGCTGAATGTTTTCAAGGAGCTTCATTGGTCGTGGGCATTTTCCTTATACATTGGCTTTGCTCTCATTATATGGATCTCGGTGCAAATTTATATCTTGAGCAGCTCATCGCCGGTACATTTGCTTTATACCGCTTGGGGCCTGGCCATTCAAGTGCTGACAATTCTGCCTTCGGTTAGTCGCTACTACACGAAGCCATAGTGGTGTAGTCCGATTTGTCAAGTTGTGGACAAAATTATCCACAACTTGTTGACTATCTTTATGAAAGCAGTGTGAAAGCTTACGTACCAACCTATTGAGCAACACCTGAAAAAAACAAGCTTTTTTTGCTGAAAACTGTGGATAATGTGTATAACTTGGTGGATAAGGTTACATTTTGACGAAAAACGACGTTATTCCTAAGAAAAACCGGCCTGAGAGGCCGGTTTTTGCTTGCTAGTTATCTGAAGAATGTGGATAAGCTTGTGTATAATACGGGAAATTGTTTGGGCAATGTAAAAAATATTTTTTGTGAATATTTAACCTTCGGCGAGCGTTTCCCATTCTTCATAAGCCGTTGACAATTCTGTTTTATGGCGATCAATGACTGTTTGACGCTCCTGTATGGCCGCGTAATCCTGATATACCTCTGGAAGCGTCAGTTCATGCTCCAAGGCTGTAATGCTATCCTCCAGTTCGGCAATCAAGGTTTCCAGTTGCTCCACACGGCGTTGTCGGTTCCGTTCCTCTCGCTTGGCTTGTTTGTCGGCTTCATAGGAGGCGGCTCCCGTCTTGTCATTCGTGGTAATAGTGGACTCGATATGGCTTGCCCGGCCCGTTCCTCCGACTAGCTTCATCGCCGCCTGTTCGGCAGCTAATTCGGCAAGTTCCTGCTTTTTCGCTAAATAATCGTCATAATTACCCAGGAAATGTTCTGCACCGTCAGGATGCAACTCTACAATTCGTTCCGACATCTTGTTCAGGAAATAACGGTCATGGGAAATGAACAGTAGTGTTCCATCGTATTCCATCAAGGCGGATTCCAGCATTTCCTTGCTGAACAGGTCCAAATGGTTGGTAGGCTCGTCAAGGATCAGGACATTGGCCTTTTGAAGCATGAGCTTGGCCAGAGCAACACGGGCTTTCTCCCCGCCACTTAAGGCGGTTACCTTCTTCAGAACGTCATCTCCGCTAAAGAGGAAATTGCCCAGAACGCTGCGAATTCTCGCTTCTTCCATGTGAGGAAATGCACCCCATACCTCCTCCAATACCGTGTTGGCCAAATTCAGATGAGTTTGCTCCTGATCATAATAGCCGATCTTTACTTTGGCCCCCCAATGGATGGTTCCATGGGTTGGCTGCAAGTCGCCGGTTAGCATCTTAAGCAACGTTGATTTGCCAATCCCGTTAGGACCGATCAAGGCTACAGTCTCGCCACGCCGGAGTTCAAAGCCGACATGCTGGAACAAAGGATTTGGTTTATCAGCAAAGTTGTAGGCAAGTTCGCTTACCTGTAAGACTTCCTTGCCACTCATTACTTCGGCTTCAAAGGTGAAGTTAGCCCGTTTCAAATCGCCAGGCGGACGGTCCATCACATCCATTTTCTCTAGAGCTTTGCGGCGGCTTTGCGCACGTTTGGTCGTTGAAGCCCGTACGATATTTTTCTGAATAAAAGCTTCCATCCGGGCAATTTCATCCTGCTGCTTCTCGAATTGCTTCATCTGACTTTCGTACTCTGCAGCTTTGAGATCTACGAAGCGGCTGTAGTTGCCTGTGTAACGACGGGACTGATGCCGTTCAATCTCCACGATAGCCGTCACGAGACGGTCGAGAAAATAACGGTCATGGGATACGACCAGGAGCGCGCCGGAATAATTGCGCAAATAATCCTCTAGCCAGGTCAGAGTTTCGATGTCCAGATGGTTCGTCGGTTCATCGAGCATAAGCAAATCGGGAGCTTGCAGCAAAATGCGGGCCAGAGCCAGCCGGGTTTTTTGCCCACCGCTCAGAGTAGATACAATGGTGTCAGGCGGGAACTGGCCAAATCCCATACCATGTAGCACCATTCGGATACGGGTCTCAACCTCGTAGCCACCATGATCCTTGAACCAGTCGGATTTCACGGCATAGCGATCAAGCAGGTCCTGGTGAGCCTTCTCGTCCTGAGCCAGCACCGGGTCAGCGATCTGTTCCTCCATTCGGCGCAGTTCACGTTCCGTCTCGATCAGCGGAGCAAAGACATGAAGCATTTCCTCCCAGATGGTGCGATCGGATTGCAGGCCACTATTTTGTGCGAGATATCCAATGGTTGTTTCCTTAGATTTGAAAATTTGTCCGCTATCATATGAAATCTCTCCCGCCAAAATTTGCAGAAAAGTAGATTTGCCCGCGCCATTCACGCCGACTAATCCGATGCGGTCCCGTTCCAGCACCTGCATATCAATCCCCTGTAGCACAGGGGTGATGCCATATAGTTTGGTAATATTCGAAGCTTGAAGCAACATAACGGATTCGATCCTCCAAAATAATTTGCAGTATTTGTATTCAGTGTACATGAAACCAACGTGAAATGCACCGTTCATTCCTTGAGTGACGGCGCTTTGCAAAGCAATCATGTTAGTTTTCATTTTTACATAACAATGATACACTAGGAGAAGATCAGCCGGATATAGAAGGATGGAAGGGATAGAAGACGGATGGAACTTGCCGATGCCAAAAAAGAGCTGCGTCAGCGGATGCTGAAGCTTCGTGCCCAAATTCCTGATGATGTCCGAAGAGAGCAGTCGGCCGAGGCTGCCCGTCATGCCGAGCAGGCATTGCTGGAGCCATTACGACAGCGTCGGGGCGGCTCACTGAAGGTAAGTTGCTATGTCTCGTTTGGGGACGAGCCCCATACAAGACCGCTGATTGAGAGTTGCTTAAGCCGGGGAGATCAGGTGCTTGTGCCCAAAATCGGTGCGGAGCGCCACCTTTCATTGCATGAACTATCCGCAGAGGCAGATCTTGTTCCAGGAACGTGGGGAATTATGGAGCCTGCAAAGCATACTGCCATTTGGCCGGAATCCCGTTATAAGGAAATCGATGTCATGATTATTCCTGGCCTTGCCTTTGACTTGAACGGGGGACGCATTGGATTCGGTGGAGGGTATTACGATCGTCTGATTGATCGGATGATGTCCGGGCATGACGGGAACACGCATGTTATTCTGGGTGCCCTGGCGCTTAAGGACTTGATTATACCGGAGGAGATTCCTATGGAGGCCCATGACTTCAGGCTGGCCGTATTGTTTGGCCCTGATGGTCCTATATATATGAACTGAGATTTAC
Source organism: Paenibacillus senegalimassiliensis (assembly GCF_001486585.1). Classification (GTDB taxonomy): domain Bacteria; phylum Bacillota; class Bacilli; order Paenibacillales; family Paenibacillaceae; genus Fontibacillus; species Fontibacillus senegalimassiliensis. Next base: position 550,435 of record NZ_LN909045.1, read on the forward strand.
GGCGTTAGCCATTATTTTGTTACATAGATGATTCAGGTTTTTAAGATAGGCCAGCAACATCCTGGTATTACCGTTTGACTGCAATTGGAGTTCCTAATTGGATGAGGAGGGTGACTTCATGGTTTGGAAAACAGCGATCCTGACAGCTAGCGATAAAGGGGCCAGGGGAGAACGCGAGGATACAAGTGCCCAGGTAATTCGCGAGCTGGTCGAGGAAGAGTTGGGCGGGGAGATTGTGGAATATCGCATTGTTCCTGACGAGCCTGATGAGATTATTGCCGCACTAATTGAAATGACGGATTATTTCCATGCGGATCTGGTGCTAACCACCGGAGGGACGGAACTGGCGATTCGAGATGTTACGCCGGAGGCCACCCGCCGGGTAATTGAGCGTGAGGTACCGGGAATGGCGGAAGCGATGCGCTACAGTGCCATGCAGAAGAATCCGGCGGCCATGCTGTTCCGTGGAATTGTAGGTATACGCGGGCGTACGCTGATCGTCAATTTGCCAGGAACACCTAAGGGTGTGCACGAGAATTTGGCTGCAATCATGGGGCAACTTCCGGAAGCGCTACTGATGGTAACCGGACAATTCCGTTTGTGATTGAACAATTTGGTTTTATTCTGTAACTGTGACATTTGTTATGGTATGATGTGGGCGATGATAGAAATGAGAATGGAATCGCCCATAGAAATACAAGCATAACGAAAGGGGAATAAACCATGGGTGCAGGCGGATTTTTGCTTATCGTTATCGCAGCGTTGTTATTGTTTGGCCCTAATAAGCTGCCGGAACTTGGGCGAGCTGTAGGCCGGACCTTCCGGGAGTTCAAGGAAGCGACCCGGGATATCATTGAGGATGAACCGGAGGCAAAGCAGGCAACCGTGGTGCCTCGATCGGAGAGCCCAAAGACAGAGGAACGTCTGCCAGAGTAGCGTGGTGGATATTTAATATGCCAGATATGAATCCCTTCCAGATGGAGGGATTTTGTTTAGGTGCGTACATTCCAAGGGAAGAGGGGACCCAAGCATGACCGGGAAAAGAGAGACGGAAAACCTGGTAGGCCATTTGTCGGAGCTGCGTCGCAGGCTGGTGCTGGTGTGTGCTGTATTCCTTACGGTGCTGGTATGTGCATTTTTTGTCGTCGATCCGATCTATCACTATTTAACCAAGAATATGATTTCCGGTGTAACGATAAATTTGAATGCCTTTTCATTTTGGGATGGCGTTAGCGTCTATATGAAGATTGCCATGCTGGTGGCTGTGGGAGTGACCTTGCCGGTTACGCTGCACCAGATCTGGGCATTTGTCAGCCCGGGGCTCAAGCCGCAGGAGCGCAAAGCGACGGTGAAATACATTCCGTTCGTGTTCATATGCTTCGTGGCTGGACTGGCCTTTGGCTACTTTGTGGTCTTTCCGTTAGCGATGACGTTTACGGGCTCACTTAATAAGGAATTGGGACTGGTCGAAACCTACGGGATGGCGGACTATTTCAAGTTCTTGTCCAATATCGTCTTGCCGATTTCCGTGCTGTTCGAGTTGCCTCTCGTTATCCTGTTCCTGACCCAACTGCGTATTCTGACACCACTTCGGCTGCGCAAGATGCGCCGTGTCGCTTATTTTATCCTGGTTATTATTTCGGTGATGATTACGCCTGCGGATTTGTTCTCGGCCTTTCTGGTGCTGATCCCGCTAATTCTTCTCTATGAGCTGAGCGTGTTGTTATCGCGGCGGGTGTATGCCAAACAGCAAGCTGCGGATGCGCAAAGGGCGAAGGAATAGGGGGCTGTCAGGCCAGCAAAAAAAAATGTACGAAGGAACTTGAAATCTAACCGTAAGTTGAGTAATATAAAAGTGGTTGTTAGCACTTGATGAGATCGAGTGCTAACGCATAACAACATATTTCCTATAACACAACATATTTAAAGGAGGCTGTTTTTTTCATGATCAAACCATTAGGTGAACGCGTCTTGGTACAACCGATCGAACAAGAGGAAACGACGGCATTTGGAATCGTACTTCCGGATACGGCTAAGGAAAAGCCGCAGGAAGGTAAAGTTATCGCTGTAGGTAGCGGAGCTTTGAAAGACGGAGTTCGTGTTCCGCTTGAAGTGAAAGAAGGCGACCGCGTGCTGTTCTCTAAATATGCCGGTACTGAAGTGAAATACGAAGGCACAGAATATTTGATTATGAAAGAAAGCGACATCCACGCTATCGTCGGCTAAGATCAGGGCAGCCGCAAAAATACTTAATGATGAACCTAATTTATGGGAGGTAATTGAACAATGGCAAAAGAGATTCGTTTCAGTGAAGATGCGCGTCAAGCAATGCTTCGCGGTGTTGACGCTTTGGCTAATGCAGTAAAAGTAACACTCGGTCCTAAAGGCCGCAACGTTGTGCTTGAGAAGAAATACGGAAGCCCGCTCATCACGAATGACGGTGTTACCATCGCTAAAGAAATCGAGCTGGAAAACGCCTTTGAAAACATGGGTGCTCAACTCGTTAAAGAAGTTGCTACCAAGACTAATGATGTAGCTGGTGACGGTACAACAACAGCAACCGTGCTGGCTCAAGCGTTGATTCGCGAAGGTCTTAAGAACGTAACTGCAGGTGCTAGCCCAATTGGTTTGCGTAAAGGGATCGACAAGGCGGTTCGCGCGGCTGTAGTTGAACTGAAGAACATCTCCAAAACGATTGAAGGTCAGCAATCCATCGCTCAAGTAGCTGCGATCTCCGCTGCTGACGAAGAAGTAGGCGAATTGATCGCTGAAGCTATGGAGAAAGTGGGCAAGGACGGCGTTATCACGGTTGAAGAATCCCGTGGGTTCGCAACTGAATTGGAAGTTGTGGAAGGGATGCAATTTGACCGCGGTTATATCTCCCCTTACATGATTACTGACACAGATAAAATGGAAGCTGTACTTGAAAATCCATATATCCTGATCACTGACAAGAAGATCAGCAGCACGCAAGAAATCTTGCCATTGCTGGAGAAGATCGTTCAACAATCCAGACCGCTTCTGATCATCGCTGAGGACATCGAAGGCGAAGCTCAAGCCATGCTGATCGTGAACAAACTGCGTGGTACATTCAACGCCGTAGCTGTGAAGGCTCCAGGCTTTGGTGATCGTCGCGAGGCTATGCTGCAAGATATCGCAGCCTTGACTGGTGGTCAAGTGATTACAGAGAAGCTTGGTCTTGACCTGAAGAGCACTTCCGTTGAGCAATTGGGTAATGCTCGCCAAGTTATCGTTACTAAAGAGAACACTACAATTGTAGACGGCAGTGGCGACAAAGGCGACATCAATGCTCGCGTAAGCCAAATTCGTACACAACTGGAAGAAACAACTTCCGAGTTCGATAAAGAAAAACTGCAAGAGCGTCTTGCTAAACTTGCTGGTGGCGTAGCTGTCATCAAGGTTGGCGCAGCGACTGAAACTGAGCTGAAAGAACGCAAGCTGCGTATTGAAGATGCTCTGAACGCAACGCGTGCCGCTGTTGAAGAAGGTATCGTATCCGGTGGTGGCGTAGCACTGGTGAACGTATACGGCGCTGTAGCTGCTGTTGAAGCGACTGGCGACGAGAAGACAGGCGTTAACATTGTGCTTCGTGCCTTGGAAGAACCAGTTCGCACGATTGCAGCTAACGCAGGCGAAGAAGGTTCCGTTATCGTGGACCGCCTGAAGAAAGAAAAAGTTGGTATTGGTTACAACGCAGCAACTGGTGAATGGGTTGATATGATTGAAGCAGGTATCGTTGACCCTGCGAAAGTAACTCGTTCCGCACTGCAATATGCGGCATCCGTAGCAGGTCTGTTCCTGACTACAGAAGCTGTCGTAGCCGACAAGCCAGAACCAGAAAAGCCAGCGGCTCCTGATATGGGCGGCATGGGTGGAATGGGCGGCATGATGTAATTAAGGTTCAAAACCTTGTAATACTGCATAACGAAGAGGCTCCCGAGAGGGAGCCTTTTCTAATTAAATCACGGAAAAAGTCACGTTTCTTGTATTGCACAAACCAGCAGTCTTACAAAGTGTCTTACGTGTATTGGATTATTATGCTATGATAACAATAGAAAAAGGAGCTGGTCGCCACCAGCTCCCTGTACAACACTTGGGTGGGAAACCCCCAGAACAAGCTGAAAATAACCCGTTCCCGTGGCGCTAACCTGGGCGGGTTATTTTCGTTTACTCAGATAAGTGAGGAGTGCAAGGACAAACATTCCCAGCATCATAACTTCTGAAAACGAAAATTGCATAAGCATCACCTCCGTCTGGAGGCGCTATTTCCCACCCAAGTTCAGTTGTACAAGCCAAATTATACCACGAGTCTGCTATTCCTGCAGACTCTTTTATTTTGAGTAAAAAGAGGTGTAATCAAGGAAAAAAGCTCCCATAAGGGAGCCTTTCCTACGCCTTAATAACAACTAAATACTTATATCCAGATTCTTGCCGACATTAGGATTCAGACTTTGTTCCATGAGCTTCACGAGATTCTGACCTTGCAATTCGGCTTGATTCTTAGCCATATTCAGTACGCGAATGCTAACGGCCTGGGCTAAAGCACCCTGGCTCATGGCGGTTGATGCTGCAGCTATATCCATGATCTCACCTCCTATCCGTTGTATCGGCAAATCATTACAATTTGATAAATGAGTTTGTGATTTAATCTGATTTTCAGGTTGGCGTAAGGTTTCTTTAAGGAAGGGGTGCTATTCTTTAGATACTCCCTCTTCTTAATTTATAGATATGAAGAAGCCGCCCGAGCAGGGGCGGCTTCTTCTCTTGTGCGTATGATTATTTCAAATCTTCGATCGAGTTAATATCCATGTATGCCGGAACGACCAGGCCGGTTTTTACGCCAGTCATGTTAGGGCCAAGGTCTTCAACCTGGTCACTGTATTTATCCCAGTAATCGGCATGAGTCAGTGGTAACCAAGCCGCTGCAATGGCATCCACGTCTCCGCTGGCAACACCGGTCCACATCGGGCCAGCCTCTACTTGCAGCGATTCTACGTTATACCCCAGCTTGCTCTCAAGCACATATTCCAGCAGATGTGTACTGGCAATTTCTGAATCCCAGGCTACATAACTCAGCTTGAGCTTGTCGCCGCTCACAGCGGACAGCCCTTCGGTCCAAGTATCAACACGATCGCTGTTCTCATCAGCCCAGGCTTTGGCTGCTTCAGCCGGGTCCTGGCCTTCCTGGATAGCAGTCATGATTGCGCCCATTTCGTCAGAGGTCCATTCGAAGCGGTCAAGGAACTCATAGGCTGTCGGATGGTCTTCCTTAAGTCCCAGACGCGCCAGTGTGTGGATTTCCTCTGCTTCGCCAAACACTTTCTGCGGGTCCTCCAAATACTTCAAATCATATTTGGCAAACATCCAGTGGGGGGTCCAGCCCGTAATGATGATGGGCTTCTCTGCCTTAATGGCTTTATCCAGCATGGCTGTCATGGCCGCGCCAGAGCCTTCAATCAGCGTCCAATCCTCCAGCTCGTAACTCTCAATCACTTGGCTGGTAGCTTTCATAATCCCGGCTCCGGGGTCGATGCCGATGATTTCATAGTTGACTTGCTTGCCTACGGCACTAGCGGTTGCTTCATTCCCGGTATCTCCGGTGCCTCCGGAGGAGGTATTTCCGCTATTATTCGCTTGTCCGCAAGCGGATAACGCCAGAACACCTGCCAAGCCTGCCAGTACCATCAGTTTTCTCATTTTCTTCATCTTAATCTCCCCTTTGTTTGGATTTAAATAAGTTTTGGGTGAAGCGGTCCAGCACAATTGCCAGTACGACGACGGCTAATCCCGCCTCGAACCCTTGACCAATCTTTAACTGGGTTACGGAGCGGTAGACAGTAGCCCCGATGCCTTGTGCCCCGATCATTGAGGCGATAACTACCATGGACAAGGACAGCATAATCGTCTGGTTGACCCCAGCCATCAAGGTTGGCATCGCCAGAGGCAATTCTACCTTGAAGAGCTTCTGCCAGGCTGTGGAGCCGAAGGCATTAGCGGCTTCCGTCAATTCGCCAGATACTTGCTTAATGCCCAGATAGGTCAGTCGAATGGTTGGCGGAATCGCGAAGATTACGGAAGCAATGACACCCGGCACAACACCAAGACTGAAGAAGGTGACAGCAGGCAATAGATAAACGAATGCCGGCATCGTCTGCATAAAGTCCAAGAGTGGCGATACGATACGATGGGTAAGCTTGCTGTAGGCGCTCCAAATTCCAATAGGAATGCCCAGCAGGATGGAAATCAGCCCTGAGGTGATGACCAGTCCCAGCGTATTCATCGTTTCCTGCCAGTAGCCCAGGTTATCAATCAGCAGGAATCCGATTACTGTAAATAGCGTAAGCTGCCATTTACCTAATAAATAAGCGATAACCGCCAGAATAGCGATGAATAGCAAGGGATGCGGCAGCAGAAAGGCACTGGAGAAGAAATGAACAATCGCTTCAATGCCATCAGCCAATCCGTCAAAAAAGCCACCCAGATACTTTTCCATTCCGTCTACCAGCGATTCCACCCAATCAGCGATCGGAAGTTTCGGTATTGATCTCACCAGGGGTCACCTCCTTGGATTCATGGGTTGAAGCCTCTCCGGCGAGCGCGCCCAATACCGCACCGCGCACGATGACGCCAAGCAAACGTTCCTCGTCGTCGACTACGGCAAGAGGAACCTTGGATGAACTGGTCACTTCGAACAGGTCACTAAGCACAGTGTCTGGAGATACCCGTGGTCCATCCTGAATCAGAATGTCATTCAGACCAGCGCCAGTCTTGGCCGCTATGGAAGCATCTTCAGCCGTAATGACGCCAAGCAGGCGCTTGCCGCGGTCAATGACGAACAGGTTGGAAATTCCACGTTCCCGCATTAACTCCAGGGCAACCCGCGGTCCCCGATCCAGAGTAACTGTCTCAGGACGCAGCATTACGCGGGCAGCGGTGAGGACTTTGGATAAGTCGACGTCCTCAATGAACCGTTCAACATAACGATTGGCCGGATTCATAAGCATTTCCTCCGGCGTACCAATCTGCACGAGGGCGCCGTCTTTCATTAAGGCAATCCGGTCGCCAATCCGCAAAGCCTCGTCAAGGTCATGGGTAATGAAGACAATGGTCTTCTGCATTTTCTCTTGAAGTGCCAGCAATTCATCCTGCATATCGCGACGAATTAACGGGTCAAGCGCACTGAACGCCTCATCCATCAGGAGAATCTCAGGATCGTTGGCAAGGGCTCTAGCCAAGCCTACACGCTGCTGCATACCGCCGCTAAGCTGACCCGGAAGCTGTTGCTCCCAGCCCTTCAAGCCGACAAGCTCCAGCGATCGCATCGCCTTCTCTTGACGCTCTTTTCTCTCTACCTTCTGGATTTCCAGTCCGTATTCGACGTTTTGCAGTACGGTACGGTGAGGGAAGAGGGCGAATTTCTGAAATACCATGCTAATGGATTTACGGCGAATTTGCCGTAAGCTTGCTTTGTTCATCTTCCGCAGGTCTTGACCATGCAGCAAGATTTCACCGGAGGTCGGCTCAATCAAGCGATTTAGCATTCGGACAAGCGTGGATTTGCCACTACCGGACAGGCCCATAATGACAAAAATTTCGCCTTCCCGGATATCCAGACTGACTTGGCCGACGCCAACCGTAATCCCTTTTTCCTTAAGCAGCCGTTCCTTGGTGTAGCCTTGCTTCAATAAAGTAATGCCTTGCTCGGCGTGAGGGCCGAACAACTTGCTGACTTCACGAACACTTAATATTTCCTTCTTCATAGATTCACTCCTTAAACTTTGGCGATTTTAACGAATCCCCTTCGATACCTGTCGCTGGTGCCTGAAAAAGAGCACAGCAAATCGATATCGCATTTAACCCATGCAATAAGCTTAACAGAGCAAGCATTTTTTAATCAATGGTCAAATCCGTACGTAAGGAACGTACAGAAAAAACAGAACGCAAAGAATTAACCGATAACTCCCGATTACTCCAAAATGCTACCTAAGCTACTTCTTTACTTTTAGGATTGCATTTCTTAATATATAATAAGCATTGGACTGCCTATAAAATGTATGCTTGGCATACAGGGCGGTTCTTAGCGTTACAGCCAGAGATGGTTTGCAAAACGATAGGAGGTTGCAAGCATGAGCTTGGACCAGCTTACATCAGAGCAGCAGGCATTATTAATGAAGGTACGTAAACGAGTGATTGAAACCATTGGCAAGAATATGGACTTATACGGCGTAGCTTTATCAACCGGGCATTTGTATGGGTTGCTCTTCTTTGCCGACAAGCCTATGACGCTTGATGAGATGGGTATGGAAATGAAAATGAGCAAAACCAGCATGAGTACGGGCGTACGCACCTTGTTGGATCTTAAAATGGTAAACAAAGTGTGGGAGAAGGGCTCCCGCAAGGACTTATATGAAGTCGAATACGACTGGTATCAGACCTTTACCGATTACTTCGCGATTAAATGGAGAAAAGCGGTGGAGAGCAATATTCTGATTCTTCGACGTTCGGCGGAGGAAATGAAGAAAGCGCTGGCGGACGAGCCGGAAGGCCCACTTCGTCACGTGATGGAAGAAGATATTGCGAAGATGAAGGAAGCTGTAAGATATTACGAGTGGATGGACCGGCTGATTGATGCCATGGAAAGTGGAGAAATCTACAAGCTTGTCCCTAAGGAAACGGATTAATACTGGATTGTGCAAAATAAAACGCTTGTTCCTTCCGTGCCATTGGCGCGTCCAGGAGCAAGCGTTTTGTTTGTTGTCGTTAACTAGTATACGCCGATATCATCCAGCATGATCTTACCGCTGCTTCCGTTAAGGTGAAAGGTTAGCTTGCGGATGCCGCTGGAGACATCAAACTTGGGCACGACGGAGGCAAAGGCCTTTAGTGATAAGCGGTAGGTCTGGAATACGGCCTCCGTTGAATGCTTGTATTTGCCGGAGGAGAGATGCTGCTCCAGCCAGGAGTGAACCGTAAATTGGGTGACCGGTAACGGTAAGCTATCCTTAAAGGTGCTTAGCGGCAGGCGTGCAGCGGTACCGTTGCCGTCCACTAACTCGACGTCGAGCTTAAGTGAGCCGGATGCAAGGGCTGCATCTGGAGCATCCTTTGTCTCCATTTCGAAGCTGCGGTCGGTTAACGAGAAGGCAAGCCATTGCGGCAGCTTAGTGGTTGGAGCGCCTTGTGGCCAACTCATTGTGTAGGATGATGATGTGCCAGGGCTTGCGTGACGCTCCAGCACAACCCCGCGGCTGGGCTTGCTGTTCTTCTTCCGGTTCTTGGCATCCTCTTCTCTCCAGTTCAGCCCGCTGGCTTCGGCTTGACCTCCATTTGGGAGCGTGGTTCGTTCCCGATCCTCTTCATAGCGAGCCCAGGCGGTGAATTCCCCGCTTTCGTACCGGCTATAGTATTCCGTATTCGGTAGCCAGGAGCCTCCCGAACGGTAATCCTGGAACAAGGGCAGGTATGAGGAATCAGAGGCTGTAGCGGATAAGCGGCTTAACGAGCCAAGCGTTTCCTCCATAAAAGCGGTAATGTAGACTTCGGCTATGAGCCGCTGCTCGGCGGGGGCCAGCAGACTGTCGTGTCGAAGCAGGATGCCCTTCGGATAACTAACGTCCCGGCTGCCCCAACTGGTGTTGAACTGGCTGTGATTGGCATCCGCAACATACAGGGAGGCTTTGAACTGCTTGGCTCCGGTGGAATAGCTGGTTCGCATGTACTGCCGGTCCCCGTCAAAATCGGTAACATCCCCGTCGCTAGCCCCTTGCAGGGTCAAATAATTGATATCCCGTAGCCGGGTATATTTATCATCTACCTTCTTATCGGTTGGGGCAATGGCGGCCAAGGATACAATATCGTATGAGGCCAGATCGGAGACAAGCTCGTTGTCATCGGCGAACCAATTGTCATAATCCGCAGCCATCGCTATGGCCTGCCCGCCCCGGGAATGCCCAACCAGCCCGATGTGCGAAAAGTCTATGGCTTGATAGAACGGAGTGCCTGGTTCTGCGGCAAACTGACCGATCTGTTGTAAATGCTTCAGCAACAGCCAGGCCCGAGCTTTCATATCGTTGTCCGGAATTCCTGTCCATACGGAATAGTTCAAGAAGTTCTCATCCACAGACACCGCTACAAATCCCCGACTGGCCAGCAGTTCTCCCAAATAAGCATAACCCTCGTCGGAGTAGTCCTCCATGAGATGATTCCCATGCACAATGAGTACCAATGGATACGAATTTGCACTTGAAGCTGTGGCTTCTTCGCCCACCTTAGGCATCCACACTCTTCCGTTCAGTGGCAAGCTGTGTTGATCAAATCCCCAGTAGGCACTACGCAGTTCGGGCCATTTCTGAATGAGGGAGGAAGCATCTACGGTGGAAGAGAGAAGGGCTGCCTCTGTGCCAAATTCGGGGCGGCGCAAGTCTTCGCCACTGCCATAAGTGAAGGCAGCTATTTCATAGACTCCGGGATCTGAAGGGTTTACGGTCAGGCTGCTCAGATCTGGAATGTAGCTATTCATCTGCTCCAAATGGCTATCCTTCTTCTGCAAAGAGTCGGCTTGCTCCAATGGGGTAGTCAAATCTCCAGATTGTGCGGCAGTCGTAAGCGTAAGAATGACGATGAGCACCACAAGCACGGCCTTATAGCGCAGGCGAATTCGCCCGCTAGCCAGAGTACCTGCTGCTAGGCCGACCACAAGTCCTGCACCGGTAACGATGGCGGCGATAACGGCGGCGGCCACCCAAGACAATCCATTGTGTTCGAACATGATAAAGACAACGACTGCATCAAAGATAACCATGCCTGTGAACAAGCGGGGGATGGGCAAGCCGATCAGAGCCAGCAGGAGGGCCGCAAGATGAGCGGTCAGGAACATGCCCAGAGTTCCTGCAAGCATAAAAATCAGCATATCGGCGGCTGTGCCAAATCCGGTGGGCATGCCCCACGCCAGAAGGATAAACGCGAACATGCCGGCCCCCCAAGGGCCGGCAGCGGCGGATCGCCAGAAGGCGGTATCATATTGGTAAGCTTGCCGGATACGTGAGGTCATCCGGTTGCGTAACGTAGGTTTGTTCAGCAGTAGTTCGGTTATTGCCTGAAGTTCCATGGTATCCCCCAAGTTTTCACCAAATGTGTAGTCTCTCCTGTACATATTGTAACATGGGCTGGCAAGAGGGAGGAACAGGAGAATACAGGTGAATTGGCAGGGAATTCCTTAGCTTCAGCGGCCCCCGGCGGGGCGAAAGCGAACCATGGACCACACGGTCAGCAGAACTAGAACGCCCAGACATACACCAATGCTGATTCGGTTCTGCGTGTCGAATAAGAAAAGCAAGGCAACAACGGATAGGGCACATACTGTGATTGTGGTGATATAAGGATATCCCCATACCTTGAAGCTGGGCTCCACAGGGTAGTTCTTACGCAGCTTGAGTTGGGACAAGCAGATGGTAATCCAGACGAGCAGCACGACGAAGCCTGGCACAGCCATGAGCAGCCTGAATAATCCAGCCTGGTTCAGATAAGCGAGCAGAGAGCCCAAGATCAAGACCGTGCCGCTCAGCTTCAAGCTATTAACGGGTACCCCCTTGGAAGATATCTTCGCCAGTGCAGCAGGAGCTTCTCCTCCGGTAGCCATGGAGTACAACATGCGCGTGGCTCCGTAAATGCCGGAATTGGCAGCGGACAGCACGGCCGTAATCAGAATAAAGTTCATTAAGTGGGCTGCTCCCTGAAGTCCGGCTGATGTCAATACTTGTACAAATGGACTGGTCTCTTCCCCAAGGCTGTTCCATGGAACCAGACCACAAATAATCAGGATTGGTAGGGTGTAGAACAATACGACCCGCAGGATGAAGCTCTTCACCACTCGCGGCAGCACCTTCTCCGCATCCTGTGCCTCTGACAAGGTAAGTCCGATTAATTCGGAGCCACCGTAGGAGAACATGACCACCAGCAGCGCTGAGAAGATGGCTGTCCAGCCGTTCGGGAAGAATCCCCCGTAATCAATATAGTTATGCGGGAAAGGTGTTTGGGCCCCGGGAATAAGCCCGAATAACATAGCTGCGCCCAGACCGATGAACACAACAATCATCGCTATCTTGATGCCGGCGAGCCAGAACTCAAACTCACCGTAGCCTGCGACGCTCATCATGTTCACGGCAAGAATAAAGCCCGCGCTGGCAAGACTGAGTATCCATAGCGGAACATCCGGCAGCCAAAATTGCAGAAAGCTGCCCGCCGCGATAACCTCAATAACGCAAACAGCCAGCCACATGAAGCAATACAGCCAACCGAGGATAAAAGAGATGCGTTCGCCAAAGGCTTCGCGAATGAAGTCTTTCATATTTCGTCCGGGATACACGGTAGCCATTTCGGCGATAGCACCCATAACGACAAGCAGCAGCAATCCGGCAAAGGCATAGGAGAAGATGACGCCCGGTCCGGCGAGCCCTACAGTCTCGGCGCTCCCTTTAAAAATGCCGGTTCCGATGACGCCACCCATAGCCATGAAGCTGATATGGCGGGGCAGCAATTTTTTTTGCAAGGTAGATGGATTGGATTTCACTGTGATAAAGCCCCCTGAATATAAAATCAATGCTCAACAATACTGATCTATATTACACCAATTCCCATTCGGGGGAAATGAAATCACTCCGCAGGGTACTTTTTCCGATATTGACAAACATCTGTTCGGTCCGGTAGATTAGGAAGACAGTTTGCAATTATTCGTGAAAAGAAGGCGAAGCTATGAACGCGCATCTCAGGAACATTCACCCACTATCATGGACGATTATCATTGGCACTATTTTTGGCCGGATGGCCTCGTCGATGAGTATTCCATTCTTATCCATCTATTTGATTAAATCGCTGGGCGCTTCGCCATCCGAGACCGGGATCGTAGTTGCGGTCAGCTCGTTGATCGGCGTATTTGCCAGCTTTTACGGAGGATATATCTCGGATGTTATCGGACGCAAGACCGTCTTATACATATCCATTTTCGGCTGGGCGCTGGTGTTTGTTGGCTTCGGACTCGCGAACCAAATCTGGATATTTTTTGTGATGAATGCCCTAAACGGGTTATGCCGAGCCTTGTTTGAGCCAACTTCGAGGGCGCTTCTGGCTGATATTACGCCACAGGAGAGCAAGATGCTCGTATTTAACCTGCGGTATGCGGCTATCAACCTCGGCGTAGTCGTAGGACCGCTGCTCGGATTGCAGATGGGGGTATCAGAATCCGGGTTGGCTTTTTATTTTGCCGGGGGAGTGTATCTCATCTATGGCTTTGTGCTGCTGATTCAATTCATGGGGCATAAGGACGTTGGCATCGTTAAAGCCGGTGCGAGTGAGCATCTGACCTTAAAGGGAGCGATGCAGGTCACCGGGCGTGACCGTACGTTCATCTACGTGTTGGTGGGCATGGTCTTCTGCGTGCTGGGCTACGGACATTTCAGTTCGACACTGGCTCAATATCTGGAAATGACGCCAAGCCTGGCTAACGGGGCTGAATTGTTCGGGTATATGCTGTCGCTGAATGCTGTTGTGGTCTTAATTGTTCAGTTCCCACTGGTCAAGCTGGCCAGCCGCTTCTCGCCAATCGTGCCTTTGGTTGTGGGGAATGCCTGCGTGGCAGCAAGCTTACTATGGTTCGGTATCGCTGAATCTGTATGGGCCTTTCTAGTCGGAGTGGTCATATTTACCGTCGGGGAAGTCTTGATGTTTACCATGACAGATGTGTTGGTAGATCGAATTGCGCCTACGGCTTTGCGTGGCACCTACTTTGGTATGTTCGGCTTCAACAATTTGGGGAATGTGCTGGCTCCGTTGCTTGGAGGATTTCTTCTGGATGCGCTTGGCGTATCTTCCGGTTTACTAATCTTCACCGTTATTGCGCTGACAACGGCCTTTGGGGTACCTTTCCTGCTGTTGGGCCATCGTCATCTGAAGGTGAGACACAAGGTTAGCACGCAGGAAGCGTTGACAGAAGTTTCATGAATAAATAGAAGAGAAAGGCAGTACCCGTTACCAGGTCTGGAATTATTCCCGGCCTGGTTTGTTTTTGTCCTGTTTAGGCCAGAGGAAAGCTGAAATCATGATAGCAAAATCAATGACCAGTACAACGGACCAAAAACGTAAAATACTGTCCAGAGCCTCCGTTCTTGCGGGATCATTAATCCAATAGACCATTCCAGCGAGCAGCCCGGCTCCAATCAGGAAGGAGAGCAGGTGACGCAGGAAGCCCTTTAGTTCATGCCGTGCATACTCCAGGCCATACCGCTTCTGCGGTTTGGCTTCTTCCTGCTTGGTCAACAGGTAGCGAAACCGACGATCTGCCCAAGCGATCATGGATTTGCCGAAGGCGATGGACACGCCGATGTACACGGCAGCAAGTGCATGGGCCATGGTGGCGACAGCTCCGTTATAAAGATCGACTCCGGTAATGACGAGCAAGAGCAAGTCGATGACGGGAGTTAAAGCCAATAGGAAGAGTCCAAGTTTAGGCAGCTTTAGCACGTAACGGACGATTAATCCAGCCGCAATTACTACCCAAAAGGCGATTTCACAAGCAATAATCATCCAGGCGACAAAATTCATGGAACACCTCCAGCCTTTTTTATAAGAGTTGAAGGTAATTGTAGCATCTCGATTTAAATAATACAACTGTATTAAAATAATTGTGTTCTATAGAAATGACTGGTACACTGGAGTTATGCCAAAAATAGTAGATCATAACCTAAGAAAACAGAGAATCGCAGAAGCGACCTGGCGAGTAATCCTGGAGCAAGGCATGGAAGGGGCTACCGTGCGCAATATTGCCAAAGAGGCTGGGTTGTCTCCCGGCGCGCTGCGACATGATTTCTCCACCCAGGAGGAACTGCTGCGTTATGCGATGGAATTGGTGAAGGAGAAGGCAACGGTACGCATTAGGGACCTCTTCGCCCAAGACCTGAAGCCGAGGGACAAAGTGCTGCGCATCCTGCTGGAAATTGTGCCAACCAGCGAGGAGACCCGGGCAGAGATGGAGGTTTGGATGGCCTTTACGGCTTATTTCCGGCATAAGCAGGACAACTTTGATCCCCATCAGGACGGGATTTATATGCTGGTAGGTAAGCTGATTGCCTATATGGAGGGGAACGGGTTGCTCCGGCAAGGAGTTGACCAGGCCATGGAAGCTGAACGGCTCTACGCTTTGATCGATGGTATTGCCCTGCACGCGCTGATGGCCCCGGATCGTCTGGACAAGCAGCAGATTAGCCGCCTTCTGGTATATCATATGGATTCTATTCTGAACACAGCTGGGTAGATAGATTAACTGGAAAACCTCCATATAAATCATGACTTTTTCTATAAAGTAGATAATTAACTGGAATTCCTCCATATAATTTACTGGATAACTGGGTTTTCTGCTCTGAACGGCCGAATTAGAGGGAGTTTTTCCATATAAATTGAGTTTGAAAGCAGAAGTGGGCGAATTAGCAGGAGAAAATCTCGTTAATAGTTAGTTTGGAATCAGCTGCGTCCATGATGTATCCATTCATACGTATTCCATCCTGAACGCGGCTGAATTATAGAAGCCATGTTGTGTTTATTTACTTTTGCGTGACAAGTTGAGCATGGATAAGCCAAAGAATAGCAGGGTGGTGCCGATCAGGATGGTAATGCTGAGCCAGCTTTGCACCGTGTAATCCCCGAGTTGGTAGACGACGCCCATGTTCTGCTCGAATTGTTCCAGAGCCTCTGCAGGCGCCCCGGCAAAAGAAACCTCCATCGGGCGCTCCAGCATTACACTGCGAATTAACACACCGGCATGGGATATCGGAAATAGCTTGATCACCCACTGCACCGTATCCGGCAAGCTGCCCACCGGTACATAAATGCCGGTCAGGAAGCCGATTAAGGTGCCGATGACCGTACTGGCCGCCGAGAAGGCATTGGAGCTGCGCATAAAGGTTGTGATGAAGAAGACAATCGAGCTACTGGCTAGCACAGCGAGGACAATAAGCCCAAGCACCTCAAGCAAGCTTGCCCAGGGTAGAAGCTCCCCGTCAAACAATAAGAGATACCCTTCACCTAGCAAAAGGGCCACAATGCTCATAATGATACCAACCGAACAAGCGCTAAGAATGTATCCGCCGGTCAGCTTTGCCTTCTGAAGTGGGGATGTCGTGAAATCTTTCAGGATTTTCCTGGATCGATCCTCCACCATGATACCGAAGGCTCCCATCGTGGAGGTTACCGAGGTCACTGCGAGGATTCCCGCTAGTATCCAGCTATTGATAAGAAAGTCGACTCCCGGAATCTCGGGCAGGCCAGCTACGATATTATCCGCAAGAAAGATGACATACAACCCCAAAATGATAAAGACAGCAAGCAAGGAAAACAACACAGCCGCCCGGTCGCGGAAGAAAATCCGCAAGTTCCTTTGTGCAATAGCAATCATCCGTTTCTTACCTCCGTTCCTGTGAGCCGAATAAACACATCGTCGAGCGTTCCATTAATGATTTCCACGTTATCAATATTGTCACGACTTAAATCCAGCAACGGCAGAGCATCCAAGGTTTTCTCCAAGGGAATGCAGTAAATACCTGCCGTATCCCGCTCGTACCCGCTTGTACCCACTTGCTCCTCCAGCAAGGCTACGAGTTCTTCATCATGCTTGGGCTTGATTTTCAACACATCCGAGGTGTAACGTGTCTTCAACTCAAGCGGAGTACCGTGGGCCAGAACCTCCCCGTGATCAATGATCGTAATATAATCCGCCTGTGCCGCTTCTTCCATATAATGCGTAGTCAGGAACACCGTCATGCCTTGTTCTCGTTGAAGCTTTAATACCATTTCCCACACAGACTTGCGTGTCTGCGGATCAAGACCGGTAGTCGGTTCATCCAGAAACAGAATTTTGGGCGTATGGATCAACGCGCGGGCAATGTCGGCTCGCCGGCGTTGTCCTCCTGACAGCTTGCCATAGGGACGCTTCAGAAATTCAGTGACATTGGCGGTCACGGAAGCCGAAGTGATAGCGGCATCCAGCTCTGCCCGGGACATGCCATAGAAGCTGCCACGTGTCCGTAAGTTCTCCTCAACGGTCAGCAGAGGGTCCAGCAGGCTGTCCTGAAAGACGATCCCAATAGATGAGCGGATATGATCATCCTCTTGTCCAAGCTCATAGCCATTGATGATGATTCGGCCGCCATCCGGCTTCAACTGGGTGGAAATCATATCAATTGTGGTAGATTTTCCGGCCCCGTTAGGTCCAAGAAAGGCAAACAGACTACCTTCCTCTACGTAAAAGTCGATTTTCTTTACCGCTTCAAGTGGTCCAAAGGACTTTTTCAAATCACTCACTTCTATAATCTTGCTCATCGTTTCTCTCCCGTCCTCTTGGCTTTATTTTGTTGCAGCCATTGCAACTGCTGATTAATGCGGCTCGCATCCACCTGATCCTTGATCATCAGCACCCCATATACTGCGAAATAAACAAAGATGCACATCCCGGCCACAATTGCCAGATTTAACAGGTTTAAAATGAACACCTGCATGAGCATGCCCGTGACAAACACACCGAGCAGTACATCGATTAAATCGACAGCGATAGAGAGCCACCGGCTCTTCCAGGCGATTTGGTCCGTGAACGCCATTAACACCGTGGCGGCTGTCGACATGGCGAACAATTGGAATGCCAGGATCGTGGTGAGCGGCGGCATGATATCAACGGAAGCTAAAATTGAGTAAATGAGCACCACGAAGGTATACGAGATGCAGTCGCTTGTCAGGTATTTTTTGATATAAAGCATCCTTCACGCCTCCTAGAAATCGAACTTTTTTTTGAAATCCTGGACGTAATGCCGGTTAATAATCAGCTTCTCTCCATTATGTAGCAGGGCTTCAAACCGCCCGTTGAGCAGCGCACGTACACTGGATAGCTTCATGATGTTAAGAATGCAGCTTTTGCTGATTCGCACAAAGTCGGCTTTGGAAAATTGCTCCTCCAATTCATAGAGTTTGAGACTGCATTCATAGACATCCTTCTCGCAGTAAGCAAAGCTCTTATCGTCAATGGACTCGAAATAATAGATATCCTCCAGGCGCAGCGGATAGGTAGCGCCGTCCTTTTTACCTGTGATGGAGAAACCGTACAAGCGAATTTGGGCGATGAGCTTCTCCAACTCGGCGTCGACCAGCTTGCATTTAATCGTAATTTCAATATCCTCATGGTCGAGGGATTGATCAATAATCAGCTTCAAAGGATTCACTCCTCGGGTGTTGATGGTTTGAACTTCAGGTTGTACCTGACGGTGTGTTAAACATATCATGGGCATTTTTGCGGGTGCAATAGCGTTCCCGGTAAACTGCACCTGAGGCAGGGTGAAATACATCTGCAACTTACCCTAGTACGAGGGAGGGCCAGTCTGCATAATTGGCCAAGTTCCCACATAGACATGTATCAGTTTAGAAATCAAACTGCAGAGGGGATGATCTCATGCGCCGCTTCACGTGGATGCTGACCATCGTGATAATTACGAGCCTGGTGTTGGCTGCATGCGGGAAAAAGGACGCCAATGGCGTCGTCAAGGATTTGGACAAAACGGTTGCCCAGTTGGAAAGCTATCAAGGCTCAGGTACGATGACGCTTTATACGGGTGACAAGCCTCAGGAGTACAAGGTGGAAGTATGGTATCAGAATCCTTCATTTTATCGGATTGCCTTGACCAATGCACAGAAGGACATTACACAGATCGTACTCCGGAATGACCAAGGTGTGTATGTGCTGACGCCAAGCCTCAACAAGAGCTTCCGCTTCCAAAGCGATTGGCCGGAGAACCAAGGTCAGGTCTATCTGTACCAGACGCTTGCTCGCAGCATTCTCAGCGACAGCTCACGTCAATTTGAGAGCGACAAGGATAGCTACATTTTCGAGGTGGCTGCCAACTACAACACCCATGCTCTGGTGCGGCAGAAGATCTGGCTGGCCAAGGACAATTATGCGCCGAAGCAGGTTCAAGTGTCGGATGCCGAAGCGAAGGTTGTTGTTGAAGTGAAGTTCGACAGCTTTGACTTTGATGCCAAATTCGATGACAAGTCCTTCGATATGCAGCACAACCTGGATGCTGCCGCCGAGCAGTCTCAAGGAACATTGCTGGAGGTAGACGAGAACGGCATGCTGGTGGAAAAAACTCCGGCAGATGATGCAGCAGCATCGGGTGACGGAAGCGAACCGACAACAGGAGAGCTGGCAACGCCGGGAGACAAGGCTGATTCAGCTTCAATCGAGCCGTTTGGAGTCATTGTTCCGACCTACCTGCCGGACGGAGTGCTATATGAAGATGATACCGTTCTGGAAAACGACGAGCGTAGCACGGTGTTGCTGCGGTATGGCGGTACATACCAGTTCACCTTAACGGAATCTCATTCGCCGGACCGCACCGCCTCATTGGTACCGGGAGAGGTTATCGATATGGGCTTTACGGTTGGCCTTCTGACGGGAGACGCCCTGCAAACCCTGACCTGGACGGTGGATGGTCTGGAATTCAGAATCACCAGTGAGGACTTGCCGGTGACTGAAATGATCAAAATTGCCGCTTCTATGCAGGATCAAACGGGTAAATAATGAAGAATGGGCGGATTGCGGCTGTTCGGGCAAGGGGATTACCTTGCCGGACCCGTCTATTCGCCCCTTTTTCTTCCTTCTCCTTATAGGCCAATCGTCATGCAGAATTGACAGTGGCAGCGCGGACTATTACCATAAATGTATTACACAGAATATTTCGACTCTCAATCTTTGGAGAAGGTGACCTAGAAGTGCAAGTGAAGTATCGACCTACCCATGCGGAAATTGATTTGGACCTGCTTCGGGGAAATTTTGAAGAGCTTCGCAGAAGACAACCGGCGAACATGAAAATGCTGGCTTGTGTGAAAGCTAATGCTTATGGACATGGAGCGGTGCCGGTAGCGCTGGAAATGGAGCGCGCTGGCGCAGACTATCTCAGCGTAGCCTTTCTGGACGAGGCGCTGGAGCTCCGGAAGGCCGGGATCAGGTTGCCTATTTTGGTGCTGGGTTACACGCCCCCTCACGGTGTACGCGTAGCCTGGGAGCAGGACATCACGCTGAACGTATTCAGCGAGGATGTGCTTGGGGCCCTGATGGAACTGGACCCTGCCGAATTCGTGCATAAGTTGAAGGTCCATATCAAGATTGACTCCGGGATGGGCCGCGTCGGACTGTTGCCTGGTCAAGAGGCAGTCGCTTTCGTACGCAAGGTCATGCAGGTGCCGCAGGTGGAAGTGGAAGGCATGTTTACCCACTTTGCTACTGCGGACGAGGAAGACAAGGGCTATACATTGGAACAGTTTCACCGGTTTCAGGGCGTGGTGGACGCGCTTCGGGAGCATGAAATTCATATCCCGATCATACATACGGGTAACAGCGCGATTGCCATTGATTTGCCGGAATTGTCGCAACAGATGGTCCGTATCGGCATCGCGTTATATGGCTTATATCCGTCCGAAGAAGTTCGCCGGGATCAGGTTCACCTGACACCGGTGCTCTCGCTGAAGACCGAGGCCGTCCGGGTCAAGACACTGCCGCCTCATTCGGCAATCAGCTATGGCGCGCGGTATATCACTCGCGGGGAGGAACGCATCGCTACACTCCCGATTGGGTATGCCGACGGTTATTCGCGAATGCTAAGCGGCAAGGCGCAAGTTCTGATACGCGGCTGCCGCGTCCCTGTAGTCGGAACCATTTGTATGGACCAATGTATGGTTTCGCTTCAAGCTTTGGCTGATGAAGCCGAAGTAATTCAAGCCGGCGAGGAGGTTGTGCTCATCGGCCAGCAAGCCGGAGAAGAGATCACTGCCGGGGAGCTGGCCTCCGCACTGGGAACGATCCATTACGAGCTGATCTGTATGTTGGCCCATCGGGTCCCTCGGGTTTACAAGCGAAAGGGCGAACCGGACGTGATGCAAAACCCGCTGTTCTGACGGCAACAAGCCAAGGGGAACCTTGCCACAAAACTTTTATCCCGGATGAAGGAATTCTTGCTAAGTCTATCGAATACAAGAGATGGAAATGATCAGGTATGTACGGCATTGACGTTTACGTTTATAATAAAATGCAGCATACTTGATATACTTCAGGCATATATTTCTTTTGTATATATTTCCTTGAATAATGCTATACTGGATATCAGGGAATAGGGCGACAAGGTTTCGGGGGTGGAAGTCAAGATGGCCAATATGCACAATACCAAAAGAATTATGATCAGTTTGCCGGATCATCTTTTGCAAGAAGTGGATGGCATCGTTGCGATGGAGAATTCCAATCGTAGCGAGTTGATCAGGCAGGCCATGAAGCTGTATCTGAACGAACGCAAGAAGCGGTTTATTCGGGAATCGATGCAGCGGGGATATATGGAGATGGCAAAAATTAATCTGTCCATGGCCTCTGAAGCGTTCCACGCGGAGGAAGATGCAGACATCACTCTGGACCGCCTAGTAAGCGGGGTGTAAACATTGATCGTAAAGCGCGGCGACGTATTTTTTGCAGACCTCTCCCCTGTAGTAGGCTCCGAGCAGGGCGGGGTTAGACCGGTGCTCATCATCCAGAATGATATCGGCAATCGATTTAGCCCAACGGCTATTGTTGCTGCTATTACGGCGCAAATCCAGAAGGCAAAATTGCCGACCCATGTTGAGATTGATGCGGCTACGCATGGTTTTGACAGGGATTCTGTCATTTTGCTGGAGCAAATACGCACGATCGACAAACAAAGACTAACGGATAAAATTACCCATTTGGACGATGAGACGATGAAGAAGGTAAATGAAGCCCTCTTGATTAGTCTTGGTTTAATTGATTTTTAGCTGTTATGTGCTTTTTATGCTATCAGCAAAGAGCACCCCGGAATGGTCCGGGGTGCTCTTTTTTTTGAGGATGGCCTGGCTTCCAGGCTCAAAGGTAAAGTCAGGCTGGATTTGTGTGAACCAAGGCGGAAATTAATCTGTCCGTAAGGCGTATATCGGTCGCAGCTTGGCTGCCTTGCGGGCTGGAATCATACCGAAGATGACGCCAATGAACAAGGAGAAGCCAAAAGCGATAGCGACGATGGAGATGGAGACGGTGGTGGACAGGGCGGAGTAATGGCCGATTAAGCCACTAGCACCATAACCCAGCCCAATGCCTACCAGTCCGCCAAATCCACTGAGCGCGGTGGACTCGACCATAAACTGCATCAGAATGTCCCGCTGCTTAGCACCGATGGCCTTGCGAATGCCAATTTCCCTTGTCCGCTCGCTGACCGAGACCAACATGATGTTCATAATACCGATCCCGCCAACGAGCAAGGAGATGCCAGCGATACCTCCAAGGGCCAGAGATAACATCTGCGTGGTGGAGTTCAGGGTATCCAGCATCTCCTGAGAGTTGAAGATGCTATACGAGTTGTCTGCATTAAGGAACTTCTTGTCCAGGGTTGCTTCCAGCGAGGCCTTGACCGCATCCATCTGGGAAGTATCCTGTGCTTGGACGGTAACAGACCGCACTCCGGGACTACGCAGGAAGCGTTCTGCCGTACTGATTGGAATGAGTAGCTTGTTATCGTTGGAGCCCGTTAAGCTGGAGCCTTTGGATTCCAGTAGCCCTACAATTTTGAAGCTGCTGCCGTTTAATTGAATCGTCTGTCCAACCGGTTGGTCCGTCCCGAAGAAGGTTGTGGCCGCCTCCGTCCCGATTAAGGCGACCTTCATGCGGAATTCGTTGTCAAGGTCGACGATATAGCGCCCTTCCTGGACATGAAAGTCCTGCACCTCTTCATAAGAAGGAGCAATGCCCTCGATGGAAAGGGTGTCGTTGGTGGTGCCTTTCTTGGCGGTAACGGAGCCGCTGATAACAGGAGACACGGCCTTAACGCCCTCCAGGGTCGAGAGATTCATCGCTTCCTCAAAGGATAGGGAAGTGGTATTACCCCGGCCCATAATAGTAACGGTGAGCAGGTCCGTTCCCAGCCCTTCGAGCTGTGCAGTAATCTGTGAAGTGGTGCCCTGGCCCACAGATACGAGCGTAATTACGGAGGAGACGCCGATGATAATGCCTAACATTGTCAGCAAAGACCGCACCTTGGCGCCTGCGATGCTCTTCCAGGCCATCTTCATACTCTGTAGCATATTCATGCCAGATTCCTCCGATCTTCCACAAGCTCACCGTCTTGAATGCGAATGATTCGCTTGGCCTGCTCGGCGATGGACAAATCATGAGTAATGATAATAATGGTATGTCCCAGCGCATTCAGCTCTTTCATTTTATCCATCACTTCAATGCCGGTCTTGGTATCAAGGGCTCCGGTAGGCTCATCGGCTAACAGCATCGGAGGTGCGCCGGCTATAGCTCTGGCAATGGCTACACGCTGTTGCTGCCCCCCCGATAATTCCGAGGGGCGGTGGTGCATACGTTCCTCCAGACCGACCAGACGCAGGGAGTCTTCCACCGCTTGTTTGCGCTCCTTATGAGGGAGGTTACGGTAAATGAGAGGTAACTCGACATTCTCGTAAGCAGACAGTTTGGGTAGCAGGTTGAATTGCTGAAAAATAAATCCGATTTTCTCATTCCGAATCGTTGCCAGCTTGTTATCGGACAGCTTCCTCACGTCTTGTCCATCCAGCAGATAGGTCCCTTCATTGGCGATATCGAGGCATCCGAGCATATTCATTAGGGTGGATTTACCAGAGCCGGAGGGGCCGATGATGGCGACGAACTCACCATGATGGATCTGGAAGCTGATCTCGTGCAGCACTGTCATGAGCTCTCCGGCCATCATATAGCCGTGGCCTAACTCCCGTACTTCAATCAAGGGGGGCTGTGCCGTCATTATCTCCCACCCCCGCCGCTGAATCCGCCTCTTCCGCCAGAAGGGGCTGTTCCACCGCCGAAGCCGCCGGTTCCTCCTCCAAATCCTCCGCCTTCGCCGCCGCCCATGCCACCGCCGAAGCCGCCTTGTAACATCATGTCTTGTTGCTCATTTGTACTATTGGAGGAACCCATAACCGTTGGAATGACAACTTCATCGCCCTCGGCTAGCCCGCTAACAATCTCGATCAGGCTTTCATTATGTACGCCGACCTCGACTTCCTTAAATGGGCTTGATTCACCTTGATCTCCACTAGCTCTTGTACCCCCGGTTCCGCGGTTCCCGCCTTCTCTTGGAGTGCTATCCTCGGAGGATGAGGAAGGAGGCGAGTCTGGGTTTGCCGTACCTTGTTCCTGTTCTACGGCGTCAGCACCGTCAGCCGCTCTTTCTGGCATGGTTCCCAATTCCCGGTTATCTTCCGTTCCTGCACCCGCAGTATCTTCACTTCCTGCTAGAATGACCACGTAACGTTCTCCACGTTGCTGCACCGCTTCAATCGGTAGTGTTAATACATCCTGCTTCTCGCTGATAATCACGGTGGCTTCGGCGGACATACCTACCCGAACACCTTCAGAGGAACTCAGGGCAATGGTAACATCGAACAGGGACACGCCATTGGAAGGAGTTCCTTCATTAGCGATTTCCGTCACCTGACCTTCAAACTCCTGATCGGGCAGAGCATCAATCTGAACGGTAGAATTCATGCCAACTTCAACTTGAGGAATATCCAACTCATCTACCTGAATTTTGACGCTAAGCTGCTGGTAATCGTTAATAACGAACAATTCCGCTCCATCCTTGGCTTGCTCGCCAGCCGTAATATTTACGCTGGTGAGTGTCCCGTCAATAGGGGAGGTTAACGGATCGGGCGGAATCATCTCCTCCTGGAGGGTGGCAATTTTGGCTTCTGTATTGCTGATGTTCAGTTCTTGCTTAGTAATTGACTTCTTCGTGGAGTTCAGGGATTGTTCATCTGCACCTTCCTGAACCTGTCGCTTGTACTGCTCTTGCAAATCCTTCAGATCCAACTGCTGAGATGTCAGTGAGCTTTGCTGTTCATCCAGGGCATCGGTGTTATCTGTGCCTTCAAAGGTCAACAGTGCTTGCCCGGTCTTAACAACCTCACCTGCCTTCACCAGCACCTCGCTGACTTTCCCTTCATCCTTGGTGCGAACCGATTCGCTTTCTGTAGATACGATTGAGCCGGAGCCGGATACGCTAACCGAAATACTGTTCTTACTCACACGGGTCGTATTCTGGACGGGCCCGGCACTCTTGTTATCTTGCTTCGGAAGGGTAAAGCTTACAATCACAGCGATGGCGCATAAAGCCGCAACTCCGATACCGATCCATAACCATCGTTTTCTCATCGATCACTCCAACTTTCTTGTCCATTTTTAACAGTTGGCCTTTATTGTAATGGATGAGTATGAACCCAACCTGAAGCGTAGCTGAAAGTTTTCTGAATGTATCGAACCCATGCTGGATGAGGTAGGTCAAAATAGTCATAGCATCCTTCGTCATGATCAAGTACAATAAATGTAACATTAGGAAAATAGAAAAAATGCTGTAAGTATTGCATTGTTGGGGAGGACCTTTTTTATGGATCAACGTCCATCGGACACACCTTATTCTTACTCAAGCTTTGATCAATACCCACCGTCAATGCCGCCTGCTCCGGCTAGAACGAACGGGAAGTCGATTGCTTCGCTGGTGCTTGGTATTCTGGCGGTTGTCGTTCCTTATATCGGCTTTATTATGGGTATCGTCGCCATCGTGTTATCGTCACTTTCGCTTAAGGAAATCAAACGGACGAATGAACAAGGCAAAGGCCTTAGCATCGCGGGGCTTGTCTGCGGCATCATCGGAACCGTGCTATACGGAATGATTATATTACTTGTCGTTATTTTTGCGGTGGCCTATTCATCGACTGAAATGTATAGCAACTTCTAGAAGTAAGCATTGGTGTGAACAAGGAACAAGCATCGTCGCCTGAGGCGCGGTGCTTGTTCCTTTTTTAGCTAGGGGCCGGGGCAATACTGGCAAATCGCGCTAAAGTTTGTGATAATAAAAGGCATGGGAACTTCTGAATGAAAGAGGGATTGCATTGACAAATTCGGAGACGAGCGGAGTAACAGAGAAGAGTAAGGCCAATCAGGCCAATGAGGGCGGACAGGAACGGCTGATTGCTCAGATTGCCAAGGAGTTAGGCTTAGCGCTCAAGCAGGTGCGGACGACGGTGGGATTGCTGGATGAAGGTAATACCATCCCGTTTATTGCCCGGTACCGTAAGGAAATGACCGGTGAACTGGACGAGAATCAACTACGTGATATTGAAGAGCGGACCCAGTATCTAAGAAATTTGGAAGAACGGAAGCAAGAGGTTCTGCGTATCATTGAGGAGCAAGGTAAGCTGACGGAAGATTTGGCGGCAGCAATTAACCGTGCGGTCAAACTGCAAGAAGTAGAAGACCTTTATCGTCCGTATCGGCAGAAGCGGAAGACGCGGGCGAGCGTGGCTAAGGAGAAGGGACTGGAGCCGTTGGCCGAATGGCTCTTGTCACAGCCCAAGCAGGGAGACCCGTTGAACGAATCAGCGAAGTATACCGTATCTGCTGGTGTGAAGGATGGGGTGGAGACACCTGAAGAGGCGCTTCAAGGAGCGATGGATATTGTGGCTGAGCGAATCGCTGATGAAGCTGCCATTCGTACCTGGGTCCGCCAATATACAATGGATCACGGCATGATGGTCTCCGAGGCGAAGACACCGGAAGAAGAATCGGTATACGAGATGTACTATAACTACCAGGAGGCAGCCAAGAAGATGCCTTCCCACCGTATTCTGGCCATGAATCGTGGCGAGCGTGAAAATGTATTGAAGGTGGGGCTGGAGGTGGAGGCCGATGCAATCTACCGATACATTCAGGGACGAGTTATTCGCGGACAGTCCGCCACACAAGCCGTATTGCAGAACGTAGCCGAAGATGCCTACAAACGACTCATAGCTCCTTCGATTGAACGCGAGGTGCGCGGTGAATTGACAGAGAAGGCAGAAGCTCAGGCGATTACCATATTTGCCGGCAACCTGCGCAGCCTGCTGTTACAGGCTCCAGTCCGGGGCAAGAACGTGCTGGGTGTTGATCCGGCTTACCGGACAGGCTGTAAGCTGGCTGTAGTTGATGATACTGGTAAACTCCTTGAGGTAGCCGTTACTTATCCTACACCGCCGAATAATAAGAAACGTGAGGCTACGGCTAAATTTCATGAGTTAATTGATAAGTACAGCGTGGAACTGGTGGTGATCGGCAACGGTACGGCCTCGCGTGAGACAGAGCAATTTGTGGCTGAGATCATCGCGGAGCGAAAGAACCGGGGAGGAGAACTGGCTTATCTGATCGTCAACGAGGCGGGAGCGAGCGTGTATTCGGCTTCCAAGCTAGCTCAGGAGGAGTTCCCGAATCTGGATGTGGCCGAGCGTAGTGCTGTGTCCATTGCCCGGCGGCTTCAGGACCCTCTGGCTGAACTGGTCAAGATTGAACCTAAAGCGATTGGCGTAGGCCAATACCAGCATGATGTGTCACAGAAGCAACTGGACGGAAGCTTGACCCATGTGGTGGAATCCGCAGTGAACCATGTGGGTGTCGACGTTAATACCGCTTCTCCGGCATTGCTCGGTTACGTATCTGGGGTGAATGCAACCACGGCTAAGAATATCGTGAAATTTCGGGAAGAGAACGGCCGGTTTCTCAGCCGGAAGCAATTGCAGAAGGTACCGCGCCTGGGGGCCAAAACGTTCGAACAGTGTGTGGGCTTCTTGCGCATAGCTGAAGGGGAGAATCCGCTGGACCGAACACCGATTCACCCGGAATCCTATGGTGTAGTCAACCGTTTGTTCGCTGAATTGGGTGTTGCGTTAAGTCAGTTAGGGACCAAGGAATTAAACGAGAAGTTGACGGCGCTTGATGTAAGTGAACTGGCTACCAAACTGGAGGTTGGGGTACCTACCTTGCGTGACATTCTGGAGAGCTTGCAGCGTCCGGGTCGCGACCCACGGGAAGAGCTGCCGTTGCCGATCTTCCGCACCGACGTGTTAAAGATTGAGGATTTGACACCAGGGATGGAATTGCATGGTACCGTACGCAATGTCATCGATTTTGGCGCCTTTGTAGATATCGGTATCAAGAACGATGGCCTGGTTCATATTTCACAGCTTAGCAACGGTTACGTTAAGCATCCGATGGACGTTGTGTCCGTAGGAGATAATGTGACTGTATGGGTGCTGAATGTGGATATTAAGAAGGGGAGAGTTGGTTTGACCATGCGGCGTCCAGATTAAAGGGTGGATAGCCAGCAATACTGCGAGGCCGAGCTTGCCGGGAGAAGTTCAAGGCAGGCTCGGCCTTCTTGGTATTGAGCTATAATCCGGCAGCTTGTCTTAGCAGCAGGGGTTCCCGGATTAGCACCATCTTCTTCTCAACTTGAATCAGCTCGCTGAATTGTAGCTCCAGCATGACCTTGGTCACCGTCTCCCGAGCGGTACCGGACATGTCAGCCAACTGCTGATGGGTCAACTTAAAGGCGATTAGAACGCCACCTGGCTGTTTGGTCCCGTGTTGCTCAGTCAGTCGCAGCAAGGTTTTGACAATGCGTGCGCGGGCATCCAGCAGGGTCAAATCCATGATGATTTCGTTGGCCTTGCGAAGCCGTAATAACGTAGTCTCCAGAATTTTCATCGATATGAGGGGGTTATGGCTGAGCAGATTCATAAAGTCTAGCCGTTTCAATACATACAACACCGATCTTTCGATGGTTCGGGCAGAGGAGGTCCTATGTTTGATGCTTTCCAGAAGGGCCATTTCTCCAAAGAAATCTCCTTCGCAAAGTACGGACAATATAATCTCCCGGTTCTCATCATTCCGGTATACGTGAACAAGTCCGGATTGAATCAGATATAGCTCGTCCCCTTCTTCGCCTTCCCGATAGATTGCAGTTCCCTTATCATACTCCCGTGTAATAAATAATGGTGCAATTTTAATCAAATCAGCCATATCCAGATGCTCAAAATAAGGAAAACTCCGAATCAATTCAAGATTGTGCATCATCACGCCTCCTTTCTCCCACAGGAGAACTAATTCGTGATATTTTCAAAGTTTCCTTCAATTATTTTAATTTAGAGAGATATCCCCTCACATGGAGGGGCTGATCGAGATCTGCTTCTATGGATTTATTGCACGTTCTTATCCTGGGAATATTGCCGATTGTAATAAAAAAACCAACAGTCATTAAGCAAACGAATTTGACGGCGGTCTCTCTTATGAAAGGCACGCATGATTTGATGACTGAGCCAATTTGGCAAGCGTATCTCCTCCTTGGTGATTCCTCGTATGGATAGGGTATGGGGCATTTCCCCAGAACGTGCAAGTCCTGCATGGATCGGAATAAAAAAATCCGGCCTGCGCGCATCCCCCTCATTACCAGGGGATAATCGCAGGCCGGATGCCGAATGATTCATCATTCTTGGAACTTACGCGTATTCCTCTTCATACCATTGCTCCAATTGAGCCTGAAGCGCCCGAATCTCGGTCAGGAGTGAGACTAGCGGGTAATTCTCTTCTTGAATTGCAGCAAAGGAGGCTTCCAATTCATTGATGTAAGCCAGGCCGCTCTTGATTTGAAGCGATTCCTGGAGCAGGTCCAGACGGTCGCATTCGGCTACCGCGCGTGGCAAAGCCGGAACCTGACTCGCTGTCAGCTTGGCAATTTCCTTGTTAAGACGCAGATTCAATGCACTAAGCTGGTAGGCATAGTCCGCGGGCATCTCGACAAATTCCAACTGCTCTCCTTGCTGCAAAATGACATACCTCATTGTGGACATGCTTTCCATTCTCCTTTTCTAACCATCCTACTTGACAGTGTAGCGTAAGAAGAAGTTAAAATTCAAGTAGTAGAGAGAGACAGCGGGGAGGAGAGAGTCCATGACGAATGAACAATTACAAGCCTGGGTTGAACAGATTTCGCTGCATTCCTTCGGAGTACCCTTCCGCCATCAAGCCAGCTTTAATTCCCGGCTACGTACGACCGGAGGCCGTTATTTTATGAAGAGTCATCACATTGAGATCAATCCGTCTCAGCTTGCCGTCTACGGTCAGGACGAGGTCGAGCGCATTATCAAGCATGAGCTATGTCATTACCACCTGCATCTGTCAGGGCGGGGATATCGCCATCGCGATGCTGACTTCAAAGCATTGTTGCAGCAAGTGGGAGGTAGCAGATATTGCCATTCCTTGCCTGATGGGAAGGAGCGCAAGGTCTTGCCTCATCGGTACAAGCTGATTTGTGCGGACTGTGGGATGGAGTATTTACGCAAGAGGCGCGTGGACCCCAGCCGTTACCGCTGCGGGCAATGTGCCGGGCGATTACGACTGGTAACACTTGATAACTCCTGATATGGTATAATGAAGGCATATTTATATCATTGAAGGAGTGATAAGCATGGCTCGATCCAAAGCCAAGAAGCTGCGCCAGAAGCTGGTGCGGGAGGGAAAACGAAGTCCTGAGCTTAGCCGTAGCCCCTTTGCTACAGCCGATCTGAGAACACGAAAGACGAAGACGAAGCGAGAACTAATCCATACGCAAAAATACAAGAACCACGCTTCCTATCATGGAGACGATGGTTCTTTATTTTGGCTGCTGGCGGCATCCTGAACCTCCCAGGATCTTGACTTTGACGCGGAAGCGTGATAAATTAGGTGATGTTCTTGCTTCATTTGTAAACGTTCCCTGATAGCTCAGTTGGTAGAGCACTCGACTGTTAATCGAGTTGTCACAGGTTCGAGTCCTGTTCGGGGAGCCATTTTCTTGGAGAGATACCCAAGTGGCTATAAGGGGACCCTCTGCTAAGGGGTTAGACTGCGTAAGCGGTGCGAGGGTTCGAATCCCTCTCTCTCCGTTGATAGAAAGAGCATCTTCTTTAATAAGAAGATGCTCTTTTTTTGCTTTTATTCCAATTTAAGTGGGAAAGATTGCATAAGACTACAATAATTATGGATTAAATCATATTTCTTGTTTGCTTACCATAAGATCAATTCAGGGAGGAGATGAGATGTTGAGAAGAGTAATGTGTGCAGGGATTGCGCTACTAATCATGCTTTTAATGGTACCCCAGGTGTTGGCCGAAGGAGGTCCGGCGACGGTTCAGAGTGAGGTGACTGTAAATAATATCCCCGTCTTCACGGATGCGGGGACAGATGCAAGAGGAATAAATCCGGGTACCTTCGGTTCAGAGTATGGTCGGTTGCTTCAGTTGTCGAATGGTCATTGGCTCTCAGTGTATACAATTTACAATAATAATGGGTATACCCGCGATACTAACGGTGGAACAAGGCTCCAGGTGGCAAGAAGCACGGATAACGCCCGCACCTGGACGGTGCTCAGTACAATCGACGACCCGGGAAGTGATCTGGATAACGGTCAAATGCTTCAGTTGCCTACAGGGGATATCCTTCTGGCGGCCCGTTCCGTGCGCTGGGGAGAATCCTTCTATTTGCCTGTATACAGAAGCACCGATGGGGGTGTGACCTGGACCTATCTCAGCAATATTGATAGCAATGTTGGTGCACCTGGGACGCTTGGTGGCCGAGGAGTGTATGAGCCGCATCTGGGCTTCCTCGATGACGGACGGGTGGCTGTGTATTATGCCAGTGAGAAGTATGCGGCAAGCACGCCAGCCTATAGTCAAGTTATCTCCTTGAAAATATCTGCGGATAGTGGAGCTATGTGGGGGAATGAGATTTTTGCGGCCTGGGACCCGGGCAATTCCGCTTCAAGACCAGGGATGCCGGTATGGACCAAGATGAATAACGGAAAATATATTTTGACCTATGAGGTTTGCGGAACGGCAGGTTGCAATATCTACTATAAAGTATCCGAGGATGGTGCAACCTGGTCCAGCGGCCTGGGGAATCCAATCCCCAACCAAAATGGTGCGCCATACATTCTTTCGCTAAGTGATGGACGGCTGGCCGTTACGAGTAATAATAGCAAATTATCCTTCAGCAACGATTATGGCGCGACCTGGTATACCAATGACGAGGTGTTATGGCCGGGGGGCTTCCCGGACTATTACTGGGCCAGTCTCTATCAAACGGGAGATCATGAACTCGCGGCCATGACCTCTGCGTTGCGATCTGAGGGCGGACACAACGTCAAAATCAAGTTCCTTACGTTGCCAACTCGCTTCTCGGATGATTTCTCTGACGGGAATGACGTGGGCTGGACGAAATACGAAGGGACCTGGACCGTCTCCAGTGGAGCTTATCAGGTAACTTCGGCGAATGCGGCAAAATCGGTCATTAATCCTTATATCTCTCTGGTTAACTACTCGGCGGAAGCAGATGTTACGCTAAATGATGCTGGTCAGGCCAGCTTGATCTTTGATGTAACTGGTCCGGCTAACGGCACCGACCACTTTAAGGGATACGGCGCCGGGATTGATACGAACGGCACGGTATGGTTAGGCAAATTCAACAATAACTATACGGAATTATCCAAGGCATCCGTCCCTATATCGTCAGGGTCCAAGTATCACTTGAAGGTGGTCAAAAATTTCGGCAGAATTCAGGTATATGTAGATGGCGTGTTGAAGCTGGACCACACCGACACCTCGTATAACAGAGGAACGGTAGGCGTACGCGGAGGCTTTGGCAACACTGTCCGGTTCGATAATATCGTGGTAACTCCTCACACGTATTCAAATTCGTTCGATAGCAACTCTGACCCTGGCTGGATACGTTATGGTGGGACCTGGTCATTGCAGGATGGGATATATACGGTCGATTCTCCAACGGCCTTTGCCAAATCAGTGTTCAACCAACGGACGACAGGTTTGAATTACACGATTGAGGGTGACATTCGTCTCCATGATAGCGGAGAAGGCAGCTTGATCTGGAATACAACTCAACTGGCGGTGGGCACAGATAGCTTCAAAGGATACGGAGCAGGCATCAAAGCGGATGGTTCTGTCTGGTTGGGCAAATTTAATAACAATTATACGAATCTAGGCGGAGCCTCCTTCTCCATTAACCCGGGGGAGTGGTATTCATTGAAAATCGTAGTCACCGGTCCACGTATGCAGGTGTATGTCAACAATAATCCACTCATCGACAGAACGGATTATACTTATCATAACGGTTCATTAGGTGTGCGGGCTGGATATAACAATAAGGTTAGTTTTGATAATATTCGGATGTACTAACTAACAGAGCAGGGCGCCGTAGCACCCGTTATAGGGAATGGCGGCGCCTTTCCTAATAGATAAGGTAGCGAAGAATCCAGAGTAAAAATAGGGTTGCAAGGTACTATAGTTTTTGCTATACTCAATTTTGTCGCCGCTTAAGGCACCTATAGATATGGCCCGTTGGTCAAGGGGTTAAGACACCTCCCTTTCACGGAGGTAACAGGGGTTCGAATCCCCTACGGGTCACCAATATTTTAATTGAATATGCGGTCGTGGTGGAATGGCAGACACGCTATCTTGAGGGGGTAGTGGGCGTACGCCCGTGGAGGTTCGAGTCCTCTCGACCGCATCGATACAGAAAGAACCTTGCGTCCAAGCAAGGTTCTTTCTGTATAACCAATGATATGTATCCGATAGAGAATAAAGGGGGATAGGACGTGGGAACCGAGTTTTGGATTATCATTTTGATTGGAGCGGGTACTTACTTGTTTCGGGCAGGATCATTAACCTTGGGAAGCCGGGTGAAATGGTCTCCGTCAACCAAAGAGTGGTTGTCTTATGTATCCCCGGCGGTGCTTGGTGCGCTGATTGGGCCACTGTTATTGCTGAAGGAGGGTCACTTCATTCCGCTTGCTCAAAATACTATGTTATTTGCAGCCATCCCGACATGGATTGTAGCCTGGTGGTCACGCCGTCTTCTGCTGACCGTAGCTGCCGGTGTGTTATTTTATGCTGCGGTGATGTACATATGGGGGTAAGGGGGACAAGA
Source organism: Paenibacillus senegalimassiliensis (assembly GCF_001486585.1). GTDB lineage: Bacteria > Bacillota > Bacilli > Paenibacillales > Paenibacillaceae > Fontibacillus > Fontibacillus senegalimassiliensis. Next base: position 584,363 of record NZ_LN909045.1, read on the forward strand.
AGATGAATCATATACAGCGTAAGGAGGATGTCGCACAGGCGATGCGGGATGCGCTGCCGATTGTGATTGCTTATTTTCCACTATCCATGACCTATGGGGTGTTGGCCTCCGCAGGAGGATTGCACGGGGGATTAGCGATGCTTGGGTCGGTGTGGATCTTCTCAGGGGGAGCCCAATTCATGTTGCTGGGTATGCTTACTTCGGCATCTGCTCCGGTCACGATTGTTACCACATTGTTGCTGCTCAATCTGCGTCATGTTCTGTATGGAGCCACGATGGGGCCCTATTTGACGTCATGGAGGGAGCCACAGAAGTGGTTGGCTGCGATAGGACTTACGGATGAAGGCTTTGCCGTTACTTCTAGCAGAGCGGCTCAAGGTAATCCATTGACACCTGCTTATTATATTTCATTTGCCTTGCTGATCTATGGCTCCTGGGTAGCTGGTACGTCTATAGGTATCGGTTTGGGTAGCTTTGTTAATGCTGAACTGGCTACCATTCTCTCATTTGCATTGCCCGCCTTGTTCATTGCGTTGCTGGCAGGGGGAGATCGTACAAGAGCGTCGATGCTGGCTGCGGTGAGCGGTGCGCTGGTAGCTGTGTTGGCCAGCATGCTTCACTCGGGAGGACTAGGTCTTGTTCTTGGCGGTGTAGTTGGGGCGACGGTAGGGCAGCAATGGACCAAGCGGTCCCGACGTGCTGAGCAAGCTAACTAATCTAACTACAGACAGCTTCTATTGCTCTCCCTCTGGCGGCAGATCAAGGAATGCTGCGTATTTGGGGTAGAGCGTCCTGATACAGTCGGGACAGATATCGTGTGTGAACTCTGCGTGGGTGTGTTTAATCAAATAAGCTTCAATGGTACTCCAGAGATCCTGTTCATCCTTGATCTTCTTGCAGACGGCACAGATCGGAAGTAGACCACGTAAAGTCCGGATATGGGACAAGTCGTGTTCCATCTTGCGAATTTGTTCCTTCAATCGGGTAATGTCGGTGCAAGTGACTACGAGGCCTTGGGGAGACTGCCCTTCTTCACCATACGGAGTGACTTCGGCCAGAAACCAGTGATCCCCTTGCGGTACCGCCATGTAAAGTTCGGCGGCATAGATCGGGATGGCTCCATCCAGAACCAGGGGGACATGCTCTAACAGTTCTTGTGCGGCTTCGTACTTAAGCCGATGCTTGTGACTTCGCAGGTAGTCCAGCAAATTGTTCCCTGGGCGGTCCCAGAGGGGAGCCAGCCCGAACAGTCTAGCCCGGTTGGCCCAGGTACGGTTAATGTATACGACCGTTCCGTCGGCAGTAAGAATGGCGATACTTTGATTAAGGGCGTGAAAGGCTTCTTTCCATGGAGGGGATGGGTTCACGGCGAGTTCGCTCCTATAAATGAATTAAGGGTGGTTCTCCGAACCTGTTAAGTCTTGCCGACGCTGTGCTAAGATAGAGGCGAAGTTTCATTTTCATATTATATACGCATTTACGTCATTAAACAACTATAAATTACTTATTTACGTAATAACGTAACAAAGGAAGGTTGGATCAAATTTGTCAATCTACGAACGTATTGAACTGCTAATTGAGCATGCGGGTATGACCAAGAAAGCATTTTGTCTGGAACTCGGCATCAGCACAGGCAATTTGGGGGATTGGAAGCGAGGCAAGTCGACGCCCAGTACCAATAAATTGATTGAAATCGCTGCTTTTTTTGATACTAGCCTGGATTGGCTTATGACTGGGCAAGAGAAGCAGGCTGAATATATCCGGGAAGACAAGGTTGATTATGTAACAGGAGAAGAGGATTGGGATACCTTTATGCATTCTCTGACCGAATCGGAACGGGCTTTGGTACGAGAATATATTGAGTTTACACGTTGGCGTCAAGAGAAGGCTGACCGGAAACCATAATTACAGCTTTACTTTTAGCGGCAACGAAGATATAATAACAAATGTTCGTTTCATTTTAAGTAAGGCTTTATCCAAACGCGGTCGTGGTGGAATGGCAGACACGCTATCTTGAGGGGGTAGTGGGTGTATACCCGTGGAGGTTCGAGTCCTCTCGACCGCATCAAATTGTAGAAGAAGCTTCTCGGAGAATCCGGGGGGCTTTTTTTGTATGTTCAAAAAAGGAGGAGCGTTAGCATACTCTAAAAAAAGTCCACCAAATCCAAGGATTGTTGCTATGGGAGAAGCCGCTTTTTTCACTATAATAAATGTTGAAGAGGCAGCGTGGGAGGGATACGATGAAGATCTTGATCGTGGATGATGAAGCCAGGCACCGCCGGGGAATGTTCCATTTGTTACAGGCCATCCGGCCTGAGTATGAAGTGGTGATGGCGAAGAATGGAGCGGAGGCTTTGGATATGGTGCCCCTGTTGCAGCCGGATGTAGTATTGACGGATATTCGCATGCCGCATATGGATGGGCTCACCTTTCTGGAGAAGCTGTCAGCGTTCGCCTTGCAGCCTAAGGTCATTTTCTTATCTGCTTATAATTTGTTTGAATACGCGCAAACGGCTCTGCGATATGGCGCTTATGATTATCTGCTAAAGCCGGTGGACACGGATAAGGTGGAAGAGGTTCTGTCAAGAATTGAACAACAACTGATGGAGGATAAGGGCAAGACTGACTCGAAGGCAGAGGGGATTCTAGGGTCTTGGCTTAAGGGAATTGTGCCGTCAGAGTCGTTGCAAGGTCCCGAAATTGTTGAACTGCTAGGCCATTCGGGTTTTGCCGTGGTGACGGAGTTCTGTGCCGGTGATGGACGTTCAGCAGGGAAGTCGGGAGCAAGGTTATGCCATGAGCTACGCGAGATTTGGTCTTGCGTGGGAGCAGCCCGAAGCTGGACGCTGGAGGAGGAATCGGATCGTGTCCTTGCCGTTACTCTCATTGCAGGCGGTATGAAGGACCCTGGGATATGTTCAGACATTACCCAAGTCAGACAGGCGCTGGAACGTATGTGTTACGCTCCGGAGTATGCCGGGGGGCGATTAAGTCATGCTGCAGGAGTTAGATGTAAGCGTTTGCTGGAAGAGGGTCCACATTCCTTCCAAACTGCCATGGCAGCTTTGACATTAAATTTCCATGATAGCTGGAAAGGGGTCGTCTTCGCTTGGGAAGAGCCTGAAATGACAGGAGCCCGTCTAAATCTTGATCATGAGCAACTGTTTGCCGTCCTTTGTACACAAGAAGCAAAGGCAGCTTTGCAATTGTGCCGTACGGCCTTTGAAGAGCTTGCGAATGGAGGATGGACAAATCCAGATACATTGAAGGACGGAGCTGCATTCACTCTAATGATGCTGAAAAGCCGTTGCGGAGAATTGCTGGATCGCAAAACGGCCCTGCGCCTTGCCGAGACTTCGGCGAAGGAGCTTCCCGCCTGCGAGACGATGTTTGCTCTTCTATCTGCACTGGAGGCAAGGTTACTGGAGGTCCGCCGAGAATTACAGGATAAGAAGAGGGGGAGGGGCGAATATGCGGCTGAGGCCACAATCAGGCTCATTCAAAGTCGTTTTATGGAGGAATTGACACTGGAAAATTTGGCGGAGCAATTTTATTTCAATCCCTCTTATTTCAGTACCTTGTTCAAAAACTATACGGGCCGGACCTTCTCGGAGATGCTTACGGAGACGCGTATCAACCGGGCCAAGGAACTGTTGTCCGATCCGGAATGCACACTCAAAATTTATGATATTGCCGAGCGTAGCGGGTACAGGGATACCAAATATTTTGGCCGTATCTTCAAGCGTTATGTGGGGGTGTCGCCGGAGGCCTACCGGCATAAATCGTTGGGGAATCTTGGCCGATGAAGCTGCGAACCCGGTTACTAACCAGTTACCTGATATTAATCTCGCTTCCCCTTGTTATTCTGGGTCTCTTGTTCTACAGAACGAGCTTGCAGGTTGTAACCAAGCAGGCCCAGGAGAATGTGTATGAAATTGTGAAGAAGAATAATGAAGTCCTTGATGGAAAGCTGAAGCAAATAGAGAACGACAGTACCACCTTGTTCGCGGACAAGGAGCTGTTCGATATATTTAATAACCTGAATTCGGACAATCAGGGTGAATTATTGATGGCTGACCGTAAAATCTCTCAGGTGTTGGGCCGTCATTTTGCCCAGAATGAGGATTTGTACACCTACCAGATTTGGACGACTTACTATACCTTCGGTCCCCAGCGGAACATGCCGCAGGGCGATCCAACCCTCTCGGATGTTTATCGCAAAGCCAGGGAAGCCGGAGGGAAGATGGTGTGGTACCCGACCTATAACTTTATGGACATGTTCGATCAGCCCTGGCTATCGATTGCCGACAATTATGATTACCAGTACCTGTTCAGTGCGGCACGCCTGCTTAACTTCTCACATCTGGACATTAGCTCCATGAAGAATCTTGATCCCGGGGTGGAGCGACCGGTACTGGCGATTAGCCTGAAGGCTAACTTGTTCCGCTCACTCTTCGAGAGTAGCATACCGGAGGATTCGCGTTACATGGTGCTGAGTCCGGAGGGAGTGATTGTTGCAGGCTCGGAGGAGTATCAGATGACAGCACGTTTCACCGAGGACTGGGCAACTCAGCTATTTGGCAGGGGGAGCGGGACAGAGCGAATGAGTCTGGACGGCCAAAATATGCTCATTTGCTTTGACCGTTCATCCATTACGGGCTGGTTGTCAATTGTTGTCATTCCGGAGTCGGCGCTGGTTAAGGATATCGTGCCGCCCATTCTGCTATCTACGCTAACGTTGGCTATCTTGCTAGGTATCGTTGCTGCCGGACTGGCATTCCTTGTCGTCGCACGAATTACGGTGCCAGTCAAGAAGTTGCTGGTAGCGATGCGCTTCGTGGGCGAAGGAGATTTCCATATGCAAATCGAGCCTGCGGGAAACGATGAATTCGGTATTTTGATCCGTAAATTCAATAATATGAACCAGCGCATTCAGAAGCTGGTGACCGAGAATTATGAAATCAAGCTGAAGGAGCAGCAGGCGGAAATTCAGGCGCTCAATCTACAGATGAACCCGCATTTTCTCTATAATACGCTGAATGTCATGAATTGGGTGGCTATTGAGAACCGGCAGCGAGAGTTAAGCCGTATGCTTGTGTGCTTGTCCAGCATGCTGCAATATACTACCCGCAAGAACTGGGATGCCGTGGAGTTATCCGAGGAAATGGAATGGATGAAAAATTATTTCTATATAATGTCCGTCCGCTTTGAAGGGAAATTTCGCGTTGCTTATGATATTGCTCCTGAGTTGTATGGTTATAAGGTGCCTAAGCTATTGTTCCAGCCCTTTGTGGAGAATGCACTTCTTCATGGCTTTGAGGAGCTTGAGGAGGGTGGTTCAATTGCGATCATTGGTCGACTGGAGGAAGGAGTTCGAATCTTTCAGATTGTGGACAATGGTCGTGGCATAACGCCGGAGCTTCTGGAACATATCGAGCGAGGGGATATCACTTCTGTAGGCATTCAGACCATGTTGTCGCGAATCAGATTGCGTTACGGGGCTCCTTATGGGGTGTTCATCACTTCAATACCGGGGGAAGGGACAAGAGTCACGATACGTCTACCTGCAAACAACGAAGAATAGTCCACCAAATCAAATCATTGATGGATTTTGGAAGCGCATTCTTGTTGTTATAGTAAAGGCATCATAGACTGCAGCTATGAGTTATCTATTCAAGCGCGAACGAGAGGGGTTATGCCGAGTGAGACTGACGAGAAGAATGATATCGGTTCTGTTAATGATGTTATTGTTGACGACTACCGTACTGTCCGCCTGCTCCAATGGGGGAGGAAGCGCAAATACAGGCACAGGTGATTCCCCGTCCACAGATGGCGGCTCCAAGGAGACCATTACACTAAGGCTGACACTTTGGGGTACTCCAGGTGAAATAGATACTTATCAGAAAGTCATTGACCGCTTCGAATCTTCGCATCCGAATGTCAAAGTCAAATTGGAGAGTATTCCAACCGACTATGATACCAAGTTGACAACGATGGTGGCCGGGAATGAGGAACCGGATGTAGCCATGGTTGAATCAGCAACGATTGCCTTCCCTCTTGCCGAGGAGGGTAAATTTCTGAACCTGGAGCCTTTGTTGGAATCAGATGCTAACTTCGGTGCAGAGGACCTTGTTCCAAACATTTCTTATTATGCAGAGCCAGGCAACATGGTTGGTATTGGTCCTGGTCCTGAGACTTTTCTGCTCTATTATAATGTGGACCTCTTCAAGGAAGCGGGGGTAGAACCGCCATCGTCAAAGGCCATGGAGACCTGGACCTGGGATGAATTTGTAGAGGCCGCCAAGCTGCTCACCTTGGATGAGAATGGCAATAATGCGACCCAAAGCGAATTTAACCCGAAGAAAATCAAGCAATTTGGGGTTAGTGGGGCGAATGGCTGGTGGGGAACCTGGTCCAACTTTATATTCAGCAATGGCGGCGATTTTGTATCCGAGGATGGTCAGACCTTTGGCTTGAATCAACCGGAAGCCGTTGAAGCTCTCCAAAAGGTAGCGGATTTGATTAATGTACACCATGTGGCGCCTTCGCCGGTGCAAGCCAAAAATGTACCTAGCACCAACGTAGCTTTGCAGACGAAGAAGGTGGCAATGGTCATCGATGGTCAGTGGGCTAACTTTGACCTTAGCAAGACGGGAGTAAATTACGATGTCGCTCCGTTGCCAGTGATGAAAGCTCCGATCACGACGGTGGTGTGTGGTATCTTCGCCATTTTCAAATCAACGAAGCACCCCGAGGAATCATGGGAGCTTGTGAAGGCATTGACCGATCCGGAGGGTTCGTTAGAACTGAACCATCAAGGCCTGTGGATGCCAGCTCTGAAGGATTGGTATCAGCAGCCGGAACTGATTGATAAATGGACGGCTGATTCCAAGGCACGTACACCGGGCTATAAGGATGCAGCGATTGATATGATGTTGAATTACAGCCGTCAATCACCAACCGGCTATATCAAGAATTTCAACAAAATTATGGACGTAGTAACTCCTGCCCTGGATAAATTATGGCTTGGCGAGCAAACCGCTCAGCAAGCGATGGACTCCATCGCTGACAAAGCGCAAGCACAAGTGCAGGGACGCCGGGATATTCAATAACCTTTTAATTTCAGCGAACGGCCGATTGCTCCGGGTGGTGATAGTAGTTATACACCGCGTCCTGGCTTAAGCGAGCGGCCGTTCCATTCATAAGGAGGCCACCATGGCTACTGAAATTCGCATGCAAACGGCTCCGGCGCAAGGCCAGCTTGTTCGCACGAAAGAGCGGAAGGCTCTATTCTGGGGATTACTGTTCACACTACCAGCCACGCTGGGGTTTCTTATCTTTACGGCGGGGCCGATGATTGTCAGCCTCTTTCTGAGCTTGACTGATTACAGTGTGTTTAAAGAAGCTACTGGATGGGTTGGATTTGAGCACTACGCTCGGCTGATGTCAGGTCAGGATGAGCTGTTTGTGAAATCTTTGCAGGTCACGTTTTATTTCGTAGTTCTCAAGGTACCGGCGACCATTCTGGTATCCCTTGCTATTGCCTTGCTGCTGAACATGAATGTCAAAGGGAGGGCCATGTTCAGGACTATCGTATATCTGCCGAGCATTGTACCGGCGGTAGCTACGGCGATGATTTGGATGTGGTTGCTGAATCCGGATTTAGGCCTGATTAACCAGCTATTGAGCAGTTTGAATTTGCCGACCAGTTCCTGGTTGTATGCCGAGAACACGGTCATTCCATCCGTCGTTTTGACAACGATGTGGGGGATTGGCGGGACAGTTGTTATCTTCCTGGCTGGCTTGAGCGGTATTCCCCAACAATATTATGAAGCCATCGATGTTGATGGAGGTGGTTGGTGGCACAAGCTGCGCCATATTACGATTCCGCTGGTAAGTCCAACGATTTTCTTTAATACAGTGATGGCCATTATCGGTGCGTTCCAAGTGTTCAACGAAGCTTATATTCTTACGGGAGGCGGCCCCAATAACGCCAGCTTGTTCTATATTTTCTATCTGTGGCGTACGGCGTTCCGAGATACGGAAATGGGTTATGCTTCGGCACTGGCCTGGATTATGTTCGCCATCATCTCGATATTCACCCTGTTCGTATTCCGTACGGCCAAATCCTGGGTGCATTATGAAGGGGAGGGACGTTGATGAGACCTGCCGTACTCAAGCAAACCTTGGCTTATATTGCGCTAATTGCTATTTCTGTCATGTTCCTCATTCCTTTTATCTGGATGGTGCGGAGCTCGTTAATGAATTTGGGGCAAATCTTCGTTATGCCGCCGGTATGGATTCCAAGTCCGGTGCAATGGGATAACTTTACGCGGGCACTAACGATCTTGCCGTTTGACCGTTTTTTTCTTAACACGTTAATCATTGTGTTCTTCTCCGTACTGGGTACGGTAATTAGCAGTTCAGTAGCAGCGTTTGGTTTCTCCCGAATCTCGTGGAAAGGGCGTAATACGGTATTTGCTATATTGCTGTCAGCCATGATGCTTCCTGGTGCTGTTACCTTGATTCCAACCTTTTTGGGCTGGCGCTCACTTGGTTTTTACGATACCTACATGCCGCTCATATTACCTGCATTCTTCGGCGGGGGGATATTCAATATTTTCTTACTACGACAGTTTTACATGACCATTCCGCGCGACTTTGATGAAGCGGCTGTCGTGGATGGGGCAGGGTATTTCCAGATATACAGCAGAATTATTCTGCCGCTCAGCCGTTCCGCGGTTATCGTTGTGTCCTTGTTCACCTTCCTGAATGCCTGGAATGACTTCTTCGGTCCGCTGATTTACTTGAAGTCGAGCGAGAAGTTTACGCTGGCCCTTGGCTTGCAGATGTTCCAGGGAGCCTACACCTCCCAATGGGATTTGCTGATGGCGGCTTCCGCTGCGGTAGTCCTGCCTTGTGTGGTTGTGTTTTTAATTGGACAAAAATATTTTCTGGAAGGGATTACGTTAACCGGATTAAAAGGTTAATGTTGAACATAGAGGGAGGGACAAATCCAAATGAATTTAATTAACTCAAACACCCAGCGTTGGAGGGGCGTTCCGTTTAACCGTGTTCGGTTAACGGACGGATTCTGGGAGCCCCGTCTGAAGACACTGAATCGCGTTACACTTCCTACTTGCCTGGCCCAATGTGAGTCAACAGGGCGTATTGCCAATTTTGCCAAAGCCGGTGGTCTGGAGAGCGGTGAGCATCTGGGAATGTACTACGACGATTCGGATGTGTTCAAGGTACTCGAAGGGGTCGCCTATTCGTTAATGTCGGTGCGCGATGAGCGACTGGAGGCGGAGATGGATCGCATTATCGATCTGATCGCAGCCGCGCAGGAAGAGGATGGTTATCTTACTACCTACTATACGCTAGGCGCTCGGGACCAGAAATGGACCGATATGGAGAAGCATGAGATGTATAATGGAGGCCATCTGCTGGAAGCGGCTGTTGCATATTACGAAGCAACGGGGAAGCGGAAGCTTCTGGACGTGGCCTGTCGTCTGGCTGATCATTATGACAAATTGTTTGGTCCTGGCAAACGCCACTGGGTGGAGGGCCATCAAGAGATTGAACTGGCTCTCGTTAAGCTCTACCGAACGACCGGAGTGGAGCGTTATCTGAAGCTGGCGGAATGGCTCTTGGAGGAACGAGGCCACGGACATGGTGTAGGAGAGATTTGGAACAAGGAGGAATGGGGTCCGGCGTATTGCCAGGATGATGTGCCCGTTCGGGAAATCAAGCGAGTGACCGGTCATGCAGTCAGAGCCATGTATCTATATACAGCGATGGCTGATGTGATGAGTGCTGCGGACGATTCTTCCTATGGAGATGCGTTGCAGCAGGTTTGGGCGCATACGGTAGAGCGCAACATGTATGTGACGGGCGGGATTGGACCATCGCGGCATAATGAAGGCTTTACAGAGGATTATGATCTTCCGAATGAAAGCGCTTATTGCGAGACCTGTGCGGCCATTGCCCTGGTATTCTGGAATCACCGAATGAATTTGCTGTATGGGGATGCCAAATATGCTGATGTTATGGAGCGGGCTATATATAATGGCGTGCTGTCCGGAATTTCGATGTCAGGGGACCATTTCTTCTATGTCAATCCGTTAGCTTCCTCTGGCGATCATCATCGGGTCGAGTGGTTCCATACCTCTTGCTGTCCTACAAATTTGGCGCGCTTCCTTCCTTCAATCAGCGGGTACGCGTATGCAGTGACGGATCGAGGCATTGCCTGTAACCAATTCATGGCCGGTCAGGCTGAGGCAGAGCTTCCAAGCGGGAATGCGATTAGACTGGAAATGCAAACGGGCTATCCTTGGGACGGCGGTGTTCATTTATTTGTCCATCCAAATCAGGAGGAGCGCTTCTCGATGTTGCTGCGAATTCCGGGATGGTGCCGGAGCTATCGCGTATCGGTGAACGGTGTGCCTGTACCCGCAGAGGACATTACTGTTCAAAAGGGCTACATCGTTCTGGAACGGTTATGGCGTGCGGGAGATTCCGTGGATTATCAGATGGAAATGTCCGTCCGGGTAATCCGTTCACGGCCGGAGGTGGAAGCGAATGTAGGAAGGATTGCTTTCCAGCGAGGCCCTATCGTATATTGTCTGGAGCAAACAGATAACCCTGGCTTGGTTTATGATCAATTTGAGGTTTCCCCTGAGCTGTCATTCGCCCTGGAAGCAAGGGAGGATGATATACTGGGAGGAGTGACCGTCATTCATGGTGTGGACCCGGCGGGTCAGCGGTATACCTTGATTCCCTATTATGCCTGGGACAACCGAAGCCCGGGATTTATGCAGGTGTGGTCGAAGGAAGCCGTATCCGCTGCAATCTATAGCGGTTGAGAAAGGAAGTGCAGCCATGACTAGAAAATCGGGCAACCCATTGTTTACGGGCTGGTATGCTGATCCCGAGGCCAGAATATTTGACGGCCGATACTGGATTTACCCTACGTATTCCGATGTTTATGAGAAACAGATTTTCTTCGATGCTTTCCATTCTGATGATTTAATTGAGTGGACCAAGGTGGAGCAAATTCTGGATTTGTCCGGTGTCTCCTGGGCCAATAAAGCTGTTTGGGCTCCTTCCCCGATCGAGAAGGACGGCAAGTATTATCTATACTTCGCAGCTAATGATATTCAGAGCAATGAGGAACTTGGGGGCATCGGGGTGGCGGTGGCGGAACGGCCAGAAGGACCATTTATCGATCCGTTGGGACATCCACTCGTTGATCAATTTGTCTTCGGTGCGCAGCCTATCGACCCGCATATATTTATCGATGATGATGGTACACCTTACTTATATTACGGCGGTTGGGGACATTGTAATGTGGTGAAGCTGAAGCCGGATATGATCAGTCTTGATTCTTTCGAGGACGGGACGATTTATAAGGAGATTACTCCTTCCGGCTACGTGGAAGGTCCGTGCATGCTGAAGCGAGACGGTAAATACTATTTTATGTGGTCAGAGGGCGGCTGGGGCGGGCCTCACTACTCAGTAGCTTATGCTATTTCAGAGAGTCCGCTGGGACCGTTCGAACGCGTGGAGAAAATTTTATTCGAAGATCCGGCTGTCGCTACTGGCGCGGGACATCATGGCTTCCTGCATATTCCCGGCACCGACGAGTGGTATATCGTCTACCATCGGCGGCCACTGGAGGAGACGGCGGCCAATCATCGTGTCGTGTGCATCGACAGGATGGAATTCAGGGAAGATGGAACGATTCGTCCGGTCCAGCTTACCTTCGAAGGTGTTCAGGCCCGCAGCTTGCCTGATAAATCCTAAAGAAAATAAACACCCCTGCTGGCAAAACATGGCTTCCGGCCAAGGTTTGCAGCGGGGGTGTTGTGTTTGTTAATAGTGAGCTTAGAGCATGCACGCTCAGGCGGCAATAGTTTGAACCAGCAAGTACACATTCAACACTACGATGATGCCTGCTATTGTCCAGGCCAGTAACTTCAGCCAAGGCTTGTTGGCGAACTCTCCCATCTTCTCCTTGCTGGAGGTGAATCTGACCAGAGGGATGACAGCAAACGGCAACTGCAGTGACAGCACCACCTGGCTGAAGATCAACAAGTCCTGTGTACCGCGTTCCCCATAGAGAGCGGTAACGATGACTGCCGGAATGATGGCGATTAATCGAGTAATCAACCGACGGAGCCAGGGGGCCAGCCGAATGTTGACGAAGCCTTCCATGACGATCTGCCCTGCGAGCGTTCCCGTCAATGTGGAATTTTGCCCCGAAGCGAGTAGAGCTACAGCGAACAGTACACTAGCCAAGGTCGTACCGACGATGGGAGTCAGCATATAATAAGCTTCCGAAATATCGGCTACTTGCGTCATTCCGGCCTGGTGGAACGTTGCTGCGGCGACGATCAGAATGGCAGAATTGATCAGCAACGCAAAGGTTAAGGCAATCGTCGAGTCCCAGGTGGCAAATTTGATAGCTTGACGTTTGCCGGCAGAGGTGCGATCGAACATTCGGGTCTGTACGATAGACGAATGAAGATACAGATTGTGTGGCATGACGGTGGCGCCTATAATGCCGATGGCGATATACAGCATGCCCGGGTCCTGCAAAATTTGCAGCTTGGGTACATAACCCAAGGCGACTTCACCCATATCCGGCCCTGCCAGGAGCAGGTCAATACCGAAGCAAAGAGCGATGGTAGCAATCAAGATGACGACAAAGATTTCTAAGGTACGAAAGCCCTTGTTCTGTAACAATAAAATAAGTAGTACGTCCACGGCGGTAATCATGACCCCGTAGATAATTGGTAAGCCAAATAATAGGTTTAAGGCAATAGCCGCTCCGATGACCTCGGCGAGGTCTGTGGCTGCAATGGCTAGCTCGCAAAGAATCCATAGGCCAATAACGACAGGCTTTGAATAATGATCACGACAGGCCTGAGCCAAATCTTTGCCCGTTACGATGCCAAGCTTGCCTGACAGAGTCTGGAGCAGCACCGCCATCAAGTTGGAAATCAATATAACGGATAGCAAGGTGTAACCGAAGCGGGAGCCACCTTCAATATCTGTTGCCCAGTTACCTGGGTCCATATAGCCCACGGCCACCATATAGCCGGGACCGGCAAAAGCAAGAAACTTGCGGAACCAGGAGCCGCCTGCTGGCAGTGAAATGGAACGGTGCGCTTCCGGGAGGGAGGGTTGACCGTTCCCCATGTTCCAGCCATTCTTGGGAGAACCGGTTTGTTGTTCAGTCGTATCCATTCAAATCACCCCTGATATGTATTGTATACCTACAAAATTCTTTGTCTAGGGCAACTTTATAATGAAAACGGTTAATTAAATGAGAGTTCGGGTATGTTTGTCAATTTTTTTGCACATCCTATCCAAATACAGGAAAAACAACGCAAAATAGAAGGTTTAGCGGCATTTTAAGTTGACACGTCTGTAAAAATTATTTAATATGTCTAAGTACAAAAAGCGAGCATTGACAGCTCAGGAATGAAATTTGATAATACGGGTGATAACATGTCCTACAGACCGAATGTTGTAAATGTGACCAAGGCCGGAAGCAACGAACGTGACGGGTTATATGAATTTATCGTTAGTATGGCCGATGGTACAGCGTGTCGCGTGTTTTACCACCGTAATCCTGATTGGCGCGTAACGGCTGTCAGCAGATTGCAGAAGACGCCTTGTCCCGTGTGCCGCAAAGATTTTATCTGCCAATGCATGGAAAAGTTTTCGGGCGAGATTAACCGTCAGATGGAAGAAGGCCAATGGTTCGACAAAGTTTTGGCCCAGTAATTACACCTTCATACTGATGACAGCGAGCGCGGGGGATGCCCCGTGCTTTTTTCTTAGGTTTTTTATTTTTGGCTTTGTTTATTGTGTACCGAAGTTGGCCAAATCATTAGCATAGAGGTAGTTCAAAAAAGTCGTCTTCCCTAGACGGAGTTACATATAGTAATCAATTGCTGCGAAGGGGGCTGGGGCAATGCCGGATACATCGACAGTACCGGAGTACATTGTATTGTTTGATGGCGTCTGCCATCTTTGCCAAGGAGCAGTCAAATTTATTATTAAGAGGGATTCGAAGCAGAAATTTCACTTTGCCTCCTTGCAGTCTCCAAGTGCTCGCAGGCTTCTTAAGGAGGCCGGGCTGGATGGCGAGTCACTTGAGACGATGATACTAATTGAACAGGGAGTATATCATACACGTTCAACAGCAGCCTTGCGTATTGCGAGAGCTCTTCGTTTTCCTTGGCCCTTGCTTTATACTTTTATCCTGGTTCCCAAGCCTTGGCGTGATGTGGTTTACACAGCTATAGCCAAGCGGCGTTACCGCTGGTTTGGCAAAGATGAGGTCTGCATGATGCCAACGGCGGAGCTTAAGGCCCGTTTCTTGCCGGAGGAATAGGATGAAAATAAAACTTGTTCAATCTCCAAAAATGTGATATTCTTACTGTAAATTTAAGGTATACGGGAACGGTAGCACCGTCCATGATCCGATTCACAATCGGGTTTTGGGCGGTGCTTTTTTTGTTCCCTCTAGCGAGGAGGACGACGTATGCATCCGATTAAGTTGGTATTGGTCGTGCGTGAGGAGGAATATATTGAGCCGTTTCTTCAATATGTGCACACAAGCGAGTATGACCGAAGCCTGAAAGTTACTGCATTTAGCAAGGCAGAATCCTTCAGCCGCTATATGGACCAATGTGGGGATGATGTGGACAGCGTTTTAGCTGAGCCAACATTTTTGCAGGATGTGGCGATGGCCAAGCATCCCCATATTCGCTGGGTGCTGCTTGGTGGGCTGGTCACTCCGGAGCTTTCGCAGCAGCCCTTGCCCCGATTGGATAAATATCAATCGCTTCATCAGTTGCTAATGAGTTTAGTCGAACTAATCAGGGGAGCGCACGAACAGAAGCGCAAAGAGGGTTACACACAGGTTATCGGGGTTTATTCCGCGACCGGAGGCAGTGGGAAAACAACAGTCTCCTTGAATCTGACCCGGCAATGGGCCGAAGAAGGGCGAAGTGTATTCTATTTAAATTTGGAGACGGTGGGCAGTGGGCTCTTATTTACCGGACCGGAAAGTAAGCGGGACGGACTGGCTCGACTGTTGTATGACCTCAAGGCGGCTAACGATCGACAGGAAGGGTTGAAGGCTCCGGTATCAGCTTATGCCTACCGGCATGCCGAAATCCAGGGGGATACTTTTCCTCCTGTAGATAACTTGGAAGAATTACTGGAGATGGGATGTGCTGACACCGTGTCACTGATTGACTACATTGCCGGTAGCGGTATGTATGATGTTGTCGTCATTGACACTGATGCCTATCCTGACGGCAGGATGGACGCTGTATTTCAGAAGGCAGACCAGATTGTCTGGTTGGTGGTGGATGATCACGAGGCCTTGCGTAAGACAGGGATTTGGTTAGGACATCTTGAGCGCACTCGTCCTGATTTTCCGTCAATCATGCAGAATAAGCTCAAATTTGTGCTGAACCGTTATACGGGTAGCAAGCAAGTGGAAATGCCCCCTCAAATCAAGCTGTACGGGTTGTTGCCTTTGATTCCGGTCTGGAGTCATCAGCCGACTCGTCAAGGTGAGCTGCCACACTCTCCTGTCTATCAACGTGACGTGATAAAGCTGGGGCGAGAACTTCTGGACGGAGCGGGCACAGTTAACATGCAGGAGGGATAAACGATGGATGAGGCGGATTTTTCAGCTCTGCGCCAGGACTTGCGTCAAGGTCTGGACGTTACCTCTGTGATGAAGGATGAGCAATTACTGGAATATATTGAGCGGTATGTGCTGGAGGAAAGGCGCTTGTGCGGATTAACCGCCACCGAGAAGCACAAATGGGTGCGTAGGTTATACGATTCATTTCGCGGTCTGGATGTACTCCAGCCCCTGGTAGATGATCGAAGCGTGACTGAAATTATGATCAATAGCCATAATGAAATCTTCGTAGAGCGCGATGGGCAAGTTGCCCGGCTACCGGTCTGCTTTGAGTCCAGGGAACGGCTGGAGGATATCATCCAGACGGTGGTGTCGGGAGTCAATCGGGTGGTGAACGAATCATCGCCGATTGTGGATGCCCGGCTGCGAGATGGGTCACGGGTTAATATTGTGCTCCCTCCCGTCGCCTTGAAGGGACCGACGATGACCATCCGCAAATTCCCCGAGAAGCCGCTGACGATGGAACAGCTAGTAGCCAGAGAATCCATAAGCGAAGAAGCCGCCGAGTTACTGCGGCAGCTTGTACGTAGCAAGTACAACATTTTTATCAGCGGCGGAACCGGCTCGGGCAAGACTACATTTCTGAATGCCTTGTCCCAATTCATCCCTTCTGATGAACGGGTGATTACCATTGAAGATTCTGCGGAATTGCAGATTAGAACCGTCCCCAACCTGGTATCGCTGGAGACACGCAATGCCAACACAGAGGGACGGGGAGAGATTACCGTTCGGGATTTGATCCGATCATCCCTTCGAATGCGCCCCAACCGGATTATTGTGGGTGAGGTTCGTGGGCCGGAATGTCTGGATATGCTACAAGCGATGAATACTGGACATGATGGTTCTCTATCATGGGTATTGTGATAGTAAATTAATCTAGAATCTTCTAGTTGAACGAAATATCATGGATGTAAGCATCAAAAAACTTGTTTTTTACGCCTTTTACGTTTCTTAAGTCTGTATTTACTATAATTTTGTTAAAGATTGTATAGATAAGTTCTTTCTTCTCTCGATCATCGAAATATGGCCAACCTTCAACTAATCCAACAAGTTCTTCAATTCGAGGTATTCCAGAAAAGGATTTTTGTTCTTGTGCAATGCGTTGACGAACTTCCTTCTCGTTTTCATCCTCCTCAGCCATTTTTTTACGGATGTCTTGTTTTCCTATCAATCCTTCAACAAACATGTACTGCCATTTCTCTCGTCGTTCAGCAATCTTCGCGAGTTCACGTTTGGCAGTATCAATTTCACTTTTCTTTTTTCCCTCTTCAGTATATATTCTCTTAGCTTCTTCATTGAGCTTCTCCATGTCTTCTTGGATCTGATTGATATACTGGAAAACCAAGTGCTCGATATGTGACTGACGAAATGTAGGTAGATCGCACGTTTTACTATGATGACGGTTTGAGCAAATATAATACTGAGTACGGACAAATGACTGGCCACGATGTCAGAGCTATCTAAAGTAAGCACAGGAAACATGTTCGCGAGAAGCTTATGTCCTTTCAAATTGGGAGTATGAAACATGGAATCAAATTACGGAAAACTATACCAATAATGAATCAAATATGGTAGCATGTACTATGATTCATAAAATTTAAACTAATTTTAGAAAAGGAGGATGTTTTTAGTATATTAGTAATTTTCATAAATTTGAGAACAGAAGGAGGATTATTTTGAAGAATTTCAAAAAAATAGTTGGCTTACTTCTTACTCTTACGGTTTTCTCTGTTTTCGCAACTTCTGCTTACGGATATGAGCTTGAATCTACTGAAAAGATTGTTCCCTATTATTTTGAACAGGCTATCGTAGATGAAAATAACGAGGTTATTGGCACTAAAATAACTGAAGCTTCTATCAAGGTGGATGCTGTTGAAAATGGAACACTAAAAACTATTACAGAAGATATAAAATACAATTTGAATGATAAAACTCTAGATTTAACAGAAATTTATAAGGATGAAATAAAAATAACGGAGATCCTTATAGAAACATCTGGGGATTATTATATAAACGGAGAAAAGCTTAGTGATAAATTTCTGAATACAGAAGTGAATTTACTTGGTGTACATGATCCAGAAATATCTCTCAACTACGAAACCGAAAGTGGAGGAAATTCATTCCTTACCTATTATACTAACTCAACAACCGGTGATGCTGAAATGTTTTACTTGAAGACATATTTGTCTTCTTATACAAACTTCTTTTTAGATCCTCCAAGTGATAAAACGTATATCTTTAAACATGCATATATAGGAGCAAATGTATCAGACTTCAAAATGTATGCTAATCAAGTTGCAAGTGCAAGATCAACGGTTAGTGCTGGAGTGGCTACACTGATTGCAAGTGGAATTACAATACTTACTCCCGCAGTTATTATTGGACTGATTGGAACATCAGCTGCAGCACTTGGTGTGTATCTTGGAAGTAATAGTGGTCATGAAGCTATGCAAAATGCTCAAAGTTTATTAATAAACATGGACGGTCACTACGTATATCCGTAATAGTATTGGGTAAGAACAATATAGGCTATGGAGTATTTTATACTTCATGGCCTATATTAATAATGTATAATAACATTATTGTAGAGTATACAGGTGAGGTGATTTAGTGGTTGGAAAAACTTTAAAAGCTCTGAGATATATTTTCATAATAGTAACAGTTGTTTTCTTAATATTTATTTTGTTAGATCCTCTTAAAACGATTTACTTTGGATATTTAACGTTTTTTTCAAGTTTAGGTGTATTAATGTACATTTTTGAAATGAGGAGAGAAGGCACTAAAGGGAGTCGGTTGGTTCTAACTATAATCTCATGTGCTTTATTCTTAGTTGTATCGCTGTATATTTTCGCTTCAAACTTATAGAATGATGGTTATATGGTACTAATCGTTTAGGTTTTGATTACAGAGGATACAATCTAAAAACGACACCTTTCCGCCTAATAATAATCACATACCCGTAATTTGCTGCAATCTCAGAGATAGCCTTCCTGCTGAGAAACACCAACATAGTCTTTACCCATAAAAAATGCCGGTTCGGATTTTGTATGTTAAATCAGATTCTTTGCATAAATAAGTAGGGCTCTTCTTTGAATGATTGCAGCAACAATTACGTTTTTTTTGTTTTTATGGCTTAATAAATCCCAGGACAGTTGTTACATGAGAAATTTCCTCTAATGGTATCCAAATCACTCCATCAGCCGAGTTGATCTTCACCCTACTCTTATCCTCTCCCCAACTGGCAATGCCCGCTATTTTTGATTCGTCTTTCAGTGTTAAGATAATTTCCTGTTTTGATCTTATAGCCTTACTTATGTATGTGTACAAGTATTTCACCCCCTCCATATACAATTCTATATTTTACATAATTGTCCTTTTGTGTAGAAAAGAAAAAGAGCTGCATTAGCAGCTCATAGAACTTAATGATACGTAGCGGCAGTAACTGTACTGTACTCACTTATCTCAAAGGTGAGAATGTTATTAAAGATAACGTAATCAGTCCGTTTGCTGAATGGCCCCCGATTGTTATCGTGCTTGTTAATGGCATATTTGGATGGACCAGAGCCCTCGTCTTTGGTGTCGTACCAGTTGATGAAGGCATTTACTTCATCCATAGAGAGGTCGTATTCTTTCTCCAGGCCAGTTAACATTGTTACGACTAAGATCGCTCGATTAACAGTAGGCTGTGGCTCTGGAGGAGTGACAGTAGAACTGTTATACATTTCTAAAGCCCCTAGAGTAACAGATGATTTTCCGTTATTTTTGGTAATATTTATTCTGTATTTAATATATGAGTTCTCATTTTCAAATAGAAATTCTTTTTTCTCGCCTTGTGTCCAATCACTTATACCAATTTGAGTGTCTAAAATAATCCACTTCTCTCCATCCCATCCTTCAAACGTCCAATCTTTTGGTGATTCTGCTTTGTAATCAATATGGCTGCTTCTTGGTATCAAAACATATTTATTAACTATAGTTGATTCAAAGAACTCGTAAGAAATCCATCCATAAGGAATACCTTCTGCTGATGCCCAACCCACATCATTTATATTT
Organism: Paenibacillus senegalimassiliensis; assembly: GCF_001486585.1. GTDB lineage: Bacteria > Bacillota > Bacilli > Paenibacillales > Paenibacillaceae > Fontibacillus > Fontibacillus senegalimassiliensis. The sequence goes on from NZ_LN909045.1 coordinate 604,152, forward strand.
CTATCAAATACACTATATGCTTTATGGTTCGCGCTCCACTCACTACTTGCAGCGGCTATGCCAACTGGAGCATTATTTGAAGTCATTTTAGGAATTAAATTGACTTCTTCTGAGTTTTCATCAGCAAATGCATTTGTTCCAAGGCTTAATAGTAGCAAAAATGAAAGTAAAATAGATAATCCCGTTCTCTTCATAAGTATTCTCCTTAAATGTTTTTTGTTACGACCAACGATACATCGAATGAATAGCCCTGTCTAAACATAAAAGCCTATATCTGCAATATCATGTGGATTCAGACAAGGAAATTTTTCCTTGTTGAATATCGAATATGCATTTGCATATAATGAGAACAAATGTTCTTATTGGAGTGATACATATGTTAAATGATCTGGAGCGTAAACTACTACGTATTCTTTATAATTTTTCGTCTCAACACGGACGTATGCCTCGTATGCCCGAGTTGCAACAGAAAACCGGGCGGGGCAGGGAAGACATCACAGGAGCCCTACGCACGCTTGTAGAGCAGCAATACATCTTATGTCCAGATAATCCTAGCTTAGAGACGATAGTGATATTGGAGGCATGGGAGAGAGAAGAAATGATAGCCCGAAATGGGTTAGGAGTCCGAAGAGGGAATTTAGAAGGGCGTTATTCTTGGAGAAAATAATATAATTATCTCAAAAAAAAATAGTGAGCCGTCACTTATTTATAATAGTAACGTATTACTCCATATAGGATATAGTGGAGGGGGCCGGCGATGTATAAAATAAAAGAATTCGTATTGGAAAATCAACTATTAATTCTAAGAGTTTTATTAGGCCTTACACTTTTCTTTCTGATTACAAGTTTTGTGTGGATTTATAATCTTTTGAAAGAGGAAGACCCACGGTATACAACTTATTCTTGCGGACGTTTATTTGATGTTGGGTCTAAAAAATTAACTACTGAGCAAAAAATAGGGGTTTCGTCTTCAGTAAGTTTCAAACAAGAAATGAACATGATTTCTTTCATGTTTGAGACTATTTCTTTATTTAGCAAAAAGGCAAATATTGTGAATGATACTAATTCAATAATTTCATATGCGCAGCAGTTTGGTGAACACAAAAAAGTAGATTCGTTTACTATACCTGAAAATGCTTGTTATGTCTCATTAGATGAAGGCAAGATAGATTATAATTATCTTAATCTTCCCGATGTCCCCAGACTGCAAGTATACAATTGGGTGAAAGAATATCAAAATTATTTATCTGAAGAATATACAGAGCTTAACTTAATTCTTATTATCGATGACAATGCGATACATCAAAAGAGCGTTATTTCTTCAAATAAGTTCAAAGGTATTGAAGAACAGAATATTGTATATGATATCAACAAAAATGATTGATTATTGTAGCTACGGAATGCTGAAATAAACAAAAGCTAGCCAACGTGAAAAAACGACGCAGCAATCTGGAGTGGCCAATTTGTCGTATCTTATGGAGTCTCTTGGATTGTGAAAAAGAACTTCTTAGGGCTTCCGTGTGCCCAGGTGCAGAGTATTGAAAGATCTGGATCTACGGCTTTAGCATGGTGGAGAAATACAAGGTCACCATAAATTCGATTATTTAGCTGTTCAAGAAAATGTATTGAAGCATTAATCTTATCCGTTTAATTCCAAACAAGCTCTAGATGGAAAATGATGGGTAATGTCTATATCTGGCGAGCATTTTGAACCTGTTCAGGTGTAATTTCGAATTGATAAGTGAACGACGAAAGAACTGGTGCTAACGGCGTTGTACCGTAATCACAGCCAGCCACGATCATGTGGAGAGGGTACTGCATCATTTGGATCGTGGCCGTCTATGATTCCTAACTACAAAACATGACTCAAGCCTATAAGATGAAAGGCAGTGAGCTTCTCGGTTCTGCGCACCTATTTTATTGACGTAAATTTTAAATATTTTTACTCTAAAACTTTGCGACTTAACATTGGGCCTTCTAACTGTGGTAATTGACTATCATTGGAGCGTTTTTTAACTTTTGCATACACTTTAGTATGCAATTCTTCGTAAGTCATGCCTTTTTCCATAAATTCCATTAAAGCTCCGGTTAAGTAACCATTTTTACCATCATCATATGAATATTGATTAGATTTGCAGCCAGCTAACAGTATATGATTTGGACCAGACAAAGCATGGCTTTTTATTGCTCTTTGTCTGTCAGGACGTACTTCGTTTATTAATTCCTTAATCTTTGTTATTGTTGGAGTGGCATCTAGGCATTTTTTCTTATCCTCGTTCTCTAAAAATTTGGTTCCATCACCTGAGTTACAACTATCAAAGATTATCGTGAAATGTACATCCTGTTTTAATTTTGACAATTTTTCTTTTATCTCATCATCACGAATAAGATTGGAGGGACTAGCCAAACCATCAAAAGGCACAATTGCTTCGTCTAACATGTCTAATTCATCGAGAGGAGGGAAATCGGCAGTTTGTGTTCCATGTCCCGAATATGTGAATACACCAATGTCCCCGGGATTTAAACTTGTTACTAATAGTTCAAGGGCGTCCAAGATGTTCTTCTTGATGGCATACTCCTCAATTAAGAGTTGAATATCTTCAATTTTAAAACCAAATTTATTCACTAATAACCTACACATTTCTTTTGTGTCATTTATACATCCACCGAGACTATTGTCAGTTCCTTCATAATTTATCCCTACAACTAATGCAAGTTTTTTCATAAATCCTCCTCAGTAAATTATTATTTACCTGCTGCATAAGCGGAAGCACCTGCAGCAACTCCTGCTAAATACACAGCGTACCCCAGCGGTAATATTTCATTTGTATTTTTAATATGTTGATAAGCTTCTTTAGCAATATCAGGTTTTTCAAACAAATGATTTATCAAATTTCTTATTAATTGACTAGGCATCTCAGAATTTTCTTTTACTGAACGTATCAAATCGCTAATTACTGTATTCGCCGAAACAGATATACCAATGGAGACTTCTTTTTTACTTGTAACATGAGCCAAATGTGCTATCCCTGCCCCAGAAGCTACACCTGCAATTGCAGCCACTGTGAGCGGATCAAAAAACTCGGATGTTTGATGCAGGTTTATCCAATCATTCAATAATGGTTCAAACCTTGGATATTTTTTGTTAAATTCAGATGCCTCATTAGATAAAGAAGAAATGGAACTGTTTGAGAAAATCAATCTTTCTATATCGGGTTTTAACTCATTCAAAGTTATGTCGATTAATGGATCTGTTAATCCAAGAAATGCTTGAGCATCAAGAAGGACATGATTAATAAGGATACCTTCATTACAAAAGTCATATGTTCCATCAGGCTTTTGAATAATGTTGGACGCGTGATGCAGAGCTACAAGTCGCCAATTTGAATCAAACACGGGTGATCCTGAAGAGCCAGGCTCAGTATCTGTTGTATACTGCACTTTGTTTTCAAAGGTATTTTGAACATAGTTATCATTTAAACAGATTTGTTTTTTTCCACCCGAAGGATGCTGAATTATTACTACATTATTATTTGGAGAGGGCCTGCTTCCAATTGTTTGTATATTCACAAATCCAAAAATGTTGCCAGGAGCCTCTTTTACCTTAACTATGGTGTAGTCATGTTCAATATTTGTAATAAATTGAGTGGAATCTAAATTGAATCTTTGTGATTTCTCGATATTATTTTCCCAATCATCCTGATAATTAAATTCAACTACACTTTTTTCAGCATCCTTCGCCGATTTAATAACATGATTATTAGTGAGAAGAATATCAGGGCCAATAAGAAAGCCTGTTCCGTATCCTTCGGGGGTAATAATTCTTGCGACTGATTTTGAAATTTCTAAACCACGGCCCATCCAAGAAATATTTAACAAGTTGTTTTGCCCAATAATTTGTTTTGGCTTATCTGCAAAACCTTTCCATTCTGTTTTCTTAAGCTTTTTGATTACATTTTTACTAAGTGTCAATGTTGTCATTACTATGCTCCTTTGTAATTTGCTGAATTATATAATTTCCTGCTTTGTTTGAAATATGTGTTAACTGTGAATCCAAATAGAGACAATTTTTATCATAAGTTTTAGTTGATCAATAATATGGGAAGTATAATTCAGTTCTTCATTGCGATCTCAACAAACCGATGAGTCTTTGCTGAGAAATTTACGTACGAAGGATACTATTCGTACTCTCATCACATTCACCCTGTCACGAGTAGGAAGCGGAAAAGTACCCATTGATATGAATGAATTTCCCACGGTCGCATTGGCTGTGTTAAACGTACCTTGTGCGAATTGTCAGGATGAAAAGGCAGCTAGGATAATGATCTCAAAACCAATGGGCCGATCGGACTATACTAAATTTGCTACAGAAAATTGAAGCATACCGTATGAAGTGACAAGGAAACTTAACTAGGTTATTATTCAGCTTCTTTTATATGCGGGGAATTAGTCTTGAATTACTATTTAAGAGGAGTATTCCTATGAAAATAGGTATAAAGATCTATTTGGAAGAAGGAAAATGCTTCCTCATGGCGAAAATATATACTACGAACGTCAGATAATGTTGATTTTTGGTAGGATATGTTTTGGTGAATAAATACAACTTGAAGTGGAGCAGATACAGAAATGAGTAATTCTCTTTTATCAAAGGACAATTTATCAGAGGTATATAAGAGAGAACTGAAGGAAATTAGAAATATCGTTGGGAACTCCTTAGAGCAGCGTATGTATACCATAGTTGCTGAAGTCAAATACATAAATGAAGGCAGGTTTGGAACGAACTTCGTAACTGTTTTTGATGAGAACGGAACTGAGATTCAAATGAAGGTGGTAGAGCATCTTTCTCGTGGGTTAGAGCGAGAGAAAACCTATATCTTTACAGGTCATTTCGAAGTCGGTTACTCTGCGGAGTTTGGTGCGCTACAATTTAAACCAAGGCAAATTGAATCGTTTGGAAGCAGCTTCAGGACAATGCAACAGCAAGCTGTTTCGAAAGAGCTTATTGAAAGTCAGTATCTAAATAAGTATAAAAACGATTTTTCTTCATTCCTAGGCAAACAGGCTTGCCATGTGGCCCTAGTTACCTCAGGGCAGTCAAAGGCAATTCATGATGTTGAGGAAGTTTTTAAAAGACGACCAGGCATTGTAAAAAGCATTCACAGAGTAAGGTTAAATGATTCCAAAAGCATTGCTTTTGGAATTTTTGAAGCATCCGAATCTACTGCGGACGTAATTATGGTTGTTCGAGGTGGAGGCAAGGATACTGACTTTCTTGTCTTTGATAGTGTTGAAGTCATACAAGAAATTTATAATACCTCAATTCCAGTTATTACTGGTTTAGGGCATACGAGTAACCTCACGCTCGCTGATCAGGCTGCTGATCGCTGTGAGACTACTCCAACTAAGGCGGCTCAGTTTCTTGTGGATAGGCTAGGAGATACTGTATTTGTGATCCAAGAAAAAAAAGCTAATTACAAAACTTACGATATTAACACAGCCCTTCCAGTGGTTTCAACTACAAAGAAAAAAAGGAAGGTTATAATTATCTGGTCAGTTGTTATCTTTTTAAGTATTGTAGCTTTAATTTTAGCTTTGTTAACGTCTAGCTTAGGTAGGTAGTTAAGCAAGAACCTTTTTGGTATTTTGGATGAAAAGGAAGAAGTCAGATGAATTCTTTTAATGAATTATTAAAATATGCAGGTATACCTAATGCAATAATATTGATTTTAACATTTTGCTTTGCCTTAAATAAGATCAAACCTGTAACAATGATTACTTCGACTTATGTCGAAAAGAGCTTGCAAACAAAAGAAAAAAGATTATACGTAAAAATTATCAGGCATATTGGATACTTGTTGCTTTTATTTTTATATCAAGTAATAATTACAATCTGTTCTTATCAACTTAGAATCCCATTCTACAATTTTATCTTTTATATTGGCTTTGTAGTAAGTTTCTTGGGAATGATTATCTCTGGAGCTATTCGTATCAATAAAAGTTGGTTCAAAAATTTTCTGAAAAAACGTTCATTGAAAATGAAGTTTATAGTTTTACTATTACTTGTATTTAGCGTGCTTTGTACTATTACTATCTTTCCTTTTTTAATTGGTTCCGGTGCAGCCTTTGTTCCAGGAGAATTAATTACTGATCAAGAAAAACTAGTAGTTGTAATAATTATGCTTTTTTTTATAGCTTGTATTTTTTTGTTTTTATTTAAATGGGAAGTCAATTCAATTGATCTGGCATTTTCTGATTTGAAAAGTTTATTTGTTATGGAAGAATCAAAGAAATGGTATATATTCTACCCAGTTGATGACAAATACTTCTTGTGTGGTAATGAACCTAATAAACAGGAGTCAAATGTATTTAGGTATTTTGAGAAAACTAAATTACTTGAAAAGGAATTACATATCTGTATAGCAGATAGTGAAGAAGAGGATGATATAGAGTACATTATTTGATATTTATACGTAAAAAAAATCATAAAGGCGATGGAGGAGAGATAATGCTTGATCTTTCTTTGGACGAATTTTTTAGAAAATATCATATTTCTGAAGAGAGTAAAGATATTGTTAATTGGAATGAATTAAACAAGATACATACTCATTTTTTATCAATAAGAGAGAGTCTCATTGCCCAGGCTGACTTTATTGCAAATACTTTGCGTGCAAACAAAACGATTCATACCGTAAGGTCAAGAGTTAAGGACCCCGAACATTTAATAGCAAAAATAATTAGAAAAATGCCTCAACGTAAGGAACAAAAAGGGAAAGATTTTTGCTTTACAGTCGATAACTATCAAGATGAAATAACTGATTTAATAGGAGTGCGGGCAATACATATATTTAAAGAGGATTGGGAAGAAATACATAATTACATTAATAGAATATGGAATACCACTGAAATCATTGCTAACGTGAGGGCGGGGGATGACACAAGTAGATTTGAGGAACTTGGAATCCCAGTAGATCCAAGAGAAACAGGTTATCGTTCAGTTCATTACCTGATTGAATCTTCTCCTACCAGAAAAAAAATTGTAGCAGAGATTCAAGTAAGAACAATATTTGAAGAGGGTTATGGAGAGATTGATCATATTTTAAGGTATCCTCACGGTGATGTACCTCAAGTGCTTACTTTAAATTTATTATTACTCAATCGAATTGTTGGAAGTTCTGACGAGATGGCTTCTTATATTAATCTTTTGAAAGAAGATTTAAGGCAAATAGAAAGTGATCACCAAACTGCAATAAATAAGAAAAATGATGAAATAGAATCACTGAAAAATAAAATCAATAAAATGGAAATGAAAGAACAAGATAGAAATTCCCTGCTATCCAGTGTAAATACTATTAAAGAAAATAACACGATTTATAAAACATATCAAAATCAGATTATTACTTCCCAAAAACTCATTAACTCCAATACATTTTTGAAGAGAGCATTTTTAGATAGTGACTTTAAACAGGGGCAAAAGGGAGATGATGATTAATTCATAGTAATGTTTACAAAACGAGAGAAAACAGCTTATGTAAATAAGCGAAAGAAAGGTAGAGAAATGGAGCTAATAAAAAGTAAAAGTTCAGTGTCAGATTGTGTCATTTTTATGAGTGCTTACAAATCTAATTATTCTAGAAAAAAAATGATTTCATTTTATAAGAATAAAAGTGAAAAGAAATCAGAAATACTTAATAAGCATCATATTTCTAGCATATTAATTGATGATTCTTTTTTTACAGTAGATGGGATTCTAAAATTTGAACCAAATCATGATGCATATCATCAAAAAACTTCTTTTGAATTCAAATTAATCAATGAGAAAGATGATATTGATAAATTTCAAAAATATTTAAAAGAAACGAAATGGTGTTTATCATTGAAACACTCAGTAGAAATACTCTTGGACCCTTTTAAGTTTGAAGTTTCTTCTTTTATAAACATGGAAAGTTTTTTAATCTTTATAAACAATAGGAAGCTTCAAGTGGACCCGATAATTTTTTTTATAAACGAAGTTATGTTTATATGTTTTGAATTAATAAATTTTGATACAAGGGAGCCATTTAACAAAGATGAAATATATGGACGAAGTAACAATTATAATGTGAAAATAATAAAAGAAATGCAGTTCTTTGGAACTGAAGAAATTATAACGGTTAATAAAAAGATTCCAGACATAATTTTTGAAAACATAAATTCCTTACTACAAGACATTCTTCGGGATAGATTTGTTTTAGATAATACCAGTTTTCTGCATAATCTTTTTGTTATCTCTGATTTTGTTGAGGATATGTCTACGTATTTTCAGGATGTTTTGGGTGAGAAAATCACAAATATGCAATTGGATAACATAAGTGGTCATGATAGTTTCAATTACTTTTCGCAAGAATATTTAGGTGTTGTAACTTTAGCTGATGGGCAATATAAAACTGATGTATTGTGGGATACTCAGGTATTAGAAATACTAAAAATGTACATTTGTTTAAATCAAATTATTAACTACGATCTTACTTTAGACTTGAAGAATACTTTAGATGAGAAGATGCATACTGAACAACTTTTATTCATGTCAAGAGTTCCAATAATAACAGTCAAAGCTATTACCAATATGCAAAATACAGCTTCTTTTGAAAGATACAAAGAATCAATTAATTTTAAAATATCATATTTAACTATGTATTATGAGAGACGTAAAAATCGAAATGCTTTACTGCTAAATGTGCTTCTATATGTTATTTCATTTATTGGGAGTGTAGGTACGTTCCAAATACTACAAGAGGAATTCGGTTTATCCTTCAAGATAAGCTTTATAGCTCTAACAAGTGTTTTTTTTCTATTAGGAGTAATCTGGATTTATCTTGAACGAAAAAAATAATTTCCCGGTCTACATAATCTGTTGTATGTGAAGCAGATTGCAAGTTGGAATGTAACACTACTGCTAAAAAAATGCTACCTACCTACATATAGACATAAAGAAAGTCCGTCAAAATCTCATAAGTTAGAAATCCTTCACCAACAGAGGATAAAAATTTCCTAGTTTTTTTTTGTAATTTAGTAGATTGCATTCAGCTTTTAACTTGGAACGTTGTTTTTAATAGCGGAAAAAGATATGGATACGTCACTGCGTTTAATAAACGTAAACCTACTTGTACAATAAGTTGGTAAAGCTAATGCCAGTAATTCAGCTAATGATTAAGATGATAATGAATTACTACATACAACGATGATAAAACAGACTTTTTATAAACTCTAAAGGAATACTATTGCTTCTGGCGAAGTTATTTATAAAACTTTTAATGTAAATGTAATGGGGAGTGACTAATTGTGAAACTAATTGAGTCCAGAGTCTTACTCTACAAATCTATTGATGATAGTGAAGCAGTGAAAGTTGAACCAGATGTAACTATAATTGTTGGACAGAATGAATCGGGGAAAACGGCATTCCTACAAGCGCTACATAAAGCCTTTCCTGTGGAGCCAAATATAAAATATAGTGTAACTGAGGAGTATCCTCGAAAAGGGTTAAATAACTATCAAAAAAAACATGACGATAATCCTGCTGTAGTGTGCGAATTGACATACAAGCTTACTTCATCTGAAATTACGAAGATTAACGATGACTTTGGATTTGAATTACTTAATTCTTTGACCTTTACTTATTTCAGGAAATATGCGGGTAATGGAACGGTCTCTGTATCAATTGACGAAAAGCCTCTTATTGATCATCTACTGAAAAGTTCAAATCTAACAACTGAGATTAAATCAGTTCTACAAGGTGTGGACTCCATTACTCAAATGCTTAATTTACTCCAAGATTTAGACTTGAATAGCGAAGAAAAGTTGTTTTTTGACGAATTAACCCGAAAATATCCTGCTTCATCATGGGAAAATAGACTTGAACACTATGTGTGGGAAACTTATTTACTTCCGCATATCCCCAAGTTTCTATACTTTGATGACTATCGAGTTCTGCCTGGTAAAATTAATCTTACTGAATTGAAAAAGCGTGTTAATTTGAGTAATCAAAATAGTCAACCTCTAAACGATGAGGATATGACAGCTCTTAGTTTACTTCAGATTGCGGATGTCGAACTTGATGAAATTACTGACTCTAATGGATACGAGAACATAAAGGCTAAGCTCGAAGCTATATCTAACTCAATAACCGATAAAATATTTGAATATTGGAAACAAAACCAAGAGCTTGATGTTGAATTTGATATTCGTCAAGACCCTTCCGATACGCCTCCATTTAATAACGGTAATAACTTATATATTCGAATAAGAAATCGTAAACATCGTGTCACAGTACCTTTTAGTCAGAGGAGTAAAGGATTTATATGGTTTTTTAGTTTTATTGTTTGGTTTGATAGTATTAAACAACAGCTAAAAACTGACGAGGATTTAATACTTTTGTTGGATGAGCCAGGTTTAAGTCTGCACGCGTTAGCTCAGGCAGATTTTTTGAATTATATTGAATATCTTTCAAATGATCATCAAATTATTTATACTACTCATTCACCTTTTATGGTTCCGAGGGACAAAATTAGCCAAGTTCGTATGGTGGAGGATAAGTCGAGAGAAGGAACAAAAATAACAAGCAATTTGTCTTCCTCTGATCCAAAGACTGTTTTCCCACTTCAAGCGGCTCTTGGATACACGATTGCTCAAAATCTATTTATTGCAAAGAAAAATCTACTAGTTGAGGGGCCTGCCGATCTTGTCTACTTGAAATATTTCTCTTCAATTCTTGAAGCAAAGAAAATGGAGTTTTTAAACCCTAATATTACAATCGTACCGGTTGGAGGTTTGGATAAATTATCTACATTTGTTGCATTGCTTGGAGGAAATGATCTTGAATTCCTTGTACTTCATGATTACAATAATAAACCTGATCCCAAACTAGAGTCACTAAAAAAAGAGAGACTTATAAAAGAAAATAAAATTTTAAATTATGGAATGTTTAGGAATAATAATTCAAAAATAATTATGAATAGTGATGTTGAAGATTTAATGGAGCCGAAATTGTACCTCCATATCTTTAATTCAGCTTATAAGGATGAACTAGGAGGTATCATAGTCGCTGAGAGCGATTTGCCTAATGGAGAAAGAATTGTAGATAGAATAAATCGTTTTCTAAAAGAGAAATCAATTACACTTCGACCATCAGGCGGTTACAATCATTACATGATTGCTAACCATTTAATGACAAAATCTGTTCCAGCATCAAAATTAGATAAGAAAACAATTGAACGTTTTAATATACTATTTCAAACGATAAACTCTCAATTAGCTACTTGAACATCCATTTCAATCAAGTAAGGGAGTTATCCGTATCAACTATTTATTAAGATCCTACAAAGTTCGACATACTTTTATATCTTACATCTGATAAACTAAACTTAGATTAAATGTTGGGGCAGTTTTTACAAATAAAACACTATTGGAGTGTTAATCATGGAGAAATTTGAGAAAAACCTTCTATTTTTAAAAGATCTTATAAAAAGGAGAGTAATATTACCACATCCAGTGAGTTCGGGAGATTTTTATTTTCGTTATGATGAAAAGCAATTAGAAGACGAACTCAAACAAAATCAAGCTATTGATTCTAAGCTTTTCCTTGAAACTCTTAATAAAGAAGTCGGGCGCTATATCTTAGCTATTTATAACGACTCTTTAGATGCTCTAATAAGATTTAATGAGATAAAAGAAGAAGATGAAAAGAAAGAAGAATTGCTAAGAGAAAAAATTAATCTAGTACAGAAACATTTAATTGATGAAACCCTTTTAAACTCTTTCAAACTGAAGGAAAGTTCAAAAAACAATTTGCTTAAAAATATGTCTTGGGAGTTAAATAGTAAATTATTTGATGTATCTGTGGGTACTATGGACAGTTTGAACCATATCACTTTGGATTTAATCACTACAACGGCAGATAATGAAAATCCGTTAGGTTTTTTTAATCCTTTTGTTGATAGAGATACACACTTGGTTTTAAGTTTAACTGTTGAAGATATTGATTACTTATTGTTAGAATTCAACAAAATAAAAAGGGTGATAATAAATGAGTAATGTCCCTGCAAATTTTAAAAATAGCCCTTTTGTTCCTGTGGATCAGCAACAGTTTAATAGAGCAATTGAATTATTAGAGTATATAGCACGTTCTGAGCAAAAAAGGCAACTAGAACAGACAGAAGTAGAGAGTGTTTGGTTTTTTCAATATAAGGAAACTTTTAAGAAGCTTAGAAGCTATGTTAAAGAACTTGAAGAAACATTTGAGAACTATGCTGAACGTATTTGTTCTTTAGGAGCTATAAAAGATGAAGTGGACTATTTAATTAAGCAATTGGATAAAGATCTGTACAAATATGAGAGAAGACTTTGTATTGTGATTTATGATTCAATTATCAAGGTAAAAGCTGAGGATTTAACTTATAAACATCTTGAGGTATTAAGAGAGTCATTTGAGGTTCTTTTCAGAGGGCAATGTGATCAAACACAGTTTAAGCAAGTTGAAAAAGCACTAAGAAAATGTGGATTAAACTGGATCGTAGGTGGTACATATGAAGGAGATATTTCTTGAAAGTACAGTGAATATAGAAAGACATTTTGCTAAACTTTCCAGACAACAAGAAATTAAAAAAAATATGCAGGGTAAAAAAATTATCACCTCTAAATATGTTATAGGAGAATTAAAAGGGAATTTTTTATTGAATACTTGTACTCTTCATAGAGTTCTTTTTGAAGAAGACACTACAGAAGAGGCATTAAAAAGATTTGGTAAAGTATTTTATAGTCAAAGACAAATGTCCAGAGCTCTATCAGTTTATTCATATATCGCCGAGAATGTAGGGCACAATAAAGATGATTTGCTAGATCGATTAGAGATTCTTATTGAAGATGTTTTAGAAGAAATGTTAGTTGAAGATGTTGATGTTATTATCGACGAATGCAACTGTATTAAAGCCGATAGCAAACCCGAAAAAACAAAAAACGGATACAAACTTAATTTAGGTTGTAGACAAAGGCCTAAACCAAGTTGTTCGATTGAAGAATTCTATAGAAAATACAACGGTGAACTGAGTAGGGTTTCTAACAATGATGATAAAAATATACATAAATTGACTTCCTTGCTTGAAGGGACGGTTAATAATAAAGCAAGTAAATTTGGAAGGAATTGCTGGAATTTAGGTGATGTTATAATTGCTACGGAAGCACCTATAAAATCGGAAATATATACTACAAATAAAAAAGATTTTGCTCCGATTTTACAGGACTTGAATAAAAGAATGTATCAAGAGACATAGAGAATAAAATATTTATCATTTTCATGTAGAGTATAAGGTCTATCAGTACGATTTAGTAAAAAAACTATCTTAAATAGTTTCGCAGTTTGCAATGAATTGCGTTTGCACGAAATAATGGTCACTTTTTTTCCTCCTCATGTTCTTAATCTTTTTGAAGTAACAGATTATCGGTCTGGAAAAGGTTCAAATTGTAATCGAGAATTGCTAGGTGCATCTTCTTCTTTTAGGTATGTTTTATAATTAACTTATTACTATTTTTATCCAAGATAAGCCTCTTCAAACACATAACATAATTTATAATTATTGTTTTTGATATCCATTTAGAATTAGTTTTTTTGCAAATCGGTAAAAGTGGAAATCAAAAATTTGTATTTTTATTTTTAAATCGAACGAATGTTCTTGCATTCTCTTTGTATAAGGTATATAATGGAATTAATTTAGTGGCGAAGCTCTAAAATGAAATATGTAAAAATATTACACTTATAAATTAACTCCCCTAACTCTATGTTGGTGGAGTTTTTCGCATTTTATAGAGCTTAAATATAGAGGAGGGAGAAAAAATTGAAAGCAATTGAGTGAAAACGATGCTTGGATTATAATGGAATCTATGTTGTGTATTCGGAGTTTTCAAAAATCAATAGGGTATGTAAATACCCTACTATTTCAGAAAAGGGAGTTGTAGAAATATGCTTAAGAAATTAGGACTAGTTTTAATATCTACAATTATGTTGCTGGGGATGGCGTTGGGATCGGCTTCGGCGGCTCGGACAGTTTATGTTCAGGTTGATGGAAAGAACGTGAGCTTTCCAGATGCCAAACCTTATGTTGAAAGTAATAGAGTGTTGATTCCAGTTAGGTTTGTCAGTGAGTCACTCGGCGCTAAGGTGGATTATAAGAAGGAGACTGTTGGGAACAGAGTAAGCCGTACGGTTTACGTGACTATGGGTGACAAGAACATTAGCCTGGAGGTCAACAGTAACAAGGTGCTGGTGGATGGCAATATTGTAACCCTAGATGTACCAGCCCGGGTTAAGCAAGAGCGTGTGTTTGTACCGCTGCGGTTTGTTTCGGAGGCATTGGGTGCTACAGTAGAATGGAAGTCCAGTCAAAGCCTTGTAAGTATCAGTACAGGCAAGGAAGTGACGGAGCCTGATCCGGTTCCTGACGATGACAATATGTATAGCGCGGAGTTTGAATGGAAGGCTGGATATACGGAGCTAGCGAAAGAGTTGTTTATTGATAACATGAAGGTTGAGAATGGGAAGCTGATGTTTACTATGCCAGCAGGCGCAAATGGTAGCTACGGCAACACTAAACTTACTGCTGGGAAGAACTATACTTTTGATATTGGAGAGGGGACATTTTACTTCACTATTGCTATGGTATACCCTGGGCGAGATGAACAAGAAGCCTATACTGTAGCACTGGATAGTAGCGGGAATGAAGACTTGAAGAAATTATTCAGTGGTACTAATGATGCTATTGTGATTGGTAATAATGGTTCTGCCTCTACTTTAACCGAAGTTCTAAAAATGGCGAAATTGCTTCAATAGTACATGTACATCAGCTCATCCAAGGGCCTGCGATTATCGTAGGCTCTTTTTCATTTGAGCTTAAGTAGGAGGGAAAAGAATGGTGAAGAAAGTAAATTCAGTGACTTTAATTTTGTTTTTATTAATATCCACAATAGTATCTGCTGCTGGAAATCCCATGTTAAAAGTATATGTAAAAGACGTTGACCCATGGGAGTATGGTAAAACAGGTGAACGTTTTGTAGGATATATTCCAGCTCTTAACAAAAGAATATCTGATAACCCGTGGAAGCTATATCAATGGCAAGGTGTTTTTACTTTTGCAAATGGTCAGAAGCAAATTATAGACAATTATGACGTGTTTGCTGTGAAGGAAAAGCCTGGTGATCCGGTATTTTCGGATCAGAATGGATTTGGCCTAACTTATAAGAGTAAGGAAGCAGTGAGGGAGCTATTTGACGCTGTATGGTCAGGTCATATGAATGTATCTCTGAAGCAGCAGATGCATTTTCAAGAGACCTTTACTGAACGTGGTACTGATTATGACAAAAACCACGAGTATTACTACAAGCTTCAAGATTTTTATGAATTCCTGCGCACCTCCGGTATCGTCAGCCGCATGGGTGTTCAGTTCGACAGAACGCAAAAGATTGACGGTAAAGGACACGCCTATTTCAACGTCACTGCTTGGCCAACCTTGAAGGTCACACAAGGCGAAGAACTGACCGTGAGCTTCACAACTGCTGGTGTGGAAAACGGTGAACGTCAGGTGGATGTCTATGCCCTTCCTAAAGATGCCTTCCCTGATATGAGTAAGCGTGTAAAGCTGACCTCTATCATTACAACTGATGCCCAGTACAACAATACCGTTAAGATCGCCAGCAATGAGCTATCGCGTGTGTTGGGTAAAGACGTGGATATTATCGTAGACGATGGCTACGGCCGTACTCAGATTGAGAATGTGACACTGGCAGATGATCTGAATATGGACTACGTTCCAACCAAGCTAACGTTAACTGAAGCTGGTCAGCTTTGGGTGAAGTTCTGCTATGATGGTGATCGAGATATTATCTCTGGCGATTATGCAAGTGAACGTGGCATGCCGATGACAGCAAGAGTAACTATCGGCGGTGGGGTTACAACCAGCTTCGACCTCTCGTCAATGCACAAGGAGCTACCTGAGCAGTTCACTGTAGGGAAAGAGTACAGCTATATGCTGGGCAAGATTGAAATTAGTGATGATCCAGGCACGTATTACATCAAGGCAGATGTTACGATAAACAATCCCAATCATCCAGACAGGGCGCTGGAATCACCGAATGAGGCGTATCATAACAACGAGATTAAAGGTGGCTGGACCATTGAGCGTAAGGGGGCAGAGAACGACCTCATCGCCCAATCCATTACGGCCAGCCCATCGGCTCTGACGCTGGGTCAATCCTCTACAGTTACAGCCAAGGTGAAGAATGTAGGTGGTTCGGATATGTCCAACGTACTAATTCGCTTTGTCGAGAATGGTAAGAAGACCGTATATGAAACCCGAAAAGATATGCCAGCCAATAAACCAATTACTGTAGGTGGCTTTAACTGGACAGGTCCGGTTGGAACTCATAACTTGAGTGTTCATGTAGATCCCGAGAAGGAGAAGAAGGATAAAGATCGTTCTAACAATGTAGCCACCACAGGCTGCTCTGTGACAAAGAACGGCGGTGATGCTTATTGCGATACCACCAAGCCGGAAGCAAGCTGGGATGTGACGTATCCATTAATCATAGGGTATCCAACCAAGACCAGGACTGTGTCATGGACGGACTCAGAGGGTAAACGTCATACTTCTACGGAGAGCTACACGGATTACAGTGATCCTATTTGGGAGAACCGTACGGTAACTTATAATGAGAAGCTTACGGTTACGGCTGAACTGAATACGAAACAGGGGATTCCTACTGACCCGGAAAATCCGAAAGAGGAAGACCGGGAGAGTCGTGGTTCATGGGAGATCATCCCTTGGACGAATGAAAATGGATTGAACCCAAATGAGGTTACTCGTGCCGGCTATGGTGTAGAGATTAAGGTTCAGACGAAATATACAACTAACTGGGAGACGAAAGTTCCTAAAGGATTAGAAGGTACAGCCAAGCCCATTGGAGGGGAACTGAAAGGGCCTACTGAGGTCAGGGTGTACATTTGGGATACCAATGGGGATTACGTGACCAGCATAGGTCTAGTTAAGACAAGCGGGGATGATAAAACGGCAACTTGGGAACTACCGAGGGAACATTTTCAATCCAAGTTCCTTGATATCTATGAACGAAAATTCTATACGGATGTGTATGCTCCAGATGGAGAATACACCTTCAAAGTTGTTGCTATGCATGCAGGGCAGAATGACTTATCCTCTTGCTTTGTTAAGAAAATAACGATCTATGGCAGTATGTATGATGATTGGCAAACAAAGCGGGATACATCAGAGTGGTATTGACAAAGGGCGTTGCATGTATATAATTTGGAGCATATAATATAAATATAGTATTAATGGGACGGCGGTAACCGCCCCATGCAACAGCCGCTTTAAAGGGCGGTCGGCTTTGAAAAGGATAATGCTTATTAAGAAATAAGACCGAAACCTTTCCAGAGGGGCGGTCTATTTCTTTTGGCTAAGGATCGCTAAAACAACTGTTACTACCAGTGCCAGCAGCGTAATAATTAGCGAACTGAAACCGATCATAATTGTTAAAGCGTCTTTAACTTCCATGGCATCACCTCCCTTCCGGGAGAGTAGCCGACCGCCCATATAGCCTTTCTGTTGCACTTTCAATTATAGCATGAACAAACTATTAGCAGTCTCTTCGGAGGCTGCTTTTTTCTATTAGTAGAGGCTTAGGAGGAAGAACATGAACAATTTACTGGAGTCGATTCCGTTGATAATTCTGTTAGGGATAGCCACGTATACTGACTTACGGTATAGGATCATACCTGACTGGTTGAGCGGTGTTGGAATTGGATACTCCCTTGCATTTCGACTATTGCATAGTGTACAACCTTTTTATTATTACTTGCTAGGCATTTTGATTGGAGCTGGCTTGCTTTATGTTTTTGCTATCATAAAACCCGATTCTTTCGGCGGCGGGGATATTAAATTAATGGCGGTAGTTGGTATGGTTCTTGGCTGGCAGAAATCAATGTTGTTTTTGATCAGTATGCTAACAGTTGCTTGGCTATTTGCTATAGCTTTCAAATGGGCTGGATATGGAGTGGAAGAATTTCCATTAGCACCGTTCTATTTAATGGCATATTTGATGCTGTTCACGATTGGAGGAATATAAATGTTTACCATGGATGAGAGGGAACTTTATGAGATAATTAATCCTTATGCAAAATGGAGCAGACCAGGGGAACTTATTAATGAACAAAAGAATCAGGCGGCCAAACAAGCCCTTTTAAATTTTTATAAGGTGGTATCCATAAAAAGGATAGACCCGATCTATAGCAACAAAGCGTATCATACAGAATATGTGTATTATTTGTATCATATTTGGGGTGCATTGGAGCGAGAGGCATACCCTGTAGTCTGCAATGAGATCATTAGCTTTCTATACTACGAACCTTTTTTTCAGGGAAGAAATGTAACCAACGTTATGCTACTATTAAGGCAGTATCTGGATATTAAGGAAGAGGGTCCTGCTATGCAAAAGAGTAAGTTTAAGTTTCGTGGACGAAAAAAGGAACCAATTGCAGATGAAGGCAATGAGAGCTATGTGTTTGGTGGAGCAGGAGTTAATTATCGTCATGCTTTGGACTATATAAATATTACATTAGAGGATAAGGAAACCTCGGAAAAAAATGCATTGCTGGAATATTACATGATGGCAATTCGGCAGGATATTCAAAGCGACTATTTGACGGCAGTTTTATATCGGAATGAGTATTACGATAGGAATATTTTACAGCCGCTCCCAACTTGTTATCAAGATAAGGTGGGAAATAAAGTAGATCCTTTGAGTAAAACTGCTCGAGTAATTGATCTTGCAGATAATGATTTCACTGTCATTAGTTTTCCTTGGAGACAGGAGAGCTTAGTTGATGCAGTATTAAATGTGTTTTTGAAGGGTTTTGATTATGATACCCATGATCATAAGGCAATTTACTATGCAGGATTAGGTGTTGTACTTGTAACGAATGGGAAACATTCAATTTCAGCCGCTACGGTGAAGAGAGAAGGGCAAATTGTAGCCGAAGAATACGATGTTACCCAGTTATTTCCTCATGTAATGGTTGATGTGAAAGGGATGCAGTGGATAAATTGTCATACTGGTGAGGCACTCTGTGAGGTTCGAGATTTTAGAATCCCATTATTATATGAGTTAGCCAAAAGGAAGCAAGCTCTCTAAAAGATTATGGGAACGTATGATTGTATTGACAGTAATGGAATGCTATAATATTCCTATAATTATTTATTCTCTACACTCCCAATTTTGCCGGAGACAAGAGCACCTAATAGGTGAAGTTGCATTGCCTCTCCTACAAAGCTTTATGGCTGAGGAAAAAAGTAGGACAAAGAAGTATCCCGGTATCTCCACTGCTGAGAACAAGGGAAGAAGAGTACCGAAAGGCTCTGATAATAGCATTACTTTAGTGGATTCATTTGTGAATGAAATAATGACGTTGTTTTAAAAGCTGATTTTTGCATGGAATATCCATGTGGAAATCGGCTTTTTTTGCGTTTTATAAAAGTTGAAGGGATGGTATAATGGAAACAATTATATGGTTCTTGAAAGATGAAGATGAGAAACCGCAAGTCAAGCTTTTCCTGCAAAAATTGATTCGACAAGCTGAAACTGATGTAGCCTATGCTCAGTTAGTGGAGTTGATCTTTCAAGCTCTTGAATTTTTAGAAAAGCGTGGCTTGTCTCATTCAATACGTGAGTTCTTTACAACCTCAATCCGATCAGATTCTCTGTATAGTATCAGGGTAGTAAAAGAACTGGAAAATCATCCTCCTCTATTGGAATTTCGCGTAAATTGGAGAGGGGTAGGAGCGTTTCGCGCAATCTTCTTTAGATATATGGATGATGATGTTGAGGTATTGGTATTCACTCAAGCGGTACTGAAGAATGCCAGTTTTTCATTAGCCTTTGAGCAAATTGTCAAAGTATCAGAAAAACAGTACCTTGCTTTTATAAAATCTCCAGAGAAATACATATTAACAGAGGGAGATGATCTTGATGAGTAAGTACAAAAATTTAAAAAGGGATTTTCAGGAACTGAAAGAGATGGTTAGAGAAGTTCCTGGAGCTGCTGATTATTTGGATGGTCCAGAAGTTGCAGTAGGTCAGATGATCTTAGCGAGAAGCATGGAGCTTGGATATGATCAACAACAACTTGCAGACTTAGCGGGTGTTACAATTGAGGATGTCATCTCTATTCAAGCGGGGCTGCTACATCCTAATTTTGGACATTCAGTGCAACCCGATGCTTTGGCTAAAATTTTTAGAGCATTGAAGATTATAGGAGTACGTCCTATTCTTGATGAAGAAGCAGTTACTTATGCGACGTACTGATTTCTAATTGCGGATTTTGCAATGCACACAGCCGTTGGACATTTGGAAATAAAGGTGATGACCATGGAAAGAATGAAATTTCCAGAAGAGAGCATTGATGAAGCAGCTCGCCGCTTAACCGATGGGCATTACGTTGTTCCATCTGTTCCAGGTGATGATCCAGAGCGTGACAGAATCATCAGTGAAGCTATCGCTAAGATGAAAGCTGAATAGGCCACAAAGGCTCGTTCGTAATAACAGCTAATGAATATATGATGTTTTTAAAAGTCGATGAACAGGAACCTTCCTGTAGCCATTGGCTTTTTTGATTTCATAAAACAAAATTTCGCCTCTCGCCCGGCGTTAAACGGCGGTGTTTATTTCTGACACCGCCGTATGGCGGTTTGGGGTAAACGGGAAGGAGAACATATGAGTTTGAATTTAAAAGACTTAAGTGCAAATGAAGTTATTCAGGAAGAGATGAAAATTCGTCGTATGAATGCAGAAGCACGGCTAATCAATGCTCAGATTCGAGCCGAACTGTTAAAAGGGAAAAAGCAAAGTAACATAATGAAGTCAGACCTTCAGTCTGCTTCTGAGAATACTTATATCCTCAAGAAATATTATAAAATCAAGCAATTAGACAGCTACATCCAGGAAGAGAAAAAACGTTTGTTAAAAATGTTGGGTAGTTCGGATGGTATGTCTAATTTACATGATGAGAATAAGGAAGGATTAGATATTGGAGATCGCTATTTGAAGAAATACTATTTCGGCCTACTTCGAGAAAATGTTCTTAATATGGGTCTGCTTCCTGAACCAACGTGGTCCGATGATTTCAGTGTTCTTCTTTGGTGGAATAAATTATTGCCTATGCTTGAAAGGGAAACGATTCAGGAACTATATACTTTTTTTCAAGTAGATGAGAAGGATCGTGAAGTTGAACAAGTCATGCGAAAAATGATTGTAGAACAATATCGACGTTTAGGTTTGAAATGATTAGACTTAGCCTCTGCCTTCGGGTAGGGGCTTTTTTTGTTTTATCAAGAGTTGAAGGGAGGTAGACAGTCTTGATGAACAGAGAAGCCATTTTGGATGCGCTGCTGTTGGCTACTGCTGAGAACGAAAACATGATGTGGATGTTGGCAGCTCTCAGGATGGCAGAACGTCCTGTACAGAAGGAGCAGTTAAAAGATGTCACCAATGCTCTGTATCAGCAGATACATCCTGATGTAGATCAAGAACAGTTGCCTATAAGATCAAGGCATTTATTGGATGAAGCCGCCGCTATGCTTGAAGGGGCATCGTTGGTAATGGTTGCGGAAGTAGCAAAATCCAAGCGCTATACCTTGTCACCATTGGGAGAAGAACTTCTGAATTACAGGCAATACAAGCTGACACAGGAACGAATTAAACGAAAGGAAGCGGGGCAATGAATATCAGTTTAAAGTATGGCTTTTTCGGCTTGGGTATGGGAGGAACTTCTATTGCTCATGCGTGCGCTGGAATGAGGTTAACTGCAAAAAGCGAACAGCGTCCTTATACAGCCATGCTCATTAATAGCAATGAGATGGATCTGCTCAAGCTACCTGATTATCCGAATATCAAAAAAATCAAGTTATCAGGATATGAGCGCGGTGTAGGGCGGGACATTCAACTCGGGCAGGATGCATTCAATATTCACAAGGAGTCTATTGCAGAGACGGTGCAAAGCTTCTTTAATGACCGGGATTACATTTTCATATGCTGTGGTTTAGGTGGTGGTACAGGAACGGGTGCAGTTATTGAAGCCATTCGCCTATTGCATAGCAAGGGATTTGCAGGGCGCTTTGGACTACTGCTCACGTTACCACGGCGTAATGAAGGAAGGACGGTATTAGATAATGCCTTGCAGCGTCTTCAAGTGATTAAGCGAGCTATGCAAGGATTAGGGGCTATCGTTGTGGTGGACAATGAAAAGCTGTTTCAAACTGGTTTAAATCAAAATCAAAGCGTGGAGGATTTCATGAAATCATGTAATCGCCATGTGGCACGTCTGCTTCACGACCTGAATACAGTCACTTCCAGCTATAAGCCATATGGTAGCTATCACTTTGATGCTTCGGAATGGCTAAATATGCTTAAGACAGGTGGATGCATGCACATTGGTAAATGCGTGTTACCTGCTCAATCTATCAATTTGGCTTCTCCAGTAACGTATATGGAAGCGATCAAGCAGAGTGTACTGAATGGTGAGCTATCGGCTGGTTACGATCTTCAGGACGCGACAAGTAGTGCAGTAAGTATTGTGTCGGACAGTTCTACAGCTAAAAACTTGTTCACTCATGCCTTCGTTGAGCAAATTCAATCGTTTCTTCATGAGAGTACGCCAATATTGGACGAAAATCCGGTCGCTACTTATGTGGGAGATCAACCAGGGCAAGTAACGATTTACACCGTATTTACTGGTCTCAATTTCCCGGATAGTGTGACGCAGCTTACAGAGGAACTTGCAGAGCTAGAGCGCAAAGCAGAAGAACGTAGCCAGAAAACGGATACCATTGCCGAAGCTCTGGCAGGGGTCAGGTCTAAGGAGAAGAAGGCGGCGGTCGATTTGGAATCATTACTTTCAGAGGATGAGCCAGCCTCAGCCCCAGCCCAAGGACAGTCGATTGACAAAGACCCATTTGATTTTTTAAACCACTTGAACTGATACGCTTCAAATAAATCAGTCTGCGGCAGAAGAAACGAGAATTTTCAATTTTTTTACTGTTAAGTGATGCACATAAGAAAAGGAGAGTGAAGCAGATGTCATTTTGGGAGGATCAGGCCCGAAATAAAGCTGAAGAGGTTGAGGGAATGTACCGCCAAGCAGTAGAGCTTTCTTTTAAATTAGGAAAGTCTCTGGCAGAATGGCGAACGATGCTACATGAAAGCACATCTCCTGACCCCAAGGCTTATCCACCGTGTATCTATAGTACGTACATGATGAAAGAATATCCAGTGTATCAATTCTCTTATCAAGGGATGTTGCCGCTTTATCTGAAAGACAAACAATACACCAATCAGATAAAGGACTACTACACCAAAGCCACTTTGGAAGCAACAGTAGCTTTTCAAACAGAAGGTCCCGCCTTGAAGTCAGCCTTTATTTATACATGCCACTTTTTTGAAAATCTGATGATTCGTGATCTGGACAATCGTAACCGTAGCGCAATCATAAACGCGATTCGATATGCCGGATTTATCAAAGATGATTCATGGAAGGAAATTGAAACTATGGAATCTGGATTCTTAGATGTAGGACGTAAAAACCATGTTCAAGTTTTCGTTACCCCTTCCCAAAACACTCTAAAACTGATTGAAAATGTTCGTGAAAAGTATCGGGCAGGGCATGATTTTTCGGGTATGTTTGAACCCGATAAACACCCCCTATGAGTTGAACCCGAAATTTCGAGAACATATCTCCTGAAAATATTTGCTGGACATTGGATTGTACCCGATACGGAATTAGGGCTAGAGCGGAAAGGTGGGAAGAGGCTACCGCGCAACGCAGTTGAGCGTGAGACTCTGAGCACCCCGTCCTACGTCGACCGTCAATTAACCCGTAACCCGTTCCTGATAAGACAAAGCGCCTTAGAAAGCGGGGGAGCAAATTTCCAGCAGAAAGGAGGTTAAAATGCCAAGACAACGTGAATGGACAGACCGGGACCTGAGTATATTGCAGGAACTTTATGAATTACGGGAGATGACGAAAAAGCAAATTGCGGTGAAGCATTTCGATAGTGAAAAATATGCACATAAGCGGTTGTATGTCATGAAGAAGGAAGGACTTATTACTACGAATGTGTACGGTAAGAGAACAGCAGGCCAGACGGTAACGGCGGCATATGTTCGATTAACCGAAGCGGGAATGGACTTGTTAATAGAACGTGGTTTGCTAGATTGTAAGAACTATCGGGCAAGGGATTTGGGGCTGTCAATTCAGCAGCGGCAGTACATTACTGACGCGAATGAGCTATTCGTGCAGATACCCGAAGTGCCGTACATGGACTCTCGCCAAATCAAGCGGAAATATAATCTCAATCGTGGTAATCTAACGGTCGGTGGGTTCAGGAGTGACAAAGGGGATTATATGATCTACATCCTCATGCCAGATGCCAGGGACCAAACGCTGGTCAAGATCATCAACGAAATCAAGAAGCACATGAAACTACGAGGGTTCCTGATCTATTACAAGAGCCAGTCCGTTAAACGCGCTTTTGAAACCATGAGTGAGAAGATGAACTTGGTAACAGGCGGTATCCCGGTTCACTTGCTGCCGTTCAATGAGTGGGGAATTCAAATCACAAGGGAGTACATTCTAACAAACACGTTTTTAAAGATACAGAAATTACTTGAACCATACGGTGAGTTGAAAGAGGTCGGTGGCTCAAGCAAATACGGCTTTGAATACGGGCTGGTTCAAGAAGAACGGACTGGTCAGGGTAAAGGTAGTAGCGGCCCCTATGTAATCGAACTTTTGACCATGAACATGATGACTTTGAAACGATGTTTAACCAACTATTCCATAGGTGTAAGCCAAACAGTGGGACGACGAGTCCTGCTTTTTTGTTATGAGGATGAAGTTGAGTGGTACAAACAGGAGTTATCAAGTGCTGCACATGTGGATGTTGTAGGTATCTCGAAGGAATTAATTTAAACGAAGTTTTGAAAGGGGGGATGCCAAATAGTTCATATTAATTTGAAAGGAGATTTAATTTATCGGCCATGATTAGATTTATAAGTTTATTGCTCACTCTTGTCGGGTGGGCTTATTTGTATTGGCGTTTACCGGGATGGCCGCTATTTATTACGTGGTCACTAAGTATAGTCAGCTTCATCGTCTATTTGTACGGCTGGGTTATGGAGCAGGAGAATAAGCTAATATATTTCTTCACAAGCCTACTTTGGGTCGGAGCGGCACTAAGCCTTCGGCTAAAAGAAGAGATTCTAGCATCTCCCTCCTTCCCATTGTCGATAACAGGAACAGTACATGCTGCCTTGATAGCGGCACTTATTCTATCCATGTTCTTTGCCTTTGCCAATTACAGACTCGAACATAATTTGAAAAACCGTCGAGGCAATGTGAGTAAACAGCAACTCGTTCATGTGAAACCTACGGCGGCCGACCGTTGGAGAAGCTTTAAACGTCTATTCTTTCCATCTAAAACGGATATCAGGTTGAACTTGGGCGAGGAAATTCCTATGAAAGATTGAGGTGAGAGCATGATTCAATGGGGAGACAGCGATATGTTCACTCACATGTTAGCTGTTGGACCAACTCGTTGTGGGAAAACAGCGACATTACTCAAACCGATGATTTATCAGTTGCTACTCCTGAAAAAGAAGGGAGTCCCATTGGGGCTTTCTGTTGTGGAGCCTAAAGGTGATGTGGCTGCTATGGTAAATGAAATGTGCGGTGAAATGGATATACCGTGTGTCCATGTTGATCCGACTACCAGTAATAGCGCTCGGTTTCCAGTTATGAAGGGAGACGAGGATGATGTAGCTGAAGCCACGGTTACTGTCCTAAAATCCATGTTCGGGAAACAGGAGGCCTTTTTTGCTACGGTCCAGGAGCTTGCTGGACGGAATATCACCAAGCTTTTAAAACGTCTTTACTTGGATGATGTTAACCTGGGCGATGTCCTCCGAACCATGCGAGACCAACGAACATTAGAAGATAAGGTGCAAGAATTACGATTTAAGGAAGGCGAATCTGATCTGGTTCAGTTCTTTCAATCCGAACTGCTTGGAGCGCAGAAGGAAAAATATCAGCAATTTGTTATCGGTCTTCGCGCCCAGCTTGAGAACTTAACTTCTAATCGACATCTGGAGCCAATCCTAACAGGACAGTCCGATTTCGACATGGACAAGCATTTTGCATCTGGTGGGGTATTGGCCGTAAATACAGCCATGGGTAAACTTCGTAAGGCTGGGGATGCCTTTGGACAGTTTGTCGTTATGCACTTGCAAAGTGGAACCTTTCGCAGACCGGGAACTGAAAGGACGCGCGTACCTCATTTTATGATCGTGGATGAGTATTCCCGGTACATTAATCCTGACGTGGAGTTGTTCTTATCCATTGCAGCGGAATATAAAACGGCGGGAATCTTTGCAATACAATCCCTTGGCCAACTTGAAGTTGAATCAGGCAAAATCAATGCCAAGGCTATGAAGCAGTCGATTTTGACGAGCTGCCGTAACAAAATTGCTTTTGGTGGACTGTCTTATCAGGATGCGTTGGAATTTAGCCGGGAGTTTGGTAAAAAGCAAATTATCAGTAGACAAAGCACGTTTAAACAGCAATTATTGCTCCCTAACTTTTTACCGGAGAACTACCGGGATACAGAAAAGGAAGAAGACCGTATTTTCTATACTCAGATGATGGATGGACTTCCAAAATTCCATTACGTAGCGAAGCTTCTGGACGATGGTACTCCACTGCCACCAAAAATAGGTAAAGGTTCATTTGTTCCGCGAGACTGGAAAGAGCGGCGGGAATGGGAAATGAAGCGGCGATGGTGGAAAGGATTTACTACTGTGATCAAGGGGCGAGGAGCTAAACCCATACAGGGAAATTTGGCATTAGATGAGCAGCTCGATGTGGAACTGACTACATCTCGTTTGAAATTCATATCTGAATCAATTGAACCAAATGTGGAAGAAGACGATTTTGAACCCGTAACGACAGAAACAGAAGAAGATCCATTTGAGTAACATCCTCATCGCATAATCAGCGTTGAGGCTTTTTCATATATCAAAAAACAAATTTATGGAGGTTACGAACATGAGTGAAGAGTTGAAAAGAGTGTTGATCGAAGGGTATAACGAGGACAAATTGGAACAAAGCAGCTATGACGAAGGCTGGGCACAAATTTATAGTGCACGTCAGAACGATCTTGTATTGCAAGCTAAACTAATTGGCCTTGAACCAAAGCTGAACAAGCTGTGTGGCGTGGTTTTGGTTGGTGGGGTGAGAGGATACATTCCGCAGGAATTTTCTGGTGCAAAGGATGCCCATGAGTTTCGGCGTCTTCTCGGAGAACCAGTCGCCTTCAAAATTTTAAGCTATGATCGTGACGGGGATACTTTTATCGCATCTCGCCAAGCAGCCCTGGAACATATGGAAGGCTTAACGTGGAAATGGCTGGAACAGGATGCAGTGATTACGGCGGTAGCGCGTAATGTTACACCAAAAGTATTGGTATTAGATATTGGCGGTATCACCGTAGAAATGCCTGTTCAAGAGTATGGATATGGGTGGATTGATGATCTTCGCGAGGAAGTAAGTGCCGGCGATCACCTCAGAGTTAAAGTGATGGAGCTGGATAAAGAGAACAAAGTGGTCACGGTCAGTAAGAAAGCGGCAGAAAAAAGTCCTTGGCCAGATTGCACGAAGCGCTATGTAGCCAAAGGAACCTACGAAGGCAAGGTATCCGGTGTAATGGAGTACGGCATTTTCGTTAATCTGGAATGTGGGGTGGATGCACTCGTTCCTCATATCAGGTTCGGAAAAGTAAAGCGGGGGGATACCGTCTATATTCGGATTCGCGGGGTTGATGCAAAACAAGAGCGGATTTATGGACGAATTATTCCTAAAAAATAAAAGGGGCGGTTATCGCCTCTTTCTTACTTTAATTAAGAAAGGAGCTTGATATGAAAACATCACCATTTTCAGTAGATTATGAATGGACGTTTAAACCTGCTTCATTCCAGGAAAAGCTTGTGCCGGGATATGCTCCATTAAGGGCGGCAACAGAAGCAGATGGGCTGAGGTCTCTAGGACTCATAGGCTGCATTGGGAGTGTTCAAATGGGGCGTCTATTCCAGTGGAAGAGACATCAGATTCGGCGGATGCTGGATGAGAAGAAGCTTATTCAGCATCTTCTTCTCAAGAACAAAAATACGATTCCAATCTATACAATTGGGCCACGAGCAGCACAATTACTCAACTTAGAATGGTCACATGAGTTCTGGAGAACATGGCCAATGGAGAGAATACTATCTAATTTGGTCTTTTTTCAATTTTGCAGCGCGATGCGTGATAAACAAAAGGCTTTTCAAATTCATTCAGCCCCCTTTCCCTTTACGGGGAGGGTGGAAATTGGAGAAGATTCCCGGAATGTTCTCGTGATACGTGGGGATAGCAGTCATTTGCCTTCAATGTTACGGCATTCGTCTCATCCTATTATTGCTATTGCAGAATCACTTGAAGCAGTCCAGCCTTTGAACGAACTTTTAAAGGATGCAAAACTGTTATTAGATACTGACCTAAAACAGGACTATCGTTTCTATCGGCAAATCAAAGGAGAATGGGTAAGTAAGTGAATATTATGGGAATAAACTCCTAAGTTATATTGAAACGCGAACATACGTGTGGTAAATTGTTCCTATGAGAACATACATTCGCATCTATGGGAAGGAGTTTATGACTATGGACAACAATCGGCAAATAGCACTAGAAAAGGCTTTGATAGAAATTGAGAAGTCTTTTGGAAAAGGTGCTGTTATGAAGTTAGGAGAAGCAGCTCATGTTCAAATTGAATCCGTTTCGAGTGGTAACTTAGCTCTTGATATAGCATTAGGTGTAGGAGGTTTTCCGAAGGGGCGAATCATTGAGATTTATGGGCCGGAATCCTCTGGTAAAACAACGGTGGCGCTTCACGCCATTGCTGAGGTTCAGAAGCTGGGGGGACAAGCTGCTTTTATTGATGCAGAACATGCGCTTGATCCTCTCTATGCTAAGAACCTAGGCGTAAACATTGATGAATTATTGCTATCCCAGCCCGACACTGGAGAACAGGCACTTGAAATTGCAGATGCCTTGGCACGAACCGGCGCGGTAGAAATTTTGGTCATTGACTCTGTAGCCGCCCTTGTTCCTAAAGCAGAGATTGAGGGAGAGATGGGAGATTCACATGTGGGTTTGCAAGCTAGACTGATGTCCCAAGCTATGAGGAAATTATCTGGATCGCTAAGCAAGTCCAAAACTATAGCCATATTTATTAACCAGCTTCGGGAGAAGGTGGGCATATCCTTCGGGAATCCGGAAGTAACTCCTGGTGGTCGTGCTTTGAAGTTCTATTCCACAATTCGTTTGGATGTGCGGCGCGTGGAGACGCTTAAGGCGGGAACTGAAGCAACAGGGAATAGAACACGAATAAAAGTTGTCAAAAATAAAGTTGCTCCACCGTTCAAACAAGTTGAGGTCGATATGATGTTTGGGGAAGGAATCTCAAAAGAAGGCAGTATTATTGAGCTTGGTGTTGAGATGGGGATTGTTGATAAGAGTGGATCGTGGTATTCGTTTGATGGAGGAAAAATTGGCAAAGGAAGAGATAATGCAAAACAGTATTTAAAAGAACATTTTGAAATTGCATGGCAGATTGAAAAACGAATTCGTGAACTGAGTAACTCATTAAAAATAAGTACATCCGAAGAATTGACTTCTTCAATGCAGCATGGTTTGGTAGGATAATAAAAATCGGACTCTATTTCATAAATAAAGGGGCGAGATCGGGCCATAATTATTGAATGCCTGCCTTGCCCTTTTTCTATATTTAGGTTTTTGGAGCAACTTACTAATTCCTATTCTTTATCAGTCCATCTATTTTCAAGAGTATGGCATATTTCTTCTATCCTTACTTAGTGTTAAAGTTGAAAAAAATGAAGGGAATACATTCTATTTGCTGAATATTGGATATATTCACATACTGATTTATACTGAAATAAAAGCAGATCAGTATTAACCTAATTAAAAAAGAATTTAATGGGGAGGGATATATTTTGATCTATACAGAAATATTTAATAGGTTGACTGGAATAAGTTGTCCTCTTTTTGGGGTGTCATGGAATCCACCAGAAAATCAGAGGAAAATTGCACAAAAAATCATCATTTTTCTTGAAGCAAGACGAATCTTATACTCTTCATATATGTTAGAAACGGTCCATCCAGTTATTAGTTCTGTGGTCGAAATAAAGAACTTTTTGACATCTGAACTTCCAAATATTAATGAAAAGTCTGAACTCGAAAGTTATGTCCGAGCAATGCGGAATTCTTGCAACCAATTTTTAAGTAAGTGCCATGATGATGATGACTTTAAGATTTACTCAGCTAAACATGATAACATACATAATTGGATTTTTGTTTCAGCGATTGGCGAGATGCGAGGAATTTTCGGAATTATGATTGGACAAATTGCTTCTTCTTACGGAATTGATGTTGAAGATAGTTTAGCAGAAATAATTCCTACCGTTAGAGCATAAATTAGTAAATAATTTGTTAAAGGAGTCGATATAGATGAATCGGAATCCTATAACACATGATAACCACTATGTTCCTCAATTTTATTTAAAGAACTGGAGTGAAGATGGGAAAAATTTGAATGTGTACAATATACTAGTTTCTAATGGGAATGTTCCTTTGTGGAGTAAAAAAGCTATTAAACATCAAGCTTATTATAGGGATTTTTATACAAGAGATGTTGACGGTGACGAGAAAGATGATATTGAGCAATGGTTTAGTAATGAATTTGAGTCACCGGTAAAAGAAGTAATTGAAAAAGTGAAAACTAATAGTAGGTTACGAAAAATGGATTGGCAACACCTAATAAAATTTATGGCGGCTCAGCAACTGAGAACACCTGCCAAATTGAATGAACTCTTAGCTAGGTGGCGGACGGAAATGCCATCCTTATTTCAAGGGGAACTAGAAAAAATAATTGAAAAAATGGAGAAACCAGGGTTTATTCCACCCCAAATAAACTCCAATCTGGATACTAACCTATTTCCCATAAAAGTTAAACTTGAGGAGAAAAGTGGTGTTATTACTGTAAATTCTATTGTTGGGAAAAGTATGTATCTTTTCGGGCTGAAATATGTGCTTAAAAATACGATACATATATTAAACAATCACCAATGGCATATTGTACATGCTCCAGATGAAATTGAGTGGCCAACTAGCGATGATCCTGTTATTTGTTTAAACTTTTATAATGAGAATAACTACAATTTTGAAGGAGGTTGGGGCAAAAAAAACGGTGAAATCATTTTCCCATTAACTCCAAAACATATCTTGTATACTCAGATTGGAAATAGTAATAGAAGATGCCAACTAGATAATTCACACAAGTACGGGTTATTGTTACAGAAATTTATTATTGAACATGCGCATAGGTACATTTATGCTTACAAACCACTTAAAGAAATGCAAAAATTACGCTCAAGAAAAGTAGATCCTGAGATTTATAAAAGAGAAAGAGAGGCTTTTAAAATTTGGCATACAGAGCAAACTAAATATGAAAAGGAAATTTTGGAGTGATTTGGAGGAATTATTAACTCATCATTTATAACAAACCTAATTGAAATATTCAAAAATAGGAACGTATGATTGCATATTTGAATTGAGAATGATATACTATTCTTGTAAATTTCATTATCTCTATCCTCCCGTTTGCTGGAGACAAGAGCCACCTGAACAGGTGATGTTGCAGTACCTCTCCTACAAAGCATTTAAGCTGAGGATAAAGTAGGATAAAGCAATAACCCGACATCTCCAGTGCTGAGAATGAGGGAAGAGGAGAACCGAAAGGCTCTGATAAAGCTTCATCCGCACGCTCATGTGTACTTTTAATGTATTGATAATGTGAATTAAAGCCGATTTTTACATGGATTCGTCCGTGTAGAGATCGGCTTTTTTTATTTTCTCAAAAAAATGAAAGGGTGATCTGAGTATGTTTAGAAACTGGTTTAAGAAGAAGCAGCGAGGTTCATCAATACCGAGTAGTCAAACCACTTCCTATGAGGAAAAATGGCTTGAACTTAAGCAAACATGGGAAAAGGCTCGAAATGAGCAAAGCTTATCCAAGCAACTTCTTATACAGCAAGAATCGGAAGCCTTTGAACGAGTAAGAGGGATGCTTGAAGAGGCTCTATCGCTATTGGATGATGCCTGTGTCGAAACAGATGGGATGCTCAAAGTGAGGCTACAGCAAATTTGGGGCGATCTGGACGAACTCGTAAAGAGCTACACACTAGAATAGTTAAAATGTGGATGAACGTTGATGAACGTTATTTCTCTTATTGAGAAAGGACGTTTTTTTAATTTACCTTTCTGCGCGGGTATAAATAGCGCAGCGTCATTAGACGATGGAGGTTGAAAATGGACTTATCAATTATGGAAAAAGTAGTAGTTCAGGGTGATCTTTCCTCATTGAAACCCGAGGAGCGCCTTATTTACTACACCAAGGTTTGTGAAAGTGTTGGACTCAACCCTCTTACAAAGCCTTTTGATTATCTGAAATTGGATGGTAAGCTGGTGCTTTATGCTAAGCGAGATGCTACAGATCAGCTCCGCAAAATCCACAAAATCAGTATTACGATTACCAGCCGCGAACGCATTGGTGATGTTTACTGCGTGACGGCTCGTGGGGAAACCACTGACCATCGAACCGATGAATCAATAGGAGCTGTTTCTTTGATGAAAGAGGAGAAGATTTGGGATGAGATGCGTGGACGGAAAGTATCCACAGGAAAGGTTTTACCCCTGACAGCAGATGAACTTGCTAATGCCGTTATGAAGGCTGAAACTAAAGCGAAGCGGCGGGTAACTCTTTCTCTCTCTGGATTAGGCATGATGGATGAAAGCGAGATTGAAACCATTGAAGATGCTGAACGGATTGAAGTGGGCGAACCGGCTCAATCAAGTAATCAAATTCAGAAAAAGCCTACTTCTGATAACAATGAATCCAAGGCTGAATCAAAGACTACTAACAACAAAGGTAAGAATAATTCAGATACTAAACCTTCAAACTCAATTCAAAAGAGTGAGGGAGAAATTTACAAAATGTTGGATATGGCAACGGGAACCTCTCCGGGTGGAGTAACATTTGCCAAGATGAAAGTGGTCAATTTAGCCACTGGAGAAGAATCAATTATGCTTGCCAATACAGAAGAGACGATTAATCAAGTTAATGCCATTTCAAACAATTCTCAATTTAAAATTGATTTTGAAATGAGCAATGGCTTTAAAATTGTGAAATCAGTTCAGTTGGTAGGTGAAGCTGCATGAGTTTTCTGACAACCTTTACTGACGGGAATGCACTAATCTGTGTGTTCCCATCTAGTAAACAAAACGGTGTCTATCTCGTGAAAGTAGAGCCACATTACAACGACTTGATTATTACTCATGACTGCCCTGCATGTCATTATGGACATAAGCAATGTAAGCATGTTCAGATGGCAGCGGAAGCTTACGAGCGTTGGCAGTGGTGGGAACCTAAAAAGCAGATTCATACCGTAACGCGTAAAATTGTTCTTTTACCGGAGTGGGAGCAGATACAGCTTCCACCCAGCCAAGAAGAGCAATTGAGGGCAGTGATTGATCATGCTTCCTGACATTCTGGACGTTGCAGATCAGAACGGACTAATTATTAATTCTTTCTCTAAATCGAGAGAGGAAGTTCTCTGTAAATGTCCATTTTGCCATGAAGATTCTAAGCCGGGAAAAAAGCGAAGATACTACCTTTCTCTTAATACCAAAGACCAGGTATTTAAATGCTGGTTTTGTGGGGAGAGCGGGGGCGTCCTTCGCTTTATTTCTCTTTTGGAAGGAGTTCCAGAGGAGCAAGTCCGGCAAAGATATCGTAAGCGTAAAGTTGTACATCCTGCTGAACGTCTCAGCCGAAATCAGCGTAAGTGGTTGAGGCAACACATCGGGGGGACAGAGCCTAACTGGAAACAGATGCGAGAAAGAGATTTTGCCTATTACAAGCGATCTTTAGATCTCCTCTGGCAACAGTGGAATGAGTTTCTGGAGATTGAGAGGCAAGGTGCTTATCTCTGGCTAATCATTGGAATAAAGAACTGTAAATATCAGAAATACATTGAGCGCATTCGGCATAGGGAGAGAGAAATTGAGGTTCCTCTACTGGAAGACTTACTCCAAATCTATTCGTGCGCAGTACGTCCTAAGTGGACGGAAGATGCGGAAAGATTTGTTTGTAATTTAAAAACTGTAAGTCCTGAACCCGAAAAGGCAGGCGTGAAGACGGAGGATAACTGATGAGTTTGAACCAAGTAGTATTAATTGGAAGACTGACAAAGGACCCTGAACTGCGTTACACACCTTCTGGAGTAGCCGTGGCACAGTTCACATTGGCTGTAGATCGCCCTTTTGCGAATCAAAATGGAGAGCGAGAAGCAGACTTTATTCCCGTTGTAGTCTGGAAGGCAGTTGCTGAAAATGTAGCCAACTATGTGAAGAAAGGCCACAAGGTTGCGGTTACAGGACGCATTCAAGTTCGCAGTTATGAGAACAATGAAGGTCGGCGTGTATACGTAACAGAAGTGGTTGGACAGAATGTTCAGTTTCTTACAACTCCATCGAACGGTGCTTCTTCTCAAAATGAAAATAGCAATAATCGCCAAAAATCGACAAATAATCAGGGAACCAATTCCGCAGGTGATGGATGGAACATCTCTGATGACGATCTACCATTTTAAAGAATGAAAGGTGGAGATTCTTTTGTTGAATCGTGAAAAAGTGACTAATCATTTGTTGGAACACTTCGAGGATACAGACTCTGATAAAGATCGTTTTATTAAGGACATGCTCATTCTTATCGAGTTTGGTGAATTTGAGGCTGACGATGATGGGGATGAGATGGGGACAAGACTAGAAGAGTTCCTATGATTTATTCATTCTCTCGCCTTTCTCTTTATGAGACTTGTCCATATCGCTTCTATCAAAAGTATCTTCTGGATAAAACAGAGCCGGTTACGAAACCGTTGGCATTGGGCAAAGCGGTTCATAAAGCGATTGAACTAAAAATTAATGGAATGTCTGAACATGAAGCAATTATTGAGGCAATCATCGAGTCGGATTTTCATCCAGAAGTGACCTATGAAGAGATTGCATCTTTGATGCAGCGTGCTCCAAAAGTCAGTGGACAAACGGAAGTTCATTTTGTACTTCCACTTGGAGGAGGGATTCAACTCCAAGGGTACATCGATCTACTGGAAGAAGAGCAATTCTGGGATTGGAAATCGAATTGGCGACCGTACCGAGCAAATGATACAAGGCAGCTTGCTTTGTACGCTTGGGCGATTATGAAAATAAGAGGTATCAGTCAAATCAAAGGGACACTATTCTTTTTGCGTTTCAGGAAAGCGGAATCGTTTATGTATAGCTATTCCGATACCAACGAAGCTAGGGAATGGGCCCATGGGCTAGCCGAAGAGATTGAAATGAAGAAGTCTTGTCTGGAATCATTCCCGGATATGGCTTCTTCTTTATTTCCTTCCATGCCGGGTAGCCACTGTAAACATTGTCCTTTTGTGCTGGAGTGTTACAAAGAGAAAAAATATAATTGTTGAGGAGAGTGTTGTTCATGACTACAGCAGTAATTGAAAAGCTGACAGAGGAAAAAGCAATCGAATTGGCTTTGGAAATTGAACGTACTGAAGCAGTTTTGAAGCAAATGAAAGTGAATTTGAAGGCTTATGTTGATGATAATGGCCCGCTGCAAGCTGGAGATAAAGTTTGGGGATATAGCGTTTCAACTTCGTGGCAGTTCGGAGCGGATAGCTTAAAGGAGTTGGCTGTGGCGATTACAGCAGAAGGAAAGAATGCTTGGGAGTTCCTTAGTCTTCCGGCGACTTCGATTAAGAAGCTTGGATGGGAAGAAGCAGCATTGTCTCAGTACGGTACTGTGAAAGAGTCGAAACGGTTCGATTCAAGGAAAGCCTAAATAGCACTAATTATATTTCTATAGCAAAAAAAGTTTAGCAACTACCTAAGTTTTCGGGTAGTTGCTATTTCTTTATAAAAACTAGGAGATGAAGACTTATGAAAAACGAGGAAAAAGTGATTTTAAATCCTGACCAGAAGGTAGTAGCCTTAAAGACGCTGAAGGATATGTTCTTCGCTGTGAAGCAGCTTCATGATTGGGTTAGTGAAGACAATTTATCACAGGAAATGGCCGGAGTATTGCCCCATTTAATCGAAGGCCATTTCTCAGATATGTCTAAACAACTGAACTATGAGAGTGTGCTTACTAAGGAGAAAGAGGAACGGCATCAGAGGATTAGAGAAGCCTATGGACGAATTTGTGATCTTGAGAAGCAGTTAGGTGAAAATAAACCTATTGATGGTTTGAAGGAACAGCTTCAATTGCTTGCTTCTAAAATTTCTGATTGGTGGAACAAATATGGATTTTATCATGTTTCTGATGCGATGTTCACAGAATATGGTCTATACAAAGCCCGGTTTTGCTTTATGTTGGATCATCTCTATACGTTTAGCGAAACACCTGTGACAGATAAACAGAACCGTAAGCAGCGCATACAGGAGCTGATCGAGGAAGGCTGGGACATTTACTATGAAGAAGGTGGACGCAGCCCTAAATTGGTTGACAATGATAACAATCGTTCCAGACTGGTCAAGCTGATTCGGACTCGTTTCCCGTCAGCCAAGATTGGTAGAACCAGGAACTGGTGTACTGATGATGAAAACGTGTTTGTGTACCGAGATATCGAAGTTTATATTTATGACCTCCGTGACATCATTTCATTGTCAGAGGTACAGGAGGAAAATCATGACTAAGCCACAAGACATGTCGAATAAACAACTTAATATATCTCTTGAAGTTCTTCTGGGAGCAATAGAAGACCGTTATCGGGAAGGTCAGGTTTTGAAAGGAACATACTCAGTTTCACCGAAAAACTATGCGGAAAATCCGGCCAATTCTTTGATGATACAGGAAAGGGCAATTGCTAAAAATGGATTAGAGTATTTAGCGCATCTCAGCGAAGTAATTGAGCCAGACGAGCCTGGATACCAGCAGGAAGGTGAATTGATTGCTTACACACTGGAACATACCATTAATCTACTTGTAGCAACACCTCGTCAGCGGGCTGAGGCAGCTTATATGACTTTATCGCGGGAGGTCTAAGGGTGGACGGACTTATTATTAAACCAAATTGGGCTGATATGGTGCTGTCTGGCATAAAGCCATGGGAAATCCGTGGGAGTCGTACAAGTAAGCGTGGAACGATTGGTATTATTAAAAGTGGCAGCGGGCAGGTGTGCGGAACAGTTGATCTCGTAGATTGTATTCCACTTCATCAGCCTAAGCTAACACTTGAAAATATAAACAAGCATTTTGTTCCTATCAATGCTATTCCATATCATAAACCGTGGGCGTGGGTATTTGAAAATCCGACCATTTATCCTGAGCCGATACCTTATCGGCATCCTCAAGGTGCGGTGATTTGGGTTAAATTGAATAATTCAATGATTTGATTGGCTGTATGTATAATCAAATATACTTAAGCGAGCGGGCGAACCATAGTAATTCAGCATACAATCAAGTCCCGCTCACATACTTTTTTTAATTAAGAAGGAATAAATGGAAAATTGTTGAATTATAAACTGTAGACATAATGGAAAATGAAAAGGAGTGACAAACAATGCTAAAGAATGTGGCTTCAAAATTTGTTATTAAAGCAGTTTTACAATCTATACCCGGACCTTGGGCTGCATTGATAGAAGCGGTAAGTGAGGCACAATCTGAACAAGAATTGAGCAGTAAACTAAGTGGAATGAAGAGTGAAATAGAACAACTTTGGATTAAGTTGCCAATTGTAGCAATTGAGATTGATAAGAGGCTGGTTGATGTTGTCGTTATAAACTTTGATGATGCTGGAAGTATTGAAGAAATTGCTATAAAGCTTGAAAAGAAGTTTGAGGGCGATGTGGATTTTGATTTTATAGGCAAAGATGATTGGGGCTATGAAGAGGATAGTATGTATTTTGGTTTTCCAATATCAATTAAAAAAAATGATGAGTTCCTGAACAAGTTAATTGACGCTGTCGCTATAGTAGCAGAAGAATATGAGACGAATATACGCCATGTTACATATGTTTAATCATAGGGTTTCATGAGGTCTGTAATTACGCGGTGATAGTTTCACTTTGCAAAACTAAGCGAACATATGCTTGCACCTCAATAGCGGAAAAGTTATAATAAAAACATATTATTTTTATAACCTTACACTCCCGATTTTGCCGGAGACAAAGGAAGATGAAGTATCCTCGATCCTGCTGACTTTCGACTGAAAGGAAGAGTGAGGTAAAAGCAGGGCAAATGTTTTCCCCATACTCTCGATAGCTAGAGACAAGGGAGAGAGTGCCGGAAGGACTCTTTAAGAGG
This sequence comes from Paenibacillus senegalimassiliensis, assembly GCF_001486585.1. Classification (GTDB taxonomy): domain Bacteria; phylum Bacillota; class Bacilli; order Paenibacillales; family Paenibacillaceae; genus Fontibacillus; species Fontibacillus senegalimassiliensis. Next base: position 642,761 of record NZ_LN909045.1, read on the forward strand.
TAATAGCTGTTTCGATTAAAAACTAAAAATTAACATTAAAAGCCGACTTTGTATGGTTTACACCATATGAAGGTCGGCTTTTTTGCGCTCTGTAAAGCCTAATTTTCTATTTGAGTTTTAATAAGTTGATTTGCTATAAGTGCTTAGTGCCAATCAACTTTTTATTAATAAACTAACTATATCGCCTCTCGCCCGGCATTAAACGGCGGTGTTTATTTCCAACACCGCCGTAAGGCGGCTTGGGATAAACGGGAAGGAGTTAAAATGAAAGACTTTATGGTAATGGAATCTCAATTGAGTAATTTGCCACCTAGAAGACGTAAGCAGGCTGAAAAGCTTCTAGGGCTTGTAAAACGAGTGATGGAGGAAGACGCTCCTCGTTACCTTTATACTCCAGAGGATGTATATCTGATGGCATCTGACTTAATGGAGTTGGACAAAGAACACTTCATGATCATCATGTTAAATTCTAAGAACCGGATGGTCGGAAAAGAGTTGATTTCTATGGGGGGGCTGAATCAAGCGTCTGTGTGTGCTCGTGAAGTATTCAAACCTGCAATCAGTAAAAATGCTGCCGTTATCGTTTGCGTGCATAATCATCCAAGCGGAGATCCCACGCCCAGCGAAACGGATATAAGTTGGACGAAAAGGATTGTTAACGCTGGAGAGATTCTTGGTATTGAAGTAGTTGATCATATCGTCGTTGGTACTGAAGGATATGTGTCTTTAAAAGAGCAGGGCATCATATGACCGCCAAGGATCGCTTTTTAAATGAACTTTTGAAACGAAACAGTAAGGAGAGGTGGGTAGCGGCTTTGTTGCTTGCTGCCCCTCCTGAAGTCTTGAGCTTAATAACGGTAAAGACTTTACGTAAAGAAGGAAAGGTGACTATGAATGCTTTCCACAGATAATGAAATTCAGAGAACAGGCATTTGGGGTGCTGAAATTTACATTTCTAAAGACTGCACACCTTTGAAAATTGGGTTTGTTTTTGTAAATGAACCGGCTGTAGAAGTTAGTGTTATATTTGAATCTTTCATCAGAGATTACAGTAATGAGAGCAGGGAAGGACTCGATAACCAAATTAAACAATTGCTTATTCAAAGAGGAGTTGTTAAGAAAGTGGAGGTTTAAGAAAATGATTTCTATTTGTAGAGTTTCTGCTCACGCCAATCCAGTTGACGCAGCCCAACGAATTGCTAATGTAATTCGCAAGTGTGGAGTGATCGAACTACAAGCGGTAGGAGATAACGCCATCAGTAAGGCTGTTAAAGCTGTAGCTATTGCACAGGATTCAATTGTGCAGAATGCTGATATGGTGTGTACTCCGCTTTTTATGGAGGCAGACTTGAAGGGTGAGAAAGTCACCGGAATGAAGATAGTCGTAGAAAATAGATAAATGAATGCGGTTTTAAGTAAAAGGCAGTTACCACTTGGAAGATATCTTCCGAGGTGGTGACTGCTTTTATTTTTAAATATGAGAGGAGAATTTTAATGAGCATTACATTTACTCGTGAAGACTGGAAGATGTTTAGAAACATGGAGACGCTTTGTCAAAAGGCAGGGGTGCATCGGGATTATATCCCAAGACTTGTGGTCAAGGAATTGGTAGATAACGCTTTGGATATTTCAGGAAGCTGCGAACTCCATAAGACTAATCAGAATAGCTTTGTAGTTGCTGACAAGGGTGACGGAATCAATCCTGATCTTATTGAAACGTATTTTTCTATTAATCGTCCTATGGTTTCCAGCAAACTGCTTAGGTTGCCCAGCCGAGGGGCATTAGGAAACGGCTTACGTGTAGTCACAGGAGCTGTTATCTCAACCGGAGGGAGTTTGTTTGTCTCTACCCACGGGAAGACCTATGCTTTGATCTTTAACGAGGATGGAACCACTACCAAACAGCATATCTCTGATTGGAATGGAATAGGGACGAAGATAGAAGTAAACCTGGGTTCTATACAAATATCTGACCAGGATTTGACTTGGGGAAAGGCTGCTATACGAATGGCTCATGTGAGAGATAGTAAATCCTTCAAAGGAAAGACATCGACATTCTGGTATACATCTGAAGCATTCTATGAAGTGTGCAACGCTGCCCAAGTTGATTTGCTATCTCTGGCTGCCTATTTCCATAAAACAGATAAGGGTATCCACCAACAAATTGAAGGCATGTTTGGTTCTAATTCAATATCAAACGAGCTTTCATTTGTTCAAACGGAGCAGTTGCTTGAGATACTGAGAAGCGGAAATGCTCGTGTGAAAGCTAACTCGTTAGGTCAAGCTGGTGATTTCGCACATGGAGGTTCTTATAAGAAGCAATCGGGTACTTTTGCTATTCGATCTTCCCGTGGTAGACATGATGCTGAGATTCCTTTTGTAGCAAAAGCGTGGGTTGAATATCATGACGACGATAATCAGGACAGTCGATCTTACATGTGGAATTACGTAAACAGTACGGTTGCTGCTACTGACGTAAGAATTAGTTACAGCAGGAAACAAGTCACCATCTGGAGTGGTGGTCTTTACATTGAAATGAAGAAATCACGTCCGGGTATCTACCGCTTTAATCTGATTACACCTTACATGCCTATTACTTCTGATGGTAAAGCTCCCGATTTTCGCCCTATGAGTGAAGTGCTTGAGAAGGTTATGCTTTCTGCTAATAAAGAGCAATATAAGTACCGAGTGAAGACGAGCAACAGAGGGGCTAGGAATGAGAAGGAACTTATACTATCTAACCTTCCAGCAGCCATTCAGAAAACAAGTGGCAACGGCACCCACATTTTTAGTTTGCGTCAGCTCTACTATGGGGTTAGACCTTATGTGATGGAGGCATTGGATAAAGAGCCTGAATACAATTACTTCTGCCGATTAATTTCTGAGTATGAGAACGACTATGGCGAAATTGAAGGCATGTACCGTGATCCAAGAGGTATTATGTATCATCCGCATCGAGGAGATGAGATTCCCCTTGGAACGATTGCTGTACAAAACTATGCACGGCCAGAATGGACGTTTAACAAAATCATCTTCATTGAGAAGGAAGGCTATTTTGCTTCATTAAAAGATGTGAAGTTTCCTGAGAGATACGATTGTGCATTGATTACCTCCAAAGGATTTGCGAACCGTGCTGTTAAAGACGTTTTTGACTTATTGGGGGAAACGGATGAGGAAATTACATTTTTCTGTGTTCATGATGCTGATGCAGCAGGGACTATGATCTATGAGACATTACAGCATTCAACTATCTCAAGACCAGGACGCAAATTTAAAGTTATCAATTTGGGACTTGATCCGGAAGAGGCGATAGCTATGGGGCTGCAAGTCGAAAGCTTCAAGCGTGGCAATCGCCATCGTCCTACAGCCAGTTATATCAACTATGAGTGGGAAGACTGGTTGCAGGAGTCACGCGTTGAACTTAACGCGATGACTACGCCACAGTTTATTCAGTGGCTGGAGAACAAAATGGAGGAGTACGGACACAAAAAAGTAATTCCAAATGATACAGTCCTCCAAAATAAGCTACAGGACAAAGCAAAGGAGATTCTTAAACAGCGATTGGCTCAGAAATTACTTGTAGAGGCAGGTTTTGACCAGCAATTTGAGGTGGCTTTAGGAGAGCTATCCGATGCGGTTGAAGATTATAGAGAATTACGTAATGAAGTTGAAGAAGCTTTGTCTGATCGACAAGACCGACATTGGACTGACCCAGTACAAAATAGAGCTGAAGATATTGTAAAGAGAATCTGCTGATGATGGCCCTCCTCACATTTTGGGGAGGGAGTCACTTAACTACTTTCGAAGAGCTTGGTAATGGTAGAGAGTATTTTTAGATTGTTATTATATAATGACTTATTCTACAAACTACAAATATCTTATTTTACATATACAATGAAATGAACAAATTAATGAGCTATTGACTTTAAATAATCAAGAACTTCTTTAGTTGGTGTTGCCTTGATATACCAGAAGTCTTCAGTTCTGTTATTCTTATCACCATATGAAATTTTTATATACATATTTAGGTAAGAGTCATCTGTTAACATGTTTATTGTTTCATTATTAATGACATATCCTCGATAAAGGCTTAACCCAAAGGGTTCTTTATTTGGATAAAGATTTGTTTCAGAATTATTCAAGGCATTGGTAGATGTGAGATCCCCTGTTAAATAGTACTGAATCATAGTGGGTTCCAAAGTAAAAGATTGAATTACGTTTTTTAGTTCAGAAGTAAAATTTTCCATTAGAATTTCATAGACAATACGATCAGCATCTTGTTCATGATTAAAAGTAACTGAAGCAGAAATGTCGTATGGTTTATATTGTTCAGCAACAAAAATCCCTTTGTTGTTTTTTACTTTTTCATCCAAATCCTCTTTTTCAGAAAGCTTAGTATAGGTATCCTGCCTAATTTCATTTTCAGCATTTTTTTTTGATTCGACTGGATTAATGTCTTTCCTTTGATCACAGCCAATGAATAGCATTGAGAAAAGAGAAAAAGCAATTAGCAAACGAATACTTTTCATACTTATGTCCTCCAATCATTATAAAAACAACCAGCTATTATTCACTCAAAGAATAATAACTGGTTGTTTCTTTAAGAGAATAAAGACAGCTTACTTTAGAACCATTCTTCAGTTGTATATTTTTTACCCTGTAAATAGTTATTATATGCTTGCGTTTGAATATAACTATTATTATTATAATGTGCTGCAGTTTGGATTCTAGCAGGCCCATAACCGTTATCAGGTGTAAAATCTTTTATGCCTTGTCTTTGAACCTTATCTTTGTTCCAATAAAGAGCATAGTAATATTTGTAAGTGTTTCTATTTGTGCTTTCAAATAATGTATGCCATGAATTATCATACCATACCTGACCTTGCTTAGTTGGGTAAGTGTAGCCAACCATTGTTTTTGCAGTTGCTACCTTTGAAACTTCGATGTTATCCAACAGTAAATCAACAACATTATAAATTATTGTTCCGACAGTCCCTGAGACGAAATTACCAATAATCCACATAAGGTTATTTTGAATTGTGCTAAAAGTTCCTGTAGCAGTATCTTGGGTAGCAAGTTCTGCATAGGAACCGTAAGTAACGAGATTTACTCTAGTGGCACCGGTACCTGGATCATCCCCGAATGGTTGAAAATCGAGTAATCCTTGTTGAGGGATATTTGCATTTGCTTCATCAATAGGATCATTTTGAATAATGTAATTGCTATCTTTTGATTTTTGTAAGTCATTTAGTTCAGATTGAGGAGATAATTGAGTTGGACTGGCATTACTTGCAAATGCTCCGCTTGTAGTAGTAAAAGTAAGAATAAGTACTAAGAGAAGTGGTAGCGTTTTTAATTTCATAATAACCTCCAGTTTTTTTTATTGAAAGCCGGCCGGCAGTTCAATCCCATTTGTTCCAATATATAACAATGTATACTTGTAGTCAATTAAATGGGAAAATATATAAATTGATCTTTGTTTAGAATTATGTTATAACACGTCTGTTGATTAACCAAAATTATACAGGGTTAAAACGGTTTGATGTCCAGTAAAATGCTAATATCCTTTCAAACTAATCTGCCATACAACTGGCAGGGCACTACAAAGGAATAGCCTTGTAAAACCTGCAAACGATAAGGATTTGGTGTATTTTTCCTTACTCCTTGTACATGAATGAATTTCATTAGGACATAAGCAATCATGCCACCAAATAATTGATTATATACCGCATTTTGTGTCGTTCCAAATAGGACGGGAACGTTCAAATTTTGCTTGATCCAGCGAGAAAAAAGACTCAATCGTCTAACGAGACTTGTACATATCGGCGATTTCTTCAGCGTTACTACACGCACCGCTTTGCCTTGGTGGCCTGTAAATTGCACCACACGGTGGCGACTTTTTGTTTGTTTTACGAGGTACCTAGCGTGCATGTGAAGTCGGCACTCACATTGAAATTTGAGATGCGATTCCCTTTAAAGACTTCTTGCGATTTAGCTGAATGTTGTATTTTAGGCTAATAACCATATGCTAGGTATAATTTTTCGTTCCATAACCGCTCCATTTTATCAATTGAAAAAACATATTTAGAAAAAAATGTTATATTATTAAAGGATAAAGAATGGGAGGAGTTTAAAATGGTTATTGCGGAGTGCTGTGTATGTCGTGCAACTTATTCAAAGGGAGAAGAATTTGAAAATTTGTGTAAAGTAAACAACCTTGTTTGTGGGGATCAGAGTGATCCTAGGTTAGAGGAATTACTTATAAATCTCCAAGAAAAGAAATTGATATGTACAAAGTGCGGAGATTTCGAGGTCGTATTTACTCATAACACCAAACTTAAGAGATGAGCATGTTGGTGTATAAGCATCCTCCGGGGGTGCTTTTTCTTTTGTCCTAAATATATAGGCAGAAGATGTTAGAAGAGCAGGACGGGGTGTAGCGTTGCTGTACTGCCCTGTTTGTCGAGCCTGTGTATGGAAACCAACTTAACATAAGGGAGGTAATCTGAGATTTTTTGTCGAAGTGTGTATTATTGATAAAAAAGGGGCGGGTGCAATGAACGATGAACAAAGAGCTGCTGAAGCTGTGCATAATTTTCTGAATGATAATAGTAAAAAAATTCTCTTGGTGCGAGGTTATGATAATGATGCTAAATTAAGAGTTGTATTATCTTGTTTAAACCAAGTCTTCAAATTGGGGATAATACGAACGTCTTCTATGGCAAATATTACTGAATTTATTAATCAAGCTTTTAATAAAAACCTTTTACCTTCTTCCATTAAATCTACAACTACTTATAAGTTAGGTCAGATGACCGTTAACATTAATAGTTACTCCACTACAACTAGGCAAAATCCCAAAGGTAACGAAGATACTTTCACTGTGTTTTTTCCTGTTCAAACTGTATTGGATTATGGAAAGCGATATAAAAAATTCATAACCGAATTGAGTGAGAGTAATTCCAGAAAAATAATTTTGATTACGACAAATGAGTGGGGCATTAAAGAGTGGGATATTGAGAAGCATGTGGATGAGGTCTTTTTCTACAGCGTTGAAGAAGATAACCCACAAATTATGAGAAACTTACGGAATAATGGAGCAATCTAAACACCCCTAGAGGTGCTTTCTCTTTTGGAGGAGTATTATGAACATTAAAACAATTCCCATCGCTCAGCTAATTGTATGAGATTATATTAGCACTGAACATAGGAGCGAACGTATGATTGCATTTTTGAATTGTCGATGTTATAATATTGCTGTAATTATATTTACCTCTAAACTCCCTTTTGCTGGAGACAAGAGCTTCGTGTCCCTTAGGGACATAGATAATGATGTAGGACCTCTCCTGTGATCTTCTATATGAAGAGAGGAAAAATACAGGACAATTTACTTTATCCGTTACTTCCATCTGCTGAAGAAAAGGATTGAAGAGTACCGAAAGGCTCTGATAAAGCTTTAAATGCGTATTTACATTGCGCCTATAGAATTTTTGATTACGTTTATAAAAGCCGATTTTTGCATGGATTCGTCCATGTAGGAATCGGCTTTTTTTGCTTTTTAAATAAAAATGAGAGGATGAACGAACATGTTCAAGTTATTCAAGAAGGAAAATCACATTAAAGCTGAGGTGACCTCATTTTTGCAGCAAGAAAAAAATCGACGTAAACAGTCCGATGAATTTGTTCGATTGCTGGCAGAGGTGATTCCATATGTCGCAGTAGAAGTGTGGGGACAAAACGACGATGAACTGGACATTGGTGCTGATGTGGTTCTTCAACTGAAAGAAAAGAAATTTTATCTTATGGATGAGAGCAAAGACATGATTGAAGAAGTTAGCGCTTTGAAGGGACAATTATACTGGAGAAGCGTGCAGGAGATCATGAATTACGCCAAAGACATGATTGAAGACATACAGGAGCGAGATGCGGGAAGAAATCAGCTTGTTACCGAGATGGCTAGTCTGACTCAACAAATGAAGGACAGCCCGATTGTTTCCGGCATGAAAGCAAGAGTATTTCGGGTGTAGCCTATTGGCTCACAATTAAATGTTAATCAAAGACTGATTCCTTCTTCTTAGGAATTGGTCTTTTTTATTAAAAATGAGGAGGTTTCATCTATGAATACTGTTTTAAAAGATGTTGTAGCTGTCCCGGCCAGTCAAGGTAATGCGATTGGTTTTCTAACTTGGAATTCATTAGCGAATATGCTGATTACTCCTGACGAGCTTAAACAAAAGCTCGTTGAGTCTGGATTAGGAAATGGTTGGATGCCCAAGGATATAAGACTCCCCGATGCCTTTAGAAGAGCTACAAGTGAAAAATTCAAGCGGGAAGTATCACCTGGAGTATACGAGAACTATATGTTCCGCGAGGTGGCTTCTACCAGCACTTTCGTACAAAGAAATTTGGTTTGCGAAACCAAGGATACCAAAGGCAGAAGGCTGAACTATGTTTCAGATGCTGGAGCATTGGTTCTGGATCGGAAAACTGGAACGGTAGAAAGCAGCTTTGTTTCATCAATGGCACAGCAGCTAGTGAACAACGCTGCCTTGCAGTTTGATATCTATCGAAACAATTATGGAGCTAATACACTTCGTACATTGATCACTAGCGTCCTGAAAAGCATGTCTCCTACACCAGTCAGACCATCTGGCGGTGTTTACTTCATACCGGTACAGTTTGAAGGCAACTTGGATGCATTGAATCAATTCGTTGCGTCTCTTGAGAAAGGGGAAGCGGAGAAGGTGCCTGTAATGAACACGATGGATATGAAAAACATGGTGACTCGTAAGCTCATGGATCATCTTCAAGGGACTCTTGCAGCCTGTGAGAATGGAGTAGCTAATCAACTTAAGAAGAATGAGCTTAAGGTTATTCTTGAGGATGCCAAAGCGGTTGTGTCCAATGTGAAGGATTACGAAGCGATTGTCGCAGGTGATTTGCAAGAGATGGAGGCATATGTTGCGCTCATCCGTGAAAAAGTGGCAAGTGCGTTGACAAATATGGCTGATTAAAACAGGATTCGTTATCGTATTGGATAACAGAAAGGATAATTCATGAACGGACAAGCCTTTTTACAGCATTGGTCTTTGATCCGAAAGGTGCTTCAAGATCATATTGATTTGGACAAAGTAAGATACAGTCAGCATGCGGGCGAGCGGATGGAGGAACGAATGATTACAAAACGGATGATCGAATCCATTCTGTATCATAATGAACCTACCGAAATGCATGAAATCAAAAAATACCCGTTTGGTGAGCAGCCTTTCACCAATTCTGATCCGGTCTTAACAGTTGTCGGAATTTATGAAGATCGAAAAGTTGCTGTTGGATTGGCTATTAAGAAAAGAAATCAAGGAATTGTATTTACTGTAGTGACGGCTATGTTTCCTGAAAGCGGTCGTCACATCAGATAGGTACTTACATTGCCCTATTTAGTGTATAATAAGAGCATTATTTCGGGGTGGTGATACGGTGACGAAAGGAAAAAAGGACATGATTATTCGTAATGTCAAAACAAAGAACTTCCCATATGAGCTTATTGATGGGGAAGAACACTATCCTTTACATTCGGCTGCGGTTGTTGAAAGTATTGCAGACCAGATCCCTGATGAAGTAAAGCCTTTAATCGCCATTGACTATGATGCGATTCCCGATTCTTATTTTCAGAAGGTGAAAGCTGAATTAGGGATTAAACCAGTTAACATGAACCGAGCTGATGAACATGAGCGCAAGCTTCTTGAATCATTGGAGCAAGCAGGAGTGTTTAAGCAGTAACTGATGAATTTATAAAATAAAGAGCTGATGACTTCTTAATTTGAGAAGCGTTGGCTCTTTTTATTTTATCTAAAAAATGGAGGTAGCCAAATGAAAATCAAGGATATCCAGAATGCATTAAATGGTCAGTATACAGAACGTGAAGAAGTGGTTGAGGGCTTGATGGTGGCAATGATCGCCCGTCAGCATGCTTTATTGATAGGACCGCCAGGAACAGGAAAGAGCGCATTGGTAAGTGACTTAACAAAACGTTTCACAGGAGCGAATTACTTCCAATGGCTGCTAACACGGTTCAGCACACCAGAGGAGCTGTTTGGGCCTGTTTCGTTGAAGGAACTGGAACAAGGTGTGTACAAGCGGAATACGACTGGAAAGCTGCCAGAGGCTCACACTTCATTTTTGGATGAGATTTTCAAAGCAAACAGTTCAATACTGAATGCCTTGCTCACTCTCATTAATGAACGGATGTTCTATAATGATGGCGCTCCTGGACAAGTTCCGTTGATGTCCCTTATCGGAAGTTCAAATGAATATCCAGAAGAAGGGGAAGGGCTTGAAGCTCTGTTTGACCGCTTCCTGCTCAGGTATGAGGTTGACTACATCGGTGAAGATCAGTCCTTTATTTCCATGTTGAAAGGTTCTGCGTCATCCACAGCCGACATGAGCATTGATGAACTATTTGAACTCCAGTTCTTTAGTGATACGGTCACTATTCCTGATGAAGTTTTCGAAGCGCTGAGTAAGATTAGACGCGAGTTGATGGATGAAGGTATCCGTCCTTCAGATCGACGTTTCAAACAGATTCTTTCGGTCATTCGAGCAAAGGCTGTACTTGCTGGCAGAGACTATGCAGAGCTTGAAGACCTCATTATTCTTAAGCATAGTCTGTGGGAGAAGCCGGAGCAGCGTGATAAGACAGCCAAAATTGTACGTAATCATGCTCAGGATGCTGTGAAGACTCGTGTTGAAGAGATTGAAATCGAAGCTGCTGATATTTTGAAGGGCCTTGAACAGTCCAATAATTCTACGGATATGGCTGTAGAAAGTACAAAAAAACTTAAGAGCTTAGTCAGCGAACTTAAAAAGCTCCAAAAGGATAATCCAAATCGGCCAGAAGTTGAACAAGTCATTGCTCTTGTCCAGAAATCGTTAACTGATATCGCATCCCAAGTGCTGGGAGTGTAGGAGATGAAGGAGCTTAAAGGTTCTGTTTTAAATACGGATTTATATGATCGAAGACGCTTTGGGCAGATCATGGAGATGTCTGAGAAACTCAGAGAGGTTGATAAAGAGGGAAGTAATTTGTTTCCCTCTTTCCAGCCATTAATGGGTGATATGTGGGCAGGTCTTTTTAAAATGAAACCTGAGTTGCTTGAGGAAGTTCCTGAAGGCTTGGAGATGAATCATCAACTTATGGAGAGAGTCATGTCAGACGAAGGCTATCAGGAGTTCCGTGAGTTTACTAGGTTGGATGATCTGTCAGCCGCGCTTGGCACGACCAAGTATAGCGAGACGGTTCTTGGCTGGGTAAAGGAACAAGCGCAAAAAGATCAGGACTTGGCGGGTGCCTTGCAAAACTATATGAAGGGAAAGGCAGGGGCATCACAGGAAGCATCAGAGGCGCTATCCTCAGCCTTGAATCAAAATGGCAATGAGCTATCTAAGATGCTTGCCAAAGCTGCACAGGAAGCAACAGAAGCCAAGGAGAATGTGAAATCTCTTCTGGGAGGTGTGCAGGCTGGAAGCGGAGATAGTGAACTAAAAAAGGTTCCGTTGAAAGATCAACTTATTCTGGCTGAAAGGTTGAGCCATGACAAGAAGATGAAGGACATTGCGAGATGGGCTGGTCGAATGAAAGTGATGGCGAATCGGAAACAGCGCTCGAAGCATAAGGATGCTATCAACCGTAATGGGATCAAGCAGGGAAATGATATAGAACAACTGCTTCCGATGGAACTTGGCAGTTACGCCAACCCCATGACGAAAATGGATTTCCTACACCGTTATGTCGAAGGCCAGACGCTTCAGTATGATACAAAGGGGCCTGAACAGTTGGGTAAAGGACCAATCATATTGTGCATGGATCAGTCAGGAAGCATGAGCAGCCAGGATACGATCTCTAAAGGCTTTGCACTAGCCTTGATGAGTATTGCACGTAAGCAAAGAAGAGACTTTGCATGGATTCCTTTTTCTTCAGATGCTGCTGAGCCAATGATTTATGAGCGTGGAAAAATCACTGTTCAGGATATGATTCAGTTGGCGACTATTTTTCTAGGTGGAGGAACAAACTTTCAATCGCCACTTAGGGCAGCAAGTCATATTATCCAGCAGAGCCGATTTAATAAAGCGGATATTGTATTTGTGACAGATGGCGAGTCTCAGGTAAATGAACATTTCCTAGGGGCGTGGAATGAACTGAAGGAGAAAAAGGGATTTTCAGTCTTGTCACTACTGCTTGGAAGGGAGTCTATTCAAGGAGTAGAAGGTTTCTCGGACCGGATTGTCAGAGCTTCTTCGTTTGAAGATGAGTCAGTACATCAGGCATTTGAAATATGAGGGTTAGCAGGGCAGATTATTTCTGTCCTGTTCTTTATTTTAGGGAGGGTTATTTAATATGAAAAGATCAAGCATTCAACGTACAACTAGAAGCCTTTTGAGCATGCGGGATCGAATCCGCTTTGATCTTCTGTTTCAGTTGGAAAACCGCTCACGAATCCTTTTAAGAGGAGCAGTCGCACTTAGCTTGACAATACGTCAAATATTTGGTTGGCGTAATAACAATAGTCATAATGCGTCAATGAACAATTATTAAGAAACTCAATACGTAGCGCAAAGGTAAGTCCCTTTACTTTTTTTCTTTTAGATGTGGAATTATTTGATATAGTTGTCGAATTACATAATCTATTTCTACTTTAGTTGTATTTAGCCCAAAACTAAATCGTATAGATCCATAATTTTTAGTGTCAGCGCCAATTGCTAATAATACATGGGATTCTCCAATTTTTCCTGAACTACAAGCAGAGCCTAGGGATACATTTATGCCAAGTTTGTTTAGATTCTTTAACAAAGCTCCGCTGTCAACATGAGGAAACCCAATGTTTAAATTATTTGATATTCTTTGATTTATTGATCCATTTACCACTATATTGGGTTCAATTTCAATTATTCTTTTTAAAAAATAATCTCTCAAATTCTTTATTCTATTATTTTCCGGACCCATTTCGTTATGTGCTAATTCTGAAGCTTTTGCTAGAGCAAGTATTGACATTACGTTTTCAGTCCCTGAACGAACCCCATATTCTTGTCCACCACCATGAATTTGTGGTGATAATTCTAGTCCCTCTCTAATGTAAAGCCCGCCTATTCCTTTTGGGCCATATATTTTATGCCCAGAGAATGAAAGTAAAGATATCCCCGATTTCTCAGGATTGATCTTAATTTTTCCAAAAGCCTGAATTGCATCAACCATAAAGATTATTTTATTACTAGTACAAATAGCTCCAATTTCATGTATAGGGTTTATTGATCCTATTTCATTGTTTACAGCCATGATTGAGACTAAAAATGTGTTCTTTTTAATATTGTTTTTAACCAGCTTAGGACTTACTAATCCTTTCTTATCAACATCAAGGTAAGTTATTTCAAATCCTATGTTTGACAAAAACTTCATTGTTTCTAACACTGAAGCGTGTTCTATTTTACTTGTAATTATATGTCCTTTTTCCTTTAGTCTTTTAAATGCAACACCTTTTATAGCAAGGTTATTTGATTCTGACCCAGAACCTGTGAATGTTATATTTTCAGGTTTTACAGATAAGTCTGATGAAATTTGCTGTCTAGCTTTAAAAATAAGGTCTTTTTGGTACTTACCTTCTGCAGTATTACTACTTGGATTTTCAAAACCAATCTTATTATTAATGTAATACTGTAGAATTTTTTTAACTTCAGGTCTAATATTTGTCGTGGCATTATAGTCAAGATACACTCTTCTAAAGTCAAGAGGGTCAATATCCAGGCAAACATTACATTTAGATTTTTCGGGACCTTCATTAGAATTCAGGAATATTCCAAATTTCTTATAGAATCTATCCTTTTGTTGTTGGTGGAGTTTATTTCTTTCCAAATCACTGATTAGTTCATGGGCTTTGTCAAGTAAATCCTTCTGACTAATGGGATATTTGACAAGGTAGGTTTTTAGTTTTAGAGGAGGTTGATTTGTTAATTTTTCAAACAGTAATGGAGTATTCTTACAAACGGTCATGTTATAGAAATATGTGTAATCTAATACACAAGAAAGGAACACATCATGACTTATCTCTGTATTAATCTTCATGATTTTTTTGAATTTTGTAATACAGCCTTCTAAGGACACATTGTTATTAGATAACATCAGAAATCTCCTTTACTATCAATAAGTTTTAGTCGTAACGGTCGTACGTTTGAATAGGCGCACGACCATATAAACATTAACCAGCACAATGCGGCTTAGATTTTAAGTCAACAGCAGCGTTATATGTTTCAATTCTGCAAATACCAGGTGGGTGGCTGCACTTACTTATAGAAGGATGTTCTTCCTCTGGTATGAAAGCAGCTTCTTTGAAAGAATTTCTAAGAGGTACTTCAAAGAAATCCTTTAATTGCTGTATAGCCTTTTCCATAACCTGTATATAAAACTCTCCAAACCATACTTTTCTCATAATATTTCTTGCTCCATAAAAATCAGCCTGTCCCTCGCAGGATAGTTCCCCATCATAAGTTGGTTCGCCCCCGTAATGATGGCCTAATTCATGGGCTATGACAAGAGACAGACCCTCAAGTTCTAATGTGGTCGATCTTACTAAACCACCAAATACTTGAACATACCTCTTCTCATTGTCTTTCCAAGCAACTGCATTTACTTCATCATTATCCCAATCTAAAGAATAATTAACGTTGGGATAATGCAATTTGAATTGTTGAAAGAGATACTCTATCCATGTTTGGGACAAGTGGTCTGTATAAGATCTGAAAGTCCCCGACTCTAAATGTCTTTTTGCCTCATAATTGGATATGAACGTCCGGGCATCTGGAGGTGGGAGTACCTTGTGCACTTCAAAGGAAGGGATAAAAGCCTCATTATCAATTAACTCTCTTTTTAATTTTCCATATTTTTCATTGTACTCTTTTGTTCCGACAGTAAGCATATTTTCAAAATCTTTTTTGAATGTATTGCCATGATATTTAATTTGTAAAGTATAGTCCCCACACACAACTCCATTAGCCATTATTAGATGCCCGTCCAGGTTTTCTGATGGTTCATCTACATCAGTGGCTATATGGTGGAATCCTCCGCGATAATTACCAATACCAACACCATTAATGGGTATTTTATCACTATGTTCACCAATTAAAAAATCCTCCACATTTAGTTTATCAGCTCTTTTAAGCTTTTTATCAGATGTTAGGAACAAAGAATCTGGTGTAACAACTAAGTGTTGATTTTCACCATAGCTGATAAATACAATCGAAGGCTGTAATGTTGTTCGATTACCCTTTGAGCCTGCGCTAAAGCCTACTTCTTTTTGCCTCCACACTAAATCCAATCCAGCAACTTGGATATAGTCGCCCACTTTAATATTTTGAACGGCTTTTGTTATCCCATCTGAAATCATTATAGGTGTATTTAATGCAAAACATGAACATTGACAAGTACATGGACCTTTGCTATCTCTGGTGAGAACAGGATGACCAATAGGCCAACCCTCTTGTCTACATATTTCATTTATTTCTGGATCCGAACTACTGCAATGTGGAGCTTCGCATTCCCTTAATGCCATATTGTTTTCCACCTTTTCTCATTCTTTTAACATTAGTATTATGATTGATTTAAATGCTTTTTATTCCATTAAATATAAAATTTAATTAAAATATTCCAAATAATACAGGATCTCAAGCGGGAAGTTTAACATTGCAACATAATCAGTCTGATAATAGCCTTGTTTTTTTTATGAAAAGAGATGTTTATCTAAAAGAGCTTCAACCAATCGTTGAAGCTCTTTTAATACCACAAACCCCATGATGGTTCTCTATCAACGGGGCACGGAAACAGCACGAACGATATGATTAGTCGGCTGGAAACGATGGTGCTCAGTGGAGCGGATTTGCCACTTCCTGTTGTTCGCAAGCAGATTTCCTCCTCCATTGATATCTTTGTTCACTTGTCGCGGTTAAGAGACCGTTCGCGCCGGGTAACAGAAATTTCTGAAGTCATTGAATTACGAGAGGGGGAGGTGATATTAGAGCCGTTGTTCACGTTTTGCGAGCAGGGAGAGCAAGAAGGTCGTATCCTGGGGCGGCTGGAAGCAGATCGCAAGGGAATGACTCACACGGACAAGCTGCGGATGGCCGGGTTGGCAACAGCTTGAGCTAATAGGGAAAGGAGGCTGTAGATGAAATTGCGGATGGACATGCAGCAAGGAGGGAAGGCCGGCGACTTGGAATATGCTCACGCCAAGCTAACTGATTACCAGGTGATGAACTTGACGTTGCGTCAGAAGGCGGCTTGTATGCTGATTGGAGGTATCGTTCTATTTGGCTTAGGGTTGATTTTCTTCCATAACTTCCTTCTGGCTTTGCTCCTAGCCATGGGAGGGGCAGGTATTCCGCGTTACTGGAGCGTCTACTTACTTCGCCGCAGACGGGAAAGCCTGAGCTTGCATTTTAAGCAAGCATTATATTCGCTCTCTTCTTCTCTGGCTGCAGGCCGGTCAGTAGAGAACGGGTTTCGTGAAGCGATTGAAGATTTGCGGCTGCTATACCCTGACGGGGACAGTGATGTCATTCGTGAGTTCAGTATTATAGGTACTCGTCTGGAATATGGACAACCCATTGAGGAGGCCCTTATGGACTTTAGCCGGAGGGCTGCGATGGAGGATATCGGCAATTTTGCCGACGTATTCACGATTTGCAAGCGCTCAGGGGGTGATTTGGTGGAGATTGTTCGGCGAACGTCAAGCATTATTAGTGAGAAGCTTGAGATCAGCCAGGAGATTAGCGTGATGATTGCCCAGAAGCGTTTCGAAGCCAAGGCGATGCTCGTCGCTCCTGTATTATTCCTATTATTTATGCAACTTACCTCACCCGACTATATGGCCCCACTTCACAGCGGCTTGGGGCTGGTCATCTCGGGAGCTGCTTTGTTGTTGTTCGCTGGTTGTTCCTGGCTAATGCTCAAAATCATCGATATCCGAATATAAGGGAGGCCTGGCGGCATGATTCATGCGCTATCAGCAGGCTTGCTGCTGGCTTTGGCTGGCGGCTGGTTGCTGGCCTACAGGGCGGGACGCCCTAAGTATGGGGGTTATGCCAAGCTCGCTATGGAAGGACTGAGGCTGCAACGATTAGCGCCGTCCATGTTATATCTGCTCGAGAGAATTCGCGTGCATCGGCGGCTCCCCAGATTGTTCTTTCGAGTACAGAGGGCGGTGCAGAAGCTAAGCGGAGATCGAAGAGGTGGGGAATTGACACTGCTGTTCTTTGCCGAGACGCTTAACTATGCCTGGCTTACGCTGGCTACAGGCTGCTTGCTGTCCCTGCTTGGGGGCGGTGACCCGGCAGGCCTCTTCATAGGCGGGATTTTAACAATAGTCATTCCTATGGCTCTAATTAACGATTTGTATCGTAAGGTTCAGCGCCGGGAGCAGGAGCTCATGATGGAACTGCCTGAGTTATTGAACAAAATTATGTTGCTGGTGGGAGCTGGCAGTACCGTGCAGCAGGCGATCAAGCTCTGCTTGGAGCGAAGGCAGGACGTGGAGCATCCCTTGTACCGGGAGCTCTTGCAAATGCAACGTGAATGGGAGGGGGGCGACTCCTTTCAGCAGTCTATGGAAGGCTTCAGCAAACGCTGTGGTATTCAGGAGGTAGCTGCTTTTACGACGACTGTGCTGCTTAATTACCGCCGGGGCGGGCAGGATTTTGCGCTCGCCCTGCGTGATTTATCGCATTCTTTGTGGGAGAAGCGCAAAGCAGTCAGCAAAACTTTAGGAGAACAAGCATCGGCCAAGCTGGTGTTTCCGATGGCGCTACTGTTCATTGTGCTGCTTATTCTGGTAGGTGCTCCGGCATTTATGATGATGGATTTATAGCTTTACCATTTTGTGAATTGGGGGATTTGACCATGTTAACGGGAATACGGAAAGGAATTCAAAGCTTTTGGCGGAATGAGGACGGCTTGGGCATGCTGGAGATGATTTTAATTATTGCCGTTATCGTTATTCTTGCTGCTATTTTTCGCGATCAATTGAAGGCAATCATTACGAGCTTGCTGGGCAAAGCCAAGTCCAAGACGGAGAGCTTCATGGATGAGAAGGCATAGGTATGAGACTGCGGCGTGATTCACGGGGAAGCTTCACGCTGGAGGCGTCGCTAGTGCTGCCCTTTATATTTTTGGCAGTGCTGGTGTTGCTGTTCTTTTGCTTGTATATGTATCAGCATACTTTGCTCGGACAGGCCGCTGCGGCGGCTTCCGAGCGGGTGGCTTATGTCTGGGACAACAGTGAACGAGATGATTTGACTGGTGCTTATGCCGAAGGCAGGTATGATTCTTTGTAC
This sequence comes from Paenibacillus senegalimassiliensis, assembly GCF_001486585.1. Lineage (GTDB taxonomy): Bacteria > Bacillota > Bacilli > Paenibacillales > Paenibacillaceae > Fontibacillus > Fontibacillus senegalimassiliensis. The sequence continues at coordinate 661,130 of NZ_LN909045.1, forward strand.
TGGAGGCTGACTGACGACGGTATGCTGCGCAGTATCTTTGGTTGGAACGAGGATGGAGGTGCAGCCAGGGTAGCTTTACCAATGACCTCGGGCGTTGAGACACAAGGGCTGCCGATGACCAAGCTTAGTCGAACTGGTGGAAAGCTGCCAGCAGGCATACAGGGAGAACTTCGTTACGATAATGGGCTTCTATTGCGCAAGGTTACGGTTGCTTTGGAGCGGCTGATTCCATTGGCTCCTTTGGAGAGATGGATGGGAGATGCCCGGCAGAGCGGAAGGGCAGATGCGTATGTTGTAGAGCCTGTGGAATGGATTAGAACTGTTGAACTGGCTCGTTACTATGGCGCAAAGTTTAAGAAGTCGAAGACTAAGGGCGGCATGGATCAGCAAGAGGCACGAGATGCCCTGAAGCTATTTGCCAAATAGAAGAGGGGCTGGGAGAGGAGGCGGCAGGGTGTTTCAACCAGAAAGGTCGGAGCGTGGTGCCGTTACTGTATTTCTGATCATGATTCTTGCAGTGGTATTTGCCTTTGTCAGTATTTTTATAGATTTCTCCAGAATGTTCGCTACGCAGGCCAGGGCGGAGGCGCTCGCTCATGCCGCTTCCAGATCTGTTATGTCTGCTTATGATCGTGAATTGGCTGAGCAATATGGACTGTTTGCTTACGGACAAACTGAAGAAAGCTACATTATGTCTAAGGTGCTGGAGGATCAGTTAGCGTTGACCCGGCGTCAGGATGGCTTACCGCTACTGGGGGCAAGGCTTGAGGAATCCACCGTGGAAATGCTTCGACCGATTGGCATTTACGAGGTATTTGAACGGCAAATCAGGGAGCAGATGAAATACAGAGCACCTATCGATATTACCATAGAGATATTTAATCATTTCAAGCCTTTGGCTCAAATGATGAAGGAGGCTTCAAATACGGTCGATTTGCTTGGCAAGTTGCAGAAGCTCTATGACCGGCGCGAAGCCAAGCTGGATGAACTGCTCGCGAAGCAGCGGGAAGCCGGGGAGACAGTCGTGGCTTATAGCAACTTGCTGCCGAGAGGAAGCAATGGTTCCCATGGTCAAACCACATTAGGTGGACATATTACTTCTCTGGCCGAAGCAGCGGCGCAATATGAAGATTATGTGCTCAAGCTGGAGGAAGACAGTGACAGAGAGCCCTTGGAGCGAATATATACGCTGGAGTTGTATCGCTATCGCCTGGACACCGGGGATGTATTCAGGCGTCTTTCGCAGAGTGGCCAGCGTGCGGAAGAGGGCCATGCCAAGCTATTGCCGGAGGCCAGGGAGTTGCTGCTTGAAGTGCGAGCTATCAATGAAGACATGCGAAGAACGATTCAGGAAGCGGAGCAGCGGCCGGCCCAAGCAGGATATAATGCTGTAACGGATGCGCCTAGTACGGGTGCTGGAAATTTGCCTGAACATGGTGATGAGATTGCTCAGATTCGAGCGCAAGCTGAATCGCTGTTGTTGCCCGAGGAACTGTTCGATGATTTTGCCGGTGATATAGAGCAGCAGGATCGGACTTTTGTCGGACTTACAACGGTGATTGGCGTGTTACTTGGTCGGCAGGGGGCTGTTCTTGGGGGAACGGCTTCAGGCGGTGATTTCCAATCAGGGATTGCTGGTGCCAGTCGGGAATGTGATGCTTATCTGCGGTTATTTGTTGATGGAGGATCAAGTAATTTATTGCTGGAGAATGCTCGTAGGCTTGAAACACATCGGTCCCATGATAAAGAGCGCAAAGCAGTGGAGCAAGCCGCCGAAACCGAACTTAAGGAGGCCTCGGGTATGATGTCACAAATATCCGACCTCAAGGAGCAATTGAAGGAGTATCAAGCGGTCTATGATCAATTGGCTACCGATAGCGAAGCGATCCGTGAACTGAATCGTTCCCAAGCTGAAGCCGTAGAGGGGACAGACATAGAGGATGATCCGTATGATGCAGGCCGAAGCGCTATGTCGGGAATGGATAGTTTATTCGGAGGGTTGGCGGGCTTTGCGGGTGGGGTAAGCGATCATCTCTTTCAAATGGAGTATATCGTAAGCTTTTTTAATTATCTGGATATTAGCACGCTTAACGGGCTTGTTGAAGGCAAGGGAGCGGAAGACCAATGGGAGGAATTGCGCCTTAAGTTGGCTCCAACTAACCAAGAAGCGGAATATATTCTATACGGCTTCCATAATCCAACGGGGAATATTGCGGCCGCTTATGGCGAAATATTTGCCATGCGCTTGGCGATAAGGACGATGGAAGGGCTCGTGAAGAATCAGGGTAAAGGTCACCCCTTGCTTATTCTGGCCTTGGCGTTGCTCTACGGCATTCAGCATACGGTACAGGATATGATTTCCTTAACCCGCGAGGGGAAGGTTGAACTTAGCGAGTATTTGCAGGTGAAGTTGACTTACCGGGATCATTTGCGCCTGTTTCTGTTGCTGCATGGTCGTAGCGAAAGCCGACTTTCACGTATGCAGGCCGTAATTACGATGAATACAGGAATTAACATGGCGCAGCGAGCCACTTATTTGAAGGGGGAGGTCACTCTCGCGATGCCGTTATGGTTCTTGCCTGGCGTTCTCAAGGCGATGGGCGAGACGGGGCTCCTGAAAGGAAATGTGGAGGGAAGTCGCTATTATGTCAGTAAACGGGCGGATTACTCCTATTAGACAGGGCCAGCTTAAGCCACGGCTGTCCGGGGCCAGGTCAGGAAGAAGCCGAGGCAGCATCGTGTTGGAATCCGCCTTGGTAATGCCTATCTTTGTCCTGATCTTGTTTTGGTTCATCTATATGATACATATGGCCTTGCTTACCAATCAGTTGCATATCGTTGCTTCTAATGCTGTGAAGCAAGTATCCGCGCATATTTATCCTGTTGCTATCGCCATTTATGAATCTGGTGAAGGTCAGGGAGAACAGGCAGCAGATGAAGCCAATTCTTCTTTTGTCTGGGACATGCCCTCCCTTTCATTGGAGGATTGGGCTGAGCAGTATGCCGATGCACTGCCATCTCCGTTGGGACAGTGGGTTATAGAGGCAGCGCGTCGTGGTGACGGGCCACTTGAGGAGGCTAAGGGTAGCGTATTGGAGGCGGTACTGGACCCGCTAGTTAAGCCAGTGTTACAGCCCTTTATGAAGGGAACACTTCTGCAGCAGGAGCATCTGCATGTCAGCGGCATTACAGTACCTAATCTGAAAACGGGAAAGCAACCCTATTTCGGAATTGAATTAAGCTATGAGATGCCTATCCGCGTGCCATTCACAGGACGGCGGGTCTTGCTGCAAGCCAGAGCGGAGGAACGTCTATGGATTGGGGATACAGACGAACTCAGCACAGGGGGAGACACCGGGGACGAGCAGAGTGGACAGACCCCTGTGGTCATCAGCAAGCCTGACCCGGCTTATGCAGGGAGACGGGCAGCAATTCAAGCCCGTATTGCCCCCGGGACGTCTGCCAAGCTGACAGTCTATTACAAGAGTGGAGTAAGCCGGGCCAAATATCTTGGCGAGGCTCAAGCGGATGAGGACGGATATGTGGATTGGAACTGGCTTGTCGGTGGCAATACGACTCCGGGAACCTGGACGTTTGTTATTGAAACGGGCGAAGGGCTGCGTCAGACAATGTCATTTGAGGTTGTAAGTGGGGCTGACAAGAAAGGAAGTGAGGATGGATGATGCCACTGGAATACTGGGGTTGTTTTCTCATGTTAATTACGGCCTTTATCACAGATTTAAGAACGATGAAAATTCCGAACTGGTTAACGATTCCGGGGATCGCCGGAGGAATAATGTTTCATACATTGCTGAATGGCTGGGCTGGGGGGTGGTTTGCAGTCAAAGGGGCTGGTATTGGCTTTGCTCTGATGTTGTTATTGTATTTGCTGAGGGCTGTAGGCGGGGGAGACGTCAAGCTGTTTGGAGCAATCGGAGCCTGGATGGGCATTACTTTGACCTTGTCCATGATGATGTATTCCATTGTCATTGCCGGATGCATCGGATTAATTATTCTACTATGGCGGCAAGAGACTTGGATGCGGCTGCGTCGCATATTCCAGAGTGTGTTCGGAGCAGCGGTGTTGCGTAGCGTGGCTCCCATTCAAGCAACAGCAAGAAATCAATTGCAGTTCCCGTTCATGCTGGCTGTATTACCGGGAGCTATTCTGTCCGTGTACTATTTTTAGCAGAGGAGGGCTGCATACATGCCGCAATTACACGCCGATTTTATTAGAGACGGCGGCACCTATATGATTTTGCAGGCACAGGACGAGAGCTTTCATCCGGACCTGCTGAACCGTGTGGAACGGTCCATGCTGGCAGCCGTGTCAGTACCCCGTCTATTAAAGCTTGATGTGCGTGAGATCGATTTCGAGATTAGCCTCCATTTTGACATTACGGGCAAAAGGATGCTGTCCCACTGCTTGCGCACTGATCAGATGGGGTTGATGGAATTCTACGGATTGTTACTTCAGGTGGTAGCGGTGCTGGAAGAAGGCAGAAAATACATGCTCAACCCCGGTAATTTTATACTCGATGAGCAGCATATTTTCGTGGAGAACCCGCTTTCTTGGGGGACGCTGCATTTTACTTATATACCCTGGAAGCACAGAACAGACGGTGCTCCGCTTTCTCAAGCCCTGCTTGGTCTTATAACGAGGTTGTTAACCTGTGTTGCTCAAGTGGAGGGACAAGGGATACCCCAACTGGTGAAGCTTTGTGGAGATGAGTCTTTTTCCTTGGGGGGATTAAAGAAGCTGTTGCTAGAGCTATTAGCTGGGGACCAATTTGATCAACCTAGGCTAGGGGAAGCAGGGGCCCCTCATCGGCTGGGCGGACTAACTGGGGAGGGAGGAATCTCCTTCGATTCAGAGGAAGGCGGGCAGTTGCCGGGAAAGCGGGAGAGAGCTTCCATTTTCAGTTCTCCAAATCAGGCAAGCGCTGCTGTCGGTTCTACCTTGATTAAGGAATATGTCACACCAGAAGAGGCGGGCATAGGGGAGCATCTGCGTCCATATGATGGCGATGAAGCGGTTGCTCCCCGTCTGGATTGGCCAGGTGTCAGCGAGGATGAGCAACCGAAGCTACGGCTTAAGCCGACATATTTGCTGCTAGGTGCCATCCTGGCCGCTGCTTTATGCTGGAAGCTTCTTTATATAGACCAGCCGGGGCAGATTGGGCTTTATACATGTGTGTTGATTACGGTACTGCTGATTGCAATGGTTTACTGGATTTGGCGTAAGGGTATTACCTTCGACGTGCCCGAAGCGGAGGAAGAACATAGGGACTCCCAGATTCCCCCCTCGGTTAATTCAGATTATTCTGTGCTTTCTTCGAATTATGCTGCCTCAGAGGAAGCTTCTGAGGGAGTGGTCAATCAGAGAGGAGGTCTGCGAGGATCGGCACTGCAGATTAATTTACCCAGTGTACCTAGTGTACCCAGTGTGTCCAGGCTGTCGGCATCCTCCACATCGCAATCATCAGTTTGGAATAATAGTGAAAGTAATGCTATAGATGCCCCGTTGTCACCGCCTACGATGTTGTTAAGCCGCTCCATGTTGTCGGAGCATAATGGTGAAGCTTTACCAAGCACCCCCCGCTTTTATCTGGAGCGGTCGGATGGGCAAGGGATGGGAACAACGCCGGAACAAATCTCTCTATCTCCGGGCAGCTTGGTCATTGGTCGCTCCGAGGAACTGGTTCAATTTGTGGAGGACAGTACAGGAGTATCCAGAGCCCATGTGGAAGTAATGGTGTCCTCCCAAGGCTGCACCTTGAAGGACCTGGGTTCTACCAACGGAACAAGACTTAAGGGAGAGTTGATCGCTCCCTATAAGGCTTATCCTTTGGCAGAAGGGGATGTTTTTTCCCTGGCAGAAGTGAATTTTAAGCTTGTTATGAACTCTGTGCAGTGATGCATGATTCGAGTAGAGCTAAGCGCGGTAGGTTCGCTTAGCTCTTTGCCTTTTTTGCAAATTTCAGATCGGCGTAGATTCTGATAGCGAAAGCGAGTATAATTGACGAGAATGATTCTCAATTGTGCGATTTCGTATTGTGGAATACATACGACTCATCTGCAAATTTCATAAAAGGAATGGTTCCAGGCATGTCGACATTATCTTCATCTACTAAATCACGATACCGGACACGCCCGGTAATGGCCACGTTGATCCTATTCGGCGGTGGAGTGTTGCTCTTGTTCGCTATTGGACTTTCTATCTCCGTAGGGCTTGCTGATATTAAGTTATCCACGGTGTGGGACGCCTTGTTTCATTTCCAAGCAGGGCAACAGAAACATCATATTATTATGGAGCTCAGGCTGCCCCGCACTCTGGCGGCTGCCTTGGTTGGAGCAGCTTTGGCCGTGGCGGGGGCCATCATGCAAGGAATGACCCGCAACCCGATGGCAGATTCCGGGCTGCTCGGCTTGAACGCCGGTGCGGGACTGGCCTTGGCTATTTGCTTTGCTCTTATGCCAGGCACCCCATTTCTGCTAATGATGTTCTATTCTTGCCTTGGGGCTGGTCTTGGCGCAGGGCTTGTATTTGGTATTGGCACGTTGTCCAAGGGGGGGATGTCCCCGGTACGCTTGACTTTGGCGGGGGCGGCGGTAGGTATGCTATTTACTGCGATTAGTGAAGGGCTCACGCTTTTTTTTCGGGTTGGACAAGACCTGGCCTTCTGGTATGCTGGTGCGATTTCCGGGGCTAACTGGTTGCAGGTCAAGATGGTATCGCCCTGGATTATTGTGGGATTGGTCGCTGCGTTGTTCATTTCCAAATCCATTACTTTGCTAAGCCTTGGAGAAGATGTAGCAACCGGGCTTGGTCAAAGAACCGGCCTTATTAAAGTGGTTGGCTTGATTATTGTCTTAGTTCTGGCTGGCAGCGCGGTATCCATCGTGGGAGCTATCGGTTTCGTGGGTCTGATGATTCCCCACATCTCTCGCTTCCTGGTTGGGGTGGATTATCGCTGGATCATTCCTTCTTCCGCTCTGCTTGGCAGCTTGCTGCTGGTGTTCGCCGACATTTTGGCCCGGATGGTTAATCCTCCGCAAGAAACCCCGATTGGAGCACTAATTGCTGTAATCGGCGTGCCATTCTTCCTTTATCTTGCTTTGAAGCAGAAAGGGGGAATGGAAGGATGAATCGGGGAACCATTCCGTTACAATTGAAGCAAAGAGCTCGCCGGGCTTACATTGTCCAGTTGATCTTTGCCGTGCTGATCGTGGCCGTTTTTGTGCTCAGTATGAATATTGGTGCTATGCCGCTTGCGCCTAAGGATGTTATCAAGACGTTGTTTGGATTTGGAACCGAGAAGCAGGAGTTAACTTTATTTATATTCCGGTTGCCACGCATCGTTATTTCGGTGCTAATCGGCATGGGGATGGCTGTGGCTGGTTGTATCTTTCAGGGCATCTCACGTAACCCGCTCGCCGATTCCGGTGTGTTGGGGATTAATGCGGGGGCAGGACTTGCCGTTACATTGTTTATTTCCTTCTACCCATCGATAGCAAACGCTCCGGTATATCTGATGCCGGTATTGGCGTTGTTTGGAGCTGCAGGGACGGCCACGTTGATTTACTTGTTATCCTATAAGAAGAACTACGGGCTACTTCCCATCCGCATGATTCTGGTCGGAATCGCGGTTGCTTCTGGCATTAATGCAGCAATGATCATTTTGCAACTGCGGCTAAAACCGGAAAATTTTCAATTGCTTCAAATTTGGCTGGTTGGCAGCATTTGGGGGAGTTCTTGGAAGCATGTTATTGCTTTACTGCCTTGGCTGCTGATTCTGCTACCTTATATATTCATGAAATCTCGTGCACTTAATGTGCTGAACCTGGGCGACCAGACCGCTTCCGGACTTGGTATTTCACTGGAACGTTCACGTCTCGGCCTGCTCGCCGCGGCGGTTGGATTGACGGGGGCTTGTGTTGCTGTGGGGGGAGGAATCTCCTTTGTGGGTCTTATTGCCCCGCATCTCGCCAGAAGGCTGGTCGGACCAAGGCATGAATACCTGTTGCCGGCTTCGGCTCTGGCCGGAGGCTTGCTCATTATCGTGGGTGATACGCTGGCCCGCTGGGTATTGCAGCCGTCGGAGATACCGACGGGGATCGTAGTAGCTATTGTTGGTGCTCCGTACTTCCTGTACTTGTTAATGAAGTCCAGGGTATAAACAAGGATGGGCTAGCAGCAGTTGGGCGGCCTGGAATGGCTGTGAATTCACCTTGAGTGCTTCAACTCCATTCCGGGCCATGTGGCAACTTGTTAACTGGAAAATCTCCCTATAATATCTCGCTAACTGAGGTATTGTAGGGATTAGCTGGAAAACCTCCCTATAAATTAGCCGATCATAGGCTTTTAGGACTGAAACGGGAGAATTAACAGGACAATTTCCCGCTAAATCGCAAAATAGAGAGATTTGTCCATAATTAGCTGGAGGATTTCCTGTTAATCGAAGAACGAGGCCGTGTGTTCGAATGGCTGTTGTATATAATTTTGTTACGTGTCGTGGAGCGGTACGTTTGCAGGTTGTAATGTATAAAAAAGAGAAAGGTGCTGCTTTAGAGCTTGTTAGCTCACAAAGCAGCACCTTTTCCACAAGTGTATGTTCATAAAATGATGGCTTACTTATTTAGCAAATGACGGTACGGCTGATAGTCGATCTGATTCTTCTCCAGAAAATGTACCAAAAATTTGTTGTCGCGCTTGGGTGTGGCTATGATGTATCCTTTGATACAATGCTCCTGTGTTACCTCAGAGGCGTTCTCTTCAAGAGCGGTCTTGCCGATTTCGGCCGCAATGGAATGCTTGGCGATATCGCGGAAGGGACCGGGCACCGGCTCGACAAGCTTGTCGAGGAAGGCCTTGGCTTCATCCGTCCATAGGTGGCGGCTTTGTTCGACCCAATGATTTTGCCAGTCCAGCTTGGACATGCCATCCGCCTTGGGCAGCACTTTGAGAAATTTGCGGAACATGAAGAAACCGCCAATGGCCATCATGCCCAGCAACACAAAACCCCAGAAAGCGATGCTATTCATGAACCAGCGGCTGGGACCCCCGGAAGCTGCCATCAGGAAAACCAATGTACCTTGTAGCACCATCATCACCTCGAAGATCAATTCGCTTTTTATTTCAAAAATGAGCTAATCTGCCTGAATTATACCTTATTTCTTTATTTATTTCAGCATTCAAGCTAAAATAGGGGATGTTTAGCGATTTACCGTCCCAAAGGAGGCAGAAATATATATGTTGAAAATTGGTTCTCACGTTTCATTCTCGGACAAGGGTCTGCTTAGTGCGACAGCAGAGGCAGCTTCATATGGCTCCACTTCCTTCATGATATATACCGGAGCACCGCAAAACACGCGGCGCAAGCCGATTGACTCGATGCATATTGTAGAGGGGAAGCTGGCGATGGAACAGGCCGGGATCGGCGAGATTGTCGTTCATGCTCCGTACATCATTAACCTTGGCTCCTATAAGTCGAACACGTATCAATTGGCGGTTGACTTTTTACAGGAGGAAATCCGTCGTACCCATGCCATTGGCGTACGCAATATCGTGCTGCACCCTGGAGCGTTCACAGACAAGGATGCCGAATACGGCGTGGCCAGGATTGCTGAAGGATTAAATGAAGTGCTGAATGGCACGCAAGAAACCGAGGTTCGCATCGCGCTCGAAACTATGGCCGGCAAAGGTACAGAGATGGGTCGCAGCTTCGAGGAACTCGCGCAGATTATTGACAAGGTACAGCATAATGAACGGTTAACGGTATGTATGGATACCTGCCATATTCATGATGCGGGTTACGACATCGTAAATGATTTGGACGGCGTGTTGCGTCATTTCGACGATACCGTTGGATTAGATCGGATTGAAGTTGTACACGTCAATGACAGCAAAAATCCGGTTGGCGCAGGGAAGGACCGGCATACGCCGATCGGCTCGGGCTGGATTGGCTTTGAGGCGATTCAGCGGGTGGTGCATCATGAAGCACTGAGTGGTCGGCCGTTTATCCTGGAGACACCTTGGGTAGGGAAGGACCCTAAGAAACAACGCCCGATGTATGAGGTGGAAATTGCCTTGCTACGTGGCGATGTGGGGGCTCGCTTCGGTGAAGCATTCGTGAATGATGTGGAGCGGTTATCGGATTTCTTCGTCAAGGAAGGAATCGGAGCACGATCCTACGTACTGGACACCTGGCATGTGCTCAAAAATGATGCCAAAGCCAAGAAAGCTGATCCAAGAGAACCTATGGAGCGGCTATACGATGTGGTTATGGGAGCAGGGCTGTTCCCGGATCGTACCGAAGAAGAGATTAACCACCGGCTGGTGGCCTGGTTCGCCCAAGGATCATAGATGACAGAATAGATGGCAGGGGGATTTGTAAACGATGGATACACCTACGATGACGGGAAGACAACCCGTTAAGCCTTATGAAAACAACCGTGCGCGCATGTTAATATCTTGTCCGGACGGACCGGGTATTGTGGCGGCAGTGTCTCGATTTTTGCATGAGCACGGCGCAAACATCGTACAATCAGATCAATATACGATGAATCCCGAAGGCGGGATGTTCTTTATGCGGGTGGAATTCGATCTGGATGCACTCGACGATCGAATTTCGGATTTACGTACTGATTTTGATGAGGTGGCCACAGGGTTTGATATGCAGTGGAATATTCATCAGCTTAGTCGTAAGAAGAAGCTGGCTATCTTCGTATCCAAGGAGGACCATTGTCTGGTGGAGTTGCTGTGGCAATGGCAGGCGGGTGATTTGGACGCTGAAATCTCCATGGTAGTCAGCAATCATCCCGATATGCGGGAATACGTGGAATCCTTCGGTATTCCTTATCATCATATTCCGGTAACTCCAAGCACCAAGCGGGAGGCGGAGCAGCAGCAATTGGACATCGTTAATGGTAAAGTAGACCTTATTGTGCTGGCGAGATACATGCAAATTGTGTCCCCGGCCTTAATTGAACCATACCGCAATCGTCTGATTAACATTCATCATTCATTTCTCCCTGCCTTTGTCGGCGGAAAGCCTTATGCCCAGGCCTATGACCGCGGGGTGAAGATCATCGGAGCTACCGCTCATTACGTTACTGAAGAACTGGACGGTGGCCCGATTATCGAGCAAGACGTTCAGCGTGTCAGCCATCGGGACGATGTCTCTGAGCTCAAGCGAATTGGGCGCACCATTGAACGTGTAGTGCTGGCACGGGCCGTCAAATGGCATATTGAGGATCGAATTCTCGTGCATCAGAACAAGACAGTCGTGTTTAATTAACTTGTAGGGAACATTATTCATTTAGCCTCGGGCCAACAGGTGGCAATACCGCTTGTCCCGGGGCTTTTTTTCTAATAGAACGCAGGAAATTCCAAGGCAATTACTAGGTCCATCTGGTAGCAATATGCCGTGGTGGGGAAACTTTAGGGAGTCCAGATACGTTATAATGACAATAAGTGCAGGAACAAGAATTCAGTTGGAGAGGGGAAGGAATGCGTGCATTTATCAATAAGGAACCAATCAAGGTGTACGGGACTCATGCTGAAGGTGGTATTTGTACTGCTGACAGTATGCCTTTGGCTAGGCGTTTCAAGTCCGCTTGCAGTGCAGGCAGCCGAGCCTAAACTGACAGTAGAATCCGAGCTGGGCTACGGCGGGAATATTACCATGAACGAGTGGGGACCGCTGTCAGTCAAGCTGCTCAGCGATAGAGATATCTCAGGAGAATTGGTAGTGGAGACGGATAACCCGAATATGGGGGCCTCTTCTACCTTTGTGGAACGAGTCGATCTGTCGGCAGGGGAGGCAAAGACGATTCAGTTCGCTGTGCTGGGCAACAGCTATAACAAAGATAACAGCAGGATCAGGTTCTACGAAGGAACGGTGGAAAATGGGAAATACATCCCGTTCAGCACCGGCCGTGCTTACATACAGGGTTCAGCGTTAGACAACCTGATGATTGGTGTTCTCGCGGCTGATCCGGATACACTGAATTTCATGACATCCAGCATTAATAGACAAAATCCGGTAGTGGCTCCACTTCAGAAGGAGCAGGTGCCGGAGGATGCAATTATGTTGTCTACGCTGGATGTGATCGTAATGAACAATTATTCGGCAGATACGTTGTCGGAGAAGCAGACTCAGGCAATACGCCAATGGGTCAAGCAAGGGGGGAGCCTCGTCCTGGCGGGTGGACAAGGGTATGCCAAAACGGCCAAGGGGTTCGAAGATATTGCTCCTGTGGAGTATAAGGGCAGTGCAGATATAAATGAACTTACTGCGTTCAGTCAGGCGACGGGAGAGCCTCTGACGCTTGCGAGCCCATTACCCGTATCTTCAGCCGTACTGAAAGAAGGGGCCAAGAGCGTGATGTCCTCGGATGGTGTGCTTCTGGTGGCGTCACAGTCCGTGGGCAAAGGAGATGTCATTTATGCGGCTTACGATATTTCCATGGACCCGGTATATCACTGGCGTGGTCATGCTGACCTATGGACCAAGATCCTGCGCGAGCCCTTCATGGGAACGGGCATGCCGGGTGGAGGTCAGACTGAATGGAACCTGATGAGCGGGTTCTCCTATATACTCGATTATTTTCCATCACTGACACCACCGCCATTTTCACTTCTGTTCTGGATGCTGGTGTTGTACGCCGTTCTGGTTGCACCGCTTCTGTACTTCGTGTTGAAGAAGTTTGACCGGCGGGAATGGGCTTGGGGACTGATGCCATTGATTGCAGTCGTTGCCAGCATAGCAATCTACCTGGCGGGTACCAGTGGAAGAAGTGATGTTCGCTCACATACTTTGAATATTATTGAGCTTGACGGACAGGGAGAAGCGGTCAAATCGGCTTCCTCCGCTTTGTTTGTACCTCGCGGAGGCACCTACCAGGTCGAACTTCCAGCGGGAACCCGGGTCTTGGTTGAGCGGGAGGGTAATCCGTTTGGCAGTCAATCTGGCGATGCGGATCGTCAGTTGCTCCGGGTAAAAGCGGAAGCGACTGAATTGACGCTGCGTGAGATGACGCCCCGGTCGATGGCCAAGCTATTGATGGAGCATCCCGAAACGTTGAATACTGGCAAGCTACAGATTGATGTATCGTTTGATAGCCAAGGCAAGCTTCAAGGAACGGTGAAGAACGATACCAGTAGTGATCTGGAGGAAGCTTATATTGTCGCAGCCAGCAACGTTTATGCGCTGGGTGAACTGCCGCGTGGGGCCCAGGTCCAGCTTCCTGCTGCGTTCACATCCTCTTATAATAATGACTACGGATCAACCATATTTCCGTACTCCGGTTACTCGCAAGGCTATTCTTACGAGGAGAAGGAGCGAGAGCGTTCTATGATTAATCGATATATGGGGGCTTCGGGGAACTACGGGAAATATGCGCTCCTGGCCTGGAGCAAGGAAGCTCCCGATCAAGGAGATGGCTACAAGGTCGACGGCAAGCAACCCCGGACGGATTATTTAAATCTGTGGGCCCAGCCCTTTGAGCCAAGCTTCGAGCTGAATGGTCAGGTGGATATTCCGTTTGGCATGATTCAGCCCGATATCGTCAGCAGTACAGCGACGGAAATATACAGGGAACAGAGCGAGTATTTAAATATGTCTGCAGGAGAGGTTACTTTGGAATTTGTCTTGCCAGCAGATGAGGGAATGGAATATCAGGAGATTACGCTTCGCTCTTCCTTCCCCAGTAATGTGGGCATGGAGGTCTGGAACCAGCACAAAGGCGTGTGGGAACCGGATATTGTTGAGGCTGCCGAGCATTATGTGCAGGGCGGCACGGTCAAGGTGAAATGTGTAGCGACGGAATGGACCTCCTTCCAGTTGCCGGAGATCATGCTGAAAGGGAAGGTGACTCCATGATTGAAATTAAAAATCTGACGAAAATGTACGGCCACTTTGCTGCACTTAAAGATGTGAATATCTCCATTGGCAAAGGGACGGTATTTGGATTTGTTGGTCCGAATGGGGCGGGAAAGTCCACTACGATGTCAATCCTGGCGACGTTGCTTGCTCCGACTTCCGGCTCCGCGAAAGTGGGAGGGTACGAGGTGACTGAGTACCCCCATGAGGTTCGCAAACGAATTGGATACATGCCCGATTTTTTCGGTGTGTACGATCAATTCAAGACCACTGAGTATTTGCATTTTTACGGGGCGAGCTACGGCATTTCCCGGGCGGAACGAGAGCAGTTGATTCCCCAACTTCTGGAGTTGGTCAATCTGAGCGACAAGCAGGATGTTTATGTAGATAGTCTCTCACGAGGGATGAAGCAACGGCTGTGTCTGGCTCGTTGTCTGGTTCATGACCCGGATGTGCTGATCCTGGATGAACCGGCCTCGGGATTGGACCCTCGCGCGCGAATAGAGATGCGGGAGATCCTCAAGGAATTGAAGTTAATGGGCAAGACCATTATCATATCGTCCCACATTCTTCCCGAACTGGCGGAGATGGTGGACGAAATCGGAGTTATCGAGCATGGCCGAATGGTAGCCCAAGGTAAGGTCGCTGATATTCAGAATCGACTACGAGTGAAGAGAGTGCTGCATATCCGGCTTCTGGACCGATCCGAAGAACTGGCTCAGCGGCTTCGTGACGAATTGCACGTCAGTCAAGTGCTGTGTGATGAGACCGGCGTGCATGTTCATTTCGGTGGAGGGGATGCCGAGCAGTCCGCCTTGCTGGCCAGCATCTTTGCGGCAGGCTTCCAAGTTATTTCTTTCCATGAAGCACAGAGCAATCTGGAAGACGTATTTCTGGAGATTACCAAAGGAGGCGGAGCACATGAATTTGCGTAGCATAGTGATGAATCCGGTGCTGGACAAAGAGTTCAGGTTGCGAATGCGTTCGGCCCGCTCGGCATTTACGGTCCTGGCCTATGTGCTCGTCACAGGACTGCTGGCCATGGGAATCATTTATGTGCTAACGGCGGGAAGGGGCACGGTCAGGGTTGATTCGGAGACAAGCCGGATGATGTTCTATGCCCTCAGCATCGCACAACTTGTACTGATTGCCTTCATGACACCAGCGCTCACCGCAGGTGTAATCAGTGGGGAACGGGAGAAGCAAACGCTGAATATGCTGCTCACTACGCAGCAAAGTTCGGCGGCAATCATTCTGAGCAAGCTCACCTCGTCGCTGAGCTTCATGGCATTGATCATTGTGGCGACGATCCCGGTGTACAGTATTGTATTTTTGTACGGTGGGGTATCGATGGGTCAGCTTGCCTCGGTGTTCCTGTTCTATCTATTTATTATGCTCTTACTGGGAGCACTTGGTGTATGCTTCTCTACTTTGTTTAAGCGAACTATTCTGGCGGTAATCATGACCTATGGGGTTGGACTTGCGATCTTTCTGTTCACAGGGCTAGCCTATCTCTTTGCCTTGGGCATTGATCAAGCGAATTATTATGGATCGGGAGCGCCACCGCGGCCCTATTCCTGGGTAGGCTATCTGCTCGGACTGAATCCGGCAGGGGCGTTGATCAGCATATTTGAGCCTTCGTTCTCCAATGAAGTATTTCTGGTACAAAGAAGCAATCTGCAAGCAACTGCACCGATTCAACTTTGGCAGCAATTTCTACTGGTCTATAGCGTTGTCATTGTGCTGATGTTGTGGATTGCCGTCCGTAAAATCCGTCCAGTGCGGGCTAAACGCCGTTCTAAACGGAGCGATGCTTCTGTGACTCAAGCTGTTGTCATGCATAGTGAGGCTGATTCCCAAGAGGGTGCGTCCACTACATCCGGGGAGCCGGAGATGATGAAGAAGGTAGAGCGGGAAGTAGGCAAGGAACAAGAATGATGTAATCTTTCCTGAAAGGAGCGATGATTCATGGAACAGGCAGGCATGGACAAACTGCACCAGCAATTGAATAAAGTATCGCGGCGCTTGCGGCTGGTACGTTGGCTATCCGGGACCGGTTACGGCAGCCTTGCGGCTTTTGCCATGATCTTGCTCTGGCTTGCAGCAGGGAGAGTGTGGCCGATTCATTTTCTTGGTCTGTATGCAGCGCTAAGCGGCTTGCTGTGCATTATTGCCGGAGGGATGTGGGGACTGCTGCTTTCAGTCCCCAAGCAGCTTGCAGCGAGGACTATGGATTATTCTACAGATGAAGGAGAGCGGCAGGACGCAATGGTGACCGCGTTGTCCTTCGCGGGGAATGATAGCTATGCCGCACGGCTTCAGCGGGAGCAGGCAACCAGGTATGGCGCTGAGTATGTTCAGAAGCTGAAGCGCCATCTGCCTGCTCCCAGACCTCCTCGCCGTCTGCTGATTGCGGCCTGTTGCGCCGCCATGGCCGTGGGAGCTTTGGTGCTTATGCCTAATCCGATGGATAAGGTGCTTGAGCGAGAGCGGCAGCAGCAGGCCTGGATTGAATCCCAATTGGAGGAGACGGGCAAGATTCTGGAAGAGCTGGAGGCCAGTGAACTGGAACCGCTTGTAAAGGCCCCGCTCAGGGAAGAACTGGTCAAGCTTCGTCAGGAACTGGCTAATGCGGAGCAGCCTGAGGAGGCCCTGCGATCGCTTGAAGAGAGCATGAAGCAATTGCAAGAGATGGCGGAACGTCAGGAGTTACAAGAGCAGCAACGTTCGGAGTGGCTGGATGCCTGGAGACAGACGCCCAAGCTCGAAGGTCTTGGCCGGGCATTGGAGCAGCAGGACACGGAGAGTATCTCCGAAGAACTCGACAAGCTTAAGGAGCAGCTTCCCAAGCTATCTGCTCAAGAGAAGGAACGGCTTGCGGAGGCGTTATCGCAGTTAGCTGATCAGTTGCCTCAGGAAGGCGATGAGTCCAAGCGACTTGCCGAAGCGCTGCGCAAGGCAGCCGAGAACGTGTCCGAGAACCAGAACAGTGCCGATATTGACCTGTCGGAGTTGGCAGCGGCCCTGGAGGAGGAAATGAAATCTGCTGGGGTGAGCGGGGCGCAGGCGACTGCCGCAGCCGATCTGGCTTCAGCCCTTGCGCAGCAAGGGCTTGGAATGGCGGAGCAGATGTCGGCCGCGGGCTTCCCGGTGTCCGACACCTGGTCGATGGGCGGCAGCGCGGAGCAATGGGCTTCAGCAGCCGGGAACGGAGCTTCACCAGGGGGTGAAGGTGACGAAGGCAATGGCGGGATGGAAGGTCAAAGCCCGGGTTCCGGCCAAGGAGGCAACGGCCAAAGCCAAGGTGGTCAGGGAAGCGGCAACGGTCAAGGCTCAGGTAGTGGGGGGACTGGACAAGGACAAGGACAAGGACAAGGTCAGGGCGCAGGTGCAGGACTTGGCAGTGGCAGCCGGTCGCTGGTGACTACTCCCCGTGAGAGCGCAGGCAGTGGCAATGTTGAAGTGGACACCGGTCCTACCAGCGGAGGTCAAGTGCAGAAGGGAGGGCAGGGCCCCGTATTTGACGGAGCGAGCCGCCCTTATGAAGAGGTATACAGTGATTATGAAGCTGAGGCGAAGCGGGCGTTGAACCGAGGTGAGCTGCCGCAGAGCCTGCAAGGCTTGGTGGAGAGTTATTTTACCGAAATTGATCCGGGCAATTAAGGCGCGATAAGAGAGGGGAATTCGATGTTAGAGCAAACGGCTGAAGTAAAAAGATGGAGTGATACGATTGCGGGCGTTCGCGAGCAAATTGCCAAGGTCATCGTCGGGCAGGAGGATGTCGTTGAGCAAATGCTATGGTGCATTTTTGCAGGAGGACATGCCTTGCTGGAGGGAATTCCCGGGCTGGGGAAGACGGCGCTCGTTCGAACTGTAGCCGACACGCTGGAATTGTCCTTCTCACGCATTCAATTTACGCCGGATTTGATGCCAAGTGACATCACCGGGACCAATGTCATCTCGTTCGGTCCGCAAGGGAGCGCCGAGATGACGTTCCAGCCGGGACCGATATTTAGCAGCATTGTCCTCGCCGATGAGATTAACCGGGCTTCACCGAAGACGCAAAGTGCAATGCTGGAAGCGATGCAGGAGCAGACGGTCACCGTCGGTGGGGAGACGCGGAGCTTGCCGCGGCCATTCTTCGTGCTTGCCACGCAGAATCCGCTGGAGCAGGAAGGCACCTATCCACTCCCTGAAGCCCAGTTGGATCGCTTCATGCTGAAGATTCATGTCGGTTATCCTTCTCAGGAGGAACTGAAGGAGATTGTGCGCCGAACCACCTCCACGCTGATGCCGTCGGCGGACAAGGCAGCCTCTGCGCAAGAGCTGCTGGAAATCCGCCAGGCGACCAAGGAGGTCCTGCTGGCTGACGAGGTGCTGGATTATGGGGTCCGTCTGTTGATGATGACCCATCCTGAGGAGGCGGATGCCCCAGAGATGGTACGCAGCTACGTACGATTCGGCTCCGGACCGCGTGGCATCCAATCAATCATATCGGCGGCCAAGGTCCGGGCGGTTAGCAAGGGACGGATGCATGTATCCACCGGAGATATTGGGGCTGTCGCTGTTCCTGCGCTGCGGCATCGGCTCTTCTTGAACTTTGAAGGTCAATCGTCGGGCATAGCTGCGGATGATGTGATTCGGGAGATTCTGGGCTTGCTGGAGAATAAGAAATGACGCCTTCGCTGCTGCCCCCGTCCATACTGCCCAAGCTGGAGCGCTTGTCTGTGAGGTCTGGAAGGCATGTAAGGGGAACTACGCAAGGCAAACGGCGCTCCGGCCAGCTTGGCGCTTCTCTTGAATTCGCTGACTATCGGGAGTATACGCCAGGCGATGATATCCGAAGATTTGATTGGGGCGTGTATCGCCGCACTGGCAGGCCGTTCATCCGCCAATACTGGGACGAGCAGGAATTGACCCTTAGTCTGTATCTGGACATTACCGCCTCAATGAATTTTGGAGACAAGCTGGATATGGCCAAAAAGCTGGCTGCGGCCGTGGGTTACATGGCTCTCTCCTCTGAGGATAAGGTACAGGCTGTGCTGCTCGGAGATCGTCCGTTAGATAAGCTTCCCTCACTTAGGGGGAAGGCTGCAAGCCTGCTGTTGTTCGCGTTCTTGCAGGAGACATCCGCCATAACGGGGGGAAACGTGGCAGAGGCCATAAGGCAACTGCAAGTTCGCCCCAGGGAAAAGGGGATGGCCTGGATTTTCTCGGATTGCTGGCTCGAGGGTGGTCCGGAACAAATGAGAGCCTTGCTTGTCAGGCTTATGGCGATGGGGCAGGAGCCGGTGCTGGTGCAGATTGTATCGGGGGAAGAGCTTGCTCCAGGGTATAACGGCGACCTGAGACTGATTGACAGTGAGCTGGGTAGCGGCAAGGAGGTTGCCATGAGCAGTAAAGTGCTCAAAGCATACTTCCGGGAAGTGGAGCAGTATACCCATGAGCTTAAGGAAGTTTGTGCCGGACTAGGGGCACGGTATATACAAATTCGCTCGGATTGGCCGCTGGAGAAGGCCGTATTTACCATGCTTCGTGGAGCGGGAGCCTCCGGTAGCTAAGGGATGGCAAGAAGCAACAGGAAGGTTGCTGGGGAAGGAGGGGGACGGCTATGGGCATTGGATCATGGATCAGCCTCTGGTTTGCATTGGCTTTGCCAATCATCGTCATTTTATATTTGTTCAAACGAATCTATATCGACACGCCCGTGTCTAGCCATTTGCTCTGGCGGCGGGTGCTCTTGAATATGGAGGCGAACCGTCCTTGGCAGAAGCTGCAAAACCGGTTGCTGCTCTGGATCCAGTTATTGGTGGCTGCCTTGCTGGTGCTCGCGCTTATGCAGCCTTTCCTATGGCGAAGTGGAGGGCAGCAGGGGCATACCGTCCTGATTGCTGACACCTCGGCCAGTATGAGCACCATCGTAGCTCTGGAGGATTCCTCTGACGATTCCGAGAATTCGCAAGCAGGCAGCAAGCTGGATTTGATGAAGCAGCAGCTTCATACCTATGTTCGCGAAGCGGGGGCAGGGGAAGAAATAACCCTAATTCGGCTGGGCAGCAGACCTGAGGTGCTAGTAAGCCGTGAGAGGGAGGATGCTGCCTCGTTGTCTCGCGCGATCGACAATCTGACGATAGACTATGGAAGTGCGTCTTATCGCGAAACGTTGTCCCTAGCGGCGGCCTTGACCCGGGGGGAAGAAGCCAGGGTGCTGCTGGTTACGGACACGCGTTGGCCGGATGGAGCAGGTGCGGGAGAATTGGCCTTTGATGTACCGGTTCAGGTCATGCCTATCGGTGCAGAGATACAGGATAATGTTGCGATTGAGCAGTTCGGAGTAAAGCGTTCATCCGGAAGCGAAGGAATCCAGCACGGAGTAGCGGTCATTCGTAATGACGGAGGGGCCCGCGACTTGACAATTGATCTATATGGGGACGGCAAATTAGTTGCTACACGTGAGTTGACGGCCGAGCAAGGAAAGAGTGTCACCGTTCAGTTCAGCGGATTGCCATCCGCTGAAGTTTACCGATTGTCTCTGAAGCCAGAGGATGCGTATTCCCTTGACAATGAAGCCTTTGCTTTCCGGGAGCAGGCGGGAGATGCCAATGTGTGGCTTATCTCGTCGGGAAATTTGTTTCTGGAGAAGGCTTTGCAGTTGACGGGTGCGAAAATAACACGAATTGCTCCGACAGCAGCTAATGGCGGAGAAGGGGGATCTGCTGCCCCCGCTTTGCCTGAGAGCAAGCCGGATGCGGTAGTGATTGAAGGCTCGCTCCCATCCTATACGGAGACCGGAGCTTGGGCGAAGCTGCTGGCAGAGACGCCGCTGTGGATTATCGGCGGAGATGAACAAGGCAGGACGCTGGAAAGTGTAGACACGCAAACGGCCAAGCACCCGGTCACCCGCTATTTGCAGCTTAAGGAGCCCCCGGCCGGGCGGTTAATGGATGCAGAGGTACCTGCCTGGGCCCAGCCGATTGTTACGATCGGAGGGCAGACGGCTGCTTACGCCGGAACGGAGAATGGTCGGCCAAAGCTGGTCTTCCTGTTCCGGCTGGAGGATGGCGATCTGCCACTGAAGCCGGAATTCCCTGTTCTGGTCGATAACGCGGTAGCCTGGCTCAAATCCGGCTTAAGAACGGGGTTAGGCAGAGCCGCTGCCGGTGCAGAACTGGATATTCCCGTGGCCCAGGATGCGGCAACCGCCGTGTGGACGGCTATGGACGGTTATGCGCGGCAAGCGGAAGCTCAGCCAATCCCGGCAGTTCTTGTGGGGAGCGGCGCAGTGTCATCCCACCAGCCCGCTCCGGGTATTCCCGGCTTATGGAGGCTGGATATTACCGGAAGCGACGGAGCAGCCCAGCCCGGATTTTTGCTGGAGGTCACCGCTGATCCTCTGGAGTCGGAGACGGCTCCGGCAGAGCAGTTAGCGGCTAAGCTGCAAGTCGGCTCAGCGCAGGCGAGCAGCGAGGGAGAGCAACAAGAGGCTGACGGAAGCGAAGATACGGATGGAAGCCAGGAAGCGGTAAAACGCGAAGCCCTTCCGTTAGTAAAATGGGTTGCCTTGCTAGCGCTTCTGGTTATCTTGGCGGAATGGGGGGTGTACCAGCGTGGGCGTTCAATATGATTATCCCTGGCTTCTCCTACTGTTGCCTTTACTTGCAGCAGGTGCGGTTTACGCTTACCGTAAAGACTTCAGGCTAAGTGGCGGCCGAAGGAAATGGGTGATTGGCCTGCGTACGGCCATTTGCGTGCTGCTGGTGTTCATTTTGGCTGGGTTTCATACCTATACCCTGGTGCTGAATAAGGAGCTTGTGTTCGTCGCTGACCGCTCGGCGAGTATCCCGTCTACGATACCGATTGATGATTGGGTTGGGGAAGCCGTAAAAGCCAAGGACAACGGTGACTTAGCGGCGACGGTTTCGTTTGGATTAAATACAGTTATTGATAAACATTTGAGTGAAGCATCGGAGATTCCGCCATGGGGCCAAAATGAGGTATCCGGGGAGTTCACGAATATCGAGCATGCGGTATCGCTAGCCGGGAGTCTGTTCCAGGGACAAGCCAACCGCAGAGTAGTTCTCGTTACCGATGGAAAGGAAAACGTCGGAGCCGTCATGGAGGAAGCCAAGCTGCTAACGGATCGGGGCATTGCGGTGGATGTGCTGCCCGTTCTTGCACCGGAAGAGAATGATGCGTCGATTGAAGAGTTCGTCGTTCCCGAGAAGCTGTATCCAACCGAATCGTTCGCTTTTGAGGTGCTTGTTCGTAGTACCTATGCTGGCGCGGGCGAACTTCGTCTGTATGAGGATAATCGCGAAATCGGTCGCCATACGGTGACCCTGCAGCGGGGAGATAATCGTTATTCCTTGCAGGGGTTGGCAAAAGAGCCGGGATTGCATCGTTACCGGGCTGAGATTTTCATCGAGGGAGACGAGCAGTCGGCCAATAACGCGCACTATGCCTTTACCCGGGTGACCGGGACCCCAAAGGTACTGATTGTAGAGGGGACGCCGGGGACCTCGGCTAATCTGGAGAACGCTTTGCAGGCTGGGTTAGTCGATTATTCTGTTGTGGCCCCGGGCATGCTGTCCTCCGAACTGGCGAAATATGCGGCGTATGACAGCATCATCTTCAATAATGTATCCGGTGAGCAGGTAGGCGGCCGTCAGATGGATCTGATAGAGCAGGCTGTTCGCTCCTATGGTGTTGGCTTTATGATGGTCGGAGGCGAGGATAGCTTCGGGATGGGGGGCTACTTCAAGACACCGATCGAGCGATTGCTGCCGGTATCGATGGAACTGGAAGGTAAGCGGGAAATCCCGTCCCTGGGGCTGGTGCTTGTGATTGACCGCTCAGGTAGTATGGACGGTGACAAGCTGAGGCTGGCTAAGGAGTCAGCGATTCGCACGGTAGAACTGCTGCGTGAGAAGGATACGGTGGGAGTTATCGCCTTTGATGATCAGCCCTGGTGGGTAGTAGAGCCGCAGCAGCTTGACGACAAGGAGGATGTGATTTCGCGTATCCATGGCATTCCGTCTGGTGGAGGAACGGATATTTTTCCAGCGGTGTCCCAGGCTGCAAGCAAAATGCTGGAGCTTGAGGCCCAGCGCAAACATATTATTTTGCTAACGGACGGTCAGTCGGCGGGCAATTCGGCTTATCAGACTTTGATCGATAGCATGGTCGAAGGCAAAATCACGATGTCGACTGTGGCTGTCGGTGATGATGCCGATGTGCAACTGCTGCAATCTTTGGCTTCCGGGGCCAAGGGACGTTACTATCTGGTGCAGGACGAGACGACGCTTCCGGCGATCTTTAGCCGTGAGGCGACGATTATTGCCAGAACCTATATCGTAGACAAGCCCTTTGTTCCGGCGCAGGTTCAACCTGGAGATTGGAGCTCCTGGTTCCAGAGCGGCTTGCCGCAAATCTACGGGTATGTCGCCGCAACAGCCAAATCGACGGCTCAGACGGTACTGTCGAGCCCGGAGCCGGACCCCCTCTTGGCCAGATGGCAATACGGCTCGGGACGGACGGTGGCGTGGACGAGTGATTTGACCGGGAAATGGTCCCGGGATTGGGTGGCCTGGTCCGGTTACGCAGGGCTGTTCACCGACATGGTTAAATGGACCTTCCCGCAGTTCTCCTCCTCCGCCTTTGAAGTGGAGACGGCTCATACAGGCGACGAGGTTCGCTTTACGGTACGGGCTACGGGAGAGCCTTACCCGCAGGAACTCATCGGGAAGGTGACGGCGAGTAACGGTGACGAGACTGAGCTTCGCTTAAGCCAGATATCGCCGGGGACGTATGAAGGCAGGATGAGGGTGACGGAGCCAGGCTCCTTCCTGCTCCACGTACAAAGCGTGGAGGAAGGTGAGGAGGCGGGCAGCGGCATGAGCACGGGGTTCGTCATCCCCTATTCGCCGGAGTACCGTCTGGCTACAGACAGCCTGCCGGGCGAGCGACTGGAAGCTGTAGCCGAGTTGACGGGAGGCAGGTTGCTGGCCTGGGATGCACCGGAGGCGGCGTTTGACTTCGCGCCGCAGCCCCACCGCAAGCTGGAGAATTGGGATCGACTCCTGCTGATTCTGGCTTTGCTGCTATGGCTTGGCGACATCGCTGTTCGCCGGCTGGCCGTGTCATGGAGCCGGCTGCTTGAGCGGTTTGGCCGCTTGGCCCGGCGCAGCGCCCGGCCAGCGGTGGACAGAGCGGCTTGGCCGCCTGCTGGAGGCCAAGCGTCGGGGGCGGCGCTAGCCTAAACGCGCCGCTGCTCCACCAGCCCGGCTGCATGGCATGCCGGGCTGTTCCATATCCAGCAGAGGGCTATAAGTCCGGAAATGTTGGAATAATGGTATGGAAAACGGGTGGTTGAAATGGTACAATAGATAAAGTCAAAATGATTTTTTCAAAATGAATGTTTTGTAATCGCCGCGTAAATTTTCAGTATTTTCAAAAGCAGGCTTACATTTAAGGAGGAAAACGAATGCCACTTTCTGACAACAACACTATTGACAATTTGTCAATTACAACGATTCGTACGCTGGCTATCGATGCCATTGAGAAGGCGAAATCCGGTCACCCGGGGATGCCGATGGGCTCCGCACCGATGGGTTATCAATTGTTTGCTAAATCGATGAACCATAACCCGGATGAACCTACATGGATTAACCGCGACCGCTTTGTTCTGTCCGCAGGTCATGGCTCCATGCTGCTCTATAGTTTGCTTCACCTGAGTGGATATGACCTGCCTTTGGAAGAAATCAAGCAGTTCCGCCAATGGGGCAGCAAGACGCCGGGTCACCCTGAGTTTGGACATACGGCCGGGGTAGACGCAACGACTGGACCACTAGGTCAAGGTTTGGCTATGGCTGTAGGTATGGCTATGGCCGAAACACAGCTTGCAGCAACTTATAATAAGGGTGAGTTCAAAGTAGTTGACCACTATACTTATGGAATCTGTGGCGACGGCGACTTGATGGAAGGTGTGGCGAGCGAAGCGGCTTCTTTGGCTGGACATTTGAAGCTCGGCAAATTGATCTTCCTTTATGACTCCAATGATATTACCCTTGACGGTACACTAAATCTTAGCTTCTCGGAAAATGTAAGACAACGCTTTGATGCTTACGGCTGGCAAACGCTGCTTGTTGAGGATGGCAATGATCTGGCGGCGATTGAAGCTGCAATTGAAGCGGCCAAGGCAGATGGCGATCGTCCTACGTTGATTGAAGTGAAGACGGTCATCGGTTATGGCAGTCCGAACAAGCAAGGCAAAGGCGGTCACGGTGGGACGCATGGTTCCCCACTTGGAACGGATGAAGCCAAGCTGACCAAGGATTTCTACAAATGGGTATATGAAGAGGATTTCTATGTTCCGCAAGAAGTGCGTGAGCATTTTGCTAAAGTCAAGGAACGTGGTATTGCGGCTTACCAGGCTTGGCAAGAAACCTTTGCCAAATACAAAGCGCAGTATCCTGAGCTGGCGACTCAATTCGTGCAAGCTATCGCCGGAGAATTACCTGCTGGTTGGGATGCCAAGCTGCCTAAATACTCGGCTTCCGACAAAGCGGTCTCCACTCGTGTAGCTTCCGGTCAGGCACTGAATGGTCTGGCGGCAGGCGTGCCTCAACTGCTTGGCGGTTCGGCCGACCTCGAAAGCTCGACCATGACGCATCTGAACGACTTGACGGTGTACACGCCGGATACTCGTGATGGCCGTAATCTGTACTTTGGTGTACGTGAATTTGGTATGGCGGCTGCAATGAACGGAATTACGTTGCATGGCGGTCTCAAAGTATTCGGTGGTACGTTCTTCGTATTTACGGATTACCTGCGCCCGGCGGTACGTTTGTCCGCATTGATGAATCTGCCGGTAACTTATGTTCTGACACATGACAGTATCGCGGTTGGTGAGGATGGACCTACTCATGAACCGATTGAACAGCTTGCTTCGCTTCGTATCATCCCGAACCTGACGGTCATTCGTCCGGCAGATGGCAACGAGACATCGGCAGCTTGGGCTTATGCGGTAGAGAATCAGGGGAATCCGGTAGCTCTGGTACTGACCCGGCAAAATCTCCCCATCCTGGAAGCTACTGAAGCAGCAGCTCGTGAAGGGGTAAAACGTGGGGGTTATGTGGTCTCCGAGGCTAAGGACGGCAAAGCAGTGGCTCAAATCATTGCAACCGGCTCCGAAGTGCAACTTGCCATTAAAGCGCAAGCGGCATTGGCTGAGGAAGGCATCCATGTTCGTGTTGTCAGCTTGCCAAGCTGGGATCTGTTCGACAAGCAGGACCAAGCCTACAAGGACTCGGTTATTCTGCCTGAGGTCAAAGCTCGCGTAGGCATAGAGATGGCTCATCCGTTTGGTTGGGACCGCTTCGTAGGCGAGAAGGGTTCGATCATCGCCATCAACAAATTTGGTGCTTCCGCGCCTGGCGACAAGGTCATTGCCGAGTATGGATTTACTGTAGAGAATGTCGTGAAGCACGTGAAAGCTCAATTGAGCTAAAATAGCGTAAGAGTGAAGGGAGAGGGGAACGTGACGCAGCAATTGCAAAATGTGACCGTAGACAAACAAGCCAACATTTATTTCGAAGGTAAAGTGACCAGCCGGACCGTCTGGTTACCGGACGGAAATAAACTGACGCTGGGGATCATGCTCCCCGGGGAATACGAATTTGGCACCGATTCGCTGGAAGTGATGGATATTCTGTCAGGGGAATTGAAGGTGCAGCTTCCCGGTGAAGCCGTATGGAGAGAAATCAGCGGACGCGGAACGTTTACGGTGCCTGCCAATTCTTCCTTCAAGCTTGAAGTGCGCAGTGTGACAGACTACTGCTGCTCTTACGGTGCATAACACTATTTTAACCAACTCAAAAATCGCAAGTTCTGATGAATCATTGATTCAGAACTTGCGATTTTTATTTTAAACTTATAGGCCTAGTTAGACATAAATCTTGCTTAGCAGATCCTCCTGATAGGCTTGCCATAGCTCTCCAGAAAATTCTAAAGCCGTGGTCTGGCTGGGGAGCATCAAGCGATCAAGCATCGGCTTGACTTTATCCGTATCAAAAACATGAATCTTCTCTAAGGCATATTCCCCATCGAAGGCATAAATAAGGCATTTCTTCTCAATATAAATGATAGCCATATTATTTAGCTTGTTGTCGATAATCTTGAATTTATCACCGTGCTCATCCGCTTGCAAATATGTATTCATACGTTGCATATAGGCCATTCTCTGCTCCGTGGGAATGGAATAAGTGCCGATGAAGGGGATGATGACCTTACCTGAGGTAGCAAATTGATCCAGGTCTTTGCGTGAAAGGAAGATTTGGGTTTGTTTATTTAGTATGCTTTGGAATAATGGCCAGGCAAAATCTTTGATCTCCTGGGCTTGCTCCATAGACTCAATTTCATTCTTCTCAAGCAGGTAGCCGATCAGAAGAAAGTTGTACACGCTATCGATTCCCCGTTCCAGCACCTGTGCAGCAACCTCGGCATTATTTTGAAGAAACTCAATAACCTCATCGCGTCCATAGCTGATTTTCTGGACATCCTTATTCATCAGACTATTATAGAACAAGTTCAAATAGCTTCTGTGAATAATTGGGATTAATAATGGAGTCCCATCAATCTGAGAGTCAAACATAAGAAGTAGCTTCCCTTTGATTAGCAGGAAGGGTTGCCCCAAGTCACTAGCTGCTGACCAGAGATTTAACTTGAATCCTCTCTGACTGAAGGAAATAAAGTTGAGGGAGATCCCTTTCCCTTTAATTGAAGATTCATGAATTGAGCCGTCAAAAAATTGATTTAACGTGACATGCGTGCATTTGTTGGGATTGATCAATAAAGTTTTCAAAAAAATGTCCGAATATGCGGGATCATAGGTGGGGATGGTGCTATACACCTCCAATGATTCATCGGAACAACTGTTGATATAGTGAGACAAAATAATGCACAGCAGGTTGAGTACCGGCGTAGTCCCCAGATAGAAAAATCCTCGCTTGTTGAATTCCAGATTAATCTGATGGGCCTCGGCAGTGTCATTATCAATGGCAAACTCAAGGGCATACGTCAAGAAAGTACGCAAGTCATCCATCGCTTTAAAATTATAAATGACTGGAAACAGGTTGATGAGTTTCAGGTAACAGCCATGGGAATAAATACTTTCGGCAAAATAATCTGCTGCTTGCTGGATAAACAACTTTTTTTCCTTCAGGGAGGGCAAACGGCTACCAGTTAAAATTTTGCTGAGTCCACTAGGTGTCATATTCATGCTGATGGCAAAATCGGTCTTAGGCTTCTGTGCAATATTAATCAATTCATCAAGTAAATAGCCTAAATTCATATTTGTATTTGGGTTCACACACATTTGTTCCTTTCTTGAAATTATTTTATGGGAAGGTAAGTTGTCTATGAAATGTCACAAATTAACGGATATTTCACCTTTTATAGTGATTATATCACTGCGCAACCCGATTCTTACTGTTTTCTCGGCAGAGTTCAAAAAATGATTATATTTTCCTAGTGCAGAAAATTTTCAATATTTTCTGTTTGGCTTTTTCAAGCGCACGAATCCCTCCCTTGTTATGCTGTTCGACAGGAAGTTTTTTAGGCTTAGCTTCGAAACAGTATGGCGAGCCGCTAAATCCAGCGAGGAGGGAATTAAAGTAATGAAAGTCATGAGGGTAAAATGGATGAGTGCGTTTATGGTTGTGCTTGTTCTCATCGGTATGGTTTTTCCTTCCCATGCGGCATTTTCTGAAAATGCCCCCACGGTAACAGATTCGGTCTATTCGGTGACCGATGCGGTTTACACGCTGCCTTTGGCGTTAGCTGCAACAGATAAGTCATCTGCTTTGACGGATTTATCCGCCAGTATCACTCAGAATGGTAAGGAGATTACTGTAAATGACAAGATCAGTCATACAGACCCGATCTCGGTGTCAATCTCTTTCGGAGTGCCTGTAGAGGGAGATGAACCCACTCCGGCCAATCCGATTAGAAAAGGAGATACGGCTTCCTTTAAGCTGAGTAAAGCTTTTACGGTTGTCACGGGTACGACCTTTGAGTTAACCTTTGGCGGTCTTCCGGTGGCTCATGTTGAGCTTGTCTCAGATGCTAGTACCCAGGAGGTCACCGCCAATATAGTCTTTGACGGTGCTGATGAGGTATTTGATGGAAGTACCGGAATTAATACGGTCGTAGGCAGATTTAATGCTGAATTGCTCTACGATGCCAGCGGTAGCGGTGGGGATGAAGGGGATCACAGTGTTATGATTCTCGACAAAACTTACACCGTAAACGTGCCGCCAGCAGAAATCATTTATACTTCGTCCAAGAACGGAACTGCGGACCTGGCGAACAAGCGTATCACCTGGGAAGTCAAGGTGGGGGCTACGCAGTCCGGTAATCCCATTGATTTGAAGGATTACACCTTCAAAGACGAGTTGGCCCAGGTTGGGGAGTATATTGATGGGTCCTTTGAAGTTAACGGAACCCCAACACCTCCCGATGTGACGGGTACTGAATTAGCTCACACGTTTGCAGACCCTTCGGTGGGTGAGCAAACCATTACGTTCCAGACGGCTATTCCGGATGAAAAATATTACGCCGGAGGGGCTCAGAATGTTTCCAATCAGGCGCAACTATTAAATCAGCAGGATAAAATTGTGCAGACGCCTTCGTTTGTGGTTTCCTTTACACCTGAATGGATAGAGAAGACAGGAACAGCAAACAACGAATACATCAATAACGGCAGCGTTTACGACCCTAGTAATCGTACCATTACCTGGACGATCACTGCGAATCAAGTGGGGGCTGCATTAGAAAACCTGACAATCACAGATGAATTACCGCAGGGCCTGGAATGGCAATCTGCCAAGTGGACTACAGGCAATGTAGATACTCCGGTTGCTACAGAGCCAGCGGGTGGGAGCTACACGTATCCCGCAGCTGTTGTGAACGAGCAAGTGGTACTGACTATCGTCACCAAGGTGGAGAACACAGATCATACCACCGGAGAAACAACATTTAGAAATACAGCCAGTGTGGATTGGACGGGAAGAACCGGAACCACTCCACAGGATAATGCGACTGTAGGTATTGGTTTTAATGCGATTAGCAAATCTGGTGTAGTAGATCATGATAGCCGTCAGGTGAAGTGGACGGTGAACGTGGACACAAAAGGTCAGCCTATTCCGGATCTGAAGGTCTATGATCTGCTGGTTTATGGAACCGATATTGACCTGAATCAGGTAACGGGCATTCCTACAGGTCTGAATCAACAGCTTACCCCACGTTACGATCAAAAATATGCAGGAGGCTTTGCTAGTAACTCTGGCCTTGGAAGTCTGAATGTTATTGCAATTGAACAGGGCGGAGAGCGAGTAGCTGATTTATTGGAGTTTTCGGGATTATCTACTACCGACCCAAACAGCTTTAGCTATGACAGCCTGATTGTTAATCCTGACATATATGCTGGGAACAAAACTTCTCAGGTAAGTAACACTGCAACATTATTCAGCGGTACAACACGTTTGAATGCCGACACGGCTAATGTGAACTACAACAGCAATCTGTTAGCCAAGGAGCTATTAACACGAGACGCTGTATCTGATCCTGCTGCCGGGGTCAACAGCCTTAGAACACAGAATTCCTCGGACGGCTTCAACTACATCGATAAGTCGGTGATTTTCCGGCTTAGTGTGAATGCTGACAGTCTTGATTTCTCTAGCGTGAAGAACGCAGATGACGTAGTGCTGGGCGAAGTCACCGTGACGGATACCTTGCCTGCAGGCTGGGAATTTACCGATATCGAGCCTGGTAAGAAGTATTTGGCATTTGAAGGTGTGAAGAGTTCAAGCCGATCCGTGCAATCCCTGGATACGACGCCAGATGATGTTCAACAGTTAAATGCGGATATCGCAGGTGGAACAGCAACCTTTGTATTTGATCCGCTGGATCAGCCTTATGTCATTCTGGTGAAGGCCAAACCAACGGATGCTACGCTTGCCGACTATTTTGATAACAACAAAAATTCCTCAATGACCAATGAACTGAAGTTGTCTGCTGCTAATTGGGTTGGGGGAGTGAGCACAGAACGTAATGTCTCAATTCGCAGTCAGCTTGTTGAGAAGTCACACACGATCCCACAAGCAGGCACACTTCATTGGACTGTGGATTACAATCCGTATAAACTCCAGGATATTGGCGAGACCATTGAGGATACGTTGCCAACAGGCCTGGATTTGCGTACAGATGCTCAAGGGAACTTGCTGGTTGATGGGAATATTACAGCCAAGGAAATGACCTTAAAGCCAGATGGTACGCTGGAGGAAGGTGCGGTCATCCCGCTAATCGTGGGAACGAACGTAACGTACGATAATCAGAGCCGCGTATTAAGCTTTATTCTGGAAGATACCAGTAAGGCGTATCGCTTCACCTATCTGACTGACATCACGGGTGAATCAGGTACAGTAACTAACCATGTTCGCTTGTCGAACGGTAATGTAGATACGGCTGTAAATGCGGTGAATTATGCCATCAGCAGTGCAGATGCGGCAGCCACGCTGCAAAGAAACGGCTGGCTTGAAATCACCAAGACAGATGGGACTACAGGGCTGTCAGGAGCAGAATTCACATTGTTCTCCGAAGATGGGAACACGGTCATTCGCCAAGGAATCACGACAGCGAACGGTACGCTTAGACTAAAGGTCATTCCGGATGGGAAATATGTACTCCGGGAAACGGTTGCCCCTGTTGGATATACTTTAGACAGCACAGAGCATGAGGTTATCGTTTCAACTTCTGGAAGTCAAATCACCACCTCCATTGATGGCAAGACAGGAACAGGTTCGAACCTGTTGACTGTGGCCAACTTTGTGACAGGTACGGCCGGTAATCTGGCCATCGTCAAGACCGTCGCTGGAAATGACGGGGATTTAAACAAGAAGTTTGATTTTACCGTTACCTTTAATGGAGCGAACGGGACTTATTCCTACACGGGTTCAGGTGGGGCAGGGAACGGAATCCTGCAAAGTGGAGATACAGTTTCTCTAGCCCATGGTGAAGGTATCGAGATTAAGGGCTTACCTAAGGATGCAACGTATACCGTAACTGAAGCTGACTATTCAATTGAGGGTTATGCTACGGTCAGCAGCGGTGCTACTGGACAAATCGTTGCAGATGATACACAGACCGTCTCGTATACCAATACCAAAGATAAACCAGGCAGCTTGATTATTAGCAAAACGGTTGCTGGCAATGCCGGAGATCAAAGTAAGAAATTTGATTTCACAGTTACGTTTGCGGGTGCTTCCGGAACGTATGCTTATACGGGAATTGGGGGAGCAGCAGACGGAACACTTGAGAGCGGAGATACGGTATCGCTGGCTCACGGGGAGAGCATTGCGATTCAAGGTCTGCCTAAAGACACCACGTATACGGTGACTGAGGAAGACTATGCCAAGGAAGGTTATAGAATGACCAGTACAGGAGACTCCGGTGTGATTAGAACGGATGAAGTGCAGACGGCTGCCTTTACCAATACTAAGAACATTTACACCTCACCGTCGAATCCTGGTGGGTCCACACCTTCCGAGCCTGGGGAGCCTTCTATCCCTCAGGAGCCAGGACAGCCTAATGAGGGGCCTGAGGAGAATCCAGGTATTCCAACGATTCCGGGAACGGTAGTACCCGGTAGTCCAAATGATGATCCAGACGAGAATTCTGGTGAGACTGGTGGGGAGCAGGGTAATTCAGGCGGCAACGTATCTACTCCTGATACGGGGAACGATGGACAGGGAACAGAGGATGACGAGCTTGGAGCAGGCAGTGGCGATGAACCGGAAAAGCTAGCTTCTCCGGGTAACCAAGCAGGTCACTCCGGGAATGGAACACCTAAAACGGGCGATTCCTTGTACCGAGGCCTTGCACAGGCTGGATTGTGGATCTCGCTGCTATCCTTGCTGGTATGGTCTGGGGCATATTACTTACTCCGGTCAAGAAATAGAAAGAGCGTCATGAAATAACAGAATTTGAGAGGGCTTGTGCTGCGAGAGAGATTGAGCGGGCGCAAGCCCTCTTTTAGATGAAGAGGGACGAACAATGGTAGACAAAGAGACGAAGCAAAGAAATGCCAATATCGGTATCCGCAGACTATTACGTGTTTTGATGGCGTTAAGCCTGCTTGGGGTTCTGGTCTCCGGCTATCTATTGATCTCTGCCAACCGGGAGTATGCAGCCGGAGACGAATCCTACGAGCAGCTTCGTCTTGACATGAAGCTGGATTCCGCAGTAAATGTATCGCCGACGCTTGCGGAAGCTTCGGGTAGTTCAGACGAGGGGGCGGTGAAATTCATCGACTTTGAACAATTACAGCAGGTGAACCCGGATGTCACAGCCTGGATTACAGCAGAGGAGGATGTCATTGACTATCCGGTCGTACAGGGAACCGATAATGAATACTACTTGACTCACCTGTTCACCCGAGCACCGAACAAGTTAGGGAGCCTATTTGTAGATTATCGGACGCCCGGTGACTTTACAGCCAGGAACACCATTATTTATGGACATAACATGAAGGATGGCTCGATGTTCTCCTCCTTGACCAAATATAAAGACCAAGACTATTACGAAGCTCATCCGGAGATGACTCTATACACTCCGGATGGAGCATACAGGATTGAATTTTTTGCCGGTATTGTAGCGGATGGCGATTATGAATTCATCCGTTACCAGTTCACGGACGATGAGGATTTTATGGCCTATGCTCAGACATTGAGAGAAGAATCTACCTTTCAGGCGGAGGTGGATATTACAGCGACCGACCGAATTGTTGCCTTATGCACTTGCTCTTACGAATTCAATAATGCGAGGTATGCTTTGTTTGGCAAGTTGGTTCCGATTAAATAGGTTAATATGGACGAAAAAACAGCAAGCAAGGGGCGCATATCATATCCCCAAGCTTGCTGTTAATCATGCTTGAATAACACCTTTTATCGTCCTTAGTCGCCGATTTTTTGGCCAATCCAGCCTTCATACAGCTTTACCACGGAGGAGAGGTCTTCCTCACCGTAGCCTTGTGTCTGTCCAGCCTGGAACAGGCTGCGGGCCAGACTGAGCATGGGAGAAGGAATATCAGAGCCGTCTGTCAGTGCCGAAGCAAGCTTCAAGTCCTTAAGCATCAATGCCAGAGAGAATTGATTGGTAAAATCATGCTCAATAATTTTGCGACCCTTCAGCTCAGCGGCTTTACTCCCTGCGGAGCCAAGCTGGACAAGCTCAAGGAACAGATCGGGCGGAAGCCCCGATTTGGCAGCAATGGCGAAGCCCTCAGCCAACGCCAGATTGTTGATGCCAACAATGGTATTATGTGCCAGCTTGGCTACAGATCCGCTGCCGTTTTCGCCCATATGCAGCACCTTTTTCCCCATAGTTTCGAACAGATCCATCACACTTGCGAGTACCTCTGCTGAGCCACCTACCATGAACAACAGTGTGCCATCAATTGCTGCTGGCGAGCTTCCGGTCACAGGAGCATCAAGGAAGGCACCGTCAAGCGCTGTTACGTCTGCTGCCAGCTTCTTGACCAATGCCGGGGATATTGTAGAGCAGTCGATCACCGTGGTTCCCGGGCGCATGCCGGCCAGTACTCCATCCGGCCCTTCATATACGGCGGCGATGGAGGCATCATTACTTACCATGGTAATAATTACATCGGCGCCTGCAGCCGCCTCACGGGGAGTAGCGGCAAGGGAAGCGCCTTGCGAGGCAAGAGCAGCGGCTTTGGACGCTGTCCGATTATATACGGTTACCGGGTAACCTTGCTTCAGGAGATTTGCAGCCATAGGGGCACCCATCGTACCCAGACCGATAAATCCGATCTTTTTCAAGTCTAGTCACCTTCTTCTTAAGAATTGAACATCACTTAATTATTTTACCATGCTTGGCCAAAAGGTGTATATTGTACCCTTGTCTTCATGCCTATTTTACAGTATCCTAGGTTTAAGTTGTTTGAGAGGTTGTTCAAATCGGGCTTAATTCTTCCAGTTATTGGCGTTTGGATGTGACCTCTTCAAGGATGGGTCAGTGAGATATTAAATAGACGGAGGAGAGTTTCAGCAATGTCCAAAAAAGTGACGTTTGACTACAGCAAAGCTTTGCAATTTGTCGGACAGCATGAGATTGATTATTTGGCTGAGCCGATTCGCACAGCTCACGAGCAGTTACATAAAGGTACGGGTGCAGGTTCCGATTATTTAGGTTGGATTAACCTGCCGACCGAATACGATAAAGAAGAGTTCGCTCGCATTCAGAAGGCGGCGGCCAAGATTCAGAGTGATTCCGAAGTGCTGATCGTGATTGGCATCGGCGGCTCTTATCTGGGCGCTCGCGCGGCGATTGAGTCCTTGTCCCACTCGTTCTACAATTTGTTGCCCAAGGACAAGCGCAAGACACCGGAAATTTATTTCGCAGGTAACAACATCAGTTCTACCTATGTCAATCATTTGCTAGACTTAATTGAAGGCAAGGACTTCTCCGTGAACGTCATCTCCAAATCGGGGACCACCACAGAGCCAGCGATTGCATTCCGTATTTTCCGCGCAGAACTTGAGAAGAAATATGGCAAGGAAGAAGCACGCAAGCGTATTTATGCGACAACGGACCGCGCCAAGGGAGCACTCAAGAAGTTGTCTGATGAAGAAGGTTATGAGACCTTTGTGATTCCTGATGATGTTGGCGGTCGTTATTCCGTGCTTACTGCCGTAGGCTTGTTGCCAATCGCTACAGCAGGAATCAGCATCGAGGAAATGATGAAGGGCGCTGCCGATGCGGCGCAGGAATTCAGCAATCCTAACTTGGCGGAGAACGTCAGCTATCAATACGCTGCTGTACGGAACGCTTTGTATCGTAAAGGCAAAGCTACGGAAATTCTCGTGAACTATGAACCATCCCTGCACTATGTCTCCGAATGGTGGAAGCAACTCTTCGGCGAAAGTGAAGGCAAGGATTACAAAGGGATTTATCCGGCATCGGTGGACTTCTCCACAGACTTGCACTCCATGGGGCAGTTCATTCAAGAGGGGAACCGGAATATTTTCGAAACCGTTATTCAAGTAAGCGAAGTACCAAGCCATATTACGATTGAATCTGATCCTGCCGATCTGGACGGACTTAATTTCTTGGCCGGCGAAACGATGGATTTCGTTAATAAGAAGGCATTCCAAGGTACGTTACTCGCGCATACGGACGGACAGGTTCCTAACCTGATCGTTAATGTGCCGGATATGACGCCATATTCCTTTGGTTATCTCGTTTATTTCTTTGAGAAGGCCTGTGGTATCAGCGGCTATCTGATGGGTGTCAATCCATTTGATCAACCGGGCGTTGAAGCTTACAAGAAGAATATGTTTGCCTTGCTGGGCAAACCGGGTTATGAGAAGGAAAAGGCTGAATTAGAAGCCAGACTTTCCGAATAAATTCGCTCATTGTAAGTCGCATAATGGCTTTAGATGACTAGGACATCAGCGCCAGGAAGCAGTTCGCCGGAGATTTTGCGGAGGGGCTGCTTCTTGGCACATTCATAAGGATGGGTTTTTATATGCTGGAGAAGTACAAGACGGTTCGACAGGCCGGCGAGAAGGAAATTGTAATTAAAAAGTCGAGGTTTATCGGATACGTCAAACCGGTAGAAAACGAAGCTGATGCCATCCTCTTCATTGAGGAGATCAAGAAGAAGCATTGGAATGCGACGCATAACTGTTCAGCCTATATGATCGGCGAGCGGGATGAGATTCAGAAGCAGTCCGATGATGGGGAGCCTAGCGGTACCGCAGGCAAGCCTATTCTGGAAGTCATCAAGAATCAAGGATTAAAGAATGTAGCTATCGTGGTCACCCGTTATTTTGGTGGAATCATGCTGGGTGCAGGAGGATTGATTCGTGCTTACACGGACGGAGCCGTCGCGGCAATTGAGGCGGGCGAGGCCGTTACGAAGGTGCTTCATCAGGAAGTATATGTAGAGCTGGATTATACTTGGCTGGGCAAGGTGGAGAATGAATTGCGAAGCCGGAGCATCCGTACTGGAGAGACGATGTTCACGGAGAAGGTAACATTGTGCTGTCTGCCTTTCCATCAAGAAACGAAGGCCTTTATCGATTGGATGACTGATCTGACCGGAGGGCAGGCTGTGATGACGGAAGGTGACAAGGTTTACTTTATTGAAGGGGAATAATGCCTATGGCAAGAAGAGCAGTAGATCAGGAGTTGTCGAGAGAAAGAATCATGGAAGCAGCAAGGCACCTGTTTATTACCAAGGGCTATCGTGGCATTTCCATGAGAAGCATCGGTCAGCATTTGGGATACAGTCACGGCTCGCTTTATTATCACTTCAAGGAAAAGGCCGAATTATTTTACGCCATCGTGGTAAAAGACTTTGAGTCGTTGACCCACCTGTGTCAGCAGGTAACCAAACGTACGCCAGCCGAAGGTCTCACCAAGGCTGAGCAACTGATGTTGGAATTCATTAAGTATGGCTTGGAGCATCCGCACCAATACGAAATCATGTTTATGCTGAGAGACGAGGAAATTCTAGCTTATTGTCGCAACGAGCAGACGAAGTGCTTCAACATGTTTGAGTCGATTGTCCGCAGCTTTTTGCAAGAGGAGCGGCATCCGCTGGAGAGTAATCCTTCTCTGCCATTAAGTATGTTTTTAGGGATGCACGGATTTATCTCCTATTACATTCAAGATCGGCTTACTTTTGAAGAGATTAAGCCGGCTGCTGTTGCTCATGTGAAAATGTTAAGCCACAGCACTTACCGTTTAACGTCATAAGGCGTTTTTGTTTTAGCTTCGCACTTTATTGGATTACATTAGCATAGCAGTAGCACTGTGTTACATTAATTGACAAAACCATCTGACACGGCAGGATAGATCCCGTGCTCACCTGGTTTTATTTTTTTATGAGCGTTGACGGGATGGCAGCGGTTTGATAATCTATCTGTAACATAAAATATAGTAAATTCATCGGAATATTGTTAGTTAATGATCTGAAATGAATCTATTTGTCGAAGGGATGTGTTGCCCGCATGCATGTAGAGGTGCAGAATCTGGACAAACATTTTGGTAGCTTCCACGCGGTGAAGAACGTGAGCTTTGCTATTGAGAAGGGGAAGCTGATCGGGCTGCTTGGTCCAAGCGGCGGCGGGAAAACCTCGATTCTACGCATGTTGGCTGGCTTGGAGCAGCCGGATGACGGAGAAATTGTATTCCATGGACAGCGGGTGAATGATCTGGCTCCGCAGGCGCGGGGCATCGGCTTTGTCTTCCAGAGCTATGCCTTGTTCAAGCATATGACTGTGTTCGATAATATTGCCTTTGGCCTCCAAGTGAAGAAGGTAGGCAAGGCACAAATTCGAGAGCGTGTGACGGAACTGGTGGAGTTAACCGGACTTAGCGGATTTGAAGGTCGATACCCGCACCAATTGTCTGGTGGACAACGGCAACGGGTTGCTTTTGCCCGCGCCTTGGCTCCAGAACCACAGTTGCTCCTGCTGGATGAACCCTTTGCTGCAGTAGACGCGAAGATCCGTCAAGAGCTACGATCCTGGTTGCGAAATCTTATCGAACGGGTGGGCATTACTTCCATCTTTGTGACCCACGATCAGGATGAGGCCATCGAGGTGGCTGATGAAATTATGATTATTAACCAAGGACGTTTGGAGCAAAAGGGTACGCCTTGGGATATCTACAAGGAACCGGCTACTCCGTTCGTAGCTTCGTTTATTGGCCAATCAACACTGGTGGAGCGAGCGGTAACTCTCAAGGGCTTCGAGGAAGAAGGCGGGGGAGTGGAGACCAAGGCATTGATTCGCCCTGAATACATTGAAGTTGGCCCTGAGCATGAATTTACCTTGTTGTCTGCTACCTCACCGGGCATAGTCAAGCATTTGCACTTTCGCGGCAGTGAATGGCTGGTAGAGGTTGAGGTGGACGGACAGACATTGACTACCTTCCGATCTCTGGAAAAGGAGAATTTGAAGCCGGGTCAAGAGGTTCGGGTGCTGGTGCACCGTGCCTATCTGTATAATGAAGAACGAAATTGGGTGCTGGAGAATCCGTTGAAGCGTGATCCACTGAGTGTTATCATCTAAAGTGATAACTTGAGGGAGGACTCCTGAATGGATCAGCTTGTTTTTATAGGCACCGGGGACGCGATGGGAGTTCCGAGAGTGTATTGCGATTGCAAGGTATGTATGGAAGCTCGAAGCACCGGCTTAAACCGGCGATATCGCTCCTCCGTAGCGGTTGAAGGAGAGGACGGGGCTTTCCTCATCGATTGCGGCCCGGACTGGCGAAGTGGCATGGAGCTTCGAGGTCAGCGATTTGCCGAGCATATTCTCGTTACCCATGCCCACTTTGACCATATTGGTGGATTGCCCGAATGGGCAGATGCTTGCCGCTGGCTGGGCCGACGAGGACAGCTATATGCGCCGGCTGAAGTGATGGATACGATCATCAGGCAGTATCCATGGCTGCCCGGCAATTTGGATATGCATTCACTGAATGAGCAGGGCTGTCAGTTGGCAGGCTGGGACATTCGTGGATGGAAGGTATTTCATGGCAAGAATGGCTACTCCTATGCTTATCGGTTGGAGAAACGGGGATATGTCTGGGCATATTGCTCCGATTCCATTGCATTGCCTGAGGAACAAAGGAAGCCGCT
Organism: Paenibacillus senegalimassiliensis; assembly: GCF_001486585.1. Classification (GTDB taxonomy): domain Bacteria; phylum Bacillota; class Bacilli; order Paenibacillales; family Paenibacillaceae; genus Fontibacillus; species Fontibacillus senegalimassiliensis. The sequence continues at coordinate 700,748 of NZ_LN909045.1, forward strand.
CCATCATCTCGATTTATTAGTGCTGGGAACGAGCTTTTATCACGAGCAAGCGGAATTTGCGACTCGTTCCGTTTATGATGTAATAGAAGCGCTGAAATTACTGCATGAGGTTCGTCCGGCACGAGCCTTGTTTACGCATATGTCTCATGATATCGACCTCCGCCACAATTACGGACTGCCGGATGGTTCGGGATTTGCTGTGAACGGGCTAACCATCCCGCTGCACGATTAATTTTCCGCTGTGCAGTTATTGAAGAGGATCAAACCTATCCAGAGTCATCAGTGAACTGATGGCTCTGGATAGGTTTGAAGGCAGCTAGAAGAGCGTATCCTTTGCCACAAGTTCTTCGTTTACATAATGTAAGACCAAAAATGCATATATGCAGGAGCAATAAGGAACCAGCAAAGGGGGGCCCCAATATGGCCTTTGTGAAGTCCGGTAATCAGGCTAACTATACGCTGGAACAAAATATTGAAGGCGTGTTGCCGAGCCTGCTGGGTTCTCTGTACGCTTATTGCCTGTCCATGACGGGTTCAACTTGGGAGGCGGAGGATCTGGTTCAGGATACCTGCGTAAAGGCTTTAGCTTCTTCGGCAATGCGGACACCCGGTACGAAGCAGGAAATGAACTGGGAGGCATATATGATCCGGATTGCACGCAATACGTGGATTGACACGCTGCGGAAGCAAGAGAGGCTGGCTTCCAAGTTAGATAGCATGAAGCCGTTGATGCAGGAGTTTACAGAGGAAGAGAGCCTTGAGGAGATGGAGTCTGCTGTTCAAATCCTCATCGATGAGCTGCCGCCATGGCAGCGAGCAATATATGTATTACGTGATTTAATGGGTTATTCGACGGCAGAGACTGCGGAGATGCTGGATACATCGCAAGGAGCGGTCAAAGCCGCCTTGAATCGTGCCCGTTCTGCCCTGAGTCGCGTCAGACGCAGTCAGCAGGAACCGGGGGTTGAAGAGGCGAGCGTTGCAGGTGGAGATTCACAAGATACGGAGCAGTTGCGAAACTATTTAATGGCTTTTCGCAGCGGAGACACTGCGCGTCTGATTGAACTGTGCCTGAACTGCACCGATGATCCAATGGCCGTGGCAGGAACCATCATCCAGCAGTCTTTGCCGTCCCAATCGATGCAGCCAATGATGTATGGGTATTCCTCCTACTCAAGCATGTCCTATGGAGGAGGAAATTCGGTCATCATGGTTGCCTAATTAAGGGAGGCAAAATGAATGAACCACGTACCTTATGTCGTTGAACAAACAGCTCGCGGCGAGCGGAGCTATGATATTTATTCACGTTTGCTGAAAGATCGAATCATCATGGTGTCGGGGGAAATTGAGGATCAGATGGCAAATGCCATCGTGGCGCAACTATTGTTTCTGACTGCCGAGGACCCGGAGAAGGATATCCAGATGTATATTAACAGTCCTGGTGGTTCCGTAACCGCCGGGTTCTCCATCTATGACACGATGCAATTTGTGCAACCGGACATTTCAACGATTTGCACAGGCATGGCGGCGAGTTTCGGCACGATCCTGCTGGTTGGTGGAAGCAAAGGGAAACGGCTCGCTTTGCCAAACAGTGAAATTATGATTCATCAACCTCATGGGGGGACGCGGGGGCAGGCATCGGATATGCTGATTCACGCCAATCGTATTATTCAGCATCGCCAGCGGCTCAATAAGTTGCTAGCTGACCATACGGGACAGCCGCTAGAGCGAATCGAGAGGGATTCGGATCGAGACTATTTCCTCACCGCAGAGGAAGCGGTAGAGTATGGCCTGGTGGATAAAGTTATATCTGCTGCTAAATGAACAGTTGCATGAGGGAGAGTGATTCAGCAAATCCTGCATGAGTTCCCCCCACAAACGATGCTCAGTAGGGCGGGGGAGGTTCCTCAAATCAGAAACAGCCTTGGCAGCGAGTTAACTCACTGCTCAAGGCTGTTTCTTGCTCTTGGACAATATAAGTCGTTACCTATTACTCCGCATTCAGTACGAACTTGTCAATTACATGCTTCACGCCATCCTCGTTGTTGCTCAGAGTGACATAATCGGCGATGTCCTTGAGTGCGGGAATTGCATTGGCCATAGCAACGCCTAGACCGGCGGCTTCCAGCATTTCATGGTCATTCCACGAATCACCGATCGCAATGGTTTGTGAGAGATCGCAGCCAAAGTGGCCAGCCAGGAATTTCAGCGCATGGCCCTTGGTGCCTTCATGGTGCATAATCTCCAGGAAGTTTGGCTTGGATTTGGTCACATGTACGCCGTCTCCCAGTATCTCACGAATTTCTGGAGCAATCTGGTCCAGATAATCCGGCTCGTCGATGATGAGCATCTTAGGCGTTGGCTGGGCAACCAGCTTGGAGAAATCCGGCTCCACATAATAAGCCGTCCCGTTAAGGGTGGTGTAGTCGATCAGCTTCTGATTCTCCTCGCGGGCATATAGCTTGTCATCAATATAGGTTTGCAGATGAAGATTTTTCTGAATACAGTATTCAAACAACTTGTGGGCGGCATCCTGCGGCATATAGCGTTCATACAGCACTTTCTCATCCAGCAAATTCTTGACCAGGGCTCCCTGGTAGGTAATAATCGGCACGTTAAGGCCAGTTTGGCGAGCGATGGCCTGTGCTGAAGCATAGGCGCGGCCCGTCGCCAGGGTAACGACGACGCCTTGGGCAACTGCTTGCTCAAGAGCCTGCTGCGTGGCAGGAGTCACCTCTCGGTTGTCGTTAATCAGCGTGTCGTCGATATCGATGGCAATCAGTTTGTACAATGTTCTCTCTCCCTTTTTATCTAGCTTGTGAGCCAATATGATTATTCTTCAAGAAACACCAGGCCGATGAAATCATCGAACTCCAGGTTCCCGAAGTAGTGTTTGATGTCGAGGCCATCCAGTGCTTCCTTGACCGCAGTATCTTCGTATTTAATGCCTCTAAGCTTGTCCTCAATATCGGTAACGTCGCCCACGCCAAAGAAATCGCCATAAATCTTAATTTCCTGGATATATCCATCCTTGATATTCATCCGCAAGTCGATGATGCCTACCGGGAATTTCTTGGCATGCTTCACGTTGCTTTCCGGAGACAATCCATAGTTCCAATCCCAATTCTTGTAGCGCTCTTGAGATATTTCATGAATTTTGCTCCAGTCCGCTTCGGTTAGCTTATACTGCGGAACGGCCTGCGGCTCCATGCCGAAGATGTGGCGCAGCAATTCGCTGCGGAACTCTTCAATGGTCATGCCTTGATCCAGAAAATCAACGATGTTAGCTACCCGGCTGCGGACCGATTTGGTGCTTTTGGATTTGAATTTTTCTGGATTCGCATGAAGCGAGGCTTGTACATCCTCCAGATTCAGATTAAACATCAATGTGCCATGGCTGAACATCCGTCCACGGGTCGCAAATTGAGCGTTGCCGGAAATCTTCTGTTCGCCCACTTGAAGGTCGTTGCGTCCAGTCATTTCGGCATTCACGCCCAGAGATTTAAGCGCTTGAACAACGGGCTCGGTAAATTTGCGAAAATTATGAAAGGATTGTCCATCATCCTTGGTGATGAAGCTGAAATTCAGGTTGCCCAGGTCATGATACACAGCTCCCCCTCCGGACAGCCGACGCACAACCTGGATGCCATGCTCCTTGACATACTCCTGGTTAATCTCTTCAATCGTGTTCTGGTGCTTGCCAATAATGATGGATGGCGCATTAATGTAGAACAACAGATAGCTGTCATCTTCCAGCGGTAAATGTCGCAGGGCGTACTCCTCAATGGCCAAATTGACGGACGCATCCGTAATTCCTTCGTTATCAATGAACAACATGGTTCTCATCCTCCTATTTGCACTTTCAAACCTGATAGGAAAGCTCCGATATGTAGATGTACTTGCTCACTCTTTATTGTAAACCAAATGTCCCGGAAACCAAAGGGAAAAGGTCTGTTCAATTCCGGTTATTGACGTGGGGGGACCGAAAACTCCATAATGAGGGCATTGAAGCTTGCTGTGCGGCGCATGGCTGTATTTATAAATGGAAGAGGGATTCGTGATGGATTTGGAAGTATACGGGCATGGGGGAGACTTGCTGACGGCTTCGGCTCGTTACGGGGTAGATGCGCGGCAGGTGACGGATTTCAGTGCAAATATTAATCCGCTGGGTCCACCTCCAGGGCTGCTGAAGAGGTTGGGGGAGGCGCTTACGGGCATTGTGCACTACCCGGACCCCGGTCATCGCAGATTTGTGGCTCTGTTAGCGGAGTGCCACCGGACGGAAGCGACCGGCATCGTTGTTGGCAATGGTGCAGCGGAGAATATGGCGCTGGCGTTACTAGGCCTGGCACCCGGCAAGGTAGGGATTGTGGAGCCTTGCTTCTCGGAATACCGTACCCTGGCTGAGCAGTTCGGTTGCCTCGTAATCTCGGTATATGGGGAAGCGGAGCGTCAATTCCGGGCCGAACCGGATGATATAGAGCGGCTGATTCGAGAGACGGATTTGATCTTCATCGGCCAGCCCAACAATCCGAACGGTGTGCAATATACGCTGGACGAGCTGCGGCAATTTGCTGCGGCCGGGGAGCAATATGGTACTTATGTGGTTATTGATGAGGCCTTTATTGATTTTATTCCTGCGGAGCAGCGTTGCACCTTGCTGGCAGAATTAACGACTTACCCACATCTGATTTTGATACGGTCGATGACCAAGTTTTATGCGATTCCAGGCTTAAGATTGGGTTATGCGTTGGCGAGTCCCGAGGTAGCAGGCAAAATGCGGGCGGTCCAGGTCACCTGGAGCGTTAATTCATTGGCCTTGGTCGCCGGAGAATTTTGTCTGGGAGTCAGTCGGGACTATGAGCGAGCTACGCTGGCTCTCGTAGAGCAGCAGCGGGATTGGCTGCGCCGGGAGCTTACAGAGTTAGACTGCTTGACTTGGCCAAGTCAAGCCAATTTCCTGCTGGTCCGATTGCCGGAGACCTGGACTGCCTCAAGGATGCAAGAAGCCTTGGGGCGGCGGTCGGTGCTGGTGCGTAGCTGTGCAATGTACGCTGGCTTGACGGAGCGGGATATGCGGATAGCGGTGAAGGAGGAAGCGGCTTGCCGCCGATTGATTGAGGAAATGAAGGAAGTCATGGGGGGAGCGGGATTATGACGATACCATTTTTGGAAGCAGAGCCTGGGGCGGTGTATCACTCCCAGGTATGGCCGGGGCTGCGGCTGAGCTATGGTGAGCGGCATTTGCTGCTGGAGACTCCCGAGAAATTGGACGGGCTGGGTAGCGCCGTATTCGGCGGAGGGAGTGGAACGGTCAAACGGATGACCAACATCTATGTGGACCGCTTCTACCGCTGCGATGATCCGGTACGGGATATTGCGGAGCTGCTGCGGGAATGGGGGTATCCCGCCGAGGGCACGGCCGGACTATTGACGGCCGTTCAGCTTCGCCATGGGGCGGTAGCGGAGGAGCGCAGCGAGGACTTCGCCGTCTTCTGCTGCGCGACGGCGGGGGTGTCGAACGCTGCGCGCGCAGGCGTTCGGCGGACGACGTTCCCGGCCTCCTGGACGCCGGGAACGATTAATGTGCTGCTGGCCGTGGATGGACGGCTGACGCCGTCCGCGATGGTCAACGCCGTGATTACGGCGACCGAGGCCAAGACGGCCGCGTTGGGCGACCTCGGCGTGTGCGACGCCGAGAATGGGCTCCCGGCCACCGGCACCACGACCGATGCGGTCATGCTTGGCGTGAGTCAGCGGCCGGACTGGCCGCTCTTGCACGCCTATGCAGGCACCGCAACGGACCTGGGCGGCATGGTGGGCCGCCTGGTCTACGCCGCCGTGAGCGAATCGCTGCGCGTGGGCGCAGCGGGAGCGCACGGGTGATGGCTCGGGTCATCCCAGCCCGAACAGCGGCTTCCCGGAGGCAGCGGTGGCCGGGGCACTTGGAGTGCGGCTTGGCGGGGAGAACAGCTATCATGGCGTAACCTCGTTCCGGGCTTACATGGGCGACCAAACAAGAGAGCTTGAGCCGGAAGATGTGGAAAGAACGGCGAAGCTGATGTTTTGGGTAGCCAATGCACTAGTCATTCTGGGAACGCTGGCGCTGCTGGGCATGGAAATTCGCTAGCACCCTCCAAACGGAGCTGAACAGAACACAATGATCTTAACGAGATAAACTGAGATAAAACGACCTAAACGACCTAAACGATCTAAACCGACCTAAAACCAGCTAGTTAAGCTAAATGTGGTGAACTAGTTATCGGAGCTACTTTGAAGTTCTTCATCATCGAAGAAATTTTAAATTAACAGGAAAAAGTCCCGCTAATCAACGGATGATCTGGCATGGGACTCACTTTATAGAGGTTGTTCAAAAAGTCGTCTTCCCAGAACGAAGTTATTCGAGAAGTGGGTTCGACATCGAATCTTGAATTCACCCGGGCCTTCCGGTGCTCACGTACCCACTACGTACGCTCCACTCCTCAGTCCCTAGCTTCATCCAACCTTCTCGGTCCTAGAAATTCGACTTTTTGAACACGCACTTATAGGGAATATGTCATGCTAATATCCGTGAAATGAGGGGTTTGGAGCGAAAATAGGGGAAATAGCGGGAGAATTTCCTGCTAATCATCAATTTTAAGATTATCCCCTCACGCACAATGTAAAAAAGAAGGAGGTGGAAAGATGGTGGCAACGGTAGAATGGTGGCTGGTACGGCATGGCGTGACTGCTTGGAACCACGAACGCCGATATCAGGGGCATAGCGATATTCCGTTATTAGCTGGAGCGGAAGCGGGGCTAGAGGGGCTCAAGCAGGAGTTGGGTGGAGTCGATTTTGCGGCAGTCTACGCCAGTGATCTGCGGCGTTGCCGGGAAACGCTGGCAACATCCCGGCCCGATTTAATTGATATCATGCAGCCGGACGTCCGCTTGCGGGAACTGAATTTCGGTCAATGGGAAGGCTGCACGTATGAGCAACTGAAAGATAACGACAATTACCGTTCCTGGATTGATCATCCTCAGACAGTGACCCCGCCTGGGGGAGAATCCTGGCAAGCCTTCGAGTCTAGGGTGATGGACCTGTACGCTGAACTTCTGACCATCTCTCAGACGTTGGTGTGGGCCGCGACAGGACGAGAGGCGGCAAAACCTGATTTAATGCCTGCCAGTCCTTTGCATTTGCCGCCAGACAGCCGGCGTCTCCATGAGTCTAATCCCGGCCCTTGGGCCCTCCCGGCTATCAAAGAAGACAAGTCTAAGGAGCCATTAATGAATCCTTCCGTGCGTCTATTAATAGTCACCCATGGCGGGGTAATTGCAAAGCTTAGCTCACTTGTCCATCCAGAGCTGGATTTTTGGGATACCCGGGTGGCACCCGGAGGCATCCAGCGACTTAGCCTTACACTATAGAAAAGTAGTGAATAAGTGGGCGGAGTACCGAAGCGTGATGAACAAGTTACCACCAAGCTCCGACACTTTGACTTGCATAGGTATACGGCTAGGGTACAATCCGAATATCTATGAAAGTGTAAAGCAACAGAATAACGAGATATGTTCTTGACGGCTTCGGCCTGAGCCAGTTTGCGTTCAGCGTGATTGCCGGACAACTCTCCGGCCATGGCTTGTAGCTCAACTTGGCATTCCCCACAATCGGCTCGATGTTCCTCGATCAGAGCCTTGCTATCCCCGCTGCATATCCCATCTTGATACAAGGGTAGCAAGTCTCGGATGACCTCACATGATACTTTCATTTCATCGCCTTCTGGCCCAGTTATTGTTCTTTCCCACAACTCACCCATTTGCAAGAAGAGCCATTCGCCAAACACTCTTAAGGTAAATACTTCCTTCTATTGCGTGCTCAATTGCTTTGACAAGAACATACGTTCGCAATATAATTACAGACATAAGGGAGGATAACGGGAATGGACGTATATGACAAGCTGACGATACTAGCCGATTCGGCCAAATATGATGCCTCTTGCTCTTCCAGCGGGGTGGAACGGGGTGGAGGAAATGGAGGTTCCGCAGGCAATACGGTGGCTTCGGGAATTTGCCACAGCTTCGCGGCGGACGGACGATGTATTTCCTTGTTGAAGGTATTGCTGACTAACGGCTGCATTTATGATTGCAAATATTGCGTTAACCGCAGGTCTAATGATACACAGCGGGCCATGTTTACCCCTGAGGAGTTGGCGGAACTGACGATGAACTTCTATCGTCGCAACTATATCGAAGGGTTGTTTTTAAGCTCAGGCATTATGCGAAATCCGGATTATACCACAGAGCAGTTAATTCGGGTGCTGGAGCTGTTGCGGAGGACTTACCATTTTCGTGGATATATACATGTTAAGGCGATTCCAGGGGCTGATCCGGCGTTGATCTCCCGGCTTGGCCTGCTCGCAGACCGGATGAGTGTGAATATTGAGTTACCCTCTCAGGATAGCTTGCTCCGGCTCGCACCTGATAAGAATAAGACGGATATCCTGGGGCCGATGACAGCTATACGCCAGGGAATTCGTGAGAATAGTACGGATGTGGTCAAATACCGTCATGCCCCTCGTTTTGTGCCCGGCGGGCAAAGCACGCAGATGATTGTTGGAGCGACCCCGGATAGCGATTTGAGCATTCTGAAGCTGACCGAGGCGTTATATAGGAACTATGAGTTGAAGCGGGTTTATTATTCTGCTTATACCCCGGTAGCCGAGCATGTCCTGTTGCCGTCCATCGACAGCAAGCCCCCGTTGCTCCGTGAGCACCGCTTGTATCAGGCAGATTGGCTGCTGCGTTTCTACGGCTTTGAAGCCAAGGAACTGCTTGACGAGAGCACGCCGAACTTCAACCTGATGATGGACCCCAAGTGTCATTGGGCGATTCGGCATATCGAGCATTTTCCGGTGGAGGTGAACAGGGCGACTTACGACACCTTGCTGCGGGTACCTGGCATTGGCGTACGAAGCGCCAAGCGAATTATGGCCGCGCGCCGAACGGGCAGCCTGGATTTTCACGGGTTGAAGAAGCTGGGTGTGGTGTTGAAGCGGGCCCAATATTTCATTACGTGCTCAGGTCGGCGACTGGAAGGACTCAAGGTGAACGAGAGCACCATCCTAAGATCGCTGCTGTCCGGTAAGGAAATTGACATGTATCTGCCCCGGCAGAAGGTAGAGCAACTCACTCTATTTAATGAAACAGATCTGGCAAATACAAGCTCGGCGGGAAGGGAACCAACACCATGGCTGCTTGGCTGACGGAAGCGGCGTACGGCTATGATGGTAGCTTTGACGGCTTGCTTAGCTGCGTGTTTGATAGCTTTGAACGGAAGGAGGAGTTAGTTGATCTCCGTTCGGATGCTGATCCGCAGTATACGTTGTTTCAAACCCGGTTTGTCGAGACCTCTGAGGAGAAGGCGGCAAGAGTCTACAAGGGAATTGGCCAGAAGATATCCCCGGCGGCTCAGGAACTGGTACGGCGAGGCTTCTTGACTTGTGACCCACAGAAGGACTTGTTGATTTACCGCTTCTTGCGATTAGGCTTTGCCAAGGGGAGCGCAGTGATGGGCATGCTGACTGATCATACGGTGTATCGACTGAACAAAGCGGTGCGCCATTTAAATACGGAGACCCATGCTTTGACGGGATTTGTCCGCTTTTCGGTGTATGATGAGGTGCTTGTCTCCGTGATTGAACCCAAAAATTACGTTCTCCCGCTGTTAGCCCCTCATTTCTGTGACCGTTACAGTCAGGAAATGTTTCTGATTCACGATAAGACGCATGGACAAGCGCTGGTGCATCGTCCAATGCAGGGAGGAACTTGGCTTACCGAGCTTATGGAGCTTGATGAGCTGACCTTGCCCGCTGCCGGGGAAGAGGAACAGCTATACCGCCGTTTGTGGAAGCAGTTCTACAATACAGTCGCGATTCAGGAACGCTTGAATCCTCGCGGACAAATGTCGCATATGCCCAAGAGATACTGGCGACAATTAACGGAAATGCAGGAATTAGAGCAGACTGCTGGTCAGGAGAGCAATCTCTTGTTTCAGCCTAGTAAATCAAAGCAGTTGCCCGGTGATTCGAACAAGATAAGTAAAGTTGCTGATTGAGTTGCAATTTGAAATCAATGCGTTACGAAGTAACCTTCTGCTTAGAGACGAAAGCAGCGAGACAAGGCAGTCTGTTAGGTGCAACAGTGAAAGTGAAATCTGATACAATGGAGGTGATCCGGTGATCAGATAGGGAATTCCGGAAGCCAAGCCATTGTTGCAGAGGGGAAGTCGTACAGCTTGAATTTGATTCAACAACAGGAGCCAGCTTATATCTATCCGTATGTCAGCCATGAGAACGAGCGTGAGCTATGCCATATGGAACTTCGGGCACTCTTTGGTGATTTTAATGCAGAGATGCCTTATATCGTAAGTACGCGGCGGCTTGCGCCCAATCGTAGTCCATTCATCTCCTTGCGGCTGGATGTGCTGTTGGTCAGGGACAGCCTGGAGGGCCTCTTGGAACAGGTGGGGGAATTGTGCCTTGAGGGTTCAACGTTCAAGGTTGTATATCTGAAATGTGGGCTAAGCTGCACTTATGAGGAGCAGCGAGAGGCAGAGCGTCAGGTAGGTGGCCGCATACGGGGGAAAGCTGATATGAAAAATCCTGATGTGACCTTCGGCTTGCTCGCCAGGGAGGAAGGTTGGACGCTTGGCATTTGCCATGCAGCCGATCCGGTATGGCTCGCTCATAAGCATAAACCCCATAATTACTCCACAGGGCTCACTACGGTTACCGCCAGGGCATTGGTAAATATCGCATTACCTGATCCAGAAGGTCTGAAGGTTATTGATCCTTGTTGCGGCATGGGCAATGTGCTGATTGAAGCCTTATCCATGGGCGTGGATATCGTCGGTCGCGATATTAACCCGGTTGCGATACGTGGAGCCAGAAGTAATCTTCGCCATTTTGGTTACGATGATGCGGGTGTGGTTGCTATCCAGGATTTGAAGGAGCTTCAAGGAGAATACGCGGCGGCCATCGTCGATCTTCCGTATAATCTCTGTTCGGTGCTTCCACCAGAGGAGCGAAGACAGATGTTAGACAGTATCCGCCGAATTAGCCAGCGCGCTGTTATCGTCTCGACCGAGCCGTTGGAGGAAGAACTCATCGCTGCCGGGTTTGGCATAATAGATCGATGCGTGGCCATGAAGGGCAGGTTTGCGCGCCGTATCTGGCTGGTTCATCAATAGGATGCAGGTTGTCAGCATCGTGCTTTTCCCCTATAATCCAATAGAGAAGAAAGCCTTAAGACAAGCGTACAATCGTACCCGTAGGTCCCGATGCTGCCATGCGTAACGCCAGGTGAGCTTTGGGTTAAAAGGGAAGCCGGTGCAACTCCGGCACGGTCCCGCCACTGTAAACAGGGACGAGCTCACAATAGCCACTGTCTACCGCCAGACGGGAGATGGGAAGGCGAGCATCGTCGGCACCTGTAAGTCAGGAGACCTGCCACGGGAACTCAATGACGGTCCTTCGAGGAAAGGATAACGTTCTGCCAAGACACCCATGCCTATAGCGATTGTTGTGGCTTAAGCCACCGTTTGCTGGCATGACTTTGTAGACGTAGCCCATCCGACCTGGAGTGGGTTTTTCTTTTTGAGCGCTTTCTTTGACGCCTATAAGTGCGTGATCCAAAAGTTGGGTTTTCAGGACTATAAGGCGAAATTCAGACACAGAGGAGAGGTCAAAACATGAAAAAATGGCAAAAAATTTGGGGTAGTCTATTGCTGGCTACGCTGTTGGTATTGGCAGGTTGCGGCAGCAACAATGCGGCTGTAGAGCAGAATCAGGGTTCGAACACGAACACGCCTGCGGCTCAGGAGCAAAATGCAGGTACAAATGCAGGGAGCGAGCAAGCCGCAGCTCAAACGGAATATCCGCTAACCGTACAGGATTCAAGTGGTCAGGAATTTACCTTTGAATCGGCTCCACAAAAAATCGTATCCCTGGCTCCTTCGGACACCGAAGTATTGTTTGCACTCGGGCTGGACGAGCAAATCGTTGGTGTATCCGATCTGGACGATTACCCGGAAGCCGTGAAGGACAAGCCACGCATGGGGACCTCCAAGGTCAATGTAGAGGCCGTCGTTGCTGCGCAGCCTGACCTGGTTGTTACCGCCAGCTTCATTAACGAAGCTACGGTCAAGAGCTTGGGTGATTTAGGCATCAAGGTATTCCAGTCCGAACCTAAGACGATTCAGGATGCTATAGACCATATCAAACTGATTGGCACCATTACCGATCACCAGGCCCAAGCAGAAGAAGTTGTAGCCAAGATGGAGCAGGAACTGCAAATGGTGACGGAGGCTGTCAAATCCGTGAGCGATGATCAGAAGAAAAAGGTATACATTGAGTTCTCCCCGGGATGGACGGTGGGGAAAGGCGAGTTTATGGATGAAATGATTACGCTCGCTGGCGGACTTAACGTAGCATCTGACATTGAAGGCTGGTCGGAGATTAACGAAGAGAACATTATTCAGGCTGATCCAGACGTCATCTTGTACGCAAAGAGCCTGGTTTATGAGAACAATCAAACTTTGGCTGATATTATTAAAGCCCGCGGTGGTTGGGATCAAATCAAGGCCATCAAGGAAGATCAAGTCTTTGGTCTGGAAGATAACCTGCTGAGCCGTCCTGGACCACGGATTACGCAAGGACTTATTGAGGTGGCGAAGGCGATCTATCCGGACTTGGTACAACCATGATTCGTGGCAAACTGGCCGGATACGGAACGATAGGGCTGTTGCTGCTCGCAGTGACGCTGCTGCTTTGTATCGGAATCGGCTCGGTCTATTTGCCTGCTGGGGAGATTGCGGCCATTCTGCTACACCGGATTCCGGGGCTTGGCCGCTTGATAACCCCTGATTGGGAGGTTGCATCGGAGCAGATCGTCGTTCTGGTCCGCCTTCCGCGCGTATTACTCGGCATGCTTGTGGGCGCTTCGCTGGCGGTGGCCGGGGCTGGGTTTCAGGGCGTACTGCGTAATCCCCTGGCTGATCCCTATACGCTGGGCGTATCGTCGGGCTCGGCCATCGGGGCAGCCGTCCTGATATTTTTCGGCTGGCAGTTCTCCTTACTGGGGGTGTTCACGCTCCCGGTTGTTGCCTTTATCACCGGCTCAATTACGTTGTGGATTGTCCTGTGGCTGGCGCGGGAGAACGGCAAGATTCCCATCGAAAGCCTGATTCTTTCCGGGGTTGTCATGCAGGCCTTTCTTGGAGCGGTCGTCTCCTTCCTGACGGCGATGTCCAAGAAAACGGTCAACGAAATTTTATACTGGACAATGGGCAGCTTAAGCTTGCGTGGATGGTCGTATACGGCCATCCTTTTCCCATATCTGCTGCTGGGAGCGTTATACTTATGGAGTAGGGCCAAGCATTTGAATTTGCTCTCTCTGGGAGAGCGTCAAGCCGCTCATTCCGGTATGGCTGTGGAGCGGACCAAGCTACTGGTGCTGCTGGTGGCTACACTGATGACAGCGGCAGCCGTATCTGTATCAGGAGTTATTGGCTTCGTTGGACTGGTAGTTCCGCATATGATTCGTTTGATTACAGGGCCGGATTACCGCTTGATTATTCCGTTATCGGCGATTGGTGGAGGGATTTTCATGATGTGGAGCGATCTGGCCGCCCGGTCCCTGCTTGCTCCTACCGAGATACCGCTTGGTATTGTTACGGCCTTTGTGGGGGCCCCCTTCTTCGGTTATTTGCTATACCTCAAGAAGAAGCAAAGGGAGGCGGAGATGCGTTGATTGAGATTAAGAGCATATCCAAATCCTTTGGTCGCTACAACATACTGGATAAGCTGAGTTGGAAGGTGCAGTCAGGCGAGTTTTGGGGCCTGATTGGTCCAAACGGCAGCGGCAAGACCACCCTCATGAACTTGATCTCCGGCGTGGAGAAGCCGAATGGCGGGGAGATTCAACTGGGTGGAAAGCGGTTGGAAGCATATTCGCGAAAGGCGTTATCGCATAAAATCGCTGTGCTACAGCAGGATGGTCTGCCGCCTGTGGGTTATTCGGTTCGCGAAGTGGTGGAAATGGGTAGGTTTGCATACCAGGACTGGCGGGGCCGTGAGCCAGGTGATTCGTTAGCAGGTGCCCAGTTAATCGACGGTATTATGGAGCGTTTGGATTTGATGGAACTGCAACACCGCCCGCTCAGCGTACTTAGCGGAGGACAGCGGCAACGGGCAGCTTTGGGGAAAGTCATGGCGCAGCAGCCGGAATTGGTATTGCTGGACGAGCCAACCACTTATCTGGATTTGCGTTACCAGCTTCAATTCATGGAATTGGTGGCCGACTGGCAGCGGACAGAAGGGCTGACAGTCATTTCAGTGATGCATGATTTGAATTTGGCAGCGATGTATTGTAATCGCCTGCTCGTTATGAGTGGAGGAAGTATCGTGGCACAGGGCGCTCCCCAGGATATTCTGTCGCCAGAGCTGGTAGCTAAGGTATTTGGCGTTCATGCCCACCAGGTTGTCCACCCGGATCTGGGCATTCCCCAATTATTGCTGCGGCGAGGGGACGCTACTCCGTAAGCCAAGGCAGGAATGGCTGAGAAAAGGAGAATGAATATGGAATTTAAATCATTAGCACAGTTAACAGAGGAGATCACCCCTCTGAACTCGGCAGCGATGAAGGCAGCCGGGGAACATTTGGACCGTCTGACGAAGCCGCCCGGCAGTCTTGGCAAGCTGGAGGCGCTGGCGGTGAAGCTATCCGGTATTTCCGGGGAAATGCAGCCTTCATTCTCAAAACGTACCGTTGTCGTTATGGCGGCGGATCACGGGGTTTGCGAGGAGGGAGTTAGCGCCTTTCCGGCAGAAGTGACTCCGCAGATGGTGCTTAACTTTCTGGCTGGTGGTGCGGCTGTGAATGTCTTGGCTCGCCAAGCGTCAGCCGAGGTTATCTGCGTAGATATCGGAGTTAATGCGGAGCTTACACATCCGAATCTACTTCAGCGCAAGCTTCGTTACGGCACTGCGAATATGGCTAAAGGTCCGGCCATGAGCCGGGAGGAAGCGGCAGCGGCTATACTGGTTGGCGCAAATGTAGTTGCTACCGAGACCGAGCGGGGAGCCGGACTGTTCGTAACCGGAGAGATGGGTATTGGAAATACGACAGCCAGTGCCGCCCTAATGAGCAGTCTTACGGGTTATTCTCCGCTGGAAAGTGTCGGCCGGGGCACAGGAATTACGGATGAGCGTCTGGAGCACAAGAGAAAAGTGGTGGCGCGAGCGCTGGAGGTTAACTCTCCTGATGCAGAAGACCCGCTTGATGTATTGTCCAAGGTGGGTGGATTGGAGATTGCCGGGATGACCGGGATTATTCTCGGGGCCGCTGCTTTGCGCTCCCCGGTTGTCATAGATGGCTTCATTTCTACAGTAGCTGCATTAGTAGCTGTACGTCTGGCACCAGCGGCGGCTAATTACATGATTGCTTCCCATGTGTCTCATGAACAGGGGCATCGCCAATTACTTGAATCCATGAAGCTTACGCCGATGCTGGACCTGGACATGCGCCTTGGTGAAGGCACCGGAGGCGTGCTTGCATTGCATCTCGTGGATGCTGCTTGCCAGATCATGAGCGAAATGGCTACCTTTGAAAGCGCAGGAGTATCGGATAGCGCAGCTTCCGAAGAACTAAGCCGATGAAGGTATTGGTGACCGGGGGAGCACGTAGTGGAAAAAGCACGTTTGCCGAACGCTTTGTAATGAAGCAAGCGGACTCGGCCACTTATATTGCCACGGCACAAGCCTTTGATCTAGAGATGAAGGAACGCATTGCCCTTCACCGGCGGCAGCGTGAGCAGCAAGAGTATGGCTGGACTACGCTGGAAGAGCCCTGTAGACTCCCTGCCTTATTGATGGAACTAGGTGCAGACCCGAGCAGAGAACGGTCTCCCGTTGTATTGGTCGATTGCCTGACCTTATGGTTATCCAATATTCTGCTGGGTGCCGGAGAGGACCCCAATCGGGCAACCGAAATAGTCACGGGGCAAATTGGAGAACTGGCTACGGCCGTGGCTGAATTCCCTGGTACGCTCGTGATGGTCACGAATGAGGTAGGATATGGAATTGTACCGGAGTATCCGCTGGGTCGGCAATATCGGGATTTGGCCGGTACCCTGAATCGGACAATCGCAACGATATCAGACCAGGTGTTTCTAGTAACAGCAGGCATCCCGATAGAATTAAAAAGCAGGGAGTATCGCTTATGAGCGAACCTAAATCTCAACAACCGCAGGATCATGTCGTTTATCCCTTATCTCACCAAATCGTTGCGGCGTTCCAATTCTTGTCCCGTATTCCGATTCGGAAGGAACTGGATTTTACGCCCGAGCTCCTGCGACGCAGCGCAGTGTACTATCCTCTGGTTGGAGCCACGATTGGTGTCTGCGTCTGGGCTGCTGGTCTTTTATTCGCCTGGCTGCTGCCTTCCTGGCCTGCGGCTGTGCTTGCTCTGATCGTTTGGGTGTGGCTAACGGGCGGCTTGCATCTAGATGGCTGGATGGATACGGCTGACGGACTGCTGAGCTACCGCTCCAGGGAGCGAATGCTGGAGATTATGAAGGACAGCCGGGTTGGTGCCATGGGCGTGCTCGCTTGTATGCTGCTAATATTGCTCAAGCTGTCCTTAATCTTATCCTTGCTCCAAAATAGTCCTGTTCAATCGGGCTTAGCCATTGTGACAGCAACGATATGGAGTCGCTGGTTCATGACCCGGGCCATGCAGCGCTGGCCAAAGGCCAGACAAGGGGAAGGGCTGGCCGGCCAATTTCGTGCTGTGGGGGGACGCGAGACTCAAGAGTCTACCGTGCTTGCTCTGTTGCTCACGATCGGAGTCATGCTATTCTTCCTGCTGCTGGCTCTTCAAGGGATTGAGCAATCTGCTCTGATGAAGACCATGCTGTATATCATCCTTCATCCTGTTGTGGCATGGGGAGTTGGCACCTGGGCAGCGGGACGAATCAGCCACAAGTTAGGAGGCTTGACGGGGGATACCTACGGAGCGCTGAATGAAGGGCTGGAAGCTGTGCTGTTAATGCTGGCTGTCCTGATTTTACCATGAGAACGGGCTGGCGAGAGAGGAGCACGAAGTGTAATGGAGCGTAGCAACGAGACAACTGCAAACACTGGTGCAGTTCTGATGGTGCAAGGCACGGCATCGGATGTAGGGAAAAGCGTAATCGTGACGGCATTGTGCCGTATTTTTGTACAGGATGGCCTGCGCCCTGCCCCGTTCAAGTCCCAGAACATGGCCTTGAATTCATATGTTACGCCAGACGGCAAGGAAATCGGCCGTGCACAAGGAACGCAGGCGGAGGCCTGCGGAATCGCAGCGACAACCGATATGAATCCGGTGCTGCTCAAGCCGACGGGGGACATGCACTCGCAGATCGTAGTTCATGGTCGTCCGCATCAGCATCTCAGTGCGGTTAGATACCGGGAAGAGTTCTTGCCCAAAGCCCAGCCGCTTGTGATGGATGCCTTGAATCGGCTGCGCGGGCAATACGATATTGTGGTAATGGAAGGTGCGGGGAGTCCGGCCGAAATCAACCTCAAGCATCGTGATATTGTAAACATGAATCTGGCAGGCTGGGCAGAAGCTCCGGTTATACTGATCGGAGATATCGACCGGGGTGGTGTATTTGCCTTCCTGGTCGGGACGTTGGAACTGTTAGAGCCGCATGAACGGGAACGCGTAAAGGGCTTCATTATTAACAAATTTCGTGGTGATGTATCTCTCCTTAAGCCGGGTCTCGATTGGCTGGAGCAGCGTACCGGCATCCCTGTATTGGGCGTCATTCCCTTCATGCCGGATATGGATATTGAAGCAGAGGATTCTGTCGTGCTGGATACTTATGCTTCGGCTCCGTCAGCCTCCGGGCAGACGGAACTGGACATCGCCGTAATCCGCTACCCTCGGATTTCAAATTTCACCGACTTTGATCCATTAACGGTAGAGCCTGATGTTTCGGTCCGCTATGTAGATAAGGCCGCAGATCTGGGGAACCCGGATGTGATTATATTGCCGGGGACGAAGGATACGCTAGGGGATTTGGATTATTTGCGCCGTCAAGGGCTGGAGCAGGAAATATCCAGCCATTTGCAGCGTGGTACGCACACGCAGTTAGTTGGAATTTGCGGTGGGTATCAAATGCTTGGGGAGCAGCTCCATGATCCTGAGGGAGTGGAAGCCACGGCTTCAAGGTCGGCTTTAGGCTTGGCCTGGTTACCGTTGTCGACCACCTTTCTTCCTGGGAAGAAGACCGTCCGCGTACAAGGAACGACACTTAGGGATTCGCCACTGCACTTGAATACGATGGATGATAAATTCTTCATAGAGGGCTATGAAATTCATGCGGGGGTGACCACACCGTTGTCCTCTCCAACGGGCCAAGAGATGATCGCTTCGCTGTTTGCGGTCCGACCTGTTCAAGGTGCTAGCGGGGAGAGTCACCTTGAAGGGGCAGCACGCAGCGATGGTAGAGTGTTCGGAACTTACTTGCATGGACTGTTTCATAATGATGACTGGAGGCGTGCTTGGCTCAACGGAATTCGCGTGAGCAAGGGGTTAGCTCCTTTGAAAGCGACCATCTCCATGGCAGTACGCAAGGAGGAGGCCTTCGATCGGCTGGCGAATCATGTTCGCGCACATTTGCAGATGGAGAAGCTATATGACATTGCTGGCGTTCAGCCCGATCATGATGGTTAAGCCTGGTTACCAGTGCAGCTATACTACATAACCAAAAACCGTCTCCTTCACCGTTCAATGAATCATGGTGAAGGAGACGGTTTTTTGCTGAACATCCTCTTATATTTAAATCTGGAACTTCTCAACAGACTCACGTAATAATACCGCTTGCTTGTGCAAGGAATGAACGGTTTGAGCATGACCTTCCATTTCGGCAAGCTGCTGCTGGGAATAGTCAGAGATTTGCACCATATTTTCCAGTGACTTGGCCGTAATGTTGGCTGATTCCTCGACAGAGGCCGTAACTTCCTCGGTGCCAGCGGATACCTGCTGGGTTGAGGCCGAGACGGACTGAATGGTCAGGTTTACGTTGTGAATTAATTCAGTCAACTGTTCAAAAGCTTGACCGGCTTGCTTCACGCGTTCTGTACCGGAAACAATCTCCTCGCTGGCATTCTGCATAGCGTTGACGGAATTCTCCGACTCTTCACGAATGCTGAGCAGGTTCTCGCTAATCTCTTCCATAGCCAGCCGGGATTGCTCTGCCAGCTTGCGTACTTCCTCGGCAACAACGGCGAAGCCCTTGCCATGTTCACCCGCCCGGGCAGCTTCAATCGCTGCATTCAAGGCCAGGATATTGATTTGCTTGGTGATATCAGTGATAGTCCCTACGACAGTTGCGATTGATTCTGAGCGATCATTGAGATTACGAATGTACGCCAGTGTACGATTAGCTGCATCTTCTACATGGCGCATTTGCTGTACAGCAGTTTGAGCCAGCTCATTCCCGGTTCCTGCCTGGGCTGTAGCTTGTCCAATCCGGTCGCTTACCTCAGCGGAGGAAGAGGCGATATGCTGCACGCCTTGGGATATTTCTTCCATGGCCCGGGCATTTTCAGCGGCTGCTGAAGCAATTGTCATGCTCCCTGATTCGATTTCCTGAGTAGCCATATTGGAGCGGGCAATCAAGTCTTCAAAGGTCGTTACCGAAGTTGATAGATGGTCAGAGGCGCCCACAACGGAGTGAGAGGTTTGCATTACAGTCGCAAACATTTCTTTGAGTTGGGTCGTCATCGTCCGGAAGCTGCTGGCCAATTGCCCAATTTCATCCTGACTCTTGACTTCGATCGTTTGCCGAAAATCGCCAACCGCCATTTTATCAGTAGCGGCAACCAGCTTCTTGATAGGCTTCGTAATGCGTGTGCTGATTAAGTAAGCGGTAGCCATACCCAGCACGATAACAAGAGCGGTGATTCCAATACAGATATTTAATATTTCTGCGCGCTTCTCATCAATAAAGGTAGCATCGAGACCCACAGCAAGCAAAGCTTTGCTGCCGGGGATGGCAATGAATGCCGTCTTGTGTGATCCAAAGCTGTCGGAGTAGAGATCACTAATCTTGACACCGCCGCCAGCTGCCTCTGTCATGGCCGTTTGAATCTCCAGCTTATCGCCGGGAGCCATGCCTGAATTCTCATTGGCGGCGAGCACGGTAGCGCCTTCTT
The DNA here is from genome assembly GCF_001486585.1 of Paenibacillus senegalimassiliensis. GTDB lineage: Bacteria > Bacillota > Bacilli > Paenibacillales > Paenibacillaceae > Fontibacillus > Fontibacillus senegalimassiliensis. The sequence continues at coordinate 720,994 of NZ_LN909045.1, forward strand.
CCTGAAGATGAATCAGGTAAGCGGTGTTAAGCTGGAACTCGGAGGCACTGGAGGTCAAATACTTCTCTACGGTAAACCGCGAGTTTTCATTACCACTTAATAGTTGCAATGATTGAGTAGTATCCAGGCGTTTGAAAATATCCTGCGTACTGGTCAGTAGAACCTTGTCAAATTGAGGTAACACGTTTTGATTGATGATACCCATCGAAATGTAATAAAAGCTGACACTAAACAATAATGAAGAAATGATGATGACCGCCGCAAATGCAGTCATCAGCTTGCGGCTTATGGACCGTTTAATGCCCTTAAACAAAGAAAATCCTCTCCAATCTCCCTTAGAATATTTGTTATTTATATTGGTTTTCATAGGAACTGCGGTGTCTATTTTTCTACCACTGGTTCATAAGCATTATTCTATAGGAAAATATGCCCTTTGAAAATGAGTTTGTCATATTTTTTTTGGTTTTTAGGCTACTATTTATGTAAAAATGCCTAGAAATGCAGGAAAAGAAAAAAATAAAAAGGAGCCTTGAGCCCTGAGAAGGGCAACAAAGCTCCTTGTAGTTACATCAGGTGTCAGATATAGGTTAGGTTTTTGGGGTAGCTGGTTAATACTTCCACTCCGGTTGCCGTCACCAATACATCATCTTCAATACGGACACCACCTACTCCAGGGACGTAGATGCCCGGCTCTACGGTAAATACATGTCCTTCTGCCAGCCGATATTCATTTTCCCCATGGACGGAAGGGAATTCATGGACATCAATGCCCAGTCCATGGCCAAGCCGATGAAGGAAATACTTGCCATACCCAGCCGTTTCGATGACTTGCCGTGCAGCATGGTCAATGGAGGCGAAGGTCACGCCGGGTTTGATGGCTGCGATCGCTGCCTCGTTAGCGGCAAGTACGGTTTCATAGATTTTAATCAATTCCGGAGACAGTTCCCCAACGCCGAAGGTTCGGGTAATGTCTGAGGCATAGCCGTCGGCATAAACACCAATGTCGAACATCAACAGGTCGCCCTTGCGGATTTGTCTGGTGCCAGGCACGCCGTGTGGCAGCGCTGTTTTCTCTCCCGACAGAACCATGGAATCAAACGAGGGGCCGTCTGCACCTAATTTACGAATTTGATATTCAACCTGTGCCACGAGTTCACTTTCGGTTACGCCTTCCTGAACCTGAAGCAACGTCTCACTAAGCACCTGCTCAATCAGGCGGACAGCATGCTTGATTTTACCTACTTCCACCGCGCTCTTGCTAACTCGCAAATCACGAAGCCATGTGCCAACGTCCGTATACCCGGCAAAAGCTAACGTATCTTTCATTTGCTCAAATTTAGCAACGGATACTTGCTCCTTCTCGAACCCAAATGTTCCCTTTAAATCACCGAGTCTCGATTTGAGCACTTCATACGGATTGTCGGTATCTCCATGGGTGAGAATTTCGGTCACATCTGCGGCAGCGCGGGCGGCTTCTTCATCCAGTGCAGGCACGAGCAGAAAGGGCTCGCTTCCAGCTTGCAGAATCGCTCCAAGAAATCGCTCGTGAGGGTTACTTAGGAAACCGGTGAGATAATATACATGTTTGGGGTCGGTAATCAGTACGGTATCTACGCCTGACTCCTGCATCTTGCGTTCAAGTTCCAACCATTTGGCATTCATTCTAAAAACCATCGTCCTTTCCTTACAAAACCTCTGGTTCTATTATAGGTCAAACCAGTTAAGAACGGTAGCTTGCAGAAAAAAGGTTTACTTTTGATGGAAATTCAATAAAATGAGAGGAGCTTGTCTCATGTAGAATGACTAATGTGATGCATATAAAGGAGAGAGCTCTATTGATAGCGGAAAATAAAAAGCAAACCAGATATATTTTGCTGGGCTTGATGTTAGCCATCTTAATGGCTGCAATGGATAATACCATTGTGACGACCGCCATGGGGACGATTGTGGGCGATCTTGGAGGTATGGAGCAGTTCGTATGGGTGACTTCGGCTTATATGGTAACTGTGATGGCAGGAACCCCGATTTTCGGCAAGTTGTCGGATATGTATGGGCGCAAGCGATTTTTCCTGTTCGGCATTATCATGTTCCTGCTTGGGTCTGTGTTGTGCGGATTTGCTGGCAGCATGGTGGAGCTTAGCTTGTTCCGGGCCATTCAAGGCATCGGTGGCGGGGCGTTAATGCCAATTGCCTTTACGATTATCTATGATATCTTTCCAGTAGAGCAACGCGGGAAGATGACGGGACTTATGGGCGCTGTATTTGGCACGTCCAGTATCTTCGGCCCATTACTCGGTGCCTTGATTACGGATGCCCTCAGTTGGCACTTTGTCTTCTATATTAATATCCCGATTGGTCTTGTCTCTCTGCTGCTGATTATCACTTATTATAAGGAGTCCGTGACGCATGAGCGGCAGCGAATTGACTGGGGGGGTGCCTTCACGCTGGTTGGTGCAGTGGTATGCTTGATGTTCGCTTTGGAACTGGGCGGGGACAAATATGCCTGGAATTCCGCAGCGATTCTCGGATTGCTTGGTGGATTTCTTGTTTTGTTTATCATTTTTCTGTTCGTGGAGGCTAGGGCTGGCGAGCCGATTATTTCCTTTGCCATGTTCAAGAACCGACTGTTTGCCACAAGCTGTTTGCTTGCCTTGCTTTATGGCAGTGTATTTATAGTAGCTACCGTCTATATTCCGATTTTTGTGCAGGGCGTTTTCGGAGGTTCGGCAACGAATTCCGGTGTTGTGCTGATGCCGATGATGATTGGCTCGGTGGCCTCTAGTATGCTGGGAGGGTTACTGGCTTCACGGATGTCCTATCGGGCAGTCATGTTGTTATCGGCTATTTGCTTTGTAAGTGGAATCTTTGCCCTGGGAACACTCAGCATCGATATTTCACGACTCATGTTGACGGCGTACAGCATTCTCACCGGGTTTGGCGTCGGTTTCTCCTTCTCGGTGCTGAGCATGGCGGCCATACATCATTTCGATATGCGTCACCGGGGAGCGGCCACCTCTACGAACTCTTTCTTGCGTTCACTCGGGATGACGCTGGGAATCACCATCTTTGGCATCGCGCAGCGAAATCTGCTGTCGGGCCGTATGGCTGAAGCTTTTGTGGGGAGTGATTTGGCTGGAGCTGCCTTCGGGAACGCGCAGGAGGCGTTAAGCCCGGAGAGAAGGGCACAGATTCCACCAGAGGTGCTAAAAAACATAACGGAGGCCTTGGCGGCCTCCATTGCGCATACTTTTATGTGGGCATTAATTCCCGCAGCTTGTGCGGTGCTGGTCGTGTTCTTCATGCCTAAGGACCGGATGCTGGGCAAGGCTACGGACGTAATTCCTTCACAAGATTAGGAGGCGTGCGGCCCTCCAGCGCGGCTACCAGATTGTGAGCGGCTACCATAGCCATCTTGCGGCGGGTCTGATCGGTAGCAGAGCCGATATGAGGTAAGGTGACGACATTACGGAGCTTGAGCAGAGGGTGATCCGTAGCAATCGGCTCATGCTCGTATACGTCCAGGCCAGCCCCATAGATCTGCCCGTCCTGCAAGGCAGCGACCATGGCTGCCTCATCTACTGTCGCACCACGCGAGGCGTTGACAAAGATGGCGGTTGGCTTCATCAGCGCAAATTCCCGGGCGCCAATCAAATGGCGGGTCTCCGGTGTGAGTGGCGTCATGAGCACAATGAAGTCAGCTTCCTTAAGCAACTCATCCATGGGCAAATACCGAGCTTCCAGGGTGGCCTCGGTGTCCGGCCTACGGCTGCGATTGTAATAGAGCACTTCCATGCCAAAACCAAATTTGCCGCGCTGTGCTACAGCTTCGCCAATTTCACCCATACCTATAATGCCGAGCTTCTTGTGGTGTACATCCAGTCCGAAGAAGCCCGGGCCATCGCCGCGTTTCCACTGTCCTGCCTTAACATATTGATCTAATTCGGAGACACGACGGGCGACATCCAGCATTAAGGCAAAGATCAGATCGGCCACCGTGTCGTTCAGCGAACCGGCTGTATTTGTCCCCATGACTCCACGTTCTTTCAGAGCTGCGAGATCAAAATTGTTATAGCCGACGCTAACATTGCTGACTACCTTCAATTTGGGAGCGTGGTCAAGCAACTCCCGGTTAATGCTGCGATCTGCGGTCAGCAGCCCCTCGGCCTCGGCAAGGCTTGCCAGCAACTGCTCTCGGGTGATCGGCTCGGGCCGATCCCACAAGCTTACATCACAATGCTCTTCCAGATAGGCTTTGACCTCTGGGGGAAGATTCCTCGACACAAACACTTTTGGCTTCATCCGCATTTCTCCTCTCCGGTATCTCTTTCGCGCACAGGGCGCTTTTTTCAGATAGCCCTATTATACCGTAACCTACAGGTGGTAGGGGCCTAGCGGTTATCTACTTTTTCCGGATACATATCATGGTTCATCAGGCGGTGCTCAGCCATGGCTTCATATTTGGTGCCGGGCAAGCCATAGTTGCAGTAAGGATCGATGGAGATGCCGCCTCGGGGAGTGAATTTACCCCATACTTCAATATATTTCGGTTCCATTAGCTTAATCAGATCATTCATGATGATGTTGACGCAATCTTCGTGGAAGTCTCCGTGATTGCGGAAGCTGAACAGATATAGCTTAAGCGATTTGCTCTCAACCATTTTAATGTTAGGGATGTAGCTAATATAAATGGTAGCAAAATCGGGTTGCCCGGTAATGGGACAGAGGCTGGTAAACTCAGGGCAATTAAATTTTACAAAATAATCGCGGTACGGATGCTTATTGTCAAAGCTTTCAAGCACCTCAGGCGCATAGTTAAACGGATATTTGACGCCCTGGTTGCCCAGCAGCGTGACATCCTGCATTTCCTCGGGTTTTCTTCCTGACATAAGAGGTCCTCCTTCATTCAATCTGAGAGTTAGACACCGCGCTTGTTGCCCCATACCAGGGCATGCAATTGCGGCAGAACACGGACCTGATTCAGGTCCGGCGTAGCAATGACTTTATCGATCAGCGCTTCATAGCGGTGGAGCAGATCAGAGGCATGTTCCGGGATATCCATGCGCTTCACGTCGGGATTGCCGACTTGCAGATACATCGCTATCTCGGGATAACGCTGATGCACCTGCTTGGCATAAGCCAGATCAAGGTCGTCAAATACGACGACCTTCAGGCTAACTGCAAAGGGGTCCGGGCGATGTTTCAGCTTGCCGACGATATCGTCCAGAGCGGCCCAATCGGTCTCCATACCCGAACTGGGCGGTTTGGGCGAGAGGGTTACCTGTTCTACCTCTGCCAGCCAATTCTGCCAACGTGAGCCTTGGGTCTCGACGGCTACGGCCAGTCCTTGGGCATGGAGCAGCTTGACGAGTTCGGCTAATTGCGGCAGCAGGGCGGGATTGCCCCCAGACAAGGTGACATGGGCAAATCGGTCATCGCCCACCTCGCGTAATTCCGTCAGAATTTGTTCCGCCGTCAACCGGCGGATGGATTCCTTGGCACTGCCATCCCAAGTGAAGGCCGAGTCACACCAGCTACAGCGGTAGTCGCAACCGGCAGTGCGGACAAACATCGTCTTCTGGCCAATCACCATGCCCTCGCCCTGGACGGTAGGTCCAAAAATCTCAAGTACAGGAATCAATGGCGCACTCATTCTTGCATCCACTCCCGCTTAACCTCGGCATAGCTGGTCGGCGTCTCATACAGACGGACAAACTCCGTCCGTCCCTCCAGAATGGTGGAGCGATAGGTTGCTGAACCCAAGGCAGTCTCCATCTGCTCATAAATCCATACCACCATATTTTCTGCAGTTGTATTCATTGGAGGCAAAGTTTCGTTCAGGTACCGGTGATCAAGATAACCTTCAATTTCCTGCTTCCAAATGGTTTTGAGGGTGCCAAAGTCTACGGTAATTCCCGTTTCATCCGGAAGGGCGCTAATGCCAAACACAACCTTGTAGGTATGTCCGTGCAAATTTTTGCACTTCCCTTCATAGGCGTGGAGATGATGCGCTGCGTCAAACGTAAATTCCTTGCTGACCAGCACTCGGCGGCGATGGTAGCGAAGCTGATCCTTGGCAATGTCCACCCCTAGCTTCTGCAAGGACTCTACAATACGAAATTCCCCAGGTGTCCGGCTCATGATTGATTCGCCCCCTCGCGCTCCTGCAAGTATTTGTCTAATCCGGCTTGTCTCAGCTTGCAGGCAGGGCATTCGCCACAGCCTTGGCCGATGATGCCGTTGTAACAGGTTAAGGTGCGCTCGCGGACAAAGTCGAAGGCACCCAGTTCGTCAGCCAGCTTCCAGGTATCTGCCTTGTCAATCCACATCAACGGTGTATGGATAACAAATTCATAGTCCATAGCCAGGTTCAGCGTCACGTTTAACGACTTGACGAAGACGTCCCGGCAGTCCGGATATCCGCTGAAATCCGTCTCACATACTCCGGTTACAATGTGCTTGGCCGAGATGCCCTTGGCCATAACCGCAGCAAAGCTGAGGAACAGATGGTTGCGTCCATCCACAAATGTGCTGGGCAACTCGCCTTCTTTTTGTTCAATTGCAATATCGCTACGGGTCAGGGCATTTTGTGTGAGTTGTCCTAACAGGCTCATATCCAGCACGGTGTGCTTAATGCCAAGCTCTCCGGCAATCTGCCTTGCACACTCAATCTCCAGACTGTGGCGTTGTCCGTAGTCGAACGTGACCGCCTCTACTTCACCAAATTGCTTCATGGCCCAGAACAGACAAGTGGTGCTGTCCTGACCTCCGCTAAATACTACGATGGCTTTCTCGTTTTTAAGCATAAAAAAACCCTCCGTCTTCATGGAATAATGGAAGAAAGAGAGTTCTTGAACTGGTCACAAAAAACAAGCCCGGCAGATGCATGAGCCTTTCCCAAGTTACCCTTGGGCGATAGTGAGAGCTGCCACAGAGATCATGGAAAAAGACCTCCGCATAAGGAAGGCGCTTATAGTTTTTTATAGAGGGAGTTCGCGAACCTCTCTCATACCCCTTTACCATTTGGGAAGGGTATGAGTTTCTTCAGTTGTCATAACTTTAATTATATCATATATTGTCCCGCCTGGAAGTGGAAAAGTAAAGTAAACAAGGTAGGCGTATAGTCCCAAATCCGGAGCAGCCCGTTCCCAAAAATGAATAATTATCGGATAATGGAAGTATTCAATTGAAGGAGGGGAACATATGAAGAAGATCAAGTGGATGTCCATTCCACTGGCGCTCATGCTGGTTGTGCTGGCCGGTTGTCAATCGGTTGGTGGTTTGGATATCAGCAAGGCACTTGCCAACAATGTCAAGCCGGTGACCAGTGAATCGAGACAAACTTTAAGTGTAGAAGTAGTACCGGCAGAGGGTACCTTGTCTGTTACGGATAAAGTTGCTATTGAACTGATTAATTCTTTTTCCTTGAACATCGAACAAGCGAAGGTAGAGGATGCCCGGACTGTGTCTATGAAGGGCGACGTGGAACTTGACGGTCAGAAAACGCCGTTCCTGGTGTCCATGGATGAGCAGGGGATTGGACTGGAAATTGAAGGTGCCAAGCAACCGTTGTACATATCGCAGCAACAGGGGATTCCAGGGTTCTTGGGGACGAGTGACCTGAATGCGATGAATGAAGAGTCACAGGAATTGACGATCAAAGTCGGGGAATTCATCTTTAAGCATTTCCCTAATCCGTCCGTGCTGTCTGTCAAACAAGGCCAGGCTGAAGTGAATGGTGAAAAACTAAACTTGACGCATCTGCATACGGAAGTTCGCGGTGACGAATTCTTTGGTTTAGTTAAGCCGTTTCTTGTTAATGCTGCCAAGGATGAGCAAGGCTTGAAGGCTTTGCTTGAAGGATATTATGACCTCTTTGCTCCATATATTTACATGTTTGATGAAGAATACGTTGAAGGATCTGATAGTAAACAGGCAGCGGTAGAGGAATTCTACATTGAACTGAAAGCAGCGCTTGATGAGATTCTTGCCACCTATGACGAGGATATAAAGAGCTTGCTAGAGGAAGATCCTGATGTAGCAACGATCTTCGGCAAAGACACTGTGCTGAAGTTAGACCTTTACTTTGACGGCAAGCTTAATTTGCGTAAGCAAACGATGGAACTGCATATAGCCTTGCCAAGTTCCGATGATCTTCCGATTACGGCTGTGAAGGTACACAGTGACAGCGAAGTTTGGAATATCGGGGGGGCCGTTAAGGCTGATAAAGTAGACACCAGCAATGGTGTATTGGACTTTACCGTAGCTGATCCGACACCAGGGCAAATTCTGCGCAACTTTGAAGATGTTCCAGCGCTATATCAATTCCTGGATGAACAAATGAGCATTGGATACAAGACAGCGTTCATTGATACAGAGAGCGACTATTACGGAGTGATTAAGAAGGAAGGTACGGCGTTCATTCCACTGCGCTTCTTCGCTGACGAATTGGATGCTGATATTAAATGGACAAAGGATTCTCCCAAGCGGTTTGTTGTGACCGATGATATTACCGGCAAGGAAATCGTGCTAGAGGTCGGTTCAAGCGAGGCCTTGGTAGACGGTGCTGCCGTAAAACTCAAGCACCCTATGTTCATACACACCAACGGTTCGGGTTACGTGCCGCTCCGCTTTATGGCGGAAGCTCTGGGCGCTGAGTTGGACACTGAAATTGAAGGCTGGATCATGCTGACAAGAGACTAGAATGAATAAGCCAGCGATTGCTGGCGAGAGATAGGTAGTCTATAACCTAAAGGGTCGTTCCCCGCATTTAATCATGCACCCGGGAACGGCCCTTTTTGAACTGGAATTATATGAGACCCGGTGTGTGAAAGTGAATTGACAAAATAAAAGAAGATTCCCTAAAATGAATAGGATATATTCGTAATTATTACGCTTGCATAGCGAGACAGGATGAAATCAATATGTTAAGACTAAAACGCGGCGATGTACTGTTAATGCTCGTCCTCGTACTGGTAGGTTCCATTTGGCTATGGTTCCGTCAAGAGTTTGAAAGCCGTCAGACCTATGATCCGGCTACGCTATATGCGGAGATTCAGGTCGATGGAGAGCTGTATCGGAGTGTTCCACTGGATGAAGGAGAGCAGACGATCGACATTGCTACGTCGCTTGGCCGTAATACCTTGAAGGTATTCGATGAAGGCATTCAGATGATATTTGCCGACTGTCCGAAGAAGATATCCATGCAGATGGGCTTCATTTCCCGGCCGAATGAGACAATTATCTGTGTCCCTAATCGGGTATATGTCCAAATCGTACAAAGTGGTGAGCCGTTGTCTGATGAGAACGCCGTGGATGCCTTTATCAGCGGTTAATATCATCCCATACCTGGATGGAATCGCCGTTCGGATATACATATGGGGTAGCAGGCCGTTCGATTGCTGATAGCCGCTGTGCTTTAATTGTAATCATGCTCTTGCCCTGTCTGGTTTGAGGTTCTATGATTCCTTCCACCTCAAGCCAGGCATCTTTGGCGAGCCCGGAAATAGGCTGATCCGATGTGATGATGACACCAAATGGAGAGGAATCGGCCGTGCAGCATAATACGAGAAAGCGTCCTAACACAAACTCTTTGGATTCCTTTATGAGGTCCTCATTCTGGTAGACAAACCCGCTTAGCCTGATTTTTTTGCCGCGGAATTTGTCCTGGAAGAGTTCAATGGCTCCAATCGTTTCAGAGAATATTTCGGGCTTAACCTCAATGATGGGCTCGGGATAAAGTCGCTGGGCCAAGGCGGCAAATTCCGTATTATACGGATCGGGTGCCTTGAAAATCTCCTCCAGTTGTTCCGAGGCGAGCAAGGGAGAGGACAAGCTCATGCCCTTCTTGGCGGCGGCAAAGCTGCCTAGCTCTTGATTGGGCAACAGGCTACCTAGTAGTAATGGAAGCAGAAATAAACCATAGACTGCCGTATTCTTCCAGCCGGATACCGAAAGAGGACGCTCACAGTCGCAAAGGGCGGCGGAGCGTTGGAACAAGGCTTGATAAGCCAAGCAAACTGCCATAACGACAAGCGGGATGGGGACATAACGAATCAATGGCTCCATACGGGGAGCGATGTAGAAATAAAGAGCTCCGGAGCGGGTTAAGTAGGCAATGAACAGGGCGAAGCCAAGTAAGATGAAGGCTCTGATTAAATAATGCCTGCGAATAATGAGCGGCTGATTCATACTTCGATAATCCTCCTTACAACCATAACGTACCCACCAGTACGGCTCCTGTAAATACGAGTGCAGAAATGAGGAAGGTGAGCAGCAAAACGAACTTGGTGCGGAATACGGAGAGCAGCATCAGCATGTTTTTGAAATCCAGCATAGGTCCGAAGACGAGAAATGCCAGCAGCGAGCCCCCGGAAAAAGTCTGCAAGAAGGTGGAGGCTACAAAGGCATCTGACGTGGAGCACAGGGATAACACGAAGGCAAAGCCCATCATGAACAGGTAGGCGCTGACGGGTCCGCTCCCAATGTCGGCCAGATGTTCTCTGGCGATAAACGCCTGAATGCCTGCGGTTAACAGACAGCCGATCAGCAGGTATTTACCCATCTCGAACACTTCATCGGCCGCATGTATGAACACCGCGGTCAGTTTGTTGCTGCCATGAGCAGGTGTGTGTCCCTGTCCATTGCTGTCTTGGGTAGCGCCACGTGCCAAGGAATGCTTGAGTGGATTGTCCTTCCAGTAGAGATACAGAATTGCGCCAATGGCTGCGGCAACGGCAAAGGCCAGTCCCATACGAGCGTAGACCATTTCAGGATATAGGCGAAAGGCCATATAGGTGGCGCTGAACACCACAGGGTTCAGAATGGGGCCGGATAAGATGAACACAACGGCCATATACACGGGCATTCCCTTCTGAATCATTCGGCGAATCAGGGGAATCATCCCGCATTCACATACGGGAAATACCAGTCCAAGCACACAAGCAAAGAGAATACCTGGTACGGGATGTTTTGGCATCCAGCGGCGTAGTGTTTCTTCAGATACAAATAGATGCATGAGTGACGACAGGATGGCTCCTACCAGTACAAAAGGCAAGGCTTCGAGCAGAATGCCAAGAAAGCTTGTCTTAAAGGTCTGCACTTCATCCATGGGCACTTGCCGAAGGAGAGCGGGAGAGACCACCGTCAAGCAGGCCAAGGCAAAGGCAGCCGGTAGTAGCATGGGCAACAGACGGGGAACAGGGATTTTGTTCATCTGAATCTCCTTATAAGCTTCATCATAATCATAATTATTACGATTCAAGGAAATTCAGAACCAGGATTGTCCTGGGCGGGACAAGTTTATTTTGAAGAGGAATGGGATTTGCCGAAGGGGAAGAGGCTTTTGCGATTAAGCTCCAGCTTCTGCGAGGTCAAATGGATGAGTAGCTCTTCGATACCGGAGAGGAGAGAAATGATGCAGACGAGGCGAAATACCATCGGTACGTACTGGGGCCAAAGGAGAACAAAAGGTGCAGCAAAGACTAGCAAGCCAGTACATTTGTTTCCCCAGGTATGAATCATCGCGAAGGTTCGAAAGCGCCAGCCGGCATAAAGTAGAGCCAGGATGCGGATTGCCAGAGTGGCGTAGAGGTAGGGCAGTAGCCCATAGACTTCGGGGCCTGACCAAACGATGAAAGCGGCGGTGACGACACCAAACATGATCATGTCAGCTATAGAGTCCAGCCGGGCCCCCAACTCATTAGCATAACCACTCTTACGTGCGATGGGGCCGTCCAGTACGTCGGTCAGTCCCGCTATGCTGTAGAAGATGATGAAATAGGCCGGCCGATTTATGAGGAAAATCAGCAGGCCAGAAAGGATCATTCGACTTATCGTCAGGCTATTGGCAGCGTGCTTCATGTCAGATCAGGAATTTGCCAATCAATTTCCGGAAGTCCCTGGGTACGCAAAAACTCGTTGGCTCTTGAGAAGGCTTTGCTCCCAAGAAACCCGCGGTGAGCCGACAGGGGACTTGGGTGTGGCGTTTTGATCAAGTAGTGATTTTTATTGGTAATCAAGGCCGCCTTCTTCTGAGCATGACTTCCCCATAACAAATAGACAACTGGATCACTTTTCTGGTTCAGCGTCTCGATTACCTTGTCGGTAAAGTTCTCCCAGCCTTTATCCTTATGGGAATTGGCCGTTTCGGCTTGCACGGTCAGGACGGTGTTTAGCAAAAGCACGCCTTGCTTGGCCCAAGGAACCAGATAGCCGTTGTTCGGAATGAAGCAGCCCAGATCGTCGCGCAGTTCCTTGAACATATTTTGCAGAGAGGGTGGTGCTTTCACCCCGGGCTTCACGGAGAAGCTAAGTCCATGGGCTTGCCCTGGGCCATGATAAGGGTCTTGACCCAAAATGACGACCTTCACGTCAGCAAAGGACGTATAATGAAGGGCGTTGAAGATATCGTACATATCGGGATAGATCGTTTTTGTACGATATTCCTGAGCCAGGAATGTACGCAGTTGCAAATAATACGGCTTGTTAAATTCGGCCTCCAGATAAGGAGCCCAATCATTTTTTAAAATGGTCAAGCGAATGTCACCTCGGTCTGACTTGTTTTCTGTTCAGTTGGGTTCAACCTAAATTTTAATTCGACAAGACGGCCCTATGCTCCTGCTTGCGACAAGTTCATATTCATCATAAAGCCCTTCCACCTTCCTGTGAAGGAGGCGAAAGGGCTGAGTTGTGATGTATTTTAGTTATCGCCAGTTATTGCTGCATCCATTGGAAGTGGAAGCTTCCTTCCTGATCCACCCGCTCAAAGGTATGCGCGCCGAAGTAATCACGTTGTGCTTGCAGCAGGTTGGCTGGAAGACGCTCGGACCGGTAGCTGTCGTAGTAAGCCAGGGCAGAGGAGAAGGCTGGCACCGGAATGCCACGGGTTACCGCCGTTGCAATAACTTCTCTCCAAGCTTCCTGATAATTCTCTACGACTTCCTTAAAGTAATCGTCCAGTAGCAGGTTGCGAAGCTCGGAATTACGGTCGTACGCATCCTTGATGTTCTGCAGGAAGCGGGCGCGGATAATGCAGCCGCCACGGAAAATCATGGCGATAGCGCCGTAATTCAAATCCCAGCCGTACTCATCGGAGGCCAGCCGCATTTGTGCAAAGCCTTGGGCATAGGAAGCAATCTTGCTGGCGTAGAGCGCCTTGCGGACGGCTTCGATAAATGCCTGCTTATCGCCTTGGAATGCAGTCGTGCTAGGCCCGCTCAGACGTTTGCTGGCGGCGACGCGCTCATCCTTCATGGCGGAGATGAACCGGGCGAATACGGATTCTGTAATAATAGAGAGCGGAACGCCCAGATCCAGCGCGCTTTGGCTGGTCCATTTGCCAGTGCCTTTCTGTCCGGCGGAATCCAGAATAACATCCACCATCGGCTCCCCTGTCTGAGGATCTTTCTTCCCGAAGATGTCAGCGGTAATCTCGATCAAATAGCTGTCCAGCTCGCCTTTGTTCCATTCGGTGAAAATATCGTGCAGCTCGTCGACGCTTAAGCCCAGTACATCCTTCAATAGCTGATAGGCCTCGCCAATAAGCTGCATATCGCCATATTCGATGCCGTTATGAACCATCTTGACGTAATGTCCAGCGCCATCTGGCCCGATATAGGTGGAGCAGGGGTCCCCATTTACCTTTGCGGAGATGGCCGTAAGAATTGGCTCTACTAATTCGTAAGCGTCCCGTTGTCCACCTGGCATAATGGCCGGTCCTTTCAGTGCGCCTTCTTCGCCGCCGGATACGCCTGCTCCGATATAGCGGAAGCCTTGCGCTTCCAGCAGCTTGTTTCTGCGCTGTGTATCGGGGAAGTGTGCGTTCCCTCCATCAATCAGGATATCGCCGGGAGACAGGAACGGAACAAGTTGGTCAATCGTGTCATCCGTTGGTTGTCCGGCTTTGACCATGATTAGTATTTTTCGCGGTGTTTCCAGTGCCTGCACGAATTTTTCAATGCTGTAGGTGCCGACAAAATTTTTGTCCGGGGCTTCTTCCAGCAATTCCTTCGTTTTGGCGGAGGAACGGTTGTACAAGGCCACAGAGAAGCCTTTGCTTTCTATATTAAGTGCGAGGTTCTTGCCCATGACAGCCAGGCCGACAACCCCGATTTGTTGTTTCTGCATCAGTAGCTACCTCCAGATTTATACGTTCTTCCAATCCGCTGCAAATTTCTCCAAGCCTTGGTCCGTGAGCGGATGCTTCACCAGTTGGGCAATGACGCCAAATGGAATAGTTGCGATATGCGCACCAGCCAGGGCTACGCGAGTGACGTGGTCCGGATGGCGCACCGAAGCGGCAATAATCTGCGTATCGAGATGATGCATCCGGAACAGCTCGGCAATTCTGGTGACAAGTTGCACGCCGTCCTCAGATATATCATCCAGCCGACCCAGAAAAGGCGACACATAGGTCGCCCCTGCCCGGGCTGCCAGCAAAGCCTGATTGACGGTGAAAATCAAGGTAACATTGGTCTTCACGCCTTGCTTGGCCAGTACACGGGTAGCTTCTAATCCCGCCAGGGTCATAGGCAGCTTGATCGTGATATGCGGATCGTGGTTATTGATCTGAATCAACTCGTTAGCTTGTGCAATCATCTCTTCCGCGGTTACGGCATCTGGCGTCACTTCGGCGGAGACGGACTCCACATCCGGCACGGCCTGTAAAATTTCCGCGATCCGGTCCTCAAATTTGACGCCTTCCTTCGCAACCAGGGAAGGGTTGGTCGTAACTCCAGACAATACACCGACCTTATAGGCTTTTTGAATATCCTCCAGATTGGCTGTATCAATAAAAAATTTCATCGTCAATCCCTCCAATTTAGAAAACCTATTTTTGAGATATCTGACTGAAAAAATGAGTTACTTGATTACTTTACAAGCGATGGCTCTTTGTCTTGACGGGAGACTTGCGCCGGGGCAGAGCTTGCTTCTGCATGTTCTTGGTCGAACCACCACTCGAAGCCGTCCTCGGCGAGCAAATCGTGAGCCGCTTGCGGTCCAAAACCTCCAGCTTCGTATTCGTACAATGGCACCTCGTTAGCAGCAAAGGCTTCCTGAATAGGTTGAACCCATTTCCAAGCGAGCTCCACTTCGTCCCAATGGGCAAAGAAGGAGGAATCTCCGCGCAAAGCATCATAGATGAGGTTCTCATAAGCTTCCGGAACCTCGCTACCGCTCTTGTGGGTGCCGATGAGCACTTTGGTCAGGTCCTGATTTTGGGCAGCATCTTCGGTGTTAAGACGCAGATAGATGCCTTCGTTCGGGCTGATCTCAAAGACCAGCAAATTCGGCGTATGCGCGCTTGCTGTGCTTCCAGTTTGTTTAATCGGCTCCTTGAACTCGATAACGATTCGGGTTGCTTTCTCCTTCATTCGTTTACCCGTCCGAATATAGAATGGAATGCCCCGCCAGAATTGATCATCAATTTGCAGCTTGGCAGCAATGAAAGTCTCGTTCTGCGAATCCTGCGGAATACCGGCTTCGTCCTTGTAACCGATGACAGGGTTTCCTTGAATGGCACCTTGCTTATATTGACCGCGGATCACCTGACTGCTGACATTTTGCGGCAACAGCGGCTCCAGGGATTGCATGACATGTCTTTTCTTCAAGCGAACTTGCTCGGAGTCATCGCTCTTTGGCAAATGACCGGCTAGCATCATCAGCAGTTGCAACATATGGTTCTGGAACATATCGCGAAGTGCGCCGGAATGATCGTAATAGCCGGCTCTTTCCTCCACGCCTACCGTTTCACTGGCGGTAATTTGCACATTAGCAATATAACGGTTGTTCCAGGAAGCTTGAATGACCGGGTTCGTCCGCTGGAGTACCTCCAGCTTCTGTACCATCGGCTTGCCCAGGTAATGGTCGATTCGGAAAATCTCTTCCTCGGCAAAAGACTTGGCAAGCTGCTCGTTAAAGTCGCGAGCGGACTGCAAATCACGGCCGAAGGGCTTCTCGATGACAAGGCGCTTCCACCCCGTGGTATCGCCAAGTCCGCTATTCTGAATATGCGAAGCGATGGTTTCAAATAGCTCCGGTCCTACGGATAAGTAGAACAAGCGGTTTGGTGTAAGGGACAGGCTTTGCTCACGCTGCTCGATGATTTGCAGCAGGCTTTGATAGTCCTCTGTACGGTCTACGTCCAGTACATGATAACGGAAGAAGCCGAGAAATTTCTTGACGGCCTCAGGATCTTTGACCTCACGTCTCGAAAAGCTGTGCAGAGATTGCTCGATGTTCGCCTTGAAGGTGTCATCGGACCATGCTCTTCTGCCCAAGCCAATCACGGAGAAAAGCTCCGGCAGTTTTCCATCAATAAATAAATTAAACAGGGCCGGGTAAATTTTGCGTTTTGCCAAATCGCCGGTTGCCCCAAACAATACGAATGTATTGGCATCCATCCAGGTTCTCTCCTCTCGGCATAGCTTTTCTGCCTATGCAACTATGTTTAGCTATAGATTCATTAGCTTGATACCACTATAATACGAATTAGCACTATACATGTAATTAATATATTTGACAGGAGCTATAGACCACGCTTATGACAAATAATTATGAGCTTTATAAAGTCTTCTATTGGGCGGCCAAGACAGGGAGCTTGACCCAGGCGGCCCATGCGTTGTTTCTAACTCAGCCGAGCGTTAGCCATGCCATCAAGCAACTGGAAGAGAGCTTTGGCCTCACCTTGTTCCAGCGCAACTCCAAGGGCGTGTCGCTGACTCAGGAGGGGGCTGTTCTGTATTCGTATATTGAACAGTCGCAGATTTTGATCTCGCTGGCTGAGAAGAAAATGGCAGAGCTGAAAAATCTGGATAGCGGCGTGCTGCGAATCGGGGGCAGTGATTCGTTATTCAAGCATTACCTACTGCCCTTCCTGGAGGAGTTTCATCTTCAGTACCCTGACATTGGCATTCAACTATTGCACGGGACCACCCCGGAAATCATGGGCTATCTGAAAGAAGGCAAAATCGATCTTGGCGTAGCCAGAATGCCAATCATGGACTCGCAAATCGAGGTTCAGGAAGGCATTCAGCTTCAGGATTGTTTCGTGGCGGGTTGCCGTTATGCCCCTGAGATTCAGAATAAGGTGATTTCCTTACAGGAGCTGTTGGAATATCCTCTTGTCTTATTCTCTCGCAATAGTCGGGCCCGGATGGCCATTACGGAGTTATTCCACGGCTATGGCTATGAGCTAAAACCGGAGATTGAGGTAGGCAGCGTGGATTTGTTGATTGAACTCGCTCGCAAGGGACTCGGCATATCGTATGTCGCTCGCGAATTTGTCAGCAAGGAATTGGAGGAGGGCTCTTTATTTGAGATCAAGCTGGATGTTGAGCTTCCACCTTCCCAGGTCGGGGTCATGAATATGCGTAATTTGCCGCTAACCAGTGCAGCGAAGAAGTTCATTGAAGGATTCAAATGACCAAGACAATGGAGGTTGAGAAATAAATAATAATTTGGGGCGTAGCTGGAAAATTCCGGATACGCTCTTTTTTTGTCCTTGAAATGACCAATTTAGAAGAAAAAATATAAAAATGAGCAATTTTTCCTATTAGAATATAGTTCTATAGTCGCTTTACTTAGAATTAACTTCATATTTTTCTTGGGCAAACTTTCCCTTGGTACACTGATTATCGTTGGTCTCCACCTATCCATTCAGCTAAAAGGTTGATTGTCATCATTAGGGCTACCAATTATAAAGAATCATGTGTGATAGAAGTTGAAGGGAGAGGTATGGATTGATTATTCAGACCAAACTAAAAGTTCCATCGATCAGCAATACGTTTATTTCGCGTCCCAAGCTCTACAAGATACTGGATCAGGGGTTAGACAAACGGGTTACCTTTGTAGTTGCCCCTTCGGGGTATGGGAAGACTTCGATGCTAAGCGATTGGGTCAAAAGGATGGAGACATATGTGGCATGGGTGACCTTGGACGAAAGGGACAATCATCCTCATAGCTTCTGGACACATGTGGCGGCGTCTATCCAGCCTAACAGCCTGTTTCGCAGAGGTCAGTTAAGCCGATTATTGGATAAGCACGGCAAACTGCCTTGGTCTGTCGCTGATTTGTTGAACGAGCTGAGCATGAAGCAGGAGCAGACGATATTAATATGGGATGACTTCAACCATATTACCGATGCGGATGTTCTCGCAGAGGTTAATCAGTTTATCCGATTGCTGCCTGAGCAGGTTCATGTCTATCTGGCAAGTCAGGCTTATCCATCGCTGCAAGTGGCCAAGATGAAGGCGGCGAATGAATTGATCGAAATGGACAAGAGCGACCTGCAATTCAGTCCTAGTGAAACAAAATTGTTTTTTAGCCTTTACCATGATCTCGATTTGCGTAATGAGCAGATATTTTACATACATGAACAATTACAAGGCTGGGCAGCAGGGCTGAGGCTGGCAGCAATGTCTATGCTGGAGCACGCCGGAAGCAGCGAGCCTTGGAGACATATCATGGGGCAAAACAAGGATTTTGCCGCTTACTTCTTCGATGAAATTCTCTCTTGCTTAAGTGAACGACAGCAGCAGCTTCTATATCGTTCATCCATTTTGGAGGAGATGAACGCAGAATTATGTGTATACGTTAGTGATTTGGGCGAGGGGGAAGATTTACGAACAGTTTTTGAGCAGGGCAGGTTGTTTACAGCATCTATTGAAGGGTCGGAGGGGTGGTTTCGATACCACCCGCTGTTTCGCCAATTTTTACAGTTCCAGTTGAAGCAGAGATCGCCAAGCTTATTTGTACAATTACATGCCAGGGCGGGGAAGTGGATGGAGCAAAGGGACAGACCACTGCAGGCACTCCATTACTATTTGCATGCCGAGGCCTACGAATCGATGGCCGAATTGCTTGCAGGCATCTTGTTCCACCCGGGAAGCTTGGAGAAGCCGGATATTCGCTATTGGTTCGAACGAATTCCGCTCAAATTTTTATTTAGCCAGCCTAGGCTTTATCTGCTCCATATTGTAATCAAGCTGGTAGATGGCAAGGTGGAGGAGAGTCGGCGGTGTTGTGACCGATTACGTCAAAGGCTGTTTGAAGATGCTTCGGAGCAGAACGAGGGCAACTTGAAGCTATGGCGAACCGGGCTGTTGCTGATTGAAACGTTGTATGCCTATAAGACCAAGGATTTTCTGAAGTCCATTGAGCATTGGAGCCAGTATATCCAGGCAGACCCTAAGGAAAAGCTGTTCGAGGGTGTGGTCATCCCTAGTGATTCCATCATCTCTCTACGGGATTTACATACTCATATTGGCAGTCTGAAAGGCGCGGAAGTGCTGTTGAAGCGTTTCTTGGAAGCAGGGGCTGAAGGCAGAAGCGGAGTTATCTCCACAGAAATCAATATTTCATACATATCTTTGCTATATGAATGGAATCAGTTGGAGCTAGCCGAACAGTATGCGCGCCAACTGCTGGATGATGCTCAAGTGTCGGGAAGCTTGCAGGTTGCTATTCGGGTCCGTCTCATATTGGCTGCTATTGAACTGGCCCGGAGCGGGGAGAAGGGGCCACAATGCCTTTCAGATATACAACAACTACAGAAGGATATGGAGCCACTTGAGAATCCCGAACTGGGAAAAAAAGCGGCCCTGTTAATGACGACGATCTGGTTGCGTATAGGTGAAGCCAACAAGGCGGAGGAATGGCTACTGGATAATAAGGTGAGTATTACCGATGATATTCCGGCCGAGCAATTTGCTGCCTATCGAATTCACACGCGGTTATTGTTGATTCAGGGCAAACAGGAGGAGGCGGAGGAATGGGCTTATATGATTTGTGAACATGCCCGGGCAACGGGCGACATCCTCTGTCTGATTCGAAGTCTTGCCTTGCTTGGGTTGATTTTATATCAAAACTCTCAATTGTCGATTGCTCTGGACTTTCTGGAAGAAGCCCTTCATCTCGGGGAAACGGAGGGCTGTGTTCGTTCATTTGCTGATTACGATGGTCCTATGGTTGAACTGCTTCGCGTGTACCTGAAGTCGCGGCAAAGTCATTATCGCACAATAATTCATAAGGTGTCGCTAATGTATGTGAAACGGCTGGTGCATCAAGCCAAGGTAAAACCGACGACGAGCAGGCCTCTGGAAGACTTGTCTGGTCCAGATGCGGAAGCATCATTATTAACGGTGAAGGAGCAAGAGGTCTTGCGCTTCCTCCATGAGGGCTTATCGAACAAGCTTATTGCGGAGAAGATGGGGATTTCGATGGCCACGATTAAAACCCATGTGAATAACATGTACAAGAAATTAGAAGTGTCTAATCGGGTATTGGCTATTGAGAAAGCAAGGCAAAAAGGGTTGTTGTGAAGATAAACGAGCAAATTTTACAAAAATTTTACAATTGTCGAATGGATAGGGATAAAGCCTTGATACTACAACTATTGTCCTAGGTACTCCAACCCTCTTCTCAACCCTTCTGTTGATTTACAACCTTTTTTGGCGCTCCCTATAATGGGGATGTGCTCGAAAGGAGTCGGGAAATGGAGAAGATTTATGTCATCGTTGCCATAGCGGATTCGCAGTACCAGAAAGCGTTGCACACCTATATTCGCGAATCGGACTATCACAGCAAGCTCATTGTTCGCTTTTGCTCAAGTAAAGCGCACGTGGAGGAATTGCTTGCCTCTGGTGAGCCTGCTCATATTGTCCTGGCCACGGAAGAGCTAATGCCAATGGTCCCGAATCAGCAAGAGGGAAAATGTGCCTATATTGCATTGGTGGAGGACGGAGCGCTTGAAGCAATGGAGCCAGCGCTGCAAATGTATCAGCCGCTTAACCAGTTAATTGAACAAGCGTTAAAGCATTATGCCAAGCTTAATCCCAATGCATCACAGAAGTTCCAACGGGATCGCAAGACCAAGATTGCAGCGTTCTATTCCAGTATCGGTGGTTCTGGTAAGACCGCAACCGCATTAGCTACTGCGCACCAATTAAGCCAGCGGAACTTAGCGACATTGTATTTGAATATGGAAGCGGTTTGCGGCAATCCGCTGCATACCGGACGTAAAGCAGAAGAGGGAATCTCCAATCTGCTCTATTATATGCGCAATAACGAGAAGCAGCTTTCTGTTCGCTTTGAGAGCTTGAGACAGCATCATGAAAGCCTGGGCATTGATTATTTGACAGGCCCTTCTAATGTGAGGGATTTGCTGGAACTGACCGAAGCAGATGCCAAGAGACTGCTGCAAGTGTTATGTCAAATGGGGAGATACGATTACATCATCGTGGATATGGATTACTCGGTTGACGAGCGTAACCTCGGAGTTTTGCAGGAGAGTGACTTCGTTTACTGGATGATGCAGCATAATGAGCAGTGCTTGGCCAAGACTCAGGTGGTGCTGAGGTATCTGCAACGGGCCAATTTAGGGGATACCCGGTTCTTCAGCCAATTGTTCTTCGTCCTGAATAAGCAATTGGATGAACAGATTCTTTATAATTCGGACTTCCAGATAACGTCATATCTACCTTATATTCCTGAATGGAAGAAGACGGGGGATGCGGCGGACTACTCCAGGAATCGGCATTTCAATCACTATGTCAGACAAATGCTGGCGGATTCAAGGGTATTTGCTACATGAGTATGCAGACCCTGACTGATGAAAAATTCGATACACTGCGGCTGATCGTCAAGAATTGGCTGGATCAGGAGGGGGCGCCTTCTGATGATGATGTACTCAGTCAAATTGAACAAGTTGTATTTGAACACACCGTTGAAGACAACCTGACCATTAGCGAAAAACAGCAGATGATTGAACGGATCATGAACTCGTTTCGTGGATTGGATGCCTTGCAGCCGTTGATCGAAGACAAGAGTATCACAGAAATTATGATTAACAGCTATGACGAGATATTCATCGAGCGAAATGGACAGGTGATGAAATCTCCGCAAAAGTTCGAGAATGAACGTCGGTTGGAGAATGTCATTCAGAAAATTGTGGGCTTTGTGAATCGGGTGGTGAATGAGTCCAGTCCCATCGTAGATGCCCGGCTGAAGGATGGCTCCCGCGTCAACGTTGTGTTGCCGCCTATCGCGCTTAACGGACCAACCATGACGATTCGGAAATTTCCTGAGAAGCCGATGGACATGCAGGAATTGGTCCGATTAGGTGCATTAACCGAGGATGTGGCGATTTTTCTACAGAAGCTGGTGGTCGCCAAATACAACATGTTTATCGGAGGCGGTACAGGTTCGGGTAAAACAACCTTCCTGAATGCCTTATCCAATTTCATCCCCCAGGATGAACGGATTATTACGATTGAGGATTCGGCCGAGCTGCAAATTTTGAATGTTCCGAATATCGTACGGTTGGAGACTCGTAATGCCAATACGGAGGGCCGAGGCGAAATCACGATTCGTCAATTGATTCGAAGCTCGCTGCGTATGCGTCCTAACCGGGTCATTGTTGGGGAGGTCAGAGGAGCTGAGGCGCTCGATATGCTACAGGCGATGAATACGGGGCATGATGGCTCGCTGTCTACAGGCCATGCGAACTCAACCTCTGATATGCTCAGCCGTCTTGAATCTATGGTGATCAGTGGTGCGGAGATGCCGATCAGCGTAGTCAGGAAACAGATTGCCTCGGCCATAGATGTAATGATTCACTTGATGCGGCTCAGAGACAGGACACGCAAGGTCGTGGAGATTTCCGAGATTATTGGAGTCGACGATCGAGGCGAAGTCATGCTCAATTCCTTGTTCCGGTTCCAGGAACGGGGGGAGACAGCAGATGGGAAGATCATCGGTTCGCTTGTGCCTACGGGCAATGTGATGCGGGAGTTGGACAAGCTACGCTTTGCCGGCATCAAGCTCGATGAAATTGGAAATATCGTGGCAATTGGAGAAGGAGAGTGAAGTGAAGTGGATACGGCGGAACTGGTGGAGCGACTGCCGGGGCGGTTCCAGCGAATGCTGCAATGGTCGGCAGTTCCTGTGAAGCGGCCGGCCCGCAACCAGCAGATCAACTATAATGAATACCATTTATCCTGGGTGCAGTATATCGGCGGAATATTGGTGGCTGCGGCGATTATTTTCGTGGTATGCATGATCTTTTACAAGAGTGTGCCTATGGCGATCATCCTGTCATTGCTTGCGTTGCTCTACCCGAGAATGATGAAGCAACACTTATTGAAGAAGCGGAAGCAGGAGCTCACACTACAGTTCCGCCAGGCTCTGTATTCTCTGGCTTCGTCACTTGCGGCTGGCCGCTCGGTCACCAATTCGTTCAGCGAAATCGTGAAGGACTTGGAACTGCTATATCCTGACCCGGATACCTACATTATTAAAGAACTGAATCAGATCAATCATCGTATCGATAACGGAGAATCGCTGGAGATGCCATTGCTCGATTTCAGCATTCGTGCAGACATAGAGGACATCACCAACTTTATTGATGTATTTATGATCTGCCGGACCCAGGGTGGAGATCTGGTGGAGGTCATTCGTCGAACCTCCAATATGATTGGAGAGAAGATTGAGATCAAACAGGAAATTGCTGTACTTGTAGCGGGCAAGAAGTTTGAATCTACGGCCATGATGTTTGCACCATTGGTTCTGATTGCCGGGCTGGCCTTCTTCTCCGGCGATTATATGGAGCCGCTCTACACGGGAATTAGTGGGCGGTTGGTCATGACGGGGGCGCTGGCTGTGCTGGGAGTTTGCTCCTACGCCTCCAAACGAATTATGGATATCAGGGTGTGAGCCGATGATTGGCGGATTATTTCTACTCATTTATATTGGACTGCTGGTTATGGTCGTGATCAGAGCAGACGTATTGGAGGGCTATAAGCAGGCGGTTCAAAGCAATAGACAATATACAAGGTTGGCGCTACTTGCCCCCTATAGCTTGGCCATTATTTATGTAATCAAGCTGGAGAAGCGAATTCCGAAAATAAGCGGGAGAATTTATCACAACATTCTGCTGCTGCATGGGCAACGGAAAGCGCTCATTACTAGCAAAATGTTCCTGGCTGATGCGGTGTCCATCTCAATTATCGTCACTGTATTTGGGTGCGTGTTGGGACTGTTGATGCCGGAGAACTGGTGTTTTGCCCCTGGGGGGTTCACCTTATCCTTACTTATTCCCTTGATTCAAATGCAAGAGTTGGAGAAGAAGGTAAAAAAGATGAAGCAAGAAATTACGATGGAGCTGCCGGAATTTCTGAACAAATTGATCTTGCTTGTGAATGCGGGGGAAACGGTACAGAAGGCGCTAATTCGCTGTGCCAAGCAGAAGCGAAGTGGAGACAAGCCCAATGCGCTGTATGATCAGCTTGCCATGGTGGCGGCAGAACTGGAGAACGGTTATTCCTTCCATCAATCGATTGAGGATTTCAGCAAGCGCTGTGGTGTACAGGAGGCAACCATCTTCTCTACCTCCATGCTTCTGAACTATAACCGCGGCGGGGAAGAATTTGTGGCTTCGCTAAGAGAAATATCCCGGGACTTATGGGAGAAGCGCAAGAGCATTACCAAAACCTTGGGTGAGCAAGCCAGCTCAAAGATGCTGTTCCCCATGGTATTCGTATTCCTGGTCATTATGGTGATCGTCGGTTTTCCGGCGCTCTCCTTAATGTAATAAAAAAACAATTTGTAAGGGAGAGAATGTTGTGTTGAAAAATTGGGCAATTGCATTTTGGAGAAATGAAAAAGGGCTAGGCACCTTGGAGATTTTGCTGATTGCTGGCGTACTGATCGTTATTGCTGTGGCATTCCGCAAGCAAATTACCGCATGGGTGCAAAAGGTGCTTGACCAGGCGGACGGAGACCTGCTTATGGACCAAAAAGTAGATGTAGCGGAATAAACAAGGGTGCTTAAAGGGGGTTGCTTGTGGAAGTAAGCACATTGATCTTGCTGTCCTTGTTAATTGTATGTGCGGCTTATCTGGATATCCGCTATCATCGCTTGCCAAATTGGTTAACTGTCAGCGGTATGGCTGTCGGCATAGGGCATGCATTGGTACTGAAAGGCTTGGCCGGTCTACTCTTCTCGCTAGCCGGTCTGGCCGCCGGCTTCGCCGCCATGCTCATTCTGCATCTGTTCAAAGCGGTCGAGGCAGGGGATGTAAAGCTGTTCGCCGCGCTAGGCGCACTTACCGGCATTGAATTTTCATTATATAGTGTGATGCATTCTATCGTATTTGCCTCCCTGTATGCGGTCATTATTCTGGCGGTGCGCAAGCTGTTATGGACGAAGCTGCTCGAAACGTTCAGAGCGTTTCTGCTTACCAATGCATCACATCATACCGGCTACGTCAGGAGCCTCCTTCAAACGGGCAAAATTCATATGCCATTTATGTATGCGGTGGTGCCCGGCGTGATCGTCACCGTTTTCTACTATTGATGCTTTTGGGGTGAACAGCTTGGGACAATTGTTTTTTGAATACATTGAGCAAAACGGCAGTTACCTGGTGTTCTACGATCAGGAAGGAATTCGGGGTGAAGAGCTAAATGCTGTCCAGGTGCGAATGCTGCAACAATACAGCATAGAGCGTCTACTCCCCATTGAATTTGAAGAAAAAGATTTGAAACTGAGGCTTCGCTATAATATCAGCGGTACAAAGATGCTGTCACAAGTATTGAAATATCGACGTATGAGTATGTCCGAGTATTATGACATCTTGCTCAGAACGGTGCTGATGTTATCAGACTGCAAGAAATATATGCTCGATGAGGACAAGCATGTGCTGCATGAAAATTTCATCTTTGTTGGCGAAGAGTTGGCAGATATTCACTTTGTTTATCTGCCGACTGAAAATGTAGGGCTCACCGGCTCTGTGCCGGAGCGGCTGAAGCAATTGGCGACCACTTTAATCGCTTTTGTGGATGGGATGAATGCCGCCGGCTTTCAGGCTATCTTGCAATATTTCTATACCGAGAGCTTCACCTTGGCTGGCATACAAGAACTGCTGCATCGTTTAGAGCTCCGAACGGACGATGTGCAAGCGCAGTCTCTGTTAACTCCAAGCTTTGAGCAGGTGGCTTCCAATGTGGGGAAACTGCCAAAGGCAGTGGATCGCGAAGCGATGCTATCGCCAGGAAGGACAAAGGAGCAGTATGAGACAGCAACCCAGAACGCTTCCCATGAACCGGAAGATCCTTTGCTGCGGGCCTTGGATATCAAGCCCAAGAAGGCCAATAAGAAGGGCAACAAATCAAGTAAGGGGCAGAAGCAGGCGGGGGGCAAGTGGCTTAAGCCAGGTGATCCCAAGCGGGAGCTACAGCTTCGCAATATCGCGTTGGCAGCCTTGTCCATAGGGGCAGCGCTGGTGATAAGGGATGTGCTGGAGAAGGGCAACGAAGGCTGGCTTAGTCTTTACTGGTTGCTTGTGCTATTGGCGGCGGTTTTGTTAGCTCGCTATCTATGGGTCAAGGGCAGGAAGGCACCAGCCCTGGTATCGGAATCTGAATCAGGGCCGGCGGCTCCTTCTTCTGGAGGGGCACATGACGGAGATGAACTTCTTAAAGATCAATCACCGAGGGAGCGAAGCGCCCCGCAGGCGCCACACCTACCCGAGCCGGTTCGTATCGTCGGGCCGGAAGTGCCGACGGAGAACTATTATGAAGCACTGCCTTTGTTCACGAGCATGCTGGGGGAAGGCGACTCTCATAGCACCGGGCTACTCGGGTTCGACAACAGCGACTCCGGGGAAGAGAAGCAGGCCTTATCTTATTTGGTGGTACGCCGCGAGGGGATGGTAGAGCGGATTGCCGTACATAAGGATGTGTTTCGCATCGGCAGTCAGGACGACGTGGTCCATTATTGCGAAGATGTGGAGGGGGTATCCCGCACTCATCTGGAGATTATCAAGAAATCCGGCAAGAACATTGTCAGGGATTTGGGATCGCGCAATGGGACTTTTCTCAATGGAACCCGTCTCGCGCCCTATCGT
This sequence comes from Paenibacillus senegalimassiliensis, assembly GCF_001486585.1. Taxonomy (GTDB): domain Bacteria; phylum Bacillota; class Bacilli; order Paenibacillales; family Paenibacillaceae; genus Fontibacillus; species Fontibacillus senegalimassiliensis. The sequence goes on from NZ_LN909045.1 coordinate 747,894, forward strand.
GAGTATTTGCTGAATAATGATGACAAGTTACTGATTGCACAAACAGAGTTTCAGTTTTTCTACTCTCTGAAGGGGGAGCAGCCTTTTGTCTTCAATGAGCATCTACTGGCTGCCTTGACAGATGGAGCAGGAGGATTCGATGAAACGATTATTTAAATTCACGTTGCTGGTTGCGATGGTGATGTGGCTCCCTACCTTAATAAATTATGGCGGGCAGGGATTGCGGGTATTGGCCTTTGAAGAGTTGTCAGTACAGTCATCTTCACAGGCAATCCCCTCTTCGACAGAGGCATTGTCCCTCTCGGAGAAAGTCAGTCTGGAGAATGATGCCATGCTGCAATGGGCCAAGCAACTAGATGAGCTAGTCATTCAAGCGGGCAATGTGTTTTCGCTGGATCAATGGTTCAAGGAACTGCCGGACAATGGGCAGGCCAAGCCAGCGGATACTGATCTGGAGCAGATCGGTTCCATCTTGTTGCAGACGGGGCTTCAAGCAGGACTGGAGGTTGGCGAGCGAGCCACACATTCAGTTCTGCCAGCAACGGCAGAGCCGGGTTATGATCTGGAATTTCGCCAAGGGGAACAGGACTTTACGCTGCGCAATCCCCATAACTATGAGGTTAGCGGCAAGGTCGAGGTTCATGGAGGACAGGCATCCTTCCAATGGATGGGGTATGGTCCTTCCTTGTGGAAGAAGAAAGAAATCACGGTAGAAGTAGAAGAGTTTGCACAAGGAGATCTGAAAGTGGAGGATCATGCCTTGGTGACGAAGGGCAGGACGATTCCAGGTTATCCAGGCCGGCTGATCCATGTATACGCCGTTTCTGATGGAGGCAAGGAACTCTTGTATCAAAATTACTACGCGCCACAAGCAAATCTGGTTTATGAGCCGAAGCGGTCAAGTGAGGCTACACGGATTGGCGAGAGCGGAGGCAACCCTTGATGCAACTGGGGGAGCTGTTGGTAACCAGCGGGATTATTTCTCAGACACAGCTTGAGGAAGCATTGCAGCAGCAACGGGACACCAAGCAGCGTCTGGGCGAAATATTTCTGGAGAAGAGCTTCATTACCGAGAAAGTGCTGGCTGAGGTTCTGGAGTTTCAATTGGGTTTTCCGCTGATTCATCTCTACAACGTCGATATTGATCCACAAGCGGTGAAGCTTCTTCCAGAAGAGGCGGCCCGTGAATATGAAGCCATTCCGATTGCGTTGGTTAAGAATAAGCTGCAAATTGCTCTGATTGATCCACTGAATTTCTCGGTCATTGAGCAGCTTCAATTGATTACAGGCAAGGAAATTCAACCCTTGCTTGGCTTACGCTCCGAGGTAGAGCAGGCGCTTAACAAATTTTACGGGATGCAGGGTGAGTTTGACGAATGGGTGGAGGAAACGGCGGCTGAAGCTGCCCAAGAGCAAGAAGAACCGGATGCACTGAGTAGCGATGCACCTATTATCAAGCTGGTCAACCAGATGATTCATGCAGCGGTCAACCTTAAGGCCAGTGATATTCATATTGAGCCGGATGAGACCAGCGTCAAGATCAGGTACCGGATTGATGGGCAATTGCGACTGGAGCGTGAGTTACCCAAGAATATGCAAGCCCTGCTGACGACAAGAGTGAAAATTATTGCCAAGCTAAATATCGCGGAGCGCCGCTTGCCGCAGGATGGTAATATCCAACTGCAAATTATGGGCAGACGAATCGATATACGGGTATCTACACTGCCCGCTGTGAATGGGGAGAGCATCGTATTGCGTTTGCTGGATCAGTCGGCAGGTATTAAAGGGTTGGATGAACTGGGCTTCAGCCCACGCAATTTGCAGATTTTTCAGAAGATGAGCAAGCTGCCTAACGGAATTATCCTGATATCCGGGCCGACAGGAAGCGGGAAGACCTCCACCTTGTACTCCATTTTGCGTGAAATGAAGGATGAAGAGATCAAGATTATCACCGTCGAAGATCCGGTTGAATACCGGTTTAACGGGATTACGCAGGTGCAGGTGAACACGCAGATCGGCATGACGTTTGCTTCCAGCCTTCGTTCCATATTACGTCAGGACCCTAACGTCATCATGGTTGGTGAAATACGTGATCCGGAGACGGCGGCTATCGCGGTTCGAGCTTCATTAACCGGTCATTTGGTATTAAGCACAATTCATACCAACAATGCACTAAGCACCATTAACCGTTTGCAGGATATGGGCATAGAGGGTTACTTGATTGCTTCCTCGCTTGCTTGTGTTACTGCCCAGCGGCTGGTGCGCCGATTGTGCAGTCATTGCGCGGCCAGAACTTTGGCTACGGAAGAGGAGAAGCTATTGCTGATCTCTCACCGTCTCGTCTCTTCCCAAGATGCCCAGCAGCTTCAATTAATGAAGGCAAGGGGATGTGGGGTGTGTGGTCACACCGGTTACCACGGCCGCATCGGCATTCACGAGGTATTGGCTATTGATGCTGACATACGTACCGCTATTGTGGAGAATCGGACCCGCGGCGAGTTTGAGCAACTGCTGGAGGGCAAAGCTTTTCGAACGATGATGGTTGACGGCCTGGAGAAGGTAATGGCTGGACAGACCGATGTACAGGAAGTGTTGAAGGCTGCCTTCAGTGAATGATATCAGAATTGGAGCAGATGCTTATGCCAAGCTTTGTATATGAAGCGGTGAACAAGAAGGGGAAAAGCATTCGCGGCATGTTGTGGGCACAGAACAAGCAGAAGGCTATTCTGGAGCTGCGTAACGGCGGCTTGATGGTGAAGTCGCTGGAAGAGAAGCAGAAATCCGTATTGGACCTGGAGATTCGGCTAGGCAGCAGTATCAGTAAGAAGGAATTCGTTGTGTTCTGCCGCCAGTTCGCCACGCTGATTCGCTCTGGTATTCAGATCGATCAAGCTTTGCGATTGCTCGCCAATCAGACGAAGAGCAGGTTGATGAAGCGAGCATTGTCTGAGGTGCTGGATCACTTGCGCGCAGGGCTACAGCTTTCGGATGCCTTAGCCAAAAGACCCAAGGATTTCCCATCCATGTTTGTGAACATGGTGGCTTCTGGAGAAGTGGGTGGGAATCTCGACGATATTCTGGACCACATGGCCAATCACTATGAGAAGGACAGCAAATCAATAGCGAAGGTACGCTCAGCGTTAACGTATCCCTGTATCGTGCTTGTTATAGCCGCGGGTGTCGTGGTCTTCCTGCTCCGTAGCATTGTGCCAACCTTTGAGGAGCTCTTCGCCGAGCAAGGGGCAGATCTTCCGGTCATTACGAAGTCTGTCGTGGCTGTAAGCAACATACTGGGAACGTATTGGTATGGGGTGCTTGCCCTGCTCATTGTTCCAGTAGTGTTGTTCCGGGCGGTCATTGCCACAAAGACAGGCCGTTACTGGCTGGATTCCCTGAAGTACCGAATTCCGCTGTTTGGCTCGCTGCTGAAGAAGTCGACACTGGCCCGCATGGCCCGAACGATGTCCGCTTTATTTTATGGAGGTATTCCAATCACTCAGATTTTGTCTGTATCGGAGAAAGTGGTACAGAATGAAGCGGCCGCCCGGGTGCTTCAGCGGACAAAGGAGAAGATGATGCAAGGGAAGCAGATGTCTGAGCCTTTCCGCGAGAGTGGATTTTTCCCGGATCTGTTCAACCAGGTTGTACAAGTGGGGGAGGAAACAGGGCAGATGGATGTCATGCTGTCCAAGGTAGCCGATTATTATGAATCGGATGTGGAGCGGGCCATCGAGCAAATCAAGACGCTGATTGAACCGGCGATGATGATGGTATTGACGGCGGTGGTCGGGGTAATCGTCGCTGCAATTATTACCCCGATGTTCTCGCTATATGAGCAAATAATCAAATAACCCACTATACGAATAGGAGTGCTACAAATGGAAGCTGTAACTTTGACGCAACAAAAGTCCGTTGCTATCAAGCGGTTCCGCCCGCTAAAAAACCAAAAAGGCCTGACCCTTATCGAATTGCTGGCCATTGTCGTCATTCTAGGCATTATCGCGCTCATCGCTATTCCATCCATTGGCGGGATCATTAATAACACCAAGAAAAATGCCCACCGGGCCAACGCGCAAATCATTGTGGACGCGGCGAGGTACAAGTTGATTACCGAAGGGTTCAAGCCAGGAACAGGAGCGACAACTCAAGATATCACGTATGAGCAATTGCGCGATGAGGGTTATTTGGAGAAGAAGATCAAGGACCCGCAGGAACCAACCAAGGAATATGCAGATACGACTACTGTAAGAATTGGTCAGCAAACAGGATCACTTAGTTATACCTACGACATTAACTTGCTACGGAGGGGGGCCAGTGACACCGCGACGATTAGGGTTTTTGCCGAGGTTGCCACAGAACTTCGCTATGCTGGCTATGTCCCGGAGGAACAGATCAGAGATATAGGATTTTTCACTACTAATAATTAAGAGTTACCAGGGAGGTCCCTATCATGTTTGCACTCAAGCGTCCCAGACATGCCTGCGGTCTGTACATTACCGATACCCTCATCAAGCTGGTCAAGCTGAAAAGCAATAATAATAGCCTGACGATCCAGCATTGCTCTGAGCTGCCGCTTGAAGAGGGCATTGTATCCAAGGGGACGATTTACCAGGCCGAGGAACTGGCGGCTCAGATTGAACGATTGGCTGTGAACTCCGGAACGAAGGGGGAAAAGGTACATTTATCCGTCCCCATAGGCAAGAGTATTTTACGACGCTTAACCCTGCCGGCTGCTCGTGATGAAGAGATGCGAAAGCAGGTCGATGTTGAAATTCATTCATGGCAGTTCCTGCCCTTTGAGGACTTCTTGTTTGATTATATCGCTCTAGGACCGCCATACATACCGGAAGCAGGGCAGGATGCACAGCGCAAGCGAAAGGGCAAGGAACAAGATGTTCTGGTGTTCGTGACCTCTGGGGAAATCGTCCAGCAGCATGTTGGCGTGGTCAAGCAGGCGGGCCTCTTGCCGGCTTCGGTGGAGCTGGCTCCGCTGGCTTTGCAGCGGATGCTCTACAACATGGACCAGTACGGCTTGCATGGGTTAAGCCCACTGTACGCGATCCTTCATGTGGAGGCCGACGAAGTGAATTTATCCATTTTTGCCGAAGGGGTACCTGTGTTCATGCGGTCCATTCAGACCAACCATGCTGAAGCCGAGCTTGAGATGGAGAAATATTACTTGAACCATACGACACAGATGTTTGCCGCAGAAATTATACGGATGATCAATTATTACGTCTATTCGGTATCGGAGCAGCAAGAGAACGTCAGCACCATCTATTTGGCCGGGGATTTGCGCAAGGTGCAGATGGTAGCGGAATTTCTTGAGAAATCTTTCAAAGGGAAGATTGAGCAGTTACCGTTACAACTGCTCATCCAACAGGCGGAAGATACTCCCTACGATTATATTGTTCCAATCGGACTGGCCATGAAAGGGGCATAGACATGGGGAGTTTGGAACGCGATAACAAGCCCATGGAGATTAACTTTATCCGAAGTCAATCGGGCATCAGTGTTCTAAGAAAACGAGTGCAGAAGTGGGCCGTGGCGACGACATCCACAATTACCTTGCTGCTGCTCGCCTGGATGTGGCTGAGCGCCATGGTCCAAACCAGCCAACTCAATGGAGAACTGGACCGCATCCAATTACGAATCTCTGAATTACAGGCACCTACTCAATTGTCCAGGCAGCCGTCGGTTCAGCAAATTCAGCAACTAGCCGAGCAACTCAAACATAATGAACCGGATCATGTTGAACTGCTGGAACAATTCACCCGAATGTTGCCGGAGCTTGTGAATGTGCAAAGCCTGACGATGGAAGGGGCATCTCAAGTTAAGCTGACAGCTTTGTATGCTACTACAGAGGAACTGGCTCAGTTTGTTCAGTCTCTGCGGGCATCAGAACATTTTACAGTTGCTGAACTGGGTGATGTGGAGAAGGTGGGCCTGATTGTCTCTGGACCCGGTCAGACAGGAACGTCGCATAGTCTGGAACCACCATTAAGAACGACGTTGGTTATTCAAACGGTAAGTCCACCCGAGACAGGCTCCGGGCAGGGAGAAGGTGATGCACCATGACATTTTTGGCAGATACGCAAGTGCGAAGGGGCTTCACTATTGGCTGTGCCATCTTCTTGCTGCTGGTTGCTTATTTCTATTTAGTTCGGCCTTCCCAAGTGGAGCGTGAGGTGGCTTCGCAGATGCTGCTTCGCAAGCAGCAAGAATATCAGTTGCTTCTCAATAACAGCAGCAATTTTAAGGAAGAGGCTGCCAAAGGCAGCTATGAGTTAGCGTTAATTCGCCAGATTGTTCCGGAGCAGGCATATACAGACCAACTGCTGGAGCAGATGAAGAGGCTGGAGACGGTGAGCGGCGTACAGATGAAGGGCTACCAGTTCGCGCTAGCTGATACGCAGGCAGGAGAAGCTGCAACAGGCTTGCGCAAGGTGACGATGACGACTAGTCTAACTGGCACATATGCTCAATTTGTTCGTTTGTTGAAAGAGATTCATGGTTCCACGCGTCTGTTGACTCTGGACAAGTTGGAACTAAATGTGGTGCAAGAGAATGCGGATATCCTCAAGAAAAATGTAAAAGACCCTGAGGTAGCCTGTCAATTGAGTATAGCTGCTTATTATGCACCGGAACTGGCGAGCTTCGGACAATTCCGCAAACCGGCAGCTCCACAGGAAGTATCCGGGAGAAGCCAGTTGCTTTACTGAGTTCTTTACCAGGGTTGTATAAATGTGTGTTCAAAAAGTAGGGTTTACAAGATTGGGGATTCCAAAATGATGGCGGAGGGAGTGTGTGGATTGTGAGAAGAATTATGGTGGTCCTGACGTTGCTGCTGGCACTGCTGACGGTTTCCTTATGGCCGGGGCAGAGCATGAATGCGGCGGGCTCGCCTCAAATGGAAGGAAGTGTATCTGCGAGCAAGACGGATATATTCGTAGGCGAGCAGTTTACGTTAACCTACACAATTCGGCCTACCGAATCGGCAAATTTTAAATTCCCCAAGATTGTCCAGCCGATTCCCTATGGCTTTGCAATCGTCTCTCATCAGGGGGACGTGTTCAATAATGAAGTTGAAATCAAGTATAACGAGTTAAGGATATCCTTTACCGAATATCCTTATGGTTCAGGCCGTGATACCAAACGAGCAACAGTGACGCTGGTATATAAGGGCAAGCCGGCTCGCCATCAGCTAGGTCAGGCGAAGCTGGAGTATACCGTTAATGAGGATTGGAGTACGCGGAATCCAAGAAATCTGAATGCCCCCGCCTTAAGCTTCAAGAACCGGGTGGAGGGTCCCTCGACACGCATGACTGATCCACAATTAAATGGTACGTTGGCAGCCCCAACGTCCACTGTCTACATTGGTGACCCGTTTGCCCTGGAATATTCGCTCACACCCAATATCGAGATCGAACGGCGGGATCAATCGGACTACATTATATTATGGGATATCTCCAAGAGCATGGAGCGAGATGCACCAAATGCCCCTGGAGGGGATCGTCCGCAACGCCTCGATGCAGCCAGGTATGGCATCAGGGCATTTGTCCAGCAATTAAGGCAGTTGTACCCCGATGACCAGCAAGAAAACTATTATGGAATAACCAAAGTCAGTAATGAGACTAATGGTAAATCGGGCTTGAGAGAGAATCAATTCGTCAGCAGTTGGACCAAGAGCAAACCGCTGACGAAGCGAACGGGGCCTCAGGTAGGTAAAGCGCCCCGTGTGACGTTCATTCCGTTCTCCGAGCATATCGTGTACGAGCATATCATTGAGCGTACCAATGATTATTCTTTCTTGATTGAGAAGGCGGATTCTCTCCATGTGACGGGAACACATACCGATGTTACGCGCGTGCTTCATGAGACGATGGATTATGTATTATACGAGCGTGAGCATGGGGATCCCAACTATGAACCGGCGGTGATTCTGATTACCGACGGGGGCTTCGACACGTATACACGTATCTTTAATGAGAAATATGAAGCGCGCTATTCTACCGATTCCAAGATGGCGGGAGAGATCACCAAGGCGGTGGAGGCTACCTATGACTTTGATAATTTGTATCTTGCCATGGGCATCCCCCTGCATCTCATTCGTCTGGATGATCCGGCCAATCAAGAGATGAATTACCGGGAGGGCTTAAAGGCGCTGGAGAACATTGTGCAAAAGAGCGGGGGCCAGCGTTATCTGTCGATGTACCGCGTTGATCGCTCCTATGGGGGTGTGAATTATACAGGTACTGAGGCTGCATTTGCCGATCTGGTTCGACGAACGGAAGCCAAGAGAAAGCCGTGGGGAGATTACCGCAATATCGTAATTAATCAGCCGCTCCCCGCAGGGTACCAATTGGTGGAGGCGCCCAAGGGCGTTACTTTATCAGGTGGCACACTGCGCATACCTATCGACAACTTTATCTACAACAGTGGCAAGCTTACCTTGAAGAACAACATCCGTCTTGCCTATACCGGTCTCCCTGGAACTTATCGACTAGCTGATGCAACTACCAGCTTCCAGGCGAATGGCATTAACCGGACGGCGGCGATTGCGGGTAAAAGCATCGTCTTCAAGTCCAAAAATCCGCCAAAGGTGGAGGTGACTGTGCCTGATGACGATCAACCTGATGTGGTGACCGGGGCTGATTTTATTATTGTTCGTGGTAAGGAGCCGGCATTCTCGATCAAGGCTTCCAGACAGGAGTCCTACGATGATCTTATTCAGCAGATTGAATACGGATTTGCCCAGGACGTGGGTAAGGAGATACGGTTCGAGACGAAGCAGATTAATCCGGAACGGGAGGGTGCCAATTATACCCTTGCTTTTAATAGCGGAGGAGGCAGTGCAAGCCACCGCTTTGAGCAATACGGCTGGTATCAGATGGTGATCAAAGTAACCAATACGGGCGGACTATCTACCACGAAGGAGATGTACATCCTGGTGTTACCGGAACTGGATTTCACTATTGAGATTGATCAGCCCGCTGCAACCGTGTCCTACAAACCGGTTATTGCCATGCTGCGCTGGGGCGATCCTGAACTCAGGATACCCATTGCTCCCAAATTCGGCATGCCGGGAATGACGACCTTAGTGGAATACTCACTATCTGGCCAGCCCTGGAAACCAGCTGTATTTGACAAGATTCATATCATGCGTCAATCCGCGAGCACACAATATATCACGGTCAGAATTGTCCAGAACTTCAACAGCGGGGCCGCAGCGCCGTTTAACGGCATCACCTTTCAGTCGGATCAACGGAAAAACTATGCCATCAATTACGATCAGAAAAAATACTAGCTCCAAGCATCCGGCTGCGGCTCCGGGGAGAAATGAGCATGGGTTTACCTTAATCGAAATTTTGGTAGCCGTCACGATATTGTCTGTTGTATCGCTTGCCTTCATGGGATATTTCGTTACTGCAATGGAGCGCTCGGCTGACAATAACCATCGAACTATTGCCGCCAATTTGGCCCGTTTGAAGGCGGAGGAATTGAAGGAAGCCTTCAGGCAACCCCTTCCGACAGGAGGTAGATATGAGACCTATTACGCACAATTAGTAGAAGCGATGCCTCCTGGAGCCTACGCCCTCATTTTGTCGGCAGATGCAAATACAGGGCAAGGCGTAGCCGGCATGTTCAAGGGAATGCTGGATCCCCACCTTCCGGTTGATGAGGCAGGCGGATCAGTTCACTCGACCCTGTATCGATATCAAGTGGAGATCAGCAACAGATCCGACGAGCGGCTGCAACAACTAAATGCAGCTAATCAGCTTTTGTTCCCGTTACGGATGGAAGAGTCATTGCTGCGGATGGTGGTGACAGTTTTTTGGCAGAACGCGGAAGACGGAAGCCCCGTAGCAACCAAGTCCGTATCTCTGGATACATACCTCATTGGGAGATGAAGTTATTGACGAGATTGAAGCGACTTAACAATCAGAAGGGCTTGTCGATTCTGGAAGTGCTGACAGCCATCTTCATTTTCTCCATGGTAGTGTCCATTGCCTATTCTATGTTATTCATGGCGTTGTCCATTTATAAGAGCGTACTGATCGAAGGCGAGATGCGCAGTAAAGGAGAAGCCTTGTTCAGTGAGCTGATTATGGAGCTAAAGGATGCCATTTATGTGGAGAATGTGCCTGCTGGTTCTGGTTCGGGTGAATGGCAAGCTATCGCTTACATCAAGCGTTCTGCTAATCCAGAGGTGTACTTGGAACAGTATCAGATGACCATGATTCCCGATCAAGGCGATGGGAAAAGCGCTATTGAGGTAACAGATATGCAATCGGGAGCGTTAATCAGAACGTTTGATTTGGGGGAGCGCTTCCGTATCCGTGAGGGACGTTTGGAGGCTGTGGGCAATCAAGATGCCGTACATTTGCTTGTGTTATATGGGCACCGTAATGTCGGGCAAAAGGAGGAGCAGAAGGAAATGAAAATTGATTCGCGTATTCCGCTGCTGCGAGCCAATTAATGCACAGGAACACTAGACCCCGGATATTAGCTTCAGACAAGGGCTCCGCCCTGTTAATTACGCTCTTAGTCGTCACTTTGTTCATTATTCTGGGGGTTGTGCTGCTTGGTGTGGTAAACCAGGGCATTAAATCCAGCGCGGCTGGGGAAGCGAGAATTATTGCTGAATCCCTGGCTCAGAAGGGACTGGATGAAGCCACCGTGGCCCTGCGGGAAGCGGTATCCAGCGCCAATCGAACGGAGCCCGATTATCGGCAAAGGACCGAACTGCTGGAACAGAACTTGCTGGGGATGAATGGGATGAACAGCCTGCTGTCTACGCTGGAAGGGACCTATCCTGGTGCGGAGCCGCGCGAGAGTTACGAGATTAAGATTGTCAGTGACCCGGTAGCGGATTTGAAGTCAACGCCGACAGGCCGAGTAAGCGTTGATCCCGATTATCCCTATGTACGTAAAGTGACGGTGTATTCCACGGGTAAGGTGGATATGATGCCAGCCGTCAGTGTAGCCAAGAGCCGGGTAATGTATGTGAATTCTATCAACCAGGTTATGCGTTATGCGGTATCGGCCAATATGGAAGACGGGGAAGGTAGTCCCCCTGCGCTGACCATGAATGGGGCTGTCTATACGATCGGCGATATGTATGTGCAGGGCGATGTGCAGATGGGGGATCAGGCCACCTTCCTGAAGGAGCCGGGTCAAACGGGACAGATAGCGACCACTTTACCGGCTTTAAGAGGATTCTATAATGCGACAGGTCGTCTGATTAACTCATCAGGACAGACCTTTGACGCCCGCTCCCTGCCCGTTCAGGATACTTCGCTTGAACAAGCTGAGCGGGTAGAGGTAGATCAAACGGTTGCGACCGTTATGAATCGTTATACTGGCGCTTGCACTCTATGTCTGATTCCACCGGAGCCTATGGAATGGCCAGAATGGATCTTGGCGGATGCCGAGCAGGAGGGCTGGAAGCATTATGATCAGGTCTGGGCGCAGATTAGTGGAAGTTCGCTGATCAGGCCGCAGGCTGGAGCCAGACCAGCGGATATATTGCTGACCAACAGCCTGCTTAGTATGGAGCCAGGCTCCGAGTTGACAGTGCAAGGGGGTTCGCTGACGGTGGATTACCAGGACCCCGACCTGGTCGTTGCCGACCTTCAAGGGACAGTGCGACTGGATGAAGGACAGGTCCTCGCCATTAACGGGAACACAGTGATTGGGGACGGATTTCGGCTGGAAGGGGGGCAACTGTTTGTACGTGGGGATTTGAAGGTGTATGGTGCAGTCAAATTGTTCGGCACGGTGTATGTGGATGGGAATGTGGAGCTTCGGGATATAAGTTCGATGAATACGGGGTGCGCGGAGCCATCCGAAGGGTCGTGTCGACCGTTGATTATCGCTGCCTCCGGGTCTATTGAGATCGGTGAATATATCCATGATGACGCAGACACAGAGATTGCAGCCTATCTCTATGCCAACGGGGCGATCAAGCTGTATGGTGTGTATTCTCGTCTTCGGCTGGTAGGAGGAATACATGCCGACCAGGGCCTGGAGCTTAATGCCGTATTGGGTGAGTTATCGCCACTCCCGGGTGCCCCGCAATCGGAGCCGATATGGGAGCGATATGCGATACGTTCCCAGACCGGTCTTGAACCGGAGACATCCCGCCTGCGTATCACTCATGATATTAACCTGTATGAGACCCCGCCTGCCGGGATTCCCCTTGCTCATCAATTTAATCTTTATATTAGCCGCACGGCTTATGAGAGCGGACAGGAGGCATTATGACAAGCTATAAATTCGCCTTAATCGATGATTCTAAGTTTACAAGGCAGTTGTTAAAAGAATTATTGCTCAAGCAAGGCCATAAGGTGGTGGCCGAGCTTGATCTGAATGAGGATGCCATTCAGCGGTGCTGGGAGCTAGATGTGGATATGATCTTTCTCAGCATGTCCTCGTCAGAGGAAGAAGGGATTCGTCTACTGCGTGATCTCATTGCCGCAGGATTGGATGCCCCGATGGTGGTCATTTGTTCAGGCGCTCAACAAGAGTTAATTATGTCGGCTGTTCGATTGGGAGCCAAGGGATATTTGCTCAAGCCCTTCCATGCTGAGGACGTGCGGGAATGTATAGACAAGCATGTTGTGGCGCGGGACACACGGCCAGCTTCATGGAGTACGGATGCTCCTGCTGCCCCAGAGCAAGAAGAGCATAAGGAGCCAGTTTATCAGGATTGGCCAACTAGAGAGAATGTAGAAGAAGTACCTTATGTGGAACCGCCTGTTGTCAAGCCCATACAGGATATCCCTTTTTCCGTTGAACTGGAGTCACCGCAAAGGCTGGTGGAGGCTATTCATCTGGATAGCGGTATTCACTTTACGCGTAAGGAGCTTGAACGACGTGCCTTGACAGAGATGGATAATCCCTCGGCAGATAGCTTCTCCCAAGTTGCCGTTATGGAACGGGAGGAAGCCGAGGAGGAACTTGTAAGCTGGGAAGACGAGACCCTGGCTTTGGAGCAGACGGAAGTAAAGGAACAGTCAGGTCATGAGGAGCTAGAGTTAACAACCATTAAAGAGCAGGAGGAAGAAGTTATGAGAGAAGCGTTGCATGCGGTGGAAGACGTAAAGGCGGAGGAACAGGATTTCAAGAACACGGGAGAAATTGATCGGGGATTAGAGAAAATGGCCCGGATGTTTGAACAGATGCAGACGATGATGGCCCAGATGCCAGCTCCGGTAGCAGCAGCCCAAGAGGTACCAACCTCCGCGGCCTCAACGGATGAGGTGCCTCCCGCACAGAACGATCGTTTAGTTCCCGGCATTCTGCGGGCCCATCCGGATCAGGAGGTGCAAATCCGTAAGCGCATGACCAAAACACATATGTGTAACTGGAATGAAGACATTGACGGGGAGACCAAGCAATATTTAGTCGTATGCACGGAAGGGGAGAACAAGCTGAACATCGAGATGGGCAGCCTGAATAAAAAGCAGACCCTTACCTTTACCTTGGAAGGCTTCTTCGAACTGGTGGGCTGGCTGGAGGAGACTGTTGGACGCAGCGCAAAACGCAAATAAGGTTCATCGGGCAACGACTGGCGGCGGAGTTCGGCGGTGGATACAAGGAGAGAAAGGTACGTTTACCATCGAAGCTTCATTGATCTTTCCGATTTTGTTGCTTGCGAATGTAGCTTTTCTGGTATTTGCTCTCTACGTGTATCAGTTGGTCACGCTGCATATTCACGCGGCAGTTGCTGCTGAACGGATTGTGACGTATTGGCATGTAAGCCCGGCTGAGGGGCGATTACCTCTCTATTGGCGAATTCTGGACAACGGCAGCACCGAGGTGTCCATTCCTAAAACGGGCCATGCCAACTTCAAGGGCGGAAGTATCCAGGAGCAGAAGATTGCCCGGGGCGTCCGCGGGATTCCGGAAGGCATGTCCGGCACGGTAGAGTTTCAGAATAAGGTGATCCGCCAGTTTGTGGTGGTCAAGCTGGAGCATCCCATCAAAGTATCACCGTTCGTTACTTTCTTTCTGCCGGACTTCCAAAGCGATGGCAAGTTACAAGCGAAAGCAACGTCGGAAGTGATGGATTCCACGGAATTTGCCAGGTATATCGATTTCGCCTTCGGCTATGCGCTGAAAACCGAAAAAAATTCGATTTCCGCCACGACTGGAGCCTACAAGAAAATTTTTGACTCTATTCTATCATTTATCAAGTAGGCGACCTTGGGGAAGGGATGGGCATGAGAAAATTTTGGAAGAATAAAAAGGGCTCCGTGTCTCTATTTCTACTCATGATTTTGACGGCAATCTTCTTTTTCGATGCCGTATTGATTGATTATGCAAGAATGATGGCGGCCCACTTGCAGACGGAGCGTGCGTTGGCCGCGGCCAATCGTTCCATTCTGTCCAACTATGATCGTGAGCTTCAAGAGAAATATGGTATTTACGGCACGAATATATTTAAAGACGCTAATCTGGAAGCTATGCTGAAGGATGTTGTAGAGCGTAACGTAACGGTGCCAGAGGGCAGTGAGACGGACTTCCTCAATCTACTATTGGAAGACACGTCATTTAACGGCAATGAGGATGTATCCCTTACTTTGGCCGACCGTAATGTATTTACAATGCAGGTACTCGACGATATGAAGTACAAGGGACCTATTGAATTTTCACTGGCCATGCTGGACCCGTTAAGCGAAATGGCCCAGAAGCTGAAGTCCAATTCCTCCGAAACCAAAGCCTTAGATCGTATGGAGAAGGACAATGAGACGATTCAAAAGGCAATAGACAGTTTGAAGCTGGGCCTGGATGACATTGAGAAGAAATATGATGACAGCTCATTGACGCCGCAGTTTATTTCCTATGCCGTATCCAAGGGCTTTCGCATGAATTATACGACCAAGCTGCCCATCGCTCCTATCGTTACTTATGTACTGATGTATTTGCGAGCAGATATCTACAGACAGTATTTGGATTTGGTCAATAAGGCGGAGACGGATAATTTGGCGGAGGTGGCGCAAGACCCGGGTCTTAAAGAAAGTGTCAATACGTATTTGGGGATGTACATCATCGCCAAGAACTGGATTGAGGCGTCCGCAACTTCCTACGGGGATATTCATAGCAAATTAAAAAGCTTGACCGCTGCCCAATCCGATCTCGATAAGGCTATTGCCGCCTCCAAGCGGATTGATGAGCACAATAACGGCGGTGATCCATACAATACCCGCCAGAATGAAGGTAACTATGACAATGTATCGCAAGCGGCGGAGTCACGCCAAAAGGATACCAAGTCGATTGTTGGCGATAAGCTGAAGGCTGGATTTTTTGGTTCATGTAGCCCTTGTGGGCAAATGGTCAAGGAAGCACAGGACAAGCTGAATAAGTTGAAGGATAAGAAGAAAAATGAAGCGGCCAGCGGTGGTGGTGGCCCTTCCCAGCTAACGAAGGACCTGGAATTAATCAAGAAGGGAATTAAGGATGCAGAAATAGCCATGTCTAACCTAAAGACCAGAGCTGATGAATGGAAGGCGCCGATTGTTGATGGGGGTAAGCCAGTCAGGGAGGATCAGGAGCCGTTTAACTTCTCCGGGTCCAAGGAGATGCTGGAGATAGCCAAGAAGGATATTGAGAAGAAAATTGCTACCCTTCTGCAGGCGTCTAATCCGGGCGACTTTACTGTGGAGAATTCCCCGGCAGATACCTTTGATGCCCAGAAGTTGAAGGACTACGTATCATTCATGCAGTTGATTGGCTTCTCTCAAGGGTTTGAGAATAGTTTAGGCCTGGTTAAGGATACCATCGATAAGCTGAAGCGAGAGAGTGATGAAGCCCGCAAGGAACGAGCGGAAATTATGGGTCTGTTCAATAGCGTGAGCAACTGCTTTGACGATATCTTCAATCTGGGGCAATTTGCTTCCACTACAGCCAACTATCAATCCTATGTACAGAAATATGACAAGATGGCTGGGTACCATGACAAATTTGCTTCGGCCTCCAGCAATGTCAGTCTGAAGGAAATCGGAATGGGCGAAGACCCGGTCGATGCAGCCAAGGGCGGCGGCGATATGCTTGACGAGAAGATGGTCTCCCTGGCTGCCAATCTGGACAGTGGAGATAACTTGTTGATTAATGAGTATACCTTGCTGCGCATGAAGACAGGAGACATTAGTAAAACCGACTACGCGGTGTACAATTTGCTGTTTGATGAAGAGGTCGAGTACGTCATTCAGGGGAGCCATACACCCGGAGATAACTATAAGGCAGTTATGGCCTACACATACCTGATGCGTTTGGGGCTTAATTTTGCCCATATGGTCGTTGCCAAGGAATATGCGCCGATTCGGGCCATTCCGTTCGGGATCGGTTATATTATTTTGCTGGTGCTGGCCATATTCGACTCCTTTATGGATATGGCATGCTTGAAGAAGGGGGAGCGAATTCCGTTGTATAAGGGATTCCCTGAATTGGGCTGGAAGTATAAGGACTATTTGCGGTTCTTCTTAGGCACCCAGAGTAATGCAGAAGAGAAAATTAACCGACTGCAATCCATTATCCAGATTAAAGACCCTCGTTATGATCTCTATACCAAGTATACGAGGATTGATACGGAGGTGGATGTGTCTATGCGATTATGGTTTTTACCCCAGGTATTTAAATGGGTGGACTATGGAGGAGACACCTCTCAGGTGGAAGGGAATCGCTATAAATTCAACAAATCTATGGAGCTAAGTTATTAAGCAGGTAGAGGATGGTTCTAGTGGGAAAGAGACTCCTGGCTTTTGGCAGAGGGACTAAGGGAACTTTGGTTCTTGAATCGGGAATTTTGCTGCCAGCCTATTTGATTTTGCTATTGTTCCTGTTAACGTTGATCAAGCTATCCGTAGTGTTTGCTTTCTCCAATGAGCTTGCTTATAGCACGGCCTCTTATAGTGCTCGCGCCGCTAACTTGTTCGATAGAGCCTACTTCTACTTTGCTGAGGAACAATCCAATGTGGAGGCGTACAGGCAGTTCTTCAAGGCCGCGCAGCAGGCTAATTCGGATAACGGGTTAGGTGAACTGCTGAACGGCATCAGCAATGGCTCCCAGGAATTGACCGACAGCTTGGGCAAGGCGATCCTGGTGGATGTCCGGCTGAAGGAGTTCGAGGACCACGTACTGTTCCGCAAGGATAGCATTGAGGTCGAGAAGGTAAGCTTCGACAATAAGATGGTCGAGGTAGTTATTTCCTACAAGACCACCATCCCCGTTCCTTTCAAGCGGCAGGATTTTGTATTTACTGCCGGAGCCTATGAACGGCAGTGGATTGGCAAATGGTGATGAATGCTCCGGCTTCGGATTTGCTCGCCTCCCGGTACCGTATCCTCTATCCACTGGGGCAAGGGATGGAGGCGATCGTGTTCTTGGCAGAAGATACGAAGCTATGCGGCAGATTAAGGGCGGTCAAGTTATATAAACAAGGGATTGAGAGCCGCTATATACAGGAACGCGATATTCTGGTCGGTCTTCAGCACCCCTTCGTTCCATCCATTGCGGACACAATTGACCCTAGTGAGGGAGCGCCATCCGGAGGGGTGGTTATGGAGTATGTGCAGGGCACTAGTGTGCTGGAGCACTTTCGGGCAAGGGGGAAGACGCTGAATGAATCTCTGGTGCTGGACTGGGGGATACAGCTATGTGCCATCTTGGACTATTTACACAATAGCCTACCCCAGCCGGTCATACACCGGGACCTGAAGCCGGGCAATGTATTGCTGGATGAGCGGGGGCGGCTTCATCTGATTGATTTCGGCAGTGCCAGATGGTATAAGGTCGATGGGTTGCTGGATACGGTCCGTCTGGGCACTACGGGATTTGCTGCGCCCGAGCAATATGAGCATGAGCAGTCGGATGCTCGTACGGATTTATATGGGCTTGGTGGCTTTATGTATTATTTGCTGAATCAGGGCAGGCTGCATTATTTCGCCCAAGCCGATGACAGAAGCAATCATGCAGTGACCGCAAGAACTAGAGGAATTATGAAGAAGCTGCTGGCGTATGAACGTCAAGCTCGATTTCAATCGGCCATGGAAGCCGGACAAGCTATGGAGAAGGCCAGGCGCAAAGCGTTGTCGCTTTGGAACTTATACTGATCTTGATTACTTGAAGAGGGGACAAGCCGATGGTCATAACCGTGCAGACCTTATTTAATTTTGCCAAGAACGTCCAGGCATCGGATATACATATTACCACGGGGGCGTATGCGATGTTCAGAGTTAACGGTCGGCTCCGTCCGCTGCCAAATTCTGCCCTGCTGACATCCCGGGATGCGCAGGATATTGCCAAGCAACTGATGAGTGAAGAGCAACTTGTCCGGTTATATGACCGGGGGCAGACTGAATTTTCTTACACAGATGATATGCAGGCACGTTACCGCATCAGTGTGTTTTTGCAGAAGGGGACCGTCAGTTTGGTCATTCGGCTGTTGGCTTCGCGAATCCCCTCGCTGGAGCAACTGGGTCTACCGCCTGCTATCGTCGAGCTGGCTAACAAGCGACAAGGCCTGCTGCTTGTGACCGGACCTACGGGGAGTGGGAAGACGACAAGTCTGGCAGCCATCCTGGACTATATCAATGATACTTGTGATTATCATATTCTTACACTAGAGGACCCGATAGAATTTGTCCATCCTCATAAGCAATCCATCTTCAACCAGCGGGAGATTGGCCGGGACTCGGAGAGTTTTGCCATGGCGCTGAAGGGAGCACTGCGTCAGGACCCTGATGTGATTCTTATTGGGGAGATGCGGGATTTGGAGACAATACAGATTGCCTTAACCGCTGCGGAGACGGGACATTTGGTACTGGGGACGCTGCATACCGGAGATGCTCAGCAAACGATTGATCGTATCATTAACGTCTTCCCGCCGGAAGGGCAGCAGCAAGTTCGGCAGCAGCTATCGTCCGTGTTGCTCGGCGTCATGTCTCAGCGGCTGATTCCCCTTAAGAATGGCCGGGGGCGGGTAGCCTCCGTGGAGCTGCTGATTAACACACCTGCAATTGCTAACCTGATTCGCTCGGAGAAGGTGCACCAAATCCGCTCTGTCATGCAGACCAGCCAGCTCAAAGGCATGCAAAGCATGGACACCGCCGTGCGTGAGCTGTTGTTAAAGCGGCTGGTAACCGAAGAGGCGGCAGCGGAGGCGTTGGCTGGACTGGTTGAGCTAACATGAGCGGCCTGATCCTGCCTGGCTTTGGTGCTTTGGGCATTATCTTTTGCAGTATACTTGGTTTGCTGGTAGGCAGCTTCATCAATGTGGCTGCAATCCGCATACCCCTGGGTCAATCGATAATAGCCCCGCCGTCTCATTGCATGCACTGCCATCGTCGGTTACAAATCGTTGATCTGATTCCAGTGGCAAGCTATTTGCTGCTAAAAGGAAAGTGCCGCTATTGCGGTATCCGAATATCTGCTCGTTATATCCTCGGTGAACTCATTGCTTGCGCTGCATTTATGTTGCTTGGGCTTTGGTGGGGAGTGGGAACGGAATTGATTGTAGCTCTGGTCTTGGCAAGCGTGCTGCTTACCGCTGCGCTGACTGACTCGCAGGAGCTGATTATTCCGGATAAGCTGATCTGGTTTGCTATTGTGAGTGGGGTTGTGCTGCGTTTATGGATTCATCCCTTGCCATTATGGAACTATGGGCTTGGATTCCTGGCTGGTGGAGGTGTCTTGTACGCCGTAGCCTGGGTCGGCTGGAAGCTGTATGGCAAGGACGTGATGGGCGGAGGAGATATCAAGCTTCTTGCTGTCATTGGCTTGTTTGCGGGACTCCCTGCCGTGGTAGTTACACTGATGGCAGCCAGTGTTCTTGCCCTTGGAGTGACGGGATTGCGAGCCTTGTTTGGGGCATACCACCGCGGAGAAGTCATTGCCTTTGGCCCTTATTTGGCTCTGGGGGGCCTTATGGGGTATCTATGGGCCGAGCCGCTAGCCGCTGGTTACCGTTCCTGGCTATTATCCCTGATGGGAGCTTATTAATTAATAGTTAGTCTATCGTCATGCCGCAAGGGTCTTGTCAATCAGGCATCATTATTCTTATAAAAAACGCTCCCCTTAGAGTGAACAGGTTAGTGTTACACCTGCTACTTCCATGGGGAGCGCGATAATTACTGTAACGAAGATTTCAAATAAACAATGCTGCTGTTATACTGTTCTCCATCCCACCACGTATACACAAGCTGCTCTCCGGTAGGGCTCCAGCAAGTTAGGGCATTTGTAACGTCCACGGCAATCGAGGTGGACTCACCAGCGAGCAGATCATGTACGTATAAGCCGCTGACGGAAGCCCCGTTCTCTTCGCCCTTCATGCTGTACGCAATCATTCGTTGGTCCGGGGACCAGGAAATACCGCCCAGTTCGACGCCCTCAGCAATCTTCTTAAGATTACTTCCATCCGCATCTGCCAACGATAACGTTTGTTTAGCTCCGTTATACTGCAAGACCAGAATTTTGTTCTGATCCGGGGAAGGGTAGAGACCGCCCACATTAGGCAGGTCCAAACTGGTTATATCCCGGGTGGTCAGATTAAGAGCTTGCAGTGTATTGTCGCTGGAAGTATTGTAATAAACCGTATCCTTGACCTTCCTAACAATAAACAGGGCCTCCTGACCAAGTTCAGAGAGAGAGGTTGCTTTTCCCTTCGTATCCGAGATATAAGCCCCATTCATATACCCGGCCCCGACAATGGTGTCCTGATCCGCCCAGTAGGCGCTACCTACATTGCCGATATTCTCTCCGGAGATCTTAAAGCTATTCAGACTATCAAGTTCGAGCACCTCATACGACGGGTCTCCCAGGCTATTTCCGGCATAAAGTAAATACTTATGGTCTGGCGAGAGCTTGGCTCCGCCCAGATTCAGGTTAGGCTCTTCTTTAAGCAAAGTATACTCTTTGGTAGCCAGATTGTATTTGTATAAGCTCCTTGGGTGATGACCAGCCAATTCTTCCAGGGGCATTTCTTCCAAGGACTCATTCTCCTTCGCAACGATGAGCGTGTTCTCATCCAGCCAATCCGAGATTTCCACTTCCTTATAGGCATCGATTTTGACAACGGATATTCCAGGCTCACCCGCATCGCCCTGTTCATCGTCAATAATTGTAATGGAACTCCCTGGCTCCTGAATGGTGACCTTCCCATTCTCCGATGCCCCGTTGCATCCTGCGGCCAGGAGCAAGATGGTCAACATGCATAACGCTTTGGTTAATGTGATAGTTTTCATTTTGTCTTCGCCTCCTCGATAATTAAATTATCAAGAACTTGTTTCGCGGGAATCTACAAATGTAGCCGTCAGGTTAACAATTGTATCCAACTTGTAAACAAAGGGACTCAAGCTGAATCAGATGGGGGAAAGACCATTCTGAACTGGCTGCCCTCAGGTCCGGTGTGGATGAGAGCAATGGAGCCTCCCATCATTTCTGCGTGCTTCCGGGTAAGCGACAAGCCAAGTCCGGCCCCGCCCTGCTCCCTGGACCTATTCTTATCCACCGTGTAGAAGGGTTCAAATATTTTCTCCGCCAGCTCAGGGGGAATGCCGATCCCGGTATCGGCAATCTCAATGTACACCAGGTCAGCGGCTGCGTAGCTTTTAATAGAAATGGTTCCATTCGCTTTATTATATTTAATCGCATTGTCCAGTAAATTAACCAGAACGAGGGTTAAGCTGTCTTTGTCGCCCTGGATATAGGTGTCTTCCAGTTCGACATGAAGCCTAATACCAAACTTATCGATTTTGCCCTTCAAGCTGCCCAGTACCGATTCGATCGCCGGTTTAACCGCCAGCTTCTCAAGCTTAAGCTCGAAATCATATTTCTCCAGCGCCGATAACTGCAAGACCTTATCGACCATCTGATAAAGGCGTTCGGTCTCGCTCTTCACATTGACAATCGCCGTCTGCAGCAGCTTCTCGTCATCGGGATACATTTCCAGCAGGTCGATGTAGGCCTTGATGGAGGTAAGGGGCGTCTTGAACTCATGAGTTACATTACCAATGAATTGCTTCTGCTGTATGTCCAGCAGGGACAATTTGTCGACTGCCAGCTTAAGCTTGTTTTGCTCGTCTTCCATGCCCTGAATGGTTCGTTTGATCTGTCCGCTCATCGCATGAATTCCTTGACTTAGCTTGCCGATCTCATCCTTGCGTTTGAGGGTAGTGGTGTCATAATGACCCTTCCCTATGAGGTCCACCAGTTGATTAAGTTTGATGATGCCTGTGGCAAAGGAATTGAAATATATATTACCAACGAGGAAGCTTAAGATGAATACACCCGCGCCTATATAAATAAACAACTGCCGGATATCGTTATAAAAGGCCAGATGGGTGGAGAGGGAGTAATAGAATTGTATAACTCCAACCTGCTCATTGCCTGCCCGAAGTGGTGTCAGATAAAATAGAGAATCTCCTTCCACAAGATAAGCCGTTTTATGTTCCAGGGCATAGGCGAGGGTTTTCTTGATGTTGTCAGCGGAGAGATTGGCTGTTTTTCTGCTGACGGGTTCTCCTTGCATATTATATAAGACCAGCGATTGCCCGCTAATTAGCTCCAGTTGCTCAGTGAACTCCTGGCCTTTCATCGCGAGAAAGGTCTCAGGGACTTTGCTTTCTTCCGATAAGAGGGTCTGTATAAAATACATGTTTGCCGTCTTGGCTTGCTGGGCTAAATATTGCTCGTATTGATTCTGCTGGTTGTCCTCAATACCTCGTAACACTAGTAAACTTAGCAGAAATACGACAAGGAGCAGCAGGGCGGCCAGAAACAGGCTGAATTTGATTCGGATACTAATTTTCACGACTGCCTCCCAAGGCTTTGTAGCCTATGCCGTATACGGTTTGAATGATGTTGTCAAAAGGCGAGCCGAGCTTCTTGCGTATACGCTGAACATGGATATCCACAGTGCGCGTACCCCCGAAATAATCTATGCCCCACACTGTATTGAGCAATTGTTCTCTGGTGTAGACTCTTTCGGGATGAGCCAGCATCAAAGTGAGCAAGTCATATTCCTTGGGAGTCAACTCCAGAGAGCGGTCACCCGCCAGCGCGATGCGCTTATCCGTAAAAAGTGTGATGCCGCCAACGCTGATTGCATCCGAATCCTGATTAGGCTGGGCCGTCTGAATTCTACGCAACAGAGACTTCAAACGGGCCAGCAGCTCCCGCATGTCAAATGGCTTCGTCATATAATCGTCCGCACCTAATTCAAGGCCCAATACCTTATGGACAATATCTTCCTTGGCGGTCAACATGATGACCCCGACACGTGCTTTTCCTTGAAGCTTCTTCAAAATCTCATACCCGTCCATGCCGGGGAGCATCACGTCCAGAATCAGGGCATCCGGCTGAAATTCTTCCATTCTTTTTAGAGCAGCTTCACCATGATAAACCGCCTCGGCCATATAGCCCTCTCGGGTTAAGGCATAGGTGATGGCATTGGCTATAGTTTGCTCATCCTCTATGACCAGAACTTTCTCCTTCATTGTTAGCCACCACTCCTTTCTGGACATATGTTTTTAGCATATCCATATCCCGGGCTTAACAGTAGCGAATGCTGGGAGGATGGGCTACGAACTCTCCTTCGAGCTTTTACCTATCTGGTGCCGCAAAATTCCCTGCAATAACATAGAACCCAATAAAAGGATCAGTAAAACCCACCATCCGGCCGATTCAAAAATTTCCTGTGGAAAAAGAAAGGTGTAGCCAAAGTAAGCCAAGAACAAAGTGCCCTGAAGTATTTTGAACGTTTTTGCATCAGCTTCATTATTTAAGGCTACAAGCCTTTCGTCATTCTCTCTAATCAGCATACTTCTCATCTTCTCGGGCGAATTCTTAATTCTTGATAATTTCAAGAAAGAAACGAAAGCCATACTAAAAGGCAGGAGCGACAAAGCCAATAATGCCTTATTGTCTGACAGGAATCCGAAATTCAACTGTCTTGTTACAAGACCAATGGCGAGCAGAATAAGACCCGCAATTAGCGATACAGTCATCATTACTTTCGTTTCTTTAACTGTTTTGTCGGCGCTCATATTCATTCCTCCCAAAATAAATCATTTAAAGTTTTGTTCAGTGCTTTGCATATCTCAATACATAACTTAAGGGTGGGGTTGTAGTTACCTGACTCAATTAAATTTATGGTTTGTCTTGTGACTCCGACCATTTCGGCTAAGCGTTCTTGCGATACCTCAGCTTCCACCCTGGCAATCTTCATTTTTTTATTCTTCAAGCTGCCCCAACTCCTTTCAATAACACTGTATCATTACATATTACTAAATGTCAATTATATATTACATTATGTAATGTGGTTTTGGGACGAAAAGAAGCCCAAGCAGATCGTCTGCTTGGACTTCTCAAGGAAAGCAATTGTATGTTATTCACTGTTCATTAATAGTTGGATGCGCTCCACATCCTGACTGAATTTTTTGGTTAGCCGCGCTTTACCAAGGTTGGATTTTACGATTTTCAACATCCGCTTGTCCTCAGTAACGGCGAATTTGGCCAGCAGTTCAAAGCCTGCTTCAGGGGCATGTTCCACAAATACGCTGAGCGCATACTCCAGACCTTTGGACAGGACACGGAATTCTTCCGTGTTATAACGGGTTTGTCCGGCAGCAATCTCATCCAAAATCTGCTCTGACAGCTTCAGCGCATACAAAGCATGAGCAGGCTCCTTGAGCAGGGGAGGGTGGGCCAATGTCGCTATAAAGGCTCGCTTCTCCAGCGCTCCAGCCGTGTCCAGCATCGAATCAAACAAGCTTTGGAGCACTCCAAAATCCTGTTCCCCGATTCGTTGCAGTGCGATTGCTGCCGCCTCACGCATCCGCCATCTGGAATCATTCATTGCCGCTTGGCAACACTGGAGGATGACCTCTTGCTGGGAAGACTCTGCATAACGGTAGTAGGCTCCCATAGCCTGTAGCGCGCAAAAAGGCAAGAACTCGCGGGGATCATCCGTGGGGGCATCCAATACTTGGCTCCATTCCACAATCAATTCCCATGCTTCGCGGGTTACCTCACTGAATGCGAAGGCATCCGCAAAGGCGGAAGCTGCTCCCAAATTCGCCCGTGGTCCTGGAAGATTCGACTCCCCCAGCAATCTGTGCTCAAGCTGTTTGAAATTCCCAGCCTTCTGAAGATCGTCGTAGAAAACGCTTTTTACCACTTTGCTCACCATAGGCCCCTCCTCGTTTTACTGAAGTACCAACTTTGTCACGCACTCCACATGGCTTGTCTGCGGGAACATATCGACCGGCTGGAGCCATTCCAGCTTGTATCCGCCATCCAGCAGGATTTTGCAATCCTTGGCCAGGGTGGAGGGATTGCAGGATACGTACACAAAGCGCTTCGGCTTCGTCCGCAGCACGGCTTCGAGGAACCGGTGATCCAGCCCGGTACGGGGCGGGTCGGCGACGATGACGTCCGGCGAAAAGCCGTTCTTGACCCAGCGGGGCAGCAGTTCTTCGGCATACCCCGTATGGAAAGTAGCATTGGTGCGTTCGTTACGTTCTGCGTTGGCTCTAGCATCCTCGACTGCTTCGGAGATGGACTCGATTCCGCGTACCTCCTTGGCATAAGGTGCCAGCCACAAGCCGATAGTTCCTGTGCCGCAATAGGCGTCAACCACCGTTTCTTGTCCCGTCAATCCGGCTGCTGCGCGTACCGACTCGTACAGCTTGACCGTCTGAAGTGGATTAAGCTGGAAGAAGGCGCGAGGGGACAGGGAGAATTCAAGGTCTCCTAATGATTCCTGAATTCCTTCGGAGCCCCAAAGAATCTCGGTCCGCTGCCCAAATACAAGTGAGGTATTCTTCGGATTCACATTCATCGCCAGACAGGTGAGGTCCGGGAGGGCAAGACGCAATTCCTTGATTAGTTCCTGACGACGGGGGAGCTTGTCACTCGCTGTAACCAGCGTCACTTGAACCTGATCTGATTGAAATCCTACGCGGACCACGATCGTCCGTACCAGACCCTGATTACTCTTCTCCTTATATACCGGTATGTTAAGGCGCTCCAGTATCCCTCGCGTCTTGTCTACCACTTCATTGACCTTGGGATGCTGAATGGGACAACCGGTAATATCAATTAAGCGATGGGAATCAGCCGCGTATAGTCCTGCGATGATGCCCTTCGGGGAGGTGCCAAGCTGAAGCTGGGCTTTGTTGCGGTACCCCCAGGGATGATCCATACCGAGCATCGGCTTCATTCTTAGCTCCTGCAATCCGGCATAACGCGAGAAGGCCTCACGAATGATGTCCTCCTTACCCGCAAGTTGTCCCTCGTATTTAATATGCTGAATCTGGCATCCGCCGCATACGTCAAAAACGGGACAAGGGGCATCCGTACGCCCAGGGGAACGCTTCTCAATATCTTTGATCCGAGCGGTTATATATTTGGGATCAACCTTGGCAACTTCGGCCTTAACGACCTCCCCGGGGATGCCGCCTTCAATAAATACGGCCTTACGGCGATAATATCCTACGCCCTCCCCGTTGATGCCCAGTCTCTTGATCGTGATGACAATACGGTCACCGGCGCGCACTTCTTCCGCTTGTTCGCGTTTGGCGGCATAGGGCTTGGAGCGGTTCGCCGGATTGGCGGAGCTATTCTTTTTGCTATTTCGCGGGGTAGCATGCTTGTTTTCTTTCATTTCCAGTCTCCATCCTCAAAACATTTATACAAGCTCACTATACCACGGGCAGAGGGAATGGTTCCATATCCCGGGTTGGATGGATTCGGTTGCCCAATTCGGCAAACCTCGTTAAACTTAATTCATGAAGTCTTTGAATGGGATGTTAGGAGAAATGCTGAAATGACCACGGATGTATTAACGATGGAACAAGCGCAGCAATTGCTGCAAAAATATTACGGTTATCCCGATTTTCGTGAAGGACAACGGCGTATAGTGGCCAGCGTGCTGTCCGGGGCGGATACCTTGGGGATTATGCCAACGGGCGGAGGGAAATCGATCTGTTATCAGATTCCTGCGCTAATGCTACCGGGTCTGACACTGGTAGTGTCCCCGCTGATTTCGCTCATGAAGGATCAGGTGGATGCACTAACAGCCACCGGGATATCCGCTGCTTATATTAACAGCACTTTGTCGGGAAAAGAGGTCAACGACCGCATCCGCGCAGCACGGCGGGGTGAGCTTAAGCTGCTGTACGTGGCGCCGGAGCGGCTGGAGCTGGATTGGTTCCGCGAGGAAATGAGCGGGTTGACTATCTCCTGCGTAGCGGTTGACGAAGCGCATTGCGTCTCGCAATGGGGACATGACTTCCGGACGAGCTATCTAGCGGTCTCGCCGTTTGTGGAGAGCTTGTCACAGCGGCCGATTCTGGCCGCGTTCACAGCTACGGCCACGCCAGAGGTTATGGACGATATGATTCGACTGCTAAGGCTGGATACGCCAGAGGTGTTCGTCACGGGACTGGGACGTGACAACCTGTCGATGTCCGTACTTCGCGGTGAGAACAAGAAGGAATTTGTGTTGAATTATGCCAATACCCATGCTCATCAGCCGGGGATTGTGTATGCAGCTACCCGCAAAGAGGTGGACGACCTCTATGAGCGGCTCAGCCGCTCAGGTATTCCCGCCGGACGCTACCATGCGGGCTTGGCCGATAAGGAGCGGGAGGAGAGCCAGGAGGCTTTCCTATACGATGATATCCGGGTGATGGTGGCAACGAACGCTTTTGGCATGGGGATCGATAAGTCCAACGTTCGGTATGTCATCCATTACAACATGCCTAAGAACATGGAGGCTTATGTGCAGGAAGCGGGGAGAGCCGGACGGGACGGTGAGCCCAGCGATTGTATTTTGCTGTTCAGTCCGCAAGACATCATGACTCAGAAATTCCTGATCGAACAAAACCCCCAGGACGACGAACGGAAGCGCAATGAGTATCGCAAGCTCCAGCAGATGGTGGAATACTGCTATCAGACGAAGTGTCTGCGCTGGGCGATGCTGGATTACTTTGGTGAGGTGCATGATCATAAGCCCTGTGGCATTTGCAGCTCCTGCCGAGACGAGCGCGAACTGGTGGACATGACAAGGGATGCGCAAATCATTTTCTCCTGTATTCATCGGATGAGGGAGCGGTTTGGTGTGTCCCTAGTCGCATCGGTGCTTAAGGGGTCGCAGAACAAGAAAGTGCTCCAGTATGGCTTCGAGAAGCTCCCTACGTACGGGATGCTGCGCACCCAGACGGAGAAGCAAATCTCTGAGCTGATTAATGTGTTTATTGCCGAGGGGTATCTGGCTTTATCTGAGGGGCAGTATCCGGTAGTTCGCTTGCAGCCGCTGGCCGTGGAGGTACTGAAAAGCCGGGAGCAGGTGATGTTGCGTGCTCCAGAGCCAACAGCGGCCAATCGTCCATCCGGCAGTTCACGGCGTCGCAGCTACGACGATGGCCCATCAGCAGTCAATGAGACCGTGTTCGAGCAATTGCGCTTGATTCGTCGGGACTTGGCAGAGAAGGAACATGTGCCCTCTTATATTATATTTAACGATGCGACCTTGCGGGAAATGAGTGTCGTTTGCCCGACCCGTGAAGCGGACATGCTGAAGATCAAGGGCGTAGGTGAGGTCAAGTATCGTAAATATGGCAAGCCGTTTCTGGATTTTTTTCAAAATATGGAGTAGGGTTGTGAGCCTGTGAAAGTCATATTGGCAACTTTGAACGCAAAATTCATTCATACCTCGCTGGCGATCCGCCTGCTGAAGGCCTATAGCGAAAAGGAATTTGATATTGAACTGGCGGAGTATACCATTAAAGATCCGGTGATGAATATCGTCTCCGATCTATTTCAGAAACGGCCAGACGTAGTTGGCTTCTCTTGCTATATCTGGAACATTGAAGAGACGCTCAAGCTGGCGACTTTGCTCAAAAAGGTGCTGCCGGAGCTTCAAATTATACTCGGTGGCCCGGAAGTATCTTATGATGCCAGACATTTTATGGCGCGGTGTGACGATGTGGACTTTATTGTCATGGGAGATGGAGAGGAGACGTTCCATCATTTGCTTCAAGAGCTGTCAGGTGAAGGGAAGTTCCATTATGTCTTTGGGGCAGCTTATCGCAAGGGCGAGGAGATCGTCGTTAATCCTCCACGTCCCAACTCTGATCTTAATACGTTGCCATCACCACATCGTTTTGCGGATGATATTCCCGATTTGGGCAAGCGCATCGTCTACTTTGAGACGAGTCGGGGCTGTCCGTTTAACTGTCAGTTCTGCTTGTCCAGCGTAGAGGTGGGGGTGCGTTATTACGATATCGAGCGAGTGAAATCTGATATTTTGTACCTGATTGAGCATGGTGCCAAAATCATCAAGTTTCTGGACCGGACCTTCAACATTAACCGCAGCTATGCGATGGAAATGTTCCAATTCCTGATTGAGAATCACCAGGGCTGCGTGTTCCAATTCGAGATTACAGCGGATATCATGCGGCCAGAGGTCCTGGATTATTTGGCGGAGAATGCGCCGCCGGGAATTTTCCGCTTTGAGATCGGAGTGCAGTCGACAAATGATGCGACCAATGAGTTGGTCAAGCGCCGGCAAAATTTCACCAAGCTCACCCGGACGGTTATGAAGATCAAGGACTGTGGGAAAATTGATCAGCATCTTGATTTGATTGCCGGGTTGCCGGGAGAGGACTACTTCTCCTTCCGTAAAACCTTCAACGATGTATTTGCCATGCGTCCGGAGGAATTGCAGCTTGGATTTCTGAAAATGCTGCGGGGAACGGGACTGCGCAATGAAGCGGCCAAGTATAATTATACATTTATGGATCATGCGCCCTACGAGATTTTAGGTAATGATATCCTACCGTTCTCGGATGTAATCCGGTTGAAGCGATTGGAGGACATTCTTGAGAAGTATTGGAATGCCCATCGTATGGATCATACGCTGGAGTATCTGATTAGTCGTGAGTTTGAATCCCCATTCGACTTCTTTCAGGAATTTGGCGACTATTGGGAGGGACAGGGCTGGCAACGCATTGGGCATCAGCTTGAGGATTTATTTACCCGTTTGTATGCGTTCCTGGAGCACCGTGGGATGAACGAGCCGGAGATGGTGCTTGGCTTGTTGAAGCTGGATTATTTGCTGGAACATAAATATAAGCCCCGCAAAATCTGGTGGGAGGACCGCATGAATAAAGAGCGGCGCAGCACAGGCTTTAAGGTGCTGGCAGGGCAGTCGCCGCTGCTTCCGGCACGTTATAAGGCATATGGCCTTGAGGAACGCGATTTGCAAAAGTATGCCGTCTTGGAGGAAGTGCCTTTGGCGTTAAGAGAGCATGTGGATGCCGCTGTTCAGCTTGAGCTTGATCCGATATTGGACACTGCACGAGAGGGCATATTGCCTGAGAGCTTGCTGCTGGTTGTTCTTTATCAGCAGGAGCTAGACGAGCGTCCTGTGTATTTCTTGGTATCACCGAACCAGATGGCTATATCGGGAGGGGCATCGTCCATATAATCAAGTAAGCGGGTAACGAGCCGGGAGGAATCCCACTCGTTACCCGCTATTTCTTTGCGTACTGAGACTGCATTGCAACCAACAACACCATACTGGCGACCGTCTACTCCGGCAGATGCCGCTCCAGCCAGTCACATAAATGCTTCGTGACCTCATCCCGGTTGATTTCATTCAGCATTTCGTGCCGACCATCGGGATATAACCTGGTCTCGACATCCTGGAGGCCAAGTTGTTGGTACAATTCGGCCAAGCGGCGCACACCAGCACCATTCAGGCCAACCGGATCAAGTTCTCCGCCAAAGATATAAACGGGCTTGTGATTCGGAATTTTTTGCATATTGCGGGGCTGATGAATCTCCTGGAGCAAGGTGAAGAAGTCGTAGAAGAAGCCTGCACTGCATAGAAAACCGCATTCCGGATCTTCCAGGTACCGATCCACCTCCTGCTCATCGCTGGACAGCCAGTCAAAGGGCGTTCTGACGGGCAGGAATTTGCGATTGAAGCCACCGAAGGTTACTGCATTTAACAGCAGGCTCCGGTGGCTGTCCCCCTGGAGCCTGGACTGTACACGAGCCAGGCTCTTGCCCAAGGTGAGCAAAGGGCGGGGGCCGTTGGTACCGGAGAGAATAAAGCCGTTATAATGTTCCGGCGCCAGGTACATGACTTTTTGCGTCAAGAAGGAGCCCATGCTGTGACCCATCAGAAATAGCGGCAATCCTGGCTGCTCTTGCCGGATGATTTCGGATAATGCCAGCATATCCTCTGCCATGCCGGTAAAGCCGTCGCTGCCAGGATAGCCGAGTTCCTCCGGGCAGCCCGCAGTACGCCCGTGTCCCCGGTGGTCGCTGGCATACACGATATAGCCGCAGGCAGTCAAGCTACGGGCTAATCGCTCGTAACGCTTGGCCGTTTCTGCCATCCCGTGCGCAATTTGCAGGATGCCCACGGGAGGCGTCTTCGAGTCTTCAGCCCGCCAGCGGTAGACGAAGACGTCATGACCTGTTCCATTATCGAAGGTAAACGTAAGTTCCTCCATACGTCAATCCCTCTCTCACACTCTTTATGTTAGGTCTAACTAATCAGGCCAGAAACGCGGGTTGGAAGAACTCGATTCGTTCCCCATCCGGGCCATTGAAGAAGAAGAAGCGGGCACCACTCGGCAGATCACGAATCTCCGGATCAAGACCGGAGAGGCCCAGTGAAGAAATACGTGCATACTCCTCTTCAATATCACTAGCCGTAAAAGCGAGATGGTGAACCTTGCCTTCATTCGGCAGTTCTTCGCTATCCTTGATGCTGATTAGTTCGACTTCTACCGTTTCCTGCCCGGGAAAGGCTAGAAAAGCCAGACGAAGTCCATCGTCGACTTCCCCAATGGTATGAAGCAGCTTCATACCGATAATTCGTTCATAAAATTCAATGGAGTCCTCCAGCGCCGAAACGCGAACTCCTATATGTTCAATCTTGCGAATCCCCATTAGTATGCCCCCCATGGTATTGTTCATTTCAAATTAATGTTCAAAAAGTCGGGTTTACAGGACCGAGAAGGTTGTATGAATGCAAGATTCGATGTCGAATCTACTCCTCGAACAGCTTCGTCATGGGAAGACGACTTTTTGAACTACCTATTTTAGAGTTTATTTTCGATCAACTGCGACTAAGTATGGTGCAGAGGGTCGCTGCAATTGCCTATAGATGATAGTCTGTCCCATGGACGCAGGCAAAGCTTTCGCCCAATCCTCGACAGCCGCCGCTTCAATCTCCCCGCCCGGATGCCCGGGGTAGAGAACCGCCGTCAAGACACCGCGTGGACGCAACAGACGAAGTCCGGCCTCCAGTGCGGGGATGGTGCTGTCAGGAACGGTAATTAACGCCGGATCAGCCCCTTCGGCTGGCAGGTAGCCAAGGTTGAACATGACGGCAGCCACCTGTCCGTGCACATTCACGGGCAGTTCTTGCTCCATCCGCGCATGACTGGTGTTCAGCAGAGTGACCTCTGCAATCAAGCCGCTCTCTTCCTTGGCCATCCTGGCCTGGGTCAAATCAAGAGCCTGCTGCTGAATATCAAAGGAGAAGACGTGGCCCTTCATTCCGCATGCCTTAGCTAGAAATAACGTATCTGCCCCAGTTCCAGCAGTCGCATCCACGGCGATATCGCCTGGAGTGAGCCGTTCACTCACAAGCTTATGGGCGAAGCTTAACACCGAGAGAAAGCCCATGCCTAGCGTCCCCTCCAGTATTTTCCTTGCCATGTATCCCGTTGCTTCAGTTCATCATCAATGGCATTGAGCACTTCCCACTTCTTCAGGCTCCACATGGGACCGATTAATAGATCGCGCGGGGCGTCTCCTGTCAGGCGGTGGACAATCATGTCCGGTGGAAGAAACTCCAAAGTATCCACGATGAGCTTAACATATTCATCCTGCTCCAGAAATTGCAATAAGCCAGCTTCGTATTGCTTCACCATTGGTGTTTTGCGCATCAGATGAAGCAGATGAATCTTGATTCCCTGCACATCCATGGCGGCAACGGCCCGTCCGGTATCAAGCATCATCTCATGCGTTTCTTGCGGCAGTCCGTAAATAATGTGGGTGCAGACGCGAATGTTTCGTTTGCGCAATTTCTCAACTGCGTCGGTATAGCATTTCGTATCATGGGC
This sequence comes from Paenibacillus senegalimassiliensis, assembly GCF_001486585.1. Taxonomy (GTDB): domain Bacteria; phylum Bacillota; class Bacilli; order Paenibacillales; family Paenibacillaceae; genus Fontibacillus; species Fontibacillus senegalimassiliensis. The sequence continues at coordinate 781,050 of NZ_LN909045.1, forward strand.
CCGGTTAATAAGCTCAGACGTGGATTCATGAACAGTTTGCAAGCCCATTTCCACCCAAAGATAGGTCCGCTCGTTGAGCTCAGCCAGATAATCAACCACATCGTCCGGCAGGCAGTCTGGACGCGTAGCGATAGACAAGCCCACAACACCTGGTTGCTCCAGGATAGCTTCATAGTATTCACGTAGTTGCTCTACCGGTGCATACGTATTCGTATAGGCCTGGAAATAACCGATGTATTTGGCGTGCGGCCATTTCTGGTGCTGTCGGTCGCGAATTGTGCCAAATTGGGTCACCAGGTCTTCCCGGCGGCTTCCGGCAAAATCTCCCGATCCCCGAGCACTGCAAAACGTGCAGCCGCCCTTAGCAATCGAACCATCCCGGTTAGGGCAGGTGAATCCGGCATCCAGCATGACCTTGAATACCTTCTCGCCGAACTGGCCGCGCATTTCCGTATTCCATGTATGAAATCTCTTGTCTCCCCATAAGGTGGGAGAGGTTGTCATCTGTATGCTCATCATAACTCCTTCAATCTGTCACAAAATTTTCTTCTGTATATTTATTCATATAAAAAAACGCAGTAGATTCGCCGCTTCTACTTGCTTCATTGTATCAAATTTTGTGCCAAAAGGGGAATAGAGCCTGCCGTCTTCCTTGCGAAGGGTTACAGAATATGTTATTTTGATAGTATCAAATTCGTGGAACCCCAATTCCAAAATATATCGAAAGAGGAATCATCCGTTCCGTCTCCCCGGCGGCCGTTTGATTCCTTTTTCATTGTGGTCTTTACTTTTACGACGATCTTCGGCAAAATATGCAGGGAATGGATAACACGAAAGCGGAGGAATAGCATGCGTTTACGCGGTAGAAAAGGGATTAGGGAAAACTTGGAGCAGCAACAGGAATTGGTGGTGCTCCATCCCAAGGAATATAAAGGTCGCTGGGCCGAGGTGTTTGGCAATGACCGACCGATTCACATTGAACTCGGCATGGGCAAAGGGCAGTTCATCAGCGGTATGAGTGTCAAATACCCCGACGTTAATTTTATCGGGATGGATATGTATGACGAGTTGATTCGGCGCGGAAGTGAAAAGGTACGGGCGAAGTGGGCCGAGTATGATGGTAGCGAACCGCAGAGCGTCCGCTTGGCGCTGGGCAATATCGAAACGATTGAGGAATTTTTTGCACCTGGAGAAGTTGAACGAATTTATTTGAACTTCAGTGATCCGTGGCCGAAGAAAAAACACTGGCGCAGACGCCTGACGCATCCACGGTTCCTTGAGAAATACCGTACCCTGCTGAACGACGAGGGGGAAATTCACTTCAAGACCGATTCCCGTGTCTTGTTCGAATTTTCGCTTAATGCATTCTCGGCAGTGGGCCTGCAAATGAGCGACATTACGCTCAGCCTTCACGAGGATGGCATTAACGAGGCACATGTGCTGACGGAATACGAAAGCAAATTCGTAGGCAAGGGAATGCCGATCTATCGCTGTGAGGTCATGGTGGGCGAGGCGGCCCTCAAGCGCTACCAAGACCGAAAAATGGATATGTTTTAAGGCTCAATGACCCGGATATCGCGTTTCCCCGAGGCCTATCCGGGCTTCCCTTTTGTGAATTATAGGGAAAAACTCCCGTTAAACCGCTTAAATTCGCCACAAAGCGGGTTTTATAGTGATTTTCTCCTGCTAATCTTGATGGAATCGTCTATTGCTGGGAAAAATCCCAAAATTAACAGGAGAATTTCCCGTTAGTGGTGGGTTCAATTCGTTTACGAATGGTTGTGACCCTGTTTTAGACAAAAAAACCTTCAACTGCACGATCCTGATCAACATGGTCACGATCCAGCGAAGTTGAAGGTTTTTTTTGATAGGTGCTTATTTTCGGATAAAGTTTGTATTCCCAAGGAGATCAATGATGGCTTGAGCACTTTGCATAGGACGATACCCGGCGATGTGGTTGATTACCTCTTGCCGTGAACGTACAACTTCATCATAATTCTCAGTCAGGCGCTTAATCCAAACGGTGATATCATCGAGTGAGTTGATGGGTGTTCCCCAGCCTTGCTGCGTGAAGTAGTGAGAATTCTCCTCCTCTTGTCCTGGAAGCGGCTTGTGGAACAGCATGGGAATTCCCTTGGCCAAACCTTCGGAGCAGGTCATGCCGCCGGGCTTGGTAATCAACAGATCGGAGGCTTCCATCAGCTTATCGATTTCTTTCGTAAATCCGAGAAGATGGATATTCGGATGATCATAGCGGGGGTCCTTCTTCATCTTCTCCAACGACTTCTCATTGTTGCCGAAGCAAAAGATAAGCTGGATCTGTTCCCGGTACGAGGCGAGTAAGGAATAAACAGCCTCATCCTTCATAAATCCCCAACCTCCGCCCATCACAAGCACTGTGGGCATATTGCCAAGCGCAAGCTGCTGGCGGATATCCTCCTTCCGGTGCCGCTCCCAAAAATTCGGGTGTACGGGAATGCCGGTGATGAGAATCTTGTTTCTTTCGACGCCCCGCTCCAGTAATTTCTGCTTCACTTGATCGGTCGAGACCAGATAGCAGTTAACCTCGCGGCTTACCCATGCCCCATGCACGTCATAATCTGTGATGACAGTGGAAAGCGGGACATTCAGCATGCCAATTCTCTTCAAACGTGAGATTACCGCACTCGGGATCGGGTGAGTGCAAACGATAACGTCAGGATGCAGTTGACGAATAATCTGAATGGTACGGGTATAAAAAATCCGATGAAGAGCAAGTGTCGTCAATCGGTTCAAGGATTTCTTGTAATTGCTGCGATACATCATACGAATCAGCCGAGGTTGCGAGGACACCGTCTTCTTGTAGGCGGTAATGATGAGTGGCGCCACTCTAGGATTCAAAAAACTGCCCAACTCCAGCACTTTCGTTTGTACATTCGGCGCGAGCTTTCGCAAACTGCTGGAGAGCGCGTAGGCCGCTTGCGTATGACCGGCTCCAAACCCCTCGGATAAAAGCAAGACTCTTTGTTTTTGCACTGGTTTCACCTTTTCCTGCAAGGTTTTCCTATTGTCTACAATATCCCCTTTAGCTCCACAATGCAACCGTGCCAAGCGCCACAGAAGAGCCGATGACAGCCCCGGCTAAGGTATCGGATGGGTAATGCAAACCCAGGTAAATACGGGAAATTGCCACTAGCAGAGACAAGGGCATTAAGGCCAGAATCAGTCCGGGAGCAGCGGCCATGAAGGGCACGGTCACCGAAAAGATTGCCGTTGTGTGGCCGGACGGGAACGAATGGTCGGTTAGCGGATTACGAAAGGTGTTCGTGCCGGGCAAGGCCAAATAAGGACGTACACGCGGGTAGATTTTCTTAACCAAGGCCACCGGAATGTGGCTGGCCGCCAGCGCAACGCAGGACTGCAGACCGATTTTGCTCCATGGCTGCGGCGCCGCGATCCAGATTAATAAGGAGGAAACGATCGTAAACCATGCTCCACCCAGATGAGTTAAATGATAAAGCCAAAAATTCAAAAAACTGCGATGCAAGCGACCATTAATTCCTACAAAAAGCTTTCGGTCGAGTTGTTGTAACTTATGAAATAAACGAATCATGAAATCCCTCCGCATGATGTTTGACCGCGTGTTGCGGCCTGAAGTGCCTTGCAGCACACCTCTCAAAATCGCTGCCCATCTAAAGTAGCATGGCATTTTCAGGTTAGACTTATCATATTTTTAATCCATGGCCTTTTCAAGGACGTTTTTTCGTATTGGGGGCCACAGGGGCAGAAAATGAGCTTCTTTTTACAATAGGCTGATTCAAATGATAACAAAAAAGTTTAAAGAAGATGGTGCGGAATTGTAAACTTTTTGCCGGGAAGCTTCGTCTGTATACATGTCATGCCGATGAAAACCTTGCCGATCATGAAAAAAAACAGAAAAAAGAAATAAAAAATGCCAAAAGTGATGAAAATAAGATGTAACCGTCCCTGAATGCAGCAAGTAGGGGCCCTGTGTGTCCTAATTGACTAACTTCAAGGTATTTGGGCTGCGAAGGGGCCAGAGTCGTTTTGACAAAAGACGTGAAGTCATGGAAAATCGTAATGGTTTACTTCAACAGAGCAAGGCAATAAAAAACAGAGAGAAAGACGAACCAAAAGAAAAAACAAGGGTCATGACAACAAAACAAACTCCAAACAAAGAGAGAACACAACAACAAAAGGGGTTAAAAGGGGGCAAGAAATCATGTTGGGAGTCTTTTTGATCGCACTTCAGGTCGTGCTAGCAGTGATCGGGGTATATCAATTCGGCTTGGCTTTATTCGGCATGTACAGGAACAAACACAAGGAGCAATTTGCTCCGCGTAAATCATTTGCCGTGCTGGTAGCGGCGCATAACGAGGAAAAAGTAGTTGGGGCTCTAATGGAAAATCTGAAGCATCTCAACTATCCGAAAGAATTGTACGACGTTTTTGTCATTTGCGATAATTGCACAGACAATACGGCAAGCATTGTCCGTAGTCACGGAATGAACGCCTGCGTGCGCAGCAACCCGAACTTGCGTGGGAAGGGCTACGCTATTGAATGGATGCTGAAAGAGCTCTGGAAGATGCCACGGCAATATGATGCCGTAGTCATGTTCGACGCCGATAATCTGGCACATCCGGATTTCTTGCGTGAGATGAACAATGATCTCTGCAGCGGTGCTCGGGTGATTCAGGGCTATATCGATACGAAGAATCCTGAGGATTCATGGATTACCGCTTCTTATGGTATTTCCTACTGGTACTGCAACCGTTTGTGGCAATTGTCCCGGACGAATCTCAAGATGGCCAATTTCCTGGGCGGTACGGGCATGTGCTTCGAAACCGAACTGTTAAAGGAAATGGGTTGGGGTGCAACCAGCCTGGTTGAAGATTTGGAGTTTACAATGCGTTGCGTTGAGCGCGGGGTTTACCCGGTCTTCAATTATGATGCTAAATTGTTTGATGAAAAGCCGCTCACGTTCAAGGCATCTGCTCGTCAGCGTTTGCGCTGGATGCAAGGGCACTTTACGGTTGCCCGCCGTTATTTCTTCCCGTTGCTCTGGAAGAGCATCAAGGAACGGAATATGGTGAAGCTGGATATGGCTTTGTACGGTGCCAATGTGTATGTGGTGCTGCTAACCTTCCTGCTGACGGCCTTTATCTGGGTTGATCAGGCCTTGCTGAACGGTCCGCACTTTGACACGCTTTACGGCTACTTGCCGCTATGGGTTTCTTTTGTGGCGATATTGGCTAATGTATTTATTTTCTTGGCAGCCATGGTGCTGGAGAAGGTTACGTTCAAGAAGGTATATGCTTACCTGATCTTGTTCCCGGTGTACCTGATCTCATGGTGGCCAATTACGTTCTATGCTTTCTTCACTCAGAACAACAAACAATGGAGTCACACGCAACATACGCGGGTGGTCCGCCTGGAAGAAGTGCAAAGCAAACAAGGATAATTGCTGCTTGACGGACTATTCTTGAATGTGATATAGTATCTAAGGTTACAAGAACGACTTTGATACTTGGATTGCAAGTAGAGGCCCTGGCTTCTCACCTGATCGACTTTATGTCGGCTGGTTTTGATCCGTTGATTTGTGAATGGTATGTTCATGAAGATTAACGATCAATGAGGGATGCAGGCAAATGTCTGTATCCCTTTTTTAGTGTGTAAGCCCGGTCACGGTAGATTTAACACTATTTGGAGGTGGAGAATTATCAGTAAGGAACACATGATCAATGACGAGATTCGTGCGAAAGAAGTCCGTCTGGTGGGTGCCGAAGGCGAGCAAATCGGTATTACGCCTCTGCGCGAAGCGCTGCAGATGGCAATTGACCTGAATCTGGATCTGGTGAACGTTGCGCCAACTGCCAAACCCCCGGTTTGCCGGATTATGGACTATGGCAAGTTCCGTTATGAGCAGCAGAAGAAAGAGAAGGAAGCCCGTAAGAATCAGAAGATCGTGGACATCAAGGAAGTATGGTTTCGTGCCAATATCGAGGAACATGATTACCAGACCAAACTTCGTAATGTGGTCAAGTTTTTGAAAGAAGGCGACAAGGTGAAATGCTCAGTTCGCTTCCGCGGGCGGGAAATTACCCATGCTGATATCGGGAAGAAGATTCTCGATCGCGTAAGAGAAGAAGTTACTGAGATTTCTGCTGTTGAGCGCTTTCCGAAGTTGGAAGGCCGCAGTATGATCATGATTTTAGCACCGAAAAACTAACGTTTGTTTTCTATATATAGTGAAGAAAGCGGCGTTCACAAACTTTGAGGGGGAAGTACAATGCCTAAAATGAAAACCCACAGCAGCCTGAAAGGCCGCTTTAAAATTACCGGAACTGGTAAAGTAAGACGTTACAAAGCGAACCGCAATCACTTGCTGTCCCATAAGTCGAAACGTGGTAAACGTGTTTTGGCCAACAGCCCTGTTGCTTACGCCGGTGACGTTAGCCGTATGAAGCAACAACTGGCAAACCTGAAATAATTAAAAACAGACAAATAAACACAATTACCTGGGAGGTTTTATAAATGGCAAGAGTTAAAGGCGGATTCGTCGTTCGTCGTCGTCATAAAAAAGTATTGAAATTGGCTAAAGGTTACTTCGGTTCCAAACACCGTATCTTCAAAACAGCAAATGAGCAAGTGATGAAATCCTTGCTTTACGCTTATCGCGATCGTCGAACGAAGAAACGTGATTTCCGCAGATTGTGGATCGTGCGTATTAACGCTGCGGCTCGCATGAACGGTTTGTCTTACAGCAAGCTGATGCATGGTTTGAAGCTGGCTGAAGTGAACATCAACCGCAAAATGCTGGCAGATCTTGCTGTAAATGATCTGAACGCATTTAATTCCTTGGCTGCTGTTGCAAAGGAAAAGATTAACGCTTAAGAAGAGATGTTAATCAAGGCGCTGTCTCCGGTAAGACACCGGGGCGGCGCTTTTTTTGAGAGTGAATGGAAAAAACAGGCTTTGCTTGCTTGGTAATTGATGGTGTTCTGGCATGGAAATGCAGGGAATTTGGAACACTATAGGCAAGAAGTCGGCACTAGACTTAGCAAACAAAATCGAAGTTCACATGAAGCGAACATTGAATGATATTTTTGTCGTAAGAAAGCGCTTTAAAATGAATAAACCCGAAAATTATTTGACCAAGGGTTGTTAAAGGTATGGATTTTAGCACATTTTGAAGGTATAATCTGTCTGTGTGGTGAAACCTAGACAGGCCACAATATTTTAAGGGGGATATAATCGCAATGAACAAAGCCTTTAAACTATCTTTACTTATGGTGCTGGCACTCACTTTGGTTCTGGCGGGATGCGGCAACAATGCAGCAAACAACGGTGGAGCGGCCAATACCGGGAACACAGGTAATGCCGACAATACGCAAGCAGGCAACGGCGGGGACACCGCGTCTGATGCATCCAAGTTTAAAATCGGTCTCGTAACCGACGTAGGCGGCGTAAACGACAAATCCTTCAACGAATCTGCATGGGAAGCTCTTGAAGCAATGAACCAAGAGCAAGGGATTCAACATCAGTACCTGCAAAGTAATCAAAGCTCGGACTATGTTCCGAACCTTAACCAATTTGTGCAAGGCGGCTACGACCTGACTTGGTCTATCGGTTTTGATCTCGGGGATGCCACTAAACAAGTAGCTGATGCTAACCCGAACTCCAAGCTGGCAATCATCGACAGCGTGGTTGAAGCCCCTAACGTAGAATCTGTTACCTTTTCCGAGAACGAAGGTTCATTCCTCGTTGGTGTTGTAGCAGGTCTGACTACAAAGACGAACAAAATCGGTTTTATCGGCGGGATGGAAAGTCCAGTTATCAAACGCTTTGAAGTTGGTTTCCAAGCTGGTGTAGCTGCTGTGAACCCGGATGCCGAAGTGAAGATTACCTATGCCGGTGCTTATGACAAGCCGGATATCGGTAAGTCCCTGGCTGGTCAATTGTTTGACTACGGCGCGGATATCGTATTCCCTGCGGCAGGACAAACGGGTAATGGCGTATTTAACGAAGCAACAGCGCGCAACAGTGCCGGTGGAGCAAATAAAATGTGGGTTATCGGCGTGGACAAGGACCAATCCATTGAGTTTGGCGATGAAGTAACGCTGACTTCCATGATTAAACGTGTAGACGTAGCCGTTAAGAACGTGACTCAACAAGTAATCGACGGCACTTTTGAAGGTGGTAAAGTTACAACGTTGACGCTGAAAGAAGATGGCGTTGGCTTGCCAGAAGAAAATCCGAACGTAAGCCAGGAGATTCTGGATAAAGTAGAAGAGTACAAGCAAAAAATCATCAGCGGCGAAATTACGGTTCCTGCTGAGTAATGAAGGATAGCAGGTGCTAACTTAAGCCTGCGTCGAAAGTAGAATACAGGTTTCAAGCAGGCAAGGCCAGTGGATCAACTGGCCTTGTTGCTTGCGTTAATCCCAATATGGTGAGGGTGATTTCATGAGTGCTGAGGCTCCGGTAGTCGAGTTAAAGCAAATCACAAAGCGTTTTCCAGGTGTAATCGCAAACGACTCTATTAGTCTGGCTCTGCGCAAAGGGGAGATTCATGCCCTGCTCGGCGAGAATGGTGCGGGCAAATCAACGCTGATGAACATTCTGTTTGGCCTCTATCAACCGGATGAAGGTTTGATTGAGATGAATGGCAAGCCGGTGACCATTGATAACCCCAATAAAGCAATCAAGCTTGGAATTGGGATGGTTCACCAGCATTTCAAGCTGGTACAGCCTTTTACGGTGACCGAAAATATTATTCTTGGTATGGAACCCAAAAAAGGTCTTAATATCGACTATAAATCCGCGTCTGCCCAAGTGGCTAAATTGTCGGAGCAATACGGTCTTCAAGTGAATGCGAACGCTAAAATCCAGGATATTTCTGTCGGGATGCAGCAACGGGTCGAGATCATGAAGATTCTGTTCCGCGGCGCGGATGTACTTATATTTGACGAGCCTACCGCTGTGCTTACGCCGCAAGAGATTCAGGAGCTCATGGAAATCATGAAGCGATTGGTTGCAGAGGGTAAGTCAATCATACTGATTACCCACAAGCTGAAGGAGATCATGGACATTTCTGACCGCGTGACGATTATTCGTCGTGGGAAGGTAATTGATACGGTGGATACAGACAAGACTAACCCGCAGGAACTGGCAGAGAAGATGGTTGGTCGGGACGTCTCTTTCAAAGTGGACAAGCAAGAACCGCAGATCGGACAGCCTGTATTGCAACTAAGCCAGGTAACGCTTAAGGGCAAACATGGTATATCTGTTCTGAACGGGCTGAATTTAGACGTGAAGGCTGGCGAAATTGTTGGTATAGCTGGTGTGGATGGGAATGGTCAAAGTGAATTAATCGAGGCCATAACCGGGCTGCGTAAAATCGATTCCGGCTCCATTCAGCTTGGGGGCAAGGAAATCGCTAATTTGCCTGCGCGAAAAATCATCGAAAATGGACTCTCGCATATTCCTGAGGACCGTCATAAGCACGGGCTAGTACTGGATTTTTCGGTGAGCGAAAATATGGTCTTGGAGACATATTACAAGGAACCCTACAGCAAACGTGGCTTCCTGGATCACAAGACGATTGACGAGCATGCCAAGGCGCTGGTGGAGGCTTTCGACGTTCGTACGCCAAGTGTCGAGACAAAGGCACGTTCCTTGTCTGGCGGGAATCAGCAAAAGGCGATTATTGCGCGGGAAATAGATAAAAATCCGGATCTGCTCATTGCTGCACAGCCAACGCGAGGTCTGGATGTGGGAGCCATTGAATTTGTTCATAAGCAATTAATTGAGCAGCGCGATCAAGGGAAAGCGGTATTGCTCGTTTCCTTTGAATTGGATGAAATTATGAATGTATCGGATCGCATCGCAGTCATTTACGAGGGGCGTATTGTGGGCGAGGTGCTTCCACAGGAAACCAACGATCAGGAGCTTGGCTTGATGATGTCGGGAAGCCTGGAACGGGGAGGTCATAGCGTTGGATAGATTACGCAAAATATTCACTATGGACAGCCTGGTTTTGCCACTGGTGGCCATCATTCTAGGTTTGCTCGTCGGTGCGGTAGTTATGCTGGTTGGCGGCTATAATCCGCTGACAGCTTATGGTGCGCTGATTCAGAGGGTTATTGGAAATCCCTATGACTTCGGGGAAACGATTCGTCAGATAACACCGCTGATCTTTACTGGCCTAGCTGTTGCTTTTGCTTTCCGTTCCGGTATGTTTAATATCGGTGCTGACGGTCAGGTATTGATTGGCATGACCTCGGCTACGGCTGTATCGCTATCCTTGTCGAGCCTTCCATCGGCAGTGGTTGTACCCTTGGCTGTTATCGCAGGGGGGCTGGGAGGTGGCTTATGGGCGGCCATAGCAGGTTATCTGAAGGCTAAACGGGGTATCAACGAGGTTATTACTACAATCATGCTTAACTGGACGGCGTTGTACTTATCGAATTATGTTATTCGTCATTTCTTCCTGCTGAAGGGGCAGAATCGTTCCGAGAATATCGAGGCTTCTGCAGCTATGACATTTTTGAACGACATATTTAACAATGCGCGAATCCATTGGGGAACAGTGGTCGCGCTCTTGGCTGCGGCATTCTTTTTTATCTATCTTTGGAAGACCAAGCAGGGTTACGAAATGCGGTCTGTAGGCTTGAATCCGAATGCTGCTGAATATGCCGGTATGAATGTGGGCCGTAATGTGGTCAAAGCCATGTTCATCAGTGGAGTGTTCGCTGGACTGGCCGGCACCTTTGAGGTGCTTGGAGTGTTCCACTATCAATCTGTCTTTGCCGCTTCGCCAGGCTATGGCTTTGACGGCATCGCCGTGGCGCTGCTGGGTATGAATCATCCCTTCGGCGTGGTGCTAGGCGCCATTCTATATGGTGTGCTGACCTATGGCGCTGCTGGTATGAGCTTTGGCGCCGGGGTTCCCCCGGAAATAATCAAAATTGTCATCGGCTCAATTATATTCTTCATTGCGGCTCAAGGCATCGTCAAACTCATAGTGAAGCCTTTGGTTCTGAAGCGCAAGAAAGAGAAGGTGTTGTAACATGGATGTGCTAACACTACTTGGTCAATTACTTAATTCGACCCTGGTTTTCTCGACGGCTCTGATCTTCACGGCCCTTGGGGGAATTTTCTCGGAGCGCTCAGGCGTAGTTAACATCGGGCTGGAAGGCTTGATGATCTTTGGTGCATTCGCTGCTGGGGTAGGTACTTATTATGCCCAAGAGGCGGGCATGGGGGCGTTTGCTCCATGGATAGGGGTACTGGCTGCCGTCATTATGGGGGGGCTAGGCGCGCTTATCCATGCAGTAGCTACGATTACGTTCAAAGCGGATCAAACGATCAGCGGGATTGTCATCAATTTCCTCGCTGCCGGATTGACCGTTTATATTGTGAAACTTCTGTTCGACGGCTCTGCAGAAACGCCGCTGATCAATGTATTTCACAAGGTTCCGATTCCATTCCTTCGCGACATTCCGATTATCGGTGAGGGTTTGTTCAATGCTTATCCGACGACCTATCTGGCCTTGATTCTCGTGGTTGTCATTTACTTCGTCTTGTTCAAGACTCCGTTTGGGCTGCGGCTGCGTTCTGTCGGTGAACATCCAAGTGCGGCAGACACGCTGGGAGTTAACGTCACGAAGATGCGTTATATCGGCGTGCTGCTCAGTGGTATGCTGGGTGGTATCGGTGGTGCAACCATTACGTTGACCACTACCAGTACCTTTGCGCATAATACCATTTCCGGGCAAGGTTTTATTGCCATCGCGGCTATGATCTTCGGTAAATGGAATCCCCTGGGTGCCTTTGGTGCTGCAGTATTCTTCGGGTTCTCTCAGGCGATCCGCAACTACGTGCAATTGTTCGAATGGTCCAGAAGCATTCCGCAGGAATTCATCTTCATGATTCCTTATGTACTGACCATTATCGTACTTGTGGGAGCGGTAGGACGCTCTTCCGCACCATCAGCATTGGGGACTCCGTACGATCCAAGCAAACGATAATAGCATTTAATCCAGAGGGTTCCGTCTTTTGACGGAGCCTTTTTGGCATGGGCGAAACCGGGAGAGGCAAGCCCGAATTAGCCTGGCAGAGGCGATGGTGCAAGCACAGGGGGAGATTTGCGAATAGGTTAGGTTGAACACAACATAGTCGGCTGGAATGTTCGGACAGGGATGGATGTTCACGGCTATAGGATGTAACCTGACAGGAGGAGTTTGCGATGGGCAAATCGGTGACAAGAAGAGAAGCCGGGAAATGGCTGGGCAAATCAATCACGGCTTATAAAAAAGATGGTACTGTGGTGACGGGCAAGCTGGTGAAAATCAGCGGAAACCGCTTGATTATTCATCAAGCTCCCGGGAAAAAAGTGAAGACTAAGGCGCTCATTCCCCTCGTTCTATTCGACTTGCTGGCAATCGGTACGGCTCCGGGCTTTGGTGGTGGCTATGGCGGCTACGGTGGCTACGGCGGTGGCCCCTATGGAGGTCCTTATGGCCCCGGCCCCGGTTATGGCGGTTATCCTTACCCCTATTTCTGGTAAATTTTGCTCAAAAACGAGCAGGCAGCGTCTTCTCCAGTTCATAGCATTGAGACGTTTGAATATAGCGCAGCGTTCGGTAGCCCAATTTGCGGTAGAACAGGTGGGCTCGGGGATTACTCCGGTCCACCATGACTTTTGCCCGCTTGCAGCCACGGGACAAGGCAAAGTTCTCGGCGTGGGCCATCAGCGTTTTGCCGATGCGTTGACGCTGATGAGAAGAGGCTACTGCCATCATGTCGATGTACAAGAGTTCGCCATGAATCAAGAAATGAATGAAACCGACCGGGTCAGCCTCATAATAAGGCGAGGAGACGAGTGATACCCCTCGTGACATACGTGTAGGAAGCTCGCGTAGAGCCGCTTCGACTTCATGGGAGGGCATATGAGAGAAGGGGACGAGCTCTTTACCAATCAGATCATAGATAAAAGGATCGTCTTGCTTGGGCCTTCTATAACGAATCATACGCAGTTTCTCCTCCTTGCTGTTCGTGTCTGGGCACTATCCTTTATCATATGTTGGCAAGGAAGGAAAGGGTTCCGCATAAAAAACTTTAATTCATTAGGGTATTGACTCGATGTGTGAACTAATCATATAATGTTCCTAAACATTTTAAGACTATATCATGTATCGGCGATGAAGAGGACGAAGGTTTAGGGGCTCTTTGCTCAGAGAGTGTGTGGAATTGCTGAAACCACCACCAAAATCCCTTAAATGCGAGCTCACCTCGGAGCTGTTTTCCTGAAAGGTCGCGAGCCATTCCGCGGTGGCGCTTGCGCTGAAGGCTTATTAGGGAAAATCGTCAGGTCCGCGTTACGGACCACGAGTAAGGACGGCATACGTCTATACTCGTCAAGGCTCGGCATTGCGAAGTGTCGGGTGAAAATGGGTGGTACCACGAAAGATCAAACCTTTCGTCCCTCGGAATAGGAAACTGTTCCGGCGGACGGAAGGTTTTTTTGATTTTGTTTTTTATTTGCTTTAAATGAGGGTTCAAAAAGTCGGCTTTTCAGCACCGAGAAGGTTGGATGAAGCCAGGGGCTGAGCAGCGGAGCGTACGATTTGGGTACGTGAGCAGCGGAGGACCGGGCTGAATTCAAGATTCGACGTCGAATCGCTCTCTGATGTAACTTCGTGATCAAAAGAGGACTTTTTTGAACTACCTTTGGAAGGAGGATGACTGATGAGCGCGCAAATTCCAGAAATGCGGTCTACAGAACAATTACGTGAGAAATGGATGAAACCGGAAGTCATTTCGGGTTCGGAAATACTACTTCGCAGTTTGCTTTTGGAAGGTGTCGAGTGTGTCTTCGGCTATCCGGGTGGTGCGGTATTGTACATCTACGATGCGCTGTACGGATTCACCGATTTCCATCACCTGCTGACAAGACATGAGCAGGGAGCCATTCATGCAGCAGATGGTTATGCACGGGCCACCGGCAAAGTTGGCGTATGCATCGCTACCTCCGGCCCAGGGGCAACTAACACCGTAACCGGAATAGCTACAGCGTTCATGGATTCGGTACCGCTCGTTGTCATTACAGGCAACGTCGTGTCGAGCTTGATTGGCACGGATGCTTTCCAGGAGGCGGACATTACCGGTATTACAATGCCAATTACAAAGCATAGCTACTTGGTGAGAGATGTAGAGGATCTGCCAAGAGTTATTCATGAAGCGTTCCATATCGCCAATACAGGCCGCAAAGGACCGGTCCTGATCGATATTCCGAAGGACGTATCGGCGAACAAAGCTCGCTTTGAACCGGTGCAATCCGTTAACCTGCGGGGTTACAATCCGACGGTTACCCCTAATCGTCTGCAGCTCGACAAGCTGGCAGCGGCCATTCAGGAAGCGGAGCGGCCGGTAATTATCGCCGGAGGCGGTGTTGTGTATTCCGGCGGACATGAGCAGTTGTTCGAATTCGTGAACAAAACGCAAATTCCGATTACGACAACCTTGCTCGGGTTAGGTGCTTTCCCAAGTGGACATGAGCTATGGATGGGTATGCCGGGAATGCATGGCACTCTTACGGCTAACAAGTCCATTCAGGAAGCGGATTTGTTGATTAACATCGGGGCCCGCTTTGATGACCGGGTAACGGGCAAACTGGATGGGTTCGCTCCGAAGGCGAAGATTGTCCATATTGACATCGATCCCGCTGAAATCGGCAAAAACATTCGTCCGGATATTCCGATTGTTGGCGATGTGAAGACGGTACTGGAACTGCTGAACCCGCTGGTAGCGCGTGCCGATAAGGCAGATGCGTGGAGAGCGCAAATCAGCCAGTCCAAGATCGACAAACCGCTGAAATACAAGGATTCCGACGAAGTGCTTAAGCCACAATGGGTCATTGAACTATTGAATGACACGACAGGCGGAGATGCGATTGTCACCACGGATGTGGGGCAGCATCAAATGTGGGCGGCGCAGTATTACAAGTTCAATAAACCTCGTTCATGGATTACCTCTGGTGGACTTGGCACGATGGGCTTTGGCTTCCCTTCCGCAATCGGTGCTCAAATGGGCTTCCCGGACCGACTGGTCATCTCGATTAACGGTGACGGCGGGATGCAGATGTGTGCTCAGGAACTTGCGATTTGTGCCATCAATAACATTCCGGTCAAGGTAGTTGTCATCAACAACCAGGTGCTGGGGATGGTTCGTCAGTGGCAGGAATTGATCTACAACAATCGTTACAGCCATATAGATCTCGAAGGCAGCCCGGATTTTGTGAAGCTGGCTGAGGCCTATGGTGTTAAAGGTTTGCGTGCTACGAACAAAGAGGATGCGAAGCGCGTCTGGCAGGAGGCGCTCGATACCCCGGGACCTGTGCTGGTAGAATTCGTAGTCAGCAAAGGGGAAAATGTATATCCGATGGTTCCTCAAGGTTCTACCATTGATCAAATGCTGATGGGGGACAGTGAATGATGAGAAGAAACCATGCGATTGCCGTATTAGTCAATGATCAGCCAGGTGTTTTGCAACGTGTAGCGGGCTTGTTTGGCCGCCGCGGCTTCAATATCGAGAGCATTACGGTGGGCCAATCCGAGGAGCAAGGGCTCTCCCGGATGGTCATCGTCACAGAAGGTGACGACAAGACGCTCGAGCAAATCGAGAAGCAGCTATACAAATTGATCGATGTCATTAAAGTCGTGAACTTGAGTTCCCGGCCGATGGTGGCTCGTGAGCTCGCCTTGATCAAGGTGAAGGCCGAGCCGGCCGAACGCCCAGAAATTATGGGGGTTGTGGAGACCTTCCGCGCTGCGGTTGTCGATATTGGAACGGCCAGCATGATCGTACAGGTTGTTGGGGATACGGAGAAGATTGACGCGATGATTGAATTGCTTCAACCTTATGGTATCCGTGAATTGTCAAGAACAGGCGTAACCGCCATGATTCGGGGTAACGCTTGACGTAAGAACAGGTGTATAGTTAATCTATGAGTTCACCGCAGTACGCGGATTATATCCTCCGTCAGGGATGGCTGGTGTTTGAGGGGATCGAAGGTATTAGGATCTTGCTTTATTGCTTCAAGGCGTCGGTCCGTTGAAACACCCGCTCATCACCTGGCGGAGGAACCATACCAAATCAAGGGCACAGCTTGACTGTCCCGCAAATTTTAGGAGGGCACTAGAAATGGCAGTTACTTTGTACTATGAGCAGGATGCAGAACTTAGCGTATTGAAAGGGAAAACGATCGCAATTATCGGTTACGGTAGCCAAGGACATGCCCATGCGCAAAACCTGCGCGAAAGCGGACTGAATGTTATTATCGGTCTGCGTGAAGGTAAATCCTTCAACAAAGCGAAGGAAGATGGGTTTGAGGTATTGCCTGTAGCAGAAGCAACCAAACGTGCAGACTTGGTGCAAATCCTGATGCCGGACGAAACACAAGCTGCAGTTTATAATAGCGAAATTGCTCCTAACCTGAAAAAAGGTGCTGCATTGCTGTTTGCGCACGGCTTCAACGTCCATTTCGGCCAAATCGTTCCTTCTCCGGACAACGACGTATTGCTGGTTGCTCCGAAATCTCCGGGCCATATGGTTCGTCGTACTTACGTAGAGGGCTTTGGTGTACCTGGTCTGATTGCTATCCATCAGGATGCAACGGGCAAAGCGAAGGAAATCGGCTTGGCTTATGCTAAAGGTATCGGCTGTACGCGTGCCGGGGTTATCGAAACCTCGTTCCGTGAAGAAACCGAAACTGACCTGTTTGGCGAACAAGCCGTACTTTGCGGTGGCGTAACTGCCTTGATCAAGGCAGGATTTGAAACGCTGACAGAAGCTGGCTATGCTCCGGAAATGGCTTACTTCGAGTGCTTGCATGAGATGAAGCTGATCGTCGACCTGATCTATGAAGGTGGCATGGCTACTATGCGCGATTCGATCTCCAACACGGCAGAATACGGTGACTATGTAACAGGTCCTCGTATCGTTACGGAAGAAACGAAGAAGGCGATGAAGGAAGTGCTTGCGGATATCCAGCAAGGTAAATTCGCTCGTGACTTTATCCTGGAGAACCAATCCAACCGTGCATTCCTGACGGCTACTCGTCGCAACGAAGCCAACCATCCTATCGAGGTTGTGGGTAAAGAACTGCGCGAATTGATGCACTGGATCAAGAAATAAGTCATAAGCCTTAACAGAACTCCAAGGTGGGCGTGCCCTGAGCACGCGGCCTTGGAGTTTTTTTAATCTGAATGAAATAGCTGAATTCGATGCCGAATGTACTTCCTGATCCGCTTCGTGATCAAAAGATAACTTTTTGAACTACCTTATAGGCAAAACCTATTAGTCTAATAGATACTATATCTTTGTTAATCCTCACATCGTATGATAAAACAGAAGAAGATGATGTTTACGAGAGGGAGCGGTAGGAATGGCAGAAGTAAAAAAAATCGCAATAATTGCGGGCGACGGTATTGGCCCCGAGGTGGTGGCCGAAGCAGAGAAGGTATTGAAGCGTACGGAGGAATTGTTCGGTTATCGCTTTGAAACGGAACATGCCTTGTTCGGCGGCATCGCGATAGACGAGAAGGGGACGCCATTACCGCAAGATACACTTGAGGTGTGTCAGCAAGCGGATGCGGTACTGCTGGGGGCGGTTGGCGGTCCTAAATGGGATAACAACTCGAAGGAGCTGCGTCCCGAGACGGGCTTATTGGGTATTCGCAAAGCGTTGGGATTGTTCTCGAATCTGCGTCCGGCAGTCGTGTTTGATTGTTTGAAGGATGCTTCGACGCTTAAGCCGGAAGTGCTGGAGGGTACGGATCTGATTGTGGTTCGTGAGCTTACAGGAGGCATCTATTTCGGGGAGAAGTACCGCCGCGAGACGGAGTATGGACAAGAAGCGGTAGATACCTGTGCATACAATGTTACCGAGGTTGAACGTATCGTGCGGCAGGCATTTGAGATTGCCGGCAAACGTCGCAAAAAGTTAGCCTCTGTGGACAAAGCGAATGTACTGGAAAGCTCGCGACTATGGAGAGAGGTTGTTAATCGGGTAGCTCCCGAATATCCCGAGGTGGAACTGGAGCATGTGCTCGTAGACAACTGTGCGATGCAATTGCTGCGTCGTCCATCCAGCTTCGATGTTATTGTGACGGAGAACATGTTCGGGGATATTCTGAGCGATGAAGCAGCCATGCTGACGGGTTCAATCGGCATGTTGTCCTCAGCTTCCCTGGGCGAAGGCAGCTTCGGATTGTACGAGCCAGTCCATGGTTCGGCACCAGATATTGCTGGACAGAACCTGGCCAATCCGATTGCCACGATTCTGTCGGTTGCCCTGATGTTCCGTATGACCTTCGGGTATGAAGATGCTGCGGATGCCATTGAAGCGGCTGTAGCCGATGTGCTGGATGCAGGTCATCGTACAGGTGATATCGCAGTGGACAAGAGCAAAGCCATCGGTACTCGTGAGATGGGCGATCTGATTATTGCCGCCATTAAGAAATAAGCAGCAGCGAACAAGGCTGGTTTGACTTTGAAAATAGCCGATGATACCATGTGAGTTGTAGGTTTGCAAAGGAGGTTTTTGAAGTGGCAGAACGTTTGGTTGGAAGACCCGCACCGGATTTTGATATGGCCGTAGTGACTGGGGACGGTAAGGAATTTGGACGCAAGAAGCTGTCCGATTATCGTGGTAAGTGGTTGGTATTTTTCTTCTATCCGCTTGATTTTACCTTTGTATGTCCGACTGAAATTACTGCATTGAGCCAGGCGTACGAAGAATTTCAGAAGCTGAATTGCGAAGTTCTTGGTGCCAGTACGGACTCCGAGCATAGTCATAAAGCATGGATTAATACACCTAGGGACAGTAACGGTCTTGGCCAGTTGAACTTCCCGCTGGCTTCTGACATTACGAAGAGCGTAGCGCGCGATTATGGTATCCTCATTGAAGAGGAAGGTATTGCTCTTCGCGGCTTGTTCATTATTGATCCGGAAGGCGAATTGAAGTATGAAGTAGTTAACCATAACGATGTGGGACGTAGCGTGGATGAGACCCTTCGTGTCTTGCAGGCGCTGCAATCTGGTGGACTATGCGCAATGAACTGGAAGCCAGGCGACAAGAATTTGAACGGATAGCATCAATATTTTAGCAGTACCCCCTGTTTGGGCAATGCCCCCGCAGGGGGTTTTTTGCCCCACTATGCATGGTTTGAGCCCCCTGGCGGAAAAGTAAACATAAATGAGATTTTATTGATTTTCGCAGGAATTTGCAGAGGGCTCCACGAATAAATTATATGACATCCCTGCTTGTGTGCACGAATTGGGGAATGAACCAAACGCGGGAAAGGGTGAAGGGGAATGAGTTTTTGCTGCGGAGCCAGTATGTTGGGAACAAAGGGAACATTGAAACATTATCGTACGCAGGTTCATAATGTGCCCCTTTTATTTTGCCCGGTATGCCATCGGGTTGAGGTTCATTATAAAGTCGAAAATGAATATGAAATTTTGGCGGAGTACGCTCATAGCGATGGCGTTTCCGAGATCGACTTTCAGGATTTCATCATGGAGGACGATGATTCGATCTTCGGTAATTGCGTCAATCGGGAGGATGAAGATCCACTCGTTATCGTACAAAGTCAAATTGATATTTCTCTCGATCTTCTGTCTGTAGCCAAGCAAATTGGCGATGAGAAGTGGGAAGATGAGCTGAAGAAGAGGCTGGCCGTGATGAGCCGCCGCAGAGCCAGACTACAGCATAATAACCGCTAAATCCGCAAAATAGTCTTCCGGGAGGAAGGCTATTTTCTTTTTTTAGGACCAGGGTCGTTCTTTTGCGTTGATCCAACCTTTTTCGACAGTATCTCTGGTTGACGGTATTTGGAAAACTTTACTATGATTGAAGCAGGATGCTCTGGGGGACGGCACAGTCAGCGTTATGGCAAGCAGAATCAATAGATATTGCTAAATATAATATTTATGTGCGCCGGTTAGGGTAAAGTTCTTCTCAGGTAGTGATCGTATGTTGTCGGTAGGCAAGTACATCATTTGTGTAAAGGGGGAACCAACTTGTTGAGTGAATTTCAAGAGACACTGCTCCAGTCCGTCAAAGCATTCCAATCAACCCAACTCGTCAAAAACAAGTATGAAAACGTGCTCCAGCACCTGGACAGCGGTATTATGCTGTTTGATAGCGACGGGGTTCTAACCTTCATCAATGTTCAAATGGCCAAGCTCCTCGAACTACCGCGCCAGTCCCTTATTGGCTGTAACTTGCTGCATATGCTCAGGCATCCGCACCTGAACTCCTTCAAGAAACGCAAAATTATGCGGATTTACCGAGAGACCATTTTTCACCGGAAGAAATATCACGAATTAATTGATGAATACGGGAGGCATTGGTTAATCACGGTTACCTATGGGGATCAGATGGACGGAGATTTCTTACTCAGTGTTAAGGATGTTTCCGACTTTAGAAGAATTGAAGAGGCTGCTTACCAAAATGATAAGATGGCGATGCTGGGCAAAATATCAGCCGCAATCGCCCACGAAATTCGCAACCCGTTAACAGCCATTCGTGGATTCATTCAATTGCTGCGACCGCATCTTATGGAGTTGGGCAAGGATGAATATGCCCGGATTATCTTGACGGAAATCGATCGGGCCAATGATATCATTCATGAATTCCTGAACTCGTCCAAGCCGTCAGCTCCACAGAAATCAGCGGAGAGCGTATCTTCCTTGCTGAAGGAGGTTGTTCTATTAACCGAGAGCGAAGCGGTCATGAAGGGCTGTCAAATGATATTGCATGCCCCTTCACAGGAATTGTTCGTCTCCATTGATGTGAAGCAGATTAAGCAAGTGCTGCTGAATATTATCAAGAATGCGATGGACGCTATTGCTGAAGTGGAAGGCGAACATCAGGGAGTTATCGATGTGGGAGCAGAAATGGATGGGAAATTCGTGAAAATCTCCATCCAGGATAACGGCAACGGAATGGATAAGGGGATGCTTGTTCGCCTCTTTGACCCATTCTTCACTACGAAGGAAAAAGGGACAGGCCTGGGGCTATCGGTGAGCTATCGCATTATCCGTAACCATAGAGGGACGATATCTGTAGACAGCCTGAAGGGTGCCGGAACCATCTTTGTCATTTCTCTGCCGGTAGTATAGTAATGAAGCAAAAGGGATCCAATTGAAAAGGCGCCTTGCTCCGCCGTTTGTGGCTGTGGAGTAAGGCGCCTTTATGGGTTAGATTAGGGGGCTAACGTGATGTATAACTGTCCGGCAACGCCTTTGCTTAAGGCCAGCCGGGAGCCCTTGACGTTAACAATCAAGTTGCCGCCGGTTTCACTGACTACTGTAATGGATGCTCCAGGTACGATACCCAGGCCCTCAAGAAACTTACGGGTAGCCTCAGAGGCTTTACAGTCGCGGATGATAGCTTCCTGGCCTGGAGGCAGCATCGTTAGTGGCATATCATGGGTTCCTCCTTGATTTAAGGGCGGTGAGTTGAAGCTTCAGAGCGCTTCTTCGGCTCGCAGCAGGAGCTGAATTGCTCGCAGGAGCCGCTACACCCGGCGCACCCTCCGCCTGATTTCTGACGCTTGATATAGCGATATACGGTGAAGCCGATAATTCCGGCCAAGATAGCAACGATCAGGTAATCGATCATGAATATTCCTCCTTAAATAAGGATACGTATGGATTCAGGCAATGCCGATTCCCAGCAGATGCCCGACTTGATAAACCAGCATGGATATGACCCAGGCAAGCCCGCATTGATAGGCCACCGTGAACAAAGTCCATTTCCAGGAGCCCAGTTCTTTCTTGGCTGTGGAGATCGCCGCCACGCAAGGGGCATACAGCAAGACGAACACCATAACCGAGAAGGCGGCCAGCGGCGTGAAGTGTGCTTGCAAAGCTGTACCCAAAGCGGTGGTAAGCTCTTCGGTTCCCGTATTAATGTAGAGAATTCCAAGCGTACTGACAACGGCCTCTTTGGCGATCAGGCCCGTTAGCAAAGCAGCTCCAATCTGCCAATGAACGACCGTCGAATCCTTCACAAAGCCAAAGCCATTCCAGCTAAACATTGGAGCAATCACTTTGCCGATGGCGCCAAATATACTTTGGGAAGCATCATCCACCATTTGAAAAGAGAAGTTGAAGCTTTGCAAGAACCAGATGACGACGGTCATGGATAGCAGAATGGTTCCGACCTTGATGATATATCCCTTGGCCTTTTCCCAGGTATGAGATACCGTCGATTTCAGCGTAGGAATACGGTAAGGTGGAAGTTCCATTACAAATGGAGCAGACTCACCACGCATTACAGTCCGGTTGAGCAGCAGACAAGACAGCATGGCCATTATAATTCCCAGGAAATATATGCTGAAGACTACAAGTCCCTGATGAGCGGCAAAAAAGGCTCCGGCAAATACGGCATATACAGGAATTCGTGCGCTGCAGGACATGAACGGCATCAAGGTGATTGATAAGCGGCGGCTTCGCTCATCCTCTAGCGTACGCGTAGCCATAATGGCGGGAACTGCGCAGCCATAGCCCATTAACAGGGGCACAAAGGCTTTGCCAGAAAGGCCGAAATGGCGGAAGATCCGGTCCATGACGAACGCTACTCTGGACATATAACCGATGTCCTCCAGAATGGATAGACACAAGAAGAGTATAACGATTTGAGGGAGGAAGGAGAGGACGTTGCCGACGCCTGTAATGACTCCTCCCACTACAAGCCCTTGAATGACCCCAGAGGCCCCGGCCCATTCGAGGAAGCGGGCTGCTGCATCTGGCAGAACTTCGGTCACGAGGGCTCCGAAGGGATCAACGATCAACGCACCGATAGAACCCACGGCCATTTCGAAGATCAGATACATAATGGCGAAGAAGATGGGGAGTCCCAATACACGATGAGTTACAATTTTATCTACTTTGTCGGAGAAGGAGAGCTGGCCTGGCTGGGCCCCTTTCTTGACATGACGGGAGATGGCATCACTGATGTACTGGTAACGCAAATCCGCAATCAAGGTTTCTAGCTCGCCATTCGCTGCTCGTTCAGCTTCATTAACGATGTGGTCAATCGAGGACTCCAGAGCAGCAGGGAGCTTGAGTGTTGGCTTGATCTTCTCGTCCTTCTCCAGCAGCTTGATAGCATGGAACAAGGTATTCTCGTATCCACCTGCCTTCAATGCCTCGCTGATCTCCATCATCGCCCCATATAACTTCGTATTCTTGAGCGGGCCCTCAGGAGCAGTCCGGGATTGATGATGGAAGGCGACGGCCTTCTCCAGTAATTCCTTAATACCCTGGTGCTTGGTGGCCACAATCGGAACAATTGGAACCCCCAGGCGTTGTTCTAGTCCTGCAATGTCGATCTGGTCTCCGCGAAGCTCCACTTCATCCATCATATTGAGCGCAATGATGCTGGGAATTCCTAATTCCAGCAGTTGTGTCGTCAAATATAAGTTGCGCTCGATGTTGGTGGCATCAACAATGTTAATGATGACGTCAGGCTGGTCGTTAGCCAAAAAATCCCGGGCAACAATCTCTTCGGCAGTATAAGGGGAAAGAGAGTAGATTCCGGGCAAGTCGATAATTACGATATTTTCTTGGCTCTTCTTGCATCTTCCCTCGCGTCGTTCCACTGTGACACCAGGCCAGTTGCCAACGTGGGCATTGTTGCCTGTCAAATGATTGAAGAGGGTTGTCTTGCCGCTATTGGGGTTGCCCGCTAATGCAAACCGGTAGGCCATCGTTCTTCATCCTTCATTTATAAATTTACTTTCTCTACTGTGATTTGTTCTGCTTCTGATTTGCGTATGCTCAAGTCGTAGCCGCGGATATGGATTTCCAGCGGATCGCCAAGGGGAGCGACTTTCTTCATTATAATTGTGGCTCCGGGAGTAATTCCCATATCCATTAGCCTGCGCCGGAGAGGACCGCTGGCTCCGATGCCTTTGATAATGCCACTTTCTTTAGGTTTTAACTCTTTCAAGGATACAATCATCCGGGTAACCTCCAAAATACCAGTGTAAACTTAATTGAGAATCAATCTCAATTAGACCCAAATGTAATATATCACGCAGTTTGAAGCCGTACTGTGAACAAAATCATATCGAGAACGGCTTTACTTTTAGAAGCAGCATCAAGTAAGATGAATAGTAAAACCAAGACGGAGAGGAACATGCAGGGATGAAGGCCAATCAATGCAAGATTGTAGACTGCACCATACGAGATGGTGGTTTGGTGAACAACTGGGATTTCAGCGTCGAATTTGTCCAAAAATTGTACGCCGGGTTAAATGAAGCAGGCGTGGACTATATGGAAATCGGCTATAAAAACTCCCCCAAATTGTTAAAGGGAGCCGATGAGGCAGGACCTTGGCGGTTCCTGAACGATGATTTTCTGCGTAAAGTCATTCCGCAAAAGGGAACAACCAAGCTGTCTGCGCTGGTAGATATCGGCCGCGTAGACGAGAGTGATATTTTACCGCGTAGCGAAAGCCTGCTCGATTTGATTCGGGTAGCTTGTTACATTAAAGATGTGGATAAGGCGCTGCAATTGGTTCAGTTATTCCATGACCGCGGTTATGAAACGACAATCAACATCATGGCACTTTCTAACGTAATGGAGAATGAACTGCTGGAAGCCTTTGAGATGATTAAGCAAAGCGTCGTTGACGTCGTTTATATCGTCGATTCTTATGGCAGCCTTGACTATAAAGACATGCAATATCTGGTGAACAAATTCAAGACTCATCTGCCAGACAAGCGGCTAGGGGTGCATACGCACAACAACATGCAACTGGCGTTCTCCAATACGCTGGTGGCGGCTGATCTTGGCGTTGAACTGCTGGATGCATCCGTTTACGGTATGGGACGCGCGGCGGGTAACTGCCCTACAGAGCTTCTGGTCACGCATTTGAAGAATACAAATTATAACTTGCGTCCGGTACTCAGCGTACTGGAGGAACTGCTAATTCCACTTCGGGAGAAGGAAGAATGGGGTTACTTGATTCCTTATATGATTACGGGCACGCTTGACGAGCATCCACGCTCGGCGATGGCGCTGCGGGCTTCGGACGACAAGGACAAAGCCGTTGATTTCTATGACAAGCTGACGACTCCGGAAACGACCGTTATTCGCGCTAAAAAATAAGCAGGGCGGGTGGTATTCCAACCCGCGCAAGAGTCTTCATTCCCCGGTAATGGTGTGGGGATGAAGACTCTTTTTTAATGCTTTTATTTAAAGCGGCTGGAAAAGTTGTCCTTTTTCTCGACAAAGTTAGATGGGAAGGCAGGAAAAGAGAGGAAAATGTTGAATTAATAGCATTAGGTACTTTCAGTGCATCGCACGTAACCTACCTTTGGAGGATGATAGACATGAGGATGGGGACAGAAGAGAAAGCGACAATCATCCAAGGGATTATTGGTTTGGCGGCGATGATTGCGATTATTCGTTTGTCGTCTGCAATAACCTGGCCTGAATCGGCCCGATGGCCTGTTCTGATTGGTTTGCTCCTGCTGTACTTTGCGGCAGGATTAGTAGTGTGGCTGCGCCAACGTCAGCAGGGACTGCGTTCCCCGGCTAGGTTGACGCTTATTCGTGCGTTGGTGTTTATGTCTATGGGGCATTTATTGCTGATCCTGCCACAGGAAGAGGGTTATGGGTTGGCTCAAGCGGCCGGGCAGTGTTATATGTTTATCTCCTATTATATTGTATTAATGGGTGCGTATCGCCTGACAGTAGAGGAACCCCTGCGTGGCCAACAACAGGTCGAAGCGCAGATGAAGCACATGGCTTACTATGATGACTTAACCGGACTGCCCAATCTGCGGCAGATGAGAGAGAAGCTTAGCGAGTCATTGGGAATGCCTCATACTTCAACAGGGGTAGGGGTGATTCATATTGATCGGTTCAAGGCGATTAACGACTCGTTGGGCTATGGAGCAGGGGACAAGCTGCTGACCGAACTTGGCAGCCGTTTGGCAGCGCTATGCCAAGGAAGAGAGCAGGTCTATAGAATGAGTGAGGCCGAGTTTGCGGTCTTACTGCCCGATATGCCGGATATTGATGCGCTTGAAGGCCGGGCGAAGCAGTTAATTCATGCTATAGATCCAGAAGTGCTGATTGATGATACCGAGTATCATATCACCTTAAGTATGGGCTTGTCCGTCTACCCGGATGATGGGAACTCCGTTAATCAGATGATTCAATATGCCGATATGGCAGTGCATCAAGCCAAAGAGCAAGGTCATGATTTTATGCGATATAACGCGGCTATGAAGCAACGCACCCAACTGCGAGTAGAACTGGAGAACGACATGAGGAAGGCGCTGGAACGCGAAGAATTTTTCTTGGAGTTTCAACCGCAAGTCAACCTGGACACGGGGAAAATGGTCGGTATCGAAGCGCTCGTTCGTTGGAATCATCCCAAGCGGGGGTTGCTCCCACCTAATGAGTTCATACCGCTGGCTGAGGATAGTGGCCTGATCGTCCCGCTCGGCGAGTGGGTGTTGAAAACGGCTTGCAGCTACAACAAGCAATGGCAGTTGGAGGGATATGAGCCGATTTGCGTATCTGTCAATTTGTCGATGCGGCAGTTCCGGCAATATAATTTGGCTGAGCGGGTGGGGACAATTATACGCGAGGTTGGTCTGGAACCGCGGTACCTGGAGCTGGAAGTCACGGAGAGCATGACGTATGATATCGCCACGGCGTTAGAGCAATTAAACGCTTTGAAGAAGCTGGGAATACATATTAGCATTGACGATTTTGGTACGGGCTACAGTTCACTATATTATTTGAAGAGCTTGCCCATCGACCGCTTGAAGATTGATCGTGCTTTTGTTCGGGAGGTTATGTATGATGGCAATGATGCGGCGATCGTATCCACGATTGCCACGATGGCCCATCACTTGAAGCTTAAGGTTACTGCCGAAGGTGTAGAGAACGAGGAACAGCTTGAATTTCTGAAGTTGCAGAAATGTCACGACGCCCAGGGCTACTTATTCAGCAGACCAGTATCCGCAGGAGTGTTGGAACGGGAGTTTCTGATTCGGTTGGTTAGCTAATGTAATTTGGACGGTGGATTTGCGTACATGCGCAGGTCCACCGTATTTTTAATAGTAGTTATAAGAAAATGCCCCTTGTGAGAACAAGGGGCATTTCTACGAATAAGACGAAAGCGGGTGATGGGAATCGAACCCACGCTACCAGCTTGGAAGGCTGGAGTTCTACCATTGAACTACACCCGCAACATATAATGGTCGGGATGACACGATTTGAACATGCGACCCCCTGGTCCCAAACCAGGTGCTCTACCAAGCTGAGCTACATCCCGAAAGCAAAAAAATTAGCGAAGACAAAACATAATATACCATTTCCCAGAATGAGATGCAAGAACTTTTTCATGGATGAATGTTCTTCACTCGGCCAACCTGCCCGTCCTGCAGACGGACCTTGATTCCGTGGGGATGCTTGGGGGAGTTAGTCAAGATATCCTTGACGATACCGCGGGTTAGCTTACCAGTCGGCTGATCCTGTTTTAATACAATATCCACGGTCAAGCCGGGAGCAATATTTTTGCGTTCGTTGCCGTTCATTGTTGAGAACTCCTTTAATTTAAAATGTGGGTCCATCAAGGATAACATATTTAGGCCGCAGCTTGCCAATGCCGTGAGCTTTAGCTTATAATAGCAGGGTGAAAGCCGCATATGGGTCGGCTGAGGTGCTCTGAGACAGATAGAGCCATAGTGATATACATGCAATGATGGAGAAGAGTAAGCAATAGCCTCCTGACAGGGAAGAGACGCCAGTGATTGAGAGCGCCTCTAAGGGTAGACGGCTTTGCCGAAGTTCACTCCGGAGCAGTTCCTTGAACCGCTGATTACAGGACGCTTGTCGGCCTAATTACAAAAGCGCAGTAGAGGATACCGGCTGCGAGCCGTTATCTCGTCAGAGTGAAAGCAGCATTTGCTGTGCAGTCCATAGAGGCCGCGCATGCAATGCCGTTTTAACAAGGGTGGTACCACGGTCTTTTCGTCCCTTACGGGAGAAAGGCCTTTTTATTTTGTTTTATTAGGAGGAGCTACTAATGAAAGAACGTTTGGAACTACTCAAGACGGAGGCGCTTAAAGCGCTGGCGGAGACGTCCGATGCGGGACATTTGAATGAACTGCGGGTTAAATATTTAGGTAAAAAAGGTGCATTGACCGAGATTTTGCGCGGTATGGGTGGACTCAGTGCCGAGGAGCGTCCGGTGATTGGGCAAGTTGGTAATGAGGTGCGCGCGGCTATTGAAGCTGTTATTGAAGAGAAACAGTCTTATTTCCAGCGACAGGAGACGGAGGCGCGTTTGGCGGCGGAGAAAGTAGATGTAACCTTGCCAGGACGACTTCTTAAGCAGGGAAGCGTTCATCCTCTGAATCAGGTCATTCAGGAGATTGAAGATATCTTCATCGGGATGGGCTACCGGGTTGCTGAGGGACCGGAGGTCGAAACCGACTATTATAATTTTGAGGCGCTCAATTTGCCGAAGAATCATCCGGCTCGTGATATGCAGGATTCCTTCTACCTGACCGAGGATTTGCTCATGCGGACGCAAACTTCTCCGGTTCAAGTACGGACGATGGAAGCGATGAAGGGTGATGTCCCTGTGAAGGTGATTTGCCCGGGCCGCGTGTTCCGCCGGGATGACGATGATGCAACTCACTCGTTCCAATTTCATCAGATCGAAGGTCTGGTGGTGGGCAAAAGAATTCGCATGAGTGACCTGAAAGGGACTCTTCTGGAATTCACGCGTAAAATGTTTGGGCAGGATACGCAAATTCGTTTGCGCCCAAGCTTCTTCCCCTTCACGGAGCCCAGCGTTGAGGTTGACGTGACTTGTGTGAAATGTAGCGGTCACGGTTGCCGAGTGTGCAAGCAATCCGGTTGGTTGGAGATTCTTGGCAGCGGGATGGTGCATCCACGGGTGCTGGAGATGAGCGGTTATGATCCCGAAGAATACAGTGGCTTCGCCTTCGGGATGGGAGTTGAACGGATCGCTATGCTCAAATATGGGGTGGATGATATCCGCTACTTCTTCAATAATGATCTGCGGTTTCTCCAACAATTTGCCAGAGTTTAATTTTACCGTGAGGAAGGAAGGGAACAAATATGAAAGTATCAACCGAATGGTTGTCAGACTATATTTCTCTAGATGAAGTCAATATTAAGGAACTGGCTGAACGAATTACTCGCTCCGGGATCGAAATTGATTCTGTTGAGAACCGGAACCAAGGCGTAACAGGAGTTGTCGTTGGTTTTGTCAAAAGCAAGGAAAAGCATCCTGATGCGGATAAGCTGAACATATGTACTGTCGATGCCGGACAGGAAGAGGATTTGCAGATCGTTTGCGGCGCCAAAAATGTGGATGCCGGGCAGAAGGTACCTGTGGCATTGGTTGGGGCTAAGCTGCCAGGCGGCTTGGCGATCAAGAAAGCAAAGCTTCGCGGGGTTCTTTCGCAAGGTATGATTTGCTCTGCCAAGGAACTTGGAATGAATGACAAGCTGTTGCCTAAGGAATTGCAGGAAGGCATTCTTGTATTGCCTGAGGACACAACAGTAGGAACGCCAATTACTACGTTGCTTGGTCTGGACGATCAGGTGCTCGATTTTGATCTGACGCCGAACCGCTCCGACTGTTTGAGCATGCTGGGAGCTGCTTACGAAGTGGGAGCCATTTTGGGCCGTGATGTACAGTTGCCGCAGCCGAATCAAGAGTTGACCGAGTCGTCGCAGCAAGCGAAGGAACTAATCAAGGTTCATATCGATGCCCCTGAACTTTGCAGCCATTACGCAGTACGCTACATCTCCGGTGTCAAAATCGGAACCTCACCGTTATGGATGCAAAATCGCTTGATGGCAGCCGGCATTCGTCCCATCAATAACATTGTTGACATTACGAACTATGTGATGCTCGAATATGGACAGCCGTTGCATGCCTTTGACGCCGATCGAATTCGCGGCGGAGTGCTCGGCGTTCGCGAGGCCAAGGCGGGCGAGAAGCTGGTCACCCTGGATGGTCAGGAGCGTTCGTTGGAAGCTGGAGCCCTCTTCATCGTAGACGGAGAGGATCGGCCGGTAGCTCTGGCTGGCGTCATGGGTGGACAAGATACGGAAGTCACGGAGCAAACGGTCAATATTGTGCTGGAGTCGGCCAAATTTGATGGCGGTACGGTTCGCAAAACTTCCCGTACACTAGGTTTGCGTTCGGAAGCTTCGCAGCGCTTCGAGAAGGAAGTTGATCCGCAGGCCGTCATTCCGGCACTCGACCGCGCAGCGGCATTAATGTCAGCCCATGCAGGTGGCAGCGTCAGCGAAGGTATCGTAGAAGTGGTGCAAGGTCTACCGCAGCAACTGGTGATTGAGCTGTCGTTACAGAAGGTCAATGACTACTTAGGTACTGACATTTCCTTAACGGAAGCAAAAGGCATTTTCGATCGTTTGCATTTTGAAACCACGGAGATGCAAGGCGCGTTAAAGGTACAAATTCCAACTCGGCGGGGAGATATTACCCGTGACGTTGATTTGATTGAAGAGGTAGCAAGATTGTACGGCTATGACCAAATCCCGACGACAATGATTGAAGGCGAAACGACGGCGGGAGGCTACACCAAGCCGCAACGCTTGCGGCGTTCCTTGCGTAGTCTGCTCGTTCACGGCGGTTGGCAGGAGGTTATGGGGTATTCCTTTATTCGTGAAGGAGCAAGTGCCAGCTTCCCGCGGCTTGTCGAAGAGGAGCAAGAGATTCATTTGGCTATGCCGATGAGCGAAGACCGCAGCGTGTTACGCGGGAGCTTGCTGCCAGGCATGATGGAGATTGCCGCCTATAACCGAAATCGGAAGCAGGATAATCTGGCTTTGTTCGAGTTCGGCACGGTATTCCTGTCCCATGAAGAGAAGCTGACTCAGCAACCCCACGAATTCTCAGTGCTTGGACTGCTCTTAACAGGTGAACGTACGGAGAAGCGCTGGAATGTGGCAGCAGAGAAGGTGGATTTCTTTGATCTGAAGGGAGCGCTTGAAAGTCTGTTTGCTTACTTGGGGCTGGAGGAGCATGTATCCTATGAAGCGGATCAGCCGAAGGGCTTCCATCCAGGGCGCTCGGCTTCCATTTATTTAAATGGTCCGGAAGGCAAGCAGAAGCTGGGTTCGCTGGGACAACTTCATCCGGAGTTGCAACGTGAGCAGGACCTTGATGATACCTATGTAGCAGAACTGCTCTTGGAGCCATTGTTCCATGATGCCGGGGAAGCGGTGGCTTACCGTGAATTGCCACGTTATCCGGCGATGCAACGCGATATTGCGGTTGTGGTGGACGATGAGGTGGAAGCTGGAGCGCTTATAGCTGCTATCCATGAGACCGGAGGAGAGTGGCTGGAATCGGTGCAAGTATTCGATGTGTTTACCGGAGCCAAGCTGGGTGAAGGCAAGAAGAGCGTAGCCTTGTCCCTGGTATACCGTGATAAGGAACGGACGCTGACAGATGAAGAGGTGACTACAGTTCATAACCAGGTCGTGGACCGTTTGTCGCAAACTTTTGCGGCCGAGCTTAGAAAATAGCAGGAATTGGGCAAAGTCACATCGAATCAAAGTAAGATAACCGATTCGATGTGACTTTTGTGCATGATCAGACATCATGAGACGACACAGAGGAACAAAGGAGGCACAAAGCTTTGAGTAACCCAGGCCGAATTAGCGTGAATGTAGAAATCTATGGAAATTCTTATAAAATCGTTGGCAGCAGCGCGGAGTACATGAAGCAGGTTGCTCGCCGCGTAGATGAACATATGCGTAGCATCTCTCAAGTTTATACTCATTTAGATACCCCCCGTCTGGCGGTACTGGCCGCCGTACGAATGGCTGAGGAAGCTATCAAGGTAGAGCAAGTGCAAGCTGAATTGCACAGCATTAAGCAAGAGAAGGCGGTTCTGGATCAGGAGAAGGGCGTTCTCCAAGGCCTGCAAGCCAAGCAGGAGGAGATGTACAAGGCCCTCCAGGAAGAGCATCAGAAGATAAAGGATGAGCGAAAGCAGCTTGCTGAGCAGAAGGAGAAGCTGGAGACTTCATTGCAAGGCCAAGAAGGCGATGTCCGCAAGCTTCGCAGCCGGGTGCAGGAATTGGAGCGTCAGCTTGGGGAGCAGCGGAATAGTAATTCCCAACTTCAAGCCAAGTTGCGTCATGCTGAGCAGCAAACCTCTAAGGAGAAGGAAGTGGGAGCGAAGCTGGGACAGCAGCTTCAAGAGGCACAACGCAATGAGCAAGCGGCGAAGACCGCAGAACAGCGGGCACAGCACCATAGCGGCAAGCTGGAACAGCAATCCAAGGAGCTTCAGGATACGCTCTTTGGCGTCGAAGCCGAGGCCAAGCAGTTGAGGCAGCAATTGCAGGAAGCCAAGGGCCGGGAGGACAAGCTCCGTTCTGAAGTAGCGGCAGCGGTGCAGAATGAGAAGTCCTGGCAGAAGCTGGCAGAGAAGAGAAATGAGGAGCTTAGTGGATTGGAAATTAATCTGCTGGACGCTGAAGGACGCAACGAGCAATTGTCCGAGCAGCTTCAAGCACAGGGTACGGAGCTTGAGCAGACCGTCAACAAGCTTAAGGCAGAGCAGGACAAGGCGGCTACCCTGGCCGGAGATTTGGATGCGTTGCGCTTGAAGCTGGAGCAGGGAGATCGAGAGCGGGAAAGCGCTATGCTCTCTGCGAAGTCTGCAGCCGAAGAAATGCGACGTTTGAAGGAAGAACTGGATGAATGGCAAGGCCGCATGCAAGAAATGGAGAACGAGCGCAAGGAAGCTACGAATCTGGAAGAGGAACTGGAGCAATTCAAGCTGTCGGCTGAGGAACGGGAGCAAGTATGGAAGAAGCAATGGGCTTCTGCAGAGCGAGAATTGAATTCCTGGCGCGAGAAGGAAAGTGAAATGCAACGCCAGCTTGATGAATGGCAGCAGGAAAGTGCAGCAGGCAGCGAGCAGGCCTTGACTCTTGTCCAGGACGTAGAGTCCCTGGAGGAACAGAAGCAGCAGCTTGCCGATCAATTGCAGCAGGTGACCGACAGTTATGAGGTTGTCTCGCATGAATACCGACTAATGCAATTAGAACGTGAAAA
Source organism: Paenibacillus senegalimassiliensis (assembly GCF_001486585.1). Taxonomy (GTDB): domain Bacteria; phylum Bacillota; class Bacilli; order Paenibacillales; family Paenibacillaceae; genus Fontibacillus; species Fontibacillus senegalimassiliensis. The sequence continues at coordinate 814,234 of NZ_LN909045.1, forward strand.
TGAGCGCGAGAAAATGGCCAAGCAGGAAGAGGAATATCAGCGCTTGAAGAACGATTACGCCAAGCTGCAGACCGAATTCAATGAATGGATTGAATTGATTGAGCAGGACCAAACCTGATCCAAACGATCCAGAGCCCCGGCTAGGTGCCGCGGGCTCTGTTTGCAGTGCGCCCGGCATGGGCGATAACTAGGCGGTGAAAGTCCGCTACAGGCTTGGCAGTAGGAACTGTTAACCAAAGGCAAGGGTGTCCGTCGCGAGGCGGAATCTGAAGGAAGCCGGAGGCAAACCCTCGGTCTGACGAACAGAAATCACATACAAGGCAGGGTGGGACGGACGAGCTTGCTGCACAAAGTAAAGTCCAATACTGCCCGAATCCCATCCTGTAAATGTGGCAGATAGATGAGGGGAAGGTTATCGCTCTTACCCGGGGAGGTCTCACAGACGTCCGGTGGAAAAAAAACCGGAAAACGGAGTAAAGCTTGCTGTGAGAAGTCAGCAGAGGCCATAGTACCGAGTTTTTTTTCGGGAAGGGCCGAACAATCGTAAGTCTCGAGTACAAACGGAAAGGAGAGTCGGTGCGATGAAAGCAGAAAACCGAAAGGGCTACCGGCAAAGGAATAACGTGGAACGTGAAGAGTATGCCGGAGCGCGGAGCACCGAAACTCGGGAGCGTAGAGAAAGAGACGGTGCAGAGGACTTATTGGAGCTCATAGTGGATAAGGATAATCTAAATCGAGCCTACAAGCGGGTGAAAAGCAATCACGGGGCGCCGGGCATCGATGGAATGACCGTGGAGGCGGCGCTACCGTGGTTGCGAGAACACGGAGACGAGCTATTGCAAAGGATCCGGGAGGGAAGCTACAAACCGAGCCCGGTACGACGCAAGGAAATTCCCAAACCAGATGGAAGCGGCGTGCGAAAGCTGGGTATACCCACGGTCATCGACCGGGTGATCCAGCAAGCCATCGCGCAACAATTGAGTCAAATCTTCGAACCGCTGTTCTCGGACGGAAGCTACGGCTACCGGCCGAAACGCAGCGCGCAGCAAGCGATCCGAAAGGTGAAGGCCTATGCGGAAGAAGGATATAACTACGCGGTAGAGATGGACCTGTCGAAATACTTCGATACGCTAAACCATGAATTACTGATGAACCTGCTGCGAAGCCAAATCGAGGATACCCGGGTGACGGAGCTGATCAAGAAATACCTGAAAAGCGGCGTGATGGAGAATGGAGTGGTGATCCAGACGGAGGAAGGCTCGCCGCAAGGCGGCCCCCTGTCGCCGCTGCTGGGGAACATCTACCTGAACGAGTACGACCAGGAAATGGAAAGCCGGGGGGTCAAGGTGGTACGGTACGCGGACGATATCGTGGTGCTGGCGAGAAGCAAACGAGCGGCGAGCCGCTTGCTGGAGTCCAGCAGGAGGTATCTGGAAGGGAAGCTCAAGCTGCAGGTGAACGAAGAGAAGAGCCGAGTGGTTAGCGTGCTCTCCCGGAAGCATTTCAAGTTTCTAGGCTTCTGCTTGGGAAAGAACGGGAACGGTAGGTATATTCGAGTCCATCCCAAATCCCTGGCGAAAGCGAAGAAGAGACTGAAAGAGCTGACGGGACGTAGCCAAGGGAAGAACGTACGTCAGGTGATGGAGCAGGTCAAGGTCTACATCCGGGGATGGCTGAATCATTTCTACGTAGCGGATATGAAGCGAATCCTGCAAAGCTGGAGCGAATGGTTGCGAAGACGCATACGCATGTACATCTGGAAAGGGTGGAAGAAGCCACGAACGAAGGTAGAGAACCTGCGAAAGCTGGGGATACCGGAGTGGCAGGCGTACCCGTGGGGGAACACAAGGTTGGGTTACTGGCGAGTAGCCGGAAGTCCCGTATTGTCCCGCTCCATAACCAACGAAAAGCTCGCACGAGCAGGATATTATGACTTTCCTGCTCAATACGAGCGACTACGAGAAATGCACTCAAACGATTGAACCGCCGTATACCGAACGGTACGTACGGTGGTGTGAGAGGTCGGCTACTCAACTAATGGGTAGCCTCCTACTCGATTGTCCTATTCAACGATAATGGTGGAGACCATGGAGCCGTGTCCCGAGCCACACATGATCGAGCAGGCAACTTCATATTCCCCTGCCTCGGTGGGCACGATGACGGTAGAATCATTTTTCTGATCTAACTGTACTCTTAGTCCGGGGATAAGTACGCCGTGGTAGCCCGAGTCATTCTTGAAGGTGATTTTGACGGGAACGTCCTTCTTGAGATGATATTGCTGTTGATCAAATTGATAATTGCTGGCTTTGATGAGGAGTTCTGCTTCGGGAGTTATTCCGTTGTTGCCAGTAGTGTTCGCCCCTCCCGCATTATCTGTGTTACAGGCTGTAACAAGGAGTAACAAAACGGAACTCGCGGCGATGGCTATGCTTTTCTTCACATTCATCCCTCGCAATACGGTATATTTGTGACGATTTCAAAAACATCATACCGTATTTTTGCAGCAAGAAAACTTAGCGAGTTTGACTAATTGTTGAACACTCGGAAACCAAGAGATATGTATGAGACAAAAAGGCTCCTGTTCCGTATGAAACGGGAGGAAGCCTCTTTGCCTGAGCGGTACACCCGAATTACCGGGCAGATCTGTCTCTCCCTGCATCAAACGGGGTTGCTACAGGAATGAACAGGTCGATAATACCAATGACCAATGCTGCCAGTAGAGCACCGATGACGGAGACAGATACGCCAGCAATGATGAACTGGGCAAGCCAGATCACAAGCGCGCTTGTAAGAAAGCCGACGATTCCGCGTCCGAAGGGAGTAACCCTTTTGCCGAAGATGCCTTCAATAGCCCAGCCCATAAGAGCAATGACCAAGGAGAGCAACAGAGCGCTGCAAAAACCGCCGATGCTGAATTGCGGTACAAGCCACCCTACAACGAGCAAGACCAGGGCGGAAACAATAAATCTTACAACATGTCCTAGAAAATTCATGTACATAGCCTCCTTCTTGGAAATGTGTATACTGGCTATTACACAATTAGCATGTTCCATGAAACGTGTTCTTATGTGCGCAAGGGGCAAATGGCGAAAAATGAATGGTTTCGTTATAATAAAATTATAGCTCGAGGGGAGTCGTGAACGTTTTTGGATGAGAAAATATTGAAAACAATGGAATATCGAAAAATTATAGATCAGTTAGTCCATTTTTCTCAAACGCCTATTGGCAAGCAAGCGGCGGAAGCCTTGCTTCCTATTAGCGATTTGGAGGATGTCAAGCGCATGCTTCAGGCTACTGATGAAGCGTTTAAGGCGGATCGTCTCAAGGGAGCGCCTAGCTTTGGCGGTATCGTAGATATTACACCCGCGGTCAAGCGAGCTCGAATTGCCGGAACGCTAAATCCGCATGAGTTGCTCGGCATCGCTACCACGCTTGAAGGGTCGCGTCGAATCAAGCGTTATATGGCAGCGATGCATGAGGAGCATGTGTTGGAGCTGTTAGTTACGCTTAGTGAGGCTCTTAGTGATCAGAAGGCTCTTGAGGAAGCCATCAAGCGTTGTATTGATGATAACGGAGAAGTCCAGGATTCGGCTAGCTCCGAGTTGTCGCAGATTCGCCGCGAGCTGCGCGGCGGAGAAGTGCGAATCAGAGAGAAGCTGGATGCGATGATTCGTTCCTCCAGTGTAGCAAAAATGTTGCAGGATCAATTGATTACCATTCGAGGTGACCGCTTTGTGATTCCGGTGAAGGCAGAGTACCGTTCTCATTTTGGCGGTATTGTGCATGATCAGTCCGGATCGGGAGCAACGTTGTTCATTGAGCCAGAATCGATTGTGGCGATGAACAACAAGTTGCGGGAGACGAGACTTAGAGAAGAACGCGAAATCGAAGTTATCCTGCAGAAGCTGACAGCGCTTGTGGGAGATCAGGCTGAGCTATTGCTGTATGATAGCGATGTGCTGGGACAGTTGGATTTTATATTTGCCAAAGCCAGATTGGCCCGGGAAATGAAGGGAACGCTGCCGCGGATGAATGACCGTGGCTTCCTGAAGCTGAAGAAAGGGCGACATCCGCTGATTGCACCTGACAAGGTCGTACCGATTGACGTAGAGCTGGGGAACCAGTACACAACGATCATTGTTACTGGGCCGAATACGGGCGGGAAAACAGTGACGCTCAAGACCATCGGCTTGCTTAGCTTGATGGCGATGTCCGGGCTGTTCGTTCCGGTAGAGGAAGGAAGCCAGCTTTGCGTATTTGATGCAATTTATGCAGATATCGGGGACGAGCAGAGTATTGAACAAAGTCTCAGTACCTTCTCCAGCCATATGAAGAATATCATCTCCATTCTATCCAGAATGACGCCCAAGAGCCTGGTGCTCCTGGATGAGCTTGGCGCAGGCACCGATCCTGCTGAGGGCTCGGCCCTGGCAGTAGCGATTCTGGAACATATTCATACGCTGGGCTCCCGGATGGTGGCAACGACCCACTATAGCGAATTGAAGGCATATGCTTATGAGCGGAAGGGTGTCGTTAACGCCAGTATGGAGTTTGATGTGGCTACCCTAAGCCCCACTTACCGTTTGCTAGTGGGGGTTCCTGGTCGAAGCAATGCCTTCGCGATTGCCGAGCGTCTGGGCCTGCCTGTCGAGATTCTCGACTACGCTAGGGGTGAAGTGGACGAAGAGGATATGCGGGTAGAGAATATGATTGCTTCTCTGGAGCAGAATCGCCTGGGGGCGGAGCAGGAAAGAGAGACGGCTGAGCAACTGCGGCGGGATCTGGAAGCTCTGCGCAGCCGCCACACCGCTGAGCTGGAGAAGCTGGAACAGCAGCGGGATAAGCGCCTTGAGAAGGCAGAAGACGAGGCGGCTTCCATCATCGCCAAGGCGCGTCAGGAAGCTGAGAAGATTATTACAGAACTGCGCCGCTTGGCTCAAGAGGAAGGAGCGGCGGTCAAGGAGCATAAGCTGATTGCTGCTCGCAAGCAACTGGACGATGCCGAGCCACAGAAGCGGAAGAAAACAGCAGTGGCACGAAAAGCGGACAAGGCGCCTCGGCAAATCGAGGCGGGTGACGAGGTAATGGTGTACAGCCTCAACCAGAAGGGGCATGTTGTGGAACTGTCTGGCAGCAAGGAAGCGGTGGTCCAACTGGGCATTATGAAAATGAAGGTCAGCGTGGACGATATGGAGCTGATCTCGGCCGCAGCGGCGCCCAAGCCGGCACAACGTAATGTGACCAATCTTAAGCGTACGCGGGATGATCAGGTGCGGAGCGAACTCGACCTGCGTGGCTCCAATCTGGAAGAGGCACTGATCGAGGTTGACCGTTTTATTGATGAAGCGTACCTTGGCAACCTGGGCCAAATTTATATTATCCACGGGAAAGGAACGGGCGTTCTTCGAACGGGGATATCTGATTATTTGCGCAAGCACAAGCATATCAAGAGCTATCGCCTGGGCAACTATGGAGAGGGCGGAGCCGGAGTAACTGTAGCAGAATTGAAGTAAAGCACGGAAGCAAGAATGGAGGACGGGCTTGAAACATAACATTGATCCGTTGTTGGAGCAGCCGCTGGGACTTATGCTCGGTTACTTTTCCGTAGCGGTGCTGGAATTGATCGTTTTTCTTTCCTGTTTTGAATTGCTAGCGAGGTATCGTTGCTGGCAGGAAATCAAACGCGGTAATATGGCAGCATCGCTGGCAACCGGAGGCAAGATATTCGGGTTGTCCAACATTATTCGCTATGCGGCGGATCATCCTTCCATTTATGATTTTATGATCTGGTCCTCCGTTGGAGCCGGACTGTTGCTGGCAGCTTATGTGCTATTTGAATTTTTGACGCCGGTATTCCGAATCGACGAAGAAATTGCAAATGGAAATACCAGCGTTGGTTTTATAGCGTTGGCAGTCTCCGTTTCGGTCTCTTTTCTGATTGGGGCTTGGGTGGTTTAGGTTAGATTCGAGGAGGCAGCGCAGGATGAAAAATCTCATAAGAGTATTATTTATCGCCGCCGTGCTGTTTTTGGCCGCAGGAATTATTTTTTTGACGAAGGGATGAGCATTGAGATGGAAACGACAATTTGCCCATGGTGCCAAACGGAAATCGTCTGGGACGAAGAGCTTGGTCCGGAGGAAGAGTGTCCGCATTGCCATAACGAGCTTAAGGGCTATCGGACGCTGAGCATTACCCTTGGGGAGGATAACGACTTTGAGGACGAGGCGGAGGACCATCCCTTCAATGACCGGAAGCATCAGCATGATGAAGAGGATCAGGACGACGACAACGCCTATTGGGATGACGAAGAGGAGACTTCCCAGGTTGGCGGGATACATCGGCTGGGCGCATTGGCGGCTGCCGGAGGCGATTTGCTGAAATATGAATCTGGTGTGGAAAAGCTGCTTGATGGTCAAGAGGAAGTGCCTGAATGTCCACATTGCCGTGAGTATATGCTATATGCCGGCAAGCAACCATTAACGGCGGAGCATGGGTTTGGGGTCGTGCAGCCTGCCGGTCTTAAGGGGCCATTACTGCCGGACTCTGCTGAGCTTAACGTGTATGTATGCACAGCCTGCTTCCATGTTAGCCGTTTTCTAACGGAGGAAGCCCGTCTTTCCCTCATGCGTGTGATTAGTGGAGAAGAAGAAAGCTGATTTTGCAGCTACTTCCCAAACTGGTTAATTTTTATAATATTAAGAAGCCCTGTCCAAATAAGGACAGGGCTTCTTTAGTGGTACGTCTATTTCGGATTTGGCCGGGTAGTTCGTGTCAGTGAGAACATAGCCATATCCTTGCGCGGCGTCCCGGTAAGGGTGTCGACGATCATTTCGGCGGCAATCGTGTTGCAGACCGTTCCATTCCCCCCGTAACCTTCCAGGAAATAAACACCGGGAAAATCAGGATGAGGTCCAATGTAAGGCAAGCCGTCCCGAGTTTCTCCAAAAACCGCTCCCCAAGCATACTCGCAGCTTAAAGATTGATATTCGGGAAAAAGACGATGAAGTTCCTCCAGCAGCATTTTACTCTGATGAATTTCCCGGCCTTCTTGCAGCCCATCCGGTGGCAGGGGTTCGTCGAGGCCTCCGGCGATAATTCGTCCGTCCCGAGTCGTACGCATGTAAAGATACGGCCTTGCCGTCTCCCAAATCAGACTATTCTCATACCAAATCTGCTCTTTGTTTACCTGCTCGGTAACAATGGCATAGCTCGCGGTTAAGGTGGCTCCGCTCTCTTTCTTGAACTGCTGGGTTTCATAACCGGTGGCCCAAATGACATGCTTGGCAGAAACGCTGCCTTCCCCGCAGTGCCAGCGGATTCGACCGCCATCAGCTTGCTCGTGCCCGTGGACCGGACTATGCTCGAACACTCGGACACCTTGCTCTTTGACCCGGCAGAGGATGCCGTGAATAAAGGCGAAGGGGTTTAATTCGGCATCTCCCGGGGTATAGATTGCTCCAGGGTATTGGAACGGAAATTTTTCGTTAATGGTCTCAGGTGTCCACCACTCGGCCGGGAAGCCAAACCGCTGTAAGGTTTCAAATTCCTCCTTAAGCTTCTGCGCATCCTGCTCCGAACTGGCCAAATAAACGCTGCTTCGTTCCGTCAGCCGCTCGGCTTCCTTGAGTTCAGCGCTGATCTGCTTTAAGGTCTCCAGGGCTTGTTGACTTAGGCGGTAAAAATGGACTGCTGGCTCTTCTCCAAAAGTGTTGATGCATGAGGTTAATGTTTTATCGCTGGCATATTGCAGCAGTCCTGTGCTGGCCAGAGAACTGCCACCCGCGATTTGGCCGCGCTCGACCAATATGGTATCCACGCCTTGCTCAGCCAGCAGGTGGGCTGATAGCGCGCCTCCAATACCGCCGCCTACGATCAAGACTTCACACTTCAACTCTTCTGTAAGCGTGGGGTATTGAGGGACGGGCGGCATTTCTGACGGCCAGTAATAGTGCCCCGTGTGCAGTTTCATAAAATAGCCGCTTCTCCTTTCATCCGGGAAAATGGGATTGTCTAATTATACCCATTCGTCGGACATTTCAAATCCACGTTTCTAAAAGCTAACCTGGCATGGCTTGTTTTTCTAGTCAGATATCATAAATTCATGTAATATAAGTATTAAATTGTTCCGATGGCTACTGGATAACCCGGGGCGTCGGAAGCATCGCTGGAGGATGAGGAATGAAACAACTAAGCGAATTGAAGCTCAAACTGCTGGACCTCCTCAAAGAGGATGCCCGCCGTGATGCGAACTTATTGGCAACGCTTGTGGGCGTTTCGACGGAAGAAGTGGCGGAAGCGATCAAGGAACTGGAAGATGACCATATCATCGTTAAATATGCGACAGTCATTAACCCGAGCAAGCTGGATGACGACAAGGTTACGGCGTTGATTGAAGTGCAAATTACCCCGGAGCGGGGACGTGGTTTCGAGGCCATTGCTGAACGAATTTATCTGTTCCCTCAAGTGAAATCTGTATATTTGATGTCCGGGGCTTATGATTTACTTGTCGAGGTAGAAGGCCAGAATTTGAAGGAAGTCGCAAGTTTTGTTTCTGACAAACTGTCGACTTTAGAGTCTGTTTTGTCAACAAAAACGCATTTTATCTTAAAAAAATATAAGCAGGACGGCATTATCTTTGAGGACCCGGAAGAAGATCGCCGCTTGCTGATTTCTCCGTAAAGGAAGTAATGAGATGAGCATTCAATCACAAGGTGCCGAGCAGTCTGGGAAAACGATGTCATCCTATTTGGCTCCACTGGTCAGAGAGATTCAGCCTTCGGGCATTCGCCGTTTTTTTGATCTGGTCAGCGGAAGCAAGGATATTATTACACTTGGTGTGGGCGAACCTGATTTTATTACGCCGTGGCATGTACGGGAGGCTTGTGTATATTCTCTGGAGCGTGGTTACACGAGTTATACGTCCAATGCCGGGACGCCTGAGCTACGCGAGGCTATCGCCGAATATTTGTACACGAGCTATAACGTGAAGTACAACCCTAAGGATGAAGTTCTGGTTACCGTGGGAGGTAGCGAAGCCATTGATTTGGCCTTGCGTGCCTTAATCGAGCCTGGTGATGAAATTCTGGTCCCCGTGCCTTGCTATATTTCATATTCGCCGATCGCTTCCATTGGTGGAGGGATACCCGTCGAAGTTGAGACGTATGCCCGCCACGAATTCAAGCTGCAAGCTGAGGATTTGCGGGCCAAAATTACACCCAAATCAAAGGTACTTATCTTGAACTATCCGAGTAATCCAACGGGTGGCATTATGACTTACGAGGATTGGCTACCCATCGCCAAACTGGTAGAAGAGCATGACTTGATCGTCATTTCAGATGAAATTTATTCGGAATTGACGTATGGGCAAAAGCATGTAAGCTTCGCTTCAATTCCGGGTATGCAAGACCGGACCATTCTGGTTAATGGCTTCTCCAAAGCATTCGCCATGACGGGCTGGCGTATGGGCTATGCTTGCGGGCACCCGGATTTGATCTATGCCATGCTTAAGATTCACCAGTATACCGTGATGTGTGCCCCCGTGATGGGTCAAGTAGCTGCTCTCGAAGCATTGAAGAACGGGCTGGAGGAGAAGGACCAAATGATCGAATCCTATAACCAGCGGCGGCGTTTGGTTGTCCAGGGATTACGGGACATCGGTCTGGAATGTCATGAACCGCAAGGAGCGTTCTATGCTTTTCCTAGTATTGAATCGACGGGTCTCGGTTCGGAAGAATTTGCCCAGCGCTTATTGCTTGAAGCTAAAGTAGCGGCGGTACCAGGTAATGTGTTTGGGGCTGGTGGAGAAGGGTTCTTGCGTTGCTCTTATGCAACCGGGGTCAATCAACTAAGCGAAGCCTTGCATCGCATGGGTGAGTTTGTTCACCGCCTAAAGCAGGGGTAGAAGAAATGAATCGCCGGGAAATGGGGCTTATTAACAATTCTTTCATTTTCTAATTGATCAATCATTGATTACCATGGTATAATTCGATTTTGGAAGAAGCTTAAGTTTCTCAGGGAGGGATTTCTTTGCGCTGTGGTGGATACAACCTGCCATTCAATAACTTTTTAATTGCTGAAGGACATGATACGAATCCATGGATGGACGGACCGGACGGGTCGAATTCACCACATGCTGTTACGTTAGAGGATGAAATTTATCTGCTGCGCAGTAAGATGGAGAAGCTGTTTCTGGAGGAGAAGTCCTTCACCTCGGATATTGTGGTAGAGATCAGCAGCTTGTTGGATCTGAAAATAAATGAGTTTATGAGAATATCCCACAAGAGTAGATAATGATAACTATATATGGATTCACTGAATAAGGAGACCGTGAACCGGTCTCCTTATTCATATGATGCAGCCGATTGTTGGGGGAAGTCTCTTATCCAGCGGGACTTGGTTTTATGATAAAATGGAACGGTAGGATGCAAATAGGAGGAATCTCAAATGGCTATTTATACACGTACCGGTGATCAGGGTCAAACTTCGGTCATTGGAGGTAGAGTTGATAAAGATGATGCACAGGTAGAGGCTTACGGCTCAATAGATGAGTTGAATTGCTTCGTAGGTCAGGCCTGCAGTCTGATCCATGAAGAACCGTTTATCAATCTGCGAGAAGAGCTACTGCAAATTCAACAGGAATTGTTCGATTGCGGTTCAGATCTTGCCTTCGTGAAATTGTCGGATAGCCGGCGCTACAAGATGACAGGGGAGCCCATCCAACGTCTGGAGACCTGGATTGACCAGCATCAGGCAGAGAACCCCTCACTGGAGAAGTTTATTATCCCTGGAGGAACACAGCTTGCATCCGCATTACATGTATGCCGGACCGTATGCCGCCGGGCGGAACGCCGGGCTATTACGCTGAGCCACAGCAAGGAACTTAACCAGGAGGCGCTCAAATATTTGAACCGCCTGTCCGATTATTTCTTTGCCGCTGCTCGTACGGCGAATCGCCTTGCTGAGGTGGCGGATGTTGAATATTTGCGGAGCCGGAAGGTGTTTGGCAATAAATCATGAGTGAATATTATGATCCGATCACTTACCTGGTGACCGAGGCTGAGCAGGGGTGGACGGTCAAGAGCGTGCTGCAGAGGCGGCTTGGGGTATCCCGCAAGCTGATGTCTCGTATTAAATTGACGGAGCGCGGAGTTGAGTTGAACGGAGAACGAGTGTTCATCAGTGTGACAGTCAAGGCTGGTGATATGGTGAGTGTATCGCTGGAGAAGGAAAGCTCCGATGATATTCTCCCAGAGCCAATTCCGTTTGATATCGCCTATGAGGATGAAGCTTTGCTGGTTGTTAATAAAGCTTCCGGAATCATTGTCCATCCGACCCATGGCCATTATACAGGCACGCTGGCTAACGGGGTGGTGCATTACTGGCAGGAGAAAGGTGAACAATTTCGCTTTCGGCCAGTACATCGGCTGGACCAAGAAACGAGTGGACTGATTGCTATCGCCAAAAATGCCTATGTGCATCAGCACATTTCCGAGCAGATGATTGCAGGCAAGGTGATCAAGAAATACACAGCTTTGGTGCATGGCTGCCCGTCATCGGTTGAGGGCACGCTTGATGGTCCGATTGACCGCGATCCCGCCGAGCCTCACCGCCGAATCGTAACACCATCGGGCTATCCGGCGTTAACCTTCTACCAGGTTGCTGAATGTTTTGGAGAAGGGGCGCGCGTAGAGTTGCGTTTGGGTACAGGCCGAACTCACCAGATTCGTGTGCATATGACGGAGTTGGGTCACCCGCTTATTGGGGACAAGCTCTATAATCTTCCCCAGAAGCAGGAGTTGGATCATGCGGATAGTCCCGTGATACAGCCTCCTCAAGTATGGAATGAGGCGATAGGCAGACATGCTCTGCATGCTTCAGAACTGGGCTTTCGCCATCCCTTAACGGGGGAAGACCTGCTGTTTCAAGTAGAGCTACCCGAGGATATGCAGCGTTTGCAGCAACTGATGAGGGCGGGAAGACACGTCACCTAATGAATCCATATCAAACCAGGAGGATGACTGAATGAGTAAATTAACCGTGTATCATTATCCGCGCTGCGGAACTTGTCGCAAGGCTATTCAGTGGTTGAATGCCAGGGGGCATGAGCTGGATTTGCGGCCTATTCATGAAACGCCGCCAAGCGCCGAGGAATTGAAGGAACTGGTGGAATTCAGTGGACTGGAATTGAAGAAATTCTTTAATACGAGTGGAGAGGTATATAGAGAACTGGGCCTCAAGGATAAGCTGGCCGGGATGACAGAAGCGGAGCAACTTGCGCTCTTGGCTTCGAATGGAATGTTGATTAAACGTCCTATCGTTCGAAACAATCACCAGCTTGTGACAGTAGGGTTCAAGGAAGAAGAGTACGAGCGAGTTTGGGGTTAAGGCAGAACCAATACGTATTAGGAATGGAACCAAAGTGTTCAGGAAGGTGGCTGGGCCGGAAGTGAATTTGGTACAAAGTGGGAAAGATACGATCATGTTGGTCGATGGCATGGCCTTGATGTTCCGGGCTTATTATGCATCGGCGGCTTCGGGCTATATCCGCCGGACAAAAGCGGGATTGCCGACAAATGCAGTGTATGGATTTATGCGTTATTTCTGGGATGCTGTGCAGCGGTTTGGACCAACACATATTGCTTGTTGCTGGGATTTGGGGAGCAAGACGTTTCGAACTGAGCAATTCAGCCAGTACAAAGGGAATCGTTCAGAGGCTCCGGATGAGCTGATTCCGCAGTTTTCCATCATTCGTGAAGTGATGGATAGCTTGGGAATACCTAATATTAGCTGTCCTGGCTATGAGGCGGACGATTGCATCGGGACCCTTTCTTCCCGTTTTGGACAAGAGGGCATGGATGTACTGGTGCTGACAGGAGATCATGATATGTTGCAACTGGTCAGCGAGCGTACTCATGTCCTTATTATGAAAAAGGGCCATGGCAATTATATGGTATATACGCCAGAAGTCTTGAAGGAAGAGAAAGGCTTGACTCCAGAGCAGATCATCGATTTGAAGGGCTTGATGGGAGATACAAGCGATAATTACCCTGGTGTGCGGGGCATTGGAGAGAAGACGGCCCTGAAGCTGGTGCAGGAATATGGCTCTATTGAAGGCATCTTGGCCAGCCTGGAGCAGTTATCCAAATCGATCCGAACCAAAATTGAGACCGATTTGGATATGCTGCATTTATCCCGGCAATTGGCAACGATCCGTTGCGACGTAGAATTGAACTGTGAGGCTGGTGTCTGCCGCTTTGAGCTCAATCCTTCGCTGGTCATATCGAAATTTGAGGAGCTGGAAATGGCGAGCGTTAGTTCATGGCTTGGTGTTGTCTAGGTCATTAATCCGTAAAGTAGGGATCGCCGAGGACTTGATAGAGAAAGGTGCGAAGCTCACCAGCTTCCTCTTCGTTTAAGCTAAAGAGATGTTCGAGATAACCCTCTTCATCCAGATCATCGGTACCAAGAATAGCGGTTCGGCCATTCTGCATGTCGGCTACCAGCTTCTTGCCGTAGAAACGGCTGGTTGTAGTAACGGCCAGGTCAAACCGTTTTAACGAACCGCCGATGAAGGTAACAAATCGGGTTGAGGTACTCTCCGTGCTATCGGATAGGAAATCAAGTTCTTGACGTGGCGCATTCATCGGTTAAGCCTCCTTAGGTATGAGTGCGAGTTGAACACCCTCTATTTGAGGAAATGTTTGTCACTATTATACCGAAAAAAATAGAGATAGGTAGCATCAATAATTCTGCATTGACAGCCAAATAGAATGTGGTATTATTAGGGATATTAGGTTACGTCTGGAGGAAGCACCTCTGTTGCGCTTAGCGCACAGAGGTGCTTTTTTGCGTTTTTCTTGAGCAGACAAATGCCTATATAAGTTATTCTCGTCTGCTTTTTTGCAGATTTATTATTTTAACTTATATAGCTTCCGTAACCGAACATTTAAGGAGGCGGGATGGATGCGAATTGTATTTCTGAACAGCTTGGAGAAGAAGGCTGATGGGGTAGTGAAGAAAGGAGCCCAGGTTTGGATCGGGGAAGAAGAGGGGGTATGGCAGATGGGCTGGAACGAGTTGACGGCTGATGGACAGCAGGAGGAGTTGTGGTATGAGGGAGCCTCCTGGTCGGAGATGCTCTACATTTATCGTCACCGCCTGGCAGCCAGAATGGCGGAGGGGTTTCACCCCGTTGTAGAAGGAATCTGGAGTGAAGGACAAGCTCTCAGTAGACGTGGCTTAGCGGCGCAGAAGCTATTTTGTTATAGCGAAATTCATGAGAATGCCCCGGTGTATGACAAACTGGCAGCTTGGCGGAGAAAGAAAGCCTCCGCGGAACATAAAGCTCCCTATCTGATCGGCAGCAATCGATTGTTGCGGATGATCAGTGTGTTCCTGCCTCAGACGGAAGAGGAACTATTGCAATTGCCAGGTGTCGGACAGAACAAGGCGAGTGAATATGGTGCCGAGGTGCTGGATATCACCCGAGGAGAGCCGCAAGTACGGGCCTTTCCTTTGGATTGGGTAGACGCGGAACTGGACGCGGAGGTGTTCCGTTCCTGGATGTACAAGCAGAAGGAAAATAAATACCGCGAGGAGATGGAGAAGTACAGTGTTCGCCGGGCTGTGCTGGAGGCATTGGCCGCCGATCTTAAGTTAGCAGACATTTGCGAAAGAACTGGACTGGAACGCAGGGAGGCCATTGAACTGCTAGAGGATTTGGGCAAGGAGGGCTACAGTACCGAGCAGCTAGTTGGATTGGAGCTTGCAGAGATGCCTGAAGAAGAACAGCAAGCGGTCTGGCAAGCATACGAAGAACTGGGCGATGCTCTGTTGAAGCCGGTGCTACAAAAGGTGTATGGTGAGCATACTGCCGATGGCGGAGGAGTTGATACGCTGTATGAGCGCTTGCGGCTCATTCGCATCCGCTACCGCCATCATCAGGAAAGCATTCGTCAGGCAGGCTAAGGTAGCACATGAATAAAGGCCAACGATAGGGCAAGTAAAATTGCCCCCGTTAGCCTTTATCAGCTTTATATCCAATCCCTTTTTCGGAAGATGAAGAACATGCCGAAGCCAAGTACAGCCATAATGCCCAGGACAATGAAATATCCGTAAGGGGAATGCAGCTCAGGCATGTTATCGAAGTTCATTCCGTAAATACCGGTAATCAGCGTAAGCGGAATGAAGATCGTCGTAATCGCCGTAAAAACACGCATGATCTCGTTGGCTCGATTGGCGATGGCGGCTTGATAAGCTTCACGTAAGTTGCCTACCAGTTCTCGAAATGTATCAAAGTTCTCCGATATTTTAACCGCATTTTCATGTATATCGCTAAAATACTTCTGCAATTGGTCATCAATAAGCCGCAAATCTTTCTTGTTGAGTATATTGATGACTTCCTTTTGAGGGCCGAGCACTTTCTTTAACCACAAAATTTCGCTTCGTAGCCCGATGATTTCGTTAAGATGAGAGCGCTTGGTGTGCATCAGAATATCCTCTTCGAGCTTCTCAATCTTGACTTCGATCCGGTCACCAACCGTGAAGTAATTATCGACGACTAAGTCGACTAACAGGTATAAAAAGCGGTCCGGTTCGCTAACCTCTTGCTCCCAGAGAATTGGTTTTACCGCCCGCAATTCGTTAATTTTTTGTTTAGTAACCGTAATAATATAGTGCCGCCCCAAGAAAATACTCAAAGCGCGCAGGAAAATTTCCTCGTCATCGTAGCGAATGCTGTTAACCACGATAAAGTAATGGTTATCATAAGTTTCAATCTTGGGACGCTGCTCCTCTTCGGTCAGGCAATCCTCTACAGCCAAATCATGCAAGGAGAATAATGGCTGTAACAATGCCAGATCACTTGCATCCGCATCAATCCAGTAGAAGCCTTCCTCCGGTGCGGTAGTCGTTAACTCCACATTCTCAACCGTAGTGAATACGCCGGCTTTGACATGACGGATTTTCATAAACTTTCACTCCCTTTCCCCCAGACACTTGTGGCCAGGGTTTGCTCTGCTTAGAGCATAGGAAAGAGAAGGCTGGTTACCTCGTAACGTCAAAAAAGGCGTTTATGCAAACACCGGGAAACGAAAGTGCCGCAAGCGTTCCGCGGGCACCCAGCGGTTCGGTTTCCTATGCAATTGTAATACCTGGGTAGTCCTCTGCGGACTCGGGTCGCCTTCCATCCTCGGTTTCACCTCACTATTGCCAGTTTTGTTCGCGTTAAGCGTTGGCCTTAAGCCTAATCGGGCTCTCAAGGCACTTGTCTAGTATAACGCCTGCCAATGACATGTTTCAACCTAAAACATATATTGTGATTTTTCTCCCAGGTTCTTGACGGAATGCTATCTGATACATTAAAGTGATGACAGGGAGTAGGCATTAGAGCCGTATTTCCTTAAACCAATTAAATATAGCGAAATCTTATCAAGAGCAGGTGGAGGGACTAGCCCGATGATACCCGGCAACCGGCGATGTAACCCATCGCAGCGGTGCTAATTCTTGCAGAGCGAGCAAGCTATGATGGTTTGTCCGTTTCTGAGAGATGAGAGAGGCGCATACAGGATACGTAATGACCTTTCTCCCCCGTGAGAGAGGTCATTTCTTGTACTACTATGCCCCTTCGTTCAAACGATATGATTTGACGCTACAACAAGAAGGAGTTGATCTTAAACCATGCCGATCAAAGTACCGGATCACTTGCCGGCCAAGGAAGTGCTGACGAGCGAAAATATTTTCGTCATGGACGAGAGCCGCGCCTATCAGCAAGATATTCGTCCTCTGCGCATCGCGATTCTGAATTTGATGCCAACCAAGGAGACGACAGAGTCTCAAATTTTGCGTTTGCTCGGTAATACACCGCTTCAAGTGGAAATCGTATTGCTGCATCCTGGTTCACATACTTCAAAGAACACCCCGGCAGAACATTTGGAAATGTTCTACAAGACCTTTGAGGAAATCAAGAATCTCCGGTTCGACGGAATGATTGTGACAGGGGCTCCGGTGGAACAACTGGAATTTGAAGAGGTCAATTATTGGTCGGAATTGCAGGAGATCTTCGAGTGGACCAAAACACATGTGACTTCCACCATGCATATTTGTTGGGCGGCGCAAGCCGGCTTGTATCACCATTACGGGGTACGGAAGATACCACTGGAGAAGAAGTGCTTTGGCGTGTTCTCCCATGCGGTTACCGATCCCCATGTGAAGCTGCTGCGCGGGTTTGATGAAGCGTTTCAGGTTCCGCATTCCCGTCATACCGATGTATTGCGTTCTGATATTGAACGTCAGCCGGAGCTCAAGATATTGGCAGAATCCGAGGAGGCAGGCATTTATCTGGTGGCTGGTCAGGATGGCAAGCAAATCTTCGTGACTGGACATTCGGAATATGATCCCCATTCTCTGAAATGGGAATACGACCGGGACGTCGCCAAAGGGATGGAGATTGAATTGCCGGTGAACTATTATCCAAACGATGATCCTTCCAAGGCGCCCAGGTCTACCTGGCGTGCCCATGCCAACCTTTTGTTTTCCAATTGGCTAAACTACTATGTGTATCAAGAAACGCCATATGACATCGATCAGTTGGCGGACTTTGTATATCAAATTTAAGGCAGGAGTGATTACAGGTGGGGGAGCAACGAAAAGAGTGGCGCATTGAGAGTATATTGGCACAAATCGGTTCATTGGAAGAGCCGGTGACGGGTGCCGTTAACTATCCTATTTATCAAGCAACGGCATTCCGCCATCCTCGGCTGGGTCAAAGCACGGGGTTCGATTATGCCCGCACGAAGAGTCCAACCCGCGCCGTATTGGAGGAAGCGGCCGCAGCTTTGGAGTCCGGTGATGCCGGGTTTGCCTGTAGCTCCGGGATGGCTGCCTTGCAGACGGTCTTTATGCTGTTTGCCCAAGGGGACCATCTCATCGTGTCTTTGGACTTGTATGGAGGGACTTATCGTTTGCTGGAACGGATTATGTCCAAATATGGCGTGACGTCTTCTTATGTGGATACCAATGACCTCACAGCACTAGAAAGCGTTCGTCAACCTAATACCAAAGCAGTAATTATTGAATCACCGACAAATCCGCTGATGATGATTACGGACATTGAAGCCGTAGCTGATTGGGCTCGTAGCCACAATCTGCTGACGATTGTGGATAACACGCTGTTGACTCCTTATTTCCAGCGGCCGCTGGAACTGGGAGCCGATATCGTCGTGCACAGTGCCACTAAATATCTGGGTGGACACAATGATGTACTGGCGGGTCTTATAATAACAAAGGGGCAGGAGCTGTCCGCTGAAATTGGAATGCTGCATAACTCGATTGGGGCGGTGCTGAGTCCCTCGGATTCCTATCAGTTAATGCGCGGCATGAAGACTTTGGCGCTACGGATGGAACGACATCAGAGCAATGCATTGACCATTGCTAAATATCTGCAGACGCACCCGCAGATTGCCGAGGTATTTTATCCGGGTCTGGAGGAGCATGCGGGATATGCAATTCAACGCAAGCAATCCAGCGGTAATACCGGGATATTCTCTTTTAAAGTGACGGATGCCCGTTATGTGGAGCCTGTGTTGCGCCACCTGAAACTGATTGCTTTTGCCGAGAGCCTGGGCGGCGTGGAGTCCTTGATGACTTATCCTGCCGTGCAAACCCATGCGGATATCCCAGTGGAAATCCGTGAGGCCGTTGGCGTTGACGATCGCTTGCTGCGCTTCTCCGTCGGGATTGAACATGTAGACGATTTGATTGCTGATCTGAGCGCGGCGCTGGAAGCGGCACGTCAGGAAGTTGAAGGAGGACAAGCTTAATGAGCGAGCAAGAGCGGCAGGGGCAAGAGCCCAAATTCGGAACGAAACTGATTCATTTCGGCAATGAAGTAGATAAGGAAACGGGTGCATCCAGTGTACCTATTTATCAAGCTTCCACATTCCATCATCACGATATTTTCAATCCGCCATTGTATGATTACAGCCGTTCGGGCAACCCTACGCGCCAGGCGTTAGAGGATTATATCGCCGTGCTTGAGGGCGGGGTGCAAGGCTTTGCTTTTGCCAGCGGAATGGCTGCGATTTCTTCCACCTTCATGATCTTCTCAGCAGGAGATCACATCATCGTGACCGAAGATGTCTATGGGGGAACGTATCGGCTTCTGACGAGCATTTTAAGCCGGATGAATATTGAAGCCACCTTTGTGGATATGACCAAGCCTGAAGAAGTGAAGGCCGCGATTAAGCCCAATACCAAGGCCGTATACATGGAGACTCCCTCCAATCCGACACTAAAAATCACAGACATTGCTGACATCGCTGCGTGGGCGCGGGAGCATCAACTGATTAGTATCATTGATAACACGTTTATGACTCCTTATTATCAACGTCCTATCGAGCTTGGTGCGGATATCGTGTTGCATAGCGCGACCAAATTTCTTGGCGGTCACAGTGATGTGCTGGCGGGATTGGCCGTAGCGCGAACAGAAGAACTGGCCAAACAACTCAAGTATGTGCAAAATGGTCTAGGAACGGTGCTGGGTCCTCAGGATTCCTGGTTACTCATGCGTGGCATGAAGACGCTAGCGACACGTATGGCGCATTGCGAGATCAGCACTCGTAAGCTTGCCGATTGGCTGAGCCGCCGCGAGGATATCGAAGCGGTCTTCTATCCAGGATTGCCAGATCATCCGGGACGGGCTATTCAGGAGAAGCAATCCAGTGGGTATGGTGCGGTGGTTTCCTTCGATGTAGGCTCCGGCGAGCGGGCTAAGCAGTTGCTGAATTTAGTTAAGCTGCCACTGGTAGCGGTAAGCCTCGGAGCAGTGGAGAGCATCCTGTCTTATCCGGCAATGATGTCCCATGCTTCCATGCCACCAGAGGTTCGCGCAGAGCGGGGGATTACCGACGGACTGCTGCGTTTCTCGGTGGGTCTGGAGGATATCGATGATTTGATTGCCGATTTGGAGCAAGCCTTAAAAAATTGCTGATGTTAGGGGTTAATTCTAAAGGCCGCGCGGTAGCGGCCTTTTTTTCTTTTGTTTTTCTGCCCGTGATTGTGTTACGATTGAGCTATCATTTTAAATTTTCAGCATTTATATTTCTATTTTTATAGTGTTAAGGAGGCAGTGAAGCCGATGACTGCAATTGACGATATATTGAACAAAGCGCTCCAAGGCGGACGTTTGGACCTGGAGGATACGGTCCAGTTGTTTGAATCCGATGAAGTGGAGAAGATAGGGCACACCGCTAACATTTTGATGGAACGCAGACACCCAGAACCCATTACTACCTTTGTCATTGGACGGAATGTCAACTATACGAATATTTGTGATGTTTATTGCCGTTTCTGCGCGTTTTACCGCCGTCCCGGTTCCGAAGAAGGTTACGTGCTGCCAGATGAGGCCATCTTCCAGAAGATCCAGGAGACGATCGATGTTGGTGGAACAGAAATTCTTATGCAGGGTGGAACAAACCCGAATTTGCCGTTCAGCTACTACACAAATTTACTCAAAGCCATCAAAGAACGGTTCCCGGATATTACGATGCATTCCTTCTCCCCAGCCGAAATATTGAAAATGAAGGATGTATCTGAAGGCTTGTCACTGGAGGAAGTAGTGCGCCAGATTCATGCAGCAGGCCTGGATTCGCTGCCAGGTGGTGGAGCGGAAATTCTGGATGATCGTACACGTCGCAAGATTAGCCGTTTGAAGGGCTCCTGGCGAGATTGGATGGATGTGATGCAGACGGCTCACAAAATCGGAATGAACACTACGGCAACGATGGTGATCGGGTTCGGTGAGTCGATGGAAGAGCGTGCGCTGCATCTGTTGCGGGTACGCGAAGCTCAGGATGAATGTATTGCGAACAAGTACCCATCGGAAGGATTCTTGGCCTTTATCCCATGGACCTTCCAGCCGGACAATACCAACCTGAAGGCCGAGCGCCAAACGCCGGAATCCTATTTGAAGACGGTAGCCATCAGCCGCATTGTTCTTGATAATATTAAGAATTTCCAATCCTCTTGGGTTACGATGGGACCAGAGGTCGGCAAACTCTCCTTGCAATATGGCTGTAATGATTTTGGCAGCACGATGATCGAAGAGAATGTTGTATCATCGGCTGGTGCAACGTATAAGGTGAACATTGAGTCCATATTGTCCATCATTCGTGAAGCGGGGAAAATCCCGGCACAGCGCAATACCAGATATGATATTCTACGCAAGTTTGATGAAGAGAGCACGATTGAGCGCGACTTCATTATGCAAAACTAAATATTACTCTGGCAGCTTGATGGTAAAGTTGCCTTTCATTCCATGAACGGTTTTCTGTATATCCGTTTCCTCACCACCATATACTTGGAGGAGGAAGCGGAAGGGGGCCAGGTTCATGGATTTTTTCTCGGTACGAATCGATTGCGCCTCCGCGGAAGCGGATGAGCGATTTAAGGATACGATATATGAGGTTGTACGTAAATTGCAACATGTACACGATCTTAAGGTAAGTGTGAGCTTTGGTATGGCTCCTGGAGAATGGCTGGAAGCGGTGCTGGGAATGGAAAGCTCGATGTCGCCTCAGGGAGGACAAGATGGCAACTCCTTGATCAATGTTCTGGCGCGGGAGTTAGCGAAATATCTGGTTGAAGTAGAGGAACCGAAGCGTGTGCTACGCATGATGAAACGAGAGTACAGCTTTGCTTCGTATGAAGAGGAGCAACTCATTGGAGAGGCTGTCATGAGTATGCTGACGAATCATCCGGAGAACGGGGAGTGGGGGCGGAGGACCGCCTTAATCCATAAGGAATTGGTTCATTATCTGCTGACTAGTCCGCAGCTTCATTTAAGCGGCTTTGCTGCGTTTCGACTAAAGGCATATGATGCTTTGCTAAGCGAAGCCATTGACCTGGCAACGGATGACTATTTGCATGATCAGCAATATGAGGAGTTTATCAGCTTGCTTCAGTATTTTGTTGGCTTACAGGAGACGCTGACACCTCTGGTACACTTAATGCATAAGCAGGGTCCGGAATTTTCCATCCTGAATGAGCAATTCACATCCATTCAAGTTCCTAGCTCAGGTGGCGTGGTTGCTCGAATTGCCGATCAGGAAATTCAAATGGAGGACGTGATCGTAAGCACCTTAATCTCATTGTCCCCCGAACGTATTTTATTGCATACGCAGGAGCCCGATGCGCAGATTGTAACAACGATCAGGCGTATTTTTGGAGAACGGGTGGAATTATGCCTGTTGTGCCCGCATTGCCAATTGTTTCATCAAGAGATGCGCAAGCTTGGATCAGCGGCTCTAACCCGGGAGTTCTAAGACCCGGGCTCTTTGCCTTGACGAGTAAGGGAGAATTGGCTTATAATTACTCCGAAGTTGAAAAGCGTTGACAAAGACATGAATCAAAAGGCTTGAACAGCTCAGAGAGAGGGAACTTGGCTGAAATTCCCTTCGGTTTCAATTTTGGTTTACCCCTTTGTAGCTGCATTCCCGAACCTCTACCGTTCTTGGCAGTAGTAGGGATTGCCGGTTCATTGCCGTTACTCAATGCCGAATAAGGGTCTGTCTCGTTGGTATTAAATGCAGCGGGGAGGCCGAATGAGGGTGGAACCACGGGTATATAACGCTCGTCCCTTTCCGGGACGGGCGTTTTTTGTTTTGTCCGCCTCCGGATCTACCATATTTCAAGGAGGAGAAGACAGTGACAGTATCTATTTCATTGCCGGATGGTTCGGTCCGGGAATACGCCAAAGGCAGCAGCTTTGAGGATGTTGCAGCTTCCATCAGCAGCGGCCTGCGTAAAAGTGCATTGGCGGGTAAGTTAAACGGGGTTGCGGTGGATTTAAGTACAGAACTAGTGGATGGAGCCAAGGTGGAAATTATCACAGGTGACAGTAGCGATGGCCTGGAAATCATGCGCCACAGCAGTGCTCACTTGATGGCTCAAGCCGTGAAGCGCTTGTTCGGCAACAAAGAGGTTAAATTGGGGATTGGACCTGTAATCGAGGATGGGTTCTACTACGATATGGATTTGGAACAACCATTAAACCCTGAGGATTTGCAGAAGATCGAGAAGGAAATGGAACGCATCATCGGTGAGAATTTACCGATTACTCGCCGGGAAGTGAGCCGGGAGGAAGCGGTCGCCATCTTCACGGAACTTGGTGATCCTTACAAGTTGGAATTGATTCGCGATTTGCCCGAGGATAGCGTGATCTCTATTTATGATCAAGGCGAATTCTTCGACCTGTGCCGGGGGCCTCACGTACCTTCTACTGGCAAAATTAAAGTATTCAAGCTGTTAAGCGTGGCCGGGGCTTACTGGCGCGGTAACAGCAATAATAAAATGCTGCAACGTATTTATGGCACAGCGTTCATGAAAAAGGCGGAACTGGAGCAGCATCTGCATTTCCTGGAAGAAGCGAAGAAGAGAGACCACCGCAAGCTAGGGAAGGAACTCAACTTCTTTACGTTCAATAATCTGGTCGGTCAGGGCTTGCCGATCTGGCTGCCGAAGGGTGCTACTCTGCGCCGTACGCTGGAGCGCTATATCGTGGATATTGAGGAACGGCTTGGTTACCAGCATGTGTATACTCCGGTGATGGGCAATGTTGAGCTCTACAAAACCTCCGGGCACTGGGAGCATTATCAAGAGGACATGTTCCCGAAGATGGTGCTGGATAATGAGGAATTTGTTCTACGTCCGATGAACTGTCCGCACCATATGATGGTGTATAAGAGCGAGATGCGCAGTTATCGTGACCTGCCAGTACGCGTAGGGGAACTGGGCTTGATGCATCGTTATGAGATGTCCGGGGCTCTTACCGGGCTGCACCGGGTTCGCGCCATGACGCTTAACGACGCGCATATCTTCTGTCGTCCTGATCAAATCAAGGAAGAGTTCGCCCGTGTAATCCAGTTGATCCAACAGGTATATGAGGATTTCGGCATCAAGGAATATCGCTTCCGCTTATCCTATCGTGATCCGGCGGACACCGAGAAGTATTTCCCGGATGACGAAATGTGGGAAATGTCGCAACGGATGCTACGCGAGGTTGTCGAGTCCCTGGAACTTCCATTCTATGAGGCAGAAGGGGAAGCTGCGTTCTACGGGCCAAAGCTGGACGTACAGATCAAGACAGCCCTCGGCAAGGAAGAAACATTGTCCACTTGCCAGCTAGACTTCTTGCTGCCAGAACGCTTTGAACTGGAATATGTCGGGGATGATGGACAGAAGCACCGTCCGGTTGTTATTCACCGCGGTATCATCAGCACGATGGAGCGCTTCACTGCTTTCTTGCTAGAGAACTTTGCCGGTAATTTGCCACTGTGGCTGTCTCCAGTACAGGCGAAGGTGATCCCGGTATCCGGCAATTTTGAAGCCTACGCTCGTGAAGTTGAGGATCAACTGCGTGCAGGGGGCATTCGCGTAGAAAGCGACTTGCGCAACGAGAAGTTGGGCTATAAAATACGCGAAGCCCAGTTGGAGAAGCTGCCATATATGTTCGTCGTTGGCGAAAACGAGCAAAGCAGCGGCTCATTGTCGGTTCGTAAGCGTGGCGAAGGCGACCTTGGCGCGAAGCCGGTAGCTGAAGTGATTGCAGCCTTGCAAGAAGAAATTCGTAACCACGTCATCTAATAAGGGCTACATCTTTTGTGTATAAAGTATGGCGCATGTGGAAAACCTTCGGAATAAAGGGGGAGGTTTCACATGCGTCATTTTCATTTGGGGCAAAGGTTCATCAAGCGGGGATTGCTTGGCGGCTTGCTGGTATTCGTGGTGGCTGCCGATTTGCCCGGATATACGGTTGCGCCACCGCAGCAACCGCAGGCTGATAGTCAAGCTCACATACAGAATGAGCGGCGGGGGATCAGCACGGCTGAAGGTAAACAAGGAAAGCCTGAGTCGCCTGCCAAGGCGGTAGCAACGGTAAAGGTTATGGCTACGGGATATACCGCAGGCGTTGAATCCACCGGCAAGAAGCCTGATCATCCGGGGTATGGCATTACGTATTCCGGCGTGAAGGTGCGGCGGGATAAAAACACCGTATCGACCATCGCCGCTGATCTGAAGCTGTTTCCAATTGGAACGATATTGTATATTCCAGGTTATGGATACGGCGTGGTGGCAGATAAAGGTTCAGCCATTCGTGGACATAAAATAGATCTTTACTTTGATACAACGAAGCAAGTATATAAAGAGTGGGGCAAGAAGGAAGTTGAGGTTCAGATCGTCCGTAAAGGCAGCGGCAAGCTGACTGAGGCGATGCTGAAGGAGCTTGGTCAAGCGATGGAAGTCGGCAAGGAAATCCCGGAGCACTTGTGGGAGAAGGCAATTTGACCTTCGGCCCCATTCATCGCATATTTTGACTCGCCTGTTCGCATAATAAGCTACGTGGCCAGCGTGACAGGAGCCACAAAAGCGGTGAAACCTTAAGGGTTTTGCCGCGTTATGCGACAGGGAGGTGAAACTCATGAAAAACCAAAAGAAAACAGCTTCTCCAGGTTACAAAACACCTAACGAGAAGTTTAATGCGGAATTTGCTGAGGAAAGCAACGCAACTGTAACGCAAAAAGCGAAGGCTTCCCGTAATGCAACAACTCCTGAAAGTAAACAACAATAGTTATAGCGCAGAGAGCAGGAGCATCCAGATACGGGTGCTCCTTTTATTTGTTTGGGGCAGGTCCTCCGTCTCGAGACCGAGGCCCCTTTCCGTCCTGCGCCGCTGTTCAGCCGTCATGGCTTCAAGTAAAATGGCATTAACGGATTGTTTACGGGAGGTTATTCTAATGAAACACGGTTTTTTTGGAAGGTTATTAACCAGCATTCTGCTGATTGGGGCAGGAGTGATTTTCTTACTGAATCTGCTCGGCGTGGTCTATCTCGACATCGGTGAGTTGGTTCGGACTTATTGGCCAGCGATCCTTATTTACTTTGGCCTTATTCAATTCGTAGGCAGTGGTGTCCGGGGAGGAAGCTTTATTGGGGCCTTGGTACTGATGTTAGTCGGGGGCTACTTACTGGCCCGTAATATGGGGTATGTGATGTTAAGCCCAAGGGAAATGTTTCCTTACTTAATCCCGGTGGTCTTGATTGCAGGCGGATTGCATTTATTATTAAAACCAAGATTACGAGGGCCACGTCAACCTAAAGTCGATATGCCGCCTCCGCCGCCCCCTAATCCTTTTGATGCCCCACCTGCGTATCATCCCGAAATGAAGTCCCCGCTGGATTCCATTTTCGACACGATGGAGCAGAAGGAAGAGGCAAAGAAGAACCAAGCCGGATCAGGTCCGAAGTTTGCAGATTCCAGTCATTATTATGAACATACCGCAGAGCATCAAGGGCCTGTAGTTCAGAAATCTGGCTTTATCGGGGATGTTCATGTAGGACAGGATTATTTCCAGCTTGCGCCGATGAACATCTCTCATTTTATCGGGGATACGGTCATTGATTTGACGAAAGCGCAAATTCCTTACGGGGAAACTCGTATTAACGTCTCGGCGTTCATTGGGGATGTGAAAATTTTTGTCCCCGATGATATGGATATCGGAGTTGTGGCCGAGTCCAGTGCTTTTATCGGCGACTTGAAGCTGTTTAACCAGAAGCAAGGTGGTTTTATGAGTAGCCTTACTGCAGAATCTTCGTATTATGGGGAAGCCAGTAAGAAGGTCAAACTGGTCGTCAGCGTATTTATTGGTGATATCAAAGTAAATATGGTGGGTTAGCGTATGATTGTACAACGGATTCTAAAAAACACGAAATGGGAGCTGCTCTGTTACTTTCTGTTGACCAGCAGTTTGTCGGGAGTTGCCTTCTATATCGGAACCAATACCGGAATCATTGTAGTTAAGGATTCTTCGGTATGGCTCTATAATATAGCGGGCATCTTCTTTTTGTCGCTGATTATAGGGTATATTGCCGGTCGGCGTATTCAGCAGAAGATTGATGCCTTGCACTTGAGTATGCTTCAGGTAGCGAAGGGCAACCTGTCTGTACGCTTGCCGGAGATGGCCGATCAGACCTTCAGTGGTGTGTATCAGGAATTCAACAACATGAGCGAAGCGGTTGAGAAAAAGATGCAGCTTCTTCAGCAGTTAGGTGAGCAGGAGGTCGTGGAGAAGGAACAGTCAGCCGAGAAGGCGGTATTGGAGGAACGGCGACGCCTGGCTAGGGATTTACATGATACGGTGAGTCAGCAGTTGTTCGCCATACATATGTCGGCCTCCTCTCTACCCAAGGTACTTGAGCTTAATCGTGCACAGGCGGACATGGTTATGAGTCAGTTAATTCAGATGTCCAATACGGCTCAGAAGCAGATGCGGGCTTTGATTGCCCAATTGCGCCCTATGGAATTGATGGGCAAGACACTGGCCGAGGCGCTTGATCAATGGTTCCCGGATTATTGTCGGCAAAATGGACTGAAGGGCGTCAAGGATGTTGATATTCAGGGGAATGTGTCAGAAGCGAAGGAACATCAATTGTTCTTGATTATTCAGGAGGCCATGGCTAATATCGTCAAGCATGCGGAAGCGGGTATGGTCAGTTTGTCCTTACGCGAGGGAACGCACCGGATCGTGCTTAGCATTAGTGATGATGGACAGGGATTTGTAAATGGGCATCCCAAGCAGGGTTCGTATGGGCTAATGACGATGAGCGAGCGTGCTGAGAAGCTGGGAGGCAATGTGGAAATTATCAGCAAGCCTGGTGCTGGCACGACGATTCGGGCTCACATTCCGAAATTTGAGGATAATCAAGGGGGAAGCCGTGATGAGCAAGATTAAGGTAATGATCGTGGATGATCATGATATGGTGCGGATGGGCTTGAAAACCTATCTGATGCTCGATGCCGGATTCGAAGTTATTGCCGAGGCCGGAGACGGACAAGCGGCAGTAGATTTACTGGAACAAGGGGTTCCGGGGGGCCCTCCTGATATTATCCTCATGGATTTGATGATGCCGGTCATGAACGGAGCAGAAGCGACCAGGGAGGTGCTGCGCAGATTTCAGGATATGAAGATCGTTATCCTCACCAGCTTTCTTGAGGATGATCTGGTGGTGCAGGCGGTAGAAGCGGGTGCAATCAGCTATGTCCTTAAGACGGTGTCAGCCGAGGAGCTCATCTATGCCCTGCAAGGAGCGTATCGGGGGATGCCCGTAATGACGGGCGATGTCTCGCAGGCACTTGCAAGGGGATTGCGTCAACGTACAGTTCAGGGCGATGAACTCGGCATGACCGAGCGCGAGAAGGAAGTGCTGTTGTTGATTGCCGAGGGGAAGAGCAATAAGGAAATTGGCGAGGAATTACATATCAGCATTAAGACGGTTAAGACGCATGTCAGTAATCTATTGATGAAGTGTGAATTGGAGGACCGGACGCAATTGGCTATCTTTGCTCATCGCCAGGGCTGGGTCCAGCTCTAGTCAAGAAATCTCGGATTGATCTATGTTTTTGCTTTTATCTCCTTTTTAATTGTTTTTAAGGTGTATTTAAGGTTTCTGGTACAGAATAAAAACAAGAAAACAAGTTGCCCCTAAGTGATACGGGGGAAGGAGGTCAAACGTCATGGACGATAATCAAAAGAACAAGTCAGGCCAATCTTTTGGAGAGAACGGGAACGAGGTGGAACCTAAATCGCAACCATCTCCGGAGTCGGGCTCTTCATACTATTATGCCTACGGTCCTTTTCAATCTTATGGCAAGCCAGGTGAGGAACAACAAGAGGTGCCAGGTAGCTCCCATGAACGCAATGAGTACGGCGAAGTGGAGATTACCAGACCGCAACCGGTCAAACCGCTTCCTTCATCCT
This sequence comes from Paenibacillus senegalimassiliensis, assembly GCF_001486585.1. GTDB lineage: Bacteria > Bacillota > Bacilli > Paenibacillales > Paenibacillaceae > Fontibacillus > Fontibacillus senegalimassiliensis. Next base: position 843,046 of record NZ_LN909045.1, read on the forward strand.
ACGATATGATCCGACGCAGTTCCGAGAATGGTGGCGCCGGTGGTGGTGACGGGTTAGGCAAGCCTGCCGCAAAGAACGGCGGGAATTGGCAGTACAACAAGCCGCCGAGAAGATCTTCGGTCCGCTCGGTAGTAGCTGGTGTTCTGGCGGGGATGCTCATCGTCACTTGTGCGATGTTCTTTGCCGATCGGCAAAATTTATTTACCCCGAACCAAGCCGCTACGACGACGGCACCAGCAGCAAGCACTTCGTCGGCAGCGAACTCGTCTTCAGCGAACAGAGCATCCACTGCGGTATACCCTATGACGAATTCAGGGGATGTCACCAATGTGGTCAATCAGGCCGGTCCGGCAGTGGTCAAGATTGAAACGCTTGCCGAAGCCGGCAAGCAAAGCAGCAGTACCAGCCCTTACGGCAGCGATCCGTTCTCCCGCTACTTTTTCGGCGATGATATCTTTGGCTTTGGTGGCAACGGGAATGGCAGCAATAATGACGGAGGTTCCTCTTCCGGCTCAGGGTCGGGGCAATTAGTGCCGACAGGAATTGGTTCCGGGTTTATTTTTGATAAAACAGGCTATATTCTGACAAACGAGCATGTGGTTCATAATGCTGACGTGGTTCAAGTGACAGTCCAAGGGACGGATAAGCCTTATGAAGCCAAGGTGCTGGGCAAGAGCTATGAACTTGATCTGGCTGTACTGAAGATTGAGGGCGACGATAATTTCCCATCTATTCCATTGGGGAATTCGGATGATACCCAGGTTGGAGAATGGCTGGTTGCCATCGGTAACCCGCAGGGCTTTGATCATACGGTAACGACCGGGGTGCTTAGCGCGAGAGAACGGGATATTACGATTCCTGGGGATAACGGAGAGAAGGACCGTGAGTACGAGCATTTATTGCAAACGGATGCTTCGATTAATCCGGGGAACTCCGGTGGCCCGTTGCTGAACTTGAACGGAGAAGTTATCGGTATCAATGTGGCGGTTAGCTCCGATGCTCAGGGAATTGGCTTTGCGATTCCTACCAGCACGGTGACTGAAGTGATTGAACAGCTGAAGAATAATGAGGAAATTCCACAAAAGCCGGTTCCGTTCATTGGGGCCACCCTGATGACGATGACGGATGAGGTTGCCAAGCAAATGGAGACCGATGTGAAGGAAGGCTCGATTGTGACGGATATCGTCTTCAAGTCACCAGCTTATAATGCTGATCTTCGCCCTTACGATATTATTACTGGAGCCAACGGAACAAAATTTGCTACGAAAGAAAAGCTGATTGAGTTCATTCAACAGCAGCAGGTTGGCCAGAAGGTGACGCTGAACGTGGTACGTGATGGAAGAACCATCGATCTTGACGTGACGATCGGCGATAGAAATCAATTCTCCAACGTGCAATAAGTGACGCCAAACGGCAAATGGCGGCGAGCAAAGGCGGCAGGCACTTAAAGCCTGCTGTCTTTTTGCATCCGATGGGACGAAGCGTTTTCTTTTGGTACAATGGGATTAGCAGGAAGAGATTGAGCGGTCAAAAAAGGAGAGATTTGGGTGAGATCGGGAATTCTAGTAATTGATGATGATGAGAAAATCACGTCCATGCTGCGTCGTGGCCTGGCGTTTGAGGGATATGATGTGTCTACGGCCCGCAACGGGGCTGAAGGCCTGTCCATGATATTGAGCGAGGACCCGGACTTGATTATTCTGGACGTCATGATGCCTCAGGTGGACGGCTTTGAGGTGTGTCGCCGTCTGCGCGAGGGGGGGAGCACCGTTCCTGTTCTCATGTTGACAGCCAAGGATGAGGTGGAAAACCGAGTCAAGGGCCTGGATACGGGAGCGGATGACTATCTCGTTAAGCCCTTTGCTCTGGAGGAGCTGCTGGCCCGGGTGCGAGCCTTGCTGCGCCGGAAGGAAGGGAATGGCGAGAACAGCAGCCAGAGGCTGATTTTTGAAGACATCGTAATGGATCTGGACTCCCGCGAAGTCGTGCGTGGTGGACAACGGCTGGAGCTGACGGCTAAAGAGTTTGAGTTGCTTCATTTATTTATGCAGAATCCGAAGCGGCTGTTAACCCGTGACTTAATTATGGACAAAATATGGGGTTATGATTATAGCGGAGAATCAAATGTGCTGGAGGTCTACATCGCCATGCTACGCCAAAAAACGGAGGAATCGGGTGGTAAACGCATCATTCAAACGATTCGCGGCGCTGGCTACATCTTGAGAGGAGACGCTTGACATGTCGATTCGGCTGCGGCTGACAGCATGGTATACGGGAATATTAGCGGTCACGCTGATTCTATTTGGCGCTTCTCTGTATGCGCTAGTGTGGTTCAACACGTACCAAGAGGTGAAAAAGCGGGTCGTAGAGCAGGCTGAGCAAATACTCAGCACACAGAACATTACGCTAACCCAGGGCTGGGATATGCAATTGGAGCCTGAGCAGATCATCCGCTTGGAGGATGCCAGAATTTTCTGGCAACTGAATAACTATGTCAAAAGCAACATTCGGCGTTCTCCAGCATTAACCGAGAGAGAGATCAGATTTCCCGTGCCTGAGATGAAGGATATTATTAATGGAAAATTCCAGAGAATTTCGATTAACGGAAATTCCTACCTATTATATGAGCGGGCCTTGGCGCTGGATTCGCATACGATTGTGGGGCTGCTCCAATTGGCCGCAGATACCAATGCAGAGGATCGGCTGATGAAGCAGATGCAAACGATGCTGCTATTCGGTTCGCTAATTACGATTGTGTTCGCCAGCTCACTGGGGCTGTTCCTTGCCCGAAAATCAATGGCGCCTATTGGCAAGATTATCGAAGCGGCAAATGGGATTCAGACAGGTAATGATCTGAGTGTGCGTATTGACTACGACGGACCCAATGATGAGATTGGTCGAATGATTGGCACAATTAATCATATGTTGGAACGTACCGATGGCTTCTATCGGGAGCTGGATGAGGCTTATTCAACGCAACGTCGCTTTGTATCAGATGCTTCTCATGAGTTGAGAACGCCGCTTACAACCATCCGGGGCAATGTTGACTTGCTCAAACGAATGTGGAACCGGGATATAGACAGCCTGGAGCCTGCCGAGGACGAACAGGTAAGGAACTTCTCGCTGGAGGCCGTTGATGATATCGCCGCCGAATCCGAGCGGATGAGTCGACTAATCAATGATATGCTGTCTCTGGCCCGGGCTGATGCCGGACAGACGCTGAACAAGGAGCAGCTCCTGTTCCGTCCTGTGGTAGAAGAGGTTGTTCGGCGGGCTCAGTTCCTGCCGAGGAAGGCGGAGTGGGTACCGGGTGATCTGAGCGCTCTTGATGGAGCCATGATTCATGGCAGCAAGGACTACTTGCAACAGATGTTGTTCATTTTCATTGAAAATGCGTTTAAATATACGGAGGCTGGCAGCGTAGGGCTGGATGCGGTCAGAGTAGACAATCAGGTGGGGATTCGCGTGGCAGATACGGGAATCGGTATGGACCGCAGTGAGGTGCCCCATATCTTTGAGCGCTTCTACCGGGCAGACCCGTCTCGGGGAATCATCCAGGGAACCGGTCTGGGTTTGTCAATTGCCAAGTGGATTATTGACGAGCATGATGGCTCGGTGGAGGTAATGACCAAGCGGGGGGAAGGCACGACCTTCCTGATTTGGTTGCCCGTGTCCTTTAATGCCCTGCCGGAATGAGCTATAATAGAAGGGTCCTCTCCGTCAGGAAATTCAGGGGATGAGAAAGCAGGGATATGACAGTATGGAAGTCTTGAAAATTTCGCCGCGTGGTTATTGTTATGGTGTTGTGGATGCGATGGTTCTGGCCAGGCAAGCCGCCAAAAATCTTGATCTGCCGCGGCCAATTTATATATTGGGGATGATTGTGCATAACAGTCATGTTACCACTTCGTTTGAGGATGAGGGAATCATCACGCTGGATGGTCCTAACCGGGTGGAAATATTGAGCCAGGTGGAGAAGGGAACGGTCATATTTACCGCCCATGGTGTCTCGCCAGAGGTTCGCAAGCTGGCCCGGGAGAAGGGACTCACCACCGTGGACGCGACTTGCCCGGACGTAACGAAGACGCATGTGTTGATCAAAGAGAAGGTGGCTGAAGGCTACGAGGTCATCTATATCGGCAAGAAGGGCCACCCTGAACCGGAAGGTGCGGTGGGCGTGGCTCCGGACAAGGTCCATCTGATTGAGAAGGAAGAGGACATTGATGAATTGCAGCTTGCGACTAGCAAGCTTGTCATTACGAACCAGACGACGATGAGCCAGTGGGATATCAAGCACATTATGAAGAAGCTGCTGGAGAAATATCCAGGTGCTGAGGTTCATAATGAAATATGCCTGGCTACACAGGTGCGCCAGCAGGCTGTTGCTGAGCAAGCGGGAGAGGCCGATTTGGTCATCGTGGTGGGAGACCCCCGGAGCAATAACTCCAATCGCTTGGCTCAAGTGTCGGAGGAAATTGCTGGAGTGACGGCATACCGGATTGCTGATTTGGGGGAACTGAAGCGGGAATGGCTGGAAGGAGTACACAAGGTAGCTGTCACTTCTGGTGCTTCTACGCCTACGCCGATTACCAAGGAAGTGATTCAGTATCTGGAGCAATATAATCCTGAAGATGCGTCAACCTGGGAGATTGTGCGTACGGTAAATATGCAAAAGCTATTGCCTCCGGTGAAGGTAGGGGCTAAGAGTAAAGAAAGCTGATTTCCAATATTTGCGGGGCTCCATCTTGTGGCCATTCATGTTATGCTTTCTGAGGAAAGGTTACAAAAGTGTAACCACTCCAGAATTTATAATCAAGGAGATGACCACATGAATCAATCCCCACGATGGAAAAGATGGATGATGGGCGGAACGACGGCTTTATTGGCAGCAGCCATTCTATTGCCGGCATCAGCCTCAGCGACGGCTAAGGTCGATACACAGACGGTAAAAACATATAGCACTTATACATTGTACACAAGCTTTGGCTCCAGTCCTTGGGCTAATGTCGACTACTGGATGCCTTGGATATCTTATGGGCAACCGCAAGCACCTGAGGACAACGTAGATGATGCTGAGCCGATTGATGGCGATACGCAGAATGGCAATGTTCCTGGGCAAGTGCCTGATCAGCCTGCCCCTGCTCCGGTAGACAATACGCAAGGGACAGAGGTAGAAGAGAAATCGCAATTTGCTACTGAGGTTATCTCGCTTGTTAATCAAGAGCGGGCCAAGCAAGGGCTTGCTCCATTGTCGGGCGATACGGCCCTCAACGGAATGGCACTGGCCAAAGCCAAGGATATGAATGACAATCAATATTTCAGCCACACCTCACCTGTGTACGGCTCACCCTTTGACATGATGACGAGCTTTGACATTGCGTACAGTTATGCGGGTGAAAATATCGCCATGGGACAGAAGAGCCCGTCAGAGGTAGTTACGGCGTGGATGAACAGCGAAGGCCACCGAGCGAACATATTGAATGCTAACTACAACTTAATCGGAGTTGGCTACTATAACGGTTACTGGGCTCAGGAGTTCGTGGGACGGTAGGCTAAAGGTAATCTGATAGTAAAAGACGATAGTAGAGGCGGGAGAGTGATCTCCGGCCTCTTTCTTTTTTCCGGTGAGCCAGACTTTTAAGTCTTGACGGAAGAGGCAGGATTCGCTATAGTTACTTTAATGAATAAAAGCTTAAAAGCGAACAAGCGTCTAAGTGAAAAAGTGAAATATAAACTAGCTATTAGATGAATATTACCCAGAGAGGATGAAGATGTGATGATCGTCATTACTTCCAACCAAACGCCAGAGGAGCGCGTGCAAGAAATTATCGGGGTCATTGAGAAGGAAGGTCTGCAAACCCATGTATCGCGAGGAAAGGATCATACAGTTATTGGCCTGATCGGCTCCATCGAACCGAAGCTAGCTGAGCACTTGCGACAAATGCAGGGCGTTGAAAATGTCATAAAAATTTCTAAATCTTATAAATTGGCCAGCCGGGATTTTCATCCGGAGAACACGGTCATCTCTATTGGCGATGTGAAGATTGGCGGAGGTGACCTGGTCGTTATGGGCGGACCTTGTGCGGTAGAATCTCCAGAGCAGATTGACGAGATTGCCAAACTGGTCAAGGCGGCCGGTGGGCAGGTGTTGCGCGGAGGCGCCTTTAAGCCTCGTACGGGCCCGTACAGCTTCCAGGGGGTTGGCGTAGAGGGTCTGATTATGATGGCTGAAGCAGGCAAGAAGCATGGCTTGCTGACCATTACTGAGGTCATGACACCGGAGTATGTTGACGTATGCGCAGAATATGCAGATATCCTGCAAATCGGGACACGTAATATGCAAAACTTCGATTTGCTGCGTAAGTTGGGGACTTGCGGCAAGCCAGTGCTGCTGAAACGCGGCTTCAGCGCTACCTATGACGAATTCCTCAATGCGGCGGAGTATATATTGGCCGGCGGGAATCCAGATGTGATGCTGTGTGAGCGTGGTATTCGTACGTTCGAGACTTATACTCGTAATACGCTGGATCTGTCGGCGATCCCTGTACTGCAAAGCCTCAGTCATCTGCCTGTCATTTCTGATCCAAGCCATGGCACCGGACGGCGCGAATTGGTAGAGCCTATGACGAAGGCTTCCGTAGCAGCCGGAGCGGATGGCTTGATTATAGAGATGCATACAGATCCGGATAATTCGATGACCGGGGATGGCGTGCAGTCTCTGTTCCCTGATCAATTCGCCAATTTGCTGCAGGATTTGGAAAAGTTGGCTCCGCTTGTAGGCAAAAGGTTCGATACACCAAAGACTCCGCTGGAGGTTTAAGCATAGAGATTTGGTCATGAAAATTCGGATTTTCTTCAGAGTCCGAGCGCCCACTCTCCTTAAGGGGAGTGGGCTTTTATACTTTTTGTCGTTTAATTTGTACTGAGTGTAACAATACCTTACATGAGGAATAAAAATACCTTACATAGCTATTGACGATTAACCTTCAAAGGTCCTATAATGACGACAGAATAAAACAAAAGGATGAACGTTAATCGCAGCAAAGGGGTTTAATGTTCGTGATTTGGGGAGGAAAGAGTTATGTCAGCAGAGTTCGTTTTAAAAACAATCAAAGAAAAGCAAATCGAGTGGGTAGATTTTCGCTTTGTTGATCTATCGGGACGAGCGCACCATATCACTCTTCCGGCTAAAGAAGTGGATGAGGATACTTTCACAAACGGGGTTGCCTTCGACGGTTCTTCGATTCCGGGTTTCCGGGGCATTGAGGAATCTGACATGGTGATGATGCCGGATTGCGGCACAGTGTTTGTTGATGCATTTACCGCCCATCCAACGTTGAACGTGTTTTGTGATATCTATACGCCAGACGGCGACCGTTATGAGCGTGATCCGCGCAGCGTGGCTGTGCGTGCCGAAGAATATCTGAAACAAAGCGGCGTAGGTACAACTGCCTTCTTCGCACCAGAATCCGAGTTCTTCATCTTTGATGATGTTCGCTATGAGAACGGTATGAACAAGACCTTCTATTCGGTAGATTCAGAGGAAGCGATCTGGAACACGGGACGTACGGAAGAGGGAGGTAACCTGGGCTACAAAGTGCCTGTTAAAGGCGGTTATGTACCGGTTGCTCCAACGGATAAAGGACAGGACCTTCGCAGTGAAATGTGTCGTTTGCTGGAAGAAGCGGGCATTCAGGTGGAACGTCATCACCATGAGGTGGCTACAGCCGGTCAAGCGGAAATCAACTTCCGTTTTGACACACTGTTGAAAACAGCCGATAACCTGATGGTATACAAATATATCGTGCACAACACGGCTGCTCAATTTGGTAAAACGGCAACCTTCATGCCAAAACCGCTGTTCGGTGATAATGGTAGCGGGATGCACGTTCACCAATCCATCTTTGATGGCGATACTCCGTTGTTCTACGAAAAAGGCGCTTATGCTAACCTGAGTGAAACGGCGCTGCACTACATCGGTGGTATTCTCTACCATGCACCAGCTATCATCGCCTTCACAAATCCAAGTACAAACTCATTTAAACGCTTGGTACCTGGCTTCGAAGCACCAGTAAATCTGGTATATTCCAAAGGTAATCGCTCGGCTGCGGTACGTATCCCTGTAGCTGCTGTAACTCCAAAGGGCTGTCGTATCGAGTTCCGTACACCGGACTCCACAGCTAACCCTTACCTGGCTTTCTCGGCTATGCTGATGGCTGGTCTTGATGGTATCAAGAACAAAATTGATCCTAACAAATTGGGTTACGGACCATTCGATAAGAACATCTATGAATTGTCTGATGAAGAGAAAGCAGGCATTCGCAGTGTTCCAGGCTCGCTGGACGAAGCACTTACCGCTTTGGAAAGCGACTATGAGTTCTTGACTCAAGGTGGAGTATTCACGAAGGCGTTCATCGACAACTTCGTTGAAATGAAGCGTGCTGAAGCAAGAGCTGTTTCCGTAAGAGTACATCCTTATGAATTCGGACTTTACTACGACCTGTAAACCAACCCCGCTATACTACCCATACATTTGTAAGCCAAGAGAACCGTCCCGCTATACCGGGACGGTTCTCTTGTGCTATTGCAAGGATGACGGCATTACCTCTTGCTTCCGCAGGAATCGCGAATGACTAACTCGGGCTCCACCACCACATTGCTTGCCACAGACTGGTTATTAATCAGATCATAAAGCAAGGAGGCGGCCAAGCGTCCGATCTTCTCTTTATTCTGACGAACCGTCGTAAGCGGAGGCAGTGTATATTGGCAGGCTTCGATATCATCACAGCCGATGATGGCCACATCCTGGGGAATCCGCAGATGATGCTCCTTCAAAGCCCGCATGGCACCAATGGCGAGCAGATCGGAGGCGGCAAAGATGGCTGTTGGCAATGGGCCGGCCTCAATCATCTGCTTCATGGCCTCGTATCCGCTCGACTCGAAGAAATTGGTGCCGTTCACGAACCAGGCATCATTTTGCGGCAGTCCAAAGCTCTCGATGGCATCCGTATATCCTCGCTCCCGCAAATTCGAAATATCAGACTCCAGTGTGCTCCCAATGTAGCCTAAATCACGGTGGCCCTGCAGGTAAAAATGCTCCACCACCTTGAAAGACATCTTGTAATTGTCGGACATGACGTATCCGGACATCTGCCCACTTAATTGAATATCAACTCCGATGCAGGGAATATCGCTTTGATCCAGTTCGCGAATGGATTCCTCCACCTCCTGCCCGGTGATAATCACGCAACCGTCTACCTGAAAGTGCAGGCAACGGGCCAAATAATCCCCATCCGAGGAACGGAATTTCTCATTCGAGAAGAAGAGCAAATCATAGCCTAGCAGGCCCATTTGCTTCTTGAACGAGTTAAGAACTTCTACAAAGAAAGGATGCATGAGATCTACATTCAGCTTGCCCGCAAAAATAACACCAATTAAGTTCGACTTTTTGGTTGCTAGCGTTTTCGCTGAATTGGAAGGCGTATATCCCGTTTGTTTCATAATTTCGAGAACTTTCGTTCGGGTTCCTTCGGAAATATCACTGTAATTATTAATAATCTTGGAGACGGTGGATACGGATACACCAGCCATCTCTGCGATTTTCTTAATATTCATCGACAAGGTATAGCCTCCTTAACATATTACCAGGCCCCTCTTGAAATAGAGAAGTTGCTAATCGTTTACGAAACACTTTCGTAACTAGTGTACCTATCCTGCTGGTATTCGTCAATGATTTTGATTCAAATTGCCTTGCGTCCAAGCGGCGTAAGGCGAGAGGGATTTTTGCAGTCCTGGCTTGCTAAGCGGGGGTATAAAAAGAACTTTACAAACTAAAAAGTTGGTGTAATAATGTGTTTGACGAAACCGCTTTCGTAAAAATAAAGATAATATTATTGTTTATCTCATTTTTACGAAAATTTCGGAAGCTCTATCCGTTAGATAGATTAATCTGGAGGCTGAAGGGATGAGCGGTGTCATGTCATTAAATTATGTAGGGGGTAAAAAGCAAATGACGAAGAAGATTTGGGCCTTGGTTTTGGTCAGCGCACTGACACTCAGCCTAGCGGCATGCGGGGGCGGCAATAAAGGCGGCAGCGCAGCCTCGGAAGGAGACGGGGGCAGCAAGGCAAGCGGAGACAAGAAGGTCGTTAAAATTCTTCACTGGAAGCAAGAGAACATCAATAAAGCGATGGAAGAAATTAACGCAGACTTCGAGAAGAAATATCCCGAATATAAAGTGGACTATACGACTACCGGTCCGGATGATGAATACAAGCAGGCTCAGAGAGCAAGAATCACGGCCAATGATGTAGACATTCTGGCGGATCTGTCGGGGATGCGTTTGTCTCCGCAAGATTGGACGCCGGGTGCGAAGGTACCGGATTGGCAGCAATGGATCGATTCCGGTCTGATCGCTGATTTGTCCGGTCAAGATTTCCTTAAGAATTGGAATGCGAATGACATCGAGAAGGCCGGTACTTATAACGGTAAAGTGTATGCGGTTCCTACAGGTAAGGTCGCGATGTCTGGCCTGTTCTACAATAAAGAAATTTTTGAGGAAAATGGACTTTCTGTGCCGACAACCTGGAGTGAACTCATTCAGCTTGGTGAGGATTTGAAGGCGAAGGGTATTACGCCGATTGGCGTGGCCGGTAAAGATGTCTGGCCGCTGAAATTGCCAGTGTTCGCTTTGCAAGCCAAGATTTTGGGTGGCGGCGATCAGCAGAAGTGGATCGAGGGCGTTTGGAAAGGCGAGACGGCCTACAATGACGCTGAGGCTGTAGAAGTATTGGATAAGATGAAAACGCTGCAAGACAACTATATGATTGATGGATTTATGGGTATCGACTACGCTTCGGCTCCAGCTATCTTTGCTACAGGCAAAGTAGCCATGCTGGCTGATGGCTCTTGGGATGCACCTACCATTGCAACAGCAAATCCTGATTTGAAATTTGGCTACTTCCCGCTTCCAGCGACAGAAGACGCTGCGAAGAATGCTTCGTTCGTTGGTAAATACGACGTAACCTGGTATGTGACTGAGAAAGGTCCAAACCAGGAGGGTGCACTTAAGTGGCTGGAATTCTTCTCTCAACCTGAGAACTATACGAAATTTGTAAAAGCAGCCGGATTTATCCCGACTCAGGATAATATCTCCACGGACAGTGAATTCATTGATAAAGAGTTGACACCGTACCTAGGCGATTTCGAGCTGGCTTATGAAATTATGATGATTAATCGTGAGAATGTTGGGGAGCATCTTGCTGCCGAAGGCGTGCACACCGAATATCTCGCTCCAGGCGGGGAGTTCAAGTCCGCGAAAGAACTGGCTGATGTTCAACAAAAAGAATGGGAAGCTGCGGCTCCTAAATAAGTAAAGAAACATTCAGGCCATACTGTTATCGGGGTCCGGTACTCACGGGCCCCGATCATTTATTGATTTGGATCAGCGAGGTGAGAGACATGTATCCATTTGGAAAAGGCTTTGCCCGTTATTTACCTTTTCTTCTATTACTTATTCCCGTAGCATTGTACGTCATCTTTTATTTTGGCCCGTCCATGCTGACGGTTATTTATTCTTTCACGGACGTCAAGAACGTACCGGGGAGCCCGGTTCATTTTGTAGGTCTGGACAATTATTATGATTTATTCTTCTCTGGAAATTCGGGAGAGCGGTGGCGCTCCATTGCCAATACATTGATCTTTATGCTTGTCGTAACGATCGTACAGAACGGCGTGGCTTTATTCGTCGCTGTACTGATTAACCAAAGGCTGCGGGGAGATTATTTCTACCGGGCGGTGTTCTTTCTTCCAGTAGTGCTGGGTGTCGCTGTTGTTGCCCTGATTTGGGGCATGATGTTCGATCCGCTGAGCGGTCCGGTGAACATGCTGTACGGCTGGTTGTTTGGCTATAAGGATATGTTCTTCTCCAGCTTCACTCATGCGTTTGGCTATATTATTTTCGTACAAATCTGGATGTATATGGGCTACTCCATGCTGATCTTTCTGGCTGGTCTGCAGACGGTGCCCAAGGATTTGTATGAAGCAGGCTACATTGACGGGACGAGTAAGTGGCAGTCCTTTCGCCATATTACCTTCCCGCTAATTTCGCCTTCTTTTACCGTCAATATGCTGCTGTCTATTATCGGGGCTATGTCGACGTTCGATATTATTCTGGCAACAACGGATGGTCGTTTTAACACCAGAACCATGGCCTACGACGTATACAAGGAAACCTTCCGCGGCAGCTTGGAGATGGGTCTTCCTTCCGCCTTGTCGGTCATACAGTTCTTGATGATCCTTGCATTCGTTGTCTTTGCGGTTAAGCAAATGCGTAAGAGAGAGGTGGAATATTAATATGAAAAACTCCAAATCCTTTCTTATTTTATCTTACGCCGTCATTGCCGTTTTATTGGTTCTGTATGTCGCGCCGCTTATTCTGGTGCTTAATGTCTCGCTCAAGTCCTATCCGGAGTATTTGATCAATCCGATCGGGCTCGTCAAAGAGGTGCAATGGAGCAACTATATCAGCGCTTGGACGGAAGGGAACTTCACGAACTATTTTCTGAACAGTGTGATTTATACCGGGGTTGCAACTGTACTTACCATTATCGTGTCCGTGCTGGGGGCGTTCCCGGTGGCGCGAGGGTATGTCAAATGGAGTGGCTTCATCTATTTGTTCTTCTTGCTATCCCAATTCCTCCCCAATCCGATGGTTGCGCAGTATAAGCTGATGCTGACGTTCAAGGAAAGTATGGACTTCTTCGGTTACGATACCAAGCTTGGTTATATCATTCTGAAAACAAGTGGTACTGGTGTGGTATTCATGATGTTCGTGGGTTACATCAAATCGATTAGCCGTGATCTGGATGAAGCTGCCGGAATGGACGGGTCGGGATATCTGCGGTATCTGTTCCAAATTATCCTCCCGTTAATGAAGCCGGTCATTGCGACCGGAGTTATTCTGACGGCGATCGGGATCTGGAATGATTTTGTTGGACCTATCATGTATTTGCCAAGCAAAGCCAATTATCCAATCACTTTCGGATTAAAGGAGTTCAAAGGGCAGTATGGCAATAACTGGCCGCTATTGGCCTGCGGAATTACCATTGTCGCTACGCCGCTGATCGTTCTGTACACCTTCATTCAGAAATATCTGGTGGACGGAGCATTAGCCGGAGCTGTCAAATCCTGATTGAATTTAATTAAGAGTGAGAGGGAGAAATGATTATGAAGCACCAGGGCTGGAAGTTTGAGGGGAAGGAAGGGGAATTCAGGCTGGAGCAGCCCGAGCTTACCAGCTATCTTTACTTCCCATTAGTGAATGAAGCGGGGATGATGTCGGCTGTTGCTCCTAATCTGCATGGTGAGATTACAACCGGACATAATACGTTTTTGCTGGAGCCTATCTCGGTGGAAGACTTGCACAACTCCAAAGCGGCCCGGAATTTTTGGGTGTATGCCGAAGGCTTTGGTCCTTGGTCTGTGGGTGGCAACTCCGCAAAGCAAAATGCAGATGTATTCTCAGAGGATAAGGACCGGACTGAACTGAAAGCCGGGTTCTTATGGCATAGTGTGACGCGGGAGAACGCGAAGCTTGGCATTAAGGCAGAGACAGTCAATTTCATTCCGGTTACGGATGATAAGGTCGAATTGATGAAGGTGCAGTTGACCAACTCAGGAGCTACTGCCTTGAGGCTGACACCAACGGCAGCGATTCCACTCTATGGTCGTTCGGCGGATGATCTGCGTGATCATCGGCATGTTACCTCCTTGTTGCATCGGATTTATACCTCGGCTCATGGCATTGAGGTGCAGCCGGCATTATCCTTTGACGAGCGTGGACACCGGGTGAATAAGGTAACCTACGGCGTGCTAGGGGCGGAAGCGGGCGGCGCAGCGCCAATCGGTTATTTCCCCATTGTCGAGAATTTCATAGGGGAAGGCGGGGCGCTGGATTGGCCGGAGTCCGTTGTGTCCAACCTGCCCCCAAATGTTGCTTCTGATGTTGCTTTGGAGGGATACGAGGCAGTTGGAGCTTTGCGCTTTGCTGATGTAGAGTTACAGCCGGGCGAAACGGCCTCGTACATTATAGCCATGATGATTGCCGATGACCGGATTGATCAAGAACAGGCTGTAGCCCAATATTTGACGGAACAACGCTTTGATGAACTGCTGGAGCAGAATCGTAGCTATTGGCGTGAGAAGCTGGATGTAGTCTCGTTCCATTCCGGGGATATGGAGCAAGATTTATGGATGAAATGGGTTACCTTACAGCCGGTATTGCGTCGGTTGTATGGCAACTCCTTCTTACCGTACCATGATTACGGCCGCGGAGGCCGTGGATGGCGCGATCTGTGGCAGGATTGTCTGGCCTTGATGGTGATGGAGCCGGACGAGGTGGGCTTCCTGCTGCACAACAATTATGCCGGTGTTCGCATTGACGGCACCAATGCGACGATCATCGGCAGTAAGCCAGGTGAATTTATCGCGGATCGGAACAATATTCCCCGTGTCTGGATGGACCACGGAGCGTGGCCGCTACTGACAACCCTGCTGTACATCCATCAGAGTGGGGATACCGGATTTCTGCTACAGCCTCAGACCTATTTCCGTGATGTGTTCGTGAAGCGCAGCCGGGAACGGGATGAAAGCTGGTCGTCAGAGCAAGGCAACAAGCTGCTTGCGGCTAACGGGGAAGTGTATGAAGGGACAATCCTGGAGCATATATTGCTACAAAATGTGGTGCCATTCTTTAATGTCGGGGAGAACGGAAACATCAAGCTGGAAGGTGCCGATTGGAACGATGGCCTCGATTTGGCTCCCGTTAAGGGAGAGAGCGTAGCCTTTACAGCATTTTACGCCAGCAACCTGGCGGACTTGGCCAAACTCTTGATGCATTTGCAGCAGGCAACCGGAATTGGGGAGATTGAGGTTGCCGAGGAAATGGGGATCTTGCTGGATAGTCTGAATGAGCCGGTATCCTATGATAGTATTCAGGCCAAGCAAGCACGGCTGGACCGTTATTATGATTCTGTGACTCCATTGGTAAGTGGGCGCAAGCTGAAGCTGCAGGTTGCTAAGGTCGCTGAGGATTTGGAGCGGAAGGCGAACTGGATGGTCAACCACTTACGTACACAGGAATGGGTTCGTAGCGAGGCTGGGCTTGAGTGGTTCAACGGTTACTACAATAACGATGGCGAGCGGGTTGAAGGGGATCACCCGCAAGGCGTACGAATGACGTTAACCGGACAGGTATTTCCGATTATGGGCCAGGTAGCAACCGACGAGCAGGTGGGGCACATCACGGCGGCGGTAGACCATTATCTCAAGGACGAGCGGATTGGTTATCGACTGAATTCCCGCTTTGGAGAAATTCAGCAGAATTTGGGCCGCGCCTTCGGCTTTGCCTTTGGACATAAGGAGAACGGTGCCATGTTCAGCCATATGACCGTGATGTATGCCAATGCCTTGTACAAACGGGGATTCGTCAAGGCTGGCAAGGAAGTGCTGGATTCCGTGTACCGTCTGTCTACGGACTTCGCTAATAGCCGGATGTACCCAGGGGTTCCGGAATATATTAACGAACGGGGCCGGGGCATGTATACTTATTTAACGGGGTCAGCGAGTTGGCTGCTGCTTACGCTGCTTACGGAAGTCTACGGAGTCAAGGGTCATTACGGCGATTTGTACATTGAGCCCAAGCTGGCAAGAGAACAATTTGATGCTAACGGAGAGGCCTCCGTAGTGACGAGCTTTGCCGGACGCAAGCTTCATATCGTATTCCGCAATCCCCAGGGGAAGGATTACGGAGATTACGAGCTCAAGGGAGTTGCCCTGGGCGATGCGCCATTGTCCTATAAACCTCAGGGACAAGGCTGTGTGATTCCGCGCAGCGAGCTTGCTGCATTGGCAGACGAAGCTGTTCACCGTATAGAAATCACGCTTGGCGTGTAGGAATAACAAGGTGGTAAGATAGATGGCTTATTTGCTAAAGAATGATGTATTAACGGTTGAGATTGCAGGCTTGGGTGAGTCCTATTCGGGAGTCCGCTTTGATGGATCGGGTATTATTACCGGGGTTACGCTGGCTGAAGGGGGACACCACTTCTGCGTGAAGGAGAGCTTGACCCCTGAAGGGGGAACGGGCGGCATTGGCTTATGCAGTGAATTCGGAATTCGAAAGGCGATCGGGTACGAAGAAGCCAAGGCTGGGGAAGCCTTTCCGAAGCTTGGGGTAGGACTTCTTACGCGCCCCGACGACACAGGTTACTTGTTTTACAGAGATTACGCCTGTCAGCGCTTTACTACCCGAGTTGAACAGCATGGGCCAGAGCGGATCAGCTTTATTACCTTGCCGCTTGAGTACCAGGGGTATGCTGCCTATATGGAGAAGCATATTGAAATTAGCGAGGGCCGACTTACCGTGGAATACGTGGTAGAGAATACGGGAACGAAGCCGCTTGATACCGACGAATACTCACATAATTTTCTTGGTATAGACGGTCATAAGGTCGGTCCGGAATATGTGCTGCGGTTCCCTGAGCCCATTCAGCCATGGAGCGATGATCCGGCAACACTGAAAGGCGTGCGTTTTACAGGAAATGAAGTGTCCTGGGATCGTGAGCCGACGGAGGACTTCTATTTCTGTCTACAGCCACAGGATGGGCATGAACAGTCCTGGCTGTGGGAGCTTTCCCATCGGCCAAGTGGAGCTACGGTACGTGAACTGAGCAAGCTTCCGTTATCCGAGGCGGCGGTCTGGGGACATGGTCATGTGGTGGCTCCGGAGATGTTCGTTGAGGTGAAGCTGGCTCCTGGAGAACGGCAAAGCTGGACGCGCATCTACGAGTTCATGAAGGTGGTTTGAATCGGAAGAATGGCGATGCGAGGGAGCTCGTGTCGCCATTTTTTTATGATCATAGATTTATAAGTTGATGGCGAAGGGGTGATTCCCTCTTTACAATGGCATGAATTTAAAGTATATATGATAATGATAATCATTATCATATATACTGATGCTGAATTGGAGGTTCATATTGATGCAGGTTTTATTGAGAAGAAAAGTTTCAATTGGGGTTATATTGGTGTTATTGCTAGCGATTGTTGCCGGTTGCGGTTCGGTAGCATCTCCGGAAGACAGCTTGACAGGCCAGGAGAATGCAGGGAGCAACAGCGCAAGCTCCAGCGGTGAGGAAGGCGTGGCTGGTTCAACCAGCTATCCGCTTACGATTGTTAATCATGCTCTGTCAGGCGAAGGAGGAACATGGACGGCGAAGGAGCAGCGCTTCGAGCAGTCGCCAGAGAAGGTGGTGGCCAATACCCAGCCCGCAGCGGAACTTCTTATCCGGCTTGGCTTGACGGAGAAAATGGTGGGTGTAGCGGCACTCTACGGTGAAGTGGCGCCTGATATCGCCGATGAATTTGCTACCATTCCCGTCTTGTCCAAGGACTATGTCGGTAAGGAGTTGGTCTTGGGTGCCAACCCGGATCTTGTCTTGGGCCGCGGCGATTTGTTCGCTGATGCGGATTGGGGAGTAGGCACGGTTGATGCTTTAAATGAACTCAGCATTAAGACGTTTGTGCAGAATACCTCCGTTAAGGGAGCAGATTTGGAATCCTTATTCCAGGATATCGAGCAAATCGGGCAAATCTTTGATATTCAGGAGCGGGCTACCCAGTATGCTGAGGATTTGCGGAAGCGGGTGGAAACGATAAAATCCATCACTCCCGCAGCCGAAAAGCCGGTTAGCTTCGCTTATATTTCCAGCAGCGAGAAGGGGGCTGTAGCTGTGTATAGCGGGGCTAACGATACCTTCCAGGCGGATGCCCTTCGTCTCTTAAACCTCGAAAATAGCTTTGGCGAGGCTGACGGGGAGGTTGGTGTGGAGCAGCTTATTTCCACCAATCCCGATATCCTGCTAATCTCCTATTACAGCGGCGGTCCTGATACAGAGGAGATGGTAAATCACCTTTATGACAACCCTGCACTACAAAGCATGTCGGCTATTAAGGACAAGAAGATTTTTATTATTGATTTCAACCAATTCTGGGGTTACGGAGATCAAATCTTCGATGGTGTGGAGAAGTTGGGCGGGCAACTCTACTAAATCTACGTTAAACGTTACAGTTTCACTATGCTTACTATACGAAAATGCCGGGCAGCCATGTTATGGTTGTTGCGGCATTTCTTTTTTTCAAAATAAACATTGCAAGCGATTTCAAATGTCCGTAGACTTCAAGTGAACATAGATTCCAGATACGGGGGTCAGCGCATGAGATTCATAATTTCGTATATTGAGAAAAACAGGTGGAGCATCTCGCGGATTTTGAATACTTCCTTTTTCCTGATGATTACTATTCCGATCTTGTTGGTGACTTTATTTGCGGTACGCTCCCTGAACTCTATCATGCTGGGCAATTTGACCAACCAGGCCCTGCAAACCCTTGAGCAGCAAGCGGATAGCTTCGACGCCAAGGCCCGAATGATGATTAATACGGTATCAGCCATCGCCAATGATGATCAGATCATCTCAACCTCTGCGGCGATCCATAAGAACGAAGGCCAAGCGAGTCAATTTGAGCTGCGCAAATCGCTCGACAAGCAGTTGAACAATTATTTTCACTATACATCTGATGTGGTGAGCGTGTTGTTTTTCTTCAAAAATCAAGGTTCCTACGCTTATAAAAGAAATATGGACCTTGATCTCTCTCATCTGCAAGCCATGGACTGGTATCGTGAAGCGGAGCAGCAGAAGAATCGGGTGAGCCTGTTCGGTGTGCAAGAGAGCGCAATCAGTCTGGGTCAGGGGGACGGTTATTTTACGGCTGCGGTGTCGCCTAAATACAGCACATTGTTCTATAACGTGGAAATGATATATTTCGTTTTCCGGTCTTCTGACTTTCTGGAGCGGCTGGATGCCAGCAGAGGAGATAGCGGGGATATCTACGTGCTTGGCTCGGGTGGTGATGTCATTGCTGCCAATGATGTAACCGCCATGCAGCAAGGGATCGGCGGGCGGCTCTATTTGGGGGAGGCCTTGGAGCGAGAGCATGGTAGCTATGTCAAGAACATTGATGGTAATCAATCCTTTATTATCTATACCACGTCTGATTTGGGCTGGAAATATATCAAGGTCGTGCCTTATGGACAACTGGTCGATCAGGTCAGAAGTGTGTTCCTTAGCATGATTATTTTTTCCATTGGGGGTCTGGTTGTGTTCCTGCTGGTGTCCTATGGCCTGGCTCATAGCATCGTCAACCCGATCCTATCCTTATTCCGAGGGATGTCCCAGACCAAAACCGGTAATCTCAAGACAAGGTTAGCTCCTTCTGGCCCGTTGGAAATTTACGTATTGGGGACAGCCTTTAACGAGATGAATGTGAACATGGAACGGCTGATCGGAGAGATTAAAGATCAGGAAACGCAGAAGCGCCTGCTGGAGATCCGGGCGTTGCAATCGCAGATTAACCCTCATTTCCTGTTGAATACCCTTAACACCATCAAGCTGATGGGGGCTATATCCAAGGCGGATCATATCGTCAAAATGACGGATGCGTTAACCCGACTGTTGTCTTCCACACTGAACAAAGGTGGAATGTATACAACGGTGGGTCAGGAGATAGGCTTGCTAGGTGAATATCTTCAAATTATGAAGACGCGTTACGGTGATCTGTTTGATGTACATTACGAAATCGATCCTGCCCTGGATGATGCTTATATTCTAAAACTTCTGCTTCAGCCTATTATGGAAAATGCCATTCTGCACGGCTTACACGAGAAGGAGACGCGTGGCAACATCTATATATGGGGTAAGCTGCGGGGGGATGACTGCTGCTTTGTCATCGAGGACGATGGCATGGGTATAGCCCCTGATAAGCTGCCCTCATTGTTATCTTCCCATCAGCCAAGCAAAGAGAGCTTTAGCGGCTTGGGACTACGAAATGTACATGAACGCATTCGCCTGAACTATGGCGAGGCTTACGGTCTCCAGATTGCTAGTGTACAAGGCGAGGGCACCCGAGTGGAGCTACAGTTACCGTGGCTTAAGGAAAATCCTGAGGAGGAGAAAAAGGATGATTCGAGTATTACTGGTTGACGACGAACCTATCGTACGCATTGCCATGCGCGAGTTGATTCCGTGGGAGCGCTTTGGTTGCGATATCGCGGGTGAAGCCGCCCATGGCCGTGAAGCTCTAAAGAGAATAGAGGAAGGCGGCATTGACTTACTACTGGTGGACATGCAGATGCCTCATATGAATGGCATTGAGCTGATTCGAGAGCTCCATGCTCGCGGTCTTATGGAGCAGTTGGTCGTCATCGTGCTTAGCGCTTATTCGGACTATGAGTATGTCAGAGAGGCCTTTCTGTACGGGGCATCGGATTATATGATCAAGAACGATCTGGAGGAGGCCAAGGCAACTCCGGTCATCAGCAAGGCAGTGGAGATCATTCGTCAGCGGATGAATGCGTGGGAGCGCAGAGATGAAGAGACGCGGTCCCAGGAGCAGAAGCTGAAGGCTACCTGGCTGATAAATGCCATTCAATGGAACGGAAGCGTCACTCCTGTAGCGGGGCTTGCCCCGGAGGAAGTTAGCGTGGAGCACGAAGAGAACACGGAGCAGAATGCTTTTCTTAAGTGGTGGAGCGAAGAGGGGGGACGTGACCGGCAGTACATTGCTTGCTTGCTGCTGGACCCCTGTCATCGGGCCAAGCAAGGTGAAGATCAGGAGCAGCAGGACCGCTTTGTCATGCATACCGTTCGGCAGGTTATCGACGGATACGGCCATCAATTGATTATCGTGCCGATTGCTCCCGGCGAATTTGCCATCCTTCTGTGGGGGACGGAGCGGATGGAAGGACAGCATGACCGAACGAGACTGACGGAGATGTTCTATAAGACATTTTCACATTTGCAGCAATATGTCGGCGTCAGCGGGTCCATTGGTCTGACCGAGCCTTGCTCGCATTGGCAGGTGTGGCAATCTCGCTACAAGGAGGCGCATTTGCTTGCACAGCTTCGTTATTTTCGAGGCGTGGGAGAGGTGTTTTTCTCGGAAGCCTTGCCTGTGCAGGTGGGGAAAGAGCAACGCGCACCGGTGTGGAATATCTCGGGTTTGATTCGCAACCTTGAGCTAGGGGGCGGGGATTGGGAGAGGGAGCTTCGGGAGGGGATGGTCCGCCTGGAACAGTCGGGACATGCTTCGGTTGAGGTGCTTCTTCAGCCTTATTTTGCTCTGCTATGGGAACTTGGGTCGCTGTTGCGCGCCCGGAATCTGGATTGGAGCGATCTGGTGGGAGCAGGAAGCCCATCTCCGGCGGCGCAGATAAAGCAGCTTAATTTCCTGCCGGAGGTAGAGGATTATATTACAAACCTGGTTCGGCGGACTGCCGAGATGGTTCATCCGCTATCCCTTGTGACAGAAACGACTCCAAGGTTGGCAGCCAAGGTCAAGGATTGGATTGATGAACATTATCACGAGCCGATCTCCCTGACCCTTGCCAGCGAAATGGCGGGCATCAGCGAAAGCTATCTCAGTAAAGTTTTTGCCAAGGAAATGGGTGAGACCTTCGTAGAATATGTAGCCCGGCGGCGTATAGAGAATGCCATAGTTATGCTGCAAAGCGGGATGAAGCTATATGAAATTGGGGAGCGGGTGGGGTATCCGAATCCCGGACATTTTACGAAGGTGTTTAAGAGGATTACGGGGAAGACGCCCCTGGAATACCGTGAACAATTAAAAGAGGTTGTTCAAAAAGTCGTCTTCCCAGAACGAAGCTGATCAAGGAGTACATTCGACATCGAATCTTGAATTCAGCCGGGCCTTCCGTTGCTCACGTAGATCTGTCTACGCTCCGCTACTCAGTCCCTGACTTCATCCAACCTTCTTGATCCTGTAAACCCGACTTTTTGAACTCTCACTTAAAGGATAAAAAGAGAGAAGAAAAGAATAAGCAGAGATAATTGAAAGCGTAATCAAAGAAAATATAATGGACTTGTAAACGGATTCATATTGCGAGTATATAAGGGAGGTCAAACGATGAACAGAGGGAAATGGGCAGGCTGGCTGCTTACCTGCATGTTGCTGGTTACGGTCATTGCCGGCTGCTCCGGTGGGAATACACCAGCAGCACAAAATGGAGGACAGGAAGGCAAGGAGAGCAAGGGCAGTGGGGAGAAGGTCACTTTGAAGATGGCCATGTGGGACTCCAATAATGATTTTATTACCTTTGTCACCGAAAAGGTCAAGGAATATAGCAGTGTCAAGCCCAATGTCAGCGTGGAGGTTGAATCGTTCAAGAGCGATAGCGATTATTTGCAAGCGATCAAGGTTCGGGCCGGCGGCGGGGCACTCCCCGATATTATGGAGCTGAAGCCGAACTGGCTGGCCGACTTCAAGGATCAGCTTATTCCGCTGGATGATGTCGGAGTTGTCGACACCA
Organism: Paenibacillus senegalimassiliensis; assembly: GCF_001486585.1. GTDB lineage: Bacteria > Bacillota > Bacilli > Paenibacillales > Paenibacillaceae > Fontibacillus > Fontibacillus senegalimassiliensis. The sequence continues at coordinate 865,487 of NZ_LN909045.1, forward strand.
ATAAATACGCGAAGACCTATGCCATTGACGGAAAAGTGCTGGCGATTCCTTCGGTGTCCTTCCCTGAATTGGTGTACTATCATCCGAGTATCTTCGAGGAATTGAACCTGGAGGTGCCTACGACCTGGCCTCAGTTCATGGAAGTGTTGACGGCAATTCAGCAAGATGGCACGTACATTCCTTACGCGATGGGTGGCAAGGATGCCTGGCCAGATTATCCGTTCAATGAATTTCTGCCACATATCCTGTCGGACAATGAAAACTATTTGAGTGACTTGGCCAAAGAAGATACGCCGTTTGGAGAAGGCACCCCATTCTATCAGGCTTATCAGCAAATTGCTGAAATGTATAATGCCGGTGTTATGGGCCCGGACCCGCTGGGCATCGGTGCAGATCAAGCCAATGATTTATTCATTTCCAAGCAAGCGGCGATTATGGCCTCGGGACTCTGGTTCGTACCCACTTATCAAGGCAAGGCGGGCAATCTGGACGATTTGGCGGCTTTCCCGATGCCGTACCGGCCTAATGAGGATACCCCGCTCAAGCTGATGATGTTCACCGACCATTTCTACGGAATTAGCAGCACGTCGAAGCATCCTGAGGAAGCCAAGGCATTCATGGAGTGGTTCTATTCTCCAGAGGTGTATAAGGAGTACCTCAATGCGGCTCAACTGGATAGTGCGTTTGAGGGAGTTGAATCGGAGGTACCATTCCTCAAGTCCTTCTATGGTGAGCATCAGCCTGATAACTTCATTTATATTCCGGGTGATACAACCTACACGGAATTGTCCAATGCGATTCAACTTGACGTGAAGGCATTGGGGCAAGAAATGATGGCGGGCAAGTCGGTGGATGATATCGTTAAGGATTTGAATGCGAAATGGACGGAAGCCAGAAAGAATAAATAGGATATATCGGGCCGCCTGATATAAAAGGAAGTGGAAGAGATGAACTATAATCTGCAAAAGAAGCTGGTGATCTTCGGGTTTTTGTTTATACCGGTAGGCTTGTTGATGTTATTTCTGCTGTATCCTACCTTGAAGCTGTTTCAGTTCAGTCTGACGGACTGGAACGGGATATCGGAATCGTTCAGCTATGTAGGGCTAAAAAATTATGTGATGGCATTTCGGACGGAAGGGGTCTGGGATGCGCTTAGCAACAACTTGTTGTATTTCATCATGCATTTGGTCTTCATTCCTATTGAAATTATGGTTGCTGTCTTGCTTAATCAGAAGCTTCGCGCGAGCCACTTCTTCCGTTCCATCGTGTTCATGCCTTACATCTTGAATGGAGTGGCTGTGGCTTATATTTTCAGCTATCTATATAATCCGATCAATGGTCCACTGAATGCGCTCTTGGGAGCGGCGGGTCTGGAAGGCCTGATCCAAAGCTGGCTTAGTGATCCGAACGTGGTCAATTATTCACTGGTAGCGGTATCCCTTTGGCGTTTCAGCGGCTTTCACGTCATCCTGTTCCTCGCGGGCTTACAGTCAGTACCCCAAGACCTGTATGAGGCAGCTACGATTGACGGTGCTAACGGCTGGCACAAATTCAGATTCATTACCGTCCCGGGTATCCGAAGAGTTATTGAGATCGTTCTCTTCCTGAATGTCAGAGGGGCTCTGCAAGTATTTGATATTCCGTTCCTCATGACCCAGGGCGGACCGGGAACCTCAAGTAGCACGTTCACGGTGTATACCATTCAAGCGGCATTTAAATACAACAATTATGGTCTTGCCTCTTCACTGGCCGTCATGTTGATGCTTATGATTATTGCGTTCAGCATGGTACAGAGTAAGCTGCTTGGCGGGAAGGGGGACGAATAAATGATTAGACGGATGTCGTCTCGTGTCCCGGTGTATCTGTTCTTTATTCTAATCAGTGCCATCGTTCTGTTCCCGGTCCTGATCAGCGTATTCACAGCGTTCAAAACTGGCCCGGAATTGATGAAATCCTCGCCGCTTGCTTTGCCGGAATCATGGCAGTTCGGCAACCTGATTACCGCCTTCAAAACAGGGAACATGCTGGTGGGATTTCGAAATACGGCCGTTCTGGTTGTGGTCAGCGTCATTCTGAATACGGTGCTCGGCTCGATGACCTCTTACATTCTGAATCGCTTTGACTTCAGGGTAAAGAAGCTGATTATGGCTATGTTCATGGTGGCGATGGTTATTCCCTTCTATACTACAGAGGTATCCCGCTTTCAGATCATTAAGTCGCTGGGGCTGTATGATACGATATTTGCCCCATTGTTAATCTACGCGGGAACAGATTTGCTGCAAATCTTCATCTTCCTGCAATTCATTGAGAAGATCTCCAGCCAACTGGATGAGAGTGCAATGATCGACGGCGCATCTTACTTAACAATCTACCGGAAGATCATCTTCCCGTTGCTGCTGCCCGCCTCGGCTACGCTGGCGATTATCAAAGCCGTGGATATTATGAACGACATGTATATTCCTTATCTTTATATGCCGTCCAAGGAACTGCACACACTGTCTACGGCACTAATGACCTTCGTGGGTCAGCGGTCCTCGGATTTTGGTCAACTTTCCGCTGCCATTGTCATAGTATTGATTCCGACAATCGTCATATATCTGCTGCTGCAAAAATATATTTTTGCCGGGATTGCCGAAGGAGCGGTCAAGGGATAATAGTCGAATAAGGTTGAAAAAAGGATAAACCTGCCGCGGTCTATAGGCCGTTTGGCGGGTTTATTTTTACTATCTTCATTTAAATAAAGCGTTAATGTGTCATTTCTGTAAACGGATGACCTTTTTGAGAAATAACTGCTTGCTGGGATAAGGATTAGTTGCTATGATAATCGATAACTATATCGAAACCATACATGAAATGTGACCGAAGGGATGGGGAGAAATGAGTAACAGAGCTTTTAACTTTAATGCTGGCCCGGCTGCGTTGCCGCTGGAGGTACTGGAGCGGGCGCAAGCAGAGTTTGTCGATTTTCACGGAACAGGCATGTCGATTATGGAGATGTCGCACCGGGGGGCCGTTTATGAGGCAGTTCATAATGAAGCGTCCAGCCGATTGCTGAAGCTGCTGGGCAATCCGTCCGGCTACAAGGTGTTATTCTTGCAAGGCGGGGCATCCACTCAATTTGCCATGCTGCCGATGAACTTGCTGACTGAAGGGAAAACAGCGGGGTACGTGAAATCAGGCAGTTGGGCCAATAAAGCGATTAAAGAAGCAAAGCTCATCGGTGATACATTTATTGCGGGTTCTTCCGAAGAGGACAAGTATATGCGTATGCCTGACTTAAGCGGCCTGAGCCTTCCAGATCATACAGCTTATCTGCATTTGACTTCCAATGAGACAATTGAGGGAACTCAGTTCCGCGAATTTCCGGATACGGGAAGTGTTCCGTTGATTGCCGATATGTCGAGTGATATCCTGTGTCGTCCGTTTGATCTGACGCAGTTCGGCATGGTGTACGCGGGAGCGCAGAAGAATCTCGGCCCGTCCGGCGTAACCGTTGTGATTGCCCGTGAGGAATTGCTGCAAAATTCGCCGAAGCATCTGCCAACGATGTTCCGCTATGATACGCACGCTGAAAACAACTCGCTGTATAACACGCCGCCATCCTTCTCGATCTATATTGTTAATGAAGTGCTCAAATGGATTGAAGAGCAGGGTGCTCTTGCCGGGGTTGAACAGAAGAACCGGGAGAAGGCTGACCTGCTGTACCGCTTTATTGATGAGAGCAACGGGTTCTTCCGTGGCTGTACTCAGCCGGATAGCCGCTCGATCATGAATGTTACCTTCCGCCTCGCTTCTGAAGAGCTGGAGAAGCTGTTCATTAAGGAATCCGAAAAAGAAGGATTTATAGGACTAAAAGGCCACCGCAGTGTTGGCGGCCTGAGAGCTTCTATATATAATGCCGTTCCTTACGTAGTCGTTAAGGCGTTGGTTGACTTTATGACGCAATTCCAAAAAACGCACGGTTAATTGTTGAATAACTATAACAGACTCCATCATCGTGTAGTAGCGCGGTGATGGAGTCTGTTTTGCTTGGGGACTTTTTTCCTGTTGGCTGCTAATTTGCTATAATGGGACACGTAGGGTTCAGGCAACAACATTATAGATTCAAGATGGGGAGTTCGATCATCATGGCTTTACACATTGTATTGGTGGAGCCGGAAATTCCGGCGAATACAGGCAATATCGCAAGAACATGCGCGGCTACCGGCATTCATTTGCATTTGGTGCGTCCACTCGGCTTTCGGACAGATGACGCTACGCTTAAGCGTGCCGGGTTGGATTACTGGTATGCGGTGCATATCGAATATCATGATTCCTTTCAGGAAGTGAAGGAGCAATATCCGGAAGGACGTTTCTTCTTTGGAACAACGAAGGCAACGAAACGTTATACGGATTTTAACTATCAGGACGGGGATTTCTTTGTCTTCGGTAAAGAAACGAAAGGGCTGGCACCGGAAATTCTGGAGGCCCACACGGAAACGATCATGCGAATGCCGATGACGGACAAAGTACGCTCCCTGAATTTGTCGAATTCTGCGGCAATTATCGTTTACGAGGCCCTTCGGCAGCTTGATTTTCCGGGAATGTTATAAAAATTCGAGGAATTTCGTCAAAATCATTTTAAAAACGTCGAAATGCAGCAGGAATCCTGAAAATAATAGCGAAATATAATAGATTAGGTATTTGGTTCTATTTTTCTACATAACTATTTTTTTCAGGAGAGGTGTGCCATTTTATGAAACCTGCTGGTGTGGTCCGAAAAGTGGATCAACTGGGACGTATTGTGTTACCAAAGTCGCTGCGAAAGAGATATCAAATGAACGAGGGCGACCCTGTGGAAATTTTGGTGCAGGGGGATCATATCATTTTGGAGAGATATCGGCCAAAATGCGTGTTCTGCGGTTCAATGGAGAATGTCAGTGATTTTAAAGATCGTTCCATTTGTGGTCAATGCCTGGTTGAAATGAATCAATTGTCTTAGTAGGTAAGGCAGGCGAACATGGCTGATCCAGACTCGTCGTCTGCGCAAGATTCAGGGCGGCGTTAAATAGGATTAAAGGCGTATGCGTGTCTCAACTTAAATAAGCATCCCCTAGGGGATGCTTATTTAAGTTACAGGCCTTTGGTTTTATCGTCGTTGTACGAGGATGTTAAAATACCGCATATCATCATAGCCAGAACAAGGGCAATGATCCAGAACGTTATAGAGAATGACAAAACCGAACACCTCCACGTTATATGCCTCGATCTTATTATACCCGTCAACCCTCTAAAAATAAATCAAAATATGACTTATCTCATAGACGAAAAAATGTTGGTGCTATTTAAAGAACAGAAAGTGAGTAGGTACCGGGCGAAGAGCACCATCTGATGGCTTGTTGACCACCTTGCCGTTAACGACCAGAGAGGACGAACCTCCTCCATCCAGATTATAGGCATCCTGAACGCCCATCTTCCAAAGCTTCTCTTGAAGCTCGGTTAGAGTAGCGCCAGAACTTCCGCTTTCATCCCGTCCATCAATCACTAGCACCACCAGTTGATCATCCTTATAGTTGCCGATGACGGTACGCGGTGCACGCAAGGGCGAGGTTTGCCATTTCGGTGGAATCGTGGTTTTGTTGCCATTTTGCAGCAGGAGCGGCACGAAGGAGGCGCCAAATAAAGGTTGCTCGCGATCGAGGTCCTCCTGCTTCTGGTATTTGCCCCCGATTAATTGTCCGGACTTGTTCAAGCCGACAAAAAACAGGTCTTTGAACGAGGCTTCAAAGCCGTTCAGGTATTTCCCATTCAGCATAGTGGTGCTTAACGGATAACGTTCTCCCCGGGAGTCGGCAAAGCCGCCGGCATTAATGCCGGCCACGGCCTTATAGCGCTCTACGGCTTGCTTGGTCGTCTCGGACCCGCCAAATTTATCCTTGCCCAGCGTCATCTTCATGGCATCCGGAGATTTGAGCTTAATCTTCATGGCGTAGCCCCGGTAGGTGCCAGGGTTAACCTTAAATAACTCAATTCGGATACGGTCGCTTTGGATCGTCTGGTAAGGCGTTCCAAGCTTGGACGTAATCCGGCGGTTATAGATGGTCTCTGGCTTCCCGGCGGCGGTTGTGGCGGTAGTCACGATGGAACTCATGGTCGTTGTTGTCTTATGATACAACTCTGCTGTCTCACGAATGGAAGAAATCGTTGTTTTGGCATTGGCCTCTGCTTGGTCCAATCCAGCCGAGACGATGGCGGTGGTCTCAAAGATGTCAGCTTCCTGGGCTAGCTTATCCAGGCTATTGTTCCATTCGATAGCGGCCCCTCCGATAAACAAAGCAATCAGCAGTCCGATGAGGGGGCCGGTAGCCAGCAGGAAAAAACGGTTGATCTGCTTGACAGGCGTAATCATTTTAATAATTCCATCTGTTTCTGTAGCTTGGCGAGCTGCTGTTTGACCTCGCTAAGCTGGGAGTATAGCTTGTTGCTGTTGTCCGTTTTTTCCGTGCTGTTATCCTTCGTGAATTCCAGCAATTCGTTAAATGTGTCCACCTTGCCCTGCAGCAGCTTCACTTCTTCGGATAAAGCTGCAAGCTGGGAGGTGTAATCCTCTTTCATCAAGGCCGTTTCGCTCTGCCATTTGGCATCAAGTTGATCTATCATCGATTGCTTCAGATGATTGCTATAGTAATAGGCTGCGGTCGCCCCCGCGCCAATCAAGAGCACCCAGATGATAATAATGATGGCTACGGATGGCCTTTGCGATTTCCTGCTGCGCTTCATTTCATTAGCTGGTGCAGGCTCCGTAGAATAAGACATGGTAAATCACCTCAAAACGTTTATTTGCAGTTCCCATTCTATCACGGCGACATAGTCTTCGCAAAAAGGACAGCATTCGCCTAAATTCGCTTGCTAGGTGCAAAATGAATAATAGGGGAGTAGTTGTCGGGGGAATTTGTCCCGGGGTACAATCGGCGTAATCAAGTAACGATAAAGGGAGGGCGATGAAGATGGACCCGGGCCTAAAGCTACTCAAGTCATCGTTGCCGCACCACTTTGCACAAGAGCTTGAAGGGAGATATCGAAAAGGGACATTGATTTCTCTGGCAGGGTCGCAGGGAGACGGAGGTGGCGGGACTACAGAGCAAACGCTAAAGTCTGCGGGAGAGGAGGTAGCGGAGGGAGAAGCTTGGCTGAACTGGTTGGCCGGAGCTTACAGTCAAGCGGAGGGAGGGGGAACTTCTCCCAAGCAATTGCTGTTGGCCGATTACGCAGACGAGGCCCTGAGTCTGGTGTTGAAGGCGATGGTGCCGGAGGGAGGGACGGTGCTGGTAGAGACGCCGACCAGCCCGGAGGCGCTGGAGATGATCAGGCAGCAAGGCCTTCAGGCTGTCCCGGTGGCCTGTGACCGGGACGGGATGTTGCCGGACGATTTGCGGAGCAAGTGCGAGAGGGCCGGACGGATGCCGGACCTGATCTACGTCACGCCGCACTATTCCAACCCGTCCGGGCGGGTGTGGAGCCGGGAGCGTAAGCTGGAGCTACTCCAGCTAAGCGGGCAGTTCGGCCTGCCGGTGGTTGAGGATGACACGGCAGGGGCTGTGCTCTTCGCCGAGGGCAGCGGCGAAGGAAGTTTGGGGGAGGCGAGAGCCTGCCGGCAGCGGGGGGCAGGCCAGACGAGCGAGCCTGGCGAGGCTGGGCGGTCGTTGCCCTCGCTGTACCGGCTGCGGCAAAGATCCCGGCGCCGGGCTGTTCCTGTGGCTGCGCCTGCCCGCCGGGATCACCAGCGAAGCGCTGCTGCGCGCTTCGCTGCTGGAAGGCACAGCGTTCCTGCCGGGGACGCTGTGCTACGTGAACGAGCCGGATGATCGCTTCATCCGGCTGAACATCGCCGCGCACCAGCCGGCGATCCTGCGCGAAGGGCTGGCGCGCATCGCCGCCGCCCTTGCGGAGTTCACGGCGCGCGGCACAGACTAGCCTGCCTGGCGCACTCGCTCAATTCCACGTGTCCTTCGGGTCACGTCCCTCATCGCATCGATGTCTTATTCATTTCTCTGCTCTTGCTTGCAAACGCTACTTATCTGCCTTTGCCGCCACTTTCTCCTCCAGCACTGCTACGTCAGGCACCAGTTCCAGGGATGTTACGGCGATTTCACGCCGCCAGGCATCTACGACATGAGCGTATTCCCGCAGGCTGTCTGCGCCCGCGGGAGTCAGCACATAACGACCGTATCCGATACGGTGGAACCAGCCGTAGTAATCACGCTGCAAGATGGCCGGAGCGGTGCCGACTCCGCTGCGTTCGCGCACTTGCCTGGGGGCCATCTCTCCGCCCTCTTGCAGCGCCAATGCGACGCGTAGCGCCTTCTCGCGATAGGCGGTGACGAGCTTGGTGGCGTGACTTCCGCCGACATTATAGTCACCGCTGCGTTCATTAAATTCATGTACCAGCCGTTCCGCCCGCCGTTTGACAACTTTCGGTCCCGGGGTATATAAAGCTTCGTTACCGGGGGAGCACAAAATCTCCACAAAGGCCGGCTTGGTTTTGTAGCGGGTGACGGTGATCAGCCCCAGACCAAGCCGCCGACAGAGCAGCGTAATTTCGCTCCAGCGCTGATTGTGGGCGCCCTTCTTGGTACGGTTGCGCTCCACAGCCAGATACACCTCTGCACTGGAACGCTGACGTTCCAGACCTTGCAGCAACAGCGGGAGATTAAAGGTCTTCTTCATCTCCACAATTAGTGGTTGATCGCTGCCGGGCTTCAAGCCAACCAAATCGCAATGCCGCACTTCGCTCTTGATGCTATATCCCCGCTCCTCAAAAAAGGCCTTCAACGGAGCGTACAATTCCGTTTCATGTTGTACCGCCATCATAATCTCCTTTTTGTTCCGATAATCCGATTAGATTATAGCATAAACGGGAATTCCCACTTTTTCCATACGAATATTTTCATCGGGAAAAAGGTCAACTTCTCCCCAAAAGCCGCATAGGTATGTAATACACTTTTTATCGTGGAAGCTCCATCTGTATCAGCGTGAATGGAAGGTTGTCGGGGACGCAGGAGAACCCCTATGCGGGAGTAGAGGAGGTACCTAACATGGACATTTTTAATCGTATAGCAGCTTACCGGGCGGAAAGCGACTCCTTGTCATGGAGCGGCACATTCAAACAATATATTGAAATGCTGGCCAAAGATCCAACGCCCGCGATGACCGCCCATGCCAGAGTTTATGAAATGATTGAATCTTTTGGGGTAGAGGAAGTCAACGGCCGGAAGAGGTATAAATTTTTTGAGCAGGAGATTTTTGGATTGGATCGCGCCATCGAGAAGCTGGTCGAGGAATACTTCCACTCGGCGGCTCGGCGGCTGGATGTACGCAAGCGGATTCTACTGCTGATGGGTCCTGTGAGCGGGGGTAAATCCACATTGGTCACCTTATTGAAGCGAGGGCTAGAGAAATTCTCCCGTACCGATAAAGGTGCAGTATATGCCATTGCGGGCTGCCCGATGCATGAGGACCCCCTACACCTGGTTCCCCATGAGCTCAGGCCCGAAGTGGAGCAGGCGCTGGGCATTCGCATCGAAGGCAATCTCTGCCCGGTATGCCAGATGCGGCTCAAGACAGAGTACGGCGGGGATATTGAACATGTACGGGTAGAGCGGGTATTGCTTTCCGAGGATGAACGTATTGGCATCGGCACATTCAGCCCCTCCGATCCGAAGTCGCAGGACATTGCCGACCTCACGGGCAGTATCGACTTTTCGACCATTACGGAGTATGGCTCGGAGTCCGATCCGCGGGCTTATCGTTTTGATGGGGAACTAAATAAGGCCAACCGGGGATTAATGGAATTCCAGGAAATGCTTAAATGCGATGAGAAATTTCTGTGGAATCTGCTGTCGCTGACCCAGGAGGGCAATTTCAAGGCCGGCAGGTTTGCACTAATCAGTGCGGATGAGCTTATTATCGCCCATACGAACGAGGCGGAATACAAATCCTTTATTGCCAACAAGAAGAACGAAGCCTTGCAATCCCGGATGATTGTCATGCCTATTCCCTATAATCTCAAGGTATCTGAAGAAGAGAAGATTTACGCCAAGCTGATCGCTCAAAGTGATATGAAACATATTCACATCGCTCCACATGCACTGCGGGCCGCAGCGATTTTCTCAATATTGACCCGATTGAAGGAGTCGAAGAAGCAGGGAATTGACCTGCTGAAGAAAATGCGTTTGTATGATGGGGAAGAAGTGGAAGGCTTTAAGGATGCGGATTTGAAGGAGCTACAAAACGAGCATTTGGACGAAGGAATGTCCGGCGTCGACCCGCGTTATGTGATCAACCGGATTTCCAGCGCTCTGATCAAGCAGGATTTACATTGCATGGGGGCACTGGATATACTGCGGGCGATCAAGGACGGTCTGGATCAGCATGCCTCAATCACGAAGGATGAGCGGGAGCGATATTTGAATTTCATCGGCATTGCCCGCCGGGAATACGATGAACTGGCCAAGAAGGAAGTCCAAAAGGCTTTTGTCTATTCCTTTGAGGAATCGGCCCGAACCTTGTTCGAGAATTATCTCGATAACATTGAAGCTTTCTGCAATTGGACCAAAATTAGAGATCCGTTGACGGATGAAGAACTGGAGCCTGATGAGCGGCTGATGCGTTCTATTGAGGAGCAGATCGGCATTTCCGAAAATGCGAAAAAAGCTTTCCGCGAAGAAATTCTGATTCGTATTTCTGCTTATTCGCGAAAGGGCCGGAAATTTGAATACAATCACCATGATCGGCTGCGGGAAGCGATCGAGAAGAAGCTGTTCGCTGATCTGAAGGATATCGTCAAGATTACCACTTCGACGAAAACACCGGATGAAAATCAGTTGAAGCGCATCAACGAGGTCAGCAAACGGCTGATTGACGAGCATGGATATTGCCCGGTATGCGCCAATGAATTGCTCCGTTATGTGGGCAGCCTGCTGAATCGTTAATCTGGACCAAGACATAAATAAGACCAGTCCTAGGACTGGTCTTATTTGCGTTTGTGTATGGTCTTGTTGCCTTACTTACATTCCTCCATGATGATCCATGAGACGAAGGATGTAGGGGGTGGAAATCACAATTAGAGAAAAAACAGTTAATAGGAGAGCGTTTAACTTACTTTTCATTCCTATACACCTCTCGAATAAGTTTTTTGTAGGTCTCTATTATGCTCCCATTGCTGTCGTCTCTGAAGTTCTCAAATAAGCCTACACACTTAATTATACAGCTCTTTTCGTTAATTGAAGATGCTTTTTCCAAAGCTTTCATTAAATGGTTAAATCCCTGTTCCGCTGCACCGCGATGGAGATAATAGGCGGCAAGCTCATAGTAGCACCGGGCTATGCGTTCATCCGTGGTCTGCCTGGTGTAGATGTCTGTTTCATACTCCGGCTGATGGAGCAGCGAAGCATATTCAATTCGTTCCAGAATATCGTCAATGGTATAGTTGTGACGATTGGCAGCCGTGACAATGTTGAGCAGGCATAGCCATATTTCATCCTCATGAGATTCCATGTAGGAAATGTATTCGGGAAGTACGCTTGGTTCGCCAGCGGCCAATTTGGTCACCATTGTGTTCATCCGAGCCCAGGCTTGAAATTTTTCCTTCCACCCGAGTGAAGTCTCATCGTTCTCCCTTACCCAATTCAGGTTCTCGTAGAGCTTGATGAACTGCAGGGCCTGATCATAATCCTGCCTGGATTCACTCACGCTGCCCAGAAGGAGATAAGCATAAGCCACGTAGGTGAACAGCGGTTTTACCGAGAGGGCCTCCTGCTTAAGGCGTGCCCCTCTTTGATATTGATGTTTGGCTTTGCTGAGAAGTTGTCCTGCCACTTCCTCCACCTTGTCCCATCGACGCAGTGAACGGTAAGTATTAGCTAAATCCTTGAGAGCTTCAAGCTGGTCAAATTCGCTTAATCGTTCCACGAAGAGCTCAAACTGTACGGCTGCCTGGTAGTTCATTTCCTGATCATGGGCAAGCTTACAGAGGAACAAGCGGTACTGGCACAGGGCAAGTCGCTCGGAATGCTGATTCTTCTCACCGAAGGCAATTTCGTCATAAATGATCGCAGCGAATTTCTTGTTATCGTTATGATAGAGGTCTTCGGCCACTTCAAAAAGCACTTGGGAATACATCAAGTTCTCCAGCAGCAATCCGATGGATTTACGGAAATACGCCGCATTATCCACCTCAGCGCAGGCGATCAGAAAAGGCTTGATTCGCCGCCAATTGGGCGTCGATTCAGCAATGAGCTCTTCAAAATAGCGGTTATAAAAAAAGCCCCGCTCAAACCCGAAGCTTTCCGTCATCATGTCTAGCTGCTCAATCGTTAAATTTCTATGCCCGTTCAGAATGGAGCTGAGAGAGCCCGCATTCAGTCCCACCCGTTGAGCAAACTGGTTCAGGTTGAGACCTTCCTGCTTCATGTGATCATTCAGGATTGAACGTATCGTGGTTGTAGAGTTCAAGTACACCACCAACCTCTGCGCATTTCTATTATTTCAATAATATCCATTTTCTGATCGATGGTCAATTTTGGTGATGGTTAGGACGCCTCATAAAAAAACAGGCAAGTGCATTTCTGCAATTGCCTGAATTCGTCGTTATGATAATATTTTGCGTTGATGCTTCTGTCCGTCATAGGAGAAGAGTGCCCGTTTGTCCTCAACCACTGTCTCCAGGTGAACGGGGCGCCCCCACAAATGATAGACATGAGGGAGGGTGTGCTCCAGATATTTCAGATCAAGCTCCAGTCCTTCGTATTGATGCTTGAGCAGCAACTCTCCCGAGCGAAGGTAGTCGCCGTCCTGGACTACGATATACGGCGAACCTCCATTCACGCGGGAGGCGACAAGTTGATCACGAATATGCTCCCAGGTTTTATCGGTGATTTTCCATTCGGGTCCTTGCTTCTCGAAGATATACAAATCCAGATCCTGAACCAGCTCCTTGCTCAGGTAGCTGCGCAGGAAGGAAATGTCCGAGTCCAGTTCCCGCACCTCGAACATCTTCTCCCGTCCTTGCCCGGGGATACGTCCGAAGCGCCGCTGCTGCTCCTCTGTTGGATGGTCCCAGCGGCGTTCGATGTCTTCAAAGATTTTAAGCCCAAGGTAATAGGGATTGAGACTTTGCTGGGAGGGCTGCACCACGGAGGAATTGAGTTTGGCAAATTCAATCGTCTCTTCACTGGTCAAGTCGAGCTCCCGGATAATGCGTTGATGCCAATAGGAGGCCCAGCCCTCGTTCATAATCTTGGTCTCCATCTGTGGCCAGAAATACAGCATTTCTTCACGTAACATGCTTAAGATATCCCGTTGCCAGTCCTCCAGAGATTCGGAATATTCCTGGATGAACCATACCAGGTCCTTCTCCGGCTCAGAAGGGAATGCTGTTAAGGAGGTTGTGTCGGGGGAAGCCGCTTCTGGCGACGTATCCAGCGACCATAAATCATCGTAAATTCCTGGCTTAGCCGGATGCTTGTGTTCTTCGCGTATTCTGCGCCGCTTCTCTTCTAGCTGCTGCCGCTTATCATAGCGCATCGGCTTAATCAGTTGGGGGTCCACATGTTCCTGAATCGCCAGTACGTGGTCAATGAAGGCTTCAACGGTATCCGCGCCATAGGCCAATTCATAGCTGTTGATCCGTTCGGCGGTTGCAGACATACTCTCAATCATATCGCGGTTGGTGGCGGAGAAGCGGAAGTTATTCTTGAAGAAATCGCAGTGTGCCAGCACGTGGGCGACGATTAGCTTGTTCTGAATCAGCGAGTTGCCCTCCAGCAGAAAGGCATAGCAGGGGTTGGAATTGATGACGAGCTCATAAATTTTGCTTAGTCCGAAGTCGTATTGCATCTTCATCTTGTTAAAGGTTTTGCCGAAGCTCCAATGAGAGAAGCGGGTGGGCATTCCGTAAGCGCCAAAGGTATAAATGATATCGGCGGGGCAGATTTCGTAGCGCATCGGATAATAATCAAGTCCAAAGCTATCGGCAATTTCCATAATTTCTGAGATGGCGAATTCCAACTCGGCATGAGTATAATTCAACTGGCCGCACCTCCCTCACGCTTGTGGAAGAATCGCTTCAGCGCATTGTACACTTCGCCTTTTTCCTTAATCACATAATGGATGAATTTCTCTTGCTTAATGTTCCGATAGGCGGACATCAGTGTGCTTCCACGATTATACTGGTTGACCTCCCCATAACCGAACATGTTGCAACGCTTCAGTAGCTCACCAATCAGTCTAAGGCAACGCTCGTTGTCGGAGGTCAGGTTATCTCCATCCGAGAAATGAAACGGATATATATTATAGCTGGATGGGGGATACCGGGAGTCGATGATGTCCAGCGCTTTCTGATAGACCGAGGAGCAGATCGTGCCGCCACTTTCCCCACGAGTGAAGAATTCTTCTTCGGTCACTTCCTTCGCCTCCGTATGATGGGCCAGAAATACGATATCTACCTTCTCATATTGATGGCGCAGGAAGCGGGTCATCCAGAAGAAAAAGCTGCGTGCACAATATTTCTCGAAGGCGCCCATGGAGCCCGAGGTATCCATCATGGCCAAGATGACAGCATTGGACCGGGGGACGACGATTTCCTCCCAGGTCTTGTAGCGGAGATCATCAGGGGAAATGCCGTGAATGCCAGGCTGACCGGAGGTGGCGTTACGCCGTAAATTTTCCAGAATGGTACGTTTCTTGTCGATGTTGGACATGAGGCCTTTTTTGCGAATATCGTTAAAGCGGATGGCTTCGCTCTCCAGTTCTTCCTTATCCTTGTCTTGAATGAAGGGGAGCTCCAACTCGTCAAACAGCATCTCTTCCAGATCCTCCATGCTAATCTCAGTCTCCACGTAGTCATGACCGGGCTGATCTCCTGCTTTTCCGCCTTTGCTACTCTTGGGGCTATCCTGTCCCAGCACGTCACCAACCTGGCTGTCTCCATCACCTTGACCCACGTGCTGTTGCTTCTGAAAGTTATGGATGAATCGGTATTCCTCCAGATTTCGCAGAGGGACTTTAATGATTTGTTTACCGTCCGACATGATAATATTCTCTTCGGTGACCAGATCGGGGAGGTTCTGCCGAATCACTT
This sequence comes from Paenibacillus senegalimassiliensis, assembly GCF_001486585.1. Classification (GTDB taxonomy): domain Bacteria; phylum Bacillota; class Bacilli; order Paenibacillales; family Paenibacillaceae; genus Fontibacillus; species Fontibacillus senegalimassiliensis. The sequence continues at coordinate 880,605 of NZ_LN909045.1, forward strand.
CCCGTACTTTTTCCTGATGGCGCTGCTGGTCCTGATACCCTTTGCGGTGCAGCGACCAATCCTCCTTGGAGACGACAAAGTTATACTGCTTAGGTGAAGACATGGGGAACACCTCCATTTGGGGATTTGCACAATTGGGATTTCGCAGTTTAGTGGATGTAACTAAAGTATATTCAGCGAGAGGAACGATATGTGAAGGATGGGGGCGGAAGCGGCGGAAATAGAAAAAGCTGCCTCGAACTGCGCTAGCCACTAGGCCGTACGCCATTCAAGACAGCTCACCCGAGTTTAAGTATCGGGTTAGATTGATGCTTCAACGATTAAACCGGTAACTTGCGGGTGTACATAATCCCGACGGTATGCGGTCCGCAGTGACTGGAAATTACGCAGCCAGCTTCGGATACAGCGACTTTGCGTGCTCCGGTCTGTTCTCGCAAAATGGTTGCAAGCTTCAGAGCTTCTTCCTCCGCTTCCGTATGGACTACCAAAATCAAGTCCTTATCCATGTTGTCTTTATCGGCAAGGGCGTTATCCAGCATTTGTTGTACCGCCTTCTCCTTGCGGCCACGCACCTTGTAAGCCGGGATAATGCTGCCTTCAACCAGCTTGAGCACCGGACGGATTTGCAGCAGACTACCGATGAAATGTTGCATTCCGGAGCAGCGTCCGCCCTTATGTAAATACTCGAGGGTATCAATAACAAATTGAGTCTCTACTTGTGGCCGGATAGCGCTGACCTGTACTGCAATCTCTTCAGCGGAAAGGCCTTGCTCCGCCAGCTTGACGGCCTTCATCACCAGAAGTCCAATGCCGCTGCATAAGGTCAGGGAATCAATGACATGAATTCGGCCTGCCGGGAATTCCCCCGCGGCAATCTTCGCATTTTGATAGGTGGAGGACAGCTTGGACGATAAACTGATGTAGACTATATCCTGTCCACGTTCAATATACGGACCAAAGGCGCTAACGAAATCTCCCGGGGAGGGAGCGGTCGTCTTCGGCAAGGTGCCTTCTTTCTCTACACGCTGGTAAATATCGCGTGGGGTAATATCGATGCCGTCCCGGAAGGTTTCACTTCCGAACACGACATAGAGTGGAACAAGACTGATATCATGGCGCTCAATCCAATCGCCAGGCAGATCTGAGGTGCTGTCTGAAAATATTTTCACGTTAGGCATACTTAGTCTCCTTGTTCCAAATCATACTAATTCGTTTCATAAGTGCAGCATATCATAGAAAACTTATTCCATTTTAGCAAAAATGGCGGGAAGAGGGAACGTATGGCTTAAGATGAGCCAGCACGAGTTGTATGTTTTATTAGAGTGAAGCCATGCTCCCCGTTACAAGCAGCCCGATAAATCCCAATCCAGGGAGCAAGGCAAAGATTAAGCCCAGGATGGCAAATACTTTCCGGCGATTCTTGAGCGCAAGCCCGACAATAGCCAAGACTAGCCCAACTAAATTGAGAAATAGTGAGGCAAGGAAGAGGAAAACACCTGACATGGCGTCTGCCCGCTGCATAATATCATCAGGAGTTGGCATGATGGATTGACCCATAATATCAACAAAAGCTGCAGTAATGAGCACAATGGATGATATATACCCGATTAGCGCCAGCAAGCTAACAATAAAAGAGGCGATGCCTGGTCCTGAAAATTTAGCTTTTGCCATAGGTGGAATGTCTGTGCCGGGTTGCGGCGAATAAGATGGGGACTCTGTTGGATTGTAGTTCATAAAAATCTCCTTATAAATTGATCTTTTATGATTAATCTTTCATATCTAAATGGAAAATGCAAGGTTATTTTTAGATGCCAAAATGCGGTATGAATGGTAATGCGGGTGGCCGTTGGGTTATTATACTTCTATGAAGAAGGCTGAAATCATACGTGGGAGGTAAGGTTAAGGATGCGGAACTATGCGGGAATTGGAGCTATCATCATGCTGCTGGCAGTAGCTCTGGGGGCCTTTGGAGCCCATATTCTTAAAGAAAAAATCGGGGCATCGGCTATTGGTACCTATGAGACCGGAGTCCATTATCAAATGATCCACGGGCTTGCTATTTTGGCAGGGGCCTTGTTTGCAGAGAAATGGGGAACGTCCAGACGGCTTCGCTGGGCTAACCGCTTGTTTGTCATCGGCATCATTTTATTTTCGGGCAGCCTTTACGGCCTTGCTATCATGGAATGGAGATGGTTGGGACCTGTGACCCCACTAGGGGGCGTCTCCTTCCTGGCAGGCTGGCTGCTACTGGCCTTGGAAGCCTGGAGGGGCAACTCCTGGCGTTTAGGGTAGAGACTTGATTACCCTCTAAATGGAGCATGAAGGTAATGAATAAGAACGGTAGGTCACTTCCCTGGAGCGGAAGAACCCACCGTTCTTTGGCATGGATTTAGAAGCGAGTTGAACAAGTTTAAGTATCAAGAAGATCAATGACTTCACTTAGCTTTAAAGTGTAGACTTGTTTCTCATCAACATGGTAGACGCTGAGTGTGTAGGTTTCGGGTTGGAAGTTCAGAATACGGCAAGGCATATTCACTCGCTTTCCGTTGCGATTGATGTAGAGACGGACGAGTTGATTGCCTTTAATATAATTCTGAATCCAGGTTTGAAATTCATCGCTAGCCGCAATATCTTTGAAGCTTCCTGAAATAGCTGTTTCGGGAATAGGCGGTTTGCTGGATTTGGCCGGTAACTCCTTGGTGACTTCTGTTTTCTCTGGGTGTTTGTGCGATGCCGTAATATGTGCCTGTTTGGAGTTCGCCAACATGGATTCAATGACCTTGCCAAGCTCAGAGCCCGAATTGATTCGATAATCTATAATCTTGTCGCTGCTGTTGAGCAACTCCAGTAACGTCTGCAGTGCTAATGCATTGGAATTGTTCTTGACCAGAATCTCGATGTTGAACAAATAGCCCAACTCTTCCTTGTGATGTTGTCCAGTCTGCTTGTTCATAACTCCCCCAAAAAAATTCATTCTTAAAAAGGTAGTTCAAAAAGTCGTTGAACATATCCTTAAGCTAAAAATTAAATTAGTCACAAAAAATACCCAATTAATAATAGCACCGCTAGCGAAACAATCATAGTCCAAATTCTGAGAATTTCTGCAAATTTACTGAAAATTTGAATTGTATTCATGTGATTAGGGCGTTTTAGGCCTGTTCACGCTTTGTTCGCAAAGAATGAGCAAAGCTTGTTTCGCAAATACTGAACAAGGGTAAGTATGGAGTATGCACGTCAGGGCTTTTGAGATCATTCCTCAAGTCTTCTGGTTTGAGGATTGAATACACTAAATTTTTATAGAAAGCAGGGACTAGGCATGGCTAAATCAGATGCAAAATCAACAGGGAAAACAAACAAATCCGGTCTTGAACCATTGATGAATGAGCAGGTTGCTAACTTGAACGTACTTTATGTGAAATTGCACAGCTACCATTGGTATGTGAAGGGTAACAACTTCTTCAGACTTCATCTTAAATTTGAAGAACTATATAATGAAGTATCTGAGCAGATGGATGCGATTGCTGAACGGATGCTTACATTAAAATGGAATCCGGCAGCAACGTTGAAGGAATACTTGGAATTAGCTACTATTCAGGAGGCTTCTGGCAAGGAGGAGCCGCAAGCGATGGTACAGCATTTGCTGGAGGACCTCGCTACCTTATGCGAATCCTACCGTGAAGGGATTGAGCAGGCCGGGAAAGCAGGCGATGATGCCACCGCAGATCTGCTTACCGGTTATGTCGGTAGTCTGGAGAAGCATATGTGGATGCTTCGGGCTTACTTGGGCTAACAAGGGGAGTGGCGTTAATGCCAGGCCGGAGGGTCACCAAGCATGTCGCCGCGGAGAAGGGCTTGGCCATAGTGATGGCTGAGTCCTTCTATGTGTTTGAGCCATTGTTAGGCCTATGGAATGTGTCTGTGATAAAGGGCACAATGCAAGCGGATATCAGCGGACATACGTTGCTTATGCCAAAAAAGTAGGATAAAATGAAGTGAGAATCAGTGAGAATCAGCGATAATCATTCTAAACTGATAATTATTATGGTACAATGGCAAGAACAAGGGCAGCGCCCTTGATCAAATAACGTTAATTATTGTTAATGGAAGGAGTAGGCTTATGGCGACGCATTTTGTGGTTGAGGGGCTTAAGGCAACAATTGAGGACAAGGAAATCCTGAAGGGGATTGACATTGAAATAAAAGGCGGCGAAATTCATGCCATCATGGGACCTAACGGTACCGGTAAGAGTACGCTTGCTTCTGCATTGATGGGACATCCCAAATATGAGGTTACGGACGGCAAAGCCTTGTTGAATGGCGAAGACGTTCTGGAGATGGCTGTGGACGAGCGGGCTCGTGCCGGCTTATTCCTGGCTATGCAATATCCAAGTGAGATTGCAGGGGTTACGAACTCTGACTTCCTGCGCAGTGCAATCAACGCGCGCCGTGAAGAAGGCAACGAGATTTCCCTGATTAAGTTTATTCGTCAAATGGAAGGTCAAATGAAGGCCTTGGAGATGAATCCTGAGTTCGCTCACCGTTATTTGAATGAAGGGTTCTCCGGCGGGGAGAAGAAGCGGAACGAGATTTTGCAAATGATGCTGCTTGACCCTAAGATCGTTATTTTGGATGAGATTGATTCCGGTCTGGATATTGATGCTCTGAGAATCGTAGCCAACGGTGTTAATTCCATGCGGAGCGAGGATCGCGGCTTCCTGATTATTACCCACTATCAACGTCTGTTAAATTACGTGAAGCCTGACTTCGTCCATGTGATGATGCAAGGACGTATCGTTAAATCCGGAGGCCCTGAGCTGGCTGAACGTCTGGAGCAGGATGGTTATGACTGGATTAAGGAAGAGCTTGGTATTGTGGACGAAACGGTCGGTCAAGAAGCCTAGACGGAAGGAGGAATAAAGAATGACGACACAAACCGTTCTTCCGGTAGAAGCGGAACAATTGAAGCAAATCTCCCAGAAGCAGGGTGAACCTGTATGGCTGACGGAGAGCCGTACGAAGGCTTTACGACTGGCTGAAGGACTGGATTTGCCCAAACTGGAAAAGACGCGGCTGGACCGCTGGAATCTGAGTAACTTTGGTGACTTCGGCGCAGCACGTAGTGAGGCGCTGCAACAGCTTCCTGACAGCGTACATTCACTGGTGGATCTGACGGAACAGAGTAACCTGCTGGTACAACGTAATGCTGGCACGGTATTTGCTCGGGTGACTCCGGAATTGGCTGCCCAAGGCGTGATTTTCACTGATCTCGAGACAGCTACTCGTGAGCATGGCGAACTGGTACAGAAATATCTTCATACAATCATCAAGCCGGATGAGCATCGCTTGTCTGCCTTGCATGCAGCTCTGTGGAGCGGCGGGGTGTTCCTCTATGTTCCCAAGAATGTCGTAATTGATACGCCGCTGCAAAGCATCTTCCTGCTCGACGAAGCGGATTCGGTGTTTGCGCCGCATGTGCTTATTGTTGCAGAAGAGAATAGCCAAGTAACCTATGTAGATAACTATATTTCGGTGAACTTGAGCGAGAGCATTGTGCATAACGGAGCTTCCGAGGTATACATCAAGCAAGGAGCGAAGGTACAATTCGCGAGCGTACACCATTTGGGCGAACAGGCGACCGATTTGACTTATCGCCGGGCTGTTGTGGAGAACGACGGAAGTATTGAATGGATTGTTGGTGAGATGAATGGCGGCGACTCGGCCAGCGAAACGCTGTCGATCCTGAAGGGGAACGGCTCGACTTCGGATGCCAAAGTAATTGCTGTTGGTTCTGGTTCGCAGCGGTTGAATTATACAACCAAGGCAGTCCACTTCGGTAAGAGCTCCAGCAGTCAGATGATTACCCGGGCTGTGATGCGTGAAGGAGCAACCGCTATTATCAACGGAATCACGAAGATCGAGAAGGGTGCCACCAAGGCGGATGGACAACAGACGGAGAAGGTATTGATGCTGAGTCCGAAGGCGCGTGGGGATGCCAACCCGATTCTGCTTATTGATGAGGATGATGTAACGGCAGGTCATGCGGCATCTGTCGGACAGGTGAATCCAGAGCAAATCTACTATCTGATGTCCCGTGGTATTTCGCGTGCGAACGCCGAACGCTTGATTATATACGGCTTCCTCGCACCGGTCGTCTCGGATATTCCGCTGGAGCCACTGCAAAAGCAATTGCAAGGTCTGGTGGAAAGGAAGCTGGGACAATGAGTATCGATGCTGGGGAACTTAAACGGCAGTTTCCAATTTTGCAGCAGGAGATCAGCGGCCATCCACTAGTATATTTGGACAGCGCGGCTACTTCTCAGAAGCCCATTCAGGTTCTTGAGGCACTGAAGCATTATTACGAATGGGACAATGCGAACGTTCACCGCGGTGTGCATACGCTTGGAAGCCGGGCTACAGATGCTTATGAGGGCGCCCGGGACAAAGTGGCCCGGTTCATCGGCGCAGCTCACCGGGAGGAAGTTATTTTTACCCGGGGCACGACTACAGCCTTGAACCTAGTAGCTTCTTCTTATGGAGGAGATACTATAGGTGAAGGCGACGAAATCGTCATTACACCGATGGAGCATCATAGTAACCTGATTCCTTGGCAGCAACTGGCCTTGAAGAAGAAGGCTGTCTTGAAATATATTCCGCTTCAGCCGGACGGTCATATTGATTTGGCTGATGCAGAGAACATCATTACCGATAAGACGAAGATCGTGTCGATCGCCTATGTATCTAATGTGCTTGGCGTTGTGAACCCTATTAAGGAATTAGCGTCCATTGCTCACCGTCATGGTGCTGTAATGGTGGTGGACGGGGCGCAAAGCACGCCGCACATGAAGGTGGATGTGCAGGAGTTAGATGTTGATTTCTATGCTTTCTCCGGCCATAAGATGTGCGCTCCCACGGGGATTGGCGTATTATATGGTAAGAAGCATCTGCTGGAGGCCATGGAGCCGATTGAATACGGCGGGGAAATGATTGATGATGTAGGTCTCTACGAATCCAATTGGAAGGAGCTCCCGTGGAAATTTGAAGGGGGTACGCCGATTATTGCCGGTGCGGTTGGATTGGCAGCGGCCATCGATTTCCTGGAATCGATCGGGCTGGAGAACATTCATCGCCATGAAGCCAAGCTGGCAGCTTATGCGATGAACCGTCTTGCAGAGATCGAGGGATTAACTTTGTATGGGCCGCGTGAACGCGAGGTTGGCTTGCTTACCTTCAATCTTAAGGATATCCATCCCCATGACGTAGCGACTGTGCTTGATGCTTCGGGCATCGCGATTCGGGCAGGGCATCATTGCTGCCAGCCCCTCATGCGCTGGCTTGAAGCAAGCGCGACGGCCAGAGCCAGCTTGTATCTGTACAATACGGAACAGGACATTGACCGGCTGGCGGAAGCTCTAATCCAAACAAAGGAGTATTTTGGATAATGCAACTGGACGATTTGTACCGACGCGTCATTATGGACCACTATAAGAACCCGCGCAACCGGGGGAAGTTTGAGCAAGAAGCTGTAACCGTTGATTTGAATAACCCTACCTGTGGTGATCGGATCTCCTTGCAGCTTATTGTAGAGGACGATATTGTTCGCGATGCTAGGTTTACCGGGGAAGGATGCTCAATCAGTATCTCTTCCGCTTCCATGATGACGGAGGCTGTAAAGGGGCGTAGCTTCGCAGATGCCCTGGATCTGGCCGGAAGATTCTCCAAGCTCATGATGGGGGAATCCGTGGAATTTGACGATTATGAAGACATTGAGGCTTTATCTGGCGTTAATAAATTTCCTGCTCGTATCAAATGCGCGACCTTAGCCTGGAATGCGCTGAAGAAGGGCATACAGGCAGAATCATAAACCCTAAGGAGGTAGCCGAACATGGCCAAGAAAGCACCGGAACTGGAAGAGTACAAATATGGCTTTCGCGATGAGCACAAATCCATATTTCAGTCGGGCAAAGGCTTGACCCGCGAAATCGTTACGGAAATCTCACGGATTAAGAATGAACCGGAGTGGATGTTGAACTTCCGTCTGAAATCGCTGGAGCAATTTGAGAAGATGCCGACTCCTCAATGGGGCGGAGATTTAAACGGATTGGATTTTGACGATATTCAATACTATGTTAGACCTTCCGAGAAGCAAGGGAAGACTTGGGAAGAGGTTCCTACAGAGATTAAGGAAACCTTCGACAAATTGGGGATTCCCGAAGCGGAGCAAAAGTTCCTGGCCGGGGTGTCTGCTCAATACGAATCCGAGGTTGTATACCATAGCATGCAGAAGGATCTGGAAGATCAAGGTGTTATCTTCATGGATACCGATTCAGCGTTACGGGAATATCCGGAATTGTTCAAAGAATATTTCGGTACGGTTGTGCCGCCGGCGGATAATAAGTTTGCCGCTTTGAACAGTGCGGTCTGGTCTGGAGGTAGCTTCATCTACGTGCCGAAGGGCGTTAAATGTGAGGTTCCGCTGCAAGCCTACTTCCGGATTAACTCGGAGAACATGGGGCAGTTTGAACGGACATTGATTATTGCTGATGAAGGCAGCTTTGTACACTATACAGAGGGTTGTACGGCTCCAGTCTACAGCACTAACTCCCTGCATAGCGCCGTTGTAGAAATCCTTGTGAAGAAGGATGCTCGCGTTCGCTATACGACGATTCAGAACTGGGCTCCTAATATCTACAACCTGGTAACCAAACGGGCGGTAGCGGAAGAGAATGCCAATATGGAATGGGTTGACGGGAACATCGGCTCCAAGCTGACGATGAAGTACCCGGCAGTTATCCTGAAGGGACGCGGGGCCAAAGGCAGCGTGTTGTCGATTGCCGTAGCTGGTAAGGGTCAACTCCAGGATGCAGGTGCGAAAATGATTCACCTGGCACCAGATACGACATCGACCATCGTCTCCAAATCCATTTCCAAGCATGGTGGTAAGGTTACGTATCGTGGCCTGGCTTCCTTTGGCCGTCAGGCGGAGGGTGCCAAGTCGAACATCAAGTGTGATACGCTCATTCTGGATAACGAATCAACTTCCGATACAATTCCGTACAATGAGATCATGAATGATAACATTGTGTTGGAGCATGAAGCGACGGTATCTAAGGTATCCGAGGAGCAGCTCTTCTACTTGATGAGCCGCGGGCTTACCGAAGAAGAAGCAACACAAATGATCGTCATGGGCTTTATTGAGCCATTTACCAAAGAACTGCCGATGGAATATGCGGTGGAGATGAATAGATTGATCAAGTTCGAGATGGAAGGATCGATCGGTTAAGCCCGAGAAATCCTGTTGTAGCAAGGTTTTATGCCTTACAGAAAGTGGCGCAAAACGGCTTATGCCGATTTTGTGCCACTTTTTATTTGCTTTATATTCTATTTTCATGAGTCTAATTTACTAATGCCATCCTAAAATATATGTCTAAAGAAGGAGGAATATTGTCCTTTATGTAGAATATTATTCCTTACAACACAAAGAAAAGGATGAAGAACATGAATGTGGCTGTAGAGCCTAAGACAACACAGAACTCGCAGTATGTAGCAAGTGGGCAGTATCCATCGGTATTTGATGGTGGACTTGCGCAGTATATTGGATGGAGCATTCTTGGCTGGCTGGTGACGATCTTTACGCTGGGTATTTGTTACCCATGGAGCCTTGTGATGATTTATCGCTGGAAGATCGAGCATACCGTTATTGAAGGACGGCGCTTAAAGTTTGATGGAACAGCAATTGGTCTGTTTGGGAATTGGATCAAATGGTTGCTTCTATGCATCGTTACCCTCGGTATTTACTCTTTCTGGCTAAACATTAAGTTAGAGCAATGGAAAGTTAAACACACTCATTTTTAAAAAAACAAAAGAACCTGCTAGCCTCTTGATTTAAAGGGGGCTTGCAGGTTCTTTTTTGTATGCGCTCGGCATGCGCGATGCTAGGCGGTGCAAGTCCGCTACAAAGCTGGAAACAAATGGATAAGAAGACGAATGCGGATGTAAATCTGGCAACAATGGAAGAGGTCTCGAACGAAGGTTCAAAACTTGCGAAAGCTTGCCGCCTATCCGATTGTTAATTTTCACAACCCTTGTTATAGATTTATGCCTAAAGCAGAAAAGTGCTTCATATTGAGAAAAATGCCTCATCTCATACTTAGAAGAATGCATCCTGGGACCCCTTATTGCTACTGGCGAAAGCGCTATCTCCGGCTTACAATCCGACATATAGAGGAGGGATAACGATGGCGATGCAGCAAGAGGTAATGATCACCCAACCTATGGGTACACCCATTAAAAAAGGAGGGCGCTGGCGATTAATAAAGAAAAGTAGTTTTTTTTATTTAATGTTCTCCATTCCGTTTTTTTATTTTGTTATCTTTCACTACATCCCGATGTTCGGGATTATTATCGCCTTCAAGGATTACAGTGTATTTGATGGAATATGGGGGAGTGACTGGGTTGGATTTCGGTATTTTTCGGAATTTCTCTCTGATCCTTATTTTTACAAATTAATACGAAACACTTTATTGATAGGCATTTACCAAATTTTATTTGTTTTTCCCATGCCTATTATTTTGGCTCTGTTGCTTAACGAGCTTAAGAACCGCAACTTTCAACGTATTGTTCAGACTGTCAGCTATTTGCCGCATTTTCTATCTACCGTGGTCGTTTGCGGAATTCTAGTCAATTTTCTTTCCTATGACGGTATTATCAATCAGTTGTTGCAAGCAATTGGACTGGAACGTATTCAATTTCTAATGATTCCTGAATGGTTTCGGACCATTTATATCTCTTCTGAAATTTGGCAGGGCATCGGCTGGGGCTCCATTATTTATCTGGCTGCGTTAACAGGGATTGACCCCCAATTGTATGAGGCCGCCACCGTGGACGGAGCTAACCGTTGGAAGCGGGCGCTGCACATTACCTTACCAGGGATTGCTCCTACCATTATCATTATGTTTTTGTTCAGTATTGGCGCCCTGATGTCAGTCTCTTTCGAGAAAGTGCTGCTACTCTCCAACGGATCAAACTTTGAGACCTCCGATATTATCGCAACTTATGTATATCGGCGTGGCTTAATATCAAGCGATTTCAGCTACGCAACGGCAGTGGGATTATTTAACTCATTCATTGCCTTGTTCTTCCTGACGATAGGCAACAAAATCAGCAAGAAAGTGAGTGAAACGAGCTTATGGTAAAGAGGCAGGGGTATGGCTTGAAAAAAGGTATGGGCAGCTACATTTTTGATACCAGCAATATTCTGCTTATGCTTCTTCTTGTATTCGCTACGTTTTACCCGCTTTATTACGTGCTGGTAGTATCATTAAGCGATGGTCATGCTGTTATGCGGGGAGAGGTGGCTTTCTGGCCTAAAGGATTTACACTGAGCACCTACCAGCTCATATTTGATGATCAGTCCATCTGGCGCTCTTATGCCAATACTGTGCTGTACACCGTGGTGGGTACTGCCATTAATGTTGTTTGCACCGCGATGTGTGCTTATCCTTTATCCAAGAAAGAGTTTTATGGTCGAGGGTTCTTCACACTTATGATTGTGCTTACTATGTTCTTTAGCGGGGGACTGATCCCTTCCTACCTCCTGGTTCAAAAATTGCATATGTTGAACACCATGTGGGCGTTGGTGATCCCCGGAGCAATCAGTGTATGGAATATGGTAATAATGCGAACGTTCTTTCAGTCCATACCTAATGAACTCTATGAGTCAGCTTATATAGACGGGTCCAATGAATTGATTTCGTTTTTGAAAATTACCGTTCCACTTTCCAAGCCTATCATGGCTACGATGTCGTTGTTTTACGCCGTCGGACATTGGAATAGCTTCTTCTCAGCTATGATTTATCTGGATGAGAAGAGTAAGTTCCCGCTTCAAATTATTTTGCGCAACATGGTCGTCATGGGCGAAATGTCCAATCAGACACAGGAATTAGGAGGCATTTATGCGGGAGTAACAGCAACTAATATTAAGTATGCGGTCATCATTATTGCCGTGTTACCGATTGTTATGGTGTATCCATTTATCCAGAAATACTTCGTGAAGGGTATGATGATTGGATCGCTCAAAGGATAGGATAAGTGCTGATTCCTAGCAGGCATGATGATTTCAACTAGGTTTTTGTATACTATTAACTTAAAATAGGGAGAGGTTATTTTATGAAGCGCAAAATGATATGGCTGACCAATTTACTACTATGCCTTACATTGTTACTCAGTGCTTGTGGGTCCGGAGGGAATGCAAGCAACGATAAGACCTCGAACAACAACGGAGATAACACCCAAAATGCTCCGGTTGAGATTCGCTGGACGAGAGGAGAAAATCCTGCTCAAGCCATTAAAGAAAATACACCTGTCATTAAAGAAATTCTCAATAAAACGAATGTCAAAATCAATTTGGAGCCTGTTCCCGGGAGCAATTATGGAGATAAAAAACGGGTTCTGTTAGCTAGTAACAATATTCCCGATGTCATCGGAATCGAGGCTGGCGATGCTGCAGAGTTTGCAGATACAGGTATGTTCCTAACGATCTCCGACTACCTGGATCAAATGCCTAATTTTCAGAAAGTGATGGAGACACATCCGGAAATCAGCAAGCTCTTTGTGAATGGGAAGTTGTACTCATTGCCTATTACGGAGAAATTTAAGATACAGGGCGGGAAGGCCCCGATGATTCGAACAGATATTTTGGAAGAACTACAATTGGACTACCCTACCAGCTTTGATGAACTATATACCGTATTAAAAGCCATGAAAGAAGCATACCCGGACTCATATCCTTTCAGTACCCGAGGTTTATCGTTTATGGACGCCTTCTCGTTAGGCATGGGCAGCGGTTACGGTATGACTTATGATGATGAGCAGAATCGTTATTTTTATGGGCAAAACAAACCGGAGTTCAAAGAGGTGCTAACTTACTTAAACAAGCTATATAACGAGAAATTGCTGGACCCGGACTTTGCCGTGAACACGAAGCAAAACTGGGATGAGAAGCTGAGTACAGGAAGGTCCTTCTTCTACTACGACAACAACTCCTTTGCCGTTAATTACAATTCGACATTGCAGCAAAATGATCCCGAGGCAAAGTTTGATAGAATACCGTATTTGAATAATTCCATGGGAGAAGCAAAGGGCTGGCTGTATCCCAAAGGTTGGTTAGTCGATAACTACGCAATTAGCTCCAAGACCAAAAATCCGGAAGCCATTATCGCGATGTTTGACTGGATGTATGGGGAAGAGGGTTCGATGGTGACCAATTACGGGGTCGAGACCGAAACGTTTGAAATTAAGGACGGTCAGCCTCAAATGCTCCCATCAGTAATCGAGAAATACAAAACTTCATCCGACCCGGCTCGTGTGATGATGTCCGAGCTTGGAACGGGGTTACTCGCGCTTGCTGTACATGTGGATGAAAGTCCGGTCAAGCAGCTTTCCGATCCCGATCTGGTTCGTTGGGGAGAAGAACTGACCTCTGACCCGGGAGCTTATTTTGTACCAGGGCTAGCCCCATCCTTCACGGAGGAGGAGTCGGACAAGTTGAAGCAATATACCACCAAGACCTCTCCCTTGGAAGAGGATGTGGTTAAATTTATTATCGGCACGAAGCCGCTTAGTGATTTCGATCAATGGGCCAGCCAGCTAACGGCAGCCGGAGCCGATAAAATTGAAGCTATCTATAATGATGCTATGAAGCGGGTTCAATAGAGTAAGCGATGTACTTATCCAGAGGAGGAGAACAATGAATAAACTTATGGACAGTGTAAGGGTAAATAAGTTGTTCGTTAAAATATTGTTCTCTTTCTTGTCTTTCTTAATTCCCTTGTTGCTGCTGGGTACATTAACTTATACCAATTTCGTTACGGATCGTAAGGAGGAGTATGCGCAGAAACTCCATCTGGATATGTTATCATCTACCCAAAATGTAGAGGACTATTGGCGGAAGGTATATGAAACTAGTACAGTCTTCTTCAGTGACCCAGTGGTTATTCGTCTTATGAAACCTAAGCAGGATTGGAGTTTGCAAGAAATAGCTGACCTTAACTTATTGCAAGTCAGCATGAGCCGAGCAAAGTTTAACATTAACTCCTTTGTTGATGGCTTCTTTGCTTATGTAGATAACGAGTATGTATTTACGGACAGTGGAATTAATGAGTATGACTATTTTTTCAATAAATTCTATCGCTATCATTCCTATGATTCCGAATTTTGGAGTAACCGGTTTGAAACAGTTCGCTATATGGAGGTCATGAAGCCAACGAGAGTAGGAACCTCATTTGATTCGAAGGAAGTGATCACTTTCCTCACGGCTAGTCAGATTGGGGACAACAAGCCAGTGCTAGGGGTTACGGTGAGCGTTGATAAGATCTGGAAGCTCTTCGATCCCATACTCAAGCCGGGAGTCAACCGAATGATTGTTGCAGATAGGAACCAACAGATGGTCATGAGCTCGGATCAGGCCTTCGCGAACGAAACGGCTCTGCGCACGATTGGTTCGACATTCTCTACTAACGAAAGCAAGGATATCGAGGTTCAAATTAACGGTGAACAATTTATTGTCAATCAAGTTAACAATGAACTCATCGGATGGTCCTTCTATACGCTTACCCCTGTTGAAGAGTTCAATAGACAGGCCTCGGGGATTTATAACTTCATTGTTACACTATGCATCGTTCTTTGTTTTGTAAGCCTGGTGTTTGCTTGCTTATTCTCCTATCGCATTTACACTCCCATTCGGCGGATTGGTGAAGTGCTGGAGAATTCCTCGACGGAATGGAATGGAGACAACGATGTAGCAACCCGTTATTCACATGATTTGCAACATATCGGCGCTGGGATTCAGCGAATCCTGTTTCACCAGTCACAATTTCAAGGGCAAATGGAATTGCTGGCTCAAGAGTATGTGGATTACGTGCTGTTCCAATTAATGAAGGGCCATTCCCTGAGCGATGATCAAACTGAGAATTTGCAGCGTATCTTGAGAACCCGGTTGGATTTTCAAGAGGATGGGTTCCTCTGCTGTACGATCAGTTTGAAATTCAAAAATCGGTTTTGGACAGACATCCAGGACGTTGAACGGATTATTATTGAAAGCAAGATGAAAAATCTATTCTATGGCTTGATGAGGGAGAAGGCCAATCTTTATACGTTGGAAACGGGAAAGTCGCAGTATACCCTGATCTTTAACGTAAGCCTTACAGCTACATCTGAAACGGTGAAAGGTGGCATGCAGGAGCTTGCCGATTTATTCAGTAGCGATACCCAATTCTGTCAACTTCACATCGCGATTGGAGATATTTGCGAGGGTGTAGATGGCATCTCCAAGTCCTACAGAAATAGTATCTCTGCCTTGCATCAAATAACAGGGAATCCTGATTTTAAAATCGTAGAATTTACACAGGGAAGTTCCTCCCAAGCGCCTATCATATACACCTATTCGGATGAGAATAAGCTGTTGCAGTTGCTCCGCTTTGGCAATAAGGAAGATGTTGAGCAATGGGTGGAAGAACTGCTGCGAAGCAATAAAGATGCTTTGTATTCCCTTGATATCTTGTACACGAAATTATTTGAGACAGGCAGACGGTTTCTTGTCGAAAGAAGTATTGATCCGGAAAAAGTGCTCAGAGCAGAAGACAAACAATATCTTCTCCAAAGTCAACCCATGATTTCTAAAGAAGATACGCGACAACAAATCCTGCTCAATTTCTTCTTTGATACGATGGATCAAATTAAATTGGAACATTCATCTCCGCGATCTGCGGAGTTGGCATCAACAATTAAACAGTATGTAGAAAATAATTATATGAACGATTTGCATCTGGAGAAGATCTCGGAGGAAATGGGTGTGACCGTGAAGTACATTTCCCGGTTATTCAAAGAAACCTACGACTTCAACATTACGGGATTCATTAGTGAATTACGCGTAAATAAGGCCAAAGAATTATTAGAAACCACAAATTTACCGGTATCCACGATATCAGCTCAGGTCGGGATTTTTGATCGAACTACATTCTTGCGTACATTCAAAAAGCTTGAGGGTGTTTCCCCTAATGAGTACCGAAAACAAAATCGGATTGGAAAAGAGGATCACGATGATAAAGACTAATGCCGAAAAACAGTATATTTTTGAAACTGAAAATCAACCGTTTCGCAGTTGCCATGCTTCTACCGTGGGTGTTCTACCAAGTGGGAAGGTTATTGCCGCCTGGTTCGGCGGAACTTATGAGAAAGCAAAGGATGTTGCCATTTGGTTAGCCGTGCGAGATGGCAAGCAATGGTCAGCACCTCGCAAAGTAGCCGACGAGGACGGAATAGCCCATTGGAATCCGGTATTGGATGTTGGTCCTGATGGTGTGAATCTCTTCTATAAGGTTGGACATGAAATTGTGGATTGGCATACCCGTATTATTCGTTCAAAAGATGGCGGGGAAACCTGGTCTGCACCTGTAGAATTAGTGCCCGGGGATATAGGAGGACGTGGGCCTGTACGCAATAAGCCGATTCGACTGGAAGACGGGACTTTGCTGGCTCCGTCTTCCATAGAACGTAGAGATCCTGACCATCCCGGGAAAGAAATATGGGAGGCGTTCGTAGATATTTCCAGAGATGAAGGCAGCACCTGGGGCAAAAGCGCTGCGGTACCGATGCAATTGGAAACTTATGTGGGAGCGGAGAAATGGATCGCAAAAGGATTAATACAGCCTACCTTGTGGAGCACTGGAGGAAATCTGGTTCATATGTTGCTCCGCAGTACGGAAGGTGCCATCTACCGTAGTGATTCCTCAGATGGGGGAGTAACCTGGTCTATGGCTTATCCTACAGTCCTGCCCAACAATAATAGCGGTATTGATCTTGTACGCCTGCACAGCGGACTGCTGGCACTGGTATATAATCCCGTTCAGGGCTACGCGACGGAGACAACCCGAACTCCACTGGTGGTGAGTTTCTCCAAGGATAATGGTGAGTCTTGGGGGGATCAGATTGTGCTAGAAGATAACCCGGGAGAATACTCGTATCCTGCTATTGTTGGCAAGGGCCACGACTTATATATCACATACACATGGAAGAGAGAACGGGTGGCATTTTGGCACATTACTGTGCAGGAAGAGGTAGATGGGAATGTCTCCTAAGTCCATCGTTTCCGGGATATGGCCGACCATGTTGACTCCATTTACCAAAGAGAATGGGATAGATTGGATCAGCCTGGAACGCTTGGTCAATTGGTACATCGATCAAGGTGTACATGGCCTCTTTGCCGTTTGCCAATCCAGCGAGATGTTTCACCTGACGCTGGAGGAGAGAGTTGAAATTGCAGCTTTTGTTAAGGAGAAGTCCTGTGGTCGCGTTCCTGTTATTGCTTCAGGCCATATAGGCGGGGCATTCGATGAGCAAGTGACGGAACTGAATGCTTTGGCTGCTACTGGCATTGATTCACTGGTACTCATCACTAACCGCCTTGCAGACGAGCATGAATCTGAAGAGACTGCACTAAAAAATTTGAAATGTCTATTGCGTGAAATACCTGAAGACATTCCGCTTGGGTTCTATGAATGCCCTTTTCCTTACAAACGTCTTCTAAGCAAGCAAATGCTTGAATTCTGTATTGAGAGCAATCGTTTTCAATTTATCAAGGATACTTGCTGTGATACGGAGATGATTAAGGAACGGCTCGCTCTTCTGGAGGGCACGGGAATCAAGCTGTTTAATGCCAATGCAGCCACACTTCTGGAAAGCTTGCGTGCCGGTGCTGCGGGCTACAGTGGGGTAATGGCTAATTTCCACCCTTCACTGTACGTGCAACTGTGGAACCAATTCAGGGAGAGTGTCGAAGAAGCGGAATTGCGCATAGCCCTTTTGAGTATGGCTTCTCTTATAGAGAAGCAGAATTACCCGGATAATGCAAAATACCATCTGGTCCTTGAGCACATATTTGAGACAGACCGCAGCCGTGTCCTTCCTGAAGGGCGGTTGTCGGACACCAACAGATTAGAGGTTAGACAACTGCGTCACATGACGAGATGGCTTGAGGTATCTACTGGGCAAAGGAATAGGTAACCCTGGGTACGATTCAATTGGAAAATAAAAAGAACCTGCAAGCTGCTCTGAATCAAGCGGCTTGCAGGTTCTTTATGTTTTACTACAAATAGACCTCAGCAATGGAGACTTCCCGTTCCTTGGACAGGTCCACAAACCGGGTGTCGGTCTGGATGAGCGGACGGAAGAAGTCGGTATGATTGGTCATGACGATGGAGCCGGACTCGCCTGAGTTCAGCAGGACTTTCTTGCCGATGAAGTTCGGCAGCAGATGACGGATGAGCGCTTGGGTAGGCTCAGGGCTCAGCTTGCCAAAGCTAAGGCTATTCAGTTCACGAAGCACGGACAACAGCTCCTGCTTGGAACCATAGACCCGGTTGGAGGTCATAGCTGAATAGACATCGGCCACGGCAGCAATCTTGGCATAAGGGTGAATCTCAGGACCTCGCAGGCCATGAGGATAGCCGCTGCCATCCTCCCGTTCATGATGCTGTAGGGCCACCAGGGCCGAGAGTTCGTCGCCCGTCGATTCCATAATAATGTCATGGCCGTAGGTGGCATGAAGCTTAACCTCCTCAAATTCCTCGAGGGTTAGCTTACCTGGCTTGGACAAAATGCTTGCAGGCACTTTGCATTTGCCGATGTCGAGCAGGTAGCCAGCTTTGCCGACCTGATGGGCTTCTTCCTGAGAATAGCCAAGCCAAGCGGCGATATAATAACATAGCATGCCCACCTGCATGGAGTGATTGTATGTATAGTTATCATCGTCCTCAATAGCAAGCAGCAAAGAGACGACATCCTTCTGGCCTTCTAACTCCGAGAGGAGTGGCTTCATTAGTTCGTCCACTTTGGACTCATTAAATTTGCCGTTAGTTAGCGCTTCCAAAAATATTTCTTCAAACTTGTCTACTCCTTCGTCCAAATAAGCCTTCGCCCGTTGAACCGGATTTGCGATTCGCCCGGAGGATGGGAAATCGACATGGACGGTCTTGGGCTCGATATCTACATAATCGATACCATGCTGTATCAGCTTAGCAATAGCTTCATTCGTCAACTCGGACCCCTTCTGTAGGACAAAGACGCCAAAATGATTAAATACATCGTGTTGTAGAAGGTCGCCGGGACTGAGTTCCATAATATGTACTTTCACGGGCGATGACACCTCATACTCTTCAGTTTTATTTTTATAATAGCAGGGAATAAATGGGTTGACAATGAGGAATATGGGCCGATGGTCATTGTGTAGTGCGGAGGGTCCGGTGCTTATGGCGTGGGTGCCTGTCGGCAAGATGGATTATAGCGAGACAATGATGAATTCAAAGGTATATAATACTCATTGAACTCTAAAATTTGAAACAGGCCGGACAGACCGAAAGGCAAGGAGGCAATTCACGATGCCGGAGACGAACCCGGAAACGTTAACGATATTGTATACCAATGATATTCATAGCCACTTTGAAACGATGGGGCCCATCGCGGCAATGGTGGATCAAGCGCGCAGCGATGCGCCTGGCGAGGTGCTCCTGCTTGATATTGGCGACCATATGGATCGGGCAGCCGTCGAAACGGAAGGCACGATGGGCAAGGCCAACGTGGAGGTTATCAATCTGATGGGATATGATGCGATCACGATTGGCAACAATGAAGGCCTGACCTTCACGCCAGCGCAAATAAAACAAGCTTATGCTGATCTGCATAGTCCGGTGGTGTGTGGCAATATAGTAGATAGAGAGACAGGCAATTCTCCGGAATGGATGAAGCGCAGTTTAATTTTGAGCAAGGGGGGCATCAAGATTGGTTTGGTGGCGGCCACCGCGGCATTCGCCGAATTTTATGAGCTATTGGGCCTGAATTCCTTAGATCCCTTGAAGACTATTGCTCGTGATGTTCACGAATTGCGTGATCAGGTTGATCTTGTAGTTGTCATGTCCCATTTGGGCCTGCCCATGGATCGAGAGTTGGCTGAGCAAATTTCTGGTATCGACCTTATTATCGGCGGGCATACCCACCATCTGCTGGAGGTTCCCTTGCAGGTCGGAGACACGACTATTACGGCTGCGGGCAAGTTCGGTGCCTATTTAGGCAAGATGATTATTCGCCTGACGGAGGAAGAGGGTGAGGGCCTGGGCTTTGTGATCGAAGGTCAATGTCTCCCTGTCAATATGGATAACAGTGCTGGGCGGATAGACGAAGCTATCGCCCTACAGCAGGCCCGGGCCCGGCAGCGGTTGACTCACGCCGTTGCCATAACAGATCGGGAGCTCCCGCTTGAGTATGCGACTGAATCTCCCTTTGGCAATCTGCTGGCTCAGGCAGTACGCCGTTATACGGGCAGCGATTTCTCGCTGGTGAACAGCGGACAATTGCTCTCCAGCTTGCCGGCTGGAACGATCAGTGAAGGTATGCTGCATGAACGGTGTCCATCCCCCATCAATCCTTGCACGATGAAGCTTTCTGGACGAGACATTTTGTACAGTCTGGAGGAGTCTCTGCTGGAAGATATGGTTAGCAAGGAGATCAAGGGGTATGGATTCCGGGGGAAGGTACTGGGCGGCTTATGTGTGGACGGCCTGGAGGTCATCTATGCCCCGCAGGCGGCGCCTTATCAGCGGATTACTCAGGTTATGCTGAAAGGTGTGCCAATCCAGCCGGAGCAAGCTTATACCGTAGGTACGCTCGATATGTTCTCCTTCGGCATTGGATATGAACGTTTGCAGCATGGTACGGAGAAGCGGTATATGCTGCCGGACTTCCTGCGTGACCTGCTGCGGATAGAACTGCAAATTCCTGAATCGACGGAAACCTGTTTTCAATTGCGGTGGAAAAAAGTAGAATATTAGGAGGGGCCGATGAGTTTTATTGTTGCGATTATATTAGCGATCGTAGAGGGCCTGACAGAATTTATTCCCGTTTCATCAACGGGGCATATGATTTTAACCGCCAAGCTGATGGGGTATAATGACCAGTCCCCGGAAATGAAGACCTTCGAAATTGTCATCCAGCTTGGAGCTATTCTGGCCATGGCGCTGGTGTACCGCGAGCGAATTGCCCATATGCTAGGTCTCAGCAAAAAGATTACGGTAGTGGACCGCCACGCTCCTGCGGGACGGCTGGATCTGTTTCATGTTATTCTGGGTATACTGCCAGCATTGATTGTCGGTTACTTCTTTCGTGATTTCATCAAGAGTCTGTTCAGCTCTCAGACCGTCCTGTGGGCTCTTGTGGCCGGCGGGATATTTATGATTTTTGCTGAATGGTTCTCCAAGCACAAAGCGAATGTTACGGCCCCCGGTATGGATCAGATTACGTACAAGCAAGCCTTGCTGATCGGATTATATCAATGTATCTCCGTATTGTGGCCGGGCTTCTCCCGTTCGGGCTCCACGATTGCAGGAGGCATGCTTAGTGGTGTTAGCTACAAGGCAGCGGCGGATTTCTCATTTTTGATCGCTATTCCTATCATGTGTGCGGTATCCGGTTATGAGATGCTGGATTCTTACCGTTATCTGACCTCTGACACCATAGGATATTTTGTCATTGGCTTTATTGTTGCTTTTATCGTGGCCTATGTTGTTGTACTTGCATTCTTTAAGCTGATTCAGAGAATTCAGCTTCGCCATTTTGCTTATTACCGCTTTGTTCTAGCGGCTGTATTCTGGATTTTCATTATGCGTTAATTCGCCTCACGACATAAGTGATGCTTGGAGAAGACCGTTAATTCCAGAGACATACAATCCCAAACAGAGATGGATGTGGAAGTATGCGGTTAATACCCGTTAGCTCCTTACGAGCCGGGATGAAACTCGGCAAAAAGATTTATAATGAAGATGGAATCATTTTACTGTCGGAAAATGCGGAGCTTAGCGACGCCATCATTCGGCGTTTGCGGAGCCATGGACTGGAATTTATTTATATAGAAGATTCCCGAACGGACGATGTGGTCATTCCGGAAATGATTGCAGAGGAGACCCAGCGTCGCGCGCTCTCGGAGATTCGAACTCATTTTCGCAAATGGGCAGGCCCTGCCGTGAAAGGTGTGGCCTACCCTTATTTAGGTAAAGCCTTCTCCGGGATTGTTGAGTCCATTATCGGTGATCTCAGCGGACGTGATGATGCCATGATTATGCTGATGAGCATGAATAGTATGGATCACTATCTGTATCGTCATTCGCTGAATGTATGCGTGTATACGTTGCTGCTTGGGCAGCTTCATGGTTATAGCAAGGAAGAATTGACGACGCTGGGGCTGGGAGCGCTGCTGCATGACATCGGTAAAACCAAGCTATCGCTGGAGGTATTGAACAAGCCTTCACGCTTGACCGATGAGGAATATAACCTAATTAAGCAGCATCCTGAGCTTGGCTTCAAAATACTGAAGAGCGAGCCCGGGATTCCTCTTGTCTCGGCGCATTGCGCTTATCAACACCATGAGAAGATAGATGGAACAGGCTATCCACGCGGGATAAAGGGAGACGAAATTCATGAGTTCGCCCGCTGGATTGCCATTACGGATGCGTATGACGCGATGACGACACATCGGGTGTATCGCAAGGCCATGCTCCCGCATCAGGCGATCGAAGTGTTGTATGCTGGCTGTGGGGAATGGTACGAGAAGTCGAAGTTGGAGCTCTTCCGCGATCGGGTGGCCATATACCCCCTGGGCATGACCGTCAAGCTTAACACGGGAGAGACTGGCGTCGTCGTCAAGATTCATGGACATACCCCGCAAAGACCCATAGTTCGAGTGTTAGCGGATGCAGGTGGTCAGGATTTGAAGAGTCCTTACGAAATAGATTTATCCGTACAGCTCTCTATTGTAGTGACGGAATTGGACGGAATGGATGGTGAACAAGTATGATAAATAAACATACACAAGATACAATTTTTGCCGATAAAAAAATTAGCCCCAGTTATGATCCGTGGGACCCGATTGTCTCTCTGCGGGAATTCGGCCGTCATGTGCTGACCAGCGTCGAGCTGACGGTAACCAATTTATGCAATATGCGGTGTGAGCATTGCGCCGTGGGGGACAGCCTCGTCATGAAGGAGCCTGAGCAATTACCCTTGCCGCTGATCTTGAAATCGCTGGATCAGGTAGAGCACCTGAAGACGATCAGTATTACGGGAGGAGAGCCAACCTTCCGGCGCAAGACGGTCGAGGAGAAGATAGTCCCGTTGCTCAAATATGCCAAGGAGCGGGGCATACGCTCTCAAATTAACTCTAACCTGACCTTGGACTATGACCGCTACGAACCCTTGCTTCGTTATTTGGACGTCATGCACATCTCGTTCAACTATACGAGTGAGCAAGATTTCCATGAAGTCGGGTTTGCTCGCAGTGGCCATTCAGTTCCTGCGCAAGCGGCGTACAACATGTATAATAAAATGATCGACAATACGCGCAAACTAAGTGAAGCAGGCATGTTTATTTCCGCAGAGTCCATGATTAACTACCGGACCCACCATAAGCTCCCGGAGATTCACAAGCTGATTGTGGAGATGGGCTGCCAGCGACATGAGGTTCATCCCATGTATGCGGCTGATTTCGCGGAGGGCTTGCCGGTCCTGGAACTGAGTGACATGCGAGCTTCGATTCATTCACTGCTGGATGCCCGAGATCCCTCGCTCTGGATGTTGTTTGGAACGCTGCCGTTCTTTGCCTGCAACCCTAACGAGGAGGACCAGGCTCTGCTTCGCCGCTTGCGGCAAGAGCCGAATGTAACGGTGCGCAATGACCCGGATGGGCGAAACCGCGTGAACGTGAACATGTTTACCGGGGATGTGTATGTCACGGACTTTGCCGCTATCCCGGCTTTTGGGAACGTGCAGGATGGGCGCCTGGATGACATTTTTGAGCGTTGGCTGACCCGGCATCCACTGAATCAAACGGTCAATTGCCACTGCGATGCAGCCGCTTGCTGCGGACCTAACTTGCTAGTTGCCGATATGTATTACAAGCAGACGGATTTCAAAAACCGCCGAGCAATCACATTATAGAAAAGAGGCGTTTTTCGTGCCTGTTCCACCCGATGGACATACTGAGATAGAACTTGGCAAGCTGATCTGGAATTTGCTATTGGTTTTTATTCTTGTTTTTTTGAATGGATTTTTTGTCGCTGCGGAATTCTCGCTGGTGAAGGTCCGTCAATCGCGATTGACCCAATTGGTTCGAGAGGGTAACCGAAGAGCTAATTATGCACTTAAGGTTAATCACCGTCTGGATACGTATTTGTCAGCCACCCAGCTTGGCATTACCTTGGCCTCGCTGGGGCTGGGGTGGGTAGGGGAGCCAGCGGTTTCGGAACTGCTAATTGAACCCCTGATGCATAAGGCTGGTGCTACTGACCCTACGCTAATCTCGACAGTATCTGTGGCGGTTGGGTTTGCGATCATTACCTTCTTACATATTGTCATGGGTGAGTTAGCTCCTAAATCATTGGCTATTCAAAAATCGGAGGAGACCTCCCTGTGGCTGTCATGGCCACTCTTGATGTTCTATCGATTGTTCTTGCCTGTAATTTGGCTGCTTAATGCAGCAGCTAACGGGGTATTGCGGCTGGTCGGCATTGAGCCAGTGAATGAAAACGAAGCGGCTCACTCCGAAGAAGAAATTCGCATCCTGATGGATCAAAGCGCAAGAAGCGGAGTGATCGACAAGGATGAAATGAAGCTGATGGACAACTTGTTCGATTTCTCGGATATGCTGGCCAGGGAAGTTATGTTGCCCCGCACGGATATGGATTGCTTATACACCAACCTGAGTTGGGAAGAGAATATGCGAATTGTGGCAGAGACCAAGCATTCCCGGTATCCGGTTGCGGTAGAAGATAAGGACCAGATCATGGGGTTCGTCCATATTACCGATCTGTTGTTGCCTGATCCAGATAAGACGCTGGATTTGGCAGAGATGGTACGTCCTATTCTAAATGTTCCGGAATCCATGGAAGTCAGCCATGTCCTTCGTTTAATGCAGAAGAAGCATGCTCAGTTGACGCTGGTCGTTGATGAATATGGAGGAACAGCGGGGTTGCTGACTGCCGAGGAGATTCTGGAAGAGATCGTGGGAGACTTGCATGATGAATTCGAGGATGAACGCCCGGAGATTGAGAAGTTGACCGAAGGCGTCTTCTCCGTCGATGGCCGCTTGCTGATTGAAGAGGTCAATGAATTGGTCGGTAGCGAGATTGAAGACGAAGAAGTGGACTCCATCGGGGGCTGGTTGTTTAAAGAATTGGAAGGCGCTCCGGTGAAGGGGAAGAGAAAACAACTGGACCGTTATCTGTTCGAAGTGGAGGAAGCGAGCCGCTTGCGGATTACACGGGTGAAGGTGGTCCGTCTGGCTATTGAAGAACCCGATGAAGAGGTTGAGGAAGGATAGGACTGGTCCTACCTTGCTGAAAGAATATGAACGCCGTGTTTCTGTGAAAGCAGGAACACGGCGTTTTTTTGTCTTTTCCGGGAAATGGGTTCATAAACTGGGCATTCGTCATATCTTAGTGATAGGAAATATTCTGTCAAAGGAGGAAATTGGTTTGAGCCAGCCTCAAGAACGCGTGTATTATCCCTTTGTCGGCCCCTTTGATCCATGTCCGCCGATCACGCCGAAAACCTACAGCACCCCTCCGCAGCTATTTATTCATTTTCAACCTATGAACCTGCCGCAGTTCAGTCCGGCCGAAGCCTTAAAGCTAGGTACGTTGTGGCCTGCCTTGTACAGTCCTTATGAATCCAAATGGGGGAAGGGACGGTGACCTCATGACGACGGAGAACCAATACTTGCCGTGTGACGAGCAGTATTATGAGTTGCTGGAAAAGTTGCAGGCCCTTGATTTTGTATTGGTCGAGCTCAACTTGTACCTGGATACGCATCCCGATGATTTGAAGGCGATTGAACAATTCAATCAACTAACGCAGGAGCGGACTCAGCTTGCTAACCATTTTCAACAACTATATGGTCCTTTGCAGAACTTTGGACGTGCTTATTCCAAGTATCCTTGGGAATGGTCACAAAGCCCTTGGCCTTGGCAAGTGTAGGCTTCATCTACAGGCGATTTGCCTGGATGCTAAAGGAGGTTGAACGGACGACATGTGGGTATATGAGAAAAAACTGCAATACCCGGTTCGTGTGGGCAAATGCGACCCGCGAATGGCAAAGCTGCTGATCGAGCAATATGGCGGGGCTGATGGGGAGCTGGCGGCGGCGTTACGTTACATGAATCAACGGTATACGATTCCGGATAAAATCATTGGCCTGCTAACCGATATCTCCACCGAGGAGTTTGCCCACCTCGAGATGATTGCAACGATGGTCTACAAACTGACCAAGGACGCTACCGTGGAACAACTCAAGGAAGCAGGAATGGCTCCTTATTACGTTAATCACGATCATGCGTTGTTCTACGAGAACGCTGGCGGAGTCCCCTTTACGGCAACCTATATTGCGGCAAAAGGCGATCCCATTGCTGATTTGTATGAGGATATTGCCGCGGAAGAAAAGGCGCGGGCTACATACCAGTGGCTAATCGACATGACCGATGACGTGGATATTCAGGATGGCCTGAAATTCCTGCGTGAGCGTGAAGTTGTGCACAGCTTGCGGTTCCGTGAAGCGGTGGAGATTTTGAAGGATGAGCAAGGGAAGAAGACAGTGTTCTAGTTTGTCTTTGTCTAACGGAGAAAAGCCAATGCAGCAGGTTAGGGGGAATCCCGCTACTTGCTGCTTTTTGTTTGCTATATAAGTTGAACTAAAGAAAAGGCATAACAAGCAAGCGAGAAAAATGATTCTGAAGAAGCGGAGCGTTCGCAACTTATATAGTTTTAATAGATAGGAGCTGGTAGTATACTATTTTCTGGACGAGCTGTATTCCTTACACCTGCCTATCTTATTTCTGGTAATCCGAAAAAAGAACCCCCTAATACGAAATCCTGCACGTTTCTTTGATTCTATGCACCAAGTACAATAGAAGCGTGACAGGTGAAAGTGCTTTCAAAAGCAGAAACTAGCTAACCTGGAGGTCAGAGGGGATGGACATGAGGCAGTCAATGCAGCCCGCAGCCACATTAAAGACAGATAAGCCGCAGGAGCCAAGGCGGAAATGGCTGAAGAAGCTTTACACGCAGCGGCATATCCAGATTATGGCTTTACTTGGCATCGCATGGATGATTATATTCAACTATATTCCCATGTACGGTGTCATTATCGCGTTTAAGGACTATGACATTATTCGAACGATTTCGGAGGCTCCTTGGGCTGGATTGGAGCATTTCAGAGAGTTTATGTCGGACGAGAATTTTGGTTACGTGATGAGGAACACCTTGGGTATCAGCTTGCTCAAGCTGCTAATGTTCCCACTACCTATTGTATTTGCACTTTTCTTAAACGAAATTCGTTCATTACGATTCAAGAAAGCGATTCAGACGATTTCATACCTGCCTCATTTCCTGTCCTGGGTTGTACTCGGAGGGATCTTGGCAACCTGGCTATCTGAGACAGGAATTATTAACGATATATTTATGGCCTTAAAGCTTGTCGATCAGCCGATCGCTTATCTGGCGGAGCCTAAATATTTCTGGACCATCGTCATTACTTCGGATGTATGGAAGGAGCTTGGCTGGTCTGCCATTATCTATCTTGCAGCGATAACCAGCATTTCTCCGGAAATGTACGAAGCAGCAACGATTGACGGTGCGGGCCGCTTTCAGCAGATGTGGTACGTTACGCTGCCATCGATCAAAGCGACGATTAGCATCCTGTTCATTTTAGCAGTCAGTGGTGTACTGAACTCCAATTTCGATCAGATTCTCGTATTGCGGAACGCGCTTAACGATAGCGCAAGTAATGTAATTGATTACTACGTGTACTATACAGGGATTTCCTCGGGCCGTTACTCGTATTCTGCGGCAATCGGATTGTTCAAATCCGTCATTGCGCTTACGTTGCTGCTGATTGCGAACCAAGTATCCAAAAAACTCAACGATACGTCGTTGTTTTAGGCCAAGGAGGACCTGCATATGTTTCTAACCAACCGTAGAACGAAAGGCGAGGTCGCCTTCGACTTTCTAAATAATTTCGGAATGCTCCTGATTTGCTTCGTCACCTTGTATCCGATTTGGTACGTGCTTATCAATTCTTTTAATGATGGTCAGGATGCCATGCTGGGCGGCATCTACTGGTGGCCTAGAGTATTCAGTCTGGAGAATTTCGAAGCCGTCTTCAACAACCCGGGGATTATGACTGCCATGTGGCTGACGGTGGCCAAGACCCTGCTTGGGGTAGTGGCACACGTATTCTTTACAGCGATGGTCGCCTATGCCTTCTCCCGCAAGGAGCTAATCGGTGGCAAGTTCTATATCCTGATGGGTACCATCACCATGATTTTCTCCGGCGGTCTCATTCCAACGTATCTGTTGATTCGGGATTTGCATTTGCTGGATACCTTTTTGGTTTATATCATTCCTGTGTTATTCAGCTTCTTTGACTTAATCATCTTCATGACCTTCTTCCGGGAAATCCCGGATGGTCTGGAAGAGGCGGGGCGAATTGACGGGGCAAGCGATTGGACGATTTTCTTGCGAATTGTGCTACCGGTATCCATGCCGGTGCTGGCCACCATTGCTTTGTTCCATGGGGTATATCAATGGAATGACTATTTCGCAGGAATCATCTTCGTCAATCAGGAATCACTACAGCCCGTTCAGACCTTTCTCTACCGGGTTGTGGCTCAGTCAAGCTCCAATATCATGACGACAGCCTTGCAGGGAAGCGCAGTGACCAAGACCGTCACTTCGCAGTCTGTGAAGCTGGCCACGATGGTCGTCACTACACTTCCCATTGTATTTGCTTATCCGTTCCTGCAACGGTATTTCGTCAAGGGGATGATGATTGGCTCGATCAAGGGCTAATCCAGCCAGTCAAGTCTTGAGTTCAGTAACTCCTCCAGGCCGCCGTAAGGCGGCTATGGGGTTGCATATTATAGCAATTAACTATTAATCAATTTCAGAAAAGGGGTAAAAAGCATGGGCATGAAAAGCAACTCCAAAAAAATGATGATGTTGCTGTTGGCAGCCATCATGGTGTTCTCACTGGCAGCTTGTTCTGGCGGAAATAACAATACCAAAAACGAAAGCGCTAACAATACGCCGGAGAACACACCTTCATCAACCGAAACGGTGACTCCTCCATCTGCTGATGAACCAGGCTGGAAGTCGGACACAGCTCCAATCACGTTTGACTGGTATTTGAACTTTGCTTGGTTTCCGAATAAATGGGGAGTGGACCCGACTTCTCAATATGTAACGAAGAAGACGGGCGTCGACATTAACTTTATCGTCCCTGCCGGTAATGAGAACGAGAAGCTGAACACGCTGATCGCTTCTGGTAAATTACCTGATTTTATCACGCTGGGCTGGTGGGAAGATGGTGTCAAGAAAATGATTGAAGGCGATCTCGTTCTGCCGCTGAACAAATTGGCTGAAGAGTATGACCCCTATTTCTTTAAAGTATCCGATTCGGATAAGCTGAACTGGTATACCCAAGAGGATGGCAATGTTTACGGCTATCCAAACTCCTCTTCATCGCCTAAGGATTACGAGCAGTTTGGAGATACCTATGTGTCCAACCAAACCTTCGTTGTACGGAAGGACATTTATGAAGCGATTGGCAGCCCGGATATGCGTACGCCGGAAGGGTTCCTGAATGCCCTTAAGGCAGCCAAGGAGAAATTCCCGCAAATTGACGGGCAACCGATGATTCCGCTGGGCTTGCATGAATTTACAGCAACAGGTAACGATTCTTTGGAACAATATATTCAGAACTTCCTGGCTATTCCAAGAGAAAAAGATGGCAAGCTATATAACCGCGAGACTGACCCGGAGTATGTACGCTGGTTGAAGACCTTGCGTCAAGCGAACCAGGATGGCTTGCTGGCCAAGGATATATTTATTGACAAGCGGGCTCAAATGGAAGAGAAAATCGTGCAAGGTCGCTACTTTGCCATGTTATATCAACGTACAGATTTTGGGGCCCAGCTCGGCACATTATATCAGAAGGATCCTGACAAGATTTATATTGCGGTAGATGGACCAGCCAATACGAATCTGGATGCACCTACACTGAACGGACCAGGTATTTCCGGGTGGACAGTCACACTGATCTCCAAGGATGTCAAGGATAAGGCACGTGCCATCAAGTTCCTTAGCTACCTGAACAGTGAAGAAGGTCAAAGAGATCTTTTCCTTGGTGAAAAAGGTGTGAGCTATGATACAATTGACGGCGTAGACCAATTTCTTCCTGAGGTCTTCGATCTAATGAATACCGACCGTGCCGCATTCGACAAGCAATATGGCTCTTCCTTCACCTTCTGGATGATGCAAAATACAAACATCACGCAACAATGGGCACCTAAAGCGGTTGAACCATACAAACAATTGGAGGACTGGACCATCGGCAAAACGGTGAGTAACTCGGAATTTGATCTGATTGATCCGTTAGCTAACTCCGATGAAGGCATTATTCTTGGCAAAATCAAAGATCTGCGCGGCAAGACGTTGCCGAAGCTGCTGATGGCTTCGTCTGAAGCAGAGTTTGATAAGATATTTAATGATTACATCAAGAAGCAAGAAGAGCTTGGCCTGGATAAGGTCATGGCGTTCCAACAAACGAAATACGAAGAGAACAAGAAGAAGCTTGGCATGTAGTCATAGCCAAGCCCAAAAGCTCGCGAACTGCGGGCTTTTGGGCTTTTTAAAAAGGAGTCATCACCTGTATGAAGAATAAGCGCTGGATCGCTCTGTGGGATTCATTTATGTATTGGTTTGGACGCCGCTCGCTGCAGAGCCGCCTGATCGCCGCCTATATCTTTATTATCCTGGGACCCAGCCTGATGGTGTCCTTTTATTCGTATCAAGCGATCAATAACATGTATGTTCGTGATGCGAAGGAGAAAAATGAGTCTTTGCTGGATATGGAAGAGCTTCATATTCACACCCAAATCGAGTCCATGGTTCGGGCAGTGCAGGTTGCTTATGACGACTTGGATGTCAGAGAATATCTGGCCAACACGAATGAGCCTGACGCGGCAGATTTAGTTGATTTTAGCAACAACAGCTTCAAGAACCTGACGCGCATCCAGTATTATAATCCTAACGTGGAGCATCTGCGCTTATTTTCTAGTAGCAATGTTCCGGAAATATGGCCGATCTTCTTCCGGGAAAGCCGGGTGGCTCATGAACCTTGGTATCAGAAGGCTGTAGAAATGAAAGGAATGGAATCCTGGGCATTCCAGTACAATGACCCGGATGTTATAGAGCGTTATAAGGGACAGCCCCCCCGCAGAGCACCTAAAGTGTCGTTGCTGCGTGAAATGAGCATCCCGGCCAACCACCATGTGGGTATGGTCCAGGTGGATATGCTGCTGGAGAAGTTCAGCCCGAGAACTTACTCAGCGATTCAGGACAACCAGTCGCAAATGCTGATTATGGATAGCGAAGCTCAAATATTTACGCTGGAGAATAACTCTTTGCTGGCGAAGTACCCGAATATGGGGGAGGCCATTAAGCAGCGTCTTCAGAGCTATAAGGATACCGGAATTTGGGATATGGATTACACAGAAAACGGAAAATCTTTTCTTCTACTCCACCAACCCATAGAGCGCATCAATGCTGATCTATTCAATATTGTCTCGATGGACGGTGTATTAGAGGAAATTTCTCATACACGGAATTTATTAATTGGCGCCAACATTGTGTTTATTACTATGGTAACGATCATTGCTTATGTACTTAATGCCTTTATTCTAAAAAATCTCCGTCTACTGACGGAGGAGATGAAGAAAGCCCGGCGCGGAGAGACTTATAACGGAATCACTATCCGTGGAGGCGGGGAAGTCGGGGAACTCGCGCATCATTTCTCCAAACTGATGAATACCATTAATACCCTGGTAGCGCAAGCCGTATATAAGCAAGCGTTAACCAAGGAAGCTGAACTTCGTACATTGCATAACCAGATTGATTCACATTTTCTATATAATACGCTAGAGAACATCAAGATGCTGGCCGAAATTGAGAACCAAAGAACGATCTCTGATGCGTTAACCTCATTGGGCGGGATGATGAGATACAACTTCAAATGGTCAGGTGAATATGTGAAGCTGCGCGACGAAATCAGGCATATTCAGAATTATACGGAAGTAATGAATATTCGCTTTGACACACCTGTTCAGCTTCAGCTTGATATCCCTGAGGATGATCTGGAGCTTGAGGTGTTGAAAATGTCGCTTCAACCGATTGTGGAAAATGCCGTCAAGCATGGGTGGACCGGGGAAGAGGCCACGGCGCGGGAAATTTCCATACAGGTTGAGGACTGGCAGGAAGGAGATATTCGCATCACGGTTACTGACAACGGTAGGGGAATGGATGAGGATACTTTAGTCAAGCTTAATCATCGCCTGGATACGGTAGGGATGAATGTGAAGTTCTCAGGCCGCTCGGGACAGGAATTGAAGCAGCAGGGAATTGGACTAAGGAATGTGCAGGAGCGCATCCGTCTTTACTATGGAAAGGAATATGGGTTGAAAGTCGTAAGTAGGCAGGGACATTTTACTCGTGTTGTGATGATTATACCTAAGGTACTGCTGGCAGGGAGGGTTGACAGAAATGACCAAGCTGATCATCGTGGATGATGAGAAGAATATTCGCCTAGGCCTGAAAACCATGATCGAGCGTGAATTTCAAGATCAATACGAGATCATTACGGCTACTCAAGGGGCTGAGGCGCTTGAGATGTATCTGACAGAGGGCGCGGACATCATCATTACCGATATTCGTATGCCCGTGATGGACGGCATTACCCTGATTGAGAGAATATCGGCAGAGACACTGCCATCGGGGCAAAGCGGTCGCCCGTTGATTATCATATTAAGCGGTTATGAGGATTTTGAGTATGCCAAGGCCGCTATCCATTATCAAGCGATGGACTATCTGCTCAAACCGATTCGCCGAGATGAATTATTTGGGGCACTCTCCAAATGTACGGAACAGTTGGCCAAACGTTCAGAGGTGGTTGAACAATTGGCGATTACGGAAACCTATCGCTTGCAGGTTCAAATAGCACGGTTGCAAGAATTGCTGCAGCAAAGGGACTTTACGGAGAAAGATACAGAGGCATGGAGTAAGGAAATTGGTTTCGACCGGTATCGTTTACCCTTCTCTGTGGCTGTATTGACTTATAAATATGAGGATGGCAGCCGGATGAAGAAGGAGGAACTCCAGTCGCTGGCCAAGCATATGTTTGAAAGTGTGGGAGGTCGACTCGACACCTGTCTGCTTGATCGTGAAGGCAGAGTGGTGCTGATTGGAGGACCACAACGGAAATTTGCAGAATTGTCGTTGCTGGCTGACGAGAAGGAACTGGATGGGCTGCTGATTGGTGTGAGCCAGGAGGGAAGTCAGCTAACGGACCTTGCTCATGGATACAAACAAGCCAGTGCTTCCTTGAGTTATACGTTTATTTATCCCAAGACGCGTCTGATTTGGTTCGCAGAACTACCCGGCAACCGCCCATTCTTTGCGATACCCAAGGAAGAGATACGCAAGCTGGGGAACATTCTAGGTACCAATCGGGAAAAGGAAATCGGACCGATGCTCCACCAGATATTCCGGATTGATCAACTGGCGAACGTGGACATCTCTTACTTAGAAGCGGTAAGCAAGCAAATGAATGAACAGGTACTTGATGAGGTATTCCGCCTGTATGGGGAGGCCTCTGTGGAAGTTATCAAGTTGTATCGCAAGGTAGGAGACTTATCTAACTTCCGTCATTTTCATGATTATTTCCGTTCCTTGGAGCAGCTACTTTTTAATCTGGACGCATATATCAAGGAGATTCGTTCGGCGCACAGTGAGCATGGAGATATGAGAGAAGCAGTCGCGTACATCGAGAACAATTACCACCGTGCGCTGAATATGGCGATGGTAAGTAATCACGTTTCATTGAACTACTCTTATTTTAGTGAAGCCTTCAAAACTTATGCGGGGGAAAGCTTTGTTACCTACTTGAAGAAGGTGCGAATACGCAAGGCCAAGGAACTGATTGGGATGGGTTCCCTCAAGCTCTCGGAGATTAGTGCAGCGGTTGGTTTTGAGAACACCAGGCAGTTTTCTCGCGTTTTCAAGGAGCTTGAGGGGGTCTCTCCGTTCGAATATCGAGGCAAGTTGTTTGTGGGAAGTGAGCGTTATACAGATCGGGAGAAATTTGAGGACGAGGAATAAAGGATTATTTTATTTTTGAATCATCCATATAGTATAATGAGATCAACAAGTTTTGGCATATTTTAAAAGTTAGGTGTGGATGATTATTAACCTGTTGGAGAAATGGACTCGTGCTGCTAAATTTATTTTGATCTTGTTGGCTATTGTGTATGTGTTTTCCTTGGTAAAACCCTTTTTCCTCCCTGTGAGTGCCGTTATCGGGGCCATTTCCATCCCTATTCTGTTGGCGGGGTTCTTCTATTACCTGTTACGCCCTGTAGTGAGTTACATGGAGGCGCACAAGATCAAACGATCCTGGGCGATTCTTATCATTTATGTAGCACTCGCCATCATAGCGATTGGATTTATTGCCGGGGTATGGCCAATGCTTCGAGACCAGCTTATCAATTTGGTGCAGAATATA
Organism: Paenibacillus senegalimassiliensis; assembly: GCF_001486585.1. Lineage (GTDB taxonomy): Bacteria > Bacillota > Bacilli > Paenibacillales > Paenibacillaceae > Fontibacillus > Fontibacillus senegalimassiliensis. The sequence goes on from NZ_LN909045.1 coordinate 915,309, forward strand.
CCTCAGTTGATTCATTTGCTTGATATTCAGTTGAACAAGTTGGGAGAGACGCCTCTCTTGGCTTCTATTATCCCAGCAGATTCCGATTTGGCATCGAACTTTACCGCTTATCTTAGCCAGGGAATTTCGTTCTTGAGCAATTATATTTCTGGATTCGTATCCTTTATTTCTAATTTTGCCATCGTTTTGTTTACGTTCCCTATTTTGATGTATTACATGTTGAAGGAAGGCCACAATTTTAAGCGGAGCCTGGTGAAGTTGTCCCCCAAGCGCTATCGCAAGGAGACGCTGCGTGCCGCTGTAGAAATGGATAAGGCTTTGAACGATTATATTATCGGCCGGGTCATCGTCAATGTGGCCTTGGGAATCCTGATGTTTATAGGCTTCCTAATCATCGGCCTCCCATACGCACTTCTGCTAACCACGGTAGCGATTATTCTGAATTTTATCCCTTTGTTCGGGGCGATTATCTCTTCAATCCCAATTGTAATCATTGGCTTGATTGAATCCCCGTCTACCGGCATATGGGCGTTAGTCATTATTCTAGTAGCACAGCAAATTCAGGATAATGTAATTTCGCCTTATGTGTTTGGCAAGAAGCTGGATATCCATCCAGTAACAACAATCCTGCTCGTGTTGGGTAGCGGTAATTGGTTTGGCATTATCGGCATGATCGTGGTCATCCCGGTATATATGCTGATCAAAATAGCCTGGCGTCGTATCTACAAGCTGTTCTTCCGATCTCAGTGGGAGACCCTGTAGGCTAGAAGGATTTAATCTTCAAGCACCTTCAAGATTATTCTTATCTATCGTAAGATAGTGAGGATCATCTTGAAGGTGTTTTTGTTTATACACAATTACATACAGCATAAATTTGGAGGCAGCATGAAACTAACAATCATGGATTTAACGGAGTACATAAGACAATATGAAATTTACTTGAGTGTGGAACGGAATTTATCTTTCAAATCCATTAAAGCTTATCTTTCTGATTTAAATGGGTTGCTACTATGGTGTGGTGTTCAAAGTGTTGAAACCTTAACTAAAGATAGTTTGAAAGCATATCTGGAGGAACTGATGACTCAACGTGACCTGCGCGACTCGACGGTAAAACGAAAATACGTATGCTTGAAAGCATTTTTTAATTACCTCGTACAGAAGGAGCAAATGGATAGCTCTCCTCTCTCTGACTTTGGACGCAACTTTAAAACGGCTAGACGTATACCTAAAACATTGTCTGTCTCAGAAGTACAGAAGCTTCTTAATGCTCCTGGGGAGCATATGAAGCAACTGAAGACTGATTTTAGAAGATGGATTTGTATGCGGAATGATGCCATCATTGAACTGCTATATGTCATAGGAATTCGCATCGGGGAGCTAGTGGCTGTTGATATAGAGCATATTGATTTGGAGGAACAAACCATTTTAATCTTTGGCAAGGGGAGAAAAGAAAGGATTCTGTATATCTCAAGTGATGAAGTGATCAAAAAGATTCAGGTCTGGCTTAGTGTTAGAGAAGAGCTAAACCCTACATCAAATGCGCTCTTTATTAATAAATATGGCGGACGATTGTCCATTTATTCTATTGAAGATATTTATTATAAGTATAGAGACATTTCTAGTATCAGTAAAAAATCCACTCCGCACTATTTGCGACACAGCTTTGCGACACATCTACTTAATAACGGAGCCGATCTTCGCTCAGTCCAGGAAATATTAGGCCACACCAATGTAAGTACCACTCAAATTTATACAGAGGTGTCCGTAGAGAGGAAAAAGGATGTATTAACTAGATTTAATCCCCGGAATAGCTTGGGACAAAGAGATGATAAAACCTCCAAATAACTATAAATTATTTGGAGGTTT
>NZ_LN909046.1 GCF_001486585.1 Paenibacillus senegalimassiliensis
CCCCTCAAGATGAGATTTCCCAACTAGTAAGACCCCTTGAAGACGACGAGGTTGATAGGCCTGAGGTGGAAGTGCAGCAATGTATGGAGCTGACAGGTACTAATCGGTCGAGGGCTTATCCAAAATAACGCAAATTTGTTTCGTATCCAGTTTTCAAGCGATTAAACGCTTGAACCGTTTGGTGGCGATGGCGGAGGGGTTCCACACGTACCCATCCCGAACACGACCGTTAAGCCCTCCAGCGCCGATGGTACTTGGACCGAAGGGTCCTGGGAGAGTAGGACGCCGCCAAGCGAACATATTCCCTGATAGCTCAGTTGGTAGAGCACTCGACTGTTAATCGAGTTGTCACAGGTTCGAGTCCTGTTCGGGGAGCCATTCATGGCCCGTTGGTCAAGGGGTTAAGACACCTCCCTTTCACGGAGGTAACAGGGGTTCGAATCCCCTACGGGTCACCATTATTATTAAAACCCAGAATCGGAGGCTTAGCTCAGCTGGGAGAGCATCTGCCTTACAAGCAGAGGGTCGGGGGTTCGAGCCCCTCAGCCTCCACCATAAGACTTTTACTGACGCGGGGTGGAGCAGCCCGGTAGCTCGTCGGGCTCATAACCCGAAGGCCGCAGGTTCAAATCCTGCCCCCGCAATTGCAATACTTAGTGTGGAGCCGTGGTGTAGAGGCCTAACATGCCTGCCTGTCACGCAGGAGACCGCGGGTTCGAATCCCGTCGGCTCCGCCATTATTGTTTTACAATTCTGCATCCTGATAAGGGATGGTCGTACATTGTACGAGCCATTAGCTCAGTTGGTAGAGCACCTGACTTTTAATCAGGGTGTCGAAGGTTCGAGTCCTTCATGGCTCATAAGTTTTACTTTATTATTTTGCGGACGTGGCTCAGCGGTAGAGCATCGCCTTGCCAAGGCGAGGGTCGCGGGTTCGATTCCCGTCGTCCGCTCCATATGATATGCGCCCTTAGCTCAGCTGGATAGAGCGTTTGACTACGAATCAAAAGGTCAGGAGTTCGAATCTCTTAGGGCGCGTTTTACTCGCCGGTGTGGCGGAATTGGCAGACGCGCGCGACTCAAAATCGTGAGGGAAACCGTGGGGGTTCGAGTCCCTTCACCGGCATCATTAGTTAGAAGAAAAGTTTGTTGGAGTTAACTCCAACAAACTTTTCTTTTTTATGTCTAATATAGCAAATGTTTGTTTTTTTCCTTAACTAGCATGTTGAAATGGAGTATATGCCATCATATGCCTATATATTTCGATTAAAAAATAATTATTTTTTAATGCTAAAGTATTATTTATTATAATTGATATATGTGATATATTTTTAATGCATAATTTTCTTTTTCATCATGGCGAGGAGTAAGGCTCATTAGTCCAAATTCAAAGGAGGAGAAAGGTGAGCATGAAATTTCGTTGGAAGAAGAAGTGGTTGGCTGTATTTTTAGGGGTTGCTTTAGTTATTACTATTGTACCGCCGGCTGGGTTACCCCAGGCTGAGGCGGCAGGGTTGAGCTGGCCATCAGACCAGTTGCTCCCGTCATTCTCTTCACCCGCTCCAACGCTTGACGTCATGGAATTGTTAACAGAATTCAAGTACAACGCGACCGGAACGCAAATTAGACACAATACAGGCCGACTGGATGGGGATGGGTGGCTTGCTCAAGTAAATATTGATGAGCCATTTCATCATATGGTCTATGGGCCTTACGCCACAGACATTCCGGTAGGTGAACACAGAGCCTTTTTTGATATGATTATTGACAATAATACCGCTGATAACAACATTATGGTCACTGTTGATGTAAGAGATCACGATACCGGTGAGGTATTGGCCACCAAAGATATTCGAAGACAAGATTGGACATATACGTCCAATTACGAGCGGTTTTATCTGCCTTTTACGAATGAGAATGTAGGGCACCGGTTGGAGTTTAGAGTTTATTGGCATGGGGCTTCCTACATCAAAGTAAGGGATGTGGGGACGGAATCCCTGAGCAATGCTGCCGAGGCGGCTTTGTTCACGACACTCAAAGGGATTGTAAACCGCACAGAGCCAAGAATTTATACGTATGATAATGCTGTCAGAGGCGAAGAAGGCAGGGAGAACTGGCTTAACTCGCTAGGACTTGGTTATGCCGATGTACCAGATAATTGGCTGCTACTCAGCAAATATCTGAATGAAGTGGATGGTATCGTAGTTTATGATGATCAGGTGCCGGATACGTTGAACCTGGCGACAACGATTGCATCGCTGAATGATGGAATTGTTGCGCCCCCGAGCTTGGTAAGCAAACTAACCTCAGCACCTTATAATCTGCCGATATTGGATGATCTGCGGGGTGAATATGCCAACAAGATCGAAGTGTATGAGGACTTATACGACAATTATTGGCCTTCGCTGCCACATCGATTGATTGTAGGACTGAATCCGAATCTTACGGGATTTCTTCGAGATTATGCAACTGCAATAGGATCGGCGGTTATCTGGCTTGATCCGGACGTCCCGGCAGAGAACACATTGCTGCGTAAGTTCTTTGATGATATGCCTTACGGCAGTGGGATTTACATGGGTTGGTGGCCTGCGGAACAACGTGGGGTTGAAACGGCATCCGAATATGGTATTTCCACCATTGCCAGTGACTTCTCGTCCAATCTTACTGTGTTCGGGGGGACCTCACGGAACGTGGATGTTAAGCCCGTCCCGACCAAGCCTAATCTGGATAATAAAATTTATATCTCGCTCATTCTAAGTGATGGCGATAATCTGCAATATATGGAGCATCGCTTCAAGAGCATTTGGGATGCTCCTAACAGAGGAGAGGTTCCACTCAGTTGGACCGTATCCCCAGCGATGCTTGATGCTATGCCTGGAGTGCTGGATTATTTGTATGATACAGCAACACCAAACGATGCACTCATTGCTGGACCAAGCGGTGTAGGTTATACGTACCCTAACTATTGGGATAACCAAACTTTCCTTGACGAGTACACTGCACTATCCGGAGATTATATGGAGCGTGCAGGTCTTAAGGTAGTGACAATCTGGAACACCATTGTTGGTGCGACGAATCCTAATGTGGGTAACAGCTTTGCTCAGAACGCCCCTTATTTGCTCGGGATGACAGCACAGGGTGGAGGCGGTGGCAACGTTACTGTATTTGACAATTCACTGCCAAGCCAAGTATTGAACGCCAACTATTGTTATTCCTATGATACGTTGAAATTGGAAATCAATAATGCAATTGCGGGTTGGGATGGTTCGGCCCCGAGATTTGTGACCATTCAAGCGAATCCGTGGGATGTGGGTTATCAGGATTTTGTGGATGTAGTTGATTATTTCAGCTCTAATAGCAATATTGAATTTGTTAGAGCAGATAACTACTTCCAACTGGTAAGAGAGCATTATGGATTGCCTATTCAACCAGGTCCTGCCCCAACGAATGTTAACGAGGACAATCTCTAGAGCTGAATGTAAAACTATCTCTGCTGGTACTAATAAGGAACCCGATCCTCTTCTGTAGGATCAGGGTTCTTTGTTTTGTTCATTAATAATCTGATATACGCTGGATTTCCATATTTGATATAATTCAACTAAAACGGGGGAATCCTCATGAAATCACTTCCACTCTATAAGAAGATACAAGAAGACATTCGATTTCTGATTAGGTCGGGACAACTGAGGCCGGGTGATCGAGTACCCTCGGAGCAAGAGCTTGCCGAGCAATACCATGTGAGTCGAATTACGTCCAAAAATGCAATTAACGGTTTAACGGAGGACGGCGTGTTGGTAAGGTACCGTGGAAAGGGAACTTTTGTGAATCAAGTTCTGGAACAATCCCCTTCTGGTGATATTCATAGAGGCGTTATTGGACTGATTTTACCTAGCATGAAAACAAAAGTGGACCAGCGGATTATGAGCGCAATTGAACAAAATGTTAGGGAGCAAGGTTACTATTTGCTGGTCAGAATTACACAGGAGTCGGCCATCGAGGAAAGTAAGGCTATTGAGGATTTAATACTTCTCCGGGTGAAAGGCCTGATTATTTTCCCTATTGAGCAACAAATGTATAATAACGATATTTTAAGGCTCAGCCTGAATCGATTTCCTCTCGTGTTAATAGATCGTTATATGAAGGAAGTCGAGACCTATAGCGTATCGGCCGACAATATGAACGGGACCTACTGTGCCATTAATGACTTGCTGACCAGGGGCCATAAGCAGATCGCCTTTATCACTGTGGAGGTAACCAATACGGCTACCGCAGATCGGGCTGCGGGATTTGAACAGGCGTTCTTGGAGAAAAATTTACCTATTAACAAGAACCTGTGGTGCATCCTGAATATCGAGGACATTGCTTCAGGCAAAGGCATTTCTATCATTCGGGAATTTCTAGAGGACAATCTAGATATTACAGCTATTTTTGCGTGCAATGCAGAGCTGACAGATTACACTCATCGAGCTATGAATCTAATTAGTCAACAGCCCAATTACAAGCCGGAACTGGTCAGTTTCGATCAATCTGATTTGGCGGACGTCAGTTATGTGAAGCAGAACGTTGAGGACATGTGCAGGATTACTGTCGAACTCCTGGTCGAGCAAATTCAAGGCAAGCATGATCCAAGAAGAATTGCCGTTCCGGTTAAGTTGTTCCACAAAAATATACTCAATAAGGTATAAAATTGCTCTACTCACGATGGTATGATATATACGCAAAATGAAAGCGATATCATATTGGAGTGGGAGGAATGAGGTTCTTGAGAAAATCCAAATTACTGCTCTTTATTATGGCCTTATGTTTGATGTTGCCTGCAACAATGGCAACCGCCTATGAAAATCCCAGGTCGCTAGATCAGGAGTGGCCGACTTATGGTTCAGGTGATCCTTACGTTTTAAAATTTAAAGGAGTCTATTATCTGTATGTCAGTACGAAGGACTCTGAGATTGGGATTAAAGCATGGAGTTCTACAGACCTTGTTGATTGGACATATGAAGGGCTGGTGGCTACCGATCCTTTGACCAAGGCGGCCTATGCGCCTGAAGTCATTTACTGGAACGGTTATTTCTATATGTATACCTCACCAGGCGGAGGCGGCCATTATGTGCTGCGAAGCGAAAGTCCGACCGGTCCCTTTACGGTTCAAACACCGAATAAAGGGCTGTCGATTGACGGCCATGTATTCATAGATGATGATGGTCAGTGGTATTTCTACCGTGCGGCGCATGGACAGATGGTTGCTCATCAGATGAGTGATCCCTATACGTTTGGACCAGGTCATGATACGGGAGCCTCTATTAGTGGAGGTTGGACAGAAGGAGCGACGGTTGTCAAGCGTGATGGCCGATATTTCATGACCTATACGGGTAATCATGTCCACAGTCCGGCGTACCGTATTGACTATGCAGTAAGTGACAATCCGTTAACCGGGTTTGTTCCTGCGAGCAATCAAAATCCGGTTCTTGTGTCCACAGAGGGGCCTACCATTGGCCTCGGGCATAATAGCCTGGTTGTAGGTCCAGATCTGGATTCTACCTACATGTTCTATCATGATTGGAAAGGGTATACACCAGAAAGATGGCCTATCCGCAGCATCAATTTTGATCGAGTGGTCTGGAATGGCGACAAAATGGTAGTGCTTGGACCTACGACAACCTCTCAGCCTGATCCTGCGCAGCCGGTTTTCCAAGATCGATTTGATCGGGCAACCGTGGGACTGGACTGGCAGAACGTAAACGGAGGGACTTGGGGGATCTATAACCAAGAATTAATGTGGCAGGATACCATCGGAACTACAGTGCCATACAAGCAAATTACTAAGGCAGTAACGGCCTCTAACTTTACCGCTGAATTTCATATGAAGGAAATGAATCGGGGAACCAGTGCTTCTCCAAGGTATGGCGTGACTTTCTCCTATGTGGATGAGAACAATTATGGTGTGGCCATGCTGAGCTCGAAGAACAATCAAATAGAGACCCATCTGGTAATTAACGGGGTCTCACAAGGCTGGGAGAATGCAGGACTGCCTGCGGACTTTGACCACAAGAAGTGGCATAATCTTCGTGTAGAAAAATCAGCAGATACTTATAAAATTTATGTAGATCAGATGTTGAAGGTAACCAGAGCAGCGAATCTGGAGGGAGGACAGATCGGCTACGTGTCGGAGGATACCCATGCTGACTTTGGATATGTAGCATTCAGCAATCAGGCTGGAGGAAGTAGTGCATGGGAGGCATATAAGCCTATACCGGGTAAAATCGAGGCCGTTCATTATATGAGTGGTGGTGAGGGAGTTGGCTACCATGACACTACTCCCGCCAATATTGGCGGTCAGTATCGGAATGACGCGGTTGATATACGGGAAAATCCGCAAGGCGGCTTCAATGTCGGTTGGAACCAGACGGGTGAATGGTTGAAGTATCGCGTAAATGTTGCTGACTCGGGAGCTTACGATATTACATTCCGTATGGCTACCACAATGGATGGTGTACAGATCCGTGTCTGGGATGGGGATACGGATTTAACCGGGATTGTATCTATTCCCAATACAGGTGGCTGGGATGAGTGGAGATCGATAACGACTCATAACGTTACATTAAATGAAGGGCTCCGAGAATTACGGGTTGAATTTGTTACGGGCGAAGCAGACTTTGCCAGTATGGAATTCCATCGCTATGCGGAAGTACCTAACTGGAATGACGATTTTAATGATAACAATAGCGAGGGTTGGAAGCGTTGGGAGGGGAACTGGTCTGTCACAGATGGTCAATACCATTCGGCGGGTGGTACCTTTGCAAAAACGACGACCGGTGAGAATCACTGGGCAAATTATACCCTTGAAGCCGATGTCAAAATGCTTGAAAGCGATGGAGATGCCGGAGTTATTATAAGGGGTACTAATCCAGCTAATGGGCTGGAGCTTGGACAGAATAATGGAGATTTCTTACAAGGTTATTATGCCTACATCAGAACAGATGGGGTGTATCTGGGCAAACAAAATTTCAACTGGAGCAAGCTGGCTGAATTTGCGACACCGCTTGATACTCATTCGTGGCATAAATTAAAAGTAGTAGTCAACGGAACCAATATCAAGGTATATGTGGATGATATGTCGATGCCAAAGATTGATTACAATGACCATTCTCCCCAACCATTTACACATGGGAAAATTGGGCTAAGAACAGCATATAAAGAGACTTTGTTCGATAATGTGAAGATTTACCCTTAACATGATCAGCACAAAGCAACGAATAAAGAGAGATAGCCTTTTCCAAAAGGCTATCTCTCTTTGCTGTTGTATGTGCCCCTTCTATGTCTTGAATTTATGATAATGATTCTCATTATCTTTATTTTAAGCTATACTATGATTTAAATCAGTAAAGGATTTCAAGAACCGCATTGAGAGGAACCGGATGTAATGAAACGGATTTTATTTATTGAGGATGAACAGCATTTGTCACGCTTCGTTGAGATGGAACTGCGAAGAGAAGAGAACGAGGTTGTGCTAGCCTATGATGGTGCCACGGGACTTCATCTGGCTCTTGGCGAGGACTGGGATGTTATTTTGCTGGATTTAATGCTGCCTAAGATGGATGGGCTGGAGGTTTGCCGGCAAATTCGTACGATTAAGAAAACTCCTGTAATTATGCTAACAGCCCGAGATGGTATTACAGATCGGGTCATGGGGCTGGACTGTGGAGCAGATGATTACTTGCCCAAACCTTTTGCTATTGAAGAACTGAAGGCCCGCATGAGGGTGGTGTTCAGAAGACAGGAGGAGCATACCAGCAAATCTCAGGCACTGCTGTTATTTCGGGATTTATCTATTAACCGGGACTTAAGAATCGCTAGAAGAGGGGGCACGGAAATCGGGCTAACTAAGCGGGAATTTGACTTGCTTACCACCCTTGTAGAGAATGCAAAGCGCGTTATGACCAGGGAGGAGCTCCTTGATAAGGTGTGGGGATTCGAAGCCGCCGTTGATACGAACGTCGTTGATGTGTATATCCGGTACTTACGTAATAAAATAGATGATTCCAAGCAAGACGGATATATCCGAACCATTCGTGGTGTCGGTTATATGATGAACTCATGAACTTACATAGGTTAAAGCAGGTGCTGTTGCGTCTGCCGATCAAATGGACACTTACCTTGTGGTCGGCTTTTCTGATCTTGGTGTTATTTATCGCTTATAATACCGTGCAATATATCTTTGTCGAGCAATGGATGCTGGGTCAGGAGAAGGCACAAGCGCAGCACAAGATGAACGATATCTTGAATGGCCTGCTGGAGCGAGAGGCTGGATTTACGGAAGAGGAATTACCGCGAATACGCAGTTATCTGGACAAGAAGAATCAGAACGACCAATTGATTAGGGTCATTGATCAACAGGGCAATAAAATTATTACCGTCTCTGATGGGATCGCCGAATATTCCGTTCCTCCCGTACCGAATTCCAGGACAGAAGTGGTCGTTGCCAATCACGGTGGGCACTCTCTGCTAGTGATGAGAAGTCCCATTGTCATTCATTCCTTTAACGGAACCGTGGAGATTGTCAAAAATATAGACCAATTCGAAAAGCTGACCGATGCTATACTGCGGGTGTTTTTGCTATCGGGCCTGGGGGCGGTTGTCCTCAGTGGCTTGGGGGGAGCTATACTGGCGAGGCAAGTATTGAAGCCGATTCAGGCAATGGCCAGAACGATGAAGGATGTTGAGCGCAAAGGCTTGCAGGAGCGAATGTTGATTCCAGACAGAGAAGATGAGATGGTAGCCTTGATGAAAATGTTCAACGGCATGATGGATCAGGTGGAACGCTCATTTTCTCAGCAAAGTCAGTTTGTTGAGGATGCTTCCCATGAATTGCGGACCCCGATTGCCATCATGGACGGGCATTTGTCTTTGCTGCTTCGTTGGGGGAAGGAGGACCCTCGGGCGCTGGAAGAATCCTTAAACATTTCTTATCAGGAACTGAAGCGAATTAAAGCTCTTGTTCAGGATCTGCTGACGCTAACGAGAACAGAGAAGGCGAGCCCTGCCGAAGATGAGGTGACAATTCGAGCGGATCGGACCATTCTTAATCTGGTTGGAGAGTGGGAGCAGTTATACCCGGCCTATCCGTTTGAAACCCTGCTGACCGGTTTGCAAGAGTATGAAATTTTTGTACCCGAAAGGCATCTTGAGCAAATCTTGATGATTGTACTGGATAATGCAGTCAAGTATTCAGCAGCGGGCTCGTCAATAAGCATTATCGGGGATGTGTGCGATCAACGGGCATTCTTTCAGATCACTGATCATGGCATAGGTATTCCTGAGGCGGACCTGCCCCATGTTACGGAGCGATTCTACCGGGCGGATAAGGCACGCAGTCGGGAACAAGGCGGGACGGGTTTGGGGCTGGCCATAGCCAAGCGACTAGTAGATCATCATAATGGTACGATTAAGATTCAAAGTGAAGTGTCGAAAGGGACGACGGTGACATTTTCATTTCCTTGCCAGCCTTATATAGATAAAAGAGAGGGGGAATAGTCTATGAAACTCTGGCTAAAGAGAGGCGTTTTAGGGCTGATAATTCCGCTTCTAGTCATTGCGGTTTTTTTATCATCTTGTATTTTAAAGCAGGATGAGCAGCTTCAAAGTGATCGGCCCAGCGTAAACGTATTTTCAGCGAGGCATTATGAAGTAGATCGGGCTGTCTTTCAGGAATTCACGAAACGCACGGGAATTCAGGTTAATGAAGTCAAGGGCACGGCGGAAGAGTTAATTGAACGCATGAAGCGGGAGGGACAGGCCTCTTCGGCGGACTTGTTAATCGTTGTGGATGGGGGCATTCTTAATGAAGCCAAGGAGAGCGGGGTATTGCAGCCCATGTCGTCTGATGTGTTGCGGGACAATGTTCCGGCAGAGTGGCGTGACCCGGACGATTACTGGCTAGCCATGACGGCGCGCTCCAGAGTTATAGTCTATGCCAGGGACCGGGTAAATCCAGAATCGCTCTCCACTTACGAAGATTTGACCCATGAGCGCTGGCGAGGGAAGTTGCTGGTTCGTTCCTCATCGAGTTTGTATAATCAATCCTTGCTGGCTTCGTTTATTGATTTGTATGGAGAGCAGGAAGCGGAGGAGTGGGCGGCGGGAATCGTGCGCAACTTCGCCCGTGAACCTGAGGGGGGAGATAAGGCGCAAGCCAGGGCCATTGCAGCAAAGATAGGGGACGTAGCTATTATGAATACGTACTATGTGGGCCAAATGCTGACCTCAAGCGATCCGGAGGAACTGGAGATTGCCGCAGGCTTAGGGGTGTATTTCCCCAATCAACTAACAACGGGGGTTCATACAAATATAAGCGGAATAGGGCTTGCCGCATACGCTCCTAATCAGGAAAATGCCCTTAAGCTGGCTGAATTTCTGACTGGCCCCGAGGGACAAACAATGCTCGTCCAAGGAAGTTATGAATTCCCGGTAAATGCAGAGGCCGATATGCCAGCCTTGCTGCGTAGCTGGATGTCATTTATACGTCAGCCTGTGAGCATTGCGGAATTGGGCCGCCTGCATCAGAAAGCAGCCGATATCTTTGACCAAGTGGGTTGGAAATAAACAATTGTCAATTTAGAAAATGACAATTTTCCTCTTTCACATCGTTTTCTCATTTTCGATTGCTAAAATTCTTAGTAAGCGAATTTTATTGATAGTGATTCTCATTCTCGAAGATGAGATCCGAAAATGATGGAGGAGGAAAAGGTAAATGTTTACGAAACGCAGTTCGATTGTATTAACCATTTCATGTATGCTTGTCATCGCTCTTTTAGCAGGATGTGGTGCAGGCAATAATACGGGGCAAGGCAGCAGTAATACGCCCGCATCGGCTCAAACGGAGGAACCTGCTTCATCATCCAATACGGAGCCTGCCCAAACGGGCGGCGAGGTTAATATTTATACAGCTCGTCACTATGAGGTAGACCAGGAGCTCTATGATGCATTCAAGGAACAAACCGGAATCACAGTGAATGTGGTTGAAGGGAAGGCGCCTGAACTGATTGAGCGCTTGAAGCGGGAAGGAGCGAGTAGCCCGGCGGACCTGTTCATTACGGTAGATGGTGGTATTTTGAATACAGCTAAGACGGAAGACATTCTTCAGCCAATCGTCTCGGATGTGCTGGACAAGCAGGTTCCTGCAGACTTGTGGGACAAGGACAATCAATGGGTTGGCTTATCGACGCGAGCCCGGGTAATCGTGTATGTCAAGGATCGGGTTGATCCAAGCCAGCTCTCTACCTATGAGGATTTGGCTACGGACAAATGGAAGGGCAAAGTTGCCGTGAGATCCTCTACAAACCTGTATAATCAATCGCTATTAGCCTCGTTTATCGAGGTCATGGGTGAGGCAGAGGCAGAGGCTTGGGCAGCCGGTATTGCCGCTAACCTGGCCCGCGAGCCAGAGGGAGGAGACCGGGATCAAGCGCAGGCGATTGTCTCGGGTGTAGGTGATGTAGCGATTATGAATACCTACTATGTAGGGAGAATGTTTGCTTCAGAGGATGCTGAAGAGGTGAAAGTGGCAGAGCAGGTCGGCGTATTCTTCCCGAACCAGGACACCACAGGTACTCACATAAACATTAGTGGGGCGGGGCTGATCAAGCACAGCAAGAATAAAGACAATGCCATCAAGCTGCTCGAATTCCTGACTGCACCGGAAGCCCAGGCCAAAATCTCACAAGCGAATTTTGAGTTCCCCGTGAACGCGGAGACGGAACTGCCAGAACTGCTGAAGAGTTGGGGAGACTTCAAACGCCAGGATATTGACTTTGCTAAATATGGCGAATTAAATCCGAAGGCCGTGGAGATTGCCAACAAGGTTGGATGGAAGTAGTCGATGAGGATAGCACTGCTTCTTAGAAACCTCAAGCGGCACGTGAACGGATGGACGGTAACAAGCATGACCGGGGCGGCAGTGATACTGCTGCCCATCCTTTATCTGCTGCTAAGCTTATTTCTTCCCCCTAATGACAATTGGAGCACGGTCAAGCAGTTTCTCTTAACGGATTATGTGCTAGGGTCGGCCAGGCTGGTGGTTATGACCACCTTTTTTGCCGTTTGTATAGGAGTTGCATTTGCCTGGCTTGTGGTGGGATATACGTTCCCGCTGCGAAATGTATTCAAGTGGGCCCTTGCGCTGCCCTTGGCCATGCCGCCTTATATAGCCGCTTATACATACAGTATGATGACCGGCTATACCGGTATTATTCAAGCGACGCTTCGCAACCGGTTCGGCATTGTGCTGCCACCAGGAATTATCGAGGTCATGTCCGAGCGCGGGGCGGTGTTCGTATTGACCTTATTTCTATTTCCTTACGTATTTATGATTACTCGGGCTTTCCTGGAACGTCAGAGTGCTTCTTACATCGAAAATGCACGCTTGCTTGGACACAGACCGCTCAGTGTATTTATCCGGGTTGTGCTACCGCTGGCGAGACCGGCGATTATGGCGGGCGGGATGCTCGTCGTATTTGAAGTGTTAAGCGATTACGGAGTGGCTAATTATTTTGGAGTACAAACCATATCAACCGCGATTTTTCAGACCTGGTTTGGCATGTACGATATGGCGTCGGCGATGCGTCTTGCGGCATGGTTGATGATTGGTGTAATTAGTCTGTTCATCCTTGAGCATTGGCTGCGGCGCAATCGGCGCTATTCGGATACCACCAGCCAGACTCATCCGCTCAAGCCAAAGGCCTTAAAGGGAGCAGCGGCTTGGGTAGCATGTATGAGTTGTGGACTTCTTCTCCTGCTTGCTTTCCTCGCCCCCTTCATCCAGTTAATCGCCTGGTCTGTCCAGTACGGGGCGAAGATATGGCGTTCCGACTTTGCTGAACTGGCTCTGAATACCTTACAAGGGGCCGGGATTGCTACAGCCCTGATATTGCTGGTGGCCTTGTTGTCTTCCCGGGCGGTACGAATGATCGATTCGCCTTTTATGCAAGCGTTGGCCAGACTAATATCCGCTGGGTATTCTGTGCCTGGTGCAATTATAGCGATTGGCGTACTTGCTGTGTTCACGGTACTGGATGGCTGGTTGTCTCCCCTGTACGGGTCGCTGGGACTCGGCGAAGGCTCCCTTGTGCTTAGCCTATCCCTGGCCATGTTGTTAACAGGTTATGTTATTCGTTATATGGCCACGGGCTACAGTGCTTTGGAGTCGGGATATGAGAAAATACCACGTGCATACTCGGAAGCATCAAGAACGCTTGGTCGCAGCAGCTTGGTGACTTTTATACGCGTAGAGCTCCCGCTGCTGAAGGGTTCGCTGTTAAGCGGCTTTGTGCTGACCTTTGTGGAGATTATTAAGGAATTACCCTTGACGCTCCTGCTCAGACCTTTTAATTATGACACGTTGTCTACCCGTGCTTACCAGTATGCTACGGATGAACGCGTCTTCGAGGCAGCCTTGCCATCCTTGCTGCTGGTGCTTATTGGATTGGTAACGGTCTTGTTCATCCTTAATCCGGAGAGGAGGTCCATATGAGTTATATTAACATTGACCATGTCACGTTTCGTTTTGCTCCCAAGGAGCCCGCTGTAATCGACGAATTATCCTTGCAAATGGAGCAGGGTGACATCATGGGCATTCTCGGAGCCAGCGGAAGCGGCAAAAGTACGCTCTTGCGACTGATTGCCGGACTTGAGATGCCGGAGAGCGGCAGCATATCTATCGATGAATGCTTGATGGTGGATGAACGGGTCTTCATGGAACCTGAGCGGCGTGGTGTCGGAATGGTGTTCCAGGACTATGCCTTGTTCCCCAATATGACAGTAGCTGCGAATATTGCCTTTGGACTGCATAAGCTCAAGAAGCATTTGCGGCTCGAGCGCTTGGAGCAGATGCTGGAGCTTGTGCAGATGGAGGCTTATGAACGGCGGTATCCGCACGAGCTAAGCGGCGGGCAGCAGCAGCGTGTGGCATTGGCGCGAGCGTTAGCACCTCAGCCGTCAGTGCTGCTAATGGACGAGCCGTTCAGCAATCTGGACGCGGATCTGAAAGCGGACATTCGTACTGACCTGAAGCAAATATTGGCGAAGGCAGGTATGACTTGTCTGCTTGTGTCCCACGACGAGGCCGATATCGATACAGTTTGTAGCCGAATTCTCCGTCTCCCGAAGGACAGCAGAAAGGAAGTTCTCACTGAGGACACGTAAAATTCACAGGAGCGGGTTCTCGCCGAGGAGGTGGGGAGCCCGCTATTTTTCAGGGTAAAAATCTTGTTTTTCTGCTGAACATATTTCGTTGACTATTCATACATACAGCACTATAATCCTTAAGATAAATGGATAAGCCATTAAAACAACGACTACTGTACATCAACAGGGAGGCCAAGTATTAATGACCACAGGCACACCATCAACCAAATTTTACATGAAAAACTACCCGAGACCTCAGTTTACTCGCAAGGAGTGGCTGGACTTAAACGGAGTTTGGGATTTTTGCTTCGATGACTCTAAGGTGGGAGATGCGCAGCGGTGGATGGACCAATTCCCAACTGCTCAAAAGATAGTTGTTCCGTTTACGTATGAGACAAAAGCGAGCGGGATT
Source organism: Paenibacillus senegalimassiliensis (assembly GCF_001486585.1). Taxonomy (GTDB): domain Bacteria; phylum Bacillota; class Bacilli; order Paenibacillales; family Paenibacillaceae; genus Fontibacillus; species Fontibacillus senegalimassiliensis. The sequence goes on from NZ_LN909046.1 coordinate 14,591, forward strand.
GATGATCAAGAGGTTCATTCTCAGGTTTGGTATCGTACAAAATGGAAGCTTGCGCCTGAATCAGAAGGAAAACGAACCCTTCTGCATTTTGAGGGCGTTGATTATAAAGCAACCTGCTGGGTCAATGGCCGGTGGGTTGGTGAACATGAAGGCGGCTACGCCAGATTTTCTTTTGACATCACAAATTCTTTGGTGAAGGACGCCGAGAATGAAATCGTACTGAAGGTTGAGGATGGTCATAATCCGATGCAACCAAGAGGCAAACAACGTTATTCCGGGCATAACTTCGAAACCTCTTATGTTCAGACTACGGGGATTTGGAAGACGGTCTGGCTGGAATACGTAGAGCAAACCCGGATAGAATCTGTGAAAATCACGCCGGAGATTGATCGTCACATGGTTCGTTTTGATTTTCATATGCATGGGGTGGAAGATAAGACTAATCTTCGTCTGGAGGCGGAGATTACTTTCAAGGGACGGCCTGTGACTACATGGAGTCTCTCGGTTAATCGCAGCCGATTAACTGCGGAAGCGAGCGTACTGCACGAAACGAATGGCCCATGGCTGGAGAGCATGTGGACGCCTAAAAAACCTAATCTGTTTGATGTGGAATTCGTATTGTATGATGGGGAGCAAGAAATCGACCGGGTAGGCTCCTATTTCGGCATGCGGAAAATCTCGATTAAGGATGGGCAAATTCTGCTCAACAACTACCCACTCTATCAAAGACTGATTTTGGACCAGGGGTATTGGCCGGACAGTCATCTCACTCCACCGTCCGAGGAAGCGCTCATTCAGGATATTGACCTGATTCTGGAGATGGGCTATAACGGCTTGCGCAAGCATATGAAGGTGGAGGATGCCCGTTTTCTCTACTGGTGTGACGTGAAGGGCGTGCTGGTGTGGTCGGAAATGGCGGCTACCTATGAATTTAACGATGAGGCGGTAGAACGCTTCACCAAAGAGTGGCTTGAGGTTGTCCAGCAGCAGTATAACCATCCCTGCATTATAACCTGGGTACCGTTTAACGAGTCTTGGGGAATCGTGAATGTTGGGCATGATGTGCGGCAGCAGAAGTTCACCGAGGGGATCTATCATTTGACCAAAGCGTTTGATCCTTATCGTCCCGTAATCACTAACGATGGTTGGGAGCACACGGTATCTGATATCCTCACCCTGCATGATTATGTAGAACGGGGAGAGGATTTCCTGGAGACGTATAAGGATAAGGATTCCATTACCGGAGGTCACAGTGCGTTTAATGAATGGAAGTTCCCCTTCGCAAACGGCTATCGTTATCAGGGGCAACCCATCATTATTAGTGAATATGGAGGCATAGCGTTCCGTACGAATAGCGGCTGGGGATATGGCAATCAGGTTGATTCCGAGGAAGCCTTCCTGGAGCGATTCGGCAGCATCACGGGGGCAATTCAGGCCATTCCGTTCATTGCCGGCTATTGCTTCACGCAAATTACCGATGTGCAGGAAGAAGTGAACGGACTGCTGACGGAGACGCGGGAGCCTAAGGTATCACTAGACAAAATTCGCGAGGTCAACACGCGTAGAGTTCATCATATTTATAGAGATTAGAAAAATATTCTTGACTATTTCCCTGCGTTCGCTATAATAGGAAAAGTGACCTGATTTTTTCGAAAGAGAAAACAGGAGACATTCTAATAGCGGGACGTAGCTCAGCTTGGTAGAGCACCTGGTTTGGGACCAGGGGGTCGCATGTTCAAATCGTGTCGTCCCGATTATAAGTTTCAGATGGAAAGAAGTTGATTGTATCTAAATCGACTTCTTTCTTTTTTATAGATATAAAGGCATAAAACAAGAGGATGTAATTATGGACAAACTTATCTTAAGAAGAGCTACCCCTGGCGATTTGGAGAATATTCACCAGCTACAACTGGACGTCTTCCATGGGGAACAAAGCATTCCTTCGACCATGATTCCGTTAACGGCTGATCAATCTCCTAAGTGGTGGTGTGCGCTGGTAGACTCAGCAATGGTTGGAGCCGTAGCAGCCTGGGAAGTAAACCATGAAATCCACTGGGGCAGATTTGCAACTCGGAAGGAATACCGGGGTATGCAGATTGGTACGAAATTAGCCCGCTTTTCGCTGGATGATTTATTTTCGCAGCAAGTGAAGGATATTTATATGGATGCAAGGGACGCCACGGTGAACATCATCTGCAAGATGGGCGGGGAAATCGTCGGGGAGCCTACGTCTTTTTATGAAGGTACAGTAACCCCCATGATTCTGAATGACCATGCGTATCTTATGTACAAGACAGTCGCCGATAACAAATCATAGACAGCATTATATTATGGTCGATTAAAGACAACCACGCTTGGCGAGGGTTGTTTTTTTGTTGCCGCAAGCAAGTATGGATTGAATAAACCCCCTGACTGTCGGTCACAATATAGAGTAAGAATAAAGAGTGATAGAAGGGGATCATGGTGAGCATCTTTCATATAAAAAAACATTTGAAGAAACGTTGGAAAAAGTGGAGACGTGCGATCTGGACGGCAGGAGCCTGTGCGATTGTTGCCTTGATGGCCTGGTTGGGGTTGCCCTTATCCGACCAGATGGAAGAACTGATGACAGGCGAGCCGCTGGCGATGGAGACGTTAAGCTTGTGGCAGGAGTCGGCTTCCGAGGTTACGCCGGAATGGCTGCTGGATCTGGAGAAAGACAACCGTACGCGCATCGTCCACTTTACGAAAATATATACTTGCGGGGAAGAGAGCAGTGTACTTGGAATTATGACGCCGCAGGAGATCACCACTTTGATCAAACAGCATCCATCCTGGGAGGGAAGACTTGGCGCCGGAGGCGATGTCTGGATTGACGAGAGAGTGACCGGATTATCTGATATATGTAAGGATAACGGATATATTGGTGTGGACAAGGATGGTAATTTAACCTTGTTTGAAGGACCACCGAAGAAGGAGAAAGTCATCCGTACCTTTTTTCAAATGGATGTGGAAATGATGGAGAGCGCGTTGCCGGCTGATGTCATCAAGCAATTGCAGCAGGGCATCCGCATTCAGGATGTTGAAGAGTACAATAGCGTACTCTCGACCTTTAGTGATTTTGCGATTGAACCCTCGGAGAGGGTTATGCAACAGGAGGACAGGCCGTAAATCCAGGCCAGCTTGGGAACCGAATAGCTTAACAGAGAAGAGACGTTACTCACGTAACGTCTTTTTTTGCGCGTACGCACGTCTGGTGGTGACAAATACAAACTTTTTCCTCAATTGCCGTGATCTTTTGCTATAATAAAGTGAATACATATGTTCGCTTTGAAGGGCCGGGCTCTGCACAGGAACATACGGGAGTTCAGCAACAATTAGGAGAGATGAGCCTTGCGTATACTCGGAATTGACCCCGGCATTGCCATTGTGGGGTTTGGATTCATTGATAAATTGGGGAGTAAGGTCGTGCCGGTGCAATATGGCTGCATTCAGACCGAAGCGCATACCCCGGAGGAAGAAAGACTGCTGCATGTCTATGAAGGAATCGTACAATTAATTGATAAATACAAGCCAGATGAAGTGGCGCTGGAGAAGCTCTTCTTCAACCGCAATGTCACTACGGCGATGTCTGTTAGCCAAGCGCGTGGGGTGATGGTGCTGGCGGCAGTGCAAAAGGGCTTGCCTGTATCGGAATACACACCAATGCAGGTGAAGCAGGCCGTTGTGGGTTATGGTAAGGCAGAGAAACGCCAGGTTCAGGAGATGACCCGGATGTTTCTAAAGTTGCAGGCCATCCCTAAGCCGGATGATGTAGCGGATGCTTTGTCTGTAGCGATATGCCACGCGCATTCATACACATTAAAATCTAAAATAAATGAGGTATTGCGTTCATGATCGATTTTTTGCGGGGCCAAGTAGCCCATATGGAACCGGAATATGTGGTGCTGGATGTACAAGGGGTAGGATACCGGGTGTTCTGTCCAAATCCGTATGCCTTTGCGGCCAAGGAAGCCGATGCCGTAACAATTTATATCCATTATCATGTGCGTGAAGATGCCACCTTGTTATTCGGCTTCTCTAGCAGAGAAGAGCAGAAGCTATTCCGCAAGCTGATTGATGTGACGGGAATTGGACCGCGTGTAGCGTTAGGTATCTTGAGCGGTGGAAGCCCCGAGCATGTCGTAGCGGCGATTCATCAGGAGAATATTGCGTTCCTGACCAAGCTGCCTGGGATTGGCAAGAAGACAGCGCAGCGCATGATTCTGGATCTGAAGGACAAGCTGGAGGGTCTGGGTGAGACCACCTTATTCAGTTCCCCGCAGCTTGGAGAGCAAGCGGCAGACGACTCGGCTATTCCTGGATGGCCCGAGGCGCGGGAAGGGCTTAAGGCGCTAGGTTATACCGACACAGAACTCGACCGGGTGTGGCAACGTTTGAAGGATGATATCGGGCCTGACGAAGCCGTTGACCTGGTCATGAAGAAGGCCTTGAAGCTACTGTATGCCGGGTTATGATTGAGGAATTAGGAAAGGAGGCGCGATAGCATCATGGATGACCGGATTATTTCCGCTAACCTGATGATGGACGACCAGGCTGTGGAGCTGAGTTTGCGGCCCCGGTACCTGGCGGAATACATCGGACAAAATCAGATCAAAGAAAATTTAAAAATATATATTGAAGCGGCAAAGATGCGTAATGAAGCACTGGACCATGTCCTGTTGTACGGGCCGCCAGGGCTTGGCAAGACCACACTCGCCAATATTATTGCCAACGAACTGGGGGTCAACTTGCGGACAACGTCGGGTCCGGCGATTGAACGACCAGGCGATTTGGCTGCGCTATTGACCAATCTGCAGGAAGGCGACGTTCTCTTTATCGATGAGATACATCGGCTTCACCGTTCGGTCGAAGAAGTGCTGTATCCGGCCATGGAGGATTTCGCGCTTGATATCATGATTGGCAAAGGACCAAGCGCACGCTCGGTGCGTTTGGATTTACCTCCATTTACTCTGATTGGAGCGACGACGCGGGCCGGACTGTTATCTGCGCCGCTGAGGGACCGCTTTGGCGTAGTTAGCCGTCTGGAATTTTATACGACCGATGAACTCAGCTTTATCGTATCGCGAGGAGCAGATATTTTCGGAATTGAGATGATTGGTGATGCGGCTGAAGAAATCGCGCTACGATCACGGGGAACCCCGCGTATTGCCAATCGTTTGCTGCGGCGTGTACGGGATTATGCCCAAGTTCGCGGTGATGGCATCATTACCATGGAAATAGCCAAGGAAGCGTTGCAAATGCTTCGGGTTGACCCGATGGGGCTAGATATGATCGACCATAAAATGCTGCATGCCATGATTACCAGTTTTCGCGGAGGACCGGTGGGCCTGGATACGATTGCGGCAACCATCGGTGAAGAGAGTCAGACGATTGAAGACGTGTATGAACCGTATTTGCTGCAAATTGGCTTCCTGCAACGGACGCCACGGGGGCGGATGGTTACAGCGGCTGCTTATCAGCATTTGGGATTGCCGTTGCCCGAATCTCCTTAAGTCTGGGCGAATGCGAAGAACTGTCAGGGAAGGACATATCTTGCCAGAAGGATAAGGGAGGAGAATCGGATTGAAGGAAAGACAACGCAGAGCAACATGGGCCAAATGGGGGAAGGGAATGCTGGCCGGGTTGATGCTGGCTGGAGCGCTACATCTTCCGGCGTCGGCAGATGGTTCGGATACAACGTTGGTGCGCGTAGCTATGTACCTGGATCTTGGCAACACCTATAAATCAACAGCGCCAGCGGTGACTTTGAAGACAGCGGCTATAGCGGAGGCGGGGTTCTCTGTGAATGCAGTCTGGGAGCCATGGGTTCGCTTCAGTGCAGGTGAAGCGGCGCGTTTTAGTGTTAGCGGTCTGAAGGTAAAGGCGCTGGAGAGTGCCGACTGGAAGACGGTCGCTGCTGCGATTAAGAAGCTGCAAGGCAGCGTGGACAAGCCGGTGGCCTATGCGGTAGAACAGGCTGGAGGAACGGTATACCGTGTATATACGGGCCCTTATGCCAATGAAGGGGAAGCGCAGACGGCGGTTGGCCGTGTAGGACAGACTTTGGCCGGCTCCCTTGGGGGCAGCACCCCAGAGGTACGCGGGGGATTATATGTCTCCGCAGGTTCCTTTGCTAGTCTTGGGGAGGCCGAGAGCTTAAGTCGGACTCTTAACGGTGGACAAGCGGAAGCTTATGCTGTGATGACCGGACCGCAGCAATATGCGGTATGGGTTGGTGGAGCGGTGACTCCTGCTGCTCAAGCTGCATTGCAAGCCAGCTTGGGCAGCCAGCATCCGGGAATTAGCTTCACTCCCGTCCAGTCTGTGGTGCCAGCCTTGATCGTGCATCGGGATGTAACTTTGAATTTGGATACTCCATATGCTGTCAATCATTATGAGCTTCATGGAGAAGGAGCCAAGCTTCTAGTTCGGGATGAGGGGAATGCCCCGCTTCAGCTTGTGGAACGCTCCGATCGCAAGTATCGTGGAGATTTCGAAATTAGCCAGGTAAATGGGCAACTGGCCTTGGTTAATGAAGTGCCGCTAGAGCAATATTTGTACTCGGTGGTGGCGGGAGAAGTTCCTTCCTCCTGGCCGCAGGAGGCGCTCAAGGCTCAGGCCGTTGCCGCTCGCAGCTATGCTCTGTATAATGCGGGGTTGAACAAATTCAAGGTGGCGGGACTGGTGGATACCACCTTAAGCCAGGTGTACTATGGTACAAATCAGGAAGCCGCTAGTATTACCCAGGCCGTTGATGGCACAGCGGGTGAAGTGCTGGTGGCAGGTGGCAATATTGTAGAAGGAATTTTCTCTTCGAACAGCGGTGGAGTGACCGCCGATGCTACCGAGGTATGGGGAAATGTGAATTCGGTCTATGCCAGCGTTGCCAGCACCGAAGACACGGCAGCTCAGGCATCGTTAAAATCCTGGTATCATGTATTGCTATCTGGCGGACTAACGGGATATGTACGAGAAGATAATGTCGCTATGAGCGCGACCAATTCGGCGGGACTAGCGCAGTTGACGGTAACGACCAGCAATGTGATGGTTCGCAAGCTGCCGTTGATTCAATCCGATGTAGAACCCATCGGGAAGTTGAATCCCGGTGATCAGGCAATTGTACTGGACAAAGTCCAGGAGTCCAGCAGCTATGCCTGGATCCGTGGCCCGTTCACTTCAGAGGAATTACTGAAAACACTGAAGGGCAAGACGGCAACCGAACCCCCTGCTACCATTTCCAATCTGGAGGTTACTGGGCGAGGCCCGTCAGGTAGGGTTACACAAATCAAGGCTAACGGCCAAGTGCTTGACGTGAGATATCCGGACGCTTTCCGTTCCGCATTAAATGGACTGCCCAGCACGCTATTTGATATTGTTCCGACCGGACGTTATACTGTACAAGGTGCCGGAGGAACGGCTACGACAGAGGCGGCTTCCGGGACAACGGTTCTGTCGGCTACGGGCAAGACAACTGCAGGCTCCGGTGGCATGGTGGTCATGGGAAGTGATCAACAGGCTCGTGTCGTAGAATCAGGCAATCGCTTCATGTTTGTAGGCCAGGGTAATGGTCATGGATTGGGACTCTCACAATGGGGTGCTAAGGGAATGGCCGATGCCGGGTATGATTATCAAGCGATTTTGCAACACTATTACCAAAATGTGACTATTGTTAAGGAATGAATAAATAAATGAATGTGGATTTATATGATTTTGAGCTTCCTGAGGAATTAATTGCCCAGACCCCTTTGCTTGATCGCACTGCCTCTCGTTTGTTGACTTTAAATAAGCAAGATGGGGAGATCTCGCATCATAAGTTTTCGGATATTTTGGATTGTTTACAGCCCGGCGATACGTTGGTATTGAACGATACGAGAGTCATTCCGGCGCGGTTGTTCGGTATTAAAGAGGATACCGGTGCCAAGGCGGAAGTGTTATTGCTCAGAAGCCTCGGCGAGGATCGTTGGGAGACGCTGGTCAAACCCGGGAAAAAGCTGAAGGCTGGAGCTGTTATCGTATTTGGTGAGGAATTACGGGCTACAGTGGAATCGGAAAGTGATATGGGGGGCCGGATTTTACGGTTCCATTACACCGGGATATTTAATGAAATTCTGGATCGCTTGGGGCAAATGCCACTTCCTCCTTATATTAAGGAGAAATTGGATGATCGCGAGCGATATCAGACGGTTTACTCCAAGCATGAAGGTTCGGCAGCGGCACCCACGGCAGGCTTGCATTTTACGGAAGATCTGCTGAACCGGGTCAAGGAGAAGGGGGTCACTGTGGCCTTCCTTACCTTGCATGTTGGTCTTGGAACCTTCCGTCCCATGTCGGTTGAACGTGTGGAAGATCACGTGATGCATGAAGAGTATTACGTGTTACCCCAGGAAACGGCTGAGGAACTCAATGCAACAAAGGCCAGGGGTGGCAGAGTTATTGCTGTCGGTACGACTTCGGCACGAACCCTGGAGACGGTGGCACAGAAATGCGGATCAGCACCGATTACAGCTAGCAGTGGCTGGACGGATATTTTTATCTACCCAGGGTATCAATTTGGCCTTGTAGATGCGATGCTTACCAATTTTCATCTACCCAAGTCCACCTTGGTCATGCTGGTGAGTGCCCTGTCAGGCCGGGAGTATATTATGAAGGCTTATCAGGAGGCAATTGAGCAGCAATACCGTTTCTTCAGCTTTGGAGATGCGATGTTTATTTATTAAGAGGTTGTTGAACTCGGACTTAAAGAAGAGGACGGTTGATCAGATTGGCACCAGCAATTACTTATGAACATATCAAGACATGTAAGCAATCAGGAGCCCGGCTAGGGCGGGTGCATACACCGCATGGCTCCTTTGACACACCGACCTTTATGCCGGTCGGAACACAGGCCACGGTAAAAACCATGAGTCCTGAGGAATTGAAGGAGATGGAAGCTCGAATTATTTTGAGCAATACGTACCATCTATTCCTCCGTCCAGGGCATGAGATTATTCGTGAAGCTGGTGGATTGCACAAATTCATGAACTGGGATCGGGCGATTCTTACAGACAGCGGCGGTTTTCAAGTGTTCTCGCTTAGCGAGATGCGGAAAATTACGGAAGAGGGCGTTCATTTCCGTTCCCATCTGAATGGAGACAAGCTGTTTTTGTCTCCCGAGGTTGCAATGGAGATTCAGAATGCGCTAGGCTCCGACATCATGATGGCCTTTGACGAGTGCCCACCTTATCCGGCGGAGTATGAATATGTGAAAAATTCGTTAGAACGGACGACTCGCTGGGCAGAGAGATGCTTGCAGAGTCATGCTCGTCCCCATGACCAAGGGCTCTTTGCCATCGTTCAGGGGGGCATGCATGAGGATTTGCGTAAGCAAAGCGCCAGAGATTTGACTTCCCTGGATTTTCCGGGGTATGCTATTGGTGGACTGAGTGTAGGTGAGCCCAAACCGTTGATGTATGAGGTGTTGGAATATACCGTTCCATTGTTGCCGACGGACAAACCACGTTATCTGATGGGCGTTGGCTCTCCGGATGCGTTGATTGAAGGATCGATTCGCGGTATTGATATGTTTGACTGCGTGTTGCCGACCCGAATTGCGCGTAATGGCACGACGATGACCAGCCAAGGACGGCTAGTGGTGAGGAATGCTCAGTATGCCAATGACTTTGGACCGCTTGACCCGGAATGCGACTGCTATACATGTCGGAATTATTCGAGAGCTTATTTGCGACATCTGATTAAAGCTGATGAAACATTTGGGCTACGGTTGACTACATACCATAATCTGCATTTCTTGATCAAGTTGATGGAGAAGGTGCGTCAGGCGATTATGGAAGATCGGCTATTGAGTTTCCGGGATGAGTTCTTTGAGCAGTACGGTCTGTTTGGCAATGACAAAGGATTCTAAGCAAGATGATAGGTAAATAGTGAAAGGGGGAAATTCAATGTTTTATGCAGCAGCAGGTGGAGCTGGGGCTGGGGGAACTGGCCAACTGATTCAAATGATTATTCCGTTCGTTATCATGATTGCCGTATTTTACTTCTTGCTGATTCGTCCGCAGAAGAAGAAGCAAAATCAACGGACAGCCATGCTTAATTCGCTGAACAAGGGCGATAAAATCGTCACCATTGGTGGATTGCACGGTACGATTATGGAAATGACGGCGGATACGGTGGTTATTCGTGTGAACGATGTGACCAAGCTAACCTTTGATCGTAGCGCAATCAGCCATAGTGTAAAAGATCCGTCCTAAGCGACGGCATCAAAGCAAAAAGAGCCTGATCTCAGGCTCTTTTTTTGTACTCTTTTGCTTATTTACGACTCAAATTGACACCCAGAATGCCTCCGGCTGCCCCGATGATCATTCCCGGTATCATTAACAACCAATCTTGAAAGCCAAGCGAATGATCCAAGGCGAGAAAGCTAATGATAAGCAGTAACAGCACATAGAGGAAGCCAGTCAAGGTTCCTTGATACCATCCTTTTTGCTGGGCGCGCTTCCCCGATACCATCCCTCCGAAGAATACGGCTATCCCGTGCACAATATAGGCAAATAAACCTAATTTCAGCTCCTCTACAAGCTCGCCTTGCAGCAGTAATGATAAAATGAGTGCCCCGATCATCATCCACAAAAATCCGTACCACAGTCCCGCTACCGTAGGTTGAGTCAGACGGAATCCGAAGAAACGGCGAAGCAATTGCATGGCTATCGTCCTCCTTGTCTTTAAAACTTGCTAACTGGCGTTATATCCCATTTTATGGTCAAGCTTGTTTCATTAGTACAAGAGGTGGACAATTATTTTTAGGGAAAAAAGGGTAGTTGTCCCGCATTTTGAGCAACCTTAGCTCGCATGGAACCAAGATTATGGAGCCAAAATACGAATACTGCCGTTTAAGGCGACCGCTGACTAGCCAAGGAGGGATTTTCCGTGGAGCATGCCTTTGAGCATATCTTTCGTACCGTACTGATGTATTTCCTTGTGTTTGGCGTGATGCGCATTATGGGCAAGAGAGAAATCGGGGAACTCTCGATTTTTGACTTTGTCATCTCCATTATGATTGCGGAAATTGCGGTCCTTGCGCTGGAAGATATGAACCGTCCGTTGTCGGACGGAATCATTCCCATGCTGACGTTGATGTTGATACAACTTGTCATCTCCCTGCTTTCCTTAAGATACCGCAAGGTACGTTTGTGGTTTGATGGAAAGCCTAGCGTTATTATACAGAATGGGCAAATCAATCAAGATGTGATGAAGAAACAACGTTATAATCTGGACGATCTGCTGATGCAGCTCCGCTCCGAGAAGATTGACAATATTGCAGATGTCGAATTTGCGGTGTTGGAAACGAGTGGACAGCTTAGCGTAATTCCCAAGAATAACGATAACAACCAATCTGGCCAAGGGGCCAACAGCAAAGGCAAGGGTGTCTCACGTTCCGCCCTTCAGAAGGTGCAATTTGAGGCATTGCCGTTACCCCTTATTATGGATGGCAAGGTCAATGACGATAATTTGAGACAAATCGGGAAGACGCGTTTTTGGCTGAAGCAGCAAATTCAAGCCAAAGGCCTCGCTGATTTCAAACAAGTATTCTTTTGCAGTATTGATCATACGGGCAAACTATATGTCAACGCACTGGACGAGTACCGTTAAGTCTGGGCTTTATCGGCGGAACCATTTCCCCAGAATGGGCAATCTTCTTAGATCATGAAGATCGAACAAGCCCATGATGGCGGCAAGGATAATGTACAATAAGCCAGAGAGCAGGGCAGACAGCATAAATTGAATGGCGGAATGCGAGCTTATGACCAGTTTTTTGTAAGTATAATCGGCTGCTGCAGCCATGATGAACATAGCAGCAACCACCTTGGTTATATCAAGGTAAGGCAGGCGATAGCGCAATGAGCGGGACACACTATAACCATGCAAGACGGTAACCAGAGCAAAATTAACAATGATGGCGATAATTGCCCCATAAATGCCCAAAGCCGGATTGGATGCCAAGTAGAAAATAAGTCCGATTTTGATAATCGCCCCGATAAGCGTATTGATTAATGCCCGGCCAGGTTTGTCCAAGGCCTGCAAAGTAGCTTGCAATGGTGCCTGGGCGTACAGGAATAAGGCGAACGGAGCCATAATCTTGAGCATGCCCGAAATTTCGGTGTTGCTGTACACAATTTGGCAGATGGGCTCTGCCAGTACATACATGATGGCTGCAAACGGAGCACCGGTTACCAGCGCTAATCGAATGGACTGGTGAAGGCGAAGATGAATGGTTCGTGTATCTCCTCGTGCCTGAGCTTCAGCCAATGAAGGAACGAGTGAAACGGCCAGTGAAGAGGTGAGCGCACCTGGCAGCAGCAGCAGAGGAATAATCATGCCTTGGAGAGCACCGTACTGGGAAGTAGCCGCAGCCACAGTAATGCCGGCAAGGGCCAGGCTTCGGGCGGTCGAAATAGACTCCAGCAAGTAGGACAAGGAGCCAACGAGACGGCTTCCTGTCACTGGAATGGCGATCCTCAAAATTTTCCGCAGTGTTCTTCCTGGGGACATTTCTACTTCGCTATGAGGTGAGGACTCAGACTTATCCCCATTGGCAGTCTCCCCGGTGAAAGGTTTGCGTTCTCGATGCTGTAATCTTCGGTATTGCCATAGCAAGACGGCCATCCCCACGATTTCCCCGGCGACAACGCCAAGCATGGCGCCGGCTGCTCCGTAGGCAACCCCATAAGGAAGTAGCAGATAGGAGAACCAGAGAACACCAATGATACGGGCTAGAGTCTCTAGGATCGAAGATAACGCCGAAGGAATCATATCTTGCTTCCCTTGGAAATAGCCGCGATATACGGAAGATATAGATACAATAATGATCATGGGGCTCATGGCAATAAAAGTCTGGTATACACGGGGATCGGTCAAAACATAACGAGTGACCCATGGCGCACCAAACAGGCAGAGAAAGGTAAACAGGAACCCGGCAGCCGTGGTGAATACCAGGCTTGTCCGTAATACAGATGTGGCCCGTTCAGGTTTGCCCGAGGACTCTGCTTCGGCAACCAACTTGGCGACAGCAAGCGGAATTCCCCCGGTGATAATCGTGACAAGGACAAGAAAAAACGGATAGCCCAGTTGGTATAGACCCACGCCTTCGGCCCCGATAATTCGAGGTAACATAATCCGCGGTATAAATCCCAGAATGCGGTTGATGATTCCAGCCGCCAGTAATATCATTGTCCCCTGGATAAAGGTTTGCTTATTCAAGGTAACTCCCTCTTCCCCCGTCAGCTTTTGAACTTTCCCTGGAGGCGGCAAAGCCTCTCTTCTATGAATATGTTGGACCTGTCCCCATTCATGACTTGTTCGTTCAACTTCATTCCGGGAAGACGACTTTTTGAACAACTTCATAATAATGCGAGATCAAAAAGTCGAATTTTCAGGACCGAGAAGGTTGGATGAAGCCAGGGACTGAGTAGCGGAGCTACACGTTTTCGGAGAAAACGACTTCGGAAGCATATGGGTACGTGAGCAACTGAAATGTTTCTGCAAGGAACATACTACGGAAGCCTATGCTTGGCCCGGTTGAATTCAAGATTCGATGTCGAACTCACTTCTCGAATCAACTCCGTCCTGGGAAGACGACTTTTTGAACAACCTCTTATAGGCAGGAGATGGAGAATTAGAGTAGAATATAGGATAAGACAGGTTGGAAGGAGGCTGGATCGTGACTGAAGAGGAAATGACGGAACAACAATTGAACGAGGCGATCGAAAGCCTATGTCGCAGTAAAGCCGAAGAATTCCGGCTCATCGGGTACGAGCATGTTACCGGGGCGGACATCTGGGAGTGCGTTAGCCATAAATATGAGAAGAACGGCCCCCCTCCGTTACATCAACTGGTCAATGATATTCTCTCGCTGAAAGCGAATCAGTTTATGAACTATATGACGATCTCCGCTTATCGTGGATCCCGCTTTGAGTAAATGGGGTCCTTTTTGTTGCGGTGACGCCATTTATGAATTTTTTGGACAGGGGGCCAGAAAATAACTAACATGAAGAGAGGTTTTTCATATAAATTGACTGGCTAATATGGCATAGCTATAATAGGAATATTGAGAATTTGAAAGGGGAACGAAGTACGGGATGAAAAGAATTATCGCATTCATAACCGTCGTGGTTGTATCCTTTGGTATTATGGGATGGACAACCCCCGGCCTGCTGAAAGACGTGCGTCTTGGCCTTGACCTCAAGGGTGGCTTCGAGATTTTGTATGAAGCCAGTCCGCTTGAAGGCGGCACTCAGGTCACGAGAGAATCATTGATTCAAACGGCTAAAAGCTTGGAGGAGCGGGCTAACAAGCTCGGTACAAGCGAGCCGGAAGTGACGACAGAGGGGACGAACCGCATCCGCTTGAAATTAGCCGGTGTGACGGATGAGAAGACGGTCCGCGAAACGATGCAGGAGCCTGCATCGCTGACCTTCCGGAGTAAGGACGGTACAGAAACCGATCCTAATCAGTACAACAAAATTGAGATGATTGGTACGGATTTTGCTGCCAATGGGGCTAAGCTAGAGTTCGGACAAATGAACGAGCCGCTAGTTAGCATCAGTGTAACCAGCAAGGACAAATTCGCCGAAGTAACCAAGCGCTTGCTCGGTCAACCGCTTGCCATCTTCATGAATGAGGAGCTTATCTCCGACCCAGTAGTCCAAGCGGTTCTGACAGATGGATCCGCTCAGATTAGTGTAGGTGGAGACCTTGATAAAGCGAAGCAATTGCGCGATACCATCAACTTGGGTGCATTGCCGCTGAACCTCACCGAGAAATATTCACAAAGTATCGGTGCTACGCTCGGTAAGCAATCGTTGGATGAGACGATCGAAGCTGGCTTGATTGCCTCGCTATTTATTCTCGTCTTCATGATCGGAATGTACCGGGTGCCTGGTTTAATCGCAGCCTTTACGCTGATTGTGCATACATGGCTGCTTATTCTCGTCTTCGTCTGGGCTGACTTTACCCTGACCTTGCCGGGGATTGCGGCGTTTATACTTGGTGTAGGTATGGCCGTCGATGCCAATATTATTACTAATGAACGGATTCATGAGGAAATACGAGCGGGTCGAAGCATTATGTCGGCTGTTAAAGTTGGCGACCAACACTCTCTGCGCACAGTGCTTGACTCACAGATTACAACGATTATCGTTGCAGCCGTAATGTACGCTTATGGTACTGGGGCTGTCAAAGGGTTTGCCTTGGTGCTCATCGTAGAGATCGTACTGAGTATTGCCACGAACGTATATCTCTCCCGTTTCCTGCTGAACCTGCTGCTTAAGGCTGGAAAGCTGTTGAAACCGAAATATTTCGGTGTGAAGGAGCGTGATATTCGTGAGCTTTAAAAAATTGGATTATGTGCATCTTAGCAGATACTTCTACACAATATCTATTATCATGACCGTTGTTGGCATCATTTGCCTTTCTGTCTTTGGTCTGAACTATAGCGTTGACTTCAGAGCTGGCTCCAATGTGGATATTTCATTGTCCAAGCCAATTACATCAGAGCAAGTTGAACCTATTCTAGAGAAGCTGAACATTCGTGAAGGTACGTCAATTAGTGCCGGGGAAGAACGGATGAACATCCGATTTGATACGGTACTTAGCGAAAATAATGACGTTGAGCTGAAGAATGAAATTTTGAAGCTGGACGAAGGGGCTTCCTTCGAAGTGAACACGGTAGACCCTGAGATGGCTAAGGAATTAGCGCGCAATGCAATCTATGCTGTACTGATTTCTTGCCTGGGTATCATTATCTATGTCAGCATTCGTTTTGAATGGCGTTTTGCCTTAGCTGCCATAGTAGCCTTGCTGCATGATGCCTTTATGGTGGTTACCTTATTCTCGATCTTCCGGCTTGAAGTGGACTCTACCTTTATCATCGCGGTACTCACGATTATTGGTTATTCCATCAATGATACCATCGTTATCTTTGACCGGATTCGGGAGAACTTGCGTTTTGCCAAGACGAGAACGCGTGAGGATTTGATCCATCTGGTCAATCAAAGTGTATCGCAAACCATTATGCGCTCCTTGTATACGGCTCTGACTGTATTTGTAGCGGCATTCTTCCTGTTCCTGTTAGGCGGGGAATCCATTCGCATGTTCTCGCTGGCTATGGTTATCGGTTTGCTATTCGGGGCCTACTCCACCATCTTCGTGGCAAGCCCGCTCTGGTTCCTGTTGAAGAGCAAACAAAAGAACACGGCCAAAGCGTCTTAAATAAGTTTTGCTGTGTTGCTATGTAACTTATTTGTTAGTTAGGGATGGAGCCGCGTCGATCTAGACGCGGCTTTCCCGCTCTTTTCAGTCTTACGTGCTTCAGGAGGTTGACTATGACACGAGAACAAGACATGTTGCTGCGCTCAACGACTTGGCTTGGCATCGTCAGCGATGTCGGTCTCGCCATATTCAAAGGGATTATAGGTTGGATGTTCGGCAGCCAAGCACTAATGGCGGGAGCCTTGTACTCCACCCATGATGCGGCCGTAAGCGCCGCAATCAAGCTGCGCTTCCCAGAGTTAAGTGGCCGGAACAGACAGAAAGGATCACTGCCCGGCAAGGAGACGGTGAAGCCATTGCCTGCCATTTTTCTTTCTATATTTCTAATGATGGGCGCATTGCAACTTCTGATTGCTGGAATTACTGCTATTGTAACAGCCGATATTACCCCTCCCGAGACTCTACCGTTAATAGCTATATTGCTGTCTATGGCGCTGAAAGAATTGGTATTCCAGCTTCAAGTACGGCAAGTAGGAAGAGATGCGGTGGAAGGACGTCGGCTTGTGGATCACCATCGGCAATCGTTATTTTCTTCTGTTACTATATTGGTCGGAGTAGCTGCGGCTATGGGAGGCCATGTGTGGGATATCCCTGCACTGCTTTACCTTGAACCGATTGCTGCTATTATTGTAGCCTGTCATATTTTGCTGCGTTCCTATCATTTGGTGAAGACATCGCTTTATGATATGCCGGTATTCCGAATGCAGGAAGAGGACGCGGCCTCGTTCATTGAGACGGTTCAAAGAGTACATGGTGTGATTGCGGTCGAAGAACTGCGAGCACTGGAGAACGGTCATTACGTTACGATTAGTGCAAAGATTAGCGTTAATCCTAAAATCACGGTTCTAGAGGCCAATGATATTGCCAATCGGGCAAGATTACTGTTGCTTAATCGTTTCTCTCATGTCATTGATGTTCGAATTCAAGTGAAGCCTTATGATGCAGGTTACCCTTACAAAAGTAACACCGAGGAATCCGACAACGATCTGCCAAGTCTGCTGCAATAAGCAGAGGCAGTCTGAGAAATGACAGGAAGGGAGGTACCGATTTTGCTTCATGCCAAATCACGCTGGGATGTATTGCCTGTCGACGCAAATCGTTCGCGGGAGCTTGCTGATCAGTTGGGTATTTCGCCACTGCTGGCCTCTTTGCTCGTTACAAGGGGGATGGGAGATGCTCGGCAGGCCGAGTTGTTCTTGAGTGGTGACCTAGCGGAGCAGCATGATCCTCTGCTGCTTAGCGGGATGGAGGACGCAGTCTCGCGTATTCGCCGCGCTGTAGCCGAAGGAGAACGCATATTGATTTATGGCGATTACGACGCGGATGGTGTATCTTCTACAACACTGATGATTTGCTTGATGCGGCATATGGGTGCTACATATGATTACTATATTCCCCACCGTACCAAGGAAGGCTATGGCTTGCATATCCCTGTGCTGGAGCACTTTCACAAGAAGGGATTCAGTCTGATCATTACGGTGGATACGGGAATTAGTGCTGTGGAACAAATAGCGTACGCCAACTCTGTAGGAATGGACGTTGTTGTCACGGATCACCATGAGCCCCCGGCGATTCTACCGGAGGCCTATACGCTGGTGAATCCCAAACTCCCCGTTTGTACTTATCCCTTTAAAGGACTGGCTGGGGTTGGGGTGGCGTACAAGCTGTCACAGGCCTTATTGGGAGAAGAAACTCCGGAAGCTTGGACAGAGTTGGTTGCTCTTGGAACCATCGCTGATTTGATGCCCTTGACGGGTGAGAATCGGATGCTGGTCAAGGCGGGGCTTGCGTCGATGGCAAAGTCGTCTTTTTCTGGCATTACAGCCTTGCTGGGGACGGCGGGATGGTCTAGCGGTGATGTCACTTCAACGACCGTGGCTTTCGGTTTGGCACCGCGTATTAATGCCAGCGGACGTATGAGCCATGCCAATCGGGCGGTGTCGTTACTGACAGCGGACAGTCTGGAAGAAGCGGAGGACACCGCCGAGGAACTGGATGTGCTTAATAAAGAGCGGCAGATGCTGGTGGATGAAATGACCCAAGAAGCTTTGGCGCAATTGGAGGAGCAGACGAAGGACCGTGCCATGCCGGATGTCATCGTGGTAGCTGGTTTAGGCTGGAATGCCGGTGTGGTGGGCATCGTTGCCTCCAAGCTGCTCGAAAGGTACTATCGGCCAACCATTGTATTGGGAATTAACCCCGAGACCGGAGAATGTAAAGGCTCTGCACGGTCCATTCCCGGATTCAATATGTATGAGGCGTTAACCGATTGCGCGGATTTGCTTGATCATTATGGAGGTCACCCTTCAGCAGCGGGTATGTCGCTGCATCAAAGCCGAATTGAAGCGTTTAAAGAACGGCTGCAAGGCTTTGCGGCCTCCCGGCTGGGGCCAGAGCATTTCGTACCTGTTACGCAAATTGATTTGAGTTGTTCGCTACAGGAAATTACCCTGCAAGCGATTGAGCAATTGGAAGGATTGGCTCCCTTTGGGATGGCCAATGCTTGTCCCAAGCTCCTGCTGAGAGGGCTCAAGTTGCTGGAGTGCCGGCAGATGGGCAAAGACGGGAAGCATTTGAAGTTGATTGTGGCTCAGAACGGGAAGACTGTTGAGGCCGTTGCTTTTGGCAAGGGAGCGCTGGCTACGGTACTGACGGAGGAAGCTGAGCTGGATGTAGTGGCGGAAGCCAGCATTAATGAGTGGAATGGCTCACGGAAGCCCCAGCTTATGATTCAGGATTTGGCGGTTGGTCATATTCAAGTCTTTGATTATCGAGATTCTCGCCGACCTCTACAGCAGTTGGATGAAATTTATCACAAGCTGATAAATTTGCCCGTTTGCGGCTCTGGACTCCCGGCAGTAGTGGTCAATCCAGGGACAGATGTATCTGCGATTGGCCAATTGAACGACATACAGGTTTGGGTATATGATAAGAAGGATGGTGCCCGTCCTGCCAATGGTCTGGCACAAGCATCTGGCAGTCAGCAGGTGGGAACGTTGTTCGTTCTTGAATTGCCGGGCACACAGCAAAGCTGGCAAGGCATGTTATCTGCATTTGCCGGGCTGGAGCGGTTATACTTACTACATCCACGGCGTTCTGCACAAGAGAAGATTGAGCGCCCATCCCGTGATCATTTCAAGCAAGTGTACGGGCTGATTCATCGGCAAGCTGCTCAAGGATTTCGTGAAGATGACTTGATTGCCGCCCTGGCAAAACGGACTGGCTGGTCCAGGCGTATGCTGCTGATGACGTTAGGTGTGTTCGAAGAACTGGGATTTCTGGAGCGGAGATCTGGTATGGTCAAGCTGAATCCTTCTCCGGCCAAGCAGCCGCTTGAGACTTCGAGCCGTTATCGGGAACTTGAGCTGCTGGCGGATATGGAACAGTTGCTGGAGCATGGTCGCGTCCCGGAAATTACGGAATGGATGCTTGCCCAAAACCAAGGGGCTTCATAAAATAGGAGGAGATTTTTGTGGATTTTAAAGAACATATCAGGGTCATTCCTGATTTTCCCCAGCCTGGGATCAGTTTTAAGGATATTACAACATTACTGAACGACGGTGATGCATACCGTAAGTCTATCGACGAGTTGAAGCAACTTGTGAGCGACTTGAAGATTGATCTGATTGCCGGCCCTGAGGCTCGCGGGTTTGTAGTAGGTGCTCCCCTGGCTTATGCTCTTGGCGTAGGGTTCGTTCCGATTCGTAAAAGCGGGAAGCTGCCTTACAAGACCATTGAGGTGGAATATGATCTGGAGTATGGTAAGGACCGTCTGGCTATGCATAGTGATGCAGTTAAGCCGGGGCAAAATGTGCTGATTGCCGATGACTTGCTGGCAACGGGCGGAACAATTTCTACCTCTGTGAACTTGGTTCGCCAATTAGGCGGCAACGTGGTGGGTACTGCTTTTCTGATCGAGTTAAGCGAGTTGAACGGTCGCGAGAAGCTGCAAGGTATTGATGTATTCTCGCTGCTGACTTATTAAGCTGAAGAGTAGAGTTTGAGTGTAAAGGGAAAAGGGTGCTGTCTCAAAGCCAACAGGCTTGGGACAGCACCCTTTTATTACTTTAACCAGAAGTTTAGTGAGCTGCTTCATCCTTGTCATTGCTGAGTCCAAGCACCTGAATCAGCTTGAACAGCAGGCTCATCACAATGCCCACGATGGTCGCCAGCGCCATACCCTTGAGTTCAACATCGCCCATAGTCAGCTTTGTCCCACTCAAACCAATGACCAGAACGATGGTGGCCAGCAGCATGTTGGTGGGCTTGGAGAAGTCAACCTTCTGCTCCACGAAGATACGCAAGCCGGATGCAGCGATAACGCCGAAGAGCAAGAGCGATACACCGCCCATGACGGGAGGCGGAATTACAGCGATGATGGCTGAGAACTTGCCTGAGAAGGAGAGCAGAATAGCGAATACTGCAGCTCCACCGATGACGAAGATTGAGTATACACGGGTCAATGCCATTACGCCGATATTTTCCCCGTAGGTGGTATTAGGGGTGGAGCCAACAAAGCCGGACAAAATGGTAGAAATCCCGTTCCCCATCAGCGAGCGGTGCAAGCCGGGATCTTTGGACAAATCTTTGCCAACGATGTTGCTGGTCACCAGGAGATGGCCGATATGCTCAACGATAACGACCAGCGCCACAGGGATAATTGTAATGATCGCGGACAGACTCCATTGCGGGGTTGTGACCGTAGGCAGTGTAAACCACTTGGCAGCCGCGATGGCACCCGTATCAACTTCTTTCATAAAATAAGCTAACACATAACCGACCACGATCCCGATCAGGATATGAATAATCTTGGGAAATCCGCGGAACAGAACGGCGCCGAACATGGTAACCCCAAGCGTCACGAGCGAAAGTGTAATATGCTTGGGATCCGGAGACCAGGCTTCACCGGGATTACTGCTAATCCATCCCGCCATGCCAGCGGCGACGGGGATAAGCTCCAGCCCGATCAGAGCAACGATAGCCCCCATGGCTGCCGGAGGGAAGACTACATCAATCCAGCTTGTACCGGCATATTTGATAAACAAAGCAACCAGCAGGAAGATGAGACCCGTAATGATGAAGGCACCTAGCGCCATCGCATATCCGCCATCCGGATTGTTTGCGATCACCATGCTTACAGGTGAGATGAAGGCAAAGCTGGAGCCGAGGTAGGCCGGAATTTTCCCCTTACAGATTAAGATGTAAAGCAGGGTACCAATCCCGTTCATCAGCAAAATCATGCCGGGATCGACGCCGAAAATATTTGGAACCAGCACGGTACTGCCGAACATGGCAAATAGATGCTGCAGGCTTAAGAGCGCGCCCGGCCCGACGGGGACCTTTTCATTAACTTGAATTTCACGTTGCAACACGTTCACTCCTCTGAATATAACGATCAAGATAACTATCCTTACTAGATTAATGACATTGTCGCCATTTTTCAACAGAAAATTCATGAACAATGATGTAAAGCTTCCATTCGGAGGGGATGTCCGCACCGAAGAGGCAACCCAAGAGTTGACGGGAGAAGGTGCAAGAGTCATAATTATAGAAAATCAAAATAAGGCGATTTATGCTCTTCTGTGCGTTTTTTTAGAATATTTTCATATAGAAAGGAATCAACAGGATCACCATGGGCATTGAGCAATTACTCGAAAAGGCATCTGCCTATATAAAGGAACCGGACCTGGAGCGCATTCGGGAAGCGTACGAGTTTGCGGATCAAGCCCATCACGGACAACTCCGCAAATCCGGAGAACCTTATATTCTTCATCCCCTGGCCGTAGCAGACATTGTAGTGGGCATGCAGATGGATGTGCTGTCGGTCATTGCAGCTTTGCTTCATGACGTGGTCGAAGACACTACGGTGTCCTTGAAGGAGATACAGGAGCGATTCGGTGGCGATTGTGCTTTGCTGGTAGATGGGCTGACCAAGCTGGAACGGATTAAATTCCGGTCCAAGGAGGAGCAGCAGAACGAGAACTACCGCAAAATGTTCATTGCCATGGCTCAGGACATTCGCGTCATCGTCATCAAGTTGGCGGACCGCTTGCACAATATGCGGACGCTCAAATATCAATCGGAAGAAAGCCAGCGTCGGATTGCTTACGAAACGCTGGAGATTTTCTGTCCGATCGCCAATCGGCTCGGGATTTCTGCGATTCGGTGGGAGATGGAAGATATCGCCCTTAGATATTTGAACCCACAGCAGTATTACCGGATTGCCAACCTGATGCGCAAGAAGCGTGCAGAGCGTGAAGAATACATCAAGAATGTGATTGACCGGATTGCGGAAAAGCTTGATGAAATGGGAGTTCAAGCTGATTTATCCGGCCGTCCGAAGCATATTTACAGCGTTTACCGGAAAATGACGATGAAGAACAAGCAGTTTAATGAGATTTATGATCTGCTGGCCATTCGCATTATCGTCGATAATATCAAGGATTGTTATGCGACCCTGGGAATCATCCATACCCTATGGAAACCGATGCCAGGGCGTTTCAAGGATTATATCGCGATGCCTAAGGCGAATATGTACCAATCACTTCATACGACGGTGGTCGGCCCGAATGGAGAACCGACAGAAGTACAGATTCGTACCTGGGAGATGCACCGTACAGCCGAATACGGGATTGCGGCGCACTGGGCCTACAAGGAAGGCACCGATACCGGGGGGCTGGAGAATAAAATTACGTTCTTCAGCGAGATTTTGGAGCTGCAGCATGAGGCGAAGGATGCCTCGGAGTTTGTGGAATCACTCAAAATGGATTTCTTCTCCGATCTCGTGTTTGTATTTACCCCTTCAGGTGAAGTTATTGAGTTGCCCGCTGGCTCTGTACCGCTGGACTTTGCATATCGCATCCATACCGAGGTGGGGAATCGTACCATCGGGGCCAAGGTCAACGGCCGAATTGTGCCGCTGGATCATCGGCTGAAGACTGGGGATATCGTGGAGATTCTGACTTCCAAGCATTCTTACGGACCGAGTCAAGACTGGCTGAAGATAGCCCAGTCGTCTCATGCTCGCAGCAAAATCAAGCAATGGTTCAAGAAAGAGAAGCGCGAGGAGAATGTAGAGAAGGGTCGCGAAGCGATCGAGCGGGAATTGAAGCGTGCCGGGATCGAGCCTTCGCAATGGATGTCAGAGGATAAGCTGCTGGATGCGGCCAAGAAGTTCACCTTTAATGATGTAGATGATATGTTGTCCGCAATAGGCTTCGGTGGAATTACGGCTGCTCAGATCGTCACGAAGTTGACGGAGAAGCTGCGTAAGGAGCAGGAGGAAGCGGCAGGGCATATCGAGCTTACTTCAGAGGTGAAGGAGGTCAAGAGCCAACAGGAGGAACGACGCCGTCCAACCAACGGAGTAGTGGTGAAGGGCATCGATAATCTTCTTGTGCGTTTTGCCAGATGCTGCAATCCGGTACCAGGAGATGAAATCGTAGGCTACATTACTCGTGGCCGCGGGGTATCGGTCCATCGCAGTGACTGTACGAACATTCCGGGAATCCATGATGGAGAGGAAGCGGCACGGATTATTGATGTGGAATGGGAAACCGCGATTGAAGCGAACTACAGTGTAGATATCGAGATTACAGGTCATGAACGCCGCAACTTCCTGAACGAGGTGCTGCAAGCGGTGGCGGAGAGCAAGACGAATATTTCAGCGGTATCCGGCCGCTTGGACAAAAATAAAATGGCTTTGGTGCAT
Source organism: Paenibacillus senegalimassiliensis (assembly GCF_001486585.1). GTDB lineage: Bacteria > Bacillota > Bacilli > Paenibacillales > Paenibacillaceae > Fontibacillus > Fontibacillus senegalimassiliensis. The sequence goes on from NZ_LN909046.1 coordinate 38,646, forward strand.
ATGACGATCCTGATTCGCAATACAGATCATCTGCAATCCGTTGTGGAGAAGATCAAGCGGGTGAAGGACGTTTATACGGTGCACCGGATTATGCAATAAGGTACGCGGAAAGGATTCAGGAACGATGAGAGTAGTTGTGCAACGCTGCCGGGAGGCCCAGGTGAACGTGGGGGGACAAACGGTGGGCTCAATCGGCAAGGGGCTGATGCTGCTAGTTGGCATTACTCATGAGGATACGGAGAAGGATGCTGCTTATTTGGCTGATAAGGTTGCCAGCTTACGGATATTTGAGGATGAAGATGGCAAGCTTAATCTGGGCGTAAGTGAGATTGGTGGAGCTATTCTTTCGGTGTCGCAATTTACTTTGTACGCTGATAGCCGTAAGGGAAGAAGACCCAACTTCATGGCTGCTGCCCGCCCGGAAGTCGCCGAGCCGTTGTACGAACGGTTTAACGAACTGCTTCGAGATAAGGGCTTAGTTGTAGAGACGGGGGTATTTGGTGCTGAAATGGACGTAGCGCTGACGAACTGGGGACCGGTGACCCTGATCATAGACAGTCCTCCATCAACTTTGTTGGTGTGAGCATATAAGCAAGGATAGAAGAGAGCATGTTGCATCATGATGGTGCAGCATGCTTTTTGTTATTAGGGGAAGGGGAAGCTATCTCAAAGAATAACGAGACTGCTTTGGGGCAAGCTTAAGACGAAGTAAGATCCAGAAGAAGCATCCATGCTGCGAAGGAGCTTGAGCTATGCGTCAATCCGCAAAGTCCCGAGATTGGCAGGCCACACCGCTGGTTTATGCGGGAGGCCTGGCCGAAGCACGGAGCTTGGCCCGTCTGGCCGCTCCGGAACAATTTGAGATGATCCCGCGCGAGATAAAGCCCTCTGCGGAGTGGCTTCCACGACCGGGAAGCTAATGTTCGGGAGCCCAGGGGCTCTTTTTTTTGGACTAAAAAAGCAAAAAATACTCCTGACCTGACATAAAGTCCATCGTTTAGGGTAATAACAACCTAAGAGACCCCCGTGTTTCTTGAGAATTGAATCTCAAAGAAAAGGAGTGATTGGCATGACGAGGCATATTCAGGCATATTTCAGTACAGAAGATAAGGTGGAGGGTGCGCGTTTAAGCTTGCTCCCGTTTGAGGTTGAGCAGGTGGAGGCGGGGTATGCAGAGGACGGTCTGAGCGATAACGACAGAATCCGGTTCCCCTTCCTTCCGGTAAATACCGGAGGAGCCTCCGGGGCTACGGGTGCTAATGTAGGTAATCAGGGTGCAGTTCCACTGCCAGGAACCATTCGTGAGGGGACAGGTGCTCTACCTGGGCTGGCTGTAGCAGGGTTAGCCGTGAATGAACCAGACGATGAAGAGCTTGCGCAGAGGGGTAACCGGGAAAATGAGGAACCTCGCGGAGATGTGAATCCCGATGATTTAAAATATGTACTTAGCGCTAAGGTCAAGGAGCATGATTATGAGGAGATCGTAAAAAAATTACGTGGTCAGGGAGCTTATATATCTGACCTGTAATACAACTGTAATATTAGATTCATGTTCCTTTAACATTGCCTGTATATAATAACAGCATGACCCCCTTTTAATATAGTATCTTTTGGACCTGCACCCCGTTGGTGTCAGGTCTTTTTTCTTTTGGCAAGCTTTTTCGTGATAGATAGGCTTGACTTTAGTGCGGTGGTTGCATACAATCATAAAATAACAGTTCATGTAACAGTAATATCATGATTCGATGACGGGACAAAGTAATTCAACCCCACATCCACAGAGAGGAATCCCAGGCCTTGGCAGGTAGCTGCATGAGCAATACACGATGCAGGCTAATAAGCATAAGGCAGGCTGGAAGGATTCCGGTGATGATTGAACGAAGGACTTCCCTGAGAACCGGCGGCGAAATAAGTAGTTAGAGTAGACGCGCGGCGTAGGCGGGCGATAACCGCTTCAAGCGAATTTGTTCTCCCTATAATTGGGGACAAGTTCGGAATGTGGGTGGCACCACGGGTGAATCGTATAATCGGTCTCCCGTCCCTGTTTGTTTGATACAAACAGGGACGGGAGTTTTTTATTTTTCTGAGCTGATTAATGGATGGAGGATGAGGGAGATGGCTTTTCAAAAACCGACGGGTACCCAGGATCTGCTCCCGGGCTTTGTTGAGAAATGGCAGTTTGCAGAGGAGAAGGCCAGAGATTTATGCCGCCGGTTCAATTACCGCGAGATTCGCACTCCTATCTTCGAACAGACTTCGCTATTTGAGCGTGGTGTAGGAGAAACGACGGATATCGTTGAGAAGGAAATGTATACTTTCCTCGATAAAGGCGATCGCAGTATGACGCTTCGCCCCGAAGGGACGGCGGGGGTAGTTCGTTCTTACGTGGAGAACAAGCTGTACGGGGAGCCCGATGTAAGCAAGCTGTATTATATCGGGCCTATGTTCCGGTATGAGCGGCCCCAGGCTGGACGACAACGTCAGTTCCATCAGTTCGGAGTTGAGGCCTTCGGAGCAACGGACCCCGCGATTGATGCAGAAGTGGTGGCATTAGGCTACCAGTATTGCCGCGAACTGGGACTGCAGGGCGTGAAGGTAGAGATCAATTCCGTTGGCAATCCGGAGAGCCGGGCGGCTTACCGGGAGAAGCTGCTGTCCTTCCTGCTGCCAATGAAGGACAGCTTGTGCAAGGACTGCCAGGCCCGGATGGAGCGTAATCCGCTGCGGGTACTGGACTGCAAAGTTGACCAGGAGAAGTTCGTAAACGCTCCTTCGATACTGGAAAGTCTGGATGAAGAGTGTACAGCTCATTTTGCCAGAGTCCAGGAGCTGTTGAGCGCGATGGAAGTGGATTATGTCATTAATCCTAGGCTGGTGCGCGGCTTGGATTATTACACGCATACAGCGTTTGAATATAAAGCTGAGGGCATCGGTGCCATCGATACGATTGGCGGCGGTGGCCGCTACAATGGCTTGGTGGCCGAGGTAGGGGGTCCTGATCAGCCGGGAATCGGAATGGCACTTGGCCTGGAACGGATCGCTCTCATTCTGGAGAAGCAGGAAATTGCTCTTGGCGAGGCCAAGCCGCTGGACGTGTATCTGGTTGCTCTGGGTGAAGCGGCAGACAAGGAGATTACAACTCAAATCTTCAAATTGCGTCAAGCAGGTTTCTCTGCCGAGCGAGATTATCTTGGACGTAAGATGAAGGCGCAGATGAAGTCTGCTGACCGGATGCAAGCTCGCTATACAGCGATTCTTGGCGATGATGAATTAGCTCGTGGCGAGATTGCGCTTAAGTCGATGGAGAATGGGGAGCAGCGTACCGTGAAGCTGACCGACCTGGTTAATGAATTGAACTAAACTACTCACATAAAGGAGAATTCACATGAAAAGAACGCATCAATGCGGCGTGCTCAGCACTGCCAACATCGGAGAAACCGTTACATTAAACGGCTGGGTGCAAACAAGACGCGACTTGGGGGGCGTATTGTTTATTGATCTGCGTGATCGCAGTGGCATCGTGCAAGTTGTCTTCAACCCGGCGTATTCGGGCGAAGCGCTACAAGTTGCTGATAAAGTGCGTAGCGAATACGTGCTTGCTGTAACGGGCAAAGTGGTAGAGCGGGATGCAGAGACGGTGAACCCGAATTTGCCGACAGGGCAAATTGAAGTGCAAATCACGGAGATCGAAGTGCTGAACGCAGCGAAGACTCCGCCATTCTTCATTGAAGACGGTGTTGAGGTCGATGAATCATTGCGTCTGAAATATCGTTACCTGGACTTGCGTCGTCCGGAAATGCAACAAACCTTGCGGCTTCGTTCCAAAGCAGCCAAGGTATTCCGCGATTTCCTTGATGGAGAAGGATTTGTTGAGGTAGAAACTCCAATTCTGACGAAAAGCTCGCCGGAAGGCGCTCGTGACTACCTGGTACCAAGCCGCGTGCATCCGGGAGAATTCTTTGCACTTCCGCAATCTCCGCAATTGTATAAACAGTTGCTGATGGTCAGCGGAGTAGAGCGTTATTATCAAATCGCTCGTTGCTTCCGGGATGAGGACTTGCGTGCAGACCGTCAACCGGAGTTCACTCAGGTCGATATCGAGACATCCTTCCTGTCTCGTGACGAGTTGCTGGACATGATGGAGAAGCTCGTTGTTCGTCTCTTTAAGGAAACCAAGGGTGTCGACATTGAGACGCCGTTTCAACGCTTGAGTTATGCCGATGCTATTGGCAAATACGGCTCTGACAAGCCGGACCTGCGCTTTGGCCTGGAACTGGTTAATGTCAGTGACCTGGTTGCCGGAAGCGGAGTGAAGGTCTTTGCTTCGGTGGTTGATAAAGGCGGAGAAGTTAAAGTGCTTAACGCCAAAGGTTGCGGTACCTGGAGCCGGAAGGATATCGATGATCTGGGTCCTTACGCGGCTCGCTACGGTGCTAAGGGACTGGCCTGGATTCAAGTGAAGGAAGGCGAGTTCCGTGGTCCTATCGTGAAGTTCTTCACGGAAGAGGAAATTGTCGCTATTAAGGAACGTACCGGAGCGGAAGAAGGCGATCTGCTGTTATTCTCCGCAGATAACAAGAAGGTTGTTGCCGATGTGTTAGGCGCATTACGTTTGAAAATCGGTCGTCAGCTTGGCTTGATTGACGATAGTGTATACAAATTTGCCTGGGTGGTGGACTTCCCTCTGCTGGGCTGGGATGAAGAGCAAAAACGTTATGTGGCAGAGCATCATCCGTTCACCCGTCCACGTGAGGAAGATCTGGCGTTGTTCGACACCGATCCAGGGAAAATTCTTGCTCAAGCTTATGACCTCGTACTGAATGGCTACGAAGTAGGCGGCGGTTCGATGCGGATTTACAAACGTGAGGTACAGGAGCAAATGTTCAAAGCTATCGGTCTTTCACCTGAAGAAGCTCAGGACAAATTTGGTTATTTGATGGATGCCTTCGAATATGGCACGCCGCCGCACGGTGGGATTGCCTTTGGCTTCGACCGTCTCGTTATGCTGCTTACCGGCCGTTCCAATCTGCGTGAAACGATTGCGTTCCCGAAAACAGCCAGCGCTACGGACTTGCTCATGAATGCCCCTTCCGAGGTGGATGCGCCGCAGTTGGAGCAATTGCATATCAAGCTGGCACCTAAACCGGCTGAAGCCAAGAAATAATGATCCCTCAGGAGGTGCGATAGAATATGCTTCATCAATTTTCACGGACCGAACTTGCCATTGGCGTTGAGGGCTTGGATGTTTTGAAGAAGAGCACGGTAGCTGTTCTGGGAATAGGTGGTGTGGGTGCAATGGCCGTCGAAGGATTGGCTCGTACCGGCATCGGCCGCATCATCCTGATCGACAAGGATGTTGTGGACATTACGAACATTAACCGGCAAATTCATGCGTTGACCACGACGGTCGGCCAGAAGAAAGCCGATTTGATGTGCGAGCGAATCAAGCTAATCAATCCGGAATGCGAAACGATCGCCTTGAACATGTTCTATACGGAGGAGACTTACGAGGAACTGTTCAAGTATGATATCGATTATGTTCTGGATGCTTCCGACACGATTATATACAAGGTTCATTTGATCAAGGAATGTCTGAGACGCAAGATTCCGATCTTGTCGAGCATGGGCGCGGCCAATAAGATGGACCCCACCAAGTTCGAGGTGACGGACATTTCCAAAACTCATATGGACCCTATGGCTCGGGTCATCCGGCATAAGCTGCGGGAGCAGGGAATCAAGAAAGGAGTCAAGGTTGTCTTCTCAACCGAGACTCCGGTGAAACCTCGTGCCGACGTAACGGAGAAGATTGCCCCGGCGGGCGCCAAAATTCGCAAAGCGAAGCAACCTCCGGCCAGTAACTCCTTTGTTCCACCCGTGGTCGGACTCATTATGGTCAGCGTGGCTGTACGTGAGCTTCTGGAACGTGGCGGAGTACGAGTATAACGCTCCGGCACCCAACTTTTTTAACACGCACAAAAGAAGCGCAGAATCGATGGATGTCATCGGCTCTGTGCTTCTTTTGCATGACAGAAAATAAATGTGCGATGCATGTTCATTAGTGGTATAATGAAGCTCCTTTTGCTCCGAAGCCAGATAGAAGTGGAGCAACATACGAAACCTTAGGAGGTAACTGAAATATGGAACATTTTCAAAGTGCCTATCAAGAAGAGGTAGCGCGGCTTGACCGCACCCTAGAGGAGATAGACAAGCAACTGCAACGATTGCGGGGAATTCCGGTGTATACGGGGCAGGACTTTACCGAGCAATTACTGGAAGAGAACCGGGAGAGCCAGAGGAAGCAACTGGAGCAATCGGTGCGCGAGCCGTATTTTGGCCGACTGGATTTTGAGGAGAAGGGAAAGGGCAAAACCCCGTTATATATTGGCAAGGTAGGCGTGGGCGACACTGAGGGCAAGGAGCCGATTGTGATTGATTGGCGGGCTCCGGCAGCCAGTCTGTTCTATTCGTTTACCGGCGGGGATGATGCGGCATATACGGCACCTGAGGGCGTAATTGAAGGCCTTGTGTATCTGAAGCGGAATATCGTTATTCGCAAGGGTATTCTGGATCGGGTAGCGGATACTTACAATCGAGAGAGTGACGGTCCTGCGGTATCGGATGAATTCCTCGTTTACCGGCTAGGCGAGAATAAGGATAATCGCCTGCGTGATATCGTCTCGACCATCCAGGCCGAGCAGGACAAGATTATTCGTGCGGCTAAAAATACGGCGTTGATTATTCAAGGGGTGGCCGGTAGTGGGAAGACGACGGTGGCGCTACATCGGCTGGCTTTTTTATTGTATCAGTACAAGGAGCAGATTCGTGCAGAACGGATGGTTATCTTTGCGCCGAATCATATGTTCATCGATTATATCTCTGATGTGTTGCCTGAGCTTGGGGTTGGCGATATCCAGCAGAGCACATTCAGTGATTGGGCAGGCAAGGTTCTGGAGCTAGGAGAAATAGATCTGGACGGATCGGACGTATTGTCTGGCTGGTTCGATGCTGCTGACCATGAGGAGGCGCGGAAGGAAGAGGAGTTGCCGGGTCGCTTCAAGGGCTCGATGGCTTTCAAGGAGATTATTGATGATGCTGTGGTTAGTCTGGAGTCTAGTTGTGTGCCTGAGGGAGACTTTGAGCCTTGGGATGGAGCCAGGTTGTCCCGCGAGGAAATTATCGGCTGGTTTGAAGGCGAATATCGGCATTACCCGGTAGCGCTCCGTAAGGAAAGGGTACTGGCCCGTATTCATCGCTGGATTGAGATGCGTCTTAAGCATTCTCCTTCGGCGGCTGCGCTGAAGGAACGTAAGAAGAAGGCCCAGCAAAGGGAGAAGAGCTACGCCAAGAAGTGGCCTGAACTGACGCCCCTTAGCCTGTATAAGGAAATGTTCCAAGCTGGCAAGGGAAGTAATAAGGCGGCAGACTTGGTTGATGTGAAGCATCGAATACCTGCAGGCATTCTAAAAGAAACACAAGCTCGGCTGAAGAAAAATGTGGTAAGGGAAGAGGATCTGCCCGGCTTGTTGTATCTATATACATTGATTCATGAGATTGACGGTAAGCTGACATTTGACCATGTGGTCATTGATGAAGCGCAGGATTTCTCTCCTTTTCAAGTCTACGTGCTGGATCGCTTTGTGAAGGGACATTCCTTCACCATTCTCGGGGACCTGTCGCAAGGCATCCATTACTACAAAGGGGTGCGTCGCTGGGAGGAAATGAGCAGCTTGTTTGGGCCGGAGGAGACGGCTTATTTTGCGCTGACCCGGAGCTACCGCTCGACGATGGAAATTATTCAGTTCGCGAATGAGATTTTGCAACGGGGGGTTGGGGCAGATTTACTGGCCGTGCCCGTGTTCCGCAGCGGAGAGCCAGTGCGGCTCCTGAAGGCTAGTGGGGGAGGCCGCCCAGAGGTGCTTCGCCAGATACTGGATGAGGCTTTGGCAGGTACCATCCGCACGGCGGCAGTGCTGACTAGGACGAGTGAGGATGCGAAAAGCCTGCATGCTGAGCTTGTTGCTGGCGGCATGGATGCCAACTTGATCGATGGTGAGCTCAGGGAATATGCAGGCGGGGTGTCGGTACTGCCGGTTTATCTGTCCAAGGGTCTGGAATTCGATGCGGTTATCGTTACCGACGTGGATGCCAGCCATTATGGGGTTAATGATGCCAAGTTGCTTTACGTTGGATGCACCCGGGCGCTGCATGCGCTGTGGCTCCTGCATGGCGAGGAATTGCCTCCTTACGTAGCTGGATAAACGTCGTCTTCAATAAAGTCCTCCAGAAAGCGGTCTGCCTTGCTCTGGTTGCAGAGGTTACAGGCGCAGACACAGTTGACGGGGGTGGTATGACCGCCCTTGGCTTTGGGGAGCAAATGATCGATGGTATCACCGTATTCACCGCAGAAGAAGCAGGTATAGTTGTCCCGATTCAGGATGTAACGGCGAAACGCCTTGTTGGTGTAGAGACGGCGGATCGTAAATGGGTTAACGATAACGGCCATATGCTCGCGGACGAGCGTAACAGCGAGTTCAAGCTCCACCTCTTGTTGCCACCGTCTGCCCTTGTCGGTCCGTCCACGCATGCGAATCATCCCGTTCTTGTTCGGACGAAGGGTCCGCACGTCAGGTCCCTCAACTCTCGGCGGGGGCGCGGGCAGTGCCCGTTTGATGCGGCGCTTGGGCGCGGCATGTACCCCCGCCGCGCTGCGGGTAACAAGCTGAGCCTCAATACCAGCCTTGTTCTCGCCGTCTTGCAGGGCAGAGGTTATGTTGCCGCGGGCGAGGGCTGCTGCCTCTGTCCCGGTCTTGCCTCTGCGGCGTTTCCGCTTGCGCTTGCGCACCTGCTTCACTAATGTTGGAGCTGTCTCTGCTGGCTCAGCGCCAGGTACAGTAGCTTGGGTTTGCGGTAGTATGTTGGTCCTGCCTCCGTTGAACGGCTTGTGGACATCTTGCTCACTATCTTGCGGCTTCGCATCATAGTCAGACTCGGTGCTGTGCTTGTCCTTCGCCATGGCCTGCCGTTTGCGTTCCGCACGGCAGGCACGACAGGCCCCGCGGCGTTCTCCCTTGCCAGAGCGCTTGCCTGTACGACGCAGGAACTCGCCTACGGGTCTCGTTTCGCCACAATAGGCACATATTTTAACGGCCTTTGCCGGAGTGCTTGCCTGTTCTGATTGCTGAGTCAAAAAAATCACCTCTATTCAAACGAACTGTGAAGACATAATTCTATTATAACCTTCGCCAGGCCCACACTCCATATTTGCCTGGCCGCAGCTTGGAGTGATCTGGTATATGCCAAAGAAGCCCACCTTAAGAAAAGACCGTTGCGGGATGTTTCCCTGCTAGTCAATTTCGATAACGGAAGGGCTTCTTTTATTTTTCTATGCATATATGAGCTATTCGGTCACGGTGGCCGGCTGTTGGAGCGAGCGCACCTTGGTCACAATTTTGCGTATGCTTTCTTCGGATAGATGATAGCTTGTAGCCAATTCGCCTACGGTACTACCACTACGGTATTGCCGATAAATCTCCTCATTGCGGCTTGCGATAGAATTCCGGGTGCCGCTGAGTTCGCCCCATAAGGCCCTTGAGTGATTCAGCTTGGGGATGTAGAGTAATTCTCCCTGAATATAATTTTGTAGCTCTTGCAGTAACCTAGGGGGAAGAACATCCTTCCCATTTTTGTAGTTCACGATCATGTGCCTCCTTATTTCGTGGTCCTTGTTCTGTTGCAGCAATTACGATATAAGTCAACATGGCCGTAAATCCCCCTTTCGGTTTCGGTTTTTTGCTTGCGTTTATCTTAACATAGGCTCAGGAAAAACGAAAATAAGGGGAGCTGTTCCCAGCCCCCCGCTTGTATCGGGTTTCCGCTTACGCGGAAACCACCTCACTCACTGAAATCACTTCGATCAGCCCCCTTTCACGTGATTCGTCGGCCCGACAACTATATTAACTCATATCTGCCATGAAGAAGAAAGCGAAAGAACAATTATAAGTATTTTTTACTCCCGGATAACGGTTAGTTCAATTGATGTAGATGTGCTAGAATAAATAGGGTTATCCTATACTAGGGAATATGTAACAATCAAGGAAGTGACTATACGTGGATTTATTTTCTTACCAAGAAGACAAAGGAACGGCGGGGCGGCTGCTGGCTGATCGGATGCGCCCGACCTCGCTGGATGAATATATAGGGCAGGAGCATATCGTGGGTCCAGGCAAGCTATTGCGCCGGGCCATTGAGGCGGATCAGGTATCTTCCATTTTGCTGTATGGCCCTCCCGGCTGCGGTAAGACCACACTGGCCCATATTATTTCGGCACATACCAAGGCGGAATTTATCCGTCTGAATGCGGTCGATGCCTCGGTCAAGGACGTTCGGGAAGTGATTGAGAAGGCGCATAATGACAAGGCTTTTTACGGGACCAAGACGATCCTGTTCCTCGACGAGGTACACCGGTTCAACAGCTCGAGACAGGATGCGTTGTTGCCTGCGGTGGAGAAGGGGACGATCATATTTATAGGGGCGACGACGGAAAATCCGTTCCATTATGTAAATGGCGCTTTGATGAGTCGCTCTACGCTGTTTCAGCTTGAATCGCTCACCAAGGAGCATTCGCTTCTGGCTATGCGGCGGGCGCTGTTGGATACCGAGAAGGGGCTGGGATTCATGCAGCTAACGGTAGATGAGGAGGCGCTGCTACATATTGCGGCCATGGCCAACGGTGATATTCGCCGGGCGTTAAACGCGCTCGAACTAGCTGCGATGACGACACCGCCGCAATCGGACGGTACGGTGCATGTTACCCTGGAGGTAGCGGAAGAATCCATTCGTCGTCCACTCGTCAAGGCCGATGAATCTACACAATATGATGTGTTGTCTGCGTTCCACAAGAGCATTCGTGGCTCCAGCGATGCTGCTGTGTTCTGGTTCTTGTATGCGGTAGAGAAGCTGGGTATGGACCCGATGACGTTTATCCGCCGCTTAATTGCGGCCAGTAGCGAGGATATTGGGCTGGCCAATCCACAAGCTTTGGTGCAGTCAGTCAGCGCTCTGGATGCTTACCGTAATAATGGCTGGCCCGAAGCCCGCCTCAATGTGGTACAGGCCATTCTATTCGCGGTGGAGAGCCCTAAGTCGGATGGAGTTGTAACGACCATCGGCAAGGCACTGGCTGCTATCGAAGAGATTACTTCTGCCGAGGTGCCGCTACATTTGCGGGACACGCACTACAAGGGAGCCATGAAGCTGGGGCATGAAGGTTATAAGTATCCGCATGATTATCCGGGGCATTATGTACAACAGGAGTATTTGCCGAAGCGGCTTGCCGGACGGACCTTCTATCAAGCCACGGAACAAGGAAATGAAGCGAAGATCAAGCATAATCAGGAACTGCGGCGCAAATCGAAGTAGGACAAGACAAATAAAGCCCCTTCCCGGTATGGTTTAGAACCATGCCGGGAAGGGGCCGTTAATATTTTGCTGCAGTTTAATTTTCGTCTAAAGATCTTAGTTTCTCAAAAGGCAGCCAGCCAATCGCCCCTGTCTCATTCTCCACTAAGGCCCATTCATAAACAACTTGAAGCAGGTTTACGGCACTACCTTGTCGTGCAATTAACTCGGTAGGGTTATAATTACAGATTAATTTATCGTTCTTAATATAATCTGTTGGAAAATACGTAGTGTACTGTTCTACAGTGCCTTCCACCCAATTTTTAAACTTTTTGCAGGGTGCAATGTTTGTTATTGTTGATCCAACCGAAAATGTGGGAAATTCCCCTTCACCCTTGTGATCTTCTGTTACAGTTAACCTCATATTTGTACCTTCGCCGGAACTTCGATAGTACCCCCGCCCAGGCATTCTTCGTCTTGATAGAACACGACGGCTTGACCCGGTGTAATAGCCTTTTGGGGCTGGTCAAACTGCACATGCAACGTGCCGTCCGCTTGAGGAATTATAGTAACGCCTTGATCCGGCTGACGATAACGGAATTTTGCACTGCAACGAAACGGCCCTTCCGGCAGCTTGTCTGCGCCTGCAATCCAGTTGATACCCGAAGCTATAAGCGAGGTGGAATATAGGCTTGGGTGCTGGTCGCCTTGCACAACATACAGAATATTCTTGTCCAAATCCTTATCAGCTACAAACCAGGGTTCTCCCGTGCCCGAGCCACCGATGCCAAGTCCTTGGCGTTGGCCCAGGGTGTAATACATCAGGCCATCATGGCGGCCCTTTACTTCTCCGGTAGCGATATCGACCATGTCGCCGGATTTGGCTGGAAGGTAGTTGCTCAGAAATTCCTTGAAGTTACGCTCTCCGATAAAGCAAACTCCTGTACTGTCCTTCTTCTTGGCAGTGTAAAGTCCCGCTTCCTCGGCCAAGCGACGAACTTCCGGTTTAGGCAGATGGCCGATGGGGAACATGGCCTTGGATAGCTGCTCCTGGCTTAGCGCATTCAGGAAATAGGTTTGATCCTTGTTATTATCTACACCACGCAGCAGCTTGTACACGCCGTCTTCTACAACGACACGGGCGTAATGACCCGTCGCTACGTAGTCAGCGCCAAGGTCCAGCGCCTTGTTGAGGAACTCGCCGAACTTGATCTCCCGGTTACACATGACATCCGGGTTTGGTGTACGGCCTCGCTTATATTCTTCGAGGAAATAGGCAAATACTTTATCAAAGTATTGCTTCTCAAAGTTTACCGTATAGTAGGGGATATCCAATTGCTCGCAGACGCGCCTTACGTCTTCTGCATCCTCTTCAGCGGTGCAATGGCCGAACTCGTCGGTATCGTCCCAGTTCTTCATAAATATGCCGATGACATCGTACCCTTGCTGCTTAAGCAGCAGGGCTGTCACCGAAGAATCGACCCCGCCGGACATGCCGACGACGACGCGGGTTTCATGATTTGGCTTTGCCATAGATGTTCACTCCTTTGAGCGCCGTGCGCTCTGCCGTTTATTTTATCATAACCGGGACTTTATTTTCCAAAAGACCTGTGATATGTTACGATAAGCATAGGTTAAAGATAGGAATAGAGAGATTTTTCGGGGAAGAACCGGAATCTCTGGCAATTATGGCGGCTTGTTGCCCCATACTGTCTTTACTTGATTAAATCCTAATTATATAAAGATTACTCGAAAATTGAAAGAGGTGCCTTGTTTGAAAATTTCGACAAAAGGACGCTACGGGCTGACCATCATGATGGAGCTTGCTGCAAAGTTTGGTGAGGGACCTACCTCGCTGAAAAGCATTGCCGAGAAAAACCAATTATCCGAGCATTATTTGGAGCAATTGATTGCACCGCTGCGTAACGCCGGACTCGTGAAGAGTGTGCGTGGAGCGTATGGCGGATATATTTTGGCCCGTGAAGCCACTGAGATTACCGCAGGAGACATTATCCGTGTACTGGAAGGACCGATTTCTCCGGTAGACTTCACCGAAGAAGACGATCCAGCCAAACGTGATTTGTGGCTGCGAATTCGCGATAGTATTGCGGAAGTGCTCGATTCGACCACACTGGATAGTCTTGTGAATTATGAAGAGCATGGGTTAAAGCAAAATTATATGTTCTATATCTAGTTTACGATAACAATAGAAACAAGGACGGTCGGCAAACCGTCCTCTGTACAAACAACTTGAGTGGGGTTATGCCCTCCAAGAAAGTTTAATTCATGAAGAAGTGACCCTCACAGGTGCCGACCTTAGAGTGGGTCACTTCTTTTTCCTTTCAATGGTATGTTAAAAGTGCAACGATAAAGGCTGCAAACATTTTGGCTTTGTGCAACCTTCTTTGATAAGGGACATTTTTCGTCCTTTGTATAAAAACGTTTCTCTAGACCCACTCAAATCGCGTCTGTTAGTATTTAGAAGCGAAGTTCAGGGGCGATAGGGGAGATTAAATGATGGAACAACAACAGCGCTTTGAGAATTTAAAATTGGGTGAACGCGGAGCCATCATAAGTATCATTGCTTATGTTTGTTTGTCTACGTTGAAGCTAATCATCGGGGTAGTATCAAATTCGGAAGCCCTGAAAGCGGACGGTTTAAATAATGCAACAGATATTGTTGCCTCTATAGCGGTGCTGATTGGTCTCAAATTAGCCCAAAGGCCGGCGGATGAGGACCATCCTTATGGACACTGGAAATCGGAGACTATCGCTTCATTAGTTGCCTCTTTTATCATGATGGCCGTAGGGATACAGGTTCTGATCACAGCCGTTATTTCCGTATTTCAGCGGAATCAGCAGGTACCTGACCTGATTTCAGTTTGGACGGGCCTTTTTTGTGCAATGGTTATGTATTTCGTATATCGTTACAACAAAAGTCTCGCGATAAAAATTAAAAGTCAGGCGGTTATGGCGGCTGCCAAAGATAATATGTCTGATGCCTTGGTTAGTATTGGGGCCGTCATAGGTATTATAGGATCTCAGTTTGGTTTTCCCTGGCTGGATTCTGTAACGGCTGTTATTGTAGGTGTTGTTATTTGTAAGACCGCATGGGATATTTTTCGTGAAGCTTCCCTTCATTTATCTGACGGCTTTGACGAAACGGCTATACTGTCCTTCAAGGAGGCTGTAAAGCAGGTGGAGGGCGTCGAAGAGGTGAAAGAACTGCGGGCAAGAAATTATGGAAGTAGCGCTATTGTTGATGTTGTTTTATCTATTAAAGGTGGACTGGGGTTTCAAGAGGCTCATAATGTCGCTACGAATGTTGAGAATGAGCTGAAGAAATCTACAGAAGTGCTGGAAGTCCATGTGCACTACGAGCCTTCCAAGTAGCGCAATTGAGGTTCACGATCTTCCAGTTGACCATACAGGCCATCGTCTGTTAAGATACAGAACGAACGTTCAGTATAAAGTGAGGTGTTCCTATGAACAAGAAGCTGCAGCAAAGCTTGGAAACGAGAAGGCGAATCACGGAGGCGGCCAAGGAATTGATTTTTAAGAAGGGCTATAAGGCGACCTCGATCGAAGATATCGTAAAGGCTACAGGCAGCAGCAAGGGGAATATCTATTATCATTTTAAGAGCAAGGAAGGTCTGTTCCTTTATCTGATTGAGGAATGGGATGCGGATTGGGAGTATCGCTGGAAGGAGAAGGAGCATTTATATCCGACGGCGACCGATAAATTGTATGCGATGGCGGATCAGATGGCATTGGAGGATGTGGATCATCCAATGGCCAAGGCTATGGATGAGTTCGTGGGCGGCGATAATTTGTCCGAAGAGGTTCGAGTCAAGCTGGCCGATATTTTTGCCAACCACTTTGCTTTTAACAAGGACCTGCTGGAACAAGGCATTGCTTCCGGCGAATTTCAGGGAGATGCGGAGGCATTGTCCGTGCTGCTCGAAAGTTTGATGGTGGGCTTAAGTCAGATGACACGTCTTGTCAAGTTGGGCGAAGTGCGGCGGCTATACCGTGCATCCATTACGGTGTTTTTGAAAGGAATATCTTCTTAGAGGTAGTTCTTAGATATTTTTTCTTTCGCTTAATACAGACCGAACGTTCAGTATATATACTAGTAATAAATTTATTCTAATGGTATTTGGAGGAATCATCATGTCTTTACTACTACGCAATAACGGTGCTATTTTGCTGTTGATGCTTAATATCTTTCTTGTGTTTATGGGTATCGGACTTGTCATCCCTATCATGCCTACCTACATGACGGAACTGCATATCAGTGGCAGTATGGTCGGGATGCTGGTGGCGGCTTTTTCGCTGACTCAGCTACTATTTTCTCCATTTGCTGGGCGATTGTCTGATTCGCTCGGTCGGAAAAAGATTATCGTTGCCGGGATGCTGGTATTTGGTTTGTCGGAATGGATTTTCGGCGCGGCGAGCACTCCGCTATTACTGTTTACAGCCAGAATGCTGGGCGGCGTTGGCGCAGCTTTCATCATGCCAGCCGTCATGGCCTATGCAGCAGACGTAACCAGTGGAGCCGAACGGGCCAAGGGCATGGGACTAATTAATGCGGCTATTACCACCGGTTTTATTATTGGCCCTGGTATTGGTGGTTATATCGCTGAATTCGGAATACGTGTTCCGTTCTATGCGGCAGCCGTTGCCGGATTGGTGGCAGCAATTGTCACCAGCTTTATGCTACCAGAATCTCGCGGTGAGCAAAGTAATCAAGAAGAAAGCAAACAGGGGACGAAACGAGTGGAAGAGAACTTGTTTGTACAATTGGCGCGTTCCTATCGCCAGCCTTATTTCATCAGCTTGATTATTGTATTCGTACTTTCGTTTGGCTTAGCAAATTATGAGACAGTCTTCGGTCTCTTTGTGGATCATAAGTTTGGCTTTACCCCGCGTGATATTGCCATGATCATTACCTTTGGCTCAATCTCGGGTGCAGTGGTGCAAGCGACGGTATTTGGCGCTATTCTTAACCGGTTTGGAGAGAAGCGAGTCATCTCCATTACCTTAATTTCAGCGGGCTTGTGCATTTTGCTAACACTGTTCGTTCATCGTTACTGGCTGATTTTTCTGGTTACGTTTCTGGTATTCCTGTCTATTGATATTTTGCGTCCCGCCGTGGGAACGCAGTTATCCAAGATGGCGGGGGATCAGCAGGGGTATGTGGCCGGTTTGAATTCGGCGTATACCAGCTTGGGGAATATTGCAGGCCCGCTAGTAGCAGGAGCCTTGTTTGATATGAATATTAACTATCCTTATATTTCGGCGGCTATTGTGCTGATTTTATGCTTTGTGCTGGCCCTAAGACCTAACAAGGCAACGCTCCAAGCGAGTTCGTCAGCACAGCAGGCGCAGACCCACTCGTAAGAACAATATCGTACGCTGATAAAAGTGAGGACAAAGCCCAAAAAGTCAACCTGGTCATGCTATACTGGATAGGAAAGAATAACCAGGGAGGTCAAGTCTATGAGAAAAGTGGCTTTGTTCTTCACTTTAGTTATTGTACTGGCTACAGCAAGTGTTCCCGCTGCGGCGCATCCTGGCCGTACCGATTCCAACGGTGGACACACCTGTCGCACGAACTGCGAGAAATGGGGACTGGAGTACGGAGAGTATCATTACCATAATGGAGGAAGCTCCAAATCCAAGAAGTCCTCGGATTCCAACACGAAAAGCACACAGATCAAGGCTACCAAGACAACAAAACAAACGACGAAGAAAGCATCTGCTCCTTCATATGAGAAATCAAGTCTGAAGCTTAAAGTCAACGGTGAGGTAGTCGTTCTCAGCAGTAGTCCGATCCTTGTGCAAAATATAAATCTGGTTCCTCTCCGCGAATTGGCCGAGAGCCTGGGTGCGGCAACTTCATGGGATGCCGATACGCAAACAATTCGGATCGTGAAGGGTGAACAAGAGATTACTTTAACCATTGGCAGCTCAAAAATATTCTATAACGGGGTGGCTGAGACGCTAAGTGCTGCACCGAAGGTACTAAACGGCATAACCTATGTTCCGGCCCAAGCGGTTGCCAGAGGACTTAATGCCAGTCTCAGCTATGACAAGGCAAGCGATACGCTAAGCATTACCAGTGAATAAAGTTAATGAATAGAGCAACCCCCTTCACAGGTTCAGAGGAGCCTGAAAGGGGGTTGCTTTGTAATGTTTAATGATGTTCTTTATGTGCTTACGTGGTGAAGGGTTGGCTTAAACCAATCCCTTGTCCATAGCCTTGCAAATCAGCGCAGCGAACAAGCTGTTGGACCAGGCGAACCATTCCCGTGAGAAGTCAGCCGGATTGTCGGGATGGAACCCTTCGTGCATGTAGCCCGTATCGGCATCTGTTGCGATAAGCGTATCAATTAACTCTTTGATTTCAGCATCGTTATTGGAGGTCAGAGCTTGCATCGACAGGGCCATATGCCACACATAACCACCTGGTGTATGCGGGCTTCCGATGCCCTTGGCAAATTTACCTTCGAAATAGAACGGGTTATCAAAGCTCAACGCAAACCGGCGGGTATTCTGATAGATGGGATCATCTGCCGAGACGTAGCCTAGATAAGGTATGGACATCAAGCCCGGTGTCCCGGCATCGTCCATCAAGCAATAGTTGCCGAAGCCGTCGGTTTCGTAAGCGTAAATCTTGCCGTACGTCGGGTGATTTACGATGCCGTAGGCGCGAATGCCGTAATCGATTTCCTTGCGCAGCTTCTCTGCGCGCTCGGCCAGACGCTCATCCTTGTACACTTCCTTGGCGATATCGCGGATATGCCCGAGGATCACGACAGCAAACATATTCGCTGGAATGTTATAGCCGAACAGGCAGGCGTCATCGCTGGAACGGAAGCCGGACCAGGTCATACCCGTATAATTGACTGGAAGCCCCATGCCATCATTTTGCAAGGTTTCTGTCTCCTGATGGGTTTGGCGAACAAAGCGGTAAGGGGATTGCTCCATATGACGTTGCTCTGTCTTCAGAACCTGAACGACTCGGCTCAAAGCTTGATAGCTGGCTTCATCGAAGATGGTCTCGTTGCCGGTCTCACGCCAGAAGGAGTAAGCAAGCTGTACGGGGAAGCACAAGGAATCAAGTTCGTATTTGCGCTCCCACATCCAGGGATTCAAATCGCATTCATCCGTGTCCCGGTAATGCTTGTCATTGGCCGTTTCATTAAATGCGTTGGTATAAGGATCAATATTAATATAGAACATTTGACGTTTTACCAGCCCGCCGATAATACGCTGCAGCTCCTCATCCCCTTTGGCAAACGGGATGTAGTGGCGCACTTGTTCTACGGAATCGCGTAGCCACATAGCGGGAATATCTCCGGTAAAAACAAAGGTCGTGCCATCGTCCAGCAGCTTGGTGGTTGTCTCCAGCGTATTGGGGAAGCAGTTGCGGAACAATTGCTTCAGTTTGGGATGATTGGCCAGCCGTACGTCGGCTTCGTCCAGGAATCGTTCAATGGATGCAGGTAGTTTCATGTTCAGTTCCTCCTAATAATGTGTAATGTGAGTTATGAATGAGTAGTGATAGAGTCGTTAGGAAATGCCACGGTAACGATCTTTGCCTTGCCTATCTCTAGTTGCAGGTGATCCCCCTGTGGCTCCAACTTGTCATGACGGCGCTCCAGAATATCGCTGTGATAAGCAGCAGTGAACGGAACATGGGATTTAATGCCAAGCTTGGCGGCCTGGCCGTTCAGATTGTACCAGCGAAGCACAACATCATTTTGTGCGGACAGCTTGCAGGTCGACCAGGCCAGCCCGGAACCTTCCCAGGTGAACGGGCTATATGTTGTCGGCAGATGTCCCTGCTTGAGCTCATGCTGGATATGGAACCATGGAATCTGGAATGCATAAGCTTCGGCAAAAGCTTCAGACTGGATCGCATCCCCGCGATGAGGGAACACCGCATATTCCACCGTGTGCTCGCCAAGGCATTGCGCTTCAGGGGTAGGGAACACTCCCCAATCCCCTAACTCGCCAACAGACCGAAGCAATGTGATGGCGATGGTGTTGCTTCCATCTCGCAGCACTTCGTATTCGTTCAAGCCTTTATTAGCTACCGTCAAGCCCAATTGGCTATCCGACACGCTGACGAAGGCTTGTTGGTGCTGGGCATTGCTTGGGTTCGTCCACTCTGGTGCGGGCGTGATGTCGCGCTTCGCAGCTTCAAAGATAGAATCTGCCAAATGCTGTTCTGCCTGCAGGCCTGTTGGAAACAACACGCGTAAGCGATGATCCTTGGCCTGATTATTGAAGGAAGTAGAAATGAGCAGGCCTTTGCCTGAACGCTCCAGGCTCACGCGTGTAGTCAGGCGGAAGGGCAACGTTTGTTGGCTTCTTCCGGCCTTACGCAAGCGGAATTGAATCATTTTGCGCTGTTCTGCCTGCAAACGTTCATCTGCGGCTTCGGGAATGGCCCAATCATGAACAATCTCATACGTGACACGATAAGGTTCTTTCTCTACGCAAGTAATCGTTGCAGGAAGGCCACGCGTAGTCAAGGCAGTATCGCCTTCCGGCTGCCGGAACATATACTCGTTGCCGATATCTCCGCAGTCTTCGAAAATCCCAAGCTTGTGAAAGGTATGACCGGTTTGGCGGTCTGTCAGATCGTAAGAGCCGTCGTCATGGAAATGAACGCTTAGAAATTCATTAGCCATGCCGTTACTTGTCACGACTAATGGTGACGACTCTGGCAGGGCGGCAGACTTGGCCCCCTGTGGATGCCAGGCAAACGTACGGAAGCCTAGTGCGGGCACGGCTGGTGCCTCAAAGGTAAGGCGGATCTTGCGGGCCATGTAGGGCTGCCGGAATCGGTCCTTCGGCAGCTCATAGCCAAATTGAGATCCAAGGTCGTCCACACGTACAGACAGGGCGTGACCCTCATCATCCAGCAGGCTTCCTTCTTGCAGGTCTATTGGCAGCTTATCCAGCTCTTCTGCAATCGCAGCCGGGTTAGGGCCTTCCTTGAAGTAGCGCTTCGCGACAATCACTTCTACACTGATTGTACCGTTGCGCGCCCAACCGGAGGTGTTAAACACTGTGAAAGGAATGGCTTCCTTATCCCAGGCTTTAATGTCAAGCGTACCGATATTTCCGGCAATGGCCCTCAGACTCTCCTGAATCACCGCTTCAGCCATATGCTTACTCTTGTCGAACCGGGTGACCATCTCACGATGCACTTCATCCACACTGCAACCACAGATGCTGTCATGCGGATGATTCTGCATCAACGTCTTCCAGGCATAAGTCAATGGCTGGTGCGGATAGGGGGTCGCTCCGGTGATAGAAGCCAAGGTTGCTAGTGGTTCGGCTCCCTTCTCCAGCAAGGTTTGTCCATATTGATTCATCTGCTTCAAATAGATTCTGGCAGATGCCGTGTTGACCAGCGTTCCCCAACCGTCCGCATGTTGGCTGCGCAGTTCCCCGCTTACAGTGGCAAGCTGCTCCGGAAGCTGCCGCTTCACAGCTTCGATATATTCCTCGAAGCTGGAATGCTTGAAGTCTACTTCAGGGAATAGTTGCTTCGCTATTTCAAGTCCAGCCGGCAAGTCCGTCTGCACCGGTTGGTGGTCACAACCGTTCATAAACAGTAATTCCGGGGTTGAGGCATACCTCTTAGCATCAGTCAGCTTCTTGTTCCAATAGAGGGTGGCTTCCTCGGCGTTCACCGGAACCTCGTTCCCGTTGCTGTACCAGTTGGCGAACAGCAGGCTCAGTACGACGGAGCCATCCGGGGATTCCCAGTACATCTCCGAGAACGGAGATTCGAACTCTGAACCCGAGAAGTCCTCAACTTTATTATCGAAGCCTGTAGGCTTCACGCCTCGCCCGAATGCTGCGACTTCAATATCAGCTTGCTTCAGCATTTGAGGAGCCTGGCCCATATTACCGAAGGAATCCGGGAAGTAGCCCAGTTTGCATACGGTTCCATATTGCTCTGCGTCTTGATGACCAATCAGCAAATTGCGCACATTGGCCTCAGAACTGGTAAGGAATTCATCCTGCAACACATACCAAGGGCCCACGCTGATGCGTCCCTCACGGATGTATTTGTGCAGCAGTTCCTTTTTCTCCGGATGAACCTGAAGATAATCCTCCAATATAATGGTTTGTCCATCCAAGTGGAAATGGCGGTAGCGTTCATCTTGCTCCAGGGTCTGAAGCAAAGTGTCCATTAACTCAGTCAATAGATAGTGATGATATTCATAGGGCATGTACCATTCCCGATCCCAATGCGAATGGGAGATCAGGTGGGCGGTTGTCCGCGCCATATCAATCCCTCCTAATTCATTTGTAAACCCAACAAGCGGAAAACGAAAATACATGGATTTATGTCAAGACACATTCGTATGCAGATTTACACACCCTCGAATAAATCACAATATGTATCATTTGCATACGCATTCATGAATGCATGTTTGACACATTTAGCCGTTTGGGATGGTCGATGTTAACGTAATGTAAAAACAAAAAAACCTTGATATGAAAGGGTTTTGGGCCATTGCTGACATGACAATTCAGAATCCACATATTTACGGTGTCAGATCTGATTCCCTACAATTTGAATTGTAAGCGTTAGCAATTGCGGCCCAACCAAACAGAGAAATAGTGAGGGCGAAAGCAGACGTGAACAAGCTGGATAAAGAGAAAGGAGAGAATACGATATGAAGAAAAGCGGCCGGAAAGTATCCGGCATCACCCGGAACGCAACCGGCGAATCCTCCCTCGGCCGTAAAATGCTGAAGAACTGGGAGCTGTACTTATTCGTAACCCCGGCGGTTCTGTACTTCTTGATCTTCCATTATGGTCCGATGTACGGAATTCAAATCGCGTTCAAAAATTTTACGCCGGTTAAAGGAATCACAGGCAGCCCATGGGTCGGATTCGATCATTTCTTGCGGTTTTTTGATTCCTATTATTTCTGGGACCTACTGTGGAATACCCTGAGCCTTAGCTTCTATGAACTGGCCATCGGCTTCCCACTCCCGATTATTCTGGCCCTAGCCTTCAACGAGATCAGGAACGGAGCGTTCAAGAAGACCGTGCAGACGGTCACTTATGCACCCCATTTCATCTCGATGGTGGTTATGGCGGGGATGATTATTACGTTCCTGTCGCCTTCATCCGGTATGATTGTGCGCATGATCGAATTCTTTGGCATTGAAGCCCCGGCATTTCTGACAGACCCGCGCTGGTTCAAGACTGTATATGTATTGTCTGGCGTGTGGCAGAGCACAGGATGGGGCACCATCATCTATCTTGCAGCTTTGGCGGGGGTTGATCCTCAACTCCATGAAGCGGCGATTATGGACGGTGCCAGCCGCTTTAAACGCGTGCTGAACATTAACTTGCCGACCATTATTCCCACAATTACCATTTTGCTGATTCTGAACATGGGGAATATCCTAGGCGTCGGCTATGAGAAAGTATTGCTGCTACAAAATCCGCTGAATATGGAGTCTTCAGACGTCATTTCAACCTTTGTATACCGCTCCGGTCTGGTCAGCGCTCAATATAGCTTCTCCACCGCCGTCGGTTTGTTTAATTCCATCGTTAATGCGCTCTTGCTGATTACCGTCAACAAGGTTGCTAAGCGAACGAGCGAAACCAGCCTATGGTAGAGAAAGGAGGACGAAGCTATGGTTACAACAATTAAAGAATCCAAATCAGATAGATTGTTCCTAGTTCTAAATTATGTGTATCTGTTACTCGCTTTGATCGTGGTGTTGTATCCGCTTATTTACATCATCAGTGCTTCCGTCAGTAGCCCCAAATTTGTCAGTTCGGGGGAGATGTGGTTGTTCCCCAAAGGGCTTACCTTTGATGGATACAAGCTGGTATTCGATAATCCAAAGATCTGGATCGGTTACCGTAATACCATTTTCTATACCTTGATCGGAACGATGCTGAATCTGGTAGTTACTCTACCGGCTGCGTATGCCTTAAGTCGTTCTGACTTCGTGGGCCGAGGCCTAATCATGGGAATGTTCCTGGTCACTATGTTCTTCAGTGGAGGACTTATCCCTACTTACTTGATGGTCAAGAACCTGGGGTTGATTAATTCAATTGGAGCCTTGATTTTGCCGGTATCGGCATCGGTGTGGAATATCATCGTGGCCAGGACGTTCTTCCATTCGACCATTCCTAAGGAATTGCAAGAAGCCGCCCATGTGGATGGAGCTACTAATATGAGATTATTCATACGCATTGTGCTGCCGCTGTCGTCCCCAATTATCGCGGTTATGGCGTTATTCTATGGGGTCAGTCATTGGAACAGTTATTTCCCGGCCTTGATTTATTTGAACGATGAGATGAAATATCCGCTGCAAATGGTATTGCGTCAAATCCTGGTGCTTCAGGAGATGTCCGCAGAGACGACGGGAGCTGCCATTAGTGGCGATATTGCCGAGTCCATGGCGAATAAAGCGGAAATTGCCTCATTGGTCAAATATGCGGTAATTATTGTGTCCACTTTACCAGTGGTTGCCGTTTATCCTTTCTTACAACGTTATTTTGTACAAGGAGTCATGATTGGATCGGTTAAGGGTTAAGCCTTAATTTGATACGCTTATAGTAAAAATCATGCAGTTTCCTGATAATAACGAGGGCTGGTCCTTCGCTTATTATATAATCAACATAAGTTTAAAAGGGAGGTTTACTAATGCAGGGAAGTAAAAAAGGATGGGTCCTGCTTCTACTCACCGCTATGGTCGTCACATTGTTGTCCGGTTGCGGAGGCTCCGGTAACACTCAAAAGAACGGGGCTAGCGGGAATGCGGAGACCAATGTAGTTAGCAAGGATGGATTCCCGATTGTTGAAGAACCGATCACATTAACCATGATGGCACCAGATGTAGGTTTGCAGAACTGGAATGAAATGCCTGTACTGCAGGATATGGAGAAGCTGACCAACATCAAATTTGTATTCAATAATGCACCGAAAGACAGCTTTGAAACTAAGAAAAACCTCGTATTTGCCAGTGGTGAATATCCGGACGTATTTTATGCGGCTGGTCTGACTCCGGCTGAGCAAATGAACTATGGGGAACAAGGCATCTTAATTCCATTGGAAGATCTGATTGAAAATTATGCGCCTAACTTCAAGAAGGTGCTTGAAGAGAACCCGGATGTACGCAAGTCCATTACAGCTCCAGACGGGCATATCTACTCGTTGCCGGTAATCGAGTTCAACCAACCTTGGTACCGCAACCCAATGTGGTATAACGGCGACTTCCTGGAGAAGCTCAACATGGGTAAGCTGCCGGAAACTACAGAAGAACTGTACACTTATTTGAAACGCGTTAAAGAAGAAGATCCAAATGGAAACGGGAAGGCAGACGAAATTCCGTTATCTTCAGCCTCCACGCCGAGTCTCCGGGATATCCGTACTTGGCTGCTAGGCGCATTCGGTATCTATGAAGAGGAGATTTATGTAGATGACCAGGATGTGGTTCATTACACACCAATGGAAGAAGGGTATAAAGAGTACCTCGTCTTCTTGAATCGTCTATGGGCAGAAGACCTGCTCGATCATGAATCATTCTCACAAACGGCCGAACAGAAAAAGGCGAAAGCCCAAAACAATCAGGTTGGCCTCTTCTCCGAATGGAATGCTTACATGACGCTTGGAGGCGAGCCAAGCACCGATGATCCAATGTTTGCACCCATCGTCAGCGATATGGTGGACAAGCCAGCTATCGCCAAGAACAAAGGCGTAACAACAGGTGCATTTGCTATCAGTGTTAGTAATCCTGCTCCAGAAGCTTCCATGCGTTGGGTTGACTATCTGTATTCCTATGAAGGTGCCATGGTATTTAATAAAGGACCTGAGGGAGTACTGTGGGAGTATACCGACAAGGAAAACCGGGTTAAGAAGAATTTAGATCCGCCAAATGGTATGGACCCTGGTGAATATCGTGCAACGCTGACTCCGAACTATGGAATTCCAGCACCAACGATTTCCTTCGATGATATCTTCAAAGGGTTGAAGACCGACTTTGAAGTATGGGTGGATAGCGAATCCAAGACGAAATTGCTGGATCGTGGAGCAAGAATTCCGTTCCCGACCTTGTTCCTCACTCCTGAGCAACAAGCTGAAGTAACAACGCTGACTTCTGATCTGACTACTTATGTTCGTCAAATGGAAGCCAAGTTTGTCACTGGCGCTGAGCCGATGAGCAACTGGGACAACTATGTAGCGACCGTTAAGAAAATGGGCGGGGATCGCATGCAGCAAATTTATCAAGAAGCTTACGACCAATGGAAGAGCAATTAAGCGAATAGTGTAAGGCCAGTTGGCCCTCCGAGACTTGATCTCTGGGGGCTGGCTTCCCTTCGGGAGACAAATAGATGGAGCAGGAGGCAGATAGAGATGAAAATTACAAGACATCCGGAGAACCCTATTGTAGTGCCTGGTGGATATGAGTGGAGAATGGTGACCGTATTTAACCCGGCCGTTATTCTGGATAATGATAAATTCTATATGATCGAGCGGACGGCGGGTTCACTGACCCCTTGCAAGAACTATCTGGGCTTGCTGGAGAGCGAGGACGGAGTACACTTCACGCATGTGAAGGACGAGCCGATCGTGACCCCAGATATGCTGGGCTTCCCGTATGGCAGCGTACAGGACCCGCGTATCGTCAAGATTGACGATACGTATTACCTGAACTACGCGCTGCGTCCTTGCGCGATGAGCTATTACCCGACCGGCCGGGGCGTACCGGAGCGTTCGATCCCGGAATATCCGGACGGCTGGGGAGAAGAGGAAGGGCACTGGCTGACCCGCTCGTCGATTCTGTCCTCGAAGAACCTGATTGATTGGGAATTTGTGGCCGATACGACGCCGCTGGATATCAACGACCGGGACAACATCCTGTTCCCGGAGAAGATCAACGGGAAGTTCGTGCTGCTGCGCCGTCCAGAGGAATACATCGGCGAGGAGTATGGTACGGAGAAGGCCGCGATGTGGATCACGTACTCGGAGGATCTGATTCACTGGGAAGAGCCGAAGCTGCTGGCGAAGGCGGAGAATATGACGTGGGAATCGCGGAAGATCGGAGGATCAACCCCGCCGATCAAGACGGACCGGGGTTGGCTGGTCTTGTATCACGGGGTGGATGATGAGATCGTGTACCGGGTAGGTGCGCTGCTGCTAGATTTGGAGAATCCGGAGAAGGTGATTGCGCGGACGCATAACTTCATCATGGAGCCAGAGACGTATTATGAGAAGTTCGGCTATCAAATTCCCAACGTCGTATTCCCGACAGGGAATGTGGTGAAGGACGGCCTGCTGTACATCTACTACGGGGTGACTGATACAGCGATTGCGCTGGCCACTGTACCGGTGGAAGAATTGGTCGATCATATTTTGCAGCAAGATAGCTAGGAAGAATATAAGTAAGGTAAGGGAATAAAGACGTCCCCAGGCTGGCTATAAAGTCAGCTTGGGGACGTCGCTTATTTTAGCTATTATTTGCAGGCCCCTTGGCAGCATGTTCCCGGCGATATTGGCCTGGGGTAAGCCCGGTTTCCTTCTTGAATTTGCGGATGAAGTTCGGCGCATCCAAATAACCCACCTGCTCGACAATTTCTTTGAGCGGGGCTGAGGTGTTAACGAGCAGGCGAATGGCTTCCTGCATACGGCATTGCCAGATGTATTGCGAGAAATTAAGACCTGTCTTCTCCTTGAAGCAACGACTCAGATAGGATGTGGAAATTGAATACCTGAGGGCAACGTGCTCCAAACTAAGGGTGTAATCGGCAAATTGCTGATCTATATAATCTACGATATCATCCATTAACGAATGTTGCCCGGTTTCGGCATTGCGTTCTACCTGCAAGCAGATTTGAGAAGCGA
Organism: Paenibacillus senegalimassiliensis; assembly: GCF_001486585.1. GTDB lineage: Bacteria > Bacillota > Bacilli > Paenibacillales > Paenibacillaceae > Fontibacillus > Fontibacillus senegalimassiliensis. The sequence continues at coordinate 65,950 of NZ_LN909046.1, forward strand.
GTGAACCCAGTTTAGCCTCAAGTTCCTCCAATGATTCAAACGAGGTCAAGCTGGACAAATTCAGGAATACCTCGTTCATCCCCAGTTCAGAAGCCGTACGCAGCAGTGAATTCAATAAATCGAAGCAAATGCAGCGCAGCAGGGAGACTGAGAGTGGCTCAACCTTTAATTCATCAATAATAGCGGCGATCATCTGATTGGCGACCAGTTCATTCCCTTGTTTGAGTCCTTGCTCCAACTTCAATATTGTTTTACGTGGAAGCCAGAATGTCTCGGCTGAAGGAACCGCCAGCTCGGCAATTTGCTCGAAATAAGTTACGCGTCCATTGCTGCCCACCATGCGGTATTCCAAGGCAGCCGAAGCTTCAATAAAGGACTGGTTCAAGTCGGCAGGGCTCTCATACAAGGTGCCTACTCCGAAATACGGAACGACCCTAGAGTTATCAATAACCAGCACCTTGATCGCTTCAATTATAGTAAGAACCCGTTCCTCAGCCTCGGCTTTGCTCTCAGCAGACAACGATACAACTAAGGCAAACTGCTCTGCTGGCGAGAACTCCAACCCGTAGATATGGGTATTCATTTCCGCCAGTTCAAATTCACTAAGCATTTCCTGCAGGTTCTGCTGCTCCTCCCAGGTTTTATCCCCCTCTCCCGTTTCATCCCATGCCAATATGACAGAGAAATAATAGCCGTGACCTTGCGGCAGTATCAGACCGGAACCCTCCATCATTTGAGCGATTTCTGGGTCGTCTGGTTTGCCATGTTTTAGTAGAAGCATCAAACACTGATTACGAACGTAGGGTTGCTGGATGTCTATTCTCGCGCTGTAATCATGCAGCGTCTGTCGAATCCACTCCCATTCATTACGAATCTTGTTGCTATCCGGTGAACTGGTCTTCAGCTTGGCGAACTCCATCAAATCCTTGATGGGATGATATTGCCGTCTGGCCAGCAGCATGGCTGCGATAATGCCTGTCAGGACGGCGATCCCGAAGACAATAACTACGAGTTCCTGAATGTGAGCCACCCGACCAAAAAACTGATAGCTTGGCATCGTGGTTACATAGGTCCAGCCGTTATATTGGGATTTGACCACCACCACTGAATATTTCTCGCCATTCATAGAAAGGCTGTGGATACCTGGCTCCAGCGAAGGCAATGCCATCAAATCAGGTTCCGGCAGGCTTGATCCATGGTTATTAATAGTTAATGCTTTTCCCTTCTGATCAAAGATATAGCTACTGCCCGCGAAGTCATTCAAGATCGAATCCATGACCCCTGTGAGTTTGGATTCCTTCATTAAATAGACGACTGTTCCGTAAGGATATGGATCATTAGGCTTGATTGGAACCAGAAAGGTCAACATCGGATCGCTGCGGGAATAGACGCTCACTTTCTCTGCTGGCCGCATCATAGGTTGCTTCAATTCGTTTAAATCCTGAAGCAGCATTTCATTGGACCAATTTTCAAATTTGTACATGCGCTCAAAGACAACATCCACGTAGGTAAGTCCTGTTGAAGAATAAATAATCGTATCCTTGTGGAGATACAGGAACAGATCCTCCAAAATGCTGCTGTTCGCTTTGTAGCTGGCCAATGCTCGAATGGCATCGCCGCTATATAAGGGGTGGCGCAGCATATACGGCGTCAAACGTTCATCATAGGAAATCTTAGTGGCGATTTCTTGCAGTTCGTTCATCCGTTCGTCAATGGTTGTTTTGACCTGACTGAGCTGATTGACATTGGCTTGTTCGATTTCGGTCTGCAAGCTCTTGACGGCGCTTTCATAAACGAGTGCTGTGACCAGTGTGAGCGGAACAAGAAACATTAAAATATAAGATATTGTATACTTGAGCAATAGCTTGGATTTGAAATGGCTCCAGCTTGCCGGAATACGAGATATTAAGTTAGACGGGGCGGCTGTTTTCCGCACGAAGCATCTCCTCCAAACTTTACCAATCATTATAACGTTATATTTATTATGCATTAAATTTGCGTTTAAAGGAAGAACCACGCTAAAAATAGTGCGCCAAGAAGATACATTTGCAAGGTATGAGTAGTTTTTTTGTTCAAAATAATATAGAATTAAAATCGCTCAAAATTTGTCAGTAAGTGGACTAAGGTGGTTAACGGCTATGAAACATATATATCTGGACCATGCAGCATCTACGCCGATTCATCCGGATGTGGTGCAGACGATGATGCATGTGATGGGCAATCAATATGGGAATGCTTCGAGTGTTCATTATTTCGGACGAGAGGCCAAACGTCTTGTTAACGGGGCGCGTGATACCATTGCCACACGAATGGGTTGCCGTGCGGATGAACTGGTATTTACCAGCGGAGGAACGGAGAGTGACAATCTTGCACTATTTGGTGCAGCCGAGGCTCGCAAGACCCGCGGACGGCATATTATCACTACGGCTGTAGAACATCATGCAGTGCTTCATACTTGTGAACGTTTGGAACAGAAGGGCTTTGAGGTGACTTACCTGCCAGTCGATTCTACGGGAAGAGTGGACCCTGGGCAACTCGCAGAGGCCATTCGCCCCGATACGATTCTGGTCAGCGTCATGTATGGAAATAATGAAGTGGGCACACTGCAGCCTATTGTGGAAATCGGAGAGATGACCCGGGAACGGGGAATTTTGTTTCATGTAGATGCTGTACAGGTACTTGGCTCTATTCCGATATCCTGCCGTGATCTCCCGGTGGATCTCATGAGCTTCTCGTCCCACAAAATAAATGGTCCGCAAGGCGTTGGTGCTCTTTATGTACGCAAGGATGTACTACTGGACCCGATTCAGTATGGGGGACTTCAAGAGAGAAAGCGGCGTGCGGGAACGGAGAATATGGCCGGAATTGCCGGCTTTGCCAAGGCGGTAGAACTGGCGGTGGAAGAGCGGGCAGCCCGCAACACCCATGAGAGTATGCTGATCGCGGCATTGCTGGAGGCTTTGGGAGAACGATTGCCAAGCGAGGGCTTCCATGTGAACGGTCATCCGTCCGAGCGGTTGCCGCATATTGTTAATATCAGCTTTCCGGAAGTGGATTCGGAGACGATGCTGATGAATTTGGACATGGAGGGAATTGCCGCTTCCAGCGGCTCAGCGTGTACCTCTGGGTCCCTTGAGCCTTCTCATGTGCTGGAGGCTATGCAGCTTCCGACAACTTTTTTGCGTTCAGCGATTCGATTTAGTGTAGGAATGGGTAATACTAGGAAAGAAATTGCTGATGTCGCCCAAAAAATTGGAACCATCCTGGAACGTCTCCGTAGAAGGAAATAATGGGCAGCTTTTATCGGGATTATGACGATTTTGGGGAAGGAGGGTATGTAAGTTGCCTGCGCGTCAACCATTTGCCCAGCGGGGAGTGTCCTTATCGCCATGAGAATGCAGGAAATGATCGGCCTGGCTGTCTTTGATGTAGATCAAGGCAAGCAGGTGGGGAAAGTGATCGACATGATGCTGAATAACGATTGGTCGATTGCAGGCATTCAGTTAGAGAATCGCCTGCGCTGGAGTTCCTCCGTCAAGGTGGTGCTCTGGGAAGACATTGTCGCCTATGGGGAAGATGCGATTATGATTCGTAATCAACAGGCCATCCGCAAATGGAAGGCTGAGAATATACAGAATACCTTCTTGACAGGAACTGTCAAATTGAAGGAATTACCCGTTCTGACTGAGGACGGAATTCAGTTAGGTTTTATGACGGATGTTTATTTTGAGCATGAATTGGGAAACACAATTACTGGAATTGAAATTAGCGACGGGTTTTTCACCGATTTGCTGGAAGGGCGCAAGCTATTGCCTTTCACACCGGAAATGACCCGCGGGGAGAATGCGATCATGGTCCCCGCTAGCAGCGACGAACTGCTTGAAAAACCATGAATTCTGTTGATGGATAGGTGATAAATGGATGATGAAATGTCCAAATTGCAGCTCCAAGGATATTGGGAAGATTGGTTCCCATCAATTTTACTGCTGGGGTTGCTTTATTGAATTGACGGTAAACGGAGATAAAATGTCCGTCTACCAAGTTGAAGAGGACGGTACGCTCAGTTCCCTGGACGATCTGTTCTTCGGTGAGGAAATGGTGCAAGATTTCCCGCAAATGCATGCTTCCTCGTAAATATAAGTATGTGCCCGAGCTACTTTATAAAGTATTCATGACGTCCGGCGGAAATGCCAGAAGCTGTCCCCTATTTAGTACATAATAGAGAGGACAGCTTTTTTATTAACCTGGGGGAACTACTTCTCAAATGTTGTCAACAATGATCATGACGAAACCGTATTTTGATTTGATTGAGAAAGAAAGCGCTTTGAATTAGGATGAATATAGAAACACGGTAGTCATACAAGTCAAGATTGTTGATGGTCCGTACATCATTTTAAGGAGGTTTCTCTTTATGGCTATAGCACAAACGAAAGAGAAAACAGGTTCTGGCGGAGTAAGAGTCAGAGTACAGCAGTTCGGACGTGCGCTCAGTGGCATGGTTATGCCTAACATTGGCGCATTTATTGCCTGGGGGTTAATCACCGCCCTCTTCATTCCAACCGGCTGGATTCCAAGTGAATACTTGGCCAAGCTAGTTGACCCGATGATCAAATACTTATTGCCGCTGTTGATCGGTTATACCGGTGGACAGATGATTCACGGCAAGCGTGGTGCCGTTACCGGTGCTATCGTCACGATGGGGGTTATCGTAGGGGCAGACATTCCGATGTTCCTTGGAGCGATGATCGTCGGTCCGCTCTCGGCATGGGTAATGAAACAGTTTGACAGAGCGATTGATGGTAAAATTCGTTCCGGCTTTGAAATGTTGGTTAACAACTTCTCGATCGGGATCTTCGGTGGGATTATGGCACTGGGTGCCTATGCTGGCGTAGGGCCGTTCGTTCAAGGTATTAGCCAAGTATTATCTTCCGGCGTAAACTTCCTGATGGAAGCCAGACTGATTCCTTTGGTCAATCTGCTGATTGAGCCAGGTAAAGTGTTGTTCCTGAACAATGCGATCAACCATGGTGTACTTACACCAATCGCAGCAGAAGAAGTGGCTCGTGTAGGTAAATCTATGTTGTTCATGCTTGAATCCAACCCAGGTCCAGGCCTTGGTATCCTGCTCGCTTACTGGTTGGTAGGACGCGGTTCGGCAAAACAATCTGCACCAGGGGCAGTGATTATCCACTTCCTGGGCGGGATTCACGAAATCTACTTCCCGTACATTTTGATGAAACCTGTATTGATCCTGGCAGCTATTGCCGGTGGTGTGGTTGGTACATTTACATTCCAACTGACGGGTGCAGCTCTTTCCGGTTCACCTTCGCCAGGTAGTATCTTCGCTTACATCGCGATGACACCTAGAGGCGGGTTCCTGCCAATGTTCAGCGGTGTAATTACCGCAACAATTGCTTCCTTCGTTGTCGCTGCCTTGTTGCTTAAGACGGGCAAGCAAAACGACGAGGAAATGGACTTGGATGAAGCATCTGCCAAGGTGAAAGAAATGAAATCGGCAGGAGTGAAGAGCCAAGCTGCTGCATCTGCGGCAACGACGGGTGTTCAGAAGCAAAACGTTAACAAAATCGTGTTCTCTTGTGATGCCGGGATGGGTTCGAGTGCCATGGGGGCTTCGGTCTTGAGAAAGAAACTGCAGGATGCCGGTATCAACATCACGGTTGTCAATTCCGCAGTTAGCGAAATCCCTGCGGATGCTGATATCGTCATTACACAAAAAACATTAACGGAACGTGCCATTGCGAACAAACCGGACGCAGAGCATATTTCCATCGACAACTTCTTGAAGAGTCCCAAATATGATGAACTGGTTGAACGACTGAAAAGTTAATTGCGCCAGTTACAATGAGGGGGCAGAACACTGGCGAGCTAATTCGCCGGTGTTTTGCGTCTATTTTTAGGAGGTCAGATAATGAGGAAGGTTACCGCACGGCAAAAGCAAATCCTCATTCTCCTCCTCGGACGTAAAAACGGAATGACTGCCGCAGAAATTGCGGCAGAAATCAATGTTAGCGTCAGAACCGTCCATCGGGAGCTGGACGAAATTGAGAAGATTCTCGCCTTCTTTGGCTTGGTGCTTCACCGTAAATCCGGTACCGGAATCTCGGTATGGAGCGACTCCGGTGGCAATGACGAGGGAGAGCGGCTACAAGAAGCCAGAAGACTGCTGCTCGTGGATAATCCTAGTGATTATTCCGGAGAAGAACGGAAGATTTGGCTGATCTGCCGTCTGCTAGAAGAGCACGAGCCATGCAAGCTATTTGCATTGGCTCACAGCTTGAAGGTAACGGTAGCGACCATAAGCAATGATTTGGATGAGGTAGAGCCTTGGGTTAGACGGTTCCATCTGGAATTGGTTCGCCGCAGAGGTTATGGGGTTGAGCTTTCCGGCAAGGAGCATGGCAAGCGTGATGCCTTATGCCAACTGGCGGTCGATCATTTGGATTACTCCGATCTGATCGGAGGGTCGATGGAAAGTCAGGGCTCATCCGCCATTTCGAAGCTGTTAACCATCGTTGGAACCCACAATCTGATGACGGTAGAGAATACCTTGTGGGAAATGAATTGGGACTGGACGGAGCATTTGTCCGAAAATGCCTATACAGAGCTATTGATTCACCTCTCGGTATGCATTAATCGGATGAAGGCGGGCATTTTTGTAGCAGATCCGGGGAAATCTGCTTCTACATCGGGGAATGAACGGGATGAAAGTGAGGCGATTCGCTTTGCCCGGAGCTTGGGGGAGAAGCTGTCGCTGCGCTTTCCCCCCGAGGAGATAGGTTATATTATTCATTTGTTTAACCGGGCGAGGGACGCCTCCCCGGATCTTGTGCAAGCGGACTTGGAACTGGTGGATACGGTTTACCGGCTGACCGAGAATGTTGTGAAACGGACGGGAATTCCGTTTCAGGAGGACCGGTTGCTGGGCAGCGGATTATTGGAGCATATGGGCTCAGCCTTCAAGCGGATTCGTGAAGGCTCGCGAATTCGCAATCCGCTGCTTGGAGCGATTCGCAAGGATTATGAGGAGTTGTTCATCATCGTGCGCGAGGCGATGAATGAGAGCATTGCCGATCTGGATGTACCAGATGAGGAAATTGGCTTTTTGGTTATGCACTTTGGAGCCTCGATTGAGCGGTTGAATCAGTTAGGGCGCAATGTCCGGGCTATTCTGGTCTGCTCCAGCGGTCTGAGCTCCTCGAAATTATTGGCTACGCGGCTAGCCAAAGAGATGCCACAGATCGAAGTTTTGGGTAATGTATCATGGTACGAGGCCAAGCGGTTGCCAGAGGAAGATTATGATTTAATCATTTCTACCATTGACCTGCCACTGCCCGCTGATCGTTACGTCAAGCTGAGTCCATTGTTGACGGAGGAGGACAGCGCACGCCTGCTGCAATATGTTCAGGATACGACCTTGAAATCTCGCAAGCCTGTCCCCGAGTCGGAGCAACCGGTTAAATCCCGGGCGTTTGAAAAGCTGCAAGGGTTAACCTCCTCCTTAAATGAGGTGGTCAGCCTGCTCCAGCAATTTGTGGTGATTGAGCTCGAAAATGCGAACTGTTCACTACGCGAGACGGTAACATCGGCTTTAGAGGAAATGAGCCGGGTTGCCACGGTATATATGACTTCTACCAAGCCTGGACCTGAGGAAGCGACTCTCGTGGCAGACGTGCAGGCCGTGACGGACCGCCTGCTTGAACGGGAGAAGATGGCGAGCCAGGTCATACCGGGTACATCGCTAGCGTTATTTCACACCCGAACCCGTTTCGTGAATTACCGTTCGCTGGCATTGTTTCGCTTAAGCGAGCCTGTACTGTTGGATGGAGATACCGAGGTTGGCGCGATCCTGTTCATGCTCGCCCCACGCCAGTTGCCTCACGAAAGCCTGGAGGTGCTTAGCGAGATTAGTGCGATGCTGTTAAATCCTGAACTAATCGAGCTGCTGGAGACGGGAAGGTGTGAGGATATTCGCAATTTTCTAGCCACAGAACTGCTAGACTATTTTGAGCACATCTGAGTTTAAGAGCTTTACCAAGGATTTGCATTGATAGGAACTGACATAAAAAGGAGAGAGCTACAATGAAACTACTGTCTAAAGAGAAAATTATCCTGAATGGTCAAGCCAAAGATAAATATGAAGCGATTCGGATGGCGGGCAATTTGCTCGTTCAAGCAGGTCATGTCACGGAAGAATATGTTGATAAAATGCTCGAACGCGAAGAAATCGTCTCTACTTATATGGGCGGCGGGCTAGCTATTCCTCACGGTACCAAGGAAGCGAAATCGCTGATTTCGTCTACAGGGCTGTCCGTAGTTCGTTTCCCGGAAGGAGTCGATTTTGGCGGGGATGAGCCAGCCTTTATCGTCATCGGCATCGCCGCTGCAGGTGGAGATCATATGGGAGTATTAACGAATGTGGCCATGGTATTTACGGATGAATCCAATCTGGAGCGTATTATGAATGCTACAACGGAAGAGCAGGTTGCGGACATCCTTGAAGGAGGAATGGAAGCATGAAGGCAGTTCATTTCGGCGCAGGAAATATCGGGAGAGGCTTCATCGGGCTGTTGTTATCGGGCTCGGGATATGAAGTATGCTTCGTAGATGTGAATGATACGGTTGTTTCGGAGCTGGCACGGCGCAAGGAATATCCGGTTACACTGGCCAGTGACCAGAAAGAGACCGTAATCGTTACCGGCGTGACGGCAATCAATAGCAAGACGGCTGCTGCAGAAGCGGCGCAGGCGATTGCGGAATCCGATCTGGTGACCACGGCTGTTGGCGTATCGATTCTCAAGCATATAGCAGGAACCATTGCACAAGGACTCGTTCTGCGCAAAGCGGAAGGCACTCAGGGTAAGTTGCATGTCATTGCATGCGAGAATGCTATTGGAGGTAGCTCCCAGCTTAAGGAGCATGTCTATGCCGGGTTGGACGAAGATACCCGGCGTTGGGCTGAGGAGAATGTAGCCTTCCCCGATGCGGCTGTGGATCGGATTGTTCCGTTGCAGCAGCATGAAGATCCACTTCAAGTGGTGGTTGAACCGTTTTATGAATGGGCGGTAGACGAATCACAAATGTTCCCAGGCTTTCACCGCGTAGAGGGTGTACATTATGTTGAACGTCTGGAGCCTTATATTGAACGCAAGTTGTTTACAGTAAATACCGGCCATTGTTCGGCTGCTTATAAGGGATATCTGCAAGGCCATGCCACGATCCAAGAGGCGATGAACGACGAGCAGGTCGTCCAGCATGTACGCTCAGTTCTGTCGGAGACCGGAGCGGTATTGGTGGCGAAGCATGGCTTCTCAGAGACCGAGCATCAGGCCTATATTGAAACGATTCTGGAGCGTTTCGCAAATCCGGCACTGACGGACGAGGTTTCGCGGGTTGGCCGTTCACCAATCCGCAAGCTGTCCGCTGGAGACCGCCTGGTATCTCCGGCGAAGCAGGCTTACGAGCATGAACTTGGCTATGACCATCTGGCCAAGACGATGGGGATGGCGCTATTATTCGTCTCCGCTGATGATCCGGAGGCCGTAGAGTTGCAGGCTTCGTTGCAGGAAGCGGGTGCTTCAGCAACTCTCACCCGTTACACTGGGCTGGAAGCTGGCCATCCGATTCACCAAGCGGCGCTTGCCCATTATGAACAATTGAAGCAAAATCGTTAAACGATAACTGCCTATGATAACACGGACAACAGCCCGCTTTAGATCACATATGTGGTCTAAGGCGGGCTTTTCCTATTTTCTTTCATATTTTTCCCTCTCTAGGCCAATAATGAACTGTACGAAAGCTGAAAGAGAGGGATAAGTCATGGAGCCGAGGGACGAGCTTCATAAAAATAAGCTGTTTCGCTATGCCGTCTGGGTGCTGCTTGGGCTGATTATTCTTTATTTTGTCTGGCAGCTTCGACCTATGTTTGCACTGGCATACCATTTTCTCAAAGCCGTGTTTGCTCCATTTGTCGTGGCAGTAATTATTTCCTATGTACTTAATCCAGTTGTCCGAATGCTAGGTGCGCGAAAGGTACCCCGGACCATGGCTGTATTACTGATCTATGCGGTGTTTCTAACCGTTCTTTCGGTCATTCTGATTAATGTTATTCCAATGTTCGTGGAGCAGGTAGAGGAGCTAGGGGAGCATTTGCCGGAACTGACCATTCATACCCAGCAAATGATGAACCGCATTGATAACGGAATCTTGCCAGGGAGCGTCCGTATGGGGATGAATCATTGGTTCTACCAATTCGAGAGCAGAATGGCCCAAGGAATTACCCGGTTTCTGGACAATATCGGAGCGACCATTGAGGTGGTATTCAACGCATTTATCATTCCGTTCCTCATCTTCTATATTCTCAAGGATATTGAACTGATTGAGCGGCTGATGCTGCAATACTTGCCCCGTTCCCGGCGAAAATCCATGATTACGCTGCTCAAAGAAATTGACCAGGCCTTGGGCAACTACGTGCGAGGTCAATTCCTGGTCTGCGTCATCATCGGGGTACTGGCTTATATCGGTTACATATCGATTGGAATGCCCTTTGCTTTACTGCTTGCCGGCGTTGTGGCGATCTGTAACATCATCCCGTACCTGGGGCCGTTCCTGGGGGCAGCCCCTGCTATGGTGATGGCTACCACAATTTCATGGAAGATGGTTCTGCTTGTTCTACTCGTCAATATGCTCTGCCAAACGATTGAAAGCAACGTGATATCCCCGCAGGTGGTGGGACGCAGCTTGCGTCTGCACCCGATGATGATTATTTTGGCGCTGCTGATAGGTGGAGAGATTGCCGGTATTCCAGGCTTAATCTTGGCGGTACCTTTTTTTGCCGTCATTAAAGTCATTCTGCAGCATTTCCACGCTTATTTCGTGCGGCGCAAAGCGATGTGAAAGGCGCATTGACAGCGGCATATCTGCCCTTTATACTTAAAACGATATGTTGTTGAATGAACCCAAAACGTTGATGAAATGAAGTACGTTCAACCGGCGGATTTATCAGAGAAGGGTCCCTTCGCTCCAGATGCCTTTGCGGCTGCTTGGAGAGATGGCTGAGAGGACTCGAAATATGCCTGAACGGAAAGCTGATTTCGGAGTGTGGACATAAATCCACCGGCAGGTCCCCGTTACCGGACTAACGAGGCGATTACAGGTAACTCTTGCGGCTGATGGCGGCAGAGTCTTGTGATAACCAGGGTGGTACCGCGATTAAGATTAAATCGTCCCTGATGTTCAGGGGCGTTTTTTGTATTTTCAAAAGGGAACCAGATTGATATCTATTCAGGGGGTCAAACTAATGAAAGCAAGTGAAATTCGTTCCAAATGGCTAGAGTTCTTCGCCAGCAAAGGTCATAAAATCGAGCCGAGTGCCTCGCTCGTACCTCATAACGATCCATCTCTGCTCTGGATCAATGCGGGGATGGCACCGCTCAAGCCTTACTTCGACGGCCGGGTCAAGCCGGATAATCCGCGTTTGACCAATTCGCAGAAATGCATTCGTACCAATGACATCGAGAATGTAGGAAAGACACGCCGGCATCATACTTTTTTTGAAATGCTGGGCAACTTCTCGATTGGTGATTATTTCAAGGAAGAAGCCATTACGTGGGCTTGGGAGTTCCTTACAGGCAAGGACTGGATTGGCTTTGACGGGGAGAAATTGTCCGTCACGGTATATCCTGAGGATGAAGAGGCTTATAAGCTGTGGAACGAGAAGGTAGGCATTCCTGCTGAACGGATTGTGAAGCTGGAGGACAACTTCTGGGATATCGGGGAAGGGCCTTGTGGGCCATGTACGGAAATTTTCTATGACCGCGGAGATGCTTACGGTGATCTTTCCGATCCCGAGTGCTTCCCTGGCGGAGAGAATGAACGTTTCCTGGAAGTGTGGAACCTGGTCTTCTCGCAGTTTAACCATAACAAGGATGGCAGTTACACACCACTTCCGAACAAGAATATTGATACCGGGGCTGGTCTGGAGCGCTTTGCATCCATTTTGCAAAATGTGAACTCCAACTTTGATACTGACTTGTTCCAACCGATTATTCAAAAGACAGCCGGACTGGCAAAAGTGGTGTACGGGACTAACGAAGAGAGCGATGTGGCTTTAAAGGTGATTGCCGACCATATCCGTACGGTAGCATTTGCCGTGGCTGATGGTGTTCTGCCTTCTAACGAAGGCCGTGGTTACGTCATTCGCCGTCTGTTGCGCCGCGCTGTTCGTTACGGCAAGCTGATTGGAATGGATAAACCCTTTATGTTTAACCTGGTAGGCACGGTAGGGGAAATTATGGGTGCTTATTACACCGACATAGTGACCAAACAGGAATTTATCGAAAAGGTCATTCGTGCGGAGGAAGAACGCTTCCACGAGACCCTAAGCGATGGACTGGCTATCTTGGCAGAGATCAGCACGAAAGCCAAGGAGGAAGGGCGTACCTTGATCGGCGGTGCAGATGCCTTCAAATTGTATGATACTTACGGGTTCCCGCTCGATTTAACCGAGGACTTTGCAGCAGAGCATGGTCTGGGAGTGGATCGCGAAGGGTTTGAAGCATCCATGCAAGAGCAACGGGAACGTGCCCGGGCTGCCCGCCATGATAGTGGTAGCATGAAGGTGCAAGGCGGTGTACTTGCCGACTTTACGACTAAAACCGAATTCACTGGATATAATGAGCTTGAAGTCCCTACCCGCATTGTAGCTATAATCGTGGACGATGCTTTTGTCGATGTAATAAGTGAGGGGCAATCTGGACAAGTCATACTGGCATCCACACCGTTCTATGCAGAAAGCGGGGGCCAAGTGAGTGACCAGGGAGTGCTTCGCAGCGAATCCGGCAACGCGGAGGTTACAGGGCTGTTCAAGGCTCCACAAGGGCAACATGTACATCAGGTCACGGTAAATTCTGGCGAATTGCACGTAGATGCCGATATTACGGCTGCCGTTAATAAAGAACAACGCGGCCATACTGTGAAAAATCACACAGCGACGCATTTGCTGCATCAGGCCTTGAAGGATACCTTGGGTGAGCATGTCAATCAGGCGGGGTCCTTAGTTGAACCTCAACGTTTGCGGTTTGACTTCTCTCATCTTGGCAGCATCTCTGCCGAGGAGCTGGTCGAAATCGAGCGCCGTGTGAATGAGCAAATCTGGAATGCCTTGCCGGTCAACATTGACTTGAAGCCGATTGATGAAGCCAAGGCGATGGGGGCCATGGCCCTGTTCGGCGAGAAATACGGTGATATCGTCCGCGTTGTGCAAATTGGCGATTACAGCTTAGAGCTGTGTGGCGGCTGCCACGTGAACAACACTTCGGAGATTGGGTTGCTCAAAATTGTGAGCGAAAGCGGCATCGGCTCCGGTGTGCGGCGGATTGAGGCGGTTACGGGACGCGGAGCTTATCTGTTCCTGGACGGTCAGCTTGAGTTGCTCAAGCAAGCTGCCGGTCAACTCAAAGCAAATGTCAACGATGTGCCGAAGCGAATTGAGGGCTTGTTCCAGCAATTGAAGGAATTGGCTCGTGAGAATGAATCGCTGCAAAGTAAGTTAAGCGTCATTGAAGCTGGAGAATTAACCAGTCAAGTTATCAGCGTGGGACAAACCAAGCTGCTGGCTGCTCAGGTTCAAGCAGGAAGCATGGATGCGCTCCGTACGCTGGCCGATGAATTGAAGGTCAAACTGCCGGATGCCGTGTTGGTGCTGGGTTCTCCGATGGAGGACAAAGTAAGCTTTGTGGTTGTTGTACCGCAGGAGGAAATCAAACGAGGACTTCACGCTGGTAAGCTAGTGAAGGAAGTAGCTGCGGTGTGCGGCGGCGGGGGCGGCGGACGTCCGGACATGGCTCAAGCTGGAGGCAAGGATGCCAGCAAGCTAAGCGAAGCCTTGAAGGCTGCTGCCGATTGGATCGCAGCCCAAGCGTAGTAGCTTCCATCAATAGATAGGGTGGTCCGGTGAAAATTTCCTTATGGAACCCATGATATGATATAGTAGGATTAGACTAAGGCTATCACTGTTACGGTCATCAAGACGTATGTCGAAGAAGCGAGGTGTCATCATGGACTCCATGGATAAAACCGTCAAATTTAATGTCAAGGGCGACGAACAGGAAGCGTCCGCGGAGGAAATCCTTCTTACGGTTTACGGAGCACTGCAGGAGAAGGAATACAACCCGGTTAATCAGATCGTCGGTTATCTATTGTCGGGTGACCCGGCCTATATACCGCGCCATAATAATGCAAGGAGCTTGGTGCGCAAGAAGGAACGCGACGAACTGATCGAAGAACTGGTGCGCTATTATATGGCGGGCCATCGTTAGGAGCAAGGCATGAGGATAATGGGTTTGGATTACGGGGATCGGCGGATCGGAGTCGCCATCAGTGATGCTTTCGGGTGGACCGCCCAAGGGGTGGAGACCATCGAAAGACGCAAGGAAGGCGCGGAGTTCCATCGTATTGGCGAACTGGCGAAAGAGCATGAGGTTGAAGCGATCGTCGTAGGCTTGCCGAAAAATATGAATGGCACGATCGGTCCCCGTGGAGAAATATGCATGGCTTTTGCCGAGGATTTGCGCAGTAAGCTGAACCTGCCGGTCCATCTGTGGGATGAGCGGCTAACGACTGTATCCGCGCATCGTACGTTGCTGGAAGCAGATGTGAGCAGGAAGAAACGCAAGGATGTCGTCGACAAAATGGCTGCAGGTTTGATTCTTCAAAATTATTTGGATTCTATGAGTAAAAGGTGAGGGTGATCGCGCATGGCTAAGGATCGTATCGGAAATGAAGAAGAACCGGAAATTATCTATATCCCCAACGAAGAGGGCAATGAAGAAGAGTTCGAAGTGATTATGAAATTCGAAGTCGACGGTTCGGATGCAAAGTATATGATGGTCGTTCCTCTGGATTCTGACGAGAATGAGGATGAGGAGAGCGAAGAGGTATACGCGTTCCGTTACGAGGAAGACGGCGACGATCTTAAGCTGTACACGATCGAAAGCGACGAGGAATGGGAAATTGTTGAGGAAACATTCAACACGCTGATCGATGAATTCGACGGGGAAGATCAACATGACTGAGTATTCAGCAAGCGATGTTGTAGTTACCTCGCGCGTTCGTGATACCTTTGGCCCCGTTGTGGAGCTTGAGGACGAGTCAGGAAGCGCCTCCTATTATCAGGTCGTGCAGGAATTTGACGTAGCGGGGGCTGCGTATGCCGTGCTTCGACTTGAGAGTGCATCCTCAGGTGATGATCCGGAAATATTCAAAATCATTACGTCGGGTGATGAGCTAGAGCTGACCACTATTGACGACGATGATGAATGGGAGAACGTATCCGAGCTTTACGACGAATTGACTTTCCCCGAATAGTAGTAACTATTAATGGGGGAGCATGATAGATCGGTCTGGGAAGAGCGGGATTTTTAACCGCTCTTTTTGGCTGTAAAGGGGTTGAGCTGTTGAAGAAGGTAATGAAGTGGTTATTGATATTGGTGCTGCTTGCTGTGATTGCTGTAGCGGCAGCAGGAACCTATGTATATACGCAAATGCAGCCTGTTCCAGAATCCGAGGAAGCCATTCGCATCACGATTGAGCCCGGGACAGGAACGTCGGGTATTGCAGATATAATGGAAAAACAGGGATTAATTAAAAATTCATTTTTATTCGTATCCTATTTAAAATGGAAGTCGGAGGGGAGTCGCTTCCAAGCCGGCATTTATGATCTGAATCCAGGGGTGACGTATGACGAGATCATCGGTAAGCTGAACTCGGGCGATGTGGTTAAGGCAGAGATGATTCGTTTTACCATCCCGGAAGGCTTTACCGTCAAACAGATGGCTGAGAAGCTGGCGGAGGAAGGTCTGGTGGATCAAGACATCTTCTTGGGGATTGTAGATGAGGCATCGGGCTTAAGTGGAGAACTGCTCTCAGATATCCCGGAGGATGATCAGCTTACTCATCGCCTGGAAGGTTATTTGTTCCCCGAAACCTATGAGCTGGAGAAGGGCAGTACAGAGCAGGATATCGTGGCGCGTATGTTCGAAGAAACCGGTAAACGGCTAGGCGCGATTGCGGATTTTGATCAGAAGCTGACCGCCAGCGGGCTTACGTTAAATGAACTGATGACGATGGCTTCATTGGTGGAGCGGGAAGTAGTGGCAGATTCGGAGCGCAGCATGGTGGCCGGTGTCATCTACAATCGTCTGAAGGCAGATATGAAGCTGGAAATTGATGCGACAGTGCAGTATGTACTCGACAAGCCGAAGGAACGATTGCTTCATTCAGATTTGCGTAGCGTGGATAGCCCTTATAATACTTACTTGTATGCAGGTTTGCCGCCGGGGCCGATTGCGGCACCAAGCTTGAAGTCCGTAGAGGCAGCGCTGGCGCCAACAGCATCAGAGTATCTATTTTATGTGACGAAGAAGGACGGTAGTGGAGAGCATCTCTTCGCCAAGACCTATAAAGAGCATTTGAGCAATATCGAGAAGAGCAAGGCCATGGCCAATAATTAAAGGTGGTAGACAGGTATGACAAGAAAACCGGAACTGTTGGTTCCCGCCGGCTCGCTGAAGGAACTCGAGCGTTATTTGCAAGCCGGGGCGGATGCCGTATTGATTGGCGAGGCCAAATACGGTATGAGGCTCCCCGGCGACATGGAGTTGCCGGACATCGGTGAAGCCGTTCGCATCGCCCATGAGCGTGGAGCAAAGGTCTACGTTCGCGTGAATAATCTGATGGGCAATCATATCCTGGAGGATGTGCGGGGTTATGTGAAGCGTCTCGCAGAGCTGGGTGTGGATGCGGTGGAATTCGGCGATCCGGCAGTGTTGCAAATTGTGCGGGAGGAAGCGCCGCAATTGAACCTGCATTGGAACTCCGAGATGACGACGACTAATTTTGCAACGGCCAATTATTGGGGAAGCAAGGGGGCTTCGCGTGTAGTTTTGGCCCGCGAACTGAATATGGATGAGTTGACAGGCATGCACCCTGCGTTAAAGATCGAGGCAGAGGTTCAAGTGCATGGGATGACAAATATTTACCATTCCAAACGCAGTCTTGTACAAAGCTATATGACTCATCAAGGGCGTCCGGTTGATCCACAGAGCGATCTCGGGCTGACCCGCGGGTTATTCCTCATTGAGGCAGAGCGACGGGACGAGAAATTTCCTATTTACGAAGACGTCAACGGAACACATATTATGAGTTCAGACGATATTTGCATATTGGAAGATCTTCATATGTTGATGGCGGCTGATGTGGACAGCTTTAAAATCGAGACGATATTAAAGCCAATCGGATACAATGAGACAGTTATCGCTTCTTATCGACAAGCGATTGATACGTATGCTCAGGACCCTGAACAATACGAGTTGGATGAGGCCTGGATCGATGCTATTCGCGAGATACAGGACCCCGAACGTGAACTTTCCTTTGGCTTCTTCTACAAGGAGCAGGTTTATTAAATTGAATGAAAAAGCAAGAGGTGAACGAAGATGCAAACGGTACAAACACATGTCCGGAAATATGCGGGTAAGCGCAACCGACTGGTCAAACCGGAACTGCTCGCGCCAGCGGGCAATCTGGAGAAGCTGAAATTCGCTGTTCATTACGGCGCGGATGCCGTG
Source organism: Paenibacillus senegalimassiliensis (assembly GCF_001486585.1). Lineage (GTDB taxonomy): Bacteria > Bacillota > Bacilli > Paenibacillales > Paenibacillaceae > Fontibacillus > Fontibacillus senegalimassiliensis. The sequence goes on from NZ_LN909046.1 coordinate 83,592, forward strand.
TATATTGGAGGACAGAAATATGGCCTTCGTTCCAACGCGGACAATTTCAGCTTTGAGGAAATGCGGGAAGGCGTAGAATTTGCCAAGAAATACGGAGCCAAGGTGTTTGTGGCTACGAATATTTATGCCCATAATGAAGATGTGGAGGGCATCGAAGAATACCTGCGCAACTTGTACGAGGCAGGTATCTCTGCGATTATTGTGGCTGACCCGGTCATTATTGAGACTGCTCAGCGTGTAGTGCCCAAGTTGGAGGTGCATCTGAGCACCCAGCAATCTACGGTCAACTGGCAGACGGTCAAGTTCTGGAAGGATCAGGGACTGCCGCGCGTCGTGCTAGGTCGTGAGACGAGCTTTGAGGAAATCGAAGAAATCAAACGTCATGTTGATGTTGAAATAGAAGCCTTTATCCATGGAGCCATGTGTTCTTCCTTCTCTGGTCGCTGTGTATTGTCCAACCATTTTACGGATCGTGACTCTAATCGGGGAGGCTGCTGTCAATCCTGTCGCTGGAAATACGATTTGTTCGAGGATGCTCGTGAAGAGGAAACCTGGGTGTCTGAGGAAGAGGCGATGCAAAGCCCGGCGCCGGAACCGTTCCGTCTGGGTGTAACGCAATTGCCATTGTTTGAACAGCAGGACAATGCCTTTACGATGGGCTCCAAGGATTTATGTATGATTCATCATGTGCCTGATTTGGTGGACGTGGGTGTGGATAGCTTCAAAATTGAAGGCCGGATGAAGTCCATTCATTATGTAGCTACGGTTGTGAATGTTTATCGCAAAGCGATCGATGCCTATATGGCTGACCCGGACAATTACGTGCTGAAGCCGGAATGGATTGAGGAAATCAACAAGGCTGCAAATCGTCCGCTGAACACCGGATTCTTCTATGATACCCCTGACCATGAGGATCATATTTATGAGCCTGAGGAGAAGGCGGCTCCGTATGATTTTGCCGGATTAGTGATGGATTATGACTCGGCTACCGGTATGGCGACTATACAGCAACGGAATCATTTCAAGCCGGGGCAAGAGGTGGAGTTCTTTGGCCCAGGCGACACCTTCTTCAAGCAAGTGGTGGAAGCGATCTATGATGAAGAAGGAAATGTGCTCGATGCTGCAAGACACCCTCTGCAACGAATTAAAATGAAGGTGGATCACCCCGTTTCCTATTTTGATATGATGCGAAAAAAGAAATAACAAAAAATGCAATAGGCTACTAGGTCTTTCTTCCGATGGGACGAAAGGCCTATTTTTTAATATTTAGGACTTTTTTGTTAGGATTGTTTAAAATCTAGGCCATACATAGCCGATATTAAGAAGAGAACGTTAAAAATGTCATCTGACAGTTAACGATGAATGTTGAAAATGGCAGTATTTACGCATGACCTCAAGCCCAGTCTTGGGGGTGCGACTATTATGAGTGGTGGGTGATCAACATGAGTCTGGTTCCAAAGAACGAGGACCAAACAACGGACAGCGAGAAGAAGCAGAAGAAAAAGAAGGGAGAAGGGGCAGGGGTAAAAGCAAACAAAAAGCCGAAGAGTGCGGCTAGCTTCGACTTCAAGTCTACCTTGACATCATTGCGAGACAAGCTCCCTAAGCAAATTAATCCTTCCAAATCAGTGGGTATTCGATTGTTTTTAGTTTTCTTTATCGCTATTATGTTCTTCGTATTAACGATCGGCATTATGTCTACACAGATGGCCAAGAGCACCATTCAGGATAATGCGGAAAATGCCAACCTGCAAACCATTGTTCAAACCTCTCAGAAGTTGGACATTGTGATGCAAAAATATGAAGAAAACTTGCAGCAAATGTTCTTGGACGATGAGATGCAAAGTGCAATAATGGATGCTTCCTTGTCGGACATTACAGACTATGATCGGTTTACTGCAACTAATAAAATGAGAACGCGCTTGAATACGCTAACATTCTCTACAAAAGGAATTTCTGCGGTGTACATGCTGTCCGCCGACAAAATTGTCGAGGACGTTACCTCGGGAAGTGCGAACACGGCCTTCTTGAGCAGTGTTCGGGACGAGGCCTGGTTCAAGGAATTGAGCGAAGCAACAAAGACGATGTGGCTTCAAGTTCCTTCTGAATCCACCAACGCCGAAGTATTCCGATTGGCTCGTTCAGTTCAAAGTGTCAACAGTATGAAACGCTTCGTGTTGGTGGCTGATGTCAATCTCGATATACTGACAAGCTATCTGCAAGAGGTTAATCTAGGCAGCAACTCCAAGCTGCAAATGTTGACCAAGGATAATATTGTCGTTGCTTCCTCGGTAGCTGGCGATGAAGGTCAGGCAACGGAGTTTGATTTGAGTTCGGCTGGAGATGCACCTTCAAGTAGCCTTCGCACCAAAGATGCCAAAGGCAGCACGGTATTGGCTGTGTTTAATGAACAGGTTTCGGGATGGAAATTGTTGGGAACCGTTGATGCTGGTGAACTCGCCCAAAGCGCCAACCAAATTATGCTGGTAACCATCTTTTCTTTGATCATTGTAGCTATTATTGCCGTATTGATCGGGATATGGATGGTCCGCATGATCGCTCATCCACTCGGCAAGCTGAGAAACCTCATGGAAGAGGGCTCGCAGGGTAACCTGAACGTCCGCATGAAAACCAAGGCACAGGATGAGATTGGGCAATTGACAGAAAGCTTTAACGTGATGATGGAGAAAATTACGGAGTTGGTTAAGCAAAGTAACCACTCTGCGCAGGATGTGCTGGATACAGCCACTGAATTGGCGCAGGCTTCCAACAAGACAGCTTTGTCTGCTAAAGAGATTGCTGTAGCTACCGAAGAAATCGCCAACGGGGCAACAAGCTTGGCGAACGAAGCTGAACGCGGTAACGAGTTGACAGAGAACATTTCCCGTCAAATGGAACGCGTCATTCAGAGTAATAAAGAGATGGAATCGGCAGCTCGCCAAGTAGAAAGCTCCAGCCAACAAGGTACGGAGTATCTGAACGGATTGCTGGAGAAGACGAACATTACGGTTGAAATGATTAACGCATTGACGGAGAAGGTTGATTCTCTGAAGGCAAGCACGAACTCTGTCATGAAAGTGCTGGATGTGATGCAAAATATTACACAGCAAACGAACATCTTGTCTCTGAACGCTACGATTGAAGCAGCTCGTGCCGGTGCAGCAGGCCGTGGATTCATGGTGGTTGCCGATGAGATTCGTCAATTAGCCGATCAATCGCGTCAATCCATCACCATGGTTGGCGAGATCACGGATACGATTCAGAAAGAAATGAACGAGACGGTCAAGGCCTTGTCTGATGCTAGTCCGCTCTTCCAAGAGCAGATTACATCTGTGCAGGAAACCAGTCAAATCTTTGTTTCCGTGCAGGAGCAAATGGAAGGCTTTGTGCGTCAATTGGATTCAGTAACGACCTCCATTGACGAGCTTAACGATTCCCAATCGGTACTGTCTGAAGCGATGAGCAACGTAAGTGCGGTTGCTCAGCAATCATCAGCAACCTCTGAAGAAGTTGCCTCGTTGAGTAATGAGCAGGAGACGGTGGGTGAGCATTTGGTACAGTTGTCGAGCAAGCTCGAAAACGTGTCGACTGGCTTAAAGGAATCCTTGTCTAAGTTTACGGTTTAATCTAGCAGTGTAACGCATAAAATACAGCTTATCCTTACAGCCGATATCCTCCTTTTGGGGTGATACCGGCTGTTTTATTTTGTTCCCCCTCGATTACTCAGTATATTGGTTTACGGTCTGTTTTCCCGGGAAATAATGGGGAGAGAAGGAGGGGACTTCATGTCGCTACTACTTAAGAAACGAATTTTTTATCTTCTTCTGTCCTTTTCTGTCATCATAGGTTGTTTTGCTTTACGGCTAGCCTGGATTCAGATGAACTCCGCTTTTCGAGTGATTACGGTGGGTGGCAAGACTATGAATGAATTGGCCGTCCGTCAGCGGGAGGAGGGAGTGGAACTGGATTCGGGCCGGGGGCATTTTCTGGACCGCAATGGTAAGGCGCTGACTGGTGAAATAAACTGGACCCCCACGTTATTTCCTATTCATAAATTACCGGAGCAGCATAAGCTGGCTGAACTAGCTACGGCACTGGGCACCTCGGCTTCCCAATTGCAATACAAGTGGGAGACGTTAGAGAGGCCCTATGCATGGTCTACCCGCAAAAATGAAAGGGATGAACCCCTTAAGCTTAATCATGAGGCTGCCTTAGCGCTACCCCTGATGGAGGGGCTTGAGGTGTTGCCCTATGTGACCCGCTATGAGGCTGGGCAGCGGGGCAATCAGTGGCTAGGCTATGTCGGACAACGCCCGGACGTTATTCGTCAGTTGCGGGAGAAACAACAACGCCCCGGCTTGTCTTTATCATTACAGGTAGGAGCCGCGGGATTGGAAAAGACTTTTGACCGCTTTTTGCGAGGTATTGGTGGAATCCGGGCCGCTTATATGGTAGATGGAAGGCGAGAACCGCTTGGGGGGATAGATACTCGCTTAAATGCTGCTGCCAGCAAGTATTATCCGTTGCAAATCCGGACCACGGTGGATGGGGACTTGCAGCGAGAGCTGGAGAAGCTGGCTGCTGACATGAATGTGCGAGAAGGAGCTATCGTGGTGCTGGATGCCTTGTCAGGAGATATTGTCTCTATGGTGTCCGTGCCTTATTACACCCCTTACCAGATCGATCTTGCACAAGGAAACTGGTCGAACAAGGCTGTTAAGGCCGTTCCTCCTGGCTCAATCTTCAAGACTGTCATTGCTGCAACTGCATTAGAGGAAAGGGTAAGTGCGCCAGACGAGAAGTTCCATTGTGAGGGACATTACGGAAAGTATGGGCTATCGTGCTGGAAGAAGGGCGGGCATGGAGATCTGACGTTGGGTCAAGGTTTTGCCCAATCTTGCAATATCGTATTTGCTACCTTGGGAGAGCGCCTAAGCACGGAAGCTATTCGCAGAACTGCTGATCAACTTGGCTTGGGACGTACGATTGGCTGGAGGGATCAGCATTTTCTTGATGGTGAACCGCTGATACAACTTGACCAGGAGGAAGCTGGCAGGGTATTCAGCGATGTTACACAAGCGGACGGGGGAGTTCGAGCTCAATCTGCCATCGGCCAACGTGACGTGCTTGTATCTCCCCTCCAGGCAGCTAACCTGGTCGTGACCTTGCTGCATGGGGGTCAAGTGACAGCTCCACGTCTAGTCAGCGAAATCCGCTATAAAGATGGCTCGCTGCTGACAAAGCTTCCTATTCAGCGGACAGACTCGGCAGCGGGACAGATTACCCCGCGAACGGCGAGTCATTTATTGTCATGGATGAGGCTTACGGTCACAGGCGGTACAGGCCGTGCCTTACAGCAAGCCAGGTGGCCGCTGGCCGGAAAGTCCGGCACTGCTGAAGTGATCCAATCAGGCCATAAGCTTAATCATCAATGGTTCATAGGCTACGGTCCGGTGAGCCAACCTAAATACGCTGTGGCTGTATTGGTACAGAACCGGCCTGCTGGCTCTGTACATCAGGCTACCGAGCTATTTCGCCGCACGATGGACCTGCTGGCTTCCCGGGAATGAACCGTTTCCATCGCTTTCCCAAAATAATGCGCCTAATCTACAGACGTCTGTGATAAAATAGTGTAGATGCCATGCTTTTTGGAAGCATGCCAAAAGCATTGATCATAGAGAAGTGGGGAAAGCAGAATATGGAAACTTTGCTGCTATGGCTGTTTTACATCTCGACGCTTTATGCGTTTATACCTGGATTGATTACCCGGATTTTCGGTTTTCGTGTATTTAAGCATGGAACTGCAGCGGATAAATTTGCACTTACCTTTGATGATGGTCCTGACCCGAAATATACACCGCAATTACTGGATTTGCTCAAACGTCATGATGCCAAGGCGACCTTCTTCGTCGTGGGCTCCAATGCTGAGAAGCATCCTGAACTCCTTAGGCGCATTCATGATGAGGGACATTTGATCGGCTCACATAACTATGTACATAAGACCAACTGGCTTATGGGGCCTGCTGAGGTGAAGAAGCAAATTCAGAAGACCAATGCGATTATTCGTCAGGTTACCGGCATCGATTCCCACTATTATCGCCCGCCATGGGGAATCGTGAATTTGTTCGACTTCGCCAACCGTAATAATACGCAAATTGTGTTATGGTCGGCAATGTTTGGTGACTGGCGGCAAAGGGTTGGCGCCGATCGCCTGTTCAAGCGTATGATGAAGAAGTTGCGGGGCGGAGAGGTATTCCTGCTCCATGATTGTGGTTCAACCCTTGGAGCCAATAGCGGGGCTCCCGGAGAAATGCTGACAGCTCTGGAACGGGTGTTGAAGGTAGCTGATGAGCGCGGCCTGCAAAGCATCCGCATTGACGATATGATTCAGGACGGGGAGACCGCCCGGCGAAACTCCAAGGAACCTGAGGCGGCGTCTTCCAAACGTAAGGGTCCTGCCAAAATCTCTTGGTTCAAGCGGGTAGTTGTATCCTTATGGCTGTTGTGGGAGAAGCTGTTCCACCTTCTATTTCAAATCAAAACGCCAAATCAGCAGGAGCCGCTGCTACATTTCCGAATTCGCCCATATCATGGTCAGACGATTCCTTTAAACGAAGGAAAATCGCTGGATAATGGTGATCGGGTAATGGAGCTTCACTTCGATAACCAGAAGCTGTTTGAGTTTGGGATGCGTTCGAGAACGTCGGTACAATTGGCTATTCAAATGATTCGAGGCGTGGAGAAGAGCTTGCCAAAGCTGGCTGAATATATCCTGGAGCACCCTGAGTTAAGGGATGTTAAGGCTCTATATGGCGTTAGCATGATTAATCGGGGGACAGAGAAGTTTGGCTTTATTGTCACGGATTTGCCAAAGGGCTGGTTCGCCTGGTCTTCTCAGATCTATCTAAAATTATTAATGAGCGTGATTCATCCCGCAGGAACTTCAAGGGTAAAAGCTTCCCTGGAGCTTGTACCCAAAATGATCGTTATGCCGATGGACCATTTGTTGGGTACCTTCACGGAGGATGGTTCCCATCGTCAGCACACGGTGAAGAAGGAACCTGTCAAGCAGGAGCTGCCTACGGCAGCGGCAGAGAACAAGCCGGAGCCCGAAGAGCATGAGGAGGAAGCTTTATTAGGTGCAGCAGCCACTGTCCCGACCCGTCCTTAGTTGATTTTAAATGTAATATCAAAGAAGAAGCCGCTCCTCTATAGGAACGGCTTCTTTAAGTTATTTAATTGCAATTCATACAGGTCAGATTCTCATTACGCCGCCGGAGCTGGCATTTGTAACCAGTTTGGAATAACGAGCCAGATAACCGGTTTTGACCTTCGGCTCAAAGCCCTTCCAATTTGCTTTACGGCTGTTGAATTCTTCCTCGCTGACATGCAATTCGATTTTGCGGTTGTTGAGATCCAGTTCAATGATATCTCCGTCCTCGACGAAGGCGATCGGGCCGCCCTCCGCGGCTTCCGGAGAGATATGACCGATACTGATACCACGGGAGGCTCCAGAGAAGCGTCCATCGGTAATCAAGCCAACCTTGGCACCGAGTCCCATCCCAACGATTTGCGAGGTTGGAGCCAGCATTTCTGGCATACCAGGACCTCCCTTAGGACCTTCATAACGAATGACCACGACGCAGCCTTCCTTGACTTTCCCGGAAGCAATTCCTTCCAAGGCTTCTTCCTGGGAATCAAAGCAGATGGCAGGGCCTTTATGGTAGCCGCCAACGGACTTATCAACGGCCCCTACCTTGATTACAGAACCTTCCGGAGCCAGGTTACCGAAGAGAACGGCAAGCCCGCCTCTTTCTGAGTGAGGGTTATCAATAGGACGGATTACGCTGTGATCCGTAATCTCGCAACCTGCTACATTCTCGGCAAGCGTCTTGCCGCTGACGGTCATTTGATCACCGAATACAGCCCCCGGCTTCTTCAAGAGCTCATGAATCACGGCGCTCACGCCCCCGGCACGGTGTACGTCTTCAATGAACAGGTCTGAAGCGGGTGCCAGCTTGGCGATATGAGGCACGCGGTTAGCTACTTCGTTGATCCGTTCTAATGAATATTCGATCCCGGCTTCCTGAGCCAAAGCGAGGGTATGCAGCACTGTATTGGTGGACCCGCCCATCGCCATATCCAGAGCAAACGCATTGTCGATGGATTCCTGGGTTACGATATCCCGGGGTTTCAAATCAATCTTGATCAGTTCCATCAATTGCTTAGCGGATTGACGCACGAAGTCACGGCGTTCATCAGCGACGGCGAGAATTGTACCGTTACCAGGCAATGCCAGGCCCAAAGCTTCGGCCAGACAGTTCATCGAGTTGGCTGTGAACATCCCGGAACAGGAGCCGCAGGTTGGACAGCCGTACTGTTCAAGCTCAAGCAACTCTTTATCATCAATTTGTCCAGCTTGGTGTGCACCAACGCCCTCGAAGACAGAGGTAAGCGAGAGCTTGCGGCCCTTGCTGTCCACGCCAGCTTTCATCGGTCCACCACTAACGAAGACTGTCGGAATATTAACGCGAAGGGCGCCCATCATCATGCCCGGTGTAATTTTGTCACAGTTGGGAATGCAGACCATGCCATCGAACCAGTGGGCGGAAACGACAGTTTCCAGCGAATCTGCAATGATCTCCCGGCTAGGCAAGGAGTAGCGCATGCCGATGTGTCCCATAGCAATGCCGTCATCTACCCCGATGGTGTTGAACTCGAAAGGAACGCCTCCGGCTTCCCGGATGGCTTCTTTAACGATCTTACCGAACTCTTGCAGATGCACATGTCCAGGTACGATATCAATATAAGAGTTGCAGACCGCGATGAACGGTTTGCCGAAATCTTCTTCCTTTACGCCGGCTGCTCGCAGCAAACTGCGGTGAGGCGCACGGTCGAAGCCTTTTTTTATCATATCTGAACGCATTTTCTTGGCTGTCATGATTCCTTCTCCCCCCAGGTATAGAGTGTATTTTGTAGCTTTACACCGCTAAAGGTTTTCTCTAAAGTCTATCACAAGTAGGTAGCTTTTTCTACAGCATATCTATGGGAGAGCCCGCATGGGGACGCGATTCTTTCTACACAAAATAAAAAATCCCCGGATTACCGGAGATTTAGACACTAGAGTCGATTTATTATGTTTTATTGCGGGATTCCCCGCCTTTACGGCCGATTTTACGATAAAAGTCCTTATCATGTTTTTGGGAGGTTGCTTCGCCGCCTTTTTGGCCGATTTCCTGATAAAAATCCCGATCATGAGTTCGGGAAGTTGCTTCGCCGCCTTTTTGACCAATTTCCTGGTAAAATTGCTTGCCATGATTTTTGGCAGTGGCCAGTCCCCCCAAACGTCCGGCCTCTTCTCGGGTCATTTTGTTGTGATTTCGTGCCATCATATCCCTCCTTGCTCCATTTTTGGACTGCGTATGTTCTATTTACCACGTATATCCATTTTGAAACGAGCCTGGGAGCAGAAAGTTGAAATAACGCAAAAAGTCCCCCTTTGGGGACCTTATGGTCTAAAGTTAAATACGCACTATAGGTGAGCTAGGACTTGCTTGCTGTGCTGGGTTGATTCAGCGTATGGCGTTCCGGTGCCAGCAACCATTGCACAGGAGGTTCGATTAACGGTGCAGTGCATCGCCGGACGAGCGGATGGGTCAGCAGTATGGTAAGCGCAGCAGCCGCAATAATAAGCAGCAGTGCTCCAACTTGATTATCAATATGCTTATAAATAGGAGACAGGGCGGCGATACGTACGACAAAGCCATGGAGTAAAAAAACATACAACGTACGACTGCCCCATTCTGTAATTCGGCCGGCCTTGATAGGAACGAAACCTAGGAAGGCCAGACCTGCCAGTAATTGTACAGGATACAACAGTAAACGGAACAAGCCGGTCATCCAGGCCGCAGAGCCTAGTTCCTTATAAGTCAAGCTGCCGTATAGCCAGCCGGGTGCGATATGAAGCAGGCCCAGGCCGAGGATGAGCAGCCAAACAAGTGAAGCACAGATGGCAGCTATACGAATCTTGGGCTTTTGGAAATAGGACAGCAGCCGTCCAGAGTAATGATGGCCCAGTACAAAAAAGGGCAGGAATACGAAGGTTCGTGAAATGCTGAGCCATACACCATCAATCGGCAGGTAGCCGACAAGAACAGCCAGAATAACAGAAAGAGCGAGTTGTCGGCTCGGCGGCCACTGGCGGGTGAGCAACATAAAGGCCCGCCATCCCAAATGGCTGGCAAGGAACCAGAGCAGCAAGTAAGGAGCAAAGAAGGAGCGATGAACAGAATCGACTTGGAACCATATCGCATCCATGATGGAGTAGAGGCTTTGGAAGATCAGATATTGCAAGCCGATTTGCAGCATAACCTTCCGGCCAGGTGCTCCCTTCAGATTGTTCTTGGCGAAATGGCCGGTAACAAACACGAATAAGGGTATATGAAAGGTGAAAATCCACTGGTACAGCGAGTACATACTATCCATCCGCCAGATGAGGGGCTCGATGGCATTGCCCACAAAGACGCAAACGATTAGCAGGAAACGCAAATTAAGAAAAAACACCTCGCCTTGCGTATGGCTACTTGATACCGGTATGCTCATGGTTGCTCTCTTCCTCCAGATCTGGCTTCTTTTTTAAAGTTTAAAAATTTAAATATTAGCTTAAGTTAAAAATACGATGTTCAGCGATTTAAAATTGTGATAATAATCACAATTAATGAATTGTTAGCGATTTCAAATGTGGCGAACCCTTGAATGTCGTAAGGCGTCATAGGCCGATGGAAATGTTATAATTAGGAAAGCAGGTTTGATGGTATGCCGACCTATGAAGGGACGAGATAAGCAATGGCGATCATTCGGGTACAAGGTAAAGCGATAGAGTGTCAGGCCATATTATTTGATAAGGATGGGACAATCCTGCATTTTATGGGGCTTTGGGGTAGCTGGGCTGAGACGCTGATTCGTTTGGTTCGTCAGGAGCTCACGGCACTGGGATACGCCGAGGCGCTGCAGGAGGCTATTTTGCCGGGGGTGCAGATGGACGAGACGGGCCGGGTTGTGGCTTACGATAAAAAAGGTCCTCTCGCTATGGGAACGGAAGACGAGGTCACTGCCTTGCTGGCCTCTTCCCTATACGCTGCGGGACTTCCGTGGAACGAGGCGATCATGGCGATACGGAGGCTTAACGCCTTGGCCATGGCAGAGCTTAGGGAACGGCGGGAGGCCAGGCCACTCCCGGGGCTATACGAGTTCGTACAGATGTGCCGTACTGCTCGGCTGAAGTTGGGCGTTGTTACGTCAGACGGCACCGCTGAAGCGCTGGAGCATTTGACGTGGATGGGTATCCAAAATGAGTTCGAGAGTATTGTGGGTCGGGATCGGGTCAAGCGAGGCAAGCCGGAGCCGGATATGGCGTTGCTGGCCTGCCGGGAGCTTGGGGTTGAGCCCGGGGAAGCCATAGTTATTGGAGACAGCAATGCAGACATGCAGATGGGCCGGTATGCGGGGGCTCGCCTGACGATTGGTCTGGCTGAAGCTAATGAGGAACTAGCTACGGCTGTTTCTTATCTCAGGGATGCAGATATTTTAATCCAAGGATACGATGAGTTGATAATTGAATAGGAAGGGAGAGAATAACATGACAGCTATAGAGCAATTAACCTCGTGGGTGAAGGAGAGCCAAAGAATCGTATTTTTTGGCGGTGCAGGGGTTTCTACGGAGAGTGGAATTCCCGATTTTCGTTCCGCTGCGGGTATTTATCAGATGGAGAATGATACGCCTTATGCTCCGGAAGAGATTTTGAGTCGAAGATTTTTCGATCAGCATCCGGAAGTGTTCTATGATTTCTACAAGACAAAGATGATTCATCCCGAAGCAGAGCCCAATGCTGCGCATGTATTTCTGGCTGAATTAGAGCGGGCGGGCAAGCTGGATGCCGTTATTACGCAAAACATAGACGGATTGCATCAACTGGCAGGAAGCCGTAAGGTGCTTGAACTCCACGGTTCGATCCATCGCAATACCTGCTTGGGCTGCGGGCGGGCGTATACCTTGGACGAGGTGATGAGGAGCGAGCATACCGTGGCTTATTGCAGTTGCGGAGGTGTGATTAAGCCGGATGTAGTGCTTTATGGTGAAAGTCTGGATGATGGGGTTATTGAGCGTACCGTGACGGCCATTGCCGGAGCAGATATGCTGTTGATTGGGGGAACTTCGCTGACTGTACAGCCGGCGGCACACCTGGTCACTTATTTCCGGGGAGAACGAACCGTATTGCTCAACGCTTCAGCCACAGCTTATGACCACCGGGCAGATCTGCTCATAAACGAACCGATTGGTGTGGTATTGGGTGAGGTGGGCCGTCGGCTAGGCTTTGGCTCCGCTGATGCTCCTGCAATTCAGGGTGAATAAGAAAGCTACGGTGCTGGCTTATTGGCACCGCTGACGGATCGGCGGTATTCGCTGGGGGATTGGTGATGGAAGCGCCGAAATTGCCGCGAAAAATACAACGGATCAGTCAGACCGACGGAGGCGGCAATTTGCTCGATGGACAGTTCCGGGCGCTCGCGAAGAAGCTGACGGGATTTATCAATTCGTAGCTTCAGTAAATACGTAACCGGGGCAAGTCCGGTAGCACGCTTGAAGATGCGGGATAAGTACGCCCGATTATATCCTAATGAAGAGCACATCTGCTCGATGGATACAGGGTGGGCGTACTGGCTGGTCATATAGTGGATCATCTGCTTGACGATGCGCTGTACACCCGCTTCACCGGCGGGCAAAGCCGATTCCTTGACCAGTGTCTCCTGAGCTTCCCCCATGAGTTGATAGAGAAGACCCAGCGATAACAAATGAGCGCTGGTCTTTTTACTTTGGAAGGCCCGCAGGACACGGTCTAACATAGCCGGGATCGGACTTTCCGGACCATGACGGAACACGGGCTGCTCGGGTGCAAATCCAGCCTGTTGGACGAGTTCTGCGGCTCTGGTCCCGGCAAAGGCGATCCAGCGGTAACGCCAAGGCTCGGTCAAATCGGACGCATAGCTGACCAACTGCTCGGGTAGAATCAGGAAGCAATCTCCCTCGCGCAAATCGTAAGCAGCGGATTCGGTGCGGAAGCAGCCTTTACCTTGCTCCACAAAGTGCAGCAGGAAATAATCGTACACCTTGGGCCCCAGCCGGTGATCCGGCAGGGTCTGACTTTCCCCTGCAAACAGCACATGCAGATCCTTGGCTTCTTCTAATTCGGGGTTAGCCGCTGCACTGTAGGTTTCTCGATTCATACTCGTTGTCTCCTTTGGTATGTTCCTTCTTCTATTCTATCTTCGAAAGTCACATTTATCTATATACAACTCGCAATCCTTCATTATCAATTTGGCATGTCTTTATTATACTGGATACATGAAGTAATGATTCCATGACGATGGGGTGTTAATTAATGAATAAACAGGAAATGGAACAATTGTTTATGTCTAAATATGAGGATAATGGCGCTGTGCTTCGCGTGTTTAATGCGCCAGGACGTGTTAACCTGATCGGCGAACATATCGATTATAACGGAGGTTACGTATTTCCGGCAGCATTGGAATTTGGCACATCGCTGGCTATTCGCAAGCGTCAGGACGGTAAAGTGTCCTTCGCTTCAACTAATCTTCCTTTTACCACAGAGATTGCTCTGGAGGAGCTCGGAAGAGAGAAAACCGGCGAATGGACTGATTATCCCATCGGGGTTGCTGTGGAGTTGAAGAAGATGGGCGTTCCGCTAACGAGTGGGTATGACCTGCTGTTCCATGGCGAGATTCCCAATGGATCAGGCCTGTCTTCCTCCGCATCCATTGAAGTGGTGACGGCCTTTGCCTTGCTGAGCATGGAGGGTAAGGAGACGGACAAGGTGGAGATTGCCAAGCTTTCCCAACGGGTAGAGAACCAATATGTAGGCGTGAACAGCGGCATTATGGACCAATTTGCAGTTGCCAATGGGGCGCAGGATCAGGCAATTCTACTGATGTGTGACACGCTGGAATACAAGCTGGTTCCCTTCCGCACCGGCGCATACAAGTTGGTTATTAGCAACACGAAGAAGCGGCGCGGGCTGGTCGATTCCAAATATAATGAGCGCCGCTCGGAGTGTGATGCTGCACTGGAGATTCTACAGAAACGTGTGCCTGAGCTGAACTACCTGGCCCATCTGAAGCCAGAGCAGCTAGAGCAGTGGAAGGGCGATTTTGCTAACGAGGTATTATACAATCGTGCCAGACATGTGGTAGAAGAGAACGCTCGGGTGCTGCAATCGGTGGAGGCGCTCAGCGGCAATGATTTGAAGGCCTTCGGTGAGCTGATGAACGCATCCCATGATTCGCTCCGGGATTTATATGAAGTAAGTTGTCTGGAACTAGATGTGATGGTTGAGGAAGCTCGCAAGATCGACGGAACGCTTGGCGCGCGGATGACCGGCGCTGGATTCGGAGGCTGTACGGTATCTCTGGTGCACGAGGCATCCGTAGACCGATTTGTGGCTGAGGTGGGCAAGGCTTATCAGGAGCAGACCGGGCTGGAAGGCGAATTCTATGTGTGTGGTGTGGGCGACGGAGTACATGAAATGAAAGGGGAGAAGTAACATGGCAATTTTGGTGACTGGTGGAGCGGGATATATCGGTTCGCATACGGTGGCAGCGCTGCTTAGTCAAGGCAAAGAGGTAGTCGTTATTGACAATTTGCAGTCCGGGCATCGCGAGGCGGTGCTGGGCGGGAAGTTCTACGAAGGTGATCTACGTGATAAGGCGCTGTTAGCCAAATTATTCTCGGAGAATTCGATTGAAGCGGTCATTCATTTTGCAGCCAACTCACTGGTAGGCGAGAGCATGAAGGCCCCTGTGAAATATTATGATAATAACGTGTATGGCACGCTATGCCTGCTGGAAGCGATGGACCAGGCAGATGTGCGCAAAATTGTCTTCTCCTCGACGGCAGCAACCTATGGTGAACCTGAGAAGGTACCGATTGAAGAGAGCGATCCTACGCGTCCGACCAATGTGTATGGCGAAACGAAGCTGACGATGGAACGGATGATGGCTTGGTTCGATCAGGTTCTAGGCATTAAATACGTCTCCTTGCGTTACTTCAACGCCGCCGGCGCCCATGATGGTGGTAAGATTGGCGAAGATCATCGTCCGGAAAGCCATCTGATTCCGTTAATTATTGAAGCTGCCTTAGGCAAGCGCCCCTCGATTCAGGTATTCGGTGATGACTATAGCACTCCTGACGGTACCTGTGTCCGCGATTACATTCATGTAAGCGACTTGGCCGATGCTCATTTGCGTGCAGTTGCTCATTTGCAAGAGGGCGGGTCAAGCGATATATTCAACCTCGGGAACGGGCAAGGGTTCTCGGTGAAGGAAGTTATCGAGACGGTAAAAAGTGTAACAGGACGCGATTTCCCTGTGGTCATCAGCCCACGTCGCTCCGGAGATCCGGCGGTATTGATTGCTTCGTCGGATAAGGCGCGGTCTGTTCTTGGCTGGCAGCCTTCTCGCGATAAGCTGGAAGATATCATTCAGAGCGCATGGCAATGGCATGAGAATCATCCGAATGGCTACAACGATTAAGGAGTGAGAGAAGCAATGGGAGCAGGAGAGAACAAGGGTCAGGAAGCCCGGCATGCCATTGAACGGTTGGTCCATTATGCGCTTGAGCATGGGATGATCGATTGGTGGGATGTAGACTATTCGCGGAACCGCTTGATGGAGTTGTTTGCTTTTGATGAACCATATGCTGGTGTTATTGCTGCGGAGGTATTGCCAGGACCACAGGAGCCGCTTGAAATTTTGATTGACTATGGTCTCGAAATCGGACTGATTCCAGAGAATACAGCAACTTATCGGGATCTTCTGGATGCTAAAATTATGGGTTTGCTGATGCCCAGACCGTCTGAGACGATCGCAGCCTTCCGCAAAACGGAGAGTGAGCAGGGGATCGAAGCTGCTACCCAAGCTTTCTACAAGCTGTCGGTGGATAGCAACTATATTCGTATGGATCGGGTACAGCAAAATGTGGCCTGGAATCAGTCCACGACATACGGGGAGATGCAGATTACGATTAATCTGTCGAAGCCCGAGAAGAATCCGAAGGAAATCGCTATGGCGAAGCTGCTGCCTCCTCCGGTATATCCCAAATGCCAGCTCTGCCGGGAGAACGTCGGTTATGCCGGTCGGCTGAATCATCCGGCCAGACAGAACCTGAGGGTCATCCCGTTAACGTTAAACGAAGAACCTTGGTTCTTCCAATATTCTCCGTATGTCTATTACAACGAGCATTGTATCGTGTTCCACCACGATCATGTACCGATGAAGCTGACGCGGGATACATTTAAACGTTTACTGGATTTCACCACGGCATTTCCGCATTATTTCATTGGTTCAAATGCTGACTTGCCGATTGTGGGCGGCTCGATTTTGACGCATGACCATTTTCAGGGGGGAAGGCACACGTTCCCGCTGGAGCAGGCGCCTGTGGAAAGCTCATATGCTCATCCCGGCTTTGCTGGGGTCACCGTAGGCATTGTTCACTGGCCGATGACCGTACTCCGTATTAATGGGAAGGACCCGGCAACCGTACTGGATGCCGCGGATGACCTGTATGAGAAATGGAAGACCTATAGCGATCCATCCGTAGAGGTGCTGGCCTTTAGCCAGGAGAACGGTGAATCGGTGCCGCATAATACAGTGACGCCTATCGTTCGGCGCAGCGCTGACGGGGGATATGAAGCGGATATCGTGCTGAGGAACAATCGCACGAGCGAGGAGCATCCGGAAGGGATTTTCCATCCCCATCGCGAGATGCATCATATTAAGAAAGAGAATATCGGCTTGATTGAGGTCATGGGTCTGGCTATTCTCCCTGGCCGCCTGAAGGAAGAACTGGCGGATATCGCCGACATTCTGGCAGGAAATACTGCTCTTTATGAGCAGACGATTTCTGACCCTGCTGCCCCGCTCGCTGTGCATGCGGAATGGGTGAAGGAACTGGTGGCAAATGCCGCAGGGACATTGAGCTGGGAAGCGGCAGATGCCTTGCTCCGCGATCAGGTTGGGCGTAAATTTGCCGAAATTCTTGAGCATGCAGGCGTGTTCAAGACAACTATCGAAGGACGAGCGGCATTTGAGCGGTTTGTTTTATCGGCCGGTTACGGCAAGCAATAAGTCTGAACAAGAAGCAAGGCCGTCTCGGGGAGATCAAGACCGGGACGGCTTCTTTTGTTTTGGGACTTAGGGCCTGAAGTCGTGCTTTTGGTTTGTGATTGGCTTGCCCTTGACGGTATAATCAAGGTGGAAGGCGCTTACGGCGATGTCAATATTATTCAGGTCGTACATAACAGTGGGGAGGAATACAGGTTGGACAATTTTGTATTTCGTAATCCAACGAAGCTTATTTTTGGAAAAGGTCAATTGGAAGCCTTAAGAACCGAAGTACCTGCATATGGGCAAAAGGTGCTGCTCGTTTATGGGGGAGGCAGCATTAAACGCAGCGGTCTGTATGATCAGGTCGTTACTATTTTGCAGGAGATCGGGGCCGTATGGACGGAACTGCCCGGCGTTGAACCCAACCCACGTCTGTCGACAGTTCACCGCGGTGTTGAGTTGTGCAGGTCTGAGGAGATTGAATTGATTCTGGCGGTTGGTGGAGGAAGCGTGCTCGACTGTGCCAAGGCTATTGCGGTAGGGGCTAAATACGCAGGCGATATGTGGGATTTTGCGGAGCATAAGGCGGTGCCGAAGGAGGCCCTGCCGCTAGGCACGGTGCTGACGATGGCAGCCACGGGTTCGGAGATGAACGGGAACTCCGTCATATCTAACGAAGCTACGCAGGAGAAGTTGGGCTGGGGAAGTAAACTCGCCTATCCCGCATTTTCCATTCTTGACCCGTATTACACGATAACTTTGCCCAAGGAGCAAACGGTATATGGCATGGTCGATATTATGTCGCATGTGTTCGAACATTACTTCCATCACACGAGTAATACTCCGTTACAGGATGAATTCTCTGAGGCTTTACTACGGACTGTCATCGAGACGGCTCCTAAACTGGCCGGGGATTTGCAGAACGAAGAGCATCGGGCGACGATTTTGCTATGCGGTACGATGGCCTTGAACGGGGTACTCGACATGGGGTATTCCGGTGACTGGGCGACTCATAACATCGAGCATGCCGTGTCCGCAGTTTACGATATTCCGCATGGCGGCGGGTTGGCTATTCTATTCCCGAACTGGATGAAATACAATTTGCATCATGATATTGCCCGGTTCAAGCGACTGGCGGAGAAGGTGTTCCATATCGATCCATCCGGTAAGGATGATGAGACGGTTGCTCTTGAGGGTATTGCGGCGCTGCGGGCCTTCTGGTCTTCCATCGGCGCTCCAAGCCGCCTGGCCGACTATGGCATCGATGACAGCCAGCTAGAGACGATGGCCGACAAGGCAGTCCGGTTCGGTCCCTTCGGCAATTTTGCGGTGCTGGGCAAAGCGGATGTTTTGGAGATTTACCGCATGTCCCTATGAGCGGGGAAATCCACTCACAAAGCCGATTTGAAGGGGCTTAGCCCTGTAGTCCGGCCGTTTTTTTGAAACAAAAGGGCTGGAAGAACGTATGAAACAATTAGAGTTGCATATTTTGGGCAGAGGGGGGAGAGAGCATGGAGACGCTGTTTTGGGGCTGTTTTGTTGGAGGGGCCTTGTTCGCAGTCATTAGCGCGGTGCTGGGGGATCTGATTGGAAGCTGGCTGGACGGCCTGTTCGATTTTATGTCCGTTGATTTCCTGAAGCCGGTCATTTCGGCTTCGGCGGTTACTTCCTTTGGTGGAGCGGGTATCTTGCTAACCCGTTATACCGGACTTGGTCCGGCAGTCATCGTGATTGCGTCTATATTGATTGCAGGCTTATTATCAGTGGGGGTCTATTTCGCCTACGTTAAGCCCATGGAAAACAGCGAAAATTCTACCGGCTTCTCAAACTCTGAACTGCCCGGAAAAATGGGCGAGGTCACCGTTCCGATTCCGGCACAGGGTTATGGGGAGATCATGATACGGCTAGTCGCTGGCAATACGATTCACATTGCCTCTAGCTGGGATCGCAAAGATATTCCCGCCGGTACGTCTGTCGTCGTGGTAGATACGACGAAGGAAGGGACTGTGCAGGTGTCGGAACTGGATACTGGCTCATTGTAGCGACGAAACGAAGTATCTAATCAAGAAGAGGGAGCTGATGTGAGTTGTTTTTTGAGAACATTCCGGATTTTTTGTTTATTCCTTTGATTGTTATTGCGGTGATTCTGGTTCTGGGTCTGGCCTTCTGGGCTAGATACAAAACGGTTAGCCCGGATGAGGCGATGATCGTTACGGGTTCATTCCTGGGCAACAAAAATATTTCTGACGACCAGTCCGGTCGTAAAATCAAAATCGTGCGTGGTGGCGGTGCATTTATCTGGCCGATCTTCCAAAAGGCCGAATTCATGTCATTGCTGTCTCACAAGCTTGATGTCATGACCCCTGAAGTATATACGGAGCAGGGCGTTCCGGTATCCGCGGACGGGGTTGCGATTATCAAAGTAGGGAGCTCCATTGAGGATGTTGCGACAGCAGCCGAACAATTCATGGGCAAGCCTATTGAATCGCTGAAGGGTGAGGCGCAGGAAGTACTGGAAGGTCATCTGCGTTCCATTCTGGGCTCCATGACGGTTGAGGAAGTATACCGTAACCGCGACAAATTTGCTCAAGAAGTGCAAGGCGTTGCTGCCCGCGACTTGAAGAAGATGGGTCTGCAAATTGTTTCCTTCACCATTAAGGACGTAAGAGATAAGCACGGTTATCTGGAAGCGCTGGGTAAACCACGGATCGCTGCAGTTAAGCGGGATGCCGACATTGCCGAGGCGGAAGCGCTGCGGGATGCGCGGATTCAGAAGGCGCTTGCCGAAGAATCCGGGCAGAAGGCGGAAGTGCTGCGTGATACCAACATTGCCGAAGCCGAGAAGGATAAGGAACTGAAGGTAGCTTCCTTTAAGAAGGTTCAGGATACGGCCAAGGCGGAAGCGGACCAGGCCTACCATATCCAGGAGGCTAAAGCCAAGCAGTTGATGGTCGAGGAGCAAATGAAGGTCGAACTCGTGCGTAAGGAACGGGAAATTGACCTGCAAGAGAAAGAAATTACCGTTCGTGAGAAACAATATGATGCTGAAGTGAAGAAGAAAGCCGATGCCGATCGTTATGCGGTAGAACAAGCGGCCGAAGCCGACAAAGCCCGTAAAATGCGGGAAGCCGATGCCTTGCAATATTCGATTGAGACGCAAGCCAAGGCTTCTGCGGAACAGAAGCGTCTCGAAGGTCTGGCTATTGCCGATGCCGAACGTGCCAAAGGTACCGCCGATGCGGAAATTATCCGCTTGCGTGGTTTGGCTGAAGCCGAAGCGAAGGAGAAATTGGCTGAAGCGTTCCAGAAATTTGGCGAAGCCGCTGTACTCGATATTGTCGTCAAGATGCTGCCTGACTTGGCCCGTCAAATTGCTGAGCCGTTGTCCAGCATCGATAAGTTGACTGTAGTGGATACAGGAAAAGGTGAAGGCGCCGCACGGGTTAGCAATTATGTAACTGAACTGATGGCTACGGCACCGGATATGCTGAAGAGCGTATCGGGAATTGAACTGGATAAGCTGATCCAGGGCTTGACCAAGGGTAAGGTCGTTTCTACACCAGCTCCGTTCACGGCTTCCGTTGAGAACAAACCGGCTGCGGTTCTTCCGCCACAGCCACAGGCTGAGCAGCCTGCTCCGAAGATTGTGGAGCCTCCTTTGGACCCTCAAATCTAGAAGAGGAATGAGCTATCAGCCGAAGACCTTAATTTATTCATGAAATTTCTTTGGTTGATGCTTGACAATGTCTAAGGAGAAAGGTAACTTGGCATAGAGATAACTGAATGCAAGAAATGCAGCGTCCCGCCCTGCTTGGGCGAGGACGCTTTCAAATTGCCGTGAAATCGGCTGACAGAAGCGAAACAAATCGATTATAATGGGTGTAAGCGATTTCCGAGAATCAGACAAGAAGAGGTGCAACCGATTGTGAACAGCCTAAGCGTAGCCAAAGTGTTGAACAACAACGTCATTATCGCAAGACACCCGGAGCATGGCGAGGTCGTTGTAATCGGCAAAGGCATCGGATTCAATCGCAAGACGGGAGACTCGATCCCGCTGGAAGCGATTGAGAAACTGTTTATTCTCACAAGCCAGCAAGAACAGGAGCAATATAAGCAACTCGTACCTCAGGTGGATGAGCAGTTAATCGAGACGATTGGCGAGATCATTATGTATATTTCCGGAAAGACGGATGTACAGCTTAATGAGCATATTCATATCGCTCTCACGGACCACTTGGCGTTCGCAATCAAGCGTGCCGAGCAGGATCTCGCTTTCCACAATCCCTTCTTGTTCGAAACAAAGGAAATCTATCCGTTGGAATTTGAGCTGGCGCAATATGCCATTGATTTGATTCATCGGAAAATGGGAGTTGATCTGGGCGAGGACGAGGTAGGGTTCGTTGCCCTGCACATCAATAGCGCCATGACCAACCGTCATATTAGCGAGGTTCGCGGACATGCTCAATTGATTGCCGATTTGGTCAAGATTATTGAAGAGGAACTCCACTTTACGATCTTGAGGGATTCGCTGGATTATTCCCGTTTGTTGACGCATTTGCGTTTTGCCATTGAACGGGTACGCCGGGGTGAACAAGTGAGCGAAGTCGATAAGTTGGCTAGCTTGCTAGAGAAGGAATACCCTTCGCTTTATCTGCTGGCCGAGAAACTTACCCTGATCATGGAGCAGCGTTTAAAGATGCCGGTGTATCAGGCAGAGGTCAGCTACTTGACGCTGCATTTGCACCGTGTCGCTCCGGAGAATGTTCAATAGACTTCGCTTGCATGTGAAAAAAAGCTCTGTTATACTTTTGAACTGTAACCAACTAACTTCATAATCACAATGTGTGACTGATTCGATCAGGCATGAGTTGATTATAGTTTTTTTGATTGTATCGCGTGAATCCGGGGTAACATATCCCTAGGTGGCTTTGATACATGAGAGGAGACTCTATTAGCTCATGCTTTTATTTTTTTGTATCCGTTACACATTTGGCTTTGGTTATCGCCATCCCTTACAATAAAGGGAGCGTATCATATACATCTACCTAAATTATAAGCAGAAAGCGAGAGGATTGAATATGGAAAGAACGTTCAGAATTACCGATGAGGATGGAATTCACGCACGCCCGGCTACGGCACTGGTTAATACAGCAAATAAATTTAAAGGAGCCGAATCCTTTGCAGAGGCTAACGGCAAGAAAGTAACATTGAAATCTATCCTTGGTGTATTGTCCCTGGGTCTGGAGCAAGGAGATTCGTTCAAGCTGATCGTTGAAGGAGAAGAAGCCGCAGATGCACTTCAAGCGCTCACTGATGTCATGGTCAACGAAGGGTTGGGAGAAGTGAATGCTTAATATTGCCGGTATTGCCGCTTCCGCCGGCGTGGCTATTGCCAAGGCATTTAAGCTGGAGCATCCCGACTACACGGTAACTCGCCGGGAAGCTGCTGATCCGGCCGCAGAACTTGCGCGTCTGGATGATGCACTGGCAAAATCCCAGCAGGAGCTTGAGGCGATCAAAGAGCGCACGCTTCAAGAGCTTGGTGAGAAAAAAGCGGAGATTTTTGAGTCTCATTTGCTGATCCTAAACGATCCTGAACTGCTGACTCCGGTTCGCGATAAGATTCAATCGGCTAAGGCTAGTGCAGAATTTGCGCTGGATGAAACGGCATCTGAATTCATCACCATGTTCGAGAACATGAAGAGCGCCTATCTTAAAGAACGCGCCGCAGATATGCGGGACGTTACCAAGCGAGTATTAACGCACCTGCTTGGATTGACCTATGTTAATCCGGCTGATATCAGCGAAGAAGTCATCGTCATTGCCGAGGATTTGACACCATCGGATACGGCGCAATTAAACCGTAATTATGTCAAGGGCTTCACCACGAACATTGGCGGACGTACTTCGCACTCTGCAATTATGGCTCGTTCCCTGGAGATCCCGGCTGTGGTCGGAACCAAGGATGTGCTGGAGCAAGTGAACAGTGGCGATCTTGTCATTGTGGATGGTTTGGACGGTCATGTGATCGTCAATCCTAGTGAAGACGTTATTCGTGAATATACGGATAAACGCGACAACCATCTTCGTCAAATCGAAGAATGGAAGAAGCTTCGCGGGGTCAAGACAGAGTCCAAGGATGGCGTGCACGTGGAGCTTGCGGCTAATATCGGGACTCCTAACGATGTGACGGGCGTGCTTGAGAACGGCGGGGAGGGCGTAGGCCTGTATCGGACCGAGTTCCTCTACATGGGACGTACAGAACTGCCTTCCGAGGACATCCAGTTCAACGCCTACAAGACCGTCTTGGAGAAGATGGAAGGCAAGCCTGTTGTCGTCAGAACGCTTGATATTGGTGGCGACAAGGAGTTGCCTTATCTGAACCTGCCGAAGGAGATGAATCCGTTCCTGGGCTTCCGGGCCATTCGCCTGTGCCTGGAGCAGAAGGATATCTTCCGTACTCAGCTTCGCGCGTTGTTGCGGGCCAGTGTGTATGGACCGCTGCGGATTATGTTCCCGATGATCGCTACGTTGGATGAATTCCGGGCGGCCAAGGCGCTGCTGTTGGAAGAGAAGGATAAATTGAAGGCTGAGGGCATTCAAGTATCCGACGAAATTCAACTGGGTATCATGGTAGAAATTCCTTCAACTGCCGTTCTGGCGGATCAGTTCGCGAAGGAAGTGGACTTTTTCAGTATTGGAACCAATGACCTTATTCAATATACGATGGCCGCAGACCGCATGAATGAACGTGTCTCCTATCTGTATCAACCATACAACCCGGCGATTCTGCGTCTGGTCAGCATGGTGATTGAAGCTGCTCACAAGGAAGGCAAGTGGGCTGGCATGTGTGGTGAAATGGCAGGCGATGCTACAGCCATTCCGCTGCTGCTCGGCTTGGGTCTCGATGAATTCAGCATGAGCGCAACCTCCATTTTGCCAGCACGTTCGCAAATTTCCCGGTTGTCTAGAGCAGAAATGAAGGAACTGGCAGCCAAAGCATTGCAAATGCAGACCGCTGAGCAAGTGGTTGAATTGGTTCGCAGCATCGAAGAATAACAGGGTTAGCTTTTCCAACCGTTTTGCGGGTTTCCTATAGGCCGGCGCCGTTGTGCGCCGGTTTTTTTTGCAATATGGTTTATTTTTGGTCGCTTTTGGGATAAAGTGAATTAAAATCAACTATTTGAACTAACTCTATTAGGATCACAGGAGTAACTCTATATGCAGACTAACTATACTAATATAGGCATTATTGATATCGGCTCCAACTCCATTCGGCTGGCTATATATGAAACGGCGCCGCAAGGTGCTTATCGGCTCATCAATGAGAAGAAGGAATCGGCTCGGTTAAGTGAAAAAATGAATCCGGAGGGAGCGATGGAGCGGGCTGAAATCCTCTCTATTGTGCCTATTCTTCGCCAGTTTCGCGAGGTTTGCCGAGCTTATGCTTGCGGACAAGTCCGAGTTGCGGCTACGGCAGCGATTCGCAACGCGGCAAATGCTGAAGAAATCAAGGCTTTGCTGGAAGCCGAGACTGGTCTGGACATTGAGATTCTCACCGGAGAGCAGGAAGCCTATTACGGCTTCGTGGCCGTAGCTGGGGGGATGACCAACGAGGACGGCTTTATTATTGATATCGGCGGGGGGAGCACGGAGATTGCGCTGTTCCAAGGACGGCGTATGATAAGCAGCGTATCGCTGCCGATTGGAGCCGTCAATGCCCAGGTGAGGTTCGGACCGGCTTCAGAGCCTTGGACGGCTGAGCAGATCGGGCGCTTGCAGAGCGAGGTAGAGCGCTTGCTGAGCGGCTTACCCTGGATCGATGCACATCCGGGCTTGCCGCTTATCGGCTTGGGAGGGACTATACGTACGCTGGGCAAGCTGGATCAGCGGCGGCGGAAGTATCCACTCCGCCTGGCCCATAACTATCTGCTGGAGACGGACAGCCTTCGGCACTATGCCGAAACGCTCCCCGACCTGCCGCTGGACAAGCGTAAGCGCATGGACGGATTATCCAAGTCGCGCGTGGATATTATAGTGCCAGGTACGCTTATCCTGTACACCGTTCTGCGGCGGATCGGGTCCATCTACTGTCAGGTTAGCGGCGCCGGCTTGCGCGAAGGCCTGCTCCAAAATACGCTAGGGCTGGAGTTACCTGCTGCGGCCGAGGTACTCGAGCGTCAGGCCGAGACCCTGCTTACCTTCCATACGCAAGCCCCACGGGAGCATTTTCGCCAAGTAAGCCGTCATGCTGAACAGATTTACCATTTGCTAGCAGGTGCAGAGGAGCCGCAAATCAGCCGGCTCTTGCAGACTGCTTCGCGCCTATATAAGATTGGTGGGGACATTCGTTACCATCAATATGATAAGCATACCTTGTACTGGATGACTCAAGCCCCCCTTGGGGCCTTAACCCATCGGGAAGCTGTATTATGCAGCTTGATTGTGGATTACCCAGCCAACCATGGCAAGAAAGTAAACTTTGGCGTATATCGGGGTCTGCTTAAGGACAAGGATGATGAGTTAGTTGAAAGACTGGGTGCTTTGGTGGAGGTTGCTCTTGCTATGGATGCCAGCGAGACACAGTCGGTACAGATTCGGGAGATGGAGCTGAAAGGGGCTGCCTTGCGGCTGAAATTAGAAAGCCGCAGCCAAACTTACCTGGAAATCAGGCAGCTTGCGACTGCGGCCAAAAGCTTCAAGCGAGCTTGGGGGATTACACTAGATTGGTCGGTTCATCCGTCTTCCACAGATTAATCTGGTGGGCGGAGAACTGGCTGCGGCAATCTGGCTGGGTATTGCGGATCGGTTCATACTTTCCGCTGGATACCAGCCTTTTTGCTTTGACATTATCAGCAAGTGATAGATTCAGGATTTGGACCAAGGTCTCCCGGGTGTCCTCCTTGGTGACTGGACACATCAGTTCAATCCGGCGCGTCAGGTTGCGTGTCATCCAGTCAGCACTCGAAATATAGACCTCCGGTTGCCCCCCATTCTCGAAATAATAGATGCGGGAGTGCTCGAGGAAGCGGTCCACGATACTGCGTACGGTAATTTGCTCGCTAAGCCCTTCAACACCGGGGCGAAGACAGCAGACACCACGCACAATCAAATCGATATGGACGCCAGCCGACGAGGCTTCATATAACTCATCAATCATTTCCTGATTGGATAAGGAATTCATCTTGGCAATGATTCGTGCTGGTCTTCCTGCAGCAGCATGTCCAGCTTCCCGTTGAATTAGCTCAAACAGCTTGTCCTTCATGCTGGTGGGAGCGACGGTCAACGTCTTCCAATGCCCCGCTTCCGAGTATCCCGTGATCAGGTTGAACAACTGGGAAGCATCTTCTCCGATAAGCGGGTCTGTCGTAAACAAGCCGATATCGGTATACAGGCGGGCGGTGGTATCGTTGTAGTTACCTGTCCCTACATGAATGTAGCGCTTGAGGTCGCGGCCTTCCTGGCGAACGACAAGCAAAATCTTCGCATGGGTCTTCAATCCGACCAGACCATAGACGACATGGCAGCCGGCCTTCTCCAGCGTGCGCGCCCAGGCAATATTACGTTCCTCATCAAAGCGTGCCTTCAGTTCCACGACGACGGTCACCTGCTTGCCGGATTCAGCGGCATTGGCCAAAGCCTGAATCAGCGGAGAATTGCCGCTGACTCGGTAGAGGGTCATCTTGATGGCCATCACCGCAGGGTCCTCTGCGGCCTGGTCAATAAAATCGGTGACCGCATCAAAGCTCTCGTAAGGGTGGTACATCAGCACATCGCGTTCTTGCAACACTTCAAAGAAATCGGTGTTGTGCCCGAATTCCCGTGGATATACGGGATCAATTTGGGGATAACGGAGCTTGGGATACCCTTTGACCGCACCGGGCAAGCGGCCGAGATAGCCGAGATCGAGCGGTCCGTCAATCTCGAAGATCGCTTCCCCGACCTCAAATTCATCCTCTAGTAATTCAAGGGCGTAAGGGTGAATACCCTTCTGAATTTCCATCCTGACGGGTGAGCCCCAACGCCGCTTCCGCAGTTCCTTCTCGATCTCCTCCAGCAAATCTTCGGCGCCTTCTTCATCAAAGGCCAAGTCCGCATTACGCGTAAGCCTGAATTCATGAACGGCTAGCGGTTCGTAACCGCTGAACAACGTTTGGATATGATGACGGATCAGTTCTTCAATAAGGATGAACGCTTGCTTCTTACTGTTGGAATGGTTCGGTAAGGGAATAATTCTGGACAAGTTCGACGGGATTTGCACAATGGCAAAATAAGGGGATCTCTCTTCCCCGTCCTCATCGATTTGCGGCTCGTTCTCTCTCTTGAGCACGACAGATAAATAGACAAATCCCGTATGTACCAGTGGAAATGGGCGGCTTTGATCGACGGCCATCGGAGTGAGGACCGGAAAGACAATATCGTGGTAGTAGGTCTCCATCGATTTCCGCTGCGCCATATTCAGATCATCGTATTTGAGAAACATGATATTTTCCCGAACAAGCTGCCTGGATATATCCCGGAAGGTACGATACTGTTCGGTGACCATGGCCGAGATGCGACTGATTAGACGCTTGTACAGCCCGGCTGGGGTATAACCCGTAAAGTCCTTCTTCACATATCCTGCCCGGATTTGATCCTGTATGCCGGCGACACGCACACTCATGAATTCATCCAGGTTGCTGGAGACGATGGACAGAAATTTGGCCCTCTCCAGCAAAGGGGTACTTGAATCCCTTGCTTCCAATAGCACACGCCGATTAAATTCCACCCAACTGAGATCGCGGTTCAAGTACCGTGGTCCTAGTTTTTTGATTCCCGTAAGCGCCATTTGTATGACCTCCGCTTTAAGTGACGATTCTGACTGAAGAACAGGCAAGTTAGCTGTTCTCCTCCTCATTTTACTATGCCGGAAAGAAGCGAATTGCATACTTTTGTAAACTCTATGTAAAAATTATAACTCTATGTAAAGTTTATTCAAGAAATTGAGAGTTTCTTGGTAGGTTGTTGTAAAAGATGGGTAATATATGAGTAGGGCGCCGATGTGCGCCAGACAGGGAACTATTCTGAGGAGGTTGTTGCAAGATGAGTACGAACCATCACACGTTCCAACTAAACGTTACGCCCAGAACGGAATTCCATCGCTCTTCGCTGCGCGAGTTGAGACAAAATGGCCGTGTTCCGGCCGTCGTTTATGGAGGCGAGTCCGAGAACCTTGCGGTTCATGTGGATGTGAAGCAGCTTGTGAAGGTAGCACGTACGGGAAGATCGGAATTCTTCGACCTGAAGGTAGAAGGAGGACAAACCTTGCCAGTGTTGATCAAGGACCTTCAACAGCGCAGAGGAGAAATCATTCACGCCGATTTTCAGCAGGTATCCAAGAACAAGCCAATTCGCGTAAAAGTACCTTTAAGCTTTACGGGTACAGCGCAAGGCACCAAGGTTGGAGGCATTCTGCAATTTCAGGCAACAGAGTTGGACGTAGAGGGGCTGCCGGGCGTATTGCCTGCAAGCCTGGAGATAGATATTACTGCGCTTGATGTTGGTGACAAGCTGACAGCCAGCGAGGTCGAATTGCCGAAAGGCATTATCCTGCACGCTCAGCCGGAAGAGGTACTTGCGGTCGTTCTGCAACAAACGCTGGATACGGCAGCGGAGGATGCGGGTGCAGCGGATAGTGAGCCGGATGCAGAGGCTAAGAACACGGACGAGGGCTAAGCCTGGTTTTCGGAACGGTTGTCAGAAACATCAAGCAATTTCAGGCTAACGGAAGGCAGGTTATCCCATGTATTTCGACTTCAAGGGGGTAGCCTGCTTTTTTTGTCCGGCTTGACGAATCCAGCTTTTGTAACTAGAATGGTTGCAGGATTAATACAATTTATATGATAAGGAAAGAAGGGGTCGCATGCCGCCAAAAACCAAAACCAATGCCTTGGCCCGGCGCAAAGCCGAGCAATTAAAAGAGCAGCAAAAGATGAAAACGAGACGTTTGATCTGGTTCACGACGGTGGGACTACTGATCGTCCTGATCATTGCCGTATTGGCGTTCCAGCCTGCACCGAAGGCTGCGGAATTTGATTATGCCAATCTGCCCGTATTGGGACAAGCTGACGCGCCAGTCAAAGTGGTGGAATTCGGGGACTATCAGTGTCCGGCCTGCAAGAGCGTCAATGAACTGGTTAAGCCAAGCCTGGTTAAAGACTACATAGATGAAGGCAAGGTGGCCTTCTACTTCATGAACCTGCCGTTTATCGGCACGGATTCCTTCACAGCAGCGCTGGCTGCACAAGCCGTGTATCATCAGGATCAGGAAGCCTTCTGGCCTTATTTTGATGCGATTTACGAGCATCAGGGAGAAGAAAATGCCGGATGGGCCTCCCAGGAGTTCCTGGTAGAGCTGGCCAAGCAATTGGAATTGCCGATTGATTACGACCTGCTGCAACAAGACATCGCCGAAGCGACTTACCAGAGTGAGGTTGAGGCGCACCTGGCGCAAGGGAACAAGCTGAGGGTGGACAGCACGCCGACCTTCTTCATCAACGGTATTGAATATGTTGGCCATCTGGGAGATTACGAGGCGCTTAAGAAGACCATTGATCTGGAATTGGCAAAATAGAGGGGATAGACGGGAGGAATAACAGGGTATGCGGGCTTTTCTGAGGAATTACGGTATTTATATGGCCTGGCTGGTGGCGCTGGTGGCTACGGCGGGCAGCCTGTACCTGAGTGAGGTGCTGCACTACGAGCCTTGCCGCTTGTGCTGGTTCCAGCGTATCTTCATGTATCCCCAGGTTCTGCTACTGGGAGTGGCAGCGTATCGTCAGGATCGGCATATCATTCCGTACTCTCTGCTGCTTAGCATCGTGGGAGGTGCAATATCCGTATATCACTACGCCGAACAAAAAATCCCTGCCTTATCCCGTCTGCTTCCTTGCAAGGTAGGGGTTCCCTGCAACGTGGATTACCTCGGCAGCGGGTGGCTTGGTTTTATCACGATTCCTTTCATGGCGCTAATTGCCGCTATTTTAATTGTGTTGTTCCTGCTGGCGGCCCGGCAGCAGCCCGCTGAGGAAGAGCTGGAGGACTAATAATAACATGTAACGTCCGTGCGGCCTTGGCTGTGGCGGGCGTTTTTGTGTTGCGAGCAATTAGGCAGAATCTCCAGGATATTTTTCCAGGATAAGGAGTGTGAAATATTGTAATTTTCGGTTGAGGGGATGAATGGGCTGCTTGGATCAGATGAGCTAAAATGAAGGAGGTTAGTATCTTATTTCCCCAAAGGAGGATATCTCGTGGTGCAAGCTAATCATACAAAATCAGGGTCCGAAAGAGTGGCGCTTCATCAAGTGCGAATTCAGGATGATTTCTGGAGTTATTATATTGGTCTGGTCAAGGATGTGGTGGTGCCCTATCAGTGGGAGGCGCTGAATGATCGGGTCGAGGCAGCCGAACCTAGTGGTGCGGTACGTAATTTTCGGATTGCCGCCGGCTTGGAGCAGGGTGAATTTTATGGGATGGTGTTCCAGGATAGTGATGTGGCCAAATGGCTGGAAGCGGTGGCTTATCTTTTGGAAACGGATACAAATCCGCAGTTGGAGCAAATTGCTGATGAAATGATTGATATTATTGCTCTGGCTCAGCGGGAGGATGGGTATCTGAATACGTATTTTCAGTTGAAGGAGCCGGATAAACGCTGGACGAATCTGACGGAGTGTCACGAGCTCTATTGCGCTGGACATATGATCGAGGCAGGGGTTGCTTACTACCGGGCTACGGGGAAAAACAAGCTACTTCAAGTGGTGAGTAAATTTGCGGACTATATTGATCAAGTATTCGGTAACGAGCCCGGCAAGCTGGCCGGTTATGATGGGCATCAGGAGATTGAGCTTGCGCTGGTAAAGCTTTATGAGGTGACAGGGGAAGAGCGTTATTTGCAGCTAAGTCAGTATTTTCTGGATCAGCGCGGGCAACAGCCGTCGTTCTTCGAAGAGGAGTTCAAGCAACGAGGCGGCAAGACCTTCTGGCCCGGTACGGTGGGGGAACGAGTGGACTTGGAATATCATCAGGCCCATCTCCCCGTTAGAGAGCAGGAGACGGCCACCGGACATGCCGTGCGGCTCATGTATATGCTGGCAGGGATGGCTGACGTAGCGGGAATGACCGGGGACGACACGATGCTGGCCGCTTGCCGGAAGCTATGGGACAACGTGACCGGGAAGCAGATGTATATTACCGGCGGAGTAGGCTCCATGCCTCAGGGCGAAGCCTTCTCGTTTGACTATAACTTGCCGAATGATACGGTATACGCGGAGACTTGTGCCTCCATCGGTCTGATCTTTTTTGCCCATCGGATGCTGCGCATTGCTCCCGAATCGAGATATGCCGATGTGCTGGAACGCGCACTGTATAACACAGTGGTTGGTGGTATGGCCAGGGATGGGAAGCACTTCTTCTACGTCAATCCGCTTGAGGTAGATCCCAAGGCTTGCGGAGGGGGCAATCATAGCGTAGATCACGTTAAGCCGGTACGTCAGGGCTGGTTCGGTTGTGCCTGCTGTCCGCCCAATGTGGCTCGATTGCTGGCCTCTCTGGGTGAGTATATCTATTCAGTTCAAGGGGATACCCTCTACACCCATCTATACATTGGCGGGGAAGCGGAGCTTAAGGTAGGGACTGGAGCAGTCAAGCTGGCGCAAACGACGAATTACCCTTGGGACGGGACCGTTCAATTTGCGGTGGAGCCAGCAGGAGTAGAGCACTTCACGTTAGCTCTTCGCATTCCTGATTGGTGTCCTGAAGCGAAGGTAGTGGTCAACGGAGAGGTTCAGGCACCGGATGCAGCCCTAGTTCGGAATGGGTACTATTTGCTGCAGCGGGACTGGCAGGCTGGAGATAAGGTGGAATTGACTTTGCAAATGCCTGTTACCCGGATGTACAGCCATCCGCTTGTGAGAGCCAATGCCGGGAAGGTGGCACTGCAACGTGGACCGCTGGTCTACTGCCTTGAAGAAGCGGACCAAGGGCCTCATTTGCATGAGATGATCTTGCCAAGGTCTGCCGCCTTGCGTGATACCTGGGCCAAGGAATTGCTTGGTGGGGTGGTCACGGTGGAGGCTGAGGGAATCAGACTGTCGGAGCAGGGCTGGCAAGGTGGCTTGTACAGCTCTGCTGCCCATCCTTCCGAGGAGCAGGTGACGCTCAAATTTATTCCGTATTATGCCTGGGCGAACCGGGGGGAGGGAGAGATGACGGTGTGGCTGCGCGAACATTGATTGCCCTTCTCGGGTGAGGCTGTGACAAGTGCCTAATTATCCGCATATGATACCGGAGATGATCATCTTTTGGCAAAGGAGAGGGCGGCTCTGAAAAAGATCAAGCCTGTAAAATCCGGCGGAGCGAAGAAATCGCTCTACTATGTGGATAATCCCGAGATTAATGAATTAAAGATGTTGGAAGAACGGAAAGGATCGGCGCAATCCAAGACGAAGGAGATTCATATTCATCAGACGCCAACGCTGTCACCGGCACCTCCCAAGAAGGACCAGCCTAACTTGGCAACTGGTCTGCCGGGGAAGGAGGCTGCCTTGGGCCGGAATCAACAACAAGGATTAAATGAGTTGTTGGTGGAAAAGGCGGCACCCCATCAGGAAGCGGGCATTATTTACACTGACGATCTCATCGATGCTGCTGTAACGGGAGAGAAAATTGCTCCATTTACCATTGATGCGTCCCGGATTATGCGTGGCTCCATCGGCACAGCCTGGATTGCGGATTATGCGGTGGAGAATGCCAAGCTGGCTGATCAGGCCGTAACCTCCCAGAAGCTGGCTCCATCGTCGGTGAACGGCAATCATCTGGCGGAGGGGTCCATCGAGGGCCGAGCTATCCGTGACCAATCTATTCGCGGGGAGAAATTGGCGGATGGCAGTATCACACCGGAGAAGCTGGCCGACCGGGCCATCACGGGCGAGAAGCTGGCGGAAGGAACGATCCAAAGTCGCCATCTCGGCGAATGGATGATTACGTCGGACTTGGTGCAGGATCAAGCCATCACGGGCGAGAAAATTCGTAGCGGCGCAATTCAGGCATCCCAGTTGGCGAATGGAGCGGTGGATACTTCCAAGCTGGGCGATCAATCCGTTACGACATCCAAGCTGCGTGACACTTCTGTAACTTCGGGTAAGCTAGCCGAAGGAGCTGTGGAGAGCCGCCATTTGGCGGATCATGCCGTTTCACCAAGACATCTGGCCCCAGGGCAGATCGGTCAGGAGCATCTGGCCTGGTCGAGTGTAGGGACAGACCAGTTGCAGGAAGGGAGCATCACAGGAGATCATGTGGGGGAAGGGATCATTGATTCCCGTCATATCAAGCCAGGGGCAATAACCGGCGGGCATGTGCAGACGGGAAGCATCGGGCAAGCTCATATTGGAGATGGAGAAATCAAAGGCCGGCATGTTGCCGACAAGTCGATCCTCTTCACCAAGCTTAGCGACCAGTCCGTGGGCACCTCACATATTGTTGAGCAGTCCATTACTTCCTCCAAAATTGCCGATCAGAGCATTCTCCCGGGGAAAATATCCAATGAAGCCGTGCTTGCCCGTCACCTAGCTCCAGGCGCTGTGCAGTCTGGTCATCTAGCCCCCGGCGCAGTCACGGACACTCATCTGGCACCCGCCTCGGTGCAGGCCGGACAATTGGCTCCATCGGCGGTGCAGGAATGGCATTTGGCTGATGGTTCCGTCACTGGCGAGAAGCTGGGGGATGCTGAGGTATCAGGAGAACATCTCGTCTCGGGAGCAGTTGGTACCCAACATTTGCAAGCCGGTAGCGTAACGGCGGAGAAGCTGGGAACGGGCAGCGTGACGATGCGGTCCATCGGCTTTGGTGCGATTACTGAAGCGGCGATCGGAGGGCGGCAAATTACGTCAGGCCATCTGGCGCTGGGAGCAGTTCACGGGATTCATCTTGCTCCGGGGTGTGTAGATGGAAGACTGCTGCAAGAGGGGGCGGTCCGAGAGGAGCATCTGGGCGAGGGAGCTGTCTTCTCGCAGCATCTTCAAGATCACGCGGTTACAAGCTTGAAGTTATCTCCTGAAAGTGTGACCACAGACAAATTAGGCGATTTGTCCGTAACTTCTTCAAAATTGTCTGAAGGCAGTATAACCTCCGGGAAGCTGGGGCTTCAGTCGGTAGAGTCCAGACATCTGGCTCACGGGTCTGTTGACGAAGCAGCATTGGCAGCAGGAAGCATCCAAGCGGCGCATCTGAGCCCAGGTTCAGTGACGTCGGAGCAATTGGGCGCGCTAGCGGTGGAAGCGGGGCATTTGGCGGCTGATTCGGTGTCGGAACGGGCTTTGCAACGGGGAGTAGTTACGGCGGATAAGTTGAGCGAAGGGTCTGTGTGCTCTTCTCATCTGGCTGAGGCTAGCGTAGCCGGGCAGCATCTGTCAGCCGGTTCGGTCAATGGCTATCATCTTGTGGCCGAAACGATCAAATTGGAGCATCTGGCTCCTGAAGTGCTGCAACAGGGATTGCTGCCGGAGGATGGCATCAACGGCAAGGACATTCAGCCCGCTTCAATTGGACGCGCGCATTTGCAACCAGGGGCAGTGGATGCTGAAGCATTGAATCAAGCAGCGGTTGGTTCCGCTCACTTGCAGCCAGGAGCAGTGCAACAGGAGCATCTGGCGGCAGGAGCCGTCGGTGCACAGCAGCTTGGCGCAGAATCGGTGGGCAGTCATCATGTGCAATCCGGAGCATTTGGCCCCGAGCACCTCACCTTTGCTCCGGTGCAAGCCGCCAGCGGAGGAGTCGCACAGCAGCAATTCGGTATGGCCGCATTCTTGCTGCAACAACATGAAGCCGAGACGGAAATCGTCATAACCTTTGAGGCACCGTTTGTCTCATCCGAGTTCGTGATCGTAGCCATGACGAATCATTCTGCTTATTATGCGACGCTCAAAGAGCAAGCTGCGGATTCGGCGGTGTTAACGGTCTCCAGACTCAAGGACAGTTCGGTTAATTACGGTTGTGTCACCTGGATTGCGGTTGGCAGCATCTGATTATTTAAGCTATACAGGCAAGTATGTAATGGCTGCAAAACAAGAAAAGGTCGCCTTAGTGCGATCTTTTTTTGTTTTGAAAAAGAGGCTTCTTACATGAGGGTGACATATATTTCAGTGCCTGTGATTTTGCGTACAGCAATTCTGCGACGAATTACCTACTATAGTGGAAACCGCTTGCAAATTATTTTTTTATCTTGTTATGTGAATGATTTCACGTTACTGCAAGTGAGTGGTCTGAACAATACCTGCGTGGTCGGGGAGGGGCGCGACGGCCCGGAGAATGGTTCGTCATTTTCGGGCGAAGGGCAGATAAAAGTTGGGGTAAACATCATGAACATACATAAGCAAGGGCAACGTCCGATGAATTTCATGAGGGAGAGGATTTTATTTTGAAAAAGTTAATATGTATTACCATTAGTGCGACATTGGTCTTATCAGCTTTGTCGTTGACGGTAGGGGTGTCCGGATTTAAATTGACGGGCATCGACGCCGTATCCGCAGCTTCGGAAGCTGCCGAAACGCCAGCCAAGGAGACACCTGCCAAACCAACAACGAAGACTCCTACGAAAACGACCACACCAAGTAAAACGACGACGAAGACACCAACGACCAAGACGCCTAGCAAGACGACTCCGGCACCTGCAAAGACAACAACGCCGGCCAAAACACAGGCCCCGGTTGTTAAACCCGCCGAAAGCCGCTATGCCGATGGCGTATATGTTACTTACGGAGATGCATACTCCAAGGGAACTGAGGGAGCCAAGGTTACAATTAAGGATGGGAAGATAAGCGCGCTGGAACTGCTCAGAACCAGTCCCAAGCTTATCGACCGGGATGCGCGCAGCAATTACAGCGGCCTGTGGCAGGCTTATGAAATCATGAAGAAGAATCTGCTAGGCAAGACGCAAGAGCAAGCTGCCAAAGTGGACGTTGTAGCAGGAGCTACCCGTTCTGCCGAAGGGTGGAAGCTGTCCGTCGACCGCGCTTTCCAGAGAGCCTTGAAGGAGAAGCCGCAAGGGGTAACTTACTTTGCTGGTGAGCACATGGGTGTAGATTCTGAAGGCAAATATATGGTGTTCGCCAGCTTTGATGCCACGAAGCGCACGGACGTCAAAGTGTATCCACTGGATGCCAGCGGCAATGCCGTAGATGAAGCCAAATGG
The DNA here is from genome assembly GCF_001486585.1 of Paenibacillus senegalimassiliensis. Taxonomy (GTDB): domain Bacteria; phylum Bacillota; class Bacilli; order Paenibacillales; family Paenibacillaceae; genus Fontibacillus; species Fontibacillus senegalimassiliensis. The sequence continues at coordinate 119,995 of NZ_LN909046.1, forward strand.
ACGGAAGAACAAGCGGCACTTGTTAAATCTCTCGCTTCGGCCTTGCTGGCGAACGGAAGCGAAGCGGCTGCAGTGAAAGGCCAAGAGGCCGAATTCAAAGCTGCAGCAAACGCTTATTGGGATGCCGAGCAGAATGCAAAGGTGAACAACGACTCGAAATATATCGATGGATTCTACTCCGCTTACGGTACAGCCCGTGATAAGGGCGTAGAGCGAGCCGATATCTATATCCGTAATGGCAAGCTGGTTGATGTGAAGCTGTACAGACTGGGGGCTAACCTGCTGGATCGTGGCGACACGGCGTATGCGGATGTGGTAAAGGCCAATGCACCTATGGTCGCCAAGCTGCTGGAGAAAGGCTCGTATGTAGCTGATTTCAACAATGACGTGGATGCAATATCCGGGGCAACGGAGAGCTGTCATAGCTGGAACGTGGCCGTGGAACGAGCATTTGAGAAGGCCTTGAAGGTTCCTGGCAAGGTTCAATATTTCGAGGGTACCTTTGCCGGAGTAGACAATTTGTCCAAAGTGCTGGTATTAGCTGACATTCAGGAGGACCTGGTTACCAAGGTCAAAGTTCATTTGTTCGGGGCTGACGGCAAGTTGGTTGCTAATGACAAGCTGACGGATGAGCAACAAACATTAGTGCTGGAGCTGGAGAAGGGGCTTATCGCCAAGGGCGCAAATATGACACCGATTGTGGGCGAAGAGAATTTGTCCATGTCGGCCAGAGCCGCCTTTGCTGATCTGCTGAATAATGCCTCAAAGGTACAGGGCAATTACAAGGATGGGGAATTCACTGCTTACGGAGATGCTTATGATAAAGGAACGAATCGCGCCGATGTCACACTGCGTAACGGTGTTATTGTAGGATTGAAGTTGTACCGGGTTGGCGTTAACATGATTGACCGTGGAGAGTCGGCTTATGCTGATGTGGTCAGAGGCATTCCGATTTTGACTCGTGACCTGTTGTTTGCCGGGACGAGAGAACGTGCAGCGACAGTAGATGCGGTTGCTGGCGCAACAAGCAGCAGCAATGCGTTGAAGGCGGCTGTAGATCATGCCTATAAGAAGGCTGAAATTAGCGAACCGTACAAGGCTGCATATATCAATGGCATTTTTGCCGGAGTAGATCAAGAGCGTTCAGTTTACGTCATGGTTACGGTGCAGAATAACGTGCCATTCAAGATGGAAGTATTCTATCTTGACGAGAACAGCAAGGTGAAGCCGGTAGAGCAATTGACGGAAGACGAGAAAACGGTCAAGGACGAAATTGAAACTCCGACTACGGAAGGTCCGTTGCATAAATACGGATATCGTCCGGCAGCGTTCGGGGATACGGATGGCGTTAAGGAGCTTTCTGCCAAAGTGGTGGATGCTGTCAAAAATGCGCTTGAGAATGCGGGAAGATAAGCAACAGCATTTGCGAATCAACTTGCTCAAAGCTTAACAACAAGAAGCCCTTGGCACCTGCCGGGGCTTCTTGTCATAGAAATCGGTGTTTTTGGGCTGAGCTTTTCACAGTCCCGATGTATAATAGGGATATTATAGCTTCGGGAGGAATTATCGTTGACGCAAATTAATCAATTAAAAACTCAGGACGAATTCGTAGGCTACTATTTGCTGAAAACGCTGGAAGTGAAGCAGACAAATGCCAATCCGCCCAAGGATTATCTCGATATGGTCCTGTGTGACGCCACCGGGGAGCTTCCGGCCAAGTTCTGGGACGCCTCATCTACAGATAAAGAAACATTTTTCCCCATGGGACTGGTTAAGGTTCGAGGACTTGTGCAAACGTATCGCGAGAAACTGCAAGTTAAGGTGATGCAGATTCGCCCGGTCAAGCCAGAGGATGAGGTGAAGTTGACAGACTTCATTCGTTCAGCGCCGATTACCCCGGAGACACTGGTTCAGACCATTCAAGGGGTCATTGCCGAAATCAAGGATGAAGAGATTCGCTCGCTAGTTCAGTTCTGTGTAGGCAAGGTGGAGGAGAAGCTGGCCGTGTATCCGGCAGCGAAAACGCATCATCATGCCTATTTTGCCGGATTGGCTTATCATACCGTAAGAATGCTGGAGATCGGCGAATTCCTGTGCGGACAGCGCCCTTTCCTGAATCGTGATTTGTTAAAGGCTGGCATTATCTTGCATGATATCGCCAAAACCGAGGAATTGGTGGCCGAACTTGGTATCGTGTCCGAATATAGTACGCAAGGCAAGCTGCTTGGACATATCTCCATGGCTTCCCAGTGGATTACCGAAGCGGCGATTCGCCTTGGCATTGCGCTTGATTCGCCCAAGGTGGTCGGATTACAGCATCTGGTGTTGTCGCATCATAATTTAGGGGAATGGGGCAGTCCGGTGCAACCTCAGATTGCCGAAGCGGTAGCCTTGCATCATATCGATGCGCTGGATGCCAAATTGCAAATGGCGGAGGATGCCTTGTCCACCACGCCGGAATCGGAGGAATGGACACCGTACATTCGCGGCCTGGAGAACAAGGGCATCTACCGTTTGAAATGGTAGGGGAATATAGGACTATTCGACATCAAAATTAAAGTAGGTATTCTTGTAAGGCTCGTCTTTATACGTATAATGCCACCATTCCTTACTGTATGGCTTGAAGCCATGCTTGACCATCGCGGTCTTCAGGATATAACGGTGCGTCCGCTGCTCCTTGGTCAGGTGCTTCGCACCATGGGCTGAGATTGTACCAAGGAAATCTACTCGGCTGCCCATATCGACCTCTTCGCCGGTTCGCTTGTAGACCAGGGTCAAATCGACGGTGCTGCCACGGGAATGTCCCGATTTGGAGGACAAGTAACCCAGCTTGAACAAGTTCTTCTTGTCGATATCCGGGTAAAATATTTCCTTCATCTCGGTGGCCCCCGGCTGCTTGGACCAGGCCACAAAATGATTTACTGCCTTTTGCGGGCGGTAGGCATCAATGATCTTCAGCCGGTATCCCTGCTTATCGACCTCGTCGCTTACCTTCTTCAAGGCCCGCGCAGATCTCAAAGTCATGATGGCGAAGGGTGCGTTATAACCATCAATGCGTTTGCCGATAAAATTCTCGTCGCTGTAATAGCGGATATCGTACAGCGCATCCGGGAGAATCTCGTCGAGGTAGACAAAGCCCTTGCCTTCCGGCAAACGGTTCTGCTTCACAGGCATTACGTTATCCGGGGCATTCTCGGAGGCTGGCTTGGTTGGTATTGCTGCAGCTTGGCTATGTTCGCTTGCTGTGCTCCAGGTCAGGAGCATCATGAAGATAGCGGTACAGAGAAAGCCAACTCCCATTCGGATGCATACATTCCGGGGGGATGAAGGTGGGGTTGGGATACGGGAAGCCGTATCGGCGGTGGTATGTCGGAATTTGCGGGACAACATAGCGTACTCCTCTCATATGCAAAAGTAGACTAACAACTTCGTTGCGGTGCCTTGATTATAGCATACTACTTAAACATCGTTCGACATTGGATATATATCATGATATATTATTGTATATATCAATTTCTTGTAAGTCTGTAAGGATGTGTAGGAGGATGGGTATGAACGAAACAGCCTCGTCAAAGCCGATGTACGAAAAAATATTCGATGATGTAAAGAAGAAAATTATAGACCACGGCTATAAGCCAGGGGATCGGATTCCCTCGGAAAAAGAGCTGGCCGAAGAATACCATGTAAGCCGGATTACGAGCAAGAAGGCAATGGAACTGCTCGCGGCCGAGCGGTTCATCGTGCGGAAGCCGGGGCGGGGCTCCTTTGTGGCCGACCCCGAATCGGAGGGATTTGAGGCCGCGGGAGCGGGAGGTCCAGAGTCTGAACGAAGAAGGTTTACCTCCGGCAAAGAGCGTACCGGGAAGTTAATAGGTGTCGTTCTGACGGACTTCGCGGGCAGTTATGGTACCCGGCTTATCTACGGTATTGAGGATGCGGCACGCGAACGGGATTGTTACGTGGTGTTGCGCCGGACGTTTGGGGTTCAGGAGAATGAGGAAGAGACCATCCGTAAGTTGTTGGAGCTTGGGGTGGACGGCCTGATTGTGTTCCCCGCTCAAGGAGAGTATTTCAATGCGGAAATTCTGAAGCTGGTGATCAAGCAATTCCCGCTGGTGCTGATTGACCGTGAGTTAAAGGGCGTTGCAGCAGCTTCCGTCAGCACTGATAATGCTGCGGCAGCCTCAATGGCAGCGGAATATCTATTTGACTTAGATCATACCCATATCTCATTGTTATCCCCGCCCCCGGTGGATACCTCGGCAGTAGAGGACCGGATTGAGGGATTTGTGCAGGCTCATGCGGCAAGAGGGGTGGCGGTAGACCGCAGTCTATGGGTGTGCAATCTGACCTCCACCTTGCCGAACTCGTTCAGCGACGAGAACATCGAGCGGGACATTGAGAAGATTATGAAGCATTTGCAGGCTAACCCGGCGATTACTGCGTTCTTTGCGATTGAATACTATATCGCCTTGCTTGCCAAGGCCGCGGTCAAACGGCTGGGAATGAGTATTCCAGAGGACATCTCAATCATCTGCTTCGATAATCCACAGTTCAGAATGGGGGAAGGTTATGTCTTCACCCATATGCGCCAAGGCGAAGAGAGTATGGGCAAGTTAGCAATCGATAATGTGATGGAGATCATGGAGCAGCGACCGGTAGCCAGCAAAATTAAGCTGTCTGCTGAGCTGATTCCGGGCCAATCTACAGGACCTGCTCGTAGTTCGCAAGGGTGAATAAGCCTAAAGAATACTTCTCATAGCAAGGTAATAAGCAACTCCCTGATAGCTTTCATAAAAGCTATCAGGGAGTTTTTTTATATACCAGGAGAATTATTTGTGAGTTATTGACATAATGATATTATGCTAATATACTTTATCTATTGAAAGCGCTTCAAAAACCATGATGTTTGAAACGAAAAGGGAGGTTTTGGGCATGAGAAAAGGACTTATGGTTACATTGGTGATTGTTATGCTAGGCGCTCTGTTGGCTGGGTGCGGAGGTAGTAATGAGGGAAGCCAAGGCAGTGAGGGCAAGGATGGCAAGGTCCAACTGACATTTTGGGGCGATTGGGGCGGAGAAGGACAGAAGCAGTTTGAGACAATGGTAGATGCATTCAACCAGTCACAAGATAAAATCGAGGTTAAATACGTGCTTCAGCAGGATATGATTACGAAATTCCTGACGGCTGCGACAAGCGGTGGATCACCAGACGTTCTGTTCTGGGATCGCTGGAGAACTTCACTATATGCTCCCAAGAACGTGCTACGTCCCATAGATGAATACATGACCCGGGACGGAATCAATGCAGGAGATTTCTATGAAGAATCGCTCAAGGAGTTAACCTACAACGAGCAGTTATATGGATTGCCGTTAACGGTAGACGCACGGGCGTTGTTCTACAATAAGAAAATGTTTGCGGAAGCGGGCTTAGAGGCACCGACCAACTGGGATGAATTAGAGAAGGCCGCCACCGCTTTGACCAAGTGGAACGGCAACAAGTTGGAGGTTGCTGGCTTCTCCATGGCCGATCCTGGTCTGTTTAGCATGTATTTGCAGCAAGCTGGCGGGCAAATGCTTGGTGAAGACGGGAAGACGGGCTTCAACAGCGAGCAGGGCAAGCAGGTCCTGAAATTTTGGCAACGTCTGCTGAATGACAACAAGGTATATAAGGTTGGATTCGAGGAAGGGCTAGGCGAGGGAAATGATGCATTTGTTACCGGCAAGGTTGCCATGCTGTACACCGGACCTTGGATGATGAGCACCTACAACAAATACGGGAAGGACCTGGAATACGGTATCGTGCCACCGCCAAGCGGTCCAAAAGGGGATCAGGGCAGCGTCATGGGCGGCTTTGGGCTGGTTATTCCGCAAGGCTCCAAGCATCCGGAGGAAGCCTGGGAGTTTATCAAATGGTGGACGGCCAATAAGGATAACGCCATGTTGTGGGCTAAAACAAGTCTGAATATGCCGGGCTTCAAGCCGGCGCTTGAGGATGACTTCTTCGTAGCCGATCCACTCTGGAAGCCGTTCACGGAAACATTGGAATTCGCCAAGACGCGTCCAACGCATCCGGGGTATTCCGTGATGGAGGAGAATGCGCTGATTCCCAGCCTGGAGCTATTACAGCAAAATAAGCAAGGCATCGAGGGGACATTGAAGAAGGCCCAGGAGCAAGGTGACAAGTTGCTTGCGGACAATGCGGTCGTTAAGTAGAACGATCGCCAAAGGGGGAAGGGAAAATGGCATCCATTAATAAGCTGGAGCGGCATCAAGCCAGAATGGGCTATCTGTTTATCACACCTACTATGCTGCTATTTGCCGTATTCATGGTCATCCCCGTCGTGATGGCGCTTTACTTGAGCTTTACCAACTACGACGTGCTGAGTACAAACGATTGGGTGGGCTTGGAGAATTACCGTCGTTTGATCGGCGATACGCTGTTGTGGCAGACTTTCGTCAACGTGTTGTTTTATGCGGTGGTGTTCGTTCCGTTCAATATCCTGATTTCATTGCTACTGGCTATGCTGCTGAACAAGAGCAAGGGTGGGGTGAAGCTATTTCGCACCTTCTATTACCTGCCGACGTTAACCTCTGCGGTTGCCGCGGCGACGGTATGGATCTGGATGCTGCATCCCGAATATGGGTTAATTAACGGAATGCTGTCTTATGTCGGCATCGCCGGTCCCGCCTGGGTATCGCAGACGGAGACGGCTATGATCTCCATTATTTTGATGACCTTATGGCAATCGGTAGGCTCCAACATGATCATTTATTTGGCGGGCTTGCAGGGTGTGCCAGATTATCTATACGAATCCGCCCGTCTGGACGGGGCCTCACGGTTCGCCTGTTTCCGCTATATCACTTGGCCACAACTGCGGCCAACGACTTTCCTTGTCAGCATCCTGGCGATTATTGGCGCGCTGCAATTGTTCGACCAGGCGTTTGTCTTGACGCAGGGTGGACCGGCCAATGTGACCAAGACGCCGGTGTATCTCATTTATCAGCAGGGCTTCAATCAACTGCAAATGGGATATGCTTCAGCGCAAGCCTTCGTGCTGGCGATGGCAATTCTTATTTTCTCATTGATCAGCATGAAGCTTACCAAGGCAGAGGAGCCGATCGTATGAGGGAAATGGGCGTAACAAGGGAGAAACATATTTCCCCGATGAAGTTGGGGCTTCCAGTTAGAAAACGGACGTTAAATATTCTGTTCTATCTGCTATGCAGCATTATCGCAATCATTATGTTCCTGCCTTTCTACTGGAGTTTGCTGACCTCCTTCAAGCCGGATGAGGAAATGTTCAGCATGCCGATCAAGTGGGTCACGACAAATTTGACCTTTGAGCATTATTTAAATGCGTTCACGACGGTCCCGTTTAGCCTTTACTTCTGGAACTCCTTCGTGTTGGCTGCTTCCGGCGTGCTGCTTAATCTGTTTTTCGGATCGCTTAGTGGGTATGCGTTCGCCAAGCTGAACTTCAAGATGAATCAACCGTTCTTCCGGCTGCTGCTGGTGTCCATGATGGTTCCCGGCATCGTCACGATGATTCCAAGCGTTTACGTGCTGCGGCATATTCCGCTGATGGGCGGCAATGATCTGTTTGGTAGCGGGGGCTACGGCTTGATGAACTCGTTCTGGGGAATTATTCTGCCCGGGGCATCGGGGACCTTTGCGGTCTTCTTCATGCGCCAGTTCTTCCTGACTTTACCGAAGGACATGATGGAGATGGCACGGATTGAAGGATGCGGAGAGTTTAAAATTTTCTGGCGTATTTATTTACCGCTGACCAAGCCAGCCTTGGCGACGCTGGGGATCTTCACCTTCCAGGCTGGATGGAACAGCTTCTTGTGGCCGATGATTGTGCTGAATGATCCGGCGAAGGCAACGATTCAGATGGGACTGCAGGCGTTCTCTTACAACTACCAGACCGATTATGGTCCGATGATGGCAGGGGCGCTGGTGGCGATTTTACCGATTCTGGTGTTGTTCCTGCTGCTGCAGCGTTATTTTATCCAAGGCATTGCCTTTAGTGGAATTAAGGGATAGGAGAGATAAGATGAATCAGACAACGACAGGCTTATGGGGAGTCCGGGCGGATCGGGCGCAGCAGGCACTGGACCAGCAGTTCTGGAACGAAAGCATCCTGATGTATGATATCCAGACCCCTTGTGAGAACGGCGAAGGCAACGATATTTTTCATTATTGGTGGATGGCCCATGCCGTAGATACGCTGGTAGATGGGCTGGTGCGTACGGGAGAAGATCATTATGTCCGGCGCCTGGGACAATTATATGATGGGCTGTTGCGACGCAATGGTGGCGTCTGGCCTAATGAGTTATACGATGATATGGAATGGATGGCGCTGGCTTGGCTACGTGCTTACCAGGCCACAAGCGAACCCAGGTATTTGCAGGCGGTTCGGGTGCTCTGGGAGGATATCCAGACGGGTTGGAATGACGCCATGGGCGGAGGGATTGCCTGGCAGAAGTCGCAACTGGATTACAAGAATACACCGGCTAATGCCCCAGCGGTCATTCTAGCTGCCCGGTTATATCGCAGCTTCGGGAATGAGGAGGATTTGGCCTGGGCACAACGGATTTATGATTGGCAGCGGGCCTATTTGGTCGATCCCGATACAGGCTTCGTCTGGGACGGCATGAATCGGACGGGAGACGGAACCATTGATAAGGATTGGGAGTTCACGTATTGCCAAGGTGTATTTATCGGAGCTTCCGTGGAGTTGTACCGGTTATCAGGTCAGCCATCCTATCTGGAGGAAGCAATGCGCACGTTCCGTATGGTGAAGAGCCGCTTGGTGCAGCTTGCTTCCGGACTGCTTCCCGATGAAGGGAATGGCGACGCCGGGCTATTTAAAGGAATTCTAATGCGCTATGTGGCGGAATTGTCCTTAGAGGCGGCTGAGTATCAAGAAGTTACCAGGTTTTTAACGGCGCAAGCGGAAGGAGTCTGGACGGTGCAAGACGAGGCCGAGTTGCCACTTTTCGGTACGGAATGGGCAAAGCGCCCCTTGCCGGGAGATGTTGTACAGCTTAGCTCGCAGCTTAGCGGGACAATGCTGCTGGAAATGATGTCGGCCATTCATTCCAGGAATTGAACCAAATGGCCAAGGGCAGAGGAGGTAGACGAATGTCAGAAACAAGCGCAAGAAGGCCTTCGGCAAAATATACCGGAGTTTGGAGTGAACGGGCAGCACAAATGCATAATGACCTGTTTACTTGTTATACGGATGAGCAGACGGGGATTCTGGCTCAGTGGTATCCGCAAGCAGCCAGCAAAGAAGGGGAGAACTTCTACTATTGGTGGCAAGCGCATGTTCTGGACGTGCTGGTAGATGCATGGGAACGGAGTGGAGAGGCTGAGCTGCCGCAGCGTATCGCCCGATTCTGTCACAGTCTGGAGAGCTATAACGGGAATACGTTCAAGCATAATTACTATGATGATATGGAATGGACGGCGTTGGCATTGCTTCGTGCCTATGACACAACCGGCGATTCATGGTATAAAGAAAAGACGCTGGACCTTTGGGAGGACATCAAGACGGCTTGGAACGAACACTTTGGGGGCGGCATGGCCTGGAAGAAGGACCAACTTGATTATAAAAACACGCCAGCCAATGCCACTGCTGCTATTCTGGCCGCCCGGCTCTACCGAAGATTTGGAGACAGCGAAAATCTGGCTTGGTCCAAGAAGATCTACGCGTGGAATCTAACCCATCTGGTAGACCCGATCACAGGCTTTGTCTGGGATGGTATTAATCGGCTGGGGGATGGACAGATCGATAAGGAATGGACATTTACGTATTGCCAAGGGGTCTTCATCGGGGCGGGCGTGGAGCTGTATCAATGCACCGGGGATGCCGCATATTTGGAGCAGGCGCAAAGAACTTCGGCGGCTTGCTTCGACCAGGTATGTGAGCCGGATAGCGATTTGCTTCCGGATGAGGGCATCGATGATACGGGATTGTTCAAGGGTATCCTGATTCGTTACCTGGTGGAATTGCTTCGGGTAGATCCGGAATGTCCGCGAGTTCGCGGTGTCATTTTGGCCAACGCGGAGCGGCTCTGGAACGCAGGGGTACTGCAACCATCGGGATTGTGCGGCCCTTCCTGGAAGGAACCGCCTACGCTTCCGGTACAGCTCAGTGTGCAACTAAGTGGACTGATGTTGCTTGAAGCGGCCGCTATCTTGACCGGGGAACTGACTGATGCGTAGTGAACAAGCTGATGGACAACCGAGCTTGAGCTGGAACAGCGTGATGATGACTGAATTGATGATGAATTTATGATGACAGGAAAAAGGAGAATGATGATGACTCAACCGCTTACGCAGGCTGATATTATTGCTATGGTAGAGCAGAAGTTGCAAGACCGTCCTAAAATTGTAGATATGTTCAAACGTTGTTACCAGAATACGCTGGAAACGACGATCCGCCGTCAGGAAGATGGCACCGTGTTTATGCTGACCGGGGACATCCCGGCCATGTGGTTGCGGGATTCCGTCAACCAGCTTCGTCCTTACCTGATTCCCGCCGGCCAGGACAGTGATTTGCGGGCAGTGATTGAAGGGGTGCTGGCTGCTCAATATCGCAATATTTTGCGGGACCCTTATGCCAATGCCTTTAACGAATTTGACAATTTCCACGGCCACCATACGGACCTGACCGAGATGTCGGGCTGGATTTGGGAACGCAAATATGAAGTGGATTCGCTTTGTTATCCTATTCAATTAGCTTATTTATATTGGAAGAATACCGGGGAGACCCGGCACTTCACGGAGGAATTCAAGCAGGCGGCCAAGCTGATTTTGCAGACGTGGCGCATCGAGCAGCACCATGATGAGCAGTCAAAGTATACGTTCGTCCGGGAAAATGGTGGCGAGACCAATACATTGCCGGGCAAGACGGGATATACCGGGATGACCTGGTCTGGCTTCCGTCCGAGTGATGATGCCTGCAAGTACGGCTATCTGGTACCGTCCAATATGTTCGCCGTGGTTGTCCTTGGCTATTTGCTGGAGATCAATGAGTTGGCTTATCAGGACGGGGAACTGGAGCAGGAGACACGTTCCTTGCGGCAGGAAATTGAGCAGGGAATCCGGGAGTTTGCTCTTATCCAGGACGAGGAATTTGGTCCGGTGTACGCGTATGAGGTAGACGGGCTTGGTGGCGTTCATCTGATGGATGATGCCAATGTGCCAAGTCTGTTGTCGTTGCCTTATCTAGATTATTGCGGCAAGGAAGATCCGGTGTACCTGAACACGCGGCGAATGATATTAAGCAAGAGAAACCCTTACTATTATGAAGGGGAATATGCCAAGGGCATTGGAAGCCCACATACGCCGGAAAATTATATTTGGCATATCGCGCTCTCCATTCAGGGCATTACAGCGACGGAAGAGGCCGAGAAGCAAGAGATTCTGGGTATGTTCGAACGCACGGATGCCGGGACCGGGCTCGTTCATGAGGGCTTCCACAAGGATAATCCGGATGAGTATACTCGCGAGTGGTTCTCTTGGTCCAACGCCATGTTCGTGGAGTTCGTATTAAGCTTGTGTGGATTGGAGATCAAACGGGGTTAAAATACAGCCAGACGTATGATACATTAGAGATATTTACTCACCCTGGGAGGGATGGTTATTATGGCAGCTATACGGATAGGGAAAGTTAGCTTCTGGCATGTGCATGCCTGGGACTACACGAAGGAGGCTCAGGCACATCCAGATGCGGAGATAACGGCAGTATGGGACGAATTGCCGGAACGAGGCCGGGAACAGGCGGCCAAGCTGGGCGTTCCGTTCTTTGATACACTGGATGAATTGCTGGCAAGTGACATCGATGGCGTAATTGTGGATGCTCCGACCAATATGCACCGGGATGTGATGGTAGCAGCGGCACGTGCGGGCAAGCATATTTTTACCGAGAAGGTGCTGGCTCCTACGCTTCAGGAAGTGAATGAGATTCTGGATGAGGTCAAGAAGCATCATGTGAAGCTGACCGTATCCCTGCCGCGGCTGAATGACGGCTATACGCTGGCTATTTCAGAAGCCTTGGGTCAAGGATTGCTCGGAAGTGTCACTCAGGTACGTGTACGTTTATCGCATAATGGGTCTCTGGCAGGCTGGTTGCCCGAGCATTTCTACGATGCGGAGGCTTGTGGCGGCGGGGCGCTGATTGATTTGGGCTGCCATCCCGCCTATTTGACCCGATTATTCCTGGGCGAAGCACCTGTTCAAGTCACTGCTCAGTTCGGGTACATAACGGGCAAGCCGGTGGAAGATAATGCGGTGCTGACACTGACTACACCATCCGGTGCCCTAGGCATCGTCGAGGCGGGCTTCGTCAATGCCTTCTCGCCGTTTACCATCGAGGTTCACGGTACGGAAGGCACACTGCTATACGGGACACCTGAGCCGAAGCTGCTGCTTCGTACCACGAAGCAAGGGGAGGAACTTGCCAAGACTTGGCAGGAACTGCCGCTGCCAGAACGGCGTCCAAGTGCATTCAGCCAATGGATTAGTCATATTCAGCAGGGAACCGAGGCTGAGGAAAATATTCAAGCGGCGGTGGAGCTGACCCGTCTGATGGAGGCAGCTTACCGCTCCATTCGGGAGAAGTCGATCATTCAGTTATAGTGCGAGTTCAAAAAGTTGAATTTTCAGGACCGAAGCTTATGCTTTCAATGTGCGTTTTTTCAAAACGCTTGAGTTGGATGAAGCTAGGGACTGAGTAGCGGAGCGTACGTAGTGGGTACGTGAGCAACGGAAGGCCCGGGTGAATTCAAGATTTGATGTCGAGTTCACTCCTTGAACAACTTCGTTCTGGGAAGGTGACTTTTTGAACAACCTCTTATAGGAAGCATAGGCACACAAGTAGGGAAAGCATAAACAAAGGATAGGCACTCGGCTGTAATCATCATTTAGCCGCAGAGCCTATCCTTTTGCTGTTATTAAATATTTTGTGCGTATTCCGGGGAGGGGACTTTGGTCAAAGTCACGTACAGGCTGGCAGGTTGAAGTCCGGAGTTGGTGTAGGCGAAGGCTTCGCTTCCCTCCACATGGATGATATCGCCCTTGTTCAGCGGAGAGGCTTGTTCGTTGACCGTTACGGTGCCGTTGCCTTCCAGAGCCAAGATAAAGACCTCTGTACCGGGATGAGTGTGGGTGGGCAAGCCTTGTCCGGGTATAAAATTCAGTACAAATACGACACTTTCGCCTTTCTTGAAGGCAATACGCTTCGTGAACTTGTCCGTCTGATAATCCTGCAATGATCCTAATGTTAGCTTTTCCATGAGTCAAATCCTCCTTGTCCGGTTGCTTGGGAACCGGGGCTTCTTCTTTGTTAGTTCACATCTTAACACTGCCTGCCCGGTTTATTCTTGATTCAGATCAAGAAAATGAAATAAAACAGGCAAGGACCTGGCAGAAGTTATGCCTGAGGTTCTTGCCTGCTTGAATTTAAGCGTCGACGCCGACCGCACCGCCCAGCAGATGTTGCTTCAGCGTATCCAATCCTTCCGCACGGCGGATGGCCTGGGCAACCAGTCTGGCGATGTGGCGGGCGCCAGTATCGGAGAAGTGGGTATTATCCTGGATACCATCAGGATAATTCGGATGGGCACCCGGCGGCAAATGCATGAACAGATGCCGCGAGCCCTCCTCGCCCAGTGCGCCGTAAAGGCGCTGGGAGGCGGTGAAGATATCAAGCAGGGGCGTGCCAGAGTCGGCTGCGAGCTGCTTCATCACCTGCGGATAAATGCCCACAGCCAGCGGGTCGGGCGTTGCTTCCGCTGTGAACATGCGACGGCTGACGGAGGTGAGCAACACCGGCGTGCCTCCTAGCTTACGGGCTGTGGCGATGAAGTGGCGCAAATTGTCCGGGTACGCTCCCTCGGCATCGGCATAACGTGCTGGGTCCTCTTGTTTACCATCATTGTGACCGAACTGAATCAGCAGAATATCGCCTGGTTGAAAATCCCGTTCAATCGCTTCCAGTCTACCTTCATCCAGAAACGATTTTGTACTGCGACCGTTGACGGCCCGGTTATCGATCCGTACGGAGTCGTCGAAATGATCCTGAAGGTACTCCCCCCAGCCGGTCATTGGCTTCTCGGTCGTTCCCTTGTGCGCTGCGGTGGAATCACCGGCAATAAATACGGTAAGTGACATGCTTACTCCTCCTAACACATACTACAAGGTGACACCTGTTTTGAATATGGCCAGCTCACGAACTTCGTTTTGTTCGTTTTGTGTCTTGCGTCCGCTGGCGATGTCGATAATATCAGTGATAAACTGCTCCAGTACCTCTTGCATTGGCGTCTCCAATACAGTTCCAGCGTTGAAGTCCATCCAATGCTGCTTGCGCTTGAACAATTGTTCGTTGGTCGCTACCTTCACCGTTGGCACAAAGCTGCCAAACGGTGTGCCGCGGCCGGTAGTGAACAGCACAAGCTGGCAATCCGCCGCAGCCAGGGCGGAGGAGGCGACCAGGTCGTTGCCGGGCGCTTGCAGCAGGCTCAGGCCTTTCTTGCGTAGCTTCTCCCCATATTGCAGGACGTCAACCACCGGGGCGGTGCCAGCCTTCTGGGTACAGCCCAGCGACTTATCTTCCAGCGTGCTGATGCCGCCAGCCTTGTTGCCGGGCGAAGGGTTCTCATATACAGGCTCGCCATAGGACAGGAAATATTGCTTGAAATCGTTGATTAGAGAAACGATTTGCTCAAATACTTCCTGGTTCTCGGCACGAGCCATCAGCATCTTCTCGGCCCCGAACATTTCGGGGACCTCCGTCAGAATGGTGGAGCCCCCTTGCGAGATGAGAAAGTCGGAAAAAGCACCAAGCAGCGGATTGGCTGTAATACCCGAGAATCCATCGGAGCCACCGCACTTCAAGCCGACGTTCAGCTCACTAAGCGGCACCGACTCGCGTCGATCATATCTGGCTGCTTCGTAAATCTCCTCCAGCAGCCTCAGTCCGGCCTCCAGTTCGTCTTCTACCTCTTGGGCGACGAGGAATTTGACGCGGTTCTCGTCATAATCACCCAGCCGCTCGCGGAACTCGGCTACAATATTGTTCTCGCAGCCCAGACCCATGACGAGCACACCACCGGCATTGGGATGCTTGACGATATCCAGCAGAATACTGCGGGTCATTTGGTGGTCGTCGCCAAGTTGTGAACAGCCGTAGGGATGCTTAAGCACGGTAATATTGTCGAATGCCCCCAGATCAGGATGCTCTGCCTTGAAGGCACTGATCAACAACTCGGAGATACCGTTGACGCAACCCACCGTTGGCACAATATAGAGATCATTGCGAATACCTGCCTTACCATTCCCCCGGACATAACCTTCAAAGGTTAAATCCCGCTTAGGATAAGTTACCGGCTGTAAATCTGGCACATATTCATATTGCTCGGTTCCGGCAAGGTTGGTCTTGACGTTATGCGTATGCACCCAATCTCCGGCAGCGATCTCCAGGGTAGCATGACCGATGGGATAACCATATTTGATGATATCCTGATCTGCTGCAATGGGCTGCAGAGCCATTTTGTGTCCTTGAGGCACCGCTTCATGAGCAATAAGCTGTAAGCCTTGAAATTCCAGACTCTCACCAGCTTCAATGGGCTGCAAGGCTACGGCGACATTGTCGCGAGCGTTCATTTTCATTAATCGTTGCACGGAATTTCGCCTCCCGTCTTTTGTATTACGGCCCGGGCACCCAGAGCATCCAACTGCTGGATGTCCTCCTTAAGTCTTGCGGTGAGGCCCGGAATATTGGTAAGATCTTCGCCCCACAATTCACTCTTCTGCAAAATCGATGGAACCAAATTCTCCGGCTGCTGCCAGGCTTCATCGAACAGAGCCAATACCTCAGGATTATCCTTGCGCTCCAGACGATCTCCACGATAAGCGAGTAGCAGGGCGGCCAGGGCAAGCGTGATCAGCTTCGGCAATTCTCCACGTTCCTGCTGGTAGCGTAGAAGTATCGGCAGCAACCGGGCCTTGAATTTCGACACGCTGTTCAAGGAGATTGAAGCCAACTCATGCCGGATAAAAGGATTCAGAAAGCGCTCTCTAACTGTGCGAGCATATTCCTCCAGCTCCGGCTTTGGCAAATCCAGCATTGGAATCAGTTCGTCTTCCAGTAGCTGCTTGACGTATACAGAGAAATCGGGGTCGGTCATCGTCTCTTCAACGGTAGAAATACCAGCGAGTAGACCCAGGGCAGCCATGGCAGTATGCGGAGCATTCAGTAAATGCACCTTCCGCTCGCGATATAAGGTCATGTCTTGGGTGAAGACGGCGTTAACTCCAGCTTGCCGCAAGGGAAGCCGCTCGGCCACTTCCTCAGGGCCCTCGATGACCCAAAGCAGATAAGGTTCAGCCGTAACCATCAGCCGATCGCTGTAACCCAGCTCTTGCTCCCACTCGGCGACCGTGTCATGCGGGAATCCGGGGACAATCCGGTCAACCAGGCTGCAACAGAAGGTATTCTCTTGCTGGGTCCAGCGGATAAAGTCGGTGCCCAGGTTCCAGTCTGCTGCGTAACGGAGCACGATGTCCCGCAATTGTTCTCCGTTACGGTCGATCAGCTCGCAAGGAATGATGGTGAAGCCCTTCTTGCCAAGTTGAAAACGGCGATAGAGCAGAGCCGTCAGCTTGCCGGGAAAGCTGCTCTGAGGTCCGTCGTCCAGACGGTCCTTCGGATCATAGGCAATGCCCGCTTCGGTAGTATTCGAAGTAATGAATTCCAGGGAATTCTGCTCGGCCAAGGCAAGGAAACGTTCATATTCGCTGTAAGGGTCCACGATACGGCTTATACAGCTCATAATCTCCGGCTTGCGTACTGTTTGTTCATCCATAATTCCGTTTAACAGCACAGTGTAAAGGTGGTCCTGGTTGTCGAAATGCTCGTTCCGCGGACTGGCCAGCGTTTTGACCATAACGACGCTGCCTTCGAACAAATTCTGGTTGTTCATCTGCTGAACTTGCCACACTGTAAAGGCGCGGAGAAAGTTACCGTCACCGAATTGAATGACACGTTCCGGATAAGAGGGCAGATTAGGATAAAGAGTGCGGGATAGAATGGTGGACATAGAAATCATCGTCTCCTTTTATAATAGAGTGAGAATAACAGAATGGTGAATGCACACGTGAACATTTTTGAGTAAAAAAACACGGAGTCATAAGTGAAAAAATTCTCAAGAGGTCAATAGGCTCCGAATTGTGCTTAACTAGGACCGAAGGCTATGCTTCCGATGTGTGTTTTTCCAAAACGCTTGAGCCCTCATGAATCTAGGGACGTAAGTAGCGGAGCTAAACGTTTTTGGAGAAAACGATTTCGGAAGCGTACGGGTACGTGAGCAACTCAAATGTTTCTGCAAGAAAGCAACGACCTCTTAAAGTTTGGCTACCGAGTGACGGGTCATCAGCCTTGTCGGCACAAATACTTGCCCACCCGTTGTTACATCCTGTGTAGAGTCGCCGTTCTTCGGCTGCATTAATTCAATCAGTGTGCGGGTGCCAAGCTCCCCAATATCAGCCACGGGCTTGCGAATCGTCGTGAGAGCAGGGTTGGTATATCGGGCGAATACGATATCGTCAAAGCCGATAAAAGAAATTTGATCCGGTATCGTGATGTTATGCGCGAAGCAAGCGTTCATCGCTCCAATGGCCATGTCGTCGTTGGCGCAGAAGACCAGCGTTGGCGGTTCGGGAAGGGATAACAACGTCTCCATGACCCGGTATCCGCTATCGATGCTATAGTCCCCGACCATCTGGTAGGTAGAGGGGAGTGAAAGGCCATGAGAGAGTAAGCTTTCCAGGAAACCTTGCTTGCGTTCAACCGCTGATTTGAAGCCGGGTTTGCCCTCGATAATCGCTAGTCGGCGATGTCCTTGGGCGATGGCATAATCCAGTGCTTCACGCACGCCCTCGCGATCATTAGCTACCACATTGGCGATGCCCGGATCATCCAACTGGCGGTTAAGCACAACCAGCGGAATCCCTGCACGCTTGACGTGATAGATGAAGGCATTGTCGGCCTCGCTTTGACTCATAACCAGAATGCCGTCGAAGCGTTGGGAGGAGATGCCTTCCAGATGAAGGATGCCGTCGATGCCGTGTACAGTAAGGCTGTAATTCTCGTCCAGGGCATGATGAATTCCCTTGATGGCCTCGACCAGAAAGCTGTCCGAAGTTCCCTCATCGATACTGGAGAAGAACAGGCCGATCGTATAGGATTTCTTCATGACCAGGCTTTTGGCGCTGAAATTAGGCACATAGTTCATTTCGGCGGCAATTTTCTCAATTTTGTCCCGAGTCTCCTTCTTGATCAGCGGGTTCCCGTTCAAGGCCCGGGATACCGTGGTGTGGGAGACGCCGGCTACGCGGGCAATGTCTTTAATCGTAATCATAGCATCGTATCTTCTCCAAATAAGCAGAATAGGTTTCACGTTTTCATTTTAAGGCTCAAATTCTAAAAAAGTCAATTAAAATAAACTATGCACACGTGAAAATTAGTTTGTCATTAATTTACTGTAAGCGCTATAATGAGAGTGGTATCTATTGGAAAAAGGGGCAATGGTTATGAATAAAGGCAGGATGTTTTACAAAATCTTTATCCCTATTCTGATTCTTGGCGTAGGTCTCGTCGCTTCATTTGGCAGTTATATTTATTTCAGTACTGTAGGTTCGGTCATCGAGCGGGTGGCCGGAAGCAAGCAGAGTCTCATTACGCAAACAAAAAACAACTTCGAACACAAAATCCAGAGCATCGAATACGCCTTTGATACTTACAGCACAACCACCTCCTTTCGCGAAGTCGTAAACAATCCGCTTACTGCACAGGACTTCATCGCTTACCGCAATGTAAATTCGCAACTGAACTATATCGCCACCATGGGGATGGAGGGGACGGAGTATGCCCTGATCAGCCTGGTACATAACTGGCAGGTGGCTGATGGCCGCCTGACCTTGCTAACCAACGAAGAACGTGCGCAACTCGTGGATATGTATATTAAGCCTGGATCACAAAGCTTGTTCTGGATTCGTACCGATACCGGTATCCGGTTTGTGAATACGCTGCCCGTATTCTCTACTCAAAAGCAGGCGATTGCCCTCTCGGATATCTCCCTGGAAACGTTAGACCAGATGATCCAGACGGAGGAGTCTACCCCAGTGTTTATCCTGAACAAGCAGGGAGACTTGATGTATGAAACGCATCCAGGCCAAGGCCTGCTTAGCGCAGGGGAACTGAAACGGATTGCCGAGCTGGCTGCTGCCGGTGATTCAAATGGGACACTGACTCCGGAGAAGTCGGAAGGCGGCCATTTGCCTGCCAAGCTTATTTACGCCAAATCCAGTTATAACAATTGGACTTATGTGACGGTGCTGGATCAAGAGGAGATTGCGGGAGCGCTGAAAATGACCCGCTTTGGCCTCGTTACGTTAAGTTTGGTATTGACCTTGTTGATCGTCATTGTTGCTTATGTCATTGCTTCCCGTTATACGAAGCCCATTCAGCAAATCAAGCATCGGCTGCCTGGAGATACGCTTCCCGCCGCCAAGAACGAAATCGAGTGGATTATCTCTTCTATCGATACCATTGTCTCCGAGAAGCAAAGCTTGGAGAGTCTCATGGAGGCAGAACGTCCGCAGCTTGAGACGCAGTTGATATTGAACTTGTTCCGCAGCCGGGTCTCGGCCGAGGAATTAGCTCAGAAGCTGGACCGAATTGGATACCACGAACTGGAGGGCTGGCGCTTTGTCACAATGCTCGTTCAACTGGATCATCTGGGCGACCGCCTGGCCTCCGACCGGGATTTGCTGCTGCTGGCCATCAATAAGCTGGTGGAAGAGAACATTTCCGCAGACCAGCGTATGCTGCCTATCTTGCTCAATGACAAGACCCAGGCCACCATTCTGATGTTCAAGGGGCAGAGTGAACAGGATATCCGCAAGCAAGTGCTGGAGAAAGCCACCCTGTTGATGAAAAGCGTCCGTGAATATTTGAAGGCATCGATCAGCGTTGGCATCAGCGAGATCTACGACAGCTTACTGGATAGCAAGCTGGCATGCGAAATGGGTAAACAGGCTTTACATCATCGCCTGAACCTTGGCAAGGAATCAATTATTTTCTACCAAGATATCTCCATGGTCCTGTCCGGCTCTGTACTGCTGCATTATCCGGTAGAGCTGGAATCCCAGCTATTCGATGCCATTCGCCTGGGCGATGAGGAGCAGGTAAGCCAAAGTCTGTATCTGTTGCTCGCTGAAATGATGAAGAAGAACAAGAACTCCATGAACTTCGAGGTTGCTCTCGTGCGGTTCGTGAACAATCTGATTCAACTGGAGCAACTGCTTGGAATCGAAGTGCTATTAACCCAGAACAATTATGCGCTCTATCATGTGCTGCTGGACACCCGCAATCCCGAGGAGATCGAACGTATGCTGGTTAGCGAGGTCATTTTCCCCATGGTGCGGAGCATCAAGGACAAGACGAATCAGCAGTTCCGCAGCTTATCTGAAGAGATTGCTGCGATTGTCCGGGCTGAATATGACCAGGAGTTGTCGCTGGACTACATCGCTGACCGGTTGCATTACAATCCCAATTATCTCAGCAGCATATTCCGTAAGGAATACGGTATGACATTCAGTGAATATTTGATGGGCTATCGCCTGGAAATGGCCAAGAAATGGCTGGTCGAGACCAATATGACCGTGAAGGAAATCGGCGAACGGCTGCAATATCACAACTCGCAAAACTTTATCCGTTCCTTCCGCAAAAAAGAACATATCACGCCAGGAGAATTCCGCCGGATGAAGCAGGCCAACTAAGGGATGCATGTGAGTTGACGGAAGCTTTCCACTTAGAGGAAAGCTCCGCGCCCCGGCCTCTGGCTGACTATCCTTTGACCGAGCCAAGCAAAGCCCCTTTGACGAAATGCCGCTGTACGAAGGGATAGGCGAGCAGCATAGGCACTGTGGCGATGACGATGACAGCCATCTTGATGGTTTGCGCTGGCGGGATGACGTCCACCGACGTGTTATCCGCCTGCATGCCGCTGGAGACGATGACGATTTGCCGCAGCAATACCTGGATCGGCCATTTGAGCGAGTCATTAATATAGAGAATGGCATTCATATAAGTGTTCCAGTAGGCCACGCCGTAAAATAAGGAAATGGTGGCGATGGAGGGCAAGGCCAGGGGGAGCATAATTTTGAAAAACACACCGAAATCGGTACAGCCATCAATTTTGGCCGACTCCTCCAGACTATCCGGAAGTGCCTGAAAGAAGTTGCGCATAATGATCAGATTGAAGGCATTGATGGCTACAGGAATGATCATGGACCAGTAGGAGTCGATCAAGTGAACGCTCTTAACGACGAGAAAGGTAGGAATCATCCCGCCGCTGAACAGCATGGAGAATACAACCACGAAGTTGATGAAATTCCTTCCGTATAGATAGGTTCGCGATAAGCCATATGCCATCAGAGAGGTCAAGATCATACTGACCACCGTGCCTGCCAGGGTGACGCCGATGGAAACTCCCAGCGCCTTGAAGATCGTAGGCGTAGAAAGAATGTATTTGTAAGCATCCAGTGAGAAGGTAGTAGGGAACAGAATAAAGCGCTTGGCCACCATCTCTTGGGTGGAGGCGAAGGAACTGGCGATGACATTAATGAAGGGAAGCAAACAGATAAGAGCAATCAGAACCAGAAGCGTGCTGTTAACAATAGTAAAAATGCGGCTGCCGATGGTTGTTCTTTTGCGTAAGGTTTGCGCCATGAAGTGAATCCTCCTCCTAATCGGTTAACGTATCCAGCTTCACCATAACAGGGGTCTGGAATTCCGTATATAATCCCATTCTGAGGTGTTCTATAGGGGGACAAAACAACAGGTAGAAGCAGATGCTCATTAGCTTAGCTCATAATCATAGCTTAAGGTCCACAAGCCGCAAAACCGCGATACAAGCTGAACTGAAATCGCTATCATGTAATGATTATATACGGAATAGGGGCGGTGCCTTACGCTAAAGGTGCGAGTTACCACACCACCTTGGAGATTGAAGGAGGTTAACCCCGTGAAAGCATCAGGCACCGTTGTCATTGATCCAGAGCAACTAACCGTGGGACCGGACCCTAAGCACAAAACCTCTTCGTTCCGGGCCGGAATACGGCGCAATAAGCTACTGTATCTTATGATTTTTCCGGGCGTTTTGTATTTTCTGGTCTTTAAGTATTTGCCTATGGGCGGCTTGATTATCGCCTTCCAGGATTACCAGCCCTATCTGGGCATCACGGGCAGTCCATGGGTTGGCTTCAAGCACTTTATTCGTTTGTTCACCGAGCCTACTTTCTTTATGCTCCTGCGCAACACGCTGATCTTGTTTGCCATGAATTTGATCTTTTTCTTCCCATTGCCAATTCTATTGGCGCTCATGCTGAATGAGGTGAGCCGCAAATGGTTCAAAAATATCATTCAGACGGTGATTTATATTCCCCACTTCATGTCCTGGGTCATCATTGTGTCCATTACGTACGTATTTCTGACCTTGGACGGAGGCGTCCTAAATGAACTGATGGCCGCGGTAGGCTTGCCCAAGATCAGCTTCCTGACTTCAACGGAATGGTTGCGGACGGTATATATCGGTCAGATCATTTGGAAGGAGCTAGGCTGGTCAACCATCATTTATCTGGCCGCGATCACCGTCGTGGATACCCAGCTTTATGAGGCTGCGGAGATGGATGGGGCAGGAAGAGTGCGCAAGACCTGGCATGTGACCTTGCCGGCGATTCGCCCGGTTATTATCACACTCCTTATTCTGAAAATCGGCAGCACGCTGGACCTTGGCTTTGAGCATATGTACCTGCTGCTGAACTCGTTAAACCGCGAGGTGGCCGAAATATTTGATACTTATATTTACACCGCCGGCTTGAAGAACGGGCAGCTCAGCTTCAGTACAACCGTAGGCTTGTTCAAAGGCTTGGTGGGATTGCTTCTCGTCGTTGGCTCTAACAAGCTGGCGAAGAAGCTTGGCGAAGACGGAGTATATTGACCAATTCGCCGCTAATTGGAATTCTTGCTTCTGCTTTAGTGTAGAAGAGGAAGATATAAGAGAATTTTATGTAGCTTGCCCATAACAAACGAAAAGGGGAGTTGAAACCATGTCTGCTAGATGGTTGAGAACGGCTGTTGTTTTGCTCTGCGGTGCGCTGCTGGTATCCGCTTGCGGAGGAGGAACGGGGAACGGAGGTTCATCGGGCGCAGGCGGCAACGGGCAATCCGGGGGAGACGGCACTGCGGCGATTGACCTGAATCAGAAAGCTACGATTACCTGGCTCAATGTCCTGCATACTGCTTCTCCACCATCGGGACCGGTACTGGAACAAATTCAAGAGTTAACCAATACGGAAATTAAATTCTCCTGGGTACCGGATGCCTCCAAGGAGGAACGAATCAATACAGCGCTGGCTTCCGATTCACTATCAGACATTGTGACATTGACGATTCTCGACAATTCATCCGTGCGGAGCGCGCTCAAATCAGGCATGTTCTGGGAAGTGGAGCCTTATCTGGACGAATTTCCGAATTTGCAGGCGATTTCCGAGGATACGCGCCGTTCAGCTTCTATAGGAGGCAAATTGTATGGGATTCCGCTGCAAAAGGATTTGGCTCGCAACGGCGTAGTCATTCGCAAAGATTGGCTGGATAAGGTGGGCCTTGAAGTTCCGAAAACAACGGATGAACTGATGCAGGTGGCCAAGGCTTTCACCGAGCAGGACCCGGATGGGAACGGAGTTAACGATACGACCGGGTTCGTGGACCGCAATGATCTTATTTATGGGGCGTTCAAGACCTTGGGCTCCTATTTTGGCACACCAAATATTTGGCAGGTCAGCGAGGACGGCAAGATGACGCCGGAATTTGAGACCGAGGGTTATCTCCAAACGCTAAGTTTTATGAAGGAATTGTATGATAACGGTTACATAAATCAGGACTTTGCCGTGACGGCGAAGACAGATCAACAAGAGAAGTTTGCTCAAGGGAAGGCTGGCATTTATGTTGGTGCCTTGTTCGATAGCAAAAATTTGAAGAATTTGTCCAAAGGCATTCAGGATCATATGGAATTGGTGCTGGTGAACGATATTACGGTGACGGGCAATGATAGCGAACGGGCCATTTGGGCGGCTAATAACGGGATTGGGGGGCTGCTGGCTTTTCCCAAATCCGAGGTGAAGAACGAAGCTGAACTCAAGCGAATTCTGAAATTCGTTAATGATTTGATGAATGAAGAAGTCTATGCACTCATGACTTACGGTATTCAGGATGTGCATTATACGGTGGATGACGCTCAGGCGGCCACGATTATCGATTCTGATGTATGGAAGCAGGAGGTGCAGCCGTTTGCGGCTTCCCGCCCGAAGGAGTCCGGCTTCCAAATTCATGATGCGGATCCACTCAAGGTCGAAGCAGATAAACTCATTGCCGAGAATGCTAGCTATGCCGTACTGAACCCCGCCTATTCACTGGAATCGGAGACGTTCAATACACAAGGGTCGGAGCTACAGAAGATCATTACCGATGCGACCTATCAATATATTCTTGGCAAGATTGATGCCGATGGCTTCAAGGCTGCTGTAGAGAATTGGAAAAAGTCAGGTGGCAGCAAAATCATTAGCGAATATGAAGCAGAGTATCAGGAAATAGGGAGGGAATAAAGTTGACGCAACAGACAGTTTATACAGCATGGGCCAAAAAAATGGCGGAATCGGTGATGCAGCGTACGCCAAAATTGTATGAGGATAAGGGGTACGGCGGGAAGTGGTCTTATGACTACGGGGTTGTGCTTAAGGGCTTCGCCAATTTGTGGCAGCAAACGGGTGACCCACGTTATTTCCAATATATTCAGGAGAATATGGATCACTTTATCGGCGAAGATGGCAGCATTCGGGGTTATCGCAAGGATGAATACAACATCGATCATATCAATAACGGCAAGCTGTTATTCCTGCTTTATCGAGAGACCGGGGAGGAGAAATATCGGTTAGCGGCCAATCAACTGCGGGATCAATTGCGCACGCATCCGCGGACGTCAGAGGGAGCATTCTGGCATAAGCAGATTTATCCCTACCAAATCTGGCTTGATGGGCTTTATATGGGGGCACCGTTCTATCTGGAGTATTTGCTAGAGTATGAGAACCAGCAAGGACTGGAGGATGTAACTAAGCAATTTTTGTTATGTGAACGGCATACGCGCGATGATAAGAGTGGGCTGTTCTACCATGCATGGGATGAGAAGCGGGTACAGCCTTGGTGTGATCCGGAGACGGGATTATCTCAGAACTTCTGGGGCAGATCGCTGGGCTGGCTGGTGATGGCTTTGGCTGATGTACTGGAACTGTTACCAGAGACCCAGCCCGACTACGGGGAACTGAAGCGGATGTTCAATGAGTTGTTAGCTGCACTGCGGAAGGTGCAAGATCCGGCGAGTGGTGTGTGGTATCAGGTCGTGAATATGGGCGGACGGAAAGGAAATTATCTGGAAGCCTCGGCTTCGTCGATGATCGTCTATGCTTTGGCAAAGGGGGAGCGTCTGGGCTTGCTGGATGGGAACTGGAACAATGTGCTGGACCATGCGTTCAGTGGTCTGATTGCTGAATTTGTACTGGAGACCAAGGAGGGCTGGCTGAACCTGAACAAGAATTGTCAGGTAGCCGGGCTTGGAGGTGCCGATCAAAGGGATGGCACTTACGCCTACTATCTTAGCGAGCCGATTATTGTTAATGACCAGAAGGGCGTTGGTGCATTCTTGCTGGCCTGTGCGGAATATGAGGCACTTAGGAAAGGGGAGGCCGCTGGTGCGTAGCATTGTCGATTACGGGGCAAGAGCGGATGGGAGCAAGCTGTCCACCGCAGCGATTCAGCAGGCCATCGACGAGGCCGCTCAGGCTGGGGGAGGGACGGTATACGTCCCTGCCGGCACCTTCCTGACCGGTGCACTGCGGCTGGCGAGTCGTATCGAGCTGCGGCTAAGCCCGGGGGCGGTGCTGTCGTTCAGCACCGATCCTGCGGATTATCCGGTTGTATCTTCCCGCTGGGAGGGTGTGGACCGGGAGGTTTACGCTTCTTGCCTGTACGGGGAGGACCTGGAGCAGGTCACAATTACGGGCGGAGGGGCAATTCGCGGGAATGGCCAGCCTTGGTGGGATATGCACCGAAACGCTCCGGAGACGCTAGCCTTCCCCCGGCCCAAGCTGATCAGCTTCGATCGCTGTCGGCGAATTACGATTCGGGATGTAAATCTGACCGATTCACCAAGCTGGACAGTAAATCCGATTCGCTGCTCCGATGTGACAATCGACAACGTATCCATTCTGAACCCCGCCGATTCACCCAACACAGACGGAATTAATCCGGAATCCTGCCGTAATGTGCGCATCAGTAATTGCCATATTGATGTTGGCGACGACTGTATTGCGATCAAAGCCGGGACCGAAGATGCATCGGAACGGGTACCTTGTGAAAATATTTTGATTGTGAACTGTACAATGGTTCATGGACACGGCGGGGTCGTTATTGGTAGTGAGATGAGCGGCAGCATTCGAAACGTGACGATCAGCAACTGCGTGTTCCAGCATACAGACCGCGGCATTCGCTTGAAATCGAGACGCGGCCGGGGTGGCGTAGTGGAAGATATACGTATCAGCAACATCGTGATGGACAATGTTATTTGTCCGTTTATTTTGAAGCTGTATTATTTCTGCGGCCCTCGTGGCAAGGAACGTTATGTCTGGGACAAAAATCCGTACCCCATCACCGAGGAGACGCCTTGCTTTCGGCGAGTTCACTTCAGTCATATCACGGCCCGGCAAGTGCAAGCCGCCGCCGGATTTATGTACGGATTGGCAGAACGCTATATTTCGGAGGTCACCTTCACGGACGTAGATATTTCTATGGCGGAGCATCCGACTCCAGGGGTGCCTGCCATGATGGCCGGTATTGAGGAAATGGCAGGGCGGGGATTTTACCTCGGCAATGTACGTGATGTGTCATTCAATCGTGTTACGGTGGAGAATCATGTGGGCCCTGCCTTTTATGTCGAGAATGGGGAAGGCGTTGAGTTCCGTGACTGCGCATCAAAGCACACGAAGCAGCCAGAAAAATTGGTGGAGCAGGTTGAGGTTATTCCTTCCGATGAGCGGGTTAGTCCAAAGTAAGGATGTGCGTCTATGAATTCAAAGGAATCTTGTTCGGGGGACACGGCAGATAAGCAACGTGAGAAGCTATGGCGTTTGCTGGGTGATTTACCGCAGGGAGGGGCGCTGACGTCCCGCCTGCTGAAGGAAGAGCGGCGGGAAGGTTATGTACTGGAGACGCTGTTGCTGGACCTGAACGGGGAGGGGCCGGTCCCGGCTTATTTTGCCAAGCCGATGAAGGTGAAGGGTCCTTTTCCATTAGTCGTGGTGAATCACTCTCACGGGGGTAACTATACGCATGGTCGCAAGGAGTTATTGGAGGGCAGCTCTTATTTGCAGCAGCCTCCTTATGTCAAGGTCTTGACGGAATTGGGGTGTGCCGTCTGCTGCATCGATATGTGGGGATTTTATGAACGAAGCGGCAAGAGTGAGCATGAACTTGTCAAGGAGATGCTGTGGCAGGGACGTGTCCTGTGGGGCATGATGCTGTACGATAGCCACCGGCTTATTGACTATGTTTGTACGCGTGAGGATGTAGACACGGCACGTCTGGCGACTGTGGGGATGTCGATGGGCGGACTGATGGCCTGGTGGCTGGCTGCCCTTGATGAACGCATCGGGGTTGTAGTGGATCTATGCGGCCAGGTGGATGCAGCCACACTGATTGCCAAACGGGGACTAGATCACCACGGATTTTATTACTATGTTCCGGGGCTACTTAAGCATTTTACGACACTGGATATTCAGAAGCTAATCACGCCACGCCCCCGGATGAGCCTGACGGGCATTCATGACCGTCTCTGTCCACCGGAAGGCGTACGGCTGCTGGATCAAGGCTTGCAAGAGGCGTATGCGGCTGCGGGACGTCCAAAGCATTGGCAATCTATCATGACCGGCGGCGGTCATATGGAAACGGCCGAGATGCGCACAGATTGGCTGGCGTTCTTGCGACAACATCTATTGGGCTAACTGATTATGTTCGGGACTCCATCATCTAGGGGAGAAGGCGACGGAATGAAGCTTTGGGTAGGGAAGCATCCGGGATGTGATACCTCGACCATTCAAGCAGCGGTGGATTTGGCGGAACGGCAGCCGGTTGATAGGACGGCAATCATTTATATCCATCCTGGTGTATATGAAGAGATGGTGCGAATTGACCGCTCAAATCTGGCCCTGATTGGTTTGGGCGAGGTTGTGATTCGCATGAATCGTCATGCGACGGAGCTTAACGAAGCGGGCGAGGAAATCGGAACCTTCGCAACGCCAACCCTGTTTCTTGGGGGAAGCCGCCTAGTGCTGGAGCATCTGACCATTGAAAATACAGCCGGACCAGGGGAGCAAGCTGGCCAGGCACTGGCGGTCTATGCGCATTGTGATCTGGCGGTCTTTCGCCATTGTAGGTTGATAGGGCAGCAGGATACCTTGTTCACGGGTCCACTGCCACCCTATCCACTGACCCGGCCCGCGTTCGGGGGATTTCCGTTAAGGGAGCATCATCAGCAGTATCGTCAGCTTTATGATCAGTGCCGAATTGAGGGGAATATCGATTTTATCTTTGGCGGGGCGACGGCTTATTTTGAAGATTGTGAGATTCATAGTTTGGCCCGCATGAATCCGCTCAGTCCCGGCTATATTACAGCGGCATCGACCGCGCCGGAGCAAGCGGCGGGATATGTGTTCTCCCGATGTCGCTTGAGCGCAGAGCCTGAAGTGGGCAAGGGCTCGGTGTTCCTTGGCAGGCCTTGGCGCGAGCACGCGGCTACATCCTTTGTGAATTGTGAGCTGGGGGAACATATTCATCGACAGGGCTGGGACCCTTGGGATGACTCGGGCCGGGAGAAGACGGTCCGCTATGGAGAATACGGATTGGGGACAAGGGCCATCGAACTACGAGTTAGCCGGGTACCGTGGGCTGCCTGTTGCGAGCACGGGGAAGAGGCTTGGAGCAGGCAAGAGGTTTTCGGGGAAGCCGAGGAGCACTTTTTCTATCGCATCCTCAGGTTGTCAGAAGGAGGCTGGGAGTTTGAGAACGATAATTCAGAACCCGATTTTGCGCGGCTTTAACCCGGACCCGTGCATCTTACGGGCTGGGGATGTTTACTATATCGTGGTATCTTCGTTTCAGTGGTTGCCGGGAGTGCGTGTGTATCGATCGGATAATTTAACGGATTGGGAGCATTGCACCGATTTGTTGACTGACCAGGTTGATCTGAGAGGGAACCCGAAGGATTGCAGTGTATGGGCACCTCAGCTAAGCTGGCATGATGGGCTGTTCTATTTGATTTATAGTGATGTCAAGAGCACCCGGCGGCCCTTCAAGGATGTACATAATTATCTGATTACGGCCCCTTCCATAAATGGGCCATGGTCGGAACCGATCTATTTGAACGGCAGCGGCTTTGATCCTTCCCTGTTCCATGATGAGGATGGACGCAAGTGGCTGCTTAACGAAATCTGGGATTACCGTATTCCGGAAGGCAACAAGTCCAGTGGTATCGTTATGCAGGAGTATGATCCTCGCCAGCGGCGTTTGGTGGGCAAGCCGATTAAATTGTTTGATGGCACGGCGTTGAAGAAGACGGAAGCTCCGCATATCTACAAGCGGAACGGATATTATTATTTGGTGACGGCCGAAGGGGGGACGGGCAGCGGACATGCCGTTACGGTTGCCCGATCCCTGCAATTGGAGGGCCCCTATGAGGTTGACCCGCACAATCCGATGCTGACTTCAAGGGATGATCCGGCATTACCACTTCAATGTGCTGGTCATGGCAGCTTGGTGGAAACGCCGGGGGGAGAGTGGTACATGGCCCATCTCTGCACACGTCCGGTAGAGGGCAAATATGCCATTCTCGGCCGAGAGACGGCCTTGCAGCAGGTGTATTGGGATGATGAGGGCTGGCTGCGGCTATCCGCAGGGGGGAACACCCCGCAGATTAAGGTCCCTGCACCTCGGGAGACTTTGCTTACTGCTTCGGGTGAGAAGCCTGCCAGTGACAAAGATTCCGGGCGGGGACGTCATGCGCTGCCTTATCGATTTCAAGACGATTTTGATGGTGATGTTTTGCAATCCGAATGGAACACGCTGCGGATGATGCCCAACGAAAGCTGGTGTTCCTTGAAGAAACGGCCCGGATATTTACGGCTAACCGCGGGGGAATCCCCGCAGAGCTTGTTCCGGCATCATCTGCTGGCGATTCGTCAGCGGGATGTGCACTTTCGTGCGGAGACCTGCTTGGACTATGCGCCATACACTTATTTGCAAATGGCGGGGCTGCTGCTGTATCTGAACGAAGACAATTATCTCTATGCGTATATTAGTCACGAGGAATCTCAGGGCAAGGTATTGCGTTTGCTGCGCTGCGCCGGAGACGAGGTTATTCTGGAGCCAGAGCCGGTGCTTCTTCCGAACGAGGGCGCAGTACATCTGGCAGTAGAGGTACGGGGCACGGAAGCCCGGTTCTACTGCCGGGCAGAAGAGCCGCATATGAAGGATCATCCCGCTGAAGCAGGCTGGCAAGCGCAATTTGCTGCTCAGCCGATCAGCTTTCTATCTGGCGGCTTTACAGGCAACTTTGTTGGCATAGCCGCTCACGATATGCAGATGCACCAAGGTAGCTATGCAGATTTCAGTAATTTTCATTATGAGGGATATGATCAATAAAATCCGAATAGATGTTGTATGACCATTGCTGTCCTTGGCTTAGACCGGGGACGGCTTTTTTTGTTACATTTTTTGAGTTGACGAGGCAATCATTAAGAGGTATATTGTTAAATGCTAAAATATTTAAGTACTAAACTAATTCAAAGTTTAACTAAGCAGGACAGCGATCGGCAAGGATTGACAAGGAGGATTAGCTCATTGACGAGAAGAGACGAGTTGTTTGAGGTGACTTCAACCTTCGGGACCTTGATCAAAACGATTACCCAGGAATGGAAGAAGCGCGGGGGAGAATACAATCTGAGCTTTCCGCAGTTCAAGATGCTGCACATGCTCGATACGATAGGCACGCAGAAGGTATCTCAATTGGCGGAGGCATTATGTCTTACATCAGCGGCCATTACGGGGATTACGGATCGCATGATTACGGATGGCTATGTACGTCGCGAGCGTTCGGAGCATGATCGCCGGGTGGTTCATATCTCGATTACCGAGCAGGGTCGGGAAGTGAATCGACAGGTCGGTGAGAAGCAGAAGGAAATGCTTGAGAACGTATTTGATCAATTGCAGGAAGAGGATTTGCAGCATTTGCGCCGGATTTTTGACGTTATGCTCTCAAATATAGAAAATCAATCATAACGGAGATGAGAAACACCATGGAACACTTAACAATGAAACGTAAAGTTTCAATCATGATCGCGGTTATGGCTGCCATGTTCTTTGCGGCGATTAACCAGACGATTGTGAGCACGGCTATGCCTCGAATCATTTCAATTCTGGACGGCATGGATTATTACACGTGGACGATTAATATTTATCTGCTAACGTCAACGATTGCCACGGTATTGGTAGGGAAGCTGTCCGATATGTACGGGCGGAAGCCGTTCTTGCTTATTGGTATTTTGCTATTTATGGCAGGGGCTTTCATGACCGGGACGTCCTCTAATGTATTTCAATTTATCGCTTATCGCGGGCTTCAAGGGATCGGTGCCGGGATTATACAGTCAAGCGCCTTCACTTCCGTAGGCGACCTCTTCCCGCCGCGTGAGCGTGGTAAATGGATGGGTTACATGACAGCAATCTTCGGATTCTCCAGTGTGCTTGGTCCTACACTTGGCGGTTATCTGGTCGATCATCTGGACTGGCACTGGTTGTTCTGGATTTTCTTGCCGCTGGGTATCGTAGCTTTTGTCATGATCATGATGTTATTTCCGAAAGTGGAGCGCGGCAGCTCCCAGAGCATCGACTATTGGGGCTCTTTGCTTATGACCACCACCATTGTGCCACTATTGCTTGCCTTCTCATGGGCGGGAACAACGTATTCGTGGGGATCGGTGCAGATTCTGGGCTTATTGGCGGCTTCCGTGGTATCCGGACTTCTATTTATCTTTGCCGAATCCAAGGTGGAAAATCCGATTTTGCCGTTGCATTTGTTTAAAAACAGTGTAGTAACGATTTCCAATATTATCGGATTTATTATGAACTTCGGCATGATGGGGGCATTGGTCTACTTATCGTTCTTTGTGCAAGGTGTGCTCGGTATCTCCCCAACTTATGCTGGTTACGTGACGATGCCGATGTCGATTGTTATGGTTATTTCCAGTGCAGTGACAGGGCAATTGATTGCCAAGAAGGGCAAATACAAGCAATTTGCGCTGATCGGCGTGCCAATCATGGTAGCTGGTGTAGGGATTATGGTCTTTATGAACAATGTGCCTATGGCCGTCCTTAGCATGATTGTATTCGGCTTTGGACTTGGCGTCGGTATGCCGGTCTTCTCACTGGCTACGCAAAATGCA
Organism: Paenibacillus senegalimassiliensis; assembly: GCF_001486585.1. Classification (GTDB taxonomy): domain Bacteria; phylum Bacillota; class Bacilli; order Paenibacillales; family Paenibacillaceae; genus Fontibacillus; species Fontibacillus senegalimassiliensis. Next base: position 152,675 of record NZ_LN909046.1, read on the forward strand.
GTGCCTCACCAGGAGCTTGGCGTCGTAACAGCGTCCATTCAGTTATTCCGTAACCTGGGTGGTACGATCGGGATTGCCGTGATGGGGACGGTTATGTCCAATAATCTGGCGAAAAACTTGCAAGCCACGATGCAATCATCTTTGGCGCCGGATTTGAGCACTTTAGACCCGCAGGTGTCCCAGCAGATGTTGGCTTTTGCCAACCCACAAACGTTAATGAACAAGCCGCTGATTGAACAAACTCAGGCGAGTTTGCCAGCGGATGCGCAAGTGCTGTTCGCCCAAATGATTCAAGGGATTCGCGATGCTCTGGGCACCACGTTATCCACGGTCTTCTTGACGGGGGCTTTGGTCTTGGTCGTTGCGTTCATCCTGGTCTTCTTCCTGAAGGAGTTGCCGCTGCGCTCTACGAATCAGGAGCCAACGCCGCTCGTCTCCAAGGAGCATAGTCAGGAAGGTAGCGTAGCAGAGCCTGTTACGCACCATATCTAAACACTGAAAAGGTTGATTTGACAGAATAGCCGGAGGTCCCGCTGAATGTGAAGCGGGGTCTCCGTTTTTTTGTAGCTTGACTTTTAAATGTAATCATGAATAAAATAATTAACACGAGTTAAGTTTATGAGATGGGATGGTGAATATGGGACTATCCAATATTCCGCTTAGGGAATTAAAGAAAGCGCGTGCCAAGTTGGCTCTTTATCATAGCGCTCTCGAATTGATCGAGAAGAAGATGTTTCATGAGGTAATGCTGGAGGATATTTGCCGTAAGGCGGAGGTATCTCGCGTGACCTTCTTCAAGTTCTTCCCCAAAAAGGAGGATGTGTTGGTCTACTTCATGAGGGTATGGTTGACAGAGCGCATTATCGAGATTGATACATTGCAAAAACGGGGCTTCGACGCCATCCGTCATCTGCTTATTCAGGTGGCCAATCAAGCTGAGGATAAGCCGGGCTTGCTGCCCAGCCTGATTTCATTTCTGGCGGAAATGAATATGCATCCCGCCATGCCGGAATTAAGCGAAGCTGAGGTTCGGCTGCTATTCCCTGAGCATATTGAAGCCGGGCGGGCGACACCGGATATGCTCGATTTATTCACGCGTGCCATGGAGGAAGCCCATGATGCAGGCACGTTGAATCCTTTGATTTCCATTGATACGGCGAGTAAGGTGCTGTTTACGATTTTCTATGGGACGTATCTGACGGCGCAACAATTTGGTTCAGAGGATATTATTGGATTTTATGAAGAACACCTGCAACTTTTGGAAAAAAATACTTAGTCCTTGTCGAAAGGTGAACATGATTAAAAAACTTTACTTAAGTTAATTATGTTTGTATAATTCATGTATAAGATTCTCTACAAGAGCTTTGTATACTTTTTCACAAAAAAGGAGACAGGGTATGGCAAACAAGGAGGAACTACACGTTGTGATTGGCACCGGGCCGCTGGGTAGGGCGGTCATGGATGAGCTGCTGGCTCGCGGCAAGCAGGTACGTATGGTGAACCGGAGTGGAGCCGCAAAGGTTCCCGCCGGGGTGCAGGTGGTGAAGGGAGATGCGGTTGACCGTGAAAGCATTTTGGCAGCTTGTCAGGGGGCTACGGTCATTTATCATTGTGCCAAAGCTCCATATACCCGCTGGCCGGAATTGTTCCCACCGATTACGGAAGGTATCTTGGGAGCAGCCGAAGCGACGGGAGCGAAGCTGGTATACGGGGATAATCTGTATATGTATGGACCCACCGATCAACCCCTGAAGGAGAATTTGCCGGAACGGACGACCGACGGCAAGGGAATCGTGCGTGCTGCCATGGCGAAGACATTGCTGGATGCCCACCGCAGCGGTAAGGCTCGCGTAGCAATTGGCCGCGCTCCGGATTTCTATGGCCCTGGCGTGCTCGAATCCGCACTGGGTGCGCGGGTATTCCGGGCGGTATTGGCTGGAAAAGCGGCTGGGGTATTAGGAAATGTAGATGCACCACATACCTATATTTATATTCGTGATTATGCACGTGGCTTGGTTACTCTTGGGGAGCAAGAAGCTGCTTTGGGCCAAGTGTGGCATATCCCTAGCGCGGAAACGTTAACGACCCGCCAAATCGTGGAGTTGGTCTTCACCCATCTTGGTCAGAAGCCCAAAATCAGTGCTCTGCCTAAGCCATTGCTTCAAATGCTTGCTCTGTTCGGGGGAGAAATGCGGGAGGTCAAGGGAACGATCTATATGTTCGATAAGCCATTCGTAGTGGATCACGGCAAATACGCGGCTGCTTTCGGCACGGACACCACCCCGCATTCCGAAGCGATTCGCGAAACGCTGGAATGGTATAAGCAGCAAGTTTAACGCTAGAGGGCTGTTTGCTGCACAGTAGGTTAATAAAAGCATCGCCACCTTATTTAAGGGGCGGTGCTTTTTCTTTTTCCCGTACAGGCACGACTGGGCCTCTGCCCACATAAAATGAACAGACCGCAGACAAATGCACATTTCTTCAGGAGGTGTCATCCTTGCCCGGACTGATCAGTACGATTGCTTTATTTATCAAACAGCTTACCTTGCTCGTCTCTTATGTCAAAAACAACGCTTTTCCCCAACCCCTCACAGAAGCTGAAGAAGCGCTTCATTTGCAGCGCATGGCCGAAGGCGACCCGGTTAGTCGCAACCTGTTGATCGAACATAATTTGAGATTAGTGGCCCATATTGTCAAGAAATTCGACAACACCGGCGAGGATCTGGAGGACTTGATCTCAATCGGTACGATTGGCCTGATTAAGGCGATCGAGAGTTTCCGGCCGAACAAAGGTACGAAGCTAGCTACGTTTGCGGCGCGGTGCATCGAGAATGAAATCCTTATGCATTTAAGATCGTTGAAGAAGACCCGCAAGGACGTGTCCTTGCACGATCCCATCGGAACGGATAAAGAAGGTAATGAAATTACATTAATTGACATATTGGGCACGGAGGCCGATGAGGTCGTAGATCGGGTTCAGCTCAAGATGGAGAAGAGCAAAATTTATCGCAATCTGGACATTTTGGACGCGCGGGAGCAGGAAGTCATCAAAGGGCGTTTCGGGCTGGAGCATGGGGGAGAAGAACGGACCCAGCGCGAAATTGCCAAGGAGCTAGGCATCAGTCGCAGCTATGTGTCGCGTATAGAGAAAAGGGCGCTCATGAAGCTGTATCATGAGTTTTATAAGAAGAAATAGTAATGCAAAACACCTTCAAGGATGCTGCCTATCTTGCGATAGGGGCTAACTCTTGAAGGTGTTTTTTGTTTTGCTGTTTTACAGGTAAAATCTGCTATAATATAGCATGTACATGAAACTGGCTTAAAAGGGACGGTCGGCTAATCTCCCGGAAGGGAGGTGATGCCTGTGGCGATTAAGGATGCTTTGACGATCATGATCAGCTTTGGGGCGCTTATTATTGCGCTGCTGACGCTGGTGGTGGCCATCGTCGTAGCGATTAATCAAAACACAAAGAAATAGACCGCCCTGGGTAAAGGATGCGGTCTATTTCAAGTCGCGTAACTAACCCTACAGCCGACCGCTCTTTAAAAGCGGTAAGTGTACAGGGGAGTCGTGTGTCGAGCACGGCTCCTTATCTATTGTTATCATAGCACAGGCAAGGTTATACCTCAATGCGGAGCAAGGATATTTTGAATGAGGGAGAAGAACGGACTCAGCGCGAAAATCGCCAAGGAGCTTGGCATCAGCCGGCCGCTCATTATTGCGCTGCTGACGTTGGTGGTGGCCATCGTCGTAGCGATTAATCAAAACACAAAGAAATAGACCGCCCTGGGTAAAATGATATGCTACCCCCATAGAGAACAATGAAAAATAATATGTTTTCTATGGGGGTATTGGTATGCCCAAGTTAAAGAAATTGATATCGGCAGCCAGTAGTACAGATTTTATAATTCGTTTTAGTAGAGGTTTTGAGCGGAGAGAGCATGATCAATTCTGGAGCGGCAGACTCATCTCAAACCTGATCAGGCCAGCATTTACGTCAGCCGTTATCGTTCCTTGCATGGACTTAATGATCGTCCTGGCGATATGCAGGCCTAATCCCAAATGTCCCTGAGCCTCTAAAGTCTCTTCGGTATAGAATCGCTCGAAGATCACTTCAGTCTTGCCCGGGTCAAGCCTCACGCCATCGTTCTCGATGCATAGCACATAGCGATGCGCGTTAATCTCGGCCGAAACAGCTAATAGCTCGCGGGTATAGCGATAAGCGTTGCTCAGCATGTTCTGGACTGCTCGTTCAAGCTGGTAAACATTGATACACATAGCGGCAGGATTGTTGACATCAATTCTGTTCCTTAACTCAAATGCAATACCGCGAATGAGACATTCACTTCGAACGCTTTTGAACAGATCGACAGACCACTCATAACAGCCTACCTCCTGCAAGGTTAAATGCAAGCTGTCGGGAGTTGTATAGCTCAGGCTAAGTTGATTAGATAGCTCGGTTAGCACAGACAGCTTATTTTCAACGATTTCAAAGTAATGCTTCTCTTCCTCCGGTGTTGCTGCCATCTTATCCTGCAGAGCCTCAATATACGCTGAAATGGAAGCGATGGGAGTCTTAAGATCATGAGAGATGCCATTAATGAAATTTTTACGTTCAATCTCGAATTGCTGCTGTTGTTGCTGCTGTACGTACAGATTAGTTCTCATGCGGTCAAAGGAGGCGATAAAGTGTCCAATCTCGTCCTCCTTCTCATATACAATGGGTTGAGATAAATCGCCTGTGGAGATGGTATTCGCTTGTTCTACTAACATGCTTAAGGGGGAGATCAAGCGCTTTTTAATAAAAAGGGTAATTAATACAGTCAGAAACAGGGTGGGAAGGGTTAACAGGAAAAAGACAAACCAGACAAATTGCACCTGTCCCAAAAAGGTAGCCATAACCAGTGGGAAGATACACATCAGGCAGCATATGATGACTAAACGGCGAATGATGCTGTCCTTCATATAAATTCTCCATCAAATCGGTAGCCAATGCCCCGAAGGGTAGTTATATGATGGGCTTGTCCCAACTTCTCCCTGATCTTCTGAATATGGATGGCAACCGTGTTGATATCCCCATATTCATGTAATCCCCACACTTGGTCATAGATTTGCTCTTTGCTAAGCGCCTGCTTCGGGTGTCGTAACATAAATGCCAGTAGATCAAATTCTTTCGCTGTCAGATTGACAGCTTTCTCCCCAAGAGTCACTATTCGGGAGGAAAAGTCAACCAATACTTGGTCAAATTTGACTTTATGATCCCCCTCTGAAGTGAGTGGAGTTGGACTTAATCGCCGGAAAAGGGCATCTATACGAGCTACGAGCTCTTTAATGGAGAAGGGCTTGGTCATATAATCATCTGCACCAAGCTTTAGCCCTAGGATGACATCCAATTCAGTCTCCTTCGCGCTAATGATAATAACAGGAATGGCGGTCTTCAATCGGAGCTGACGCAAAATTTCTAGGCCATCCTTGCCAGGCAGCATTAAGTCCAACAGCACCATATGGGGCTGAAATCTGTCCAATATTGCCAAGGCATCATTGCCACTAGCACATATCTCCGTATCGTATTGTTCCTTCGTCAGATAAGTTTGAATGATTGTCGCCAGGTCATATTCATCCTCAATAATAAGTATATTTTTTCTGCTCATAACAGCCTCCTGTTCCAATCATATAAATAAATCCTTGCTTCTGAAAATGCTTATGCTGCTCCATATGAACAGGATGCCCGATAAAAGAAGGGCGCCGATGATCGTCATGCCGGTGGTCAGGCTTGAATGCAGGGTTGAGCTTAATGTAATCATTTGCATGGTGGGGATATATATTGCAAGCTGCTTCAATGATTCTAAGACAAGCATGATAAAGATGGTGCCCATGGAGAAGCCAATGGTGGCTGCTTCATTCTCTGTAAGTATCATGCACAGGGTAATGAGGCCGACCAGAAAAATAACGGTGATGAATGCACCGATAGCTGCCGAGGCGAATAATTCTCCCAACAGACCCCACTCAATTTGAGGCGAGAACATGTATACCACAATAAAAGAGCTTGTCATATGAGCAAATAAGAGTAACAGGCAAATGACCACAGAGGTAACAGACTTGGAGATCAAATAAGCCGTACGGGTGCTCGATGACGGAATCGTGGTCTTCATGGTCTTATAATGATAATCACTGGAGATCACATCCCCTATCATAAAACAGCAAAGCAGCCAGTATAGGGGCCGAAGCTGTGAAAGTCCAAGCTCCATGACCACCATGCCAGGTAAGCCCTTCTGCACCAAATATACCGCATAGCCCAGACTAAATAGAAGTACGCCCCCTAAAATCATCCAATATCTTTTTTGAACGATCCATTTTTGGAAATCATGGCGTAATTGCTTTTTCATGAATTTATCCTCCCGATATCAGACATACAGGTCTTTCTTTCTTAGAAGTTGGTAACCCAGCAGAACACAAATTGCGCAATACGCCAGCAGAATAAAAAAGCTCAGCAGGTTGTAGTCAAACGGCTGTTCAAATATATTGATATGAAAAAACAGCATCTGATGAAAAATCGTATATTGCTTGATGGAGGGGAGTAATTCAAAGTATTGTCCCATCATAAGAGCGATTCCAATCATGGTGGTGTTGATGAGAAACTGGCTTGAAAGCATGGACACCACCATCGCGATCATCCCGAAGGCAAAATAGGAGAACGCGAAGGCAAGTCCGCTTAATAGCGTAAGGCCTACTCCCGGAAGGCCAGATGTTGTTACAGAGAAGAAGCTAAGGGTGTCTCCCCACCCAAAGAACAGCATACCTACCCCATAGCCTAAAGCAATCATCATCAGAGTTACAAATACGGAAAACAAAAGGATAGACACGACCTTGCTTATAAAGTATTCAAGTCGGGAGGTAGCGCGAGTCAGGATCAGCTTCAGGGTTCCTTGTGCTCGCTCCTGGGAAATAATCTGCCCGACATAGATAGCTACAAAGATTCCGGTGAACAGGAAGCTGGCCTGCAAATGCTGAATAGGAAATGACTGCGCATTGCCTGCTGTGAGTACAGTTCCGTCACTTCCCATGATGTTGAAGAAGATGGCAGAGATGATAAAGTTAATCAAATAGATTCCCGTGTAAATAGCGGTGCTTTGGGAGAACAGCATCTTTTTTATTTCAAATTGAACCAGAACACCGATCCTTCTCATAGCTGATCCCCCTCTACACAGGCAAAAAACAAATCCTCCAGGTTATCTACTTGATAGCTGGCGAGAAGCTCATGAACCCGTCCTGTCTCCACCAGCTTGCCTTTTTGTATAATGGTTACTTTGTTACAGAGGTCCTGCATTTCACGCAGCATATGACTGGAAATGAGAAAGGTAATGTGCTCCTGTTGAGCCAGGCGCTTGATCAAAGCCTTCATCTCCCGAAGCCCGGCAGGGTCAACACCATTGGTAGGCTCATCCAGTATAATGATAGCAGGGTGGCATAACAGGGCATTGGCGAGACCAAGTCGTTGCTTCATGCCAAGCGAATAGGTTTTTACTTTATCCTGTTTGGCATCTGCCAAGCCTACAATCTCCAGGACTTCATTGATTCTTGAGCTTCCGACGGGTGTGTCGGCTAAGCTGGCACTTAATTTGAGGTTCTGTATCGCCGTCAGATTGAGATAGAATGAGGGATTTTCAATAATACTTCCTACGACGGACAGGGCTCTGCGATAGTCCCTTGTAACCGAATGACCATGGATAAAGATGTCTCCTGAGGTGGGAAAGATTAAATGGGTAATCATGCGCAGGGTAGTCGTTTTTCCTGAACCATTTGGTCCCAGAAAACCATAAATGTCCCCTTGGTTCAAGCTGAAGCTCAAATCATTTACAAGGGTTTTGTGGCGAATTATCTTTGTGAGTCCTTTTAGCTCAAGGACGGGGGTCTGTACTTTTTCTGTCATGAGTTTGCCTCCTAGGTTGGGATTGGCTCACAATGTATCAAACGAAAATAAAGTTGTGCCATAGCTAAAATAAAGTTTTGATAAAGTATGTAGATAAGAGTGAGAAGAGTGAGCAAGGAGGAAAATGTCTTAGGCAGGATTCGAATTCGCATTATGACTGGAGCATAGGAAAGTGAGGGATTTACAACAAAAAGCGATATTATCGGATTATGGGTGCGCTTAGACTCCAAGCCGTAATTCTTAGGAAGCGTCCAAGGTACGTGAAAGCGACAGAAACACATGAAAAACTCCCCCAGTTTTTCATTTAAACTGAGGGATATGTCCAATCGCTTTTTTGTTTTATTCACTGTCTACTTGACAGGGAGCACTTCACCTTATCTATTGTTATCAAAGCACAGGCAAGGTTATACCTCAATGCGGAGCAAACTAAACGTCAAAACACATTCAAGGTTGTTGCCTATCTTGCTTGGTTATAGTTCAAGCGCGGGCAAAGTGCCGCTCTCTCCCGGTAGCCGTTCTGCGACCGAACCGGCGAGGATATAACCCACCCGGATAGTTTGCCCTGAGCTTACGCCAATTGCCGACAGCGGCAGGCCAATTTCAACTACGGAGGCATTCTTGGCATACTGACTGGTTCCAAGTGTTGCTACCTGGTTCCAGGACCAGCTATTTCCCGTACCGGTGTATGCATAGAGCGTATTGTTTTCCAGCAAATAATCCGCACCGCTGTTTGGCCAGCCTGTTGCATTGTAGCCAGTTGCGGTGTTGTTATCTGCATTAATATAGAACGCCCCGGAATCGGTCAAGCCACTCCCTTGCACCAGCAGATAAAGATTGGAATCTACTCGTGTTCCTTTCAGTGTGGCGACGGATGAACTTCCGGAAGCTAGAGCGGGGATAGCGCTCCAATCGGAGGCGGAGCCATCCACAACGATTGAAGTGCCGCCACCACCGCCACCGGTGCCTGACGTGACATTAATGGTACTCACAGGGAAGGCGCCGTCGGTCGTGCGACCGGTATTGGAAAAATCCACGGCCGGCGTATTTGTTGCCGGGTCGAGAATGGCTAGTGCAACGGTGTAGTTACCTGCTGCTAGACTTGACGGGATGGTGATGGAGTTGGTGTGAGCATAGGTACCCGTCTTCCAGTTCTTGAGCTGGATGTCAGTGATAGTCCGGGCAACGACGGTAGAACCGCTGCGAATCTGCAACTCAACCGGCCAGTTGAACGGAAAGTGCTGGAGACCTTTGTTCTCTATGCTAAGCGATACCGACAGCGAGGAGCCGCTGGCAGCCGAATCGTTGTGCGTTACTTGCTTGACGACAAGATGGTAGCCCATGCGTTTCTTCAAGGTATCCATGTTGGCCTGATACGGTCCACCCACTGCGTAGGAGGCAGGGGAATTGGGTCCCAACCAACTTGGCTTGCTAAGCTCGGCTTGACGCATCGTTTCCGTAAATCCTGCGCCGCTCGTCAGACTGGCTTGCAGTCCACCTGCGCCACCATAGAATTCCCCGGCCGAGATCGCGTTGTTCCAGAAATTCGCATAAGCCGGCTGCAACTGGCCGATATCATCCCAGTAGCCATTTTGTGTGCCAGTGTACCAGCCCCAGGACGAATCGAAGCTGGGTTGGTCCCCGAACATGTCATTAAACATGCCCAGTCCGTGGGTAGAAGCTAGTTGTACGCTTCGGCGAATCATGACCTGAATGCGGTCGGATTTATTAGAGAAGGCATCAATATAGTGCTGAATAAATTGATTGGAGATCGCATTGGGTGGAAATGCCCCCGTGTAGTTCTGTTCATTGTTAGGGCCGACATAAGGCCAGGTATGGAACTCGCCCCAATGACCCAGCGAGCCAATTTGGACAAATGCAATAGGAGCATCTTGGGTGTAGTAGCGGGCTGCAATGGCATCAAGCAACACTTTGTGGCGGGCGAGGAGGATGGATGAGCTGTAGTTAGGAGAGAAGCCTGTGTTGTTCCCGGTTCCCATGCCGCCGGTATTGTCCTGATAAGCGGTGCCGGCTGTTCCTTCCTGTGTGAGCATTTCGTTATAAAGCCAGTCGGGGATGTCGCGATGTGCGGAGCCAGTCGGATTGTCCAGCAACAGCCGGAAGACCACTCTCACACCTTGACTCCGCCAATAATCAAACTTGAACTTGGTTTCGATGGCGTTCCAGTCGAAGACGCCTTTGGTGGGTTCTAGTTCTTTCCAGGTGACACCGGCATAGACCAGCTTGTGCGGTTGCGCATACGGTCCGCCAGTAGCGGGAGGCGCCCAGCCCTTAAATGGATTGTTAAGCGGACTGTCCAGTTCGGCAGGAGTAAACGTTGCGGCCGAAGCTGCGGGGGCCAAACTGACCAGACTGCTCACAGCCAGCACAAAAGCCAGCAGCAGACGCAACGTTGTGGCTCTCTTGCCTAGCGATGGGTGGGACGGGTCTTTCTGAATAATGGTATTGATATTCATTAAGCACCTCCAGATAATTTGGCGCAAATTTTCTTTGGATTTTGCGCTCTTAACTAGAGATTATAGAGTAAAATTTAGATAATTCAAGCAGGATTTTTGATTAAATGGAAGGAATTATATAGTTTGGCGCAAAAATTTAGGGAATAATATACATTTTTTAATAAATATTTGCGCCAAAAAAATATATTAAATGGGTGGATAGACGAACCATCGTTCAAATTTACTTACTTGATGGTTTTGGTGATGACAACTTTGCCTCGTTTCGGGCCTTCTTCACTTTTGCGATAAGCTTGAAGCAGGCCCTGAGCGGTGAAGGCAAATGTCTCATTGATATGGATCTTTAATTTATTGTTTTTCATATGGTCAGCAATGAATTCGAAATCGGTACGCTTGGGTTGAGCTTGGAAGAAATGGGCGTGAATGTTGCGTACCTTCGGATACTGACTGATGCCAAATGCCACTATTGAAATATAAGTTCCACCCTCCTTGATAACCGAGAAGTTCTTCTCTCCCATCTCACCTGGTAACCCTGTGCCGAAAGTGGAGGGGTCCTTGGCGGTATCCAATACGATATCGACAGGAGTTGTTATTTGGGTCGTAAAGTCGACTTTGGTGTAGTCGATGACCTCGTCAGCACCAAGTGCTCTAACGAAATCATGATTGTAGTTCCTCGCGGTCGCAATAACATAGGCTCCATGTTGCTTGGCCAACTGGACGGCTACATGTCCCACTCCTCCAGCCCCCGCATGAATAAGAATACGTTGTTCCGGTTGAAGATGACCATGCTCGAATAGTGCTTGCCAGGCTGTCAGGGTAACCGTGGGAGCAGCACCTGCCTCATCAAAGGATACATTTTCAGGGATGACGGCAAGATGATCTTCTTCCGCCGCAACATAGTCCATATAAGAACCTCGTTGAATCATGCCCATAACACGATCTCCCGGTTTGAAATGAGTCACTTTCCTGCCTACTTCTTGAACGATGCCAGCTACTTCATTACCAAGAACCAAAGGCAATTGCAATTGATCCGGAAATTTGTGGGCCATGGGACTTTGGAGAATCGCGCCGTTGCGAAATAAATAATCTGCCGGATTAATGGAAGAAGCACGCATCTCGATGAGCACCTGTGTATCGGTGAGTGAGGGAATTGGCAGTTCCAGTTCCTTCAGCACTTCCGGGATTCCAAAGCTTGTCAAAGCAATAGCTTTCATCATAATCCTCCTCTCAAATTGAACGTACTTTGAAACATCTTGTCCAATAACAGAATTTCGGCCTTTTGGCTAATCGCATGGTTCCCAAGCTTGACATCAATAATGAAGTCATTGCTCAGCATCTGGCGATAACGAGAAATAATATCGTTGTGCGGTAATTGTCCCATGGCCTTCGTTTCAGGTGGGATTACCGAAATACCAGCTTGCTCGACCCGTTGAATATTGTGCTTAATATCCCTAGCAATCCTGCTTAAGATATCTTCACTTCTTGCTTGCTCTATGCTCATCATGCCGTCATCGGTATAGAAATGCTTGTTAACGATGGCTAATGCCGTATGCGAAATGTGGAATGCCTGAATGTCTTTTTGGACTTCATAATGCAAATCCACCGATTCAAATAGTTGAGCCAGTTCATTCACTCTCTCGGTCATCCTTCCATCGATTTCCCCGAAAATGGTTCCTTGATGTTTTTCAGATCCGAATTGAGCATATAGGACATTTTCCTTAATATCTCCACCGGCGCCCGGGAATCCCGGAAGCAAACGATCGCCTATAATGTCCAGCCAAGGGCCATATCCAATGGTGTTGGTCAGGGTGACAATGTTCTTGCTTCGATTATGCTGGATCGCCGAGAGAGCAGCTTCGGACTGATCATATCTGACAGGGACGAAAATGAAATCATAGATGTCGTCATCATCAAGAGCTTCAATCGTTCGAATTGGAATTTGCTTATTTGTTCCGTGCTCGTTATAGATTAGCCCCTCCCTTTGTAACGTTTGCAATCTCTTTCCCCGTGCCAGGATGGTGACATCCAGTCCCGACTGTGCGAACCGGAGGGCGTATACACTACCAATCACGCCGGCGCCAAATATCAGAATTCGATATGCTTTGGTATTCAACATAAACCCTTCTTTCAAAAGAATCAGTCACAGATTGTTTAAGCAACACCTGTTTGATAAGATGATAATATGGCATGGATATGATTTCAATCAGCAGAGTTAGAGGAACGTTGCTTAAGCAACACAATGTAATATTTGATGTCTAAAAAGGGGGTTGAACATGGTAAATCAGGAAGATCCGAGGGTGTTGCGCACACGACAGCTCATTAGAGAAGCGTTCAGAGATTTGTTGTTTAGCACAGGATTTGATGCTATTACCATTAAGGATATTGCTCAACATGCTACCATTAACCGGGCCACATTCTATGCTCATTTTGAGGATAAATACGCTTTGCTTGAAGAAGTTACAGAAGAGGTATTCCATGAGATGATTCCTGAACAAGTGAAGAATGCAGGGGAATTTACAGATGAGATATGCACCCAGCTGATCTTGGCGACGCACGGGTATATTGTAGACTTTTACCGTATCTGTAGAATGAGCTCTAATTCCATGGCAACCTTGGTGGATAAGAAGATCAAGAAAATGCTACAGCAGACCATAGAAAATATTTTTCTGAGAGGAGATACCTACCCTGGAGCGGAGAGAAATTACCTAGAGATCATGGCGGCCATGACAGGTTCGGCAATCTATGGAGCTGCGCTGTATTGGTTAAATGCGGAGGATAAAGATCGAGTGGATAGGCTTGCAGATCTGGTGCGTCCTTATGTAATGAACGGTCTGGGACTCCGTTGAGGACTCCAGACCGTTCTTGTTTGTTCTAACATAACAGAATTTAACGCCAGGTTAAGCCCAAGTAGTAGTTGTCTCAACTGGCAGACGATAGGAAGGATAACCCTCTTTGGCTGCTTTTCCTATGGAAATTAACATGACGGGCTGGAAACGGTTGGAGTCGAGGCCAAAGGCTTCTGCAATCTTCTCTTTGTCATAACCAGCCATAGGATTGGTATCATAACCATGAGCACGAGCAACCAGCATCAACTGCATTGATACGAGACTTGCGTCGATCAAGTTCATGTTGTGAAGTTCGGTTGCAGTTACGTTTGCATAATAAGGCTTAAGTTGTTGCATTTGCATGTCCATAATATCTTGCGGCATGTATCCCAGTTCCACGGCTTTGCTGAAAATCTCATCTATATATTCAATGTTGTTCACATCGTAGAATATGGCAATGGAAGCAGAAGCGGTCTGTACCTGCGTTTGATTGAAGGAGGCTAGCTTGGCCAGCTTTTCTTTACCTTCGGCGCTGTCGATGACGAGAAAACGCCAGGGCTGCATGTTAATTGCAGAGGGCGCACGGGATGCTTTAGACAGAATTTCAGTCATTTCCTCCCGGCTAATTTTTACCTCTGGATCGTAAACCTTAACAGAACGGCGCTCCAAGACGATGTTATTGAAATCGTTGGATTGTTGGAACTGACTAGTGTGAGTTAGAGCTTGCATCTTCTTGTCTCCTTTATATTTATAATAATGAGGCAGCTAACGGTTTAACTGTCATCACTATCAGGATTGTAAACTATGAAGTATACTTTATAGCAATAGGGAAAAAATGAGGTGTTTATGATGAAAATTAGCGAAGTGGCCGAAAGGGTTGGCCTATCAATATCTACAATTCGTTACTATGAGAAGATGGGCATGATCCCTGAGGAATATGTACTGAGAGACCAAAATAACTATCGGAACTATGAAGTGGGGATTGTCCGCCACTTAAATGTTGTGAAGAACTGCCTTGAGGTGGGCTTCTCCATTCATGACGTCAAATTAATGGTCGCCAAGAATGAATTTACCAAAGCTGAGCAAATTGAGGTCATTCAGGCGAAAATTGCGGAGATTGAAGGAGCTCAAAGAAAGCTGGAGGAGTCCAAGCAAAATCTGAGAGAAGTTCTGGATAAGAATATCGTTTGCGAGGGTGGTTTTGGAAAATATGATGAACCGGTAGTCTAGGTTCACCTGAAAAATCGATAAATAGTGAAAGAAAAGCATTCATTCCTCTCCTTCAAGGCAGAAAAGCCAACACTTATAATGAACCCAAGTGGTGAATAAGTGTGAGATAGGAGAGTCTGCATGAATAACATTCGCGTGAATCAGCCTGTTACCGGCATTCCTGCAACAAAGCGTTCTAGGTTTAGTAAGCGCTTTAAAAGTTGGGAAGCTCCCTTTGCCGGGTATTTGTTCTTATCCCCTTGGTTGATAGGGTTCTTTCTACTAACTTTGGGTCCGATGATTATGTCATTGTATTATTCGTTCACTGATTATTCGTTGCTTGAAGCGCCTAATTGGATTGGAATGGCTAACTACAAGGAAATTTTTACGATGGATGATATCTTCCCAAAATCTTTGAAAATAACCATCGTATTCGTATTGTTAACCGTGCCTCTTCGCTTGATGTTCGCGCTAAGCGTTGCCATGATGCTGAATCGCAAGATTAAAGGAATCTCCTTCTACAGAACGATGATTTATTTCCCTTCATTAATCGGAACAAGTATCGCGGTTTCGATTCTGTGGAAGAACATTTTTAGTCGAAACGGTTTTATCAATGACTTCTTGGGTATTTTCGGCATCAAAGGTCCCTCCTGGATTGCTGATCCCAAGTATGCGCTGGGTACGTTAATTCTGCTAATGGTATGGCAATTTGGTTCTTCTATGATTATCTTCTTAGCGGGGCTTAAGCAAATTCCCGGCGATTTGTACGAGGCTTCTTCGGTGGATGGAGCGGGAAAAGCTCGGCAGTTCTTCTCCATAACCTTGCCGATGCTATCCCCTATGATTTTGTTTAACTGCGTGCAATCCATGATCAATACCTTCCAAATGTTCACGCAGGCTTTTGTTATCACTAACGGCGGTCCTGTTAAATCCACCTTTGTATATGTCATGTATTTGTATGAACAGGCCTTCACCAAATTCCATATGGGTTATGCTTCGGCATTGGCCTGGATTCTGTTGATTTTGATTGGTTTGTTTGCCGGGGTGCTCTTTTGGTCCTCGAAGTATTGGGTATTCTATGAAACGCAAGGAGGGAAAAAATAATGAGAGTAGGCGGTTCAGCCAGACGGCTGATAAATCATTTTTCTCTTCTCGCGGTCAGTCTGCTTATGATGTATCCTATCTTCTGGTGGCTAGGGGCTTCGCTCAAAACCAATGAAGAGATGAGCTCGGCAGGTCTGTTTCCCAAGGTACCGCACTGGTCTAATTTTAGCGAGGGCTGGGTATCCGTTCCGAACTTTACGTTTACCCATTTTTACATCAATACGTTTGAACTGGTGTTAGGCGTGTTATTCACAAGTATCGTTTCTTGCAGTCTGGTTGCTTTTGCTTTCGCCAGATTGGATTTTCCACTTCGCAAGCTTTGGTTTGCTATTATGCTGGTCACTTTGATGCTGCCAACTCAGGTGACGATCGTTCCGCAGTATGTCATGTTCAGTCAATGGAATTGGATCAATACGTATCTTCCGTTCTATATTCCCCATTTGTTGGCAGGGGGCATCGGAGGTCCCTTCTTTATCTATCTACTAGTTCAGTTTATGCGTTCCGTACCCAAAGAGTTAGATGAGGCTGCAAAAATTGACGGATGTAACTGGTTCGGTATTTATTGGCGAATCATGCTCCCACTCATAAAACCAGCACTGGTGACTGTGGGAATATACGCTTTCTTGTGGAATTGGGACGATTTTTTCGGACAGATGATATATATTAACTCTATCGAGAAATATACGATTAACCTGGCATTGAAATTGTTTATCGATTCCCAAGGCTCGGTTCCATGGGGGCAGATGCTTGCTATGTCTCTTGTCTCTATTATGCCTTCTGTCATTATTTTCTTCCTGGCGCAGAAACACTTTGTAGAGGGCATGTCTGCCGGAGCACTTAAAGGCTAGCCGTCTGGAGAAGCATGGCCGGTTAATCATTTATGCTTATAATTAAAAAGTTAGCTGCGAAAATTCGCAGCTTTCTTTTCTTTACTTACTCATGAATGGATGACCGGAGGTGTATGAATTGTTCAAAGATCCATTTAAATCATTAAGAATTGATGTGGTGTTCTTCTTTGGATTTGCTCTTATCGTGACAATTCTAGTGGGAATCGTAATCACGGTAACTTACGTTAATGGCTCAAGGGATATCGCAGAAAATACGTCCTATTACCAACAGAAGCTGTTAATTGAATTACACAAGAAATTAAATACCAACTTGGTAGATATTGAACAAAGCTCAAGCACCGCCTCACAGAACTTCAGCTCAACTTATGAGGAGTTGCTGGGTGATGTTGATAACTACGATCGAGTGACGGGACAGGCTGATATCCGTAGACAATTGAATAACTATGTATTCAGCATGCCGCTACTTCAATCTATTCATGTCTATTCTGATCTTACCCCTTCTTACAATTTACAGGAATTTGTTCAGTTCTTATCTCTTGATAGTTTGGAGAAGGAAGAGTGGTATGATTTATTACGCAATTCAGACTACACCTGGTTAAGCGGGAGAACCATTCAATCCAATAACGGAGAAGTTCAGGTCATCAGCTTCGCCCGGAAAGTCTACAACCGCTTTAATAGAGCCAATGCTGTAATGGTATTTAATGTGCGAATGTCCAATTTCAAAGAGATTATTGCTACTGATGATGCCCGTTCCAAGCTTGCTCTATTTGATGATACGGGTAAGCTGATTACGAGCACAGGCGATACAGCCTTTTTCTTAGAGAACAGCAATGATATCAAGCATCAGATTGATATGAATTCGACGGGGTCCAAGCGTACCGGAGACGAACTCTTAGTCTGGTCATCTTCGCTGTCCTCTAAATGGTCCCTGGTTGAGATTACTTCCTGGACAGAGCTTATGCAGGGAAGTTTGCAGGAGACACAAATTATTTTAGGCTTAGGGATCGTCAGCATCATCATGATCTTACTGCTTGCCATATTTCTGTCCCGCAAGTTTGTAAGGCCTATTGCTATGTTACTGAATGCCATGAACAATTTTTCATTAAGCAAAAGGACAACGCTTCCAACGGGCTATAAAAATGAATTTGGAAGATTATTTCAGGGTTATGAGAAACTGACGCTGCGGATAGACGAACTATATGACTCCCTGGAACAGCAACATGAACGGCAGCGGGTCTCTGAAATTAAAGCCCTGCAAATGATGATTAATCCACATTTTTTATATAATTCCCTGGATCAGGTTAACTGGATGGCTATTGAAGCGGGTCAGCATCAGATTAGTAATATGTTGTCCTATCTGGGTCAGTTCTTTCGATTATCCCTATCTAATACGAATCACTTGATTATGGTCAGAGAGGAATTAGCCCATATTGAAAGTTATTTATCATTTCAGAGAATACGTTGGCAGGATAGGTTGAAATTTCAGTTTGAAGTGGATGAGGAAATCAAGAATTGGTATGTTCCCAAAGTAATTCTTCAACCTTTCATTGAAAATGCTTTTATACATGGGTTTCACGGGAAAAAAGAAGCGCTCCTAATGATATCGTTGAAGCAGGTAGACAAAGCTCTGGAAATTACAATTACCGATGACGGTTGCGAGTTGCCTAACAACTGGCATGAGCAACGCAGTGCCAGAGGAGGATACGGATTGCGTAATGTTCGTGAGCGTATTGAAGCTTTATTCGGAGCGGAATATGGGTTTCAGTTAATGCCATCTTCCTATGGAGGGACACAGGCCGTGATTCGTCTGCCCATCGTTACATCTTTAACTTCCCAAGGAGAGGATTCTGATGTGGAAAATTGCAATTATTGATGATGATTTTCAAGTAGTCAAGGGGCTGCGGGCGGCGATCCCTTGGGGCGAGCTTGCTGCTGAATTTGCAGGTGAAGCGATTGATGGACAAGCTGGTATTCAATTAATTCGAGAAATAAAACCTGATATTGTACTTACCGATATTTATATGCCCTATATCAACGGAATTGAAATGATAGAGCAACTAAAGTCGGAAGGATTTGCCGGACGCTTTGTCATCTTAAGTGGGTACAACGATTTTGAGTATGCAAGAACTGCATTAAGATTAGGTGTGGATGATTATTTGACTAAACCCGTCACGCTAGAGCAAATTGCCAGTGTATTGACCACAACTATAGAGAAGTTAGAGGCAACGTATCTTGACCGATTGGAGAATGGACGAATGCTGAACAGCCAATCAGAAATAGAGTGGCTACTCTCTCTACTGAACGGTCAGGAACAACCTCAGCAACTCCCTGATAACCTGGCATTTTGGGAGCAGAGTAAGCATGTCGCCATAATTACCGAAATATCCTGGACGGAACGCATTCGTGGGTTGTCTAATGCGGATTGGAATTTATTCCGCTTTGCGATCACCAATATTGTAGAAGAGATTATGGAGCAGGAAGAATATTCTTTTCGCTTTGTTTGGTTATTTGGAAATCATGCTTCCTTGTTAATTCAAGCCTCAAGCGATATTTGTGAGCAGACAATTCAGGAAGACACGCGCCGAATAGGAGAATTAATCGGTCATCAGATTATGACTTATCTAGGGTTATCCCTTCGTTATGCCGCAGGTAGTGTGAGATCAAATTGGCAGAACATTAAAGAGTCAGCGAATGAAGCAACGCGCTGTTTATTAGAGCAATATGAGCATGTTATAGAAGGAAGCAATCACTCAGAGGAACAGCAATCCTCTTTACAAGATTTTGTTCAACGGGTGGAGGCTAGAACTCCCGTGATTCATGAGAAACATCGAAAGGCAGTTCAATATATGGTTGAATATGTCCATCAGCATTATGCTGAAGATATTACCTTGGAGCAACTGGCTCAACAGCTTTATATCTCTAAAAATTATTTGAATCAATTATTTAAAAAAGTAACGGGTGAGACATTTACCAACTATGTCATTCGAGTGAGAATTGAAAAGGCCAAGGGTCTTTTAATAGAAGGAAAATATATGATTTATGAGATTTCAGAGATGGTAGGATACAACAATGTGCCTTATTTCAGCACTTTATTTAAGAAATATTGTGGGTGTAGCCCAAGTGAGCTATTAAAGAAATGATTCAGGTGAATAGTGAAACTTTTTTGTTCATTACTATCCTATACGGGATATACCCCTGATGCTACTATCGAACATAGAAACAGCTGTTATTTACCATGATGAATTAAGAGGGGGAAAATCAGTGGGAAATTTTAAAAAATGGTTTTTTGTAACCGCTTTAATTGTACTGGTGACTGTAACAAGTGCTTGTGGAGGAAATGGGGGTCCTGTGAATACCGCCGCACAAGATGGGTCAGATCAATCTTCCAAGGCAGCTAACGGCGGGGGCAATGGTGAAGAGGTGACCCTTACCATTGCCTGGTGGGGATCTCAGGCTCGTCATGATGCTACTTTACAGGCTATTGAGCAATATAAGGTGCTTAATCCGCACGTGAATTTCCAAACACAGTTCTCTGGTTGGGACGGCTATTACGATAAGCTTGCCGTACAGTATTCGGCTAAGAAAGCACCGGACATCATCCAGATGGATGCAGCTTATTTAAATGATTATGCCGGCAGAGACTTGCTGGCTGATCTGAAGGATGTAAATTCTGAATATATAGAAGCTACTGTATTGGATGGGGGTAAAGTACAAGGTGTACAATACGCGATGCCTTTAGGTGTCGCAGCACTTGGCATGGTGTATGACAAGACGGTTGTTGACAAGCTTGATCTGCAAGCACCGGAAATCGGATGGACATGGGACGATTACTTCGCCTTTGGCGAGGCAGCTAAAGCCAAACTCGGCGAAGACAAATATGTATACGTTGACCAAAGTGGGGACCTTGTGGATTATACTGCTTATCAATACAGCATGGGCAAAGGATATATTTTTGACGACAGCGGAAATTTGGCCATTGATAAAGATACCTGGATCGGCTTTATGACCAAGATGGGGGAAATGCGTGACAAGGGAATTTTGACTCCGGCTGATATTACGACCACGGATAAGGAATTGGACCCGCAATTGGATAATGTCATTATCGGTAATGCTGTAGCCAGACATTTGTTCTCTAATCAAATAGGATCGATTGAAGCTTTGAAGCCCAATACCTATGCCTATGCTTCCATGCCTTACGGTACTGAATCAGGAGGCTGGCTGAAGCCGGGGATGTTCTGGAGTGTAAATGCCCAATCCACCAATCAGGCTGAAGCTGTCAAATTCATTGATTGGTTCGTCAATGATCAGGAAGCAGGACAGACGCTTGGACTTACTCGGGGAACACCGATTAACTCTAAAGTAATCGAGGCTCTGACTCCAACTTTTAGCGATGCAGATAAGATTTCACTGGATTTTCTGGAGAAGGTCACGCCAGACGCTCAGAAATTTATTAATGATCCCAAGGGGTGGGGGAATTTCAAGAACGACTACAAGACCATCGTGGAGAAGCTTCAATACAATCAGTCCACACCAGAGCAAGCCTATGAGGAGCTTATCAAAACAGGCAACAAATACGCTGAAGAGGCTAAAAAATAAGCAATGTCCATAAATAAAGACCGGCCCATAGGTATAGGCCGGTCTTTGCCACAATAAGCGTACTTTAGAATAAGGAGGTTGCTGATATGAATGGCAAGTTTATGAAGCCCTGGTTAGCTTTGATGATCGTGGTGACTATGCTATTAGGAGGCTTCCCTGCAACAGGGACGTCACAAGCTTATGGGGCATCCGATGTAGCCGGGACAACTTATTATGTCGACGATGTTGGAGGAAATGATAGTTATACGGGAACATCAGAGGATCAAGCATGGAGGACGCTTGAGAGAGTAAATCAATTTGTCTTTCAACCTGGAGACCAGATTCTACTTCGTTCCGGGGGGATTTGGGAAGAACAGACCTTGGCACCGAAGGGTTCAGGGCAAGCAAACAGCCCCATTCGGATTGATCGTTATGGAATCGGAGATAAGCCGAAAATCGCTACTAAAGGCAAATATAACGATGCGCTCACACTTCATAATCAGCAATACTGGGAAATTCGTAATTTGAACATTTCCAATGCAGCTCCTGTTACAGGAACCTTCGCCGAATCACTTGGTGACTATCGAGGCATTCATATTACTGGCGTGGATGCGGGAGAGCTTCAATATTTTCGAATTCAGGGTGTAGAAGTACATGATGTCTCAGGGGAAATCGCCTGGATCAGTGGGACGATTCCCACCGTACCGGAGCCGGGTATAAGGTTCAAGACGGGCTGGGATGGATCGAAAAAGACCGGCGGCATCGTATTTGATACAACGGTCTCGGATTTGCAGAATCCCCAGCAGGCTACTACATTTAACGATGTTATCATTGAAGACTCAAGTGTGAAGAACACCTCTTTCGGTGGAATCATCTTCAAGCAATACGCCGGAGACACAGAGAATGCTGTCAATACCGGATGGGGCACAAGAACAAATGAGCAAGATCCTAATTTTACGCCGCATACCAATATTATTATTCGTAATAACTTTATTACGCAGAAAGATACAGACTACGGTTGTAATGCGATGTATTTGACGGGTGTCAGGGACGTGATGGTCGAGGGGAATGTGGTTGATGGCGCGGGGACTTCAGGGATTGAAGCCTACTATGCGGATCAAATCACCATCCAGTACAATGAGGTCTTTAATACAACCAAGAAAGCAGGCGGAGCCGATTCCAATGGCATTGACCCGGATAAGGCTACCACAAATATACTGATTCAATACAATTATGTGCATGACAACGGAGATGGCATATTGGTGTGCCAATTCAGCTTTGGCAGCACAACGATTCGCTATAACGTAATTGAGAGCAATAGTAGATATCCGATTTATTTGCATTCAGACCGGCAAGCTGTGGCCGAGATTTATAACAACACGATTTATAATGATGTCAGCAATTATTTAGTTTATGGCTATGGCAGCTCCTTGAACGCAACTTACAACATTCGCAACAATATTTTTTATACTACTCGTACGGTTCAGGAACTTACGACCAGCCCAACAATTACTTACGACAATAACAGCTACTATTCTACCAATGGATCATTAGCTCCTCCCGTAGAAGATTTGAATGCCTTGACCGCCAATCCGTATCTCGTGAATCCAGGATCAGGAACATCGGGATCGGAGGTAGATGGGCCTTCACTGGATTCGTTGTCGGGGTATCAATTGAAACCGGAATCGGTCTTAATTAATCGGGGTCTAAATATCATAGATACGACTGTGGAAAGTGCAAAGGATTTTGCTGGAAATGTGTTATACAACGGTACGGCAGATCCGGGTACTTTTGAGTATTATGACGAATCCGATACGCAAGTAACCATAGCCGGCAGGGTTACAAATATCAGAGGCAAGGGAATTAGTGGAGCAATTATTCGTGATTTAGAAGGGAATGCAGCTCAGGCTGTTACTGATGTGGCGGGTTATTACGTCATTAAGGGAGTGACTTCAGGCAACCAAGTTCATTTAAAAGCGGAAAGAACCGGGTATTCTATCAGTGAGATTGGACCTTTTGTGGCTGTAAGTGGGAATATTATGACCAAGGACATGGAATTGTCTTCAGAATCAGGCACAGGTTCCATTAGAGGTGAAGTCAAAGACGGTGATTTGTCACTGGTCTCTGGGGCAACCGTAACCTTGACTCTGGATGGTCTTACTGTACAAGAAGTATTAACGGATGTACAAGGTCAATATCTCTTTACTGATGTGGAAATTGGTGAAGGTTATGCTGTTCGAGTCTCAAAAGCTCAATATTATCAGGACAGAGCAGCCGATATTCCCGTAGATCCGGCACTGACTACGTCGGTGAAGACCTTGTATCTGGTATCAAGCGAGGCAACGTTGTTATCTTCTTCCAATTTCAACCAAACGCCAACCGGAGAAGCTCCTGGAGCACCCTGGGCTGTATCTCAGACAGGCGGGAGTATACAAATTGCCGATATTCCGGATGTTTTTAATAAGAGTGTTATGCTACACCGTTCCAGT
Organism: Paenibacillus senegalimassiliensis; assembly: GCF_001486585.1. Taxonomy (GTDB): domain Bacteria; phylum Bacillota; class Bacilli; order Paenibacillales; family Paenibacillaceae; genus Fontibacillus; species Fontibacillus senegalimassiliensis. The sequence continues at coordinate 176,127 of NZ_LN909046.1, forward strand.
AACAGTGGAAGCACGTCCATGTCTCAAACCTTTAGCCCAGGCTCCCTTAAAGGTGTAGTTACGCTGACCGCAGATATTATGCGGCCCGATAATAATAGTTCAGGGAGTAACTGGATCAGTGTACCTTACATTTACAGCAGCGCAGGCACATCCGGTCAGCATGTAGGCATCTCGCTTGCCTTCTCAAAGGGCAAAATTATTGCTTATGTCGGAGGTTCGACCACGGAGCTTATGTCATACGAGGCAAATGCCTGGTATCATATCCGGCTAGTGCTTAATACCGATTCTGCAAAATTTGATTTTTATATTGATAACGAAAAAATACTGGATCAAGCCAACTTCCGAAATCCGATCCCGGACATCGGACGCATTGAATATTATGCGAACAGCTCTAATTACGGAACTATCTATATGGACAATATCAAGCTATATAAAGGAATTCCTTACGACTCTAGCGATACCGGTCAACTCAAGGTGACTTCTATGGGAGAGTTCCCTCTGAAGAGTGAACAGCAGAACTACCGGACAGAAGTCCCTTATTTTGTGGAGTCTATTATATTGAATGCCGAAGTAAGCGGGCCGCCTATTAGTTCTCTGACCATAAATGATGTTCCCGCCGTGAGCGGCCAGCCTGTGACGGTGGCTCTTGCGGAAGGGGAGAATTCAATTCCGGTTACGGTTACTGCACAGGATGGCATTACTGTAAATACGGTGTATGTATATGTGAATCGTATTTCCCAAAGTATGGATTCGACTCTGCAAGATTTACGCATCTCAGACGACCGTGGACAGGAGTTAGAGCTTGCACCGGCCTTTACCTTCAATCAGGATCACTACCAACTAAGTGTAACGGATAGCGTTTACTCACTTCGGGTTCACCCGGTAGCAGGTTCTCCTTTAACCGAGGTGAAGGTGAATGGACAGTTGCTCGACCCTGATACGCAGCAGGTGGAAATCGATTTAACAGGTGAATTGAGTCGATTCATCATTACGACGGCATCGGCTGATGGGGCGGGTTATCAAGAGTACCAGATTGAAATTGATAGAATTACGTCTTCAGGCCCACAAGATGCAACTGTCACTCCCGCCTATGTGGACAGACGGGGCCCAAGGATAGGAGTTGCAGCGGAGTGAACCCTACTAATCCATTTCATATTTCTAGTTCCACCGTTTATGATATCCAGGATCAACATAGCACGGCTATCCAGCATGTGTGGAGGATGGTTGCCCGAGATCATGAGAAAGTGTTTGGCAAAGCGCCGCAGATAGGGAAATCTGCATCCATTGTGGTCAGATATGCCCAGGCTGACGACCTATGTCCTGATTGGCCAGAGGCCTTTGGCTTTTGCTTCACTAAGGAGACACAGGGGATTGTTCTGCATATTGTTGGACGCGATGAACTGGGAGTGGTGTATGGCCTGCTTCATTATAGCCATCAGGTTCTGGGGGTGGACCCCTTCTGGTTCTGGTCTGAGAAGGAGCCCGCTCCACAGAATTACATCGCTATGCCAATCAAGGACGAGATGAGCCTACAGCCTACCGTCCGATTTCGGGGCTGGTTCGTGAACGATGAGGTTTGTCTCATTGGCTGGAAGCCTGAGTATCCGCCGACAACAGAAGTCTGGATGCCCGTATTTGAAGCCTTGCTGCGCTGTGGAGGCAACATGGTTATTCCAGGCACGGATTTGCCTCGGCATGGAGTTCACCACAAACTGGCTCATGAACTGGGGCTGTGGCTTACACACCATCATGCTGAGCCCCTGGGGGCTGAGATGTTCTTACGGGCATATCCAGGCCAGCAGGCCAGCTATCAAGCACACCCCGAGCTTTTCCAGCAGTTATGGGAAGAGGCTATTCAAAGGCAGAAGGACCAGAAAACCGTGTGGGTATTGTCCTTCCGAGGCCAGGGTGACAAACCGTTCTGGGAGAATGATCCTGCTTTTGATACGCCAAAGAAGCGGGGAGAATTAATCAGTCGGGTCGTGCGTACGCAATATAATATGATTTGCAAGCATGTGGCTGATCCTGTATGCAGTATGGCAATGTACGGAGAGATTGCTGAATTGTATAAGCAGGGCTACATTGAAGTTCCCCCGAATGTGATAAAGATATGGGCAGATAACGGCTATGGCAAGATGGTGTCCCGCCGACATGGAAATTTGAATCTGCGTATTCCCGCCTTGCCAGATGAACACGACCAGGGTCGCAATGGGCTATATTATCACGTAACCTTTCATGATCTTCAGGCATCCAATCACTTAACGATGTTTCCTTCCCCGGCGTCGTTAATTGCAGACGAATTACACCAGGCCTTCGCCGTAGGGGCGACAGATTACTTGCTGCTGAATTCAGGAAATATCTTACAGCATATTTATACGCTGGACTTGGTAAAGGAATTATGGAACGGTGGACACGTTGATGTGAACCAACATTTGCGTGATTTTGTTGCCAGACAATATACCTCAAACCAAGAGGCCATTGTCAGGTTGTACAAAAGCTATGCGAAGTGTACCGTTCAGTATGGGCCTCATCTCGATGATCGGGCGGGGGAGGAGTTCTATCATCATCCGGCGAGACAATTGATGGTTCATTGGCTGAAAGGGGACACGGGCTGTTGTGAGAATCTGATATGGGTGGCCGGGGAGAGGAACTTTTTGGATCAGGTCATCTGGTTCAGGACTCTGGTAGAAGGGGCTATTGCAGGATGGGAGCAATTGAAAGAACAAGCTCAGCAGGCACTTGAGGGCTTGAGCGAAGCTGAACAGCGCAGACTGTACAACCAACTATTGGTTCAGCTTGACCTTCATCTGAGTGGATGCCAAGGACTTACGGCCATTTGCCGTGCTTATGAAGCTTATTCCCAGGGCCATTATCCGCATGCCTTTATATTTGCTTCCGATGCTGTGAATTTCTTCTCCACAGGGAGAGCCGCGCTGGATCATGCCCAGCAAGGCAGATGGGAATCGTTCTACAGTGCTGACTGGCTGACCAACATCGACAATACTATCATTCATGCCAAGACGATTCGTGGCTACATCCGGGTTATGGACGATGGTCCTGATCTGTTTCGGTGGTATAAGGAATATGTAATGCCTGAGACGGAGAAATATATTTATTTGGAAAACACTCATCGGAATCCATTGCCTGATGATGTATTGGCTGAACGTTTGAGACTTAAGTTACTAAATACAGACTAATGATGATCGGTGTATGATAACTCTAATTTCTATAATAGGGTTGAACCCTGAGCAGGTGCCTAATCCGGCACCTGTTTTTGTTTTGCTATAAGAAGCGGAAGTTCCGATCCGACAGGAACCTATCTGAACAAACAAAAACCGACAAAATCCAAAAATGTCAATTTTATGACGAAATGGATAATTAATTGCGCATTAACAATAAACCGTTATAATCTAGTTAGCTAGGAAATTAAGTGATAATTTTCATAAAAAATCCAGATTAGAAAACCCACAAAAAAAGCATTCTCAGATGCTCCCCCCTTACGGTTTTACTCCATTCATATAGATAATCAGTCGGCACGGAGGTGATAATTGGCAAGGAAGCAAACACATGTTAATCCAAGCGAAGGCATTGTAAACCCAGGGAAAATCATGGAAAGGAAAGTGAAATAATGCACAAAAATTTAACTCATCCGGTTGCGGTTGTCGGTTATGGTTGCATTTTTCCTCCGGACGGATATGACGTGGAACGATTTTGGAATAATGTGCTTTCGGGCAAGCCGGGAGTCCGGACAACCCCGCCCGAGCGGTGGAACTTCAAAACTTATTTCGACGAGAACCGCAGCGCGGAAGACAAAACTTATTGCAAGCTGGGTGGAACGATTGATGCCTATTCGTTCCCATTCGACAAATACAACTACCCCCGGACCAGTTTGGACAAGCTTAGCAGAACGCAACTTATGTTACTAGACAGCATTCTTCAGGCCATGTCCATGACCAAACTGGCTGAGGATAGTTTTCAAAATAGCGAGACCGGCGTTTTTGTCGGCAACATGCTTGGTGACGAGGCCTTTTCGGATTACTCCATCAACCTCAGAGCCAAGGAATTCATCTATTATCTTGAACAGCATCCTTCCTACACGGGGCTCCCTTCCCAAGAAAGAGATCAAATCAGACAGAAGTTCCGCCGTATGGTGGACGAGTCTTTCATCGCACTCGACGATACCAATACAGAAAGCATCATGTATAGTGCCTTAGGCAAATCGGTTCGTAACCTCTTGGGTATCCGCGGACCTTCCATCATTGTTGATTCAGCTTGCTCCGCCGGCGTGCTCGTCATTGACGAAGCGATCAAGCATCTCCAGGAGAGGAAGCTGAAGACCTGCATCACCACCGCCGTTCTCGGCAATATGAACATTACGGGCAACGTAGCCTTCGCCAAGATCGGCGGCTTGTCTCCGACACACTCCAGCCCCTTGGATCACAAGGCGAATGGACTTATTCCCGGAGAAGGAGCAGGCACGATCATTCTGAAACGATTGGATGATGCGCTGGCCGAGGGTGATACCATCTACGCGGTCATTCGTGGTGTTGGTGCAGCGAGTGATGGTAAAGGCAAATCGATTTATGCCCCAAGCTCCCATGGACAACTTGCTGCCATGCAGAAGTCCATCGAGCGGGCCGGACTTCGACCCAAGGATATCGATTATATTGAGACTCATGCTACGGCAACGTTGGTTGGCGACAAGGTCGAGTTAACTACACTGCAAATGTTATTTGAGGAAGAGGGACTCCCGCCGAAATCTGTGGCCTTGGGCTCCGTCAAATCTCAGATCGGACACAGCTTCTCTGCGGCAGGCATGGCTAACCTGATTAAGGTTATCGAAGGGATGAGGCATAATGTCATGCCGCCAACCCACCATTTCGAACGTACGCCAGAGGGCATCCGATTAGAGGACACCCCGTTCTATGTCAATACAGAAACCAAACCATGGCCGGTTCGGGTGCCGGGTGAACCCAAGCGCGCTTCCATTAATGCTTTTGGTTTTGGGGGCATTAATGCCAGTGTAGTCGTTGAAGAGTACCTTGAGCCATACCACCGGAAGTTGGCCCAGGAAGGTTTGCCGGACAAAATCTCGCAATTGCAGCCGGATATTGCCGTTGTTGGTGTGGGTGTGGTAGACAGCCGCGGAACAGGTAAAGAGGCCTGGTGGGACAATATCAACGAGGTTTTCGTTTCCCGTACGGGCTATCCCGAGAAGCGCTGGAACAAAGAGATCAATGCCATATTTGATGAGGATTCCACCGTTCAGGGCAGCTTCGTAGAAGATCTTAAATTCCCGAGCATCAAGTTTAAGATTCCGCCGATTATTTTGCCGGAGATTGACAAAGGGCAGCAAATGGCCTTAATGGCGGCAGGTGAGGCGATTTCGGATTACGGGCAGGACAAGCTGATTCCAGCCAAAACAGGAATCTACGTGGGTGCCATGCTTGGACTGGAATCTTCGGTAATGGCCGATTTACGTATCCGGTTTGTCGAGTATATCGAAATGTTGAAGCAAATTCCGGAATTCAGCCAGTTGCCGGAAACAGTGCAAAATACGCTGATTACGGACATCACTGCAAAGTTCAGAAGCTATATTCCGAAGGTCGGAGAAGATACGTTGCCAGGATATATGGATAACATCATTGCCGGGCGAATCGCTAATTTCTATAACGTCAACGGGCCTAACGTTGTCATCGACTCTGATACGACCTCCTTCATGAGCGCATTGGAGCAGGGGATGCTGAGTCTTAGCAGCGGCGAGAACAACACCGTGATTGTTGGTGGAGTTCATGCGAATATGACCCCGGAATTCATTGATTTCTTCCGCAAAATTCAGGAAGTGTTTAAGGATTCATGCCCGAAATGCCTCACCGAGCTAGGACAATTCATCCCGGCGGAAGGCTCAGTATTTTTTGTTCTGAAAAAGTACAGCGACGTATTGCCCGGAGAGAAGGTTTACGCCCGGATTAAAGGGGTGCTGAATGAAGCTGATATGTCCAAAAAGGCCAGCTATGGACAGGTAGCGGGGAGAGCGGCAGAAGAGCTTGCGAGTTACTCCTTATGCTGTAACAGCTTTGGCAACAACGCCGGACGCCATCAGTTTTATTTCGGGGCCCATGGCGGATTCGTGATGCTTAAGGCGGTGCTTGCACTGGAGCATGGAGTAACACAATGGTTGGAGCCGACGGGAAATCATTCAGACCAGCCGGGATCAACGAATCTGACCAGTGTACATTCCCATTCGATCTTGGGCGGGGATTATGAACTGCTGTTGGATGAAGCAAGCTCTGAATGCTTGCTAAGTTGGGACGGTAATGAAGCCACAACCGATCAGACCGGGCATCAGGGTGATAGGTGGATTGAGTCTCTCGTTGTGCATGATGTCAAGGTGGAGCGTTCCGCATATACGTTCTATGCGGGCGAGGTGAACACCGAGCAGTTGTTGAGCAAGCTCACTCGTATGCTGGACGCAGAAGAGATTCGCTCTGATTCGCCGGAGGTAGCTGCTGCATTTGCTTGCCGTGTAGCTATCGTGTACAAGACGCAGGATGAGCTGCGGAGAAAGCTGAATGCCTTGCGTTAGATCTACTATTCATACGACTTCATTATTTTAAGAAGCAGGAAGAAAGGGAAGGGATTTTTATATGCTGAAAACCGCACCTATACCGGAGAACTATGCCAAGGAGTTTGCTTCATTTTTGGCCCCCATCAAGGAGGGCAAGAGAAATGATTTATATGTATTCGAGCCGGTATTTGAGGGACCACAGGATGGCAATACGGCTTATCGGGGCAAAAATGTCATTATGCTGACCTCCAACAATTATCTGGGATTGTCCACTCATCCAGAGATCATCAAGGCGATGAAGGATGCGCTGGATGTTTACGGTTCAGGAACCTGCGGTGCGCGTTTGCATAACGGTACGACATTACTGCATAAGCGGCTTGAGGAACGGATTGCAGAATATTTTCATACCGAAGATGCCGTTTATGTGAGTACAGGATATATGACCAATCTGGCGGCGATTACTTCGCTCGCCACGGATGAGAAGTCCGTCATTATCACGGACCAATTAAATCATATGAGCATTGTGGATGGAATTGAAATGGCGAAGGGGCAGGTCAGAATCTTCGAGCATAACAACATGGAGAAGCTTGAATATATTCTTACACGTACCGAAAGCTTCCCTAAGAAGTTGATTGTGGTGGATGGCGTGTACTCCATGGATGGGGATTTGGCCAAGCTGGATGAAATCGTCAAGCTGGCAGAACGATACGGAGCCAGTGTGATGGTGGATGAAGCCCATTCCCTCGGATTCTTCGGACCAACCGGGCGCGGGGTATCTGAGCATTTTGGCGTAGAGGATCGGGTTCATATCAAGATGGCCACGTTCAGCAAATCGGTAGCTGGTGTAGGCGGGAGTATTGCTTCGGACAGGGACACTTGCGACTATATCCGGCATGTCTCGCATCAATATATCTTCAATGCCAGCTTGCCGCCTTCCATCATGGCGGGTGTTCTCAAGGGGATTGACCTTATGGAGAAGGAGACGTGGAGAAGCGAGAAGCTTTGGCACAATACGCTTCGGTTCAGAAGAGGCTTGATGGAGATGGGCTATAACATTCTGAACAGTCTGTCGCCGGTCATTCCAATTTTGATTGGAGACGATCTTACGACGATGCGGATGACCAAGTGGCTGCTCGCGGAGGGTGTCTATATTGCTACGGCAATCTTCCCGGCGGTACCGATGAATAAGGCCCGCTTCCGGGCAACAATTACTTCCTCCTTAAGTGATGAGGATATTGATATCGCCCTGGACAAGCTTCAAAAATGCGGCAAAGAGTTCGGCATTATATAGAAGAGAGGGATGATCGGGATGAGTATGACGGCAATTAACTATAAGGCGCTGGAAGCGCAAGGCATTTACTTTAGTCGTAACGAACAGCGTGTAGCAGGAAATACCGTATTTCTGTTCACGGGACATGGCTCCCAATATCCGAACATGCTCAAAGATCTGGCGGAGATCCCTATCATCAAGACAACGCTGCAAGAGGCCGATGAGACCTACCAATCGCTCACGGGTCGCAAACTGACGGAACTCATCTTCTATGATAATGAAGCGGGAAAGAGTGCAGCAGAGAAGAATTTAGCTGCAGCCGAAGTCATGCAGCCTGCGATTATTATGGCAAATATGGCCCTTTATCGGCTGATGAAGTCAACGATAGGTGGAGCCGAGTTTCATCTGGGGCATAGCTTGGGGGAGATTGCTGCCTTGGCTGCCGCAGAGGTGGTATCCTTTGCCGATGCTCTGGCCATTGCCTACTACCGCGCCAGATCTTTGAATATTATTGAGCCTCCTGTAAGAGGGAGCATGATCAGCCTGAAGGCCACTCGTGGCAGCTTTGAATTAAATCGGGTCTTAAGAGGGGTAAGCGACTATTACACGGTCAGCCTGCATAATGCTCCTGATCAATTGGTGGTGTCCGGCACTCAGGCGGCAGTCGACAAAATTGCGACCCACTGCGATGTTCACGGGGTATCTTACAGCAAGCTTCCAGTATCCCACGCCTTCCACTCCAAGCTGTTGGAACCCGCCGTGAAGGCCTTCCGCAAGAAGCTGCTGCAATTCACCTACCAGCCGCCGAAGGTCAAGGTATTCTCGACTATCCTGGGCGCTTTCTATGAAGCGCATCACTTCACCACGGACGAAATGGCCTCCCTGCTGTCGAAGCAATTGCTGCAGCCATTCAGCTTTTGCGATATTGTAACCAACTTGCATGAAGTCCACGGAGCTAATGTCTTTATCGAAGTGGGGCCAAAGGATATTCTCACCAAGTTGGTCAGAAATATTTTAAGTGATTCGGACATTTATGCACATGCAGCCAACTCAGCGGCGCTTGGTGGCGAGGTATCTCTGGAGCGGCTTCATGCCTATTTGCAGGTGCATCAACTGATTCAAGTGCCAGGAGGAGAGAAAATTATGGGTGATTCGTCACAATGCTTACTAACTGACTTAGTCTCTGCACCTCAAGGGGGAACAGCATTAACGGGACGTCCCGCCGCAAAGGACGAAATCACAGGTACGCTGTTGAAACTCATTCAGCTTGAGACGGGCTATCCAAGAGAAGCGATTGAGATTTCGGATCAGCCGATGAAGCTGGCGTTGGCACTGAATGATACGGTGTTCGCCACGATTATAGGCAAGTTGCGGAAGGAATTTGACTTATCAGTGGATAGGCTCCCGCTTGATCCGCAATTATCACTGCAAGCTATTCTGCAGCGCATTGGTTCCAATCTGGGATGGGCAAACGAAGTGAATGAAGCGGTGCAGCCAATTCAAGGAGGGGAGCTTCCTGGCAAGGCTCCGCACACCGAGGCCAAACAACGGGATGAGGTGTCCCTGGCTCAAGTTGAAGCCAAAGTAAAGGAGACCATTCAAGCTAAAACCGGTTATCCGGTAGATATGCTGGAGAGCGATCTGGATATGGAAGCGGATCTTGGCATTGATTCAGTGAAGCAAGCGGAGATTTTCGTGCAAATTCGCGAAACCTTTGGTTATGAGGTCAATCCAGAGTTGAATGTAAAAGCATTTAATACCATTCGTAAAATAGCAGAATATACGTTAAGTCAAGTGGAAGGGATTGATGCTGGTGGCGCTGCTTCACCCGAAGTCGTAGTAGCGACGCAACCAGCGGCAGCGGCCTTGCCTGCCGTAAGCCAAGCTGAAGCAATGGCACAAGTGAAGGCTATCATTCAGGCCAAGACCGGTTACCCGACAGAAATGCTGGAGGACGACCTGGATTTGGAGGCTGATCTTGGCATCGACTCCGTGAAACAGGCTGAAATTTTCTCGCAAATTCGGGAGACGTTTGGCTATGAAGTGAATCCCGATCTGAACATTAAGCAATTCAACACGATTGCCAAAATTACGGACTATACGCTAAGTCGGCTGGAGGCGGCGCCAGCGGCTGAAACAGCCGAGACCGCTCAGGTAGACAGCCAGGAGGCGCAGGACGAGCGGCTTCGCCAGTGGCTGGACAATTACGATCAAGCACATGTGGCGGAGCGATACATCCCGGTCACGGTGGAGCGGCAATATGACCAAGCTGCTGGTCGAGCATTTTCCTTCAAGGGCAAGGGTTTTATCGTGGTTGAGGATCGGCTGGGCGGAGAGATTACGGCCAAGCTGACGAAGCGGCTTGCCCTAGAGGGGGCGGAGCTTAGCGTGCTGTCCCCTGCGCCAGAGAAGTACGGTGCATCAGGGGTTCAGACCGATTTTAACCAGATTGAGCTGTTCGCGAGGTCGCTTGAGGTAGCTAAAGCTCGCCTGGATCAGATTCACGGCTTTATTTACCTTTATCCCCTGGCGCCGGAGTTATCGTATTTTGAACTGGAGGAAGAATCCTGGCGCCGCGAGGTTGATAACCACTTCAATCTGCTGTTCCACACCGCCAAGGCTGTTTATGAAGAGGTGGAGCAACAGGGCAGTGAAGCTGGCTGCTTTGCAGCGACAAGCATCGGTGGGGTGTTTGGTATGGAGCGGGAGACCACCTATAACCCGCTTGGAGCCCTGACAGCGGGATTCTTCAAGAGCATGGAGAAGGAACTGGATGCCTTTAACGGGAAGGTAGTCGACTTTACGGAAGTCTCCGATAGTGAAATGCTGGCAGATACGCTATTTCGCGAATTTGGTCTAATTGAGAAGCTGATTGAAATAGGTTATGTACGTGGACGGAGAAAAACCATTCAGGTGCTTCCGGCTCCGATTGATCCTCAACAGGTGGCTCAGCCACTTCGATTAGGTACGGAGGACGTTATTCTCGTATCTGGTGGAGGCAGAGGCATCATCTATGAATGTGTGAAGGGGTTAGCAGAGCTCTATAACCCTACCGTTATCGTAACGGGTCGGACAGAGCTCCCTCAAGGGAACGAGGTATGGCTGAATTATTCCGAAGAAGAATTTGAGCAGTACAGCACGACTTTCTTCAAACAAAGAAAGCAGGAAGCCCCACATCTTACGCCGATTCAAATCAAGCAGGAGCTCGAGAAGCTGAAGGGAGCCGCGGCATTGTATCGCAATCTGCAAGAGGCTAATGCGGCAGGCCATCGCTTCCATTATTACCGCTGCGATATATCGGATGGTCCGTCCATTCGTCGCTTGACCGAAGATATTCGCGGTAAGTTCGGCAAGGTTACGGGGATTATTCATGGCGCTGGCTTGCCTTCTTTCGGCAAGGTTCCGAAGAAGCCGGAAGCCCATTCGCTGAATGTGGTCCGCGTTAAAGCTAACGGGTTCTTCCACTTGTATCATGAATTTGCCAATGATCCGCTTAAATTCTTCGCCTGCATTGGCTCCATCTCTGGTCGCTTTGGCATGGATGGGCAAGTGGATTATGCGGGAGGCGCTGATCTGATCGTCCGAATGGCGTTCCAGTTATTCCGTAACCGCCCGGAACTCAAGACCTTCGTCATGGGCTGGACCGCTTGGGATGAAGTCGGGATGGCAACCGATCCACAGGTACAGAAGGTACAGAAGGAGCAACGTGGCCTTGAATTCATCGGAAGCAAGGAGGGGACCCGCCGGTTTTTGGAGGAGATGGTATACGGGGGAGACTATCCGGAGGTGTTGTATTTCGGGAGCCTGGGCACCAATCAGCCATTAGGCCAGATGGATGCTCTGGATGAATCGGGCCGCAGCTTGCGGATTCAATCCGGTCTCCACGGTGAGGTGCATGATCGTATTCGCTTTCCGCTCCTGCAACGGGTGACACGATTTGAAGGCGAGACGCTTGAAGTGCAGAAGGAATTAACGATTGATGAAGATATCTATCTGAAGGATCATTTAGTGGAGGGCAAATATGTTTATGCCGGGGTCATGCATGTAGAGGCCTTTGGCGAATTGGGCTTGCTGATGAATCGGCTACGCGCCGAAGATACGGATTGGGTGGGCACTCGCATTCATAGCGTGGAATTCAACAAATTCGTCAAATATTTTCCCGGTAGCCAGCTTACGCTGGACATGAAGGCGGAACTGGTTACTCGAAATGACACCTACAAGGAGATCAAGACGGAGATTCGTTCAGATTTTTACAATCGCCAAGGCCAGTTATTGGAGAAGGAGCGCCTGCATTCCACAGGATATGCTGTGTTTGAGCGCAAGCGTCCGGTGCCTCGCGTAGTTGATGTGGATGTGGTGCAGATGGTTCGGGAATCTACGCCGATGAACATTGAGAAGTTCTACGAGCTGACCGATCATTACATTTCCTTCGGCCCGGCCTTCCGTTGCCTTGATTATGTCGGCTACGTCAATGAGGAGGAAGTGGTCGGACAAGTGACGGTGCCTGACGACCGGCATATCTTCTCTTATACCAGCAGTGCAGAGACGTTGATCTCGCCGATTACGATCGATAATGTAGGCCGCTGCATGTTGTTCAATGACTTCCACAAGAACGGCAACATCATTGTGCCTAGAGGTATTGGCAGCGCTGTGCTGTATCGGCCTTTCAAGAAAGGGGAAACGGTCTATGTCCATTGCCGCTTGCTGAAGGATGAAGGGGAGACTCTTGATTTCCATGCTCAAGTGGTAGATGAATACAATCGCCCGATCTTCGATATGATCGATATCAAGCTGATTCGGATCGCCAAGGAAGATGGAGCTCACGATTTGTTCTAAGCCGCTATTCGCCAAGCCAACGACGGATGGGCTGGGGAAGGGGAGTCAGAAGGCTATTTTTCGCTGGATGCCGGTTCCCCAGGCGATTAGCGTTCCACCTGAAAGGGAATCCTTGGATTATACGCTGGCTCGGCAATCCCTGGCTCCTGCACAACTGCGGAGATATCTTGCCCTTTATCGTAATCCGGCCCGGCAGAAGGAGTTGCTTCATACGCGCCTGCTGGCCAAGCGCTTGCTGTACGATTATTTGCACGAATCCGCGGGAATGGCGGATATTGATGAAGAGGAAATTCTCTTGCTTCAAGTGGAAGAGGGCCTGCGCCAAGGGATGCCGTACCTTGCGCCAGGTCCGGCCTGGAGCCATCTCAATCTATCCGTTTCGTTAGCTCACGGAGGTGGGCTGCTGGGAGCGGCGGTAGGAGAGAACTGCTTGGTGGGAATTGACGTAGAGCAGGCCAGGTTAAGAGGCAAGGGGTTTGCCGACTTGTTCCTGACTACGGAGGAGCAACAACTGATGCCGTTATTGTTCGCAGGATTGGCTCCTGATAAATGCGATTCATTGATGTGGTCTGTGAAGGAAGCGGTGGGAAAGGCCCTGGGAACGGGCTTTTCCCGCGGCTTTTCCTCCTTGCGGCTGCAGGCGGCCACACGGACAGAAGAAGCAGGAGCAAGCTGCTGGCTTGAATTGGATCAGGAGCTTGAGATCTATGCGCCGGGGCCTTATCCCCGAGGAATGGTGTACTACGATTACGATATTGAGCATTCGGTATGCGGCGTGGTCTGCTTGTTATTTTCGTAAATGAGAGGGAGATTAGCGGTGAACAATTCTAAATCGTCTGTGGGCGGATATCCGGGAATGTTGGATTTTCTCGTTTCGTTGGTCCCGTGGGTTGTATTTTGGTGGGTGCAAGCGGGCTTTGAGTCGGTGGTCAGCTTTATTCCGCTGGCGCTTTCGTTAGTGCTGCTGCTCTATAAATGGAGGCTTCGTCGCTTTGCTGCCATGTGGCTGGATGTGGCTTCCCTGGTCTATTTCGTCACCTTCGGATGGGCCACCATGGTGGGTGAGCCGACTATATGGCTGGAGAATTCAGCGGCATGGGGCCATTTGTATCTGGCAGCGGTAACGGGACTTTCATTATTGTTGGGACGTCCGATTACAGCGGGTTTCACAGCGAAGAATTTCACGGATGCGGGGCATCATCAATCGACGTTTAAAGCGATGAACCGCTGTTTGACCACCGCCTGGATGTTTATTTTCGTCGGTCAGGCGCTACTATTTGCGTGTCTTTCCTCGCCTGCCGCACCGATCATTATGCTGGCTGTCTTGGTATTGCTTATATTTCTGTCTATCGCCTTTACCTATATGGCTCCCGTCCTGCTCGATTTATGGGCATTTAGCAAAAATGACTGGCGTGTAAAGGTGGATCGGGAGCGTTCGCTTGCTCCAGGAGAATATGACGTCATCATAGCTGGAGCCGGTATTGGCGGTTTGACTTGTGCTGCTTTGCTGGCCAAACGGGGCTACCGGGTAGCTGTATTCGAGCACCAGCAACATGTGGGCGGTTACTGCTCCTCCTTCACCCGCAAGGGCTTTACCTTTAACACGGGGGTTCAGGATATCAGCGGACTTGGCGAGCATGGTTCCATCCATGTGTTGCTAAGAGAGCTTGGCTTAAGCCGCGCTGAATTGTTTGCGCGCAACAGCACCCGATTTCTGTTCAAGGGACAGAGCATCGATCTCCCATCTAATCTGAATGAGCTCATTGTAATGCTATCTCGGATGTATCCGGAGGAGAGCGGAAATTTGACCCGTTTCTTTGCCGAATCCAAGGCGGCGTATGAAGAGAGCTACCAGGAAGCAGGCAGAAGTGGAATCGTGTTCTCCCCGGAACTGCTGGCCAAGCGGTTCGGGATGAAGGAATTACTCTCTTACCCACAGAAGCGCAAGCATGCCTACGAATGGATTCAGGTCACGTACAGACAGAAGCTGGACGAATTTTTTGAGGATGAGGATTTGAAGGCGCTGCTATCGGCCTGGATGGTGTACATGGGTACGGAGGCCAATACGACTTCGGCCATTAGCGCACTTGCGGCATGTCTTACGTTCCCTATGTTTGGGGGCTACGCCGTGAAGGGAGGAGCACAGGCTTTTGCTGAAGCCTTGCGGGCCAGTGTCGAGAAGCATGGGGGAACCTTGTTTTTGCGAACCAAAGTGGAGGAGATTCTTGCGGAGCAGGGCCGGGTGAAGGGAGTTAAGACCGCCAAAGGGCGCTACTTCAGCCCTGTCGTTGTATCCAACATCGATGCAAAATCGACGTTTAATGAGTTGCTGCCCCAAGGAGAGGTGTCCCCGGAATTTTTGGCCGATCTCAACGAACAGAAGATGTCGACCTCCTTCTTCTTGCTGTATCTGGGCGTGAAGATGGATCTTACCGCTTATCCAACCCTGATCAAGAACCTGGAGGAAGGCTGGGAAGTAACGATCAACTCCAATACGGATGCCCAATTGGCGCCTCCGGGTTATGCGAGTGTGACGGTGCTGCTGGATAAGGATATTCGATATGCGGATTTCCCGGACAGAAAAATGCCGGAGTATGCCATGCTGAAGGCTGAACTGGCGCAGTCGCTTATCGAGAAGGTCAATCGACATATCCCGGGCATCAAGGATCAAATTGTGCTGCAGGAGACAGCGACCCCTAGAACCTTTGAACGTTACAATCTGATGCCCGAGGGAGCCGTCTATTCTCTGGATCAATCGATAGCTACGAAGCGACCTTTCTTCAAATCACCGATTCAAGGACTCTATTTGGTAGGGGCCTCTGTCTTCCCGGGTGCGGGCGTGGAGCCGGCCATTATATCGGGTAAAATATGTGCAGCGGATATCGGTAACTGGCGAATGGAACAGGTCAGGAATCGGCCGAGAAAAGAAGGCGTACGGGATGAATCTGTCGTATTCGGCCCGTGAGGGCTTGTAGAACATATTTTGTGCATATAGGGAATACACTCTTCATGGAATGATCAGGATGGATCAGGAAAGAGGAGTGGTCAGGAATGCCGGAAAAGCGAAAATTCTCGATTCCCGAGCCGATTCGGGATGATGGCAGCGGGGCCACAGACCCGGGGCCGCGGGATATTTGGCGTGACCTGGAGAACCCTGATATGCTGGTTCCCCCGGTAACGGATAACGGATTGGTGCCGAATTTGAAATTCTCCTTCTCTGATACGCATATGCAGCTTAATCATGGAGGCTGGTCCCGGGAAATCACGGCCAGAGAGCTCCCCATTGCAACCACTCTGGCGGGGGTAAACATGCGCTTGACACCCGGAGGGGTTCGGGAACTGCATTGGCATCAGCAGGCGGAATGGTCGTTTATGATCCAGGGAAAAGCGCGAATAACCGCGGTAGATCAGCTAGGGCGAAATTTTATTGCCGATGTGGGTGTAGGAGATTTATGGTATTTCCCGCCGGGACTTCCGCACTCCATACAGGGATTAGAGAAAGGCTGCGAATTCCTGCTGGTATTTGATGACG
Organism: Paenibacillus senegalimassiliensis; assembly: GCF_001486585.1. Taxonomy (GTDB): domain Bacteria; phylum Bacillota; class Bacilli; order Paenibacillales; family Paenibacillaceae; genus Fontibacillus; species Fontibacillus senegalimassiliensis. The sequence goes on from NZ_LN909046.1 coordinate 192,333, forward strand.
GTAACTTCTCGGACTTGAACACACTGTCCATTTCGGACTGGTTCGCCCATACCCCGAAGGAGGTCTTATCCGCCAATTTCGGAGTTCCGGAGCGGGCGTTTGACCATATCCCCTCCAAGCAGGTCTATATCTATCAGGATGCCGTTCCCGGATCGGTCGACAGCCAGCGGGTGACCTCTCCTTACGGAGAAATCCCCCTTAGCTTCAAATATAATCTACTTGCACAGAAGCCCATCATTACACCTGGCGGTAGTGTTCGCATTGCCGATTCGTCTAATTTCCCGATCTCCCGAACGATTGCGGCTGCTCTGGTGGAAATCAAACCCGGTGCCATGCGCGAGTTGCACTGGCATCCTAACAATGATGAGTGGCAATATTACTTGTCGGGTCAAGGCCGCATGACTGTATTTGCCGGGGGCGGCGCGGCGCGCACCTTCAATGTTCGGGCCGGGGATGTGGGTTATGTACCGTTTGCTTATGGACATTACATCCAGAATACCGGAGAGCAGAGCATCTGGTTCCTGGAGATGTTCAAGAGCGACCGCTTTGCTGATGTCTCTCTGAACCAATGGATGGCGTTAACGCCACGGGAGTTGGTTCAGGACAATCTGCATGTAGGACCGCTGCTGATGAATGCCTTGCGCAAGGAAAAGTGGCCTGTGGTGAAATATGATATACCTGATGTTGCTCAGCCTAACGACGGCGATAATTGAGTACCTCTTCGACATCGTCCATCTGAACGGCCAAGAACCGGATGTCTTCGGAATTGGCACAACGTGCTGCAATCTGTGGCAAATCAATGCCGATATAAACCTCGGCGTTGCTATGACTCATACTCAGTTCCGCTGAACCGTCGGTGTACTCTGGCGGTTCTTCGTATTCGCAAATAAGCAAATCCTCCAGCAAGACGGAGACGCCGTACAAATCCCCAAAGTCCTCGGCAGTGAAGGGCTCAAAGGGAGCTGCAACCGGAATATACACGGGCTTTGACCAATCCATCTCCCCTGCGGCGCCCCGAATGATTAATTGCAGCGGACGTGAGGCTTCCCCATAAAAATCGCAAAATGCTGCAATGCGCATCCTTAAAGCCCTCCTTTGCCACCTAACTGGCGCTCCAATTGGGACAGCACCCGCTGGGTCTCGGGTGACCACTGATGTTCGAATTCTCTTCGCTTCGTATCCTGTGCAGCCGCCAACAGACTGCCATGCAGCACTCGGCGCTGAATTTGATCCAGCCGCTGTTCAGCCAATCCTTCGGGAACATCAAATTGCTCCGCGATATAGGCCACGGCTTCATTCCGGTAATCTGGAACGGGGAGCTTGGCGAACATGTAAAAGGGAATGGCTGCGTAAAGCACAAATTGTTCGGCTTCCGTTTCCTGTGCATTTTTGAACAAAGCATGCATTCTCCGCTGGTCTCCCGCATGTCTCAGCACATGGCATAATTCATGGAAGAAGATGACCCTGGCTTCGGCGGGATCGGCGTGCTTGTTCAGGAAAATAACTTTCTCCTCATTGTCAGAGAACGATGGATACTCCCCTGTAAGCACCTCAACGCCAAAGGCTTCAGCAATGCGCGAAATATCCAGATCAGACGGCTTTAAGATTCCCTGGCTTAGACATTTGTTGTTAATCCATTGCTCCAGAAGGGTCTCACGATAATAGGTATATAACAATCCAACCACCTCGAATAAGAATGTATGTTCGGTTTAATGGCCGAAATAAAAGCCCCTGGCCGGGGCCGTAATGACGACTTGAAGATTAATTCGAACTGTCCTCGTTAAGCAGCTTTTTTTTCTGCTCCCGATAGGCCTTGAGCGCGGCTTCCATCATGGCGATTTCATCTGCGGTGTAGGCTTCAGGTCCACCAAAAAAGGATAAACTCATAGCCTTGTCCGATGCAGGCGCGGGATCGGCGGTCCGTCCAAGCAAATAGTCGGCGCTTGTATCCAGAGCGTCTACAATTTTGCGCAGCACTTCGGGATCGGGTTTGCGGTCATTGGTCTCGTATCTGGACAACTGTACGATAGAAATATCCGCTTTGGCGGCCAAATCCTTTTGCGTAAGGTTATTTTGTTCTCGGAGGTGTTTGATCCGATCGCCTAACGTATGCATAGCTACTCCTCTTCTCTTCTGATACCACCAGAACGATGACCACGAAATGAAGCATGGCCTCTCTTATAACTAGTTTATCACATGTTACCAAATTGGTAAAGAGAGAATGATAAGTTTCATGATTAATTGTCGAATTGGTAATAAATTGGGTTGACATTACCAAAATGGTAATTTATAATGAGGATAAGGTTACCGAATCGGTAATAAATAAGAAAATTAATGCAGACAAGCTATGTTTTATGGGACAAACAGACACACGGCTATTGCCGAATTGACAATAGTATAATGAAGGAGGAGTTCAGATGGGAAGAAGACGTATACATGTATATCATGCCTTGTTCAGTCCACTGCCAGTTGACGAGACAGCCACCCGGGCAGCCGTAGAACGGCGCTTGGAAGAGGTGCGGCAATACCGGCAAATCGGGCTGATTCGCCAAGAGGCTTTTGTTACCGCCAAGTACGAGCCGCGATATCAAGGTGGAGGGGGAGTCAGCAACCCTACAGAGCGATTGGCTATTATGAATGCGGACAAGGAAGCGGAACTGATTCGCAAGTCCGAACTGCTTGAGCTGGCGATGGAGCGACTATCGGAGGATCAGCAGGAGGTTATTGGGCGGAGCTATCTCAGCCGGGAGGGCGAATATGATTTTATCAGTTGCGGGGAGATGGGTATTAGCGACCGGACCTATCGCCGAATCAAAGCCAGTGCCATCCGACTCTTGGCGGCAGCAATGGGCCTTGAAGTCTATGAGAAAGAAGAACGTTCACGTACTGAGCATAGGAAAACAAAGCATGAAGTCGGCTGAGGCCGGCTTTTTTTGTGCGCTGAAAAGGAGATCGGGTGAAGGGAAATCGCTATTCTTCCTATTAATATAAGCAGTTGGAGCCACTTGTCCGGTTGCTGTCCGATAGCTGTCCGCTGGATGGCCCTCCGCTTCGTTTCCAGGGTGTTAAATTGGTAGTGTGGGAAGCGGAGGCACAGATGATTCAGTTAACCATCTGATCCATCGCTCCCGGCAATAGAGAATAAGGAAAGCCGCTGCAATTCTTCCAAAGAATCGGCGGTTTTTGATTTGGGAGGCCTTGCAGGATGCGAAATAAGAATAAAACGCCGCCACCGGAGTCCACGGATGAATGGATTCAGCCCTTAAAGTGCCAGGGCTGTATTTGGGGCCGGCTGGAAGGAACCAAGCAGTTTTGTGGCTTGCCGCGTTGCGTGCTTGATTTGGATGAGCTGGAAAGGAGGTGATCATCATTGGCGAAGCGATAAATGGAGCCGCCGCCTCAAATTTAACTTTGGGGGATTCCTGGCTGACCGCGCTTGCGGCCTGGTCAATGGGTGCGCTTGGACCGGAGTGGAAGGTCTATACGATTCTTTGGCCTGAAGACATGGCTCGTCCGGCGATTCTATGGAAGCTCATGGGGATGGAGGTCAACCCTGTTGGCCCGGCGTCCTTTGAGGTGCGCAGCCAAATGTCGGCCTGGGTGCGGGGACAGGATGCCGAGCAAGAGCAAACGGCTTTGACCGGATTGCTCGAGGCTCTGGGGGTGGCGATTAAAGTTCCGCTGGATGAAGCGGCCCGTACTTATATGCGGGTGGTGGAGCCAAGGCTGGCGTTGCCGCTGGACGAGACCTCAGAAGGGGCGGCTGCACTCGGCAGGCTTACCGTTACGCTGGTGCGGCGAATGTCCGGGCCTGTGCAGGAAGCCCCGCTTATGCAATATGTACAATATCAATCGAAGATGAGGTGAAGAGGTTGGCAACTCAGAAGGTGAAATTAGCGGCATCCCGCAATAAGGCGCCGGTTAACTCCGCAGCACCAGGGAAGCTCAGAAGCACAAGCCCGCTGCCAAGTTATACGTATAGCGAGCTGCTCGCTGCATCGGAGATGCTGCTTGGCGTTAAGCCGGAGGTATTTGCGGGAGCGGCGATAGGTTTGGAAGAGGAAAAGTTGCGTGTGGATGTAGCCAAACGTTTGGTCAAACAATTTTTGGGAAGGAAGGTGCGGTAAGTATGGCAGGAGGAACTTGGAGTTTAACGGATCAGCCGGTGTTGCCGGGACTGTATATGAATTTTGTGAGTGCGGCAGGAAATGCGATTCAAGCGGGGGCGCGTGGGGTTGTAGTGGCTCCGGTCAAGGCCCATTGGGGTCCGGTGGGACAATTCGTGGAGGTGTCTAGTGAAGCGGCGATTCGCGAGTTGTTCTCGGAGGATGCTTCCGAAGGAGCAACCGCGTTCACTACATTATATTTGGCCTTGCTTAGCGGGCCGCAGAAGCTGCTGGCTTATCGACTGGCCGACAGTACAGCCGCCGCCGCGTCTGTGACGCTTGAGGATGAAGCTACTGCGGGCGTATTGGTGCTCAAAGCCAAATATCCTGGTCAACGGGGGAACGACTTCCGCGTGACGTTACAGCCTAGCTTGACGGTTCCGGGTAGCAAGGAATTGAAGCTGTATGAAGGAACCACATTGCTGCGTACGTTTGTGGCAGGAGACAGCTCGACTGTAGCGGTGGCCGCGGCCATCAACGGAGATCCGGCCAATCTGTGGATCACGGCTGAGGAGATGGGTGACGGTGTGCTGGTGGATGTATCCGGAGCAGCTTTGAGCGGCGGGGAGAGCGGTATTTCCGGCATTACTCATGCCGAATACACAAGCGCTCTGTCCGCTTTTGAAACTCAAGATTTCCATGTCTTGACACTTGATGGAGTTGCGGAGGCTGCATTGCACACTAGTGTTGTGGCATGGGTCAAGCGTGTTCGCGAGGAAGGCAAGGGTATTATTGCCGTACTTGGCGGCTCTGATACGGATGACGCGGCTGCCGATGCTGTTAGCAAAGCGGTGACGCGTAGCGCTTTGATCGATTATGAAGGCATCATCAATGTGGGGACAGGTGCTGTATTGAATGGAACCTCGTATTCATCTGCCCAGGTGGCAGCTTGGGTGGCAGGTCTCATCGCAGGTCAGCCGCTCAAGGCATCGACAACGTATGCGGCTTCTCCATTTGATGATGTGACCCGGCGTTGGACGCGTTCCGAGCAGGAGCAGGCCGTGAAGGGAGGAGTATTCCTGCTGGTGCATGACGGACGCCGAGTGAAGGTGTTGCGAGGTGTGAACAGCTTAATTTCCCCGCGTGAGGGTCAGAACAAAGGCTGGAAGAAGATTCGCAAAATTCGTGTCATCGACCAGATTAATGCAGACCTGCAACGTACGGCTGAGGATGCCTATATCGGTAAGGTTAACAACACCGAGGAAGGTCGACTCGCGCTGATTGGCGCAGGCAAGCAGTATTTGCAAACACTGGCCGCAGAAAATGTTATTGAAGGCACCGGCTTTGATGTGACGCTGGACCCGCGCTTTTACGGCACAGCACCACAATTTACGCCGGAAGATGATCAGGTCTTCTTGTCCTGGACGGCGGACGACACCGATGTGATGGAACAAATTTTCGGCACGTTCTACGTGCAATAAAGAATAGGGGAGGAACAAAACAATGGCACAATTTCTTGATCCCGGCCGCGTAGTTATGGGTACGTTCGGCCAGATTTTTATCGAAGGGGCTTGGCAGTCCAATTTGAACCACCTGGAAGCCAATGTGGAAGCGGAGAAGAAGGAGCTTAATCTCGTTGGCACGGAATACACGGTATTCAAGCTGGGACGCAAAAAAGGCACCGGCACGATGAGCGGCTATAAGGTGACCTCGGATATGATCGTCCGTGGCTTCCAGAAGTTCTCGATCATTCATAAGCTGGATGATCCCGAAGCCTACGGCTTTGAGCGCATTCAATTGAACAATTGCATGGTGGACCGCATTCAACTCGCGAACTGGACCGCAGGCGAAGAGATCGTGGAGGAAACGCCGTTTACATTTGAATCCTACGAACTGCTTGATCCAATTGTTGCTTCTTAATGGGAAGAAGATGGGGTAACTGTGAGCGTGGTTTAACAGGATAGGCGACGGATGGAGCGGGGGAGACAGCAGGATGGTCTGATGGCTTGGTGGCTATGAAGTGGGCGCAAGTGATGATGCCTGAAGAGTAGGGCTAGGCACGAGGGATGGCGTGTTTGAGGAAGAGACGGGAGTAGCTCGTCATGGCTAGGAAGTTGTGGTGGCCTAAGGTAGAACGGTGTGCGTTTGGTGTCAATCAAGAAAGCACCAAGTCCTGGGGCGGTGCAAGGAATCCGAAGTTCCTAACTCCTAAACTCTGAAGCTCCCAAGCTCCCAAGCTCCCCCTGCTGTCTTGCTCCGTCTTTATTTAGCGAGCTTTCTGTCTGCCTGGGCCATACGTCTTAATAGATGGATTGGTTATGGTATGGAAGAGGCTTGAATTTAAAATTTATAATTTCTGAAGTGAAGAAGGAGGAACTGATCTTGAGTGAACATACACCTTATGATCCTGTGAATGAGCAGGAGATTCTGGACGGGCTGTTTGAGACAGCCGCTAATTTGCCCGAGGAGACGGTCTTCATCGGCCGCTTGGGTTTGCGCGTGACTTTACGGGGGTTGACTTCAAGCAAGGTGGACGCTATTCGTGAGCGTTGCACCATTCGCAAGACAACGAAAGGCCATATTACTGAAAAAATTGACAGCGAGCTGTTTAATGCAGTGTTGATTAAGGAAGCAACCTCTGCGCTTGAAGTGGTGAAGAAGGATTCCACCGGGGAGACGGCTAGTGGCGTGAAGCTGAGTGGTTGGGGCGACGATCGTCTGGTCAGCCGCTTGAAGTTGTCGGGTGGCGAAGAGGCCGTGCGTCGTTTGCTGCTAGCTGGGGAACTGGACGCTGTGGGCGACAAGGTGCTGGAAATTTCCGGCTTTGGCGTGGATATTGAAGACGTAAAAAACTAATCAGCTCCGGTGGCCAGACCACGCTGCTATTCCACATGTGGACCCGGCATCATCTGCGCCCCGGAGAATATTGGTCACTGCCCAAGGGAGAGCGCCTGCTGCTGCGGGCCTTCACAGAGCGGGAATTGGAACTGATGTGAATAACGGAGAGGCGTTATGCGCTTCCACATGGCGGCTGGCGTTGCGTTGTGTGGCGGCAAACCTGGTGGCTGACGTTACTTTGTGGATTTAAGTGACGAGGAGCAGCTTGCTGAATGAATTATAGGGAAATACTCCTGTTAATTCACCGAATTTGGTGGATTATGGGTAATTAACTGGAATTCCTCCTGTTAATATTTTGGAAATCGTTGTTTTTGGCCTGAATGGTCAAAATTAGCTGGAGCTTTTCCAGTTAAGTTGCTCTACGGCTGGAAATACACGGAATTAACATGAGTTTTTCCAGCTAAATCAACGTATGAGGCAGCTTCATCGGTCAACTTGGACTACCTGCATTTAATTATAGATCATGTAGAAGCTACTGCAATCCATTTAAGTAGAGAAAGGAGGTAATCGCAACTTATGGCAGAAAATCAGAGCAATGAGCTTGATATACAGATCAATAGCACGGATATCGACCGGACGGAGAAGAAGCTTCGCGGGTTGGATCGGCTGTTGGAGCAAACGCGTCGACGAGCCGTATTATTGGGCAAAACTCGAATGAATCCGACCATTACCCTGGTTGATCGTTTCAGTTCAGCCGCTGGCAAAATCAGTGACTCTTTAAAAAGACTAAATCAAACTCAGGCTATGCCTGTAGTCCGACTAGGTGCAAATCAAGCGATAAATTCCGTTCGCGAGCTTCGTGGATCGCTGGCTTCCCTGACAGGTACGCCTTGGCGCGTTTCCGTGGCAGGAGTCGATTGGGAAGTAGCGGTGGGAGACTCCTTCACAGCATGGATGAGCTCTGACGGAAAAGCGACGCTCCAGCGCATCTCATCTTCTATTAGTCAAGCGCTGGGGGATGGTATGAGAGAGTTTGCAAAACAAGCTTTTGAGTGGGAAAGCAAACCTAATAAGAAAAGTTTGAATGCTAGTGATAGTATTCTAAACAAAAAACGGATACCTGAATTTGGCAAGGACGGAAACTATACAGGGGAAGACTTCTTAAAAGAGGTACTATCACCAACTGAGATGTATTCCAGTGAAAACAGGCTATATAGTCCAAGTAGTTCGAGAGGAAGTTTTGGATCGACTTCTCCCGAGGAAATAACTCCTTTATCTTTCATTGGAGACGTTGGCGAAGAATATCTGAAAGATCGATCTAAAGATTATTCTAATGATAAGTTTTCAGAATGGGGAGGAAAACTGAAGGAGTTGTGGCATAAGAAGTGGCCTGAAATAAGTGCGCGGTTTGAACCAAAATCAGGTGAATCTGTAATGGATTCTCTTACAAAATGGGGATCAAAGGGTGGGAAATTACTGGGGAAAGCTAAACCTGTGTTGAGTAAAGTAGGTGGACCTGCAGGTTTGCTTTTTGATGCTATTGATTTCGCTTCTGCTGATACACCAAGAGAGAAGACACAAAAAGTAACTTCTGCTGTTTTTTCTGCCGTAGCTGGTAGCTATCTTGGGCTGGGATTAGCAACGGTGCTTTCAGCAACAGGGCCTCAAGGTACTGCCTTGGGTGCTGTTATTGGTGGAACTGTCGGCGGAGTCCTAGGTGGGTATGCAGGTGACTATTTTGGGGGACTGCTATATGACCTTGTAAATGGTGAATTAGATATAGCACCTAATAAAAAAACTCGAGAATTTTCTACCCGAGTTATTCCATCCAGCGTGCAAGGAATTACGGCTCCATCAGAGCCGCCTGTTCCTAAGGTTATGGGGACACCGATTTCGGATTATTACGAGTTGCCTGAGTCCGTGAGGGAGAAGATCCCTGGATATGGAGGGACAACAACGTATAAACCGGCCCCCACTTTTCCTCCTCCAAACCCAATCAACGTCACTATCTCCCCCGGCGCACTCAGTCTGACGGTGAACAAGGACGAGATTAACTATAAGGAACTGGCGGAAAAGATGGGGATAAAACTGGCCGACGCCATGCGGATGGCCATGCAAAATGTGAAGTAGGAGGGAGGTCTGGCGATGAGTACAACAGAGATACATTTGATCGACGGGGCGGGCAATGATTTTTATTTTCCCGTTAATCCGGATGAGATCACGATCTCCCGCAGCAAGGGGCTGGAGACTGTAAGCATTTTGTCGCTTGGCGAGTACGATGTTTCGGGTGGAGAGAAGGTGAAGGAAATTGCCTTCTCTTCTTTTTTTCCTGTGGCGTATGATCCGGGCTACTGCAACTATGAAAATCTCCCCGATCCCCAGGAGGCGATGAACCACCTAACGACGCTGATGAACAGCAAATCCCCGGTGCGGCTGATTATTTCGGGCACGGCAGTGAATGTGCTGGTGACGCTGGCTGCACATGGCAGCAGCTTTAGGGGCGGTGAGCCAGGGGAGGTTTATTTTGATTTGACCGCGCGAAGCTGGCGGGAGATGAAGGTGCATACAAGTGCAGCAGCATCAGCATCCGGAGCGGCGGCGGGCAAGCCCAACCGACCTGATACGAAGCAGCCTTCCAAGACCTATGTGGTCAAAGCGGGAGATTCGTTATCGAAAATTGCCAAGCTGGAGCTTGGGGATAGCGCAAAATGGCGGCAAATCTACAGCGCCAATCAGCAGACCATCGGGAAGGACCCGAACCGCATTAAGCCAGGTCAGAAGCTGGTGATGCCGCAATGAGTTATGAAGTGGTGCTGCAAAATAAATATTATTTGCGAGAGCTGGTAGAGAGCATTTCGCTGAAGGATTCACTGGACCAGATTTCGTATCAAGGCACGATTCAATTGACAATTCCGGCTTCTTTTCCGGGGATTGAGCCTGGACAGGAGATTCGGATAAGCGGAGTTCCTTATGCTGCAAATGGAGGGGAACCCAGCGGTACTAGCAAGGGAATGGTTCCGCTGCTCCATCCGGGCGTGGTATGGGAATGCTCCAGTACAGTCAAGCAGGCCAAGCATATGACGGTGACCGTTTACGACCGTACCATTTACCTCGCCAAGTCGGAGGATGAGCGTCTTTTTCCGGCGGGTGGAACGGCCTCGGAACGCTTGCGAAAGTATGCTGCCGATTGGAATATCAAGCTGGACAAGGTACCTGATACGAAAACCAAGCTGAAGAAGTCCATCTACCGTCCGCAAACCATTTATAACATGATGATGTCGGACTTGAAGGAGACGGTGAAGGCTGGGGGCGAGATGTATATTCCGCGGATGACACCGTCGGGCTTGACCCTTGCTCCCGTAGGGGGCAATGAGGTGGTTTGGCGGCTGGAAGCACTGGAGGAAGCCACGCAAAACCGCACTCTGGAGGGGGCCGTGACACAGGTGAAGGTCATCGGCACGGAGGCGCGAAGCGAACAGGCGCTGTCCAAGGTACTGGCCGTTGCCAGTGGCGAGACCGGCAAATACGGGGTGCTGCAACGGATTATGCAGGATGAGAACGTCAAGACGGCTGCGGCGGCGAAGAAATACGCCGAGTCCATGCTGAATGGACAGGGGCATAGCTATAGCGTCACTTGCCTGGACCTGAATACGGTGCGGGCAGGGGATCGGGTTTCTTTTAACGGAATGAATCTGATTGCGACCTCGGTGTCTCATGAATTGGGCGAGCCGGGGCATATGATGCTGGAACTGGCCACGGCAGAGGATTTAAAAAGGAGGTATTTCCTTGAGTATTGATCCATTTGCGGCGTTGGCCGTATCGCTGCGAGAGAACGCGGCAAAAAAAGCGGCAGAGGTGTTAAGCGGAGTATCGGCAGAATTGGGACGGATTACGTCCACAGGCCTGAAGCTGGATGGCTTCAAGCATGAGATTCCGGACTATTTTGTGGCTGAATTACCGGGAACGTTGAGACTTCCGCAGCTTGCGCTCCACGGCAGCGTGAGCGGACTTAAGGATAGCGACGGGGGCAGCGTCACAGGTCAAGGGAGCTTCTCCTATGAAGCATCTGAAACCAAGGATGCGGTGCTGGCGCTGGCCTATAAGCCGGGAGACCGCGTGCTCGCGCTGCCGTTAAACGGTGGGAACGACGCGATCGTATTATGCAGGGTGGTGAGTGGAAATGGCTAATCTTTTTCCAGAGTCTGTAGCTGATGCCTGGGAAAATACGGAGCAAAACATCTCAGAAGCTACCCTTGATGAAGTCAAGTTTGGACGGAGCTGGCGTTATGATTTTACGGCTGGTGAGTTTGTGGTGACTCCCACCGGAAAAATAGCCATAGCGGATGAGATCGCCGCATGGAAAATGTGGTGCGAGAAGGCTATTCGTACACCGCGTTATCGGCATGTCATTTACTCTCGCACGTATGGGCAGGAGTTCGAGGACCTGATTGGTCAAGGCTATAGCCGGGCCGTACAGGAAAGTGAAATACGCCGGATGACCGAGGAAACGCTGCTGACAGACCCTCGCACCTTGAGTGTGGACGGGTTTACTTTTGTCTGGCAGGAGGATGGTTGTAGGTTCACCTGCCGGGTGAAAAATAGTCGTGACGAAGAAATCAGGCTGGAAGGGAGTGCAGGATGATGGCGGAAATCCCGCTTTATTTACAGGACCAGACGGAAGCGCGAATCATGCAGCGGATGCTGGACCGAGTGCCTTCGGACATTGATAAATCCGAGGGTTCTTTTATTTGGGATGCAGAGGCGCCGACGGCCTTTATGCTGGCGGAAGCAGCGATATGGGCGCAGCAGGTGCTGGAGCGCGGCTTTGCCGGGACAACCTTCGGGGAATATCTCGATCTAAGGGTTGCTGAGCATGGGGTGACTCGGCGTGAGGCCGTAGCAGCTACCGGAGTTGTACGATTCATCGGTGAGCCGGGCAAGTTGATTCCGGCAGGCACGTTAGTCGCCACTCCGGCGGATGAATTTTCCGCAGAAGCGTCCGTGGAATTTGTGACGACGGCTGCGATTACGCTGGATGAGCAAGGAGAAGGCCAGGTTTCAATTCGGGCCATGGTGCCCGGGCGGGCTGGTGTAGTTCCTGCAGGGGTCATCACGGTGTTGGCTGAGCCCGTTAGCGGGGTGAGAGCCGTAATGAACCCCGAAGAAACGCGGGGCGGATCGGATACAGAGTCCGATGAACTGCTGGTGGAACGCTTTTATTCCCAGGTAAGGAATCAGGGCACCAGTGGCAATAAAGCCCATTATCTGAAATGGGCGGGTGAAGTGCCTGGGGTAGGCGGAGCGCAAGTAGAGCCTTTATGGCAAGGCCCCGGAACTGTGGGCATTTATCTACTGGATGTCGATAAGCGTGCGGCCAGTGAGGAGATTGTGGATTCGGCTCAGGCTTACATTGATCCAACGATGGACGGGCAAGGGGAAGGCATGGCTCCGGCTGGGGCGATTGTTACGGTTATGCCTGCCGAAGAGGTGCCTATTGAAATTCGTGTGAGGCTGACGCTGGCGAGTGGGGTCACGATGGCTGAAGTGAAGGCGAGAATAGAGAATGGGGTGCGTGCTTATTTGAAGCAGCTTGCTTTTGCCGATCCCTTGGTACGCTTCACTCGCATCGCAGCCATCCTGCTCGATATTCCGCCGATCATCGACTATTCGGACCTGACCGTGAACGGCAATGCCGATACAAATCTGGAGATCTACACAGGCCAAGTGGCTGTGCTAGGTTCGGTAGATGCTTATGAATGAAGCGGGAATGACCAGTCCGAGAGGCCGTGAAATGTTGACCTACCTGCCGGCCTATTATGAAGGCTCGCGAGTGATGCGGGCGGACATGAATGCCAAGGGAGCGGAGCTTGACCTGTTGTTTACGGCGCTTGATGAGACGTTGCAGCAGTTTTTTGTCCGAACAGCGACCTGGGGGCTGGACCGCTGGGAAAGCGAGCTCGGTATTGAGACCGACCTGAGCAAACCTTTGGAGCAAAGGCGGGCGGTGGTAGAATCCCGGCTACGCGGCAGCGGAAAGTTCTCGGGGCAACTGGTGAAGAGTGTGGCGGAGGCTTATGACGGAGGGAAGGTTGAAGTTACTTTTCAGCCTCAGGAGTGGAGTTTTACCGTTAAGTTTATCGACACCTTGGGCACGCCACCTAATCTGGAGGATCTGAAGGCAGCCATTGAAGAAGTGAAGCCAGCGCACTTGAAGGCTAACTTTGAATTTAACTATATGCTTATTCGAGATATTCATGAAGTATTGACGATTCAGGAGTTGGAACAAATTCCATTAAACAAATTTGCAGGAGGTGATCCGGTTGGCTAGTCAAACTCCCAATCTTAATTTGCATAAGAAAGACCCTGTAACCGATGGAAATGACACATTTAATATCCAAACGATGATGAACGACAACTGGGATAAGATTGATGAAGCCATGGGGGGAATCGATATTCCTGATGCCTCCCTGGATGTGAAGGGGAAGGTACAGCTTTCCAGTGCTGTAAATAGTGAGGCTGAGGACAGGGCGGCTACGCCGAAGGCGGTTAAAGAAGTAGCACTTCAGGCAAAGTCCTACACTGATCAGCAAATTAATCTCGTTACTGAAACCGGTATTCCAAAATTGGTCAGCTATCCGTTATTAGTGACGGCTACAACGGACGGGCAAAGCGTTTTTGAGATTCCGCTGGATGTGTTTGATGCAGATACGGACACATTATTAGTTTCTATTAACCGGGCCACCCTTGATCCAACTCGCTACACCGTAACAAACACCGTTCGTAATGGAGCGGGACAAGTCACTCAACGGGCTAGGCTAAATCTGTTAGCTGGTATTAAAACAGGTTCAAAAGTTACAATGGTCGTTCTCAAAAATGTACCCATCGGTTCTGACGGAGCAATTAACGGAGCCGTATTGGCAGTGGACAGCGTGCCAGTTAACCGTGTGAGTGGATTGCAAACACAGCTTGACGAGGTTTTTCAAGCTGGCAATGAGCGTAAGCAAGAAGTCGTGGACGCCCTCATTGCCTTGGGAGTAACGGCGTCCATGGCTGATAGCTGGGATACACTGATTAGCAAGATGTCCACGGTCATCCGGGCCACGGGGAATGCCACACCGGCTGATGTGCTGGCGGGTAAGACGGCATCGAATGCGGGCGGGCCATTCACGGGTACAATGCCCAGCCGTGGAGCAGGTGGCACAGTAACACCGGGTCCGTCCAACCAGACCAAGGCAGCGGGGTATTATAGCAGCCCGATTACGGTGCTGGGGGATGCGGATTTGGTTCCTCAGAATATCCGGAGTGGGGTGGATTTGTTTGGGGTGATGGGGGCGCTTGAAGCTAGACAAATTACGTATAAATCTTTCGGCACGGTACCCACAAACTCTTCCTTATCCTTAAACTTAGGTTACGAGCCTTCCGCCGTCATTACTTTTTACACGCTGGGAACGGAAACTAATGAACCTATATATGTTATTGCAAGTTGCAAAGATACACAAGGGACATGGCAGCGAAGCTATGGTAGCATCTGGTACAAACCTGATACACAGACTTTGGAAAATAATTCGGTAGGCTATAAGTACCAAGTCGTGGTATATGCTTATAAATAGAAGGGTTGACAATGATATTAATGCTCCCTAAGTGTTGTTGGTTTACGGACTACACATAATAAAATGAGGTGGAAAATATGGCTGACGGAATTACGCTGCAAGAAATGGATTCGGCAGAAGCTGCCAAATTGGCTATGAAAAGTGAAGTGGGGACACTGTCCAATTTACAAACAACAGCTAAATCTAATCTGGTTGCCGCTATTAACGAGGCTTTTACGTCTGGCAATGAGCGAAAAGCGGATATGGTTGCCGCGCTTGTTGCCAAGGGGGTTCCGGCAACCACTTCGGAAAATTGGGAAGCCTTGATAGGTAAGATGGATGCTTTAAAAACAGGGTTAGATAGATATATACCGAGATGGTATAAAGGTTATAATAACGTTGTTGACATCTATAAATTTATTCCTGGTGTCCTAGGTGGCGGCGCTGTTAATACAAATTCGCCTGACACCTTGATTTTCACTTGGGGGCAGGGAGATATCCATGCATCGGTTGTGACTGATCTGACCATCAATTTTGATAATATTAAATACATTATAGTTTTGCTTAATATTTCCAGACTAGTTGCAAATTATAATAGGGTTGGCACAGCAGAATTGTATGTCGGTACATGCACACCCCAACAAAAATTAGTAACTTCGTTTACTGGTGTAACTGGAACCCTTAGGTATAGTGGCGTTTCCGATGATGGTAAGGATGTTGGTCACGAATATTTAATTTTAGATACGTCATCTTTATCTGGGCAATATCATATAAAGATGTTGGGAAATTCAACCAATGATCTAAATTTCGCAGTTGGTTTAACCATGATTGTTATGTTACCAGGTGATTAAAGGAGGAAGAAAATGAACTATGCATTAATTAATGAAAATGGCGAAGTAATGCAAGTGTCATCCACAGAAATAATTGATTACAATCCCGCTTTTAAAGTGATCAAAAATGTCGGAAAGTTTACTGAAGGTGATGAGCTTAAGCACTATATTGTCGTCAACAAAGTGGATGAGGATGACGAATGTATATCATATTCTGCGGTTAGGCAAACCCCGCTAGTTGCTAATATGTTGCGCGAAAATGCTGAACTACGTCAGGCTGATGCCGAGAATAAGCAGGCCATAGCCGACCTGACAATGACAATTGCCGCCGTTATGAGCGGAGGAGCGCAATGACGTACACCAAAGACAGTGGACTGGTCAAGGTATGGTTTAGCCTGGTCAAAGCAGGGGCATACACGCTGGAGCAAGTTCCGGAACTCTTCAATCTCAAGGTAGTAATCACTGAAATTATCAACGATACATCAGAATATTAACAGACAGCGCCGCAAGGCGTATTTTTTACGCCCCGGCTTCCGGGGCTATTTATTTCCCCGAAAGCAGGTGAACAGATGGACATAACGATCATTACGGCGGCGACGTCGGTGGTGGCGGCGATTAGCGGTGTGGCGTTGGGGTGGGCGGGGCGCGCCAAGGCGGTGCGGCAGGAGGCCGAGGAGACGGCCGAAGCCGAAGCTGTGCAACGCGCAGACGTCGAATATATCAAGCGTGGCGTGGATGATATGAAGGTCGAACAGAAGCTGCAAGGTCAGCGGTTCGAAGCGTTCTCCGAGCGGCTCACACGGGTGGAGGAATCCACCAAGCAAGCGCACAAGCGAATTGATCGATTGGAAGAATAATATAGATGAAAGGGGTGAGCATACAGATGGATATCAAAAAGTATCAGATTGAACGGCGGTATATCAACAAGAGGTCTAATGTGCGGCCGGGCACTCGGCTATCGACGGGGACACCCGCTTTCTTTGTAGCCCATGACACCGGCAATCCCGGAGCTACCGCGGATAATCATTACAACTACTTCAATACACAGCGGGACCGGGCGGCCTCCGCTCATGTTTTTATTGATGGAACTCGTATTCTGGAGATTATCCCGACGGGAACGGGGGCTGACGCAGCCGAAAAGGCCTGGCATGTACGGTATGACGTGAGAACGGATAACGAGCGGTTTGGCTACGATGCCAACGATGTGGCGCTGGGTGTGGAATTATGTTACGGCGGGCGCATAAACTTTACGGAGGCGTACAAGCGGTATGTCTGGTATTTGGCCTATTGCTGCCACAAATGGAGCAAGAATCCCTATACTTTCATTCCCTCGCATCGTCAGTTAGACCCTGCGCGAAGAAGTGATCCCGATCAGGCCTTGGCCACCGAAGGGAAGACGCTAAAAAATCTGCTGGATGATGTTGCTGCGGAAATGCGTGCCACCGAGCGGCCTTCCGTACCGCTTCCCGGGGCGGGGACTTCGCAAGCACCTCTACCGGCCTCCATCGCACAAGCACTGATTGATAACTATGTATCTCCGGCCTGGTTTGTTTCGCAGAAGAAAAATGACCGCGTGGGGATGACGCATTTTCACAATTTGGCTAATAATCTGCGGGTGGCTGCCGGGATTCCCCTCTCTTCCGCATCTTCAGCGGGTCCGCTTATCCCTCTTCCAAAGAGTAATGCCCAGGAGATTATCTTTCGCTGGTTATCTCCCGCGTGGTTTAAGGCGAGGGACGAGGGCAATCGGGAGCGGGCGCAGCATTTTAATAATCTGGCCAATTATTTGCGCCGCGCGGCAGGCATTCCCGAGGAGTAAGAAAGGAGGAACACCTGATGCAAAATGAGATTTTAACCAATGTACTGGCCTTTGCCTCGGTCTTATCGGTCTTTGTATTGGCTTTGGTTCAACTCGTCAAGACGACGGTCAATCTGCCGAAGAACTGGATTCCGTTTATTGGTGTACTCATCGGCGTGCTGGTGGGTGCGGCGGCTTATCCGTTTACAGAAATGGAACTCGTTCTGCGCTTGTGGGCGGGGGGCTTAGCGGGGTTATCCGCTACGGGGCTGTTTGAATTAGGCAACAATCGCAATGGAACGACGAAGCAGAAATAAAGGGGAACTATGAAGTGTGACGCTTAGAAGGGGCTGTCCAATAAGTCCCCAAACAAAAAAATGGTGAACGAGGAAAAAGATATTTTCTCGTTCACCATTTTTTTTGCAGTCTTATTCAAAAAAGCAGCGAGGCGGATGCTCGCCACTTTCAGCAGGTTGTGAGCCATTGCCACAATCCCGAACTCGGTATGTACTTTGTCTAACCCCCGTAGCGAGAACCGACGGAACGACCGATTGCCCTTGATGTGACCAAATACGCTCTCTACCTCGACTTTTCGCCGAGCATAAATTACGGATTTCTCGTCATCCTCAAGGGCTCGTTTGGCTTTGGCTTTCAATTCTTCCCAAATCGTGTTCCAGTGCACCTGGCGGTTTCCCTTTGCTTTCGTACAGCTAGGCTTCAACGGGCAGTTGCTGCAATCTTCACACTCATAAATCTTGAAGCTTTGCTCCAAACCGGATTTGTTTTTCTTCGTCTGGTATTTCTTAAAGCATACATAGCGGCCATTCGGGCAGATGAAACGATCATCCCGTTCCTCGTATGGCCAGTTGGAAGCATGCCGAATGTCCTTTTGGTAACGTCTTGTTTTCTCTTTCAAGTAACTTCCATACGGGATGAGGAAATCAAAACGCGGTGCTTTTTCTTCCCCTAAGGCGTACAAGTAGTTTTCTTCACTGCCATAGCCTGCATCGGCTACGACCGTTTTAGGCATCGGTAAGCCCGTCGCCGCTAATTGCTTCAGGTGTGGGGTGAAGCAGCGCGTGTCGGTGGGACGCTGATGTAAGCTGTAAAATAGGATAAATTGGTTCTCCGTGGCCATTTGCACATTGTAACCAGGCTTTAACTGGCCATTTTTCATATGATCTTCCTTCATCCGCATGAACGTAGCGTCGGGATCAGTTTTGGAGTAGCTATTGCGATCGCCAAAGAGAACCTTCTGCTGCGCATACTTGGCGAGGCGAGGCAGAAAGTCTTCCCGGATTTGCTTCAGCGGCTGCTTCCAGCGGCTGCGCTCTTTTCGCAAGGCTTTTCGGGTTTGGGCATCACGGGTTTGGGCCAACTGCTCCGTAAAAGCTTCTACCTTTTCTTCCAGTACGGCCGCTGTTTCCTCCAGCCTGGCAGGCAGTTCTTCGGCTTCGGCTGGCCTATATTCGTTGGCCTCCTGAGCGGTCAGCTCATGGATATGCGCCAAGGTCGCCTGTACCTTTTCCTGGAGCTTTTCCTCGAAGCGCAGGGTGGATTTTTTCCACACAAACGAATACTTGTTGGCATCGGCTTCAATCTTGGTCCCATCCAGAAAGTAGTTGTCCATCGTGATGTAGTTCTCGGCCATTAGCCGGTGAATCATCGATTCAAACAACTCATCCATCAGGGCCTTCATCCGTACACCGCGAAATTCATTGAGCGTACGGAAGTCCGGCTGCTGCATGGCGGTGAGCCACATGGCCGGAAGGTTTTCACGCAGTAGCTTTTCAATGCCGCGGCAAGAGTAAACTTTTTGCGAATAGCCATACAAAATCGCCTTGAGCATCATTTTGGGATGGTAGGCACTGCGGCCACCACCAGTGTAATGTGCAAACAGCTGTGAATCGGGAATGGCCTCGATCATTTCATCAAAGACTCGGGCAATATGATGCGGGGGAATGAACATTTCCAGATCCAGAATCATGTGAGCTTGCTTATTGTCGTAGGGTTTGAAGGTAGGAGCAAGTTGGCGCTTGGCAGCCTGTGTTTCTTCAATTCCCTCTAGTGGAAGGAGCTCCTGCATGATATACTCTTCAGTAGTAGTCGTTAGATTACGCAAAAAATCGCCCTTTCTAAATGGTTGTTGTGGTGACTCCATTTTACCAAGAAAAGGCGATTTTTTTGTATGCTTTTTAACAAAACTTCCAACTCATGAAAAATGGGGCAGCCTGAGGGTCAATGCTTACTGACTTTTCGGACAGCCCCTTTTTTTGTTGTAACTTGATATTGCCTTAATTCTTCCACTGGATTTTTTGGAAATTACCCCTAAAATATTACCAAGAGAGCTATTCGACTCTATTTGTAAAAACCTCTTTCAAAATATGAAAAGCTTTTTGCTGGTTATACTCAGATTGCTCAGACAACAGTCCAATGATTTTTTGAATCCATGGATATTCTTGCAGTGGCTCTATATCTTGGTTCAATAGGACAAAGACATTCAGGTCTAATGCCGTTGCAATTTTTTCAATAGTTGCTAACTTAACGTTTTGTTCACCACGTTCAATTCGGCCAATGTAAGAACCGGTACTGCCAATTCTCTCTGCTAACTCATCTTGAGTCAGGTTGCGTAGGGTGCGGTAGTAACGAATTTTTTTACCTATAATCGTTGTCGTTTCTAGCTTTAAACTCTTCATTTTGACCTCCAGGCGCCTTCTAATATTTAAGTGTAGACAAAGGTTGCAAAGGGGTGGAGGTGTTTATAACATCTCTTTTTCAATTATAATAGTCCTTTTAAGGACTATTTCGGCATGCTTCTGGTCTTTATAAAGAGCCAAGAGGCGATTACATAAGAGGGGACGAAGACTTTGAGAAGGCAAAAAGTAATACAACAAAAGATTGAACTAGTGCGGACCGAATTAAACAAACTGGCTCAGTTGTATGGATTGCAGGATAAAAGAGTGCTTGAAAAATCTCGTGAACTGGATCAATTGTTAAATGTACTTGCCGATGCGAGGAATTGTCCCTAATGCATTACACAATTTCAAAGCATTCGTGCAATAATGCACGTAATCTGTCTTTTTAAGAATTGAATCCTTTCCCGCCCGGTATACAATTGTACATAACTTAAATTCATTAAATTTGAATAAGGAGAAGATTATGGGGAAGAGAACATGGACATATGATCACATTCCCGGCCAAAACGGGCGGGTCGTTCTGATTACGGGAGCCAATTCCGGGCTGGGATATCAGGAAGCGCTTATGATGGCCCAAAAGGGAGCAGAGGTCATCCTGGCAGGTCGTGACAGCAAAAAGATGAATGCGGCTTTGAAAGCGATCGCCCAGCAAGCTCCTGGCGCAAAGCTATCTTTGGTTATGCTGGATTTAGCTGATCTGAATTCTGTAGCCAAATGTGCACAAGAAGTTCAACGGAATTTTAAGCGTCTTGATTTGCTTATCAATAACGCCGGTGTAATGATTCCCCCATTTTCCCACACCAAACAGGGTTTTGAGCTTCAGTTTGGAACAAACCATTTGGGTCATTTTGCCCTAACAGGTCAACTGCTCCCACTCTTATTGCAAACGCCCGGCTCACGCATTGCCTCCATGTCGAGCTTGGCTGGCGTGGCAGGATCAATTAACTTGAACGATCTTAATTATGAACGTCGACGTTATATCAAAATGCTCGCCTATGGACAGAGCAAGCTTGCCAACCTGATGTTTACCCACGGGCTCGCTAATCGGTTAAAGGTTATGGGTTCCGGTACGATCGCGGTTGCTGCACACCCTGGCGGCTCTCCGACAAATTTGCAGCAGAATGGAGGCTTCTTCTTCCGGCGGATATTAACTCCCTTAACCTCCCATCCCCCATCCCAAGGCGCTCTCCCCATTCTTCGCGCAGCTTGTGATCCTGAGGCGGCCAACGGCTCTTTTTGGGCACCCTCCGGGTTGTTTGGCTTAACTGGAGCGCCTGCGGAAGTAAAAATGCCATCCAGAGCAGTGAATAAAGCTCAATGTGATCGGCTATGGGAAATCAGTGAAGAGGCGACGGGGATCTTCTATCCATAAAGGGGACAAGGGGAATACGTAACCAGCTAATGCCTATCAGGCGTTAGCTGGTTTTTGCGCGTGGCTCCTATTGATCTCTGTTCAGTGCAAATTTTTACCCCTAAAACATTATAACGTTATATTTACTCTGGCGTTTAATCATGTTATGCTGAACTCGATTCAACAAATACAGCTTTATATCCAAAAAAGAGGCGAACCTAAAATGGAAGAAAGATACGTTCTTCGTCGGCTCCAGCGGGTAAGCGGAGAAGAAATCGACATTGTGGTGGAAGACGGCAAAATTGTGCAGATTACCGGTGCCGGGCAAGCGCAAGGGGAAGTGAAGTGGGATGGAAATGCTCAGCCTGCTTACGTGTCCAGCGGGTGGATCGATATGCATGTCCATGCCTTTCCGGAGTTTGATCCCTATGGCGATGAAATTGATGAAATCGGTGTCAAGCAAGGCGTAGCTACCATTGTGGATGCGGGAAGCTGCGGCGCGGACCGGATCGGTGATCTGGTAGCCAGCGGGAAGCAAGCAGATACGAATTTGCTGGCCTTTTTGAATATCTCCCGTATTGGTCTTAAACGTATCGATGAACTGTCCGAGCTGTCGTGGATTGACCGGGAAGAAGTGAAGCGTGCGATCTCAAATCACCGTGATTCCATCATTGGACTGAAGGCAAGAATTAGCCAAAGCGTGGTGAAGGGGAACGGAACAGAGCCGCTCAGAATAGCACGGGGACTTTCGGAAGAGACGGGGCTGCCCTTAATGGTTCATATTGGTTCGGCGCCGCCGGATATTCGGGACGTCATTCCGCTATTAGAGCGCAAGGACGTAATCACCCATTATCTCAACGGAAAAGTTAATAATCTGTTCGACGGTTCAGGTGAGCCGCTGCAAGTGTTGACCGAAGCCATAAGCCGGGGCGTTCATCTGGATGTGGGCCACGGAACGGCGAGCTTTTCCTTCCGCGTGGCAGAGGCTGCCAAGGGGCATGGGATACACCCCGATACGATCAGCACTGATATTTATCGGGGCAACCGGATGAACGGTCCGGTATACAGCATGTCAAGCGTACTCAGCAAGTTCCTGTATCTTGGCTATTCGCTGGAAGAGGTGATCGCTGCGGTGACCTCGCGTGCGGCAAGCTGGCTGGGCAAGGAAGAATTAGGCCGGATTCAGATCGGTGACCCTGCGAATTTGACACTGTTTGCCGTCAAGGAGCAGGCCACCGAGCTAGTGGATTCCGAAGGAGAGAAGCGGACTGCAGACCGCTGCATAGAAGCCAAAGGAGTGATTGTTCATGGGAAATTCATTGAATGCGAAGTACGGGCTTAAGCGGGTCATCAATGCCAGTGGGCGAATGAGCATCTTGGGAGTGTCCGCACCAAGCGACAGCGTCATGGATGCGATGAAGCAAGGTGGACAGAGCTATGTGGAAATCGCTGACCTGGTCGATAAGGCCGGGGATTATGTGGCCAAGCATACCGGCTCGGAAGCGGCAGTGATTGTGAACTCGGCTTCCAGCGGTATCGCCCTGTCGGTTGCGGCCATCGTGACCAAGGGGGAGCGTAGAAGAAGTCTGCGCCTTCATCAGGAAGTCATAGAGCAGAATGAAATTATTATCTTGAAGGGTCATAATGTGCAATATGGTGCACCGATTGAGACAATGGTCTATCTTGGCGGCGGGAAGTTGGTTGAAGTCGGGTATGCCAATGAAGGTCGAGCCGAGCATATTGAGGATGCAATCGGAAGTAAAACAGCAGCGATCTTGTACGTTAAGTCTCATCATGCCGTACAGAAGAACATGATTTCTGTGGAAGAAGCTTGGGAGGTAGCACAGCGCAATCAGATTCCGATGATTGTGGATGCTGCCGCCGAAGAGGACTTGCAGAAGTATGTCAAATATTCCGATCTGGCCATTTACAGCGGCTCGAAGGCGATTGAAGGTCCGACCTCGGGGATCGTGGCCGGGAAGCGCGAGCAGGTCGAATGGGTGAAGGTACAGCTTCATGGGATCGGACGCAGTATGAAGGTCGGGAAGGAGACCTCCTTCGGTCTGCTGCAGGCCTTAGACGAGTACGCTGTGAAGCAGGATAACAGCGCAAGGGAGAAGGCAGCGCTGCAGGATGTTCTGGTGCCGCTGGGCGAGCTTCCGGGCATCAAGGTATCCATCGTGCAGGATGAAGCGGGCCGCGCCATTTACCGGGCACGGATACAGGTGAATGCCGAGCAGGCGGGCATGAATGCCAAGGAGATGGTCCATGCGCTGCAAAATGGGGACATTGCTATTTATACACGTGATTATGGTGTGAGACAGGGCTTCTTCGATATCGATCCGCGTCCACTGCTGGGCGATGATATCGAGGTTATTGCTGCAAAAATACGAGAACTCGCAGGAGGAAACTAATATGTCGCAAATCGCAAAGAGATTTTACAAGAAACGGGTTGCCCTGAATGTATTGGCCAAGGATATTGCCAATGCCAAGGAAGTCTTTGAAGCAGCAGAAGGATATGTACTGGTCGGCGTGCTGTCCAAGGACTATGCTACCGTTGAAGAAGCGGTAACAGCAATGAAGGCTTATGGTCAGGAGATTGATGATGCGGTATCCATCGGACTGGGTGCGGGAGATAACCGTCAAGCAGCCGTGGTGGCGGAGATTGCCAAGCACTATCCAGGCAGCCACATTAACCAGGTCTTCCCGGCTGTGGGTGCGACCCGCGCCAACCTTGGAGCGAAGGATAGCTGGATTAACAGCTTGGTGTCCCCGACTGGACAGGTTGGTTATGTAAATATCTCGACAGGCCCTGTAAGTGCGGCAGAAGAGCAGAAAGCCATCGTTCCTGTTGAAGCAGCGATTGCGCTTGTTCGCGACATGGGCGGGAATGCCTTGAAGTATTTCCCGATGAAAGGCCTTAGCCGTGAAGATGAGTTGCGTGCCGTAGCAGCCGCTTGTGCCAAAGCTGATTTTGCCCTGGAGCCAACCGGTGGCATTGATCTCGATAATTTCGAAGCTGTGCTGCGCATTGCCTTGGAAGCGGGAGTTCCGCAAGTGATTCCACATGTGTACACTTCGATTATTGATTCGAGTACAGGCAAAACCCGTACCGAGGATGTAGTGTTGCTGACCAAAATTATGAAGAAGCTGGCGGATTATTATGCCTAAGCAGATTGCGGCATTTGGCGAAGTGATGATGCGGATGCAGGTGCCGGGATATGAAACGCTGGCACAGGCGGATACGCTAAAATATTCCTTTTCCGGCTCGGGGGTCAACGTCGTGTCAGCCTTGTCGCGTTATGGACATGCGGCGGCATTGATTACCCGCTTGCCGGATACCCCGCTCGGGGCCGCGGCCGCAACCTACTTGCGCAAGCTGGGCATTGCTACGGACCGTATTGCCAGCGGTGGCAAATATCTGGGCATGTATTTCCTGGAGAACGGCTTTGGAGTACGGGCCAGCCGCGTCACTTATACCAACCGCCTGGAGAGCAGCTTTAATACAGCACCGGCGGAGGCTTACAATTTCGAGCAAATAGCCTCTGGGCTGGCGGCTGTTCACTTCTGCGGTATTACACTGGCGATGAATGACAGTGTGCGCGCACAGATGAAGGCTCTTGCGAAGCAGGTCAAGCAGCAGGGCGGGAAAGTCATCTTTGATTGCAATTACCGTCCGTCTCTGTGGGGAGAGGGCGGGTATACGAAGGCCAGACCTCATATGGAAGAAATGCTCCATTTGGCCGACATTGTACTGATGAACGAGAAGGATGCGTTATTTACCCTGGGCATGCCTACGGAGCATCATGAACGTGAGCAGCAGCTTAAGGAACTGATTCCTGCGGTTGCCAAGAAATATAATATTACTGCGATTGCCGGAACACACCGTGAAATTAATGGAGACAACACTCATTCACTGCGCGGATTTCTTTACAAGGACGGATTGTGGGCCTTCTCGGAACGCTTAACCTTTTCTGTCTATGATAGAATAGGGGCAGGAGACGCTTTTGCTAGCGGAATTATCCATGGAGAGTTGGAGGGCTTTGCACCGGAACGGACGGTGCGGTTTGCGGCTGCTGCGGGGATGCTCGCACATACGGTGCCTGGGGATACGCCTATGGCAACGGAGGCTGAAATCGTACGGACGATGGAGCAGACCTCTGCCGGTGATGTGGAAAGGTAGGGAGCAGGATCGTGAGTTTATCCCGCAAAGATAGACCGTTGTATTTGCAGATTAAGAGCATTTTGAAGGAACGGATTTTGTACGGCGTGTACCCGTTAGGTACCAACATTCCTTCGGAGCCCCAACTGGAGCAGGAGTTCAAGGTGAGCAAGATTACGGTTCGCGGCGCGATTCAGGAGCTCGTTCAAGAGGGGCTTCTGGAGAAGGGCAGCGGTAAGGGAACCAAGGTCATCCGCAATAAAGCCGCCTCCAAATGGTCCAAGTGGAAGCATTTTACCGAAATTCTGGTTGAGGATGGCCACCGTATTCGGAAGGAATGGCTAAGTGCCACGGTCGTTTGGACGGAAGAAGGCTCCGAGGCCCATCAGCTATTTGGAGATCGCTGTATGAAGCTGGAACGGGTTTATTATCTTGGCGATGCCCCATACATTTATTATGATCATTACGTGATCCTGGCTGGAAAAGAGTGGGAGCTGAGCGATGTGCGCGAGTCGTCGTTATATGAGCTGCTGGAGGAGCAGGGAATTTCTCCGGAGAAGCTGCGCGATGAATTTGCTGTATCCATACCGCCTGATAAGGTGAAGCAGATTTTATGCCTTTCAGATGCAACTCCTGTTCTGAAGAGGTCCCGCTACTCTCGGGATGCGCAAGGGCAGGTCGTCGAATACAGCATTGGTTACTACAACACGGAACTGCAAAATTATGTCGTCGACTATGATGCGTAAGGGGTACTTTTTTTGAGTAAAAAGTGAAGGCTGTTCGGGCAGGGATAATCCTGCTTCCGAAGAGCCTTTTTAATGGTAAGTTTCTTTGAATTTACGCGTCGTGTCAGGCTTTTCGCTTCTTATGGCTCAGGATTATGGGGGGGGCGAAAAACCATCAGCAATATTCAGATGTTTTCTAAACTTTAAGGGATATTTCATCCTGGAAGTCAAGGCTATAATAACATTAATAGAAGGAATAAAGGGCTTACATGAGGAGGCAGAAGAGATGAAAATTACAAGACATCCGGAGAACCCCATTGTAGTACCCGGTGGATATGAGTGGAGAATGGTGACCGTATTTAACCCGGCCGTCATTCTGGATAATGATAAATTCTATATGATCGAGCGGACGGCGGGTTCACTAACCCCTTGCAAGAACTATCTGGGCTTGCTGGAGAGCGAGGACGGAGTACACTTCACGCATGTGAAGGACGAGCCGATCGTGACCCCGGACATGCTGGGCTTCCCGTATGGCAGCGTACAGGACCCGCGTATCGTCAAGATTGATGATACGTATTACCTGAACTACGCGCTGCGTCCTTGCGCGATGAGCTATTACCCGACCGGCCGGGGCGTACCGGAGCGTTCGATCCCGGAATATCCGGACGGCTGGGGAGAAGAGGAAGGGCACTGGCTGACCCGCTCGTCGATTTTGTCCTCGAAGAACCTGATTGATTGGGAATTTGTCGCCGATACGACGCCGCTGGACATCAACGACCGGGACAACATCCTGTTCCCGGAGAAGATCAACGGGAAGTTCGTGCTGCTGCGCCGTCCAGAGGAATACATCGGCGAGGAGTATGGCACGGAGAAGGCCGCGATGTGGATCACGTACTCGGAAGACCTGATTCACTGGGAAGAGCCGAAGCTGCTGGCGAAGGCAGAGAATATGACGTGGGAATCGCGGAAGATCGGGGGATCCACCCCGCCGATTAAGACGGACCGGGGCTGGCTGGTGTTGTACCACGGGGTGGATGATGAGATCGTGTACCGGGTAGGGGCGATGCTGCTGGATTTGGAGAATCCGGAGAAAGTGATTGCACGAACGCATAACTTCATCATGGAGCCGGAGACGTACTATGAGAAGTTTGGCTATCAAATTCCCAACGTCGTGTTCCCGACAGGGAATGTAGTGAAGGACGGTCTGCTCTATATCTACTACGGGGTGACTGATACCGCGATTGCGTTGGCCACTGTACCGGTGGAAGAATTGGTCGACCACATTCTGAAAGATTCGAACTAATCCCTGATCATCTAAAACGTGATGAACAAGCTACAGTAGATTTCTGATTGTTCATCACGTTTTTGTACAGAGCATTTAGGAAGCGCTTACTAATAAACCGAAGCGATAGCAGTTGACTAGATCAATCAGCCTACTGAATTATTGTGTTATAATATATAACATTTAAAGTATTGTTTTTGACTAAAAACATTAAAATTACCTATATTTTTTGGACAAAATCGTAGGAAATTGGGATATGGGGGAAGATGACGACCATTTATAATAAGTAATATGACAGATGAAGATATATAAACAATCATATTCTGTTATTTAATTGAAGAGGAATGAAAAAACAAAAGAAAGAGGGTTGTACAATGAAAACAAGAAACAGAAGTAGAAAAACGTTAATGCTTGGTTTGCTTGCTGCGTTAACCTTGTTTGTTGCGGCATGTGGCAGCAACAACACCGATAGTACCAGCGGTGCTGGTGATTCCGGTGCGAGTCAAACCATTACATTAAATATGATGCACCCTTGGACTACACCGAATGTTGATAACGAGATATACAAGGAGCGGATTGCCGAATTTGAGAAGCAGCATCCGAACATTGTTATCAAGCAGGACGGAGTGCCGTCTGCGCAATACAAGACGAAGTTACGTACGCTGGCAGCAGCTAACAATCTCGCCGATATCAATGTCATTTGGCCTGGTGCGGATCTGGAACCGCTCGTAGCCGGAGATTTACTTCAGCCAATCAATAATTTAATGGACAATTGGGGAACTATTTTGCCGGAATATGCTTTAAGCGGATTCAATGTGGATGGTCAACAGTACGCCATTCCAACAAAGCAAAATTTTGTTGATATCATTTATTACAATAAAGAGATGTTTGCTCAGGTTGGTTATGACAAGTTCCCGGAGACCTATGATGAATTTATTGATGTAATCACTAAATTGAAAGAAGCGGGAATTACCCCTATCTCCTTAGGGAACAAGGAGCAGTGGCCTCTCCAATCGACCTACGTTTCGGGTATCGGAGATCGGTTTACAGGAAGCGACTTTTTGCCGGCTGTCCTCGAGGGCAAGGCTAAGTTTACAGATCCTGAGTTTGTGAAGGCGCTGGCTGTAATTGATGAACTGACAAAGCTTGGAGCCTTTAATACAGATGCTAATAATATGGATTCGGTACAAAGTCAGGATTATCTGATTCAAGGTAAGGCAGCTATGCATATTTCCTCGGCCACAGTAGACGGACGCATTCGTATGAACAATGAAGAAGGAGATAAGTATGGCATCGCTCTCTTCCCGAGCGTAGAAGGTGGGAAGGGCGATCCGAAGAAGAGCTCGGGTATTATGCAGTTTGGGATTGGCATTAAGAGTGGGCTCGATGAGCAGAAATTGCAGGCAGCCGAAGAATTCCTTAAGTTCTTTGTAAGTGAGGACCTGTACAAGGAACTTGCCCGTAATGGTGTGGTTGTACCGGCAAAAATTGAAGTTCCTGAGGATGCTAGCCCATACCTGAAGGAAATGTTAGCCCTCACCAGTGGTGGCATGTCTCCTGTATTTGATGCTTTGATTCCAACTCAGGTGGTCGACGTACTGCAAAATGGTTTGCAGGCGATGATGATGGGACGTACAACTCCTGAAAAACTGGCTGAGGATGTGCAAAAAGCATTGGACGATATGAACTAAATAGCAACAAAACGAAAGAACAGCACGGCTTCAAAATCGATGTTGGATAGAAAACCCGAGCCTCGGGTTTTCTTCTTTCATCGGGTGTGAAGCAAGAACTGACATGAAGGAGGCCCCTGATATGCATACGCTGCGTGGAGCGAAGCTGGCGATTTTTATCGGTTTACTGCCAGCCTTGATCATTTACCTGGGGATCGCAATCGTTCCCATCGGCTTGTCAATCTATTACTCTCTGATGGACTGGAGCGGCATCGGAGCGATGGAGTTTATAGGATTTAGAAATTATTCACGAATTTTAACGGATGATATCTTTTGGCTGTCCGTCAAGAATAACGTCATTATTATGATTACGGGTCTGGTGGGGCAAATCCCGCTGGGTCTGCTGCTGGCGCTTTTGCTGAATCGCGGGCTTAAAGGCTCCGGATTTTTCCGTACCGTTGGATTTATGCCGGTCGTTATCTCTTCCGTCATGGTGTCGTTGATTTGGGGGATGATTTATAATACCGAATACGGCATGCTAAATAACTTGCTGGGTGTTTTCGGGCTTGAGAGCTGGCAGCAAAATTGGCTTGGTGATTATCGTTTTTCCATGCTATCCATAAGTATCGCCTACATTTGGCAAAACTGCGGTTTGTATATGGTCATCTTTCTGGCTGCTCTCCAGAACATACCGGGAGAAGTGAACGAGGCCGCTGAACTGGATGGGGCTACGGGGTTAAAACGAACCCTCTACATTACAATTCCGATGATTCGCAGCACTTTAATGGTCGGCATTGTATACAGCATTAGTAACTCATTCCGGGTGTTTGACCTCATTCAAATTTTGACAGGCGGAGGTCCGGCTCATCAGTCCGAGGTAATGACCATCTATATGTACAATGGTGCCTTTATGAATATGCGCTTCGGCTATGGTAGTGCGGTATCTGTACTAATTCTGTTGTTTAGTCTGGTTGTCATTTCATTGATCAATCGTTTGGGGAGAGAAAAAGATGCTTAAGGAGGTGGGATTACATCATGAATAATAAGTCGCTTGGTTTTCGCGTATTTGCCTATGTATTTTTGAGTTTGTTGGCTATCTTGAATATAGTTCCACTATTCTGGATGGTAGTTAATTCCTTCAAAACCGAGCAGGAATATGCCCGTAACCCCTTCTCTTTCCCTGAAACCCTACAATTCTCCAATTACGCAGAGGCGTGGAAAATTGCCAATATGAATGTTTACTTTCTGAACAGCTTATTAGTTACCTTTGCAGCTTTGATTATTACTGTTCTGCTCGGGGCGTTGTCTTCCTACTTTCTATCACGGTTTCAGTTCAAGCTTCGAGGACTGACCTACGGCCTGTTTCTACTCGGGATGCTGGTACCCATTCATGCTACCCTGATTCCTATTTTCTTAATTATGCAAAAGCTAGGTTTCCTTGATACCCACTTAGCTCTCATTCTTCCCTACACTGCCTTCCACCTGTCCTTGACAATCATCATCCTGGAAGGATTTATGCGAGGTTTTCCCAAGGATCTTGAAGAATCGGGTGTGATGGATGGTGCGGGAATTTACCGAATTTTCTGGTCGATTATATTGCCGATAACAAGACCGGCCATGGCCACCGTCATCATTCTAAATTTCATATATAATTGGAATGAGTACCTGTTTGCATTAGTGCTGGTAAGTTCATCGGATCTCAAGACATTACCGCTGGGCTTGGCGAACTTTGTCGGCATCGAAACGGCGAATCTGACTTTGCAAATGTCGGCGTTAACAATGGCTCTTATTCCTATCATTATCTTCTATTTACTCCTGCAAAAGCAGCTTGTAACAGGTATGACAGCAGGAGCGGTAAAAGGGTAAAATTTAATCTGCGCCGTCTGTAAGCCATCCTCAAGAATAAGAGGGTGGCACACAGGCGGTCCATTTGCATTAGAGAGGTAGACGTACGACGGAGGAGATGGCAGGATGACCTATTACAGAAAGGCGTTTGGTGGAATTGGCTTGAAGCGTAAGGCGCTTATCATCTTTCTGTTGTTTGTCATTTTGCCAACGATTGGCGTTGGAGTGGTGGTGCAACATCAATTTAATGTCATTTTCAGAGATCAATTCATTAACTCTACCAAGCGTAATCTGGATAATGTGGCAAATCAACTTGGCGAGCAAAACAAGATGGTGGAGGATATGGCCAATTATTTGATTCTCAGTCCGGATATGCGTAATTTTCTGAGGCCCTCTCCACCGCTTACCAGCGAGCACAGAGCGAATTATAAAAATAATATCGAGGGTTTTCTGAGCTTTCATTTGATGTCCAAGGGATATATTCGTTCCATTGAGGTGGTGGGGTATAACGGCAGCTATATTCAAATGGGTGAGCCGTTTAACGGAGATGAGCTGAAATGGCAACAGGCTGCCAAGGAGCGGAAGGGCGGGATCGTCTGGACCAATAGCTATTCTTTGCACAGTGACTGGAATGGCGATGTGCGTGTATTGTCGATGTTTCGAGTCCTTAACTCTTATAGTCAGGTCACGACACCGCTGGGACAGTTAATTATTCGCCTGGATGAAGCAAGCATTGTGAAGCTGCTGGAGAAGGGGATTTTCAAAGAAGGCACAGGGAATGTGTTCATTGTAGGCTCGGGAGGACAAATCATACTGGGATCGGCAGGACCCTTAGTGGAGGGGACTTTACAATCCGATGAGTTCAGGAACCACTTGCTATCTCTTGGAGGAAGCTTCACCTATAAGGCGAATCAAACTCCGCAGCTCATCGTATATCAGCAAGTGGAGAATTCGGATTGGAAGATCATCGCTGCTATTCCGGAGTCGGAGGTGGCTGCGGAATTTCGCGGGGTCAAGCTGACGATGCTCTTCATCCTGATCGCCATTCTGTTACTTGGGCTCACTGCCTTGATCGGCTTTCACTATACTATTATTCGTCCGATTTTACGATTGAAGAAGGAGACGAATCGAGTGGCCAATGGGGATTTCAATGCCTATGTCCCCGTTGGATCAAGCGACGAGATTGCCGAGTTGAACCGGAAATTTAATGAGATGGTCCAGACCATTCGGGAATTGATCGAGCACAAATATAAGCTGGAGCTTCGTGAACGGGAATCGGAATTGAAGCTGATGCAAAATCAGATGGACCCTCATTTTCTCTATAATACGCTAGATATGATTCGCTGGACCGCTCGTCTGGAGAAGGCAGAACGAACAAGTCAGTTAATTGAGATGTTGTCGAAATTTTTCCGTTCCAGCCTGGGTACGGGCAGTTACGAAACGACATTACGCAAGGAATTGGAATTCGCTCGTTCCTACCTGTACTTGCAGCAGCATCGGCTTGGAGTGAAGCGGTTCAGATATGCGCTTTATGTGGAGTCGGGTCTGGAGGAAGCCGCGATGCTCAAGGCGACGATTCAGCCGCTGGTGGAGAATTTCGTCAAGCACGGACTGCACCAAAAAAATGTGCAAAATGAAGTGGTAGTACGTTGCTATAGTACGGGGGATGAGGTTTGGGTTGATGTAATTGACAACGGTCACGGTATGGCCCCGGAGCGGGTGAAGAAGATTCGTATGGCGATGGAGCAGCGGCGAACGAATCTGGTCAGACAAGGGGCCATGCTTAACATTCATGACAGGTTGTCCATATTTTTTGGAGCAGATTATGGATTGCAAGTGGTGGAGACTACGAACAAGGGAACCTGGATACGTCTTCGCATTCCCTTCAGAGAGGCCAATCATTTGGGAGGTGAACGCAATGCGAATTAAAATGCTCATTGTTGATGATGAAGCTGTGATTCGTGAGGGGTTGCGCTATACTATTAATTGGGCCGAGTGTGGGGTCGAAGTGGTTGGCGAGGCTTCTGATGGCAGAGAGGCGTTGTTGCTGGTCGAGAAGTATGATGTCGACCTGGTACTGTCCGATATTCGAATGGACGGAATGGGCGGACTGGAGCTTGCCGAACAGCTTCAATTGCATCATCCTCATGTGAAGGTTGTCATGATCAGTGGTTATGAGGATTTTGGCTATGCCCGTCAGGCCATCCGTTTGGGGGTCAATGATTACCTGCTCAAGCCGGTAGATATCGAAGAGCTTACTACTGTTGTAAGTGGAATTGTAACGGGAATCCGGGAAAAGGTTAGGCAAAAAGCTGAGCGTGAAATTCTATCATGGCTATCTGGTGTTGCTCGTCATGGTTCTGCTTATGGACAGGAGCCGCCAACTTCGCTGGCCGGCGTTCAATATAGAATTCTAGCTACCCAAATTGCCGATTTCCGCGAACGCTTCGCTGGCATGGATGCTGAGTCCTATGAGGATCTGCAACAGGCTTGGGTTGATGGCTTGCAACGTCGCTTGAAGCAGCGCCTCTCTCAGGCCATCTCTGTCTTCGATCATGAAAACCTCTTGATTACCTTAATGGTTGCGGATGAACCGCTGGATTCTTCATTATGGGATAGCTTGATGGGTCAATCCATAGAGGCTCTGGCTCCAGCAGAAGCAGGCCTTATCTTTGGCGGTGCCTCGGCGATTTACAGTCACCTGGAGGACACTGCGCAGCGATGTGCAGAGGCTGGGAAATTGCTTGAACTACAAGTGCTGGGCAAGTGTCAGGTCATTACATTACGGGATTACACAGAGGTTATGACTGAACGCAAGCTTGCAGGACTGGATGTAGCTTCCATTATGAAAAAGCTCGTCTCAGCCTTATTCAAGCAGGATCGCCAGGAGGTACAGACCATCGTTGCTGAGATGTTCCGTTTCTTCCGTGACTCAGGTTATCTACTGCCGGAAATATGGAAGATTTATGAGGAGGCCTTCGCCCTGCTTCGCCAACGCTTGCGTCAAAGTGGGATGACAGGGCTTGATTACGGTCATCCCGGACAGCCGGACCCGAATATTTATAATTCCTATGCCGGCCTGGAGGCTGTGGTCATGGAGGACATGCAGGCCTTGCAGCAGTTGATTGACAAGACGGGGATGGACAAATCCTACTGGGTCGTAGAGAAGGCCAAGAAATTTATCGTCGATCACTACCGTACCGACCTGAAGGCTTCTGAAGTTGCTGCCTGGTTGAAGATTACGCCGAGTTATTTTAGTTATATTTTCAAGCAAAGTACTGGCAGAGGGTTTACGGAATATATGAACGAAATGAGAATTGAACAGGCTAAAGACCTGCTGGCCACGACCCATGACAAGGTGTTCGAGATTGCTGATAAAGTCGGCTATAAGGAATACAAGTATTTCGTCTCTGTCTTCAAGCTGCACACAGGCATGACCCCGAAGGAGTATCGGGGGCTGCGTGTCGGTAAGGATACGGCTCCGGAGGGCACGGAAATGCAAGAACGTCATTATCATCAGAAGACAAATGAATAATCACGTAAAGTATCGACATACGGGAGGAAACAGCACATGGAGAAATACAAACAATCATCTGCTCCTTTGGAGGAGCGGATTGCAGATTTGCTGGAACGCATGACGATTGCAGAAAAGGTAGGACAGCTTAACCAACGGATGTATGGTTGGGATGCCTACGTTCGTCAAGGTGAACACTTCGAATTGACTGACGCATTCAAGGACGAGGTGGCCCGTGGGGGCGGGATGGGAGCCTTGTACGGCTTGTTCCGCAGTGATCCCTGGTCCGGAGTCAACTATACCAACGGTTTTACGGCCAAGGAGAGTGCCAAGGCGTCAAATGAAGTGCAGCGCTATGTGCTTGAACATACAAGGCTGGGTATTCCTGTGCTGTTAACCGAGGAGTGTCCGCATGGACACCAGGCGCTGGATGGCACCTTGCTGCCCGTCAATCTGGGCGCAGGCGCAACCTGGAATCCGGAATTGATGAAGCAGGCCTACGGCATGATGGCCGCAGAAATTCGCAGCCGCGGTGCACATATCGGTCTGGTATCTGCGCTTGATATGCTGCAAGAGCCACGTTGGGGCCGTTCAGAGGAATGCTTTAGCGAAGACCCATATCTGGCCTCGCAGTTTGCCGAAGCTGCGGTGCGCGGTATGCAAGGAGACGATCCACAGCATTTGGCCGGGACGGATAAGCTGGCAGTCGTCCTGAAGCATCTATGTGCTCAAGGGGCTGCCCAGGGAGGCCGTAATGCGGGTCCGGCTGCCATTGGACAGCGTGAGCTGCGGGAGATCCATCTGCCTGCTGCAAGGGCCGGGGCTTTGGCTGGTGCTGCGGGCTTTATGGCCGCCTACAACGAGATTGATGGCGTGCCATGCCACGCTAACCCGGATTTGCTGACGGGCATTCTGCGTGAAGAATGGGGATTTGATGGCATTGTCATGGCCGATGGGCAGGCTGTGGATCGCCTATTAACGTTGACTGGCAGCTATGAGGCTGCGGCGGCGCTGGCCTTGAAGTCCGGCGTGGACCTCAGCCTGTGGGATACGGCCTTCTCAACGCTGGAAGAGGCGGTGAAGCAGGGCTTAGTCAAGGAAGCGGATCTGGACCGTGCCGTGGCACGTGTCTTGCGCCTTAAATTCCGGTTGGGCTTATTCGACCAGCCGTATGTTTCCGAGTCTGGCTCAGCGGCCAGAAGACCGGAATATCAAGCGGTTAATCTGCAAATTGCCAGAGAATCGCTGGTATTGCTCAAGAATGAAGCAAGCTTGCTGCCGCTCGCATCTTCACCTCGCCGTATTGCGGTTATAGGTCCAAATGCGGATCGTCTATACAATCAATTGGGCGATTATACCAGCGTACAGCCGGAGGGGAGTGGGACGACGGTGCTGCAAGGCATTCGCTCATTAGCTCCGCAAGGCACGGAAATCGTACACGCGCTTGGCTGCGGCATTCGCGATCTGTCTACATCGGGCATCGCGGAAGCGGTGGAAGCCGCGAAGGGAGCCGATGTTGCAGTCCTGGTATTGGGCGGAAGCAGTGCGCGCCAGTTCGGCGGCGACTTCGACAGCAACGGTGCAGCGATTCTCTCCGAAGGGAGTCCTTCGGAGATGGATTGTGGCGAAGGCGTGGACCTGGCCGACTTATCGCTTGGCGGCGTTCAACGCGAGTTGGCCGCAGCGGTAGCCGCTACCGGCACGCCGGTTGTCGCTGTCATTATTCAGGGTCGGCCGCATGCGCTAACCGACATTGAGGAGCTTTGTGGTGCTATCCTCTGTGCCTGGTATCCAGGTACGGAGGGGGGACGGGCAGTGGCTGAAGTTCTGTTCGGACAAGAGCAGCCAAGTGGCAAGCTGCCAGTCTCGTTGCCACGTTCTTCGGCACAATTGCCGGTTTACTACAACCAGAAGACGCCATCGCGGCCACGTGTATACGTCGATATGCCGTCGGCGGCATTGTATCCATTTGG
Organism: Paenibacillus senegalimassiliensis; assembly: GCF_001486585.1. Taxonomy (GTDB): domain Bacteria; phylum Bacillota; class Bacilli; order Paenibacillales; family Paenibacillaceae; genus Fontibacillus; species Fontibacillus senegalimassiliensis. Next base: position 228,712 of record NZ_LN909046.1, read on the forward strand.
CTTCGGCTTGAGCTACACGGATTTCGCCTATACGAACCTGTCCTTGTCGCGTACCGCGATATCTGCGGGAGAGCTGGAAGGCGATGAAGCAGTAACCGTTCGCGTAGAAGTGCAGAATACCGGTGCTGTGATCGGTACGGAAACGGCCCAGTTGTATATTCAGGCTACCGAGTCCGGAATTACCCGGCGCTTTGCTGAATTGAAGGGTTTTGCCAAAGTGACGCTTGAGCCAGGGGAACGGCGGACAGTCGAGTTTACCTTGGGCCGGGAGGAACTGGGGATTTGGAACCGGGAGATGAACTTTAAGGCTGAGCCATGCAAGGTAAGCGTGCAGGTCGGCGGGAACAGCCGGGATACAATATCTGTAGAGTTGAACGTAACAGCTTAAGACATAGACAAACGCGAGAACCTGGAGCAGGCTGCTTCAAGTCTCGCGTTTGTTCGTTATTCGACCATATCGGGATAACCGCATGGCATTCAGGATGACGAGAAGCACTGAACCCTCATGAATTAGCATGCCTATCGACATATCCACGGTCTGGAGCAGGACGCCTGTGAGGAGCAGGCCAACTACCAGCAGGGCGAAGGAGATATTTTGCTTGATATTGCGTGCCGCAGCACGGCTTAGACCTACGGCATAGGATAACTTGTCAATATCTCCGCCCATCAGCACCACATCCGCAGTCTCCATCGCAACATCCTTCCCTGCGCCACCGATGGCGATGCCTAAATCGGCTGAAGCTAGCGCGGGGGCATCATTTACCCCATCACCCACCATGGCTATGGAACCGTGTCGGTGAGCCAAGCGCTTGAGGATATGTACCTTATCCTCCGGGAGTAGCTCGCTATAGCAGGCGTCAAGTCCTGTCGTCCCCGCTATGGCTTGAGCTGCCCGACCATTATCCCCGGTAAGCATGGTCATATTGGAGATTCCCTGTGCCCTCAGCCTGGTAACCAGCTTGGCTGCCCCGGATCGAACCGTATCTGCTATTGAGATCATCCCCAGTATTCCGGCCTCCGTGCCTACCATGATTACGGTCTGGCCTTGCTGCTCTTCGCTTTGCAAATAAGCTTCGTATTCTTCCGTGTTCCAGCCCTTATGGGCAAAGAGCTTGCGGTTGCCTACGTAATAAGCGCGTCCTTGATAGAGAAAAGAAATTCCTTGACCTGTAATTATACGAACTTGCTCGGCCATCCCCTGAATTGGCCCGCCATTCCTAAGTCTGGCTTCGGCCACGATGGCCGCAGCAAGCGGATGCTCCGAATAGGCCTCGCCAATAGCTGTATGACGTAGCAAGGTGAGCTCGTCGATGCCGTAAGTGGTAACTTTGGTGACTGTGGGCTTACCCTCGGTGAGGGTTCCTGTCTTGTCAAAGGCAATGGCACGCACGGCGCCCAGCTTCTCCATGACTTCTCCACCCTTGAACAAAATCCCGTGCTTCGCCCCGTTTCCAATACCAGCGACGATAGAGATTGGAGTTGAGATAACCAAGGCTCCGGGACAAGAAATGACCAGAATGGTGAGCGCCAAGTGAACATCTCTGGTTACGATGAGAAGCAGGGCGGCAAGCAGCATGATAGCAGGGGTGTAGTAGCGGGCAAAGGATTCGAGAAATTTTTGCGCTTTGGCCTTATTGTCCTGTGCTTCCTCTACCAGGTGCATAATCCGGGCAAAGGTTGTATTGTTCCCGACACGCTCTGCTGAGACCAGCAGATATCCCGATTCGATAATTGTTCCAGAGAATACCATCTCCCCGGCCTTGCGGCTAAGCGGAAGTGCTTCTCCAGTAACGGCAGCTTGATTTACATAGGCGTTTCCTTCTATCACGGTGCCGTCCACCGGAATTTTCTCTCCAGGCTTGACGATGACCACCTCGCCCAAGCGGACTTCTTCGGGAGAGACTACGGTCTCACCTCCATCCCGCCGGACTCTTGCAATATCAGGAGCCAAGTCCATCAAGGCGCGAATGGAAGAGCGTGTTCTCTCCAATGTGCGGGCTTCCAGATAATTGCCCAGCGTGAACAAGAAGGTGACGGCAGCCGCCTCCCAATACTCTCCGATGGCTATTGCCCCAATGACAGCGAGGGTGACGAGAGTATCGATGCCTATGATGCGATAGCGAAGAGCGGCTATAGCTTTTTTGAAAATGGAGACCCCGGCTACAGCGCTTGTTGTCAACATCAAGGCAATGGTGACAGGTTCATTTCCCAACCATTTCATCAGAACGAAGGAGACGGCAATAAGTAAGGCGGAAATTTGCACAGTCTGCTTCTGGTTCCACTTCAACACCGAAATTCCCCCCTTTCCTTTACATTCCGGACAAGACACGATAGCCCAGCTTTTCGATCTTCGCTCCAATTCCGCTAGAGGATACGATGTTCCCATCAAATTCAACCCGGACCCTCGAAGTATTGAATCTTACCTCTGCCCTTTGAATACCCTTTGTCTTGCTCAGCATGCCTTCGATTTTGTTGATGCAGCTTGGGCAAGATACCGTTTCTAATTGAAAAGTCATATGACTCATTGTGAAACCCTCCCTATGTGGTTTATGGGTTCAGTTTACCGCTGGACGCGGAGAACGGCTTTGATCTAAATCAATAAAAAAGAAGCCCTTCATAACCACTTATAGAAGTGGAAACGAAGAACTTCTTTATGCAGGTGAAAAACATCTTACGATTACGTCTGATGCACGTCATACAGAACCCGTGCCAGCAAATCCTGGCTATAGTTGCCGAAGTTGCGGCCGAAGATCGTTAGCCCACGCTTGTTGGTCGGCTTATCGGTCACGGCAATTCGGAAGGTAAGCTCACTCTTGTAATCCAGATTGATCTGGTCAAGGGTGACATCGGAAATGCGACAACCATCGATAAAGCTTCCATCCCGATTGATCCGGATCAGCTTCAGCATTCCGTATTGGTTCAGATGAGGTGGCCACCACTCTGGATTAAAGGTGCCTCGAATGTCTCCGAAGTCGCCCGGACTGGTCCAGAAACCGATCTCTACTCCATTTAGATAAAAGTAAATATCGGAGGGATAATTATCGCAAAATCCGGGGGCTTCTGAGCCTAGCTCCATCGAGAACTGGATTTCACGGAATGATTGGTTGGGCTTAAGGTAATTAGGGATACGGTATTCCAGGAAACCCTCGGATAACCAGATAATGTCCGAATCAATGCGCTGCGGGTCGGCAAAATACCTTGGATCGTCGAAATCGCCGATAATACTATCTTTGGTTGCCAGACCACAGGTAGGGACAACCTGATAGTTGCTATAATGACCAACTTGAATCTCCACCTCGTAAAGATTTTCCACATCCTTGCTGCGCAGATCAACCATCAGTTTATCTTTGTTGAGGTAGCAGATTTTTTGGATACCATGCTTGCCAACTGAAGTGTTGATTTCAATTAATCCGCTTTCCTCCAGCTTGCGAATATGCATCGTAATGGCTCCGTTGCTCAAATTTAGCCGGGTTGCCAGATCGTTCAGGTTCAGAGACTGGTTGTCCGCAAGTAATTGGAGAATTTGAATTCTGATTTCGGAACTTAATGCCTTGAAAATATCAATGCCGCTCATAAGATCTTTAATATAAATCATTTTATAGTCAACTCTCTTCCGATAGGAGATCGTAAATCTGATTTGTTTTATTTTAGGTTATTATAAACTAACTGAGCCGTTTAATAAAGAAACAAATCAAAAGCCTTAGATTTAATAGGCATATTTAATAGCACGGCTTATATATTATACAAAATAGTGTTCACAATAGAACGCTTAATAGGTTTATTAAAGTTTAAAAAGATTTAGGTTTATATATTTACAACGATATCTCCTTATGCTATTTTATACCTGTAAACGGATTCATTTAGTAATATTCAAATCATTTAACATTTTACTAAACGGAAGGTGATCTATTTGTCAGCAGCATCCAAAGCAAAAATGGTGATCGACAAAGCCTTTAGAATTGCAGAAGTGGATAAGCGAATTTATGGGTCCTTCATTGAACATTTGGGCCGTGCGGTATACGGGGGAATTTATGAGCCTTCCCATCCCGAGGCCGACAAGCTTGGGTTTCGGAACGATGTGAAGGAACTGGTCAAGCAACTGAATGTTCCGATTATCCGCTATCCGGGAGGGAATTTCGTATCCGGGTACAACTGGGAAGACGGGGTTGGCCCTGTCGAAGAACGCCCAAAACGCCTGGAATTGGCCTGGAGAACGGTTGAGCCGAATTGGGTCGGCACCAATGAATTTGCTGCCTGGGCCAAGGAGGTAGGCTCCGAGGTTATGATGGCAGTCAACTTGGGTACACGAGGAGTTGATGCTGCGAGAAACCTGCTGGAATATTGTAATCATCCTGGCGGTAGTTATTGGAGTGATCTTCGTCGCAGCCATGGTTATGAGCAACCGCATGTGATCAAGACCTGGTGTCTGGGTAACGAGATGGATGGACCGTGGCAGGTGGGGCAGAAGACACCGCAGGAATATGGAAGATTGGCTTATGAGACGGCCAAAGCCATGCGGCTGCTGGACCCCGATATTGAGCTAGTATCCTGTGGAAGCTCCAGTTCCTCAATGCCAACCTTCCCTGATTGGGAGGCAGTTACTCTGGATCATACCTATGAAGTTGCGGACTATATCTCTTTACACCAATACTATGGCAACCGTGACCATGATTCCGCCAACTATTTGGCGAGATCGATGGATATGGACCATTTTATCCGGACGGTCATTGCGACCTGTGACTATGTGAAGGCCAAGAAGAGAAGCAAGAAGACGATGTACCTCAGCTTTGATGAATGGAACGTCTGGTATCACTCTAATCATGCCGATAGCCAGATTGAGCCATGGGGCGTAGCGCCACCGCAGCTTGAGGATATCTACAATTTCGAGGACGCCCTGCTGGTCGGCAGTATGCTGATTACGTTCCTGCGTCACGCTGATCGGGTGAAGATGGCTTGTATGGCCCAGTTGGTCAATGTCATTGCTCCAATCATGACGGAGAACGGAGGCCGGTCCTGGAAGCAGACGATTTTCTATCCATACATGCATGTATCAGCTTATGGGCGGGGGGTTGCACTGCAACCCGTTGTCGATTCACCAGTATACGATGCCCAGGACTACACTGACGTTCCTTATCTGGACAGTGCAGTCGTCTACAATGAAGCGGAGGGAGAACTGACGATCTTCGCTGTTAACCGGCATTTGCAGGAAAGTCTGGAGCTGGACTGCGACATTCGTGGCTTCGAGGGATATCGTGTGGCAGAACATATTGTGCTGGAGCATGACGACTTGAAAGCCGTTAATACGGCGGATCAGGAACAGGTGCGGCCGCACGGCGGTGGCGATGCGAAATGTGATAGCGGCTATGTCAAAGCCCGGTTGAGCAAGGCTTCCTGGAATGTGATTCGGCTGATTCAACCTTCTTGATGCTGAAAACCTAACCTTTTGAACAGACACTATCAGACAAAGCTGCACGGGCTTATCACAAACAGGCGGACGTGAGGGAAACCAACTGTAGATAGAAGTGTGGAATTTCAAATGTCAGGGAGGGTCTTTATGAAAAGTAAAGGTTTGGTGTTGCTCATTATCTTGTCCATGGTCACCTTCCTATGGGGCTGCGGTAAATCAACGCCAGCGTCGGGAGGGGAGACCTCGGTGCTGGACGGCGGGGCCGGTGAGAGTGCAACCGAGTTGTCCTATTGGACCTTTGTTGAACTACATGGCCAGCACTTCGAGAAAATGCTTGAGAAATGGAATGAGGCCAATCCGGATCGCCAGATTAAGCTGAATGTGACGGTAATGCCGTATGACGACATGCATAACAAGCTGTCCATCGCGGTGCAGACGGGCGTGGGAGCTCCGGATATCGCCGATATCGAGCTTGGGAAATACCCTGACTTCATGCAGGGCACACCGCAGCTAGAGTCGCTGAATGATGTGGCGGAGCCTTATCAAGGAACCGTGGTCCAGTCGCAGTTGGACCTTTACAGCAAGGAAGGGACTCTCTATGGACTTTCCACCCATGTTGGGGCAACCGTCGCCTTTTACAATACGGAAGTTCTGGAAGAGGCCGGAGTAGATTACAAGACCATCGTTACGTGGGAGGACTTCAAGCAGGCCGGCATTCAGGTTTACGAGAAGACAGGCAAGACCATGGGGACGGCGGATACCAGCGCGACCTGGCAATCCTCCATGCTGCTGGCGCAGCAAGGGGCCGACTTTACGGATGATGCCGGTAACCCTCAGGTGAACTCGGAGGCTCTGGTCAAAGGTCTCTCGATGCTAAAGGATTTGCAGGACAATAACGTAATTACGACGATTGCCGGTGGGCAGCCGGATACCGAGGAAGCTTACGGGGAGTACAATTCGGGTAATTTCGTTAGCGCGTTCATGCCATTATGGCAAATGTCTCGCTATACCAACTACATGAAGGACCTATCCGGGAAAATTGCGATTGCTCCCTTGCCTGTGATGGAAGAAGGCATGCCTCGCTCTTACGGTGGGGGCGGGACGGCGACCGTCGTGTCCAAGACCGCCAAGGATGTGCAGTTAGCGAAGGAGTTCATCGCTTATGCCAAGCTATCCCTGGATGCCAATATCGAGATCTGGAATACGCTCGGCTTCGATCCCATCAATATGGATGTGTGGGATATGAAGGATGTCACGCATAATGAAGACAATCAGTTCGTGCAATATTTCGTTAACAATCCATTTGACGTGCTCAATGAGATTAAGGATGAGATTCAATTAATCAAATCGGTCTCGGCTTCGCCAACGATTAATAATGTCTTATGTACGGTGACGCTGAACGAAATTTTTGAGGATGGCAAGGATGTCAAGCAGGCTTTGGAGGATGCTCAGGCCCAGATCGAGCAGGAGTTGAAATAATGGTTAAGAGATTCCTGTACTCACAGAAGGTTGCCCCTTATGTGTTCGTCGTTCCGTTCGTGCTGGTCTTTCTGGTATTCTGGGTCTACCCGCTGGGCAGCTCCGCCCTGATGAGCTTCCAGAAGGTAACGTTGGGTCAGGAAGCAGCTTGGGTGGGCCTGGACAACTACGATAAGTTAATGGGCGATGGTATTTTCCTCAAGGCTGTCATCAATAGTGCAATTTATATGATATTGACTTTAGCAATCCTCATTCCGTTCCCCATGTTATTCGCCGTTCTGATCAATCATAAGTTTATGTGGGCCAGGGAGTTTTTTAAATCCTCGTTTTTCTTTCCTGCCCTGACCTCAGTCGTTGTTGCCGGGACGATCTTCCGGTTGATGTTTGGTGAAATGGAGGGCTCGCTGATCAACAGTGTCTTAGGTTGGTTCGGCATCGAGCCCCTTAAATTCTTGAAAGGGCAAGTGATGGGATTTATTGCCTTGATAGCCTTGGCAACCTGGAGATGGACCGGGGTTAACATGCTGTATTTCCTGGCGGGTCTGAAGAACATCCCTGACGAGTATTATGAAGCCGCTTCCATAGATGGAGCTTCCCCCTTTCAGCGTTTTGCCAGAATTACGATGCCTCTGCTTAAGCCAACAACGATTTATGTGCTTACCATTAGTATTTATGCCGGGCTGGCCATGTTCATTGAGAGCATGATGTTATGGAACGGCAACAACTCACCCAAAAATATCGGCCTGACCATCGTGGGCTACTTATATCGGCAAGGGATTGAGAAGAACAATCTTGGTTACGCGGCAGCCGTTGGTATTGTTCTACTCGTGATTACTATGGTCATTAATCTGACTCAATTGGCCTTTACCGGCATGTTCAAGAAGGAGGATTAGTCATGAGAAAAGGACTGCCACTTCGCATTTTGTTGTTTCTGTTCTTTGCCGTGTTGTGCATCTTGATCTTGATTCCTTTCTATGCTGTTGCATTGGCCTCCTTCAAGCCCGGAGAGGATCTGATTCGCTATGGCTTGAACCTGCGTCTCGACTGGTCGGTCATGAGCCTTGATAATTTTGTCTACTTGTTCACTGGTAGTCATTCTTATTTCGTCTGGTTCTTTAACTCACTGCTGCTAACGGTAGTGCAGGTCGTACTGACGCTCCTCGTTAGTGCCACCGTAGCTTATGGATTTTCGGCTTATGAATTTCGAGGGAAAAATGCTCTCTTCGTTTGCGTACTGCTCATTATGATGGTTCCCTTCGAAATTTTGCTGCTGCCCTTATACACGCTAACCCATAACCTGGGGCTTATGAATTCCTATTCCGCCATTGTGTTGCCGGGAATAGCCAGCGCAGCTACGATATTTTTCTTCCGCCAGTATTTGCGGGGAGTTCCCAAGGAGATCATTGCGGCGGGGCGAGTGGATGGTGCCCATGAATACGCCATTTATGTGCGGCTGATTCTGCCGATTATGAAGCCTTCTTTTGCAGCAATGGCTATTCTCAACGGGATGAATAGCTGGAATAATTTCCTCTGGCCCTTCATGGTACTGAGTGATGCCAATAAATACACATTGCCTATCGGCTTGAAAACCTTGCTTACGCCTTACGGAAATAACTACGATTTGCTGATTGTCGGTTCCTTTTTTTCCATCATTCCTATCTTCCTGTTATTTGTAGCTTTTCAGAAATACTTTATCGACGGGATGACGGCCGGAGCAGTCAAAGGCTAGTGTACAGGCAGGACCTGCTCCGCCTATGCATGGATCATTCCTAAATTGCAATAGGGGGTAAGACGATGAAAGCAAAGAAAATGGCACTGATTATGGTTGTACTTATACTTGGCAGCATGACAATATTGGCAGGCTGCGGAAGCGGATCGGACAAGAATACCATCACCTTCTGGACACCTCTAACTGGTGATGATGGTGCTTATATGGATCAATTGGTCAAGGATTACAATGCGACCGAACCGGAGTTTAAGATCAAACATGTCATTACCGCAGATATGTATACCAAAATCTCCACCGTGCTCAACTCGGGCAAGGGCGTTCCTGATCTGGCCATCATTCATGCGGACCGCGTCCCTGGCTTCGTCAAGCAAGGGGTATTGGAGCCTATGGGCGCAGCCATCTCTGGACAGCCGGAGATCACGGAGGCGAATTATTTGCCGCAGGCCTGGGCCACAGGGAATATTGAAGGTACGCAATATACCGTTCCCCTCGATATTCACAGCAACACCATGTACTACAACAAGGACCTGCTCAAGCAGTACGGAGTGGAGTCTTTTCTGGACGATGATGTAGTTACCATTGAGGAAATGCTGTCTCTTCAAGGCAAGATGGAGCCGGATCAGTACGTGGTGAACGATGCCCTGCTTGGCTGGGTCATCATGGCGCAGATTCAGAACCTGGGCGGGGATATTCAGGAGAACGGCAAGCCTGCGGTCAATACTCCGGTCATGAAGCAGGCCTTCGAGGAAGTCAAGAAAATTGCCGACGCGGGGTTAATGACTCCTTTCGGTGAAGATGGATATTTAATGTTCCAGGCTGGCAATGTGTTGTTTTCCACGGATGGGACATGGAGCTCGACGGCTCATGCTGCGGTAGAAGGCTTGAACTTTGGCGTAACTAACATTTATTCGGCAACCCCGGATAAGTTCACGAACCGGGCTTCATCCCATTTATTTGCGATGTTGAAGAACGATCAACGTACGGATGAGAAAGAGGCCGGGGTTGGTGCTTTCCTGGAATTTATCCGTGAGAATTCGCTGGAATGGGCCAAGGCAGGGCAGATCGTTGCCAGCAAGCAGGTGATTGAGAGTCCTGAATATGATCAATTCATGCAATCGTTTTTTACCTCGAATGAGAAGGAAGTAGAATCGCTCTACATCTATACCTATGAATATTACCCTTACGTGGCGGAAGCAGTGGATACGTATTGTGCCGATATCGTGCGTGGTAATGTGGATCTGGATGAGACACTGGCAACGATGCAGAAATTTGTGGAAGACAAAATTGCAGAGAGCAGTGGCGCGGCAGGAACCCCGTGATGATGAACAAGAAATCCATTGCACCTTTTGTCTTTGTCGGCCCTCATCTGATCTTGTTCCTGATCTTTATTCTCATTCCAACTCTCTATGGGATTTATGCTTCATTCACACAATGGAATCTGATGAATGATCCTGTCTGGGTAGGCATGGCCAACTACAAAGCGATTTTGTTCGATGAAAGCTCCACCTTCCACAACCAATTCGTGAACGGATTAAGCAACACCTTGATTTTTGTTGGCATCAGCGTTCCCCTGCTCATCGTCATCCCGCTCTCCGTAGCGGTTGCGCTCGAGCATAAGAAGGTTCGCATGAAGGGATTCATCCAGGCCCTTCTATATATTCCCGGTTTAATCTCCATTTCGGCTGCGGCTTTAATCTGGCTGTTGATCTTCAACAAGCAACTGGGGATTACGGGCAATCTGTTCCACTCTCAAGCCGCTTGGCCGGCGACACAGCCTTATGCCTGGATCATCATTTTTGTCATCACGGTGTGGGGAGGCGTCGGCGGGAATATGATCATCTACCGGGCTTCCATTGCCGGGGTGTCGAGAGATTTATATGAAGCTGCGGAGATGGATGGAGCAGGGGCAGGTCGGAAATTTATAAGCATCACGCTACCGTCCATTCGCTTCCCGTTGATCTTCACCTTTGTCATGACGACGGCGGGAGCATTTAACGTATTTGGCCAACCTCTGATGATGACGGATGGAGGCCCAAGGCAAACCACCCATGTCTTGATGATGTATATTCGCCAGTTGGCATTTGGGCACGGAGAATCTATTGCCGGGATGGCTTCCGCGATGGCGGTGCTGCTGGGATTAGTCATTTTGGTCATATCGGCATTGCAATATTATGTGATGAACCGGAATGCCCATTGAATGGGAGAATGCTGTGGGATTATGGAGACCGAGAGGTAGGGTAGGCAGATGTTGAAAAAAATAAGCATTTCCAAATATATCGCGTATTTATATCTGATTATGCTGTGCGTCATATGGGTTATCCCCGTGCTGTTCGGAATTTCGACCTCGTTCCGCTCTCAAGCAGAGGTGGTATCCACAGGCTTCCGACTATTTCCGGTGAATTGGATTCTGGATAATTACGTAACGATTTTGGAGAACACCTCGACAGCCCCGATCTTGCGGTGGCTCAGTAATTCTGTGTTTATTGCGGTGATGCACACCTTCCTGGTGCTCGTCATCATCTCCGTGACCGGGTATGGTTATTCGCGGATGAAATTTAAAGGGAGAGACACCTTGTTTTTTACGCTGCTTGGCATTTCCTTTTTCCCAGGGGTCGTCAACATCATTCCCTCCTACAAAATCATTGATGTTCTCGGCTGGGTGAACACGGCTTGGGCGATGATTATTCCTGGCTTGGCCGGTATGGGCAACATCTTCCTGGTCAGACAATTCCTGAGGGGAATTCCGACAGAACTGGATGAATCGGCCCGGGTTGACGGGGCAGGAGATTTTCGCATTTATTTCTGGGTCATCTTGCCCCTGATCAAGCCGATTCTTATCGTATGCGGGCTGTTCTCGTTCGTGGGCTCGTGGAATGATTTTCTCTGGCCTGTCATTGTGTATACGGACGTGGACAAAATGCCGATTACGGCAGGGCTGTTGCTGCTCCAGGATATTTACGGGAATTACCGTATGATTGGACAACTGATGGGGTCGGCCATGCTGGCGATCATTCCTACACTTTTACTGTTTGTTTTTGCACAGAAATACTTCATCCAATCCATCAACCTGAATTCAGGAATCAAGGGATAAGTGAACTTGCACTTGGAGGAGGAAATTATGAACCAGGTAATCATTCAAACGGACGTAACCAGGGGAGTTATTAGCAAAAATATATATGGTCACTTTGCCGAGCATCTGGGGAGATGCATCTATGAGGGAATCTGGGTGGGGGAGGACTCACCCATTCCCAATATCCAAGGAATTCGCAATGACGTGCTGGATGCGCTCAGACAAATTAAAGTGCCGGTGCTTCGTTGGCCAGGGGGCTGCTTTGCCGACGAATATCACTGGAAGGACGGCATCGGCCCGCGGGAGAATCGTAAGCGTATGGTCAATACCCACTGGGGTGAGGTCGTTGAGAACAATCACTTCGGAACCCATGAATTTATGCTGCTTTGCGAGCTACTGGAATGCGAGCCTTATATTTGCGGGAACGTAGGTAGCGGGACGGTGCAGGAGATGTCAGAGTGGGTGGAATACATGACCTTTGACGGCGAGTCGCCGATGGCGGCTTGGCGCAAGGAGAACGGCCGGACGGAGCCATGGAAGCTGACTTATTTCGGTGTAGGCAATGAGAGCTGGGGCTGCGGCGGCCATATGCGACCGGAATATTATGCCGACCTTTATCGCCGCTATCAAACCTTTGTTCGCCATTATGGAGAGCAACGTATTTATAAAATAGCTGGCGGGGCCAATGTCGACGATTACCGCTGGACCGAGGTATTGATGCAGGAAGCCGGGGGGCTGATGGACGGATTAAGCCTGCACTATTACACAATTCCCGGAGATTTCTGGCTTGGCAAAGGCTCGGCGCTGAAGTTCGAGGAGCAGGAGTGGCTTATCACCATGCAGAAAGCGCTGCACATGGATGAATTGATTACCAAGCACAGCACCATCATGGATCGCTATGACCCTGACAAGCGGGTAGGCTTGATCATTGACGAGTGGGGTACATGGTACGACGTTGAGCCGGGCACCAATCCGGGTTTTCTTTATCAGCAGAATACGATTCGTGATGCCATTGTGGCGGGGCTCCACTTCAATATCTTCCATCAGCATGCCGACAGGGTGCATATGGCGAACATTGCCCAGACTGTGAATGTGCTGCAAGCCATGATATTGACTGAGGGGGAAAACATGCTCCTGACGCCGACCTATCATGCTTTTGATATGTTCAAAGTCCATCAGGGTGCAGAGCGGCTGGAGATGGCATTGTCCTCGCAGGTTTATATGGAAGAGGGCGGGAAGTTACCGCAAATTTCTGTTTCTGCATCCCGAAGCGAGGCAGGCGCTATTCAAATCAGTCTGGTCAATATGGACCCTCGGCATGAAGCGTCTATCAGTCTGGAGCTTCGTGGTCATCAAGCAGAGCCGTCGTCAATCACCGGAACCATGCTGACCGCTACCGCAATGAACGCCCACAACACGTTTGATCAGCCTAATACGGTCGTTCCTGTTCCGTTCCGTGATATCCGAACCGAGAAAGGTTTGCTGCGGGCCAAGCTGCCCCCGATGTCGCTGGTGACTTTAGTCATTCAATGAACGGCAGAATGTCTTAATTCAAGAAGGAGGGATGAAGGATGAGAAGTCTTAGCAGATGCCTGGCTGTGCTTGTGTTGCTTATACTGCTTCTACCTGCTGAAGGCTGGGCCAGTGATGGTGCGTCTGGCGAATCGCAGGAAGCAGATGAAGTGAAGAACGGAGGGATGTGGCTGGAGACGCTGTCGCCTGAATTCCGCAACGTATCGGTTCATGACCCGAACATTGTCAAGGCAGGAGACTCTTATTATGCCTTTGGCTCACATATCGAGGCGGCCAAGTCTGCGGATCTTCTACAGTGGACCTCTTTTACGAATGGCTATCAAACGCCGGGGAATCAGCTCTTTGACGATTTGTCGGCCAATTTATCGGAATCGTTCTTATGGGCGGGGGAAAATGATGCTGACAGTAAAGGGGGATTTGCCGTATGGGCCCCGGCTGTCATGTGGAACGAACATTACGTCAATAAGGACGGCACACGGGGAGCGTACATGATGTATTATAGCGTGTCGTCCACCTACATCCGCTCGGCCATCGGTTATGCCGTATCCTCAAATCTTGAAGGGCCATATACGTACGTAGATACGGTGCTGTATTCCGGGTTTACGCAGGATACGGCGTACGATCCTGATAGTCAGGTTGATAAGAAATGGACGAATACCAATATTAAAGAACTGATGGAGGAAGGTGAACTGGCAGAGGCTAATCCGGGTTGGTTCAATGGTGACGGTTCTTACAATAATGCCCTGTATCCGAATGCCATCGATGCTGCCCTGTTCTTTGATGCTGATGGCAAGCTGTGGATGACCTACGGTTCCTGGTCAGGTGGAATCTTCATTGTAGAGTTGGACCCGGCTACAGGGCAGGTAATCTACCCTGGTCAGGATGGAGTAACGCCTGATGGACGATTAGTGGATCGGTATTTTGGTACAAAGATTGCCGGAGGACACACGAAGTCCGGCGAAGGTCCCTATATTCTGTACGATGCCCAAACGGGTTACTACTATTTAAACGTATCGTACGGTTGGCTGGGGGCTGGTGGCGGTTATAACATCCGCCAGTTCCGGGCGGAACAGCCGGATGGCCCTTATCTTGATGCTGCGGGGCAGGATGCGGTACTGCCTGCGAATACCGACAATACCCATTACGGCATCAAAATGGTTGGTAATTTCTTGTTTGACCGTAAAGCGGGCGCTCCCGGCACGGGAATCGGTTACGGCTATGCATCCCCGGGTCACAACTCGCTGTATAAGGATGAGGAGTCGGGCAAATATTTCTCCGTCTTCCATACCAGATTTCCGCAGCAAGGAGAACGGCATGAACTCAGAATCCACCAGTTGTTCATGACCAAGAATGACTGGCTGGTGATGGCCCCGCTGCGCTATGCCGGGGAAACACTTCGGCCTATCAAGGAGTCAGAGATCGTCGGAGATTATGAATTGGTGCGCCATGGCCTTGACTATTCCGGAGAAATCCCGACATCGGTGTATGTCTCGCTGAATAAAGACCATACCCTCTCGGGTACCCATACCGGGACATGGGCCTTGAACGATGCTTATGAAGCGGTGCTTACAATCGATGGAATTGTATATGATGGAGTATTCGCCATTGGCTGGGATGCCGATAGGGGCGGGACTACGCTGACTTTTACAACGATGACGGAGCAAGGTCAGACCTTATGGGGCATCAAGCAGCCGGTACGGAGTGACTGGCAAGTTGTGAAGGCTGTGGAGAAGGATTTGAGTCTTGGTGATACCAGTCAAGTGATGAGTAACTTAAACCTGCCGACGCAAGGGACTCATGGGTCCACAATTTCATGGGCAACGTCCAACCTGGCTGTCATTTCCCATACAGGCATCATTTATCCGCCAGATCCTGGTGACGGAGAGGCCAAGGCGGTACTGACGGCTACGATTACCAAGGGGCAGGCATGCTTGACGAAATCCTTCTCTATTGTGGTAGCTCCAATTGATATCAACTACGGATTAGTAGCACATTATGGACTAAATGGGGATTTGTCTGAATCGACAGGGAGCTTTACTGCGGGGCAGATCATTGGAGAGAAGCTGGATGTAGAAGGGGGAACGCTGACTTATACGGATGGAGTGCGAGGACGGGCTGCACAATTCGACGGAACTTCAGGTGTTCGCCTTGCAGATGGCTTAATCATGGGTCATCAATACTCCGTTTCATTATGGTTGAACCCCGCGCAGTTCACTCCATTTACAACGAGCTTCTTTGGTGCCGAATCCATTGCCAGTTGGATTAGTCTTGTTCCGGAATCCTGGGACAACAATACCATGCTTTGGTCAGGAGAAGCTTGGTATGACGGCAGTACGGGCTCGCGGCTGGCTGCTAATCAATGGCATCATGTCGTCTTTACGGTAGACGCCGGTGCAGTGAAGGTATATGTGAACGGAGCACTTGCGTTTAGCGGGAACGGGTTCCCGGACGTCTTCACGGAAGGAACAGGCATATTCAGCTTGGGCGTAAACTGGTGGGACCCTCCTTATCAGGGCTTAATAGATGAGCTTCGTGTTTATGATCTGCCCATAACCGAGTCGGTTGTTCAGAAGCTGTTCGAGGAAGGATAATAATAAATACACAAGGCTGCTCTAATCGCTAATGGCGAGGGCAGCCTTGTTTGTTATGTCTGATTTGAGTTAGCATTCATCAAAATAGTGCTACAAATGAACATGATAATGTTTGTTGTAAATTGCAAAATTATCTTATAATTGAATGTAAACGCTTTATGTCGCTTGCTGGAAGGTCCAATATTATTTTCCGGCTGGAGGAATGTAGGATGATTAAAGTGCTCATTGTTGATGATGAACCCAAGCTTCGTGAAGGCTTGCGAACTTTCATTGATTGGGAAGCCGAAGGGTATCAGGTTGTTGATACGGCGGTTAACGGGAAAGATGCGCTGGATAAATATAAAATACATGATCCGGATTTGGTGTTAGCTGACATACGCATGCCTGGTATGGATGGACTTCAATTGATTCAACGATTGCGTATGCAGGACCCGCTCCTGCATATTTTAATTCTTAGTGGTTACGCTGACTTCAATTATGCCAAGACCGCCATGACACAACGCGCCGATGGCTATTTGCTCAAGCCAGTTGATGAGGATGAACTGCTGGATTATTTGCGTAACATCAAACGGGTCATCGAGGAAGAGAAGGCTTCCGAGCAGTGGAAGCGCGTGACCTCTGACTGGAACCGCGAAGCGCTGATTCAGTCGATCGTCATGGACGAGGGTCTTGGGGAAGAGCAGTCGGCTCAATTGTATGAGCGAGCCGGGCAAGTAGGCATCCAAGGTAAGGCATTTCAAATTATGTTGCTCTCGCTCCAAGCCGGGGAGGAAGCGGAGGCACGTACGGATGCAGCCGCACGTAAGGCTCTAATCCATTTATTTGAACAATCCGAACGAGGTTGGGTGTTCTCCATCCATGCCAAGCTGGGCGTACTGCTTAAGGAGCCGTTGTTGTCGGTGGAGACGGAAGGAATCTATCGCAGCATTAGCCAGGCGCTTAGCGGATGTGGTGCGTATTTCTCCATAGCTTTGGGCGACAAAGTGACCAATCTGGCCGAAGCGCGCCATTCTTATCGCACCGCATATGAGCTGATTCGGCAGCAGTTTGTACTGGATCACGGAGAGGTATTAATGCCAGGTATGCTGCAAGCCAGTGCTGCTGCCAGACAAGGAGAGGCACGAACGGCTGAAGAACTGGGCGACCAGCTATATTTTGCCGTGGATATCGGTAATCGTACAGCAGTGAAGACACTGTTGCCAGAATTGGGACAGTTGTATATGGATGAGGCATTGTCCGAGATAGATATCAAAGACAGGTTCGCTGAACTGCTCACAACGATTATGCACAAGGTACTTGATCAGTCTTCGGGTCAGCCAGGTCGGCAAAAGGAATTTACCGGAGCCTTTGCAGAAATGCAGAAGGCACGCACCATTCTTGATTTGTATGATAAGGCGGAAAGCTTGCTGGAGCAGCTTATGAGCCAGCTTGGCGAAGATAGCAAGCATCGCGAGGTCAAGATTATGCTAGATCTGATTCATCGCAACTACAATGAAAGCTTGAAGCTTGAGACATTATCAAGCATCTTCAATTATAATAGTGCCTATTTAGGCAAGCTGTTCAAAAATACGACGGGAGAATACTTCAATACGTATATTGATAAGGTTCGGATCGAGAAGGCCAAGACGTATTTGGAGGAAGGACTCAAGGTCTATCAGGTAGCTGAAAAGGTTGGTTATACGAACGTGGACTATTTTCATAGCAAATTCCGCAAGTATGTCGGGACCAGTCCATCTGCTTACCGCAAGCAGTCCAACCATGCATAAGACGAGATTATCCTATAAGTCATTCCAATTCGTTTAATATATAAACTATACAAAGAAGCAGACGAGAAAATGTTCTTCCGATCGCTGCCCCTCATGGATTTCTCTTATTTAATTAATTATTATGAGGTAGAAATCCATTCACAAAGGCGAACGCTTCGCTTCTTCCAGAATCATTTTCTCTTTTGCTTGTTATGCATATGTATTATTTCAACGAATCAGATCATTCAAGCATGCCTTATCTTTAAATCGTAAAGCAAAAAAAGAAGCCATTCCTTGGTAAATGGAAGTGTCAAAAATGCACCCCTTAGAATAAACATTGGAGAACCCAGAACCCTTGGGTATTTCAATGAAATATAAGGGGTGCCTTTTTATGAAAATTTTGACGAGAAGAAGGTTTGATTGAGAAATGGCGCCAACTTGTAGCCCCAGGCTCATTTCAATGCCTACAAAATTTAGGGCTTGACCAATGCGATATTTTCACATGAAAACATATCTAATCTGCCGTGTATAAAGCGCTTTAATGGCAAGTTATGATAGGGTGGAGTAAAAGAATATGCCTGTGAGGACGTTATTTTGTTAAGCGCTTACAGTAAAATTATAGTGTAGGAGAGTGAGGTAACTCTATGACAGCAGCCAATACGAATCAGTATCCTTTTCAGAATCCGGATTTGCCATTAGATGAGCGGGTAAATGACTTGGTGTCACGCTTTACGGTAGAGGAGAAAATCCAACTGATGTGCCAGCATCAGGTAGCCGTTCCGCGCCTTGGGGTGAAGGGACATAAGCAAGGTACGGAAGGAGCGCATGGCGTGGCCTGGCTGGGCGAAGCGACGGTGTTCCCGCAAAATACGGGACTCGCTTGTACCTGGAATGCCGAATTGCTGCATCAGATCGGTTCGGTCATCGGGGATGAGGCACGGGTGTATTTTGACCGGGACCCAGTGGTTAACGGATTAACGATTTGGGCGCCAACAGTTGATATGGAACGGGACCCGCGTTGGGGTCGTACGGAAGAGGCCTATGGCGAGGACCCTCATTTAACAGGAACCTTAGCTACGGAATTGGTTAAGGGGCTGCAGGGGGATGATCCCTTCTACTATAAGGCAGTTGCTTCCCTGAAGCATTTCTATGGCAATAATAACGAGATAGATCGGGGTAGTGCTTCGGTCAGCATCGACCCGAGAAACAAGCGGGAATATTATTTGAAGGTATTTGAGCAAGTCTTCCGCGAGGGGCGAGCCGGGTCAATGATGACGGCTTACAATGGCATTAACGGCATCCCGTGCAATTTCAACACGGAAGTGAATGAGATCGTCAAGGGCGAATGGGGCATGGACGGATTTGTCGTAGGCGATGCTGGTGATGTAATGGGGACCGTGCTGGAGCATGGATATGTAGATTCCTATGCTCAGGCCGTAGCTGGCTCGATCAAGGCAGGACTGGATAGCCTGACCGATGACGAGCCCATCATGTTCCAGGCTCTGCATGACGCATTGGAGCAAGGCTTGCTGGACGAAGCTGATTTGGATCGTGCGTTGCGCAATGCCTTCCGCGTCCGGTTCCGCTTGGGAGATTTCGATCCTGTGGAACGCAATCCCTATGGACAGACCCCAACAGAGAAATTATGCGCACCGGAGCATGCGAAATTGGCTTTAACCGCAGCTCGTGAGTCTATCGTATTGCTTAAGAATGATGGCATTTTGCCACTGGAGAAGGAAGGCTCCTCCTCTGTTGCTTTGATCGGCCCGCTTGCGGGTGAAGTGTTCACCGACTGGTACAGTGGAACGCCGGTTTACCGAGTTACGCCACTGCAAGGGGTACAGGAGAAGGTGAGCAGTGGGCAGGTCCACTTCGGGACCGGGCTGGAACGGATTCGTCTGCGCTGCGCAGCTACTGGCAAGTACATTGCCGTAGCTTCCGGAGAAGGCGGGGAAGCTGTGCTAACAGCCAATGTGGAGGATGCATCTCAAGCGGCTGTCTTTGAGCGTAATGATTGGGGCTGGGGACAATTCACTTTGTATGATTTAGCCAGCAAGAAGTTTGTGACTTTGACCGATGACAGTGTGTTGACATCCACCTCAGTGGATGTGAGCGGGTGGTTCGTCAAGGAAGTATTCGGATTTGATGCAGAAGAGTCGGGCAAGGTAGCCATGAAATCATGGGATGGCAAACCAATCATACTGGACGGGCAAGCTCGTTTGACGGTTGCCCAAGATGAACAACGGCTGGAAGACGAAGCGGGACGACTGTTCGTCGAGATTGTGGAGAATGGTCTTGACCAGGCAGTGGCCGCGGCCAAGGCGGCAGAGACGGCCGTTGTATTCGTGGGCAACAGCCCGTTCATCAACGCCAAGGAGACCATCGATCGCCAGGATATTGTGCTGCCTCCGGCGCAGCAGGCTTTGATTCAAGCCGTGTATGCAGCCAATCCCCGAACGGTGGTTGTCATCGTTGGCAGCTATCCATTTGCAGTGAATTGGGAAGAGGAGCATGTACCAGCGATGCTGTTCATGTCCCATGGCGGGCAAGAGCATGGCCGGGCGCTAGCTGATGTGCTGTTCGGAGATTACAATCCAGCGGGGCGCTTGAACATGACCTGGTACCAATCGGTGGACCAACTGCCGGACCTGATGGATTATGACATTATTAAAGGAAAACGGACGTATCAATATTTTGATGGATCGGTGCTGTATCCGTTCGGGCATGGACTTAGCTATACAACGTTCGAGTATAGTGGACTATCGCTGGATCAAGCTGAAGTGACAGCGGACGGTCAGATTGCAGTGAGTGTGCAAATTCGGAATACAGGCCATCGGGCCGGTGATGAAGTGGTGCAGTGGTACGCTCGAGCTGAACAATCCAGAGTTATTCGTCCTCTGAAGACACTGAAGGGCTTTACACGGGTGCATCTGCTCCCAGGAGAAACAAAGCTTGTGTCCTTCACTCTGAAGGCTGAAGACCTGGCATTTTGGGATGTTACTCGGGATCGTTATTGTGTTGAGACGGGGAACTACACCGTTATGGTTGGACCCTCTTCCGGGCTTATAGCGGAGTCAGCTACGTTCCAGGTTCAGGGCGAGACCGTTCCATCTCGTTCGCTCTGTGAGCAGGTAAGAGCAGCCAACTATGATGATTACAGCGGCGTCTTTCTGGATGAATGCCGCGAGGGTGGGGACAGCGTAAGACTTGCGCAGGAGAGTGGCTGGATTGCCTTTCATGATGTGGAGTTTGGTGAAGGGGCCTCTCGCTTTACTGCCCGGGTTACGGGAAATAAGGGCGGAGGCCAGATCGTGCTGACACTGGATAAGCCGGAGGGTGAGCAAGTGCTTGACTGCAAAGTGCTCCCAACGGGTGGCCGCCAAGGCTGGACGACAGTAGCAGGGCAGGCAGAATCCGGCTGGTCCGGTCGACGCAGTCTATACTTACATCTTCAAGGAGAGGTGCAAATCAGTTGGTTCCAGGTAGAGTAGGATGGGGAACCTTAATCATGAGTTCAGCTTCTTGCGGAATTCAGAGGGTGCGCAATTCA
Organism: Paenibacillus senegalimassiliensis; assembly: GCF_001486585.1. Lineage (GTDB taxonomy): Bacteria > Bacillota > Bacilli > Paenibacillales > Paenibacillaceae > Fontibacillus > Fontibacillus senegalimassiliensis. The sequence continues at coordinate 249,816 of NZ_LN909046.1, forward strand.
TCGCCTTGCGGAACACACGGATAAAATAACTGATATTATCAAATCCGACCTCCAGCGCCACATCCGAAATTTTACGCTCCGGATTACGCAGCATTTCGGCTGCTTGCCGGATACGGTAGGAATTGATGTAATCCACCGGCGTTTGCCGGGTCATTGATTTGAAGAAGCGGCAGAACTGGCCTTCGCTCATAGGGATTAAGGACGCCAGCTCGGCCAGACGAATTGGCTGGCTATAATGATCCTGTATGTGAAGAATAACGGTTTTGAGCCGATCAATTTTGGAGGACTCGCTGCGGGTGGCCGTGGAAGCCCGGCTGACAGCCCGGCCTTCCGCGGCAATTTCCGCAAGCATTAAATAAAGATGTCCTTTGACTACGCCTTCATAGCCAGGTGTCTCATTACTGCAACTATGCATCATTGCCAGAAGATGCTCTAACAGCGAGATGTCTGCAGCCGATTCGCGGCGCATGTGACGAGGGAAGGTGGCTCTGCGTTCCTGTAAGGGCAACACCAGATTCTCCTGAACGGCATCATAATGAGCGCTGGCCAAAAGCTGCGTATCAAAGACAAGGGAGAAGAACGTACAACCTTCGTTGCCGTGAGCGTGGGCTGCATGAATGTCGCCGCCATCAATGAAGACGGCTTCTCCGGCGCGTACCGGGAAGTAATCGGTATCTACCTGGAACAGCGTTTCCCCTTCTAGACAATAGAAGAACTCAGGCTCATCATGCCAATGGCAATCAATGACATGTTCACCGGGGCCGTATCGGTACCAGTAAGTACCAAAAGGAAGCTGCTGACTGCCATGATCCTTGATTTCCTTCAATGAGCGGCGAAGCGCTTGATCCATGTGAGTTCACCTCGTCAAGATAGTGTTATATTTTCGTTTGATTATGTTAGTTAATAAGCCGTTGTGTCAGTATAATGCAAGTATAGGACGTTTTCCACTAGAAGACAATGTCCATCTATCAATGTAAATCAGAAAGGCGGCTAAGTAACATGAAATTTACGGATGGCAACTGGATGACTCGCGAGGAATTTACGCTTGATACTGCGGTACAGGCTTATGATTTTATGATTCAGGACAACACGTTGGTCGCTTCAGCGTCAACGACGCCAATCGCTGGCCGGGGCAACATGATTAATACGACTTTGCTGACTATGCAATTTCATTCTCCGCTTCCAGGTGTTATTGGAGTCAAGCTGATCCACTTTGCCGGGACAACTGACCATGGTCCTCATTTTGAGATAGCCAAGGGCGGGGCCCATGTGGAGATTGCCGAACATGAGGAATATGCTGAATTGAAGAGTGGCAATTTGAGCGTACGTATCAAGAAAGGTCCGCAATGGGCTGTTGACTTCTATCGTGGTGAAGAGCGTATTACCGGTAGCCGGGCTAAATCGATGGCTCATATTACTGAGAACGATGGCAGCGTTTACATGCGTGAAGAACTGGATTTGCGTGTAGGCGAGTGGGTTTACGGCTTGGGTGAGCGCTTCACGTCCTTCGTCAAGAACGGTCAAGTCGTGGATATTTGGAATAAGGATGGGGGTACAAGCTCCGAGCAATCCTACAAGAATATTCCTTTCTATGTAACCAATAAAGGCTACGGCGTGCTGGTCAATGATCCGGGTGCGGTGTCCTTTGAAGTGGCTTCGGAAAAAGTGAAAAAGGTGCAATTCAGCGTTCCTGGTGAATCGCTTGAATATTTCGTGATTGACGGTCCTGAACCGAAGGAGGTCCTGAACAAATACACGGCTCTGACAGGTAAGCCTTCGCTGCCACCGGCATGGAGCTTCGGATTGTGGCTGACCACTTCCTTCACGACCAACTACGATGAAGCTACAGTGAACTCCTTCGTGGATGGCATGGCTGAACGTGATCTTCCGCTGCATGTATTCCATTTCGACTGTTTCTGGATGCGTGAATTCCACTGGACAGATTTTAAATGGGACGAGCGTGTATTCCCGGACCCTGTAGGCATGCTGAAACGCCTGAAGGAAAAGGGCTTGAAAATTTGCGTATGGATCAATCCTTACATTGGCCAACGCTCACGTTTGTTTGAAGAAGGCAAAGCGAACGGCTATTTGGTGAAAAAGGCGAATGGCGATGTATGGCAATGGAACATGTGGCAACCGGGGATGGCCTTGGTGGACTTCACCAATCCGGCTGCTTGCGAGTGGTTTGCGGGCTATCTGCGCGAGATGGTCGATATGGGCGTAGACAGCTTCAAAACCGACTTTGGTGAGCGGATTCCAACGGATGTGGTCTACCATGACGGCTCCGATCCTGTGAAAATGCATAACTACTACACTTACCTTTACAACAAGGTTGTGTTTGAAGCCCTGGAAGAGAAGGTCGGTAAGAATCAAGCCGCATTGTTTGCCCGTTCGGCTACGGTTGGCGGACAGAAATTCCCGGTTCACTGGGGCGGGGACTGTTACGCCGATTATGAATCCATGGCGGAAAGCCTTCGCGGAGGTTTGTCCCTGGGTCTTTCCGGCTTTGGCTTCTGGAGCCATGACATCGGCGGCTTCGAGAATACGGCGCCTGCACATGTATTCAAGCGCTGGCTGGCCTTCGGCCTGCTATCCAGCCACAGCCGGTTGCACGGCAGCAGCTCTTACCGGGTGCCTTGGGTTTACGATGATGAAGCAGTTGATGTTACACGGTTCTTCACCAAGCTGAAATGTAGCTTGATGCCTTATATGTTCGATACTGCCGTTCAAGCTACAGAGCAAGGCGTGCCAACGATGCGGGCGATGTTCCTGGAATTCCCCAACGATCCGGGTAGTGAAACATTGGACCGTCAGTATATGTTAGGTGATTCTATCTTGGTAGCACCGGTATTCAGCGAGCATGGTGAGGTCACTTACTATCTGCCAGAAGGAACATGGACGCATCTTCTTACCGGGAAAGCGGTCCAAGGCGGCAAATGGTATAAGGAGAAATATGATTTCTTCGGGTTACCGCTGTTTGTACGGGAGAATTCGATTCTGGCGAAGGGTGCCAACGACAACCGTCCGGATTATGACTTTGCCGATGGCGTAGAACTCGGCCTCTATCAAATTCAGGATGGGGCTACCGTGTCACGTACGGTCCGCAACATCGAGGGAGAAAGTGAGCTCCAGGTATCTGTCTCACGCAATGGAAATACAGTGAAGTTATCCGCAGAAGGAGCAGGCAAACCGTTCCAAGTTGCCCTTCACGGGCTAGGCGAGGCCTCCTCCGTACAAGGGGGCGTGCTTGCCAGTAACGGTGTCATTGAAGTAGGTAGCTTCAGTGGACAAACTGAAGTGGTCATTACCTTAAAATAAGTAGCTCGGCTATGCTGAACGACATTATATTAGAAGTAACCGAAATATCCCCTTTCCCCTTGTGTTAGGGGATATTTTCGTATCAAGAGATGACTTTTTCGAAATACCTCTTTGAGGGGGCGAGGCCATGCTGAACAGAATTATCCGTTCTACCAACAACCTGAAGCTTAAGCATAAGCTTCTTATTTCTTATATTGTGGTGGTGATGATCCCCGTACTTATCGTTGGGGTTGGCGTTACCGCTTATTTTCGCCATCAGGCCATGGAGCGTGCGATTGCCCAAGCCACGAACAACGTGGAGAAGGTAAAGACGCGTACGGCTATGATGCTGCGGGTGCCCAGCGATATCTCCGATATGATTATGCTGGATCGGGAACTGGCGACAGCGGTCAAGACAGAATATCCTGACGTGCTTGAATTGACCAAATCCTATTTGAATTACGATAATTTCCGCGAATTTATCCTCCAATACCGGGAGATCTCAGGCATTCGTTTCTATTACGATAACCCGACTTTGATCAACAATCTGGAGTTTATCCCGATTAATGAGGGAATTGAACAGGCGACTTGGTTTAAGCAAGCGATGGAGAGCAAGCGAATAGGATGGTTTTACATCGATGATGCTGAGGAGTTCCCAGTCAAGCGACTTAGCTTGGTTAGGCAGATATCCTTTGAAGGTACGCGGAAAAGCGGCGTTCTAATGGTTATTATCAATCAGGAAGAGCTGAATCGCATGCTACAGCAGGAGCCTTTCGAGACACTAATCACGGATGATATGGGAGTGGTCGTTGCGGCCAAGAACCCGTCTCTTGTCGGCAAAACGTTGGGCGAACTTGATTATGGAATTGATCTTAGCACTCAGCAAAAGGAAACACTCCAGGTGGAGAGCCAAGGCGAGCCTGCTTATCTTGTCATAGATACACTAACACCGGATTCAAGCATGAATGGTCTGAGGTTTATTTCAGTATTTACCACCGAATCTATTGTTAAGGACGCGAATGCGGTTAGCTTGATGGGGTTGTTCATTATTCTGCTGGTCTTGTTGCTTGCCTTCATCTTCGTCTATACCGTTTCTTTCCTGACGACAAACCGGTTGCTTCGATTGAGTCGGCATTTAAATCGACTGGCCTTGGGAGATTTGACGGTGGTCTCGCGAATTGATGGTCAGGATGAAATTGGTCAACTATCCCGGCAATTTAACTATATGGTAGAAAGCATACGTCGACTGATGGATCAGGTTGTAGAGAAGACGGAGCAAAATAATTCGCTTGAATTGGCTCAGCGGGAAATCAAGCTAAAGATGATGGCCAGTCAGATTAACCCTCATTTTCTATTCAATGCCCTAGAATCCATACGGATGAATGCGCATCTCAAGGGTGACCAGGAAATTGCCAACGTGGTTCGCAGATTAGGTAAGATGATGCGCAAAAGCCTGGAGGTGGGCCGGGAAAACATCATGCTCAAGGAAGAGCTTGAAATGGTCAGCTCCTATCTGGAGATTCAAAAATTCCGCTACGAGAATCGCCTCAAGTATGAAATTGACGTGGACCCCTCAGTCATGAATTTTCGGATTCCTCCATTAATTATTCAGCCGCTTGTGGAGAATGCCGTTGTACATGGAGTTGAAAACAAGGAAGACGGGGTCAAGGTAGTGGTCAGCATCCGGCGGCTGGAAGAGATGCTTGAAGTCAGCGTTAAGGATAACGGAATGGGAATGACACCGGAACGTCTGGAAGAGGTCAGGGAGTCCATCATGGCTTCCGAAGAATCAGAGAAAAACCGAATCGGTCTGCGCAATGTCTACCAGCGATTGGTCCTCACTTATGGAGAGAAGCATGGCTTGAACATGGATAGCAGGTATGGAGAAGGAACCCTGATTATTTTCACTTTACCCCTGAATCTCTAATTTTTATATGGTTTTTGCATCAATCTACCAGGTATTTGAAAACGCTTTTTTTATCTAAAATTAAACTATAAATGAAGGGGGGGATTGGACAAATGGAAACGCTGTCAGCTAAGAATAAATCTGATTTCTCAAGCGTAACCCCTTCTCCGCAAAAAAAGCGGAAGAAAGGTTTCTGGCAGATTCTCGTCCAACAAAAATATCTTTATCTCATGTCTTTACCATTTGTAATCTGGTGTTTTGTATTTAACTATTTACCGATTTGGGGCTGGACCATGGCTTTTCAGAACTACAAGCCTTCCAAGTCGTTCAGTGAACAAGAATGGGTCGGACTGAAGCAATTTGTCACCTTGTTTCAGGATGAACGTTTTTATCTGGTGTTAAGAAACACCTTGGCCATGAGTATTATGGGTCTGATATTTGGCTTCGTCGTTCCTATCTTCTTTGCAGTATTCCTGAATGAGCTGAAGGGAACGATGTTCAAGCGTACAGTTCAGACCGTATCGTACCTGCCTCACTTTGTATCCTGGGTTGTCGTGGGCGGGATTATTACGAAGATGCTCTCCATCGACGGAGGGATTGTCAATGAACTTTTGCTGACAACTGGAATTATCAATGAACCGATTCAGTTTATGGCTCAAGGGAAATGGTTTTGGGGAATTGTAACCGCTTCAGATATATGGAAAGAAACCGGCTGGAACGCGATTATTTATCTGGCAGCGATTACCGGTATCGATAAAGAATTGTACGAAGCAGCCCGCGTGGATGGAGCAGGGCGTTTGCGTCAAATGTGGAACATCACGCTCCCCGGCATTCGAACAACGATCTCCGTATTGTTGATTATGTCGATTGGCCACTTGATTGGGATCGGCTTCGAGAAGCAATTTCAGCTTCAAAATTCGCTTGTTCTGGATTATTCCGAGGTGCTAGACCTTTATGCTTTGAATTATGGGATAAAGATTAGTCGATTCTCCTACGGTACGGCAATCAGTATGTTCACCTCCGTCGTAAGTGTTATGTTGCTACTCACGGCAAACGGCATTATGAAGAAAACTACGAAGGAAAGCATCATGTAAAGGAGGGAAAAAGATGGCGGCTTCAAAAGCATTTAACGCTACAAAATCAGAAAAATTGTTTGATATCTTTAACATCATTTTAATGACTCTTATCCTTATCGTCACTTTATATCCGTTCCTTAACGTGCTTGCGATCTCTTTGAACGATTCGACGGATACCGTACGAGGTGGCATTTATCTCTGGCCTCGCGAATTTACACTGGAGAACTATAGGACAATTTTTAACTACACGGGCTTGATCCAAGGCTTCAAAATATCTGTGTTAAGAACAATCGTCGGTACCATATTCGGGTTAATCAGCTCTTCCATGTTGGCCTATACACTTAGCCGTCCCGATTTTCGTTCCAGAAGGTTTGTATCGACCTTTCTCGCTCTGACGATGTATTTCTCGGGTGGTCTGGTTCCGGGGTACATGTTGATGCGTCATCTGGACTTGATTGGTACGTTCTGGATCTATGTATTACCAGGTATCGTAAGTGCATTTAACGTATTCATTATTCGTTCCTTTATCGATGGATTACCTTACGCCTTGCAAGAATCGGCCAAACTGGACGGTGCTAATGATTTCACCATTTACTACAGAGTCATCTTGCCGCTTTGTAAACCGGTATTGGCAACAATCGCATTGTTTCTGGCGGTAGGACAATGGAACTCTTGGTTTGATACTTATCTGTATAACGGAAATAAACCTAACTTGACAACATTGCAGTATGAATTGATGAAGGTCCTCGCTAGCACCAATCAAGGCTCGGGGATGGTCAACGCCAATGATATGGCGAATCTGATGGCTCAGGTATCACCTGAATCAATCAAGATGGCGATTACAATTGTTGTAACGTTGCCGATCTTGCTAGTCTACCCGTTCCTTCAAAGATATTTTGTATCGGGTATGACGCTTGGAGCAGTTAAGGCCTAGGTTATTTCTCCTCGATTTGCAGAGCCTCCAGCCCTGCAAATCGAGAAGGAAGTTGATAAAAAAACATTTATTTTGTAAGCCCTTACTTTTGGGCGAGTTAGATTAAGTGACGGTATACCCAGGCTAAGCCTGATATACAATATGCATCACAAATTATGAATTGGGGGGCAAGCAGATATGAAGTGGAAAACTCCAAGAACTTTTGCCGCGCTTTTATTGGCAACAACACTGCTCATTGGTGGTTGTGGCAGTAATGGGGGAAGTGCTTCCGAGGGCAACAATGGGAACACAGGAACAGGGAACAATGGTCAAAACGCAAGTGCAGAAGACACTAGTCCGGTTACCTTCACCTTCTTCGGGGCCGATGCAAGTCCAAACTGGAACAATATGCAGGATGAAGTAGGTAAGGCGATTACGGAGAAAACAGGAGTTACAATCCAAGCTGAATATGATGTAGGCTCTGGCGGGGGCGAACAAAAGATTGCTTTGATGACTGCCAGCGGCGATGTTCCTGATTTCATTTTTGCAAAAGGCAGCTTGTCCAAGCTTGTGGATGCAGGTCTCATTATTGATATGACTGATTTAATTGAAGAACATGCCCCTAATATTAAGAGGATTCTGGGCGATAACATCAATCGTATGAAGTACAGTAATGAAGATCCTTCCATTTATCAAATTACTACGAATATGGGGGTTGACCAACAATCCTTTGATGCAGGTGGCGGTTTTGAAATCCAACAGCGCGTGCTGAAGGAATTTGGCTATCCGGAAATTCGCACAGTGAAGGACTTTGAGGACATCCTTAGAAAATATAAGGAAAAATATCCTGAAACCGATGGCCAGCCAACCATCCCGCTTTCATTAAATGCAGACGACTGGAAGATCATGATCACCGTAACAAACCCGGCCTTCTTGGCAACAGGCGCTCCGGATGATGGTGAATACTATGTAAACCCTGAAACCTATGAGACGCAATTGCACTACAAGCGTGCTGAGGAAAAAGAATACTTCCGTTGGTTGAACCATATGTTCAACGAAGGCCTGCTTGACAAAGATACATTTATCCAAAAGGATGACCAGTACAAAGCGAAGATCGCTAGTGGACGCGTACTTGGCCTGATCAGCCAGGAGTGGGAATACCAAGACGGTGAAAATGCGCTGAAGGCAGCAGGCAAGGATGATTACACTTATGCGCATTTCCCTGTCACGCTGAATGAAGATTATGTGGACCATTCCTTCCAGCCAGCAGGTCTGGATGGATCGGGTATCGCCATTACGACGGCTGCTAAAGATCCGGTTCGCCTGATTAAATTCCTGGATTGGCTTGCTTCTGATGAAGGGCAAGTGCTGATGAACTGGGGGATCGAAGGCAAGCACTACAATGTTGAGAACGGTGTGCGCGTAGTTCCGGAAGAAATCCAGAACAGAAAAGTTAACGACACAAACAACTTCAATAAAGAATCGGGTATCAGCTTGTATACCGCGATGACTGTTCACTATGGTGACGGTGTCAAGGACCCATCTGGTAACTATTACACCACGAACTTCCCTGACCAAATCGTTGCTGGCTATACCGAAGCGGAAAAAGAAACGTTAGCCGCTTATGGCGCAACCACATGGAAGGACCTGTTCCCTCAAGAAGGCGACTTTAAACCGAAGGAATGGGGCGCCCTGTACAATATGCCAGTACCAACAGATGGAGACTATCAAGTCATCTATCAAAAAACCCAGGATATTATCCGCAAACGGATTCCTGAGGCTGTATTGACTACACCGGATAAATTTGACACCGTGTTTGACAACTTCCTTGCCGAGCTGGATAAAGCCGGTGCTGAGAAAATGGAAGCTGAATACACAGAACTTGTTAAGAAGAGAGTATCCTTGTTCACAGGAAAAGATGTTCAATAATTCTTGACTTGGTAGCAAAAACCGCATATTTTGATTAGAGAAAAGGCCCGTTTGTTTCGGGCTTTTTTCTCTTAATTATTGAACATATGGAGGCATGTAGCATGACGGGATTAGATCAGCGCGAAAGGCAATGGAAGCTTTGGTACAAGCAGCCTGCTTCCCGTTGGGAGGAGGCCCTTCCCGTCGGAAACGGGCGAATCGGCGGAATGGTATACGGAGGCGCCCGCCAGGAACTGATTGCTTTAAATGAAGATACACTATGGTCCGGGTTCCCAAGGGACCCTCAGAATTATGATGCATTACGACATTTGGGTCCGGCAAGGGAATTAATATTTACCGGGAAATATAAAGAGGCAGAGCAATTAATTGATGCGGGCATGCTTGGTCGCGGTACAGAGTCCTACCAGCCTCTTGGCAATTTGCGTGTCGAGCATTTGGCAGCAGGTGAGGAGACAGAATACCAGCGGGAGTTGGACTTGACGACAGGCATTGCTACTAGCACCTACCGGGTTGGACAAGCGGTGTATATCCGTGAGGTACTGGTGAGCGCTGTGGATCAGGTGCTGGCTGTACACCTAAAGGCTACAGGGGATCAGCCAATCGATATCTCGGCATCGCTTGATTCACTGCTACCCTATCGCATAGGTAGCGTGCCACAGGCAGCTTATCTCAAAATGCAAGGGCAAGCGCCTAGTCACGTTGCCGACAACTACCGTGAGGATCATCCGCAATCGGTGTTATATGAGGATGGCTTGGGTATATCTTTTGAAGTGCAGTTGCAGGTGCTTTCTACCGGCGGGATAGTATCATTTGACGATGAAGCGGGGCGGCTGATTGTACAGGGAGCGAAGGAGCTAACCCTGCTGCTGGCAGCAGCAACGGATTTTGCTGGTTACGATGTGATGCCAGGCAGTGGAGATGTAGACCCTGCGGAGAAGTGCCGCGCGGTGCTTGCGGCTGCTGCAAAGCTAAGCTATGCAGAACTTCGGCAACGCCATATCCAGGACCATCAGCGTTTGTTCAATCGCGTGGAGCTCAAGATAGGGGAGTTATCTCACGCAGACAACCCTCTGCCAACGGATGAGCGTCTGGACGCTTACCGCGAGGGGGGCGGGGATGTAGGGCTAGAAGCGCTTTATTTCCATTATGGGCGTTACTTGCTGATGACCAGTTCCAGACCCGGAACGGAAGCTGCTCACTTGCAAGGAATATGGAATCCTCGGGTTCAGCCTCCATGGAACTGCGGGTACACCAGCAATATCAATGTTCAGATGAATTATTGGCCTGCGGAAATAGCCAATTTGAGCGAATGTCATGAGCCGTTGTTTGAATTGATTCGCGATCTCAGTGTCACCGGGGCAAGAACGGCAAAAATCCATTATGGCAGCCGAGGTTGGGTAGCACATCATAATGTAGACGTATGGCGTCAATCCATCCCATCCGATGGCGAAGCAAGCTGGGCTTTTTGGCCCATGGGTGGCGTGTGGCTATGCCGGCATTTGTGGGAGCATTATGCCTTTGAGCCGAACGAGGAATTTCTGCGGGAGACAGCGTACCCCTTGATGAAGGGGGCGGCCGAGTTCTGTCAGGATTGGCTGATTGAAGGCCCTGATGGAAGACTGACTACGGCTCCATCTACCTCGCCGGAGAACAAATTCCTGACGGCTGAGGGGGAGCCATGCAGTGTGTCGGCAGGAAGCAGTATGGATTTGTTCCTGATTCGCGAGTTATTGGAGCACACGATTCGTGCTGCCGGGTTGCTTGATCTGGATGAGGAATGGCGCGAGGAACTGTCAGGTGTGCTGGAGCGTATGGTCAAGCCGAAGATTGGGCTGGACGGGAGAATTCAGGAATGGAGTGAACCATTTGCTGAGGCTGAGCCAGGGCATCGGCATGTGTCCCATCTGTACGGATTTTACCCGGGGGATGTAATCACCGTAAGGGATACGCCGGAATGGGCCGAAGCGGTCAGAAAGACGCTTGACGCACGGATCAAGAGTGGCGGTGGACATACAGGATGGAGTTGTGCTTGGCTAATCAATCTATATGCTCGCCTGGGAGACGGAGAAACGGCCCATCAGTTTATCAATACACTGCTGTCCCGTTCTACCTATCCGAACCTGTTCGACGATCATCCTCCGTTCCAGATTGACGGCAACTTTGGCGGTGCGGCGGGGATCGTCGAAATGCTGGTGCAGAGCCATATGGATGGAATCGATTTGCTGCCAGCCCTGCCAAAGACTTGGGATTGCGGACTCGTTAGCGGCCTGAGGGCTCGGGGTGGATTTACAGTCGACTTGGCTTGGGAGAATAATGGACTGACGTCAGCGACTCTCTTATCCGTCGTGGGAGGCTGGTGCACAGTACGGGGGCTAAATGGATTAAAACTTTGGAAGCCCGATGGTACCGTCGTTGGCGAAGGCGAACGGTTCGAGACGGAAGCAGGAGCAACTTACTCTATTCATGCATAATAAGTGGATATCCACAAACAGCGCGTACCGATACTCGATCGATGCGCGCTGTTTGAGTTTGAATTGAATGCATTAGTATTTTCTATTTCGTCATTTCGTTAATGTCTGTCTTTAAATCGATTAATCGCATCCTCTGTTACTGGCTGGAAGAGATTGATGAGGTTACCATCAGGATCGCGGAACAGCATGGAGCGATTACCCCATGGCATCGTGGTCGGTTCCTTTACCCAATGTTCGACAAATGGCTTCAGGCGTACATATTCGGCCTCAACATCGTCGATGCGGAACTCCATAATGACAGTGGGATTATTGGCCGCCACTACGGAATCCGCACCGAATAGCTGCGCCGTTTGAGAGTGACCAATTGCAAGGGTGAACGATGGCGTAACGAATTCGGCAAAGACGGGCGCAGGGCGCTCCGCCGAAACCTCCATAACTTTCTCATAGAACTTGACGAGACGATCTACATCGTCAGTAATGATGCGTACAGAAGCAAAATTCATAACATAACATCCTTCCCAATATTGGCTTGACTGTTGCAAAACATAGCTTTGTCTATCAGTCTGCTTTACATCTACATTGTCCATTATAAAAAAACGCTACTGACAGCATTATGTCAGTAGCGTTTTAGAATGTTTTGGGCTTCCTCGCAAATCCGATTTCGGAAGGCCTCCGGTTCAAGCACAATTACGTTCGCTCCCCAGCCAAGCACCCACTGCAGCGAATCATCCACCTGACGAATACGTAAGACCACATCCAATCCATCTTGATGCTCTTTCATATCATCTATGTAATGATAGTTCGATTCCTTGACCTTATCTGCTATTTCACGATTAAATCGAAGGAAGACTTGCAAGTGGCGATCATCTGGAGGGGCATACTCCCTTAAGTCAAAGCCCATTGGAAGTTCAAATCTCTCGTCCAGTTCGAGAAGTTCAGCCATTCGGGACAATCGGAAGTGGCGGATGCCTTGACGTAGATCACACCAGGCTACAAGCATCCAGGACCCTTCAATAAATACAAGACCATAAGGAGCAACGGTACGTTTGCTATGGCGATTCCCCGTGGAATCAGGAATGCTTTTCCAATAATGAAAACTAATCTTTCGTCCATCTAATAGAGCTTGGCGTATCTTATTGAGATTCTCTCTTTCGTTGGACGGAGCTATCTCTTTGCGAGGAGCGAGCAATCGTAGGGATTTACGTATATGCGCGGTCTCACTGCGGACAGTGTCTGATAAAGTGATCTCGATTTTCCTTCTAGCCACATTAGCCCTATCCCGATATTGATCATCAAATTGTTGCTCGATAAATTCTGTTCCTATAAGCAAGGTTACGGCTTCCTCGATGGTAAAACTGATCGGAGGAAGAAAATATCCTTCCATTAAGGAATAGCCTGTGCCAGTAGTGCCTCTAATCGGCACGCCAGCTTCGCTGAGCGCTTGAATATCTCGATAGATGGTCCTCACACTGGTCTCAAATAATGCCGCCAAATCTTCGGCACGTACTGTTTGCCTGCTCTGCAACTCCAGCACGATGGCTAACAAACGATCTGTCTTGTTCATGGACTGCCCCCTTGAAACCTAATGCCTGCTGTACAACGGAAAATTTGTGCTAATGCAGTCTGCGGAACTGTTGCGGTGTCATGCCTGTGTGCTTGCGGAAGGTGGCTACAAAGTGGCTTGCATCGCGGAAGCCGGTCTTCCCGGCGATGCTGGACACGGTCACTCCGGGCTCGCTCGCCAGATGCTCCTTCGCCTTATGTATACGCATCTGAGTGAGATAGCTGTAAGGCGCGATACCAAACGTCTGCTGGAACAGCTTGCTCAGATGCCGTCCAGACATGCCGATGATATCAGCCATGGAATCCAGCCCGATATCGGGATTCCCGTATTCTTGCTCCATCCAGGCGAGTAGAGGGCCAAGCTTCTCCATATTGCGGGGAACGGCACTGTTGCTGACATGGCCGAACTTGCTTAATACGCCCAGAAATCGATATACCTCCGTGGAGGTCTCCAGGCCAAACAAATCCTGCGTGTTCTCCAACTTGTTCAGCAATTCGGCTAGCAGTGGGGTCAGGGGGGCCTCTGGCTCCCAGCGGAACAGGGCAGCTTCCTGAATGCCAAATGCGCTTAGAATCGCTGCAGCCGCCCCTCCTCCGAAGGTTACGTAATAGGTCTTCCAGCTTGTGCCCCGCTTGGCCTCGTAAGCATGGCTCATGCCGGGAGGCAACAGGATGCCGCTGCCAGGGGGCAGGGGTATGGTGCCGCTGCCCAATGTAATGCGACCCTCGCCTTCGGCGGTTTGTAGCCAATGATAGTAAGGATAGCCATCCGGGCGAGTGATCTTCTCTTGATGTGGATTATAGCCCACGCTCTCCATCAGCAGCGGGAGATCCGGAGTGGCGGCGGGCGAAAATGCGAAACGGGTAAAGGCCCGTGGATTCATCTTATGTATTCCTCCTTGCTTCGTCCATATTATTATATAACAAAACGAGAATATTATATATAAAGCGGAGATGATACGGCTTACAATGAGGTTATAATTATATTATATAAAGGATGTGCACTTAAATGATAAATGATAAATTACCGAAAATCTGGTACGGCGGTGACTATAACCCGGAGCAGTGGGGGCCTGATGCTTGGCAAGAGGATGAACGTATGTTCAAGCTGGCGGGGATCGACGTTGCCACGGTCAACGTATTTGCCTGGGCCTTGAATCAGCCAAGCGAGGATACTTATGATTTCGCCCAATTGGATGCAACGATTGACCGCTTGTACAAGAGTGGAGTTCACGTATGTCTGGCGACCAGCACAGGGGCTCATCCTGCCTGGATGGCGCATCGTCATCCCGATGTATTGCGAGTTGATGCTCAAGGGAGAAAACGTAAGTTCGGGGGTCGCCATAATTCCTGTCCATCCTCCCCGACGTACCGTAAGTATTCAGCCAAGCTGGCTGGCAAGCTAGCCGAACATTATAAGGACCATCCTGCACTGCTGATTTGGCATGTATCCAATGAATATGGCGGCTACTGTTACTGCGATAATTGTGCAGCCGGCTTCCGGGTCTGGCTGAAGGAACGCTACAAGACGCTGGATGAGCTTAATCGGGTGTGGAATACCCGCTTCTGGGGCCATACCTTTTATGACTGGGAGGAAATTGTGGTGCCCAGCGAGTTGAGTGAGGAATGGAACGGCAATCGCACGAATTTCCAGGGGATTTCGCTGGATTACCGTCGTTTTCAATCCCAGGCCTTACTGGATTGCTACAAGCTGGAATATGAAGAAATCAAAAAGCATACGCCGAATATTCCGATCACAACAAACCTGATGGGCTTGTACCCCGAACTGGATTATTTTGAGTGGGCGAAGCATCTGGATATTGTCTCTTGGGATAACTATCCTTCTCTCGATACCCCGGTAAGTCTAACGGCAATGACCCATGACTTGATGCGGGGACTCAAGGGCGGCGACCCATTTATGCTCATGGAGCAAACACCAAGTCAGCAAAATTGGCAGCCATATAACTCGCTCAAGCGTCCGGGTGTCATGCGTTTGTGGAGTTACCAGGCGGTAGCCCGTGGAGCCGATACGGTACTGTTCTTCCAGCTTCGCCGTTCGATCGGGGCTTGCGAGAAATATCATGGAGCGGTCATCGAGCATGTAGGTCACGAGCATACCCGGGTCTTCCGCGAGGTCGCCGAACTTGGGCAGGAGCTTCAGCAGCTTGGCGACAAATTGCTGGATGCACGGACGGAAGCGAAGATCGGGATCGTGTACGATTGGGAGAACCGGTGGGCCATTGAATTGTCCAGCGGTCCAAGCGTAGCTCTTAATTACGCGAATGAAGTGCATAAATATTATGATGCTTTGTTCCAGATGAACGTGGAAAGTGACATGATTTCCGTTGAAGAAAATTTTGATAAATACGAAGTCGTGATTGCACCTGTCATGTATATGGTGAAGCCAGGCTTCGCGAAGAAAGTGGAGAAGTTTGTGGAAAGTGGTGGCACCTTCTTGACCACGTTCTTTAGCGGCATTGTCAATGAAAATGATTTGGTAACCACCGGTGGTTATCCGGGTGAATTACGTAAGGTTCTTGGCATCTGGGCGGAGGAAATCGATGCGCTGTTGCCAGGACGCAGCAATCAATTGGTGATGAAGCAGGCTTGGGGTGAGCTCTCCGGTCAATATCAATGTGAACTCCTGTGCGACTTAATCCATGCGGAGGGGGCTGAAGTTTTGGCTGAGTATGGCTCTGACTTCTACAAGGGCATGCCAGGCGTAACCGTTAATTCCTTCGGGAAAGGGCGTGCCTATTATCTGGCCAGCAGTCCGGAAGCTACTTTCCTGCAAGGCTTCCTGAAGAACCTGTGTGAAGAGAAAGGCATTCAGCCGTTGCTTGAGACTCCGGCTGGCGTAGAAGTAGCTCGCCGTGTGAAGAACGATCAAGCCTTCTTATTCCTGCTAAATCATAATGAAGCAGCAGCGGAAGTAGAGGTAGGCTCCGGGAAGAAGGACGCACTGACAAATCTTGAGGTGTCTGGCACGGTAACCGTACCGGGACGTGGTGTTGTCATTCTGCAAGGCAGCAAATAGTAGAGAGTATGAAACAGGCAGTGCCGGGGGAAATAAATCCTCTGGCACTGCCTTTTTTAGCTTCAATAATCAGCTATTCTCCAAAATCGTGTTCAATGTCGTACGGTCCAGACCGCGTACGAGGCGGATGAGCAACTCCTTGGCGGCTTCATAATCATCCGTATGAATGATTGACGTAGAAGTGTGGATATAGCGGGAGCATATCCCGATTACACTGGAAGGGACGCCGATGCCGCTAAGATGTACTTGTCCTGCATCCGTTCCTCCGGGTGACACGAAGTATTGGTATTTAATCTTATGTGTATCGGCAGTGTCCTGAATATACTCTACCAGGCCGCGATGGGTAATCATGGTCGGGTCCAAAATGCGCAGCAGGGCGCCTTCACCAAGCTTCCCGAAGGAACGTTTATCTCCGGTCATGTCGTTGGCTGCACTGGCATCCAGGGCAAAGAAGATGTCTGGCTGGATCAGGTTGGCGGCGGTACGAGCCCCGCGCAGACCCACCTCTTCCTGAACATTGGCGCCGATGTAAAGCGTATTCGGCAGCTTGTCCTGATGCACAGCCTCTAGCAGTTCCAGACCCAATCCAACCCCGTAACGGTTATCCCACGCTTTGGCCATGATTTTCTTCGGATTCACCAGAGGTGTGAATTCACAAATGGGCACGATCTGTTGACCTAGGCGTACACCAGCAGCTTCGGCCTGTTCCCGGCTATCTGCGCCGATATCCAGATACATACTCTTCAGGTCGACAGGCTTGCTACGTTGCGATTCGTCTAGCAAATGTGTTGGAATGGAGCCTACCACACCTACAATAGGGCCATTTGGGGTAATAATTTGCAGACGCTGGGCCAGTACGGCCTGGCTCCACCAACCGCCGAGGGGTTGGAAGGCAATCATCCCGTTGTCGCTAATTCCAATGGTCATGAATCCTACCTCATCAAAATGACCCGCGACCATGACTTTCGGGCCCTGATCATCTCCGCGCAGAACGCCGAACAGTCCCCCTAGCCGATCCTGGACAAATTCCTGAGTATAGGCGGACATTTTCTCTTTGACGAGGGCACGTAGCTCTCGCTCAAATCCCGGGGCTGAGGGAAATTCGGTAAGTTGTTTGAACAACTCCCGTGTTTGATTATTCATGCTCTAATTCTCCTTTTAGAGGATGTTCAAAAAGTCGTCTTCCCAGGACGAAGTTGTTCGAGGAGTGCATTCGACATCGAATCTTGAATTCAGCCGGGCCTAGCATATGCTTCCGTAGTATGTTTCCTTCAGAAACATTTCAGTTGCTCACGTAGATCTGTCTACGCTCCGCTACTGACGTCCCTGGCTTCATCCAACCTTCTCGGTCCTGTAAACCCGACTTTTTGAACTCGTATTTTTACCTTAACAATGTGAACAATAATATTAAGTATGAACTACCTCGTTTCGATTGTCCATGTCTCGGCTCATGTGAAGGTAGGCACCCTGTATATATGGACGCATATACTGTATCAAGCAGCACTTCGCTGGGCGAGTTAAGGGAGGCAAACGATAATGGAGCGATATTCCAAGGATTGGCTCGTGATCTGTCTTCTGTTCATCCTGCTGGTCATTATCCTTCAATATTTGTAAAGGAAAGCTTATGGCATGCCATGTTCATGTATCCGTCCGGACATCTTCCGGCGGTTTTTTTTGTTTTCATTTTTGCTTTTCAAATGTTCTTATCATTTTCCAAACATAACAAATCCACAAATGACAAATAATGATGAGTATACCGTTTTTAATCGGAAAATAAGGAGGGGTATCGTTTGCCAGCAAAGAGCAAAAATTCATCAGGTGCCCGTATCAAGCTTAATCGCTTGTCGTTAACGGAGCAAGAATACAAGCAGGTGTCAGATCGGCACCAGCCTAAGAAGAAAATCTGGGGTAACTGTTTGCGGGCTTTCCTGGTCGGGGGCTTCATTTGCCTGATCGGTCAATGCATTCAACAGTTGTTCATGACCTTCGCGGACATGACATCACGTGAGGCTGCAAGTCCGACCGTGGCCGTCTTGATCCTGATCTCCGTCGTTATGACCTGTCTCGGTGTCTACGATAAGATTGCTCAATGGGCGGGAGCGGGTTCGGCTGTACCGGTCACCGGTTTTGCTAACTCGATGTGCTCGGCTGCCATTGAAGCACGCTCCGAAGGACTGGTGCTGGGGGTAGGGGCAAATATGTTCAGACTGGCGGGATCGGTCATTGTTTTTGGCGTGGTGGCTGCTTTTATCATCGGTGTCATTCACGTTATTTTTGGCTTGGGAGGAGTGCATTAAGTGATGCTAATGGGCAAACAAACCTGGGAGTTCAAGACCAAGCCGGCGATTATTGGGACCGCTACGGTAGTTGGGCCGGAAGAAGGAGCCGGACCGCTGTCGAATACCTTTGACTTTGTATACGATAATCTGGAAATTGACGAGAAGACCTGGGAGAAGGCAGAACGCAAGCTGTTGGAACACGCCTCATCCCTGGCACTGGTTCATGCCGGTATCAATAAGGAGGACCTGTCGTTCTTTATTGGTGGCGACCTGATGAACCAGATCATTACGGCCACCTTTGCGGCACGGGAGATCCAGGCACCTTACCTGGGCGTGTTTGGGGCCTGCTCGACTTCAATGGAGAGCTTGGCACTGGCTGCCTTTCTGGCCGATGCCGGTGGGGCAAATTATGTCATGGCCGGAACGGCCAGCCACAACTGCACCGTGGAGAAGCAATTCCGCTACCCGACCGAATACGGCTCTCAAAAGCCACCGACCGCCCAGTATACCATTACCGGTGCGGGTTGTGCTGTAGTGGCCCGCCAAGGCTCGGGTCCGCGTATTACCCATGCAACGATCGGGCGAATTCAGGATTTGGGAGTGAAGGACCCGTTCAATATGGGGGCAGCGATGGCTCCGGCGGCGGCCGATACGCTGGTATCCCATTTTCGGGATACGGGGCGGAAGCCTGAGGATTACGATTTGATCGTAACGGGGGATTTGGCATCCGTCGGTCATCCGATTGTGAAGGAAATTTTGGGACGAGACGGTGTGTCTATGGAATCAACACACTTTGATGATTGCGGTCTGATGATCTATGACCGGGACAAGCAGCCCTTTGTCATCGCTGGCGGGAGTGGCTGTGGCTGTTCGGCAGTGGTCACCTACGGACATATCTTGCAGAAGATGAAGAACAAGGAGCTTAATCGTGTGTTGGTAGTAGCTACAGGAGCGCTTCTGTCTCCGCTGTCTTATCAGCAAGGCGAGAGCATTCCTTGCATTGCACATGCCGTAGCACTTGAACAGGAGGGAATCAATTCATGATTTACGTATGGGCTTTTATCGTTGGTGGGCTTATCTGTGTGATCGGCCAGTTGATGTTTGACGTGTTAAAGTTAACGCCTGCACATACCATGAGCTCGCTGGTCGTTGCTGGCGCGGTCTTGGATGCTCTCGGTTTGTACGATCCGCTGGTGAAATTTGCCGGGGCCGGAGCGACGGTTCCGATTACGAGCTTTGGTAACTCGTTGGTGCACGGGGCATTAACCGAATTGCAGCGCGACGGGTGGATTGGGGTTATCACCGGGATCTTCGATGTGACCAGCGCAGGGATTTCTGCGGCGATCATCTTTTCCTTTCTGGCGGCACTGGTGGTCAGGCCGAAGGGCTAATTACCAGAAATAAATTGGGCCATTTAACAGGGCATGAGTGTACTCCCTATCTATCTTCATGTAAAATAGGTAGATATAGTCAGACTGTTTAGAGAGAGCATTGTGATTTGCTCAACAGTCTGACATAGACAGGTTTATTTGGGAGGGAAAAGACACGTGCCCGTAAATGAGCAATCGACACGCATATTGACCGCCGTAAGAAATAATCTGGAATCTTGCATTTTGGGAAAGTCTTTTGAAATCAATCTCTTGCTATCCGCGCTGCTAGCCGGAGGGCATGTCTTAATTGAAGATGTTCCGGGTACAGGGAAAACTCAACTGATCCGGGCTTTGGCCAAATCCATGCGCGGTGATTACCGGCGGATTCAGTGTAATCCGGATATCCTGCCTAGTGACATTACAGGCGTATCGGTGTTTCACCCCCATGAGGAGCGGTTTGTGTTCAGACCCGGACCGGTTATGACCCATATTTTGCTGGCCGATGAGATTAACCGAGCCACGACCAAGACACAGTCTGCTTTGCTGGAGGTCATGGAGGAGCGCAGTGTGACCGCTGATGGCGTAACCTATGCTCTTCCTCATCCTTTCATGCTGTGTGCAACGCAAAATCCCATTGATTTCGAGGGTACGTATTTGCTGCCGGAAGCACAGCTTGACCGCTTCATGATGAAGATTGGTATCGGTTATCCCGATGCGGATACGGAGAAGGCGATGTTGCTCTCTCATAGCCAGGGACAGCCGGTTGAACAATTAGAGTCGGTGACCACAATGGAAGAGATCGCGGCGATACAACGTGAGGTGCAGCAGGTGCATCTTAGCGATGCCTTGTCTGACTACTTGCTGGACATTGTCCGCCAGACCAGAGAGCATGCGGATGTATTGCTGGGAGCCTCACCACGGGCCACGCTGGCTTTTATGATGGCGGTGAAAGCTTATGCGTTCCTGGCAGAGCGGGATTACGTATTGCCTGATGATATCAAAACCTTGGCGCCTTACGTGCTGGGGCACCGAATTTTACTCAGACCTGAGTCTCGGCTGGGTCATCGAAACGCAAGCGAGGTCCTGCAACAAATTCTGCGGCAGATCCATGTGCCGGTGAGCGTAGGCCGATAACGATGCGCGCTTTGGCAGAAGGCATCAAGGCAGGCTTGGCCTCTCGCAAATTTTGGGCCCTGACCATAGTGTGGCTGATTTGCTTATTCTACGTACTATTTCAGGGCGGGAAAACCTCGCTCATGCTATTTATGATGGTCTCGTTGCTGGCCGCTTATTGGCTGCTCGGCAGCCTGGGTGGAGTGAAGCGAATTAGAGGGACGCGTAGCTTGTCGCTCGATGGGGAACATGGGAGCCTGCTGCAAGCTGGAGATCAAGTGCTGGTCCGGCTCAATCTTCAGCTCCCGGCTTTCGCTGCGATTCCTTACTTTATCGTCAAAGAATCGCTTCAGCGGCACAATGGAGACACCTGGGCGTTTGAAGACAGTGTGGTTCCCCAATTTCGCGTTCGTTCAGAACTGGTTTATAAGACACCTCCGCTGGAGCGGGGCAAATATATCTTTAATGGCACCTTGTGTAGTGCCGAGGACATCTTCGGGCTTATGGAGCATACCGGCGTATTTCATGCCGAAGGAGAGTTTCGTATTCTGCCCCGGACGGTATTTATTCCCCATTGGGGCCTCTATAGTCGTAACTCGCGTATGGCGGGCCCGGAGACGGCCATTACACTGTCGCGTCGGGAAACCACGCAAATTAACGGAGTGCGGGATTACGTCTATGGTGACCGCATTTCCCGGATTCATTGGAATGCCACAGCCAAGACGGGCACTTGGAAATCCAAAGAGTTCGAGCACGAATCATTGCCGAAGACGATGCTGGTATTGGATGCTCATGCGTCTGGCTATGTACAGCCCGAGCAGTTCGAACTTGCTGTCTCTACAGTAGCTTCATTACTCGAATATGGGGCCAGAGAGCGTATCAGCATGGGGATGTATACCATGGGCAAGGTGCTTCGCTCTTTTCCGCCAGTGGAAGGTTATCTGGAGCGACAGCAAATGCTCCATCATCTGGTAGATATCAATGCTGACGGGCGGGGCCGCCATAAAGAGCAATTGGAAGCGCACCAGGAGCTCTTCCAGCCCAGTGCCTTCTTCATCTTGATTACCCCGCTAGCGGATGACCAGGCCCTGGCCATGCTGCGGTGGGCCAAGTCCCGGCAAATGATTCCCTATCATATTCAAATCGGGGAACCCCATTCGGGCTGGCAAGGCGTGTTGCAGGAACGGGGACTTCGCGGAGTAAGCGTATCTTCCCTTAGCGAACTTCCGGTGGCGATCGGGGGTGCCAAGCTATGAAGCAAGCTGTGAAGGGCACGCAATCTTTCTCCTACCGATTATTATCCTTGCTCTGGGTTGTAATTATTGCGTTCCAATGGGTTGACTTTACCGAGCCAATCTGGCTGACCGCAACGACCAACTTGGTCGGCGTTACCGTGGTGGTAATGGCCTTGGCTGAGCTTGTCCTCCCCTTCAGAACGGTCTGGAAATGGGCAGTCAAGGTTCCGTTGCTCCTCCTGATTTGGCGAGTCATGATGATGGAATCCCAAATTTATCAGCCGCAGGGGCCTTTCTTCCCGGACCAGCTCCGGGATATGGCGGCTACGTTCACACCCTATATCTGGTTCTCGCTCACGGCTTGGATATTAATGGAAGCTATTTTGTACTCCATGACGAGCCGTCGCCGGATTTTATTCCTTCTAGGGGCGCATTTGCTGGCGTTCACCATTTTGGATTCATTTACTTCCTATCATCTATGGTCAAATGTAGCCTGGCTGGTATTTGCCGGATTAGGTTGGCTGGTCAGTATTCATTTCTATGAATATCGGCTCCAGTATCCGCAGGGGTGGCAAAAGCTACGTAGACGGCCACTGAAGATTGCCGTTAATGTCATGCTGGTATTTGCCTGCGTGCTGCTGATTGGTATCAGCATGCCCAAGATATCTCCTACCTTAACGGACCCTTATACGGCGTGGATTAAGCGCAGCGGCGGAACAGGAGGCGGCACTACCCTTCTGTCCGGATCGGGGAGCGGTAGTTCATCATCCTCCGCTCCAAATGAGGTTGTCTCCGGTTATAGCCGCGACGATACGAGCCTTGGTGACGGCTTTGAGTTCAGCTACAACCCGGTTATGTCGATTGAGACGCCAGTGAGATCGTATTGGCGGGGGGAGACTCGGCGGATCTATTCCGGTAAAGGTTGGGCCGACCTGGACGATGAAAGTCGGGATACCGAACGTTATCAGGGGGCCCCCGATGCCGAGTTGCTGGTAAATGGTCAGCCGGGTAAGGTGGAGACGATGCAGGTTGAACAAATCGTAACCATGAATACTGAGAAGGATTATCCGGTGTTATTCGGTGGATACGCTATGGAGAGCATAGAACTGCTGGATGAACGGGAAGCGGGTAATATGCGATGGGCCAGCCAGGAGGCGGAGATGTTCTGGAACGGCTATCGTAGTCCTGGAGAATTGCCGAATTACCCACAGAAATACAAGGTGGTAGCCAATATCCCGCTCATTCCGCTGGAAGAGTTGAAGGCAGCCAGTCTGGAAAGTCTGTTTCCGGAGGGCACGAATGACGTGGAGGAATATTTGCAGATTCCCGGTAGCTTACCAGAACGGGTGAGGAATCTCGCCGAAGAAATCACGGCTGAAGGAACGACGCCTTATGAGAAAATGGATTTGTTGCAGGTTTATTTGCGCCAGAACTTTGAATACACCAACAAACCGGATTTGACGAGAAAGCAAAGCGATGATTTCGTTGATAGTTTCTTGTTTGAAATTCAACAAGGCTATTGCGATTATTACTCTACTTCTATGGTAATGATGGCTCGCTCGCTGGGAATACCGGCACGATGGGTCAAAGGCTATGCTCCGGGTAGCCAGCCAAGCGATGAAATGATGATTCGATCGCCGGAGTTGGGACGTTCCTATCAGGTTAGCAATGCGGACGCCCATTCCTGGGCCGAGCTGTATTTTGGTGAATATGGCTGGATTACGTTTGAGGCAACCCCGGGCTTTGATGCACCGATTATGCTGGCTCCCGAGGAAAGCGAGGAAACGCTGGCTCCGGAAGTGGAGGAGGAGGAACAGGCGGTATCCAGGGAAGAGAGCTTCCTTTCCGGGCTGGACTGGGGAATTGTACGACGAGTGCTCCTCTCCATCATCAGCGTGCTCGTGGCATGGAACTTGTATCAGTGGCGCTCTGAGCTATACTTCCTATGGTTGCGTTTGCGGCTAGGTCGACCACTAACACCGGGAGAGAAGACGATTTACGAGACGTTGCGTCTGGTCAAGCGACTTGGCTACCGAGGTTTGTCTCGAACGAGGGAAGAAACACTTCGCGAGGCTTTCGGGCGTTGGAAGGTGGAACGTCCGCAATTGGCCGAGACACTTGATCCGTTGCTACAGCAATTTGAACGGGCTAATTACAGCTCTGGCACAGTGACAGCAGGCGACTGGCTCGCTACGCGCTCATTGGTCAAGCAGGCAGTGAAGGTTGCCGGAGACGTAGGTTGGCAGCGGTTTGCTTCTTTACCTGGCTTAAGCAGGCGTAATGAAACAAAGCGATGAACAATCGCCTCCTGCGCTTGCGCGGGAGGCGTTTTCTTTTTTAAAATATAAGGAAGTCAGGACAAGATTATGGTATAGTTTGTCGTATGAAACTGAGGTGAATATACTTGTTCGAGAAATTTTTACCGGATATGCGTGTGGACAGCGTATTCGACATCGATCTGGAAGAGCTATATGCCCAAGGCTACCGAGGAATTATTACCGACCTCGATAATACGCTGGTCGGAGCCAAGGCGCCGCTCGCAACTCCGGAATTGATTGAATGGTTCGCGAAAGTGAAGGAAAACGGGTTTAAACTCGTCATTGTATCAAACAATAATTTGAACAGGGTGTCGGTCTTTGCCGGCCCTTTAAATATTGAATTTGTGCATGCAGCCAAGAAGCCTTCAGGTGCGGCCTTTCGCCGGGCGGTAGGTATGATGGGGTTGAAGCCGGAAGAAACGATTGTTGTTGGCGACCAGTTGATGACTGACGTGTTCGGAGGCAACCGTCAAGGGCTGTATACGGTACTGGTGTTGCCAATTTCCGTACAGGATGAGGGTATGGGTACAAGAATTAACCGTCGCTTGGAACGAGTGGTCAAACGGCGGCTTAGCAAAATAGGATTATGGTTGGAGGAGGAAAGCAAGCAATGACGGAGGTAGAGAGCGCGGATCGCGCGCTTCGTTGCAGCGGTTGTGGTATTTTGCTGCAAAGTGAGAACCCCGGGAAGCCGGGATTTGCCCCGGAGCAGGCGTTATCGAAGGAACCGGTGATTTGCCAGCGTTGTTTCCGGATTAAGAACTACAATGAGTCCTCATCAGTCACAGTAGAACAGGATGAATTCCTGCGTCTGCTCGCACAGATTGGACAGAAGGAAGCACTGGTCATTCATATCGTCGATTTGTTTGACTTTCAAGGTAGCTTGATTTCCGGTTTGCAGCGGTTTGTGGGCAGTAATCCAGTATTACTGGCCGTCAACAAAACGGACTTGTTGCCCAAGGTAACGAACTGGAACAAAGTGCGCAATTGGGTGCAGAAGGAAGCCAAGGATATGGGCCTGAAGGTAGAGGACGTTATCCTGTGCAGCGCGAAGCAGAACAGCGGGTTTGACCGCTTGCTGGATGCTATAGCCGAACGACGTGGAGATCGCGACGTGTATGTTGTGGGAGCAACCAATGTGGGTAAATCTACGTTAATCAATCGGCTTATTCGCGACTATAGCGATTTGGAGCAGGAGCTTACCGTCTCCCGTTATCCGGGAACGACACTCGATATGGTTCATATTCCGCTCGATGATGGTCGGGCTATTATTGATACGCCGGGAATCGTGTATCCTTCACGCTATAGTGAACTGGTGGCCCCGGTCGATCTGGCCGTGCTTATGCCAGAGAAGACGCTCAAGCCGGCCGTCTATCAATTGAACGAGGGGCAAACGCTCTTCTTCGGCGGGTTTGGCCGTTTTGACTTTATTCAAGGGGAACGTCAGTCCTTTACCTGCTTCATCAGCGGGCGTTTGCCGATTCATCGCACGAAGCTGGAACGGGCTGATGAACTGTTCGTAAATCATGCCGGGGAGATGTTGTCTCCGCCAAACCGGGAGAATTTTGAGAGCTTGCCGGAGTGGACGCGTCATGAGTTCCGTATTCCTAAGGGAAGCCGCAGCGATCTGTTCATTTCGGGGCTAGGCTGGATCAAGATCAATAATGATTTGGGCGCCGTTATTGCCGCGCATGTGCCTAAGGGCGTGAAGGTGCTGGTACGTCCTTCGCTTATTTAACGCAAGACGTGGCAGAGCCGTTTAATTTAAGTCGATTTGGGGGAGACAACATGGAGAAGCAAGCAACTCATACCGAACTCAAGCTGCATGAAGGGCAGGAAGTAGGCAAAGATAATCTGCCGCTGCTCCTTGGAGTCCTCGGTGATCCCATCGTTCACTCCAAATCACCGATTATGCATAGAGCTGCGTTGCAATCCTGTGGTCTGACCGGTGCGTATCTGCCGTTTCACGTCAAGCCGGAGCGGCTAGGTGAAGCTATTGGGGGGATTCGGGCACTAGGGTTCCGCGGGATCAATGTGACCGTGCCACATAAGCTGGAGGTTATGAATTACCTGGATCATATCGACGAAGGAGCCAAGCTGATCGGTGCCGTCAATACCATTGTGAATGACGGCGGTATTCTGACGGGCTACAATACGGACGGAATTGGATATGTGCGTTCTTTGAAAGAAGAAGCCGTACCCGACCTTCGAGGCAAGCGAATTCTGGTCTTGGGCTCGGGCGGGGCGGCTCGCGGTATCATTCATGCGCTGCTCCAAGAGCAGCCTGAACAGGTGGTTGTGGCTAATCGGACGGCGGCTAAAGCGCTCGAACTCGCTGCGGAATGGGCGCATCTCGGTCATTTGATCGGTTGTGCGATGGAAGAAGCGAACAATTTCTTGGAACAATGCGACATCGTCATTAATACAACGACCCTGGGTATGTATCCTCATGTGGATGAATGTCCACTGGATGTGGATGCAATTCCATCTGGGATTGTCGTTAGTGATTTGATTTATAATCCGCTCAAGACCAAGCTGCTTGTGCAGGCCGAAGCTAGAAGCTGTACGGTCCATGGGGGTCTGGGGATGTTTGTATACCAGGGTGCTTATGCGTTCGAACACTGGACGGGTCTGCCTGCTCCTGTAGAAGCGATGCGAGCCGTGGTTATGGAGAGCATGTCTCAGTAGCCATAATAAATGACCTATATGAAGGTAAGGAGTTTTGCATAACATGTTAACAGGAAAACAAAAACGATATTTGCGCGGTTTGGCGCATGAATTACAGCCTATTTTTCAAGTGGGCAAGGGCGGTACCAACGAGCACATGATCAAACAGATCGCGGAGGCACTGGAACGTCGGGAGTTGATCAAGGTGTCCATACTGAACAACAACCTGGAAGTTCCCCAGGAGATTGCTGAAGAGTTGGCCTCTGGCGCAGGGGCAGAACTGGTGCAATTGATCGGCCGTACGGTGATTCTGTACAAGGAATCACGTGAATACAAGCAAATCGTATTGCCCTCGAACTGATAGGAGGGGCTGTACATGAAAAAGGTCGGAATTATGGGTGGGGCATTTGATCCCATTCATCTGGGGCATCTGCTCGCGGCTGAAGCCGCAAGGGAGCAGTATCAATTGGAAGAGGTCTGGTTCATGCCCTCGCATATTCCTCCCCACAAGCATCAGGCTGGTGTCAGCGGGCAACAGCGTCTGGAGATGGTCGAGGCAGCGGTACGAAGTCATCCGGGATTCAAGCCGATTGACATTGAACTGCGCCGGGGTGGCGTATCTTATACCGTGGAGACCATTCGGGAGATCCGCTCACTGCACCCCGAGTTGGAGCTGTATTTTATCATCGGAGCCGACATGGTCAATTACCTTCCCAAATGGGAGGGGATTGAGGATTTGGTCAAGATGCTGTCTTTCATCGGGTTACAGCGTCCCGGAAGCTTCCTCGAACTGGACGTGTTGCCACCGTTCATTCAGCAGGCAGTTCAATTGGCTGAGATGCCACTGGTCGATATTTCTTCCAGTCTGATCCGCAGCCGATTACTGGCAGGACGCTCGGTCCGTTATATGGTGCCTGACTCCGTGTATGAGTATATGACAAGGAGCGGATTGTATGGATTACAACCGTGATGCATTGATAGCTGCCGTATCGGCGGGCATGCCCGCCAAACGGTGGAAGCATGTGGAAGGCGTGATGGAGAGCGCTGTTCTCCTGGCGAAGCGGTATGGAGCTGATCCCGTAAAGGCGGATTTGGCTGCGCTGTTGCATGACTTGGCCAAGTTTTGGGCGATTGACAAGCAAGAGGAGATTGTTCGGAATCATGGGCTGAATGCGGAACTGTTAGAGCATGATAAGCAATTGCTTCATGCCGAGGTAGGTGCCTATATCGCTCGTGTGGAGTATGGGGTACAGGACGTAGAGGTTCTGGATGCGGTACGTTATCATACTTCCGGGAGAATCGGGATGACCTTGCTAGACAAGATCGTTTGTCTGGCTGATTATATTGAACCGGGAAGAGAGTTCCCCGGTGTGGACCATATTCGTGAGCTGGCGGAGAAAAGTCTGGAGGACGCGCTGATTGCCGGGTTCGATTCGACGATTTCTTTTTTACTGGAGAAGGGCAAACCGATTTTCCCCCTTACTGTGCTTGCACGTAATGATTTGATTAAGCAAAGAACAAAATCTAAGGAGGCTGAGTGAATGGCTGTAAATTCACATGAATTATTGAATTTGGCGGTTCAGGCTGCGGATGATAAGAAAGCGATGAACATCGTAGCTTTGGATTTGAAAGGGATTTCCCTGATTGCTGATTACTTCGTGATCTGTCACGGTAATTCGGATACCCAGGTTCAAGCAATTGCAACTGAGGTTCGTAAAAGAGCACAGGAGGCGGGAGTAAACATCCGTGGCATAGAAGGTATGGATGCAGCTCGTTGGGTACTGATGGATTTGGGTGATGTCGTGGTTCACATCTTCCACCGTGATGAACGCGAGTTTTATAATATTGAGCGCTTGTGGTCAGACGCTAAAGTTGTGGAGACGGTATGAGCTTAATCGCAGGTACTGTTGTTCAATTGCCGATTGATCGCGAGGTTTCTCCCTACGGATATTTTCTGAGTGCAGGTGATCAGGATGTATTGTTGCATTATTCAGAATTGACCCGTCAGGTGAAACCAGGCGAAACGGTGGAAGTATTTATGTTCTATGATACGGAGGACCGGATTGCGGCCACGATGAAGCGCCCTTATCTAACGCTGGGTGAACTGGCGTTGCTTGAGGTAGCCGATGTACATCCACGGCTCGGCTGTTTCCTGGAGATGGGGCTGGGCCGTCAATTGCTGCTTCCCATCCGCGAGCTCCCTGAACTGAAGGAATTGCATCCTCAGGTTGGCGACCATGTCTATGTGATTATGGAGCATGACAAGCAGGGGCGGCTTAAGGCCAAGCTGGCGGGTGAGCAGGAGCTTGCTCCTCATGCGTTCCATGCCCCAGAATCCTGGAGGAACGAATGGATGGATGCCATCGTGTACAAGCCGCTGCAAATGGGTACCTTTGTCGTTGTGCAGGGCGGGGTGCTTGGATTTGGAGCTATCGGCATGATTCATTCGTCAGAGCGTAATCGCTTGCTGCGGCTAGGTGAACGGGTGCAGGCACGCATTGCCCATATCCGTGAGGATGGGCGGGTGAACCTGGCCATGGCGCCGCGTAAGGAGATTGGTATGGATCAGGATGCGGAGCGGATCATGGCCTACCTGACAAGCCGTCCTGGCGGCAGCATGCCGTATTCTGACAGCACTCCACCGGACTTGATCAAACAGCGCTTCTCGATTAGCAAAGCCGCATTTAAGCGGGCGCTGGGGAAGCTGATGAAGGAAGGCAAGGTTGTGCAGCGGGAGAACTGGACGCATCTGGTACAGGAGCCGCAGGAAAGCAACCAGACCGAGCAGTAATATTTGCATCTATAGAAAGCGGTGACAAGTACAACGATGGCTTCCTATCGGAAATTTGCTTACGTGTATGATGAGTTAATGGAGGATATGCCGTACCCGGATTGGATTCGGTTCGCAAGGACAGCTTGGGAACGCCACGGGATGCCCCGAACCGTTGTTGATTTGGGCTGCGGAACAGGGAGCATTACCATTCCGCTCGTGAATGCAGGATTTGAGGTAACCGGCATTGATTTGTCCTCGGACATGCTGTCAGTGGCCCGGCGCAAGATGGATGCAACTCCCCAGGGAACCAGATTGCTGCGTGAGGGAAGCGTTCGCTGGGTTCAGCAGGATATGACAGATTGGGCCGTACCGGAGCCGGTAGATGCCGTAATTTCTTTTTGTGATTGCTTGAATTACTTGTTGAAAGAGGACGAGATCGTGCGAACCTTTCGCCGCACCTATGAGAACCTGAAGCCGGGTGGTACGTTCTTGTTCGATGTGCACCATCCGAATACCCTGGCCCGTTATGAGGAAGAGCAGCCGTTCATATGGGATGAATCCGGCGTAGCTTATATCTGGACTTGCGAGCGAGATGCCCGTCTTAACGAGATAGAACATCACTTGACGATCTTCGCACGCGAGGAAGAACAGGGACCGGGATTATACCGCCGCTTTGAGGAGACGCATACTCAGCGGGCCTACGATCCGCTCTGGATGAAGGAAGAGCTTAGACGCTGTGGCTTCAGCCAAATTACCTGCTATGCGGATTTTGAGTGGGTTGAAGCCGTAGATGAAGCGGCCCGGATATTTTTTGTGGCGGTAAAATAAAAGAATTCATGGGGAAAGCGAGTGCGGTGAGATGAATAAGTCGATGACGTTGTTATTTCAAGGGGATTCTATTACGGACGGTAACCGGGATCGCGGTAACGATCTGAATCATATTTTGGGACACAGCTATGCTTATATTATTGCTGCCAAGTTGGGACATGAATACGCTCATTTGCGCCCTAGCTTTATTAATCGCGGGGTAAGCGGTGACCGTGCCTCGGATTTGTATGCTCGTTGGAATGAGGATGCCATCAGTCTCAAGCCGGATGTAATCAGTCTTCTTATCGGCGTGAACGATGCCTGGCGGCAGATGAATGGCGAGCCTAGTGGGGCAACAGATCGTTTTGAACGCGCCTATCTGCATTTGCTTGAGGAGACGCGGGAAGTTCTGCCTGAGACGAAGTTGATCTTATGTGAACCCTTTATATTAAACACAGGTGCTCCTGCGGAAAAATGGGAGGAGTGGAAGGGGCTCGTATCCCGCTATCAAGCGATTGTATTGCGTTTGGCGGAGCAGTTTGGTGCGGTGCATGTCCCATTACAGAATGCTTTTGATCAAGCGGCACAGGTTGCGGGTCCTGCTTACTGGCTATGGGATGGGGTTCATCCGACGGCAGCGGGTCATGATCTGGTTGCCAAGCGCTGGCTTGAGGTCGTAGGTAGCAGCGGGATTTTTCAGTAATTGTCAGAGAGGATTAACAACCTAATGAATGAAGCAGCTAGTAAACCAGTTAAACCAGTCAAAAGTCATCGTCGGCTTAAATCTTCTCCACCCCCCGTGCGAATTTATTCGCTGGGCGGCATTGGGGAGATTGGCAAGAACATGTATGGTATTGAGTATAGGGATGAAATTATTCTCATTGATGCCGGGTTGAAATTTCCGGATTCTCGTCTGACGGGGATCGATTGCATTGTGCCTGATATCAGTTATCTGATTGAAAACAAGCACAAAATGAAGGGATTGTTCCTGACCCATGGACATGAGGACCATATCGGTGCTATTCCTTATGTGCTGCGTCAGTTACAACTGCCTATCTATGGCGGACCGCTCACGATTGGATTGGTGAAAGCCAAGCTGGAGGAGCATCGTTTGCTTGGACAGGCTGAACTGCATGTTTACCAAGAGGAAGATCGCTATGCGTTCAAGCATCTGGCGGTTCACTTCTTCCGCACGACGCACAGCATTCCCGATGCCTTCGGTATCGTGGTGGATACGCCTTACGGCTCGGTAGTGCATACCGGGGACTTCAAGTTTGACTTTACGCCTGAGGATCGTCCAGCCAATCTGTTCAAGATGGCTAGTGTTGGCGGGGAAGGTGTGCTGGCATTGCTGGCGGACAGTACAAACAGCGAGAAGGAGGGGTTTACCCCTTCGGAACGGCGGGTTGGCGATGCCATCCTGAAGCAGTTCCAGGATTGCGATGGCCGGATATTGTTCGCGACCTTTGCTTCGAATGTACACCGTTTGCAGCAGGTTGTGGAAGCGGCAGCCTTATGCAAACGGAAAATCGCCGTCATTGGACGCAGTATGGAGAAGGTATTCAACATCGGTCAGGAATTGGGCTATATCCGTTTGCCAGAAGGAATGCTCATTGATGTGAAGCATATTGATCGTTATCCAGACCATCAAGTGCTGATTGTCTGTACCGGTAGCCAAGGTGAGCCAAATGCAGCTCTCAGCCGGATCGCCTCAGGGGCACATCGTAATGTACAGGTGTATCCTGGGGATACGGTGATTTATTCCTCGTCGCCAATTCCAGGCAACGGGCAAAATATCAATCGCAGCATCGATTTGCTGCTACGGGCTGGAGCCAATGTCATTTATGGCTCGGTATTCGACATTCATACTTCCGGCCATGGCTGCCGTGAGGATTTGAAGCTGATGCTCAGCTTTATCCGTCCGAAGTATTTCATTCCGATTCACGGTGAGTATCGCATGTTGTTGAGCCACCGCAACCTGGCCTTGCAGACCGGCATTTCTGATGATCGCATCTTCGTTATGAATATCGGAGATAGCTTATCGGTGTATCGTAACCGGGCCAAGCGGGGTAAAACAATTCCGTCCGGAGAAGTATTAATCAGCAATGGGGAAATGCGCTCCAATGAAGATGCGCTGGTCCTCGAACGGATGGAGCTGGCACAGGAAGGGATCGTCATCGTGGTAATGACCGTTGATCGCAAGACGCGGCAAATTATGGCGGGACCGGATATCGTCACACGTGGCTTCGTATACATGCAGGATGCCAGACCGTTATTACGGCGGGCTGAATCGATGCTGAAGCGAAATCTCAACCGCTTGGGCACCCAGAAGGAGTCCTATGATCGGACCGTCTGGCTACGGGCCACGCGGCAGGTACTGCGGCGTTATTTCATCAAAGAAGTCGGCCGTACCCCTCACATCATGCCTTCTATTCTTGAAATATAATTTATGCGGAGTAGTTACTCTGGTTGAAGTCAAGCAAACAGCGATAGGTTGCGTCCTATCGCTGTTTTTTGTTAGGAAGACGGAGCTGTTCAGCGGAACTGAGATGCCAGAGGCAGGGCTTAGCATGGTATAATAGGTATAAAAAGGTGGTGCTTATTTGAAAAACCTAGAGAAGTTGATTGAGCAGGTTAACGGTTCTATGTCGATAGAAGGAATGCCACTTACGGAAAGTGATAAAGAGAGAATCAGGCATTATGCTGGGGATGATGCGAAGGTTGAGGAAGCGGTAGCCGAACTCGTCAAGAAGCATACTTCTTCTAAGGAAGCATCCTCATGAGCAGCGAGTGGGATCAGAGTTATTGCTATCCTCAGTCGAATGTTCTTATTAACAAATTGGGCATTACTGATGCGCAGAAGCTTCACATTGCCGAGCGGGAAATCACGTCTTTGAGAATGGCCCAAGCGAAATTGAGGGTCATCCCCGGCCAGTTCGACCTGAATCATTTGAGAGCGATTCACAAGTGCATTTTTGGAGATGTTTATGAGTGGGCTGGTGAGATCAGACGGGTTAATATCGCTAAAGGGAATATGTTTTGCAATTACTCATATATTTCTTCCAATGCAGATTCATTGTTCATACAGCTAAAAAAAGAGAATGATCTGAGAGGGACCTCTATAGATGAGGCAGCTCTCAGGCTGGCCTATTATCTTAGCGAAATCAACGCCCTCCATCCCTTCCGGGAAGGAAATGGGAGAGTACAAAGGCTGTTCATTGATTACCTGGCGGAACAGGCGGGCTACAGTCTGGATATATCTCAGGTGACAAGCAAGCAAATGATTGAAGCAAGCGCGGCGTCCTTTTTATGTGATTATGCAAAAATGGAAGCGATGTTCAGGGCTATCATTGGTCCATATGCTGCCGATGATTAATACGGAAATTATATGCTGGTGCTAGATCCTTTTTATTTAAACTCGAAAAAAGGAAAATGTAAGCGGTTCAGAGAAATACATATATACACGATTAGTATATGAATTGCTCATGTACCGAAGATTAGAGGAAGGTGAATTTGAAACGATGAGTGGGAGTAAACAGCAGGACAAGGGAATGCTTGATGTTGTGACCTTTGGGGAAAGCATGGCGTTGCTGATTGCAGAAGGGGGCAAAGGGCTGGAATATGCCAGCAATCTATCCCCTTCCTTTGGCGGAGCGGAATCCAATGTAGCCATTGGGCTGGCCCGTCTGGGGCAAGCTTCGGGGTGGTGTGGTCGCTTGGGGAATGATGCCTTCGGTCGCCGTATAATTAAGGCAATTCGCGGTGAGGGAGTTGACGTATCTCGGGCAGAATTAACAGATGAAGCACCTACGGGCTTGATGGTTCGCGAGAATGTAGCAGGCAAAAGCTCGGTTTACTATTACCGCAAGCTGTCTGCGGCCAGCTTCATGCGGCCGGAGCATCTGGATGAAGCGTATATCGCTAGTAGCAAGGTGCTGCATCTGACGGGCATTACGCCGGCGCTAAGCGCTTCTTGTATTGAAGCGGCCCATGCGGCGGTTCAGATGGCCAAGCAGAATGGAGTTAAGGTGAGCTTCGATCCCAATCTGCGCCTCAAGCTGTGGAGCTTGGAGGAGGCACGGAAGGTACTCCTGCCGCTTGCAGAGCAAGCTGATTATTTCCTGCCGGGATTGGATGAACTGAAGCTGTTGTATCAGACCGATTCCATGGAGACCATTACGGACAA
Source organism: Paenibacillus senegalimassiliensis (assembly GCF_001486585.1). GTDB lineage: Bacteria > Bacillota > Bacilli > Paenibacillales > Paenibacillaceae > Fontibacillus > Fontibacillus senegalimassiliensis. The sequence goes on from NZ_LN909046.1 coordinate 284,756, forward strand.
ATTGAAGAAGCTTCCAGGGATCAGCATTATCAAGGGTGGCGAGGATTGCACCTATGTTCTGGAGAAGGATAAATTGACCTCAGTACCTTATTTCAAGGTTGACCAGGTCATTGATACGGTGGGGGCAGGAGACGGCTTTTGCGCCGGATTTCTGACGGGCGTAGTCCGTGGATACAGTATGGAGGAAGCCGTTCGTCTTGGTAATCTCATCGGCTCCCAAGTGATTCAAGCGGTGGGAGACTGGGAAGGCCTGCCGAGCGCGGTGGAGATTGAGCAACTGTTGTCCGGGAAAGGGCATGTGGAACGGTAATGACCTGAGGTATCATCGGCTGGCTATTAGCTGGGAGAAGTTCAGCCGCCGATGATGCCTTATTTATGTTGAGGATCACCGGACCAGGATTGTCAAAAGGCTGTCATTATTTTTTGAAAACGGTTTATTGACAAGTCGAATTTTGTCACTTATACTAGGCACATACCTGCAGGGATTTATTTTTTTGAGCATTACTGAAACGTTTCAGTTTGTTCAAAATATTTTTTTGAACTTTTACTGTAACGTTTCAGTAAACGGATTTTAGTACATGATAAAGTTACTGGGGTGACGTAAATGAGTAACAAAGAAACGGCAACAAGTATCATCCAATTGGTGGGAGGAAGCCAAAACATTTCGAGCCTGGTTCATTGTGCGACAAGACTGCGCTTTGAATTACATGACAGCTCCAAGGCGGACCGCGAGGCACTCAAAGCTCTGCCTAAGGTGCTGGGAGTGATGGATGCCCAAGGGCAAACCATGGTCATTATCGGGCCAATGGTCAATGAGATGCACGCTGAAATCATGCAGCAATTGGAGGGTGGCACGGTGGTAGAGGGAGCCTCGGTTAACTCGGACAGCTCTGCTGCCGATACCAAGGGCAGTAAGAAGTCCTGGTTCGATAAGCTGCTGGCGACGATTTCGGCTATCTTTACGCCATACATTCCTATCCTGGCGACATCGGGAATTATCAAAGGGCTTATTGATATTCTGGCACAGTCAGGTATTCTTCCGGCTACTAGTAATACCTATTTAATTTTGGCGGGTGCGGGTAATGCCCTTATCTATTTCTTCCCGATTTTGCTTGCCTTCACAGCGGCTCAGAAATTCGGGGCTAACCCTTACATCGGGGCAGCGATTGGTGCAGCATTGATGGAGCCGAACATTACGGGCATTACGACAACGGGGAATGTTATCGATTTCCTGGGTATTCCCTTTACGGCGATGAATTTTTCCAGTACCGTAATTCCGATTATTTTGGCGATCTGGGCGTACTCCCATTTGGATAAGCTGCTGAGAAGAGTTTTGCCCAAGATGCTGCAATTCATCTTTGTGCCGCTCTTGTCCATGCTGATTATGGTTCCCTTGACCCTGATGGTATTTGGTCCTGTCGGCGGGTTGCTGGCCAATCTGGTGGCCGACGGGTATGAGTTCTTCCTGAACTCCAACGTCATTGTTTTTAACGCCATATTCGGTGCTCTGTTCGTTTACGTCATCATGCTGGGCATTCACTGGGTGGTGCTGCCTCTGCAATTGTCCTATCTGGCCGAGCATGGTATGGAATACAGTCTCGGTTCGGGCGGAATGGGGAATTACGCGTTGCTTGGAGTATGTCTCGCTGTTATGGTCATCTCCAAAAGCAAGGAGGAGAAGACGATTGCCAGCTCCTCCGCCTTCGTCAACTTCTTGTCCGGGGTGACTGAACCGGGATTGTACGGGGTTGTCATGAAGAACAAGAAATACTTCATCTCGCTCACACTAGGCGGTCTGGTTGGTGGTATTATCTGCGGCGTGACCAAGTCCTACATCACGAACTTTGCGTTCACGGGGCTGTTCGGCCTTCCGGCCTTCCTGTCTTCGCCAACGGCAACGACTTATTTCATCGCGGTAGGCGCAACACTGGCGGTGTCGTTCTTTACTACAATTCTATTAAGCAAGCAAAACATTCAGTTCAAGAAGCAGAAGTCTTAGTAGGATTAGCTTCCAGCTCGGGTAGAAGCCATAGAGCAACCGAAACTGCAAATCCCTTGGGCGTACTCTATAATATAAAGAAAAACGGAACAATAGGCGCGAGGTGTGAGACAACATGGCAACGATTAAAGATATTTCAAAATTGCTCAATATTTCAGTTTCGGCGGTTTCCATGGCTTTGAACGACAGTTCGGAAATTGGCGAGAAGACCAAGATTAAAGTGAGAGAAGCTGCCAAGCAGCTTAACTATATCAAGAATGGCTCCGCAATTGATTTGCAGCGGCAGAAGACGAATATTGTCTTGTTGATTACCGATAATCCGACTCGTTCTTATTTTACGGATTCGTTGCAGGTCATCCAGCAGGAGTTGATTGCGAAGCATATCGACCTGGTAATTATTGCGGCCAATGACAAGCATAAAGGAACGGCTGAGCGGTTTATTTCCGAAAATCGGGCGGACGCAGTCATCTGCATGTCCAAATTTATTTCTGAGGAATTTATCAATCTGTATGCCAATAAAAATATGCCGGTCTTTGTACTCGGCCGGGCAGCGAAGCTGATTACGAATGAACATGTGATCAACGTTCCCCTCGATTACAAGCGCGTCGGGGAGGATATCACCGAGTATCTGATTGCCAAAGGACATCGCCAGATTGCTTTCGTGCGAGGAAGCAGGACGTCGATCGGATCGAACTATCGGTACAAAGGATACTTGAGAACGTTGAAGAGATATCAACTGGAGCTCGACAAGGAGCTTATATTTGAAGCGCGCGGCAGCGATTATGACCATGGCTACGGGATTACCGAGAGCATTGTGGAACAGATTGCTTGCGGGCGGGTGGATGGAATATTTTACGCTACGGATGATCTGGCTGTCGGAGGTTTGCAGAAGCTGCTGGAGAAGGGGATTGCTGTTCCGGACGACGTATCGATCGTAGGCTACAACAATTATCCGATCTCCAGAATGGTTACCCCGCCAATTACGACGGTGGACCTGCATCAACAGCAGATTATGCGAAGAGTGGCTAAATCCTTAATCGCCATGATGGAGGGGAACAAAGCCAAGGTCGACCTGGTGCAGAAATTGCAGCAAGGGGCTATTTTCCATTCGGAAATTATAGAAAGAAACTCGGTGAAAAGTAGAGAGTAAGGAGAGGAACCGTATGTCAACTGGGAAGTTGCCTGATGATTTCTTATGGGGAGGGGCCATATCGGCCAACCAATCCGAAGGAGCATGGAATGTAGGAGGTAAAGGAATAAGCACCGCAGATGTCGCTGCTGCTGGCAAGCACGGGCAGAAGAGAGTATATACGGACGGCATTCTGGAAGAGGTGTATTATCCGAATCACGAGGCCATTGATTTTTATCATCGTTATCCTGAGGACATTGCCTTATTTGCGGAAATGGGCTTCAAATGCTTCCGCACCAGCATTCACTGGACGAGAATATTTCCGCAAGGGGATGAAACAGAGCCAAATGAGGAAGGACTCGCCTTCTACGATCGCCTGTTTGATGAATGCTTGAAATATGGCATCGAGCCGGTGGTGACGATTTCCCATTATGAGACCCCGTTATATTTAGTAGAGAAATATGGTTCATGGACCCATCGCCATATGATTGATTGTTATGTTCGTTTGTGTGAAGTTCTGTTCCGGAGATATCGTACCAAAGTGAAATACTGGATGACCTTCAACGAGATTAATGTCATTACTTTAAATCCCGTCATTGCAGCGGGTATTCGCATCGAGCAGGCGGAGCACCCCGAGCAAATGATGTATCAAGCGGCACACTATCAGATGGTTGCCAGCGCAAGAGCCGTCCAGTTGGGGCGTCAGATCAACCCTGACTTCAAGATCGGCATGATGATGCTGTATCCGTTATCCTATGCAGAGACCTGTTCCCCGGAAGACAACCTGGAAAATATGCACAATATGGATCTTCATTATTATTTCTCCGATGTGCAAGTCCGGGGATATTATTCTCCGAAAGCCATCAAATTTCTGGAACGGCGTCAGATCTCGCTGGATATCACGTCAGAAGATAAGCAGGACCTATTACGTGGCACCGTTGATTATATAGGCATCAGCTATTATATGTCCCTGGTCACCAGTGCCAACCCCGACCGGAAAATCCGGGTCAAGGGCAATATGCTGGATGGCATTGCTAATCCGTACCTGGAGAAGAGTGCCTGGGATTGGCAGATTGACGGACTGGGGCTGCGAATTGCTTTGAATTATTTGTACGACCGTTATCAGTTGCCGATCTTCGTTGTTGAGAATGGGCTGGGTGCGGTCGATGAGAAGCGTGAAGGCGAAATGGTTCAGGATGATTACCGAATTGATTATTTGAGAAAACATATTGCACATATGATCGACGCGGTTGTGCTGGATGGAGTCGAGGTTATGGGCTATACCGTCTGGGGCTGTATCGACCTTGTCAGCGCCTCGACCGGAGAAATGAAGAAGCGCTACGGCCTGATTTACGTGGATCGTGATGATCAAGGCCAGGGTACGTTGAATCGGGAGCGCAAGAAATCATTTGGTTGGTATCAACAAGTGATTGCAACAAACGGCGAGATGTTGGATGAACCTCAAGAAGAGCAGACAGAGGAGTGATAGGGATGAAATTTCCGAATCTATTCAAGCCGATCCGCATTAAAAATACAGTGTTTAATAACCGGATTATCGCGACGCCTGCAGGGCCTTATCATGATAAAGCTATTGGCGGGGCGGGGGTTATCATCACGGGTAGCGTTAACGTCAGCCGCAAGCGAGCAAGCTATTCCCGGCCGGACGAGCCCTACGCCTTCGATAAATATCAGATTGAAGCAACGAGAAATCGCGTAATTGTCGCCCATCAGGCGGGAGCAAAGGCTTCACTGGAACTGATTCATTCGGGTCAATATGCTCGTGTGGACGACTATGCCATCGGTCCTGTAGACCTTGTTCGGGCGGACGGCACTATCGTCAAAGCAATGGATGAGCAGATGATGGAAGAGGTTGCGAACGACTGGGCTGAGACGGCCAAGCGGGCCAAGGAAACCGGATTTGATCTGGTTATGCTACACTTCGCCCATGGCTGGCTCCCTGCTGAATTCCTGTCACCGCTATTTAACAAGCGGACTGACGAATATGGAGGTTCCTTCGAGAACCGGATTAAATTTCCGAAAATGATCATTGATCGTGTGCGGGAAGCGGTGGGTCATGATTTTATTGTGGACATGAGGATCAGCGCTTCCGAAATTGTGGACGGCTCTATCGAGTTCGAAGACGTGCTGGAGTTTATCAAGATCGTTGAGGACAAGCTGGATATGGTGCATATCTCGGCGGGGCTGGATATCAACTATGAGGGCAACGTGCATATGGCTCCAACGATTTTTAAGGAGCATATGCCAAACGTTGAATGGGCTGCGGAAGTCAAGCGTAACGTCAAGATTCCTGTATCCGTGGTAGGGGCCATTATGAGCCCGGCGGAAGCTGAATCAATTATTGCCGAAGGCAAGGCTGATTTTGTAGCTATGGGACGCCCGCTAATCGCAGATCCGTTCTGGCCGCAGAAGGCCAAGGAAGGTCGGGACGAAGATATCGTTCCTTGCCTGCGCTGCCAATACTGCTACCATATTTCCACGGAACGCAAAAATGTCGGCTGTTCGGTCAACCCGCGTTATACGCGCTATGATATGGTTCCTCTGGAATTGCCGAAGGCGAAGCAAAGCAAGAAGGTTGTAATTGTCGGAGGTGGCCCGGCAGGGATGAAGGCTGCCTTGGTTGCCGATGAGCGGGGCCATGAAGTTACTTTGCTGGAGAAGCACGAATCACTAGGTGGGGCCTTGCGTTACTCAGCCTATGAAGAGTTGAAGATTGATTTGTACAACTATATGAACTACTTGATTACCCAGATTGGCAAATCAGGAGTTACGGTGAAGCTGGGTGTGGAGGCAACACCGGAACAGATTCAGCAGTTGTCTCCAGATGCCATTATTGTGGCTACTGGGGCCGTGCCCTTCACCCCTCCGATCAAAGGCGTGGAGCAAAGCCATGTGATGGGGGCGCTGGATGTCTACACGCGGATGGATGAAGTGGGGAATGAGGTCGTGCTGGTTGGCGGCGGCTCCACGGGCTGTGAGCTTGGTATCGAGCTGGCACGGCACGGCAAGCAGGTTACGATCATGGAGGCGGGAGATCTGTTGGCCAAGAACGGGAACATCCTGTATCGCGTTGGTTTGCGGCAGGCCATGGATAAGCAAGAGACGCTGCATACCAGATTGAACGTGAAGATTGTAGAAATTACTGCCGATGGGGTCATTTATGAAGAGGCCGGGGAGCGGAAGCACATTTCTGCAAACACTGTAATTCTCTCCACAGGTATGAGAACTACACCGGCACTTATCGATTCCTTCTATGGCATCGTACCGGACACCTTTGTCATTGGGGACGCTAATAAACCAAGAAATGTGATGGATGCCACCCGAGAAGGTTACTTCATCGCCAAAAATCTGTAGAAATCAACGTAGGGGGAAACAACTGTGTTTGGTTGGAAGAAGAAACAAGCTGTTCCGGTAGTAGTCGAGATTCCATCTCCAGTACCCGGAACGCTGGTAGCCTTGGAGCAGGTGCCAGATGAAGCTTTTGCCGCTAAAATGATGGGGGAAGGCATCGCCATTCAGCCCACGGAGGGGAAAGTCATTGCGCCGTTTGATGACAAGGTTGTTCACTTGATGGAGAAGAGCAAGCATGCGATTATGCTGGAGCACGCATCTGGGGCGCAAATTCTGATTCATGTCGGAATGAATACCGTATCTCTGAAGGGGGAGGGCTTTATAGCACATGTCAAAACCGGGGATGTTATTACCCGGGGACAACTGCTGTTGGAGTTCGATATGGCCTTAATCGAGCAAGCGGGTTATCCCGTGATTACGCCTGTCATTGTACCGAATGGCCAGGAGTGTGTGAAGCAGGTGGAGGTAGCTGCAAGTCAAGCTGATCCGGCCCAGGCTGTTATAACCATCCAATGTTGAAAAATTGATTATATACTATATCTAATAAACATAAACGGCTGCTTTCCGAAGTTACTTCGGGGAGCAGCCGTTTTGTTCGAGTTCAAGCAATCGCTTCTTCATCTCCAGCCCGTCGCGGTAGCCCGTAAGCGTACCGTCCTTGCCAATCACGCGATGGCAGGGGATGGCGATAAGAACGGGATTAGCGCCAATGGCGGTCCCGACGGCACGAACTGCGGCTGGCTTGCCAATGCTTGCTGCAATATCCGCATAGGATCGAGTCTGTCCATAGGGAATCGCGCGAAGGGCTTGCCAGACGGCAAGCTGGAACGGGGTTCCCTTCACATCACAGGGGGGAGTGAATGAATTCTGCCCGCCCTGCAAATAGGCTGCTAAATCGATGATATAAGGTGCTAGGACATCCTCGTTGCGCTCAAGCGGGGAGCCGGGGAAGCAGCGGGAAGCCCAGGCTTCCAGATCAGCTAGCGGCTGATGAGGCGAGCCTACGTAAGCAAGGCCCTTCGCCGTGGCTGCGATAGGCAGAGCGCCACCTTCATCGGCGAGAAGCGACCAGTATAGAGGTTCAGGTGCGTCCTTGATTCTCGGTTGAGTCATGTTATAAGCCCCCTTCTAATCACAGTATAACTGCCAACTCTATCAATTAGCTACTTTAGTAAATTTTGCCGATGGGGACATTTACGAAAGTCATCATTTGAATTGATTTCGGGCAAATACTTTCATTCTAAGATGGAGTCATGGATGAAGGAAAACAAACATTTGTGTAGTGGATGAAGGAAAGGCTACATGAGAAAAACGGAGGCATCTATGATTCGATATGTATGGTTTGATCTTGGATACACCTTGGTGAAGACGAACCGTGAAGAGGTCTACCAGCAAACACTGCAGGGCCTTGGTGTGGTGAGAACGTTGAACGAAATTACGATTGCCTATCATCTGGCAGACAAGCTGTTTATGCGAGAATTTCGGGGGGTATTGGGCAGGGATAGTAGATCGTATATGCCTTGGTATATCGGGGTGTTGAATTACTATTTGCAACTGAGTTTGCCGATTGAAGAGGTGCTGCAAGTGCACCGCACGATGCTTAAGGAACAGGCTACCGGTTGGAGCGCCTTCTCATACAGTAAGCCAACGCTCCGGTATTTGAAAGAGCTTGGTTACGGTGTGGGTCTGATCTCCAATTGGGATAAGACTGCCCGTGAAGTCCTGCGGCAAAATCAACTCGACGAGGAGTTGGACATCATTGTCATTTCCTCAGAGTTGGAAATTGAGAAGCCTGATCCGGCTATATTCATTCATGCTTTGCAGAAGGCGGGTATTACGGCAGAGCAATCTCTTTATGTCGGTGACAACTACTATGACGATTATATTGGCTCCAGCCAGGTCGGGATGAGCTGTCTGCTCATTAATCCTTATGGCAAGCAGGGCATTGAGGAATTGAGCTATGGACAGGTCATCTCAGGGGTCCACGAGCTTCCTGCTTATCTGGGACATCCCGCAACGCCGGGGGAGCTATCGGAATCTGGAGTCGGGAGACAGGGTCATGTCGAGAATTGAGGAGCGCATTCGTGAGCAGTTTGAAAGTTTGAGCTTAAGCCAGAAGAAGGTAGCTCACTACATTCAGAGTAATCTGCGAGAAGCGGCGCTGCAATCCGCACAGCGAATTGCCGAGAAGTCGGGCGTTAGTGAAGCTACGGTTCACCGTTTGGCCCAGGCGTTGGCGTATGCCAGCTTTTCAGAGATGCATCAGGATTTAAGACAACTTGTTATACACGATCGGCGGGCTGTCCATAACTTCATTCAGTCCACAACGCGGCAAGAGGAGTCTTGGTTGGAGAAACACTTTGCCCAGGAAGCGGAAAATATTCGCCAAACCATGCTGCAGTTGGAACAGTCACATATTCATGAAGCGGCCCGCTTGCTCTTGCAGGCCGATCGCATCTGGGTAGTGGGCTGGCGAATGGGCCTGTCCGTTACCGCCTTCTTCAGCTTTGTAATGAAATACATGCTAGGCAATTGCGAGTTAATTCCTCAAGGGGGTGTTGCGGAATACGCACCGTACATTAAGCCGGGAGATGTGGTATTTGCTTGCGGATTCCCAAGATATTGTTCCAGAACCCTGAAGCTGTCCAGATTAGCCAAGGAGCAGCAGGCCCAATTGATTGTGCTTACCGATTCAGGTCTGTCTCCCTTTGCCAAGCTTGCTGACCTGGTATTGCTGGCGGAGTGCAAGTCCACAGGCTTTCTTGACTCTTATACGGCTTCTCTATCGGTCGTTAATGCCATCATTAATGAGGTTTCCTACTTGGATAGGGATCGGGTACAGGGCAATCTGGAACGAATGGAATTCATGTTCAAGGAGTTCCAGGACAGCTTCGAATGGATGCACAAATCGAAGTAGAACTTAACGACAACAGTAAGGGATGGAACGGAATGGAGCTTACGGTAATCGGGTATTGGGGAGCATTTCCCGCCAAAAATGAAGCCACTTCAGGTTACTTGCTTAGGCATAAGGAGTGCGCCGTGCTGCTGGATTGTGGCAGTGGTGTGCTGTCGCGGCTGCAAAATGAAATCGAGTTGGAGCAACTGGATGCGGTGTTCATCACGCATACGCATGCTGATCATTTTGCGGATGCTTATGCACTGGAATTTGCCGCCTTGGTCTTGACGCAGATTGGTAAGCGGACGCAGCCGCTGGACGTGTATGTGTATGACACTGCTCCGGAAAGCCTGCATTTTGCTTATCCGGACTATGTCAGGGTACACGCCATTGATACGGGACAGACCGTAACGGTTGGAGAAGTGATGTTTACGTTCCAGGAGACCATTCATGAGGTTCCCTGCTGCGCGATCAAGGCGACGTCCCCGGAGGGGCAGTCAATTGTCTATTCTGGCGATACGGGATTCTGTCCGGGCTTCGTCGAATTTGCCTCAAATGCTGATTTGCTTGTGCTGGAGAGTAGCTTCTATGAAGTGCAGAAGGGGATGATGTCAGGACATCTCACGGCGGGGGAAGCAGGTAAGGTAGCCCGCTTGGCTGGTGTTGGTCATTTAATTCTGACGCATCTTCCACATTACGGAGAGCATCAGCAACTTAAGTTAGAAGCCGGTCACAACTATAAGGGTCCCATTGAACTGGCACATTCCGGCTTGAAGTGGAGTTTGCAACTATAAAAATTATAAGTTCAAAAACATATTGGATCATGGAGAGGAGCAATCATCATGAAATGGAACAAGAAATGGGTTGCAGGATTGTCGACGGTCACCTTGCTAGCGATCATTATTACAGGGTGTGGAGGGAACGCTACGCAGCCCGCTCCAACGGGCAATCAACCCGCAAATACGGGAGCAGCGACAGAGACGGAGCAGACGAAGATCAAGGAGGGCGGGACGGTCAGAGTATCTATTGCTACAGAGCCGGACAATCTTGACCCTTATCTATCTGCGGCTACCGATACGAACTCTATGATGGATAACGTGTTTGACGGCTTGTTTGAAGCCGGAGAGAATGGAGAACTGGTTCCGGCAATCACAGAATCCTACGAGGTGTCGGAGGATGGTCTGACTTATACCTTCAAATTAAAGCAAGGCGTTGTATTCCATGATGGTTCGGCCTTGACCTCGGAAGATGTCTATTATTCCTACGCCAAGCTGGCTGGGCTGGATGGACAAGAGCCGCTTTCGTCCAAGTTCTCTGGTGTGGACAGCGTGGAGACGCCGGACGAGCATACCGTGATCATTAAGCTCAAAGGTCAGGATGCGGCCTTCCTGGCGGCGAACATTGCAGCCATCGTCCCGAAAGATTATGACAAGCAAAGTGAGCAGCCCATAGGGGCGGGACCGTTCAAATTCGTAGAGTATCAGCCGGGGCAGCAGTTGGTGCTGGAGAAGAATGCTGATTTCTACGATAAGGAACGCATGCCAAAGCTGGATCGCGTTGAATTCAAAATCATGCCGGATGCCAACTCCTCGGTGCTGGCACTGCAAGCCGGAGATATTGATATGGTCCCTGGAGTGAGTGCACAAGGCGCTCTGCAATTGGGAGAAGGTTATACCATTGTGTCGGGTCCGCAAAATATGGTGCAGTTGATGGCCTTGAACAATTCCGTGAAGCCGCTGGATGACGTTAAGGTTCGCCAAGCTATTAATCTGGCCGTAGACAAGGATGTTATTATTCAAACCGTATCGGACGGGAATGGCACGCCACTCGGCTCCAACATGAGCCCGGCGATGAAGATGTATTATCAGGAAGGACTGGAGAATCGCTATGCGCCAAATGTGGAGCAGGCCAAAGCATTGTTGAAGGAAGCCGGTTATGAGGACGGATTTGACTTGACGATTACGGTACCTTCCAACTATCAATTCCATGTGGATACAGCTCAGGTGATTAGTGAGCAGCTTAAGCAGGTAGGTATTCGTGCCACGCTCAAGCAGATTGAGTGGAGCAGTTGGCTGGAGGATGTATATAACAATGCCAAATATGAAGCTACCATTATTGGCTTGACCGGGAAGCTGGACCCGCATGAGGTGCTAGGGCGCTATGAATCCAGTTATGCGAAGAACTTCTACAAGTTCAGTAATAGTGAATTCGATGGTCTGATTGAAAAAGCGCGTACGGAACTGGATGAGACGGCGCGAGCTGACCTCTACAAGCAGGCGCAGGAATTACTGACGGAGCAAGCCGTTGCCGTGTTCATTATGGACCCTAGCCGGAATGTAGCCATGAAGCAAAATCTGCAAGGCTTTAAAATGTATCCAGTACAAAAGTATGACTTCGCTGCCATGTATTTTACGGAAGAATAATATAGGGGACATGCACCTTGAGATTTTATATCCGGAAGCTGATCATGCTAGCCACTACGGTACTGCTCGTATCAGTTATTACCTTTCTCGTATTTCAGGTTCTTCCCGGTGATCCCGCCCAGATTATTCTGGGCGTGGACGCCGATCCCCATCAGTTGGCTGCTTTGCGGCAAACGATGGGGCTTGATCGTCCGGTGGCAGAGCGTTATATGACCTGGATTAAGAATGCCGTCGTAGGCGACTTGGGTCAATCCTTACGCTACCAACGACCGGTTGCAGATATTTTGGCTGAGAGGGTGCCAGTTACAGTATCGCTGGCCTTGTTATCTCTGACGCTAACCTTGGCGATAGGTGTTCCCCTGGGAACATTGGTCGCTAGAAATGACGGAAAATGGCCGGCGGTATGGTTGTCGGCGCTGACACAGTTGGGGGTAGCGATGCCGTCCTTTTGGCTTGCTTTTATTCTAATTCTGGTGTTCTCGGTTACCTTCCGCTTGTTCCCCACGTATGGCTACATTCCATGGGGAGAGGACCCTCTGGGGGCGTTGCGTTCTCTGTTCCTGCCGTCCCTGGCGCTAGCCATTCCCGGAATTGCTGTTGTGACGAGGTACTTGCGCAATACGCTACTGGATCAAAGCCGGATGGACTACGTGCGAACTGCCAGAAGTAAGGGGCTCAGGGAGAAGGGCATTATGTACCGTCACATCTTGCGTAATGCACTGATTCCCGTAGTGACCATCATCGGTCTCATCATTACCGATACGCTCGGAGGCAGTATTGTGGTGGAAAATGTGTTCGCACTGCCGGGGCTGGGCAATCTGCTGATTACCTCTATTGGGACACGTGATTTGCCCTTGGTGCAGACGCTGGTGTTGTATATTGCTATTTTGGTAGTCGGGATCAACTTCGTGGTTGATTTGTTATATAAGGTGATTGATCCCCGCATTCGATTGAAAAGGTGAGAACCCATCATGAACGTTAACTACTGGCTTCGCAGCAAACCGCTGGTCATCGGCGGTCTGCTGGTTATCTTGCTACTGCTCTTTATGTTGACGGGGCTGTTCTATACCCCATACGAACCTAATGAAATGAATACCGCGATGCGGCTAGCTCCTCCGCAAGCCAGTCATCTGTGGGGGACGGACAATTTTGGACGTGATATTTTCAGCAGGATTATGGAAGGCGCGCAGACGGCGTTTCTTATCGGCGTATCCTCCGTGTCCATCGGTTTGACTTGTGGACTCGTTATCGGCGCTGTGGCCGGTTATTTTGGCGGCTGGCTGGACGAGGTGATTATGCGATTTATCGACGCAATGCAGGCCTTCCCAGGCATTCTACTGGCGATTATGCTGGTCTCCGTGTTTGGTCCCGGGCTGAATAATACGATACTGGCGCTTGGATTGATGAGTATTCCGTCCTTCTCACGGATTGCTCGCAGTGGGTTTATCCAATACAAGGAATTTGATTTTGTGAAGGCTTCGATTGCCAAAGGGGCGGGAGCTTGGCGCATTATCATCCGCCATATCCTTCCGAACATGGTCTCTCCCTTAATAGTTGCTGCCTCATTAGGGTTCTCCGGCTCCGTGCTGGCAGAGGCCGGACTTAGCTATCTGGGGTTGGGTGTTCAACCCCCGGACCCGAGTTGGGGCCGGATGCTAAGCGAAGCGCAGCCGTTCATTATTAATGCCCCATGGTATGTCATTTTGACCGGTGTGGTGCTGACGGCTATGGTTCTGGGCTTTAATTTGCTGGGCGATGGTATTCGGGATATATACAACAAGAAGGGCTAGGAGGAGAAACGATGGGAACGGCACTATTGGAGGTAAAGGAGCTTGAAGTGGCCTTCTCCGGCGGGAAAACCTCATATCCGGCATTGCAAAGCATTTCCTTCGCCTTGCGTGAAGGAGAGGTGCTGGGAATTGTGGGAGAATCCGGCTGTGGCAAGAGCCTGACCTCATTGTCGGTTATGGGGCTGTTGCCCGGAGGGGCAGAAGTTACCAAAGGGGAAATTTGGCTGGAAGGGACAAACCTATATGGCCTAAGCGCGGAGGAATGGTGCAACGTGCGGGGCAAGCAGGCGGCCATGATCTTTCAGGACCCTATGACGGCATTAAATCCACTAGTCCCCATTGGAAGACAAATTGCCGAGACGGCACTGATTCATATGCGGATTTCACGCCAGGAAGCACGTGAGCTTGCTCTGGATATGATGAAGCGGGTTGGCTTGCCGCGCGTGGAACAGCTGTTTCGCGAATACCCCCACCAATTGTCGGGCGGAATGCGCCAGAGGGTCATGATCGCGATGGCGCTGATTTGCCGTCCGCAATTGCTGATTGCGGACGAGCCTACAACGGCGCTGGATGTGACCATTCAGGCGCAGATTCTTAGCTTGCTGCGGGACATGAAGGAAGAGACCGGAGCGGCTATGCTGTTCATTTCCCATGACTTGGGCGTTATTCGCGAGATTAGCGACCGGGTGATGGTTATGTACGCTGGCTATGTAGTGGAGGAAGCTCCCGTGGAAGAACTGCTAAACGATCCGAAGCATCCTTACACCGTTGGCTTATTAAAGTCTATTCCTGATACTGGACATAAAAATCAACCACTCCATACCATCCCGGGCCGTGTGCCCGCTCTCGCTGAACGCGGGGGCGGCTGCCCGTTCGTGGGACGATGTCCACATGCGGAGCCTATTTGCGCAGATAAGGTTCCTTCCCTGACAGAGTCAACGGTCAACCATTGGGTTCGCTGTCATTTATACGAAGGGGCGGCTAAACCTATGGAGACGGAGGTGAGCTTATGAGTACCGCATTGGTAGAGGTGGAAGAGCTGGTTAAATATTATCCGGTTCCCCGGCAAGGACTATGGGAGAGCCAGCAATATGTCAAAGCGGTGGATCATGTCTCGTTCACGATTCATTCGGGTGAGACCTTTGGCTTAGTCGGAGAAAGCGGCTGCGGCAAATCTACAACGGGGCAGATGCTGGTCCGGCTCCTGGAGCGGACAGAGGGCAGTATACGTTACCAAGGAACAGATATTGGAGGATTGGACCGCCGGGGGATGAGGGCGCTTCGCCGAGACCTGCAAATTGTGTTTCAGGACCCGTATGCTTCCTTGAATCCCAAGAAGCAGATTGGCTGGATTTTAGAAGAGCCCCTCGTCATTCACCGGCTTGGTAACAGGGAGGAAAGGCAGAGCATCGTGGCGTCCACCTTGGAGCAGGTAGGGCTGGATCAGAGCTATTTGAAGCGTTATCCCCATGAGCTAAGCGGAGGGCAGCGGCAACGCGTCGGCATAGCCGCAGCCCTTGTCCTGAATCCGAAATTTATCGTTATTGATGAGGCTGTGTCTGCCCTGGACGTTTCCATTCAGTCGCAGATTCTCAACTTGCTGAAGGAGTTGCAGCAGAGCCTGGGGCTGACGTATCTATTTATCTCCCATGACTTGAACGTTGTGCAGTATATGAGTGACCGCATCGGGGTGATGTATCTGGGGAAGATGGTGGAGATTATGGATGTAGCGCAAGGAAGCCACGAACCCCTGCATCCTTACACCCGGGCCTTGTTCTCCTCTATTCCCCGGGTTAAGCCGATAGCGGGCGAGCGTATTTTACTCCAGGGAGACTTGCCAAGTCCGGTTGACCCGCCCTCGGGCTGCGCCTTTCATCCACGTTGCCCCTTTGCTATGGAGAGATGTAAGCAGGATCAGCCGCAGCTAACGCCTCACTCGACGGGGAATATGGTGAGCTGCCATCTATATGAAGGAACTTAATCAGACAGAAGGAGAGAGACAGGATGAACATCGGAATTATATCGGATCTTCATGTTGATTTAAATGAACAGCAAGGAGATATTGCCATCGAGGAAGCGTTGTTGCAAGTTGTCCGGGAACGGGAATTGAATCAATTAATTATCGCCGGAGATATTTCCAATGACCTGCACATCAGCTTGAAGGTTCTTGAGGGGTTACGTGAGGCCAGCGGCATTCCGGTGTTGTTCGTTCCTGGCAACCATGATTATTGGAGCAAGGAGAATGGAATTACGGATACGTGGGAAATTTATCGAGCTTATCAAACCTTCTCTGGCTGCTTAAGTGAACGCTCCTATTCATTGAATGAACAATGGGCCGTCATTGGTAATACCGGCTGGTATGACTACACCATGGGAGAGCCTAAATACGGAACGGTTGATTTTGAGGAAATGAAGCTGGGCGAGCGTACGTGGCAGGACAGTATTTATGTAAAATGGGGAAGAAGTAATGCGGATATGCATCGCTATTTCTATGAAGCGTTAGAGCAGGAGTTAATCAAGCATCAAGGCAAGCAGATTATTTTGGTTACCCATATGCTGGGGCATCCCTTCTTCAAGGTGCCGATGCCGCATCCCCGCTGGGAATATTTCAACGCCTTCCTTGGAAGTACAGAATATACCGATTTATATGAGAAGTATGACGTACGTTACGCCGTGATGGGGCATGTGCATTATCGGAAGCGGCAGATTCATCAGAACACGGAAATGATTTGTGCTTGCCTGGGATATCGTAGGGAATGGAGACAGGCAGTCGCCGTCGAGGAGATACGGAGCTGCCTGCAAATAATCTCTGTTTAAGAGGTTGTCAAAAAGTCATCTTTTGATCACGAAGCGGCTCCGGAAGTAAACTCGACATCGAATCTTGAATTCAGCCGGGACTTCCGATGCTCACGTACCCACTACGTACGCTCCGCTTCTCAGTCCCTAGCTTCATCCAACCTTCTTGGTGCTGAAAACCTGACTTTTTGAACTCGCATTAAATTTCAGTCATAAATATTTATAAGAACTAGCGTGCCATCCAGCCGCCGTCCACGCAGAGGATATGGCCATTCAGGTAATCGGCCGCCGGGGAAGCCAGGAATACCGCCGGGCCCTTAAGGTCGTCAGGGGTTCCCCAACGCTCTGCGGGGATGCGATCGGTGATGGAATTCTTCCGGTTCTCATCCGCGCGAATTTGTGCGGTGTTGTCCGTGGCCATGTAGCCTGGCGCGATGCCGTTGATTTGAAGGCCTTGGCCAGCCCATTCATTGGCGAAGGCTTTGGTCAGACCAGCGACGCCGTGCTTGCTGGCGGTATAGCCTGGAACATTGATGCCGCCTTGGTATGAGAGCATCGAGCAGATATTGATGATCTTGCCGCTGCCACGTTCAATCATATGGCGTCCAGCGATCTGCGATAGTAGAAATACCGTATTCAAGTTCAGGTTGATAACATCGAACCAATCTTTCTCCGGGTGGTCCTTCGCCGGAGCCCGGCGAATGATTCCCGCATTATTGACCAGAATGTCAATCTGTCCAGTCAATTGAAGAGCTTCATCAACGATGGATTGAAGCTGATCATGATTGCTCAAATCGGCAATAACCTCGCTAGATTTACGTCCCAAGCCTTCTACTTTACTTACTGTCTCCGCGCTACTGCCAAGCGAAACATTCACAACATGGGCACCGGCTTCAGCAAGCCCGATAGCAATGCCTTGTCCGAGTCCGCTTGCCGCTCCCGTAACAAGAGCCGTCTTTCCCGACAGGTCAAACAGTTTCATTGGCGTACACTCTCCATTTCAAATAATAAATTAGTGCCTTCCACATGTATTTCTATTCGATGGCAACGTTGGAGTTTGCGTATAACCGGGCTGTTTCGGCAGTTAACCCTTGATCCGCAATAATGCGAGTCACTTCGTCTAGCCGCGCGAAGGTACGTAGGGCCGTCTGGCCGAATTTCTGGTGGTTCATAACGGCGATGACCTCGCGGGAGGTTTCGATCAAGGCACGCTTGAAGGCGATGAGATCCCCGGTATAGATGGACAAGCCATGTTCCGGGTGGATGCCCGTTGCTGAGACGAATGCCTTCTGAATGTTAAGCTGCCGGATGTAGGCAGCAGACTCAGGCCCGGCGAGCATATTACGTACGCGATATCCGCCTGGGACGACTAGCCGAATCTGGTCCTTGGCGGCCAGCTCGCTGATAATGTAGACGTCATTAGTAACTACGGTCAGCGGCCGATTGTCCAGGCGCCGGGCGATTTCCAGCGTAGTGCTTCCTCCATCGAGGGCAATGATATCCCCATCTTCAATATGAATCAGCGCTTTGCGGGCAATTTCCTGCTTCTCTTCCCCATGCTTGGCTAGCGGCTCCCTGGAGGGCAAAATGCCGTACTGATCACTCTGGGCAAGTATCGCGCCGCCATGCACCCGCATCAGCAAGCCTTGCTCCTCCAATTTGGCCAGATCTTCGCGAATGGTCTTGCCGGTAACGCCTAGCTGTTCGCTTAATTCTGCCACTGTTACTTCTTTGTGCGTCAGCAGAACCTCCATAATTTTCTCGTGCCGTCGAATTTGGCTCATATCTACTTCACTCTTCCATCAGGTAATGCCCTTATTTTAAATCCTTCATCGCAACGCTGTCCATGTCCGCATATGCCTTGTTATCGCCGGCCATTCCCCAGATAAAGGTATAATTGCTGGTGCCTACTCCGCTATGAATCGACCAACTTGGAGAAATCACGGCCTGTTCATTGTGCATCACGATGTGGCGGGTCTCATCAGGCTCGCCCATGAGATGGAATACAACGGCATCCTCGGGCAGATCAAAGTACATATAAGCTTCCATACGGCGGGGATGGACATGGGCAGGCATCGTGTTCCACATGTTGCCGGTCTTGAGTTGAGTCATGCCCATAACCAGTTGTGCACTTTGAATGCCCGTCTCATGAATGAAACGGTGTATCGTCCGCTCGTTAGAGTTCTGGATAGAGCCCAGGGCACCGGATTCTGCGTCATTCAGCGTGGTGATGGCAGTTGGGAACGCTTGGTGTGCCGGAGCCGAATTCAAGTAGAATCTGGCTGGATTAGCGGTATCCTTACTTTTGAAGATTACTTCCTTCGAGCCTTGACCGACATACAAACAATCCTTATTGTTCAGCTCATACTCTTTGCCGTCGACAGCAACCAGCCCGGGTCCCCCTACATTGATAGCGCCAAGTTCACGCCGTTCCAGAAAGAAAGATACACCTAGTTCCTTCAAGTCTGTCTCCAGCTTGACCTCTTGATCCACCGGTGCGGCTCCGCCGATAATGAAACGATCTTCATGAGTCAGTACCAGTTCCAGATGGTTCGGAGTGAACAGCTTAGGAACATGGAACTCCTCACGCAATCGCTTGGTATCAAATGCCTTAACCTCATTCGGATGGGAAGCATAACGCCGTTCCATACGAAAAACCTCCTCTTTATGTTCGTTTATGTTTATTTTGTTTATATATGTTCATATTAATCTCTTTTGGTTTATTTGACAAGTGCTTTACACACTGACAGGGAAATAATAAATATTTACAATAGAAGATAATCAGGCACTGAAAAAGGTAGTTCAGGCGTGTGATTCCAGAAGGAGAATAGCCGTTTGCAGCGAATGATATATTGGGCAAGACAACGGAAATGGCGTGCTATTCATTCATCATGAATAGGGTTACATATATTTCATAGGGAAAAGAGGAATGTCAGATGAAGAAGCTGCAACTTGTTCAGAAAATTGTGGAGGAAGGCGTTGTCGCCGTATTGCGTGGCAACTCTCCCGAAGAAATTGTGTTGATGGCCGAGCAAGCGATTGCCGGCGGGATCAAGGTTATTGAGATAACGATGACGACTCCATTTGCTTTGCAGGCCATTGAGAAATTGTCCCGCAAATATGCCTGGGATGCTGAGGAGGAGTCGGCTTATGCCATCATCGGCGTAGGAACAGTGCTTGATCCCGAGACGGCTCGGGCAGCTATATTGAGCGGGGCGACATTCGTGGTAGGCCCATCTTTGAATCCGGCGACGGTTGCTTTGTGCAATCGGTATCGTGTGCCGGTCATGCCAGGGTGCATGACAATTAAGGAGATTCAAGAAGCGCTTGAGCTGGGCGCAGATATTGTGAAGCTCTTCCCGGGCAATCTGTATGATCCATCCATGATTAAGGCCATCAAGGGTCCATTGCCGCAAGCAAACATTATGCCTACCGGCGGCGTGTCGCTCGATAATCTTGGCGAGTGGGTTGCTGCGGGTGCGGTTGCCGTCGGGATCGGGTCGGATCTGACCAGCGAAGCGATCAAACAGCAGAACTTCTCGCTGATTGCCCGCAAGGCTGCGGATTACAAAGCCGCATACGTGAAAGCTAGGGGTTAAAGCAAATTTGAGAGCTAGAGGTCTAAGGAGGAATGGAGCATGGATTTAGGCTTACGTGGCAAGCGGGCCATCATTACCGGCGGCAGTCAGGGAATTGGCCGGGCCACAGCATTGCTGCTGGCCGAGGAGGGAGCCTTGGTTGCTATCGTGGCCCGGAACGAAGGGCCGTTGCAAGAGGCGGCTGATCTCATCAGGGAGCGAACGGGAATAGCGCCACTACTCATCACGGCAGATGTCTCCCAGGAAGCGGAGGCAATTCGCGCTGTCGAACGGGTAGCCAGAGAACTCGGTGGTATCGACATTCTGGTGAACAACGCGGGCACTTCCGCTGCCCAGCCCTTTGATCAGGTTGATACAGCAGCCTGGACTGCGGATTTGGATCTTAAGCTGTTCGGAGGAATTCATTTTGCCCGGGCCGCAATCCCGCATATGCGGAAGGCTGGCGGGGGCTCCATTCTGAACGTGACCGCTATTGGCGGCAAAACGCCGGGAGCTTCCTCGCTGCCTACCTCTGTCAGCCGCTCAGCGGGCCTGGCCTTGACCAAAGCAATGAGCAAGGACCTGGCGGGCGATAACATTCGCGTAAATGCCGTCTGCATCGGCTTGATACGCAGTGCTCAAATTGAACGCAGATGGCAGCAGGTCGCTCCCCAACTCACTTGGGAGCAGTTCGCCGCCGATCCGCGTCACGGTATACCGCTCCGCCGTATTGGCCAGACGGAGGAAGCCGCGCGAGTGATTACTTTTCTTGTATCGCCAGCCGCCTCTTACGTTACGGGGACAGCGGTCAATATTGACGGAGGAACATCCGCCGTCTTGTAGCTTTCTGATAGAATGATGTGACAAGATAGTCCCGTCCGGGAGAGGGCGGGACTATTTGTGTTGCCTGGTTCATTTATGCATACGAAGCTCGTAACGGGTGATAATAGGAAGAAAAGAAAGGCAGGAAACGATATGCCGAAGGGGCCAAAGCACACAGCACAGAAAGAGGAAGAGATTGCGGCCGATATTAACCATTTTACCGAAGATGTGCAGCGGATGTTGGGTAAGAGTCCGGACATTATTTACCGGGAAATGATGCTGTGGGGAATTCAAGCGGTCATTGTGTACGTGGACGGTATGGCGGAGCCAAGATATCTACTGGAAGCTATATTGGATCACGAGAGTAGGCTTGCGCCTCAGGAGCATTCTCCAGCAGGATATCTTGAGGTATTGCGAACGGAGATGATTCCGCTGGGCCGGGTAGCTGGCGTCAATTCTTATTCGCAGGTAACTGCCGAGCTTCTATCCGGCGATACTATCGTTTACATAGATGGGGCTTCATGTGCGATTAGTGTGGGCACCCGTGATTTGAAGCAGCGCGGCGTAGAGGAGGCTACCTCGCAATCTGTGGTTCGTGGCCCGCGGGAAGGATTTACCGAATCGCTGCGTGAGAACACGGCACTGGTTCGTCGAAGAATTCAGAACCCCGGGTTGAGAATTGAAGAACGTAGGCTGGGTGAAATGACTCAAACGGATGTAGCCGTAATGTATCTGGAGGGAGTAGCGGATCAGGGTGTTCTGGAGGAATTAAGAAGAAGGCTGGACGCGATTGAATTGGAGAGCATTCTTGAAAGTAACTATATTGAAGAAATGATTCAGGATCGGCGATATAGCCCATTTCCGACAGTATATAATTCAGAGCGTCCAGATGTCATCGCCTCAACGATTCTGGAGGGGCGCATCGCCATATTTGTGGAGGGTTCTCCTTTTGTACTTGCCGTTCCGGCTCTGTTCCCGCAATTCTTCCAGTCCAGTGAAGACTACTATCAGCGTGGCGATTTTGCCAGTATGGTCCGGCTTCTCCGTTACCTCTGCTTCGGTATCGCCTTGTTGACACCATCAGTGTACATCGCCATTACTACCTTCCATCAGGAAATGATCCCTACTAATCTGCTGGTGAGCCTGATCGGTCAACGGGAGGGGGTTCCTTTTCCCGCTTTCATTGAGGCTTTGATCATGGAGGTTACGTTCGAAATCCTGCGGGAAGCCGGTATCCGTCTGCCCAAATCCATTGGTCAATCTGTATCGATCGTAGGTACGCTCGTTATAGGTCAAGCGGCCGTTGAGGCGGGATTAGTCTCGGCAGCCATGGTTATTGTCGTCTCGATTACCGCGATTGCCAACTTTGCGCTTCCGGCCTTTAACGTTGGCATATCGGCCCGGATGCTGCGGTTCATACTAATGGTGATATCCGCTTCATTTGGGATGTACGGTATTATTATTGCCTTGATTGTATTGGGAATGCATCTGTGTAGCCTAGAGTCACTGGGGGTGCCCTATATGACTTCAATGGCTCCGTTTCGTTGGAGGGCTCAGAAGGATACCTTGCTGCGCGTATCTCGCCGGGAGGCGAAGAAATACTTCGGCAAAGCTTAATATAAGGAACAACCTCGATAAGCGGGTGATGGATAAATGAGGATGAAGGGATACGCCTGGTTAATGGTGATACTTTGTGCCAGTCTTGCTATTTTGCCGGGGTGTTGGAGCAAGAAGGAGCTTAATGAATTGGCTGTGGTGATGGCGTTGGGGGTCGATTTACAGGAAGGCGGTGGCTATGTGGTGTCTGCGCAAGTGATGAATCCGAGCGAAGTTGGATCGCAACAGTCGGGTTTATCAGGTAATTCGCCAGCCGTTACGTACAGCGCGGTGGGCAAGACCATTCCGGATGCCCTTCAGCGCATGCTTAATGTTACGCCGCGGATGTTGTATTTGTCGCATATGCGTGTACTGGTGTTTGGTGAGGAGATGGCACGTCAAGGCATCAGTGATGTGTTGGACTTTATTTCGCGCAATCATGAGTTGCGTACAGACTTCTATTTGATGGTGGCCAAAGGGATGGATGCGGCGGAGATTCTTCAGGTCGTCACGCCCTTTGAGCATATTCCATCGAGTTCGCTATATTCCTCCATATTGATCTCCAATAAGGAATGGGCAGCAATGGGCAAAATTACACTTCAACAATTTATCACGGAATTGGACCAAAGTGGATCAAACCCGATTATGTCAGGTGTCGAGCTTCATGGGGACCCGAAAACCGGCAACAATCTGGAGAACGTGAAGAAGATCAAACCCGACACGATGCTGGAAAATGCCGGCTTGGCGGTATTTGTGAAGGATCGTCTGGTTGGCTGGGTGGGAGAGGCGGGGAGCAAGGCTACGAATTATGTCTTAAATGAAGTAGAAATGACTTCGGGGTATGTTCCGTGTCCGGGAGGAGGCATCATCGGTGTTGAAATCACCAGTGCAAGGAGCAAACTGGAGGTTCACCTGGACAAGGAAGAGCGACCACAGTTCATCGTACGATTGAAGACCGAAGCTAACCTGGATGCAGCTCAATGCTCCGTGGATTTGAGCAAGGTGGAGTCCATCGATCAAATCAGCAGAAACTTGGAGCATAAGCTGACTTCTCTGCTGGAGGAAGGCATCCATGAGGTTCAGCGGAAATACGGGGCTGATATTTTCGGCTTCGGAGAAGCGTTACACCGAAAGTATCCTAAGGTCTGGGAGAAATATAGAGAACGTTGGGAGGATAGCTTCCGCAGTATGGAGGTTCGGGTATATGCCGACGCGGAGATTCGGCGTATTGGCTCAATCGTACAGCCTGCCAGAAGGGAGATGGAGCGTAGGTGATTTGGAGACTAGTGTTGTTATTGCTGGTGGTAGTCGCCGGAGCTGTGCAAATCCCTTTTTTGCTTAAAGCCCGCTCCATGCGTGATCTTGTTATGTTTTGTATCTTTCTAGGCATAACCCTAGCGTGGCTGTTCAATGATCTTGTGGAGGGTCCAAATCTCAGACCGCTGGATTGGATTCGTTTCGCCATGGAGCCTCTCAAGATGCTCAACCCCAAATAAAGTCAGGAGATAACTAAATGAAACCTAAGCAAATCTCCCCCGGACAGATGCTCATTCTTACGTTCGGGCTTACAGTGGGAACATCGATATTGGTCACGCCGTCAGGGCTGGCGCATGTTGCCAGAGAGGATGCCTGGATTGCGTCCTTGTTCAGCTTATTTATCAATTTGCTGCTGGTGGTCCTGTACATTATCTTATCGCGCATGTATCCAGGTAAGAATTTGTTCGAAATCAACGAAGCCGTTATGGGCAAATGGTTAGGGAAGCTGCTCTCTCTGCTATATCTCTTTTATTTCCTAATTCTTACGGGCACATTGCTAGGTAATCTGGGCTTTTTCTTGACCAGCGAAATGATGCCGGAGACACCCATCGAGGCTGTGCAAATTATCTTTCTTCTGGCCGCAATTATGTGTGCTCGGCTGGGTACAGTTATTCTGGCGCGGGTTAGTCAGTTAATGTTCCCCTGGATCGTGGTTTTGTTCTTGATTTTGGTGCTAGCCTTGCTACCCCAAATCGAGTGGAATCATATCAAGCCTGTTCTTGAAGCGGGCCCGCTTCCCCCTCTCCAGGCAGGATATCATTCTGCCATGTTCCAGGAGCTTATCGTATTGCTGGTGTTCTTACCAATGAGCAGCGGGGGAAAGAAAGCGGAAGCAGGATTTTTGGGAGGGACGTTGCTGGGAGCTATGTTTCTGGCTATCGTTGTAGTGCTGAGCATTCTGGTTCTGGGTATCGAGCAAGCGGAGAACGCCACATTCCCCACGTATGCCTTGGCCAAAACAATCAATGTTGGCAACTTTCTGCAACGGCTGGAGGGGATTTTAATTACGATTTGGATTTGCACATTCTTCATCAAGATTTCCTTGCTCTATCTCGCATTGCTGAAAGGCTTAGAGAAAGTATTTGGACTTACCGACACACGCTCCTTAATTACGCCGATGGCCGTCCTTTTTCTACTGGTTGCCTGGCATACTTATATTAACACCGTTTATGTCGCCGACATCATTCAGCGTGTGTGGGCGGGTTACGCCCAGTTACATCTGTTGCTTATTCCGCTCGCACTAGCTGTGGTTGGATTGGTCCGTACCTGGGTTGCGAAGCGCCGCAAAGGGCAGAAGGCATTGCCTTAAAAAAATGAGGCATCCAAGTTGTTGCCTGCGTTTTTAGGTGTGAAAGTTACGAACGCTTGCGGATGAGCAGCATTGATAATATCAACAGAGGAATGGCGATTTGGAACAGCACATCGACCTTCAGGCTAGGCCCCAGTCCTATGGCAAAGTGTTGCGCATAACCTTGCTCTATGAAGGAAGAGGCGTAAATGAGCAAGCCGAGTGGGATTACCCAGAATCTGCCCGAACGTTGAGTCAACTGAGCAATGCCACGAACAGCACAGAAGAAGAAGAGAGTCATCTTCATGAGTAGTCCATAAAACAGCAAAATAGTAACCACTAAATCTAGCCGTTCAATGAACAAAAAGTGGGATAGCGTGCGGGCCGACTTCAAAAAGGGAAGTTGGCTTGTTGTTGCAACGGCTGGACCAAGGATTGCCATATTGAGAACGTTCATGAAGATTAAGAACAGGCTGACGGTGAAATAGCCGAGCAATGTGCTTTTGACAGGGACTCCATTTTGATTCCACAAGGGCCATATCATCAGGAAGACCAGCATTTGACCGAAGGGAAATGAAACGATGTCGGGCAGGGCAGCTTGGACGACAGGGAGGATGCCTTGCTCCAGTATCGGCTGTAATTTGGTAAAATCAACGGTTCCTAACGTCAGTAACAAGGTGATCAACACAGCATACGACAACATCATCAGTGGGAGCAGCAATTCAGGTAGATTAAACACGATTTCCGCTCCCTTAGAAATGGCATAACCGCCGATACTTACAAATATCAACATGGTGAGAAACATGGGGGTTTCCGGCAACATCACCAATTTGGCGAGCTCTCCCAAATCACGCACATTACGCATGGACTCATAGGCAAAATAAAGGCAGTAAAGTATCCCGATTGTGGTACCGGCAATACGCCCGAACCCGCGCTGCAAAATGTTCATCCAACTTGAACGTGGAGAACGCTTCTGAATCCAGAGGAACACGAGCAGCAGCAGAAAGCCAGCCAGCGATCCAATCGACATGGCGATCCAGGAATCCTGCTTCGCTTTGCCGCCCAACAGGAACAGGGGCGTGCTGCCAATTTCAAATAAAATAACCATAAAGAAGATTTGAACAGAACTGATCCTCTCCTGATGTTCTTTCACAAGATTCTATCCTCCTAACCAACGGATGATCGCTCGTCCAAGGGGTTGGAACACATTCAAGTATGGGGTGGACAAGCTGATATGTGGCACTCCGATGATGTTGCATACATGCAGGTAAGTGCTCCAGCCAATCAAGATGGTGTATAGCAACCATTTTAACAACCGCCGCTTACCTTTAATTTTCCGAAATCCCCATATCAGCAGGGCAGCATCAATGACGATAATCCAAATCAGCATGGTCAATCCTCAATTCTGTTCCACCGATTTATAAGACTTGCTGCTAAGGCCAAAACGATTGATGTCTATGGAAACGGAAGGACGAATTTCGATCTCCTTAAATACCTGATCCCAACTGTTATCCTCCTCAATTTGCTTCCAGCGTTTTGGATATTTGGAATGAATCAGTGTAGCAAATTCCGTAACATCGGCATTAAGCCCCTGCACGGCACGCCACCCAGCATTGACGTATTCCAGAACTTCTTCTTCAATGATCTTCTCCAACCGGGCTAACTCGCTGGCTTTACTCAAATCAGCCTTGCCTCCGGTCTCTATCAACATGCCTTCTCCCCTGATGCCAACCTGCATAACAAAATGATCATTGTCCCAAACGGGCTTGACCACGGTTTTAGATTTCAGCAGGGAGAAGGTCGAATCGTTCTGTTCTTTCTTGGGGTCCGCAGAGAACGGAATGCTGGCAGCATTGATCTGGTTGCGCAGAAAGGTTAAGCCGAATGCCTGCTTC
The DNA here is from genome assembly GCF_001486585.1 of Paenibacillus senegalimassiliensis. Lineage (GTDB taxonomy): Bacteria > Bacillota > Bacilli > Paenibacillales > Paenibacillaceae > Fontibacillus > Fontibacillus senegalimassiliensis. Next base: position 311,654 of record NZ_LN909046.1, read on the forward strand.
GTATTCAGCCATCCCACAAAACGGTCTTCCTTCAACACACCAAGGCGCCCCAAGGAAATACGGCTAGGTAAATCCGTAACTTGAGTGTCCTCGACCTTGTCCATGACTGCAGGCTTCGTCAGCTTGATCTCTGGTATTGTTGCACAATGCGAGTCGGAAGACAGTGCCATGGTCAATTCAAACATTCGCGTTCCGGGATAGTAGGAGGTCAGCCTGCTTTCCTGCTGAATCATTAATTGAATGCCCATCCCCTGGTTCTTCGTTACCTGCATTAATTGTTCAAGCACATCGCTGGCTTCCCGCTCGCTCAAGAAGACAAACAAGGTTTCACTTTCATCAGGCTTGCGCAGGAAAAGATCCAGCAAGGCTGGCAACCCTTGATCCACCGCTTTGACGTTAATGATGGAAATCCGTGAATGGGAGAAAAAGAGCTGCCGGGTACTTGTAAGATTGCTTCGGGCCACAGCCTCTGTCACCGTTGATCCTCGTTCGGTAAAAGTTAGAAAAGGTGGGGAGATCGACGAGCCTCCACTAGAGCCCCCCATGCTGCTGGTCGAACTGGGGTTGATAATCTGGTAGGTGACACGCCACTGGTCATCTTCCCAGTCATAGGCCGTTCCCGAGACAATGCCTAACTCGTCAAGCTCACGGTCATCCCAACAACCACTTAGCGTCACTGCCGCCAGACATAGGCTTAAACCCAGGTACAGGACTTTGCGGCCGCGTGCCCAAGTTGGCTTTATCATGATGGAGTTTCCTTTCTTCTGGATTTTATTTTGCCAGCCATTAAACTGTACAGATATATAAGTGTGGGCAGAATCAGATTCACCAGCATCATGATGGGGAAACGCCCCTCGGCATTCAAGGCCGTCAGCTTGGAGGGATCCTTCCAGGTGTAGAGACATTCAGCGCAAATGACCATGAGAATACCGATGAGGTAGGGCTCCTTCTCTTTAACGCGAAACGTCTGCTTGAAGCATTCCAGAGTAACAAACAGGAAGATGCCCAGCTTGAAATAGATAGAAAGCATCCAATAGGAAATGAACAAAATATCAAGATTTTCCAGAAAATTACCGATATGCACCACACTTAGCGAAATAAAGCCAGGATAGGAAGTAGCTTTGATGTAGTTGGACCCGAAAATCATGATCATTTCAGACAGGTTCATGGTCATAAGTACGGTAATAATGAGCAGAGCTCTGTGACCGATGCGTCCTGCATGCTTGGGATTCTTAAGATAAGGGGCTAGGAACAGCAAAATCGCCACTTCAGAGTACCAGGTAACCGGAGTCATACTGCCCAAGAGTAATTCGCGATAGGAATGATCGAAGACGGGAAGCAATCGATGGATATCCAAATAATTTTTCAACCCAAACCAGTAGATCGGCAGAACGATGAAGTAAAGCATAAAGATCATGCTATTGACTTGACTGAGCGTGGTAATTCCCTGGTGAACCATATAGGCAGCAATCAAAAGAGAAATAACAATGATCACGAGTATCGGAGTTTGAAATAATACGTTGTCTTTAAGGAAATTAACAAACTCCCGCAAGATGGAGGATGAAGCATCCAGGTAATACTGCAATAAGACCAGTCCCAACAAGGTAGATACAACCGGGGAACTGACCTTGCTGACCCATTCGAGAAATGGGGCACCCTCATTATGCTTGATGATGAGCCCAATGATTACAGCCATACCAATTCCTGTCGCATAAGCAAACAAGACCGCCCAAGGCGAATCTTGGTCAAGATAGGTCACGATGATCGTAGGCAGAACGATAAAGGCCGTGGGCACAATCGCATTAAAGATCAAAAGCACTGCATTCCACGAGCTGATTTTGGAGTCCATGTTCAAATCACCTTTCCGGTTGCTTATGATGGCTTGAATTAGCATGTTTGCTGCTGGGTGAAGACTGTCTTCTCGCTTCTTCAGCGGCAAAGATCTGTGGCCTGATCTTCATCATGGAGTGCGGAGCACGAATGAAAATATCCTTCCAGTATCGAAAGGTCAGGGGTGCAACTGGCGACAGGTAAGGCACGCCAAAGGAGCGTAGTCCGGCCATATGAATTAATAACACGATCAGGAAGGACATCATGCCAAACAGGCCCAGGAAACCTGCAATTAACATCATTAGAAAACGAATCAGCCGGATAGAGTTCGCAATGACCTGTGCCGGAATCACTAAGTTACAAATCGCGGTGAACGATACCACGATGACCATAGCGGCGGAGACCAGTCCGGCCTGTACGGCAGCTTGTCCAAGTACCAGTGCCCCAACGATAGATATGGCGGGACCGATGGCTCGCGGCATCCGAACGCCCGCCTCACGCAGCACGTCGAAGGTTAATTCCATCATTAAAGCTTCAATCAGTGCAGGGAAGGGAACGCCCTCACGTTGGGCGGCCAGACTGACCAGAAGCGTGGTCGGGAGCATCTCCTGATGGAAGGTGGTTATGGCGATATATAGTGCCGGTAGCATCATTGATACGAAGAAGGATGTGAACCGGATCATTCTAAGGAATGAGGATATATCAAAGCGCTGATAGTAGTCCTCGCTCGACTGAAAGAAGCTAAAGAAGGTTGAGGGGGCCAGCAAGGCAAAGGGAGTCCCGTCAATTAAAATTCCAACCTGTCCCTCCAGCACTCCCCCAGCCAAGGCGTCTGGGCGTTCGGTATTCTGTATGGTCGGGAACGGAGTCAGGCTTCCGTCCTGAATCAGTTCCTCAATATAATTGCTCTCCAGTATGGCATCGGTATTGATGGCATTCAGCCGTTCACGGATTTCGCCCAGCACCTTGTTGCTGGCAATCCCCTTCAGATAGACCAAGGCGATATCAGTATGCGTACGCTGCCCGATCTTGTACTCTTCAATGCGTAGATCAGCCGATTTGATCCGGCGGCGCATGAGGGAAGTACCTGTACGTAGATCTTCAGTGAAGGATTCCTTCGGCCCACGAGTAACGCCTTGTGAACTCGGTTCGCTGATGCTGCGCTTCTCCCAGCCTGCGGTATCCGCTGAAAGGGCATGGTTGGTCCCGTCGATGAGAATAATGGTATGTCCTTCAAACAGCATGGCATGGAGGACCTCGAAGGTTTTACACTCGGACACTTTGCCTATAGCGAGTACCTCGTCCTTCATCTTCGCTAGCATTGATTCTGGTGACAAATCCGGCTCTTGCAAAGCTGGATGCTTGGTCAATGTCAGCAAAACATCCTGATTCAGCGTGTCCTGGTTGACCAGCCCGCTGATGTATACCAAGGCCACTTCAGGTTTGATTCCAGGCTCATTGACGCGGCGGAATATGACATCTGAGCTCTGCCCGATTGTATCTCTCAGATGCTGCAAGTTGAATGCCAACGAGTGGGTTAAGGCCCGTGATGAGGGAACAGAGGTATTTCCCTGTTCATGCTTGGGCTTCTTTTTCGTGTTGCTGAACGAGAAGAGCGGCTTCATGGATATCCTCCTTCCTCTATGATGTTGTAGTATACCCGGGAGTGAGTCCCTTATCCTTCCTGAAAGAGAAGAAGCAAGCAACAGAGGAAGCGTGTATTTGCTTATTAGAGGTTGTTCAAAAAGTCGTCTTCCCAGAACGAAGTTATTCGAGAAGTGGGTTCGACATCGAATCTTGAATTCACCCGGGCCTTCCGGTGCTCACGTACCCACTACGTACGCTCCACTCCTCAGTCCCTAGCTTCATCCAACCTTCTTGGTCCTAGAAATTCGACTTTTTGAACACGCACTATTAATGAAATTTTCATGAAATTTTCGTAATATGAGCATGTTTTAGTCTTCTAGTGTTATTTGGAGTTTGAGCAATTGAAGCACATCCTATATAATACGGTTCTGAGCTAAGGTGAGGAGCTGAGTTTTGGTGAGATGGACGATTGGTTTGCGTAATTTAAAGACAGGGTTGGCCATTTGCATTTGTGTCATTGTAGCGGCTTTATTGCGTCTGGAATATCCCTTCTACGCGGCCATTGCCACCATAATCTCGATGGAGAATTCGGTAACCAATTCGTTTACCGCAGGCAAGCATCGGACGATGGGGACATTTGTTGGCGCGATCGTTGGTGCTTCCTTTGCTTTGGTTGCTCCGGGAAATGCGATTTACTGTGCCATTGGCGTAGTTATTGTGATATACATTTGTAATGTGCTGAAATGGAACAAGTCGATATCGATTGGATGTATTGTTTTTCTGGCTATTATGCTAAATTTGGATGTTGGCGAAGGTCCGATGTTTTATGGGTTAAATCGTATTACCGATACACTAATCGGCATCGCGGTAGCTGTCGTGGTTAATCTGGTTATCTTCCCTCCCAAGCATGAGGTGTATCTGCAAAAGGCCAGAAAGGCGGCGGCCAAGAAAGTAGCCGAGGTATTTGACCAAGTGGTAGAGCGCGGGGAGACAGCCAATTTGAAGGGACTTCGTGACGAACTGAATGCCCTGGAGAAGTACTATCGTCTCTGCAAGGAAGAGTTCCATCTGACCAAGGACCAGAATGCAACTATGGAGCAAATCGGTGAGGAGATTGAATCCTACCGTCATATTTATGAGCATTTGATCATCGTCTGGCGGCTTGTTAATGAGCCTCATCCGGTACTGCATATGCATGATAGGGGAGATCAAAGCATAGTCGGCAGCATCGATGAGGATATAAGCCAACGGATTGACATTGTATATAATTATCACGTGAATTGGATCTTTAACGAATTGCAGCAACTGGGCCTCCCGGTCCCGCTCAAGGAGCGAATTCATTGGGCGCCTGATTTACAACAGCTTCCCGGGAGAGCGATCTAGAGATAAGCAATATGCACAAATCACGAATATTTCTCTAAAATAAAAAAGAGCCGCTTTTGGCGGCTCTGACTACATCACTTACATGGTACTGATATCAATTACAAATCTATACTTCACGTCGGAAGCTAATACACGCTGGTACGCTTCATCGATTTGATCAGCCGATACTACCTCGATCTTAGGGGCAATGTTGTGTGCTGCACAGAAATCCAGCATTTCCTGGGTCTCACGGATGCCCCCAATCAAAGAACCTGCAAATGAGCGGCGATGCCCGATGAGGGACATTACATTAAGAGACAACGGCTCTCCAGGAGCACCGACATTGACTAAAGTTCCGTCCAGGGTAAGCAGTGAGAAATAAGCATCCATATTGATATTGGCACTTACGGTATTAATAATTAAATCAAAGGTTCGGGCCAGCTTCTTAAAGGTTTCAGAATCATTAGTAGCATAGTAATGATCCGCTCCTAATTGAAGGCCATCCTCTTGTTTGTTTAATGTTTGGGATAGCACGGTAACTTCAGCGCCCATGGCATGGGAAATTTGAACAGCCATATGCCCCAAGCCTCCCATGCCAACAACAGCTACCTTTCTGCCTGAACCCGCTCCCCAATGATTTAAGGGTGAGTAAGTCGTAATACCTGCGCAAAGTAGCGGAGCAGCCACGTCAAGCTCAATAGCATCAGGAATTGTGACTACAAAGTCCTCGCTTACAACTATATGGGTGGAATAGCCACCTTGCGTGGGTTCACCGTATTTATCAACGCCAGCGTAAGTAGGGATATTTCCTTTCAGGCAATATTGTTCTTCCCCTTTTTGGCAATTCTCACATTCGCCACAAGAATCGACCATACAACCTACTCCTACACGGTCGCCGACCTTATATTTAGTAGTATTAGGTCCAACAGCCGTGACAATTCCCGCGATCTCATGTCCAGGTACAAGAGGGTAGTTAACCTGTCCCCATTCTCCATGAGCGGTGTGAATGTCCGAATGGCATATGCCCGCATATTTAATTTCAATTAATACATCCTTCGCATCAAGATTCCGCCGTTTGATTTCAGCAACGCGAAACGGTTTGTCCGGCCCGTCGACAGCTCGTGCTTTAGCAGTTATCATCAAAAATCCTCCTTCATACTTTGTTCCTCTTTCCAAAACCATGTTAATCCTTATAGTTAACTCTAAGTCAAGGGGGTAAAATGAACCCGAACTTCCAGAAACTCGACACTGGACAAAATAGTGTGTTAATATCGTTTTTATTATTAGAGTTAACTCGAAGTCTAATATGAGGGAGAAGATACAGAATGAAGACCTATTCGATTAGCGAGGTTGCTAAGGAATTAAAACTTACGCCATATACTTTGCGTTATTACGACAGGGAAGGGCTGATGCCTTTTGTAGAACGGGGTTCGAGTGGAATAAGAAGATTTAAAGAATCCGATATTTCACTTCTGAAAATAATTGAGTGTTTAAAATCAACGGGGATGCCCATTAAGGAAATAAAAACATTTATCGATTGGTGTACTGAGGGAGACTCTACGCTGAAACAAAGATATGACATGTTTCTTGAACGAAAGGCAACTGTGGAATTACAGATGGAAGAACTGAAGAAATCGATGGAGCTTATAGAATATAAATGCATGTATTACCAAACTGCATTAATCGCAGGAACGGAAGATATTCATAAAGCGCTAAACTAGGAAGGGGAAGATTTCGAAGCACGGCTATTTTCAGGATTTTAGCTTCACCGACCTTATAATAGGATGGACACAAATTTGTAGATTGTTTATAATTGATATTGATTATTATTATCAATGTATTTATAAAACACTACCCGATGGGGTGGTGTTTTATCATTTTTTGAATAAGGAAAGGATAGAAGTCTATGTCAACGATTACTCTTGTGAATAGCAGCCCTTTTCTGCAAGGGGTGGTGTATGAAATTGCAGAAGCGTGGCAAGCTTCCCAGGTTCCAACATGGGCAGACGGTCGACAGATGGAGCATCATACATTGATCTATATAGCTCGAGGAAACGTTAAGCTTGAGGCGAATGGACGACGGGAGAAGCAGACGCGACAAGCTCTTTATATATATTGTCCAGGCACTGAAATAAAGATGAGTGTCAGTACAAAAGAGGAACTCCAGCTCTACTGGATCAGCTTTGATATTTATAGGCTTATGAAGAAAGAACAGCAAGTAAGGGAATACCATCGTGAACCTCAGTTTCCTTTACAAGGCCTTATTCGCCTGGGAGGCAGCCAATTTAAACAGCTATTTGACTTGTTGGTTGCTGAAGGGCAGCTATGGCGAGATCAAAATCCGTTTTCTAGTCAGCAATACCTGCATGATATGCTGGATGGTCTGCTACGTTACGCGGAGCCGGTTCTAAGCGATTCGGATATGAGGCTAAAAGTAACACTGGATTATCTGCAGAATCACTACCGTGAAGATATCAGGGTCAATGAGTTGGCCAAAATGGTAGAACTTCACCCTTCGTATTATTCACAACTCTTCAAGCAATTAATGAACAAATCTCCAGTATCCTTCCTAACGCATTTACGGATAAATAGAGCACAGGAAATGCTCTTGTTGACGGATAAGACAGTTCGAGATGTTGCAACTGAGGTTGGTTATAAAGATGAATTCTACTTCAGCCGGCGATTTAAGGAAACAAGTGGCATTGCTCCAAAGTCTTTTGCCCGAAAGAGGGATAAGCGGATAATTTCTCTTTCACAAGCATATACAGATCATTTATATACTCTTGGTCTGACACCCTGTGCCGCCCAGCTACACCGCTTTCTTCCACTGAGAACTAAAAGTCTGACATTGCCCGAGCATGCCGCAGATCCCTGGGGGATTAGCAGAGAAGCCTTCCTAAGTGAACAGCCAGACCTAATTTTATGCAAGGATAATGTGCTGTCCAAAGCCAGAGAGCATATCAATGATATTGCGCCTATTATAGCTATTCCTTGGCTTAGTCTGGACGTGTACGGCCATTTGTTTAAGATTGCTGAACTGGTAAACAGGGAACAAGAAGCGGAGTCATGGATTCAGGCACATGAACGGACGGCCGAAGGTTACCGTAAAAAGCTTCGTTCTGTAACAGGTTCAGGGACTGTTGCTGTATGTGTGTGCCGTCAACATGAACTTCGTATGTATGGAGCCAGAAATATTGGACATGTGCTGTATCGGTCTCTGCAGTTAATGCCACCTGAAAAAATACAACAGCAATTAAGTCAGCATTCCGCTGGAACGGGTTATAACTGGACTGCAATTCAACCCGATGAACTCCACGAATATGACTCAGACTTTATATTTTTCGCAGTGGAAACAGAAGGGGATAAACGTCGCGTCTTGGAGATGCAAAGAAGGCTTCCAGCGTGGAGGCGGCACTCGGCTATACTCAAGCAGCGCTTCTTTTTTATCGATTGGAACAAATGGCTTATTTACGCACCTCATGTAATTGGCCAACAAATGGATGAGGCAGTGAGGTTGCTTATGCATTCTCCTAGCCTTAGAGAATCAATCTAAGAAAAATCCATGTGGAAATCTAAGAATTTGATATGTACCCCACTGAAATAATGGATACAATTAATGATAATGATTCTCATAATCAAAAGGAAGGGGGAGCCACTTAGAGCGCAGGATAATGAAATCATATTCTAGATTAGGTACTTACCTATGGTTTATCGCGGCGGCCATAAGTTTGTTAATTTCCATGTTTTTAGCGGTGTCTTATGGGGCCAAGGATATATCGCTTCAGAGTGTGTGGGCCGCGGTTTTTCAGTATGATTCATCCTTAACCGCGCATCAAATCATACATGAACTTCGGCTTCCTCGGGTTCTTGGGGCAGTGATAACTGGAATGGCGTTCTCCGTAGCAGGGGCCATTATGCAAGGTGTAACCCGTAATCCCTTGGCTGATAGTGGAATTCTTGGTGTTAATGCAGGGGCTGCCTTTTCAGTTGCTATATGTTTTGCTATAGCACCAGGGCTGTCTTATTGGGGGATTATTTTCTTTTCCTTCATTGGAGCAACTGCTACTACCCTGTTTATTATTGTACTGGGTTCATCAACGCCAGGGCAGTTGACCTCCTTGCGGTTGACGGTTGCTGGTGCGGTAGTAGCAGCTATTTTACATTCGTTAAGTACAGGGATTGCCATTTATTTCGATCTCAGCCAGGACTTAGCTTTCTGGTATGCCGGCGGAGTAGCAGGGGTTAACTGGGAGCACTTACGAGTGATTACTCCGATTGTTCTGCTAGCTATTTTCTGGGCAGTTATGATAGGAAGACCGATTACTTTCATGTCTCTTGGAGAAGAAACCGCGGTCAACTTGGGGGTGAACACTGGACGAATACGAATCGTCGGATTGTTCATTGCGGTTATTCTTGCCGGATCTTCGGTCGCCGTGGCTGGAGCAATTAGTTTTGTAGGGTTGGTGGTTCCTCATATTGCACGCAGATTGCTGGGTCCGGATTATCGTGTCTTAATCCCATTTTCTGCGTTGCTTGGAGCCGTATTGTTGGTTTGGGCTGACTTCGCTTCGCGGATGGTTAATCCTCCTCAAGAATTTGCGATAGGTGCAATGGTAGCGTTGGTTGGCGTTCCATTCTTCCTTTACCTGGCGCGTAAAGAAGGGAGGGAGCTTTGAAATGAATGCACACAAAGAAATCTTGGTGAGAAAAAGATTTCGGCGTGCGGTAGCGTTTAGCCTCATTTTTTCACTCGTTGCTGTCATTGTTGTTTTAATCAGTTTGAACACTGGCAGTATTTCGCTATCCCCTGCTTCCGTGTGGCAGACGATGATGGGTTACGGAACGAACGAAGAGAAAATGATCTTATTTGATTACCGCTTGCCCCGAATTATTATAACCATGTTGGCGGGAATTGGTCTTGGCGTTTCAGGTGCCGCGTTTCAGGGGACAACAAGAAATGCTCTTGCCGATCCGGGTATCCTAGGTATTAATACTGGGGCTGCATTGGGTCTTATTATTTTCGTTTCTTTTTTTCGGACGATGGAGGGGCCCTTATCACTGCTAATCCCGATATTCACGTTTGCTGGCGGAACTTTGTCAGCATTCATCATTTTTCTTTTTGCTTATGATCGCCACCGTGGAATATTACCTATCCGTCTAATTCTAGTAGGAATCGCAGTTGCTGCCGGAATTAGTGCAGTTACTCTCATATTATCCTTGAAGCTGGATGAAGAAACTTATTCGTTTGCTGCCCGCTGGTTAGCCGGGAGTGTATGGGGCAGAGACTGGATTCATGTATGGTCACTGTTACCATGGGTTGCTCTACTTGTCCCATTTATATATAGTCGCTCTCAAACATTGGATATTTTATCTCTAGGTGATGAAATAGCTCATAGTCTGGGCAGTCATGTTACCCGTGAGCGTCTACTTCTCTTGGGTACGGCGGTTGCCTTAACGTGCGCGAGCGTGTCGGTGGCTGGAGGAATCGGATTTATTGGGTTGGTTGCTCCTCACATTGCGAAACGTCTAACAGGCCCGCAACATCGTTACTTCTTGCCCGTTGCCGCATTGATCGGGCTTGTTATTTTGGTGACGGCAGATACCATCGGCAGATCCATATTTCGGCCGAATGCGATACCGGCAGGTGTGGTAGTTGCACTTGTTGGTGGTCCCTACTTTTTATATCTTTTATTTAAGAGCAAAGGCTGATTTAATACACAATAATTATGCTGGGAGAACTGATTTCATATGAAAAAAATAACATTTATGTTTGTTTCACTTTTGCTGGTTGCGATACTTTCTGCCTGTGGGCAATCTAACGAGCAGACTGAATCTTCGTCTTCGACTCCGACTAATTCGGAAGCAGATATCATTTCACATGATCCAAATGCTAAGATAGCGTCCATGTCTATTCACATCACTAACAATTTGCTGGCACTCGGAATTACTCCAGCGGGATCTGTTGTTGGAGGAGATGTCAAAGACTTTTTACCTCATGTAAAAGACCGGTTAGAAGGAGTAGCTAAGTTTGGGGTAGTTACAGATCCGGATATGGAGGCTGTGCTGGGGCTAAAGCCTGATGTTGTATACATTGATGAAGTGTACTCTGGACAAGATTTAGCAAAGTTCGAGAAGATTGCTCCAACAATTACAATTGATATGGATAGTGGCACGTGGCGGGAACACTTAAAACGTATTGCCGAGCATGTTGGACGAGAACAGGAAGCAGAGGACTTTATTCAGGATTACGAAGCAAAAGCAAAACGGGTTAAAGGGTTAATAGCAGATGAACTAGGAGCAGATGCCAAAGTAATGGCAGTTCGAATGACTGCAAAGGAACTACGCGTTATGGGGACAAGACGGCCTCTTGGACCTATAATGTTTGAGGATTTGGAATTGAAGATGGCAGATGGGGTGGAGAAAATTCCTGCCGATGAGCCTTACCAAGTCATATCCAGAGAAGTATTACCAGATTATGATGCGGATGCTATCTTTGTAATCATAAGTACCGGCGACGTTGCAAAGAGCAATTATGAAGAATTAACCAAGAACCCAATCTGGCAAAATCTTAAAGCGGTAAAAAATAACCATGTCTATGTTCTTGACGGGCAGAAATGGCTGGATTACTCCTCCATTGGACATAGCATGGCGTTGGATGATGCTGAGAAATTATTTAGTAAGTAATCATGGTGATAGAGAAGGGGAGCCACACATTGTGGCTCCCCTTTTAGCTGCTGTTTAAGTAGTTTCCCCAACAACCAATTCCACATCCACAATGGTGGTACTGTTGATTTCCTCATCTTTATTTTCAATCATTTGAATGAGCGTATTCAACAACAGGCGCCCGATCCGATCGATGGGTTGCTTAATGGTGGTCAGCTTGGGATTTTGTAGCATTCGTGTGAAGCTATGATGGTCATAGCCGACGATCTTCAACTGTTCAGGGACTTTAATCCCCTTTTGCTGTGCATAAATATAGAGGGCATATGCCACAATATCATTACTGCAGAAAACCCCATCGTAACCAGACAACTCAATCGTAGACAATTCATGGGTGATGAAATCCCAGAAATAGTCGAAGGTCAATTTGTTCCGTGCGCCTTCAACGAAGTCGTAATCCACCTTGTATTTCATACAAGTAAGGATGAAGGCATCTCCCCGGCGGTTGGAGAGCATATCCAGATCAAGCGGACCGGAGATATGCAAAATCCGCTTGCAGCCTTGCTTGATCAGATGCTCGGTAGCAAGCTCCCCCCCACGATAGTTGTCTGAGCCGATGCATGGAATGTTGGGGGAGATCATGCGGTCAAAAGAGACAATCGGCAAGGTAGCCTTCTTGTATTGATCAATATCCAAGGTGTGACTACACATGATGATACCGTCAACTTGATTTTGCCGAAGCATGCTAATGTAATTGGCTTCCTTCTCGGGGTCGTCCAGCGAATTGCAGACCAGCACTTTGTAATTACGGTCATTGGCCTGGATTTCGATATATTTGATGAGCTCGGAGAAGAAAGGGTGATTGGAGTCAGGGACGATGACCCCGATAAAGAAGGTTTGGCTTTTTTGCAGGGCTCTGGCAATCAGATTGGGGTGGTAATCCACGGCTTCCATGGCCGCTTCCACTTTTCGGCGTGTTTCTTTGCCGATATAGCCGCGATTGTTAATTACTCGGGATACAGTCGTAACAGAAACTCCGGCCTTTTTGGCCACATCTTTAATACTTGACATAAGATCATCCTTCATTTGTTGTTGTTGCCCTTTGTAAAAATTCTATAGAAGGGGCTTAAATCCTTCCTTGTAAACTATAGCATCGGTGTGTTAACGTTACCACATTTTTATGGTTTATGCGTCATATTATTTCCTAATACCCTTGTTTTATGTCGTTTTTTTTATATGAAAACGTTTGACATAAAATCAAAAAGGAATATAATAAGTTCATGAGTTCGTTCATGAACCGATTTCAAAAAAAGCAGACTGGGGGAACACAAAATGAAGAAGTGGATGTCACTCTCCATTGCCTTGGCACTTGTCGTTACAGTGCTATCGGCATGTGGGGGAAATGGCAAGGAAGGTAATGAAGGCCAAGGGGCTGGCGGCAATGCGGGTGGCAAGGCCGTTGATATTACCGTGCTGGTTGGTAAAGAGGAAATTGCCAAGCCTTTCGAGGCGATGGTCAAGGATTACAATGCATCGCAAGATAAGGCGAAAGTTACCATCATTCCGTTGTCGGGTGCAAACGGATACGAGAGAATGACAACCTTGTATGCAGCTAACAATGCGCCAACAGTAATCAGCATCGGGCAAGAAATGCCACTGATGAAGGACAAGCTGCTGGATTTGACCAATGAAGAATGGGTCAAGAATGCATCTGCCGGTACGCTGGATTACGCAACGTTTGATGGTAAAGTGCTCGGTATGCCGATGTCCGTAGAAGCTTTTGGTTTTATTTACAACAAAGCTATCCTGGACAAAGCAACCGGAGGCAGCTTTGATCCTGCAACGATCAAAACTATTGACGACTTGAAAGCGCTTTTTGAAAAAGTTCAAGCGAGCGGTGTAGCTCCAATTACGGTGACTCCAATCGACTGGTCGCTTGGTGCTCACTTCTCCAACATCCTGTTCACAACTCAATCGCAGGATCGGGATGCGCGTCACAAGTTCCTTGAAGATGTGTCCGCAGGCTCCGTAGATCTTGCTAACAATGCTGTATTTAACGGCTGGATGGACACTTTCGATTTGATGAAGCAATATAACACAGCAAAAGATGCTCCCCTGGCAGCCCAATACGACGAAGCACCATTGTTGCTCGCTGACGGAGGCGCAGCGATGTGGTTCATGGGCAACTGGGCATATCCACAAATCAAAGAAGCCGATCCTGATGGCGAATATGGCTTCCTGCCAGTACCGATCAGCAATAATGCTGACGATTATGGTAACAGCCAAATCTCGGCCAGTGTTTCCTTGTACTGGGGAATTGACAAAGAGCAATCCACACCTGAAGAACAAGCTGCAGCTAAAGACTTCCTGAACTGGATGATTGGCAGCGCAGAAGGTCAGGATTACTACGTGAACCAATTCAGCGCAATTCCTGCTTTCAGCAACTTCCAGGTCCAACCGGAAGATAGCTTGTCGCAATCGGTGTTGTATTACATGGACAAGCAGCAAACTTTGGAGTGGATGAACCTGTACTTCCCACCAGATGGCTTCCCAACCATGGGAGCTGCCTTGCAGAAATATCTGACAGGTGCGCTTGACCGTGACGGTGTTGCCAAGGAATTCGAGAATTACTGGAAAACAAAGAAATAACAAAGTGGAACTATAGAGGGAAAGGCCATCCGGCTTTTCCCCTACCTTATTATTCAGAGCCCTTCTTGGAGGTTATCCAACCCTATGTATAATGAAAAAACTTGGATAGGTAAATTAAAGGTTTTCGGATTGTTCGCGGCCATCCCGCTGTTTGCATTCACCACGGTCATCATCGTGCCCTTCCTTGCCGGGCTATTCATGACTCTGACGAACTGGCAGGGGACTGGCAGTTTTGAATTTACGGGCCTGAGCAACTACGTAACGGCTCTGCAAGATGCTATATTTTGGGATTCAATGTGGTTAACGATTCGTTATGTATTCTTTACGCTAATTTTGACCAATGTGATTGGCTTTGCCCTCGCCCTGATTGTAACCAGTGGGCTGCGTAGCCAGAACTTCTTCCGTGCCGGATTCTTCACGCCCAACCTGATCGGCGGGATCATTCTCGGCTTTGTGTGGCAGTTTATTTTCACCAAAGTCCTTGTATATGTAGGTACTGAACTGCACTTAGGCATCTTCTCTTCATCATGGCTTGCCGACCCGGGTACGGCCTTCTGGTCTCTCGTCGTAGTTGGCGTTTGGCAAAATGCAGGTTATATGATGCTGATCTACATTGCCGGGTTGACGGGGATTTCCGAATCGCTGACCGAAGCGGCCAATCTGGATGGTGCCGGTTACTTCAGACAGTTGATTAGCATCCGCATCCCGTTGATGGTACCTGCCTTTACAATCAGCTTGTTCCTGACGCTGCAACGCAGCTTCATGGTCTATGATACCAACTTGTCCCTGACCAAGGGGGGACCGTTCCGTTCGACGGAAATGATTGCGATGCACGTCTACAATGAAGCGTTCGTGTATCAGAATTACGGGCCAGGACAAGCCAAGGCATTTGTATTATTCCTGATCGTGGCATTGATTGCCATTTTGCAAGTTAGAGCGATGAAAAAAGTGGAGGTGGAAGCGTGATGAGCGGCAAAGTCATAAGAAAGTCACTGTTATTTGTCGTAAGCGCGCTGATGCTCGCTTTGTTCATTTTCCCGTTATTAATGATCTTCTTGAATTCCTTGAAGCCACGCCTGGATATCGTTCGGGACCCGCTGAGTTTGCCCGAAACCCTGAGCTTCGGCAACTACAAGGAAGCCTTTGAAACTATGAACTTTCTGCATGCTTTATCTAATTCCGTCATTGTTACGGTACTATCGGTGGCACTCATTATTGTGTTTGCAGCGATGCTCGCTTATTTTCTGGTTCGCTGGAAATGGAAGCTCAATAACTATATCCTGATGGTGCTCGTATCCTCAATGATTATTCCGTTTCAGGCGGTTATGATTCCGTTTGTTTCGATTTATGGGGATTTGAACATGCTGAACAGCAAGTGGTGGCTGGCCTACTTCTACTTGGGATTTGGACTGGCCATGGCGACCTTTATGTTCCACGGTTTTGTCAAAGGCGTGCCTAAAGAATTGGAAGAGGCTGCTTTGATCGACGGAGCGGGTAAATTACGCGTGTTTGCCCAAGTTGTCTTCCCTATTCTTAAGCCCATCTCAACCACGTTGGCTATTCTGGATGTCTTGTGGATCTGGAACGACTTCCTGTTACCGTCCCTGGTCCTGATTGGGGAGAACGACAGAACCTTGCCGTTGTCCACCTTCTACTTCTTCGGGAAATACACATCCGACTACGGAGTAGCTATGGCGGCGCTAGTATTGTCCATGATTCCGGTTATTTTCTTCTATTTATTTATGCAAAAACAAATTATTCGCGGTGTCGTTGAAGGAGCAGTTAAATAATGTCATATGAACCAACGAATTATTTGGACAATTCCATCATGAAGGCGGAAGAGTATCTGGAGCGGGTTAAGCCCGTGGCCGATGAGAGCCGGTGGAAGCCCAATTATCATGTTTCCGCGCCGGCCAATTGGCTGAGCGATCCGAACGGATTCAGCGCTTATAAGGGAGACTATCATTTATTTTATCAGCATCATCCTTACGCTTCTAAATGGGGAAATATGTTCTGGGGTCATATGAAGAGTAGTGATCTGGTACGCTGGGAGCATCTGCCCGTGGCCTTGGCGCCAGACCAAGAGTACGACAAGGACGGTTGTTTCTCCGGGAGTGCCATCGAGAAGGATGGCAAGCTGTACTTGCTGTATACCGGCAATGTATGGACCGGTTCAGACTGGACGCGCGAGCTGCTCCAAGTACAGTGCGCAGCAGTCAGCGAAGACGGCATCACCTTCACCAAGCTGGAGCAAAATCCATTGATCGAATCGGCGCCGAAGGGCAATATTCATCCTTATCATTTCCGCGACCCCAAGGTATGGCAGCAAGGTGATCACTACTATATGGTGCTCGGTTCCCGAAGCCAGGATGATCGCGGACAGGCCTTATTATATAAATCAGTCGATCTGCTGGATTGGGAATTTGTTAACGTCTTGGCACAAGGTGATGAGCGTCTGGGGTTCATGTGGGAATGTCCCGATTTGTTCGAGCTTAACCATCATCATATGCTTATTATTTCACCAGAAGGCATGCAGCCGGAAGGCGATTTGTATCATAACAAAAGCCAATCGGGTTACCTGATTGGATATTTTGATGAAATGCAGGGTTCCTTCAAGCATCATGATTTTCATTTGCTGGATTACGGTTTTAACTTTTACGCACCGCAGACGGTGCTGGACAGCCAAGGAAGACGAGTCATGATCGGCTGGATGTCCTTATGGGACGGAGATAAGCCGGAGGATGCCCATGGGTGGGCAGGGGCAATGACGATGCCGCGTATGCTAACGCTTAAGGGTGAGCAGTTGTATAGCATGCCTTTACCCGAAATGGAGAGCTTGCGCAAGGAGCATGTCAGTCATGCCAGCATACCTTTGGATCAACAATTTGCACTTGATGGTGTCCGGGGGAATAGTGCCGAGTTGGAACTGGCTATTCAAGCGGAAGCCAATTCGGTGTTTGGGGTGAAGATCGGTTGTAGCCCGGATGGTGTGGAGGAGACCGTATTAACCTTTAACGGACCGGAAGGCAAATTGATCCTGGACCGCACTCGTTCTGGACAAGGAGTGGGAGGAATGCGCAAAGCCCCGGTGCAATTGCAGGACGGCCGTTTGCTCTTGCGTATTTTTATTGACAACTCATGCATTGAAATCTTCATTAATGATGGCGAGCAGGTAATGAGCGCTCGATTTTATCCGGGGGAAGACTCCGACGGAATTTTGTTCTTTGGCGACGGCTCAGCCGTACTGGAGAAGCTTAATAAATGGGAAATGGACAGCTGCTGGCTGTAAATTATACATGGTATTATCTTTTGAATTTCATGATTTCATCGGGTACGGAGGGTACGAACAATGAGAGAGCAAAAGCAGCAGTGGTGGAAGGAAAGCGTGGCGTACCAGATTTATCCACGCAGCTTTCAAGACTCCAACGGAGACGGAATCGGGGATTTGCGAGGGATTATCCAGCGCCTCGATTATTTGCAGTATCTGGGGATTGATTTGTTGTGGCTAAGTCCGGTTTATGATTCCCCGAACGATGATAACGGGTATGATATCTCGGATTATCACGGCATTCTGGCTGAGTACGGAACGATGGAAGACATGGACGAATTGCTGGAAGAAGCCGGGAAACGAGGTATTCGGCTGGTCATGGATTTGGTGGCTAACCATACGTCGGATGAGCATGCCTGGTTCATTGAGTCGCGTTCCTCCAAGGATAATCCCAAGAGAGACTGGTATATTTGGCGTCCGGCCAAGGACGGCAAGGAGCCAACCAACTGGGAATGCGCATTCGGGGGTTCTGCCTGGGAATGGGATGAGGCGAGTGGCGAGTATTACCTTCACTGCTTCTCGAAGAAGCAGCCGGACCTGAACTGGGAGAATGAAGAAGTACGGCGGGAAATCTACAATATGATTGACTGGTGGATGGATAAAGGCATCGCAGGCTTCCGCGTTGATGCCATTACTTACATCAAGAAGGACCCTGCTTATCCTCAGCTTGAACTTGAAAATGGTCGCTCCTTTGCTCCAATCGAGAAGGCAAGCTTGAACCAGGAGGGCATTCTGGATTTCTTACGGGAAATGAAGCAGGAGGCCCTGGAACCTCGCGGGGCAATTACAGTGGCTGAAGCACCCGGCGTACCGCTGGAGCAAATTCCGGATTTCGTGGATGAAACGGACGGAGTATTTACGATGTTGTTCCAGTTCGGGCATGTGGATCTGGATATCAAACCTGGTGGTAAGGCAGAATTTATTGATTGGGACATGAAGAAATTCAAGGATGCATTGTCGCTATGGCAGAAGGAATCCAATCGGCAAGGCTGGATGGGGTTGTTCCTGGAGAATCACGATCATGTACGTTCAGTATCGAAATTCGCGAGTGACGGCTCATATCGTGAGCCTGCGGCCAAAATGCTGGCAGCTTATTATTTCCTCATGCGCGGTACGCCGTTTATTTATCAAGGTCAGGAAATCGGTATGACCAATTGTCATTTCGAATCCATTCATGAGTATCGCGATATCGGCAGCATCAACCTGTTCCGCGAGGAAACGGCGAAGGGACGTTCGGCCGATGAGATTATGGATTATCTCGGCCGACGCAGCCGCGATCAGGGACGGACTCCTATGCAGTGGAGTAACGAGGCAGAAGCAGGATTTACCAGCGGTGAGCCTTGGATTAAGGTAAACCCTAACTATCAACAAATTAACGTGGATGACAATATGAAGGATCAGGATTCTGTTCTCCAGTTCTACCGCCAGTTAATTGCACTCAGACGGGAACATTCGGCTCTGGTCTACGGATTTTACGAGGACCTTTATGAAGAATCCAATGAAGTTGGAGCTTATCGCCGGATTTATGGAGACGAGCAATTTGTTGTCATTTGTAACTTTACAGATCATGAAGTAGCACTGACCGAATTAGCTGAGCTTTCACTATTTGGAGAACTGCTTCTGTCCAATTATGTGGAACATCAATCGGGTGTATTGCAGCCGTACGAGGCTTTGGTGTTCAAGTCAGCCGCCGGAACAGGAGGGAATCAATAAGCATGGAACGATCGATCAAGGAAATCGTCGGGCAGTTGACTTTAGAGGAGAAGGCTAGCCTTTGCTCGGGTCAGGACTTCTGGCGGTTGAAGACGGTGGAGCGTCTGGGCGTTCCTTCCATTATGGTTGCGGATGGCCCCCACGGGCTGCGTAAGGAAGTAGAGAACGCGGATTATCTCATTGCGGGTCAAAGTATTCCGGCTACATGTTTTCCTTCCGCCGCTGGCTTGGCGTGCTCCTGGGACCGTTCATTAATTCGCGAGATGGGATCGGCGCTAGGTGCTGAATGTCAGGCTGCTGGGGTATCTGTGCTGCTAGGCCCAGGTGCCAACATCAAGCGCAGCCCTCTCTGCGGCAGAAACTTTGAATATTTCTCGGAAGACCCTTATCTATCCTCGGAGATGGCGGGCAGCCATATTCAAGGTGTACAAAGCCAAGGCGTGGGCACCTCGCTTAAGCATTTTGCCTTGAACAATCAGGAATACCGTAAGATGACTGTGGACGCTATCGTGGATGAACGGACGTTGCGGGAGATTTATCTTGCCAGCTTTGAAGGTGCTGTCAAAGAAGGCCAGCCGTGGACCGTGATGACAGCTTATAATCGGGTCAATGGTGAATACTGTGCTGAGAACAAGACCCTGCTTACCGATATTCTGCGGGATGAATGGGGTTTTGAAGGCGTAGTTGTATCCGATTGGGGTGCGATAAATGAACGGGTACCTGGTCTGCGCGCTGGTCTTGACCTGGAGATGCCGTTCAGCCTTGGAGAAGGCGATGCCAGAATAGTCCAGGCTGTGCAAAATGGTGAACTGGATGAAGCCCTGCTAGACAGAGCTGTCACCGTATTATTGGAACTGGCCTTCAAGGGACATGAAGCCAAGCGGGAGCAGGCCTCCTTCGACGCGGAGGAGCATCATCGGCTGGCTAGAAGAGTGGCCCGCGAAAGCATGGTATTGCTTAAGAATGAGCAAGCCATTTTACCGCTCTCGAAGTCTGCAAATATTGCTATCATTGGTGGCTTCGCGCAGCAACCGAGATTTCAGGGTGGCGGCAGCTCACATATCGTACCTACCCAGCTGGATAATGCCTTCGAGGAGATCCGTCGTAAAGTGGCGAATTCGGCACAACTGTCGTATGCGTCAGGGTATCGGACGGATGAGGACGAGGTGAATGCCGGGCTGATTGCTGAAGCCGTTGAAGCTGCAAAGCAAGCTGAGGTAGCCGTAATTTTCGCTGGCTTGCCGGACCGTTATGAGACGGAAGGGTATGATCGCAAGCATCTCCGTCTGCCAGAGAATCATATCCGTCTGATTGAGGAAGTGGCTCAGGTTCAACCTAACCTGGTGGTGATTCTTAGCAATGGTTCACCTGTAGAGATGCCCTGGATCGGCAAGACCCAGGCTGTGCTGGAAGCTTACCTAGGTGGGCAAGCCTGTGGAGGGGCCTTGGCTGATCTGCTGTTCGGCGACGCTAACCCTTGCGGTAAGTTAGCCGAGACCTTCCCGGCTGCGCTGGAGCATAACCCATCGTACCTGTTCTTCCCGGGAGAGCATGACCGGGCGGAGTACCGTGAGGGCGTATTTGTTGGGTACCGATACTATGACACCAAAGCCTTGGAGCCGTTATTCCCGTTCGGGCACGGCTTAAGCTATACCCGCTTTGAATACTCTGACCTATCCTTAAGTAGTACACATATTCAGGATTCCGACACCTTAACGGTGAGCGTGCGAGTAAGAAATACGGGGGAGCTTGCAGGTAAAGAAATCGTTCAATTGTACGTAGGAGATCGGGAAGCCTCTGTTGCCCGGCCGCTTCGCGAGCTAAAGGGCTTCGAGAAAATCGAGCTTCAGCCAGGGGAAGAGAAGACCGTCACCTTCGAATTAAGTAAAAGAGCGTTCGCCTTTTACGACGTCGAGTTAGGTGATTGGCATGCGGAGAGCGGCCTATTCGACATTATGATTGGGCGTTCATCTCGTGATATCGCCGCAACGTCAGAAGTCTTTGTGGAGAGTGGGACTCAGCGAAATCGTGTTTTCACTCGCAACTCAACCTTGGGGGATTTGCTGACTTGGGGAAATCCCGACTCGGCTACTTTGGAACTCATTGAGCAGTTCAAGGCTAATAGCGGTATATTCCCGGCTGACAAACCGGCGGATATCGCCGAGGCGGACTTGCACTTCCTGCCGCTACGGGCGCTGGTGTGGCTTAGCAAGAGGGGCCTTCGCGAGCGTGATATGGAGACCCTGCTTGCTCGAATCAACCGTATTTAAATAGAACATCCAGAGTAACAAAATAGAGAAGTGTTTTTAAAACCCAAGGAGCTAAAGCGACCTATTTCGCTTAGTTCCTTGGGTTTTTGCGTCCAGAACTATCTTGCGTTCAGAGCATGGACAAAAAATTGCATTTTCATCTTGATAATCATTCTCAACTTTGATAAAATAAAAAGAGAAGGAACATGGGTTGTCCCTTCTCAGATGGATCGATTATGCTTTATGCTCAAATGTTTTACAATCTGTTTCCTTAGAAGTTTTAGCTTCTGTATGAGAAACGATGTAGATGGAGGAAGCAGCGCATTTGTTACCGCTGTCCCAGAAACGACATGAATTCACTTCGCAGAGTACATCCTTTGCCATGAGTGATAACCTCCTCTCCAGTAAAGTAAAACACATTGCAAAATAAAGTTCCTCGGACAAGGTGGTGCTTGTCCAGGAGTCTGCCTCGAATTGTCGAGGTTTTTTGCGTTGTGTACACATCTTTATAATAACAAAATTTAGACGGAATAATCAAGAGCTTCAACTTTGATTACCGGATAAACCGGGTCTGCCGTTGACTTTATAGCGGCAAATTGGATATAATAACTGATAGCCAAAATTGCATACATCACGATAACTTTGAAGAGGAACAGTAATTTTGATTTCACCATCCAGAGAGCCGGCGTCAGGTGCAAGCCGGTTGGGAAATGAAAATGAACTCGCCTTGGAGTCATGATGCTCAAAAGCATCATCGTCTTGCCCGCGTTAAGGGTCAAAGTGAGCTAGGACAAAGTATGTCCGATGCTAACTAGGGTGGTACCACGGGAAACTTCCTCTCGTCCCTAGCGATGATACGCTATGGATCGGGAGGTTTTTTATTTATCTTAAGAGGACGATCCTGGATTTTGTATTAAAACTATGGTTAATCAAGGAGGATTTTGGAATATGGCGGATCATAACGTGCCCCAAGACATCTATCGGGCTCAGGCCATCGAGCCGAAATGGCAAGCTTATTGGGATGAGCATCATACGTTCAAAACACGGGAGGAACAGGGGCAACCGAAATTTTACGCGCTTGATATGTTCCCTTACCCCTCGGGTGCGGGCCTGCACGTAGGCCATCCGGAAGGTTACACGGCGACGGATATCGTCTCCCGCTTCAAACGGATGCGCGGCTACAACGTACTTCATCCGATGGGCTGGGATGCCTTCGGACTTCCGGCGGAACAGCATGCGCTTGATACGGGTGAGCATCCCCGGGATATTACGGTTAAGAACATTAACAATTTCCGGCGCCAAATTAAGTCGCTGGGCTTCTCATATGATTGGGACCGTGAGATTAGCACGACCGATCCGTCTTACTATAAATGGACGCAATGGATTTTTATCCAGCTTTACAAACGCGGCTTGGCTTATGTTGCCGAGGTGCCAGTGAACTGGTGTCCAGCGCTGGGAACGGTACTGGCGAACGAGGAAGTCATTGATGGCAAGAGCGAACGCGGGGGTCATCCAGTCATTCGCAAGCCGATGCGTCAATGGGTGCTGAAGATTACTGAATATGCGGAACGTTTGCTTGAGGATCTGGAGGAACTGGACTGGTCCGAAAGTATCAAGGATATGCAGCGTAACTGGATCGGAAAATCGGAAGGAGCCGAGGTTGTATTTGCCATTGAAGGGCACGACGCGGCATTGACCGTGTTCACCACGCGTCCGGATACCTTGTTCGGAGCGAGCTACGCGGTGCTTGCGCCGGAGCACGAACTGGTTAGCAAGATTACAACGGAAGCACAACGCGCAGCCATTGAGGCCTATCAAGAGCAGGCTGCTCGCAAGAGTGACCTGGAGCGGACGGATTTGGCCAAAGACAAGACAGGCGTCTTTACCGGGGCCTATGCTATCAATCCGGTGAATGGGGCCAAGCTGCCGATCTGGATTGCTGACTATGTGCTGGCTGGCTACGGCACGGGAGCGATTATGGCTGTACCGGGACATGATGAACGTGATTATGCCTTTGCCAAGCAATTCGAGCTGCCGATTATTGAAGTGGTGTCCGGCGGCGATTTGAGCAAGGAAGCTTATGCCGGTGACGGAGCCCATGTTAATTCAGGATTCATCGACGGCTTGCACAATGAGGAAGCCATCAAGAAGATGATCAGTTGGCTGGAAGAGAACGGCAAAGGAAAAGGCAAGATTACCTATCGTCTGCGTGATTGGTTGTTTAGTCGTCAACGCTATTGGGGCGAACCGATTCCAATCTTGCATCTGGAGGATGGCACGATGAAGCCGGTGCCGGAGGATCAGCTTCCGCTTGTTCTGCCGGATGTGGATGCGATCAAGCCATCAGGTACAGGCGAATCACCACTGGCTAACGTTACGGACTGGGTGAATACAACCGATCCGGAGACAGGACTTCCAGCACGTCGTGAGACAAATACGATGCCGCAATGGGCCGGTAGCTGCTGGTATTACCTGCGCTACATTGACCCGCATAATGATCAAGAGCTGTGCTCTCAAGATAAGCAAAAGGAATGGTTGCCTGTTGACCTGTACATCGGGGGAGCCGAGCATGCCGTGCTCCATCTGCTATATGCCCGCTTCTGGCACAAGGTACTCTACGACCTGGGCGTCGTGTCTACCAAGGAGCCGTTCCACAAGCTGGTGAACCAAGGGATGATCCTGGGCACCAATAATGAGAAAATGAGTAAATCTCGCGGTAACGTCATCAATCCGGATGAAATTGTGAATGAATTCGGAGCGGATACGTTGCGCGTTTATGAAATGTTCATGGGGCCGCTGGAAGCTACCAAGCCATGGAATGCCAATGGGGTGGAAGGGGTTCATCGCTTCCTGTCCCGTGTATGGCGCTTGTTCGTGGCTGAGGATGGAAGCCTGAACGCCAAAATCACGGCGGATGGCGGCAGCGACGAGATGAAGCGGACCTGGCATAAGACGGTCAAGAAAGTGACCGAAGATTTTGACAATCTGCGCTTCAATACGGCGATCAGCCAATTGATGATCTTTGTGAACGAAGCCTATAAGGCTGATGCAGTTCCGAAAGAGGCAGCCGAGAGCTTCGTGCAACTGCTCTCCCCATTAGCTCCACATATAGCGGAAGAATTATGGGAGCGGCTTGGGCATGAAGGCACGATTTCTTATGAACCATGGCCAGCTTATGATGAGGCCTGGACCGTGGAAGCGGAAGTGGAAATCGTCGTTCAGGTGAACGGTAAAATTGTGGATCGCACTAAAATTTCCAAGGATCTGGATCAGGCGGCCATGCAAGAGCATAGTTTGGGCTTGCCTAATGTGCAGCAAGCTATGGCAGGTAAAGCCATCCGCAAGGTGATCGCCGTTCCTGGCAAATTGGTCAATATCGTTGTGGGCTAATCGGATGCAGCTTCTTTGACGATGGAACGGAACAATTCCTGAAGCTTGCTGATATCCTCATCGTTTTTGCGGTGAGTCGCTTGTATCAAACGGGCGAACAAACGTTGTAAATCGCCTTGTAGAACAGCGATGCCTTCGGAGGTAACTCCGCCGGGCACGGCGACTCGCTTCCGGAGCGCTTCAACGGTGAGTCCTCCTTCGGTCAACAGCTTGCCTGTTCCTAGCAGCATCTCTGAGCCGAGCCTACGGGCCTCGGCTTGGCTGATGCCAGTAAGTTCGGCGGCGGTGTCCGTCCAGATTTGCAGTACATAAGCCATGAACGCGGGTCCGCAACTGGATAAGTCCGAGGCAATTCGCGTTTCACTTTCTCGCAGGGAATGCGGGACGCTGATGGACGACATGAGCTGCTCCAACAGCAGCCGATCTTCCGGAAGAATTCGGCTACCATAAATGCAAAGTGAAGCTCCGCTGTGGGTCATATGAGTAATGCTGGGGATAATCTTGGCAACTTTGGAGGGAATGCAGTTCTCCAACGCTTCAATTTGAACAGGACTTGAGATAGATATGATGATTTGCTTCTCATCAAGGCTATCCCGGATTTCCGCGATGACATCGGGGTAATCCAGAGGTTTGATGCAAAGAAAGATGATTTTGCTTCCTTGCACCGCCTGGGTATTGCTATCGCTAATTTGTAGTCCAGGGTGGCGTGAAGCGAGTGATTTGGCCTTAGAGGGAGAACGATTACTGGCACAAATATGATGCGGGAGCAGCGCGCCTGAACGCAAAAAAGCATCGATGAGCAAGCTTCCCATGGATCCGGTTCCGATGAAGGCGACTTTCATCCGGGTTCCCCTTTCCGTGCTTGTTGCACCTTTCTGGTATGAAGCATGTCTAGGCATGTTTATTCCACTTGTAACAATATGTATGCATCTTGATTGGATCTTCATGACATAAGAGTAGATTCTTTTAAGTGCGAGTTCAAAAAAGTCGGGTTTGCTTCTTGAGCAGCTTCGTCATGGGAAGGCGACTTTTTGAACTACCTCTTAAGATTGGGGTGTGGGTATGCGCAAGTTGGTCATGACAGCCGCCATGTCTGCGATGCTTGGAGCGGGCTTGATGCTGCTGGCAACAGGAGGAAGTAAACCTGCCGGAATTGAAGGCTGGGCTCCTGTGAATGCGGCAATCGAAGCAACGCTGGAGGAAGCTGCTCAGGGTGAGCAAATGGCTTCTGGCGGTGAAGTTCAGGTTAATGGGAAGGCAACGGTAGCAGCTACGGTGGAGACGGAGTTAATTCAGTCTCCCACAGCGACAAAATCAGGAATACACCAGGCTCCTGCTGTGGATGCAGCAGGGACTAATCAGCCTGCCATTGATCTTAGCTTAATCAGTATCAATCAGGCGGGTTTGGTGGAATTGCAGGATATTCCGGGTATCGGCGAGAAGAAGGCCAAGGCCATTATGGATTACCGCGATACACACGGAGGGTTTACTTCGATTGAAGAGCTGACGGAAGTGAAGGGTATTGGAGATAAAATGCTGGCGAAGATGAAGCCATACATCAGGCTGTGAGACAGGGGGAGCTAGAAGATGAATCCGGACAAACGCAAAGATTGGGATACGTATTTTATGGATATTGCTTATATGGTATCCACGCGTTCACGCTGCAGCCGGCGGCATGTGGGGGCAGTGCTGGTGCAAGGGAAGAAATTGCTGGGGACGGCCTACAATGGAGCTCCCTCTGGCGTGCCTGACTGCTCGGAGGCTGGCTGTATGATTTCGGAAGAGGTTGAGCTGGTGCTGGAAGACGGGCAAGAGAAGATGGTCAAGAAGCAGCGCTGCATTCGTACAATTCATGCCGAGCAGAACCTGCTCTTGTTCACGGATCGCACGGATCGGGAAGGGGCAAGCGTATACGTTACCGATGAGCCCTGTTGGACCTGCGCCAATATGCTGGCTAACAGCGGCATTACGGAGATCGTGTTCCATCGTCCTTATCCGAAGGATACCGGGAAGGTCACGGCCATGATGAAGCAAATCGGTATTACCTTTCGCCGTCTGGAGGCTTATCAGCCCCCGCAGGAAACGGCCGAGCAAATTGACCTATTATAAGTAGGATCTGAATGTGGGAAGCACCTCATTCGCTTAAAAGCGGATGGGGTGCTTTTTTTAGTTGGCGGGGCTTGCTAGTGCTTCAATGGAAAGGAGGAGGAGTGAAGATGAGAAGAAGACCCTTAACAGCAATGACGGTTAGCTGGCTAGTTGGCAGCGGCCTGGCGGCAGGGAGCGGCGGCGGGATATTTTGGTGGCTGTGGCTGGGCGTCTCGCTCTTAGTGCTAGTGTCCGTGATAGTCTTAGGGATGCCAGGGCGCAAGCTTATTTTATTATGGCTGGTATTTACGTTGGGAGCTTCTTATTGGCTTTATAATGAGGCACGTAATATTAGTCATATAGAAATTCCACCAAACGAGCAGACGTGGCAGGGGCGCGTAGAAGGAATGATTGTCTCGATGGTAGAGGTCGATGGCGACCGGGCTGATTTTACACTGGAGGTATTTCGGCTGGTACAAGGACAAGAGACAGAACAAGAAATTCGGGGCGGAGAACGGGTGGCTGTACAATTGAGGCTTGCTGCACAAGAAGAGATTCAAACGGCAAAGCTTTGGAAGCGTGGTCAACGAATCAGCTTAAGCGGAAGCTTGCAGGAGCCACAAGTTGCCCGGAATTTCGGTGGTTTTGATTATAGTCGTTATCTACATATTCAACGTATTCACTGGCTGCTCAAAGCCGAAGGAGCTTCGAGTCTGGAGGTAGAGGGTGGCAGCCATGGAATCGCCGCTTTCTTCGGTAAGGTCGATGAAGTTCGCTACGCCTTGGGTGACCGCATAGAGCGACTGTTCCCAGGTTGGCAGGCTGGTTATATGAAGGGGCTGCTGATCGGCCTGCAGGATGAGCTTGAGCCTGACAAATACACCGAGTTTACTAACCTTGGATTGACACATATTCTGGCTATTTCCGGCAGTCATGTAGCTATAAACGTGGGGCTTCTGTTTGGCTTGCTTCGGTTATGTCGGGCGACCAGGGAAACCTCGCTGAACGTCGTCATGGGTTTTGTTCCTGTCTACATGCTGTTGACCGGATTTTCCCCGTCCGTGATCCGATCCGGTCTTATGACGATGCTCGGGATATACTTGCTGCAGCAAGGTCGATGGAAGGATAGCTTGAACATATTAGCTGCCGCAGCCTGGCTTATGCTGTTGTGGGAGCCTTATTTTCTACTGAATGTCAGCTTCCAGCTTTCCTTTGCTGTTACCGCGGGGTTAATTATCTTTGTTCCTCTATTAAGCCGTTATTTCCGGTGGCTGCCTCCTAAGATCGGAGGCGCTGTAGCCATTACGTTAACAGCACAAATGGTTTCATTTCCGCTGACGATTACTTATTTTAATCAATTTTCCCTTCTGTCAATTCTGGCTAATTTGTTGCTGGTACCGATTATTGGGGCAATTGCATTACCGCTTGGCACGGGAGCGCTGCTACTTAGCTTGCTGCCCACCAAACTGGGATTATGGGCTGCGATACCGGTACGTTGGCTAAATAGCGCTACTTTTATAGTTACAGAATGGTTTAGCGGGCGTAGTGGCTTTATGACCTATTGGAGATCACCGAATATAGCGTGGATTCTGGCTTTTTACGGGCTTTGCTATTATGTGCTGGCTAAGGGCAGGGAGCGTCAACAGCAAGCGGATACTTGGCGGGTAAACGGAGGAATGGTGGGGGATACAGTTCCTCTCGGACCAGGAGCAGCAGGAGTCTGGGCACAGGCTGCGGCCGACTCTACAGCCTACGGATTTGGAATAGCCGGGGATGGAAGGGGGCGAAGGTTCCCTCTGGGTGCACGGCAATGGATATCGGCTCTTTACCGCTTGGCTATGGGGCGACCCATTGCTTTGCTGCGCTTAGCCGCCATTGCTGGACTGGCATTGTTGCTTGTGGTTGGTTATGGCACGGCTTATGTGAAAGGAACGGGTTATGTAGAGTTTATTGATATAGGTCAGGGAGACAGCGCCTTGATCACAACACCTTCGGGGGTTCACATTTTGGTGGATGGTGGAGGTACCGTTTCTTTTCGCAAAGCCAAGGATAACTGGAGGGAACGCCGGGAGCCCTTCGAGGTGGGGACCAAGACTTTGGCTCCGCTGCTCAAAAAGCGAGGTATCCATCGGCTGGATGCTGTAATTCTGACCCATGGCGACCAGGATCATATCGGCGGAGTGCAGGCCGTGCTGGAGCAATTTCGTGTCGAATCCTTACTTATTAATGGCAGTCTGTCTCCGTCGGCGACAATGACGAAACTGATGGAAACGGCTATAGCAAAGGGGATTCCCGTCTATTCGGTGAGCCGGGGGATGCAGCTTAAGCCTGACAAGGACACCCGATTGGAGTTTCTATATCCGCAGCCAGGCATTCAAGAATCCGGAACACTACCCGTAGATAAAGAGCAAAACCACCGCTCCATTGTCTTTATGCTTGAAATGAACGAATCCTCCTTTTTATTTACTGGAGATATGGATGAGGCGGCAGAGAGAAGGGCGTTAGCTTTGGAGGATTTCGGGGACAACACTGTCTACAAGGGGCCTGTTGATGTCTTGAAGGTAGCTCATCATGGCAGCAAAACATCGACATCAGCGGCCTGGCTTGACTTCTGGCAGCCGGAGCGTGCGTTAATTTCGGCGGGAGCGACGAATGTCTATGGTCATCCTCATCCAACGGTAGTTGAGCGTCTGGACGAGCAGAAGGTGCAGATTTATCGTACAGACCAGCAAGGGGAGGTACAGATGAAAATACGCCGGGGACAGCCTATTGAAGCAAGGTTCAAACTGCCTGTACAGCCCGAGTAAAGGAAGCTGAATCAAGCCAAAGGGTTACCTTATTAGAGCAGGATGACGGGGCCTTTCTTTTCTGATATTCTAAGGTGAGATTAAGAGAGCATAAAGCAAGGATTAAAAGTTTAATTATATAGTAACAACATTGCAACATATTGTCGGACTCTAGCGTCTGTAAAGATGCAAGGAAGGGGGAGCCTTTAGTGGTAGAGCAGGATCTCATCAGAGCCGCTCAAACGGGCGATCGCGACGCTCTAATCACCCTATTGCGCAAGATCGAGAATCACGTATACCGGACGGCCTATTATATTTTGAACAATGAGCAGGATGCGCATGACGCGGCTCAGGAAGCCCTTATTCGTATTTATACCAAAATCGACTCCTATGAAGAGAAGGCGCAGTTCAAAACCTGGGTACAACGGATTGTGACCAACATCTGCATTGATAAATTCCGTAGACAAAAGCCAACCGTATCCATTGACGAGCATGAAATGGTGTTCCAAGGCAAGGAGAGCGTGGAGCGGGAAGTGATGGCGGGATATTTGGCCGATGATATTCGGGATGCCATTGAGCAATTACCGGAACATCACAGGTCGGTGGTTGTGCTTAGATATTTGCAGGATTTCTCGTATAACGAAATTGCTGACAGCTTGAATTTACCCCTGAATACAGTGAAATCCTATTTATTCAGGGCTAGGCAACAGTTGCAGCATCTACTCCAAGATTATCAGAAGGGTGGTGTATCAGGATGAAATGCCAGGAGGCGGAGGAATGGATGCAGCGGTATCTGGACCATGATCTAAATGAAGAAGATCGCTCGTTGCTGTTCGAGCATATTCACAGTTGCGAGGCTTGTGCTGAAGCGTTCGAACGATTAAGCGATCTGTCTGCCCGGCTGGAGAAGTTGCCTCAGGTCATGCCTAACTTTAGTCTTGTGGACGCAATTCTTCCGCAACTGGAAGAAATCGATCGCGCCCGGCTGGAGGGAGGAAGCACTGCTGAGACTTCGGCTTTGCCAATCATGTCGATGGACAAGAGCGCATCGGACGAATTCCCGGAAGTTTCAAGTGGCAGAAATGTACGACGCCGGAGTGGTGGAAGAACACTGCAACGAAGCTGGATATACCGTTATGGTGCACTCGGGGCAGCGGCGGTTATTATTTTGGGCGTGTTTATTTATCAATATGAGCCACGCACGCTGTCAGACGCCGAGGTGTCCTCGGCCTTACAGCAAAGTGAGAGTCTGAATGACCAGCATACCAGCAGCGATTCGGCAGCCGATGCGGCGCCCGATGAGACGGCCCTTCAGTTCAAGATGGAGGACAGTAACACCAATAATCATGAGGTGTCGCCCGAATTGCCGGATCAAACGGCGAAAGCACCTGTGATAGATAAGCAGCCAAGCTCCACGGACGGTAGTCCTGCTGCGGGAGACTCTAATCAATCGGGTAATTCGCCGCAAGCCAGTCAACCGGATGCGCGTTCCGGTGGCAATTCGGCTTCAGATCAGCTCCAGACGGGTTCGCAGGACAATTCCTCAGCCGGTAATTCTTCAGGAGCAGATCAAGCGCAGCCTGAAGATCAGGAAGCTATGCGTACAGAAATTTTCAAGAATGCCGAGGGTGGGGCAGATTCTGCCGATCCAAATCAGCAGACGGAGCAGCAACAGGAGCCAAGTGATAAGGCTATAGTTGGTGACACGGCAGATGGTGGTTATTGGCTCACTGGGCAACCCGCTGTCTGGTCTTCTCCAGATGGAGTCTTTGAGGCAGAAGTGAAAGAGGAACATTTGTATATCTACAAATGGGAATCCGAGGAGCGGAAGCAGGTTCATGCTGAGCTGCTTGACGGAGATTGGGTGACTGGTGGCTGGTCAGCGGACGGCCATATATTTACGTATCAGACAGAGAAAGATGGGGCTGCGATTAATCACAAGTTCGAGGCAGGCAAAACAGCCGAGACAAATGCTGCGGGAGAACAGCCATAGAACTGTAGCAGGGTTAGCCGGGTTCGAACTCAGGCGATTTCCTAAATATGCAAAAGCAGTCACCTTTTCAGGAGATATGGAATAGGTTAGAGAGTAGAGACAATGTTATATCCCCCTGATCGTCGTATGACCGCCATTCGGAGAGTTTCTAGAGCTCTTCGGCGCGCGTTTATATAGATGCTCCGGGACAAAGGGATCTTTCGCCATGAGGCAGAGGTCCCTTTGTTGCGTAATCGGAAGAGACCTTGAAGAACAAGGGGAACTCGAAGTATGATGGTAAGAGGTAAGAGACGGAAGGGAGAAGCCGAATGGACGCAAAGCAAGCGGTAAAAGACATTAAGCAGGGGCGTATCTCCCCGTTATATTTGTGCTACGGCACAGAGAAATATCAAATTCAGGAGTTCGTTGGGTTATTGCAGGAGAAGCTGGTAGATCGGGAACAGAAGGATTTTGCTTTAGCCTCCTTCGACTTGGCAGAAACACCGGTTGAGATGGTGGTGGAGGAAGCGGAGACGATGCCGTTTCTGGTGGAGCGCAAATTAATTATTGTGCGTGATTCGTCCGTGTTCACCGCAGGGAAGGACGGAGGAAAGATCGAGCATAAGGTGGAGGCTTTATTATCTTACATAAGTAACCCGGCTGAACATAGCGTAATTGTATTTGTTGTGCATCATGAAAAGCTGGATGAGCGGAAGAAGGTAGTCAAGGCCATGAAGGCCTCGGGTACGGCTTTGTCCTTTATGCCGATGGGAGGACGTGAGCTTGTCCAGTGGGTGGTGCAAGAGGTGGAGAAACGAGGCTGCCGAATCGCCGCCGATGCCGCAGAGGCACTGATTGCCGTCAGTGGTGTGCAGATGGCTGTGTTGGCCGCTGAAACGGACAAGCTATGCTTGTATGCTGGAGCGGGAGGAATGATCGATACCGTTGCCGTAGAGCAATTAGTAGCCCGGAGTACGGAGCAAAATGTATTTGTTATGGTTGAACATATTGCGGCCTTGAGATTGGAGCAGGCCTTGGGTATCTTCTATGAGCTGCTTAAGCAACGCGAGGAGCCGATCAAGATCGCTGCGTTAATTGCTCGTCAATTCAGAATCATGCTGCAGGTCAAAGACCTGGGACGACAAAGCTATTCACAGCAGCAGATTGCTTCCAGGCTGAGTCTACATCCTTATGTAGTCAAGCTGGCGGGAGAGCAGGCGCGAAAATTCGAACCCGAACAGTTGCGCACAATTATGTTCGACCTGGCCGAGCTGGATTACCGCATGAAGAGCGGAAAGGTTGACAAGGTACTAGGCTTGGAACTGTTCTTGTTGAAGTTGGGGGCCTAATAACCCCCCAGGCCTATGCGATAATCTCAAAATTAACGGATGAACCAAAAAGACCTGAACGAACATCGTCCAGGTCTTTTTGAGCTTAAACTTGATATAATAACGTCTCTTACGCTTGGGACGTAAGGGCGTTCAATTTTTTAGCCAAGCGGGATTTCTTGCGGGCAGCTGCATTTTTATGGATCAAACCTTTAGTTACGGCTTTGTCCAATCTTTTGGCTGCAGCAGCGAAGGCAGTTTTAGCTGCTTCTACTTCGTTGTTAGCCAGTGCGGAATCAGCAGCTTTCACTACTGTACGCAGGGCGGACTTTTGCGAAGCGTTCAGAGCGCGACGCTTGTCGTTTGTTTTCACACGTTTGATTGCGGATTTAATGTTTGGCATTGCATTCACCTCCTGTAAAGCATATATCAACCCAGATGATTCACAACTTAAAATAGTTTATCACGCAAGGTAGTAAAAAGCAATAAGATCATCATACTTAATCTCTCGTTTTCTGGCAAGCCAGAAGCCTGCCAAAAAGGCTATATGTATAAACGGATTCCCTCTCCCGCACAATAAAGGCAACAAGAGCAAATGGAGGTCTTATGGCATGAATTTGGATTTGCGCAAATATTCCGTACGCACTGATCTTGCTGTCGAGTCGAAGGAAATGGCGGAGACGGCCCATGGTGGACCCGTGCCAGGTGTTCATGAACAGATTGAGGAACTGGACGGAGGCATCAAAATTACTCGTCTGGACGTAACCAGTGAGGCTGCTTCCAGGCAAATCGGGCGAATTCAGGGGCATTACATCACGCTGGAGGTGCCCGGCCTGCGGACCAAGGACACGGAGCTTCAGGAGAAGGTATCCGCTGCGTTTGCCCAAGAATTTACGGCATTCCTGCCCAAGATCGGTGTTGCTCCCGGGGCCAAAGCTTTAATCGTGGGACTGGGCAACTGGAACGTCACGCCGGATGCGCTGGGACCCTTGGTCGTGGAGAATGTCGTAGTGACCCGGCATTACTTTGAACTGACGCCAGACCAGGTAGCTCCAGGCTATCGCGACGTGAGTGCGATAGCGCCGGGAGTGCTAGGCATTACGGGGATCGAATCCAGCGAGGTGGTGCAGGGCATTGTCGACCGGACCAAGCCGGATCTGATCATTGCCATCGATGCATTGGCCTCCCGCTCTCTGGAACGTGTGAACACGACAATTCAGATCGCTGATATCGGTATACATCCGGGGTCGGGCATCGGCAACAAGCGGCGAGGACTTACCAAGGAAATTATGGGCGTGCCATGTATCGCAATCGGAGTCCCCACCGTCTGTTACGCGTCTACTATCGTCAATAATGTGTTTGATTTAATGAAGAATCATTTTAACCAGGAGAGCGGTGACGGCGAGGCCCCCACCAAACAGATCATGGGGATGCTTAATGATTTGGGTGAAGGAGAGCGCCTGGGGCTGGTCAAGGAGGTTCTGGAGCCACTTGGACATGACCTTATCGTCACGCCGAAGGAAATCGATGAATTCATCGAAGATGTAGCCAACGTGATTGCCAGTGGCCTTAATATTGCGCTGCATGAGGCGGTAACTCCCGATAATGTAGCCTCCTACACCCACTAATTTTAGAGGTAGTTCAAAAAGTCAGCTTTTGATCACGAAGCGGCTCAGGAAGTGAATTCGGCATCGAATCTTGAATTCAGCCGAGCCTTCCGATGCTCACGTACCCACTACGTACGTTCCGCTTCTCAGTCTCTAGCTTCATCCAATCTTCTCGGTGCTGAAAAGCTGACTTTTTGAACATGATTATTATGAGGTAGTTCAAACAGTTAGCTTTTGATCACGAAGCAGCTCAGGAAGTGGATTCGGCATCGCACCACCCCAAATATATGGAAATCCGCAAATCTAGCGGATTTCTTTTTTTTATGAGATTCGGGGTTCTAGCCGCCAAACTAGGTTCATAGATTTGGAATATACAGTTTGAAAGCGGCTGGAGGAGGTTTTACCTATGAAATTCAAAGCTTGGAACGTGGGAAAGATGAGACGAAATTTGCTGCATGCGTTGGCGCTAGGACGGACCTTCTTGCTCTTGGCGGTCATGTCGATGATCTTCTTTATCATGCTGGGCGTCTTGGGAATTGCCGAGAAAAGCCTGAATACATCGCCGGTGTCTTCCATGAAAGGCCTGGCAGCTTCGCTGTCCAGCGGTTTCTTTATGGATATGGTTGGCATGGAAGTCCCCCATGTCGCGAGTGAGAAGCAGACGCCCACCATCTCAGGGAAGCAAATGACGAATTTTGTATTTCAGCTCTTAACTGACGTTAATCCCGCTGATCCCAAGAGTCTGGTAGCCAGGGAGGTTCCGGGACTTGGAGCTGATAATCCAATCTTGCTGCGGACGGGCTCAGGGAATCATACAGCTCGTGCACCAGAAGACTACCGCCCTGGTACAGGGGCAGACGGAAGCGCTCCGGACCATTCCGATCCGGAAGAAGGAGGAGACCCTGGGACAGAACCAGGCGAGGAAGCCGGGGAGGTCCCTCCATCTACTACGCC
Source organism: Paenibacillus senegalimassiliensis (assembly GCF_001486585.1). Classification (GTDB taxonomy): domain Bacteria; phylum Bacillota; class Bacilli; order Paenibacillales; family Paenibacillaceae; genus Fontibacillus; species Fontibacillus senegalimassiliensis. Next base: position 347,157 of record NZ_LN909046.1, read on the forward strand.
GGGTAACGGTGTGGGCGAAGATAACGGGGAGCCTTCCGTGCAGCCTGGGAACAAGAACATCGTCATGGTCTACCATTCTCATCCTCAGGAATCCTTTAACCCTGTGCTTGGAACGGATATAGATAACCCTAGTTCGGCTGCAAATATGAAGAATGTAGGGCTGGTAGGAGAGGCTTTGACGAAGGAATTGGAGCGTAAAGGGGTTGCTGCCCTGCACTCCTTCGAGAATTATGCGGCCAAGGTTAGCAATTATAGCTATAACTACTCATATAAATATTCACGAGAGACCGTCAAAAGAGCCATGGCCGAGAACGGCGAACTCGCCTATTTCATCGATATTCACCGGGATTCACAACGCCATGATAAAACAACAACCTCCATCGACGGAGTTAATTATGCGCAGGTATACTTTATCATCGGTCATGGTAACGAGAACTGGAGAGAGAACGAGAAGTTTGCAAGCTCGATTCATGATCGTCTGGAGCGGGGCTATCCCGGTATTTCTCGGGGTATTTGGGGGAAGACCTCTTCCCAAGGAAACGGAGAATATAACCAATCGTTGTCTCCCAACAGCATTCTGATTGAAGTTGGTGGCATTGATAACAGCCAGGATGAGTTGGAGCGTACAGCCAAGGTGCTGGCCAGCATCATTGCTGATCTGTATTGGGAGAACCAGGATGCCGAGAAGGCGGGCACGTTGACGCGCAGTGGAGGCGCAGAGGCGACCCATGAAGCATCCAACAAAAAATCCTGAGTAAAGGAGACGGGCTGTTATGGCGAAAATGCTACGCAACACTTTATTATATGGCTTCCTACTGGTCGGAGGAGTGACGCTTGGCATGCAGCTTGCGGAGAATGGCACAGCCTCGATCTACGGGCCCTCCTTTGCTACAAACAGGACAGCTTCTCCTGAGCAGACAGCACAAGGCCTGAATCCCGCCTACGTTTGGACCAATGGGCAAGGAGACGTTATGGTACAGAGCAACGCTCCTCTTAGCTCTGGCCAGCCGCAGGTATTGACTCCTTCCGAGCAGGACTATGGGACCGGAACTGCGCAGGAACCACAGGGTGGAGACCTGGTGATGCAAACGCCCGCAGATTTACTGCTGCCGCCCCCTTCTGCACCGGCTGTGGACCGTTTTGCCGATAAAGCGGCTCATTTGCTACAGCGCGTATCACAACAAAGCATCCATTGGGTGGCTTCATGGTTTGATCCGAACGAATAACAGGGCTGGCCTATGTTATAATGTTGTTAGCTTGTTATTAAAACCGTTAGTGTTACGGGTCAACCCGGAGGTTATGAATTTTGAAGAAAATTACGATGCAGCAAATTGCCGATCATCTGGGTGTGTCCAAGTTCGTCGTTTCTAGAGCGTTATCCGGCAAGGGGGGCGTAAATGAGACGACCAGGGAGCGAGTTATTCAAGCCGCTTCAAGGCTCGGATATTTCAATCAGAAGAACGGGTATGTCAAAAATACGTTACCGGCACCTACCGCTTCGATTCAGCTAGCTCAGACAGGCAAACAGTCCGTGTTGGTGCTGATGCCGAATATTCGTTTTCAAAATAAGGATTCCCTGTATTGGGGAAGGTTGCTGGAGGGGATTTCCGGAGAGTTGGAGGCTCAGGAACTCGGAATGATTATTGTGTCTGATCCCCGCAGTGATCATTTTATCAATATCCTGAACCCCGCAGGCATCTTGGGGATGATTGGCGTCGGACAAATTGCTACGCCCTTTCTGCTTGAGGTTCACCGCCTTGGCCTGACGATGGTGTTGGTTGACCATGAGGACCCGCTTATTCCTTGCGATACGATCTTCGCCAACAACCTGGATGGCATGGCAAGGCTGACCAATCACTTGATTGGTCTTGGACACCGACACCTGCATTTTCTCGGCAATTCCTCCTTCTCGCGAAGCTTCCGGGATCGCTGGCTTGGCTTCCGCAGCGCTCTGGAAGAGAACGGTTTGCTCCCTGAGGCGGGGGATGATCCCATGCTTAAGCTGGAAGGAATCGAGAATGGAGCATATCGTGAGAAGCTGAGTGACTGGGTGCGGGATCGCAAGCAGGCAGGAAGCATGCCAACGGCTTTGGTATGCGCAAATGATGCTGTCGCTTTAATTGCCTGTTCGGTCCTGGATGAGCTAGGGATAGCTGTGCCAGATGAGGTGGCGGTAAGTGGGTTTGATAATATTGCTGATACCGCTCAGCATATTCCTCCGGTCACGACCGTAAATGTGCCGAAGGAGGAACTGGGGCAGCGGGCGGTGAAGAAGCTGCTGGAGCGGCTGAATCAGCCCTCGGCCCCGCAAGAGAAGATTATGATTTCCGTAGAAGCGGTGTATCGCAATACTACAGCCGGACCGTTTGTCGGAACTCAATAAGTCAAGCGCTCCAGCATTTCCAGACAGGCACGGCTGTTATGGTAAGGACACTTCCAGGGGCTGACCTTGGGCAGGTTCGGTACAGGAAGTTTGTCCTCACCTATAGCAAGGAACCATTCCCCATTTTCCCGGTCGATCAAATGGTTCTGGATGAAGCCCCAGGAGTTCTCCGCCGCCTGAAGGTATTTCTCATCCCCTGTTAGCTGATAGGCATTATAGAAGCCAACCATCGCTTCAGCCTGGGGCCACCAGTCCTTGTTGGCATCGGTAAGCCCACTCGGTCCAGCTTCATTCCAGAGGCCCCCATCTTGGTCAACTCCCCTGGTGTATACAGCTCCTGCCATCCGTATGGCGGTCTGTTTAACCCGCTGGAGCAGCGCCCAATCACCTAACACTTCCGCTGCTTCAACCAGCAGCCAGCTTCCTTCAATATCATGTCCATAGGAGATATGATGCCCCTTCACTTGCCAGACTTCATCAAAAAAGAGATGGAAATGCCCTGTTTGCGAATCCACGATATGATCCAGCGTAACGTTAATAAGCTCGGTCAAACTGCGTTGTAAATCAGAAGAGGGGCATACCCGGTATAACCCCGTGTAGGCCTCTAGCACATGCAGATGGGTGTTCATGGATTTCTTCTCATTTAAGTCCTTGTCGCTCAAACTCAAATCGGCGGTGGGTCCCCACTCTCGGGCCAAAGCTTCGACATAGCCCTGATGATCTGGATCGTAGCTGTATTTCTCCAACAAGCGGTAAAGCTCCATAGCCAGATCCAGCGCCTCCTGCCGTGAAGTAGCCCGGTAAAATTCTGCGAGAGCATAAATGACAAAGGCTTGACCGTAAACTTGCTTCTTATCCTGAACAGGCTGACCCTGGGCATTCAGCATCCAGTAGAACCCGCCATGCTCTTGATCCTGAAAATAGTCACGAAGGTATACGTAAGCCCGCTCGGCCAAAACGGAATAGGGAATGGAAGAAAAATGGCGACTCGCAGCAGAAAATGTCCAGAGAATTCGGGCGTGGAGCACCAGCCCCTTATCCGCTTGGTCATCTATCGTCCCTGAGGAATCTATAAAGCCGATAAACCCGCCATTGTTGTGATCCACGGTACGTTCAGCCCAGAAGTTTAAAATATTTGCTTGCAATTCCTGCTGCAGTTGTTCGCTCCACATTAGTTTGTCCACTAACGGCAAGCCTCCTTTGTTTGTTTTGTTATTTTATTTTATATAATGTATGATAACAAAATTCCTTTCCATCATCTACTGCGATCTTTGCGCTAAATTGCTGCTGTGATTGCTGCTTGCCCTTGCAACTGATATAATAAATTGATTGTATTACTTCGAGGATTTTGGTGGGGGTAAGGATGAAGGATATTAAGGCAAGACAAGAGAAAATTCGGAATTTCAGTATTATTGCACATATAGACCATGGTAAATCGACCTTGGCCGACCGTATTCTGGAATTTACCGGTGCACTTACGTCCCGGGAGATGCAGGAGCAAGTACTGGATAAGATGGACCTGGAGCGCGAACGGGGAATTACGATCAAGTTGCAGGCGGTGCGTCTGACCTATCGTGCTGACGATGGTGAGGAATATCTGCTTAATCTTATCGATACTCCGGGGCACGTAGACTTTACGTATGAGGTGTCCCGCAGTTTGGCTGCTTGTGAAGGGGCCTTACTGGTCGTGGATGCGGCTCAAGGTATTGAAGCACAAACTTTGGCCAACGTATATCTGGCACTGGACAATAACCTGGAGATTTTGCCAGTCATCAACAAAATTGATTTGCCAAGCGCTGATCCTGATCGGGTAAAGGAAGAGATCGAAGATGTCATTGGCCTGGACGCCAGCGAAGCCGTACATGCTTCGGCCAAGGCAGGGATCGGCATTAAGGAGATTCTGGAGCAGGTTGTTCACAAGGTTCCCGCTCCAACGGGAGACCCGGAAAGCCCTTTGAAGGCTTTGATCTTTGACTCCCACTATGACCCTTATAAAGGGGTTATCGTTTATGTCCGCGTCATTGATGGACAGATCAAGGCCGGTTCCAAAATCCACATGATGGCGACGAACAAAACCTTTGAGGTGATCGAGGTTGGGGCCTTTATGCCGCGCATGACGGCGGTGGACGAGCTGAACGTTGGTGATGTCGGCTTTATCGTAGCCGGAATCAAGACGGTCGGCGATACCCGTGTCGGGGATACAGTAACGGATGCGAAGAATCCGACACCAGAACCGTTGCCAGGTTACCGCAAAATTAATCCAATGGTGTATTGCGGTCTCTATCCGATTGAGACATCGGATTATAACGACTTGCGGGAAGCACTGGAGAAGCTGCAATTAAATGACGCTTCGCTCAGCTTCGAGCCGGAAACTTCAAGTGCGCTTGGCTTTGGCTTCCGCTGCGGGTTCTTGGGCCTGCTGCATATGGACGTCATTCAAGAGCGAATCGAGCGTGAATTCAACATTCCATTGATTACGACGGCGCCAAGTGTTATCTATCACGTTATGTTGACTAATGGAGAAATGATCACCATCGACAATCCGTCCAACTATCCAGAGGTCGGCAAGATTGAATATGTTGAGGAGCCTTTTGTTAAAGCCTCGATTATTGTTCCTAACGATTATGTGGGTACGGTTATGGAGCTTTGCCAGAACAAACGCGGCGAGTTCGTAAATATGGAGTATCTCGACACGACGCGGGTCACGATAATTTATCAAGTGCCGCTGTCAGAGATCGTTTATGATTTCTTCGACCAACTGAAATCGAGCACGAAGGGTTATGCTTCGTTTGATTACGAGATATCGGGATACCGCCAGTCTAGCCTGGTGAAAATGGATATTCTGCTAAACGGAGAACAGGTTGATGCCTTGTCCTTCATCGTACACCGCGAACGGGCATATCATCGCGGACGGATTATTTGCCAGAAGCTACGGGAGCTTATACCGCGTCAAATGTTCGAGGTGCCTATTCAGGCCTCAATTGGACAGAAGGTCATCGCCCGCGAAACCGTAAAGGCTATGCGCAAGAACGTGCTTGCCAAATGTTACGGCGGCGATATTTCACGGAAGCGCAAGCTGCTGGAGAAGCAGAAGGAAGGCAAGAAGCGGATGAAGCAGGTCGGTAACGTGGAAGTGCCGCAGGAAGCCTTCATGGCTGTACTGAAAATTGACGAAGATTAACAGAGGGAAGCCGCAAGGCTTTCCTTTTTTCCAAGCTTGGTGAAGAGAGTCCGGTGTTTTATCTACTATTAGTATAGAGGGGGCATGACCAAAGTGAACCATTATAACCAACAAGGAGCAGCGCAGGGAGTGCCGACGCATGCACCGGAGGCTGTCTATATTCATATTCCGTTTTGCACCAATAAATGCTTCTATTGCGATTTCAACTCCTACGTATTGAAGGATCAACCGGTGATGGATTATCTGAAGGCCCTGGACCGGGAAATGGAACTCACAGTTAAACAAACCCCGCCTGCCGAGATTCGTACGATCTTCGTGGGAGGCGGAACGCCAACGGTGCTGAAGCCGGAGGAAATGGAATTCTTCCTCGCTTCCATCAAACGCCACTATCCTCGCTGGGCGGATGACATTGAATTTACGATGGAGGCCAATCCGGGTACCACTGATCGTGAGAAGCTGCGCGTGATGAAGGATGGGGGAGTTAACCGGGTTAGCTTTGGTGTGCAGGCATTTCAAAATGAGCTGCTGAGCAGAATCGGCAGAATTCATAATACGGACGATGTCTACCGAAGCCTGGAGAATGCCCATGCTGTTGGGCTTGATAATCTGTCCATCGATTTGATGTTCGGGCTGCCTAATCAGACCGTGGAAATGCTCGATTACAGCATTACGCGAGCGCTTGAATTGGGGTTACCTCATTACTCGATCTATAGCTTGAAGGTGGAGGAGAATACATTGTTCCATACTATGTATCATAAGAATCAGCTCCCGTTGCCAAGCGAAGAGGATGAACTGAACATGTATCTGCTGCTGATGGAGAGAATGCAGAGCGCAGGGCGCAAGCAATATGAAATCAGTAATTTCGCCAAGCCTGGCTATGAGAGCCGCCATAACATCACATATTGGCGTAATGAGGACTATTACGGGCTGGGGGCCGGAGCGCATGGCTACCTTGGCAGACAACGCCATATTAACATTAAGGGCGTTAATCCTTACGTAGAGGCCGCGAAGCAGGGATTACCCCGACTGGAGCAGTTCGAAGTATCCCGCGAGGAAGCGATGGAGGACTTTGTAATGGTAGGACTTCGCATGCTGGATGGCGTTCGCAAGGCTGACTTTTCCAAGCAATTTGGCGAAGAACTTGACGATGTATTTGCAGGACCGCTAACCAGGATGTTAAAGACCAGCTTGCTTGAAGCCCATGAAGATAACGGAGGTTATAAGCTGAGCCATCAAGGTCTGCTGTTCGGTAATGAGGTGTTCGCCGAATTTATAGGCGTACTCGTACCATAATAGAGGTTTTTTAAAAAGTCATCTTTGATCACGAAGTGATTCAGGGAGTGGATTATGAATATGGAGCCCGTGTTTTCCCAATGGGGAAGGCGCGGGCTATTTTTTTGTGACAACGGCTGTTAACCCTCTTGAAGTTTTATACTGTATCATGTATATTTATTCATATTATTTGAAAGTGCAAGGGGGAAGTGGCCATGCCGGCGGTGATTGTATGCAGACAAGCGAATTTAATGGACGTTGAGCCTCTATATATCATGATTGAGGATTATGCCAAGCGCGGCATTATGCTGCCACGTTCCCGGGCGGTGCTGGAGCGCCAGATTAAGGACTTCGTGGTTGCTGAGGTAGATGGCGAGGTTGTCGGCTGCGGATCGCTGTGCAAGCTTGGTGATGAATTGGTGGAAATTCGCTCGCTGGGCATTGCTGAAGGTCATAAGGGGAAGGGACTTGGCTCGCGGCTGGTAGAGCAATTGGAGAAGGAAGCGCGCAAGCAAGGAATTCCCAAGCTCATGGCCTTGACCTATGAGGTTTCTTTCTTCGTAAAGAACGGATTTGATGTAGTGAGCAAGGAGATTTTCCCGGAAAAAGTGTGGACGGATTGCGTGAATTGTGCGAAGCAACTTTGCTGCGATGAAATAGCCGTACTTAAGATACTGGACTGACTTGACAATCGTCAGGTCGGTTTGGTATTTTTGTATTAGCGATTAGCACTCAACGTTAACGAGTGCTAACGAAGTGAAGATATCAGTCATTAATCAAACAAATTCAGGAGGGATTGCCATGTTAACGGAACGCCAAAGAATGATATTGACAGCCATTGTGGATGACTATATCCGTTCGGCGGAGCCGGTGGGGTCCCGAAGCATTTCCAAACGGGGCGATGTTGGGTATAGCCCGGCAACCATCCGTAATGAAATGTCCGATCTGGAGGAACTTGGCTTTCTGGAGCAGCCGCATACGTCGGCCGGTCGGATTCCTTCACATAAGGGATACCGTTATTATGTAGATCATCTGACTCCGTTTAATCTCTTGGCCAAGGAAGAGCTTGTCACGCTTAAAGCCTTTTTTGCCGAGAAGCTGAACGCGGCGGAACAGGTGATTCAGCATGCCGGAACGATTCTATCCCATATGACCAACTATACCTCCATCTTGCTGGGACCGGAGGTTTTCCAGACGTCTCTGCGCCACTTCCAACTACTTCCGTTAAATGAAGATACGGCGGTAGCTATTGTAGTGACCAACACGGGGCAGGTGGAGAACAAGACAGTCTCACTGCCGGCCGGGGTTTCCGTTTCTGAAATGGAGCGGGTGGTGAACCTGCTGAATCGCAAGCTTGCCGGCGTGCCTATTTACAGGCTGAAGGCGGCTTTGTATAGCGAGATTGGGCAGGAAATGCAGCGGCATATCGAGCATTTCGAAGATTTGATGAAGATGCTGGACGAAGTGCTGGGTGCGGGACTAGAGGGGCAACGGTTGTTCTTGAGTGGAGCAACGAACATGCTCACACAGCCAGAGTTCCGTGATGTTGACAAGGTCAAGAGTATCCTTGACCTGCTTGAGGAAACGCCGACATTAACCAAGATGATATCCTCCGCATCTGCCGGATCAGGCGTCCAGGTGCGTATTGGGACTGAAAATGACCATGAGGCCTTTGCCAACTGCAGCCTGATAACGGCAACTTACCGAATTGAAGGCGAGGCGGTTGGAACGATTGGTATTTTGGGACCAACGCGTATGGAATATGCCAGAGTCATTCGGATTCTGGATATTTTATCGAAGGATTTGAGTAAATTCCTGTCCAGAATGCAATAACATCGACTTGGAAGTTTAGCCGCATGTGCTTTAAGGAGGTGAACATCTTGAAGGAATCACAGCCGATTCAAGACAACATCAATCACAGTGAAGAGGACGAATTGAACATGAATGATAATGTACAAGAGGATTTGCGCCAATCTTCCGATGAGGATGTGAGGCAAGAAGAAACAGGCAGTCAGGAGACGACAAGCCAGGATCAAGTGGCCGATACGGTGGACTTGTCTGCTGAAGTAGAGAAGCTTCGTGCCGATAATGAAGAAGGACAACAGCGTTTGCTTCGGACGCAGGCAGATTTTGATAATTTCCGGCGCCGTACTCTTAAGGAGAAGGAAGAACTGGGAAAATACGCTTCTGCGAAGCTGATTACCGAGCTGTTGCCCGTTATCGATAATTTTCAAAGAGCGCTGAGTACAGCAGGAGATCATCCCGAGTCTGCTTCCTATGTGAAGGGCGTGGAAATGATATTCCGCCAGCTTGAAGGTGTACTGAGTGCAGAAGGACTTACTGCCATGGAGGCCGTAGGACAACCGTTTAATCCGGAGTTCCATCAAGCCATTATGCAGGTCGAGTCCGAGGAACACGAGGAAGGCATTGTTGTAGAAGAGGTTCAGAAGGGCTACTTGCTGAAGGATAAGGTACTGCGCCCTGCCATGGTTAAGGTTAGCGGTTAATTACACAGATATCTATAGGGATAAGCAACCCATTTTAAGGAGGACATAAGCAAATGAGCAAAGTAATCGGAATCGACCTTGGAACCACTAACTCCTGCGTTGCCGTGATGGAAGGCGGCGAGGCGGTAGTCATTCCTAACCCGGAAGGAGCACGTACAACCCCTTCCGTAGTAGGGTTTAAGAAAGACGGAGAACGGGTAGTCGGAGAGACGGCCAAACGCCAAGCTATCACTAACCCGGACCGCACAATCAGTTCCATCAAGAGACATATGGGATCCAATCACAAAGAGTCGATTGATAGTAAGGAATATACTCCGCAAGAAATTTCGGCAATTATTTTGCAGAAGCTGAAAAGTGATGCAGAAGCTTATCTGGGCCAACCGGTAACTCAAGCGGTTATTACGGTTCCGGCTTATTTCAATGACAGCCAGCGTCAAGCAACTAAGGATGCCGGGAAAATTGCCGGTCTGGAAGTATTGCGGATTGTCAACGAGCCTACGGCTGCGGCTTTGGCATACGGTATGGAGAAGTCGGAAGATCAAACCATTCTTGTATATGACCTCGGGGGCGGTACGTTTGACGTTTCCATCCTGGAATTGGGCGATGGATTCTTCGAAGTAAAGGCAACCAGTGGTGACAATAGCTTGGGTGGCGATGACTTCGACCAAAAGATTATTGATTATCTGGTAGCTGAATTCAAGAAAGACCAAGGCATTGACCTGAGTAAGGACAAAGCTGCGGTTCAACGTCTGAAGGATGCTGCGGAAAAAGCGAAAAAGGAATTGTCTGGTGTATTGACGACCACGATTTCCTTGCCGTTCATTACTGTAGCTGACGGAGTTCCTCAGCATTTGGAGCTTAACCTGACCCGTGCCAAATTTGAAGAATTGACCGCAGACCTGGTAGAACGTACCTTGGGCCCAACTCGCCGTGCCTTGAGTGACGCAGGCATGACTCCTGCTGATATCAACAAGATTGTATTAGTAGGGGGTTCTACCCGTATTCCTGCAGTACAAGAAGCAATCAAGAAGCTGACTGGCAAGGAGCCTCATAAAGGCGTTAACCCGGACGAAGTGGTTGCGTTGGGCGCAGCCGTACAAGCGGGCGTATTGACTGGGGATGTGAAGGACGTCGTATTGCTGGACGTTACGCCATTGTCTCTGGGTATTGAAACGGCTGGTGGCGTATTTACGAAGATGATCGAGCGTAATACCACAATTCCTACCAGCAAATCGCAAGTGTTCTCTACCTACGCAGACAATCAGCCAAGCGTTGAGATCCATGTGCTGCAAGGGGAACGTGAGATGGCGGCTGGCAATAAAACGCTGGGACGCTTCATGCTGGGAGACATTCCTTTGGCACCACGTGGTGTTCCGCAAATCGAAGTGGCCTTTGACATTGATGCTAACGGGATCGTTAACGTATCGGCGACCGACAAAGGCACCGGCAAGAGCCAAAAAATCACGATCACTTCGTCTAGCGGCTTGAGCGACGAAGAAGTGGAACGCATGATGAAGGATGCTGAATTGCATGCTGATGAAGATAAGAAACGCAAAGAATTGGTTGAAGCGAAGAACAATGGAGACCAATTGATTTATAGCGTGGACAAAACGATCAAGGAACTTGGTGACAAGGTAGATGCTGCTGAGACAGATAAAGCCAATGCAGCCAAGGAAGAGTTGAAGAAGGCTTTGGAAGGCGAAGACCTGGAGCAAATCAACGCAGCTTCCGAGAAGTTGACCGAGATCGTTCAGCAGTTGTCCGTGAAGTTGTATGAGCAAGCGGCACAAGATGCGGAAGCTCAAGGCGGGGCAGCGGATGCAGGTGGTCCTGGCCGCGACAACGTCGTTGATGCCGATTATGAAGTGGTTGACGAAGACAAGAAATAAGGTTAAGCTTCACGAAGTAGAAGCAGGCACATAGATTGTAATTTGGGAAGGTCAAAGCGCGGGCTGTTCCGCACTTTGACTTTCCTTTTGCCGGATATAGGGGACGCTGTCTTGAAGAAGGCAGTAGAACTCATTAGTCAGACGGGGGTGGAAGGATGGCAGATAAACGCGATTACTACGAGGTGCTGGGTCTGGGCAAGGATGCCTCTGACGATGACATCAAGAAGGCTTACCGCAAGCTGGCTCGTCAGTATCACCCGGACGTGAATAAAGCCGCGGATGCGGAAATGAAGTTTAAAGAGGTTAAGGAAGCCTATGATGTCCTGAGCGATGCGGGGAAACGTTCGCGTTACGATCAGTACGGTCATGTCGATCCTAATGCAGGCGGCGGGTTTTCAGGAGGCGGCGATTTTGGCGGCTTCGGCGATATTTTTGATATGTTCTTTGGCGGCGGCGGGGGGAGACGTGATCCGAATGCTCCGCAGCGAGGCAATGATCTGCAATATACGATGACGATTGAATTCCAGGAAGCGGTATTCGGCAAAGAATCGGATATTAATATTCCGCGCACGGAAGGCTGTGATACCTGCTTTGGTACAGGTGCCAAGCCGGGAACTAAGCCGGAGACCTGTTCGGTTTGTCATGGTTCGGGACAACAGGAAGTTGTACAGAATACGCCGTTTGGCCGGATGGTCAATCGCCGGGCATGTAGCCATTGCGGCGGCAAGGGGCAAGTCATTAAGGAGAAATGCCCTACCTGTGCAGGAAGCGGCAGCGTGAAGAAACAACGTAAAATTCACGTTCGCATCCCTGCGGGGGTAGATGACGGAGCTCAATTGCGGATGTCTGGTGAAGGTGAAGGTGGACTTCGCGGCGGTCCTGCTGGCGATCTCTACATTATTATTCGCGTCAAATCCCACGAATTCTTCGAGCGGGAAGGCGATGATATCTATCTTGAATTCCCGTTGACCTTTGCTCAAGCGGCACTAGGCGATGAGATTGAGGTGCCTACGCTGACGGAGAAGGTCAAGCTGAAAATTCCGGCTGGGACCCAGACCGGGACTTATTTCCGCCTCAAAGGCAAAGGTGTACCGCGGCTTAGAGGCGTTGGCCAAGGCGATCAACATATCAAAGTGGTGATTGTTACGCCGCGCAAGCTGAGTGAAGAGCAAAAAGAACTGCTTCGCCAATTTGCTTCTGTTGACGGTGAGCAGATGCAAGAACATGAGGAATCTTTCTTTGACCGCATGAAACGGGCGTTTCGCGGAGATTAGTCGAACTATAACAAAAGCGCGAGTCCAGGGATATCTTATTCCTGGACTCGCGCTTGTTTGTTTGGCGAGACTTTACATATTTTGATCCTGCACTTTAAGCCTGATCCTGAATGACTGCGATAATCTCTTCATTCAGTTCCAGACGAATGTCGTCCCGGAATATACGGCGTCCGTATTCGCGGTGCATATATTGCATGATAGCTTCCATCAAATTGGCTTCAACCAGATAACGGCTGCGCCCGTTCACCCAAACCTCACCGGTATATCCCGTATCCTCATCCCAGCTTAACTCGACCTGAACATCGGTCGGACGGGCGCCAACACGCTCAGCCGTATTCAAGCAAACGGCATTGATAATTTCATCCATGCTCAAGATCATGGCTTAGTATCTATCTCCACGACGGTAATCGTCGTGACCTGGTTGTTTTTTGAAGCGGCGGTACAAAGCCATGGCAGCGATAATTAACAGATAGATAGCTAGCAAATTCACGGCAAGTCCTAATAGATTGCCAAAGAAACCCATGTTGGCAAACAAGCTGCCGAATAACATCCCAGCAAGGCCGCCGACAATCAACCCGCGCATTAAGCTGCCTCCGCTAAAAAAGCCACGGTTTGCCGTCGTATTTGCCGTATTGGCTCCCGTCCGGTTCCCGGTCATGTTCTGATTTTCATTTTGTGCAGGCTTCTTGGGAGCTGGATTATAGCTGCGCGGTCCTGATTTGAAGCCTCCGCGTTTGGCATCCGCTAAATCCGGAGCAACGAAGCTAAATAGTACAGTAAAAGCCATTACAATTAACATCACTTTCTTCATCATGGTACGTAGGAACCCTCCTGTGAAATATAAGTTTCTTCTGTTTCCTAGCTAGTAATACGGGGTAAGTTCTAGGTAAGTTTCAAATTTTAAATAAAATATAAAGTGTGAGTTCATAAAGTATAAAGGTACTGCACAGGCTGCATCCTATCAACGTAGCGGACTGTACTGTACGCAGTCCCATGAAGCCCCAAGGAAGGCAGGGAGGTTAGCGTGACCGAAAAGAACATACTCGCTTATTTCAAAAGCCCGGAGGAAGCGGAGGGCGTTGCCCGTAAATTGAGCACTCTGAGGGTAGCAGATTTGTCTATTGACCGTTTTCGGCGGTACGATGCCGAGGCGGGGAATTCAGCCGGAATTACCCATTTTACGGCTGGAATTGTGGAGACAATGGATTCGGCCGTAAGCGGACTCAGTCATGGTGGGGAGGGTGGCCCAAACGGGCGTGATATTTTACTCACGGTAGTCGTGCGTGATGCGATTCATCCTCAAGCCCTTCGTATTATTGAGGAAGCTGGGGGCATGGTATAAATACTGATCGGAAGGAGGGGAGCAGTATGAGCCGTGAGGAACGACGTAATCGCCAGGTGGAGACTAACCTGGACAAGCCGTTTGCAGATTATGACAGGGACCCTGAAGCTCTGGAAGATCTTGCGAATTATGAGGATTGGGAGACGCTGGAGCGTGACGAGCGGACGGAAGCACAGAAGCGCGAGCGGTTGAAGCTGTAGCTGACTAATATAAGGCGGAGGAACCGGAGTCCCGGTTGCCTCCGCCTTGCTTTGTCACTATCTTCATTCTATAGTACAATAAATCTTATGCATGTAAGTCAAGGAGGAAAAACATACAATGATTTGGAAAGAAATAACTATACATACAACGGAAGAAGCCGTCGAAATGATTTCGAATTTCCTGCATGAAGCGGGAGCAGGTGGAGTCACCATCGAGGAACATGTCGATAACAATAAACCGCGGGATACCTCGCTTGGACAATGGTTCGAAATTCCGCCAAACGATATTCCCGAAGGAGAGGCCAAAATTAGCGGCTACTTCCCGGAAGGACTTAACATTGAAGAGGTCGTTCAAGAGGTACGCAACCGGATCGAAGAGCTTAAGGGATATGATATTGACCCTGGGGCTGCAGAAATCTCCGTTCGCGATGTCAGCGAAGATGACTGGGCGAACAACTGGAAGCAATATTTCAAGCCGCTACGCGTGTCGGAACGGCTGACCATTAAGCCAACTTGGGAGGATTATACCCCCGAAGCAGGTGAGCAAATCATCGAGCTTGATCCGGGAATGGCCTTTGGGACAGGCGCTCACCCTACGACCTCCCTTTGCTTGCGCACGTTGGAGAGCGTCATTCGTGAGGGAGACGAAGTGATTGACGTGGGTACAGGTTCCGGTATTTTGGCAATTGGTGCCTGTCGCTTGGGAGCATCACGAGTGCTTGCGCTGGACCTGGACCCTGTAGCTGTATCCAGTGCCACGGAGAACACCCGGCTGAACAAGCTGGAAGAACATATTCAGGTTGTAGAAAGCGATTTGTTGTCTGTCATTAAGGGAGAAGGTAGTGCAAGCGTTACGGTACAGTTGCCGGTTCGCGTCGTAGTTGCCAATATTTTGGCCGAAATTATTTTGCTCTTTATTGATGATGTATACCAAGCTCTGACGCCTGGGGGCTATTATATTGCCTCCGGCATTTATAAAAATAAGGAACAAGCCGTAGAAGAAGCGCTAATTGCCGCGGGTTTTGAATTGGAACAGACCGCCCGGGAAGAAGATTGGGTAGCTTTTGTGGCGAGAAAGAGGTAACCAGCCATGGATTTTTTGGATCGCATATTGCAGGTCCCGTTGCACGAGCTTCCTTTTTACCTGATTACTCTGGTCATTGCCTTCACACTGCATGAATTCTCCCATGCGTATTTTGCCAATAAATTTGGAGATCCTACGGCCAAGCTGCTGGGCCGAGTAACCTTGAACCCCGTTGTGCACTTTGACTTTTTTGGGATTGTACTGCTGCTAATTGCCGGTTTTGGCTGGGCTCGTCCGGTTCCTGTCAATCGTGAGAATTTCAGCAATCCCCGCTTGATGGGGGCTATTGTATCGGTAGCTGGTCCGCTCAGCAACTTGCTGCTGGGTGTTCTTGGGACGTTGATCTATGTGATGCTGGCCAGGTTTGGTGTGCTTGATAGTATAAGCAATGAAAGATTGCTGCAAGCGATTTTAATTTTCTTTAATCTGTTTACGGTTCTGAACTTTTTCTTGTTCTTGTTCAATCTTATTCCATTGCCTCCTCTTGACGGCTATCGGTTGTTAGAGGATTTAGCACCGCGTTCGGTGCAGGGCAGATTGCATCAATATGAGACATGGTCGATGCTGATTTTCCTGCTGATCTTGTTTATTCCTGTATTGCGAGCGTACACCATCACGCCGTTGTACCAAGCGGCCCAGACGATGTATTTTCAATTTGCCCATTTTTTCCTGATTCTGTTCGGGGGCTATTCGTAGGACTAAACATTGTAGAGTAAGGGTGGATGAAGATGCAGCGATACTTTGTGGAACCGGAACAATTTGACGGGCAAAATGTAATCATCAACGGCGAGGATGCCCGTCATATCGGGCGAGTCATGCGTTCCAAACCGGGAGATAAATTAATAGTAAGCGATGGCGTGTCCCGTGAGGTCCTGGTAGAAATTAAGACGATAGAATCTCATGAAGTTACGGCAGAGATTCTGGATGTCTTGCCTTCCTCAGGCGAGCCTTGGCTGCAAGTGACAGTAGCGCAAAGCTTGCCAAAGGGTGACAAGATGGAGATCGTCATCCAGAAATGCACGGAAATTGGCGCCTCGCGTTTTCTTCCGTTTCTTTCGGCACGAACGGTAGTGCAGTACGATAGCAAGAAGGAAGAGAAACGTCTCAGTCGCTGGCAGAAAATCGCCAAGGAAGCGGCAGAACAGGCGCATCGCAGTAAAATCCCTCGGGTAGAGGGGCCCGTAAAATGGAATGAGCTGCTTGCTGCATTCAAAGGGTATGATTTGGTATGCTTATGTTATGAGAAAGAGGATGGCCGCGCCTTACGGGAGGTCTTGAGGCCGCTGGTAGCGGAACTGGATACTGAACAAACTTACAATATCGTTGTTGTAGTGGGTCCAGAGGGCGGTTTTAGCGAAGAAGAGGTTCAGGCAGCGGAGGCTGCCGGGGCCAAATCTGTTGGTTTGGGCCGGCGTATTCTACGCACGGAGACAGCAGCGATGGCTGCACTAACTTGCATCATGTATGAATCTGGAGAAATGGGGGGATAAGCGATGCCAAAAGTCGCTTTTTACACCTTGGGCTGTAAAGTGAATTTCTATGATACCGAAGCCATTTGGCAATTATTTAAAAATGAAGGTTATGAGCAGGTGGATTTTGAGCAGTCTGCTGCGGATGTCTATCTGATTAATACTTGTACTGTAACCAATACGGGGGATAAAAAGAGCCGCCAGATTATTCGACGTGCCGTGCGTCGCAACCCGGATGCCATCGTAGCGGTGACAGGCTGTTACGCACAAACCTCCCCGGCGGAAATCCTTGATATTCCCGGTGTTGACCTTGTCATCGGGACTCAGGACCGTGAGAAGATTATTCCTTATGTTAAAGAAATTCAAGATCAGCGTAAGCCGATTAATGCTGTGCGCAATATTATGAAGACGCGCGAGTTTGAGGAACTGGATGTGCCGGATTTTGCTGACCATACCCGTGCGTTCCTCAAAATTCAGGAGGGCTGCAACAACTTTTGCACTTTCTGCATCATTCCTTGGTCACGGGGCCTATCCCGTAGCCGGGAGCCGCAGAGCGTTGTGAAGCAAGCGCGTCAGTTGGTGGCTGCTGGATATAAAGAGATCGTGCTGACGGGTATTCACACTGGCGGGTATGGGGATGACTTGGAGAATTACCGTCTAGCAGACCTGCTGTGGGAATTGGACAAGGTAGAAGGACTGGGTCGCATCCGTATCAGTTCTATTGAAGCTAGCCAAATTGACGAACGTATGCTTGAGGTGCTGAAGGGCTCTGCCAAGATGTGCCGTCATTTTCATATTCCGCTGCAAGCTGGCAGCAATGAAGTGCTCAAACGGATGAGAAGAAAATATACCATAGAGGAATTTGAACAGAAAATAGCCATGATTCGCAAGTTCATGCCGGATGTAGCCATCACAACCGATGTTATTGTTGGCTTCCCTGGAGAGACTGACGAGTTATTCCGTGAGGGCTTTGAAGCCATTAAGCGTATCGGCTTCTCCGAGATGCACGTGTTCCCTTATTCCAAGCGGACCGGCACGCCCGCAGCCCGGATGGAGGATCAGGTGGATGAAGAGGTCAAGCATGCCCGTGTGCATGAATTGATCGATTTGTCAGAGCAAATGCAACTAGCCTATGCCGAGCAATTTGTGGGTCAGGTACTCGACGTTATCCCCGAGAATGATGAAAAGGGGACTTCGGGCGATGGCCTTGTGACTGGTTTTAGCGATAATTACTTGCAGGTTCGATTCCCGGGAACTTCTGCATTGACCGGGAAAATATGCCGGGTCAAGCTGACCAAGGCAGATATTAATACAAGTGAAGGCGAACTTGTCCGTGTTCTGGACAAGGCTACTGAAGCCTTGGCTTAATAAGGTTTGCCCGCTTCCCCGGGCATGACAAGGATTTCAGCCCAAGCTGAAATCCTTGTTGTTACATATATGTTGATGCTTTTTACGCCCAGCCAGCGTTCTTACTACTGAAGGAGGTACAGCCAGAATGTCATTCAAAGAAATCTCTGCGGGGGGCGTTGTCTATCGCATCGAGAATAACCGGATGCAAGTTCAGCTCATTACCGACCGATATGGGAAAATTTCGTTCCCGAAAGGAAAGCAGGAAGCGGGAGAAACCGTAGAGCAGACAGCGCTTCGCGAAATATTGGAGGAGACCGGTATCGTAGGCAAAATCGATGAACTGATCGATATCATCCCTTATACTTATCACCATCCTCAGCTTGGCAGTGTAGATAAGGAAGTGCATTATTACCTCGTGAAGTGGCAAAGCGGTGCCTTGTGCCCTCAACTAGAAGAGATTCGTAGTGTGTCCTGGTACGAGCCGCAGGAGGCGTGGCGCCAGCAATGTAAGGCAGGGTACGACAACAATGACTTTATTTTGGAGAAGGCGTTAAGGCTACTGGGCATCGAACCTCAGGTCTGATGGGCGTTACCGGGGCCAAACTTGGGGGAGCCTTGACGAGGGGAATCTAGTCTGGACCAAATGGGCAGATAGCAAATGGGTAAGGCAAGCAGGGAGCAGACGACATTGAAGATGGTCTGCGTGTGAGCAATTTGTGCTGCAAGATCACTGGTCAGCCAGCTAGCCGCCGTTTCCAATAGAGGTATCAGTGGAAGGAACAAGATGGCTCCAAGCACATTCAAGATGACGTGTGACCAGGCAACAAACCGGCCGGACCGGGTTCCTCCGATCGCCGCAATCAAGGCGGTGAGGCAGGTGCCTACATTGGAGCCGATCACGATGGCGATGCCGAACTCGATCGGCAACACGCCGCCGGCTGCAAGTCCCATGGTCATGGCGACAACGGCTGCGCTGCTGTGGATGATGGCTGTAAGTATGGCCCCTGCCAGCGCACCCCAGAGTACATTGCCAGTGGCATGCGTTAGCAGCCAGGAAATGATACCTCGTTCCTCCAGCGCGGGACCAATGGATTGCATCATGCGGATTGCAACCATAACCAGGCTGAAGCCAGCGCCGGCCAAAGCCCCATATTGTAAAGGCAGCAGAAATGGAAGCTTGCGCTTGAGGTAGGAGGGCAACATGTCCTCGGCAAGCACGGCTGCCGCCCACAATATTAGCGATATAATCAGCATGGGAGCACCGTGGCGTGTCAGGTTCAAGGCGATGAGCTCTGTTGTCAGACAGGTGCCGATGTTGCCCCCAAGAATAATCCCTAGTGTACGAGCATAGGAGAGGAGCCCGGCGTTGACAAGTCCAATGGTCATCACCGTGACGGCGGTGCTGCTCTGAAGCAGGGCCGTAATCAACGTACCGGAGACAAGTCCGGTCCAGGGAGTGCGAGTCGTCCGGTGCAGGAAGGCGATCAGCTTGGGACCAGCCCAGGCATGCAGAGCAGATTCCATGATTTTCATGCCAAGCAGGAATAGGACCAGACCCCATGTCACGGGCAACCAGATTTCCTGAAACATGGCAGCGCGGCCCCCTTTCCTTGAAAATGTGTACAAGTTACATATATGATGCCGGGACAACGATCATACCTGAGTCGTCCCGCATGAAGAAATAGCTATAAT
Source organism: Paenibacillus senegalimassiliensis (assembly GCF_001486585.1). Classification (GTDB taxonomy): domain Bacteria; phylum Bacillota; class Bacilli; order Paenibacillales; family Paenibacillaceae; genus Fontibacillus; species Fontibacillus senegalimassiliensis. The sequence goes on from NZ_LN909046.1 coordinate 366,800, forward strand.
AGTGCGAGTTCAAAAAGTCGGGTTAGCAGGACCAAGAAGGTTGGATGAAGTCAGGGACTGAGTAGCGGAGCGTAGACAGATCTACGTGAGCAACGGAAGGCCCGGCTGAATTCAAGATTCGACGCCCGAATTTACTCCTCGAATTGCTTCGTTCTGGGAAGACGATTTTTTGAACAACCTCTAATAGTTATCCGAATTTACAATCTTGTTTAGGAGTGAGTGATGAATGGCAACGGTCGTATTGCAGCGCAGCCGGAAGAAACGATTGGAGAAGGGACATCCCTGGGTATTCAAAAATGAGATTGAGACGGTAGAGGGGGAGCCTGTACCTGGTGGACTTGTCGAGATTATGGATCATCGGCGGCGTTATCTGGCAACGGGATACTATAATCCGGCCTCGCAGATTACGGTACGGGTCGTATCCTATACGCCATTAACGGAGATGGATACGTCCTTTTTTGTCCGCCGCTTTACCGAATGTCTCAAGCACCGGGAACGTTTCGTCAATGAATCTTCCTACCGGCTTGTCTATGGGGAGGCTGACTTTCTGCCCGGACTGATTGTAGACAAATTTGGTGATGTACTGGTGGTGCAATTGCTGACCTTGGGCATGGACCGTTGCCGTGAGCAAATTGTCACCGCGCTTACCGAGGTGCTGCGGCCGGTGGGGATTTATGAGCGCAGTGATGTCTCTGTAAGGCAAATGGAAGGGCTGGAACAGGTGAAGGGTGCCATTTATGGTGAACCTCCCCGCTATGTAACTGTAACGGAGAACGGATTGCAGATCGAGGTGGATATAGAGCAAGGGCAGAAGACGGGGTATTTCTTCGATCAAAGAGAGAATCGGGCCTCCATACGGCCGCTTATGACCGGTTGGGGGGCCAGAAGTGGCATTACACTGCAAGAGATCGCTAACGAGCAGGGCGAGGTAAGGCATGTACCTGTGAACCGTAAGGGCAAAGAAGTAGGCTTCCCATATTGGGACGGCGCCACGGTGCTGGAATGCTTCTCGCATACAGGAAGCTTTACACTGCACGCCTGTGAGTATGGGGCCAAGAAGGTCACTTGCCTGGATATTTCCGAACATGCCATTGAAAGTGCCAAGCGCAATGTGGAGTTGAATGATTTTACCGATCGCGTGGAGTTCGTTGTGGCGGATGCCTTTGAGTATTTACGGAGTCAAGTCAAGGGCGTGGAAGAACGCCAGCTTAGAGCAGCAGGTACATCCAAGGTAGATACCTCCGTACCATTGACGGCTGGAGGAGGGCAGACCTGGGATGTTGTCATTCTTGATCCTCCAGCCTTCGCGAAGACGAAGACGGCAGTCAAAGGAGCGGTTCGCGGCTACAAGGATATTAATCTTCATGGGATGAAGCTGGTAAATGAGGGAGGCTATCTGGTCACGGCCAGTTGCTCCTATCACATGCGTCCCGACTTGTTCCTGGAGACCATTCTGGATGCGGCCGAGGATGCCGGCAAAGTGCTTCGACTTGTGGAATGGCGGGCCGCCGGAAAAGACCATCCGCAAATTCTGGGGGTAGACGAAGGACATTATTTGAAGTTTGCTATCTTCGAAGTTCGCAGTAAGAACGCTTATTGATATATGGCTGCAAAGGGTCCGTCCTCGCGAGAATGAATGCGGGACGGGCTTTTTTTGGATGAGATCAGCCATTGTAAGGGATGCGAATGTTTGATCGCATCTGTGCTATACTGGGAACGAAAGAATTGTCCGTTGCAGGAGGTTATTCCATGTCCTTACATTTCATAATTGGCCGCGCTGGCAGTGGCAAAAGCAGCTTGATTCTGTCCCGGGTAGCGGAGGAGCTTAAAGCGGACCCGACCGGTCCACCGCTTATTATTTTGACACCGGAGCAAGGTACCTTCCAAATTGAGCAGCAAATTGCCGGAGCCTCTGGCTTGCCTGGAACCGTGCGTACACAGGTGCTGGGTTTTCGTCGTTTGGCGTTGCGTGTTATGCAGGAGACTGGCGGTTCGGCGCTCGTGCCTATTCATGATGAAGGCAAGAAAATGCTACTGTACAAGCTGCTGCGGAGGCACCGTGATAACCTGAGGTTGTTTGGACAAGGTGGCGACCAGTTTGGCCTTATTGAACGAATCGCTGGTTTATATACGGAGATGAAGAAATACAACGTGGATTTTGCCGATTTATCCGGGTTTGAGACTGTTCTTGAAAGCCGGGTGGACGAATCACCGTTACTTATAGATAAAATGCATGACCTGGCCCTCCTGTTCGCCGAATTCGATATGGAATTGTCCAAGCTGTACATCGACAATGAGGATCATGTCGTTAAGTTGGCTCAGGGAGCGCCGGAATCGGCCTATTTACGCGGAGCTAAAATCTGGATTGATGGTTTCCATACCTTTACACCTCAGGAATACACGGCCATCGTTGCCCTGCTGAAGGCTTCGGCTTCGGTAACGGTATCGCTGACTTTGGATCGTCCCTATGATGATGGCAACTTACCTCAGGAGTTGAATTTGTTCCATACTCCTGCGGCGGCTTATGTGAAGCTACGCCAGTTGGCGCAGGAAGCAGGAATTGATGTTGCTGCAGCGGAATTGCTGGATCAGCGTCCATACCCCCGGTTTCAGCGCAGCGAGACGCTGGAGTTCCTGGAATCCGCCTATGAGCGGCGAACCCCGTGGGGTCATGCGGAGCCGCCAAAGGACTTGAGCCGCGCATTATCCATTCACCGGGCCGACGGCCGCCGTGCTGAAGTGGAAGGGGCGGTACGGGAAATGGTTCGTCTGGCGCGGGAAGAAGGGGTACGCTGGCGGGAGATGGGTCTGCTGGTGCGCCGCCTTGAGGATTATGATCAACTGATTGCGCCGATGATGGAAGAATACGAAGTTCCCTTTTTTCTCGACCAAAAAACGAGCATGCTGCATCACCCGCTTATTGAATTTATTCGCTCGGCTTTGGATGTTGTGCTGGGCTTCTGGAAATATGATGACGTATTCCGTTGCATCAAGAGTGAATTTCTACTGCCCCTGGATGGCAGCCTTACTCGTGAGGATATGGACGTCCTGGAGAATTATGTGCTTGCCAGTGGTATTCAAGGCTATCGCTGGTTCGATGGACGGCCCTGGAAGGGGGCTCCAAGCCTGTCACTGGAGCAGGGAGAGGCGGCGGCTTCCGGCAAGGCACAGGAGCAGCTGGATTTGCTGGAACGCTGCCGATCTACGGTGGTCGCCCCGCTATACGAGTTTGAGAAGCGGTTGAAGCAGGCTGCTACAGCCACCGAGATGTGTGCGGCGGTATATCAGCTCCTGGTAGATGCGGAAGCGGCTCAGCATCTTGACCTTCTGGCGCATCGGTTGCTCCAAAGCGGACAACCACGTCAGGCGATGGAACACCGCCAGTTGTGGGGATCGGTACTTGACTTGCTCGATCAGATCGCAGAAATGATGGGGGACGAGCGTCTGGAGCCGGAGCTATTCGCCGGAGTGCTGGAGACAGGCATGAAGGGACTCAAGCTGGCACTTGTACCGCCTTCGCTGGACCAGGTGCTGGTCGGTAGCACGGACCGCACGCGGTCAGGAAGCATCAAGCATTTATTCCTTCTGGGCATTAATGAAGGGGTGATGCCAGCCGGGCTTCAGGAGGAAGGTCTGCTCAGCGAGCAGGAGAAGCAGCGGCTGTCCGAAGTTGGCCTGGAGCTGGCTCCGGGACTGACACGGGATCTGCTGGATGAGCGCTTCCTGATCTACGGAGCGCTGACGGGAGCTAGTGACTCTCTTTGGCTGAGCTACGCGATATCTGATGGAGAAGGTGGAGCCTTGCTGCCGTCGGAAGTGATTCGGCAGGTAAAGCGGATTTTCCCACTTTCTGCTGTAAAGGAGCAGATGATAGGCTCTTCTCCCTTTGGGGGAACAGATAAGGAGGAGCTTGCCTTTGTTGCCAAGCCTGGGCCTGCCCTGGCTACCTTGATCAGGCAACTACGCCGCTGGAGATCAGGCGAATCGATATCGCCGCTATGGTGGCATGTGCTGGAGTGGTACAAGGATAAGCCCGAGTGGGAGAGCCGGGCGGTACGACTGGTAGGTTCGCTGAATTACCGCAACCGGGTGCGTGGGCTTACCCCGGCTACGAGTCGCAAGCTATATGGCAAACGGCTACGTACCAGTGTATCGCGCATGGAGCAATTTTCGGCCTGCCCGTTCGCGCATTTTGCTTCCCATGGCTTGAAGCTGAAGGAAAGACAGCTATACCGGCTGAAGGCGCCGGATATCGGTCAACTGTTCCATGCTGCACTTAGCCAGATGGCCATTAACTTTCGGGAGCAGAACCTCAGTTGGGGAAGTCTGACTCCGGAGGAAGTGCTGCGTGAAGCCGATGCGGCGGTGGATGATTTGGCTCCAAAGCTGCAAGGGGAAATATTGCTGAGCTCCAAGCGTTATGGCTACATCTCTCGCAAGCTGAAAAATATCGTGGGCCGGGCCTCGTTGATTCTCGGTGAGCAGGCGCGTCGCGGTAGCTTTGAACCCATTGGCCTCGAATTGGATTTTGGGCCGGGCCGTCCGCTGCCGCCACTGATCTTTGAGCTGCCTAACGGTTGCGTAATGGAGATTGTAGGCCGGATTGACCGAGTGGATGTGGCCGAGGGCGAAGATGGCTTGCTCCTGCGGGTTATTGACTATAAATCAAGCCAGACTGATCTCAAGTTGCATGAGGTCTATTACGGTCTGTCCTTGCAAATGCTGACGTACCTGGACGTGCTTGTTTCCTCGGCAGAGGAATGGCTGGGCGAAAGTGCCTTGCCGGCGGGAACATTGTATTTTCACGTGCACAATCCGCTACTGCAAAGCAGCAACGGGATGAGCTCTGAACAAGCCCGGCAGGAGCTGCTGAAGCGCTTCAAAATGAAGGGGCTGCTTCTTGCGGACCGTGAGGTCATTGCCAAGATGGACAGCAGCCTGGAGAAGGGCCATTCAGAAATTTTACCCGTGGCTATTAAGGCCGATGGCGGCTTTTATAGCAGCGCATCGGTAGCCACGCCTGAGCAGTGGAAGACATTGCTTACTACGGTGCGCCATACGATTGCTGATATCGGTACGCGTATCACAGATGGCGATGTACAAATAGCTCCTTATCGCTTGGGGCTGGAGACAGCTTGCGCCTTCTGTCCCTACAAGCCGGTATGCCGCTTTGAAGAATCGCTTGAGGGCAGCTCGTACCACGTGTTGAACAAACCCGGCAAACAGGAAATATGGCAACTTCTTGGTGAAGATGACGGAAAGGAGACCAATCCATCATGAGCATGACGATGAAACCAAAACCTCAGGGCAGCTATTGGAGTGACGACCAGTGGCGCGCTATTGCTTTATCTGGGGGAGACATGCTGGTGGCCGCTGCGGCAGGCTCGGGCAAAACCGCTGTATTGGTTGAGCGCATTATCCGCAAATTGACGGACCGCGAGCGGCCGCTAAGCGTAGATCGGTTGCTCGTGGCTACGTTCACCAAAGCAGCCGCTGCCGAGATGCGAGGGCGGATTACGGAGGCGCTGGAGAAGGAGCTTTCCAAGGACCCAGGTGATGAATATGTAAGTCGTCAATTGGCCATGTTGGGCCGGGCTTCGATTACTACACTTCATTCGTTCTGTATGGAGGTTATTCAGCGTTACTATACTCTCATTCCTCTCGATCCGGGCTTCCGCATCGCAGCCGAGAATGAAACGGCCTTGCTGCGTCAAGAGGTGCTTGAACAATTGCTGGAGGACAAATACGGTGGCGAGCCGGCAGACAGTCCCTTCTGGGCTCTGGTCGATCTGTTTGGAGGAGAGCGGAGCGATGAAGCCGTGTTTGCGCTGATTCAGCGTCTGTATGATTTTGCTCGCAGCCATCCATGGCCAGAGGACTGGCTTCGCCAGTCGGCAGAGGCTTTTATGCTGCCTGATGTCTCTGCCCTGGAGCAGAGCGGATGGGTAGCTGGTATCCTGGCAGATACAGCCTTGTCCCTGAATGGGGCATATAGCCTGCTCTCTCAAGCGAAACTGGTAGCTCTATCACCAGGAGGGCCGGAACCCTATGCCATAACGCTGGAACAAGATATGCAAATGGTGCAAACACTCCGGGATGCCGTTCATGCGGGGTCCTGGACTTCCCTATACACGGAGTTTCAAGCGGCGCAGTTTGGCAAGCTGAAGCCTTGCAAGAAGGATCAGACCGATCCGGAGATGCAAGAGAGGGTCAAAGCGATGCGCGAAGAAGCGAAGAAGACCGTAGCGGATTTGCGGGTTCAATTGTACAGTCGGCCTGCGGAGGTATTCTTGCAGGAGATGCATGCGATGGCTCCGTTACTTACGAGCTTGTCTGCACTCGTTATTGAGTTTGGAGAACGGTATCGCCTGCACAAGGCGGCGAAGGGTTGGCTGGATTTCTCCGACCTGGAGCACTATTGTCTGAAAATTCTGCGTCATCCCGATTCCGTTCCTGGCGAGCTGCGGCCATCCGATGCGGCTATGGAATACCGGCAGCAGTTTGAAGAGGTACTGCTCGATGAATATCAGGATACGAACACTGTGCAGGAAAATATCGTACGTCTGATTTCCCGAACCGGTCCGGGGAACCGCTTTATGGTTGGCGATGTGAAGCAAAGCATTTATCGGTTTCGCTTGGCCGAGCCAGGCTTGTTTCAGGCAAAATATCAGACTTACGGTGAAGATTTTGCTGGTGAAGGACTACGTATCGACCTGGCTCGGAACTTCCGCAGCCGCCGTGAAGTGGTGGATGCGGTTAATTTGTTATTCCGTCAAATCATGAATGAAAGTGTGGCGGAAATCTCTTACGATGCCCGGGCGGAACTGGTATATGGGGAAGGCTTCCTGCCAAACACGACAGAGGATTACCGTCCAGAATTACTGCTGGTGGATCGGGATACGGGTGGCACTGGTGAAGAAGGCCGGGATGCCGGGAGCAGCAGTGATTATGCTGATGAGGAAGGCTCGGGGGCTGACAGTGAGGATGAGACTGCCTTGCTTGAGGCGGTGAAGCTGGAGGCACGGGCCATAGCCTCGCGCATTCGCGGGATGCTGGGTGAGGGCGGCGAGCCCTTGCATATTTATGACAAGCAAGCCGAAGTCATGCGTCCGGTGGCCTACCGGGACATGGTCATTTTGCTAAGATCAACGATGACCTGGGCTCCGGCAATTATTGAGGAACTGCGGCTTATGGGGATTCCCGCTTACGGGGAATTGAGCCAGGGATATTTCCAGGCATCTGAAGTGGAAACGATCTTATCCTTGCTGCAAGTCATTGATAATCCATTGCAGGATATTCCACTAGCAGGGGTACTTCGCTCACCCTTATATGATTTTTCTGAAGAAGAACTAGCCGATATCCGTCTGGCAGCTCCTAGCGGCAGATACTATGAAGCGGTGCTGGCCCGTTCAGAAAGAGGAACAGCCTATTCTGGCAGCGAACCGGAACAGGAGGAATTGAACTCGTTACCCGAAGCGCCTGCGGACAAGCTGGGTATTCGCTTGCAGACTTTTCTGGAGCAGCTACACGCTTGGCGTACGATGGCCAGGGAGGGCGAACTGGTCAGCCTGATACGTGATATTTACCGGCAAACTGGCTACCCCGAATGGGTTGGCGGCTTGCCTGGGGGAAGCCAGCGGCAGAGCAATCTGCTGGCTTTGCTGGATCGGGCAAGGCAATATGAGGTGTCCGCCGCTGCACCGGGGCTGTTCCGCTTCCTGCGGTACGTCAATCGTTTGCGTGAGAACGGGGGCGACTTCGGGGCTGCATCCGCTGCGGGAGAGCAGGGAGACGGGATACGAATTATGACCATCCACAAGAGTAAAGGACTGGAGTTCCCAGTTGTGTTTGTGGCAGGCTTGTCCAGACAGTTCAATCGTCAGGACTTGAACGCTCCCTTTTTGATGCATAAGGAAATGGGGTTTGGTCCCAAATTTGTGGATGCGGATACTCGTGTAAGCTATCCTACTTTACCAAATCTGGCGATTCGGAAGCGGGCGCAGATGGAGCTTCTGGCCGAAGAAATGCGGGTGCTATACGTGGCATTGACCCGTCCGAAAGATAAGCTGGTGCTTGTGTCCTCGGTGAAAAGTTTATTGCGCTCCATTCAATCGTGGGCCAGTGTGCTGCAAGATGAAGATATGCAACTGCCTGACTATGTGCTGGCGAGAGGACGTTGTTATCTGGACTGGATAGGTCCGTCCCTGATTCGGCACCGGAGTGCTGCTGAGTTGCGCCGGTTTGCGGGATTACCAGAGATGGCTTCCTCCGTACTTGCAGACAGTCCTTCAGACTGGCACATCGCTTTTCTATCTTCACGTGATGCGGGGCGGACGAGCGGGACGGAAGCCGTGGCGCCAACCGCTGAGCATGCCGGTTTTGATCCGGCGCAGCTTCAGGCGTTCTTGACCGGTCAGCCATCGGTTATGTTGCCGCAAGCTCCTGGGACAGCCGGGTTGGGTACACAGGTAGCAGATCGGTTGGGCTGGAGCTATCCTTATGAGACTGCCAGCCGTATTGCTGCGAAGACGACCGTAACCGAGATGAAGGCATTGCTGACCATGCAGGAGGAGCCTGCTCATGATGCTATGGCCCAGGTGGAATTGCAACAGCAATTGAGTAGAGAGGAAGCATCGGGCGAGCCTGAGCTTACCCTCCATCTACGCCGCCCGCGCTTCATGGAGCAGCGCAAGCTTACCCCAAGCGAACGAGGGACGGCTTACCATACATTGATGCAGCATCTGCCCTTTGATGAGGGAGAAGCAGAAGATATCGTCCAGGCCACCTTGAATCGCCTGATTGAACGGCAAATCATGACTACGGAGCAAGTCGCTGCTATTGATAGGACAGCGATTGCGGAGCTGCTGCAAAGCCCGCTCGGTCAGTTATTACGCCGGGCAGATTGGGTGAAGCGAGAGCTCCCGTTCAGCTACGGCTTACCAGCAGCGGAAGCGACGCCTCAATTAGGAGGATTGGTTACGGAGAATACGAATGATTCAGCGTTTGAAGCTCGGCAACTGGCAGGGGAAACCGTGCTGATTCAGGGGATTGTCGACTGCTTGTTCTCCGTGGATGGGAAGCTCTTTTTGCTGGATTACAAGAGTGATCGTGTACTGGAGCATCGTGGCGGCGTAGCCGCGCTGACGGAAATGTATCGTTTCCAGCTTGAACTGTACGCGAGGGCGGTCGGACAAATTACGGGCCTTACTATAGATGAGAAATGGCTGTATTTCTTTGATAGCGGTGCAGCCGTTCGGTTATAGAAGTGTGGTCTTGAGGGGAGAGGAAAATCATGCGGATATTGCATACAGGTGATTGGCATCTGGGACGTACGCTCGAAGGGCGCAGCCGTCTGGCCGAACAGGAGCAGTTCCTGGATGAACTGGTGCAGATCGTAAGGGAACAGCAGATCGATCTTGTGCTGATGGCGGGAGACGTGTATGACAGCGTCAACCCTCCGGCGGCAGCGGAAGCCTTGTTCTATGATGCAGCAGCCAGATTGACCAATGCGGGAGGGCATCTGGCGGTGATTGCTGGCAATCACGATCAACCGGAACGGGTATCGGCGGTATCGCCGCTCGTATTCCGGCAGGGCATCTCGCTGGTGGGATTACCAACCGCTGAGCCGTTACGAATTCCCGTGGCACGAACCGGGGAGTTGGCCGTCATTGCTGCCTTGCCCTATCCCTCGGAGGCCAGACTAGCGGAGGTATTAGCGGGGGACGAGGATGAATCCGGCCTGAGACTGGCCTATAGCGCCAAGGTGGGTAAGCTGATGCAGGAGATGTCCCGGGCATTTCGCCCGGATACAGTCAATTTGACAATGAGCCATATTTACGTTCTGGGGGGACTTGAGTCGGATTCCGAACGTCCAATCCAAGTGGGAGGGGCGTATACGGTTGATCCTTCGGCGTTAGATGCAGGGGCCCAATATACTGCACTCGGCCATCTCCATCGGCCACAAGCCGTGAAGGGGGCAGGCCTTGCGAGATACAGCGGCTCTCCGCTCGCTTACTCCTTCTCCGAAGCGGGACAAGCCAAATCGGTGATGCTGCTGGATATTCAGCCGGGGCGAGAGCCTCGGCTTGAAGAGCTGTTCTTACGCAGCGGACGGCCGCTTGTTCGCTGGAATTGCCGGGGCGGTCTGGAGGAAGCGTACCACTGGCTTGCGGAAGGGCGAGATGCCGAGGCATTTATTGACCTTGAGCTTAGCTTGAGCGAGGCGATGTCTCTGGGTGACATTCAAGCGCTTCGCAAGGCACATGAAGGAATCGTACATATTCGTCCGGTATACCCGGGACGGGATGCCGAGGAAACATTCGTATCCCGGGCGGGAATGCCGGTGTCGGAGTTGTTCCGTAAGTTCTATCAACGGCAGACCGGTGGAGCTGAGCCCGAAGCGGAATTGGTAGAGTTGTTTATGTCGCTGGTGTCTGAGGACAATGAGGACGAGGCTTCTGAGGAAGGAGTGGACCGGGGATGAAGCCGATTACGTTAAAATTATCGGGATTACAGAGCTACCGGGAGTTACAGACGATCGATTTCACTGAACTCTGTGAGACAGGACTGTTCGGTATCTTCGGCCCTACAGGAAGTGGCAAATCCACCATTCTGGACGCGCTTACGCTGGCCCTCTATGGTAAGGTGGGCCGTGCCTCCGGCGGCACGCAAGGAATTATGAACCACGCGGAAGATAGCTTGTTTGTGTCCTTCACCTTTGAGCTCACTTCGGCGGCCGGGGTGGAGTGTTACCGGGTGGAGCGGCGTTTTAAACGACAAAGCGAATTGACGGTAAGCAATACGATTAGCCGCTTTATTGAAGTTATGCCGGAGGGCGAGAAGGTGCTGGCCGATAAGCTTGCTGATGTGACGCGTTATGTCGAGCAGAAGATCGGACTGAAGATGGATGACTTTACGCGGGCGGTCGTGCTTCCGCAAGGCAAGTTCGCTGAATTTTTATCCCTAAAGGGAGCCGAACGGCGCGCTATGTTACAGCGGCTGTTCCATCTGGAGCAATACGGTGACCTGCTTGCGCAGAAGCTGTCGCGGCGCGTGAAGGAGACCGAGCAGCGCCGGGCGGAAGCAGCAGCCGAGCAGCAGGGGCTTGGCCATGCCTCGGCAGAGGCGCTGGAGCCGGAGGCCGATGCTCTGGCCGCTACGCAGGCGCTGGAGCAGAGCGAACCCGAGCTGCTCGTGAAGCTGGAGCAGTTGGAGCAGGCCCGTGGCCTGCAAGCGGAAGCGGAAGGACTGGCTGCCGAGGTACGGCAGTTGGCCGGGCGACGCGAGGAAGGCGTGCGCCAGCGGCTTGCTCTGACGGAGCAGACGGCGAAGGAAGAGGAGCTTCTCGGCAAGGCGAAGGGCCTTCAACGTGAACTGGAACAGCAATTACAGGGAGCGGTTGTCAAGTCTGAGGAGCGGGAGCTTAGACAAGCGGCAGTTCAACATGCGCAGCGACTCACAGGACTTCAGGAGCAGTGGGCCAAGGCGGCTGCGGAGGAGACACAGAGCCGCTTGAGAGCGAAGGAGACAGACGACAGGCTGGCACGTGTCGTGAAGGATACGCAGCGGGCTCAGGATGCTATGGAGGCCCTGAGTCGACAGATAGTTGTTGCTGAGCAGCAGCTTGCCCAGTTAGAAGAACTGCTGGTCGCTCGATTACGGGAATGGACTACGCATGAAGCCGCGTTGCGTCAGACGTTGAAAGCACAGGAACGCCTGCTATGGTCGTCACGGCTGGCGGAAGAACTGGCCGAAGGCGAGCCTTGTCCTGTGTGCGGCTCAGCGCATCATCCTGTCCTTGCCGGACAGGCGCAAGGACTGCACCAAATCGGGGAGAACGAGTTGGAGGAATGGACGGCCCTGATCTCCGGTTGCCGGGATCTTCTCCTGGTCGTATCCCGTGATCGGGAGAATTGCCAGGGATTGCTTGATTCCCTCGCTGTCAATATGGGCGAAAAGGATGGAGGAAAGCCACAGGCATCTTCCGCTGGCGAAGTTGAAGTGGCAGCAACCCTGGCCCCCTCATCGTTGGAATTAGCCGGATTGCCAGTGACCGAACTGCGTCAGCAGACCGAGGAGTATGCCGGTCAGCATGAGGCCGTGCGCCATCAATTAGTGGCTTTGCAGCTTGAAGCACGCGAGGCTCTAAGTGCGTTCTCGGCCTTGCAGCCGGAGCGTGCTGCTGCTGAAGCGGCTGTAGCCACAGCTAGCGAGCTTCTGGAGCAGGCGGTTCAGCGCAGCGCAGGGTTTGAGTCAGCCCTGGTTCAGGGGCGCCAGGAATGGGAGGGCTTATTCCCCGGAATCATGCCGGACGAAGCATCACGTCATCTGGAGGAGCTGTCGGCCAAGGATCGGTTGGCTGAGCAACTTCGGCAACGCCTGGATGCCAGTATTCCTTACCTTGAAGAGAGAGCAGCCAAACTGCAAGCGCTGGCCCAGGAAGCGATAGAACTGGATAAGCAACTGGTCCAATGGGAGGCACAGGAACAGGGCAAGGGTGAACTGCTGCGTGAGAAGCAAGAACGGCTGCATGTTTGGGCTGGAGAACGTCCGGTTGAGGCGCAACTTGCTGAAGCCAAGGATCGGCTCTCAGAACTGCGACGCAAGGTAGAGACTACACGCCACCAGCAGGCCACAGCGGTAGCTGAAAGCCATGAACGGGCCAAAGTGGAGGCCCTTGCCCTTCAGGCGGCATTAACGGCCAAGGAGCAAGCTGAGCAGCTTGAGACTCGCTGGCTGAGCGAGCTTGAAGCCTCACCGTTTGCGGTGAAGGATGAGGTATTGGAGAGCCTGCTTGCTCCCGGCGAAGCCGAGCAACTGGGGGAAAAGGTTCAGCATCACCGGCGTAGAGAACAAGAACTGGTATTGTCAATCAGCGAACTGGATGCCAAGCTGCAAGGACAGACACTTGGCAGCGAACAGTGGCAAGCGAGTGTGGATGCATTGACTGCTGCCAAGCAGTTGGACGAGACAGCCCTGCAACTCCAGGCGCGCACGGAGCGAGACTGGGAGGAGTTGCAGGTTCGCCACATCCGCTGGCAAGAGTTGGAGCAACGGCGGGGCGAGCTGGAGCGGGAATCTGGCCTACTAGGCAAACTGCAATCTTCGCTGCGCGGCAATGCCTTCGTCGAATATGTGGCCGAAGAGCAATTGATGAATGTTAGCCATGCGGCTTCCCAGCGCCTACGCTCCTTGACGAAGCAGCGCTATGCACTGGAGACAGATTCCGGAGGCGGGTTTGTGATTCGTGATGATGCCAATGGGGGAGTAAAACGCCCGGTGGCTACTTTGTCGGGCGGCGAGACGTTCTTGACCTCGCTAGCGTTGGCCTTGGCTTTATCCGCCCAAATTCAGCTTCGCGGTCAGTATCCGCTGCAATTCTTCTTCCTGGACGAAGGGTTCGGTACGCTGGACCCCGAATTATTGGATACTGTCATTACCTCTCTGGAGCATTTGCATCACGACCATCTGTCCGTGGGCATCATCAGCCATGTAGCTGAACTGCGATCCAGGCTGGCGCGCAAGCTGATTGTGATTCCGGCGGATAGTGGAGGCGCTGGCTCACGCATCGAAACAGAACGGTTGTAGAGGTAGTTCAAAAAGTCAACTTCCCAGGACGAAGCTGCTCAAGGAGTAAATTCGGCATCGAATCTCGAATTCACCCGGGACTTCCGTTGCTCACGTACCCACTACGTACGCTCCGCTACTCAGTCCCTAGCTTCATCCAAGCTTCTCGGTCCTGAAAACCTGACTTTTTGAACAATTATTGAAGAGGTAGTTCAAAAAGTCATCTTTCCAGGACGAGGCTGCTCAAGGAGTAAATTCGGCACGAATCTCGAATTCACCCGGGCCTTCCGTTGCTCACGTACCCACTACGTACGCTCCGCTACTCAGTCCCTAGCTTCATCCAAGCTTCTCGGTCCTGAAAATCCGACTTTTTGAACATATATTGAAGAGGTAGTTCAAAAAGCCAACTTTTGATCACGAAGTGGCTCAGGAAGGGATTTCGACATCGAATCTTGAATTCAGTCGGGCCTAGTATATGCTTCCGTTAACAGGAAATCCTCCCTCTAATTCGCCTATATCCGCCCAAATTCCCTATTTAGCGGGAAATTCTCCTGTTAATTTTGAGATTTTTCCCAGCAATAGACGATTCTATCAAGATTAGCAGGAGGAAATCCCTATAAGCCCCGCTTTGTGCCGGATTTAAGCGGTTTAACGGGAGTTTTTACCTATAATCAGAAAAGGGAAGCTTGGATAGGCCTCGGGGAAACGCGATCTCTAGTTCATTGACCCTACGTGAGTTTGATTATCCGCTCTCGCTAACGGTCAACCGCTCATTTTTAGAATTGAGCCGAAACATTTGAGTTGCTAACGTACCCCTGCTTCCGAAGTTGTTTTCTCCGAATACGTGTAGCTCAGCTACTGACGTCCCTGGCTTTAGCGTGGCTCAAGCGTTTTGAAAAAACGCACCTCGGAAGCATAGGCTTGGTTTCTGAAAACCTGACTTTTTGAACAGGTACTTGTAATAAGCTGAAAATAGATTCTTGGGGGTGATGTATATCACAGATACAGTATCACCCCCCTGTTATACTACAGTTAGCCGACATCATATTTTGCAAGCACCCCGCCGGACGTATTGGTTACAGAGAGCTATGCTTGATTTTCCGTCCAATACGTCCGTGCGATCAGCCAACTCATTTTTGAGGCGGCAGGGTGCTTCTTTTTTTTGTCTTTTTTCGGTATCATACGAGTAGTGGTGTTGGGGCGTGTCTGAGAACGCTCTAGTAACAGAACTAGGAGGACTTTCTCATGGATAACTGTTTGTTTTGCAAAATTATCGAAGGAACCATTCCATCCAACAAGGTTTACGAGGATGAGCGTTTTTTGGCATTTCATGATATTCAGCCGGCTGCACCGACTCATGTATTGATCATTCCCAAGAAGCATATCGGGTCGATGAATGAGGTTGCTCCCGAGGATTTTGTCCTCATCGGGGAGATGCATCGAATTGCCCAGGACCTGGCTGGAAAGCTGGGAATCGCGGAGAGTGGGTACCGTCTTATCAATAACTGCGGACCTGATAGTGGACAAGCGGTACAGCATATTCATTATCACTTGCTAGGAGGCGCCAAGCTTGGTGCCTTGGTACAGTCCTCAAATTCGCACGCATTATGAATGATTGCTAGAGAAATTGGAAGAGAAAAAACCGGGCGCCCAGGTTGACACGTTATTTCCCTTTCCCCTATAATGAAGTTTGATGAACCGTGTTATGCTCTTGGACGGTCTGGTCGGAGGGAGGGAAAACTGGTGTCTGAAACTAAAGTTCGCAAAAACGAGACAATTGATGCTGCACTTCGTCGCTTTAAACGTTCCATCGCGAAAGATGGAGTATTGGCTGAGGTGAAGAAACGCAAGCATTATGAAAAGCCAAGCGTTAAGCGCAAGAAAAAGTCCGAGGCTGCTCGTAAGAGAAAGTTTTAGGAGGATTTAGTCAACGATGAATCTTAGCGAGCGATTGAACGAAGATATGAAGCAGGCGATGAGGAATCAAGACAAGTTCAAGCTCTCCACCATACGAATGGTTCGTGCTACGATAAAGAATCTTGAAATAGATTTGAAAAGAACTTTGAACGATAACGAAGTGCTTGATATCCTAAGTCGTGAAATCAAACAGCGCAAAGATGCCCTCCAAGAATTTGAAAAAGCGGGTCGTGACGATCTTGCCCAGCAAGTGAAAGCGGAAGCGGAGATTCTTGCGGAATACCTCCCGGAACAGCTTTCTGAAGAAGAAATTAAAGTCATTGTACAGCAGACCATCCAGGAAACCGGTGCTTCTTCTAAAGCCGAAATGGGGAAAGTGATGAGTGCCTTGATGCCTAAGGTCAAAGGCCTGGCGGACGGCAGACTTGTCAATCAGGTAGTTCAGCAACTCCTGCCATAACTCTCACAGATAAACACCTCCTACATTTATGTAGGGGGTGTTTTTTGCTTTGTGCTCCTTTCTCATAAATCTGCGGGACCTCGCATAATTTGTACAGTAGGGGAAGGAGGATTGCCTCATATGAGCCGGTTTGCCCGGAAAATCCGTAAGTGGACGGTCGATGCGCTCGACCTGCCCAGCGATCTCGTATTTGATCTGCCCAGGCTCACCTTAATTGGTGGACGGCAGCTTTACATAGAAAATCATCGCGGCGTGATTCATTTCTCTGCTGAGGTGCTGCAATTGGCGCTGCGTCAAGGGACTTTGGAAGTAGAGGGACAGGACTTGGTAATCAAGGCAATTATGCCCGAAGAGGTAGTCGTAGAAGGCCGAATCTTGGGGATTAAATATCGTGAAACGGAGGAATAACCTGTGAAATCATCCATTCTTTCTTTAGTCCGAGGCGTCGTTACCATCACGGTTCGTGGAGAGTCGCTTGAGGGGTTTGTCAATGAACTGTCCAGGCAAGGGATCGGCGTATGGGATGTCAAGCCTTTGTCTGAAGGGCGGATGGATATGAAGCTTCCGCTTGCTGACTTCTTTCGCTTGCGTCCGCTTCTGAAAAGGACAGGCTGCCGTATGAGAGTACGTCATCGCTCTGGCCTGCCTTTCATGTGGGCCAAGATGTGGAAACGGAAAGGCTTTATCATCGGCTTTGCTCTATTCCTTACGGCTGTGATAGGGTTATCTTCGCTTGTATGGGACGTTGAGGTGAAAGGCAATGAGTTGATCCCTGTCGAGGACGTTCTTCAGGTGGCCAAGCAGGAGGGGGTTTATCCATTTCAATGGATATTCCGCTTGCCTGAGCAGGACAAGCTATCTGCAAGCATGACTCGTAAGCTGCCTGGGGCATCCTGGGTGGGGGTGACGAGAAGTGGTACCCGGATTACGATTCAATTGGTAGAGTCGACAAGACCGAAGGAGCAGGCGCTGCGTAATCCACATCACTTGGTCAGCAAGTATGATGCTGTCATTACGCATATTTATGCGGAGAAGGGGCAACCCGAGGTGGGTAAGAATGATAGGGTCAAGAAAGGCCAGGTGCTTGTATCGGGAATTCAGGGCGGGAAGGCAGTGGTATCCAAAGCGGAGATTCGCGGTCTGGTCTGGCATGAATATAAGATTGAGGTGCCGCTGGTCTATAAGCAAAAGGTATATACGGGCGACCGCAAACAACGCGGTTATTTATATTTTGGCAAAACGGCTGTTCAGTTAACCGGGTATGGCAAGGTGCCCTTTATTCAAGCGGAAACGTTAACCGAAATGGACCCGTTAACCTGGCGCAGCTTCCAACTTCCAATCGGCTGGATGTCGGAAAAGATCCTGGAGACGGCAGAGATGGAGTTGAAGCGTACGGACGAGCAGGCACAGCAGCAGGGAATCGAACGGGTGAAACGCGATATTCTGGCTAAATATGGGGTCGATAGCGTCATTTTGAACCAAAAAATTTTGCATGAGAAGACGGAGAATGGTAAAGTTTATATGAAAGTGCATTTCGAAGTAGAGCAAAATATTGCTGAAGAGGTGCCTATAGTACAAGATCAAGGAGAATGAGTCTATTTGTCGGAACAACTGGTGAACCTTAAATTATCGCTTCAGAGTGCGGCTGAAGGACTTTCATTGTTCGGCCCTCAGGATGTGTTTTTGAAATTAATCGAACAGCATATGCAGGCGAATATTGTTTTACGGGAATCCGAAATTGTGATTCGTGGGGAACAACGGGAAGCAGAAAAGGCGGAGCAGTTGTTCGCGGTATTGCTCCAATTGATTCGGAACGGCTATATTCTGACCGAAAGAGATGTGCTTTATGCCATCGATTTGGCTAAAGATTTTCGCGCCGATCAACTGCTGGATTTATATAAAGGTGAAATTGCTGTTACTTACCGGGGCAAGCCTATTCGGGTCAAGACGATCGGTCAGAAGCATTACGTAACGACGATCAAGAAACGGGATATCGTCTTCGGTATCGGGCCGGCAGGGACGGGGAAAACCTACCTTGCCGTTGTTTTGGCGATTACAGCCCTCAAGGAGGGTTCAGTCAAGCGCATCGTCCTGACTCGCCCTGCCGTTGAGGCCGGCGAGAGTCTGGGCTTCCTACCAGGTGACCTGCAAGAGAAGGTAGACCCTTATTTGCGGCCGTTATATGATGCGCTTTACGATGTCATGGGTATGGAGCAGACGGCTAAGGCACTGGAACGTGGATTGATCGAGATTGCGCCGCTCGCGTATATGCGCGGACGGACGCTGGATGACTCGTTTATTATTTTGGATGAAGCGCAGAACACAACGCCGGAGCAAATGAAAATGTTCTTGACCCGTCTTGGCTTTGGGTCCAAGATGGTGATTACCGGCGACGTCACACAAATTGATCTGCCCAAGGGGAAGAAGTCCGGGCTTGTTGAGGCAAAGACTATCTTAAGCGGGATCGAAGAGATCGGGTTTGTATATTTTGACGAATCCGACGTCGTTCGCCACTCGCTGGTGCAGAAGATCATCGTTGCATACGATCGTGCTGCCGAAAATCAAGGGTAAGCTTCGGGTTAGGCCAGAGGTTTGCTTTGTTCAGGAGGGCTGTCTTTATGACGAATCACGATCAGCAAAAGAAAAATGAGTTTCCTTCCAAAATTACGGGTTGGAAACATAGTGTAGCGGTCCGGTATGCTTTGTTTGTGGTGCTTGTTATTATGCTGTATGTCAGCCTGGCGCCCAAATTGCTGCCCGAAACTTATGATATTGCGGTAGGCATGCCAAGCGACAAGGAAATTTTGGCACCTATGGACATTCCGGACACCAAGGCTACGTTAAAGGCACAGGAGGAAGCGGCCGAGAAAGAAGGTCAGGTGTTTACCATCCTTCCTCTTCGCAATGAAGCGTTGGTCGGGCAAATGCTTGACCGGATTTTTCGTCTGAATCAGGATGATCAGGTATCTGAGGATGACAAGATCAAGATTTATCGCGAGGAATTGCCACAGCGCGTCAAGGATCATGTTCAGAACTTTATCATGAATAACCGCAATTCCAGTACATACTCCGCGACGCTCTTTGAAGAGGTTACGCAACGAGTGGATGAGCAGCAATACCACATCTCGGAGGAAACCTTTATCAAAATTCCGCGTCTGACAGCCGAGGACATCAATGAGATGAAGCCGGTTGCTGCAGATATTGTTGCCAGACTTACTGCTGATCCGATTGTAGAGGCTCAGGCGGCACGGGCCAAGGTAGCGGAGATGGTGAGTACAAGCTCACTGAGTAAGCGAACCTCGCGCGAAGTCGTGCAAGAACTTGCCCGTCTATCCATTACAGCCAACAAGTTCTACGATGAAGAGGCGACAAAGGCAGCGAAGGTAGAGGCACGGGAGAACACACCAACTGTGTATATCAAGCAAGGGGATGTGCTCGTCGGCAAGGGTGAGAAAATTACCCAGGAAATGTACACGCTGCTGGAAAAAAACGGACTGTTGAAGGATGAGGTCAATTATTCACCACAGTTCGGCTTGGTGTTGTTTTCGCTATTGATGGCTATCGGGCTCATTATGTACATCCGTCAGTCCGAGGGTGCAAGTCGGTTTAAGTATAACAACTCACAGTTTGTCATGCTGTTGTTGATTATTTTGATCACCATAACTTCTATGCATGTTATCAATATTTTGCAGAATGAGCAGCGGCCGTATATCGGTTACTTGGCTCCTATCGCTACCGGTGCCATGCTGATTACCTTGTTGCTGGATTTACCGCTGGCCTATATCTGCTCGATTTTGTTCAGTATTCTGGCAAGCATTATTTTGAATCAGCGGCAAAATGAAATCTTTGACTTCCAATTTGGCTTCTTTGCCTTTGTGATTTCGTTTGCTTCGATCTTTGCAATTCATCGGGCAAGCCAGCGTTCCTCACTGCTTAAGGCGGGGATCATGATTTGCCTGTTCGGTTCCTTGTCGATCTTTACGATGCTGCTGATCGGCAATAAGGACTGGACTCAGGAAAGTACCTTGTATGCCTTGGGCTTCTCTATTGCAGGGGGCTTATTGACGACCATTCTGGTCATCGGCCTGATGCCGTTCTTCGAAGCATCCTTTGGCATTCTATCCGCACTCAAGCTTGTAGAGCTGTCGAACCCGAACCATCCGTTGCTTCGCAAGCTGCTGACGGAAACACCGGGGACTTATCATCATAGTGTCATGGTAGGTAATCTGTCAGAGGCGGCTGCTGAAGCGATTGGCGCCAATGGACTGCTCTGCCGAGTCGGGTCGTATTATCACGATATCGGCAAGACGAAGCGACCAAGTTATTTTATTGAGAACCAGAACAATATGGAAAATCCGCATGATTTTATCGATCCCAAGTTAAGCAAATCGATTATTATCGCCCATGCCCGGGATGGCGTGGAAATGCAGAAGGATTATAAGTTGCCTAAGCCGATTCGGGATATTGCGGAGCAGCATCACGGGACAACGTTCCTGCATTATTTCTATCATAAAGCGTTGCGTCTGGCCGAGGAGCAAGGGGTTGAGCCTGATTTTACCGAGGAAGACTTCCGTTACCCGGGTCCTAAGGCGCAGTCCAAGGAAGCTGCTGTGGTCGGCATTGCCGACAGCGTGGAAGCTGCGGTGCGCTCATTACGCAAGCCTACGGTGGAGCAAGTAGAGTCGATGATTGAGAAGATTATCAAGAGCCGTCTTGATGATCATCAATTTAATGAATGTGATTTGACGATGAGAGAACTTGATTTAATTGCCCAGACATTGAAAGAGACGGTAATGGGGATCTTCCACTCTCGGATCGAGTATCCGGAAGAAATGAAGAAGCATAAGGAAAACGAGGAGAAAGACAGGGGGCAGAAGCTGAATGAGCCTGGAACTGGCTTGGAGCAATGAGCAAGATAAGATGGAGATTGATGAGCATCTGATCGATCTGCTTGATAAAGCGTTGCAAATCGCCGCTGAGGCGGAAGGAATTACAGAAGGTGAGGTAGCACTGACCTTTGTGGATGACGAAGCTATTCATGAGTTGAATCGGGATTACCGGGGGATCGACCGGCCTACCGATGTGCTTTCCTTTGCCATGAATGAATCGCTGGATGACGAATTGGAAATTGTGTACGAACTGGAAGAAGACGAGGAAGTGGATGGTCTGACCGATGTGCTGGGAGATATCATCATCTCGGTGGATCGGGCCAAGCTGCAAAGTGAAGATTACGGGCACTCCCTGGAGCGAGAGATTGGCTTTCTATTCGTTCACGGCTTCTTACATTTGATTGGATATGATCATCAGGACGCCGAGAGTGAAGCGGAAATGATGGGCAAGCAAGAAGCGGCATTGGCCCGCGTCGGGTTGATGCGCTGATGAAGCCGACCCGCCACTGGAGCTCGACCTTTCGTTATGCACTGGAGGGAATTGTATCTTCCCTCAGAACTCAACGTAATCTAAGAGTCCATTGTGTGGTTGCGGTGCTGGTGATGGTCGCTTCCATCGTTTTGTCTCTGCCTGTCAGAGATGTGGCTTTGCTATTGCTGGTCATCGCGTTGGTCATTTCGCTGGAACTGGTCAATACGGCTATTGAGGCGGCAGTGGACCTAGCCGAGCCGGGTTGGCATCGTTTAGGGAAGATCGCCAAGGATGCTGCAGCCGGAGCAGTGCTGGTTGCCGCGGTGTTTGCCGTGGTGATCGGACTTCTGTTATTTTATGAACCGGTAACCTGCCTGCTTGGGTTGTGAGGAGAGGGAAGAAATTGATGGATGACATTCAATTGATACAGGAAGCGATACAAGCTCGGAAGGCAGCCTATATTCCCTACTCGGGGTTTGGGGTAGGGGCCGCCTTACTGGACGAGAAGGGGCAGGTTCATCGCGGCTGCAATGTGGAGAATGCTGCTTATAACCCAACGAATTGCGCGGAGCGGACGGCATTATTCCGGGCCATCGCAGACGGCCACAGGCCAGGAACATTTCGCGCTTTAGCTGTAGTTGGAGATACGGACGAACCCATTGCACCTTGTGGTGTTTGTCGGCAGGTGTTGCTGGAATTGTGCGGACCGGATATGCCGGTGATTTTGGGTAATCTTAAGGGGAATATCCGCCGTACGACGGTCGGGGAACTGCTTCCCTTCGCATTTGCTCCGTCCCATTTGGACGAGCCTCAATCTTAATGCATTGAACATTGATTGAATACAGGCTGAAGGGCCGATATGAACGGAAAGGAATCGTGTGCTAATGGCAAAAGCAAAATTCAAATCAGGCTTTGTGGCGATCATTGGACGGCCGAATGTGGGCAAATCCACGCTCATGAACCAAATCATAGGTCAGAAAATCGCTATTATGTCGGATAAACCGCAAACCACGCGGAACAAAATCCATGGGGTCTTTACTTCGGAGGCGATGCAAGTCGTTTTCCTGGATACACCTGGTATCCATAAACGTCAATCCAAGCTGGGCGATTATATGAACACAACGGCTTTGAGTACACTTGGCGAGGTAGAGGCGGTATTGTTTCTTATAGATGCTGCTGAGGGACTTGGAGGCGGAGACCGCTACATTATTGAGCGACTCAAGGATTTGAAGACGCCAGTCATTCTGGTCATGAACAAGATTGACCGCATTGAGCCGGAGCAACTACTGCCCTTGATTGAGGAATACAGTAAGCTCTATCCCTTCGCCGAAATTGTGCCAATCTCTGCGATGTTGGGCAACAACGTTAACACTTTGATGGAACAGATTGGAAAATATTTGCCGGAAGGTCCGCAATATTACCCAGAAGATCAAGTGACGGATCACCCTGAGCAATTTGTGTGCGCCGAACTGATTCGTGAGAAGATTCTGCATCTTACCCGCGAGGAGGTACCGCATTCCATCGCTGTTACCATTGAGGACATGCGAGCAGAGGATAACGGTGTAGTTTATATCTCGGCGGTTATTTTTGTTGAGCGGGATTCGCAGAAGGGAATTATTATCGGCAAGCAGGGAGCTTTACTGAAAGAAGTTGGCAAGCTGGCTCGTCATGATATCGAGAAGTTGCTTGGCTCAAAAATCTTCCTGGAGCTGTGGGTTAAAGTCAAGAAGGACTGGCGTAACCAGGACCGCGTGCTGAAGGATTTGGGCTTTCATAAAGATGCTTAAATAAGTATGGCCGGATCATCCGGTACTGGGAGTTATTGCAACGCATAGATCGCTTCTATGCGCACATCCTATCTTTGAAGATGCAGGCGTCGTTTCCGAAGAAAGGGTGAATACGAATGCGAGATTTTTCGTGGAAGTATTTTGCGATAACTGGAGATGTCGATGCTTACTTGTTCTATAAAGAAGTGGGCGGCAATTCCGAAGAGGAGAACGTAGCTGCAGATGAACTGGCTGCGGTGGAAGAGGCCGAGTAATTCCGTTTGGGGGAAGAGACATGCTCTACAGGGTGCAAGGCATCGTCATCCGTAGCATGGACTATGGCGAGGGCAATAAAATTATTACTTTGAGCACGGATACGCACGGTAAGATCGGGATTTTGGCAAGGGGAGCAAAAAAGGTCAAAAGCCGCCATGCCGCGCTAACGCAGCCTTTTACGTATGGAGAGTATATGTTCTTCCGTCAAAACGGTGGCTTGGGAACACTGAATCAAGGTGAGATCATTGAATCTCACTTTTCTTTGCGTGAAGATCTTTTCCTGACGGCTTATGCTGCTTATGCCTGCGAGCTGCTAGACCGCACTTTGCAGGATGATGAGGTGGGAAGCTTTTGGTTCTCCCAATTAAAGGCTTGTCTCGAAGGCTTATCGGCGGGCAAGGACCCGCAAGTTGTGGTGCACCTGTTCGAAATGAAGATTTTGCAGGCGGCGGGATATGGTCCATCCTTTGCAAGCTGTGTCTCCTGCGGGGTTAGCGATGACTCACCCTACATAAGTCCAAGACTTGGCGGCAGATTGTGCCGGAAGTGTCGACATCAGGACCCGGCGGCCGTGAAGGCTTCTCCCGGTGTGCTGAAGCTGCTGATTTTGTTCGAAAAGGTTGATTTAAGGCGGCTGGGCAATGTGGAGGTCAAAGAGGAAACCAAGCGGGAGCTGCAAACCCTGATGCGTGCCTTTATGGACATACAGCTAGGTCTTAAGCTAAAATCACAGCATTTTCTTGACCAACTCGATAAATATGAGATTTGACGAATGGCATAATATTAGGTAATATATATAAGATTTCTCTTCATAGAGAGTCCATGCGTTGAACGGGAAAAGTAACGAGGTTGAAGTTTGTTGAAATCAGGACCTAGCGTGCTGATCTAGCGAGTCGGGAGTGGTGAGAGCCCGGCCAAGCCGCCCTTGTGAACATGGCATCCCCGGAGCATGAATGGAACTTGAAAAGCGGATTTGCCTGGGAAAGCTGCTGCTTCGCAGCGGGGCAAATCAAGTAGGGTGGAACCGCGGGAACTTACAGCTCTCGTCCCTACGTCTGACAGCAGGCGTAGAGGCGGGAGCTTTTTATATTGCCTCGTAACAGCTAGCTGATTCCATTAGAGGTTAGGAGATGTGGTTCAATGAGTATTAACTTTCAGCAAATGATTCTCACGTTGCAGCAGTTCTGGTCGGAACAAAATTGTATTATCGTTCAGCCCTATGATGTGGAGAAGGGGGCAGGTACGCTAAATCCTATGACGTTCCTGCGTTCCATTGGTCCTGAACCATGGAATGTGGCTTACGTGGAGCCTTCCCGGCGTCCGGCTGACGGCCGTTATGGGGAGAATCCGAACCGCCTGTACCAGCATCACCAGTTCCAGGTGATTCTGAAGCCATCCCCGGACAATATTCAGGAGATTTATTTGGAGAGCTTGAAGCGCCTCGGAATCAATCCATTGGAGCATGATATCCGCTTTGTTGAAGATAACTGGGAACATCCCGGTCTGGGCGCCTGGGGACTTGGCTGGGAGGTATGGCTGGACGGAATGGAGATTACCCAGTTCACGTATTTCCAACAGGTAGGTGGAATCGAGGCTAATCCGGTAGCTGTAGAAATTACTTACGGGATGGAGCGTCTGGCCTCTTATATTCAGGATAAGGAGAATGTATTTGAATTGGAATGGGTGGATGGGACAACTTATGGCGATGTGTTCCACCAGGCCGAGTTTGAACATTCCAAATATACATTTGAGATTTCCGACGTCAAGATGCTGTTCACTTTGTTTAATATGTACGAGCAAGAAGCAGGGAAAGCGATGGATCAGGGGCTGGTATTCCCTGCCTATGATTATGTGCTTAAATGTTCTCACACGTTCAACCTGCTGGATGCAAGAGGAGCGATCAGCGTGACAGAGCGGACCGGTTACATTACCCGGGTACGCAACCTGGCTCGTCAGGTAGCTGCTACGTATTTGGAAGAGCGTGAGAAGCTCGGGTTCCCGATGCTTCAGAAAGGGGGCGCTGCTCGTGGCTAAGGATTTATTATTTGAAATCGGCCTGGAAGAAATGCCGGCCCGGTTCATTCGTAATGCAACGGAGCAATTGAAGGATCGTACGGTGAAATGGCTGGAGGAATCTGTTATTGCTCATGGCACAGTAGAGACTTATGCCACTCCGCGGCGCTTGGCGGTGTTGGTGAAGGATGTTGCGGAGAAGCAAGATGACGTACATGAGGAAGTCAAGGGACCTTCCCGCAAAATCGCTCTGGATGAGAACGGCGACTGGAGTAAGGCAGCGCTGGGCTTTGCCCGTAGTCAGGGAGCAAATCCTGAACAGTTTACCTTCCGCGAGCTTGGCGGCACAGAATATGTGTACGTTAACAAGAGCCGCATTGGTGTGGAGACAGCGAGTATCGTGGCTGAGGGGCTGCTTGGTATTTTACAGGCGATGAATTTCCCGAAAAACATGCGTTGGGGCAACCATGATTTCAAATTTGTTCGTCCGATTCGCTGGATGGTTGCCTTGTTCGGTCAAGATATTATTGATCTGGAAATTACCGGGGTTAAATCTGGCAATGTAACTCGTGGTCATCGATTCCTGGGAAGCGAAGCCGTTATCTCCGAGCCAGCCGGGTACGTAGAGACATTGCGTGCTCAGCACGTTATTGCCGATGTTAACGAACGTCAGGCGTTGATTGAGCAGCAGATTGCGGCTCTTGCGAAAGAAAAAGGCTGGGATATTGCAGTCAAGGATGATTTGCTGGAGGAAGTCCTGTTCCTGGTCGAAACACCAACCGTGCTCTTTGGCACGTTTGAGGAATCGTTCCTGAACATTCCGCAGGAGGTGTTAATTACCTCTATGCGTGAGCATCAGCGTTACTTCCCTGTCCTTGATAATAAGGGTAGCTTGTTGCCTTACTTCGTCACGGTGCGCAACGGAAATAATGCTTCGCTTGATGTCATTGCCCGTGGGAACGAGAAGGTGCTGCGTGCACGTCTGTCCGATGCGAAGTTCTTCTACGAAGAAGATCAGAGATTGGCGATCAAGGATGCCTTGTCCAAGCTGGAAAGCATCGTATTCCACGATGAATTGGGTACGGTAGGCGACAAGGTTCGGCGTATCCGCCGCAATACAGAGAAGCTGTCGAGCATGCTTCAGGTAGATTCGGGAACATCCGAAGCTGCTGCACGCACCGCAGAAATTTGTAAATTTGACCTCGTCACGCAAATGGTATACGAGTTCCCTGAGCTGCAAGGTGTAATGGGCGAGGACTATGCTCGTAAGGCCGGGGAAGCAGAAGCAGTCGCTCGCGGCGTGTTCGAGCATTATCAGCCGCGTTTTGCCGATGATGCGGTACCTGCCTCAACGGTAGGCTCTATTGTAAGTATCGCTGATAAGATGGATACGATTGCCGGATGCTTCTCGATTGGCATTATACCAACCGGTTCACAGGACCCGTACGGACTGCGCCGTCAAGCGGCTGGTATCGTGCAAATTATACTGGAACATCAACTGTCGATTTCCTTAGAGGATCTGTTCAAGCTGGCCTTGGAAACGCATCAGCAGTTCCGCGGCTTGAAGCGCGGTGAAGAGGAAATCCTGAAGGATATGATGGAATTCTTTGGACTCCGTGTCAAAAAAGCGTTGTCGGACAGTGAACTGCGCTATGATGTGGTCGATGCGGTTATCGCTGCTGGCTATGACGATGTCGTTTCCGTAGTTGCAAGAGGTCGTGCCTTGATGGAGGCAGTCCACAGCAAGGAGGAATTCAAGCTGACTGTGGAATCCTTCGGCCGTGTTAGCAATCTTGCTGCCAAAGCGACTGGAGGAAAGGTCCGTTCAGATCTTCTGACAGAGTCCGCAGAACAAGCATTGTATGAAGCTTGGCAGTCCGTTTCAAATAATTATCGTCAAACCCTGGCAGCACGTGATGCGGCTGGAGCTTTGGAACGACTTGGCGAGTTGAAGGAAGCCATCACCGTATTCTTTGATGCGGTTATGGTTATGGCTGAGGATGAAGCGGTCCGTGCAAATCGGCTGGCCTTGCTATCCGTTATCAATGATGATTTGAAGACATTCGCTGACTTTAGCAAGCTGGTTTGGGCATAACAATAAGAGGGAGACGGCGTGGTGGCTGGGATTAGCTCAGTCACTGCACCTGCCTCGCTTGAAAGCCGCGATGTATGGTTGAACAAGCAAGCGCGCAGAATGGAGGGAAGAAGGTGCAGATTGTCGTCGATGGGGATTCCTGTCCCGTAAAGGCGAAAATTGTCGAAATTGCAGGTCGATTTGGGATACATGTCTTGATGGTTTCCTCCTATGACCATGTGTTGCAGGCTGAAGAGGGTGTTACCGTGGTTCAGGTGGATCGGAGCAGCCAGAGCGCAGACATGTACATTGCCAACCATGTAGCCAAGGGAGACATCGTCGTTACTCAGGACTATGGCTTGGCCGCTTTGGTAATCGCCAAATCTTGCCAGTGTATCTCTCCCCGGGGCCGACTCTATCGCCCCGATCAAATTGACGAGTTATTGGAGAGTCGGCACCTTCACGCCAAAGCGCGGCGCAGCGGACGTTACTCGAAAGGGCCCAAACCGTTTACAGCAGCAGATCGCGAGCATTTTTCGGCTCAACTGACAAAACTTTTAGAACATTTGCAGGAGAATGTATAATTTTAGCGAATTATTATTTACGTCAAGGAGCATTGCACAAGGAAAGTTCCAAGGATGAAGGTGGTTTGGATGAGTACCGGGCGTGGTATACCGGAGGAAGTTATCGAAGCCGTCTTGCGTCAGCATGATATCGTCGATACCGTCGGCAAGCACGTTCATCTGACAAAGCAGGGTAAATACATGAAGGGATTATGTCCGTTCCATTCGGAGAAAACCCCTTCATTTACTGTGACTCCCGATCGCCAAATATTCCATTGCTATGGTTGCGGCAAAGGCGGGAACGCCATCAAATTCAGGATGGAAATCGAAGGGTTAACCTTTCCCGAAGCTGTAAAAATCATGGCGGACGAGGCGCACATCCCTTATGAAGATAAGGGAAGGACCTTTGAGGACACCCCTCGAAGCCGGGAGCTTGAACAACTGCTGCAGGCTTATGAATGGACCTCCAAGCTGTATCATTATTTGCTGAAAAATACGGAGTTCGGTAAACCAGCCATGGATTATTTAAAATCCCGGGGGTTTACGGACAAAGCGATTGACACGTTTCAAATCGGATACGCTCCTTCCAGATGGGATACGCTGGTGCAGTTCTTGGAGAAACGTTCCTTTGACCTGACAGAGATGGAGAAGGGTGGCTTGTTGTCGTCCAGGCAGGATGGTTCTGGATTCGTGGATCGGTTTCGTGACCGGGTCATTTTTCCATTACACAATCGGAGCGGCAAGGTGATTGCCTTTGCAGGCAGAGTCCTAGGCGAAGGACAACCCAAGTATCTGAACTCGCCGGAAAGTCGGCTGTTTACCAAGAGTCGCATCCTGTACAATCTGCATCTGGCGAAGAATGAAATCCGTAAAACTAGCCAGATCGTGCTCTTTGAAGGTTACGGGGATGTTATCAGCGCTTGGGAAGCCGGTGTTCATAATGGCGTGGCCACCATGGGAACGGCATTGACGGAAAGTCATGCGGCGATTATGAGAGGGATGGCCGAGGAGATTATGGTCTGCTA
Source organism: Paenibacillus senegalimassiliensis (assembly GCF_001486585.1). Lineage (GTDB taxonomy): Bacteria > Bacillota > Bacilli > Paenibacillales > Paenibacillaceae > Fontibacillus > Fontibacillus senegalimassiliensis. The sequence continues at coordinate 395,821 of NZ_LN909046.1, forward strand.
TGATGGCGATTCCGCCGGACAAGCGGCTGCATTGAAGAGTATTCCGATTTTGGAGAACGTCGGCTTTCAGGTCAAAATTGCTCTGCTTAGTGAAGGCCTGGACCCTGACGAATTTATTCAAAAGCATGGAGCCGAGAGATTTCGCGAGCAGGTCTTGGCCGGTGCAGTTTCATCCGTCAAATTTAGGCTTATATATCTCAAAAAGAACCATATACTGCTAGAAGAAGACGGAAAGGTAGCTTATATCAAAGAAGCGATGCCCGTCATTGCAGGGCTTTCATCCCCAAGCGAACGTGAAATTTATTTGAAGGAATTGTCTGCTGATTTGCAGGTCTCCTTCGAAAGCTTGAAGCAGGAATGCAATGAACTTAGGACCGCTATGCAAAAAAAGGCAAGCGCTGGGGATAATAAGCCCGAAAGGTGGAATAATGGTAGGCATAAAAAAAGGCAGCCGTCAATGCCAACTCTGCTACCCGCTTATCATGTAGCAGAACGGAGACTGCTCGCTTTTATGTTGCAGGACGAAGAGGTGTCCCGCTATGTTAGTGAACGGGTGGGAACCGGCTTTAACATTGAAGATCATGTGGCTATTGCCGCTTATCTATACGCCTATTATGCACAAGGGAAGACCCCGGATGCAAGTCGCTTCATCCAGACGCTTCAGGATGAACGGCTGGAGCAGACGGCAATTTCTATCGCTATGATGGAAATCCCGGCCGATTGGACGACCGAAGAACTGGATGGTTGCATTCGGGAGATTAGGCGGGTACCGCTATTTGCACAGATCAAACAGAAGAAGGAAGAAATGGTGTCGGCCGAACGAGCCGGGGATTTTATACGTGCCGCACAAATAGCAAGTGAAATTATTGCCCTAGAGAGACAGTAAGACGATGGAGTTTCGGCGATGTTTCTAGGGAGGAGGGAGCCCGATATGACGAATGACCAGCATACTGAACTAGAAACGGAATTGACACTTGATCAGGTGAAGGATCAACTGATAGAACAAGGCAAAAAGAGATCTTCTTTAACTTATAAAGAGATTATGGAGAAGCTTTCGCCTTTTGATCAGGATCCCGACCAGATGGATGAGTTTTTTGAGCAATTGGCTGACCTTGGTGTTGACGTCACGGGTGATGGCGATGAAGAACGGCGGCGTGGAGATGGGGACGAATCCCATGAAAGAGAAGAGTTCACCTTTGAAGATGATCTGTCGCTACCCCCGGGAATCAAGATTAATGACCCTGTAAGAATGTATTTGAAGGAAATTGGGCGGGTACCCTTGCTGTCGGCAGATGACGAGATGGAGCTTGCCAAGCGAATTGAGAATGGGGATGAAGAGGCCAAACGGCGTCTGGCTGAAGCCAACTTGCGGCTTGTGGTCAGCATTGCAAAACGCTATGTGGGTCGAGGTATGTTATTTTTGGACCTCATTCAGGAAGGCAATATGGGTTTGATTAAAGCCGTGGAGAAATTTGACCACAAGAAGGGCTTTAAGTTCAGTACCTATGCTACGTGGTGGATTCGCCAAGCGATCACGCGGGCAATTGCTGACCAAGCTCGAACGATTCGGATTCCCGTGCATATGGTGGAGACTATCAACAAGCTGATCCGGGTGTCCCGGCAACTGTTACAAGAGTTGGGCCGTGAACCGGCACCTGAAGAGATTGCAGCCGAGATGGAACTCAGCGTGGAGAAGGTACGGGAGATTATGAAGATCGCTCAAGAACCGGTCTCATTGGAAACACCGATCGGGGAAGAAGACGATTCTCATCTGGGTGATTTTATTGAGGACCAAGAGGCACTTGCTCCTGCTGATGCAGCCGCCTACGAATTGCTCAAGGAGCAACTGGAGGACGTACTCGATACGCTTACGGAACGCGAGGAGAACGTACTTCGCTTGCGCTTTGGTCTTGATGATGGACGGACAAGAACATTGGAGGAAGTCGGTAAAGTCTTCGGCGTGACGCGCGAAAGAATTCGGCAAATCGAAGCGAAGGCGCTTCGCAAACTGCGTCATCCTAGCCGCAGTAAACGGCTGAAGGATTTCCTCGAATAAGCTGGATGCGGGCAGGCAACTTTGACCTTCTGCTGCGAAGCAGCAAGGTCATTTTTGTTACATAACAGAAGGAATCCGCCAGAAGAATATTCTGGATGTTTTTCCTTCTTTTTCTTTATTGATTTTATTTTAGCGTTTTTTCCCGGGCAATGCAAATGGCTTGCGTTGGTGATGAGAACATGGGGAAAACGAGCTATGGGTGGTGGAAACCGGTTATGAAATTATCAGCTAGATTGCAGCTAATTGCCGATTGGCTTCCAAGTGGATGCCGATTTGCTGACATTGGTTCAGATCATGGGCTATTGCCAGTATGCGCTGTGCAAAGTGGCAGGGCCGCCTTTGCCATCGCCGGAGAAGTCAATGACGGGCCTCTGGAAGCGGCACGCCGCCAGGTAGCGGAAGCCGGTGAGTCGGCAAGAATTTCAGTTCGTAAAGGAAATGGCTTGGCTGTCCTTGCCCCAGGCGAGGTGGATGCCATTACAATAGCAGGGATGGGTGGTGCTCTGATCGTCACTATCCTTGGCGAAGGTGAAGAGAAGCTTGCAGGCGTGAAGCGCCTTGTGCTGCAGCCTAACGTCGGGGGAGAGTTCGTACGTCGCTGGCTGCTCGGGCACGGATGGTTTTTGGCCAAGGAAGCGATTTTGGAGGAAGACGGTAAGATCTATGAAGTCATGATGGCAGAGAGGCCTTCTGATGTGGCCAGACAAAATGAAGAGCTCTATCGGGAGCGTGAGCTGCCAGGGGGCAATAAGGTACAGCTAACGAAGGAATTGTTGCTGATGATGGGCCCGCATTTGACGATGGCGCCTAACGAGGCCTTTCTTGCCAAATGGGATTCGGAACTGGAGAAGCTGGAACAGATTCGCCGTTCATTGACTGCCTCAAATCTGGAGGCGTCACGCAAGAAGGAAGCGGAATTAGTCCAATTATCGGGACAGCTTAAGGAGGTGCTGGCATGTTTGCCAAAGGTCAAACCGTAATACAATATATGGAGCAGTTGGCCCCCAAGCATGTAGCGATGGAGGGAGACAAGATCGGTCTGCAGCTAGGAAGCTTGCAGAAGGAAATCAGACATGTGCTGGTGGCTCTGGATGTGAACGAAGCTGTAGTGGATGAAGCCATTGCGCTTGGAGTGAATCTGATTGTGGCCCATCATGCGATTATTTATCGTCCACTTGCGAATTTACAAAGTGATACTCCGATGGGCAAGGTGTACGAGAAGCTGATCAAGCATGATATTGCCGTTTATATTGCCCATACGAACTTGGATATCACGGACGGCGGAATGAATGACTGGATGGCTGAGGTACTGGGTATAGAAAGCACGGGCTCTTTGGAGGACCTGCACACGGACGAACTGTACAAGCTGGTGGTATTCGTACCTAAGGACCATCATGAAAAGGTGCTGGATGCTGTGCTACAGGCAGGAGCCGGTGCCATCGGCAATTACAGCCACTGTAGCTTTAACCTGGAGGGTTACGGTACCTTTAAGCCTGGTGAGGGCAGTGACCCTTATATCGGCAGCCAGGGCAAGCTGGAGCAGGTTCAGGAAGTGCGGATAGAGACAGTCGTACCCCAGAGCTTGAAAAGCAAGGTTGTGCAGGCGATGCTAAGACAGCATCCCTATGAAGAGGTGGCATATGATCTGTATCCCCTGGCTTTGAAAGGCCGTACTTTGGGGCTTGGCCGAATTGGCAAGCTGAAGGAGCCGGTTACGCTTAAGGAATTTGCAGAACAAGTTAAGCAGCAGTTCGACGTACCGGTGGTGCGAGTGGTCGGCGACCCGACCCGAATTCTCAAGAAAGCATCGGTATTGGGCGGTTCAGGTGGCCGTTATTGGAAGAATGCACAGTTTCGTGGTGCAGACGTACTGGTCACGGGGGATGTGGATTATCACACGGCCCAGGATGCCGAGATGGCAGGAATTGCGTTGATTGATCCCGGACATAATGCGGAGAAGATCATGAAGCCTCGCGTGGCGGCGTGGCTTGCGGAGCAACTGAAGGCAGGCAAATATGCTACTGAGGTGCATATCTCGGCGGTCAACACCGAGCCATTTCAGTTCATGTAGCCATTTAAGATTCCCAATTAATCGCTCTTGTCAATGCCTTGCAATGTCTGTATACTATACAAGTGTTGCCTTCGAAAGTTTGACAGACAATCGCCGGCGGCGTTAAGCCGCGGGAGGAAAGTCCGGGCTCCATAGGGCAGGGTGCTGGATAACGTCCAGTCAGCGCGAGCTGAAGGATAGTGCCACAGAAATGGACCGCCGATGGCGCGCTTTAGGCGCGTACAGGCAAGGATGGAACCGAGGTGTAAGAGACCCCGAGGAACGCTGGTGACTTCGTTCCTGGTAAACCCCACTTGGAGCAAGACCTAATGGGACGCAGCTTCTTAACAGAAGTAGCCTTAGCCCGAGGCGCGTCCGGGTTGGTTGCTGGAGCCGCTCAGTAATGTGCGGCCTAGATAGATGATTGTCGCTTGACTGCGGGAGGGTTGTTCCCGTTATACCGCAATGAGCACAGAACCCGGCTTACGGCAAACTTTCAACACTAAAGGGAACATTATGTTTTTATCTATGAGTAAAGCCTTCGCTTTTCGGAATTTTGTTCCGGTAAGCGAAGGCTTTTTTTTGGCAAAATACTATTTAAGCCGTTCTATCACGCGTTCCATCTTGCGTTGAATAGATTGGGGCCAGAACTGCAGGGGAGCTTTCCCTCCTCCGGCTGCTTGCAGTGCGGCATAGACATCAATTTGACCGTAGCCATAATATTTATCTCGCCCGGTTGCCCCCAGATCAATGACGCTACTACGAATAAGATCCATCACCTCTGTATTTTTCAGATCGGGGTTGACCGAACGGATCAATGCGGCTAGAGCAGCCACATGAGGGCTGGCCATGGAGGTGCCAGACAATGCTGCATACTGATTATCCGGATAGGTACTGGCGATGCTCTCCCCAGGAGCCATCACATCGATATAATCCCCATAATTGGAGAAGGCAGCTCTTTGCAAATTATAATCGGTTGCCGACACCGACAGAACCTCAGGGTAAGCGGCAGGATAGCCAGGACGTTCTGTATTGTCGTTACCGGTGGCGGCAATCAAGACGACATCGCGTTCGAAGGCATACTTGATAGCCTCGTGCAGAAACTCGGCATCCGCATAGTTACCCAGGCTCATGTTAATGACTTTGGCTCCGTGATCGGTGGCCCAGATAATTCCCTGGGCGACGGAATAGGTTGTACCAGCCCCGGATTGGTCAAGCGCTTTGACCGGCAGGATCTTGCCTCCCCACATCATTCCAGCGATCCCTTCGCCGTTATTGACATTCGCCGATATAATCCCCGCTACATGCGTACCGTGCCCAACGTCATCAGTGGGCTTTTGCTCGGGATTGATTACATTGTAACCTTGCAGCAGTCTTCCTTGGAGATCTGGGTGGTTCAAGTCAACTCCGGTATCCACCACGGCAACGATAATATTATCGTTGCCCTTGGATAGCTGCCAACCTCGGTTGGTTTCAATGACTGGCAGGTTCCATTGGTATTCCGAGAATAACAGATCATTAGGGATTTCCGGTGCTGATTCTTCAAGCGTTGAGCCATAGCTGCTATCGACGCTCTCGTTAGTCAGGTACAAATAATGGGGTTCAACATATTGCGGATTCCATCGCTTCTCGAAATACTGTTTAAGCTGCTGCATGCTCATCGTCTTGGACCGGAAAATGTAAGTGTTCCTCAATTGACTCGGTGCAGAACATTGGATATCTTGCTGAATTTCTTGCATTTGCGTGGCACTGGGACTTTGCCGGAAGGTAACTACGAGCTCATTTTCATAGTAGTGGCTGGCCTTCTCGTTATCATGGCCGGTCTTGACCGTAATATCTTGCAAGGTATCGGCATGCACGGATTCAATCTTGAATTTACCTTCCTTAGGGTAAGGGATCAGACGCAAATTTTTGTGTTGATGATCCTGGACCCGCTGAAGAATTTGGACATCCATCACAGCGATGATTCCTTGCTTGCCTTGTTTGGAGGGCTCGGCGGCGACAAAATATTTCGGCTGATTCTCCGGAAAAGCCGGGGATTCATAAGATTTCGATTGTTTCAAAGCTCGCTTGGCGTAGGACAAATACGTATTTAACTCTTTTTGCTGTTTGGAGTCGGGGGAGAAATCGGCACGGCGGAACTGATTTTCTTGCCCCGTGGTTGCGTTATACGACAAAATAGTTTGGAACTGCTTATGATCTTTTTGCAAAGATTGAGCCAAGGCAGACAGCTTATCAGGAGCCCCCGGTTTCAGCGAGCTGGCAAGCTCACGAAGATGTCCCCGGGCATCCATGCGGGATAAGCGCTCCGTGGCTGTCATGTCCCTTCTTAGCATATTTTGCTTTAATCTCTGTTCCTCGGCCGGTTTGGGAACCGTCTCTTGCGTGGATTGCTGTGTGAATCGATTGCTGCATGCAGGCAGAACTAGCAGAGAAAGCACCATCATCGGCACGATGATACCCGCCATCTTGTTTAGGAACCGTTTGTGCCTGTTCATCGGTCAAAACCTCCTACAAGGGTATTGGTAGTGTATTGGCTATAGCGTGAGGTGAACCAGCCGATTTTATTCCTTGAGGGATACCGTATTTCCATGAATTGTGTTACGATATTTTCAACAAAAATCAGCAACCGACATGAGCATACCGATCACTACAAGTGAAGGAGAATCGTAAGCATGCCACAAGCCAACAACATCAGGCCGCTGTGTGAAGCCACGAGACAGAAGCTCAACAGCGCAAAGGGTAAACTCGAAGCCTTTTTAAACCATTTTTCGCTAACTCAATTTACGGAAGAGAATGAAGAAACGATGTTGTTTTATTCCGGCTTTCTGTCGGATTTACGACATCTCCTGGTATTTTCGGAGGTTTGCTACGAGAAGCTGGGAATTGCTTTGCGGCGGGGGACCTTTGATGAAGAGGCAACCGAAAAAATCTTGTATCAGGTATATCATGACTGTGTGAATTCGTTCTTTTACCCCAAGAGCGAATGTTATTCTGAAGATGGCAGGTATGCCTACACAGGGCAGGATGCGATTCGTTTCCGCAAGAAGCCGGTCCGGCCGGCGCGTGATATCATCTTGGAGATTACCGGTACCTTTGAAGAATTACGTGATGATTTGACTTACTATGAGAGCGATTATTTGACGGGGCTTCGCCTGAAGAAGACAGCCTCCAACTAAAAAAGCAACAGAATGGAAGTTTACAAAAGATGCCGCTGTGGCATCTTTTTTTTGTACCATTTACTAAGTGTGAAGTTGCATAAGGGATGGTCCAAGCGGGGAAAATGTTATCCGAGGTGATCAATATGCCAAATGGCGATAAACCGATGGTTAAATGCAGTGTAGCTAACTGCAGCTATTGGGGAGAAGAAAACGTATGCAACGCCGATGTCATCATGATTGATATCGATCGGCATGCGGACAGCCGTTATCAGGAAGAATTTGCGGGCGAGACCTTTGACACCGAACATCAGTCTGAGGCATCTACGTCTTCAGCCACCTGTTGCCACACCTTTAAGCCCAAAGCAGCAGCATCTTCGTAAAGTCAGAAGGGAGGGATATAGCAATGTCTGATAAGGAACGTGTGGATTACCCCCGCAAAGCAGATCGACAGCATCTTGAAGAATATGCTGCCGAGGTAACGCCGGCGGGTACGTACAGCGGTAACGTTATAGGTGAAGGTCGAATTGAGCGTGCTGAAAATGATGCCCGTTCGACGGACTCACATGAACCCGTGCAGGCAAGCCAATCAGGCCGTACGGTGGGTTATGTCGGTGTAGGGCTAGGAATCGCCGCATTGTTCATGTGGTCGATTATTTTGGGTCCACTTGCAGCGGTGATGGGCTTCTACGCCTATAGTCAAGGCCACAAGACATCCGGAGCCTGGGGCATCGGACTTGGCATCGTATCCACCTTAAGCTATTTCGTACTCATGCCGTTTACTCGTTAATCAAGGGTGCGGCAAGTTGCCGTTCATTGCACGGACCGCTTCTTAATGGAAGCGGTCCGTTTGCAATACAGCTAATTGGCTTTTCTGAATTTAAGCGGGGTCAGACCAGTTTCCCGTTTAAAAATGGTGCAAAATTGGGAATCCTTAACGAAACCGGACTTTTGCGCTATTTCGGACACGGGAAGCTCAGTTCGCAGCAACAGCAATTTGGCGTACTCCAGCCGTTTGCGCTGTAAATACTGCTGCGGCGGAACGCCCGCCGTTTCCTTGAACAGATGCCGGAAGCGGTCGTAACTGTAGCCCGACATTTTCGCCAGCGTCTCCACGGATAATGGCTGCCGGAAATGCTCGTCCATAAAGTTGATCACGTATTGCAATCTCTCACCATAAAACCGGACCGGCTTGTTCCACTGGGATAGCCGTTGGACTTGTGTAGTGAGCTCCGAGACAAGCAGATTGAGCATCGCAAAATAGCCTTCTTGCTGCTCATTGAACTCATGTTCCATCCGCAGAAGCAATTGCCGGATCGTCTGTTTCTCGTCATCTTCAAACAATTTGTTGCCATGCCGAACGGCGTAGTCTTGCTGACTGTGAAAGCCAATAAAAAGCAACTCTGATTCTTCGTTATGCTTTTCGTCATGCAGGACTCGCGGGGAGATGAAGGCAAAGCTGCCGGGCTTGATACTATAACTATCCGAGCCGATATTGGTTATTCCATTACCACTGAAATAATAAACCAACTCGTAGCATTCGTGGTGATGCATCTGTATATAGGTGTTTTTGGGATGTTTTGTATGAAACAGAAACAATAATTTATCCATATTAGGCCTCCATAGGCACAGGTTAGCCGAATAATTAAAAAAAGCGGCCGAATTGGGGTACTGCGAAACGCGTTTTATTGGTACTATCCTAACAGTTGCTGCAATAAACCGCAATAAATGCAGGTTTTATGTCAGCTAATCTTACATCGTAAACGACATGAGGAGTGGGGCAGAAATGAACAAAAAGAAAATGGGATGGATGATGTCGCTTGTGCTCGGCTTAACGGTCGTTCTCAGCGCATGCTCGGGCAATAACGCATCGCCTGGTGAGGGTACAACAGGTAATTCGACTGCCGGAGAGTCCAAAACCTTGACGATCATGGCGGAAAAAAGCTCGCACGCTGACGCGTTCAAGAGCATTATTCCAGATTTTGAAGCCAAAACAGGTGTAAAGGTGAACGTAGTTGAGTTGCCTTATGATCAATACCATCAGCAATTGACGCTGAAATATACTTCTGGTTCGGCTGATTTCGATTTGGCGTATGTGCCAATCGGCTGGGTGCCTGAGCTTCAAGTTCCCAACTATATCGTACCTATCAGCACGGATGAAGCCAAATTGAGCGAACTGGAGCTGGACGACTTTCCAGGTATTGAAAATGCTTATTTTGGCGCTAACAACGAGTTATACTTCGTGCCTTACATGAATGAAACGCAAGGTATCCTTTACCGGACAGACCTGTTTGAGGATGAGCAAGAGAAGGCAGCCTTCCAGGAGAAATACGGTTATGAACTGGCTCCGCCTGCAACTATTGAGCAGTACAAGCAAATCGCCGAATTCTTTAACCGTCCAGACGAAAACTTAAGCGGCGTAACCTTGATGGGCGAAAAGAGCATTTTGCTCGGCTTTGCTTTCTACAACCGTCTCTTTAATTATGGCGGGGATTTGTATGACGCGGACTACAAGCAACAATTTAACAACGAAGCGGGTGTCAAGGCGCTAAACGATCTGCAGGAGCTGTTCCAGTTCACTTCGGCTGCATCCAAGCAATATGGATGGTCTGATGCTTCAGGTGAATTCTTGCAAGGACGCAGCGCTATGGCAGAAATGGCCACAACCATTGCCCAGGTCGCTCAAGATCCGGATCAATCCCGAGTAGTTGGCAAGGTGGGCTTCTCAGCAATTCCGGGCGTAGATGAGAACACGTCAGACGTGAAACGCTTCTACCTTCCGTTTGGATTTGTTGTAACTGGCTCCTCGGAGTTAAAGGATGAGGCGTTCGACTGGATTGAATTTGCCACTAGCCAGGAAATGATGGAGAAAGCGGCACCCGTCGGCAACATTCCGGCACGCACCTCCGCACTCACAGGCGCACTGGCTTCCGAATACAGCTTCTATGAGCCGCATGCGGATATTATGAATTCATTCCGTCTTGAGCCGTTACCGTTGATTCCAGAAGGTGCAACTGTGACTGGCGATATCTTGCCAAGTGCGGTCTCTAGGTTCCTGAACGGAGAGCAATCGGCCGAGGATGCGCTCAAGCAGGCCGCTGAGGAATATGACGAGCTTATGAGCTCCAGAGGGTATTAAAATCGTGTCATCCAAAGCACTTAAAAAATGGGGCGTCGTGCTGCCCGGCGTCCTGATCATCGTGATCGTGCTGCTGATTCCGATAGGAGCGGCGCTGGGTCTTAGCTTCTTCTCTTATCCACTGCAACGCCCCGATCTGGGTATTCGCTTTACGGGGCTGGATAATTTCATCAAATTGCTGTCCGACCGTAGCTTTACCAACTCATTAGGCAAAAGTATGCTGTTCACCTTAGGTGCCGTGGCTGGCGAGCTGGTACTCGGTATGATCTTGGCTCTGCTGCTGAACGGCCGGGTATGGGGTAAAGCCATCTTCAAGGTGGCATTTATGATCCCGATGATGATGGTGCCTGTCGTGGTTGGGGTGTCCTGGCGGCTGTTCCTGCTGCCGGACTTCACACCGCTCGGACCTATCTTCGATCGGCTAGGTATTCCATTTGATCCATCACGGCTGCTGACTGAACCAGGCTGGGCCATGTTCTCAGTTATTCTTGCCGATGTATGGCAGTGGACGCCGTTTGTTATGCTGCTCTTGCTAGCTAACCTACAAGGGATTTCACATGAGATTTATGAAGCGTCGCAAATGGACGGTGCTTCCAAATGGCGGGAATTCTGGCGGATTACACTGCCGCTCGTCTTGCCGGGCATGTTGTCTGTGGGCATCCTGCGCGCCATGGACGCGATGCGGACATTTGACCTTGTATACATTCTGACCAGTGGTGGTCCGGGAACGGCTACCGAATTGGTCTCCATCTACAACTATAAAATTGCATTTAGCCGTTATGATATGGGTTATGCATCTGCCGTTTCGACCGGTGTGATGATCGTGGTCGGAATTGTGATTTTTGCCTTGCTTAGCTTGGCGAACCGGGGAGGGAAAACGAGATGAAGGCCAAAGCCATTCGCAGAAATCTAGGCACGGGACTAAGAACCGCCGTGTTGTGCCTGTTTCTTGTTTTCTTCACCCTGCCAATTCTTTGGGTGTTCCTGACTTCGATCAAACGACCTGTAGATCAGATGGCGATTCCACCAGTCTGGTTCCCGGAGAACCCGGTATTTGATGCTTATCTGGAACTGTTCCGGCATCCCGACTTTGTGACCAGTTTGCTGAACAGTCTACTGATTGCCGGTACAGCGACATTGATCACGGTTCTGTTCGGCGCCTTGGCGGCTTATGGCATTGAACGTTTCCGTGTTGGTGGAACGTTGTTGCCCAACTTGCTGCTGCTGACCCGGATGATTCCACCGGTAGTCGTTATTGTGCCTATCTTCCTGATGGCATTCCGTACGCAAATGCTGGACACTTATTTTCTCATCATTGCCGCTTATTCGGCCTTGAATATGGCACTTGTTATCTGGCTGCTGCGTTCGTTCTTTGCCTCGCTGCCAGCCGATATGGAGGAAGCGGCCATGATTGACGGTTGCTCACGCCTGCATGCCTTCTGGCGAATCGTGCTGCCGGTGGTTATGCCGGGGATTGCTGCAACCGCACTTATTTGCTTCATTTTCTGCTGGAACGAATTCCTTTTTGCTGTCACGCTGACGGGCCAGGAGACTAAAACAATGCCGGTCCTGACCAGTACGTTCGTCAGTCAGAAAGGTCTGGATCGCGGATTGATGTCGGCAAGCGGTGTTGTATCCAGCCTGCCGATCGTATTGCTCACCGTATTCTTCCAGCGTTATCTGGTTAACGGGTTGACACAGGGTAGCTTAAAGTAGTCATCTCATCTCGATAAGGCATTTGAAAGGATGAAATCATTGAAAAAAGTAATTATTGACTGTGACCCGGGAATGGACGATTCTCTGGCCCTTATTCTGGCTTTGAAATCTGACAAGCTATCAATTGAAGGGGTTACGACGGTTGCGGGCAACTATCCGATTGAGGTTACGAGTGTCAACGCTCTTAAAATTATGGAGTTGATGGGACGCACCGATATCCCTGTTGCCAAAGGGATGGGCAAGCCGCTGGTTCGCGACTTGGCCTCAGATCCATTCTCACATGGCTCAGATGGCCAGGCTGAGGTGCATTTGCCAGAACCGGTAACTCCGCTCTATCACGGACATGCGATTGATTTGATTGTGGAGAAGGTTAAGCAGTATCCCGGAGAAATGCATTTGATCGCTCTCGGTCCATTAACAAACATTGCGATGGCAATGATGAAGGCACCAGAGATCGTACCTATGATTGCGAGCATTACGGCCATTGCGGGCTCCTACGGCTTAAATAAATACTCGACGGCTAACGCTACCGGCGATAATCCGCAAAGTGAATGGAATGTTTACGTTGATCCGGAAGCTGCTGAAATGATCTTCAAATCAGGTGTTCCGTTGCAGGCGATCGGCTTGGACGTATCCACCCACTTCGACGTGAACTTCACCGAAGCGGAACTGCTGGAGCTGGAGGCATCGCCAAGAGCAGAAGCAGACGTGCTGCGGAGAATGATATCCTTCGTAGTAGGTCGGGGATTTGAATCGTATTGTGTACTAATCGATTCCATGGCCGTAGCTGCCGTTATCGACCCTACGCTGGTTCAGTATATTACAGCAAAGGTCGGCGTAGAGACACAGGGTAAATTGACGCTGGGCATGACCGTTATGGATTCACGGCATCATCATGTCTGGAACGATCTACCGGACGTGCAGGTGGCCTGTGAAGCCGATTATCGGCGTTTCTTGAAGCTTGTGATGACCAGCGTGCTGGCTTAGGCGAGGTTGTAAGAACATATTTACTTCGGGGTTATCCGGCAGGCAGGAAAAACTGACCAAGCCGGATAACCTCGTTTTGCTTTTAGTGCGTGTTCAGAAAAAAGTGGTGGTGAACCAAGCGCATAACGTGTAAAATGAAAGCATCAAGCTTGTCATTTCCCAAAAAAGAGGAGCTTTAATTGCGATGCAAATAGACCCGCGCACGCTAGGACAGATGATTCAGCTTCAATCTATGAACCAGATTGATCTGCAAGGAACTGCGGTACAAAGCCAAAGTCAGACCGGCGATACCGATGGTTCGTTGTTTGATATATTGTTGCAAGAGATGATGCTTTCGGAGCAAGGGGATAAGGCTGATGTTGCTACTGAGCCGGATTCCTCATCCATGCTTTCTTTATTGCAGAACTATATGTTGTCCGCCGGGCTGGACGGAGCTTCCAATTGGGAAGGCCTGTTATCTGGCACTCTGTCGTCTGCATCCGGCATGACGGATTTCTCGAATGAAGAAATCTCCGGATGGTCTCGCGCAGGTGCGGGAGATCTGCAGGATCTTATCACTAAGGCCAGCCGCAATTATGGTGTGCCGGAAAGCTTGATTAAAGCCGTTATTGCGACGGAATCTTCCTTTAATCCACAGGCCATGTCTTCAGCAGGAGCCAAGGGGCTTATGCAGCTTATGGACGGAACGGCCCGAGGGCTTGGCGTTACCAATTCATTTGACCCGGCACAGAATATTGACGGTGGGACGAAATACTTATCCTATCAGTTAAACCGCTTTGGCGGTGAAGTGAAGACAGCACTCGCGGCGTACAACGCTGGACCAGGCCGCTTGCAACGTCTTGGTATCAGCAATGATGAGCAATTGATGGAGAACCTTCATCTGCTGCCGCAAGAAACACAAAACTACATTGGTAAAATTATGAATGCTCAGGCTAAGTTTGAAGTCTGAGATGCTTGATTGATAGGGCGTGTAACGGAAGATCAATCGAGAAAACGTTCGAAAACCGGTCTCTTCAGGTTTTTGCGTTTTTTCTTTTGATCTTTTTTTGAGATAATTAAGCAAAGGGGTGAAGTTGACCATGGTTTATTTCGACCACGCCGCCACGACGCCGCCGGATGAAGAAGTCATTCGTACAGTAGCAGAGGTGATGGCGCGTCATTATGGGAATCCTTCATCGCTGCACCGGCTGGGGGAAGACAGCGAGAAGCTGCTCAATAAAGCACGGGCAGTTTGTGCGGGGGCCCTTGGAGTAAAGGCACAAGAGCTGGTGTTTACCGGCGGGGCTACGGAAAGTAATAACCTGGCCATCAAGGGAGCCGCTTGGCAGTTTATGAATCGAGGCAAGCATTTGATTACTACCCGAACGGAGCATCCCTCGGTTCTGGAAAGCATGAAGCAGTTAGAAGCTATGGGCTGGGAAGTGACTTATTTACCGGTTAACCCTGAAGGGCAAGCTCTCCCCGAACAAGTTCGGGAGGCGCTGCGAGAAGACACGGTATTGGTGTCCGTCATGCATGTTAATAATGAAACGGGTACAATACAGCCCGTTGGAGATATCGGGCGGATGCTTAAGAGTTGTTCGCCAAGAGTGTTGTTTCATGTGGATGGGGTGCAGGGATTTGGCAAGTTGAAATTATCTATTCCAGGGAGTGGGATAGATTTGTATAGTCTCTCCGGGCATAAGCTTCGCGGACCCAAAGGTGTCGGGCTATTATATATCCGGGAAGGTCTGAAGCTTATGCCATTGATGGCGGGCGGAGGCCAAGAGGGGGGATTCCGCTCCGGTACGGAGAATGTCCCCTACATCGTAGCTTTTGCCAAGGCGCTTCGATTGGCAGTGGAAGGTCAGGAAGAGAGAGCGCAGAAGTATTACAAATTAAGAGACCGACTGCTGCGTGGGTTGGAGCAATTGCCACAACTAACTATCAATTCTTCGGAACAAGGAGCACCACATATTGTGAATTTCTCTTTTCCGGGTATGAAGGCAGAAGCTTTACTGCATATGCTGGAAGAGGAAGGGTTCTATGTATCCACCCGCTCGGCTTGTTCTTCTAAGCGAAGTGAACCAAGCCGGATTTTGTTGGAGATGGGGAAATCTAAAGAAGTGGCTTCGTCGGGCATACGCATCAGCCTGGGTGATGAACATAAGCAAGCGGATATTGATGCCTTGTTGGCCGTGCTGAGACAATCGGTTCAGCGGTTGCAGGTTTTACGATAGGAGAGAAATAAAATATGCTGGAATACGATATGCTACTGTTGCGTTTTGGGGAGATTGCGATTAAGGGACGCAACCGTTCCCGCTTTGAGAAGGTAGCTTACAACCATGTCAAGGCGTTGCTGCATTCTTATCCCCGAACAGAGATCATCAAGGAATACGGCCGGATTTATGTGGTGCTGAACGGAGAACCGATGCAGCCCATTGTTGAAGCTATGAAAAATGTGTTTGGTGTTTCTTCAATCTCCCCGGTGAAGGTAACTCCCTCCCGGCTGGACGATATTCTCCAAACGGCCGTGGTATTTATGCAACAATATAATGCTGCTCCAGACACGACCTTCAAAGTGAGCGCCCGCCGGGTATGGAAGCCATTCCCTCACTCGACGCAGGAGATGAATCGGTTGGTTAGCGGCCCCATTCTGAATGCTTGTCCTGCGCTTAAGGTGGACGTGCATCATCCTGAACTGAATTTGCGTGTGGAGATTCGTGAGCAAGGGACATATATGTACTGTGAAATCATTCCGGGAGCGGGGGGCTTCCCGCTAGGAACCAATGGCAAGGCCATGTTGCTTCTATCCGGAGGCATTGACAGTCCTGTAGCCGGGTGGTCTGCGCTGCGGCGTGGCTTGGAGATTGAGTGCATTCATTTCCATAGTTATCCATTTACCAGTAAAAAGGCTGAACAGAAGGTAATCGATTTGGCCGAAGTATTGGCCCGCTATGCCGGATCAGTCAAGCTGCACCTTGTGCCGTTCACGGACATTCAGACCTCGCTTGCACAAACGGGACAAGAGAGCTTAATCATCACCTTGATGCGAAGAGCGATGCTGCGAATTGCCAGTAGGTTGGCTGATCAGAACGGGGCGTTGGCCTTGGTCACCGGGGATAGCCTGGGGCAAGTTGCCAGCCAAACATTATCCAGTATGAATGCCATTGGACGTGCCACGGAATTGCCGTTGCTCCGTCCGTTGGTTATGACGGACAAGACAGATATTATTGCGATGGCTCAGCAAATCGGCACTTATGAGCTATCGATTTTGCCCTATGAGGATTGCTGCACTCTGTTTGTCCCGAAATCTCCTTCCACAAATCCTAACTTGCGTGTGCTGGAGAATACCGAGCAAACGCTGCCCGACTTGGAGCAAATGATTATCAAGGCGGTGGAGGATACGGAGACGTTAGTTATTCGTCCAGGGCGCAGCGTTGTACGCCGTGAACTCACCGAAGATAACGTGATTCAAGAGAATTGGTTCTAGGACAGTAAATAGATATAGAAAAACCCCGCGTGGAAACACATCATCGAGATGTAATCCCACGCGGGGTTTTGTCATTATTTCGGAGTTACCGCGGAATCGGATGGGCCTGGCTATGGGCTGCTTGTTGGCGCTTCTTAAGATATCCGGCTAACAGGACAGTCAAGACGACCACAGCAATGACCAGATAACGGAGGACCATATGGGCTTCGAAGAAATGAAGGAAATGCCGCTCCTCGGTAATCATCTTGGCAGCAGTGTAGGCAAGTACAGCCGCTCCAACGTAAGCGATCCAGGGGAACTTGTCCAGCAACTTAATGAATAAGGTGCTGCCCCAGACAACAATAGGTACGCTAATCAGAAGGCCGATGATAACGAGCACGGTGTGCTGCTGAGAGGCACCGGCTACGGCAATCACATTATCGAGTCCCATGGCAGCATCTGCCACGACGATAGTGCGAATGGCCGGCCATAATTTGTCTTTGGCTTCGATGTTGTCGTGGTTGCCATCATCCGCTAATACCTTGTAGGCGATATAAATGAGCATCAAACCGCCGATAGCCAGCAGCCAAGGTATCCCCAGCAGCCAGACGACGACAAGAGTTGCCGCGATTCTAAGGATAACAGCTCCGCCCGTTCCATACAGGATCGCTTTTTTCTGAACGGTATGGGGGAGTTTTCTCGCCGCCATTCCGATTACAATTGCATTGTCTCCCGCCAGGATAAGATCGATAAAAACGATGTTAATCAGCGAAAGGAAAAATGCGGCACTAAATAATTCCACTTTAGGTCACTTCCTCTGTAGATGTATATACGTATTTATTAATCAAAAGGGTTCATTTGTCCAGTGATCTTTTTTTGAAATTGGTATAGCTTGGTCTATTCCCTCATACAAGTTGTAGGGGAGGGATAGGCGTGGAACATATACTATTGTTATCCGAGATACTTATCATCAACTTAGTGCTAAGCGGCGACAATGCCGTTGTCATAGCGATGGCCAGCAAAAACCTGCCGTTAAAGCAAAGAAAGCAAGCGGTATGGTGGGGGGCCATGGGGGCGGTATTGCTGCGTTGTGTGTTGACATGGATTGCCATCATATTGTTGAAAATTCCATTCATTCATGCGGCTGGCGGGGTGTTGCTGGCCGCTATTGCCTTCAAATTATTGATGCCTCAAGAGGAACATTCCCGGGTGACGGGGGCAGATTCTTTGTGGAGAGCCATACGTACCATTTTGGCCGCCGATCTCATTATGAGCCTCGACAATGTACTTGCTGTAGCTGCAATAGCCAAGGGAGACTTGTCTATTCTGGTCATCGGGATTGCCATCAGTATTCCAATTGTAGTGTGGGGCAGTAATCTGCTTGCGGGATGGTTACAGCGCTTCCCGATCCTGACCTATGCCGGGGCGGGGATTCTTGGTTACACGGCTGGGGATATGCTGCTGCAAGATCCCCAGCTCGGGCCAATCATTGCGTCCCTTGCTCCCCGTCTGGACCAGGCGGTTCCTTCTATGCTCGCCGTGATCGTTATTATGGTCGGGTGGCTGAAGAAATATAATGCCGGACGTGGTTAGGATAGTGGTTTTTTGACTCAAATTCATATAGACTGGAAGTAAAGAGGGTGTCGCATTTTGCTGTGACTTGTCCCTCATTGTCTTCTGGAAGGTGTGTGGTGGATATGTCCGACAACAACAAGCTAATGACAGGCGTATTGATTCTGGCTGCCGGAGTTATTATCCTGCTCGGGAAATTAGGGGTGTTCAGCTTTCTTGGAAAAGCGTTATGGCCATTGCTGTTGCTAATTCCGGGCATTGTGTTGCATTTATGGTATTTTTGGCGAAAGGGACCCTCCGAGTTGCTGTTGCCTGGCGCCGTGCTAGTCGTTTATAGTGTGGTCTTCTTCATCGGGGTTATCGGTGGTTTTCAGACTTTGAAATTCACTTGGCCGCTCTTTGTGTTCGGAATTGCGGCGGGGTTATTCGAATATGATTACTTCTCGCCCCGGCGGCAAAAAGGCCTTCTGATAGCCTCGTTGATCCTGGGTGCACTATCGTTGATTCTGCTGGGATGGACATTGTTCTCCTTGCCTGTGATCTATTTGCTGGCAGCATTGCTGATCATTGGAGGGGTATGGCTGATTGCGGCTCGCGGAAATCGTAGAAGTTTTTGGTGATGGTTGCCAAGTTCTTGAATTATTCGAAATTTCGCGTATAATATAGGGGATGTGAAAGAGCGTCGGCATTTTCGTCGACGCTTTGTTTTGTGGTCATGTTGATACATTTTGTCAGTTGGTGTCAAATACAGATAGATGGAAAGGATTTGGAGATAAACCTATGCATGAAAGAAAACAAATTCGCAACATTGCGATTATTGCCCACGTTGACCATGGGAAAACAACCCTAGTTGACAAGCTGTTGCAACAGTCTGGTATTTTCCGGGACAATGAAGCGGTCCAGGAACGGGCTATGGATTCCAACGATATAGAGCGAGAGCGCGGGATCACGATTTTGGCCAAAAATACGGCGATTACTTACAAAGACTTTTTGATCAACATCGTGGATACCCCAGGGCATGCCGATTTCGGCGGCGAAGTGGAGCGAATTATGAAGATGGTTGACGGCGTGTTGCTGGTCGTTGACGCTTACGAAGGCTGTATGCCACAGACCAAGTTTGTGTTGCGCAAAGCCCTTGAGCAACATTTGACACCAATCGTCGTGGTTAACAAAATTGACCGCCCTGCCGCACGTCCTGCTGAAGTGATTGACGAAGTGCTGGACCTGTTCATTGAACTGGAAGCCAGTGATGATCAATTGGAGTTCCCAGTAGTGTATGCCTCCGGTCTGAACGGCACTTCAAGCTTGGTTCCAGAGCAGCAAGATGACAACATGCTGGCGTTGTATGAGACCATTATTGAACATATTCCAGCCCCAACAGAGAATGTGGAAGAGCCACTGCAGTTCCTGGTGACGCTGATGGATTATAATGAATATCTTGGCCGGGTGGCAATTGGACGCGTTAACCGTGGTGTGATTCGCCAAGGACAGGCTGTTGCCGTTATGACCCGAGATGGCGGGAAGAAATCAGCCCGGATCGAGAAGTTGTTTGGCTTCCAGGGCTTACGCCGCGTAGAAGTTGAAGAAGCGGGAGCCGGTGACATTGTGGCCATCGCAGGGATTAAGGATATTAACATTGGTGAAACCATTGCTGATCCGATTCAACCTGAAGCTTTGCCTGTATTAAAGATCGACGAGCCTACGCTCCAAATGACCTTCCTCGTAAACAACAGTCCGTTTGCTGGTCGCGAAGGCAAATGGGTAACCTCCCGGAAGCTCCGTGAACGCTTGTTCAAAGAGCTGGAAACAGACGTTTCCCTGCGCGTTGATGAAACGGACAGCCCCGATGCCTTTATCGTATCCGGTCGTGGTGAGCTTCACCTTGGTATCCTGATCGAGAATATGCGCCGTGAAGGCTATGAACTGCAAGTATCCAAACCAGAGGTTATTGTGAAGGAAATCGATGGCGCCAAGATGGAGCCGATTGAACGTCTTATGATTGATGTTCCTGAAGAGAGCATGGGCGCCGTGATGGAAAGCCTGGGTTCCCGCAAGGCCGAGATGGTTAATATGATCAATAGCGGCAATGGACAAGTTCGTCTGGAATTCCTGATTCCTGCCCGCGGTTTGATTGGATATGGCACCCACTTCCTCACTTTGACCCGTGGCTACGGTGTTATGAACCATGCCTTTGATAGCTATGGTCCGCTTGTTGGTGGCCAGGTTGGTGGACGTCATGAAGGAGTTCTTGTCTCAAATGATAATGGTGTATCTACACTATATGGTATTTTGTCCATTGAGGATCGTGGTATTCTATTCGTAGAACCGTCTACGGACATCTACGAAGGTATGATCGTTGGCGAGCATACCCGGGATAACGATATTGTCGTAAATATTTGTAAAGAAAAGCAATTGACGAATATTCGCTCGGCTACCAAGGACGATACGGTCAAGATGAAAACACCACGGTTGTTCTCGTTGGAACAAGCTCTGGAGTATCTGAACGATGATGAATATTGTGAGATTACGCCTAAATCCATTCGCTTGCGCAAGAAGATTCTTAACAAGAATGAACGTGAACGGGCTGAAAAACATCGCAAAATGTCCGAGTCCAATCTATAATAATTATATATTAAGTGCGAGTTCAAAAAGTCGGGTTTACAGGACCAAGAAGGTTGGATGAAGTCAGGGACTGAGTAGCGGAGCGTAGACAAATCTACGTGAGCAACTGAAATGTTTCTGCAAGAAACATACTACGGAAGCATATGCTAGGCCCGGCTGAATTCAAGATTCGATGTCGAATACTCTCCTAGAACAACACCGTCCTGGGAGGACGACTTTTTGAACATCCTCACGAAAAATTGATGCGCCATTTGAAGGAGGGGGATTGTCTTGCAGGCTTGGCTTGCGCAACATCCGGTGATTTCCTACGTGTTGATATTCTTGCTAGTGGTCTTTGTCTATAACAAAGTGTTCCGCGCGCAGCAGAAACTTCCGCTGTGGAAAGAGATCATCCTGTACCTTCTGATGGCGCTCGGTTCATTTATGCTGCTTATTTTCCAAATTGACAAGTTGCCGATTATTCAATGTCTGCTTGTTGCGGTTATTCTCATGCTAATGGTGCGCATTCGCTACTTTGTCGAGGGCCGCCGAAGCAAACAGGACAAATCGGATTCAACTTCCGGAAGTTAGAGTGTGACTAGCCCTGCGGTATACCCGGTAACTTTTCCGATGATAATCACGTCTTTATAAATGCGACATAATTTTAAAGAAAAAGGTGTTTGATTTCATGAGTTCTAACCATCAGGCTCTACCTCCCCGGGGCAAAGGGCAAAAAGTCCCTTCAAAAAAACCGGGAAGAAAAAGAAAGAAATCCGGCGGTTTTGCTCGTTTCTTAAAGTTTGTGCTGACGCTCATGATCATCGGAATAATCGGGGTTGGATTATATGCGGGCTATTTATTTTATACGGCTGATCAAGTGATAGATGCGACCGGTACGTCGGAGAACGTGGCGCCGGAGCAATCGGCTAAGGTCAAGCCCATTACAATGTTGCTGCTGGGTACAGATTATCGCCCGGAGACGGGGACACATCTCAGCGACGTCATGATGGTCATCTCGATGAATCCGGAGACCAAATCGGCAACGGTTGTTTCATTGCCGAGGGATACCAAGCTTGAACTTGACGGGTATAAGACGAACAAGATTAATGCGTTCTATCCGAATTTCCTGGCAGCCGAGAAGAAATCGGGGATTTCTGCGGAGCAGGAAATGAAGACGATGATGAGCAAATTTTTTGATATTTCAATTGATTATGTTACCGTGCTGAACTTTCAGGGCTTCCGCGATGTAGTGGACTCACTAGGCGGTGTGGATGTTAATGTTGATGCGGACATGTGCTATCGGGATCGCGCAGACGGTACAGATATCAACTTGAAGCAGGGGCCACAGCATTTGGACGGAGAAGATGCCCTCGGCTTTGTGCGCTATCGTAAGTCGAACTGCAAGCCGAAGACCAAGGGGTCCGATGACTTCGATCGCAACCGCCGTCAGAATGAGGTGCTTCATGGCTTGATTGATCAGGCTAAATCATTAAACGGCGTGATGGGAGCCGGTAAGGTGATTGAGTCGGTCGGCAAGAATATGGAGACTGATCTGGAATCGCAGCAAATGAAAAATATGATTCAGGCCTACTGGAGCATATCGAAGGAAAATGTTGACTTTATGCCGGTAACCGGTGAATGGAAGAGCCCTTATGTTTATTTGCATCAGAGTGAGCTGGAGGCGGCAAAGCAGGCTTTGAGCAATGAGCTTGCCGGGACGAAGACGGCAAACGTGGCGGATGATGGCGAAGGTGCAGAACCTCCGGCAGGCAACTGACGATTGAATGCAAGTTTTGCTCCGTGATATAATACAATTAACTTAACAGGACAGCTACACGTCTTCAGTTCAAACCATGAATGGCTATGTACAGGAGGGCTGGTCGTAATGTCTGAGATTGTTACTCAATTATCCGATTCACTTCTTGCCACTTTCCAGTCCGAAACATTTGTTTTGCTGAACACGATTGATCAGGAATCCGGTGGGCCTACATCCAGTGCCATATCCTGGATTTATGCAGCCGATCCTGCTACATTGCGTCTGGCATTGGATCACCGCTCCAGGCTGGTTGGCAATATTCAGGCTAACCCACGTGTGACAGTGACGGTGTTTGGCCAGGATACGATCTATGCTATTAATGGTCAGGCAAGGGTGGTTCAGGACCCGCTGGAGGGAGTATCCTTCCGGATGTGTTGCTTTGACATTCAAATTGACGCGGTGCGCAATGCGCTGTTCTACGGCGCGCAGTTGGTGTCTGCTCCAGAGTATTCTAAAACTTATGATCAGCGTGCTGCGGACATGCTGGATGCTCAAGTCTTTGCCGCAATGAAAAAAGCCTAGCGATCTGTTCGCTGGGCTTTTTTCCTGTTAAGGACAAACTAACGTTGATTTTTCGGGTTTTGTTGTTGTTTAATGCTTCCAGGGGTTTTAGGCAGTTGCTTTGGGTTTATACCTTCTGGTGGCTGGGTGTCGCTAGGCATCTGAGGTACAATCCGACCGATGATGTCTGCAAGTTCGGTGGCAAAGCCGGAGATTGGGTGACCTTCCCGAATTTTCTGCCCAATTTCTGCAATTCGTTGATTTAAATCAATGTCTGCTGTAACAATGGCGTTAGCACCGTGTTTATCTTTGCGCAGAGCTTCGGCTACCGTATATTTGATACTTCCGACACGAGCTCGTTCAAGCTTGCTGTCTACATCGATGCCAACGACGGCAGTCTTGCCCATGATGACACAATGTGCGCCTTGAACGCCAGGTACCTTGGTGACAAGCTCCTCTAAATAGATTTGTTTGTCTCGATCTGTCAAGTTCTCTTTGTCGGTCAAATTGTTGGTATTCATATCTGCACTTTGTGCCCGGGGGACATTCTCCGTTTGATCTCGTGGAGAGGGTGATGCCTTTTCAGTATTAGTACCGCAGCTCGTCAGCAGGGAAGCTAACAATAGCAAACACAGCCAAATTCGCATATTTCATCCGTCCTTTCGGAATTGAGCTCTTGGGATATTCGCAGGTTCTAACATTCAAGCTTAGATTACCCGGGACGGCAAAAATTATGTACGAATTCAAAGAGGCTGCAATGACCGCGGTGGAGGGGATAATGGTGAAAAAGATCTTTGTATTGGATACCAATGTTCTGCTGCATGATCCAAATGCTATATTCGCCTTTGAGGAGCATGAGGTGGTTATTCCGGCCGTTGTGCTGGAGGAAATCGATACCAAGAAACGTAATGCGGACGAAATTGGACGCAACGCCAGGGGCGTATCCCGTTTGCTGGATGGACTTCGTGAGACGGGTCATTTACATGATGGGGTCCCGCTCAAGGGAGGCGGACGAATCAAGGTTGAGATGAATCATCGTAGCTTCATCAAGGTTCAGGAAATGTTTGGGGAAGCCACGAATGATAACCGAATTCTTGCTGTGGCTCTGAATTATCATTTGGAGGAAGCCGAGCAACCTGAGCCACGTGCGGTAGTGCTGGTTAGCAAGGACGTCTTGGTTCGAATCAAAGCTGATGTTCTGGGGCTAACCGCCGAGGATTATTTGTCCGACCGTACCGTAGGACCAAGCGATATGTATGCAGGCTATTCAACCATTAAGGTGCATCCATCGGTCATTGATGAATTCTATACGTATCGTTCATTACCGATCAAGCCGATGGGTTTAAATTTCACCCTTTACCCTCATGAGTTTGTTATTTTGAAAGATGAAATGGGCAGTGGAAAATCTGCCTTGCTGAAGGTTAATGAAGATGCTACCAGGATGGAGCCGCTATATTTGAGTAATGAGCCAGTTTGGGGAATTAGCGCTCGTAATGCCCAACAGCGAATGGCTTTGGAGTTGCTGCTGAATGATGATATTCCCTTGGTTACCATAACCGGCAAGGCAGGAACAGGGAAAACATTATTAGCTTTGGCAGCCGGGCTTCTCAAGGTCGAGGATGAACACAAGTATAAGAAATTGTTGATTGCGCGGCCGGTTGTCCCGATGGGTAAGGATATCGGTTACCTCCCGGGGGAGAAAGAAGAGAAGTTGCGGCCATGGATGCAGCCGATCTATGATAACCTGGAATTTTTGTTCGATACCAAGAAATCCGGGGATATTGATAAGATTCTGATGGGACTGGGCAGTATTCAGGTTGAGGCGTTGACGTATATTCGCGGACGTTCGATCCCTGGACAGTTCATTATCGTGGATGAAGCACAGAACTTGTCACGTCACGAAGTGAAGACCATCGTATCGCGCGTTGGGGAAGGCAGTAAAATCATACTGATGGGCGATCCTGAGCAGATTGATCACCCTTATCTGGACTTCTCCAGTAATGGACTAACGAGTCTGGTAGACCGCTTCCGTGATCAGGGTCTCAGCGGGCATATTACCCTGGAGAAGGGCGAACGCTCCAAGCTGGCTCAACAAGCTGCCGATTTGCTGTAAGCTTTTACTTGATCGCACAATATATTATTCTCAATAACAAGAGCCTGGGAATTGGCAGCATTGCCTTTTGCCAGGCTCTATCTTTTTGAACCACCTCTATTAGTACGTGTTCAAAAAGTCGAATTTTCAGGACCGAGAAGGTTGGATGAAGCTAGGGACTGAGTAGCGGAGCGTACGTAGTGGGTACGTGAGCAACGGAAGGCCCGGGTGAATTCAAGATTCGATGTCGAGTTCACTCCTTGAACAACTTCGTTCTGGGAAGATGACTTTTTGAACCACCTCTATTAGGAGATGTAGCAATTATTTACGGGACAAGTCAAGCTTCGATTTGCTACAATGTGGAGTATCGGATAACAAATTGGCTCACGCTCCTACATTTGCGGAGAGGAAGAAACTGGTGTGAAGCGAAAAAACCATGGATTGCTGTTTGCTGTTTTGCTGCTCGCATTGATTAGCTTGTCTCCTAGTGAAGAAACCACATTGATTCGTTCCGAAGATCGTGGAGAGTCTCAGCCTGTTCACCCTCAAGAGCAGCAAATCCAGGAGGAGACGGGTCAAATTCGAGTAGCTGTACAGATGGACGATTCTGACTTCAGGCGACTTGACGAGATGAACCGCCAATTTATGGACACTTACTCCGTACAAGTCGAGCTGATAAACGTTCCTTCTACGGAGACCTATGAGGCTTACCAGCGGAGATTGATGAAGCTCGGCGAATCTCCTGATGTGCTGTTAATGAATAATACATCCATTCGCCGGTTTGCGGCGGATGGATATCTGCTGCCGACGGAAGGCTACTACGCGGGCTCCTTGTCGGGCGAGGTACTTGGCTTATCCTTACTTCCTAACGAATGGAATGGTTATGTATGGGGAGTACCACTAGATATAGATCCTTATGTGTTTGTGTACGACGTTGCTCAGTTAAAGCTATTCGGCTTGGAGCAAGTTCCGGCCTCGGAGGCGGAGTGGACAACACTACTCACAGCTTATCAGAAACAAAATCCTGACACGCCTCTCCTGGGTCTGGATTATCACGACCCCTATGCGGCTATAACTTTATTATGGCAGCTTGCAGGCGGAGCGGCTTCGGAATATACGACGTTTCCCTTTGTTGCGGAGGAGAAGGTACCATTGCTGGTGCAGCAGTTGGAACTGCTGCGGCCCGGCATGGTTGATCTGAACGGGGAGCAATCATTCGGAGCAGATGCCTGGCAGCCTTTATTAGCAGGGGAGTTGCCCATGATTCTGGCCCCAGCTTCAGAGATAGGTAAGCAAATGGTCGGCACGACTTCCGTCTCAATTTGGCTGCCTGATATCAAACCGAATATGAGAACAACGTGGATTTCCGGAAGGAGTTATGTAGTATCCTCGCAGACAGATCATCCCGAAGCCGCAGGGATGTGGATTTCCGAGATGACCGCTGCGTTAAATCAGCCTCGCTGGTATGAGGCTACAGGGCATCTTCCGGTGATAAAGACCATGTATTACGAAGCGGGTAATCCTATCATGCCAAACTGGGTTCCACCTGCCCTCGCTGCTGGTTCAGGCGGGGCTTTGCCTGCTGGACCTTTATTGCCAAGGCAAATGGAGCAACTGGCACAAGCCACATCCACTTATCTTCAGGCGGAGATCAACGCGAAGCAATATCGCGCTTCATTAATTCAAATTGGCAAATAGCTTAGCGTAGCCGCAATCATAATGATAATTTTAGCTTAACAATCAGAGTTCCCTTAGAGACGGCCACGGCAGTTGCCTCCACAAAGGGGACTATTTTTTTGGGATAAAAGCCCAAATCAAAATCATGCTCCAATTCCTGGCGCGTGGTATCGGGCAAGGCGAGCCCGTTGAACATTAAGCGATCAACATGGAAGGTGATGGAGTTAACCGGTTCCTGCTCTACCGTGTAATGGCCTTCGACCTTAAGTTCCAATCCCTCCTGACTGCCTTGAACAACAATTTTGTCTTGCTCAAATTGGAAATTTATATCTTGCAGAAGCTCGTTTTGACGATGTAGAAATTCATTAAGTTCTTGTTCTTGAATTACAAGCTGATATCCGCCCTTCTCAGAGATAAGACTGTTCTCATACTGAGAGAGGAAGCTGGGGAACTGTGACATCGCAGAGGCCAAGGCCTGGAAATATTTGCGTAGCTCAAGTAGTCCGGTATGCTCCCAGTAGGCGGTCAATTCTTCAATCATGGCTTGCAGCTTCTCGGGATCTGCACTAAGTGCTATTGATTCATCTACGTATTGTCGTAATGAGGCTACTCTGCTTCGCTGTTGTCTAAGCTCAATCTTTGATCGGTCCAATTCAAGCAGACGATTGTCTAGCTGCTGTTTGATGGTCGACAGTGAGGCATACTCGTTTTTGTAATCTTGCAGTACGATACGGTCACGCTCCAAAATGATGGCATAATAATCAATCATGGCAAAGAAATCTTTCAAGCTGCCGGCAGAGAGCAACGCACCTAAGAAGTTCTGCTGTTCTCCCATGTAATAAGCACGCAGTCTCGCTCCGGCTCGTTCACGACTGGTGTGGATTTGCTGATTTTTAGCCTCCAGACGCTCCTCTAATTTGGCAAGATCGATTTGCATTTGGTTTTGTTGTATTTCAATCCGGTTAATCTCCCGGTCAATTTCTTTGATCGATAAGCTTTGTTCAAGTACCTGTTGTTCCTGCGGGGAGAACGGTGCGGCCTGAAGGGTCGCGGAGAAAGGATAGGTAGCGAATAGGAATAGCAACAGAAACAAGGACAATCTGCGTTTTCTCAAAAGCGATCCTCTCCTGTTCATAGTTGTACTATATATATGTGGGCAGGCATCAAAAATAGCAACAGTTATGAAAAAAGACGTTCCGGTCTTAGACCGAAGCGTCTTCTTGAGTGTATAAATTTTAAATTACAGGGGTAAGCCCATCTTGAAAATTGTCCAGTAGCTAAAGCCAGTAAAAGCGACGATCATGTACCCCCAAAAGAGCAGGATGTAGGTTCTTTCCGTAAACTTAAGGTAACCGAAGAGAACGAAAAACGCCGTTTGCATGAAGAAAAGCAAAGCCATTTCTGTCAGATCACCCGCAAACGCCATCAGTCCAATGATCAGGGTGAAGAAACCAAGAACACGGAACATGCGTGCCACGAATAAATCCCCCTTTCTTATGTATCACGACAACCTATTTTCCCCTAATTATAACCTTTAGGCTGGGAAGTGTAAACGAAAAGTCAACATTATGACAAATAAATATATTGCAATTGTGATTTATTTAATGTCTCTTATTGTTTGGTTGAACTAAAGAAATTTATTTCGATCTGTGTCATGTATGGACAACCTTGATTTTGGAAATACATTTTAGTATCAAATAGATTCTATGAACTCTATGAGAGGCATAGAAATGAAGTAAGAAGCATTTTATCCATACGCTCACCAAATGCTGGTGAGAAGACGGTCAGATTAGGATGTCGTTAGGAGGTTTTTATAGCATGACAGCGGTGAGACAAGATGCATGGAGTACAGAAGATGATTTGATTTTGGCCGAGGTGACGCTTCGGCATATTCGCGAGGGCAGCACACAGTTAACTGCCTTTGAAGAAGTCGGGGAGCGTATTGGTCGAACGGCTGCCGCTTGCGGATTCCGTTGGAACAGTTGTGTCCGCAAGAAATACGAGGCGGCCATTGGTATTGCCAAGGCTCAGAGACAAAAACGTAATTATTTAAAGAAGCAGGCTCCATTATCGGTAAGTTCCGGTATTGCGTCCTTGACCTCGGTAGAGGTGGATGATGGGGGGTACCGGAGTGATGTCGTCACGGAAGAGACGATTTCCATTGATGCGGTTATTCGTTTCCTGCGTGGATGGAAGAATACGGTTCAGGATACGAACCGCCATGTGAAGTTGCTTGAGAAGGAGCTGCAGGAGAAAGACGAGGAACTTGCCGTACTTCGCGAAGAGAATGACCGCTTGTCAGCCCAGGTCAATGAGGTTCAGACCGATTATCGGGTAGTCAACGATGATTACAAGGCGTTGATTCAAATTATGGATCGCGCCAGACGACTCGCTTTCTTAAATGAAGAGGAAGATGAAAGTAAGTCAAGGTTCAAGATGGATGCTAACGGCAATTTAGAACGTATTGAATAAGAATAAGTGAGTAAGCGAAAATCCGCCGATAAGGCGGCTTTTTTGCGTGCAGAGGGGCAGGTCTGTTATAAACATTAATAGGAAGTATTGACCAGAGAAAGTTGATTGAAAGGGCGGTACTAAGTATGGGGATAGACATTGTTGGGGCGGGAGCCCTGGGTTTATTGTTTGGCAGTAAGCTGGTACTGGCGGGGGAGAAGGTAAGATTCTGGACAAGAACCAAAGAGCAGTCTCTTCTCTTGAAGAAAGAGGGAATCCGGTTGATTGAGGCGGACGGTAAGCAGCAGATGATTCGGGGAGAAGAATTTGAGGCTGTTTGTCTGAATGAGCTCACGGAAGGGACATTGCCGTTAATTGAAGTGGAGTGGCTATTGCTTACTCTTAAACAAAAGGATATAGATGAGAGTTTATTGTACAAGCTCAAAAAAATAATTCAGGCTAGCACCAGGTGGGTATGCTTCCAAAATGGAATGGGGCATATGGAGAAAATCAGGAAAGTGCTGCCTGATAGCATCTTGCTTGCTGCAATTACGACCGAGGGAGCAAAGCGGACGGATGGGGGAAGTGTAACGCGTTCGGGTCATGGAGAGACGAAAATCGGTGGTATTAACGATGCTATGTCCACCCATCTTGCGGAAGAGGCGGCAGTAAGTATGCTTCAAAAAGCGGGGGTTCTTACAGTTATAGCGGAAAATATCAGCAAGGAGATCTACTGGAAGTTATTAATTAATTCTGCAATCAACCCGCTTACCGCCTTATGGAGAATATCAAATGGTCAGTTGTTGGCTACAGAAGAACGCCTGTCCATACTTCGGCAATTATGCCGTGAGGGGGAGCAGATCTGTGCTGCTTATGGAATTAACCTAGGTACAGAGTTGTATGAGCAAGTTGTCGCTGTATGCCAAGCAACTTCTTCGAACACGTCGTCTATGCTGGGGGATGTGCTGGAAGGGAACCCTACGGAGATTGATTATATCAATGGACGATTGGTTGAGATGGCTCGTGCTAAAGGAATTGTTGCACCGGGTCATGAGATGGTATGGAGACTGGTTCGTGCTTTCGAGGATAAATGACACTAAAATGGTTATTCATGGATGATGATAGATTTTATTATATATTAATGAAGTAAAGTTATAAAATACCATATGATTATTAAAATTTATTTCCTCTAAGATGGAAAAAAACTCGGTTATTCCACTAAGAACAGCAGGATTTCCCGGCCTTTTGTCGAAAAATACCTATACCGTATAATTTGTCGTCAGGTGAATTTATATTTATAACCTAACATGCATATAAAAATCAAGTCGTTCACTTATCAGGTTAGGTTTTTCTTAACGCTTATAATCTATTGAAGGAGGTGTGGCATTGAAAGCTTTAGTCTCTTCCTTTATTGTGTTGGCCATCGTCCCATTCGTTCCATTTTTCCTAGTTTACTTCATTCATCTCTTTCTCCGGCATGATAAGAAAGCGGCGCTTAAGCTGGCTATGGATGTCACCACGCTATTTTTGATCTTTTCGGTATCGGCTTTGTTCAACAATGTATTTCATTCGACCTTCGGTTTTTATCTTATTTTGATCATATTATTGATTATGGGTGGGTTGATTGGCGGGATGCAGACGCGTGTGAAGGGAAAAGCCGATGTACGGAAATTGCTGCGCGTTGTATGGCGATTAGCGTTTGCAGGAACGGGCATTGCCTATATTTTATTGTTCCTGATTAGCATGATTACATATATTTCTTCAATTTAGGTTAAGCTAAATAAAGCGAAATGACGAATAAATCAGTGACATACGGGGTTAATTGTTAAGAAAAACAATTGTCAATATTGTATATTGGACTATTTTGTTAAGGAAAACCGCTAATTTTGTCAAATGAAATGTAAAATCTTAAAATTTGTGTTGGATTTTTTTGACCGCTGGTTGTATAATCTAAAAACATATACCACAACATTTTAAGGGGGATATTGCTAGATGAAGAAGAATAAAAGTCTATTGCTTCTTCTGACGCTCGTTCTTGCAGTCGGTACTTTACTTGCCGCTTGCGGTTCGAATGGCGGAAACAATGGTGCTGCTAATGGTGGCGCAGCAAACGGAGGAAACAACACAGCTACCGATAGCGGTAACAGTGGTGAAGAGAAATTGGCTGCCGACCAAACACTTAGAATTAACATGAGTGCTGAACCGCCAACTTTCGACCCTGGCCAAGCTCAAGATAGCCAAGCTAACACGGTCCTGAACTTGATGTATGATGGCTTGACTCGTATGGATGAGTCCGGTCAATCCCTTCCAGGGGCTGCTGAAAGCTGGGAGATTGATGGTGCCAAATACACCTTCCATCTTCGTCAAGACGGAGTATGGAGCAACGGCGATCCTGTAACGGCAAATGACTTTGTATTTGCTTGGGAACGTGTGCTTAACCCGAACACAACTCCAGCACCTCCATATTCGTACCAATTGTACTACATCAAAAATGCAGAACAATATAATGGAGGAGAAATTACTGATTTCAGTCAAGTTGGTGTAAAAGCAGTTGATGATTACACGCTTGAAGTGGAATTGGTTACGCCTACTCCTTATTTCTTGGGTCTGACTTCTTTCTATACTTTCTTCCCGGTTCATCAATCTGTTAAGGATGATGAGAAATGGGCCGTTGATCAAAGCAAAATGATCGTAAACGGTGAATTTACCCTGACAAGCTGGATTAAAGGTCAAACAATTGAATTGACTAAAAGTGAAAGCTATTGGGATAAAGACAACATTAAATTGAACAAAATTAATATGTCTATCGTTAACAGTAGTGCTACTGAGTTGGCAAGTTACCAAAACGGCGAATTGGATCGTGCCGGTCATCCTAACGGCGAAATTCCAACCGACCAAATTCCGATTCTAAAAGATCAATTGAAAGATGAATTGCAAATCAAAGGGACTGCAAGTACGTATTACTATGAGTTTAACGTAACTGCTGCACCATTTGACAATGCAAAAATTCGTAAAGCTTTCTCTATGGCAATCGATCGTCAATTGATTGTAGATAAAGTAACCCTTGGTGGTCAAATTCCTGCCTTTGGTTTCGTACCTCCAGGTATCAAAGGGTTGAACGATGAATTCCGCACAGAAAGCAAAGATAGTGAACTGTTTGGAGAAAATGTAGAGGAAGCCAAAAAGCTGCTTGAAGAAGGTATGCAAGAAGAAGGCTACACTACATTGCCTGCAATCACTTTGATCTACAACTCCAGTGAAGCACATAAGAAAATTGCCTTGGCAATTACAGATATGTGGAAAAACAACCTTGGGGTTGATGTGAAAACTGAAAACCAAGAATGGGCTGTATTCCTTGAAAATCGTCAAAGCGGTAACTACCAAGTTGCACGTGCAGGTTGGGTAGCTGACTACAATGATCCAATGACTTTCTTGGATATGTGGGTAACTGACGGTGGTAACAATGATGCATTCTTCTCGAATGCAGAATATGACAAGCTGATCCAAGAAGCTAAGACTTCTGAAGATCTGGCGAAACGTCAAGAAAACTTCGTGAAAGCAGAACAAATTCTGATTCGCGATGAGCAGGTCTTGATGCCTGTTTACTACTACACTAGTGTTTCCGCAACTAAACCGAACCTAAAAGGTGCAGTACTTGATTACAGTGGTGCAATCGATTACTCTCGTGCTTACTTGACGGAAAAATAATTAATGACATTGGTGTTAAATTAAATAGAGATGTCGGGATATATATGTGGGTATTCCATATATATCCCGTTTTTTTTGTGTGTGGTCTTCTTCCAAGCTTTTTGTCCTTATACAAATATATGGATTAGACAAAGTGAGCATTTTCACCTAAAATCGATTTGTGTCGAAATTTTTTGTTAAGGAGGTGTGGGCGGGCGTGGTACGTTATATAGCCAATAAGTTTTTTTTCATGTTGGTCTCGCTATTTATTTTGATTTCAGCTACTTTCTTCCTGATGAAAGCCATTCCGGGCGATCCTTTTACGTCAGAGAAAAAAGTCCCAGCTGCAATTCAGGAACGTCTGTATGAACAATACGGATTAGACAAGCCCGTTTACCAACAATATTTTAAGTATCTAGGTGATGTTGTACAGGGCGATTTAGGAATCTCGATGAAGCTTATTAATCAGGATGTATCCGATATTATAAGTCAGACCTTCTCTGCTTCACTGAAGCTTGGGTCGGTAGCGATTGTTGTAGCGATCGTGGTTGGTGTCCTGCTGGGGATGTTGGCAGCATTATATCATCGCAAGCTGATTGATAATATTGCAATGGTGGTTGCTGTACTCGGGATTGCAGTACCAAGCTTTGTTATCGCATCTCTGCTGCAATATGTATTTGCGTCCAAACTACACTGGTTGCCAACAATGGGCTTTAAGGGACCCTTGTACTATGTCTTGCCTGTGGCGGCTTTGACGGCTCAGCCGATTGCGTTTATCGCACGTCTTACCCGCTCAAGCATGCTGGAAGTGTTACATGCGGATTATATCAAGACAGCTAAAGCCAAAGGACTTGGCTGGATGGCTATCTTGTCCCGCCATGTTATTCGAAACGGGATTATGCCAGTGATTACCTATGTTGGACCGATGACTGCCAATATCGTAACGGGTTCAGTTGTTATTGAACAAATTTTCGGTATCGGTGGGATTGGTAAACAATTTGTACAAGCTATCGGTGGGCGTGATTATCCTGTAATTATGGGGATAACAATCTTCTACGGTATTCTGCTGATGCTTGCCCGATTTATCACTGATATTGCTTATGTGTTTGTAGATCCGCGGATTAAGCTTACAAAAGGGAAGGAGGGCTAACGGAGTATGGATACTAACCCGATTAAAGTGATGCCTTCTCCTGCCGACCTTAGACCTGAGGATTTCCGCAAGATCGGAACAGACGAGAAGGAAGCGGAGGTCATTCAACGCGAGAGTATCTCGGCGTGGCGTGATGCCTGGCAACGATTGCGTGAAAACAAATTGGCCATGACCGCATTGTTGATACTGATAGTAATTACAATTACAGCATGGGTTGCTCCGTGGCTGGTTGGTAAAATTTACGGTTACAATTATTATACGAATGATCTGTTGAATACAAATGCACCTCCTTCTTTTTCTTCCACTCACTGGTTTGGAACAGATGATCTTGGACGTGATATGTTTATCCGTACCTGGACAGGGGCGCAGATTTCCTTAATCGTTGGTTTGGCTGCTGCTTGTATCGACCTTCTGATCGGCGTAATATATGGTGGGATTATGGGCTATTTTGGTGGACGTGTGGATGAAATTATGAACAAGTTCTCCGAAATTCTGTATTCCATTCCTTATCTGCTCGTTACGATCTTGTTGCTGGTTGTGCTGGAGCCAAGCCTTGGAACGATCATACTGGCCTTGACCATTACAGGCTGGATCAATATGTCATGGATTGTTCGTGGTGAAATTATGCAACTCAAAAACCGTGAATTCGTATTGGCCTCCCGTTCGATGGGTGCTGGCTCGGGACGTTTGTTGTTCCGTCACTTGCTGCCGAATGCGGTTGGTCCGATCATCGTTACGGTGACTTTGTCCGTACCTAATGCAATTTTTGCCGAAGCCTTCTTAAGCTTCCTTGGCCTTGGTGTGCAAGCCCCAGTTGCTTCCCTTGGATCGATGATTAATGATGCATTGACCGGCTGGTTGTACTATCCTTGGCGGATGCTGTTCCCGGCAATCTTAATCAGTTTGATCATGCTTGCATTTAACATCTTCGGCGACGGTCTTCGTGACGCGCTTGATCCAAAATTGAAAAAATAGGGGGTGGAAAGATTGGAGCCGATTTTACAAATCAAAGATTTGCATGTTTCCTTCCAAGTGAACGGTGGAGAAGTTAAGGCTGTTCGCGGGATGAACTTTGAAGTGGGGAAAGGCGAAACGGTTGCGATCGTCGGCGAATCCGGCAGTGGCAAGAGTGTCACGGCCCAAACGATCATGCGCTTGATTCCGTCCCCTCCATCTATCATTAAGCAAGGTGAAATTATTTTTCAAGGGCAAAACCTGTTGAAAACAAGCGACAAGCATATGGAATCAATCCGCGGTAAAGATATTGGCATGATATTTCAGGACCCGATGACTTCCCTCAATCCTACGATTAAGGTAGGCCGACAAATTACTGAAGTATTAATCAAACATCAGAATATGTCAGCGGCCGAAGCCAAAAAACAAGCTGTTGAAATGCTCAAGCTTGTTGGCATCAAAAATGCAGAGGCTCGCTTTAACCAATATCCTCACGAATTTTCCGGGGGCATGCGTCAACGTGTCATGATTGCGATTGCCCTCGCTTGCCGTCCTGCGCTGTTAATTGCGGACGAACCTACAACAGCGCTTGACGTAACGATTCAGGCACAAATTATGGACGTTATGAAGGATATGCAGGCCCGTCTGGGTACTTCTATTATCCTAATTACCCATGATCTCGGTGTAGTTGCCGGGATGTGCGACCGCGTCATCGTCATGTATGCCGGTGAAGTGGTAGAGACCGGAACCAAATGGGAGATCTTCAAAAATCCGCAGCATCCATATACCAAGGGATTGTTGCGCTCCATGCCGCGTCTGGACCAGAAGAAGGGGGAACCGTTGATTCCGATTATCGGTACGCCGCCTGACTTGATCAAGCCGCCAATTGGTTGTCCTTTTGCCGCCCGTTGTGATCATGCGATGACGATTTGCGAACGTATTGATCCAGAAGCCACTGTGTTTAGCGATTCGCACCTGGCCCGCTGCTGGGATCTGCATCCGATGGCTAAGGAGGTACAATCGTCATGAGTAATGGAAAAACCCTAATCGAGGTTGAAGGTTTAAAGAAATATTTTAATGTCGGCGGCGGCAATGTGTTGAAGGCCGTTAATGATATCAACTTCTCCATCGCCGAAGGTGAGACATTAGGTTTGGTAGGCGAATCCGGCTGTGGTAAATCCACTGCTGGTCGTACGATTCTTCGCCTCTATGAGCCAACGGCCGGGAGTGTTCGGTTTAATGGTGTCGACATCAATAAGCTGTCGCCCGGTAAAATGAAGGCTATGCGTCGGGATATGCAAATTATCTTCCAGGACCCTTATGCTTCACTTAATCCACGGTTTACCGTCACGGATATCATTGGTGAAGCCCTGGATATCCATAAGATGGCAGGCTCCCGTGCTGAGCGTAAGAAACGCGTAGAGGAACTGCTTGACCTGGTCGGCTTGAATCCTGACCATGCTACCCGTTATCCACATGAATTCTCCGGGGGCCAACGCCAACGGATCGGGATTGCTCGTGCACTTGCGGTAAATCCTAAATTCATCATCTGTGATGAACCAATCTCGGCGCTGGATGTATCCATTCAGGCGCAGGTAGTTAACTTGCTTGAGGACTTGCAGGATCGCCTGGGATTGACTTATTTGTTTATCGCCCATGACTTGTCCATGGTTAAGCATATCAGTGACCGCGTTGCGGTGATGTATATGGGACGAATCGTGGAACTGGCCGAAAGTGAAGAACTCTACGCCAATCCGACGCATCCTTATACAAAAACACTCTTGTCCGCTATTCCGATTCCCGATCCGGAAGTGGAGGCTAACAAGAAACGGATTCACTTGGAGGATACAGCGAGTGGACCGATTAGTTCCAAAGATGGCGATGCTGGTAACGGATTGTTTGATCTGGACAATTCCGAGCTTGTCGAAGTGTCCAAAGGTCATTTCGTATCCATGCCGAAAAAAGGTTAATCTAATATAGAAGCAAACTCCTGCAGCATAATTTGATGCTGCGGGAGTTTTTTTGTCCAAGGTTACAAAAAGTTAGAAGTTCTTTGACGGAGCAGCCGGACATCCGGTACAATCAAGAAAGGTTTGATGGAGAACAGGAGGATTTGACCTGATGAATGTGGTTCAAGAACAACTATCATCCGCTCAACCGCTGGCTGAGGTTTATGTAAATCAGTTCTCTGCGGTCGAGTTGTTATATGAAAGTGATCCGGCTCAGTCCACGAGTTGGAGTAAGCGTGCGGCATGGCTGGACGAATCCGAGCATACACGTCTCGGAAGGGCTGACCTAGCGACTTATCTGCGTGGGTATAACCGTGAGTTTAACCCACATCCGGCTGTGGAGCAGGCAATTTCTGAATTGGAGCAACCTGGAGCGGCGGTCATTGTAGGTGGTCAGCAAAGCGGATTGTTTACTGGGCCGCTACTGGTTATTTATAAGGCACTGACGGTAATCAAAGCGGCCAAGAAGGCTTCAGCTCAATTGCAGCGTCCGGTGGTGCCGGTATTCTGGATTGCCGGGGAGGATCATGATTGGGATGAAGTAAATCATTCTTATTTTTTGTCTCCGGAGCTCCAGGTCGGGCGTATTCGTGTCCATCGTGATGCGGTGGATCGGGGCCCTGTCAGTTATACCAGCGTTAGCTCGAAGGAGTGGGAACGAGCGGTGGCTGAGCTGGAGCAACAGCTTCCGGACAGTGAGTTCAAGGCGCAACTATTGGACATGGCACATCAATTGCAAGGCAAGGATGCATCAAGCCTGAGTGAGATGTTTGCTCGACTGATGGGCAATTTGTTTGGCAAGTACGGACTAATACTGCTGGATTCAGCAGATCCCAAGCTACGCCAATTGGAGCTTCCGGTTTTCGAGGCAATTATTGCTCAGAATGATGAGCTTGAGAGTGCTTATTTCGATGCAGTGCGTGATATGGCTGATTTGGGCTATACCCCCTCTGCTGAAGTAGCAGAGGGTGGAGCCAATTTATTTTATGTTGACGACCATGAGCGTCGGTTGCTCTTCAAGCAGTCGGGCCGCTATAGTGATCGTAAGCATAAGGTATCCTTCTCACAGGAAGAGCTGCTGGCTGAACTGCATAAGTATCCGGAACGCTTTAGTAATAATGTCCTTACTCGTCCGTTGATGCAGGACAGCGTGCTGCCGGTACTGGCTACAGTGCTGGGTCCTGGGGAAATATCATATTGGGGGCTGACTCGGCGTGCCTTCCGCAAGCTGGGCTTACGTATGCCATTGCTGCTTCCTCGTGAGTCCTTCACGGTTGTGGAACCGACGGTGCAGAAATATATGAACAAGTACGCGCTGAAGTGGAATGATGTGAAGGAGCGTGAAGGCTTCCGTCAGAAGCGCGAAGCTTGGCTGTCTGCTCAGGATGCATTGCAAACCGATACCCGATTTGATGAAGTGATTGGGACATTTACAGATATGTACAATCCGCTTATTGAACAGTTATTCAGCATTGACAAAGGTCTACATAAGCTTGGCGGCATCAATCGGGACAAGATTATCGAGCAGATGAATTATCTGCGGGGCAAGACAAAGGATGCACTAGCCAGAAATCATGACACCGGCCTTCGTCAGTTGGACCGGATCGAATTATCCTTGTTCCCCTTGAATAAGCCACAAGAGAGGGTTTACAATATCTTTTATTATCTCAATCGGTTTGGACTTGACTGGATCGATGGTCTGATGGATATTTCTTATGACGAGACTGGGAAGCATCGCATTATCTATTTATAGGAGGAATATGATGAGCTCAACAGCTATTCAGAACAGCATTATCACTGACTTGAAGCTTGCACCAGAGGGGCACTTGAAAATTGATTGGGTCGAGGCTCACATGCCTGTGCTCAATCGGGTACGCAAGCAATTTGAAGCCGAGCAGCCATTTAAAGGCCTCAAGGTGACCATTTCGCTCCATTTGGAGGCCAAGACAGCTTACCTGGCCAAGGTAGTGCAAGCGGGTGGAGCTGAAGTGACGATTACCGGGAGTAACCCATTGTCCACGCAGGACGACGTCTGCGCAGCTTTGGTGGAGGACGGTGTTACGGTGTTCGCCAAGTATAATCCGGAGCCTGAGGAATACAAGGCTTTATTGGTTAAGGCGCTGGAAACCAAGCCAGACCTGATCATTGACGACGGGGGAGACTTGGTCTCGACACTACATTCCGAGCGTCCAGACCTGCTGGCTCAGGTCCGGGGTGGAGCCGAAGAGACAACGACGGGGATTTTGCGTTTGAAGGCCATGGATAAGGAAGGGCAACTGAAATTCCCGATGGTTGCTGTTAACGATGCCTATTGCAAATACTTGTTCGATAATCGTTATGGTACAGGCCAATCGGTATGGGATGGCATCAACCGTACGACAAACCTGGTGGTTGCCGGGAAGACCGTTGTAGTAGTAGGTTACGGCTGGTGTGGCAAAGGGGTTGCTATGCGGGCCAAGGGTCTTGGAGCTAATGTCGTAGTTACAGAAATAGACGCCATTAGAGCAGTAGAGGCTTACATGGATGGATTCCAAGTGATGCCGATGCTGGAAGCGGCCAAAATAGGCGATTTCTTCGTGACGGTTACTGGGAATCGCGATGTCATTCGTGGAGAGCATTATGACGTAATGAAGGATGGAGCCTTATTGTCTAACGCTGGTCACTTCGATGTGGAAGTGAACAAGCCTGAACTTCAGGAACGTTCTTCCTCTGTACGTACGGTGCGTCGTAACATTGAAGAGTATCAGCTCAAGGATGGTCGTAAAATCTATTTACTGGCAGAGGGACGTCTGGTTAATCTGGCAGCAGGAGATGGGCATCCGGCCGAAATTATGGACATGACATTCGCACTACAGGCATTATCGCTGAAATTTGTGAATGAGCAATATCAGCAAATCGGCAATACAGTGGTGAATGTGCCTTACGAGCTGGATGAGCAGGTAGCCCGCTTTAAGTTGGAGAGTCTGGGACTTGGCATCGATGCTTTGTCTGAAGAGCAACGCGTTTATCTTGATAGCTGGCAAGAGCATTAATAGAGGTTGTTCAAAAAGTCGTCTTTCCAGATGTCGAGCAAGAATTAAATAAACAGACTTAAGCAGGGCTAGCCCGCAGATGAAATCTGTGCGGACTAGCCCTTTTTGTCGCTCCATAACGTCCTCGTCCTTCTTTGTTTCAAAAAAAATTATGAACATTAGAAGGAATTTAAAGCTCTATGCAGAATAGTTACTTATCATAGTGGTGTAAAGTGGTGTAAAGTGGGGGAAAGAGGTAAGGAGTGAGGCAACAATGTTTATGGGGGAATTCCAACATAGCATTGACGATAAAGGCCGGATTATTATCCCGGCTAAGTTTCGTGATCTCCTCGGAAGCTCTTTTGTGGTTACCCGCGGTCTGGACCAGTGCTTATTCGTCTACCCCTCGCAGGAGTGGGAAGTGCTGGAGCAGAAGCTGAAGGCTTTGCCACTGATGAAATCCGACGCACGGGCGTTTACCCGATTCTTCTTCTCTGGTGCGACGGAATGCGAATGGGATAAGCAGGGAAGGGTAAACCTGCCGGGCAATTTAAGACAGTACGCCAAGCTGGAGAAGGATTGTGTCGTCTTGGGCGTGTCGAACCGGGTAGAAATTTGGAGTAAAGATACCTGGGAACAATACTTCCAGCAATCGGAGGATACGTTTAACGAAATTGCTGAGAAGCTTGTGGATTTTAACTTTGATCTTTAACACTTTAGGTTTGGAGGCGTAGGTCTTGTTCCATCACATCACGGTACTCAAAGAAGAAGCGACAGAAGGGCTGCGCATCAAGCCGAACGGTATTTATGTGGATTGTACGCTGGGAGGCGGCGGGCATAGTTCGGTCATTCTTTCCAAGCTTGGTCCCGGAGGAAGGCTTATTGCCTTTGATCAGGATGACTGGGCGCTGGACAATGCCAGAGAACGACTGTCGTCTTATGCAGACAAGTTGACATTGGTTAGAAGTAATTTTCGTTATTTGGAGCAGAAGCTATTGGAGATTGAGGGTATCCCGCAGCAAGATGGGGTTCCTCAGGTCGATGGAATATTGTTTGACCTTGGCGTGTCTTCCCCTCAGTTTGATGAGGGACAACGCGGATTTAGCTATAATGCAGATGCCAGGCTGGACATGCGGATGGATCAGTCCGCACCGCTAACAGCTTGGGAGATTATTAACGAGTGGCCTGAGCGTGAAATTGCTCGCATTTTGTTCCAATATGGGGAAGAGAAATTCTCAAGACGAATTGCCAAGGTGATTGCCGAACGACGTGAGCAGAGTTCGATTGACACTACGGAGCAACTTGTTGAGTTGATTAAGGAAGGAATTCCGGCAGCGGCAAGGCGAACAGGCGGGCATCCGGCCAAGCGCAGCTTCCAGGCTTTGCGTATTGCGGTCAATGACGAACTGGGCGCGTTTGAGGAAGGGCTTCATGCTTCTATTCGCTGTCTGGCGCCCGAGGGCCGGGTATCCGTCATTACGTTCCATTCTTTGGAAGACCGTATTTGCAAACAAATTTTTGCGGGATACTTGGAGAAATGTACTTGTCCACCGGACTTTCCCATGTGCGTGTGTGGGGGGAAAGGGACGATCAAATTAGTTAACCGCAAACCTATCGTTCCCTCGGAAGAGGAGTTATCCGATAATTCGCGGGCCCGCTCAGCTAAGCTGCGTGTGGCGGAGAAATTGC
The DNA here is from genome assembly GCF_001486585.1 of Paenibacillus senegalimassiliensis. GTDB lineage: Bacteria > Bacillota > Bacilli > Paenibacillales > Paenibacillaceae > Fontibacillus > Fontibacillus senegalimassiliensis. The sequence continues at coordinate 437,588 of NZ_LN909046.1, forward strand.
AAACATTAGTGGAGGAATTGTAGATGGCATATACACGGGGAAATTTAGCAGTTCAGGAACAACAATCGAAACGCAGCAACCCCTCACAGCGTTATCGGGAAACAACCAAGGTGGTCACGCGCCGCTCCCCGTTGCCGGTTCGGGAGAAATTGCTGTACATGTTCACGGTCATGTTTTGCGTAGCTGTCATGGCGGCTATCTTATGGCAAAATGTGGCGCTTTACAATATCAAGCGTCAAATGTTTAATTTGAATACGGACGTTCAGGCCATTACTACGGAAATTAAAGAACTTTCCATTCAAAAGCAGAAGCTGGAAGAACAAATTCCGGAGAGAGCGATGAATGAACTAGGATATGTGCAACCTGAAGTTGAAGGTTTGCATGTTCAGGTTCCTGAAGGCGCGAATACGGATGCAGGCCAAATTGCTGACAATGAGGAGACAAAGACTGCGGATAGCGTAACTACCGCTAAGAAATAACAGTCAAAAGAGGTTGTGCCATGATTAAGAGAATAAAGCTGCGAACACTGCTCATAGGGGGAATTATCACCCTCTTTTTTGCTGTATTGATGGGGAGAGTATTCTGGCTGCAGGTCGTTCAGGCGGATTTCTGGCAAGAGCATGCGGAGAAGCTTTGGTCCACCAAGAAGACTTTGCCGGCCACGCGGGGCACGATTACAGATCGAAACGGGGATGTGCTGGCGGTGGATGCGCCGGCGTATACAGTAGCCGTCAATCCTGAAATTATTAATAAATATCAACTTCAGGATGAGATTGCCGTAGGCCTTAGCAAGGTTCTTGGCAAAAATGAGAGTGAACTGCGGGATATTATCGGGGCAGAAAAAGCCGATGGTAGTGGTTATTACGCCCAGCGTGAGGTGCGCAACGAAGGTTGGAAGATTGACCAGGAGTTGCGCGATCAGGTGCAGATCTTCATCAATGAATTGAAGGAGAAGCATAACAAGCTGGAGGACGTGGGCGTTTATCTGATTAAGGATCAGAAGCGATATTATCCTAAACATAGCCTGGCTGCTCATGTACTGGGTTACACGGATCGGGAGGGCCATGCGGTATCGGGTCTTGAGGCTTATTTTGATGAACAACTAAAGGGCACTGATGGATCACTAGAGTATAAACGGGACGGGCGGGGGATTGAGATCCCGAAGGCCAGTGAGATATACACGCCAGTTCAGAACGGCGATGACCTGAAGCTGACGATCGATTATACCATTCAATATTATATCGAAAAGGCGATGCAAGAGGCCTTCGCCCAGCTTCAGCCGATCAGTATGACAGTCATTGCTGCAGATCCGAATACGATGGAAATCCTCGGTATGGCCAATATGCCTACTTATGATCCAAACGAATATTGGGCAGATGTGGACCAGAAGAACTTTTACAATCATGCCATCAAGTCGGTTTATGAACCGGGTTCGACTTTTAAGATCATTACCTTGGCCGGAGCGGTTGAAGAGAACTTGTTGAATCCTAACGCGACATACAAATCGGGGAGCATTCGGGTTCCGGGGCAAACGATCCATGACTTGAGAAGATCAGGTTGGGGCGAAATCAGTTATCTGGAAGGGATTAAGCGCTCCAGTAACGTTGCCTTTGTTAAATTGGGATATGAGATGCTGGGTCCCGAACGGCTGAAAGCTTATGTAGATCAGTTCGGTTTTGGTCAGAAGACCGGGATTGAGTTACCCGGCGAATCCAAAGGGATTGTAAACCCGGTTCAACAGGCTGACTATGCAGCGATGGCTTATGGACATGGTAAGCTTCTGGTTACGCCGCTGCAACAGATTGCTGCCGTATCGGCGATTGCCAATGGAGGTCGACTGATGGAGCCTCATATCGTCAAATCCATTACAGATACACAAACTGGAGAAACGGTAAAAACGGAACCTAAGTTAATCCGACAAGTGATTACTCCTCAAAAAGCGAAGGAAGTCGGCAGTTACCTGGAGCAAGTTGTATCTGACCGCGAAATCGGTACGGGTCGCCATGCTTACATCGAAGGCTACCGAATCGCAGGTAAAACGGGGACCGCAATCAAACCAGTCAACGGGGTATACGATTATACGAAGCAGGTCGTTTCCTTTATTGGCTATGCACCAGTAGATGATCCGAAGATCGCTATCATTGTATTGATTGATGAACCCAAGGATTCGGAGCTGGGCGGGGGGACAGCGGCGGCCCCGGTATTTAAGGAAATTGTCAGCCAAACGCTTCAATATATGGGCGTACCTAAGAGCACTGAAGGCGACGCGGCAAAGGGATCAGGTAAAGTTAGCAACGCACGTAAAGTACCCGATCTCAAAAAGTTGGCTGTACTCGATGCGAAGAAAAAGCTGGCGGACGAGCAAATCTCCTATGCTACCCTCGGAACGGGCACGGAAGTGATCTCCCAGTTCCCGAAAGCAGGAACTACCTTGAAATCGGGTCAATTCGTATACCTGCTGACCGAGGAGGGGGCGTCAATAAATGTGCCTAATCTGAAGGGAGAATCGCTCAGGGATGCCGTGGAACTGCTCTCCATCTTGCAGATTCCAGTCACGGCGCAAGGCGAAGGGTATGTGGTATCTCAGCAGGTGATTGAAGACAATGGTGGAAGAAGAGTTGAACTGACGCTGCGGCCTCCAGATGATGAGGGGGACGGCGAAGACGAAGAAGCTTCTGGCGGTGAGCAAGAACAGGGAGAAACGACGGAAGAAGCAGCAAATACAGACAGTGGCGAAGCCGGCGGAGACTCTCCGTAGCTTGTTCTAACCCCAGGTTGTCCTGAATACTCATGAGATGAGAACATTCATGTGTCAGGGTAGATAGGAGGGCAACCTGTGAAAATTTCCAAGCTTACTGTCAGAAGAAGATTGTTCTGGCTCTTGATGATGTTGTGTGTGTTGTTTACCGCACTTGCCGTGCGCCTGGCCTATGTACAGATTGGGAAGGGTGCGGAGTTGTCTGCCAAGGCGGAGGACTCATGGCGCCGCAATATTCCTTATTCCGCCAAGCGTGGAGAGATTAGCGATCGCAGCGGCAATGTGCTCGCTTATAATATTACAACACCTACCGTTATGGCTATTCCGGTGCAAGTCAAGAACCCGGAGCAGACGGCCAAAAGCCTAGCACCTCTGCTGGACATGGGTGAAGACATCATCTTCAAATCAATCACCAAGAGACAATCTATAGTCAGACTTCAGCCCGGCGGACGTAAAATTACGATGGAGAAAGCGCAGCAAATTCGTGATTTGGCTCTGCCGGGCATTGTTGTCGCAGAGGACAACAAACGCTATTATCCCTTTGGCGGATTGGCGGCTCATATTCTCGGGTTCACCGGTGGTTACAGTCAAGGCTTGACTGGCGTCGAGAGCAAATATGATGAACTGCTTAGCGGAATGAACGGAAGTGTCTCTTATTTGTCGGATGCGGGCGGACGTTTGATGCCTGGCTCTTCGGAGAAATACGTGGAGCCAAAGGATGGACTTAATTTAACCTTGACCATCGACAAGACGGTTCAAAGCATTATTGAACGCGAACTGGATCAAGCTATGAACCGACTACAAGCCGACTCGGCCTTGACAATCGCAATGAATCCCAAGACGGGTGAAATTTTAGGTATGGCTGCCAGACCAGGTTATGAGCCGGGAGCATACCAGGAATATGATGCCGAAGTCTACAACCGTAATTTACCGATTTGGATGACCTATGAGCCGGGTTCCACCTTCAAGATTATTACGCTCGCTGCAGCCCTGGAGGAGAAGAAGGTTGATTTGCTGAATGATCGCTTCTTTGATCCCGGATACGTGAAGGTGGGCGGAGCGACGCTTCGTTGCTGGAAGAAGGGTGGACATGGAAGCCAAACCTTCTTGCAGGTGGTAGAAAACTCTTGCAACCCTGGCTTTGTAGCTCTGGGGCAGCGTCTGGGTAAGGAGAAATTGTTCGAATACATTCGTGACTTCGGGTTTGGCAGCAAAACAGGTATTGACCTGAACGGTGAAGAGAACGGTATTCTGTTCAAATTGCCTCAGGTGGGGCCGGTGGAGCTCGCGACAACTTCATTTGGCCAAGGGGTATCGGTGACGCCGATTCAGCAAATTACTGCGGTGTCGGCTGCAATAAATGGTGGCAAGCTTTACAAGCCTTATGTAGCAAAGGCATGGACCCATCCTGAGACGGGAGAGGTGATCTCTGAGACCAAGCCTGAACTGGTAAGGCAGGTCATCTCGGAAGAAACTTCCGAGCGTGTCCGTACGGCCCTGGAAAGTGTGGTCGCTAACGGCACGGGGGGCAATGCTTTTATCGACGGATATCGGGTCGGCGGGAAGACAGGGACAGCACAAAAGGTCATCAATGGCCGGTACTCTCCAAACGAACATATCGTGTCCTTCATTGGCTTCGCCCCGGCAGATGACCCGCAAATTGTTGTGTATACGGCGGTAGATAATCCCCAAGGCATTCAGTTCGGCGGGGTAGTAGCGGCACCGATTGTCCGCAATATTATGGAAGATGCATTAGAATATTTGAAGATTCCTCCACGCCAGCAGCAGGTCGCCAAGAAATATAAGTATGGGGAAACACCGATCGTTACCGTACCAGACCTGATTGGGCATACTGCTGGGGAGATTTATGAGGATATGAATATGAACTTCAATCTGGCTAAGTCGGGCGCAGGCAACGTGGTCATTAATCAAGCCCCGAAGGCAGGGGCACGAGTAGAGAAGGGGTCAACGATTCGTATTTATATGGGGAAGGAAGCAGATGCGGAGCAATTGCATAATCACAGTGAATAAATTTCCTGAACTTTGCAATATTTGGTGATAATATAGAGTGAGTGTATTGCTCTATGCGTCAACATAGAGAACGTTGTTGAATTTAACGGAGGGGTATCTATGCAGCTTAAGGAATTGGCGACTTATTTGATGGCATCACAAATTCAGGGCGACGAAAGTACGGCGTGTACGGGCATCGTCATCGACTCGCGGAGAGTGCAGCAGGGTGATTTGTTTATTTGCCTGCCTGGACATACGGTGGATGGGCATGATTATGCCCAGCAAGCTGCCGATCTAGGCGCAGCCGCGCTAGTAGTGGAGCGGTGGCTGGAAGGCGTATCGCTTCCTCAATTGAAGGTGAAGGACAGCCGGGTAGCCATGTCGATCCTGGCTGGGGTGTACTTCAAATCGCCAAGCTCACGAATGAAGGTGATCGGGGTTACCGGCACGAACGGCAAAACGACGACGACGTATTTAATCGAACGTATCTTGCAGGATCAGGAGCACGAGACGGGTCTGATCGGCACGATTCAGCGTCGCTTCGCTGGACGGACGTTCCCGATGTCCGGAACGACCCCCGAATCGCTTGAGTTGCAGTCCTATCTGCATGATATGGCCGATGACGGCGGTGAGTACTGCGTGATGGAGGTATCCTCCCATGCGCTGCATCAGGGGCGGGTAAAAGGAACGGCCTTCCGTACCGCCATATTCACCAACCTGACGCAGGATCATCTGGACTACCATAATACGATGGAGGAGTACCGGGGAGCGAAGGCCTTGTTCTTCTCGCGGCTGGGCAATACGTATGCGGACAGCTCTGATAAGCGCAGTTATGCGGTGCTGAATGCAGATGATGAGGCTAGCGCTTATTTTGCCAAGCAGACAGCGGCGGAGACAATTTTGTACGGAGTGGACCATCAGGCGGATGTTTGGGCATCCGCTATTTCCGTCACGTCCAAGGGAACTTCGTTTCATGTAGAGACTTTTCGGGGAAATACGGACATTACCTTGAAGATGGTTGGGAAGTTTAATGTATATAATGCCCTTGCTGCGATCTCGGCTGCCTTGCTGGAAGGGATTGAACTTGAGCAAATCAAGACGAGTCTTGAAGCCATCCACGGGGTTGAAGGACGTGTGGAAGCGGTGGACGAAGGACAGCCCTTCGCTGTCATTGTTGACTATGCCCATACCCCGGATGGACTGGAGAACGTGCTCCGTACCGTGAATGAATTTGCCAAGGGACGTGTCATTTGTGTCTTTGGCTGTGGCGGAGACCGGGATCGTACGAAGCGTCCGTTAATGGGGCAGATCGCCGCCAAGTATGCGCAGCATGTCATCATTACCTCCGATAATCCGCGGACAGAAAGTCCGGATGCCATCTTGCTAGATATTGAGCAGGGGCTGATTAAGGACGGCGTGCCGGAAGATAGCTATGAGCTTGTGGTAGACCGCCATAAGGCCATTCAAAAGGCTATTGAAATGGCAAGCCATGACGATGTAGTATTGATTGCGGGGAAGGGTCATGAGACCTACCAATTGATCGGCTCCAAGGTATTTGATTTTGATGATCGAATTGTAGCCAGAGAAGCGATAAGGGGTTTGGCAAAGTGATTAAGAAAAGCTTAGCGGACATTGCCGCCATGTGCGGTGGACAGCTACAAAATGCGGAGGATGCAACACTCTCCATCGACGGAGTTGTTACAGACTCACGGCAAATCAAGGCGGGTTGCCTGTTCGTTCCGCTCGTGGGCGAGCGGTTTGACGGGCATCAATTCGCTGCCGATTGTCTCGGGGCCGGCGCAAGCGCCTGCTTGTGGGAGCAATCCAAGGGAACACCGCCGGGACCAGCCGTCCTGGTGGACGATACGCTGGTAGCGCTCCAGAGGCTTGCCAAGGCGTACCGGGAAGCGACAGGAGTCAAGGTAGTTGGCATAACGGGAAGCAACGGGAAGACGACGACCAAGGACCTGGTATTTGCCCTCTTGTCCAAGAAATATAAAGTGCATAAGACTCAAGGCAATTTCAATAATCATATTGGCTTGCCGCTAACCCTGCTGGCCATGCCGGAGGATACGGAAATTACGGTGCTGGAGATGGGGATGAGCGGCCGCCACGAAATCGAGCTGTTGTCAAAGCTTGGGGAGCCGGAGACGGCCATTGTGACCAACATTGGAGAATCCCATCTGCTTCAGCTTGGCTCTCGGGAGGAGATCGCTCGCGCCAAGCTGGAAATCCTCGCAGGAATGAAGCCGGGGGGACTGCTTGTTTACAACGGGGACGAACCTCTCATTGCCAGCGCTTTGGCAGAGCCAGGTACGACCAAGCCTGAGCGCCTTCAGACCATGACCTTTGGCTTGACGCCACATAATGACCTGTATCCGTCCGGAATGATGTTCATGGACAACCGTACGCTCTTTACACCATGTGGTGAACAGGCTGATCCTGTGGAACTGCCGCTCCTCGGAGAGCATAACGTATCCAATGCTCTGGCGGCCATCGCTATTGCTCGTCATTACGGTGTGGGTGAAGCATCCATCCGCGAGGGGCTGGGTGAAGCAGAACTAACGGGCATGCGTATTGAGATCGTAGTCGGGGAGAGCGGAATCACAGTGCTTAATGATGCTTACAATGCTAGTCCCACTTCGATGAAAGCCGCAATCGGTGTTCTGGGAACTATGAAAGGCTATCGGCGGAAAATTGCTGTTCTAGGGGATATGCTGGAACTTGGACCGGATGAAGAAGCTTATCATTACGAAGTAGGAGCTTCCCTGACGGCGGACAAGGCGGATATGCTGTTTGCCTATGGCCCGCTCTCCGGGCACATTGCCCGAGGAGCACAGGAGCATTTGACACCCTCCAGCATCCATGCATATACTGATAAGTCTGAGTTGATAGGCAAGCTGATTGAACATTTACATCCGCAAGATGTCGTCCTGGTCAAGGCCTCCAGAGGCATGAGACTCGAAGAGGTCGTTGAAGCCGTCAAATACAGCAAGCTTGACCAACCATAACACCGGCGAAAGGGGGGAGACCCATGGATTTTGGACTGATTTTATTAACCATAGGCGTTTCATTTATCTTGGCTGTTATTTCGGCTCCGTTGATCATTCCGCTGCTAAGAAGATTAAAATTCGGGCAGCAGATTCGCGGAGAAGGGCCGGAAAGCCATCAGAAAAAGGCGGGTACGCCTACGATGGGCGGCATCATAATTCTACTTGCCTTTACGCTCTCGTATCTCAAATTTTCTGTAGTTAACACGGATTTCTACGTGCTTCTCGTCGCTGCATTAGGCTTTGGATTAATTGGTTTTCTGGATGATTACATCAAGATTATCTTTAAACGATCCTTGGGACTAACGCCCGCACAGAAAATGATCGGGCAGTTGCTGCTCGCCGGTATCATATGCGCTCTGTTGATTACGGAAGGTCACAGTACAGCAATCGGCATTCCAGGAACTCATATTTTCTTTGACTTTGGACCATGGTTCTATTATCCCTTTATAGTATTCATGCTTATTGCGGTCACGAATGCCGTTAACTTTACGGATGGCCTGGATGGCCTGTTATCTGGCGTTAGTGCGATCGCGCTGGGGGCATTTGCCGTCGTTGCGATGCAGGTCACTTCACTGCCTGCAGCGGTTTGCGCGGCAGCCATGATTGGAGCGGTGTTGGGCTTTCTCGTCTTCAATGCTCATCCGGCCAAGGTGTTTATGGGGGATACCGGTTCGCTTGGAATCGGTGGGGCGATTGGAGCCATTGCGATCATTACCAAAACCGAGCTGCTGTTTCTGGTCATCGGCGGCATCTTCGTTATTGAAATGTTGTCGGTTGTCATTCAGATCATATCGTTTAAAACCCGAGGTAAACGGGTATTTAAAATGAGTCCGATTCATCATCACTTTGAATTGTCGGGCTGGTCGGAGTGGCGCGTAGTGGTCACATTTTGGGCTGCTGGCCTGATATTGGCAGTGATCGGACTTTATTTGAACAAGGGGCTGTAATTGATGAAGCATCCAGACGAATACCGGGGGCGTGAGGTTGTCGTTCTCGGTCTGGCCAAGAGCGGCGTTCAGGTCGCCAAAACGTTGCATCGCCACGGCGCCGTCGTGACGGTCAACGACAAGAAGGAAAGGGAACAGTGTCCCGAAGCATCCGAACTGGAAGCTTTGGGAATTTCTGTTGTATGCGGCGGGCATCCAGATGGGCTAATCCATGAAGGTGTGGCCCTGGTGGTCAAGAATCCCGGAATTCCCTATACGGCTCCCCCTGTGGCTAAAGCGCAGGAATTGGGCCTTGAAGTAGTTACGGAAGTGGAAATTGCTTATCTACTCAGCCCGGCGCCGATCATCGGTATCACGGGCTCTAATGGCAAGACCACAACCACAACCTGGGTTGGACGCATGCTGGAAGCTGCGGGTTTGCATCCCATTGTAGCGGGCAATATTGGCACCCCGCTCTGTGAAGCGGCAGAGGCAGCAGATGCAAGCCACTGGCTGGTTGCGGAGCTTAGCAGCTTCCAGTTGAAGGGCACCGGACAGTTTCGTCCGGAAGTGGCGTGTCTGCTGAATATAGCCGAGACGCACCTGGACTACCACGGCACCATGGAGGATTATGTCTCTTCCAAGGCCAAGCTGTTCGCCAATCAACGGGAGACGGACAGGGCGGTTATCAATTGGGATGACCCTTCATGCCGGGAACTGGTGCCTTACCTTCGAGCGAGGCTCATTCCCTTCTCCATGACTGAGGAATTGCTAACCGAAGGCGTATATGTTCATCCGGCCTATGTGCAAGGGCAAGAGGACGGGCTGCCAAGAAGCATCATCTACCGAGATGCTAACGGTGAAGTGCAACATATCGTTAACGTAGAGGAAATTGCCTTGCCTGGCCGGTTCAATGTGGAGAATGCCCTGGCGGCCGCGGCGATTTCCATTGCGGCAGGAGCGTTGCCGGAGGCGTTGTCTGAGCCACTGCGCATGTTCCGGGGGGTAGAACACCGACTGGAATTCGTGGCCGAGAAGAACGAGGTTACATATTACAACAATTCCAAGGCAACTAATTCCAAAGCAACCTTGATGGCGCTGGATGCTCTGCATGAGGGGATTGTCCTGATTGCAGGTGGGCTGGACCGCGGGTCGGACTATATGGAACTGCTGCCGGCCTTCAAGGCGAAGGTGAAGGCTATCGTCGCCTTAGGGCAAACAAAGGAAAAAATCGCGCGCGTGTCTGAGCTGGCGGGTCTATCCCGCATCGTGCTGGTCGATAATGGAGACAGCGCCGCAGATACTTTGCGTGACGCGCTGAAGGAGGCGGCTGCCCTGGCGGAGCCGGGAGATATCGTATTGCTCTCACCGGCTTGCGCAAGTTGGGATATGTTCGCTTCCTATGAAGAGCGTGGACGCATTTTTAAAGAGGCGGTGCATACCCTTTAAGTAGGGGGGTGGAAAAGCCCCTACTTACTATTAAGAGGTGGCATCCACGATGGGCAAGGGCCGTACGACGCCGGATTTTTGGATGATGGTCAGCATACTCGGGCTGCTCGCCATCGGAATTGTGATGGTGTATAGCGCGGGTTCGGTACTCGCTTTCCATGATTACGGCGATTCCTTTTATTTTGTAAAACGGCAGCTATTGTTTGCTGTGCTGGGCTTGGCTGCCATGTTCTTCATGATGAACTTTGATTATCGGTTATTACGAAAATATGCAAAGATAGGCTTATTGTTATGTTTTGTGCTGCTCATCGCCGTGCTTATCCCTGGTATCGGCGTCGTTCGAGGTGGGGCAAGAAGCTGGCTTGGCATCAGTTCCTTTGGCATTCAGCCTTCCGAGTTTATGAAGCTGGGCATGATATTGTTTCTTTCCTATTGGCTCAGCAAGGAGGATTACAGAATCACTCACTTTACGAGAGGCCTGTTACCTCCTCTTGGCGTTATTGGACTTGCCTTTGGCCTAATCATGCTTCAACCCGACCTGGGCACCGGAACGGTGATGCTGGGGGCTGCGCTGCTGATCGTCTTTACGGCGGGAGCGCGTATCAGGCATTTGGCTGGCTTGGCGGCTATCGGAGCTCTGGGTTTTGCCGGCTTGATCCTTGCGGCGCCTTATCGGCTGCAGCGGATTACCGCATTCCTGGACCCTTGGTCTGACCCCTTGGGTGCAGGCTATCAAATTATTCAATCTTTGTACGCCATCGGCCCTGGGGGCTTGGCTGGCCTGGGACTCGGCATGAGTCGGCAGAAATACAGCTATGTCCCGGAACCGCAAACGGACTTTATCTTCTCCATTCTCACGGAAGAGTTGGGATTCATCGGTGGGCTGCTAGTGCTGCTGTTGTTCCTGATACTAGTCTGGAGAGGCATGAGGGTAGCCATGACGCTTGACGATGCATTCGGCAGTCTCCTGGCTGTTGGTATTGTCGGCATGGTAGCGGTTCAGGTCGTCATTAACATCGGTGTAGTCATTGGCATGATGCCAGTGACGGGTATTACGCTGCCGCTTATCAGCTATGGGGGGTCGTCTCTGACCCTGATGCTGACGGCGTTAGGTATTCTATTAAATTTATCCCGTTATGCGAGGTGAGACTATGCGCGTCGTACTGAGTGGCGGCGGTACCGGAGGACATATTTACCCGGCGCTCGCTGTTGCAAGCCAATGCGCTACGGAATTTCCCGGCTGTGAGTTTCTCTATATCGGTGGCCAGCGCGGGCTGGAAAGTTCGCTGGTACCGAAGCAGGATATTCCGTTTGAAGCAATCGATATTACCGGCTTCCGCAGGAAGCTGTCTTTGGATAATGTAAAAACAGTCATGCGGTTTCTCAAGGGGGTTCGCACCTCGAAAAAGCTGCTTCGCGAATTCAAGCCTGATGTGGTCATCGGGACAGGTGGCTATGTTTGCGGCCCGGTCGTGTATGCGGCGGCCAAGCTGGGCATTCCAAGTATCATTCACGAGCAGAATGCCGTTCCCGGTCTGACGAACCGTTTTCTAAGCAAATACGTCTCGGCAGTGGCCGTCAGCTTTGAGGATTCGGAATCTGCGTTTCCTGCTGCTCGCCGCGTCGTGTACACGGGGAATCCGCGGGCAACAACCGTATACGCAGCCGACAAGGCCAAAGGGTTCGAGACACTTGGCTTGCCCGCCAGCAGTTCCGTGGTGCTTGTCGTGGGCGGCAGCCGAGGAGCAAGGGCTATCAATGAGGCGATGATCGAGATGGCTCCGCTTCTGCGTAACTCTCCGCATTTGCAATACGTATACGTAACAGGCGAAAGTTATTATGCCTCGACGGTGGAGGCGATCCGGGCGAAGACAGGTGAGCTTCCTGCCAATCTGCGGGTGCTGCCGTATGTGCACAACATGCCTGAGGTATTGGCGTGCACCTCGCTGATCGTGAACCGTGCCGGGGCTTCTTTTTTGGCTGAAATTACGGCTTTGGGCATTCCGGCAATCCTGATTCCGTCACCGAACGTGACTAATAATCACCAAGAGAAGAACGCACGCTCGTTGGAGCGTTCTGGTGCGGCCAAGGTTATCCTGGAGCCGGAACTCTCCGGTTCCAGTCTGTACGCAGTGGTTGAACAGGTGATGGGCGATCACGCGCTGCAGGTGTCCATGTCTTCTGCCTCCCGTACCTTGGGCAAACCGGAGGCGGCGCGTCTGGTTGTGGAAGAAATGCAAAGGCTGCTTTGAAAAAAACGCACATCGGAAGCATAAGCCTCGGGACTGGGCGATTGTCACACTCTTTCCCGGGAAGGCATAAGATACTCTATACATCGTGACAAACCACACGGAGCCCGAAAGCAGGGAAATAGATGGCATCCATAGCCTGGGTGTCTGGCGCTTTTCCGCCATTCAAGTCAAGGAGGTTTTACGATGCAGCAGTGGTTATCGAAATTGGCCCGGCTGGAGGTCGGAGAGATATTACCCGATGAGCCGATGTCAAAACATACAACATGGAAAATTGGCGGTCCGGCAGACGCGATGATTGTTCCCCAGAACGTCCGGCAGTTGCAGGAATTGATTCGGCTGCTACATGAAGAGCAAATCCCGTGGATGACGGTGGGCAAAGGCTCTAATATGCTGGTGTCCGACAAAGGCATCCGTGGTTGCGTCATTCGGCTTGGCGGGGATCTGGAGAGCATAGCGATTGACGGTGCGGCAATCTCGGCTGGAGGCGGAGCCTCGTTCGTCCGATTAAGCGTGATGGCGGGCAAGGCGGGGCTGACGGGTCTGGAATTTGCCGGGGGCATCCCTGGCACGGTTGGCGGTGCCGTCTATATGAATGCAGGAGCTCACGGGTCGGATGTGTCACGAATATTCAAATCCGCTGACATTGTTCTGGAGACAGGTGAATTGGTAACTTATACCGCAAACGACATGAAGTTTGCCTACCGGCATTCCATCTTGCATGAACAGCGCGGCATCGTGGCTGAAGCCCGGTTGTCGCTGGCTGCCGGGGACAGGTTGGAGATTGCGGCAGCCATGGCGACGTACAAGGACCGACGGCGTAAAACTCAGCCGCTCACTCAGCCGTGTTGCGGCAGCGTCTTCCGTAATCCGCAGGGCGATCATGCAGCAAGGCTTATTGAAGCGGCGGGACTCAAGGGAATGAAGGTCGGCGGAGCCGAAGTATCTACGCTGCATGCCAATTTCATCGTCAATACCGGGCAAGCGACAGCAGAGGACGTTCTTGCGCTCATGGAGAAGATCAAGGCCGTGGTAGCCGATCAGTTCGGCGTAGCCCTGGTGCCGGAGGTTTTCTACGTGGGTGAACGGTAAACTCGGAGGTGATACATTGGACAAATTGGTGATTGAAGGCGGGAGACCCCTCTCAGGAACCATTCGTATCCATGGAGCGAAAAATGCTGCACTGCCGATTCTGGCGGCTAGTCTGCTGGCGGAAGGCAAAGTACAACTTCGAAATGTCCCCCGTCTGCTCGATATTGATGTCATGCTGGGCATTCTAGGCCGCTTGGGCTGCAGGACCGTCCACTTGGGGGAAACGGTCACCGTGGATACGGGAAGTGCGGATTCCAGCCACGTGCCGGAGGACCTGATGAAGCAGATGCGTTCCTCCATCTTCCTGATGGGACCTTTACTAGCCAGATTTGGCGAGGCGTGCATTTATCAGCCTGGAGGATGTGCGATCGGAGAGCGTAAAATTGATCTGCACTTGAAAGGGCTGGAGGCCCTGGGTGCCAAGATTGAAGAGTATGACCAACAGATCTGGTGCAGGGCAGGTAAACTGGTCGGTAGCGATATTCATCTGGATTTTCCAAGCGTGGGTGCTACGGAGAATATCATGATGGCCGCCGCACTGGCCGAAGGCACCACGATTTTGACCAACGCGGCCCGTGAGCCAGAGATTCAGGATTTACAGAACTTTCTTAACGCAATGGGCGCAAGTATTATGGGGGCAGGTACAGATACGATTACGATTCGTGGGGTAACGCGTCTTTACCCTTGCGATTATGAGGTCATTCCCGACCGCATTGTTGCTGGAACTGCCTTGCTTGCTGTCGCGGCGACACGTGGTAGTGTAACGCTGACCCATTGCAATCCGGCCCATCTGACCTCGCTTTTGCACGTGCTCAAGCGGTCCGGTGTTCAAATCGGAGCTTCCGATGATATAATAACGATAAGCAGCGCAGGTCGCCTCAAGGCGGTGGAGCGAATCGTAACTTCGCCTTATCCTTCTTTTCCTACGGACCTGCAGTCCCAGGTGATGGTGTTGCTGTCTTTATCAGACGGACTTAGCGTTATGAAAGAAACGGTGTTTGAAGGTAGATTCAAGCATGTTGATGAACTTGTTCGCATGGGTGCTGATATTTCGGTAGACTTGAACTCTGCGTTTATCCGCGGGGTACCCAGGCTTTACGGGGCTACTGTAGAGGCGACAGACTTGAGAGCCGGAGCCGCACTGGTCATCGCAGGCCTGGCGGCACAAGGCAAGACGGTTGTTGAACAGGTTCACCATATTGATCGTGGTTATGATCGGATTGAACATATGTTCCAGCGGCTTGGAGGCGCGGTGCATCGCGAAGCTCCCGCATTGAAGCTGGACCTTGCGTAGACGGTATGATGCATGGATGCCATGCCTTGGCCTGATCAGGGTCCCCTCCCTATGGAGGGGATACAGGGCTTTGTAATACTTATTCAGAAAGTTGCGGAGAAATGACATGCCAAAAGCTAATGTTCCTGTGTTGAAAACGCCGGTGCCGAAAAAGAAAGGCGGCCGGAAAATCAAGATCATTCTCATGCTGTTGTTCATCTCTTTGCTGTGTGTCCTGTTCTTCCGCTCGTCCTTAAGCAAGATATCGGTGATTACGTTTGAAGGCAACGAGTATATAACAAGTGGAGAGTTACTGCTGGCCAGTGGAGTAGAGGTCGGATCACCATTCTTCGCCGTCAGCTCTGATCATGTAGCTCAAAGGCTGGAAGAGATTCCGGCGGTGCAGCAGGCTACGGTGAACAAGACGTTCCCCGGCAATGTGAATGTGCTCATTGAGGAATATCCGATAGCGGCTTACCAGTTGACAGCCGATGGCACGTTGCAAGGGCTGCTGGCCAATGGGACGAAGGTTGAGCTTAAGAACGGCTCGATGCCGGTGGACAAGCCCATATTGACGGGCTGGGAAGCAGATGAGGTGACCTTGGCCAAGCTATGCCTGACTCTCTCCCAGATTCCGAGTGAGCTTACGGCGGATATTTCTGAAATTGTACCGTCTCCGACCTTGTCTTATCCGGACCGGATCAAGATGTACACCAGGTCCGGATTCGAGATCATTTCTGCGGTGTCTCTTCTGGCCAAAAAGGCCGGATATATGAACGAGATTTTACAGGTTCAGGACCCCGGAAGACTCACGATGCTGGACGCGGATTCCTACGTTCCGTACGAATCGCTGGAGAACGGCACTGACAGGGAAAATGATACTACTCATGAGTGAAAAACAATGTTAAAATACGTTTTATGGGCAGCTTGCCAGCCTCCCTCTTTTTTCTTCTGATTTTGCTTACAATACGTGTTCAAAAACCACTTACAAGGCAGGATCTGAGATTTGTAGATTTCAGGTACTTCATGCCTAGTTCTTTGTATAAAGTTGGAAGTCAAAAAATTTGTAGAAAAAAGAGGGAAAGATTGAATGGCGTTGAATATGTAGAGAGTGAATCCAACACGGCAAGTATATTTGATTGGGAAATAGGAGGTGCCAGGGGCTTGAGTAACAATGACATCATTGTTAGTTTGGACATCGGTACATCCAAAGTTCGTGCTATTATTGGGGAAATTAATAATGGAACCTTTAATATTATTGGGGTTGGGTCTGCCGACTCGGAAGGCATTCGAAAAGGTGCGATTGTAGATATTGACCAGACGGTACAATCGATTCGCAGTGCTGTGGATCATGCGGAACGGATGGTAGGTATTCAAATATCGGAAGTATATGTCGGCATTTCGGGAAATCATATCGGACTCCAAACGAGCCACGGGGTTGTAGCCGTACAAAATGAAGACCGGGAAATTGGTGAGGAGGATATCGACCGCGTTCTTAAAGCGGCCGAAGTCATTGCCTTGCCGCCGGAACGTGAAATTATCGATGTTGTAGCAAAACAATATGTAGTGGACGGGCTTGAGGGGATCTCTGATCCTCGCGGGATGATTGGAGTACGTCTGGAAGTTGAGGCGACCATCATTACCGGCGCCAAGACAGCGATTCATAATCTACTTCGTTGCGTGGAGAAATCCGGCTTGAAGGTGAAGGATCTCGTATTGCTGTCATTGGGCTCCGGCCAATTGGCTTTGTCCAAGGATGAGAAGACTATGGGCTCTGTGCTTGTGGATATTGGCGCTGGCTCTACCACGATCGCTGTATTTGAAAGCGGCACGATCGTATCGACATCCACGCTTCCGATTGGGGGAGAATTTATAACGAACGACATTGCCTACGGTCTCCGGACGTTAACGGATCAGGCGGAGAAGGCCAAGCTGAAATATGGCTGTGCTTCGATTGAGGATGCAGCGGCGGACGTGACCTTCAAGGTAACGCGTATCGGCAGCAATGTGGACAAGGAGTTTACGCAGGAGGATTTGGCTGCGATCGCGGAACCACGCGTGCAGGAAATTTTCCAACTGATTCATCAGGAAGTGAAGCGTCTTGGTTACGCGGAGCAGCCCGGAGGGTTCATACTCACCGGGGGGACGGCCTCGATGCCTGGATTGCTTAAGATTGCCCAGGAAGAGCTATCAGCGTCTGTACGTGTTGCGGTTCCCGATTATATCGGGGTTCGTGATCCTGCGTTCACAGGTGGGGTAGGCATCCTCTACAAGGTCATCAAGAATATTCGCGTGCGTAACAACACGGGGAGCCCCAAGAAGTCGGCTAACCGGACCAAATCTCCGGGGGCGCAAGAAGCCGCACGGAATAAGACAGGCCTGATGGAACGGCTAAAAAATATATTCAGCGAATTCATATAGTTGGTTCTGGGATGATAAACGGGCCATCCACGCACATTGAGGGGGAGATGGAAGAGTATGTTGGAATTTGATTTTGAAATGGAGAGCTTGGCTCAAATCAAGGTTATCGGAGTTGGCGGCGGTGGAAGCAATGCCGTCAACCGGATGATTGAAAATGGTGTACAAGGCGTAGAATTCATTACGGTGAATACAGATGCGCAAGCATTGCATCTGGCCAAATCCGAGCATAAATTGCAAATCGGAGACAAGCTTACGCGTGGACTCGGAGCCGGAGCCAATCCGGAGGTCGGCAAGAAGGCGGCTGAAGAATCCCGTGATTTGATTGCGAATACGTTGAAGGGTGCGGACATGGTGTTCGTTACCGCTGGAATGGGCGGTGGCACCGGTACGGGTGCTGCGCCGGTCATCGCTGAAATTGCCAGAGAGTGTGGAGCGCTGACGGTTGGGGTAGTTACGAGACCGTTTACGTTTGAAGGACGCAAGCGTTCTTCCCAGGCTGTACTGGGTATCGAAGCTTTGAAGGAAAAAGTGGACACGCTGATCGTTATTCCAAACGATCGCTTGCTTGAAATCGTGGACAAGAAGACACCGATGCTGGAAGCATTCCGTGAAGCGGATAATGTCTTGCGTCAGGCGGTACAAGGTATCTCTGATCTGATTGCCGTACCTGGCTTGATCAACTTGGACTTTGCTGACGTGAAGACGATCATGACGGAACGTGGATCGGCTTTGATGGGAATTGGACTGGCTACTGGCGAGAATCGTGCGGCTGAAGCAGCACGCAAAGCGATCATGAGTCCGTTGCTGGAGACTTCCATTGAAGGTGCTCGTGGCGTAATCATGAATATTACTGGCGGGGCGAACCTGTCGTTGTATGAGGTCAATGAGGCCGCTGAAATCGTTATTGCTGCTTCCGATCCGGAAGTAAATATGATTTTTGGTGCCATCATTGATGAGGATATGAAGGAAGAGATTAAGGTGACGGTCATTGCCACCGGATTCGAGCATAAGGATATGAGTCATCTGAACCGCAAACCGACAGCTACGGCTCCGGGTGCTCCAGGTACCTCAAGTGCTCCAAGTGCACCGGAATCCCAAGATAACCGTCAGGCTCCGTCGTTGAGACCTTTTGGAAACTCATCCAACAGTGATCAACTGGACATTCCGACATTTCTGCGCAATCGTTCCCGGAATAATAACGAGTAGATAGAAATTACCGTTTCGTCTTCCCCGAGACCTTGGCCCCCAGTGGGCTAAGGTCTTTTTTGCAATGATTTACCCCTCTAGATTTTCTCCACAGGAATTGGCTGGTTCCTCTTTCTTTACTATCTCTATCCTCGACAAAATTAGTGGCTTTTTGCTTGCAATTTTAGACAGACTTTATAAATGTTTCTCTTTATACTGATAAGCATCTCCCCAGGCAGGTGAATGCCGTTGATAGTCTATATCGATCTCATATTCGCTATGAACCTAGCCATAGATGCTTGTTTGTTGCTGGCTACGGCATGGCTACGCAAGCAGAGGGTTATTCTCTGGCGCGTCATTCTCTCGGCTGTGGTGGGAGCTTTATATGTGGTGATGATGTTTTTACCGGAACTGGATTTTATGTTTACTTTTCTGGTGAAGTTTCTTTTCTCTGTCATCATGCTGTGGGTCGCCTTCGGATTTGGAAGCTTACAAAATTATTTAAGAAATATGGGCGCGTTCTATATCGTTAACTTTGTGGCGGCCGGCGGTATTTTGGGCATTCATTATTTGCTGCAGGATAGCGGAGAAATCTGGAGCGGAATTTGGTATTCGGCTTCCGGGGGCCTTGGCTTCTCGTTGCAAATCGGCACGGTCTTTATGCTAGTATGCTTCTTCATTGTGTTGCTATGGTTCCGGCGAGTCATGGCCGCCAGGCAAAGGCAGGAGAGGATCAACACCTTTCTGGCGGAAGTCGAGGTGCATCTGGAGGGGCTGGTGGTTGCTTGTACAGGTCTGATTGATACAGGGAATCAGTTGTCCGATCCGCTTAGCGGCTTGCCGGTGATAGTGATGGAGGCGTCGTTGTGGGAAGAGGTTCTACCTGCTGCCTATCAGGGAAAGCTGGCTCATGAGCGAGCGGACAACCTCATTCTCGAATGGTCCGAGGCCGAGGCTTTTCCTTGGCCCCATCGGTTGCGCCTGGTTCCTTACCGGGGCGTAAACAGAAATGCCCAATTCATGCTGGCTCTAAAGCCGGATGAGGTAACAGTACGTTTGGAGGGGTGCGTGTACCGGTCCACACGTGTATTGATTGGTTGGGATGGCGGCCGTCTATCGGCAGAAGGTACTTATCGGGCTATTATTCATCCAGCCCTGGTTGAAACGGCGGAAGCGGGAGAGACGAGCGATTCTATGCTGAATGCCGTCAGCAAAACGGGAACGTAATATGGGAGGACAGAGGATATGCGTGTAAAGTGGAAAATGATGCTGCAACTTCAATACTACCGGTTACTGTTTCTTTTGGGACTAAAAAGCGAAGAAATCTATTATATCGGCGGAAGTGAAGCACTGCCGCCCCCACTGACGCGCGAAGAGGAGGAGTATCTGCTTCAGCGCCTTCCAGGCGGGGACTCAAGCATTCGGGCAATGTTGATTGAGCGTAATCTGCGTCTGGTCGTTTATATTGCTCGTAAGTTCGAGAACACAGGGATCAATATTGAGGACCTGGTGTCCATTGGAGCCATCGGTTTGATCAAGGCGGTAAACACCTTTGACCCGGAGAAGAAGATCAAACTGGCTACCTACGCCTCTCGTTGCATTGAAAATGAAATTTTGATGTACCTGCGGCGTAACAGCAAAATTCGTAGCGAGGTTTCTTTTGACGAGCCGCTTAATATCGACTGGGACGGCAATGAACTGCTGCTGTCAGACGTGCTTGGCACGGAGAATGATACGATTTATCGCAATATTGAGGAGCAGGTGGATCGGAAGCTCTTGCACAAGGCATTGGACAAATTAACCGAGCGGGAGCGAATGATCATGGAGCTGCGATTTGGCCTCGTAGATGGTGATGAGAAGACGCAAAAGGATGTGGCTGATCTGCTGGGCATTTCACAATCTTATATTTCCAGACTAGAAAAGCGTATCATTAAACGGCTGCGCAAGGAATTCAACAAGATGGTATAGCCGGAATAAAAATGCAGTCCGGGGAGATACTGATCATTAGTTTCTCCTTGGGAGGTTAAGACACGATGACCCGAAATAAAGTTGAGATTTGCGGCGTAGATACCGCCAAGTTACCTGTACTGACCAATGTGGAAATGCGAGAGCTGTTCCGCTCCTTGCAGCAGGACCACGTAAGATCCGCCAGAGAAAAGCTTGTCAATGGCAATCTGAGGCTCGTACTGAGTGTTATCCAGCGATTCAACAATCGCGGGGAATATGTGGACGACCTGTTCCAGGTCGGCTGTATCGGACTCATGAAAGCCATTGATAATTTTGACTTATCGCAAAACGTGAAATTCTCTACCTATGCGGTGCCGATGATTATCGGTGAAATCCGCCGGTACTTGCGGGACAACAACCCGATTCGGGTATCCCGTAGCTTGCGTGACATTGCTTATAAGGCTTTGCAAATGCGGGATAGCTTAACCAACCGCAATTCACGTGAGCCTACGATCTTTGAAATTTCCGAGGCGCTGGGGATACCGAAGGAAGACGTCGTATTTGCCTTGGACGCCATTCAGGACCCCGTCTCCTTGTTTGAACCGATTTATCATGATGGGGGCGACCCGATCTACGTCATGGATCAAATTAGTGATGACAGGAACAAAGATGTCTCCTGGATCGAGGAGATTGCACTTCGCGAAGCGATGCAGCGGTTAGGCAGACGTGAGAAGATGATCTTGTCCATGCGCTTCTTTGAGGGAAAGACGCAGATGGAGGTGGCCGACGAAATTGGCATCTCCCAGGCTCAGGTCTCCCGGCTTGAGAAGTCCGCCATTTTACAAATGCAGAAGCATGTGAAGTCGTAGAAGTTGAACCGGCCCCGTTAGGGGCCTTTTTCATGTTGAGGGAGGCAAAGGGTTGTGAACAAGGCCACACCGCAGGGGGCAATTTCTCTGTATCATGGAAGGGAGGGGTAAGCTCCGAACGTAATATGAAAGGGTGGAGGGCGAACAACATGAACTATTGCATAGGTGAGTTTTCTTCACTGCTGGGGATCTCCAGAGATACGCTGAGATTGTATGAGAAGCATGATATCGTCAAACCGATGAAAGACGAGAATAACAACTACCGTTATTTTAACGACCTGGATGCCCGGGATATGCTCATGAGCCGGTGGTACCGCAGCCTGCAAATTCCTTTGCAGGACGTAGCTCAATTGATTAAGGAGTCTCCATTGGAGATGATTCTTGATAGCGTAGAGGAGAGCAGAAGCCAACTGGCTGAAGAGATTCGCCGAAGTACCATGCTGCTGGGCAAGCTTGATGAGCTGGCCAAGCAAATTCAGGGCATCGAAGGTAATCTTCTGCAATGTAAGCTGAAGGGGAGACCTGGATTATACCGAATTCAACAGACCGACAAAAATAACTTGCTGGATACCAAAGGCACCGAGGGAGTTATCAATACGTTGATGGAGTGGTTGCCCTATACCTTCTATTGCTTTCGTATTGAGCGGGAAGTGTTCGTTTCGGAATCGTTCAGCCTGGATTATGGTTGGGGCCTGACGATCTCCGAGGAGGATGTCCGCTTATTAGATATTGAGCTGGAAGAAGGGATACTGGAATATATTCCGCCTTCCACTTGTTTGTCTGCAATCATTCTGTCACCTAATGAGGAACACTTTACGAAGGATGTTCTCCAATTCATGATAGATGCTCTGGAGGAGCAAGAGCTAGCTGTGGCTGGTGACGTAACCGGGAGGTTAATGCTGACCGAGAAGAGGGATGGGGCCAAGCGCTCCTACCTCGAGATCTTAATTCCTGTAGAGTAGGCTGACGATACCGATTTGATTTGAACGCCCTATTGACCTTGGTGTTGGACCAAGGTTTATGCTTTGAAGAGAAGCTCGTTTTTAGCTAGATATATGTGAAAATAATCACATTAGCAAGGCTTCAATAAGCAATAGGGGGAGAAAGGCAATGCGCAGCAAAGGAATGAACAAGGTGCTTCTGCTTACGATTTGCATGATACTGATCGTATCTGTGCTTAGCGGATGTATGGGCGGGAAGCAGGGTGAAGGAGATTCGAACTCCTCAGCGGCGTCCTCATTCAAGGCAGGTACCTACACGGGGGAAGCGGAAGGAAAAGATGGCACGATTAAAGTAGAAGTCACGATGGAGAAGGTTGATGAAATCAAGGATATCCAAATTGTAAGTCAGACGGAAACGGAAGGACTCGGGGACTCTGCCTTGAATAAAATGAAGGAGCAGATTTTGTCCCATCAAACGCTGGCTGTGGATGCTGTAAGTGGAGCCAGCTTGTCCAGTAACGCCTTGCTTAGTGCGGTGGAGGATGCCGTCAAGAAAGCAGGCGGTGATTTGACTGCCTTGAAGAGCGAGGGTGTTAAGAAGGCGGGCGAAGGTAAAACAGAGCAATTGCAGGCCGACGTCGTTGTGATTGGCGCAGGCGCTTCCGGTGTATCTGCAGCGGTTACGGCAGCAGACAAAGGAGCCAAGGTTGTTATTATCGAGAAAACAGCGGTCATAGGCGGTGCCAGCAACCTGTCTTGGGCGGGTAAATTTTATAATTCCTCAGCCGCGATAGAAGGTGGCTTGAAGGTCAATGTAGAGAAGGAAATTGCGGATTGGATCGTAAATAACCATTGGCGGGTAGATGCGGCCAGCTTGCGTCAATATGTCACTAAATCCGGTGATACTTATGATTGGCTAAAGAGCAAGGGATACGTGACTACGTTCATGAACTTTGGCGGAGAACAGCTTCATGTGCTTCCAGCTTATGAGACTCGCGAAGAAACGCTTCGCAACATGCTGGCCAGCTCTGTGGAGCAAGGCGGGGGACAGGTAATTACTGAAACGACGGCCAAGAAGCTTATTACGGATACCGAGGGTGTGGTAACCGGCGTCATCGCCGAGAAGGCAGACGGAACAACGCTAGAGATAACGGCTAAGAGTGTCGTTATGGCGACGGGCGGATATGCCGGTAATAAGGAAATGGTGAAGGAAGCCTTTGGCTTTGAAGGAGTCAACGGCGGGCTCGGGCAGAACATTGGCGAAGGCCTGGAAATGGCCTGGGAAGCAGGCGCCAAAGTGCCGGACAATTTCGGCGGACAGATGCTGCATCAAACGTTGGCAAGAGCAACAAGCAATTTGAAGAAGGAATATTCATCCTTTGAAGCGAGCTACCCGGTAATGCTTAGCTATTTACCGACGCTGATGAATGTGGGCCCATCGGGCGCTCGTTTCAGAGATGAAGCCACGACCTTGACGGCTGTAGCAGCGGCGAATACGAGTGCATTCAATGGGCCGTATCATCTGGTGGTTGTGTCGCAATCTCAGCTAAAAGCGCTGGAGACTCAAGGTATGAATGGCATTAAAGCGCCAAGTCTGCCGGGAATGCCGCCTGAATTCTATGCTGATTTTGCGGATCAATTCAAATTGGACACCCCATGGACGAATGTAGAAACGGTGTTCGAAGCGATGGTCAAGAACGGCGACGGCTACAAGGGGAATACGATTGAAGAACTGGCTCAAAATGCTGGAATGGATGTAGAAGTGTTCAAGGATGCATTTGAGCAATATACAGAAGCTACACAAAGCGGTGTGGACAGTGAATTTGGCAAGTCCAAGGAATATCTGCAACCTATGGGAGAAGGACCTTACTACGCTGTGATTGCCGAAATTAATAACCTGGGTTCTGTTGGCGGCTTGCTGGTCAATAGCAAATTCCAGGTACTCAATGACAAGCGGGTACCGGTCAAAGGCCTGTATGCAGTCGGTTTGGAATCCGAAGGAGTATTGTATAACGATACTTATGTGGGCAACGGCGTAGGTATTGGTTATTCCTTTACATCAGGTCGCCTTGGTGGCGAGAGTGCGGCAACTGGTGCATTAGGCAAATAGAGTTAGAGTCAGAATAATACAAGCAACAGAGACAGAGGAGCTGTGCCCCGGAACGATTAGCGTTCCGCCGGGCACAGCTCTTTCCCTTGCTTAGGCGCATGTACGCAAAATACGAGTCATATAGTAAAGGGACGGTGAATTCGCGGGAACGGGAGGCGTATGACATGGATAATGTGGTGAGGGCAAATATGAAAATTTCCGATTTTCAGACGAAGGATGTTATTAATGTGGTAGACGGCAAACGACTTGGTCATATTAGCGATTTGGAGTTGGACCTGCGGCAAGGGGTGATCGAGGCTATCGTCGTTCCTGCGGGGGCAAAATTTATGGGGTTGTTTGGTGGGGGCAGCGATCTGATTATTCCCTGGAGAAACATCGTTAAAATAGGTTCTGATGTGGTGCTGGTGAAGATGGAGGAGGCCAGGGAGCCAAGAGGGGGCGCCTACGATACTACGGTATATATCGACCGGGATGGAAAGGCCGAACGGCGGGTATAGAGGCGACCAGCCCCGACTTTATGGTAAACTGTCAAGAGGTAGTTCAAAAAGTCGTCTTCCCAGGACGAAGCGGCTCAAGGAGTAAATTCGACGTCGAATCTTGAATTCAGCCGGGCCTAGCATATGCTTCCGTAGTATGTTTCCTTCAGAAACATTTCAGTTGCTCACGTAGATCTGTCTACGCTCCGCTACTCAGTCCCTGACTTCATTCAACCTTCTTGATCCTGAAAACCCGATTTTTTGAACATATGATTGAAGAGGTAGTTCAAAAAGTCGTCTTCCCGGGACGAAGCTGTTCAAAACTCATAATCTAAATAACCTTGATCAGGAGATGGATGATGGAACCGTTTATTAGCAATCCTAATCATAAGCAGCCGGAGCGGTTTGAACTTGGCTCCTGGAGTTTATTAATTCCTGAACTGAGCGTGGGGTTCACCGGGAGGTCAGGCGGGGTCGGAGAGGCCCCCTATGACGGGTTGAATCTTGCTTACCATGTGGGAGATAATCCCGCCCATGTGCTGGAGAATCGCCGCCTTCTGGCCGAGGAACTTGGATTTGCTCCCGAGTCATGGACTTGCGGGGAGCAGGTTCACGGTACAAACATTGCTGTGGTGCGTGCAGGGGATGCTGGGCGAGGTTATCAGAGCCAGCAAGATGCCTTCCAGCAAACCGACGGACTAATCACCGATGTTCCCGGCGTATTGCTCACTTCCTTCTATGCGGATTGTGTTCCCCTCTATTTTGTAGACCCTGTGCAGCGGGTCGTCGGTCTGGCTCATGCTGGTTGGAAGGGAACAGTAGCGGGGATGGCAACCGCGATGGTGTCCAGAATGGAGCAGGAGTTCGGAAGTAGGCCGGCAAATATTCACGTAGCCATAGGGCCAAGCATTGGGGAATGCTGCTATGAAGTAGACGAGAAGGTTATGGCGCAGGCGCGCCTAGCGTTGCCCGAAGAGGGGGATACAACGGAACCTGCATGGTGCTCTCCCTCGGTCCATGAAGGAAAAACGATGCTGAACTTGAAAGAATTGAATCGAATCATTATGATTAAAGCAGGAATATTGCCGACTCATATCGAATGTACAACGTGGTGTACAAGCTGTCATCCGGAATTTTTCTTCTCCTACCGTAAGCAAAACGGTGTAACAGGAAGGATGGCAAGCTGGATTGGCATGAAAGAGAGGTGATCCTTTCGTTGTCGCTGAAGGAACAGATTAAGCTAGTGGAAGAGCGAATTCAGGCGGCTTGCGAGCGTAGCGGACGAAGACGCGAGGACGTGCACATTGTAGCCGTCACCAAATACGTGTCATCGGACTTAACCCGAGCGGTCCTGGAGGAAGGAATTACCCATATTGGAGAGAACCGCCCTCAGCACGCCTTGCCGAAGTGGGAAGCGCTTGGTGGACAAGGCGTATGGCATTTCATCGGCCATTTGCAGAGCAGAAAGGTCAAAGATGTCATCGGTAGATTTCAATATATTCATTCGCTAGACCGCATTTCGTTGGCGAGTGAACTGGAGAAGCGGGCCGAGGGGCTGGATACTACAGTCTCCGCCTTTGTGCAGGTCAATGTATCCGGGGAGGCCTCCAAGCAGGGGATTACGCCTGAAACAGCGGCGGATTTCTTGCGGGAGATGCAAGCTTATCCGCATATTAAGGTCATTGGACTCATGACGATGGCTCCGATTGAGGATGATCCGGAGCAGACGAGGCCCGTGTTCGGCAGGCTCCGCAAACTGCGTGACGAGTTGAACGATCTGGGCATCACGAATGAACCACTAACAGAACTGTCGATGGGGATGTCAGGTGATTTTGAAGTGGCGATTGAGGAAGGGGCAACATGGGTGCGCCTAGGGACCATTTTAGTGGGGAAAGGGGAAGAGATGACATGGGAGTCATGAACCGGTTTATGAATTATCTGGGGCTGCAGGAAGAAGAGGAAGTTGTGGAGCGCGAACGTTTCTCCGATACTGAGGATGATGCGGAACTTGAAACTCCAAGCTTTGAATCCCGTAAAAATCAGAGAGGAAATAACGTTGTGAGCATTCACTCCCAGAAGAATGTGAAGGTTATTCTCTATGAGCCTCGTTCATATGATGAGGCACAGGAAATTGCGGATCATTTGCGTTCGCACCGATCGGTAGTTGTCAATTTGCAACGGGTGCGCAATGATCAGGCTATGCGTATTATTGATTTTCTCAGTGGAACGATTTATGCGTTAAGCGGCAGCATTTCCAAGATAGGCGGAAATATCTTTCTATGTACGCCCGACACAGTTGAAATTGAGGGTGCCATTACGGAAATACTAACCGAGGATCCTGACTATAACAGAATGAGGTGAAGACTGCTTGATAGGGACTATCGATTCGATCGTACTACTGCTTTACAATATCTATTTCTACATGATTTTGGTCTATATCTTGATGTCTTGGGTTCCGAACGCTCGCGAGAGCTTCATTGGCGAATTGCTTGGAAAGCTGGTTGAACCTTACCTGGCTCCATTCCGGCGCTTTATTCCTCCGATTATGGGGGCCATTGACATTTCCCCGATCGTGGCCTTGTTCGTGTTGCGCCTGGCCGTTTACGGATTACTGAGCGTGCTGCACTTTATCATTATCAGGTAACGTGAATTCGATGCGAACAGAACTATATGAGCATTTCAGTCCGGAAGAACGTCCCTTCGTGGACCGGGCTTGGGAATGGGTTGTCAACGCAGGGGAATACCATGAGGTCAAGCGTAGCGATTTCCTTGATCCAAGACAGGGGTACATTCTGGAATCGCTCGCGAATCGTCACCCGGATGTGACGATTCGCCTGGATGGCGGCTATGAAGGTGCTGAACGCTGCCGGGCGCTAATAGCGCCTGATTATCGGGACCTTAGTGAAGAAGCGATGGGTATGAAGGTGCTGGCAGTTACTTCGGGAGACCAGAAGTTCCTTTCACTTCAGCATGGCGATTATTTGGGTTCGATTTTGGGCTTGGGACTCAAGCGGGACAAGATCGGTGATATCCATGTGCTGGAGGATGGCTGCCATGTAGTGATAGCTGAAGAGATTGCTCCATTTGTGGAGCTCCATCTTCGCCAAGTACACCGTGTGGGTGTAATGACGGATATTTTGGAGCTAAGCGAGCTAAGAAGGATAGAGAAGGAGCTAGAGCCGCTGGACTTGACGGTGGCTTCTTTACGGTTGGATGGCATTGCCAGCGACGTATTTAGGCTTAGCCGCACCAAGGTACTACTCCCGATTAAGGCGGGGCGCTGCCGGGTGAATTGGCGTGTTGAGGAGGACCCCTCCAAGCCGCTTAAGGTGGGAGATATCGTAGCTCTGCAAGGATTTGGTCGTTTTAAGGTACTTGAAGCAGATGGATTGACCAAAAAAGGGAGACATCGTGTCAAAATCGGTAAATTTGTGTGATTGGCTTTGCAGGAGATGCTAAGTTCTTGTCGAATAAGATAGTTCAAACTATCTATTGTCACATGGATATGGATAATGACCGCGTCTTCCCCATTGCGGGAAGTTCTCGAAAATTATAGGAGGTGGGGATCATGCCATTAACGCCGTTAGATATACATAACAAAGAGTTCTCCAGACGAATTCGCGGTTATGATGAAGATGAAGTCAATGAATTTCTTGATCAGGTTATTAAGGACTATGAAATTGTGATCCGTGAGAATAAAGAGCTTCATAATCAACTGCTTACGATACAGGAGAAGCTGGATCACTTCTCCAATATTGAAGAGACACTTAGCAAGACCATTATTGTGGCTCAGGAAGCCGCTGATGAAGTCAGAAATAATGCTAAGAAAGAAGCTCAGCTTATCGTGAAGGAAGCGGAGAAGAACGCTGACCGGATAGTGAATGAGTCGCTGGGCAAATCCCGCAAGGTGGCTCTGGAGGTTGAAGAGCTGAAGAAGCAAGCCTCCATCTACAGAGCGCGATTCCGGACATTAGTAGAAGCTCAGCTTGACCTGCTCGCAAGCGACGGCTGGGATACGCTGGATACGCGTGAGCAAGCCAGTGATAAGGGACGGGAAGTACCGGAGTTATATTAACTTGATACTGCAATTCATAAATGCCATTTGCCTTTCCGTGAGGAGCAGCAAATGGCATTTTGCTAGGCCTCATTGACATGAAAGCACCAATGCGTTATAACTATGTACATAATGTACTTGAATAGGTTACACATTTGATGATGGGAAGCAGTACACCGCGATTTTGTTCTCCAGAGAGTTGGCGATTTGCTGGAAGCCAACGTTCGAAGCGCGAGTGGAAGATCGTCCCGGAGAAGCCAAGCTGAAATGTGAAGTAAGCTTAGCCGGCTGTCGGCCGTTATACCGACCCCATATGAAGCGTATGGGATCAAGGTGTCATGTTCGCTTAAAGCACAGCGTCGTTTTTGTCAGGTGCTTTCTACGTTCATGGAACAAGGGTGGTAACGCGAGCCAGGTCTCGTCCCTTTTGGGGCGGGGCTTTTTTTGTTTTTTCTATGCAAACAAGCGAAAGGAAGCGAAAACATGAAAAAAGTGGATGTCAGAGAACATGCGCGTACGCGCGACCTGCGAATTTTGGATAAATGGAACCGGGAGGATACGTTCAAGCGGAGCATTGAGAACCGCAAGGACCGGCCGAATTTTGTATTTTACGAGGGTCCGCCTACGGCGAACGGCTTGCCGCACATCGGTCATGTGTTGGGACGTGTCATTAAGGATTTTGTCGGGCGCTACCAGACGATGAAGGGCTACCGGGTTGTTCGTAAAGCGGGCTGGGATACGCATGGCCTGCCGGTTGAGCTTGGGGTTGAGAAGGAACTGGGCATTTCCGGGAAGCAGGAGATTGAGAAATACGGCATTGAAGAGTTCGTCAAGAAATGTAAGGACAGCGTGTTTGGTTATGAGAAGCAATGGCGTGAATTCACCGAAGCCATTGCTTATTGGACAGACTTGGATGACCCTTACATTACGCTTAATAACAGCTATATCGAGAGCGTCTGGAATATCCTGGCGACCATTCATGATAAGGGATTGTTATATCGTGGGCACCGGGTCAGCCCTTATTGTCCTTGTTGTCAGACATCCTTGAGCTCCCATGAAGTCGCGCAGGGCTATGAGGATGTCAAGGACCTTAGTGCTACGGCCAAGTTCAAGCTGCAGGATACCGGCGAATATGTGCTGGCTTGGACCACAACTCCGTGGACATTACCGTCTCACGTAGCGCTGGCGATGAATCCGGAGATGGAATATGCCAAGGTACAGCAGGAAGATGGTGTGTACATTGTAGCCAAGAATCTGGTTGAGAAAGTAATGAAGGGCGACTACACCGTGTTGTCGACTCATCGTGGAGCCGAATTTATTGGCAAAACCTACACTCCACCATTTGGCTATATTAAAGCTGACAAAATCAACGTAATCGTAGGCGCTTCATTTGTTACGGATGCAAGCGGTACGGGGATCGTGCATATGGCACCGGCTCATGGCGAGGACGACTATCGCGTCTGTCGTGAGAATGGTATCAGCTTCGTCAGTGTGGTGAACGGTCAAGGCCGGTATACGGACGAGGTTACAGACTTTGCCGGACGCTTCGTGAAGGATTGCGACCTGGATATCGTGAAGATGCTGTCGGAGCAAGGTTTGCTATATAGCAAAGAGAAATACGAGCACAGCTATCCCTTCTGCTGGCGCTGCAAATCGCCGTTGCTCTACTACGCGATGGAGAGTTGGTTCATTGAGACGACCGCTGTTAAGGATCAGTTGATTGCCAACAACAATGCCGTTGAATGGTATCCCGGACATGTCCGTGAAGGGCGTTTTGGTAAATTCCTTGAAGAATTGGTCGATTGGAACATCAGCCGGAACCGTTATTGGGGGACGCCGCTTAATGTGTGGGTATGTTCGGATTGTGGAGAGCAGTTTGCGCCACACAGCTTGCAGGAGCTTCGCGAACATGCCGTAGGCGAGATCAGCGAGGATCTTGAGTTGCACAAGCCATACGTGGATGAAGTCAAGGTGCGTTGTCCGCATTGCGAGAGCGGAGTGATGACGCGTACAAGCGAAGTTATTGATGTGTGGTTCGACAGTGGTTCGATGCCGTTCGCGCAACATCATCATCCGTTTGAGAATGAGGAGACTTTCCAAGAGCAATACCCGGCAGACATGATTTGTGAAGGAATCGATCAGACGCGTGGCTGGTTCTACAGCCTGCTCGCTGTATCTACGTTATATACCGGCAAGGCACCGTACAAAGCCGTTATTGCTACAGGGCATGTGCTGGACGAGAACGGGCAGAAGATGTCCAAATCCAAGGGGAATGTTATCGACCCTTGGGAGATCATCAACGAGTTTGGTACGGATGCGTTCCGTTGGGCCTTGCTGTCCGATAGCGCACCTTGGAACAGCAAACGGTTCTCGAAGGGAATTGTGGGCGAGGCCAAATCGAAGGTAATCGATACGCTGGTCAATACCCATGCTTTCCTGACACTGTATGCAGGCATTGACGGCTACAAACCGGAAGAGCATCCGTATCGTCCGTCCAGCAATAAGCTGGATCGTTGGATCCTTTCACGGTTAAATAGTCTGATTCCTGTTATTGATAAGGGGCTTGCGGTTAATGATTATGTAAATGCTGCGCAAGCTATTGAAAGTTTCGTTGACGAATTGAGTAACTGGTATATTCGCCGTTCGCGCGACCGTTTCTGGGGAAGCGGTTTGGGTGAAGATAAAGTATCGGCCTATCAGACACTCATTCATGTATTACTGACTGTCTCGAAGCTGATCGCTCCGTTCGCGCCAATGATCGCCGAGGATATCTTTACGAATCTCGGTGGTGGGGAGAGCGTGCATTTGGCAGATTATCCAGAGCCGGATGAGGCCCTGATCAATTTGGAACTGGAGCAAGACATGGAAAGTGCGCGGCAAATTGTGGAGCTTGCTCGTAACGTCCGCAACGAGAGCGGTATCAAGACACGTCAGCCTTTATCTAGTTTGATCGTCTCCATGGATCGTCATTTTGCGGTTGAGGAATACGAGGAGATCATCAAGGAAGAAATCAATGTCAAAGCCATCGATATCGAACATAGCGACAGCGGCTTTGTTGATTTCACCCTGAAGCTTAATTTGAAGGTGGCGGGTAAGAAGTACGGCAAGAATGTCGGCTTTTTGCAGGGTTATCTGAAGGGGCTTGAAGCTGAGCAGACTCGGGAAATCGTAGATCGGGGGCAATTTTCCATTGTGTCTCCGTACGGCGAGGAGCTAATGGTTACGGCGGAAGAGTTGCTGATCGAAAAGCAGGCCAAACCGGGTTTTGCTTCAGCTTCGGGATATGGATTGACGGTGGCTCTCAATACGGATATCACTCCTGAATTAGAGCAGGAGGGTTGGGTTCGTGAAGTGGTGCGTGCCGTGCAGGATACTCGTAAGAAGCTGGATTTGGCCATCGAGAAGCGTGTCCAGCTCACCCTGGACGTAGATGATGAATTGAAGGCGGCTATTCAGGCCTTTGAACATGTATTGCGGGAGAATGTATTAGTTAATGAGCTTACCTTCGGGAAGGCGGAAGGTAAGCCGGAAACGGCCGATCTTGGCCAGAAGACAATTCAGATTTGGATTGATTAATGCTTAGCCTATAACGACGTGCTACGGTGCTGCATGGGTCTGTTTCAGGTGGAACATAATAATTGAGGTAGTTCAACAGTACGCAAATGAGCCCTGATTAATCTCTGCATGGTAGAGAGCCGGGCTCGTTTGCGCTAATCAGGGGAAAATCGTGCGGCCATTTATGGGGAGGGGAAGCTAATGACTCGTAGTCAACAAACACCTATCGAACCACCAGCCGAATACCCGGAAAATCCTGAAGAACAAATGAATGCCATGTATCGTCTGACGTTAAAGTGGACCCGGCAATTGGAGAAGTCACGTATTGCCGAATATACACAGCTGCTGAATCGTCCTTGGCGTCTGGTTTGGCTCAATCTAATATCAGGCACAGCCCGGGGCGTTGGAATCGCGATAGGGTTTACCTTTTTTGCGGCTACCATTATTTATGTGCTTCAGATTTTAGGAGCACTTAATTTGCCAATCATCGGTGATTATATCGCGGACATTGTACGCATCGTGCAAAGACAACTTGAGCTTGATTATTAGAGAGGTAGTTCAAAAAGTCGTCTTCCCAGGACGAAGTTGTGCGAGAAGCAAATTCGACATCGAATCTTGAATTCAGCCGGGCCAAGCGTAGGCTTCCGTAGCATGTTTCTTGCAGAAACATTTCAGTTGCTCACGTAGATCTATCTACGCTCCGCTACTCAGTCCCTAGCCTCATCCAACCTTCTTGGTCCTGAAAAACCGACTTTTTGAACACGCACTTAAAGGGAACCTATATTATTCCAATGAGTCTTCGCTCTCCAGATGTTCTTCGGCATCCATATGCTGGCGATAAGCATGGTTGCGGTAAAAGCAGGCATGCTGACCATAAATGTCGGTGGCGATGAAGCTTTCATAAGGCTCTACGAACCCCTCCAACTCGGTGGGGCTTTCGTTCTCAAGCTCATTGTATTCTGTCATATCCGAGCTTTCGATGATGGCGGGGACGCCCGATGTGCCAAACCGCTCCAGCGCTTGCCAGGTATCCTCACCGTCAAAGCCATTCTGGTCGTCCCGCTCATCCAGATTTGTTCGTCCAAACGAGGGAGCCAAGACGACCTCCTCCACCGGGCGGTTGTTGGAAACCGAAGTTTGCGGACTATGCTCCAGACAATAAGCCGTTTCAGGAATCGCGTTAAGTCGTTCAAATTGGATCGGGCGGCCGCAGATGGTACAAGTACCGTAGCTCCCCTCCTTGATTCGCTGCATGGCGTCCTCAATTCGGGCAAGATGCAATTGTTGATGTTCTGCCAAGGCCAGATCCTTACCCCGTTCATACACTTCAGAGCCGAGGTCGGCAGGATGGTTATCAATAACGCTTAATTCATCCGTTTGATCACGCA
Source organism: Paenibacillus senegalimassiliensis (assembly GCF_001486585.1). GTDB lineage: Bacteria > Bacillota > Bacilli > Paenibacillales > Paenibacillaceae > Fontibacillus > Fontibacillus senegalimassiliensis. The sequence continues at coordinate 471,344 of NZ_LN909046.1, forward strand.
GGGAGCTTGCTATTCCCAGACCTTGGCCGTCCTTTTGCTGATGAACCAGGGAGTAGCGGGTTGCGGTTAGCTTAGCGGTAAGCTGTTCCAGTTGAGTTGCTGTCAAATGAGACATAAGCTTGCTGCTCCTTTCCTTCTTGTCTACGGATATTTTGCACAGAATCGAGACGAAATACCTAAGGAAAAACCTTTCGTGCATGGACGGGCCAATTCCCGCTGTGCTACAATAAACAAGGCTTGAACGTGGAACATCCTGCCGCTTCATGCGGACAGGAAATGAAAAACGAGGTGACTTGCCGCGTGGTATATTTCTTGATTGCATTGATTGTATTTCTCATTGATCAGGGAACAAAATACTTGATCGCTACCCGCTTGACCATCGGAGAGCAAATTCCGGTCATCGGTGATTTCTTCCTGATTACGTCCCATCGGAACCGGGGCGCTGCATTTGGCATTTTGCAAGATCAGCGCTGGTTCTTTATCGTAATAACTACCGTGGTCGTAATCGGAATTATTTGGTATTTGCAAAAAGTGAAACATCAGCCTAATAAAATGCTGCCTACAGCGCTGTCTCTCGTGCTGGGCGGGGCTATTGGCAATTTCCTGGACCGGGCTATAAGCGGCGAAGTAGTGGACTTTCTCCAGTTTAATTTCGGTAATTATACATTTCCGATCTTTAACGTGGCAGACTCCTGCATCGTGGTGGGCGTGGCTTTGATCATTCTGGATTCGTTGATGGAGATTCGCCGGGAGAAGCAAATTGCCGCAGCGCAGCAAGATCATGAGGAGAAAGTATGAGTTCAAGTAAACCATATGAGGCGGAAGCAGACGAGCAACTGGAGTGGGTAGTTAGTCCTGCCGAAGCCAAGGAACGAATTGATAAATACGTGAAGCAGCAGTTAGGCGAAGAGGTTTCCCGCAGCCAAATTCAATTGTGGATTGAGGCGGGAAACCTTATTGTTAACGGGGCTTCTGTAAAAGCCAATTATAAGCTCGCTTCAGGAGACGTGATTTGTTTAACCGTGCCAGAGGCTGAAGCCACAGAGATTGAACCGCAGGATATCCCGCTGGATATTTATTATGAAGACCGGGATGTAATCGTGGTCAATAAGCAGCGAGGGATGGTTGTGCATCCTGCTCCAGGACATGGCTCCGGCACCCTGGTAAATGCCTTGATGTTTCATTGCCATGATCTATCTGGTATCAACGGTGAACTGCGTCCAGGGATTGTGCACCGGATCGATAAGGATACGTCGGGGCTGATTATGGCAGCCAAAAATGATAAGGCTCACGCATCGCTGGCGTCTCAATTAAAGGCTCATTCCGTGACGAGAAAATATTTCGCACTGGTGCATGGTAACGTGAGTCATGATCAGGGAACGGTGGATGCGCCAATTGGGCGCGACCCGCATGATCGTAAGATGTATACCGTTATTGAACGCAATAGTAAGCAGGCGGTTACGCATTTCCATGTTGTTGAACGCTTTGGGGACTACACCCTGCTGGAACTGAAGCTGGAGACCGGTCGTACTCACCAAATTCGCGTACACATGAAGTTTATCGGCCATCCGCTGGTGGGAGACCCGCTCTATGGACGGAGTAAGGGGATCAAGATGAACGGCCAAGCGTTGCATGCCGCGGTGCTGGGGTTTGAACATCCCGAGGATGCACGGTATTTGGAGTATTCAGCTCCGATTCCCGAGGATATGGAAGCTTTATTAGTATCGCTTAGGAATCGCTAATACGGGTTCTGAATGTACATCTCCAGGAGACAGCCTGATCAAATAGTACAAACGATCAGGTGATTAATCCATTCAATATTGGTTCCGCTTCCTGCATATTTATATTGCGCAGATTTTTTTATGATATGAAGGAGTGGAACTCTGATATGAGTACGTTGAACGGGCAAGAAACCTACATTCAGCAGCAATTTGCAGAACGAATTGGCGGATCGAACTATGGTAAAGATACCGCTATTTATAAATTTGAGAAGATCAAACGGGCTAAGGCTGCGGCAAAAAAGGATTTTCCAGACGTTGAACTAATTGATATGGGCGTTGGTGAACCTGACGATATGGCGGATGCTGGTATTGTTGCCAAGCTGGCCGAAGAGGCGGCCAAGCCGGAAAATCGCGGCTACGCTGATAATGGTATTCCGGAGTTTAAGGAGGCCGCCGCCACCTATTTACATGAGGTGTTTGGTGTAGAGGGTATTGATCCGGTAACAGAGGTTGTGCATTCCATTGGTTCGAAGCCAGCGATTGCCATGCTTCCGTCTTGCTTCATCAATCCTGGAGATATCACCATTATGACCGTTCCCGGATATCCGGTTATTGGCACCCATACTAAATATTTGGGTGGTCAGGTGTATACCGTTCCGTTGACGGAAGAGAATCATTTTCTACCGGATTTGGATGCCATTCCAGGGGAGATTGCCGAGAAGGCAAAATTGCTGTATTTGAACTATCCTAACAATCCGACAGGAGCAAGCGCAACGCCGGAGTTTTTTGCCAAAGTGGTGGATTGGGCCAAGAAATATCATGTTATTGTCGTGCATGATGCTCCGTATTCAGCATTGACGTATGACGGTGTGAAGCCGCTTAGCTTCTTGTCCGTACCTGGAGCGAAGGATGTAGGTGTAGAGCTTCATTCCTTGTCCAAGTCTTATAACATGACTGGGTGGAGAATCGGCTTTGTGGCAGGTAATCCGCTAATTGTTAAGGCCTTTAGCGACGTGAAGGACAACAATGATTCCGGCCAATTTATTGCCATCCAGAAGGCAGGAGCTTACGGGCTTGAGCATCCGGAGATTACGGAGAAGATTGCTTCTAAGTATTCCCGTCGGCATGAGCTGCTGGTTGCTGCATTAAATGACTTAGGGTTTACGGCCAAGAAGCCGAAAGGTTCGTTCTTCTTGTACGTGAAGGCTCCAAGTGGTGTAGAAGGTGGCCCTACCTTTGCTACGGCTGAAGATTTCTCCCAGTATTTGATTCGTGAGAAATTAATCTCTACAGTGCCGTGGGACGATGCCGGACATTATGTACGCTTCTCTGTGACCTTCATTGCGCATGGCGAAGAAGAGGAACGTCGTGTTATTTCCGAAATTAAACGCCGTTTGGGCGAAGTGAAATTTACTTTTTAAGTGTTAAGCGGCATGAGAGCTGCCTTCAAGGGTCTTGTTCAGACCTGAGGGCGGCTCTTTTTTTGTTCTATGCAACAGATCAACAGGCACATTAAAATACAGTTGAATAAATATAACTTAAAATGTATAATTATTAGTATAAATCGTTTTTGTGATACTTACGGCTTACGTACATTTTCCGGCTAGGCGTCTTGACAGGCTAACCTCCTTCTGTCATAATTCATGTAAATCATAAGCACCTTTAATCCAGTCCCGTGAGGCTGGCAAGGTAACGTGAATGGGGAAATGGGGCAGACTACGCTCATATGCAGCGATTCTGCCCAAGACCCACGTGACAGTCATGGTCATACTATGACTGAGGACTCCTTGCCTGAATCAGGCAAGGAGTCTTTTTTTATGCGCCATCACGGACCGGACTAGGTGAACATCGTCCTTAAGGAGGTCGTAAGCTGTGAGCATCGAAAGTCATATCATTATGGATGAAACGGCGATTCGGAGGGCATTGACCAGGATTGCACATGAAATTTTGGAACGTAACAAAGGAATTGAAGGTTGTGTGCTGGCAGGAATCAAGACAAGAGGGGTACATCTAGCGAAGCGGTTAGCCGAGCGGCTGGAGGATATTGAGGGAACAGCAATTCCATGGGGAGAGCTGGATGTGACGAATTATCGCGACGACACGGAGAGCTCGGTGCGGGGAACGGCTAAAGCAACCTTCCCGGTCTCTATTCATAGCAAGAAAGTCATCTTGCTGGATGATGTTCTCTACACAGGACGCACGATCCGCGCGGCGATGGATGCCATTATGGACTGTGGTCGACCAGAATCAATTCAACTTGCAGTACTTGCCGACCGGGGACATCGGGAATTGCCGATACGGGCCGATTATATCGGGAAGAACGTTCCGACCTCCCGCTCGGAAGAAATAGAAGTGCTGCTGACAGAGCATGATGGTAGTGACATGGTTCGTATTCTCCATACGCGGGAGGGGAACTGATCATGGGAATGACAGCGAACGCGGTGAAGGAACGTAGCCTGCTAGGGCTGAAGGATCTAAGTGCGGATGAGATCAACTCCATCCTGATTCGGGCGGCTTATTGGGATGCAAGAGAAGAGAAGATGATTCCGGTTCTGAAGGATGCATTTGTGGCTAATATGTTTTTTGAGAATAGTACACGAACCCGGTTTTCCTTTGAAATGGCAGAGAAGCGGCTTGGCGCCCAGGTATTGAATTTTGCGGCGGCAGCTTCCAGCGTAGAGAAGGGTGAATCGATTTATGATACGGTGCGGACGCTCGAATCAATGGGAATCGATGCCGGAGTCATTCGCTTGAAGCCGATTGGTATGCTGGCCGAGCTGGCCAAGAAGGTGAGTGTGCCTCTGGTGAATGCCGGAGATGGCAATAATGAGCATCCCACACAAGCTTTACTGGATCTGTATACGATGAAGCAGCAATTTGGTGAACTGAATGGCCTGAAGGTGTCTATTATCGGGGACATTCAACATAGCCGGGTAGCCCGCTCTAATCTGTGGGCCTTACAGAAATTCGGGGCTGAGGTCAAGCTGTGTGCGCCGCAAAATATGCAGGCACCGGAGCTTGCCGCTTACGCGCCTTACGTCACGATGGATGAAGCACTTTGCGCCGATGTGGTCATGATGCTGAGGGTTCAACTGGAGCGCCATCATGGTGGTATCTTTAGCTCCACGGAAGACTACCGCTTACAATACGGACTGACGGAAGAACGGGCCGGACGGCTGGCCCCACATGCACTGATTATGCATCCGGCTCCGGTCAACCGGGGTGTGGAAATTGATGATGCGGTTGTGGAACATCCGCAGTCACGCATTTTCAAACAGATGCAGAACGGGGTACCTATTCGTATGGCGGTTATGGAGCGAGCTTTACTGTAGGCCATGCCGGGTGACGAGTGAGTGCGCGAGGATGAAATCGGAACATATTAGAGCGGAGGGTGCAGGGATGAGGCTTATAATTGATAATGCAAACATTCTAAACGGACACGGGGAGCAGGAGCTCTCCCGGATTACTATAGAAGATGGCTTGATCGTCAGCATTGATGGAGCCACTGAAGCTGGGACTGCGATAGACGGAACAGCACAGGTGCTGGATGCCAAAGGCAAGCTGGTGACTCCAGGCTTCATCGATATGCATGTGCATTTGCGAGAGCCGGGCTTTGAGCATAAGGAAACGATTGAAACGGGTTCCCGTTCGGCGGCCAAGGGTGGGTTCACCACAATCGCTTGTATGCCGAATACGAAGCCGGTCACGGATAATCCCGAAACTGTAAGTATGGTCAAGCAAAAAGGGGCTGCATCGGGCTTGGTTAACGTGTTGCCCTATGCGGCTATTACCAAAAGCGAGTTGGGCCGGGAGCTTACCGACTTTGCGGCATTGAAAGCCGCAGGAGCCATCGGCTTCACGGACGATGGTGTTGGTGTGCAAAATGCGCAGATGATGAAGGATGCTATGAAGCTTGCTGCTTCCCTGGATATGCCGGTCATCGCCCACTGCGAGGATAATTCGCTGGTGGAAGGCGCGCCGGTGGCTGAAGGGGAATTTGCTCGCAAGCATGGGCTGAAGGGCATCCCGAACGAGTCGGAGGCAATTCATGTCGGCCGGGACATTCTGCTCGCGGAAGCAACTGGGGTGCACTATCATGTGTGTCACGTTAGTACCGAGCAGTCGATTCGCCTGATTCGTCAGGCCAAGGAAATCGGCATTCATGTCACGGCGGAGGTGTGCCCGCACCATTTGCTACTCTCTGAAGAAGACATTCCCGAACTGGATGCCAACTGGAAGATGAATCCACCTCTACGGTCCAAACGGGATGTGGAAGCATGTATTGCCGCACTGGAGGATGGAACCATCGACATCGTGGTCACCGACCACGCTCCGCATAGTGCGGAGGAGAAGGCGAAGGGCATGCAGCTTGCCCCGTTCGGTATTGTCGGCTTCGAGACAGCCTTCCCGCTGTTGTACACCAAGTTTGTCGCAGAAGGACGCTGGAGTCTGGACTTCCTGGTCAGACGGATGACAGCCGATCCAGCGCGTGTCTTTGGCTTAAGTACAGGGAAATTGGAGCCAGGTGCGCAAGCTGACTTAACGATTGTGGATTTGGAGCAGGAACGAGCGGTTGATCCTGGGACCTTCGCTTCCAAGGGACGCAATACCCCGTTCACCGGCTGGAAGCTCAAAGGCTGGCCTGTGGCAACTATCACCAAGGGCAAGCTCGTTTGGTCGGAATAATTGAAGAAAAGATATAAATACCTTTAAAAGTGATGCATAAAGGAGTGCTGAAAGATGCAGGCAAGATTGTTGTTGGAGGACGGCACGTTGTTTACCGGAACCTCGTTTGGAGCAGAAGGGGACAAAACCGGCGAAGTCGTTTTTAATACAGGGATTACAGGCTACCAAGAGGTTCTGTCCGATCCATCTTATTGCGGTCAAATCGTGACGATGACCTATCCGCTAATCGGAAACTACGGAATTTCGCGTGATGACTTCGAATCCGTTGCACCGTCGATCCACGGCTTTGTGGTCCGCCGTTATGAACCAACCCCAAGTAACTGGCGGGCGCAGTACAATTTGGGTGACCTGCTTAAGGAGTACGGCATTCCCGGCATTACCGATATCGATACTCGGATGCTGACCCGATTAATCCGTCATCAAGGGACGATGAAAGGGATTTTGACGACATCAACAAAGTCGATTGAAGAACTACAAGAAATGATGCTCGCAACAAGCATTTCTGAGCTGCGCAATCAAGTGGCGCAAACCTCGACACAACATGTCTACAGTAGCCCGGGCTCCAAGGAGCGAATCGTGCTGGTGGACTTCGGGGCGAAAAGTGGTATTTTGCGCGAACTGAACAAACGGGATTGCGACGTAGTCATTGTGCCGCACAATACAACGGCCGAAGAAATTCGTCGCCTCCATCCTGACGGTATTCAATTGTCCAACGGACCTGGGGACCCGAAGGATGTTCCTTATGCCGTAGACATGATCTCCGAACTGCTTGGCGAATATCCGATCTTCGGCATTTGCCTGGGACATCAACTGTTTGCCTTGGCTTCGGGTGCGGATACCGAGAAGCTGAAATTCGGACATCGCGGTGGCAATCATCCGGTTAAAGAACTGGCCTCAGGACGCTGCTATATTACCTCGCAGAACCACGGTTATACCGTCAACGAAGCTTCCATCTCCGGTACGGAATTGGAAGTTACGCATATCAACAATAATGATAAGACTATAGAAGGCTTGCAACATAAGAAGTATCCGGCATTCTCGGTACAATATCACCCAGAGGCAGCTCCGGGACCCTACGACAATAGCTATCTATTCGATCGATTCATCGAGATGATCCGTGAGAACAAACGGTTGTACCCGCAAAAGCCTCGTCAGGCCGAGATTATGGCCGCTGCGAAAGGAGAATTGTAATTCCATGCCGATCAAAAAAGACCTAAAGAAAATTCTCGTTATCGGCTCCGGGCCGATCGTTATCGGTCAGGCGGCCGAGTTTGACTATGCTGGAACGCAAGCCTGCCAAGCGCTTAGAGAAGAAGGCGTTGAGGTGGTGCTGATTAATAGCAACCCGGCTACCATCATGACAGATACGAACATGGCCGATAAGGTCTACATCGAACCGATAACTCTGGAGTTTGTTACACAAATTATCCGGCAGGAACGTCCCGATGGTCTTCTGCCAACGCTCGGCGGACAAACGGGCTTGAATATGGCTGTGGAGTTGGCGCGTGCAGGCGTGCTGGAACGGGAGAACGTGAAGCTGCTGGGAACACAGTTAACTTCCATTGAGAAGGCAGAGGACCGGGACTTGTTCCGCGAGCTGATGCGTGAACTGGAGCAACCAGTACCGGATAGCACAATCATTACTACGCTGGAGGAAGCTCTGAATTTCGCGGAAGAGATCGGGTATCCTCTTATTGTACGGCCAGCTTATACACTGGGCGGTACGGGCGGCGGAATCTGCGCCACGGAAGAGGAACTAAGAGAGACCGTTGCTTCGGGTATTCGCTACAGTCCAATCGGACAATGCCTGATTGAGAAATCGATTGCCGGCATGAAGGAAGTCGAATATGAAGTTATGCGGGATGCCAACGACAACTGCATCGTGGTCTGCAACATGGAGAACTTCGATCCTGTCGGTGTACATACCGGAGACAGTATTGTCGTAGCGCCAAGCCAGACTCTTTCCGACCGCGAATATCAAATGCTGCGCTCAGCGTCGCTCAAGATTATTCGTGCCCTTAATATCGAAGGCGGATGTAACGTACAGTTCGCACTGGACCCTCAAAGCTTCCAATACTATGTTATCGAAGTAAATCCGCGGGTAAGCCGCTCTTCGGCGCTGGCTTCCAAGGCTACAGGGTATCCAATTGCCAAAATGGCAGCCAAGATCGCTCTTGGCTACACGCTGGATGAGATTATTAACCCGGTGACAGGCCAAACCTATGCTTGCTTTGAGCCTACACTCGACTATATCGTCAGTAAAATTCCACGTTGGCCGTTTGATAAATTCATCCATGCGAATCGGAAGTTAGGGACGCAAATGAAGGCGACCGGCGAGGTAATGGCGATTGGCCGAACCTTCGAGGAATCGATCCAAAAGGCCATTCGCTCTCTGGAAATCGGTACGCACCGCCTTTATTTGAAAGGGGCAGATAAGCTGGATGACGAGACGCTGAACACGCGGCTCATCAAGGCAGATGACGAGCGACTGTTCCTGATTGCCGAAGCCTTCCGCCGCGGGTATGAGCTACAACAAATCCACGACTTGACCCAGGTTGATTGGTGGTTCCTGGACAAAATCGAGAGATTGGTTGCCTTCGAAGCGGAAATCACGCGTGATGCGCAGCTTGATTACGATACGCTGTACCAGGCGAAGCGTCTGGGCTTTACGGACCGGGCGATTGCCGAGCTTCGGGCTGCGGCTCAGCCGACAGGCACGAACTTGGCCGAAGCGGACGTCAGAGACTACCGCCTGGAGCACGGCTTACGTCCTGTATACAAAATGGTTGACACTTGCGCGGCGGAATTTGAGGCATCTACTCCTTACTACTACTCTACTTATGAGACGGAGAACGAAGTGATTCGGACGGATAAGGAGAAGATTGTCGTACTTGGCTCCGGTCCGATCCGCATCGGGCAAGGGATTGAATTTGACTACTCGACGGTGCATGCTGTATGGGCAATCCAGAAGGCTGGCTACGAAGCGGTCATCATTAATAACAACCCGGAGACGGTATCTACGGACTTCAATACCTCAGATCGTCTCTACTTTGAACCCTTGTTCTTCGAAGATGTTATGAACGTAATTAACGAAGAGAAGCCGGTTGGCGTTATCGTGCAATTCGGTGGCCAGACAGCGATTAATCTCGCAGCACCTCTGCAAGAGGCAGGTGTGCGAATCCTCGGAACATCTTTGGAAAGCATCGATGAAGCGGAGGACCGCAAACGGTTTGAGGCATTGCTGTCACGCCTGGATATTGCCCAGCCGAAAGGCAGCACGGTGACTTCAGTAGAAGCCGCCGTGGGCACGGCGCAGTCGCTGGGTTATCCAGTGCTGGTCAGACCTTCCTATGTCTTGGGAGGCCGGGCGATGGAGATCGTGTACTCTGATGCCGAGTTGCTGAAATATATGGAAGAAGCGGTGAATATTAATCCACAGCACCCGGTGCTGATCGACCGCTACATGCTGGGCAAGGAAGTCGAGGTCGATGCGATCTGCGACGGAGAAACGGTACTGATTCCGGGGATCATGGAGCATATCGAGCGGGCCGGAATTCACTCTGGAGACTCGATCGCCGTCTACCCACCACAGCACCTGTCCGATGAATTGAAAGAGAAGATTGCGCTTATTACGATCAAGATTGCCCGCGAACTGAACACGGTCGGGCTGGTCAATATTCAGTTTGTCATCTACAAAGGTGAAGTGTATGTCATCGAAGTGAACCCACGTTCGTCGCGGACGGTGCCATTCCTGAGTAAAGTGACTAACATACCGATGGCTAATGTGGCAACGCAGTGCATTCTTGGTACCAAGCTGAGCGATCTGGGCTACAAGGATGGCTTATGGCCTGAGAGTACCCAGGTAGCAGTCAAGGTTCCGGTCTTCTCCTTCGCCAAGCTGCGCCGGGTAGAGCCGACTTTGGGGCCGGAGATGAAATCCACCGGGGAAGTCATGGGACGCGATCCGCAATATGCCAAAGCGTTGTATAAGGGCTTGATCGGCGCTGGGATGAAGATTCCGGCGACAGGCGCCATCATTGCAACGGTAGCCGATAAAGATAAGCAAGAAGCGGTGGAGCTATTACGTGGCTTCTACCAGCTAGGCTACCAAATCATTGCAACAGATGGTACGGCTTCGGCTTTGATTGAAGCAGGCATTCATGTCACGACGGTCTACAAGCTGTCTGAAGGAGTGCCAAACATTCTGGATCTGATTCGCAACGGAGAAGCTCACTTTGTCATCAATACGCTGACCAAGGGCAAGGCACCAGAGCGGGATGGCTTCCGTATTCGCCGCGAAGCCGTAGAGAACGGGGTGGTCTGCATGACCTCGCTGGATACGGTGCGCGCTTTGCTGGAGATGCTGGAGACGATTAACTTCTCCTCCCAAGCAATGCCGTCATTGTAATGGAAATTTAAACCTGAGAACCAACTACACTTAAGCGGCGGCTCGGAAGCAAATAGCTTCGGAGCCGCACGCATGACTGGAGGAGCCAATTTGCGTTCATTTGAAGAAGCAGCCGGCAGGCTGATCGTCGGACTGGACTTTCCGGAGGCGAAGCAGGCAAGAAAGCTCTTGAAGGAGCTTGAAGGAATCCCTTGTTATATGAAGGTAGGGATGCAGCTCTTTTATGCGGCTGGTCCCGATTTCATCCGTGAGCTGAAGGGGCAGGGCTACTCCGTTTTTTTGGATGTAAAAATGCATGATATTCCTAATACCGTTAAGGGCGGGGCGAACAGTGTTACTCGGCTGGGCGTTGATATGTTCAATGTTCATGCGGCTGGGGGACTCGATATGATGAAAGCCGCTAGAGAAGGCGCGTTGGCAGCGCTGGAGGCCGATGCTTCGTTACCAGCTCCACAGATTATTGCGGTAACTCAGTTGACCAGTACGAATCAGCGGACGTTAAATGAAGAAATTGGTATTCCCGGCAACGTAGAGGACGCCGTAGTGCATTATGCCTCCCTGGCCCAAGAGGCGGGGCTGGACGGCGTAGTTGCCTCGCCCCTTGAAGTCAAGGCGATCAAACAACGCTGTGGACAGGCATTCCTGACGGTAACGCCAGGTATTCGTCCGACCAGCAGCGCCATGGGAGATCAGTCGCGAACACTTACGCCTGGTGAGGCGATACAGCAAGGAACCAATTATATTGTGGTAGGCCGGCCCATAACTGCGGCGGCGCAGCCGCGTGAAGCGGCGGAAACCATTATTAAGGAGATGATGCAACAATGACTCAAAGCTCTTTTGCTTCCGTAGAGGCTAAAATTGCAGCAAGCTTACTTGATATCGGAGCGGTGGCGCTTCGTCCACATCAACCATTCACCTGGACCTCGGGCATTCAATCCCCGATATATTGCGATAATCGGTTAACGATGTCTTATCCCGAGATTCGTGATCTGATTGCCGACTCGTTTGCGGCGCTGATTCAGGAAGTATATCCAGAGGCCGAAGTGGTTGCGGGAACGGCAACTGCCGGCATTCCACATGCCGCCTTCGCAGCTCAAAAGCTGGGTCTACCCATGGCCTATATCCGCGATAAGGCTAAGGGCCACGGCAAGGAGAATCAAATCGAAGGGTTGATCAAGCCGGGCCAAAAGGTTGTGGTCATCGAGGATCTGATCTCGACAGGCGGCAGTTCAATCAAGGCCGCTGAGGCTGTACGTGCCGCTGGGGCTGAGCCGCTCGCTGTGCTGGCCATCTTCAGCTATCAATTGGATAAGGCTGTTCAGGGATTCGCCGATGCTGATATTCCCCTGCAAACTCTCTCTAACTATACGGCGCTAATCGATGTAGCCGTGCAACGTGGAGATATCAAGCAGGAAGACCTGTCACTGCTGCAATCCTGGCGGGAGAACCCGGCAGCGTTCGGGAAGTAAGATAGGCTACTTAACTAAACAGACCATCCACAGGATAGGATAGCGGCTTAGCCTTCCCCCTGCGGATGGTCTTCTTTTATTTGCTGCGATCAAATCTATAATTTCCGTATTTCTCTGCGTTACGCAGGCTGGCCCAAATGTCCGAGGATTCACCGCCAATATGCCAATACGCATAACCTGCGAGACCCAAATTAGTTCCTAGCTGTAGCTTGGCGGATAGGGAGCGAGCATCCTCCAGCCATATACGGTGCTTGGTGTTTGCCTTCCAGTATTCTGTCGTGTATTGACTGGCTGCGGAGTTCCACTTCAGAGAGCTTCCGGCTGCCTGGACCCGCTTGTTCTGCTCCGGCAACGAAAGGTCCTCGGATGAGAGGGTAGCCCCTTGGGCATTGATGGCCCAATCCCTAGTATACAGCGGCATGCCAAGTATCAATTGATCTGCTGGGACTTGGGGGAGTAGCTTGTCGAGATGCTGCTCTACCCAGTTTAAGGAGGCTACAGAGCCAGCTTTATATCCCGTCCAGTGCTCGTCATAGGCCATAATGACCAAATAATCGGCGTGCTTGGCCAATTCGGCATAGTTATAGGCTGCGGACCAATCACTGCCTAGATCAGGCGGCAGATCGACTGATAGAACGGCCTCAGCATTATGCAATTCCTCGGCCAGCTTGGCAATGAAGCTTGTGAACAAGTCGCGATCCGAAGCGTGGACATTCTCAAAGTCAAGGTTGATTCCGGCCAAGTTATATTTCTGTACATAGGACTTGATGCTCTGAATCGCAGTGGATGATAATGAATCGGAAGCGAGCATTTGATGAGTGGCCTTCTGGTCGAAGCGGTTCCCCACCATAGCCCATACCTGCTTGCCGTTAGCTTTGGCCCATGTATTTAAAGAAGGAACAGTGGAATCCGAAATCTGTCCGGTGCTTTCGAGAAAATACCATCTGGGCGAAAGCACGTTAATATTGGATTGCAGCACAGACCTCTGATAAGCTTCGGTAGATTGGCCGTATTGCCAGCCGATATGAATGGCCGTAGACGTAGTGGATTCAGCGTTTGCTGTCAGTTTATTCTTCCAACGAGTATCCTCCAGCAGACGGTCAAAAATAACAGCCGTCTCCTGACGAGTGATGGATTGTAACGGATAGAAACGACCTTCGCTGCCTTGCATTAATCCGAGTGTTGATATGGCGGCGACATAAGGCTTGGCCCAGGCGGCGATGCTTGAAGTGTCTCGATAGGCAGAAAGCGAGCTTGCGGTGGGTATGTCTTGCTTAAGTGCCTTGGTCAGCCATACCGCCGCCTCTTGACGGGTTAGCACCTGGTCAGGCTGAAAGGTACCGTTTCCCAAGCCACTGGTTAAACCAAGTTCGGTTGCAGCTTGAATGGCTCCATAATACCAGGTGCTTCTTGGTACATCGGTATAGGCGGGAATAGCTGAGGAAGCGGGAGTGATTCCAAGAGCTCGCATCAGCACGGTGATGAACTCAGCCCTGGTGACGGAACGCTTTGGAGAGAAGGCCGTTGTCGTAGTCCCTTGCATGATGCCGCCGGCATGCAGGCGGGAAATGGCTTCCCTGGCATAGCTGGTTGAGATATCATGGTAAGGAAGCGTGGCGGCTGATGCTGGTTCTTGGCGAGTGGTGGTATATGAAAATAGCAACGTTCCTATGAGCATAAGCAAAATTATTTTTTTCATAAAGTAGAGCTCCTTGGCGAATTTAGTAGAATTGTCCTTAATTCTAACAGAATTGTAATCTTTCATCAGTGTTTAAAATCTGGAAATATATTATCAATTTCGTAAAAGTCGTTGTAACTTTTTGACATCGTATTTCGTTTATAATGCAAGACATGATGACTTGCTGGACAAGGCAAGAAACGCACCACAAATCAAGAAATGGGAGACCGATACACGATGATGCGATGGCTTCGCAAAACGGAAAAAGTGAAAGGTAAGTCCGAAGAAGAGTCACGCGCTTCACAGGCCCAGATTGCTGTGGCTTTGGATGAAAGCGCTGTGGAGGAATCTGAACCCGAGGCCATTGTAGCTGCTAAGGTACGGGTAGAGGACGAACGCGAGAAGGGGCCGATATTGTCGGTCAGGAATGTACACCGATCATTCCCGGTGGGCAGCGGAGAAATCAAGGTCCTGAAGGGAATTGATATGGAGGTGCTCCCTGGCCAATTGGTGATGCTTAAAGGCCGGTCCGGCTCGGGGAAGACGACGCTCCTGAATATGCTCGGCGGTCTTGATCAGCCGACATCCGGTGAAATTTTGTTTCGCGGGCAGCCCCTGCATCAATTAAATGATGACAAGCGGACGTTGTTGCGACGTGATCAGATTGGTTTTATCTTTCAGGCCTACGCCCTGCTCCCTTTGTTGTCCGCTTGGGAGAACGTGGAGCTGTCACTGCGTATGGCCGGAGTTCCTTCCCAGGAGTGGAAGCAACGCGTCACACATTGCATGGAGCTTGTTGGGCTGGGCAAGCGAATGTTTCACCGACCGTTTGAGTTGTCCGGCGGGGAGCAGCAGCGGGTAGCGATTGCCAAAGCGATTGCGCACCGTCCCAAGCTGCTGCTGGCGGATGAACCGACGGCCAATCTCGATTCGCAAATGGGAGCACAAGTTATGGCAGTATTCAAAAATATCATACAAACCGAGCATGTTACGATTTGTATGACGACACACGATCCTACAATCCTGGAGGTAGCAGACCATGTTTACGAAATGGTGGATGGCAAATTTATCAGGTAAAGGGGGGAGAGTAGTTCGGCTGGCAGGCATTTTGACCTTGAGCCTAACGTTAGTAGCCGCATCCGGCTGTGCTTTGCTTCCGGATGAAGAGGCGGAAGAGGACTTGCCTGTAATCACGCCGCCGACGATTTCCAAGAAACCGGAATACGAGGTGCGCACGGAGACGATTGAATTGAACGTCAGCGCGGTCGGTAAAATTATGAGTCAAAGAGAGGAACCTCTATTCTTCACAGAGGATAATCTTCATGTCAAAGAGGTGCTCGTTAAGGCTGGAGACAATGTGAAGCAAGGCGATGTGCTGATTCAATTGGACGTGGAGGATATGCAGAAGGACCTTCGCAAGAAAAGATTAGAGTTCCGCAAGCAGGAGATCGCTATGAAAGAGCTGCTGCGGACCAAGGATGAGAAGGAACCGATTGAGTTTGAAGAGGCGTCTATCGTTTTCGAAGAGCAGCGTCAGGATCTGGCGGATTTGGAAAAAACCATTGCGGACGGTACGCTCAAAGCGCCGTTCTCCGGTACGATTGTGTCTATTGCAGCGCAGAAGGGCGGCTCGATTAAGTCCTATGATACGGTAGCTGTTCTTTCCGATACATCTTCGCTGGTGGTTGCGGCGTCTTTTGCCAAGGAAGACTTAACGAAAATTGCCGTAGGCATGAATGCGAAGGTTGATATTAATGCATCTGGTGTATACGAGGGCAAGGTCAAGGTTATGCCCGTGAGCACGGGCTCTGACAATAATGATAATGGTAACAGCAATCCGAACCAGCCGGACAAGGATTCGATTGATAAGTACGTGATTGTTGAGCTGGCCAAATGGCCGGAAGGCATTGAACGGGGCCGCCCGCTTAGCGTATCTATCGTGACTGAGCGCAAGGAGAATGCGGTGCTGATTCCTGCATCTGCTCTGCGTACCATTGGCTCGCGGACGTATGTTCAGGTTGTTGAATCGGATGGCGCCAAACGTGAGGTGGATGTCGAGGTCGGGCTGCAAACTTCCACGGATGTAGAAATTGTGAAGGGACTTACCCCGGGACAGAAAGTAGTGGGTCGCTAGATGGGTATTCCTTTATTACGCCTGCTGTTCCGTAAGATGTGGAACACGAAATGGCTGACGCTGAGCACTTTGCTAGGCTTGATTGTCGCCGTCTCGTTCACTGTCAGCATTCCGATGTATTCGGACGGCTCGCTGAAGAGAGTGGTTGCCACAACGCTGAAGAGCGAAAGCGAAGGGCTCCCGGCAGGCTCCTTAATCATGAGCTATCAGGCGGCGGGCGGGACCAAAACGGATCAGGGCGCCTTGGAGGCTGTTAACCAATATATCATTGACGAGGTTCCCCAGGAAATTGGTTTTCCATACGATGCCTACGTGAATACTCGTGCCATTCGTGGTACCGAGGTATTCCCGGAAGATCCCACAAAGGTGGATGCCAGTCGGACGAGAACCATGTCGATCCTCTCGATGAGCGGCTTGGCTGAGCATATTTCACTTTCGGGCGGTCAATTGTTCTCGGACAGTGTCAACGACAATATGGTCGAAGCGCTGATGCTGGAGGAGGCGATGTACCGCCAGGACCTTCACGTCGGTGATGTGATGGAATACCCGGTATACAGCGGGGTAGATATCACGCTCAAGGTCAAAATCGTCGGCACATTCCAGGCTGAAAATGAGAGTGATTCATATTGGTATCAAGGCTTTGAAGGGATGATGAACAGCTTCTACATCTCGGAGAAAGCGTTTAATGATGTATTGCTAAAGCAATTATCAATACCTTTGCATAATTCAAGCTGGTATTATGCCTTTAATTTATCTGAAATTCAGACCAGCCAGTTGTCCCCATTATCCGATACACTGGATCGGTTGAATGTGGACCTGTATCAGAAACTCAAGGATACCAAGGTTGATGTTTCATTTGGCAGTCTACTAAGTGATTTCCGCAAGCAAAGCTTGCAAATGCAAACCTTGCTGTTCACCTTGGCAGCGCCTATGATTGCGATGGTATTCTATTACATCGTGATGAATGCACGCCAGGCGCTGGATAAGCAACAGAGCGATATCGCGGTACTACGCAGCCGCGGGGCGTCAACGAAGCAGATTATTCTTATTTATTTGCTGGAGAGCTTGATCCTTGGAGCTATTTCTTTGATTGCCGGACCGCTGCTGGGTTGGTTTATGTCCAAAAGTATCGGGTCTGCAGATGGTTTCCTGACCTTCGTCAATCGTCAATCCATTCCGGTTGGATTTAATCTGGATGCTCTCGCGTTGGGTGGAGCAGCGGTAGTTATCGCTATCTTGGCTACCTTGCTGCCGGCGGTGTCCTACGCTAGGTCATCTATTGTGAAGGCAAAGCAGAAGCAAGCCCGTTCCGATCGTGCACCATTCTGGCAACGGTGGTTCATAGATATTGTATTGATGGCAATCGCTGGCTATGGTTACTATCTGTTCAATGAACGGCAGATGTTGACCTTCCAAACTGGTATGACGACGGATGAACTACAGGTGCAGCCGTTTCTGTTCTTCGTGCCTGCACTGGCGATTTTCTCCATTGGCCTATTCTTCCTGCGGGTATTCCCGTGGTTGTTGAAGCTGATTGGCTGGCTCGGCAAGAAGTGGTTGCCGGTGCCTTACTATTTGAGCTTAACTCAGCTCTCCCGTTCTTCTTCATCTTATTATCCGTTGATGATTCTGCTTGTGTTGACTCTGGGACTTGGTGTGTATAACGCTTCGGCAGCCCGGACGATCGATTTGAATTCGACGGAACGGACTCTCTACAAATACGGTTCAGATGTCATTATGCGCACCGTATGGGAGGGAACGGCAGAGATTACTCGTCCTACCCAAGGGGGCGGTTCCGGAGGGAATCAAAATCCTGGGCAAGGCGGGAACTCCGGACAGCCGGGAGGCGGCGGGAATCCAGGTGCTCCAGGTGGGGGTGGCGGCTCTGGTGGCGGTGCTCCGGGAGGGGGCCAAAATCAGACGCCATCCAAAGTTATCTACTCCGAACCGCCATTTGAAATTTTCCGGGAGCTCGATGGTGTGGAGCATGCCGCACGGGTGCTTCAAACCAAGGGGAATATTATTGTGTCCGGACGTTCGGCTGGGCAAGGGAATGTGATGGGGATCGATAACCTGGACTTTTCCAAGGTGGGATGGTTCCGAAAAGACCTGTTCCCTACGCATCCCTTCCGTTATTTGCAGTTTCTTGGCATGAACGAAAGTGCAGCGTTAATACCTTCTAACATGGCGGAGAAATACAAGCTGAAGTCGGGGGATGTATTCACGATTGCGATCGGCGATCAGACGGTGGAATTTGCCGTTTATGGTATTTTGCCATATTGGCCTAGTCAGTACCCGGATCAAACTCCGTTTGTCATCGCCAATCTGGATTATATTTATGATCAGGTTCCGCTCATACCTTATGAGGTATGGCTGAAGATGGAGCCGGGAGCCAAGGTGGCCCCGCTGATTACCAAATTAGCCGAGCAAGGCATTGATCTTTATTCGGTTGATGACGTGCGCAGTGAACTGGCAGCACAAAGCAAGCATCCGACACGGGGCGGAGTATTCGGTATTTTGAGCCTGGGCTTCCTCGTTTCGGTCATTGTCTCACTGATCGGCTACATCCTGTATTGGTTCTTCAACCTGTCAGGCCGGGTCGTTCAGTTCGGAATATTGCGGGCGATGGGCTTATCACGCAAGCAGTTGACGTTCATGCTGCTGGCTGAGCAGATTTTGACGGCAGGACTGTCTATCGCATTGGGTATCGTCATCGGGAAGATCGCCGGGAAGCTGTACCTGCCCTTCCTGCAAACGGCTGATAATGTGACGACGCAAGTACCACCGTTCCGCATTGTATTTGATTCGCAGGATACGCTTCAGCTATATGTGGTCGTATTCGTGATGCTGCTGCTGGGTGCCGGGCTGCTGCTCTGGCAAATTCGGCGCTTGCGGGTGCATCAGGCCGTTAAAATGGGAGAGGAGCGTTAAAGATGATTCAATGCGAAGGACTCGTCAAGATTTTCAAATCCGAAGACATCGAGGTTGTGGCGCTCCAAGGCCTGAACTTATCCGTTGAGCAGGGCGAGATGATGGCGATTATCGGTAATAGTGGTAGCGGCAAATCAACGCTGTTGAATATTTTGGGTGGGCTGGATCATCCTTCGGCAGGGCAAGTGTCTGTTGGAGGGTGGGACCTACTTAAGATTCAGGATGATCAATTGGTAGAGTACAAGCGCAATACGGTGGGATTTGTCTGGCAAAATAATGCCCGTAACTTGCTGCCTTATTTAACGGCGCTGGAGAATGTGGAGATGCCGATGCTGTTGACCGGCAAGCTCGATCGGGCCTATGCCCAGGAACTACTGGAACGCGTAGGGCTGAAGGATAGGATGCACAATAAGTTGCACCAGCTTTCGGGTGGGGAGCAGCAGCGGGTGGCGATTGCTATTTCGCTATCTAATCGTCCGAAGCTGCTGCTGGCCGATGAACCCACGGGTTCGGTGGATACGGCGACTTCCGATCAAATCATGCAGATCTTCCGGCAAGTCAATCGGGAGCTTGGCATTACGGTCGTTATCGTTACGCATGACTTGACGTTAGCAGGTAAGGTAGACCGGGTAGTAGCCATTCGCGATGGTCTGACCAGCACCGAGTTTGTGAAGCGTAATCCGAACCTGGATTTGGCTGCGGCAGAGCTGGCTGGTGGGCTCCAAGAGGTGCATGAGGCGTTTGTGGTCGTTGACCGCGTGGGCCGCCTGCAAGTTCCTAAGGAGTATCTGGAGTCCGTAGGAATTAGCGGCCGGGCGTCGATGGAGTTTGATGGGGAGAAGATTGTGATTACGGCACCTAAACCATTGGAGGAGGAACAATCATGACGAAGAAATATGGGAGGCTGAAGAAGCTGCTGTCCATCTCGTTGACTGCTACGCTGGCCTTGGGCCTGCTCGCAGGCTGCAACAGCGGCAAAGCCGTGGATAATCAGCAGGAGAAGGTTCTGCGTATCGGGGTGCTGTACGGGGGATATGACGACTCTTATTTCCGTCAACAATACACTGATGTATATGAGTTTACAAATCAAAATGTCCGTATTGAAATTGTTCCGGCGATTGATCAATCCCAATATCGGTATCAGGACAGCTCGCAGCCTTATGTTCAGCCTGATTATCTGGAAAGCATGAAGCAGGTCATGGGCGGGAGCAATCCGGTAGACATTGTTGTGACCGATACTAGCGTGCTTAATCAATTGATTAAGGAAAACATGCTTAAGTCACTGGATCCGTTGATTCAGGAGGATAAATTTGATACGGCGGACTTTGTTCCTGCGGTAATTGACGGAATCAAGGATATGGGGGAAGGCAACCTGTATGCTCTGACACCTTCTTTCTCTTCCTCAGCATTGTACTATAACAAACAAATCTTCACGGATGCGGGTGTGGAGCCACCTACGGACAATATGACCTGGGAAGATATCTTTAACCTGGCCCGCCGCGTAACGAAGGGCGAGGGTAAAGAACGCGTTTACGGCTTCACCTTCAGTCGTTATATGGGCAATGATCCATTCTGGGATATGCAATCCAACTATATCCCTGCGCTTCAGCTCAAAACCTTTGACGAAAAAGCTGAGACGATGACGGTGAACACGCCGCAATGGACGAAGGTTTGGGAAACGATCAGCAAGCTGTCCAAGGAGAAGGTTCTTCCCGATAGCAACTCCATGATGGATGGAATGGATGGCAACTGGACCCCGATCAGCAGCGATATGTTCCTGTCAGGTAAAGTAGCGATGACGATTGGCGAAAATTATTATGTCAACGAAATCAATGATGCCAATAACAATGCCTCGAAAATCAAAAACTTTAAGGCTGTGGATTGGGATGTTGTTACGGTTCCTTCCCATCCAGAGAAGCCGGGTGTAGGGGGAAATATTTGGCTAAATAATTTATTTGCTATCAATAGCGCTGCCCCTAATCCGGAGACGGCCTGGGATTTCATTAAATTTATTAATGGTGCGGACTGGGCTAAATTAAAATCCCGTAGTAATTCTTATGAAATGCTGGCCCGCAAAACTTATATTCAGCCGAGAAACGGGCTGGATTACAACATTCAAGCATTCTATTTGTTGAAGCCTATACCACCTAGTGATTCCAAGCTCGATAAATTGATGATGGAGAAGCCAGGACTGTATAGCGTTAACGATAGTGGTCGCCAGTTCTTCCAAGAGGTGCTGGAGAACAAGAAGACGCCTGAGGAAGCCTTGAAGGCGTGGGAAGAGAAAGGAAATACCATGCTGCAAGAGATTAAGAACAATCCGAAAACCCAGTTCCAGGGTGACGGTACGCCATTTGTTCCGACCGATGCGGCTGTGGAAGGATAATTCTCTAAATTTACCAGCTTATAAAAAGCCGTACGGTGCTAAACCGACGGCTTTTTTTGCTATTAATGGGTATTCTATAACCAGGCCCAAAATGAGGAAAGAAAGGTACTCTGGTGAAAGGATGATGGCGAGACGTATGCGCTGGGTGTATTTTAATAAGTTGTATCGAACTAAATTTCAAGCCGGATGCTTGGCCCGCCGGCTGGAACAGGATGGCTGGATTTACGGCTTCGACGATATGCGACAAATTGAAATTTACCGTTCCCGTAAGGGCAAGTATGGCGTACGCTTTATTGTCTGATCGATGAGTCAGCTCGACCGACCCATGGGCTTGACGTGGACTACGGAAATCGTGTATATTATTAATTGTCGCTGTTTATTGACGCGGGGTGGAGCAGCCCGGTAGCTCGTCGGGCTCATAACCCCAAGGCCGCAGGTTCAAATCCTGCCCCCGCAATTCATTTAAGTCGTTCGGGCCCTTAGCTCAGTTGGTTAGAGCGGTCGGCTCATAACCGATTGGTCGGGGGTTCAAGTCCCTCAGGGCCCATAATGCGTGAACCCCTTGCCTAGCAAGGGGTTTTTGCTATTTGGTAGGGTGGTAGAGTTGGGGGGATTCGTGCTGCAAAATGACCTTAAATCTATTTTGCTAACGGAGTCTTAAACGTTCGTTGGCTCAAGGGATTTTTCGCTGTGCTTCTTAAGTTCTGCTTCAATTCGATCTACAGCTTCGTCTTGCATTGTAGGGAGCAAGTGAGAGTATCGCTCGTTGAACATTGCTGGTGTCATACCCAGACGCTCCGCAGCTACTTTAGGATTGATTTCTATTTTGAGAAGAAACGAAGCATGGGTATGCCTGAGATCGTGGAAGCGAATTTTCTTTACTCCGGCTTTCCGTACGAGGACAACCATGCCTTCAGTAATTCGCTTTGGCTTGATATAGCCTCCGGTGGGATAGCAGCAAACTAAATCATTATCCTCGTATGCATCCCCGTATTCCGCTTTTAGCGCTTGGACTTGCTCATAGCGCTCCTGCAGATCGTCCAGCACGGCCTGAAACAGCTTGACGCTACGTATGGAGTAGTTTGTCTTAGGACGCTGAATAACGAGACCTGAGCGTGTCCAATTGGCCGTTTGTATGACTTTCAGCTCGCGATGATCGAAATCTATGTCCTGCCAGCGCAGGCCAAGGATCTCTCCGCGACGCATCCCTGTGTAAATGGCCAGAGAGAATACAATATAATGTACATGTCCCTTGGAGGACTCCAGGAATTTTGTGAAATCCTCGACAGACCAGAACTGCATCTCCTTCTGTTCATTAGCATTTACTTTACTCCGCATGGACACCTTACTCATGACATCTTCAGCAAGCAGACCAGACTCGGTATAGGCGAGACGAAGAGCCCGCTTAAGGGTATTGATGATAGGGAAGGGATAGACTTCACGGACGATGGCAGCCAGGAGCCCGGTGCTCCAGAGGATGAGCTGACGGACTACGAGCGGGAAATTATGGATGAGGTTGAAATCAGCAAGGAGGCTCTTGAGGAGTTCATTATCAACAAGGCTCCTGTTTTTGAGGACATTCCATTCGACTTCCCAACCCTTCTTAAGCAGCGGAAGGAAGAAAGCAAAACCTGGATGCAGATTGCCAAGGAGGCAGGCGTACCGAGTTTGCAAATCAGTTCGAAGTATTCCGCGTACAAAAAGCGGGTTGAGAAACTTATGAAAGACGGGGGAGCGGCTTAATTCGTTTCCTGTGATATTAGAATCGGGGAGGGCCATCTGCGGCCCTCTGACCGAACGTATGATCGTCTGAAGGGGTGGTAAGTATGGCAGGGAAGCAATATGTATCCCCAGATTATTACGAAAAGAAGCTCGCTAAGGTCATGGAGCGATTTGGTGTAGATGAGCACAACTACGACTGGGGTCGGCACGGTGGCTGGATCGAATTTCGTTACCGCGGCCAGCTTTACCGGTTTGAGCATAGCGTTGAGAAGGCGAAAGCGAAGGGACAAAGCATCCGGTATGGCAGCGATGCCTTTGCACAGATTGTTCTGGCTCTTGAGGACTTAGCACGGCTAGTAGAACGAGGTCTGTATGATTTGCAAAACTGGATCGAAGGCATGTGGTTCCTTCCTCCACCGGTTGTTGTTCCGGAGTATTTTAAGGAGCTTGGATTTGAACACATCCCTGGGGACGCGGCGGAGGTTGAAGACAGATTTCGGGAACTGGCCAAGCAGCGACATCCGGATGTACTCAAAGATGATGGGACGGCATTTAAGCAGCTACAGCGCGCATCGGAGGATGCTAAACGATATTTCAGCCAGGAGGGGGAGGGTATGGCAGATGCCGACTACTGAGAGGTTCACGGATCCAATACCAGCCAAGGGGCAGCAAGAGTTGCGGACTTGGGACGGTGATAAACTTGACTATGCAAAACAATATTGAGTGGCTAATGGACCAAGTACATCTTGGGAAGATGACGGCAGATGAGACTAATGTCGAGATGGTACGCATGAAGCGCGTGCGAGTAGCCGTTAAGATACCGGCTGACGTACGCAAAGCGCTCAACACGGCTGTAAGGTCTGGACAGCTGGCCCACAAAAAGCGAGACGGCCACAAGCCGGAAGTGTATTATCATCCAGATTTTGAATATCTGGCAAATGACGAGCGTAATCAAGCGGAGCCCCGGGCGATTAAAGCACTTGCAGGCGTACTTGCAAGGCCAGATTGACGTACATTAAGTGGCTTAAGTGAAATAAAAAACCGAGGAGATAGTCCTCGGATTGCTTTACCGGGAGGGACTCGAACCCTCGCCCTTCTGTTTGCGAAACAGGTGCTCTATCCAACTGAGCTACCGACCTATAAAAGCTTGCCATAAATGGCTAAGTCCAATCTTATATTACAGTCGATTATTTGTAAACAGACCCATTAAGTGTAGGAAGGAGGGGGCCTAAATGTTCAAAATTGAATGTGAATGCGGAGCTTCAAACGTAATTGAGGCAGCAGAACACTTAGATAGCGGCAATGTAACTATCTCGTTGGATCGTAGTGGAAAGATTGAAGTGTTCTGTTGTGAATGTAGTGAACAAATAAAATCCGAATAACGCAGTGCGAAAAAGTAGCGCAAAGACCCCCATAACCTAGCCGGGCGCGGGGGTCAATCGGTAATATATTCCTCTCAACGAATTATACCACAAAGGGGATTGAGGGGAATGGCGATGGTGTGGGAACAGGGAGAGCTTTTTCCGACAGCAAGTGAGCAGGAGATCCAGCGCACAAAGTTCCTGCTCGGTAAATATACGAAGATGCTGGCGTTGATGAAGGATTTCGAGAACTATGAAGAGGAATTGAAGCAGGTGGCCATCGATGGAGAAGCAGCTCGCCGGGTCGATCAAGAGGATCTGCATGCGGATAAGACGGCCAATGCGACTATCTTGATTGAAAAGCAGCGCTGGGTGTATAAACAGTACCAATTCTATACGCAGCAGATCCGCAGAGCCTGGGGACTGATACAGGATCCGGAAGCAAAGCAGGCGGTTGATTATCGTTACATCCAGGGGTACTCATATAAGGAGACGTTGCTGTTCTTCCGGCGCAGTTTGAGTGACAGCACTATTCGGCGGAAGATTGGCGAGGGAATGGAGAGCGTAGCTGAGTCGCTGAAGATCATGGGGTTCTTTGAGCAGTATGATGAGAAGTTTTAAAAAATGGCTAGGAAAAGCGGCAAACTAAGACACGAAATACAGCCTAATTTGCCGCTATTTTTACTAGACTAATGTCCTTTGACCCAAGCTTTGATTTTTTAATATTTGTCCTATAACGCTTTGCGCTGATACTCTATAGCATTAATCTTACTTATTAATCGTTCTTCTAGAACTTTTTCGTCTGACCATTTAATTGTATTTATCTGGGCGACATCAAAATGCATATTTTCAAAGTCAGTTTCTTTGCAAGTTAGAATAACAGACTTTTTTTGTCCTAAAGCATATCCTGCCTCGAGATAAACTCCTGTTTTTTGCTGTGTAAGGTCAGCAATAACCAATTCACTCTTATCTATTTCAGTAAAGATCTCTGGAACAATGAAATTATTATGTTCCTTCACATCAATGAGAATAGGAGTATACATACAGGCTTGTACGGCCTTCATAATTGCTTGCCTTGCAGGTTTCATATCATTGTCGAAAGACATTGCAATGAAGATTTGATTTTGTATAAGCTCCTCAAAGAGGATGTCGTGAATGTTAAGTTGCTCACGAATGGTTGTATTTAATAGTTTCATATTTATACGTGTGTCATTTTGCTTGACGTTTGGGTTACCGTCACCATCGCTACCAGAAATTCATAAGGGGAAAGTTGTTTTAGAAACTCCCACACTTTGTTGAAATTGTATGTGTAATATGGTTCGGATGCTTCTTCGCTATACTGTTCTGTTTTCTCAAATTGATCAATACTAATCCCTAATGCGTTCATTATTGATACAACATGTCTTACCGATATTTCTTTATAGTGCCATCTTTGTTCTTCTTCATCTCTCTCATTTGCATAATGCTCAGATATGAGTATATCTTTAGCTAGTTCTGTTTCAAATTGGTTTATGATGCTAATTTGAAAGCTATTTAACAACTTATCATTCTCTTTGTAGATTTTTAACTTGGGATTCAACCTCAAATGTAATTCCCCCTAATATTTATGGATACTGATTTTATATGCTCGTTTTAATTAAATATATGACTACAAATCGAACGTAACTTGACCCTAAGTTGAACACCATCTGACGGTTTTCCCGTGATACATTAGGAGCATAGAAAAAGGCGAGAATGACACGCACGGCTGCACATGCAGCGAACAACCGGGGCGTAACTCTTCTCGCTTTTTTCTGTTACTTGCCGAAGTTTGCTGTGAAAACGGCTATTCTTTCTGGAAGGGTTTCAAATGCATAAAGAAAACCTTTACTGATGCCAAATACAAATAAGATAATCAAACCGATCATGAATAGCTTCTCTATGTATGTTTCTACACGATACAATACACATTCTCCTTTCCTTTGGTATCCTTACTTCCAGAATAACCCTTCTAATGAGCAATATCAAAATAGTTAGGAAGAGGGAGAGAATTTAAGCTTTGGATTGCTATCTTCCATGAATCAGAAGGTTAGCATTTTGACTCCATTTCTACCAGCTCGTTAAAATGGTTTTGAGCACTCTAGTAACTAAGTACATATTATTTAAAGCAAAGAGCGTAGCGTTTTTGCGGCGGCCGGTACGGTCGCAATGCTCTGGCCAGACTTTTTGTATATGTGAACTCAATATATAAACTCAGGTCGTTCCTTCACTGGAGCGGCCTTTTCTATTTTTCAGGAACGGAGCGTGATGGATATGAATGTGATTCGGTGGTTGATCCAGGTAACAGCAGGCAGGTCAGAGGTTCCGAAGAATCGAGGTGAACGGCGGCATGGCAGGGAAACGTCATAAGTTACAACGTCCAAGATCGGAGCCGAAGCAGCCGGCGAAGTGCAAGAACTGCATGTGGGGAGCCTGGACGGGGACTAAGCAGTTCTGTTCGAAGCAGAGGTGTGTAAAGTTGCAGAAAACTTGATTCATATAGAATTTGGTTGCAACAAGTAAATCCCTTCGGATGGCGGTAATTTTATGTGATGCTTTTGAAAATAGCCTCACCTATGAAAAAAACAGAAAGAAATAAAAATATGTAAACTATAAGTCTGAAGTAATCAGGATCATTATATTTAGATACCGGGGTTGTTCCTCTGCGCTTATGTAACAATCTCGCTCCTCTCTCAAGCAAAAGCATAAGGATTGCGCCGATAGTACAAATAGAACTTAACACGATGGCATCTAGCCAAATATCATTCAAGGAAAGTCCTCCTTCGAGTAAACATACTGTTATTCTATACGGATTAGAATGAAAAACAATTCAACAATTATTCTAAGTAATTCTGCAGTTAGCAGCAATGTTTTAAGAAGGAAATTCCTTCCTGATGTCGAAATGTGATGTCAAAGGAGGGGGATATTAATGGAGTTTTGGACTTTAGTTGTTACAATAATAACGGCCGGAACGGGAATTTTGTTCAATTTTCTTTTGTGGCGGGCAAGTAAGAGTAGTGCAGAAGCAGCTCGGAAAAGTGCTGAATCAGCGGATAAGGGGGCTATTGCAGCAGATAAAAGTGCTATAGTCGCTGAAGAAACACTAAAGTTTAGTAAGCAACAACAAACTCGGTTAGACACAGAAAAAGAAATAATGAGCAGGGAGTATCAAGTCAGGTATCGTAAAGATGCTAAATATCTTTATGATGTATTAAGAGGTATTAGTGATGGTAGGCCTAATATACTTGCAATTCAAAAAGGGTATAACATTGGTCAACCCACACCTTATGAACTTACCCAATATTTTAACGAAGAACAAAGAAAGTATATCCCGGAAATTTGGAGAAGCTTCTTAGAGCATTACAGTTGTCATTGGATGGATAATATGACCGGTGAAGTCACTCGATCGAAGTTTGATTTAAACGTTGGTTACGTAAAAACAATGGCTGCAAACTCAGCGAATGAAATTGGAGAACTGATAAAGAAGCTTTGAGCACCTTTAGGTGCTTTTTCTTTTGCCTTTTACAGGCACGTATGTTCCGGGTGTCCGATTGTGGGCAGAGGTTCGTAGAGTTGCTGTACGGCTCTGTCCGTCGTTCCTGTGTATGTGAAACCAACTCAACACAACCTATCCCTTGACCATTATCATTTATTGTCTGATACTGGAAGGTGTTATTCCAGAATATAGGGAGTGGTTATGTGAAAAAGAAACATATTGTCTTCGTATCTCTTGGTATATTTTTAGCGTGGGCTTTGTCGGCAATACTGATAGTATTATTTATTGATGAAGACTTTCGTGGCGCTGCTGGTGATATGTTTGGGGCTGTGAACGCGCTGTTTTCGGGCTTTGCTTTTGCAGGACTTATTTATACCATTTCAGTACAGAGACAAGAACTGAAGGAGCAGAAAAGAGCTATAGAAATGCAAACGGAAGAGCTATCACTTCAAAGAAAGGCTATTGAGATGCAGACTGAAGAGTTAAGGATGCAGCGAGAGGAAGCTGCCCGATCAGCGGATCAACTTGAGATTCAGCAGGGTCTAATGAGCTTTCAAATAGTGATGACAACGATAAATGAATTAATAAAGATTAAAAACAAGCGGATTGAACTCATAGGTTTTCTAAGCGATGATAAAGATTTTAAGGGAGTAAAAGCGTTGTCGAAGATGGTTATAAACAATAGAGAAAGAAATATACCATTTACCAAAGATCAGGAAGTACTTCAGAACTACTTTAATTCATTTTTCTATATTTTGCAGTATATCGTGAATTCAGACTTAGATTTAGAGAAAAAGAAAGTACTTGGAAAAATGTTAGATATGGATACATCGGATGCAGAGATATATATTTTATATTCAGCATTTTTCGACGATCAATACAGGTTATCGCTATTAAATCAATTTTTTAATGAAAGGTACAAAAAGAATAGTGATTTGATACTAAGATCATCTATATAGGTGGTCTATTTTAAATTTTAAGGTGGTTTCAATGAATATAAAAATCATTTCTATTAATCAAATCAACGCAGCAGCCTACAACCCGCGTATTGAGCTTCAGCCCGGAGATTCGGAGTACGAGAAGCTGCGGCGAAGCATCGAATCCTTCGTTACGTGGAGCCTCTGGAACGAGCGCACCGGCAACATGGTTGGCGGACATCAGCGCTATAAGATTATGTTGAATGAGTAGGGGCGACTGCTTAAGGAGCTGTAGAAGGGTGAACTCTAATTTAGGAAATGTTGTTGAAATAAAGAGGGAGTAGGCGCCCCTTGTCGAAATTATGAGTAAAAGACATGCTTCGAAAGGGTGTGCAAGTTGGATATTAATCACGCAATTCAGTTTGTTGTAGATGAAGTCGAGTCTCCGGCACTTGAACATTCTTTACTAGAAAAGGAGTTTAAAAATAAGGTAACTCGTTCCAAGACTGTGGTCCACCGAATGAAAAAAATTGGAGACCTTGCGAGATACCTTAAGCGTTTTGAAACTATTCCACCAGTAGGTGATCCTAAGAGGAGGCTCTATGATCGATTCAAATCATTGGGCCTAAAAACATACGAAGATCTTTACCCAGAATTCATCAAGATATTTGCTCAAGGAATTGATGATGTAACCGTACTTGATGATTTTATTATTGGCAAGGATTATTCATCTTGGGATATTTCAATTTTCTCGCAAACCTATGATACTCAATCGGGGATCTACTTAATCGGAGACGAGCCTAATTACCAGGCTATTTTTATCAAAGCTACGTTCACTGATGGAAAATATCCGAACGAGTGGATCCAGAAGTATGATGTTCTTAAATACTATATGTACAGCTTGAAGAACGTTTTCAAATCCGATTACAAATACAATGCTGCTATCATTAATTCTCCTAAATATGGAGTTCCGATTTATGTTTTTGAAAAGCAGGCTGAAAAATGCTCTTTAAAAGGCATCTACAAATATGAGAGAGATGAAGCGGACCCGGTTAATGGTTCAAAGTGGTTTGTACTGAAAAAGCTAAACTCGCTTGATATTAATAAAGCAGTTACTCTTCGTGAGTATGAGCAGGAAGTAAATAAGCAAGTTTCTGTATCAAGGACACGTAACAAAACTGAGCGTCGCGAAAGACTCAAGACAGCTCCGAAAGCCCCAGGGACTGTTTCAGTTACCTCTACCCAATTCGTGAGAAACGGTGATGTGATCGTTGAGGTTCTGGAAAGGGCAAAGGGGATATGTGAAGACTGTAGAAGACCAGCTCCATTCTTGAGAAAGGACCTTACTCCATACCTCGAGGTCCATCATATTAAGCCGCTATCAGAAGGGGGGGAGGATACGGTTGAGAATGCAAAAGCGCTTTGTCCTAACTGTCATAGAGCCGCACATCATGCTGCTGATATAGTCACGGTCACGGCAGCAATCATACGAAAGGATAATACAGTTCTAATTGCTCAGCGGGGAGGCACTGGTGATATAGCTGGTAAGTGGGAGTTTCCAGGGGGCAAAGTAGAGGAAGGGGAAAGTCTAGAACAGTGTCTTCGTAGAGAAATAAAAGAAGAACTCGGTGTTAATATAAAGGTACAAAGATATTTTGGAGAAAGTATTTTCCAGAGTACAGCTCGGACATACAGAATTATGGCTTTCATGGCCAAGTTAATAAGTGGCGATCTTAATCCATCTGAGCATAGTGGATTAAAGTGGGTCACTGTTTCGGAACTTGATCAATATCAGTTTTTGCCAGCCGATGAGATATTCGTTGATCAGTTAAAGAGATTAGCCAAAAAAAAGAAGAGCAGAATTTCGATTTCGTCCACATAGACGGGATCTTTTCTTTTTAATTCAGACACGGAGGTGGTGATACATGTAATGGCTAGAGAACGTAGCCCAGAACGGGACAAAGCAAAACAGATGTGGATAGAGAGCATCGGGACGATGAAGCTTAAGGACATCGCTGCTGCTCTTACTATAGGCGAGACTCAAGTCCGGAAATGGAAGAGTCAGGACAAATGGGCCGCCGAACTCAATACTAACGTTACCAATGAATCGAAAGGTAACGTTACTAAACGTGGAGCTCCCAAAGGGAACAAAAACGCCGTAGGCAATCGGGGCGGTGCTCCACCAGGCAATCAGAACGCCAAGGGTAATCGTGGTGGGAAAGGTGGGCCCGCAGGTAACAAGAAGGCGGTCACTACCGGTGAGTATGAAAGTATTTGGATGGATGCGCTTGAAGAAGATGAGCAGGAACTGGTCGATCAGATTGATACGGATCCGGTCCAGCAGGCCGACGAGGCTATCAGGCTGTTGACGATCCGTGAGCGGCGTATGCTTCAGCGAATATCCAAGCTTATGAACGGCCTGACCGAGAAGCAGCGGCGGCTGCTTCAGGAACTCAATTATTCATCACCGGGGGTCAATCATCTGATAGTATTAATTTAACTGCTACACCTGTAAAAGTCGGTGCGGTCAAAGTATATCTTAGTGCTACGTACCACGTGTCTTTTGGTTTGTATTGTAGTAACGCTAATGCCAGGGCAAAAATATACGTTAATGGCAATCCGGTCAGCGAAGAATACGTAGCTAATCCTAGTACCCATGTAAATCAAGTATTCCAGCTAATGGGGGAGATACAATAGAGATATGGATGTTACGCGGTTGGGGCTAACGCCCGTGGATACTACAATGTATTTAGAGTTGGAATTAATCCAGCTAATTGTATATTTGGAGAAAACATAGTCTTATAATTATTTTTAACGAAGGGTGTTGACAATGATCAGCATCCCACCTTAGGTTAAATATTTCTGTCCCCTTCATGTCCGCTAACTGTCCGCAATAAGGCCGATAGATACCTAATACCTCCGCTAGAATGAAGGTAACAGATAACTGTTGCTAAATAAACTTGCAGGGGGAAATTAGAATGGCCAGTAATACACCAAATCTAAATCTATTAAAGAAAGACCCTATTGTGGACAGAAATGACACATTCAACATTCAAACCATGCTCAACGACAAATGGGACAAGATTGATGCAGCCGTGGGTGATACCGATATCCCCGATGCCTCCCTCGGCAACTCTCCAGCGCTACGAACAGCGATGCTGAAGACCTGGCAGCTACCCCAAAGGCCGTAAAATCGGCGTATGACGCGGGTATTGCTGCACAGGTGACAGCCAACGCCGCCGAAACTCCAACAGGCGCACAGACCAAGGTAAACGCTGCTGTGGGCAATCTCGCAAGCCTACAGACCACAGTCAAGGGTAACGCCGTCGCCGCGATCAACGAGCTTTTTACATCTGCCAGTAACGGTAAAACTGCGGTCGCTGCCGCTATTACTGGCAAAGGAGTGCCAGCATTAGGCAGCGATACGTTTGGGCAGTTGGCGGGGAAGATTGGGCAGATAGTGAATAGAGAAAAGTATATCCAATATGGACTTACATCTGCAACAAGCAAAGTAGTGTCGATTAATTGTGGTTTTGCGATAGGTTTTTATGGCTTGGTTATTTGGAGGCCAGACGGAGGGCATCATACCACAATGTTCGGATTATGGACAGATAAGGGAGGGCAACAATACACAGGAACAAGCCTATATGCGGAAGGTAGTTTTTTCACTTCCGAGGGAGTGAACATCTTGAAGATCGGACTTAGGGGTGGCTACACTTACGATATTTACGCCGCAGGCAGATAGCAAGTATGACATACAAAGCGAAGAAGGGTGTTGACAATGATCAGAATGTTTCGTTCAAAAGACAGCGCAGAAGCCATTGCATCCTCAGATGGCGAGATGGCAACGGTCAAGGAAATCATTAAGTTCACGGGCTTCCCGGTAACGGTTGATTATGACCTTGACGGAAATGTTAGAGCCGGGGTTATCAAAAGCCCCGGTAATCTCCTGGTAGTGAATGTCGGGCAATATGTGTATAGGGAAAGCAGCGGCAAGATTGGGGTATGCAACTACGACCAACTCATAGAAAAATATGAAGAAGTTACTGAAGAGACCGCATCTTAAGGATGGCGGTTATTTTTATGCCCTTTATAGCTTACATAGGGCGATGGAGGAGCCGTATGGAAGGAGTGCAACTGAGGCTGAGACGCTGTAACGATGGCCAGAGTAGAGACGAAGGCGTAAATGCAAAATAAACTACCCCACCTAAAAGGATGAAGAAACGCTTTTGAGTGGGGTAGTTCAACATATTATCAAATGAAAAACGGTAGCAAAAATAACGCGGTAACTGCACCGAGTGGCACCCGTCTCGGGTAGAAGCGACGACGCGGATAAAATCCTGGAAAGAATCCAAATTGTCTATACGTAGCTTCTCTTGCGGGCATTCCGTTCATTCCATACATCTCGTTTGTGGGAATAGCAAGCGTAATATACTCTTGATCAACATGTGCGATGAACCCATCATGAGATTGTCCGTCAGAAGTAGTAATACCGACATACTTATTCATACAATTCCATGCGAGTTGTTGATAATTGGTATCCATGGATGACCTCCTCGAAGTTATTACTCGACTACAGTCTATGGACTTCAACCCATTCCGATCACGGCAAATGCCCATAGATTAGAAAATAACTCTTAAGAAGATTGCTATAGTCGCTATATTGATACGGGATTAGCTGATTTCAGTGATGGATAAGATGTAGTTGGTCGTGCAAATGGTTATATGTGCTGTCGTGAATTGAATGTCCACGGGTTCTAGAAATTTTTAGTGTGGTTTTGTGTTTAGTTTCATCACGACTTTTGTAGTATACATAATTGAGGTATGCCATTCGTTGTGTTAAGATAACAATAGAAACAAGGAGGCTGCGCCACAGCCTCCCCGGTACAACACTTGGGTGGAATACCTCCAAGAATGAGCTTGAAAATAACCCGTTCCCTTGGCGCTTAACCTGGGCGGGTTATTTTCGTTTATTCAGATAAGTGAGGAGTGCAAGGACAAACATTCCAAGCATCATAACTTCTGAAAACGAAAAATGCATAAGTATCACCTCCGTCTGGAGGTAATACTTCCCACCCAAGTTTAGTTGTACAAGCCAAATTATACCAAGAGTCTGCGGTTTACGCAGGCTCTTTATTTTGCTCAAAGGGAGGGGCTGGTCTAGCTATTTCTGTCCTCTCCATGTCCTCTTACTGTCCGCAATCAGGCCTATAAATACCTACTACCTCCGCTAGAATGAAGGTAGCAGATAACTGTTGCTAAATAAATTTGCAGGAGGAGATCCGAATGGCCAGTAATACGCCGAATCTCAATTTGTTAAAAAAAGACCCTATAGTCGACAGGAATGATACATTCAATATTCAAACCATGCTCAATGATAACTGGGATAAGATTGATGCAGCTATGGGCGATATTGATATCCCCGAAGCCTCCCTCAATGTCAAAGGGAAGGTACAACTCTCCAGCGCTCTGAACAGTGACGCTGAAAACCTTGCAGTTACGCCAAAGGCGGTAAAAGCAGCGTATGATGCTGGTATTGCTGCGCAGGTGACGGCGAACGCTGCTAATGCTGCGGCAGGAGTGGCGCAAACCAAGGCTAATGCAGCGGAAACCCCGACAGGAGCGCAAGCCAAAGTAAATGCTTCAGTGGGCAATCTCGCAAGCTTACAGACCACAGCCAAGGGCAATGCGGTCGCCGCGATTAATGAGCTTTTTACGTCTGCCAGTAACGGTAAAACCCAAGTCGCTGCCGCGATTACTGGCAAGGGAGTTCCGGCATCTGGCAGTGATACGTTCGCCCAACTGGCAAATAAAATTGGACAGATTTTAGCAAAGCAGAAGGGCACATCGACAATCAACTTTAACGAAAGCACATTGCAAATAACTTCAACAAGCAGAGTCGTTAAAGAAATCTTAACACTGCCCAAAGCAGTATCTTATTTCCGGTTTATCGATACTGATAGCAGCTATATTAGATCAGGATATAACTCAGATAATTCGGTGTATGCCATCCCGACAATATCGCTGATGGATGCTAATAATAATCTGATTGATCTATTTTCCGTTGCTTCGGGAGTAAGCAGTATTAAGGACTTTTATATTATATTCGCCGAATCTACGATTGTACTTCCAAATGGCCATAACACAATAGCCGGTCTGAGTACCGCTCCAGGACCGTTTAAAATTGTGTATACCTATAGGCAAAACCAGTTAACGTCAAATTATCCATGGTCATACATTCTCTTGAGAGGGATTTTGAGCTACGAGTAAATGATCAAATAAAATACGAAGAGTGTTGACAATGATCAGAATATTTCGTTCAAAAGATAGCGCAGAAGCAGCAATTAATTCTCAGACGTCGAAATGTCAACGATCAAGGAAATCATTAAGTTCATGGACTTCCCGCTAACGGTTAATTATGACCTTGACGGAAATGTTAGTGCCGGGGTTATCACAGCCTCAGTAATGCTTAAAAAGAGGGCCCCGCAAATCCATTTAGCCGGGAGATTACTCCAATTTGCCCTACGTGGTATGTCTCATGATCGAACACATGATGAAATATCCAATGTAGAGTGGGAGGAGAAGGTGGTTGCCAACCATCCGAGTAAGTAGGCAGTTGAATAGCGGGGGCATTCTCATCAAATAGTATTGATTTGAGTCTGAAATCAGTTTGATTCCGAACGTCTATATAAGCTTGCAAAAGTTGTTGAGGGGATTCAAGCTTTGGAGGTAATTGCAACCCTGCCTGCAAAGCAATAACATTGATCCATTCATCTTCACTACGAGCGATATGTTCAACGATCCAGGCTATCGAGTTAGGGTGATTGGAATGTGTTGCATACCACTGTTCCACTGTCAGCTCTTTTAAGTAAGGAATTAATACCTTTCTTACATCATTTCGGTAGGGGAAAAAAGTTGCAAGGTTCATATGGCTCCTCCTGATACTCTCGTTTATATTGGTTTAGTCTATCATATAAAGGAGGTGACGATGAAGGCTGTTCCCAAAGAGGTAACAAAATGCGCAAGCAGTAAAATTTATATTACTAAGCAATAAATGATGCTCAAACTATACCAGTTTGGAGTATCATTTTTTTGTTTTTTTAATCAATGATAGGAGGAAAATTAATGATTCAAAAATTAGGTTTTTCAGCAGATGAACGTTTGTTAATTATTAATGCGGATGATTTTGGAATTACTAAGGGAACTAACGAAGCCATTGTTCACTTGTTTGAGAAAAACTCTATAACCTCTACATCAATCATGATTCCTTGTTCAGATTCAAATGAGGCCATGGAGATAAGCAATCAAAAGGGCATAAAGAATATTGGGATTCATCTTACGTTAACAAGTAGTATGCTAGATCCTCTCACACCTGTTTTCAAAAAAAGAAAATTATATAGTCTAGTTACAGCAGAAGGGTACTTTCACACGGATGGTACTTTGCTAGAAAGAAACGCCGATGAGGATGAGGTGCGAATGGAGATAGAATCTCAGATTCAAAGGGCCATGTTGAAAGGAATTGATCCAACCCATGTTGATAGTCACGCCGGGAGCATTATGGGGTTATTTACAGGGCGAGACTTTTTAGAGATAACATTCGATTTGTGCGAAAAGTACCGTCTTCCGTTTAATTTGCCTACTAGAATATTAGAGCAATCCTTTTTTAGTGCAGAGCAGCTTAAGTTGTTTCATAAAAGAATATCATCGGCAAAAGATAGAAAAATTCTATTAATTGATGATATTATTTCTCTGCCCTACTGTTCTAGTCCATTCATGGGGTATGGTGAAATGAAAAAGCAGTTAGCTGGTATGTTAAAGAGCCTAAAACCTGGAATCACCCAACTGACCCTGCACCCGTCTAAAATAACTGACCAGTTGATGGGAATCACGGACTGCTTCAAGGAAAGAGAGATAGAGTATCGTCTACTCCATGATGTTGAAATTAAGGATTTAATTCAAAAAGAACGAATTAAGCTTATATCGTGGAACGATATACGGGATCTGCAACGGAGTATTTAGATGATAACAACAGAGATATCAGAGACAAGCAAGGTTGGCGAGGTAAGAAGAAGCGTTTTTCTGTCCTCCTCATGTCCTCTTACTGTCCGTAATAAGGCCGATAAATACCCCGTGCTTCTTATAGAATGAACTTAGCAGAGATAAGAAATAGCTGCTGGAACTATAAAAAAGTGGAGGTATTCATTCATGGCAAAAACCGATTGGACATTAACCGACACAGTGAAACCGGATGATTTTAATGACATTGGACGAGAAATTAATCAACTTCGGATGGATGTCAATCATATTGAGGTTCCCACGGCATCTTTAACAGAAGCGGGGATTGTGCAACTGTCAAATGCAACCGATAGTACAAGTGAGGTGCAGGCTGCAACATCAAAAGCGGTAAAGGCTGCTTATGATCTGGCACAATCGTCTTTAACAGTTGGCAATGAGCGTAAGCAAGAAGTCGTGGACGCCCTCATTGCCTTAGGAGTGACAGCGTCCATGGCCGATAGTTGGGATGTGCTGATCAGCAAGATGTCGACGGTCATCAAGGCCACGGGGAATGCAACGGCGGCGGATGTGCTGGTGGGTAAGACATTTAGCAACGCAGCGGGGAATAATATAGCAGGCACAATGCCGAGTTTAACAGGTATACGCAATGCAACGGGCGTGAAGTGGGGAGAAAGTAATCTTTTTGTTTACCCGGAAAAAGGCTATCAAAAGGGTGGCCCTGGGGATGGAGAAATTAAAGTATCTGCAGAGCAGTTGCAGCAGGTTGAACCAGAGCTGAAACCAAGTAATATTAAAAAAAATGTACGTTTGTTTAATGTATTAGGTACGCTTATCCCGTCGACATCAGAATTTAGTGTTGTAAACATAACAAGTGGTGGGGCAGTAACAGCGTATGCTGGTCAAAGGCAGGACATAGTTTTGGCAGTATTCCCGCCTGAAACAACGGAAATTTCGTATGGAGGTACTAGCGGGACTACTAAGTCTTATTATCAATGCACTCACTCAACGAATGCACGAATGGATTTTATGATAAAAGATAATCAAGGAAAATATTGGTATTTAAATGGTTCTGCATATGGGCGGTACATAAGTTTAGATAGCTTTTGTATTTTTCCACAAAGCAACAAAAAAATAGTTGGTTCTAATTATGGTGGTGGCTTATCACAGCCCGAGGGATTTAATCCTAACGGACAACTCACATTAATCTATCAGATATATTCAGATGTAGATACAACTGTTAGTTATTATTTCAACGGTACAGTATTTAGTCGATAAAATAGAGAGGAAGTTTCTTCATAAAGAAGAATTAGATACGGTTGAAGAGGTTAGTAAATTATCTACTCAAATCAAGAGATGGTTTAGAGTTCTTATGTAGAATTTATTAACGGAATGCGGGATATGATAGGGGCTATCAGGAGTCAGTAATCTGAAATTATGGAACAAACCGCATCATCACGATGCGGCTGTTTACACTCAGACAAACAACGCTGCTAAGTCAGCAGTTTAATAATCAATCTCGGCAAGTACCATAATAATTCTGAAATCCATGTTAGTCGGTCAGCCCATTTTTCGAGTTTAGTCCTTTGATGTCTCATTTGACACCTCGCATTGAATGATTTTACTAAATATTATCAAATTTATAAATAATAATCCATTGCCTTAAGCGATGGGATGGGGGAAATAAAGTAGCAAGGCATTGTTCCGAACATCAAGCCCAAAAGAAAAAAGCCGCCATTTAGAATGGCGGCTTCTTTCTTTTGCTCATATTATGACTAGACTAAATGTCACGCTCTATTAATAAGCTTTGTACCCGGCAGCCAGGACGTCATCTTTACTAATAACCAAGGAGCCCAGTTCTTTCTTGACGGTAAATTCACGAGATTGGTTATCCACAATAGTGGCGCTCAATCCGTCAGAAATCGAGGAGCTATCAATTCTGAAAATGACTTCACCTGCTTTCTTCACTTCATAGGTGAGTGGATTGCTTGATTGGGCACTGGCAGAGAGTTCGCTATTGGCTGCAACGAGCTCGGATAGAGTAACCCATTCGTTTTTAGACTCGAAGGAGATTGATTTTAAGGCTGGGTCGTAAAAAGTGCTGTAGTTAAATAAGTTCGCAGCTTCCCGGATAGGCACATAGGTTGTCGAGTTGAACACAAGTGCGTCAGCGGTTGCTCGGTTCTGTCCTCCAACAATAAAGTTAAAGTATTGAATAGTTGCCTTGGCGGTCTTCCCGATAGGAGCGGCAGCGGCGACAGATGCTGTGCCGAGCAAAGCACAGACGGTTAAAGATACAACAAGCTTTTTCATGGATATCCCTCCAAATTGTAATAATCACTTTTAAATTATTACCCAGTTACCAAACATATGAATATAGGTGTTTAGATTTATTTTCGTGGTCTCTGGGATAATCCAAAGGTACCGACCAACGGTGTCAACTATGGCGTTTGGCATGTGGGTGGAGGAAATCTTTTCTTGTTGAATAAAGAACATGTGTTCGCATATAATAACACCAGACTATACGGACTGTTGCCCGATCACTGAACTGTAATTAGGGAGGGACGTTGATGCCTGTACCCTGGCAAACCGAAGCAGAAGCGGAGTTGGTAAAGCGGGCTATTTTGTTACCTGTGCTATTGGATCTTCTGGAAAGGGATCGGCAAGCGTTGGCGGATATTCCGTTAAAGGTGCCGCACATTTACAGGGGATTTATTGGTTTATTACAGGCTGCGGCGATGGATGAACTGGCCCAGGTGCGCAAAGACATGCGTAAGCATGGAATCAAGGTCTTTGAGGAGCGGCGAACGAATCATGGTCTGGAGGCTCGTTATTTATGCCGCGGGTACCGCTATGAATTTGACATGCTCTGGGGATTGGTAAAAGCAGAAATCTTTCAGCTACTAGGCGACTACTCGGGGATCGACATCACGAAAGAAGGAACCTCACCGTGAAAGAAAGAGTTGTTATGTTGGCGGATTGTCAATCTTTTTATGCGAGTGTAGAGAAGGCTGATCATCCGCAGTATCGGAACCGGCCGCTAATCGTTGCCGGAGACCGTGAGAGACGCTCTGGCATCGTCTTGGCTGCCTGTCCGCTGGCCAAGCGGTATGGCGTGACTACGGCGGAAACCTTAGGCTCGGCGTTGGCCAAAAATCCGGAGATGGTCGTCATGCGCCCGCGGATGGAGCGATATATTGCCGTTTCAATGAAAATTACGAATATTTTGCTGCGATTTACGGACTTGGTTGAGCCGTACAGCATTGATGAGCAGCATCTGGATGTGACCGGAAGCTTGTCCCTGTTCGGCGAACCACTTGCCTTGGCGCACAGAATTCAACAGGAGATTAAACGCGAGACCGGGATATACAGCCGCTTTGGCATTAGCTATAACAAGGCGGTTAGTAAAATGGCCTGCGATAATTTTGCCAAGAAGAATGCGAACGGCTTGTATTGGCTACCTCGGGAACAGACGACTCAAGCGCTGTGGCCGCTGCCGATTCGGCAAATGTACATGGTTGGCTCCCGGATGGAGCGCCATTTGAAAGGAATGGGTATTCATACGATCGGGGCCTTGGCGAACACGCCGCTCGTTCAATTGCGTCAGCGGTGGGGGATTAATGGCGAGGTGCTATGGCGGCTTGCTCATGGTCTGGATGATTCACAGGTAGATCCCGGTAGCCACGCTGGCGAAAAATCCATCGGCCACGAAATGACCTTGCCGCGAGATTTTTACTCATTGCAGGAGGTAGCCGTGCCTCTCTTGGAGCTGACGGAACTGGTGTGCCGCCGCTGCCGGGAGAAGGGATATATGGGCGGGGTGGTCATGGTGAGCTGTAGGGGGATTGATTTGGACCATCCCTCCGGCTTCCACCGGCAAATGAAGTTGCCTGATCCGACAAATGCTACCAAGCAAGTATATGAGAGCGTAATGGCGTTGTTCGGGCGTCATTGGGATCACCAGCCCATCCGCAAGGTGGGGGTTACGTTGTCGGGCTTCATTCAAGATGATGAATATCAATTAACCTTATTTGATGAACGACCCAAGTACCAGGCCTTGGAGAAGGTGACGGATGAGATCAAACGTCGGTTTGGGCAAACGGCTATTTTACGGGCCGCATCGTTGACCACATCCGGTCAGGCCAAGCAAAGAGCGGAAATGATTGGGGGACATTATAGATGAAGAAGCTGGAAGGCAACGGACTGTGGGCATCCAGCCGAATGATGTTGCCTGAGCATAAAGAAGCAATTAACCGAGAGCGGTATGCCAAAAAGTCCAAACCCCATCCGGAATTGGACGTTCAGGAGATAGAGCTGATCGAACGGGTGCTGGCGGGTTCTTTTCGAGAACGGCGGAAGATCAGGCTACGAGTCTGGGGAGAGTATGAGGATGAGGAGTTATGTGGAGTGGTCACCACGGTACAAACTTATTTGCGCGAGATTAAGCTGACGACGGAGCCAGGAGAATGGCAGTGGGTTCGCCTAGCAGATATTTTATCCGCTGACTGGCTGTCGGCCTTTAAATAGGAGCCAGAAGTAGTAGTAACTAGTTCAGACGATATCTTTTAGGAAGAGGAAAGCCCTGCCAGAAATAAAATAATGCCTATAATAATGGCTATAATGCCACCAAATCTTGTTATGGACAGATAGGCTTCACTTGGTTCGGAATCGCCATCGACCTTCCAGCCTTCTTTAATATACCAGGCAAAGGAAGGTGCAAAAGTATTGACCAAGCCGATAATCATAATGAAAAATCCTCCAAGAGCGAGCAAAAAAATTCCTCCTTCATAGACGCTGTTTCTTCTATAATAATACGTCAAGTTCCCGGTTTCGTTTCTACAGTAGGTTTATAGCAAAAGAGAAAGGAGCCCTAGTGGGGGCTCCTTCACCTTACTCGTCATTATTTTCTGGTTGAATTTGCGTTTACTTCTGTATATAATCATAGATACGGGATTTTTTAAAAATCCTTATGATTTTGCCGGGGTGGCGGAATAGGCAGACGCACAGGACTTAAAATCCTGCGGTACGTGAGTACCGTACGGGTTCGACCCCCGTCCTCGGCATCATAGATGGTTAGCGGCACGTTGAAGCTGCAAAAGGAGAGGGCTCATCAGAGCTCTCTCCTTTTGCATGTCCAAACTTAAATTTTGAACTCACGAGTGATCATTACTCATGTATTCAATCAACATGTCTATAAATCGCTGAGGGGTTAACGAATCTTTGGAGCTCGTTGAAGACAAGCTGAGTCTTTGCAATAAT
Source organism: Paenibacillus senegalimassiliensis (assembly GCF_001486585.1). GTDB lineage: Bacteria > Bacillota > Bacilli > Paenibacillales > Paenibacillaceae > Fontibacillus > Fontibacillus senegalimassiliensis. The sequence continues at coordinate 513,543 of NZ_LN909046.1, forward strand.
CCCATCATGGAGACAAAAATGAATTGGGCAGTTTCAGAGGGGTCAAGCTCGGGTTTTAGTGATTGATCTGCAATTCCAGCCTTGAGAGGATCGATAAGGAAATGATGCTTGATTTTTTCCTTAACAAAGGATTTATAGCGTCCTACCAGTTCTGGGCTTGATTGATAGGCGCTATATTGGAGGTCAAAGGATACGATGAATTTAATATAGCCAGGGTGTCGTCTGGCGAATTCAGCCCAGGCCATTAGCATGGAGCGAAGCTTATTTTTGCCTGAAGATATGTCTGTGCCTGCGACTTCTACGAATTCAGACATGCTCTCCATCAATTCCATTTGGACCTCAAAAATCAGCTCATCAATAGACTCAAAGTGCTTGTAGAACGTAACGCGACTCATATCAGCCTGCTCACATATATCCTTGATATTGACATGGGAAAGGCCCTGTTCTGTGAATAATGCCTTGCCTGCAGCAATGAGCTCCCGACGATTTTTGTTTTTCAAATTTTTATGCCAATTTTCGCTCATACGCCTTAATCCGTCCCTTTAGCTTTCCGGCGATTTACCGTAAGGAACGGGGTAGCCAGAAGAATAAATGCACCCAAAATATAGGGCATATTAATATTTTTGTCAAACAAGGTTCCCGCTATGATGGGACCAAGAATATTACCCACACTCATGTAAGTCGTATTCAGCCCTGAGGCATACCCTTGTCGATCTCCAGCCGCGTTGGCAATCAGGGAGTTAACTGTGGGTCTTAAGAGAGAATTATAGGCAAAAAATAAAATCGATACGGCGAGCAAATAGCTCAAATTAATCTTCACAAGCATGAGCAATAGCGCGACGCCCGTCATCATTAGTGATAAACGAATAAGCCAGGTCTCGCCAAGTCGTTTGATGAGTTGATCCAGCAGCCACACCTGGACGATAATGCCCGTAATGGCCCCAACGGTGATGATAATAGAGATTTGTCCAGCATCAAAGCCATACTTCTGCTCCACAAACAGAGCATACACCGTCTCATAGTTCACTAAGCCAAACGTCATAATCAGGATTAAAAGAAGGTACCGGAAGTATGGGGTGCGAAATGATTCTACTATTTGTTGCCCTATTGGTTCTCGGCTTGCAGTATCTTGAGAGGATAGACTGAGATGAGTGTTACGGGTTTCCGGCATGAAAAAAGTGAGCAGGGTCGCTATAAGGCCAAGACCTGATGCAAAATAATAGGGGACGCGTATGCCAAACTCGGCAATCATTCCTCCCAGACCAGGACCCAAAACCATTCCCAAGTTCATAGCCGCACTCAAGTAGCCCATTCCTTTTGCCCGTGTCTCTGGAGTTGTAATATCTGCAGTGTAGGCCATGACGGAAGGAACCATCAGCCCAAGCCCGATGCCCCCGAGAAAGCGGGCAAAATACAACCAGGGCAATGTGGTGGATGCAGCAAAGATAAGATCGGATACCACGGTTAAGAAGAGGCCGGACATAATTAATTTCTTACGTCCCCATTTATCAGAAAGTTGTCCGCCAATAGGGGAGAAGATGAACTGGGCTGCTCCGAAAGCAGCGACAAGATAGCCAGCCGCCGTGCCTCCTGCATCAAACTGTTTGAGATAATCCGGTAAAATAGGAATGACCATCCCCTGTCCCAGCAAGGCGATAAATAAATTGAGCATGACGATAAAGAGAGGAAATTTAGCGGACTTGGAGATGGAATGAGACATGAAATAACTCCTTTGGTTTACAGTGTGTTAATGTTTACTTTGTGTAAAGCATTATAAACTCAAGCTGAATCAGATGTAAATGGAAAGATATAAAGAAAAAATTATAGGCCAAAGGAATTATTTTTATTTAAAAAGGTTATGAAATTCCTACCAAATACCGATATAAAACGCAAAGGGCTGGGAAAAGAATCCCAGCATTCTAGCAAGAAAAAAGGAGAGAAATTGATGATTACGAACAGGAAAACAACGCATTGGCTGCTGATTGTGGCGCTGCTCCTTTCGGTGGTCCTTCCGACAGGTGCCATGGCGGCTGCTGGTGACATTAACTCTATCGCTATTGATGGGGAGAACACGACAATTGAACTGGCCGTTGGCAAGACCAAGCAGTTGAAGGTGTGGGCTAACGTGGAAGGTTCTACTTCCAAGAAGGACGTTACTACAACTGTAACGTGGACTTCCTCGGATGAGAGTATCCTGAAGGTGGATGAGGGGCTGGTGACTGCTGTCAAGAGTGGTACGGCTACGGTCAAGGCAGCTTATTCCGGTTCGGTATCCATCATTACTATTAAAACGGTTGATACTTATTCGGCATTGACGCTGGATTATAAGCTGGACGGCAAGTTCAGTCTTGATACGGATGAAAGCGACTTGGAGGTAACGGCCAAGGCTAAGGTCGACAGTACCTTGGTAGAACCAAAGGATGTAACTACGGAAGCAGAGTGGAGCACCTCTAATGGGGCCGTACTGACCGTGGATAAGGGACAACTTACTCTGCTAGGTGCAGGCGAAGCAACGGTTACAGCTAAATATTCCGGCTTGACTGCTTCATTTAAAGTGACGGTAACTTCTCCTTACTCCGGATTGAAGCTGTATCGCAGCGAATCACCGGATACAGAAATTGGCGAGAAGGAAGATCTGGAACTGATTATGGCCGACGGCGAGATTGAATTGCTGGCCAAGACGATTCTGGCTAATGATAAAACAACAACGGACGTGTCCGATAAGGCTGTGTGGACGTCCTCGGATTCCGCAGTGGCAACCGTTGAGGATGGGAAAGTGAAGCTGCTGTCGACAGGGAAAACGACAATTGCCGCTTCCTACCTTAGTAATCGGGCACAAGTGGACATTTATGTTCGTGCTCCTTATGAAGCTATTCTGTTGACGCCTTCGGAGGATGCGATGATCTTCTTCGGAGAAACGTTGAAGGCAGAAGCTGGTGTGAGAAGCAGCGCTAATACCACAGAAGATATTAGCAGCAGAGCTACCTGGACTTCTTCCAATAAATTAATCGCTACCGTAAATAACGATGGGCTGATTGTAGCCAAGGCAGCAGGCTCGACGACTGTTAAAGCCAGCTTCCAAGGCATTAGCAAGAGCTTCAAATTGGTTGTATCCCCTACAATCACCAAGCTTGAAGTAGAGAAGGACGAGCTGGAATTGTTCAAGGGCGAATCGGTGAAATTGCCAGCAGTGACGGCAACGAAGATTGATGGAGAGGAAATTGATTTCAGTGATGAAATCGTCTGGTCTTCCGATCGGGAAGATATCGCTACGATTGAAGATGGAAAGATTGTAACCAAGGACACGGACGACACAACTCTTTCTGCTGTAGTTACAATTACGGGTAAACTTGCTGACGCAGGAGCCGGAGTGACTCCTAACCCGGCATTCCCGATTCGGGGAACGGCAGATAGCGAAGTGACCATTCAACTGACGGTAAATGAGAAGGTACTGACCATTCTTGTTCCAGACAATAAGCTGAGCATCGTGATTGGTGAAGAGACGGATCTGCCAAGCGTAATCGCCGTTTATGAGAACGGGGAAGAGCTTGCCAATCCAAGCGACATCGAATGGACGTTGTCCGGTGCTAACGCGGTACTGAAAACAACGGCAGAGGGCAAAAAAATCAAGGGACTTACAAAAGGTTCTGCTACGCTGAAAGGGACCTATTCCAATAAAACGGTGAGTGTCTCGGTAACTATTGAACCTAAAATTACGAAGCTAGTTGTTGAACCAACAACGGTTGAACTGAACATCAAAAAATCAAAGTCGATCAAGGTAACTGGCTACTATACAGATGGCAAGAAAGTAACCTTGTCTAGCAAAATGGGCTGGGTATCCTCAGACGATAGTGTAGCTACTGTGTCTTCCTCTTCAGTTAAGGCAGTGGCTGAGGGCTCCGCTACAATTACCGGCTCGTATCAAGGCCAAACGGTAACCGTGAAAGTCAACGTGGTACCGAAATTGACGAAGCTGGAAGTTAGCGAAAAGAGCTTGCAACTTGCTCCTGGTTCTGCAAAAACCTTAGTGCTGAAGGCGACATATGATACCGGTAAGGTAGCAGATGTCACATCAAGTGCAGTATGGACTAGCTCGAAGCCAGCAGCGGTAAAGGTCACGGCAGGGAAAATTGAGGCCGTAGCCAAAGGCACCAGTTCGGTTAAAGCTAAATACGGCGGTAAAACCGTAACGGTCAGAGTTTCGGTGAAATAAGCGAATACGCTAACCAGAGAGCCTGCCTTTCCTTGAAGGGCAGGCTCTTTAATTTGCTTCCTATTCGCCAACAAGGGTTGCTACCCAAGCAGGTAATCTTATATAATTGGAACGTATGTTCCTGTGTGGTGAGCTATAAGCCATTGATCTAATGACAACATGGAGAAAAGGAAGGCATCGATGAGGAGACAGAGACGGAGAAGGAAGAGTAAGCAGCAGAACAAATGGTTCATGACGGTAATGGTTGCGGTTGTATTGCTGATAGGAAGCTGGCTATCCGGCGGATCGCTGGAATGGGATTCCATGAAGGGTTGGCTGTCAGGTGAAATCGGAGATTTTGCTCAGGGAGATGCCACGACTCAAGTGGATGGAGAAGGGCGACTTCGCGTGATTTTTCTCGATGTAGGGCAGGGAGCTTCACAATTGATTATCAGTCCTGAGGGGAAAACCATGCTCATCGATGGTGGGAACAATGACAAGGAAGAATTGATGCTCAGTTATTTAGCCCGTTATGGCGTAAAGCGCTTGGATATCCTGATTGGAACGCATCCGGATGCCGATCATATTGGAGGCTTGGATAAGGTCGTCGATCACCTGGAGATTGGTGATATTTATATGCCCCGGATACAGGCGAATACAAAGACTTACCAGTCTCTACTGGAGTCCATTCAGCGTAAAGGGCTCAAGGTCAAGACAGCCAAGGCCGGGCTTGACCTGGCATTTGGCGAGCAGGTACGGGTCAAGATGCTGGCTCCGGTAGCAACAACGGACGACAGCAACAACATGAGCGCCGTGGTCAAGCTGAATTACGGGAGCGCCAGTTACCTGTTGACTGGAGATGCAGGCAGTGAAAGCGAGCAGGCCATGATAGAAAGTGGAGCCAATCTGCACGCCGATGTGATGCTGGTGGGCCACCATGGCTCCAAGTCATCAACGACGCAGCGGTTCTTGCAGTTGGTTCAGCCTACCTATGCGGTCATTCAGGTCGGGCCAAATTCTTACGGACATCCTACGCAGACGATTCTGAATCGCTTGGACAAGCAAAATGTACAAACCTACCGTAACGATACCCAGGGCACAGTAGAAATAACGACAGACGGGCGGGATTATCAGATTACCACGGAAAAGTAGGGCCAGAACCCCCACAATAGGAAATGTGGTGAACAAAAGCCATCCGATGATAACACCTAACTGTCTATATGCATCAAAAGGAGCAGCCTAGTCCAATGACATTCAGGACCTCGGCTGCTCCTCTTGATATATCAGGCACTATAGCTTAACGGGTTGTCCCGAGGCTACGGATTGGTAGCCAGCCAGGGCTACTTCAGCGGATCGAAGTCCGTCCACGCCATTAATAGGTACAGGCTGATTTTCTGCAAGGGCTTCAATGAAGCTCTTAACGAGCAGATGATCCATAGAGTCGCCCCAGAAATGATATTGGCCTTTTCCATCCTTGTCGATGAACCATTCGTTGTGCTGTGCCATGCTGTCTACGGAGATCGTGCCAGCCGTGCCCACAATTTCCAGGGTAACATCTCCCCAAGTCGGGAAGGACTTGGAACGTGACCAACTGGTATCGATGACGCCAAACACGCCATTATCGAATTTCACGTGCATCATTCCAGCATCCTCGACTTGAATGTCTTCGTGGAAGATGCGATTGGCATAGGCATAAACCTCCGCAACTTTGGAGTTCGGCATCAACCAGTTCATCAAATCCATCACATGCACGGTATGGTCGAGCAAGGCGCCGCCGCCGGAAAGAGCAGGGTCAAGGAACCAGCCACCCGGCATCGTACCTCGATTCGTTCCCTTGATAGCAACAATCTCGCCAATTTCGCCGTTGATCACAGCTTCTCGGGCGCGGACTACTGCGGATAGATAGCGGCAAGGAAAGGCCGTCATTAACTGAACACCGGCCTCCGCGCAGACCGAGATCATTTCCTCCATTTCCGCAACGGAGAGTCCCAAAGGCTTCTCACACATGATGTGCTTCCCAGCCCGGGCGGCATCCAGCGTTAATTGCGCATGATGGACGTTCTCCGAACAAATAATGACGGCATCGATATCCGTACGCAATAAGTCGTGGTAGTCGGCATAATAAGCGGCACCTGTCTGCTGGAGGGCCTCCTCAACTTCGCTTCTGACGGGATGGGCAATCCCGGCTACTACCGCCTGAGGAAGCTTGGATAGTCCCTCCAGATAGGAGAAAGCATGGCCATGGGCGAAGCTGATCATTCCCACTTTGACTTGTTTCTTCATTGTTGCCCCTCCCTTACAAAGTCATGGCCGAAATGCACGGCCTGGCCGGTGACGGCGGATTCTCTGGCAGCATTAGCTACGATTAGTGCCCGGCAGGCATCCTCCGGTGTCACGGCAGGCTCCCGATGCTCGCGGAGACAGGTGATGAAGTGCTCCAGTTCCAGATAATACGGAGAATGCAGTGACGGGCTTTCCGGAATTTCCGCAAAACGTTGGCCTTCAGCGTTTTGTGCGGACTTGCGGATGATTACGGAGCGGCTTTTTTCACTGTCTGTACGGATAATTCCGCCACTACCGGCAAATTCGGCGGAGGTGCGGAAGCTCCCGGGATCGCCCCAATAGCCTTCCAGGTTAGCCACGGCGCCATTATGGAACACCAATGTAATGAGAGCATAATCCGAGCCGGCCCAGGTGCGGCGAAGCGTATATACGGATTTCGGTTCTCCCAAGGTCCATAAGGCAAAATCGATATCATGGATCATCAGGTCGACAATGACACCACCACTCTTCGCTTCATCGTTGTACCATTCACGTACGGTTCCCGGATGCGATCCAACCCGCTTCAGATGGACGACGCCCATTTGCCCCAGGGTTCCTGCATTCACGGCTTCCTTGATTTGTACATATTCGGGAAAAAATCGTACGACGTGTCCCAGAAATAGCTCCACACCATGCTCCTTGCATACCGCCATGGCCTCCCGTGCATCCTCTGCTGTTAACGCTATAGGCTTCTCACATATGACATGCACTCCCAGCCGGGCGGACCGGCAGGCATATTCCTTGTGCAGGTAGCTAGGCAAAGCCAAGCTAACTACGTCAGGCTTTACTGCGGACATCATTTCCTCATACGAAGCAAATGCACTAGCCCCTGTTTTTGCCGCTAACTCTTCAGCCAAATGATATTCAATATCGCAAACGCCAACCAATTCCACACCGGGCATCTGGGCGAATTCGCCTGCATGCACCCGGCCCATGCCGCCGCATCCGGCAATAGCAATCCTCATATCGGTTCACTCCTGACACATTTTCTATAATGGACGAACAACTGATACCAGCATATAATGTAGACTCATAAGAGACTAGGCCCCGATTAGTCATGTTTATGTGCTATTTTATTCTCTGGCATGAAGGAGATACGGCATGGATATTTTTCAGGAACCAATTCTGTACCAGCATCCGCAGCTTTGCATCAAAACGCTGGATTTCGTCTGTAGTGAAGAAGAAAGCACGGAAATCTCCGCTTGGCATTATCATAAAGAAATCGAGTTTGTGATGGTGATGCAGGGACTTCACGAGATTCGAACTGTGAAGCGTAACTACCTACTGGCCCCCGGGGATGTGGCGATTGTTGGCTCTTCCCAGCTCCACTATGGACATAAGAAGGGTTCGGGCGAAATGAAATGCTTCGTCCTGCATTTTGATCTGGAGCCTTACTTTGACCCGGCCATGATGAGCTATTACCGCCATTTCTCCGAGATCCATCATCCCTTGGATGAATTGAATGATCTTTTTACAGAGGACCCTGAATTCAAGGCCAAGGTAGCGGGGATTCTCTATGAAATTCGCCAGGAAATGCAGGAGAAATCCAAAGGCTATGAGATTGCTGCCAGCATGCACATCAAGCACTTGCTCTTGCTGCTCCTGCGTGCCGACCGACGCGGTATCCTGGAGCCGGCGGAATGGGGCGATGCCGATACGCTAAAACGTATTATTGATTACGTTGATCTGAATCTGACAGACCGCATCTCGATGGAAGAAGCTAGCCGACTGGCGGGGATGAGCTATACTTATTTCTCTAAATTTTTCAAGAAGGCAACGGGTGATTCCTTCGTTGATTATGTTAATTTGCGGCGTCTGCGGATCGTTGAACGGATGCTGATCACCAGCGACCAGAGTGTTGCCGTCCTGGCGGAGCAAGCGGGCTTTGTCAATTCGTCGCATTTCTACAAGTTGTTCAAGCGGCAGCATGGCTGTACGCCAAACGAGTACAGAGCGAAGTTGAAGCAGGCTTGATAATACGAAACACCGACGAATACAGGAGGAAGCCATCTTGTTGAATAACTGGTATCAGACTTTTCTTAAAGATAAGACACTTTCGAAGATGGTGATGCTTTACAGCTTGATTGCCATGGTTACGGTGCTTGTGCTCGCTCAGGGAATCCTCAGGAGTATGACAGATTCGGCAGTTGACAATCAGATGGATATCCAGCGCAGAGCCTTGGACAGTATTAATGACTATGTGCAGAAGAATGTTGACTACACCGAGCAGATTACCAATGAAATTTATAGCCAAACGGCGCTCGCAGATAATGTAACCTTCTTCCTCACCCATACCTACAGCGAATATTTGAGCTACCGCATGGAACAAATCACCGGGTCCGGCATTGCCTATTGGGATGCCACCGGATTCTTCGAACGGAAGATGGGGACGAACCCGGCGATTCAGGAAATGGTCCTGTACGGCGAGGACAGCAAGCATCTTTATCATTTATGGCATGGGCGCTTGAAGACGCATCCTGTTGATGCAGAGAAATCCTATGTACCTGGAGCTATCATTCAGGAGACGGCCCGAATCCTTGTCCCTAATCTGTGGATTGAGAAGCTGATTGGCAGAAATCAGGAGCGGATGTATGCCATACGTACAACCATTACGAGTGGATACAATCTCAAGACGGTGGGGCATTTAATCGTGTATTATAATTCCGATCAGATCAGCTCGGCAATTGCGCCTTATGAGGACAAGCTCAAGGGCAATCTTCTCGTGCTTACCCCCAAGGGGCAGGTGATCTATGATCAATCTGGCCAATATTATGGCGAGCCTTATCCTTATACGGAACAACTCCTGCTGCATAACGGTTCGGCAGTGATGGAGAAGAATTCCTGGGTGAATGCCGTGCAAAATAACAGCGGTTTCATTGTCCTTAGTGTTGTTCCCAAAGGGGAGATTATTGAGGGACTCACGGATATTCGGCGGACAATCATCATATTGAGTTTGATTTGTGTACTCATTATTATTTTGATTCCCTTTGTATTTGTTATGAACTACACCAAGCAGATGCATCTCATCATTCGCTATATGCGTAGTGTGGAGACCGGGGAGCTAGGTGTCCGTATTCCCATTCAACGCAAGGATGAACTGGGCCTAATCGCGGGTAGCTTTAATCAGATGCTCAACAAGCTTACACATCATATCAACCGCAGCTATAAGGCGGAGACAGAGCAAAGTCGGGCGGAAATGACCGCACTCCAGGCCAGGGTCAATCCCCACTTCTTGTTCAATACTCTGGAGGTCATCAGGATGAGGGCCGTCTCGCTAGGCGTTACCGAGATAGGAGATATGGTCTATAATCTGGCAAATTTATTTCGCAATTTGGTGGAAGAAGAAACATTTGTGAGCCTTCAGCAAGAACTGGAGAATTGCCGGCTATACCTGGAACTGTTCAAGTCACGTTATCAGGAGGATTTCAGCTATGAGATTCGCATGGACCCACAAACAGCCCAGCACGGTATGGTTAAGCTATCTTTACAGGTTCTGATTGAGAACTTCATTGTGCACGGTCTTCGTGATGATGATGAAGTGAATCATATTGAAGTAACCTCCCGTTTGGAACAGGAGCGTGTGTATATTGTTGTCCGTGATAACGGGATGGGAATAGAGGAGGAAAGATTGGCGTTCATCCGTAACTCTTTGTCAGAGGAACGAAGCGAAAGCCATTCCTTTGGACTTCGCAGCGTTTATCAAAGACTGGTCTACTTGTATGGGGACAGTTGCACGCTAGATGTAGCTAGCACACCTGGAGAAGGGACGACCGTAACGATCACTATGCCTTATGCAGAGGAGGAAGTGTAGTTGTACAAGGTTCTTCTAGTAGATGATGAGAAGTTTATTCTGGAAGGTCTAAGCCATTTGATCGATTGGTCTGCCTTGGGACTGGAGATTGCCGGGATGGTCAGAGGGGGCAAGAAGGCTTTGGAGATGCTGGCCACTACCCACGTAGATATTTTGATTACGGATATTTCGATGCCCGGGATGAATGGACTGGAGTTGATTCGGGCCGCCCGGCAGCATCATGATCAGCTTAAGGTGATTATCCTCAGCGGTTATAATGAGTTTGACTATCTTAAGGAGGGAATGAGCCTTGGGATTGAAAATTATTTGCTGAAGCCAGTTAATGTTTCCGAACTGAAGCACACGTTGGTTACTTTGCTGGACAAGCTGGAAGCATCTAAGCCAGATTACCTCTATGATAACGATATCTACATCATTAAGAACAATACACTCCATCGTTGGATGATCAGACAGATTGCCCCTGCCGAATGGAGGGAACGTCGTGAGTTGCTCCAGCTTGCCCCTATCCGCCGGTATCGTCTAGCCGTAGTAATCAGGAAGGGAGACCTGGCCGATCAGGTCTTTGCTGAACTGGTGAACTCAGCGGGTGATGACCATCCTCTGGCCTACCGTGATTTGGATGAGGACGTTGTTATTGTATTTCAAGCTAACGAAGAGGCGGCACTTATGGAGTATGTGCATAGATGGATTGAGGATAGAACCTCTAGGGTAAACGCTGAGGGCAAAGAACCTATTCGGATGGGTGTCGGACGAGTGGAATTGTCCGAAATCTCGGAGGTTACTGAGGTCTCTGGTGGTCTGAGCTATGATGAGGCGAAGCAAGCACTGGCATATTTCCTGCTGTATCCGAAGAAGCAGATCATTTCTTATGAGACGCTTAACCTGTCCAAAGAGCTGATTCGCTGGGAGGGTAGTATCCGCTGGGAGCAATACACGCAACTGCTTCATGCCCGTAATGCTGAGGGATTGAAGGCGGCAATTCAGGAGGACTTTGCTAATCTGCGGGAGCAAGAGGGCATGAGCCCAAGACATCTATGGCGGGTCGCTGCCGAGGTTGCATTCCGGCTGAAGCTGGCGGCAGAAGAGGTCAAGTCTACGGATGCTGCATTAGAGGAGAGATTTTCAGAGTACGTGGAGAGCCTCCATATCACCTCAGAATGGGCAGAGCTGATGGAAATTCTTGCTGAGATCGCCCAGTTGTCCATTGATTTGCTACAAACGACGGGCAGTAGTCCCGTCATTCAGCAGGTGCTGAAGCTGGTGAAGGAGACCTATACCGAGAATTGGACACTGTTGCAATTGGGTGACCGCTTCAATATTCATCCCGTCTATTTGGGCCAACTGTTCCGTAAAGAGACAGGAGAGAGCTTTGCCGGTTATATGAATCGCTACCGTATTGAGCAGGCCAAGAGAATGCTGCGTGAAACAAGTCTGAAGGTCAATGAGGTGGCTCGTCAGGTTGGTTACTGGGAAGCCGCCTACTTTAACAGGCAGTTCCGAAAGTATGTCGGGGTATCTCCCATGGAATATAAATCCCTCGTATGAGTGAACAATATGGATAAGCTAGGACGCTGCTGCCGGAAGGTGCTCACAGCGTTCTTTTTTTATGAAAATAGGGTCATAAGTAACATTTGTTCAAGTCTTTCTTAAGTTTGTTTAAGTGATCTTAGGTTTGTCTGCTACTGTTACAGAGAAAGATTTGATAACCTGAAAACGTAATCATAAAGCGGTTTCATACAAAAGGGAGGCTTCAACAGATGAACAAAAAATCAAGATTGTCTCTGCTTCTCGTGCTGGTACTGGCTTGTACAGCGATACTATCTGCCTGCGGCGGGACCAACAAAGAGCAAGGGGCAGAGAGTGGTAGTAGCCCTGATGCCGGGAATCAAAAAGCGGTGGAATTGATTTGGTACAACATTGGTACGCCTCAGAAGGATACGGATTTGGTGATGGAGGAAGTAAGCAAATATACGGCGGAGAAGATAGGCGTCACTGTGAAAATGAAGCAGATTGACTTCGGCGATTACACGCAGAAGATGCAAGTCCTGACACAATCTGGCGAGCCTATGGATATCTTGTTCACGGCCTCCTGGGGCTTTGACTATGTGCAAAATGCCAGAAAGGGTGCGTTCATGGAGTTGAATGACCTGCTGGACAAACACGGTCAAGGCATCAAGGAAACACTTGACCCAGCATTCCTTGAGGGTTCAAAGGTTGACGGGAAGAATTATGGTATTCCCGCTAATAAGGAGCTTCCCGCACAGGATGTATGGCGCTTTAACAAGCAATGGCTTGATAAATACAATCTGGATATTGCCGGCGTGAGAAGCCTGGAAAGTCTGGAACCCCTCATGAAAGTGATCAAAGAAAACGAGCCGAGCGTGGTTCCGTTCATGATCGACCGGAATTATGTTCCTAATCTACCTTATGACTATATCATTCAAAATCTGCCGATGGCCGTCAAGCTGGACACGGAAGACTTCAAGGTCATCAACATTCTGGAGACGCCAGAACTGAAGGAAGCCTTGACTACGATGCGTAAGTTCTATCAAGCAGGTTATATTGCTTCCGAGGTAGCTACCACAACGAACAATTCAGATTTGACGACGACGGGGAACTGGTTTGTGGATCGTCCGACCACTCAGCCGTTCGCAGACAATCTGTGGTCCGCTTCACTTGGCTATCCGGTAGTATCTACACCGGCGACGGATTCCATGATCTACAACTGGTCAGTCATGGGTTCGCTGCAAGCCATCTCGGCAAACTCGAAACATCCGGAAGAAGCGATGAAATTCCTCAACTTGCTGAATACCGATGTATATCTGCGCAATCTGGTAGACTCCGGAATCGAGGGTGTCCACTATGAGAAGGTTAGCGAGAACGTAGCGAAGAACCTGGATAAGTCGAGAGACTACGACATGCCTACGTTCGCCATAGGTAATGTCATGCTGAATTATTTATCGGAAGACGATCCAAGCGATAAATGGGAAGGCTTCCGCAAATTTAATGATGAAGGAGTACCGGCACCACTTCTGGGCTTTAATTTCGACGGTTCTAATGTATTGACAGAACTGGCTGCCTTGAATAATGCCAAGGATCAGTTCTGGGCTCCCCTCATGACAGGGTCCGTGGACCCGGATAAGTACCTGCCAATGGCTATTGAACAGTTCAAGGCCGCTGGCCTGGATACGATTATTGCAGAAGCTCAGAAGCAACTAGACGAATGGCGGGCTACTCAGAAATAAATAACCAGGTCGTAGTAAGCAGTGGGCCAGACTGGGAACCTCCCAGTCTGGTTTGCTCCTTCAAGACGGAAGATAACCTGGATGGGAGGATAGAACATGCAAGCAATACTCCAAATATTCAAGGATTTTCATAAAAACCTGCCTATTCTGCTTATGGTGTTACCGGGAGCGTTAGGGTTTATTCTATTCTCCTATTTGCCGATGGGAGGGACACTGCTGTCCTTCAAGCAGTACCGGTATAACGGAGAAGGCTTCTTATCCAGCTTCTTCAGCAGTGAATGGGTGGGACTCAGAAATTTCACCTTCCTGTTCGGTACCAATGATGCCTATATCATCACTCGCAATACGCTGTTATACAATATTGCATTTATCGTGCTAGGCACCATAGCGGCGGTAGCCATGGCGATCCTGTTGTCCGAAATCGTCAACAAACGCTTGTCCAAGCTGTATCAAACAGGTATGTTTCTCCCGCACTTTATGTCGTTCGTCATTGTTGGCTTCTTTGTATACAGCTTCTTGAATATGGACAAGGGTCTGCTCAACAGTATATTGGAGCGCTTCGGTATGGAAGGGATCTCTTGGTACACCACCCCCGAATATTGGCCCTTCATTCTGATCTTGACAAATCTGTGGAAGAGTATTGGTTATAGCAGTGTCGTCTATTTGGCGGCCATCACAGGATTTGATCGTTCATTATATGAAGCGGCGATGATGGATGGGGCTAGCAAGTGGAAGCAGATTCGCAGTATAACACTCCCCCTGCTCAAGCCGTTAGTCATTATTATGACCTTGCTGGCGGTGGGCAGAATTTTTTATGCCGATTTCGGTTTGTTCTATAATGTTCCGCGCAACTCAGGTGCTCTATATCCGGTGACTAATGTTATCGATACCTATGTATTTCGTGGTTTAAAAACTACCGGTGAAATGGGAATGGCCACGGCGGCGGGGTTATATCAATCCATCGTTGGTTTTATTCTAGTCATGGCTTCCAACTATACCGTTCGCAAACTAGATAAGGATAACGCGCTGTTCTAGCAACGGCTACAGGAAGAGGAGGATGCTAGATGTCGATCAAGACTAGAAAATACCGGGATATTCATAGTCTCTCGCCCTTAATGAATATAGTGTTTAACGTGGTTGCTGCTCTGTTTGCTTTGATTTGCCTGTTTCCCTTTGCCTTTGTCGTGATTCTCTCCTTTACGGATGAGAAGAGCTTGGCCCTGCATGGCTATCGACTCATTCCTGAGAAGTGGAGCACCTATGCCTACGAGTATTTATTCCAAAATGGCTCCCAGCTTCTGCAATCCTATGTGGTGACCATCACGGTGACTGTGGTAGGGACGTTAATCAGTGTGCTGGTCATTGCGCTATATGCTTACGGAATTTCTCGATCCAGCTTCAAATATCGCAGTTTTTTCTCATTTTTGGCTTTATTTACGATGCTGTTCAACGGCGGACTTGTACCTACGTTTATTGTGGTCACACAGGTGCTGCATCTCAAGGACACGATATGGGCGCTTATTCTACCGATGGCGATGAATGCCTTCTACATTATGATTATGCGGACCTTCTTCAAGGGATTGCCCGATGGCATTATCGAATCGGCGAAGATTGACGGGGCAACCGAGTTTCAAATTTTCCGTAAAATTGTGCTTCCGCTCTCCTTGCCGGGTCTCGCCACCATTGGTTTGTTCTGTACGCTGGGTTATTGGAATGACTGGTTTAATGCCCTTCTGTACATCGACAATCCGAATCTGGTTCCCCTGCAATCGATGCTCATGCGCATTGAGAGCAGCATGGCCTTTATTTTGCAAAATGCCAATACCAACGGTTTGGGAAGCGTAGCGGCCAGCCTGCCTCAAGAGACATCACGGATGGCTATGGTGGTACTGGCGACAGGTCCTATCGTCTTGGCTTATCCGTTTTTCCAGCGCTTTTTCGTTCAGGGGCTTACCGTAGGTTCATTGAAAGAATAGTGATGTTATGCAGCACGTTGAACTAGAGAACTATAGCACCGGGAATGGAGAGTAATGATGAACAGAATAGAACGATTGATGCGCCATTTGAGCGAGTTACAGTGGACAGATACGATAGCTCTGACCGGCTGGAAGCTAAAGCGAGGACGCTATAT
The DNA here is from genome assembly GCF_001486585.1 of Paenibacillus senegalimassiliensis. GTDB lineage: Bacteria > Bacillota > Bacilli > Paenibacillales > Paenibacillaceae > Fontibacillus > Fontibacillus senegalimassiliensis. The sequence continues at coordinate 529,244 of NZ_LN909046.1, forward strand.
CCAGCCCGGACAATATGATTGGATAGAGCAAGCTGAGATAGAACAGGCAGGAGATCGGCTGGATGGGACCTCGGGAACTACCTATTTGCTGCAAAAAAATATAGATATTCCGTTGGAGTGGCCCGCAGAGGACGTGGGACTCGTGATGGAATCGGGCGGGGAGGGACTACTGCGAATCAATGGCTGTTCCTACCACGGGGTGGATAGCAATCATAGCTTTGTGCCGCTTAATCCGCTTAAGGTTGGTAATACTCCTGAACTGGAAATAGAGCTGATGGACCCGGAGCCTAATCCGGAGGAGCCGCTAAATCAGCAATTCTACCCGCGAAGACAACCGATGGCGGACATTAGCATCAGATTGGTTCAAGTCAACCGTCCGCTTCGTGGTTTGCTATATACGTTGACCGTAACCTCAGGAGCAGCGGCCTTGCTGGCGGAGCAAAGCTTGGAGAAGCATCGGCTAATGCAAGCCCTGTATGTAGTCCATGATGCCTTCTCTCACTTGACAGGACAGGCAGATGAGGACCAAGCCAAGCTTCCAGGGGAGGAAGAGCTTCGGCGGCTAGAGAACATGCTGCTTGCGGTACTTCGAGAAGATTCGACGGGCGAGAAGGCTGGCGTTATGCATATGGTCGCTCAGTCCCATATTGACCTGGCCTGGCTATGGCCTGTAAGGGAGACCGTGCGGAAGGGCAGTCGTACATTTTCGACGGCGCTAAGCTTGATAGAAGAATTCCCGGAATTCAGCTATGCCCAGAGCCAACCCCAATTATATGCTTATGTCAAAGAACATGATCCTGAGCTTTATAAGCGGGTGAAGGAACAGGTAGCTAGCGGACGATGGGAATTGGTAGGCGGCATGTGGGTTGAGCCGGATTTGAACATCCCGAGCGGAGAGTCCCTGGTACGGCAGAACCTATACGGACAAAAATTCTATCTGGAGGAGTTTGGCAAACGTTCCTTTATCGAATGGCTTCCCGACACCTTTGGTTACTGCGCTTCCTTGCCGCAAATCTTGAAGCTGTCTGGCGTGGAATACTTTATGACCAGTAAGCTGAACTGGAGCGACACCAATCCGTTCCCTTACGATTTGTTCCATTGGGTGGGCATAGACGGCACGTCCATTCTGTCCTACCTCAACCATGGCTTAGGTGAAGATACTCGCCCGAAGGAGATCAAGGAGCATTGGGATTTCTTCCGGCAAAAGACGGTCCATAACGAGGAGATGCTGCTCTATGGACATGGTGATGGCGGCGGCGGGGCCAACCGGGAAATGATTGAATACGTAGCGCGCTCAGCCAGTCTGCCTGGACTTCCAGCCAGCAAATTCTCTACGGCTGAGGCTTATTTCCGTGGGCTTGACGACTCGGCAGAGCTTTTCCCAAAATGGTATGGTGATTTGTATTTGGAATATCATCGTGGAACGTATACGACCCAGGCCAGAAATAAAAGGCTGAACCGGAAGATGGAGTTGTTATATCGGGAGGCGGAAGTGTGGAGCAGCCTATCTGCCTGCTGGGATGGTCAGCTTGTGCTTAAACAGGACGAATTGCAGGATTTGGAGGAAGGCTGGAAGCTGATTTTATTAAATCAATTTCATGATATTATTCCAGGCTCGTCCATTCCCGAAGTATATAACACTTCTCTACAGGAGTATGGAGCCGTATCTCAAATTGGGCATTCCATGTTAACCCGTGGACTGGACAATCTGCGCTCGAAAATGAATACTGAAGGAGAGGGAATTCCCTATGTGGTATTCAACAGCTTGGGATGGGCACGATCTGCCGTAGTCAAGCTACCACTCAGCGGAGCAGTAGAGGGAGTTGTAGTTGACGAACAGAGAAGACACCTGCTGTCGCAGCTTGTGGAAGAGGAGACAGGGAACAGCTTGCTGGTGGAGATTCCTGTAGTTCCGGCCTTTGGTTATACGACGGTATGGCTGCGAGAGGAGAGTTCTGCCTCGAATTCAAGTCATCTTTCCGGAGAATTAGCAGGTATTGAGCCACTAGAATGCTGGGAGACGGATGATTATATTCTGGAGTTCAATGACCGTGGGGAAATTACCCGCTGGCTGGACAAGGGAGCAAACCGTGAACTGCTGAAGGCCGGAATGGTGGCGAATGAATTGCAATTTTTCCATGACAGACCTGTCGAGTGGGATGCATGGGATGTAGATAATCGGTATGCGAAGCAGTCTGCCGGAGCTGCCAAGCTGGAATCCTTCAAGGTTGTGGAACGTGGTAGCGTCAGGGATGTGTTGCGTTTACGCTGGACCTGGAGCCGTTCGTCAATTGAACAGGATATGATTTTTCATCGCAGCACAGGTAGAGTGGACTTTAAGACAACCGTAGATTGGCAGGAAGCTCATAAACTATGGAAGGTAGCCTTCCCGGTAGATCTAGTGACGACGAAGGCGACGTATGAAATCCCGTTTGGTGCCTTGGAGCGCTCCACTACCAATAATACTAGCTGGGATCAGGCGCAGTTTGAGGTGTGTGGCCATCGTTGGGCAGATTTGTCCGAGGGTGGGTACGGAGTTAGTCTACTGAATGACTGTAAATACGGTTATGATATTAAAGAAGGCGTGCTGAGACTTTCCTTGCTGCGTGCGCCCAAATGGCCAGACAAGCAGGCGGATTTGGGGCATCATCAGTTTACTTATTCACTTTATCCGCATCAAGGGAATTGGAGAGAAGCCCACGTCGTACGTGCTGCGGCTGATCTGAATCAGCCCGTGGTGGTAGAGCAAGCCGAGATTCAGGGGGGCGTCCTGCCTAGTTCAGGTTCGTTCCTGGAGTTGCACAGCGAGCATGTCATTTTGGATACAATGAAGGTAGCGGAAGATGGAACGGGAATTGTATTAAGGTTCTATGAATCCTCAGGCGCACGCGAGCAAATCTGTCTGCACTGGAAACAGCCCGTGGACAAGGCCGTGATCGTTAACCTAGTGGAAGACACATTGGAAGAAGTGCTCATGGATGGAGGTGACATTTGTCTGGACTTCCATCCTTACGAGATTAAGACGGTGAAGCTGCTTTACAAAGGAGAGGACAGTCAATGAGCCACATTATCGAGGGGTTTGAAGGCGATAAGTGTATCCTGGAGGTAGACGGGAAGACTCGCAACATCCCGCGGGATCAGGTAGATGCCGGGGTCAAGGTCGGGGATGTAGTGGAGTGGAACGGCTCTAAATGGGTAGCCGATGCAGAAGCCACGCGTCAGCGGACCGAGCATATTCGCAAGCTGATGGATGCGGTGTGGGAAGAAGACGAATGAAGAGAACGGACGGGACCTCAACAGTGAGGTCCCGTCCGTTTTGTTTCATTTATTCGTGTGCCATGATGAATTCCAGTTCGCCCTTGAGACTATATGGTCCAAAGCCCACCGGAAGGATGAAGTGATCCCCCTTGCTCAATTCGTAGCTTTGATCGTTTACTTCCAGCGAGCCCTTGCCAGCGAGAACGCTGAATATCGTATATTTCTCGTTAACAGCAGGCTTGGCTTCTCCGGCTACGTTCCACTTCTCTACAGTGAAGAAGGAGTTGGAGACGAAGGAGGTTACCGTAAGGCCATCTTGCTGAACCGTTTTGAAGCGAACCGGCTCATACACTTGAGGGACACCGGTGACGTCGATCGCCTTCTCCAGGTGCAACTCGCGAGTATTCCCGTCCTTGTCGCGGCGGTCATAATCGTATACGCGGTAGGTGGTATCCGAGCTTTGCTGGGTTTCCAGCACGACGATACCTTTGCCCAAAGCATGAAGCGTGCCGCTAGGAACATAGAAGAAGTCGCCTGGCTTAACAGGAACTTTAGTCAAGAAGCGTTCCCAGTCGCCATTCTCGATCATTTGCACAAGCTCTTCCTTCGTTTGCGCTCCATGGCCATAAATAATTACAGCGCCTGGCTCGGCATCAACAATGTACCAGCACTCGGTTTTGCCTAATTCGCCGTTCTCGTATTTGCCTGCATATTCATCATCCGGGTGGACTTGGACGGACAGGTCATCCGATGCATCGAGCAGCTTGGTCAGCAGGGGAAATACCTTGGATTCGGAACGGAACAGTTCGGGCTGAGAGGTCCACAGGTCGCCGAGCTTCATGCCTTGGAACGGGCCGTTCTTCACGGTGCTTTGTCCATTGGGATGAGCGGAGATCGCCCAGCATTCGCCGGTATGGTCGTTAGGAATGTCATAGCCGAACAAATCCTTCAGCTTAGTTCCTCCCCAAATGCGCTCTTGAAAAATTGGCTGTAAAAAAATCGGTTCGTTCATGTTGGATCAAGCTCCTTCTCTGAGTGGGTTAGTTATTGGTTAATAGTTAATGTGAATTAGAGCGGCTGCACCAATGAGACCGGCATCCTGCTGAAGGGCCGCAGGAACGATAGGAGTCTTCCGACCGGATGGGTTCAGCGCATATTGGGATACATAATTGCGGACGGCATCGAACAGTGGGGCGCCTACTTGGGAGACACCTCCGCCAATGATCAGCTTCTCCGGATCAAGTGTATTGATCAACGTGACACAGCCAATCCCGATGTTCTTAAAGGCACGTTGTACCAACTCGTTCATGGGGGCATCGCCTGCTGCGGCCAAATCGAAGGCTTGCTTGGAGGATACTTCCCGTCCCAGCAAAGCCGAGGCTTGTCTGGCGATCGCTGTTCCGGAAGCTACATATTCCCAGCAGCCCTGTTGCCCACACACGCAGGTTCCTTCAGCAGAAGGGTCGACGACAAAGTGTCCAACATCTCCGGCATTGCCGGTAGCACCAGTAATCAAGCGACCATGAGAATAAATTCCGGCTCCAATCCCAGTACTGATTGTGATGAAGACGAAATGCTCGGCGTCTTGCGCGGCACCCAGCCATTTCTCCGCCAAGGCTGCGGCTGTAGCGTCATTCTCCAATTTAATCGGCACGGTAAAATGGCGTTCTAAGGAAGAGACAACGGGGAAGTCCCACCAGCTTGGCAAGTTAGGTGGCTCAGCGATCTTTCCTTCCTTCGTATTAAGCGGTCCCGGTGCGCCCACACCAATGCCCAGCAACTCGGTCTCTTTGACGTTTTGCTCGCCAAGCATGCCAAAGACCGCCTCCGCGATCCGGTCGACCATGACTTCTGGCGATACCGCTTGATCTGTAGGCAGAGATAGCTTGGCCTGAACCTGGCCGGTATCGCTAATCAGCCCGATGGCTGTCTTCGTCCCGCCAATGTCAATACCCAATGCAAATTTCAAAATACATTCCTCCTATAAAAGGTCCAAACCTGAAGCTTGACAAACTTGACAAAAATAAAATTTGTAAAGTATATTTAGGCTAAGTTTAGCATGTTTCGGAAGGATTGAAAAGAATGGGCCGGAAAAAGAAAGTATCGATGCAAAATATCGCGGACAAGCTGCAAATCTCTAAAAATGCCGTGTCATTGGCCCTCATGGGAAAGAAGGGAGTCAGTGAGGAAGTCCGCAATCTGGTGCAGCAAGCTGCCCGGGAGATGGGCTATGGTCCCTACGCACCCAAGACCGGCGGGAATGCCAATCTATTGGTTGTAGTACCGGAGCGAATTATGAGCTACCAGGACAACGATCACTTTCAATTTTTTCATGATATGATTTGGGGACTGGAGAAAAGCGCGAGAAAGCAGGGCTGCAACGCCGTTATTACTCCACTTGATCAGGAAATGGAAGCGTCTTTGACTTTACCCGGCCAATTTGTCGATATTCCGTATCGTGGCGTTATATTATTTGGCATTACGAACAGGAATTATGCTCGATTGATTTGGGAGCTGAATACGCCATTGGTCATGATGGACTCCTATCACCGGGATTTACCTTGCCCGGCTGTCACCTCGGCCAATCTGGATGGTGCTGCGGAAGCGGTAGCTTATCTCATTGAGAGGGGGCACCGGGAAATTGGCTTTATTGGTCCCACCAACTTATCAACAAGTCATGAGGAACGTTGGTTTGGCTATGAGCAGGCGATGCTCAAGGCTGGATTTCCCCTTCGCCCGGAGTTCTGCTTGACGACTTCGCACGGGTATGACTATACATCGAGGGAGATTGCTGCTTTTCTGGACCATATTCAAGAATGGCCTTCCGCTTTCTTCTGTGCAAATGATCGGATGGGTTATTTGCTTGCCGGACTGCTTAAGGAGAGAGGCCTGCGTGTACCGGAGGATATTTCAATCGCCGGATTTGATGATCTTCATTATTTCAGTGATGAAGGTTTGAACATGACGACGATGCGAGTGGAGAAGGAGCGGATGTGTGACGCCGCGATGGCGCTGCTATTATCTGATCTTAGCCGTGTTAGAGAAGCACTGCATTGGCAGGTGCAGCCGACATTAGTAGTTCGTGGGTCTGTACAACCTAAATAAAAATAATCCCCCTGAAAACCGACATTCGGCATTCAGGGGGATTGCTCTATTTCTTATTTGTTCAGTGCAGCTTCGTAACGTTTCTCAACTTCAGACCAGTTAATGACGTTGAAGAAGGCACCAATGTAGTCAGGGCGTTTGTTTTGATATTTCAGGTAGTAAGCATGCTCCCAAACATCAAGACCCAGAATTGGTGTTTTGCCTTCCATAATCGGGGAGTCTTGGTTCGGCAAGCTGGATACGGACAATTTGCCGTTTCCGTCTACAGCCAGGAATGCCCAGCCACTGCCGAAGCGAGTAGTCGCTGCTTTGGTGAAATCTTCCTTGAACTTATCGAAGCCACCCAATTCGCTGCTGATTGCATCAGCCAGTTTACCAGATGGTTGGCCGCCGGCGTTAGGGCCGATCGTTTCCCAGAAGAGGGAGTGGTTCGCGTGACCGCCGCCGTTGTTGCGAACTGCTGTACGGATGCTTTCTGGTACGCTGTCCAGGTCAGCAATCAGTTCTTCTACAGATTTGGATTGCAATTCCGGAGCGGACTCCAGAGCAGCATTCAGGTTGGTTACGTAGGTATTATGGTGACGATCATGGTGAATCATCATCGTTGTTTCATCGATATGAGGTTCAAGAGCGTTGTTAGGGTAAGGTAATGCAGGTAATTGATGTGCCATGTTCAAATCAATCCTTCCTTATTTGTAATATGTAATAGTAATTCCGACAATCCCTATTATAAAGGGTTGCCTAAACTTAGTCAACATAAATGTATGTTAAGTATGTTAAAGCGATGTGAACATTGACAAAGTGACGAGGCTTCCTCATAATGAATGTTCAAATGAAGGCAATATAGTTGGGGTGAATGTGGCATGGGAATGGGGATTGTCATCGTGGAAGTATGCGATAGCAACCTGATGAGCGCACTTGACTTGGAGCAACTGGAGCAAGAGTATCCTGAGATTGCCGTTATGCGTGCAGAATGCCTTAGCTTGTGTGGTTTATGCAAATTAAAGCCGTACGCACTGGTGAATGGCAAGCGGGTTGTCGCCAAGACAACAGAGGATTGCCTGGGCCTGGTCAAGCAAGCGATTGAAGCTGAATTAAGCATCTATGAGATGTAGAATACAAGATAAAGGCAGCCTTGGGGCTGCCTTTATCATCATTTATATATAGAGAGGAGAGGAGGAATTCATATGAATATGCAGGATGAGAAGTTTGAGCGTGTGTATGCCATTATGGAGGCGTCATTTCCTCCAAGCGAGCGACGGACTTATGATGGGCAGGCCGAATTACTTGCCAATGCTTATTATCGTCTGATGACGAAGGAGAATCAGGCGGGACAACTTATCGCTTTTCTCGCTGCCTGGGAATTTCAGGAATTCCGTTTTGTGGAGCATTTGGCGACTGAACCTTCCGCAAGGGGAGGAGGTATTGGCAAGCAACTAATGAACGAATTGCTGGGTCAGGCAGACACTCCCGTTCTGTTGGAGGTAGAATTACCGAATACAGAATGGGCGCAGCGAAGAATTGGATTTTATCAGCGCTTGGGATTTTATCTTAACGAATTTAATTATGTGCAACCGCCTCTTCAGCCGGGTGAAGGTCCTGTACCGCTTAAGATCATGAGTTTTCCGCACCCTTTATCTGCGGATGAATTCAATCATGCTAAAGCCGTAATACACCGTGAGGTGTATCGCGTAGATGAGGCGATGCAACGGTAGGAGGCAGGGGCAGCTTATTTCTGAATATCAGACACTTGTTCTTGTTCCACTTGTGCTGTCTGATCGTCACGGCTCTCCTGCCGAATGATGTATACACATTTCTTGCCTTGCTGGGCCAGGCATTCCGTTCGTTCTACCTTGGCATCAAGCAGCGATTCAAACAAATGAAGCTCGCACTCGCAGGCGTGGTTATACTGGTTAGCAATTTGGGCTATCGGGCAATTATGTTCCATTAAAACATAGTCACCTTGATCGTTTTGCGTAAGCTCCGTCATATATCCATTATCGCTTTGGATTTGCGATAGTGTTTGTACCTTTTCAGCGAAGGATTTGCCCTCCATCTCATCAACATATCGGCGGTTAAGCTTCTCCTTGCGGCGATCGAACAAGCGATTAACCATGTGCTGACCGCTTTCCTCCGCCAGTTCATCCAACAAATCCAGGGTCAATGAATGATATTTTTTAGGGAATAAACCTTCGGCGATATCGGTAAGTCCATAGACGGCCGTGGGACGTCCCAGAGTTTGCCGAATCATTTTCGATTCAATAAGTCCATCTCGTTCCATCGTGCCAATATGTCTTCGTACAGCCATCTCGGTAATTTGTAATTCTGTGGTGATTTCTTTGGCGCTAAGTGGACCGGACGTCTTCATCATATGCAAAATACGTTCCCGGGTAGAGAGGTCTTTGTTAGCATTCATAAGCAATGCTCCTTTCCTCTAAAGAAGCTTATTACATATTTAAGTATAGTAAGTATATTATCATGGGTCAGGTTCATATACAATGAACGGACTGAATCTGGATACGAAACAAGAGACCCGCTGGGGGTCTCTTGTCACATAGTATGGTTTCTCTATTTAGAGGTTGTTCAAAAAATCGTAGCCAAGTTAAACGTTCAAGCTTTGCTTCGGTGCCGTAATCTGTGCTTGAGTGTTGTTTTTCTTGCCGAATTGCTTACGCAGGTAAGGGAGTACATAGTAGTCCAGACCGATTTTGCCGGCATTAGCGGCAGCTACTACAACCAGAACTTCAAGGATCAACATTTGTGCGTTCGTGCTGACAGTACCCGAGAAGAGGAAGGCAGCGTTCATGACCAAGCCCATCAGGGCAGCAAAGGTGGTAAAAGTACCGAGAATCAAGCCCAGTCCGACCAGAAATTCGCCATAAGGGACAAGGACGTTGAAGAGGTCCACATTCGGTAAAGCAAAGCTTTGCAGGAAGGATGCCCACCAGCCCTGAACAGCAGGATGGTCACCGGTGCTGTTGGCAATCGCTCCATTTAGGAAGCCTGCAGCATCAAAGCCGCCAGTAATCTTTTTGAAACCTGCGGTAATCCACTGATAGCCAAGATAAATACGGATGAAGGTCAAGAACCACATGGCCACTTTGTTCGTTCTGAGGAAATTGTTAAACATGAATTACCACTCCTTAGGTTTGTTTTCTCTTTATTTTTGTAGAACATCTTTGATGTCTTTATAATAAGTGATATTTTTCACACATTAAGTGATTTAAATCACAATTAATAAAATTTAAATAAAATAAATTTTAAAAAAGCAGCAGGACCGAGAATACTCGTGTCTTGCTGCTGCCTTTAAGAATCTTATTGTAGCCAGGCCTAATGATTAACCTTGATATGGTGATCCGGAGTGACTTTGTGAGTCAGTAACTCAGAGACTGTCACGAAGGAATAACCACGGTTCTTCAGTTCTGGCAAAATCTCTTTCAGCGCCTCAACGGTTTGCGTACTGTTGTACACATAGTCATGCATTAGAATAATATCCCCGTTCCTGGCATTATCCAGCACCTTGCTCACAATGGCGGATACCCCGGGCGCAGCCCAGTCCTTGGTGTCCTGATGCCAAGACCACAAGATCATTTGCAGGCTGCTGCTCTTGGATAACTCCACAATTCCTTCATTATAGTAACCTCCAGGCGGGCGAAACAGCACCGGCTTGGTGCCAGTTGCTTCAAATATAGCTTCCTGGGTGAGATCAAGCTGCTTGGATACTGAACTTAAGGCCAGCCGGTTAAAGGCGGGATGCTGATAAGAGTGATTACCTAGCTCATGTCCCTTGGCCAGTTCCATCCGTACAATTTCCGGGAAACGTTCAACACGTTCGCCTACCACGAAGAAGGTTGCCTTTGCTTGATACTGCTCCAGAACTTTAAGAATTTCAGGGGTTTTGTTGGGGTCGGGTCCGTCATCAAAGGTGAAGGCGATATATTTCTCCGAGGTAGGAACCTCCCATACGATATCGCCTCGTTCCTCGTAGTAGCTCCGCGCCTTCGCCCAGGATGGGGTGGAAGCGGTGGCAGAGGTGGACAACAGTGTGGCCGTAAGCACTACGGCCAGCACGGCGCCCAATTTACGTTTTGTCATGAATAGCTCCTCCGGCATTTAGCATTGATGTTTAGTTTGGCTGGAGGTCGCGGTTTTTATCCTTCTTTAGAGGAAGCGTCCGTTGCTGTAAAATAATCACCGCTTTGCAGGCCATGTACAAATTGCTGGAGCCAATCGTAATATTCTGCGGCGTGCTTAAGCTTATGCAAATCCTCCAAGCACAGCTCTCGCTCCTCTGCGGTCGTAGAAATATCAAGAATCATTTCAGATAATACCGGAATTGCAATATCCAGTGCCTCGCGCATTACATCAATTTCCCGCTGGAGCTTCGTGGCGAAGAAGGCTTGAAAGGCCTTATAAAAATTTGTTTCCGCTACATATAAGTCCTTCCGGGCATCCTTCTCATTTAATTTCTCCACCATTTTAGATTCAATCAGAGCTCTGGAGGCGTAGCTCATGTTGCTCTTACTCATATTCATGCTTTGTTGCATTTCTTCCAGTGTCATCGGGCGATCTTCGAAAAACATAATTCCATAGAGTTGACCGTAGGAGTAGTTTACCCCATACAAATCCATCGTTTGCGCAATGGCGTCAATGACCTTGGCTCGTAGTTCCTCACGCACACTAATTGGATTTTCCATTTTTCCCAAAATTGACTTTTTCATCAGTACACCTGCCTCAGAAATGTAGAGATTTTACATAAAATTAATAGTCGTTTCACATAGCGATAACCCTTTGTCGAGGCTTTGAACGTACAATAATTATTGTACAAAAGAGATAAAACATTGTTTATATCCCGATTATAACAAATATTCAAAAAATAATGAATGGAAAAAGAGGAGGATTCATGAAACGTTTGAAATGGCGGGAAGAGGTGCGATCTGTGCTGTTTACGCTGCCCGCAATGATTCCGCTGTCGCTATTTTGGTTCTATCCAATGGTATTAATCGTTTATCTCAGCTTTATGGAGTGGGATTTCATGAGCCCGGACAAGCTGTTTGTCGGATTGGAAAATTACACAAATCTATTTAGTAATCCGGCCTTCTATCAATCCTTAAAGGTGTCCCTGCTATTCTGTCTTGGCAGCGTGTTGCCCATTGTGGTTATCGGCTTGTTGCTTGCTCTGTTGCTGAACCGAAACATGAAGGGCGGTTCGGTATATCGGTTGCTCATGTTCTCCCCTTGGGTTACCCCAATGGTTGCAGTCTCTATTGTATGGTCCTGGATTTATGAGCCTGAGGTGGGAATGGCCAATACCTTGCTCCGAGCCATAGGGCTGGAGGGTGTCCGCTGGTTGGAAGATCCTAAATGGGCGCTCATCGGAGTTCTGATTGTGACCATTTGGAAGTCGGCAGGATGGGGGATGGTGTTCTACCTCGTAGCTTTGCGCAATGTTCCTACAGATTTGCTCGAAGCTGCTGAATTGGACGGGGCCAATAGCTGGCGTAAGTTCATGAACGTTACATTGCCACTTATTTCGCCTACGACCTTCTTCCTGGTAGTTGTGCAGATTATTTCTGCCTTGCAGGCCTACGATCAGATTAACGTGTTGACTCAAGGGGGACCAGCGGGGTCTACCAGAACCTTGCTGTACCTATATTATCAAGCCGCTTTCGATTCCTTCCAGATTGGCGAGGCCTCTGCGGTGGCGATTACGCTCATTGTGGCCTGCGTAGCCTTGTCGATGCTCTCGTTCTGGATCGGTCGACGTACGGTTCACTATAACTAATTGCCAGTAAAGGAGAAGGAACGTATGCAAGGTTTGAACAAACTCGGTACCTTAAGCCGTCATATTTTGCTTGCTGCCGCATCGCTGGTTATGGCCTTTCCGTTCTATTGGATGGTAACCAATGCGCTCAAGAGTAATGACGAGATTTGGCAAACACCGCCAACGCTGTGGGCAGAGAATCCCAACTGGGGGCAATTTGCAGAAGCTTGGGTAGCAGCCCCCTTTGAACGCTATATGTTTAACAGTATTTTCGTGGCGATGTCGATTATCGTGTTGCAAGTCATTAACTCCGGTATGATGGCGTATGCCCTGACTCATATGAAATTCCGCCTGAAGGGGGTATTCACCGGACTCGTGCTGGTGGGTTACATGATTCCGAGCACAGCGGTGTATTTGCCTGGCTACATCTTATTGGGGCAGATGGGCTTGCTGGATTCTTACACCGGCTTGATTTTGTCCAACTGTGTAAGTGTGTTCTCCATCTTTCTGATTCGTCAGGCCTTCCTCCAAGTCTCTCACGAGATGGTCGAGGCTGGACAGATTGACGGGGCTTCTCATTTCCGGATTTTGTGGACGATTCTGTTGCCACTCACGCGCTCATCCTTTGCCGTATTGGGCTTGATTACGTTCATCGACCAGTACAACAACTATTTCTGGCCGATGCTGATTACGAAAAGTCAGGATTTGCAGCTTGTTTCGGCGGGGCTGCGCAGTTTCTTCGTGGAAGGGGGTGCTTACGGGCTAAAATGGCCGCTTATTATGGCCGCCAGCGCCTTCACCATTGCACCATTGCTGGTGTTGTTCGCGCTGACCCAGAAAACGATCATGCAAAGCTTCAATATGTCCGCAGGTGCTAGCAAGGGGTAAATTCCCCTTTTGAACTAACAAAATAAAGATTATGGAGGTTATACAATGTTTAAGGTGAAAACCAAGTTTCTTGCACTCTTGATGACATGCACATTCCTATTAATTACGGCTTGTGGTGGTGGACCAAGCACGGCGGGTGGCAACACGGCGGAGCCAGCCAAGTCGGCGGCAGGCGGAAATACCGGGTCGGAGACTGTGGCTCCTGCAGAACCAGTAACAATCGAATTCTGGTATGGCCTCGGCGGTAAGCTCGGCGAGAACATGCAAACCTTGATTGACAAGTTTAACAGTTCACAGCAAGAGGTTATCGTTAAGCCGGTTGTACAAGCCGATTACAGCGAGACAGAGCGTAAACTTCAAGCTGCAATTGCCTCTGGCAATGTACCAGGTGCCATTCTATCCTCGAATGCCGACTGGGCTCGCAAAGGCTATTATGCACCCATTGATGAACTGATTGCCGCTACGGCTGATTTTAATCCGGAGGATGTCGTACCTACATTCCTGGAGCAAGGCAAGGTGGATGGCAAGCAATTCTTCCTGCCGATGTATGGGACAACCCAAGTCATGTACTACCGTAAGGATGCACTGGAGAAGAATGGTCTGACCCCGGATGATATGAAGACCTGGGAAGGGCTGGCTGCCGCTGCTGAGAAAATGGCAGTCAAAGAAGGCGGCAAAACCTCATTCTATGGCTGGGAGCCGATGTGGGGCGCTGGCAATATGATCGATGCGGTATATAGCAAAGGTGGCACAATTCTTAGTGAAGATGGGAAGACGGTGCTGATTGACTCCGCTGAATGGGTGGAAACCTGGGATCTGTTCCGTAAATGGATTCATGAGGACAAGATCATGCGCATTCATTCCGGTGGTCAAGGCTGGGAGTATTGGTACAAGACGATTGATGACGTGATGAAGGGTCAAGCAGCAGGGTATATCGGCTCTAGCGGTGACCAAGGTGATTTGGACTTCTCCATTGTTGCTGCCATGGAACAACCGGGCTGGGAAGGTATTGGCGAAGGCAAGCCGGTAGCAGAGGCGATCATGGCTGGTATTCCCGCTGCGGCGAGTCCTGAGCAGCAGCAAGCTGCCATGAAATGGTATACCTTCTTTATGAACGCAGAAAATACAGCCTTCTGGTCGATGAATACGGGCTATATCGCAGTACGTCAATCGGCACTGGACAATCCTGAATTTGTAGCTTTCAGTGAGCAGAACCCACAAGCAACCATTCCGCTGAAGCAAGCGACTCATGCCTCCAAACCGTTCCAGGACCCAACGGGCGGTAAAATTCAGGATGCGCTGAGTATTGCGGCGGACAAGGTTCAAATCAGCAATGTGCCTGCTGCGGAAGCTTTGAAGGAAGCAAAGGAGACGGCCCAGCGTGAACTCGACCGGATCAATAAGTAAGTCGTCCGTAGTCAAGTTGAGCGCCCCAGGGAGTGAAGCTGAAGTTCAGGCAATTCTGTTCGACAAGGACGGTACGCTAATGGATTTCATTTATACCTGGGGGAGTTGGGGCGAGCAGTTGCTCGCCCATTTCTCCACTGCGCTTGGTCAGCAAGGGCTTCCCGTACTTCCCGACAATCTGCTGGGAATCTGGGGAATTGATTATGATGAGAACGGCAAGATCTCCGGTTATGATCGTAACAGCCCCTTGTCAATGGGAACGGTCAATGATTTATTGATCCTGCTAGCGCTGGAAGGATACAAAGCGGGACTGTCCTGGGCGGAGGCCAAGGTACTGGCTGAGCAGTGCCGCCTGGAAGCAGACGAAGCACTGGAACGGCTACGGATTGCTAGGTTGCTGCCCCATGTTCAGCCCTTTCTGGAAGCTTGTCGGCAAGGTGGCATTAAGCTTGGAATTGTCACTTCCGATGAGACGGAGGCGGCGAATAAGCACCTTGACTGGCTAGGAATACGCACATACTTCGACGTAGTGATCGGAGCCGATCTGGTCCGCCGGGGCAAGCCTTATCCCGATATGGTCGAGCTGGCCTGCCGGGAGATGGGCGTGGCGGTGCAGCATGCGGCAGTGATTGGTGACACCAACGGAGATATGCAGATGGCCAGAGCTGCGGGCGCGGCCTTAGCCATCGGTCTGGACGAGGGAAGAGTATCGGGACCGAAGGGATATCCGGCAGCACATGCTGTGGTTGCGGGATATGATGAATTAAGACTAGGATAGTCTTTTTGCGAATAATGGAAGGTGGACAACAAGATGGGGTGGTTATTCCTGGCTCTGGCGATTGTGCTGGAGGTATCAGGCACAGTATCGATGAAGCTGTCGGATAGCTTTTCCCGCCTGATGCCGTCGATATTCATGTTTATCTTTTATGGCGCCAGCTTTACCTGCTTGAATTATGCGCTGGGTTATATGAAAGTATCAACTGTTTATGCGATATGGTCGGGCATCGGGATTGTGTTGATCTCGCTGATTGGCGGATTTTTGTTTCAGGAGAAGCTATCGTTGTCCTCAGTGCTGTGGATTGGCATGATTGTGATGGGGGTCATCGGGCTGAATATAAGCAGCAAGGGAGGATGAAGTAAATGAGTGTGCCAGATCAAGCAGGCAAGCAACAGGGGGAAGCGG
Organism: Paenibacillus senegalimassiliensis; assembly: GCF_001486585.1. Lineage (GTDB taxonomy): Bacteria > Bacillota > Bacilli > Paenibacillales > Paenibacillaceae > Fontibacillus > Fontibacillus senegalimassiliensis. The sequence continues at coordinate 544,849 of NZ_LN909046.1, forward strand.
CGCTTCTTTCCTTCCAGGTCATTACTGACACCCATGTAAGAACAGATCCGAATCATGCGTACAATGTGAACTTGGTTCGTGCTTTGCAGGATTTGAAGGCTCAGGGTCAAGGCAGTGCGGGAATTATGCATGTGGGCGATGTAACCGATCATGGACTGCCGGAGGAATATGCCGAATGGCAGCGCATTTGGGACGAGCATGGCGATTCTTTGCCACCCCTATACCTGACCATGGGCAATCACGATGTAGGTTTGGGCAACTGGGAGGAACGGCTTAACCAATTTCTGCGTCTGTCAGGACTAGAAGGGCAGAACATTACACCAGATAATTGGAAGGAACGACTGGAGGAAATTCGGGCTAATGCTTCTTCAGAGCAGGGGGAAGGCAACCCTGATTTGTGGAAAGGTCAACTCAGCGACTTCCTCCATCAAGTAGTTGGTATGGAGGATCAAGATATCAGCCTGGAGCATTGGCAAGAACGTTTGGCACGTTTCATGGAGAAGACAGGGACGGAAGATATATATCATGATCACTGGATTAATGGCTATCATTTTATCTTCCTTGGGACCGAGGAAGGCTTGGAAATCTTCTGTTCGCTATCAGAGGAGCAGCTAACCTGGCTGGATACTAAGCTGGGAGAAAATTCAGAACCGAATCGGCCGGTATTTCTGTTCTTGCATCAGCCCTTGAAAGATACCGTAGCCGGCTCTTACGAGCAGCAGAAATGGTATGGCGTAGTACAGGATGCCGAACTCAAGGCTGTATTGGCCCGCCATCCGCAAACCATTCTGTTCACCGGACACACGCACTGGGAACTGGAAGCGCCAAATAACCACTATGATGGACGAGGTGCGCTGCCAACCATGTTCAACGCTGCATCCGTAGCTTATCTATGGACTGACGAGGACGAGCACAAGGACGGTAGCCAAGGCTACTATATAGAGGTCTACCACGACCATGTCCTTGTTCGCGGCCGTGACTTCACCGAGGGCGAATGGATTGAGTCAGCGCAGTTTCGGGTGGAGCTGGGGTAGGTTTGTGTAAAGGATGAAATGAGAAAAATCCGTTGCCAGGGGCAGCGGATTTTTCTTGTTATCTAACTTTTCGTGTTAATCACTCATTCTTACTGGGGAACGATCCGATATTATAGTTGAAAATAAAAACAGCTAAGAGAGGACGAGGAAAAATGAAATTTAATAGACGAGTAGTCGTATTGCTGATGCTGTGCTTTGCACTGTCTCTTGCAAATGTAGCTAATGCGGCCAGCACCCCTTTTGTTCAAGGCGGAGGGTATGACCAAGGTGCCTATGATCAGTTGGGGGATCAGCCTACAGAGCTTAATTGGACAAGACATTCACGTTTTGATGGCGTAAACAGCAATTTATATGAAAAATGGAGCGTAGAGTTGTCCCCGGCTTCATTATTCTCCCCCGTTATCGCAGAGGATGGAACAATTATTGTAGGAACCCAAAGTAATAAACTGCTTGCCTTGAATCCGGATGGCAGTATTAAGTGGGAATATGCAATAACTTCTAATCTCGATGACTCATCACCTGTGATAAGTCAGGATGGCTATGTTTACTTTGTGACAAATGGTATTTTGCATGGGGTAGATGTCAACACAGGTAGTCCACGATGGGAAAGTATTAATATGGGGATTGGGAACCTGGGGCACATTGCAATTGATCGTGACGGGACGTTATACATAGGTTCACAAAGAAGATTATTAATTGCTTTTGATCCAAACCTTAAAATAACTAAATGGCAATCGGATATAGGTTATCCTTTTGGTCAACCTGTTATTGATGTGAACGGGGATATCTTTGTAAGAAGCAAATCGGGAAATGATTTATTCGTTTCTTCTGTATCTCCTGATGGAACTATAAAGTGGCAAAGTGAAGTAGACCACATCAACTTAAGTGATGATCCACGTTTCAGTGCTCCACAGCTTGATTCAAATGGGAATCTATATGTGGTTAGTAGACATGGGAAGAAATTATATAGTGTGAAAACATCTGACGGGACTTTAAATTGGAGTCTACAGCTTGAAGGCAATCTCTATGCAACCCCTGCTTTAAACGAAAAGCAACAAGTGTTGTATGTTACGAGTTCATTAGGTTTATATGCTATCAATTTAGATGGGACCATCAAATGGCAAGATATCACTAATGGAGTAGGATCTTATAATTCTCCTTTAGTGGATAAAAAAGGTAATGTTTATATAAATTCTATAAACAAACTGTATATTTTCCTTGAAGATGGCTCCAGAATGGCTCCCTTTGAAGTTGGGACGCCTGCATATAGTTCCAATAATGTGACTATTGATAGTCAGGGGACCTTGTACTTTACTAACAGTAAGGGATATATATATGCAATTGGAGGTGAAATAGCAGGGGGAGAAACCCCCGTTGATCCCAATCCTCCGGTTGACCCTAATCCTCCAGTAGACCCTGTGGGAGAACGGGCATTGCTTACCATTATCTTGAGCCATGGCGTAGAGAAAGAGTATGATCTTTCAATGCAGGAAGTTCAACAATTCATCCAGTGGTACGAAGATAAAGCCAATGGGAATGGTCCTATTACGTATGCAATTAATAAGCATCAGAATAATATTGGTCCGTTTAAACAAAGACAGGACTACATTTTGTACGATAAAATCATCGCTTTTGAAGTAAACGAATATTAAGTTGCACTGCTTTTCAGTTATTGTGTAAATTATAGGCATGAAAAATTTTTAAACTATAGTGAGTCTCCCCAATCAAACGGAGGAGGCTCATTTTTAAATATTTACTAGGTTCTCCAAGCAGCAGATTGACAATGATCCTACTTCCTGTTAATATAAAATTCATCTTCGCTATAAACTTGATCTGCTAGCTCAGCTGGGAGAGCACCATCTTGACAGGGTGGGGGTCAGTGGTTCGAGCCCACTGCAGATCATACTGAAAAACCCTTGATTTTCAAGGGTTTTTTGCTTTTTATGGGCAAAGTAATGCACTTAAATAAGCCCCGAAATATGAAATTGGTGCCGGATTGGTGCCCTTTATTCAACTAAAAGTAGGCCAGAAGGTCACAAGCCTTAAATGACATTCTTTCGTCCTTGGAGCGAACCGTTTACAATCCGGGTGATTGGCGGCGCCTGCTTGCCTGATTTGTTATTTCGATATGTCGCCACCTCACTTCCCTCCGTTTTAATCAAACTGCCAAAAGAAAAAGCATCCCGCAGGATGCCTGGCTTAATTATTTCAACCGTCGATCTAGAGCTTCATTAATCATACGATCAACATGAGCTTCGATCATACGATTGTTTATATCAAATATACCTTTCACCACTACGATGATCTTCTCATCTTGAATGCCCAAATTTTTCAACAAGTTTTCTAATCTTTCTGGTTCAATACCGAATGATGGCACAATCACACCTCCTATTATCCCATTTCGATATACCATAGGTCCATTCCTGCTGATTGAATGACCGGTAATCCAATTGACGTGGAAGAGATTCAACAGTTACAAGCAAATCGTGGGCAGTCAATATTTGAAATCGAAAAGCGACTTAAGCATGTGAGGGAGAATGATTAGGTTCATGGGCAGGGGAATCCTGGCTTGATTCAATTGCCCTTGTGCCTCAGATATCTGGCAAATTAATTCAAGTTTTTGACCAGTTTGCAAATCACTCGACGTCGCGCGATTTGCCAGTAAGCAAAATCTTCGAACTCTTATCCCTACCCAAATCCATTGACCACGGCGAGTTTGTAGAGCAGGACCATGTTATGCCCTCTACAAGCGAATCAAGACGGTGGATAAAATGACTGTAATTAATTGATCTAATGATCTCAGCCACTTTATTTATTTTACGTCGTTTGGTATTATCTTCTTGTAGTGGATGGGCTGTTGGCTCTCTCTGGGAAATATGGAGTTGAATGCCGATGAATCAGGATTTTCGGGATATTGTAGTTATAGCCATCGTCATCCTTATCGTTATCATTTTGCGTTGGTGGTACAACAAAAATTGTAAGAAATAAATGAATCAACAAAACAGCCTATCCAAGCATCCCTTCCCAGAGGGAGCTTGGATAGGGTGTGAAATATTTAAATCTTGCAATTATAATGTGCAGGATTTTTGTTTCTCGTCGTCAGTGTGTAAGCTGAAATCTGGTGCCGAAAGTTAAATATCGGCACCAAAAAACTAATAAATACGAACAAAGATACGAACAAGAAAAAACCTTGTATATCAAGGATTCTTTGCTTTTTTAGGAACAATGTAATGTGCCTGATTAGTTGAATTTATACACAAGGATAATTATCCGTTGCCAGAGGCAGCGGATTTTTTGTGCAATATGAAAGTATAACCATCTAGTTCACAGCCAACAATGTATTCATAAGTTCTTACTATGCCAGAACTGCGAGTAAAGGAGAGAATAGGATGAGAAATAAATATACAGTGTCAGAGCTTTTGAACAGCAATAAGGGCAGTAACAGCAAGCAATTATATAAAACGCTTTTGACCCTTGGAGCCATCATTCTCACCTCTCTCACCCTAACCACCGCCTGTACCCTTGAGCCGGATGCGGAGACGATGAGTCGCCAGGCCAAGGAGTTTGCTTGGCCCTTTGGCTCGGCGTCGGTATTGGATGAGGTGTATTCACCCACGATTGTGGAGGATGTGTATTCGTTGGAGTAAGTTAGAAGTTATTCCTCGTCCCATTTGCGAGAGTAGCCTTTCTTCGTCACATAGAACATGGACGCAATTAACACTACGCAGATTAGTACCGCAGCAGCGATTGTAATTCCCATGACCATAGTCATTCTGTTAGCTCCTTTCAGCAACCATTTTGAAGCTCCAATGCATAGTTCAACTATACAGGAAAACGTTTTTTTTGTATAATAATGCAGTTTACATCGATTATACAGACCATGCTGGGAGGAGAACGAAGTGGGTGCTGCAACAATTATTCGGGTTCAGACCGAAGAACAACTAGAACGTTGTCTGGACATTAGAAAAGAAGTGTTTGTCAAGGAACAGCAGGTTCCGGTAGACCTGGAGATCGACAGTTACGACAAGTTGGGACCGGATGTATATCATGTGTTGATCGAAATGGACGGGGAGTACGCAGCTACCGGCAGGCTGACCTATTATCAGGATACGAGTGCCAAACTTCAACGGATTGCGGTTCACAAGGCATTCCGTACCAAAGGGGTAGGGACCATCTTGCTGTTGGCTCTGGAGGAGCTGGCGCGCGAGTTGGGCTTGTCCCAGTCTGTGCTGGATGCCCAGTGTCAGGCGGAAGGGTTTTATGCCAAGTTGGGCTATGAGACCATCTCGACGGAGCCCTTTGATGATGCCGGAATTCCCCATGTGCGTATGGTGAAATCGCTGAAATCATAGTTTGCAAAACTTCGGGGCACACTGAGATCAAACCTTTAAGAGGAGTGATAGCAGATGGCCCTGAACAGCAGAGAGACCATTATTGCCGTACGCAAGAACGGTGACGGGGATTTGGAAGCATTCAAGACGTCCAGCGGACGTGTGCTGGATTACCAGCAAGCGCTGCAAGAGGTCAATGCCGGAGCAATTGCTGGCGTGAACGCATTCAAAGGAAAAGACGGGGAGATGTATCTGCGCGGCGATGCCGACGGAGATCCGACGAACAACCTGGATAATCTGCCAAACTTTGATTGAACTCAAGCAAGAGAACAATTACAGCCACAATAAGCGCTAACCTCAATCAGGAGCGCCCAGCCATGCTGGAGCGCTCCTGATTCATTACTAAAGCGAGTTCTAAAGTCACATTTTCAGCACCGAGAAGCCACTTTTACAACGTATAAATTTCATGCTGCTTCAAGAATTGCATTTGACCAGTAGCCCCAATAAAGTTCTCCATCTCATCCCCATAGTGCATCAGCAGAATCATCTCCTGAACCTCTTCAGGGAGGGTAAGCAGCTCTTGGAGTGTTGTATGTACCTCTCCTGGGCCGGTTAGTTGCACCTCATGTAAAATTCTACGACAGCCTCGGTCATGAACGAGTTGCTCCAATAGCTTGGGTTGGAAGGTCATATCTGCACTATAAAATATTTCGTCATTCAGATACAGCGAATAGCTGCTTTTTCCGGGAATATGAGGTGTTCTCAGCAGTTCCACCGATAAGCCGGGCGCAAGCTGGACCGCCTGCCTTTCCGTTAAAGGATACACCTCGAACACGTCCTCCAGCGAATGAATGATACCCTCCTGACTGAGACCACCCTTGAGCGTATTCTCCCATAGAGGCTTTAGCAGTGGTTCTGCGACGTACAATCGCGGTTTGCGGCCCACGACATATTTCATGCGGAAGGCAAACTCTTCAAGCCCTCCCACATGGTCGCCATGAATATGTGTGATCAGCACGGCATCAATATCGTCCAGCGATTGGTTCAGCTTATGCAGCGCCATCGGCGCCGTAATCCCGCAATCGATCAACAGCGTATAATCATCGGCGGATAATAGCCCGTTGTTATTATAATATGTCTTGGCGAAGGCTCCGCCGGTTCCTAGCATTTGCAAACGTAGTGGCATTATAATCCTCCTTGCATCATCGTCTTTCTTCCTTAAATGTACACAAATTCCGGTGGAAACGAAAGTCTTGTCCGCCTGATGAAAAAAAGTAATGATTTTGCCGGAAAACACCGCAACTTGCTTCTCGTCAAAGAGTATAACTTTACATCAACATGAATCAAATTGGAGGTTCATATCAATGAAATGGAGAAGAGTTGCATTACTCGTAGTTGCTTTTTCTCTAATGGGAGGTTCACTGCTGTTTGCCGATGCGGCCACCCAAAAGGTGAAGCTGGTACTTAACGGTCATGAGGTGGAAGACGGCGGTTATATGGTTGATGGTAAGACGTATGTTCCTGTACGTCATCTAGAGGGATTGGTTGAATACAACGACAGCACCAAAACGGTGAGTTATTATAAGCCGAACGTTCACATGTTTCTCTTTACCGAAGAGGGAGTGTTCGGAGACGTCAAGAAGACGGGCAAGCTGAAGTTCAACGTGTTCTCGCAAATCGATAACCTGCGGACCGACATTTCGGCGGTGCGGGTGTCCATTACGGCGCCGGACGGGACGACGAAGGAGATTCAAACCGATGAAATCAAGGACCAGCGCGACAATTTCTGGTTCCGTACCAAGGACTTTACTTATGACTTCAAAACGGCGGGTCGCTATAAGGTCGGCTTCTATATGAAGGCATCTTCGGGGTCCGACTATGTCCTGATTACGGAAAAAGGGATCAATGTGCTGAAATAATAGTGGGTTACCTGTAAGCTTGTGTGTATCCAAATTGACCTGTTCATATGAAAATGTTACGATACGTAGGGATTAAAAACACAATTAAAGCGAGGTAATTTCATGAGCGACCACAATCACGAACACGGCGAAGCGTGCGGCTGCGGACATGACCATGATCACGATCATGAGCATGAAGAGTTTGTGCTGACGCTGACGGACGAGCAAGGTAACGACGTAGAGATGGTTCTCGTCGAGACGTTCGATGTCGGTGAGAAAGTATACGCATTGCTGCTTGAACGCAACAATCCGGGGGCGGATGGTATCATTCTCCGCATGGAAGAAGAAAATGAAGAAATGGTGCTTTACAACATCGAAGACGAGCAAGAATGGAAACAAGTGGAGGAAGCTTACAACGAGTTGGTCTCCCAAGCAGACGAAGCTTAACACGTGGTCGTCAGAATGATATAGGCATGATAATCACAAGAAGCTCCCCGGGTTACCGGGGAGCTTCTTTGATGATTGCAACTGAAGTATTAGAATATAGGGTCGGCTTCAATAATCACTTTTACGTTTTGAATATAACGATCCTCAGGCCCTTTAACCGGCAGACCCACTTCCACATGGTCCACGATGTAATCAATGTTATCCTGGGAGATGACCTCACCTGGCAACAGAATTGGAATGCCTGGGGGGTACACATAGATGAATTCGGCGATGATGCGCCCCGCAGATTCCTTGAAGGGAATGACCTCGGTTTCAGCATAGAAGGCATCCCGCGGAATCAGGGAAAGCTGCGGAATTTCCGGAACCTTAACGACCAACTCTCCCGCATGATCCTCCGTATAATTAATCTGCGAAAGCTCGCGCAAAGCCGTCAGTAAGATGTCGGCTGTCTCCTGTGTGTCGCCTGGAGTAATCAGGCACAGGATGTTATACATATCGCTGAGCTCAACCTCAATATTGTAATGCTCACGCAGCCAGTTCTCCGTCTCATAGCCCGTGATGCTCAAATGACGCACATGAATAGTGACCTTGGTAGGGTCGTGGTCATAGGTAGCTTCCCCGCCCAGAATTTCCCGGCCAAAGCAGTACAAGCCAGGAATTTGATTAATTTCGTCACGAACGTAATTCGCTAGCTTCATCGCTTCTTCCGCCATCTCATGCCCGTGCAGGGCCAGGTTACGACGAGAGGTATCAAGCGAAGCGAGCAACAGGTAAGAAGTAGAAGTCGTCGTAAGCATACTGATGATGGTTTGAACACGCTGCGGATTGACGTAGCCATTCTTCGTATTCAAGTTCAGAATGGAGCTTTGCGTCATGGAACCACCAAGCTTGTGCACACTGGTTGCCGCCATATCCGCACCGGCTTGCATAGCAGACATCGGCAGCTTGTCGTGGAAATGAATATGAACACCATGCGCTTCGTCGACCAGTACAGGCACATGGAAGCTATGAGCGAGCTCCACAATTTCCTTCAAATTGGCGGACACGCCAAAATAAGTCGGATTAATCACGACTACTGCCTTGGCATCAGGATGGCGCTTGAGGGCCCGTCCTACCGAGCTTGTCGTAATGCCATGGTCAATGCCGAGATTAGTATCCTGAGCCGGGGAGACAAAGACTGGCTTCGCACCGGCGAAGATGATAGCGGACATGACGGATTTATGAATATTGCGCGGAACGATAATTTTATCACCGGGAGAACAAACGGATAGTATCATAGTCATGATGGCTCCGCTTGTACCCTGCACGGAGAAGAAGGTATAGTCCGCACCGAACGCGTCGGCAGCCAGCTTCTGTGCTTCTTCGATAACTCCAGTTGGCTGGTGAAGGTCATCCAGCGGCGCAATGTTAATCAAATCGATGGATAAGGCGTTATCGCCAATAAATTCGCGGAATTCCTTATCGGTACCGAGCCCTTTTTTGTGCCCGGGAATGTGAAATTGAACGGGATTGCCGGCCGCGTGTTTTTTGAGAGCGGTGAAGAGCGGCGTGTTTTGATGATCCATACGGGCCATCCCTGCCTTTCGTCGAGATAATTTTCAAACAAGCTTGAGTATAGCAAAAAGAGCCCGGAATGCAAGCAGTAGCTGCGAGCTTTACAGAAATTTGACAATCCGGAGGTTAATTCACGAGCCAAAGCGGACAAACTGAAAGTATCGGGCTAAGCAGGGAGCGTTCAATTTAAAAAGAGAAGGGGGCTTACTTGTGTCATTCACTTCTGTAGCAGCGTCCAGGAAGCTATTGAATCCCACATTTATCGGCCTGTGGATCATTATGTTTCTGGTAGAGTTCGTCAAGGGCGCGTTAATTGTCTCGATTTTGCCAATCTATATGGGGAATGTATTGATGCTGGGAGCCTTTGCTATCGGGTTGTCCTTTTCCCTGATGTACATAGGAGATAATGTGTTTCGCAGTCCGGCAGGCTGGCTGATTGAACGGCTGGGCTTCCGCCTGACCATGACCTTGGGCTTATGTATCACGCTAGGGGCAGTGGCCATCATCGCCTTTCTCAAGACGCTGGGCTTTTTGGTCCTGGGTTGTACTTTACTTGGCATCGGAACAGCTCCTCTTTGGCCAAGCGTGCTGATGGGCATTACGGCAGTGACCGAAGGAAATAACAATTTTGCCACCGCGATGGGTGTCATTCAAATGTCCAGTCTGGGAGGCACAGGCCTTGGACCCGTTATCATTAACTTTTTTCTGCATGGATCGTATCAGCCTATTTTTTGGTTTTTACTCGGCTGCATTGCTTTTTTGGTCATCGTCTCCCTTACTTTGCCGGGGAAAAGAAAGGTCGTAAGCACGGAGCAGGAGGCTGCCCAGTCAACTGCCCTTCCGGAGGTGATTCGTCAGCAGGGGCAGGGGAACGTGTGGAGTCGTATTCATAGCTCGATTCGACACATTCGCAGCCAACTACATGTCAGCCCGCTGCTTTATCCAGCTCTGTTCTTGCAGTCCTTCGCTGTTGGCCTGCTGACGCCGGTCATTACTCTGTATGTCCGCTCCGAATTAGGCTTGTCACCAGAAATGTTCAGCGCCATGCTGGTCATCGGTGGCGGAGTTACCGTAGCTGGCCTCATTCCCATCGGCAAGCTGGTGGACCGCTTGGGCACGCGATGGTTTCTCCATATCGGCTTCGCCTTGGCGGCCACGTCGGTCGGAATGTTCGCCTTATCGCGGGAGCTTCCCATGATTTGGCTGTTTGTCTTGCTGATCGGACTGAGCTATGCCTTCATCTTGCCGACCTGGGATACGATGATCTCCCATATGCTGCCGGAGAAGGAGAAGGGGACGGTTTGGGGCCTGTTCCTGACCATCCAGGGCTCTGGCATGGTGGCGGGTCCCATCATCTCCGGGAAGCTGTGGGATATGGTCAGTCCAACCGCACCGTTCCTCGCCAGCTCGGGGGTGATGCTGTTGCTGTTCTTCCTGCATCTGGGCCTCGTCCGCAAGCCAAAGGCCGCCCCGGCAACGTAAACCGGGACGGCCCTGGGGCCTTACAGGTATGGTGAGCGCGCTGTATATGTTGAATCAGCGTGTATAGAAGGCATTTCGATACAGCGGCAGAAGATTCTCGAAAGTCTGTTCGACCGTTTGAACCAGTCTCGCTCCATCACGGACAAGCGCATCATCGTGTTCCAGGCGAAGTCCGCAGATTGCTTCGGCCTTCTTGACCGTGGCAAGCTGCTCCGCCCAAGCCTTCAACTGCTTGACATCCACCTGGTGGTGCGGAACACCTGTTGGGTCCCTATGGCTCAAGGACCAGTAGAAATCCGCAGGAATCATCTTGTTGATGGCAGCGGCTTGCTTGTCCAGATAGCGAGCGAAGATCGCTTTATTGGGGCTTTCGTAAATGACGGCGAAGATGATGAACAAGTGGCTTGGGAACAGCCCAACCTCGAAATGAGGCAAGGCTTTGTAACCGCGTTTGCTCGTTGACCAGGCCACCCATGTATCCCTGGGCGGGTTGACGGTTCGCCGGGCGTGCTTGGCCACGTGGGGGTACATATCTTCTCCACACAGCGCAGATAAATAAGGGGCAATCTCTGCGCCCAGCCCTTCTAGCTTGGGTCTGATGTGATTGCTGATCGCTTCCATTCGGGGCTGTAATCCCGGGACCGTCAGTGCCTTGAAATCCTGTTCGGCAAATCCGGCAAAGGTCATGGTCTTCCCTCCAAGCTTAGTCGTAAATCAACTGTTCTCCATGAATAATGGACAGTATATCATATTTCATGCGTCAAGCCAGGCCCGTTAAGGGTAAAAATAATCAATAAACCAAGTTGCTTTACATAAGATGGAGTATAGGATGACTTAAGAGGAGGGAGTGCCGTGAATAAAAGTTACGAGGTGGAATATTGTAACCTGGAACTCCGATTCGACCGCCGGCACATTCAACAACTGATTCGTGACTTGATCCAAGATGGGTATTCTTTATATTGGAGCGAAAATGAGGCGCTCTTTATCATCTCCGTACGCACCGGGAGAAAGCTCACCAAGCTACGTTTCCAACGTCTGGCCCGGGGATATAAACTGGCGGGGGATTATGTCATCCGCGATGCCAAACTTGCGGAGTGGCTGGAGAAGCTGATTGGCGACCTCCGGGGCCACGCCGTAGTCAAACGTTTCAAGGATCGGCAAATTCTCGTCGAGAATATCCTGTTCGGTGAAGTCATCCGTTCCGTGGAAATCTCCGGTATGGAGCACCGGGTCATTTATCAGAAGAGCCCCCTGGTCGACACCGTGCAGATGGCGGAAATGTTCGCCTCGCGGTCGGCAGAGAGGCAGTTGGAGCAATTGCAGCAAGAATTGGATGTAGAGCTAGAGCGGTTGTTCGAGGCCATGCAGCATGGCGACGACAAGACAAAGGAAGCCTGCAAGGAGCGGCTGCGCAAGCTGCGGCTTGAATTGCTCATGTTGGAATGGTAATGGCGTCAACGGTTCATCCCCCACAACGTGGGGGTTGTTTTTTGGCTTGCTGGTTCAGGGTTCACTTCTGTACACAAAAGAGTTAAAATGATAATATTGAAAAAAATATGAGTGACAAAGGATGGAGACCATGTCAAAACAACAAATCGGCGTTATTGGCTTAGCTGTCATGGGCAAGAACTTAGCCCTTAATATTGAAAGCCGGGGCTTCACCGTTTCGGTGTTCAACCGTTCTCCGGAGAAAACGCATGACCTGCTTGCTAACGAAGGCAAGGGCAAAAATCTGGCAGGGGCATTTTCCATCGAGGAATTCGTGAATTCCTTGGAAACTCCGCGTAAAATTTTAATTATGGTACAAGCTGGTCCTGCGACCGACTCGACTATTGAGCAATTGCTGCCTTTCCTCGACCAAGGCGATATCATCATCGACGGCGGTAACGCTCACTTCCCTGATACGCAGCGCCGCAGCAAAGAGCTTGAAGCCAAGGGCTTCCGCTTTATCGGCACCGGGGTATCCGGCGGCGAAGAAGGCGCATTGAAGGGCCCTGCCATTATGCCGGGTGGACAAGAGAGTGCCTATAAGCTGGTAGAGCCTATTTTGACCGCGATCTCCGCTAAGGTTAATGGTGATCCTTGTTGTACATATATTGGACCGGATGGTGCCGGCCATTATGTGAAGATGGTGCATAACGGTATCGAGTACGGCGACATGCAGTTGATCGGTGAAGCCTATCATCTGCTCAAAGACGTGCTGGGCGTAGACGCCAAGGAACTGCACGAAATCTTCACAGAATGGAACAAAGGCGAACTGGACAGCTATTTGATTGAGATTACGGCGGACATCTTCTCCCAATATGACGAAGAGACCGGCAAGCCGATGGTTGACGTGATTTTGGATGCAGCCGGACAAAAGGGTACAGGTAAATGGACAAGCCAAAGCGCGCTTGATCTGGGTGTGCCGTTGTCCATGATTACCGAGTCTGTATTCTCCCGCTTCTTGTCTGCCATGAAAGAAGAGCGTATCGCGGCCAGCAAAATTTTGAATGGCCCTGAGAAGCAAGCCTTCAAAGGGGACAAGCAAGAGTTCATCGAGAATGTACGCAAGGCGCTGTTTGTCTCCAAGATTGTCTCCTATGCTCAAGGCTTTGCGCAAATGCGTTCGGCTTCGGACGAATACGGCTGGGATCTGAAATATGGCAACATCGCGATGATCTTCCGCGGAGGCTGCATTATCCGTTCCCAATTCCTGCAGAACATCAAGGAAGCTTATGACCGCGACGCGGCGCTTAAGAATCTGCTGCTGGACCCTTACTTCAAAAATGTAGTCGAAAGCTATCAAGGAGCTTGGCGTAAAGTAATCTCCGCTGCCGTGGAGAATGGAATTCCTGTACCTGGCTTTGCCAGCGCCCTGTCGTACTATGACAGCTACCGGACGGAACGTTTGCCGGCTAATCTGCTGCAAGCGCAACGCGACTACTTCGGAGCTCATACCTTCAAACGTGTAGACAAGGAAGGCGTCTTCCATCATCAATGGTTCTAAATCCCGGGCAGTTTAGCCCGGAAGCCGGAGGGACGAATGCGTTCCTCCGGTTTTCTTTTTTTATATCTTGAAAATGTATCGGCCTGTGTTATGATATGAAAAAGTTTTGCTATATAAGGTAGTTCAAAAAGTCATTATTTGAACATGTTAAGCGGGTGAAGATAATTGCATAAAGCAATAGACAACATCGTCTTGGTCGGTATGATGGGTACTGGCAAATCAACCGTGGGCGCGCTGCTGGCTACAGAGACCGGCATGAGGATGGTGGATTTGGACGAGCAGATCGTCTTGGAAGCAGGACTAAGCATCCCGGAGATTTTTGCCGATAAAGGCGAAGCCTATTTTCGTGACCTTGAGTCTGAGATCCTTAGCAAAGTGCTTAGTCAATCAGGCATTATATTGTCTACAGGTGGAGGTGCTGTGTTGCGGGAGGCTAATCGCAACGTGATGCTCGCCGGTGGCAAAGTGTTTGCTCTACGGGCTACCGCCGAGGAAATTCTCGGTCGCGTAGGCCAGGACCCGAATCGCCCCTTGCTCGCAGGTGATGCGGAGCAGCGAATCAAGATATTGCTGGATGAACGGAAGCAGGCCTATGATTTTGCCCACTATGCCATAGACACGACAGGCAAAGATGCGGCCCGCGTGGCTGTTGAGATTTTAACGCATTACCGCGGTTAAAGATTAATAACTATAAAAGGGGAAGTTGAATATGGATGTTATCGTAAGGCCAACGGCGCAGCTAAAAGGCGAAATTGGAGCGTTATCCTCCAAAAATTATACGACCCGTTATTTGTTGGTTGCCGCACTAGCGGAGGGAACCAGTACGGTATATTATCCGGCTCATAGCGAAGATAGCGATGCGATTCGCCGCTGTATCGCCGATTTGGGAGCGGTGTTGGAGGAAGATGAGGAGAAGATCGTCATCACCGGCTTCGGAAGCAGGCCCAAGGATGTCAAAACCTTGAATGTGGGCAATGCGGGAGCGGTGCTTCGTTTCCTGATGGCTATTGCAGCGCTTTGTCCCGAAGTAACCTTTGTAAACACATATCCTGATTCGCTGGGCAAGCGCCCACATGACGATTTGATAGACGCGCTGGGCCAATTGGGCGTCCAGGTAACGCATGAAGAAGGACGTTTACCCATTACCATTCGTGGCGGTGCGGCGAAGGGCGGTAAGATCAAGGTGTCTGGCGCGGTTAGCTCACAGTATCTGAGCGCTCTGTTATTTCTGACACCGCTGCTGGCGGAAGATAGCGAAATTGAGGTGCTGGATGACCTGAAATCCAAGGTTGTGGTAGGTCAGACGCTGGAAGTGCTGGAGCAGGCCGGTATCGTGATTCATGCCAGCCATGATTATATGCATTTCCGTGTGCCGGGTGGGCAATCCTATCAAGCGAAGACCTATACCGTACAGGGAGATTACCCAGGATCGGCAGCGATTTTGGCGGCTGCTGCCGTCACCAAATCGGATATCAAGGTACATCGTCTCGCAGAGCAGAGCAAGCAGGGGGAACGTGCCATCGTCGATGTTCTTCAGATGATGGATGTGCCGCTGACGCATCAGGATGGTACGGTGCATGTTCGCGGTAATGGTCGGCTTCGTCCGGTAGAGTTCGATGGTGACGCAGCTACGGATGCTGTGCTTGCGATGGTAGCCGCTGCTGTATTTGCCGATGGTACCTCCCGATTTTACAATGTCGAAAATTTGCGTTATAAAGAATGTGACCGCATTACGGATTATTTGGCCGAGCTGAAGAAAGCTGGAGCCCAGGTGGAGGAGCGTCAAGCCGAGATCATCGTGCATGGACGTCCGCTCGGGCTGGAAGGCGGAGTGGAGATCAACGCCCACTACGACCACCGGGTGATTATGGCCTTGACGGTGGTAGGACTTCGCTGCCGGCAGCCGCTGGTTATCAAAGATGCTCATCATGTCGCCAAATCTTATCCGCAATTTTTTGATCACATTACAGCGCTTGGCGCATCTATAGAACGAGTGGAGTAAACGTTGAAGCGCCATCCGCATCCGAGGAGGAACTAACCATGGCATTTGAGAATCCAAGTCGTGAGCAAATTAAGGAAATCCTACAGAACGCAGGCAATATTGCCGTAGTGGGGTTATCCGATAAAACGGACCGGACCTCCTATATGGTGGCTCAGGCGATGCAAAGCAACGGTTACCGTGTTATTCCGGTGAACCCGACCGTAACCGGCGAGATTTTGGGCGAGAAGGTGTATGCCTCCTTGTCGGATATTCCTGAGCCGGTGGATATCGTCAATGTATTTCGCCGCAGCGAGCAGACGCCTCCGGTAGCCGAGGAAGCCGTTAAGATCGGTGCCAGGGTTCTGTGGCTACAGCAAGGGATTGTGAGTGAGGAAGCGTATGAGATCGCCTCCCAAGGGGGACTCACCGTCATCATGGATCGTTGCATCAAGGTCGAGGATAGCATCTTAATTGGAAAACGCAGCTAAGTGGCCTATTCATGGCTATTCCAACGTCCAAAGGACCCGTCCTTAAGGAGGGGTCTCTTTGGCTTTTGCGCTTTTTCCTTTGACAAATTTGACGGGCAGGGCGTACCATTATGAGATAGATAGAAGTTACTTGGTAACGGAAGCTTCAGACAAGGAACTCACAAGCAAGACTAGGGGGTCACTACATGATACAGGGGATCGGAGCAGCAGCAGGGGTTGCGATCGGCAAAGCCTTTGTGCTGCCCGCCTGGGAGTGGGATGTGCCTGATCGGCGCATGGATAAGGTCGACTTGGCCAAAGAGTTTGAACGGTTGTACGAGGGCATTCGTACATCTAAAAGTGAAATTGAAGTGATGAAGAGGGAGATCAAGGAGACGGTAGGGGCGGAGGAATCGGGTATATTCGATGCTCACCTGGCCATCCTGGAGGACCCTGTTTTTATGAGCGAGATCCAGGGGATTATCGAACGTCAGTACAAAGCGGCCGAAGTAGCGGTAAAAGAAGCGATCGATCATTTTGTGACGATGTTTGACCTGTTGGATGATGAGTATATGAAGGAACGGGCGCTGGACATCAAGGATGTTGGCAATCGCTTGCTCAAGCATCTGCTGGGGACACCGGATATCACATTGCCAGCGGATACACAGCCTTATATTTTGGTGGCCAAGGAGCTGTCGCCTTCGCAATTAGTACACTTGAATCCGGATAACGTGCTCGGTATGGTGACGATGGCTGGCGGGAAAACCTCGCATTCGGCCATTATGGCCCGTGCTCTTGGCATACCGCTTGTGTCGGGTTTGGAGAACAAGCTACCGGAGCCTTTGCAGACTGGTGATCTGCTGGTCATTGACGGGGATGAGGGCTTGATCTACCTAAACCCAGGAGAGGCTGTCGTGGAACGGTTCACAGAGCTTGCCGAGAAGCAGCGTCGGCGCAAAGAACAGCTTCAATTGCTGGCTTCCGTCGAGGCCGTCACGAAGGATGGTGTTCGCCTGCGACTTGCTGGCAATATCAGCTCCGTCAAGGACTTGGAACTGGCGATCAAGCATGGCGCAGAGGGAGTAGGGCTGTTCCGTACGGAGTTTCTGTATATGGATCGGGCTACCTTCCCTGGTGAGGATGAGCAGTTCGAAGTGTACCGTCAGGTCGTGGAGAAGACGGGCACACATCCTGTCGTAATTCGTACCTTGGATATTGGTGGAGATAAGCAACTTGAATATTTTGCTCTGCCGGAAGAGGATAATCCGGTGCTAGGGTATCGGGCAATTCGGATCAGCCTGGACAGTCGGGAGTTATTCCAGACGCAAATGAGCGCCATTTTGCGGGCAAGTGCCTACGGCAAGGTCAAAATGCTGCTTCCGATGATCTCCTCGCTCGAAGAGATCCGGGCGGCAAAGGAAGTTCTGGAAGAGGCCAAGCAGGATTTGTCCCGGCGCGGTCTTGCCTACGACGCTGGTATTCAAGTGGGCATCATGATAGAAGTTCCCGCTGCTGCTGCTATTTCTGATTTGCTGGCCCAGGAAGTTGACTTCTTTAGCATCGGAACCAACGATCTGGTTCAATACGTGCTGGCTGTGGACCGTATGAATGAGAAAATTGCCCATATGTATCATCCGTTCCATCCCGCGGTGTTACGTTTGCTGCGTCAAACGGTACAAGCGGCCCATGAAGCCGGGATTTCTGTGAGTGTTTGCGGAGAGATGGCGGGCGATGAGAAGGCAATTCCGTTGTGGCTGCATTTAGGCGTGACCGAGCTTAGCATGTCGCCACAAGCACTGCTACGTGTGAAGCACCGCGTCCTCAATTCGCATGCACAAGAGGGCAAACTGATTGGAGCTACCTGCTATCGCCTGACAACCAGCGATGAAGTTGAAACTGAATTAATCCGGTATGGATACGAGCTGGGGCAGGAACGGCTAAGTAAATAATATGAAGTATAAGCAAACACAGGCCGCCCAAGGTTTATATGACCGGGCGGCCTGCGCGTATTTAGGGAAGAGTTACTTACGCTGTGCTATCGCATCGGCAACAGCCTTGGCGTAAATAGGCAAATCCGCAGGCCGGCGGGCTGAAATGATATGTCCGTCTACAATCGTGGGCTCATCCTTCCAGATCGCCCCCGCATTTTGCATATCATCGCGAATGGCCGGTGTGGAAGTGACCGTTACGCCTTCGAGTATACCGGCAGAGATGAGCACCCATCCGGCATGGCATATTTGCCCTATAGGCTTCCTGTCTTCATGTAGCTTCCGGACCAACTCCAACACTTTCGGGTAACGTCGAAGCTTGTCGGGAGCCCATCCACCAGGGATAATGATGCCATCGGTATCGCTGGCATTCATTTCCTCAAAAGCGTATTCAGCTTCGGCAGGCACCCCGTATTTGCCAATGTACTTTTTTCCTTTCTCCGGGCCGGTCAAATGAACCTCGGCACCTTCTTCGCGCAGGCGATAGATCGGGTACCACAGCTCCAAATCCTCGAATTCCTCATCCACCAAAGCAATAATATTTTTTCCAGAAAGTCTCAAATTAATCTCCTCCTTACCAGGCTGGCTCTTGACGAAAGCCCGTTCTAATATTTTAATGAGAACAAATAATTACTATTACTATGCTTAGACTAAATTTCAGTTTCTTAAACATCAAACATAGCAATCTATGAAGTGTTAGGATGAGGTGATCCTGTGCGTAAGCACTGCCATTGCGGGCAAATGATGAACCTTGGTTTTAGAACGGTCATTTTTGAAGGAATCTATGAAATTGATAATGTTCCTATTTATGAATGTGAAGAGTGCAGTCATTACGAAGTGCTTCCCGAGGTAAAGGTTGAATTGACAGATTTGTTGGCCAGACTAAAAGAAGAAGGGTTCGGGGAATGGGTTGATTTTTCTGAGCAAAATGAGCTGGCGGGGCTGATTTTAGCTGTGTCGGATAAATGGACGGGGACCGAGGAAGCTTCTTTCGAGAGTGTGCTGGAGCGGCAATGTGAGGAGCAGATTAATCTGTTGCTGGATTTGTATGGTGGGGCAAAACAGCTTGGTGATCTGGAATGGATGGACAGTATTTCCAAACGTCTTCAACCCTTGTCTAAATTTGTAAGAAATCGTCAAATATCCAGTACGAATTAACGGTGATTTTGACGGATTTTGCAAATGAATTTGTAAATGAACTTGTGTTTTCATAATTTTTTTTGTTAAGATATCATCAGAGCATCAGAACATCTGGCGATTCTTATTCAAAGAAGGGGATATGCGCTATGTCCGACATGATGAGAATACAAACGATCCAGGAGCTCCAGACTGCGTTGGCGGATTCCAGCCGTCAGCCCTTGTTGCTCTTTAAGCACAGCACCCGCTGTTCCATCAGCGCGAAGGCTCACCAGGCGGTAGAGGCTTACCTGCAGGAAGAGCCCCGTGAGGATGTTACATATGGTCTGATACATGTGATCCAAAGTCGGGACGTGTCGAATGAAGCGGCAGACCGGCTTGAGGTCAGACATGAATCGCCGCAGGCGATTTTGGTTAAGGATGGGCAAGCCATCTGGCATACTTCCCACTCCAAGATTACAAAAACGGCTTTAAGCGTGGCATTGACTTCACATTGAAGCGTTGTCATTGCATAAAGAAGTATTTTGTCGTATCATAAACTTTAATTGGAGCTCTGGAACTTTACCGGATGAATGAGTGAAAATCTATGGCAATGGAGAGAAGAATGTGACGGTTACCATTTACGATGTGGCACGTGAAGCAGGCGTCTCGATGGCCACGGTTTCCCGGGTTGTCAACAACAATCCGAATGTGAAACCGCAGACCCGGAAAAAGGTTT
Organism: Paenibacillus senegalimassiliensis; assembly: GCF_001486585.1. GTDB lineage: Bacteria > Bacillota > Bacilli > Paenibacillales > Paenibacillaceae > Fontibacillus > Fontibacillus senegalimassiliensis. The sequence continues at coordinate 564,875 of NZ_LN909046.1, forward strand.
ACGAAGCGATTGAACGGTTAGGTTATCGTCCTAACGCGGTAGCGAGAGGACTTGCCAGCAAGAAGACCACCACGGTTGGTGTGGTGATCCCTGATATTTCGAATTCAATCTTTGCAGAAATTGCCCGGGGCATCGAAGATATTGCCAACATGTACCACTATAACATCATTTTGTGTAATGCCGACAAGCGTAAGGAGAAGGAGATCCGCGTTATTAACACGCTGCTGGAGAAGCAGGTGGACGGGCTTCTCTTCATGGGCGGTACGGTAACGGAGGAGCATATTCAGGCGTTCCGGACCTCGTCGGTGCCGATTGTGCTCTGTGCAACTAGTGACGACAATGGCCAATATCCGTCTGTTGATATCGATCATGAGTCGGCAGCGTTTGATGCGGTCAGCACCCTGATTCGTCATGGTCACCGTGAGGTTGCGATGATTAGTGGCACGCTGCAGGACCCGGCGAACGGGTATGCCAGATTCCAAGGGTATAAGCGTGCGCTGGAGACGGCAGGGATTGAATATCAAGAAGATTTGGTTCGTATCGGCAACTACCGCTATGAGTCAGGTGTTGAAGCGATGAAGTATTTCCTCGGCTTGAAGAAACGCCCAACCGGGATCTTTGCCGCTACCGACGAGATGGCGATTGGGGCCATTCACAGCATTCAAGATGAAGGCTTGAAGGTACCGGACGATATCTCCATCATTAGCGTGGACAACATTCGTATGGCCTCCATGGTGCGTCCGCAATTGACGACTGTGGCTCAGCCGATGTACGATCTTGGAGCTGTAGCGATGCGCTTGCTTACCAAGTTGATGAAGAAGGAAGCCGTTGAGAATCCACGGGTTATCTTGCCGCATGAGACTATTTTGCGGTTATCAGTTAGCCACGTTTAATGGACAAGCTAAACGGGTAGAAAAATGATAAACATAGAGAAATATATATATGAAAAAGGTTATGAAACGGAAAAAGCTCCTGCAAAGGAGCTTTTTTGAGTATCAGGAGAGGTAAGGAATGAGGAGAACAGCTTCATACCTCTCAAGGAGTTGTTGAAGGGAGTAAGGGGATGGGCATGAAAATAGGCCTGATGGGGGCCATGGACGAGGAAATTGTGCAGATTTTAGAGGTGCTACAGAATCAAGAGTCATCTGTCATTGCAGGAATTCGGTTTGTACAGGGAAGTTGGTATGGGCATGAGGTGGTCGTCTGTAAATCTGGTGTAGGAAAGGTTAATGCAGCGGTGGCTACGCAGCTTCTAATCGATCGCTTTGAGGTAGAACAGATCTGGTTCACCGGGGTGGCGGGAGCAGTTCATCCTGATCTGGTTGTGGGGGACATTGTAATCTCTTCTTCCTGCCAGCAGCATGATATGGATGTAGCTCCACTTGGATATACACGAGGGGTTACACCGTACCAGGCTGTGTCTGATTTCCCAGCAGATCCTGCACTGATTGCCTTGGCTCAAGGAGCATGCCAACGTCAATGCACGGATCACAAGCATGTGCTTGGCCGCATCTTGTCAGGGGATCAGTTTATTGCAAATCCCGGTTATGTGAAGACGGTACTGTACCAGCAACTAGGCGGGGCTTGCGTAGAGATGGAGGGAGCGGCTTTAGCTCAGGTGTGCCAGATGAACGCTATCCCTTACATCGTGCTTCGCTCCATATCGGACCAGGCTGATGGCGAAGCAGAAGTGAACTTCGCCGAGTTTACTGTGATGGCGGCTGCACGCTCTTTTGCCATAGTCAAGGATATGATGCAGCATGTTATCATGGATAATCCTGCATAGCTACCGCGAGTGTCTCGCGGTTTTTTGCCGTGATTTCGTCACGCCGGGGAATGCTCTCCCAGCGTTGCGCGTCATCCAGCCATTCCGAAGGTAGCGATTGCGGAGTATGTGGCTGCCAGGTGTCAATCCAGGCCTGGGGAAGCGGATGGCGGGCGTCAGTCTGGAGAGCATTTGCCAGTGGGTGGCTGCTCATCTCTAACCACAGCAGACTCCAGGCTCGAGGCACGACACGCCAGAAGTCGTAGCCCCCTCCCCCCAAAGCGACCCAGCGCCCTTCACAATAGGTGTGCGCCAGTTCATGCAGGATGGCTGGCATTTGGCGATAAATCTCCATACTGCAGTGCATGTGGGATAATGGGTCCAGCGCATGGGCGTCACAGCCATGCAGGCTAAGGATTAAATCCGGTTGGAAATACTTCGTTAAGCGCCGTATGGATTCTTCAAAGCATTCCAGCCAGGAAGCATCTTCCGTGTAGGGCTGGAGCGGCAAGTTCATACATGCCCCGTAACCTTGATGCTCGCCCCGTTCGGGCAAGTGTCCGGTGCCTGGAAACAGGTATTTTCCTGTCTCGTGAATAGAGTAGGTGCAGACATCCGGGTCCGAATAGAAACTCCATTGTACGCCATCGCCATGATGCACATCGGTATCCACATATAAGACACGTGCGCCGTAATGGCGCCGGGCATAATCAATGGCGATAGCAGCATCGTTGTAGATGCAGAAGCCCGCAGCCTTTGCTGGCAAGGCGTGGTGCAACCCACCACCCAAATGCAGGGCATGGGGACTGGCGCCCGATAACACGGCCTCTACTGCGGTTATGCTACCCCCAACAATCCAGGAAGCCGCCTCATGCATACCGGGGAAGTAAGGCGTATCCTCATCCAGGAGCCCGTAAGGTTCTCCCTCGCTGATCCAGTGAGGTTCGGGGGCAGCCGAGCTAAGCCGCTTGACGCTCTCCACATAGGCGGGCTGGTGAATCCACAGTAATTCTTCTTCCGTGGCTGGTCGTGAAGCCAGTTTTCGGTCTGTAGAAAGCGCTTGCAGATCATTTAATAAATCCATTGTCAATTCCCACCGAATCGGGTGGAAGGGATGTTGGTCATGGAAGCGATAATTCATCGCTTGCTTATGATGTACGAATAAAGCGCTTGCAGACACGCAATCACACGCCTTCCTTATTGGACGATCAATACATAAAGCGTTGTTGAAATCGTATGCGGTCAAATTGTTCCTCTGAGGCAAGTGGAACCTGCTTGCCGATTCTTACCATCAAGCAGTTGGCCGGGTGAGAACAAATTTCCGGATCATCTGTAGCGTACCAGACCATGTCAACGGTCTTCATCAGCCGTTCCATCATGCTGCGATAGTCCCAGACGGACAGGCCGCTGCTTTTTAGATCCCAATGCCAGTAATATTCCGTGGTAAATACAATATAGCTCTCCATTTGGGGGTCCTCGAAGGCGGTTCGGATCAGGGTTGATCCCAGACCCAGAGAACGGTAAGCATTGGCGACTTCAACGGCACCAAGCTCCAGCAGATCAGGCATATGCCCTTGTGACCAACGCTCCATATCATCGGGATAGTGAAAGGTAACATAACCGATGATGGTCAACTCGTCCCTGGCCAGAATAATACGTCCTTCGGGCAGCTCGGCGATTTCAATGAGTGCCTCATGCTGTTCCTTCGGCTTGCGGAAGGCATCCAGATCCGCATGCATATTCAGGGATTGGAGATGCGAAGGGGTAACCGGTCCCTCCACGACGATTTCACCTTGCTGTTGGGGGAGGGTATGGCGGATATACGTTTTGGGATGTTCCATCTAAGCCGCCTCCTTTGCTTCATTCCCCTCACTTATAACAGAAAAATGAAAATTTGAAAAGTATAGCCTGTGCATGAAAAGCTGTGCTATAATGATTTCCGACACAAAAAATTCATATATTTAAACTGATATGTGATAAATGCTCTCGAAAAGCGACCTTGGCTTATATGGATGTGTATCCGTTTTCATGAACTTTGATCTACGATCTTGCTGTATTCAGAGATTGAGGGAGGATGAAGGGATGAGTCATTTGCAAGGGGAAATCATTTCCGTGGACGTACCGTCCGCCAATATGAACAGCTATGACGAGGCTTGTGCTGATTTTGACTGGAATGATGTGGAGCAGCAGTTCTCTTGGTATACCACAGGTAACGTGAACATGGCTTATGAAGCGATTGACCGTCATGTAGATGCAGGGAAAGGGGAGCGAGTCGCCCTAAAGTTCAGCGATCCGGAGCGAGAGGAGACGTATACCTACGCGGAGATGCGGCAAGCGACTAACCGGTTTGCCAATGTGCTGCGCAACTATGGAATTGGCAAGGGAGATCGGGTATTTGTGTTCATGCCCAGAACGCCGGAACTGTACATTAGCATTCTTGGAATTATAAAAGTAGGGGCCGTGGTAGGTCCGTTGTTCGAGGCGTTTATGGAGACGGCGGTCAAGGATCGGCTTGAGGATAGCGGTGCCGTTGCCTTGGTCACCACTCCTGCGCTGTTGGCTCGGGTTAACCGGGAGGAATTACCCACCTTGCGAACCGTCTTCCTGGTTGGAGATAAAGTGACTGCTAGCGAGGGGGTTGCGGATTTTACGGCAGAACTTCAAGCCGCTTCACCGGAAGCGGAGGTGACCTGGGTCAATCGTGAAGACGGCTTGATTCTACACTATACATCCGGTTCTACCGGGAAGCCCAAGGGCGTCTATCATGTGCATAACGCCATGCTTCAGCATTACCACACTGGCAAGGTGGTATTGGATTTGAAGGAAGGGGACATCTACTGGTGTACGGCCGATCCGGGTTGGGTCACGGGTACGTCTTACGGAATTTTTGCTCCCTGGCTGCATGGAGTGACGAATGTAGTGCGGGGTGGTCGCTTCAGTCCGGAGGATTGGTACGCAACTATTCAGCAGAACCAGGTCACAGTCTGGTATAGTGCTCCAACGGCTTTTCGGATGTTGATGGGAGCAGGACAGGATCTGATTGGTCAGTATGATTTATCCTCCCTACGTCATGTATTATCGGTGGGAGAGCCGCTGAATCCCGAAGTGGTACGCTGGGGGCTGAAGGTGTATCACCGGCGTATTCATGATACATGGTGGATGACCGAAACCGGTGGTCAACTCATCTGTAACTACCCGACCTTGCCGATCAAGCCGGGTTCGATGGGTAAGCCTGTGCCGGGCATTCAGGCGGCGATCATCGATGATAATGGCAGGGAGTTGCCACCCAATCGGATGGGCAATCTGGCGATTCGTACGCCGTGGCCATCCATGATGCGGCTAATTTGGAACAATGCCCCCAAATACGAGGAATACTTCCGTATTCCTGGCTGGTACATTTCCGGGGATACGGCGTACATGGACGAAGATGGCTACTTTTGGTTTCAGGGGCGGATTGATGATGTTATTAATTCATCCGGGGAGCGAGTTGGTCCGTTCGAGGTGGAGAGCAAGCTGGTGGAGCATCCGGCCATTGCGGAAGCTGGGGTCATTGGCAAGCCGGACCCAATCCGGGGGGAGATCATTAAGGCATTCATCTCTTTGCGCGAAGGCTTCACTCCATCGGAGGAACTGAAGCAAGACATTGCCAAGTTCGTCAGAGAAGGGCTCTCAGCTCACGCTTCTCCCCGTGAGATTGAGTTCAAGGACAAATTGCCCAAGACTCGCTCGGGGAAAATTATGCGGCGCGTGCTGAAGGCGTGGGAGCTTAATTTGCCGACCGGTGACTTATCGACGATTGAGGACTAATATGTCAACCTGATATAAATGAAAAGCCTCCATTCCACCATAAGGTGAAACGGAGGCTTTTATTTGCTTGCAGCTTAAGGGGTAAATTGCGCTGGAGCCGAGAGGGCGGATTCGCCCAATACATTTATTGCGCTAATTTTAACCCAAATGCTGGTGTAGTCTGTCTTGATGGAATACTGCGTATCGGACGTAGAGCCAACTTTGGAATAGGAGCCGCCTTCACTGTCCGAGACGTAAACATTGTAGCTCGTGACGAGATCGAGCAGAGGGCTGGCCTTCCAACTGGCTGTAAACCCGCCTTCATCCTTATTCACTGAGACGCCCGATGGTGAGGAAGGAGCATTTCCCCCAGTTTCATTATTGCCACCGCTACCGTCGTCGTTGTCTTGGCCATCTCCGTTACCGTCAGGGCTGCCACCACCCCCTAGAGGGCTAACGACAGCGCTTGGTTCAGACTCCTTGCCAGCAACGTCTACGGCGGTTACATAGTAAGCCGTACCGAAACCTGGGGCCCGGGCATCGGCAATCACGGTGGAGTCTCCGGTGAGCGAGACTTTGCCGGTGGACTGGAATTTCACACCGTCATCCGTACGGTACAGTCGGTATCCGACGACATCCTTCTCTGGGCTTGCGGTGAAACTGATCTTGGATCCTCCGCCAAGGCCAATCAAGGTTACGCCCCCAGGGGCGCTTGGTGCCTTGCCATCATCAGTCCGAGGGTCCTCCTTGTATGGGGCATCCTCGCCAATGTCTTTTGGCATGTAGAAGCTCAGCGACTTATGGCCTCCTGACATGCGGGCAAAGGCTTTTTCAAGCTCTTCTTTAAGCTCGGCAATCGGCTTCTCGCGCTTGACGACCACCTTCTCACGCAGCATATCGGAAGGCGTAGTCTCCAGCGGAATATAGTTAACCTCATTGTAGGTGACATACTTGGCACGGATTAAAACATCATCCGGCTCGGTTGGCACAAATTTGGCATTGAAGATATCAGTAACCATTTTCCCAGCTTGTTGGGTCAATTGCGTTGGCAATTTGCCACTGTAGCCGGACACGGTCTTGGTAACGATGCCTTCCGGCTTGGTGAACGAATCCGTCTTGAACACGTCGCTGACGTTCTCGGTAACTTCATTCATGACCAGTGCCCAAATTTTACGTGCTCTGGCCTTACCAGCATCGGAAAGTGTATTTACCGGCTCCTTATAGCCAATCCATACACCTAGCGTGACATCCGGTGAATACCCCATGAACCAGACATCGGCATAGTTTTGGGTTGATCCGGTTTTACCGACTACGGGAATTTTGCTATAGCTCTTGAAGTCGCTTCTGATCGATTTGCCAGTACCGTCTCTCAGGGCTGTCCGTAACATATCGGTCATAAGATAGGCCGTCTGCTCCGAGAACACCTGTTGCGGCTCAACTTGATGCTTGTAGACGACATTTCCCTTGTGGTCAATAATCTTCTCGATCATGTAAGCATCGGTGAACTGACCGCCATTGGCAATGGTGCTGTAGGCATTGGTAAGCTCTTCAACCGTTACCCCATACTTAAGACCGCCAAGCACCCCGGTTTGGGCACCATAGTCTTCTTCTTCGAGAGTGGTGATACCCAGCTTCTTGCTGAAATCCCAAGCTTTCTCGATCCCTACGACATTGTTAAACACCTTCAGTGCGGGGATATTACGCGATTCATTCAGAGCCGTACGGGCGGTAACAAGTCCTTTATAACCGCCACTGGCATTGCCTGGAATATGATAGCCCTTCTGATAATCCCGTAAAATGATAGGGGAATCATCCAGAATGCTGGCTGGCTGAACCAGGCCGGTGTCGAGAGCGGGCAGATATGCGGCGATTGGCTTCATGGTCGAGCCAGGTTGCCGTTTCATTTGCGTGGCATAGTTCATCTGCTCGGTGTAGAAGTCACGTCCCTCAATCATGCCGAGTATAGCCCCGGATCGATTATCCATCATCATGGCGGCTACTTGCTCCAGTCCTTTCTTCTCGCTGAACGGCGAGAAGTTCTCGGCGTTGTCTGATACCCGGTGCATCGAATTATAAATCTTCTTATCGATGGTGGTATATACCCGGTAGCCTCCGGTTAGCAACTCCTGGCGGGCTTCCTCCAGCATTTGCGTATTACCGGAGACCTCTTCCTTGGTCAACTCCGGGTTGTTCATCATCGCAATGACGATGGCCCCTTGCCGTTCCGTCTCCAGCATCAGGTAAGGGAAGGTGTCATAGGCCTTCTTGGTTGACTGAGCCAGCGATCCTTGAGTGTCAAAGGCTACAGCTTCGTTATATTCAGCCGTTGTAATCTTGTTCTCCTCCAGCATACGTTGTAGCACTAATTGCTGGCGTTTGATTGCTCGCTGAAAAGCTTCCTCATTGAATTCCCCTTTGCCATTAAAGGCCGAGTAGGATGAAGGCAATTGAGGCAAGCCGGCCAAATAAGCAGATTGGGCAATATTCAGATCTTCGAGATTGGTAATGTTAAATATCCCTTTGGCGGCTGCCTTTATTCCGTAAACCTGATAGCCGTTTGATCCGTTGCCGAAGGGTACCTTGTTCATATAAGCCGTCATAATCTCTTCCTTGGACATGAAGCGTTCCAGTCGAAGGGCCAGCAAAATTTCCTTCACCTTACGATCCTCTGTAACGTCGAGGTTGAGGAAGACACGCCTTGCTAATTGCTGTGTCAGCGTACTGCCGCCGGTCTGTACAGCTTCGTTAAGCACCCGTTGTTTAACGGCGCGCAGGGTCCCTTGAAAGTCGATACCCATATGCTCTTCAAAACGGTTATCCTCGATGGCAATTACCGCATCCAGCACGTTCTGCGGAATTTCCTTATAAGAGATGGGGCGCCGATCTTCTTCTGAGCGCAATTGGCCGATAGGCTGCCCGTCGCGGAAGTAAGCGAACCCTGTCATCTCGTTATGGTTGATCTTCTCTTCAATATCTGTGCGTGAGCGTACCGGCTCCTCCTTGACGATCGAGGACACGTAGCCGAATACGGCACCTCCCACAAATAGCACACTCGCAAACCCCAGCAAAACAAGCCATCCTAGAATCGCCCAAACGATACGACCCTTCTTACGCTTACGCGCCGGTTTGGTGGCCGTCTTATCGCTCCGAGATCTTCGCTTGAGTTCGGTCTGAGGCTGCTTGGAGTTGTTGTCGTTCTCATGAGCCATGAATGATCCTCCTTTATAAACAGCAACATTATAGCATAAAAAAGGGGTTTTGGATGTTTTTTCAGCCCATTTTAGCTGATTTGAAGGACGGGTTCGACAAATTTAGGACCTTCGAACCGCCCTTGGTTTAGTGTCGCGAGGTTTGACTTTGGAAATACATCTGTGATATAAATTATTTTAATTACATATCAATAAAGGCTTGGAAAGACTAAGTAGAAGGCGGAATCCCGCTGCTCAGAGAATCGGTGGTCGCTGTGAACCGAATGAGCGGATCGCTTTTGAATTACCGTCTGGAGCCGTCCGGGGGAACGCATATACGTAAGTGATATGCCAGTAGTCCGGTACCGGATTATTCCGTTATGTGAATGAAGTGAAAACCGTGCCTCTTGTGGCTGCCAATAGCAAAGGCTAGCGGTTTTAATTAGGGTGGTAACGCGAGCGCTCCTTCTCGTCCCTTGGGACAAGAAGGGGCTTTTTTGTGTTCTTAAAGTGCGTGTTCAAAAAGTCGAATTTTCAGGACCAAGAAGGTTGGATGAAGCTAGGGACTGAGTAACGGAGCGTACGTAGTGGGTACGTGAGCAACGGAAGGCCCGGCTGAATTCAAGATTCGATGTCGAGTTCACTCCTTGAACAACTTCGTTCTGGGAAGGTGACTTTTTGAACAACCTCTTAAAGGCGGCAAAACATCATTATATTGGAGGAACAGGCTTATGAAATGGGAAGAGTTAAGCGGGGCGCAGCAAGCGGAGGTAGAGCGCCAACTCAAGGTGATCTCCCGAGGTGTTGTAGAGATCGTACCTGAGGATGAACTGAAGCAGAAGGTCATTAAATCGGTCGTCACCGGACAACCGTTGAAGGTTAAGCTTGGACTTGATCCATCGGCGCCCGATATCCATGTTGGACATACGGTTGTTATGCAGAAGCTGCGCCAGTTCCAGGAGTTGGGGCATCAAGTACAATTGATCATTGGTGATTTTACAGGCCGAATCGGAGACCCTACGGGGAAGTCCGAGACCCGCAAGGAATTGACAGAAGAAGATGTGCAGCGCAATGCCGAGACCTATCGGCAGCAAATCTTCAAAATTCTTGATCCGGAGAAAACGCATGTTTATTTTAACTCGGAGTGGCTCGCGCCCATGACCTTCGCCGAGGTGGTCAAATTGTCTGCCAAGGTAACGGTAGCGCGTATGCTGGAACGCGACGATTTCACGAAGCGTTACACGAACAACTTGCCGATCAGCATCCATGAATTTTTCTACCCGCTGATGCAGGGGATGGATTCAGTGGCACTGGAGAGCGATATTGAACTTGGAGGAACGGACCAGAAGTTTAATTTGCTAATGGGGCGGACCTTGCAGAAGGAATACGGCAAAGAGACGCAGGTTGCCATCATGACGCCGATTATTGAAGGGCTGGACGGCGTTCAGAAGATGAGCAAGAGCTTGGGCAACTATATCGGCATCGATGAGGAGCCTAATGAAATTTATGGTAAATCCATGTCAGTGCCCGATGAGTTAATGCTTAAATATTATGAACTGGTCACAGACCTTTCGAACGAAGAACTCACGGCTTTGACTGAAAGAGTGAACTCGGGCGAGATTCATCCGCGCGATGCCAAGATGAAGCTGGCCTATACACTGGTACGGATGTACAACGGTCAAGAAGCGGCTGAAGCAGCGCAGGAACATTTTATCACCGTATTCCAGCAGCGGGCATTGCCTGAGGATATTGAGGATAAGGAAATCCCTGCATCTGAATTGGAGGATGGCAAAATCCGCTTGATGAAGCTGTTGACTCTGATTGGCTTTGCTGCTTCTAACGGGGAGGCCAAACGCAGCATTCAACAAGGCGCGGTGAAGCTTAACGAAGAGAAGCTGACCGATCCGAATGCCGAACTTGAACTGGCTGGTGGGGAGATTATTCAGGTTGGTAAGCGTAAATTCGCCAGGCTCACGGTAAAATAAACAAAATAAACCGGCCCAAGTCGATGACGACTTGGGCCGGTTTTGATGTGCTTAATTTTAGCGGTTGTAGAATTCGACGATTTGCTTCTCGTCGATGTCTTGGGACAACTCGGAACGTTCAGGCAAACGAATATATTTGCCTTCCAGGGAGGTGTCGTTAAATTCCAGGTAAGCTGGAAGATGCGAACGGTTCTCCATGGCATCCTTCACCAAGGCAAGACCACGGCTTCTTTCGCGAAGGCTGATAACGTCGCCAAGGCTAACACGGTAAGAAGCGATGTCGACTTTCTTGCCGTTAACGGTTACGTGACCATGAGCTACGAGCTGACGAGCGCCAGCGCGGGAGTTCGCGAAGCCAAGACGGTAAACCAGGTTGTCCAGACGGCTTTCAAGCAAGAACATGAAAGTTTCGCCCGCGATACCAGGCATGCTTTGAGCTTTTTCGAACAAAGTACGGAATTGTTTTTCACCCAAGCCGTACATATGACGCAATTTTTGCTTCTCAAGCAATTGTGCACCATAGTTGCTGATTTTTCTGCGTTGGTTAGCGCCATGTTGCCCCGGAGGGAAAGGACGCTTCAAATCTTTGCCTGTTCCGCTCAAGGAAATGCCAAGGCGGCGGCTGAGTTTAAATTTAGGACCAGTGTAACGTGCCATTGTATAGGTAGACTCCTTTATAATTATATTTCGTGTAGGGTTCTACTTGCGCGGGTATTGTTTCGTCGAACGTAAGGATAGATGAATACGTTCTCTGATAAGAAAGTTCAGCCGCTGTCTTATCAGCAACAAAACACCGAGAGGGTGCTCGCATGCGTTACGCCCTAAGCAAAGACTCTATCCAGTCTTTTTCAACAATATATATTATACGATTTAATCAATGAAAGTCAACTAGGTGTTTTTGTATGAAATTGCTACTTTTTGTCGATAGGTCTTTTGTCCTAAAAATATAGTTCCAAACGTGGGAAATATAGTGCAAAACCTTTGTGGAGATAGTAAAATAAATGTATTGATCAAGAACGGATCACAAGGGATAGAAACGGACAAGCTGATGGCGCAAAATATAAAGCTTTGTAAAGGAGCTCTTTTTTTATGGCCAATCGATCAGGAGGCAACCAACGATGAATTCTAATCATGCTTCTTTTCTGCCGCAGCTTGAAGAAGGTACCAATTACACAGACTGGTTGCGGCAACTAGACATTACTACTTATGATTATCCTTACATTGATTCTATTTTAATGGATGCTTATGGTCATTGGCGTAAGCTGGTCCCTGATCTGCCCGGATTGGGCGAGGCGAGCTTTATGGTTACGGATTACCTTGGAACGGCGCTGGTGGCTGATCCGGATATTCCGCTCACTGCCGCTGGCAATCTTGACGAGCCTGGCCCTATGGCCGACATCATTATAGCTGCCATTGATGAGAAGAAATCCATTACCAGGGAAGAAGCGGGAAGCGTTTATGCTGCTGTACCGCTGTTTACGCGATTGCATGGCGAGATGTTCGCCATATTCGGCTGCCGTCTGACAGGTTATGATGCTGCAGGCGCCGATTTATTCATGAAGATGGCAGCGGAACTCCTGCGTACTTGCTTCTATCAATCTTTTGAAGCGCTCCTGGTCTCCGATCTGCTGCAGGCCCAGCAGAGGGCCAAGCGGGAGGAACAGCGTCGTTCCAAGCTATCCTCCGTTGTACAGAAGCTGCATGACAAGATCGACGTGGATTCCGTACTGACGGAATTGTTTGAACGGTTGTCCGGGATGTATCCGGCGGCCAAGCTGGAATTACTGATGTCCCAGGATCATCTTAGCCGTGATCCCAGAATTAAGTCTTTACTGCTCTACGAGCAAGGCGACGATCTTTGCGTACAGGCATTCATGGAAGGAAGCATGCAACTTCGACGACTGCATGGCGAGCATGAGGGCGAGAAGGCGGGCTTGGAGATAGCCGTTCCGCTAAGTGGGAAGCAAGGCAGCTACGGAGTGTTTCATCTATCGATCGAGCAGGATTTGATTGATGAAATTGATTTGCAGCTTATTGGCATGTTGGCCGACACAGCGGGTACGGCCTTCGAGAATGCCAGGTTGTACGAGCAATCCAATCTGCTCATCGATGAACTGCGGTTGATTAACGAATTGACCAAGCGGCTGAATCAAAGTCTTCAAATAGACGATGTATTTCAGTTTGCTATGGAAGAATTATTGTCTATCTTTAAGGCGGAATATTGTTGTATCTCCCAGTTGAACCGGGAGCATGGTACTTTTGAAATCGTGTCCAGCAATGTGCCGGGGCTAGCGAACGAGCAATTCCCGAGTGATTATGGCTTCAGCGGTCAGCTTTATGCTACGAATGAACCTATTATTCTATCTGACTATCGCGCTTATGGCAGCAAGATTAACTCGCGCTTTATGGAGGAGACGGAGTCACGTTCACTAATCACAGCACCGGTTATCGTTCGTGGTGAGGCAATCGGGGGAATTATGCTAGCCCATCGCCAACCCCGTTTCTTCTCATACGATAATTACAAGCTTCTGCAGGCTCTGTCCTCTCATATTGGCTTGGCTGTGGCTAATGCTTTGCTGCATGCAGAAGTGCGGAGGATGGCTAACCGGGATATGCTCACCGGATTGTATGCCCGCCATTACGTAGATGATGCTATTCAGGAGTTCCAGAAGAAGGACAGCAACGGTTCGCTGATTATTGTGGATATTGATCAGTTCAAGCAGGTGAACGATACCTTCGGACATCAGGTGGGCGATAAGATACTCAAGCAAGTATGTCATATCGTGAAGGGAACCATCCGCAAGACGGATATTGCGGCTCGTTGGGGGGGCGAGGAATTGGCGGTATACTTGCCGGGAGCCACGGCCAGCAGCGCGTACCAAATCGCGGAGACGGTCCGTCTGCGGGTGTCGATGGAAACGGAGCCCAAGGTAACCGTGTCCTGCGGAATTGCGGAATGGCAACGGGGTAAAGACAAGCCGGGGGTGGAATCTTTGTTCTACCAAGCGGATATGGCCTTGTATCGTGCCAAGAACAGCGGACGCAATCAGACGCATACAGCTACCGGAGAACAGGACTCATAGTCACGATCCTAAAGATAAGCATTCTGCGTGTGGAACAAATCTACCGCAGAATGCTTTTTTTGCGTGCCAGTTACGCATAGATTTAAGAGTGGGGTGGGAGGATACAGCTAAATTGGCAAATAAATCGGATAAGGAGTGCTTGCAGGATGGAACTGCTACGGATAAGTAAGGCTGGACGAACCGCTGCCTGCGGGCTGCTACTTCTGCTTCTGCTGTCCTCCTGCAGCCCTCTGGAAAAGACGCCGGAGCAGTGGTTCGATTTTACCTGGTCGGGGTTAGCAGGCTGCGATGAGCTTACATTTAACGGCTTGGCTGTCTTAGATCGGGGGAACCAAACTGGTCAAGGGGAGAGTTTGCGCTATACGGGAGAGCTGCGTGCACACAGGGAGCTGCATATGAGCGCTCAGCCTGCTGTTAACGCTGCTTTGCTGCCTGGCAACTCGTTGCGTGCGGCCGGGCTGACCGGGGACTCGGGCTGGAGCGCCAAGCTCTATTTGGCAGACGGGATATGGCAGACTGCCGTACCCCTGGAGGAGGATGCCCTCCGGCAAGGTGTCGCTAGATTGAATCCTTTGGATCAGCTTGAGGAGATCAGGCAAACCTCTCACAAGCACATTACTACAGAAAGCGGCGCCGCGCGGGGAACGATGGTGCTAAGAATTGAGATTGATCCGGATGAAGCCAGCCTTCGCTTGAAGGAACGTTTGTTGTCTGAGATGCATCAGCTTGGCGAGGACTGGAAGGAACGACTGATTGATGTACCTCCTGACCAGCAGGAGGCGCTGCAAAACGAGCTATTACTTGTCTGGACAGCCGGAAATGAACAATTGCAACACATGCTTGGGCAGATGAAGGCGGAGCCGGTATACCACTTGACCATCGATCGTAGGTCGGGACTTCCAGCCAGGTTGACTTCGGAGACTGTGGTCACCTACCTCTCTGCGGAGGGGAAGGAGCAACAAGAAGTGCTACGTATTGATAATCAATTCAAAAGCTATAAATAGAACTGTGGCCTGTTAAGCGTAGGCTGACGCTAGGCTCCATTTCGTGCTACAATATAAGAAGAATTAACCAATGGTTAACGAGCGGGAAGTCTTCAAGGAGCTATTCCCTGACAGGTTCCCGTTACATAATGAGGAGAGTGAGTCAGATGCGTGATCCAAGAATTCAAAAACTGGCGGAAAACCTCGTAGGGTACTCCGTAAGCGTTCAGCCTGGCGAGAACGTGCTGGTCGAAATGATTGGCGATGAACGAGATTTGCTGAAAGCAGTTGTGGAAGAAATAGGGAAGAAGGGCGGAAACGCCTTTGTAGAAATTACTGATCGTACGGTGCAGCGCGCACAACTGAAATATGCAACAGCCGAAGGGATCAAGGCATGGGCCGAATATGATCTGAAGCGGATGCAAATGATGGATTGCTATATTGGTATTCGTGCGGGTGCCAATGTCAATGATTTATCAGACGTAGCTGAAGACAAAATGAAATTGTACAACTCGCTTTATTCTCATCCCGTGCACAGTGAACAACGGGTGAAACGGACGAAATGGGTGGTGCTGCGTTATCCTAATGCTAGCATGGCACAATTGGCCAATACGAGCACGGAAGCCTTCGAGGATTTCTATTTTGACGTATGCAACCTGGATTATGCCAAAATGGACCGGGCACAGGATGCCTTGGCTGAACTGATGAGCAGAACGGATAAAGTACGTATTGTTTCGCCAGGTACGGACCTGTCGTTCTCGATCAAAGATATCGGTGCAATCAAATGCTCCGGTCAGAAGAATATCCCGGATGGAGAAGTATACAGCGCTCCCGTTCGTGACTCCGTAAACGGTACAATCAGCTACAATGCGGCCACATTGTACAACGGCATTACGTTCGAGAACATCAAGTTCCGCTTCGAGAATGGTAAAATTGTTGAGGCGACCAGCAATGATACGAAGCGAATGAATGATATTCTGGATTCTGATGAAGGGGCAAGATATGTCGGTGAATTTGCCATCGGCTTCAATCCGTACATTCTCCATCCGATGAAGGATATTTTGTTCGACGAGAAGATTGCGGGTAGCCTGCATTTTACACCGGGTCAAGCTTATGAAGAGGCCGATAATGGCAACCGTTCCTCAATCCACTGGGATTTGGTACTAATTCAACGTTCGGATTACGGCGGTGGAGAAATTTATTTCGACGACGTTTTAATCCGCAAGGACGGTATTTTTGTAATACCTGAACTGTCCGCTTTAAATCCTGAGAACTTGAAATAAAGAGAAATACCCTTGCTAGGAAAGCGGATTCAATGTATGATGAAGGTATGTTATTTCCAAAGTTGATCACGGAGGGATCCATATGGCTACGAATAATGAAGCAGTAGTAGAAATTGCCCAAATCGCGGGTAAATTTACTTCTTCCATTGTGCTTCAGGCAGACAATAAGTACATCGATGTAAAGAGTATTCTTGGTCTCTTCACTACGCTTGTGAACACCAAGAGTTATGAGCTTCACGTCCATGGACCGGATGCAGACGAAGCTAAGAAAGCTGTAACCGAAGCCTTTGCCAAGCATGGGCTGGATGTCAAAGTTGTTGCAGAATAGAAAATGAAGAAAACACTCCCGCATTGCGGGGGTGTTTTTTAATGCTCTTCTCACACTGCAGATCAGCCGAGTGGGTACAAGGTTAATTTGCACAGGTTCTTGTATTGGCCCTCGATTTCGTCTAATATTAGGATAGAACAGAGGTGTGACGATTTTTGGACATAGGGGGGGGAAGAGGCATGACTTCATCTGAGTTGCAGGAGCAACTGAACCAGAAAGCACTTAATCTTCTGAAAGAAGATGCAGATAAAATAGAGAAGCTGATTGAAGTACAGATGGAGAACTTGGCTACACGTTACTGTCCTCTCTATGAGGAAGTGCTGGATACCCAGATGTATGGATTCTCCAGGCAAGTGGATTACGCGACTCGCGTTGGACTTATTGAAGAACTGGCAGGCAAACAAATTCTTAGCAGACTTGAACGGAATCTGGCCTCACTATATGAAGCCATGAACAATAAACAGTGAACCGGTTTGTCTTCAAATAGTGCAAGCGTATACTCCGTTGTTACAAGGGGAATACGCTTGTTTCATCATACATAGGCCAGAGGCATGTCATTTGCTTTAAATGGGCTTACGCTTTACAATGAAATTAATGAGGTTGAAGGAGGAATAACCATGACCGAGCAACTGCAATTAGATAGTGGAATGATTCGCATTTCAGACGATGTCGTGGCGAAGATTGCCGGGATGGCCGCGCTGGAGACACCGGGAATTGCTGCGATGTCCGGTGGACTGTCTGAGGGCTGGGCCAAACGGTTAAGCGGTAAGAATGTGCAAAAGGGCGTTACGGTGGAAGTCGGTCAGTTGGAGGCGGCGATTGATTTGCGCATCATCGTGTTGTATGGAACGCCGATCCATGAGGTTTCCCGGATGCTCCAGCAAAATGTACGTGAAGCGGTCGAGAGCATGACAGGACTGAAAATCGTAGAAGTGAACGTTAAAGTTGAGGGCGTTGCGTTTAAAGACGATGAGCTCTAGTAGTAGCCTGAAGGCTGCGCTGTGATACAAGGTTTGCTTTCGGCCTCAAATAAGTTAAGTTGAATAATCGATGAACAAAACAAAGACTACGGAGCGTGCTCCGTAGTCTTTTGGTTATCATCACAATTTACATATGTCTACGCTGCTGGCTACGCACTTCGAACGGGGTCGGTTCACGGACGACGACGGACTTGGTGCGTTCTTGCTTGACCGGTAGTGATGATTCCCTCGAAATACTGAGTACAATACCCATTGCGATCATCATGACCAGAAGTGAAGATCCGCCGTAGCTAATGAACGGTAAGGTGACTCCTGTAACTGGAATCGTATTGGTGACACCACCGATATTGACGAATGCCTGGATCGCTATTAACCCCATAATGCCAACACCGGTTAAGGTACCAAAGGTACTCTTGCACCGAAGGGAAACGAGTAGTCCTCGCCAAATAAAGTAAATATAGACCATGAGGAAAATCAAGGTGCCAATAAGTCCGAATTCCTCGCCAATAACTGCGAAGATAAAGTCATTATATGCATTGGGCAGGTAATGAAGCTTCTGAATACCTTGTCCAAATCCGGTGCCAGTGACGCCGCCATGACCGATCGCAGTCAACGATTGAATCAGGTTGTATCCAGTACCCTGGGTATCTTCCCAAGGGTTCAGGAACGCCTGTATGCGTCCAAGTCTGTAGTTATCTCCCGTGACGGTGGTCGGGTCTGGCGGATTAACTTGCTCCCACAAGGCGCCGATACCGATGACGATGCTTGCACCAAATATTAATAGGGCAATGGAGCCAACGATATGCTTGAGGTTGGCCCCTCCGGCAAAGATAATCAAGCCGGCTGTCGCCACCAGAATAAGGCAGGAACCCAAATCCGGTTGAAGCATGATGAGTCCGGCGATAAACCCGACAATAACCATGACAGGGATATAGCCGGTCCGCAAATCCCGAAATCGTTCTCCCTTCTTGGAGATTAGAGCCGAGAGATACAAGATCGTCGTAATCTTCGCCAGCTCTGTAGGTTGAATGCCAAGTGTTCCGATGGCAAACCAACTGGTGGCGCCGTTAATGCGTCCTCCAATGAAGGGGACGAGCAGCAGCATAACGATAGCAAGAATAAATATAGGTATAAATAGCTTTTTGAATTTGGGATAAGGAATATTCATGGTGATAAACATGCCGACAATACCAAGCAGGCTGAAGATGATTTGACGTTTGGTAAAGTGCATGGGATCGTTATCGAATAGCTTACTAACTAATGCGATACTGGAACTGGAGCTGAACACCATCACGATTCCGAAACCAACCAGCAGTAGTGTCAGGATGAGCAATTGAAAGTCGGGGGCTCCGCGTCTTGGCTTTTCGGCTTCTTCTCTCATGATTGCATCACTTTAGGACTCAAGAAGTTCCTTCAATTCCGTCAATTTGTAATTGGCGGTTTTCATCACCAGCGGCGGAATCTCCGATTCGTACTCCAACCCGTGTGGAAAAGTGGCCCGCCCCATATAGACCGCTTCGATGGCAAGCACGGTATCCGGGCGCTCCAACTTGCCCTCCAAAGCTCGCGTATTGATGCGCAAGTAATAATCGCTATTGTTGTATTCAATTTTATAATCGTATGTAGCGCGGTAATATTCCCATTGCCAGCGTACAAAACCTAGCTTCTCCGCTGATTCATCCAAATAAGCCAAATCGCTTTGCAAACCGTCCAAGCCGGTATTTTCCACGATCATGGTAATTTGCCCCCTTAAATTGTGAACTTTTCTCAAATCTTCTCTACCCCATGATATTATGTTTCCAGCGCTTGTGCAAGCCGGGAAAGCCTGGCCCGCTTGCCCTTTCCGTTCATGATGATTTGCCTGGCTTTTTTCTGCTACAATAGAGCTAAATAAGGTAACCGGACGGACGGCAAGGATATGAAGCAACAGAAGGGTTCCGGGAAGAAGGAAGAGGGGGAGACCATGGAAGTGGGCTTGTTACATGAGTTATTTCCGGCAATGGTGGAGCTGCGGCGACACCTTCATCGCCATCCGGAGCTTTCCTTTAGGGAAGAGGAGACATCGGCCCATATTGCTGAGAGGTTACAGGAATTGGGCATTGAGGTTTCTGTTAACGTTGGCGGCTATGGCGTAGTGGGCAAGATATACGGGGGGCTCCCGGGGAAGACTGTGGCGCTCAGAGCGGACATGGATGCTTTGCCCATTCAGGACGAGAAAACTTGCGATTATGCCTCAGAGCAACCAGGGGTCATGCATGCTTGCGGGCATGATGGCCATACAGCAACTCTGCTGGCGGTTGGCGAATATTTTGCCAAGACGAGGGAGCAACTGCGCGGAGAGATTCGCTTGCTCTTCCAGCCAGCCGAAGAAGTTTGCCCTGGGGGGGCAACCTCAATGATTGCGGCGGGTGCACTGGATGGCGTAGATGTCATTTACGGCGTTCATCTTTGGACCCCCTTGCCTGTGGGGACTGTTGCTAGCAGGCCGGGAGCATTGATGGCTTCTACCGATGAATTCTTCATTGAAATGCAGGGACAAGGCGGCCATGGAGGCATGCCGCACAAAACTGTAGATAGCGTCGTTGCCGCTTCTGCGCTGGTTCTGCAATTGCAAAGCGTGGTCAGCCGCTCGGTAGACCCGCTGGACCCTGCCGTAGTCACGATTGGGGCAATTCAGGGAGGCACAGCGCAAAATATTATTGCCGACCGGTGTAAGTTGTCCGGGACGGTGCGCTGCTTCGAGGAAGGGACGCGTGCATTGATTCGTCAGCGAATTCATGCCTTGACTGAGGGGACGGCTCAAGCCTATGGGGCTGAAGCGATCATTAATTATATGCCTGGTTATCCAAGTCTAATTAATCATGAACGGGAATATGAACGCTTTATGGAGGCGGCTCCGGAGGTATTCGGATTACATGCCGAATTGTCGACTCCAATTATGCCGGCTGAAGATTTCGCTTATTATGTGCAGAAGGTACCAGGCTGCTTCATGCTTGTTGGAGCAGGCAACGGGCAAAATGCCGTGTATCCGCACCACCATCCGAAGTTTGACATTGATGAACAGGCCATGCTGCACGCAGCAGGACTATTAATAGCCATGGCAGAGTCCTACTCTGCAGAGCATGCATAAATATTTCCATATATAGCAAACTATGAACTTAAGGATAACTCAGGGTTAAATATATCAGGGTGAGGTGAAGCCGATGAATAAACCCGGAGCTTGTATCGTTCAGCGCGATTTGTCGGTGCTGCTGGAGAAGGATCATCCCGGTTTTGAAGAGGCGCGGGAGCGTTTATCCTCATTTGCTGAATTGGTAAAAACTC
This sequence comes from Paenibacillus senegalimassiliensis, assembly GCF_001486585.1. Classification (GTDB taxonomy): domain Bacteria; phylum Bacillota; class Bacilli; order Paenibacillales; family Paenibacillaceae; genus Fontibacillus; species Fontibacillus senegalimassiliensis. The sequence continues at coordinate 585,580 of NZ_LN909046.1, forward strand.
CGGCCTTTTACCACACCTACCGCATGACGCCGTTAACCTTATGGAATGCGGCGGCTGGAGGCATTGATGCAGAAGCCATCCTTAAGGATTTGGCTGAACTTGCCCGTTATCCTCTGCCTGGCGGAGTAGCCCAGGATATTCGCAAATGGATGGGAAGATATGGTCAACTGAAGCTGTACCCGGTGCCAGGTGTAGCTGATCTGCTTGAATTGGAGAATTGTGGACCGGATGGGGCGCTCCTTGAGCAATTACTGACACAACTGAACTGGGCTGACGGGCGCATTACTCTTCAAGGGGAGCGGCATTGCCGTCTAAGTGCAGCGCTTCGAGGAATGCTCAAGCGGGAACTGGGCCAACTTGGTTACCCCGTATTAGATGAAGCCGGTTACCATCAGGGCCGTCCTCTGAGCTTCAAGCTTCGTTCTGTGTTGCCGGATTCTGGCCACCCATTCCAATTAAGGTCATATCAGATGGAGGCAGAAGCGGCGTTTGCTGGCGAGCGGGGAGAAGGCGGGAGCGGAGTGGTCGTTCTTCCTTGCGGAGCCGGGAAAACCGTGATTGGTCTGGCGGCTATGGAACGCCTTCAGTGCGAAACGTTAATTCTAACCTCTAACGTGACTTCAGTCCGTCAGTGGGTAGCCGAGTTGACTTCCAAGACGACGTTGCCAGCCCAAGAGATAGGGGAGTATACAGGGGAGAAGAAGCAGGTGAAGCCGGTTACCGTTTCGACTTATCAAATCTTGACCCATCGCTCGCGCAAGAATGAGGAATTCCGTCATATGTCCCTGTTTAATGAACGGGACTGGGGATTAATTATATATGATGAGGTTCATCTTCTCCCGGCGCCAATCTTTCGAGCTACTGCGGATATCCAGGCGACCAGGCGGTTAGGTCTGACAGCCACTCTGGTCCGTGAGGATGGCTGTGAACGAGATGTCTTTACATTGATTGGACCGAAACGGTATGAAGCCCCATGGAGAAGACTTGAAGAGAGTGGGCATATTGCCGAGGTCGATTGCCGAGAGATTCGGGTGTCAATGCCAGAAGACCAACAGAAGCGATATGTGCAGGCCGAGGGCCGTGAGAAATTTCGGGTGGCAGCCGAAAATCCGGGCAAGCAGCCAGTCATTGAGCAATTGCTGGATCGTCACCGGGACCGCCAAGTGCTGATCATCGGACAATATCTGGATCAGTTGCAGAGCGTTGCCAAGGAGATGGGAGTTCCCCTCATTACGGGGAGTACGCCCCAAAGTGAGAGGGGCCGCATCTACCAGGCTTTCAGGGAAGGTAAGTTGCCTGTCCTGGTCGTATCAAAGGTTGCTAACTTTGCGGTGGATCTGCCCGATGCCTCCGTGGCAATTCAAATTTCGGGTAGTTTTGGCTCACGTCAGGAGGAGGCCCAGCGTCTGGGGCGTATATTACGACCGAAGACAGATGGGAGTCGCGCTTTCTTCTACACGCTGGTATCAGAGAATACCAGGGAGCAGGATTTTGCCCAGCGTCGGCAGCTTTTCTTGCTGGAGCAAGGTTACGAATATGCCGTGCAGCAAGAGCGGGAGGTACTTAACGCATGAATGCGGGAGTGAGCAAGAAGATAGAGGATACAATAACGAGGTCTGCGTTAGGCTGTTTATTTGCCCGGTTTGCGGGACACCCCTTCAAATTAGAGCAGGCCCGTCAGGCAGCAAAGGGAGAAATCAGCGGAGCAGATATTCTTGCAGCGTTGCCTGCCCTGCTCAGTTCCGGTATAGTGTCAGCCGTACGTAAAGCCTGGGGAGAGAAATTGTATTATCTATCGCTTCCCAGTCTGCTTGGTGTTCCATACATAGAGGCGTATCCTCCACTCCGGGAACAGGACTCGGGGTTAATTACGTTGCGCCGAGAGGCGGGAACCGGCCTTGCGCTAGATTTGTTCCACAGTCTGGCCTGGATTGCCAAGCATGGTTTGCGCATTACGGCCAAAGGAACAATTCACCAGAAGGAACGGAGCAAATTGGAAGGGTTAATCAGCTTATCTGATCAAGATGCAGTGGGCCTGGGACTTAGCTATCCCCATGCCGATGTCTACTCGCCTGCGCTTGCCGTTGTTCTGGACATGATGCTGGCTAAGGGGTTAATTGTCAAGGACCGTCCCAAGTGGAACCTCCACTCAGCTAGGCTCTCTTCCTGGTTATCCCAAGATATCCAGGGAATGAATGAGCAATTATTGCTAGAGGTGCTACAACGTTACGTACCTGCCGATGCGCGGCTCCAGCATATAGCACTTAGGTTAGTCGCGTATGATCTTCAATTCGGCCAGTGGTATTCTCTGGAGGAGTTGCTTGATTCGCTTCACGAAAGGGCTTTATTAGAGGAAGAGCTGACGACGGAGCAGCGGGTCTGGATTGAAGCCTGGCTGGAGGCTCTGTGTGGCTTTGGATTTGTGGAGCTGGGAGTAATTGCAGCAGAGGGAACGGCGTTCCGCTGGTTGCTAGACAGGAAGGGCTTGGCGTCGCTTGGCCGGGAAAGGGTGATCTCGTCCAAGATGGCTCAGATCGATGATCACGCGGACGAACCAAACGGGGAGATAAGTAGTCGCCTTCCAGTGGGACTCATTGTGCAGCCGGATTTTGAAATTCTTGTGCCCCCTGACTTTTCGCTCGCGGCACGTTTTGAACTGGAGGCCTGTGCGGAGCATGTGACGACCGATGTTATGAGTGTCTACCGAATTAGTCGTAGTGCTGTTGATCAAGCCGCTGCTCTGGGACGCTCGGTACAAGATATTATGGACCTTCTCTCCAGATATGCGGCCACCGTGCCCGACTCTGTCCGTGTTGCGCTTGAGCAGTGGGGCAGGGAGATTGGGCGTACGGAGCTTATGGAGGCACAATTGCTGCGTTGCGCGGATCTGGAGGCGGCTGAGCGGATTGCTTCCATGTCTGATCTTGGCGAAAAGCTCGAACGAATTGGGCCACAGCACTTCATAGTTGTCGGTGAGCAGAGCGCTGAGATCATCAAACGGCTTGAGACTGAACGCCTGGCCCCTGTCTCTTCGAGCCTGGTCAGCAGTAGCGATCGCATGGTTTATCCAAGACTGATAGGCACTCACGGTGAATTAGGCGAGGATAAGGGCCATCCTAACAGTAAGCCCTCGGAAGCATTTGAGGCTCAGGGGTGGATTTACAAGGGCGCTGACTTGCACTTCTATGAATCGGAGCATGGGGTACCTGAACCCGAAGAGTTATTCCCAGGCTTGACTTCTCTACCCTCCATTTGGTGGAAGGAGAGCAGACCGTACCACTTGTCTACGGCGCGAAAGTTAGTGGAACTGGCCTTGGAATGGCAAACCAAATTGAGGGTGAAAGTTGGCGACGAAGAACTCCTGTGCCTGCCGCTCTCCGTGGAGGGTGAAGAAGTGTGGCAACTTAAGGTGCGCTGCTTATCCTCGTCACTGACAGCCTGGAACGGAGAGGCCGAGCGGCTCTTAGTTCCCGGGGAATGGCTGGCAATTCAGCTTGTGTTACCCGAAGGAATTGGGCAGGCCTTCCATTAGGAAGAATGAAACTCTTCTGCTCGCTAAAGGATTGTGTTATGATAATGACGTCTACTTTGGGTAGAATACCTGCATAGAATCGAGTTGAAATTCATGAGCGTAATTGCAAGGAACACGGTCGACATGGCCGAAGTGTTGACATACGCCTATGAATTAGGCGATATGATAAATCAATCTACAGCCGTTTCCGAATACTTGTATTGGAAGCAGCGCGTGGATGAAAGTGCGGATGTCCAGGTTTTAATCAAGAAGCTGGAGGCGCAGAAGGAACTGTTCCGTGAGACAGAGCGTTTCGGCCATTTTCATCCGAACTACCATGAAGCGAAGGATCGGGTTGCTGAAGTGGAGCGTGAACTGGAGCAGATCGAGGCGGTTCGCTATTTTAAAGCTGCTGAGAGTGAACTGGACGACATTCTGCATCAGATGTCTGAAATGATTGCCTTTGCTGTCTCTGATTCCATTAAGGTACCTAGCAATGACCCCCATCCTCAAGGTGGTTGCGGGAGCGGTGGCAAGTGCAGTTGTGGTTAAGATGAAGGCGCAGAAGGATGCGTAACAGGGAAGGGGGAAATTCATGTTTCCGGAGCGTACAGGCTTTATTATATGGGTAAGTGACTTGAAGGCGGCAAGAAATTTGGATAAATACGGAAGCGTGCATTACTTATCCCGCCGCATGCATTACGTGGTGATGTATGTAAACGCCGAACGGGCGGAGGATATCATGCGTAATGTTCGGAAGCTATCCTATGTTCGCAAGATCGAGCGCTCTTATCGAGGGGAGATCAAGACGGAGTATAGCAAGAATGTTCCCGACAAGACACAATACTATGGTATATAAGTAGGGAACGGAAGTGGCAAGGGAAGAACGCCTCGGCAACTATAATAAGTTGCCGAGGCGTTCTTTTGTCTTATTTTGGTAGGACCAAGGACATACAAATATGGATTTTTATAGATCAATGGACTCTTTGAGTTGAAAAATGGTAGCGCTTATCTTGTAGATAGTTGGAGAATGTTGTAATATAATAGGTAAAAGTGCTTAGTTAAAAAGACCTATTAATGTGAGGTGTGGCATGAGAGATCGGGCGACAGAACGTTGGGGGACTTACGAAGCTTTTCATATTGTGCTGGGAGACAAGAGAGTTGCCGACATCGTAGTGACCAACCATGCCAAGCTCAGATATCATGACAGAATTGACCGGGAACAAATTGGTTTTGAGCAAATTGCCAGTTGGGCCTGGGATTGCTTGAAGCAAGGACGGATGACCCCGTATTATCGCAAAGAGGAAGATGTTTATCTGATTGATGATGATTTGGTAATGGTCGCGGAATTTGCGGAAATTCCTGGTGAATTTGATCTTACCGGTCGCCCGTTGCACCGGATGATCATTGTGACCTTTCTCGGGAGGATGTCCGAGACTATAGAACTGCGAGATCTGAAATCCTACTATTCCTGGCTGCGGCATTCCCGCCGTATGACACTGATGAAGAACAGTCGTAAACGTAGATAAGACGTAGATAAGATCATTAAGATGATAGGTTAGCAGAACGGACCGCTAGAAGGGTTTACTCAAGCATGCATACAAGGCATGCTTTTTTTGTTGCGGCGGGCGTGCTATGGTTAGAGAAGAGAGGGGGCCGTGGGATGGCGCTAAACTACCATCAGCTTCATATTTTTTATAACGTGGCCCAGCGGGGGAGCTTCTCGGCGGCAGCTCAAGCACTTCATATGACCCAGCCTGCGGTAACGATGCAAATCCAGTCATTAGAGGATTATTTCGGCGTTAAGCTTCTGGTGAGGTCAACCAAGAAGATTGATCTCACCGAAGCGGGACAAGCCTTGCTCCCGTTTGCAGAACAAAGCGTAGAGCTTATCCGGGAGACAGAGCAGGCGATGTCCAGATATACTTCCATGCTACAGGGACGGTTGCAACTCGGATCCAGCCTAACGATTGGTGAATATGTGCTGCCTCGTCTGCTTGCGCCATTTGGTCAACGATATCCACATATTTCGATTATGATGAAAGTAACCAATACGACGCAAATTATTGAAGAGATCGTTAACCATCAGCTTAATTTTGGACTGGTTGAAGCCCCGGTACAACATCCGGATATGGTATCAGAACCCGTGATGGAGGATGAGCTAAAGCTTATCGTTCCCTCGGGCCATCCACTCGCTGATCAATCCTCCGTTACCCTGGAAGAGGTCGTCACTTATCCTTTTGTGCTGCGAGAGAAGGGATCGGGCACCCGTCAGGTGATGGAAGACGAATTAAGACGGCAGGGCTTTCACATGGAACAGATTCAGACGGTGATGGAACTTGGAAGCACAGGCGCCGTGAAGTCTGCCGTGGAGGCGGGTATCGGTATTACCATTATTTCGCCCTCATCCGTCAAGCATGAAGAGGCGCTGGGCTTGATCAAGACACTGAATATTCAAGATGTATCTTTCAAACGCATGTTTTATTCCATTCATCTCAAGTCGACGCTACTACCCGTAACAGCGGTCACGTTTCTGACCTTTTTACGGGAATACTCCAAGCGAGGGAATCCATCATGACTAATCAAGCAGAACGGTATGATCTGCATACACATACACAAGCCTCCGACGGGATGAACAGTCCAAGGGCTAACGTGGAATTGGCTAAGAATATGGGTCTAACGGGTCTGGCAATTACAGACCATGATACGATGGCAGGGGTAGCTGAAGCCAGACTGGCCGGGAAGGAACTGGGAATAGACGTCGTTCCAGGCATCGAGATTAGCACCCGTGCCAAAGACAAGGATATTCATATTCTGGGTTATTTTATGGATACAGAGAATAAGCAATTAGAGGACAGGCTGCAGCGGTTGCGATCGGTGCGCGATGAACGGAATGAGCTTATTATCGGGAAATTGCAGCAATTAGGGATAGCGATTACGCTTCAGGAGGTTAAGGAGGGGCTCGGCAGGACGTTACGCCCGGATGAAAGTCTGGGTCGACCGCATATTGCTGATTGTCTGGTTCGCAAAGGCCACGCAACCGACCTGCGTGATGCTTTTGATCAGTATTTGGCCGAGGGTAAATCCGGTTATGCTTCCCTACCGCTAATCTCTCCCGAGGAAGCTATTCACTGGATTCGTGAAGCCGGAGGTGCAGCGGTTATTGCTCATCCTGGCTTGTATGGTGATGACGAATTAGTGAAGGATATATTGGAGCAAGGACGGCCTGCCGGCATTGAGGTGTACCATTCCGATCATGGCCCGGAGGAAGAACGGCGTTATCTGGAACTGGCAGCCCAATATGAGTTGATCGCAACAGGAGGCTCTGATTACCACGGTGTGCGCCAAGGAGTTGTGTTCCATGGAGATTTGGGCAGCCATGTTGCACCGCCTGCAGCGGTAGAGCAGCTTCGGCAAGCAGCCGCGAATGTACGGGGCCAAGAGGGATAAGAGTGATAATAATCAAGCACGGGCAACAGAAAGAACCGGAGCAGCGACCTGAACTCAGTCGGGGATGCTCCGGTTCTTGTTGTTCTATAAACGAGGGGGATTCAACCATTCTTGACCGTATTAGGCAGCCCCTTGATCAACTGCTCATCCGGGGTTACGAACAAGGTGCGCTGATGATCGTAGATGACGAAGCCGGGCTTGGCTCCGCTCGGCTTGCGGACATGCCGGATCAAGGTGCAGTCGACAGGCACGCTGCTGGATTGCTTGGCCTGGCTGAAGTAGGCGGCTAGCTGTGCGGCTTCGTTCAAGGTTGCGTCACCGAAGGAGTCGCTGCGAATCACTACATGCGATCCGGGAATGTCCTTGGTATGCAGCCAGGTATCATTTGGCTTGCCAAGCCGGTTGGTGACATACTCATTTTGCAGATTGTTCTTGCCCACGTAGATCTCGATGCCCTCCGAGGAGGTGTAGAGATGCAGGGTTGGCTTATCACTTTTTTTCTTCTTCTTGCCTTTCTTGCCCCGATCCCGCAAATATCCTTGTTGGGTCAGTTCCTCACGAATTTCATCAATATCGCTTAAGCTGGCATCGTGCAATTGCTGTAACAGTCCTTCCAAATAGGTGACTTCGGCATGGGCCAGTATTTTCTGCTCGTCGATGACAGCCAGACTGTTCTTGAATTTATTGTATCTCTTGAAATAACGTTGGGCGTTCTCCGAAGGGGTTAGCAACGGGTCAAGCGGGATGGTCTCTGTGCGCTGTTCTTCATCATAATAATTGACCAGCTCCACGGAAGCGTCGCCTTTGTGAATGGTATGGAGAGAGGACAACAGCAATTCTCCCCAAATTCGATAGCGTTCAGCATCCTCGGCCTCATTCAAGTCTTGCTCCAGATTAGCTAGCTTCTTGATATTTTTGCTCTTTTCATTTTGCAAGAAACGTAGCAGGTCGCCGGTCTTCTGTTTGACCGTATCTCGGAGCGCCTTATCCCCGTAGTAGTCCTCCATGCAAGTGCTAATGGAAGGATAGGTTTGAACTTCACCATGAATTGAGGTTAGCTCGATGGCAGAAAATATACTCTTGCCCTTGGCATTCTCTCCACTCATGGGCTGGTACTGATGCTGACGAATACTGTCCATCAGTCCAGAGAAGGCTTCCCAGAGCCGCTTCGCTTCAATCTCACCCAGACCAAGTTGTATGACGTTATTTCCTAGCTCGGCTCGTGCATAGATCTCCCCCGCAATCAACGGGCTCAGGCCTTCATAGGCTTCGACTAGCCAGCCGCTCCCCTTGTCTGCTTCCTCCGCTTTGCGCAAAGCCGATGTAAAGGAGGCCAGGTCTGCTGTTAGAGGGTCCAGCTTGTGCTGCTCCGGTGGTTTGCTATAAGCAAAGCCAGGCATAACGACACGGAAGCTAGATATGGCCGGGGTTACATGATGGATGCCGTCAAGCTGTGTTCCGGTTGCCGGGTCGACGAGGATAATGTTGCTATGGCGTCCCATCAGCTCCACAATGATTCTTCGAGTCGACATATCCCCAAGCTCGTCGCGTGTGCGAATGTCGATATGAATAATCCGCTCCATGCCTACTTGAGTGATGGACTCGATTGTTCCATTTTCACAATGCTTGCGCATAAGCATGCAGAACATCGGTGCTTCCATGGGGTTCGGAAATGAAGCTTCAGTCAGATGAATACGTGGATAAGTCGGGTTAGCCGATAGCAGCAGCTTCTTGGTTCCAGCCTGGGTACGCAGATGGAAGATAAGATCGCTGCTTGCGGGCTGGTGTATTTTATGAATGCGGCCGCCAATGCAAAGTTGCAGTTCATGGACGATCGCTCTTGTTACGATACCGTCAAGTGCCATTGTGTAATCTCCTGTTCCTTCTAAATATATGGATGTGAGGCTAATCATAACGAATGAAGCCGCTCGCGTCAAAGTATCCGCTCCTTCCATGATGCCATACTTGCGGTAAAAACTTAAGAGGAGCGCTGTGATAATTTGGGACTGGCCAGAATACATTTACCCTAGGTGGAAAAGCCTTCACGATGGCGACGCGTGGATAAGCCTACTTGTCGTATCTACAAAAACGGAAGGGGAAGAGGGAGGATGGAACAAAAGAACTGGCACCAGTGGAGCAGCGACGCGCTTATGGAGCACTTCAGCGTTGCCCTTGGACAGGGTCTGACCGATGAAGAAGCGGGGCGAAGACGCGAGGAATCCGGCTGGAACGAATTGCAGGAAGGGGAACGTATCTCCCCGATCCTGTTGTTTCTGAATCAGTTTAAGGATTTTATGATGCTGGTATTAATGGGCGCTACGCTCATTTCCGGCATTCTTGGGGAATATCTGGATGCCATCACGATCATTGCGATCATTCTTCTGAACGGGGTGCTTGGATTTATTCAGGAATTTCGCGCGGAGCGATCTTTACGTGCACTTAAGGAACTTTCCGCACCACATGCTAATGTATTACGTCAAGGTGTCTCCAAAAATATTCTGGCTAAAGAGCTGGTTCCCGGGGACATTGTCCTTCTGGAGAGTGGGGACCGAATTCCGGCAGACATCCGCTGGCTATCGACCAATAGCCTGGATGTAGAGGAATCTGCATTAACCGGTGAATCCCATCCGGTAGGCAAGCATGCAGGAGTGATTATGGCAACCGATGTTCCGCTGGGGGACCAGAAGAACTTGGGCTTCATGGGGACGATGATTACGCGAGGCACGGGCCGAGGGTTGGTCATACGCACGGGGATGGATACCGAGATGGGCAAAATCGCCGATCTCATTCAGAATACGGAGGTTCAGGAGACTCCGTTACAGCGGCGGCTGGAACAACTGGGCAAAATTCTGATCTACACGGCACTTGCACTTACAGTGATTGTGGTCGTCTTGGGAATCATCCAAGGGCAGCCGGCCAGTGCGATGTTCTTCGCGGGTGTAAGCCTGGCGGTGGCTGCTATTCCGGAAGGCCTGCCTGCTATAGTAACAATTGCATTAGCCCTCGGCGTGCAGCGCATGATCAAACGCAAGGCGATCGTCCGCAAGCTGCCGTCGGTGGAGACGCTAGGTTGTGCTTCAATTATTTGCTCGGATAAGACCGGGACATTAACGCAAAACAAAATGACCGTGACAAAGCTCTGGCTGGAAGGTCGGATGCTGGAGGTGACAGGTGAAGGATATGAGCCTGTCGGCAATATTTTGCATCAGAAAGCCCCTGTGGACTTGCGCAAGGAGCAGGGGCTACGTCGTCTGCTGCAAGTGAGCGCTCTTTGCGGGAACGCGGCGATCTATGAAGAGGATTCGGACATGCGGGGACGGCGCAAAGCGAAGGAAGAGCCGCTCACTTCCCCTGCCTGGAAGCTTAAGGGAGATCCAACAGAAGGGGCTCTAGTGACACTGGCCTCCAAGATGGGACTATCCCCCTCCTCCTTGAATGGCATCTACGTGCGGGAGCAGGAGTTCCCGTTCGATTCGCGGCGTAAACGGATGTCTGTCATCGTGTCCCATCAAGGGGGAAAGATGGCACTCGTTAAGGGAGCTCCCGATATGTTGTTAGAGCGTTGCTCTTACATTTCATGGGAAGGTAAAATTGTACCTCTCACGGGTACGCTAAGACAGAAAGTGCAGGCCGCTAACGAGAAGATGGCTCGCGGTGCGCTACGGGTGCTAGGTATGGCTTACCGTGATTTGAAGCCGCACGAAGAAGGAGTTCACGAGAACGCAGTAGAGTCACAACTGATATTTGTTGGATTAGCCGGCATGATTGATCCTCCCCGCCGTGAAGCACGTGAAGCCATCGCTGTTTGTCGCCGCGCGGGTATTCGGACGGTGATGATTACCGGGGATCACGGACTGACCGCAGAGGCGATCGCTGCCGATCTTGGCATTTTGCCACGCGGCGGGACGTCAATGTCGGGACAACAATTGGAGATCCTGGATGATGAGGAATTAGAGAAGCAAGTGGAGAATACTTATGTCTACTCACGGGTCTCTCCCGAGCATAAATTGCGGATTGTCAAGGCACTGCAGCGGAACGGGCATGTCGTCGCGATGACCGGGGATGGCGTGAACGACGCTCCGGCTATCAAAGCCGCCGATATTGGTATCGCTATGGGCATGACGGGGACCGATGTCTCCAAGGAGGCTTCCTCCTTGATTTTGAGCGATGATAACTTTACGTCTATTGTGGCGGCCATTGAAGAAGGTCGCAACATTTACGAGAATATTCGCAAGTTTATCCGTTATTTGCTGGCCTCCAATGTAGGGGAGATCTTGACGATGTTCTTCGCCATGTTGGCCGGCTTGCCCTTACCCCTGCTGCCGATTCAAATTCTCTGGGTTAACCTGGTAACCGATGGTCTGCCTGCGATGGCGCTCGGCGTTGATCAACCTGAGAAAGATTTGATGGAGCATAAGCCGCGGGGAGCCAGAGAGAATATATTTGCCCGTCGCTTGGGATGGAAGATTATCAGCCGCGGCGTCTTGATTGGTCTATGTACGCTGGGAGCCTTCTGGTTTACGCTGCAAGTGGCTCCAAATGATGCAAATCAGTTGATCAAGGCCCAGTCCGTAGCCTTCGCAACTTTGGTTATAGCTCAGCTTATCCATGTATTTGACTGCCGTAGCTCAAGATCGATCTTTCACCGCAATATTTTGCAAAATAAATATTTGGTGGGGGCTGTTCTCTCCTCGGTTGCCCTGCTGCTAGCGGTCATTTATGTGGAGCCGCTCCAGCCAATCTTCAAAACGGTACCCCTAGGTACACGGGAATGGGCGCTGACGCTGGTAGCTGCAGGCATCCCTACCTTCCTGATGGGGGCAGGCAGCGTGTGGTCTGGCAAGCGGCGTGGTTCTAAGGGATCACGTCCGTTGATCACCGCGAAAAGTACAAATATTCGTGCATAAAATCAATACCCTTTCACTCCTGCAAAATATAGACTTACCCCATAGGCAAGCTTTGCTGAGGGGGATGCTCTCCCTTGATATATACTGACGATGCAGGAGTGGATTAAGATGAAATTTACTAAGATGCATGGATTAGGTAATGACTTTCTCGTATTTGAAGGGCATCAAGAACTGCCGGAGAACGTATCCGAGCTAGCGATAACCTGGTGTGACCGTTATTTTGGGGTAGGCGGAGATGGACTGGTGTTCATTCTCCCTTCGGAGCGAGCAGATTTCAAGATGCGAATCATCAATTCGGATGGTACGGAAGCCGAACAGTGTGGCAATGCTATACGCTGCGTGTCCAAGTACGTGTATGACCGTGGCTTGATCGACAGAGAGAGCGTGACGATTGAGACGCTGGGAGCGGGGGTTCAACAGGTAACCTTGCAGGTGGAGGACGGTATTGTCAAGACAGTGAGGGTTGATATGGGGGAACCTGTCCTGGATGGATTAGCCGTGCCGACCACGATCGAAGGCAATCCTGTACTCGGTCAGCAAATTGTCGTGGAAGATGAGGAATTTGAGTTCACAGCGGTCTCCATGGGCAATCCACACTGCGTGATCAACGTTGAGGATGCCCCAAGCTTCCCACTTACGACTTGGGGACCGAAGCTGGAGGTGCATCCCTATTTTCCGCGGAAAATCAATGTGGAATTCGCTACAGTCTCCAGCCGGTCTCGTATAGAGATGCGGGTATGGGAGCGGGGGGCCGGCCCTACACTTGCTTGCGGTACGGGCGCTTGTGCTACGCTCGTCTCCTCAGTGCTGAATGGGCTGACAGACCGGGCTGCCTGGGTGGGCCTCAAGGGCGGAGACCTGTTCATCGAATGGGATGAACGCGATAATCATGTCTACATGACCGGGCCAGCAGCGGCGGTATATGAAGGAGAAGTTCATATCTGATAGCAGGTTAATCATTTGGGCAGAGTCGGGTGTTCCGTTACGGGGACATCCGGCTCTTTGTTGTTGCCAGATTATTATCAGAACAGATATCTTATCAATCTGATGGATTTATGATACATTAGTACGATAATCTACTAGCGAAATGACTTGCTGCGGGTGATTGACGGGCAGTAAGGGACATTAGAGGCAGGCGGGAGGGTATCTTTGATGAAGCAGGATTTGCGCACGGCTTGGAAGCAGGAAGTCATTGTTGGTGACGGGGCGATGGGAACTTATTTATACCATTTGGGATTTCCGGTCGGCATTTCCTATGAAGAATTTAATTTATTGCGTCCGGATGTAATTGGTGATGTGCATCGCCGTTATATAGAAGCAGGAGCGAAGCTACTGGAGACCAATACATTCTCGGCCAATTATTATAAATTATCCAAATTTGGGCTGGAGTCCAAGATGGAGGAGATCAACCGCGCTGCAGTCCGTATTGCCAAGCAGGCGGCGGGAGAAGACGCTTATGTGGCCGGTGCCGTCGGTTCTATTCGTGGCGGCAAGCGGGTGAATGTCAGCTCGCGTGAACTTGAGGACTATTTCGAACGGCAGATTGCCGCGCTACTTACGGAAGGTGTGGACGCGCTACTATTCGAGACTTTCTACGATTTGCGGGAGTTGCGAATTGCACTGGCACAGGCCCGCAAGCTTAGTGATATTCCAACCATCTGCCAATTTGCTGTGGACCAGGTTGGCCGGACACTAGATGGCTTCACTATGCCTGAATCCTTCAGCGCTTTGCTGCAAGAGGGAGCGGATATGCTGGGCTTCAACTGCCATTCCGGACCTAAGGGCATTATGGGCGTAATGGAGGATTTGCACGGTCCACTTGATGTGCCGATGTCTGTTTTTCCAAACGCAGGTTTGGCGGATTATGTGGATGGGGAGTATGTATATGGAGCCACTCCTGAATATTTTGGCGAATGTGCTGGGTCGTTCGTTGACCTGGGAGCCAGATTAATTGGTGGCTGCTGCGGCACCACGCCGGAGCATATTGCTGCCACTGTTCGGGCCCTTGCGCATGTGGATGTGCCGCCGCTGGCTCATGAACGAATGCTGCCGGAACCGCGCGGTTCTGTAAGTATTTCGCTTCGGGCTCCGGAAGTCCGGGAAAGGGACAAGGGAGAAGGAACTGGTGGTCATACGGCTCCGCCTAGCCTGACGGAGCTCGTGAAGGAGCGACATACGGTTATTGTTGAATTGGACCCGCCGCGGGATCTCGATATCCGCAAGTTCATGGAAGGTGCGGCGGCCTTGAAGCAGGCCGGAGTAGACGCATTGACACTGGCAGATAACTCCCTGGCCGTCACGCGTATGAGTAATATGGCGCTAGGTCATCTTGTGCAGTCGGAGCTTGGCTTGCGTCCGCTGATTCACATTGCTTGTCGGGATCGCAATCTGATCGGGACTCAGTCTCATATGATGGGCTTCGATGCGCTTGGCATCGATCATGTCCTGGCCGTCACTGGTGACCCTGCCAGATTTGGCGATTTGCCCGGAGCAAGTTCTGTTTATGATTTGACTTCATTTGAGATTATCCGGATGATCAAGCAGTTGAATACCGGGGTATCCTTCTCCGGTAAGCCGTTGAAGCAGAAGGCGAAGTTTGTGGTTGGCGCGGCATTTAATCCGAATGTTAAACATCTGAATAAGGCGGTTGAGCGGTTGGAGAAGAAAATTGCTTCTGGAGCGGACTACATTATGACCCAGCCGGTTTACGATCCGGAACTGATCGTAGCGATCAAGCAGGCAACAGCCCATCTGGAGATACCAATCTTTATAGGCATTATGCCGCTGGCGAGTGGCAAGAACGCGGAATATTTGCATAATGAAGTGCCGGGAATCCAGCTCTCCGAAGAGGTTCGGGCCAGAATGGACGGGTTACAGGGCGAGGCAGGTCGGGCGATGGGGGTAGAAATTGCCAAAGAGTTGCTGGATACGGCGATGGAGCATTTTAATGGAATTTATTTAATGACGCCATTCATGTTCTATGAAATGAATGTGGCTCTGACAAATTATGTTGGAGAGAAGGCGAAACGAAGCTCGTCCCACTTGTCTCGCTTCACATAATCAATTACAATAGGATAACGGATGTGATGCTTGTGTCGCACAGTATGACAGGCTACGGCGGAGCCACCAGATCTTATGGCGGTTATGCCGTGCAATTTGAGATAAAATCTGTCAACCATCGGTATGCCGAAGTTGTTCTGCGGCTGCCGCGCGAGTGGACGTGCTATGAGGATTCATTGCGTCGTTTGGTGCAGACTCGCATCAAGCGAGGGCGTATTGATGTCTTCATTAGCAAAGAACATGAAGAATCGAGTGCACTGCCGCTTGTACTAAACCGCACAGTGGCAGAAGCTTACCTGCGGGCTGCCGAGGAACTTAGCGAACTTTACGGCATTGACGCTGCTGTATCCGTCAAGGACTTGTTGTCTCTTCCTGACGTACTCACGGCTCCTGAGCCGCCTTCTTCTGAAGAAGATGCGGATACGGAGTGGGAGCGGGTATTGTCGGAAGGTCTGGAGGAAGCCGTAAGCGGATTGCTTGGGATGCGAGAGCGCGAAGGACGGCATCTGGTTGCTGATCTGGAGCAGCGTTTGCAGCGGCTTGAAGCGATTCAAGCTGAACTGGTTCGGCTAGCTCCCGAGGTCGTGAACGAGTACAGAAGCCGGCTGAGGAGCAGACTTGCGGAACTTGTGGAGGGTAGCTTTGACGAGCAGCGCTTTGCTATGGAGGTTGCCGTATTTGCTGATCGTTCCAATATTGATGAGGAATTGATTCGATTGCGGAGCCATCTGGAGCAATGCCATAGTCTGCTGCAATCTGTTGAACCGGTAGGGCGCAAGCTGGATTTTCTCATACAGGAAATGAACCGGGAGACCAATACCATTGGATCTAAAGCCAATCATTTGGCTCTAGTCAACCTTGTCGTCGAGATGAAGGCTGAGTTGGAGAAGATTCGCGAGCAAGCGGCGAACCTGGAATAAGGCCCGCACAAGGACGCAAGGTGAGTCAAATCAAATAGGGGGAACTACCTTAATATGGCAATCAAACTTATTAACATTGGCTTCGGAAATATCGTATCGGCCAACCGTATCATTTCAATTGTAAGCCCCGAATCTGCGCCGATCAAACGTATTATTCAAGAGGCGCGTGATCGCCATATGCTGATTGATGCTACATATGGTAGACGGACGCGTGCCGTAATTATTACGGACAGCGACCATGTTATTTTGTCGGCGGTGCAGCCGGAGACAGTAGCTCATCGATTGTCCACCAAAGACGAAGACAACGACGAATAAAATGGAGAGAACAATGGCAAAAGGGTTACTTATTGTATTGTCCGGGCCGTCAGGCGTTGGAAAAGGAACGGTATGCGCCGAGCTACGCAAGCGAATGCCTGAACTGATTTATTCGGTCTCTGCGACCACACGGCAACCTCGTTTGGGTGAAGTGAACGGGGTGAATTATTTTTTCAAGAGCCGTGAGCAGTTCCTGAATATGATCGACAAGGATCAGCTTCTGGAGCATGCTGAGTATGTCGGCAACTTCTACGGAACACCTCGTGATTTTGTAGAAGAGACGATTGCCGGTGGTCAGGACATTATTTTGGAAATTGAGGTTCAGGGCGCGCTGAAGGTCAAGGAGAAATTCCCTGAGGGCGTCTTCGTATTTCTGCTCCCGCCGTCGCTTGACGAGCTGAAGGGACGCATTCAAGGGCGGGGAACGGAGAACCAAGCGACGATTGATCATCGAATGACGGTGGCGGCTCATGAAATCGGGTTGATGGAGAATTATGATTATGCCGTTGTTAATGATGAAATCGACCTGGCCTGCCAAAGAATTCAATCTATCATCGTTGCTGAGCATTGCAAGATAAGAAAGTCGTGTGATAGCTCACCCTCGGCGATGACCAAATGAAGAAGAGGTGTATGTGAAGATGTTGTATCCATCAATTGATAAAATGCTTGGCAAGGTAGGAAGTAAATATTCTCTGGTTGTAGCTGCCTCACGGCGTGCAAGACAACTTCGCGAAGGCGAGAGAAGTGAGCTCAAGCAGCCAAGATCGTTTAAGCAGGTTGGCGTGGCACTGGAAGAAATTTATGGGGACTACGTCAAGCTGAAATTGGATGGGGAGCCGGCTCCCGAGAACGAGAAGTAGGATTTACGGCTCTATTTTTTGTGAATCATCAGAAGGCGATCATCTGAACCGGGCGAAGGCCTTCTGATATTGCAAAGAAGCAACTGCCGCATACGCGGTCTGTCCCCTTAGGGGGGGCGTCGATAGACGTTTATTTCAAGACAACCGCGAGGTTGTTATTTTTTTTCTGTTCGGAAAGCGAGGGGTAGCGATGTTAACCGGCAAGAAAATTCTTCTGGGCGTTACCGGCGGTATTGCAGCGTTCAAAGCAGCTTCCTTGTGCAGCAAGCTGGTGAAGGAAGGGGCAGAGGTCAAGGTTATTATGACCTCATCGGCCACTCAATTTATTACGGAGCTGACGTTGCAAGCTTTGTCCAAAAATGTGGTCTATACCGACACATTCGATGAGAAACATGCCAATTCCATTGCCCATATTAGTCTGGCTGATTGGGCTGATCTGGTTCTGGTAGCGCCAGCGACAGCAAATATCATCGGTAAGATGGCTGCGGGCATTGCCGACGATATGCTCTCGACAACGCTGCTGGCTACGCAGGCGCACATTATGGTAGCGCCAGCGATGAATGTGCATATGTACGAGCATCCGGCAGTAAGACGAAATCTGGAGGAGCTAGTGTCGCGCGGGGTTATGATGATTGAGCCCGGAGAAGGGCTGCTGGCTTGTGGTTACACAGGCAAAGGACGAATGGAAGAACCGGAAACGTTGGTACGGGTCGTAGATGAGTATTTTATTCGGGAAGCAGCCTTGGACAAACAGCCACTCTCTGGGAAGCGGGTAGTGATAACGGCCGGAGGCACGGTGGAGCGGATCGATCCGGTTCGTTACATCACCAATGATTCTTCCGGGAAGATGGGCTTCGCCCTCGCCAGAGCTGCCAAGCGGCTAGGCGCGGAGGTCACGCTGATCGCGGGGAATACCCAGGCCAAGCCGCCTGCTGGAATTCCCTTGATTCGCGTATCGTCAGCGCAAGAGATGTATGAGGCGGTACAAGCCTTGTGGGCAGATACGGACATCATGGTGAAGGCTGCTGCGGTAGCAGACTACCGTCCTAAGGAGACCGCGACACATAAGATCAAGAAAACCGGGGATTCGCTGGTGCTTGAACTGGTGAAAAATATCGATATTTTGGAAACGCTAGGCAAGCAGAAGACTTCCCAATTTCTGATCGGGTTTGCTGCCGAAACAGAAAACATAGAGCAGCATGCTATGGACAAGCTGAAGCGTAAAAATTGCGATTTTCTCGTTGCCAACGATGTAACAGTGCAGGGGGCGGGATTCGGCACAGAGACCAACATCGTAAATATTTATGATGCTTCCGGTCTGGTAGAGTCTCTGCCCCGACTGGCCAAAGAAGAAGTGGCCCTTCGTATTATGGAGATGGCTGCTTCCAGGGTGGCGGGAACGAGCCGATGACTTATAGAATGGCCAAAGTGATTGTCGATGTGCCGAGCCGGGAAACCGACCGGCCTTTTGACTATTTAATTCCAGATTCCATCGCGGGATGGATCGAGGTTGGCAGTCGGGTGGGTGTTCCGTTCGGTCGCCGCACGGTACAGGGCTTTGTTGTATCCCTGCATGAACATTTTGAAATGGACAGCACCCGGATGAAGCCCATTCAGGAACTGCTGGACATGGTACCACCCTTGCCGCCGGACCTGGTAGCCTTGGCGGAATGGATGAGCCACAGGTATGCCTGCAGCATGATCAAGGTGCTGCAAGCCATGATACCTGCTGCTCTGAAAGGAAAGGCCGAACGTTATATCCGCGTTGCTGCGATCTCTGCTGTGGAAGCGCAGCAGGAGGCAGTCGGGCAGAGTGATATGGTGGCGGACAATTCCTGGATGGCCCCGCCTTCGCTGCTCACCGCAGAGGAAGAGGCGATTATTCGTTATATTGCCACCTCCGGCGAGGTGACGATGACTTCACTTGGGAGCCGGTATCCGGGGTCCGGGGATTTAATCAAAGACATGCTGAGCCGCGGCGTATTGACGGAGAGTCAGGCGATTAAGGATAAAGTCCGTAAGAAAACGGTAAAAAGTGTAACGGCTGCTGTGCGTGGTCAGGATGCACAGGATGCGCTGGCCTCCTTCTCCGGGCAAGCACGTCGGCAGAAAGAGGTGCTTCAGTTCCTGTTGGAAGCCGGGATGACCTTATCCTTGCAGGAGGTTCTGTCGACCTTGCAGGTGACTGCAGGAACCGTCAAGAAGTTGGTGGAGAAGGGCTACGTTCATGTTGAGGACGTGGAGGTATTCCGGGACCCTTATGCAGGACGGCGCTTCCAGAGCAGTGAGCCCTTGACGCGCACACCAGAGCAAGAGGTGGTGTATCATCAACTGGTTCAGGCGCTGGACGCTCGTCAGCATGAAGTCTTCCTGCTGCATGGTGTTACTGGCAGCGGCAAAACTGAGGTCTATCTGCAGACGATCGAGCGATGTATTTCCTTAGGCAGGCAGGCGATTGTGCTCGTACCGGAGATTTCCTTGACCCCGCAAATGGTCGAACGGTTCAAAGGCCGCTTTGGCGGCAAGGTTGCCGTGATGCACAGCCGCTTGTCGGGTGGGGAGCGCTATGATGAATGGCGCAAAATTCGCGAGGGACGGGTGGAGGTAGCCATTGGGGCGCGTTCTGCCATCTTCGCTCCGTTCAAGCAACTGGGCCTCATTGTGATGGACGAAGAGCATGAGACCTCCTATAAGCAGGAGGAAACGCCTAAATATCATGCTCGCGATGTAGCTGTCCGCAGGGCGCGGCAACATGGAGCTGCCGTGATTCTTGGTTCTGCCACCCCGTCGCTGGAGAGCTATCATGCCGCACGTTCGGCAGGTGGGGACCTTGGCGAGTATGCGCCGATTCTGCTGGAGATGAAGCAACGTCCCTCTGGCAGCAAGCTGCCCGTCGTACATATCGTGGATATGCGCGAGGAGCTGAAGGAAGGGAATCACTCCATGTTCAGCCGCCCCTTGCATGCAGGTATCGCTGCACGGCTGGAGCGTGGGGAGCAGACAGTGTTGTTTCTCAACCGACGCGGATATTCAACCTTTGTCATGTGTCGTAGCTGCGGCTATGTGGCGGGTTGCCCGGATTGTGATATTTCCCTGACTTATCATCAGAAATCCAATAATTTGCGTTGCCATTACTGCGGTTACGCCGAGACCGCTCCGGCGGTCTGCCCGGAGTGCGGAAGCGAGCACATCCGTTACTTCGGCACGGGCACTCAGCGCGTAGAGGACGAACTGGCGAAGCTGTTCCCCGGCATCCGCGTTATACGTATGGATGTTGATACGACCAGCGAGAAGGGCTCGCATGAGAAGCTGCTGCAAGCATTCCGGGAGAAGAAGGGAGATGTGCTGTTGGGAACGCAAATGGTAGCCAAAGGCCTGGACTTCCCGGATGTGACGCTTGTGGGCGTGATTGCCGCCGATACTGCGCTGAACTTTCCTGACTTCCGCTCAGCCGAGAAGACGTTCCAATTGTTGACGCAGGTGGCTGGGCGAGCAGGTCGCCATTTATTGCCGGGGGAAGTGTTCATTCAGTCTTATATCCCGGATCATTATTCAATTATCCATGCAAGTGGCCATGATTATCTTGCCTTTGTACGCGATGAGTTGAAGCATCGCAAGGCGCTGCACTATCCGCCTTACAGTCGCTTAATACTGGTTACGCTGTCCCATGAGAAGCTGCCGTTGCTGCTGCGGATGGCCGAGAATTTCACCGGGGACCTGCGTGCCAAGGCCCAGCGTCAAGGCTGGTTCGGGAGCCTTGATCGTTTTGCTGCGGCTGCTCTGGATATTTTGGGTCCGGTCGCCTCGCCTATTCCGCGAATCAAGAACCGTTATCGGTTCCAGTGCATGGTGAAGTATCGCGGTGATTTGGATGCGGTGAAGCTTGTGCGGGAGGTCGCTTCGGCCACGCTGGAACAGTTGAAGGATGCGACTTTGCAGATTAGCATTGATGTTGATCCGCAAATGCTGATGTAACGTACAGTGATAACAAACCATTTTGAATTGCATAACATATATATCTAAAGAAGCAAGGCGATCACGGAAAGGAAGTGCCATCATGGCCATACGCATTATTGTCAAGGAACCGGATGAGGTATTGCATCAGGTTGCCAAGGAAGTCAAGAAAATAACCCCCAACGTGCAGAAGCTGCTCACGGATATGGCAGATACGATGTATGACGCCGAGGGCGTGGGTCTGGCCGCGCCACAAATCGGTATTCTGAAGCGGGTCATCGTGGTGGATGTGGGCGACGAGCATGGGTTGATTGAGTTGATTAATCCCGAGATTGTATCGGTTGAAGGAGAGCAATTCGGCTCCGAAGGTTGCCTGAGCATCCCGGGATATCGTGGTGAAGTTCGGCGAGCGCTGACTGTGACGGTGAAGGGACTTGATCGCAACGGTAAGGAAGTGACCTACACCGGCTCGGACTTGCTGGCTCGGGCATTTCAGCATGAGATCGATCATCTGAATGGCGTGTTGTACACGGACATAGCGGAGCGCGTGTACGAAATTACCCCTGAGGGCGAAGAGAAGGAGTGACGGCGCACGATGAATATAGTATTTATGGGAACACCGGCGTTTGCGGTGCCTTCATTGGAAGGGCTGCTTAGCGCAGGTTACAACATCGTGGGCGTGGTTACCCAGCCGGACCGCCCGCAAGGGCGCAAGAAGGTGCTGACGCCAACACCCGTGAAGGAGGCGGCGCTGCGACACGGTCTTCCCGTGCTGCAGCCGGTGCGCATGCGTGCACCGGAGGCCGTGGCAGAGGTTGCTGCCTTGCAGCCCGATTTGATCGTCACGGCTGCCTATGGACAGATTCTACCGAAGGGTGTGCTTGAGCTTCCGAAGTACGGCTGCCTGAACGTGCATGGTTCCTTACTCCCCAAATATCGCGGAGGTGCGCCTATCCAGCGTGCCATCATTAACGGTGAGAAGGAAACGGGCATCACCTTGATGTATATGGCTGAGGGGCTGGACACGGGCGATATGATCGCAAGAGTCGTTGTTCCGATTGAAGACGAGGATACCTCGGGAACGCTGTTTGAGAAGCTGAGCGAGGCCGGGGCCAAGTTGTTGCTGGAACAACTGCCATCCATTTTGGAAGGCACGTCTGACCGCATTGCGCAAAATGATGAGGAATCAACTTATGCGTCCAATCTGTCGCGCGATGATGAGCGAATTGACTGGTCAGCCAGCTCACGTGCCATTTATGATCGTGTAAGGGGTCTAGTCCCCTTTGCTGGTGGATTTACGACCTGGAACGGCGAAGTGTTCAAGATCTGGGCGGTTGCGAGGCCTGATGCAGAACAAGGCAAGGTGGAAGGAGCGGCTGTCGTTAACGGCCAAGCTTCTGGACAAGCTCCTGGTACCGTGCTAAGCCTCTCCCCGCAAGGCATTGAAGTGAAGACTGGCGATGGTTCCGTAATGTTGACCCGGGTTCAGCCTGCGGGCAAGAAGGCGATGGAAGCGGAAGAGTTCATTCGCGGGGGCGTCATGAAGCCAGGGATGGTCCTGTCATGAGTGGTGGCGGGCGAAGTTCACTCAAGACCACGTCGCGAAGCTTAGCGCTGCAAGTGCTGACGGCTGTGGAACAAGAGGGCGCATACAGCAACTTGTTGCTTGGTGGGGCGTTGCAGAAATCCGGGCTATCCGGGCCCGATGCGGGGCTGGCTACAGAGTTGGTCTACGGGACGATTCAGCGGCTCAATACGATAGATTTCTTGCTGGAACCGTTTGTAACCAAGGGAATGGCCAAATTGGCACCTTGGGTACGCAACTTGCTACGGCTGAGCTTCTATCAGCTTTATTATCTGGATCGCATTCCCCCGCACGCCGTAGTCAATGAGGCAGTAAACCTGGCGAAGAAGCGTGGACATCAGGGGATTTCGGGTATGGTTAACGGGGTGCTCCGTAACGTCCTCCGCCGTAAGGAGGAGTTGAAGCTGCCGGAAGGACTTAGTTCTGTTCAGCGCATTGCCCTGGAGCATTCACACCCGGAATGGCTGGTGGCGCGCTGGCTGGAGCAGTATGGAGAACAAACCACCGAGGCAATTTGCCGTGCCAATAATGAGCCTCCTTCCATCAGTATTCGGGTGAACCGGGCGAAGACCAGCCGCGATGATATGTTGCGATTGCTGAAGGAACAAGGATTGTCGGCTGTCCCATCCAAGCTTGCCCAAGATGGAATCTTAGTGGAGGGCGGGGGCAATATGGCTCTTACGACTTGGTATCGGGAGGGGCTGATTTCTGTACAGGATGAGAGCTCTATGCTCGTAGCAGAGGCGCTAAATCCAGAGGCAGGTATGTCTGTACTGGATTGTTGCGCAGCGCCTGGAGGGAAAACCTGTCATATCGCCGAGATGATGCAGGGCAGCGGCCGAGTGCTGGCTAACGACATTCACCCGCACAAGGCGAAGTTGGTTGAGGATCAGGCGAATCGTCTGGGACTAACCAATATTGATCTATCCACCGGAGACGCATCCAAGCTGGGTGAGCGCTTCGAGCAGAATTCCTTTGACCGCATCTTGCTGGACGCCCCTTGCTCCGGTCTTGGTGTGATTCGCCGCAAGCCGGATTTGAAATGGGCCAAGACGGCTGGGGATATTGCTGAAATCGCTGGTATTCAACACGCAATACTCGACACGGCTGGAGACTTGCTCAAGCCAGGGGGCCTGTTGGTTTACAGTACCTGTACGATTGAGCCCCGTGAAAATGTGGACATGGTGAGTAACTTCTTAAACCGTCATCCCGAGTTCGAATTGGCCACAGACAAGCCGGCTAGCTGGGAGACTGAGCCGCTGGTTGCGGCATCCGCGCGTGGAAGCATCGGGTTGCAAATTTTGCCTCAGGATGCTCATTCGGATGGCTTCTATATTGCGCGGTTACGCAAGAAGCCTAATTAAGCATGATACAGGGCCGGGCCTGTGCCGTTTGTGGCAGGCTTGGCTTTTTTTATCACTAGCTTGCATTGCAAAGTAGTATATGCTACACTTCAATTATCATCTAACTTGTAATGCAATGTAGTATTTCACGGTAGTACCTTGCATTGCAATATAGAGAGGGGAATCAGGACTTGGATAGTCAGAGCCAGATGTTGAAGGGGCTGCTTGAGGGTTGTATGCTTGCCATTATTTCCGAAAAGGAAGTATACGGGTATGAATTAAGTGAGAAGCTGCATGAAGCAGGCTTGACCATGGTGAAGGAAGGTAGTATATATCCACTGCTGTTACGCATGCAGAAGAACGAATTAATTGAGGGAACCATGAAGCCTTCAGCAACCGGGCCAGATCGCAAATACTATCATCTTACTCAGCAAGGAAAAGAGGCCTTGCAACAATTTGACGAAAGCTGGGCCCAGTTGTCTCAGGCCATCACTTATTTAAGGAGGAAACGCGATGAACACAATTGAAATGACTAAGCGTAACAATGAGCGACGTGAACTTCTGAATAAAGAAAACCTGAAGGTATATGAGGACGCCATGATATACATTCGGCTAAATGCTCGCTCTGAATATGCAACGGAAAGCATCCTGCTGGAGTTGCTGGAACATCTGATCGAAGCTCAGCAGCACGGAAAATCCGCACAGGATGTTTTTGGCGACGATCTGCATGGCTATTGCGATGCCTTAATTGCCGACATCCCCCATCAAAGTAAGCAGTCTTGGATTTTGGAAATATTGAGATATGCAACCATCTTGTTTGGAGGCCTTTTTGCAGTCTATACCATTGTGCAATTTCTCGCTTATTTTATTCCTTCTCTGAAAATGGAAAGCATTAGCTTGGTGCCTTTTCTGATCATTATTGCTGTAGGAGCGATTGCCATCCTGGTCATATTATACGCTCTTAAGGCTTCTATATTTGGCACTAAATCCTGGTTCATTCTTGGGGTATTGGTCTATGTGGCAGCAGTTGGCGGTTATGCCTATTCAACCATTTTGTTTAAGGGCATCTGGATGGTTCCAATGAGCTTCTGGTCCTGCCTTGCGGTCACCATCGTCATGATTCTGCTGCATCAGTTGTTTAAACGGCTGTCAGGCAAAGCCGATTTGAAGCCTTATCGCAATTGACACCTGCCAATTTGAAGCCAAGATGTAAGAAGGCGAGCCCAAGTCTATGATGACCTGGGTTCGCCTATTTTTGTTAGTACGACCTTCCCTTAGTTAAATCCACCATTGACTCTTAAGGTTTGCCCTGTAATCCAGCGTGCCTTATCGCTGACAAGCAGTTCAATGGCGCTGGCTATATCTCCCGGTTCACCTAGTCGACCAAAGGCATTCATCCGCGTAAATCCTTCGATTTGCTCCGGGGATTTTCCAGTCAGGAACAGCTCTGTAGCTACTTGACCCGGGGCGATACAGTTAATTGTAATGTTCTTCGGTCCGAATTCCTTCGCCAGTTGCCGCGTCAGTTGTTCGACAGCTCCTTTTGTGGCTGCGTAGACGCTGTAGGTCGGCAGCATGGCTCCGGATACAGAGGTGGAGAAATTCACGATGGACCCGCCCGGTGCCATATGCTTCATAGCTTGCTGACAAGCAAAATAGGTCCCTTTCACATTAATGGCAAAATGGCGGTCAAAAATCTCTTCCGTAACATTTT
Organism: Paenibacillus senegalimassiliensis; assembly: GCF_001486585.1. GTDB lineage: Bacteria > Bacillota > Bacilli > Paenibacillales > Paenibacillaceae > Fontibacillus > Fontibacillus senegalimassiliensis. Next base: position 611,199 of record NZ_LN909046.1, read on the forward strand.
CAAGAGGATAGTTGTTCATGATACCGCCGTTATTAATCAGAATATCGACATGACCGAACCGGCTTAGGGTCTCTGCGAACAATGCCTCTACCTGATTGACTTGACTGAGATCAGCCTGAACGGCCAGGGCTTCGCCACCGCTGTTTACGATGGTTGTCACCACTTCCTCTGCCTTTTCCCGCTGACTTGAATAATTAATCACGACCTTGGCTCCCGCCTGGGCCAGTTGAATGGCTGTTTGTCTTCCAATGCCTCGTGAGGCTCCGGTGATGATAGCTACTTTTCCATGCATAGTCCTTTTCCTCCGCTTCGATTATTAAGGCCAAGCTTGGGTATGTCTTCACGGCCCTTGTGAGATTATTATAACCAGAGAGGAAGATTGTCTGTTAGCTCATTCATCTTCTGTTCTTGCCTAATCCTCTTTCACACTTCTATAATAAAACAACGAGTAAATTCGGTTGAAAAGGAGCCGGTCAGATGAATCAGGTAGCGAATGGGTCACATGCAAGAACTGAAGCGTTAGAACAATTGACGCGTCTGTTGTACCGCCATGCCCCGGTTGCGGGAACGTTTCAAACGGCTATTCCTTCCTTGTCATTAATGCACGCAGTCCAGCCGTCGATCCCCTTCGAAACGGTCTACAAGCCCTCGATATGTATTGTGGCACAAGGAGCCAAGCTATCTACACTTGCGGGCCAGTCCTATCGATACGATTCCTCGGCGTACTTCATTACCTCCGTGCAGTTGCCTGTAGCCAGCAATATTGTTGAGGCTTCGCCCGCAACGCCGTATTTGGGGCTGAAATTGTGCTTTGATGCCGAAGTAATTGTGGAGATTGTGGAGCAAGCGGCTTCGCTGGGTGCGGCCCGTGAGGAAGCATCGCGGACGGAAAGCCATCCTGGCCTTGCGGTACAGCAAACCTCTTCAGCGTTGCTGAATGCCATCGTCCGGCTTGTGGGTCTGCTGGATACACCAAGCGATATTCCTGTGCTGGAACCGCTTATTATACGTGAAATTCTATATCGCATCGTGCAGGATCAGCCATCCGGTAGCCTTGAACAGTTTGGCATCAGCGGTAGCCATGCTTACAACATCGCTCAAGCGATTCGCTTCATAAATCGTCAGTATGACCAACTGCTGACCGTGGAGCATTTAGCAAAGATGGTGAATATGAGCGTATCAGCGTTTCACAAACATTTTAAGCAGGTTACAACATTTAGTCCGCTGCAATATCAGAAATCGGTTCGCTTGCACGAGGCCAGACGCTTGCTGTTGGCCGAGGGAACCCAGGTTGCCGATGCAGCCTTTCGGGTGGGTTATGAGAGTCCGTCGCAATTCAGTCGCGAGTATGCCCGCATGTTCGGGAAGCCGCCTCTGCTGGACGTTCAACAATTGAGGGAGTCGCTGCAGGCTGAGAACGGGTTGGCTACATGACCCGCAAGCAGGCGCTAAACGGGCTTGAAGAGCCCCTTGACCCAGACATGCTTTAGTAGTATAGCTATTTATGTTAAAATGGGAAGAATGAGTTGGCAAAAATGAAAATAAGATAGGACAGGTGCGTAAAATGAAACCTTTTATATATGATTATACGTTGGAAGAGTTGAAGGAGTGGGTTGTTCTTCAGGGAGAGCCCGCCTTTCGCGGGGGCCAGATTTTTGACTGGCTTTACGTCAAACGTGTCTTTTCCTTCGAGGAAATGACCAACCTGTCCAAGCCTCTTCGGCAAAAGTTGGATGAGCATTTCTCCTTCGTTATGCTCAAGGAGATCACGAAGCTGGAATCCCAGGACGGCACGGTGAAATTCCTGTTTGGACTACATGATGATCACGCGATTGAAACGGTCATCATGAAGCATAATTACGGGAATAGCATTTGCGTGACAACGCAGGTGGGCTGTAGAGTAGGCTGTACCTTCTGTGCCTCCACGTTGGGCGGTCTGAAGCGCAATTTGACGGCTGGAGAAATCGTGGCTCAGGTTGTACAGGCGCAGAAAATTCTCGATCCTAGAGGTGAACGGGTCAGCAGTATCGTTATCATGGGCACCGGGGAACCGTTCGAGAACTACGATGAAACGATGAAATTTTTGCGAATCATGATTCATGAGAAGGGCCTGAACATCGGACAGCGGCATATTACGGTATCGACCAGTGGTATCGTTCCGAACATCTACCGCTTTGCGGATGAGGAGACGCAGATTAATCTGGCTATCTCCATTCACGCACCGAATGATGCGCTTCGTTCCAAGTTGATGCCGGTCAATCGGCGATTCCCGTTCAACGATGTGATCGAGTCGCTGCATTATTATATTGCGAAGACCGGACGTAGAATTACATTTGAGTACGCTTTGATTGGCGGAGTCAACGACCAGCCGGAACATGCAGAGGAACTGGCGAGTGTGATCAAGGATATGCTTTGCCATGTGAATCTGATTCCGGTAAACTATGTTCCGGAGCGGAAGTACGTAAGGACTTCTCGCAATGATATTTTTCAATTTCAGCGCATATTGGCGGATCAAGGAATTAACGTGACGATTCGTCGTGAGCAAGGCCATGATATTGCGGCAGCCTGCGGACAATTGCGGGCCCAGCACATGGAGTCTGGTGCGAGGTGAGCGAATTTGATTAGAACGGTTACTGTAAGTGATGTAGGAAGAGTACGCTCCGTCAACGAGGACTGCACCTTTGTGCAGCAATTGGAGCCAGGTTATACGTTGGCTGTCGTGGCTGACGGAATGGGCGGACATCAGGCGGGAGACATCGCCAGCCGCCTTGCCGTAGACACGATTACGCAGGATCTTGGCGCTTTGCCAGCCGGCTTGCCAGCGGAAGCTTGCGGGGAACAGCTTAAGAAGGCAGTTCTTCACGCCAATGAGGTGGTATTCCGCAAAGGGATGGAGCATACGGAATATCATAATATGGGGACGACCGTGGTGGCGGCTATTCTGGCTGATTGCGAAGGTATGATTGCTCATATCGGTGATAGCCGGGTTTATCATTACCGCCAAGGCGAGTTATCCCAATTGACGGATGATCACTCCTTGGTTAATGAGCTGTTGAAGAATAAGCAGATTAGCAAGGAAGAGGCCGACGTACATCCTCATCGCAACGTAGTTACCCGGGCGCTTGGCACGGATGAGAAGGTCGAGGTTGATATGATCCCGTTAACTATGGAAACGGGGGATATTTTGCTGCTCTGCAGCGATGGGCTCAGTAATTGTGTGACGCCAGAACAGATGGTTCTGACGCTGGAGTCAGGCGACATGAGTCTGGACGAGCGGGCCGACCATTTGCTCCAGTTGGCGCTGCATGCCGGGGGCGACGACAATATCAGCGTTGCCTTGCTGGAACAACATGAGGATGCCGCGTCAGGCGTAAAGGAGTGGAATTCATGATCGGACACGAACTTGGCGGTCGATATCAAATTATCGAACGGGTCGGCGGAGGAGGCATGGCGCTTGTCTATAAAGCGCAGGATATTCTGTTGAACCGCAACGTAGCCATCAAGGTGCTGCGGCAGCAATTTGTGAATGACGAGGAATTTATCCGCCGCTTCCGCCGCGAAGCGCAGTCTGCAGCATCGTTGTCGCATCCGAATATCGTCAGCGTGTACGATGTGGGACAGGAAGAGGATGTCCACTATATCGTCATGGAGTACATTGAAGGGCAAAACTTAAACGAAATCATCAAAGAGCGGGCACCGCTGCAGGTGGACGAAGCTGTTCGCGTTGCCTCGCAGATTGCCGATGCACTGGATCATGCCCATCAGAATCAAATTATTCACCGCGATATTAAACCACATAATATTTTAATAGGACGCAATGGGCGCGTGAAGGTGACTGATTTCGGGATTGCTAGGGCGGTAACTTCTACGACGATTACGCAAACGGGCTCGGTCGTGGGCTCCGTGCATTATTTCTCGCCGGAGCATGCCAAGGGGGTTGTGACGGGGGAGAAATCGGACCTGTACTCCTTGGGTATCGTATTGTATCAAATGCTGACAGGACGTTTGCCGTTTCTTGGAGAAAGTCCGATCAGTGTGGCGTTGAAGCATTTGCAGGAGCATTTCGACGAGCCACGAACGGTTAACCCGATGATTCCACAAAGCGTAGAGAACATTATTCTCAAGTCGATGCGCAAAAATCCAGCCGAGCGTTATCAATCGGCCAAGGAGATGCTGCACGATTTGGAGACTTGTCTGTTACCGGAGCGTAAGTCGGAATCCAAGCTGGCTTTCGTCGATGATGAAGATGAAGACAGCACTAGAATTATTCCGGCGATCCGCCCGTCCAATTCTTCATCGTCTTCATTTGGAAGTTCCAAGTTAACTCGTGATGCCGGAGGCTCATCGGACCCGCAGTGGAAAGAACCAAAGAAGAAGGGCGGGGGCAAACCTGCTGCACTTTGGATTACTCTCACTCTGATTGTTCTGATTGCCATGGCAGGGGTTGCTTGGTATGTGAACAGTCTGGTGACTGTAGCCGAAGTCAAGGTGCCTAATGTGCTGAATTTGGAAGAGCAGAAGGCGCTGGATATGCTGAGCGAAGCGGGCATTGAGGTTGGTACCATTGCGCGGGAGTACAAAGAAGGCGTTAATGAAGGTATCGTTTACGAGCAAAGTAAGCCTGAGGGCACGATGGTCAAGGAAGGCTCGGTCCTGGATCTGAAGATCAGTACCGCCAAGCCGTTGTCCCGGATGCCAGATTTAAGCAATCACACTTATGATGAAGCTCTGAAAGCTTTGGAAGAGCTTGGGGTGGATGATAATCAGGTTACCAAGACGGAAGAGAACAATGATGATATTGAGACGGGTAAGGTGTTTGAACAAATGCCGGCTGTGGATACCGAGTTTGATGCGGCATCGATTAATGTGGTGCTGAAGGTCAGCAAGGGACCGGCTGAGGTGAAGATGCCGGATCTGGTGAATAAAACGCAGGCGGAAGCGGAAAAGGCTTTGGAAGAGGCGGGGCTCAAGCTGGCCAAAGATGGGATTAAAGAGGAAGCCAGCTACGAGGTTGAATCGGGTTTGGTGACAAAACAATGGCCTTATGTAGCAAATGATCCCGTTGCCCCAGGTTCGGAAGTCACATTATTCGTCAGCACAGGATATCCACTCGAAGCGATTCAGTATACGTTCCAGGTGCCGGTAGTTCCGGCCGAGGAAGGGACGATCAGTCAAATCCGGATCGTGTACGGCGATGCGCGAGGGGAGAACCGGGAGTGGGGAAGTCAGAAGGTTGGCAAGGCGCAGTATCTTGCTGTTGACCTGGTTCTGGCTCCGAATAAAAATGGTTATGTCTCCGTTCATCGTGACGGTGCGTTGCTGGACACCTACCCGATCTCTTATATTGACGCCAAGCAGGGGACGGTTCCAGTTCCGGAGTTCCCGGTAAGCGGGGAACCGGAAGGAACGAATGAGGAAGGGCTGGACCCGGACTTGGAGAATAATCCTGAGCAATAGCATGAAGAAAGTGAGGCCGGCATATATGCCCCAAGGCTTGATTGTAAAGGCACTAAGCGGATACTACTATGTAAAGCCTACGGCGCCTGAGACTGAGGCACAGGATGGTTACGTCCAGTGCCGCGGTCGCGGCATCTTCAAGAAGAGGGGAATAACGCCGCTGGTAGGAGACGAGGTTCTGTATACGCCGACTGAGAACGGGGAAGGAACCGTGGATGAGATTTTACCGCGGGAGACAGAATTGATTCGCCCACCGGTGGCTAATGCGCGTCAGGCTGTCCTGTTGTTCTCGGTGCGGGAGCCGGACATGAATTTGCAGTTGCTGGACAAGTTCCTTGCCCACATTGAGCACGCCGGATTGAAGCCGGTGATATGCCTCACCAAAGAGGATTTGCTTCAGGATGATGGAGATGAGGCAAATACCGAGGGTCTGACGCAAATCAAGCAATTGTACGAAGATATCGGTTACACGGTCATTGTGACAAGCTCCCTAACCGGAACGGGCACGGAGGAAGTCATGCGCCATTTGGCTGGCGAGATTAGCGTGTTCGCAGGGCAATCCGGGGTGGGGAAATCCTCCTTGCTGAACCGCATGCTGGGCCTTTCGCTGGAAACGAGCGAAATCAGCCTCAAGTTGGGAAGAGGACGTCATACGACGCGGCATGTGGAACTGATTGAATTGGAGAATGGCGGTTATGTAGCGGATACACCTGGCTTCAGCCAATTGGATTTCCTTGAATTGGGTGTGGAAGAGTTGTCCTATTGCTTCCGCGAGTTCACCAAATATGCCGAGGACTGCAAGTTTCGGGGATGCAGCCATCTGCATGAGCCAGGATGTAAGGTAAGGGAGGCGCTGGAGCTTGGACAGATCGCAGCCAGCCGTTACGAGCATTATGTGCAATTTCAGGATGAAATGAAGGAGAAGAAGCGGAGGTATTAACTTCATGAACGAGATTTATATAGCACCGTCCATTTTATCCGCTGATTTCGCCAAATTGGGCGAAGAGGTTGTTGATGTGCAGAATGGTGGAGCCGACTGGCTGCATGTCGATGTCATGGATGGCCACTTTGTGCCTAATTTGACTTTTGGCCCTCTTGTAATGGGCGCTCTGCAACCACACACGGTATTGCCGCTGGACGTTCACCTGATGATCGAGAAGCCGGAGCTGTATATTCCTGCATTTGCCCAAGCGGGGGCTCATCTGATTACCGTACATGCAGAGGCGTGCGTGCACTTGCATAGGGTTCTGCATTTGATACGAGAGCAGGGCGTCAAGGCCGGGGTAGCTCTCAATCCGGCAACGCCAGCTTCGGCTGTCCGCGAAGTGCTGGAGGATCTTGATCTGGTGCTGGTGATGACCGTGAACCCCGGCTTTGGGGGACAAGCCTTCATACCAGGAACACTGCGTAAAATACGTGAGCTGAAGGCCTGGAAGGACGAATTGGGCTTGTCTGAGCTACGTATTGAAGTGGATGGGGGCATTACGGCTGAGACGGCTCCACTTGTTGTAGAAGCTGGTGCGGACGTACTGGTCGCGGGCAACGCCGTATTCGGCCGGGCAGATCGCAAGGCAGCGATCAAGGAAATCCGGGATAGCTTAGCCGGTTTGGCATAGGTGGGCGTTAATTCGCATAGAATGGGTTACATGAGCAGGGTTCTCATGTAGCCTTTTTTTTGTGGCGGGAATACACGGACAAATGACAGCGGACATAAAATAGGGTGAAGGCATGAGTACGATGGGGAGGGTGAACGAATGAAATTTTACACATTCAAGCTGCCTAAGTTTTTGGGAGGATTCGTTAAGGCCGTATTGAACACGTTTCACAAAAACTAGCGGGCGGGCCTGGCCATCGCCACAGCAGCGAATAGGCACGCCCGGTGTTTCCCGCCAAAGCGGTTCATTTTAACAAAAAACGCAATAAAAAAGCACCTCTATTAGAAAAGGTGCTTTTTGTCTATATGTCGCTTCCCGGTCATTATACGCGGGTCACTTTGCCGGATTTCAAAGCACGAGTGCTGACGTATACGCGTTTTGGTTTACCGTCTACCAAGATACGAACCTTTTGCACGTTAACGCCCCAAGAGCGCCGATTGCGGTTGTTCGCGTGAGATACATGGTTACCGCTGCTTGGCTTTTTGCCAGTTACATAACATTTACGAGCCATTCGTTACACCTCCTGTTCAAATACACCTGTCTCGAAAATAACAGTTTATTAGCTATACACGGTTATTGACAATACTTAAATATAATATCACAGTAAAAAAAGCCTCGTCAACTGATATGTCGCCGACTCTTTTATTTATTTCTCCTTGTTCTTATAGTACAATATAGTTCAGTCCATAATATTTCTAGGGAGGAGTAGTGCAGGCGTGGCCGCAGGGCTTTAAACCGAGTATGGACGGATTAGCATATCGGAAAGAAGCGATTTTCAGGTTATCGCCGAATCAACCGCCATAGAGTGTTATGGATGGGAGGAGCGGCAAGCCGACACAGATCAAGGCCGGTATTGCCAAATATGCCGGGTCAGGAAGCAGGGGCCTGGGTTATGAAAGTCAGCTTCGACTATCCATTAGCGATATTACTTTATACTATATTATAATTAAGTTGTAATGAACTAAATGAAGCCGCCAGGACTTGGTCTAGGTGTATTATAGCTGCCTTGTCCAGCGCGTATGTGTATCAAGCTAGGAAGGGGAATCTTCATTGAGTAAGCGTTCTTTAAATGGAACAGATTTCACCGCGATGGTCTTGGCCGGAGCGCAGCGTTTGGCCGAGCAAGCCGAGCATGTCAATACGCTTAACGTATTTCCGGTCCCTGATGGAGACACGGGGACAAATATGAATTTGACGATGACGGCCGGTGTAACCGAATTGAAAAATCATGGATCAGGAGGCTTGGGAAGCCGGGCTTCTACTCTGTCCAAAGGATTGCTGATGGGCGCACGGGGCAACTCTGGCGTTATCTTGTCTCAGCTATTCCGCGGTTTTGGCCGCTCTGCCGCTTCGTTGGAGGAACTGAATACGGTTCAATTTGCCGCTGCGTTGCAAAGCGGTGTTGAGACAGCCTACAAGGCAGTCGTCAAACCGGTGGAAGGGACGATCTTGACGGTAGCGAAGGAAGCCGCCAAACACGCGGCTTTTTACGCACGCAGAACTACGGATGTAACGGAATTGATGGGCGAGGTGCTCGCGAAGGCGAAGGAAGCCTTGGCAGGCACACCAGATTTGTTACCTGTGCTTAAGCAGGTGGGCGTCGTGGACTCGGGTGGTCAAGGACTCGTATATATTTATGAAGGATTTCTGGAATACCTGACCGGGAATGCGATTACGGAATCAGCGGATTCGCCTGGACAAGCTGCTGTGCGTCCAGATGCTGAGCTTCGGGCTCAAGCGAATACCGCCGCACTTTATGTTCCCTCTTCCGCACAGGCACAGCTTGACACGGAAGATATTGAATTTTTGTATGATATGGAGTTCTTCATTAATCGGAAGCTTGGGGATGTCAAGGATGTTCCGTTCGATGAAGAGAAGTTCCGGAAAGCGCTGTCAAAAAATGGCGATTCTATTATCGTTATTTCGGACGATGAAGTTATTAAGGTACATGTTCATTCGAAAACGCCGGGCGATGTCTTGAACTTGGCGCTTCGTTATGGTGAAATTACGCAAATTCATATTCTGAATATGCGTGAACAGCATCGTGATTTGCTGACGGCCGGGATGGATGCAGCATCCATGCCCGAACTGTTCGCCGATATTCCGGCTGAACCAGCTCGTCCAGTCGATCCGGCGGGATTGCCAGCCGATGAATTAGCTCCTTATGGCTTTATTGCGGTTGCATCGGGACAAGGCATTTCGGATATTTTTACCAGCTTGGGTGTAGATGTCGTGTTGTCTGGAGGACAAACGATGAATCCAAGTACGGAGGATTTTGTTAAAGCCATTGAGTCGATTTCGACGGAGCATGTCTTTGTATTGCCAAATAACTCGAATATCATATTGGCTGCTCAGCAGGCCCGCGATTTGCTGGAAGGACAACGCAGCGTCATTGTGATTCCGAGCAAGAGTATTCCGCAGGGGATTGCCGCAGCGTTTGCTTTCCAGGAAGAAGAAAGCGTGGACAGCAATGAGGACAATATGCTCAACGCCGTGCAGCATGTAAGAACAGGACAGGTAACCTATGCTGTTCGCGATACGACGTTTGATGACCTTGAGATTACCGCCGGACATTATATCGGCATTGCCGACTCCAAGATCGTGGCTACGGAGGAAGGTTTGCTGGAGACAAGCCAGGGCTTGCTTGATAAGATGCTGGCGTATGGGGACGAGATCGTCACGATTCTTGTTGGTGAGGAAACTGCCGGGGAGATGACGGATGCACTTGTGGCCTGGATTCATGAGAAATATCCGGATGTGGAAGTGGAAGTTCACAATGGTGGACAACCGATTTATTATTATTTGTTCTCGGTAGAATCCTGATTGAAATGAGCTAAGAGAGGATGGTGGCCCCATGACTCAGGCTGTTATTGTTGCCGACAGTACGGCGGATATCCCTCGGGAGATGGTGTCGGAGTATGGCATTCATATCGTACCGATGAGGCTCGCCTTCGGCGATGAATCTTACATTGAAGGCATTGATATCACGGTTGAACAATTTTACGACAAATTAGCCGAGTCCAAGGTGTTGCCGACGACCTCTCAGAATTCTCCATCCCGTTATGCTGAGGTATACCGCAATTTGCTGGGAGCCTATCCTGGCTCGCCGATTATTTCTATTCACCTCTCCTCAGGTATGAGTGGTAGTTACCAATCGGCCGTGCTTGCCAAGGAGATGTTGGGGGAAGAGTTAGGACAGGCTGTTGATATCACCGTCATTGACTCGCTTTGTGCCACTTATGGTTTTGGATTGCAAGTTGTGCATGCAGCAAGGCTGGCCAAACAAGGAACACCTCTGGAGCAAATCGTGGCGGAGGTTGGTCGTCTTGGCCAGGAACGGCGTTTATATTTTCTGGTGGACTCGCTGGAATACCTGCAAAAGGGCGGGCGGATTGGTAAAGCGGCGGCAGTTCTGGGTACATTGCTGAATATCAAGCCTATCTTGTCGGTTGACCAAGAGGGCGTCATTTACGCCGTAGATAAGGTCCGTGGACGCAGAAAGGCGGTTTCACGGGTCATTGAACTATTCGTAAATGATTTCAAAGATATCAAGGATATCAATGTGGCTGTGTGTGATAGTGTTAATCCGGAAGGTGCCAATGAAATCATTGATCTATTGGGGCAGCACTTCACATTACATGAGGTGGTTCGCACCAGTATTGGGGCTGTTGTTGGCTCCCATGTCGGGCATGGCACTGTAGCGGTCTTCATATGGCCTGCATCGTGATTATAAGATGAGCGAGGGTTATGTTCTATGGACTTGAACAACATCCCCGTAAGACAAGTTAGCGGCGTGAGCGCTCTTAAGCAAGAAGAGCTTCACGCCTTTGGCGTCTTTACGGTAAAGGATTTAATTGAATATTATCCCTTCCGTTATGAGGATTATCGGCTGCGCTCTCTCAGTGAGGCGAAGGACGGGGAGAAGGTGACGGTTCAGGCTAAAATCATGGGGGTGCCCGTGCTGCAGCGGTATGGGCGAAAATCGCGGCTGACCTGCAAGATGGTGGCAGAGGACTGGATGTTCACGGCTACGTGGTTCAACCGTCATTTTCTCAAGGACCAGTTAACCGCAGGGCGGGAAATTATTCTTACCGGAAAATGGGACATGCGCCGTAGTCAGCTTACCACGACGGATTCGGAGTTCCCCGACCGGGGGACGGTACGCAGCGGAAGCCTCCAGCCAGTCTATTCGGTAGGGGGCAAAATTACGCAGGCATGGATTCGTAAGACCATTGGACAAGCCTTACAGCAGTATGGGGAGATGATTCCGGAAATATTGCCGCAGGAGCTATTGAGGCAATACGATCTGATGCCCCGAAAGGCAGCGATTTTGCGGCTGCACCAGCCTCAAGATAATGAGGAAGGTCAACGTGCAAGACGCCGTATGGTCTATGAGGAATTATTTCTGTTCCAATTGAAGCTGCAAGCGTACCGGGCGATGAATCATGAGCGTATGGATGGGGTGACTCATGCAGCGGATAATGCGACGATTCGTGAATTTGTACGTAGTTTGCCCTTCGAGCTAACGGATGCCCAGAAGAAGGTGGAGCTTGAAATATTGCGTGATATGCGTTCACCCTATTGTATGAACCGGCTGTTGCAGGGGGATGTTGGCTCCGGGAAAACGGTCATTGCCGCTATAGCGCTATATGCTGCGGTAAGGTCAGGTCATCAGGGTGCCTTTATGGTGCCTACGGAAATATTGGCCGAGCAGCATGTCCGTTCCTTGAGCCGACTGTTCGAGTCCTTTGGCATTACGGTAGGGCTGCTGACTGGCAGCGTGACAGGGCGCAAGCGCAAGGACTTGCTCGCTTCGCTGCAAATGGGATTGACCGATATTGTGGTGGGTACCCATGCCTTGATTCAGGAGGACGTGTTCTTCCGTTCCCTCAGTCTGGTCGTGACCGACGAGCAACACCGCTTTGGGGTGAACCAGCGCAGTATATTGCGCCGCAAGGGCTTTAATCCGGATGTGCTAACGATGACGGCGACGCCGATTCCACGTACGCTTGCCATTACCGCCTTTGGCGATATGGATGTATCCACGTTGTCGGAACGTCCGAAGGGCCGCAAGCCGATCTCGACGTATTGGGTCAAGCACAGTATGATGGATCGCGTGTTAGGCTTTATCTCAAGGGAGGTATCCCAGGGGCGACAAGCGTATGTCATCTGCCCGCTCATCGAGGAATCGGATAAGCTGGACGTGCAAAATGCTATTGATTTGTACGTATCGATGCAGCAGGCGTTTCCTGACTTTCAGGTGGGCCTGCTGCATGGCCGAATGACGGCTGCTGAGAAAGATGAAGTGATGCGAGCTTTCTACGACAACGAGGTGCAGCTCCTTGTCTCTACTACGGTTGTCGAGGTAGGTGTGGACGTGCCGAACGCCACCTTGATGATTGTTATGGATGCCGACCGGTTTGGCTTATCTCAATTGCATCAGTTGCGTGGTCGTGTAGGGCGAGGGGAGCATGCTTCGTATTGTGTGCTCATTGCCGATCCGAAGTCGGAGATTGGTCAGGAGCGGATGAAGGTCATGACGGAGACGGACGACGGATTTGAGGTATCGCGGCGGGATTTGGAACTGCGTGGCCCAGGAGACTTCTTCGGAACCAAGCAGAGTGGTGTGCCTGACTTCCGTATTGCGGATATGGTGAGTGACTATGAGGTGCTGGAGAAAGCGAGAGAGGACGCCACTCGTTTGGTGAGGGATGAGTCCTTCTGGACATCTCCCGAATATGAAGCCCTGCGGGAATTTTTGCGGCGGGAGCAGATTTTTCAAGGCGAGCTGATCGATTAGCGACGATTTACTCTGCACTATGTACAGCCTTTACGTCATATATTAGGGTTAGAGCCCGTATGACGGAACAGGAGGTGCTTGTTACGATGCCGAGTTATCATCAATATGGAATTAGTCCACAACTGGTAGAGCGTATTAAGTTGAAAATGAAAAATCCGGCCATCAAGGACCGGATTAAAAAAATGGTGGATGGCCTGACCCGCACAGATTTGCAGGACCGCGTCAAGGTGCGCAGACTGGTGAAGTCAGCAGCCTCCGTGCTGGGGGAGCGCCTTAGCACAGCTCAGGAGGAGCAAATCGTCCATTTTGTCATCGATCAGAAGATTGATCCACGTAATACACTACATCTGCTTCGGCTGTGGGGGATGTTCCGCTAAGCCAAGCCAGCAAGAGGGCCCAGGTATATCTACCGGGGGCCTGCTTTGCATTGTCAAGGCAACTTTGGTAGTCTGGACATAGATGTAGTGGAGGAGTAGAAGCAGAGATGATTATATTAAAATCACCAAGAGAAATTGAAGAGATGAAGACAGCCAGTCAAATTGTTGCTGATTGCTATCGCGAAGTAACCAAGATAATTGCTCCTGGCATAACAACGCAGGAAATTAATGATTTTGTGGCCAGACATATTACCAAATTGGGAGGCAAACAGTTCACCAAAGGCTACAGGGGGTTTCCGGCTGAAACCTGTACCTCTGTTAACGATGTAGTAGCCCACGGTTTTCCGTCCCACCGCAAGTTGCAGGAGGGAGACCTGCTCAAGCTGGATATTGTTGCGGAATATGATGGCTGGTACGGCGATTCATGCTGGTGCTTTCCCATTGGGGAGTTACGGCCTGAGATCACTAAGCTAGTTCGTGTTACGAAGGAATGCCTGGAACTAGGTATCGCTCAGGCGCTTCCCGGAGCACGGCTTGGGGATGTAACCTCAGCCATTCAACAGCATGCGGAAGCTAATGGCTTCTCGGTGGTTCGTGATTTGCTGGGTCACGGTATTGGCCGTAGCTTGCATGAGGAACCTAATTATGAGCATGTCGGCGTGGCAGGCAAGGGGATTCGTCTGAAGGAAGGCATGGTCTTCACCGTGGAACCGATGATTAATGAGGGGACCTTCCGTATTCAGATCGATAACGACGGCTGGACAGCGAGAACGGCGGATGGCAAGTGGTCGGCACAATACGAGCACACGATTGCCATTACCGAAGCTGGTCCATTGATCTTGACGGCTCATTAAGACAACATGATGCTTAGGCGGTCTTTCAGGTTTTAACCAAACCTGAGGGACCGTTTTTTGATTCTTCTTGGTGGTAGCCCAGGCTCTTGGTATAACAGTCGCATATTGTAGGGATGACTTGTTCCAAAGGGAGGACATGAGGACGGGGACAGGCCTTTTTATTTTTGCTATAATAAATGTAATTGCAATGATGGAATGGAGAGATTAGGCATGATTTTACATAAAGGCGAGATCTTGTTCAGGCAAGGGGACGAAGGTACCTACTTATATCAAATCAAGAGTGGTCTGTTCAAAGTTATGCGTTTGCATGAGAACGGGAATATGGTGCTGTTCAACATTTTGTATCCGGGAGAAACGGTCCCGCACCATTCTTTGATCTCGCCCAAAGAGATCCATGGTACTGCCATTGCGTTAATGCGTAGTGAGGTCGAGGTCATTCCTGCCAAGACTTGGTATCGCGAATTGCAGGAGGACCCCAAGAAGCCGCTGGAGATTGCCGAGATGCTACAGGATAAGTTCCGCTTCATGCAGGAGCGCCTGGATCATTTGACGGTGGGAACGCCGGCTGAACGCATGGAACTGCTAAGCAAATGGCTGGATCAGCATGCACATGGGGTTCCGTTAACCGAATATTTGACTCAGGAAGAAATAGGGCAGTTGATCGGTGTTCGGCGTGAGACGGTGAATCGGTTGCTCCGGGGTCATGGCCATGACAAATCTTAGCATTAAAAAAAACAAGAGTTCCCATGGCGGAAGCCGTGCAGTCATGATTGGCTTTGTGATATAATAGAATATAGAAGAAATTCCAAACAGAAAGGATCAGGATACCATGTGTCCCCGAAGGACGAAATCCCAAAGGACGATTTGGAAACGTTGTGATCTCTCTTATACTTAGCTCCTTTCGTAGTTAGTCGGTAAAGGCGACAAACCTACGAAAGAAGAGTGAATTCATGCGAAGGATGAACTCCTCCAGGATTTTCCTCCGTAGGTGTTGCCGGAAGGTCAACCAAACCTACGAATAAGAGGGATTTCAATGAGGACAAAAGTTAAATGGCAAGTTGACGGAATTCGGTTGTTGATGATGTTAGCGGGCTCTTGTTTATTGGCGTTTACGTATTATCATATTAACTTTCAGAACGGATTGTCAGAGGGCGGCTTTGTAGGCTTAGCTTTGCTTGGCAAGTATTTGTTCGGCTTGCCACCGGCATTGACAATTATTTTATTGGATTTGCCAGTGATGGCATTGGCTTGTTGGTTGAAGGGCTACAAGTTTGTCGTGTATACGCTAGTGGCATCGGTATCCTTTTCCTTAGTATACGATCTATGCGAAAGGTATTCGCCTCTGACGATGAACATGCAGGACAATTTACCGCTGGCTGCTTTATTATCAGGTCTGTTAACCGGATTTGGCGCTGGTTTGGTTCTTCGAGCGGGCGCGGCTAGCGGAGGGGACGATATTTTGTCTATGATGCTCAGCCAATGGTCCGGGCTAAAAATCGGTACTGTATTTGTACTGATGGATGCTGTAGTCTTGACGATCTCATTGTTATTCTTGCCATTTAAGGAAACAATGTTTACGATTATGGCCATTGTCATTGCCGGTAAGGTTATTACTTGGACGGTCCATTACGGGCATGCACAATTGGCACCCATGCGTTTACCCTACCAACGGGTGAAGGAGAAAACGGCACGAGCCTAAAGGCTTGTGCCGTTTTTTCTGTTGCTCAATCCTCGAACAGTTGCAGATATTCTCCGTATCCCTCTGTGACTAAATGATCCTTGGGTACGAACCGCAGGGCAGCGGAATTAATGCAATACCGTAACCCGGTAGGTTCCGGGCCATCCTCGAACACGTGGCCCAGATGTGAATCCCCAAGTCGGCTGCGAACCTCAGTGCGAATCATGGCATGACTGGTATCGGTGTTCTCTTTGATAACGTAGCTCTGGAGTGGACGGGTAAAGCTTGGCCAGCCGCAACCGGCATCATACTTGTCCCGAGAGCTGAATAAGGGCTCGCCTGAGACGATATCGACATAAATTCCCTCTTCTTCCGTATTCCAATATTGTCCGGTGAATGGACGTTCCGTGCCACTATTTTGCGTAACTTCATATTGAATCGGGGTTAGACGCTCTCTCAGTGCCTCAGGATTGGACGGGCCATACCAATGTTTAGCCAGAAAATCTTCGCGCCCGGAGGCTTTGCGGTAAAGCTTGTAATGACCTGCATTCTTGTGGTGATATTGCTGATGGTATTCCTCGGCGGGGTAGAAGGTTGCCGCGGGAAGAATCTCCGTGACAATCGGTTTGTCGAACCGCCCGCTTTGCATAAGCTCCAGCTTGGAGGCTTCGGCATCAAGTCGTTGCTGCTCGTCGTAGTAAAAAATGGCCGTGCGGTAGGATTCGCCGCGGTCATGAAATTGTCCACCTTCATCAGTAGGATCAATCTGCTGCCAGAAGAGTTCAAGCAGCTTGCGATAAGGAAATACAGCCGGATCATAAGTGATCTGTACGGCTTCATAATGTCCGGTGTTACTGGAACAGACTTCCTCATAAGTTGGATTGGATGTGTGTCCGCCCGTGTAACCGGAAATAATACCGTGAATACCGGGCAATTCCTCAAATGGGGAGACCATACACCAGAAGCAGCCTCCTGCAAAAGCGGCTAATTTAAGATTGGAATTTGATTCTGAATTCATCGCCTAGATCCCTCCGTTTCGTACTATCATTATAGCGGCTTTTGCTCAAAACCCAAAATGCGTTCAAAAAGGCTGGTGCTCTTGTGGGGCACGTGCTATAATGATTCCATTGATCATGCATGGTTCCCAAAGGGGAGTAGCTGTTACAGTAAAGTCGTCAATACGGGAGTCATACATACCCCGGCTTTATTGGCAACCGATGAGTTGTTAGCGAGACCTTTGCCCTAGCGAGTATTGGGTAAAGGTTTTTTTGATGCAAATTTTGCGTCGTGCCCGATACGGACACGGCGTATTTTATTTGGAGGAAGGCTGGAGTTTCTTCCCGTAGCTTCGGCTGCATGAAATGTTTTGCAGACAGCAAAACTAATTCTGTTTGCGGGTAGTGGCGGCTTCGCACAGAAGAAATCCTCCAACGAAGTGGGGTTCCCAGCATGGAGACTAGAAAGGGGAGAGAATATGGAGTTGTTAACACCTGAGTTTTGGATGGCTTTATTATCCATCATCCTGATTGACCTTGTCCTTGCCGGGGACAACGCTATTGTCATTGGACTTGCCGCCAGAAATGTTCCGCAGAAAGACCAGAGGAAGGTTATTATATGGGGAACGGTCGGAGCGATTATCATTCGGGTCATTATGACCTTGTTAGTGGTACAATTGCTCTTGATTCCTGGATTGCGACTTGCCGGGGGACTTGCCTTGGTATGGATCGCCTATCAACTGCTGGTCGACGAGAAGAGCCATGATATCAAAGCCGGTAATCAAATGTGGGCGGCGATTCGTACGATTATCATTGCCGATGCCATGATGGGCCTTGATAATATCCTGGCTGTAGCGGGTGCGGCCCATGGTGATAATCTGTTGGTTATTATGGGACTTGCCATTTCTGTTCCGATCATGGTATGGGGCAGCACGATGATACTGAGGCTGACGGAACGCTTCCCGGTTGTTATCACTATTGGTGCTGCCGTGCTGGCCTGGACCGCATCCAAGATGATTGTGGCCGAGCCGCTGATTCATGGATGGTTCACCAGCGGATGGCTTAAATACAGTTTTGAAATCGTGGTTATCCTCGCTGTTGTAGGACTGGGTACGCAGATGAAGAAAAGAAGAGAGAAGATGCGTCAGGATGCGCTTCAAGCTGCTCAAGCATCACAAGCTTCGCAGTAATGAACCGCTTGAAGATATGCTCGGTATAAGTCACTGCGAATGTAATATACTATAGTAATTAGCGGCCGCCGCCAAGGCGGTCGTTTTTTTAAATCCGAAAGGCCCCCCTTACTTTATTCGCTTAAATATGCTAATATGAAATATACTAACTAAATGTAAGCATTAATTATTAAGCATTTAGCTGGCCATGATTAATGAGGTGATGTTATGGAAGAGCATTCTCATGCGATGTGTCCACGTTTCGAATCGGCTTTTTCCTTTCTGGGCAAGCGCTGGAACGGGCTGATCATTAGGACACTGATGAGCGGGCCGAAGCGATTCAAGGATATTTCCAATCAGATTCCTTCCATGAGTGACAAGATGCTTTCGGAACGGATGAAGGATCTGGAATGTGAAGGAATACTAATAAGACATGTGTATCCTGAGACGCCGGTACGGATTGAATATGAATTGACGGATAAGGGAAGAGCATTACGTCCGGTTATGGAAGAGGTTCAAAGCTGGGCCTCGGAATGGATTAAGTGATTGGCATGCCGTTTCAGGCTACCTGGAACGGCATGAATAATATAGAAAGTGGGTGTACTTGTGGCTGAGGTTATTGTAATTGGAGCAGGGCCGGCCGGAGCCAGTGCAGCACTCTTTTTGGCCAAGGCGGGGAAAGAGACGCTCGTCCTGGACGGCAACGCCAGCATGACTAAGCGAGCATGGATTGAAAATCATTATGGTGCCAAGGAGATTTCCGGACCCGATTTATTGAAGATCGGACGGGAACAAGCTGAGAAATTCGGCGCTAAATTTATTGAGGAAAAGGTAATTGCGATTGATACCAATGGCGGCTCCAAGGTCACCCTGAAGACGGAATCTGGCCGCAGTTATGAAGCCTCTCATATCATTCTGGCTACAGGCGCAATCACGGAACTTGCAAGCGCTACCGGTCTGGAACTTAAGGAAGGGCGCGAACCTCGCATCAAGACAGTAATAGCTACAGACGGTGAAGGCCGTACCAGCGTACCACGTGTATGGGCAGCCGGAACTGTGGCTGGTGTGAGTGTGCATACAATCATTACCGCCGGAGATGGTGCCAAAGTCGCGATCGAATTGATTAGCGAATTAAATGGCGAGCGTTACGTCGACCATGATGTACTTAAATAATTATCAATTATACATTGATAAGTAAACTTCTAAAGAGGTCTTCCAATAGGGAGGCCTCTTTATTTTGTTCTAGAAATACCGTTAATGGGAATCTGCGTCATAAATCAGTGAATAATAGCACACTGACAAGCGAGAGAAATGACAATTCATTAGGGATCGGTTCACATTGGTTGTGAATGTAATCACAATGACCTCTTTCTGAAGCTATACACTTTTAGTATAGGATTCATGTTGAAGCTTAAAGTGCATCAGGCACAGTCAGTTTGAACTGGAGGAGGCAAATCAATGAGTAAAGACAAAGAGAGATTGATTGTGATTGGTAACGGAATGGCCGGAATGAGTGCGGTGGAGCAAATTCTTAAATTGACATCCAAATTTGATATTACCGTCTTTGGTAGTGAGCCGTATCCCAATTACAACCGGATTATGCTCTCGTATGTACTTGAAGGCAGTAAGACGATGGATGATATCGTGCTGAATGATTTGAACTGGTACAAGGATAACGGAATTACACTGCATCTTGGGACAACCGTGGAACGTATTGATGCTGGGGCCAAGGAAGTTGTAGCGGCTAACGGCCAAAGGGTACCTTACGATAAGGTGCTAATTGCTACTGGCTCTAATTCGTTTATTCTCCCGATTCCGGGCAGCGACAAACAAGGTGTAGTAGGCTTCCGTGATATAGCGGATTGTGAGCAGATGTTAGATGCGGCAAAAACATGCAAAACGGCGGCGGTCATCGGTGGTGGATTGCTTGGTTTGGAGGCGGCTAAAGGGCTGGTACAGCTCGGCATGGACGTAACGGTGGTCCATTTAATGGAAGACCTGATGGAGCGTCAGCTTGATCCCCAAGCTTCCAGCATGTTGAAGGCCGAACTGGAACGCCAAGGGATAAAATTCAAGATGGGCGCACAAACTGCGGAATTGCTAGGAGATCAGAGAGTGAGCGGTTTGCGGTTCGCTGATGGAACTGAGCTTGCAGCGGAGTTCGTTGTGATGGCCGTAGGGATTAAGCCTAACGTAACGGTGGGTCAAGCTAGTGGACTTACGGTCAATCGGGGAATTGTGGTCGATGACTTCATGCAAACCTCGCTGGATGGCGTGTATTCGGTCGGAGAATGCACGGAGCATCGGGGAACTTGCTATGGACTGGTTGCTCCGTTATTTGAGCAAGGCATGGTGATGGCCAAGCATATTAGTGGGGTAGAGACTGTTCCGTACATTGGTTCGGTTGTATCAACCAAGCTGAAGATTTCCGGGGTTGACGTATTTTCCACCGGAGAGTTCCTGGATGGACTGGACCATACGGTGATTGTAAGCAAGGACGAGTGGAAGCGCACGTATAAGAAAATATTGCTGAAAGACGGCAAACTGGTGGGTGCCGTGCTCTTTGGAGATATTTCCGATTCAGCCGAACTTCAGAAGCTGACCAAGCAGCAGGTGGAAATGACGGAGGAAATATATAACTCATTAATAGGAGGCGGTTGCTGTGGCGAAGGGGGCAAGAAAAGTGCTTCTGTAGAAGTAATGGCCGATGATGAAATTGTCTGTGGTTGTAACGGTGTAACGAAGGGAACGATTGTGGATGTTATTACAACCCAAGGATTGACGACAGTGGATGAAATTAAAGCTTGCACGGGCGCGACCCGCTCCTGTGGCGGCTGTAAACCGGTGGTTGAGCAAATATTGCAGTATGTGTTGGGCGATGGCTTTACACAAACGGCCAAGCAGGGCATCTGTGGTTGCACAACGCTGAGCAGGGATGAGATTGTTGCGGAAATCAAGGAGAAGGGCCTGCAAACGACCAAAGAGGTCATGAATGTACTGGGCTGGGATCAGCCAGAGGGTTGCTCCAAGTGTCGGCCGGCCATCAACTATTATCTGGGCATGGTCTATCCCGATACGCACGAAGACGAAAAGGAATCACGATTTGTTAACGAACGGATGAGCGCCAATATTCAGAAGGATGGTACGTATACGGTTGTACCTCGGATGTATGGGGGAGTAACGACACCAGAGGACTTGAAAAGAATTGCCGATGTGTCCCTCAAATATGATGTGAAGGTAGTCAAAGTTACTGGTGGTCAGCGTCTCGATTTAATTGGAGTAAAGAAGGAAGACGTGCCCAAAGTTTGGGAAGAACTCGATATGCCGTCAGGCTACGCTTATGCCAAATCGCTTAGAACGGTTAAGACCTGTGTTGGCTCGCAGTTCTGCCGATTTGGTACCCAGGATTCAATGGGCATGGGGGCCTTACTTGAGCGTAAATTTGAGCGGCTTGATTTCCCTGCGAAGTTCAAAATGGCCGTTAACGGCTGTCCGCGTAATTGTGCAGAGTCATGTACCAAGGACATTGGGATTGTGGGCAATGATGGCGGCTGGGAAATCTTTATTGGCGGTAACGGTGGGATCAAGGCACGGCTGGCGGATTCGTTGTGCAAGGTCAAGACGGACGAAGAACTGATCGAGTTGTGCGGAGCCATCATGCAATACTACCGCGAAACCGGAAATTATCTGGAAAGAACATCGGAATGGGTAGAGCGCATGGGCTTGGAACACATCCATTTGACAGTAGTTGAGGATATCGAGAATCGGAAGCAGCTTATGCAGCGAATCGAATTTGCATTGAAGCAGGTCACAGATCCATGGAAGAAGATGCTGAAGGACGAAGGAAGTCGGGGGAAATTGTTCCACAGCCTGGAAGTCAGCAGCCAGTTGAACTAATTATTATGAAGGGAGAGCATGAGGATGAAAAGTAGGGAGATGAATGAACGATTTTATTTGGCAGGTTCGGTAGAGGAGTTTCTTCCACAAATTGGGCGAGTGATTGAAATAAAAGGACAGCAAATTGCGGTGTTCCGCACCTCCGATGATCAAGTCTTCGCTGCGTTGAATCAAAGCCCACATCCTAAGGGGGGGCCTATTGCTGAAGGAATCGTGTCCGAACACTATCTGTATGATCCTCTCTATGATTGGAAGATTGATTTAACGAGCGGTCTGGTTCAAGCCCCCGATACCGGACAGCTTCAGATGGTGCCGGTCAAGGTGGAGAATGGTCAAGTCTGGATAGCGTCGCTGCAGGACCAGGTTTAAGAGTAATCATCAGGGCGCGGTGTGAAGAATTGGGACACCGCGCTTATTTATACCGATAGGGAGGGGAAGAACTTGTTTTCTTCTAATATAGAAGGGTTAGTGGAAGCAGCAGTCAAGAAAAAGGACAAAATGAATGAAAGTTTGCCTAGGTATTTTGTGTCGGCGATGCTGGCTGGCGCTTACGTGGGGTTGGCTATTATATTGATTTTTAGTATCGGGGCGCCGCTCGCAGCGGAGAAGTCTCCTTATCAAATGATGCTGATGGGAATGTCCTTTGGCTTGGCGTTGACCTTGGTCGTCTTTGCAGGCTCGGAATTGTTTACAGGTAATAATATGTTCTTTACCATCAGCACCTTGGCAAGACGCACTACTGTAAGGGATACGGCCAAGAACTGGAGCCTTGTATTTTTGGGTAATCTGGCTGGAGCGGTGTTACTTTGTCTGTTGATTGTAGGGAGCGGGTTATTTAAGAGCGTAACGCCGGAGCATCTCCTGTTTGCTGCGTCTACCAAGAAGATGACTGCACCTGTGATGGAGCTGTTTTTTCGCGGCATTCTATGTAACTGGCTGGTGTGTCTCGCGTTATGGATGGCTAATCGGACGAAAGAGGATATCGCAAAGCTGGTGCTGCTGTGGTGGTGCCTTTATGCCTTTATCGCCAGTGGATATGAGCATAGCGTAGCGAATATGACCTTATTAAGCCTGTCACTTTTGTTGCCCAATCATCCAGAGACAATTACGCTTGCGGGATGGGCGCATAATATGGTACCCGTAACGCTCGGGAACATGGTTGGTGGCGCTGTATTCGTAGGCATGGCCTACTGGTTTGTCTCTCCACTGCGCAAGCGAGCATAGGTGTATAGCGAGGCTTTAATTTATTGCCGTTTATCGCAAGACCGATTAATAACGCAGCAAAAAACCGTCTCCAACGGACCGGGGGGACGGTTTTAACGGGCTGAGGGCGTATACAAAGCCAGCCGATTAGATGCGGCAAATTTCATTGGGGCACAATTCGCAGTGGCAAATATCCTGCAACATAACGAGGTCCTTGATCACGATCATGCCGTTCTCGTACTCCAATGCATCCTTCTTGCGAAGATCACTTAACATGCGGTTCACACTTTCCCGCGTAGCGCCGATCATATTGGACAAATCTGTATGCGTTATCTTCTTGTTAATCAAGATGGTATCCCCATGTGGTTCGCCATACGTATTGCTAAGGCGAATCAGCGTAGAGCAGAGCGCGCCGGGCTTGCCATACATCATCAAATCACGGAACTTGGTTTGCGTCAGGCGGTGGTGAATGCCCATCCATTTCATAAAATCAATGGCAAAATCGCAGTGCTGACAGATCATAATCTCCAGATCCTTCTGCTCGATAACGCCAATTTCACAATCTTCGATGACCTCGGCCGTGAAGCTATGCTTCGTGCTGAAGAAAGGGTCGGCTTGCCCAACCATATCACCGCGGCCATACATATAAAGAATCAATTCCTTGCCTTCATCGGTGGATTTGGTTAATTTGACGCGGCCACGCTTGATGTAAAACAGTTTATCGGAAAAATCACCTTCCCAAAACAAATGCGTTCCCTCAGGGTATGCTTTGTCTTTCATCGTAACTAGAAGGCGGTTGAAGTTTTGCTCTGTGAAACAGCTCGTATTGCCGCGGGGCAGGGTGGCACTTACAATTTCACTCATCATTGATTTCCCCTTTGTACTCCAAATTTTTCTGAAAATTTTAAATTAATTATATAACGTTTCTTTTGATTTTTGGGGCCCGTAAAGGCTGAAAAAGTGTCGAAATTTCAACATTGTGAGAAAATTCACTTTATCAAATGAGATGCATCAGTTATCTAAACCATAAAAATAAGGTTAGGGAAACAGGAGAAGCAGGCCACTCAAACAGGTGTTTAAAAACAACATAATGTAAAGTATATATGAAAATAAAATCATAACAAGTGAAAAGTTTCATCTTTTTTAAAGTATGTGAAAAAATTCACTATACAAACGAAAAAGGCTGTGATATGATCAAACCATAAAGAGAAGCACACCAGCTTCCGAAGGTCGGACCTGCAAGTGAAAAATTTCACTATGTAAAGAACTTCCAACATCGCAGGCACTTCCTTACCAAATTTAGGAGGATGAGAGAGATGGCCGTTAAAAACGAAGTGGCAGCAAAAACTCAACCCACTGCTGAGGACTACATTCAAACTTTGATCAACAAGGGTAAAAAAGCATCTGAGGCATTTATGAGCATGAATCAGGAGCAAATTGACAACATTGTACAAGCTATGGCGCTGGCTGGACTTGACAAGCACATGCATCTGGCCAAACTAGCGATCGAAGAAACGGGCCGTGGTGTTTATGAAGACAAAATCATCAAAAACATGTTTGCTACTGAGTACATCTATCACAGCATCAAGTACGACAAAACGGTAGGCGTCATCGAAGACAATGATTTCGACAGCTTCCAGAAGATTGCTGAGCCAGTCGGAATTATTATGGGGATTACCCCGGTAACCAACCCAACGTCAACGACCATCTTTAAGGCCTTGATTGCCATCAAGACACGCAACCCGATTATCTTCGGCTTCCATCCATCCGCCCAAGCTTGTAGCGCGGAAGCTGCTAAAATATTGCTTGAAGCTGCGGTGAAGCATGGCGCTCCTGCAGATTGCATTCAATGGATCGAAAATCCGTCGATGGACCGTACTAATGCTTTGATGAATCATCCTGATGTAGCCTGTATCTTGGCAACCGGGGGTTCTGCAATGGTGAAGGCAGCATATAGCTGCGGCAAACCGGCGCTTGGCGTAGGTCCTGGTAACGTGCCTTGCTTCATTGAGAAGAGTGCCGATATCAATCAAGCGGTTAACGACCTGATCCTTTCCAAAACATTCGATAACGGTATGATCTGTGCTTCCGAACAAGCGGTTATTATTGAAGAGCCTATCTTTGATCAAGTGAAGAAGAGAATGATCGCTAACGGCTGTTACTTCGTAAATAAGGATGAGGCAGCTAAATTGACTGCAGGCGCTATCATTGCTGAGAAATGTGCTGTTAACCCGGCCATCGTTGGGCAACCAGCCAGCAAAATTGCCGAAATGTGCGGAATAGACGTACCAGCAGGCACTAAAATTCTCGTAGCTGAAATCGAAGGCGTGGGAACAAAATTCCCGCTGTCTGCCGAGAAGTTGAGCCCCGTGCTGGCTTGCTACAAAGTGAAAAATGCTGAGCAAGGTATCGAACGCGCACTTGAAATCGTTCATTTTGGAGGTATGGGTCACTCTTCGGTCATTCATTCGAATAACGAAGACATCATTCAAAGCTTCTCGGATCAGATGCCAACCTGCCGGATCTTGGTCAATCAGCCTTCCTCGCAAGGCGGTATCGGTGACATCTACAACTCGAACCTGCCGTCGCTGACACTGGGCTGCGGATCTTACGGACGCAACTCGACATCGTCGAACGTTACAGCCGTCAATCTGATCAATGTGAAAAGGGTGAATCGTCGTACCGTGAATATGCAATGGTTTAAAGTGCCAAGCAAAATTTACTTTGAGAAGAACTCGACTCAGTATCTTGCCAAAATGCCGGACATCTCGCGTGTATTGATTGTCACTGACCCAATGATGGTGAAGCTCGGATATGTAGAAAGACTGGAGCACTACCTGCGTCAACGTCAAACGCCAGTCGCAATTGAAGTATTCTCTGAGGTGGAGCCTGATCCATCGACAACAACGGTAGAACGCGGTACTGAAATGATGGCAAGATTCCAACCGGACTGCATTATTGCTCTCGGCGGCGGTTCCCCAATGGATGCTGCCAAAGGAATGTGGCTGTTCTACGAATATCCGGATGAAGACTTCTTCAATTTGAAGCAAAAATTCCTGGATATCCGTAAACGTCTTTACAAGTATCCAAAGCTGGGACGCAAAGCTAAGTTTGTAGCGATTCCTACAACATCCGGTACAGGTTCCGAAGTAACTTCGTTCGCTGTAATTACCGATAAAATTAATGGCAACACCAAATATCCTTTGGCTGACTATGAGCTGACACCAGATGTGGCTATCATCGACCCTGTATTTGTCTATAGCTTGCCGAAAACAGCCGTTGCTGATACAGGAATGGACGTACTGACACATGCTATTGAAGCTTACGTGTCTGTAATGGCTAATGACTATACGGACGGCCTGGCCATCAAGGCGATTCAACTGGTGTTTGAATATCTGGAGCAATCGGCCTTGACCGGAGATAAGCTGGCTCGCGAAAAAATGCATAATGCTTCGACTATTGCCGGGATGGCCTTCTCGAATGCATTCCTGGGTATTAACCACAGCTTGGCGCATAAATGGGGCGGACAATATCATACGGCTCATGGACGCACGAATGCGATTCTGCTGCCGCATGTCATTCGCTACAATGCCAAGAAGCCAACTAAGTTTGCCGCTTGGCCTAAGTACACCAACTTTATCGCTGACGAGCGTTATGCAGAGATCGCCCGCATTCTGGGCTTGCCTGCCCGGACTACGGAAGAGGGCGTTAAGAGCCTGATCAAAGCTATCCGCGATCTGAACAGCAAGTTGGGCATTCCTGAGACTTTCGAAGAGCTTGGATTTGATCCGAAGGATTTTGAATCACGTGTTGACTACCTGGCAGACCGTGCATTTGAAGACCAATGTACAACAGCTAACCCTAAGCTGCCACTCGTAACTGAACTGGCTGAAGTCTACCGCGATGCCTTCTACGGAAGATTTGAAAAATAAGTGAACAGAGCTGTCTAAAAACGTGACAAATATCACTTGATGTGATATTTGTCACAATCTTTTATAGGTAGTTAAGCTATGATTACATTATAAATGATCCCTCATAGATTTATGACGGACTGACCCGGAAGTGATATCCGGGCGCAATTTTTATAAAAGTTGTGAAAAGTATCACAAATTTTAAGGGATCATGAGGCGCGGAATAAATCCTTCAGTCCGCGACCACTATATAATATGGAGGGAATAAAGATGTCGGTGATCGAAAAAGAAGTTAAAAATGAGCAAGTCGCATGGAGAGGGTTTAAACCCGGCAAGTGGATGAATGAAGTAAATACGAAAGATTTCATTGACACGAACATTACGCCTTACCATGGGGACGAAGCTTTCTTGCAAGGCGCAACTGCCAACACGAAAGCACTGTGGGATATCGTATCGAGCTTGTCCAAGCAAGAAAGAGATGCTGGCGGTGTACTGGATGTTGACGTAAATACGCCTTCGACCATTACTTCCCATGCACCTGGATACCTTGATCAAGCGAAAGAGCAAATCGTTGGTGTTCAAGGTTCTGCTCCGTTCCAACGGACGATTCGTCCGAACGGTGGGGTCCGGATGGTTATTACAGCTTGTAAAGCTTACGGCTTCGAGCTTCCGGAAGAAATTGTAGACCTCTACACTAATGTTCGCAAAACACATAACCAAGGCGTTTTCGACGCTTATACTGCAGATATGAGAAATGCCCGTCATACAGGGATTATCACAGGCTTGCCTGATGCTTACGGCCGTGGCCGCATCATTGGTGACTATCGCCGCGTATCTCTTTACGGCGTAGACTTCCTGATTGAGCAAAAGAAACAAGAACTTAAAGAGCTTGAAGTAGACGTAATGAACGAAGCAGTCATTCGCCAACGTGAAGAACTGTCCGAGCAAATTCGTGCTCTGGGTGAGTTGAAGCAACTGGGTGAAATGTACGGATTCGATATCTCCAGACCAGCTAACAATGCGAAGGAAGCTTTCCAATGGCTGTACTTCGGCTACCTGGCTGCCGTTAAAGAACAAGATGGTGCTGCAATGTCCCTTGGACGGGTATCTTCGTTCCTTGACGCTTACATTGAACGCGACTTGGCTGAAGGCGTATTGACTGAAGAATCAGCTCAAGAACTGGTTGACCACTTCGTTATGAAATTGCGTATCGTCAAATTCTTGAGAACTCCAGAATATAACGAGCTTTACAGTGGTGACCCTACTTGGGTAACTGAATCCATCGGCGGGATGTCCGTACAAGGCGTGACCCGTGTAACTAAGAACAGCTTCCGCTTCCTGCACACACTTGACAACCTGGGAGCTGCTCCAGAACCTAACCTTACGGTTCTCTGGTCTGAACAATTGCCAGAAGCTTTCAAGAAATATTGCGCTAAAGTATCGATCGAAACCAGCTCGATTCAATACGAAAATGACGATCTGATGCGTCCGGTATACGGCGATGACTATGGTATTGCCTGCTGCGTATCCGCTATGAGAATCGGTAAACAAATGCAATTCTTCGGCGCTCGTGCGAACCTGGCAAAATGTCTGTTGTACGCTATCAACGGTGGTAAAGACGAAAGATACGGCTCGCAAGTAGCTCCAGAATATCCAGCCGTTACTTCCGAATACCTTGACTATGATGAAGTCATGAAACGTTTTGTCCCAATGATGGAATGGTTGTCTAAGCTGTATGTCAATACGCTGAATGTCATTCACTTCATGCATGACAAATACAACTACGAACGCATCGAAATGGCGCTGCATGATCGCGACATTCTGCGTACTATGGCTTGCGGTATCGCTGGACTGTCGGTTGTAGCCGACTCCCTGAGCGCGATCAAATATGCCAAAGTTAAACCAATCCGTAACGAAAACGGAATCGCTGTTGACTTCGAAATTGAAGGCGAATATCCTTGCTACGGTAACAACGACGACCGCGTTGACAAGATTGCCGCTGATCTGGTTGAGAAATTCATGGGCATGATTCGCAAACATCCAACGTACCGTGATGCTATGCCAACACAATCGATCTTGACAATTACATCCAACGTTGTTTATGGTAAGAAGACAGGAACTACACCAGATGGACGTAAAGCGGGCGAACCGTTTGCTCCTGGTGCTAACCCAATGCACGGCCGCGACAAGAAGGGTGCACTTGCTTCCCTGAACTCTGTTGCAAAACTGCCTTACGAGCACAGTCTGGATGGCATTTCGAACACCTTCTCCATCGTACCAAAAGCACTGGGTAAAGATGACGTTTCTCGTAAATCGAACCTCGTATCGATGATGGACGGATACTTCGGTAGCCATGCGCATCATCTGAACGTCAACGTGTTCAACCGTGAGCAATTGCTCGACGCAATGGATCATCCTGAGAACTACCCGCAATTGACAATCCGTGTCTCGGGTTATGCGGTTAACTTCATCAAGCTGACTCGCGAACAACAATTGGATGTTGTAAATCGTACATTCCACGGTAAAATGTAAGTAACCTGTCTGTTGACAGGCAGTTAAATAGTTCAAATAAAGGGATGAGGAGAATGGCCGGGCGTGCCTTTCTCCTCATTTGCTTATTGTTTGAATGATTATGGAGAGGGTGACGGAGAATGCTCAAAGGTCGAATACATTCATTGGAGACATTCGGAACGGTAGATGGGCCAGGGATTCGTTTCGTGCTCTTTATGCAGGGCTGCTTGTTGCAATGCCAATACTGTCATAATCCGGATACGTGGAGCCTGACCGAAGGCACCGAAATGACCGTTGAAGAAGTATTGGCGGAGATCGAGCCTTATTTGAATTATTATCGTACTTCCGGTGGTGGACTCACGGTTTCTGGAGGCGAGGCCACGTTACAGGCCCCCTTCGTCACGGAATTGTTCCGGGAAGTGAAGAAGCGCTGGAATCTGCATACTACACTGGACACCAATGGCTATAATGATGGGGACAAGATTAAAGATTTACTTGATGTGACTGACCTGGTGCTGCTGGATTTGAAGCATATTGATAATGAGAAGCACATCAAGCTGACGGGTAAGCCCAATGACCGGATGTTGAAAATGGCACATTGGTTGTCAGATCACGACCATCACATGTGGATTCGTCATGTATACGTGCCTGGTATTCATGATGACGAGCAGGATTTGCTTGCGCTTGGACATTTTATTGGAAGTCTTCGTGGTGTGGACAAATTTGAAATTTTGCCTTACCACCAAATGGGCGTATACAAGTGGCAGGAATTAGGTTGGGATTACCCTCTTGAAGGAGTACCTTCTCCTACGGATGAAGAAGTGGAACGTGCTTACCGACTGATTCATGAAGGGGAGCAACAAGCCGCAATTAACAAATAAATGCGTTATATTTCCTGACATAAAACTATATATTTTTAGACCAGACGGTTAGACCTTTCATTTACATGTTAGGTTTAACCGTTTTCATTTTGCATTTTAGATGATATTATCCCCTTAATAGAAAAATGTCCTCCTTACCAAAGGCGCTTCCGCTTCCTATAATGAGGGTGTATTACAATATATTGTTCTTTTGAGGAGGGTCTAGAAACATGAAGAAGAGTTTGGTGCTGCTGCTGTCTCTTGTTTTCATCGCATCCGCGATTTTGGCGGGCTGTGGAAACTCTGGAAACAAAGCGAATAATACTCCTGCAAACGAAGGCCAGGGGACGACGAACAACAGCGGGGCGGGTGAGAACCAGGCAAAGGATGATCCGTTCGAAATTACGATTCGCCACACACAAGTAGGGGAATCCAAGAAATTCCGCTTAGCGATGCTTGAAGATGTTGTGAAGCAGACGGAAGCGGCTGTACCTGGCTTAACGATCAAGCTGGATGCAGTGGATTCCGAAGTTAACCGTAAGGAAAAGCTGCGCGGTGAAATGGCTGCTGGTAAACCACCGGAAGTGTTCGATGTATTCGGTAGCCCGGATGCAGCGCTCTACGCCAAGGAAGGCTTGATGTTGGACCTCACGCCAATTATCGAAGAATTGGGCATTAAGGATACATTTACGACGCTGGACCCTTTTACTAATGAAGGCAAGGTTTATGGCTTACCGATCGGTGGATCGATTGAAGGCTATTTCTATAATAAAGAATACTTCGAACAAAAAGGCTTGACCGTTCCGAAAACGTTAAGCGAGCTGGAACAAATTGCCGAGAAGATTAAGGCTGATGGCAAAATTCCTTTCGCACAATCGTCCAAGGATGCATGGATTCCGTTAATGACTACTAACAACCTGTGGTCTTATTATGCCGGACCGGAAATTACTTATGGCTTCAAGACAGGACAAACGAAATGGACGGACGATAGCATGGTTCAGGCTATTGCCAAACATAAGGAATGGGTAGAAAAGGGCTATTACAAGAAAGGCGAACTGGGCTTTGAATACGCCGATATGAGAAACCAGATCATTACAGGGGAAGCCATTATTATGATGGACGGTTCCTGGGCTAACTCGGTGTTCCGCGATCCGGAGCAAGCTGGTGATATGGTAGGCAAGATTGGTTATTTCAATATGCCTCCAGTTAACGCAGGAGACCCTGTTGTAGTCATGCAAGATGCTAACAACGGGTACGGATTCTCAAATGCCGTGTCAGAAGATCCGCGTAAGCTTGCAGCAGTTAAGGAATTCATCAAAAATATGTGGACCGAAGAAATGCAATTGCGTGGACTGAAGGAAGATGGCGTGTTGCCAGCAATGAAGATGGATCTCGAGCAAATGAAGACCGCATCGGATGATCCGCTCATGCAGGATATCTTCAAGGGTGTCAGTGAAATCAGCACCTCCTTCCCAGCATTTGATGCTCTGGTGCAAGCCGAAGTGAATACAGCGCTTAGCATGGGTATTCAACAAATCATCGGCGGTGAAATCGAGCCGGCCAAGATGCTGGAGAATGTGCAAGCAGCTCAAGAAGCTGCCAATGCGGCAGGGGAATAAAGTAATTACATTGATGAATTGAAGCGAGGGCGTCGCCTGCCACAAGCGGGGGCGCCCTTACTTCCAACCACGGAGGTTATGGCATGAACAAAGCGCTCAGGAACCCGTTAATTTATAGCTTGTTTGTTCTTCCGGCATTTATATTGTTTCTGGCATTTTTCATTTATCCGATATTTACGGCAATTAATAACGGCTTCACCAGTTGGAATGGGATCTCCAAGAACGTCACCTACATTGGCCTGGACAATTACGTCATGGCTTTTCAAGATGTAGCCTTCTGGAAGTCGGTGCGCAATAATGTTTATTTCATTTTATTTTCTTGCTTAATTCAGGTGCCCTTGATTATTTTCTTCTCCTTGCTGATTGCTAATGTGAAGAAATTCAAAGGCTTATATAAGACGGCTGTGTTTATGCCATCCATTATGTCTACGGCGGTTATCGGTATTTTATGGGGGTTTATTTACAACCCCGATTTTGGCTTGATGAATGAAGTGCTTGGCATTTTTGGTATTTCTCCGATCTATTGGCTTTCCGACAAGAATTGGGCTATGATCGCCATTCTGATTACAAACGCCTGGCAATGGACCGGATTTTATATCGTAATGGTACTGGCGGCGATCTTATCCATTCCACGGGAACTGGATGAAGCGGCAGCCATTGATGGAGCCAATGGTATCCAGCGGGCTTGGAAAATAACAATACCACTGATTATGCCAATCATCTCGGTGGTCATTATGCTGTCCATGGCTGGAGCGATGAAAGCAGCGGATATCGTATTGGTTATGACCAAGGGGGGACCGGCAGGTTCCACGGATGTCATGGCGACCTATATGATCAGGTATGCTATCACAAGCTTCCGGCATGGCTTCGGCAATGCGATTGCTGTGCTGATCTTCTTATTCACCATCATTATTACCGTAGTGTATCAGGTGGTTGTGGCACGACGGACGGAAAGGATTGAATACTGATGAGAGCGCTGAAGAAGACAATCCCGCATCTATTTCTGATGGCTTATTTACTCGTTATTCTCTATCCTTTTCTGTTTGTGCTATTCTCGTCAGTCAAGACAAATAACCAGGCGATTGCCTCCAATCCGTTTGGCTTGCCCTCGTCCATTATTTTTGATAATTACGTTAATGCGTGGGTGAACGCGCGAATCAGCACCTACTTTTTTAACAGTTTATATATTGGGGTATTATCCGCATGTCTGTCGATCTTGCTGGCGGCGATGCTGGCGTTCGCAGTCACAAGAATGCGGTATGGCCGAATCAGTGCCATCGTCTTCCAACTTGTATTGCTTGGGATGCTGATTCCGAACAATTCCTTGCTTTTACCAATTTACGGCATTATGAGCAAGCTGGGCGTGCTGG
Source organism: Paenibacillus senegalimassiliensis (assembly GCF_001486585.1). Taxonomy (GTDB): domain Bacteria; phylum Bacillota; class Bacilli; order Paenibacillales; family Paenibacillaceae; genus Fontibacillus; species Fontibacillus senegalimassiliensis. Next base: position 644,555 of record NZ_LN909046.1, read on the forward strand.
ATACGCATATGGCACTGATATTGCCTTATGTGGCGAACGCCATCCCTTTCTCTGTGATTATACTGGCGGCCTTTATGCGCTCCATTCCCGGCGAGATCGAGGAGGCAGCCGTCATGGATGGGCTTGGCTCGGCAGGGGTGTTTGTCCGTATCATGATTCCACTCACGGTTCCAGCGATTGTCACGGTGTTTATCATTAATTTCCTGGGCAACTGGAATGAATTCCTGCTGGCCAATTATTTTCTGTCCGATGATGAGCTACGTACGCTCCCGGTCGGTATGGTCGGCTTCCGGGATGCTTACAACACCAACTATGCCCAAATGTCTGCGGGAATCGTCTTTAGCGTGGTCCCGGTCATGGTGATCTACGCGATATTGCAAGAAAAAATTATTGAAGGTGTGACGGCGGGCAGCGTAAAAGGGTAGCGGCATCGTGGTAAAATGGAGTTACAACCTATGGGGAGCTGCTGCCATTGAACCTGCGGATTAAATTATTCACCGCTTTTCTGGGCCTGGTCATCATTCCTTTGTTCATCCTGGGTATTATTACCTTCTTTGTTACATTTCGTTCAATTGAAACGAAATACAGTCAGCAGACGCAGTATTCGCTCAAGTCGATTGGATATAGCATCAAGAATGTATTTCAAGAGATGGATAATGTGACGGATAACGGGATTGCCAAGGGAGTGTTTCAGGCTGCACTATCCGCCAAGGACCCTGATAGTCAGGACTTGACGGCAACCACACAGCTTGAGCTGAATGCCAATCAGAAGAACTTCCGCTCCCTGCTCTATAGCCACCCGGCTATTGATTACGCTTTCCTGTACAATATCCACGGGGGACGGAAGTCGAATGTGACAGCCATTTTCAATAAGGAAAATTTCGAGACATTGCCTTATGAGCAATTTCGTGAGCATCCTTTGTACAATGAGGTTATGTCGCTGAATGGTCAGCCGAAGTGGATTGCTCCACACGAATATCCCGAGTTGACCGGATCGGACAATGTATTTACTCAAATTCGTTTGATCAAGGAGCTAAGTAATCTTGAACGGGTTGGCGTACTGGTGGTGCAGATTAAGAACTGGGAGCTTGAGAAGATTTTCACAAATTTGAAGCTGGGCAGCAACATGCGGGATACCCGCTTTATGCTGGTCAACGATAACGGACTGATTTTATACGACTATCAGGAGGAATTGGACGGGCAGCAGATAGGTACTTATATGCCTAAAGAGTGGCAGTCCGGTCAAGCTTATCGAAGCTTCAAGAGCAAGTTTAACGGCCAGGAAAGTGTAGTCTCTATTTATAAGTTGCAGGATTTCTCGTGGAGCCTGGTATCCATTACTTCATGGAATTATTTGTCGCAGGAGGTTACGACCTTTGCCAAATGGTTCGTAGCTATCATCTGTATTTGTGTGCTGACGGCGATGCTGTTCAACTTTATATTTATGAACCGAATTACCGGGACAATCGGCGTGATTGTCCGCTTCATGCGTAAGGTCGAAAGCGGTGATCTGGGCGCGAGAGTGGATGAGAAGGGCGATGACGAACTACTGCTGCTGCAGAAGGGCTTCAATAACCAGATGGATAAAATTAATGAACTGTTCGAGCAGGTTAAGCGAGAGCAATTGCAAAAGGCGAACGCGGAGCTGCGGGTACTGCAAGCACAGATCAAGCCGCATTTTCTGTTCAATACCCTGGAATCCATTAATGTGCTGGCGGTGCAAAATGAAGGACGCAAGGTGAGCGAAATGGTATTGCGTCTTGCTAGCATTTTGCGAATTAGTATTCAGGATAAGGAAGAGATCAAGCTGCGGCTGGAAGTGGAGCATTTACGCAACTATCTGGAAATTCAGAAATTCCGCTTCGATGATTTGTTTGACTATGAACTAGATGTTCCGGCTGAAATGATGGATTGCCTGCTGCTTAAGCTGACTCTTCAGCCATTGGTGGAGAACTCTATTCAACATGGCTTTGAAGGGATTGACTATAAAGGGCGAATTACAGTTACGGGAAGGCTTACGCCGCAGCAAATTCTGCTGCGGGTCGAGGATAACGGCATAGGGATGACCAACGAGCAGTTGGCCAGCATTCAATATGCTGAGCTGGAGGATCCGGCAGAAGGGCCGGTAGCGGCATACCCTAGTCATGAACGGCGAGGCCTTGGGCTTCGCAGTGTCTACGATCGGCTGAGATTTCAATATGGGGCGAAATATGGTTTGTTTATTTGTTCACAGCCGGGGCAGGGAACGATAATACAATGTGTGATACCTAGATATGGGGCGGGTGATCCGGGTGAGATTGAAGGCGCTATTGGTTGACGATGAGATTCATATCCTGAGCAACCTTTCCAAAGTGTTGCCGTGGGAAGATATGGGGTTTGAAATCGTTGGTTTGGCGAGGAACGGGAGGGATGCACTGGAAGCAGCTTCCGAGCATCGCCCCGATTTGATCTTAAGCGATATTCGTATGCCGATTATGGATGGAATCATGCTGTTGCAGCAAGTAAGAGAACGGGATATATCCTGTGAGTTCCTGTTGCTGACCGGCTATCAGGAATTCGAGTATGCACGCACGGCGATAAGATACGGCGTCAAGGACTACATATGCAAGCCCATCAATTATGTGGAGCTTGAGGACACCGTACGAGGTATTGCCCGGCAAATTCGGGAAAAACGTAAAACGCTTAATAAGGAGCGGCGGTTGAATCAAGTGGTTGATTTGGCTAACGAGAACTTTCTGCTTCATTCCTTACTGGGTCAGGAGACCGACCAGGAGGACCTGCTGTGGGAGGAAGAGGAGGGCGTAGTTATCCGTCCTTCTTACGCCATGCTGCTCCTCGATCTGGAGGGGTATTCCCATCGTTCCATCAATTGGACGCTTCATGAGCGGAAGGCGTGGAATCTGCATATCAGGCATGCGCTCAGAGAGCTATTCGGGGAGCTGCTTCCAGGTATGACGGTATTGCAAATCAGGGAGGGCGAGTGGTGTCTCGTATTTACCATGCAGCCCGGAGATGAACCTATAGCCAAGGAACTGCTATACCCGGGTTATGAGCGGATACAACGGGTAGTTCGGGATAAGGAAGACTTTCCGGTTCGCATCTGTCTGGAATCCGAGCTTCATCCTTTGCAGGAGTTGTCCACGGTCTATCATCAATTAAGGCGGAAATTGATACTAAACAAAGGGCAGGATTGGCTCGTGGAAGCCAAGGTGCAAGGGATGGACGAATATCCTTCGGAATCAAGTCGAACGGAAGCCCAGTGGGGGTGGATTGAGCAGCTTGGGACCGCACTTCGGGGCGGTAACCATGAAGCGCTTGAGCATATTGCCTCAGAACTAAAGACTTATGTCGGTTATTTGGAAGAGCAGCGGGCAGGGGCGGCAGAGAAGTTGCTTCATTATTTGCTGATTCATTTACTGAGGGAGATGCGTGAGTTGCAGATGCTGTCCGGAGAGCAGGAGGCGGTATTATGGCAAAAGCTGCAGCACCCTCTGGATATTCAGGAGCTTCTGTCCCTGATTGTATCGCTCATAGACCAATCGCGAAGCTCTCTTTCCGCCAAGAAGACATCTGAACTATTGATGATGTCGGCGCAAAATTATATTCAAAACCACTTGGGCGATGATTTCGGAATCGAGGATATTGCCGATTATTTAGGAATTAGCAGCAGCTACTTTTGCCTATTGTTCAAGAATCATTTCGGGGAAACTTTTGTGGAGTATTTAACGAAGCAACGTATGGAGATGGCTAAATGCCTGCTGCGCAGCAGCGAGCGCTCCATCGCGCAAATTAGCAGTTCAATCGGCTATCAGGAACGCCGCTATTTCACCAAGGTCTTTCAGAAGTATACGGGGATGACCCCGTCGGACTTTCGGCTTAAGGAAACGAGCGTATCCTGAAGGAGAGGAGGAGTATAAGTGAATTTGACGGAATGGAGTCTGGAAGAGAAGCTCGGACAGTTATTTATTTGCGGGTTCCACAGCCTGGAGCCCGACGAGCAAATTCAGACTTTGGTGCAGCGTTATCATGTAGGGGGGATCGTTTATTTCCGGCGCAATATTCAATCTGTAGCCCAGCTTGCTGATTTATCGCAGAGTTTGCAACAGCTTCCTCGTCGTCACCAGGAGGTGCCCCTCTTCATCTCTATAGATCAGGAAGGGGGCATGGTTGCACGGCTGGATCACGAGGGGATGAGCCGGATTCCTGGCAATATGGCCCTGGGAGCGACAAATAACCCGGCGTTAACGGAAGAGGTTGCCGTCCTGGCGGCAAGGGAAATGCTGGCCTTGGGCATTAACTTCAACTTTGCGCCGTGTGTCGATGTCAACAATAACCCGGCGAACCCGGTCATTGGCGTTCGCTCGTTTGGGGAGAACCCGGAGCAGGTGGCGGCTCATGGCACGGCGGCCATTCACGGGTATCAGCGTGAAGGCGTAATTGCCACGGCCAAGCATTTTCCCGGCCATGGTGATACGGATGTCGATTCCCATTTGGGCTTGGCTAGCGTTCCCCATGATCGGAGGCGGCTACAGCAGGTGGAATTGCTGCCGTTCCGTGCCGCTATTGAGGCGGGAGTAGACGCCATTATGACGGCTCACGTCATCTTCCCGGCCTTTGAGCCGGAAGAGGTTCCGGCTACCCTGTCTCGGCGGGTTCTAACAGATCTATTACGTGGTGAACTTGGTTACGATGGAGTGGTCGTGACCGACTGTCTGGAAATGCAGGCGATCGCCCGCCATTTTGGTGTGGGAGAAGGAGCGGTAAGGGCGATTGAAGCGGGAGCTGACCTGGTGCTGGTGAGCCATACGCTGGCGGACCAGATCGCTGCAATTGAAGCGGTGACCGCAGCCGTACGCAGCGGGAGAATCAGCGAGGAGCATATCGACCGCTCAGTCGAGCGTGTTCTGACCTTAAAGCAGCAGCGGCTGAGAAACTCGCTGCCCTTGGGGGCCACTCCGCCAGCGGTAACCATCCCGTTGACGCCGGAAGACGAGAGCGGGGATATTTTGCGCCGCGCGGCAGAGGGAAGCGTCACGCTGGCGCGTGACGAGGGAAGCCTGCCGATTCGGCTGGATGAACCGGTTCTGGTGGTCTGGCCAGAGCTGCGGCATACAACCGAGGTCGATGAACCGGCGGTGTACACTTATACGCTGGCAGAGGCTTTGGAGCAACTCCATCGTCAGGTAGAGGTGGCGGTCATCGGCGTGCGGGCTTCCGAGCCAGAGATCGCTGCCGTATTGGAGCGGAGCGCGTCATTCACGCAAATCGTTGTAGCTACCTATACGGCGGTAGGAGAACTTGACCAGGGGCAACAAACCCTGGTACAGAGATTAATACAGCAAGCTGGCGACAAGCGAATCGTTGTCGTTTCCACCCGTAATCCCTATGATCTACGGGCATTTCCTGAGGTGGGTACCTATTTGTGTTTGTATGAGAATCGGCCGCCAGCGCTGGATGCCGTTGCCGAAGTGCTCGTTGGCCGCTTGCAACCGCAGGGCGTTCTGCCAGTCAGCTTAACTACGAATTGAGTGGATCTCGTCTGCTTCTTTGCGTAAACATAAGTTCAGCTTATATAGCTTAATTAGGGGTGCCCCGAATAATCATCGCAAGATGATTTAAGGGCGCCCCCTTTAATTATGACGCCTGTCTTATGGCCCATAGAAGGGCTTATTAAATAAATTGGGGAATTCACGTGATTAATGTCGGCTAAGCTAGAAACTTTTCGAGTTTACCTGCGTTTAATACATTGTGAGTAAAGTGGATATACAAAATGGGAGAGCAAAGGGAGTTTAAGAATGAATTTTAGGAGATTATTAATCACCACGATTTTGGCAGCATCGCAAGTCGCCATGGTTCTTCCGGCAAGTGCGGAGGAATTGGGCCAGGAGAACCAGCCGGAGGTTCATATAACCGATCAAGGAACAGAAGCCGGTGTCTTGAATCAAGAAGGGACAGAGCAAGAGGTTACCAATGAAGTACAGTCAGGAGAGACTATTACTGATCCTAACGCTGACGTAAATGGGGAAAACGAAGGCGAAACGGTAACAGGTGAAACCGAGCAAGGAACAGTGGAAGGCGAAGTAGTGCTTCCACCTGTAGTACCTAACAATCAGACTGAAAATAGTACAAGCGGCTCCGGCCAACTAGTCCTTATGGTGAACAGCAACAAGATGTACCAGAACGGCAAGGAGTATCTTGCGGGTCATCCGATGGAAGTCAAGGACGGGGTATCTTACATCTCCATTCGTGCTATTGTTGAGCGCGCGGGATTTCAGCTTTCATTCGATAATTCCACCAAAGAAACGATTATTAAGCGGGGAACAGATGAACTTCGCTTTAAATTAGATACCACTAGCTACAAAGTCAACGGTGTGACACAAACCATGAGAGGGAAATCATATTCGGCGAAGAACAATTTTATGGTGCCGTTAACGGCAATTACCAAGGCTTTGAATATCTCCTATTCGTATGATGCGGTAGGGAAAAAAGTCATCGTTAATTTGTCCACACTGCCAGAGGCTTCTTTTACAATTGGTAATAAAGAAGTCGTCGCCGGAGAGACACAGGTACAATACCTTACGACGGCTACTTCTCCAATCGGGTTGGAGATTGTGAACGAAGAGTGGATCGGGCGTCAGGAGATCTTTGAAACTCCGGGTAATTACACAGTTACTTACCGGGTGCAGGACTCCAGTGGTCAATGGAGTAATCCATACTCATTAACAATACGAGTGAACAAACCTCATACACCGCCGGTGGCAAACTTCACGACGGATAAAGATACGTATAAAATGGGTGAACTGATCACCTATACGGATCTTAGTACCGATGAGGTTGGCATTACCGAGCGTTATTGGGAAAACCAGGAATGGGCTTTCTTTACGCCGGGAACCATGACCATTCGCTTGAAGGTTGTAAACCAATTTGGATTGTATTCGACCTATGAGAAGACGATTACGATTACAAATGAAACACTTTATACGAGGGATGAATTCAACAAGTTGTTTATTCCGGTTGGCGAGAAATATACCTTTGAGGGAACACAGGTGCCAAGCTGGGAACGAGTGAAGTATTCATATAGCTCGGAAGACGTAACCCTGATTCGCAGTAATAGCCCGGAAACGGTATATTCCAAAGGCGTTGTGTATCGTGAAACGGCGATTGGTGATACGCGCTTTATGATTCATCACGTCAACGCCACAGGCAAACCGGTAAAAATGTATGTTATTGCAACGAATAACAATGATGCTACTGCTCGTTTGACGCAAAGTAACTTTGGCTTTGGTGGCCCAAGCATCTACGCCACGGCCGCGGGTAAAGCTTCAGTACAGCGTTATTTCGAATCGATGCAGACAGGTAGCAAGTATAAAGATACCTGGTTCGCACCGGGTGAGAGCAAAATCATCTTAAATGAGTTGAGTGCTACAGCCATGAAGCAAGGCGACGTAATCTCATTGTTTGCCGATATGTACAGCGATCATACCCTGAATTATACGGTGATCATGATAGATAAGGATCAAGATCCATTTAAAACTTTGCCTTACCTCAGCGCGCTAGCACCTGATATTCATAACCGTGGTACGTATATGGAAGCCAACCGAAATATTGATTATGCCGGTCTAGTTGGCGAGACGCCTTCGAGATTGCTCATCGGTGATAACTCCAGTGACCCGTTCTTGATTGGTCATGATGGACCTACCGGGGAGTACCGGATGAATGCCGGGAATTTCGGAGTGCTCTACAAAATAAGACTTCACCGTGTGGCTCCGAATACGTTGATTACCTTCAATCCGCGGGGGGGCTTCTATTCCGGCTCCATTATGGTGAATGGTAGCATTATCAACTTGCCAAATAACGGCGGGGTCAATGCGCCGAATGACAGTGCCGTACTGTTCCGCAACGGGGAGCGTGAGCAAACCGTAGAAATATTGTTTACCGCTTCACCGGGCAGCAACCTTTCCGTTAACCTGTTATTCCAGCAAATGCCGGAGAAGAAGAACGAGTAGGGTAAGGACCAAGACACAGCGTTGAATCACGCTGTGTCTTTTTTTGCAATCATTCCCCATATGTCCCCTTTCATTGACGCAGCAGCGAATTTGGGGCATTATTAGATAAGACGCATGGAGGTAGGATGTAGACGGGAGGAATGTCACATGCTGTCGACAGAGGAAATTATCAGAGTAATGTCTAGCCGGGGCTTGAGAATTACCGATCAGCGCAGAAGCTTGGCCAAACTGTTCGCGGAACGGGATGCTTATCTCACGCCGAGGGATGTTTACCAATATATGTGCAAGCAGTACAGTGGGCTTAGCTTCGATACCGTGTACCGCAATTTGCGGGTCATGGAGGAACTGGGTGTGCTTGAACAGGTTGTTTTTGAAGACGGCCTGAAGTTCAGAGCGGGTTGTAGCGAAGGTCATCATCATCACCACATGATTTGTTTGCAATGTGAGAAGACCTATCCAATTCACTTCTGTCCGATGCCAATGGCAGATGCTCCAGAGCAATTCCAGGTCGTGAAGCACAAGTTCGAGGTGTTCGGATATTGCAAGAACTGCCGCACGGATGGCAAAGCACAGGCAGAGCCGTCGCCGGAGCAGCACGAGGGGGCATAAGATGGGCGTTGTTCGCAAGACGTTCCAGGCTCCGATTTATGTTTATCGCAAGTTCATATCGCCGCTCAAACCGCCGACCTGCCGGTTCTATCCGACTTGTTCGGCTTATGCTCTAGAGGCGATTGAGGTCCATGGTCCCCTGGTGGGCTCTTGGCTTGCTGCTAAGCGCATTGCGAAGTGCCATCCGTTTCATCCGGGTGGTATTGATCTGGTGCCGCCCAAGGCGGAGAAGCTGCGGAGTGAAGAGATAACCACTTCATTGCAGAGCGACCAGGCCAAGCCGTAGGGTTGGAGGCGGCCGGTGGCTTGACATGCCATGGAACAACTTTTATTATAAATGATATCTATATACTTCCAGTGAACGGATGAGTACAAGGGATAATCCAGCCACAGAGAGCCGGGGGAGCTGCAAACCGGTCTGGAGCTTCTTTGGAAGATGGTCCGGGAGGAACTGTTTTCGAGCCGACACACCTGAGAGGGGTTTCGGTAAGGGGGCAGCGCATGGGCCGGCGTTAACGGCAGGTCGTCAAGACCAACAGAGCCTGCATTCTGTGAAGAATCAGGGAATTTGGGTGGTAACACGTGAGAACTCTCTCGTCCCATATAGGGGATGGGAGTTTTTTTGTTGTCATTTTACAGAAGGAGCTGAAGATGTGATGTCTGACAAACCAACATTTTACCTTACAACACCGATCTATTATCCAAGCGACAAGCTGCATATCGGCCACGCCTACACCACCGTGGCAGGGGATGCCATGGCGCGCTACAAACGACTTCGTGGCTTTGATGTTCGATATCTGACGGGAACGGATGAGCATGGGCAGAAGATTGAGCAGAAGGCCAAGGAAAAGGGACAAACCCCACAACAATTTGTGGACGGTATCGTGTCCGGTATCAAGCAATTGTGGGATAAGCTCGACATTTCCTATGATGATTTTATTCGTACCACCGAACCACGGCACAAGCTGGTTGTTGAAGAGATATTCGATCAGTTGCTGAAGCAGGGGGACATCTACAAGGGGGAATATGAAGGCTGGTACAGTATTCCCGATGAGACGTATTATACGGAATCGCAGCTTGTGGACGTAGTTCGTAATGACAACAATGAGGTCATCGGTGGGAAAAGTCCGGAAAGCGGGCATGCCGTTGAGTTGGTCAAGGAGGAATGTTATTTCTTCCGGATGAGCAAATATGTTGATCGGTTGCTGAAATATTATGAAGAGAATCCGGATTTCATTCAGCCGGAATCCCGTAAGAATGAAATGATCAACAACTTCATTAAGCCGGGACTGGAGGATTTGGCCGTCTCGCGCACAACCTTTGATTGGGGCGTCAAGGTGAAGGGTGATCCCAAGCATGTAGTTTATGTGTGGATCGATGCTTTAACCAACTACATTACAGCGCTTGGCTACGGTACGGAGCATGCCGAGAATTATGAACGGTATTGGCCAGCAGATGTGCATCTGGTGGGAAAAGAGATCGTTCGCTTCCATACGATTTACTGGCCGATCATGTTGATGGCCTTGGGACTACCATTGCCGAAAAAGATATTTGGCCATGGCTGGCTGCTGATGAAGGGCGGCAAAATGTCCAAATCCAAGGGCAATGTGGTGGACCCAAATGTATTAATTGATCGTTATGGCTTGGATGCTACTCGCTATTACTTGCTGCGCGAGGTACCTTTCGGTTCGGACGGTTCCTTTACGCCGGAAAGCTTTGTGCAACGGGTTAATTCGGACCTGGCCAACGATCTTGGCAACCTGCTTAACCGTACGGTGGCGATGATTGACAAGTATTTTGATGGCGAAGCACCGGCGTATGTGCCGAATGTTACCGCTTTTGATGGAGAATTAGTTAAGGTGGCTCAAGAGACGGTTCAGAAGGTGGAGGAAGTTATGGAGAATATGGAGTTCTCTGTAGCTCTTACCCATATCGGTGCTTTCATTAGCCGTACCAACAAATATATAGATGAGACACAGCCATGGATGCTGGCGAAGGATGAAGCCAAGCGTGGAGAATTGGCTTCCGTAATGGCGCATCTTGCGGAATCGTTGCGTTTTGCTTCGATTTTGCTACAGCCATTCTTGACGCAGGCTCCGGCGAAAATTTGGGCGCAACTCGGAATCACTTCGGGTGAATTAACCTCATGGGAGAGCCTGAAGACCTTTGGTCAGCTTCCAGGTGGCACGAAGCTGGTGAAGGGCGATCCGATCTTCCCACGCCTTGAGGTAGATCAGGAGATCGAATTTATTGCAGGCTCAATGACAGGCGGAACTCCGGCATCGGGAGCAGAGACAGCTTCTTCAGCGGCTCCTGCTGCTACTTCCGCTGTGGAGACACCGGAGCTTAAGGAAGAAATCGGTATCGACGACTTTGCAAAAGTCGAGCTTCGCGTGGCGCAGGTATTAGCATGTGAACCCGTTCCGAAGGCCGACAAACTGCTTAAGCTGCAACTCGACCTGGGTTACGAGCAACGTCAAGTCGTGTCCGGCATTGCCAAGTTCTATCAGCCTGAAGAGTTAGTGGGCCGCAAAGTCATTTGCGTAACCAACTTGAAGCCGGTCAAGCTGCGTGGGGAGCTATCACAAGGCATGATTTTGGCCGCTTCCCAAGGGGACCAACTGACGTTGGCTACAGTGCCGGATTCGATGCCTAATGGAGCAGTAGTTAAATAGTCAATTGGGGCTGCTTTAGCCACCGGGACCCTCTTCCCGGTGGCTTTTTTCTCGTTCACGCTCCTTCTCCAGCTCGACTTAGAAGTCAGGAAAGCTTGGACTGCGAGTAGAATCCCATGACCAGGTGGGCATGATGTAATATAACGAAGAATATTTTAAGTTGACAATGCTCTCGTAATAGTCCTATAATCCTTTTGGTAATCATTACGATTTGTAACGAGGAGGATTTTTAAATGGTTTTGCCCAAATTGAAACGCAGAGCTGGCTTTGCAGCCTTGCTGCTCACGATACTGCTGGTGTTGTCCGCTTGCGGAAAAAGCACAGGCGGAGGCATCGTAGAGGGTAAGGTGAATGTCATTACCAGCTTTTATCCGATATATGAGTTTGCTAAGGCGATCGGCGGCGAGGAAGCGAATGTGATCAATCTGTTGCCCACCGGTGTGGAGCCACATGATTGGACTCCGCGGAGCCAGGATATTTTGAATACGTCCAAAGCGCAATTGTTCTTATATAACGGAGCGGGCCTGGAGGGCTGGGTACCTAACTTCTTGAAGGGTCTGAATGCCGACGCGACCGTGAAGCCAATAGAGGTCAGCCAAGGCATCAAGTTGATTGAAAGCACGGGTGATGATGGCCACGGACATGGACAGGCTAGCAATCATGACGAAGCCGGGACAGAGAATGAGCATAGCCATGAAGATGAGGACCATGATGCAAATCATGAGTCTGAGGGAGAGACGGATAGCCATGCCGTGGACCCGCATACTTGGGTCAGCCCCAAATCGGCGATGATTATGGCGGAGAACATTAAGAATAGCTACATCGAGGCAGATCCTGCACATCAGGAGCTATATGAGGCTCGTTATGAAGAGCTTGTCAGCAAGCTGCAGGCATTGGATGCGAAGTTCACCGAACAACTATCGTCCTTGCCTAAGAAAGAAATTGTCGTGTCTCACCAGGCCTTTGGCTACTTGTGTCGGGATTATAATCTAACCCAACATGCTATTATGGGGCTTTCCCCCGAGGCGGAACCTAGAGCGCAGGACTTGATCACGCTGGCGAAGATGGTGAAGGAAGAGGGGATACGCTACATTTTCTTTGAAGAGCTGGTCTCTGACAAGTTGGCCAAGACCTTGGCTGCCGAAGCGGGCGTTGAGACCCTTGTCCTGAACCCGGTTGAAGGATTAACGAAGGATCAGGAGCAGGCGGGAGATAATTATTTCACGCTGATGGAGAAAAATTTGCAAAATTTGATGCTGGCCCTACAATAGATAGTAGACATTAGTACGTGGAAGGATGCTATAAACGGATGAAATACAACGTTAATGCGGCCGAAAAGGCCGTTTGTCATGACAGCATCATTGAACTGGACCGCGTGTCCTTCTCCTATCAGGAGCAGAAGGTCATCTCTGACCTCAGCTTTGAGGTGCATGAACGGGATTTCGTCGGGGTGATCGGTTCCAACGGAGCCGGGAAAACGACACTGCTACGCATGATGGTCGGGCTCTTGCAGCCGACACAGGGAGAGATTCGGTTGTTTGGTCAATCCATCAAGCGTTTTCGCGATTGGAAACGAATTGGCTATGTGCCGCAGAAGAACGCCTTTAATCCGCTATTTCCCGCAACGGTGCGCGAAGTGGTAATGTCGGGTTTGTACCATAATCGGCAAATATTCCGCCGGGTCGGCCGTGTAGAGCAGCAGAAATGCAATGATGCCCTGGAAGTGATGCGCATCGGCAGTATTGCCGACAAGCGGATCGGGCAGCTATCCGGGGGGCAGCAGCAACGCGTCTTTTTGGCCAGAGCCTTAATCAATAAACCAGATTTGCTCGTTCTGGATGAACCGACAGTGGGGATTGATGCGCAGACGCAGGCTGATTTTTTTGAATTAATTTTCCATATGCATGCGCACCATCACATGACCTTTCTTATGGTATCGCATGATATTGCCATGATTGAAGGCCGCTTGGGACAAGAACCTCGTAAGGAGTGCGGCGGAATCAAGTTCTACGTGCGTCATTCGCATGATCAGGACTGTGCGATTCCAGATCTCCAGCATTCCTTGGTATAGCCAGTTGATTCACTTGAAACAAATAGACAGAAGTTTTGCGAAGTTGGTTTTGCTTGGCAGAACCTTTAGGAGTTGTGGGTTTTGGAAATTTTAACTGCTGATTTCTTTCAAAGAGCGCTGACCGGAGGGCTGCTGATTGGGCTTACGGCCCCGCTGATTGGTATCTTCCTTGTGCTGCGGCGTTTGTCCATGATTGGAGATACCCTTGCTCATGTGACCATTGCAGGAGTTGCACTGGGCCTCTTGATCGGGGCATATCCTGTCGGTGTCGGTTTGGTGTTCGCCGTTGTGGCTTCCTTCGCCATCGAGAAGCTGCGGAAGGCTTATAAGGGCTATGCCGAGCTATCCATCGCTATCATTATGTCTGGTGGCGTAGCGCTGGCTTCCTTGTTCTTTACGCTGGGAATGGGCTACAATACAGATGTAACCAGTTATTTATTTGGCAGTATCTTCACACTAAATACTACGGATTTATATGTCGCTTTTGCCGTTACCATTGTGGTGATTGTGGTCGTATTCGCTTTCTTCAAGGAGTTCTTCTTGCTTACCTTTGAAGAGGATGCAGCATCCGTTAGCGGCTTGCCTGTTAAAATGCTAAACCTGTTGCTCACGGTCATGACGGCTCTTGTTATCAGTACAGCCATCAAAATTGTAGGCGCTTTGCTAGTTTCCGCCTTGCTGACGATTCCAGCAGCTTGTAGTCTGCTGATCGCCAGAAGCTTCAAGTCTTCTGTGATCTTCTCTGTCATTATTGCAGAAATTGCTGTAGTGGCAGGGCTGATGATAGCGGGGATCTGGAATTTGGCACCCGGAGCGACGATCGTGCTGCTACTGATTGGTATGCTTATATTAACCCTGCTGGGAAAACGGGGGTTCTCCGCGTAGCCCTACTTGGGATATACATAGGAGGTTTGTATGGCTGATATTCATCTCGGCATTGCCTTTGGTGCGGGAGTTGCATCCTTTATATCCCCTTGCTGCTTGCCTTTGTATCCATCGTATCTGTCTTATATCACAGGAATGTCTGTACAGCAGCTTAAGACGGAGCAAGGGAAGCGGGAGGTTCGCTTCCGGACGATGACGCATACGTTGGCCTTCATCCTTGGTTTTTCTGTTGTATTTTACACGCTTGGATTCGGAGCGGGCTTGTTTGGAGAATTCTTCAATCAATACCGCGTTCTGATTCGGCAATTATCAGCTATATTGATTATGGTGATGGGTTTGGTCCTGTTAGGTTTGTTCCAGCCGCAATTTCTGATGAAGGAACGGAAGATGAACTTTACGTCCAAGCCAGCAGGGTACCTTGGTTCATTTATATTTGGTATCGGCTTCTCGGCGGGGTGGTCGCCATGTGTGGGGCCGATTTTGGCCGCAATCATTGCGATGGCAGTAACAGAACCGGGCGCTTGGATCGGACTCATTACAGCGTATACGCTTGGCTTCGCCTTGCCATTTTTCGTGCTGGCTTTCTTTATCGGATCGACCAAATGGATTCTCAAATATTCTGTCGCAATCATGAAGATCGGCGGGGCCCTTATGTTGCTGATGGGTGTCCTGCTATTCACAAATCGCATGGCGCAGATTACTATCTGGCTTCAGCAAATCACTCCGGAATGGCTGAAATTCTGAGCGTGGACGATTGAGTGTCTGAAGTGCACTTGCCAATGGACAATCATAACATGTATCATTAACAGAGTAATGTTTTGCGTACATTAAGTCCGCGTTAACTCATGGAAAAGAGGGAATCATCAGATGCCAACGCCCAGTATGGAGGATTATTTGGAGCGGATTTACAAGCTAATCGACGAGAAAGGCTACGCTCGTGTATCCGATATTGCGGAAGGTTTGGAGGTTCATCCTTCCTCCGTTACAAAAATGATCCAAAAATTGGACAAGGATGAATATTTAATTTACGAGAAGTACCGGGGGCTTGTCCTGACCAGCAAAGGGAAGAAAATCGGCAAACGACTTGTGGACCGCCATCAATTGCTGGAGGAGTTCCTTGGCATGATCGGTGTGGAGCATGAGAACATTTATAAAGATGTCGAAGGAATCGAGCATCATTTGAGCTGGGACTCTATCACGCGTATCGCTACATTGGTAGAGTATTTCAAACGTGATGCTTCTCGTATGAATGAGCTTGAAAATGTCCATCAGGAATTATTAAATGAATCCTAGAGGAAGCATCTGTCTTATGACCAAGGCAGATGCTTTTTTCTATGCTTCTATGTCGCTTGCTTAACCTGCTTTTTATGGAAAAAACGCAACTCTTGGGTGGTTCAAAGCGTTAATATGGGTGCACGCATTTGCTTGTACATCAAAAATGTTTTGGAGGTTACTCATGAAATTACGCGTTTGGTGGATTCCTATTTTTATTCTGATGCTAATATGGCCGAATGCCGGCAAGCTGGAAGCAGCTAGTACACCCGACATTCGCATTTATCTGGACGGGGCGTTGTTGTCCACAGATGCTCCCCCGTATATCAAACCTGGGGCGAATGTAACAATGGTGCCGCTCCGCGTGATTAGCGAAGGCCTGGGCGCGCGGGTGGCCTGGTCCCAACTGAACAAGACAGCAACGATTGAGAAGGATGGAAATACGTTAATTCTGACGAGTGGAACTGCAAGTGCCAAGGTCAACGGGGAGACGATTCAATTGGACGCTTCCGTAGAAATCAGCGGGGGACGGACTATGGTGCCTTTGCGGTTTGTCAGTGAACAGCTTGGGCTTACAGTCAACTGGAATAACACAAACCGTACGATTACACTAAGCTCCGATACGGGGGGAGAGGAGATCGGGCCTGAGCCGGGCACGGATGCGCCACCGGTTGATATTTCGTTACCGCCATCAACGCCGGTGGGAACTGCTGACGAGCTGCGAGGCGTATGGATATCCACCGTATTTAATCTCGATTGGCCAACCAAAGCTTCTTACGGTAAGGCAGATGTACAACAAGCGGAATATATCAAGCTGCTTGACGAGGTGCAGGCCATGGGGATGAATGCCGTGTTTGTACAGGTTCGCCCGGAAGCCGATGCGATCTATCCATCCAAGCTGGTTCCTTGGTCGGCTTACCTGACTGGAACCGCGGGCAAGGACCCGGGATACGATCCTCTTCAATTTTTGATTGAAGAAACTCATCGCAGAGGTATGGAGTTCCATGCCTGGTTTAACCCGTTCCGTGCTAGCACGGGTGGAGATGCTACCAAGCTACCGAAGAATCACGTAGCTAACGAGCACCCGGACTGGATCGTCAAGTACAATGATAAATTGTATATCAATCCGGGAGTCCCGGAGGCCCGTGATCATGTCATTGCCGCAGTTATGGAAGTTGTTCGCGGGTATGATATCGATGGGGTTCATCTGGATGATTATTTCTACCCAACCGGAGAAACTTCCAGCAAGAAATTTAATGACGACACGACCTATAGAACCTATAATGCTCAAAAGCTGAAAGATAAAGGCGACTGGAGAAGAGATAATATCAATCGGTTTGTCGAGAAGCTGGGACAAAGCATTAATCAATCTAAGCCAGACGTATCCTTCGGTATCAGCCCGTTTGGAGTATGGCGCAACAAGGCAGTTGATATTACGGGCTCGAATACCAAGGCCGGAGTCACGACGTATGACCATATGTACGCGGATGTACGCACTTGGATTAAGCGGGAGTGGATTGATTATGTAGCGCCACAGCTATATTGGAGTATGTCCCGCAAGGAGGTTCAATACGATCTGCTGGCCGACTGGTGGGCAGGGGAGGTCAAAGGAACTAACGTCAAGCTGTACATCGGACATGCGCCATACAAGCTGGGGACGCCGGAGATTGGCTGGTCTAGTGCGCAGGAGATCATCAACCAACTGGACTATAATCGTCAGGTTCCTGAAATTCAAGGCAGCATCTTCTTCAGTGCCAAGGACCTGCGCAAGAACCCGCTGGGACTGATTCCGTTGCTGCAAGCTTATTACGGCCAGTAGACAAAGGTAGTAGCAGTAGCGGTCTTATCTACATCTCTTGACAGAAGCCAGCTATTAAGATACATTCGTAATCATATATTATGTTTAATACATCATTAAATGCTTCGACCAAGGAGCGAGTTTCATTTGTCCGTGCCTCAGAGAAGAGACTGATGCTGAGAGGTCTCTGCCGTGACTGAATCTCCCCCGCCTTGCGAGCTGTACAGGGGAATCATCCTGAAGAGGAGAATAACTTGTACCGGCCCCACCGTTACCGGGATAAGCATGACCGATCTATGGATCGGCATGGAAATAGGGTGGTACCACGACACATTCGTCCCTGACGAATGTGTCTTTTTTTGTATATTGCTCTTTAGATTAGGGAGGGACTTCTTATGCGTCAAAGTAAATTATTAGCGCCTACTCTACGGGAGGCTCCGTCAGATGCCGAGGCTGCAAGTCATCGTTGGTTGCTGCGTGCAGGCTACATTCGTCAACTGGCCGCAGGGATTTACACTTATTTGCCCCTGGCGAGACGAGTATTGCATAAGATTGAGCGAATAGTTCACGAGGAAATGGAAAGAGCGGGAGCTCAGGAATTGCTGCTGCCTGCCATGCAGCCAGCAGAGCTATGGAAGGAATCCGGGCGTTATGAACGTTATGGCGATGAATTAATCCGACTTAAGGATCGGCACGGCCGCGAGTTTGCGTTGGGGCCAACACATGAGGAAGTCATTACGCAACTTGCAGGGGACGAGATCAATTCTTATCGCAGACTACCTGTAACCTTGTATCAGATTCAGACGAAGTTTCGCGATGAACGTCGTCCGAGGTTCGGGCTTTTGCGGGGGAGAGAGTTTCTGATGAAGGATGCCTACTCCTTTGATGAAGATTGGGAAGGATTGAACCAGTCTTATCGTGCTATGTTCAAGGCATATGAAGCGATCCTTGGGCGATGCGACTTGGATTATCGGGCGGTAGAGGCTGATCCAGGTGCAATTGGAGGAGAGGGGGAGACCCATGAATTTATGGTGCTGGCGGACATTGGCGAGGACAGAATTGCAGTATGCAATACTTGTGACTATGCGGCAAATATTGAGAAGGCTAGCTCAGTTAATTCCGATGCTGCTCCTCCAACTATCACAGGTTCCCTAATTACAGCACCACAGCCTGCACAAGTCCAAACTCCCGAAGTTCACACCATTGATCAGCTTTGTGATTTTTTTCAATCCGGACCAGATCACATGATCAAAACTCTGATATACACAGTTGATGGGTTACAATCTGTTGCTGTAGTTGTAAGGGGAGATCATGAGGTGAATGAGCTTAAGGTAGCTACTTACCTCGGTGTGACCGAAGTGCATTTGGCCGATGCTGCAACCGTAGAGCAAATAACGGGGGCTCCTGTTAGCTTTGCCGGTCCAATCGGGCTGGATATTCCGGTTCTGATGGATCGGGATGTCCTCCTGATGAGTGAGGGGATAGCCGGAGCTAACCAAGTTGATACCCACCTGCAATCCGTGATTCCCTCTCGGGATATGGTGCATGCAGTAGCGGGGGATTTCAGAAATGTGGTAGACGGCGACACTTGCCCTCATTGCGGTAAGGGAGTTCTCCAGCTTCTGCATGGCATTGAGGTCGGTCATATCTTCAAGTTGGGAACAAAATATAGTGAGCGTTTGAACGCAGCATTTCTGAACCGCCAAGGACAACGGCAGCCGATGATCATGGGTTGTTACGGAATAGGAATTTCACGACTGCTCTCCGCTATAGCAGAGCAACATCATGATGAGCGAGGACTGGCGTGGCCAACGTCCCTGGCTCCCTATCAAGTCCATATTATGCCCGTATCCATGAAGGACACTAGGCAAGTGGAGCTAGCGGAGCAGTTGTACGCCAAGTTGCTTGAGTGCGGGGTGGAGGTACTGCTTGATGACCGAGATGAAAGGCCAGGTAGCAAATTCAAGGACGCTGAGTTGATAGGGCTTCCTTATCGGATTGTCATCGGCAAGGGTGCGGACCAAGACCTGGTGGAATGGCTGGAGCACGGTATGTCGGATGGCGAAGTAATCTCATCACAGCAGGCGATTGACCGCGCACTTCAATTATTGCATCGTTAGCCAGACAGGCATATGCACGCTCCTATCAACATACATAAGCAATAGACCTTATGGATAGGGATGGGTGATGCTAGCCTGATGCTGATGAACGCAGTGTTTGAAGGTGGCGGAGTCAGAGGGATTTCTCTGGCGGGGGCAGTTCGGGCAGCGGAAGTCAACGGAGGAAAGTTTAATCGCGTTGCCGGCACCTCCTCAGGCTCCATTGTCGCTTCGTTACTTGCCGCCGGATATAGCGCCGAAGAGATGAGAGAAATCATCATGCGTACGTCGTTCTCCCGGCTCCTGAAGCGTTCGCCAATTTTCAACTTGGCCGTCCTTGGTCCTGCACTAAGGGTATTGCTTCGCAAGGGCCTGTACTCCGGTGAAGCCTTGGAAGAATGGGTCCGTTACATCCTGCAGCTCAAGGGAGTACGGACCTTTGGAGATCTGGAGCCGGGGAAACTGACGATAATTGCTTCGGACATTACAAACGGCAAAATTCTGGTACTCCCGGATGATCTGGAGAGAATTGGCATTCATTCCGGATCGTTCGAGGTAGCGCGTGCCGTAAGGATGAGCTGCAGTATACCTTATTTTTTTGATCCGGTGTTGCTTCGTCTTCCGGCGAAGCGGACCAAGGGAAGGCCCTTTGTCAATCAGTTCCTGCATGTTGTCGATGGAGGCTTGTTAAGCAATTTTCCACTGTGGTTATTCGATCGCGAGGAGCCGCAGTCTCCTGAACAGCGAATTCCTACCGTGGGCTTTCAAATGGTTGGTAAAAACACGAATAAGCCACATGATATTTATGGTCCGTTCTCAATGCTACAGGCGATCGTGGAGTCCATGTTGTCGGCACATGATGAACGGTACATCGAGCAATCCAATCGCTATCGGACCGTCAAGATTCCCACACTGGGTATCAGTACGACCCAATTTGATATCGACGATGAGGAAAGCTTGCTATTATTCGAGTCGGGATTCCGTGCGGGGGATCGTTTCTTTAAGGGATGGAGCACTAAGCTTTATGAGGAGCAATTCCAGAAATATCAACAGACTTACGTGCCTTAATTAATAATTGGTAGGGAATAACCCAAAAAGGATGGAACCCATGAATCTTCATGGGTTCCATCCTTTTTTGACGAGCTTTAATGATATTTGGGCAAATCGTCATCGTTTTTGCCCTTTTGTCCTTCGATGACCTGGAACGGATAAGCCTTGCGCTTCTCTGTAGTAGAGCGTCGTTCCGCGGCTACCTTGGCCATCGTGCGGGCAGAGGGTTTGATTTTGGGGTGTTGCTTTCGGTAGCGGCGGGGCGGGTATTTATACAATAGAAATACAATCGCTACTACCGCCAAAGGCACGATTACGTTACCTATAGGGATATGCTTGCTGAGAAACAAGCCGTCAATAATGCCGAATACCGACAAAAATGCGATAATCCACAAAAAGATGCGTTGTCTTCTCATGCGAATCTCATCCTTTCAAGGGATCCAATGCAGCATTGACCGTTGTCTCCGTAACGCCTACTTGCTCCATACGGGCATCCATCTCCTGCATGCGGTTGAATGAAGCGATGGATACTTCCACTTGCTCGTCACTAGGTTCCTTGGTTGTCAACAATTGCAGCCACAACCCCGGATATCCGAGATAACGAAGCACAGGAATTTCGCGAACTGCATTAGTCAACCGTAACAATTCATAGGAAAGACCAATAACCAGCGGAAGCAGCAATACACGGATGTACATCCGTTCCCAGACATTATCCCAACTGAAGATAGGCAATGAATAGATAATAACCCCCACAATAACAGTCAGAATAATGAAGCTACTACCACAACGGTAATGCAAGCGACTATATTTCTGCACATTAGCAGGTGTTAGTTCTTCTCCAGCCTCATAAGCGGAAATAACCTTATGCTCTGCGCCGTGATATTGGAACAGGCGCTTGATTACCGGGGTCTGGGACATTAGCCATAAATAGATAAGCAGCAATACGATCTTGATGACACCTTCGATTAGCGTATGCATGGTTTGACTGGAGAACGCATGCTGGAACAGATATTGTTCTACCAGAGCTGGCACCAGCGTGAAGATGAGCTTGCCAACGATAAAGGAAATGACCCCGGCGATAGCTACACCGACCAGCATCGTCAAGGAGAAGCCTGATTCATCCTTTTCCTTCTGCTTGGCTCGTTCTTCCGGTTCCATCTCATCGTCAGCCATCGCTTCCGCTGAATAATTCAAATGCTTGGAGCCTTTGGCACTGGAATCAATGATACTGACCAGACCACGTAACAATGGAATCTTACGCAGCTTTCTAACCCACTGCTTGTCTTGCTTGGGTACTTCCAAAAAGGTAATCTCGCCGCTCTTGCGGCGTACGGCTGTTACGTTCACATGCTTGCCGCCGAACATAACGCCTTCAATAACGGCTTGGCCGCCGTAAATGACGGGTGCAGATTGCTCAGGCAAATAAGTCACCTTCCTATGAATTCTGTAATGATTCCATTGTAACGGACTTTGCGGTCAAATTCTAGTTTGTTTAGTCTTTCTGGAAATGAGCATACTAATCTTCAAAAATCAGAAGCTTATAGTACGTGTTCAAAAAGTCGAATTTCTAGGACCAAAGCTTATGCTTCCGATGTGCGTTTTTTCAAAACGCTTGAGTTGGATGAAGCTAGGGACTGAGGAGTGGAGCGTACGTAGTGGGTACGTGAGCACCGGAAGGCCCGGGTGAATTCAAGATTCGATGTCGAACCCACTTCTCGAATAACTTCGTTCTGGGAAGACGACTTTTTGAACTACCTCTTAATAGAAAGGAAGAATGCTTGTTGAGACATCAGAAGCAAACAACCAAAGAACGCCCTCAGTCGTGGAGACAGCAGCGGAGAAAGAACACGAATATATGGCTATTTTCATTAGAAATTGGTTTTTTTGCAGGGCTGATCTGGGGGGGAGTCAAAGCTTTATTCTTCTATATGGGATTTACGAAGGTGGTGCCGGGATACTTGGTCGAGCCGTTCTTTAAGAACGCCTTTCTACATACACAATTCGGATATTACGTGGGCTGGGCGTCTTTTATCGGGCTTTCTCTGGTTGCAACTATGATTTATACGCTTGCTTTCCGCAAAATGAGGGGACCTGTACCGGGACTTATATATGGTGTGGTTTGGTGGGGGCTGCTGTTCGTTTTGCTGGGTCCTTGGCTGGACATGCTCCCTCCTCTGACCAAATTGCCTGCCATGACAATCATCAGTGAATTTTGTCTCTATTTGTTATGGGGACTGTTTATCGGCTACACTGCTGCTGAGGAATATACGGATGAGCGGGCCAGAGAGCCGAAGAAAACAACGAAACAAGCACTCCAATAACAGACAAAAAAGCTTCTCAAGCGACTCTCTTCTATGTTAAAATTACTTTTGGTTATTTTCGGAAGGGGGAGCCGTTATGTATCGCATCCTGGTGATGAACGGACCGAATTTGAATATGCTCGGCGTACGCGAGCCCGGAATTTATGGAGCCGAGAAGCTTGGGGACATTGAAGCCAGACTGGCTCAGTTAGCCGGGACCAACGGCCTGGAGCTGGAATTCATTCAATCGAACCATGAAGGCGAATTGATTGACCGGATTCACGCTGCCTATGGCAGTTCGGACGGAATTCTATTGAATCCAGGCGCGCTGACGCATTACAGCTATGCTCTTCGCGATGCTTTGACGTCGGTGGATATTCCCGTCGTTGAGGTGCATTTGTCCAACATTCATAAGCGGGAGGCATTCCGGCATACGTCGGTCATTGCCCCGGTCGCGATTGGGCAAATTGCCGGTTTTGGGTCCTATGGCTATGAGATGGGCTTGCTGGCGCTTAAGCGTCACTTGGAACAGACCCGCTCTCAGAGTTAGGATGTCTGGAACCTGGTTATAAAGTTCATATATTAAGGGAGAGTTTAAGATGGCGAACACTCGTGTTATCCGGCTTCGTGAAGCAATGAACAAGCAACACCTGGAAGCCGTATTGATTACCGGAGAAGTGAACCGCCGCTATGTGACGGGTTTTACAGGAAGCTCAGGTTATGTACTCGTGACCTTGCAGGATGCCTGGCTGTTGACGGACTTCCGTTATTTAATTCAAGCCGCTGATCAAGCGCAAGGCTTTCAAATTGTGGATCACGGAGCATCGGTTACCGGAGCGCTGCATAGCCTGCTGAGCGGAGCTAACATTAAACGCTTGGGTTTTGAAGAGGAATTAATGTCATTTGCCACCTATCGGTCTTATGAGCGTGAATTAAAGCCAGTTGAACTTGTGCCAGTAAGTGGTCTGGTAGAAGAACTGCGGATGTTCAAGGATAGCGGTGAGCTGAAACTGATGAAGGAAGCAGCAGACCTGGCCGATCAAACCTTCATGCACATGCTTGATGTACTCAAGCCAGGTATTAGTGAATGGGACGCTGCTCTTGAGCTTGAAATCTTCATGCGCAAGAACGGGGCTACCGGCCCTTCATTTGAAACGATTATGGCTTCGGGAGAACGTTCGGCCTTGCCGCATGGGCGGGCTAGCGAGCGCATTATGCAGTCGGGCGACCTGGTGACGATGGATTTCGGAGCGCTCATGAATGATTATTGCTCTGATATTACTCGTACCGTGGCAATCGGCACCCCAAGCGAGAAGTTGCGAGAGATTTATGATATTACCTTGGAAGCCCAATTGCGTGCTGTCGAAGGGATACGTCCTGGTATGACGGGACGGGAAGCGGATGCCTTAGCCAGGGATGTCATTGCCAACTATGGCTATGGCGAGTATTTCGGGCATAGCACGGGCCATGGACTAGGTATGGAGGTTCATGAGGCACCAAGGTTGTCGAAGGCCAGCGATACGGTGCTACAGCCAGGAATGGTTGTTACCGTGGAGCCGGGAATTTATCTACCGGGAATTGGCGGTGTCCGGATTGAAGACGATATCGTCATAACGGAGACTGGAAATCGTCGGTTGACGGAATCCACCAAGGACTTCATAGCGCTCGGCTAAACCTTGTATTTATGGTATGTTTAATCCACAATCTTAATAAATGTTGTTAACCCATTTGAGGAGGTACTTTTGTGATTTCAGTAAACGACTTTAAGACAGGCCTTACCGTCGAGGTAGACGGTGATATTTTTACGGTGCTGGAGTTCCAGCATGTAAAACCGGGAAAGGGTGCCGCATTCGTCCGCTCGAAGCTGAAGAACTTGCGCAACGGCAACACCGTAGAGAAAACGTTCCGCGCTGGTGAAACCATTGGCCGTGCGATGATCGAGAACCGTGATGTGCAGTATTTGTATGCCAGCGGACAAGAGCATACGTTCATGGATAACGAAACCTATGATCAATTTTCGCTCACGGAAGATCAATTGGAATGGGAATTGAACTTCCTCAGGGAGAATATGAATGTGAAAATCGTTAGCTATCAAGGAGAAATCCTGGGGATTAACCTGCCGAACAGCGTAGAGCTTAAAGTGGTTGAAACCGAGCCAGGTATCAAAGGCAATACGGCAACGGGTGCAACCAAAAATGCCAAGGTAGAAACTGGTCTCAATGTTCAGGTTCCTCTCTTCATTAATGAAGATGACACGCTGCTGATCGATACCCGGGAAGGTAAATATATTTCGCGGGCATAAGCGGGACTACTCGCTTGTCGCAGGTCTCCTCCACCCTTGCTGGGGTGGAGGAATTTTTGTATAAACCATTGACGACCTTTGGGTCATTCGTATTATACTGGTTTAAAGCGTTACTGGTTCAAACGATGGTCGCGCAGATAAGTGGAGCATCATTAGGGAGGGTCTGAAGTTGGCTTTATATGTGATGAAATTCGGAGGGAGTTCCGTAGGCGATACGGAGCGGATGCAGCGGGTTGCCCGTCGCGTTATCGAGAAGCAGGAGGAAGGAAATCAAGTGGTGGTCGTTGTTTCTGCTATGGGAGACACGACGGATGATCTGATAGATCAGGCCAAGCTGCTAAGCAAAGAACCCCCGCCAAGGGAAATGGATATGCTAATGACTACCGGGGAGCAAATTTCCATTGCGATGTTGTCTATTGCGCTTCATGCGATGGGTGCTCAAGCGGTTTCTTATACGGGTTGGCAGGCAGGCTTCCGTACGGAAGCGGTGCATGGCAAGGCACGGATTACCGATATTCAGCCAGAGCGGGTGCTGAAGTCTCTGGAAGCTGGGAATATCGTGATTGTGGCCGGGTTCCAGGGGATGACCGAGGAGGGCGAAATCACTACCTTCGGTCGCGGCGGCTCTGATACGACAGCGGTTGCCCTGGCGGCAGCTACTAACGCTGATTGTTGCGAAATTTATACGGACGTGGACGGCATTTACTCCACCGATCCGAGAATTGTCAAGCATGCACGCAAGCTGAATGAAATCTCTTATGACGAAATGCTGGAATTGGCGAATTTGGGGGCAGCGGTGCTGCATCCCCGTGCGGTAGAATACGCCAAGCTACATCAGGTCCGTCTTGTGGTACGGTCGAGCTTTAACAATAATGAAGGAACGGTTGTGAAGGAGGAAGTCAAGATGGAGCAAGGCGTAGTAGTAAGCGGGATTGCCTACGATAAGAACGTAGCCAGAATCAGCATTCTGGGGGTATCGCACGTTCCTGGCGTATTAGCAAAGGTATTCGGTTCATTAGCCGATTCCAAGATCGATGTGGACATTATCGTCCAAAGCGGGGTGCAAGATGGGAAAGCGGACTTCTCCTTTACAGTGGCCCTGTCCGATTGCGACAAAGCCCTTAAGGTCTTGGAGCAAATCCGCAATGACTTGCCTTACGATGAAGTGACTTCCGAAGAGGGACTGGTCAAGGTGTCCATCGTTGGCGCCGGTATGGTGAGCCATCCGGGGGTGGCTGCTCAAATGTTCGAAGTCATCTCCAAGCAAGGGGTTAACATTGTGATGGTGAGCACCTCAGAGATTAAAGTCTCCTGTGTGATTGATGGAGGCAAGCTGAGTGAAGTGATCACCGCGCTGCATACTGCTTACGGTCTGGATACGGAGAATACGGCATTTGTCGGGGGTCCGCAAGATCGCCGATAAATGATATAGAGGATTCAAAGAGCTCGCGAGATGCGGGCTCTTTTTTTTATATGCTAAACAGGGACAATCAGGCATATCGTTTAAGAGATGGGACAAGGAAGGAGGTTCTTATGCTTGATAAATTTGTCGCAAGCATGGCAAGTTTGCGCATCACGTCAGGAATGATAGAGATCCTTGCAGCCCTGCTCATGCTCAAGCTGGGGAGAGTCGATAAGGCCCTGGCTGTCAATTCGGCACTAGCCTTCGTGGGGCCTTCCGTACTAATTGTTACGACCTTCATCGGACTTGCCGGCATGGCTGATAGATTGTCACTTGGGAAGATGTTATGGATCGGCTTAGGGGTCGCGTGTCTCTTAATTGGCATTTTGAAGAAATGATAGATTCCCTAGCATAAACACAAAGTACAGGCATACATATGAGATATAGCAAAATCAAGAACATCAAGCTTGGTAGGGGGTGTGTTCATGGGCCCAAGCTGGCTAGACGTATTTCCCGACAACCTCCAAAGTCTATTGCTCAAGCTACCGCCTTCTATCTTTCCCCAATTGGAAGAGATACGTATCCGAGAGGGGCGGCCGCTTGAGATTAACACAGGTGGCCGTTACTATTTTCTAACGCCTGCGGGAGAGGTCACAAGAAACCCTCAGGCAGCGTACAAGCCTGAGAAGCAAGACAGCAATCGTCTGCTTGATCTGATTACGAACCATTCGCTGTACACGATGGAGGAGGAGCTTCGAAAGGGCTTCATTACGATAGCGGGCGGTCATCGGATTGGGCTGGCGGGAAGGACTTTGTTAAGTGGAGGAAAGGTAGAGCACTTGCGGGATATCAGCGGCTTTAACGTGCGGATCGCCAGAGAGATCAAAGGTATTGCTGACCCAATTTTGCCGAAGTTGCTGGATTTCAAGCACAGAACGGTCCATCATACGCTTATTCTTTCGCCACCTCAGCACGGTAAAACAACCTTAATCCGTGATTTGGCCCGCCAGATCAGCAGTGGAACCTGGGGGCATCCGGCGGCAGTTTGGCCCGGCCGCAAGGTAGGGGTCATCGACGAACGTTCGGAGATTGCGGGAAGCAAACGAGGGGTACCCGGCTTTGATGTCGGTCCACGGACCGACGTACTGGACGGCTGTCCCAAGGCCGAGGGCATGATGATGATGATTCGCTCCATGTCTCCGGATGTATTAATTGTGGATGAGATTGGGCGACCCGAAGACGCGGAAGCATTAGCCGAGGCGCTTCATGCCGGGGTCCGGGTCATCGCTACAGCGCATGGATCAAGCGTTGATGACTTATCCTCCCGGCCTGCGTTGGCTAAGTTAACCGATACCTTCTTCTTCCAGATGTATGTGGTGCTCTCGCGCTCGGAGAAAGGACTGGCATTCAAGCTTTGGGATAGCAAGCGAAGAGGAGTGCCGTTTGCGGGAGCGGCATGGAAGGGCGGGGAAGAGCATGGTTAAAATGTTCGGAGCCGCGCTCGTCCTGCTGGCCGCAACGCTGGCGGGATGGCTTCAGGCCAGACAATTTGCTGCTCGTCCTAATCAGATCCGCCGCTTGATTCTCGCTCTGAAACGGCTGGAGACCGAGATTATGTATGGCTTTACGCCGCTTCCCGATGCGATGCGCCGCATCGGAGAGCAAGCCCAAGAGCCTATCAAGTCCCTGTTCATCAGGACAGCGGACAATATGGACTCCAAGCAGCAATGGACAGCCCAGCAAAGCCTGGAGCATGCCGCAATGAAGCTGTGGGGGAATACCGCTATGAAGGGTTCCGAGCAGGAAGTTATCCGCCAGTTAAGCTACACACTCGGGACAAGCGATCGCCAGGATCAACTGGGTCATTTGGCCACGGCGGTCCGTCAATTGGAGAGCGAGGAATCGGCAGCGCGGGAA
Source organism: Paenibacillus senegalimassiliensis (assembly GCF_001486585.1). GTDB lineage: Bacteria > Bacillota > Bacilli > Paenibacillales > Paenibacillaceae > Fontibacillus > Fontibacillus senegalimassiliensis. Next base: position 672,941 of record NZ_LN909046.1, read on the forward strand.
GACCAGGCCCGCTATGAGAAGATGTATCGAAGCTTAGGATTATTGTGCGGAGCGTTCATCGTCATTTTATTCTACTAAATTACCCATTTCCTCCACGGCCGATTGCCGCCTGTGAAATCGTTAGCGAGGTGCCAAATCAATGAACATAGAAGTGAACGCCATCTTTCAAATTGCGGGCATCGGTATCATAATCGCCATGATCCATACTGTGTTGAAGCAGATGGGCAAGGAAGACATGGCGCATTGGGTGACGTTGATCGGATTCGTCGTTGTGCTATTCATGGTCATCCGGCTGCTTGACAGTCTGTTCCAGGAAATTAAATCGATCTTCTTGTTTCAGTAGGTGAATTCCTATGGAAATCATCCAAATTGTCGGGCTTGGCCTAATTGCCACCGTACTGATTCTGGTCATTAAAGAAACTAAGCCGCTATTCGCTTTCCTGATTGCCACAAGTACCGGAATTCTCATTTTTTTATATCTGATCGGGAAAATTGGCGGCATCATCGAAGTGCTTGAGGACCTGGCCGATAAATCCGGGGTCGAGATGATCTACCTGAAGACACTTCTCAAAATTATCGGAATTGCCTATATCGCTGAGTTCGGGGCACAAATTGTGCGGGATGCCGGACAAGAAAGTATCGCCAGCAAAATTGAAATGGCCGGAAAGGTCTTCATCATGGTGCTTGCCATTCCGATTATCAGCATCATTGTCGAGACCGTCATCAAGCTGCTGCCGGCCTAGCGCTCGTCCAATCCCCCGAATGCTAAATGTCTGATGGATGAAATACGTACTTCATGAGAATGGGGGAGAGGGAGGATGGAGGCTATTAACGGACAAGGACATGGGTACGGTAGAACGCTAATCCTAATCATTCTGGGCTTGATCTTGTTCTGGAATGTGCCGTTTCTGGCCTCCGCCGCTCCAGGAGCGGATGATAACTGGATTCAGCGACAAGCCGAAGAATTACCCATTGATCAAGTCGAAGCTTACTGGCAGCAGCTAATGAAGGAGTACGGCGGATTTTTTCCCGATCAAAAGGTTCCTACCTTTATGGAGATGCTGTTGCAGCAAGACCAGAGCTTTAGCCTTAAATCCGGTTTGTCGGGTTTGATGCGGTATATGTGGCATGAGGTGCTGTACAACGGACATATTCTGGTCACCATCGTGTTGCTCTCGATTTTCAGCCTGATTCTGGAGACACTCCAAACTGCATTCGAGCGCAAGCAAGTCAGTAAAGTGGCTTACTCCATCTGTTATATGGTCATTTTGGTACTGGCCATCAACAGCTTCCGAGTATCAATTAGTTACGCAACGAACGCAATCAGCGGAATGATTGATTTTATGATGGCGATGGTGCCACTGCTCTTTACCCTGCTGGCCTCCATGGGGAATGCGGTAACAGTTACGGTGACACATCCCTTGGTCGTATTCATGGTGCATGTGGTTGGAACGGCCGTACATACGGTAATCTTTCCGTTATTATTCTTCTCGGCCGTACTGCATATCGTCAGTTCCTTATCGGATAAATACAAGCTGACTCAACTTGCCAATCTGCTACGAACGGTAAGTATGGCCCTACTGGGTATTCTGTTGACCATCTTCCTTGGAGTCATCTCTGTGAAGGGGATTGCTGGTTCAGTGGCAGATGGGGTAACGCTGCGGGCAGCCAAGTATTTAACCGGGAATTTCATTCCGGTGGTGGGCAAAGTGTTCGCCGATGCCACGGATACTGTGATCTCTGCCTCCTTGCTGGTCAAGAACTCCATCGGTCTGGTGGGTGTCATTATTCTGCTGCTGCTTTGCGCGTTCCCAGCCATCAAGATCATCACGTTGTCCCTCATCTTTAACTTGGCCGGGGCGGTGATGCAGCCGTTAGGAGATTCCCCCATTGTGACCTGCCTGGAGACCATCGGAAAAAGTATGCTGTATGTATTCGCTGCCCTGGCGGCGGTTGGGCTGATGTTCTTCCTGGCCATAACCATCATGCTTACAGCGGGGAACATTACGGTCATGATGAGATAGACATCTTCATCCTGACGCACGAACACAAGGTGGTGAGCGCGTGAACTGGCTGGCCGAATGGCTGCGGGAAATTATCTCTATCGTCTTGATTGCCGTTTTTATCGAGCTGCTCTTGCCTAACCGCGCTATGGAGCGTTACGTCAGGTTCGTCGTCAGTCTCCTGATCTTGCTTACCCTTCTATCTCCGGTCATCAAGCTGTTCTCAGCGGATGCAGCGCAGCAATTGGAAGCGGCATTCTCGCAAGGGATGGATGGATTAGAGGATCAGCAAATAGGGGAGAGCACCGAAGTCATTTTAAAACAAGGCGAGAAGCTGAAGCAGAAGCGGGAAGAGGAAGCCTTGGTCTGGGCTGGAGAAGAGGCTGCCAGGCAGATGAAAGATCAGATTGAACGGGAGACAGGACGCTCCGTAGATCGCGTATCCGTCAAGCTGATTACGGAATCAGGGGCCAAGGATGCAAGTTCTCCCCAGCCGAGCATCGCCTCCGTAGAGGTTGTCATGTCACAGATCTTACCGGATCAGCAGGAAGAGCAGCGTGCTGACAGGAGGCCAACACAAGTGGCGATTGCACCGGTACCGAAAATTCATATCGAGATTGATCAGAAGGCCGAGACGGGCGTGGACGCACCCGAGGATAGCAGGGCAGCAATCGCGGGCACAAGTACGGAAGAAGCCGAAGAAGAAGCTTCAAGCGGGACGGCTGGGAATTCAGGTCATCAGTTGACCCGGCAAATCGAACAATTGCTCCGGCAACAATGGGGCGTGGGGGAAGAGACGATCACGATTATTGATCCGCAAGCCTAAAGCAAGCGGGCAAATGTCAGGGAGGTGAAGTATATGCCGGGATGGCTGAAGAAGCTGGAACAATGGTTAGGCCGAGGAACAGAAGGCAAGAAGACGGTGAATACCTTCCGTTTGCTCTTAATTCTCGGATTAGTGGGTGTCGCCATCATGTTGTTCAACTCATTTGTCAACGTGAAGCAGGTGGATACCGAGGGAGGGGGCAGCAGGGAGCCTCCAGTGATGCAAGAGTTATCCGGATTTTCGGGCGAGTCGGAGAATGACGATTTTGTCGGAATCGAGTCGGGTCTGGAGAACAAGACCAAGGAGATTTTGGAGAAGATTGTCGGCGTTGGTGCCGTTGATGTGCTGGTGACCATCGATTCAACCGAGGAAATCGTGGTCCAACGCAATATGAAGGATTCACAGGAGCTCACAGAAGAAAGTGATGCAGACGGAGGCAGGCGGCATATAACCCAATACACACGAGACGGTCAAATCGTCACTTACGATGCTTCGGCGGGACAGCAGCCCATCGTCACCAAGAAGATCAAGCCAAAGGTTCGAGGAGTGCTGGTTGTGGCAAGAGGGGCCGAAAACAAGACGGTCAAGGGTCTGATTGTAGATGCGGTCGAGAAGGGTCTGAATGTCCCTGCTTACCGAATTTCCGTTGTACCACGCAAGCAGTCTCAATAAATTTTAACCCCATTATTTAGGAGGAATTTAAACATGAAATCCAAAAGACAAACGATTTGGTTAGTGTCTATGCTCAGCTTGATGGTGATTTTATCCGCTTATTATTTGTTTACGGAAGATGGTCCTTCCCCAGCCGCTCCGGTGGACGGACAACAGGTTAACGTGGCGGACAGCGGTGTATTGCCGAACAATGAAGATCAAACGCTGGGGGACGATGTTATTCTCTCGGAAGTCACAACGGATGGTAGTGAGAACGGCAGTGCGATTACAGATGAGAATGCAGCAACCTTGCCGGAAGGTCAGGAGGAAGGTGCAGAGGGTTCCGAGGTGACCAAGGAGGAGACCTCTTCCGCTGAGGAAACACCAGCAACCGGGACTACATCAACAGATGATGGTTCCGCGAATACGGCTGCTCCAGGCGTAACTGACGAGGATGTATTAAGCGAAGTAGAGGCTCAGGGCGTGTCGTCTATGGATACTTTGACCGCTTATCAATTTGAGCGTACTCAAGAGAACATGAAGAAGCAGGAAGAACTGATGCAAACCATCAGCGACGTAGACAAAACAGTAAGCGAATCGGCTATGGCCCAGCAACAATTGAACGCCCTTGAAGAGAAGGAAGCCAAGATTTATGACATCGAAGAGAAGCTCAAACAGCAATATGCTAACGCTGTGGTGACGGAGGCAGATGATAAGTTCAAGGTTGTTGTTGTCAGCGAGAAGATGGAAGCCAAGGAAGCGGTTAGCATCATGGACTTGATTATCAAGGAGCTCGACATTGCTCAAGACAAGGTCAGCGTTCAGTACGTGACACAGTAATGGCAACTGTTACCTTGGAAGCCTTAAGTGCATAATCGTTGGAAAGAGCCCAGGGCAAACTTGGGCTCTTTCCATTTTGATTGATTATGATATAATACATAAAGTTATGGACTGTAAATGCTTGTCACTGGGCTAAAGCTTTCCCTATAAAGCTGAAGGAGAGAGTGAAAACATGTTTAAACTGAATGAGATTAAAGAATTGATCGAACTATTGGACAAGACATCCGTGCAAGAGCTGGAAATTGAGAATGAAGGCGCTCGTTTGTGTATTCGTAAACCTGGAATCAGTGAGGTTGTTCATGTACAATCTCCGGTCGTACCCGCAGCAGTACAACATATCTCAACCGCCTCATCGGCACCTGCTGTCCTTGAAACTGCAACCCAGCAAGCGGAGGAATCGGCGAGAGCCGCTGCACCAGCCGCTAACTTACATACGATAGTTTCACCGATGGTAGGAACCTTCTATCGTTCCTCTTCCCCGGAAGCCCAGCCTTTTGTCAACATTGGAGATAAGGTAGGCGAGAAAACTACGGTCTGCATTATCGAAGCGATGAAGCTGATGAATGAGCTGGAAGCTGAAGTCAAGGGCGAAATTGCCGAGATCCTCGTGGAAAATGGTCAAATGGTAGAGTACGGACAACCTCTCTTCTTGGTGAAGCCGGAGTAGCTAGATCGTACCGCACCCGCACCTACCTAAGAGTGAGGGTCGTCAGCTTTCCAAAGGAGGAAATGAGACACTTATGAAATTTCATAAAATATTAATCGCAAACCGCGGCGAAATTGCGGTTCGGATTATTCGCGCCTGCCGCGAACTGGGCATTTCCACGGTGGCGGTATATTCCGAGGCAGATAAGGATTCGCTGCATGTGCGGCTGGCTGATGAAGCCTATTGCATCGGGCCTACCTTGTCCAAGGACAGTTACCTGAATTTGACCAATCTGATGAGCGTTGCTACTTTGACGGAATGTGATGCCATCCATCCAGGTTATGGATTTTTGGCCGAGAATGCCGATTTCGCCGAAATCTGCGGCTCGTGCAACATTACGTTTATCGGTCCATCTCCCGAGGCTATTACCCGTATGGGGGATAAGGCCGTAGCGAAGCAGACGATGAAGGATGCCAAGGTACCGGTTATTCCTGGTACGGACGGACTCGTTGAGGACATTGATGAAGCAATCATGATCGCCCGGGATATTGGTTATCCTGTCATTATCAAGGCTACTGCCGGTGGCGGAGGCAAAGGAATCCGTATCGCGGAGGACGAGAGTTCGCTCATCAAGCAGATTACGACCGCACAACAGGAAGCTCAGAAGGCATTCGGTAATGCCGGTGTGTATCTAGAGAAATATCTGACCGGTATGAAGCATGTAGAAATTCAAATTATCGCCGACAAGCACGGTAATGCGGCTTATCTGGGCGAGCGGGATTGCTCGATTCAGCGTCGCCGCCAGAAGCTGATTGAAGAGGCGCCTTGCCCAATTCTTACGGAGGAGAAGCGTCGTGAGATGGGGGAGGCCGCTGTGCGCGCAGCACTTGCCGTGAATTATTCGGGGGCGGGAACGCTGGAATTCCTGCTTAGCCCTGACGGTCATTTCTACTTCATGGAGATGAATACCCGAATCCAGGTTGAGCATCCGGTTACAGAAATGGTTACGGGTATCGATCTGATTCAGGAGATGATCTCCGTAGCTGAGGGCAACCCTCTTTCGTTCAGTCAGGATGATGTTGAACTGAACGGTTGGTCTATTGAGTGCCGCATTAACGCTGAGGATTCTTCACGTAACTTCATGCCTTCCCCTGGGAAGATCGGATTTTACTTGCCGCCGGGAGGTCCTGGTGTGCGTGTAGACAGCGGCGCGTATCCTGGTTATACGATTTCTCCGCATTATGATTCCATGATCGCAAAGCTGATCGTCTGGGGAGCAACGCGGGAAGAAGCTATTGCCAAGATGAAGCGGGCCTTATCTGAATTTGCTATTGAAGGCATTCATACGACCATTCCTTTTCATCAGAGATTGCTGGAGCACCCTGCCTTCCTTAAGGGTGATTTTGATATTAAATTTTTGGAAGAAAACGAGATTTAAGAAGCTGCTTACTCGTTTGTCATAATGAACCCAAAATGATATAGTATGTATAATAAGTGCGCGGCTCTAACGCTATTGCGGCGTCATACTTATTGAGAGGTGGATGAATAGAATGAGCACATTGCCTACGGAATTCGAACGTACAGATATCGGTGAGATTCAGATTGCACCAGAGGTTATCGAAGTCATCGCTGGCCTGGCTACTGTTGAAGTCCAGGGTGTCGCTGGAATGAGCGGAGGTTTTGCCGGAGGCATCGCTGAACTGCTCGGCAGAAAGAACCTGTCCAAGGGTGTTAAGGTGGAAGTTGGACAACGCGAAGCGGCCGTTGACGTATCGGTAATTGTGGAGTATGGCAATCGTCTGCCTGAAGTAGCTTCAGAAATTCAACGCAATGTCAAACGCTCGATCGAGACGATGACGGGACTGAACGTAGTGGAAGTGAACGTACATATTCACGACGTCATCTTCAAAACAACGGAGCGCGTTGAAGAATTGGAGCCGGCTCACCGGGTGAAATAATGTTGGATCATGAACCCCCGACCGTTCTGGGTCAGGGGTTTACTGTAATTTTCAGCGTGGACACGCTGCACCAAGGAGGCTGTACTTGTCGTGGCCAAAATTTTAGATCGATTGTTGCTGTTTATCTATAGCTTGAGTATTGCCATATTGGCTCTGTTTGCGATTCTTCTGCTGACAAAGGTCTTGCCTTTGGGTGAGAATGTCCTGAAGCACCAAGCTTATTACATTAGTGCCTGGACGGTTGTCATCATTTTGCTGCTGCTTAGCATCCGTTTTTTCTACATATCGGTGCGCAGAGATCGGGCGTCGATGTCTTCAATCGATCAGCGGACGGAATATGGCGATATTCAAATTTCGGTAGAGACGATTGAAAATCTGTCGTACAAGGCGGCATCCCGTGTTCGTGGCATCAAGGAAGTCAAGACGCGTATTCGAATTACAGAAGCGGGTCTGGAAATTGTAGTTCGTGCCATGGTAGATGGAGAAAGCTCCATTCCGTCGCTGACGGAAGAAGTCCAGAAGCAGGTTCATGACCATGTGGAGGAGATAACGGGAATTCCTGTAACGTATGTCTCGGTATACATCGCCAATCTGGTTCATTCACCGGTGATCAAAAGCCGGGTTGAATAGAGGTGAGCAGCAAGGTGTTCTGGAAGCAATTGTGGGAGAATTATAAAGGACGCTTGCTTGGAATAGCAGCGGCCCTGTTCTTATGTCCGATCTATCTGTTTTTTGGATTTTGGAATATGCTGTTCTGTGCCTTACTGTTGTTTATCGGATACACGGTAGGCAAACAGAAGGACTTGGAGGGAGGCCCATTTCTGCCCTGGGGCCGGATTTGGGAATGGTTGTCTTCACGCTGGCGCCCTTTTAAATGATCCCTGTAATATGCTTTCTCCAGAAAAGAGCTGAGGAACGATTCTTGCCCATTTTGTGGAGTAAGCCTGTTACGGGTCTTTTTTTGTTCAGGTGGCAGATAGAAGCGTCATTTTGTGGATACTGATAACTATGGGATACACAGCTTAAGATTAATTTTAGGAGGAAAACCATGAAACGGCGATTAGCCAGAGAGATTGCGGTACAGAGCATGTACCAGATGGAAATGAATGAGGTGGATGCGGAAGAAGCGGTGATGATGCTGCTGACGGAAGCGGCGGGGGAAAATGAAAGTGAAGTGGAATTGTCCGATATCGACGCGACCAAAGCGTTCGTACTGGAACTGATCGGGGGAACCTGGGGCCATAAAGAGGCCATTGACGAATTGTTGGTTGACTATCTGAAGGGCTGGCAGCTTAGCCGGTTGTCCAAAGTGGATCGGCAGGTGCTTCGGCTTGCAACGTACGAAATGGTATTTCGTGACGACGTTCCAGGCAAAGTGGCTGTCAATGAAGCTATTGAATTGGCCAAGCACTTCGGAACCGGAGATTCCGGTAAATTCGTGAATGGCGTACTTGGCAAGATGATTCAGGATGTCGAGCAATTGAAGAGCAAACGATAATTCACAGAGTAAAGTAGAGGAGAGATGACATGTCAGCACCTATCATTAACGGAAAACAAATTTCAGAGGATATTCGGGGAAGTTTGCGCGAGGAAGTGCAGCAACTGGTGAAGCAAGGCTTCACGCCAGGGCTGGCAGTCGTGCTGGTTGGTGAAGATCCGGCATCTCAAGTCTATGTACGTAATAAAGAGAAGGCCTGTCATGATTTGGGTTACTATTCTGAAGTTCACCGTTTGCCAGCCGAGACCTCGCAAGAAGATTTGCTAGCGCTGGTGGATAAGCTGAACCATCAAGCCAATATCCACGGCATTCTGGTCCAGTTGCCTTTGCCTGGGCATATTGAGGAGAAGTCGGTCATTGATGCTATCTCGGTAGAGAAGGACGTTGACGGCTTCCATCCAGTGAATGTGGGTAATCTGGTCATTGGTGACGATAGTCTGTTACCTTGCACTCCTGCTGGCGTTATTGAGCTAATCAAGCGCACGGGTACCCCGATCTCGGGCAAGCATGCAGTGGTTATCGGGCGGAGCAATATCGTCGGCAAGCCGGTATCCCTGCTGCTGCAACGGGAAAACGCTACGGTTACGATGTGTCATTCTCGCACTGCCAATATGAAGGAATTGACCCAGCAAGCAGATATCCTGGTGGTTGCTATTGGACGAGCCAATTTTGTGGATGCCTCCTATGTGAAGCCTGGGGCCGTTGTTATCGACGTTGGTATGAACCGTCTGGATAATGGCAAGCTGGCGGGAGATGTGGATTACGAAAGCGTTCGTGAAATCTCCGGCCCCATTACACCTGTTCCTGGCGGTGTGGGTCCGATGACGATTACGATGTTGATGCAAAATACACTGATTGCGGCCAAGAGACTGCAAGGTCTGGCTTAACAGGCTACAGTATGGGCGTTACTAGCCTGGAAAGGGGAGGTTCTGGTGCAGCCGCAGCGAATTTTATCGGTTAAGGAATTAAACCGCTATATGCGGATGAAGCTGGAATCCGACGCGACGCTGGCAGATGTCTGGATTCGCGGAGAAATCTCCAACTTCACGCATCACTCCAGCGGGCACATGTACTTTACGCTCAAGGATACGGACAGTCGCATCAAATGCATCATGTTTGCTTCGCATAACCAGCGGCTCCCATTTAAGCCGAAGGAAGGCGCGCGGGTCATCGCGCGCGGGAACGTCTCCGTCTACGAGCGGGATGGACAATATCAGTTCTATGCAACGCATATGCAGCCGGACGGCATCGGCAGCCTGTATCTGGCCTTTGAGCAATTGAAGCAGAAGCTGGAGGGAGAAGGCCTGTTTGCTCCGCAGCGGAAGCGGCCTCTGCCGCGCTATCCGCGCACGATCGGTGTAGTGACCTCACCGACGGGTGCGGCGGTGAGGGATATCTTGACCACGCTGGCGCGGCGTTACCCGCAGGCGGCGGTAGTTCTCTACCCCGTGCTGGTTCAGGGCAAAGGGGCAGCGCCCTCGATCGTGAAGGCGCTTCGCACCCTGAACGACATGGGCGAGGCCGACGTATTGATCGTCGGCCGGGGCGGCGGCTCGCTCGAGGAGCTGTGGGCGTTCAATGAGGAGCAGGTCGCTCGTGCGATCTACGAATCGGCGATTCCGGTCATTTCGGCCGTTGGCCATGAGACCGATTTTACGATCGCCGATTTTGTCGCCGACCTGCGGGCGGCAACGCCCACAGCGGCCGCCGAGCTGGCCGTGCCGCATCGGCTGCGGCTGCAACTGGCGGATGCGGCGCATGGCCGCCTGCGTCAGCGCCTCCTGCGATATCATCCGCAGGAGACGCTGCAATTCGCGCTAAAACGTCAGCAGGGCGCTGACCGTTTGCTGCGGCAATCGATGCTCAGCATGCTGCGAGATAGCTCACGTCAGCTAACGGCACATATTCGTCAACTGGATGCGTTAAGTCCCCTCAAGGTGATGGGGCGGGGGTATAGCCTTGTCTATGACGAAACAGGCACGAAGCTGGTTAAATCACTGGCCCAAGTTGAGCTTGGGGACAAGATACGAGTGGCTATGACGGATGGAGAGTTAGATTGCCAAGTATGGGGCATGAGGGCGGAAGGAGCTGGTAAAGATGAAGAAGCAGGCAGAAAAGGCTGACATTACGGCAGAACAGCCGGAGGTTAATTTCGAAGAGGCCATGCAGCAGTTGGAGAATATCGTCTCTGAGTTGGAGCGAGGCGATGTGCCGCTGGAGAAGGCAATTGACTTGTTCCAGCAGGGGATGCAGCTTTCGCAACTATGTGGACAGAAGCTGGCCGAGGTAGAGCGTAAAATCGAGATGATAGTCGAAGAGGACGGCGAAATTGCTAAGCAGCCGTTTCAGCCGCCCTTGGGCGAGCCAAGTGACTTCTGAACAGAGAGCGGGGATCTTTTTGCAGCAGCACAAGCAGACAGCATTAGATGAATATATGAATGAGGTTGGCCGCGCCGTGATATCCGGGCTAACCTCAAGCATTCCCGCAGCATGGGAAGTTCCGGAGAACCTGCGGAAAGCGATGGAATACTCATTAATGGCAGGCGGAAAAAGATTGCGTCCACTGCTCGTCGTGGCTGCGGCGGAAGCGTTGGGCGGCAGCCGGGAAGCTGCCTTGCCCGTCGCCTGCGCCGTGGAAATGGTGCATACGTATTCACTGATTCATGACGATCTGCCCGCCTTGGATAATGATGATTTCCGTCGTGGCAAGCCAACCAGCCACAAAGTATTCGGCGAAGCGATGGCTATTTTGTCTGGAGACGGGTTGTTAACGCATGCCTTTTACAGTGTAGTGCAAGCCGGAAGCGCGCATGGCGTGCCGGCCGAAAATGTCTTGGCCATCGTGGAGGAGCTATCTCGCTTTGCCGGTCCTGCGGGGATGGTGGGCGGACAGGTGGCTGATATGGAGGGAGAGCAGGGATTAACTGCCCTGGAGCAACTTCGATTCATCCATGAGCATAAGACAGGCGATTTAATCGTATTCTGTCTCAAGGCAGGCGGGCGCATTGCTTCTGCTACAGAAGCTCAACTTGAAGCTTTGGAACGCTTTGGTCGAGCGCTGGGTCATGCTTTTCAAATTCAGGATGATATTCTGGATTTAGTAGGGGATGAAGGCAAGCTGGGCAAGAAGACGCAAAGCGATATCAAGCAGGAGAAGGTGACCTATCCTTATTTCCTTGGGATTGATGGCTCTCGTGCGGAGGCAGATCGCCTTACCGCGGAAGCCAAGAAAGCTATTCAGGCAGGCTGTATTCCTTATCCGCAACGGTTACTGGAAATTGCCGATTTCCTGTTGCATCGAGATCATTAATTGATTTCTGATTTCGACAACATCGTCACCTATGATATAATGAAGGCTATTATCAACATGAGAAATTGAGAAATCCATTTAAGGAAGCGGGGGATGGCTGTGCTGCTTTCACAAATTCATGAGCCTGCCGATCTGAAAAACTTGTCCCTGGAGCAACTGGAGCCGCTTGCTGCCGAGATCCGTCAGTTTCTAATCGAGAAACTATCGGTAACCGGTGGACATTTGGCTTCTAATTTGGGTGTGGTGGAATTGACGATCGCCCTGCACTATTGCTATAACAGTCCGCAGGACAAATTTATTTTTGACGTAGGCCATCAGGCATATGTACATAAAATACTGACCGGGCGGATGGACCAATTTGATTCGCTGCGCAAGCACGGAGGATTATGTGGCTTCGTGAAGAGGAACGAAAGCGAGCATGACGTATGGGAAGCCGGGCATAGCAGCACATCGCTCTCTGCGGCAATGGGGATGGCACTGGCCAGAGATCTCAAGGGGGAATCCCATCGGGTGGTTGCTATAATTGGCGACGGTGCTCTGACCGGAGGGATGGCCTTTGAAGCCCTGAATCATATCGGGCATGAGAAGAAGGACCTGATGGTTATCCTCAATGATAATGAGATGTCTATCGCCCCTAACGTGGGAGCCATGCATAATTACCTGACTAAAATTCGCTCAGACCGTAATTATTTGCGGGCCAAGGACGAAGTGGAGCAATTGCTTAAGCGAATTCCGGCCATCGGGGGCAAGGTTGCCAAAACGGTGGAGCGGGTGAAGGATAGCCTGAAGTATCTGATGGTTTCGGGCGTGCTGTTCGAAGAGCTCGGCTTTAAATATTTGGGACCTGTTGACGGTCATGATCTGCCAGGCTTGATTGAATCATTCAAGCAAGCGAACAACGTTAGTGGCCCCGTTCTGGTTCATGTGCTAACGACCAAGGGGAAAGGGTACCAGCCGGCGGAGAAGGATTCTCATAAGTGGCACGGAATTCCGCCTTATAAGATTGAATCGGGCCAGGTGCTTAAGGCTGTAGGCAATCCGATGTACACCGAGGTGTTTGGGCAAACGCTCATCAGTCTGGCTGAGCAGGATGAACGAATTGTGGCGGTAACGCCAGCAATGCCGGGTGGTTCCGGTCTTGTGCCCTTTGCGGAACGCTTCCCTGACCGCATGATTGATGTGGGTATTGCCGAACAGCATGCAGCCACGATGTGTGCGGCGATGGCGATGGAAGGTATGAAGCCTGTTTACGCGGTGTATTCCACCTTTATGCAACGGGCATACGATCAGATTGTGCATGATATTTGCCGTCATAATGCCAACGTGATGTTCGCCATTGACCGGGCTGGATTTGTAGGTGCGGATGGTGAAACGCATCAAGGTGTTTATGATGTGGCGTTCATGCGTCATATTCCGAACATGGTACTGATGATGCCTAAGGACGAGAATGAACTGCGTCATATGATGAAGACAGCGCTTGAATATAATGAAGGTCCGATTGCATATCGATATCCACGTATCAACGTGCCGGGTGTTCCTTTGGATGAGAAATTGATGCCGATTCCAATTGGGACCTGGGAGATGTTGCGCGAGGGTGAGAGCTTGACGCTAATCGCTGTTGGTCCTATGGTGCAAGTAGCTGAGGAAGCGGCAGAACTCCTTAAGCGTGAAGGAATTTCAGCTTCTGTAGTCAACGCAAGATTCTTAAAGCCACTGGATGGTGAAATGTTGGCGAGATTGGCTCAAATGGGCGGCAAGATGGTAGTGCTTGAGGAAGTCTCGCAGGCTGGAAGCCTGGGCAGTGCCATTTTGGAGCACTACGCTGAGCAAGGAATTACCGGGCTGGATATCAGCCTGATGGGTGTGCCGGATCGCTTTATCGAGCATGGCAGCATCAAGGATCAGCTTGCCGAAGTGGGATTAACGGCAGAGGGTGTAGTGGAGGAAGTGCAGAAATTTCGTGCCAAGCAGCATTTGGCATATGGCAAGAAGGTAAACCCTTATTAAGGCAGACGGGAGATTGGCATGTCGGTATCCAAGGAACGACTAGACGTCCTGCTGGTGGAGCAGGGATTTTTTGAGAGCAGGGAAAAGGCCAAGGCTGCGATTATGGCCGGACTGGTGTTTGGCGGACAGGAACGGCTGGAGAAGGCGGGGACCAAAATTTCCCGCGATACGGTGCTATCGGTCAAAGGCGCGGTACATCCTTACGTAAGCCGCGGGGGACTGAAGCTGGAGAAGGCCTTAAAGCGTTTTGACATCAAGCTTGAAGGCAGAACGATGCTGGATATCGGTTCCTCCACCGGCGGTTTCACGGATTGCGCTTTGCAGCACGGAGCAAGCTACGTATACGCGATTGACGTTGGTTACAATCAACTTGACTGGTCGCTTCGTAATGATGAACGAGTCAATGTGAAGGAGCGAACTAATTTCCGCTATATGACACCGGAGGATCTGAACGGACCTGTGCCTGATTTTGCGAGCATTGACGTGTCCTTTATCTCGCTCAAAATTATTTTGCCACCCCTGCTAGCTTTGCTTAAGCGACCGGCCGATATCGCCGCGCTCATTAAGCCGCAATTTGAGGCAGGGCGGGAGAAAGTGGGCAAGTCCGGGGTGGTTCGTGACCCGAAGGTGCATCTGGAGGTATTGAACACAGTTCTTGGTTTTGCGGTGGCACACGGATTCAAAGTTGCTGGCTTGACGTTCTCACCTATTACCGGGGGCGAAGGCAATATTGAATTTTTGGCCCATCTCAGGCTGGAGGATGATACTTCAAATGAGGAAGCCGTGAATACCGAGCAACAGGCGAGTATACACGATATGGCTACTGCAATTGTACGGGAAGCAGCGGATACCTTTACGGGAGGCCCATCAAAATGATGGGTCTTTTTTTACCATATAGCATCTTGAAAAACGAACATAAGTTCCCTATAATATAGAAAAATGACTGTTAATGTCTGTAGTTCTGTGACAAATTAGGTGGTCAGGCAGAAGGAGCTTTCCGCAGTTGCGTCGAAATAAGGGTTGAGGTGATTGCGGTGGGTGCGAACGCAGATGGTCTTCTCATGTTGCTGATTGCGGGAATTGGATTTTATTTATTGTATCGCGGCTTTCGTGTTTGGGTCCGCAAGCCGTTTACGTTAAGATCAGGCATCGGCTTTGAAATGAACGAGGAAATTCTGGAGCATCCTGCCGTAGAGCTGCTTGAACAAGCGGGATATGAGGTGGTCAGCGATAAGCTGAAGGTGCCGCTTGCTTTTCGCGTTAATCGCGAGATTGTGCACAGCCGCTTGTTCATTGACTATATTGCGGTCAAGAACGGGGAATTCTATTTGGTAAGAATCGCACGGGAGCGTTTGTCCATCGAATGGACAGGCAGTGGCGTTCGCAGGGAATTACTGCCCTACTTGCTGCTGTATCCCGAGTGCGCTGGTGTTCTGTACGTAGATCCGGACCAGGGAGAATTGAAGGAAATCGTCCTGACAACAGACGAAGATGAAGAAGAAACAGCCTTGAAGGGCTTATGGAGGGCAGAATGAAGGGTCAACGACAAATCAAAATTCGCGAAATTATCTCATCAAGGGAAATCGAAACCCAGGATGATCTGGTGGAAGCGTTACGGGAGAACGGATATCAGGTGACGCAGGCGACGGTGTCGCGGGACATTAAGGAATTAATGCTCATTAAGGTTCCTACGGATGATGGACGATATAAATATTCCATGCCAACAGCCCAGCGCTATAATCCGGTACAGAAGCTGCAACGTGCATTGGTGGACAGCTTCGTACACATCGATTACACCGGTAATTTGGTGGTCATGAAGTGTTTGCCCGGGACCGCAAATTCCGTGGCTGTACTGCTCGATAACATGGAGTGGCCGGATTTGCTGGGAACGATCTGTGGCGATGATACGATTTTGCTGATTTGCCGAAATGAGGAGTACAGTGTTTTTGTGATCGGACAGATTATGGGCTACATATCATAACGGATTCGGTATAGGGGAGGAGTGCCTCGCATGTTGGTTCATTTGTCCATTCGCAATTTGGCGGTGGTTGAAGAAGTCGAGGTTTCATTTGGTTCCGGGTTTCACGTGTTGACAGGGGAGACAGGCGCAGGCAAGTCGATTATCATCGATGCCCTGGGCTTGATTGCTGGCGGCCGTGGCTCCGCGGATCTGATTCGCTACGGTTGCGATAAGGCAGAAATGGAGGCCTCCTTCGATGTGTCTGAGACACATCCGGTGTGGTCTATACTGGAGGGACTAGGCATCACCGCAGATCCGGGGGAGTTGCTTATTGTCCGCCGGGAGATTAGCCTACAAGGCAAGAGCTCAGCACGCATCAACGGTCAATTGGTTAATTTGTCCATGCTGCGCGAAGTTGGCGGGGGATTGATTAACTTGCATGGTCAACATGAGCACCAGACTTTGCTTCGTCCTGAGCTTCATTTAGAGCTGCTTGATGCTTATGGCGCCGAGACAATTGCTTCGGTCAAAGCAGAGTACAAGACGACCTACAACGAGTTTGTACATATTGACAAGGAATATGATGAATTGCGAAATACTAGCCAACAGGCGCTGCAAATGCTGGATTTGTATCGTTTTCAGCTAAAGGAAATCGCCGCGGCCGAGTTAAAGCCCGGTGAGGATGAATGGCTTCTGGAAGAAAAGGTGAAACTATCCCACAGCGAGAAGATGATGGATTCAATTTCAAGTGCGTATGATTTGCTGTACGGTCCCAGCGGTTTGGACGCCATAGCCAAGGCCGTCTCGCGCTTGAACGATGTAACTTCTTATGACAGCAAGGGAGTCGGACCACTTCTGGAACAATTGCAATCGGCGTATTATCAACTGGAGGATGCTTCATTTGGCCTCCGCAGCTATCGTGAGAACATTGAATTTAATCCCGAGCGGCTTGATGAAGTAGAGGAACGACTTAACCTCATCTCTACCCTGCGGCGCAAGTATGGCGATGACATTGGCGGGATTCTGGATTACTACAACAAGATACGTCAGGAAACAGATGCGCTTGAGAATAAGGATGAGCGACTGGAGCAATTGCAAGCTCAGCGTGAGAAGCTGGGCTCCAAGTTGTTGAAGCAAGCTGTTAAGCTGAGCGCATTGCGACGCAAGATTGCCGATGAACTTGCTGCGCAAATTGAAGGGGAGCTTAAAGACTTGCAAATGGACCGAACCAGTATGCAGGTGAAGCTGTCATGGACCGAGGATCGTCAAGGGCTGGAATGGGAAGGACGGCGGGTTCGTCCTGGCAAGAATGGTATTGATACGGCGGAGTTCTTAATCTCGCCCAATCCGGGAGAACCATTGCGTCCCTTGGGCAAAATTGCTTCAGGTGGGGAGCTATCGCGGATTATGCTGGCACTCAAGAGCATTTTTGCAAGGCACGAGCAAGTTCCGGTATTAATCTTCGATGAGGTGGATACGGGAGTTAGTGGACGCGCGGCACAAGCCATTGCTGATAAGCTGGCACGCTTGTCGACGATGTGTCAGGTGTTTGCAATTACCCACTTGCCACAGGTCGCCTGTATGGCCGATCGTCAGTATCTTATTGAGAAGATTGTGGCCGATGGTCGGACGATGACCCAGGTTGAAGCCCTTGATGAAGCAGGCCGAGTGAACGAACTGGCTCGGATGCTCGGAGGGGTAGAAATAACGGAGAAAACGCAACATCATGCCCAGGAAATGCTCAAGCTGGCGCAGGAACAAAAGGATGGTTTATTCCGTGCGGCACAATGATTGACAGTAATAAAACACCTGACCGGGGGTATCTTATAGGTACGCAATTGGCGACCACCTTTTCGTCAAGCGAAGAAGTTAAGGGAGCGTGACAGCCATTGAACCCGAACCTCAGGAAAAGAATGCTCGGTCTTTTTCTTGCCTTCTTCTTTTGTTTTATCGGTACGTCCGCCGCTGAAGGGCGTTTGCCTGCTCTACCGGACGAATTGCGCCTGTTCCAAGGCCAGGGGACACAGATTTCTTTAGCAATACCGGTACAAGCTGAAATTAGTGTGGACCGACCTGATGTCGTTCAATTGAACGATCAGGCTAACCCCTCCATGAAAGTATCATTGGGGAGTCCCCTCAAGCTCTCGACGCTTCAGAGCGGAGAAGCCAAGCTCCGTATGAAATTATTCGGTCAAATTCCTCTCAAGACAGTCAAAGTCAATGTCATTCCCGAGTTAAAGGTGATACCGGGGGGACAGACGATTGGAGTTAAGGTGAAATCCGCTGGCATTCTTGTCGTAGGACATCATCAGGTACTTACCGAAGCGGATAAGGTTTCTCCCGGTGAGCAAGCCGGCATTCAAGCCGGCGATTTGATCACGCATATCAATGGGGTCAAGCTCAAGGATATTAGCGATGTGGCTAATACCGCAGCCGAAGCGGGCAAAAGCAAACGTCCATTGCAGATTACCTACAAACGTGGGGATAAGGAGTTCAATACCTCGTTAAGCCCAGCCTTTGATAAGCAAGACCGGGCATGGAGATTGGGATTGTACATTCGGGACTCCGCTGCCGGAGTTGGCACCCTAACGTTCTATGCGCCCGATCAGGGGGTATATGGTGCGCTAGGGCACATCATTACCGATATGAACACCCAAACCCCCATTGTGGTGGGGAGTGGTCAAATTCTGCAGTCCAGTGTCACCTCAATATCGAAAAGCGAAAGCGGAGAACCTGGCGAGAAACGAGCTCATTTTTTGAAAGAGGGAAAAACATTAGGCAATATTGAGCGTAATACGCATTTCGGGATATTTGGCAAGATGACGCAAAACCCGGAGCATAGCGTCTTCCAGAAACCTGTTCCCGTCGCATTTGCCGAAGAAGTCAAGGAAGGTCCGGCGGAAATACTTACGGTGGTGGAAGGGCAACGTGTAGAGCGCTTCAAGGTTGAAATTGTCCATGTATCCAAACAACATGCTCCTGAAACCAAAGGACTTGTCCTTCGTATTACAGATCCGCGTTTAGTTGAGAAGACCGGTGGGATTGTGCAAGGGATGAGCGGCAGTCCTATCCTGCAAAACGGCAAGTTAATTGGTGCAGTCACTCACGTATTCGTTAATGACCCGCGATCCGGGTATGGGTGCTTCATTGAATGGATGCTCCAGGATGCCGGAATACTGAAAGGTCAACCAGAATCAACTCAAAATCTTAAGGCCAGCTAAATGCTGCCTTGAGATTTTTTTATGTTTCTGGTATGGTTGGGTCTCGACATTCATGAAGAAAAATCTGTATGCATTTGTCGAAAGGCTGCGAACATCATCACTTTATGTAAATAAATAAATTATTATAACTTAATACCGTAAAAAAATAAAGAAAAATAATTTTCGACAGAAGGAATTTACTTTTGCATGTCGAATCCTTATTCTTGGGAAAGAGAAGAGCTTGAATACATTTATTTATTTTGAAGGAGGAAGTAGGCAGTGCATAAAATCGAAGTGTTGTTGGCGGATGATAATCGAGAATTTACGAATTTGCTTGCGGAATACATCTCGGAGCAAGACGATATGGTCATCTCAGGAATCGCATATAACGGAGAAGAAGTGCTGGAGATGATCGATAACGCGGCCAAGGTGCCGGACGTCCTAATCCTGGACATCATCATGCCTCATCTGGATGGACTGGGAGTGCTCGAACGAATACGTGACCTCAATCTGAATCCGCAGCCTAAAATCATCATGCTGACCGCCTTCGGTCAAGAGAACATCACGCAGCGTGCCGTTCAGCTTGGCGCTTCTTACTACATTTTAAAACCTTTTGACATGGAGGTTCTAGCGAACCGGATTCGCCAGCTTGTAGGCGTGCAAAGCCTGACGAGCGGTGGGGCATCCTCCTCATTCGTGAAATCCAACGTAGTTCCGCTCGGCAAAGGAAAAAATTTGGACGCAAACATTACATCGATTATTCATGAAATCGGCGTTCCTGCGCATATTAAAGGATATCAATATCTGCGCGAAGCTATTACGATGGTGTACAACAACATTGAAATTCTTGGGGCTATAACCAAAACATTGTATCCTGCAATTGCCGAAAAATTCAAGACTACGCCTTCCCGTGTCGAACGCGCCATCCGTCATGCTATTGAAGTCGCATGGACGCGCGGCAACATCGACAGCATCAGCCATTTATTTGGTTATACCATCAACATCAGCAAGTCGAAGCCAACCAACAGCGAATTTATTGCCATGGTTGCCGACAAGCTTAGAATTGAGCATAAAGTTTCTTGAAAGGATGAGGAATAGGGCTTTGCTCTATGCCTCTAAACATTTACTGTTAATATGTATTGATTTTGCTCCTTTATTGGTTAGGCTAAATAACCAGTAGAGGAGCATTTTCTATGCCTGATTTTGAATTTCAATTTAATCAATCTTTGAAAATCAGCAAATATCTAAAAATAAACCACACGGCTTCGTTAGCACATTTCTGTCCTTTTCATGTCCTCTTTCCGTCCGCAATAAGGCCGATAAATACCCCCAAGCTTCTTATAGAATGAACGTAGCAGGACAGGAACTTGCTGCGAATTATAAAGAGCGGAGGTATTCATTCATGGCAAAAACAGATTGGACATTAACGGATACAGTAGAACCGGAGGATATTAATGACATTGGACAGGAGATTAATCACCTACAAGCGGAAATTAGGGATCGTCTAGATACCGCTGATACATCCCCGGTTACCTTGCAGCCGGGCTTACAGATTATTCATGCGGAGAAGGATGCACGATTTAATTTAGCAGAAATGCAGGGACGAACGTTAGTTACTCTACTAGGGGATAGCGGACTTCCAGGTGAGCAAATAAGTCAATGGTGGGGGAACGAAGGTACAATTAGTGTTGATGCAGGAAATCATACTCATGGTTCCACTGGGTTAAAAGTTGAAATAAAAGACACAAATGGATCTGCATCCAAAGTCGTTAATAGCCCGCTTAAAGTAGGGAAATATTACATCTTTCTTTGCGACGCCAAAAACGGAAACGCCACTGATGGGGTTCGGGTTAATATTTACACTGAATCCCCCTTGACAAATCTTAGCGGGAACACTGTGACAGCAACCGATAAATTTGAATTGTCTTACTTGAAATATGCACCTAGTGCCGACAACTCAGTTTTTGGGGCAAACCTTAATGTTCAAGGAGAATCAGGACAATATGGGTATTTTGACGCTGTCCGCATGTACGAAATTACTGAGGATGAATATAACGAGATAGACAATATGATGGCCGACCAATTAGCTGCAAAGTATCCATTTGTCCCTTCTGGCATTATCGGCGTAGAATCTCCTTACTTAATTAATACGTCCGGTAATCTGCTACCGCCGTTTTATGAGTGGACGTGGCTTGGGAGCAGCGCCAAAAAGGTTGAAGCACCATATCAAATGACAATCGATCAAAAGGCTGCTGATGGATGGCAATTCATAAGTTACAAGGTATCTGTAGTAGCCAATTCAAACTATTTTTTTACATGCAACCACAATATGAAAATTTCTATTGCAAATGGCGAAGGAACAGAGTCGATTGTTCCATATACGGAGGAACAGTTTATTCAATTTAACAGCGGAACTTTCACAGAGATTTCCGTGTATTTAAGCTCTATCGAGATAGGGTCGAATGTAGCTTACACACTTGCAAACCCAATGCTCACCATCGGATCAGATCCGCAGCCATTCCAGCCACAACGTAAATCCATGCTCGCCTTCCAGATGGAGTTACACGCTAACCCTATGAATGGTAGTGAACCGGATGTACTATTTAAGGAAAACGGGGAACACCTCAAGTTGGCCAAATGGAAGAAGTTTGTGCTGGGAGGGCTGTTAGATTGGAATGTTGATATGGGGAATGTTGCTCCTACCTATAAGCCTGTTTATGTTCGAGACGGGACAATATCGGCTGTAGATTACATTACCTATGTAACTAAATACACAGGAGCACTCTTGACTAACAGAATAACTGCCTCTTATACAGGAGCGGATCAAAGCCTAATGTACAAAAACGGCATTCATATTACTATTTCTAACGTTGATAGCGGTTGGGGAGACGACTACATACCAACACAAGACGAGATTAAGGCGTATTTTAACGGGTGGAAGATGTATAGAACTGAGGGGGCAAGAGTTGCTCCCTATAATGGAGTTGGTACAAAAGGGTGGTATCCGATATCTCGTTTGGGAGATGCTTTTGATGCGACCTATCTAATGAGGGAAGTTCCGTCTATCTTGGCCAATAATTACGATACTTGGGCACCTTACAATCTTCTTTTCCGCCTAGCCAAAGAAACCATTGAACCCGTAGTAACGGAAGGATCGCTGATACTGTCCGAAGGTGACAACATGGTAGAAGTAGGTACAGGCATTGTTTTGTGGGAACGTAATGCCGCTTCTGTGGCAAGTAACGGTGTCGCTACCTTTAACGGGGCTATGTATCCCCTGAAATATAGAGCCGCACTAATTAATGCGTTGTATAAAAATAGCGCCCACATCTACCCGGATGCATCGGGATTTAGAACGCCAGGTACACCACTAGAAATTTCGAACGGACCTGTATGGGCGAGTCTTAACGCGGAAAACTACGACCAATCCGCAGCCTACAGTGTAACCTACATCAAGCTGGACAAATCGCAGGTTGTCCCGATCACAGGCACGCTAGCGGCCAACGAAAAGACACAGATTAGCGACCTTACCGTAGGAGTGACCGAAGCCCTGCAACGGGTGTCAGTCGTGGAGCAGAAGAAGGAGGAGAAGGATGCGCCGGGATGGATTATGCCTACTTTAATCAATGGTTTTTATTATAACAACCTAGGAGTAAATCACAACGGATACTACAAAGATAGTAGCGGTCGTGTTTGGCTATCCTTTGCTTTAGTTGGGGTTCTTCCACAGGGAACAATTATGTTTGTGCTTCCTTCTGGATATCGGCCGCGTACAAGAGTATATGTTTCTGGTACAAACGCCAATGAACTTGGCTTAAATGCACAGGCCATAGCAATCACTATTGAACCCAGCGGCGAGGTATATGTAGCCGCCTGTTCAACAGGCACAACACTTGCATCGGTTATATTCGATGGTTCATTTTTAGCCGAACAATAAGGAGGCATCACATGAAAGTCACATCTAAAGTAAACATAGAAGGTCTCTGCATGTAATATTTAATAGTGGACGATACCCTTGGTGGTGTCGTCTTTTTAAAATGATCTGTCAGAGTCGGACTTTACAGAAGGTCTACTTTGGGTTATTCAGAAGGGAAGTACAGAGGTTAGAAAGCAGCTTTTAGCGGTGATTGATAATTATTTTAATGAAGAGTTCACAGAGAGTATTAATGGTACATATACATTCAAATTTTCAACTGTTCTCAACAACGATAAAAGCCCATTCATACAAACAGGTAATATTATCTTTCATTTACTGTTTTTTAAGGTGGATTTATACATACAGAATCCCCACCAACATTATTAAAGTTAGTATCGACTAAAAGAGGGAGTAACTGCTAGAGCTATCCTATTAGAGATTGCTGCACAATGCGGTGGAGAACTACTTTTTGATAAATATACTGTATCTTTTCATTCCCTCTTGCACAGTGGGCTTGAAGGTTATTTTGCCAATACAGGGCCTTTGCTCATTAGATTTAAATCTTTATACTCAACCTTCAGGCTGCAACAAGCCGACCAATTCTTCCAGCAGTTCACGCTGTTCAGGCTGGTGGGTCATGAGGGTCTTGAACAGAGGGATGGCATCACATAGTAATATGTAGCTGAAATAATAATAGCTCAGAAAAGCCTGGGGATCGTAACCTTTTGGCTCATCCTTTTCCCATTCCAGTTCACTTTCCTCTTCGTCCAGTGGCCATAAATAACGTTCATCAAGTAGCTCGTCGAGGGAAGCAACGGCTCGCTCTGGACTCATTTCTTCCAAAGGGATTACGGAAGCGACGGCTTTATATAAGAGCAATTCTTCCATGCTCAATTGTTCCAGGGGTTGCTCAGGCAGCCTGTTTAGCAGGACAAGCAATACCCATGGGGTCACTTGCCATAAGGTGCTCTGGTGTTCGATGAGGGCAGCTAATTGATGATATTGCTTCGCCTCAATCAAGGTAGGGATTTTTGTTCCTTTGCCGTAGGCGGTCGTCAGACGATGCCATGGGATATTGTCTATGCTCATGCTGGATGTCATGTGCAGACAGCCTCCTTCTACGGGGTTCTTCCCGAATTCAGACCTATTTTACAGCGTGGGTCCAAGCTTGACAATCCTGGATTACAAGATTATTCTTTGCATGAGCAAGTAATCATATTGACTGTTGGTACATTGGAAAGGGGAACCCTTGGTGAAGAAAGAGGTCCATCATTTGTTAAATCCGGACATTTTGGAGCAGGTTTCAACCATCTTCAAAACGTTGTCCGATCCAACCCGGATCAGAATCCTTCATTTGCTTTCAGAAGAGGAATGCTCTGTGAATCATATCTCGGAAGTGTTAGGGTTATCACAATCCGCAGTTTCGCACCAATTAAGCCTGCTGCGTAACTTAAGGCTGGTAAAATTTCGCAGAGAAGCTAATACGGTATATTATAGCTGTGACGATGAGCATGTCATTTCGTTGCTGACCCAGGCCGTTGAGCATGCTGCATGCAAGCATTAGAATGTTGAGAGAGGAAATGAATAGCATGACGAACGAGTTTGACTTGGCTGCGTACAGCGATAAGCTGGAGCAGGCGACGCTAGGGGATAATGAACGGCAATGGGTTCAGGAAATTTTGGAGCGTCTTGAACAGGTAACGGCGGAAAATCTTAGGCTGCGCAAGGCGTTGCTGCGGGTGTCGGGACAGAGTGGATCACGGATGTCAACCAAGCTGAAGGATGCATTATACGAATAAAACAGAAAACCTCTTCCGCCGAATGATTGGGGCAAGAGGTTTATTTATTTCCATGCGTTCAAGTTCCAGTGTGTTTAAGTTCAAGACTGCGAGGAATTATCCTCCACCGCCGCTTGCTTATCGCGAAATCTGGGTCCTAAATAATTGCGCTTGCGGTCACGGAAGAAGATCCAGCCTCCCAAGAAACCGGCACCAGCAACAAACAGGGCGAAGCCCAGTCCAAATTCCAGCCAATCAAAGGTGACACGACTCAGAGCATCGTTGCCGTGGTCAGACATATAGTCGAACAAGGCGTCTTTCATCTTCAGAAAGCCAGTCATTGCTGCGATACCGGGTAGAACCAAGATGAGGATAGCAATGAATCTTGATAATTTTAGCTTCATAAGAGAATCGTCCTTTCTACCCATAAGCTTAGATTGAGATGACGGCTAGAAATATCATACCTATTTCACCCAGGAATGTCCATGGCTGGTTGGGCTTTTGTAATCATAGAGAAACAAGGTAAAATAAGAATGTACTTCCTAGCAAGAACTTATAAATGAATGATTATGATTTAGCATATTGATAGATGGGTGGAGATGGGTAAATGACAATTACATGTGATGTAGCAGTATTAGGCGGAGGCACCGGAGGATACATAGCAGCGATTCGTGCTGCGCAGTTGGGGAAAGAAGTCGTTATCATTGAGCAGGACAAGCTGGGAGGTACCTGTCTGCACCGGGGTTGCATTCCCAGCAAGGCTCTACTGCGGAGCGCCGAATTGTATGCCCAAATGAAGGATAGCGTTAGCTTTGGTATTGAAGCGGGTGAAGTGACTTTGGTATTCCCGAAGGTTCAGCAGCGGAAGCAAGGGATCGTGGATCAACTTCATAAAGGGGTACAATATTTGATGCGTAAGCATCAGATTCGTATTATCGAAGGCAAGGGACGAGTGATTGGTCCGTCTATCTTCTCTCCCAAGAGTGGTGCGGTAGCTGTTGAATTGGCCGATGGCGAAATGGAAACCATTGTCCCGACGAATCTGATCATTGCGACTGGATCAAGACCACGCACATTGCCCGGCTTAACGCCAGATGGTATCCATGTTCTCAGCAGTGATGAAGCTCTGCAACTGGAGGAGTTGCCCGGCTCCATCCTGATTATTGGGGGCGGGGTCATCGGTGTGGAATGGGCTTCACTGCTGAGTGATTTCGGTGTGGAGGTGACGCTGGTAGAGGCAGCGGATCAACTTCTTCCGGCGGAGGACAAGGACGTGGCGCGTGAATTGCAGAAGCAGTTACAGCGTCGGGGCGTTAAGGTGCTAACCGGTGTGTCAGTAGAGCCTGAGACGTATGAGGTCAAGGAAGAGCGGGTGCATATTTTTGCCCGCCAGGGGGAAGAAAGAATGGAGCTATCCGGTGACAAGCTGTTAGTCTCCGTAGGGCGTCAGGCCAACGTAGAGAACATTGGTCTGGAGAATACGGATGTAGGGTTAGAGCGTGGTTTCATACGGGTAAATGAGCATATGCAGACAACTGAACCGCATATTTATGCCATTGGTGATTGTATCGGCGGGTTGCAGCTTGCCCATGCGGCCAGTCATGAAGGGTTGACGGCAGTGAATCATTTGGCCGGGGAGACGTCTTATGCTTATCAGGAGAGTCAGGTCCCACGTTGTGTATATACACGACCTGAGGTAGCTTCAGTGGGCATCACAGCCA
The DNA here is from genome assembly GCF_001486585.1 of Paenibacillus senegalimassiliensis. Lineage (GTDB taxonomy): Bacteria > Bacillota > Bacilli > Paenibacillales > Paenibacillaceae > Fontibacillus > Fontibacillus senegalimassiliensis. The sequence continues at coordinate 699,255 of NZ_LN909046.1, forward strand.
AGGAAGCAGAGGCCAAGGGACTTGAGGTCAACATCGGCAAAGTTCCGTTCTCCGCGATTGGCAAGGCATTGGTTCATGGGGAAACGGACGGCTTCGTCAAGATGGTAGCCGATGCTCACACTAACGATATTCTAGGGGTGCAAATTATCGGTCCCCATGCTACGGAATTAATCGGTCAGGCTGCGTTGGCGCAGCTTCTCGATGCCACACCTTGGGAGATGGGACAAGCGATATTTGCCCATCCGACCTTGGCGGAAATTATCGGTGAGGCGGCTTTGGCTGTAGACGGGCGGTCTTTAAATACTTAATTCTGGAGTTAACGTTTTCCTTTTCGCACAAAAGCGGTTATAATAAACTTATTCCAAGTCTTAGTACCTGGTTTTAAGATTAGGTGAGAAACACTCAATTAAAGGAGGTAACTCCCATGAATGCGAAAAGTTCAATTCAAACAAAATCAAAGCACGAGCAACTCGGTTTATCGAATGCTGAAGTGGTTGAGATGTACAAATATATGGTGATTGCGCGCAAATTTGATGAGCGCAATATGCTCTTGCAGCGAGCGGGAAAGATCAACTTCCACGTCTCCGGCATCGGTCAGGAGACGGCACAGGTGGCAGCAGCCTTTGCTCTGGATAGAGAGCGAGATTATTTCCTGCCGTATTATCGCGATTACGGCTTTGTCCTGGCTGCGGGGATGTCGCTCACGGAGTTAATGCTATCGGCCTTTGCCAAGGCGGATGATCCTAATAGCGGTGGCCGTCAAATGCCGGGGCATTTCGGAAGCAAACGCCTGCGGATCGTGACGGGCTCAAGTCCGGTGACAACGCAGGTTCCCCATGCGGTCGGAATCGCACTTGCCGCCAAGATGAAGCAGCAGGATATCGTCTCGTTCGTTACCTTTGGTGAAGGTTCCAGCAACCAAGGGGATTTCCACGAAGGACTTAATTTTGCCGGGGTGCAAAAGTTGCCGGTGATCTTCATGTGTGAAAATAACCAGTATGCCATCTCTGTACCCGTGAAGAAGCAGTTAGGGGGGCGTGTCTGTGACCGTGCCCAAGGTTATGGCTTCCCTGGCATTCGCGTGGACGGCAATGATGCTCTTGAAGTCTACCGGGTAGTGAAGGAAGCGCGGGAGCGGGCTGTACGTGGAGAAGGGCCAACCTTGGTTGAAGCGATGATGTACCGTTTGTCGCCACACTCCACATCGGACAACGATCTGGCTTATCGGACCAAGGATGAGGTTGACGAGAACTGGAAGAAGGACGGCATTCCTAAGCTGAAGGCTTATCTAGTGGAAGCCGGCTTGTGGAGTGAAGAGCAGAATGAAGCCTTGTTCAAGGAGATCAACCAGCAGTTGAAAGAAGCGGTGGAAGCGGCTGACAATGCGCCGTTCCCTAAGCCGGAAGATACGTTGTTGCATGTGTATGCCAGCGAAGGGGAGGGGCAATAATCATGCCGGTTATGGAATATATCGACGCTATTCGCCTGGCCATGAAGGAAGAGATGGAGCGGGACGAAAATGTGTTTGTATTAGGTGAAGATGTCGGGCTCAAGGGTGGCGTATTTACAACGACGAAGGGCCTGCAGGAGCAATTCGGAGAAGCGCGAGTCATCGATACGCCTTTGGCCGAATCAGCCATTGCCGGAGTAGCCATCGGCGCCGCAATGTATGGACTGAAGCCGATTGCCGAGATGCAGTATTCGGACTTCATGCTGCCTGCCACGAACCAAATTATTAGTGAAGCAGCCAAAATTCGCTATCGCTCCAATAATGATTGGCAATGCCCGGTCGTAGTTCGTGCTCCGATTGGTGGCGGGATATTTGGCGGACTGTATCATTCACAATGTCCGGAGTCCATCTTCTTCGGAACACCGGGGCTAAAGATTGTGGCTCCCTATTCGGCTTATGATGCCAAGGGCTTGCTGAAAGCGGCAATTCGAGATCCCGATCCCGTACTCTTTTTCGAGAACAAGAAATGCTACAAGCTGATCAAAGAGGATGTTCCAGACGACGATTATGTGGTACCTATTGGGAAAGCAAAGGTGCTCCGCGAAGGCTCTGACATTACGGTAATCAGTTACAGCTTGCCTTTGCATTTTGCCATGCAAGCCGCTGAGGAACTGGCGTCAGAACACGGCGTAAGCGCGCATATTCTTGACCTGCGTACCTTGCAGCCATTAGACCGCGAAGCTATTGTGGAAGCGGCTCGTAAGACAGGGAAGGTGCTTATTATCCATGAGGATAACAAGACCGGGGGCATTGGTGCCGAAGTGTCGGCGATTGTCTCCGAGGAATGCTTGTTTGAACTGGATGCGCCAATTCAGCGTCTATGTGGTCCTGATGTACCGGCGATGCCGATCAGCCCGCCGATGGAAAAATTCTTTATGCTTAGCAAAGACAAGGTCAAGGAAGCCATGCTTCAATTGGCGCTTTATTAATTAGGGAGTGAGCCATAATATGCCATCCAATAAAACGTTAACCGATGTTGTTATGCCGCAACTTGCTGAATCACTCGTGTCGGCTACCATTGGGAAATGGTTAAAACAACCGGGCGATCCGGTGGAGCAATATGAGCCAATCTGCGAAGTCATTACCGATAAAGTGAATGCCGAAATTCCTTCAACGCTGGATGGAGTGATGGGCGAACTGTTGGCCAAGGAAGGCGAAGAAGTTCAGGTAGGTGCGATTATCTGCCGTATTGAAACGTCTTCAGTATCGTCAGCCGCTGGTGAATCCAGCACGGAAGCTACGGCGTCCGTCAGCAGCACAACGCAGTCTCCGGTGGCACCAGTAATGGAGCCGGAAGGCGCGCAGCGTAGCCGGTATTCTCCAGCAGTTCAAACGTTGGCGGCCCAGCATGGGCTGGATCTTCGGCAGATTGCCGGTACCGGACTGGGAGGACGGGTGACTCGGAAGGATGTACTGGCGTTTATAGAGCAGGGAGGTCCGGCCAGCACAGGAACTGTGGCGGTAGCTTCTACATCAGCGCCTGCACCTGTACAACCGAATGTCGTACCTATGGCAGCCGTATCGGCAGCCTCATCCGAACCGGTCCGTAACTCCGGTCTGCATTTGACAGAAAGTCCATCGATTCCTACGATTGAGGTTGAGCATGGGGACCGATCCGAGTATTTTATAGATGTAACCCCTATTCGCAACACGATTGCTACACGGATGCGTCAAAGTGTCTCCGAAATTCCGCATGGTTGGATGATGATTGAGGTGGACGTGACCAATCTGGTTCAACTGCGCAATAAGATTAAGCAGGAATTTAAGCAAAAAGAAGGCGTGAACCTGACTTATCTCGCCTTTCTGCTGAAAGCGGTCGTCGGTGCGATCAAGGATTATCCGATTATGAATTCCGTTTGGGCGGTAGACAAAATTATCGTCAAGCGTGATATTAATATCTCACTTGCAGTGGGGACGGAGGACTCTGTGCTGACTCCGGTGATTAAGAAGGCCGACCAGAAGAACATTGCCGGACTCGCCCGGGAGATTGAGGAGCTGGCGAGCAAAGTCCGTGCGGGCAAGCTGAAGCTGGATGATATGCAGGGCGGGACATTCACAGTGAACAACACAGGTTCCTTCGGTTCCATTCTGACACAGCCAATTATCAATTATCCGCAAGCGGCCATATTGACCTTCGAATCCATTGTGAAACGGCCAGTAGTTATTAACGACATGATTGCCGTTCGTTCTATGGCTAATCTCTGCCTCTCACTGGATCATCGGATTTTGGACGGAGTCATTTGTGGACGCTTCATGCAGCGAGTTAAGGAAAACATGGAAAGCTATTCACTCGATACCCAGGTCTATTAACTTTGGCATGGCAGGGGCGAGAGCCCACTGCCTAGATTCCTATAAAGAGGCGAAGCGCAATGAGCGATAACGGCTTGAAAATCTGCTATTATCCGACGATGGAGTACGGGGAAGCTTGGGAATTACAAAAACGACTTGTCAAACAAATCGATGAAGGACAGCAGCAGGAGCACCTGCTGCTGCTTCAGCATCCACCGACCTATACGATCGGCTCCCAGCGTCACCCTGAGCATTTACTGCTTAGTCCCGAGCAACTTCAGGCGCAGGGCATTGCTGTGTTTGAAATCGATCGCGGCGGGGATATTACATACCACGGACCTGGTCAGTTAGTCGGTTATCCTCTGTTGAAGCTGGATGCAGGGCAAGGCCTGGATTTGCACGGCTACCTGCGTCAATTGGAGCAGGTCATTATTAATTATTTGCACTCCTTTGGAATTGAAGGATCGCGAAAACCGGAATATACCGGTGTTTGGGTGGGAGATGTCAAGATATGTGCCATTGGCGTGAAATTTAATAAATGCCGTCGTAGTAGAGGGTTCATTACAAGCCATGGGTTTGCTTTTAACGTGAAGTCTGGTATTCAGGATGCGGGATTTCGGGGGATTGTGCCTTGCGGCATTCAGGAATATGGGGTGACGTCGCTGGAGGACGTTACCGGTCAGACGTTTAGTGTGAGACAGGTGGCGCGGGAAATTGTGCCTTATTTTAATGAGTTATTCAAGCTTGACGGGGCCTTCAAAGCCGCAGGCAATGAGTAAGATGATGGAGCCGCGGCTTAGCGGCCTTATCGCATGAACAGGGGCTCCAGGAACGCAAGCAGTGTAGAAGCCACCATGGCGAACAGCATCAGATATACAACAAGTCTCATCCATTTTTTACGCATAACGGTACTCCTTTATATTCACGTTAGATGTTGTCCTTATTATCATATCGTATAGAAGAAAGTGAGGAAAGTCCAATGATCAATCCAAACCGAGTAATTCAGCAATTTCTGGAGCTGGTGCAAATCGATAGTGAAACCAAGCATGAGCGGCAAATCGCTGACGTGCTAACTCATAAATTTACCGCACTGGGACTTGAGGTGGTCGAAGATAACTCTCAGGCAGAAACCGGACACGGTGCCGGCAACCTTATCGCTACTCTTAAGGCGAGCGAGGGAGTATCTGCTGATCCATTCCTGTTCTCGTGCCATATGGATACGGTAACGCCGGGCAAAGGCGTGAAGCCCATCGTCGGCGAGGACGGCTGGATACGCAGTGACGGGACGACCGTACTTGGTGCCGATGACAAAGCAGGGGTTGCGGTATTGTTGGAGTTAATTGAAACAATTCAGGAGCAGCAAATCCCCCATGGTCCTATCCAGTTCGTCATCTCCGTTGGTGAAGAGTCCAGCTTGCGCGGGGCGCGAGCTCTGGAGACCAAGTATATCAACGCCAAATTTGGTTTTGCCATCGATACGGGTGGTGAAGTAGGAACGATCTGCGTTGGAGCACCTACCCAAGCCAGCGTAAAAATCGAAATTTTTGGAAAAGCGGCACATGCCGGTGTTAATCCTGAAGATGGAATCAGTGCAATTCAGGTGGCGGGCAAGGTGCTGGCACGGATGAACCTGGGCCGTATTGATCATGAAACCACGGCCAATATCGGCAGATTTGAAGGTGGGGGAGCCACTAATATTGTACCGGATCATGTCATTTTGTACGGTGAAGCTCGCAGCATGTCCCCGGAAAAGGTAGAGAAACAACTTGGCGAAATGAAGGAAACGGTGGAGGCGGTCTGCCGTGATTACGGAGCCAAGGGCGAATTCCAGAGTGATGTATTATATCGCGCTTTCCGTGTCTCTGAGGAAGATGCTGTGTTGAAGATTGCCCAAAAGGCGGCATCGGCTCTAGGCTTGTCAGGGACGACCTTCACGACCGGTGGAGGTAGCGATGCCAATGTATTCAATGGCTTGGGCATTCCCACCGTCAACCTGGCGATTGGCTACGAGGATATTCATACGACTAAGGAAAAAATTAAACAGGATGATATCGTGAAGACGGCGGAATTTGCCTTGGAAATCGTTCGTCAATCCGTAACGGCCTAAACGTTAAATATTAATGCTTTGCCTAAAGCCCGGTGCATTCTCTTGCGCCGGGCTTTTGTTAAGAGGCGGCTGCTTCTAATGCCAGCAAGTCCGGAGCAATCTCATGCTGACGAACGATTCGTCTGCGTTCTCGCGCCAGAGCAGCGTGTTCGCCAGCCTGATTCCTGGACGAGTTCCAGCATATGATGGCAGTCCTCAATATATTTGGCGATTTTCTCTTCTTCTGCCTGTGAGGGATGATAGAGCTCCACTCGTCGCTCGAGATGGGTGATGGCTTGCCTTAAATGACAGGCGGCAGTCCCGAATCTGGCCGCAGCGAAGTCAGGATTTTGCTCAGCAATGGCTTCAAGGATGGGCGCAGCTTCGCTAAATCGCTTTTCCTCATAACAGATGTCTGCCCAGATGAAGGCCAGCTCCAGATAGGGAGGATGAGGTTCCCGTAGTAGGGAGGGTGTGAGCTTTAGCAGCTTTTCCTTGGCAAGCAAGGTATAGCCTGACTGGTATAAGGCTTGTACGAACAGGCTGAATTCATAAGGATCGCTGTCATGAATGAACTGTCCAGCCAATTCTGGTTGGCCTGCGACGATAGCCTCGGTGATCAGTTCATGTAGACGACTTAGGCTTGGAGGTGGTTTTGGTTCCGAAGGGCCTTGCATATTAACGCCCCGCTTGGGAGCGGCTACAAGATGCAGCTTGCCGCGTACGAATGAACTCAGATAGAGGAACGGCGCCTCCAGCCTCCTTCATCCATTGGGATAAGAGAATGCGAATTTGCCAAGCTTTTCCTTGGGCGTGAACGCGGTCTTGAGCGATATAACTTTTCATGCGCTCCTGGGCTCCTTTCTCGGACGGGTTTGATATAATAACAACATATGTCCGAGCCGGACAAGTTATGAGCCATATTTGAACGCTTTAAGCGCTTTGTACAATAGGGAGGAATCATACCATGACAGACAAGGATCAATTAACAGAAACAACGGTGTCTACACAACCGGTATTTAGCGGTAAAATCATTTCCTTGCAGATTGATACCGTAACGCTGCCAGACGGAACGACAGCTACGCGGGAGGTTGTTAAGCATCCAGGGGCTGTGGCCGTACTGGCAATACATGAAGGGCGGCTCCTGCTGGTCGATCAGTACCGTCAGGCTATGGGGCGTTGTGAATTAGAGATTCCGGCTGGCAAGCTGGAGAAAGGAGAAGACCCTCAGGAAGCGGCGGCACGTGAGCTTCAGGAGGAGACTGGGTTTCACAGCAGCAAGCTTACCCATTTGCATTCCTTCTACACCTCTCCCGGTTTTGCGGATGAGATCATTCATTTATATTTGGCCGAAGATTTGATAGCCGGGGAAATGTCTCTGGATGAGGATGAATTTATCGAATTGTATGAGGCGACGCCCGAGCAAGCCCTTGCCTATATCACAGAAGGGCGCATCGCTGATGCCAAGACCATTCTGGCGGTATATATTTGGCAAGCGCGATTGGCGCAGAAGGCAGCGGAATCGGTCAAATGAGTGCTCACTTAGATACCATATTTGCTGATTTGCACATTCATATTGGGCGGACCGGAGGGGGAGCACCTGTCAAGATTAGCGGCAGCAAGGACCTTACGTTTGCCGGTATAGCTAGAGAGGCAGCCGAACGTAAAGGAATCGGGCTGGTCGGCATCATCGATTGCCAATCTCCAGGGGTACAGGAGGACATTGAAGAAGCTCTTCGTCACGGAGAGATGCAGGAGCTCACTGATGGTGGAATCACCTTTCAGGGGACCACGCTACTGCTCGGCAGTGAGCTGGAGATTCGTGAGCCTGGCATGGGCCCGGCACATGTGCTGGCTTTCTTCCCGCATCTGGAGACCATTCGTGGCTTCACCGAGTGGCTGAGTAGCAGGATGAAGAATGTTAACCTGAGCTCGCAGCGTGTGTATGCTCCTGCCAAGCTGTTGCAGGAGGAGGTTATCGCCCGCGGCGGGATGATGATACCTGCTCATATCTTCACTCCACACCGCAGCATCTACGGAAGCTGTGCGCCGCGGATGGCGGACGTGCTGGACCCAGCGCTTATTGAGGGCGTAGAATTGGGGCTTAGCGCGGATACCGAGATGGCCGGATTGCTGAGCGAGCTTGACCCGCATACCCTCCTGACAAATTCGGACGCCCACTCCCTGGGGAAAATCGGGCGGGAGTACAATGAGCTTCGGCTCAAGGAGGCAAGCTTCAAGGAGTTTGTCAAAGCGCTACGGCGCGAGGATGGTCGGCATGTGGCTGGTAACTATGGTCTGAATCCAAGACTCGGAAAATACCACCGGACCTATTGCAGCGGATGCAGCTATATCATTGACGAAGCCGAGACAACGGTCGAACGTTGTCCTTACTGCGGCAGCCCCAAGTTAGTGCGTGGTGTGCTGGATCGTATCCGCTCGATCGCGGATCGACAGGAACCAAATGTGCCAAGCCATCGTCCACCGTATCATTATCAGGTGCCGCTTGAATTCATTCCCGGCCTGGGTCCGGCCAAGCTTGAATTATTGCTGCGAGCCTTCGGCACGGAGATGAATATCCTGCACCGGGTACCGGAAGAGAGCCTTACAGATCAGGTTGGCCCGATCCTGGCGGGGCAGATTGCTGCTGCACGCAGCGGCCGGCTTGAGCTGGCCTCAGGAGGCGGCGGTGTATACGGCAAAGTCGTGAAATCTTAAGATAGCGGGCGAAATGCGCATAGGGAGCCAGGCTTGTTCATAGTTTTAAGGTAGGAACCAAAACGAACAAGCAAGGAGGCCCATTATGCTGCAACCGATTCGCCATACGCTTAAGGATCAAACCCCGTTATACGTGTTCGTTTCCGTCCTGTTTCTCATGGGCGTCGTTTTTGGCGCATTGATGGTAAATGCTTTGACCTTGGAGCAACAGCAGGATATATCTCGTTATCTCGGCGATTTTTTTCTCTCCATACATGAAGAAGGCGTAGATTTTCAGCCGATGACATTTTGGAGTGTGGCCGCCTTGCACTTAAAATGGCTGGGTTTAATCTGGCTGCTTGGTTTATCGGTGATTGGATTGCCCGGCATTCTGCTGCTGGATTTTCTGAAAGGGGTATTGATCGGCTTCACCGTTGGTTGTCTGGTGGGGCAGTATACATGGAAGGGACTTCTGTTCGCACTCGTATCGGTTGCCCCGCACAATCTGGTTGTTATCCCGGCCCTGCTGATTGCCAGTGTGGCTGCGATTGGCTTCTCCCTGGGCATCATTCGTTCTCGCGTCTTGATGAATCGCAAGGGTCAGGCAGCCAGGCCCTTCTTATCTTATACGGGGCTTACCCTGGTGATGGCGGCGGTACTGCTTGGTATATCCTCCTTCGAAACCTGGGTGACGCCTGTGCTGATGGGCTGGGTAGCCCCCATGCTCTGAGGCAGCAGGGTGGACCCGGTGCGGCTGTAGTAAAATGTTTGACTTTGTTGATTAACTCCCCCTATAATGAAGGAAGTGGTCGTAGAACTTTTTTTGGATGTGCGGCATGGCTGGGGGAGGGAGAACATGGAAGCTAAGATCGATAAAATCAAACAACAATTACAATCCCACGGTTACAAATTGACGCCCCAGCGGGAAGCTACGGTACGCGTATTGCTTGAAAATGAAGACGATCATCTCAGTGCGGAAGATGTTTTCATGCTCGTTAAAGACAAGGCTCCTGAGATCGGGCTGGCCACCGTTTATCGGACGTTGGAATTGCTTAGCGAACTCCATGTGGTGGAGAAGATTAATTTCGGCGACGGGGTTGCTCGTTACGACTTGCGTACGGATACAGCCAAGCACCATCATCACCACTTGATCTGTGTGCAGTGTGGGGCGATGGATGAGATTCGCGAGGATTGGCTGGGTCCACTGGAGGAACGTCTGGAGAAAGAATTCAACTTTACGGTGCTGGATCACCGACTGGACTTTCAGGGGATTTGTTACCGCTGTAAGGACAAGAACAATGATTCGTCGGGACCTGGAAATAAGAAATAAATGATGGAAGCAGAGCTCCATACGGCCTCATGCCGTAAGGAGCTTTTTACGTTCTACTGGCGAAGAAATGTACTAGCCGGCATACTCATTGCCCTCTATTTATATACTTGAGGTATGGAGGTGTCCAAGCCATATTGGCCGGGCCCCATATTGAAGGAGAGGGTGAAGCCAGATGGTCATTTCACTTCGTAAGTGGCTGCGGAGCGCTAAATATTTGCTTCTGTTCATTGCGCTCGCATATAGTCTGTATAAAGGGCTGGGACTACTGGACGAGTACGTATTCCGCGCAGATAAATACCGGGTGCCGGAAGGCGCGGCGGTTAAGGTATTCCATGAAGGAACCTCCGGCAGTAGTCGGATGGAGACGCTCACAGATCGGTTGCTGCTGTTTTTTTGGTACGGAGAGTGAGTAATCCATCTTATGCAGCAGGGAAATTGAACCTTGACGTGGAATTCAATAGTTTGAGATGAACGCAAGTAGGGCTTGCGACAATTTAGAAGGGGGGCGCAGCACATGGAAGGGGATGCCGCCTCTTTTATTTCGTTTCTCACTGAGCAGCGGGGGCTAAGCCAAGCCACGCAGCAATCCTATGCCCGTGATCTTAAGCAATATCTTCGGTATTTACGGGAACGGGGTATCGAGCATTATAATGAGGTGACCCGAGCGGGGGTTATGCTCTATTTCGCATCTCTGAAGGAGCAGGGCAAAGCTCCGGCGACCATCCTGCGGGTGTCCGTCACGCTTCGCGCTTTTTTTCAATATTTGCTGCGGAAGAGGTTGATTGAACAGGACCCGCTGGTGATGTTGGAGCTGCCCAAGCCTGAGAAGAAGCTACCGCCCATTTTGACCGTGGAGGACACAGAGCGCTTACTGGACGCGCCCGATGCCGAAACTCCACTGGGCCTCAGGGACAAGGCGATGTTGGAGTTGCTATATGCTACGGGAATTCGCGTCTCCGAATTGGTCAAGCTTCAGGCTAGCGATGTGGACCTGGTGCTTCAATTTCTGCGCTGTTCCGGCGAACGTGGCAAGGAACGAATTATCCCGTTTGGCCCGGTGACAGCCGAGTGGCTGGCCCGTTATATAGAGGAGGGACGCCCTCATTTCAAGCTGTCCGAGAACAATCAGGCTTTGTTCCCAAATCGCCGTGGTGAACGAATTAGTCGCCAAGGCTTCTGGAAGGTAATTAAGAAGTATGGGCAGGAAACAGGGATTATGGCGGACATTACGCCGCATACTTTGCGCCATTCCTTTGCCGTTCATCTGCTGGAGGGTGGGGCGGACGTCAAATCAGTACAAGAGCTGCTCGGGCATACCGATGCTGCAACCATTCAGATGTATCTCAACCGTACCAAACCTAATTTGAAATCAGTGTATGACAACTTCCATCCCAGGGCAAGGCGGCGCGAGCCGGAAGCAGATTTATCCGAAGGACCTGGAGAGGTGGATGGTTTTTCTCCCACAAGGGATAATTAAATTGTAAAGTAATAAGCGGAAATACTATATAAGGAGTGATTTATGTATGCAAAGCGAACATCATTTTAACAAAATGACGGTCATCGTTCTTGATAGTGTAGGCATTGGTGAACTGCCCGATGCCCCTGAATTTGGTGATAAGGGCGCACATACGTTAGGCCATATTATGCAGACGGTACCGAGTACCAAGCTGCCCCATTTGCAGCGATTAGGTCTGGGCAACATTGCTGAGCTGCCCCATCTGGAGGCGGTAACTGATCCGGCAGCCTATTATGGGAAAATGGCAGAAATCTCGGCAGGCAAAGATACGATGACCGGTCACTGGGAGCTTATGGGCTTGAAAGTTGAGACTCCATTTCAGACGTATCCAGACGGCTTCCCCCGTGATTTAGTCGCTCGCTTCGAGCAGGAGACTGGACGCAAGATCATCGGCAACAAACCGGCCTCCGGTACGGAGATCCTGGTGGAACTGGGTGAAGAACATATGCGCACCGGTGCCTGGATTGTCTATACTTCGGCGGACAGTGTATTCCAGATTGCCGCTCATGAGGAAGTCATTCCGCTGGACGAGCTGTACCGGGCTTGCGAGATCGCCCGTCGCTTGACGCTGGAGCCTGAGCATACCGTAGGCCGTGTTATTGCCCGGCCATTTGTTGGCGAACCAGGGAACTTCCAGCGTACGCCGAACCGTCATGATTATGCGGTGAAGCCACCTCAGCCGACGGTGCTGAACGCACTGAAGAATGCGGGCAAGGAAGTTGTCGCTGTGGGCAAAATCAATGATATTTTCACCGGAGAGGGTGTTACTGCCTCCCATCCAACCAAGAGTAATGCACACGGCATTGAGGAGACTTTAGAACATCTGGGTAAGGATTTTACCGGACTCTTGTTTACTAATCTCGTCGATTTCGACTCGCTCTACGGACATCGCCGCGACCCGCAAGGATATGCGCGGGCGTTGGAGGAATTTGATGCAGCATTGCCGGCCTTGCTGGAGAAGGTAGGCGAGCGTGATGTGCTCATCATTACCGCAGATCACGGCAACGACCCGATACATGCCGGAACGGATCATACCCGCGAGTATGTACCGCTGTTGGTGTATAGCCCAGGGTTAACCAAGCCGGGTAGCCTTGGCGTAAGAGCTACCTACGCTGATCTGGCCGCAACAATCGCCGATAACTTTGGCGTGACGGCACCGGAGCATGGACGCAGCTTCTTGCGTGAGTTATTAATATAAGCTGAGCTTAGGAATTGGCATAACAAGCAAGCGAGAAAAATGATTCTGAAGAAGCTCAAAGCTTTCTGCAAGAAAGCTGCATCGGAAGCATATGCTCGTTCGCCTTTGGGAATGGATTTCTACCTCATAAGAATTTACAAATAAGAGAAATCCATGAGCAACAGCGATCGTAAGAACATTTTCTCGTCTGCTTCTATGCCTAGATCATAAGCTCTGCCTATATTCAACCTATTTATCCATAACAGGAGGATTCCATCTATGACGACAACTTTAACCATTGGTATGATTCGGGAAGCGGCTGACTATATCCGTTCTCGCTCGGCACTTACGCCGAAAGTAGGCTTGATTTTGGGCTCGGGGCTGGGGGTTCTGGCCGATCATTTGGAGCAGCCCGTTAGCATTGCGTATCATGACATTCCCTTCTTCCCGCAGTCTACCGTTGAAGGACATGCCGGGGAACTATTAATCGGAACGGTGCAAGGTACGCCGGTTGTGTTGATGAAGGGGCGGTTTCATATGTACGAGGGTTATGGTCCCGAGGTAACCGCTTTTCCCGTGCGGGTGATGAAAGAGCTGGGCGTGTCCACGCTACTTGTGACGAACGCTGCTGGGGGGATCAACACCGCTTATGCACCTGGGGATCTGATGCTGATTTCGGACCATATCAATCTTACCGGACGAAATCCGCTGATTGGGCCTAATGATGAGGAATTGGGAGCGCGGTTCCCGGATATGTCCCAGGCATACAGCCGTAAGCTACGCGAATTGGCGAAGAGCGTTGCGGCCGAGAAGGATGTGCCGTTGCAGGAGGGCGTATACGCTGGACTGCTGGGTCCTTGTTATGAGACGCCTGCGGAGATTCGTATGCTACGGACGATGGGTGCGGATGCAGTGGGGATGTCCACCGTATCTGAAGTTATCGTAGCCAGACATGCGGGTCTTGAGGTGCTGGGCATTTCCTGTATTAGCAACATGGCCTCCGGGATTCTGGATCAACCTTTGTCCCATCATGAGGTTATGGAGACGACGGATCGTGTACGCGAGAAATTTCTGAGTCTTGTATTGTCTATCATTCCTAAAATGTAGACAGCCTGAGGAATGGAGGTAAGGACGATGAGAGCAGTGGATTTGATTCGCAAGAAGAGAGAGGGCCGGGAACTGACCGGCGATGAGATTGCCTTCTTGGTTAATGGCTATAGTAGAGGGGATATTCCTGATTATCAGATGTCAGCCTGGGCGATGGCTGTATTTTATCAAGGAATGAGCGCGCGGGAGACGGCAGATTTGACCATGGCGATGGCCCATTCCGGAGATATGATTGATCTGAGCTCGATTCACGGAATTAAGGTTGACAAGCACTCCACCGGAGGTGTTGGAGACAAGACTACCGTGGTGCTTGCCCCTCTGGTAGCAGCAGCAGGCGTTCCTGTGGCTAAGATGTCCGGTCGGGGCTTGGGACACACCGGGGGAACGATCGATAAGCTGGAGGCGATCTCAGGCTTCTCTGTGGAGCTTGGCAAGGAGGATTTCTTCCGACAGGTTAATGATATCGGTCTTGCGGTAGTGGGCCAGAGCGGGAATATGACACCTGCCGACAAGAAGTTGTACGCTTTGCGGGACGTTACAGCCACAGTAGATTCCATTCCCCTCATAGCGAGCAGTGTCATGAGCAAGAAAATTGCCGCCGGAGCGGATGCGATTGTACTGGACGTCAAGACAGGCAGCGGAGCATTTATGAAGACGCTGGAGGATTCTATCCGTCTGGCCAAAGCGATGGTGGATATCGGTACCCAGGTAGGCCGCCGCACAGTGGCGGTCATCAGCGATATGGACCAGCCGCTCGGTCACGCCATTGGCAATGCGATGGAGATACGCGAAGCGGTATTAACGCTGCGGGGTGAGGGTCCTGCTGATCTGGAGGAGGTGTGCCTCATCCTGGCCTCGCATATGCTGATGCTGGGCGGCAAGGCAGAGACGGAAGAGGAAGCGAATGCGCTGCTGATGGAGCAACTGGATAGTGGCAAGGCCTTGGAGAAGCTGAAGGAACTGGTATCGGCCCAAGGTGGAGACACTGCTCAGATTGATAACCCGGAGCTACTGCCCCGGGCCGAGCTTGTGGTCGAGGTGCGAGCAGAGGGGGAAGGATATATCGAATCGATTCAGGCAGAGGAGATTGGTATTGCCGCCATGTTGCTGGGAGCCGGACGGGAAACGAAGGATTCCGTCATCGACCTTGCTGCGGGAGTGGAGCTACGGAAGAAGATTGGAGATGTGGTTAAGGAGGGAGAGGCGCTAGCTATTCTGCATTTCAACCCTACTCACCAATCCGGCCAAGCGGAAGCCGCGCGGCGGGTACTCCAGGCTTATGGGATATCGGCAACCAAAGTGCCGAGAAGACCGCTTGTATTTGCATTGGTTACTCCAGAGGGCGTCAAACGCTTTTAACTGGAATCATGATATGATGTTGATTGCCAAAAAACGCCGAAGGGCGTTTTTTGTGCTTCTCAGGAATAAAATTCCACCTTTCAGCCAATACTAGGTTAGCAGAATCCAGACTTATGTCTAAAGGAGGACTAATCTTGAAAAAACGGGGATTCATCTGGTTGACCGTGTTAGTATTGGCGTTTTCAGTCTGGGCTCCCGGCGTTCATGCCGAGGAGAGCGAAGCCCGTGCGGGAGACGATCAAATTGCCCTTGCTCAAAGTGCTTTATCGGCTGTGCTGCTTGATGCGGACACGGGTACGGTCATTTATGAGAAGAAGGGCCACGAGTCCTTACCACCTGCCAGTATCACCAAGATTATGACCATGTTACTGACGATGGAAGCTATCGATAACGGAACGCTCAAGCTGACCGATAAGGTGACAGCAAGTGAATATGCCGCTTCCATGGGGGGATCACAGATCTTCCTGGAGCCAGGGGAAACGATGACGGTGGAGGAATTGCTGAAAGGGGTAGCTATGGCGTCCGGTAACGATGCCTCTGTAGCGTTGGCTGAGAAGATTGCCGGATCGGAGAAAGCCTTCGTAAGCCTCATGAACAAACGGGCCAAGGAACTTGGCATGAAGAATACGCACTTTGCCAACTGCAATGGGCTGCCCGTGGAGAACCATTATAGTTCTGCCTATGACATTGCCCTGATGAGTCGCGAGTTATTGAAGCATGAGGCAGTTACGAAATACACCGGCGCATACCAGGATTATTTACGGCAGGGCAGCGAGAAGCCGTTCTGGCTAGTGAATACGAATAAGCTTGTACGCTTCTATAGTGGAGCGGATGGTCTGAAGACAGGTTATACTTCCGAGGCCAAGTTCTGCCTGGCTGCCACAGCCAAACGGGATGGTCTGCGTCTTATTGCTGTCGTACTGGGTGAACCCAATACCAAGACGCGCAATAGTGAGGTGTCGGCTATGTTTGACTATGCCTTCTCGCAGTATTCATTGCTACCGATCTATCAAGCGGGGGAAGCGATCGGCAAGGTGAAGGTACAGAAGGGAACCAGCGCGCAGCTTGAGTTGGCATCAGCCAAGCCACTGAACGTTCTGGTCAAGAAAGGGTCGGGGCCGGACAGTATTACGCACAAGCTGGTTGCTCCTGACAAAGTGGCCGCTCCAATCAAGGCGGGGCAGGTGGTTGGCAAGCTGGTGGTATATCAAAATGGTGAGGTGCTCACTGAATTTGAGCTAACCGCCTCTGCGGATATTGACAAAGCCGGGTGGTGGACGCTCTTCAAACGGACCGCAGCTCACTTGTTTTTTGTAGATTCATAGGGCTTTTCTTCTAGTTTTGTCAGCTAGCAGGAATCGGAAGCGGGATCGTAGAATTGTTGTGTTCATGTCAGGGAGGAGAGTGAACAGGCTTGAATTTACAAGTGGAAATGGAAAGACACCGCGAGACGCTGATCGTGCGCTTGAGTGGGGAATTGGATCATCATACCGCGGACGATGTTCGCTTGCGGCTCGATGAAGAGATTGGGCGCGGCAACTGCCGCAACCTGGTTCTAAGCCTTAAATCGCTGCAGTTTATGGATAGCTCCGGTATTGGCGTCATCCTGGGCAGATACAAGCTGATCAAGCAAAAGGGTGGCAAAATGGTGGTTTGTGATGCCAACCCTCCAGTCTATCGTCTGTTTGAAATGTCCGGACTGTTCAAGATTATGCCGATCTTCGAGAATGAAGATCTGGCGCTGACAGATTTGGAGGTGGCGTTGTGAGCGCAGATAACCAACAAGCTGGTAATTTCATGTCGCTTAAGTTTGCGGCCAAGTCCGAGAATGAATCCTTTGCCCGGGTTACCGTCGCAGCCTTTGTCTCGCAATTGGACCCGACGATGGAGGAGATTACGGATTTGAAGACCGTTGTGTCCGAGGCCGTTACCAACTCCATCATTCATGGCTATGACGGTAATCCGGAGGGGGTCGTATCGATCTCCGCAGAGATCGAAGGGGATACGATCACTTTAGTTATTGAGGATCAGGGCCGTGGTATCGAGGACCTGGAGCTGGCGAAGCAGCCGTTGTATACCTCCAAGCCCGAACTGGAACGCTCGGGTATGGGCTTTACAATCATGGAGAACTTTATGGACGAGTTTGATTTGCACAGCGAAATGGGCGGTGGCACCCGTATTCGGATGAAGAAAAGGATTGTATCCAAGAAAGCTTTATACAATTAGGGGTTGGGTCTATGGATGCCGAAGTGAAGCAAACCTCGCGAGAGTTTTTGGACGATGCGGAAGTGAAACGACTGATTGCTCTAAGCCAATCGGGGGACGGTGCCGCCAGAGACCGATTGGTGAACAGCAACATACGGCTGGTCTGGTCTGTCGTACAGCGCTTTATGAACCGGGGATATGAACCCGAAGATTTGTTTCAAATCGGCTGCATCGGTCTGCTAAAGTCGGTGGATAAGTTTGATCTCAGCTATGATGTGAAGTTTTCGACCTATGCGGTGCCGATGATTATCGGGGAAATCCAGCGTTTCTTGCGTGATGACGGGACGTTGAAGGTAAGCCGTTCGCTGAAGGAAATGGCGAATAAGGTACGTAAGAAAAAGGATGAGTTATCCAAGTTGCTCGGCCGTCTGCCAACGGTCAAGGAAGTGGCGGAGGGACTCGGGGTCACTCCTGAGGATGTGGTATTTGCCCAGGAGGCCAATAAGCCGCCGGCGTCGATTCATGAGACGGTGTTCGAGAATGACGGTGATCCGATTACGCTTATGGATCAGATTGCCGACGAATCTCAGGAACGTTGGTTCGATAAGCTGGCGCTGCATGAGGCTATCGATGGCTTGACGGAACGTGAGCGCCTGATTGTCTATCTGCGGTATTACCGTGATCAGACGCAATCTGAGGTAGCCGCACGACTGGGAATTTCCCAGGTCCAGGTCTCTCGGCTGGAGAAAAAAATACTGCAGAGCATACGCGATCAAATCGCACAGTGATATGGAGTAATCTACCCCCTTTGGGCAATCGGCTATGGCCGGTCCAGAGGGGATTTTCCGTTTTGGGGTCTATCCTTTATAATAGAGGCGGGACTATACCAAATCGTGTGTAAGGGAGATTATTATTATATGAGTGTACATATTGCGGCGAAGACCGGAGAAATTGCAGAGACCATTCTGCTACCAGGGGACCCGCTACGGGCCAAGTATATTGCGGACACGTATCTAAGCGATGTGATCTGCTACAATGAAGTGCGCGGCATGCTTGGGTTCACCGGAACTTATCAAGGGAAACGCATCTCCGTGCAAGGAACAGGGATGGGTGTTCCCTCTATTTCCATCTACGTGAACGAGCTCATTCAGGAGTATGGTGTGAAGAACCTGATTCGGGTGGGTACCTGCGGTGGTATGCAAGAGCATGTACATGTGCGGGATGTTATTTTGGCTCAAGCCTCATGTACGGATTCCAGCATGAACCGCCATGTCTTCGGCGGCTTTGATTACTCCCCAATCGCCAGCTTCCCGCTGCTGAAGGCTGCTTATGAGCGTGGGGTAGAGAAGGGCTTGAAGTTGCATGTGGGCAACATCTTTACTTCCGACATGTTCTACCGCGATAATACCACCATCACTGGACTGTTGATGAAATACGGTGTGCTAGGTGTGGAAATGGAGACGACAGCGCTCTACACCTTGGCTGCCAAATATGGCGTCCAAGCCTTGACCATCTTGACCGTAAGCGACCATTTGTTAACCGGGGAAGAGACAACCTCCGAGGAGCGGCAAACGACCTTCAATCAAATGATGGAGGTTGCCCTGGATACGGCGATTACGTTATAGATACTTGTTCCCAGGTTTCACTATATTCACTAAAGGACCCCCAATACCACCTATTCTGTGGTATTGGGGGTCCTTTGATATGTGAGGGCAGCTCTTCATGTGCATGACTGGTGAACGGGAGTAAAGGCACCCCTCCTTTGGCATACTATGGGCAAAACAAAGCGGAAGGAGGGGGCATATGGAGCAGCAGGCTGTGCCTGTGCCCATTATTTATTTGCGGCTTCGCAAGCAGGTGGGACTTCCGGCGGAAGTGCCGATTCGGCTGGGGGATGTCGCAAGGGTACTGGCGGCTCCGGAGCTGGAATCTGAGCTGCTTAGGCTGGTGTTGGTTCGTCCCGAACAGCGTGATGGGAATCTGATCGTTATTGATATGCTCCAGGTCATCTCTATTCTCCGCGATCGTTATCCCGGGCAACGGATCGAATGGATCGGAGAACCTCATGTACTGGTGGAAATGATCCGCAAGGAGAAGCCGGCCTCCTTGCTGTTGTTTGTACTCGTGTGGTTACTGCTGTTCTTTGGGGCGGCGTTGACGATTATGAACTTTCATGCGGACGTCAGCATGCCAGAGGTCCAAGTGCGTATTGTCGAAATGATTACGGGTGAGCGGGATGAGCATCCTTATTTATTTCAGGCCGCCTATTCCTTGGGCATCGGCTTCGGGATGATTGTCTTCTTCAATCACTTGTTCAAGAAGAAATGGAATGAGGAACCAACCCCGCTGGAAGTGGAGATGTTCCTTTATCAGGAAAATTTGAACCAATACGTGGTGGCTGAGGAATACAAAAAAATGCAGCAAACCGAAGCTGTGGAGAAGAGACCTTGATGGCAGTCATCGCAGCGGGACTTGCTATATTTCTGGGACTGGCTGGAGGCATTGCCGTAGGTGGTGGGGTAATTGCCTTGTTCATCGTACTTGACATGATTCCAAGGCTGGCACAGGTGACACGAAGCTATAACAGGGTCCATTGGTACGAAGGTGCGATGATTAGTGGCGCCGTGCTTGGGACTGTGGCGGATTTCTGGAACTGGCGCCTGGCAGGGCCTCACATTTTGACCGGGGCTGTTGGCTTGTTCAATGGTGTATTTGTCGGTATGCTGGCGGCGGCATTGACGGAGGTGCTGAATGTCTTGCCTATTCTCGCCAAGAGGCTGCACATGAAGCGGTATTTATTCGGGTTGCTGTTAGCCATGGTATTCGGTAAGACGGCAGGATCGCTATTCGAATGGTTTTGGTACAGGCCATAAATATGGAAGTGATGGAGGTTGAGGAAGAAGCATGATGGAACATGACACCCATGATAGCTCTCAGGATGAGCTGGAGCAGATGCAAGATATCCCAAACTTTGATCCGGGAGAAGAGCCGACTACACAGGAGAAGGACGACTCCTCGGCCAAAGATCCAGCCCAGCTCAAGCGTGAGCAGGAAATGTCTGATTCCGTAGAGGAATCGGTAAGGTATTGGCAGAAGAGCGATAATATCAGCCGCAGTCTGTCGACGACAAGACATACACTTGAAGAAGTGGTTGGCCTGGGGGATAGCTTTGATATTGTCTTTCGTGAAATGACCTTTGGCGGCAAAAAGACCGGATTGTTCTTCGTTAACGGCTTCGCTCAAGCAGATGTGATGGTGGAGATCATCAAGCGTTTGACTTATTTGACGCCCGAGGATTTGTCAACAGGGGCGCTTCGCTCGTTCCTGGAGATGTATATTCCCCACATTCAGGTGGACAAGACGGAGAAGCTAAGCGATGCGATTAATAAAGCCCTGACAGGGAATAGCGTATTGTTCCTGGAGGGAGAGCAGACGGCCTTGGTCATGGATACCCGGCAATATCCGGTCCGCAGCCCGGAGGAGCCGTCACTGGAGCGGGTGGTTCGTGGTTCACGCGATGGCTTCACCGAGACCTTGGTGACGAATATTACCTTGGTTCGTCGCCGCCTGCGGGACCCTGGCCTCAAATTCGAGATGATGGGTGTGGGGCGCCGGACTCGAACGGATGTGTGTATCGCTTTTATCGATGACATTGTGGATAAGACTTTGGTGGATTCCATCCGTGAGAAGATTATGGCGGTCAACATTGACGGCATTCCACTGGCGGACAAGCAATTGGAAGAAGCGATCATCCATCGAGGTTGGAATCCATACCCCTTGGTTCGCTACTCCGAGCGGCCTGATGTGGTTGCCTCTCATTTGCTGGAGGGGCGCGCGGTGGTATTTGTGGATACTTCGCCCAGTGTTATGATTTTACCGACGACCTTCTTTGATCTATGCCAACATGCCGAGGAGAATCGGCAAACCCCGTTCATGGGAACTTACCTGCGTTGGGTGCGGTTCTTTGGCGTGTTCGCTTCCCTTTTCTTGCTACCGTTATGGTTGTTGATTGTTGTTCATCCCGAATTTAAACCCGCTTCATTAGCCTTTATTGGTCCGGAAAAGCAGGCGGAAATCCCGCTGATCGCCCAGTTCCTGCTAGTGGAGTTCGGTGTTGACCTGATGCGGATGGCTGCGGTGCATACTCCTACCCCGTTAGCCTCTGCCATGGGCTTGATAGCCGCTATCCTAATAGGGGATATTGCGGTGCAAACGGGACTATTCGTCAACGAGGTGGTGCTCTATATGGCTGTAGCGGCCATCGGGATGTTCGCAACACCCAGCTATGAGCTCGGGCTGGCTAATCGCGTCGTTCGACTGGGATTGCTGCTGGTTGTGGCGATATTCGGAGGCCCTGGCTTCGTCATTGGAACGACAGCCTTTATCGTGCTGCTAACGTTGCGACGCTCCAATAACTCGTCTTATTTGTGGCCATTTATACCTTTTAATGCAAAGGCGATGGCCGCTGTCCTGCTGCGTGTTCCAGTGATGACTTCGAAGCAAAGACCGTCGTATAACAAGCCAAGGGATGATACAAGAATGCCGGGCAAAAAGTAGGGTCCTGCGGCATGTCTTACAAATAACACAAATGTTATTCCGAAAAATCCATTTCTCACATCCGCCGTTATTTGCTATACTGGTGTAAAATTTAAAAGTGGAGGACTTAGGATGTATTTACACGGTACCAGCAAGATTAATGCAAACGGCCATCTCGAGATTGGCGGCTGCGATGCGGTAGAATTGAAACAAACCTATGGCACGCCGCTTTATGTCGTAGATGAAGCCCTTGTTCGGCAAAGATGCCGTGAATATATGAATGCTTTCCGTGCATCGGGCCTGACCTTTCAGGTAGCCTATGCGAGCAAGGCATTTTGTGTCATGGCAATGTGCCGGCTGGCCGAGGAGGAGGGCTTGTCCTTGGACGTCGTCTCCGAGGGTGAACTGTTTACGGCTCTTCAAGCGGGTTTTCCCGCACAGCGAATCCACTTTCATGGCAATAACAAGACGCCTCAAGAACTGGAAATGGCGATTTCTGCCGGAATCGGCTGCTTCGTAGCAGATAACTTCGTTGAACTGCACATGTTGCAGGCGATCGCTGCCGAGAAGGGCATTACAGTGAATGTATTACTGCGCGTAACCCCAGGGGTGGAAGCCCATACACACGAATATATGTCGACGGGTCAAACGGATTCCAAGTTCGGCTTCGACATCGGAAATGGCTCGGCCTTTGAAGCGGTTGATCTGGCTAACCGGAGCACGAATTTGCAGCTTCTGGGCGTGCATTCCCATATTGGCTCGCAAATCTTTGAGGTCGGTGGCTTTGAACTGGCTGTTGAGCGGGTAGCGGCTTTTGCCATGCAGGTCAAGGAGCAATTGGACGTAGTCTTCAAAGTCGTGAATTTGGGCGGCGGGTTCGGTATTCGCTATACTGAGGGAGACACTCCGCTCTTGGTATCCGATTATGTTGGAGCTATTACGGATGCGGTGAAGCAGCATTTTGCCTCTTATCCGCAATTGCCGGAGATTTGGGTAGAGCCGGGCCGGAGCATTGTGGGTGATGCCGGAACGACGCTCTATACGGTAGGAACGAGCAAGGAAATCCCTGGCGTGCGCAAATATGTGGCCGTAGATGGCGGGATGACGGACAACCCTCGTCCAGCCTTGTACAGCTCCAAATATGAAGCGATGCTGGCCAACCGGGCCAATGAGGCGAACGAAGAGACGGTCTCCATTGCTGGCAAATGCTGCGAGAGCGGCGACATGCTTATCTGGGATGTTGATTTGCCGAAGACGAACAGCGGGGATTTGCTTGCTGTTGCATGCACCGGAGCTTATAACTATGCTATGGCAAGCAACTATAACCGGATTCGTCGTCCGGCCGTGGTCTTCGTACAAGAGGGACATAGCGATCTGGTAGTGAAGCGGGAGACGCTGGAAGACTTGATTTCATGCGATGTGATTCCAGAGCGGATTGCCAAGGAACCATCTCTTAAATAAGCTAGTCCACTAATATATCAAGTACCGGCAAGGCTGAGAGAAAATTTCCGCTGCGGCGTAGGTTTTTTTCGGCCTTGTTTTTTGCTTGCAACCCGATTTTTTAGTACACTGTAAGAGGTTTGTCAAAGTGACGTTAATAAGAAAGGTGTGTACGATATGAAAAAAGGCAAGATTGTATTGGAAACAGGCGGCGAGGTAGAAATTCAATTTCTGCCTGAAGAAGCGCCAGGAACGGTTGCCAACTTCGAGAAGCTGGCAAATTCGGGATTCTATAACGGACTTTCCTTCCACCGCGTTATTCCAGGCTTTGTAGCCCAAGGTGGTTGCCCTAATGGTACAGGCACAGGTGGACCAGGGTACACCATCAAGTGTGAAACAGCTTCCAATGTAACGAAGCATGGACGTGGCGTACTGTCGATGGCTCATGCTGGCAAGGATACAGGCGGAAGCCAGTTCTTCATCGTGTATGAACCACAGCCACATCTGGACGGTGTTCATACCGTGTTCGGACAAGTGACCTCCGGGATGGAACTGGTAGACAAGGTTCGTCCTGGCGACAAAATGAAGGAAGTTACAGTTTGGGACGAAGCTTAAGGTGTTGTATGTAGCTTCAGCAAGAAATCAATCTTTCCAATGATACCGCCCGTCTGGGCGGTATTTCTTATGTCTGGATATGGCATTATCACAGCATAACGATAGTAAGAGAGCGTGTAATTTTGTGGATGACTGTGGTAGACTCTTTTTAACAGGATTTCAAGTTATTCAGAGATGCAAAACAGGTGGAAAAAGTTAGTTTATGGCTGGTGCGAATGTGAAGCGAACATGATTTCCCTGGGGGATTCGCACCAAAATAATTTACTTTCATTTGTTTTTATGTAATAATTATACAATTATTTGAGCGTTTTTGATTGTATAAGGGCTGAAATTAGCTAATTAAGCAGAAAAATACCCTTATTATGTTAAAAATCGGAGTCGCATCCTACGCGGATGCGTGGATTGAAATAATGACCCACTTATGAGCCAGATCCACACGCTTGTCGCATCCTACGCGGATGCGTGGATTGAAATCTCTCCGTTGACCTCTATCGACACAAAGGCTCGGGTCGCATCCTACGCGGATGCGTGGATTGAAATTTCATTGCGCATCGTGTTAAGGGATTGTTCGAATGTCGCATCCTACGCGGATGCGTGGATTGAAATTAGTCCTTTGAACAAAGCGACTGTACCAGCAATGGTCGCATCCTACGCGGATGCGTGGATTGAAATCTACTGCCACTCCCGGCACCATCCGTCCCGGATAACGTCGCATCCTACGCGGATGCGTGGATTGAAATTTGATTCGCTTGGTTTTTATCTATTGAAATAGGAGTCGCATCCTACGCGGATGCGTGGATTGAAATGCTGAACTGCCTAGAGGGCTGCATGGCTATCATAGTCGCATCCTACGCGGATGCGTGGATTGAAATTTCGTGTTTTTCAGGTGTTCATTGACAAACCACATGTCGCATCCTACGCGGATGCGTGGATTGAAATATCGTCAAGGAAATTGTTTTGACATCTCCTTGATGTCGCATCCTACGCGGATGCGTGGATTGAAATCCCACTTGTACTAGCCATATTTTTTGGACTTTTTGACGTCGCATCCTACGCGGATGCGTGGATTGAAATTTTTCTTGAGCCAATACTTGATACATTTGTTTGTGTCGCATCCTACGCGGATGCGTGGATTGAAATATGCTCCAACTCCAATCCCCGTCTAATGCGGTCATAGTCGCATCCTACGCGGATGCGTGGATTGAAATATCGGGGTGATGTCACCGAAGTTTTGTTGTAATTCGGGTCGCATCCTACGCGGATGCGTGGATTGAAATTGATAATTCGGAGTCAACAACCAATACCGACAGTGTCGCATCCTACGCGGATGCGTGGATTGAAATAATTTCCTCCGGCGTTAGCATGTCCAGCACCATAACGTCGCATCCTACGCGGATGCGTGGATTGAAATTGAAGGGCGTCGTCCCCATCGACAGCGAAGCGGCCGTCGCATCCTACGCGGATGCGTGGATTGAAATACCGCATCTTTACCCAAGGCCAGCTCCAGCACTTCGTCGCATCCTACATGGGATGCGTGGATTGAAATAGGAAGGTGGCACAAATGAAATGGACATGAGTAGTCGCATCCTACATGGGATGCGTGGATTGAAATCCCCAAATACAAAACTACATCAGCGCTCATTTCATCGTCGCATCCTACATGGGATGCGTGGATTGAAATAAACTAAATTTGTATGGGGAACAGCTCGCCCTACCTGTCGCATCCTACATGGGATGCGTGGATTGAAATCATCGTGTAGAACGGCTCATCTGGAGCCGAAACCTGTCGCATCCTACATGGGATGCGTGGATTGAAATAGCAGTAGCTGCTTTCATGCGGTCGCGCTCGATCTGGTCGCATCCTACGCGGATGCGTGGATTGAAATATCCCGCAATCTGCCCAGTCTAGTGGAAGCGTTCGTCGCATCTTACGCGGATGCGTGGATTGAAATGGATGGTAAAGGGTACCGGCATCCCCCCGGCGACCAGTCGCATCCTACGCGGATGCGTGGATTGAAATATTAACAATCCGAAACCACCGCAAGAATTGCTAAGAGTCGCATCCTACGCGGATGCGTGGATTGAAATTATCAGGGGGGACGGCGGATGAGCTTGGATGTGGTTAGTCGCATCCTACGCGGATGCGTGGATTGAAATCATGTCGCCATCCTTGAGCTTATCGCCCATGGTGCGGTCGCATCCTACGCGGATGCGGGGATTGAAATTTTGAGAGGACTTGAGGAAAAGAGTGGGGTTAGTTGTCGCATCCTACGCGGATGCGTGGATTGAAATTGGCAGTGGGTTGCTGATTCCTCCGGGGCCTTGGTCGCATCCTACGCGGGATGCGTGGATTGAAATCGCAAAAGCGCGGTGAATCGTTGGGCGTTCTCCAGCGTCGCATCCTACACGGATGCGTTGATACAAAATGAATATTATTACCCGTTAGACACCTTCTCAGGCATGCAAGATTGTCTAGTGCCTCTTGCATTTTCTGTATCGGGATGGTAACATTACCCCGAAAGCAACTAACAAAATATTTGTAATCCTTCGGGGCGGGGTGCGATTCCCCACCGACGGTGATGGCTCTTTTGAGAGCACAAGTCCGTGACCCGTATGATGCTTGAACCAAGCATGTGCGGCTGAGCCGGTGAGATTCCGGGACCGACAGTATAGTCTGGATGGGAGAAGGAAAACGCAAGAGATACATGGGGCTATACTGCCAGATGTATCAGGAACTAAGGGCTTTACTTGACAAAGTTCTACTTTTCACAAAGTGAGAGGTGGGCTAGTGGAGTAGTAGCTTGCTTCGTTGAATTTGTCGACGGGTCTCGTTAAGAGACAGGATTAGACAGGACAACAGCAACGCTCTTTGACTTGCGTAGGATCACTCTCATACCAACCCTGCCGGATTACGGCAGGGTTGTTTTTGCTTGTTAGGGTTGGTAAGGAGAAAGAGGAGTGGGAACGGATGAAGGTCATTGATGACGAGTATTACATGGGCTTGGCGCTGGATATGGCTGAGCGGGCTTTGGGACAGACCGGAACGAATCCGGTCGTCGGCTCCGTGGTCGTCCAGAGTGGTGCCTTGGTCGGTCTGGGAACCCACTTGCAGCGGGGAACTCCCCATGCTGAGGTACATGCTCTGAACATGGCTGGTGCACTGGCAGAGGGAAGTACGGTCTACGTGACCCTGGAACCATGCAGTCATCAAGGACTTACACCGCCTTGTGCAGAACGCTTGATACGGGAGAAGGTGCGTCGGGTGGTTGTTGCTTGCGAAGACCCCAATCCGTTGGTTGCGGGTAAAGGGATCGATCTGCTGCGTAACCATGGCATCGAAGTTGAGGTAGGTGTGCTTCGGGAGCGGGCAGTTCGGCTGAATCGCAGGTTTATCAAGCACATTACGACGGGACTTCCGTACGTCACGATCAAAACAGCCAGCACCCTGGATGGAAAGATTGCCTCCAGGACAGGGGATAGCAAATGGATCTCGGGTGAGCGTTCCCGGGAGATCGTACACACCATGCGCCACCGCCACCAGGCAATTATGGTTGGTGCATCTACCCTGATTGCCGATGATCCGCAGCTTACCACGCGCTTATCTGTCCCGGGATTGTCTCCAATCCGGATCATAGCGGATTCCCGACTCCGGATTCCAGAGACAGCAGCCGTGTTAAACGATGGCAAAGCGCCTACCTGGATAATCACGACCAGCCAGGCAGAGCAGGACAAGGTAGCTCGTCTGGTGGAACGAGGGATAGAAGTCATTTTGTGCGGGGACGGCCCTCAAGTGGACCTGAGGCTTGCATTCACCCTGCTAGGTCAGCGAGGGATTTCCTCGGTGCTGGTGGAAGGTGGCGGCCAGTTAAACGGCTCGTTGGTCGAAGAGCAATTAGTCGATGAGATTGTACTGTTCTTCGCGCCCAAGCTGGTTGGCGGCCGTGAAGCAGCTGGAAGCTTCACCTTTGATGGCTTCGACCTGATGCAGGATGCTGTGTCCCTACGGGACATCGAAGTAGAGCAAATCGGGGATAATGTCTGTATACGTGGCATTCCGGTTTGGACGACCAAGAAGTAAGGGAGGGAATGCTTGATGTTTACGGGACTCGTAGAAGAGGTCGGAACGATGAAATCAATTAACCGCCAGGGTGAAGCGATGTTGCTGGGCATTTCCGCAACCGTGATTACGGAAGGGATGAAGCTGGGCGATAGCATATCTGTTAATGGCGTATGCTTGACGGCTACCTCCTTTGACACAACTTCTTTCACTGTAGATGTGATGCCGCAAACTTACCGTAATACGAATCTAAAGGATTTGAAGCCGGGAAGTCGGGTCAATCTGGAGCGGGCCATGGCAGCGGGGGGCCGTTTCGGCGGTCATATCGTCCAGGGGCATGCTGACGGAACGGGAACGATTCGTAGCATTACCCGAGACCAGAATGCAGTGGTGTATGAGATCAAGCCTAGTAAGTCTTCCTTGTTCAAATACATCATTCCCAAGGGCTCCATTACGGTGGATGGCATAAGTCTGACCGTGGTGGAGGCAACAGGCGGGAGTTTTACTATCTCCATTATCCCGCATACGCTAGCTCAAACGGTGTTAGCCTTCAAAAAGGCCGGGGACACGGTGAACCTGGAATGCGACATTCTGGGTAAATACGTGGAACATATGCTGCGATTTGGCCAAGTGTCGGAGAGCGAAGCGGAGCAGGACGGAGAGAAGAAGACCGAAGGCATTGACTTGTCGTTCCTGGCAGCCAATGGCTTCATGTAAAGATTTAACCCAGGTGTGGTGAGCGGTAGCCTTAGGCGACTAGTGTTCATCTCACTTATGAAAATATAGGAGGGGACCGCCATGAGCGATATTAAATTGGACCGCGTTGAAGAAGCCATTTATGATCTGATGCGGGGGAAGGTTATCATCGTTGTGGACGATGAGGATCGGGAGAATGAAGGAGATTTTATTGCGTTAGCTGAAAAGGCGACGCCTGAGGTTATTAATTTCATGATTACACAAGGGCGGGGTCTGGTATGCCTTCCGATTACGTCCGAACGGGCAGAGGAACTGGACTTGCAGCCGATGGTGGCTCAGAACACGGACAATCATGGCACGGCCTTTACCGTATCTATTGACCATAAGGATACAACCACGGGAATATCGGCATATGAGCGTTCTTTGACGGTGCAAGCCATCATGGACCCTAAGGCCAAGCCGTCGGATTTCCGGCGTCCGGGTCATATGTTCCCGTTGATTGCCAAGAAGGGTGGCGTGCTGCGGCGTGCTGGCCATACCGAAGCGGCTGTAGATTTGGCCCGCATGTGTGGAGCTTACCCTGCCGGAGTTATTTGCGAAGTGGTCAAGGAAGACGGAACCATGGCCCGATTGCCGGATTTGGTCGAGCTTGCCAAGACATTTGACCTGAAGCTGATCAGTGTCAAGGATATGATTCACTATCGGAACGAGAAGGAGAAGCTGGTGAACCGCGAGGTTGAGGTTCGGATGCCAACCGATTACGGCGAATTCCGTGCAGTAGCCTATACGAATGATGTGGATACGAAGGAGCATCTGGCCTTGGTGAAAGGCGACATTAGCGGTGACGAGCCGGTTCTGGTACGGGTGCATTCGGAATGCCTGACCGGGGATGTATTCCACTCCCACCGTTGCGACTGTGGTCCTCAATTTGAAGCTGCCTTGCGTCAAATTGAAGAGGCAGGCAGAGGAATACTGCTGTATATGCGGCAAGAGGGTCGAGGCATCGGGCTGATCAACAAGCTCCGAGCTTACAAGCTGCAGGAGCAGGGATTAGACACGGTGGATGCCAACCTCAAGCTCGGCTTCCCGGCGGATTTGCGTGAATATGGCATCGGGGCGCAGATATTAAAGGATTTGGGTGTTCGCCAGATTCGTTTGATGACCAATAACCCACGCAAAATCAAAGGCTTGGAGGGCTACGGCCTGGAAGTTGTTGAACGCGTGCCGATTCAAATGCAGGAAAACGAAGACAATACCAAGTACCTGCATACAAAGCAAGCCAAGATGGGCCATTTGCTTCAATTCGATGATTTGGAGCAAGACGAGTCCTCCCAAATTTAGTAGCTTAATTATAATTTTATATACAGAAAGGTATGATGAGAGATGGCAAACGTATTTGAGGGACATTTAGTATCCGAAGGATTAAATTATGCAATTGTTGTAGGGAGATTCAACGAATTTATTACCAGTAAATTACTGTCCGGTGCTCTGGATGCTTTGAAGCGTCATGGGGCGAAGGAAGAGGAGATTAATGTAGCTTGGGTTCCGGGAGCCTTTGAAATTCCGTTCGCAGCACAAAAATTGGCCGAGAGTGGCAAATACGATGCGGTCATTACCCTAGGAACAGTCATTCGTGGTTCAACAACTCATTATGATTATGTCTGCAACGAGGTTGCCAAGGGTGTGGCTGCCGTAGGCTTGAAGACTGGCGTGCCTACCATCTTTGGCGTAGTGACTACCGAGAACATTGAGCAGGCGATTGAACGTGCCGGCACCAAAGCCGGTAACAAAGGCTGGGACGCAGCGATGGCGGCTATTGAAATGGCCAACTTGACGAATCAACTGAAATAATGCTTACTTGAATGTAGTGTCCGATTTCAGGGCACTACATTTTTTTTGCGTAAATGATCCCCCTGGGTGAAGGTGTAAACAATCGCATCTTTTGCAACTACGTTTTTTAAGGTAAAATTAGTTACATATATGTTTGGTTATGGGTGGAGGATGTTCATTGACGACAGTAACGTACAAGCTGGAAACCTTCGAGGGTCCACTTGATTTATTATTGCATCTCATTGATAAAGCGGAGATTAATATCAATGAAATCTCCATCAGTGAGATCACGGACCAGTATCTCGAATATTTGCATGACATGCAGGAGCTTGAGCTGGAGGTGACCAGTGAATTTCTGGTCATGGCAGCAACGCTGCTGTCCATCAAGAGCAAACAATTGCTGCCCAAGCCACCTGTCATTGAACTCGACAATGAATTCGATTATTTGCTGGAGGATGAGGAGGACCCGAGGGACGAACTCATTCGTAAGCTGATTGAATATCGCAAATATAAAGGCATCGCCGAGCATCTTCATGAACGTGAATGGGAACGCAGCTTAATCTTCTCCAAGGAGCCTGATGATTTAACGCCATTTATGCCGGAGGTACAGGAGAATCCGGTGAAGGGGCTGCATGCGGGCGATTTGATCGCTGTATTTCAGAAAGCATTGCGTAGGGCATCCAAGCGCAACACGGTAGCACGTATACACCGAGACGAGATTTCGGTCAAGGACCGGATTAAAGATGTTGTCTCAGCACTGGAGCAATCAGGCAAGGGTGGCAGACTGTTGTTCTCCAAGCTGCTGCATCCGCAGATGTATCGGCATGAGATCGTGGTTACTTTTTTAGCCGTGCTGGAGTTAATGAAGATGAAACAGATTGTTTGCTTCCAGAACAAGCTGTTTGACGATATTGTCATGGAGTGGAGAGGGGAAGGAAAGACTGATGAATTTCAAGGAATTGAAATCGATTATTGAGGGGCTGTTGTTTCTGGCCGGAGAGGAGGGCCTAAGTCTTAAGCAACTGGCTGAAGTCACGGAGCAACGTCAGGATGTGATCACGGATGCACTGCTGGATATGAAGAATTCCTTCAAACGGACCGGTCGGGGATTGCAAATTGTTCAGATTGCTGGTCACTACCAGCTAGCAACGTTACCGGATCATGCGCCATATTTTGAACGGCTGGCTTACTCACCATCCAGATCCTCCTTATCTCAAGCGGCATTAGAGACCTTGTCCATCGTGGCTTATCGCCAGCCGATTACCCGGGTAGAGATTGAAGAAATTCGCGGGGTCAAATCGGAACGCGCCATTCATTCTCTGGTTAATAAGGATTTGATTGAGGAGGTTGGTCGGGCTGAAGCGATTGGTCGGCCCATTTTGTACGGAACCACGAAGGCTTTTCTGGATTATTTCGGCCTAGCGGGGCTTAAGGACTTGCCTGATCTGGCTGACTATGAGAGTACCGACCAGCTTGAAGAAGAGACTCAATTGCTCTTCCAGAAGCTGGAGGAACAGCAGCTAACGTTCGACGATGTTGATGAGGAGACGCAGCCGCTGCCAGAGGAATTGGAGAAAATTGAAAATTAAATTCGCTAAGCTGTCTCACTTCTTCCTGACCGTTCGGTCAGCAGGATGAGGCAGTTTTTTGCATTTTTTCCTATTGGGCAAGCCATACTATACGGGAGCATTTTATTTGATAGGTATGGAGGGCTTTCCCGTGTGGATTTGGCTCGGAGGCATCCTGATCCTGCTGCTGATTCTGGCTGCTTTGATTTTGCTGTCTACCATTACGATTCATTTGACGATGAGGAAGCAGAACAAGGATGACCTGATTCTGTTCGATATTTACTTGTTGTACGGACTTGTCCATATCCATTATCAGGTTCCCTCCATTCGACTCAAAAATTGGAAGGAAGGCCTGCAAATCGAGCGGGACCGTCCGGAGAATATTTTGCAGCAAAATTCTTCGAGCACCAAACCGAAGGTGAATCGGGAGAAAGTGGAAAAATGGATGGATGAGGTTCAGCGGGTGCTTGAGGCGACCAAAGGCTTTCGCGTTTGGATCAAGACTACGCTCAGGCATATTACCTTCCATAAGCTGGAATGGTCTACCAATATTGGCTTGCAGGACGCAGCCCATACCGCTACCTTGACCGGGGCCTTGTGGGGCGTCAAGGCCACTCTGATTGGTTGGCTAACCTGCTATATTTCATTAAAGCAACGTCCCAAGCTATTTGTTGTTCCCGTGTTTGACCGTGCGCCGTTATTTTCCACGGAAGTCCGTTGCATAGCGCAAATTCGCTGCGGTTATGCTATATATGCTGGACTATTGCTTGGAGTTCGCGTGTTAAAAGTGAAGGGAGGAGTGAAGAAATGGCTGACCATCCTATTCAAGGGCTAATGCAAACGGCTATGGAGAACATCAAGGATATGGTTGACGTCAACACCATTGTTGGCGAGCCGGTGGAAACGCCGGACGGTAGTGTTATTCTGCCAATCAGCCGTGTTGGCTTCGGATTTGCTGCCGGTGGTAGCGATTTTAACATTGATGACGGACATGAAAAGCGTACCTCTGGCTCGTCTACAGAGGAACACCGTGCATCCAGACCTTTTGGTGGTGGTAGCGGCGGCGGGGTCTCAATTAATCCGATTGCGTTCCTTGTTGTCGGCAAGCCGGGAGTACACATCGTACCTCTGGATAATCAGACCCATCTCGTAGAGAAAATTATCGATGCGGTTCCTGGGGTAATCGACAGAATTCAATCCATGTTCCCGGGCGAACATCATGTGCATGTAGCCTCGTCCGTAGATCATGAGCCGGGCGAGCCGTCAGGGCCGATCATTTAACAGATCTGCTATTCAGGTATATGTACCGATCCCTTCCGGTTGACCGGGAGGGGTCTTTTTTTGAGTGGGACATACTCCCTTTTGCCACCGCATATAAGTTATATAAGTACTCTACCGGAGGAATTTACTTATGACCTATAATAGACAACCATCTGGCATTCTGCGTGCATTGTGCCGCGCAACCGTCGGCCTATTGATCTTGTCGTTGCTTTTGCTGCCCCAAGCCGCACAAATTGCACAAGCTGCGCCTGTTCCGCCATCTATCCATGCTCAAGCTGCGGCCGTCATCGATGTGACCTCGGAGCGCTTGATCTTTCATGTGAAGGGGGACGAGCAGTTGCCTATCGCCAGTCTGACGAAGATTATGACTGCCATTGTAGCTATTGAGCATGGCAAGCTATCTGACATAGTCAAGGTAGGCAAAAACGCCTATGCCAAAGAAGGCTCCTCCATCTATTTGCATTTAGGAGAAGAGATGAGCCTGGAAAATATGCTGTATGGCTTAATGCTTCGTTCAGGCAATGATGCGGCTTCCGCGATTGCTGAGCATGTTGGCGGTTCGGAGGAAGGCTTTGTCCATCTAATGAATGAGAAAGCCAGGATGTTGGGACTTGCCAATACGCAGTTTCAAAACCCGCATGGACTAGATGCCAAGGGCCACTACTCGTCGGCCAACGATCTGGCCAAGCTGACCGCTTACGCTCTGAAAAATCCACATTTCAAGGAAATCGTCCGCACCCCGGACAAGACGGCACCCAATCCTAACGACCCCTGGGACTATAAATGGCTTAACAAAAATAAAATGCTGCGTTTTTATGAAGGGGCCGATGGGGTCAAGACAGGCTACACGAAGATTGCCAAGCGTTGCCTCGTGAGTTCCGCTTCCCGAGGTGGACAGCAGCTTGTTGTGGTCACACTGAACGATGGAGATGATTGGAATGATCATCGCAAGCTGCTGGATTTTGGCTTTGCCAACTATCCGCTAGCCACAATTATTAAGGAAGGGCAGCAGATACAGGGTGGATTGGTGACGGGCGCTGCCTTTCAATATGCGTTAGCTCCAGAGGAAGTTGGTCATGTGGAGAAGAGACTGAAGCTGAAGGAAAGCCGAACGGCCTCATTTGGCTATCGCGGGGAAATCGCTATCACCTTAAATGAACAGCTTATCGGCTCGGTGCCCCTTTATGAGCAGAAGAACTACCAGCCCGGTGCGGATAGGCGAGGAGAACAAGGCGGGAGCGCCCTAGTTACAATGGGAGGGGGCCATGGTGCTCTGGGAAGCGGCATTTGGCCAAGCTCGTTACAGAAAGTGCTACGATCCCTGCTGCTTGGTGCATAGGAGAGAGAAGATCATGGGTACGTGAGCGATTGGTCAAGGCTAGGGTAAGGAGGGGGGAGCAGAGATGGTCAATAAAATATGGCTCGCACTGATATTAATCGGATTCGCGTTTGCCGCAATCAATGGGGATATCAGTACGGTCACCCAAGCAGCCTTTGAGGGCGCTGCAACGGGGGTAACGGTATGCTTCGGCTTGATCAGCGTGCTGGTGTTCTGGCTTGGGATTATGCGGCTCGCGGAGGAGTCGGGTCTGGTTCAGACCATCTCCCGCTGGCTTGGCCCTGTCGTTGCTTATCTGTTCCCCGATGTGCCCAAGGATCATCCAGCCATGGGGTATATCCTGTCGAACATGAGCGCCAACCTGTTAGGCCTGGGTAACGCTGCGACGCCTATGGGAATTCGGGCCATGCAAGAGCTGCAAGAGCTCAATCCTGACAAGACAACGGCTTCTCCGGCGATGTGTACGCTTCTGGCCTTGAATACGGCGAGCATTACGCTTATCCCGACTACATTAATTGCCATTCGCATCAACTTCGGGTCAGCCAATCCGGCTGAAATTGTAGGCTCCACATTGCTTGCGACGGCTATCGCCACCGCAGCAGCCATCATGGCGGACCGATGGTATCGTGGACGGAGTAGCTACCGCACGCCACCACAGCGAACGACACCGCCAACTTTTTCGCTAAAGAGGTGAGGGGAACGTGCTGGATTGGATCAATGTGATATCGGCTTGGGCCGTACCGGTGATGATTGCCTTCATTCCTTTATATGCGTATTTTAAAAAGGTTCCAGTCTATGAGTCGTTCGTTGACGGAGCCAAGGATGGCTTCTCAACAGCCATCGGCATTATCCCGCATCTGGTTGGCATGATGGTAGCCATTAGCGTATTTCGCGCCTCTGGAGCCCTTGATTTCCTTGTAGGATGGATGACGCCGTTCCTGGCAGCTCTACATATCCCGGCGGAGGTGCTGCCACTGGGCTTCCTGCGACCTTTGACCGGAACCGGGTCTCTGGCCTTTACCACGGATTTGATCAAGACCTACGGCCCTGATTCCATGATTGGCCGGATGGCTTCCACCGTCCAGGGCAGTACAGATACAACGTTGTATGTGCTCACCGTTTATTTTGGGGCCGTAGGCATTCGCAATGGACGTTATGCTTTAAAGGTTGGATTGTTCTCCGATGTGATTGGCTTTATCGCCGCCCTTGCTGTTTGTCTGCTTCTGTTCGGTTAAATTGAGCTCGCTATCCTAACAAGAGCCGCCCCTCGCGCCTACGCTGCCAGGGGCGGTTTTTATATTGGCATCCTGTGGCTATTGTGATTTTGCTTGCGGCTAGGTATCATGTTTATGAGGTGACTTAGTGAATATGGAAAGATTGCAGAAAATTTTAGCTGGCGCAGGAGTTGCTTCTCGCCGCAAATGTGAAGAACTAATATTGAGCGGTAAGGTGCAAGTGAATGGTGAGACCGTGACCACACTGGGCACGAAAGCCGATCCTGCTGTGGATACGATTACTGTGGACGGGAAGACCGTCGGCGTGGAGAAGAAGCTCTATCTCGTCTTTAACAAGCCTAAGGGAGTAATCACAAGCGCATCCGATCCACAGGGCAGAAAAATTGTCACCGACTATTTAAAGGGAATTAACGAACGCGTATATCCGGTAGGCCGGCTTGATTACGATACCGAAGGACTGCTATTGCTCACGAATGATGGGGAATTCGCCCACTTGTTGACGCATCCGAAGCACCATGTACCCAAGACGTACCTGGCTACAGTCAAAGGTGTGCCTCATGGTACGGCTCTGGACAAGCTGAAGCAAGGGATTATGCTGGAGGACGGGATGACGGCACCGGCAGAGGTGGAATATCACGATCTTGATAGTGACGGAAAATCCTCAACGATTACCATTACGATCCATGAGGGAAGAAACCGTCAGGTGCGCCGGATGTTTGATGCGATTTCGCACCCTGTAATCAAGCTGAAACGAATCTCCTTTGGCGAACTGTTCCTAGGTAATTTGAAGAGAGGTTTGTATCGACATCTAACCAAGGATGAAATTGAAAGCTTCTACAAACTGGCGGGGATGCCCAGACCAGTGAGGCCTGTTACTGTTGCAAATCCGGTAACTTCGCCCGAGAAGCCAGCAAAACCAACAAGACAAGCAAGAAAGACAACAAATGAGACGAAGGCGGATAAACCGGGGAGACCTCTCAAATCAAGAAAAACAGGCCCTTCAAATAGACCCGCAAAAACGAGACGATCCGCACCCAAAAAACGTTAACATTTGGTAATCTTCACCATACATGATGTGTCCGGCTCTAATAACGATCAGAAGGGCGCCGTGAACCTGCGGCGTCTTCCTCGCTGGACCGTAATCATGGATGTCACATAATATTCACATTTATTCTGGCTGAAATGAGCGCGCATTTCGTTATAATGTTCATAGAGTGTTCACGATTTGTTCAACACTTATGATAATTGTCGTGGAAAGGGAGAGGACTATGGGGAAGGCTAGAAGGCCGATCCAGATTGTTGTCTTACTGCTCATTGTTGTGCTGGGAGGATATGCCATTGGCACAGCAGTATTCGGCGGCGAAGCGCAGAAGCCGGTGCAAGGCGGGACACCGCCGGCCTTCAAGCTGCTAGGCTTGGACGGAGAAGTACATAGCTTGAAAGATTACAAGGACCAGGTGGTAGTGCTCAATTTCTGGGCGACCTGGTGTGTTTATTGCGTT
The DNA here is from genome assembly GCF_001486585.1 of Paenibacillus senegalimassiliensis. Classification (GTDB taxonomy): domain Bacteria; phylum Bacillota; class Bacilli; order Paenibacillales; family Paenibacillaceae; genus Fontibacillus; species Fontibacillus senegalimassiliensis. Next base: position 736,630 of record NZ_LN909046.1, read on the forward strand.
AAGGAAATGCCGGCTTTGCAAGCCCAGTGGGAGAAGTGGCGCGATCAAGGCGTCGTTGTGCTCGGCATTAATACGGGCGAGGACCCGGTTACGGTTGAGAGCTTTGTCAGGCAGACAGGCGTGAGCTTCCCGATTCTCTATGATTCCGATAATACCGTTACGCGAGACTATGGTATTGTGCCGATGCCAACGACTTTTTTTGTGGGCAGGAACGGGAAGATATCCTCCATACATCAAGGTGAGCTTAACCTGGACACGTTAGATGATCAAATCAGGCAACTGGTGAATCCTTGAGCGCGGGAGGAGGAAGCGGACGTTGATTGAGAATACGAAGTGCGAGTGCGGCCATCAGAACCGGGTAGGCACCGTCCTTTGCGAAGCCTGCGGCAAGCCTCTGTTAGAGGAAGAGACCACCGGAGACTTGCTGGAAATGCGTTATGACGGGGTTGCCCGCAGATCGCAGCGAGTGAATCCCAATATCATCGACCGTATTTGGAATTTCTTCTCTTCGGTCAAGGTAGCGGTCTATTTAATTATCATTACGCTAATCGGTGCGATGTTCGGGACAATCTTCGAGCAAGAGAGCAATTTTATCCGATTTGATCCTTCTACCTTTTACAAAGACAAATATGGCACTATCGGGGAGATTTATTATCGGCTTGGCTTGTCTCATACCTATGAATCCTGGTGGTTCATTTTGCTGCTGGTTATGATCGGTGCCTCTCTGGTCATTTGCAGTCTGGATCGGGTGTTGCCATTATACAAAGCGCTTTCAAAACAAAAGATACTTAAACATATGGAGTTCCTGACAAGGCAGAAGGTGGTCTATCAAGGGGATATAGGGTTAGATGGTGAACATTTCGTACAGCAGGCTGTCGAGCCTTTGCGCAAGCGGCACTACCGTGTTCATACAGAGGGGAATGCGCTGCTGGCCGAGAAGCAGCGATTCAGTCGCTGGGGACCCTACGTCATCCATATCGGACTGATTATATTCTTGCTGGCCGTCCTGTTCCGAGGGTTGCCGGGGCTTCACATGGACGAACACTATTGGTTCCCTGAAGGGGAAGCTACGCGAATTCCGGGCACGGACTATTACCTGGAAAATGAGCGATTTACGGTGGAATACTACACCGAGGATGAAATGTCCGAGGACTTCAAGCAGACGGGGAAGATTGTGCCGAAGCTGTATGAAACGAAGGCCATCTTGTATAAGTGCGTGGCCGGCTGTCAGGACCCCTCCAAAGACCCGCAGCTTGAGGAGGTAGCGCGTCATCCCATCCAGGTGAATGATCCCCTGGTGTTTGAAGGGCTTAAGGCGTATCAGTTTGATTTTGATCTAACGCCCAAGCTTAGAGCGGTGCAACCAGCGCTGGTTAATACCAAGACCGGGGAGTCTTACGGTAAATTCAAGCTGGACATGCAGAATCCTCAGCGTGAATATGAAGCAGGCCCATATAAGCTAACACTTCACAACAAATATATGGACTTCTCCTTGAACGAACAGGGTCAGCCGGTTTCTCTTTCCGGGCAGCCCAATGCACCCGCCTTCTTATTTCTTATTCAAGGCCCGGAATTACCCGCTGAGGGTGTGCAATATTTGTACTTTCCCAAGCAAATTGACAAGGAGCGTTTTCAACAAGATGCCATCAATCGGCAGCTAAGTGGTCAGGAAGCTATCGTTACACTGGATGTGCAGGGGATGGAGGATGTGGACTTTATAGCCTCATCAAGTTATCTCAACATCCGGATTGATCGGGCGATGCCTTTTGTCTGGTTGGGTCTTGGCATTGTCATGTTGGGCTTGATCCTCGGCTTCTATTGGCAGCATCGTCGGATTTGGCTGCGGGTGGACGACGGAAAGCTAACGCTAGGGGGACATACCGCCAAAAATTGGTTTGGCATGCGCCGAGAGGTAGCTTCGTTTCTGGCTGCTATGGGCGTGGAAGCGGATGAGAAGTCTTTGGAAAACAGGGGGAAACGTCCATGAATTTCTTAGAAATTAGCAGAACTGCTTTTATGACTGCGTTTTTGCTATACTGCGCCGCTTTCATCTTATATGTTGTTGCCGTGACCGGAAGAACGTGGCGAGGCCGAGATCCGAACCGTCATGAACGGAAATGGGGAGGCATTTCTTTTACTGTATCCTCGCTTGGGTTGTTGTCTCATTTAATTTACTGTGGAACGCGATGGGCCTATAGCGGCCATGTACCCGTCAGCAACATGTACGAGTTTATGACCTTCTTGTCGATGATGATTATGATTGCTTTCACGATTGTATTTCTCATCTATCGCAAAATTTTGCTCGGGATGTTCGCTTTGCCTCTGGCGATCATGATTATGGCGTATGCCGCTGTATTTCCACAGGACGTGCAGCCCCTCATTCCTTCTCTTCGTTCGATCTGGCTGTACATTCACGTCACCCTTGCTGCGGCAGGGGAAGCCTTCTTCGCTGTAGGCTTTATTGCCGGATTGATGTATTTGCTGCGGTCCGTGGACTTTGGAGCCAAGGACCGGTCAGGACGTAGGCAAAAAAGATGGGTTGAATTTACGCTTTTTTCTATTATTATAGTAGTGGGCTTTATTGTTTCCGTTTTTGCTTTTCGGGCAGCCGGATATGAAGCTATTTTCATACAAAATCAGACAGTGATTGACAGCCAAGTAGATCAAGATAGTACAATAGAGGATAAAGAAGTTTATAAGCTTCCGCCGATCGTAGGTCCACATGACAGCAAACCTGCGGAGATACAGCCTTTTTTGGGTATTTCGCAGCCTTTGTTCGAAGCCCCATCCTGGATGAACGGGCAGAATGCGGGACGTAAACTGAATACGGTCATTTGGGCAATACTAACAGGTATCGTGCTTTATTTGCTGCTTCGGCTAATGGCTCGTAAGCCATTAGGCAAGGCATTATCTCCGGTGCTGCGCGGGATTGATCCCGATGATCTTGATGAGATCAGCTACCGGGCGATAGCCATTGGCTTTCCGATTTTTACTCTGGGGGCGCTTGTCTTCGCCATGATCTGGGCCCAGCAGGCCTGGGGACGGTTCTGGGGATGGGACCCTAAAGAGGTATGGGCATTGATTACATGGCTTTTCTATAGTGCATACCTGCATCTTCGTTTATCCCGGGGATTTCAGGGTCGACAAGCCTCTTGGCTTGCCGTCTTGGGATTTCTGGTCGTTATGTTTACGCTCGTGGGGGTTAACCTGATTATTGCGGGGCTACATTCCTACGCGGGTACTGATTAACAGAATCACAAAACCATATGGACTGCTCAAGTGCTTTGGGTAAGATGATGAAGGGGTTGTTGTTATATGTCAGATCATGCAAACCGTATTCTGGTCGTCGATGATGAGGAGAGGATTCGCCGGCTGCTGAAGATGTACTTGGAGAAGGAAGGATACGAAATCGATGAAGCGGAAGACGGCGAGACAGCTTTGAAAAAAGCGACTGCCGGAGATTATGGATTGATTCTGCTTGACGTCATGCTGCCGGGTATTGACGGCGTAGAGGTCTGCAATCGTCTCAGACAGGTCAAGTCAACGCCGGTGCTGATGCTGACGGCTAAGGGAGAAGAAATCAACCGGGTTCAGGGTTTTGAAGTTGGAGCGGATGATTATGTTGTGAAGCCGTTCAGCCCGCGAGAAGTCATTTACCGGGTCAAGGCTATTATGCGTCGTGCCTCTGCTACTGCATACCTGTCCAAGGAAAGTGGGACCAGCAACAATATCGTATTTCCCCATCTCGTCATCGAGCATGATGCTCACCGGGTTACGGCGAGCGGCCAGGAGGTCAGCTTGACTCCCAAGGAGTATGAACTGCTGCATTATTTGGCTGTATCTCCGGATAAGGTGTTTTCCCGGGAAGAGCTGTTGAAGGACGTATGGAACTATGAATTTTTCGGTGATTTGCGGACGGTGGATACTCATGTCAAGCGTTTGCGTGAGAAGCTGAACAAAGTATCTCCCGAATCAGCGGCCATGATTACGACCGTTTGGGGCGTGGGTTACAAGCTGGAGGTAGCGAAGTAACGTGAACTTTTGGAGAACGCTTGTCGGTAAGCTATGGATTACAATCATTTGTCTGGTAGCTTGCGTTATGATGCTGATGGGCTTGTTCCTGCTGCCGTATATCGATACGAATTTTACAAATTCGGGAGCTGTTAAACGGCTGTTCGTCATTGTTGCCATGATTGGCTTCTCTCTTACGACCTTCTTTGCTTTATTTCTGTTCACCAAGATTACGCAGCCGATGCAGCGGCTGATCAAGGCAACGGATGCCATACGGAAAGGCAAGTACGATACCCGTGTGTCTCTTCGTACCAGTGATGAGATTGGCGAGCTGGCGATTGCGTTCAACCATATGGCGGCAGAGCTGGAGAACACCATTCGCAGCTTGAAGCACGAGAAAGAGCATCTCGCAAGCGTGCTGCGCAGCATGAATGATGCGGTGATTACGCTGGACCGAGAGGGCTATGTCATATTGACAAATCCTCCGGGTGATCAAATTATGCAGATGTGGGGCGACCTTCCCGAGGAGCAAGCGGATGAGCACGCCCTTGCCACGGGAGAAGGCCAGTCCGTGCTTCAGCCGCTGCTGCCGATGTTTCGCCGCGTCCTGGAGCAGGAGGGGGACCAGAAGATGAACGTCCACGTCATGAAGGGCGTGTGGTCCGTTCATATGGCTCCTTTAGCTTCGGATGGGGAGATCCGGGGAGCGGTTGCGGTATTACGCGACGTAACGGAGGAAGTGCGTCTTGAGAAGATGCGACGTGACTTTGTGGCTAATGTATCCCACGAGATCCGTACACCGCTATCGATGATGCAGGGATATAGTGAAGCGCTGCTGGATGGCATGGCCTCTTCTCCAGAGGAAAGCGCTGAACTGGCCCAGGTCATTCACGAGGAATCGCTTAGAATGAGCCGTCTGGTTCGGGATCTGCTGGATTTGGCACGGATGGAAGCAGGGCATACGGATATGTCCATGCATCCTGTGGATTTTCGTGAGCTGGCTGAACGCGTCTATCGTAAATTTCAGGTGCGGGCCAAGGAGAGTGGCGTGGAGCTAAAGTTGGAGCTGGGACCCGAAGGGCTTGTGGTGCAGGCCGATGAGGACCGTCTGGAGCAGGTGTTGACCAACTTGTTGGATAATGCGCTCAGGCACACCCCCGAGAACGGTGAAGTGGTGTTCAGCGCTGTGATACAGCGGACAGAGCAGGGGGCTAGAGAGCTTCACGTAGCTGTACAGGACAACGGCGTAGGTATTCCGGGGGATGATCTACCCTTTATCTTCGAGCGGTTCTATAAGGCCGATAAGGCTCGTGTACGCGGAGGGAATAGCGGAACGGGACTTGGCTTGTCCATTGTGAAGAATATTGTGGATGCTCATCAAGGAACCATTACGGCGAGTAGCGAGATTGGGCAAGGAACGACCTTTCGCTTCACATTACCTGTCGAAATGCAACAAACTACGTAAAATCAAGCCAGCATCCTTCATGTGAAGGATGTTTTTTTGTTGAATGCCGCAGATAAATCTTGTTCATCGTGGAACATCTGCGACTTGCGGAGGAGCTTAGTAGAGAAGAAGGCTGAACATAGCAACAAGCCGCCGGAGTTCCGGCGGCTTGTTTTGAGCGGGAGGATATTAGTTATCAGACAAACGTGATAGGCAATGCCTTGTTAAGTTCTGACAGGCTGGTCAGCTCATCGAGAACTTCCTTCGGAACGTCTTTGTCTACGGTGAGGACCATGATGGCTTCGCCGCCAACGAGTTTGCGTCCCACTTGCATGGAAGCGATGTTGACGTCATTTTTGCCAAGCAAGGTTCCTACATTACCGATAATTCCCGGTTTGTCATTATGAGAGATGAAGATAAGATGACCTTCTGGAGCTACGTCAACCGAGAATTTGTCGATTTGCACGATTCGAGCACCATACCCATTAAGCAGCGTTCCCGCAGTACGGCGTTCAGTGCCGTCTTGGGCCTTGAGCGTCACGGTGATTAGGTTGGTGAAGCCTTTGGTCGCTACGGCCTTGGATACCACGATATTAATATCTCGAACTTTAGCTAAGTGCATGGAGTTGACGATGTTGACGTCATTGCCGAAGTGACGGGATAACACACCCTTGATAATGTAGCGGGTCAGCGGCTGAGTATCAACCTCTGCAAGATCCCCCGCATAGTCAACGTGAATTTCTTTGACGGCCTGGTTGTTCAATTGAGTCAGGAATACGCCAATCTTCTCACCTAACTCGAAGTAAGGTTGAAGCTTGCTCATCACGCTTGCGGCCACCGGAGGCATATTCACGGCATTCTTGAACGGCTCATCGCGCAGGATATGCAGCACTTGTTCGGATACATCGATAGCCACGTTCTCTTGGGCTTCTACCGTGGAAGCTCCCAGATGCGGGGTAACGATGATCTTCGGATGGCTCAGGAACGGGTGGTCGGCTTCTGGCGGCTCCTTCTCGAATACGTCAAAGGCGGCTCCGGCTACAATGCCTTGGTCAATCGCTTCGATTAACGCCATTTCATCAACGACGCCACCCCGGGCACAGTTAATGATGCGCATACCTTTCTTCATAATTTCGAATTGTGGGCGAGCGATCATATGCTTGGTTTCCGGCGTAAGCGGCGTATGAACGGTCATGAAGTCAGCATTCTTGACAATATCCTCGACGGTCGCAAGCTTGATGCCCAGCTTCTCGGCGCGGTCTTCGGTAAGGAACGGATCATAACCGAGAATATCCATGCCGAAGGCTTTGGCCCGTTTGGCTACCTCGCTACCGATTCGGCCCATGCCCAGTACGCCCAGCGTTTTGTTCCGCAGTTCCACACCAAGGAACTTACGGTCCCATTCGCCTTTAATCGTTTTGGCATAAGCTTGAGGGATATGGCGGGCCAGGGCCATCATCATGGCAAAGGCATGCTCACAAGTGGTGATGGTGTTGCCATCCGGCGCGTTAATAACGATGATCCCGCGGCTGGTTGCCGCCTCCAGATTAATGTTGTCGACCCCAACGCCAGCACGGCCGATTACTTTCAAGCGGGTCGCAGCTTCCATGATTTTCTCGGTTACTTTCGTCTGACTGCGAACGAGAAGCCCATCGTATTGCGGAATGATGGCTACCAGTTCATCCTCACTAAGCCCTGTCTTTTTCTCTACCTCAACGTCCGCTGCATCCATTAACTGTTGAATTCCCAAATCGCTGATTGGATCCGATACTAACACTTTAAACATGATTCTTGACCCTCCTAAAAGTTTTGTATAGCAAGGCTTCTCGAAAGTTCTACGTACAAAACTCTCTTCGAAAGCATTAGCACTGTGTTCAATTACCGTTATACTGCATCAAAGGGTAAGGGTAGAGCGAGAGACGTATAACTTCCCTTCACGGGCGGAGCGGCTAAAAAAGGATGCAAAAAAACCCTCAATCCGCACACTACTTGCGTAGTAAGGGACGAGAGTTGTTCGTGGTACCACCCTAATTCGCTGCACCTTTACAGAGGCAGCCTCATTGTCATTGCTGACAGAACGATAACGGAGTTCACCGACTGCGCCTACTAACAAGTTCAACGCAGCTACTCAGGAGCGCTAAAGACATTCGTTTCACTACCGGTTTGCAGCACCACCGGCTCTCTGGGAGTTCCCCGAATGTTTTGTTTCCTTCAACGTGTTTCATTGGATGTAATTTTTCATAATGTAACACGGCCCCGGCAAGGTGTCAACACCCACCTGCAAAAAAAGGCGGAATCGGCGCTGTGCCGAATTGACTCTCCGGGCTGCGCTTGAATCCGCCTTGAATTTTAGTTATGATTCTACTAATGTCGACTTGGGATGACACTTTGTGAACTGCACTTAAGAAGCCTACTCCTCGGTAAAGAACGGAAGCTGAGGGAGCGATTCAGAAGCATAGTAAGCGGTTCTCCATTTTACGAACTCTTGTTCCTTGACAGCTTGGGTTTCTGTGAGAACTTTCACAATGGAAGCGACAGATTTGAGCTGAAGAGCGTCGGCTTTACTGCTGTCAATCATCTGATCGATCTTCACGGTTAAGTCTTGCGGTAGATAAGAGGCATAAATTTTCTCATTAGTCATCATATCGGTGACTATTTTATTCTTCACCGCAAGGGGGTACTGAGACCACTCCTTAATAGTGAGAGTGTCCTTGTATGCCAGATTATCCGGTATTTCTTGATTGGTCTTTGCCGTCCACTTCAGGATAGAGGAGTAATACTTCTGCTGTGCTTGCAGACCAAAGCTTTGTGCATTGCTAGTGAACTCATCTGCGGCTAAGGCTTCAATCAGCTCGTTACCTTTTTTGCCCTTGACTGCGGATTTAACTTGACTCGTTCCTTCTTCAAACAATTTCAAGCTCTTTAAGTAATCGGTTTGCGCTTGTTTTAACAGTGGTGATGAGTCGCTGATGTACTGCCCGGCGATTAGAGCATACTGTGTGCTGGCATTCTCGCTAATTTGCTTGATGGCATCACTGGCAACGGCGTTCGAGTTGCTGCGGGCCATTTCATCAACCAGGGCAAGATAGTCTTCTTTGAACTGTTGATAAGGTTGGAACACGACGTAGTAGAAAGTGACCAGGTCTTGTTGCTGATAAGATAATGCCGTCTCTTGTCCGGGTGGAATTTCCTTAAGGTATGCGTACCGGGCTTCCGTCTTCTCAATTCCGATATTAAGACCGAAGTAAAAAGTACCGAATGAGATAATAAGCGTTAACAAAAAGCCGAGGACAAACATCATTTCAAATTTGGAATTGCTTTTTCGGATCATCATTTATGCTCCTTACTATTTTTATTTGTATTTGCATGAGCTAGAATAATAATAAAGGACAGGGTTTGACAAAAACTATGAAAAAATTCAATCTAAGGGACATAAAAATAAAAAAAGTCGACCCGAGTCAGCTTAATGACCGTATGTTACTTATTAATTTGTATCTGACACAAGGACTTACTCTATTTATCGGTTTAATCATTTTGTTTTTTCAGAAGAGAAACCCCGTTTCTCTGTTAAATTGGCCCGAAAATGTGAACTTTTTGTATTGGGGTGTCGGTTTGGCTATTATTATGTTCGTAGCCGACATGGTATTGTCACATTTCGGCACTGAAGATAGCATGGATGATGGTGGAATTAATGAAATGTTATTTCGTGGAAGACCGATCTGGCATATTGTAGTTATCGCGGCCATAGTTGCTGTTTGCGAGGAGTTGTTGTTTAGAGGAGCAATCCAGCATGGCATTGGGCCTTACTGGACAAGTATCCTGTTCGCTGTCATCCATGTCCGTTACCTGAAGCATTGGCTTCCGACGGCGTGGGTATTTGCCAGTAGCTATGGATTGGGTTTCATTTATATACATACAGGCACGCTGTGGGCACCTATTTTATGTCATTTCCTAATTGATCTGGTGTCGGGTTTAGTGATTAAGTTTCGGAGGGAGTCATGAACGAACGTTTAAGTCGAATGGACCGATATGGTCAGCGCAAGAGAATGAAGCCGCAGCGAGGTGGCAAATCAAAATCTTTGCCCGCTCATTTGCCAGATTTGGAAGAGTTCGAACCTGAGGTTATGGATGTAGAGAAAATGCCGACGCGAAAGGAATTGTTCCCTTCGCAGCGGCTCAAGTGGACACGTTGGTTTTACAACTCGCTATTGTACATTTTCGTTATCATTTTAATTTATTTGTTGTGGTGGGGAGTCAGCGATTCTCCGTGGGGCGACAAGTACGGGCTTTGATTCAGGAATCCGTCTCGGATGGGGCAGGGCCAACGCTGCGTGGGTCAACGAACTCATAGCCCTTCTGCTCAAGCTTGGTCAACAATTCATCCAGCGCATCCACTGTCCAGGGAAGCTCATGCATCAGGATGTTGCTGCCGTCATGTAGTTGCTCCAGAACATTTGCGATTACGGCATCGGGTTTATTCTTATTCTTGCTATCCCAGTCCAGCGAACCGTTGGACCAGGTCATATAGATCAGGTCGTTGTCCTCTGCGATCTGATGGGTCATGGTGTTACCGGACCCGAAGGGCGGGCGGAAGAAGCGGGGAGCTTCACCGGTCGTCTCTTTTACAATCGTTTGAACGTCCTCAATTTGCTCACGCATCTCGTCATTGCTGGCTTTCTTCAGGTCAATATGGTCCCAACTATGATTCCCAATGATTTGGTTGCGTTCTGCAATCCGTTGAAGCAGTTCCGGGTGCGCCTTCACCCGGTAACCATTGACAAAGAAGATGGCTTTAGCCTCGTGCTTGTCCAGTGTATCAATCAGACCATCGATCATTTCCTTCTCTTTGGGTCCGTCGTCGAAGGTTAACAGCACAACTTGCTTGTTGGTAATCTCTTCATTAGGGACTACGCGGTAGGCTTTATTAATATGATACAGCAGCTCCGGCAGAGCCTCCTCCTCCATATTGGCGCTGCCCGAGTTCTCCTCCTGAGAATTCGCAGAAGGGATCGTATCAGTTGCATTCTGGTTAGTCTGGGTGGAAGCCGGCGCTGGCGGTTCAGGTGTAGCTTCCCCTGTGGGGGCGGTGGGCTGGCTGCACGAAGCAAGAACCAGGCCAAGGGCAATTATAAGCAGAAGCTTTTTGTATAACAATGGGGTCAACTCGCTTTCCTGTATTTATGCCGCATGAGTTTGCTGCAAGAGGTGAACACTACAGATGATTTTAACATATCCAAGGAGGGCGTTTGCGTGAAATCTTCCTCATTTTTAGGCGGTGTGCTGGTGGGTGCTTTTGCGACAATGTGGGCTTCCAAAAGGAAGCGCGGGTTGATGTCGGCCATGGGGGGAGCCGGTAGTATGCTGAAATTTGCCGGACTGTCCTCGGCTAAAAGCCATGGTTGTGCGACGGATACGGCTAAGACGGATCAACACTTGGCATCTGGTGGGGCTGAAAATGCCCGGGTGTATCCCAGTCCAGGCTCCACAGCGGACTCGCATCATTCGAAGGAATACGATATGAAGCAACTGCTTCAATTCATTAAGAGCGATGCCAATGTGCGGCGCGAGGTTGAAGCGATTCTCAAGGAAACTCATACCGTAATTCCCGGTCTGTAAACGGGTACAAAAAGACGAGGATCAGAATCATTTTTTACTCCCTTCAGGGCAGTGGAAAATGATTCTTTTCTGTCTATTTTATTTACGTGCAATTAGGGGGAATAAATGATAACATACATACAAAGAACCATTTCCATCACACATTACAGCAGGTTTCATAATCTGTTATAATACGGTATAGAGAGAGGAGGATCCTGTATATGAAGATAGAAAGACTTGGCCAGGATAAGGTACGGATTTTCCTCACGTTTGACGATTTAAGCGAACGCGGTATTCAGAAAGAGGACATGTGGCAGGAAATTCCTAAGGTCCATGATTTGTTCACTGAAATGATGGATCAGGCTTACAATGAAGTGGGCTTTGATGCCACCGGGCCTCTGGCCGTTGAAGTGTTCGCCCTCCCCGCTCAGGGAATGGTCGTCATCGTAACGCGCGGGAAGTACGATCACCATCACCATGGTGTCGGATCGCCCTATGAGGATGAGCTGCCGGAAGAAGTTTACGAGATGGAAGTTACGCTGGAGCAAAGCGATACCATTCTTTATTCCTTTAAAGATTTCGAGAATTTGATTGAGGCGGCACATGTGTTGCGGCCGATGCTCCAAAACGCCGGCAGACTGTATAAATATAATGGGAAATGGATTCTTCAACTGGAGCCGGAGGAATTGGAGGAAGGCAAGCATCCTGCATTGATTGCAGTGTTGGCCGAATTCGGTGAGGCGACCTCTGTCACCACAGCTATGCTTGAGGAGTACGGTAATCTGGTGATGGCCGAGAATGCGATTGAGACCATTTGCGGCTATTTCAAACGTCAAGACTAACCTCGTGCTCCAAGAAGTGGCGCGAGTCTGATAGGGAAGAGAAACGTGGAACGGCAAGCGGGTCAATAAGGGGGGATAACCGTTGCTCTTTTTCTCAATTGCAAGCGCAGCGGTAGCTCCCGGTATTGCTCTGCTTACGTATTTTTATCTCAAGGACAAGTATGATGCTGAACCCTTGCATATGGTCATCAAGGTGTTCCTGCTGGGATTCTTGATTGTTTTGCCGGTCATGATCTTTCAGCGTGGTTTAACCTTATGGCTCGGTGACGGTTCGCTGGTTACGGCCTTTGGGATTTCGGCGGGCGTGGAGGAAACGCTCAAATGGTTTGTATTATTCCATATGATCTATAATCACACGGAGTTTGACGAGCCTTATGACGGCATTCTGTATGCAACAGCGATTTCACTGGGGTTCGCTACGGTGGAGAACGTGCTTTATGCCTTCGCCAGCCAGGCTTCCATCGGAACGATGATGGTTCGCGCCTTGCTCCCTGTTTCCGGCCATGCCATGTTTGGTGTGATGATGGGGTATTACCTGGGGCGGGCTAAATTCTCTACCGGTTGGGTAAGCCGGAAGTTTATCTGGTTTTCGTTGTTATTCCCCTGGTTCTGGCATGGTGTCTACGACTGGTTCTTGAACAATGTTTCGCAATACTGGATATGGTTCATCGTTCCGCTGATGGCATTTTTCTGGTATGGAGGTCTGGGCAAGATGTATCGGGCCAACAAGCGTTCCCCGTTCCGGTTAACTGGAGCGAAGGGGCAGGACTAATTTAGGTAAAAATAGGGCATCCTGATTCCAATATTAGGCGGCGGTTATCGTTGCTGGAAGTTGGGAAAGGGGTGCCTTTTTCGTGCGTGTCAAAGTAAAGATTACGTGCAAATACTGTGGCGAGCATTTTATATTGAGGGGCAACAAGCAGAACGGACGAATCGAGACCGGGTTCAAGCAGTGCCTGTGCAACAATCGTGAGCACTTCAAAATCGAAGAGGACGTGCATAAACTTCCTTCCTTCATGTCAAACTAAGCCCAATCTAGTTGAAGAAGGGAGAGTGCTTCTAGCCGATGTATAAAAGATTGAGTGCCATTCTTTTTCCGGTGACGGCGCTTTTGCTGATCGGTTCCCTTGTTTGGGGTTATCAGGAGAACCAGGAGAAAAATGCGATTCTGATCAAGGCGGAAAATCAATATCAGCGTGCGTTCCATGACTTGTCCTATCATGTGGACAAGCTGCATAGCGAGCTTGGGACTACGCTAGCGTTAAACGCGGCTTCGACCGGATCGCAGCGCAAAGGTCTTGTCAACGTGTGGCGGATTACGAGTGAAGCGCAAAACGAAATTAACCAGCTTCCATTGACTTTGCTACCGTTCAATAAAACGGAGGAGTTCCTGTCGAGAATTGCCAAATTTTCGTATCAGACGGCGATCCGAGACTTGACCAAACAGCCCTTGAGCGATAATGAAATGAAAAACCTGCAAGAGCTTTACAAAAATTCAGCGGAGATTTCCAAGGATTTAGTTGAGGTGCAGGATAAGGTCATTTCTAATCGGCTACGCTGGATGGATGTTGAAACGGCGCTCGTCAGCCAGAAGGAGCCCAATGATAACACCATCATTGACGGGTTCAAGACCGTTGACAAGAAGGTGGGTGAATATCCTGAGTTGGATTGGGGGCCTTCCATCTCCAGCATGTATAACAAGCGTTCCGTCAAGAAGCTTGGCGGCCAGCCCATCACGACAGAGGATATCAAGAAGAAGGCAGCAGCATTTGTTGGATCTAAGGGTGCAGCCAATATTGAAGTGATTGAGAACGGAAAAGGAACGGAATGGGCTTCTTATACAGCAAATGTGCAGAATAAAGGGAAAGGGGAGTCATGGAGTCTTGATTTTACCCGAAACGGCGGGCATTTGATCTCCTACTCCTACAATCGCGAGGTCGGAAAAAAAGCGGTGGACGCAAATAAGGCCAGAGCCCAGGCGGACAAGTTTTTAGCGGATAAGGGTTATAAGGGATTGACGGCCGTTTCCTTCGATGAGTTCGATAATGAGGGGAACTTTACGTATGTCACCAAGCAAGGAGAGGTGCTGATTTATCCCGAGAAAGTTACCTTGCGAGTCGCCTTGGATAACGGTGAGGTAACCGGCATGCAAGCCAGCGATTACGTTTACGAGCGAGAGAACCAAAATGAGGCGGGCAAGCCCAAGCTCACGGTGCAGGAAGCCCGTAAATTTCTGAATAGCCAGTACAAAGAAAAATACCAACGGCTGGCCTTGATTGAAAATGAACAGTCGGAGAAAGTATTAACGTATGAATTCGGCGGCTCGGTCAACGGGTCACAGTACCGGATTTACATTAATGCCGATAACGGGAATGAAGAGATTGTGGAGGAGATCAGAGCGGGCAAGGAAGAAGCTATCCAATCCTGACACTCCTGATAACAATGAAGAATGCTCTCGGTCTGCTTAGCCGGGGCATTCTTTTTTGCGTGAAAAAGCTTAACAATATTCGCGAACTTGGAGGCCTTGAGCCGTGCTATAATCAGGGAAAAGGTGGCATGCCTTAATAAAACTCAGGTGGTGGGTAGTTTGTTTCCAAAAGTGAACGACCTGGTGCACATCAGGTCCGTATCCCAGGATAATGGAGATGCGGATAAAGCCGGAAAATCCCGGATTGCCGATGTGGAGGATGAAGCGTTCCTGATAGAAATGCCGATTGAAATCGGAAGCGGACGGATGAGAAAGCCCGGCATCGGGGAAGAGCTATCGATATCCTTTACTACGGAATCGGGACTCAGATATTTTAATACATATGTTTTGGGTTTTGCCGAGGACGGCATCCCGTTGGTCAGAATACAGCGGCCAGAGCAGGCCGCCATTACGAAGGTGCAGCGGCGCAATTACTTGCGTGTGGCCGCGGAACTTGAACTCGCGATAGAGTTAAGGGATGAGACACGCTTCGTGACCTATACAGAGGATGTTGGCGGGGGAGGTGTCTCCTTCAAATGTGACAGTTTCTATCCGATCTCTGAGGGAGATCGGATGTTCTGCTGGCTGCGTGTGCCTTTTAAGAATGGATTGATTGATAATGTCCCTTTTGATGCCGAGGTAGTTCGTACCAAGCAACTGGATAATGGCCGTATCGTGGCTATGCTTAGCTTTATTACAATTCTGGATACGGAACGCCAGAAGCTGGTTCGCTTTAGCTTCGAGAGGCAACGGCTTAATATGAAGGACAATTGATTGCCCGAAAGAGTCCGGTTCCTGCTGCTCATAATTGGATAAGCTATAGTTATATGGCAGACAAGTTCTGAGCTAGGAGGGATGAAGGTGAAAAATGCTGACGATATCAAGGATGCCGAGGCATTTACCGGATTATTTTTGCAATTTTCAGATGGGATAGAGAAATGGCTGAGACGATTGGTTCTGGTATTGCTTATAGGACTTTGCTTGTTCCAGGGGCTATTGCGCATTCCGGCACTACGTTATTATCTCGCTTCGGCAGATCGATATGAGGGGGTGCCCATCCTCAGGGATGCAAGCCAAGAAAGCAATTAAGCTTTGGAATATCCAATATTGATTCTTTTGCATCCCTCTATGTTATGTGGTATAATTTTCACGTCGCAGGCAATGCCTGCTTTTTTATTGAGGATGTGTTTGAGGAGGAGTACCCCTTTGGCAAGTCAGGCGTCTACAGCTCATGACAACATCAACATTGCAATTGACGGTCCTGCCGGAGCCGGGAAGAGCACGATAGCCCGAATGGTGGCCAGCAGATTAGCTTATGTCTATGTCGATACCGGGGCAATGTACCGGGCGGCAACATGGTATTTTCTGCAAAGGGACATCGGTTCGGATAACGTGGAGCAAATCATGCACATTTTGCCGGATCTGGACATTGAGTTGTTGCCCGGCGAGCAAGGGCAGCAGGTTCGGGTGAACGGTGGAGACGTCACGGAGGACATCCGTTCTCTAGCCGTCAACGCCCAGGTATCCCGATATGCGCAAATCGAGGGGCTGCGTAGCAGGCTTGTCTCTCTGCAGCGGCAAATGGCTTTGCGCAAAGGCGTCGTGATGGACGGGCGCGATATCGGCACCACGGTTCTGCCCGATGCGGAATTGAAGATTTTCATGACCGCCAGCGTCCAGGAGAGAGCGCGTCGTCGCTACAAGGAAATGAAGGAGCAAGACGAAATTTCATTCGAAGATTTGGTGCGTTCGATTGCGGAGCGTGATCGGCTGGATCAGGAACGGGAAGTTTCACCGTTGCGTCAGGCCGAGGATGCTATACTGCTCGATACCACGGATATGTCTTTGGATGAAGTCGTGGATCACATCATTTTGCTTGTGCAGAACCTACGGAAGTGAGAGTTGACCAGAGATGATTTACAATTTTTGTCGAGGTGTGCTACGCATTTTCTACAAATTAGTGTTCCGCCTGGAGCCTATCGGCTTGGAGCATATTCCGCAAGAGGGCGGCGTATTGCTGTGTTCTAACCACATTAGCCTGTTTGACCCTCCCACCATCGGCATTATGTTAAAACGTAAAGTGCATTTTATGGCGAAGAAGGAATTGTTCGATATCGTTGGTTTTGGCTGGCTCATCAAGCAGCTTGGCGCTTTCCCGGTCAAACGGGGCGGAGTCAGCAAAGAGTCCATTAAGCAATCGCTTCTATTGTTGCGAAATGGTCATGTTATGGGTATTTTCCCGGAAGGTACACGTTCCAAGGGAGAAGATCAGGCAGTTGGCAAGAGAGGCGCGGCTACCTTTGCCCTTCGCAGTGATGCGGCAGTGGTTCCGGTGGCGATCATCGGTAATTACCGATGGTTCAGAAAGATGCGCGTAGTGTATGGTCCACCGGTAGATCTGACGGAGTTCAAGGAGAACGGCGGCCCGGATGCAGCGGAATTGGCCACTGCAAGAATCATGGCACGCATCGGAGAACTGAAGAAGCAGTAGGCTTTGAGGTTTCGTCCCAGCATGCATGAAGATAGAGGATATATGGAAAGATAACCTTTAAATAGGTTGCAGGCAAGTTTTGAACTTCGCTTCAAGCGGGTTTAAATAAATGGTTTTTTGAATTGAGGAGGTTATTGACATGTCGGAAGAAACAAAAAATGTTCAAGACGCTACAGAAGTAACAAATCAGGATGAATTGGAACAAATCGTTTCCTTGAAAAAGGGGGACACCGTCAAAGGGACGATCGTAAAAATCGAGGATAACCAAGCTTATGTAAGCATTGGATATAAATATGACGGTGTGATTCCTATTCGTGAGCTGTCTTCTGTTCACCTGGACAACGCTTCGGACGCGGTTGCCGTTGGTCAGGAAGTAGAAACCAAGGTTGTTAGCATCGACGACGAGAAGGAAAGACTGGTGCTTTCCAAACGTGCTATCGACAGCGAAAACGCTTGGGAAGAGCTTGAGAAGCGCTTTGAAAGCGGAGAAGTATTTGAAGTGACCGTTGCCGATGTCGTTAAAGGCGGAATCGTTGCAGACGTTGGCGTACGTGGATTCATTCCAGCATCCATGGTAGAACGTCATTTCGTTGAAGATTTCAGCGACTACAAAGGCCGCACGCTTCGCGTCAAAGTGAAAGAACTGGACCGTGAGAACAACAAGGTCATCCTTTCGCAAAAAGACGTGCTAGATCAAGAATTTGAAGCTAACAAGCTGAAGGTTATGGGCGAATTGAGCGAAGGCCAAGTGCTTGAAGGTACGGTTCAACGCTTGACTCAATTTGGCGCATTTGTTGATGTTGGTGGCGTTGACGGTTTGGTTCACGTCTCCGAAATCGCTTGGAGCCATGTTGAGAAGCCATCCGACGCTTTGTCCGAAGGCGACCAAGTGAAGGTTAAAGTGCTTAAGGTTGATCCTGAGAAGGGCAAAATCAGCCTGAGCATCAAAGCGGCGCTCCCAGGTCCTTGGGATACAGCGGCTGAGCAATTCCACACTGGGGATATCGTCAGCGGTGAAGTAAGACGCCTGGTGAACTTCGGAGCATTCGTAGAAATCGCTCCTGGCGTGGAAGGACTCGTTCATATCTCTCAAATTTCTCATAAGCATATCGGTACTCCGCATGAAGTATTGAAAGAAGGCCAAACGGTACAAGTGAAGGTGCTTGACGTAAATACTTCGGAGAAGCGGGTTAGCCTCAGCATCAAGGAAACGGAAGAAGCTCCGGCTCCAACGCCTAGAAGCGAAAAACCGTCCAAAGGCAGCAGCGTGAGAAAAGAAGATTTGGGTGATAACCCTAACGTATCCTTGAACAACCAAGGATTAAGCATCACGCTAGGTGAGCGTTTCGGCGACAAGCTTAGCAAATTGAAATAATCAGGTTTTTTGTGGCTCGAACATCGGCGGACCCTGAAGAAGCGGGTTCGCCGTTTTTTTTAAGATAAATAAATACAGCCATTCCACCGTTTTTTTGCTATGATGATTTACATGTTACGGTCAATAAAATCATTAAACATAGATCAAAGATGTGGATGGAATGATCAGCAATAGGAGGTATGTCTATGGCAAGACCCGTAGTGGCTATCGTTGGACGGCCAAATGTGGGGAAGTCCACAATTTTCAACCGAATCATCGGTGATCGACTTGCAATCGTCGAGGACAAGCCGGGGATTACGCGCGACCGGATTTACGGAGCCTCGGAATGGAACGGCAAGGCGTTTAGCATCATTGATACTGGTGGCATCGAACTTGATGATGAAGAGCCGATACTGAAATCGATCCGCATGCAAGCGGAGTTGGCGATTGAAGAGGCGGACGTTATCGTATTTATGTGCGATGCGAAAGCGGGGGTGACTTCTTCGGATGAAGAGGTGGCGACCCTGTTGTACCGATCGGGCAAGCCAATCGTAGTCGCGGTGAACAAGGTTGACAATATTGGCCGGGTTGATAATATCTATGAATTTTATAACTTGGGATTTGGTGAACCTATCGGTGTTTCAGGCAGCCATGGTACCGGTATCGGTGATTTGCTTGATGCGATCGTAGATAACCTTCCTGAGCTTGTGGACGATGAATACGATGAGGATGTTATTCGCGTAGCCTTGATCGGTCGCCCTAATGTGGGCAAGTCTTCACTCGTCAACGCTATTCTTGGTGAAGAACGCGTTATTGTCAGCGATATTGCCGGAACCACTCGCGATGCAATCGACACTCCATTTGAGAAGGATGGACAACGTTATGTCCTCATTGATACTGCCGGGATGCGCAAACGTGGCAAAGTATATGAGACAACGGAGAAGTACAGCGTAATGCGCGCTATGAAGGCTATTGAGCGTGCGGATGTGGTGCTTGTGCTGATTAACGGAGAAGAAGGCATTATCGAGCAGGACAAGCATATTGCCGGTTATGCTTATGAAGCAGGCAAGGCATCCCTTTTTGTCGTTAACAAATGGGATGTTGTCGAGAAGGACGATAAGACAATGCAGCAGTTCGAGCAAAAAATTCGTGATCACTTCTTGTTCATGACGTATGCACCGGTCGTGTTCCTGTCGGCCAAGACCAAGCAACGCCTGCATAAGCTATTGCCCGTTGTACAGCATGTAGCGGATCAGCATACCAAACGCGTACAGACGCATTTGCTGAACGACGTGGTGTCCGATGCTATTGCGATCAATCCTCCGCCTACCGACAAAGGACGGCGCTTACGGATTAACTACGTCACTCAGGTAGCGGTTAAGCCGCCTACCGTCGTGGTGTTTGTTAATGATCCGGAGCTCATGCATTTCTCTTATGAGCGTTACCTGGAGAACAAAATTAGGGCGGCATTTGATTTTGAAGGTACGCCCATCCGTCTGTTCACACGGCGCAAGTCTGATGAAGGTTAGGGGAGAATAAGGTGATTTTACCTGTTGTTGCGGTTATCATTAGCTATCTGGTTGGTTCGATCAGCTTCAGCGTCGTGCTGGCCAAAGGTTTGAAGGGAATTGACATTCGGCAACATGGGAGCGGGAATGCCGGAGCAACCAATACGTTGCGCGTGCTTGGCAAGGGACCGGCTATTCTCGTTCTGATACTTGATGTAATGAAGGGCATTGTTGCGGTTTGGCTTGGTCACTGGCTGGGCGGAGGAGATCCATGGACAGCTTCGCTCTGCGGTATTGCCGCGATTATTGGTCATAACTGGCCGCTGTATTTCCGCTTTCGAGGCGGAAAGGGCATTGCTACAACGATCGGCGTCATGGCAACACTGTTCTTTCTGCCCGCATTGTACGCAGGGGTTGTTGCGATTCTTTGTATCGTGTTCACCCGCTACGTATCGCTGGGCTCATTGATCTTTGTGTTGCTGACGCCCCTATTTCTGGTGGCGATCTCCGGAGAACTGGGACCTTATTTCTGGATGAGTCTGATTATTTGTGTGTTCGCGTTCTGGAGACATCGCACCAATATAGATAAGCTTGTTCATGGTAAGGAGAATAAGCTGGGTTCCAAAGGAGGAGATCGCGTTGTCTAATAAAGCTGCCGTATTGGTGGCGGGCAGTTGGGGAACGGCACTAGCCAGTGTGCTCGCCGACAAGGATATGGATGTGGCCCTGTGGACACGCAACGAAGCGCAAAAAGAAGAGATTAATACCAAGCATCGCAATGAACGTTTCTTGCCAGATATCGATTTATCCCCTCGTTTGAAGGCGACGACAAACCTTGAAGCCGCCGTAAGCGGTGCCAAGGCTGTAGTTATGGTTGCTCCGTCTTCGGCGGTCCGTGAGGTGGCTAGAGCCTTGAAGCCCTATTGGCATGAGGATATGCTGGTTGTTCATGCGACAAAGGGTTTTGAAACGGAAAGCTTGAAGCGGGTGTCTACGGTTATTGCCGAGGAGTTAGGCTGCGATGAGGGCAGGATTGTCGTCTTATCCGGGCCGAGCCATGCCGAAGAAGTCGTCAAGCGCTGCCCTACAACGGTAGTGGTTGCTGCGGAAGACGAGTCTCAGGCCGATCTGGCTCAGGATTTGTTCATGAACCCTTATTTCCGAGTATATACCAATCGTGATCGGGTTGGCGTAGAACTGGCCGGGGCGTTGAAGAATATCATTGCCCTGGGGGCTGGCATGTCTGATGGACTTGGATATGGCGATAATGCCAAGGCGGCGCTGTTGACGCGCGGGCTTGCAGAAATTACGCGAATCGGAGTCGAAATGGGCGCTAACCCGCTTACATTTGCCGGGCTGGCTGGAATCGGGGATTTAGTCGTCACGGCGACAAGTCGACATAGCCGCAATTGGCGAGCTGGCTTTATGCTCGGCGAAGGCAATTCCCTGGAAACGGTGCTGAGCTCCATGGGAATGGTGGTGGAGGGAATTCGTACCACGAAGGCCGCCCATGCCATCTCCGAGAAATATCAAGTGCAGATGCCTATTGCTGCCCAATTGTACCATGTTCTGTTCGAGGGAATGGACCCGCGCACCGCTGTTGAAACGCTGATGGGCCGGGACAAGAAGACCGAGATGGAAGTTATATCCTTGGAAACTTGGGAGCAGTGGCACACGTAAGCCTGTTTTCCGGGACGTCGTCACCTTTCGCTTGTCCTCCTCATACATTGGTTGAAGAGGACAGCGGAGGAGGCGATAGCGTGAGCAAAATATCCAAAGAGGCCTTGAATGCCATCAACAAGAAGACCGGCAAGACGATTTCGGAAGGTTCGGTCAAGAAGCTGGCCAGTACGGTCAAACCGTCTACTATGAAGAATGAAGCTGAACTGCGCAAGCTGATCAAACAAGTATCGGCCATGGCGAAAGTGCCGGTCACGGAAAGCACCGTTTCGGAAATTGTCAATGCCGTGAAGAAAAGCGGTATGAACCCGTCCAATATGGAAGCTTTGATGAAATTGATGATGAAGAAATAAGGATGCTTTCTTGGGACTCCAAAGCTCTGCGGCATAGTGTCGCAGGGCTTTATTTGATTTGGCCTGATCTGGTTGCGCTTTCACAGCGTAGCCTCATCGGCGGAAAAATGCTATAATATGGATCATATTAAACGATAGAAAATGGGAGAATTGAACGATGGATGCTATGACAAAGATGTGGTTGTCGATCGCGGCAGTTCTAATTATGGGTATATCCGTATTTTTGATTACGTTTGCACGGACAAAAACTAAAGGGCTTGTGAAATGGGTCCTGTCATTCATCGCTTTCCTCATCATGCTGACGGGATTTCTGGCGGGTCTTGTATCCATCACGTAAGCTCTGTAAACATTGGTGAATAGAGAAGGGGAATCTATATGGTTGAATCACAAAGCGCGCTGTATGCCCGGTTGACCGTAGCGCTTGAGGAGCTTGCGGGTCAGCTTGCGGGCTCGCCGGAGGCCTGGCTGTTAGGCGGAAGTTGCGGCTTGTGGCTCCAGGGTGTACCACTGGAGTCCCCGCCAAGGGATATAGATATTTATGCGGATACGGAGGAAGCTCACAGCTTGCATGAGCGGCTAAGCTCGCTGGCTACAGACAAGCCTGCCTATGATCGCAACGAGCGTTATGCCTCTGTACTTAGCCATTATCGCCTGGGTGACCTGGAGGTAGAAATGGCCGGGGGGTTTGAAATACGCACTGCACGTGCTTCTTACCGTACGGAGGTGAATGAGCTACTGGCCGGAGCTTCACATCAGGTTGCTTTGCAGAAGGCGGTAATACAAGTCATGCCGCTGGCCCATGAATTTATATTCAATTTGCTGCGGGAGCGGCACGATCGTTATTTGCCAATCGCTGCGGTCATGCGCAAAGAACCGGAACGGCATTTGCCCTTGTTGCTGGAGCTGCTTAAGAGAAATGCCTGGACTTCTGATCTAATCGGACGTATGGCGGAACTGCTGGATCGGCCGCTTCTGTCCCAGCCATGGCAGGAGTACCATGGCTGGGAAGAATGAGGATTAAATCATGGAGAAGATAGTAGTAAATTTTCAACCCATGGATAAGTCCGTCAAGGTACGCCCGGGAACAACGGTACTCAGGGCCGCGCGTGAAGCGAAGGTTCCTATCTCTACCCGTTGCGGAGGGAAAGCGGGGTGCCTGATGTGCAAAATTTTGTTGGAACCAGATCAAGCTGCTGCACTGACTTCGCCTACGGAGGCGGAGCGGCGGAAGCTTGGCTATCAGATCGAACAGGGTTATCGGCTGGCTTGCCAGGCGAAAATTTGCGGGCAAGGCGTGGTACGAGTGCCTGAGGACCCTCTTAAGGCGGCCATCCGCAAACAATTAGAGCAGCAACAAGATGATAGCTTGTGGTAGGAGGATAGTGATGCCGGCAGCGAGCAGTTTAATACGAAAATGGAGCAAACCGTTTGTCTGGTCTGGCCTGGCCACGTTGCTATTGATCTTTTCTACCGGTTGTATGTACCGGGGAGAGCAGCAGAAGGCCGGACCTGTATCCTATGCCGAGAGCGTGGGACGTGTTCAGCAAGCCTTGGACCGCTTTCAGGAGGAACGAGGGATTTTGCCCATCTTCACTGCGGGGGAAGAGATACCTCGTTATGAGAAGTTTCGCCTGAATTTGGGTCAAATGAAGCAGTTGGGTTATTTGGACGATATTCCGGCAGCGGCCTTCGAACAAGGGGGCAGTGTTTATTTCCTGGTCATTAACGAAGAGGTGGACCCTACCGTGAAAGTAATGGATTTGAATACGGTGCAAAAGGTTAACGATGTGCAGCGTCAGGTAGAACTCTACCGTTCCCAGCATGGAGGACAGCTTCCAGGCCAGGTGGACGGAGAGGCCTATCCCGGACTGTACCAAGTAGACTTATCGCTGGCCCAAGCCTCGCAATATGAGCTGCTAAGCGTATATTCTAGCCAGGCTCTGCCTTATCTCGTAGACGCGGCCGGGCATGTCTATGTAGACTACGCCTATGATATTATGCAGGCCATCGATCAATCGGGTCGTTTGCCTCAAGGGGAAGAGGATTTGCGGCAATGGCTAACAGACCGCTCATCTCAGGTGCCGGTAAAATCGCTGCCTTACCGTTGGCTAGATGGGGCTCCACTAGCTGAGCTTACCCCGGATCAATAATTATAGACCGCAAATGGGGTCCATTCACCCACAATCATGCCTTTCGGAGAAATCCGAAGGGCTTTTGTTGTTATACCATTAGCGGAATACTCTTTTCACTAGAGTCATACAAATGAAAATGTGGCGTTTATTGCCCGCCTGGTTCGGGCTGAACGAGCGGCTTTGCAAAAAAAGTGGGCTTGTACGGTTATTTCCGTCATATTTGCGCATCTGGTACATAAGATGTTACTAGTCCAAATGCATGTACGAGTTAACGTCGCTTCGTTCAGGTTCTTTCCACCTTGGATGGCGGCGGCGGACACGGGCAAGAGGGGCTGCCGCTCCTGTTCGTAGCAGTGGTTCTGAAGGAATGGTGAATAACGAAGCGGATGCTCTCAAGGCATTTTTCCTTCGGCGAAATTTGAGGAGGGGATATCATTGGTATTGGAGAAAGTGGACATTTTTAAAGACATTGCTGAACGCACCGGAGGCGATATCTATTTGGGAGTCGTCGGGGCGGTACGAACGGGGAAATCAACCTTTATTAAACGTTTTATGGAAACGGTTGTGCTCCCTAACATCGCTAGCGAAGCCGATCGGGTTCGCGCAGTGGATGAGCTTCCGCAAAGCGCCGCTGGCAAAACCATCATGACTACGGAACCTAAATTCGTGCCTAACAATGCGGTGCAGATTAAGGTGGCAGAAGGACTCGAGGTGAATGTCAGACTCGTCGATTGCGTCGGCTATGCCGTGGAAGGCGCAAAGGGCTATGAGGACGAAAATGGTCCTCGCATGATCTCGACGCCATGGTTCGAAGAGCCTATACCGTTCCAGGAAGCGGCTGAAATCGGTACGCGCAAGGTCATTCAGGAGCATTCTACGCTGGGCGTTGTCGTGACCACCGATGGCACAATCGCCGATATTCCGCGTTACTCTTATGTGGAGTCAGAAGAACGAGTTATCGAGGAACTGAAGGAAGTTGGCAAGCCATTTGTCCTAGTCATTAACTCTACAAGACCTAATAGTGAGGAAGCGCTGCAGCTTCGCGGTGAACTGGCCGAGAAGTATGATATTCCGGTGATTACGTTAAGTGCAGCAACCATGACCGAGGAAGATGTAACCGGCGTACTTCGCGAAGTGCTCTACGAATTCCCTGTGCATGAAGTGAATGTCAACTTGCCTAGCTGGGTGATGGTGCTGAACGAGAACCACTGGCTGCGCAGTAATTATGAGAATTCCGTTCGCGATACGGTTAAGGACATCCGCCGGTTGCGTGATGTGGACCGGGTTGTGGGTAACTTTATGGAATATGACTTCATCGACCGGGCAGGGCTTAGCGGCCTGAATATGGGGCAGGGCGTAGCTGAAATCGACCTGTACGCACCGGACGATCTGTATGATAGTATCCTGATGGAAGTGGTGGGCGTTGAGATTCGCGGCAAAGACCATTTGCTCCAGCTTATGCAGGAATTCACCCATGCTAAGCGGGAATATGATCGCTTCGCGGAAGCGCTGGAAATGGTTAAGACGACCGGTTACGGCATCGCTGCACCATCGCTTGCAGAGATGGCTCTGGATGAGCCGGAACTCATTCGTCAAGGCTCACGGTTTGGCGTAAGACTGAAAGCGACGGCACCATCCATCCATATGATTCGCGTGGATGTGGAATCGGAATTTGCCCCGATTATAGGCACTGAGAAGCAGAGCGAGGAACTGGTTCGTTATCTGATGCAAGATTTCGAGAACGATCCAATCAAGATCTGGGAGTCTGATATTTTCGGCCGCTCGCTGCATTCCATTGTACGCGAGGGCATTCAGGGCAAGATTGCCATGATGCCGGACAACGCTCGCTACAAGCTGCAGGAAACACTGGGTCGTATCATCAACGAAGGCTCGGGTGGGCTCATCGCGATCATCCTTTAAAACCGATTTTACTTTAAGTAACCGTGCGTGTGCCAGGCTGGCCGCGTGCGGTTATTTTGTTGCCAAAATGCCGCTCCAGGTTGAAATACTTGAAATTATGCCCGGGCTGTATTACTATAAGTTTGTTCCGCGCCCCATAAAATATGCCAATAGGGCTCATTTCGCGTATATTCTGCGATAAAACGGAAACACAAATAACAAGTGGTATAATTTTCCTTGACAGGGAGGTGAATCAGAAATGAACAAATCCGACTTGATTTCTCAAGTGGCTGAAAGCACGGAATTGTCCAAGAAGGATGCAACGAAAGCGGTAGATGCTGTTTTCGAAGCTATTTCCGAAGCGCTCCAAAGTGGAGACAAAGTTCAACTGGTTGGCTTTGGCAACTTTGAAGTCCGTGAACGTTCTGCCCGTAAAGGCCGTAACCCGCAAACCGGAGAGGAAATCGAAATCCCTGCGAGCAAAATTCCTGCCTTTAAACCAGGCAAGGCGCTCAAAGACGGAATTAAATAAAGATTTCTATATATCTTTCCGTGCAAAAGACCGTGGGCTTTCCGTTCACGGCTTTTTCTTTTCACGGAAGGTTGTAGAGCAGAGAGCAGCCTGATCAAAAATGCAAAGGGAGGCGCAGCCATGGTGGACAATCAGAACGTAGGCGGCAATGAATCGGGGGTTACGGGCGGGGATTACTTTGTCGTTAAAGCCAAGGAGCAAGGAGTTACGGTGATCGGTCTGACCCGGGGGAAAGATACTCGCT
Organism: Paenibacillus senegalimassiliensis; assembly: GCF_001486585.1. Classification (GTDB taxonomy): domain Bacteria; phylum Bacillota; class Bacilli; order Paenibacillales; family Paenibacillaceae; genus Fontibacillus; species Fontibacillus senegalimassiliensis. Next base: position 763,182 of record NZ_LN909046.1, read on the forward strand.
TTCACCATACGGAGAAGCTGGACAAAGGCGAAGTGTTAATCGCTCAATTCACGGATCATACGTCGGCGGTGAAGGTCCGCGGCAAAGCACTCGTATACACCAAGCATGGAATTATCGATACGGAAGAATGATTTTTCAAATCGCAGGCATAGCCTGCTTTTTTTCTATGTACAATGGGGTATAGGACTCTCGGACAGGGTGGGTTATTCCGAACGGTCTGATCGCATCTGAAGGGAGAGTGCCCCATGTATGGGAAAATAGTCTTCCGAGCCGTACTGCTGGCTATGAGCTGTGCTATGTTGTGGGCGGCGATATCTTCGCTTGGTGATTCACAGACAGAGCAGATGCCCTATGCAACCACTGTATTTGCAGGACAAAAGCCAGTCAGGTTGACGGAGGATAATTTGGTTGATGGTTTGTCCGTTCTACCGCTTCCGTTACCGCTCGCCAAGGTGGATTTGAATGCAGGCATCTTGTCCGTCGATTTGAAGGTGATGGATGAGGAGTCAAGCACGGAGCAGGTCTACCGGGGGATGGCCGAGCTGATTTCCTTTGCTTTTGAGCATACTAGCAACGTAGACCAATTGTTGCTGCGTGTGCTGGCCGAGGACCGATGGCTGGGCACGAGATATCTGCTTATCGCCGCTGACGTGAGGCGGAACGAAATATCAACCGAGGAATTGTCCGGCTTACGGGATATAGGAGATGGCCCATTGACGGAGGATTTGCAGTCAAGAATGCATGTCACGCAGACGCAGCTATGGAAGTCTCGCTTCCTGAGTGAGTAGTGTCCATATTTCTCTTGCGGATCACCGTTCACCTCTGTGCGCAGTGAAATAACATATGCTATAATAGACAAGATTGTGACAGAATTATTGTGAATCAATGAATGATAAAGGACTAGCGGCTCGGAGGCAAAGGATGAAACCTTATCGCATAACTGAATTGGCACATAAATATGTCAGCTATGACATGATTACCGCATACACGGCGCTTCCGGAATTTCCGGTGCCCCGTGTTCGCTTGCTTTATACCTTTCTAAACGACCGGGAGGAGGGCTCGGCTTCGACGGCGGAGACTTGTTCGCTCGCTGCTTTCCTTGTGCAATTAGGCATGGATACCCATGATCAGATTGATTTGGAGCAGGGATTAGCCGAGGCTTCGCCTGAGATGCGCGCAAGGCAGCTTAAGGTGCTGGCGGGGGATTACTTCAGCGGCGCCTTCTATCAATTGCTGGCCCAGGCCGGAGAGATTGGTATGGTGTCCCGGATGAGTGCGGCCATTTGCGAGGTAAACCGGCTGAAGGCACGTTTGTATAGCCGGCTCAAGCGGATGGTGGTTCCGGCGGAGGAATACGTGAAGGAATGCGTCCATGTGAGGATGGGGCTTTTTCTTTCTTTTACGCATTTGCTGGACCAATCGGCCCAAAGCATGTGGCAGCATTTACTGGCGGAATTAAGTCATTGCGAGGTTGTCATGGACGAGATCCGCTTGGCTGGACAATTGCCGCAGGAGCGCAAAGGTTATGCCTACCTGCGAATCATGGAAGCCGCAACCTCCGAGGAACGGGAGACGCTCTCCGAACGCAAGATCGGAGAACGCGACTGGACGTTGCTATTAGCCAAATATAACATCAGAGAGCAACTGACATCCATGCTCCACCAATCGGTGGACCATGTGCAATCACTGCTTCATGAATGCAACAAAGAAACGGTGCGGGCCGAACTGCGAGCGATTGTTGAGCCGTTTGCCGCCGTATTGTCGCCTGTGCGCCGTTCCGTGCAAGAAGGGTAGGTAATTTGCGAATGAGTCCATCGACTTCATCGGAGAACAAGGAACAGTTTGTACACTCCGTCTTTGAGAGCATTGCTCCAAAATACGATATGATGAATGATTTAATTAGCTTTAGACGCCATAAGGCCTGGCGTAAGTTCACGATGGCCAAGATGAAGATGTCCCCTGGGGACACAGCTATTGATTTATGCTGCGGCACCTGCGACTGGACGATCAGTATGGCTCAGGCCAGCGGAGGGACGATTACCGGCCTTGACTTCAGTGAGAATATGCTGGAGTTTGGACGCCGCAAGGTGGAGGAGAGCGGATTCGAATCGCAAATCTCCTTGATTCAAGGGAACGCGATGGCATTGCCGTTTGAGGATGACACCTTTGATTATGCGACGATCGGGTTTGGCTTACGCAACGTGCCAGATCTGCGTCAAGTTTTGCAGGAGATGAAGCGGGTTGTGAAGCCGGGCGGTATGGTCGTTTGTCTGGAATTGTCCAAGCCAACCTGGCAACCCTTCAAGGGACTTTATTATTTCTACTTCCAGAAAATTATGCCGATGGTCGGTAAGCTAGTGGCCAAGCGGTACCAGCAATATAAGTGGCTGCCGGAGTCACTGGTTCAGTTCCCCGGGCGCGCAGAGCTTGCCCAAATCTTCCGGGAGACCGGATTAATCGGGGTCGAAGCCTATCCTTTAACTGGTGGAATTGCCGCTCTGCACATCGGAACGAAGGAGACGTAACATGTTTAAGAAAATTGGTATCTTTCTGCAAATGATTAAATTCGAACACACGGTGTTCGCACTGCCCTTTGCATTTATGGGCGCGCTCCTTGGTTCCGAGGTTGTCAACAATACGCTTCCCTCCTGGGCGCAACTTGGCTGGGTGTTGCTTGCCATGTTCGGAGCTCGCAGTGCTGCTATGGGGCTCAACCGGTTGATTGACCGGGTCAGTGATGCCAAGAATCCACGAACCGCGGGTCGTGCCATTCCGGCAGGCTTGCTCAAGATCGGGGAAGTCATCCTATTTATTATAGCTTCCTTCGTGCTATTGTTCTGGGCTGCGGCTGAACTCGAACCACTGGCGCTCAAATTACTGCCTATTGCTGTAGTGATGCTAGTGTTCTACTCCTACACGAAGCGCTTTACCTGGCTTTGCCATGTTGTGCTGGGTCTGACGATTGCTCTGGCTCCACTGGGAGGTTGGGCTGCGGTGACCGGGAAGGTCGATTGGACGGCAATGATTTTCTTTGCTACGATTACGTTCTGGATTGCCGGCTTTGATATTATTTATGCCTGTCAGGATGTTGAATTTGATAAGGAAGAAGGTCTTCATTCCATTCCGGTACGCTTTGGAGTGGCCAAATCGTTAAAGATTGCCCAGGCTTTCCATATTCTCACGGCGTTAGGCTTTATCGCCATGCTGCTCATGACGGATTTGGGCTGGTGGTATATTGCGGGTATGATTATCGCTTATTTGATATTGTTCTATGAGCATCATATCGTGTCTCCGGGGGATTTAAGCCGTCTGCAGACCGCCTTCTTTACGATGAACGGTGTACTCAGTATCGTGGTCTTTTCGTTTACTTTGATCGACTTGGTGGTGCGTCATTACAGATGAATAAGACCAAAACAATCGTTATTGGCATGACCGGGGCCAGCGGCTCCATTTACGGTGTTAAGCTGATTGAGACGCTGCTCGGCATGCAGTTTACCGTCCATCTGGTTATTTCCAATGCGGGCTGGCGGGTGATCAAGGAAGAACTCGGGTGGGATACGACGAATCGGGAAGAGGTGCTACGGACGAGCTTCGGCGCACTTCCCGGCAAGCTCGTGTACCATCCGATCGCCGATATCGGCGCTTCGATCGCCAGCGGCTCTTTTCTTACCTACGGTATGATCGTGATGCCTTGTTCGATGGGCACATTGTCCTCAATTGCGACGGGAGCATCCGATAATTTGATGGCCCGCGCGGCGGACGTCATGCTTAAGGAGGGGCGGCCGTTAGTGCTGGTTCCCCGCGAAACACCACTGCATGCCATCCACCTGGAGAACATGCTGAAGCTGTCTCGTTTAGGGGTTCGGATGATTCCGGCGATGCCAGCATTTTATTTTGGTCCACAGACCATCGATGATCTTGTGGCGTTTATGGTGGGCAAGGTATTGGACAATCTCGGTATCGAGCATGCCTTATTTCATAGATGGGGGGATCACGATGCAGAGCCGAAGCAATAAAGACATCCTCATCGGTAAAATAAAATATAGTAACGTATGGCCTGTATTCCACTATTTCGAGACGGCCCAGCTCTCGCAACCCAGCCGACTGGTAACCGAGGTGCCATCCAAACTGAATAGCCGGATGCTGGAGGGTTCGCTTGATATATCGCCGGTATCTTCCTTCGCCTATGGACATGGTAGCGACCGGTTAGTATTATTGCCTAATCTTTCGGTGAGCGCCGACGGCCCGGTTAATTCCATTCTGCTCTTCTCGCGGAAGCCGCCAGAGCAAGTGGCGAACGGCCGGATTGCCTTAACCAATACGTCGGCTACTTCGGTGAATTTGTTGAAGATTATTATGGAGAAGGCCTATGGCGGCAAGCCAAGCTATTGGAACAGCGAGCCTGATCTGGAAGCCATGATGGAAGACAGCGATGCGGCGCTACTGATCGGAGATCAGGCCATTCAAGCCTCGTGGCATCATCCCGGTTATATCATGACGGACCTTGGGGAGATTTGGAAGGCATGGACCGGATACGGTATGACCTTTGCCGTCTGGGCCGTGCAGCAGCCATTTGCCCGGAGTCATGAAGACTTTCTGGAGGAGATTACGTTGGCCTTTGAAGCCAGCAAGCAGAGAAGCCTTGCTGATGTGACGCCTCTGGTTATGAAGGCTTGCGAAGAATTGGGCGGCACCAGGGAATACTGGCAACACTATTTTCACAATTTACGTTATGATTTTGGACCGGAACGCCGTAAGGGTCTGTCGCTCTACTTCGATTACGCTTATGAAATGGGCTTGCTGGATCATCGGGTAGACATGGAAATATGGAATCATAATTCGTTGACACGGGTGAAAGAATGAAACTATTGGATATTTTTGGATCACTAAAAAAAGATATGGATTATATCGAGAAGCAGCTCTATCTGGCGATTGAGGACGATGATGGTCTGCTGAGCGAAACATCCCTGCATTTGCTAAAGGCGGGCGGGAAGCGATTGCGTCCTGTGTTCGTTTTGCTAGGTGGCAAGTTTGGGAATTACGATTTGCAGAAGCTGCAATACATCGCGGTGCCACTCGAAATGATCCATTCGGCATCGCTGGTACATGACGATGTTATTGACGATGCTGACACGCGGCGTGGGAAGGCTACGGTCAAGTCCAAATGGGATAATCGAATTGCCATGTACACGGGCGATTATATCTACGCCAAAGCGCTTCAGCAGGTAGCAAAGCTGGACAACCCATACATACATCAAATATTGGCCAAGGCAATGGTGGAGATGTCCATCGGTGAGATGGAGCAAATCCGCGATTTTTTCAATACCGAGCAGAGCGTCAGGAACTATTTGCTGCGGATTCGCCGCAAGACGGCTCTGCTGATTGCGATAAGCTGCCAGCTCGGGTCCATGGCAGCGGAAGCTTCCCATGAGGTAAGCACTGCGCTCTACCGATATGGCTACAATGTAGGCATGGCCTTTCAAATTCGCGATGATTTGCTGGATTTGCTTGGAACCGAGAAGACGATTGGCAAACCGCCAGGTAGCGATATGCGTCAGGGCAATATTACGCTTCCTGTGATCTTTGCCTTGCAGGAAGCAGAATTACGAGGCCCTCTGCTGCAAGAAATTCGCGGTATTCAAGCAAGTGATGGTACCGGACACGAGAAGCGGGCCATCGAGATGATTCGGGGAAGCCGTGGTATCGAACGAGCAGAGGTACTAGCTGACCGTTTTATTGACAAGGCGCTCAAGGCGTTAGAAGGGCTGGCGGATACTGCTTCGCGGACTCATTTGCAGGATATTGCCCGCTTTATCAATAAGCGCGCCTATTAATCTTTACCTATTTCGTGAGTATCTGGTAAAATGCAGATGAAACCGCCTTCTTTCCGTAGGAGCGGGCAAGGCGTCTAGCAAACGAATGGACAATGTTGACTTTTTTCGGGAGGGGAACCATGGAAAGAACTTTTTTGATGGTTAAACCAGACGGCGTACAGCGCGGATTGGTAGGCAGAATCGTTAGCCGGTTTGAAGATAAGGGCTTCCAAATGATTGCCGCTAAGCTGACCCAGGTGACGGAAGATCAGGCGAAGAAGCATTATACCGAGCATGAGGGAAAACCCTTCTTTGATGAACTGGTGGGCTTTATCACTTCCGGTCCGGTATTTGCCATGGTTTGGACGGGCGATGACATTATTACATTATCCCGGATGGTGATCGGTAAGACGAAGGTGACGGAGGCGTTGCCTGGAACTATTCGTGGGGATTTTGCCGCCCATACACCGTTTAATTTGATTCACGGCTCGGACGGCAGCGAAAGCGCAGAACGTGAAATCGCCAATTTCTTTACGGAACCGGAACTCATGAAGTATTCGAGAAGCGTGAGCTCATGGATATGAACCGCATCTTTCCCGAACTTCCCCGGGCAAACCAAGCAGAGACGGGTGTAGACCCCGATTATCTTGAATTCATTCAAGGCATCAAGAAGAGCACAGGCATCGATTTGGCCCAATATAAGGAAGCTCAGATGAAGCGGCGGTTAACTACGCTGCGTAACAAGAACGGCTATACCAAATTTACAGATTTCTATACAGCCATGATGGGCAATAAGTCGTTGTTTTACGAGTTCCTGGATAAAATGACGATTAACGTCTCTGAATTTTGGCGGAACCCGAATCGCTGGGAGGTACTACGGGACGAAGCTTTGCCTGAGCTATCTGCCGGACGGCCGAAGCTACGGGTGTGGAGCGCTGCCTGCTCGACTGGAGAAGAGCCTTATACGTTGTCGATGATTCTGGCAGATTCTGGACTGCTCGGTGGAACCTATCTGCTGGCTACGGATATTGATGAGGGAGCGTTGGCGAAGGCACAGGAAGGGCTTTATCTGGAGCGGTCGTTGAAGGACGTGCCCAAGGAGGTGGCCGAGCGGTATTTCACGGCGGAGGGTCAGATGTTTCGTTTTGATGCCAAGCTGAAGAAGGCGGTTACCTTCAAGAAGCAAAACCTACTGCTGGATACGTTCGAAGAAGGGTTCGACCTGATCGTATGCCGGAACGTCATGATTTATTTCACCGAGGAAGCCAAGCAGGTACTCTATCATAAATTTGCGGGTGCGCTTCGCCCCGGGGGCATTCTGTTCGTGGGCAGCACGGAGCAGATTTTCTCCCCAAGTCAATATGGGCTGGAGCCGGCGGAAACTTTCTTCTATCGCAAAAAGGCCTGATTGTATATTATCTCCTGAACTTTCCTATACTTGTAGCATACGGTCAATGGAGGTCAGGTTATGGACAAGCGAAAGGTAATCGAAGCTTATCAGCGGGGATTTCTGACGTCGCAGGAATGTGCGCAAGTGTTGGGAATCGAAAGTAGCCACCTGAAGCGGATGCTAGAAGACGTTCCGCTTGAGGGCAGGCGCCCTTGCCCTTTGGATAACCAGCCGGCTTCTGGCTAAGGGGTTCCTAAGAGGCGGTCGTTGCGCTGAACAGATGGTCCAGAGGGTCCAACTTGACAGCGGGGTGAGGATCTTCCTATAATAATTTATAATTACCGTCAGGAAGAGGTTTCATCCATGAATGCTTCGGACGACCCCGAGAGTAGCCAGCAAATACAATTGAATCCTTTAACATCCGTCTTTGACGGATGATCAGGCATAATCTGCGTCAAGCGATTGACGACGGGTTATGCCTTTTTGCGTATATCTAAGGATTCGTTACGGCAAAATAACGGGGAAATATTTGGAGGTGTGTGGGATTGGTTGAGCTTTTCATTATTCTTGTTTTGATTTTGATTAATGCTTTTTTTGCTGCATCGGAAATTGCCTTAATCTCCTTGAATGATAATAAAATAAGGGCAATGGCCCAGCAAGGCCATCGTAAGGCGAAGATCATTCTTAGCTTGCTCGGCGAGCCAAGTAAATTTCTTGCCACGATTCAAATCGGAATCACGCTGGCTGGATTTTTTGCCAGTGCCTTTGCGGGTGAGAGCTTTGCGGGTGACCTGGCTGCTTATCTGATTTTACTGGGTGTGCCGCTTGCGCCTTCCGTACTTAGCACAATTTCGTTGATTGTCATTACGTTGCTGTTATCCTACTTCCAATTGGTGCTTGGTGAACTCGTTCCTAAACGGGTAGCGATGAAGAGAGCGGAAAGCATGGCGATGCTCGCAGCTACTACACTTTCGGTGTTGTCCAAGGTGACCGCACCGTTCGTGAAGCTGCTTACCGGTTCGACAAATCTGATCGTCAGATTGTTCGGGATTGATCCGAATGCCAATGATGAAGAGGTGTCGGAGGAAGAGATTCGCATGATGCTGGATACCGGCACCGAGATGGGGACGATTCAGCCGATTGAGAAGCTGATGATTAATAACATCTTTGACTTTGATAATTTGACGGTTGATGAAATCATGACTCATCGAATTCATGTCGTAGGAATTCCGGTGGAGGCCGATCAGCAGACGGTTGCTGAACTGGCCGACAAAGCGCAATATACCCGATTTCCGGTCTATGAGGAGACGATCGATAATGTGATCGGGATTCTGCATAGTAAGGACTTGCTGCGTTATTTACGGGGAGGAGCGCAAGAAGACTGGAATTTGCAGGAGATGGTGACGCCGCCTCATTTCGTGCCGATGTCGAGGAAGACCAATGAATTATTTGAGGATATGCAGCAGAACCGCATTCAGATGGCTGTCATTGTGGATGAATATGGCGGAACGGCCGGGATCGTCACGATGGAAGATTTGCTGGAGGAAATCGTCGGGAATATTTATGATGAGCATGACAGTGAAGAGCGTGAATTCGAGCTAGTGGAGGAGGGACATTATTTGTTCAGTGGCACCATGTCGCTGCACGATGCCCAGGACGTGCTGGATATCCCTTTGCCGATAGAGGATTATGATACGCTAAGCGGATTTATGATCGGACGACTCAAGCGGATTCCTACAATTCAGGAGAAGCCGGAATTTGAATACCGGGGTTACATATTCGCTGTACGTGAGGTAGGGCAGCACCGGATTCGTAAGCTGGCCGTTATCAAACAGAGGGACTTTTCTGCGGAAAATGCAAACATCACGTGACAGAAGCAGGCGATCAATATTATAATGGGCAAAGATGAATAGATTTTAGCTCTTTACAGTTTAACAGTTTAAAGGGGGAACGCAACATCATGAGTTTACGTTACTTAACAGCGGGGGAGACGCATGGACCCCAGCTTACTGCGATTATCGAAGGATTGCCGAGCCACTTGCCGCTTGATTTTGAGGCGCTTAACTTTGAACTGGCTCGTCGCCAGAAAGGGTACGGCCGCGGCCGCCGCATGCAAATTGAAAAGGATACTGCCCAGATTGCCGGGGGTGTCCGCCATGGCTATACCACGGGTGCTCCTGTGGCGTTGATTGTAGAGAATAACGACTGGAAGCACTGGCAGAAGATCATGAACATAGAGCCGATGGAAGGTACGGATGAGGAGAAGCGCAGAGTGCATCGTCCCCGTCCTGGCCATGCCGACCTGAACGGCGGCTTGAAATATAACCATAAGGATTTGCGTAATGTGCTTGAGCGGTCCAGTGCCCGGGAAACGGCGATTCGCGTTGCCGTTGGTGCCGTTGCCAAGCAGTTCTTGGAGCATTTCGGCATTCGCATTGCCGGCCATGTTATTCGAATCGGCGAAATTGAGGCTCCGCCCCATAACCTGCCGCTATCAGAGCTGGCGCGCGTAACCGAGGCTTCTTCCGTGCGGGTAGCGGACAGCGAGACCGAGAAGAAGATGGAAGCTTATATTGATAAAATCAAAGAAGAAGGCGACTCCATCGGCGGGATCGTGGAATGCATCGTAGAAGGCGTTCCGGTGGGACTGGGTAGCCATGCACAATACGATCGCAAGCTGGACGGCAGAATTGCCCAGGCGGTCATGTCGATCAACGCCTTCAAGGGAGTAGAAATCGGTATTGGCTTTGAGGCGGGCACGATTCCTGGATCGCAGGTTCACGATGAGATTGTATATACGAAGGAACGTGGGTACCACCGGTCTACCAACCGACTGGGTGGCTTCGAGGGTGGCATGACGAACGGAATGCCTCTGGTGGTTCGCGGTGTGATGAAGCCTATTCCAACCTTATATAAGCCGCTCCAAAGTGTGGACATCGATACGAAGGAAGCTTTTGCAGCACAGGTGGAGCGTTCGGATGCTTGCGCCGTGCCGGCTGCCAGCGTAGTGCTTGAGCATGTTGTAGCATGGGAAGTAGCCAAGGCTTTTCTAGAGAAGTTCGGCGGTGATTCGATTCAGGAGATTGAACGTAACGTGCAGGGGTACCTGGCACAGTTGGAGGAATATTAATGAGAACGCTGCAGGTGGACCTGGGCGAGCGTTCTTATCCCATCTATATCGGCAGCGGGTTGCTGGCGCGTTCGGGAGAATTTTTCATAGAGCACAAGCTTTCGGTGAAGAGTCCCGTGCTAATCGTGACCGACGAGAACGTAGCCCCTTTATACCTTAATGTAGTGGAGACTTCGCTCCAGAACGCAGGCTATCGCACGGTTAGTGTGACCGTCAAGGCAGGGGAGAAATCCAAATCCCTGGAGGTCTATGAGAATCTCATGACAGCAGCGATTGAGGGCGGGCTTGACCGGCGCTCGGTTGTGGTTGCTTTGGGTGGCGGGGTGATTGGCGATTTGGCCGGATTTGTAGCGGCGACCTATATGCGCGGCGTTACCTTCGTGCAGATGCCAACGACAATTTTGGCTCATGATAGTAGCGTTGGTGGTAAGGTCGCCGTTAACCATCGACTGGCGAAGAACATGATCGGTGCCTTTCACCAACCGGAGTTGGTACTGTATGACGTGGATAGTCTGCAAACCCTGCCTCCCCGTGATGTTCGTGCCGGCTTGTCCGAAATGGTCAAGCATGGCCTGATCTGGGATGCTGCATTTGCTGCTTGGTGCCGTGAGCACACCGCTGAGTTGCTGGCTCTTGATCCGGATGCACTGGGCTACGGTCTGACGCAAGGCTGCTCCGTCAAAGCTCAGGTGGTGTCGGTGGATGAACGGGAGCAGGGCCTTCGGGCGATTCTTAATTTGGGCCATACGCTAGGGCATGCCATTGAAGCTACTGGCGGATATGGTGAATTCCTGCACGGGGAAGCGATATCGATCGGAATGGCTGCTGCAGCCAAACTGGCGGTGAACCGGGGCCGTGCGCCTAAGCTTTATGAGGAGACGGTCGCCTTGCTTGGCGGTTACGGCTTGCCTACCGCTATGCCAGGTCAGTTAAAGGCCGATGAATTAGTCCATGCCATGATGCATGACAAGAAGTTCAAGGAGCAGCAGATGGTGTTTGTTTTGCCGGTAGACATCGGAAAAGTAGAAATCGTGGATGATGTCACGTTGGAGGAAGTCCATCGGGTCATCGCCGAGCTGAAAGAGGAGGAACCACATGTATAACCGTGGCATTCGCGGAGCGACGACGGTCACCCGCAATGAGGAGCAGGAGATGCTGACGGCAACAGCCGATATGCTGAAGGAAATTGTGGAACGCAATCAAATCGTCCCTGAGGACATCAGCAGCGTTTGGATCACGGTAACGCCGGATTTGGATGCTACCTTTCCTGCAAGAGCGATTCGGGATTTGCAGGGCTGGGATATGGTGCCCTTAATGTGTTCTACCGAGATACCGGTGAAGGGTGCGTTACCGATGTGCATTCGTTTGCTGATTCATGTGAACACGACGAAGGGGCAGCGGGATATGAAGCATGTCTATTTGAATGAAGCAAGAATCCTCCGTCCGGATTTGGGCGTGTCCTCATCTTAATATGGAGAAGTTTGCTGACAGGCAGGGTTGCCAAACCAGCAGGTAATAAGTTATAGTTAAATCAGTTTTAGCTGAGTGAGTTTTAGTTGATTGTTTTGTTTAGAGCTGAGTAGAGCTGAGCCAGAGATGAGCCGAGTTTAGTTGAGTGAGTGCAGGTTCCATTGAGATTAGGATATGAACGTTGACCGCAGCGCGGAGTTGTGCGCAATTCTTCCGGGGGTTCGGAGATGAATTGGGCAGAATGCCGATATTGTGGCTTCTTAACCTATCTTAACTTTAGCGGAATCAGGCATTTTCAAATAAACCGCAAATCCAGAACCTCTACTTCGGTAGAGGTTTTTTTGTTTGTCCATAATGAACCCTATTATCCGAAAAGGAAGTGAAAGACATGGCAAATCCGCAAGTTGAAGAGGTTATTGCTTTGGCAAGTCAATATAATTTAATCCCGATTGCTCGTACGCTGCTCGCTGATCTGGAGACACCCATCCGGATATTTCGCCGAATTGCCCAGCGGGAGCGGGCGTTCCTGCTGGAAAGTGTAGAGGGGGGGAGTCAATGGGCGCGTTATTCCTTCATCGGTACAGACCCGTTTCTGCTGATCTCAGCAAAGAAGGGGGAAGTAACCATCGAGCGGGAAGGAGTAAAGGAACGGCTTCGCTCGGATAAACCTCTGGATGAGCTGAAAGCTATCTTACGCGGATACCGTAGTCCTAAACTTCCGGAAATGCCGCCGTTTACCGGGGGAGCTATCGGGTTCTTCGGTTACGACCTGCTACAATATTACGAGAAGCTTCCCTCTCATCCGGTGGACGACTTGAATTTGCAGGATATGCAATTCATGTTTTGTGACCAAATTATTGTGTTCGATCATGTGAAGCAACGAATATTGCTGATATCCAACGTGCATGTGAAGCCGGGCGCTCGGGACGAGGAGATTCGTCAGGCCTATGAGCTGGCAGAGCGGAAGCTGGATGAAGCTGCCGACTTGCTGCAGGAGGAGGGAGCAGGGGAGAGCTTCAATCGCCGTCCGGTGCCATCGATAACCGATCTTGGGGATATCCGCTCTAATCTGACCAAGGAGCAATTTATTGCAAACGTGGAGACAGCAAAGGATTATATTCGCGCAGGAGATATTTTTCAGGTTGTATTGTCCCAGCGCTTCCATATTGAAACAGAGGTAGATCCGCTGCATGTGTATCGAGTCCTGCGGACCATGAACCCATCACCTTATATGTATTATCTCAAGCTGGATGAAGAGATTATTGTCGGTACTTCCCCGGAGGCGCTGGTCAAGGTCGAGAATGGTCGGGTAGAGACGCGTCCGATTGCCGGCACAAGGCCACGGGGAGACACCGAGGAGAGCGATCTGGCATTAGAGGCGGAACTGCTTCAGGACGAGAAGGAACGTGCCGAGCATTTAATGCTGGTCGATTTGGGACGTAACGATCTTGGCCGGGTGTCTGACTTCGGCAGTGTCAAATGCGAGTCTTATATGGAAGTTGAACGCTACTCTCATGTTATGCATCTGGTGTCCAAGGTATCGGGGCAGCTTCGTGAGGATAAAGATTTCTTCGATGCTTTCCTGTCCTGCCTGCCAGCCGGAACTGTATCTGGTGCACCCAAGCTGCGGGCGATGGAGATCATTGCGGAACTGGAACGGGAAGCTCGCGGAACCTATGCCGGGGCCATTGGCTATCTAGGCTTCTCTGGCAACATGGATTCTTGCATTACGATCCGTACGATCGTATTCAAGGGAGGCAAAGCCTATGTGCAAGCCGGGGGAGGCATTGTATGGGATTCGATTCCGGAGAACGAATATCAGGAATCGGTCAACAAAGCGAAGGCACTGTTAACCGCGATTCGGACGGCTGAGCAAATGTTTCCGGTACCGTCCTCCTGTGATGACGTAATTAATCAAGATTATTTGTATGAATATACCCCAGGAAAATAAAGAGAGGAGCGAATTACGATGATGGAACAGCACACGGTACAGGCGGGAATCAGCCGCTTGATTGAAGGACAGAACTTACGGCGCGAAGAGGCACGAGGCATGATGCAGGCGATTATGGACGGAGAATCGACGCCTGCACAGATCGGCAGCTTGCTGACGGCCTTGCGTATCAAAGGGGAGACCGTCGAAGAGATTACCGGATTTGCCGAAGCGATGCGCGGAGCATCCAGCCGGGTGGATACGGAAGCACGGCAACTGCTGGATACGTGCGGAACGGGTGGCTCGGGGATTCATAAAATCAATGTATCAACAACGGCTGCCATTGTGGCGTCATCAGTATCGGTTCGGGTTGCCAAGCATGGTAATCGCTCTGCCTCTGGCCGTTCGGGAAGTGCAGATGTGCTTGAGGCACTGGGGGTAAATATCAGCCTGGATGCAGAGCAGGCCAAGCGTTGTCTGGATGAAATCGGCATCTGTTTTATGTTCTCACAGTTATATCATCCTTCTATGCGCCATGCTGCCGGACCTCGCAGAGAGCTGGGTATTCGCACCGTCTTCAATATGCTGGGGCCGCTCACTAATCCGGCCGGTGCGGACCGCCAGGTGCTGGGCATATATGATCGCAGCAAAACGACGACCATTGCCGAGGTGCTGCGCGAGCTTGGTTCCAAGCGGGCGCTGGTCGTAAGCAGCGAAGAAGGACTGGATGAAATCAGCCTATCTTCGGTCACTAAGGTATCGGAGCTTAAGGATGGTATCATCACTACCTATGATCTGCGTCCCGAGGAGTTAGGGCTGCGCTCTTATCCGCTGGAAGAAATGATCGGCGGCGATCCGTTGCAGAATGCTATGATTGTAAGGCAGGTTCTACAAGGAGAGAAGGGGGCTTGCCGCGACGTTGTGCTGGCAAACGCTGGAGCCTGCATTTATGTGGCCGGGCTGGCGGACAGTATTCGTGACGGCGTGGATATCGCTACGAAAGCTATTGATTCAGGTCATGCGTATAGCAAGCTGGAGCAGCTTATTCAAACGACAGGAGAATTGAGCTATGTATCTTGAGCGAATTGTAGAGACAAAGAAGCAGGAGGTTCAGCGGTTGGCTGAAACCTTCTCACGTATAGAGGCGGAAGAGCGCATTGCGAAGCTGGACCCGACACGCGGATTCCACCTTGCCTTGACCGAAGGACGCCAGAGGGATATTGGTTTGATTGCCGAGGTGAAGAAGGCATCTCCCTCCAAAGGGTTGATTCGTCCAGACTTTCATCCTGTAGCCTTGGCCGGGAGTTATGAGGGGGCTGGAGCAGATTGTATCTCTGTGCTGACCGATGAGACGTATTTCCAGGGAAGTGGTGCCTATCTGGAAGCTATTCGCAGGGCGGTAAGCATACCGCTATTGCGCAAAGATTTTATCATCGACGAACGGCAAATTTACGAAGCTCGGTTACTGGGCGCCGATGCAGTGCTACTGATTGCGGCCATCTTGACCGACTCGCAGCTACGCGATTATCTGGCCTTGTCTCAGGCGCTAAGCCTGGATGCGTTAGTGGAGGTTCATGATCATTTGGAGCTGGAACGGGTGCTTGCGTTAGGCACAGCCAAGCTAATTGGGATTAACAACCGGAATCTGCGGACCTTCGAGGTGTCGCTGGATACGACTGCTGACTTGGCCAAGCAGGTGCCTTCGGATGTGACACTCATTAGCGAGAGCGGGATCGCCTCTCGTAAGGATATAGAATACTTGAGCGCCAAGGGAGCCAAGGGTGTGCTGATCGGCGAAACCTTTATGCGGCGCGAGCAAGTTGGAGATGCCATTGAGGAACTGATGGGGCCGTTGCATACCGGGAGCAAGGCGAATTACAGCCTTGGAAAGGATGCGAAGTAATGAAGGAGACCGCCGTGAAAATTTGTGGACTTCAAAGCGTTGAAGTGCTAAAATCGATGATAAACTTACCTGTGGATTACGTCGGATTTGTATTTGCTAGGAGCAAGCGTCAAATCAGTAGTGAGCGGGCGGCGGAGCTGCTCCCTCTTCTCCGGGCATGGAGCGGCGGGGCGGCTCCGCGCAGCGTTGGGGTGTTCCTCAATCCTTCCATGGATGAACTGGAGGATGTGCTGCGGGCAGCGCCGCTGGATGTAGTGCAGCTTCATGGCACGGAAGACCCGGCCTTCTGCCGCGACGTCAAAGCTCGCTTTGGCGTGCAGGTGATGAAGGCCTTCTCCATCAAGGAGGACGGATCAGTGCATGGAAGACCGGACTTGACCGCTTATGCTGGTGTGCTGGACGGGGTCCTGCTGGATACGTACGATCCGAAATACGGCGGCGGCTCGGGACATAGCTTTAATTGGAGAGCAGTGAATCCTTACCGTGACTGGACAATGACCCAGGGGATACCGTTGTTTGTGGCTGGTGGTCTCCATCCGGGCAATGTTGAGCTGTTGATCGAGACGCTTCAGCCTGATGGCGTGGATGTATCAAGTGGCGTCGAGACTGGCGGCGTCAAAGATCTGGCCAAAATTACACAATTCGTGGAAAGGGTGAAGGGAAGATGAAGCAAGTACCGGACGAGCATGGACGTTTTGGCCCCTTCGGAGGCCGTTATGTGCCGGAAACCTTAATGAACGCTTTAATGGAATTGGAGCAATCCTATTTGACATACAAGGATGATCCCGCATTTCAGCAGGATATCGCTTACTTATTGAAGCAATATTCCGGCAGGGAGACTCCGCTTTATTACGCAGAGCGGCTAACCGAGCATTTAGGTGGAGCCAAGGTTTATTTGAAGCGTGAGGATCTGAATCATACAGGTGCCCACAAGATTAACAATGCCATCGGGCAAGGGCTATTAGCCAAGCGAATGGGTAAGCAGAAGGTGATTGCGGAGACAGGGGCTGGCCAGCATGGTGTGGCAACCGCTACCGTTGCGGCGCTGCTGGGTCTTGAATGCAAGGTGTTCATGGGAGAAGAGGACACCAAGCGTCAGCAGCTCAACGTATTCCGCATGAAGCTGCTTGGGGCGGAGGTCGTTCCTGTGCTATCCGGTACACGGACGTTGAAGGATGCGTGTAACGAAGCGCTACGCTACTGGGTCAGCCATGTACAGGACACCTTCTATATTCTCGGATCGGCAACGGGACCCCATCCTTATCCGATGATGGTGCGCAATTTCCAACGTATTATCGGAGATGAGACTCGGGCCCAAATTCTTCAGGCCGAGGGCCGACTGCCGGAGATGTTGGTTGCAGCGGTTGGCGGGGGAAGTAATGCGATTGGCATGTTCTATCCGTTTATCGAGGATACGGACGTTCAACTGGTCGGTGTAGAAGCCGCAGGCCGCGGCGTGGATACCGAGTTCCATGCTGCGACCATGACCAAGGGGACGAAGGGGGTCTTCCAAGGCTCGATGAGTTATTTGTTGCAGGATGAATTCGGACAGGTTCAGCCCGCTCATTCGATATCGGCCGGGCTGGACTACCCGGGCATCGGTCCTGAACATTCTTACCTGAAGGATATTCAGCGCGCTCGCTATTACCCGATTACGGACCAGGAGGCCTTGGATGCTCTGCAATTGTTGAGCCGGACAGAGGGGATCATTCCTGCCCTGGAATCGGCACATGCGGTAGCCCAGGTTGTCAAGCTGGCTCCGAAGATGGCTGCTGACGATATCATCGTCATCTGCTTGTCTGGCCGGGGTGATAAGGACGTGGAATCGATCATGGCCTACACGGAAGGGGGAGAAGCGTGATGAGCAACCAGGAGATCAATGGACTGGACGCTGCGTTTGCCAAGCTAAAAGCGGACGGACGGACGGCGCTAATCCCTTTTATTACTGTAGGAGACCCTGATCCTGAAACAACGCTGGACATTTTGGAGGCCTTGGAGCAGGCTGGGGCAGATGTGGTCGAGCTTGGCGTTCCGTATTCCGATCCACTTGCCGATGGTCCCGTCATTCAGCGCGCTTCCGAGCGGGCGCTTCGTCATGGCATTACGATTGCTTCCTGTATCCGTACGGCTGCGCAGGCTCGGGAGCGGGGCATTTCTTTGCCTTTCGTCCTGTTTACTTACTACAACCCTGTGTTGCAAATGGGAATTGAGGGTTTCTTACAAGAGGTTAATGCGGCGGGGATCAGCGGGCTCATTATCCCTGACCTGCCCTTCGAGGAATCGGAAGAGATGCTGGCATTAGCGGATGCTGCAAATATTAAACTTATTCCGCTGGTAGCACCGACGTCCAGTGGACGCATATCACGTATTTTGGACCGTGCCCGCGGGTTTATCTATTGCGTATCATCGCTGGGGGTAACGGGAGAACGGACCTCCTTCCATACCGACGTGGATGAATTCATCGCTTCCGTTAAGGCGCAAACTGACCTGCCGGTTGCCGTCGGATTTGGCATCTCCAGCCGGGAACAGGTTCAGCGGTTTGCGGAGCTTTGCGACGGGGCGGTCGTTGGCAGTGCTATTGTCCGCAAAATCGAGGACAGCATCTCCTTACTGGAGAACCGGGACACGAAATCACAAGCGTTATTGCAAATTCGCGACTTTGTGGCACAATTAAAATTATAGAAACACTGCAGGAGTAAGATTGTTACGAGGAGGATTTACGCATGCTACCGAAACCCCAGATCGTGAATTTGCCAGTGTATCAACCTGGCAAGCCGATTGAAGAAGTTAAGAAAGAGCTTGGCCTGGAGGAAGTCATCAAGCTGGCATCCAATGAGAATCCGTTTGGCTCCTCGCCGGAGGTTCAGGCAGCCATTACGCAGGAACTGGCGAACGTAAGCCTGTATCCGGACGGCAGTGCAGCGGAACTAACTGAACTGCTGGCGAGTCAACTTGGCGTAGCCAAGGAGCAGATTATTTTCGGCTGCGGCTCGGATGAGATTATTGCACTAATTGCCCGGGCCTTCTTCCTGCCCGGTGATGAGAACGTGATGGCTGATCAAACCTTCAGCGTTTATAAGAGCAATGCGGATATCGAAGGTGCTGTAAGTATTGAAGTCCCTTTGAAAGAAGGTACTCACGACCTTGAAGCTATACAGGCAGCCATCGGAGCAAAAACCAAAGTTGTCTGGATCTGCAATCCTAATAATCCGACCGGAACGATTGTCACCCGTGGTGAATTGCAGTCATTCCTGGACCGGGTGCCAGAGCACGTGTTGGTAGTGCTGGATGAGGCTTATGCAGAATATGTGACCGATGTGGATTACCCAAGCGGCATCTCACTGCTGAGTAAGTATCCAAATCTGGTCGTACTACGGACCTTCTCGAAGATTTACGGTCTGGCATCGTTGCGTATTGGCTACGGGGTTGGGCAGGCAAGTGTTATCAAACTGATCAACCAGGTGCGCGAGCCGTTTAACACCTCCCGTTTTGGGCAGGCGGCGGCCAAGGCGGCGCTTCGCGATCAGCAATTTGTTGAAGAGTGCCGAAGCAAAAATCGGGAAGGCATCGCTTATCTTTACCAGGAGTTTGACCGCCTGGGCTTATCCTATTTCCCGGCCCATGGTAATTTTATTATGGTTGATGTTCAGCGTCCAGCGAGCGAGATGTTCCAGGCCTTATTGAAGCTGGGGATCATTATTCGGGGCGGATTCGGCAAATATCCAACCTATGTTCGGGTCACTGTTGGCTCCGCAGAACAAAATGCCAAGTTCGTCACCGCCCTGGAGCAAGTGCTGGGTAAGCCGGCGGCTCGGGTGTAATCCTACTTTATTCGTAGAAAATGAGTGAGCATATATGACAATGAAAATTGCCATTTTTGGCGTAGGTCTGATCGGGGGTTCACTGGCGCTTTGCTTCAAGGGCAAGCCCGGGATTACGGTGATGGGTCATGCCCATCGTCCGGAATCGCTGAAACGGATGGAGGAACGTGGCGTCGTCGACATGGCGACTCTGTCTATGGAAGAAGCGGCGCAAGATGCCGATTTTATCTTTTTATGTGTACCGGTAGGGAAGCTGGAGGATTATTTGCAAAGGCTGTCCGGAATGTCGCTAAAGCCGGGCTGTATCGTAACGGACGTAGGCAGCACGAAGGCGTCGGTAGTCTCATGCGCTGCTACTCTTGCTAGCCCTGGCGTGCATTTCATCGGGGGACATCCGATGGCGGGTTCGGAACGCTCCGGGGTGGAGGCGGCCTCAACCTTATTATTTGAGAATGCCTACTATGTGTTGACTCCACCTCTGGACGTGCCGGAAGCAGCTTATGAGCGTCTTGCCCAGTTGTTATCGTATACCAAAGCCCAAATCGTTCGTGTTGACCCGGTCATGCATGATCAAATTGTTGGTGCGATTAGTCATTTGCCGCATATTATTGCCGTGGCATTGGTGAATCAGGTGCGTGGTTACAACGGGGACAACGAGCTTTATCGGCTGCTGGCTGCTGGTGGTTTTCGCGACATTACCCGGATTGCTTCCAGTGATCCGCTGATTTGGCGTGATATTTTGCTCAGCAACCGCGAGGTACTGCTCGGGCTTCTTAAGGATTGGAATCGTGAGATTGAAGGCTTTGTTGAGCTTCTGGAGGAGCGCAACGGGGAAGGTATTGAACAGGCGTTCCAAACAGCTAATCAGTTCCGTGGGGAGCTGCCAGAGCGGCGTAAGGGGGCCATTACCTCCTTGTTCGATCTTTATATCGATGTGCCTGACCATCCGGGAATTATCGGCCAGATTGCCACGGAATTGGGTCTTCGTCACATCAACTTGAGTAATATGCAAATTATTGAGAGCCGTGAGGACGTGCCGGGCGTGATGCGTCTATCCTTCCGTCAGGAGTCGGAGATGGAGCGGGGCAAAGCGCATTTGCAGTCGTTGGGATACACGGTTTATGTATGAGCAGGCACGCAGGACAGCGATTCTTCCAATCCGGGAGAGTCGCTGTTTTTATCTAGGGAGAGGGCTATTGGGATAAAAAAAAGACCGCTCTATGAGCGGTCCCATGTTCATTTTCAGAACATGCAGTTATTGGATAGGAGTGGAGAGAAACCATACTGTACTTTTATTATATGTATCCGTTTTCATTCTGTCAACAACTTTTTTTAGCGCTTTCATTTTGCTTGAAGAGGATTGACATCCCGTGTAGAGATGGGTACAGTAATAGTTAAATTGCATAGCAAATCCACTGGGGGAGCCGTGAACGGCTGAGACAAGAAGTATCTTGGACCCTTTGAACCTGATCTAGTTCGTACTAGCGTAGGAAAGTGGAGTCGGTCTTGACGTTCATGCATCTTTGGAGTTCATCCCAAGTTTGCTATTTATAAGCCGCTCCCTCTACGGGAGCGGCTTTTTTGCTTGGGTTTGAAGCAGAACATTAGCTAACAACATTTATTCGGAGGTGGGGAAGAATGAGTTTTGCCCAAGAACTACGCAGGCAAGCAGATGATATTTTTCAGGCTATTTTCAATCACCCTTTTGTGAGGGGAATTGCTGAAGGGCAACTGGAACGGGAGCAATTAATTCATTATGTCAAACAGGACTTTGAATATCTGAATGCCTACATGCGGATTTACGGTATTGCGATATCCAAGAGTGTAAGCCGTGAGGAGATGGCCATATTCCATGAGCAAATCGGATTTATTCTGAACAGTGAAATTCATCCGCATCAAAACTTCTGCCGGGTGGCCGGGGCTAAGTTCGAGGATTTGCAAGGCTTTCCGCTGGCTCCGTCGGCACATCACTATATTCGTCATATGCTAACAGTTGCTCATGAAGGCAGTCTTGGAGAAATTTATGCTGTGCTGCTCCCTTGTCCATGGACATACGTAGAGATCGGGCAAAGATTGCTAGCCGAGGTACAGCCTACTCCCGAGCATCCCTTCTACGATTGGATGCAGTTCTATGGCAGCAGGGCGGGCGGTGTGACTGGAGCGTTCGGGCTGGCGCTGGATCGCTGGGCGGAGACTTCGAATGCGCTGGAACGGAGAAAGATGACGGAGCACTTCTTACAAAGCTGCCAACTGGAGTATCAGTTCTGGGAGATGGCATACAGGCTGGAGGAATGGCCAGTGCCGCTGACTGGGGCGTTGTCGCTGGAGAACCTGACTGTACGTTAATAGAAATCTAAATCCGGAAAGAGGTTGGAATTCATATGGATACACTGGAAAAGCAATGTTCCGATTTGCTCGTAAAGGTACAGAAAACCAAGCCGCTTGTTCACAATATGACGAATGTTGTCGTGACTAATTTTACAGCCAATGGCCTGTATGCATTAGGGGCTTCCCCGGTGATGGCCTATGCCCCGGAAGAGGTAGCTGATATGGCGAAGATAGCCGGGGCAGTCGTCCTTAACCTGGGTACGTTGTCCACTCCACAGGTAGATGCGATGATTATTGCGGGTCGATCAGCCAATACCCATGGCGTGCCGGTACTCCTTGATCCGGTTGGGGCGGGGGCGACTACTTTCCGCACGGAATCAGCGCTGCGTATTTTACGCAAAGTCGAGGTGTCGCTGGTGCGGGGGAATGCCGCAGAGATCGCCAATCTCGTAGGGGAGTCCCGCGAGATCAAGGGCGTAGATGCCGGTGACAGCTCAGGGACAGAAGCGGCTGAGCTTGCAGTAAAGGCGGCAAGGGCCTTGAACACAACAGTAGCCGTGACCGGACGGGAGGATGTCATTACCGACGGACAACGATGCCGTATCATCAGCGGGGGCGATGCCTTGTTGACCCAGGTTACTGGCACGGGTTGCCTCCTTACGTCGGTGCTGGGAGCTTTTGCGGCGGTAGAGCAAGATATGCTGCTCGCGGGTACCGCCGGGTTAACCTTCTACGGAGCCGCTGCTTCCCGGGCGGCAGAGCGGACAGCACAATACGGTCCGGGTAGCTTCCAGATTGCGTTCCTGGATGAACTAGCGAAGCTGCATCCACATTCACTGAAAGGGTATGCTGCGGTGAGAGAGACTGAAGCGGCAGGTGCCGGAGGATGGTGGGTAGGATGAACCGGATTGCCCGAGCATTAACCATCGCTGGCTCGGACAGCGGTGGCGGGGCCGGCATACAAGCTGACTTGAAGACCTTCCAGGAGTTGGGGGCGTATGGTATGTCCGCACTAACCGCTGTCACGGTGCAAAATACGCTGGGCGTCTCCAAGGTCTACCCGTTGCCACCCATTGCCGCAGCCGAGCAGATCGATGCTGTCGGCCATGATCTGGGGGTGGATGCCGTTAAGACGGGCATGCTGTTCAGCGCCGAGATTATTGAGGCGGTGGCGGAGCGCATCGGTGCCTTCGGCTGGAGCCATGTGGTCGTGGACCCGGTGATGATTGCCAAGGGCGGAGCATCTTTACTTCAGCCGGAAGCGATGCAGGCATTGAAGACAGCTCTGCTGCCTTTGGCTTCTATAGTGACACCGAATATTCCGGAAGCGGAGGCTCTCTCCGGGATGAAGATTAACAATATGCAAGACCGACGTGACGCGGCGAAGCGAATTTGCGAATTTGGCTCGCGGCAGGTGGTCATCAAGGGGGGACATGCCGATCTCGGGCAGCAGGTCATTGATTTGTATTATGACGGCAGTGAATTTACAGAACTTGCTGGCAAACGCATTTCGACGCGACATACGCATGGTACAGGTTGCACCTTCTCGGCAGCCATTACGGCGGAGCTGGCTAAGGGGGTGGCAGATCTGCAGGCGGTTATCACAGCCCGAACCTTTATTCAGGCAGCTATAGAGAATGAGCTGGCTTTGGGACACGGACACGGACCTACGAACCATTTTGCTTATCGCTTGCAAGGAGCCTCACGGTGAATCATATAATGTAATTGGCAGTTCTTGGCTGATTGGAAGCAAGGACTGCCTTTTGCTGCAAGCTTTAGGACGACGAGGAAAGAGCAGGGAAATCTGCTTCTCTTGAATTAAGCCCAGAGAAGTGTTTTTTTAATTCCAAGTCCTGTGGTATAATATGTGCAATGTTTGGTTAAGCTGGTAAGTTCAATTTCGCCATGATCTGAATATTTATATAGATGTTACATAGAAAACCGCAACTTTTCGGACCCTGTTCGGTAATAATGGATACAAGAATCGAACGGGAAGAGGCCCATGGCAGCGCGAGGAGGATCGCACCCAAATGACGGATTCCCAAATGATTCGTGAAATCAAGGAAGGCAATACGGAGCTTTATTCGGAACTGATGAGAAGATATCAGCGCAAGATACTGGCCTTCGTTTATCACATGTTGAAGAGCGCTCATTTGGAGCTGCTCGCTGAAGACTTATGCTCGGAAACGTTCTACAAAGCATTTCGCAGCTTGCACTCCTTCCGGGAGGTGGATGCTTCTTTCTCGACCTGGTTGTACACCATTGCTCGTAACACCGTATTAAGTGAACTTCGCAAGCAAAGAACCGGCAACATCTCCTTGGACGAAAGTGGTTATGTACCTGTCGCTTCAAGTGAGGCCGTTCCTGAGCAAGCGGTGCTGCGGAGCGAGAAGGTCGGTATGGTGAGAGAGGCCATCAACAATTTGCCGGAGAAGCAGCGTTCCGCCTTGATTCTGCGCGAATATGACCAACTGGATTATCAGGAGATTGCGGGTATCCTGGGACAGAGCGTCAGTGCAGTCAAGTCGCTGTTGTTTCGTGCGCGAACCAGCGTTAAGAGTCAGCTTGAACCCTACTTTTACGAACCGATCTATGAGCAATATGAAGGGATGAAAAGCAGATGAACTGTAGAGAGGCCCAGGAACTGTTCGGTTTGATGCGAGATTTACCCGAACAAGATCCTCAGCGACGGATGTTGGAGTGGCACCTTCTGGGCTGTGATTCCTGTGCCGCGGAATATCGGCAATGGGAAGAAAGCCTGGAGATGTTGCAGTACACTCCAATAGAAGTTACGGAAGAGCAGGCAGAAGAGGTTAATCGGCGGGTTATGGATCGAATTTATGCCGAATCGCCTTGGCTCGCTCCTGACGTGAAGCGTGGCGTGAGCCGACGATTCCGGAGGCGCGTCATGATCTGGGCGGCAAGCTTCCTGGCCGTATTCCTGTTTAGCTCTGCGCTTCTGCTGATGGATCAGGTTTCGCCTGGGCAGCAAGTGGCTGAACCGAAAACTGGCATATTGCCAACGGCGGTAGCGGCTGCGGACACCAATGCGGAAATATACGGTGATTTAACATTTGCGTTACCTGGTGAATCAAGAGGAATCGTAGAACCCTTTGCTGTGCAGATGGGACCTGCTTATCCGCAATATTGGATGATGTTATCCATGGGCGGTATGTTGTTGGCGCTGGTGTCATGGAAGGGATTGCGCCGTAGTAGACGATAACCAAGAAGGCTAGACGCTTCTACCGCTTTTGAGGCGGCAGGGGCGTTTATTTATATTGAGGGGGATGCTTATGTTGGTAGGGTTGGTACGTCATGGCTTGACCGATTGGAATCAGGCCGGGAGAATACAAGGGCAAAGCGACATTCCGCTGAATGATGAAGGCCGGAGCCAAGCCAGAAGGTTGGCCCGAAGATTGCAGGAAGAACCTGAATACCGCTGGGACTTCGTTATTACAAGCGGTCTGTCCCGTGCACAGGAGACGGGTAGCATTATTGCCGAGGCGTTGCAGATCCCGTTATATGACCCCGATTCACGCCTAATGGAGAAAGCGTTTGGCCAAGCTGAGGGCTTGACTCATACGGAACGTGAGACGCTTTGGGGTATGGATTGGGATCAACAGGATTTAGGGCAGGAGAAGGATGAGGCAATCCGTGAGCGTGCCTTGTCATTTATGCATGATCTGGCAGAGCGATATCCAGATAAGCAGGTGCTTGTGATCTCGCATGGTGGCTTGCTGGCCCAGCTATACATTGCCTTGTATGAACAAACTTACATGGAGCGAATCGGCAATTTGTCATTAACCGTTCTGGAGAAGCAATCGGAGCATTGGGATATGCGGTTATACAACTGCACCCGGCATTTGCAGGAAATGATAGAGGAGAAGAAATAAATCGGCAGTGTTCCGGTTTATTTTTTTTCGTTTTTTTATAAATATGGAAGCAATATAATCCTTATCCTGCATAGAAATTTCTCCGCTTGGGAATAAATGCCGGAAAACCTTCCCATAATGGGATTAAAACGGCGCGAGGGGATGAAAGATGGATCTGGCAGATATGCTGACGTATACGGACATTGGACAGCTTAGTAGAATTGCTAATCATTACCAATGTGAATGCAGCGGACATTCCAAGCATGAATTGATTCAGTCCATCCTGCAAACCGTGAGCCGAAGAGATTTTATTGACCATCATGTGAGTGAAATGAGTCTGGAAGACCTGCGTTTTTTGAACACGTTGTTATTTGATGGCCGAAGGCAATTTAGTCTGGAGGAACTGGTAGCTTGTGCCCAGGCATCCCGGTTCACCGAAGACGCCAAGGAGCGGGAAAGTCCAAGAGATATGATTACACGGTTTCGGCAGAGGGGCTGGCTGTTTAACGGGACGACCCATCATACGCGCTACTTGTTTGAAATTCCGGAGGATTTGAAGCGTCGGTTCCGTGAAGTGCTGGAACGACGTTTTGTCAGCGGAATACAAGCGGCTCCAGAGCCGTTCATGTACCGTGAGGAACCGAATATGCTCGCTGCAGATTTGTTGCTGCTCTTGCAGTATGTAGCGGGTCATGACATTCCCTTGAACGGGGAAGGCGTGATGTATCGCAGAAATCAGTTACAGCTTATGGAGACCTTGCATGTATCCGAGTCTTTAAACGGGAAAGGGTGGCGCTTTGGCTACGGCCGGAGATTCAGGGATTACCCGAATCGCCTGGCCTTGCTATACGATTACGCCCATCATTCCTGCTTGATTCGCGAGAACGCCGATGCCCTGGAGTTAACGGAGGCTGGTAGAGAGTACTTAACGGAGCAGCGCCAAGAGCCGATGATGCAATTCGTTCGCTTTTGGTTAAGAATATACAAAGGTCCGATCCCTAACTTGCTTTCGTTGATTTACTGGACTTTATGCTGTTCCAAGGACTGGGTGACGTTGTCTTCGTTGTATGAGAGGGTGGAATGCCTGATTAAGCCTTTCTTCTACGATACCCCTGCATCCATATTTGAAGAACGTCTGATTCAGATGATGCTTCACTTGGGGATAGTGCGTATTGGGGAGGATCAGCAGCGGGAACGTTACGTACAGGCGACTCCTTTTGGACAGATGGTCATCGCTGAGCTAAGGCTCTCCTAAGTACATATTCAGGTTTGTACCGCTATGATGGGCAAGCGCATATTCGTGAGAATGGGGGCGGTTATCCCTAAACGGTGGGGATAATGGTGAATATGCTTTAGTAGGAGCAGGTTATCGGCGCCGGACATAATCTCTTAAACCATAGTTTGGAGGTGCATCCTATGGATCAAATGAAGGTTACTTATGAAGCAATGCTCAGTTTGGCAGCGGAAATGATATGGGACGAAGCGCTTCGCAAACACCGTTCGGAACAAATCTACAGCGAGATTGACTCCGCCTTGGCGCAGGGGGATGAGGTTGCCTTCCGGCTCCTGACGGATGAACTGAAGACATTGGAAGAACGTTAGCTTGAGTGAACCGCTCTGACCATCATGATATTATGATGGATTGGAGCGGTTTTTTTGGTAGCGGGTGGTATTGTCTTGGCTGCATGTATATAATTTGGAAAGAAATATATCAGAAAAGAGGTTGTCCTATGAAATTCAGCGAGATTGAGCCTGCTGCCTGGGAAGAGCTGCAGCCCTACTTGGATACTTGTCTCCTTCCGGTGACTGGATTAACGGGACATGAGGCGCCCGCCGAAGTCACAGAGAAATTGAGAAGTCTTCAGAAGCTGATTGATATGATTGAAATTCCTTTCAGGGGAAGAGTTGTTACTTATCCGGCTATACAGTACGGGAATGAGAATTTGGAGAAGAACGTTAACGATATTTGTCGAAATGTCAAGTCTAGTGGATTTGTCTATTCCATCGTGGTTGTCATGCAGGAAAATTGGCTTAAGGATGCTGTGCCGGATGCCGACTTTATCTTGTCCCCACGCGGTTTTTCTGAGGTGGAGGGTGGGACGCCCGAAGAGTGGGTGAAGGCGGAAATTCAAAGATTATGGCAAGGGCATGTCAATGTTTAAATGTGACTAATTAACGACAATTTGAAGATAGATTGGGAATGTTACCTGGAAAAAATGTGTCTAATTCTTGACGGTCTTAAAAGCCTAATATATGATAAATGTGTCTGCCGCGGTTTGTGATGAATGTCATTGAACCGTCAGGAATTTTGTTTGCAAAGGGGGTTGAAGACTTATGAGCCATCAGCAGGACCCGCATGAATCTTTACATAAACCGCCTACTCGCAAGGAAATGTCCCGGCGGCAATTTCTTACATACACGCTTGGTGGAGCCACCGCATTTATGATGGGCGGGGTAGCACTTCCTATGGTTCGGTTTGCGGTTGATCCGATCCTGCACAAGAAAGGGGAAGGCGACTTCGTCAAAGTGGTGGAGGCCCGGGAGATTACGGATGAACCACAGGAATTTAATTTTGAATTAAAACAACAGGACGGATGGTATTTGAGCACGTCCAAGCTCACAGCCTGGATCCGTAAAGACGCGAACGGAAAAGTTTATGCGCTTTCACCAATCTGTAAACATTTGGGATGTACCGTGGGATGGGACAGTGACCGCAACTTTCCAGATGAATATCATTGCCCTTGCCATGGTGCTCATTACACCAAGGAAGGCAAGCAACTGGCGGTTGCATCCAGTCCGCTTGACGAGTATAAGGTCATGATTAAGGATGACTGGGTATATCTGGGGGATATTATCCCGAACACCATCGTGAAATGAAGAGGGGGCGCACAATCGGATGTTTAAAAACGTATACGACTGGATAGACGAACGTCTTGATATCACGCCGATTTGGCGCGATGTGGCCGATCACGAGGTTCCGGAGCATGTCAACCCGGCACATCATTTCTCCGCTTTTGTGTATTGCTTTGGAGGATTAACGTTCTTTATCACAGTCATACAAATTTTATCGGGGATGTTCCTAACGATGTATTACGTGCCGGACATCATTAACGCTTATGCTAGTGTAGAGTATTTGCAAACTCAGGTAGCTTTCGGGCAAATTGTACGGGGTATGCATCACTGGGGAGCCAGCTTGGTCATTGTGATGATGTTTCTTCATACGTTACGGGTATTCTTTACCGGGTCGTACAAAGCGCCGCGTGAAATGAACTGGGTTGTTGGGATGCTGATTTTCTTCGTCATGATCGGGCTTGGCTTAACCGGTTATTTGCTCCCATGGGACAACAAAGCCTACTTTGCTACAAAGGTAACTCTGGAAATCGCCAACTCGGTGCCTGTGCTTGGACCGGTGATGAAGGAACTGTTGCAGGGCGGCAGCATTGTTGGTGCGGAGACGTTAACCCGATTCTTCGCCATCCATGTGTTCTTCCTTCCGGCCGTGCTATTAATCCTATTGGTAGGCCATTTCATTATGATTCGCAGACAAGGAATTTCCGGGCCATTATAAGATTGAGTTCAAAAGTCGTCATGACTTTTTGAACAACCTCTATAGCTCTGAATGAAGAAGGGAGGGGAACAAGGACATGGCTCATGTGGACAACTCGAAAGAGAAGGAAAAGGTCGTATACGTTGGCGACTCGCGCGTCCGTAAGGGAAAGGGTTTCGTTGCGCCACCGGACTATACGGCATATCCTGGCAAATCCGAAGCGTTTATTCCTAACTTTTTGCTGAAAGAATGGATGGTAGGGGTCGTGGTACTGGTAGGGTTTCTGGTGCTGACTATTTCAGAGCCAGCTCCGCTGGGCTATCCTGCTAATCCTGCGGCTTCGGTCATTCCGATGCCAGACTGGTATTTCTTGTTTCTATATCAATATTTGAAGTATCCATATGCTTCTGGAGATTTTGTTGTATTGGGTACGATGGGGATTCCCGGGATTGCTTTCGGAGGGCTGATGCTCGCCCCGTTTCTTGATCGAGGGAAGGAGCGGCGCTTCTACAAACGCCCGATTGCTTCATCCTTGATGCTTCTGTCACTCGCAGCCGTTGTGTATCTGACGAACTTTGCCTGGACCCACTACCAGCATGAGCTCGAGGCGAGAGGGCAATTGCCAGAGCACATACAGCGTGAGGAAGAGGCGCGGGAGAAGCGTGAGAAGGGGTTGCCAACCTCGAATGCAATAAGGCCAGAGGAAGAATTGGCCATTGTAGATGCGGATGATCCGGCGATGGAGGTATACAAGAAGGCCACTTGCGTATCCTGCCATGCCGTTGACTTGAAGGGAGCAGGAGCTCCATCCTTGCGTGGAGTTGGCGATAAGCATGATAAGGAAGCTATCCTGACGATTATCAAAGAAGGCTACAATGGCAAGATGCCGGCCGTGTATGATGCTGCAATCAGCGCAGGGTTAACAGACCAGGACATCGACCAATTGGCGGAATGGCTTGCGAAACAAAAATCAGAACAGTAAAATAGGAAATATGTGAGAACCTGATCGTAGTTTGCGGTCAGGTTTTTTTAAGCTTGGGCAGTATACTCTGTAAGCTGACCCTAGGCCATTCCTATAGAAAAAGAGGGAAGAACGTTGTTGAAGCCATTTACTTTTTGGAGTACCTCCTTTTTGTCCTCGCGCTTGGTGTTATGGACCTTGTTTCTGTGTAATTTGCTGGGCACGATCTATGGCTACATCTGGTATGATGCGCAGTTGCTAGATACCTGGAATCATTATCCCCACTGGCTGATTATTTTTGTGCCAGATAGTCCAACGGCGAGCCTGTTCTTTACCTTAACCTTGCTGTTCCTGCTCTTTCCGGGGAAGCTGGGCAAGTTTGTTCGTATCCGTACCTTACTGGAAGGTCTGGCGGTAGTAACGAGCGTGAAGTATGGAGTATGGGCGGTGGCCATGATTTTTGCCGGTGCCTTTCAGGGCGGGTCACTGGTGTGGCAGGATGGAATGCTGGTGGCCTCTCATCTGGCTATGGCGGTGGAGGCCTTGCTGTTCGTCAGATTGTACAAATTCGGAGTATTTATGCTGGCTTGCGCTGGTATCTGGACCTTCCTTAACGATTGGGTAGATTACACCTTCGGAGTGTACCCGTGGTTGCCCAGAACGCTGTGGGATGATGTACCTGCCGTAGCTGTCTTCACGGTTGTATTAACGGCTGCCAGCGTGGTAGCCGGCTTCATAGCTTTGAGAGCGTCCAAAAGGGTCTAACCTTCGGGTTCTAACGTGGGACAGCCTGCCATACCATGATGGTAAGGGAGGGATGTCCGTGAAATTCAAAAGAAGGGTGGGACTCACCGCCGCACTCATTCTGCTGGCTTCGCTGCTGACATGGAGCCTATCGGCGTTAGCCCAGGAGCCTGATCGCGGGGAGAAGCTGAAGCAACTGGAAGCGGCAGCGGAGCAACTTTACACGCATATGCAGCAAGGCAGTGTCAGCGAGGCTGCGGCTGATATGGGGGTGCTGACCGCTACGCTGGAGGGCTTGTCCTTTCAAGGGTTGACCTCGGTGGAAGGCATCCACGCACTGGCGGAAGCAATTATGGACACGAAGGCGACATTGGCCAAGGCTGAGGTGGTACCCGAGGAATGGGCGGAATCCTCCGCTCGCCTGCGCCTCGCCGTCAATAGTCTATTACACACGGAGCATGCGTTGTGGCAGCAATACTATACGGTAATGGCCCATGATTTGCAGCAAATGAGCAAAGCCCGCGCGGGAGGCAAGCCAGCCGCGCTTCGTACGGCACTTCAGGCGCTACAACGTCATTATGAGATTATCCGTCCAGCAGCCATCATCCGTCGCTCACCGTCGGATATCAATCAATTTACTTCGTGGTTATCCTATGTGGGACGCTTGAGTCAAGAGCGGACTTGGGACGAGGCTGCACTGCGTGAGGCATTGGTACAAGGCGAAGGCGCGCTCAAGGGGTTGTTCGGCCGCCGGGGAGACGAGCCGGTGTTTTTGCCGATTACAGGACCGGACAGCCCGTGGTACTGGAGTGGAATGATTGGTTTGTGGATCGTGCTTGCTTTAGGCTATGCAGGAATTCGCAAGTTCATGGGTAATCAGAGCATCACGCCGGTAAGGCGTACGAAGGAAGAAGGCTTCAGATATCGCCTGTAGACAGTGCTATTCTTCTCTAAACCCTTCCCCATGCACATCATTGACATCACTGATAATGACAAAGGCCCTGGGGTCGATGGATTTGACAATGCTTTGCAGCCTCCGTAACTCCTGACGTGATACTACACAATAAGCCATATACTTGGCCTGCTTGGAGTACGCGCCGATGGCGGGGATGAGCGTAACTCCCCGGTCCATCTCTTTGGTGATCATATCGGCAATGGCAGGGGCCTCATCGCTAATAATGGTAAATGCTTTAGCTGAATAGGCCCCTTCCTGGATAAAGTCGATAACTCTGGAAGCAATAAACACAGCTACGAGGGTGTACAAAATATTTTCCTTCCTAATATAGAACAACGATAGTCCGATGATGATAATGTCGAGCGTCAGGATAACCTGACCCATGCTAAAGCCATATTTACGACCAAATATTCTGGCAATGATATCCGAGCCCCCGGTTGTGCCCCCAAAGCGAAAAACAATCCCCAAACCGGCCCCTAGTGTGACCCCTGCATATAATGAAACGAGGATGTAATCAGTCTCCGTGGCGAAGGGGACGATCCAGCCTTGCACAATCAGGCGCTCAAAGACCCAGAGAAAGAAGGTCAATGAGCCGATGCCAATCCCCGTCAGAACAATTTGCTTGCCCCCGAGGATCTTCCATCCGAGCAGGAACAAAGGAATATTAAGTAGTAGGTTGGATAGTGAGGGAGAAATCCCGAACGCATAGTTCAGCAGCAGCGTAACGCCGGTCAGACCGCCTTCCATCAGTTGGTTGGGTAATATGAAGTAGAGAAGTCCAAAGGCGTAGATGGCCGTCCCCAGCAAAATAGGTGGCAGTGTTTTTAGAAAAACAGTTACTCGATTTGCATTCATCCATTCTCACACCCATCTCAAGTTAAAAATAGGCCTTCTCCAGCCAGCGTGAACTGCCCCGGGGAACCACCTTTCCTAGTATACCTTTTTTGTGCATGGATTAAAAAATGATTTGTTTTCGCCTCTTACTTACGATAACATAGGGAAAAACGGGACACACGACGGAGGGATCTCGGCTTGGAATCAGACAAAGACAAATCTCTCGCGGAAATGCAGCGCGAAGTAGACCGTTACATATCTCAATTCAAAGAAGGGTACTTTAGTCCGCTAACGATGCTGGCCCGAATGACCGAAGAGGTCGGAGAATTGGCCCGCGAGGTTAATCACCATTTTGGCGAGAAACCCAAGA
The DNA here is from genome assembly GCF_001486585.1 of Paenibacillus senegalimassiliensis. Classification (GTDB taxonomy): domain Bacteria; phylum Bacillota; class Bacilli; order Paenibacillales; family Paenibacillaceae; genus Fontibacillus; species Fontibacillus senegalimassiliensis. Next base: position 796,250 of record NZ_LN909046.1, read on the forward strand.
AGGCGGATGAGCCGTATAATTCCATTGAGCTGGAGCTTGGCGATATTATGTTCATTACGATTTGTTTCGCCAACTCTTTGGGAATTGATCTGACAGAGGCCCATAATAAGGTCATGCATAAATTTAACACACGTGATGCGGACCGCTGGACGAAAAAAAACACCGAATAGGTGTATTCTTCATATGCTGTTAGCAGGATCATCCCTACAGTAAGGAGGGATAGCATATGAAGGCGGAGGATTATTTGCATAAGGCCTATCGAAGCATTTACGATAATGATTTCGAGCAGGCGCAGCATTGGTTCGAGCGGGCACTTGCCGTTCAACCGGACCATGCGGATATACATTACCGATATTCAATTACCTGTGCTCGCAGCAGCCGACTGGATAAAGCGCTCCAGCATGCCCGGCTTGCGTCTGCCCTGGACCCTGGGCAGGAGGAATACCGGCTGCATTATGATCGCCTCCAATCCATGGAATTGGCACGGATGGCCAAGCGGCAGCTTGAAGAGGCGGATACCCGCAGGACAGCGGCGGCGGAGCCGGCATCACGGATGCTGAAGCGAGCGGTAGAACTGGACCCGCTATCAGTAGACGCGCAGGTATGGCTTGCCGTCGCTTATGGCGAGCTGGAGCGGTATGCAGAGGCATTGCAGGCGGTACGCGAAGCGGCTGCGCTTCCACTGGAGCCTGCCGTGGCTGCGCAATTAAAGGAAATGGAGCAACGATTCAAGGCCAAGCTCAGACAATCATCATAGTAGAGAATGTGAGGAGATTACAGATGTCGCAACCTATTAAAGTAGCCGTGGCCGGCGCTGCCGGCCGGATGGGCAGAGAAGTCGTGAAGATGGTGCTCCAGGATTCGGAGCTGCAGCTCGTCGCTGCTGTGAATTTGTCGGACATGGGCCTTGATGCCGGTGTAATGGTGGGTTTACCGGCTTGCGGTATTACGTTGACGGATCATTTGGAGCGGGCTCTGGAAGAGACCAGGCCCCAAGTGCTGGTTGATTTTACAACGCCGCAGTCGGCGTATGAAAATACGGCGCTGGCTATTCGTTATGGCGTATCGCCGATTGTTGGAACGACAGGCTTTACTCCAGAGCAAATCGAAGAATTGGACGAGCAGTGCCGTGCACGCAAGCTCGGGGGATTAATTGCCCCGAACTTCTCGATTGGAGCTATCTTGATGATGCGTTTCGCTGCGCAAGCTGCTAAATACTTCCCTCATCTGGAGATCATCGAGTACCATGGCGATCAGAAGCTGGATGCTCCTTCGGGAACGGCGGTAAAAACGGCTGAGCTGATTGCCCAGAACCGGGAAGAGCTGCGCCAAGGGAACCCCGACGAGGAAGAGACCATCGAAGGTTCGCGCGGTGGCTATTACAATGGCTTTCGGATACATAGTGTCCGCTTGCCTGGTGTGTTTGCACAGCAGGAGGTTATCTTCGGTAACTTCGGCCAAACACTGACGATTCGCCATGATTCTTATGAGCGGGCCGCATATATGCCAGGGGTAAATCTAGCCATTAAGAAAGTGCTGGAATGCCAAGGCATGGTTTACGGATTTGAACACTTTATGGATGAGTAGAGGGGACTAAAGATTATGTTAAACATCGCATTTATTGCCCATGACCGTAAAAAAGAGGATATCGTCAATTTTGCCATTGCTTATGAACATGTCTTTAAGGACAAACGGCTGTTCTCCACCGGCACAACCGGACAGCAAATTATGGAGAATACGTCACTGCAAATTCATCGTTTTCTGTCAGGGCCGCTTGGGGGAGACCAGCAAATCGGCGCTTTGATTGCACAGAATGAGATGGATCTGGTCATTTTCCTGCGTGATCCACTTCTGGCCCAGCCGCATGAACCGGATATTACGGCCTTGCTTCGTTTGTGCGACGTACACGGTATTCCGGTTGCCACTAATATGGCTTCTGCGGAGATTCTAGTTCGCGCACTGGACCGTGGTGACTTCGGATGGCGGGAACTGGTAGAGCTTAATAAGCCGGGGCTGTCGAAATGAGTGACAAGCTGGACATTCTGGTCTTCGGAGCACATGCTGATGATGCCGAGATCGGTATGGCTGGTACGATGGCCAAGCATGTCGCGTCCGGCCTTCGTGTGGGCATCTGCGATTTAACGGAAGCGGAGTTGTCCTCCAATGGTAACCCTGTATTGCGTAAGCAGGAGGCGGCTGCAGCAGCGGAGGTACTCGGGTTGTCTGCACGTGTGAATCTGGGACTGCCGGATCGCGGTCTCACGGGATCGGAGGAGCAACTCTCTGCTGTTGTGGGAGTGATTCGCGACTTCGCGCCAAGCATTGTCTTTGCACCCTATTGGGAGGACCGCCATCCCGATCATATCGACTGCAGCCGTCTGGTAGAGGCTGCGGTATTTAATGCCAAGTTACGCCGCTATATGCCGGACAAGCCTGCAGTGCCTGCTCCACAGCTTTATTTCTATTTCATTAACGATTGGACGGCGCCGGACTTGGTTGTGGATGTTGGTGCATACTATACCCGGAAGGAGCAGGCGCTTCGCTGCTACCGCTCCCAATTCGAACAGAGCGTATCCGGTGAGGACATCGCCGCTACACCCCTGAATCAAGGTTATGTGGAGCGTGTAAAGGCCCGCGACTCGTTGATGGGTCAACGCTTATTGCTTCCGCTTGCTGAAGGTTTTATGAGCAAGACGGCATATCCTGTGCATCTATTCGGTCCAGTAGGCTCATAAAGCCTGAGCCGAGGACTATATCTAATAAAGGAGGCCCCCACCATATGGAACCATTTTTGAAAATCGGCATTACTTGTTATCCATCTTTAGGCGGTTCGGGGGTTGTGGCTACCGAACTGGGCAAATTGTTGGCAGAGAAGGGCCACGAAGTCCATTTTATATCTCATAGCGTTCCTTTCCGGTTGGGAAGTTACCATAAGAATATCTTCTATCATGAAGTACAGGTAAGCGATTATTACGTGTTCCGCTACCCGCCTTACGATTTGTCCCTGGCCACCAAGATGGCCCAGGTGGCCAAGAACGAAGGGCTGGACATTTTGCATGTCCATTATGCAGTACCTCATGCTGTGTGCGCCTTTTTGGCCAAGCAAATGGTCGGCGATTCTTTGAAAGTCGTAACTACGCTGCACGGAACGGATATTACGGTGCTGGCGCAAGACGAGTCGTTAAAGGATTTAATTCGTTTAGCGATAAACGAAAGCGATGCAGTAACTTCTGTATCTTCGGATTTGACCCGGGAAACCCGTGAAGTGCTGGACATCGTTCGGGATATCGATTTGACTTACAATTTTGTGGATGAACGGGTATATTACCCACGCGAAGCCAAGGAATGTCGCAGCGACTTTGCTGATCCTGGCGAGAAAGTCTTAATGCATATCTCAAATTTCCGCCCGGTAAAACGGGTTAACGATGTTGTTGACATATTTTATCGCGTGAATCAAGAGTTGCCGGCAAAAATGCTGTTCGTTGGTGAAGGGCCTGATCTGCCTAAAATCCAGCACAAGATTAAGGAGATGGGGATTGAGGATCGTGTGCATTTCCTGGGCAAGCAGGATGATATCGCCCACGTGATCTCCATGGCAGATGTACTTCTGTTACCTTCCGAGAAGGAAAGCTTTGGGCTAGTGGCTCTTGAAGCGATGGCCTGTGGTGTTCCTACGGTAGGAACGGTGGCCGGGGGGATTCCCGAACTTGTGAAGCATGGAGAGACTGGATTCCTCGCTCCTATCGGAGATACGGAACAAATGGCGCAGTATTGCATTCAAATGTTTAAGAATTCAGAATTGGCCGCGAGATTAAGAGAGGCCTGCCTGGATCGGGCAAGAACGGAATTCAGCAGTGAACTGACAACCGCTACCTATGAAGAAATTTATTATCGCGTGTTGAATCGCAAATTGCCAGCGTTGGACCCGGCTTGCTCCTGAACAAGGCCAAGATCTGGAGGTGTCATACATCGAAATGAATCATTGGAATCAGGTAGACCCCTTGATGCTTCATCAGGGGGAAAACGTGCTGCGTACGTTACTAGCTGCAGGACATCAGGCCTTCTTTGTCGGGGGCTGCGTACGCGATGAGTTGATGGGTCAGCCAGTGCACGATCTGGATATAGCGACTTCGGCGAAGCCGGAAGAGGTCATTGCTCTATTTGAGCGAACTGTTCCTACTGGTATACAGCACGGAACAATTACGGTGTTAATGGATAAGTTTGCGTATGAAGTGACAACCTTTCGCAAGGAATCTGAATATGAGGACCACCGGCATCCGTTGTCGGTGGAATTCGTCGACGCAGTCGCCGAGGATTTGCGTCGGCGTGATTTTACCATGAATGCTATTGCCCGGGAACTGGACGGTACATTAACGGATCCCTTCGGAGGGCAGTCCGATATTGGACGCCGTATCCTCCGCTGTGTAGGTGTGGCTGAGGAACGTTTCGACGAGGATGCCTTGCGTATGATGCGGGCGGTTCGCTTTGCGTCGACTTTTGGATTTCGCCCGGTCAAGAGTCTATGGGCTGCCTTGCTTGCCGGAAGAGACAAGTTGTCTTACATTGCCATGGAACGGGTTCGCGTGGAGCTGGAGAAGATGGTGCTAGGACCTGATCCGCTTCGCGGGTTGGCCCTACTTCAGCGCAGTGGATTGCTACAATATGCCAAGGCGGCGCTATTACCAAAGGAGGAAGCATCGGAGGCGGAGGGCAAGGACGGCGGACGTGCATACGACGAGACTAAGGTCCTGGCCTGGAGATTACTGCACCGTAATCCGCCGCGGCCTGAATGGTTAACAGCATTGCCGTTATTACCGCCTGATCCTGTCTTGCGTTGGTCGTTGCTCCTTCAGAGTCTAGAGGTGCCCGGTGAGGAAGTATCGCGTTTGCTGAAGAATTGGACGTTCCCTAATCAAATCGCGGAGGAAACGGCCGCGATTGTTCGCTTCGATGAAGCTTGGGAAGCTACCAAGCCAGAGTTGTTGGAAGAACAAGCGCTGCGTCGCAAATGGATTCATTTACAAATTGAGTTCGGTCGAGACATAGCTCAAGGGTGGTTGCGTCGGCAGTTCGCCTTGCTACAGGTTTCGGCGTATGGCGATATGACTGAGCAGGAAGAAGCAGAACGGATGTCCGTTGCGCTAAAGTGGCATCAAGAGGTGCCGGTACATACCTTATCCGAGCTTGCTGTTAGCGGCAGAGATGTGCTGGAGATCAGTGGCCGTTCCGGTGGGCCGTGGCTGGGGGAGTTAATGAAGCGGTTGCTGCTGCACGTGGCACTTGGCGAGTTGCCTAATGAACGGCAGGCGATCCTGGAATATGTGGAATCGGTGGTGGAAGAAGATGGGGACAAGCGAGCTGATTAACATGCTGCTGGAGCATCCGGGGCAATATATATCTGGCGAGGAGATGAGCCGCCGACTATCCATTAGTCGGACGGCGGTATGGAAGCAAATCGCCAAGCTGCGGGAGCAAGGCTATGAATTCGAGTCCGCTCCACGCCGAGGATATCGTTTGATCAGTCAGCCGGATCGGTTAAGTCAGACTGCCTTGCTGCATGCTCTGGCAGGGAATCAAAGTCTGGGTAGCCGCATCAAGCTTCTGACTTCAGTCACTTCCACGCAGGAAGAAGTTCGGCGTCTGGCGGAAGAAGGGGCTCCGCATGGTACATTGGTTGTGGCCGAAGAGCAAACAGCCGGGCGCGGCCGACAAGGTAGGCGCTGGTATTCCCCACCAGGCAAAGGGATCTGGATGAGCTTGCTGTTACGTCCGGACCGCCAGCCCGTATCCATTGCCCCGCAATTGACGTTGCTTACTGCTGTGGCTGTTTGCCGGGCTGTTCGCAAATTCGGGGTGGATGCGGGAATTAAATGGCCTAACGATATTTTGGTCGATGGACGCAAATTGTGCGGTATCCTTGTAGAATCCATTGCCGAGGATGAATTGATTCGGTACGCTATTGCTGGCATTGGCATCGACGTAAGTCTGCAACTGGAGGATATTCCGCAGGAGCTCCATCCTGTGGTCACATCTCTGCAAATTTCCAGTGGCCGCCGAGTTGAGCGAACAGCATTAATTGGGGCGGTCTTGACGGAGATGGAGCAGCTATATCAGCTTTATACGGAGAAAGGCTTTGTGCCGATTGCCCATTTGTGGGAGGCTTTGTCCGTCACGCTGGGACGACGAATTACTATACGTACTCCGGACGGAGAGATTTCCGGTCAGGCTACCGCGCTGGCGGAGAACGGAGCGCTGCTTCTGCTGGAGGATAGCGGAAATACACGTACGATTTTCTCAGGAGAAGTACAACTTGGAGGATGAAAAAAATAACGTAATTTGTTATAATGTGCTCAGGAGGTGGCATCGGTAAATGATCCGAGCTGCACTCTGGGCGTTCGTTGGTGGTTATAGTTTTCAGGATGCGTTGGATTCTGCTCTGAGCCGAAGAGGACCGAGACAGAAGGGACGGGCAAAGTGACTCTTCTTTGGATTTCGGACCTTTTTAGTGCCAAACTAAAAGGTTTTTTTGTTGTGCGCAGTTTTCAACTTCAAGCGGACAACGGTATTTAACCGAAGGAGATGACGGAAATGGCAGGGAAACAACCTGTAAATATTGTGAAGATGAAGAAAATGAAGCAGGAAGGTACTCCGCTGGCGATGATTACCGCTTACGATTATCCTTCGGCCCAATTGGCCGAGGAAGCGGGAGCGGATATTTTGCTCGTAGGGGACTCGCTCGGCAACGTAGTGCTGGGTTACGATTCAACCATTCCGGTCACGTTGGAGGACATGGTGTATCATACTCGCTCGGTGGCTCGCGGGGCACAGCAGACTTTTATCGTGGCGGACCTCCCATTTATGACATATCACGGAAGTATTGATGAGACGCTGCGGAACGTACGCCGCTTGATGCAAGAGGGGCATGCCCATGGCGTCAAAATTGAGGGCGGAACGGAGATCGAGGCGACCGTGCGGGCCATCGTTCAAGCCGGGGTGCCCGTCATAGGGCATATCGGATTAACACCGCAGTCGGTGAACCAAATTGGTGGTTACCGTGTCCAGGGCAAGGATGCAGCCGATGCCCGCCGCTTGATGGAAGACGCCAAGGCGCTGGAGCGGGCCGGAGCGTTTGGCGTGGTGCTGGAATTGGTCACAGAGGAAGTAGCTACGGCGATCTCCCGTGAGTTGTCGATTCCCACCATCGGCATCGGAGCGGGCCGGGGCTGCGATGGACAGGTGCTGGTATTCCATGATGTGTTGAAATACAGTGCGAATTATCGAGACAAGCGCTTTGTAAAGACGTATGCCGATATTGGAGCTGACATTCGCCGCGGGATTTCGGAATACGTGGCAGATGTGAAGAGCCGTGCCTTCCCTGCCGAAGAACATGCCTTCCGGGCAGATCAGGGCGTTACGGATACGTTGGACACTTTGTACGGCAAGGGAAAGGTGGAAGTACGGTCATGATGACCTTAACGACAATAAATACGCTTCGGACAAAGCTGGAAGCTGCGCGGTTTGCAGCAGCCCGGGAAGGACGGAGTCTCAAGGTGGCGTTGGTACCCACCATGGGTTACTTGCATGAAGGGCACGCCAGTCTGTTAAGGAAGGCTCGGGCAGAGAATGATCTGGTTGTGCTCAGCATTTTCGTAAATCCGATTCAATTTGGACCCGGCGAAGACTTTGAGCGGTATCCTCGCAATCCGGAGCAAGACCTGGCTCTAGCTGAGAAAGAAGGCGTGGACCTGGTGTTCCTGCCCGAAGTCGAAGAGATGTACCCTGCACCAACACGGACTCAAATCAAGGTATCTGGTCTGACGGAACTCCTATGCGGAGCATCGCGCCCAGGGCATTTTGACGGAGTTACAACGGTTGTGGGCAAGCTGCTGCACATCGTGGGGCCTGACCGGGCTTATTTCGGGCAGAAGGACGCCCAACAGGTTGCCGTTATTACTCAGATGGTACAGGACCTGAATTGGAATGTAGAGATTGTGCCTTGCCCTATTGTAAGGGAGCAGGATGGGTTGGCTTTGAGCTCACGCAACGTCTACTTGAGTACAGAGGAACGGCAGGCGGCTTTGGTACTGTCACGCAACCTCTTGGAGGTGCAGGCAGGCAGTCAAGCGGAGGAGGTCTTAACGGCTTCCACTTTGCGGGAACAATTGCGCAAGAACATTAGCTTAGAGCCTTTGGCTGTAATTGACTATGTAGAGGTTGTAAGCTTTCCGGGACTTGAGCCGCTGGGACCGGAGGAACGTGTAGACGACCAAGGACAAGACGGAGATATTCTGGTGGCTGTCGCTGTCAAATTTGGAAGTACGCGATTGATCGACAATGTAATTTTGACGAAGAAGGTGAACGTCTGATGTATAGAACGATGATGAAATCCAAAATTCACCGTGCGACGGTGACGGAAGCCAATCTGAATTATGTTGGCAGCATCACGATTGATGAGGATTTGATGGAGGTCTCTGATCTGTTGGAGAATGAGCAAGTACAGATCGTTAACAATAATAACGGCGCACGTCTGGAGACTTATGTTATTCCTGGACCACGCGGAAGTGGAGTAATATGTCTGAACGGTGCTGCGGCTCGTCTGGTGCAGCCAGGGGACAATGTCATTATTATCTCTTATGCTCAGATGTCTCCGGAAGAAGTTCGGAGTCATAAACCAACGATTGTTTTCGTCGATGAGAATAACCGCCCTGTTGAGAAAGCTCGGCAAGAGCTTCACGCGATGATTCGTTAATGCAATTCCTGCCTGCGGGAATGAAAAGTCCGTTCGAAACAAAAAATGAACGTATGGCGCGGACTGATTTCATTTTCGTGAAGGGTGGGATGGCGAATGATGTTTCAGCATGTATTTGCGGAAATGAATGAAATGTTGGAGGATATTTCCCGTAAGTTTCATTTGGCTGGGGATGCCCAGAAGCAAGAGCTTGCACAACAGTGGAATTTGCTCAAGCATATGAGTGATGGAATTATTGAGGAATGGCTTTGCTTTGAAGAGAAGATGGGGGATGTACGCCAAAAGCTGGGAAATCCTGAATTTAAGGATATGCCGGAGCTTCCCGAGTTGGACGCGCCATGTTTTATTAAGGGACAGGGGTATTATAAGTTGTTGATGTTCCCCCAGGCACTTGAAGAGTTTGAGCAGGTCATCAGGCAGTACCCAGACAGTGTACTGGCTCGCACCTGCCTGGGGATGTGTCATTTACACATGGAACAGAGCGAACATGCAGCCAAGCATTTCTGGTTCGTGCTGGAGCGGGCGGGGAGTAAGCGGCTTCGTTCGATCATCTACAACGCCTTGGGCTGTATTGAAGCACAGAAGGGGATCTTCGCCAAGGCGAAGGAGTATTTTACCCTGGCGCACCACAGTGACCCTTCCCTGGCCGAACCCCTGGCCAATCTGGAAGCTTGTCTTCACAGTAAGGGGAAGCTTTCTTATGGCAATGAATTGACATCCCTCTTGTAATGGATGCTGAAAAACCTGGCTCTCAAACCGGAATTGAACTCGAACTTATAGGTACTTCATATCTACGTTTGATCAAGCGATGCTATCCGTGTGAAGCGGGGCGTCGCTTGTTTTTCTGTTGTGATTTAAATTACAAATTCCTTCTTGTATTAATTTTCAAATGAGCAATCTTCTGTTATGCTGTAGAGAGACTGGAACGAAAGGGACTTATAATCGCAATGAAATATGCCGTGCTTGATTTTGAAACGACGGGTAACCAGTCCTCTGATGAAATTATTCAAGTAGGACTTGCCATTATAGAGCCAGATAAGAGCATTTCACAGGTATATCAATCCCTCGTCAAGCCGAGTGTTCCGATCCCTCCCTTCATTACCGGACTTACGGGAATTACAGAGGAGGAAGTGAAGGACGCTCCGGACTTGGATGAAGTTATGATGGAGATGGTGCCGCTTCTCAATGATGTTGTGCTTGTTGGACATAATGTAGCGTTCGATTTTAATTTTTTGCAGAACGCTTTGGACCAAACGGGATATCTGCCCTTCACGGGTCGAATACTGGATACGATGGATTTCTTAAAGATCCTGTTTCCGTCCTTGACCTCCTATCAGCTCGGCATGGTTTCGGCCGAATTTGAAGTGCAGCATGACCGTCCACATCGGGCGGACAGCGATGCCCTGGCCACCGCGCTCATCTTCCTGAAATGTCTGGAAGAGTGCGAACAGCTTCCTTTGCTCACCTTGCAGCGCCTGAATGATCTATTTGCCAGCGAGGACAGCGACCTTGGCTGGTTTTTTGACGCGATGGTGCAGGAGAAGGAACGCGAGACGTTAACTGGCGACGACGGATTCACGTATTACCGGCAGTTCGCGCTGCAAGCGGAGGACTGGATGGAGATTCAGCCAGCCCGGGACTCTATAGAGGGTAACCCGCTTGAGAACATCAGCTTCGAGCAATTTATGGAGCAGGTACGTGAACGCTTGCGGGAACGACTTCCGCAATATGAGGAGCGCGAGGCGCAGAACTTGATGCTGCAAGAGGTCATGCAGGCCTTTGCCGAGGAGAAGCACCTCATGGTAGAGGCTGGTACAGGCACGGGCAAATCGCTGGGTTATTTGTTGCCTGCCATTTACCACAGTGTTCAACAAGACGAGAAGGTTATGGTCAGCACCCATACCATTAATTTGCAGGAGCAGCTTCGGGAGAGAGATATCCCACTCCTGACAGAGGTCGTGCCGTTCCCGTTTCGGGCAGCGGTATTTAAAGGAAGGCAGCATTATTTGTGCTTGCGCAAATTTGAACATAAAATAAGCAGGAAAGATTTCGCCACTCCCAAAGAAGATGTCATGATCGCCGCCCAAATGATTGTGTGGCTGACGCAAACCGGGAACGGTGATGATGAAGAACTGAACTTGGGAAATCGCGGAGGTGATTTCTGGGAGACGGTGGCCAGTGAATCGGATTCTTGCCTGGGCCGGTCGTGTCCTTGGTTCCGTAAGTGCTTCTACCACCGCGCCAAGCATGAGGCCGGAGTGGCCGATGTAGTCATTACGAATCACTCCAAATTGTTTACTGACATCCAGGCAGGACATCAATTGTTACCGGGCTATGAGCATTTGGTCATTGATGAAGCGCATCATTTGGAGGATGTAGCAGGCAAACATTTGGGTATCCATATGAAATATTTCACAGTGGTTCATACTTTGACCCGTTTATTCAAGGACAGCAAGACTGGTCAGTTGGCTAATTTGCGGGCTGCATTACAAGCCTCGCCAGGCGAGAAGTCAGGCGAATGGTCAGCGGTCATCGATGGCATCTACCCGAACCTGATTGAGGTGAAGGAGAACTGGGACAAGTTAAGCGAGCAATTGTTCTCACTGATGCCGGATCGCAGTGACGCGGCTCCTGGTGACCCGGGGCAATTTGTGTACCGTCTCTTGCCGGGGAAGGAACCCAAGGAATGGGATACCTTGACCGCTCTGGAGAATCAAATATATGTTGCGCTGGGGGATGTTCTCCGCAAGGGTGAACGCATGCTCAGCGAAATTCGTGAGGACCAGGATGATTATGGGTCTGAGAGCTTGCTGACTGACATCAGCGGCTTGTTCAAGGATCTGGCGACCGAACGCGAAGCACTGCGGTTCTTCATGAAGCTGGAGAGCGAGGATACGGTGTACTGGATGGAGGCGAGCGGTAACTATCGTAGCCGGTCATTGCAAATGTACGCGGTACCTATTGATGTCAGTGCCCAACTGAAGGAATATTTCTTCGACAAGAAGAAGAGCGTGGTGATGACCTCAGCTACTTTGTCGGTTGATAAATCATTTCAGTACATGGTGGAACAACTGGGCTTAACAGAGGCGGCAAGCGAGAACAAGCTAGTAACAACGATGCTCCCATCGCCGTTTAATTACCGGGATCAGGCACTGCTGGTTATCCCGCGTGATTTCCCCAGTGTCAAGGGCGGGGTAGGTGACGATCATTTCGTCAATACGCTGGTACAATCCCTTGCCGACTCCGCGGTGGCAACCCGGGGGAGAATGATGGTGTTATTCACATCATATCGGATGCTGCGACAAGTATATGAGCCGCTGAAGACTTTGCTGGCTCAGAAGGGGATCACAGTGATTGGGCAGGGGATGGATAGCGGTAGTCGAACCAAATTAACGCGTCGCTTCCAAGGGCAAGATGCTTCCGTTCTGCTTGGCACAAGCAGCTTCTGGGAAGGTGTTGATATCCCCGGTGAGGCCCTGACGAGTCTGGCGATTGTCCGTTTGCCATTTCAACCACCGAACCATCCGCTGGTGGAGGCGAAGAGTGAGCGGCTACAACGTGAGAAAAAGAATCCATTTATGAAGTTATCTGTGCCGCAGGCGGTCATCCGCTTCAAGCAGGGGTTCGGGCGACTGGTTCGCTCATCGCAGGACCGCGGCATTGTGATTGTTTATGATACACGCATCTTGGAATCCTACTATGGAAAGTATTTCTTATATTCTTTGCCCGGCCCGAAGATGGAGCATATGCCGCTTGGTCAAATGGTCTCGCGTATCTCGGAATGGCTGCAGGTTGATGAAGCTAATAATGAAGCTGATCAAGCTGGTGAAATGAAGTAAAGTTGATAAGGGGGAATGGTTATGAAATCAGATAAAATCTCTGATGCGGTGGTCCGTCGACTGCCCGTCTATCTGCGCTTCTTGAATGAATTGAGCCGGAGGGAAGTTCCTACGGTATCGTCCCAGGAGCTAGGACAGAAGCTGGATTTGAATCCAGCACAAATTCGCAAGGACTTGGCGTATTTCGGAGACTTTGGACGTAAGGGCATCGGCTACGATGTTGCTTACCTTATTGAGAAAATTCAACAGATATTGAATCTTGACCAACAAATCAATGTAGCTCTTGTGGGTGCTGGTAATCTTGGTCATGCGTTATCCAATTACAACGCTTATCTGAAGGATAACATGAAGATTGTCGCTGTGTTTGATGCTTCTCCAGACAAAATCGGGACGCAGATCAATAATATTACGATCCGGCCGATTGAAGAGTTGGTGGATACGGTCAGAAAGGAAAAAATCCGTATCGGAATCATTACCGTACCGGATTTTGAAGCTCAACGAGTTGCAGACCAATTGGTCGCTGCAGGCATCGGAGCGATCTTAAATTTTGCCCCTACCATATTGAAGGTTCCACCGGAAGTACGGATTCATGCGGCTGACTTTACAACGGACTTATTGAGTCTGGCCTATTATCTGGAAAATGGAAAGGAACATGCTGAAGTATGAGTCGAAAATGGTTAATAAAGAACGGGACGTTCGCGGTATTGGATCAGGAGCGTCCGGTTATTCAAGGTTATATGCTGGTTGAGGGGGATACGATTACTTACATCGGGGAAGAACGCCCCGAAGGTGTGGAGGGTGCAGAGAGCTTTGACGGTAAAGGCCTACTGTTTCTTCCCGGATTGATTAATACCCATGGCCATGCCGCTATGTCGCTGCTAAGAGGTTACGGTGACGACATGGTGCTGCAAACCTGGCTTGAAGAGAAGATGTGGCCGATGGAAGCCAAGTTTACAGCAGAGGACGTACGGGCTGGGACGGCATTGTCGGTGCTGGAAATGCTCAAGGGGGGGACTACAACCTTCCTCGACATGTATGATCATATGGATGAGGTAGCCAAGGTCGCCCAGGAATCTGGCATTCGGGCTGTTCTTATGCGGGGAGCCATTGGTTTATGCCCACCCGAGGTACAAGATCAGAAGCTGAATGAAGCTATCGCCTTTGCTCGTAACTGGCAGGGGCAGGCGGATGGACGGATTACGACCATGTTATCGCCGCATGCTCCCTATACCTGTCCGCCGGAGTTCATTCAGAAATTCGTACAGGCCGCCCATGACCTGGATTTGCCGATGCATACGCATATGTCGGAGACCCGGGCTGAGGTCGAACAAAATGTTAAAGATTACGGAGTCCGTCCGGTTCAACATCTGTTGAATCTGGGCATGTTCTCACGGCCTACGCTATTAGCCCATGCTGTGCATTTAACAGATGAGGAACTGGACATTTTGGCGGCTCATCAAGTGACTGTATCGCATAATCCGGGCAGTAACTTGAAGCTTGCTAGCGGAGTAGCCCGTGTACCGGAAATGCTGAAGAAGGGCATTGTGGTATCCCTCGGCACAGATGGTCCCGCCAGTAACAATAATCTGGATATGCTGGAGGAAGTTCGTCTGGCGGCCTTGATTCATAAAGGGGTATCTGGTGATCCGACGGCTGTCCCGGCACTTGAAGCGCTGAAGATGGGGACAGAATATGGAGCGCGTTCGGTATTCTTGCCCGAGACGGGCAAGCTTGCTGCCGGAATGAAGGCAGATTTCATTGCGCTGAACACGGAACAGGCTCATTTCGTTCCGAAAACGGACTATGTATCCCATGCGGTCTATTCCGCAGGTTCAGGGGATGTAGAGCACGTATGGGTGAACGGGAAGCAGATTGTGAAGAACAGAGCTTGCCTGACGCTTGATGAAGAGCGTATCCGCTATGAGGCTCAAGAGGCATTTGACGGGTTATTGACACGTTAATCGTTCCGTCCAACTGATATAGATACAGGTGTACACTGTGAGTATACATGGTGAAAGATAAAAGGGGCTTACAGTTGCCTGCTTAGAGAAAGGAAGAGAAGGTTGAGGAAGCGAACCCAATGGATCCTGCTCTCCATCATTATTCTGTTGATAATGCTCATCGGTCTCTACCGGTTCTACATATATATTTACGAGGATACTTGGGAAGCCGAAAGGGCGGCGGTTCAGCAAGCCAAACAGGAGACAGAACTGGTCCGCAGTGATGAGGTATGGAAGTCGGTCTGGGATAAGGTTTGCTTTGTAATTCAAGGACAGGATGAGGCTGGGCGAGAGATTATGGTCTGGCTACCAGAAGACGAAAAACCGGAAGTCCGCTTGTTGTCTGAGGGCAAATCCGAGGACCAAATTAGAGGGATCATCAAGGAGACGTTGCCGGATATCGAGGTGGTCCGTCTGTTGCCCGGAATTTATAACGACCAGTTGGTCTGGCAATTGTTCTACAAGCAGCAAGCCCATCATTATTATCGATTTTTCAGCTTCAGTACCGGCGAGCCTTTGTCGGAGGTATTTACGTTGCCTAATCGTTGACATGGCAAAACAGTTTCGAAGTTCAGGATGCAGACCTGATCTTTCGAAACTGTTTTTTGTTTTCCATTCTTTTTTTTCGAATTTTGATATACGGTATGATATACTATTGTTTGTAATAATGATATACAAAAGGATATACAGATAAAGGAGGCAAACGCGTGAAACTGCGTGTTGGACGAATTGCTACCAGTATCGTCATTTCCGGAGTTGTACTGTTCGGCGGTTGGTTCCTTTACCAAGAATGGGCAATAGAACGCCCGCTTGAGAACTTGTTAAAGGATGTTGAAGGTGTAAGTCAGGTGCAACTGGATATACAGCCCAAGGAGCTTGGTGTCAAGCTGGATTTGGTACCAGGTACCGATTTGGGTGCTGTGATTCGGCATTTGGAGCAGGATGGGAAGAAGCAAATCGGCAATCGTGAATTGAAGATAGATGTGGCGGACAATGCTTCTCCGGAGCTGAACGAGCTATGGGAGAATGCCATGTTTGCTGTCGCTCAGGCGATGGAGAACAAGCAATATACGGAGATTACGGCAGCTCTGGAGCAAATGGAACAAGATCATAAAGAACTCAAGGCCACGGCGGAGATGGACAATGAGTATGTCTATATCACATTAACAGACGGGCAAAGCAGTAAGTTTATTATTTTGCCGCGTACGCCACAGCGGATGGGGGTATGGCCTAATGCGTAGATGGATGGTGGAAGTTGCTGTTGGTTTTGTCCCTGTACTGCTTATATTTCTAGGGATAACCGGCGTTGTGAACATGATTCCCCTCCTGTTATCGCTGGTGATGCTCGGCGCATTGTTGATGGCGATTAAAATGCGCGGAGGTGGACTGGCGATCGGAGCTGGTCAGGAACGAAAACGTAAGAAGCGCGCTCCGGCCAAATTGACGTTTGATCAAATTGGAGGTCAAGAGAGCGCCAAGCAAGAGCTGAGGGAAGCACTGGATTTTATGGTGCGACATGAGGAAATCAGCAAATTTGGCATTCGCCCCATTAAGGGGATTTTGCTTACCGGACCTCCGGGAACGGGGAAGACGTTGCTGGCCAAAGCGGCTGCTTACTATACCAATGCTGTATTCGTAGCGGCCTCAGGTAGTGAGTTCGTGGAAATGTATGTTGGCGTGGGGGCCAGCCGGATTCGTGAGCTGTTCAAGGAGGCCCGAACTCGTGCAGCTAAGGAAAACAAAGAGAACGCTGTTATTTTTATCGATGAAATTGAAGTCATTGGTGGCAAGCGGGAAGGCGGTCAGCAACGCGAGTATGATCAGACCTTGAACCAGTTGCTGACCGAGATGGACGGGATTTATTCTTCGGATACTCCGCGTATTTTACTCGTTGCCGCGACTAACCGTAAGGAGATGCTGGATAGTGCCTTGCTGCGTCCGGGTCGCTTCGATCGGCATATTCAAGTGGATTTGCCGGACAAGAAGGGGCGCCGCAGCATTCTGGAACTGCACGCGGCCAACAAGCCGATGCAGGACAACGTCGATTTGGACAAGGTGGCCGAAGAATCGTTTGGCTTCTCCGGGGCTCAGCTTGAGAGTGTCATGAACGAGGCGGCAATTTATGCGATGCGTGATAAGCTGGAGCAAATTGCTCCAGAGCATTTGTCGATGGCGATCGACAAGGTACTCATGGGCGAGAAAACCGATCGTCAGGCAGCGGAAGAAGAGAAACGCCGGGTTGCGGTTCATGAACTGGGACATGCGATTGCTGCCGAGGTTGTGGCGCCGGGCAGTGTCAGCCAGGTTGCGCTTAGTCCGCGTGGTAGGGCGCTGGGGTATGTTCGGCACAATCCGCAGGACGAGAAGTACCTGTATACCAAGCCTTATTTGGAAGGCCAAATTATGATTGCCCTGGCAGGAGCAGCCGCAGAGGAGATCTATTACGGTGGACGCAGCACGGGCTCCAGCAATGATTTTGAGCAGGCATTGAATATCGTCCAGACGATGATGACTTCGGGCCTGACTTCACTAGGAATTGTGAACATGGAGATGGTGACAACCGAAGTTCTTATGAACGAAAATTCACGGATTTTGGACGAGCTTGCGGGCAGAACCAAGGAAATGCTGCAGAAGCATGCGGCCGTATTCGACAAATCCTTGCATATTTTGCTGCAGGAAGAGCGCCTTTCGGGGGAACAGTTCCGTTGCCAATTTAGTGACAGTATGGATTTACCGGCATAATTCGCTATGCCGGTTATTCTTTTTACTTTTTCTTCGTGCTAAGATATTATTATATGTTGGGTATAGGAAGATGTATTATTCGACATCTAGGGAACCATATTATGTACAGAAGATGAAAGGATGGAGCGAGAGGACCATGAATTACAAAAAAATAGGTGTCATCGGTGGTGGCACAATGGGGCAAGGCATCAGTGAGATGCTCGCGGCCAAAGGCCTGGACGTATTGCTCGTGGAAGAAACGACCGAAAAGCTGAACCATGCCTATAGCATGATTGAGACAAGCCTCGACAAGCAATTGGAGAAATGGGCAATTACGAAGGCTGAGAAAAAATTGATCTTATCCCGAATCCATAAAGTAACTCATTTTGCCGAACTAGGTACCTGCGATATGGTTATCGAGAGTATTTCGGAAGATTTGGATGCCAAAAAAGAGGTATTCAAGCAGTTGGATCAGGTATGTCCTAGCAATATTATTCTTGCCAGCAACACTTCGACTTTGAGTCTGACCGAAATTGCCGGAGGAACGATTTATCCGGAGCGCGTTATTGGCATGCATTTTATTTATCCTGTGGCCAAAATTAACTTGGTCGAAATCATTCGCGGTCTGAAAACCTCTGAAACGACCTTCGAAGAAACGAAACGTTTCGTAGAAGAAGTAGTGGAGAAACGCGGTGTGATGGTCTATGAATCGCCGGGCTTTGTAACGTCCCGGATTATTTGCGTTATGATCAACGAAGCTTTGCATGTGCTCGGAGAAGGCGTGGCTTCAGCGGAAGAGATTGACGAAGCTATGCGTGTTGGATATCAATTCCAATATGGCCCGCTGGAAATGGCGGACCGCTTTGGTCTGGATTCAGTGCTTGCTGCGCTGGAGCGTATGTTCCGCGAATTTGGCGAATTGAAGTATCGTCCTTCCTTTGTACTGAAGAAGATGGTTCGTGCCGGTCACCTGGGTGTAAAAACGGGTGAAGGATTCTTCAAATACGACAAGGATGGTGATCGACTGTGAAGGTATTAGTAATTAATGCGGGAAGTTCTTCCCTTAAATATCAATTGTACAACATGACAGACGAATCAGTATTGGCCAAAGGCCTTGTAGAGCGGATCGGCATGGATTCTTCGATCCTCAACCATAAGCCAACCGGTAAGGAAGAAGTGACAGAAGTCAGTGAAATTTTGGAGCACACAACGGCTATTCGCAAAGTGCTTGATAAGCTGACGGACCCAGAGCATGGCGTGATTGAATCCATCGGTGAGATCGAAGCCGTCGGACATCGTGTTGTGCATGGCGGCGAATACTTCAAAGGCTCAGCCTTAGTTACACCTGAGGTGAAAGCAGAAATCCGCCGTCTGTTCGACTTGGCTCCGCTACATAATCCGCCAGCCATCATGGGGATTAACGCGGCAGAGATTAATATGCCGGGCGTACCACAGGTAGTGGCGTTTGATACTGCCTTCCACCAAACGATGGAAGAGAAGGTTTATCTGTACCCTATTCCGAGAGTGCTTTACAAGAAGCATCACGTTCGCCGTTACGGTGCGCATGGTACTTCTCATCAATATGTCAGCCGTATAACAGCAGAATATCTGGACCGTTCGATCGAAGACTTGAAGATTATCACTTGCCATATCGGTAATGGTGCCAGCTTGACAGCCGTTAAGGGCGGTGTTTCTGTGGATACCTCAATGGGTCTTACTCCATTGGAAGGTCTGATGATGGGAACGCGCAGCGGCGATTTGGACCCAACGGTCGTTACCTTCGTAATGAACAAGGAAGACTTGTCGATCAGCGAAGTCAATTCCATGCTGAACAAGCATAGTGGACTTCTGGCGATTTCCGGCAGCAGCAGTGATATGCGTGACATCACGGATGGCTGGGAAGAAGGCAAGCCGAACGAAACGCTTGCTTTTGAAATGTATGAATATCGCTTGCGCAAATATATCGGTGCTTACGCAGCAGCCATGAACGGCGTTGACGCTATTGTCTTCACTGCGGGTGTTGGCGAGAACTCGGTCATTGTGCGGGAGAAAGTGCTTGAGAACCTCACTTACCTGGGGATTGAGATTGATAAAGAGTTGAACAAAGTACGTTCCGGCGATCCGCGCCGCATTTCTACCCCGAACTCCAAGGTAGAGGTTCTGGTTATCCCGACAAATGAAGAGCTGATGATTGCCCGTGATACCCTGAACATCGTGCAGGAATCGAATTAGTAGCGGCGAATTATAAGCATAAGAGTTGTAAAATATTTTATAGTGATGTTAGAGGAGAGATAAAGGCATGGCGGTCAAAACTGTGATTCGTCAAGTGAATGAGCACGTTGGAGAGACGGTAGTTATCGGTAGCTGGCTTAACAACAAACGCTCTAGCGGCAAAATTCAATTTTTGCAGCTTCGCGACGGAACGGGCTATATTCAGGCAGTTGTGGTGAAAAGCGAAGTATCGGAGGATACCTGGAACAATGCCAAGAGCTTGACTCAGGAGTCTTCGATGTACGTAACGGGTGTTATCCGCGAGGAGCCCCGGAGCCAATCGGGCTATGAAATGACGGTAACGGAGATTGAAATCCTTCATTTGACCGAGAACTATCCGATTACGCCAAAAGAACACGGTGTTGATTTCCTGATGGATCACCGCCACTTGTGGTTGCGTTCTGCCAAGCAACGGGCGGTAATGGTGATTCGGGCCGAAATTATCCGCGCGGTACAGCAATTTTTCGATCAAAACGGGTTCACCTTGGTTGACCCGCCAATCCTTACGCCAACCTCGGCGGAAGGGACTACAAATCTGTTCCACACGAAATACTTTGAGGAAGATGCTTATCTGACGCAAAGCGGCCAGTTGTACATGGAAGCAGCGGCAATGGCGCTTGGCAAGGTGTATTCGTTTGGGCCAACCTTCCGGGCAGAGAAGTCCAAGACGCGTCGCCATCTGATTGAATTCTGGATGATTGAACCGGAGATGGCCTTCACTGATCATGAGGAGAGCCTTCAGGTACAGGAGAATTTCATTACCTTTGTTGTGCAGTCTGTGTTGAAAAATTGCCGGGCTGAGCTTGAGGCGGTAGGACGCGATGTATCTAAATTGGAGAATATCCAAACGCCGTTCCCGCGGATTACTTATGATGAAGCAATCGACTACTTGCATACTCAAGGCTTTGATATTCCTTGGGGTGAGGATTTCGGAGCACCTCATGAGACGGCAATTGCTGAGCGTTATGACAAGCCGGTATTCATCACGCATTATCCTGCGGGAATTAAGGCGTTCTACATGAAGCCGGACCCTAATCGTCCGGAGGTTGTATTATGTGCCGACATGATTGCGCCGGAAGGATACGGCGAAATTATTGGCGGCTCGCAGCGGATTGATGATCCCGAACTGATGGAAGCTCGCTTCAAGGAGCACCAATTGTCCCCGGAAACCTACCAATGGTATCTTGACCTTCGCAAATACGGTTCCGTACCGCACTCAGGCTTTGGTCTGGGGCTGGAGCGGACAGTAGCCTGGTTATGCGGGCTGGATCATGTTCGTGAGACAATTCCGTTCCCACGGATGCTGTATCGCCTGTATCCTTGATTTGGATAACAGGGGGAATATAACTTATGTATGAGAGCAATCAGTCATGGGCCAAAGGCATTGCCTTGGGTTTGGCGGCGGGAACGGTTCAGGTTCCCTTCCCGCTGCTGCTTCATTATCGCAAGCTGGGCCTGAGTGACATGGAGGCCATGTTGCTCATTCAGTTGTTGACTTTTCAACAGGCGGAGCATAATGAATTTCCATCTATTGAGCAACTGGAGTACCGGATGGAGACGGGGCCTGGTATGATCGCTCCCATCCTTCGCCGCTTATTGAAGGATGGCTGGCTCAGAATTGACGAGAACACTGATGAATTGACCGGCATTCGCTCGGAGCGCTATAATTTGACGGGAATGTACGATCAACTTGGCCGTTTCCTGGCCGAGAACTCATCTTCCTCTGGGCAGCGTAAAGTAACGGAACCCGTTAAGGATGTTGGCCGGGAAGAGGAGCAGGAGCGCAACCTGTTTGTCATATTTGAGAAGGAATTCGCCCGTACGCTATCTCCCATGGAGTTCGAAACGATCTCCGGCTGGGTCGATCAAGATCGTTACCCTGAGGAGCTAATTCTGTTAGCCTTGAAGGAAGCGGTATTTGCTGGCAAGGTACACTTTCGTTATATCGACAGGATTTTGCTGGAATGGAGCCGCAACCGGGTGCGTACAGCCGAGGATGCCAAGGCATATACACAACGTTTTCGTAGCAATTATCGATGATCCTACAACCAGGAATGACTACTGTAACATGCAGTGGAGGTTCCTGGTTTTTTCTTTGCTCATTTTACATACTTATGGAACTCAGAACACACTAATCACGCATTAACATCGTATGCTGGGAGAAGAAATTAGAGGTTAGACGAATTTGAAGCTGGGGGTAGTTGTTGATGCAAGGATGGATCATCTATAAAAGCTCGGTGAATGACGTGAAGCCGGAAACGTATGAATTGCAGCGATTGGTCGAAGAGGCTAACAAGCAAGATATTGATGTGCGGGTTCTTTCCCCTGAGCAGTTAGAGCTGATTGTGACCAGAGATGATCGCAAAAGTGTGATGGTTGATGGGGAAGTAGTGCAGCTTCCTGATTTTGTATTGCCTCGGATGGGGGCGAACACCAATTACTTTGGCCTGGCGTTAATTCGGCACCTGGAGCGATTAGGAGTGCGTACCTTCAATTCCGCTCAAAGCATCGATACTGTAAAGGACAAGCTGTTCACCTTGCAAATCCTGGCCGAATATAATTTGCCTGTGCCAAAGACAATGCTTATTCGCTCGAAGGTAGATGTTGATTTGGTAGAGAAACACCTGGGGTTTCCGGTAGTTGTGAAGACGATATCGGGATCACAGGGGAGCGGGGTATTTTTGGCCGAAACGAAATCTAAATTTACGGATTTATTAGAAATGATCAGTGCTTACAAAGAAAATGCTACTATGATCTTGCAGGAATTCGTGGAATCCAGTCGAGGCATGGACTTGCGGGTGTTGACGATTGGCGGAAGAGCCGTAGCGGCGATGAAGAGAAGCTCAGGCAATGATAGCTTTAAGGCTAATTTTTCTCGTGGTGGATTTGTGGAGCCTTATGAGATTAACCCGGAAATTGAATGGCTGGCTCTGGAAACGGCACGATTGCTAAATCTTGATATTGCTGGCATCGACCTGCTCTTTGACGGCGACCACTACAAAATTTGTGAGGCCAATTCCTCTCCTGGATTTGAAGGCTTGGAGTCGTGTTGTCAGGTTAACATCGCTGAAGAAATATATAATTTTCTAAGAGTAAGGTTAAACGTATTTCAATAAATGACGAATATTACCATCGCGTACAAGAGAGGTTTTTTGATACGCTCATAGGAGACAGACTGTAGTGAAGCAAAAAAATGTTGTGTTTTGGGGATTTCTTATATTGATGATGACCCTAGGCGCCAGCGATAGTTTGCGAGGCGTCTTTTCTGTGATCTTTACTGAGCACTTTAATCTGACGACAAACCAGGCGGCTCAAATTGTGACGGTCAGCTATGCGGGTAACCTTGTTTTTTTGCTGATTGGTGGCAGATTAACAGACCGGTTCCCACGCAAAACAGCGATGCTA
The DNA here is from genome assembly GCF_001486585.1 of Paenibacillus senegalimassiliensis. Lineage (GTDB taxonomy): Bacteria > Bacillota > Bacilli > Paenibacillales > Paenibacillaceae > Fontibacillus > Fontibacillus senegalimassiliensis. The sequence goes on from NZ_LN909046.1 coordinate 819,235, forward strand.
GCCATGCTGCTGATCTGGATGCTGGCCTTATTATTATTTATAGTTAGCGATAACTTCTATATTGTCTTAATCGGGATGTTCTTTGCTATGGGAGCATCCACCTTGCTGAGCACGACGATTAATATTGTGACACCCTTGTTATTTGCGACCACACCTGGACTTGCCGTAAATTTCTTGTTTTTTGTGCAAGGGGTGGGTACAAGCGGAAGTCAGAGTCTGACGGGAAATTTGGCATCAGATTTCTACGATTGGAAGATAACCAATGCGCTCTTGCTTGGTCTGGGTCTGGTGGCTTTCTTGCTCATTATGATGAATCGGGTTCCTGATCATCGCATTCATGGACAAGCAGGAGCAGATGAACCGGGAAAGTACAGATTCAAGGATATACTAGCCAACCGTTCCTTTATACCGGTGGTGCTGTTATTTGGCTTTTATTTTATAGCCGAGCATGGGATTATGAATTGGCTGGTAGCTTATGGCACGCAGCATTTGGCTTTATCCAAGGGGACGGCAGCAAATGCACTAGCGATTTTTTTTGGCGGAATTACAGCGGGACGTTTAATTTTCTCACCGCTTATTGATAGATTGGGCATTCATCGAAGTATTACGATATTTACCTTGGGAGCAAGCCTCTTGTATGTGGCTGGAATTTTAGGCGGTGCTTCCACCCTATGGTTGCTGAGCGCAAGTGGGCTGTTTTTCTCGATTTTATATCCGACGATGGTCATGATGCTTCAGTCTATTTTCCCTGCAAGTATGATCTCCACAGCAACGGGGGCTGTCATTAGTGTGGCATCGTTATTTGATATCGGATTTAATATTTTCTTCGGTAAAATGGTAGATCTGGTTGGCTACGAGCGTAGCTTCCTGGTCCTGCCAGCCAGCATGTTACTATTTGCAATCATCTATTTCAGTTTCGTACGGGAACGGGGCAAAAGCTTCAAAAAAATTTGACGGGATATGCAGGGGTAAGGCGGAGGGGTGTCGTCTATTTAGTTGGGAGGAGGGGAGAGTCATCGATGAAGCATCATTTATATTAAGATTCCAGCAGGGCGAGCATAACGTATTTCCGTGGCTGGTTCGTGAATATGGAACCTATATATACCGGGTTGCCTATTCCGTACTGCATGATGCGAAGGAAGCGGAGGATGCAGCCCAGGAAACCTTCCTGCAAATATATAAATCTCTCCCGAATTACCGTTCCCGAGGGTTGAAAACGTGGATGACTCGTATTGCCGTCAATAAGTCGATTGATATTAAGCGCAAGCGGGATCGCCGTCAGGAGGAGCAATGGGACCCTGCCGATCTTGAAATGCAGTTACCCGGAGAAGTGGATGATCATATCATAGGGTTGCTGGAAGCCGAGCGGAACCAGGAACTACGTGAGAAGATCGAGCGATTGCCGGAGGGACACCGCCGCATTGTTACGGAGTTCTATCTGGAAGGCAAGAGCCATGAACAGATTGCCCAAGAGTCTGGCGTGACGATGAAGACGGTAGAATCGAAATTATATCGGGCTAGAGCTTATATCCGAGATCACTGGCCGAAGGAGGAATGGGGATGAGTGGCAAGAAGGATACCGAGCAAGCCTTGTGGGATGGCTATATCAGCGGCACTATGGACCGGGAAGACGAGGAGCGCCTGGAGGCGTTGCTGTTGCAGGATGAACAGGCGTTCAAGGCCTATGCTTCCGTACTCTCTTCCCAGGAATCCACGCTGCCGGGGCCGGAAGATGAGGAACTTTATTTGCAAAGGTTATTAGGTGCAATTCCACAGGAGAAAGCTAAGCCTGTACATTCAGAACGCAGAAAAACGTGGAGCAGACATCCATTATTTCATTACGCCGTGGCGGCCGCCATTACCGTGCTGCTGATGGGATGTGGGTTATTTGACCAATTGTCATCAGGAACCAGTGAGTGGATACATCGTCCTCAGCAGGATGCTCCGCTGAGTGAGCGAATGCTGGATATGACTGTGAAATGGGTCGATACGTGGAGACGTTAGCCAAGACTTAGAACAATAGCGTCTGTGAATAAAGAAAGGAAGGATGAACATGCCTTATCAACGCAGCCGAATGCTGGCATGCATACTAAATTTGATCCCGGGCTTCGGGCATTTATATTGGGGAAGAAAGTTTAAGGGAGCGGCCTACCTAATCCTGCTGTTTGGAGGATTGCTGTTTGGCGTTGTAGTGAGTTTGCTTGCACACAGTGAGGAGCTTTTCTTTATTACCTTGATTTGTGCAGCCATTCTATGGGGGATATCGATGCTGGATTTGTTAATTACGATGCTTCGTGATCCGCAAGTGCCCTCAGGAGGATATGATCCGGCGATTGCTCCTTCACATGCAGGAATGGAACAAGAGAAGTTCTTTACCATATTGCTGTCTTTTGTGCCGGGGCTGGGTCATTTCCAACTTGGTCTGATGCAGCGGGGATTGTCTTTTCTAATTTCCTTCTTTGGTGTCATTACCATGATGTTTTTTATTACCGGAGTGACCGGAGAATCGGTATTTCTGCTACTGCTTGGCTTGCTGCCGATTATCTGGCTATACTGCATGTTTGATGTGGTACAACTTGTGCACCGGAAGCAGGCGGGTGAGCTGCTGCTTGATCGATCTTTGCTTGATGAATGGGAGCAAGGACGCGTGGAAGGGCGGCGCAGCAAGGTGCTGGCCACGTTATTGTCGGCATTTCCCGGCGCAGGTCAGATGTATCTGGGTCTACAGAAGCGGGGCTTGCAAATGATGGTGCTGTTTCTGGGAAGCTTTTATGTTATTGATGTACTGCGACTTTCCGTGTTTCTATTCGTAGTTCCGGTCATTTGGTTCTATTGCTTCTTTGATGGGCTACAACAGACTAGTAGGTATGGAATTCTGCCGATGGAGGATCAGCCGTTAATGGAGATGCGTGGACGTTACCAGCATTGGCTGGGTGTTGTTCTTGTTATTCTGGGGATTTATTTCATCGGGATGGAGCTACTGGTACCCTGGCTGAATTCCTTGTATCCCGAGCTTCGCTTGTACTTCCGTATCGACCAGTATCTTCGTCCGGTCATTGTGTCCATATTGCTGATTGGCGGAGGGATCAAGTTGCTGGCTGTTCATAAGCGGCAAATTCGGAGCAGATACGACGAGGAATTGTAGGAATTGTAATAGGCTGGATTTCATAGAGAGAAGATGCCCATGGGATATTTATTACACCGCAAGAAGTGAATTAGCTGCTATATTTGTAACTTATCCGCCAGGTCACCCGTATGTTAATCGTTGCAGGCGATCAGTAACTGCAAAATAGACTGCTTTTTGCTAAATCCCATGGGAGGTACACCATGAATAATTGGATTACGGAATTTATGGAGCAGTTTGGCTATTTTGGCGTTTTCCTGCTCATCGCTCTGGAGAACGTATTTCCCCCGATTCCATCGGAGGTGATTCTGACATTCGGAGGCTTCATGACCACCTACACTAGCCTGACGATACCAGGTGTAATTATCGCTTCGACATTAGGTTCGGTGCTGGGCGCCGTGATTCTGTACGGTGTTGGTTATTTGGTCAATGTAGACCGGCTGGAGGGCTGGATTAATCGTTATGGACGGTTCTTGCGACTGACGAACGAGGACATTCGCCGGGCAGACCGATGGTTTGAACGCTATGGTTATTGGACAGTGCTGTTCTGCCGTATGGTACCTTTGATTCGGAGTCTGATCTCGGTGCCTGCCGGGATGGCGAAGATGAAATTCGGCTTGTTCTTGCTGTTTACCACCATTGGTACGCTGATCTGGAATATCGCGCTCGTGTGGGTTGGGGCGGCTGTTGGGGGCTCCTGGGAAAAAATCGTTGAATTTATGGATGTCTATTCCACCATTGCCTATATTGTCATTGCCATCGGGGCAATATGCCTGCTACTGTTATGGTTGCGCAAGCGCAGGATCAACACCGCGCAGCAACATAACAGCCAGGAAAATCAGGGATAGGTTAAGGGAGATGTAGGTACGATGAGTTTTTGGGAAATTATGAAGGCTATCATATTGGGCCTGGTAGAAGGATTGACGGAATTTGCCCCTGTTTCTTCTACGGGGCACATGATTATCGTGGATGACATGTGGCTGCAAACCGAGCAACTGCTCGCGTCAAAGTATGTGGCTAATACATTTAAAGTAGTTATTCAGCTAGGTTCTATTTTGGCCGTACTGGTCGTATTTCGCAATCGATTCATCGACTTGCTTGGTCTGTCGCGCTTTATGCCTGGACGACGTGTATCTGAGGGACCAAGGCTCAAGCTGATGCAGGTGATTGTTGGTCTGATCCCGGCTGGTATTCTTGGATTGCTGTTCGAGGATTTTATCGATGAGCATTTATTCTCTACATCGACGGTGCTGATTGGTCTGGTAGTGGGCGCGCTGCTGATGATTGCCGCAGACCGGTTTAGACCAAAGCGTATACATACGGAGACGGTGGATCAAATAACGTACAAGCAGGCCTTAATGATTGGACTGTTCCAGTGCATATCCATCTGGCCTGGCTTTTCCCGCTCCGGCTCGACAATTTCAGGCGGGGTGCTGCTTGGTTTAAGCTATCGGGCGGCGGCAGACTTCACCTTTATTATGGCAGTGCCAATTATGGCTGGAGCCAGCGCATTATCATTAATGAAGAACCTGCAATATTTTACGCCGGAGGTTCTGCCGTTTTTTATTTTCGGTTTTATTAGCGCCTTCGTGTTCGCGCTATTGTCTATCCGCTTCTTCCTGAAGCTGATTGATCGAATCAAGCTGTTGCCCTTTGCGATTTACCGCATTGTGCTTGCCATCTTGATTTGGGTTATTTACTTCTAAGTTTCAACTATGGCTAAGGCCCTCCTCGTGGAAGATGACGGGGAGGGCCTTTATTTATATCTATAACATTATCCGCAGGTACAGTTCAGCACGGGCTTGCGTGCGGCTCGGGTTTCGTCCAGGCGAGTCACTGGCGTTGTATGTGGAGCGTTGTGCAGCATCTCGGGGGCCGTCTTGGCCTCTTCGGCAATTGCAATCATGACCTCGATAAAGCCATCCAGTGTCTCCTTGCTTTCCGTTTCTGTCGGTTCAATCATGATGCATTCCTCTACATTTAGTGGAAAGTAGATGGTTGGCGGGTGGTAACCGAAGTCCAGCAAGCGCTTGGCGACATCAAGGGTCCGCACGCCGTAGGGCGTGAGACTGCTGCCTGACATAACAAATTCATGCTTGCAATGTTGCCCGGGATAGGGCATGTCGTAATACGGCGCCAACCGTGCCATCATATAGTTGGCGTTCAGTACGGCATCCTCCGATACCTGACGCAGTCCATCCGGACCAAAGCTGCGAATGTAAGCATAGGCACGGACCAGAATGCCAAAGTTGCCGTAGAAGGCTTTAACCCGACCAATAGAGTGTGTAGATACGGTATTGCCTTCTCCCTCCGCGCCGTGCTTCTCCGCCCGGCTCCCAGCGATGGCATAATGACCTTGATCGTCCTTGACAACCAAAGGCTCTGGCAGGAAGGGAATCAGCCGTTGCTTCACGCCAACCGGTCCTGCACCGGGTCCGCCACCCCCATGCGGAGTGCTCATCGTCTTATGCAAATTGAGATGCACCACATCAAAGCCCATATCCCCCGGGCGCGTAATACCCATGATAGCATTGGAATTGGCGCCATCATAATACAATAATCCTCCGGCTTGGTGCACAATATCGGCAATCTCTACAATATGCTCCTCAAATAAACCAAGCGTATTCGGGTTGGTGAGCATCAGTGCAGCAGTATCATCACCGACGGCAGCTCGCAGGGCTTCCAAATCAACCATTCCATTGGCTGTTGAAGGGATGGTTACCGTTTGAAATCCGGCTACAGAAGCACTTGCCGGGTTGGTGCCATGAGAGGAATCGGGAACAATGACCTTGGACCGTTGCTGCTCACCGCGGCTTTCATGAAAGGCACGTATCATCATCAGTCCGGTCCATTCGCCGTGGGCACCAGCGGCGGGTTGCAGGGTCATGGCATCCATACCGGTAATTCCGGCCAGGTCCTGTTGCAGGGTATACATCAGTTGCAGAGCGCCCTGCACGCTTTCTTCCGGTTGATAGGGATGAATCTTGGCAAAGCCGGCATAACGGGCTACGTCCTCGTTGACTTTGGGATTGTATTTCATAGTGCAGGAGCCCAGAGGATAAAATCCGTTATCTACGCCAAAATTGCGACGGGAGAGGGCTGTGTAGTGCCGGATGACGTCTACCTCATAGACTTCGGGAAAAGCCAGGCCTTCCTGGCGTAACATCTTCTCTGGAATCAGATTCTCCTTGGCCATGGCGGGAACGTCGCAAGGGGGTAAGGAATAGCCGATTCGCCCGGACCGACTTCGTTCAAAGATCAGCCTTTCTTCCGAACTGTTCTCTCTCATGTTGAGCATATCCATTCCTCCATAACCTTGGTAAATTGGTCGATTTCCGCTTTGCTGCGTTTTTCAGTGACAGCAATCAGAACGTGATTTGGTAGTTCAGGATAGCTACGGCCCAGATCATAGCCACCAATGAAGCCTTCCTCAAGCAGCTTGCGTTGAAGTAGCTTGGGATCGACTCCTTCAGGCAGCCGGATGACGAACTCATTGAAAGTGGCAGCCTGAAAGGCTAAGTCGACCCCCGGTATTGAGGTGAGACGGGTTTTGGCATAATGGCTCTTCTGCAGGTTCAGCTCCGCCACATCATTCATGCCTTGTTTGCCCATGACTGACAAATATACAGAGGCTGCCAAAGCAAGCAGAGCCTGATTCGAGCAGATGTTGGAGGTAGCCTTCTCGCGGCGGATATGTTGCTCGCGGGCTTGCAGTGTCAGCACAAAGCCACGCTTGCCATTCCGGTCGGTCGTCTGTCCGACAATTCTTCCAGGGATGCGGCGCATATAGGGCTCCGCTACAGCAAAGAACCCACAGGTGGGGCCGCCGAAGGAGGGCGCAATACCTAAGGGCTGCGCATCGCCTACTACAATATCGGCGCCTAGCCTGCCGGGAGCTTCCAGCAGACCCAGGGAGAGTGGATTGCTGCTAACAACCAGCAGGCCCCCGTGGTCATGTACCAATTGTCCGATAGCCTGGATATCCTCCAGCGAACCCAAGAAATTCGGATGCTGTACCAGTACGGCGGCGGTATCGCCGGAGATGGCGGAAGCGAGTGCCTCTTGATCGATGACCCCGTCATGCCAGCCAATCTCAACGATGTCAAGGCCAAGGCCACGGGCGTAGGTGGCTAGCACCTCCCGAGCTTCAGGATGCACAGTGCGGGCTACGATCAACTGCTTGCGCTTGGTGGCAGCAGCGGCTAGCGATCCGGCCTCGGCCAGTGCGGTCGCCCCGTCGTACATGCTGGCGTTGGCGACTTTGAGTCCGGTAAGCTCACAGATATACGATTGAAACTCAAAGATGGCCTGCAATTCGCCCTGGCTGATCTCTGGCTGGTAGGGGGTATAGGCGGTATAGAACTCGGAACGGGATACCACATGCTGAATAACAGAAGGGATATGGTGATCGTAAATTCCCGCACCTAGAAAGCTGGTGTAACGGTCGCTATCGGCATTGCGGTTCGCCAAGGCGGCCATGTGTCGGGTCAGTGAATACTCATCCAAACGGGAGGATATGGGGAGTTCTCCCTGAAAGCGGATCGACCCCGGAATATCCGCGAATAAGGTCTCTACGGAATCAATCCCGATAGTGTGGAGCATCTCGTTGCGATCCTGCTCGGTTAATGGCAGATAACGATGTTTAGGCATAAGTTCAAGGCAACTCCTTTCAGTGCTGCTTGGCAGCGCGGTTTCGTTGATAGAAGGGCAGGGGGATGATTTTGGCTTGTAGCCGTCGTCCGCGTATCTCTACTTCAACAAGATCATCAATATTGGCGTAAGAGCGGTTTACCAGGGCCAAGCCGAGGTTGACTTTCAAAGTAGGAGACTGTGTCCCTGTCGTGACTTCTCCAATCGCGGCTTCCGTTCCGGCAGCATGAACTGGGTAGTGGGCTCTTGGAATTCCGCGGTCAATCATCTCTAAGCCAACCAGACTTCGGGGAATTCCTTCCTCCCGCTGTTTGATCAACGCTTCGCGTCCGATAAAATCTCCACAATTCCACTTGATGAAGCGAACAAGCCCGGCTTCAAGCGGAGAGATACTTGCACTCAGCTCCTGGCCGTAAAGTGGCAAGCCAGCCTCAAAGCGAAGCGTATCTCTTGCACCAAGCCCGGCGGGAAGCAGTCCTGCAGGTTCGCCCGCTTGCATCAGCGCATCCCATAGCGCCGGGGCATTCTCCGCTGCCACATATAGCTCGAAGCCGTCTTCGCCGGTATATCCGGTACGCGATAATAGGGCGGGGATGCCATCCACAAGAGCATCAGGGACAAAGGTGAAGGGCCGTAGGGAAGCGGGCTGTGTTCCGTCACATAGGGGAGTCAGTATGGACTCCGCCAGGGGGCCCTGCAAGGCCAGCAAGGCGGTGTCAGCCGATGCGTTACGGAGAGCCACGCCTTCATCGGGGACATGCTCTACCAGCCACTCCCAGTCCTTATCTATGTTGGAGGCGTTAACGACCAGCATGTATCGGTCCTGCTCCAGCATATAAATCAACAAATCATCCACGACACCACCATCCGGATAGCAAAGGAAGGTGTATTGCGCTTTGCCGGGCTTAAGCAAGCTTACATCATTGGTTGTCAACTGCTGCAAGAAGCCTCCAGCTTCAGGGCCCTCCACGTAAAACTCCCCCATATGTGAAACATCAAACAGGCCGGCACACTCACGAACAGCTTCATGTTCTTTTTGAATACCGCTAAATTGCACCGGCAGCTCCCACCCGCCAAAATCGATGCATCTGACCCCCTCGTAACGGGCATAACGGGAAAATAACGGGGTTCGTAGCAATTGGGGTTCAGTCATTTTCATCACCTCATGGGCCCGCAGGCCGTATTTTCTGTGATTACCGTTCAACGCAAAAAGGACAGGCAAAGAAATTCCGCATGCCTGAGGCATGACGGTCTTTCTCGGCTCTGTCCCTTGTACCTGAGAGTTACCCTGTTCAGACTCAGGCGAAAAAAGAGTCTACATACAGGTTACCCCTTGGGTGATTCGCTCTAAACCAACGTCCTGTGCGAATTCTCTCCAGAGATGCGTCCGGCAGAAGTCCTTTTGCCTGAGAGATTCACCGTATGACGGCTTGCTCCTTCGGCGTTACAATGCACTGCTGCATGTAATCTCTCCTTCTGCCTTCAACCGCGACGTATACATCTCATTAATACCTTAAATTTCTTGTTGATGTCAAGAAACTTATCACAAAAATTAAAAATAGAAAATGATCTCTCATGGATCTGTTGAGGTTTGGGGGAAAGCCGATTCAGAAGGTGAAAGAAAAGGGTATATTCTACTTGGGAGATTCCAGCCCGAAGCTTCAAGACACAGGCCGCCATGCTGTTACAAAAATTACAAGCGCATCGCGAGAAACGGATGGAGGAGTTTATATGAGTGTGTTATTTTCCAAATACGGCATTCTCATTACCAAGAAAAACGGACGGTACTTGCTTAGTTACGATGATGGGGGCTTGTTCGTTCGTTATCGCACCATTGAAGTAACGCCGGAAGAGGCGGAGAAGGCCATGCAGAGCCCGGAGGAGGCGTATGAGGTATTGATCACCATACGAAACCGGGAGCGTAGCGAAAAAGAAAAGCGGCAATAAAGAATTGTCGAAAAATAGAATTGCATGTTAAGAAATATGTCGTATTTTTGAGAGGAAAAGTTTATTTCCCCAGATTTGATCTCATTTAGACGTCAACTTCTTATATTTGTGTTAATATTCTTGACACGAAGGCCGGGTTTGTCATAATCTGAACGTAAAATAGGCATAGGGTGGACGAGACCAGTCGGTAGAGGAGGAAAACACTTGGCTAATGAGATCAGGGAACAGGTAGCTTACAGTGACGAGCATGAATGGGTATTGGACTTGGGGGACGGGACCGTAAAGATCGGGATTTCGGATGTGGCCCAGCATCGCCTGGGCGATATTGTGTTTGTGGAACTGCCGGACCTAGGGCAAGAAATCGAGGCGGACGATGTTATTGGAACGATTGAATCCGTCAAGACGGTGGCTGATTTGTTCACTCCGGTTAGCGGAACCGTCCTTGAAATCAATGGGGAGCTGGAAAGTGCACCGGAGCTTGTTAATGAGGAGCCTTATGATGGGGGCTGGATGGTGCATATCCGGCTGAAGGAGGACCCGAACATCGCCTTGTCCAGATTGATGGATGCCAAAGCGTATGCGGCATTTGTGGACAGATAGATCAAGCGGGTCCGGTTTGCGAATACGACCAACAAGAGGTTCGCCTCTCGGGTTATCAGCAACCTGAGACGAACCTCTTGTTTGGCTTGCACTTTATTTGGCAGGTAGCAGCAGGGACCGATACAGTACCTCAGAAATAAATTCCATGGCTTCAAGCCGCAATTTGGCTTGTTGAATGGTATCTCCCCAAACATACATACCGCCACCTCGCAACAACAGTACCGGAATGCGGGTATCGACGACTTGGGGGAGCTGTTGTATAGCAGGGAGGGAGCTATTGTTGGACAAGACCGGTATGCGAATTTCAGCCGCTTCCTCCCATATCCCAAGCTGCTTAATCAACTCGAAGCCTTGAGCATGGACGTAGCCGTCATCCCCGTAATAATTACTCATGACACTGCCGAACACGGTATGCGCATGGATAATTGCTTTACAGCCCGACATGCGATACAACTTGGCATGAAGGGGGATATCGTCGCTGGGAAGCAGACGGGTTGAATGGTAGGGAGAACCGGTAGAATCAGCAAATAGAAAGTGTCCCAGGGAGGGAGGTTGGGCTTCTTCCCGGACATCTTGCTGAGCAGTAATCGCGAAATAGAACTCGTCCGGCTTGTAATCACCAACCCGAGCGGACAGGCTTCCGCTCGCTGCTGGAAGCTGACCGCAAGCTATTAATTGCTCCCTGACGTTCTCCAGATCCCTTAGAGCCTGTTGCTTCTCTTCCAGCGTTATGGCTTCGAACTCCATCGGTCTCCCCTCCCGTTATTGCTGTGATGAGCAGCTTACAGCAAGGCTTGCTTCACGGCCTCTCCCATCTCCAGGGAGCGTTCGGCAGCCCGGTGTACGGCTGCTTTGACACTCGTCTGGAAGCCGCCGGAGGTAAGTACGCCGATAGCAGCTTGTGTGGAACCATTTGGAGAAGTGATATCCGCACGAAGCTTTGCGGGCTCTTCGCCGGTCTCTTGCATCATCAATGCAGCGCCAAGCACTGTCTGCACGGTCAACTCACGGGCTTGTTCCGGCGAGAGGCCACCCTCAATGCCTGCGGCAATCATGGCTTCCATCATATAATAAACATATGCTGGTCCACTCCCGGATACGCCAGTCAGAATTTCCATTTGTTGCTCGGGAATGACGCTGACGATGCCTACGGCTTCAAACATGGAGAGCGCTTGGGCCCGGTGTACCGCCGTCGCTTCAGGCGAGAAGGAGATCCCCGTTGCACCATAGCCAATAGAACTGGACGTATTGGGCATGGTGCGAGCGATGGCCACCTTACTGCCCAGCAAAGCTTGCATCGTGGAGATGGACAAGCCCGCAATCAAGGAGACGACCAGTTGATCCTCGCGGAGCAGCGGGCCAAGAGCGCCCAACGCCTCACCTGCATCCTTCGGCTTCATGGCCAGCACGATGATCGAGGCTTGTTGTAATTGTTGCTGCTTGCTATCTTCATCGTGGGCCGTTACAACGCCGTATTGCTCGGATAGGAAGGCCAGCCGTTCTTGGTTGGAACGGTTCAGCATAATAATACGGTCGGCTTGGGCCACCTGCTTATGCAGGAGCCCGCGTACAATGGCTTCGGCCATGGAGCCCGCTCCATAGAAGCATATTGAAGCGGAAGCTAGAGATTCATTGGAATTCATAGATAGATGACCTCCCGGATGTAAGATATGAACAGAGGGGCGATCCAGGCATTATTGCCGGATCTGACCGTTCCCCTGAATGATGTATTTGCTCGAAGTCAAGGCGTTTAAGCCCATAGGACCCCGGGCGTGAAGCTTCTGCGTACTGATACCAATTTCGGCTCCAAAGCCAAATTCGAAGCCATCGGTAAAGCGAGTGGAGGCATTATGATATACGGCTGCAGCATCGATCTCCTGCTGGAAGCGCTCCGCCAGAGTAGAGTCCTCTGTAACGATGCATTCCGAGTGCTTGGTGCCATACCTTGAGATATGCTCCAGCGCCTCTTCCAGGTTACTGACGATCTTGACGTTCAGGATATAGTCATTATATTCTGTCGCATAATCCTGCTCTGTAGCGGGAACAACCCAAGGCACCAGGCGTGTGGTCGCTTCACAACCTCTAAGTTCAACATTCGCCTCCTTGAAGCGCTCCGCCAAATTCACCAAATGCTGCTGGGCAAAGGCTTCATGAACAAGTAAGGTCTCCATCGCATTGCAGACGGAAGGTCGTTGTACCTTGGCATTCAGGGCGATCGCCGTGGCCATCTCCACTTGGGCGGTGGCATCAAGATACGTGTGGCAAATGCCAGCACCTGTCTCAATGACAGGAACCGTAGCGTTCTGTACGACATTCTGAATCAAGGAACTGCCCCCCCGCGGTATGATTACGTCCAGCAAGCCGTTCAGCTTAAGCATTTCGTCGACGGACGAACGATTGGGGTCCTCGATGAGTTGCACCGCATCCGGTGGAAGCGCAGTTCCAGCCAATGCCTGATGGATGATCTCCACAATCTTGCGGTTGGAGGAGAGGGCGGAGGAGCCACCGCGAAGAACAACGGCATTGCCTGTCTTCAGACATAAACCCATAGCGTCTACGGTAACGTTGGGCCGCGCCTCATATATGATTCCTATGACGCCAATGGGTACGCGGCGCTTCACGATGTGTAGGCCGCTTGGCCGGTCCAGCGTTTCCAAAATTTCGCCCACAGGATCGGGTAGGGCGACGATTTGCCGCAATCCTTCGGCAATGCCTGCAATACGGTCCGGGGTCAATGTCAGCCGATCCAGCATGGAAGCCGAAGTGCCTTGTTCTTTGCCGCGCTGAAGATCCTCGGCATTCGCTTCAATGATGGCACCAGTTCCATTCACCAAGCCTTCGGCTGCTGCCAGCAACGCTTCGTTCTTTTGCGCCGTTGTTAATCGGTTCAGTTCCGCGACAGCCCCTTTGGCCAATGTTGCTTTTTGTCTCACTTCGCTCATGATATAACCTCCTCTAATGTATTCAGGATTTCAATGAAATCCATTCATCCCGATGAATGACCTCCAAGCGGTGAACGACTTCCATCTTCTTGACCACTTCTGCACTGGGCAGTCCCAGGATGCCAAGAAGCTGTTCCGTATCATAGTTCACGATGCCTCGTCCCAGTACCTCACCCTCCAGATTCACCACCTCAACGACGTCACCTGTATGGAAGTGTCCTTGGGCAGCCTTCACTCCTACCGGCAGCAAGCTACATCCCCCATGAATCATGGCTTCCTCTGCTCCAGCATCAATAGTTAATGTGCCGATTGGGATAGAGAAGAAGCCTAACCATTGCTTCTTCCGCGGAATGGCAGCTCCATGTGCTTCAAAGTAAGTCCCTTGTCCGTTGCCGAGCAGGGCAGCCAGCAAATCGCCTGACTGGGCAATCCGGCCAACGAAGATGGGAATGCCGCCGATCGAGGCGATTTTGGCCGCATCGATTTTGGAACGCATGCCACCTGTGCCCACCGATGAGCCTGCCCCTCCGGCAATGGCATAGATCTCGCCTGTAATTTCCGGAACATGACTAATCCGTGTTGCCGCAGGGTCTTTGCGGGGATCGCTGGTGTACAAGCCAGGCATATCCGTAAGAATCAGCAGTTGATCGGCCCGAATCAGGTTGGCGACGAGTGCGGAGAGGGTATCGTTGTCCCCGAACTTCAACTCGTCGAGGGAGACGGTATCGTTCTCATTAATGATGGGCAGCACGTTTCGCTGTAACAGCTCCTCGATGGCCATGCTGGCATTACCAGTCCGCTTGCGGTTCTGGAAATCGGCTCGGGTGAGCAGCACTTGCGCCCCCGATATACCGTGCTTGGCAAGTTCTTCCCGATAGGCCTGCATCAGAAGGGCCTGCCCGACGGCGGCCGCGGCCTGCTTCTCATGCAGCAGCTTTGGACGTTCGGGGTAACCGATCTCGCGGAAGCCGGCAGCAACGGCTCCCGAGGATACGAGCAACGGTTGATAGCCGCTTTGTATCAGCTTGGCAAGCTCAGCGGCAAAATAAGCCACGGCGTTTCGGTTCAACGCTCCTTCCGATGAAGTCAGTGAACTGCTTCCAATTTTGACAACGATGCGACGCAGCATGGTAATCACTCCTACAACTTGGTTAGATGATGTCTGTCCTTTGGAGGTTGTTCGCAAAAAACAAAAAAACTTCCGCCTTTGCATGCAAAGGACGAAAGTATGACTTCCGCGGTACCACCTTAATTGATGAGGTTCTCATCCGACTCGAATGCCCGTTAACAGGGGCGCTGTCCGGCTTGGAAGCCGGCCGCTCGGGGGTAGGGTTCGGAAAGGGCAAGCATGTAAATTCTCTCAGCCGGTGGAATTTACTCTCTTTGCGCTGCTATCTTTCTTACTGGTCCCGTCTTTGCGTTTGGACTCATATAAACGAAATTAATTAATGCTAGAATACCACGCGTTCGGCGCCATTGCAAAGGAAAGACGCAAAGAATTTAGTCCCGTCGGGGCATACGGATATTCGACGTCGAATTTACTCCTTGAGCCGCTTCGTTCTGGGAAGACGAGTTTTTGAACAACCTCGGATAGGTTGCGGAAGCTGCGAACTCCACCTATGATGTTAGCAAAGCCATAGCGAAGGGACGGGGAAAAACATGGGGAACGTAGTGAAGCAAGGCATGAATTGGCAGATTGCGCTAATTCAAAGCGATATTGCCCTGGGTCAGCCAGAGCTTAACAGGGAACATCTGGAGCAAGCAATGGAGCTTGCGATGTCGGCTTCGGAGAAGCCGGATGTTCTTGTTCTGCCGGAGATGTGGAACACAGGATATGCGCTCGCTGATCTGGAGCAATTGGCTGATCCTGACGGGCGGGATAGCCGAGCCTGGTTATCAGCATTTGCCCGCCGCCATAGTGTTCATATCGTGGGTGGGTCCATTGCCGAGCGGCGGGGAGAACGCATGTACAATACGATGTATGTCTTCAACCGCTTGGGTGAAAACATCGGTCGCTATTCCAAAATCCATCTGTTCCGTTTAATGGAGGAGGAGAAGCATCTGCACCCGGGTGAGGAAAACGTGATCTTCAAGATGGACGGTACACTTGCCGGCGCCGCTATTTGTTACGACATCCGCTTCCCGGAGCTTGCACGGACCTTGGCCTTGAAGGGAGCGAAGGTACTGTTCGTTCCGGCCGAATGGCCTCATCCCCGGCTGAATCATTGGCGAACACTGCTGATGGCCCGGGCCATTGAGAATCAGATGTACGTCATTGCTTGCAACCGGACGGGTCCGAGTGGCCAGAATGATTTCTTCGGGCACTCCCTCATCATCGACCCCTGGGGTGAAATCATCGCCGAAGGTGGGGAGGACGAGGCGGTCGTTCGCGGGGTTATCGATCTGTCGCTGGTGGAGCAGGTGCGCAGCAGCATTCCTGTTTTTACTGACCGCTGTCCGGCAACTTACGAATTATAGAGCGATTCCCGCTGTTCCATCGTGGCTTTGAAAGTATCGATGAATGCTTCGGCGGCCTTGGATAAATATCTTCCCTTGCGATACGCAATGACGAGGGTGCGGCTAGGAACGGGCTGGGTTAGTGGAAGATAGGACGGTATCAATTCACTGCGCTTCGCCCGAGCAATAAAGCGTGGCACCAGGGTAATCCCCATGCCTGCGGCCACGAGGGATTGCACCGTCTCCATATTGTTGCTTTCAAATACTACATTTGGCTCAAATCCGGCGCTACGGCACAGATCGACGGTAAGTTTGCGAAAGCCCTGGCCTTTTTTGAGTACGATGAATGCTTCGTCTCTTAATTCCTCCAGCGGGACGCCTTGTTCCCTAATGCCAGGGATGTTTGTTAGCCGGTGATCCGGCGGTACGGCCAAATCGATAATCTCTTCGCCAATGGGGACGTAGGAGAGCGTTGGTTCCTGTAATGGCAAGGATAAGAGGCTCAGGTCCGTGCTTCCGCCGGCGGTAAGCTTCTCCAGATTGAGTGAGGTGTCTTCCAGCAGGGTTACTCGGATATCGGGGTAATTCTGCTTGAAAGCGGGCAGCACATAGGGTAGCAGATGAGAGCCCGTGATTGGCATGCTCCCGATGACAACGCGTCCGGCGCGTAATTGGGAGATATCATCCATCTCCTGACGCAGTTCGGCAACGGCATCCATAATTCTCTGCGCGTGCTCAATGAAGCTGGCGCCGGCATAGGTTAATTCCACGGTGCTTGTATTGCGCTGAAAGAGCTTGACCCCAAGCTCCTGCTCTAACTTGGATAGCTGCTGGCTGAGCGAGGGCTGGGCGATATGCAGTTTGTCCGCTGCCCGGGAGAAATTTTTCTCTTCGGCAATTTGCAAAGTATATTGAAGCTGGCGTAATTCCATGACAATAACCCCTTTATTTTTCTCCGAGAATAACTTTTTGAGCTGTCTCTTTTTTGAGCTTCATCTTATAGCATATACCTATAAGCATAACATATTTAATAGGGGAAATCAGATGCATTTGTCTTGATGCCTTCTTACCCGGTATAATAAGGTCAAACAACAAAGGCTTGGAGGACGTCGGTTTGAAGAAGAACAAATGGTGGAGAGAAATTGGCGGCTGGGGCATATCCATTGTACTTGGCTTTGTGCTTAGCATGATTATCGGTATTTTTATTATCCAACCTTATAAAGTAGACGGGCATTCGATGGAGCCCACCCTCAGCGACAAACAGCGGATATATGCCTGGAAGTTCGCCCACGTACTAGAGAAGGCGCCTAAATTCGGCGATATCGTCATTATTGATAGCCGAGTGGAGCGAGATCGCACCTTCCTGGATGATGTTAAGGAACATCCGATTATTACCTGGATGTCTGGCAAAGATCACGATGTTTTCTATGTGAAACGAGTCATCGGTTTGCCGGGGGATACCATTGAGGTCAAGGACGGACAAGTATACCGCAATGGTGAACAGCTTCAGGAAACTTATATTAAAGAAGCGATGGACACTGGTGCGGCTCCGCAAATCTGGGAAATTCCCGATCAACATGTGTTTGTAATGGGAGATAACCGGAACAACAGCAATGATAGCCGCAGCATCGGTCCGGTGCCACTCGATCATGTTATGGGAATCGATTCTTTCTAAATTGGTCATGGCATAGCTTTAGTATCAACTGTTGCGATTTTTTAAGCTATTCGTTATGCTGAATTCAAACTAAATAAGAATGCGGGTGCTGGATGAAGTCCGGCTGAGATGAAGGCCTTGTGTCTTCGGACCGTTAATCTGATCCAGGTAATGCTGGCGTAGAGAACCTCATTCGAATTGTTCAAGCCATTCGTGTATTCTCGGATGGCTTTTTTGTATCGTTAACGAGGTGCAGAACGAGACAATTAGACTGCGAAGCTTGGTCAGCATCGCCCTGGAGCAAGGAGGCGTGAATGAAAGTGAAAGCTGAACGCACCGTGAACGAAGCGCAGACAGTGGTGGCAAGTGCAGGGAGCAATGTGTATATTTCGGGTGCCGCGGACGAACGTTATTCGCGGCAAATATTGTTCGCGCCGATCGGGACGCAAGGACAGCATAAGCTTGCCGAGCGCTCCGTGTCCATCATCGGCATGGGCGCCCTCGGCACGGTGCTGGCGAATCATATGGTCCGAGCAGGCGTTGGAAAGGTACGTATCGTCGATCGTGATTACGTGGAGCGCAGCAACCTGCAGCGGCAGATGCTGTATGACGAAGAAGACGCCGATTTGGCGCTTCCGAAAGTCATCGCGGCCGAGCGTAAGCTAAAGCGTATCAATTCATCGGTATCGATTGAAGCCATTATGGCCGATGTCACGCCAGCCAATGTACTGGAGTTCATTGAGAACACTGATTTGGTGCTGGACGGGACAGATAATTTTCAAACCCGGTTTCTATTAAATGACGCCTGCTACCATGAAGGGATTGCGTTCGTTTACGGTGGGGCGGTCGGTTCTCGCGGTATGAGCGCCATATTTGTACCGGGTCTGACCCCGTGCCTGCGCTGCCTGATCCCGTCTGCTGATTCCGGCGGGGAAACCTGTGATACAGTGGGCGTCATCTCGCCTGTTGTGGACTTGGTCGCTTCGTATCAGTCGGCCGAGGCACTAAAGTACCTCATTGGGGACGACAAGGCGAGGCGCGACAGCCTGATCTCCTTCGACGTATGGAATAACCACCAGCATATGCTGAAGCTGGGCCAGCCACGGGACAATTGTCCATGCTGCGGACTGAACAAATATCCGGCGTTGGAACGGGAAGGGGAAGCAACAATTTCCCTCTGCGGGCGTGATTCCGTCCAGATTGCTGGACACCCGCCGTTCGATCTGCACGTCTGGGCGCAGAAGCTGGAAAAGGCGATGCCCAACCTTAAGATGAATCCCTACTTGCTACGCGGTTTCTTGCCGGAAGGCGAGCGGCTTGTGCTGTTCGCTGACGGGCGTGTATTGGTGCAAGGAACGGCTGATCCGGCCAGAGCCCGGACGATTTATGCTCGGTATATTGGAGGATGAGGAATGCGGAAAACAAAGAAGGGACGAGAGAGTATGAGGGACTTTCGATTATATGTGATTACCGGAGAGAACTTTCATCCAGGGCGTGATTTGGTCCAGGTCATGGAGCAGGCCATCGTGGGAGGCGCCGATATTGTTCAGTTTCGCGACAAAACGGGGGCGCGGACAGAACGGCTGCGTAAAGCCCAAGCACTTAGAGAACTGACGAGACGGTACGCCGTGCCATTTATCGTAAACGATGATGTTGAGCTCGCGCTGGAAGTAGACGCGGATGGGGTGCATCTGGGTCAAGGCGATCTGTCGCTGGAAGAAGCGCGGCGCAAGGTCGGGAATCGGATAATTGGCATCTCGACCCACGCGATTGAAGAGGCGCTGTTGGCACAAAAGCAGGGAGCGGATTATATAGGAGTGGGCCCGATTTACGCAACGCAGACTAAAGCAGACGTGGTAGCCCCGGTGGGGCTGGACTATATTCGCGCCGTGTCGCAGCAAATTACGATTCCATTTGTGGCGATTGGCGGTATCAAGCTTGGCAATGTGGATGAGGTCATTCAAGCAGGAGCGACGCGGGTATGTGCCATTAGCGAACTCGTCGGCAGCGACGACGTAGCGGACGTGTGTCGAAGCTTTATTCAAAAGCTGGACCAAGGGAAAGGGTGATACAGATGAAAGAGTTGATCATCAACGGTAGCAAGCGGGAGCTTGATGCGTCCACGGTTGAGGACGTCGTCAGACTGCTTGGACTTGAAGGGCGTCCGGTGGTGGCGGAGGTGAACGGCGAGGTGCTGACGTTGGAGCGATGGGCGGATACGGCAACCGAGCCGGGGATGAGCATTGAGTTGGTTCATTTTGTGGGAGGGGGATGAGGAGTATGAGCGGAAAAAGCGATCAGGAGTTGGCAGGTGTTGTCACAAGCGGAGGAGATACCTGGCGCATCGGGGATCGGGAGATGACGTCGCGTTTTTTGCTTGGCACAGGATTGTTCCCCAATCCGTTCGTGCAGACGGAAGCTATTCGCGTATCTGGCGCGGAGGTACTGACATTTGCAATCCGGCGGGTTGATCTGGAATCGGCCGAGGACGATTCTATTCTTCAGCATATCGAATTGGACGCTTATCAATTTCTGCCCAATACTTCAGGTTCGCGGACAGCGGAAGAGGCGGTGCGTATCGCGCGGCTTGCGCGGGCGTCGGGTCTGAGTGACTGGATCAAGGTGGAGATCAGCGCCGACGAGCGTACATTACTGCCCGATCCAATCGAGACGCTTCGGGCTACAGAGATACTGGTTAAAGAGGGATTTACCGTGCTGCCGTATATTTCCGATGATCCTGTGATTTGCCGCAAGCTGGAAGCGGCGGGCGCGGCTGCGATTATGCCAGGCGGCGCGCCGATTGGCACAGGTTTGGGCATCCTGAACCCGTACAATATCGGCTTGATCGCCGAAGAGGCAAATATTCCGGTGATTGTGGATGCCGGACTTGGCACGGCAAGCGAAGCGGCATTGGCTATGGAACTGGGCGCAGCCGCTGTGCTTATGAATACGCCTGTTGCCAAAGCAAAAGATCCGGTCAATATGGCGTTTGCTATGAGGCTGGCTATCGAGAGCGGCCGGCTCGCGTATTTGTCGGGCCGGGCCCCGAGAAAACGCTATGCATCGGCCAGCAGTGGTCTGGATGCGCTCGTGGTGAAATAAGCAGGGTCGATCGTGATATTGCGCATCCGGGAAGGGAGACGGAATGAACAATTCTTTGATTGTAATGGGTGGTGGCATTATCGGGCTGTCATGCGCTCTGGAGCTGCGTCGGCGGGGGACGGTGGTTACGCTGCTTGAGACTGGTGCCTGTGGTGGACAGGCCTCCGGTGCAGCAGCGGGTATGCTGGCACCATATTCCGAGAATCCGGAGGCGCCAGACGAGTTCTTTATGCTGTGCCGTGAAAGCCTGGAACTGTATCCGTCCTGGCAGCGCCTAGTGCGAGGAATGTCGGGCATGGAGTTCGAGTATACGGAATGTGGGAGTCTCTACGCTGCATACCACGAGGCAGATTTACTGGCGCTGGAGAGCCGGCTTGACTGGCAGCGTCAGCATGGATCTAGCGGCGCGATTCTGCGCGGGGCAGAGTTGCGAAGCATGGAGCCCGGGCTGTCAAGCGAGGTGAAGGCGGCGCTGTGGACGCCTGAGGAGAGCCATATTTATGCGCCGGACTTTGTGGCGGCACTAAGAGAAGCCTGCTTGCGTAGCGGGGTGATCATTCATGATGAGCTTGGTGCGCTAGAATTGGCGGCCTGGGAGCCGCGGGTCGAAGTACGCTCGCGTGGCGGCGAGGTGTTTGCGGCGGAGCAGGTTCTGGTCTGCACTGGTGCCTGGGCGGGAGAATTGTCTGACCGGCTTGGTCTGCGAATTCCAGTGCAGCCCATCCGCGGACAGATTTGCGCCTATACATGGGCTGAAGAACAAACGCCGCTGCGTCATATGGTAT
Source organism: Paenibacillus senegalimassiliensis (assembly GCF_001486585.1). Lineage (GTDB taxonomy): Bacteria > Bacillota > Bacilli > Paenibacillales > Paenibacillaceae > Fontibacillus > Fontibacillus senegalimassiliensis. The sequence goes on from NZ_LN909046.1 coordinate 840,496, forward strand.
TCGGCAGCCAGGGGTATCTGGTACAGAAAGCGAACGGGACCTTGGTCTGCGGCGCCTCTGAGGATGTTGCCGGCTTCGATACAAGCGTGACGGAGCGAGGTATTCAGCGGCTGTTGCGGTGGAACAAGAACATGCTGCCGGAGCTGGGCGGCAAGGAACCGTTCCACCGCTGGGCTGGCCTGCGCCCGGCAACGCTTGACGGTCGACCTCTGATCGGCCGTCTGGAACGGGCAGAGCGTGTGCTCTTCGCAGCAGGGCATTACCGCAACGGCATATTGCTCAGCCCGGTTACCGCCAAGGTGGCTGCGGACTGCGTGGAAGGTCGCCCGTTGCCGGGGTGGCAGCAGGCGTTCCGGCCAGACCGGTTCGGCGCTATTGCACGCTGAGTCACGTCTTCTTACGCGCCCGTGTCGAGAGTATGGTATAGGCTATGTCTATTAATGATATTGCTTTCTAATCTTGGACGAGAGGAACCCAGGGACGTTACAATATGGAGAGCGATTAGATAGACATCAAAGCGAGTGGAGGAAGAGCAGGCTATGCTGCAAACCGTCATATCTACCTTATTTCAAGTCATTGTGCCTTTATCGATTCCAGTGATAGCGGGGGCGCTGCTGGCGCGTTTCCTCCAGTGGGATACCAAGCCGCTCCTAACCTTATATTTGTACGTGCTTAGCCCGGCCATTATTTTTGATACTTTGCGAAATGCCCGTATCTCCTTGGATGAGATGTACGCTACCATCACCTTCGCATTTGTGAATCTGTTAATTATGTGGGCAATTGCCAAACTATTTGCTGCCATTGGAAGACTGGGACAGGCAGAGACAGCCGGATTAACTCTGATCTCGACGCTAACTAACAGCGCCAATTATGGACTCCCGCTCATACTGCTCGCTTTCGGCCAACTGGGACTTGATAAGGCTACTGTTTACGTGGTGACGCAGATGATTATCGTGAATACGGTAGGGGTATACTTTGCGACCCGCTCCCGGTTCTCCGTAAGAAATGCGGTTCGGTCTGTCTTTACTCTCCCGGCGATATATGCTGCAATAGGGGCGTCACTGCTGAAGATCAGCGGTCTTCATTTACCTACGGAGCTGGAGCAGGGCATATCTATGGTAGCGGCAGCCTATTCACCGGTCGTCCTGGCCGTACTTGGGGCGCAAATGATCAAGGTGGGTCGTCCGGAAGTCAAAGAGGTTAAGCCGCCGGCTTTCTGGATGGGAATTATTATCAGGATGGTAATCGCACCGCTTGCGGCTTGCGCGGGACTGTTGATGCTCGGAATTACCGGAACCTTATTCTCCGTCCTGCTGATCCTGGCTTCTATGCCCGTGGCTGTGAATGCTGTCGTGCTTGCGGAACGCTTCGATGCCGCACCGGGCCTTGTCTCCCGCTGTATCGTCTGGACGACGCTGGCTTCGTTTGTTGCCCTGCCGGTGTTGCTGGCGCTGGTGAATCCAGTCCCATAGGTTGTTATAGTGCGTGTTCAAAAATTCGGGTTCGCAGGACCGAAGCTTATGCTTCCGATGTGCGTTTTTTCAAAACGCTTGAGTTGGATGAAGTCAGGGACTGAGTAGCGGAGCTACACGTTTTCGGAGAAAACGACTTCGGAAGCATAGATACGTGAGCAACTGAAATGTTTCTGCAAGAAACATACTACGGAAGCATATGCTAGGCCCGGCTGAATTCAAGATTCGATGTCGAATTTACTCCTAGAATAGCTTCGTTCTGGGAAGCCGACTTTTTGAACATTCTCTTACTTATAGGTATTTCCTATTACTATTATAGATATTATATCTTGGAGCAATTAACACCGTCATGTTATATTGGTCTCAGTATTCAAGGCCGAATGGGCTGGGTTTGAAGTCCTGATTTGCGCTTTGAGAAATAGTTCGAATCCTTGTGTGGGGTGAATGAAATGAGCAACAACAAAAGAACAATGTATGAGAAAATTTGGGACAATCACGTTATTTTTCAGGAAGAAGGCAAGCCGAGCATTCTGTACATCGATTTGCATCTTGTACATGAGGTGACTTCTCCGCAAGCATTCGAAGGCTTGCGTCTGAGCGGTCGCAAGGTTCGCCGTCCGGAATTGACGTTCGCGACGATGGATCACAACGTCCCAACCAAAGACCGTTACAACATCACTGATCCGATCTCCAAGCAACAGATCGACACGCTTTCCAATAACTGCAATGAGTTTGGCGTGACGCTGTACGACCTGGATACGATTGACCAAGGGGTTGTCCACGTAATGGGGCCGGAATTGGGCTTGACTCATCCGGGCAAAACCATCGTCTGTGGCGACAGCCATACTTCGACGCATGGTGCGTTTGGAGCATTGGCCTTCGGAATCGGTACGAGTGAGGTTGAGCACGTGCTGGCTACCCAATGTTTGCAGCAAGCCAAGGCGAAGACGCTGGAAGTGCGTTTTGTTGGTAAGCGCAAGCCGGGTGTGACGGCAAAAGACATGATCCTGGGCGTCATTGCCAAGTACGGCACCGACTTTGCCACCGGTTATGTTATTGAGTACACGGGTGAAGCTATTCAGGAATTGTCCATGGAAGAGCGGATGACCGTATGCAACATGTCTATTGAAGGCGGAGCAAGAGCAGGTTTGATCGCTCCTGATGATACCACGTTCGAGTATTTGCGCGGTCGTCAGCATGTGCCTCAAGGAGATGCGTTCGAGCAGGCCGTTGCTGAATGGAAGGGTCTTGTATCGGATGAAGGCGCTGTTTATGATTGGGTCGTGGAATTCGATGTGGATTCGTTGATTCCGCAGGTTACTTGGGGAACCAGCCCTGGTATGGGAACAGGCATTGATGCCAAGGTACCCAATCCGGCTGACTTTGAGAGTGAAAACGAGCGTAAGGCTGCTGAGAAGGCCTTGGAATATATGGGTTTGACTCCCGGGACGTCCATCACAGAGATCGAAATCGATTATGTGTTTATCGGTTCTTGCACCAACGGACGGATTGAGGACTTGCGTGCAGCCGCCGAGGTGGCCAAGGGTCACAAGGTATCGAGCAAGGTAACGGCTATTGTCGTTCCAGGTTCAGGACGGGTTAAGCTGCAAGCGGAGAAGGAAGGCTTGGATAAGGTGTTTACGGAAGCGGGCTTCGAATGGCGGGAAGCGGGATGCAGCATGTGCCTGGCTATGAACCCCGACGTTCTTGAGCCGGGACAACGTTGCGCTTCGACTTCTAATCGGAACTTTGAAGGTCGTCAAGGACGCGGCGGAAGAACCCATCTGGTCTCCCCGGCGATGGCGGCAGCAGCGGCGATTAAGGGCCGCTTCGTAGATGTCCGCGAATGGGATGTCAGAGACGAAGTCGTAAGCTAATCTAGGCGAAGAAGGGGAGAACGATCATGGAAGCATTTGTGAAGCATACGGGGATTGTCGGTCCGGTGGACCGTGTGAACGTTGATACCGATGCAATTATACCTAAACAATTTTTGAAGCGCATTGAGCGTACCGGGTTTGGACAATTTTTATTCTACGAGTGGCGCTTTGATACCAAAGGGAACGTCAATCCTGAATTCGAATTGAATAAATCACGCTACGAAGGAGCTTCCGTCCTGATCTCACGGGTGAACTTCGGCTGCGGCTCATCACGGGAACATGCCCCTTGGGCAATTCTGGACTATGGTTTTCGCTGCGTTATCGCGCCGTCTTACGCTGATATTTTCTACAATAACTGCTTCAAGAACGGCATCTTGCCTATCAAGTTGTCGGAGGAGCAGGTAGAGGATTTGTTCCAACGGACAGCCAATCATCCGGGCTACAAGCTGACGATTGATTTGGAGCAGAAGACGATTACGGATGAGCATGGCCTGAACCTCAGCTTTGATCTGGATGAGCACCGCCGGCAGTTCTTGCTGCAGGGTTTGGATGATATCGGGTTGACGCTGCAACATGAGGACTTGATCTCGGCTTATGAGAGTAAGAGATCTGCCCGCCTTGCATAAGTAGCATTTTTAATTCGACTTAGGCTTGCTCCCGGCTATTATGGGCCGGGGGCTTTTTTTGTCATTCTATGAAAATATAAGTCTATCAGACAGGTGTTTTTTCTGGTACTATGGAAGTAATTAGCAACGTTCTGGGATTATTGGCGTTTTTTGATGAGAATTAAATGTATAAGTGTGTGTTCAAAAAGTCGGGTTTACAGGACCAAGAAGGTTGGATGAAGCTAGGGACTGGGGAGCGGAGCGTATGTATTGGGTACGTGAGCACCGGAAGTCCCGGGTGAATTCAAGATTCGATGTCGAATCCACTCCTTGAACAACTTCGTCTTGGGAAGACGACTTTTTGAACAACCTCTGTAAGTCGATGTGATGTATTCGTCCGTCAGTGAGTTGTTGATCCGGCAAATTATGAGGATGGGGTAGGGATTAATTGATGAAGAAGCTCAGCTTGATCTTGTTTGTAATGATATGTTCGATCGTATTTCCGACAGCAGCAAGGGAAGCGGTTGCAGCGGCGCAGACGCATATTTATCTGGATGGTCTGGCTCTGGAGCAGCCAGCCGGTGCCGAGGCAGGTCTGGTTAGTGGCAAGGTTATGGTTCCGCTTCGTGTAGTGGCCGAAGGACTCGGCTTCGAGGTAGCCTGGGAGAAGACGAGCGGCACAGCCACTATTAAGCAAGACGATACTGAACTCAAGCTGGTTGTAGGGCAGGCCACAGGGCTTGTTGACGGCGAGAAGGTTGAACTGGACGCGGCTCCTATACTGAAAAATGAGCGCACGCTGGTTCCGCTTCGTTTCGTTAGTGAGCAGATGGGGCTAGAGGTCAGTTGGGATAACGTGACGAAATCGGCTTACCTGAATCATCCTGACAGCGGAGAATCCAGTGAGGTGGTCCCGGGGACGAGCAGCCCAAGTCCTGAGGAGGACCAGCCTGTAACTGTACCTGTAGAGCAGCCTGGCGGAAAGGATGGCGATACGTCTTCCCCGGACTCTGGCAGCACCGATGGGGGCGATTTTTCTGAATTGGCATTGATTCAAGGAATCAGCTTCAGCGAGAATCGGCTGATGTTCGCAGTATCTGGTAAGGTGACCCCTAATGTGTTCACGATGACAGGACCGGATCGACTTGTGGTGGATATCCCGAATGCGGCTTATGCCGAGCATTTTGATAATAATTTTCCGTTGGATGAGACTGGCCAGGGAGAACTGACGGTGCTGGAATATCCGGATGTATCTAAGGTACGCTATTCCTTGTTCAGCACAGATCCGTCAACGGTGCGGATTGTTGTTGACCTCAATCATAAGATGCAGTACCACGTGAATAATGACGGAAGTGGGCTTGTGACTGTGGAATTGACCGCAGATAACGCGGCGCCGGGGTATGGCCTCGGACTGGACGGCAAGCCGGTGGTCGTCATTGATGCGGGCCACGGAGGCACACAGCCAGGGGCTATCAGCCTTACGAAGAAGCCGGAGAAGGACTTTACTCTAGCGGTGGCTTTGAAGGTAGAAGCCTTGCTTCAGCAGGAGCCAAATATCGATTTTGTATTAACGCGGGCCACGGATGTTACGATGTCTTTGCAGGAGCGGGTGAAGATTGCCAATGATTTGGGAGCGGATGTCTTCGTTTCCATCCATGGGAACAGTATTGATCCCCCAAGCAACCCCAGCGGTTCAGAAACGTATTATACCCGAGAGGAAAGTATTCCGCTGGCCGATATCATGCATCGGCATTTGGTGGACGCTACAGGTCTGACGGATCGCAAGGTCAGATACAGTAGCCTGCACGTGACGCGGGAGACCTTGATGCCGGCTGTTTTGCTGGAGGCAGGATATCTCAGCAACAAGAATGACGAGGCCTTGATGTACACCGAAGCTTTCCAGCAACGGGTAGCCGAGGGCATCGTAGCGGGCATCAAGGAGTATTTTGGGTTATAATATGAGAAGAGACGAAATGATAGGGGGGAGCAGAATGAAAAAGATAGGAATGTTACTAGCCTTGATAGTATTGTTGGGAGTTGCTGCGGGTTGCGGTAATAAGCCCACGGCTGCCCCGGCAGGGAATGGAAGCGGAACAAACACCGAGATTCAAGGCGGCGGTGCACAGCAGATTGAACCGGCAAACAATGATTCCGAGAACAATAGTCCTGAGAACAAGGGGACGGAAGATACAAAGGAAGAAGTGGTCACTCCAAGCAAGCAGACCATTGAGGTGTACTTCACCGATAATGAATTAATGGAGCTTAAGCAGGCAAGCCGGGAGATTGAGGTGTCGGACGAGCATTCCAAATACGAGTCAGCCTTTAAAGCACTGCAAACGGCAGAGGATGGCATGTTGTCTCTGTGGGAGAAAGTCGTTCTGGGCAGTGTGAACTATACGGAAGCGGATGGGCAATTGCTATTGGATGTTCAGCTTCCCGCCGAGTCCCGTCTGGGAGCAGGTGGGGAGGCGTTGGCGATTGAAGCGCTGAAGCAAACCATGTTCCAATTTGAAGAAGTGAAACAGATTGAATTGACTGTAGACGGTGAGCAGGTTGAATCACTGATGGGTCACGCCGATCTGGAGCACCCTATGACAAGATAAAACAATAAGACATAATTATAAAATGCTCGCTTCATCGTGCTGATGAAGCGAGCATTTTTTTATTTTTCAGTTAGGAAGAAGGGGGAATTGCGGAGAGACAATCAGGATGAAACTGAACGAATAATGGCATAATTTCGCAACTTTTTACAGGAAGGCACGTCTAATATGTCGTCTGATGATGTCGAAGTCAGGAAGGAATTGGTTCGGCGTCATGAGTCAAAAAATTGAGGATGGTAGGGGTGACAGATGAAGAAAAAAGGATTGGCGACGCTCATGTTTGCGTGGATGTTGCTGTTTGCGTTTGCGCAAATGGGACATGCAGCGGCGGGTAGTACAAGTATTTATCTGGACGGGAAAGCGCTTGCGTTACCCAAGAACGGACAAGTACAAAATGTGAATGGAAATGTGATGATTCCAATTCGTGTCGTCGCGGAGGAGCTAGGGTTTCAAGTCAACTGGGAGAAAAAGACGGGCACGGTAACCATAAAGCAATCGGGTACAACGCTTATTCTAACCGTCGACAAGACGTTGGCTTCGGTCAACGGTAATGAAGTAAAGTTACCAATTGCTCCGATGCTTACTAAGGACACAACACTGGTGCCTATGCGTTTTGTCGGGGAACAAATGGGGCTGAAGGTGAGCTGGGACAACACGTCCAAATCCGCTTATCTGAAAACTCCGGTTCCAGACAGCGGAACAGGACAGCCGGGAACGGAGACTCCGCCAGCAGACAATGGGCTGGCAACCGTTCAAGGAATTACCTTTAGCAACAACAGCTTGATGATCGCAGTCGACAAGAATGTGAACCCGAGCATTTTTACGATGGGGGAGCCTGAACGTCTTGTCATCGATTTGCCTCAAGCACAATTTGCCGGGACACTGACGGACGGTCATGGATTGGACGCCAATCAGAGCGGGTCAATTGAAGTGACAGATTATCCTGATGTCTCCAAGGTGAGATATGCCTTGTTTAGCAACAGCCCATCTACCATCCGGGTTGTGCTGGATTTGAATAACAAAGTTAACTACCAACTGATTAATGAAGACGACGGACTTATTATTGTGCATTTGAATGTGGACCCTGGTGCAGGGGCAGATGACGGCAAGAAGACGGTCGTGCTGGATGCAGGGCATGGCGGCAGTGACCCGGGAGCTCTTAGTGTGACCCAAAAACGGGAGAAGGACTTTAATCTGGCCGTGGTGTTAATGGTGCAGAAGCTGCTGGAGCAGGAGACGGACATCGAAGTCGTATTAACTCGTAACGATGATTCCTATCCTACGCTGCCTGAACGGGTGAAGATTGCAGAGAACGCTAAGGCGGATATCTTCATATCTGTCCATGCGAATGCAGGCTCTGCTACCGCGCGCGGTATTGAGACCTATTACACCCGGAAGGAAAGTTTGAACCTGGCCCAAGTCATGCATGAACATTTGGTGGAAGCCACCGGATCGCCAGATCGTAAGATCCGTACGCAAAGCTTGCATGTGACGCGGGAGACAAGCATGCCTGCCGTACTGCTGGAATGCGGATATCTGAGTAACAAGGACGATGATGCGTTGCTGGCGACCAAGGAATTCCGGGAGAAGGCTGCACGGGGCATTGCAGATGGCATCAAAGAATATCTCGGTTACAACTGAGTGCTGGATGAAGGAGGAAGCAAGCCGTGAACAGAAAGGGAATGATCTTGGGCGTACTTGTGCTAGTGCTAGTGCTTAGCACCGGCTGTGGTCAAAAGCCCGGCGCCTCTCCGGAGGCAGGAGCGGGGAACGCCGGGACAAATCAGGGAAGCGGGGTAACCGATCCACAGGTCACAGATCCGGCCCAAGGAGCTGGTAACGTGGACAAGCCAGATCAACAATCTGCTTCGATTGAGGTTTATTTTACGGACGAGCAGATGTTGGATTTGACCAAGGTGAGCCGTGAAATTACGTTTCAAGCGGATGAGGATAAATATCTGGAGGCTTTAAAGGCACTGCAGGATAGTAGTGACTCTCAGCTATTGCCGTTATGGGGCAAAGCCGAATTTCACAAGGCAGAGCTAAAGGGGGAAATACTGACCGTGGACCTGTCATTACCTGACGAGGCACGGCTAGGTGCAGGCGGAGAAGCGCTCGCCCTTGATGCGCTTCGGAATACGCTATTTCAATTCAGCGAGGTCGAGGCTATCGAGTTGCTTGTTGATGGACAGCAGGTCGATACTCTGATGGGACATGTCGAATTGGAGCATCCGATAACAAGAAATTAAGCCATTAGGGAGGAACTTGCCTGCCTGCCGTCGAACATGGTAATAAGTGCGTTCAAAAACTTGAATTCTCAGGACGTCTTGGGAAGACGATTTTTTGAACAACCTCTTATAGAGATCTTTTTTGTAGAAAGGGAGAATTTGATGGCATCATATCAACGTACTTTTAAACGCAGCACACAAAGAGCGGTTTCAACCATGTTAGTAACGGCCTTGTGCCTCGGCGGTGTCGGTACGGCAGCTTTTGCTGACGAAACGACAGTTAACAACAACATTTCGCAAAATATCGCTTCGGTTCCTCTGTTCAGCGATGTACAGAACGGATTTTGGGCGGAGAAGCATATATACAAGCTGGCAGCGGAAGGAATCATTCTGGGCGATGCCGGGAAGTTCCGTCCTGGTGACAGTGTTACTCGCCAGGAAGCTATTACGATGGCTGTACGCTTCATGAATCTGGATTCCCAATTGGGGGATGGCTCAGGGGCTCCGGAAGAGATTAAGGTGGGCAACTATTTCAAGCCTTACCTGGAGCTTGCGCTGTCCAAGAATCTGCTGGATAAGAATGAAGAGATTGCGGCTACCAAAGATAATGAATCATGGGGCGAGCAACAGGCTTCGCGGGAGTGGGTAGCCAAGATCATCGTACGGGCGCTAGGCAAGGATGCGGAAGCCAAGGCTTCGGCAACGATGTCAACAGGCTTTGCCGATCAGACAAGCATCTCTGCTAATGCCCGCGGTTATGTGAATGTAGCTGTTCAACTCAATCTGACCAAGGGGGTTGAAGGCAACCGATTTGATCCACTGGGTAAGGTGACCCGAGCTCAAATCGCTACTTTCTTCAGCCGTGGAGGCGATCATTACAATGCCGGTTACGCGAATGCCTATGAAGGCATCGTGACCGAATTGACAGGCAACAAGCTTACGTTATATACGGACGGCCAGGTAAAGAGCTTTACCCTTGATAGCCGTACTGCATATTTCACCAAAGATTCGGAGACGCGCACGACACAAAACGCTTTGCAACTGTACACCAAGGTGTTAGCAGTGGATAAAGTGGGCGCTGCGGCTTACGTAGAGGTCGTTGATGCGGAGCAGCAACTTGAGAAGGTGGAAGGAACGCTATTACGGGTACTCGGCAATCAATTGTTGCTGCTGGTCAATAATGCTCCCGTAACGTATGAGTATGATAGCAATACCGCCTTCCTCGACCAGAACGGCAATGCGATCAAGGCTCAGGACCTTACCCCTGAAAGTACGGTCATTGTACAACGTGAGACATTCACCTCAGAGAAGAAGCCGATTATTGTACAGGTGGAATCTGCATTAGTGAACAAGACCGGCGATGGGACGGTAGCCAAGGTGGATCTTACCGGGAAGACGGTCACCATCAAGGCGACTAACGGAGCTGAAGAAACATTTAAGTATGATAGCGACACTACCTTGCTCTATCAAGGCCAAGTCTTGAGTCAGATGGGTGAGGTGAGTGAAGGAGCAACGGTTAGCTATAGAGTGACTAACAGCGTGCTGACTCGTCTGGAAGTAACCCAGGCCACTGAGCGGACGGTTACAGGTACGCTGCTTGACCTGTCTGGAGACACGTTGCTGAGCTATACCAATCCTAGCGGCCGCGATGAAATCAAGCGGATAGCCAAAAATGTTACGGTGGAAATTAACGGGATTCTGGATGCAACGCTCGATGATTTGATTACCGATGCGAGTGGTGGGGACAAGGTCGAATTGACTCTGAACCCTGATGATGAAATCACCAAGATTGTCGTGACTGGACGTCAATCCGAGTTGCTTACCAGCGCCACAGTTCTCAACTACGATGCGAAGACCAAGGCTCTGACTGTGGTCGATTCGGCGGAGAAGCCGTACGTATTTGTCATTGACTCCAAGACGAAGTATTCCTATAATTCTACGGCCCCTACACTTTCAGGGCTGGAAGCCGTACTTTCCAAAGGACGCAGAATCGACTTGACGGTGGTAGGTTCGCGTGTAGTGAATCTTGAAGTCACTTACAAGTATGAAGGCACGTTCGTGTCTGCCAATACGAGCGCCAAGCGAATTACTATTCAACTGGCTGACGGGAAGACCGTGGAAATTCCTTATCAAGCAACATCTCCATCGATTATCCTTTATGGTAAGGCCAGCGCTTCCTTATCGGACATCAAGGTAGGCGATTCGGTTGTGGCTATGCTAAGCGCCAATCAGGATGCCTTGCAAACGTTGGCGGTGAAGACGGCAATTCAATTCGAAATTACATCGGTGAATACCTCGAATGGCCGCATTCGGGTTACATCGGACAAAACCACCAGTGACTTCTATGTAAATCAGGCTGTGCTGCTAGGCGAGAATGGTGGAGCGATTCGCGTGAGCGATCTGCAGGCTGGCCAGACCATTAACGTTACATTTAACGGTCAAACGGCAACCTCTGTTCAGGTTGTTAAATTGACATTGGGTCAGGTGCAACAGGTGGATGGTTCGACCTTGACGATCAAATCGTTTGCGGGAGCAACCGAGACATATTCTCTGGCTAATGGTGTGAAGGTACAGCGGGGAACAGAAGTCAGCACGACTATCAATTCACTAACGGTAAACGATCGTGTTGAAGTTCGTAAGGATACAAATAATGCGGTGGTTGTGAAGGTGCTGGAGTCGCAAGAACGTAAATTTACACGCTATGACGGTGTTAGCAAGGAGATTATCGTCTACCGCTCAAGCATCTCGGACAATAAATATCGTTTCGTAGTTACGGGCGATACGTATATTCACCAAGGTGACACGACATTATCCGTGCAATCGCTACAAGAAAGTGATAAAATTGTTTTGTATTTCAACGGGGACAAGTTGGTTGAAGTGGAAAAGCAATAATCATTTTCGTGAATTCAACCGTCTTGATGCGGGATGTTTCCCGGACCAAGGCGGTTTTTTCTGGAATGAGAAGCTTAATTTGACCAATGAACCGGTGAAGGGGTGAGGAGACATGAATGCGGCAGATGTCCGTCATATTTTGGACACCATCGGGGACATGTTTCCGGATGCGCGCTGCGAGCTGAACCATAGCAATGCCTTTGAGCTTACGATTGCCGTGCTGCTGTCCGCGCAGTGTACCGACGCAACCGTGAACAAAGTCACGGCCGATTTGTTCCGCAAGTATAGATCGCCGGAAGATTACGTAGCGGTTCCCTTGGAGGAGCTGGAGCAAGACATTCGCAGTATCGGATTGTTCCGTAGCAAGGCCAAGCATATTCAAAGCTTGTGTCGGATTTTGCTGGAGCAATACGGTGGTGAAGTGCCCAAAGAACACGAACTGCTGGTTCAATTGCCAGGCGTTGGTCGAAAAACCGCAAACGTAGTTGTATCCAATGCGTTTGATGTGCCCGCCATTGCGGTCGATACGCATGTGGAGCGTGTCAGCAAGCGGCTTGGTCTGGCGGGATGGAATGATTCCGTCCTGGAGGTGGAGAAGAAGTTAATGAAGCGGGTGCCTAAGGATGAGTGGACCCTGACGCATCACCGCCTGATTTTCTTTGGAAGATACCACTGTAAGGCACAGCACCCGGGCTGCGAGATCTGTCCGCTTCTTGAGGTATGCCGTGAAGGCAAGAAACGTATGAAATCACCACAACCTAGAAAAAATAAGGAACGTATGGCCCAAAAAAGATAATGATAGTAGAGGATGAGAGACCAAGATGAGATGCATTTCTGTGTATACCGACAACTTTGAACAATTTTCCGACGTGTTTGAGCAAGTGATTGATTTGCAACTTGGCGAAAACGACGAGCGCGAGGTGGAAGGCCTGGTGGTCAGCGATTCCGGCGAGGTGCCTGAGCACTATCTGGAAAGAATGTCAGCTAAACCTGAGGTTGTGGTTATGAAGGACAAGAGTCGCGGCATTACAATTTTGCAGCACGGCAAGGTATTCGAAATTCTGCTTCCTACAGAAGCAGCAGGTGCTGTAAGCTAAGCTGACCGATGACTACGCGGCGATTGCCGCTGATCTAACATGTTCAAGAATCCATAGGATTGTAAGAGCTCCCCGTCAGACATGATCTGACGGGGATTTTTTGCATTTTTTTGCATTCATGGGCAAAAGGGAAACCGTTTGCAAGGCAAGCGGAAGATGTTAAAATATTGATAATTCAAAACGGCACTATATAGAAGAAGACATATGAGTGCAAGGAGAGCGGAGGTCTAGGTGGAATGGTGACGGATATTTCCTTGCAGGAGCGGCTGCGGCTGCTGCGGGAGATGGTGGAAGAAGATCCTGCGGTAGCAGAGCTTAGGGAATTGGAAGAGAAGCTGGAAGAACAACAATTTATGATAGGCTTTTGCGGTCATTTCTCGGCAGGTAAATCGAGTCTGATTAATACCCTGTGCGGCAAGACGGTGATGCCAACGGGGCCGCTACCAACCAGCGCCAATGTAGTGCTTATTCGCCAAGGGGCTCCCCGGGCTTTGCTGACTTTAGCGACTTCAAGTGAACCTCGCGTGGAAGTACCACTTGAAGAGGTGGCGGACTATTGCCGTGACGGTCAAGCCTATACACGAGTCGAACTGTGGGCGGAGCTTGAGCTTCCGCTACATGGAGGGGCCTTGCTGGATACACCCGGAGTGGATTCCAATGATACGGGCCATGCGCTTGCTACATATTCAGCCCTGCATTTGGCCGATGTCGTCTTCTATGTCATGGATTATAACCATGTATCATCCGAGACAAATCTGAGTTTTGCCCAATCGTTGATGGATTACGGCAAGCCTCTATATATGATCGTTAATCAGATCGATAAGCATCGAGAAGAAGAGTTATCCTGGGCTGACTTTCAGAATTCTGTGGTTCAGGCTTTTGATATATGGAACATCAAGCCGCAGGGTATTTTCTATATTTCTCTAAAAGCTCCGACAGCTCCGGGAAATATGTTGGACGGGCTCAAAGAGACGCTTGCTGTTTTATTGTCCCGGGGGTCAGCACTGATTGATTATGGTGTCTATGCTTCGGCGGAACGGACGGTGCAGGCTCATTTGGAGCGGGTGCGGGATACCGGGCAGGATGAGCGTCAGCGTCTTGAAGAAGTGACCGGCGGGGAATTCGATGCTGAAGCGTTGGAGAACGAACTGCGAGACCTGGAAGAGAGCGGAGAACCTGCCGTATCGGATATGGAAGCGTGGAAGCAGGATGGGCTTGGCAGGATCAGCCATATCGCCGATACGGCACAATTAATGACGCCGCCCCTTCGTGAGCTGGCAGGCCGGTACCTGGAAAGTCAGGCGCCGGGATTCAAGGCTAAGGGGTGGTTTGGCGGAGGCCGTACGGAAGGGGAGAAGGCGAAGCGGCAGGAGGCGATCCTGCTCGCCTTAGCTGAGCAGGTCGATGCAGGGCTGGATTGGCATATTAGGCAGGAACTACGGCGGATTGGCCAGGAATTGGAAGTGTGGAGTGAAGCTTGGGAGGGGCAGCTTGATGCAGCGATGCCCCGGCCTGAAGCGGAGTGGATTATAGACCCGCTGCCTGCCGGAGCGCTGTTGTCGGGCGAAGCGACGTTGCATTACGCGGCAGCGGTATCCGCCGGGATCGGAGCGCGTTACCGGTGGGCCGCAGCGCGCATGCTGGATGCGCTGCTGGCAGTGCCCTCGCCGCGTCTTGCCGCAGGACGGGGGTGCGGGAGCTGCTTCGCCGCGCGGCCGAGCTGCGCAGCGGCATCTTCACCGTGGCGCTGTTCGGAGCGTTCAGCGCTGGGAAGTCGTCCTTCGCCAACGCTTTGCTGGGCGAAGCCGTGCTCCCCGTATCGCCGCATCCGACCACCGCGGCGATTATCCGCGTGCTGGCTCCCGGCGCAGAGAACCGTCACCGTACCGCAAGCATTCGCTTCAAAAGCGGCGAAGCCATGCGGGAAGATCTGGCCTTCTCCTTTCAAGCGCTAGGCTTGGGGCCATGGCAGGAAGAGCAATGGATGGATAGCGTTCGCCGTTTGAAGGCCGGGGATATTCCGGCTGCAGGCAGAGCGCATTTCAGCTTTTTGCAAGCCGCACTTGCAGGCTGGGAGACCTCAGCTTCGAAGCTGGGTCAGGCGGAGCTAGTGGAGCTGGAGGAATTCCGCAGCTATGCCGCGGAGGAGACGAAGGCTTGCTTTGTCGCCGAGATTGACCTGTATCATCAAGGGCCACTGACCCGCCAGGGCATCGTGCTGGTGGACACGCCAGGAGCCGACTCCATCCATGCCCGGCATACAGGGGTAGCTTTTCAATATATGAAAACCTCGGATGCTATTTTATTTGTAACCTATTATAATCATGCGTTCTCCCGAGCCGACAAGCAGTTATTAAGCCAGCTTGGACGAATTAAAGGAAGCTTCGCGCTGGACAAAATGTTCTTCCTGGTCAATGCGGCTGATCTGGCAGCTTCGCAGGAGGAACTGGCTGCTGTGGTAGAACATGTACGGGAAGGGTTATACGGGGCTGGCATCCAGCAGCCTAGTGTGTATGCCGTATCCAGCTTGCGGGCGCTTCAGGCCGAGCAAGGCTTAGCTGCTGCTGACGAAGGCTTTGCCTTGTTTCGCAGCCATTTCGCCGAGTTCCTGGAGCATGATTTGGGACAACTGGCAGCCTCCTCAGCGGACTCCCTCCTGGGGCAAATGAAGGAACGTCTGCTGCAATGGATCACGGCTGCCGGAGACAATGCCGAGGATGCGGGGCGGAAATTATCTGGCTTGGAAGACAAGCGGCATATCTTCGAGCAGGCGCTGTCTGAATATCGGCAGACGAATATTAGCCGGGAATGGAATCAGGAGAATGAGGAGCTACTCTACCATGTGGTGCAGCGGCTTAGATTGCTGGCGCTAGAGATGTTCGCCGAGTTCTTCCATCCCTCTCTGCTTCAAGAGCATCATGGTCCGATGAAGCGCAACTTCGCTATAGCGTTAAGAGGCTGGCTTAATCAGGTATCTGCCGAGCTTGAACGGGAGCTGCTGGCGACTTCGCTGCGTCTGGAACGCAAGGCACAGGACTTACTGAGCTATGCGGCGGAGGCTTGGTGCAACAAGCATGAACCCGCGCTGGATATGCCCCTATCTCCGCCGGAAGGCGGTGTCAATTGGAGTACACCACCTATTCCTGAGGGTCTGCTTACTGACGCTTCGTTCCCGGTGGACACGTACTGGCCAATGTTCAAGAGCCCCCGGACCTTCTTTGAAGGAGGAGGTCGCACTGTCCTGCGTAATAAGTTGGAGGAGCCGCTATTGAAGCAGCTCAAGGAGGTTGTAAGTGTACAGGAGGCTCAGTTCCGGGATCATTATGCTCGTGAGATTGCCGTCGGCCTGGAGAACACGGCGATTTATTTCCACGGCCTTTGGCAGGAATGGGAGGAGAGTATTCGCGGAGCCCGAGCCACATCCCAACAATTGGATTATTGGCAAGATGTTTCCGCTCGTCTTGGCGGAGAATCACAGGAATTGTAAAGGGCGTTTAAAGTTTTGTAACTTTTCTTTAATATATATCCTATTTTTTAATTACTCCCTATTGCAATATTCGACATAAAGCCCGAAAATAGAATAGGATTGTTAACTATGCGTTAAGGGGGACATGACGTCGTTATGTGGGGAGCTCCTGAATCAAAAAGTCCTAAGACGATCTTGCTGCTGGGCAGCGGCGAATTAGGCAAGGAGGTTGTCATTGAGGCGCAGCGTCTCGGCGTCCGTACCATTGCCGTTGACCGCTATGCGCATGCACCGGCGATGGGAGTGGCTCATGAGTCATACGTCATGGATATGCTGGACGAGGAGGCTTTGAAGTCGCTGATTCTCCGTACCAAGCCGGACTTGATTGTTCCGGAGGTAGAGGCGATTGCGACCAAGGCTCTTGTGGAGCTAGAACAACAAGGTTTCAAAGTAATTCCTACGGCAACTGCCGCCAGATTGACAATGGATCGTGAAGGGATTCGTCGTCTGGCTTCAGAGGAGCTTGGCTTGCCAACGGCGGCTTATCGCTTCGCGAACAGCTTGGCGGAACTGGAGAATGCGGTGGCCGAGATCGGTGTGCCTTGTGTGATTAAGCCGCTGATGAGCTCCTCGGGGAAGGGACAAAGCGTTTGCCGCAGCCTCGCAGAGATTGAGGATTGCTGGCAAATGGCGATGGAAGGTGCCCGGGCCAAAAATACACGGGTCATCGTCGAAGCGTTTGTCCCGTTCACCAGTGAGATTACGCTGCTGACGGTGCGCTCGGTATCCGGTACGGTGTTTTGCCCACCGGTAGGTCACGTGCAACGTGACGGGGATTACGTAGAATCATGGCAGCCGCATCTGATGAGCGAAGCGCAGCTTCGTGAGGCAGAGGACATTGCCCGCAAAATTACGGATGCTCTTGGCGGATACGGTCTGTTCGGCGTGGAGTTGTTCGTTACGGAGGAAGGCATCGTCTTCAGTGAAGTGTCACCAAGACCTCATGATACTGGTATGGTCACTATGGTGACGCAGGATTTATCCGAATTTGCCTTGCATGTACGGGCTATTCTGGGCTTGCCTGTATCTTCGGTATCCTTGCTGACGCCAGGGGCTTCAGCGACATTGAAGAGCGCTGAAGACCGGGAGGGCGAGGATTTTGAGATTGCCGGAATTGAGGAAGCGTTAAATCTACCGAGAACTCAGGTCAGAGTATTCGGCAAGCCGCTTTGCAAGCCGGGCCGGCGGATGGCCGTTGCCCTGAGTGCGGCGGAAGATGTGGAAACGGCACGCAGCCGCGCCAAGGAAGCGGCAAATTCATTAAAGGTGGTTTGGTCCAAGTGAGTACACAGGTGTTAGCTCCAGCGTTGATCATTCGTAAAGGATGCTGTGACGATGTTGCCCACATGCTTCCTTTGATGCGCCAGCTTCGTTATCCGACGACGACCAGCGTATTAAAGGAGAGGCTAGCGATGCTGGAAGAGCAGCCGCTATTCGGGAATTTGGTAGCAGAACTGGACGGTGTTGTAGTAGGAACGGCATTTCTTAAGCAGCATCAAACTCATGATATGAAGAAGCCGGTGACAAGAATTACGGCATTGATTGTAGATGAAGCGCATCGTGCCTCGGGCATTGGTAGACGACTGATTGAAGAAGCAGAACGCTGGGCGCGCAGTCGCGGCAGTTCTGAGTTGATTCTGTCTACCGCCGGAGATAATCATAATTTGGTGAAAGCCTTCTACGAGCATTGCGGCTTCCGCTGCGCTGGCTACCGCATGAACAAGCTGCTATCGCAAGCCTAGACACTAATACACGCTGATTGTATCTTGGATATACCTGAATAGCTTCGCCTTTCCTGAGGGAGAGGTGAAGCTTTTTTGTCAGAAGAGGAGGGCCTATGAAAATAAGCAGGCTGTTTGAAATTGTCTACATTTTGCTCGACAAGAAGACGGTTACCGCCAAGGAGTTAGCTAGCCATTTTGAAGTATCGGTCAGGACGATTTATCGAGATATTGATACGCTCAGTAACTCGGGTATACCTGTATATACGAGTCAAGGCAAAGGTGGCGGCATAGCCCTGCTTGAGGATTTTGTCTTGAATAAATCTGTACTTTCCGAGCAGGAGCAGCAGCAAATTTTAATCGCTTTACAAAATCTTTCTGCCACTCAATATCCTGATCTGGATGATATGCTATCGCGTCTAAGCAGTCTGTTTCAACAAAAGAATAACCATTGGATCGAAGTGGATTTCTCTCCTTGGGGAAGTAATGAAGAACATAAAGAAAAGTTCAATCTGCTGAGATTAGCCATTACCGAATCTCGGGTGATTAAATTTGCTTATTTCAATTCTGCGGGCGTCAAGAGTTTACGTCATGCTGAGCCGGTGCAATTGGTATTCAAGCATAGAGCCTGGTACCTGATTGCTTATCAGCTTGAGAAAAAGGCCTATCGGACCTTCAAGGTAACTCGTATAAATGACGTTGAAATGACGAATGAATTGTTCGAAACAAGATTAGAGCCACCAGCTCATATAGACAGCGGATTTGCCGGCAGCTTGATCCCCATTGAATTGAGAGTGTCCCCTTTGGGAGCATTTAGGATATATGATGAATTCTTCGAAAAAGACGTCGTGCAAAACGAAGATGGATCTTTTACGGTTACAACGTCGTTCCCCGATGGTGAATGGCTTTATCACTACCTGCTCTCCTTTGGAGCTACTCTACTACATATTGAGCCGCAAAGTGTCCGTGACACTCTTCTTAGTAAAATAAAGGCATTGGAAGATAACCTAACCAAGGGCTAAGCGATCATGATTGCTTCAGTTCCTCCACTTCATTGCCCGCAATGGGCCATCGCTGTTGCTGCGCCATTGTCAACCTTCCAACTCTCCCTGCGTCTGTCAGGAAGGCAAATAATATCCTCAAAGCTTATTCCTCGTTCTTGCATCTTGATCAACCTTTCTGTTGGATTAACCTCTCTCATCTTACAACCCAATACTAGACGGCAGTATGTCATGTTATAAATGGTGGGTTTTGTCAGTTTCAAGTCACTAAATATGACATAAATAAGGAGTTATCTAAAAAATATCGTTTGTTCACAAAATGGAAAGGTAGGAAATTATAGTATTTAGTAGTTTGGGCAGTAAGGTTATTCTCAAATGTCATGATTACTGACATACACAACACATCCGAGAGACAGATGAGGAACATGTGGCAGGGCGCAAGCACGAACTGGCTGAATGTCAGTAAGGACGGCGCAACTATTAATGAAGGGGATGACGTTTCTATGAAAGTCAAAAAATTACTGGCATCACTCACAATCTCTTGCTTAATCATCGGATTGCTCTCGGCGTGTAACTCCTCCGGGACAGGAGGAGGCGCATCGTCAGGCTCGGGAGGCGGGGATCTAACGGTCATCAAGATTGCCTCGCAATCACCATTATCCGGAGGCTCAGCAATTCAAGGGGAGTCGATCAAGCTTGGCGGCCAGATGGCACTTGAGGAGCGGCAGGCTGAATTCAAGGAACTCGGGTTCGATTTGCAATTTGTACCTTATGATGATCAAGGGGATCAGAAGAAAGGGGTAGCCAATTCCGAGTTGATTGGTGCCGATCAGGCAGTTCTTGCTGTGCTGGGCCATCTGAATTCAGGCGTATCTATCCCAAGCTCGGTCGTGTATGAAAAATACAATATCCCGATGGTATCTCCGGCAAGTACGGCAACGGACTTTACGGACCGTAAGCTCAAGATTGCTAACCGGATTGTAGCTCGTGACGACTTCCAGGGACCTGCGGGCGCTGAATATGCGGTCAATACGGTGGGAGCCAGCAACATTTTCGTTATTCAGGACAAAACGGCTTATGGACAAGGGCTGGCTGAGGCCTTCAGAAGCGCCGCCGAAGAGCTTGGCGCCACGATTTCGGGATATGAGGGGATTACGATTGGGGAGAAGGATTTCAACGGTGTGTTGAACCAGGTACTTAGTAAGAAGCCGGACTTCATCTTCTTTGGCGGAATGTATGCGGAAGCGGGCTTAATCGTCAAGCAGGCTCGGGAGAAAGGAATTAAAGTACCTATTATGGGCGGGGATGCTCTGGATTCCTCGGGGATGATCGACATTGCAGGAGACAAGGTGCTGGATGTAGCTTACAGCTCGGTATCCACAGATATTACAAAATCCAATCAGGCATGGGCAGATAAGTATAAGGAGAAATTTGGTAAAACGGTGGAGAACTATTCTGCTTATGGCTATGATTCTATGAATATTATTCTGGATGGTGTGAAGAAAGCGATTGAAGAGGGGGAAGGGAAATTACCTTCTCGTGAAATGGTTCGCGATACAATTCGGGCGACGAGTGATTTTGACGGTATTGCTACCAAAGTCAGCTTCGATGATAAGGGCGACAATGAATTTGCCAAAGTGTTCATTTACAAATTTCAAACGGCAACTTATCCCGGCACCTTAGTGTCGGAAATTGAACAGCCCAAATAATCACAGCAGCGGATTTTAAAGTAGAAGGGGTAAGGACTTTATGGATATAATCCTGCAAACACTCCCCCAGGTTTTGGTGGACGGCTTGACGCTGGGCGCTGTCTATGCCGTCGTAGCCATCGGTTATACGATGGTGTATGGCATTCTTGAATTTATCAACTTTGCGCATGGGGAAATCTTCATGACGGGCGCTTTCGTAGGGACGGCTGTGCTGCTGACCATGAGCTCGGCAGGCGTGCTTGGCGGACTACCAAATGGGGTAACTTACTTTCTCATATTGGTCACGGCGATGCTGTTCACGGGTGTGCTTGGTATTGGAATCGAGCGGGTGGCCTATCGGCCACTCCGCAAGGCTCCAAAGCTAATTTCATTAATTTCGGCTATTGGGGTCTCGTTCTTGCTACAGGATATCGTGCGGTTTATTGCGGATATTCGTACAGGAAACTTTGTCGTAACTGGCATTTCATTATACGGGGGTAACGTGAAGCTCGGAATCTCTTCGTGGTGGGGTGGATTTGACGACGCCTTCCTGAAGACGAATACGATCATTGTTGTAGTGGTGGCGGTAGCGCTTATGATTGGCCTTGATTTCTTTGTCAATAAGACGAAATGGGGCACAGCGATGCGGGCGGTGGCCCAAGATCGGGAAACGGCTTCCTTGATGTCGATCAACGTGAACAAAATGATAGCTTTAACCTTCTTTATCGGTTCTGCCTTGGGGGGCGGAACCGGGGTGTTATTCGCTCAGCAGTACGGAACAATTGATCCTTATATCGGCTTCATTTTAGGTATGAAGGCCTTTACCGCAGCGGTACTTGGGGGTATCGGGAATATTCGCGGGGCCATGTTTGGCGGCTTGTTCATCGGTGTACTGGAAATGTTCTCTTCAGCGAATTTATCCATTATCACGGGAGGCGTACTTGGTGGGGAATATAAAGATGTAGTGGCATTTCTGATTCTAATCGCGGTATTGATCTTCAAGCCGGAAGGTTTATTCGGCAAAGCCGTGAAAGAGAAAGTGTAGGTGGGTGCCTTGAATCAAATTACGCAATGGATACAACGCCGTCAAGGCGCACAGGCTTCGTTATTCGCATTATTTGTGGTCGTTACAGCGGCTGGTGTTTATTTCTCAGATAAATCGGTGGTTTCTTTCCTGTTGCTACTAGGCTCATTGCTCTTATTGCACTATACGACGTTCCCGGGCAGAATCAAATGGTCCGTGGGTGCCTTGCTGCTGCTAATCATTATTCCGTTTGCGACCTCAGGGGGGCCCGCACATCAGTCCTATATGGAGGTAGCTACACAGTGCGGTATTTATATCGCTATGGCACTAGGGCTTAATATCGTCGTTGGCTTTGCCGGACTGCTGGATCTTGGATTTGTAGCGTTTTTCGCAGTTGGAGCTTACACCTATGCTATCTTTGCTACACCGCAGGCGAATCAATTTATTGCCGGAGATCTGTTTCCGTTATCAGGTGGGGCATTCTGGATTTTCCTCCTGCTGGGTGGATTTATGGCGGCTTTGTTTGGGCTTCTGCTGGGGCTTCCCGTATTGCGCGTCAAGGGCGACTATCTGGCAATCGTCACCCTTGGCTTCGGGGAGATTATTCGGATTATATTCAACAATCTGGATCGACCCGTGAACATTACGGGTGGGGCGATGGGGTTATCTTCGATTCAGGCACCGAATTTGTTTGGCTTTCAGTTTGCTTTTCCCAATCAATATTATTTTATCGTTATCGGTATTTTGGCAATTGTTATATTTAGTGTTCGGCGGTTGGAGCATTCCCGGCTGGGCAGAGCGTGGAAGGCAATTCGGGAGAATGAGATCGCCGCTCAGTCTATGGGCATCCCGCTTATTCGTACCAAGCTGTCAGCCTTTGCAATCGGTGCTTCCTTCTCTGGCGTGATGGGTGTCGTGTTTGCAGCCAAGCAGACATTTATTGACCCAACGAGCTTCACACTGCTGGAGTCCATTACTATTTTAGTCATGGTGCTGCTGGGTGGCATGGGGAGTGTGCCTGGCGTCATCCTTGGGGCTGCGCTGATTACAATCCTGAATCTTCAGGTACTCACCGAGGTGACGAACTGGCTGAATCAACTGACCCTGCAAGGGGTCATTCATATTCCCAATTCAGTGTCTCCGGCGAAAATGCAGCGTTTAATCTTTGGATTGGTGCTGGTTCTAATCGCTATATTCAGGCCTAACGGGCTGATTGCGGCCAAGAATAAACAGGTAGATCCCGCACGGCTGAAGGCGGCGAATGATTCGCCTGCGACCATGCCTGCTCATGCCCCGGCAAAGACGCAAAGCGGAGGTGCAGCAAAATGACAATCCTGAAGGTCAGTGGGTTAGTCAAGCGCTTTGGCGGTTTGACCGCGGTGGGGGGCGTGGATTTTTCCTTTCCACGTGGGAAGATATCGGCAGTTATTGGACCTAACGGAGCGGGAAAGACGACATTTTTTAACATGATTACGGGTATTTATACGCCGGATGAGGGTCAGATCGAACTGGACGGAAACTCGATTGTTGGCGTTAAACCGCATCAGATTACTGGACGCGGGATTGCCCGGACCTTTCAAAATATTCGCTTATTCGGCAGTATGACGGTGCTGGAAAATGTGATGGTTGGCATGCATATTCATTTGAAATCAGGCATTTTGGGTACCTTATTGTCTTTGCCAGCGTTTCGGCATGAGGAGGATGAGGTGCACCGGGAAGCCTACCGTTTGCTAGAGTTTGTAGGTCTGGAAGATTTGCTGAACGAGCAGGCGGCCAATCTTCCTTACGGAGCGCAGCGGAGGTTGGAAATCGCCAGGGCGCTGGCGACAAGGCCAAAGGTTCTGCTGCTGGATGAACCCGCGGCGGGGATGAATCCACGGGAAACGGTGGAGTTGATTGAACTCATTCGCAGAATTCAGGAAGAGACCGGGATGACGGTAATCCTGATCGAGCATGATATGAAGCTGGTGATGGAGCTCTCCGAACGAATTCTGGTGCTCGATTACGGAGTGAAGATTGCCGAGGGTGAGCCGCATGAGATACGTTCACACCCCAAGGTAATTGAAGCTTATCTGGGCACGAGTGCTGTTGAAGAGTCGGTGGTGAAGGAGGGAGAAATATCATGAGCTTGCTGGAATTGCGGGAGGTCCACGCTTATTATGGAGCGATCGAGGCGTTAAAGGGTGTGTCTCTAACGGTCAATGAGGGTGAGATTGTATCGTTAATTGGTTCCAATGGGGCGGGAAAGTCGACTACGCTTAAGGCGATTTGCGGACAGGTGAGTACCAGCGGCAAGGTTTGGTTCAGCGGGACAGATATGTCCACGTTATCTCCACACCGGGCGGCGTTGGAGGGGATAGCTCATGTACCTGAGGGGCGCCGTATCTTTCCCAGACTCACGGTCAAAGAAAATCTGGAGATGGGGGCTTTCTCCGTCAAAGACAAGAAGCTGATCCGGCGACGCATGGATACGGTCTTTGATCACTTTCCACGGTTGAAGGAACGATTGACGCAAATGGGAGGAACGATGAGTGGTGGAGAGCAGCAAATGCTGGCCATCGGCCGGGCCATGATGCTGGGCCCCAAAATTCTGCTTCTAGACGAGCCGTCCATGGGGCTAGCACCTATTATTGTTGAACAGATATTTGCTATCATCGGGCAACTGAATCGGGAGGGAATGACCGTGCTGCTTGTAGAGCAAAATGCTTATCAGGCGCTGCAGATTGCCCATCGGGGTTACGTCATGCAGACCGGGGAGATCATCATGGAGGATGAAGCTGCGGTATTGCTTGCCAACGAAGAAGTGAAAGAAGCCTATCTGGCTTGACCAGATGGGCTTCTTTCACTTTTAGGAGAAGTAACTAATTAGCTACAAACAGATGGTTTGGTTCAAAGACCGATTGCGGAAGCTGTGAATAACGATTCATCTTGCGATAGACCTCCAGTGAACCGCTGTATTCGAGCTTAAGAGAAGTACAGGTGGAGAAGTCGGCGGGCGTGGTAAGTCCGGCTGATTTGTTCAGTAGCTTGACTCCGCCTTCCTGGAATACCTGGCTGACGAATTGAGAACAGAAATAAGACCGATCTCCCCCCATCTCCATGTTAAGGATAATGCCGAGAATGCCCAGGAAATTATAATTGTACAGCTCACCATGGGCTTCAATCTGCTGCACGAAACTCCGCATATGCAAATAAGTGTCCTTGCTGACAGTACGGCTGTATACCGCGCAACTCGCCTTTTCGAACACCCCGCAGCGGACATCCTCCTTGACGAACCCCCCATAAATCGGAATCAGCGGGTGCTTGCGTCCAAAGCTATACACCTCGCGAAGCTCGTGATCAAAGGAAATCGAGGCATGGTTAAAGGGAGCTTTCGTGTATAAGCCAATCATTTTGGCTACAATCGTATTCGGATTGCTTAGCAATATGTAGATCTTCATTGTATTGTTCATGTTTCAACCACCGTTATATATGATAATAACTGTTATACCTATGCGTCTTGCGTTATGAATATCGTACTAGTTTTTAACTGATTCAAAAACGGACCGAAGACGGAATTTATACTGGACTAAGGTCTTGTACACGCTGAGGCGACATAACAGGGATTTGTATAATGAAGGAAGATGAAAATCCGTCTTTTTCCAATTTTTTTATCGAGCCTTTGTCCTGGAAATATGTTAAAATGTGACAAGAAACGAGAAGTGGGGGAAATCAGCCGAGGAGGAGCAAGCATCATGAAACAATGGGGCAAAAAAATCGGGCTAGCCGGCTTATTATTGTCCGTTCTGGCCGTATCAACTATTATAACAGACGGGGGCGGCTGGGGTGTGGAAACAGCCCATGCAGCAACGCAAACTAAGGCTGAAACTAATAAATCGAAAGCTCTGGCGATCGCATATGCGCAAATTCAGACGCAAAATGCGTCCAGAGTAGTCGCGCTTATAAATAAAGAGCGGATGGCCGTAGGCCTAAAGCCGCTTATGGTTCATACTAACTTAACAAAAATGGCAAAGACCAAGGCAATTGATATGTATAATAATCGCTACTTCAGTCATACCTCGCCGAAGTACGGATCTCCCTTCGAAATGATGGATTCCTTTGGTATTACGTATAAATATGCTGGTGAGAACCTGGGCAAGGGACAACGCTCCGCCGAAGAGGTGGTCAAAGATTGGATGAATAGTCCCGATCATCAGGAAAATATCCTAAATCCGGATTTCAAGCTCATTGGTGTCGGTTATTATAACGGTCACTGGGTTCAGGAGTTTATCGGGAAATAAATAACTTAAATTTGAAACCTCCAGACGGTTGCAGCGTAAACATAAACATAATCTGAATTTCTATACCGGGAGGAATAAAACAATGTCTATATTTAAAAGATTACGTGATTTGACCATGTCCAATATTAATGCCTTGATCGACAAAGCGGAAGATCCTATTAAATTGACGGATCAATATATTCGGGACATGCAGGAGGATTTGGAGGACGCCGAGAAAGCGGTAGCCGCGCAAATTGCCATTGAGAAAAGATTCAAAGGTCTGTATGAAGAGCAGGAGGCCTTGGTCGAACGTCGTACGCAGCAGGCTCATCAAGCGGCCCAAGCTCAGAACGTCGAACTGGCTCGTCGCGCGTTGGAAGAGAAGAAGGCAGCGGAAGCCAAGATGGCTGAATATAAAGCCAGCTATGATCAAAATAAAGCATCCGCAGACAATCTTCGTCTGAAGCTCGATGAAATGCGCAAGCAATTGACCGAGATGAAAAATAAGCGTGAAACGTTGGTAGCTCGTTATAATGCGGCCAAAGCGCAAAATGAAATCAACAAGGCAATGAACGGATTTGGTTCCGATTCCGCAGCAGGTGGCATGAAGCGCATGGAAGAGAAGATGCTGCAAATGGAAGCTCAGGCGGAAGCCAGCAATGAAGTGAGCTCCAAGGGCAGATCTTTGGATGATGAATTCGAAACTTTAAGCAAGGATGCTGCGGTAGAAGCCGAGTTGGCCGAATTGCTGAAGCAATATGAGGACAAAAAATAAGGGACCCATGGCGAAGTGAGGCTTGACCGGATATGAGCGTGTTGAAGAGAATAAGCAATCTGTTCGCGAAGCCAACTCCACCAGTTGCGGAGAAGAGTATGCTGGACCTGGGCCCGGGGGACATCTGCGAGGTGTCCCTTGTCTCTTATGAAGTGACCGGAAGGGTAGGTAACCGCGGGCGCAATGCGGTGGTGCTAACCTTGCAAGACGGTAGCCATATCAGCTACCTGCTTATAGAGGAACGAGAGTCCTTGCAGTATCAGTTGTATCGCCCGATTGACGGGCGGCTTGATGATCCTAGTCAGGTGCCTGCGCAAATGGAGCTGGATGGAACGCAATATTACCTGGAAGAAGAATATGGCGGCCATGTTGCGGTGGTAGGCAAGACACCTTTTATGCAAGGTGGGGAGCAGCATGTCTGGCAATACCAGTCAGATGATGGACATTTGATGCGAATCGAATGGCAGCATGGACGCTTTATGCTCTATGAGGGCGTCAAGGTCATTCCAGCGGATGTCAAGGTGATCCGCGGCAACTAATAGCGCATAGACAAAAGCGCGGGGAACGGGACGGCAAGTCTCGCTTCTCGCGCTTCTTCATGCTTGGAAATGTGCTACCAATATAAAAACATCCTCACGCTGCAAAAGAGCGGAGGATGTTCGGTAAATGGGTTATGTAGGGGTCGAACCTACGACCTGCCGATTAAGAGTCGGCTGCTCTGCCAGCTAAGCTAATAACCCATAAATGTTAGTGTTCTTTTTGGGAACAGGAATTATTATATCTCGACTGATTTTAAAAAGCTAGTCTTTTTTTGAAAAATTTGCATCTGGAAACGAGAAGTTTTATGTTATTTACATAAGTTGGAGAGTTTATTTAAATATGATGACGAAACAGGGGGAAGATTGACATGAAGTCGGCATCCCGGATATGGAGGTTGGCGGGGACTGTATCCGCCCTGTCTACCCTGTTATTGTTAGGTGGTTTTATTTATGCGGTCACTGATATTATGAATCCCTCGGCAGCCAAGGGAAGCTTGGAGGTTCCTTCGGCACTAGAGGAGCATGAGACCCTGGCGGGAGCCTGGGATATGACGGTGATTGGAGACTCGCTAGCTAAAGGTACCGGCGACGACACGGGTAAGGGCTTCGCGCGCCGCAGCGTGGAATTG
Organism: Paenibacillus senegalimassiliensis; assembly: GCF_001486585.1. Classification (GTDB taxonomy): domain Bacteria; phylum Bacillota; class Bacilli; order Paenibacillales; family Paenibacillaceae; genus Fontibacillus; species Fontibacillus senegalimassiliensis. Next base: position 868,429 of record NZ_LN909046.1, read on the forward strand.
CTTCAGGAACAAGGGCATGAGTCCAAGCTGATTAATAACCTGGGCATCAATGGGCTGGATACAGAGAAGCTGCTATCCATGCTGGACGATCCAGGCGTGAGACATGCGCTTCAGCAGGCAGGAATCATCGTCTTATCGATCGGGGGCAACGATCTGTTTGATGGTACGGAGCGCATGGCATCGAGTGAGCACATGCCTACCCCGGAAGAGATCGAGGAAGCGGTCTCTGTGCATTCGGAGCATTACCGTCAGATTGTGGCGGAGTTAAAGGAGATTAATACGCAAGCGTTGCTGGTGTATGTCGGGTTGTATAATCCGTTTAGCGATTTGGAGGGAATCAAGGAGACGGGGAATGATGCCGTAGCCCGCTGGAATCGGATGGCACAAGAGACTTTAAACGAATATGAAGGTACACTCATTGTGCCTACCTACGATTTATTTACACTAGGCCCGGTACGTTATTTGGCCAGTGATCATTTTCACCCTAACGCAGACGGATACCAAGCTATTGCAGAGCGGATGGTTCAGGGCTTGGCCCGTGAATAGAGCAGATGGAATGAGCAGGTTCAGTCAGTCAGTACAGGACAAGGAGGGAGATTGCAGTGCCGGAGACAACCCCCGTGCTGGTAGTTCAGGGCTTGAAGAAGAAAATCGGCCGCAAGTGGATTGTACATGAGGTCGACTTTACAGTGAATGCGGGCGAAATCTTTGGATTTCTGGGACCCAACGGTGCCGGGAAAACAACGACAATCCGTATGCTGGTTAATTTGGTACGTCCGACGGCGGGCAAGGTAGTTATTTGTGGTCATGATGTTCGGCAGGAACCGGAGCAAGCCTTGAGCTGCGTAGGTTCGATCGTTGAGAACCCGGAGGTCTACCCCTATCTGACCGGGCGTGAGAATCTGGAGCATTTCGCTCGTATGACACCGGGCATCCCGGCCGGACGCATTGCCGAGGTGGTACGTACGGTAGGTCTGGAAGGGCGAATCGACGATAAGGTCAAGACGTATTCCCTTGGTATGCGGCAGCGGCTTGGTATCGCCCAAGCGTTGCTTGGCCGCCCGAAGTTGCTGATCCTGGATGAGCCAACCAATGGGCTTGATCCCAAAGGCATTAAGGAAATGCGCACCTTCATTCGCCGTTTGGCGGAGGAAGGCATGGCTGTATTTGTCTCTAGTCATTTGTTAAGTGAAATTCAATTGCTTTGTGACCGAGTCGCCATCATCGGTCGTGGGCGGCTTCTTGCCGTGGGTGGCGTTCAGGAATTAATGGCAGGCAGTTCAAACGTTGTGGTGTGGGAATTGGAGCCGCGAGACCGTGGTGAAGCGCTGCTTCGGTCTGTGCCCGAGGTGCGTATTGTGGATGAGGTAGACCGGGTGCTGGACGATTCTATAGTGGCAAGTATTCGTGGTGAGGCCCTGGTGACCCAGATGCCGTTTGAGCGGGTGGGTGAGTTAATCCCTCGGCTGGTGCAGGAAGGTGTCCGGGTGGGAGCGGTACAGAAGGTAAATCCGACGCTGGAGCAATTGTTCCTGGAGATGACGGAAGGTGAGAGCATTGAATAACATTCTTCCTTTAGTAAAAAATGAAACGATCAAGATGATCAAGAAGAAGCGGTTCTATGTCATTTTGCTGGTGCTGATCGTGCTTGTGCCGATGTTTACCTATGCGCAGCTTAGGCAGGCCGAAGACAAGCGGGAGAAATTCGGTACCGATTGGCGGCGCGAGGTACAGCAGGCCATTACGGATAATCAAAATTCGCTGGGTAGTGACCGGGTACCAGAGGAATGGAAGAAGTATCGTCGAATCTATATTCAGCAGATGAAATATTATCTGGAGCATGATGTTAATCCTCGCGAACCGGGTGGAGTTTCGTTTACCCGGGAATTTCTGGACAATGCAGCGACGTTGTTCATCCCGTTGCTAATTATGGGGATAGCGTCGGATATCGTATCCTCGGAGCGGACGAGTGGAACCATCAAGATGTTATTGACCCGGCCGATCAGGCGATGGAAGGTTCTGCTCAGCAAGCTGATTACATTGCAGATGTTCGTCTCACTGACCATCATTGCAACCTGTGTGATTTGCTACCTGATCTCCGGCTTGTTCTTCGGTTACAGCGGACTTAACCTGCCGGTGTTCACTGGATTCCAGTTGCAAGGAGCCGAGGTTGATATTTCGGGAGTACACGCGGTGCCTCAATGGCTGTACATCGTTATGCAGGCCGGGCTGATCTGGTTTGTCAGCGTGGTTGTGGCGTGCCTGGCGTTTATGGTCTCTGTGCTTGTACGGAGCACCTCGGCCAGCATCGTCATTATGATGGCGGCGTTAATTGCAGGTAATATCCTGACAAATATGGCGGCTTCGTGGACGAGTGCCAAATATTTATTTATGGTCAATCTGGGGCTAACCCACTATCTGGCGGGAACTCCGGCCCCGATTGAGGGCATGACGCTGGGATTTTCACTGATTGTACTGGCGGTATGGGGGGCTTGTTCACTACTCGTTTCATTCCTTGTCTTTACGAAACAAGACATCTTGAATTAAAATGGACAAAGGCACCAAAACATCTGTTTGCATTTTTTGATTACGATTTACCAAAAGACTACATAAAAGAGGTAAAAGGGGGAGCATGAATGGCCGAACAAATCGATTTGTTCGAGGACGTACCCGGCACACGTTCCGGCAGCTCGTCTTCGGGTTACGACGCGGACGACATTCAAGTGCTCGAAGGGCTTGTCGCGGTACGCAAGCGGCCAGGGATGTACATTGGCAGTACGAGCTCGTCGGGACTACATCATCTGGTATGGGAGATCGTGGATAATGCCGTCGACGAGCACTTGGCAAGATACTGCTCCAAAATCGACATCTCGCTCAATAAGGACGGATCGGTCACCGTGATCGACAACGGCCGGGGGATTCCGACGGGGATGCACAAGACGGGCATCCCGACGCCTCAGGTGGTTTATACGATATTGCATGCCGGCGGCAAGTTTGGCGGATCGGGTTATAAGAAATCCGGCGGTCTGCATGGCGTGGGCGCTTCGGTAACCAATGCCTTGTCTGAATGGTTGGAAGTTCAAATCTACCGGGACGGCAAGATTCACCGAATGCGCTTCGAATATTGGGTTGACGATCAAGGCCGTGAGCATGTAGGGGAACCGGTGACGGGACTCGAAGTTATCGGCAATACGAACCGAACGGGTACGAAGGTGACGTTCAAGCCGGATGCTCGCGTGTTCACCAGTGGAATTGGACTGAATTATGATACACTCGCGGAACGTTTACAGGAGATTGCTTTTCTGAATTCGGGCCTGAAGGTGACCTTGAAGGATGAGCGCTCCGACCGTTCTGACGAGTTTTTTTACGAGGGCGGAGCCAGTCAGTTCGTCGAGTTCCTGAACGACGGCAAGGACGTGCTGCACGAGGTCGTGCATTTCTACGCCGAGCGGGAGGATATTGAAGTCGAAGTGGCGCTCCAATATAATGCGGGTTACACGGAAACGCTCGCCTCTTTCGTTAACTCTATTCCGACACGGGGTGGGGGGACACATGAGACGGGTTTCAAGACGGCTTACACTCGGGCGATGAACGATTATGCCCGCAAGAACAGCATGATCAAGGAGAAGGACAAGAACCTGGAAGGCAATGACTTGCGCGAAGGAATGATGGCGGTCATCAGCGTGAAGATGTCCGAGGTGGAATTCGTCGGCCAGACCAAGGATCAGCTCGGCAGCGCCTCGGCACGTAGTGCAGTGGAATCGGTTGTCGGAGAGAAGATGGCCATCTTCCTTGAGGAGAATCCGCAGGTGGCGCAGACGCTGATCAAGAAAGCGGTACAAGCCTCCAAGGCACGTGAGGCAGCTCGTAAAGCCCGCGATGAAATGCGTACCGGCAAGAAGCGCAGCGAGAGCTCCAATCTTGGCGGCAAGCTGACGCCAGCACAGTCGAAGGATTATACGCGTACCGAGTTGTTCATCGTCGAAGGAGATTCGGCGGGAGGCTCGGCCAAGCAAGGACGGGATTCGAAGATTCAAGCGATCTTGCCACTCAAGGGTAAGCCGATGAATCCGGAGAAGGCCAAACTGGCTGACATCCTGAAGAATGATGAATATCGGGCAATTATTGCTGCTATTGGCGCGGGCATCGGGCCAGAATTCGCAGTGGAGGACAGCAGTTACTCCAAGATCATTATCATGACCGATGCGGACACCGACGGAGCACATATTCAGGTACTGCTACTAACGTTCTTCTATCGTTATATGAAGCCGTTGATTGACGCCGGGAAGGTATATATCGCTCAGCCCCCTCTATACAAGATTGCCCGCCGTTCCGGCAAGCTGGAGACTGTGCGGTATGCCTGGACAGATGAGCAATTGCAGAACTACCTGAAGGAGTTCGGCAAGAACTTCGAGCTTCAGCGCTACAAGGGGCTTGGAGAGATGAACCCCGAGCAGTTGTGGGAGACGACGATGAACCCCGAGACGCGGACGATGTTGCAGGTACAGATCGAAGATGCTGCCAAGGCCGAACGCCGTGTGTCTACGCTGATGGGAGACAAGGTTGATCCGCGCAAGCGCTGGATTGTGGAGAACGTGGATTTCACGGAGTTTGAGGAATAGAAGGTGAATTGATGTGAGCATGCTGGAAAACTTTTTGCCGGCGTTTTTGGAAGAGGTGGTTGGTGACCGCTTCGGCCGGTATTCCAAGTATATTATTCAGGACCGGGCCATTCCCGATGTACGCGACGGGCTAAAGCCGGTGCAACGGCGGATTCTATATGCTATGTACGACTCCGGCAATACGCCGGACAAGCCTTACCGCAAATCGGCCAAGACTGTGGGGGACGTCATGGGGAACTACCATCCCCATGGTGACTCCTCCATCTATGAAGGCATGGTCCGTATGGCACAGCCATGGAAGATGGGGCATGTGCTGGTTGATGGTCATGGCAACTGGGGCTCGCAGGATGATGACCCGGCTGCAGCTATGCGTTATACGGAAGCGCGCTTGTCACCTATTGCAATGGAACTGTTGCGCGATATCGAGAAGCGTACTGTCCCGTTCAAGGACAATTTCGATAATACGGCGAAGGAGCCGGTAGTATTGCCGTCGCGTTATCCCAATCTGCTAGTGAACGGGGTCAGCGGGATCTCGGCCGGCTTTGCGACGGAGATTCCGACGCATAACCTGCGTGAGGTCATTGATGCCTGCATTGCGCTGATGGAGAAGCCGGAGATGACGCTGGAGGAGATCCGCCTGTTCATCAAGGGACCGGATTTCCCGACCGGAGGCATCATCATGGGCGAGGAAGGCATCCAGGAGGCTTACTCTACTGGTAAAGGGCGCATTTATGTACGCTCCAAGACGGAGATTGAGACGCTTCGCGGAGGCAAGCAGCAGATTGTCGTCACGGAAATCCCGTTCCAGGTGGTCAAATCTCGGCTGGTGACGGCGATGGAAAACATCCGTCTGGAGAAAAAGGTGGACGGCATTGCCGAGGTTCGGGATGAGAGCGGACGGAATGGACTTCGGATTGTCGTTGAGCTCAAGAAGGATGCGGATGCCCAAGGAATTTTGGCTTATTTACTAAAGAAGACTGATCTTCAGGTAACGTACAATTTCAACATGGTGGCCATCGTGAACAAGGCACCGCGCCAGCTTGGCCTCAAGCCTATGCTGGATGCCTACATTGCTCACCAACGGGAAATTGTCACCTTCCGGACGCAATATGAGCTGGAGAAGCTGGAGGATCGGGCTCATGTTCTGGAAGGGCTGGTCAAGGCCCTCAATATTCTGGATGAAGTCATTGATGCCATCAAAGCCTCCAAGAACCGTCAGGATGCGCAAAATAATCTGCAATGGATGTTCGGCTTCACCGAGCGACAGGCCGATGCCATCTTGACGTTGCAGCTATACCGTTTGACCAACTTGGAAATTGTGACTCTGCAAAAAGAGCTGGACGAAATTCAGAAGAAGATTACGGTTCTGCGCGGCATTCTGGAGAGTGACAAGAAGTTGATTGCTCTGATTAAGAAAGAGCTGCTGGAAATCCGCGAGAAATACGGGATCGACCGTCGTTCGCTGATTCAGGACGAGGTAGAGGAACTGAAGGTCAATCTGGAAGTGCTGGTTGCTCAGGAGGATGTGCTGGTCACGATTTCTCGTGAGGGGTACATCAAGCGCACAGGGATGCTGTCCTTTACCCGCTCCGGTGGGGAACGGGACGGCTCGGGAGTGAAGGAAGGCGACTACATCAAGCATTTGTTCGAAGTGGATACGTTGCAGAACTTGCTCATCTTCACCCAACGCGGACAGTACTTCCTCTTGCCGGTGCATCAAATTCCAGAGTTCAAGTGGAAGGATAACGGTACGGCTATCGTTAACGTCATCCCGCTTGCCAAGGAAGATCGTATCGTCAGTGTCATCGCTCTCAAGAGCTTCGATGACGCGCGTAGTCTGGTGTTCGTGACGAAGCGGGGACAGGTTAAGCGGACGGAGCTGAAGGAGTACGAGACCAAGCGCACCGGAGCTGTAGCAGCTTGCAAGGTAGGGGCGGAAGATGAAGTGCTTAGCGTATCTCCTAGTGAGAACAAGCAGGACATTTTGCTGTTGACCAAGCAGGGGATGACGATTCGGTTTGCAGAGAATGAGGTCAATCCGATGGGCCGGGTATCCGCCGGGGTACGTGGCATTAACCTGAAGGATGAGGATGAGATCGTGTCCGCCTTGTGGGTCGAGGGCGAGGAGGGTGAAATTCTCGTGCTGTCCGATCTCGGCTACGGCAAACGTAGCTTGCTGCTGGATTATACGTTGCAGAGCCGTGGAGGCAAGGGGCTCCAGACGTTTGAATTCAAGGAAGGCAAGCGTGTTAAGCCAAATGGCAGCCGCTTGATTGGCGGAATTCATTGCAAGGAGCCCATCACGCTTGAGGTTGTGACCCGTGAAGGGCACACCCATAACTTCAGTACCGAATCAGCACCGCTGGCTGAGCGGAAATCCATTGGCAAGGTGCTGGTACCTGTAGACAAAAATGATGAGATCATCGACCTCATCGTCAAAGAATAGCCCGATTAAAGTTAGAGGATGTCCTGAAAATCATCGTAGATGACCAAGGGATATCCTCTTTATTTTGCTAAACAAAAAAACAGAAAGTAATGAATTGACAAAGTAAAATCATTCATTTATAATAACAATTAACAAAGTGTTAAATGTTAAGTTTGTTAGCGGAAAGGATGTAACCTACGTGTCCAATGAACAGGCATTGCAGCAATATGATGTGAAAAAGTATAGAACGCCAGACGGTTATACTTCAGATATTGCGGTGTTCACGATTGTTTCCTCACATCAGGAATTTAAGCCTCCCGTCATGGATTTAAAGTTGATGCTCATTCAGCGTAGTATGACGGATAGTGAAGGCAGACCTAATATGGAAGCAGGAAAATGGGCTTTGCCAGGGGGATTTGTTAATCCTGATGAAACGGCATATGAATCCGCTAGACGTGAGCTAATGGAGGAGACCGGGGTTAAAGATATTCACCTCAAGCATTATGGGGTATATGATACTCCGGGGCGTGATCCAAGAGGTTGGATCATTACTAACGCACATTATGCGATTGTGCCAGAACATCAGCTACAGGAGCGTAAGGCAAATGATGATGCGAGTGAGGTCGAATTGTTCTCGGTTAAAGATGTGCTGCAGCTAGACCTTGCTTTTGATCATAGAATCATTATTGAAGATGCCATTGCAGTCATTACACGTGAGCTACTAGAGACAACGGTAGCACAATCCTTTTTGCCAGAACAATTTACGTATTCAGAATTACAGGCTTTACTGCTCACGGTGAGTGATGATTCAGCCATTACTCTTGATGCAGCATTTGCGAGAAAAATTAAATCCTTACCTTTTATTGAAGAGGTTAAAGGAGAGAAAACAACAAGAACCTCTAAGAAGCCAACACAACTGTATCGGTTTGTGGATGTACCGGTCAACCACTCGATTTATCATAACAAACGGTAGTAAAATCAATTTTATATAAACAGGGTTGAGGAGGAATCACTATGAATACAAACATGGAGAACAACACGGGGAAAAGGCAAGGCTTAATCAATATCGATTATACGAATGACTTTGTGGCTACGGATGGGGCGTTAACTTGTGGAGAGCCGGGGCAAGCCATTGAGAATACGATTGTAGCCATTACCAAGCAGTTCATCGAACGTGGTGATTATGTTGTATTTGCCATTGATTTGCATAAGCAGGGGGATGAATTGCATCCAGAAACTAAGCTGTTTCCTCCTCACAACCTTGTAGGTACAAGTGGACGTCATTTGTATGGTGAACTACAGACAGTGTACGATGGTAACCGTGATAACGAGAATGTATACTGGATGGATAAGACGAGATACAGTGCGTTCGCTGGGACGGATTTAGAGCTAAGACTACGTGAGCGTAAAATTGAAGTATTGCATTTAGTGGGGGTATGTAGTGATATTTGTGTATTGCATACTGCGGTAGATGCTTATAATAAAGGCTTCCAGATTGTGATTCATGAAGGAGCTATTGCAAGCTTTGACGCAGAAGGTCACGCGTGGGCTTTACGTCATTTCAAAGGCTCTTTAGGCGCCGAGATCAGATAAGACAAGATGAAGAAGGAGCAACCCAAGATGAATATGACAGAAGTTAAACTGCCGCAAAGCACTTATGCCGATGATAGCTTGGTACTTCATACGGATCGTTATCAAATTAACATGGTAGAGGCTTATTTTAGAGATGGGATTCATAATCGTAAAGCGATATTTGAAGTGTATTTTCGCAAAATGCCGTTCCAAAATGGCTACGCTATTTTTGCTGGACTTGAGCGTGTAATTCGATACTTGCATGATTTTAATTTTAGCGACAGTGATCTTGCTTATTTAAGAGATGAGGGTTATGCCGAAGATTATCTTGCCTACTTGAAGGAGTTAAGATTTACGGGTAATTTATATGCCATGCGTGAAGGGGAGCTTGTGTTTGCCAATGTACCGATTCTACGTGTCGAAGCTCCTCTGGCCGAGGCACAGTTAATTGAAACGGCGGTACTCAATATTGTGAATTACCAGACGTTAATCGCTACGAAGGCATCACGTATCAAGCAAGTGATTGGTGACGGGACTAGTATGGAGTTCGGGACTAGACGTGCACAGGAAATGGATGCGGCGATCTGGGGGACACGAGCAGCTTATATCGGGGGCTTCGATGGGACGTCTAATGTAAGAGCAGGGAAGCTATTTAACATTCCGGTCTCGGGTACACATGCGCATGCTTTTGTGCAGGCTTATCAGGATGAATATACGGCATTCCGTAAATACGGAGAGGTTCACAAGGATTGTGTCTTTCTCGTGGATACGTATGATACCTTAAAGTCGGGTGTGCCGAATGCGATTAAAGTGGCCGGGGAGCTAGGTGACAAGATTAACTTCCGCGGGATACGTTTAGACAGTGGTGACCTTGCGTATTTGTCGAAGGAAGCACGTAAAATGCTAGATGCAGCAGGGTATACGGGCACCAAAATTTATGCCTCCAATGATCTTGACGAATATACGATTATGAACCTCAAGGCACAAGGCGCTAAAATAGATGTGTGGGGCGTGGGAACGAAGCTCATTACTGCCTATGATCAGCCTGCGCTTGGTGCCGTATACAAATTGATTACCATTGAAGATGAGGTTGGCTCGATGGTGGATACCATTAAAATAAGCGCCAATCCTGAAAAGATATCGACACCGGGTATCAAAAAGGTATACCGTATAATTAACCGAAATAGTGGGAAATCCGAAGGGGATTATGTGGCACTTGCGAGTGAGGAACCACAAGCCGAACAGAAGTTGAAAATGTTCCACCCCGTGCATACGTACATTGCCAAATTCGTAACGAACTTTGAAGCACAGGAGCTTCATCAGCTTATTTTTGAACAAGGAAAGCTAGTGTATGCTCTTCCTACGCTCGCTGACATTCAAGCATTCGCCAGCAATAATCTTGAAGTGTTATGGGAGGAATACAAGCGGATGTTAAATCCTGCGGAATATCCTGTGAACTTAAGTCAGCAATGCTGGAATAATAAGATGAAATTGATTGAAGCGGTACGAGAAAAGGTGAATGGGAGCTTAGAGGCTTAGGAGAGGTGTGTCGTCAATCATGGGGAAGATCGGAATTTATGGCTCTTCATTTGATCCAATCACGAATGTACATTTATGGACAGCAAGCACGATTGCTCATCGTTGTAAGCTAGATCAGGTGATCTTCTTACCATGCTCTAGCAAGCGGACGGATAAAACGATTACGATCTCCGATGAGCATCGATGGAATATGATTGGACTTGCAATCAGCGGGAATGATAAGTTTACTAGCGATCGTTATGAAATGGATTTGCCTGCTTGGGAAATTGCCACTTATTTAACATTGAAGCACTTCAAAAGCGTGTATCCCCATGATGAAGTTTACTTTATTATGGGTGCAGATTTACTGCTGGATATTGGGGAAGGAAAATGGAAAAAATCCGAAGAACTCATTCAGGAGAACAAATTTATAGTTATGGCCCGAGAGGGAATCAGTATGCTAGCGGCCATCAGCAAGTCTCCCATTTTGCGCAATGCCGATGATGGACATACTTTTCATCTGATTGATAAAGGCCTCGCGATGGAGATTAGCTCTACGTATATTCGGGAAGAATTTCACCGTGGGGGAGAGCCAAGATATTTATTGCCTGAGTCTTGTTATCAGTATATTAAACAGCATGATCTATACTAATTAGCTGACTAAATTAAATGAGGTACAGGAAAGGATGGAGAGAGATGAGTTTACAAGAAGAAATCATACGTAGTTTGCAGGTTAAGCCTGTCATTGATGCAGAGGTAGAGATTAAAGAGCGCGTACAATTTTTGAAAGACTATTTAAAATCCGCAGGAGCTAAGGGACTAGTGTTAGGCATTAGTGGCGGACAGGATTCTTCCCTGGCAGGGAAATTAGCTCAGTTAGCGGTGGAAGGATTACGTGCAGAAGGCGTTGAGGCTACCTTCTACGCAGTACGCTTGCCTTATGGATCTCAGCATGATGAGGACGATGCACAAGCAGCACTGGCATTTATCAAGCCGGATAAGTCACTTGTGTTCAACATTCAGGATAGTGTAGATGCCTTGGCTAGTAGCTACAAGGAGACCGCATCTGCGCCGTTAGCCGACTATCACAAGGGGAACGTGAAGGCAAGAATGCGGATGATTGCCCAATATGCGATTGCTGGAGAGCATGGAAGTCTTGTTGTCGGAACAGACCATGCAGCAGAAGCCGTTACAGGATTTTTCACAAAATACGGGGATGGTGGCGCGGACGTACTTCCATTGACCGGGCTTACGAAAGGGCAAGGTCGTGAGTTGTTGCAAGCATTAGGAGCAGAAGAGCGTATTTATCTTAAAGTACCTACGGCTGATCTGCTCGATAACAAGCCGCAGCAAGCGGATGAGACTGAGCTTGGATTATCTTATGATATATTGGATTTATATTTAACAGGGCAAGAGGTTGCTCCTGAAGCGAAAGCGAATATTGAACGCCGCTACCTGGTAACCACCCACAAACGTGAGCTTCCAGCTTCGCCCTTTGATGCATGGTGGAAGAAATAACAAAACAAATCTGCTTGAGGATGTTCCAATATTTACTTTTGGAGCATCCTCTTTTTTACGCGGTCAAATGTTCTATAAAGGCTTGCAGGGCGAAGTCCAGGGAGGTACTCTTGCGGTACACCAGACCTACCTTCTTCCGTGGCGTGGGCTCACTGAGCGGAACAACAGCCACACCGCTTCCCAGATCGGTGCCAATCAAGGTCTGGGCGTAGGAGCTTGGCAGCACGGTGCCCCCAGCTTGATGGCGAACCATGTGGACCTGGGACTCCATGGTGGACAGCTCCATAATTGGCTTTAATACAACGCCCCCTTCCGCACAGGAAGCGTCAAACAATTGGCGGACGTAAAATTTAGGCGGGAACAGCACCAGCGGCAGTTCAGTTAAATGGCCCACCGGCACCTCCGCCATGCGGGCAAACGGATGACGGTCGGAGACGACCAGTACCAGTTCTTCGTCGTACAGGGGCTTGGTCACGATCTGTTCATCCTGTAACGGGAGGAACACGACGCCAAGATCCAACTGGTTATGCATCAGACCGTTGTAGGTTTCCTCGGTTGCCAACTCCAGTACGGTTAACCCGATTCCAGGATATTGCCGATGGAAGGAAATCAGTTTGCTCTCCAGTAAATGATTACCCGAGCAGCCGATCCGCAGATGTCCCTGCTGCAAACCGCTCAGTTGCTTGATTTGCCGCTTGGCTTGTTCAAGCTCATAGACGGCTCGCCGGGCATGCTCCAGCAGAATTTCCCCAGCCTGGGTCAAATAATTCTTCTTGCCGGTACGTTGGAACAAGGGAGTGCCAAGCTCTTGCTCAAGTAGCCGAATTTGATGGCTTAATGTGGGCTGGGTAATGCCCAGCCGCTCAGCAGCCCGGGTGAAATGCAATTCTTCGGCAACCGCGATGAAATACTCCAGCAAGCGATGCTCCAACACGCCATCTCCCTTCACTAACGATAGATTTTATCAATGATTATAATTGAAATTATATTATTGATCAATGAATGGAGAATCGTTATAGTTAAATCAACTTACCTATTCGGATTCTCAAAACAAAGGAGATTGTTAAACGATGAATTCATGGCCAATTACACTCGCTACGGACAAGAAGCCCAAGCCTGCCGCCGATCAATTGGGCTTCGGGAAATATTTTACCGATCATATGTTACTGATGGATTATACAGATGGACTGGGATGGCATCATCCACGAATCGTTCCTTACGGACCACTGGTGCTTGATCCTTCCGCTATGGTGCTGCATTACGGTCAAGAGGTCTTTGAGGGTATGAAGGCTTACCGCACGCCGCAAGGCAACATTGCCCTGTTCCGTCCTGACATGAACTTGCGGCGGATGAATGAGTCCTGTTCCCGGATTAGCATGCCACAGGTGGATACCCAGCAGGTATTGGAGGTGATTCGCCAACTGATCGAACTGGAGAAGGATTGGGTGCCGGAAGGCGAAGGCAATTCGCTCTATATCCGTCCCTTCATGATTGCGACGGAGGCAGGGCTTGGCGTGCGTGCGTCTAGTGAATATCAATTAATCGTTATCCTGTCGCCGGTTGGTGCTTATTATGCCGAAGGGATTCACCCCGTCCGGATTTATGTGGAGGACCAGTATGTGCGGGCCGTGCGCGGAGGAACCGGAGAGGCGAAAACCTCAGGCAACTATGCCGCCGGGATTAAAGCACAGGAAGTAGCTAAAGAATTTGGCTTCTCACAGGTATTATGGCTGGACGGTATTGAGAACCGCTATGTCGAAGAAGTTGGCAGTATGAACGTGTTCTTCAAGATCGGAGATGAAGTCATTACACCGGAACTGAACGGCAGCATTCTGGCTGGGATTACTCGTAATTCGGTCATCAGTTTGCTGGAGGAATGGGGGATTACGGTCAAGCAACGGAAAATTTCGATCTCTGAACTGTTTGAAGCGCATGAGGCTGGAACTTTGCTGGAGGCATTCGGTACAGGGACGGCTGCGGTCATTTCGCCCATCGGTAGCATGCAGTGGGAGGGCCGTGAGATTGAAATTTGCGGTGGACAAACCGGAGAGCTGTCCCAGCGGCTCTATGATACACTCACGGGTATCCAGCGGGGAGACCGTGAAGACCCTAGGGGCTGGAGATACACGGTTTGTGAAGCCTAAGTTGGCTGCGGCAAGCAAAGTACGACAAATGATGGAACCCGGAGAAGGAATTTCATAGGAACATAGCGAATTAGGAAGGATGGTGATGTTAGGCAAGGAGGGGTAAGATTTGCATACCGCCGAGTTTTCCAGATTGCTGGACCTTATCGTCAAGGACTATCAGACTCATATGGAAGAGGAACTGGCTCCGACGTTGACCACGTCTCAGCTAACCGTGCTGGAACTGCTGGAGCAGCAGGGGAGCCTGAAGCCGTCCGATCTCATTCCGTTCCTATCCACAACGCCTGCGGCGGTTACGATGCTGCTGGATCGGATGGAGCGCGGAGAATTGATTCGCCGTGACCGGGATGAGCATGATCGTCGGAACGTGTGGGTGTCCATTACGGATAAAGGGCAAGCCGAGGTTCAGCGGGGCGTTGCTGTCCGAAATGCTTATTTGAGCGGAGTGCTTGACCGTATCTCCACCCATAATCAACAGTTGCTGGTTTATTTGCTGGGGAAGATCTCCGGAACCAAATAGGCGGGATTAATGACAAAGGCGGGAGCCTGGAGCAGATGCTCCAGAACTCCCGCCTTTATGCTCAAAAAAAGTGTGGTGAACGTTACCGGAGAGCCGGTATGGAGCTGGAACAGCGAATGCGGTCGCCTTTAAACCCGGATTTTAACCTTGTGGGGTCTAATAGTTCAGGTAAATCCGGGTTTAACAGCGAGTGAAAGCCCATACCGGCCGCAGGTCTGAGTTGCTCACCACACTTTTAGAATCCGTTCTCTCCCGCACGAAGCATTTCGGCCAGATGGCTAAATGTCCGTTCCTCCCAAAGGTTCCACGGATACTCACGTGGAGGGAGGGAGACCAGGTCGATGGGCTCTTTGGTCACTGGATGGGGAAATCCGACGTACAGCGACCATAAAGCAATTTGCTGACCGGGCTTGTTCAGGGAGGCTCCGTATTTCTGGTCCCCATAGAGAGGGCAGCCGAGATGACTCAATTGTACCCTGATCTGATGTGAACGGCCTGTGTGCAGCTCCACCTGAACAAGACTCAGGTTGTCTGCTGCTGAGCTGCCCAGCACCCGGTAATCCAGTCTTGCCTCTTTCCCACCGGGCGTTCCCGCCGGGACGACGGATACCGTGTTCGTTCGCTCATCCTTCAATAGCGTATCGGACAGTGCGCCTTGCGGTTGCGGCGGCGTCCCGTGTACGATCGCAACGTAGGATTTGCCGAATTTACGGGTGCGAACCGTTTCGGCAAGCCGGGAGGCGGCCTTGGACGTCTTGGCAAAGATCATCGCGCCGCCAACCGGGCGATCCAGCCGATGCACGAGGCCTAAGTAGACGTTGCCGGGCTTGCCGTAGCGCTCCTTAATATCGGCCTTGAGCAAATTGAGCAGATCGGGGTCACCGCTGGCGTCCTCCTGGGTAGGAACATTAACGGGCTTCTCGATGCCCAGCAGATGATTGTCCTCGAACAGGATAGCCATGTCCGGCTTGCCTGTCGTCCGCATAACCGGGGAGCTCATGACTATTCCTCCCAGCGACCGAGTATGCCGCAAGGCAGGTGAAGCCCGGATCGCGTAATTGGCAGCCCTAATTCTCCCGCAGAGATCTGTCCGCCGAACCGCTTCTTCACGGTCATGGACAACATGTTATTCAGCACCGTTGGCGAAATTCCTGTCGTATAGGAATTGATCAGGAAGAACAGCGGGTTGTCCGACAGAATGGAGAGACAGGATTCCACGAAGGGATACAAGCTGCTCTCCAGCTTCCACATTTCGCCGCCCGGACCGCGTCCGTAAGACGGTGGGTCCATGATGATGGCATCATAGCGATTGCCACGCCGCTGCTCACGCTGCACGAACTTGAATACGTCGTCCGTAATAAAGCGAACGTGTCGGTCAGTTAAGCCCGAGAGTGCCACGTTCTCCTTGGCCCACTGTACCATGCCCTTCGCGGCATCGACATGGACGACGGAAGCACCCGCTGAAGCCGCCGCTACGGTAGCTCCGCCAGTATAGGCGAACAGGTTCAGCACTTGAATTGGCCGCCCCGCTGCGGAGATCTTGTCCATCATCCACCGCCAGTTGGCGGCTTGTTCGGGAAATAAGCCCGTATGCTTAAAGCTGGTCGGGCGAATATAAAATTTCAGCTGGTCGTAGGAAACGGTCCAGCGTTCGGGCAACTGCTTCTTCATGTCCCACTGCCCTCCGCCGGAGGAGCTGCGATGATAATGACCATGCACCTCGCGCCACTGATGATCTTCTTGGGTAATTGGCCAGATGATCTGCGGATCGGGACGCCGTAAAATGATATCCCCCCAGCGCTCTAGCTTCTCACCATTCCCCGTGTCCAGCACTTCGTAATCTTGCCAATCGTTAGCTACGTACATGTAATAATCCTTCCTTCCGTACGCCTAAAGCGAACAGCCCTTGCTGGGCTTTCCATTCCATAGGTCAGTTGATTCGGTAGTTATTGTACCTTATTTAACTGTCCTCATGCCACCATCTTGGAGAAAACTTCTTCAATTTATGCGAAAACTGTGATAGATTGATCAACATACTTACATAGCCGAAAAGATAGGAGAGAGATCAAGAGATGTTGCGCCGTTTTTTCTCATATTACCGTCCATACAAACACTTATTCATACTGGACTTTACCTGTGCCGTGGTTGCGGGCTTGCTGGAGCTTGGATTCCCGATTGCGGTCAATCAATTTGTCGACAAGCTGCTGCCAGGGCAGAATTGGTCGCTCATTATGTGGGCCTGCGTTGCTTTGCTGGGTATTTATGTCCTGAACACGGGGCTGAATTATATCGTGACGTATTGGGGTCATATGCTCGGAGTTAACATTGAGACCAATATGCGCAAAAAGATGTTCGATCATCTGCAAAAATTGTCCTTCCGCTTCTACGATAACAATAAAACCGGGCATCTGATGTCCCGAATTTCCAACGATTTGGATAATATCGGGGAGGTTGCCCACCACGGTCCGGAGGACGTGTTCATCGCGGGAATGACGCTGATCGGCTCATTCGTGCTGATGCTGACCATTAACTGGAAGCTGGCTGTGCTGACCTTCCTCGTCGTCCCGATTATCGTCTGGGCGGCCCTTTATTTTAACCGGAAAATGACTTCGACGTATCGTGGTTTGTTCTCGGCGCTGGGGAATTTCAATTCCCGCGTTGAAGAGAACATCGGCGGTATCCGCGTAGTTCAGGCATTCGCTAACGAGCAGCATGAGCAGGGATTGTTCGAGGAGAACAACAATGCTTACCGGGCTACCAAGCTTCGTGCTTACAAAATCATGGCGGGCAGCCTGTCAATCAACTATATGCTGATGCGGCTCGTTTCCTTGTTCGTCATGGTCTGCGGTACCTACTTTGTCATTCAGGGCGAGCTATCCTATGGAGAATTTATTGGCTTCCTTCTATTGGCTAACGTCTTCATACGTCCGATTGAGAAAATCAATGCAATCATTGAGAGCTACCCTAAGGGGATCGCCGGGTTTAAGCGGTATCTGGAAATTATGGATACGGAGCCGGATGTGGCTGATTCACCTGACGCTGTCCACGTTGGCTCCTTGAAGGGAGATATTCACTTCGACCGGGTGTCCTTCGGTTATGAAGGCTCGTCCCGGGTGCTGGAGGAGATCAGCCTGAAGATACGTCCCGGTGAGACGGTGGCTTTCGTGGGCCCATCCGGGGCTGGCAAGACGACATTGTGCAGCTTGCTGCCGCGCTTTTATGATGTCAATGCAGGGGAGATTACTATCGATGGCATGGATATCCGCAAGATGACCCTGAACTCGCTGCGGCGCAATATTGGGATTGTGCAACAGGATGTTTACCTGTTCTCGGGCACGATTCGCGAAAATATCGCCTACGGGAAGCTGGAGGCGACGGAAGAGGAAGTGTGGGAAGCCGCTCGGCGAGCGCAACTGGAGGAATTTATCCGCTCTCAGCCGGAGGGCCTGGAGACGGTCATCGGGGAGCGTGGGGTGAAGCTGTCTGGCGGACAGAAGCAACGTCTGGCGATTGCCCGCATGTTCCTGAAGAATCCACCTATTCTCATTCTGGATGAGGCTACTTCGGCGTTGGATACGGAGACGGAACTGGCGATTCAGCAGTCGTTATCTGAACTTGCGGTTGGTCGTACCACGCTTATTATCGCACACCGGCTGGCGACGATTAAGAATGCTGACCGGATTGTGGTGGTGACGGAGGAAGGGATATCCGAGCAAGGACGCCATCAGGAATTGATTGCGGCGGGAGGTCATTATAGCCGCTTGCATCAAGCGCAATTCGGCCAATTGCACGGTTGAGCTTAAGAGAAGGGAGCGGTTAGAGCATGAATAATATTATTGAGATGGAGCGCGTAATTTGGGAGCGTGAGGGGAAGACGGTATTAAGCGGAATCGATTGGACTGTACAGCCAGGGGAGCATTGGGCGTTACTTGGCCTTAACGGATCAGGGAAAACCACGCTGCTTAATATGCTGTGTGGTTACTTATGGCCTACCTCCGGTTCGATCAGTGTGTTGGGCAATCGGTTTGGCGAGGTGGACCTGCGGGACCTACGCAAATGGATTGGCTGGGTCAGCTCGTCCTTGCAGGAGCGGCTGCATGGTGGACAGAAAGGCGAACATCTGGTTGTAAGCGGCAAGTTCGCAACTATTGGATTGTATGAGCAGCCAACCGCTGAAGATTACGAGCGAGCATTTAAATTGATGGAGCGGCTTCGTTGTGCGCATTTGCGGGGGCGTACTTATCAAACCTGCTCGCAAGGCGAACGGCAGAAGCTGTTGATTGCACGCGCGCTTATGGCGGCGCCCAAGCTCTTGATTCTGGATGAGGCGGCTAACGGGCTTGATTTTATTTCTCGTGAGGAGTTGCTGGAGAGTATTTCCGAACTGGCCACCGAGCCGGATGCACCTCATATGCTCTATGTTACGCATCATACTGAGGAAGTGCTGCCCATCTTCAGCCGAACCTTATTGTTGCGGCGGGGTGCGACCTTTATGCAAGGGCCAACGGAAGAAGTGCTGAATGAGAAGCATTTATCCGAATTTTTCGAGGTGCCTGTAGCCCTGCACTGGAATCAGGGACGGGCCTGGTTGTCGCGGAAATAACTTTTTGCTACCAATGGCTCCTTCTTCCGTATTACATGGTATAGTTAGCGGGCAACAAGAAGATAGATCATATCATGTGGAGGGATTAAATAGATGGAACAAGGAACTACGAAGAAACCGAAAGCAAATATACCCCTAGGAAGAATGGTATCGACTGCTTTATTGGTCGTCGTCTTGCTGGTGGTGGGGGCTAGTAGTTATGCACAGGTGGAATACGGTCATGTTGGCTTATATAAGACATTTGGTAAGCTGAATAGCAATATTTTGACCCCTGGCATGCATTTAAAGATTCCTTTTATTCAGACGGTCATTCAAGTGAATACACAGGTAACCAAGACGGAGACGGACACGACGGCTTCTTCCAAGGACTTGCAGCCAGTTTCGACTCATGTGTCGGTGAACTACTCGGTTAACAAGGATTCGGCATACAACCTGATGAACAATATTGGTGGGAACTATGACACCGTCATTATTAATCCGGCTGTGCAGGAGATTGTGAAGGAGGTTACGGCCCGTTATCAGGCAGAGGACCTTATTGCCAAGCGGGATGTGGTGGCTGGCGAGATCAGCGAGCACTTGACCGCACGGTTGGCTAAATACGATCTGATCGTCAATGAAATCAACATCGTCAACTTCAAATTCTCCGAAGCGTTTAACCAATCCATTGAAGCCAAACAGGTTGCTCAGCAGCAAGCGCTCAAGGCGAGCAATGACCTCAAGCGTATTGAGATTGAAGCCAAGCAAAAGATTGCTCAGGCTGAGGCCGAAGCGGAATCACTCAAGCTCAAGAAGCAGGAAGTGACACCTGAATTGGTGCAATTGAAGCAAATCGAAGTCCAGGAGAAGGCACTGGAGAAATGGGATGGCAAGCTGCCGCAAGTTACGGGTGGAGCAACTCCGTTCATAGATCTCCAGTCCTTAACCGGACAGTAAGTTTATAAGATCAGGCGTCTGCCGCCGGGCCAAAGGCCCGGCGGTTCTTTGTGTTGATAGCTTGGTTGGCATGAATGAATGGACCGGGAAATGTAGATTCCAAGGTCTAAATGCCTAATGAACATTGATTCTAAGGTGCACTATGATTTATAAATCCCACCTTAAGCACTATTAAGGAAATGACGAAAACACTCGATATTTATAGGTAAGAAGAATTTGATTCGGCGTTCGTCCGCGTTCGAGAAGAGGAGAGGGGAAAACATGAGAACCCATGTCATGGAGTTACAGGAAGGAGATCGGTTGAAGACGGATATTTTCAACCGGGCTGGGCTGCACATACTTCCCAAGGGAACCAGTATACATACGGAGGAAATTGCCCTCCTGATTCGGCAAAGCATTGACTATGTAGATATTGAATTGCGTGAAGGGGAAGCGGTGTCTGCTTCCAAGGACCCTAAGGAATTTACTCAGCGGCTGAGAGATAATTTTTACTTTACGCTGAAGGGCTATCAGTCCTTGTTCCTGGAGGCGCTCACGACCGGGAAGTTCAACCAGTCGATGGTCGACCGCCATTTGGTACCCATGCTTGAGGTACTGGACCGCAATAAGGATGTCGTGTCGTTGCTGATTGCTTTTAGCGAAGAAGATGTAACCATTTACAATCACTCCCTGCAGGTAGGGCTTTTATCCTATTACATTGCTACCTGGCTCGGTTATTCCGCCGAGGAATGTTATGAGATCAGTAAAGCGGGTTATCTGCATGATATCGGGAAGAGTAAGGTCCGCCAGTCGATTCGCAACAACGATCATGAATTGACCGAGGAAGAGCGGGAGGAAATGAAGCGTCACACGACTTACGGCTATGAGATTATTCGCGATTCAACGGGAGAGGATATCACGGCTTTGGTAGCCTTGCAGCATCATGAATACGAGGATGGTTCAGGGTACCCGGGCAAGTTGCCTAAGGAGAAGATTCATCCGTATGCGGAGATCGTAGCTGTAGCTAATACTTATATTGGCCTCGCCTCGCCGGATGAGAACCGCAATCGTCAGGACCTCTTGACGGTGCTGCGGAGGATTTATGAGCTTGGATTTGGCAAGCTAAATGAGAAGGCTGTCCAAGCGTTAACGCGCAATCTGCTGCCGAACTTTATCGGTAAGCGGGCCAAGCTGAGTAACGGAGAGACGGCTACCATCGTGTGGAACAATCCGATGGATATCTTTAAGCCCCTCGTGCAGGTCGATGAGGAGCAGTTCCGCGATTTGTCGCGGGAGCGTTCGATTGATTTGGAGCAGGTGTTTATTTAATAAAGTTATGATCAGACTGGTAAAAGGCAGCGGAGCAAATGCTCTGTTGTCTTTTTTTGCAATATATTATACTTGGCTCAGGTTGTTTACTCATCCCATCCATAGAAAGGCAGATGAACATCATGTTCTTGTACGATCATGCGCAAGTGGAGAAAATACGGAATCACGCGTTGGAAAGGGAACAGCGCGGGGAGATAGAGGCTTGGCTATTGGAACTAATCTATGACGCGAAGTTGTTCAAGGCGTTTGTTCCGCAAGAGCTTGGAGGACGTGGTGCCGGGATGCCAGAGGCATTGCGGCTGTTTGAGCAGGCATCCTGGATTGACGGTGCCTTTGGGTGGCTTGTGACGATTGGCGCAGGTGGTGGGTTCTTCTCCGCGACCTTGCCGGAGCAGGAAGCAGTGGCGCTATTCTCAGGCCGCGACGCGGTGCTTGCAGGCAGCGGGATGCCGACAGGGACGGCGCAAAGGACGGAAGGCGGATACATCGTCAGCGGGGAATGGAAGTATTGCAGCGGATCGACCTATGCGAGCTTCTACACGGCGAATTGTATGATTGAAGGAGAAGGGGAGCCGCTTATGCGTTCCTTCGCCTTCCTACCGGAGCAGGTTGAGGTCATACGCGACTGGAATTCACTTGGATTGCGCGCGACTTCCAGTCATTCCATCAAGGTACAAAGCTCCTTTGTACCGGAGAACATGACGTTCGATATCGCTACTGAACCTCGCTATGACGATCCAATTTATCGTGTGCCGTTCCTGCCGTTCGCTCAAACCTCGTTTGCGGCGGTATCAATAGGGATTGCACGCCACTTTCTGGAGGAATGCCGTTCCCTGGCTGCTCATAAGGCTTGGGAGTGGAGCGAGATGCAGTCACGGCGTCTGGAAGCTCTGCTTGAGGCGGTGGATCGGGAAGAACAATGGCTGACTGAAGCAAGCCACCTGTTCCATACCATAGTTGAATCCTCGTGGGAGACGTTCGTTCAAGAAGGGGAGCTATCCCCGGAGCTTTGGGACGAGGTGGGACAGGTTAGCCAGCAGACAGCCAGCACCGCGCGTAGCGGTGCACAGACGGTGTTCCCGCTGCTCGGTATGACGGGGCTCCAGCAGAATCATCCGCTGAACCGCACTTGGCGGGACTTGCATACGGTGACGCAGCATTCCGTGCTCCTGAGTCTATAGCCTTTAGCCTGGATGATGGCTGTGGGAGGAATTCAAGCCCTTATCCCTATTGTGTCTCTTGCACATTCCCCATATAATAGCAGTAATTTTTAGCTAGAGCTAACGTTCTGCTTATGTCTAGAAAGGAGTGTCACGATGAGGACAAAGGGTAACTTGAGTATATTATGGCTAAGAGGAACGGCCATGAGCTTGGTATTGGCATTGTTCCTGGCTGTGCCGTCTGCGATGGCGGCGTCTGAAATTAAAGTATACGTAGATGGTCAGCAGGTATCTTTCTCCATCCATCCCCAAGTGCAAAATGGTTCTACCATAGTACAATTGCGGCCTTTAATTGAGGCATTAGGCATTAAGGTGGACTGGCAGCCTAAGACGGGCACGGTACAAGGTCAGAAGGGGGAGAACCAGTTCTCCCTCATTATTGATAGCCGTAAGGCTAAGGTCAACGGCAAAGAGGTTGCGTTGGATAGTCCGGGGCGCGTGCGCAATGGTCATACCCTGGTACCGCTTCGGTTCATAGGAGAAGCAACAAGCGCGGTGGTTGGCTGGAATCCTGACCAGCGGATCATTCAAGTCTTTAGCCCCGAGTATATTGCGAAGCAGGGGTGGGATCAGGCTGAGGCGCAGCGTAGAGCGAATCAAGCTCAGTCCTCCCAGCAAGGACAGGAGCCCGTTCCTTCCGGGCAGGGAGTTAGTGGCCTGTATGCCCGGCATTCGCTTGATTTGCAAGGGACGGCTGGCTGCGGTGGCGTATGCTGGGATACTTTCTATTTCGTTGATGATCGCTATGTTGTCACTGAATTGCCCGAGACAGGCGTCGATCAGATTAAAGGTAGTGAGGGCGGCTCTCTAACTTATCAAATTAAGGGAGATCAATTGATCTTGGGCAATGGCACTACTCATGCCTTGAAACGGGGTACTAACGGATCGCTCGTTATTGATGGCGAGGAATACACACGTTATGGGCCGTCTACGGGCAAGAAGCTGGATGGAAAATATGAAGCTAGTGGCTATACTGCTTTGCCTGGCGGAGGTGGGTTGGCGAAGACCAATACGCTGATTTTCCGCCCTGACGGCAGCTTTGTGGATAGCCAGTGGACGGGAAGTACATCTGATGGCTCCAGCGACACAGGTAATGATACAGGTACCTCAACAACCATTGCTGGTGCTTCGGAGGCTTCTGGTACGTATTCCATTTCCGGGTACACCATCACTCTCCAGTACAAGGACGGCACGAAGGTACAGCGCATGTTCTTTGTAGCCGGCAACGATGAGAAGCTGCTGCGTATTGGAGAAGGTGATTATTTGTGGCAGGATGTCATTCCGCCTTATCAGAACCAGTTAGTTGAGGCGGGTATGGTTCATAAAGAGGTGTACAAGGAAAGAACACCTGATTTCAAGGAAGAACGGGCAGGGATTCAATTCCGTATGCCGGGCTACCAATGGGCTAAGTTGAGTGTCAAGCCTGCTTATGCCAGTAACTTTAGTGACTTTGGCAATTCGGATATTATTGAGTTGACTGTTAAATATGTGGTCACGAATAATACGAAGGAATCCATTAATGTCAATGCGATAAAAACATCCATTCGCACAACAGGAATCGAGGCTGCACTGCAAGAGACTACGAACTTACGTAAGCCCGTGCCTGATGAATTGAAGGCAGGAGCCAGTCTAGAGAGGTTGGCCATCTTCTTATTGCCCGCAGAGCTATTGGAGCAAGTAGATAGTATGGAGATGTCGATTGCAAACGTAGAGAATACGAAAGGGCAAGATTTGCTGCAAGGGGAATGGGTGGGCTTTTCCATTTTCGATTAACTATAAGAGGGCCTGCATGCTAGTCTATTGAACTGGCTTGCAGGCCCTTTCTATTAAACAGGATGGTTAATTCGCTATCTTTTCATAAACATGAAAATAGTAAATATAGGGGTTTTGAGCATTTTGAATTCCTTGTTGTGTGGATACTTCTTGCCATTGACTCCTATCGATTTCAGGAAAAAAGGTATCGCCCTCCCCCTTTCAGTAGGAATTATAGTGGCTTGTCCGGATTAGCTTCGCTCAGTTGAAGCAGCGTATGGGCCACCTCGACGCCGTTCACCAGCAGGGCGATTCGGTGCTCACCAGGGTAATGCCGCCGAGTTGTAAGGTCAGCCCAACTGTGACGACGAGAGCTGCTCAGTTTCGTATTCCCCGGAACGGTCTTGTCGGAGAGCAGGAACAGCTTACGTGAAGTGCGCCCACTTGACTTGACGAAGTCAATGCCATATTCAATTCGCACTTTAGCTGGCTCGCCTGGACGAAGGGTCAGCTCGTAGTGCAACTCGCAGCTATCTCCGATTCGCAGGGTATCCAGGTCTACTGAGATCGCAGCGGATTCAGCCAGTGGTGTGTCTCCGCTGGCTTGGGCATATCCGAACAACTCCAGCGCAGCCGGACCAGCCTTGCGGACCAGGGTTCGGCAGCCATGGCGCACGATCCAGTCGGTGTGTGGGTGCGTGCCTTTCCACCGATGAGCCAGATCAAGCACCAGTTCGGGATGGTCCTTCGCAATATCGTTCAGGTTATTGGCAACGCTCTTGCGTACATATAGGCTAGGGTCTGCCTTGAGCCGCTCCAGAATAGGCAGGATGGGGGCGGGGGCCTGCTTGAAGGGTGCTAGCGCTTGTCCCCAAGGCAATCGGGGCCGACAGCCTTCACTAGCTAAGCGGCGAACGTGTTCATTGTCGTGCTTGGACCACTCCTCCATTTGTCGCATCATCCGTTCAGGATCACGCAGTATAAAAGAGCGAACAGCAAATTCAGCAGAGGATTTGGGCGTAAAGCGCTCTAACGCTTGCATGGCCAGAGACCAGTCCGCTTCGTTGCTGCCGAACACCTCCACAAAATCCGGGAAGAACAAGTAAGGGAAGCCGGTGCAGTCTTCCACCACGGCATACAATACCTTAACGGCATCCGCAAAGGTCGAAGGCAATTGCTGCCCCAGCTTTAGCGTAATTTGCCGCATCCGTGCCTTCAGTTCTCGTTCTTCCCATGTACTATCCATCGTATCTGTCACGAATTGCTCGGGATTGAAGGATGGATAAACCGCGTGGATCTTATCGCCAAACCCTTGCAGAAAAGCTTCGCTATATATGGATTTTAATGTCTCGGCCATCGTTAGTTCCCCCTGTTCCTGTACAGACTTCAGGGTTATATTCTACTATAGCGCGGCAGACGCTGTCACGTTCTTAGCCAAGGCTTGGAGCATCAGCCAGTTCTTTGCCGGTTCCAGATGGGCTCGGCATACAGATTGACCAAATCGCTGCCACATTCCTTGCCGGTATCGTAGGAGCGGTTGCCCAGCACTTGCTGGAAGTCTTCCAGCTTGACCGCAAGGGTAGTCGGGTCTTCCTGGCTGTGATGCAGCCACTGCGCAAGGGCATGAAGGACCTGTCGTCCATCTTCCAATGCCTGTTCCCAAAGCTCCCACACACTTTCCCGGCGGATCTCGGAATAAATAGCGGAATGTCTCCACTCTGTTCGCTGCTCGTTGAGATAATCGGGGATATCCTGGTTGGAGAGGAGTGAAGTTGAGGGATAAAGGAGCTGCCCCAGCACCGGAGGAACCAATGATTTCTTCCAGCCACTCGGGTCGTAAAGCAAACGATGTGCGAGTACCATGTCCTTATAGGCTTGTTGCCAGCCGTGGAAGGATAGACCGGTCACCTCGGGATAAAGGCTTAATGATGTATCGTGTAAAATTTGGCGGATGGACCGGGGAAGTCCTTGGGCGAGCTCAATCTTCTTCCAGCCCTGCTCATGGGAGATATCCACTTGCTTGGCACGATATAGGAAATGAGCATCCAAGGCGATTTCAAAGCGTTGATGGTCCAGACGCTGGTAGCCTGCTTTCCAGTTAATATAAGGGTGCAGATTGCGATCGAGTAGATGATGGGTCAGGAAACCGAGGAAATAAATGAATGCTGGAGTACGCTCCGGCTCGGATAATTGCAGACTACTTTGCCATAAATCAATCAGGGTAGGGCCGCAGTTCTGGCTGTGCATAAGATTACCGAGATGGGTCATGCTACTTGGCTTGCGCCAGGACAGGAAGCCATGGAAGAGTAGAAAATCCGGTCCCTGGCAGCCCATTTGATAGAGGTTCTCGTGGTGGTGAAGCTGGTTCAGAAATGGCAAGCGGTCTCGAAACTCAGCAGCAAGCCGCCGACCATATTCAATATGCATCCAAAGGGCTGGCATAAGCTTTCCTCCCGCTAAAATGATGAGTCAAATCTCTTTCCTTCCCAGCATAAGTAACGGGTATCATGGGAGCGTAAAAAGCGATGCGTCTTCGTGTAAATATTGAAGGACATACGCGAGGAGTTACTGCCTTTTGTTGCTGTATTTTCAGGGGAAGTGCTAGGATAGAGAGGTAGGGAGTGACAAAAAATGTCGGAAGTAAAAACAAATGCGATGCGCATGCTGGATAAATCCAAGATTGAGTACAAGGTTCATATATATGAAGGACAGGACAAGCCTGTAAACGGCACCATGGTAGCGGAGAAAATCGGGGAAGCGGCGGAGAAGGTCTATAAAACGTTGGTTGCCCATCATGGTAATGATTATTTTGTGTTTGTTATTCCGGTGGCAGAGGAACTGGATTTGAAGAAGGCGGCCAAGGCTGCTGGAGTTAAGAAGATCGAAATGCTTCCGCTCAAGGATTTGCAGGCAGTAACGGGCTATATTCGCGGCGGCTGCTCTCCGGTGGGCATGAAGAAGCTGTTTCCGACGTTCATTGATAGCCTGGCCGTGCGTTTGGACACATTGCTGGTTAGTGCCGGCAAAATCGGGATGCAAGTCGAGCTTGCTCCAGAGGAGCTTGTCAGCCAGATTAGAGGACAATTTGCTTCATTAATTCGTGACGCAGAGTAAGGATTTGATTCGCCCTTAACAATCGTTGTCTATAATCGGGGTATGCTCCACTAAAATGATACCTATAAAAGGATGGCTGATGTGATGGGCATTCATACGTACTTTCGATCTTTAAACGAATTGGAACGCATTTACCGCTGTCCAGGCAAATTCAAGTTTGAGGTGCATAGTGTGGCAGCGCACTCCTGGAAGGTCGTGCAGTATGCGAAGACACTGGCTGATATCGAGGAGCAGCACGGTACGGCTATCGACTGGAAGAAGCTGTACGAGATTACGAGCAGCCATGATTATGGAGAGATATTTATCGGTGATATCAAGACGCCGGTGAAGCATGCGTCCATTGAGTTGCGCAACCTGATCCTCCAGGTGGAGGAAGGGATGGTTCACAATTTTATCGAGGAGCATATTCCTGAGGAATTCAAGCCAACCTTCCGGCGTCAGTTGCGCGAAGGGAAGGATGATTCTGTGGAGGGACTGATCCTTGAGGTTGCTGACAAGCTGGATCAAGTCTACGAGGCGTTTGCTGAGCTGCTGCGAGGGAACACCGAGAAGGAATTCGTCAAAATGTATCGTGATGCTCTGATCAAGATCAAGCAGATTGACCTGCACTGCGTTGATTATTTCCTCCGCGAGATATTGACTGACATGGTCAATGAAGAGACGATGTCAGCCATTGATATCAAGCGCATTACCCAGGAAGCACTGGATAGCTAAGCCCTTACAGGTAAGGGGCAATACAGCTTCGAAACACATGGACCGGAGGACGGTCTTTTTTTCGTTTATCATCCGTTAACACAACGACGGTATTAAGTCCCGGTATAACATAGATGAACTGTCCGCCGTAACCCTGGGCGAAAAAATAATCAAAGCCAGCGGACGCACCAGAACCTCCCTCGGGTCCTGCCGCATAGGTGTCTGTCCACCAATGCCAGGCATAGCAGCCGCGGCGCGGGGCTTCTACATCGATGGCAGGCTGCACGGATAACGCAGATAGCTCGGAACTGATCAGGCCGCGACCGTTCCAAACGCCCTGATGCAGATAGAGCAGCCCGAACTTGAGCAGGTCGGCGGGACGAAGTGACAGTCCAAAGCCGCCGGTATGGATGCCTTGCGGGTCCTGCTCCCAGTGGTAAGCTTCAATGCCCAGCGGGCCGAACAGATAGCGCTCGGCAAACTCGGCGGTTGGCAATCCGGAAGCTTGGACCAGAACAGCGGATAGCAATTGCGAACAGCCGGAGTTATATTCCATCCGGTCCCCGGGAAGATCAGCCATCGGCTGCTCCAGGGCAAAGCGGACCCAATCCGGGGAACGGGTCATCCGCGGGAACGAATTATGCCCGCCGAATTCGGTCCAGTTCCACCCGCCGGACATGGTGAGCAGATGGCGCAGGGTAATATCCCGCTTGCGCGCGTCCTTGTCGTCCTTCAACGAGGGAAAGAAATCGCTGATTCGGGTGTCGGGCTTGGGCAGCAACTTCATGTCCATAGCGATACAGATCAGCGCCGACAGAATACTCTTGGTGCAGGAATTAATTTTGGCAATTTCATCTACAGTATGTACGTCTCGATAATGTTCAAGCACAAGCTGCCCCTGCTGACTGATCAAGCAGCTTCTCAGGTGCAGCGGCGTCAAGGCTGAAGAGATGGCAGACAGGTTCATGGTGCAGTTCCTTTCTCAGGGTCAGTAGTAAATTAATGACGAGGTGCCCACAGCATGATGGAGACGCCAACGAGGCAAATGGCTGCTCCTGCCCAATCATAGGAGTCCGGCGTTTTCTTATCGACCCACCAGCCCCAGAGTACAGCCAAAATAATAAATACTCCGCCATAGGCGGCGTAAACACGTCCAAAGGCCGGGAATTTCTGCAGGGTTGGAATGATACCGTAGAGCATCAGGATAATTCCCCCGGTTAGTCCGTACCAGAGAGGTCTGGATTCGCGCAGCCAGAGCCACACCAAGTAACCACCGCCGATCTCGGCTAGCCCGGCCACGATGAACAATATGATGGCAAATATCATGATCTCATTCCTTTCATTACCTAGTTCCTTGATTGTATCATGGTTCCCGCAAGATGAAACCTTTATGATAACTATGGCCTTCACGGCCAATCTCGGTTAATATAAATATTAAATTTTAAGATATCATAGGGAAAGTTCAATTGAAATATTCAAGTGAAGGAGAGAATTTGAAGATGGATAGAGTACAATCGCAGGAACAATTCGAACAATTGGTGCAAAGAGATCAGTATACGGTGATCAAGTTCGACACGACCTGGTGCCCGGACTGCAAAACCCTGGACCGCTTTATCGGGGGGATCGTGGAGGAACATGGGGATAAAGACTTCTATGCGATGGATGCGGAGGAGTTTCAACCGTTGGCGGAGGCGAATGAGGTTCGTGGCATTCCGAGCTTGCTGGTTTATCGGAACGGCGAGAAGATCGCGCATCTGCATAGCAAGTTTGCCAAAACACCAGGGCAGGTTAGCGAATATCTGAACAGCTTGGAATAGGCAGGAGTGGCTAGCCAAAGGATTTGACTATGCTCTAATGAACAGAACAGGCAGTAGCCAGAGCAGGAGAGGTTGCTTTGGCGCTGCCTTTTTCATGCTTATTATCACTAGTTCGCTGTTACGCTAAAGGGGATGCAACTTTGGAATTATACTCTGTTGGCTTGATTAGTTCTAATATCCTAATTTTATAAAATTCATGGGGTTAACTCTTCAAAATTAAGGACATATGGACGATAAATCCAAATGGAGTGGTATATTTCCCACAAATTCCCACAAGCACAGCCATTCCATCATACTCATACATAAAGTGGGAAGATCGACGATGAAAGAGGTGTGAAGACAAAAGAGAGTGGAATTGAGCCGATTTATTCTTTCAGACAAACAGACAAGAAGGAGTGGAATTATGCAGCAATGGTTGAGCTCCAAACGTAAGGCCCGCATGATTTGGGCACATCTGATGATGGCGGTCCTCCTCACGGTGAGCAGTGTTCCCTGGTTTCCTGCATCAACGGCACAAGCCGCAGGGGAAGAGGACTACTTATTATCGTTACACAGACCCGTCTACAGTTCTTCAGCATTAGGCGGGAATACAGCAGATCTGGCGGTGGATGGCAGTGAGCATACCCGCTGGGAAAGCGAATGGCAGAAGGACCCACAGTGGATTTATGTGGATTTGGGGGCGAGTGCGGACATCTCCAGCATTTCTGTCCTGTGGGAGAATGCCTATGCTACGGAGTTTGCCTTCGAGGTGTCCGACGATGAGATGAACTGGACCCCTGTGTACGCTACTACGGAGGGCAAGGGTGGATTAACGGAGGTAGAGGTTTCCGAGGAAGGGCGATTCGTTCGTTTGTATAGTACAAAACGAGCACAGCAGGCCTACGGAATCTCGTTATTTGAATTCAACGTATATGGAACGGGAGGAGCAAACCAACCGCCCAAACCCGAGGCTGTGAACCTGGCACTCGGCAAGGAGGTTATTGCTTCTTCGCTGGAGATCGATGAGCCTAGCCGCTCGGAGGAAGACAAGGCCAAGATGGAAGAGCGTAATTACTTGGCCAGGAACGCTACCGATGGCAATCCCGATACCCGCTGGTCTTCCATTTACAAGGATAATGAATGGATCTATGTTGACCTGGGGGCCGTGAGCGAGATCGGCAGCGTCTCCTTGAGTTGGGAGACCGCCTTTGGCCGCGCCTATGACATTCAGGTGTCCGACGATGCTCAAAGCTGGACAACCGTGTACCGTGAGCTGAATGGGTCCGGTGGTCGGGATGAGATTCCCGTCTATGCCCAGGCACGTTATGTGAAGATGGCTGGACATGGACGAGGCTCTACCAACGGCTATTCGCTTTATGAGTTCGGCGTGTATGCCTATCGTGAAGGAGATGCCAAGCCAGTTCACGACATTCCGGCTATTCGTGACATAGCTACTGTGCAGGTTGGGGCGGGAAGCTATGAGATTAATGATGTCACGATGCTGTCACCGAAAAATCCAAAATACCGGACCTCTGAGGTTCAGGCTCCGATCCCGTCCAATGACTGGTGGCAATCTATCCTGATTGCTAATCTGGGTGATGGTAACAGCCTGGTGACGCTTCCTTTCAAGAACCGTTATACCCGTCAAGGATTAAATATTCTGAATCCGGGCGCCGGATACGCCTCGGCTGATGGTGGTTCCATTGATGCGGATGGTCCTCCGGATTTAATCTTGTCCACAAGCAATATGAATCCAGCCGAAGTGGTGACGAAGATTGCCGGTTACGGTGATTATTCCGCGACGGTAATCATGAGTGACGATGATACGGCGAAGATGAAGACCACGTTTGTCAAGGGTTCGCCCTTCTTGTACAACACCTTTGAACAACCTGACGCAGCAGTTCTGCAATCGGCGAACATTACAAGGTTGTTCGATGACAACAATCAGCCGATTCTGCTGAATGACGGTGACGTGCTCACGGCTGATCATATCGGTATTGAAGTCACCAACCGGGACAATGCGCCAACACCGCAAACGTTCGTGCGCAACTATGGCGTTTATGCCCCTGAGGGCACCTTGTTCATGAAGCTGGGTAATACAATCAAGATCAAGTTCGGGCAAGGTGGGGATTACTTGTCGCTGGCGACGCTGCCAGCGGCAGAGGAATTGTCCAACTATTATCGCCACGCCTATGCCTTCGTGACGGATACGACGGTTACCTATGATTATGACAAGTCACAATCTCTGGTTACGACGAGCTTCCGTTCAACGACAGAAGTGAAGCGTCCTGGATTTTCCGGGGACACCTTAATGGCATTGCTTCCTCATCAATGGAAAATCGCAACAACGCCGCTGACGGAACTGACTTATCCATCCATTCGCGGTGTGATGCGTGTCAGTGAAGGGAACTCTTTTACTACGCAAGACCGTTTCTACGGGATTATTCCACAGTTCGTGGAGCCGGATGATCCGACTTATTCCCGGGCACAACTGATGGGTTATCTGGATCAGCTTGATGCGGATATGGCGAATGGTCTGATGAGCGATGATCCTTATTGGCAAGGCAAGAAGCTACACCCGCTGGGGTTGGCTGCCTTGATTAGTGATCAACTGGGCGATACGGAGCGCAGAGATCGGTATTTGTCCTTCCTGAGAACGATTCTGACGGACTGGTACACCTATTCGCCGGATGAACGGTTCCATTCTTATTATTTCCATTACAACGATGTATGGGGATCGATCTTCCCTTATGGTAGTGGATTTGGTGTGAACACCGGGCTAACAGACCATCATTTCACTTATGGCTATTATGTCTTCGCGTCGGCAGTCCTTGCTACGTATGATGAGGAATTCCTGCGGGATTATGGAGACATGGTCGAGTTACTCATTCGTGATTATGCTAACCCTTCTAAGACGGACGATCTCTTCCCATGGCTGCGGAATTTCGATCCGTATGAAGGTCATTCCTGGGCAGGTGGTTATGCTGACAATCGCAGTGGTAACAACCAGGAAGCAGCAGGAGAGTCCTTGTTCAGTTGGGTTGGGCAGTATATGTGGGGCGAGGTCACAGGTAATGATGCCCACCGGGATACCGGTATTTGGGGATTTGTGACGGAAGAAAAAGCCGCCGAGCAATACTGGTTCAACTATGATCATGATAACTGGGTAGAAGGATATAACCACGCAACAGCAGGTATGGTGTTCGGCAGTGCTTATCTATACGGCACGTATTTCTCCGGAGATCCGGAGCATATTTATGGCATTCACTGGCTACCGCCAGCAGAATGGATGACTTATTATGGCCGTGATCCGCAAAAAACAAATGACCTCTATGCAGGTATGATTAAGGACCTTGGCGGTCAGCCAGAGCGTACTTGGCAGCATATCATCTGGCCATTCCAGTCGATTGGCAACCCGGAGGGTGCGCTGGCGAAGTGGGATACACGGAATATGCAGCAAAATGAAGTGTTCAATGCTTATTGGTTCATTCACAGCATGGTGTCCACAGGAACTCGTACGATGGATATCTGGGCGGACGACCCGGCCGTAACGGTCTACCAGAAGGACGGCATCTATACCGCGCAAATCTGGAATCCGTCCAACGAGCCGAAGACGGTGCATTTCTATAATGCTCAGGGAGCCTTGGGTTCTGCCACGGTGTATGCCAAAGCGCAAGTGAAGGTGAATCCGCTGGAAGACACCGTGCTGGAAGGTCCTGATCCGTCCCAGGGTGTTAGTTACCTGGACCGCAGCAATTGGACGATTACGGCTTCTTCCAGCTCAGAGCCAACTGAGCGTCTGATTGATGGTGATTTGGCCACGCGTTGGTCTTCGGGGCAACTGCAAGTGCCCGGAGATTGGCTGCACATTGATTTGGGCTCTGAGCAGGCCTTCGACACCTTGTTCATGAATTCAGGCACGAATTGGGGCGATTATGCCCATGGGTATGACGTGCTCGTGTCTAATGATAACGAGAACTGGCAAGAAGCGGCGGTTGGAGCTATTGGTACTTCCCCAAGCCTGGCGGTAGCGCTGGGAGAACAATCCGTCAGATACGTCAAGATTGTATTGACGGAACCGGCAGATAGCTGGTGGTCCATCTCCGAGCTGAAGCTGGCCAAATTTGGTGCAGGTGCCATTGAGCAACCTTTGCCACTTCCGGCGGACGGTTCGCTTGCTGATCGTTCCTCCTGGGTTGTGACGGCTTCCTCTACTTATGGAGGAGATGTAGCAGACAACATGCTTGATGGGGAGCAAGGCACGCTCTGGAGCAGCGGGCGTCCACAGGCCAGTGGTCAATGGATCAAGATTGATTTGGGAGCAGTCAGTGAGTTCGACCAGATCGTACTCGATCCCGGCTATTCGCGTGATGACTATCCCCGCGAGTATCGGTTGTACGTCTCTGAGGATGGTGAGAGTTGGGGCGAACCGGTCATCGGCGGTGAGGGCGAGTCTGGAGCCTTATCCATTACGTTCCCCCAGCAACGGGCACGTTATGTGAAGCTTGTGCAAATTGGTCAGGCTGATAAGTGGTGGTCAATCTCCGAGTTAGCCATTCATAATTACGGTATCGGCCGCCAGAAGCAGCTTCTTCCTGAGGGATGGTCGGTCGCTGCTTCTTCCGGTGAGGATGCAGCGGCCATGCTGGACGGCCGCGAGGATACACGCTGGACCTCAGGACGCGAGCAAGCTGGTGGCGAATGGATTGAACTGGATCTTGGCGCGGCGCAGCCGGTGGATCAAATCGTGCTGGACAGCGCGCATAGCCGTGATGATTACGGACGGGGCTATGAGGTGTATACTTCCCTGGATGGTGAAGCTTGGGGGAGCCCTGTGGCTTCCGGTCAGGCTGATGGTCCACAAGTTACCGCAGCTTTTCCGTTATCGCTTGCACGGTATATCAAGGTAGTACAAACAGGAAGTGATTCACACTGGTGGTCCATCGCCGAGGTGAAGCTGTATACAGCCGATCCTGAAGTATGGGTGCCTGCCCAAGACGAGATTTCCCTTCCTGATGAGCTTGATCGGACAAAGTGGACGGTTACAGCATCGACGTATGCTGATGTTGACGCGCTGCTAGACGATCAGGTGCATAGCCGCTGGACGACGTCCGAAGGACAGCGTCCGGGTCAATGGATTCAGCTTGACCTGGGGCAGCCGCAACGCTTCAGCAGTCTGATCATGGACTCCACGGGGAGTGAGAACGACTACGCCCGAGGATATCAGATCTATGTATCCCTGGATGGGGAACAGTGGGAGCTTATCCGTGATAACGAAGGAACGGCCTCATTGATTCAAGAGACCTTCCCACAGCAGCATGCCCGGTATGTCAAGATTGTCTTGACCAAGGATACGCCTGCATGGTGGTGGTCGGTTTCGGAATTAAGGTTGTACCGCTAGAGCTTAATTTAGGCACTTGAAGTCATCTCAAACAGCCTATGTCCGAAAAAGTTGGATATGGGCTGTTTGAACGTTTTATTTTCGGTTTATATAAAAGAGAGATTATAAGAAAAAGGACTGTGAATAAATTGTGTGAAAAAATACACAATTAATGTGAATTTAGTCACATGTATAGATTACACTTTTTTTTATAATCTAAACAAAGATATAAAAATTCAGGAGGGAAACAACATGAAAATGGTCAAAGGTTTAGTTGTAGCAGGTCTCGCAGCAGTTTTACTGGCAGGATGTGGTTCGAATGATGGCGCAGCCGGGGGCAATACAGGCGCAGCCGGAAACAACGCTGAGCAAACAGATGCTACAACAACGGCATCGATTGTCAATCAAGCCGATGCTTTTGTAAGTGCAGTAAGTGAGCAAGGAACTTGGATTATCGCGACGCTTAATGATTTGACGGTAGATCAGGATGTGGTCGTAGCTGGACAATTCCATGACAAAAACGATGAAACCAAGGATATTTACCGTAAAATAGCTCTGTACACGCAAGATGCTGACCACAATATCATCGATTCGTTTACACTGACCGTTCCTAAATTGACGGCCCAAAGTGAAAACTTGAAGATTCAAGGTGGTACAGTTAAAGGCGACGTTTACGTAGAAGCTAATGGCTTTAGCCTGGACAAAACAGCCACGATTGACGGCAACCTGTACTTTGCCAGCGAAGATGTGAAGGGAACAGCCGTAGTTGAAGGTACTGTTACCGGAGCAACTGAAGTTCAATAAGTTACGCTATTGCAGCTAAGAAGCAGACCAGCCTTACGGGTTGGTCTGCTTCTTTATTGTGCGCCGTTGTGAGGTAGAGGATGGCACGTTACAAGCCATTTTGTCATATGGTAAAAGGGAGCATCATGGAAATTTTGCGAAATAGGTTTACGTAAAGCCGGTTATTTGGTAATATTATCGCAATATAATTTGAACATGAAATGCATTGATGAGACAAGTAGGTAAATACAGCCTTTCCCAGAGAGCTCCGGTTGCTGAAAAGGAGCATAGCGCTTATTCACTGAATAAAGACTCTGAGCAGCACATCGGAACGGGAAGTTAGCGGGATGGTGTGACAGGAGCTCCTGTTACAGAGCTAGAGTATACGCGTATTTGGCCGAGGGCCGGAGAGGCTGTACTTGAAGAGGCTAGGATGGCGACATCTTAGCGAATCTGGGGTGGTACCGCGGGCATACCAATCTCGCCCCCAAGACGAAATCTGTCTTGGAGGTGGGATTTTTTTAATTTGACCACAACCTGACAGCGATCTCGCCAAAGGTACACATATAACCAACAGGGAAAGGACTGGAGCACGGATGGGAGAAAAGTTGAAAGTAGGTATTGTCGGAGGTACGGGAATGGTGGGGCAGCGGTTCGTTCAATTGCTGGACGGACACCCTTGGTTTGAGGTGACGAGCATTGCGGCTAGCGCAGGATCGGCAGGCAAGACATACGAAGAAGCGGTACAAGGACGCTGGAAGATGGCAGGAGCTATTCCTGCGGCTGTGAAGGACATCGTGGTTCAGGATGCCTCCAAGGTGGAAGAGGTTACGGCTGACATCGACTTTGTATTCTGTGCTGTGGACATGAAGAAGGCGGAAATTCAAGCGCTGGAAGAAGCTTATGCCAAGACCGGGACACCGGTAATCTCCAATAACTCAGCCCATCGTTGGACGCCAGATGTCCCGATGGTTATTCCGGAAATTAATCCGCAGCATATTGAGGTCATTGAAGCCCAACGGAAGCGTCTAGGCACCTCCACTGGATTCATCGCTGTCAAGCCGAACTGCTCGATTCAGAGCTATGTTCCGGCTCTGAATGCGCTCCTTCATTTTGAGCCAACCACCGTGGTCGCTTCGACGTACCAGGCGATCTCCGGGGCAGGCAAGAATTTTACCGATTGGCCAGATATGCTGGACAATGTTATTCCTTATATCGGCGGAGAAGAAGAGAAGAGCGAGCAGGAGCCGCTGCGCATTTGGGGCCATGTGGATGGCGGACAGATCGTGAAGGCTAGTGCGCCGCTCATAACGACACAGTGCATCCGGGTGCCGGTAACGGACGGCCACTTGGCAACCGTATTTGTCTCCTTCAAGAAGAAGCCATCGGAAGCGGAGATTATTGAGTGCTGGCGTCAATTTAAAGGCAGACCTCAGGAGCTTGCTTTGCCAAGCGCACCGCAGCAGTTCATTACTTATTTCGAAGAAGAGAACCGTCCGCAAACGAAGCTGGACCGTGATTTGGAGAAGGGAATGGGCGTATCGGTTGGCCGCTTGCGGACAGATTCCGTTTACGATTACAAGTTCGTGGGTCTGTCCCATAACACGCTGCGCGGAGCGGCTGGTGGTGCCGTACTGATTGCCGAATTATTGAAGGCCGAAGGATATATTCAAGCCAAGTAATAGGGGAGTGCAACATGGAGATAAGATTGGATGATTTAAGCGGTCCAGAAATTATAGCTTTTATCGGGGAGCATCTGACGAATATGTCCGCGACGTCTCCACCCGAGAGTGTTCATGCCTTGAATATTGAAGGGTTGAAGCAGCCGGGAGTAACGTTCTGGAGCCTTTGGCTGGAGGGGGAACTGGCTGGTTGTGGCGCCTTAAAGGAACTGGACTCGCAGCATGCTGAGGTGAAGTCCATGCGCACGGCCATTCCATACCGGGGCAAGGGAGTTGCCAAGCATATGCTGGAGCATCTTCTGGAGGAGGCAAAACGGCGTGGTTATCAGCAAGTCAGCCTGGAGACGGGATCGATGGAGGCATTTGTCCCGGCTCGTGGGCTGTACGAGGGCTTTGGCTTTCGCTACTGTGGACCGTTTGCCGATTATGAGGAAGACCCCAACAGTGTGTTCATGACCAAGCTGCTGTAATGCTGTATAGTTCGACAAAGAAAATGGCGGTGTAGGAGTAGATTCCTATACCGCCACTTTTGTTACATAAGTTAGATAATCACGGCTGTACCACTTACGGTAACCATCAGCATACCTTCGCGAATGACTTCATAATCGATGTCCACGCCGATAATAGCGTTGGCACGCAATTGGGAGGCCTCCTGACGCATTTCGGCAAAGGCAGTATCGCGAGCTTCCTGTAGCTTGTTCTCGTAAGCACCGGAGCGTCCTCCGACGATATCTGTGATGGAGGCCATGAAGTCGCGTACAACGTTGGCGCCCATGATGACCTCACCTGTTACGACGCCCAAATATTGCTGAACCGGCGAACCTTCAATAGTTGGTGTTGTTGTAATAATCATTGATTTTGCCCTCCTGGAAATGGAATAACTCACTGTAAGTTGATACGCGCGCCTGGAGGATTGGTTTCAGTGCTGCTCAAGTAAATAACTCAGACATGGAAATGTGTAACCCGTTAAATACCTGTGATGCTGCAAATGAACCTACAGTGTTTGCGTAGTAATACATATCGGCAATTTCCTTGTCCTGAAAGATATATACCGTCACCTGCTTCTTCATTGGGTCAACGATCCAATACTCTTGTACTCCGCAGGCCCGGTATAGATCAAGCTTCTGAATCACATCTCTGCTTCGCGTAGACGGGGACAGCACCTCCACAACCAGCGTAGGGGTCCCTTGGTATTTGCCATGTTCATCGACTTGGTCTTTGTCGCAAATCACGACGAGATCAGGCTGAACCACGCAAGTATTACCAGCCCTCTTCTCCAAGGTTACATCAAAGGGCGAGGTCAGCGGGGTGCAGGACTTACCTTTGAACCAGCCGTAGAATAAGCCGTGCAACTCGTGAACGGTATGCTGGTGCTGGAATGAAGGAGAAGCCAGATTATACAGGGTACCGTCAATCAATTCAAAGCGTTGATCTGATGCCTTGCTTAGTTCAAGGAACTCTTCATAGCTTACCCGGGCATAACTCGTTTCATAGGCTGACGCATTTTCTTTAAGCAAATTGTGCCCACCCTCTGGGAAGGAGCTTAGCGTAGCTACTGCTTTGCCGTTCTTGGTAATGATGATCTCCTCGCGGGCCTCTGCAAACTTCAAATACTTGCCAAAATTGTTCTGCATATCTGTCGAGGTTACATGCACTTCAAATCACCTCATTTTAGCTATTTATAGATATATATATTAGCTAAGATTAGAGGGAGAATCAAATGATTTAGCTAACTTGTGAGAATAGATTAAGACAACTTGCTTAGGTTCTTCACCTGCAGGCGCTTCTGCAACTTATCCCAATTGGGTGTCAGCACGCCAGCTTCCTTCTTCCATTTTTCGAACACATTAGCTAAGGCTGCAAGTTCGCTGAAGTTGCCATCGACAAAGCGGCTAATGGGAAGGATATGATACAGCTTGAAAAACATACGTAATAGTGTAGGGTGGTTACGAATGAACGCAGCTTGAGATGCGGGTACCAGGGGATAACCCAAAGTTTCCAGTACGTGGAATCCCTCACCCATGGCTGCGACGACCTCCCTTAGCAGCTTGTCGTCCCGTGCCACTTTATTCATCTGATAGTCGTGAAGTACAGGCGCGTAGTTCATGGCCAAGATTAGTATCACATGATTCTTGAGCCAAGCATCCATATCATCCAGGTAAGTCAACTTGTAGCGGGCCGAGGCAAAGGCACGTTCCAACTCCGTTTTGAAGGGAATAGGTCCATCCAGCCCGCCGAGAACCATTTGGCCTCCGGTCCGAACAGCGACCATCCGCTCGGGATCCCGTCGTCCGGCGGACAGCTGGAAGCCGAAGGCAACCTGTTTCGGTGTCTCGCTATGCTTCTCCAGGAACTGCTGCATCTCCCAAGCATCGGTGTTGTTACCGATCATGACGATATGACGGCTTCGATTAGCCGCAAGAATAGGCAGGACACTGGGGAAATCGTTATATTTCATCACGACAAAAATCAAATCGTAAACCTCTTCGGCATCCAGCGTGCGAATGACTCGAATAGGGTCTTTTGTCGTTTTAAGCTGGAAATAATGACGGATGACCAGGCCATCCTTCTCCAATTGGTCCGCACGGGAGCCGCGTGCTAGTACAGATACCTCGTTACCTCCTTGAATTAACGCATGAGCCAGATAGCTCCCCAACACCCCTGCACCATAAATCAATACTTTCATCTCTATTGTTCATCCTCTCTAAATTAATTAACAAATGTTGATTAATCAACGATTATTGAATAAAATGAGCTTATCACCGTGTGAGAGGGGCTTCAATAGCCAATTCAATACGTTTTGTTGAGAAATCAACAGTTCGCTTTATTTTGTTCATTAACGAATTATAGGAGGACATATGGATCGAAGAATATTAAAATCGCGGCAAGCCATTATGGAGGCTTTCATCGAACTGCTGTCAGAGAAGAACCTGGAGAAGATAACAATTAATGATATCGCCGAGCGGGCAAATGTGAACCGGGGGACGATTTATTTGCATTTTACCGATAAGTACGATTTACAAGAGCAGTGCATCAACACCTATCTCCAGCAGCTACAAGACAGTTGCCTGGTCGATGGCGAGGTTACGGAGCTACAGATGCAAGACATACTGCTACGTTCCTTCGAGTTCCTGGAAGCGAACGTCACTATTTATAACACGTTGATTACGGGAAGTGGGATTCCTGTGTTCAGGGAGAGCATGATGAAGATGGTGGGGGAAGGTGTGAAGGATTATCTGGAAAAGTGCAGGCTTGACCTGCAATTGAGCCTGGAAGTAGAGGTACAGTTTATTACGTCGGCTGTGGTCGGGTTGATGGAATGGTGGGTGAAGGAAGGGATTCCTTATCCTCCGCTGGCGATGGTTGAGCAACTGCAACAGTTGTTGATGCGCCATTTCCGATTGTCGGATGTCGTGAAGTTGGGAGCGACCAAGCACAGATAGGATAAAAAAAATAGCCGATCCCTTGTGAGACTTGGAATCGGCTGTTTTGAGCAAAGAGATCAGCTTGAACGTTACTTGTTACTCTTGTGTCTCTTCAAGGTGACGGTAGGTTTTCGCTAGCAAAGCGATATCTTCAGCCAGGCGCTCAATTCGGAACTTCACGTCGTCGTTGACGATCTGTTTGCGGAAGAAGTCTTGCTCTTCGACAAAGACGTAAGACTGAACGATACGGGCCTTCAAGTAGGTCAGAATTGGTTTGAGCTGCTGTTCAGGGACAAGGTAATGGCGAGCCGAGCCTGCGGTGGCTATAATACCGACTACTTTGCCTTGTAGCGCATTTTGCGGCAGCAGATCGAAGATATTCTTCAGCGTTCCGGGAATGGAGGCTTGAAAGATCGGGGTACCGATCACTAGAATATCGGCATCCATGATGGTCTTGGTCACGGTTCCCGTATCGCCTTCATAATCCAGATAGTTGCGTCCGTCACTAAATTGAACGTCATATTCGCCTAAATCAAGCAGGGTCGTCTCGATGTCGGGATATTTCTCCCGCAGGATGTTTAGCGTGTGCTCAACGGCGGTTTTGGTTTTGGAACCCACGATGGTTCCTGATAATCCAACAGCTAACATAGGTTATTCCTCCCTTGGGGTTGAGGCTTCAAATTTCAGGCTTTGGCTGTATATTTGCGAATGGCTGGCAGAATTTCCGTGCCAATCAGTTCAAGGTTGCGTTGCAGCTTGTCAAAGGGCATGCCGCCAAAATCAATTTGGGCAATGTAGCGCTGATGGCCAAATAGCTCGTGCTGATACAATATTTTCTCGATAATCTGCTGCGGGCTGCCGACGTTCATAATGTGATGAGGGTCGCCGCCTTGCATGAATAGCTGCTTGTAGAAGCCCTGTCCGTTGGTCTTCTTCATTCCTTCGTTGATATGAGGGTACAGATCCTCCAGCGCTTGCTGTGAGGTGTCTGCGGCATAGAAGAATCCAGCGGTAGCAATCGGCAATTCGTCAGGGTTATGACCAGCTTGGCGGGCTGCTTGCCGATAGGCATCCACGGTTTGCTTGAACGCTGAAGCAGGTCCACCCAGAT
Source organism: Paenibacillus senegalimassiliensis (assembly GCF_001486585.1). Lineage (GTDB taxonomy): Bacteria > Bacillota > Bacilli > Paenibacillales > Paenibacillaceae > Fontibacillus > Fontibacillus senegalimassiliensis. The sequence goes on from NZ_LN909046.1 coordinate 910,548, forward strand.
GGGCCATGTACATAGGCACTCCGGCATAGCCGGCTTTAATGGCACTGGCTGGTCCACCGCCTACAGCTCGCCAGATGGGCAGAGAGCCGTCCTGCGGACGAGGCAACACTTTAGCGTTGCGGAGCGGAGCGCGATATTCGCCTTCCCAGTTCAAGACAGGGTGTTCGTTAATTTGGAGTAGCAGGTCGAATTTCTCTTCAAACAACTCTTCGTAGTCACGCACGTTGTAGCCCAGCAAGTCGAACAGCCCTACTCTGGACGCTCGTCCGGCTACAAGCTCGGCCCGGCCACCGGAGATCAGATCGATGGTGGCGAAATCCTCATACACTCGTACGGGGTCAGACGTGCTGATAATGGTTGCCGAGCTACCAAGTTTGATGGTACGGGTAGCTTGAGCGATGGCAGCGAGCACGACAGTATGGGCCTGTGTCGCAAAATAATCCTGATGGCTCTCACCGATGCTGAAGAAGTCCAGCCCGGCCTGTTCGGCCAGCTTTGCGTACTCAATAATTTGCTTAATACGTTCCTGGGCAGAAATACGTTCACCTGTGTTAGGGTCAGGGAGATGATCCCCAAGAGTGTAGATGCCAAATTCCAGTCCTTTGCTTGGATCAAGACGATATTTATTCATAGGTCGCTTCACCTCTGATGGATTTGTAATGAATGTTGAATCATGAGTTTTCATGCCTTTATTATAGCCCTGTCACCTACTTTTAGTAAGTACGCACTTAAAAGTGGTATAGTTACTTATAGGTAACCTAGGCAGCGAACATAAACAGCATGATAGGCTATGAAACCATAAAGCCATAAGTCATAAAAATGAATGGAAGGGAGTGTTACCAGGTCATGCAGAAACATCCCGGATTTTGCCGCGTAGATAATGCCTTGGAGATCTTGGTCGGAAAATGGAAGCCCATCATTTTGCTGTACCTGCTTCAGGAGGGAACCAAACGGTTCAGCGAATTAAAGCGTCATTTACCGGAGATTTCGCAGAAAATGCTGACGCAAAATCTGCGTGAATTGGAGGCCGAGGAAATCATCGAACGGATCGTTTACCCCGAGGTGCCTCCAAGAGTTGAGTATTCGATGACGGAATATGGTCGCAGTCTGGAGCCGATTCTGGACGCGATGCACAATTGGGGCACCAGACATGTGCAGCGCAAGTCACAGAAAGAGCAAGAGCAAGGAGCCGAGGGGCAAGCACCGCAAATTCATGCGGCTGAATAACCATGTGCCCCGGCTGGAGAGGGGAAGCAAATGTTGAACAAGCAAGATAGTGATATTGACGAGGCACCGCCACATAGAGAACTGGATAAGAGTAGGGCCAAGCGGCTGGGGGATTATTTGAAATCGCGCCGCTCGCGCCTGAAGCCTGAGCAGGCGGGCTTGACCAAGACGCGTGGAATCCGGCGGACACCGGGTCTGCGACGTGAGGAAGTGGCCATTCTGGCAGGCGTTAGCGCTACCTACTATGCCTGGCTGGAGCAGGGGCGGGAGGTATCTGTCTCCCGTGAAGTGATCGAGAGTATTGGCCGGGCGCTGCAGTTGACGGAGGATGAATACAAGCACCTGCTTGAGCTATGGAATGGCAACGAGCCCGAGGCTGTGCTATCCATTACCAGAGAGGTGCAGCCGAAGTGGAAGGAGATCGTGAACGGGATTGCTTATCCCGCCTTCATAAGCAACGATCGCACGGAGCTATTGATCTGGAATCAAGCGCTGGAAGACCTTTTGGGCAATGCTTCAAACCTGATCAAAAATGTGGAGCATCCCTTGAATATGTTGGCCTTGCAGTTCACGGAACCCGAAATGCGTAGCCGCTTAATCAACTGGGAGGCTATGGCAGCACACGCCGTAGGTATCTTCCGCACGGCCTATGATAAATACGCCCATGACCCGTGGTTTGCCAAATTTGTAAATGAATTATCCGAACGAAGCGAGGAGTTCGCGAATTTGTGGAAACAGCACCGAGTGGAGGCCAAGAGAGTCACTCGAGTGATTTACCAAGCTCCTGGCTGGCTGCAAGCCCGTGCTTATGACATCAATTCATTAGCGTTTACGACAGATCATCCTGATCTGCACATGTGCATCTTTTTCCCTGTGGTCGAGTAGAGAATTAGAATCTTGGATCTGTGCCTGTTACTGCGATTACTAGCATAAACGTCATGTGGCTGGCTCCTGAACTGCGGTCTAGAATGGGATTATGCAAGACCATCTCTATAAGCTGCGGAAAGAGGGGAACGAACATGGCAAATAAGATAGCCACACGTAAATTAGGTAATCAAGGGCTTGAGGTGTCAGCCCTGGGACTTGGCACGATGATGATGCCTGACAACGAGGAGTCGGTCCGCACAATACGGGGTGCGTTGGAGCTTGGCGTAACGATGTTTGATACAGCGGACATTTATGGTGAGGAAGTCGCCAAAGGTAAATTTGGCGGTAATGAACGGTTGGTCGGCCGCGCCTTGAAGGGACTTCGGGATCAAGCGGTTATCGCCACTAAATTCGGCATTGTACCGCCAGACATGAGTAATTTGGGTCACCCTGCCTATGTTAAAAAGTCGGTGGATGCCAGCTTGCTGCATCTTGGCGTGGATCACATTGATCTCTATTATCAGCATCGTATTGATGTGAATATACCGATTGAGGACACTGTAGGAGCGCTGGCTGATCTGGTTCAGGACGGAAAAATTCGTTATATTGGCTTGTCGGAGGCGACGCCTGAGCAAATTCGCCGCGCTCATGCTGTCCACCCGCTGACCGCCGTGGAAACGGAGTTCTCCCTATGGAGCCGGGAGGTCGAAGATGAGGTACTGCCTGTGCTAAAGGAGCTTGGCATCGGCTTCGTACCCTACAGCCCGCTGGGCCGCGGATTCCTTACCGGACAAATCAAGACCTTCGAGGATTTGCCTGCGGATGATTACCGGCGATATTATCCCCGCTTCCAGGGTGAGAATTTTGCTAAAAACCTGGAGGTGGTATCGCTGATTGAAAGCTTAGCCTCCCGTAAGGGTTGCACGGCATCCCAATTAGCGCTCGCCTGGTTGTTGGCCCAAGGTGAACAAGTCGTTCCGATTCCCGGCACGAAGCGACTGGAACGGGTGGCTGAGAACATCGGCGCACTGAGCGTCACTCTTTCTGAGGAGGAATTGCTGGAGATTGAGCGCATCTCACCGAAGGGTGTTGCTGCGGGTGCTCGTTATCCAGACTTTTTAGAGATGCTAGAATAGGGATTACAGAATAGAGAATAGCCTCTGCCGCTTTGCTGCGGTAAGGGGCTTTTTTCGTGTGATCTGGTCAAGCAAATCTATCAAAACTGGGTGCTTTATCGACAATAAGAGGGATAAATTCTTCTTTTTCGATCATTTCTATGATAATTATGAAAAATATAGCAGGAGTATTGGCGAATTATGTAAAATATATCAAATGCGGGATGAATTATCTTTGAAAAAGGAGGTTCGCCGACAGATTCATATCATTTTATTGCTTTCTAGTAAGAGATATCATCTTAAACTGCGGGGAGGAATAAACCGTGATTCAAGCAAATCTTTTGCGCAAATCTAGCAAGTGGTTGCTGGCGTTGGCTCTTATTGTTCCGTTATTCTCGTTCTCTTCATGGGTAGACAGCAAGTCGGTGGGAGCGGCCGGAGACCATAAGCTGATCGGTTATTGGCATAATTTCGATAACGGGTCCAGTACGATTCGGCTACGTGATGTGTCACCGGACTACGATGTGATTCAGGTGGCTTTTGCCGAGCCGGTCGGGGGACCTACAACAGGAAATATGGCTTTTCAACCTTATAACGCATCTGTGAGTGAGTTCCAGGCGGATGTGCGGCAATTGCAAGGACAAGGGAAAAAGGTGCTCATCTCGATTGGGGGAGCTAACGGTACTGTAGATTTGGCTAATGCACAGGCCCGGCAAAATTTTGTCAGCACGATGAAGAGTATCATTGATACTTACGGCTTCGATGGTCTGGATATCGATTTGGAGGGAAGCTCGCTCTCTCTGAATGGCGGAGATGTGGACTTCAAAAGCCCAACAACTCCAAAAATCGTTAACCTAATCTCGGGGGTACGAGCAATTATCGACAGCTACGGCTCAGACTTTATGCTGACCATGGCACCCGAGACGGCGTATGTGCAAGGTGGCTATGTGGCCTACGGTGGTCCTTGGGGCGCCTATCTGCCAGTCATTTATGCGTTGCGCAACGACCTGGATTACCTGCATGTGCAGCATTACAATTCCGGGCCGATGACAGGGCTTGACGGCAGATCCTACTCCCAGGGAACAGCAGATTTCCAAGTGGCGATGGCGGAAATGCTGCTGCAAGGCTTCAACGTGGGCGGCAATGCTAACTATCCGTTCCCGGCGCTTCGTCCGGAGCAATTGCTCATTGGCCTTCCGTCTACGCCATCCGCGGCAGGCGGGGGATATACAACGGCCGACAACGTGCATAAGGCGCTGAATTATCTCATGAAGGGACAGTCTTTTGGCGGAAGCTATACTTTGCGTAACCCGCAAGGCTATCCGGGCTTTAAAGGCATCATGACCTGGTCAATCAACTGGGATAAGGCGGCTAACTATGAGTTCTCCCGTGCACATCGTGCTTTTCTGGACGGCTTTGGTCCCGGACCCGATCCTGACCCCGATCCAGTGGACACGTCACCACCAACTGCACCAACTCAGCTTCGTGTAACGGCGGCTACCTCAGATAGTCTTACGCTGGCATGGAATGCTTCTACAGATAATGTGGGCGTTGCCGGTTATAGAATTGCCTATGATGCAGGTAGCGTGAATGTTGGCGGCACGACAGCGACCGTCAGCGGTCTGTCGCCCGAGACGACCTACACGTTCACTGTGACGGCCAGAGATGCGGCGGGTAATATATCTACGGCTGTGTCTGTGCAAGGGACAACAACGGCGACGGGTGATGGCCCCGGGGAACCGGGACAAGCCCAGCCATGGGAGGCCTATGTAGCTTACAGCGTCAATCAAGAAGTAAGTTATAACGGCAATGTCTACCGCTGTATTCAGGCGCACACCTCTCTGCCAGGCTGGGAACCGGCTAACGTACCGGCCTTATGGCAGTTGCAGTAATCAGGTATGGAGAACACCGCATGGGCTAAAGGCCTGTGCGGTGTTTTTTTTGAGAGGGCTGGTAGTGGTGGGCATGCTCGTGCTCGGTGACTGTATGGCTGAATGAGAGTTGGAATGATGAATAGGGGATGGAACTCGGTTTAACTATTGGAGTTGGCGAATCGATAGAGTTTAGCCGGTAAAGATTATCTGGCTGAGTTTATTGAGTTAATATGGAAATCCTCATGCTAATAGGCTGGAAAGGTGCTCATACAACGACTTAACTGGAAAACCTCCCTATAAATCTGTCCAGTTTGGCGAAAATGAGAGGTTTGAGCACAATTAGCTGGAGCTTTTCCATATAATCACCAGAAATGCGGGAATTTAAGAAAATTAACATGAGGAAATCCCTATAAGCTACATTAGAGCTTATTGGAATTAACTCTAGTCAGGCTGGTCTAATCAAACTGGATCTAATCAACTGGAACTAATCAAGCTTAACCCCGAACATGCAGCACGGCTTTACCCGAGAAGGTGCGATCCATCAGCCGTTGAGCGACGGTACCCACTTCCGTCCAAGGGGCTTGTACGGCGATTGTTGGAGTCAAGCGTTTGTCTGCTACCAAGCGGGCGAGCATAGCCAAATCCGGTGCAGCAGGGGTACGGGTTAGTTCTTCACCGAGAAAGAAACCATAGAGTGTGCGCCCACCGCGCGTGACAAGGTTCATCATGTCCAGTGTCGCCGTGGGCGATGAGGAGAACCCTACAGCTACGCAGATGCCTTGCGGGGCAAGATGGGGCAACAGCGCCGCTAGCATCTCGCCGCCCACGGAGTCGATGATCAAGTCGTAGGGACCGAGTTGGCTGGCCTTTGCCCCGACGGCGGGTGAGGCCCCTACGAGCACTTCATCTGCCCCCGCAGCTCGTACGAGCTGTGCCTTCGCCTCGGTGCTGGCTATTCCGACATTGAAGGCCCCGGATAGAGCGGAGAGTTGATGCGCGAAGAGGCCGACACCTCCCGTCGAGCCGGTGATGAGCACGCGTTTGCCGAGCAGCAGTCCTCCCTTACGGAGGGCGTTAAGCGCCGTCAGGCCGGAGACGGGCAGGGTAGCTGCTTCAGCGAATCCGACTTCGTCCGGAATTTCGGCAAGCATCGAGACTGGTGCGGCAATCTGCTCGCTCCAGGCACCCAGCGGCAGTAGTCCGACTACCCGAGCTCCGGCCGGAGGGCCATCGCCGGTCTTGGCCGGCTGAGTGACGATTCCGGCAAAATCCCAGCCCAGGCGGGAGGAAGCGCCCTGGTCGATGGCATCTTTTACCTCTCCCCGATTGAGGGAGACCGCATGTACTTCTACCAGAGCCTCCCATGGTTGGGCTAAAGGAGGTTCAACCTCCTTAATGGTTAAATAGGATGGAAAATCAGGGTCGCTGACTATAGCTCGTATGTGATCTTTTGACATTTCTAAATCTCTCCTTTGGGTAGGTTTGACCGTAGTTTTCAATCAAGAGTATACTTAAGGCGGTTTATTCAACCAAGAGTAGAACTACACTTCATTAGTGTCACCCGATGGACTATTGTGAACCGGTGTCTGACAAGTGCAAATGAGGTTTTAACCCAATAGATTATGTGCTAACGCTAATTTATCTGGAAAGGAGGATTTTAAATGCCAGCAGACGAGACTATCTTAGTGCAGGCCCTTGCCGAAATTGAACGACTGCGTATGCATCGCCAGCAGGAAAGGGTCCACCATCGCTATGCGGCCTGGAAGAGGTTTACACAGCAGGAGTTGAACGATGAGGTGTATCCAACCTACAAAAACCTGCTCGTTGGCCGTTCTCGCCGCGTGCCGGATCGTCAAGCGATGCTGAATATCGCGGAATATCTGGAGTGTAGCTCCAGTGAACGCAACGATCTATTGTTGGCAACCGGGTATTTGCCGGTTCAGACAGCGTTGTCTCCAGCTAAGCTGGAGCAGGCAGTTGAACAAGCGCGGCATACGATGATGGCCTTGCCTTATCCCGCCATGATTGTTACTCATACCGAGGATATCCGGGGATATAACGAATATTGTCGCCAATTGTTTCATTTTCCGCAGCGTGCTGTTGATGGGTCCTGGATGAATCGAGTAGATCTGCATTTCAATCCAGACTTGCCCGTCCGTACTCGTTCTACATTTGATCAAGCTTCTCTGGAGCAGTGGGAAGCTCATGCTGTTCGGGGGATTCGGGCGTTCAAGCAGAAGCATATGCTGTCCCGGCACGATGGCTGGTATCAAGACGTGGTGAAGCGCTTTGGACAATACGATTTGGCTGGTGGTCATCTGGAGCAAGCGGCGGCTTGCGAAGATGATTCGCTAGAGCTAACCCAGACCATTCTGGCTAAAAGTGAGCGTACGGGGGAATGGACTTCGATTCAGTTTAAGCAGTTCTCTATCTCTACTGGAGGACAGATGCATCCACAAATTCAGGTGTTCCTGCCCGTGGATAAAGCGGCGCATCAGATTTTTGAAGAATTAGGTTGTTCTGTGAATTGCGGGCTGGTAGAGGGGCTGTAAAAAGAAATTATATGTCATCAAGTAAACTATAGCTGGCTATGCGGCAAAAAGACCACCAGGCATTAAGCCTGTGTGGTCTTGATTAGGTTGTACCTATCCGTTACTTCTTCTATTTGTGGGGTTAAAGCTTAATCTCCTGGCCCCTACCTTAAGTGTGCTCATGGCTGCTTTGCTCCGATAGGCTCTAACGGCGGTGTATGCTGATATTGTGGCAATTCCCGCTGAATCGGGGCTGCCCAGCTCACTGCATTGGAGATAATTTGTCCTATTTCGGGATGATGATAGGTAGGATACGTTTCATGACCTGGGCGGAAGTAGAAGATTTTGCCCGCACCGCGATAATAACAACACCCGCTCCGGAAGACTTCTCCCCCCTCAAACCAGCTTAAGAACACAAGCTCATCAGGTTCAGGGATATCAAAGTGTTCACCGTACATTTCCTCATGGGGCAACTCAACGAATTCGCCAACGCCTGTGGCGATGGGATGGCCGGGGGTGACGACCCAGAGCCGTTCTTTCTCTCCCGCATTGCGCCATTTGAGGTTGCAGGTCGTTCCCATCAGTTTCCGGAAGATTTTGGAATGATGGCCAGAGTGGAGGACGATTAGTCCCATGCCCTGTAGCACCCGTTGCTGTTCGCGATCCACAACATAATTCTCAACCTCCCCGTGGGCCGCATGACCCCACCAGATGAGGACGTCCGTCTGCTCCAACACGTCCACGGTTAGGCCATGTTCCGGTTCATCTAACGTAGCGAAGCGAATGAACCTTCCATCTTGAACTTGATCAGTAAGTAAGGCAGCTATGGCTCCATGTATGCCTTGCGGGTAGATGGAGGCCACGGCAGGGTTATGCTGCTCATGGCGATTTTCATTCCATATGGTCACGCGAAGTTGGCGGTCCATGTTCATCCCCCTCTAAGTAAAATACTGAATTAAGATAAATGTTAAATAGCAGCAAAGGCTCTTACCTCAAGTCCGGGAGTTGCCATACTTGCAGTAGCCCAGCGTCCTCGTCGCCTCGGATGCCAGCTATGGCAATATGACTAGCCGCTTTGGGCGACCGGGAGATGGAGGTAACCCGAATGTCGGGGGCAATTGGAAGCGGGAGTAGAGAGGTTAAGCCCTGGCTTCCGAAGAATGCTGTGCCTTGAATGGCCAGAGCAAAGGCTCCTTGGCCTAAATAGACCAGTCTGACGGGGCCGGAATGAGAGTCAATGTGGCTTGCGGCAAGCATCATCCTATACTTTGGCAGGCCTAGTTCCTGCTTCTGTGCATCAAGCTCAATAAAGTATTGACCATCCCCCAGAAGTAAGGTAACTGTACCGTCTTGCCAGGCATCGAAGGCAACTACGCCTTGCTTAACAGGTACGAACTCGCCCTTGGACTCATGGCGAAGATATAGCGTGCCTGAGCTTGCCAACGCCCATACTTGTTCGCCCATAGTGATCAACTGCTGACAGGGTTCATGAGGCAAGCGGGTCACTGCATGAAGTTGAATCTTGGCTAATGTATCTATTTCAATTGATGGCTTAGCTTCATTAGAGGACGCAGAAGTGGGAAGATTGGAACCCTCCAGAGTCTGGGTGTCCATTGTGTTAGCTTCCCATAGCCAGCCATCCGCTGCTACAAGAAGAAGGTCCCCATCCTGCGTAGCGTTAACAGCGTTGACCCGGCAAATCGCTTCAACGCGGTGTTCAAAGGTATAGGCCACTTGAGGCCAGGCACCATCCTCAAAGCGGACAAACCGCCACGGATCGCTCACTGAAGAGTAGCCAATTCGGTTGTCCCAGGACATCCAGACCTGGGTGTCTGTAACAGCAAGGCCGGATAACGGTGGACCGATGTGCAGCGTACCGAGAACAGCTCTGGAGGTGGGCTCAGTCTCCCATGAGAAGCCATCCTCCGTTGCAACGATGTAACGTCCCGGCTGAGCGGGAACCAGACCGAAGGGGAGGGAAGGAGTCTCTCCGACATAGGTATCTGCGATAAGACTGGTGGCGACAGACTCCTGTCCCAGAACTGGAGCAGCGACCATAGAATCAGCGGTATTCTCCTGATCGGCTTGGCCCATAAGTTCACGGGGAGGCCGTTCCCAGGTGAAGGCACCTTCGTCGGTTATTTGGCGATGGATGTGATCCAGCGTGCGGACCTGTAGTCCGGTCTCATCGAGCTCAATTACGCGCGATTGACGCTTGCCATCCCGGGTGCAGGAGCTATGAACACCAGTCAGGAAGAAGTGGGTCCCCTGCACGACTTGATGAGAATTGGGATACCCTTGGCTAAGGTGATAGTGGGCGGAGAACCACAGAATAATTTCGGGAAAGCGGTGAACAAGCTCCAGCCAGCGATAGGAGTCATGATTCTGATCCAGATATGCGTTGGTGGATCGGACATGGACACGGGGAACGGTGCGCAGACCGCTGCCGATGGGCGGGGCATGGGTGAAGAACAATACCGGCACACCGGGACGTTCTTCCAATTTGGCGACCAGGTCATCAAACTGACGGTCCGTAGCGTAGCATTCCTGTACGTCGTAGCAGTCGTCCGCAGGCTGCGGCTCGGTTGAGGCGAAGAACAGCCGCCACTCCGGGAATTCAAGCACGCCGTAAGGCTCGGGTAAAGCGAAAATATCCAGAAACGCTTGCTGCATCGTTCCATGCGTCTGCTGGCCACCGGACTCCCGTTCCAAATCGTGGTTGCCCATGATCGGGCGTAGGGGCGCTCCAGTCTTCTTTAGATAGCTATGTGCTTCCATAAGGCCATCGGGTCGTCCAATTCGTCCATTCCGGCCGAAGTCGCCCAGCGGGATCACCAAGTCGGGGTCAACCCGAGCAATATCCTCCATGGCGCTCTCGGTCAGTTCTAGCTGCGTAGCATCAATATGGAAGTCGCCTAAGATTACGATTCTCAACGAGTAAACCTCCTGTAAAGGTGACAAAGTGGCAAAGTTTTTTGAAAAAATATCAGCCCTTCATACCCGTCAGGGCAATGCCCTGTACGAAATATTTCTGTCCGATGAAGAAGAGGATGACCGTGGGCAGCATGGCCACGCAGGCAACGGCCATCAGATAGTTCCACTGGACTTCGAATTGTCCGTTAAAAAAGTTCATGCCCAGCGCAATTGTAAACAGTTCTTGTTTGTTAAGATAGATCAGTGGTTGCAAAAAGTCGTTCCAAGCCGCGTCGAATTGAAAAATGGCTACAGTGATCAGGACGGGCACCGTCACGGGTAACACCACATGCCACAGAATACTGAAGACCCCGGCACCATCAATCTTGGCCGCTTCTTCCGTGTCGGGAGGCACGGTCAGGAAGAATTGCCGCAGCAAGAAGACATAAAAGGCATTGCCCAGAAAGGTCGGCACTGTCAGAGGTAAGAAGGAATTTACCCAGCCGATCTGTGTAAACAGAAAGAACTTCGGAATCATGACGACGGTCCAGGGGATCATCATCGTGGAGATCATGATCATGAATAACGCAGTCCGTCCGGGAGCGCGATAACGGGCAAAGCCGTAAGCCGCAACCGTGCAGGATAGCAGGGTCCCGCATACGCTTAGAATGGTTACTAACGCTGTATTGCCGAACCATAGGCCGAAAGGAAGCTTGGTGAAGGCTTTGACATAGTTGTCCACTTGCAGTGGAAGCGGCAGCCAGACCGGTGGCCAGGCGTAAAGCTGAATATCGCTCTTAAAGGAGGTGGACACCATCCAGACGAAAGGAAAGAGCATGGCGACCGAGCCGATTCCGAGCAACAGATATAGCAGAATACTGAGTAAAGGTTGTTTTTTCAGCATTATTTCTTCTCACCTCCGTAATAAACCCAACGCCCGGATGTGGAGAACACAATTAAAGTGAGGACCAGGATAATAATGAATAACAGCCAGGCCAAAGCCGAGGCGTAGCCCATCTCAAATTTGCTAAAGGCATAGTCGTAGAGATGGAAGTTGAAGAAGCGGGTGGAGTTGAGCGGTCCGCCTTTGGTCATCACGTAAGCCTCTCCGAACTTCTGCAACGCCCCAATGACACCCGTGATCAAGTTGAAGAAGATGGTAGGCGTTAGCAGCGGGAGCGTAATATACACAAATCTCTTCCAAGAGCCTGCTCCGTCTAACATAGCCGACTCATATAGGGAATCAGGGATTCCTTTTAGTCCGGCGAGCCAGATCATCGTTCCACCGCCAACGGACCACAGACTCATAAAGATCAGGGAGGGCAGTGCCCAATCGGGATCAAATATCCAGCCAGGGCCTTGAATGCCGAATAAGCCTAGCAGTGAATTCAACAATCCCAACTCAGGATTGAAGACGAAAATCCACATGACCATAACTGCCACGCCGTTAATTTGAGAAGGTAAATAGTAGATAGTACGGAATAGCCGTGTCCCGGGCAGGGATACGTTGAGTAACAGTGCTAGTGCCAGGCCAACAACAAGATTTAGCGGCACGGATAACACGGCAAAGCCAAACGTAATGGATAAGGACTTCCAGAACAGCGGGTCCTTACTTAAGGCAAAGATGTAGTTGCTAAGGCCAATCCACTCCGGGGGAGTGAGCATATTCCATTCTGTGAAGCTGAAATAAAGGGAGGCGAGCATCGGGCCCGCATCCAGAGCGATCAAATGAATCAGCCAAGGGGATATGAGCATGTAAAAAATCCAGGCTTCCTTGCGTCTTAACAATGATTTGGGTTTGCGCACTGCGTTCTTTGACCTCCTTGCAGAGCAATTATGCTTTTCTCGACAGTGCCGCTTCATGATGGGTAGCGGGCGAAGCGGAAGCTTACCGATTCGCCCGCACCGCATCCATTACTTGTTCTTCGCTGCATCTGCGGCAGCAGCCGCTTCATCCAAGGCCTGCTTCACGTCAGTCTCCGATAGCAGGATCTTTTCCAGCGCTTCCGTGAAAGCAGGCTTGCCGGTCTTCGGATAATCCGGGTCCAGTGTATCCGGCATGATCTTGTTGTTCGGAATATCATCGGTGAATGATTTGTAGTTAACATCGGTGGCCTGGCCTTTCTCTTCGGCTACTGGCTTGTAGGCCACAAAGCCGAAATCGCCAAATATCTCTGAGCCGCCCCGGCTGGTCATATATTTGATAACATCCCAGGCTGCTTCTTTGTTAGGAGATTTCTCGTAGATTGACCAACCGCCGTAGAATACGAAGTTATTGGCTCCATTAGGACCTACAGGAAGGGGAACCGTACCGAACTCAAGCTGCGGGTCCTTCAAATAGTCCTCGATCGGCCAGCGGCCGTTCAATTCCATGGCAACCTTGCCCGCGGCGAACATGTCGATTCCCTTAAACGCATCGGTATCTGTAGACCCCGGTGTAATCTGATCCTTATGATAGGCATCGCTATACCATTGCATTGCCTTGATCATGCCTGGGCTGTTCATATAACCCTCGTATTTGCTACCGTCCGGGCTGACGACACCATCGCTATAAGCCAACACTAGCGGTTGAACACGACGTTGGTTCGCACCCGGAAGCTTAAGTCCCCATTGCACAACCTTATCGTCTTCACGTTTAGTCAGCTTTTTTGCGGTCTCGTACATTTCTTCCCAGGTCCAGCCTGGTTGCGGATAGGGCAGATTCGCTTCATCGAACAGCTTCTTGTTGTAGATAATCGCCATATTGGTCCAATCCTTAGGCATGGCATACAGCTTGCCTTGATATTGGCCATACTTCACGATGTCCTCATAGAATTCATTAAGGTCCAGACCGTTATCTCCTTCAATAAAAGGAGTCATATCGGCCAGCCCGCCGTTCTTCCCGAAGATCGGTACCTGCGTGTCGCCTACAGTGATAATGTCAGGTGCGTCACCGATGGCAAACTGGGCAATGAGCTTGTCATCATAGTTCTGTGGAACTGACTCGAAGGAGATTTCAACATTGGGATGCTCCTTCATGTAGCTGTCCAGCACGGATTTTTGCATTTCATAGCTATCGGCCGTGGACCAGGTAGTCATGCGCAGCTTGATCTTATCCGTACTGCCGCTTTCTGTAGCGGCCTGACTGTTACTCGCTGGGACAGAGTTATCAGGGGCAGCGCTATTATTCTGCTGAGCGCATCCGGTCAGGGCGATAACACCGATGAGCAGGGCAGGGATCCATTTGCGTAAAAAGGGGGCTTTCATGTGTTGATTTCACCGCTTTCTTTTAAAGTAGGATGTGGTGGGTATGGAGATTAGAGCCAAATAGTCTGATCCTTCTCAGGCCACAGGACGGGACCGGAGTAAATAGCTTGGGCTGCTTGCACGCTAGCCTCATTGTTGTGACGCAGTCCATGAATAAGGGCCAACTGCTGGACTTGGGCTGCCTTGGCGACCTCTGCGGCATCCATGGCGCTGGAATGTAGCCCGCCGTTCTTAAGCGGATTGGCCGGAGTCGCTCCGTAAGTAGCCTCATGAATGAGCAGGGAGGTATCCTTGGCCAGCTCGATAATTGGCTCATGATAGGCGGTGTCTCCCGTGAAGGTTACGGTCTTCCCCGTGTGCTTGTCATTGTATTTGTAGCAAAGGGCTTGTACCGGATGCAGGGAAGTGGTCGTCTCCAGCAGGAAGCGATCATCCTCATAGGAGTCTCCCGGCGTCAGCGGGACGATAACCGGATAGCTGCGATCAGGGTAAAATTTGCGGTTCAGGAACAGGAATTCCAGAGTGTGGTGCATTATCGGTTCCAGATCTTCAGCAGGGCCTAATATTTTCAGGCCAGACAAATCCTTGTTCTTGATGAGGAAATAATAGAGAAAAGAAGGGAGGGAAATATAGTGGTCATGGTGCATGTGAGTGAACAGCAAATAGCGAATGTTGCCTGGATCAATGCCCTGCCGTCGCAGGTTGTCCACAATATTCCACCCCGTATCAACCATGACGTCGTCATTAATCACGAAGCTGGCGGTTTCACCTCCCAATTCCGGTATGGCGGCTTCCGTTCCGAAGAACGTTACTTTTGTCTTCTCTTGCATCTGCTTTCCTCCTAGAATGATTATTTTCGATCATTTCAATCTCATTTTAGAGGGAATATATCAATTTTGTATTAATTATTTCGTGTTTATATGTAAATATCGATCAATATATTATAAATATTTGATTGTTAATGATCAAAATTTCCTGTTTTTCTCTTTTTTATCTTGCTTTTGTGATCGGTTATCCTCTATAGTGAAAATAACAAGAGATGAGGTTTGGGAGGGGAAGGAACGAATGAAGGTCCGGCATCGCGTGATTGCGGATTATTTGAAGGAGCATACCTTTTTGCATGTGAATCAGTTGGCAGAGCTATTGGAGGTATCGCTGCCCACGATCCGCAGAGATTTGCATGAGATGGAGAGCGGTGGTTATATTCAACGGGTTAATGGCGGAGCCTTAATCAAGGCGGAGGGCGAAGGGAATGGAGGAACGTCAACCCAAGGAGGAGACCTCTTTGCGGTGCATAAGAAGGCCATTGCTGCCGAAGTGATTAAGTGGATCGAACCAGGAGATACGCTATTCATCGATTCAGGTTCGACGAACAGCTATATCGGGGATTTACTGTCGGAGCTTAAAAACATTACGATTGTGACGAACAGTATCGATATCGCTTACAAATGCATGCGTAAGCCGGACCTCTCCGTGTTCGTCTGCGGCGGGACAGCCGAGGACGTGCAATCGGAGGCGGGAATTGTCGGGCCACTAGCTGAACAAATGATCTCGCAGTTTCGGGCTAATTTATGTATACTGGGCACCGCCGGGGCCGATCCCAAGCAAGGAATTACGGACCCTTATCTGTCGGTCGCCCGTATCAAGCAGAAGATGCTAAGCTATGCTTCACGGCGCATTCTCGTCACGGACCACAGTAAGTTCGGGAAGATTCATAAAGCCTATGTGGCTCCCCTGGACACATTTGATTGCATTATAACGGATCGGGAAGCCACGGAGGATCAAATAGAAGCGATTCGGGGCAAGGGAATACAGGTCAAGCAGGTTTAGATAATATAGCCAGGAAGCTATGTTCCCTGGAGCTTATTGCAGCACTTCAACCTTTGTCGGCTCTGTCTCTAACTTGTAGTTGATCGGGCTGCCATCTGCTTCATACCGGGTGAATTCAGCGACGGCTACAACGGTATAAACGCCTGGGGTCTTGAAGTTATAGGAGTATTGCTCTGAAATGGCGCCATCCTCTGCTAAGGGGCGCATCATCGCGATATCGTTCCGTGTAATCGGGTTGGAGTGGCCAGCTTCATCTTCAATGATGTAATAAAATACAGGCTCTCCGGTAGCAATCTCCACGGACTGACCTGAAGCGTTAGTGAGTTTTGCTTCCATGGTAACCGCGGTATTAACCTGAACTTGTTCGGGTACAGAAGCCTGGATGGAGAAACCGTCTTTCGCATCTACGGAAGCATGAACCTCTGTAGGGGGCTGCTGAGCCTGCTCGGTTGGTTCCTTGGCAGAGCCAGAATCGAACGTTTGACAGCCGACCAAGAGAAACAGTAGAATCAACGCTATTTTGTTCAAATTGAACACCTCCTATTGCTCTAGACGGCGAGAAGCGAGGGATTGTTTCAATTAGTGGAGCCTGATGGGGCGTGGGCGTCTTTATTTTTATATCAGAGATAAGGAGGGGGAGAGCATTGGAGGACAGTATATTGATCAGAAAAGCGATTGAAGCTCTGAGCGAGAATGAACTAAGGGCTTGCCTACGTCTTATGCTGATGCAAATTCGTAGGTTAGAGCAGGAGCCATCCTCGCAGGAAGCGGTAGATAACTTAGTTGAATTTTATAAGGATATCGCAAGCTCTGTAAGCCGCTCCAAGGATCAGCCTATATCGCCTGATGCTACGCATGTACATATTGTAACGGGCCTTTCTTTTGCAGGCAGTATGAAGCAGACTTTGAAGTCACTTGGCTGGTCTGATACGCATGCATTGATTATATTGGAGGAAGATTATGCGATAGGGCCACTTGGCGCCCTGGACACCTCAACAGGTAGACAAGCGCGGAGCGATTGGTTCCGTGATCATATCTTGGGTGGAGCGGAGGTCTACTCTTGTTTCGAGGAAGAATATTCAAGAATCGTGCGTCGATTTGGGCAAATTCCGGAGCAAGCGCAAGTGGTCATTTGGACCTCTGGCAATGCTACTGAGCAGACCGGGATGAGACATGCGCTGCATTTGCTTGGCAGCCATCCGAATAAGGTAGCAGTGTATAATGCTTGCTCCATTTGCGAGCACTTGTACAATGAGCCAAACAGACAAATCCAATATCGCCACTCTGGTGAAATACCTCCGGACAAGCTTGGCAAGGCTATTCAGCGTGTGGTCGACAATCTACAGAGCTTGTCTCAGGAAGAAGTAGGGGGGTTGAGTGGGGAATGGCAGGATATCTCGGGGTGCTCCAGTGAATTGCGGGTGTGGCTGGATGGTAAGGTTGTAGGGATATCTGCCGATGCCTATGATGCTTATCTTCTCAACAAGCTGGATAAATTACAAGAAAGCAGAGGGCCAGAAGAATTTATTAAATCAGCACGGGTTATCGGCGAGGCCATCGGATACTGCGACCAATATATTAGCGATGCTTATTTTGAGTATCGGCTTCGGACCTTGATTTATGATGGAGTGTTAGAAATACAAGGCGTTCCAACAGCGATGAGGTACTATAGTGTAAGGCGGAAAAAGAGAAATGATTAAAAAAACCACCGTAAAGCTTTAGGGGAACATCCCCCAGGCTGTTACGGTGGTTTTGTGATTTTATTTCATAGCTGCTAGAGCTGCATTGAGCTGTGCCTCTACGGACATATCCACAAATTGAAGACTAGCTGCATAACCCTCATTGGTAGCTCTTAGGAGTGCAATAATCTTCGTGTTATCGACTTCCCAAACACTCATATAAAACCCACCATCTGCGAACGAAACTTCTTCGAGAGTGTCTTTATCATAAGTGGCTGTATTACTTAAGGGCTCGCCATAAGTCTTGGTAACACTATTGACAATCCCCTCGTAAACCCCGATATAAAAGGCCAATTCAAGGTTCGTGGTAGAAGGCATAAAGGTTGCCTTGGCCAGCTTACCTTTATAGAAAATGTATATTTCTTCGTCGTCATTAGGACCATCCTGATATAGAAGAACATAAATATCGTCTTGTCCGCCTTCATCAATTAGCAGCTTACCGGCAAAAGATTTCTTCAATTCCTGCGGGCTCATTCCCCATGGCAGGGATAGTGCATCAGATGCTGGCTGTTGACCAATCCAGGCGATGGCTTGGGAGGAGTCAGCTCCAATGGCTTTGCCGGTTAGGGTCTTGATGGCCGATAAGGGCAAATAGGTGGTTCCATTCATGGCTTTGACGGCTACGGGAAGCTGAACGGCTACTCCATTAATCTTGGCTGTCTTGCTTCCTGCAGATACGACGATATAGGAGCCGGAGGAATGCTTAGCGGTGATCATCTTGGTCTTGGAATCAAGGGTGGTGGTATACCCCAATTCAGCCAGCACGGTTTTCATGGGAACGAGGGTCGTATTATTTTGCACGATCGTTGGGTAAGGGGAGGACAAGAGCTTACCGTCCACATACAGTGCGTATGAATCAGGTGCTGCGGCGTATGTTAATGGGGCAAAGGTGAATAACCCCAGCGTCACTGCCAGCCAACTCATGAGCATGGAATAAACAATTTTTTTCATTATAACTCCTTCTTGAATATGTAATTAATACCTACTGAACAGGAATAGCTACTTCAATATAGCATGTCTAACTTGGAGTGGGCAGACATATATTTCCTGATTTTAAAGGAAAGAATATCAATATACGCCTGGGCTGGCGCAAAATTTGTCGAATGCCGCTTATGGTGGTATTCTGACATTATATTTACTTCAGGAATCACAACAAGAGGAGATGTTAGGAGAATGGGTTTTTTCAGACGTAAGAAAGAACAGCCTACACCGGAAACGGTTTGGGTCAAGGCTCCATTGACAGGAGAAGCCGTAGGCCTGGCGCAGGTCCCGGACCCGGCTTTTGCCGAGAAAATGATGGGCGAAGGCATTGCAATCATCCCTTCCGAGGGTAAAGTGATGGCTCCTTTTGACGGTAAGGTTGCTAATCTGATGAAGAGCAAACACGCGGTAATTATTGAACATGCCTCGGGTGTGCAGGCGTTAATTCATGTCGGCGTGGATACGGTGTCTCTGAAGGGCGAAGGCTTTACCGCTCATGTGTCGGAAGGAGACTCTGTAACTGCGGGTCAACTGCTGCTGGAATTTGATTCTGCGCTAATTCGTGGGCGGGAACTGCCAGACATTACATCAATTATTATCCCCCATGGACTTGATGCTGTGGGTGAGGTTACGGAATACCCGGGCCAAGTGACTGCCGGACAGGAGAACGTGCTGGCCGTGAAGGTGAACTAAGCAACGGACAGGCCACTTACTATAATGCAAGGTCATATCCCCTTCCAGTAGGCCGTGTCACTCATTCTTGAAGACAGGAATGTTGTGCAGGAGCTGTAAGGGGATATCTATAACCTGCCGAAAGCTATAATTCGGTATTGAATTAGGATCTAATCCGAGGCTTGATTCGCTAAACAACTCAAAGCCGTTTTTCCCATAAAACTTTTTGTTCAGTTCGGTGTGGGTAACGAGCGTAATCCATCCTCCCCCGTTGGTCCTGATGTAGGGGAAAATAAATTCGTTAAACAACGCGCTCCCAAGGCTTTGACCTTGATAACCTTTTGCAACCGCAAAGCAATCAACATACCAGCCATTCTCCCCGTAAGGAGCACAAGCTGCCTTCATTTTGTCCAGCGTTTTCAGGAAATGATTAAGCCTCTTTTGACCCATCTGAGCTATCAAGGTTAATCCTCCGTTTAATAGATATCGAAAGAACCCAGGACTCTTTTCTCCACGTTTTTTTAGCAGAACAGCGGAAACGATGTTCCCATTCATTAGACCCACGAAGCAGGAGTTTTGCTGATAATAGGACTTTGTATTTGTATAATTAACTTGATACAATTGTTTTTCATAGTCCTTGCTGGGCGCGAGTAGAAGTGAATATAAAGGATATTCCATGAAGGATTCCGTAAACAAGGTAGCGATTTGGTGTAGTTCATGTTTTTGAGCCAAGCGATAGGTCTTTATAGCAATCTCCCCTTTTTTTGCATAATTGATTTTCTTATTGTATTAAGGAATTACGCTGCAAAAAATAGGGAATCTGTTCGTTTCTGTTCATTAATGAACAGTCAACACCTAATTGTATAGAAAATGAGGTTGTTTTCATGGGAGATCGACGTTCCGTTAAAACTAAAGCCGCCATCAAGCAAGCATTTCTGACTTTATTGAATAACAAGCCAATTTCAAAAATAACGATTTCTGAAATTTCGGAGCTTGCCGATATTGGTAGAGGCACGTTTTACTCGCATTACCAAGATATCTACGATCTATACAGAGAGGTCGAAGCAGCGATGTTCGATCAGTTCAATCGATTCTACGATGAATCATTTCCAATGAAAGAGCGTCATGATATTATGCGCTTTATCAACAAACTAACGGATTATATTTATCAAAACAAAACATTGTTTATTGTTATGGCTAACCCGGAGGATACATTGTTGACCCCTGATAAAATTAAAGCTTTTTTCAAAGGGAAAATATTGCAAGAGCTGCTTCGTGAAAATAAATATCCGGATAAACCTAATGTGTACGAAGAAACAGAAAGCTTGTTCATTGTATCTGGTGTATTTGGAGTCATTGAAGACTGGGTTGTTCGCGGTATGGAGGAAGAACCTACGGGTATGTCTATGCGTATCCAGCAGCTTCTGTTGAAGCTAGAGGACTGATTGTCATATCTGAATAGCAAAACGAGCCTCGCATGAACCGCGGCTCGTTTGTTTGGTTTAAGGCGTCTAGGGCGTTACTTAAGTTGTCCAAACCTGAAGCCTTGGGAGATACACAAAAAATTTATAGAAAAACCTATAGATTCTCAAGGTAAGGTCTTCCAGGATTGCGGTACAGTATACACATCAACTGATCAGCATCCAACCAAGAAAGAAGGTTAGACCATGACAACAACACCTGCCACCGCTGGAACGGACAGGGTGCTAAAGCCTAGGCAAGCCTTTTACCACACCAAGAGGTTCCGGCAGAATATTCCACTGTTTCTGATGCTTATACCGGGAATTTTGTATTATGTGATCTTCCGGTATTTTCCTATGGGTGGTCTTGTTATCGCTTTCAAGGATTACAACTTCCGTGACGGCATCTTATCCAGTCCCTGGGTGGGACTTAAATATTTCGAGATTTTATTCCAATCCAAGATTACGCTGCAAGTCATCTGGAATACGCTTGAACTTAGCGTTCTCAACCTGATCTTCGGGTTCCCGGCTCCTATCATTATTGCCATTGCACTGAATGAGGTTCGTAAGAACTGGCTGAAGCGCTGGATTCAAACGATCATTTATCTCCCGCACTTTCTATCCTGGGTTATCGTTGCGGGGATTGTCCTGACCTTGTTCTCGATTGATGGCGGAACGATCAACAAATTGCTGGCCCAATGGGGGATAGAGGCCGTTCCTTTCCTGTACCGAGCTGATTCCTGGGTAGCGATCTTTATTGGCTCTGGCATGTGGAAGGAGATGGGGTTCGGTGCAATTATCTACTTAGCTGCTCTTTCCTCTATCGACCCAAGCTTGTATGAATCCGCCGGACTGGACGGAGCAGGCAAGCTGAGACAGATTTGGCATATTACGCTGCCGGGACTTCGTCCCACGATTATTCTTCTACTCATCCTGGGAATGGGCCGTCTGATGGAGGTCGGATTCGATCAGGTATATAACCTGCAAAATCCAACCGTTCTGGGGCAAGCGGAAGTGATTAGTACCTATGTCTACAAGGTGGGGCTACAGCAAGCCCAATTCAGCTTAACCACCGCGATGGGGCTGTTCGAATCCTTTGTGGGGCTGATTCTGGTATTGTCGGCCAACGCGCTTGCACGGAAATTTGATCAGGGCTTATTTTAGGAGGGAGAATCACGTTGAGAGAGTCTACTGGAGGAAAAGTCTTTAGCGTCTTTGTACACGTCGTCTTGATCATTATCTCGCTCACCTGTATTCTACCGTTCCTTCACTTGGTCGCCTTGTCATTTAGTGAGGGGCATGCGGTCGATTTGGGGCAAGTGTATTTCTGGCCGGTGGGCCTTGATTTTACGGCATATGCTTATTTCTTCGAGAACACGCCAGCCTTACGGGCGTTCACCAATAGTGTGGTTATTACCTTGTGCGGAACGGCGCTGAGTATGCTGACCACGGTTTTGACAGCGTATCCATTATCACGGCGCTACATGTATGCACGTAAGCCTATCACTACAGCCGCCTTGTTCACAATGCTGTTCAGCGGTGGGATGATTCCTACGTATCTGGTGATGAACAGCCTGCACTTGACAAATACGTACTGGTCTCTATGGTTTGTTGGACTGGTAAGCACCTATAATATGCTCATTATGAAGAGCTTCTTCGAGAACATTCCGGGGGAAGTCACGGATTCTGCACAAATTGACGGCTGCGGGGAGATGCAACTGCTAGGGCGAATCATTCTGCCTCTATCCCTGCCGATGCTGGCGACATTGACATTGTTCTACGGCGTCGGGTATTGGAACATGTTCATGAATGTGATCTTGTACATCAACCGAACTGAACTCCAGAATCTGACGGTGATTGTTCAGAGTATGCTGCAAATTCAAAGTATGGATAACATGATGGCGATGGACGTGGCACAGCAACAGGAGCTGATCTCCGAGAAGATGAAGGCGGTAGGCGTCATGGTCATGGTGGTGCCTATGCTGGTCGTGTATCCGTTCTTGCAGAAATATTTTGTCAAAGGAATCATGCTGGGTTCCATTAAAGGCTAACGGCAACACATTCCATTCATTATAGATTGAGAGGAGCTTCCAACATGTCTGTACAAACATTCAAGTGGAGCAAGAGGGTCTGGTCATCTGCAGTAATGGTTCTGGTGTTAACCGTGGGGGTCGCCGGTTGTGGCTCATCCAAGGGAGAAGGGCAAAGTGCCGGGAAGCCGGTCATTACCGTATCCAACTATGACAGAGGAAATATCCCCGCTGCAGAGGGAACGGTAGAGGAGAATCGCTGGACCAAATGGATCAACGAGAATTCGCCGGTTGCTGCCAAGTTCGTACCGGTGCTGCGGTCGGAGTCGACACAGAAGCTCAACGTCATGTTCGCCTCCGGCAGTGCCCCGGATATCGTCAATGATTACGACACCGGGTTCCGGGATTCCTTGTACCAGCAGAAGCAATTGCTGCCGCTGGACGATTATTTGCAGTATGCTCCTGAATATGAAAAGCTGCTGGAGGCTTATCCCCAACTGCGCAACGTGGGCACCAAGTCGGATGGCAAGCTGTACGAAATCGGCAAGATCAATGAGCCCCATCTGCAAAGCGTCGCCTTTATCCGGGTGGACTGGTTGAAGAAGCTGAATCTGGAGATGCCAACGACGACCGAAGAACTGTATACCGTGCTCAAGGCCTTCGTAGAGCAAGACCCTGATGGCAACGGTCAGAAGGATACGTACGGAACGAACATCAGTTATACCTCGGGCGGCATGGTGGATTCCATGTTTGGGTCCAACGGATGGCTGCTAGAGGACGATCAGATTGTTCGCAGCTGGGATAATACGCTGGAAGCGCTGAAGTTCAAGAAGAGACTGTTCGAGGAAGGGCTGATTGACCGGGATTACCTCGCCGACAAGAACGGCTCCAAGGCGAAGCAGGATTACTTGAATGGCAAGGTCGGTGTGTTCCTTCCGCCTCAGATCAACAACTGGTTCGAGAGTACGGTGACCGACATCAAGACAATTCGCAGAGTTATGCCGGATGCGGAGATAGCTCCTTTGCAACAACCTAGGTCTCCGATGGGCTTGTTCACCCATCACGTAACGAACCCACTACAAATGACGACGGTGCTTAATGCAGGGACGAAAGACCCCAAGGCAGCGATGGAATATCTCAACTTCATGATGCAGCCGGAAACGGCGTTAATCTTGAGAAAAGGCCTGGAAGGGGAACATTGGAATAAGGGGGAAGGCGATGCTCCTGTCGTCATCGATCCCGACAAGAACGTGAAGGAAGTGGATTGGGCAGCGGACTATACGATGTTCTACTCCCTTCCGCAAAATCCACACTTAACTTCGGTCGCAGCCTTTAATCTGGAGGACCCGGATCAGAAGGCGGGGCTGGACATGATGAACACCGCAGATCAGTTCCTGCTTGATCCTGAGGCTCAATATCCCGCTCTGACTCACTATGAGCATATGCCGGTGTTACCAAGTGACCTGGTGGTTATTAATACGAACGTCAATAAGGAATTAAGCGACATTTATGTTAAGGGGATTATCGGTGGGCCGAGTTATACGGCGGAGCAAGCTGTGACAGATGCCAAGGCAGCCTGGGAGAGAAGCGGCGGCAAACAAATCGAGGAATACATGAACTCCTGGTATCAGGAAAATAAAGACACTGCCTTCCTCGGCGCGGATGTGCTGGAGATGGTACGTTCCCAATTGAAATAGTCATTTTCATAAAGTGAATAGGGCTTGGTCCGGCGGATGCCGGGCCAAGTTTGTTCTTTTAATATCCCGGGGTGACGGGGTACAATCGGAGTAAATCATCTACATCTTGGGGGGAGCCAGATTGAATGCGATGAACTGGCCAAGACGCATTGCCGACAAATTCAAGGGCAGCTTCAAGTTGAAGCTGATTGTATTGCTATCCTGTATGGTTACTTTAGCCTTTGTGTTGGCGGGCTGGCTCGTCTCCCGCCTGAATGTTCAAATGATGGAGAGCGAGATCAGCAAGCAGTTCTCCATTGCCAATGAGCAGGCCCTGGCTAGATTGGAGCTTACGTTCCAGGAGGTCAGCCGGGTATCGCAATCCATTATTTTAAATGAATCGATCGAACTGTTCGTCAGGGAAAGTCTTGATCCTGGTGGAGATCTATATACGCAATTCAAGAACCGCAAATATGTCGAAGAGCAGTTAACTAACCTGCAAGTGGATGCCCCGTCGATCCGCTCGGTATTCTTGTTCAATGAGCGTGGAGAACTGGCGGTTTTATCGCGAAATGGGGCATCGGGTGAGCCGGAGGCGGCAGATTTGGACATGGTGATGAGTAAGCTGGAGGCGTATCGGGGGAACCTGGTGTGGGGTCGTGCGAGTCTCCCCAGTGCGGTCGATCCTGGTGGACGCCGAACGGTGCTGATTGCGGCTCGGCGCATGCTCAATGATAAACTCACTCCCTATGGCACGATGGTCATGGTGATGGAGGAGAGCTTAGTATCCCGAGTGTTGCGGGATCTCGCGGAGAATGGCAACGGCAAAGTGCTGTTGCTGGAGCCGATGGGCGGCATGCTGTACTCCAATTCCAACGGGGAAGAGACGGAGCAGCTTATGCATCTGATTGAAGCTGGCGATCCCCATTATGCACGCATGAACGGCATCGCTTATTTCTTCGTTCGACACCGACTGGAGCCATCGGGCTTTACGCTCTATGGAGGGGTGTCGCTGCAAGAGATTCAGCGGAAGAACAAGGACATCATTCATATCTTCGTGATTGCCGGTGTGGGCGTAGCGCTGCTTAGCGCCTTGCTCATTACGCTCTCTACCCGCACGCTGCTACAGCCCTTGGCTGATCTGATGCGGGGACTCCGCAAGCTGCGTTCCGGGGACTTCGCAGCCCGAATTAGCGTCCGTTCCGGGGATGAGCTGGGATTCATCAGCGAGAGCTTCAATAGCATGGCCGAACAAGTGAGTGAACTGATCAACAAGGTATATCTGGCCCAGATCAGTCAGCGGGAGTCGGAGTTGAAGGCGATCCAGGCCCAGTTGAACCCGCATTATTTGCATAACCTGTTCAATGAATTGTATTGGAAGCTATATAACGATGATCAAGCCGAGGCGGCACTGCTGATCAACGCCATCTCGGAAATGCTCAAATATTCGCTTCAGCCAGTCAATACCGATACGACGCTGGGTGAGGAATTACAGCAAATCCGCAATTACATTATGATTCAGACGGAGTTGTTCACCGGAGAGATTGAGACGATTATTCAGGCCGATGAGGCCTTGCTGGACTTGCGGATGATGAGATGTCTGCTGCTGCCGGTGGTCGAGAATGTGTTCGTCCATGCTTTCCGTGATATGGATAAGGACCGGGTCTTGCGGGTGAAGGCGACTTTGCAGGAAGACGCCCTGTATATTGAGGTAGCGGATAACGGCTGTGGCATGGATGAACGGACTTTGGCGGCGTTGACAGATGCCAGAGAGGTGCTGCCAGAGAGCAGCAAGACCGGGATTGGCTTCAAGAGCGTGCTGCGTCGCATTGAACTCGTGTATGGGGCTCCTTACGGAGTAGAGATTACCAGTGTACAAGGGAAAGGAACCACCGTGGATATCCGGCTTCCCCTTCGGACGAGGCCGCAGGAGATATAGAAATCGTGAAGTGATGCACACATAACTTAGGGGGAGGGGAATGGATGAGAGGGAAGCTGTTTATCGCTGAGGATCAGCCGAATTTTCGCAACGGATTGCTGAAATTGGCAGGCAAGCGCTCCACTGAATGGGTGGTGGCGGGGGAAGCGGCCAATGGCCGGGACGCTCTGCAAGCGATGGAGTCATGCGTACCGGATCTACTCTTGACGGATATCCGTATGCCTCACATGGATGGACTCGAATTGGCCAAGGAGATCAAGTCCCGTGGCTGGAAGACGCGGATTGTGATTATTACGGGGTATAAGGATTTTGCCTATGCTCAGTCGGCTCTTAAGTACGGTGTGCTGGATTTTATTACGAAGCCCTGCGTAGAGGGTGATATTCTGGGTGTGCTTGACCGGACCTATGTGCGGCTAATTGAAGAAAATCAGTCCCGTCGGCAAATGGAGGACTGGAAGCGGCAGCATGAGGACAGCCAGCTTCGCTCGGCCATGCTCGGGATGTCTTGTAACAAGCGGGAGGTAGAGGCGCTGCTCGGGCGGTTGAAGGAAGGGGAGCTTTATTTGCTCAATGTTCCTGCGTATTTATCTACGGCAAAACAATACTCTACCCAGGACATCCCTCTCCTGCAATTTGCGCTTAGCAACATGGTACGGGAGCATTTGAATAAATGGGTGGTGGAAGGGGGCTTTCGGCTGTTCTCCTTAAGTCCCTCGGAATGGGCTTTGTTAGTGGATCATGCGGCTTTCGGAGCGGAGGTTCCTTCATCCTGGACGCAGACGCTTGCCGATTCGGTGCATCATTATTTGAAGCTGGAGCTAGCTTGCCACGGGCAGGGGACATGTCGCCATGGCGAAGACCTTCGTCGGGCTTATGTGCGGTATAGTGACAGAGCGGATCGGGAGGAGACGGCAGAGCGCAGCGCTGCTCATGAGTCTTTGCTGAATCAGACGGCACTTTATGAAAAAGAGAAGGAAATCGTGTCTTGGCTGATGTCAGGGGATAATGAGCAGTTGAACAATGAGCTCCAGGAGCAGGTGGCACGAATTGACGGCCAGCCCCCGCAAACGGCCAAGATCGAAGCGTTGCTGCTGACGACCGCGTTCCTGCGGTTGGTGCAAGTGCAATTCCCCGAGTGGAGGGTGGCTTCTCATTCGATTGAATGGGGAGCGGTGCAGCAATGTGGCACGTCCCAAGAGGTAGTTGCTTGGCTACAAACCTATATTCAGGAGTTCCTGCACTCCCATAATAGCTGGTTGGTCAGCAAGAACGACAATCCGGTCAAACAGGCGATCCGGTTCATTGAAGAGAATTATATGGGCGAATGTGGGCTGACTGAAGTTGCCGTCCAAGTGCATCTGAACGCTAGCTATTTCAGCAATCTGTTCAAGAAAGAAACCGGTGAAAGCATCACCGGCTACATCCAGAATCTGCGCGTACAAAAAGCCAAGCTCCTGCTCAAAAGCACGGACATGAAAATTTTCGAAATCGCTCAAGCCGTTGGCTTCAACGATCCTAATTACTTTACGAATACGTTCAATAAAACCGAAGGCCTCTCGCCCAAAGAATACCGAAAGCGGTCGGCTGGAGCATCACAGAAGCTGGCAGACGGGTTAGCCTAGCATGAGGGAAGCGTGAGCTTCATCGTCCATGAAGTACCGGAGACGCCCCAATACACAAACCCCAAGCTCTGATATAACTTCACAGCGGAGGCATTCTTGGGATCAACACTAAGAGAAAGGGATGGGTAGCCATCCCTTTCTGCTTGCTTTATTACCTCATGCATTAATCTTCGCCCGAGGCCACTCCCTCGGTATGCTGGATGCACGGCGATCCCTAGCTCTGGCGTATCGCTATCGATGAACCCGTACCCTTTATCCGTCTCCGGGAACAATCTGTACCACACTGCCCCTGCAAGATGATTCTCCTTCAGCGCAACAAAAGCTCGATCTCCTGGCTTGCCCCAGCCCTCATGGTATTTCCTAATCGCAGGCTCATTCAAGAGCTCATGCTTCTCCGGCTTGCCCTGCAATATATGAATAGACTCATAGTGCATATCCAGGAAGAAATCCAAGTCATGACCTTCTAACGGTCTGATTGTAATCATAGTGTTCAGCTCCGGGTTTGAGGGATGGTTTACTGTCATTTTAGCATAGGTGGGGATATACCCCTATGCGAATATCGCATAAAATCCGGTTTGCTTTATTGATTTAAGTTAGGCTGGGGTAGGGGGAGTTGGAGTAGTGCGTGTTTTAGTAAGGCTACTCCAACAAAATTATAGAGTAAGCAAGAAAAGTACAGATCATAGTTTGAGCGAAAGTTGAGCAACTTACTTTCCCTTAACATGTCTCAATTTACACCTCCAAAGTAAGCGCTTTATAATTTGCTTGATAACTGGTCTAATCCGTGATAGCATCTAAGAGAAAAAGGGATATGTTTTATTTAGTTGAAATAATTTCTATTTTTAACAAGAAAAATTTTCATTAGGAGAATAGAATGAGAAAAACAAGAATTATAATAATTGATTCAGGTATTTCACAAAATTCTAATGTAATAGATGTTGTATCTGAATCTTATGTGTTAAATGAAGAAGAAGGTGTTTTCCATATTGCAAAAGAGAGCCCTAAAGACTACATAGGTCATGGTACGGCTGTAGCTAATATTATTTATTCAGAAAGTAGCAATGTTGATATTTTATCTTTTAGAATATGTGATTCAGCTATGGAAATTAACGAGAAGGGATTAGTATTTGTACTAGCTTATATTGAACAGAACCTCAGGGCTGACATTATAAATATTAGCGCTGGAGTTACTCACTTGTCAGAGTTTGATATATTAAACAATATTTGTGAAAAAATTCACAAAAAAGGTTCGACAATTATTGCCGCATTTGATAATGACGGTGCAATTTCATATCCAGCAGCACTGCATAATGTGATAGGAGTAGATGTAAAGAAAGACTATGAGAGTAAAAATGATATTTACTACTCTGTCAACGGTATTGTTGACATCTTTGTACCTGATATTTACTATCGTACGATTTGGAAGGGAGATCGAACGATAATAAAAGGAACGAGTTTTGCCGCCGCTAAAATAACAGGCATGTTATCAAATAAGAATATTAATTTTGATGAGTCTGTAGATAAAATTAATATTTTAAAAAGCATAGCTAATGTTGAGCTGAATATTAAATCAGGTGAAATGATTCAGCCTCCAAATTTTGAAATTCAAAAAGCCATAATTTTTCCAATAAACAAAGAGAGCAAAGCTTTATTGAGATTCAAGGATATTCTTGAATTTGAAATTAATGGAGTGTATGACGAAAGATTATCAGGAAATGTAGGCAAAAAATTGTATGGAGAGGATATAAAATCATTTGATTCTATTGATTGGGAAGGAGATTTTGATACGGTAGTTTTATCTTGTACAACTGAGCTAGCTGCAATCACTAAGCGCAATTATAGTGAGGAAATCATTAATAAGGCAAAGCTTTATAGGAAAAATATTTATACATTTGAACAGTTAGAGAATGATTACAATAGAATGTACTATCCTAAAATATCCTCTTCATCAGTTCCACATGAAAATTTTTTGAAGCTCAGGAAGCCTATGATTCCATCAGTAGGGGTTTTTGGAACCAGCTCAAAGCAGGGGAAGTTTACACTTCAGTTAGAGATTGTCAAAAAATTGAGGGAAAAAGGGTATAAGACAGGCCATATTTCTACAGAACCTTCAGGATATTTGTTTGATGCTGATTTTGTATTTCACTTTGGTTACCATTCATATTTAAAGATTCAGCCGTGGGAAAGTATTTCCATACTCAATGAAATGGTATGGGAAACTCAACTGAAAGAGAAAGACATTTTAATTACAGGGTGTCAATCAGGAACCTTACATTATAATGATTCGCAGATCGAACATTTTGGGATATTTCAGTATGCATTTTTGCTAGGAATTATGCCAGATCTTTGTATATTATGTGTGAATCCGCATGATGATATAGATTATATTGAGAGAACTATTAATTTTATAAATTCTGTTGATAACGGGAAAGTTAAGGCTTTGACGATATTTCCAATGCGCGCAGTAGAAACTTTATCAGGAATAAAGTACAAGATTGAGGAATTAGAATCTAAGAAATTAAATGTATTGAAAGAAGTTTTTAGTACTAAGTTTAAAATTCCTGTTTTGGGATTAGGAATTGAAAATGATATGGACTTTCTAGTTGATCTAATTATAAATAACTTTTCAGAATGATAAATAAGGAGATGAGTGATTTGGAAATGGAGATGAAGAGTAGAATACGAATTAATTTAGAAGATAACGGTATAGAGATAAGTGATGATGGTAGTTTACTTAATGTTGATTCTATGAGTTTTATCTCATCTGTTGTATGTTTGGAACAGGAATTTTCCATTGAATTTCCAGATGAGTATCTCTCAATGGATTATATGCTCAATATGGATAATATATATTACGTGATTGATAAGTTGGTAAACAATATCTTGGATTGTGAATAAAAACTCAAAGTTTATGCGTTTTATATTTGAAAGGAGGTGAACTATATGAAAAAATTAGTGAAGAAAGTTTCAGAAAAGAAAACTTTGGTCTCCTTCTACTATTGTGAAAACACAGGTACTTGTAGTGGCAGATAATTTCTATTACCACATAATATCCAAAAGATGATGGAATAGATTGCCGATCGTAGCCAGAAAATTCGTGGGACCGTTTACAAGCAATGGGGTACAAGGATATATTCCCTTTCCCCTCATAGGATGGGAAAGGGAATCATTTTGATTACCACTTTAACAATCCTTTTCAAATTTACCGTCAATGTCTTAAAAGGTTAGGAGGAAATATTCATGTGTAATAGTATTTTTTATGCTGAAAATGTTTCATTTACTTTACTTGTGAATAATATGTTTGTGTTCGATGAAATAACAAATAATACCTATCTTTTCAAAGGTTTATCAAGGGATTTTTGGTTAGAAGTTGAACGGGATAATGACTTTTTGAGTATCGTAAAAAAATTATCAATTAAATATGATGAAGACCAAAAAATTATGCAACAACGTGTTTTGAGAATAAAAAATAATCTAGTTGAAAAAAAATTAATATCCTTGGGAGGATATTCATATGAATCAAGACATGATTGTTGATCATTTCTATAATATTGCGTATTTAAACAATGTACCTGTCAGTGTAGTTATTGAGCTTTCAACAAGATGCAATCTAAGATGTGAACACTGTTATTTGCCTAATTACCACCAAAGTGGAATGAATACTGAAAAAATGAGAAGCTTGTTGACAGAACTTCGAGAACTAGGCGTAGTAAATGTCTCATTTACAGGAGGAGAGATTTTACTTCGTGAAGATCTTTTTGAATTGATTAAGATAGCGCGAAATCTTCATCTTAGAGTCTTCCTACTTAGCAACGGAACTTTGCTAAACCAAAATAAAGTTGAACGTTTGGCTAAACTTTACATATCAGAATTTTCTACAACTATGTTTTCTACTCAATGTGAAATTCATGATTCCATAACAACATCTAAGGGATCTTTAGATAGACTAAAACAAAATTTACAAATGTTAAAAGAAAACAATATAAGGGTTCAGATCAAAATGCCAATCATGGAGTTCAACTCTTTATGTGTTGACGAAGTCAGAGAATATTGTGAAGTAAATAATTTTAAATTTTTTGCCTCACCTATGATTTACTCTAAATTGGATGGTAATGAGTCACCAAAATGTTTAAGAGTCCATGACAATAAGTTAGGTACTGTTGTGAAGAAAATTGATGAAATGAACAATCGCAA
This sequence comes from Paenibacillus senegalimassiliensis, assembly GCF_001486585.1. GTDB lineage: Bacteria > Bacillota > Bacilli > Paenibacillales > Paenibacillaceae > Fontibacillus > Fontibacillus senegalimassiliensis. Next base: position 942,464 of record NZ_LN909046.1, read on the forward strand.
AAATAAACTTATACACGAAACTGAAGTGCCTTGTGGAGCGTTATTTTATTCGTTTTCCATTGATAGCGAAGGAAATGTATTCCCTTGCAATGCATTCCCTTATAAAGTTGGAAGCGTATTTGAAAATACGATAAGTGATATATGGAATCATTCAGAATCACTTAAGTATATAAAGAGCATTAAGAAAAGTGATTTGAAACATTGCCCAAGTTGTGAGTTTCAATCTGAATGTGAAAGATGTCCAGGAATGGCGTTGCTAGATAAAGGAGATATTTTCGAATGTGACACTTTTGCAAGGTCTATCGCCAAGCTGAGGGTTAGAAATTATTGTTCAAATGAGATGTGATTATTCTAGGAATTGGTGAGGGGAACATATGTTAAGTGCCAGAAAATACGGTTGGTTAGATTTAATTAGGATTCCATTTAAAATTATTCCTGTTCACACTACAACTACAATTTTATATATGTTATTAGATGCTTTTATACCTGCTTATCAAACAATTGTTGTTGCTCTTTTTATTAATACAGCCACCGATATTTTTAACGGAGCAGAACAACTCAGGGCTATTTATACACCAATCGCTTTAATCATGGCCTATATTATATTTACTCATCTATTACCAAATATCATGAAAATTATTGATGTTTCTGGTAAAAACAAATTAAGTCTTGTTTTAAAAAAAGAAATCGTATTAAAACGCAATCGTTTGGAATATAAGCATATCGAAAATAATGAAACTCAAGAGCTCATTAATCGGGTATGTGCTGATCCAATTGATAATTTTACGAATGGGTTTAACAATTTACTTAACTTTCTTAATCTCGTAATCGGAACGGTTTCACTTCTTATTATTGTGATGTCATCTAGCTTAGTGACAGGAGGGTTAATCTTACTTGTAACAATTCCTTTGTTTTATCTAGCTACTAAATTGGGTAAGCAAAATTATTTTATAAATAAGGAAGCACAAAAAATTAAAAGAAGATACGGCTATCTGGCTGAAATTTTAACACACCGAGAATATGCTGAAGAACGTAGCTTATTTGGATATACCCCGGCACTCAGTGATACATACAAAAATCTTTATGACGAGTCCTATAATATTGAGAAGAAAATGCAGGTCAGAACCTTTATTAATTTGAAAAGTGGGTCTATGGTTGCGCTTGTCATTGGAATTGTAGTTGTGGCCATGTTATTGCCTTCTTTACGCACGGGGAGTCTCACTGTGGGACTATACATAGCGCTTGTTACGGCAATACTTAATCTTGTTCAGCGCATGTCATGGCAATTGTCAGATACGATGCGACAACATGCTCATGTACAGGAGTATTTAAAAGATTTTTCTTGTTTCATGCGACTGAGTGAAAAAGAAGGGGCGAGTGATTTACCAATTAAACTGGCAGATGACTTTCATTTCAGTTCGTTAGAATTTAAGGGTGTTAGTTTTAAATACCCAGGTACAGATAAGCTAGTCTTAAACAATTGCTCTTTTAAAATGTCAGGTGAAAAAAAATATGCTTTAGTTGGAGCAAACGGAGCGGGCAAAACAACAATCGTTAAGTTATTGGTGGGAATGTATGAAGATTACACAGGAGATATTTTCATAAACAATAAAAATTTGAAGAGATATGCTTTTTCTGAACTTAAAGCAATGATTGCAGTTGTTTACCAGAATTATGCACAATATGCTTTAACTTTTAAAGCAAATATTCAGTTGGGAAATGTATTAGATATGGATAATGAGAAACTGCAGCAGGTGATTCGGCAAATGAAACTGGAAAATGTGGTTAATGAGTTGGAGGATGGCGTTGAGACACAGTTAGGGAAAATTAAAGCAAATAGTAAAGATCTATCTGGGGGGCAATGGCAAAAATTGGCGATAGCTCGTTTAGTGTATGCGGATGCACCAATCAATATTTTGGACGAACCTACAGCTGCATTAGACCCTTTGGAAGAAAGTCGCTTGTATGAAATGTTTGGAGCAATTAATACAGGGAAATTCAACATTTATATCACACACAGAATGGGTGCGGCTAAAATATCTGATGAAATTCTGGTAGTTAGTGAAGGACAGATTGTCGAACAAGGCTCTCATCAGAATTTAATGCAACATAAAGACGGAATTTATAAGAGTATGTTTTCAAGCCAAAAGTCTTGGTATGAAATGGGGCGTAATATTCACTATGAATAAAGCTCATCATGCAACAGAAATAGAAACAATGAATAGTAGAAATTTTTTTGCTAACGGATACCTGAGCTTAAGGCTTCTATTTAAAGAAGACTCTAGGATGTCTTTGATTTATATCGGTATTTCTTTTTTTCAAGCGATTTCTTGGGTACTACAAGTTTTGGTGCTGCAATGGTTTTTCGATAAACTCTCAGCATTCTCTATGAATGAAATTAATTTTTCACAAATTTTACTTACCTTATCTGGCTTGGCCTTAATTTATATTCTATATCATGTTATGGATGGTTTAGGAAACTGCTATGAAGAAATTTTTGGATTAAGTGTTGCAAAACATCTAAACCAGCTAACGTTTAAGCGAATTGGAAAATTGAAAGCAGCAGAATTCGAAGATACAAAAAGGTTGGAGTTTATCAATAAATCTATAAATGGGAGCGCCAAAATGATTTGGGTCGCTTCGACCTTACTGGATATTATTTTTTATTATACTTCTTATTTTGTATTTATGAGTTGGTATCTATTTACACTAAAACCCATTTTAGCAGTCAGCATTGTTGCAGTATTTGTACCTTGTATTCTAACTCAATTAGTACGTGTATCGGCTTTTAAAAATTTGGAAGATGAGTCAGCACCGCTTCGACGTGAGTACGAATATTATGAAAAATGTTTGACAAACAAAGATAGCCTTAAAGAAACACGTTTGCTGGGGGTCACTTCATTTTTTAGTCAGCTATATTATTCGTCTTTAGAACGGTTGAATTCTCTTGTGTTTAGAGTTGAACTTAAGAAAAGTTTAATCAATTTTACGTTAAGTATAGGTACTGTAATTGGCTACGGTGTTATCCTTTATATGCTCTTTACTTCGGTTATGAACCGTGAGATTACAATAGGAGCTTTTGCGGCGGTTTTAGCTTCGATAGCAAATTTATACCGATTTATGAATAAACTTATCTCGGAAAGGATCGCATGGGCAACAGAAAACATCGGCTCTACAGAGAACTTCTTGGATTTTATCTCGGAACCTATCTCAAACCAATCGGTCTTGCCTAGACCTCAACATTCAGATATTAAATTAAAGGATGTTCGCTTTAAATATCCAATGACAGATAGATGGGCAGTTCAAGGGATTAATTTAACCATTACGGATAAGCAAACATTGGCCATTGTTGGTGAAAATGGCAGCGGCAAAACCACCTTATGCAGAGTCATTATGGGGCTATATCATCCCTCTGAAGGTGAAGTTACTTACGGGGATGTTCGAGCCGATAGGGTGAGCCATGATAATATGTCAGTAGTTTTCCAAAATTACTGTCGTTATGCAATGTCTTTAAGTGAAAATATACGTATAAGTCAAATTGATGAGCAGGTAGTGTATGGAAAGGTAGAATCAGCCTGCAAAGATGCTGGTATCCATTTAGGACATGAACTTTTCTTGAAAGAAGGTATACATACAAAATTAGGTAGGGAATTTGGAGGAGTTGATTTATCTGGTGGCCAATGGCAGCGAATTGCAATTGCTAGAGGACTATATAGAACCAGTGAGTTTATTGTTCTAGATGAACCTACCGCTGCTATCGATCCACTGGAAGAGACTCGATTGTACAATGACTTTGCAAAAATTTGTGAAAATAAAACTGCAATTATTGTCTCCCATCGCTTAGGATCGGTTAAACTGGCTGACAGAATTATCGTTATGAAAGCAGGAAGGATTGTACAAGATGGAACACATGAACAGTTGATGGCTCAAGAGGGCGAGTATAGAACAATGTATTCAGCACAAGAAAAATGGTACTCGTAAAATAGTCTAGACAATGCTTTAGTTAAAATATCTTTTAATTAATTTGAAAGCAGCTTGAAAATCAAGATAGCTGCTTTTTATTTTTCCCGAATTTAAAATTATTCGATCGTAGATTTTGAACGGGAGGTAAACTAATGGCTTATCTATATAAAATCGATAATCATGATGAAGCCTATAGAATATGGTCGGATAACAAAATTAAAGAAGCTACACTATTACATATAGATACTCACAGAGATTTTGTTGATGATGAATATAGTTATATATCAATTGGAAACTTTTTAAATCATGCTTGGGATAATGAAATAGTTAATGATATTATATGGATTATTCCAGATCCATCCTTTTCTAATGAAAAAATAATGAAGAGGGCTATACGCGGATTAAAAAAATTTACTCTCATAGAGCATGATTACAATATGATTCGCTTTCATAGGGACGAAAATAGCAAAAATCAACTTGTAATAACTTCTCTACCCAGAGTGGAATCGGCTATGGATAATAAAATAACGAATGAAAATATACTTATTGATATTGATGTTGATTATTTTGTGAACCCTTATATAGATCTTGTTTATTCAAATTGCTATAAGAATTCTTTTTGGTTAAAGTGTGAGGAATTTATAAAATCTATACAAAACTATATTGAAAAATGTAGAGTTATCACCGTATCTAGGAGTATTTGGGGAGGGTATACCCCGTTGCTCTATTCATTTATTTGTGAACAGTTATGTAGTGCATTGATGAGTCAGAAGTTGAAAAATAGTGGTTATTCATGTCTTGAAGCAGGTATAAATTGTCTTAAAACCAATGATGCGAAACAAGCTGCTATACTATTTAACAATTCGCTTGATTATCCTGAATGTTATTTAAGTGGACTTATCGGACTCATGTACAGCAGTATTTATAACGACGTTTCTATTTCTGAAAAATGTTACGATGAATTACTTTCGTCTTATGCAGAATATGAACCTTATTTTTTTCCTGCTCACTCATTAATAAATAATAACCACGCTGCGTTAGCTGAAAAATTAATAGATAACTGGTTTAAAGTCTGTTCACATTCCGAACAGGCCAACTTGTACAAGCTTAAAGTTTTCAAATTGCAAAAATATAAATTTGATAATAATTATTATAGTTATCTTGAAAGAGTAAGCGATGAGAAAACGTTTTTCGAAAAAAGTTATGTAATGGTTGATATCTTTTTAGAAAGTGGAAATTACGAAGAAGCCATTAATTCTTGTGAAAAAGTTCTGAATTACTTGAAAACAAGTAAATCACCTTTATGGATTGGGCAAATCAGTTCTTTCGAAAATCATAAAAATCATGGGCAAATTGTTGCTGTTCTATTTGGAAAAATAGCTTTGGCGAATTTCAAAATGGGAAAACTGAACAATGCCCGAAAGTACGCTAAGATATGCAAGAAAATTGGTTATCTTAATGAAAGAGTTTTGAAAATACTAGATTAAATTGAAGCCTTAGAAAGGTGGAATATAGATGTACAAGATTCTTCCTGTCAATGAGCCAGTCATCACTTCGTATCCTGTTTTCGCGAATCCACTTAGCATCATCCAAGATAATCAACAAGGTTGGTCATGGATCATTAGTAATTTTATTCAAGTTGTTTGCCCTAAGCCCGATAGTTTGACATTGAATTTCAAAAATTATAGTGAATCCCCGATACTATGTTATCAGCATATTAAGAAGAGTCTGATTAATTCTAGATGGGAGGATATCGCAGAATTTATCATAGATTCTATCGATATGAACAACTATGTTTATATGATAGTAGATCAACATTACCTTTCGGCATCTGATGCTTTCCAAAGGCTTAGATGTCCTCATGATATTTTCATTTATGGTTATGATTCTTGTAAAAAGATTTTCAATGTAGCCGATAATATGAAGAGTGGAAAATATGTCTTTTCTACTTGCAGCTTCGATGAATTAAAGAACGCATATAATATGCTGCCTAAAGATCAAGATACTATTTATCCCTTCAATCCTAATGAGGGATTTAATCAGAGTGTCAAACTTTTAAGCTTGAATGCTCATATAGAATACAAGTTTAATATCAATTATGTCATTAAGTCGTTGTTAGATTATTTGGAATCAAAGTTAACTATGAATGAAATTCATCAGTATAGAGAATCGCATAGCTATGGAATTAGCACGTATGCGGATGTATGTGAGTATGTATATCTTTTGGAGAAGAATCAGGTTGATTTCGATATTAGATCTTTTCACCTAATATACGAGCATAAGAAGTTAATGAGGATGAGAGTTGATTTTTTAAAGAAAACCAATTTTTTAAAAGATATAAATGAGCTAATAGAGCAATGTCAAAAACTTGAGACGGAGACACTTATGATAAGAAATTTAGCATTAAAGTACTACATAAATAAAAAGGTAACATTATTAACTGATATAGTTCAGCGGTTAGAAGTTATTAAGGAACTTGATTATCATTTAGGATATAGAATATTGAACGCTTTACTCGTCTAGAGCTAATTCAGTAACTGGAGAAACAAATAATCCTTTAGTTGTTTAACACGTATGTTGAAGGTATATAAGTTTGGAACCAAATCGGGATCTTTATGTAGCACATACAAGTAAGATGAAACTAGAGAATGTTGGGCGTAGCTGTCTCGATTCTCCAAGGCGATTGAATTAAAAATAAATCCTTCTACTTTCATAGTACGCTGGTTTTGACTAATTCATTATGCAACTATATTCTTGACCTATAGGTCAAGAATTGATACTATAATCCAACAGAGATCATATTAGGTTTGGTGGGGGAGGGAATGAATTAATTACTTAAGATAACATGCTCTTTTTTTACATCATTAATGACCGATTGGTCAATTATGAGTGAGTGCAGAATTGTACGTACGATTCACAGTATTTTAAGTGTTTTATGAAAATATATAGAAAAAATTTCGAGGAGTGGCTCATATGACAACAGGAAAAAAACTACTTTCGACTTATCAACTAGGAAATATGTCTTTGAAAAATCGCGTCGTTCTTGCACCTATGACAAGAATGTCGGCAGATCATGATGGTAGCGCAAATGACAGAATGGCTCGTTATTACGAAAGCTTCGCTGCGGGTGGCTTCGGACTGATCATTACAGATGCAACATATCCAGATGAACAATATAGTCAAGGCACTCTTAATCAGCCAGGGATTGCGAATGAAGATCATGTACAAGCCTGGAAGGCTTCTACGGAGGCTGTACATGCTAAAGGAAGCAAGATCATTTTACAAGTAGCTCATGCTGGTGCGGTTGCTCAAGGGAATCGGTATCTATCTGGAACGGTCGCTCCTTCGGCTATTCAACCCTTGGGAGCAGATCAGAACCATATTGCGCCGAAAGAACTTTCCGTTCAAGAAATTAAAGAAGTGATTGATGGTTTTGTTCAGGCTGCATTGCGGGCGGAGCAGGCCGGATTTGATGGAATAGAGCTTCATGGCGCAAGTGGATTCTTATTGGATGAATTCTTGACGGATTATACCAATCAGCGTCAAGATGAATACGGCGGATCTACCGAGAACCGGACAAGGTTCATTACGGAGTTGATTGAAGCAATTAAGGACAAAGTCGGTGATCGTATCATTGTCGGTATTCGACTATCTCAATCCAAAATCAACGATTATACACATAAATGGGCTAATGGGGAAAAAGATGCTGAAATTATTTTTGGCGCTATAGGTAAAGCAAAAGTAGATTATATTCATATTACGGAATATAATAGTTTGTTGCCTGCTTTTGAGAATAGTAGCTCGACGCTTGTTGAGCTTGTAAAAAAATACGGAAAAACAACAGTGATCGCCAACGGACAGCTAGATCAGCCGGTGGATGCGGAGAAGGCGCTGGAGATCGGTGCAGACCTTATTTCTCTGGGTAAACCAGCTCTAGCTAATCATGATTGGCCAATTAAAGTTGCCAAGGGATTGCCAATGGATGAGTTCACAGGTGAAGTGCTAAGCCCGTTACCTACCATAAAAGACAGTGAGCTTTACAAGGAGAATGTCTAATCATTCATGCCTGTAAGCACTGATTTTAATCTAGGATTGGAAGGGATTAAAATGAGTAGACCCAGAGAATTCGATTATGATAAGGTGCTAAATCAACTTATGCTTGTTTTTTGGCTGAAGGGTTATAAAGGCACGTCTTTGGCGGATTTGGTGGAAGTTAGTAAATTGAAAAAGCAAAGCATATACGGAGCATATGGAGATAAGCATGCTGTGTTTATTAAGGCGCTTCGTTTATATCGGATGCAAGCCATGGACTCGATTCAGACGTTATTAAATCAAGAAAAGTCAGCGATAAAGACGTTAGAATTGTGGAGGGCTAATTTGCTTGAATCTGGTCTGAACGACTGCCCCAAAGGCTGCTTGATCGTTAATATGGCCTTGGAATTAGGGGAAGAGGACCCAGAAGCAAAGATTGAGATCGATGCATTGTTTGAAGACTCAGAAAGGCTACTGGAAGAAGTAATCCGTCGTGGTCAAGAAAACTCTGAAATTACGTCGCAATTTCCAGCTAAAGTAATAGCCCAAAGTTTGGCGACTACGCAGCATGGTATTCGAGTGTTGGAGAAGACAGGCGCATCGCCCGATAAAATTAAAATGATTCTTGATTATAGTATAAAGTCCATTCTTGCTACTTAGTATGAAGATATCTACACTTTGTAAATAAGGAGCCTTCATGAAATTACAACTCACTCCATCTTTCACCTACCAACTGCTAATCATGTTAGAAACGAAGCTCATCTGGTACAAGCATTACCGGCTGTTTTGTGATGAGGTGATTTTGGCTTATGATAAGCCGCCATATTGGGCGATTGAGTTGGCGAGTGTGACGTATCAAGGGAAGGCGATAGAGGCTGTTCGAAGCTTTATTCACTCGGAGCAGTTAAGTGCTGGGGAGCCTACGGGGTTAGCAGATCAGTATATCGCGTGCTTGTATTTGAAATACGAGCGGAGCGAGATTTCCTGGGCCAGCTTCTTGCTGGAGGCGGGGAGATATGCTGATCAGTGCGAGCGGGTTAAGGAGCCTTGTGAATATTTTTATGAGTTGCTTAATTACTTGGAGGATGGCGAGTTTAATCTTGATGTAGAGCGGCAACAGAGGGAAGAGCTTCGGCCTCGGTTCGCCAAGGAGATAGAAGAAATACGAAAAATTTACGAGGTGTTTCGGGATTACTATCGTCAGTTCTTATCAAGGTAACTATGAATAAGTTCTGAATTCGTGCAGCGTTATTTAGGGGAAAACGTGGGCGTAGGGGGATTGTAGGGTAACGAAGAGGTGGACGCTTCCCGCGTTCACCTCTTTTTTTTGAAGCAGCATGGGGTGGATCATTCCTTGACCTGACAAAATATAATAGTTATTATAGATACCTAAAGTCTTTGTTTGAGGTGAGGATGCAATGAAATACTCAAAAGCTACGGATTATGCGCTTCATACGATGCTTTTTCTTACTGTGGCTACTCCGCAAAAGCCCATCGGTGTACAGCAGTTGGCCGAGCGGCAGAAGGTATCGCCCACGTATTTGTCCAAAATCCTGACCAAGCTGGTGAAGGCTGGCATGATTGAATCCATCACGGGGGTGAAGGGCGGATATCGGCTCAAATCCAATTGGGAAGATATTTCATTCTTGGACATTATTCATGCCATCGAAGGTTCTGCCTCTTTATTTGATTGCAGCTTTGAACATGGGCCCAATTGTCCCATTCAGAAGGTCGTATTATCGGCTGAAGCGAAGATGGAGGAACATCTGCGAAATCAGAAAATGTTGGAGTTGGTACGGGAACTTAACATAGTCATGTAGAGGCAATCAAGTTTCAATTTGAATACAAAAGGAGACTAGATGATGAACTTACTCAAAGTCCAATATGGCATGATCCAAACTACAAGGGAATCCTTATTTCGTTATTGTGAAACGATGTCTCCTACAGATTATGTGCAGGAAGTGGAGAACTTCGGAGGCGCTTCGATCCACAGCTTGCATGCCCATGTGGCCGATTGTTACCGAGTATGGTTAGGAAGCCGGGCGCTGGGTCAATCCCTTGCTCAAGTGAAGCCGGGAGCCGTAGATAATGTACAGAAAATGCGTGCAGCTTTTCAGAAAATTGATGCTCTGGTCTATGAATTTCTAGATGAATTTAAAGGCACCTGGGACCCTGATATGCAAGCCTCCTGGAAGAGTGAGAACGCAGAGTTAACGGAATTATGGCTGTTTACGCACACCACCACTCACGAATTTCATCATCAAGGACAAATTGTGAAAATAGGCAGACAACTCGGCTATATCCCGCCTAAACTGAACCTTGCCAAACCCTCTGCGACTCCATCAACCGAGTTATAATTTGCGGCTAACATTGTATACTGCATCTTCCCATCGGATTTTTTCCTTTGGAAGCCGAACCGTTGTTTCTTGGATATGATTGGTTTAAATTAAGATGAGGAGGTGCGGGTACAGACATGATGCTATTCATATTGATTACAGGTATTATTTTAACCGTAAGCTTGATTATCTTTACAGTCAAGATGGGGAGATTGACCTTCGCGTCGCCGATTATTGTAGACCAACTGAGACCAGGGCAAACAGTATATCTTGAAGAAGGGGACTACGGACTGTGGGGAGAGACCAGGGGCCTTCGGATTAATCGTCTTATGGTGGAGAATCCATTGCTTGTGAACTCAAGGATGGAGAAGGTGACTATGTATTACAGCATAGCGGGGACCAATACGGTAAATATGATAGGGGTGGCACGCCGATTACTTTATACGTTCTCCGTGCCGCCCGGTCATTTCACTTTTAATATTGAAGATCAGCCCTACAGTAAGATTTCTATTCCTCATGCCAACGCACTTGCTGAGGTGAGATACTTCATTAGAAAGAAGACACCGTTCTTGTTCCGTATAGGGTTTGGGGTTGGCATATTCGCCTCCATTGCGAGTCTGATTGCCACGGTGCTGCTGACTGTTTTCTCAGCGGTGGGCATGATATAGCATCATCTACAAACTGAATCTAAATAGCAAAAAGGAGCCCTCCGTCTGAACCGGGGCTCCTTTTGTTTGATTGAAAAGTCTGGTGAGCAAGTTGCCACGGCTCTCTATTGTTAACCGGGCTTTTAATTGTCGTACCTCAAAGCACTCATGGCGCTGCTTAAGTCTCCGAAACCTGAAGCGGGGTCTCGTTGTCAATCAATTTGATGGCAGGAGCTTCATTTTCGGTCACTTCTTCTTTGTCCTCGTCCGTGTTCTCATTCTCCATGTAATAGTCCTTCAATTCATCCTCGGCCGTTCCCACTAATGGGACGTCATTGCGGTAAGCTGACCGGCACAGAACATGAGCAGCCACCGGCGCAGTCAGGAATACGAAGAAGATGCCCAGGATGAGGCGAATGCTGAAATATCCGTCGGAGATCAGGAAGAATAGCAGGGTTCCTACCAACGCACACAGCACGCCAAGCGTAGAACTTTTAGATGCAGCATGAGACCTGGTATACACGTCGGGCAAACGTATGCCTCCGATGGCGCTAATCAAGCTGAAGATGGCCCCGACTAGAATGAGGATAGCTCCTACGGCTTCACCGCTTCCGCTCAATGACAACACCCCTCTCTATAAACCGGGCAAAGGCAATCGTTCCGATGAACGAGAGAATTCCGATCAGCAAGATAAGATCAAAGAAGGCATGAGTATGGAAAAGTACGGAATAGGCCGCAATGCTGGCAATCATATTGATGCCGATCGAATCCAGGGCTTGAACACGGTCCGCCCCGGAAGGTCCTTTCACGACCCGGTACATATTCGCAAGGATTGAGAGCATCAATATGCCTAATGCGATGAGCAGTATCGTCTGGAAGATCATTTTCTCGTCACATCCTTTATCGCTTTTTCGAACACGGAAATTGACTTGATGACAGCCTCTTTAGACTCGGGTAAGTTCAGGCCATGAATGTATAGCACCTTGGAATCGGGAGTAAGCTCCATGACCACCGAACCCGGTGTTAAGCAAATCAGCAGAGAGAGCAGGGTAACCTCCAGACTCCCCTCTAGATCGGTTCTGACCTTGAAAATCCCGGGAGTTACTTCAATCTTGCGGCGTAGCACATGCTTCATGACCATCACGGAAGAGGTGATCAATTCATGAATGAAAATAATGAATAGCTTGCCGATGGCGGCCAGCGTAAATACATAGAAGCGGTCTTTAAAGAAGCGGCGTGTACATAATAAAATAAATACACCTACGAAGTAACCGCTGATAAAGTTCAATACGCTGATGTTATCTTGCAGGAACATCCACAAGCAAGCGATGAAGATGTTAAGCAGTACCTGAACGGGCATGGCTATCCCTCCTTTATTTGAACACAGCTTGAATGTACAGGTTTGGATTCAGTAATTCATTGGCAGCTTGGGTGACGTAACCGGCAATCCCTTCGGCACCGATTCCCAAGACCAGACTGGCACAAGTCAGGAAGGCAATGGGGAACAGCAGACCCTTGGCATTTCCCTTCAATTCTTCTTCATTCAGCATCGTGTCACCCCAGAAGGCATTCATGAACAGCTTGATCATGGAGTAGAGGATACACAAGCTCGCTACCAGTCCGATCGCGCCAAGCCAGAAGTAACCGGACTCAAAGGCACCACGGGTAATGAACACTTTGCCGAGGAAGCCGCTGAGTGGAGGGATACCGACCATGGATAGGGCAGCAATCAGGAACATCCAGCCGAGCCAAGGTTGCAAGCGTATCAAGCCACCAATTTCCTTCAACCGGCTAGTTCCCGTTAAATGAATGATGGTTCCGCCTATGAGAAATACAAGTGCCTTGATTATCATGTCATGGAGCAAATAATAGATGGAGCCCATCATGCCGTTCGTTGTCATGGAGACGAAGCCCAGCATGATGAATCCGACGCTGATGATGACATTGTAGGTGAGAATATTGCGCAAATCCCAGAAGCCAATCGCGCCAAGTCCCCCCAGAATCATGGTTGCAGCCGCCAATATGCCGATGACAAGATGAGTGACTTGTGGTTCGTGATAGAAGATCAAGGTAAACATCCGGAAGATGGCATAGATGCCTACCTTGGTCAGCAAGGCCGCAAAGATAGCTGAAACCGCTGTAGGCGGCACACTATAGGAGCCCGGCAACCAGAAGAAGAGCAGTAATCCGGCTTTAAGGGCAAAGACGATCAGGAATAACAGAGCGACGGTGGTAATCAGCCCATCTTGGCCTACCTCGGCAATCCGCATCGAGAGATGCGCCAGGTTCAGCGTGCCAGTGATAGAATACAAGTAAGCTACGCCCATGAGGAAGAATGCAGACGATATAATGTTCGTGAAGATATATTTGAGCGACTCACGAAGCTGCTTTTGGGTACCACCTAAGGTAATCATGACGTAGGAAGCAACCAAAAACACTTCAAAAAATACGTATAAGTTAAATAAGTCCCCCGTTAAGAATGAACCGTTAACCCCTGTAATCAGAAATAAAAACAAAGGATAGAAATAGAGCTTCTCCTGCCGTCGTTCCGTGGAAGAGAAGGCAAAAATCACACAGCCTATAGCGACGATGGAGGTAGCCAGCAGCAGGAGCGCACTGAACATATCGCCCACGAAGCTAATGCCGAACGGCGCTTCCCAACCGCCTAATTGCAAGGTTTGAATACCTCCATGGCTGATGCGATTGATAAGCATTACGGCGATAATAGCGGTAACGCACAAGGCAATCAGACTAAGTGCCCGTTGGAGACGTATGTTCTTCTGTAAAATGATGAGGGCCATTCCCGTTAACAAAGGAATAACGACCGGAGCAATCAACAAGTTATTCATACTCATTTCCCCTTAACTGTTCCATGTCATCGGTTCCGTAGCTCTGATAGGCACGGTAACCCAGAACTAATACTAGCGCGGTTACGGCAAAGTTGATGACAATGGCCGTGAGAATCAAGGCTTGCGGGATGGCATCGGTGAATTGCTTCGTCTTCTCGCTCAGCAGGGGAGCGGCTCCCGTCTTCAGACCACCGGAGGTGATGAGCAGCAAATTCACCGCATGGCTGATTAGGGATGAACCAAGCACGATGCGCAGCAGCCGTCTGGATAGAATCAAGTAAGTGCCGATGGATATTAGCACGCCGACCAGCAAAATCATTAAAGTCTCCATATTAGCGGTCCTCACATATGCTCAGAATAATATTGACCGCAGTACCGATGACGGCCAATGCAACGCCGGTGTCGAAGACCAGTGCGGAGGCAAGCTCTGTGTCTCCGAAGATTGGCAACTGCACATGGCCGAAGATCTGGGTCAGGAACGGCTGACCGAAGATCACGCCCGCAAGCCCCGTGCCTACGGCAATGAAGACACCAACAGCAGCAAGCTTCTTGTAATCGATGCGAATATTCTCCCGCACCTTCTCAATGCCGAAGGAGAGATAGAGAAGTACGATGGCCGCTGCGGTGCTAAGTCCACCGATGAAACCGCCGCCCGGATTATGATGGCCGTTCATGAACAAATAGATGGAGAAGGTAAAGATAATGAATACAGCAACTTGAGTGACCGTTTGCAGGATGACATTATTCGGTTTCATCGTGTTCCCTCCTTTTGGAGCGTTGATGGATCAGGACATACACGCCCAATCCGGCGATGGCCAACACGGATATTTCCAGCATCGTATCAAAGCCGCGGAAATCTACCAATATGGCATTGACGATATTTTTGGCACCTGCCAGTTCAAAGGCATTTTCGAAGAAGGAAGTAATCGGCTCGAACAATTTGTGGCCGTTTGCTGAAAGGGCCAGGATCGTTACGGTCAGTCCGACGGCTAGAGAGATGATCAGATTCGTTAACTTGAACGGAATGCGTTCGATGTCCTTCTTAAGCTTCGGCAAGTGATAGAAGCAAAGCAGGAACAATACGGTAGTCACCGTTTCGACCACCATTTGTGTCAATGCCAGGTCTGGAGCGCGGAAGATGACGAAGAACATGGATACCATGTAGCCAACCGCTCCCAGCGCCACAATAGCTACAACGCGATGGTTCGTGAACAGCACAGTCAGAGCGGCAATGATCATGACCAGGACCAGGCCGACATCGAACAGGCTGATGCTTGCATTGTTGGAGAAGTCGAACTGAATTCCGTATAGCAAGAGAAGCGAGCCCAGCAATAACATGACGAAGAAGGAGAAAATGTAGCTCAAATAATGTCTTAGTGAGCCTGTCATGTAACGATTGGTTAAGGAAGCTGCGCCTTTCTCCATAGCAGGTAAAGCTATATTGTACAGATGAGTCAAGGTTAGCTCTTGTGGATAATTACGAATGACTCGGACCCAGCGTTTGGCTGACTTGAACAACAGGAAGCCAATCACGACGACGCCAATGGTCATTAGTAATTCCATGTTGAACCCATGCCACGCACTGATCTTCAAATCGTACGCGGTGACAGGCATCATTGGCAGTACCGAGGTTAACGCTGGAGCCAGAATATATTTGCCAAGCACGTTCGGGAAGAAGAAAATCAACACGACGAGCAGGCCCAGGACCATCGGGGCGAATAACATACCCAGGGATGCCTCATGCACTTTACGCGTCAGCTTCTCAGGATGATATTTACCGCCAAAGGTCTTGAAGACGAAGATCATACAGTACACAAAGGTAAATATGCTGGCCACCCAGGCGATAATGGGGAACAGAATACCGATACTCTCAAGACCGAAGGTACTCACATGGGCAAGTTCTGTCACGGCGCCAAAGAACATTTCCTTACTCAGAAAGCCGTTAAATGGCGGTAGTCCTGCCATGGAGAAGGCACCGATCATGGCAATGGTGAACGTAATCGGCATGACCTGCATCAACCCACCCAAATAACGGACGTCCCGCTTACCTGTCTCATGGTCAATAATACCGACCACCATAAACAGGCTGCCTTTAAAGGTAGAGTGGTTAAACAGGTGGAACAAGGCAGCAAAGGTAGCCACTGTGAAAACAGTACCTTGCTCGCCAGGGCCAAAATACACTGCCAGAGAGCCTACGCCAAGCAAGCTCATAATCAAGCCTAGTTGGCTGATCGTGGAGTAGGCCAATAGCGCCTTAAGGTCTGTCTGACGAAGGGCAGATAAGGAGCCATACAGTAGCGTGATGATTCCGACACCGGCAACAAGCCAGAACCACACGGAACTGCCGCCGAAGATCGGTGTCATACGAGCTACCAAGTAAATACCTGCCTTGACCATAGTAGCGGAATGCAGGTAGCTACTTACTGGAGTAGGGGCTTCCATCGCATCAGGCAGCCAGATACCAAACGGGAATTGCGCCGATTTGGTGAAGGCTCCGAGGAGAATGCACAACATGGCAGGGATGAATAGAGAATGCTGTTGAATCACATCCACTTGAGCGATGATCTCCCGTATGCTGTAGGTGTCGCCCATCATAATGAGCATAATGAAGCCAGCAAGCATACCGAAGCCACCAATTACGGTAATCAACATAGCCTTCAATGCGCCCTGACGCGAGCTCTTGCGCTCGTACCAATAGGCAATTAATAAGAAGGAGGATACGCTGGTTAACTCCCAGAAGCCATATAACACGAGCAGATGGTCGGAGAATACAAGACCCAGCATCGCTCCCATAAATAGTAGCAAATAGACATAAAAATGATGGAGTGCTTCCCGGCCCTTGGACATATAGAAGATAGAATAAACAATAACCAGGGCGCCCACACCAGAAATAAGTAACCCGAATAGTAAAGCTAATCCATCTACATAAGTCGTAATATCAATGCCAAGGGTCGGAATCCACGATAGCGTGAATTTGTACGTTTCACCCGCAGCAATAGAAGGTATATATTGAAGTAAATAGATCAAGATGGATAGGGGGGCGAGTAATACGAACCAACCTGTATGTATCTGACGATTCAAATACTTGTACAGAAAAGGCACTAGCAGGGCACTGAAAAACGGAAGAAACATAAAAATATAAAATGTAGCCAAGCGTCCTCCTCCTTACTTTCGAATAATATAGTCTTCGTGTTGACTCTTTCCGTAACATCAATTATAGTCTTACATAGTTTAAATAAAGCTCTACTATGTAACCTTGAGGTGAAGTGTTAAAAAATGGATAATCTGTTCAATGAAAGTATTCTTGTCTGCGTTTATTATGGACCCAATGGCGAAAGGCTAATCAAACGTGGTTGTAAAATCGCCAGTATGTTGAAGGCTCCGCTGTACATTTTGACGATCGACTCCAAGCCGTTCGACGAATTGGATGCGGAGAAAATTTTTTATATCGAAAAATGGAAAGAATATGCGAATTCCCATAGCTCGGCAGAATTCATTATGAAAGATAATGAGAGCCGTCCCGTGACCAAGATTATTGCTGAACTTGCTCGGGAGAAGAATATTACTCAAATTATTCTCGGTCAGACAGCGCAGAGCCGTTGGGAACAGATTACGAAGGGCTCCATCATCAATTCCTTGGTGCGCGAAATTCCCTTTGTCGATCTGCACATCGTGTCGGTCTCCCGTTATATTCGGGATGGCGAAGGAATGTACAGAAATGGAACACGTGCTTATTTAATCAAGGACGGGGACCATTATAAGCTGAGCTTCAATCACGAGAAAGATACGGAATTTGAAGGCATATTCTTCAAAGAAGTCGATACGGATTTCGATAACGGAATCTTCCGCTTCATGAAGGATGCCGAAACATTGCAGGTTCTGGTGGACGATGGAATCGTCACTGAGCTGAAAAACGTAGATATTGATGCAGCGTTGGGTCTGGAAGACACCGATGAATAATTAGGAACTGTGAATATAGGCTACTGTTATAAAATACTCTCCGAGGGTTGATCCGGAGGGTGTTTTTTTATGGGCAAAAGACAGAGTCGCTATAAATTCACATCTACTTTGATGGGCAAGTCTGCATTCTTGTCGATTCCTAAATACTTCAGAGTTTCCGAAGTGGAGTGATGATTCAAAATTGATTTGATGATTGAGATGGCGATCCCTTTCTGATACGCATGATAACCGAAGGTCTTTCTGAGGGTATGCGTACCAATCTTCTCTGTAATTCCTACCTCCCTTGCCGAGTGGTTAATAATACGATATGCCTGCTGACGGGTAATCGGACGACGATCCTTCTTGGATTTAAATAAATAATCTTCCGGGCATGCGTCGCAGCCAGATAGATACTCATTAAGAATTTGACGAATTTTACTGTTCAGGTAATACGCCTTCACTTCCCCAGTATTCGCATCCTTAAGATAAAGGAATGGCTTGGGGCTCTGACCGTCCCAGACATCTTGTACGGTAAGGTTCAACATGTCAAGAAGACCGATTCCGGTGTTGATTCCAAGTACAAACAGCAACACATCTCTGAGCGATTGCTTTCTCAGTACGAGCTTCATCGCTTGTATGGTCTCAATATCTCGAATCGGATTTACATATTGCACAGAGAATCCCTCCCAATATGTTACTTAACAATACACTACCATACATTAAGTAACATCACAATTGATAATTCTAATTTTTTTAGATAAAAGCTGAGATATTGTCCGAGAGGGATTTTCTTCAAGTCTGTGTTCAAAAAGTCGGGTTTACAGAACCGAGAAGATTGGATGAAGCTAGGGACTGAGTAGCGGAGCGTACGTAGTGGGTACGTGAGCAACGGAAGTCCCGGCTGAATTCAAGATTCGATGTCGAATTAACTCCTCGAACAGCTTCGTACTGGGAAGACGACTTTTTGAACCTCTTATAATTGATTAATGATATACTTGCAATATCTAGCTATACCGAATGAGTACCCCTGGTGAAGGAGCGTTATTTCGATGAAGCCGATTGAAGAGCTTATTATAGAAGATTCAGCTTGGCCCATAATTCAGGAATGGATCGATGAAGCGCAGGTTGATGTCAAGGTTCTTGAAAATACGAAAAGTGATGGTGAAGCGGCATTGCTTCGTATGCAGATCACCAATAGATCAACGATGGGGGCCATAGCCTTGGGATGTGGCGGCATTGTAGTAGATTCCGGCTGGCTGCACATCCTTGGTTCAGGCCATCCAGCCATGTACGGGTCATTGACGGATAACAGGCAGCTTCCGTTGCTGGAGGAAGGCTATGTTATTGCTTATGATGCTGTAGGCGGGTTATTTGCTATGAATACGGGTCAATTTGATGCACATTCCCACAATATTTATTACTTTGCACCGGATACCTTGGAGTGGGAGGACACGGAGAAAGGCTACACCGATTTTATGAATTGGGTGTTCCATGGGGACCTGAACTTGTATTATGAGACATTTAGATGGCACAACTGGCAAGAAGACGTGAAGCAGTTAGCCCCTAATCAAGGAATCTCTATATTTCCTTACTTGTGGACCAAGGAAGGCAAGGATATCGAAAATACATACAAACAGGCAATTGAGTTAAAGGAGATATGGGGTTTGCAGCATGAGTTTAAAGGTGCTTTGAAGCGAGGAGAAGGCTGAACCGTTTCATGCTATAAGGAACAGGGGTATTATTGGAAGAGTGTAAAACAAATTAAAGACACTTGGAATATAAGTGTCTTTAAGATTTGTAAATATCTCCACGAGAACCAATTTTAATGACGATAATGATTAGCTCATCATTTATAATGGAGTACACGACTCTAAAAGAACCAATACGAAGTCGATACCGATCGTCAATACCTTGCATTTTCTTAATATCGAGTTCCGGGTGTTTGGGATTGTCAGACAGGATTTTTAGATGGTCCAGGATTCGATTTCGGGTTGTTACATCCTGCCTTTGAAGATATTTGAAAGCCTCTTTGAGAAACTTAACTTCGTAACTCATTTTCAACATCCTTAAGGTTAACTAGTTCACCTTTTAAGTAAGCATCCTGTGCTGCATTTATTGCATTCAGATCATCCTGAGTAGTAGGTTCATCATCCAGGGGGATTTTTCTATCGAGTGACCTTTGAGAAAGACGTTCGACTAGCTCAGAAACTAACTCAAAGTCTTTTTTAGATAACTGGTCAAGAAGTTCATTAATTCGTTCTTTACTAATAGCCATTCAGAATCAACACCTTTCAGGAACTAGTTATAGTTATTATAACATTAAATACCCTTACACTTGAAGGAATGAAAGAGGAAATATGGATGAGCTCAATATATAAGGTAAGGAGTGATGGCTATTAAATTCATCTTGATATTTGGACCCCAGGCGGTAGGGAAAATGACGGTAGGCCACGAATTGTCCCAAATAACAGAATTAAAATTATTTCATAATCATATGTCAATTGAATTGTTTTACCCTTACTTTGGTTTTGAAAGTGAAACATGGAGGTTAAGCAACCTTCTTCGGAAAGAGTTGTTTGAATCTTTCGCCAGAAGCGATCAATATGGAATGATTTTTACCTATGTATGGGCGCTTGACCTTCAAGAGGATTGGGATTTTGTAAATGAAACCTGTCATGTTTTCGAAGCCCAAGGTGCTGAAATTTATTTTGTAGAATTAGAAGCGGATCTTGAAGCAAGGCTACAGAGAAATGATACTGCCTTTAGGCTGGAACAAAAGCCAACCAAAAGGAATGTTGAACAATCTAAACAAAATTTAATGGCAACCATGGATCAGCACAGGTTAAATTCCAAACCGGGAGAAATTACAAAAGACTCGTACATAAAAATCAACAACACTGATCTTAGTGCAGGTGAAGTAGCTCAGTTAATAAAGGATAATTTTAATTTATAGTGGATTACATGAATGGAAGCCAACACGATATGAGACAGACAAGGAGTCGGTATGGGAAATTATCAGATTTGTGATTTTTGTGGGAATTTATGTGTGAAGTCGAGTAAGAAGATGTGCAAGAGCTGTGAAGAAGCTTATGAAAAAATACGTGGCATTGTGGAGGTACATCCCGATACGATGGTCATTGATATTTCGAAGCAGACGGGCATTAGTGCCAGCAAAATCTTGTCCTTTGCCAGAAACGGTTTTTTCGTGCTAAAAGAGGGGCAAATTGAAAAACTCTAATTATGATTTGGATGACGTTGGAAGAGACCTTTGCCGGTTCCCGTTCATCCTCAAGCTATGGGCCAAAGTGGCTGCAACCTGTGAACAGGAGGCACGCTTTGGCCCGTTTACTTTTTCATGATTCCCCGAAGCTGCGGAGGAACCGCTCGGCCAGACCTGACAGATAGCGATCCTTGGGCCAAATGGCGGCAATTCGAGTCCAAAGCGCTTCACTGTTAATGGTTTTGGCAATCAGCCCCTCGGGAAGAGTCAACTTCAAGGCGGATTGAGGAATGATACCGATGCCAAACCCGGCTTGCGTCCATTGTATGGTGGTACGGGCATCATCATTTTTACAGAACAGCTTGGGCTCGAAATTAGCTCGTTCACAGGTATCGTGAAGTAAACTTTCGAAGCGTCTATAAATAATCAGCGGACGATCCTTGAGTTCCTCCACTTCACAGGCGGATTGACCTGGACTCCAGTCGTGCTTCGGTGTCATAACAGCCAGCATTGGCTCGGAGGAGATGAATTTGCAATTTAGCCCATTGGTTTGGAAGGGGGTTCGTACAATGCCCAGTTCAATCACCCCACTGCGAAGTAAATCGATCACATGGAACGTATTGCCCTCGTGAATTTCGAATTTCACACCCGTGTAGGTTTGTTGAAACTCGGTTAACCTATCGTTGAGCAGTGCTGCTCCGGACGAAGAGACGGTGCCAAGCTGAAGCGTTCCCATGAGACCATGGGACAAATCCTGGATTTCCCGCACAGTAGAATCTGCCAATGCAATAATCTGTAAAGCTCTCCGGCGAAGGATTTCGCCTGCATCTGTCAAATGGATGCTGCGCGGGCCGCGTTCAGCGAGCTGGACTCCAAGTTCATCTTCAAGCTGTTTTAACTGCTGGCTTAAAGGCGGTTGCGCCATTTGCAGCTTTTTGGCTGCCGCCGTAATTTGTCCTTCTTCCGCAATGGTCAGGAAATAGTGAAGCTGCTTGATATCCATAAATAAATCCTCACTTTTGGTATATTGAAAACGTATGGAAAGGATATAAAACCAATATTATTAATATATCAGCCTTTGTGTCATAATCAAAGTTGGCTTTGACAATTTCAAAATAAGTGATGGTGGTGCAACCTTGTTCAGACTAGCTGCATTTCTCAAACCCTACAAGAAAGAAACGATTCTTGGCCCTTTATTCAAGCTAATTGAAGCCATACTGGAGCTACTCCTGCCGACCGTGGTGGCCTTGATTGTTAATCATGGCATTGGTAATAAGGATAGTACATATGTGTTAAAAATGGGCGGGCTAATGCTCGCCATGTCGATACTCGGCTATGCTTGCTCACTAATCTGCCAATTTTATGCGGCCCGAGCCTCCCAAGGCTTCGGAACAACCTTGCGTAATAGGCTATTCAAGCATATTTCTTCGCTGTCCTATGCGGAATTGGACCGTTTTGGTACTCCTTCTCTGGTCAATCGAACGACCAATGATGTCAATCAGCTCCAAACAGCGGTAGCCATGCTCATTCGGCTGGTCATCCGAGCGCCATTCATTTGCATTGGGGCCATTATTATGTCCATGCTGCTGGATATGCGCCTTTCCCTGGTGTTGATGGCTGCTACGCCGGTGTTTGGCGTGGTCTTGTACTTGATTATCAAGAAATCAGCCCCCTTATACCGTATTTATCAAAAAAAGCTGGATAGACTCGCCGTGGTACTGAGTGAGAATCTGAGTGGTGTTCGTGTAATTCGTGCCTTCGCCAAACGGAGAGAAGAACAGGCGCGATTCCGTGAATCGGCGGATGATATTACAGCTACAGCGATTCGGGTGGGACGCATTTCGGCCTTGCTTAGTCCAACCACCACGTTGGTTGTTAATTCGACCATTATTGCTGTTCTGTGGGTGGGTAGCATTCATATCCAGGCCGGAACTTTGTCTTCCGGGGAGATTATTGCCTTTATTAATTACGTAACCCAAATATTGCTTGCTCTTATTGTGGTATCCAATCTGATTATTTTGTTCACGAAGGCGTCCTCTTCGGCGGCTCGGATCAATGAAGTGCTGGATACAACGCCAGGCATAGCCAATCCAGAACCAGCCCGGATGAATTCAATGGGCGTAGGGAGCGGTAGTAAGCCCGGTGTACCGATTATTGAATTTGATCAAGTGACCTTTGGTTATAGCGAAGCCGGTGATCCTGCTCTTCGCGACTTGTCTTTTGCCATTTATCCAGGTGAGACCATCGGAATTATCGGAGGAACTGGCTCCGGCAAATCTACACTGGTACATCTGATTCCGCGCTTCTATGATCCTCAGCAAGGCGTAGTGCGTGTTGAGGGGCAGGACGTGTCCAGTCTTGCGCTGGCAGAACTTCGCCGTAAAATTGCGCTTGTATCGCAGAAGGCGGTGCTCTTCACCGGCACCATTGCGAGTAACATTCGTTGGGGGAAAGAGCAGGCTACCGAGGAAGAGATCAGAGAGGCAGCTACCATAGCTCAAGCGGCTGAGTTCATCAGCAAGTTGCCTGAGGGTTATGACACCCAGGTCGCTCGTGGAGGCTTGAACCTGTCCGGGGGTCAAAAGCAGAGATTGACCATTGCCAGAGCCGTGATCACTCGCCCGGATATTCTGATTCTGGACGATTCCTCCAGTGCGCTTGACTATGTTACGGAAGCAGCACTTCGCCATTCAATCCGCAGTTATGGTGAGCAGATGACTCTGCTCCTTGTATCTCAGCGAGTCAGCACGGTCCGTTATGCAGACCGGATTATTGTGATGGAGGATGGGGGAATTGCCGGGATCGGCACCCATGAGCAGTTACTTCAGGAATGTGATGCTTACCGTGAAATTTGCAACTCCCAGTTGTCAGAGGAGGAGGCAAAATGATGAATACGAGAGAAACCTGGTCCAGAATATTTCACTATACCGGAAAATATAAACTTTATTTAATTGGAACGATGATCAGTGCGTTGCTTAGTGTCACCGCCAGCTTGGTGGGGCCGCTTCTGATTGGTAGAACTATAGATCACATGGTCATTCAGGGGACTGTAGAATTTAACGCCGTATTTCAATTGTTAACTTGGCTGGCTCTCGTATACGGCCTGGGAAGCTTGTTCGGCTGGCTGCTTGCCGTCTGGACAAATCGTCTTGCTTACGAGACCGTGAACGATCTTCGTCGAGAAATGTTCGATAAGCTGAACACTTTGCCGTTAAAATATCATGATAATCACCCGCAAGGAGACAGCATAAGCCGCTTCGTCAATGATATGGACGCTATTTCAGACGGATTGCTTCAGGGGTTCTCTACCCTTCTGACGGGTGTTGTCACCATAGCAGGCTCGATTGTGTTAATGCTATACACCAGTCCGCTTCTGACGGTTGCTGTATTGTTGTCAGCCCCGGCGGCTTACTACGTAGCCCGGTTTATAACTATGCGTTCCCAGCAATTATTCCGGGATCAGGCGGAGATTGTGGGTAGTCTGAACGGTTACGTCGAGGAAATGATTGGTGGCCAGAAGGTGGTTCAGGCTTTCCAATTTGAAGACCGCAGCTTTGCAGCATTTCAAGTGCAAAATGAACGTCTGCAAAAGACGGGAGAAAAGTCGCAATTCATTAGCTCATTGTCTAACCCTTCCACCCGTTTGGTCAACAATATTACCTTCTCGGCCATTGCCATGTTTGGCGGCATACTGGTGATTTTGTCCCGAATAACGGTTGGGGGCTTATCGAGCTTCTTGATCTATGCCAACCTGTTCGCCAAGCCATTTAATGAAATTACCGGGGTAATGACGCAACTCCAGGCGGCTACGGCATCGGCACAACGCGTCTTCAAGGTAATAGATGAGGGTTCCGAGTCAGATGATCCGCAAGCCCCTGCTGTACTGCCACCCGGGCAATCTACGATTGAATTCAAGCATGTCCGGTTCGCTTATCAACCCGATCGTCCGCTGATTTCTGATCTGAATTTGACGGTGACTCCGGGTACCCGTGTTGCTATCGTGGGCAAGACGGGAGCGGGCAAGACCACACTCGTCAATCTGCTTATGCGCTTCTATGATGTGGATGCGGGTGAGATTACGATTGGGGGCATCAATATCAAAAATATGACCCGGGATCATCTGAGAGGTGCTTTTGGCATGGTCTTGCAGGATACCTGGCTCAAAAGTGGTACAGTTCGAGAGAACATTGCTTATGGTAAGCCGGATGCTCCGCTAACAGAGGTCATTGCAGCCGCCAAGGCAGCCAATGCCCATGCGTTCATCAAGAGACTTCCCAAGGGGTATGATACGGAATTCAGCGGTACCGGGGACAGCTTATCCCAAGGGCAGAAGCAATTGCTGACGATCGCTCGGGTTATGCTGGTAGATCCTCCAATGCTGATTCTGGATGAGGCAACCAGCAGTATTGATACCTTAACAGAGATTCGCATCCAGCAAGCCTTCAAACGTATGATGGAGGGCAGAACGAGCTTTGTTATCGCCCACAGACTTTCGACTATCCGCGAGTCCGATCTCATTCTGTATATGAAGGATGGAGATGTGGTGGAGAGCGGAAGCCATGAGCAATTGTTGGCTCAGCGCGGATATTATGCAGAGCTGTACAACAGCCAGTTCGATGCTCAGGAATGAGTGAAAATGAGCCTTCTTATCTACCTGAAAAGTGGATAAGGAGGCTCTATTTAATAACACAAGCTGACTTACTCCCAGCAATCGATTAATTTATCTACAAAATCCTCGATGCTCTGAATGGAAGCCAGCAGGTTTACATTTTTATCCTCCGTTAAAATGGTGGCGAAGGCATCAAATACATCGCGATAAATGATTCGATTCTCCCCGCTTACGGTTAACAGCAGCACAATCTTCACCACGGAAGTGTCCCATCTGATTCCGCTAGGATTTAAGTAGACATAAATGCCCGTTTTACGTGCGTCCATTTTAATGGCATGAGGAATGGCGACTTGTCCAAACGCTGTAGAGGACATCGCTTCCCGTTCCATA
Source organism: Paenibacillus senegalimassiliensis (assembly GCF_001486585.1). Classification (GTDB taxonomy): domain Bacteria; phylum Bacillota; class Bacilli; order Paenibacillales; family Paenibacillaceae; genus Fontibacillus; species Fontibacillus senegalimassiliensis. Next base: position 968,449 of record NZ_LN909046.1, read on the forward strand.
ATTTTATCGAAAAAATGTTCGTCCGTATAACCATCTTGATTCATGACTTGACAGATCAACCGCAAGACATCCTCTTTCTCAGACAGCGCAGTGGAACTGCAGAAGTGGTTATCGTGCAAAAATAATTTCAAGTTATGCTTAAACTGTTTCTTCTTCTTTTGTTCTTTCAGTTCAAATATTTTGTTGGAGACTTTTTCCCGGTCGCTGCGGGTAAAAAAGGGCGTGATGACGACATAGGGAACCTCTGGAACCTTATGCAACTGGGATGCTGAAATGATAAAATCGCTGGTGATATAACTTAAATCCCCCTCGTCCGTCACAATGGAGTGGATGGAGATATCCTCTCCGAAATATTGCTGCAATTTGTTAATGATTTGTACGTTCATATTGTAGTACAGAGGGAATAACACGGTGCAAGAGATTTTTACGTTCGTTTGCCTTTGTAATTCTAGCGCATATCCGAGATGAAAGGCCAAGTAAGCAATTTCGTCATCACTAATCATGTACCCGGTTTTCTCCTTGATTACATGAGAAGCATGAACCGCACAATCATAGATGAGGGGGCATTCCCTCTTCAGCGTAGCGGTCAAGGGATTCTTGGTGGAGTAGCGGTTATCCAGGCGCATGAGCAGATTTTTGATATGCAAGGTAAACCGGATTACAAAGTCTGAATCTGCAATATGGATATAGTAATAATTGTCTAAATCTGTAGTGATGGCATGAACCAGATCAATACAGGCTCTGCCTGCTATGCGCTCCAGATCGCCGATCTCAATTTGTGTGAAGTTGACGTTGGTTCCATTGCTTGAGATCAAGATCGCCAAGTCTGCAATCTCTTCCTCAGAATACTGAACATGGAAATGGGATTCCAGCCGCACCGCGATTTTCTGAGCAATAACATAAGCATTATTGTCCATGTTGAAATCGACCGTTTTGCTGAGAAAGCGAAAATCATGTTTCATTCGATCCAGGGCGATCGTAATATGAATAATCACATTCGTTAAATAGTAATCATTGGTAAAAAAGTGATGAGATGAGAAGGTCTCCACCACAATATCGCGGATGTAATCAATATCGATTCCCTCATACAAACCTTTAAGTTTCTCAATATCAATAAAGCTTCCATTAGCCTCTTCGTACAAAATATTACTCATAAGCTTGCGCTTGTCTTTTTCTGTCCCCTTGATGGATAGCTGATCTTTGGTCAAGTACAGCTCCAGATTGTTTTGGGTCAACTTCTCCTTAATCAGCTTGAGGTCCAGTCTAAGGGTGGAATCACTGATAAACAGAACATCGCTTAAATCATATATATCCACGGGTTCTACGGTATGCACCAAATTTTTCAGAATGTAAGCGACCCTTTCCGTCTGGGTTTGGGGGAGTGCCTTCCGTTCATGAGACAAAAACGTATTAACTTGATCGGTATTCACTTTATAGCCTTTGTTGGAAGCAATAATAAGCTTGGGGTAAAGGCTCTGAATTTCACTGATATATGATTTAATCGTGCGCTTGGATACGCCTAATTGATCCGCTAAATTTTGCGATGAGACCCAATCCTGATGAGGAGATTTCAAGCAATGAATCAAATCCATATATTGAGCTTTCATATTGTTGTCCTCACTTTAATTAGTTGCACCCTTGGGGTGCAGTTTTTTATTTGAGCGGGTTGCAGGCTCTGTAATATATTGTGGTTGTAACAAATGATAGCGCTGTCAAAATTATAGAATGAACGAAAGGAACAAGCAAGTAGGCTCAACAGCGGCTCAAAAACAAACTAAAAGCAGGGAGGATCACCATGGACCATTCCAACGAAACACTAAACGTACTGCTTATTTGCGGTTCCGGAGCCAGTTCCGGGTTTATGGCGGCCAACATCAGGAAGGCTGCTAAGAAGAGAAATCTGGACATGGATATCAAAGCCAGAGGAGAAGCAGAGATTGAGAATTATATCCATGATATCGACGCTTTGTTAGTAGGTCCTCATCTGGCGTATATCATTGATGAAATTGAGGAACTCACTAAGGATCTGGAAGTGAAAGTGCTCTTAATGAAATCTTCCTACTACTCCACATTGGATGGAGATGCTGCTTTAGACGATTTGTTACAGGAATTGAAAAGTTAAAGGGGACAAGATCCATGGACAAGTTAATTGCCTGGTTAAAAAATGATTTCTCTCCCAAGATGAACAAAGTTAACAACAATGTATGGGTTGTCACCCTCAAGGATTCCGTCATGCAGTTGTTGCCATTCATTTTGCTGGGGTCGGTATTTTGTCTACTCACCATACCTGGAGATATTTATCAAATTAAAAATTACCCTGACTTCTGGGTGCTCTTTGGATGGACAATGGGGATGCTGTCGTTGCTGGTGTCGTTCCTCATTCCCTTCAATTTGATGGAAAAGAAGAAATTAAGAAAACAGCGTTTTATTGCAGGCTGTACTGGTCTGATTACCTTTTTGATTATCGTGTCTCCCCAGATTGTAAAAGACGGAACGGTTGGCTTTACGCATACTTCACTGGGAACCGGGGGGATGTTTGTTGCGATTATCGCAGCTCTATTTACCGGATATATCATGAGCTTGTTCGGCAAATTCTCTTTCTTCAAGGAAGAATCGATTATTCCGGATTTTGTTCGAGCCTGGTTTGACTCGATGCTTCCCATTGGAGTTACTCTGGTTACGGCTTGGCTATTGGTAGATATCATTCATATTGATATTTATAACATCATTTTAAGTATCTTCATGCCGCTGGCCAATGTGGTTGAGACGCCATGGGGGTTCATCCTGATTATGTTCATATACTGCTTACTATATTCCATGGGCATTTCCAGTTGGGTCCTAACCCCCGTCACCAAGCCTATTCTTCTGGCAGCTATAACTGCAAATGCCACCTTGGGTGCGCATAATCTCGTTACTTCCGAAACGATCTATTCCGCTTACTTATGGGTAGGAGGCGTGGGTTGTACGTTACCGCTCGTCATTATGCACATGTTCTCAAAAAGCGCCAAGTTAAAGGCGCTGGGACGGGCCAGCTTCGTACCATCCATCTTCAATATCAATGAACCTATCGTGTTCGGCTCGATCGTATGGAATCCTTTGTTGATGTTACCCATGTGGCTCATCGGATTGGTCCTGCCGGCTATCGTTTGGATTGGGACTAAAATCATTCATCTTGCTCCCATTCCAAAGATCGTATTTGACATGTGGTATGTACCATTTCCGATTTCTACCTGGATTACAACCGGAGCCATTACGGGGATTATCCTTATGCTGATCTGTGTTGCGGTAGCGACCTTGATCTGGTATCCATTTTTTAAAACCTATGAAAAACAAGAGCTTGAGAGAGAAGCAACACCTATTAATTAATGTGTAAGGAGACCATACTATGACCTCGGAACAAATGGCTCAAAATGCAATGCAAATTATTTTACACGCCGGAGAAGCGAGAAAACACTGCGCGGATGCACTGAAGGATATTGAGAAAAGCAATTATGAAGAGGCCAAGCAAAAGGTGAAGTTGGCCAATTCAGAAATTGTGATCGCTCATCGTGTGCAAACGAACTGTATCCAGAAAGAAACGCAAGGAGAGGAGAAGGGTGAATACTCGGTGTTATTCGCTCATGCTCAAGACACGTTAATGACTGTATACAGCGAAATTCATCTTGTTAAGCGATTGATTGATATTTTTGAAAGCTTTAATCAAAGATTAGTCAGCCTTGAAATGATTAAGAAATAAACGATAAAAGAAAGGAATGAGAGACGTAAATGAACCCTATTCCAAAAGGATTTCCCGCTGATTTTCTATGGGGAGGTGCCGTTGCTGCCAATCAACTGGAAGGTGCTTATAATGTGGGGGGCAAAGGCTTAAGCGTAGCGGACATTAACGAATATGTGAACGATATCCCGCTTGATAAAAAGACGAATACCGAGTTAACCACCGATTATATTCGCGAAGCAATGCTTAGTACGGATCGAGTCTTCCCCAAGCGTTGGGGAATTGATTTCTACCACACGTATAAGGAAGATTTGAAGCTATTGAAGGAGCTGGGATTAAAAACGTTTCGTACCTCAATAAGCTGGACCCGGATTTTCCCCAATGGGGATGAAGAGCAGCCTAATGAGGAAGGTTTGAAGTTTTACGATAATCTCATTGATGAGATCATCGCCAATGGGATGGAACCTATGCTCACCTTGTCCCATTACGAGATGCCTCTGCATTTAACCACAGCCTATAAAGGCTGGTATTCAAGAGAAGTCATTGATTTCTTCGTTCGGTTCAGCAAAATCATCCTGGATCGTTACCAACACAAAGTGAAGTATTGGATTATCATTAATCAGATTAATTTGATTGTCCATGAATCCTTCAACCACCTGGGCATTGCCGAAGACGTTGTGGATGATCTGGAGTCAGCCAAATACCAAGGGGTACACCATGAGATGGTGGCCTGCGGACTGATTACGAAATATGCTCACGAACTGAATCCGGACTTGCAAATCGGTATGATGCTTTGTGGTGGCCCGGCATATCCGGCGACTTGCCGGCCCGAAGATATTTTCGCGACCGTAAGGAGAAATCAAATGGAGTATTTCTTCTCCGACGTCTTACTGCGCGGATATTACCCTGGTTATGCTTTTCGCTATTTCGCGGATAACAATATTAGTGTGAAGTTCGAAGAGGGAGACGAGGAGGCGTTAAGACATACCGCTGACTTTATGTCATTTTCCTATTATTATACTCGTATTTTTGACGAAGCCAGCATGAAGAACAAGAGCGGGACGTACCGCAACGCCGAACTTCCGGCCAATCCCTGGGGGTGGACGATTGATCCCATCGGGCTTCGCACCTTGCTTAATCTGTTCTATGATCGGTACCAGTGTCCTATCTATATCACAGAGAACGGTATTGGCTACCACGACACTTTGGAGGACGACGACTCCATTCATGATGCTTATCGTGTTGATTACTTCCGTGCTCATATCGAGCAAATGAAAGAAGCCATTAAGGATGGGGTGGACCTGAGAGGTTACTATGCCTGGGGCCCTATCGATATCATTAGCTGTTCTTCCTCGGAGATGAGCAAGCGCTATGGATTTATCTACGTAGATCAAGATGATTATGGTAAGGGGACGAAGAGACGGCTGCGCAAGGATAGCTTCTATTGGATGCAGAAAGCCATAGCTACGAATGGGGAGAACCTGGATTGAGGTTGCGTTAGCCATGTCAAATTATTGGAAATTCGGTGGACAAGTCATCATGTTGATCATAGCGATGGGGTTCACCGCCCTTGCAGTCAATTTGTTTATCGCATGCAATATAGGATCGGATACGCTCACGGTTCTATTGGAGGGACTTCATAAGACTACCGGAAGGAGCCTAGGCCTGACCAGCTTTATCATCAACATGGTTCTGCTGGCTGTAGCACTTTTACTCAATCGTAAGGCTATCGGCGTATCTTCCTTCATTTATTCTTTCGGCATAGGCCCATTTATTAATATGTTGTTCCCGTTCATTTCCAATATGGGCTTAGACCATCTACAGTTATTTAACAAAATTATCGTTGTTATTGTAGCTAATTTCTGTTACTCCATCACCTATGTTCTGCTCATGAGATTTGGCAACGGCATGTATGCCATCGATGCCATATTACGTTATTTGGAGTCGAAGTTTGGCTTAAGATACGATCTTGGCAGAATAGGGGTGGATGCGATTTTATTAGGAACGGGTTACCTTTGCGGGGGAATTGTAGGGATCGGCACGGTGATTGCCTTGCTTCTTACAGGCCCGGGAACCTTGCTGGTTGAGCGAATTCTGTTAAAAGGGAAGGGATGGATCAGAAAACATGCAAAAAACATTTAAAATTACCGATGAAGACGGCATCCATGCGCGACCAGCTACAGCCCTGGTTAATACAGCTAATCAGTTCCAGGGAGTTGAAGCATTTGCAGAAGCTCATGGTAAGAGGGTGACGCTGAAGTCTATATTGGGCGTACTGTCCTTAGGACTTGAGATGGGAGATACGCTAACCTTGGAAACGGATGGGGAGGGTGGTATTGTAGCACTTGAGGCACTTCAGAATGTGATGATTAAGGAAGGGCTTGGCGAATTGTTTGAATAAATCCATGGGACTGATTAATCCGGCGCTGCTGAGCGCCGGTTTTTTTCTATATTATTTAAAAATGAAAATATACAAAATACAGCAATGGGTGTAAAATGAAGTTATTTGAGGCTGCCTGGAGGAATATGGCCTACTTGTCTTATGTATTGTGAATAAAATCGCAAACCAAGGCGGTAGAACAAATTTAAGCCAGTATGGCACATGGCTATGCCTACTATAGATAGAACATATAGGGAGATGGGACAACAATGAAGCAAGAGACTACTAGAAGAACTATGATGCTGCTTGCACTGGTGCTGATCGTCGGCATCGTGGGTGTGGCTTGCGGTAGTAAGGCGGCAAATTCTACGAACACGGGTGAAGGGAGTGGCACCGCAGTTGCCGCCGATTCAACCAATAATGGGCCGGAGGGATTGGCCGAGCTGAAGCTGGGACTGTTGCCGTCCATAGATGCCATTCCATTCGTCATTGCCCATGAGCAAGGCTTCGATCAGCAGCATGGAGTTCTTCTGGACATTGAGACATTCAAGAGTGCCAAGGATCGGGACGTCGCTTTTCAAGCAGGCAAGGTGGACGGAATTAGTGCCGATCTGGTTGCGATCTCCATCTATAATGAGGCGGGGCTGGACGTGAAAATTACCAGCACGACCTTTGGAGAATTTGATCTGCTCACCGGCAACAGCGAGATTCAGGATGTGAAGGATCTGAAAGGGAAGACTGTGATTCTGTCCAAAAATACTTCAACGCAGTATACCGTTGCCATGATGTTAAAGCAGGCCGGTCTGACGGAGCAGGATATCCGTATCACGGAAGTACCACAAATTCCTACCCGGTTGGAGCTGCTGAAGAATAATAAGGCTGATGCGGCGATTTTACCGGAGCCATTTGTCACGATGGGCCAAGCCGCAGGGTTGCGCATGCTTAGCTCGACGCACGAAGCGAACATTAATCCGTTCGTGCTGGCTTTCCCGCAGAGCGCCATTGATGCCAAGGCTGACGCCATCCGGGCGATGTATGCTGCCTATGATGAGGCCGTAGCGTACATGCAATCCCATGACAAAGCGGACTACATCGATCTGGTGATTGAAGAGGTGGGTTATCCCGAAACCTTGAAGGAGCAAATTGAGGTGCCAGCTTACATTCCGGCCAACCAAGTCGATGTGAAGGAAGTTGAAGCGGCCTTCGCCTGGGCCCGTGAGCAGGGGCTGTTGACCAAAGACATTACCCCCGAAGATGTGATCTCCGATGTCCAGTTCAAGAAATAGCGGACTCAGTGTCAGGGAGCTTGAAGTAGAATACCGGAGCGGGGAACTGGCATTGGGGAAGGTCAGTTTCACCCTGCCGGAGCATGGCATTTACACGATTCTCGGCCCCTCCGGGAGCGGGAAATCCACATTGCTTCGTGCCATCACCGGTCTATTGCCGGAATACCGGGGCGAACTGCTGTTCAATGGAAGCTCTTTGCGTGAACAGCACGTTCTGATGGGCCTGGTTCCGCAGAATTACGGTCTGCTGCCCTGGAAGACCGTGAAGGGCAATATCCGGGTAGCGATGAGCATCGCGCATCCTCAGGGACAGAGCAAGCAGGTCCGGGAAGCGCAGATAGACCAGTGGCTAGCGGCGATGGGCATCGCGGAGCTGGCGGAGCGTTATCCGCTGTCGCTTAGCGGTGGTCAGCAGCAGCGGGTTGCCATTGCGCGGGCCTTTGCCATTGCTCCATCCATGCTGTTGCTGGACGAGCCGTTCTCGGCGCTGGATGCCATAACCAGGGAAACGCTGCAACAATTGTTCCTGGAACATTGGCAGGCCAATCCCGCTACTGCGCTATTCGTAACGCACGATGTTGACGAGGCTATTTTGCTAGGGCAGAAGATGATTGTTCTCCCTTCTAGTAAGAATGATCCGGCGGAAATTATCGATAACGAGGAAGTATTTTCCATGAAGCTTACGGAGAAGCGGGCCAGCGATGCTTTTTTCACCCAAATGAAGAAGGTCAGAAAGGTAATGCAGGAGAAATGGTGAATTCGCGGAGACTGAACTATATCTTGAGATTGTTGCTGGTGTTCGTGGGGATGAATATCATCTGGTACGTGGCGCATGTATTGGTGAACCATCCCATGCTGCCCAGTCCGCTGGGGGTCTACCTGGCGATGGGCCAGCTCGGGGGAAGGGAGCTTGTACTGAATGTTGGCTACAGCTTGATGCGTGTATTTGCCGGCGTACTGTTGGCACTGATTCTCGGCCTGCTTGTTGGGCTGTTGATGGGGCGATCCGTACTTTGGAACAAGCTGCTGGACCCCGTAGTGTACTTGACATATCCGGTACCAAAGATTGCCTTGCTGCCCGTGGTAATGCTGTTCTTTGGACTTGGCGAGACGTCCAAGATTCTCATGATTATGCTGATTCTGTTGTTCCAGATTATCATTTCTGTTCGGGATGGCATCAAAGCGATTCCGGCAAGCACCTATGATGTGCTGACCAGTATCGGAGCAGGGCGGGGTCAGAAGTTCTGGCATGTGACCTTGCCCGGCGCCTTATCAGTCATCCTCAGCACGATTCGTGTCTCGCTGGGAACAGCGATCTCAGTTCTGTTCTTTACGGAAATCTATGGAACGGAGCATGGCATGGGCTTCTTCATCATGGATGCCTGGCTAAGGCTGGATTACCCGCAGATGTATGCTGGAATCCTGCTGTTCAGCCTGGTTGGCTTTCTGCTATTTCTACTGGTGGATCTGCTGGACTACCGGTTCATGAAGTGGCGGAGATAGGTAGAGTTCGGGTTGTTTCAATAGCAAACGAGCCTCAGCTTATATGCTGGGGCTCGTTTTTTTACAAGGATGTATTTCTATTTTGTTAACTTCGACTCTATAATCTCTTCAATTGTACTGGTTATTGCCTGTTCATCCAGTTGATTGTACTGGTAAGTCCGTGTTCTTGTTCCCTCGACATAGGTAATATCCCCCGAGAAGTCTAATTGCTCCTCATAGTCGTCAACCTGCTGCATAGGCAACAAAGTCTTCTTGTCGATAGTGAACGTTTGCTTGAGTATCGTGTAGCGCGGGATGTCGAGGATAGGGGCATCGTCCGTCGATTCATCCTGCTTCGGCTCTTCATGCAGAGATCCTGTAATGATGAGGGTATAGTTGTCCTTATCCTGATTTACGGTCATGTTCGTCTTTTCCACTTGCAAAGCTGCGAGGAATGGGTTAATGGACTGCTTCTTGGCTTCAACCTCCTTAGTAGTGTGTTCTTCATCTTTCTTCCCCCACTGCTCCCAATAATCTAACCCCATGTGGAACAACAGGCCATAAGGCTCGGTAATGTATATTTTATACTCCCATCCTTCTTCATAGGTTTGCTCCATATACCATAGGAAGGGTTCCTTGTTGTATTGATCTAATATCGTGATGTTGTTCCATGGAGCGGTCTCCTGTTGTTCAGGGGTATCATATTCGCGATAAGTTTGCTGGCCCTTAATTTCATAACTATGTATTAAGTCGAATTGTTCGGAGGATTTCTGTAATAATTCATCGGCTGCCGGAAGCCCGTTCTTGTCCTTGGTAAGCGAGGATGGCCCGCCGCACCCACTTAAAACTACAAGTAGTAGTACGCTCATAGTTAGCGTGACTTTGTACAATTTGAACTTCATTTCTCTCCAAATCCCTTCATGTTGTAAGTCGACTCTTTCCTATATCGGCATATGTAAACCCAATCTTTAGGAGGGGGAGTGTCATTATTTTCCTATTGGATTTATAATAGAAGAATCTGTGAAAATGAGGCCAATGGCTTGGGGAAGATGAAGATGAAGGAACGGAATTATGCTCTACTGTATAAGGTCGCGGCCGGGAATACGGCTAAGTCGTTGCTGGGTGTACCTTATGGGTTGATGTCGGCATTCTTGCTGGCGGATATTATCCAGGCGGCCATGAATACTGACTTTGAGCAATTATTACGACAAAGTCTATTGCTTGTGGGAATAGCTATCTGTTATTACGTCATTGACTATATGGTCAGTGTCGCCATGCAGGTTCAGACAGAGGTTGGCAAGCACCAGTTCAAGGCAACGCTCCTAAGCGGATTTCTGAGTCGTTCTATGAAATCGCTATCATCAGAGATTAGTAAAGGAGAAGTGATTGAGCGACTGGAGCATGATGTGAATGAAATTGTGAAATATTTTACAAATAGTCTGCCGACTTGGCTGGCTGCACTGGTCACTGCTGCGGCTTATGCGGTTTATTTTGCCACCGTGGATGTATGGATTTGTGGGTTGTTGCTTCTGGCCGCCTTGCTCCATGTCATCCCTCCGGTGTTAATTAAACGGTATATGCGGCAAAATTATCTGGATGCCCGGGAGATTGAAGCGCGGCTGACCAACCATGTGCTGGCGGGCTACAGGGGATTTAAGGTTCTGCAAGTATACGGGGCTCATGCCTGGTTTCTGAATAAGCTTAGAAATATACATACGGAATATCATCGTATCGGGAAGAAAGCGGAGAGAACCATTACTGTTGAGCAAGGGATGACGGCTTCTCTGGAGCATATTATCAAGTTCGGCACCTATGGCCTTGTGGCCATCCTGACGGTGAAAGGGGCAGGCGATCTTAAGGCAGGGCTGGCCGTGTTAGCACTAAGTACCGAATTCTATCGGGCGGCTGCACAAATCTTTAATTATATCGTAGAAAGACCGATTTATGTTACCGCTAGAGCCCGGGTAGAGGGACTGATGGGTTTGGAGCTAGAAGAACCATCCCTATGTGTGTTGCCTCCGGAAGTGGATCAACCTCTGGTGTTCATCGCCAATCTTCCTGTTGGGAGTCCCGGAAGAGAGGTGATCGTAAATCTGTCTGTTAAAGAAAAATCGCGAATTCTCCTCCAAGGCCCCAACGGCTCGGGAAAATCAACACTGCTGAATGTGTTACTTCGCCGTAGGTTATATGATCGTGGCAGCATCATGTACAAGGGCAATGAACTATCCGGAATTTGTGAGGAAACCTATTTGCAAGAGATTTCCTGGTTACCCCAGGAGGATTGCCTGCTGTCGATTACGCCAAAGCAGCTATACCAGATGATGTTCCAAGAAGGAACAGACCGATGGTCCGCTATGGTGGTCTGGTCTGAAAGATTTGGTCTGAACAAAGTCTTGTTGGAGCAACGTCCAATCCGTGATCTGTCCGGTGGTGAGCGGAAGAAGGTCTACCTCATCGCAGCGCTGTTAAAGCCAGCCTCTCTCATTTTGCTCGATGAACCGGACAATTATTTGGATGCCGCAGCTAGAAGCGTATTACAGCAGTGGCTGGAGAAGACGGATCAAACCTTGCTTATGGTTAGTCATGGAGAGGGATTCATCGAGCAAGCAACCGTAGTCGTTGAACTGCAACAAGGCGATATAAATTTGCATAGAAGGAATGGAGCACATGCGTAACTCAGTGGTCACCCAAGCATTGCGGCACCACAAATGGACAATCCTGCTTGGAGTCATACAGGGCATTGCCGGGGGCTATCTAACGATCTTGATTTATCGGATTATCGGGAGCTTTACCAACGATATCTTGTATCGACCGGAGGAGATGACCTTCCGTTCAGCCACCTACTTCATCCTGGCTTTGCTAGGGAGCATTCTATTGCTTCCGCTGTTGCAATATATCAAGAATATTTTGTTATTCCGCAATGCTCTGGAGCATGATCACTATATCCTGCACCAGTTCATCCATTTGCCGCCAGAGCGTATCAAGGATTTTAAGGAAGGGGACATGCAATACCGGTTGGAGAAAGATCCTAATGAATTTCGGTTCGCGGTATTAGCTGTGTTCACGAAGATCCCGGTATCAGCTATCGTGGGGGCGGGTATAGTCGTGCAATTGATACGGATTCATATGGGGTATGCGCTGGTCTGTCTGATCGTAGCGGCGGTTCCGTTGCTGGCTAGTCGGGTGAAGAAACGGATAGAAGCCGAATATAAAATGAAGACCAGGGATTACGAGATGAGCAGCCGCAATCTGGAACTGGATATGGTACATGGGGCCGGTTACCTCAAGGTATTTCAGCTTGGATCGGGGTTCCTGAGACTGTTTGCTGAACGGTTCCAGCAATATTACACTTCTCGGCTTCAACATCATATGCGGCTGCAATACATGCTGGAGAGACTTGACTCGTTCACGGGTCTGCTCACCAGTGCCATCATTATTCTGTGTGGTGCGTGGCTTGTGGCGGCGAGTTACATAGAAGTCGGCTATATTATGACGGTCTTTGGCCTATCAAATACACTGAAGACTGTATTTCTCGATCTGGATGCAGCACTTAAAAGCTATCATATGATGCAAATTTATCTTCCTAAATTAAGTGAAATCAGTGACGGGAGAACGCGTGCTAACCTCACTCAAGTAGAAGGGGGGCCTTTGGCACTGGAAGGCAAACAAATAAGCTTTCAATATGAGGAAGGCCGCCCGTTATTAGCGTCAATTGATTTTCAGATTAGGCAGGGGGACAAGGTGGCGATTGTTGGCCCCAATGGGCGGGGGAAGTCTACGCTTATGCAAATTATGGCGGGACTACTTAAGCCCTGTGGCGGGAAGCTTACCGTAAATCATGTAGACCTTTCGCAAATCGATTTGCCTTCTTATTTTGCGCAGTATGCTTATGCGGAGCAGTCTCCGTATTTATTTGAAGACTCGGTGTACAACAATGTTAAGCTAGCTCGCCCCGAGGCCAGTGACAAGGAAGTTGCAAGGGTGTTGGACAGAACGGGCTTATCTCATATGTCGGCCTTGGGCCTAGAGATAGAGAACAGTTCGGGAGGAGAGAAGCAACGCATCTCGGTGGCGCGTGCCTTATTAAAAGATAGCCCCCTCATTTTTCTGGATGAGCCCTACCATGACCTGGATCAGCAAGGTAAGGAATTAGTTCGGGAGATAATTACTAATCCGGGGAAAACGGTGGTCTTTATCTCCCATGAGGATGAACTAACCGCACTGGCGAATCAAGTGATTCGGCTATGATGAATTACTCTAATTTTTTTTAAAAATCATATTTATGAAGGGTGAGGCTAATGGACATTTTTAATAGTCTTCTAAGTAAGATCGGAATTTCAGGGGGAATAATTACTCTTGTCTTAACTATTTTTAGATTGCGGCCTGTCACTATGCTAACCTCCACATATGTGGAGAAAAGGCTATCAACAAAAGAGAGAAATCTTTCTATTAAAGTAGTAACAAATATAGGATATATTGTAGTTCTCTATATTTCTTATATACTCGTCTTTTTGTATGCTTATAGCAATAAAATTCATCAATTTAAATTGATAAGTTACCTTGGAATGGTTTTCATTTTTATCATATTTTTATTAGTGGGGATTACTTCATTCTCTAGCGATTGGAGTAAAAAAGTCTGGAATAACATGAATTTTTGTTGGAAGATGATATCTTTAATTGTATTTATGATTAACATTATTTGTATTGCTGTTGTGATGCCTTTTTATTCGGGTTCTGCAGCAGCCTTGATCCCAGAAGAAAATTTAGTTATTGATACTTATGGGAAACTAACATTTATATTACTACTGATGTTGGCATCATGTGTTTTTTCCTGGTGGATATTGAGATGGGAATTTAAAATGATAATTTCTATTTCTGACCAAAAAAAATTATTTATAATAGAAGGCAATATTAAATGGTATATTTATCATCCTGTAGACAATAATTTGATTTTAATTGGGAATCATCTCAGCTCAGAAAAAGCAACTATTTTTAGACATATTGAACGAAGTAAATTGATACAACAAAATTTATACTTATCTAATACATATGACTCTGATATTGAATATGTAATTTAAAATTCTAATAATAAATAGTAGTATATTATAATCATCTATTCGCTCATACACCGAGGCCAAGGGGAACTGGTATGGACAATCCACGTCGTATTTTTAGCAATTCAGGCAAAATCCTCGCCACTTTGAGAAGGATCACCATAAAAAACAGGTTGTTGGTGGCGTTTTTTATTACTTCTCTGCTTCCCGTCATTTTCATTACGATTTATTCCAATATTCGTTATGAGGAATCTATCTCTGACAAGCTAAGCGCCTTCTCCTTACAGGTGCTCTCCGAATCTGCGGTCAACGTATCCAGGGAACTGGTGCAGTATGAAACCTTAAGTGAATCCATTATCGTTAATAAAGAAATTCAAGAGGGGTTACGGCTGGCCGGCACGATGTCCGATTTTGAGAAGAATGAATTCAAGACCCGAATCAACAATGATCTTGGCGAGCAGGTCTTCAGACTAAGCAATTTGTCCAACGTCGTGGTCCTCACCGAAGAGATGGAAGCGTTCTACGACGTAGGCTACGAATGGTATCCCGATGATCAAATCCAGGAGAGCATTGGGCGAATCGACCCTTTATCCGGGAATACCAGCTGGAGTTATCTTCGTTCCAATCGTGGCTCGGATAAGATCGCGTTAAGTCGCGTTATTTTCTCTGCCGATAATTTGAATAAAAAATTAGGATATCTCATCATCGTGATCGATGGCCGGGTGTTTACTCGTAATACCTATGAGCATGTCGATTTGGGGAATGGCGGAATGGTGTATATCATGGATAGGCACGGGACCGTTGTCTCCTCAGCTAATCCGATCATTGGACAAGGCGGCCCTTATAGCCAGCAGGAAGTCTTTGATAAAGTTGTCGGGAATGAGACGGGGCAGTCTTTCTATACCCGTATAAATAACAAGAAGTATCTGGTTACCCACACGTATATCCGTTCCGCTGATTGGTATATGATCGGCTTGATTCCCCACTCCTTCATCATTTCCGAACTCGTAGATATTCGCAGCAATCTGATTGTCATCAGCATATTCATTCTATTCTTGTCTACCTTTATGGCTCTGCTAATTTACAGAAGTATCATTAATCCCATGAAGGAACTGTTGCAGTATGCCAAGACCATCAAGCTCGGTAAGCTGGACTTCAAGCTACCCTCTGAGAATGCCCCGGATGAAATGGGCAAATTGACGGAGACTATCGACCAGATGGTGGCTCAATTGAAACGGCTGATCTATCAGGTGGAAATGGAGCAGAAGGCGAAGCGAGACGCAGAGCTGAAGATGCTGCAAGCTCAGATTAATCCGCATTTCCTGTTCAACACGCTTAACTCCCTCAAATGGAGCGCGATGATGAGCAAGAATACCGTAGTTGAGGAAGGGATTGCCTCTCTCTCGGAACTGCTGCGCAATACGATTCTTGACCATGAAGAGATGATTCCCTTAAGCAAGGAATTGGATAATCTACTCCATTATTCGGTTATTCAGCGTATCCGCTACGGCGAATCCTTTGATCTGACCTTTAGCGTGGAGGAAGAGGGGCTTTATGAATGCCTGGTTCCTCGGTTTATTCTTCAGCCCATTGTTGAAAATTCAATCATCCATGCCGGAGGAGACGATGGGAGAATCGTCAAAATTCATATTGAAATTACGGCGCTGGATGGTATACTACAACTCAAGATTTCAGACAATGGCAAGGGCTTTGACACCCGGGACCTGCAGCTTCGCAGAGCTTCCCACGAGAAGCTGTCGGGCATTGGCATTGTCAACGTGGAGGAGCGTCTTCGTCTATATGTCGAAGAACCTTTTGGGATGCATATCAGCAGTGAGCCCCAGCAGGGGACGGTAACGACAATTCGACTGCCTGTCAAAAGGAAGGAAGGGTAAGCGGGATGTACAAGGTTCTTATCGTAGATGATGAAATGATTGTCAGACATGCCGTGAAATCGTTGATTCGTTGGGAGGGGAGCCGCTTCGAATATGCCGGATCGGCAGCAAGCGGTGTGTCGGCGCTGGAGATGGTGAATCGGACGCAACCGGATATTATCATTACGGACATCAAGATGAGCGAGATGGACGGCCTGGAACTGATCAAGCAGCTTACCTCTGCCCGTTATGCGGGAGAAGTATTGGTTCTTAGCAATTATAATGATTTTGAGTTGGTTCGTGAGGCCCTGAAATGCGGAGCCCATGACTATATGCTGAAGCTTACTCTCAAGACGGATGAGTTCATGTCCACTTTAGAGGAAATGGCATTAAAGCTGGATGGGAAAAGGTCTGGAGATCGGGCGCCACAGGGGAATGAGGACACGGGCAAGGCTAGCGAACAAGCGGTTATACAATGGCTCAAGCAGGCGCATGAGGAAATGGGAGAACAAAATAACTCCCTGGGTCGAGCGGAAGTAGCCCGCTGGTTTACAGGCGAACACAGGGGGCAGGCCTTTGTGTTTGATATACAGGCTTACCAGCAAGAGCTTGTTCAGCCACAAGCTACTACGGAATACATAGAAGCATTGCAGAAAATTGCCGAAGGATTGTTCCCGGCGCAATCCAAATGGTGGGTTGCCTCTCTTCCACCCAACCGCTACTCCCTATTGGCGGCATTGCCAAAGCAGCAGGAAGGGGAGCAGCCACCTGCGGCCGAGGAACTGGCCAAGAGGATCAAAGCGCTCTTCAAGAGCTATTACAATATGGAGATCGGAATTGTATACGGGAGCCGGGCATCCACTTATGATGAACTAATGAAACAAATTAAGCTCAACCGGGAAGCCGATGATCTGTCCTTCTACATGAAGTATCGCGCAGAATGCATCTTTAATGCGTATCTGAAGGAGCCAATTCACAATGACGAGGACTTCAAGGGGCTGGAAATTCAAGTCAAAGACAGCTTCCATCATGTGGCTGGCACGGATTTGGATCTCTGGCTAGAGAGTGGACTAAGCTTGATTCAATCCGCCGCTGATCTTCAGACGAAGCCCAGTACCTTGAAGAGGGCGATTATCGGCGGGGTCTGGGGGCTGGTCAATTCCAAGATCATGAGCAGCGAAACGTCGTGGAACGAGAGCGCCTGGATTCGGAAGATCGAGTTAGCCGATACAGATTCTGCTCTCATGCTGTTACTACAGGATCTTTACGATGAAGTTGTAACCCGAGTGGGCAAGAATCCCGGGGATCAATTGCATCTGCGTGAAGAGATTCGGCAAGCTATTACTTATTTGAAGAAGCATTATGCTCAGCGGGTCGTAATTTCCGATATTGCAGCTCATGTTGGCTTCTCAGAACCTTACCTGTGCCAGGTGTTCAAGGCCGAGACGGGCGTAAGTCTGCTGACGTACCTCAATGAGATCAGGATGAACAAGGCCCATGAAATGTTGTCTACGGGTAATTATCTGATCAAGCAAGTGTCGATGGAGGTAGGCATTCCCGATCCATTTTATTTCAATCGCCTCTTTAGGAAACGTTATGGCGTAGCCCCGAAGACGATCAAGAAGAATCAACCCTCCTAGGGCAGGTTAAAATGGACAATTTTAAGGTCACCTGAAAAAAATAAAGCTTTGGGATAAATTTGCCACGGAATGTAAGCGGATTGCGTAAAATTATCCATGATGATCCGTTCTTTTGTTAATATGTTGAAACCCCTTACAATCCTATAATGAAACCATCAAACCAGAAAGGGGTCAAACCATGATATTGAAAAAGAAATGGATTGTACTAGCATCGGTAGCCTTGCTGCTTGCAAGCATGCTATCTGGCTGCGGCTCCAGCAACAATCAAGCGGCTGGCGAGAACCAACCTGCTCCTTCGGCTCCGGAGGAGAGCAATGGGGATGTAGAGACCTTCGATAATCCAGAGCTCAACATTGCTGTATTCCAAGGAGGTTACGGCCGGGATTATTGGGATAGTGTTGCGGCTGCATTTATGGAGGAGTATCCGGGTACGAAGATCAATATTAGTGCAAGCCCTAAAATTGCTGAGCTGATCAGACCAAAGATTGTCGCAGGTAATCCCCCTGACTTCATGTATATTTCTGGCAGCGACAACACGCCGATTTTGACAGGATTAATCAAGGACAAGGCTTTGCTGGAATTAACGGATATCTTTGAATCAGAATCGGAGTCCGAGGTTCCCCTGAAGAGACGAATCCTGGACGGCGTCCTGGAATCAAGCTCCAGCGCGCCCTACGGTGACGGTAAGGTGTACCTTGCTCCTTATAACTTTGGGCTAATGGGCCTTTGGTACAACAAGGATCTATTTGACTCGAAACAAATCGCACCGCCTACCACCTGGGACGAATTCTTTGCTGCTAATGCTGTGGCCAAGGATAATGACCGTGCGCTATTTACTTACCAGGGACTGTATCCTGGTTATCTGGAAGAAATGATTGTACCCGCGATCGCCAATGCGGGCGGACCACAGGCGTTGGAACAATTCTTCAATTATGACCCGGAGTTCTGGAAGAGTGAAACGTTTACCCAGGTTTGGGGTTTGCTGGAGAGAATTGCGAATGAAGACAACGGGTTAATGAAGGGGACCGTCGCTCTTAACCATACCCAATCTCAAACGGCCTTCTTGCAGGGTAAAGCCATGTTCATTCCGAATGGTACCTGGTTTGAGGATGAAATGAAGGACGCGCCCCGTGAAGATGGCTTCCAGTTCGGGTTCCTCGGCGTTCCGTCGCTGGATGCCGGAGGTAAGGTAATGGCATTGACACAGGTCGAGCAAATGGTCATTCCGGCCAAAGCGAAAAACCCGGAGCTGGCTAAAGCGTTCATGAAATACCTGTACACCGAGAAGAGCGTCAAGTTGAATGCTGAGAAAGCGAAGGGCGTTATGGCGGTGAAGGGAGCTCCTGATCTCGTCAAAGAGTACATCTCTGATACCACCTACAATATTTATAAAGCGGTGGATAGCGGAATGGTGGCTGTTAATGGCTCCTTCCAGCCGGTGGCGAAGGGCAGTAAATACAATCCGAGCGACGAAGTGTATAAACCGATCTCTTCTATTATGAGCAAGCAAATGACGTTGCAGGAGTATTCGGATAAGATGTACAAGGTCTATACGGACATTCAGAAAGAACTGGCTGAGCAAGGCGAGCAATAAGAAGAGGCTGAACGAACTTACCTCCGGTACCTTTAAGGTGCCGGGGGTATTTTTTTGCCTTCATGAAACTTAACAATTTTAAGATGCAACAATGACAGGGGATGGAGGACGTAACTGGGTAGGCATATCGCTTAAAATTCTCCATGAACATCCTTTCTTTTGTTCATTTGATGAAAGTGCTTCCAACTCTATAATGAGGACATCTGATCGAAAGGGGTTCCAACCATGCTGCTCAAAACAAGAAGAAGGGTGTTTATCGCTGCCTGTCTGCTACCAGGATTCATCTTGTTCTTATTATTCAAGGTGTATCCGACGGTGCAAATCTTCCAGAAATCATTGTATCTCTGGACAGGGCTTAGTGATAAGCCAAAGTTTGTCGGACTTAAAAATTATATCGACATGTTCCATGATGATACGTTTCTCTTGTCTTTGAAGAACACAGGGCTGCTGATGCTGGTGGTTCCTGTAATTACGTTGCTAATCGCTTTGGCTAATGCAGCCATTCTGGCGAAGTCGAAGCTCAAGGAACGGAACTTGTACCGTACCGTGTTCTTCTTCCCCAGTATTCTGTCCTTTGTGGTCATCGCGATTCTGTGGTCGTTCATTTATCACCCGACGATGGGGTTTCTGAATTCCGGCCTGGAATTCCTTGGACTTGGAGAATGGGCGCTGCCTTGGCTTGGCGATCAGCGGGTCGTGCTCTGGGCGCTGGCGGTGACTTTGATCTGGCAAGCGGCGGGGTATTATATGGTCATTTATATGGCCGGGATTGACGGCATTTCGCCTGATCTCTATGAAGCCGCCGATCTGGACGGGGCTACCCGCTTTCAGCAGTTCATGCAAATCACCATCCCCATGTTATGGGAGATCATCCGGGTCACAATTATATTCAGCATTAACGGGGTGCTAAGCATCAGCTTCATCATTGTGTCGGTGATGACGGCTGGCGGTCCGGATCATCATTCCGAGGTGGTTATGACCTATTTGTATTCCCAGGCCTTCACGAATTCAAACTTTGGCTACGCGATGGCTATCGGTGTATTTATCTTCATCATTTCAATGATACTGGCCTTGCTCAGCAACAAGCTTACGGAAAGGGGGTCCCACTGATATGGTTGACCACACGGTAGATTATCCACACACAAAGAATAGACGCCGCTTTAGCTTCGGCAAGCTCCTGTTACGCTTGCTGTTAATTATCCAGACCATTGTAGTCGTATACCCGTTGCTATGGAATGTGCTTGCTTCGGTCAAGACCAACGCGGAAATTATGGAGAGCCCGTGGAAGCTGCCGGCCGGGCTGGAGTGGAGCAATTACGTCCATGCCTTTACCACCGCCCGCATCGGTGATTACATGCTGAATTCCTTGCTGGTGGTTATCTTCTCGATGGCGATTCTCCTGATAGCGGCTGTTCCAAGCGCCTATGTGCTGGGGAGAATGCGTTTTAGGGGACGTTCCTTTTTCAGCAATTTTTATATGGCGGGGTTATTTGTTGGAGGAGTGTATATCATTGTACCGCTCTTTATCCTGATGAATAGCTTGCATATGCTAGACAATCGCTTCTGGCTGAGTGCGGTGTACGCCACAGGGAGCTTGCCCTTCTCCATCTTCTTGTTGACCAGCTTCATGAAATCCATTCCACATGACTATGAGGAAGCAGCGATGATTGATGGTTGCGGCTATTTCACGACTTTACTGCGAATTATTGTTCCTATGGCCCGTCCAGGGATTATTACCTTAATTGTGTTCAGCTTCTTTGATTTCTGGAACGAATACGTAATGGCGATGACCTTCATCAGCGATGATGCGAAGAAGACCATTCCGGTCGGCTTATCCAATCTGATGCAAATCCAGCAATATGCCACGGATTGGGGTTCATTATTTGCCGGACTCGTCATCGTGCTGGCACCCACCATTCTCGTCTATATTCTGCTACAGAAGAAGCTGACCGAAGGTATGATGTTAGGCGGAATCAAGGGCTAGACCTTAATAACATACAACGATTTGATCAAAAGGAGAGATGACAGATGGCAACAGAGAAGGGGAGAGTTACGCTACCTAGCGAAGAAGGCTTCGTGCGGGAGACGAAGGAAATTATGGAGCGGTGGGGAGCAGATGCGATTCGGGATAGCGACGGGACGAAGCTCGATGATCAGCTTAAAGCGCTGGACGCCAAAATCTATACGGCTTATTTTCCGACGCGGGGGCATAACGAATTCATTGAACAGCATATGGAAGAATGTCCACAAATATATCTCATGTCCGATTTTACGATGGCCCAGTCTACAGCATTAGAGATTAATCTGCTTCAGTCCTATTATGGGGAGCAACTGGATGTAGATTATATCCATGAGCCCAAGACCTACTGGCAGGTCATGGACCGTACGGCGGGGGAGCTTGTACCGGAGGAGAACTGGAGCGTTAGCCCCTCGGATCATAAGGTGCTGATTCGCCAGGCCAAGCCCTGGCATGAGTATACCGTAGCTTTCCTGGCTTATATCAAATGGGACCCGGTTCAAATGTACAATCACATCATCAACGACTGGGGTGACAAGCCCCATGAGATTCCATTTGATGTGAAGCAGCCGCAGACGAATGCTTTTATTTATGAGACGATGAAGCAATGGCTGGTCGATAATCCGGAAGTGGATGTCGTGCGGTTCACGACCTTCTTCTATCAATTCAGTCTGGTCTTTAATCAACAGGGCAAGGAGAAGTTCGTGGATTGGTTTGGTTATGGCGCGAGCGTATCGGTGTCCATGCTGGAGGACTTCCGCAAGGAGAAGGGGTATGCCTTGACGGCGGAGGATTTTGTAGATCAGGGATATTATAATTCCTCCTTCCGGGTGCCTGCGGCAGCGTATCTTGATTATGTGGATTTTGTCTCACAGTATGTGGCAGCCGAAGCGAAGAAGCTGGTTGATCTGGTCCATGACAGCAAGAAGGAAGCGATTATGTTCCTGGGAGACCAATGGATTGGCATGGAGCCTTACGGCCCGTATTTCTCGTCCATCGGGCTTGATGCGGTGGTGGGAAGTGTAGGCGACGGGACCACCTTGCGGATGATTTCGGACATTCCGCATGTATCCTATACGGAAGGAAGATTTTTGCCTTACTTTTTCCCGGATGTATTTCATGAAGGCAATGATCCGGTGGTAGAGGCCAGAGAGAACTGGCTGGCAGCTCGCCGTGCCATACTTCGAAGTCCCATCGATCGCATGGGGTACGGGGGCTATCTAAGTCTGGCCTACAAGTTCCCGAAATTCGTAGAGTACGTAGAGAAGATTACCGATGAGTTCAGAGAGATTCATCAGCATATCGGAGAGAGCAAGCCCTACACCGGATTAAAGGTGGCCATTCTCAATAGCTGGGGAACGCTGCGGACGTGGCAGGCTTTTACGGTGGCCCACAGCCTGTATTCCAAGCAAGCTTATTCTTATTACGGTATCCTAGAAGCGCTTAGTGGAATGAATGTCGAGGTGCAATTTATCAGCTTCGAGGATGTGCTGGGCGGTGGCATTGATCCTTCCACGGATGTCATCATTAATGCAGGGGATGCGGGGACCGCGTTCTCAGGCGGTGAGGTTTGGAAGAATGTTGAGCTTATCGAGATATTGAGAGAATGGGTATATGGCGGCGGCGGTCTGATCGGGGTGGGCGAGCCTGGGGCGGTGCTTCACCAGGGGAGATATTTTCAATTGGCCGACTGCCTGGGCGTCGACAAGGAGATGGGACTGAGTCTATCCACGGATAAATACTTCCATGAAGCGGTTGCCGAACACTTTATTACGCAAGAACATGTAACTTTCCATTTTGGCGAGAGTATGAAAAATGTGTACGCCTTGCATGATCGCACTCAAATTCTGGAGTATTCTAACGGAGAAGTTCATTTGTCAGCAAATCAGGCGGGACAAGGCCGAGCCGTGTATATTGCCGGATTGCCTTATTCCGCGGAGAACAGCAGGCTGTTGATGCGCAGTCTATATTATGCTGCTGGCAAAGAACAGGAAATGCAGATATGGTATTCCGATAACTTGCACTGTGAGGTTCATGCCTATCCAGATAGCGGATATTACGCCGTTGTGAACAATTCGTCCGTGCCACAGGTAACCCATGTCTACGATGGCAACGGGCAGATGGAGAAGATAGAACTGGCCGCCGAAGATATTCAATGGAGGGTAGTGAAGCGCTGATGAGAATAGAAGAAATTTTCGAGGTTCGTCCCTCCCGGAGACAGTTGGAGTGGCAACGATTGGAGTTCTATGGCTTCATCCACTTCGGCATCAATACGATGACCGGACGCGAGTGGGGGGTGGGGCATGAGGATATAAGCTTGTTTAATCCGGTGAAGCTGGACGCCGAGCACTGGGTGTCTATGTGCAAGAATGCCGGAATGAAGGCGCTGATCCTAACCTGCAAGCATCATGACGGATTCTGCTTGTGGCCTAGCCGTTATTCCGAGCATACGGTGGCTAATACGCCGTGGAAGCAAGGGCAAGGAGATGTGGTGCGAGAGGTGGCAGATGCTTGCCGACGGCAGGGGTTGAAATTTGGGGTGTATTTATCCCCTTGGGACCGGACGGAGGCAAGCTATGGGGAGGGGAAGCTATACGATGACTTCTATGTCCATCAGCTAACCGAACTGTTAACCCATTATGGCGAGATTGCCTGTGTATGGCTGGATGGGGCTAATGGGGAAGGTCCTAGTGGGAAGAAGCAATATTATGATTGGGACCGATATTATGAGACGGTTCGCCGCCTTCAGCCGCAGTGTGTGATCAGTGTTTGTGGTCCGGATATTCGCTGGGTTGGCAATGAAGCTGGACATACCCGCCAGGAAGAGTGGAGTGTGGTCCCGAGGTTCCTGCGTGATGCCGAGAAGGTGGCCGAAAAGTCTCAACAGGCCGATGATGGAGAGTTCTCTCGTTCTCTGAATTCGATGGATGAGGACTTAGGAAGCCGTAAAGCTATCGCTCAATACCCCGATGAGGATTGGGTATGGTATCCGGCTGAGGTGAATACCTCCATTCGCCCAGGCTGGTTCTACCATCAGGAAGAGGATAGCCAAGTGCGAAGCGGCAGCGAACTGTTTGATATTTACTTGAATGCTGTAGGCGGGAACGGAACCTTTCTGCTAAATCTTCCTCCCAATCCAGAGGGCGTGATTGTGGAAGAAGATTGTCAGGCGCTTGGCGATTTGGGAAGCAAAATTACACGCTTGAACGATGTCAATCTGAGTTTAGGCGCGCGCGTTGACGTCTCTAGCAACCAAGAAGCTTCTCAGGAAAACATGGAGGGCTTATTGAATTCGGCGTATAGCGAATTTGTCTGGAGGCCAGCGGAAGATGATACAGAGCCTTGGGTCCAGCTTACTTTGGAGAATGAGGTAACTATCGATACGATTATGCTTCAGGAGCAAATTCAGTTAGGCCAACGGGTTGAGCGATTTGAGATATGGGCGATTGGTGGCGATCAAGTGGAGTGGACTTTATTGGCTGAGAGCAGCATCATCGGCTATAAGAAAATCCTCCGTATTCCCGTGACCTGGCTGGATCGAATAAAGATCGTATTCAAGCAGTACCGCGGGTATCCTACACTGAAGCATGTTCGACTGCTGCATTTGGGGGAGAAAGGGAATTCCTCGCTCACCAAGGAATAAATAAATAATTAGCACAAGACGAGCAGGCACTTCCCATCGGGAGGTGCTTGTTCTTTTTTGTTGGGTACAACATAAACAATGTAACGAGATAGCCCTAACCATTGAAATTGCTGAAAATTGTATAACTTGAATATGCTATAATCTATTGATAATGATTCTCATAAAGTGAAGACGGTAGGTGCTATCATGAGAAACGGGCATATTCAACAAGCCATGATGTATATAGAGGATCATCTGAATGAGTCCATCAGCCGCTCCGAATTGGCTGACATTGCAGGCATTAACCCGGATCATTTCTCGCGGATGTTCAAAAAGCAAACGGGGATTAGTCCGAAGGAATATATCACGCGCTTACGGATGGAGAGGGCCAAATCCCTGCTCGCCAAGTCGCCTTCGTCCATTATGGAAGTTGCCCGCAGCGTAGGGTTCGAGGACCCGTATCATTTCAGCCGCAGGTTCAAGCAAGTCGTTGGTGTAGCTCCTTCAGCTTATATGGCTTCGCCCCAGCTTCGCGTGGTGGCACTCGACGGTTATGGGCATTGTCTGGCGCTTGGTGTGGTGCCAGTTGCGGCGGATGCCAAACCCATCGGTCAATATGTGCCATGGATGAAGGAGGTCGAGGTCTTGTCCTTATCCGGGGAACGGGAAATGGACAGAGAGCGTTTGGCCACCCTGAAGCCAGATATCATCATCACGATGAATCGCCATGACGAGCAGGAATTGGCAGAGATTGCCCCGGTCGTATTCCTGGATGTGTTGGAGGACCCCATTTATGGGCAGCTTGTCAAACTTGCGGCCGCTCTTGGCAAAGAAGCGCAGGCGGCACAATGGATTCAGGACTACGAAGAACGCTGCCATATGCTGAAAATGCAGCTTGCCAAGGACGGGCAATCACGTCGTGTGGCAATTCTCCGCGTCAGGGAACCACTGCTCCAAATTTACGGGATGCAAAATATGGGCTATCCATTCTATCGCTCCTTGAAAGTGGTTCCTCCCGAGCGTATTTTGCTGCAAACGGTATGCAATGTTCATTTTCATTCCAGTGCTATTAGTATGGAGGAGATCGGATTCTATGAGGCAGACGAACTGTTCGTTGTAGTCCAGCCGGAAGAGGGGGCACGGCGACGGTGGAAGGAGTTGCAGGCCTCGCCATCCTTGTGTTCTCATCCCGCGTATCGATCAGGGCGAATATATGAGCTGGACGTCAGCCGCTGGCTGGCATATGATCCGATATCCATCCGTTTCCAAATGGAGGAAGCGGCAGGCTTGTTGTTATCCGGGGCTCATATGCCGGAATAATCCATCCTCCACGCAACAATTCGCCATGGAGCCGTTCTGGTGAGATGATTAAAATATAAGTTGATATTAATAATCATTATCACATAGAAAACGGGAGGGTCCTATGAATTTACATCATGTCTTACACCTGCAACGAAAACCGGGATTTATGCTGTTGCTGCTGCTAATAGTGGCATTGCTGGCGACAGCGTGCGGTGCAACAAATACGCCAAGTGGTAGTGGCAATGAGCCGCAGAATGCCGCGACAGAACCAGCACCTTTGGAAGCGAAGACTCGCACCGTAGTGGATGATTTGGATCGGGAAGTAGAGGTTCCTGTAGCTCCTGAGCGGATCGTTGCCGGAGAGTTCGCTCCCGAACTACTGACGCTGGGCATTAAGCCCATCGCTTCGGGAGATAACGGATTTAAGGTTATTTATACCTTGGACGAGATGGAAGGGGTGGACCGCATTGGTGATCCGCCTAACCCGGAGAAAATTCTGGAGCTTGATCCTGACCTGGTTGTTGCGCCTACGGTGTTCCTGGAGATTTATCCAGAGCAAATGGAGCAAATCGCTCTTATTGCCCCGGTATATTACTTGAGCTTCGACCAAGATCCCATCCATGGCATCTTTGTTAAGCTGGCCGAACTGGTTGGCAAAAGTGAGGAGGCCAAAGCCTGGATTGCCGAGTATGAGCAGGAGGCAGAAGCTGGGCGGGAGCGCTTGGCGGCTGCGATTGGCGATGAAACGGTGTCTATTTTCCGGGTGGAGAAGGGACGGCTGCGGATCTATCTGAACCGGAACTTTGCTGGATATATGCTACGCAGCAGCTTGCAGGTTCCGGCACCGGATGCAGTGACTGCCGAAATCGAGCAGAATCCTAATAGCTCAGCCGTGCAAATATCCATGGAAAAGTTGCCGGAATTTGCGGGCGATCACCTGTTCATTATCGTACGTGAAGAGGGAGATGACCGCCAAGCCTTTGAAGAGATTAAGGAGTCGGGGCTATGGAACAGCCTTGATGCGGTGAAGAACGGGAAGCTGCATTTTCTGGAGACGGACAAGTATTATGGCTCGGATATTGTCACGATTCGCGAGACGATGAAGGAAGCCGTAGAGATGCTGGCTCCGGAAAATGCTGACGAAGGGAAATGACCGGGATGGCTGATCGGGAGCAGGATATGCAAATGGCCTCCATCATCCGGGAGCGCAGAACCGTACGGGATTTTAACGGTCAGCCGCTGGAGCGAGAGGTTATTCTCGGCATACTGCGGGATGCCGTATGGGCACCATTTCACGGCAGGAAGGAGCCGTGGCGGTTCATCCTGTTCACTGGCGAGGCTCGCAAACGGTTCGCAGAAGCCGTTATCGGAACGTATTCGTCCGAACTGGCAGAGCGCTGGAGTGACTGGGCATTCAGGCAATACTGCGAGCTGATGCAGGCCCACTTGCTGGTGGTCATTGAAGCTGATCCTCGCCAGAAGTATTGGGAGGATGCCATTGGAGCGGCGTCGGCGTTAATTCAGAACATCCAATTGCTGGCTTGGGAGCGACAGGTGGGGGTAGTCTGGAAGACCAATGAGTGGAACTGGGACCCATCCTTCCATCAACAGGTTGGGGTGATGCCCCATGAGCGCATCGTGGGTACTTTGCATCTCGGGTATTTCGATAAGGCACCCAAGCCTAAGCGGAGAACTCCAGTGGAGGAATTGCTGACAGAGTTCTCCGAATAGAGGCTTGAAGGATGCTTAAACGCTGCGAATCCAATCCGCTTCCGTGCTGATAAATCGGCAGACGGTAGCGGATTTTTGCGTCTGGTCCCGCAGGACGAGAGGGGAGTCCAACCCTGCTTCATAGCGGTTAAGAAAATGCAGGAAGACGTCAAGCTTGCGGAGCTGAAGCAGTTCAGGGAGACAAGCTAACTCGTGGGCTGTAAGCTCTTGTGCCTGGCGGTACCCAGCCAGCATCTCAACCACCACGGACCTGGAGAGGCCTCCAGGTGCCGATAATTGCTCGGCCAGGCAGACAGCCAGTTCCATTACCCGAAGGTCATGGGTGGCGAATTCGAAGTCGAGCACTGCACTGACGCTCCCACCGTCCATAAGCACGTTGGCGTGGGAGAAGTCGCCATGAATCCATTGCCGCGCAAGGCGGCGGATGGATTCGGCACGGCTGGGCAAGGAGGTCAGAATGTCCAGCAGGAAGTTCGCCTCCCCGGCGAGCGAAGCGAGGTCGGGGTCGGCATGATAGAGGCGGCGGGCGCTTTCCGCCGCCTCTGTGGTGTCTCCGCCCAGTAGCTCGTCATAGGGCGGATAGGCGGGCGCGGCTTCAAGCCGTAGTCCCGCCATGGCCTGCGTAAGCTGGCCCGTGGCGAGACCGTAGGCGTAAGCCAGATGGTGTTGGTCCGGTGCGGGCTTCGCCCCGGACAAATAGGTGAACAGCGCGGCGAGCTTGCCGTCCGGAGCGACGGTCCAGGTGCCGCCTTGCCGGGTGCGCAGCGGACAAGGCACGGCGAAAGGCAGCTCCTGCTTCGCGAGCAGCAGCAAGAGCTCGTGTTCGGCCGCAAGCTTGTCCGTCGAGCGATGATTTTCATAGATACGCAGCACTCGGACCAGCCCGTCCGGGAACAGCGCATAACGCGTTGTATTGTTCATGCCGCTGTCTCGCTCCTCGATTCCCAAGCAAGGAGGAAGCGGGTAGGCTTCAAGAATGGCTTGAATATAGTTATAGTCAGGGTGGAGCGTAGTCATCGGTGGGTCCAACTCCTTGGGAAGATTTCTGCAAATACCATAGATTATTAATAATGATTATAGCATCGACCGGGGTCCCCTGGCGCGAATAGCCCACCTTATTGATTGAAATTATCGCCCGTAAACGTAACATCACCATCGTCCAGCCGCAGAATAATCTTGTAATCTTCCCGCTCGAAGCTGTCCAATTGGGTCCCATACATAAACGACTTGTTCTCAGCTTCGAGCAGGGGAGAGGGCACGAGTTGATACGGCTTAAGGAGCGTGCCAATTACAGGGCGGATGCCGTTTGCATTAGCCTCCCCATAGAGGGGTTCGGTCCTTACGAGCAAGGCCTTGTTATTGGTCAACTCCAAATCAAGCTGCCAGAGGTCTCCTTTAACTTCAGTCTTATAAACCAGATGATTCTGATTAACAGGAGAGCCTATTGCGATGAAATAAGCCACGATAGCAAGAACCAGAACGATACCGGCAACGCTCAAGAGTAATTTCTCCGTGAATCTTCTCCGGATTTTCCTCAGGAAATCGATCTCCCGACGATCTGCAATAGTGGACGGCGCATCTGTTGGGGTGGACATTTGAGTATAGATAGCCTGACAGGCTTTGCATTCCTGCAAATGCTGTTGAATTTCAGCCTCCGTCTCTTTGCTCACCAAGCCGTCTATATAATTAGGCAATAAATCCTGAACGATATGGCATTTAAGCATTAGAGCACCTCCATAAGTTTTTGTTTGGCCCGGTAGAAGTTCACGCGTGCCCAGTTTTCGCTTTGGCCCAGGATCTCACCGATTTCCGCAAATGAAAACTCGCCGGATATCCGCATATGTACAACCTCACGCATCGGCTCGCTGAGTTGATGAATAGCCTTGTACAAATCCATCTTGTGACCGTGGAACAGGACAGCTTCCTCCGGGGACCTGGACGGCGAAGGAATATCCTCGTGAAGCTCTTGATGGGTTTGCTTGGTCTTCTTGGCAAGCTCCTGATACCAGATATGCTTGGCAATTTGACATAACCAAACTCTGATTTGGCAAGAGCCATCATAGGTATGAATGGAATAAACAGCCCGGTAGAATGTCTCCTCCGTGAGTTCCTCAGCCACGTCTGCATCATGGGTTAAACTGAGCAAGTACCTATAGACGCTATTAGCATGATTCTTATAGATTTCCTCCAAATCCTTCGCCATTCGTTCACCCCCTCTCACACTATATATCTATAAAACTAAACTTTCGTTACAAATGAAATAGAGAATATTTGGCGGCTTATCCGTCAAATTTGACATTCGATGAGATTTTTTATTTTAGGTATTGAAAAGCGCTTACATATGATCTATAATCTAGGTAAATCGATTTACTAAACCGATTTATCAAAAAGGGGGAAACAATCAACAACCCATTTTGCTTGAAACTGAACAGGATGGGAATTCTGAAGTGGAAGGGGAGATTTATTTTTCAAAATGAATCCATACCCGCAGAAATCCAAAGAAGGGCGAGAAATCAATTGAGTAACTTGGATGGTATTACTTTTGGCGAAGCGATGGCGATGTTTACCGCGGACGAACCGGGTCCATTCCATGAAATTAACCACTATACGCTAGGCTTGGCCGGTGCTGAAATGAACTTTGCGATCGGTTTGGCCAGGCTGGGCCTGAGGTCCGGGTGGGTAAGCCAGGTCGGGGAGGATTCCTTCGGCAAGCTGATTCTGCAGCGCCTGCAAGAAGAAGGGGTGGACAGGCAGCATGTTCAGGTTGACTCCCAGTACCCCACAGGTTTTCAATTGAAATCCAAGGTGGTGGAGGGAGATCCGGAAATTCAGTATTTCAGGAAAGGCTCTGCTGCAAGCTATATGGGACCAGAACGCTTCTCGGAAGAACATTATCTGAGAGCGGCTCATCTGCATATGACCGGTATTCCGCTGGCTTTGTCGGAGCACACCAGGGCTTACGCAGGCACCGTTCTTCGCTGCATGAAGGAGCATGGTCGGTCCGTTTCCTTTGACCCGAACTTGCGTCCTGCATTATGGAAGTCGGAAGAAGAGATGATTCAGGTGGTGAATGAATTTGCCATTGAATCGAATTACGTGCTTCCGGGTATAAGTGAGGGACAAATCCTCACGGGTTACGGGGAAGCTCGCGATATCGCTGCTTTTTATCTGGAGCGAGGGGTCGAGTTAGTGATTGTTAAGCTTGGTGCCGGGGGAGCCTACTACCGGAACGCTAGCGAGGAAGGCTATGTTGATCCTTATCCGATTGACCAAGCCGTGGATACGGTAGGTGCCGGAGACGGGTTTGCCGTAGGTGTAGTCAGTGCCCTGATCGAGAAGTGCTCAATCGTGGAGGCCGTGCAACGAGGAAATGCTATCGGTTCCCTGGCGGTTCAGTCCCCTGGGGATTATGACGGCTATCCGACGAGAGAGCAGCTAGAGCAATTTATGAAAGTTCAACCAATAAGGCAAATTTAGAGGGAGGCCATGAAATGTCGAAAGAACAAGAAGTTGCCAAACAGATTCTTGAGCATATTGGCGGTAAAGAGAATGTGACTTCTGTAGAACATTGTGCTACACGCTTAAGATTGATTTTGAAGGATAAATCCAAGATTAACGAGAAAAGTATCGATGAAATCGACGGAGTGAAGGGGCAATTCTTCTCCGCCGGACAATATCAAATCATCCTCGGCACAGGCTTCGTCAACAAGGTCTATGATGCGTTTGTGGGTGGAGATACCTCCATTCAGAATGATAATAAGGCGGAAGCCTACAAGAACATGACTCTGGTCCAAAAAATATCCAGAACGCTCGGTGACGTCTTTATTCCTATCATTCCTGTGCTGGTTGCGACCGGTCTGTTCATGGGTCTGCGCGGACTGATCACCAATCTCGGCGTTGAACTGAACCCGACCTTCCTGGTCTTTACTCAGGTGCTGACGGATACGGCTTTTGCCTTCCTGCCGGCTCTTGTAGGTTACTCTGTTATGAAGAAATTCGGCGGCTCTCCATTACTGGGGATCGTCATCGGGCTGATGCTGGTCGCACCGCAGCTCCCTAATGCGAATGCAGTGGCCAGCGGTACCGTGGAACCACTTCTGTTAAACTTCCTCGGGTTGTCGATCCCGATTACCGGATATCAGGGTTCCGTACTTCCTGCGCTCGTAATCGCTATCTTTGCGGCCAAAATAGAAAAGGGTTTCAAGAAGATTGTACCTGATACGTTATCTCTGATCATTACACCATTTGCTACGCTGCTCGTCAGTATTTTCTGCGGATTGCTGATCGTGGGTCCGTTGATGCACGGGATTGAAGCCATTATTTTGAACGGGTTCCGGGCGATGTTAACCTGGCCACTGGGAATCGGCGGATTTATCATCGGGGCCTTGGACCAATTAATTGTCACCACCGGGGTCCATCATATCTTCAAAGCGCTGGAGATTGAGCTTCTGGCCAAGACGGGCGCCAATGCCTTCAACGCCCTGGTATCCGGAGCGATTGCGGCACAAGGCGGCGCAGCTCTGGCGGTTGCATTCAAGACAAAGGATCTGAAGAAGAGATCGCTGTATTTCTCCTCCACGATTCCTGCTTTCCTGGGTATTACCGAGCCGGCTATCTTCGGGATTAACCTGCGGTTGGTGAAGCCGTTCGTATTCGGTCTCTTGGGCGGCGGTGTTGCCGGGATCTTCTCCTCCATCGTAGGCTTGCAAGGAACAGGTATGGCCATTACGGTAATCCCGGGCGCCTTGCTATACTTGAATGGCCAAATGCTGATGTACATCATTGCCAACTTGATTGGTCTGGGTGTAGCGTTCACCTTAACCTATCTTTTCTTCAAGCATAAGGAATAGCAGTTACGAGTTATCAGCATGACAGACAACACGATACTTCATCAGAAGGGAAGGTAAGCATGACACGGCTATATAATAACTTGAAATTACCGGACACCTGGCCTCCCGAATATAAGGAAACGACCTTGGACCAGCCACTTGGGGCTCCGTATATCAATAATAGGCCTGAAATCATCAATATCGAGGTAGGACGGCAATTGTTCGTCGATGATTTCCTGATCGAAGAGAGCAATCTGGTGCGTGAATTCCATCAGCCTGAGTTAGGGGATGCCCCGATCTTTGAGCCGACAACACCGCTGGAGTTAAATGAAGGCAATTGCACCTGTGCTTGTCCTTTCAACGATGGCATCTTCTACGACGATGAAGACAAGAAGTTCAAAATGTGGTATCACGCTGGTTGGTTTGATGCGGTAGGTTATGCGGAGAGCGACGACGGAGTACATTGGAGGCGGCTCACCGAGCTGCTTCCAGAGAGAACATCGGAGCGGGTCATTCCGCGCGAGTTCGGCACTTTGCGCGACGGTTCAGCCGTATGGCTGGACTATGAGGCGGAGCATCCCGACGAGAAATACAAGATGCTGATCTTCTACCGTAAGTATGACTTCGATGTGCGGTATTACCCGGACAAGCCGAAGCACTCCCACGATATCCCGGGTTCGATTCCGCCGCTGGAGCGAGCTGTACTATACAAATCGGCCAACGGTATTGATTGGCAGGAAGTGGGCGATGTTGGCCCGTGCGGCGATAATACTACCTTCTTCTATAATCCTTTTACGAAGAAATGGGTATTCAGCCTGCGGACCTTTTCTTCGCTGGATAGCCGTATTCGGACTAGAGGTTACTTCGAAACAGATGATTTCTTTGGCGGAACGAATTGGAAGGCCGAGGATATCAAGTTCTGGTCCAGAACCGATATCTATGATATGCCTGACCCGGACATGGGCTACTATACGCAATTGTACAATCTGGATGCTACGCCTTATGAGAGCTTGATGCTGGGAGTATTCAGCGTATTTATGGGACCTCCCAACAACATTAGCGGCAAGCAGGGATTGCCTAAGATTAATGACATTAAATTAGGCTATAGCCGGGATGGCTTCCACTGGCATCGTCCCACCTACGACAACTTTATTGCCTCTTCGCGGAAGAAGGGAGCGTGG
Source organism: Paenibacillus senegalimassiliensis (assembly GCF_001486585.1). GTDB lineage: Bacteria > Bacillota > Bacilli > Paenibacillales > Paenibacillaceae > Fontibacillus > Fontibacillus senegalimassiliensis. The sequence goes on from NZ_LN909046.1 coordinate 1,002,156, forward strand.
GACTACGGATATGCCCATGCTGTCAATGGGGTGTGCCTGGTGGTGGAAGATGAGATTTACTTCTATTACTCCTGCTTCTCAGGGGAATCGCCGAAATTCGGTTCTCATAAATATTCCGGAGGCAGCCTGGGATTGGCTAAATTACGCCGGGACGGCTTTGCTTCCTTGAGCGACCAAGGTAAGGGCGGCGAAGTGCTGACGACCAAGCTAAGCTTTACCGGGAACCATCTGTTCGTCAACGCCTCCTGTGAGACGGGCCGGATTTATGCCGAACTGCTGGACGAGAATTCCAAGGTCATCGAGGGTTTTGGCAAGTCGGAGTGTATCCCGGTATCCGGGGATGCGACGAAGATAGAGTTGAAATGGAACAACAAGCGGTTAGAAGACTTAGATACCAACATCATCAAAATTCGTTTCTATTTAGAGAATGCAACGCTCTATTCCTTCTGGATCTCACCGGATGAAGAGGGGCATAGCAACGGCTATATGGCGGCGGGCGGCCCTGGATTTACCCAGGGACGTGATGTTCCTAAGTTCTGATAAAGTTCACAATCCCCCAAACACCCTCTAGACGATGCATGCGTTTAGAGGGTTTAGATTTACTAACTGGATTAGGGCCGCAAGACAAGATACAATAATAAGAGGTAGTTCAACAAGTCAGCTTTTGATCACGAAGCGGGTCAGGAAGTAGATTCGGCGTCGAATCTTGAATTCAGCCGGGTCTTCCGTTGCTCACGTACCCACTACGTACGCTCCGCTACTCAGCCCCTAGCTTTATCCAAGCTTCTCGGTGCTGAAAACCTGACTTTTTGAACACCGATTATCAAGGAGTGATTAAGAAAAAGAGGTAGAGCTTATGGAAAAAGTAACGATGGCGGATGTGGCGAAGGAAGCAGGCGTTTCCAAAAGCACGGTGTCCCAATTTTTGAATAAACGGTATGAATATATGAGCGACGACACCAAGAAGAAGATCGAGGAGGCCGTTAATCAGCTTGGCTACCAGCCTAACTATATCGCTCGCAGCTTGAAGCAGAAGCGGACGTCCATGATCGGCATTATCATAGCAAATATTATGCACCGTTTCTCTACTGAGGTCAGCCGGGCCATTGAGGATTATTTTAACGAATATGACATTCATACGATCTTCTGCAATGCAGATAACGATCCGGAGAAAGAGAAGAAGTATATTGATATGCTGCGTGCCAAGCAGGTGGATGGCCTTATTATTTTTCCTACCGGGCAAAATGTGCAGCTCTACGAGAATATGCTGAAAAGCGGTTATCCTGTGGTATTTATGGACCGCAAGGTACAGGGAATTGATATTCCTGCTGTGAAAGTCAACAACTTCGAATCCACCTATGCCATTATTGAGCACTTGATTAACTATGGGCATGACCGGATTGCTGTTGTGACACAGCCGCTGACTATTTCGACTCGGATTGACCGGATTGAGGGCTACAAGAGCGCGCTCAAAGCCTATGGAAAGTTACTTGATCCAAGGTACATCATCAGTGCAGAAGTATCGCTGATGGGGAATGCGTTGAAGCAGCTTTTTGCCGAAGCGGAGCCGCCGACAGCCCTATTGGCCGGGAATGACCTGGCCTTTTTGGAGGTGCTGAAATTTGCCAAGGAAGGCAAACTTAAGGTAGGCCGCGACTTCTCTTTAGCCGTATTTGACAATATTCCATTCGCTGATCTGGTGGACCCTCCGGTTACGATGATTGCGCAGCCTTCCTATGAGATGGGGAAGAAGGCGTCGGACATGCTGTACAAGTTGATCAAGAAGGAAGACACGGCCGTTCAGGATGTAGTGTATAGCTGTGAGCTTGTGGTGAAGGAATCATCCAGATTAACAAGAGAATAGGGGCAGTATATTCGAGCCCTTTTTTTGCCTATTTAATAAACCGATTTAGTTAAATGAGGGGCGACAATGATGATGATTCAATTGGCATTAGACCGCTTGACGATCGAGGAAGCGCTGAAATTGGGCGAACTGACGGAGGAGCACGTGGATTGGCTGGAAGTCGGAACTTCGCTCATTAAAGAATATGGGATGGACAGCGTAAGAAGAATGAAGGAACGTTTTCCTGACAAGACCCTCCTGGCAGATATGAAAACCATTGATAATGCCAAATATGAATTTGAGCTTTGTTTTGCGGCCGGGGCTGATGTAGTCACGGTTATGGGTGTTTCTCCCCTCGCTACGGTGGAGACTTGCTTGCAGACAGCTCAGAGCTTGGGCAAGAAGGTGATGATCGATTTGCTCAATACCACACCTGAGCAGCAGCAACGGTTGTTTCAATTAGCCAGTCAGGACGTATACTATTGCGAGCATGTCAGCAAGGACGAGCAGGAGGTATCGGGCAAAAGAAATGATTTAGCAGTAGCCAGTTACGCTCCTGATGTCAAGGTTGCGGTCGCTGGGGGCATTAGTATGGATTCGCTACCGGGCCTTGTTGTTAAACAGCCGGAGGTAGTCATTATTGGCTCAGCCATTACCAAAGCTGCTGATCCGCAAGGTGCCGCAAAAGCATTTAAGGAAGGTTTACAAGGAGGGTAATACGACGATGAACACAACAGAACTGATTTTACAGGAAATTCAGAGCGTAATGAGCAAGCTCGACAAGACACGTCTGAACGAGATTGCAGCTATTTTGCAGAACGGTAAGCGGATATTCGTTACGGGGGAAGGCCGTTCCGGATTTATGGCCAAATCCTTTGCAATGCGCTTAATGCATCTGGGGGCCAATGCGTATGTAGTGGGCGAAACGATCACGCCTTCCATCGAAGCCGGTGATGTGTTAATCGCTGTGTCAGGCTCGGGAAAAACGCAAAGTGTCATATGGACCGCGGAAAAAGCGAAAGCAGCCTCCTGCGAGGTGGTTGTGGTGACGACCAATCCAGATTCAGCCTTGGCATCTCATGCGTCTTTGTTGGCGGTCGTGCCTGCGGCTACGAAATATCGCAACGAGAACGAACCCCCATCTATTCAACCGCTAGGCTCGTTGTTTGATCAGAGCATCCACATTATGTTTGATGCCATTTGCCTGATCTATTCCAAGCTGAAGCAGGTCGACCATGAGCAAGCTTTCCAACGACACAGCAATTTGGAGTAGTTAATATATCTGCAATATCATGTTGATTCAGACAAGGAAATTTTTCCTTGTTGATTGGGAAACGTATGTTTTCGTATAATAAGAACAAATGTTCTTATTGGAGTGATACATATGTTAGATGATCTGGAGCGTAAACTGCTCCGTATTCTTTATAATTTTTCATCACTACACGGACGTATGCCTCGTATGCCCGAGCTGCAGCAAAAGACTGGGCGTTCCAGGGAAGAGATAACTGGAGCCTTACGCATACTTGTAGAGCAGCAATATATTCTTTGGCCAGACAATCCTGTTCTGGATACCATCACAATTCTCGAGGCGTGGGAAGTTTAGAAATGAACACAATTCAAGGCGGGAGACTCCCCGTCTTTTTTTGTTCCCTAAATGAGTTAGGCTATGATGTATATCCAATCCATCAAATCTGACCTATAAAATGTCCACTTATCTGAAAAATCTATAATTTTCCATTGTTAGCGTTTACATTATAATGAAAACAACTTAACCTTCAGGCAGACGTGAGACCTATGTTGAAGGGAGGAATGAATTTGAACCGTAAGGTACAACGTTCACCATGGCTCAGCATACTGCTGCTTGTGATGGTGGTCATGCTGGCAAGCTGCGGCGGAACAAATGCAGGACAGAACTCGATGGGGGCTTCGCCGGATAACGCTGGCGGTAATTCTGCCACGGGGGCGGAAGGGAATACGAATGAAGGCGGACAGAAGGAGCCTGTAACGCTGAAATACACATTCTGGGGGAGTCCTCAGGAGAAGAAGGCTGTGGAGGAAGCAACGCAGAAATTCACGGAGAAATATCCGTGGATTACCGTCAATGCCGTGCATATACCTGAAAGCGATTATGACGCCAAGCTCACGGCTATGGTAGCCGCCAATGAAACACCGGATGCCGGGTATGTCCATGGTGAATTGGGCGAGGCCTGGCAGCGCGAAGGCAAATTCATTAACTTCAACGATATGTTCGCCAAGGACACGGAGCTGAAGAAGGAGGATTTCCTCGATTATATCTGGTTTAATGGCGATGACCCGGACTATACCTGGGGAATTAGCACAGCCGGGGAGACCTTTGCCTTGTTTTACAACAAGGATTTATTTACAGAGGCTAAGGTGGAGATGCCTCCAGCGAAGGCGGAGGAAGCCTGGACCTGGGAGGAATTTGTGGAGGTCGCCAAGCAGCTAACCCTTGACAAGAATGGAAAAAATGCGGCCGATCCTGATTTTGATGAAAATAATATCAAGCAATTTGGCGTTTCCTTCGAGAGCTGGTATGGTCCAGTGATGGCGCACATCGTCAACAATAACGGCGATCTTGTATCCGAGGACGGTACGACGTTCGCGCTGGACCAACCGGAAGCCGTGGAAGCCATCCAACGCTTGGCCGATCTGATCAATGTGCATCATGTGGCACCGAACCCGGTGCAAGCCAAGTCCATACCTTCTCAGGCGGTGGCGTTGCAATCGCGTCTGGTTGCCATGAGTATGCACGGACAGTGGATCAATCTCGACCTGGGAGCTGCCAAGGTGAACTATGATATCGGCGTATTGCCGAAGATGCAGCGAAGCGTGGCGATGGGAATCAGCGGAGTAAGTGCTATGTTCAAGGCGACAAAGTATCCGGAGGAGACCTGGCTCTTGACCAAGTTCCTGGCAGATCCGTCGGGGGCGTTGAACCTGTACCGGGATGGACTTTGGATGCCAACGCTTAAGGCTTGGTACACAGACCCGGCATTGGTGGCCCAGTGGGCCGAGGATAATCCCTCTCATCCGGCCGGCTTCAAGGACGCCTTCCTGGATAATCTGCTCAATAACAGCACTCCATCGCCGGTGTATTATGTGAAGAATTTCGGCAAGGTAAGCTCATTGGCTTTTTCTGCCCTCGATCCGGTGTGGCTGGGCAAGCAAACGGCTGAAGAGGCGATGAAGGCAGTAGCGGCCAAGGTTCAACCTGAGGTTCAGGGGCGTTACGACAAATAGCAGCACACGGGGCCCAAGTCCAAGGGGCGTGTACTAAGCCATAAAGCTTAGCCCTCCTTGGGCATCCCCATCCTGGCAGAAGGAGTTACGTATGAAAATGGCTGAAACATCCGTCTCAAGTCAAGCTGTGTTTGATCCGGGGCGGGGGATACGCAAGCGCAAAAGGAACGAACTGAAATATGGGTTGTTGTTTGCTTCCCCCGTATTGCTGGGCTACCTGCTTTTCGTGCTGGGACCATTGCTGTTTACCTTCGCGCTTGGCTTTACGGAATACAGTATGGTGGGCAGTCCCAAGTTTGTGGGCATGGATAACTTCGTTCGGCTGTTCAGTGGACGGGAGCCTTTGTTCTACGATGCCACCGTTAGCACCCTATATTATGTGTTCGTCAGCGTTCCCCTGGGCATTGCCTTCTCCTTCATTCTGGCGATGCTGCTCAATAGCAAAATCAAGGGCCAATCCTTCTTTCGTGGTCTGTTCTTCCTGCCGGTGGTTATCCCGCTCGCCGCATCCTCGGTCATTTGGCTGTGGATGCTCCAGCCGGATTTCGGCATCGTCAATTATGTGCTGGGCTTGCTGCATCTGCCCAAGAGTTCCTGGCTATCTTCGGATACGACCGTCATTCCTACCTTAATTCTGTTCAGCCTTTGGTTGACAGGGAACACGATGGTCATTTTCCTGGCTGGTCTGCAAAACATTCCGTCTCATCTGTATGAAGCCTTAGAGGTAGACGGGGGACATACCTTACACAAGATTTGGTACATCACATTGCCGATGTGCTCGCCGATTATATTCTTCAATACGGTCATTGGATTGGTGAACGCCTTCCAGACTTTTGTCCAGCCTTCAGTCATGACGCAGGGAGGGCCGGATAATGCGAGCTATCTCATCGTCTATTACTTGTTCAAGGAAGGGTTCCAATTCACGAAGTTTGGCACGGCCAGTGCGGTCGCATCCTTGTTGTTCCTGGTTGTTCTGCTGTGCACCTTCGTGCTCTTCAGATTCTCTAATTCACTGGTTTATTACGAAGGGCGGGAGCGTGAACGATGATCTTACGCAGAACAGTGGGTCGCATCTGCTTGTATGCCATCTTGTCACTAGGCGGCTTTATATTTGTCTTTCCGTTCTATTGGATGCTGCGCACGGCTTTTACCGGCATGGAGGGGTTATTCACCATTCCGCCGGATATCATTCCGAATACGTTCCAGTTCGACAATTTTGCCGAGGCGCTTTCCAGCAGTCCGTTTGGTCTTTACTTCTGGAACAGTACCGTAGTGACTGTGTTATCCGTAGCAGGTGTCCTTCTGTCCGGATCGGTATGTGCCTACAGCTTCTCGCGGATTTCCTGGCCCGGGCGGGATAAAATCTTCGGCTTCATCCTTACGGGGCTGATGCTGCCGTTCTTCGTAGTGATGATCCCGCATTTTCTCGGGTGGAAGCTGCTTCATCTCACGGATACGCTGGTGCCGCTGATTGCTCCGGCCTGGTTCGGCGGCGGGGTATTCAACATCTTCTTGCTGCGCCAGTTCTTCCTGACTATTCCGCGGGAGATGGATGAGGCGGCCAAGATGGACGGGGCCGGTCACTTCCGTATCTACTGGAATATCATTATGCCTATCGGCAAGCAGGCGTTAATTGTGGTTGGCATGTTGACCTTTCTGGCGAACTGGAATGATTATCTGGCCCCGATGGTGTTCATTTCCTCAGAGAAAAACTATACCCTGATGCTCGGACTTACGCTCTTCCAAGGCACCTATACTGCCCAGTGGCATCTGATGATGGCGGCAACCTCCATTATTGTTCTGCCTTCATTAGCCGTATTCCTGATTGGCCAACGGTTCTTCGTGGAGGGCATTGCCATGAGCGGTGTGAAGGGATAAGAATAACCTCCTATTTATACCAATTTGTTCAATTATTTGATTATAATGAGGTATAAGGAGGGGAGAATATGCTGCATTTCCTGTTGGTTGATGATGAACCTGGCCATGTGCTTGGCTTTACCGGATTACTGGGTAAGCTGCGACCGAATGACCGCATCAGTTCTGCGCGCAACGGCGAGGAAGCTTTGCATCTTTGTGCTCATCAGAGCTTTGATCTGATCTTCACCGATATCCAGATGCCGCAGATGAACGGTCTGGAGCTTATGGAGAAGCTTGACCCGTTGGTTCGGTCGAAGGTGGTCGTATTGAGTGGGTATGACTTTTTTGAATACGCTCAGAAAGCGCTTACTTTTGGGGCCTTTGGCTACTTGTTGAAGCCGGTAGACGTGGGTAAGCTGCAAGAGGTGTTCCGCCGGGCGGAGCAAACTAGCGAGCGTGAGCGGGGAGAGCGGAGGCGCCAGCAAGAACTGGCAGCCCGCATCAGTCGAATGGAACCGGCCTATAGCGAGCGCTTGTTGCAGGCCTGGGTTGAGGGGACACTTAGCCCGGAGCGACTGAGTGAATTGGCGGCCATCCTGCCTTTCACAGGAGCGGGTGCAGCGGTCTGCGCTCGCAGGAAGACGCCCTTCAGTCACGAGGAAGTGCAGCAAGTGCAGGCTCGTCTACGGAGTTACGGAGATAGTCTCTGTTTTCTCTTAGGACACGGGGACGAAGAATTAGTTTGTCTGCTGGGCGGGGGGATAGACGCCGCCAGCGCTGGACGGATATTTGCTGAAATGGCTCAGCAGCCAGCATTTGAGTCCTTGGTGGCAGGAATAGGAACGCGCCGTGACTCTCTGCTGCTAGAAGCTCACCTCAGTTTGAGCGAGGCCCGCCTGGCCTTGGCGGAGCATTTCTACCATGAGGATCAAATCGTATTTTACTTTACCTCCTGCGGGCTGGACCGCGAGGCTCTTCCTGTGCTGACAACCGCAGAGGAGTCGCAGTTGAAGGAGGCAATCCGCAGCGGGGATGAGGCGGCGGCCACCGAGTCACTTGCCAGCATATTTCGCGAGTGGCGTCATCGCCCTTATCCGCTGCCCCGCCGTGTACGGGATAAGTGCCGGCTGCTGCTCACCAAGGCGATCGAGGATCATGAACTACTCCGCGAGGGAAGCCAGCACGATGACTGGCTGAGGGAGATTGAGGCCTTCACGGAGCATGCGACCGTCTTATCGACGCTTGCGAGCGCTGCCCACGATGTGCTTCGCCGTGCCGTTCACTCGGTTCGGGAGTGGAAGGACAATCGCCGTCACCAGCTTGTCCATCGCTGTCTGGCCTATATCGATGAGCATTACGCTTACGACATTTCCCTGGAATCTGCGGCTGAACGCTTTGGACTTAGTCCCGGCTATTTCAGCCAGTATTTCAAGAACAAGCTGCATATCAACTTTACGGCCTACTTGAATCAAGTCCGCTTGACCAAGGCCAAGGTCATGCTGGAGCGCGAAGATTTGCGAGTCTACCAAATTGCTCAATCTGTTGGGTATCAGGATGCCAAGTATTTCAACCGCGTATTCAAACGCGAGGTCGGAATGACGCCGGAGGAATACCGCAAAACCATTCGCCTTCTAGAACGGAAGCGGGGGTAGAGCCTCTTGATGATGCCCTTCATCCGTGCATTTCGGCGGTTTAACCGTCTCAAATTCAGAACTAAATTGATTGTCTACTATGTCTTCCTCATTGCCTTCCCCATCATGCTCATCAGCTATGCCTACTACAAAACCAGCTCAGACATCATTCTCAAGCACGCCAGCGACAGTATGCAGGAGGTTGTCCAGAAGAATACCCAATATACAGACATCGTTCTGGGTCGAGTCAAGGATCAATCATTGTCCCTGTTAGCTGACCCGGACCTGTTCCATCTCTTCGACCGAACGCGCCCCACAGATTTGCTCGAACTGTTGCAAATGGACCGCAAGGTCTCGGAGATCTTAAGCACCTATTACGCCTCCGAGCCGAGCGTAGAGGGCGTTCAACTCGTCACCAGCTATTACAGCTTTGGCGGGACGGCGTCGGTGACTTCCAGACCCACCTTTGTGTCTGTCAAGCCGGACAAGCTGCATACGTCAGAGCTTTACCGCCAAACGCGGCTGGCCGATGGCAAGCTGATCTGGATTCCCACCTATGATTTTGCCAAACAATTCGACCAGCAGGAACTTACGGACATGGACCCAAGATACCGCTACGTCTTCTCAGCCGCCCAATTGCTCAAGAGCTCCATTGTTCAAGATGGTGTGGTAAGAAGCTGGCAGGCGCGCACCGAATACCCGCTGCTGCTGATTAATTTCAACGAAAGCTTCTTCCGCTCACCGAAGGGGAGCGAGACGGCTATTGAGGGCTCTTATCTCTTCGTGATTTCCGGGGGAGGAGATATTGTCGCTCACCCGGATACGGGCAGGCTGACGGCGGCGGAATCTGCCGATTGGTTAAGCAAGGCGTTGGTGCTCAAGCGAGGCACGGCTATATCGGAGATGGATGGAGAGAAGATGCTCATATGCTATGACACTTCGGAAATTACCGGGTGGATTAGTGTACTGGCGGTGCCTTATGACCGGCTGCTCAGCGATCTTCCCTTGGTGCCGATCTATAGCCTTTACATTGCCGCGGTACTCATTGCGGTATCTGTGGCGGTAGCGTATATGATTTCAGGTTGGCTGACGAACCCGATCAAGAAGCTCTTAGTAGCGATTCAGTTGACGGGACGTGGTGTCTTCTCGACCAAAATTCCCGAGCAGCATGATCTGGAATTTGGAATTCTCATCAACAAATTCAATCTGATGAACGAGAAGATCGGAGATTTGATCAAGGAGAACTACGAGACCCGGCTGCGGGAGAAGGAGGCCGAGATCATGGCGCTGAATTTGCAGCTTAACCCGCATTTTCTCTACAACACGCTTAATGTGATTAACTGGATGGCTCTGGAACGGGGAGAGGAAGCGATGAGCAAGATGCTCGTCAGCTTGTCCACCATGTTGCAATACACGGTCAAAAACAAGCAGGAACTCGTAGCATTTAACGATGACCTTAACTGGCTGCGGAGCTATCTGTACATTATGGAGCAGCGTTATCGCGGCGTCTTTGAAGCCGAATATGACCTGGAAGACATTCCGGCGGACATCAAGGTGCCGAAGATGTTCCTTCAGCCGCTCGTGGAGAATGCCATTATTCATGGATTTAGCGCGATCCAAGCGGGGGGCAAGTTGGTCATTACTGGCCGCGAAGAGGCGGGGATACTGGAATTCACGGTAGAGGACAACGGCCAAGGCATGGATGAAGCTACCCTGGGAGCGGTGCTGAATCCCGATGCTACTGGCGTGGGGTTGTCCAATGTCAGGAGCCGAATCAAGCTACTGTATGGAGATGACTACGGTGTAGAGCTTCATTCAGCACCAGGCCAAGGAACCCGGGTTGTCGTGCGTTTGCCGAGGCAGAGCTAGGAGCTTGGAACCTGTGCCATGCCCTTAAGGTACTTATGCGGCCCATTTCAACTGGAAAGGAGGTGGTGTTCTTCAGGTAGGCATCGGAGAGAGGACAAGCATACACATAAGAAACCCGGATCGGAGAAGAGGGCTGTTCTGACTATTCCTGAATCGAAGAAGGAGGCGCGACGAATGATGGGGCAAGGAAGGACACTGTCAAGACCTATAAAATGGCTAGTCGGCTTATTTGTCGCAAGTACGCTGGTTATCGCATTACCGAAGGCGGCTTCCGCCTACACATTGTCCAACGGCGATTTTCAGGTAACTACGGGAAATCACGGGGAAATTACCAGCTTGCAGATTGTCGGGGACAGCTTTCCAACCAACTACGTGATGAACACTACCAATGCACCGCAGCAAAATACGTCCGATCACCAGTGGGTGGGGGAGTTGATGTTCAAGTACCGCTTGAATAACGGGGCCTGGACGACAGCTTGGACCAACCGCTCTGCGGACGGGCGGACGCAAAGCCAATCCGGAAATACGGTCAATATCACGTATCAGAATTCAAGCAATTCAGAAGGAATTCGCAACTTCCGGGTGAACCAGTCTTATTCATTGCAGAGCAATCACTTGCGCTGGGAGATTACGTTGACCAACACCAGCAATCAGACGCTGGAAATTGGCGATTTCGGGCTGCCTTTGCCTTTCAATGAATATTGGTCAGCAGGGGGCAATGAGCAGATTTACGAGTCGCGGGTTGTAACCCACTCTAACGTGGCTAACAACAACTCCTATATTACGGTTCAACGTCCAAGCGGCATTGGCAATACACTGCTCATGGTGCCGGATAGCACGACCGGGGCAGGGTTCGAATATATGGACAACTGGCGGATTGAAGAGCATCCGGGCAGCAAATGGGCAGCCGATCAAGGCGGCTGGCCGGAAGGGCTGACGGTGTTCTATATCCACTCCAATGTTATCAAGAGCACGAACCGAGGGTATTTGCCGAATACGAGCCTCGTATTGGCACCGGGGGCCAGCAAGACGTATGCCTTCAAATTTTTCAAAGCGGCTAACGAGCAAGCCGTGAAGGATCGACTGTACTCGGAAGGCATGATCGACTTTACTGTCGTACCGGGGATGATTGTGCCTACGGACCAGACGGCCAAGTTCAGCTTGCGGACGACCAAGGCGATCAACTCCGTTGTGGCTCAGTATCCTTCGCAGACCACGATTACTTCAATTGGTACCGCGCCTGGCGGACACCAACTGTATTCATTAAAGCTAAGCAGGCTCGGCCAAAATGACATTACAGTGAACTATGGTAGCGGCGAGAAGACCGTCCTGCAATTTTACGCTATTGAGCCTATTGCCGATGCCTTGCAGCGCCATGCCACCTTTATGGTACAGAAGCAACAGTGGAATGTGCCAGGAGATATCCGGGACAAGGTGTTTGACGACTGGATGATGCAGTCGAATTCCCGTCGTAACGTATTTAATGGTTATTGGGGTTGGGGCGATGATTGGGGCTTGACCCATGGCCAGTTCCTGGCCGAGAAGAATGTTCAGAGACCGGTAGCGTCCGAGATTCAAGCCGTAGATGACTATCTGGAGACGGCGATCTGGACCAACCTGATGAACGGGCATCATGACGATTATTTAATTCACGATTTCCTCATGCCGGAGCCGAACACGACGCCAACTTATCGTGGATACGCATACCCGCACGTTTACAATACCTACTTCAGCATGTACAAGCTGGCAAAGATGTACCCGGATCTGATCAACTATGAGCATCCACGTACGACTTATCTGCTTCGTGCCTATAATATTTTCAAAGCATTATACGATGGTCCGGTGGCGTACAACTGGAATACCGGGCTGATGGGCGAACTCAGCACGCCAGAGATTATCAAGGCATTGCAAGAGGAGGGGTATAACACCCAAGCCAACGATGTTATTAATAAAATGACCCGCAAGTATAACAATTTCCGCAACACCACTTATCCGTACGGCTCCGAATATAACTACGACAACACGGGAGAAGAGTCCGTATATACGCTTGCGAAGATGAACGATAATCAGACGATGATGAACAAAATCAATACCAAGGTTCGGGCGACTCGTGGTCATATGCCGCTCTGGTACTTCTATTCGGTGCCGGTGACGATTACAGGCGAACCATGGTGGAACTTCCAGTACACGGTAGCGTTGCAGGGCTACGCGATGGATGATTGGGTGCGTAATCATTCTACGAATCCGGAGGTGGAGCAACGTCTGACCTATGCTTCAAAGATTGGTAATCTGAGCGCAATCAACTCCGGGCAAATCAGCTCCGACCCGGAAGATATCGGGGCAGTGTCCTGGACGTATCAAATGACCAAGGGCAACCATGGGGCACTTGGTGTCGGGGATGGCCCGCTGTTTAACGGATGGCGCGGCATGTCCGGCGAAGCCGATCTGGGCCTGTGGGGTGCGATCAAGATCCTGAGCGCCGATGTAGCGGTTGATCCGCTGTTTGGCCTTTACGGGTACGGAGCCGATGTTACCAAGAATGGCAACAACTACGTTGTGATTCCGAAGGACGGCGTGTTCCAGAAGCTGAATCTGATTACAGAGAAATTCGGGATGGCCTTGGAGCGGGATACCTATACAACAGCTACAGTAGCAACCTCCAAGGACTATGTCCAATTTAACCTGAAGAATGCAACGCCAGGGACCGCTCATACCACGAAGGTGACCTTCACTGGTCTTGCTGCGGATTCCTATGATGTATTAATCAACGACAATGTCGTTGGCAACGTGACGGCAATCAGTGGATCACCGGCTGTAGTCTCTCTGAACATCGGTACGGCCACGACTTATGACATCAAATTGCAGCCCGGCGATGGTCCGGGTGTACCGGGAACACCGGAAGTAGTAGCCATTTATCCGCTGGATGAGACTTCGGGTTCCACGGCTACGGATACCTCAGGTAATGGGTACAATGCTACTCTGTCCGGTGGAACTAGCTGGGTGGCAGGGAAGTCCGGTAATGCACTGGCCTTGAACGGCACGAATGCGTACGCCTCGTTGCCTTCAGGTGTCACCAGCAACGTGAACGACTTTACCATTGCTACCTGGGTGAACCTGGGGGCTAACTCCGAATGGGCCCGGATTTTCGACTTCGGTACGGGAACAAGCAGTTATATGTTCCTGACTCCTGATGCCGGGGGAGCTGCCGGGCTACGATTTGGCATCACGACCAACGGGAATGGCAGTGAGCAGCAGATTGGCGTGAATACGCCGCTTCCTACCGGGGAATGGACTCATGTTGCAGTCACAAAATCCGGAACAACGGGCATTCTATACGTCAACGGCAGCGAGGTTGCTCGCAATACGGCGCTGACCTTAAGCCCGTCAAATTTGGGCTTGACGACGCAAAATTGGATTGGACGCTCGCAATTCAGCGGGGATGCGTATCTCAACGGAAGCGTTGATGACTTCCGGATTTACGGTCGTGGACTCAGTGCTACCGAAATTGCTGCACTGGCTAGTAGTGACTCGGAGGGGGGCGAGGAGGAGACGGAGGATATTGCTCCGCTTGCTACGGTCTCGACTTCTTATGTCTCCCCTTGGGAGAGTCTCGACGGCTTGAATGACGGCTATAGCCCAACCAGTTCCAACGACCGTGGTCATGCGGTTTACGGGAATTGGGACAACCCGAATACTACTCAATGGGTCCAGTATGAGTGGAATCAGACCTTCACAGTGAAACAGGTCGATGTCTATTGGTTTGATGACGACGGTGGAATTGATCTTCCCGCTGCCTATACCCTTCAATATTGGGATGGGTCAGCTTGGGTAGATGTGACAGGGGCTTCGGGGTACGGAACCCAGGCCGATCAATATAACACAACCACATTTACTCCTGTGACCACCGATCGCCTGCGGCTGATGATTGTGGCCAAGGAAACAACCTCAACGGGACTGCAAAGCTGGAAGGTCTACGGTTCCTGAGGCGTGCTCCCTAAGCAGGAGAAGAATCAGCAAGAGCTGAATTAAGCAAATGGCGCTCCCGGGCATGTCCGGGCAGCGCCATTTGTACTTCATCGTCCTTTACATAAACTTAACATCGCGATGATATAGAGATGATTGATGCTACGTAACATAGGGAGTTGAGCTTCAAGCTCTTGTCGTATTCCTGACGGAAGGTGAGGTAATTTATAACATGTCTAAATTTCCCTTAATGACTGCTCATACCGGCTGTATGGGACATCCCGATCATTCCTTGATTTCGCTGGATGCGGCGCTGGAATTGGGAGCTGATATTTACGAAGATGATGTTCGCGTAACGCGTGATGGAAAGCTTGTTCTGGCTCACGATGACGGGGTTAGTTTGCATGGCGGTGGTCAAGGTAGCATCTTAGCCATGAGCTGGAAGGAGTTACAGGATGAAGCAATATCACCGCCGCTTCTGCTGGAGACGCTCCTGTCCCGTGTTAGGGAGGTCGGTCTCACCATGAATCTGGATCTAAAGACAATGGCCTGCCTGAAGCCATTGGCGGCGTTGATTCATCGCCTAGAGATGACCGAGCAGGTCTTCCTCAGTGGTTGCGGCTATTCTGCTGCTCTGGAGGCTCAGCTAGGTGCGCCCCAATTACATAAGCTGCTGAATATAGACGTTGATCGTTTTCACACGCTTAGTTATACCAAGGCGGTTGCTCATGCCTGTGCGGATAGCCTGGCGACAGGTTGCTTCGGGTTAAATGTTCCTTATGAGCTTGTCCGGCCGGAAATGCTGGAGGCGGCCCATAACCAAGGCCTGGTGGTGTATGTCTGGACGGTATCCGAGGCTAGGGAGATGAGGCGGCTGGCTTCCATGGGAGTGGATGCGATCACTACCCGTGAACTGGATACGTTCCTCTCCGTAAGAGCTGAACTGACATCATGAAATTTTAGTATTTGGCGACAGAAGCGGGTTATTCTATAATTAGGCATATTACTGTTTCATAATAAAGGGGGACAAAGGTGAGCCGCACAGAACAATCCACTTCCAAGCCGTCGCCGAACCAGTGGCAAAGAGATGTCATTCTCTTTCTTAGCAGTCAGACTATTTCATTATTTGGCTCTTCTCTGGTTCAGTACGCAATTATGTGGTACATTACGCTGAACACGAAGTCCGGCGTGATGATGACCCTCTATATTATTTGCGGCTTCATCCCCACATTTTTGTTGTCTCCAGTAGCGGGGGTGTGGGCGGATCGGTACAACCGCAAGCGACTTATTATGCTGGCTGATGGCATGATTGCATTCTCCACGCTCATATTAGCGCTCCTGTTCCTGGCGGGCTATGACGAGGCGTGGTTATTATTCGTGATTGCAGCAGTCCGTGCACTTGGTGCAGGTGTGCAGACACCGGCGGTCGGGGCAATTCTGCCGCAGATTGTACCAGCAGACAAGCTAACAAGAATTAATGGGATTAACGGAAGCCTGCAAGCCATCATTATGTTCGTGTCTCCAATCGTGAGCGCGGGGTTATTAACGGTCGCCACCATTGAGGCCATCTTCTTCATCGATGTCGTGACTGCGGCCCTCGCCATTCTGACATTGCTGCTGTTCTTTCGTATTCCCGTTCACCGTAAAGCAGCGGAGCATGCGACCACGGGATATTTTGATGATCTCAAGCAAGGGTTGGCTTATATCGGGAAGCAAGCTTACCTGAAGGCGTTCTTTGCCTTCATGGCGGTGTTCTTCATTCTGATGGCCCCTGCCTCCTTCCTGACGCCCCTGCAAGTTACCAGAACCTTCGGTGATGATGTCTGGCGACTAACGGCCATTGAGATTGTATTCTCTGTCGGGATGATGATAGGCGGAGCATTAATTGCAGCTTGGGGCGGTTTTAGAAATAAAGTTCATACCATGACACTTGCCACTATCTTGATGGGAGTATGTACCTTTCTGCTTGGAGCGGTGCCTATCTTCTGGATCTACTTGGTGTTCATGGCCATCTTCGGCATAGCGATGCCACTCTTGAACACACCAACCATGGTCATGATCCAGGAGAAGGTGGACGAGAACTATATGGGGCGTATCTTTGGAGTGTTCAGCATGATCTCCACCTCCATGATGCCGTTGGGCATGTTGATTTTCGGTCCGATTGCCGATGTATTTCCGATTGAATGGTTACTGCTTGGCACAGGGGTGCTCATATTATTGCTATCCCTGATTTTGGTGCGGAACAAACCGTTGTTGGAAGCAGGCAAGCCATCGGTTGAACAGACGCCTGGTAATATTTGAAGGAAGCGGTCCTTTTCTAGAGGGCCGCTTCTTTTTTATTACTTGCAGCCAAAGAGATGTTCCTAGCTTGCGGAGATGAAGCACTCCGCTCAATTGGCCCGTCCTTTTAAGACGATATTAGCTGCTTTACCGAAATCCAGTGCTATTTTCCCAGTGAGGGCCATCGTCCGTTCGGCAAGGACCACGGCATTAACCCCGCAAGAGAAGAGGGCGATGTCGAAGCTGGCGGCATGGCTGGTAATCCAGTCTATGGTTTGCCGGTACTGTCCCCAATGGTCAAAAGGCAAGGCCTTGACAATATGCAGAGAATAGGGCGGTTGTTCAAGGCGTTGGTGCAGTTGTTCGGCCTCCCGGGTGACGATTAGAATGCGCCGTTGCTTGAGCAGCCTCCAGAACTCACGCATCTCTGCCAACTCACGATTTACCCCGGCATGGCATATTAACGGAGGACTTAGATCAAAGTGACGGAATACCTGATCGGTTAACGGCCGCTTCAAGTAGTCGGGGGCCTTGATCATGTCATCGTTATATGGCAGAATGCCAACCACGGATGCATTTCGAATGGAGGCTGCAACCGCATCCCTTAAGGGAATGTTGGGCAGGTACAAGCCTTTCTGCCCCTTGCTGGCCTTAATGGCCCAGCGTTCCTCCAGAACCTTGCTTACCGGCCATACCGTATCCTGGGACAACACGAGGTTCTCTCCATCCCCGACGCGCACCAGAGAAAAAGGCTCTTTCTTCCAAAGAGCCTGGGACATGCGTTTTAATAAATCTCTACTTTCCAGAAATACCTGTTGCATGCCAACTCCATCCCTTCACATGACGTATGGATCTCTTTACTCTATGTAGCTAGCTGGTGAAATTATTGTGCGGCTATCCTGACCGAGGCCCGGACTGTGGCACAATAATCTATATTTTGCCGGAATTGCTGCATATGTCCTGTCGGTTTGGCCACCTGAAGCATAAAGTACAACACCGGTGGTTTCAACGATGAAGGAGGAGAGTGCATGTCAAGAAAGGTGATTATTGAGACGAATTTCAATACCTTCGGTTTTGATCCGCAGCGCTTGACCAAGGAGTGGCTGGTGAACCGAATGGAGATTTTTCGCACCTATACGCTTCGTTCCCTGAAGGCGCAAACCAATCAGAATTTTATGGCTATATTAAAAATTGCACCTGGCACAGAGAAATTCGTTGCCGATATTCTGGCGAGTCAAAGCCCGCTGCCCAAGAATATCTGGTTCGGTACCAATAAGGACAGCGTGAAAGTGATTTCGTCCTTTGCCGGTAATAGTGAGGATTTATATATTGCCCGCCTGGATTCCGACGATTTGTATCATCGTACTTATGTACAGCAACTGTATGATGTCAAGCCGAAAGCAGACACGATGGCCTTGACCAATCAGAATGGATATCTGTGGGATAGCGTAGCAGGTGAAATGGCACCAACCTTTCACCGTTCGCCACAATTTTATGTTTTCTTGTACAAGACGGCGGAATATCTATCAGGCTACCGCGTGAAATTACCGGGAAGAGGCACCCATGGTAATGTGGTTGATCTGCCCCATGAATTGTTGGCTCCCCGCAATTATGTAAATGTGGTGCACGCCACCAATACCTCCAAGAAGAAGGTTCCCCCGCGGGATCGGCTGAGTCCGCCAGAGATTCAGCGGGTGCTGAAGGAATTTATGGTCTAAGGGCGGGACATTCTGAGGGGAGAGGGGAGGCGATTGATAGATGGCTATTCATGATCGGGTGAGCGAGCGTTATTACGGGCTGGTTAATTCGGTGGAATCCCATGAATCGACCCGGGCCAGGGTACACTGGATATGCCGTTCGGTTACCGGCCAGACAGTGCTTGATGTAGGCTGTAGTCAAGGGATTACCGCAATTTTGCTGGCGCGAGAAGGATTGCGAGTAACCGGCATCGATCTCGAAGAGAAGAGCATCCAGTACGCGCGTCAAGAATTGGCCAAGGAATCCGTCTCCGTGCGAGCCAAGGCCCAATTCAAGCTAATGGACATCACGGATTGGAAGGGGAAGGGTAGCTTCGACTCTATTATTTTGGGAGAGATTCTGGAGCATTTTGCCCGGCCGGAGACGCTGCTGGAACATGCTCACCGGCTGCTCGTAGACGATGGGACGCTGGTAGTGACGGTGCCTTACGGATACCATCCTTTTTATGATCATAAGCAGACGTTTTATGCCGGGAATCTGGCGGTTTGTCTGAATCCCTATTTCGAGATACAGAAGGTAGAACTACAGCATAAATATTTGTGCTGTGTGGCTCGCAAACGTAGTCATCTCAAGCGGGGGGGCCTACCGGATGCGCCTAGTTTAATGGCCTGGATGCAGTTCGACTGTCGGCAGTTTGCTTTGCTGGAGCAGCAGCATCAGCAAGCGATGGAACGACGGAAGAAATCACTGGATCAGCTTTCGGAGCAATTAAAGACGTTGCGTAAGGAGAAGGCGGAGGCCAGCCAAGGCGGATAAGTGTTGATTGTCAGCTAGCAATAAGGTGAAATAAGCCACTAGTGAAGTGGCTTATTTCATGTTATTCGCAGATAAGCCAAGCCCTGAGGAGATAACCTCAGGACCTGGCTTCGGATGATGAACCAAGAAGTTAGTCGGAGATCAGAATGCCGTCAAAGTTCTCCGGTCCGACCCGAATTGTTCCCAGAAGGTTGGACGAGACGAAGGCAGTATAAGTCAACTGGGGAGTCAACGGAGGATTGAAATCGTCGGCAGAGAATGTGAGAAGCTGCGGTGCCAGTACAGAAAGGTTAAATGTGGAAGAAGCGCTATATACGACCGGATCGGTCGGCAGCGTTCCCCTAACCACCGTAATCGTGATCGCAACCAGGGCTAATGGGAGCTGAAGCGCAATCGTTCCCTTTAACTGAACACGCGGCACTCCTACCGCTCCTTGGGTAATCAACCCGATTTGTCCGAAGAGCTGCGGGGTGTTGATTACAAGAATCGGGATAGCGATGGAGTTGGCGGTACTGGCATTCTGCGAGGTTCTACCATCAATAAGAGTAGGCATATAGTATCCCTCCTTTACTGTCAGGATACTCTAGCATATGTCACAGATCATATGTTTCTTGGATGAAACGGCATATTTTCATAGAGAAGGACTAGCGCCGTACTGCTGCTACAAACCGCTCCAGCGCCTCTGTCAGCAAGGAACGGGGGCAGGCCAGATTAATTCTCAGGAAGCCTTCTCCGTTCGTCCCATAGACAGAGCCTTCGGTAAATGCGACTTTGGCCTGGCGGTACATCAGTTGTTTCAATTCAGTCCCGCTAAGGCCAAGCTTCCTATAATCCACCCAGAGCAGGTAGGTTCCTTCGGACAACATGGGCTGTACCTCGGGGAGATGGGTAGATAGATATTTTATCGTATAGTCGCGATTGTCCTGTACGTAGTCAAGCACCGCTTCGAGCCAGTCCTCGCTTTGATTATAGGCTGCAATCGTTGCCGCAGGGCCAAAGTAATTGACTGAACCGAGGGCCAATGCCTTCAGCCGGTCGTTGAACCTGCGCCGTAGTTCAGTATTGGAAATAACCGTAAAGGCGGTAGCCAATCCCGGGATATTAAAAGTCTTGGAAGGAGCCAGGCAGGTAACCGTCATTTGAGCATGAGCCTCGGATAGCGAAGCGAATGGTAAATGGCGCTGCTCGCGGAACACCAGATCGCAATGGATCTCATCGGCTACCACCTTAACGCCGTAACGGGTACAGAGACTACCCACTTGCTCCAGCTCTTCCCGGGTCCATACCCGGCCACCGGGGTTGTGGGGACTGCACAGCAGCAGCAGCTTAGCCCCGTCCTGCATCAGAGCTTCAAGCTCGCTGTAGTTCATGCGATACTGCCCGTTCTCCAGGATGAGCGGATTCTCCGCAACCTTCCGATCATTCCTGCGGATGACGTCATAGAAGGGGTTGTACACGGGAGGCTGCACAATGATGGCATCCCCTGGCGCTGTTAAGGCCTGTACAGCTATGCTCAGCGCAGGTACTACTCCTGGCGCATCCGTTAGCCAGGCCGAGTCAATCTCCCAGTCATGACGACGGGAGAACCAGCCTGTGATGGCATCCAGATATTCCTGGGGACGGAGTGTGTACCCGTAAATGCCATGTTTGCTACGTTCGGTAACAGCTTCAACAATGGCCGGTGCGCAGGCAAAGTCCATGTCTGCTACCCAAAGCGGCAACACGTCTTGATCGCCGAACAATTGCTGTCCTGTATCCCACTTCTCGGACCAGGTTCCCCGCCGAGGTATCCTTTCATCCAAACGGTAGTTCATCTTATGCTTCCATCCCTTCCTTATAGCTCAGGCATGTGCTCGTATCCATCAATGATTAACTCCAGTTCGCCTGTCACCGAATCGATCAGCATCCCATGTACAGGAATATCTGCGGGCAGGAGAGGGTGTCTTCTGACAATATTCACCGTTTGAATGATGCCTTCCTTCTCATTCTCGAATCCTCGCAGCCATTTCTTAAGCTTGATTCCGGAATTCTCCAGCGTATTCAGCACATCATCGTTGATGCCCCGCTCCCGAATGGAGTCGATGACGTGGTCCGAGTTCAAGGCAGCCATACCACAGCCTGTGTGTCCCACAATGAACACTTCTTCAGCATGTAGCTCATATATGGCTACGATGAGACTACGCATGACACTCCCGAAGGGCTGGGATATGATAGCTCCTGCGTTCTTGATCAGCTTGACATCGCCATTGCGAAGATCCATCGCTTTAGGCAGAAGCTCAACGAGCCGTGTATCCATGCAGGTCACGATCGCAATTTTTTTCTCTGGGAATTTATCTGTCAAATACTTCTCGTATTCCTTGCCTTCAACGAATTTACGGTTGAAATCCAGAATCGAATGCAGTTGGTTCATCTGACCTGCCTCCTTTGTTTAGCTAAGTTCCTATCTTAAAATTTGATTATACGGATTGTTAAAAGTATCATCAAGAGTAGCAATAAAATAATTTCAACTCGCAAAGGTGGGAGATGTCATGAAGCAGGAAACGGCCGAGAAGTGGGAGCTCTTTCGGACACTTCTACAGAAGATTAGCGCTTATGAGGAAGCAGTAGCCCTGATGAACTGGGATTTACGTACGGGAGCGCCGCGCAAAGGAGCGGAGACTCGGGCAGCAACCATCGGCTTATTGTCGACGGAAGCCTTCAAGCTGCAAACCTCTGCGGAGATGGGAGAATATCTCTCCTACCTCAACCATGCCACGGTTCTGGGCGAACTGGATGATGTTCAGCGTCGCATGGTTCTGGAAGTTCAAGAAGATTATGATCGCAGTATCAAGATTCCGGCTCAGAAATTTCAGGAGTATACGGAATTAACCGCTCATGCGGAAACGCTGTGGGAAGACTTCAAGGAAGATAGTGATTTCGCCGGATTTGAGCCTTACTTAACGCAGATTGTGGACAAGACACAAGAGTTTATCGATTACTGGGGACCGCGAGCGACCCGCTACGATACGCTGCTGCACATGTATGAACCGGACTTGACGGTAGAGAAGGTCGATCAGGTGTTCGGCCAACTGCGTGATCGGTTGGTTCCGCTGGTGGAGGCAGTCACTGCCGCCAAGAACAAACCGGAGGCTCCATTTCTGGATCAGTTGTTCGACAAAGAGCAGCAGGAGAAGTTCAGCCGCTTCCTGCTGGAGCAGATCGGCTATGATTTTGAAGCCGGTCGAATCGACGAAACCGTCCATCCGTTTGAGACGACTATTAATCATGGGGATGTACGTATTACGACCAACTACAAGCAGGATGACGTGACCAGTGCCATCTTTAGCTCCTTGCATGAAGGCGGTCATGCTCTGTACGAGCAAAATGTTGCTGAAGACCTGGCGGGTTCACCGCTGGGCCAAGGGACATCCATGGGGATTCATGAATCGCAATCCCGCTTCTGGGAGAACGTGGTCGGACGGAGCTTGCCTTTCTGGCAGCGGTACTTTGGTGATTTGCAGCAGCATTTTCCAACTGAGCTGAAGGATGTGAACGCAGAGCAGTTCTATCGCGGGTCTAATCGCGTAGAGAATTCGTTGATTCGCATTGAAGCCGACGAGTTGACCTACAATCTGCATATTATTATCCGCTATGAGATTGAGAAGATGCTGTTTAACGAGGGGCTGGCCGTGAGTGAGCTGCCTAAGGTATGGAATGAGAAATACAAATCCTACCTTGGCCTGACTCCGCCAAATGATGGACTTGGCGTGCTGCAGGACGTGCATTGGTCCGGCGGGTTATTCGGTTACTTCCCGTCCTATGCGCTGGGGAATATGTATGCTGCGCAGATTACGCACACCTTGCGAAAGGA
The DNA here is from genome assembly GCF_001486585.1 of Paenibacillus senegalimassiliensis. Lineage (GTDB taxonomy): Bacteria > Bacillota > Bacilli > Paenibacillales > Paenibacillaceae > Fontibacillus > Fontibacillus senegalimassiliensis. The sequence goes on from NZ_LN909046.1 coordinate 1,025,224, forward strand.
GTTGCCGCAGTTTGAAGGATTTATCGCCGAGGGTAACTTCCTGCCGATTAAGGAATGGCTGACGGACAAAATTTATAAATACGGCAAGAGCCGCAAGCCTTCGGAGATTATCCTGGCTGTAACCGGTGAAGAGTTGAACCCGGATTATCTGGCTGATTATCTGGAAGAAAAATTTAAAGCCATTTACGGATTCTAAAGTATCTAACCCATCTAAAGTTTCCGGTTGATCTGGTGACCATCTGACGACAAAGCCGCTGCTGAAATGGAGTAATCCACTTTGGTAGCGGCTTTTTGTTATGTCCAAGGGGGAGGCGTCCGGCCTTAACCTTTTGCCTAGCCTGTGCATATTATTTAGTATTTGGAAGGAGAGGTGAACGGTATGAGCAAAGGCCATGCCGGATTATGGCTTGCCCTCGTCTTGCTCCTGACCGCTGCCTTGAGCGGCTGTGGAGATAACGGTCAAGCGACTAAGATCAAAATCGGGGAAGTGACCCGTTCGGTATTCTATGCACCCCAATACGTTGCTTTGGCCCAAGGTTTTTTTGCCGAAGAGGGACTTGATGTTGAACTGCAAACCACCGCAGGTGGGGATAAGACGATGACGGCATTATTGTCAGGAGCCATCGATGTGGCACTCGTTGGTTCAGAAACATCAATTTATGTGTATCAGCAGGGCTCTGAGGACCCGGTCATCAATTTCGCCCAACTGACGCAGACGGACGGCACGTTTCTAGTGTCACGCGAAGAGATTAGTGATTTTGATTGGGAGATGTTGAAGGGAAGTACCTTTCTGGGCCAGCGGAAGGGCGGCATGCCGCAAATGGCTGGGGAATTCACCTTGCGCAAGCATGGAATTGATCCGCATCAGGATCTGAATCTGATTCAAAATATTGACTTTGCCAACATTACGGCAGCATTCGTCTCCGGCACGGGGCAGTTTGTCCAGTTGTTTGAGCCTCAGGCCTCCATTATTGAGCGGGAGGGCAAAGGGGATGTAGTTGCCTCCTTCGGCACGGAGAGCGGGCAATTGCCCTACACGGTGTTCATGACGCGCCAAAGCTATATTACCGATCACGCTGACTCGGTCCAACGCTTCACGAATGCCGTTCACAAGGCGCAACGCTGGGTGCAGTCCCATACGCCGGAGGAGACCGCGGCCGTGATCGCTCCTTATTTTAAAGATACGGATATGGATATTCTGGTTAGTTCTATTCAGCGTTACTTGGAACAGGATACCTATGCCAAGACGCCGGCTCTGGAAGAAGAAGCCTGGAATAACCTGCTGGATGTGATGGAGGGAGCAGGGGAATTGAACGAACGGGTAGATGCTGGAACGCTCGTTAACAATGGATTTGCGGAGAAGGCTGTGGAGACGGCAAAATAAGCGGCTTGGCACGCAGTACATTCATCAAATACGGAAAGGGGACGTGAGCATTTGATGCCTTCTGTCGTGGAATTAAAGCATTTGGATTTGGTCTACGTCACGGACCGGGAAGCCGTACTTGCTCTGCAAGAGATGAATCTGGCGGTGCACGCGGGCGAGATGATCAGCCTGGTTGGTCCGAGCGGCTGCGGGAAGACGACGTTACTCTCCGTCATGGCCGGATTGCTTCCTCCGTCGCGCGGTGAAATGCTGCTGCATGGCCAGCCTGTGAACGGACCGTCTCCGATGGTCGGTTATATGCTCCAGCAGGATTATTTATTTCCTTGGCGCACAATTTTGGATAATGCGGTGCTGGGGCTTGAACTGACCGGACGGCTGACACCGGATAGCAGGGGGAAGGCCAGAGAATTACTGGCCGAGATGGGACTTGGGGATACGGAAGATCTGTATCCTCATCAGCTCTCGGGCGGCATGCGGCAGCGGGTCGCGTTGGTACGGACACTCGCAACTGATCCTGAATTGCTACTGCTAGATGAGCCCTTCTCCGCACTGGATTACCAAACCAAGCTTCAGCTTGAGGATTTGGTGTGGTCAACCCTTAAGCAGCGGCATAAGACGGGCGTACTGGTCACCCATGATCTGTCTGAAGCGATTGCGGTCAGCGACCGGGTCATTGTGCTGGCTCCCAATCCGGGCCGAATTCGCAGCACATATAGCATTCCCGAACCGATTCGGCAGGCGACGCCCTTCTACGCCCGGGAAGCGGAAGGGTTCAATGAGCTGTTTCATGAAATCTGGGGAGATCTTGAGAGTGCGGAAAGAGGGGGGGCGTAGGTATGGAAGCTTGGCTGGAGGAGAAATGGATAGAGCACCGTAAGCGAAAACGGAGAATGAACCGCTGGGTGTTCGGAGTTCAGGCCCTGCTGCTAGTGGCGTTCATCCTGTTGTGGGAATTGGCCGGACGGATGAGATGGATCGATGTCCTGATCTTCAGCTATCCCTCCAAAGTGGGCGGGCAGATCATTAAGGATATGCTAAATGGTGAGCTATGGCCGCATCTGGCCATGACGGTGGGCGAAACGGCGGTAGGCTTTTTGTTAGGTACTGTGCTTGGCACGCTGCTGGCTGTGTTGATCTGGTGGTCACCGTTCTTATCCAAGGTGCTGGACCCTTATATGGTTGTATTCAACAGCATGCCCAAGGTGGCATTGGGACCGATCTTCATCGTATTATTTGGCGCCGGGTTTACAGCTATTGTAGTCACGACGTTGTCGATAACCGTGATTGTAACTACCCTTGTTGTGTTTAATAGCTTTAATGAAGTGGATTCCAACCTTGTGAAGGTCATCCGAACATTTGGTGGCAGTCGGCGTGACGTCTTCCTGAAAGCGATACTTCCTGCTTCTTTTCCCGCCATAGTCTCGACACTCAAGGTGAATGTAGGCATGGCCTGGGTTGGCGTCATTGTTGGAGAATTCCTGGTAGCCAAAATCGGGCTGGGCTATCTGATTGTATACGGCTTCCAGGTGTTCAACTTTACGCTAGTGTTGTCAAGCCTGGTCATTATCGCCATCGTCGCCACCGCGATGTATCAGATGGTTGTCTATATTGAACGCAAGCTAATCAAGGAGCGGTGACGCTCCTTTTTAGATTATCATTGTCGGAATGTGCAAAATCAAGTAGGATATTGCCATACTATAATGATTGTTCATCCGATGCGAGAAAAGGTGGTTTCTATGGGGTTTCGAGTCATCAAAACAGCAATAGCCACATTGATGGCGATTTTTATCGCTGATTTTGCCAATGTGCCGGGAGCTAATTCGGCGGGCTTACTGGCGATTCTGGGCGTGGATGTGACGCGCAAGCGGAGTCTGAAATCCATCGGGGCGCGGTTTTTCGCTTCATTGCTCGGTTTGCTGCTGGCTTTCGGTATCTTTTACGTTCTGGGATTTCATATCTGGGTGCTGGCCATTTATATTCTGATTGCTTTTCCACTCATTACCCGGGCGGGCTTCAAGGAAGGCATTGTAACGAGCTCGGTCGTGGTGTTCCGTGTGTTCGGGGGTGAGGAGATATCGTGGCATGTCCTGTTGACGCAGACGGAGCTGCTTATTATCGGTCTCGGCTCGGCGATGGTCGTTAATTTCCTCTATATGCCCAAGACGGAGGACAAGCTCCTGGATTTGCGCCGCAGGGTGGATGGCTCGTTCTCTATTATTTTTCAGGAGATAGCGGAGACGCTGCGGGACCCGAAGCATATTTGGGACGGCAAGGAACTGACGAAGGCGGGAAGATTGGTGGACGAAGGAGTAACGACAGCGGGACGGGCGCTGGAGAATCAGATGATTGCCCCAAACGAGGCCTGGACGGTGTACTTCTATATGCGCAAGCAGCAGTTGGAACGCATTGAAGGGATGCTTGAGCTTATCGCCCAGGTGTATCAACAAATGCCGCAAGGAGAAATCGCCGCCATGCTGTTCGATCGACTTAGTGTGGATGTGAACGAGGAGGAGTACACCGGCATTACGGAACAAATGCTGGACGATCTGGAGCAAAACTTTAAAATGATGGAGTTACCTTCCACTCGTGAGGAGTTCGAGATTCGCTCGGCGATCCTTCAGTTATGCCGCGAGTTGTCTCTATTTCTGGATATCTCCAAAAAAAATAAAACCCCGATTCAGCGAATCGCGGAGCAACAGGTGAAGGGGAACTGAAATAGCTTTTAAAATAGTTGTCACCCTAGACGAATGTCCTGCATACACTTTTAGTGAATGATGTATGGAGGAGGTTCTAACATGTCATTGAAATATCAAAGTAGAGAGATCATCACGAAAGCGATCTGCGGAAAAGGTCGTAAGTTCTCTACCGTAACACATACCGTGACTCCACCTCACAAACCTTCAAGCATTCTGGGGGCCTGGATTATTAACCACCAGTATGAAGCGGTTGCGGCGGGAGACGGAATTGAAGTTATTGGTACTTACGATATTAACATCTGGTATTCGTACGACAAGAACTCGCAGACTGAGGTTGCCAAGGAAACTGTATCTTATGTTGAGAATGTGCCGCTGAACTATCTGGATTCCAGACACCGTACTTCTACGGTGGAGGTATCTGCCGAAGCTACGCAAGAGCCAAGTACGGTAGAAGCCAGCGTGTCGGGAGACGGCCGCGTTGCCATTCGGGTGGAACGCGAATTCTCGGTGGAACTGGTAGCCGAGACGAAGCTGAATGTCCTTGTTGTGCCGGGAAGTGACATTGAAGACAAGGATTATGACTTCGGCTCGGAGCTTGGAGATTACGAAGACCTGGACCCGGATCTCCTCGACGACGAACTGTGATTCGTGTCTGTGCCGGAAGTCGTAATGGAGAAGAACCGGGTTGTGCCGCTTACAGTGTAGTATATGCAGCAGGGGCGTCGTCGAAGAGGGCGGCTGCCCTCTTTTTGTGGAATGATTTCCCGATTGGGCGAAAGGAGGGGGTGCGTCATGGCTAGGGAAAAATGCCTGGTGTTCAAAATCCGGCTTAGCTCAGAAGCCTCCCATACTCGTTTGTTACAGGCGCTTGTCCGTCTAGGAGGTCCTTATCAGGTGTTGCCCAAGGCTGATGCTCTCAAAGGCTCCGGTCCACGCTGGATTTATTACGGACCGGAGGACGCTTACTTCCGCGGACCTGTAGAGGAGATCACAGTTGGTCGTCGCTTGGGTTTGCGCGACCCGGCGGCCTGGCGTCAACGGCTTCAAGCAGCCGGGTTACAGGTAGCGCAGGGCCGCTCTGTGCCTCAAAGCGGTGGCGAAACCTCCTTCGCACGACGTTATGCGGTGACGGTATTTCACCTCCGGGCGCTGGACGCTCGTTTGCTGGGGAATACAGGACAGACCTTGCCACTTCCAGGTAGCGGCCCTTCTTTTGACTCGCCACTTGGGAAGCGATTGGAAAGCACAGCTATCCGGGCGCTCTATGCACTTGGCCTGGATATGGGGGAGGTCATCATCTCCGCAGGCGAGGAGGGCAGATTCACCATCGATCCACTGTCTATATCTCCGGAGATAAGAAGCTCCGTGGTTGCAGATGGGGTGGCTTTGGCGTTGCGTGATGAGCTTGCCGAGCAGGAGCGGCTGCTGGAATTGTCCAAGGAGCGGATGATCGGGATGGACCCCGAATTTCTGTTATTTAACCATACGACACGTAAAGTGATTCCGGCCTCGCGTTATCTGCAATTTCATGGAGAAGCAGGATGCGATGTCTTGCGGTACAGGGGGCGACGCTTGTTCCCCCTTGCGGAGCTTCGTCCCCGTCCGGGGCAAGAGCCACGTGAGGTCGTCACTCACTTGTTGCGAGCCTTCCATCAAGCTCATGCGGCCATTGACAACCGCGAGCTGATTTGGCAGGCGGGAGCTATGCCGCAGCAGGGCTTCCCGCTGGGAGGGCATCTGCATTTCAGCGGTGTATTACTGACGGCAGAGCTGTTGCGTACGTTAGACAACTATCTGGCCTTGCCTCTCTCACTACTAGAAGGAGAAGGCAGCGCGCGGCGCCGTCCGAAATACGGCTTCCTTGGCGACTTCCGCCGCAAGGAATACGGCGGCTTTGAGTACCGGACCTTGCCCAGCTTCCTCGTCTCTCCGCGCATCACCAAGGGCGTGGTAGCTTTGGCCTGCCTGATTGCCGAGGATTCTAGCCAGTTGCTGGCCAGACCGCTGGACCGGGAAGAGATCTTCACGGCTTTCTATAGCGGCGACCGCCGTACGCTCCAAGCGGCGTTGCCGCGCATCATCGCGGATATTCAGGCGGCTCCCTCATATGCTGCCTATGAAAGCTATCTTGTCCCCTTCCTCAAGCTGGTCCTTTCCGGCCGTACGTGGGATGAGTCCGCCGATATCCGCCGCGCCTGGAAGCTGCCGGGGTAAATTGATAGCAGATGGATAGGGGCCTTAAATATTAGGCCCCTTGCCTTAGTCGAGATAATTAGCCGGTGAGAGCGCATTAATCTGAACTGGTAAGCGCCAATCCATTGCCTATCGCAAACCGCCCATTTAACGGGAAATTCTCCAGCTAAAGTTTATTATTGAATGAATTATTACCCTTTATAGGGAATTTCTCCATATAATACGGTCGTAATTACCGAATATGGACCAAAAGTGTGGATTTATAGGGAGCATTTCCTGCTAAACCTCGAAATTCAGCCGATTTCCGCAAATTAGCGGGAGAATTTCCCACTAGTGTGGCCTAGCATTAAAAGAAGCTCATGTTGCAGGACGGATGCTGCTCTTTTGGATGAACCGACGTCCGCTTTCGTAAAGCGACTGCCCTGTCAGAGAAGCAAAACCTCTCGTAACCACAGGTCCCTTTCTGGTATAATAGAAGTCTGTCGAAGAAAGATTTGGCAAGCTTCAACTAAAAGAGGACAAGGTGGAGGGGGATCATGGCTACCTACACGCCAATGATTGAACAATACTTGCGGGTCAAGGCAGAGGCGCAGGATGCGTTTCTCTTTTTCCGGCTAGGCGATTTTTATGAGATGTTTTTTGACGATGCCATTTTGGCCTCGAAGGAACTGGAAATTACATTAACCGGACGGGATGGGGGCACGAAGGAAAAAATTCCGATGTGCGGAGTTCCCTACCATTCGGCGGACAACTACATACACCGGCTGATTGAGAAGGGTTATAAAGTTGCGATATGCGAGCAACTGGAGGATCCCTCGGTCGCCAAAGGCGTCGTTAGACGCGAAATCGTACGGGTGATTACTCCGGGCACCATTATGGAAGGCAAAACGGTTAGCGAGCGGGTCAATAATTACATCGTATGTATTACCGAGCAGCAAGGCACGATGTCCTTGTCCGCTTGTGATCTGTCTACTGGAGAACTATATGCGACCTCGGCGCCATCCAACAAGGAGTGGCTTCGTGATGAAATCGGTCTGTACGATCCGGCGGAAATGATTGGTGATGTCGAACTGCTGGAATGGGTTAACGGACAAGCCGCGCCGCTCAGCAAACCTGTTGTGTATACTCCTTGGACCAAATCAAGAGAGGATACAGGGCGCACCTTGTTTGGGGAAGCGGAATGGACTCGTCTGGAGCCGGAGCGCTGTGACAATATCGCTTTGCTTGTTGGCTATTTGAGTGAAACCCAGAAACGTTCTCTTGGACAATTAACGAAAATATCCACGTATGAGCCGGAGCATTTTATGATTCTCGATCCTTTCACCCGGCGTAATCTGGAGCTAATAGAGACGGTTCGGGAACGCTCCAAGAAAGGCTCCCTGCTATGGCTGCTCGATAAGACCGAGACTTCCATGGGCTCAAGACTGTTGCGCCGCTGGATCGATAAGCCATTGTTACAGAAGGGGCGTATTGAGGAACGGCTGGAAGCGGTAGGGCATTTGCATGGTGCGTTTATTTTGCGTGAGGATTTGCGCAGCTCCTTGCAGGAAATCTATGATTTGGAACGGCTGGTCGGGCGTGTCGCCTTTGGTAATGCCAATGGCAGGGATATGGTGGCCTTGAAAACCTCCTTGCGTCAGGTTCCGCAAATCAAGGAATTGTGCGCGGGCTCAGGGTCGTCTACTTTACAGGGGATTGCGGCCTCAATGGATGAGGCTAAAGACCTGGCGGACATGATTGATACGGCGGTTGCCGACGATCCTCCGGTATCAGTGCGGGATGGCGGTATTATCAAGTCCGGTTACCATGCACGATTGGACGAGCTGCGGGAAGCGGGAGCGAACGGGAAGCGTTGGATTGCTGAGTTGGAAGCGGCAGAACGGCAAGCAACCGGCATTAAATCACTGAAGATTGGCTACAACAAAGTATTTGGCTACTATATTGAAGTCACCCGTGCCAACCTGAATTCCTTGCCTGAAGGGCGATATGAGCGCAAGCAGACGCTGGCCAATGCGGAGCGGTTCGTTACTCCTGAGCTAAAAGAGAAGGAAGCGCTGATCCTGGAAGCCGAGGAGAAAATGGTTGACCTCGAATATGCGCTGTTTAATGAACTGCGCGAGCAAATTGCTGGCAATATCCCGCGATTGCAAAAGCTGGCAGAGCAAATTGCCGGTATCGACGTGTTGCGTGCTTTGGCAGCCGTGGCATCGGAGAACCGCTTTGTTAAGCCGCAATTGACGGATGGTTATGATCTTATCGTGGAGCAGGGCCGCCATCCAGTCGTGGAGTCGGTTATGCATGATTCCGCGTTTATTGCTAATGGCACAGCCTTGCGTAAGGAAGACGCCAGCATTCTGTTAATTACAGGGCCGAATATGGCGGGCAAAAGTACGTATATGCGGCAGGTAGCCCTTATTTCAATTATGGCGCAAATCGGCAGTTTCGTTCCGGCTAATCAGGCGGAAATGCCACTGGTGGACCGCATCTTTACGCGAATTGGAGCGGCGGATGACTTAATCGGGGGCCAGAGCACCTTCATGGTGGAGATGGCTGACATTCAAATTATGACCGAAAAGGCGACACCGCGAAGTCTGATCATCATCGATGAGTTAGGACGTGGTACATCCACGAGCGAAGGGATGGCCATCGCCCAGGCGGTCATTGAGTACGTGCACGACCGTATCGGCTGCAAAGCGCTCGTATCAACCCATTTTCACGAATTGGCTCATCTGGAGCAAAGTCTGCATGGGTTGTGCAACTATAGTATGGCTGTGCAGGAGAGTGGCGATAAGGTGCACTTCTTGCGCAAGCTGATTCCGGGTGCGGCCGACACTAGCTACGGTATCTACTGTGCCAGATTGGCCGGGTTGCCAGACGAAATTATCGGCCGCGCCTACGGGCTGCTGCATGGTTTGGAAGATGACGGACTCGAACAACGTTCTGCTGGTTTGACGGAGGCCAAGCTCGCGGCGCTTGAGGTTGCTGCGGGAGCAACTGCTGTTGAAAAGGTCTTGGACAGCGATGAAGTCAAAGAGGTTGTACAATTATCGATCTTTGGTGACGAGGAACCGAAGCGGAAAGCGAAATCCGTTCAAGCTCCGGAAGATCCAGGTACGCGGGAGATCATTAATCTGATTAAAGAGATTGATTTGATGAATATGACACCGCTACAGGCGATGCAGCTAGTCAACGATTTGAAGATGAAGGCCAGGGAGCTATAAGCTTCTGACCGTGTACCGTGAACCGGACTTATTTGACGGGAGGACAAGGAAATGGCAAAAATCGCAATATTGGACGAGCATATTGCCAACCAGATCGCAGCCGGGGAAGTTGTGGAACGCCCGGCTTCCGTGGTAAAGGAATTGGTGGAGAACGCCGTGGATGCGGGAGCGACGAAAGTCGAAGTTGCGGTGGATGAGGGCGGATTGCAGTTGATCCGGGTGACGGATAACGGATCAGGCATTGATCCGGAGGATTGCGAGACGGCTTTTTTCCGCCATGCTACCAGCAAGATTGCGACCGGACGAGATTTGTATCAAATTCGCACGCTGGGGTTCCGGGGCGAGGCGCTGGCAAGTATCGCCGCCGTGTCCAAAGTCCGTCTTGTCTCGGCTAACAGCGATACGGGACTTGGGCGCATGATTGAGATTGAGGGCGGCACCTTGAAGAAGCAGGACGACGAGGCGGTCCCGCAAGGAACGGATATTCAGGTTAAGGAATTATTTTACAATACCCCGGCAAGGCTAAAATATATGAGAACCATCCAAACGGAGCTTGGACATATTTCGGACGTGATGTACCGTCAGGCGCTGGCGCATCCCGAAATTGCCTTTACGCTGCGGCATAATGGCAATACGCTACTGCAAACTCCGGGCGGGGGAGATTTACTGCAAGTGATTGCCGCCATCTATGGAATTAACACCTCCAAAGGGATGGTGCCGATTGAGGCGGAGGATCTGGATTATAAGCTGACGGGATTTATCGGACGTCCCGATCTGGCGCGCTCTAACCGCAACGGCATGTCGACGATCGTTAACGGCCGATATATCCGCAACCATGGGCTGCATCAGGCCATGCTGCGGGCCTATCATACGCTGCTGCCGATCAACCGTTATCCGATTGCGGTGCTGATGCTGGACATGCATCCATCGCTGGTGGACGTTAACGTGCATCCGGCGAAGCTGGAGGTGCGGTTCAGCAAGGAGCCTGAGCTGAACGGGTTTGTGGAGAACAGCATCCGTGCGGTGCTGTCCGGGCAGGTGTTGATTCCGCAGGTGGTGCGGCAGAACATCGGCAAGGGAGGAAGTCGCTCCGTGATCCAGGAGCAATTCCATTTCGCCGCGCCGGGTTCAGGCGCAGGGGATGGGTCCGCCGGGCCAGCGGCAACGGCGGACCAGGCTGTGCGCCCGCCAAGCACTGGCGAGGGCCGCTGTCGCCTGCGCGGCTGCAAGAGATGCCGGAAGCGCTGTACGGCGGCTCGCCAGAGGCGGCGCCGGAGCTTCCGGCCTTCCCCGAGCTGTCCTTGATTGGACAGCATCACGGCACTTACCTGATCGCCCAGAACGAGCAGGGCTTATACTTGATCGACCAGCATGCTGCGCATGAGCGGGTCAATTATGAATATTACTATGAGAAGTTCGGACATCCTGCGGATGCCTCTCAGGAACTGCTGTTACCGATTACGCTAGAATTCACACCTTCGGATGGAGCCAAGCTGCAGGAACGCTTGCATTGGTTCGAGCAAGCGGGGGTCATTCTGGAGCATTTCGGGGGCAGCACCTTCCGTGTGGTGGCTCATCCGTACTGGTTCCCTCAAGGGGAGGAAGCCGAGATTATTGAAGAGATGGCTGAATGGGTGCTAAGCGAACGGACGATTGATTTGTCTAAGCTACGCGAGAAATCATCCACCCTGGTATCCTGCAAAGCGTCCATCAAGGCGAACCAGAAGCTGACGCCGGAGGAAGCAAATACGCTGATTCAGCGGCTTGCCGCCTGCAAACAGCCGTATACCTGTCCGCATGGGCGTCCCATTCTTGTCTCCTTCTCTACCTATGATTTAGAAAAGCTGTTCAAACGGGTCATGTAACGATAGCAGGTGGCCGTAAAGGAAGGAATTGGAATTTAATGTTGATCATTACAACAGGTGACCACGAAACGCCTGGTACCGTGCAGCGGGCGCGTGAATTGGCGAAGCTGTCTAATCAGCCTTATGTGTCTAGAAGCCGAACCGCACTACCCAAGCTGGCGGAGCGCTACGGCGATGCTGATATTTTGGTCATCCTGGAGCTGGGGGTACGTCTGCATCGCACTGGGCAGGAACCCATGGTGTTTCACCCCAGCATGGCCTTTGTGCGGGCCAAGCGACTACTTAAAGGCGAAGGAGACGCCATGCTGGAGGCAGCCAGAGTAATGCCCGGCGATACAGTAATCGATGCCACAGCCGGGCTGGGCTCCGATGCGATGGTGTTCTCGTTTGCAGTAGGTGAGAAAGGCCGTGTTGTGGCGCTGGAGGATTCGCTTCCGCTCTGGGCTTTGCTATATGAAGGCTTGCAGCGATACACATCCAGGATTCTTCCCTTCAATGAGGCACTTAGACGGATTGAGGCTCGGCAAATGCACCATCTGGAGGCTTTACGCGCTATGCCTGATGATAGCGTCGATATTGTCTATTTCGATCCGATGTTCCGCGATCCGATTGCGGAATCATCTTCTCTGTCTCCCTTGCGCTCCTTCGCCAATTCGAACCGGCTGGATGCCGAGGCCGTGAAGGAAGCCTGCCGGGTAGCGCGCAAGTCCGTGGTCCTTAAGGAGCAGAAGAGCAGCGGAGAATTTGACCGACTGGGCTTTACTCCCTGTACCCGTGCCCATTCTAAAATAGCTTACGGAGTGATTTCACTTGACTCAAACTCAAAAACCTAGACTGCTTGTGCTGGTGGGACCTACCGCTGTGGGCAAGACGAAGCTGAGCATTGAACTGGCCAAGTCCCTGTCCTGCGAGATTATCTCCGGAGATTCCATGCAGGTATACCAAGAAATGGACATCGGCACAGCCAAAATCAACCAGGCAGAGATGGGCGGCGTCCCTCATCATCTTATCGATGTGCTGAGACCGGATGAGCCCTTCTCTGTCGCTATGTTTCAAGAGTGGTGCCGGGAGCTTATTCCAGAGATTACAACGCGGGGGCATTTGCCTTTTATCGTTGGGGGAACGGGTCTGTACGTGGAATCGGTCTGTTATGAGTTTCAATTTACGGATGCGGGGGCGGACGAGGCGTTTCGCACCAGCCAGCAGGCATATGCCGACGAGCAGGGAGCGGAAGCCCTGCATGCCAGGCTTGCTGCCGTAGATCCGAAGTCGGCGACCCGGCTGCATCCCAACGATGTGCGGCGCGTCATTCGGGCCTTGGAGATACATCATCTGACGGGCGGCACGTTATCGTCTCAATTGGAAGGACAAAACAAGCAATCGCCCTACGAGCTTTGCATCATCGGTTTGACAATGGACCGTCAAATGCTTTATAACCGTATTGAACAGCGAATTGACGAAATGCTGCGGCTGGGGCTGGTCCATGAGGTGCGGGGATTGCTTGCTAAGGGGTATACCCGTGAACTTATCTCGATGCAGGGACTTGGCTATAAGGAAATCATCGAGCATTTAGAAGACGGACTGCCGCTCGAGCTGGCTGTGGAAAAATTGAAGCGAGACACCCGCCGTTTTGCTAAAAGGCAGCTATCCTGGTTCCGCCACATGAAGGATATTGCCTGGATTGACGTCGGCGATGGTGAAAATTTTTCCGGGATTTTAGCGGAGGCCCATGCTATAATAGCAGGAAAGTTTCCCGCTGATCTTGAATATAATTCAAAACACTAATTGATTCCTATTGGGGGTACGGCTATGAATAAGACCATTAACATCCAGGATACATTTCTAAATCAACTACGCAAAGAGAGCATTCCGGTCACCGTATTTTTGACAAACGGCTTCCAGATCAGAGGGACAATCAAGGCATTTGACAATTTCACCATCGTAATTGATAGCGATGGACGCCAGCAAATGGTGTACAAGCACGCAATCTCGACCTTCCAGCCGCAGCGTAATGTATCGCTGATGCAGGAGCAGCCGAGCGAGGACTAAGCTGAGCTGAAACTTTTTTGATTTCAATACGTTAAAAGTATAGGTAAGAAAGGAGCAACCTGATTCGGGTTGTTCTTTTCTTTCCATGCACCTGAATAAGCGTAAGCCTTTAAGTGAAGTTCAAAAAGTTGCTTCATCCAATTAACGGTAGCTATTTGTAGATTCATCATTAATTAACACTTTTTGAACAACCTTGGATAGGCAGATTGGCAGGAAGGGAGTCAGAAACATGTCTAGTAAAGATCCTTCAAGACTGCAAAGAAGCGGTCACACCGAGAAAAAGCCAAATTCGTCAAAATCACCAAAGGCGAAGAAAAAGAGAAGGCTATCGGTTAGAAAGGTATTATGGACTTCGTTTTTTACGATTGCGTTTGCGATATTTTGTGCGATTGCGGGTTACATGTATATCACGGTCAGCGGCGAGAAGATTTTGCTGGAGAACCAGGATAAATTGACGGTGTATGAAACGACCAAGGTTTACGATCGAACCGGTGTCCTGATGGGAGAACTCTCGATTGACAAGAGTGAACCCGTGGACCATGAGCAAATCCCTGAACTGCTTCGGGAAGCGTTCGTTGCTACGGAAGACCGGCGGTTCTTTGAGCATAACGGGGTAGACTTGTGGTCCATCGGCCGTGCGGCCGTTAAGGATATCGTAGCTCGTTCCCTGGTCGAAGGGGGGAGTACGATTACCCAGCAGTTGGCGAAGAACATCTTTTTAAGTGCTGATAAAACGTTCTTCCGTAAAGCGACGGAAATGTCGATTGCGATGGCGCTTGAACGGCATGAGACCAAAGAGGAGATTCTTACTATGTACCTCAATCGCATTAACTTTGGGGGAACCGTTTATGGCATTAAGGCTGCCTCCATTCGTTATTTTGGGGAGAGCGATCTGAATAAGCTGGAACTATGGGAAATGGCTACACTGGCAGCGATGCCTAAGGCTCCTTCGCGCTATAATCCGCTCAAGAACCCGGATTTGTCTAAGGAACGGCGGGCTGTCGTGCTTGAGTTGATGTATCAAGAGGGCTACATTACCGCCGAAGAGCGGGATCACGCCAAGGCCGTAGATTACGATTATGAGCCTCCGGCCAGAAATCAAAGCTATCTTGCGTTCATAGATTATGTTGTTGAAGAAGCAGAAGAGAAGTTTGGCCTGACGGAAGATGAACTGAACCGTGGAGGCTACAAAATCTATACAACGATGGATGCTAAGGCGCAGAAGGCGCTGGAGAAGGCATTTGATAATGAAGATTTCTTCGAGAAGAGCAAGGACGAGCAGCAAGTGCAGGCGTCTATGGTTATCATGAACCATGAGAACGGCAGCCTGGTCGCTCTGCTTGGCGGGCGTGACTACCAACGTAAAGGCTTTAGTCGTCTGGATAGCCGTCGTCAGCCAGGATCGGCATTCAAGCCGATCGTATCCTTTGCGCCGGCCCTTGAATCCGGCAAATTTACGCCGAATTCACAGATCAGCAACGAGCAACAGTGCTTCGGCGACTACTGTCCGAAGAACTTGCATGGCTATTCGAAGAGTATTAATTTAAGTACGGCTCTGACCAAATCGGAAAATATTCCGGCGGTGTGGCTGCTCAATGAAGTTGGCGTTGGCACCGGTGTGAAATATGCCAAAGAGATGGGCATTACCATGGATAAGGATGATCGTAATCTGGCGATTGCCCTTGGTGGCTTGACCCATGGGACCAATACGCTTGAAATGGCGGGAGCCTTCAGTGTCTTTGCCAATGGCGGATCTTATAACCCGCCGTATTCCATCAAGACGATTGTAGATCATAACGGCGTTGAGAAATATAAATATAATGCACCCAAGCCCAAGCGTGTGCTTAGTGAGCAGACCGCTTACTACATGACTTCGATGTTGCAGAACGTCGTAAATGAGGGGACCGGGAAGCGTGCGAAGCTGGATCGTCCGGTGGCTGGTAAGACGGGAACGACTCAGCACGGTATTCCGGGACTTACGAGTAGTAAGAACCGTGATGTCTGGTTCGTCGGGTACACACCGGAATGGACCGGGGCCGTATGGATGGGTTACGATAAGGCGGATAAGAACCATTTGCTGAACGGCAGCAGTGGTCAGACCGCGGCCTTGTTCGCTGCCGTCATGAACGAAGCGTTGAAAGGAGTACCGATGAAGTCATTCCCGGTTCCTAACAATTTACAGCCAGAGCAGGAGGAAGAACCGGAATCAACTGCTCCTACAGGCTTAAGTGCTTCTTATAATGTAGATACGGGCGTAGTATCGCTAAGTTGGAATCCTGTGGAGCAGGCGGATGTTGTCTATCGCATATACCGTCGCGAAGCTACGGAGGAACAGTTCAGTCCGATTATGGATTCTGTTACGACGGAAGCCGAGGATATTAGCGTTACTTCGGGTACGGGCTATATCTACTATGTGACGGCTTATGATCCAATCAATGCTGTGGAGAGCGATCCATCTAATAACGCTCAGGTCTTGATTGAAGCCGAGAGTCCACCTGAAGGCGAAGAACCGATTGATCCGGGACAGGAACCTCCAGAAACGCCTAATTATCCGGGGAACGGAGATGGCGGCCAGAATAACGGTGGAGGCAACCACGGCACGACTCCTGGAAATGGCGAGAATTCGGGTGGCACAGGTGGCAACGGTCAGGAAGGCACGAACCCTGGCGGCAACGGCAGTCAAGGGAACGGGTCTGAGAACGGAGCCGGCAACGATTCCGATCCAATGGATGGAGATGATGGGGAGAGCATATCTCCCCCTGCAGGCGAAGTTGAGGAAGGAGGCAGCATTCAGGGCGAGGTTCTGAATACTCCTCCTGGAAATGGCGGCTAAACTCTTGGCCTGCTAAGGTGAAGAGGTTATACGGAGACCCCTGGTGGCACATAAGGTGCAGCCGGGGGTCTTTCTGCTGCATAATGCGGTGAAAAATGTTTTTTGTGACTCTTTTTCAAATATGGTAAGCTGATATTACACTGTGTTGAAAGGGTAATATGTATGAAGCGAAAATTCGGAGACCGCGCAAATTGGCGCCGTGTGACCCAGCGTCAATTCAAATCCAGATACGTGGAGAGCGGCATATTTACGGGTCACGTGACGTTGTACAGCATCACCGCCTTGCGGGATCCGTTATGGAAGACATACGGAGGGCATACGTTTCGTATCGCGGACAAGGGCTTTACTTGGTTGCAGTATTATCCGAAAGGCGAGCATTTCATCGTTACGGCCATGTTTGATGATCATGGAGATATCGTAGAATGGTACATTGATATCTGCAAGACGCAGGGGATTACGGATCAAGGCGTGCCTTGGTTTGATGATCTGTACCTGGACATTGTCGTATTGAAGAATCGTGAAACCTTCCTGCTGGACGAGGATGAGCTGGATGAGGCGCTAACCAAAGGCTTGATTACCGTTAAGGATTATGATCTGGCTACGGAGACCGCAGAGCGTTTGCTTCATGCGATTAAGAATCAGCGCTTCCCGTATTTTGACCTGTCTCTGGAGCATTATCGCAGCGGCTTTATGACATCAGAGCCTTTTGAGCCGGGAGGAAGTCAATGATGCGGGGAAGAAGGCGGAGCATGGGATATTCCATGGCTCCGACCGGAAGGCGAGGAGGCAGCCAGCGTAAGCGTCTGCTTCGCTGGACACTGCTCGTGCTGGTGCTGGGCATCTGCTGGATATTGTTTGTTCTGGCGCAAATCGGTAGTATCGAACGCAATGCGGCCGTGAATTCACAGCTTGCCGAACCCGCAGATGTGGGGATTGTCCTCGGAGCATCGCTATGGGGAGACGTGCCCAGCCCTGGTTTGAAAGAGCGCCTTGATCAAAGCCTGGAGGATTATAAAGCAGGCAGGTTTAAGTTGTTTGTGTTGACTGGCGGTCTGGACACCCCGGAGTCCAGCTTTACGGAGGCGGAGGGGATGGCCAATTATCTGGAGCAGCAAGGCGTGCCGAGAGAGAAGATGCTGCTGGAGAACGAAGCTACCAGCACCTATGAAAACCTTAAGTTCAGTCAGGAGATTATGAAGGAACAAGGCTTCTCATCGGCTTTGATTATCACGCATGCCTTTCACGGGAATCGGGCGCTGGAAGTAGCGAACGCACTGGATTACGCCAATCCTAAAATGTCTGTGATTGAATCCCAGGTGTTAAAGCCGTTTCCCAACACGTTCAGAGAGGTGCTGGCCTATTCAAAGTGGAAGCTGGACCAACTGGCACTACTGGTTGGCCTGAAATAGCAAAACTTCTAATAACGGACAGGGAGAGAGAATACATTTAAAAGTGTGCTCTTAAGTAGGAGCATCTACTGAATTTATTCAGCCCTACCCTTATAAAGAGGTGATTACTATGTCTGGGCGTGTCATGGCCAGAAGCGGCTCCCCTGAGGAGAGACCTTCCCGGCAGATTAATGTCATCTTGCGCAGTAGCGAACCGCCGGTCGTTTCCCAAGCAGTTCCTGACAGTGAACCACAGCCTGCAGCAAAGCCCTCGCCACAACAAGGTCTCTTTGCAGAAATTCAAAAAGAATTAGATCACTTGATTGGCCTGGACCATATAAAAGACCTGATGTATGAAATTTATGCCTTGCTACAAATTGCATCAATGCGCTCGGACGCAGGACTGCTGTCGGGGACGCAGGTTTATCATATGGTATTCAAAGGGAATCCGGGAACGGGTAAAACTACGGTGGCACGTATTGTCGCCAAGATGTTTCAGCGCCTGGGCGTGCTCAGCAAGGGCCATTTAATTGAAGTGGAACGAGCGGACTTGGTGGGCGAATATATCGGCCATACGGCGCAGAAGACGCGTGACCTGGTGAAGAAGGCGCTGGGCGGTATCTTGTTTATTGATGAAGCATATAGCCTGGCGCGTGGTGGAGAGAAGGACTTTGGCAAGGAAGCGATCGATACGCTTGTCAAAGCCATGGAGGATCATAAGAATCAGTTCATTCTGATCTTGGCCGGTTATTCGGATGAGATGGACTTTTTCCTGTCGACAAATCCGGGCCTACCCTCCCGCTTTCCGATTCAAATGGATTTTCCCGACTACACCATTGATCAGCTTATCCAAATTGCCGAAGGTATGGCCAAGGAACGCGACTATATTCTGATGCCGCAGGCGATACTCAAGCTAAAGCAGCATTTATTGCGGGAGAAGTGTGAGAGCGAGCAGATATTCAGCAATGCCCGCTATGTTCGTAATGTTATAGAACGCTCTGTTCGGCAGCAAGCGGTACGCCTGTTGAACCAGTATGCCGGCGGCTCGCCGGGAAGGCTGGAACTGATGACCATTCGTACCGAGGATATGAAGCTGGACAAGAAAAATGGATCATCAAACCCTATAGGGTGAACGAATCATAGCAACAAGAACGAACCGGTTGAGGGAGAGGTAACTTAAGCATGGCAGTATTTGCAGAAGAAATCGTACATTGGCTGGAAGCCGCGGAACGGCAGGTAGAATCACGTTCTAGGGATGTTGACCGGATCGTTGATCAGAATCAATGGAAGGTAATAGAGGCTTTCCAGCGCCATCAGGTTAGCGACTATCATTTTGCAGGCTCTACGGGGTATGCCTATAATGATCGCGGGCGTGAGGTGCTCGATCTGGTATATGCGGACGTATTTGGCGCCGAGGCGGCGCTGGTCCGGCCGCATTTTGCCTCTGGGACACATACAATAGCGACCGCTTTGTTCGGCGTGCTGCGTCCTGGTGATGAATTGCTTTACATTACAGGACGCCCGTATGATACGTTACATAAGGTGATAGGCGCACCCGGCGATGGCAGTGGCTCGCTTCAGGATTTTGGCATTACTTATAATGAGACTGCCCTATTGCCTACTGGAGAAGTGGATTGGAACGCTGTTCAAGCGAACATAAATGAACGGACCAAGGTTATCGGTATTCAGCGGTCCCGGGGGTATGACTGGCGTGACTCCTTTACGGTAGCACAGATTGGCGAGATGGTGGAACGGGTAAAAGCTATTAAATCCGATCTGATTGTATTCGTCGATAACTGCTATGGCGAATTTACGGAGGAGCAGGAGCCTACACAGGTTGGCGCCGACTTGATTGCCGGATCATTGATCAAAAATCCGGGCGGAGGTCTGGCTGAGACCGGGGGATACATTTGCGGACGTAGCCAGCTTGTACAGCTTGCCGCTTACCGTTTGACAGCGCCAGGGATCGGCGGCGAGGTAGGGGCGATGCTTGGAACTACGCGTGGAATCTATCAGGGGTTATTCCTGGCCCCGACCATTGTGGGACAAGCGGTCAAAGGCAGCATTCTGGCAGCGGCCCTGTTCGAGCGGGCGGGCTTTGAGAGCAGGCCGGGATGGAATGACCCGCGAACGGATTTAATTCAGGCCATTGCCTTCACCAAATCAGAGCAATTGATTGCCTTTGTTCAAGGGATTCAGCGGGCGGCAGCGGTAGACGGTCATGTGGTTCCAGAGCCATGGGATATGCCTGGGTATGAACATCCGGTCATCATGGCCGCCGGGACCTTTATTCAGGGAGGAAGTCTGGAGCTTTCGGCGGATGCCCCGATTCGTGCTCCATACATTGCTTATATGCAAGGCGGGTTAACCTACTCACATGTCAAATTTGGCTTGCTCACTGCGCTGCAGACCATGAAGGACCGTAACTTGTTGTAAGTTATCCTAACACATCTATTGACATGTCAGGATAACTGACATATGATAGGTTCATGATAACTTAACTGGAAGGTTGATAGCGATGAGTGAGGAAATTCGCAGAAATATGGCCTTGTTTCCTATTGGTATTGTGATGAAGCTTACGGATTTAACCGCAAGACAAATTAGATACTATGAGCAGCATGAGCTTATCGTGCCTGCCCGCACGTCGGGGAATCAGCGGATGTTTTCCCTGAATGACGTGGAACGCTTGCTTGAAATTAAAGGACTCATCGATAAAGGTGTCAATATCGCAGGCATTAAGCAGGTGATGAACCCGATGTCCCGGGAGTCTCAGGAAGCAACCGTGATTACGAAGGATACGGAAGAGAAACGTCGGGAGATGACGGATTCGCAAATCTATCGTATGCTAAAGCAGCAATTGGTTACAGGAAGCAAACCTGGTCAGGTGTCTCTGATTCAGGGAGAATTGTCCCGTTTTTTCAAAAAATAATTTAAATGTTGGGAGAGGTTCGTGTGAGTTACTCGAAATACACCAAAGAAGACATTTTACGCGTTGCCAAAGAAGAGAACGTACGCTTTATCCGCCTGCAGTTTACGGATTTGCTAGGGACCATCAAGAATGTGGAAATCCCGGTAAGCCAATTGGAGAAAGCTTTGGATAATAAAATGATGTTTGACGGCTCCTCCATTGAAGGCTACGTCCGGATTGAGGAATCCGATATGTATCTTTTCCCGGATCTGGATACCTGGGTTATCTTCCCTTGGGTTACTGAAGATCGCGTGGCCCGTCTGATTTGTGATGTGTACATGCCTGATGGTACGCCTTTTGCTGGGGACCCGCGTGGTATTCTGAAACGCGTCTTGAAGGAAGCGGAAGAGATGGGATACACGTCGATGAACGTAGGTCCGGAACCTGAGTTTTTCCTGTTCAAGACGGATGAGAAGGGGAACCCAACTACTGAGCTTAACGACCAAGGTGGTTATTTCGACCTGGCGCCAACCGATTTGGGTGAGAACTGTCGCCGCGAAATCGTATTGACCTTGGAGGAAATGGGCTTTGAAATTGAGGCTTCTCACCATGAAGTAGCTCCAGGCCAGCATGAGATTGACTTCAAATATGCCAGTGCGATCAAAGCGGCTGACCAAATTCAAACCTTCAAACTGGTAGTTAAAACGGTAGCGCGTCATCATGGATTGCATGCTACATTTATGCCTAAGCCGTTGTTTGGCGTTAACGGTTCGGGAATGCACTGTCACCAATCCCTGTTCAGAGACGATGTCAATGCATTTTATGACGAGAGCGATGAGCTTGGTCTTAGCGAAGAAGCCCGTTATTACATGGCTGGTATCCTGAAGCATGCCCGTGCTATGGCGGCGATTACTAATCCGACAGTCAATTCTTTCAAACGTCTGGTTCCTGGTTATGAAGCCCCTTGCTATGTGGCTTGGTCCTCCAGTAACCGTAGCCCGATGATTCGTATTCCGGCTTCCCGTGGTCTTAGCACTCGCGTTGAGGTTCGTAATCCGGACCCGGCGGCCAACCCTTATCTGGCACTGGCTGTTATGCTCAAAGCAGGGCTTGACGGTATCCGTAGAGAGCTTCCACTGGTTGATCCTGTAGACCGGAACATTTACATCATGTCCGAAGAGGAACGTGTAGAGGAAGGAATTCCTAGCTTGCCATCGGATCTGAAGGAAGCGCTTGGCGAAATGCTGCGCAGTGAAGTAGTAAGCGAAGCGCTCGGCGAACATGCTTTGACTCACTTCTATGAGTTGAAGGAAATCGAGTGGGATATCTTCCGTACGCAAGTTCACGCTTGGGAACGGGATCAATATATGACGTTGTACTAAAATTAAGACAATCCCTTGAGGGCCTGGATAAGGTCGTCAGGGGATTTTTTTTGTTTAGTTAGCTGTTGTACAAAAGAGGATTTGCGTTCCATTGTGCGACAGGTAAATTTTTGATTTCTGAAAATGCTAAATGTTTACATGATTTATTCAAAGATGGGCAACTTATATTTAAGGAGGGTTGTAGCTATGGCGGTAAGTGAATTGAAGAAATACCAACGGCGGCGCTCCAGATTGAAGTTGTGGTGGATATCGGAACGCTCTGGCTTAGGATGGAGTACAAGAGGACGACGGGAAAAGACCGGTTATACGCCTCAGATGCTGGATCTCCGCTGGGATGAATGAATATGGGGAGGACGGTCATAGGATGAGGTTGTATGCGTTCTATAACAAATAGGACAAAACGGATAAGTTATCACGTTTTGTCCTATTTGTTGTTCAATGCAAATCGCGGAACAATCCGACGACCTTGCCGAGAATTGTAACATGCTTCAACCGCAGCGGTTCCATCGTGGAATTCTCCGGCTGGAGACGAATGTGGTCCTTCTCTTTATAGAAGGTCTTGACGGTAGCTTCGTCTTCTTCCGTCATAGCTACAACAATCTCTCCGTTGTTAGCCGTTTGCTGTTGGCGGACAATGACGTAATCTCCGCTATGTATGCCTGCTTCAATCATGCTATCGCCGACGACGGAAAGCATAAAGATCTCTGCGCCACCCGCATAATGCTCGGGGAGTGGGAAGTAGTCCTCAATATTCTCTGTTGCGGTAATCGGCATCCCGGCGGTGACTTTCCCTACGACGGGGACACGCGCCACGCTATGAGAGAACAAGTTGTAGTTCTCCGAGTCATCCTGTCCCAGAAGCTCGATGGCCCGAGGCTTGGTCGGATCGCGCCGAATAAAGCCCTTCTTCTCCAACCGGTCCAGATGTCCATGAACAGTCGAACTGGAGGCCAGTCCAACAGCTTCACCGATCTCTCGGACGGAAGGAGGATATCCCTTAGCCCGCACTTCATTTCTTATGAATTCAAGAATAGCCTGCTGACGGCTTGATACCTTTGACATTTTCGGATCAACCCCATTTAGTAACGTTTGGAAAAATTATAACATAGAACTTCCGTTCGTACAAACATTAGTTCTAACATGTAATGAAAATTAAAAAAAGAACAAATGTTCGCAATAAACTATTGAATCAAGCAAACGTTCGTGATATAGTCAAAATATGAAATGAGAACATTTGTTTGGGGGTATGAGTTTATGTTGAAATATAGTTCCTATCAGAGCATCTATGAGCAGCCTTCCTTCCGTCGTCCCGTCGTCGAGCGAATTTTACATAAGAGCACTTGGCCTAATCGCCGTTTCTTTCAAATGATTACTTTACTGGTCATTTTGGTTGTTACTTGCACCGGTGTCGTAACGGCGTTAGCCGCTTCATCAGATGATAAGTTAGCAGAGACCGAGCTTGCCCAGGTGATTGTTATGTCGGGAGACACGCTATGGGAAATTGCTGTAGAACATAAACCGGCAAATCAGGATACGCGAATCTATGTAGAGAAGTTGAAGCGGATAAATGGTCTGGGAACTAGTAAAATTCAAGCGGGAGATGTCCTTCTGCTGCCTGCCCGATAAGGCCATTGACATTATTCAGAAGGTAAGTCAGAAGGTACGTGGCAAAGTGGATTTTTACAGGGATATATAACTGGAGTATACATCTATTGTTAGGAGCTTGTAGGAGAGAGTCTTGGTGGTGAGCCGGGGCGCCTTGACAAGCTCTTTTTCTCATGTCAAAGTAGGAATTAATGCCCTGTATGATATCAAAGTATCTAGTGTATTTTAATCGTCACGAGGGACATACCGCAAACAAACAAGCAGGAGGAATTTATGGATATTGATGCTTTGGTACAACGAATCAATGAACTGGCTCGCAAGCATAAAACGGAAGGACTGACGCAGGATGAGGTGCTGGAAAGAGCCCAACTTCGGGAAACCTACCTGCAGAACGTGCGCAAGAACTTTCGGCAGCAGCTTGATTCCATTGAGATTGTAGATAAATAGGGAGGAAATGTAGATGGCTTCGTTTGACCGCAAAGTAGAGCGGAATCGAGTGAAAATGAACAAGAAAGGAAAAGGTCCGAATGTAGGACGCGGACAAGGCAATCCAAGTTCCCGAAGCTCTTTGGGAGCAAATGGGGACGGGGATGTATTCAAGGGACGCAACATTATTTTACCTGTTGTGTTGTTCTTGTTAGCCTTGATGTACGCTACAGTTGGACTGATGAGCGGGCCCGAACAAGTAAGCTCATTCTTGTACTGGACGACCATCATTTTGTACATGGTGCTTGCCGTTGCTCTCTATCTTCGCAAACCGTATCTGCGAATTAACAAGAGCTGGCTGTATACGTCAAAATTCAACCGTGACAAAATGCTGGACGCAGGGAACATTAATAAAATCAAGGTTAGCGCAAGCAAGATCGTGATTGAACCAAAGACGCGTGAGCCTAAATGGGTGTTTTACCGGAATCGTAACCGGTTTGATGTTGAAGCGATGGCTGCACGGCTGGAGCTATATGCTAATACGCATCATGTCAAGCTTGAGAGAGAATAGTCTTCTACTATAAGAGGAGAGAACCGGGGGGACATGGAACGGATGACGATCAAAGCGGTTTGTTTTGACTTGGATGACACATTGCTCTGGGATGACCGCAGTGTAAAGGAGGCCTTCGCGGCAACCTGTGAAAGTGCGGTAAAGAAGGCTGGCGCAGAGCTTCAAGCCGAGCAGCTTGAAGAAGCTGTTCGCCGTGAGGCGAGAGGGTTGTATGAATCCTATGAGACCTACCCGTTCACGACCATGATTGGAATTAACCCGTTTGAGGGACTATGGGCTACGTTCTCTGCTGGCGAACAGCCTGAGTTTCGGCAATTGGAGCAACTGGCTCCCGTGTATCGCAAAGAGTCATGGAGAAGAGGTCTGCTGGCTCTCGGGGTTGAGGATGAGGTGCTGGCAGAGGAACTGGCAGAACAGTTTGGACGCGAGCGTCGGTCCCGTCCTCATATTTATGAAGAAACCTTTGAGGTGCTTAAGGAACTGCAAGGGAAGGTTAAGCTGTTGCTGCTGACAAATGGTTGTCCAGCGCTCCAGCAGGAGAAGCTTGACGGCGTGCCGGAATTAGCACCTTACTTTGATGAGATCCTGATTTCCGGTAGCTTTGGGAAGGGGAAGCCTGATCCCTCTATTTTTCAGCATGCGATGGAATTGTTGGACATTAAGCCAAGTGAAGGGCTTATGGTCGGAGACAAGCTAACTACTGATATTAAGGGATCGCTTAGTGTTGGCATGACCGCGGTTTGGGTGAACCGTGAGCATAAATCACGCAATGATGACATTGTACCTAATTATGAAATTGCCCGTTTAACGGAGCTATACGATATTATCGCCGGGCTAAAATAATAGATCAACTTCAAGATACCCGCACCTGAAAGCATAGGCGATCGTAGAGAGGGGAATCGTTCATGAAGAGAAGCGGGTGGTTGTTGGCCGCTTTTATCCTGACGCTGACTTTACTTGGCGGTTGTGCGCGTACGGAATCAACGGCCATGGAGAATTTCTCTCTGGCACCGATCAAGGTTCAACTCGAAGTAACCCCTGATCCTGTACAAATTGGGGAGACAGTGACCTTCACGGCTACGGTTACCCATCAAGAGCAGATTGTAGACGATGCCGATGAGGTGACCTTTGAATTCTGGCGGGAAGATGATACGGAAGGGGAGCACGGTCAAGTTACCGTAACCTCTGCTGGGAACGGCACTTATGTGCTGGAGCAATCGTTTGATGAGCCGGGTACCT
This sequence comes from Paenibacillus senegalimassiliensis, assembly GCF_001486585.1. Taxonomy (GTDB): domain Bacteria; phylum Bacillota; class Bacilli; order Paenibacillales; family Paenibacillaceae; genus Fontibacillus; species Fontibacillus senegalimassiliensis. The sequence continues at coordinate 1,050,984 of NZ_LN909046.1, forward strand.
ACAAAGTAATCTCTCATGTGACAGCTCGGGATCAGCACTCAATGCCTTCGAAGTCATTTACGGTCCAATAATCTAAATAATCCTAATTAACAAACGGCGGTGCAGGATCATTTTATCCTGCACCGCCGTTGTTGTTTGACTATCTGACTACTTTAACAAAGCCGATGGCTAGGAGAAGATCACCAGCAGCAAAGCAATCAATGCCGGGACTCCTTGCTTCAGAATAATGGATCGTGAAGCTGTAGCTCCGCCATATAGCGCGGCAACCACAATACATACAAGGAAGAAGATTTGAATCTGGGTGGCGAACTGTGCATTAGGATGAAGCAGCCCCCAAATAAGCCCTGCGGCAAGAAACCCATTATAGAGTCCTTGGTTGGCAGCTAGCGGCTTGGTGGCGCGGGCAAGCTCTGGGGTGGTGCCGAAAGTCTTCATGGTACGTGGACTTGTCCATAGGAACATTTCCATAATAAGAATATAAATATGCTCGATGGCTACAAGGGCCACCATTATGATGCTGATCAATCAGATCACCTGGCTTTCTTATGGTTCAATTCGCTGGTAAAGCGCGTGCTATTACATTATAGTAGCTTGGGCGCAAAACGCAAAGCCAATATGGAATGAGCAGACAGGAGCAGAGCAAGTGAGTTCTCCCGAAGTGATAAGGCCGCACCTCTTTTCTTCAACGCTTCATTCTGTTAAACTAAATCTTAACGTTTTACGGGAGGGACATGATCATGAGTAAACCAAGCCTGCTTGAAAGAATAAAAGAACGAATTTTAATCCTTGATGGTGCGATGGGCACTATGATTCAGCAGGAAAATCTGGCTCCTGCCGATTTCGGTGGAGAAGACCTGGATGGTTGCAATGAGATGCTCGTGCTCACCCGTCCGGACATTATACGGGGAATTCACGAGAAGTACCTGGCGGCTGGAGCCGACTTGATTGAGACCAATACGTTTGGCGCGGCATCTGTCGTGCTGGCTGAATACGATATAGCGGGTAGAGCCCGCGAAATTAATCTGGCAGCCGCCAAGCTGGCGATTGAAGCTGCGGAGAAGTATAGCACACCGGAGCATCCACGTTATGTGGTAGGGATTTTGGGACCAACGACCAAGACCTTGTCCGTTACCGGTGGCGTTACCTTTGACGGCTTGACGGACAGCTACGAGGAGCAAGTTATTGCCCTAATCGAAGCTGGGGTAGATGCGCTTATGCTGGAGACCTCGCAGGATACACTTAATGTGAAGGCGGGGAGTATCGCGATTACGCGAGCTTTTGCCAAGACGGGGATTACTCTGCCTCTCATGATATCGGGAACCATTGAGCCGATGGGCACGACGCTGGCCGGGCAAAACATAGAGGCCTTCTACATTTCGTTGGAGCATTTGAAGCCGATTTCGATTGGACTCAATTGCGCGACCGGACCGGAATTTATGCGCGATCATATCCGTACATTGTCCAGTATCGCTAAAGCTGCGGTAAGCTGTCATCCTAATGCGGGGCTTCCCGACGAGAACGGACATTATCATGAATCACCGGATTCGCTTGCCCGTAAAATGTCGGCTTTTGCCGAATCTGGTTGGTTAAACATTGCGGGCGGCTGCTGCGGAACAACCCCGGCGCATATCGAAGCTCTGGCTAGAACACTTGGTGAATATCGTCCGCGTGAGTTGGATGGAGATCATTTACCGGCCTTATCGGGCATCGAGCCCGTATACATTGAATCGGCCAATCGTCCTTACCTTGTCGGAGAGAGAACAAACGTTCTGGGATCGAGGAAATTCAAACGCCTGATTGTGGAAGGCAAATATGAAGAAGCCTCTGAAATTGCCCGTGCCCAGGTTAAAAATGGCGCTCAGGTCGTTGACGTCTGCGTGCAAGACCCGGATCGTGATGAGGCGGAGGATATTGAGAAATTCCTCGAGCTTGTGGTCAAGAAGGTTAAGGTACCGCTGATGATCGACACTACCGATCCGAAGGTGCTTGATTTAGCATTGCAATATTGTCAGGGCAAATCGATCATTAACTCCATTAACCTGGAGGACGGCGAGGAGAAGTTCGAGCAGGTAACGCCAATTCTTCATAAATATGGCGGTGCCGTCGTTGTAGGGACGATTGATGAGCGTGGACAAGCCATCACTCGGGAGGACAAGCTGGAGGTAGCCAAGCGCTCGCATGATCTGCTTGTTCATAAGTATGGACTTAATGCGGAGGATTTGATTTTCGACCCGCTTGTTTTCCCCGTTGGAACAGGGGATGAGCAGTATATCGGATCTGCCAAGGAGACGATTGAGGGCATCCGTCTGATCAAAGAAGCCATGCCGCAGGTGCATACCGTCTTGGGTGTCAGCAACGTATCGTTTGGCTTGCCTGAGGCTGGCCGTGAAGTGTTGAACTCGGTATTTCTGTACGAGTGCACGAAGGCCGGGCTGGATTATGCTATCGTGAATACGGAGAAGCTGGAGCGTTACGCCAAGATCTCTGAGGAAGAACGCCGCTTGGCGGAGGAACTGATCTATAACACCAACGATGAGACGCTGGCTGCCTTTGTTGCTGCTTTCCGTAACAAGAAAGTGGAGAAGGTAGAGAAGGCCGTGGACTTGACGTTGGAGGAACGTCTGGCTTCCTATGTGGTCGAAGGCACCAAGGAAGGGCTGATTCCTGATTTGCAGGAAGCGCTGAACCGCTACACCGCACTAGAGGTCATTAACGGCCCCTTGATGGCCGGGATGGAAGAGGTTGGACGTCTATTCAACAATAACGAGTTGATCGTAGCGGAGGTCTTGCAAAGCGCCGAGGTGATGAAGGCTTCGGTTGCTTACCTGGAACCGTTTATGGAGAAGAACGAAAGCAGTGTAAAAGGGAAAATACTGCTGGCAACGGTGAAGGGCGATGTACATGATATCGGCAAAAATCTGGTGGAGATCATCTTGTCCAATAATGGTTACCATATTGTGAATTTGGGTATAAAAGTACCACCGGAGCGCATTATTGAAGCTTATCGGGAAGAGAAGGCGGATGCTATTGGCCTTTCCGGATTGCTGGTAAAGTCGGCTCAGCAAATGATCACGACTGCGCAGGATTTGCGCAATGCCGGTATTGATGTGCCTATCATGGTGGGAGGCGCAGCACTGACACGCAAATTTACCAAGACGCGGATCCGTCCGGAATATAACGGGATGGTTGTGTATGCCAAGGATGCGATGGATGGTCTGGATTTGGCTAACAAGCTAATGGACCCCGCTGCCCGTGAGAAAATGCGTCTGGATATGGAAGCGGAGAAGGAAGCAGACAGTGTCGTGGCTGTTGCCAAGCCTCTGCCTGTATTAACCCGCGTTGAGCGATCCAAGATTTCAGCGGATGGGCCTGTGTATCTTCCACCCGATTTAGATCGGCACGTCCTGCGGGAATATCCTATTGGACATATTACCCCTTATATTAATATGCAGATGCTGCTGGGGCATCATCTTGGCTTACGTGGTTCTGTGGAGCAACTGTTGGCCACCGGAGATGCCAAGGCGGTGCAGCTTAAGGAAACGGTGGATCAGATTTTGCTGGAGGCCATGATGGACGGAATCGTACGCACACAAGCGATGTATCGTTTCTTCCCGGCGCAGTCATCCGGCAATGATATCCTTATTTATGATCCGGCAGATACCAGTAAAGTGCTGAAGAAATTCAGCTTCCCCCGGCAAAAGGTGGAGCCGTTCTTATGTTTGGCGGATTTTCTGAAGCCTGTGGATAGCGGCGTAATGGACTATGTGGGCTTTCTGGTCGTTACGGCAGGTCAAGGCATTCGCGAGTTGTCGGAGAAGTGGAAGGAGCAGGGAGAATATCTGCGCTCCCACGTGCTGCAAGCCGTTGCTTTGGAGGTTGCTGAGGCGCTCGCAGAACGGGTCCATCATATGATGCGTGATACCTGGGGGTTCCCGGACCCGGCAACCATGACAATGAAGCAGCGCCATGGGGCGCGTTATCAAGGCATTCGCGTATCCTTTGGTTATCCGGCATGTCCGGATCTGGAGGATCAAGGGCCGCTATTTGAATTAATGCAGCCGCAAGATATCGGCATCACCTTAACTGAGGGCTTCATGATGGAGCCAGAGGCTTCAGTCTCGGCCATGGTGTTCGCCCATCCGGAGGCTCAATACTTCAATGTAGAGAAAGCTTAAGTATACTTTTTGGAAACCCTCCGAAACTCGGAGGGTTTCAGCGGTTTAATTTATCAAGCGGAAGGACGATCGGCATGGAACTTTATTTTTTGGGGACTAATGCAGGTGTTCCGTCGTTAGAGCGGAATGTGACCTCAGTGGCTTTACGCCTGCTTGAAGAAAGACGTTCTCTCTGGCTGTTCGATTGCGGCGAAGGCACGCAGCATCAAATTCTGCGCTCCCCGCTCAAACTGAGCAGATTGGAACGTATCTTTATTACTCATTTGCACGGTGACCATTTATTCGGCTTGCCCGGGTTGATCTCCAGCCGTGCTTATCAGGGCGGAGATACGCCGCTGGTCATATACGGGCCAAAAGGTTTGAAGAAATTCGTAGAGACGGTGCTTGCGATAAGTGAATCCCGAATTAGTTACAAGCTGGATATCGTGGAGCATGACGGTGGCGTTATCTTCGAGGATGATACCTTTCGGGTGGAGTCGGCTTTGCTGGAGCATCGCATTGATAGCTATGGCTACCGGGTTATTGAGAAGGATTTGCCGGGTAAGCTGGATGCGGCTGTATTAGCTCGGCACGGGGTTCGTCCAGGTCCCTTATACGGACATTTGAAGAAGGGGGAGAGCATTACAACTCCCGATGGCTATGTCTTGCAAGCTCGGGATGTGCTTGGAGCACCCAAGGCAGGACGGATCGTCACGATTCTTGGAGACACTCGTCCTTGCACAGCCGTAGGGGAACTTGCACAAAACGCGGATATGCTTGTTCACGAGTCCACTTTCTTGCAGGAGCTTGTGGAGACGGCCCATGAGTATCATCATAGTACGGCTTATCAAGCGGCGATTGCGGCTAAAGAGGCCGGTGCCAAGGGGTTGTTGCTCACGCATTTCAGCTCCCGCTACAAATCCGATGATCAGTTGCTGCGTTTGCAGCAAGAAGCGGAGGCGGTGTTCCCAGGTGCGGTGTTGGCTCAGGAGCATGTGCTGTATCCTATCCAGAGACGATTATAATAAATATTTTCCGGGAAAGCGCAGGAAATGACAGGGCTGTGCAAGTGTTCGGGAGGGTTCGACGGAATGCTTGGCGAATGTGCGCTGTTTCTGGAATGTATTTTAACCCTTCAATAAAGCGCAACGGAAAAGTTTGCCTGAGCGTATGTATACTAGGTACAATAATAGAGACATTGCATCATGGGAAGGATGAACATATTGCCACAGCTTTGGAAGGCCTTTCTGATTGACTTGGATGGTACGCTATACCATGGGCCGACAATGATACCGGGAGCGGATGACCTGATCTCTTTGCTGAGAAGCAGGGCTATTCCCTTCCTCTTCGTAACCAACAATTCCTCCCGTACTCCAGCAGAGGTCGCAGAGCATTTGCAAAGGATGGGAATTCCGGCAAAGCCGGAGGAGGTTTGTACTTCGGCAGTGGCGGCTGCGGAATACATTGCTGCGGAGATGGGGCAGCGGCGTGTGGCCGTAATCGGGGAGAATGGGCTATTGGAGGCGGTTCGGCAAGCTGGGCTTACGCTGGATGACGAGCAACCGGAAGTCGTGGTCCAGGGCATTGACCGGCAGTTTACATATGAGACATTGACTCGTGCGGCACGCTGGATTCGCGGAGGCGCCGGGTATGTGCTGACGAATCCCGACTTGCTTTTGCCTTCACAAGATGGTTTGATGCCGGGGGCCGGTACGCTAGGTGCGGCCATTCAGGCAGCAACAGGGGTGAAGCCGGTTATCATTGGCAAGCCCGAAGCACCGCTAATGAATTATGCCATTGCCCGTCTGGGACTGACGGCGGCAGAGGTGACCGTAATTGGAGATAATATGCATACCGATATCGCAGCAGGGGTTCGTGCTGGTTGCGGTACAATCCTGGCACTAACCGGGGTGACGACGGCTGATAATTTGCCTGGCTATATTGAGTCCGCTGGCGTACATCCGGATGTCGTCTGTCATACGCTGGAAGAGGTTGCGGAGCGAATTAAGCAGAGCAGCCACTAATACATTACTCTTATGAATGAAGGGAACGATGAACCATGCCGGAATTGCCGGAGATGGAAAATTACCGAATAAAGCTATCACAACAAATTCTGGATACGCCTATAAGTAAGGTAGTTGTTAATCGTGAGAAGTCGGTCAATGTGGACGCCGATATTTTTATCCGGGAACTGACAGGGAGACAGGTCATTTTCGTTGAGCGTCGGGCGAAGCATCTGCTTTTTCACCTCGATAACGGAAAAAGACTGCTGCTTCATTTGATGCTTGGCGGGCTGCTTTATTTAAGCAGTAAGGACGACCAACCCGATCGGACCACCCAAATCGAAATTACTTTTGGCGATGATTTGGTGCTTTACTTTATTGGATTGCGACTTGGTTATTTGCATCTACATAGTGCCAAGGAGGCCGAGGATTTACTGGCTCATTTGGGGCCGGAGCTGCTGGACCGGAGGATGAATGAAGCGCGGTTCACAGCCCTTCTGCGCAAACGGCGCGGCAGCTTGAAGACGACACTGGTGAACCAGGACGTAGTAGCCGGTATCGGCAATTGCTATGCAGATGAAATTGCCTTTGCGGCTGGTCTCCTGCCGACGGTCAAGCTTCAAAGTTTAAGCGATGAAGACTTCTCCCACTTGTACCAAGCCGTTCGTGACGTGCTTACGGAGGCGACAGAGGTGGGCGGATACATGGAAATGCCGCTGACTCCCGATGATAAGCTGACTGGGGGAGCGAATGATTGGTGCCGGGTATACGACCGGGAGGGGGAGACCTGTCCGCGATGTGGGGACCGCATCGTTAAGGGTGAGATGAACGGGCGCAAAGTGTTCTACAGCCCGGGCTGCCAGCATGACCGATGAGCTTGCAATTAGGTGGCCATGTCAGCATTCGGGATGGTTACCTCGGTGCTGCTAAGTCAGCCCTTCGCATGGGGGCAGGAGCGTTTCAGTTTTTCCCAAAAAATCCGCGCAGCCTGAAGCTGAAATCCTTTGACTCAAGGGATGCTGAAAGCTGTCGGAGCTTCTGCTCCGCACAAGGTCTGATCTCCGTCGCACATACACCGTATCCCAGCAATTTGGCGGTTAGCTCAGAGACAGAGCCGATGTTATTTCGCCAGGTTGTGGACTCGCTGCGCAATGATCTGGAGATTGCTGAGGCCTGCGGCTCAATTGGGATCGTTGTTCATTTTGGCACATTTAAGCAAGGAAGCCCCTTACAAGGTTATCAAAATATTATACAATGTATAAATAATGTACTCTCTGACTGGAAAGGATCGGCAAAGCTGTTAATTGAAAACCAGGCAGGAGATCATGGCTCCATGGGGATGACGCTTGAGGAATTGGTGCAGGTTCGCAAGCTATGTGACCATCAGCAACACATTGGCTTTTGCCTGGATACTTGTCATGCCTTTGCGTCAGGGATGTGGCAGGGAGCTACGGATAAGAAATTTGCCGACAAAGCTGAGCAGCTTGGCTATTGGGATGGCTTATGCGTGGTTCATTTAAACGATTCGAAATATCCGGTATCTTCACGCAAGGACCGTCATGCCCGTGTCGGTCAAGGCTACATCGGAGAAGAGGGCTTTCGTCGCCTTCTGCAGATGGATGCCATCCGGAAGTCGCCACTGATTATGGAGAGCGAAACCGGGAAAGACGGGACCTATAGAGAGGATTTGGAGCGAGTGAGGCGGTGGGTGGAAGCCTAGTGCTGAATACCGCGGGAAAGGAAGAACACTATTGATTCATGTATATATGGACGATTTTCGCAGGTGTCCGCAAGGATTTACGTTGGCGCGCACCGTCGAAGAGTGTCTGGAACTGTTCCGCTTGACGGAGGTTGATATTTTATCGCTTGATTATGATATGGGACTGGGTGAACCGACAGGAACGGAAATGGCAGCAGCCCTGGTTCGTGAAGGAAAGTTCCCGCGCGAAATTTATCTGCATACCTCCAGCATGGCGGGCAAGAAGAGCATGTACGAAATTTTATATCCAAATCTTCCGCCACAGGTGAAGTTGCATAATGGACCGATACCATTTGAGCGTCTGGAGGACATTGCCAAGAACTGCAAGGTGCCGCCTGAGTCCAAATGGATTTGTACGGCGAATCATGGCTTTGCTCCCTATGCGCAGGAGGAATTGCGCCGTACCTTTGGAAGTGTCAAGAGCACGATGCTGGTGCCTGGTGAAGCGTTTATTGCGACATTGCAGGCCATACCGGAGGATGTCCATCACCGGCTGGTCCAAGCGCCGCCAGTCTTTCTACGTCATACGTTCCTGGTGGATTGGGAGTGGTCTCCGGCAGAGCAAGAGACTAACCAAGAGGAAAGCTGGCTTGTTCCACTGCGTAAATATCTTATGGCTGATTTCCGCTTACCGGCAGCCAAGATAGCCATACAGGCCCGGAAATCAGAGCAATCACTTTGGCCAGGGTCGGCAGCGGAGCTGAAAGACCGCTTGCAGGAAGAATTGAAGGATGTAGCGGGAGCTGAATTTGTTGTGCGAGAGGCCGATTGGATTATCTCGTTGTTTGCTTCCGGAGATAGCATATACGCAGGGGTGTCCCATCCTCAGGATAACTTGTCGGACTGGAACGGTGGAGCCATCCGTTTCCGCAAGGAGGACGGGCAAATATCCCGAGCCAAATTCAAGTTGTTAGAGGCAGAGGTTGCCTTTGGTATTCCGTTTGCTTCGTTCCGTGAAGCGCTAGACATCGGCGCGGCTCCGGGAGGATGGACCTCATTTCTACTAGAACGGGGGCTCAAAGTTACGGCAGTAGATACCGCTAAGTTGGATGCATCTTTATTGTCTTCACCGAAGTTGACCTTCTTGCAGCGGAACGCGAACAACGTAAAGTTCAAGGACAATCAATTCGATCTGCTAGTCTGCGATATGAGTTGGAGTCCAAAGCTGACGGCCAGGTTGGTTACTGAGCTGTTGTATGCTCTGGCGCCAGGCGGAACAGTCGTTGTGACTGTCAAGCTGCTAACCAAGAAGCCGATGGCTTTGATTCAAGAAGTTACCGGGATGTTCCAGGAGGCCCGGTTGCAAGTCCAGCAAGCCAAGCAATTGTTCCATAATCGCGATGAAATTACATTATATATGATTAAATATTAATGTGATTAATTATAGGCTGAGAAGTGTTTTTCGAAAATAGAGCTTTACATTTACTACCCAGTTGTTTTATACTGATTGCAAAATTATACATCGACCGTACAAAGGGAAAGCATCCCATGTCATCGTTTTTGGCCTAACGGCTAGAGCGACGATATGGAGGCTTTCCCTTTTTTGCGTGCGGTCAGGGAAGGAGGTTAACAAATGCGCTTCGTTTCCAAGCTGGATCCAGGGAAGGTACTCGCCGAGCGTTACCGGGTGGAGCGACTGCTGGGGCAGGGTGGAATGAGCAGGGTCTATCTGGCCGCAGATTTGAAGCTGCGAGGGAAGGTGTGGGCTGTCAAGGAATGTCTCACCCGCCCAGGGGAGCCCTTGCTGGTGGCCCGGGAGGCGGAGTTACTTATTTCTCTCAACCATCATCGGTTACCCCGAATCGTAGATTTTATTGATGCTGATCAGGATGGGTATTCGTATATCGTGATGGATTTTATGGAAGGTGTTCACTTGGATCGCTATGTGGGCACAAGAACCGAAGGGCTCAAGGTGGAAGAATTAGCCCGGTTTGGCTTGCAGATGCTGGAGGGATTGCAATACTTGCATAACCATCAACCTCCAATCATTCATCGGGATGTCAAGCCATCTAACGTGCTGGTAGACGGCAAAGGGCAACTGAAATTTGTCGATTTTGGCATTGCTCGTATGTTCGCGGAGAGCAAAACAGAGGATACTGTGCAGCTTGGGACGGTAGGGTTTGCTGCACCCGAGCAATACGGGGGTAGGCAAAGTGATCCTCGTTCTGATTTGTACTCGCTTGGGGCTGTGATGCTCTATTTGGGGAGCGGTTGCCGATTTAGCGTTTGGTCGCAGGAGGCGGCGAGTATATTTCGTACCCAGGGACACGGCCCTTTGCTTTCTATTGTAAGTCGCCTGCTTATGCAGAATCCTGAGGACAGGTATGCTTCGGCAGAAATGGTAATCTCGGCATTACGAGAGGCGGTGCCTGGCGCCGCGGACAATTACCCAAAGACATCTAGGAGGCCAAATCAAGCAAGTTCTGTTGTTCACCCTCGCAACGGACGTACGCTCGTCCTAGCTCTGATGGGTGCATCTTCCGGGGTGGGCACGACAAGTGCGGCTATCACCTTGGCCCATGTGCTATCGAGGCATTTCAAGCGGGTAGCGATGGCAGAGATGGACCCCAGAGCAACGGCGTTTCAACGTCTTGCTCATATGAGTGAGGATGATGGTCTATCGACGAGATCCACTTCGAGCAGTACATTTCGTATTTTCGGTGTCGTTTACGCCAAGCCATGCGCTCGTTCCGAATTTATCGACTTGCTAACCCAAGGGCTGGATTGCGTGGTCTGCGATTTGGGTGCTGCAAGAGGCAGCGAGTTGTTGGAGGAATTCCAGCGTGCTGACTTGTCCATTGTAGTAGGGTCTGGCGCGGTGTGGAGAAGTGAAGAATTGACACGGTTCGAAGAAGCGACGAAGGCTGGGGGAAAGCTACCCCTGGACTTGCGGTTCTGCATTCCTTTCGCTGCGCCATCAACAATCCGTCGTTTGGGTAAATTGCTGCATACCAAAAATGTCTACGGGCTGCCTCCCGAGCAGGAGCCCTTTGAACCGGGAGCGGATAGCACTGCGGTGATGGAAATGATCTGCTCTGATTTGTTACCGCGCTATGGCGGGGCTACAGGAACGGCCCTGCAACGCATCATGCATAGGTCAAGTTATTTGATTAAGCCGAAGAGGTAGGGAAGGAAGCTGAAACATGCCAAGACTTAGGCAGAAAACAAAGCAAATGCTTATTGCTGGACTTATTGGAGCCACTGCTGTCGGGGCGTTATTCATTGGATATGCTCTGATCCAGGAAAGGGGGGAACGTGCAGCCAAACAAGCGTTGTCACAAGCATATGAAGAGCAACTTGAAGACTTAAGGGAGGTTGCTCGCAAGGAGATGGCCGAAGGTTGGGTGGTCACTCGTGAAATTGTAGCGGGTCATCCTGTCAAGCAGGAGGATTTGAAGCTGGTCAAGCTGCCGGTAGATAGTATTCCGGCCGATGTCCTGAGTGCGGAGAAGAAGATTACAGGTAAATATGCCAAGGTCTCGTTGCAGCCCCGTACGCTGTTAACGGAAACGCTGCTCTATGAGGAAGAGCCTACACCGGATGATTTACGCTGGAGAGAAATGTCCTTTGTACAGCTACCCTCACTATTGGAGAGAAGTGATGTTGTCGACATACGGATTCAGTTCCCGACCGGTCAGGATTACATTTTGCTATCCAAGAAGAAGGTTGAAGAGTTAGCTTCGGGGACGGTCACCCTTACGATTGGAGAGACAGAAATCTTATCGCTCTCCAGCGCCATAGTAGACGCCTATTTACATAAAGCATCAATTTACGCACTAGCTTATGTTGAGCCCTATTTGCAAAAGAAGCCCGTGCCAACCTATCCGTCCAATGAGGCTGTCATGCAACTCATCAAGAAGGACCCTAACATCGTGAAGCAGGCAGAAGCGGTGCTTAGCGCCAATGCACGGAAGGGACTGGAAAGTGATTTGTTAACGATGTCGCCACAACGTGCGGCCGAATTCTCCAGCCGTCAAACCCAAACATCCAGTTACCCAACAAGCTCAGCTCTTCAATCAGGCTCAGTAGGAGCTGGAGAGGTAACGGCAGAAGACAGCTTTCAATTGGATGCGGCGAAGTAGGGTGAAATAAAGGAGGCCTTGATGTGAAACGTTGGTTGTTTGTAGGCAAAAGTGATAAACGTGATTTGTTGCTGTATCTATGCAGTGCATTGGCAGCAACGGGCTTAAAGGTATTGCTGGCGGATGGCACTGAGAACGGAAAGTACCGCTATGCGCTGGGGGGCAATGATTCGAGATTAGCCGTGACTGAATTTTGTGGCTTCGATGTTATTACAGGCCCGCTGACGGCTGCGCAGGTCTCTGTGAAGAGGTCAGATGGGAAAATCGATAATGGTTATGATTACGAGCTGTATGATCTGGAGTCATTAAGTGGTCTTGGGCCTGAGTGGTTTGCCACTGCGGATGAGATCGTATGGGTAACCTCGTATGACCGTTATGAGGTGGAGGCAAGTGCACAGTGGTTCCGTACTTTGTTGCATTTGTGGCCTCAGTTGCGGGGGATGACTATTCGTCCAGTATATATCCGCACCGTGGACTGCTACCTGAACAGCGATTACATTATGAGCTTTATGGATGGACTTGCTTTGGAATGGCGTGAGGAGGCGATTCGCATTCCCTGGAACGAATTGAATCTGGCTGTTCAATTGGAGAACGAGCATGCGGGCCGGTTGCATCTTGCCCATCTGTCCCGTTCTTACAAAAGGGCTCTGCGTCAGCTATTGCATGAATTGGCGGGTTGGGAGTCGACTGTAGCGAGGAAAGCACTCCGTCAGGCGGAAAGGAGACAGGCATGAGCCGGTTGTTATTCTGGGACGGAGGTCAAGGCGTAGCTGCTGAAATCGCCACTGCCTGTGCAATCATGTTGGGCCTGCATTATCCAAAGCGGGTATTGCTGCTTAATCAAGGCCGGGTCTCAAGCGGGCCTGAGGAGGGCTTAAGGCAATCCATACTGCGCCATCAGGCTGGGAGGGCCGATGAGTCACTGGCTGAATTCGGCGTGGATGCCTTATTACGTATGGCAGCCAGCGGGCGGTTAAAGCCCGAGAATTTCGCTGACTACACGCTCCCTCTGCTCCGGGGAAGGCTTGATTTGGCTGGCGGGCTACAACATGGCGGATTGGCTCTGGGTGGGGAGAGTGATCGAGAGGTTACGGCTATGTTGCAAATGGCCGAACAGACTTATGATCTGGTCGTGATGCACCTTCAGGGCCGTCGACGACTGAGTGAGGCCCTGCGTTCCCGGCACGAAGGGGACATTATGATTGCGGTACTTCCGCAGCGGAGAGCACAGTTGGAGCTGTTCTTCGCTGATGTGGCCCCGTACCTGGTTAGACAGCACCCAGGCATCTGTGTAGTTATCTCTTCATTTGATGCAAACTCCCACTGGAATCTGGCCAATATTCAACGCCGCTATAAATCCAGCTTGCCCATATTTGGCATCCCGCATCATTCGGAGTTCAGCGATACCTGGAATGATCAGGACATTTTATCCTTTTTCCGTAAATACAAATGGGTGCCCAAGCCCAAAAATGCTCATCAGCAGTTATTGGATCAATTTTATCGTCTTGGAGGCAAGCTGCTCAAGCTTGCGGAGGTTAAGGCCCACAACGGTTCAAGGCAAGAGAAGGGGGCCTGAGGAATTGAACAAGTTGACCAACGGTTTGATGATTGCGCTAATATTGCTGCTTGTTCTGCTATACCTTTGGTTAAAGGTCCGCACCTCGTCTGACCGAATAGGGCAAGGAAGAAGTAATCAGGATCCCTATAGTATTACAGTGCTGATCAATCAGGTGAAGGAGGGCTTGCACGAGCTGAGCCGCCCGCATAGCAACGATTGGGGAATCGGTGAGGATGCCTGGAGTCGGCGGGTCAAAGCACGGACAGAACTTCGGCAAGCATTGCGGGGCTGTACCTACGGAGACTTGCGGGATAAGCGTTATGTCAAATCATTTATCCGTGATATCTTGACCGGAAGCTGCGGTGTTCATGAAGGGAATATAGATAACGTTATTCCTTTTCAGCGTCGTGATTTGCTGACATCTCAGGATCGGTTCGATATCATTCTTTATCTTTACCGTTTGCGTCATGGCACGGAAGGCTTGTGCCGAATGATTGAAGACTATGCTCTGGATGAAGCCAAGCCACCTAAGGCGGGGGATGGTACCCCGGTTTTTGAAATCAACGGACAAGATGTCGATCGGGTATTTTATTTGGAATACCGCTCTCTCTCCTTCCAGGAGAAGCTCGATATCGTGGTTCAGCGTGTATATCAAGGGTATAAGGGGTTTTCAGTCATCGACGAGCTAAGAGAAATGCGAATTGATGGCGTTAGCGGAGGGGTAAGCGGAGTTTCGGGCGGCTTTGCAGCAGACGATCATCTACAGGATGCATGGATGCATTCAGTTCCAGACTTTCCATTGGATGAGGATGGAGAACGGGTTGTCAGCTTCTGGGAAAGTGTCTGGATCTTCTATAAGGGTAAAAGCCTGCGTTTATCCTTTCTGTCCTTTGGCAGTGAAGCTGAGTTAAAGCGGGTTTGTCAAAATATTTATAAGTTCAACCTGCCCGGACAACTATCCGAAGCAAACGGATTTAAAGTCAATGAAATGAAGGATGGTTCGCGGGTTGTGGTAGTAAGGCCCCCCTTTGCCGAGACCTGGGCTTTCTTCGTCCGTAAGTTTGATGTACAGAACGCTGCTCTTGAACAGTTAATTCAGGGCAACAATGCGGGGCTCCCGGTGCAGTTGCTCAAATATTTGATGAAGGGCAGTCGAATTACTTCAATTACCGGGTCGCAAGGATCGGGAAAAACTACCCTGCTGATGGCCATGGTCAAGCATATCTATGCAGCTTATACCCTACGTGTGCAAGAGATGTCCTTCGAGCTTAACCTACGGCGATTGTACAGCGGACGAAATATTTTAAGCTTCCGGGAAACGGACTATGTAAGCGGCCAAGCGGGGTTGGATTTGCAGAAGAAAACAGACGGGACCGTCAACATTCTAGGGGAGGTAGCTACGGATGAGGTGGCAGCCTGGATGGTGCAGATGGCTCAGGTTGCAAGCTTGTTTACGATCTTTACGCACCACGCCAAGACGTTCAGGGATCTGATTGAGTCGTTACGCAATTCATTGCTTAAGACTGGCGTGTTCAGGGATGAGAACATTGCGGAACTCCAGGTGGCCTCCGTTATTGATTTTGATATACACCTTCGCCGGGATATGGAGGGCAATCGATATATTGAACGCATTACCGAATGCTATCGGCTAGAGCCGAGTGAAGCAGCTATCGATGGCGAGGTTGGATCAACTCGCCATGGATATACTGAACGAATCATCGTTGAGTATCGTGACGGAGGATATGTCGCTGTGCAGCCTATTTCAAGCCGTTGCCGGCAAGCCATGATAAGGGAAATGCTGCCCAAGGATGCGGCTGCTTTCGGTCAATTTGCCAGCACGTATTGGGGGGAGACGATTGGAGCTTAAGACGTTTCTGTTGTTTATCCTCATCTTGTCTTTAGCTGGTGGGCTACTGCTCTATATTGCTGGACGGTATGCGGGAAGGAAGGAGCAATCTCTCTGGGCAGATGGACCCGTAGAAGCTGATGCCGTCGAGGGACAGTCTCTACGCTGGCTTGGCACAGTCCTCTCGTCCTTCTTGTTAAAGTCCTATGCGCTAGGCATGAAGTGCCCGCCACTTAAGCTTTATATCTGGAAGGTTCGTACTCGGCTAGCCATCATTCATCGTTATAACGAATTTGAGCTCAGGCGGCAAACCATGAAGTTTGTTTTTGGAACCATCGGTTCATTTACCCTTGGAATTGTATTGTTAACGCTCTTGAATCCAAGCTGGAGTTTCTTTCTATTATTATTGCTTGCCGCTGCTGTCATTCAGGGCTTGCTGCTGGACGGTTATGTCAATCAACTGGAGAAGAAGCTGCTGGAACAAATGCTTGATTTTTTTACTGCTGTAAGACATGCCTACCACCGACATGGGATGGTGGCTGATGCCATTGAAGAAGCGGGCGAAGAGACGGGGCATGAGGTTGGGGTACATGCTCATTTGATTAGTGAAGCGCTAGAGAATTCCCGCCCGGATGAGGCGCTGGATAAATACTACGAAACGGCGCCCAATCGTTTCTTGAAGGCCTTTGCCGGTATTTCCCGATTGGTACTAGAGTATGGGGACCGCAAGCGTGAACGTGGCTCACTTTACTTACGCGGAATCAGCAGCTTGACGGGAGAAATACAACTTGAGCTTACTCGTAAGAACCGGCTTGATTATTTGCTTAAGGGACTACATATCATTGCATTGTTGCCAGTGTTTTTCACTAAGCCTATTGAAATTTGGGCCAGAGGGAATTTTCCGTTAATGGATCAGTTCTATTTAAGCAAAGCCGGAATTCTCATCAAGCTAGGCATTTTTTTGATTATCTTGCTTTGTTATATGCTGCTTCAAAAGCTGAAGAGTGAGGTGGAGACCTCCTACCGGGCAGAACCAGAGAATAAACCATGGGAAGCGGTTGTGCTCGAGTATGGCAGATTAGCCTGGATATGGCGCTGCTTTGTTCCGTCTCCTGACTCAATGACTTATTACCGTTTGGCACGGCTAATTAAGGATACAAATGAGCGGATACGCGTGGAGTGGTTCCAGATAAGAAGAATATGTAGCTTTATCTTCTGCTTTCTTCTGGCCCTGGGCTTTGCCGTAGCCTTGCATTTCCTCTCTCAGCAACGAATTATGACGGAGCCTCCCAGGGAAACTGTGTTTTTCGGAGCCGTGCCTCAGGATAGGATGCAAGCAGGACGACAAGAGGCTGAACTAGATGCGGCTGTCATGCAGGAAATCGGTATGAAGGAGCAGTTGACTTATGATGTCATTGCTCAATCGGTCAAAGCGCAGCTAAATCAAGAAGGCAACATAGTTTCTTCTGAGGATATTGTTGCAGCTACGAACCGAATCATTGATAAACTGCAACGATGGAATGGTGAGTATTTAAAATGGTGGGAAATCGGCCTAGCTTTGATGGCCGGGCTAACTGGATATTATTTTCCGTTGTGGGCTTTGCAATTTCAACGCTTTATGCGGTTGATGGACATGAAGCACGAGGTATACCAATTCCAGACGATGATCGCTATCTTGCGTGAACTGGAGCGAATTTCCGTAGAGGAAATCCTGGATTGGCTGGCCTCTTATGCAGTGATTTTCCGTACCCCATTGCAGCGATGTTTGCTCAATTACGGGCATGGGGCTGAGCAAGCCCTGCAGGAGCTGAAGGACGAGGTGAACCTGGATGAATTCCAGCGTTTGGCAGACAAATTGATATTGGCCACTGAGAAGATCACCATTGCCGATGCCTTCGATGATTTGGATACAGAAATGGCGTATCACTTCGAACGTCGTCGTCTTGATTACGAGAAGTCGCTGGATACCAAGGCGGGACTGGGACGAATTATCGGCTTTACCCCTATGTATTCGCTTGTATTTGCGTATTTGGTTATTCCGTTAATCTGGATGAGCTTTGAGCAGATGGGCTTGTACTTTGAGCAAATCCAAAAATTATAAATTAAAGGAGAACAATAAATTATGAACAATGCATCATCCGCATTAAAAGTAGCGGCAGGAATTTTTCTGACCATTGCCTTGATTACAATAGTAGTGATTTTATTTGTATCAGCACAGGAGGCGACGAAAACCGCACAAAATCATTTTTCCGATATTCAAACGGAATTGTCCCAAGCCTCATTTACAGTTTATGACGATACGACTATTAGCGGTTCCCAGGTTACTAACGCTTTGCGGAAATTTAATGACCGCCAGCAGTTCGGTGTATTGGTGAAGACGGGGAAGAACAGTGGAGGCGAATGGTATGGTGATATTCTCAATCTGAGTGATCCGGAAGGTTCAGAGAAATACGGTTCGGTCATAGCACCAAGCAATGCAGATATCGGGAATTCATGGAATGAAATTCTGAACGAATATGTCAACCCAAGTGGAAAATTCAAGGCGAGAGTAATCAAAGATAAGTCAAACGTCGTGCGTGGGGTGGTATTTACTCAAACCACGGTGATTCCTTGATTGTTGTTGTGCAGTTGTTGGGCGAATGTCTATGAATCACGTAAGAGGAATGATGTGGCTGCTGTTCTCTATCAGCTTTTGCCTGGCGGCAGCCAGCTTGACTCTGGGCCTTGACCAACGCCAGCATTCGACGATAGACCATCTTGCCATGAATTCGCATAGCTCCGTTCGCAGTGTGTATACGCGGATGGGGGCGGCACAAGGCTCGGGATTGACTGCTATGTACAGCGATACCCAAGCTAGCGGGGATCTGGACATGTATACCGGATTACAGATTATACATAGCTTGAAGCAATGGTGTATCCAGGGACAGGTGGTCATCGTAGATGGGTGGACACTGACAACTGGTAGGGCTACGGACTCTTTGGACGTACTGGAGGAAAGTCGCAATATTGCGCTAACTGTGCTTGATTTGAATGCTGAATATATGGCTAAACGGACTTACTATGCAGATGGAAACATTCAGAATATGTTGTTCTATCAAAGGTAGGAGATGAAAGTGTGAGCGATATTCTGTCCAAGATGACTGCTGCGCTGCTGGCTGTCTTGTTATTGTTTGCTTATCCAGCCTTGCAGACGGCTCAGCGGCAGGAGGACATTCATTATTTGGCCGCTTATCAGGCCATGGTTCAATTCGCTGACGCAGTCAGGAGCAAGGGGTATGTATCCCCAGTGATGTACGAAGAATTTATTCGACAACTGGAAGTAGGGGGTGGAATACATGAGGTGGAACTGGAGCATCGACGGAAGAAGTACCACCCCGAGTATGGCGATCCAGCCAATCCGAATACGTTCTTGAATGATTTCAGTGTTGTATATGATGCCTACTATTCCCCCGAAATTTTGTCTGTATTATTTCCAGAGGATAAGGGTGGCTTGCCGAAGGAGAGAGGGCCATACAAGCTTCAGACAGGCGACTATTTCTCGGTAACATTGACAGATCATTCGCGTGGACCGATGGATATTTTCTCTGATTTTTTATATGGTGGGCCTGCCCCGGAGATTTCTGGCTTAATGACATATGGAGGAATGGTCTTGAATGAAGATTACTGACTGGGCGATCATCTTTGTACTTCTGGTAACCCCCATGCTGTGGCTGGGAAGCTTACATATTGAAAATGCTCGGGAGATGAACAGACTGGACATTCGCTATACAACGGCATTGAAGACATCTGCGCAGGATGGGGGTCAGGCGCTTAATCGAAACGAGCTGCAGAGATTTGAGAACGGCTACGGATCAGATAAATGGATGCGGGCTGATAAGGAACAAGCTCTGGCTGCTTTCCTGCGAACGATGTATGTCAATTTTGATGTGGCTGATGATTGGGTAGGTCAACAGGCCTTGCTTGCGTTCATTCCGGCGGTGGTTGTAATTGATTACGACGGTTATTATGTATATGCAACCAGGGCTGGTTCCGAATACGACCAAGAATCGTCCCTAATTCACCGTTGGGGAGACAAGAAGCCTTATGTTTATGCCGACGCTGGAGGGAACAGTATCGCGTTTACGCTAGATAGTTATGTAACGGTGTATGATGCGGCTGAGCAGCGCTGGCTAAGCGGAAGACAGGGTGAACTAAAGGATGAGACGGTCATCCCGTTGCTTCAGGACAATTTAAGATTTGAAGCGGTACGCCGCTCGGCGATTGTACATAGTATTGAACAGGATCTGGAGCAAGCCATTCACCTCCATAATGACTATGCTGCTAGACAGGGAGTGCGCTATACCTTCACGCTTCCAACCATCTCGCAGGAGGAATGGAACAATACATTGGATGATGTTGGCATCATTGCTTTTCTACAAGGGATTCCTGTTGGTGATCGTTACTACAATAACTATGCGCTTGGGGGCGGGCGGCTGGTTCGGTCCTCGACCATTCTTGGCATTGTTGATTTGGTAACGGGGATGAAGTATTACGAGCGGGATACCTGTGCAACTGTGAAAGATGGCCGTTACCTGATTGAAGAGGTGTTCTCCAGTGAGCAGGCAGCAGCGGCGAAGGGATATTTCGCATCACAATGCCGATGGCTGGAATGACATACGCTGGAGAATGGTTTGCAGCCAGATTGAACATCTTATAAATGCATGTTCAAAAAGTTAAGTTTTCAGCTTGGTAATTGCAAGTAAGGTGGTCATATGGATGCGAAGATATATACTGCTGGTGCTGGAGAATGGAGGGGAAGGGACTAGAATCAAAGACGGCCTTGAGGAAGTCGGTTACCAAGTGGGATGGTGTCAAAGCGGGGATGAGGCAATCCATCGTTTAAATGATGAATTGCCGGAGTTGGTCTTGCTCGGGACCGATCTTACCGAAGAAAAATGGGAGCGAGTGTTAGAGCAGATCGGTCGGTTCGCCCCCTTTCCCATTATTCTGCTACTTCATGAGTGGAACTCGGAAACCGTGGTGCAAGCATTCGCCAGTGGGGTTAATGATTGTGTAAATGTTACAGTTCCCATGGCTGAGCTCTACGCTAGAATGGGCCATTTGCTCTCCCTTTACAAGCAGATTGGCGATGGCTCTGCTACGGAGTTGGGCTACGGGCCGTTACGTATGGAGCTTCGCAACCGCAAGGTCTACCGGGATGGCGAGGAGATAATGCTGACATCGAAGGAATTCGATTTGCTCTTATTTTTAGCCAGGCGGGCCGGTAAGGTCTGCAGTCGCGAAATGATTTTGCAGCAGGTATGGGGGTATGAGTTTGCAACGGGGACTAATGTGGTGGATGTGTACATCCGCCATTTACGTCAAAAGCTGGACCGTGGTCGTACACCCAAGCTACTGTATACGATCCACGGCACAGGCTATATGTTAAAATAAGTATGGCCTGTCCATTACAGGACGCGACGTGCCTTGAGATAAGTCTTCTTCCAGTTGCCGGAGTTCAAGTCAGAGATTGTTACTCCCGGCTTACCATAGGTATGCAGAATTTTTCCACTCCCCATATAAACGGCCACATGAGTTACATTCTTACCGGTAGCGCGGCTACCGCTAGAGAAGAACACGAGGTCGCCAGCCTTGAGATTGGCCTTGGATACAGCATAGCCTTCTTTGGACTGAGCTGACGAGGTGCGTGGCAAATCAACTCCATATTTCTTGAATATATATTTGATAAAGGATGAGCAATCGAATACGCGGCTGGTTGAGGTGGAAGCTCCAAATTTATAAGGTGTTCCCAAAAACTTCTTGCCATAGTTTACCACACTGGTTCCAGTGGATACGGCGGTGCTCTCTGCAGATTCTGCTGCCTGTACCGTTCCAACTCCGCTGGTAAGTAAAGTGCCGAATCCTATGGCGGAAGCTAGTCCGACTGTCAATACCTTTTGGAAAATGCTGCGTTTATTCATATTGTTGTAGTACCTCCAAAATTTTGTTAATTTGGTTCGTAATGAAGTATAACAGGTTTGTAATCTTCTAAAAATTGGTATATGAGGCTCAATGCCTTGTCTATCAAAGCTTTGGGGCAGATTATTAAAAAACGATTAAAAATTGCTTTTTTTCTAGGAAAAGGATAAACGACAATGAGTAAAAAGCCCATAATCCCTTGAGTAACAAGGGGTTATGGGCTTTTTTTGAATGATTACAATTTTGTTTTATTTACGAAGCTAATCCCGACTCTGAATAATCAGGAGCCAACCACTTTCAACTTTAACCGTACCCGTTGAAGCAATAAGTTTGTTGCTGACGGCTAGCGATTGTCCCATTTTCAAAGTAGCCTTATCCAGAGGATATAGGAAACCATCCAGGGTAATACCTGTAACCTCTGGAGTGATTGGAAGCAGGGAGACGTACGTATAACCCCGATCTTCAACCTGGGCAGTTGTGCCAGTCAGCGTAATATGATTGTATTCATCCCAGATGCTGCAAGCAATCTGATGCTGAACGGCCCGCAGCAAAATATGTATGTTGGCAAGAGTGTGGTCCATACGAGTGCCGAGGACTCCGACAAGGATAATTTCTTGCGGCTGAAGACGAATGGCCAGATCAAAGGCAAGCTCGGTATCGGTTAAGTCTTTGTCCAGCGCGTCGCAGGTTGTGAGCTCCCTGCTGTTATTCCGGATGATTTCCAATTCATCCTCGCTGACGGAGTCGAAGTCACCTACTGCCAAATTCGGCTTGATGCCATGCTCCACCAGGAACAAGGCGCCCCGATCAGCCCCGATAGTGTAGTCGTCTTCACGAATCTCTTGGACGAGGGCCGGGTCAATACGTCCACCGGCAAAAATGAGTACCCGATTGTTAGTCATGTTTCAATCTTCCTTTCGTACATAAATCGGTTCATTAAATTAGTATAATTCAGATTTTAGGCTTGCACAATTTCATCTTGAGGGCCTACAATGAGGAATGATAGAAAATAGCTAACAGAAAGAGGCAGAGAAGGACGGGAACATGCACATATTTGATATTTTCAGCATCATTGGAACCATTGCTTTTGCCATGTCTGGCGCATTCGTGGCGATGGAGGAGAAGTATGACATTCTCGGGGTAGTGGTGCTGGGCCTAGTCACAGCTTTTGGCGGCGGAATTATCCGCAATGTGCTAATTGGTGTTCCGGTCACTACCTTATGGGCGCAGGGGGATTTAATTTTACTGGCCGTATTGTCTGTATTAATTGCCTTCATCCTGCCGATGCCGTGGATTCGGCATTGGAAGCGGACGGAGGTGCTGTTTGATGCCATTGGCTTGTCCGCCTTTGCTATCCAAGGTGCGCTTTATGCCACAGAAATGAAGCACCCACTCAGCGCGGTGCTGGTTGCGGCGGTCTTGACGGGAATTGGTGGGGGAATCATTCGCGATTTACTTGCCGGGCGCAAGCCGTTGGTACTTCGGGAGGAAATCTATGCCGTATGGGCAATGATGGCCGGTTTAGCGGTGGGGTTCGGTTGGTTTCAATCCACTGTCGAACTTATCCTCTTGTTTGTTCTCGTTGTCTTCTTTCGTATGCTTTCGGTGCACTACAAATGGAAGTTGCCTCGCCGGTCTTTGGAAACGGGGAACATTCATATGGGGACAGAATCCGGGCTAACCGAGGGGACCACAGAACGGGTTGTCGTGAGGGATCAAACCCCTTCAGCGGCAGAATAGGAAAATGAACAAGGCTGTCCCGAGCTTTAATCGCTTTCAGGGCAGCCTTGTTCGAATGAAAAGATGTAAGCGCTATTTCAAGAAATGGATTAACGCATCCGGGAGCTCTTGTTGCCAGAAGCCCCACAAATGTTTGCCATCCTTCTCAAAATAAGTAACCTTGGCACCACGCTCTTCCAGCAACGCTTTGGCTTTGCGGTTCAGTTCAACAAAGTTATAGGTGCCCGTATCAGTCGTATAGTTCTGTTCCTGTAGGCCAACGATCATAAAGAGCGATAGAGCGGCTAGATCAGTCTCTTGGGCCAGCAGTTTCAATGAAGGCTCATAGTAGGCCCCTGACAAGCTGATGATTTTGGCAAACAAATCCGGTCTTTTCAAGGCTAAATGAAGGGAAACAGTCGCTCCCAGTGAATCGCCGGCTAGAATCCGTTCCCCCGGTTCGCGGCGAACCGGATATTTCTGTTCAATGAAGGGAATAATTTCTTCCGTAAAACAGCTTGTGTAGGCCTCGAAGCGGTTGCCAAATGGAGCGTATTCCTCAGTACGTATAGTGGTGTTCACTTCTACGCCAACGATGATAAAGGGATCAATTCCTTCATCTAATATAAGTTGGTTAGCATGGGTAGCAATTCGTCCAAAGTTAAAAAACTCCTCACCGTCCTGACAATATACGACAGGATAGCTGATAATTTCGTTGTAGCCTGGAGGAAGGTAAACACGAAGATAGCGCTTTTCTCCTAAAAACTCACTTTCGATTTCTTCCTTAATAATGGTTCGTTTGAGATAACGTGAATCAGTCATGGTTCAAACACGCTCCGTTCCTTTAAATTTTGCTTTTAATACTGGATTCAGATAGAATTTATCGTGAGAAATGGGTCGTAGACATTCCCTGAAAAAAGGAAGGTGTTATACTAATTCGAATAAACTGTTACATAAACAAAAATAAAAATATAACACAATTAACCTGAAATCCTTTGACTTATTGAGTGAAACAGTTGTATAATAATTCTATAACAGAGGCACAAGATAATCAAATATTTAGTCGAGGTGAAAAAAATGAGCAAGATTCCTTATGAAGTGTATACGGAAGAAGTTGAAGCTTTAACCGTGCTTTCGCCGGATGGCGAGATTGTGAATAAAGATAAAGTCCCGGCTTTGACCGACGATCAATTAAAAGAACTTATGTACCGTATGGTATTTACCCGTACTTGGGACGAACGTGCGATTAACCTGGGCCGTCAAGGTCGTTTGGGCTTCTACGCACCGGTATCTGGCCAAGAGGCGACTATGGTAGGTAGTGAATTTGCTTTGGAGAAAGGGGATTTCGTTTGCCCAGGCTATCGCGATATGCCTCAGCTTGTATGGCACGGTCTTCCGCTTTATCAAGCATTCCTGTATTCCCGTGGTCATCAACACGGCGGTGAAATTCCTGAAGGTGTTAATGTACTTATGCCACAAATCATCATCGGTGCGCAAGTGCTGCATGCGATGGGGATTGCTATGGGTTATAAATTGAAGAAACAAAAACAAGTAGCTATTACTTATACTGGTGACGGCGGTTCTTCCGAAGGCGACTTCTACGAAGCAATGAACTTTGCTGGAGTATACAAGCTGCCTGTTATTTTCTTCGTGCAAAACAATGGTTATGCCATTACGACACCATTCTCCAAACAGACTGCCGCTTTGTCGATTGCTCATAAAGCAGTTGCTGCCGGAATTCGTGGCGTGAAGATCGACGGGATGGACGTATTTGCCGTCATCAGCGCTGTACAAGAAGCCGCTGAGCGTGGCCGTAACGGAGAAGGGGCTACACTGATTGAAGCTGTGACCTACCGTTTCCGTCCGCATTCCTTGTCTGACGATACTTCCAAGTACCGGACAAAAGAAGAGGAAGGCGAATGGGGCGAGAAAGATCCAATTAATCGTCTGGCCAAGTACCTGAATAAGAAAGGCCTCTGGACGGATGAAGACACGGCTCGCGTGAAGGATGAAGCCAAGGCGAAAGTCAACGAACAAATTAAAAAAGCGGAACAAACTGAGAAAATGACCATCCCAGGCCTGATCGACAGCATGTTCGAGCACACGCCAAAACATCTGGAAGAGCAAAAAGCCGATTTTAAATAAGCTGAACATTTAAATAGTCTGATCGTTCTATAGAGGAGGATACAAGCAATGGCACAGATGAATATGAAAGAAGCAATTCGGGATGCAATGCGCGTCGAATTGGAACGTGATCCGAACGTTATTATTTTCGGTGAAGACGTAGGGAATGTCGGCGGGGTATTCCGCGTTACAGAAGGCTTGCAAAAGGATTTTGGTGAAGATCGCGTAATGGATACGCCGCTGGCGGAATCAGCGATTGGCGGTATGGCTGTGGGCCTTGGTATTCAAGGGTTCCGTCCAATTGCAGAAATTCAATTCGTAGGTTTTATCTTTGAAGCACTGGATCAAATTTTGGTACAAGCGGCTCGTTTGCGCTACCGTTCCGGTGGTCGTTACAATGCACCAATCGTATTCCGTACACCGTTTGGCGGCGGAGTAAAAGCGGCTGAGTTGCACACTGACGCTCTTGAAGGTTTGATTGCTCAAACACCAGGGATCAAGCTGGTTATCCCTTCAAATCCTTATGATGCTAAAGGTTTGCTGATCTCGGCAATCCGCGATAATGATCCAGTATTCTTTATGGAGCATTTGAACTTGTATCATGCCTTCCGTGATGAAGTACCAGAAGGGGAATACACCGTTGAATTGGGTAAGGCGAACATCGTTCGTGAAGGCTCTGATGTGACGATTATTTCTTACGGTATGATGGTTCACACGGCAGTGAAGGCTGCAGACGAGTTGGAGAAGAACGGTGTGAAAGCCGAAGTTATCGACTTGCGTACGCTGGTACCACTTGATATTGATACGATTGTAGCTTCTGTCAAGAAGACGAATCGCGTCATTATCGTACAAGAAGCTCAAAAATCGGCAGGTATTGCCGCTGAAATTATTGCTCAAATCAACGAAAAAGCTATTTTACATCTGGAAGCTCCTGTGCTTCGTATTACGCCACCGGATACGATTTATCCGTTCGCGCAAATCGAAGATCAATGGCTCCCGTCTCCAGCCCGAATCATTGAAGGCGTCAATAAAGTTCTTGAATTTTAATTAGACAAAAAATGGGAGGTAATTCCTGTGGCAAAATTTGAATACCGGTTTCCTGAGCTCGGGGAAGGTCTGCATGAAGGCGAAATTATCAAAATGCATATCAAACCGGGTGATACCGTAACAGATGAAGATATCATCATGGAAGTTCAAAACGATAAAGCGGTTGTAGAAGTACCATGTCCGGTTAACGGGACAGTACAAGAGGTGCTCGGTACTGATGGAGCAGTCTTCCGTGTAGGGCAGGTAGTAGCTGTCATCGATGCTGAAGGCGATATTCCTGATCAAGGTGATGCACCGGCACATGAAGAGCCCGAAGCAGCAGCTCCGGCACCTGCTGAAGCAGCAACGCCTGCGGCAAGTGCCTCGGCACCAGCAGCACCGGTAGCTTCTGACCGCGAAGTATTGGCAACGCCAAGCGTTCGCAAGTTTGCTCGCGAGCAAGGCATTGATATTGCGCAGGTTGCAGGTACAGGTAAAGCGGGCAAAATTACTCGCGAAGATGTAGAAGCCTTCAAGAACGGTGGTGCTCCGGCAGCGTCTTCCGCGGCAGCTCCAGCAGCAGAGGCTGCTACGACAACATCGGCTCCGGCGGCAGCTCCTACTGAAATCCCGCAAGGATCGTACGAAGAACGCGTACCATTTAAGGGTATCCGTAAAGCGATCTCGAACGCGATGGTTAAATCCGCTTATACCGCACCACATGTTACGATTATGGATGAAGTAGATGTTACCGAACTGGTAGCCTTCCGTACTCGTATGAAACCAGTCGCTGAGAAGAAGGGCATTAAAGTAACTTACCTGCCGTTTATCGTGAAGGCACTGGTAGCTGCTTCCCGTAAATTCCCGGCACTGAATGCTTCCATCGATGAAGTGAACAACGAAATTGTGTACAAGAAGCATTATGATATCGGTATTGCTACAGATACAGATAATGGCTTGATCGTTCCTGTCATCAAGGATGCTGATCGTAAGAGCATTTGGATGATTGCTGAATCCATCTCTGACCTGGCTCTTCGTGGACGTGAAGGTAAGCTTAGCGCTAACGAAATGAAAGGCAGCACCATTTCCATCTCCAACATCGGTTCTGCTGGCGGCATGTTCTTCACACCGATCATTAACTACCCTGAAGTAGCTATCCTGGGTACAGGCCGGATTAGTGAAAAGCCGGTTGTACGCGATGGGGAAGTTGTTGTAGCGCCTGTAATGGCTCTGTCCCTCAGCTTTGACCACCGTCTGATCGACGGCGCAACGGCACAAAACTTTATGAACTACATCAAACAACTGCTCGCTAATCCTGAGCTGCTTGTAATGGAGGTGTAATGTAATGGTAGTAGGAGACGCTTCTCTTGATATTGATACATTGGTCGTAGGTGCTGGTCCTGGTGGTTATGTAGCTGCAATTCGTGCAGCTCAGCTTGGACAAAAGGTTGTTATCGTAGATAAATCGGAGCTTGGTGGCGTGTGTTTGAATCGCGGTTGTATTCCATCCAAAGCTTTGATTGCTGCGGCGCATCAATTCGAAAATGCTTCTCATGGTGAAGCTTTCGGGATTAGTGCTGAAAATGTAAAAGTCGATTTTACAAAAACACAAGATTTCAAAAATGGTGTCGTTAAAAAAATGACCCAAGGTGTTAACGGTTTGCTTAAAGGCAACAAGATCGAAATTTTCCACGGCGAAGTGATGTTCATTAACAACACAGAAGCTCGTGCATTTAACGATCATGAATCGCCGCGTTACCGGTTCAAGAACTGTATTCTTGCAACGGGTTCTCGCCCAATCGAATTGAAGCCATTCCCATTTGGCGGACGCATCTTGTCTTCAACAGAAGCATTGGACTTGCAAGAAGTTCCATCCAGCTTGATCGTAATCGGTGGTGGATACATCGGTGCGGAGCTTGGTCAAATGTATTCCAAGTTCGGTACAAAAGTAACGATCATTGAAGGCGCAGACGCAGTTCTTCCTGGCTTCGACAAGGATATGACTCGTTTGGTTGCGAAGAACATGGAGAAGACAGGTATCGAAATTATCACGAATGCCAAAGCGGAAAGTGCAGAGCAAACGGATAAAAACGTAACTGTTAAATATTCGGTAAATGGTGAAGCTAAAGAAGTAACGGCTGACTACTTGTTAGTAACTGTAGGTCGTCGTCCTAACACAGATGGCGATTTGGGCCTTGAACTCGCAGGCGTTGAATTGACTGATCGTGGATTGGTTAAGGTGGACCATCAAGGACGCACAACTAACCCACAAATCTTCGCCATTGGCGACATTGTGCCAGGTCTTGCTCTTGCACATAAAGCTTCTTACGAAGGTAAGGTTGCAGCAGAAGTCATCTCCGGATTACCTTCTGTTGTAGATTACAAAGGAATGCCTGCGGTATGCTTCACGGATCCTGAATGCGCAAGCGTTGGTTACACGGAGAAGGAAGCGAAGGAAAAAGGCTTCAAGGTTAAAGCTGGTAAGTTCCCGTTTGCGGGCAACGGCCGTGCTACTTCCCTGAACCAGCCTGATGGCTTCATCAAAATTGTTGCTAACGAAGAAAACAACGTGGTGCTGGGTGCGCAAATCGTGGGGATTGAAGCTTCTAACTTGATCGCTGAGTTGGGTCTTGCGGTCGAGATGAGTGCAACTCTGGAAGATATCTCGCTGACTGTACATGCTCACCCAACCTTGGGCGAAATCGTTATGGAAACAGCAGAACTGGTAGAAGGTCATCCTATTCACGTAATCTCTCGCTAATCGAATAGCGGTTCAAACGCTCTTTCGAGAGCAGGATTTAACTCCTAAGCATATTTAAAGCAGGGCCGATTATCGGTCCTGCTCTTTTTTTCTTCCCAGACGCATACGGTAGCTGAACATAATGTCTCTGGTAGCTCCCGCAAAGATGTCCTGCACCTGATTGCGAAACTGTTCGGCATCCGAATGAAGTTCACTGGTGCCTAGCTTTAAGGCCGTTTGGAGTCCCCCTTGGCTGAAGGCGATGTTGATGTAGCGCTCGGCATCGCAAGTCTCCCAGTTGTGGAACACAATTTCGCGGGTAAAATCAAACCATCCTGACTCACGGATTTGCTGTAAGTGCCCTTCCTTCGGCCATTTATGGGCCTGCTTCTCAGGCTCGGCCAATTGGACGGCCCATTCATCGGCAAGCCGAATCAAGCGCTTATAGCCTTGTTCCAGTTCAGGAAGGCTAACTGGCGGCCAGTCGCAGTCGTAAGCGGCGAACAACCCCCCAGAGCGCAGGACACGGGCAAATTCTTGCAAGGTCGGCTGTGGCTCCATCCAATGAAAGGACTGAGAGCAGGTAATGATATCGACGCTGTCATCCTGAAAAGGCAGGGCGTGCGACAGAGCCTGCACAAAGCTTAGGCTTTCCGGCTTGTCTTGCTGCTCCCATCGCGACAGAGCGACGGCACGCATATCATCACTGGGCTCAACACCAACGATCTTCTCGGCTTGATTCAGCCATATGAAGGAGGAGAGGCCGGTTCCACAACCCACATCGGCGACGAGGCGTGGGGAATGCCCTAGATACATCGTCAATATCTTGATGACTTCCTCCGGGGCTTTAGGACGATTACGGTCATATAGCTCGCCAAACCCGCTAAATCGTTCTACATTATTAACACGGATATGTTCGTTCAACTAAAACCACTCCTTCAGGATTATAGAGTCAATCTAGATTTAAGGATTATATTACCGATTATACATGAATCCAGAAAGCATACAAAAAGAGCCCCTGCCATAACGGCAGGAGCGTCCTCTATTATCATTCATGGTGCTATGGTAGCTTGGCCGTAGCTGCGGTGAGAGACTTGGCAATTTTGCTCTCCCAATCATGGACCGTCTTGAGGGAAGTATGAACCTGACGGGTCTGATCATAGACCGTCTTCAATTCAACGATAGCCGAGACGGCATCACCGGATTTGACGGCAGCTTTATAACGCTTGTCGGCCGCGGCCAGCCGTTTGCGAGCGGCGGCGATGACCTTATTCTCGGCAGTGATTTGTTTTTTCAGATTTTGAACTGGTACGAGGGCATCTTTGACCATCTTGGCTTTGGCTGCAGCGGCTTTCTTGGCGGCCGCAAGCGCAGCTTTCTTCGCTTTGATCTCCGAAG
Source organism: Paenibacillus senegalimassiliensis (assembly GCF_001486585.1). Classification (GTDB taxonomy): domain Bacteria; phylum Bacillota; class Bacilli; order Paenibacillales; family Paenibacillaceae; genus Fontibacillus; species Fontibacillus senegalimassiliensis. The sequence goes on from NZ_LN909046.1 coordinate 1,081,351, forward strand.
AGGCCGCGGTTGCCGAAGGCTTTAGCTTGTTGCGCCTCAGTTCAAACAGATCTACCGCTTTCTTGTCCTTTCGCTTCCTGGCGGCTGTAGCCTGCTTGCCTAAAGCATTGTACTGATCCAGCAAAGAGGCGTGCTTGCGTTGCAGTCCTTCACTTTCCTGGGTCAAACGGGTAATCAACGGCTGGTCGATAGCCTTGATTCTCGCTTTAAGTGCAGACAGTCTCTCATTATTGCTCTTACGCAAAGCGGTAACTTCGGCGCTTTGCAACTTGACACCGGCTTGTACGGCTGTCAGTCCGTCATACAGGGTGTCGATGCTGTTCAAGGCGCTATCCCATCCTTCTCCGGCCTTGGCGGCCTGGACCTCTGGTGCAGACATGAGCAGCAGCATGCTGAGAAACAGCACGTTCAAGCGTATCATTGGCTTATACTTCATGAAGACTCACTCCTAATACTTTTAATAAAACCCAGTAGACACGCAAAAAAGCACCTGCAAGAAAACGATATTCATATCGCTTATCTTGCGAGGTGCTTCACTCGCGAATCTATTTGGATTTGGTTCTTTTACTATAACCTTCCATACTATCATTGTCAATATAAATAAGAACATACGTTTGATTTTGTTTCATTAAGGCTTGCCTTTTCATTATGGAGAACTCTGGCTATAATAGGGAAGGAATAGATTAAGGTAGCGGGGTGTTCGAGAACAATGAGAAATTACTTGGATTTACTAGAAGACGTGCTTCATAAGGGAACCTCGAAGGAAGACCGTACCGGGGTCGGAACACGTTCCGTATTTGGACGACAACTGCGTTTTGATCTAAATGAAGGATTTCCGCTGGTAACGACCAAACGGGTTCATTTGAAATCGGTGGTTCATGAACTGCTATGGTTCTTACGTGGCGATACGAATATTGCTTATCTCAAAGAGAATGGTGTCCGTATCTGGGACGAATGGGCAGATGAGAACGGCGATTTAGGTCCGGTCTACGGCTCGCAGTGGCGTTCCTGGGAGGCTCCGGACGGCCGGAAGATTGACCAGATTGCTGCTGTAGTTGAAGCCATCAAACACAATCCTGATTCGCGGCGTCACCTTGTTAGCGCCTGGAATGTGGCTGAGGTAGATCAAATGAAGCTGCCACCATGTCACTTTGTATTTCAGTTTTACGTGGCGGATGGCAAATTATCCTGCATGCTGACGATGCGTTCAGTAGATACATTTCTTGGTCTGCCGTTCAACATTGCCAGCTATTCGCTCTTAACGCACATGATTGCGCAGCAGTGTGGTCTGGGAGTCGGAGAGTTCATCTGGTCCGGCGGTGATGTCCATATCTACAACAATCATGTAGAGCAGGTCAAGACCCAACTGGAACGAGAGCCTTATGCATTGCCAAAATTGGTGATCAAGCGCAAGCCAGACTCAATCTTTGATTACGTTTACGAGGATTTTGAGTTTACTGACTATCAACATCATCCAACCATTAAAGCTACGGTAGCTGTATAAAACGGCGCTGAAGGGAAAGGGAGCGGTGAACGTGGGAATTACCCTTATATGGGCTATGTCCAGCAATGGCGCTATCGGTCTGAACAACCAATTGCCATGGAGGTTGCCTGCTGATCTCAAGTTCTTCAAGTCGCAAACGATAGGAAAGACGATCCTGATGGGACGCAAAACATGGGAATCGATGGGCAGTAAGCCACTTCCAGGTCGGCACAGCGTGGTATTGACGGGTGATACCTCTTATGTGGCCGAAGGGGCAGAAATTGTGCATTCAATTGAGGAAGCTCGCAAGGTTGCGGCAGATGAAGAATTGATGGTCATCGGCGGAGCGGGGGTCTTCAAGCATTTCTTGCCATTAGCAGACCGTTTGCTAGTGACACGCATCGATGAAGATATTCAGGGAGATGTCTTCTTCCCGCATTTTGACTGGAATAAATTCGAATTAGTCCATGAAGAGCAGGGGATCAAAGATGAGAAAAACCCCTTCAATTACCGATTTTTAACTTACACGCGTCGTTAATAAAATGAGGATAAGTGCAAATTATCATATTATTAATCCATTAATAACAGTTTTCCCGAATGCTAACATCTAGATACACGGATGCTTAGATTACGGATGGGGGAACTGATCAATGTCTACACCAACAGGATTCATGGAGTTCAAACGAGAACTTCCCGGTGACCGGAGCCCGTCCGAACGGGTGAAGGACTGGGAAGAATTTCATAAACATATGTCCGATGAGGACTTGCGTAATCAAGGGGCCCGCTGCATGGACTGCGGTACACCCTATTGTCATGTGGGCGTCGATATGCTTGGCGGCACATCGGGCTGTCCAGTGCACAATCTGATTCCGGAGTGGAATAATTTGATCTACCGCGACCTCTGGAAGGACGCGCTGGACCGTCTGCACAAGACCAATAATTTTCCAGAGTTTACTGGTCGGGTGTGTCCTGCGCCATGTGAAGGCTCCTGTACTGTGGGCCTGATCGGGCAGCCAGTAACCATTAAGACGATCGAGCAGGCAATCATTGATAAAGGATTTGAAGAGGGCTGGGTTGTTCCTGAACCTCCGGAGAAACGGACAGGCCACAAAGTGGCTGTAGTCGGTTCTGGTCCTGCTGGTCTTGCCTGCGCGGCTCAATTGAATAAAGCCGGACATGAAGTCACTGTCTATGAGCGGGCTGACCGGATCGGCGGCCTTCTGATGTACGGCATTCCAACGATGAAGCTGGATAAGGACGTAGTGCAACGCCGGGTGGATCTGCTTGCGGCAGAAGGTGTAAAGTTTGTAACTAACACCGAAATTGGTAGAGATATCAAGGCGGAGCAATTGGTTGAAGAGTTTGATGCGGTCGTATTATGCGGCGGTGCAACAAAGCCACGGCAATTTGATATTGAGGGCAGCCAATTGAATGGGGTTCATTACGCCATGCCGTTCCTTAACGGAACGATCAAGAGCTATTTGGATTCTAATCTTACCGATGGGCAGTATCTGTCCGCAGAAGGCAAAGATGTGATCGTAATTGGTGGCGGTGATACCGGCTCCGACTGCGTAGCCACAGCTCTGCGTCACGGTTGCCGCAGCATTACGCAATTTGGCACACATAATCAAGCACCACTTGAGCGCGATGCGCTTAACAACCCTTGGCCGCAATTTCCGAATGTCTATACTTTGGATTATGCTCAAGAGGAAGCGAAAGCATTGTTTGGCAACGATCCTCGGGAGTTCTCCATTATGACTACGCGCTTTGTTGGGGATGAGCAAGGGAATTTGAAGGAATTGCATACGGTACAAATTCAGCGGATCGTGGATGAAACCGGACGTAAGGTGTATCAACCGATTCCGGGAACCGAGCGGGTCTTCCCGGCTCAGATGGCCTTGATTGCTATCGGATTTGACGGTCCTGAGTCAACCCTGGCTGACCAGCTAGGTCTGGATCGTGATCGCCGGACCAACGTCAAAGCTAAATACGGCCAGTTCAAAACAAACGTTGACAAGGTGTTTGCTGCCGGAGATATGCGCCGGGGACAAAGTCTTGTAGTATGGGCTATTAATGAGGGTCGGGCTGCGGCTCGTGAAGTAGATAAATATCTGATGGGTTCGACAGTGCTGGTGTAATTTACAGGAACATTTTGGGGCATTGTGTTATAATCAAATAAAGCTTACTGGAGCTGCGCAGAGCGCGGCTCTTTTTTTTCGGATATGGAAGCATAGCAACAAACGAAAGAGGGACTAGGGAAGCATGAAGACGCTCGTTATTGCCGAGAAACCGGATATGGGACGAACGATTGCTGCGGTGATTGAACCAAAAGCAAAAAATAACCGCTCTTACCTGGAGGGGGAACGGTATATCATTACTTGGGCGATCGGCCATTTGCTGGAGCTAGCTGAGCCGGATGCTTATGATGATAAATACAAACGCTGGAATTTCGGTGACTTGCCCATTTTGCCTGAAAGCTTCAAAATTGTGCCTAACCCGAGAACCAAAGATCAATTGAAAATGATTGGTGACTTGGCCAAACGCTGTGATGCCATTGTTAATGCCTGTGATGCCGCCAGGGAGGGGCAATATATTTTCGCCTTAATTCAGCAGCAGTTGAAGTTGTCCCAACCTGTCAAACGCTTGTGGATCTCGGACCTGACCAGCGAAAGTATAGCTAAAGGCTTTGCCGAGTTATATGATGCCTCAGAGTTCGACAATTTGACTATGGCGGCCAGAGCACGGAGTGAGGCGGATTGGCTCATCGGTATGAACGCCACGCGGGCGTTTACGACGAAGCACCGCACACTGCTGTCAGTGGGTCGGGTACAGACCCCGGTTCTGGCTTTGATCTATGATCGACAGAAGGAAATCGAGAACTTTGATTCTCTTACTTACTATGAGATTAAGGCGGAGTTTGAGCAGGAGACCCGCAAATATACAGGAAGCTGGCAAGGCGATCGGCTGACAGATGGAGATAAAGCCGCAGCCATTGCCGAGAAGGTAAAAGGGAAGCCCGGACGGATAACCGAATACGAGGTTAAGGATACCAAGGAGTACCCTTACAAACTGTACGATTTGACCCTGCTGCAACGGGAGTCGAACGCCAAGTATGGATATTCGGCCAAGAAGACGCTGGACATCGCGCAGGCGCTTTATGAGCGGCATAAGGTAATCTCTTATCCGCGGACAAGCTCTAACTATGTCACCGAGCAAAATATCGATGGTATGCACAAGGTGCTTCATATGCTGAAGTCTTCCGGTTACAAACAGCTTGCCGAAGGGGGCAACCCCAAGCTCGTGCATATCGGCAACAAGGCGGTGTGCAATCCGTCGCGGGTCGAGGATCACCATGCCATTCTCCCTACGCTGAGAAGACCGGGAACTTTGAGCAAGGAGGAGCAGAACGTTTATGATCTGGTCATTCGGCGCTTTCTGTCTCATTTCTATCCCGCAGCCGAGTACAAGCAGCATACGGTTCTAACCGAAGTCGAGAGTGAAACGTTCAAGACGAATGTGAAGGAATTGCTCTCTCTCGGCTGGAAGGTCTGCTTGCCTGGCGATGATGGGGCCAAGTCGAGCCGTGGAAAAGGGAAGAAAAAGGACGAGGAAGAGGACGCCGAGGAACTGACGGACGTGCCTTTTCATATCAATCGCAGCTTGCCCGTGCAATGTATCGACGCTCAGGCGAAGGAGAAGGCAACGCAGCCGCCCAAGCATTACACCGAAGGCACTTTGCTGAAAGCGATGGAGAGTGCAGGCAAACAGCTTGAGAATGAGGAACTACGCGAAGTTATGAAGGATGCGGGTCTCGGCACTCCGGCCACGCGAGCGGCTACCATCGAACGGCTGAAGAAGGTTGGATACATTACGATGCAAGGGAAGAGAATCACGGTGACTCAAAAGGGACGAGCCGCAGTGGAACTCATTCGCCGTGCCGGGGTTGAATTACTCACCTCGCCGGAAATGACCGGACAGTGGGAACGACGATTGTATCAAATCTCCAAGGGAGAAGCTGCCCGCGAGAAGTTCATGGATAATGTCCGCCGCTTTACACTTTCCATTATTGATAAAGTAAGGACACAGCAGAAGGCGGACGCTTCGGTGTTTGGTACGGAGGAAGCGGAGAAGGGCGCCAGTCGTGGCGGTAAGAGCAGCAGTGCAAATGGCAGGGCCAGAACTACCCAAGGAGGAGACGGCGCCTCAGCAGGCTCACGGACGGCGACAGCCACCGCGGCGAAGGCCAAGAGCGCAGGTTCGCTCCAGCCCTTGGCCCCTTGCCCACGCGAGGGTTGTGGTGGTCAATTGATTGAGGGCCGTAAGGGCTACGGGTGCACACATTACAAGCAAGGCTGCGGCTTCGTCATCTGGAAGGAATTCCAGGGTAAGAAGGTGTCCCAATCGATGCTTAACGCCTTGCTTGCCAAGGGGCAGACTCAATTACTGACCTTCAAGCAGGCGGATGGAGAGGTGAAGGCGCGAATGGTGCTGTCTGACCGAATCACCGGCAAGCTGGAGTTACTTGAAGCGGAAAGCAATTAGGCAAAAAAACAGCAACAACCGACCCTACAAGGTCTGTTGTTGCTGTTGTGCTTGATGAACATGGTCGAAAATAACGCGTGGAACTTCCTCCAACGAGGAGACGGTATAGATTTGAAGATTAGCGCCTTGTTGCAATTCAACAATGTTGTACAGCCACTCATTAGGAATTTGAATATGAATGGCTCCGATGCCAGCGGTCAGCGCCGGAGTGATATCTGTACGCAAGCTGTTGCCCACCATCCAGGTCCGAGAACGATCAAAGGGGCGGGATCGCAAAATGTCCTCCAGGGCTTCGGTATTCTTATGACGGCGGATATAAATGCGGTCTTGAAAATAGTCGCTTAACTTCATTTGGTCAATCTTCCGTTGCTGAATCACCGATTCTCCTCCCGTATAAAGGTGGAGTTCGTGGCCTTGGCTACGCAACAGGTTCAGCGTCTCGACCATGCCAGGATAAGGCTCAATCGGCAGCTCGTATACGCTGAGACCCAGCTTCATGAGCAGGGCTTCCTCCTCAGACTGAAGCTGACGGCCTGTAGTCTTGCTGAAATAGCGATACGTATCGATCAGCGACTCGGGAAAGTGGATGCTGGCGAAGCCGATCTGATGCACTCCGGCCACGTCGATTTCCGTTTGTTTGTCACGGATTTCCGCGATAGTAATGCCGCTTGGCTTGAACCAATCCGTAAGCATATCGGCAAATTGTTCAAGAATCAGTTCAAAATACTTGTTACAATGCACCAATGTATCATCCAGGTCAAAAATAATCTGTTGAGTTGTTGCTGTATTCATAATTAGGTCACTCCTTTATCCAAAGCACGCTTGTCTATAAGAGGTAGCTGAACTCGCACTATAAAGTATGTTCCTATCATAAGCAGAAGCGCTTGGCTAAAGCAAGTTACCTATCTTTGCCATGAGTTCATGACAACCTTATATAGGATTCAAGGAACATCTGCAATTCTGCTGCGCCGTCGGGGCGGATGCTGAATTTCTCCGTGTTCTGGGCTAGCAGATGGATACGTAAAAGGCCGGCTACGCGAAGCAATAGCAGATCGTGCAGAAGTTGCTCCTGAGGTTGTCCCAGGTCCTGCATGATTTCCTGCATGGACTTCGGCTTGTCGGCTACACAGCGGAGCAAGCGCAAGCGCTGGGGCTCTGCCAAGGCCCTGGTTAATCTCTTTAGCACCATTGGAGGCTCATCTTCGTCAAGCTCTGGCAGATCAAGCGGATACTGAATGAAGAGCACCCCTTCATAGAAGACGTATGTATTAATCGGCCGGAAATGGATAGAAGGGCATAATACGACCTCTGTAATGGGCTTCAGTGGTTCAAGCACGAGCCCCCCGGATGCATATTCGATGAGCGCGTCGGCGTCCATTTTTTGCAGTAGGGTACTTTTTTCGTCAAAATCTTCTTGCAGCAAGGATACAAGCCGCTGCTCTACTTCCCGAAAATAAAGCTCATCCCATACCTTCAGGAGCGGAATATAACTACTGCGAATCCGGGCAATAGTATCATTACTCACAGAGGGAATGTAGGAATTTGTTCGTGCGTAAAGCGCCTCGGCATCCGTTTGTGCCAATTCGTTCAAAAAAGGAGCTATCTCGTCACCGTCCTGCCGACCCAAGGTCCAGGCAAAGAGCACATCATAATCTGTTAGCGGATATTGCGCTGCCTCGGCAAATTGCTGCCGCTGCTCCGGTGTGAATCGCTGTTCAATATCGGTAATCCATTCGGCACCCACATCCAGGCTGCTCACCCATTTGCGCGTCGTATATATCATAAAGCTGCTGATGAGTTCGTAGACCGGAGAGACATCTACTTTCACGTCATAGGCCATGATCATAAACCTCCCAATAATCGTTGCATTCAGACTTATTATGCTTGTTTGGCGAGGGGTTGTCCACTATAATGTTGAAGGATTATGCAAGTGAAGGGTTATATTAAAGGAGCGTTATCATTGAAAACAACATCGTCTTACTTAAAACCTATCTTTTCACCTACCGTCATTCTTATTGGCGTCATCATTATTGCCGGGCTTAGCCAAGGGCTATTACTCCCGGTTTTATCTATTTTTATGGAGCAGCGCGGAGTATCTTCCTCTGTTAATGGCTTACATGCCGCCGCGCTTTACGTTGGCTCATTTGCCATGTCGCTTGTAGCTGAGCGCCTGCTGCGCCGCACCGGGTTCAAGAAGCTGCTGTTGTCCGGGGTGGTGCTGGTGATGGTCGCATTGCCGTTGTTTCCACTTGTGGCGGATGTGCGAATTTGGTTAGTCCTGCGTATTCTTGTGGGGATTGGAGATAGCGCGATTCACTTTACCTCCCAATTGTGGATGCTACTGTTATCGCCACCCGAGAAGCGGGGACGGAATATTTCGTTATACGGCATGTCTTACGGATTAGGCTTCAGCATCGGACCGCTCGGAATAAGGCTGCTGTCCTACGGACATGCCATTCCGTTTGTCATTCTGAGTGTGCTCTTTCTCGTGATGGTCGTGTTGGTAGTAGTATACCTGCCTAATCGTTCACCGGAGAGCATGGACTCTAAAGAACAGGCCGGGGCTCCGCGGCAAGTGCTGCACATCTACCGCCTGGCTTGGTTTGCTCTCATTCCTGCACTCTTGTATGGCTATATGGAAGCTTCCATGAATAGTAATTTTCCTATTTACGGTTTGCGCTCCGGGCTGAGCAGCGAGGACATCTCTTCCTTGTTGCCGTTCTTCGGTATCGGCGGACTGCTCCTGCAATTGCCGCTGGGCCTACTAAGTGACCGATTTGGACGGAAGAAAGTGTTGATGACTGCTGGCCTGACGGGAGGACTGTTATTTATGGCTGTCCCGTTGGCTGGGAATGATTTTGTCGCCATTCTCCTGCTGTTCATGGGCGCAGGAGGCCTGGTAGGCTCCTTCTTCTCGCTGGGACTCGCTTATGCGGCTGATTTGCTGCCCCGGCACTTGTTGCCGGTGGCGAATGTCATTGCTTCGTTTCATTTTAATTTTGGCAGCATCGCCGGGCCTAACCTGGGCGGAATGGCTATGCAATGGGGAGCAGCCCCTTTATTATTCGTATTTTTGGGGGCGGCGTACGTTCTATTTTCCCTGCTTGGCTTTGCATTTCGGGGGAACATGACAAAAAAAGTGCAAATGTGAACAGGCTGTAATGGATTTTAAATGGTTTTTCCAATAAACTAGAGGATAAAGGATTCGTATAGCTTCAAGCTAAGTACGTGTTCAAAAGGAGAAATCGGACTATGATCAGAATTAACCACTTACACAAATCAGTGGATGGGAATAAGAAAAAGGTGCTTCGCGACATTTCCGTCCAGTTTAGCACCGGAGAAATGATTGGCGTAGTGGGAGCCAGCGGTAGTGGCAAGAGTATGCTGCTGCGTTGCCTGGCCCTGCGCGAACGTTGGAATCGTGGCGATTATACCTGGAGCGGTCAGAAGGTACTGGAGGGTGGGGGCACTGGGACGTCGAAATATCGCTCTCAATGCGCTTATCTGGAACAACCGCCTTCTTTGTATCCCGAGAAGACGGCCTTGAAGAATGTCCTTATTGGACAAGTGGGCCAAACGCCACTTCTTCGCCGTCTAACTGGCATGGTCCGCTCGGATGATTACATGGGCGCCATGGATGAATTGGAGAAATACGGTCTGCTGGACAAGGCTCATGTCAAGGCTAGCAAGCTGAGTGGGGGAGAACGGCAACGGGTGGCCATCTGCCGGGCTATGGCTCATGGAGCCAACTTCATAGCAGCGGACGAGCCGGTAATCGGGCTTGATCCCAAATCGGCCGAACATGTGCTGAATACACTCAAGGAGCTTTGCACTACGCAGGACAAAATGGTGGTCGTGGCTTTACCACTGGAGCTGGCCGAACGGTATTGTACACGTATTTGGGGTATTCATGAGGGGAAGCTGGAACTTGACGTTTATGGACGCCGTTTGACTGCGGAGGAGAAACGCCAAATCGATTTGGCATGAAATGAGTGATAGCATTGATGATAACAAGATGGTTTCCTGCTTTGGCCGGGCTATTATTGCTGCTCGTGCTGAGCGGATGCAATTTTATAAGTGATCCCAAATCGATGATGGAGACGCCGCAACTTTCCTCGGATAAGGCATCGCTAATCAGTATCATTAAGGGAGAGCTGAAGGGCGGAGAGATTATTTCGCCGCGCGATATCCGCAACAACAGTTCTATTCGTACGCTGGACTTGAACAATGATGGTGTTATGGAAGCGGTGGTGTTCTACGAGACGCCGGAGGAAGCGGTACGCATCCACGGCATGATTCTGCAGCAGCAGGGTGATTCATGGGTGCTTAAGGCGCGCTTTGACGGGGAAGGCCAGTTGCTGGAGACTTTCGATTTGCTGGATGTTACCGGCGATGGCAAGCTGGATATCATTGCCGGCTTCTCCAGTGGCTCGGAGGAACTTCAGAAGGGCTTGACCGTATATACCTATGATGGAGACGAGGTAGAGAAGGTATTGGCCTTGCCCTACAGCTATTTTATGGTGGATGACCTTAACCAGGATAATCAGCTTGACCTTACGGTCATTAACCTGAAGCGTGACCAGTTGGCGACAGTTACCACATACCAGTATGAGGAATCGTTTAAGGAGCTCAGCCACCTGGAGCTAAATGACCCGGTCAGCGAATATTATAATGCCGTTAGCGGCAATATTACGCCGAACCTGAAAGGTCTCATTCTCGATGCTAGTGTGGGTAACCATTCCGCATTCTCAACCGTTATCGTCATGAAGGACGGTCAACTCGTTAACCTGTTGCCTTCCCAGGATATGACGTTGAAGGGATATCCAATTATGAGCGGGGATGTGAACAACGACGGAGTGCTGGAGATCGGGATGCTGGAGAAGCCTAAGGGGTGGGAGTATATTTCATTTGATGAAATTCCCTGGTTGTTCTCATATTATCAGTGGGATGAAGCGCAAGGTCTTAAATTCATGATGCAGCAGTACATGGATATGTCCGGACGATTCTATTTCAACTTCCCGAAGGAATGGCGAGGCACGGTTACGATCGATACAAAGTCGAACAAGAACGAACATCTCTGGTTCGTCAAGGTAGATACCAACGAGACGGTGGCAGAGATTCGCTTCTTCTCCTTAGCGGAATGGGAGCGGAACAAGGCAGATTGGGAACTGCTGGCACGAGATGCTGATAGAGTTATCGGGTTTATCAGTCATACGGACTTGAAGGTGAATAAAGGCGAAACCGAAATTAAGCGTTAACTTGGGTCCAATGGAAAAGAGGGGGCTTTAACATTGAGTAAGGTACTAATCTTGGAGGATGAAGAGTCCATCCGTAGTTTTATCGTGATTAATCTGAAACGCAACGGGTTCGATGTTCTGGAGGCCGCAGACGGCCATGAGGCACTAAGCAAGCTGCAAAGCGTGCCAGATATTGACATCGCGCTGCTGGATGTGATGGTGCCGGGTATCGACGGATTCGAGGTCTGCCGACGTATCCGGGAGACCAATGAACGAATTGGCATTATTTTTCTGACAGCCAAGGTTCAGGAGCAAGACAAGGTGTATGCCCTCTCCGTAGGTGCGGACGATCACGTTAGCAAGCCGTTCAGCCCCACAGAGTTGATTGCCCGAATTCAGTCGTTGTTGCGTCGCGTGAATGTATACCGTGAAGGTACCGCGAAGGTGACGTTCAGTTCAGGCCCGTTCTCCCTGGATTTGATCTCCAAGCAATTTAAACGCGGGGGGCAGATGATTGAGCTTACCCCTACGGAATTTTCATTGATTCAGTATTTCTTGGAGAACGAGAACACCCCGCTAAGCCGGGACCTGTTGCTGGATCATGTATGGGGCAAGGAATATATGGGCGATCCGAAAATCGTGGACGTCAACATCCGCCGATTGCGGCAAAAAATCGAGAATAACCCGTCCGAGCCGGCCTTCCTGCAAACCGTGTGGGGACACGGCTATAAGTGGAAGGGCGAGGGGCAATGATCAAGAAAGGGATTGGCCGGCAAATCGTATTACATTATTTCATCGTCGTATTCGTTACTTTGTTCATGATCGAAGGCATCTTTACGCTGGCCATTCGCATGTATTATTACGACGCGATTTATAATCATATGTCGAATCATTCAATCTGGGCCTCGGATTACTTCGAGAAATTTGTGCGTTTGAATGCCGAGCGGGATCCTGATTACTTTACGCAAATGCTGCGTACCTTCGAACTGGACAATACGGAACTGATGATTCTGGATCGGAAAGGCGAGGTCAAGGCCAGCACCAATCCGTTTCAAGCCGATAAAGCCATCCAGACGAGCGATGTTCCACAGGCTGTAGCCGGCAGTGTCGGGAAGTGGGTAGGTCGCCAGCCGGCAACCGGGGAACCGGTTATGGCCGTGTCGCGCCCGCTCCAGTTCCAGGGAGAGACGCAATACATCGTTCGTTATGTGACCTCCATGGAGCAGGTGAACTCCAAGCTGTTGAACCTTACCCTTCTGTCCATTGGGGTAGCCAGTGCGGTTCTCGCCCTGGTTACGTTATTCAGCATTGGCTTGGCCAATTCAATTGTTAAGCCCATTAATAATATTCGTGATGTATCGGCGCAGATGGCTCGGGGCAGGTTTGACGCAAGAATTAAGGGCAGTTACAAATACGAGCTGGGTGAACTGGCTTCCACGCTTAATTACATGGCTGAGGAAATCGTGCGAAGCAATCAGATCAAGGATGATTTTATTTCTTCGATCTCCCATGAACTACGAACCCCGCTCACCGGCATCAAGGGTTGGAGTGAAACCTTAACCTCCGGTGGCTTTGATCCCGAGGAGACCAAGATCGGCGTAGGCATTATCGCGAAGGAAACCGACCGTTTGATTGGTCTGGTTGAGGAAATCCTCGACTTCTCGAAGCTCCAGCAAAATGAGATGAAGCTGGTCATTGGCGAGGTTAATCTCAAGGAATTGCTTCAGGAAACAATGCTTAATGTTTGGGCGAAGGCGGAACAGAAGCAAATTCAGTTGAAGCTGGAGGATAAGACGGAAGGTCAAGTGATCATCCATGGTGACGGCAATCGGTTGAAGCAGGTCTTCCTCAACGTGGTTGACAATGCCATCAAGTTCTCCCATGAGCAAAGCTGGATTCATCTGGTGATCAGTCGCAAGGAAGACGGCAAGGCGTTGGTGGAGGTCATCGATACCGGGATTGGCATCAGTGAGGAATACTTGGACAAGGTAAGGGACCGCTTCTTCCAGGTTAATCATCAGGGAGGTGGCACGGGGCTGGGGTTGGCCATCAGCCAGCAACTCGTTGAGTTGCATCAAGGCGAGATGGAGATTCATAGCGAGCTTGGGGTTGGTACCAAAGTCTCGGTCACGTTGCCACTGCTCGATCTTGCCGAGGGTGACCATAATTTCATAAACGAGAGCAAGCCAGAATGAACAAGAGCGGTGCAGGAACGAATCATGAGATCAGATTCGTTCTGCACCGCTCTTTTTTTGTCGTTCAAACTATCCGTTCATTTAAACCGGGTGCTCAAGAGAGTAATCCCTCGGCACGCAGGCGCGGAGCGTTGTCATAAACCTCCTGCAGCAGCCGGGAGGGCTGTGGCCGCAAGGCAGGTTTAGCCGCTACAATTTCACCTGGTCCTACTACGGCAATCTCGCCGTCGATGCCCTTGATTACGGCTCCGTCCTTAATGATGGCACCTTCGCCTATAATCGCATTTTCGATAAGAGCATGCTTGCCAATCTTCGCGCCTGGCATGACTACACTATCCTTCACCCAGGCGTTACGGGCAATCTCTGTACCGGCGAATACAACCGAACGTTCCGCGTGGCCGTCAAACAGGCATTGTTCATGAATCAGCGTAGAGGAGGGCTGCAGGCTACGTCTTCTAACCAGACTAAGACTAGTCGGTAATTCTCTGGTCAGCATAGGCCATTCCTCTTGATGGAGCAGGGAGGATGAGTGATTTTCCAACAAGTCCATATGTGCTTCCCACAGGCTGCGTACTGTGCCTACATCTCGCCAGTAACCATTGAACTGGTAGGCATAAAGCGGCTCGCTGCCCTTCAGCATGCTTGGGATGACATCCTTGCCGAAGTCATGGCTGGACCGGGCATTCTCAGCATCTGCCGCTAAGTGCTGCTTCAAATACTCCCACTCGAACATGTAAATTCCCATGGAAGCGAGATTGCTTGCCGGCTGGGCAGGCTTCTCTACAAACTCAGTAATGCGGTGCTGGTCATCCATCGACATCACACCAAAGCGATGGGCTTCTTCCCAAGGCACCGGCATGACCGAGATGGTCGCTTTCGCCTGGCTGGTGAGATGGAAATCAAGCATACGCCGATAGTTCATATGATAGATATGGTCTCCGGACAGGATTAACACATGCTTGGGAGAATGACTATCGACGAATTCCATATTCTTGAAAATGGCGTCCGCTGTGCCCGCATAGGCTTCCGTACCGCATCGGGATGGGGGGAGCAGGGTAATTCCGCCGTCTTCCGTATGTGGCAACCTCCAGGGATCGCCTTCCCCGATATGATTGTGGAGTGACTCGGCTTCATATTGAGTCAGCACGCCAACCGTATCGATGCCGGAATTTGCACAATTGCTTAGAGGAAAATCGATAATTCGGTAACGTCCACCGAATGGCACGGCCGGTTTGGCCTGCTTGGCTGTCAGCGGTGATAATCTCCGTCCCTCTCCGCCCGCAAGCAGCATAGCAATGCAATCCTTTTTCCTCATTTTTGATTCCCTCCCGTATGTTTTAGTGTGAGTAGCACATACACTAAAGGATATAATGTAGATGAAATAAATTATGGAAATAACGCAGAAATATTACATCATTTTATGGAAAACGCTGAAAAAATTTTTGGAATGGAAGTTGGTGACCCTTATGTCTGCTCCAAGCCGAAGTTGTCCCTTATCCCCGGAGGTTAATTATTTATTTCACGAGGGGACACTGCATCATAGTTACCGAACCTTCGGCGCCCACCGCACGACCGAACATGGACGGCCAGGCGTACGCTTCACGGTATGGGCTCCTCGTGCTCGCCAGCTCGCCGTAGTGGGAGACTGGAATGAATGGGACGAGAAGCGTGATGTATTACATAAGATGCCCGATTCCGGGATATGGACTCTTTTTTTGCCAGACGTACCGGAGGGAAGTTTTTACAAATATGCGATAACCACTTCCGATGGCTCCACCTCGCTGAAGGCCGATCCTTTTGCTTATCAGTCAGAGATCAGGCCTAAGACAGCATCGGTTGTCACTTCTCTGGATGGGTATGAGTGGGGGGATCTGGCCTGGATTCGTAGCCGAACAGCACCTTATCAGCGACCGCTTAGTATTTATGAGTTGCATTTCGGGACTTGGCGGCAGAAGGAAGACGGCGTGTTTTTCACCTACCGAGAGATGGTGGATGAACTGATCCCTTATGTCCTAGAAATGGGCTACACCCATATTGAGTTGTTGCCCTTGTGCGAGCATCCATACGATTTGTCGTGGGGTTACCAGACGACGGGGTATTTTGCTCCGACAAGCCGCTATGGTAAGCCGCATGATCTGATGTACTTCGTCGATCGATGCCATCAAGCTGGAATCGGGGTGCTGCTGGATTGGGTTCCGGGACATTTCCCGAAGGATGCCCATGGATTGCGGAGGTTTGACGGTACGCCGTTGTACGAATATGGTGATCCCGCCAAAGCGGAGAAAAGGGGATGGGGGACGTTAACTTTTGATTTTGGCAAACCCGAGGTGCGTTCCTTCCTGATTTCGAGCGCCATCTATTGGCTGGACGTGTACCATTTCGATGGCTTGCGCGTAGATGCGGTGACTAGCATCCTTAGGCTGGACTTCGAGAAGCCCTCCTGGGAAGTGACGCGCAACGCGGAAGGCGGTGTGGAGAATCTCGAGGGAGTCAATTTCTTGCAGCAGTTGAACAAGGCGGTATTCCACTATTTCCCTCAGGCGTTAATGATGGCGGAGGAATCAGCCTCCTGGCCTAAAGTGACCGCGCCTGTGCATGAGGGCGGACTGGGCTTCAACTATAAATGGAATATGGGATGGATGAACGATACGCTGAGGTATGTGGAGACGGCATTTGCTAAGCGCCCGCAGCATCATTCCTTGCTTACCTTTCCTATCTGGTACGCCCATACCGAGAATTTCACGCTTCCGTTATCCCATGATGAGGTCGTGCACGGCAAAAAATCACTACTGGACAAAATGCCGGGCAGCTATGAACAGAAATTTGCCGGACTTCGGCTGCTACTGGGCTATCAATTCACTTCTCCGGGTAAAAAGCTGGTATTCATGGGGGGCGAGTTTGGCCAGTTTGTGGAGTGGAGAGATGAGGAGGAACTGGATTGGCATCTGCTGGATTATCCGGCTCACCACCGAATGCAACGTTACAGCGCGGCGCTGAACCGGTTATATTTGCGAGAGCGAGCCCTTTGGAAGCTGGATCATGACCCGGCTGGCTATGAGTGGATATGTCCAGATGATGGTGAGCAGAGTGTCATTGCATATATGCGAAAGACGGAGCGGATGCGAGATACCCTCGTGATTCTGGTAAATTTTCAACCGGTGGAGAGAGCGAATTACCGCGTAGGTGTTCCATGGCCAGGAGGGTACGATCAAATATTCAATAGCCAGGAATGGCGGTTCGGTGGCCAGGAGAGGACGCGGTCAACCAGCCGCAGCAGTGAGAAAGTACCTTGGCATACTCAGCGGCATAGCCTCAGGGTGAGTCTCCCGCCGCTGAGTGTAACCATCTGGAAGCGCCAAGAGCCGATGAGGAGGAACAAGCGATGAATATCCTGTTTGCTGCGGCAGAAGCTGCGCCCCTGGTCAAGACTGGCGGTTTGGCTGACGTCATTGGAGCATTACCCAAGGCATTAATTGCTGCCGGGCATGACGTGCGCATTATGTTGCCCAAATATAAGGCACTTTCTGATGCTGTACTGGGACGTATGGTACATATAGGGACTAAGGACGTCCCGGTAGGTTGGCGTCAGAAATATGGTGGCTTGGCGTTGGTCCATTGGGATGGCCTGCCCATTTATCTCATTGACAATGAGGAGTATTTCCGCCGCGACGGTATTTATGGACATGGAGATGATGGGGAACGGTTTGCTTACTTTGACCGGGCCGTGCTGGAATTGCTACCCCTTACCGGGTTTGTACCCGATATCATTCATTGTCATGATTGGCATACGGGGATGATTCCATTGTTGCTAAGAGAGCACTATCGGCATCAAGCGTTCTACAGAGATATTCGCACAGTCTACACCATACACAATCTGCTCTATCAAGGGAATTTCCCGGAAGAGATCCTGCCTGATCTGCTGAGCTTGCCTTGGCATTATTTCACCCCTGAGGGCGTGGAGTATTACGGCAGCGTCAGCTTTATGAAGGCGGGTCTTGTGTATGCGAACCATATCACGACGGTTAGCCCCACGTATGCGGGGGAGATTCAGACGGAGCATTACGGCTGCGGGATGGACGGATTGCTACGCTTCTTAAGCGGACGCTTATCGGGCATTGTCAACGGTATTGACACGGAGTTGTACAATCCGGAGACAGATCTGGAGCTATTTGCTCGTTATAGCCACAGCTTGGAGCAGAAACAAGCCAACAAGCTGGCCCTGCAACGCGAGCTGGGTTTGCCGGAGAAGGCCGACGTTCCGCTCTTCTGCATGATTACCCGCCTGGTGGAGCCCAAGGGACTTGATCTGCTGCTGCGTGTATTGGATGAATGGTTATGGAACGATGAGGTGCAGTTCGTCTTGCTTGGAACGGGGGACCCGGTCTATGAGTCGTGGTTCCGGGAGGCTGCTCATCGCCATCCAGGCAAGCTTGCCGTGCAAATCCGCTTCAGCGAGGCTTTGTCCCGGCGTATCTATGCAGGGAGTGACATGCTGCTGATGCCGTCGCGGTTCGAGCCATGTGGCATTAGCCAGCTTCTGGCGCTGCGTTACGGAACGATTCCGGTGGTACGGGAGACCGGGGGACTTAACGATACGGTAAGCTCTTATAATGAGTTTACGGGAGAGGGCAACGGGTTTACCTTCCATAATTACAATGCCCATGATATGCTGTATACCTTGCGCAGAGCGACTACCTTCTATCATCGTCCCGAGCATTGGCAGCAGATTGTTAGTCATGCGTTCTCGGGGGATTATAGCTGGGACCGTTCCGCTCGGCAGTATGTAGAAATTTATCAGCATGTACTAGAAGCTGGTGAATAGATCGTAGGAGCTTGCGGCCGGTATAAGGCTACACTCGCTGTTCAATTAAAAAAGACGCTCAGCAATCCCAGGCTCTTTATGTTCGGAGTTGGCCTGTGATTCTGAGCGTCATGTTTATTAAAGGGACCTGTACAAAATTCGAAAACCGTAGGGTTCGAGCGTAATCTTCATCTGACCGTCTGCTGGATTTACTTGCTCTTCTGTCAACGCATCCCGCCAGTCACTGGTTTGCATCGGGTGAGTTAATAAGGCCGTATTGGCTGTATTGTTCATCCAGACGGTAAAATGCTTGTGCCCATCCATCCGCTCGTAGATGATATTAGGGTCACCTTCGTCGGCATGCAGGAAGCGAAAATGTCCCTGACGCAAGGCGGGATTATGCTTGCGCAGCCCAATCATGAGCTTGTAAAAGTCATATAACTCACGATCTTGCTTGCCAGGCTCCCATTCCATGCATTTGCGGCTGTCCGGATCACCCTCACCAGTTAATCCAATTTCATCACCGTATAAGATGCAAGGTGTCCCAATATAGGTGAACAAGAATACGACGCATAGCTTGAGTCGCCGTTTGTCTCCACCTGCGCGGGTGAGCAGACGGGCCGTATCATGGCTGCATAACAGGTTGAAGATTACTTCGTTGATCTGATGCGGGTAACGCATAATCAGCGCTCCCATTTCATTAGAGAAAGCCGCTCCATCCGCATTCCCCGTAAAGAACTCCAGCACCTTATCGGCAAAGGGGTAGTTCATCACGGAATCAAATTGGTCGCCCAGCAGCCAGTTGAGGGAATCGCTCCATACTTCGCCAATCAGGTAGGCCTCCGGGTTCGCTTGCTTGACGAGGCGGCGGAAGTCGCGCCAGAAGTGATGATCCACCTCATTGGCCACATCCAGCCGCCAGCCATCCAGTTTGATTTCCTTAATCCAATATTCCGCTACCCCCAGCAGGTAATTCCTTAGCTCCGGATCGGCCGTATTAAATTTTGGCATGTTGCCAAAAAAGCCAAACGTATCATAAGTCGGTATGCCGTTCTCCACGGTGGCGGGGAACCGATTGATATGGAACCAGCTTGCATAACGAGAGGCCGCGCCATGCTTCAATACATCCTGGAACGGCGGGAATTGCTCGCCGCAATGGTTAAATACCGCATCCAGGACCACACGGACTCCTCGTTCATGGCAATGCTCTACCAACTTGTGCAGCAGGGCATTATCTCCAAAATGCGGATCGACGTGCTTGTAATCCATCGTATCGTATTTATGATTGGAGGGAGCGACAAACAATGGAGTCATGTAAATGGCGGTAATCCCCAAATCCGTCAGATCATCCAAATGATCGAGGATACCCTGCAGGTCACCTCCAAAGTAATTATCCCAGGCCGGCTTGCCCCCCCATGCTAATGTACCTTCGGGGTCGTTGGTGGGATCTCCGTTCGCATATCGATCAGGCATAATTTGATAGAATACCGCTTGCTTGGCCCACTCGGGCACCTGTGCTACTTCGACGGCATGAATATATGGAAATTCAAAGCACTCGCCGGGCGTGGCGGGGGACTCGGACTGCAGGCCGGAATCCAGCATATAGATCGTTTCGGAGCCAGCGCTTAATTTGAATGCATAGGACAAGCGCTTAAAGCGTGGACGAACGGCCACCTCCCAATAATCAAACCTGCGATCATGCGCGGTGCGCTCCATCGGGAGTTCCTGGAAAGTCCCGCCCCAATCATATTTGTCACCGGTCAAGGCTACCACCTGTGTGACATCATCCCGCTTGGTACGAATGCGCAAATGAATGGTGGAAGCATCATAGGCATAGGCCCATTTATCGCGGGGAACATGGTAAAGTGCTTCAAGCAGCATGAACGGCGCACCTCCTCAAGATCAATCTGTCTTCTGCCAGTATTCCCAATTCTCACATCCCCATGAATGAGCAGCCTGCTAATTGACCAAAGTATTATAAACAAATAGCTCCTTGCTAAGACGCATGAAGAAGAAGTGTGACTATATGATGAAGGCTATGAAAATACCTTTGCATATATATACAAACTGATTTATAATTAGCCCAGTGATTATCCAGAGTAAATGTGAATATGGAAAGAAGAACAGGAGAGATATTATGAAAAAATGGGGTATATTGTTAGCAGCGGTTATGATGCTTACGATGGTCTTGGCCGCTTGTGGTCAGGAAAAAAATAGCAACAACGGAGCTGCCAATACAACGGGGAACAATCAAAGCCAAAATGAAACACAAGGCTCCCAGCCGGAAACAGATGTTGCCAAGAAGCTGATTCTGGGTACAAGCGCAGATTTCCCGCCATATGAGTTCCATATCAAGAATGAACAAGGTGCGGACGAGATTGTTGGCTTCGATATCGAAATTGCCAAGGAGATTGCCAAGGACATGGGCGCGGAGTTGGAAATCAAGGACTTGAAATTCGATTCCCTGCTGAATGAGCTGGCTAGCGGCCGGATTGATCTCGTCATTTCGGGACTTAGTCCAACACCAGAGCGTGCCGAGCAAATTGACATGTCGAAAATTTACTACACGGCGGAGCAAGCTGTTGTTACCCGTGCGGCTGACAAAGATAAATTTGCTACCATGGAATCGCTGGAAGGAGCCAAGATCGGGATACAGCTAGGCTCTATTCAAGAGGGTATTGCTCAAGAGATTCCAAATGCCAAGCTGACAGCGCTGGCCAAAATCAATGATATTGTAATGCAACTTAACACCAACCGCGTAGATGCGGCCATTCTGGAAGGTCCTGTTGCTGAATCTTTCGTGAAGAATGTAGAAGGCTTGGTCATTACCGATGCTAAAGTGGAGAACGAAGATGAAGGCTACGTTATCGGTGTGAAGAAGGGCAATCAGGAACTGCTTGATCAAGTGAACACAACGCTCGACCGCTTGCTGGGTGACGGCAGCATCGACCGATTCGTTACAGAAGCGAGCGCGCTAGCCGAGAAATAATCGCGATTGTTACCTTGCAGAAAATAGCGGAGCATTCTTCGCTATTTTCTCTTTTTTTGGTTAAAAGGTTAAGGTAACGGAGGAGGAATAAAGGTTTTATGGAACTGATCTCAATGTTTGTGGAATATCGAAGTTATTTTCTAGCAGGTGTGCAGTATACGCTGTTGCTGGCAGCCATCAGTGTGGTATGTGGCTTTATCCTTGGTCTTGGCATCGCCATGCTGCGGATGTCTTCGTGGCGTGTTGTTCGGTTCTTCGGCCATGCGTGGGTGGAATTCCTGCGCGGTACGCCAATGATGGTGCAGTTATTGATCATTCATTATGGACTCGCCTTTATGTTCGATATTAATTTCACCCCGATTCAGTCTGGTGCGATCACGTTGTCGATTAACAGCTCGGCTTATCTGGCTGAAATCTTCCGGGCGGGGATTCAGGCAGTAGACCGGGGCCAAGGGGAAGCGGCTCGTTCCTTGGGCATGACCAAAGGAATGGCGATGCGGCATATCATTATTCCTCAGGCGATCAAATCGGTGCTGCCAGCCATCGGGAACGAATTTATTACGATTATCAAGGAATCCTCCATCGTATCGATTATCGGTACGACGGAACTGATCTTCCAATCCCAATCGGTAGTCACGATTACTTATGATGGTATGACTCCTTACCTGATCGTAGCCGTCATGTACTTTGTGTTGACTTTCACCCTGTCCCGCATTCTCGGGATTTTCGAAAGGAAGTTGAAGACCAGTGATCAACGTTAAGGGCTTGCATAAAAAGTTTGGAGCGTTGCATATTTTGCAGGGCATTGATCTCCAGATTTCCAAGGGAGAAGTTGTCGTAGTGATTGGTCCCAGTGGCTCGGGGAAAAGTACGTTTCTCCGCTGTCTGAACCTGCTGGAGACTCCAACGGAAGGCGAAATTCGCTTTGAAGGGGAGTTAATTAACGATAAGCGTCATAATATCAATCAGACCCGCGAGAAGATGGGCATGGTGTTCCAGCAGTTCAACTTGTTCCCGCACAAGACCGTCATGGATAATATTACTTTGGCACCAATCCGCGTTAGAAAGAAAAGCAAGGCCGAAGCGGAAGCCTCTGCCGTAGAACTGTTGCGTACAGTTGGACTGGAGGATAAGCGGGACGGCTATCCGTCTCAATTATCAGGGGGTCAGAAGCAGCGGATTGCCATCGCGCGTGCCTTGGCTATGGAGCCGCATGTGATGCTGTTCGATGAGCCTACCTCGGCACTTGACCCCGAGATGGTGGGCGAGGTGCTGGACGTCATGAAGAAGCTTGCTGAACGGGGGATGACGATGGTCATCGTCACCCATGAAATGGGCTTTGCCCGCGAGGTAGGGGACCGTATCCTCTTTATGGATCAGGGCGTTATTCTGGAGCAGGGTACCCCGCAGCAGGTGTTTGGCTCTCCACAGCACCAACGTACTCAGGATTTTTTAAGTAAAGTGCTTTAAGAGGTTGTTCATAAAAGGCTGTCGAGTGATGATCTCGGCAGCTTTTTTCTTTATGTATTCTGATTTTGCTTGCGCCAAATATGAAGAACAAAATGTAACGTTTGTGGCTCCCGAATTATGCATGTTGGAGTTATTTTCCAACCACGGCTTGGTGGCCATCAATGAATCTGCATGGCTCTTACCACCTTCGTAACAGTAGATGAGCGCAATTGGTCGGATTTACCTGTCCAACTGGTTACAAAATTGTGATATATTCATTAAGGCCGAAAGCGAACCGGCAAATGATATATAAGGAGAGGGACAACCTTGAACAGTAATATCAGAACCAAAATCGCCAAGGCAGCCATTGTTGCTGCAAGTGTAACCCTTTTATTTCAAAATACAGCGGCACATGCCGAATCGGTACATAAAGCCGTATCCAAGCTGAACGTCGTCTCTGAAGAGGTCGTTGTAGCTTGGGGCAAGACGTTTACTTACTCCAATACAATACAGGTCAAAGCGTCAGCCTATAGCAAGGCCGCCAGCGAGAATGGCAAATGGGGGGCCGTTGATTATTTGGGCAATCCGCTGAAGTTGGGTACGATTGCGGTCGACCCCAAGATCATCCCGATGGGAACCAAGGTCCTGGTGACAGGCCATAGCCATGATGGCTTGCCGGATCAAGCTTTTGTGGCGACGGCTACGGATCAGGGCGGAAGCATTAAGGGGAACCGCATTGATATTTTCATTCCAGGCAGCCAATCCTTTGTCAAAACGTTTGGCTACCAAGATGTAAAATTATATGTACTGGACTAAATTGTTCAGCTAACTTTTAAAAGCAAAGAGCTCCTTGAGGGAGCTCTTTTGTTATATCAGATCACCGGGAAGCACTGGTCTGTAGCAGCTCGGCCAAGTCCACGAATTCGTAGCCTTTAGCACGGAGCGTTTCTATAATGTCAGGCAGAGCCTCAATAGTACCGGACAGATCAGAACCCACGCCCCCGCCGGCATGGAGCAGAATAATTGCACCCGGCCCGGTGGCCTGCAGCACATTCGCTTTAATTTGTTCCTTGTTCAGCCCTTTCCAGTCCAGTGAATCCACGTTCCAGTTCACAATCTTATAGCCATTTGCTTTGGCCCACTTAACCTGCTCCTCATTAATTTCCCCATACGGCGGGCGAATGAGCTTGGGTCGATAACCTACGGTGCGCTCAACAACCTGCTCTGTGCGTTCGATTTCGCTAACGAACTGTTTTACCGTACGCTTGCGGAAAGGGGGATGGTTGAAGGAATGATTTCCGATAACATGACCTTCTCGGTGCATTCGCTCCAGTAAAGCCGGAAATTTCTTCGCCCTTGCCCCAACAACGAAGAAGGTCGCCTTGGCCCCTTTTTGACTTAAGATTTCAAGGATTTGCGGAGTGAATCGGGGGTCGGGGCCATCATCAAAGGTAAGGGCTACCTGCTTCGTATCCGGCCCACGGAATTTAAAGGTCTCCGAGTATTTCTTGCGCAGCTCTCCCAGACTGGAAGGCTTATCGCGCACGGAGGCCTGAGCGGTACTGATTGGAACAGTAACGAGCAACACCAGGGTTAGAAACAACACCCATTTCTTGCGCAAATCAGGCAATGCTGCACCTCCATTCATCGTCCTATTGTTATGTCCATTTGCTTAAAATTTATGAAATTTCGGAACATTAGGGTGTTCAGCTATGCCTCAGCTACTCGTAGTGACAAATATCACAGACTGTTGGCGCGAAAAACTGGCATTCTGTGATGAAGCGAACAAAAGAACGAGGTGGATTCATGGCAACGGTGATAGCTAATCAGCAGGTAGCCCAAGGGGTCTTCAAGCTAGAGGCCGAAGGGCAGTTTACAGGGAAAATGGGACAGTTTTACATGCTTCGCGCGGGTGAGCGTTATCCATTGCTGTCGCGTCCGATCAGCATCTTCAATATAAGCGGCAGCCGAATTGAGTTTTTGATTTTGGAAGCTGGCGAGGGAACGGCCATATTATCGGCATTGAAGCCTGGTGATCCCTTGGAATTGGAAGGGCCGTTTGGCAATGGATTTACCTTGCCGAAAGGAAAAACGGCTTTTATTGGAGGGGGCATCGGTATTGCTCCTTTTTATTATGCGCTCAAGGAAGTACCAGAGGCAGATGTGTATCTGGGCTTTAGCCGTGAGTCCTATATGGTGGAGGAATTCGAGCAAGCCGCTATGGGACAGGTAACAGTGGACGTGGGCGGAGTTATTTTGGATCAGGTTGATTTTCATGCCTATGATACGATAGTGGCTTGCGGTCCTCATCCCATGCTTCATGCCGTTCAGCGCAAACAGGCGGAGAGCGGCACGCAGGCCAAGGTCTACGTATCTCTGGAGAACCGGATGGCTTGCGCTATAGGGGCATGTCTGGTGTGCAGCGTCAAATGCCAGGATGGACGGAAGAAGGCCTGTACCGATGGTCCGGTATTCCCTGCCGAGGAGGTGGTGTTCCAATGATAGATACTTCTTGTAGTATCGCGGGTGTAGCGTTCAAGAACCCGATCGTCATGGCCTCCGGCACGTTTGGATTCGGGAAAGAATACGGCGCATTGTACGATATTAACAAGTTGGGCGGTCTGTCTGGAAAAGGGCTCACCCTTCATCTCAAAGCCGGCAACGATGGTATTCGAGTAGCGGAGACCGCCTCCGGCATGCTTAACAGTGTTGGCCTGGAGAACCCGGGCGTAGCTGCATTTCTGCAAGAAGAATGTCCACGCTGGGAGTCGCTGGATCTGGCTCGGATCGCCAATCTGGGTGGCAACACGATTGAAGAGTATGTGGAAGGGGCCCGGTTGATTGATGAGGACGCTGCTTGGCGGGCGCAGGCTGGCCGTCAGGCCGTCGATATGATTGAGCTTAATATCTCCTGCCCCAACGTCAAGGCGGGCGGTATGGCCTACGGTATCAATACTGAGATAGCCCGTGAGGTAGTACGTCAGGTGCGCGGAGCCACTACACTGCCGCTGGTGGTCAAGCTATCGCCCAATGCCGAAGACATTGTAGGCATGGCGGTGATGTGCCAGGAGGAAGGGGCAGACGGCGTGTCACTGATTAACACCTTCTCGGCCATGAAGATTGATATCTACAAGCGACGCAGCATGTTCGATAATCTGTATGCCGGCTTGTCCGGCCCAGCCATCAAGCCGATAGCCCTTCGTATGGTGCATCAGGTGTGCCGAGCGGTAACGTTCCCCGTCATGGGGATGGGGGGAATCAGCAGTACGGAGGATATCATTGAGTTCATTATGGCTGGAGCTACTGTCATTCAGGTAGGGACGCATAACTTCGTCCAAATGCGGGCCGGGGAACAGCTTGTAGCAGGCCTGGAGGCCTTTATGGAACAGGAAGGGATAAGCAGCTTGGACGAAATCCGTGGAATCCTATAAAATGAAGACAATCTCGTTTATATAGGAGGAACGGCAACGTGAACTATGATGATATCAAGCTCAAGGCAATTCCTGTGGGCCGGGATTTGCTACTTGTCATAACGGGTGGCGTAGCGCATATCGGCTCAGCTTCTACCGCCTATGCAGCAGGCGAAGGAACAGAGGTGCAGACCTCTGCTGTTCCTGGACATAAGGAGCATACGCTGAGTGGAGAGTTTGCCCAGCGCGCTGCGGCCGCTCTTCAGCGGACCGTGACGGTTGTGATGGGCATTCATTATGATGACCTCACGAAGGAAGAGATTATCGCCATCTCAAGACAAGCTTCCGAACTGCTTGATCAGTATTTACAAGAGCAGCAGCGTAACGATCCGTTTGAAGGATGATTACGCTGCTGTTTCTTTTCAAATCTGGTTCAAATTTCATCAGTATCAGTCCGGCGCTCAATGGCCTCGGACATGGTCTTGTCGGTAAGATGGGCGTACACCTCAGTCGTTTCTGTGGAGGCATGTCCAAGTTGTTCTTTGGTTTTATAGATATCATTTTGCAAGTAATAGTCCGTGGCAAAAGAATGACGAAGCTTATGAATGGTCAGATAAGGCTTGCCAAAGCGTTTGGCATACTTGATAATCATGGCCTGCATGGCTCGCTTGGTCATGCGTTTGCCCTCCTTCTGGCCGTTAGGAATGGCAACGAAAAGGGCTTTTTCTCGCTTGGGCGTATGATAACGCTCCTGGCGCAGCACGAGATAGGCTGCTAGGTCCTCCTTGGATTGCTCGCGAAAGTAGACGGGAGTCTTGAAGGTCTCATCGTTATTCCCTTTACGGTAGACGTAAATCAGCTTATTGGCCAAATCCAGATCATCTATATTCAAATTCACGACTTCGGACACACGGAGCCCGGAATTCAGAATCAGGCTGACGATGCAGGCATCGCGTTCGCTGTTCAGTCTATATGCGTACAGGGCTTGCTTGTTATCGGTGATATCCTGACCATAACCTTCCGCGACGTAAGCAATAAACTCCATCAGTTCGTCTTCCTCCAGGATCTTTCCTTTTAGCTTGGCCGCAGTATCCTTGGGCTTGTGAATCCGCTTGATTTCTACCTTGGCCATAATATTACGCTTCAGCAAGGGATAGAAATGCTCATCCTCGGCAATCTGGCTCAAGTAATGAAACAAGGAGCGCAGGGAGGACATTTTTCGCGAGACGGTGATTCTAGAGTTAGTGCCTTCCGTACGGGTTGTTAAATGCAGTCGGTAGCCAACAATACTCTCCATATGTAAGGTTTCCAGGTCAAGCAGGGTGATATCTGCATTCTTCTCTGCGGAAGTCAGTCCTTCAGCCCGAAGCCAGGTCAGAAATTGCTCATAATCCCGAACGTATTCCAGCAAAGTGGAAGGGGAAAGGTCAGGTAGCTTATAGTCGATAAATTGCTGAATGAACCAAGGCAAGCTAACTACCTTCTCATCCAGCTTCTTGCGGTCAATGACCCTTTGAATTTTCAATGAATACCCCTCCAATCTAAAAAGCGTGTTGAATCATGGGCAGCCTGCGGTTGGTACGGGCTACAGTAGCTAACGGACCAGGAAAATATAATCCGGATCGCCATGGGCTTGCGGCACCTCACAGCTCTCCACGCGTCCGAAAAATTCCTCCAGTTGTCTGGCGAAATCAGGGGAAGGGGTAGCGCTCCAGAAGGACAGGCATCCTCCTTCACGTAGCCGGGAACGAAGCGCCTTTAGACCTTCAACATCATATAAAGAGGCATTGTCGTCAAATACTCGCCAATCCGGCCCATTATCGATATCCAGACATATCAGATCGAATGTCTCGCGAGTCTCTCGTAACCACGTGACTAAATCTGCATGGACCAACCTCGTCTTGGGATGAGCCAAGGCTTGTCCGGATGCCTCAGCCAATATAGACCGGTTCCATTCAATAACCTTATCTTCAATTTCAACAACGGTGACGGTGTGAACGGTTGGGTCAAGCAGGGCTTCCTGCAATGAAAAGCCTACACCCAAACCGCCGATCAGCACATGATCCCGCCGGGAAGTGAGCTGTAGCGCGCGGCGAACCAATAACCGCTCTGAGTCACCATTATAGGTCGCCATCAGAAAGGTACCATTGCTAATGACTTCGAAATACTCTCCTCTGCGCTGCAACTGAATTTCGCCGCGAGGCGTAGTGGCCCGTTCAATGACTTGGGCGGGACAATCTACATCATTCATAGTTTGTATCCTCCTTGTAATCGAACATAATTATTGTTATGTAAACTATATCCGTTTGCCTTGCCTTTTTGGAGCGAAGCAACGCTAATAGACATAAACTTATCGTACCATAGCATGGATGTGGAGAAAAATGAATACATCACAAGTCATTTGACAAGCTGTCCTGTCGTTGTATAATTCCATTAGATAAGGGGGATGTGGCTATGCAGGCCCATGAAATCATGATCAAGCAAGTATATAAGGTCAAAGAGAGCGATACGGTCCGGTCGGTGATTCAGAGGTTTATGGAGTACCGGATCAGCGGCCTT
This sequence comes from Paenibacillus senegalimassiliensis, assembly GCF_001486585.1. Taxonomy (GTDB): domain Bacteria; phylum Bacillota; class Bacilli; order Paenibacillales; family Paenibacillaceae; genus Fontibacillus; species Fontibacillus senegalimassiliensis. Next base: position 1,110,016 of record NZ_LN909046.1, read on the forward strand.
CCCATTGTTAATGAGCGGAATGAAATCGTGTCTTACATCAGTGATGGAGACATTATGCGGTATATCGGCAAGCATCGGGATGTGGTCGTCGATTCGTTCTACTATGTAGCGGTATTCGAAGGGGATTCAGAAGCCTTCGAGCAACGGGCGCAGCGCCTGCTTGATCTCAGCGTCATGGAAATAGGCAAGAGGAAGGTCATTAAAGTTTCATGGGATGAAGAATTAGAGAATATTGCCGCAATCCTGGGGAAAAAGCAAATCAAGAAGCTGCCCGTGGAGCGCAATGGTGTCCTGGTTGGAATCATCAGCCGAGGGGATGTCATCAGGCACTCTTTCAAATCCTTGCTATAATTGGTTTGGAACGTCACTTCAAAGGAGCTACGCAACAATGAAATTTAGTGTTAAGCACTTATCCTTTTTTGTTATACAGGTCGAGGGCAAGGAGGGGCAGGGAAAGAACTACAAGCATTATCAAACGTTGGACGGTTATGAATATCTGGATAGCGAGGTCAAGCTGTTCCTGGACGGTGAGTTCAAGCGCATCGCAAAGCGCAAGGTAGATAAGAATCCCGCTGTGGAGCAAGCGCCGACGAAGATCGGCCGTTTTATCGTTGAGCCGGGATATGAGCTTGATAGCAATCCGAACTTCAATATGTTCGCCCGATTGCGGGCCGCAGATAATAAAGAGGATTATAAAAATGCCTGCGACGATCTAGTCCGTGGTTATCTGGATGCAAGTGCAGTCCGGGGCGGCGCTTTGATCGTCGTCCAAGCCGATTTGGACAATTATTCAGAGCCTCCATTTATCTTCGTACTTAAATGCGACTTCGAACCGAAGATTGCCCGAATCTCCGATGAACGCAGTCTGATCAGTCAGGTAGAGATGGCCATTAGTGCCCGGAACATGAAGTCCATTCAATATCCGTACATGGAAGAAGAGGGATTGGTAGATGAATGGGAGTTGAAAATCCATCAATCCTCCCACGCCAAATATTTCGAGGACTTTCTTCGCTTTGTTACCTACGAGCTGTCCATTCCCGAGATTGTTAATGAGCAGGTATTGGAGTACGTTCAGACCTTTGTAGAAACGAAATGGCCTGATGAAGGCGGGGAAGAGCGCCAGCAAGTCGAGAAGGAGCTGGAACTATGGGCGGCCAGTGAGAAGCGGGACATTCAGGACAAATGGGAGCCTGAGCAGGTATATGAAGCTGCGGAACGTATCATTGAAATTAAGCCGGAAATTGAGCTTAAGTTCCGTATCGGCGATACGCTGGTGAAGGGGCGACTGGCGGACTTTGGCGATCAGATTCATATTGCCAGGCTGAACGGTCGATATGCCGTCATTCTTGAAGGGGATTCCTTTACGTTCGACAAGGCCTTCTCACCGGTCGAGCTGTTACAGCCTGAGCCCTTTGATCGCGTAGCAGAGCGCCTACTGGAGAAGAAGCAACCCGAGGAAGAAGACGATATGCTGCCACCGTTTTAGAGGGGAGAAGGATAGTCTAATTTAACGTTTAATTAATTAGGTGAATTATATTAATTAATTATATTAACTATAGTTGAATTCCCTATATAATGGGGCTTAACTCACAAATATATGACATAGAAAAGAACCTTCACGCCCCTTCCTCAAGAAGTGGTTGTGAAGGTTCTTTTGTAGAAATCTTATAGCTCCAGCTTAGCAATCTCTGCCTTTAGCTTGTTCGCTGACGCGTGGAATTGTGCCAACTCCTCATCGCTAAGCTGCAGGTCCAGCACTTCACGAACCCCGCTGCGATCCACGATGCTTGGTACACCGAGATAAACGTCGGATATCCCGTTGTAATCCTTTAATAATGTCGAAACATTCAGGACAGAGGCTTCATTTTGAAGAATAGAGACAATAATCCGGTCCAGTGCTAATGCGATGGCATAGGAGGTTGCCCCTTTGGCATTAATAATTTCGTAAGCAGCGTTCTTCGTGCTGTTGAATATTTCTTCCTGATCCTCAGCAGAGAACTCCAGCCCAATGCCAGCCACGTTAGCCAAGCTCCAGAGTGGAAGCTCTGAATCGCCATGTTCACCGATAATGTGGGCGTGAATACTACGCGGATTGATCTTCTTGTTCTGTCCGATTAAATAACGGAAACGAGCGCTGTCGAGCAGCGTACCGGAACCAATGACGCGATTGGAGGGGAAGCCGCTTTTCTTCAAAGTTACATAAGACAAAATATCCACCGGATTTGTGGCAACCAGAATGACGGCATGGTCGTTATATTTCACAATATTCTGAATAATGCTATCAAATATATCGGAGTTTCGCTTCAGCAGATCAATTCTTGTCTCTCCAGGACGCTGAGAAGCACCGGCTGCAATGACGATAACATCGGCATCGGCACAATCGCTATAATCTCCAGCCCATAACTTGACTCCGCCAGTGAAGGGCAGTCCATGATTCATATCCAGTGCTTCGCCGAGTGCCTTTTCCTTATTTGCATCAATTAATACAAGCTCCGAGATACGCTCTCGTAGCAGCAGTGTGTACGCGGTCGTAGAACCTACTGCTCCGGTTCCGATAATAACGACCCGACTGGAACGTAACTTGTTCTTCATGTTCTCATCTCCTAGGGTAGTATTCTGCAAGTTTTAGATTACGCTAATATTGAGATTATTAACCTCGTCATTAGCCGACGAGAAATGCATTTTTGTACCAATTTCCATTGTACTCCATAAATGCCCTCAATTTAAAGTAAAATAGGGGATTTTCATTTTTTAAACAATGAGTAACATAATTTATGTTATGTTAACTAAATTAGTCATCTGGAATTTGTTATTACTTTGTAACCACAGATTAACGATTCTGTAAGGATGAAACTCTCTATTTATATTATTCTAGTACATAGAGATAAGAGAGAGGAATCCGGTGATTGGCTATGCCGTCTTACATCAGCAGAAGAGAACAACACACAAATCGCTCCAAACGCACGCACTCTGCAAAATTTGTCGTTATTACGGCTATGGCCTTGTCGCTCGCGGCCATGACTTTGACTGCAGCAGCCCTTATTCCAGTAATATCTGGCTCGAACCCGAATCGGCACTACCGTGCGGAACAAGTGGTGCCCCCTGGTCTGGCTGCCTCGGAAGAAAATTTGGAGGAGGGAACTTCGGTTGCCAAGCCGGAGCCAGTTGCCAACCCGGCACCTACACCGCAGAACCCCGTTTCCGTTCCCGAACCGGTCAAGCTTCCACCTCCAGCTCAGCAGCCACCAAATACGGTTGTAGAGCAAATCAACAAGCCGGATACCCCCAAAGTTCAAAAAACGATATATTTAACCTTTGATGACGGTCCTGGGAAGTACACCGAGCCTTTATTGGAAATCATGGAACGCTATCAGGTTCACGGCACTTTCTTCATGATCGGCAACCAGCTTGGTGGTCATCAACAAGCGGTCAAGGATGCGGCAGAGGCAGGTCATTACATCGGCTTACATAGTATGAGTCATAGCAAAAAGAAGCTGTATGATAGCGGAAATGCTGATCATTTTATCGCTGAATTTACCAAAGAGCAAGAAATGGTCAAGGCGTTGATCGGGACCTCACCTGCGTTGATTCGTGCACCTTATGGCAGCAAACCGGAGATTAACCAGGCTTTTCGCGATGAGATTGCCGAAGCAGGCTTCAAAATGTGGGACTGGACGGTAGACTCTAAGGACTGGAAGAATGCTGCCAAGCCAGAGCTGATCTTACAAGAGATCAAGCGGCAGGTGAAGGGAGATACGGAGGTCATCTTATTGCATGAGAAGGCGCAGACGGTGGCCATGCTCCCTCAAATTATCGAGTATTTGCAAGAAAAAGGATATGCGTTCGCCGTATATAAGCCAGAGCAGCATTTTTCTGTTAATTTCGACAATGATCCAAGGCTCTAACCGCTACTTTGCTGTCTGAATGGCTATGCTATAATAAATGTACAAATTCAACGTAGAAAGCGAGGTAGTTCGGTTTTGAAAATGTGGCGCAAGTTCGCCGGAGCAGCGCTGGCTTGTGGCTTGCTGTTGACGACGGCCTGCACGAACGAACCGCCTCCGGCTGCCGTACCGGTACAGGACGATGATCCACCCGAGAAAGGCCAGACAATCACGGTGATAAATCCTCCAGTCGCAGAGAATCAGGGGATACCCGCTGCCCAGACCCCGGCTGAGGACGGGAAGAATCGTTATCAGATTCAGACTCGGCTAACGGATTTTCAATTGCTTAGCGCAACAACGGGGTTGGCCTGGGGGTGTACTCGCAATGAATTAAGGTTATATATGACGCAGGATAACGGTAAGACCTGGACAAATATATCGCCTGCAGCTTCCCTCCAGTTCACGGAAACGCCGGAGTACGGTAAGGATATTTTTTTCCTGGACCCCAATCACGGGTTTATTGTCCGGAATGCCAAAGGTTCTGAGGACACAATTATGTTGCGCACTACTGATGGAGGGGCAACGTGGAAGGTCAACTCCTTCCCGGAGAATAATGCAGTCTCGGCCATGTACTTCACCGATCCGGCTCATGGCTGGATGCTCTCTGAAACCGGGGGCTCTATTGTAGAAGAACGCTATTCACTATATGCCACAGAGAATGGTGGGCAGAGCTTTGAGAACCCGCTCGGGCTGGACAAAGGTTTTGGATTGAGTCTTTCCAGTGATGCGACTTCGACCCGAAGTGACGAATTCATTTCCGAGGACAATCTCTCGTTAACATTTACAAGCGTGCGGCATGGATTTATCGGAGACATCCAGCAAGGTTATCCCAAGCTCTACATGACTGAGGACGGGGGATTAACCTGGGAGGAGAACGGGCAATTCTTTGACGGGGATAAATACACGACCTGTGACAGCTTTACCATGGGGACGATCTCCTTCTTCTCGGAGAATAAACAAGAAGGCTGGGTTCCCATCGGTTGTAGTCGTGGAGACTCGACCAAATATAACGGTTATTTCACGGAGGATGCCGGGCATTCCTGGTCGTTGGTGCCGTTTAAGCTGTCCTGGCAGGAAGGTATTAATGAATTTCTTGCGCCTACCTTTCTGAGTAGTGAGGAGGGCTGGACAATTCTTGACTCCACGGTGTACTACACCACGGATCAAGGAAGCCATTGGGAGCCCTTGCCGGAGAGTCGCAAGCTTCAGAAGATCCTGCAGGACTATCCTGAAATTGTAAAGCTGCAATTTTTCTCATCACGTGTTGGTTGGCTGCTTGTAGCCAAGGAGGATCAACAACGGTCCTTATTGCTGCAAACAAAGGATGGAGGACAGAGCTGGCAGGTACTTTGAGAGGTAACTCCAATAGCATTTTTTATCACGAAGTGGACTAGATGAAGGCATGACGCCCGTTGTCATGCCTTTTTTTTGCATGGTGTAGAAAATAATTTTGTGACGTTCATCATATTGTGAAATTTATCACGTTGTATATTTCAGACTTTGTGATATATTTAACTTGTAAGGAACAACAAGCAGAAATAAGACATGATAGCCCGGAGCTAAGCTCCAAAACAAATTGACAGGAGTGGATCTTATGAAAACAACAGCTCAAGAAACGGTAACTCGCAACTTCCTTCAATTTTGCTACAATTGTGAAGACGCTCATCTGTGTACGACTGAGGAAATGTGTCAGGCTTGCTGGGCAGAACAAGGACTTGACGCTGAATTAAGCGGTGAGACAGACGGTGCGGAAGAAACCCGTCAATTGCTGTTCCAGTATTATGCTTAAGCTAATCAGACAAAGCTTGAATTACGATTAGACCTCCATCCGTAACCGGGATTTGGAGGTTTTTTGTTTTGTCCCTAAATTTATGGACAAGAGTGGTATATTTTCCGGACACGGGGAATAACAAGTTTCTCACGGGCCAGGCATATACATAAGTGGAGAAGGAGAAAGACAGCCTTGAAACGCTACCTCTAGTAAGGAGGATGAAGCTATGCAGCCTTGGACGGAAATGTTCGAAATGATGGAAGGCGGCTTGCCGATTTTGCTATTCGTCCTTGTGAGCCTACTTGCACTTACCGCAGCAGGTGGCTTGCTGCGCAGCCTGGGCAATAGCAGACAGCCTGTGCTAAGCGTAACCTCTGTGATTGTCGGTAAGCGCACCGAGGTGACGCATCGGCATGATACGGATACTTCCGTTAACCGGTCTGACACCAGGTATTATCTCACGTTCGAGGTGGAGAGCGGTGACCGCCTGGAATTTGCTGTCTCTGGTCTGGAGTATGGCCAAAGCGCAGAAGGAGATGAGGGGAAGCTGACGTTTCAGGGCCGCCGGTATCACGGGTTTGAGCGGGTTATGCGAACGTATGTGACAGAGGTGCAGGAATATCGCAGATTCCATAGCTCTGGCTGAGCGCGGGCTCATGCAGCAACATTCTTAGCAAAAATGAAAGGAAGGCTATGTCGTTGGAACTTTCGGACAATACAAAAAGCAGAAGCCTGACGGAAGCGCAGAGGAAACCTGCTTCTTCCATGAAGGCTTCTGCTTTTCTATGATGAATTAATAAGCCAGGGCTTTAGTGTCAGCCGTCTCTTCCAGCAGCATTTGCGCTACCGTGCGTCCACTGGAGAAGGCACGTTCCGCGAGCTCTCCCTTGCCAACGCAGCCGTCCCCGCAGAAATAGAAGGGGAGCCCCTCCATGCGATTGGGCAGCAGCTTATTGCCACTAACATTTTTTACACTGGCAACCATTGCTTTCTTGGATACACGCTTCACCTCAAGACAATCGCGCCACCCCGGATAATAAGTGTCAAACAGGGACTCCATCTGCTTGGTCTTCTGCTCCAGATATTCCTTCTTCTCTTGTTCCTCTTTGAAATCGTCGTTCAGGTAGGCAATTCCCTGGAGCAATTGGCCATGGACTGGGGCCGCCGTGTAGTCCGTTGCAGATACATCGCTAACGAAGATTTTGCGATCCATGTCACTGATATAATGGAACGGACGAGCTACGACCTTGGATAACCCAATATCGTACACCAGCACCTCGGTAGCGGTATTATCCTGATAAGGAGTCATAAAGTCGCTCCACGCTGAGCCTTCCAGCAACTTGTTGATCTGCTGCACAGGCATGGCGAACACAACTTGATCAAATTCAAGCTGTTGCCTCGTTTTTGTATTTAATATGAATCGGCCATCCTGCATCTCAATCGACTCCACAGGTTCCTTGGTGGCAATATCCCACTTGGGGTTCATGCCAATCTTCTCGGTCAGTTGATGGGTAATCGTACTCCAACTACCTACAATGTAGCTGACGGGCCGGCTGGATAGGAACAGGTTATGATAATAGTCCGCGATGACATCACCCGGCACTTTCCTGGCTTCCTCAGGTGTAATAAAGAAGTTGGAGCAGACCAGATGCTCCCATAATTCCTTCACATCTGCCGATGCCGTCGACTGTTCCAGATAGTCTCCCAAGGTGCGGTGCTGCTTCAATTGATGAATGTTGCCGATGACAGCAGCGATTTCAGCCACAAACCGCATTTTCTCCAGTGGAGAAAGTACCTGGGTTTTCATGACATTGACAAAATCAAGGGGAGCCGGGGTTAACTGTCCGTGCTTGGCGTAAACGACCTTACGTTTGTCTACCTGCTTGTTCTGAAATTTCAATTCCAGTTCATCTTCCATAGTGTGGAGCGTGTGTCGATCTATTCCGTATACCGCATGTGCCCCGTAATTCAGAGTAAATCCCGATTTCTCATAAGTAAAAGCGCGGCCACCCAGTTGCGGACTCCGTTCGAATACCGTACCGGACGTATCACCGTGATTCGATAGGTAAGCGGCAGCCGTCAGTCCGGCAAGCCCACCGCCAATAATCGCAATTCTCATGGGGGAAACCTCCTAAAAGGTGTTTATGAAGCCAAGCGTTTTATAAAGAAAAAGCTACAAACCTATAAACAAACTTTATTTACCTTCAGTATATGCTATTCATGTAAGCGCGTCCATAGAAATGGACACAATTTGTTCAATTTTGTAATCGCATTCAATAGCCTGTGCTTCCAGCAAATGGGTGTGTTGTTTTCTCCCTTTCTTAGGCACCAAGATGGGCATCTGCACATAAGATATAGCGTTCAGCAGGGAGGAAGGAGGTACGAAATTGGCTGTAATCAAGACCAATTCCGAGGACGTCAGGCTGCTGGCGCGCCTGATGCGTGCAGAAGCGGAGGGAGAAGGAGAGCAGGGAATGCTGATGGTCGGCAATGTCGGCGTTAACCGCATTCTTGGCGATTGCCTTGATTTCCGTGATATTCGCGATATGAACCGAATGGTTTTTCAAAGTCCTGGCGGTTTTGAGGCCACGCAGAAGGGCTATTTCTATCAACGAGCACGTGATCGTGATATCCGCTTGGCGCAGCGCATCATTGATGGGGAACGGGTATGGCCGGCCTCCAATGCGTTATGGTTCTTTCGCCCGGCCGGTGATTGCCCCGGGACCTGGTACAATCAGCAAAATACTGGCAGATTCAAAGCCCATTGCTTCTTTGCACCGACTGCGGAGGATTGTCCTACTGTGTATTAACCAATAAAGAGGAGGAATTTTTACATGTTCACACAGCCTTACCGGCCGATGGCCTACCCAATGGGGCCTAACCAACCTGCCCCTCACTATAAGGGGATGGGATACCCGATGATGTCAGCAGGAGGAGGCACAATCCCGCCGCAAATTCCCAGCGGCAGTCCAATGACCGCCGGTGGTACTGCGGTCCCTGTACCTGTTACATCCTACGAGCAATCCTATATCGAGAACATACTTCGCCTGAACTTGGGCAAGGTTGGAACCTTCTACATGACATACGAGAATAACAGCGAATGGAATGCCAAGATATTCAAGGGCGTGCTCGAGGCTGCCGGACGTGACCACATCATTATCAGTGACCCGGTGACGGGGGTACGTACGATTATGCTTATGGTGAATTTCGACTATGCCACCTTTGATGAACCTCTGACCTACCAATATCCGGGCACAATTGGCGCTCCGCCAACAAGACGGAGTTAGAGCGAACACCCCTTACCCAAGGGGTGTTCTTTTTTGGATGCTTTTTCTTAGTTACAGCCCGATCGACAGGAATACGGCAGCGGTTGACTGTGTAGTGTATAATATATAATCAAAGGAGATGGGTCTATTGGGAAGTTGATGTGGAATTTGATAATTATTGTAAGTCATGATTCAATCAATTTCAAATCACGAAGGAGGTGCACCTATTCGCCGCCTCATCAGTGGGAATAGGAAATGTATTGAGTGACCCTTTACCGAGTCTTTTCTCTGTAGGATGGATGATCTTATTGGTATTGCTTAACGGATTCTTCGTTTCAGCGGAATTTGCTATTATCAAAGTCAAGAGTTCGCGAATCGACGCATTGGCGGAAGAAGGGCGCAGAGGCGCCAAAATTGCCAAGGATTTGTTAGATCGGCTAGATGGATATTTATCGGCATGCCAGGTTGGAATTACCCTTAGCTCGCTTGGACTGGGATGGCTTGGGGAACCGGTGGTTGCCCGCATGCTTGGACCATTGTTTAAGTGGATGGGCTTCGGTGAGAGGCCGGTGTATATCATATCGCTAGCTGTTGCCTTTGTACTGGTTGCCGTCCTGCATATTGTGCTTGGGGAATTGGCCCCGAAAACGATCGCCGTTCGCAAGGCTGAAACCATCCTGTTATGGTTGGCTTGGCCGATGCGTGTTTTTTACCGGCTGATGTATCCTTTCATCTGGGTGTTAAATCTTCTTTCGAGTGGTTTGCTGCGCATGTTCGGCATGACCCGGGTCTCGGAGCAGGAGTCGCTGCATACGGAAGAGGAAATTCGCGTTATGATGAAGGAGAGCAGCGAAAGCGGCTTGATCGACAGCACAGAAATGTCGCTCATGGACAACATATTTGAATTCGCTGATACTACCGCTCGGGAGATCATGATTCCCCGGACGGAAATGATTTGCCTGTACACCCAGCACTCGCTGGAGGAGAACCTGGAAATTGCCCTGGAAGGCACGCGAACCCGTTATCCCGTATGTAATCAGGATAAGGACCATATTATTGGATTTATTCATGTCAAGGATTTGATTCGTTCTCATTCCCGCCATCTGCGCGACCATATTCGGCCGATTATGGCTGTTCCCGAATCCATTCCGATCAGCGATCTGATGAAACGCATGCAAAGAGGCAAGTCGCAAATTGCTATTCTGATCGATGAATACGGAGGAACCTCCGGGATGGTGACGCTGGAAGATATCGTAGAGGAGATCGTCGGGGAAATTCAGGATGAATTTGACGAGGAGCGCCCTGCCATTGAGCAGTTGGATACCGAAGTGTATTCTGTAGACGGCTTGCTGCTGATTGAAGCGATTAATGATCACTTTGGTCTGGATCTGGACTCTGAGGATTACGATACCATCGGGGGATGGCTCTACGCCCGGCTTGATATTCTCCCGCCGCAGATTGGAAATGCCGTTGAGTACGGCGAATATACTTATATTGTGGAAGAGACCGACAACAAGAGAATTTCCCGCGTTCAGATTCTCCGGCAGCAATTGATGCCACTGGAGGAAGCAGGCGCCTGATAATAATAAATAAAACCGGATGACCTCATGACGAGGAATCCGGTTTTTCGTTTTTGTGTGCTGGGAGAGACGTAATTGGGACTTAGTTAGAAGGCCCAGTTGCCTTCCCGGAAGATCTGCTCTTCCTTGCCGTCGGCTGTGATGCCAAAGATGTCCATCTTGGCCGAGCCTACCATAAAGTCCTCATGCGCCAGGCTGGCGTTAAGACCACGCTCAGAAAGTTCCTCTTGACTCATGTCCTTGCCGCCTTCGAGATTGAAGGCATAGGCATTACCGATGGCCAAGTGATTAGAGGCATTCTCGTCGAACAACGTGTTGTAGAACAGGATGTTGGACTGGGAAATAGGGGAGTTATGTGGCACCAATGCCACCTCACCCAAGGAGCGTGAGCCTTCGTCCAATTCAACAAGCTGCTTCAAGACATCTTGGCCTACAGCAGCTTTGTAATCCACAATACGTCCGTTCTCGAACGTGAGCGAGAAGCCATCGATGATCGTCCCCCGGTAGCTAAGCGGCTTCGTTGCAGTTACCGTACCGTTCACCCCGGACTTATGAGGAGCGGTGAACACTTCTTCCGTAGGGAGGTTGGCAAGGAAGGTATGCCCTTGTGCGTTATGACTTTCTGCAGCCACCCACAGATGCCCCTCCGGCAATTCAATGGTCAAATCGGTGCCAGGCGCTATGTAATGAAGCTTCTTGTAACGTTTGTTGTTCAGATACTCGGATTTTTCCTTAAGGTTATCGATGTGACGTTTCCAAGCGGCAATTGGATCTGGTTGATCGAGGCGTACGGTCCGGAAAATAGTCTCCCAAAGCGCGTTGACACGATCGGATTCTGCCAAATCAGGGAATACCTTATCTGCCCATGGTTTGGATGGCACAGCCACAATGGACCAGCTGAACTTGTCGGACATCTGCAATTGACGATACTCTTTCATTACTTTACCGTAGGCCTTCTGGTGATTGGTCAATCGCTGGGTAGACACACCGTTCAGCAGATCGGGATCAGAGGACATCACGTGCAGTACGGCAGCACCATTCTTCACGTATTCCAGCATTTCTCCCGCGTACCATTTCGGCTCATCCAGGAAGGATTCCTCAGCCGCCAAATCATAGCGAAGACGAGTGACCGTGTCGTCGCTCCAGTTCACCTTGACAAAGCGAGCACCCACTTCATAGGCTTGCTTGACGATCAGGCGAACCAGTTCCGCACAATCAATGGAGGCATTGATAATAAGGGTCTGTCCTTGCTGGACGTTGACGCCTATTTTGACTGCTAATTCTGCATATTTCTCCAATTTGGTTTGAAAATCGGACATATCGAACTCTCCTCCATACTAAATAAGTTATTGTTCTATCATACACCAATCGAATAACAATTGTAATTCGGGACCTCTCGGCGTGATTTACCCTATAATAATCTTGCCTTCAGGATACTTTAATAATTCCTTCTTGGATTTAGAAGTGAAGGCGTAAGCCAATGTCAGTGGACCTATCCGCCCAAGAAACATGACGATGCACAGAATAACCTTGCTGATATCGGTTAACCGCGGGGTCAGATCAAGGCTAAGTCCCGCGGTGGCGAAGGCCGAGGTCGTCTCGAACAGCAGCGCCAGGAAGGAGCGGTCCTCCAGCGCAGACAGGGTCATAGCCACGAAGACTACCAGGAAGGTGGCCAGCCAGGTTTGGGTAATCGCCTTGATGATCGAACCCTTGGACAAGCGTTGACGGAAGAAGACGATATCCTCCTTGCCTCGAATCATGGTGTACATGGCACCCAGCAGAATGGCGAACACCGTCACCTTGATTCCGCCACCGGTGGAGCCGGGAGCGGCCCCGATGAACATCAACAGAATCAGCAGGAACTGGCTGGATTGCTCCATGTTGGCAATGGTGACTGTGCTGACGCCTCCAGATCTGGAGCTGACAGAATGAAAGAGACTGGCGTACACACGATCCATCCAGTTCATCGTTCCCATGGTGTCAGGATTTCCAGCCTCGTTAATCAGCAGGAGCAGGGCTCCAACCACCGTCAAGATGGCCGACATGGTTAGGACCACTTTAGTATGCAAGGCCAGACGCCGAGTGCGCCGATAGCCGAGCAGGTCGGAAATGACGATGAAGCCAATCCCGCCAAGAAAAATCAAGATCATGACCACGATATTTACAAACGGATCGCTAGCATACTCGGCAAGTCCGCTGAAGGGACCATGAATTTTGCCAAACAGATCGAAGCCTCCGTTGTTAAAGATAGAAATACTATGGAAGATCCCGTAATAAGCGGCTTGTCCCACTGGCATATCGTAGGAGAACCTGGCGGCAAGCAGCAGCGCCCCAACCGCTTCTATGGTCAGGGAATAGGCGAGAACGCGCAGGATCAATTGCATTAATCCGCCGATCTGATGGTAATTCAGAGCCTCCTGAAGCAGCAGCCGATCTCGCAGGGAGATCCGGCGGTTGAAGGCCAGGAGAATTAGCGTACCTATGGTTGTGAAGCCGAGTCCCCCGATCTGCACCAGTAGCAAGATAACAATCTGCCCGAACAAGCTGAAATGCGTTCCCGTATCAACCACGGTCAACCCCGTAACACAGGTAGCGGAAGTCGCGGTGAAGAACGCATCAATCAGATCGAGCTTCCGGCCTTCCACCGAAGCGGGGGCAAGCGATAACAGAAACGTGCCGATCATAATCATAAGGGCAAATCCCAAGGTTAATACTTTGGCAGGGGAGAGTAGCGATTTTTTTGGTTTTGGCAAGGGTGATCCACCTCTATACAAGTTCTGCGTATTGATATTGACATAAAACATGGTACGATATTGCAATAAGAATGTACAATGTCAAAAAGTTATTCACTGCATAAAGGAGTTGCTAATTGTATGAAGGAAATACATATTGTAAGCGCACAAATGAAGCGTCAGGAGGACGGGACCTATATCGGCAAGACCATCTTTGAGGTTGAAGGTCACAAGGTTGGCTATGAAATCTCCTTCTTCAGCAAGCGGGGGCATGATTGGGATTACAGCCTGCATTATGCCGGAGAGCCTGGCATGGAGGAGCAGCTTCTCGACGTGGATGCCAAGATCGAGCAGGAGGATAGCTGGTTCGACACTTTGCTGGATGCCGCCTGGGATACCTTGCCGGAGAATTAAATAAGCTTGAACTAAACAATGGGCAGCACAAACGGATTGCCCGGAATGCTCATAATTAAGGAGAAGGGAGGGGGAGCATCACATGCTGCAACATCCATTCTACCGTACATCGCTTGGGATTATTCTGCTGCTGACAATGATTTATTTGCTATCCAAGGTCAGCTTTATTTTTAATCCATTGGTTACATTGGTAAGTATACTGATTGTCCCGATAACGATCTCGGGGTTTCTGTATTATTTGTTGCGACCGATTGTGCAGTTTCTGGATGGCAAGAAGCTAAACCGGATCTTATCGATTCTGCTGATTTATTTGCTGTTTGCCGGCGTACTGACGGTGTTCCTTATCGTTGTATGGCCGCCGCTGCAAAATCAGATTATTGAGTTCATGAATAACGTGCCCAAGCTGATCAGTAATTTGCAAAAGCAAATGACAAATATCCGCGAGAGTACGTTCTTTTCCATGGTGGCCAATGAGAGCAGCCCGGAGCTGATGAACAAAATTACCGAGCATTTAAATTCAGCGGTGGAAGCCATCTCTGGATATCTGTCTCATTTCTTCACCTTCTTGAATGATTTTGTAATTGTTGTCGGTACCGTTCCCATCTTCTTGTACTACATGCTCAAGGAAGATGAGCGGGTTACCCCGGCCTTGATACGTATGCTGCCCGCCAAGTACCGCAAGGACGGTAGTAGCGTCATTCATGATATTGATAATATGCTCAAGGGCTTCATTGCCGGACGGATGATTAGTGCCGTGGTACTTGCCTTGATGAGCTTCATCGGGTTCTGGCTGGTTGGGTTGCCATACCCGTTGTTGCTGGCTGTAGTGGGAGCGCTGTTCAATTTCGTTCCTTATTTCGGTGCGCTGCTCGGGGCGATTCCCTGTGTCATTGTGGCGTTTACCGTATCGCCATCCATGGTGATCTGGGTTATTGTGATTGTGGTGATAGCCCAGCAGGTTGAAGGGAATCTCATCTCGCCATATATCTATGGCAAGACCATCAACATTCATCCACTTACGACAATCATTTTGCTGTTGGTAGCAGGAGACTTTGCCGGTATCCTGGGAATGATCCTGGCGATTCCGGTCTATATGATGCTTAAGATTGTGGTGCTGAGAGCACATAAAGCTTATTTTGCCTCCAGAATTGAAAAACTACCGGAATAAAGGCCTGTATCGTTAGTATCACCTTTATGAAAGCGTGATTAAAATCATATCTCCAGCCCCCGCAATTGGGCGATGATTAACCTACCAAAAAGATATCTAATACGCTCGGGGGATGATATGCATGGCAGTTAATGCCAAAGGCGGGAAGTTTTTTTACGCATGGAGCAAAGTGCTTCCTGACGGATCGTTTTACCTTCCGGATCAAGCCCTACATGAGTACCATATTAAGCCGGATTCCAACATTATTTTAATGACAGGGCGCAATACGGTCAAAGGCTTTAGCGTCGTATGCAAAGAGTTAATTGCAAACTCGCCGCTGGCTTCTATTTTTGCCAGCATGCCTGAGCTTCAACGATTCGCCATCCCCGAAGGGGAGACCATCACATTCAAAGAACGTACCTTCTGCTGGGTTCATCTCAATAGCAGCCATTACTTTACATTGCCTCTGCACACCTGGCAGCAATTTGGCTTAAAGCCAGGGGATCAGCTTCTCAGTTTGCGGGCGACGCATCTGGCCTTTAACAACTTGTCTGAAGGTCCGTATATCGAGCAGGCCAAGCAAATCCGTGATATTCATGTGTATGGGTGATTGTCTATTGATGATTACCTGGGACTAGTCCATTTGAGAAAGGAACGGGAACTAAGCCGTCAGACCGTGATTGTTTTGTGCGGTTTGGCGGCTTCTTTCTTGGCTTGTGGGGGAATCCTATTGACATAACACTTCCTTGTAACTAATATTGTTACAAGGAAGTGGAAAGGGGGAAGTGCTGTTATGACGATCAGCTCCAGATTTTCAGTTGCCATTCATATCTTGTCCTTGCTTGAATTTAACAAGGAAGGCGTAAGCACCTCGGAATATATTTCTGGTAGTGTGAATACCAATCCGGTCGTGATTCGCCGTATTATGAGTATGTTGAATAAGGCGGGACTGGTGGAAGTGCGGGCTGGTGTGGCCGGAACGAAGCTGTTACGTGAGCTGGAGGACATTACGCTGCTTGATGTTTATCGTGCGGTAAACGTGGTGGAAGAGGATGGCCTGTTCGCAGTACATGACCGCCCTAATCCGAATTGCCCGGTCGGGCGTAACATTCAGTCGGCCATTGAACCTGTATTCTCTTCAGCGCAGAAGGCGATGGAGAAGACACTCGCGGCAGTGACGCTTCAGGATATTGTAGATGATCTGTCTTCTAAATCAGAGGTCGTATAAGCTTGATGTAGATTGTCCTTAAGTACGTGTTCAAAAAGTCGAATCTACTCCTCGAGCTGCTTCGTTCTGGAAAGACGACTTTTTGAACTACCTCTTAAAATGTCCCTAACAGGGGCATTTTTTGTATGAGCAGGCGGTGCTAAGACTACAATAAGTGATTGACATATCGCTAACCTGTAACTATAATGATTACAATAAGTTGGTGTAACTATATTAGTTACATGATTTCCCTGAATCTACACTTAAAACGACGATTAAATGCTTGGAAATGAATCGAACTTCGGCTTGAAATGCCATGATGCTGTATTTACTTAGAAGGAGGCGTTTTATGATGTCTTATCCATTACCTATTGATGCTGCCGCTCAGATTGGCACTGTACGCTTGAAAGTTAGAGATTTGGAGAAATCACTTCAATTTTACCGTGAAACAGTGGGTTTTCAGGTGCTTAAACAATATGATCAGACCGTAGAGCTTACTGCGAATGGCAAACAATCGCTGTTAATTCTCGATGCTAACCCTGAATACCGCGTCCTGCGGGAAATGTCCGTATCGGGCTTGTACCATTTTGCCATACTGCTGCCGGATCGTGTGTCCTTGGGACTGGCCCTGCGGAACCTGGTCAAGCATCAAATCCCTGTGGGGCAAGGAGATCATTTGGTCAGTGAAGCCCTTTATTTCAACGACCCGGACGGAAATGGAATTGAAATCTATGCAGACCGTCCACGTGAGACGTGGCAGAAGGATAGCGGCGGGGAATATGTTATGACCACCGACACGGTGGATGTTGACAGTCTGCTGACTCTCTCTGAATCAGCGGAGTGGAACGGATTGCCTGCAGGAACACGGATTGGGCATGTTCACTTTCATGTGGGCGATTTGCAGAAGGCAGAGCAATTCTATACCCAGGTGCTTGGTTTTGAAGTGACCGCGCATTATGGTAAGGCTGCTCTATTTATCGCTGCTGGAGGTTATCATCACCACATTGGCCTTAATCTGTGGGCAGGGGCGGGAGCACCACCGGCACCGGAGGATGCGGTTGGCATTCGTTACTTCACGACAACGCTGCCGGACGCATCTGCGCTCGAGGCGGTCGTAAGCCGTCTTGAGGAAGCTAATGTTCCTTATGAGCGGGAGCTTAGTGGCATTTCCCTGCATGACCCCTTTGGCATCGGCATCAAGCTTGAGGTTGTTGCAGCCTAATTCGTTTGTCATGATGGAATGGTTGGCCCTTTCTTTCGTCCTGTTTCTTCCTCTATAATGGATTTAGCAAGAAGTCTACGGAGAAAGGACGGACCGTCATGAAACTGTTCCCGCAGCTTGAGACAGAACGCTTTATTCTCAGAAAGCTAACTTCGGAAGACGCCGCAGATCTCTTTAAATACTTCTCGACGGATGAAGTGACTAAATATTATGACTTGGAACGATTTGTAGAGCTTCGGCAGGCGGAGGAACTGATTCAGACCTGGAACAGTCGCTACACAGAGCGTCGAGGCTATCGCTGGGCCATCATCGTCAAATCGAAGAGCAGCCGGGTGATTGGCACCTGCGGATTTCATAACTGGTCCAAGACGCATCAGAAGGCCGAGGTCGGTTATGAGCTAGATCCTGCCTATTGGGGGCAGGGCGTCATGAGCGAGGTGCTGCAAGAGGTGTTGCGCTTTGGGTTTGAGGATCGGGGACTGCATCGGGTGGAAGCCTTTATTGATCCGGATAATATCCGGTCCCGTTATTTGCTGGAGAAGGTGGGCTTCTACGAGGAAGGTTACTTGAAGGAATGCTTCTTCGAGAAGAATCAGTTCGTGGATGCCGTTCTATTCGCTTTACTTAAGAAGCAATATCAAGACAGGTTGCAACGTTAGTGTAATCAAAGAGCTTTGTCCTTGACCTTTACGGGCCTGGGACAAAGCTCTTCTTGTTATATATCAACCTTGCGGAACTCCTCCCGATAAATCTGTTCGACTCGTTCCAGTACGGGCTTGGCTAATGTTCTGAAGGGAAGCGACTGAATTTTCCCTTTGATAATGAATACATCGCTCTTACTTCGGTGTTCCCCTAAGGCAGAGTCAAACAGCAGTCCGGCTCCGTGCGTTGGGGGTGGGGTAAAGCGCATGAGCGGCTCCAGCCAGATGGGTAGTCCGGACTTTTGACCTTTACGAACCGTATTGTTATTACCTGGATCAACGCTGCGAATGAGAATGCCCTCCTTGGCCAGCGATGGCGCTAGTGCCTCCGTCCATAATGACAGTGCTAGCTTGGAAGCGGCGTAAGGCCCCAGCATCTTGCGGAACTTTAGCGGATGTTCCAGTTGTTCAAACTCAAATGTTTTGAGCATGTTGAGTGCGGAGGAGGAGGTATTTATTACCGTTTTGAGTTGGCCCTTCAGTAGCAGTTCCTTAAGCTCCATAGTGATAAGGTAAGGCACGATAGTTAGAAGCTCATAGTGGGTCTCCCGACCTTGCGGCGTATAAGTAAGCTCGGGAAAGCTCTGTCCGGCATTATTAAAGATCACGTCGATGAACGGCTCGCTCTCCCGAACCTTCTGGAGTGTCCGCCGCAAGCTATTATAATCGGCAAGATCAGCCACCTTATAAATTCGCAGTTGTCCCTGATTCACCGCTTGTTGCAGCAGCCTGTCGCCAGATGGGACCTCAGATCGATTCAAGGCCACGACCTGCCAGCCTTCATGGAGCAGTTTTCTGGTTAATTCCAGTCCGATTCCCGAATTGGCCCCCGTAATTAAGGCAACTTGATGCTTGGTATCATATTGCATAACCTATCCCTCCTGTTCAATAATCAGCGTATAAGCTTATATTCCTCTGTATAAACTTGCTGGAGCCGTTCAAGTAGTGGTTCGGAATAGGCTCTGAAAGGCAGCGACTGAATCTTTCCTTTGTTCACAAATACACCTGTCTGGCCCCGATGTTCCCCAAAGGCACCGTCAAGCAGCAGGCTGGCTCCATGCGTTGGGGGGGCGAAGAAATAGCGCATAATCGGCTCCAGCCAGATGGGTAGCCCGGATTGTTTGCCTTTGCGGAGTGTATTATTGCTTCCTGGGTCCACACTGCGAATGAGAATGCCCTCCTTGGCCAGCCATGGTGCTACGGCCTCCGTCCATAGCGATAACCCCAACTTGGAGGCGGCGTAAGGCCCCAACAATTTGCGGAACTTCTTCGGACGCTCCAATTGTTCAAGATCAAAGGATTTAATCATATTCAGGGCAGTGGATGAGGTGTTAATGACGGTTTTAAGATGCCCCTTCAGTAGAAGTTCCTTGAGTTCCATGGTGATGATATACGGAACAACGGTCATGAGCTCGTAGTGCGTTTCCCGGCCCTGACGACTATAGGTAAGTTCGTGGAAGCTTCCTCCGGCATTATTAAAGAGTACGTCGATGAACGATTCCTTCTCACGAACCTCTTGCAGGGCATACCTTAAGCTCTCATAATCAGCCAAATCGCCCACGGTGTAAATACGAAGCTGCCCGCTCTGAACGGCTTGTTGCAACGGTATGTCGCCCGATGGCACCGCAGATCGGTTCAAGGCGATGACCTGCCAGCCTTCTTCCAACAATTTGCGAGTCAATTCCAGTCCGATACCCGAACTGGCCCCTGTAATCAGAGCCACTTGTTCTCTTGTATTTCTAAGCATGTGTATCCCTCCCATGTAATTGAGCAGCATTGTATGGCTGCCAGTAGGGAACAGTGTAGATGTTGGAGTCGGCTCCAAGTCAAGCAGCCCATTCATTCACGTATCAATAAATTTTAAGGCTACTTGACCTGGAGTTAACTCCAAGTTATATAATGACGTCAAGCACACGGTTCGGAATAAGAATAGGCTTTGACTCAACAAAATAAAGGAGGAAGATGGCTATGAGTATGACTCATGCGGACACTGAGGTGTTTTCCATCAAGCAAGCGGCCGAACGCACAGGTCTTTCTGAGGATACAATTCGCTATTATGAGAAGATAGCATTGCTGCCACGTGCCAAGCGGAAGGAAAATGGCCACCGGATTTACTACTCGAAGGATATTGAGACACTTAAGCTGATTGGCTGCCTGAAGAAGACGGGAATGCCACTTGAGGAGATGCGTCCCTTCCTGCAAGTGTCCGTTGATGCAGACCCTGGGGATTATCCGGAACTGGTGGATTTTATGAAAATGCACCGCGAGCATATTGTGGAGCAGATTGTTTCGTTGCAGCAAGTGGTGGACTTTATCGACCTTAAGCTTGTGCAAGGGAGCTACCGTCAGGAGTGTGCGGTCGAAGACCCTAGCACTCATTTGGAACCTGCTGGACAGAAATCCAAGAGCAAAAGCGTGTCTCCCTTAGAGATGGGTTATTTTCCACAGTGAACCTAGTTATTGAACAATTCCTCGACTTTTGCCATAATAAGCGAAATAGACACTCGCCAAGATGAGCTAGCGGCAGGGTTTGAACTTAAAGGAGGAAGCTTCGGTGAAGGGAATCATTACTGTACTGGGCAAGGACAAGGTAGGCATTATCGCAAGGGTATGTACGTATCTGGCGGATAGCGGTGTCAACATTTTGGATATCTCGCAGACGATTGTTCAAGGGTATTTCAACATGATGATGATCGTGGATATTTCGGCGGCATCCAAGGAATTTGAACGGCTGGTAGAGGAACTGCAGGGACTGGGCGAAGCCATTGGCGTAGAAATCAAGCTCCAGCATGAGGATATCTTCAATACGATGCACCGGATCTGAGAAAGGGGAGAGAACACCATGATTTCACGCGTAGAGGTACAGGAAACGAATACAATGATCCGGGAAATGAATCTGGACGTGCGGACGATTACGATGGGCATTAGCCTGATGGATTGCGCGCATGAGGATATGAGCGTATTCAATCAGAAAATATATGATAAAATTACTCGCAGTGCCGAGCATTTGGTGAAGACGGGTGAGGATTTGGAGAAGCAATTTGGCGTGCCGATCGTGAACAAGCGAATCTCGGTGACTCCGATCTCCATCGCCGCAGGCGGGCTCAAGACCGATACATATGTTCCAGTAGCCGAAGCGCTGGATAGAGCGGCCAAGCAGGTGGGCGTCAACTTTATCGGAGGATTTTCGGCGCTGGTACAAAAGGGCTTTACGCAAGGGGATCGCATTCTGATTGATAGCATTCCAGAAGCGTTGGCTGTTACAGAGCGCGTATGCTCTTCGGTCAACGTTGGCTCCTCACGCAGCGGTATCAATATGGATGCGGTCAAACGCATGGGTGAAATCATCATACAGACGGCTGAGCGGACCGCAGATCTGGGATCAATCGGTTGCGCCAAACTGGTTGTGTTCTGTAATGCGGTAGAGGACAACCCGTTCATGGCCGGGGCTTTCCATGGCGTAGGAGAACGGGAATGCGTCATTAACGTAGGAGTCAGCGGTCCTGGTGTAGTGAAGCGGGCGCTGGAGGATGTGAAGGGCAAGGATTTTGAGACCCTTTGCGAAACAATCAAGCGCACGGCCTTCAAGGTGACCCGGGTAGGGCAACTTGTGGCACAGGAAGCCTCCAAGCGGCTTGGCGTTCCCTTTGGCATTATCGATCTATCCCTGGCGCCAACACCCGAAGTTGGTGATTCCATAGCTGAAATCTTTCAGGAAATGGGGCTGGAGGAAGCGGGGGCTCCCGGTACTACGGCGGCACTGGCTATTCTGAACGATAACGTGAAGAAGGGCGGCGTTATGGCTTCTTCTTATGTAGGTGGCCTTAGCGGTGCCTTCATCCCCGTTAGTGAGGATCATGGCATGATTGAAGCGGTACAGCGCGGTGCGTTGACGCTTGAGAAGCTCGAAGCCATGACTTGTGTCTGCTCCGTAGGCCTGGACATGATCGCTATTCCAGGTAGTACAAGTAGTGCCACTATTTCCGGTATCATTGCTGATGAAGCAGCCATCGGCATGGTTAACAACAAAACGACCGCTGTGCGGATTATTCCGGTGATTGGTAAGGAAGTGGGCGAGATTGTTGAGTTTGGTGGATTGCTGGGCTATGCGCCCGTTATGCCAGTGAACAGCTTCAACTGTGCCCCATTCATCCAACGTGGTGGACGTATTCCGGCACCGATTCATAGCTTTAAGAACTAGGCGGGATAGATGATGAAGAAAACGATCGGACTGCTGGCCCATGTGGATGCAGGCAAGACTACGTTTGCCGAAGCATTGCTCTACCATACGCAAACGATTCGTAGCCGGGGGCGGGTCGATCACCGGGATGCTTTTCTGGATAGTCATGAGATTGAGAAAGCACGGGGCATTACCGTCTTTGCCGACCAGGCGGAGATGCACTATGGGAACTCGACGTATTATTTACTGGATACCCCAGGGCACGTTGATTTCTCGGCTGAAATGGAGCGAGCCTTGCAGGTGCTGGATTATGCAGTAATCATCATCAGCGCGGTGGAGAGCGTAGAGGGACATACGGAGACGGTGTGGCAATTATTGCGCAGCTATGGCATTCCGACGTTTCTGTTTATCAATAAGATTGACCGTACAGGTGCGGACCCGGAGCAGGTGCTAAGCGACATCTGCCAGGAGTTGTCTCCGAATGTACTGGATTTACGCGGCTGGAGTTGTGAGGAACCGCTACAGGATACCCAAAAAGTCTGGATGGCGGAGCGAGATGACAAGCTGTTGGAAGCCTATCTGGAAGGAACCCTGTCTGACGAAGCGTGGCGTGCTGAATTGATCAGGCTGATCCAGGAAGGGCAGGTGTTTCCTTGCTTGCAAGGGTCTGCGCTACTGGATCAAGGCATTGCCGAATTTTTGAAAATGCTGGATAACCTGACCGTAACCACTTATGATGGAGAACTCCCCTTCGGCGGGAGAGTACACAAAATTCGTTACGATGAGCAAGGGACGCGGATTACCTTCATCAAGGCCTTGCAAGGAAGGCTTAGGGTCCGGGAACTCCTGGAATATGGACCGGAGACCGATCGCCAGAAGGATAAGATTACATCTATCCGTAAGTATAACGGTGGAGGTTACGTCCAAGTTGAAGAGGTAGAGGCGGGCGACTTGTTCGCTGTCATTGGACTTGGCGCAGCGGCTCCCGGCGAAGGCTTGGGCGTATGTCTGGATACGGTGGACACGGAACTGATTCCGACCTTGCAATCTCGTGTGGAGTTTGAGCCACCACTTCATATTAAAGAGGTGCTTGGTGTATTTCGTCAACTGGATGCTGAAGACCCCACACTGGGTACTCGTTGGGATGAGGCGCTGCAAGAGCTTCATGTTCATGTCATGGGCAACATCCATCTGGAGGTATTGCAGCAGGTGTTGCTGGAGCGATTCGGCATGCGGGTTACTTTCGGCGCTCCGGAAATATTGTATAAGGAGACTATCGCCGGACCTGTATCTGGCTGTGGTCATTTTGAGCCGCTCGGTCATTATGCAGAGATTCATCTGCGGCTAGAGCCTGCGGTTAGAAATAGCGGTGTTGTCTTCGTCAATGCTTGTCATCCCGACGATCTTGTCACTGGCTATCAGCATTTGGTCGGTCAGCATGTACTGGAGCAGGAGCATCATGGCCTGCTGACAGGTGCGCCACTAACCGATGTGGCGATTACCCTGTTAACCGGCCGGGCACATAATAAGCATACCAGCGGGGGAGACTTTCGCGAGGCTACGTTTCGTGCAATACGTCAAGGGCTAGAGCAGGCAGAGAATATTCTACTTGAGCCGGTGTATCATTTCAAAATCAAGGTTAGTCTTGAATACCTGGGCAAAATCTTAACCGATATCCAGCAGGCGCACGGTCGATTTGAAGCTCCGGAGACCTCCGAGTCTACGGCAAGCCTCACTGGAGTCGTCCCAGTAGCAACTTTCATGAATTACAGTACGGAGTTAGCTTCGTTAACACACGGAAA
This sequence comes from Paenibacillus senegalimassiliensis, assembly GCF_001486585.1. Lineage (GTDB taxonomy): Bacteria > Bacillota > Bacilli > Paenibacillales > Paenibacillaceae > Fontibacillus > Fontibacillus senegalimassiliensis. The sequence continues at coordinate 1,133,985 of NZ_LN909046.1, forward strand.
AGGGGCATTATCGCTGAAATTCGGTGGATATGAGCCATGCCATCAGGCAGAAGAGGCCATCGCCCGGCGAAATTATGATAAGAATGCGGACCCGGCTTATACCTCAACATCTATATTTTGCTCCAAGGGTCAAGGTTATGCTGTATCTTGGGATGAAGCAGAGAGTCATATGCATGTAACGCTGCATGATAACAAGAGAAGTAGTTCAAGAGATTAATAAAACATAATAAATGTTATGTTAACTTGGACGTAAAGATGTTAATTGGACGACAATAGGAGGGACGCCACTTGGCATCGCCTCCTATTTGGTTTACAGCTCGTGTAGTTGGGAAAGAGCGACCTCTTGTTCATTTTCAGGTTGACCTAGCGGATAAATTCGTGCAGTCTTGTTTTGCTCGTCGACATGCTGAATATAGATGGGAACTCCGTCACAAGTGACTTCTACCATAGTAGGGGAAGCAACAATGTCTTTGGCACGCTGGCTATTCATGGATTCATTCCTCCAAAGTTGTATTGTAGGGCATGCTTAGGTTATCCGGCCCAATCTAGCTCTATGCGCTTTCTGTCGTTGTGTTATAATAAAGCCCAATGTTTGATGAAATACATGCTCTGATCCTTATAATTTATGCCATGAATTAATGGTTAGTATAATTTGATTGATGGAGGCTTAACAGTCATGGAAATCCACAACTTGCTCAAAACAGCATCGCGAGAAGAGCTGAGACAATGGCTGGAAGAACACGCGGGAACGGAGAAAGCCTGCTGGGTTGTAGTTAGCATGACCCCAGTTTCTGATAAGCTTTTATATCTGGACGTAGTTGAGGAAGCTTTATGCTTTGGCTGGATTGATGGCATAAAGAAGAAGCTGCCTGAAGGGGATCTGGCCCAGCGTATATCTCCGAGAAGTAACAAAAGCTCATGGACGGAATTAAATAAAGAACGAGCTCGTCGTCTTGAGAAGCTTGGACTGATGAGAGAGCAGGGCAGGCTGGTGCTCCCGGATATGGACCCGAATTCTTTTATCATAGATGAATTTTTGTTGGAGCAGCTAAAAGCCGATGATCAGACCTATCAAAATTTTGTGGCATTCCCGAACCTTTATCAGAGAATTCGCATTGATACGATTCAAAGCTACAAAAATCAGCCAGACGTATTCCATAGCAGACTTGAGAAGTTCCTGAAGTATACTCGTGAAAATAAAATGTATGGCCAATGGCATGATGATGGGCGGCTATTAAAAAATTGATGGTTAACACTAAACGAATTGAAGTTTGTGATTTGCAGCTTGGCCGGAGGAGTGATGATCTGTTGAGATCATTGCTTATTTATTATTACGTAAAATAATAATTTGACGAATAATTATATAGTAATTATAATGGAACTATCAGGAGGTGTGCATTTTTATGGATAAAGCCGCTAAAGCGCACTATATGAGCCGAATTGACGATAAGCTGATTGATTTACCTTGGTATGTTAATGAATACATAGATACGCGCAAGCGGAAATTATCGCACACGACGCTGCTGAATTATTGCCACGACTTTATTATTTTTTTTGATTGGCTGGTGGCTGAGAAGTTTGTGGCCCCTACTCGCAAGGACGTGGAACTTTCGGTATTAGAAAAGTTGACGGCTCGTGAGATCGAGAGTTTTCTTACTTACCTGGAGTATCAGCTAAATAATTCTAAATATACGATTAACCGCAAGCTCTCAGCGTTAAAGTCACTATTTGATTATTTGCAAAATAAAGCTGAAACTGAAGCTCTAGAGCCTTATCTTATGCGAAACGTGATGGCCAAAATTGAATTTAATGCCATGAAAGAAAGCCAAGAAACCATTGCCAATCGTATTGAGGGTAAAATTCTTCGGTCAGATGATTTTGAATTGTTCCGGCAGTTTGTCGCCTATGATTTTGGTGTTCAGAACCGGGAGAATAAACGACTTTATCGGTTTCATGAGTTTAATCGGGAACGTGACACGGCCATCGTTTCTCTGATTCTTGGCTCCGGACTCCGGTTATCGGAAGTTGCCGGGATTAACCTTGAAGACCTGGATATGAATAAGGGTCAGGTGCGGGTCATTCGTAAAGGCAATAAGGAACAATACGTTTATTTTAGTCAGCAGGCATTGGCGGATTTGAACGATTATTTGATCATCCGTGAGTCCAGGTATAAGCCGGAGAAATCAGAGACGTTTTTGTTTATGGCAGCGCCAATCGGGCGCAAAGGCATGAACCGGCGATTAACGCCGCGGGCCATTGAGAAGCTGATTGAGAAATACGCAACAGCCTTTGGAAAGCCAGCACTGACCGTGCATTCCTTGCGACATTCCTTTGCGACAAGATACCACCAGGAGAACAATGACGTACCACGGCTGAAGAACCAACTGGGTCATGCCTCTATTCAAACGACGATGATCTATACGCATTTAACAGATGAAGAGATGAGAACGGCTGTGAACAATATGGATCAAATTAAAGAATAGAAAAGACGGAAGACTAACATTAATAAAAATGCTCAGTCTTTTCTATTTTACTTATGACTATTTCACAAAACCCGTATTTTGTACATATATATTATAAATGTTATTCAACCTTATTCTATAAGAATTTTAATTTAGTGTCATACATTATATAGCTCTATTTTCACTTTGTTTTTTTATAAGTTCCCGTATCCCACTAACCTTAACTTGATATGGTTAGCTGACAAAGACAGCTGATCATTTTCTGTGACCAGCTGTCTGTCTTCTTACAATTATTTTTGGATGTCCCGACGGATTTAGGGGCTGGATATGGTCACTCGCTTCTCAGTCATATATTATAAAAAACTGTTTGGCCGTTTAGGAATGGTTTGCAAAGATGTTCAATCAGACCTGATATATTTTCACGTATCCACTTATGCTTATTTTTTTGGCTTATTATAAACGTATAGTATCCAACTATCGCCAAAAACATGAATGCCTCTAATTGCTCGACGTCTACTCTTTTTGGAATAATATTCGTGTAGCCAGATAGTAACGCATCTCGCATCTCGCCTTTAGTCATTAAGGTGCCCATAGCGATGTCCATCATGTAATATCCAAAACCCGATAAACCAAAGTCAATGAAGGATATCCCCTTTGATGTGAGGATTAAGTTGCTGTAGTTTATGTCAGCGTGGATGAACCCCCATGTATCCTTCGTTTTGTTCCATTCTTTCATACGAGCGTTTATTAACAAAAATGTATTTTTAATAATATGAAATTCTCTTGATGTGATGATTCCGATTTCTTCACCTAATCGCAATTTAGTTAACATGGTATTCGTCCACTCTATTCCATATTCTGGTCTTATAAAACATGAGCCATGTTGATAACTCAGCGAAAATCGATGCAAATTGGCTATATTTGTTCCAAAGGTATTAACCGTTTCCTCACTGTTAAAATCTTGCTTAGACATGGTTTCCCCAAAAATCCATTTTAATACTGAACAATGTACTTCTTCATCTTCAACGATAACGGTTGTTATTAGTTCATCGTTTTGATTTGGAACAGGGTTTTGAACAGGTAATTCAGAATGAGACGACCAAGCAATCAGATATTCTAATTCCGATAGAATGGCCTCACGTGTATTTTGTACACCCTGCATGTTTTTCGTAATGGGTTTATGCATTCGCAACAGGTAAGTATCTTCAGATCCCTTTTCTGTTAACTTGTATGTAATGTTTTCATTATGACGAATCAATTCGACAATAGGGTCAGTAAAAGAATATTGCAGTAAGACTTCCTTAAAACACTTAGTATAGTCCATAGAACATCACCGTATACCGTGCCTTCCTCGGAAATGGTCTGCATCCAGGATTTTCTTTAGCTTCAACAAAAATAATGCTATCCTTCTCGCCGTTCAGGTCATCGACAGAGCAATTCAGGTCAATAGCAAGTTGTGATTGCACAATGAACAGCATTTCTTTTTTTGTCATTATCATCGTTACTCTTCCTTTCGCTTCTGGGACGCAACGATGCGCGTCGATTGTCCAATGTGATTATTCTGAACGTAATTATGCGGGACTTATCCCTTCATCCCCTATCATGTTGCGCTTGCGCCGCTGTGATTAATTAAGCAGACTTGTGTCTCACAAAAAAGAGATAAGCCTGCTTAATTACATTTCAAGATAAAGATATACGTAGTAAACCCGCTATTTCTTTTTTACCGGTATCCAGATTTCACCTTGGGTATGCTCTGCCATTCCATAGTACATTTCAAAATTCGGAGCTTCTACCTGTTCGTATTCAGATGTTGGAAACCACTCGGAGTATATCCGTTCCCATAGTTTTTGCAAAGCGCATTGTGGATCGGGAAAGATAGCCCAAGTCAATGCTGGGACCGTAAGTTTTGTAAATCCTTCGGGAATTTCGAATCCCTTAGGTACATGATAGCATATCATGTATTTCAGGGCTTCTGCAGTATGATCATATAATGCGGCGTGTAATACGTTGTTACTAAACCTTCCGAGCAATTCGTTCATCCGTTCAACACTGCCATCATCGTCACATTTTTGGCGGAATAGAGGTACTTCAGCAAAGGCGGTTTGTCTGTCTGAATGAATAAGGCCATAGACTCCGAACATTTCAAACGATTTTTTTGGTTCAATACGGTAATTCATTTCGATATCTCCTTTAATTGAAATATGAAAGGACATTCGAGGATAGGCTTTTAGAGAAACGCCTTTATCACGCGCAGATATTGGCATAACTCCATGGAGATTTTTGAACGCACGGGCAAACGCTTCTGGCGAATCATAACCATATTTCATAGCCACATCAATAACTTTAATATCCGATGTCTGTAGTTCAAATGCTGCCAAGGTCAACCGCCGACGTCGAATATATTCAGATAACGATACCCCTGTAATGAATGGAAACATCCTTTGAAAATGATAAGTAGAGCAACAAGCTCTCCGCGCTATTTCATCATATGAGATCTTGTCTGCCAGATTTGCTTCGATATACTCCATAGCGTCCTTCATGTTGTCCAACCAATCCATCGTTTCCCCTCCCTTCAAGTTAAAATTTATCGTAATTTAAAAAGAAAATCCGTGCATTTGCTGCACGAAAAAGTCAGTGCATATAGTATTACTTTGGATATGAAGTTACAATATTCCAATGTACTTATTATTTCAATCATATCATGTCTGCTATTTTTAGCTGTATCAATCTACATTTTTACTACATTATATAAAATATAAAGAAACCCAATCCCCTCGGGATTGGGTTTCTAACATAACTAACAGCCGATTAAATCCGTACCACGTACCAACTCAAGAACGTCACCATCTTTACCTATTTCAAATATTTAACCAGACCCGACCAGAATGCCGAGTAATGCTCCCACTCCATGAATTCCATAGAGCCCCAGTGAGGCGAGCAATCGCTGGCGAAGGCTGCGGTTTTCCCTTCCCCAAAGGTGCCGACTGTAAGGATGGCATCCTCTTTATGACCAAGCAACACTTTAGCGTCTGCTTTGGCAGCGAGCTTATTATAACCTAATAACCGTGGCCATTCTCCAAAGTCCACCAAGGGATGCGTCTCTGCAACCGTTGGAGCAAAGCCTTCCGGCATTTCAACCCGATCATCCCCTTGCTGCATAATGACCGGCAGTACGTCGGACAATACGGTATTGGCATAATTCGCCTTGCCCTCAATGCCCATAAAGGTTAAGTAACCGCCAACCATCAGCAGCCCTCCCCCTTCAGCAACAAATTGTTGAATATGATTCAGGGCATTCGGGATAATCTCCATTTGATAGAAGGTTGGGTTTTGCAGCAAGAATGTGTTCGCACCTACATCACTAATTACAATGGCATCATAAGCTTTAAGCTCTTCTAGGGACTTGGGAAAACGAACCTGAACCTCATGAGCAGGCATATAGGTAACCTCAATCCCCTGCTCTCTCAAGCAAGACAATAGATAGGTTGCTCCTTCTTCATACTTTGTTGATGTAAAGCTATCATATCCCTTGGTATGGATCATATGAACCACCCAGGATTCCCCTACAAATAATATTTTCATGTTCGTCTCCCTCCGTGTCTTCACTTCGCATGTAGAATGGACTTTATTGCCGAATTAAGCTTCCTCGACCCCACACCAGTCGATCGTCGTCTTCGCTATCATCTTCACGGCTTGAATAAGCTCCTCTAAGGGGATGAATTCGTCACTGTGATGAGCCAGACTTGGATCGCCTGGGCCAAAGTTAATTGTCGGGATGCCTACGTTAACCGGCCAGCCCATGTCCGTATGGAAGCCCAGGCCCTCGATGATGCCTTCTTCCCCAACGGATTTTAAAGACTGTACACAGGTTTGGACAAAGGGATGAGCAACGTCCGTTTCTGCGCAGTCCGCATCCACCATCCATTCAATTTCTGGCAGATGCTCACTTAACCAAGGGTCCTGCATGGCTGTCTCGCGTATAAATTCGATTAATTCCTTCTTCACATTTCCCCCGACCAGCTTCTCATCGCGCTCTCTGGGCAGATACTGTGCGTTAAATACGATCTCTGCCTCATTAGCGAAGGACGTTGGATATTCTCCGGCATTTAGTTGAGCCACATGCACCTGGCAAGGAATCGACAGGTAAGGGTGTGTCTTGGTCGCCGCCCAGCGTTCATTCAGGCGGTCAAAGGCTTCCAGTATGACCCGTGCTTTTTTGATGGCATCTACAGCCCCTCCATCCTTCCAGTCGGCTTGCGGCATCTCAATATGTCCGCTACGCCCTTGAATACGGATTTTCCCCCACAAGATTCCTCTGCACAACGGCGCAATAGTCAGCGAGGTGGGTTCGGTCAGAATGCAAGCGTCCGTTCTGTATCCATGGTGGATAAAATCCAGCGCGCCCATCCCGCCAGCCTCTTCATCAACAACGGTACCTACAACGACAGGTCCCTTCAATTTCAGGCCGCTGCGCAGCACAGCCTCTACGGCCATAATCATGGCAGCAACGCCGCCCTTCATATCCACAGTACCGCGGCCGTACATCTTGCCGTCAATGATCGTCCCCTCGAACGGGTCAACGGACCATTTGGACCCTGCCATCACCACATCGATATGTCCGAAGAGCAACAGTGATTTGCCCGCTGTCCCCTTTCCGAAGGTCCCGGCTAAGTTAGGGCGTCCTGTAAAGTCTCTTCCTGGATAATAACCCGCCATGCCTTCATATTGCTTTAGCTCATCACTATCGGGCTCCCACATCTCGATTTCTGCACCCAGCCCCTCAAGCTTGCTTGAGATCAATTGCTGTAGTTCCTTCTCCTTGGAAGGAGCAGGTTCGTCAAAGAACCATGGATTAACGCTGGGAATTTGAATAAGCTGCTGTAAAAATGTAATAATTTCTTCCTGGTGCTCGTCAATCCAGTTCATTACCTGTTGTTCATGCGTCATGTGCTTCTCCTTTACTTGAATCGAATAGTATCTCCATTAGTGAAATCGACCCATGGGTTAATCATCTCATCGCCAAAGGCATCCTTCTTCTTCTCGATAGCGAATAGATAACGGGCATCTGCAGATGCCGGGTAAGCTGGACTATGCCAGACCCCTCGGTTGATAACGATGGCTTGTCCGGGTTTAATAAGGAAGCACTTCACAGTATTTGAATCTGGCTGCTCCTCTGGATTGCTGATATCTTTGCAGAGAGCCACTGGCTGGATAATCTCCCGATCAAAGGTAAGCAACAATTCTTCCCGGCTCACATGCCGCTCCATAGCCGATACGATGAACTCACGTTGTCTGGTCTCTACGAGGCCAAATCCAATGGGTTCTGATACGTCCAGCATTTGGATATAGCTCCAGCAATCCCAGCCATCCCCCTCTTTGGAGGGGGCGGCCGCCGGGATATCAACCACTTTACCGTACGGCGCAAAGCCTTCAGGTGATAAGTTCTCTATTTGCACTTGAATTTCCATAGTTATTGACCCTTTCAGCAGCCAGGATTAAAAATCAAAGCTGTCCACATTTTCATTTGTTATTTCAAGCATGCCGATAAAAACATTGGAGCCATCTACCTTAACAGCACCTACATTCGGAATTTCCATGCCATCCTGAATTTCATTGCCTTGCGCTAATTGATCCAGAACATAGACGGTAGTATAAGCAAGCTTGCCTGGGTCCCAAATAATACTCGTCTTCATCGTGTCGTTCTTGATATAATTCTTCACTACGCTCGGAACAGCGATGCCTGTAATGGCGACCTGACCTTGCTCTAATGTCCCGGCATTTACAGCTTGTTCAACAACCTCTGCAGCAGCCGGAGGTTCGCCACCCGCAAAGCCTATAATTCCTCTTAAATCCGGATAAGTCTGGATCAGGTTCTGGGCATTGGCGTACGCTTTCTGCTGATCATCATCACTGGATACGGTGGTGACCAGTTCGATGTCTGGATAGTTAGCCGTAAAATAAGCCTTGGCTGCATCGGATTTGGCAATTTGGTTTTGTGAGCCCAGTCCGGCAACCATGAACGCGACCTTGCCTTTTCCACCTATCTCTTCACCAATGGTTTGCGCCAGAAGCTCGCCAATCTCTTCGTCCGTAGCCGGTGCTACGTAATACTGACGGTCCGTATCTGGAGCATCGCTGTCCCAGGTCACAATTTGTACATTCTGTTCTTTTGCCTTTTTGAATACGGGACCTACTGCTTTAGCATCGTTGGGAGATACGCCGATTCCGCTTACCTTGCGTGTCAGCATATCCTGTATCATATTGATCTGCTTCGAGGAGTCTGCTTCAGTAGGTGCATTAAATACCACCTCTACTTTCAAATCTTCGGCAGCCTGTTTGGCGCCTTTCTCCGCAGCCGCCCAATAAGCAGGACCTATCGATTTAGGATTAATGAAGTAGGTTTTTGCTCCCGAAGCAGGAGAATTTCCACCTGTACCCGTTTGTGTGTTTGCAGAATTGCCGCAAGCAGCCAAGCTCAATGATAGTAGACCTGTCAGTAATGCCAATGTTGTTTTTTTCATAGGATTCACTCTCCACTAAATTTTTTATTGCTTACTGCAAGCAGTAGTAGCGCGCCTAAGATAACGGCTTGATACAATACGGAAACACCTAGCAAATTGAGTCCATTGCGCAAAAATACAATAATCAGTAGCCCGACAAAGGTTCCGGTAAGGCTCCCCCTCCCTCCAAAAATATGTGTACCTCCTATTAAAGTAGCTGTAATAACATCCAGCTCTATATTGGTACCTGATGTCGCTTCAGCACTGGCCAGCCGCGACACCAGGAATACACCCGCAATGGCCGAGAACAATCCGCTTAGCATGAACAGAATGAATCGAATACGAGTGACGGATATACCCGAATAACGCACCACTTCCTCGTTATTACCGATTCCGTACACGTAACTGCCAAACCGCGTTTTGTTCATGAAGAAATTAGCGATGAGAAACAGAATGACGAGCACGATGGCATTGAAGGGAATTCCGGCAATATATTGTTGACCTAGAAAGTAGAAGGAATCCGGAAATCCACTGATGGGCCTGCCCTCATTCATGACGTATACGAGGCCGCGAAGCATGACCAGCATCCCTATCGTGACGACGATGGCCTGCATTCGGTGTCTTGCAATAAGATAGCCATTAATAGCACCGCATACCAGACCTGTGAACAGACCAATCAATACACATAGCCAGATGTTCAGGCCATTTTCAAACCCAACGCCCATCGCCACGGCAGAGAAGGCAAGGATGGAACCCACCGATAAATCCATAGCCCCCGAAATAATGATTAACGTCATCGGTATAGCAATGAGCCCCACCTCTACCATCTGATTCAGGACATTCATGAAATTCGTTACAGAAAGAAAATAGGGAGATAAGAAGCTAAACAAGACCAGAATGAACAATAACAGGAGTAATTGAACGATTAATTTGTTGGTCCGAAGTGCAAGTGGCAGCCGATCTATCCACACTCTCATATTAAATCCCCATCCTTTCTCTTGGATTGCCTTGCCCTTTGCAGTGTATTGATTACGATGGCGAGTATAATCAGGAACCCCGTCGCCGCATCGACCCAAAACGGAGATACCTTAGCTATAATCAGGCCATTCTTCACGATGCCCATGAAGAGGACTCCAAGCATAGTTCCAGCAATAGTACCTACTCCGCCGAAAATGCTTCCTCCGCCAATCAACACCGCAGCCATGACCTCAAAGGAGAGCGAATTGCCCGCCGTTGACGCCTGCACACTTCCCACCTTGGCGGCGAATATGACCGAAGCGATGCCCACCAGCATCCCGGTAAAGACATACACCATGAATTTGGTCCTGGCTGCATTGATTCCTGCCAGCTTTGCGGCAGAAGAGTTGCCGCCAACCGCATAGATTCTTCGGCCTGCACGGCTGTAGAGCAAGAGGTAAACGAATATAGCGATCAAGAGTATGGCAACAAGCAGAGGAAAGGAGATCCCCAGGAAGGTGCCTTGTCCAAAGAAGCGAAAACCTGGCGGGAAATTATTCATCCATGTTCCCCCGCTGATGCCAACAGCTATTCCGCGAAATATATACATCGTAGCCAAGGTAACAATAATATCCGGGATTTTTCTGTAGGCTATAAAATATCCATTCACCATTCCGCAGAGAACGCCGATGCCAATGCCCAGCATAGCGGCTACCCACGGGGGCATGCCATGATTCAAGAATATTCCGACCGAGGTCGCGGTTACAGCCAGAACGGAACCCACCGATAAGTCCATACCTCCGAGCAAAATGACCATCGTCATCCCGATCGCTACAATAAACATAGAGATATTTTGATCCAGAATAAGCCTGAAATTATCCAGTTGGAGGAAGTCGGGAGTAACGAGGGAAAATAAGACAATAACGAGTAAGGTGAAAATAAGAATAGGCGCTTCGTGTACACTGAGCAAACGTTTCATAACACGTCTCCTTCCATACGGGGGTGGGACGCTCGCTGCAGCAATTGTTCCTGATCGGCTTCACCGTGAGCAAATGTGTGTACGATGTCACCTTTGTATAACACCAATATCCGGTCACTCATCCCGAGCACCTCAGGCATTTCAGAAGAAATCAGCAGGATGCTTAGTCCTTCTTCGGCCAGTTTGTGGATGATGCTGTAAATTTCGGCTTTAGCCCCTACGTCCACACCGCGAGTAGGCTCTTCTAATATAAGAATATCGGGCTTGGCAGCGAGCCATTTGCCAATCACAACCTTCTGCTGATTGCCTCCGCTTAAATAATCTACGGCTTGCTCATCATGGGGCGCTTTGATTCTGAGCTTGTTCATATATTCACTGCTCACCTGCTGAATGGCCGTATTGTTCAAGGCCAGACCTTTGGATAAGCTAGGCAACAGCGTAAACGTAATATTTTTGCGTATAGACATCGGCTTGATAATTCCCTGACGATGTCTGTCAGGCGGGACATAGGCCAGTTTATGATCTTTTGCATCGCGGGGAGTAGCGATCTGCACGGGCTTCCCATTTATAACGATCTCCCCGGTGCCCCGCTTAAGACCAAATAGACGCTCTGCTACCGTGTGAGAACCGGAGCCTGGAATTCCAAATAGCCCGAGAATTTCCCCTTTCCTGAGTTCGAAACTGATTTTGTGTTCTGCATCTAATGACATATTGCTAACCTTAAGAATGACCTCTTCATCATGTGGCTGCTGGCGAATCGGGTACAACTGCTGAACTTCCTTGCCGACCATCATTTGAATTAACTGCTGCTCTGTGACTTCATCAATGCTTTTAGTATCAATTTTCTGTCCATCTCTGAGCACGGTTACCTTGTCTGCAATTTCAAATATTTCCTTCATCCGGTGGGAAACATAAACGATGGCTACTCCCTGCGACCTCAAATGATGGATGACTTCGAACATTTTTTTGACTTCATTTTCAGGAAGGGCAGCCGACGGCTCGTCCATAATTAACACATCGGCTTTGAAGGAGAGCGCTTTGGCAATCTCAACCACCTGCTGGCTGTGTACGCCGAGATGACGAACCTCCTGCCGGACGTCGAGATCACTGCCCCCGATGGAATTGATTAGCGCTTGTGCCTCCTCTATCATCTTGGACCACTTTATGCGGCCGAAGGGTCCAGTCATTTCAGGCCGATCGATGAAGATATTTTCCGCTACGGAGAGATTCGAGAATAAGTTGAACTCCTGGTGGATGATAGATACACCTTGACGCTGGGCATCGAGCGTGCCGCGGAAGGCAACCTCCTCCCCCTTAAGCCTGATCGTGCCCTGGGTGGGAGCGTATACGCCGGAGAGGATTTTCATAAGTGTGGACTTTCCCGCACCATTCTCACCCATTAAGGCGTGAACTTCCCCCGGAAAGAGTTCGAAATCGACCGATTCCAAGGCTTTTACCCCGGGGAACTCTTTGCTGATGCCTTCCATCGTTAATACAGGTCGATTCATCTAAACCCCTCCTCTGCATGTTTTGGATAACTTTAACAAGACCAAGCGTTAATATATCAAAGTGTGAGGTTGTGCGACATCCTTCCTGACGGAGAATGTCCTTATGGCATCTATGTGTTTCTTGCTTCACCTTACGTTATGTTTCTACTTGATTAAGGAAGGAACGAATGCTGCTCTGGGCAGGGATGGAATCATAGGCACCGGCAGCGGATACGGCCAGGGCAGAAGCAGCGGTAGCATAGCGAAGACTTTCTTTAAGCTCAGTACCCCCGAAGTAGCTGGCCATGAACGCTCCAATAAATGTATCACCGGCAGCGGTAGAGTCGACCGAAGGCACGGAAAATGCAGGAGTTTCAATCCAATTACCCGACCGATCCAGGTAGACTGATCCCCGGCTACCCAGCGTTACAATCACATGCTGAGTGCCTTGCTCCAGTAAGTATTGAGCCGCTTGACGAGCTGAATCGACATCATGTACTGGCACCCCGGCAAGTTCCTCCGCCTCCACCTCGTTTACAATCAGATAAGTAATATGACCAAGCAGGTCGCGATCAAAGCCGGTCATAGGGGCCGGATTGACACACACAGGAACTGCTGCCTCGCTAGCCAATTGGAGCACCTTCGCGTTAACTCGTCCGGGAATTTCATTTTGCAATAGAATCACATCGTAATCAGACCAATTTATCGGCTTCATATCTTGTTCTTCATATCTATAATTTGCTTCTGGAGAAAGAATAATGCAGTTCTCTCCTGAGGCGTTTATCGTAATGAGGGCCATTCCGGTTGTTCCTTGCTTGGATACGATATATTGTGTATTGATTTGGTTCTTCTCCAATCCATTACGTATATCTCCAGCAAAGACATCTGTGCCAAGCGCTCCTGCCATATCTACCTTGGCGCCGGACCTAGAGGCAGCACAAGCCTGATTTGCTCCTTTTCCGCCAATGTGAAGGCCACTCCCCATGCCGTGAATGGTTTCACCAGGCTTCGGAAGCTCTCCAACCCTTGTTACAATATCCATGTTCATGCTGCCTACAACCAGAATGTTGGACATGGTATTCTCCTATCTGCTATTTCAGCTTTTTGACTGACCCGCGTTTGATAAGTTCTACGTCAAGCACGACCTTCTTCAACTTGGATGGGTCGCTTGTGCGCCCCTTAATCTTCTGAATGAGAATCTCTGTTGCGCTAACCCCCATCTCCCTGGTAGGTCTGCTCACAATGGTTACCCGAGGCTGAACAAATTGAGCTAGCTCATTATCATCAAAACCGATTAAAGAAATATCCTCGCCTATAACCAGGTTCAAATCCCGAATAGCCTTGATTACACCCGTGCATATCACGTTGTTCGCTGCAAAAATTGCGGTTGGTGGTTGCTCCGAACGCATCAGCTCTGTGGCGAAGCGATATCCATCCTCCTCCAGCCATTTTCCTTGCTTGTGGTATTCTGGAGCGGGCTTGATTCCACTCTCGTGCAGTGCCTGGTGATACCCCCAATAACGATCTTTGCCATCATTAAAATCATGAGAACCGTCAATAATCGCTATTCGCTCGTGCCCGAACTCTACAAAATGCTTGACCGCCTCATAAGCCCCGCGGAAGTTATCAATGATTACACCATCATGTCCACAGTCATTGATATAACGATCCACCAATATGGCAGGTTTGCGGATGTTTCTATAAAAGTTAGCTTCCTTATGAGTCCCGATTAAGATGATTCCGTCAACGTTTCGTCCCAGAAAACCTTCAAAGAACTCTTCTTCTTCAGCTTCATCCTCGTAGGTTGAGACCACCAGAGTTGAATATCCTTCCTTCTTGGCTGCTTCTACAGTGCCACCAATAACAGCCGTGTAAAATGGGTTTTGGATTTCTGGCACAACCACGGCTAGCATATGAGTTCGCTTATTAACCATGGATGCAGCCATTGCATTCGGTACAAAGTTGACCTCTTCAATAATTTTCAAAATTTTCTTCCGCGTTGCTTCGCTAACCCGGTCCCGTCCGTTGATGGCTCGCGATACGGTGGCCACTGACACATTAGCCAATCGGGCTATGTCCTTAATCGTGATTTCTTTATCTTCCATCGTCCCACCCTTGTCATAACGTTTACGCAAAACCCAGTCGTACAGTCAAAAGGATTTGTGAAGGAATGTCTCCTCTTTTGCAAAAACGTTTACTCAATTTCTGACTTCATTTTAGTACAGCTTTTCCGGGATTACAATAGTTTAATTTAAAAAAATAATAATAAAAACGCTTACAACTCAAATATATAACGTATATATGTCATGTATTTGGATTTATATGGGACTAAAATGAGCTATTTAATTGTTTTGTGTTATGTTTAGTGACATACAAATGAATTGATAAATGATTTGATCAGATGACTTAAACTTATAAAGCGTAGATTTATTTCGAGGCAAATAAGTTGTAAAAACGTTTACGCACAATATGTTCTATATTTTTCCTGACTAGCCGTAAATTAATGTAAGAAGGCTTGCTCGTCTATAACGACGGGCAAGCCTTCTTGAACTTTATAGTTTAGTATGGATGGGTATTTCTGATTTACGGCCAGCTTCAACCTTGTACGATGGTGGATACGGCATGTTTGTAGACCATGCTTTGCTTCCCTATTTGCGTATTAACCAAGATCACAAATTTATCAAAAGCCGCAATCTTCCCCTTAATGGGAACACCATTTTTCGTAATGATCGTACAAAGAGTTTGTTCCTTTTTTAAACTGTTTAATAGCTTGTCTTGATTAATATCGAATTCTGATTCATGTCTGGGCATTTGAATTTTTCCTCTCTCTCTGTCTAATAAGGATAGGTTTGCGTTCTTATGCCCATTGTAACATAGGGATGTCAATAGAAGCACGATATCTATGATTAATTACTTTGTTCGGTGGTATCAATACCGATGGTATTTGTTGCTGCCTCAAAGGTAATTGTGATATCCAGTGCCTCTGCCAGATCGCGAAGCTTGAAGTAGTTGTTGCCACCAATGGTATAGGCGGTCAATTGTACCTCTTCTTCATCCAGGTAAAGTTTGGCTGTGGACAAGGTGGCCTTCTTGGCAGCAGGTTTGGTCGTTACCGCCAGTTCTCCGCCTTGTGGCGTATAAGCTTCGCCTGAACTTAGGCTGATTGCATTATGATCCCCGTCCCAACCCACTTCAAAGCCCTTCTCTGTTCCGTTCACAGCCATAGCGATATCACGCAGCTTGAAGAAGGTATTATTGTTGATGTTGTAAGCTTCGAAGGCAACCTGCTTCCCATTCACCAACACTTTGGAGACCGAAGGGCTGGCCGTGGCTGACTCTACCGGTTTAACCGCAGGGTTAGCAGATGGAGCAGCCGGTTCAGTTTCAGGCTGTTCAGCAGGTGTCGCGGCTTCAGGATCCGCAACAGGTGAGGCTGTACCCTCAGATACGAGGTAAATAATATTGCTCACTTGGTCCCCTTCGCCAAAGCTGAATACATAATAAACAAATCCGCTATATCCACCATAGCTCTTGGAAAGCTTGACGGTAGCCGTCTGGTTAGCCGCAAGCTCATTTACCATTTCCTCGGAACCGTCGATGGTCCACAACAGAGCTCCCCCGTAGGAACCATCCACGCTAAAATAATCAACTATGGCACGCATTGTTTCCTTAGGCGTAAATTTGATTTCGGCCCCTTCCTTCACGAGAACAATTTCATATTTTTCTGCGGCAAGAATGTCTCTGAAATTTTGATTATCATCATAGTCTTCGAGTTCGATCTTTTCCGATTGAGTCCCTATCTTGCCGGATAAGGTATAAGTGTACTTATCGGCAGGAACCTCTGCAGCAAATGCAGGAATTGAAATACATAACAGCAGGATAGTAGCAAGCAGGAAAGCCAAAGAGCCCTTCGTTTTTTTCATAAAACAGCCTCCTATTTAGTTTATGGGTGTTCGTGAAACTTGTCACAAATCATAGCTCTGCCTTTTCTATACAGTCAAGGACAATTCTTCTCTCTACCAAAAAAATAGGTGCATCTATGAAATAAATGTGTCTACTTATCACGGGTTTATACCATAATCATCCATAATTAGGGTTTACTAAAGGTACAAGCCTTGTTAGAATTTATTTGAAGGCGCGATCTCCTTTCATGACTGGGAAGAGACATTTTATGAAAATAATTGTATGCGCTATCTTTATAAATTATGGTATCTTATGTAATCTCTTGGTCATCGCGCTTGAACCCGGATGTACTTTGAATAGAAGGAGTGATGCCCGGAATCTGGCATGGAAGGCTGTGTTCCATCTTTGGCTGTAACAAAACTATTTTACGGAGGGTGAAGATGAATGGTACGCAAAAGAAGAAGTTCATTCGCTACTGTTTTACTGCTCGCTGTAACGCTAATTGGAACATCTTTCTTGCAATGGACCCCTACCGCCCATTCTGCTCCAAATGAAGATTATGTTTGGAAGAATGTGAACACAGGTGCGGGAGGCGGATTTATTCCTGGCATTATCTTCAACGAATCCGAAGAGGATTTGATTTATGCTCGCACAGATATTGGTGGTGCGTACCGCTGGAATCCTAGCGATAACAGTTGGATTCAACTGACCCGTTTTGTCGGTTGGGACGACTGGAACAAGAATGGAATCGATGGTTTGGCCACAGACCCGGTAGACCCAGACCGTTTGTATTTGCTGACCGGGATGTATACGAATGAATGGGATCACAACAACGGGAATGTATTGATCTCCACCGACCGGGGGAATTCCTTTGTTGCTTCTCCCCTGCCCTTCAAGGTCGGCGGCAATATGCCGGGCCGCTCCATGGGCGAACGTCTGGTAATAGACCCTAATCGCAATAATATTCTCTATCTTGGTGCGCGTAGCGGCAACGGCTTGTGGAGAAGCACCAACTATGGACAGACGTGGAGCAAAGTTACTAGCTTCCCGAATCCGGGCACTTATATCCCTGTCCCTGGCGACTCCTACCAAGGGGACATTATGGGCATTGCCTGGATTGCCTTTGATCGAAGCACAGGCTCTCCCGGCAGTGCAACGCAAACAATTTATGTAGGAGTTGCCGACCCGTCTAACAATATCTTTCGCAGTACAGATGGTGGCGTGACTTGGCAGGCGGTTCCTGGTCAGCCGACCGGGTTCCTCCCTCACCACGGTGTGCTTGCCGCGAGCGGTATATTATATGTCAACTACAGCAATGACGTCGGCCCTTATGGCGGCAGCAAAGGACAGGTCTGGAAGCTGGATACATCTACCGGTGTCTGGACGGAGATCAGCCCGGTTGATTCCGATAGCGAGGACAACTGGTTTGGTTATGGCGGCCTGGCCGTCGATCCGCAAGATCCGGACACATTGATGGTATCCTCCATGAATGCATGGTGGCCGGATGAGAAAATCTTCCGCAGTACGGACGGAGGAGCTACCTGGACGTCCATCTGGGACTGGAATGGTTATCCGAGCCGCAGCTTGCGTTACACTCAGGACATATCCACCGCGCCTTGGCTGGATTTTGCCGCGAATCCCCAGCCACCGGAAACAACGCCCAAGCTGGGCTGGATGATTGGCGATATCGAGATCGATCCGTTTAATTCCGACCGAATGATGTACGGTACCGGGGCTACGCTGTACGGAACCAACAATCTGACGGATTGGGATAATGGCGGGAAAATCAATATTTCCGTCATGGCCAAGGGCATTGAGGAGGAAGCCGTGACCTCGCTGCTCAGCACCCCTATCGGTCCTGAAGTCATTAGCGGTGTATTTGATGTCAGCGGCTTCCGTCATGATGATGTAACTAAGGTTCCATCCAGGATGATGATTAATCCGAAGAGCACAGCCAGCATGGACTATGCTGAATTGGACCCAGCATTTATCGTTCGGGTCGGTACCTATGATACCAACTACCCGGATCAGAAGCTGATCGGAATTTCTCGGGACAGCGCCAGCAACTGGTATTCTCCGAACAGTCAGCCTTCCACCCAGAAGGGTGGCGGAACGGTAGCCCTCGCTGCTGACGGAAGCTCTATCGTCTGGTCGATTGAAGATGCCGGTGTGCAATACTCCAAGACCGGTGGCAACTCCTGGTCGGCCAGCACGGGACTGCCTGCCGGAGCCAAGGTGGCCTCGGACCGGGTGAATAAGGACAAGTTCTATGCGATCAGCGGCGGTACTTTCTATATAAGTACCAATGGCGGAGCCTCCTTTGCGCCCACTGCCGCGTCGGGGTTGCCTGTTACAGGCAACTTGAAGGCATTGCCAGGCACGGAAGGCGACATTTGGCTGGCTGGAGGAAGTACAGAAGGCGTATACGGACTCTGGCATTCCACCAATTCGGGAACAAGCTTCACCCGATTGGCGAATGTCGAAGAAGCGGATGTGGTTGGCTTCGGGAAGGAAGCTCCTGGCCGCAGCTATAAAGCCATCTACACCAGCGCGAAAATCGACGGTGTCCGTGGTATCTTCCGCTCCATTGACGCCGGAGCAAGCTGGGTGCGGATTAATGATGATCAACATCAGTACGGGGTGACCAATTCGGCTATTACTGGCGATCCGAAAGTATTCGGCCGCGTATATCTGGGTACCAACGGTCACGGTATCGTTTACGGAGACCCGGTGAATGCTACACCGAATCCTGACCCGGACGATAACTCCGTAATTACTCCGATATCTGCCCAGTTTGATAAGCATAATCCGGCGAATATTTCTGTCACCTTAACCTTAAATGGAAATACACTAACTTCTATTCGTAATGGCAGCAACGTTCTTGTGTCCGGCACGGATTACACCGTATCGGGGACTACAGTTAGCATCAGTGAGCATTATCTGGCTGCGCAAGCGCTTGGTTTGACTCACTTGACCTTTGTATTCAGTGCAGGCAATCCCGCAACTTTGGGGATTACCATCAATGATACCACGGAGCAGCCGCCTGCCACGGGCGACATCAAGGTCCAGATGTTTAACGGATCACTGGCAAGCTCCGTAAATACCTTGAATCCACGCATTAAGCTGACCAATACGGGCAGCAATGACATCAATTTGTCGACTGTGCAGATTCGTTATTATTACACGAGCAATGGGAACCAGGACCAGCAGTTGTTCGTAGACTGGTCATCGGCAGGAACCGGTAACGTGACGGGTACCTTCGTGAAGCTGGATGCAGCCAAACCGACGGCCGACACTTACGCTGCGTGGGGCTTTACTAGCGAGGCAGGTGTGCTTGCTGCCGGGCAAAGCATTGAAATCCAGACCCGCATCTCCAAGATGGACTGGAGCAACTATTCGCAGTCGGATGATTATTCCTTCAATGCTACAGCTACTGCCTATGTGGATAGTCCACTCACAACTGCGTACATTGACAGCACGTTAGCTTGGGGGCTGGAGCCATAAGAGTCAGGCAAGCCATAATGTGATCCATTCATAGCCTGCCATTTCGCAGGTATGGCATCAAACAATCAAACAAGACCTTCACTAGGGCGTTAATGCCCGGGTGAAGGTCTTTACACTTTCAACGATGAAATCCTCTAAAGACACGGAGGGGAAGTTGGCCCCACTGTCCAAATGGTTCAGGAACGCACCATAATGCATGGTGATAAAAGCAAACGCCTGAATTTCAGCATTTACCTTTATCAACTTTCCTTGGTCAAACATGGTGTGAAAGTAACGGGTTAAGAATTCCACCAATTGTCTGGGGGGCTTCATCGTTTTTGCGCGAAATCCCTCCAGGTGATCTCCTTCCTTAATGCTGATCATGATCATTTTTCGGTTACGGTTCATCATGTCATGATACGTTTGCGTGATTAAGGTCAAGTCGGCCTGCAAATCCCAAATGATTCTCTCCTTAAACAGCTTGGTCATCTCCTCGGTGTAATGAAAACGATCAAAGGCTGTTTCGAGGAGATTAAGTTTGCTGCCAAAATGACGGAACAATGTTTTTTCGGTGACCTCGGCAGCCGTCGCGATCTCTTGCGTCGTAACGCCCTTATATCCCTTTTGCGAAATGAGATCAATCGCTGCCAGCAGCAGCTTGTCATGGGTGCTTTGTCTTGGGCTTCCCCCCCCGCTCTTACCGTCACTCATACTTCCTTCTCCTCCTTATGAAATGAATGCCCTGGGGCTCTCTTCTGCATGGAGCGTCTGAACTGGAAATAATAAAGTAGCGTCATGGCAGCAACCAGCACGGCGAGTACAAGGAAAATGTTGCTATATACGGAGGGAGCGCCTTGATTATGATCAAGCACCTTCCCGATCACCGCTGTGGATACCGCGCCAGCGATAAAGTTAAGCATGGAGAGCAATCCCATCCCGATCCCAACCTGCTCCTTGGAGAGGGTTTGCGAGATTGTATTGGACAATGAGATAAGCATAAACGATTGGCCCAAAATACCGAAAATAAGGAAAAAGCCAATATAGACGGGCGACATTCCCGAGACCATAGACAAGCAAAGAAAACCAACCATGAGAAGTGCCGCCGCAATATAGAGCAGAAAGGCATTCCCTTTTCGATCCGCCAGCCTTCCTCCCACTCGCCCAAAAAATGCGGTGATGAGAGCAGATGGCAGCATGACCAGTCCAATCCAGGCAGGCGATAAATCGTTCAGGGCAGCTAGGAGTTGCGGCATAGTAAATGGAACGCTGAAGCCGATAGCAACCATAATGAACGTGATGAATATCCCAAGTGAATATAGTTTATTGCGGAAGATATCCGGGTTAACAAAGGGATTGGCCGCATGGCGAATTCTAAAAATGAACAAGATCAACGCTACTGCACCGGACAGCAGAAAATATACATTTGCATTGGTCAAGGCCAGCAGCAAGAAGGCAACGCTCCCTGCCAGAAGAACCCCGCCCATATAATCAATCTTCTGATCCAGGCCTGCTTGATCATCGAGATATTTGCGGTAAAAGGGCAAGGTGACCAAGGCCAGCAAAGGAATGGCGAACAGGAACTGCCAGCTGAGTGCGCTGGTCACGAATCCTGCGATAATCGGGCCAAGGGCGGCACCCAGGGAGGTTCCGATGGCGGTAGTGCCCAGTGCGCGTCCCCGCTCCTTCGGTAGGAAATAGCGAACAGGGATAATCATGCTTAGAGCCGGTATGACCGAGGCGCCAGTAGCCTGAACAATACGGGCCATAATGATCATCCAGAACTGGGTTGCCATCATGCCGAGCACAGAGCCTGCAGCCAGTAACAACAGTCCAAAGGTGAGCAAGTCCTTTAGCTTGTATTTATCGGTAAGCTTGCCGAAGGTAACCGTGCCAATGGCATAGACGATCAGGTAGCTGGTAACGATCCAGCTTCCCTGTGATGCCGAGAGATTCAACTCCTTGCTAATTGCGGGCAATACGACATTAAACATCGTTCCGTTCATGACGGAGATAATTAAAGTAAATACCAGTACACGAAGCAGTACCGGGCCATTATTTCTTGGTGTGTTGACTGTAGTGTTCATGCTTCCTCCCCATTAATGACTATCATTTAAAGTAATGTCAGTGCTGACTGTCATCTATCATCTTATTTACTTCTGTGTATTTTGTCAATGGTGAATCGGTATATTGGCACATGCAAAAGGAAGTGCTGCAATTTTGCCAGCACTTCCCCTGCATTCTTGCTTATCTGCTTATTCTACAGCACGAATCTCCGCAGCTTGCATTTCCCAAATGTCCATACTAGCTACCTTCACTTCACCTTCGGAGGTTAACAGAATGCCATGGCTATCCTCCAAGGAAGGATACACTCTAGCCGTAAGACAAACCTCATCGTTAACAAATACCTCGATGACCGATTGGTCTGCAAAAATCCGCAGGCGAAGCAGCCGTCCTTCATCCTCTTGGGGCAGATCGCCCTTGACCGAAGTTTTGTTGACTTTGTAGAATTGGCTCGATTGCGATCGATCAATACAAATTGAACCCTTCGCCAAATCCAGACGCAGATCCGTATGCTCCAGACCACTGGCGGAAGCAAACAAAGAAATGATCAGGTTCCCATTTTCCAGAGCGGCCTTCTCCAGCTTCAGCGAACATTCGAACGAAGTTGAATGCACCTCCGTGTCCACGGGGGTCTGACCCACTTCAATATTCTTGAAGCCGTAATGTTTACCTCTCAGCTTTTCTATCTCCGGCACAGGCGACATTGTGATGCTGCCATTGGACTTAAGGTCGACCACTCGCGGCAAGGCCAGCACTCCCGCCCAATTCAGCCGCACGGGGAAATTGTCCCCTCGGCCTTCCGGAATCCAGCCGTGCATGATCTTGCGTCCCTTCTCATCTACGAACCCTGTAGAGGCATAATAGCCTTCCCAGCCGCCATAGTCTACCGTGCCGTGTTTTACCACATCCGTCAATTTATCCTCGCGGATTGTGCCTGTTATATAGCGGACAGGGCCACTTGGGGAATAGAACAATACGGCCTGATCGCCAAAGCGGAACAAGTGAGGACATTCCCAAATCTCTTCGTCGCCGCGGTGGAAGATGCCCTGGAAGCTCCACTTCTCCAAATCGTCGGAACGGTAAATCAAGCTGCAGCCCTTGCCTTGGTAAACCCCACCAAGCAGCATTCGCCAACCGTCCCGCTCTTGCCAGACATAGGGATCTCTCCATTCGGTAATTTCCACATCCCCATGAAGTTCCAGGCTTAACGCTGGAGGGTTCGCAGTCTTATTCCACTGGAGAAGATCCTTGCTCTTCGCGGTCCATTGCTGGGCCCCGGTCTTGGCATTCCGCTCTCCATCCCCAATGCTGGTGTAGAATAACATCACCTCATCCCCCTGAATGACAGAACATCCGGAGAAGCAGTGCTCTTCCTCCAGCTCGGTGGAAGGGGCCAGAGCAATGGGCAGATGGTTCCAGTGAATCAAGTCAAGGCTCTTGGCATGCCCCCAATGGATGTCGCCCCACTTCGCTGCATGGGGATTATGCTGATAGAACAAATGATATTCTCCGTCTTTCTGAAACGGGCCGTTCGGGTCGTTCATCCAATGCTGTGGTGCCGTAAAATGGTATCTTGGCCTGTAATTGTCCATACAACATCGCTCCTTCATTTCGGATAACTGATGGATGCTGTTAACACACCAAACAACCTCATATTCATTCTCTATACTTTGTAATAAACCCTTTTTTGCTCAATTTAATCTGGTACTCATTGGAGATAGGGTCCGAAATAATCGAATAACCTCTCGGCGGAATAACCATCCTCGCCCCGCCAGGTAGCCACGGACATGAAGTCGGTCCCCCCTCGTCCTCGCTCGTTACGGTATTTATCAGTGGATTGCAGCAGGCCAGCATAACCCCAGATTTCCATCACGAAGTCCCTCTCATATTGGTTGGCCTTAAACAAGTCCTTCCAACGCTTCTCTAATTGCCTTGCCGCATCCTTATCTGAACAGTCTTCAATGGCCTGCACCATGCTCTTCAGTATGGCGATATCCTCATTCGTGACATCCAAAGCTTCTTCCCGGCTCAATAGCTCCAGGTCCAATAGACAGTAAAGCAGGCGGTTTAAACGCACCCCGCCCCATTTGCTTCGTTCAAAGTTAAGCACATTAACGTCCACATTGACATATTGCTCGTCGGACATTAGCTTTCTCTCATTGCAATCATGACAGGAGGAATAATTCATCTCCTCAGCCTTCTGCTCTTCAAACTTATGTACAGGTAAATCGTAGGTTAAGGCAAAGCTGGATAAGGCACTGCGCAAATAAACCTTCCGGGTGGACAAACTATGTAAAAAAGCGCGCACTACCTTTTCCTTGGTGATCTTATGTTCGTGGAGTTCTCTTATCTTTAGCACACACTCATCATGCGTTGTTGTCACCGGGTCGAACATGACCCCCATGCTCTTGGCGTATTCGAAGTCTTCATCCGTACAGGAGGGACCGCCAAGCTTCCAGCGACCGCCAGTCCAATAAGTATTGTGCAATATTTTTTTAGCTTTGGCATCCATAGACAGCCCTCCTGATGTTGATCAGTCACAAAATTCTTATATGATGGAGCTTATTAGCCAATGGTTGAGACTATATTTCCTTCCTGATCCTTGATATAAGTTTTTACGACTTGAATAATCAGTCCGTCGTAAGAGGATAGTTGGACCGCTCCTTCTTTGGCTTGCAGCTTCTGGGACAGCTCCGTGGATACTGCATCACTTAGATGCACTTGGAATGCCTCCCCGCCCTTCTCATAGGACGTGGCTTCGGCGGGTTCGAGGATAATCTGACAATCGCGGCTGGCCAAGGTTAAGTCCTTGCCCTTCAGCAGTCTTCCCCGCAGTAGCTTCCCTACCGTTTCCGCTTGCTTGGCCCCCAACGTCAGCTTGGCTGGCGTCTTACGAAACAGCTTCTTCTTGCCAGGCTCAAAGCCCAGCTCATCAACAAACAGGAATCCCGTGTTAGAGCCATCGCGTTCAATCCCCTGCTCCACAGCCTCAGCAACGGCAGGAATTTGCAGCATGGAATCTCGGGATAAATCGGTGACATACCCTGGAATAACGGATTGCCCCGCTTCCAATAGGCCCACCGTGCTCCAGGTTTTCATGGCTTCAAGCTCATCTCCTGAGATGCCGACCATTTGCAGAAATTCCACTCTGCCATTGGCAGTATGTATTGGCGGAAGCCCTGGGTCCTCGGTGAAGGCCAGCGCTGTCAGCAGCGTGTCTGCACCCAGACAGATAGGCCCATTCGCATCCAGATAGTCGCCACCCACAAAGATATTTCCACTATTAAAGACATAACGTCCCATATTTTGTAACAGGTTCAACGCCCACATCGGAGGTTCTTCCTCATCTTCTTGCCGGGCTACGCGAAAGGTAAGCTCAAATCCATAGCCGCTGTACATCATATTTTCGGATTCTTTGGTATACAGCTCCGAGAAGCCAAAAGTGACGATATGCCAATGGGGAACCGGATGAGTGGCTTTATAGGCGCTAAGTCCGTCGAGCGGGTCATTTCCTCCAAGCTGATAAGGGAGTGAAGTCCCGTAATGCTTAGGCACCTGTTCTCCGTATAAACGCTTCATTTGCTCTTCTATCGCGTCCCAACCCACTGCAACATCCTCGCTCATGTACATCCCTCCACATTTCTGGTCTGATTTCATCCAGTATACGGCGCCCTCAGATTTACAATCAACCATATCGCCCTGTGGAATGGGAAAAGGCTTCCTTCGTCCTATCTCAAATAGACCCATTGGCATAAATACCCGAGTGAGACAATGGGTCTACCCGGATAATTATATACGCCTCTCGAAGGATTTGGCCCGGTCACTAATACGATCAATGGTATCAATGAAGCGTTGGGCCTCTTCCTCATCGATGTCTTGCAGCACATCAAGAATCCATTCCCGATTCAGACCTTGTAAGTATTGGTATAACTCCCGTCCGGATTCCGATAAATAGAGGGCTTTCGTCCTTTTATCGACCTTGGAGCGTTCCGTCTTGACGTATCCCTTGTTCTCCATCGTCTTCACCGAGCGAGCAATGGCCGCTTTGTCAATCGCTAACAAATGGGCAAGCTGTTCCTGACTGGTTCCCTCATCGTTACCAATGTTGATCAGGAAAATGCTATCCGAGAAGGAAATATCGCTGGACGACAGCGCTTCTGAGACGTAACTTACAAAGGTACGATTGAGAATGCCAAAGGACCGTATAATTTTGTCGTATTCCATGTCCTATATACTCCTTCTTAATGAGTTGTTGGCTAATCCCAGTATAATGGATTTTCTCAATTTAAGAAAAAGTCTTTGACAATCTGTATAAATTGCTCAGGCTTGTCCAAATGAACCACGTGCTCGGCATCTACCTTTAAATATTGCGCATTTGGAATTAGCGATATGGCCTGGTCTGCATCCTCTTGGCTCATGGCTCCGCTCAGCGTACCGTCTTCCAGAATCTCGAAATTGGCATGGATTAGCAAGGTGGGGCATTCTATTTTTTGCAGGGCTTCCGCATGATCGAATTGCTCATTCCAGGTCCCTTCATAGAAGGCTGCGCCAAAGTGGGGATCGTAATAATTGAACCCACGAATCATCAACCGAAGCGTATCTGGCAGGAAGCTGATCTCAACCGCTTCTCCAGGGTTGGCGTTCCGATACGTGGCAATGGCGGCTTTGATGACAGGAAGCGCATTTTTACCAGCGTGCTTCTCGAAGAAGTCCGAGGCACTTTCCAGCCAGTACATTAAAAGATCATCCTCACCTTCTTCCAGAAAGCGATGGGACAGGGCAAACGACTTGTTGGCGATCGTCTTCTGAACACGTGGATACTCTGCGGAGAACAACGGCGGGTCCTCCAGCACGACAGCCTTGACCAGTTCCGGCTTGTTAGCGGCAAGCCATGTAGTCAACAGACCACCTGACGAATTCCCCGTTACAAAGGCTGGCTCTTGAATGACCGTCTCGATAAAATCTGCCAGATCGCCGCCAATTTGATTGGCACTCATCGTGTAATCCGCAGGATATGTCGTCTTGCCGTGACCAGGGTAGTCCACCGCGAACACATGGAAGGATTCCGAGAGCTCCGGCAATACCCGGCTATAGCTGAACCAATCCATATGCTGGGCATTGAGTAAGAGTAAGGCCGGACCGTTATCCGGTCCTTCTGCATAATTGAATTGAACGGAGTTGACCTTTGCCGTCTTCTCTTGAATGCCTGCCTCTGCGACCTTCTTATGCCAGGGGTCCACATAATGGTCAAACCGAATCAGAAGGACTACGGCGGTTACTACAAGAGCTGTAATCATGCCGCCAATAATCCATAACGTTTTTTTCAGTCGGGGACGCGAACTTTTTTGTTTTTTCATAGCTGCTCCTTTTTGAATCATTAATTGATCCATTGAATAATAGTTGACTTAGTCATTTATATCATTGTTAATCTGGCCCTGTCAACAAAGGTTCTTCTAGCTTAACCGCAATGATAAAGAGGAATACCCGTCCGGGTATTCCTCCTCGCTAGCGTGAATAGTCCTGTTTGGATTTAGTTAGTTCCTAGCACTTTCCATTGTTGAATGCCTGTGGAGAGGTTCGCTTTGGCCTGAATTAGCAATCGAACTCGGGTCGTCGTTACAGGGTCAAAGTTCGTAACATTATATTGATTCCCAAGCACTCCGTAGGCCGATGGATTAGCCACTTGCCTCCAGGCTGCACCATCCCAATATTGTATCGAGAAGGAAGCGGGCAGATCAATGCCTTGATCATCATCGAACCAGTATACCTCACTGGATGACACGGTTACGGGCTGGGCAAAATCGTATTGCACCCATTGTACGGTCCCGGGGTTATCCCAGTTGCCGTACACCGGGTGTCCCCGGTCCGCAGAATTCACGGGCTCATACCCGTCGTTAAGCCCGGTCAGGCTCTCCCAAGCAGATACGTAGGAGGTGGAAGCTGTTGCTCCGAGCGCCACGTTCTCAACCGGGTTGCCCGGATTGCCTCCCTGCCCCACGTTGATCGTGAACTGCTTGTGGACCGGGGTGCTCATCTCATCATAATCACGAAGCTGGACCGTGAAGCTGTAGCTTCCTTGGGCACTGGAGGATATGGTGCCTTTGATTTCGCCGGTGAAGCGGTCCAAAGTTAGTCCACCAGGCAGCGACCCTGACGTAATGTTCCAGTCATAGAACGGAACGCCCCCCTCGGCCTGCAGCTTCACCAGATAGCCATCGCCTGGCGAGGCACTTGGAACCGTCGTGCTCTTGATGGCTGGACTGAGGAACGGCGTTAGCGTACGATCCAGCTTCCAGCCTGCTTTTTCCGCTATCAGCAAGGTTAGCTTCGTCAGCATCCAGCGCTTACTGTGGAAGAGGTGATCGCGTCCGCCACTTTGACCGCTAATGCGGTCCCAATATTGGGAATCTCCAGGAATGTGATACGTATTGTCCAGAGGCACCGCGTTCCCTTGATAGGCCACGATGTTCGCTGCATTGCCCCCACTTTGCTTGTATTGAGCCATCCCTTTCCAGCTATCAGAGAAAGCCAGGGCATGACCGAACTCATGCATAATCAGACCATGCACGTCCGTAGAGGTATTAGACATTTCCGTCAAATACCATAGTTCATCATCCAATGAAGCAAAGGGTGTGGCGGTATCATAAAAATCCAGAATCGTCAGCAAGGAGCGGTGAATGTTGTCGGGAATGGTCACACCGTTGCGTTTATGATAATTGCCGTTATTTGCGGGTCCGCCGGTGGAATAAGGGCCATTGAGCCCTCTCAAGTAAATCCACATCCCGTTATAGGATTCGTTGTTGGTCACCTGGATATGGTTGGTGAAGCCATCTCCAGGCAACCAGGTCGTTTCTGCAAAGGCGGGAACCGTATCGAAAGGCTCCATATCGAAGAAATAGAACCAGTCCTTAATGGCCTGTTCACTCACTTCCCGAATATCCGGGTCGCTGAAATAAGGCTGGATATTGTCGTATCTGTAGTCGAACTTCAGCGGCAGTCCAGGCTCGCCGTTATCATCCTGATCGAGTACGCGGATAGGCGTCGTTTGTGTGCGCACGGTACCGTTGGCCCCCGTTGTCGTCAACTCCAGCGTGTAGTGCTCGATTTCCCCATTACCTCCGATGCGGTCAGGATGGATTTCGAGCAGAAAATCTCTGCTTTGGCTGGCGTTCTGGAACGAAAGGGTCTTCTGTGCGCCAGTTGCACTCAGCGTGCTCGGCCGATCCATCATCAAGCGGGAAGTTCCTTTTGCCTTAATAGTAATCGTCAGTGGGTAGGAAGCATTCTGCGGTGGAATCACCTTCAGCTTCACATAAGGGTTGGCGATATATCCCTGCCAATCTACTAATTCTACGCCGTAGTCATTCAGGGTTCTTCCGAAAATATCAATAATCTGGGCATCATCGCTGCTTTGTTGAGGTGTGTTTGTCTCGGCCACAGCCGGAAAAGCGAATACGGAAAGCATTAACGCAATACTAAGCCATACCGAAATCCATTTTTTCATGTTCATACCCTCTCCAATTCATATAATGACCTCTCGTTAATGCATATCTCCCTGCGCGCTCTATCGATGATAGATTCATAGACATCGATGCTTTACGATACGACTACGATTGCAGCTTGGTGCGCCCTTTTCGCTCAAAATACAACCTATTCCGCTCCTAGTAAATTCTATGCAAGCAAAAAAGTCCCCTATCCCATGCTGACATGGTTTAGGAGACTTTCCTTTCCTGATGCGTAAGAAATTATACTTGAGTTGATGTTGACTAGCTAGGCGTCTTCTTCCGCTACACCCAGGGCAATGTTCCGCTCCTTGAATTTGGCATTATGCGAGGATACATAGGCTACCTTCGATGCTTCCGGTTCCAGATAAAGCTTGGCGCTATTGACCGCCAGGGCGGCATCTGTGAAGGCGCCGGCAATCAGGTGGAGCTTGCTGGCATACTGGGCCACGTCTCCGGCTACGAAGATGCCTGGCAAATTCGTCTCCAGCCGCTCGCTTCCCTGAATATCCCATTGCCCCATGTCCAATCCCCAGTTGACAATATTGCCAAAGTCGCCACGCAGTCCATGGTTCACGATAATAGCGTCTACTTCAAGCCGCTCCACCGTTTCCGATAGTTGCCCTTCTTCATCCACCTTGGAAATCGAGACCGCTTCGATGGACTTGCCATCCTGGCTGCCATGAAGCTGCTTGAGGGCATAGGGCGTCAGCACGCGGACCGAAGAATCCATCATCCGCTTCACATTACGCTCATGACCGCCGAAGCGTTCGCGGCGGTGTACCACCGTTACACTGGCTGCCAGCGGCTCCAGCTCATTAGCCCAATCCACAGCCGAATCGCCGCCTCCGGAAATAAGCACCCGTTTATCCCGGAACACTTCTAGCTCCTGTACTGTGTAATGCAGATTGCCAACTTCATAACGCTCTGCCCCTTCAATGTCCAGCTTGGCCATCTTGAGGACTCCCCGGCCCAAGGCCAGAATGACGGTTCGGGTCCAATGACGTTCTCCCGATTCGGATTCCAATATCATGGTTCCGTCGGCTAACCGTTCCAGTCCGCTGATTTGCTGACCCAAGACGATTGTTGGTTCAAAGGTCATGGCTTGGCTAATCATTTGGCGAGTTAACTGCTCGCAACGCATGGGAGTGATCCCACCGACATCCCAAATCATTTTCTCGGGGTAGATCAACGGCTTGCCGCCGAGTTCATCCTTCGCTTCCACCAGCTTAGTCTTCATATCTCGCATACCACTATAGAATGCAGCGTACAGCCCCGCTGGGCCACCGCCGATGATCGTTACGTCATAAAGCTCCAGGTTCTCTGCCATCTTATAGTCCTCCATCCCTGCGGATTGCTCGCAATCCGCTCGCTTGCTTGTTATGCCTTTTCATTAGTTCAACTTAGCTGCCGAATTGGGCCTGATGCAAACGGCTGTAGACACCGCCTGCTGCCACAAGCTCCTGATGTCTTCCCTGCTCCGCAATGCCATCAGCGGTAACGACCACAATGCGGTCGGCTTCCTTGATCGTCGCAAGACGATGGGCAATAATCAGCGTGGTTCGACCCTGCGACAACTCCATCAACGACTGTTGAATCGCTTGTTCTGTCTCGGTATCGAGCGCAGAAGTCGCCTCATCAAGGATAAGAATAGGCGGATTCTTCAGGAACATTCGGGCAATGGCAAGACGCTGCTTCTGTCCGCCGGACAACTTCACGCCCCGTTCCCCGATTACCGTATCCATGCCCTGCTCCAGCGTGCGGATGAACTCGTCCAGATGCGCGCGCCTTGCGGCTTCCCACACTTCTTCCTCCGAAGCTCCAAGCTTGCCGTACAAGATGTTCTCGCGAATTGTCCCGGAGAACAGGAACACATCTTGTTGTACAATTCCAATTTGGCTGCGCAGCGAGGCTTGTGTCACCTCACGGATATCCACGCCATCGATGCGAATCGCTCCACTCTCTACCTCATAGAATCGAGGCAACAGGCTGCACAGCGTCGTTTTCCCGGCGCCGGACGGTCCAACGAAGGCAATGGTTTCGCCCCTGCGAATGGTCAGGCTTACCCCATTCAACACCTTCTGGTCTTCATCGTAGCCGAAGGTAACTTGCTCATAGCTAATCTCCCGCTCGAACGGCTTCATCTCTCCAGCACCTGGCGTATCCTCCACATCGGGTTCTGTATCGAGCAACTCCGTATACCGTTTAAATCCGGCAAAACCTTGCGGATAGCTCTCCACAATAGCATTAATCTTCTCGATTGGACGGAAGAACACGTTGGTCAGCAAGAGAAAGCCAACAAATTCGCCGTAGGTAAGCTGGCCTTGAATAACGAACCACGTGCCACAGACCATGACGAATACCGTCACGAACCGCATCATCACGTAGCTGATGGAACCGTTGCGGGCGATCAGCTTATAGGAAGCCAGCTTCGTAAGGCGGAACCGCCCGTTGTTAACGGCAAACTGAGCTTCCTCATGCGCTTCATTGGAGAATGCCTTCACCACGCGAATACCTCCGACATTATCCTCAATACGAGCATTGAAGTCGCCGATATCGCTAAATAGCTGATGAATGGCTTTGGTCATTTTCTGATTGAAATAAATGACGACCCACAGAATGGCTGGAACGACCACAAAGGTCAGCAAGGCCAACTGCCAGTTAATAGATAACATAAGTGCAAAGGAACCGGCGAGTGTCATCACAGCAATGAACAAATCCTCCGGTCCGTGATGCGCCATTTCGCCGATCATGTTCATATCATTCGTCAGACGTCCGATCAGGTGGCCTGTCTTCGTATTGTCAAAGAACCGGAACGAGAGCTTCTGAATATGGGCAAATAGCTTATGACGCATATCCGTCTCAATATTAATTCCCAGCATATGGCCCCAATAGTTAACCACATAAGTTAATATGGCGCTTAAGGCGTACAGCACGATCAAGCCGATGGAGGCCCAGACGACAATGTCCCATTTTCCACCTGGCAGAAAATCATCAACAAACATATTAACTGCCATCGGGAAGGCGAGCTCCAGCAAACCGGCAATAATCGCGCAGCCGAAATCGAGGAGAAACAACCATTTGTAGGGCTGGTAATAGGCAAAAAATCTGCGGATCAACGGATATACAACCCCTTTCTGGCGTTTCGGCCCTCTAGCTTATCTATTTTTATTTAAACAAATCCGGGTACATCTCGCCGGCCAGCTTCTCCATCCCGTCAATTGTGTTGTAGCTGTATCCGAACATATAGTTGTAATCAACGGCAAAAATTTGCTTGTTCTTAATCGCCTTCATACTGGAAAGCTTAGGATTGCTGTAGAGTGCATCCTTGAGCGCTTGTGCACCAGCACTGTCCTCACCCGTCCAGTCCGGAATAATCAATACGTCCGGGTCAGTGTCGATCAAAGTTTCCACCGAGACCTCCCCAGGGGTATCCTTGAAGGCATTGTCCAATTTGACCATATTGAACGAGTCATTAAAGAAGGTCTCCTTCTGAGCGGCGTATACGTAAACCTCATTTGGATCACTCATATGCAAGTAGGCGAACTTCTTCTGCTCCGTAATGCTGGACAAGCGGGAGGCAATCTCCTCCTGACGATCCTTCAATTCCTTGGCGAAGGCAGCGGCCTTGTCCTCCACATCAAATATTTTCCCGAGATTTTCAATGTCTTTATAAATGGAAGCATAGCTGCCTCCCGTCACTGATGATTCCCATACATACGTTTTGACGCCAATTTCATTCAGAGAATCTACTGTCCCTACGCCCCAATCGGCATTATCGAACAGTCCGCCCCGACCGTAGACCAAATCTGGGTTTGTGCCCAAAGTAACCTCTTTGCCTACATAGCTATCTGCGAGAATGTTCAGCTTGTTATATTCTTCCTCTACTGTCGGATCTGGAGCACCGAAGTTGGCTCCGACTCCAACAATTTTGTCGCCCAGCCCAAGATGCAGCAGCAGTTCAGCAGCCGGTCTTGTGTTTGCCATTACGCGCTCTGGAGCTTTGTCAAATACCTGCTCCTTAGGTTCCCACTCCGTTCCACCCTCAGGCTTGGCAAAATTCTGAATGGTAATCGGATATTTGCTAGCTTCCGGCGTTGGTGTCTCAGATTGCTGGGCCCCGGTGGGTTCAGCCGTATTACCACAAGCACTCAAGGCCAAAGCCAGTGTTAACGCCGCGCTCATCATGACAAATCTATTTTTCATCGCTAATTTCTTCTTCATAGTTAAAGTTTCTCCCCCTCAAAATGCACCTTAGTTATTCTTGGATGTTCTATAGGATGTTCTTTAAATGCCGTAAGCAAAACCCAAACCATGTGTGACAGGGTTAATGTAGGTTTGGCATTTTACTTGATACAACGATTCGATGGTCTCCGGCGTCAATACCTGCTCCGGTGTACCGTGAGCATAGATTTCCCCCTGCTTGACAGCATAGATGTAGTCACAGTAATACGCAGCCATCTCCAAATCATGCAGGGCCGCCAGTACACCAATATTCAGTTCCTTGACACAGGATAGAATCTCTAGCTGATAACGGATATCCAGGTGGTTCGTAGGCTCGTCCAGAATCATGAATTGCGGTTGCTGAGCAATCGTTCTCGCCAGGATAACCCGCTGCTTCTCACCACCGGATAATGATAAATAACTGCGATCCTTGTAATGAAGCAGATTTGTTCTAGCGAGCGCATCCTCCACAATGTCATAGTCTTCTTGTTTATCCGACTCTAGCATTTTCTTGTGGGGAGTGCGTCCCAGCATGACCATCTGCTTCACGCTGAGATCAAAATTCATCTCATTAAATTGCCCCACAACACCCAAGCGACGGGATACCTTCTTCTCTGTGGTGTTCAGAACATCCATGTCGCCTAGATGGACTACGCCACTCTGGGGAACGATGCTCTTGTAGATGCTTTTGAGCAACGTGGATTTTCCGCAACCATTGGGCCCAATGAGACCTACAAACTGACGTTTCTTCACCAGAATCGAGACGTTTCTTACAATCTCTTTCTTGCCGATACTGACGCCCATTCCTTGTGCGCTCAATTCCATTTATTTAGCCTCCGAAATTGTAGCCTTTTTTCACAATCATATAGATAAATAGCGGTGAACCTATGACCGATGTAATGATACCGATCGGCAGCTCCACATTGGTGATTAGCGTTCTGGATAAAATGTCCGACCAGATCAGGAACAACCCGCCAAGCAATAATGTGCCTGGCAAGAGACGCTTATGGTCCGCACCGAATAGCCCCCGCGAAATATGGGGTACAATCAGGCCTACAAAGCCGATCATCCCGGCATAAGCAACCATAGTCCCCGTAATCAGGGCCGTTACGATCATGTACAGCTTGCGATAAGCACTGAGGTTGATACCAAGCGTAATGGCGGACTCGTCGCCGACCAGCATGGTGTTGAGTACCCGATGCTGGAATAGAAACGCCACACAGCCCAATAACACAATGACGGCCAGCACCGGCGCTTTCTGCCAGCTTGCTGAAGCCAGACTCCCCATGGACCAGAAGGTCACTGTTTTGATACCCTCGGCGTTATTCGCAAAATAGATAATCAGACTTGAAAAGGAACTGCACAGCGCTCCGATCACAACCCCGGACAAAACCAGCTTCACCGAGGTGGCTTTGCCGCCAATACTTGACAGCACCAGCACGGCTACTGAGGTGATCATCGCACCTACGAAGGCTCCGAACGCAACACCTAATTGTGCCAGCATCGCGCCACTACCAAACCCAACCAGGATAGCAAAGGTAGCTCCTAGTGAAGCTCCCGATGAAATCCCGAGAATATAAGGATCGGCAAGCGGATTTTGGACAACCGCCTGCATAATGGCTCCACACAAAGACAACCCCATGCCGATGATCAAGGCGAACAGGACGCGGGGCATTCTCACTTGCATAATGATGTTCAAGTAAGACTCGTTATCGATCTTGTCAATCGAGCCAAGATAGCCGTGGGTCAACGTATGCAGCATAATGTTCATGGATTGCATGAACGGAATATGTACCTGCCCGATAGACACGGATAATACGGAGGATACCACAATCAATCCGATTAAACTGCAAATGATCGTATAATAAAGACGACCTTTCTCTCTTTTTTTGGCGTCAATCACACTCAAAAATTCACCTCCCTGTCCACTCCTCTATCATTTGATAATTATTAGTGATAACGATTATCATTATCATATATTACATGATCCGTAGCTTCATTTCAATCCTTTAGTATGCAAAAGCTCCCCGACCCGGCTTCTTCGCTTGGTGGGGAGCTTTCTTTTCTTTTTGTTTTTGAGTCTTATTTTAGCGCCAGTCCATATTCACTTTGCCTCTGGCCTCTTCGGCATACAGATGCAGTGTTATCCTGCCCGAATCGGGAAGGTCACTCAAATCCCAAATATAAGGGGTGTCCAAATCGTTGAGCAGAAGCCTCTCCTGCTCTTTGCCATCCACGGATATAGCCGCTTCGACCGTACCTTTCTTGATTTCGGTGTCCAGCGTGATTTGACGTGGTTCTCCCTGCTTGAGGTCAATAGCCTGAACCTTCTCACCATCAAAATACCAGAAAGACAGCTTCCATAACCCCGGTCGCATCGTTTGCGCCTGTCCAATGGAAACATTCTTGGCCGCAAACATTTCGGGCTGAGCGCTATAGAGACTTCCGAAGACGATTCCGAGCACCAGCAAACTGGTTAGGATCATGCCCACCAGTGCGGCGATTAACGGCTTCTTGCTGTGCTTCACATCTGAAGGCACGATCATCCCCGGTTGAACCAACGAGGCGCCGCAATTCGAGCAATAGTATTTGCCAGGCTCCGTTTGGCCACCACATGAAGCACATCGTACTGTTTGCTGCCTGCGACCAATCAGAAAGTAGAGCAGCAGGCCCATCAAATTAGGCACTAGAACTACAATTACAGTCCATATTTTGGCATCAAGGCCACGTGCCTTGGCATCCCGATACGTCCATATTCCCAAACAAGTTCTAAACCCCAGCACCAACAATAATACCACGCCAATTCCAATCCACATTTGCTCATAGCTCATCCACGACATAGCGTTTACGCTCCTTTCTGGTCCATACCTGAGCCGCTGCTGATAATGTCACCGAGCAGAGGATAAGGCCGGCCCCCGTCGGCAGCGATAGCAAAGACAACCATGAGTTGGGAAACATAAAATTCACGCCAACCACCATAGTGATTGTCTGCAATCCTCCGATGACCGTCGGCAGCCACCACGATAACTCCCGCTTGGCAGGTTGCTGGCGTATTTGCTCAAGAAGAGCTGCCTGAACGGCTGGAGGCGGAATTTCTTCTTCCGTCAGAGACATACGAAGTAATCCATCAAATTTCTCTTCATCCGTCATAACCTGATTCCTCCAATCTCAATTTGAGTTTCTGACGCCCTTGATGCAGCCGACTCTTAACAGTGCCTTGGGGAATACGCAGCACGTCCGAAATATCCTGAACAGACATGTCAGCCATGTAATAGAGCAGCACAGGCACTCGCAAGGCATCAGACAATTGCTGCACCGCCTCTCGGAGCTCGATTTGAGTTTGCTGCTGCTCTACCATTTTCTCCGTGGACCTCTTGTCAGGCACTTCATTCACTTGAGCATGATTGTAGTTCAAGGGGGCAATTCTTTGTCTCCGGGCAAATTTTCTCCGTTCATCCGACCAGATCCTGGTAGCTATCGACATTAGAAACCCGGCCGGATTATGGGATAAATCCAGGGTTCCCTTCATATCAAGAATGCGAAGATAGGTTTGCTGGTACAGGTCATCCGCATCGCCCGAGGTAAAAGCCAGCCTTCGGCAGAAGGTGTACAACCGGGTGCCATAATCACGTACCAGTTGTTCGACAACTTCCCTCTCTGTTGCCACGCTCTCCCCTCCCTTCACTTATATATCCGCACATGAATGGATTTGGTTCTATTTAGAGGTTGTTCAAAAAGTCGTCTTTCCAGGACGGAGTTGTTCGAGGAGTAAGTTCAACATCGAATCTTGAATTCAGCCGGGCCAAGCCTATGCTTCCGAAGTCGTTTTCTCCGAAAACGTGTAGCTCCGCTACTCAGTCCCTAGCTTCACCCAACTCAAGCGTTTTGAAAAAACGCACATCGAAAGCATAAGCTTTGGTCCTGTAAACCCGACTTTTTGAACTCGCACTATTAAGAGGTTGTTCTTCCTTATAACTGAATGACCTTTGTAGCGATCTGCTCGCAGAATTCGCGATCATGCTCGACAAATAGCAAGGTAGGCGCATATTCCAGCAGCAGATTTTCAATCTGCATACGGGAGATGACGTCGATAAAATTCAGCGGCTCATCCCAGACCAGCAAATGCGACTGCTCGCACAGGCTGCGGGCAATCAGCACTTTTTTCTTCTGGCCCCCGCTATAATCCGCCATATCCTTCTCGAATTGAATTCGGGAGAAATCCAGCTTCCGCAAGATCGCCTTGAACAAGCTCTCATCAATACCATGCTCCCTGGCATAGTCCGAGCAATTCCCCTGCAAATATGAGGTATCCTGTGATACGTAAGATATCTTCAACCGGCTACCGATCCGAAGCGTCCCTGTATAAGCAAGCTCTTCACCACAAATGAGCTTCAAGATGCTAGATTTTCCTGAGCCGTTCTTACCGGTTAAGGCAATTCGGTCTCCCTGCTGAATGGAGAAGCTGATGTCCGGGCTAGCCTGCTTCTGCCCATAATAGATCGCAACCCGACCCAGCTCGGCTAGCTGGGTTTTGTGGTAAGGCATTTGGGCAATTTTCAGACTTTCTGAAGTCTCCACGCTCTTAAGTAGCTTGGACTTGTGCTCAATAGCCGATTGCTGGCGCTGTTCCAGCGACTTGGAGCGCTTCATCATTTTGGCTGCCTTATGACTGACGTAGCCTTTGTCCGCCTTGACCCCTGAGATCCGTGTACCATTCTTGGTTTTCTCTACCGCCTGCGACCATTCTCCAGTGCGTTTGGCTGCTTCGGCCAATCGCTTGACGTCCTTGCGAAGCACCTCGTTCTCTGCCAGTTCGCGTTGATCTTGCCGCCGCTTATTTTCCCACCAGTCCGAGAAGTTCCCTTTCTGTACGGTGATATCCGTTTTGTTGATGGACAGAATATGATCGACGCAGCGATCAAGAAATGATCGGTCATGGGACACCAGAATATATCCACTCTTCCGATTTAAATATTCGCTGACCAGTTCCCGGCCAGCCAGGTCCAAATGATTGGTGGGTTCATCGATGAGCAGAAAGCGATTTTCCTTCAGAAAGAGGGATGCCAACATGACTTTGGTTTGTTCACCGTTAGATAATGATTGATAGGGTCGATACAATACGTCCTCCCCAACCTGCAACAAGGAAAGCTCGCGCAGCAGCTCCCACTGCACTACATTTGGAACAATCTCGGTCACGACGTCCAGGGTATGATGTTCTGGATGCAGAACCTTGAAGGGGAAATATTCAAACTCCATATCCGCAGAGATTTGTCCACTGTAGACATGTTTGCCTAATAACAGCTCCAGAAAAGTAGTTTTCCCCCGTCCATTTCTCCCCGTGAACCCAAGCTTCCAATTCGTATCCATCTGAAAGCTGACGTCTTCAAAGATTGGATCGTAGCTTCCTTCATAAGCAAAAGTTAAATGACTCACATTAATTAATGTCATAAATTTATTTCCTCCCGCACGTAAAAAGGCTGCAAGAAAGTTTCCCTTCTTACAGCCCAGGCGGATAACACAAATCCGAACCTCTACGCATCAAGGCATCAAGCGAAAAAGTTCGAACCGCATATACGATTGGAGTGAGAAGATGGAATTACTTTCTTGCGCAAGAATAAAACAGACATGCGAAAATAAACCTCGCATTCCATATCCATTCCTTAGCAAGAAATATCCATCCACTTCAGCTCCCTCATTAAAGTTAGGTGTATCTTATCATAACTGTTAAGCGATTTCAATCTGTAGGGCCCTTGATGCTGATCTAACTCACACGAGTAGGAAATTCTCCTGCTAATATACGGAAATAAGCTGGTTTTGGACATTTACCTGGAAAAGCTCCCTATAATTCTAAGCTATAAGTCCATATTCGGCGATCCAGCGTAAATTATATGGATCAATTCCCTCTAATACTTAATAGGTCCTTTAGAAGCTAGTTTTAGTTGGAGGATTTCCTGTTAAATGAAGCTTTTCTCCCTGTTCATCACAGGTTTACCGCCAGAAAGGATTGTGGCCCAGACCTTTGCCGGAAGGCATAGCGCCGGGGACTCCCTCGGCCTCAAGCAGTGGGCGGATGACGAGCTTGGTGGGCCACTCGTGCTGGGCAAAGACCGCCCTGAATAACTCTTCTTGATCTTCCTCGGGCAACCCGGCAGTTTGCAGTGCTGATTTCCAAGCCAGCTCCGTAATCTCCCAGAAACGGGCAGACTCAAGCTCATAAGCACGGCTTAAGGCTTCAATAATGCTGCCAAGGTTGAGTTGTGTCCCAAGCGACTGTACATAGAAGATCAGCTTATGGATGGTCTCGTTGTATAGGCTGTTGGAATAGCCGGGACGGATATGGTATTTGGGATCGCCAATGCCGTGCTTATCCAGATACGGTGGATGTAGCCGTACAGAATCGTGGTCACGGAACAATAGAGCCCGCGGGCGTCCATGCTCCAGCACCAAACAGCAATTCTGCCCGTGAATTTCCGGCATGACCCCTATCTTGAACAACCGCATAACCACGTCATAGAACAAGTAGGCCAGCTCACGGTAGAAGCTGATGACCTCTTCGCTGGATAAACGTCTGCCCAGTAGCTCCGGCAGCATATGCCACCCCTCCCGCTCCACGCCTAGCGCCGCCATGGGGATGACCCGGTACCCTTCAGCAAACAGTGCCGCTGGATAGAGACGAATTTGTGCAGCCAAGTGGCGGGGATGGTCATCGAACAAGCCCATCTCACGGGGCATATACCCCCAGAAGTGTCGCTCTTCACATAAGAAGACCCGGTCTGCCAGCGTATCGTCGCACAGCACAGCCTGCCTTAGCAGCTTCTCCCCGGCCAGGCCATTCAGCAGCTTCACAACTGGCAAATAGCGGGCCGCCCCCAGGGATAGCACGCTGACCGGAAGCTTCAACATCGCTATGGAGCGTACCTTCGCTTCGTCCTCTTGACCAGTGAGTAGGCTTGCCGGGCTAAGAGATCTTAGCGAGGAAGTCGCCAGGAAATCTCCGCCTTCTGTGTCCAGTACAACGATGGTCCCCTCCGCGATCTCCCGGTCAAAGCGGGGCAGGATCACCTGCTGCAACTGCCAGGGATGCACAGGCAACGGAACATATTGACCCGGTGTAAGCCCACGTTGTTGCAGTTCACTTTCCAGCCGGGAGCGTTCTTCCCCACCAAGCAGGTCAAGACAGGACCATTCCTCCTGCTCAGTCCCCCGCTCCACCGTATCTGCCCGCAGGGCCACCCAGCGCAGACGCACCGGCTTGCCAAACTCCGCCGAATATTGTTCGTAATCCTGATCACTGAAGCCCACCTTCGCCTTGGACGAAGGATGGAACGGACGATCCCGCAGCGCGGCCACCTGTTCTCCCCTGATAAACCAGCCATAAGGCGAATTGGGAAGATCGTCCAGCAATCGCTGTACGGCCGCCGGATTCAAGCTAAGTGCTAGTTGCTGCACAGCCAGCTTCAAGCCTGCCAGAAAGTCGGCTACTCCCGGCTGAGCGTAGGCGTCCTCCGTCAGTGCTGAACGCAACACCACATCCGCCAACTCCTCGGGAGAAGTTACTACGCTCCAACCTTCACCCCGCTCCTGTTTGAAGATAGGCGTGTCCTGCACCCATTGCAGTCCTG
The DNA here is from genome assembly GCF_001486585.1 of Paenibacillus senegalimassiliensis. Lineage (GTDB taxonomy): Bacteria > Bacillota > Bacilli > Paenibacillales > Paenibacillaceae > Fontibacillus > Fontibacillus senegalimassiliensis. The sequence goes on from NZ_LN909046.1 coordinate 1,175,165, forward strand.
TTCGCTGGTTCTCTTTCAGTAAGAAGGCCGTTTCTGCCACATAAACCATAGTATGGGTGCTCTCACTACTGTCGCTGAATAACCCTCTAATATGTTCAGGCGCCGCAGTTATCGGCAATAAGGTTCGCTCGTCCGGTTCAAAGAACCGTTCACTTAGCAGCGTGTTCAGCAAATCCGCCATTACTTGCACTTGAGCAGCCTTGCGGCCTGTGTTGATTGACTTGGTTTCGGTCCCCATAATCATTTCCTTCCGTTAAATAATAAAATTGCGGATGCGGGTGCGAGAGAAAATCATGATGCGATATGGTCCAGCAATACGCTCCGGATTGTTGGAACACTACAATATCGCCTACGCGCAGCCGTTCAACGGCCGCATTGGCATGCATCCGATCCTTGGGTGTACAGAGCTCCCCGACCAACGTCACCTTCTCTTGCCGGATTTCGGGTCTGGGGAAGGGATGGCTCCACCGTTCCGCGGGCAGCACCTCAAATGGCTGATTATGTCCCCATGATGCGGGTAAGCGATGGTGGTGTGTTCCACCTCGAAGTACGGCAAAATACTGATCATGCGACGATTTGAGATCGATCACCTCGGCGGCATAATATCCATGATTGGCCACCAGGTAACGGCCCGGCTCGAACCACAGCTTCGTGCCTGGAAGCTCCTTTAGAGCTTCGCTGGCCCCAATCAGTTCCGTGAAGGCCCACCAGTCAAAGGGCGGAGCTCCTTCGTAGGAAATACCAAATCCACCACCTGCATTCACGATCTCCAGCTTGAGTCCATACCGCTCGCTCCACATCGCTGCCTTGCGTAAGTAGAACTCAATCATTTCAGCATGGAGCCGAGCATTCAGATTATTGGATAACGAGTGAAAATGAAAGCCACTGAAGTGTACCCTCCCCCGTCCCTCTTCACGAAGAATTGTTAGGGCTGCTTCCAGTAAATCTTCATCCAGACCAAAGGGCGTGGGCCGCCCACCCATGGTAATTCCCGTCTCGGGCAACGTGCTTGTTCGTAAATTCATGCGAAGCAATATGCGAACAGGTTCACTGCGTCCCTCGGCTAACTGAATGAGTCGCCGCAATTCCAGCAGACTTTCCACATGGATATAAGCAACGTTATGGCGTAGAGCCGTGGCTAGTTCAGCTGCGGTTTTGCCCGGCCCACCAAATAGAACAGGCACGCTGGCGCTCACCTCTCTGACCTTGAGCAGTTCTCCTGCGGAGGCCACCTCAAAGCCTGCAACATACGGCAGTAACGCCTCGATAATGCGGAGGTCCGGGTTAGCCTTAATGGCATAGAACAGCCCCGCTCGTTCCGGCAAACGGGATAACATGGCCTGCACCTGTGCCTGAATGCCCTCCAAATCATATAAATAGGCGCAAAAAGGCTCCTCAAGGCTGGCCGCTTGCAGCTTCACCAGCCGCTCCTTTACCGTATCCTTCATATCCACTCACCCATATCTCTGTAGTCGCCTAGCTTCTTCCAGTAAGCGCGGAACGCCGTATTTCTGTCGTCGCCCAGCACAAACATACGTACACCTTGCTCAGCCAAGGCAGGCATATCCTCCTTGCTCCTTGCCACTGCCGCGTATGGGATCCCGTATTGATGTGCGGTTAGTCGTAGCTGCTCCAGATGGTCAAGCACCTCGGGATGCTGGGTCTGCCATGGCACCCCCAAAGATTGCGACAGGTCAGCCGCCCCTTCCAGCACAAAGCTGACCTGTGGATGAGTCAGGATAGCTTCGCGGTTCTTGATTCCCTCCACGCTCTCAATCATTGGCACCAGCATAACGGCCTCATTGGCCTCCCTAATGTAATCAGTTAATGCGTGTTTGGCGAAGGTCCCGGCTCGCCCGCTATTCAGGCTGCGGCGGCCAACAGGATGATAATAGGCGTGGCGGGCAGCTTCCTCAAGCTGTTCCCTCTGCTGGACATGAGGAATCACAATCCCCTGGGCTCCGCAATCCAGCACCTTCAGGATTTCAGCCCGGTCGATACCGGAGACCCTGACCAGGGGTGTCATTCCTAGCAATTCCGCAGCCCGAACCAGTTCCTCGATCTGCTCCATGCTGATCGTGGCATGTTCATGATCGATGATGACGAAGTCATATTCCGCATGACCAATCATCTCTACAATGACCGGATGCGGGATGGAAACGAACAACCCAAACACAGGCTGGCCGCTCTCTATTTTCAGCTTGAGCGTATTTGGCCTGATCATAAGGTTTCTACTTCCTTAGCCTGCCGAAGCGGATTGCGGACCTTCCTGAAATATAACTCGCCATCCCCATAGAGCCGCCGCTTGGTCATTTCCTCAATTAAGGCATCCTCGGCAAACAGATCGTATTCCTTGAACGCTTCTTCATACTCGGGGTGTTGCTCCTGATACTGAACGATAGTCTCGCTGCACCAAATCCAGAATTGCTGCTCCGCCAGTCCGAAGCCTTGCAGCACCCAGGCGATTTCCGACAGGCAGATGAAGAAAAAGGCATCATATACATAATCCCGCACATCTGCCGGAGCTTCGGCATGAATGAACGAGTAGCGATTGAACTGGCGGTGCACCTCCGGCTCGGGATGCAACCTTGGCGCACGGTCTGGCTGGCGTAGCTTGCCCGGCACGAACCGGACACCATCATGCAAATCCTTGACGATCATCCGCTTAGGCAGTCCATTCTCCAGCACAAGAATGATATTCTGCGCATGCGCTTCGAGCGCCAGGCCATGGGCATAGAGCAAATGAATCATAGGAACGGTCAATACCCGAATCAGTGCCTTGGCCCATGCAGCTACGCCATGCTGGAGCAGGAACGAACGGATTAAGGGCTCTCCGTTTTTCTGTACCAGACTCACTCCATTCAGCGGCCAGGCCTCTTCACCTTCTTCCAGATGCACGACTACATTTTCGCGCCAAATCGCCCCCAATGAACCGTAGGCCTGTTCTTGCTGTATAGGCAGCAATTCATCATATCGGAAGGAAATGCCAAGCACTTCCTTGAGAATGGCGAACTGCTCTTGCTGCAACAGTTCATCCTCCCTGACCAATTGCTCCAGCCAATCGCTGATCAAGGGAGCGTTCTGGGTTGTGTGATAAGCCAGAATTCTCCCCGACGACGTGTTGGTAATGCCTAAGGATAGCTTAAGGTAAGGCGCCTTGTCATTCCCACGGTGCGACCATGTACGAATCGATTGTTGGGCCCTATACCCACCTTCCGCGTACCCGAGCGGAATCATCTCCCCGTTAAGCCGCTGGGAAGTGAAGATCGTCTCCAGCCGATGCTCCCATTGCCAGGGATGGACCGGAATCATGACATATTTCTGCTGATCTTGGACTCCGGCTTGCTCCAGGATTTGCCCGAACCGCTCGATATCTCCAGCCGTCAAATGCTGCTTGTAAAGCTCTGCCGCCGTATGCCCTGCTGAAACGCTTATATCCACAAGCCCTCCCTGGACCGCAATCCAGAACAGGCTCAGACTTTGATTAAATTCCGGCCCATACCGGCCGTTGTCGCTGAGCGTAAACCCAAGTCTGGATTTATAGGCAGGATGGTAAGGATGTCCCTCGGTCATATGGCTCTCCAAAGCCTCATAGTGACGCTCTGATTCCGTAATACTTTCCGGCAATATCTCCAGGCTCTGGCTATCCTTCGCCAGTGTCTCAAGCAGTTCCTCGATAAAAACGGTCAACCGCTCTCCCTTAAGCTTGTTGTGAATCAACTCCGTCAGAAACAAATAGGGATCATGGCAGGGCTCACCGGCTCGCTGGAGGGAATGGGGCACAATCTTGATCCGACCGAACGAAAATTTCTCCTCCGCTTGGCAAGCATATTCGACAGGATGGTCATTCAGGTCCATTCCCTGAGTCCGCCACATCTCTCCCGAGCGGATATAGTCCAGTATCCCCTCAAACCACAAGGCCTCCAGCGTCTGGCGCATCACTCTCTCCCGAGCATCTGTGGAACTTGCTCTATTTGGCCGGGCCACGCTTACTCTTGTTCCCATTCGTTCACGCCTCCCTTAACATATTGGGGACCTCGGCATAGGACGGATTCTCCCCGCTGTCCATCAGGCAGCTCAGCATATTCCGCTTGGCCGGGAAATTCTCTACCGTCAGCAAATATTTGGCGAAGCCGTTGTCGCCTCTAGCCTGCTCGCGTCTAAGCGCCTGGCGCACCATATACCAATACTGCTCCTCCGGCACCTTGGCATCCCGCGCCATAGCATGGATCAGCGAGCCTAAATGATTGACGAACAGATAATAGGAGGTTCTGGACCAGGCCTGCTCTCTGGAATAAAATAAAGGACTCGGTGGGGCCGTCTCTTGCTCCTCCGATGGTTCCAGACGCTGTTCCACACTGACACCTTCGAGGTCGCGGACAATGAAGGATTCCGGCAGCCCATTGCGAATCGTTAGCAGCGTATTTTGCAGATGGGCCTCAAAATGAATACCCTTCGTCCAGGCCAAACGTACAAGCGGCAACAGCGATACTTCAAGATATTTTTCAAACCAGACCTCGGGCGATATATTCCCCTTGTTGATCATGTCCATCAAGCGGGAGGGAGCCGCTGACAGAGGGGCCTCTACCAAGCTCGCCATGACAAAGGTACAGGACTGATCAAAGGCAATCGGACGGTAAGCGACCGTAAATAACCGGGTAATTGCCTCATCATTAAAAGCGCAGGTGGTCACCCCTGTTTCATAGGCGATATGAGCTGGAGCATCCGGGCCAAATCCACCCTGTTGCAGCAAATAACGGGAAGCATCCATGGTTCTGCGCATTTGCTCATCGCTGTTGGTACGGATCATGTTGGTAATTTGCAGGTTCAGGGGCAACTTCAGATTGCAGTTCATTTCAGGGATATAGACCGTGCGTACCGAGGTAGTAGGATAGGCAGCCGGTCCAAAGACGCCAAGAGGAATCAGTTTGCGAGAGCGAACATAGGCGTCTACTTTGGGTAATGCGAGCACATGCTCATATTGCCAAGGATGGGCAGGTAGTAATGTATATTGGTGTTGGTTCTCTCTGAGCTGACGACGGAGCTCGAAGGTCATGCTTTCGGGTAGCTCAATCTTAAGCTCCTCTGCCACCCACTCTTCCCGGTAGACCTCCTTACTTACAGCAAAATAAGCAAGCTGGAACGAGGTCCGAAGTTCGGGACTGTATCGCTGCACATCCTCACCCGTGAACCCGGAGACATGCTTGGGGAACGGATGGAACGGATGGCCATAGATGAGCGCCTGTTCCGAGGAACAGTAATCATAAACCACATATTCAGCGGATCGTTCAATATAGAGAGCGAGGTTACGGCAACTGTTGTTGATTTTATCCATAAAAGCAGCTTGCAAGGCTGCGCTCAGTGGTGTATCTGCCGTAGATAACCGTGTCTGCTCCAGTTCAGTCATGATCCACCTGGCTAATGCTGAGAACTCAACACCCCCGCCCTCGCCTTGTACGTTGAACCAATTCATGCAGTTATATTCATGCTCCCCCATCGCCGAGTAGTAGGCCAACTGGCCAAATACCGTAACTCCGCTTGCGGGAAAAGCAATTGCATAATCGCTTACCTGGGGCTTCAATCGTATCTGGGTACGCTTCTCCTGCGCCAGCTCACGGATATAGCAGTTAAGCAGTAGCTTGCACGTATGTGCATTGGCTTGCTTTAGGCTTTCTGGCCGAGGCCTGTTTGCCGTCCTCCACAAAGATGCCACCTTCTTTCTCACTAGGTAGAATAACTTCAGCATGAGGCTGGCGTGGTAGCCGCCTCTAAAGCTTCGGCCAGAGACTTCTCGAAGATATCCAGTACAACCTCTGCTTCGTATTCGCTAATATAACTTCAGCATGAGGCTGGCGTGGTAGCCGCCTCTAAAGCTTCGGCCAGAGACTTCTCGAAGATATCCAGTACAACCTCTGCTTCGTATTCGCTAATAATCAGTGGTGGCAGAAACCGAATGACCGAAGACCGGCGGCCACCGACCTCAACAATAAGGCCGTTCTGGAAGCATTTTTGCTGAATAGCCGCGGCTATCTCACCAGCAGGTGGGTAATGCCCAAGTTGATCGCGTGCTCCCTTCGTGTCCACCATCTCTATGCCGATCATCAGTCCGCGACCACGCACATCGCCAATGGCTTCATACCGCTCCTGCAAGTTGCCCAGTCTCGCCATAAATTGTCGGCTTCGCTCCTCCACATTCCGCAGGACGTTCTGCTCTCGAATATAGCGCAGCGTAGCCAGCCCTGTAGCCATGGCGAGCTGGTTCCCACGGAAGGTTCCGGTATGGGCGCCTGGGCGCCAGACATCGAGTTCTTCCTTGTAGATAATCATGGACATGGGCAGTCCGCCGCCAATGGCTTTGGAGCATATGATGACATCAGGCACAATTCCGGCATGCTCGAAGGAGAACATTTTACCGGTCCGGCCAATTCCCGTCTGCACCTCGTCAATAATTAACGGCAGGTTCCGCTCGGCTGTCATCCGCCGTAGTGCCCGTAGCCACTCCAGATCGGCGGGAATCGCACCTCCCTCGCCTTGCACCGTCTCCACGATAATAGCGCAGGGGTCCGAAATGCCGCTCTCGGGATCATCTAGCAAGTTTTCAGTGTAGCTTGCGCTTAGCTTGGCCGTCATTTCCCCGCCCATGCCGAACGGACAACGGTACTCATAGGGAAATGGAAGGAAATGCACGTCAGGCAGCAAGCTTTGCAAGTCCTGCTTCTTGTCCAGATTGCCGCTCATCGCCATGGTGGCCTGCGTGGAGCCATGATAGGCTCCCTGGAAGGCCAGGATCGACTTGCCATGAGTTGCATGCTTAACCAGCTTAATAGCCGCTTCTACGGCATCGGCCCCGGTTGGTCCGCAGAACTGGATTTTACTATGATCTCTGAAGCCCTCCGGCAGCAAAGCAAAGATCTCTTCCATAAACGCAAGCTTTAGTGGAGTAGCCAGGTCGAGCGTATGCAGCGGAATTTCCTGTTCAATAACGCTGCGAATTGCTTCAAGAGCTACCTCATGATTATGTCCCAGGGCCAGCGTACCCGCTCCAGCCAGGCAGTCGTAATACGTCTTTCCTTCCGTATCTGTTACCCGCATACCCTTGGCTTTCGCAATGACTAACGGAAAATGCCGGGGATAGGCTCGGGCACTCGATTCCTTCTCTTCCTGACGCTTTAAGAGTTCATTCTGGATATTTCGGACCTTTGCTGACATATCGGGCTTACGCTCCTTTTTATGGTCTAGGCCTTGGCTAAAGGCACCTCTTCGAATAAATACTCCAGGTATAAGCGAAAAACATCCTGTGAAGCGCCTTCATAAGGAATAGCATGGTGCGTCATATCAGGCAAGGCGTTCACCTCCAATACTCCACCGGAAGCCAGCGTAATAGGTTCACCGATATCCCGGCAGCGCATATCGATTCCGGCGACATCAATATCAAGTGCCTTGGCCGCCTGGATAGCGATCGCTACGTTCTCGGGACAGATGGTGCTTGTCCGGTCAGCATATACTTCGCGGACATCCACGGCTGATGCATAGTGTGTATCCTGTACGCTTACTTTGTCTCCAGCAGTAATAATTTCATCCAGCGTCTTTTCCTGAAATTGTAATGCGGCCAGCAAGCTTGCTGAATCCAGAGAAATTTGTGGAAAAGCCTCGATCTGGACAGCTCCGCTGCGAAGTATACGCGTGGTGTTCAACCGCCTAATCAGTTCCCTTAGCGAGGACGAACCGTCACCGGTTATATAAGCGGGAGAATACTCTGTCACCGCCGCAACCTGACCATTTATGACTAATACACGAAAATCCAGTCCCGGAACGAACTGTTGCAGCATGACTTGACCGCCAGGTTCGCCGCTGGCCTGACGGATCGCGTTCTCAAGCTGGGCTTCCGTACGTACATCGAGCGTAACCCCGGCCCCTCCACTGGCATCTAGCGGCTTGACTACGACCGAGCCTTGAGCCGCCAGGAACTGTTGCGCTTCCAGAGATGCCTTGGTAACTACAAGATAGGACGGTACTGGAAGCCCTTGCTGCTCCAGTAGCCGATTGGTGACCTGCTTGTTCTTCGCCATTAATCCGGCAATCAGGGGCAGCCTGTGGGAACGAGTTTTATTGATAATAAGGCTCTCCCCCCGGTACGTTAGCTCCAGAAAATCTTCACAACCTTCCAGAAGCAAGCGGGAGCGAATTCCCAATTCTTCGGCTTTGCTGATGATCAGTTGGTTTAGCGTATTGCGGCTCTTTGCCGGATACACCACATAACCCCTCCCTAGAGCGCCGATATATATACAAGCCGGGCTCATTCGACTTATTATGATAATGATTATCAATATCATTGATAATATCTTAAATTAAGGATTCATTAATTGTCAATAATAAACTCTAAAGGGAATAAATTCTTTTCTCAAGAGAATAGCTCCATGTAGGCAAGCGTGATGGTAGTTCATGAGTATCGCTTGCCCGCATGGAGCTGATGTGTGGAGTGACCTGGTAAAAGGCCATCGATCAAGAGGTTCGTTTCGGACAGGTTGAGCAATAATCATCCTGTTTATCTGAGGTGATATAGTAGAAACAGCAGGTTTTACGTACTCTTAGCGGCTGCTCATATCCGCTTCTTGGTACCTTGGGACTGTTGAATTGCATCATGGGATTTCGCTTCTCTCCAAATAGATGCGCCGGTGCGGCGTGCAGCAAATAATGATAGTCTTCTTCCAATTGCCGTTGCTGCTCCGGAGTAGCTCTCTCCCCAAAATTTTTCTCATACAGCCAATAAACATAAATGGCCGTGTTCTCCCACAGAATTGATTTTGGCACTTTGGTAAGCTTGGCGAGAGCGCCCCATACCAAGGACAAATTCCCGGCAAACATTCGTTCCAGCACTTCATCCCGCCACTGGGCACGCCGTCCAGCAGCAGGCTCCATCATCGTCCAATCCTTCAGCCTGGCCTTGGGCAGCCAAGCCCCGCCGTGATATTCAGATTCCATCTCTCCGTTCTCCAGTTCCAAATTATAAGCCTTGTTGAAACAGGATATGGCATACAGATTAGCGGCGATGACTAAATAGGCGTAACGTTTGGCGAACATCGACACCGTAGCAACCGAGGAATCCGTCTCATAGATATGACTTACCTTCTGGAGATAAGCTTGACTTTTGTCCGGGTCCAGCAGGTCAGTGAACGGCAGACAGTAGGTGCGATCCTCCGTCACCTCTTGGGTTAACCGATAGTTATCAGCCAGAATTTGATATTGCTCCGGCTGCAACGAGTTGATCATAGCGTGGTTTTCCATGAATGCTCCTGCCCCTTCCATGCGGAATACATAATGGTGTGCCGAACAACGGATCAATCGTAATCTCGCATTCCATGCCAAATACGTCCCGAACGAGCTCGCGTGTCACAATATCCTCAGGTTGCCCTTGTGCATATATTGATTTGTCATTGACAGCTACAACATGATGCGCGTAACGACAGGCCAGGTTCAAGTCATGCAGCACCATCACAATGGTACGCTGTTCCTTCTCGTTCAATTCAAATAGCAGGTCCAGCACCTCAATCTGATGACTCATGTCCAGATAGGTTGTAGGTTCATCCAGCAATAAGGTGCCAGCCCCCTGTGCAAGCGTCATGGCAATCCATGCTCGTTGCCGCTGTCCACCGGACAACGCATCTACAGGCCGATCGGCTAGCTCCGTCAATCGTGTGGACGCAAGCGCCAGTTCCACCATTCGTTCATCTTCACGCGACCATTGCTTGAGCCAGCTTTGATGGGCGTATCTGCCCTGTCTGACCAATTGATTGACCGTCAGTCCTTCCGGAGCAGACGGACCTTGCGGCAAAATCGACATCCGCTTGGCAATCTCTTTGGTCGGCAGCTTGGCAATTTCCTCCCCACTCAGCAGGACCGTACCTGAGCGGGGCGCCTGCAAGCGGGCCATGGTACGCAGCAAGGTCGATTTGCCACAGCCATTGCTGCCGATCAGGACGGTAATTTGCCCTTGCGGTATCGTGAGGTTCAGGTCCTCGATGACGGGCTCGGGGCCATAGGCAATCGTTAGATTTTTGGCTTCCAATATGCTCAAGCTTCTCTCCCCCAATCAGAATTGATTTCTGTTCTTGAACAGCAAATATAAGAAGAATGGTGCACCGATTCCGGCGGTGAATACTCCAGCAGGTACATCCAGTGGCAAGAAGGCCGTACGTCCAATCAAGTCAGCTCCACACACCAGCAGTGCCCCTATTGGGGCTGATGCCAGCAGCAAATTACCGAACATGTTGCCGACCAGCCTTCTGGCGATATGGGGAGCGATGAGTCCTACGAAGCCAACTGTCCCTGCCACCGATACGGCAAAGCCGGCCAGCAGCACACTGCATAATAAGAGGCCCATGCGCTCACGCTGTACCGCTACGCCTAGCCCTGCCGCCAAATCATCACCAAAGGCCTGAGCATTCAGGCTTCGTGCGAACCATAGCGATAGAGGTATGATGAGCAATATGACCGGCAGAATGGTATAAACCTCACGCCAGGCTGCCCCGTAGACACTTCCTGTCAGCCAGATATAAGCCTGCCCCGCGCTATAAAACGGACTCAGGATCAACATAAACGTCGTCCCTGCCCCGGTGATTGAGGATACCCCAATGCCGATCAGCACTAACCGGATGGGGGTAACCCCCGACTTCCAGGCCAAAGCATAAATGATTAGCGATGTAACTAACGCGCCGATGACTGCAAAGAGCGGCAACAGCTTGATGCTGAGAGCTCCCCCCAATATAGTGACGAAGCCAACGGCTGCCGCGGCAGCGCCACCCGTAATTCCGATGACATCCGGCGAAGCCAGTGGATTGCGAATGATTCCCTGGAGAATCGCCCCGGACATACCCAGTGCGGCGCCTACCAAGATAGATAACAGCACCCGTGGCAATCTCAGCGTGAGCACCACAAAGTCATGCTGGCCCTCATTAAGTCCCAGAATGGTCCACAGCACTTGCAACGGAGAAATAAAATCACTGCCTATACTAGTGCCTACTATAGCGCAGATTAGCACCAACAACATCAGCGATGTGATGACCAGCACCGCCCGCCGCTCGATGAGGAAGGAGAACCTCTCCCCCTTGCTGCGGAGAACATACGTCTTTCTCATACCTTGGTCCCTCCCTTGCGCGCGATATAAACGAAGAACGGCCCGCCAATCAGGGCGGTAACGACCCCAATAGGCAGTTCATTCGGTAAAATAACCAGGCGCGCAATCACATCGGAACAGAGTAGCAGCACCGCTCCCCCAAATAGTGAATAAGGAATGAGCCAGCGATAATCATTGCCCACCAAAGCCCGCATGACATGAGGTACAACCAGCCCAACAAGGCCTACAGAACCGGCTACGGCAACGGAGCCTCCGGCCAGGAACACCACAACGCCGCCCATCAGCAACTTGACCAGCAGGACGTTTTGGCCCATTCCCTTGGCGATATCCTCACCGGTCAAGAGTAGATTAATTGCCCGGCCCATGAATAGCGCCACCACTGCAGCCACAGTCATGTACGGTAGCATGGGATACAACATTTCCAATGTGCGTCCGCTGACAGAACCCGCCAGCCAGAACAACACATCCTGCAACCCTGTTGAGTTCAGGACCAGCATCGCTTGCGTAAATGACGTGAACAAAGCCGTAATCGCCGTTCCCGCTAATACAATCTTGATGGGAGTGATTCCGTCCCGTCCGAGTGAGCCTAGCGCATAGACAATCAGCGCCGCTAAGGCTGCACCAGCGAAGCCAAACCACATCATCGTATTTAAGGAAGATACAGATAACACCACAATGGAGAACACAATGAAAAAAATGGCCCCGGCATTAATCCCGAACACGCTTGGTGAAGCTAGCGGATTTCGGGTGAGTGCCTGCATAAGCGCTCCGGCAACCGCCAGCGCTGCCCCTACCACTCCGGCGATAACCGTTCGGGGCAGCCTTTCCGTATGTAGCACGATATGTTCAATAGAATCTTCGTTATAATCCCTGAATGCTTCCACGGCAGTGGAGAACGTAATCTCCGTACGACCAAGCACCAGGCTGGCAGCAGAGGCTGCAATCAGCAGAACAAACAGGGCTACAAGTCCCCATATCTTCGATTTGTCTCGTAACAGCGGCAGCATAGTCTCACTCTTTCGTATATTGAAATGCACAGAGACCTGCCCTGTTAAAGGCAAGCCTCCCTGCTGCAATTAATTCAGCTTGAAGTATTCATACAGTTCGTCAAGCACCATGTGGGCTGTTTTGTAACCCCCGGCACTATTCCATGCCACCTCATCTACCTGGACGAGCTGACCATTCTTCACTGCATCCAGATTGGTCCACAGCTTGCTCTTGGTCCAATCTTCATAGTTCTTCTGGATGGCCTCGGTATCTGTGCCGGAATTAAAGTTGAAGATCAAGTCGGCGTTCATGTCGGGAATGCTCTCCTTGGATGCCAGGATGACTCCCCAGGTAGCATCATCATCATGACCTTCCGGTCTGGTGAAGCCAAGCTCCTTGAGAATTTTCCCGGCGTAGCCCATATAGAAGATCCGTACCTGATCTGCTCGGAAGTTAGTAATCGTTACCTCGATCGGCAGACGATCGCCCATCTTCTCCTTGAAGTCGGCTACACGCGCTTCCCAATCAGCCAGCAATTGATCTGATTCATCCTGCATGTTCATAGCTTCCCCGGTCGTGGCCAACGTCTCCTTCCAATCGAACAGAGTCTCGGTTACGACGGTAGGGGCAATTTGCGATAATTGCTCATAAATCTCTTCATGACGAATCTTTGTGGCGAGAATCAAATCCGGTTGCAGCTTATGAATCTCCTCCAGATTTGGTTGTGTTTCTTGCCCGATAACGGGTACACCTTCCAGATCGGCGCGCAGGTATTCATAAACCGGCTGCTGCACCCATGACTCCACAATCGCCGTTGGCGTTACGCCCAGCGAGACGACTACATCTGTAGCTCCTTGGAACAAGGTAACCACCTTCTTGGGTGTACCTGTAATTTCTGTTTCCCCCATGGCATGCTTGATCACGCGGGTATCTTCGGCAGCAGTGGATTCTGCATTGCCGCTGGCGGACTGTTCTGTATTCTCAGTCGCATTGGTCCCCTTGTTATTCGTTGTGCCTTCCGCTGCTCCTCCAGATGCACAACCGGATACAACAGCAATAATTAAAAGAAGTGCTATGGAGCTGAACAACCCTTTTCTCAACTTCAACATAATGACCATCTTCCCCCGCTTCTACCAATTGATATTGAAACTCATTATCATTTAGGATTGTAATAGAAGCCGCAAGCGATTTCAACACTTATTTTAAATTTATAATATTTTTTTAGTTGCAGAGGTTGTTTTTCACCACTCGGCCGTTCCTTGCTATATATGAAGTAGCAGGATTTCAGCGCAAAGGGGCACGAACATTTATGTCTATCAAGAATGGTGAGCAATATATTGAACGCATTGATCGGCAACACATCAACCTCTGGTATAACGGTGAGCGAGTAACCTCCCCCCTATCCGGTCATCCGGCCTTCCGTGGACTGATCCAGACGCAAGCTGAAATGTATGATTTACAGGGCCAGGACGGCTACATTGAGCTCATGACCTACATGTCACCAGCTACCGGAGAGCCGGTAGGCTTATCCTTTCTCCCTCCCCATTCTTATGAGGACCTAGTACGCAGACGCAAGCTGAATGAGATTTGGGCGGCACATCATCATGGTTTCCTGGGACGTTCGCCCGATTATATGAACACCGCCTTGATGGCCTTTTATACGGCGGCTTCGCTGTTGGAGGACGAAATGCCGGAATATGCCCACAATCTGCGAACCTATTACGCTTACTGTCGCGATCAGGATATCACCCTCTCCCATGCTTTTGTGCAGCCGATGGCCTCCAAATGGTCGGGACCGGCAGATCATGAAGCTTCGCTGGTCGCGAAAGTGGTGGAATCAGGACCGGAGGGTCTCGTGGTCAGCGGAGCCTTTATTATGGCTACTCAAGGGCCTACCTGTGAGGAAATTCTGGTCTTTCCCACCCCTTCCTTCACTCTTTCAGAGACCGACACGAATCCTAGCGCCTTTGCCTTCGCCATTCCCAATGATTTGGAGGGAATCACTTTTGTCTGCCGGGAGAGCTATGCTCGCGAGTCTACCTTCGATTACCCGTTAAGCAGCCGGTACGAGGAAATGGACACCATGGTTATCTTTGACCGGGTACGAATTCCGCGTGAACGTGTTTTTTATTACGGAGATGAGCGAATATACGATCGGCTGTTTCATGGGGGACATTTCCACGCCTATGCCGGACATCAGATTTGTTCCCGGTATATTGCCAAGACTGAATTCTTGCTCGGCCTCCTGCTGGGGCTGGCGGAGGAACAAAATTGTGATGACGAACCCACATTCAAAGAGCAACTGGCGAGTATTTTGGCCGGACTGGAAAATCTCAAGGCCTTAAGATTATCCTCCGAGATAAACGCAGTGCAAAGTGCTCAGGGCTACTTTGTACCAGAACTTGCCCCTCTGACTGCTGCGGGTCTGCAATATCCGAAGCTGCATGCGCAGATCATCCAAATGCTTCAGTCGCTAAGCGCCAGCCAATTGATTATGAATCCGGTAGAAGCCGACTTAACGTCCCCTAATCAGCGCGAACTGGAGGCCTATTTGCCGGGACTGTCCAGTTCGGCGAAGGACCGAATCGCCTTATTCAGACTGGCATGGGAGCTCGGAGCCGGACCTTTCGGGGGAAGACAAAGCCAATTTGAACGATTCTTCTTCGGTAACGGGAAGACTATCGCGGGTCGTATGAACGATTGCTGCAAGGAGCTTGAAGCGTACAAAAGCCGGGTTTACCGATTCCTTGGACGGGAGGGTTCCACTACGGAGAGGTAAAGGTTAACTAGAGAGGCTGGATTGCTCTACCGGACAAAATGCAGGCATGGGCCCCCTTCCCCTTCACATAGGCTATAACTAAGGAATTCAACGTGCAGGAGGGATAATTTCATGCAGATTCAAGTTCGGCCGGGTGATACGCTGTGGTACTATAGCCAGTTATTCCAATTACCGCTCCCCTTGATTCTGGATTCTAATCCAGGCATCGACGGTACCAGCTTGAGCGTAGGCCAGGAGCTACAAATCCCCGGATTTCTGGTTAGCGAATATCAGATCAAGGCTGGGGATTCCATCTGGAGATTAGCCAGAGATCGGGGGTTCCCACTGGATGTCTTATTACTGTTAAACCCCTCTGTCAATCCGAATCGGCTGGTTGTGGGAGAGCGATTGCTGCTGCCATTACGAGTAACCTGGTTTGTGGTCGATGTGCGCAACCCCTATGACTATCGTGCATTGAGAGCCGATTTAAACCGTTTAATGGAGCTGTACCCGTTTATAGCCTCTCGCTCAATCGGTAATACGGTTATGGGCAAGCCGATTCCAGAGCTAAGGATTGGCAAGGGCGGCAAGCAGGTACATGTCAACGGGTCCTTCCACGCCAATGAATGGATTACCACCTCCATCCTGATCAAATTTTTGAATCAATATTTGCTGGCAATCACGAACAATACGGACATCCGTGAGCTGCAAATGTGGCCGTACTATGAGGCCGTCACCTTATCCATGGTGCCTATGGTCAATCCCGATGGAGTTGATTTGGTCATTCAGGGGCTGCCAGACGATGAGCCTTACAGGAGCAACGTATTATCTTACAACGACGGGAACACAGATTTTCAAGGCTGGAAAGCAAATATTAACGGCGTTGATCTGAATGACCAGTTCCCTGCGCTCTGGGAACGTGAGGTGGCCCGCAACCCAGATCGGCCCGGCCCCAGAGATTACCCGGGTACCGCTCCGTTAACCCAACCTGAGTCCATCGCGATGGCCGAATTGACCAGACAGAGCAATTTTGCTCAGGTGCTGGCTTTCCATACCCAGGGCAAGGTTATTTATTGGGGGTTTGAACAGCTAGAACCCCCCTATGCCGAGACGATCGTTAACGAATTTGCCAGAGTCAGCGGTTATGAGCCAATACGTAATATTGAGAGCTATGCGGGTTACAAGGACTGGTTCATTCAGGACTGGCGACGTCCGGGATTTACCGTAGAGCTTGGATATGGGGTTAACCCTCTACCACTCTCGCAATATGACGAGATTTATGAACAAAGTCTAGGGATTCTACTGGCCTCCTTATATATGTGATATTGATTTGGCCGTTTCACTTAGAAGAATAGCAGCGCTTTGCTGATCCGCTACCAGGCGGGTTACGCGAAGCGCTGCTTCTTTCATCTCTCCACCAAACTTTATTCATTCCATGAAATAGAGTAAAATAAAGGAACGAGCCAATCTAACAGCAAGGAGCCAAAGTTATGAAAGAAAACAAATTATTCGTTACCATCGGCAGAATTATTATGATTGTTATCGGAGCCATGATTGCGGCGTACGGACTGGAAGCGGTCCTGATCCCCAACAACGTCATCGACGGTGGGGTGACCGGCGTAAGTATCATGGGTATGGACTTGTTCGGTATTCCCCTAGGTTTTTTCCTCTTCGTTCTTAACATTCCCTTTGTCTTCCTGGGTTACAAGCAAATCGGTAAAACCTTCGCTATTATGAGCAGCATCGGCATCGCGGCCTTGTCTGCATTCACTATTCTGTTCCATCACGTTGACACCATTTTAGGTCCCAAGGATCCGTTGCTTGTTGTTCTGGCAGGCGGTATGTTGCTAGGGATTGGCATCGGGATCGTACTGCGTAGTGGTGGAGCGCTCGATGGCTCCGAGGTGCTGGCAGTATTGTTGTCACGTAATATGCCCTTCTCGGTCGGCGACATTATCCTGTTCATTAACGCTTTTATCTTCATTGGCGCTGGGTTTATTTACGGACTGGAGAACGCGCTTTATTCTGCACTGACCTATTTTATCGCCAAAAATGTCATTGATATTATTCAAACCGGGTTAGAAAAATCCAAATCCGTTCAGGTTGTTAGCAGTAAGACCGAAGATATCGGAGCGGCCATTCAATCGCGCTTGGGACGTAGTGTCACCTTCATGCATGGGCATGGAGGATACTCGGGGGAAGCTACCGATGTCATTACATGCGTCATTAACCGGATGGAGGAAACCAAGCTGCTGTCCATTATCAAGGAGTTCGACCACAGTGCTTTCGTTGTCGTATCTGACGTATCCGAGGTTCGTGGGGGCAGCTTCAAGAAACGCAATATTCACTAGGAAGGAGCTTGCTGACCATGAAGCTTAATCGCTTAGGCTCTTCTGACCTGCTGGTAAGTGAGATCGGCCTTGGTTGTATGTCACTAGGCCAGGAAGAGAACAAAGCCATCTCTATCATTCACGAGGCACTTGATCGTGGAGTTAATCTGTTAGATACTGCGGATCTGTACGACAGTGGCCGCAATGAGGAAATCGTAGGCAAAGCTATTCGCGGTCGCCGTGACCGGGTTATTCTCGCAACCAAAGTGGGTAATAAGCGCATCCCGGGGGAAGAAGGCTGGAGTTGGGATGCTTCCAAGAGCTACATTCTCGCTGCGGTCAAGGACAGCCTGCGACGTCTGGGTACGGACTATATCGATTTGTACCAGCTTCACGGAGGAACTCTTGATGATCCTGTAAACGATACGATTGAAGCCTTTGAGCAACTGAAACAGGAAGGCTATATTCGTCAATACGGCATCTCCTCCATTCGCCCTAACGTAATTCGTGAATATGTAGGCCGCTCTTCTATCGTGAGCGTGATGAATGCTTACAGCATTGTAGATCGGCGTGCAGAGGAAGCTGTGCTACCACTTCTTCAGGAGCAAGGCATCAGCGTTATTGCCCGTGGCCCTCTGTCCAGTGGCGCCCTTGCTGCCAATCGACAACCGGTCAAGGGAGTACCGGATTACGAATTGACCGAGCTGCTTGAGCTTCGCCGGATGCTGGAGGAATCTCTCGTAACACCAGAACGTTCGCTGACCCAATTGGCCATTCGCTATTCGTTGGCCCATCCGGCAGTAGCCACCGTGATTCCGGGTGCCAGCTCAGGAGAGCAGCTTCAACAGAATCTCACAGCGGCCGATCTTCCGGAATTGACGGACGCGGAAGTCAGTCTCATCCGTGAAGCCAGCAAGGCCAATACCTACAAGCTTCATCGGTAATTGGCTGTAATTCTATCAGCTTAAGTAAAGCCCCCTGAACAATTCAGGGGGCTTTACTGCAATATAATCCGAATTCACCAATTCAGTACCATCAAGCGGCAGCTTTCCGCGGCTGTCTCTCCCCCAGCTTAAAGACGAAAATTCCTCCAACGATGACCAGCACGCCAAGCAACTGATTCAGCGTGAATGGGACCTTCTCCAAACCAAGCCAGCCCATGGAATCAAATAAGACGGCAAAGCCCAACTCCGAAGTCATCATAATAGCAATGGCATACGTGGGTCCCAGCAATTTGATGCCCTGCACCAGGCTGATAACCACACCTACACCAATCAAACCACTGAACCAAAACCACGTTTGCATGTTCGGCCAAAACCGGAACATCTCCATACCTTCAAAGCATAACCCCAGCAAAAAAGACGCTGCAAAGCCCAAGCCAAGCACCAGAGTTGTGGTCGTCCAGTTCCCCGTTCGTTCATTAACTTTCGCATTAAACACATTTTGCATCCCGACCAGGGTCCCGGCCGTTAGTGCCAATATCAATCCCGCAATCACATCTTCAACTCCTATTAGAAGTTGTTCAAAAAGTCGTCTTCCCAGGACGGAGTTGATTCGAGAAGTGAGTTCGACATCAAGAATCTTGAATTCAGCCGGGCCTTCCGTTGCTCACGTAGATCTGTCTACGCTCCGCTACTGAGTCCCTGACTTCATCCAACCTTCTCGGTTCTGCTAACCCGACTTTTTGAACTCGCACTATTTAGTACGACCTCAATTATTCATAAATATTGCGTTCGGCCAGGCGACGTAGTCCCGCCTGATCCGTCACGCGGATACGGCCGCGTTCACGTTCCACCAGTCCTTGGGCAGTGAATTTCTGGAGCACCCGATTCACGTGCCGGTAGCTGGTTCCAATCAAATTGGCCGCATCCACCAAGTCGCTTGTGCTTAGCTCGCCCCGGAACAGAATGTCCGTCTCATCGAAGGAGACAGATAGCAGATAGCTGGCTAGTCTGACCTCTACCGGGTAAAGCAAGTTAAAGCTCATGGAGCTGGATTTCATATAAAACTTCTTCGTGATGATATCCAGCAGAAAATTCAGCAGCGGCGAGTGATTACCGCATATTTTTTGCACCCAGCGATATTCCACAGCAATAGCCTGAACGGCCGATACGGCCTCAACGGTGTTAATGATATCTCCCGTGCGGATATACTCTATATCTCCGATTACCTCAAGTGGATTTTTGAACGATATGACCAAGGTACGGCCTTCCGGCGAGGTGTTATAGATCTTGATCTTGCCTTTAACCAGCACATACATCGTATGGGAAGGCTCGCCCTGGGCACAGATCAGTTCGCCTTCATCGAAGCTAATCAAGCTTAAATACGGTGTTAGCTCAGGAGTGAACACCTGATGTAGTTCGTATTTATCCATGTAGGCTTCCAGCAGCCCACGATCCGCAATCTCTCTCATCTTCGCCCCCGTTCTCCGTACCCCGGCTCCTAAAATTTCAAAATGATGACCCCCGCAATCATGAGCGCGATCCCCATAAACTGCGGCCAGCGCATCTGTTGCTTCCTTACACCAAACCATCCCATGCTGTCGATGAGGAAGGTGATGCATAGCTGGGCAATCAACAAAATGGAAATGGTCATGGTGACGCCCACCTGCTGAATTGCTGTAACGTTGGTAAATATGATAATCGCCGCCAATGCTCCTCCGCTCAAATAGAGCGGATGCACTCGCCCCAGTTCCTGCCTGCCACCGTCCCGTACTAAGGCCCAAATAATCAGGGCCGCCACAAAGCCGATAAACTGGGTTAAGGCGGCGGCTGGCCATGTCCCGATATCCGCGCTAATTCGCGTATTGGCGACTCCTTGTAGCGTAATAAAGGCCCCCGCCAGCAAGGCAAATAACAAACCCTTCATTTTCTCTCTCCTTCATCCTTACAACTTTCCGTAGCTCTCTGTCAATTTCTTATTTAAAGATATCTTTTCACGTTTGCAAAGGACATATGTCCTAAACGAAAAAATGCCCTTCATTGTAACATGGAAGGAACTAGGTATACAATAAAGCATACATAACAGAACGAGGTGCTATTTCTATATGACCGCAAAAACCAGCATGTCTTCTACCTACCAGGACGATCCGGAGATACAGCGTAAACGTTGGATGATTCTGATTGTCTTGAATCTGTTTACCTTCATGGCTACGCTTGATGGAAGTATTGTAAATATCGCATTGCCCGTCATTTCAGAGCAGATGAAATTGACGGTGGCTCAAGCGGAATGGATTGTCACTGCCTATCTGATGATGATTTGCGCGGCGATTCTCTTCTTTGGCAAGCTGGGCGATATCGTTGGCAAGATTAAGATATTTAAATGGGGTATGGTCATCTTTACGCTCGGCTCCCTGCTCTGCGGGTTCAGCGACTCCTTACCGATGCTGGTCGGCTCACGCTTGATTCAGGCCTTGGGGGCCTCTATGACAATGGCTAATAGCCAGGGCATCATTACGGACATCTTCCCTTCTACGGAGCGCGGCAAGGCGTTAGGACTGATCGGGACCTTCGTGTCCCTAGGCAGTATCGCCGGTCCAAGCCTGGGCGGGGTTATTGTCGCCAGCTTGGGCTGGGAATATATTTTCTGGGTGAATATTCCTGTGGGTCTGATTGCTATTGTGATCGGTTGGAGCCTGCTGCCTGAAGACCGGACACGCTTGCAGGTGCATATCGATAAAGCCGGGAGCCTTCTTTTCCCGCTATTTATTCTTGCGTTATTCTCCGGGCTGCTGCTTGGCCAGCAGGTAGGCTATCAGGATATTCGTATCATCGGCGCCCTTGTCCTGGCCGTTATTGTGTTCATTCTCTTTCTCGCGGTGGAAATGCGCCATCGCCAGCCTATGTTGCAGTTGAGCCTCTTCCGGAACCCTATGTTCAGTCTCAGCATCCTGTGCGGGTTCCTGGTGTTCGTGGCAAATTTTTGTTTTAATATCATCGCTCCATTTTACACGCAAAATATTTTGAATCTATCACCTTCCGAGGCCGGATTTCTGATGATGTTGTTCCCGATTGTGATGGTGATTGTCGCTCCGCTCAGCGGCGCTTTATCCGACAAGATCGGTTCCGAACTCCTTACCTTTGCCGGCCTGATCGTCATGGTCATCGCCCAGGTTGGACTGGCCCAGTTGCATGACCGGAGCCCAATCGCCTTAGTAGGCGTATGGATTGGCATGCTGGGTCTTGGCAGCGGCCTCTTCCAGTCGCCGAACAACTCGCTGGTCATGTCCAAGGTGCCGCGAACGCAACTTGGCATTGCCGGTAGCATTAACTCCCTCGTACGCAACATCGGCATGGTCGTGGGTATTACAGTCGCCACCACCACGTTGTTTAATGTTATGAGCAACCGGGCGGGCTACCGGGTCATCGGCTTAGTGCCGGATCGGCCTGATCTGTTCCTGTCCGGGATGCATGTCGTGTTCGTCACCTCGGCTTCAATCTGTCTCGTGGCAGGCTTATTGACAGGCGGCCGGCTCTGGTGGGCCCGGCGCACATTGCGGCGCAGTAAGGAATCATCGCAAACACTCTGAGCCTCTGCACCCTGCAAAGATCAAAAACAGCCCATTAGATAATACCTATCTAATGGGCTGTTTTTGGTTCATAGCGACAACGATCCTTACTAGTTAATGATCACCTTTGACCACAATATCATCAAATAACGCATTCACTGATGTCGTTCGGAGTCCAATTTTGCCGTTGGTTAACTCGTTAATGGGATTCGTCCATTCTATCTTCAGTGCTCCATCCACATAAGCCTTGATATTATTGCCTTGCACCACGGCTTTGAGCGTATACCACTGGTTGGTGGTAGCGGTAAATGGCGTGCTGGAAACGCTGGTCAAGATACCGTCGACGGCTTTGTAAAGCTCCAGCGTTTTGGCAGTTGAATTGATTCTGAACATGTAGTAATGATTGGTGTCCTGCACTCTGAAGGTAATTCCCGCATTCGCATTGGCGATGGGAACCTTCGCCTTGGCTTCGTAGGAATAATCCGTCCAGGCCTCACCGGCTGTAATCAGGGACGTGGCCGATGCCTTTTGAGCCAACGCCATGGAACTGTCTGTTACTACAATCCAGGAGCCGGAGTGAGCCGTCCAGCCTGCTGTATTTCCGTCCTCGAAGTTGTCGCTGAACAAGGTGATGTCAGGAATCGGATTGGGCGTTTCATTTACATCCGTAATTTGAATCGTAAATGCCTTCTCGTAATAGAGTCCACCTGAATCCACCGTTCTGACCCGAATCGAGTAGCTGGTTTTAGTTTCATAGTCCGGGGTTATTTTGAGGATTAGCGCATTTCCGGAAATATTAAAGCTTCCGTTATTGCTATCGCCAGCACCCGCGACCAGTTGGTAAATGAACGTATCCCCTTCATCTGGGTCAGTCGTGGTAAAGGTGCCCACGCTGCCTCCGGCCGTTGTATGTTCAGGCACTTGGTTATGGCTTAACGTAAGATTTGTAGGAGCTTTGTTCAAGCTGGACACGACGGCATTATCAAACAGCACATCCGCAGATGTAGTTCTGAAGCCGATTTTACCGCTCGTTAACTCGGTCACGGGATTGGTCCATTCCGTCTTCAATGCTCCGTCCACATAACCTTCGATGGTGTTGCCCTGGACCACCACTTTAAGGGTATACCACCGCTTGGCGACTGCGGCAAAACTCGCATTGGACACTTTCGTCAAAGTCCCATTAATACTCTTGTATAGCTCCACCTCTTGTGCCGTCGCATTAATTCTATACATATAGTAATTGTTCGTATCCTTAACCCGGAACACAATTCCGGCATTTGCGTTATTGATCGGCATCTTCACTTTGGCTTCATAAGCGTAATCAGTCCACGAGCTTCCAGCCGTAATAAGCGACGTTGCCGTGGCATTCTGCGCCAGAACTTTCGTATCGTCCTTGGCTATGCTCCAGGAACCGGAATGAGCGGTCCAGCCTGCTGAATCTCCGTCTTCAAAATTATCGCTGAACAGTGGAGGTCTGGAGTTAGCAAAGATCACTCCGTTGACATTGCTATTGACAGTAATCTTCATATCGCTTAGTTGCGTAGCTAGCTCGCCTTTCACAACCACATCCGAGAACATAACCCCGTCAACCATGCCGCCTTTCGTGGCGTTTCCAGACAGCCTGGAGTTTTGTGAACCCAGTTCACGAATGTTAATGTCCTTAACGATTACATTGCTGATATCCCCGGACGTGCTGGTGGATACCCCAAGCCAGTAGTTGCCGAACTGATTAATGCCAACCCGCTCAATATCGATGTTCTCAAACGTAATATTTTGAGCGTAGCCTTCCTCCGGAAGTGTGTTGTATTGGTAACCATGATCGATGAGTAGGGCCCGGGCGCTCTGATATACATAGGAATTTCGCACGGTAACGCCGATTTGCGGTTGAGCTACGCCCATCCCAATCTTGAAGGCAGCACATCTTGTCCAAGCGAAAGCATCATCAAACACCACATTCTCCAAATGCTCAAGTTGGCCCGGCCACCCTTTGGACATGCCTGTTTGCAGCCAGGTTTTCGTGGAATAGGTATCATCATCCGAAATCGCAATTGCATGCTTCACCAGCACGTCTTGACTTTCATTAATGTCGATCACGTCGTTTTCAAGCTTGTGCAGATCTTGAAATCCCTTGAGATTCGTAATGGTGACATGATCGGAGCGAACCACCATGAACGACCAGAAGCCAGCATCCCGTAAAATTAAACCATCAAATGTAAAATGGGAAGTTGCGAGCGGAACGAGCAGGTTGTTGATGAATCCTTCATTTTTGTGTGGTGCGGGCATCTTGCGGTCGCGCATTTCCATGCCCTTCCCGTCAATGGTACCCCGGCCCCGCAGAGTTATATTGCTGGAGTTAATCGCTGTACGGATAAAATAGGTTCCATCCCTGTTCAGCGAATCCTTGCGGAAGTCATTGGCGTAGTCCTCTCCCTTGCCTGTGCCGACAATGACGGCACCCCCGGCCAGATAGAAGGTTACGTTGCTCTTCAGCGTCAGGTTCCCGCTCTTATAGACCCCGGCTGGAACAAACACAGTACCTCCGCCCGCCTGGTTCGCATCGTCAATCGCTCTCTGAATAGCTGTAGTTGCCATTGTATTGCCTGTGCGATCCGCATTGTACGGCGATTGGGTCACGTTATAGATCCCAGGGCCCGAAGAAGCGGGAATATCCGTCTCCAGAGGGTCGGCGGCAATGACGATTTTTTTGAGATCATTGATTTTAACAATGACATAGGTTGAGGAGGATAGCGTAAACGTCAGCTTTTTCCCACTCACTGTACCCTGAATATTTTTGGCCATCGGACTGATGGAATAAGAATCTATATTTTCGCTGGCCGTCACTTCGAGGGTTACAGTTCCGGAGAAGGAAAATTGGGCGTAGTCGTAATCGCTCACGTAAGCGATAACGGGCACGCTGTTGCCATTTGCTTTTAAAGAAAATACGCTAGAAGCGGTATAAATGGAAGGCATGGGATAGTTCTGAATTGTAGCAGCAAGATCGGTGATTTCAAAGGCTGCGGGGTCCAGAGCCTCCAGGTACACAGCATCCGTCACGCTAGCCTCTTCCAAGGCTTCGGGCGAAGGTTCAGGCTCGGCTACGAGGATTGGCTCGTCTTCACTGATAGGTAAGGGATCATTTACAATGACCTCACCGCCTGCATCCATCTCGGCTAAGCCCTCCTCATCGATGGAGATTATAGTATGATTCTCGGCAAGCATATTTGCAGAAGCCATTTGCGGTAATAATCCTGAGATAAAGACGGCAAACAGTAACAATAAGGTAAATGCTTTTCTATTAAACATAAGTACCTCCTCCTACTCTATTAAATTGCCTGCAATTCCCCTTGATACATCATGTGCATAATCTCGTGTTGTAAGCGCTAACACAATTGCTGATACAAAGGTAAATATTTTCATACCTCCCTCTTTTTATGATGCGAATCCATTTCATTATAGTCTTGTCCCATGCCAAAAAGAGTGGGGTAAGCCCACTCTCTAGGGATACAAACTTATGAATTGATCATATTGGGAAACCGCTGACCTAACACTTCATAACCTTCGGCCCCAGGGTGCAGGCCATCTGTTAATAAGGCTGCATCCTCTGCTCCAAGCCAACCTAGTCCATCCTGATAGTATAGATGTCGGTCTCCCCGTTCTTGCAACATCCGAATAGTCTCACGAATGGCCTCTCGCATCATCGGCAAGGTGAAGCCCAGCGAATTAGGTTCTGTCTCACGATGGGTGCCATAGATTGGGGAGATCACGAGCAGCGGCGTATTCGGGTGCTTATCGCGAATGGTCTCCAGCAGTCCGATCAGCAGCGGCTGGAACATACGTGGGCTTAAGGTGCCTGCTCCATAAATGTTCACACCTACACAAAGTGAAATGAAATCAGCGGGCAGGTCGCGAATCAACCGTCCGATCATCGGCTCCATGTGGCAATTGCCGGAGAAGCCGAGATTCGTCAGGTTGAAGCCACACTTAGCTGCTGCAATAGCAGGCCAGGCACGTGTGGGGCTGGAAGCAGCCACGCACTGGGTGATGGAGCTGCCGTAAGTGATCCAGCGCGGTCTCTTGTCAATGAGCGGCTTCGCCGACGCTTCCTCATCGATCCACAGGCCGGTCAGGGTCATTCCTGTATTTTGCGGGAGCCAGATTTCCAGCTCCTTGAAGCCGCTCGGAATAGCTTTATCAAATAATGCGTTCGTCGCTCCGTCCGGCAGAGGGAGTGTCTGAATCAACCGCCCATCTACGAGGCAATCCAGTGCGGCAGCTTCCGCAAGTGGTGTGAAGGATAGCTTAATTACCTCTGCATCCGTGTACATCCGTAAGCGGATACCGGCACAAATTGCGGCCTTGCCTTCAATCCCCTCAGGTGGATACAAATTATAATCCTGGTATGGGATGCGCCAGGGCTTGATTCCATAATCCAGATGCTCTAGTGAAACGGCTCCATGGAACCAATTATCTGTTAAGTCTATCTGTTTCACAACGCATCGCTCGCCTTCTTGCTCCCGGCCAGCACGAAATCCTCTCCTAGCCACACATCCTGCTCCAGTAGTCGCCGCTGAAGCTCGGTGACAGATATGCCACGCGAGGTATTGCCATCCTGCAGTGCCAAGGCAGCCGCTGTTCCAGAAGCCTGCCCCATGGAGAAGCAGTTGGGCATTACCCGCAAGGAGCCTTGTACCGCCCGGTCCGAGGATACGGAGCGACCAGCCACCCAGAGGTTGTCAATTCCAACGGGGAGCATAATCCGGTACGGTACCCCATGCGAAACGCCTGGGGGCAAGTGGTTGAAGGTCATCTCACTTTGGCTGTTGGCGAGATGGATATCAATGTAGTAAGCGTTACGGGCGATGTCATCCGGGAAGGAGCGCGCAGCCTGAAAATCATCCACCGTCAGCACATAGTCCCCTTCAATGCGCCGGGTCTCCCGGATACCTAGCTGCTCTCCGCTGGCTACCATATGGGCGTGTTCAAAGCCGGGGACATAGCGGCGGAAGAATTGCAGTTGACGCTCAGCGGTGCGGCGTCCTTCGATGGCGCCCCGCGTTAAATCCTCGGCAAGCGTACCGTCCACACCAAAGACATGGCCGAAGTTAACTCCCACCAGATAGTCACTGACCCAGGCCAGGCCAGAGATTGACTTGCGTCCCTCCGGCAACGCTCCATCCTCAATCGCTTGTTCCACCGTCTTGTGCAGTTGGCCGGTGTCCCCGCTCTCCTCTAGGAAGCGCTTGAACTTTGGACGATCTACATTGGCAAGCAAATAACACATACTGCCTGGTTGGAGTTCTCCCGCTTCTCCACCCTTCTGGAAAGGAACTCCCGCCAATGCCGCGATATCCCCATCCCCCGAGCAATCAATAATATAGCGGCAGCAGATAAATGATCTTCCGGTTTTGTTAACCACCACGACGCCTTGCACGTTTCGGCGATCCTCCGAGAGTACAACGTCATAGACAAAGCTATGATATAGCGGCGTTACCCCGCTTTCCAAGATGGCATCGTCATAGACTCGCTTCAGCACCTCCGGATCGATGGGCACCCAATCCAGCAGTTCCCGGTATTCCTCGTAATACTCCGGTTCGCAGCCTTGCTTCATCCGCTCCATCAGCTTCAGGCCGAGACCGCGGATAATGGGCTTCTGCTTATCCGTAAAGGGACAAAAGGCTGGAACCAACGCAACCGTGCCCATGCCACCAAGGAATCCACGCTGTTCCACCAGCATCGTGCGGGCTCCCCCTTCTGCGGCGGCAATGGCTGCTGCAATCCCGGAAGCCCCCCCACCGATGACCAGTACATCGACTTTGTGGGCCACCGGAATATTAGCCGAAGGCAGTGTAATCTCCTTAGTAATCATCAAAAAACCCCTCCAATCGGTGTTCCAATTAATTGGTCTTCCCTTCAAGACAGAGACGCAACAGGTCATCCACATCCGCAGTTGCCAGGCACTCTACCGTATCAGCGGCACCGTAGTAGATTTTGACTTCTCCGGAATCCTCCAGAATCATACCACCCGGGAAAATGACATCATTGCGGAAGCCACCACTGATTTCATATTCCGCCTCCGGCGCAAGCAGCGGTGCCACCGCTCTGCCAATGATTCGGCTTGGGTCAGCCAGATCAAGCAACATAATACCGGCGGTATAGCGTTTCTTCCAGCTATCCTCCCACCCGTTCTTGCCCCGGCCAAGATCCAGATCCACGGCATGGAACAGAGTCAGCCATCCCTTATCCGTCTTGATAGGTGGGGCACCCGGTCCTACCTTGTCGTTGGCAAATGCGACATCTTCAACGGTCAGCAGCAGCCGGGAGTTGCCCCAGTATTTCAGGTCAGGCGAATCGCTCATCCACATGTCAAATCGGTCCTTCCCTCCCCGGCTGTATACGGGCATGGGGCGCTCCAGACGTACATAGTTCCCTCCGATTCGCTCCGGGAGCAATACCATGTTCCGGTTGTCCGGTAACGACAGGCTAAGCACTTTAAAGGAACGGAAATCCTCGGTTACCGCAATCCCCCCGCGCAGCCCATGCTTTGTATCGACGGCAAAACACATATAACATTGCTCTCCAATCACGGTCAGGCGCGGATCATATACCCGGACAACCTCTTCGTTATGCCAGGACCAGCAAGGCTCAAGCTGAACCTCCCACTTGATTCCGTCATCGCTAAAGGCCAGTCCAAGGTTAGTCGTATGATGTGGAGCGACAATTCCTTGCTGTTCATCCCCGTAATCATTGCGGAAAACCATGACATATTTGCCCTTGAACTTGGTAACCCCCGCATTGAAGACCATTGCCGGACCATAAGGCACATCCCCCGGTGACAGAATTGGATTATTTGCATAGCGGGTAATGACCGGGCTGGAAGCCAAGGGTCCAATTGTAAACTGACTCATAACCTGATGCTCCTTTTGTATGAAATATGATGGAACTATATAGTGAACCTCTAGCCTTTGACCGAACCTGCGGTCACCTGGATAAACGTCTTGTTGGCCAAAATATATACCAGCAGCATCGGCAGGATTGACAGACAAGCCCCTGCCATCATCAGATGAATCTGCATCGCTGCGGAAGAACCATAGCGCAGATTGGCCAATCCTACCGTGAGCGTTTGTAGCTGTGGATTGGTCATTGTGAATACCAGCGGCAGAATGTATTCATTCCAGGCATGGCGGAAGGCGAACAGTCCGGCTACGCCTAGCCCTGGCGTCAATAGCGGTAGAATAATCCGAAAGAACGTACGAATGAATCCGGAACCGTCCACCATCGCTGCTTCATCAAGCTCACGAGGGATGGCTTTGAAGAAACCTTGCAGCATAAAGAATGTACTGGAATGCGCGCTGATCAGGATGAGAATAACTCCCCAGAGTGTCGTATTCAGATGCAGCGCCACCATGAGATCAAATTGTGGACGTAATACGATAGCGCCAACCGATATAAACATCATGGATGCTTGCACGGTCACATAAAGCGACTTACCGGGAAAGTTGCGCCGATCCACGACATAGGCCGCCATCGAAGCAACCAATAGCGTGCCTATCGTCACCATAATACTGACAAAAGCACTGTTCCAGGTGTAACGTGCGAAGTTCGCCTGCTTCCAGGCCTCCACATAATTGACGAATTGCAGCTTGGCTGGCAGCAGGCTTCCTCCGGTCATCATCTCGGCTCCGGTCTTCAGAGAACCCGAGACGGTCATGAGCAGAGGGAACAAAGTTAATAGCGCAGTAATTAATAACAATAACCACATGGCTGTGCGGGCCACCACTCTGCCTGTGGAGCCGGAAGGCGTCCGTGCGGCAAGCTTGCCTCGTCCGTCCGGCTGCGGGGATATTACCTGTTCGTTCATATGATGAACCTCCTGTCCCTAATACACCTTGCTCATTTTGCGGCTCAAGAAGAAATACAAGCCGGTAATTGCCCCGACGATAACGGCGCTGGCGAAGCCAACGGCACTGCCATACCCAAGCTGCTGCACTACGGGCGAACCTGTCGATACCGGGAACAACAATTTGTAGAGATAAAGATACATGACCTCGGTTTTGCCGATTGGCCCCCCTTCCGTAATGACCATAATGCTCTCATAGCCCTTCAGGGAAGCAATAATCGCCAGCATCATGACCATTTGGGCAACCGGGGCCAGCATGGGAAGAGTAATGTTCCAGAAGCGTCTTCCCGCATTCGCTCCATCAATGGCTGCACTTTCATACAAATCCTGAGGAATACTTTGCAATCCGGCCAGGAACAGCAGCATATAGTTACCAACCGCGCCCCATACCGCCACCAGAATGACTGTGAGCATCGCATGCTTGGGCCCGAGCCAGTCAATCGGCTGCGACACTAAATGCAGCTTCATCAGCACGGTATTGACCATACCGTTATACGAATTGAAGATATTATAGAATACTACTGAAATGACGGCCGTACTGATGACCGTAGGCATGAAGTAAATGCCTCGCAGCAAATTGCTGCCCCGCAGCTTGCCGTTCAGAATAACCGCTAACAGCAATGACAACGGCAGGGTTAGCAGCAGCTTGCCTCCGGCATAAACAAAGGTGTTGCCCACCGATTCCCAGAACAGTCCGTCACGCATTAACCGGCGGAAATTGTCCAGGCCGACGAACAGCGCCTCGCCATATCCGGCATAATCGTAAAACATATAGCGCAGCATCCAAAGCAATGGATAGATGCCCAGGGCGACCGTCAAAATGATACTCGGAATGAGGAACAAGGTATTCTCCCCTAGCCGCTTCCAGTTAAAGCTCATGATTGATTCCTCCTTCGGAAAAAGAAAGGGGCCCTGCGCCAAGAAGTGCGCGGTAGCCCCAACCTTCCTGTTATTCTCCCTGCGGTTTGCTTGGATCAAAAGCAGGATTTGGTGTTACGGTAACTTCGCCTTTTTCCACTGATTTGCTTAAAGCTTCGTTATATTTTGCGTTCAAATCCGCTGTGACCGCTTTCAAATCTCCGCCGTCAAGCATGTATTTGAAGAAAGCATCCGCATAGGTGGAACCTTCTGGTGTTACGCTTGGTGTAGCCGGCCAAAGCGAGTCATGTTCTCCAACCAGGAAGCCCTCCATACCTTCTATTTCCGGATTTTTAGCCTGTTCCACAATACGTGGCACGATAGCGATGCCGAAGCCCTTCTCATGATAGGTCTTCAAGACTTCGTCCCCATACATGTATTGCATGAACTTCCAGGCTGCTTCCTGATGAGCGGATGTGGCGCTAATGCCAAGCCAGGTCCCGGCGGATACAATCTCTGATGTTCCCTTGATCTGTCCGTCCAATGTTGGAGCCAAGGCACCCGCCCAATCAATCTCCGTCGGGAACTGATCCTGATACACCCCTGGTTCCGTCGAGAAGGAGAGGTACATCCCGATTTTGCCTGCCGCGAATTGAGCCCGTAACGGGTCGATATCCAGCGATTCTGCGCCAGGGAGAATACTTCCGTCTTCATACATTTGTTTGAAATACTCGATTACCTGAGAATAAGGCTCGAAATCGAATTGGCCTGTTTTCATATCAAAGCCCAGTCCCTGATGACCGCTTAAGGAGAGAATTTCCCGGATTGAACGGTCAAATGCCGACTTCGGACTTTTAAAGTTCAGCGCAAAGCCATAGATGCCTTCGGACTTGCCCATTTCGGTAATCTTCTTGGCAGCGTCCACCATTTCTTGCAGTGATGCCGGAGGATTGGCGATGCCAGCCTTGGCGAAGAGATCCTTGTTGTAGACCATCCGCAAGGTAAGCCCCGTATTGGCCAAGGAGTATACCTTGCCATCAAAACGGTTCACATTGTCGATCAGCAAGCCCCCGAATTCCGTCTTCATGTCGTCAGTCAGAAAATCATCAATCGGAGCAAGATAGCCTTTTTTAACAAACTCACCTGTATTACCGCTCTTGAGACGCAGCACATCCGGCGCCTGGTTGCTGGAGAAGGCAATGTCAACGCTTTGTGCGTAGTTCTCGGACATCACCGTCAATTCAACCTGGATATTCTCACCGTTGGTCTCATTGAACTTGTTGATCAATTCCTTAATATACTCCTGGTCGTGACGATCATCGGTCCAGTATTTAAGCTGTATAGGCTCGCCTGTGGCCGTGTTGCCGCCTGTTTCTGTTGCCGGATTTGCTGCATTGCCTCCCGGCCCTTCCGTCGCAGCGTTGCCGTTGTTCCCGCCACAACCTACGATGCCTGCGGTCAGCAAGAGACTCAATCCGAGGCCTAACCATTTCTTTTGCATACCTTCTACCCCTTTAATTGACGATTTTATGATGAGCTCGATTTTTATTATAGGCCCTCGGCCCTGGAAATGGAGTGAGGCAGACTCACTGTTCAGGGACAGAATTCTATTCCGTTCTCATCAAATTTCCGTAGATATGCCACTAACTCATGAAAGTTGACCCAGGAAATTCCAATCTTCTGATCCGCTGCACCATAAGACATGATCAAATCCTCCCCCATGACAATTCCTCCAGTGGTGAACAGACAAGGTGTCGGGTAATCCTCCGGCATTTCCCAATCCCGCTCCGCAAACATCAGGCGGTCTGAGCACCGGTGAATCACTAGGGGGAAATCGTCTTCCTGTTCTCTGAGAATCATAAAGGATTGCGTATATCCAAGCTGCGCATCCTTCTTCCCGTGGTAAGATAGCAGCCACTCTTTATTGCCCAGAGATACCGGTGGCCAGCTAGCGCCGACCCGATTCTCTTCCCACTCAAAGACGGGATGGGCCAGCAGTCTATGGCTCGCATTGGGCGAAGCAAAATCCTCTATCCTTTCCGCTGCCGCTAAGTAAATGGAAGGCTTATGAACCGCTCCCCCTCCTTCGAACGGAACCACTTTCATCGGGCGATGCACCATCAGATACTGCTCTTTACCGGCAATCCTCATTTTCTCGGGGAACAAGAACACATCTCGGTTATCACTTACATGTCCCTCAGTAAGCGGGCCCACATATTGAAATGCGCCTTCATAGTTCCCTTGCTTCAACTCGTTCAGATTTAGCTTGTAGAGAACACTGACGGTATCATTGGAACGGGCGGTTAGGACAAACGGCTCCGCCTCGTTTCCTTCAAATATCCAACTCGGCACATATTCAAAACGTGTTTGTACCGGAGGATGCTGACTACTCAGCCAATACGGGCCAGGAGGAAACGGGCGGCAAGCAACCGTCAAATAGAGCTGTCCTTCAAGATAAAAGATACGTGGATCTTCCACGCAACCATTAGCATAATTCAGCACCTTGTCGCCGTGAATATCCGTGATATACAGCTCATGCTCCTCATAGCCCAAGGCTGGAGCCAGGGCAGGTCTGGAGAAGTCTGCCTCCCAGGTTTGTCCCCCATCCTTGCTCTTGGCATAACCCAGGAAAATCGGGTAAGGGTCGTGGCAGCCTGCTCTTCTCTTTTGTGACCACGGACCGGTTGCCCGAAAGAGCATATGAATCTCATCAGAGTTTGGATCTTTAACGATAGCGGGATTCAATACCATCTTGTCTGCCCAACTGCAACCGGGTACAGGTTCAAGGGCAGGCTTGTTCAAATAGCGGAATTGGGGCTTCATAGGTTCCTCCTGTTTTACCATTTTTCCATTTCATTAAACCCTAAATGTGAAAGCCTTTCCACCCTCTCGCAAAAACAGTAAGATGCATCAAATAGAAAAGGAAGATCCATCATTCTCGCCAAGCTTTTGACGCTCTATAATAACGTTGGCAAGCCAAATCATCATGGAGGAGGGGCTGAAAATGAGCCAAGAGAAACAATATGATATTGTCATTTACGGAGGGACGGCAGCGGGGATTACGGCGGCTGTCCAAGCGAAGAAAATGGGCAAATCGGTGATTGTGATTGAGCCAGGCCAGCGCATCGGGGGTATGACCAGCGGTGGCCTTGGAGATACGGATGTCGGGATGAAGCAGGCTGTCGGCGGCTTATCCTTGGAATTTTACCAGCGAGTCGCTCGAAAGTATTCGCAAGATGGGGCCTGCTGGCTCTTTGAACCTAAGGTCGCGCTTGAAGTGTTACAAGATTGGGTATCAGAACACCGTATAGAGGTCGTTTACGGGGAAAGGCTGGACCTGCAGAACGGGGTGAACAAACAAGGAACAAAGATTACCTCCTTCCGTACGCAATCTGCAAACATTTATCGAGCCAAAGTATTTATCGACGCTACGTATGAAGGAGATTTGATGGGTAATGCGGGCGTATCCTACTTCGTCGGTAGGGAGTCGAACTCACAATACGGGGAGACGCTAAACGGCATTCAGCCCGGTGATGAACTTAATGAACTGCCCGCCGGGATTGATCCTTA
The DNA here is from genome assembly GCF_001486585.1 of Paenibacillus senegalimassiliensis. Taxonomy (GTDB): domain Bacteria; phylum Bacillota; class Bacilli; order Paenibacillales; family Paenibacillaceae; genus Fontibacillus; species Fontibacillus senegalimassiliensis. The sequence continues at coordinate 1,209,206 of NZ_LN909046.1, forward strand.
TATTGTGAAGGGTGTCCCTTCCAGCGGCTTGCTTGCGCGCGTTAATTGCAATCGTGGAGGCAACATTGGTGATGGAGACAACAAGCTGCAAGCCTATAACTTCCGTATGTGTCTGACGAACAATCCGGACAATCGGTTGCCTATTGAAAAGCCAAAGGAATACAACGAATCGGATTATGAAATTTTGTTCCGGGCTATTGAGCAGGGGCAGAACTCCCGGTTCTTCAAACTAAATCGAGTAACCTCGGATAAGACCGACTCTAATAACAACAGCGGTATTTCCACCGATTACAATGGCATGAATCACAACTATGCAGAGGCTGACTATCGTACACGCGAGCAAATTTGGGAAGCGCACCGGATCTATCAGCAAGGATATGTCTGGACGATTCAGAACCATCTGCGTGTGCCAGAGGATATTCGGAACGTTTATCAGCCTTGGGGACTGCCGCTTGATGAATTTGTTGAGACGGGTCACTGGACACCTCAGTTATACATTAGAGAGTCTCGCCGAATGATTGGTGATTATGTAGTAACGGAACATGATGTCAGGCTGGACAATCCGGTGCCGGACTCCATCGGAATGGGCTCCTTTGCCATGGACTCGCACCATACCCAATACTATGTAAATGAAGATGGACATGTAAGCACGGAGGGTGGATTTTATATAAGGCTGCAAGCGCCTTACCCCATCAGCTATCGGGCAATTGTACCGCAGCGGTCAGAATGTACGAATTTGATCGTACCGGTGTGCGTCTCCGCTACTCATGCCGCCTACGGCTCCATTCGGATGGAGCCCGTATTCATGATTCTGGGGCAATCGGCTGCCGTCGCAGCCGTACTGGCGCTTGAGGCGGATGGCATCGTTCAACATGTGAAGTACAAGGAGTTGAATGCTGTCCTCGTCGAAGAGAATCAAGTGTTGTACGAAGACGCTACGACCTGACTTAATAGTGATTAAATTGAAAGCCGAATCTGCGCCGATATTCTCCTGGAGGATGTCCGAAGCGTTCACGAAACACACGGCTAAAATGAGCATAGCTCTGGAAGCCTGTATTCTCAGCAACCTGCTCCATCGCCAGATTACCGTAAAGCACTTGCTGCTGCGCAAGGTTCAGCCTGACATCAATGCAGTAAGCGTATAACGATTTACCAAAAGCCGATTTGAACAGGTAGGAGCAACGAGACACACTTAGGCCGACGGAGGCTGATATTTGTTCCAGACTAAGGGGTTCATGGGCATGATTCTCGATGAATAGCTTAAGCTTGTAGGCGGTATCTCCCCCCTTACGGTGTTGCTTGATGTCGATTACTTGCTCCAGAGTCAGGCAAAGCGTTCTCAGGAGATAGTCCATGATCTCCCCTTGGTTCTGCATGACCTTCTTCTTCTCGCCGACGATATGCTTCCATAAGGTGATGACCGTATCGTCAAACCCGATGTTTGTTTTGATGGGCAAGCCTCTCCCCTCCCACCACGCATCTAGCCATTCTCCCTGACCAGCCAGAAAATAGTCGGCTACGGGTTGAATCTCCTGCGATTGGGGCCCGCTTCGAGGCAGCACCTGGAGTCCATACGGCTGAACCGGAGGATAAATGAGCAGGTCGCCAGGGATAATCGTCTCATATTTCCCTTCGATCAGCATCCGGCAGGTTCCTTCGGCCTGCAGCCGGAACAGATAGAAGTTCAACCCCTTCATATACTCAACAGTATGAGGCTGGGTGTGTATCGAATAATTGGCATAAATGACATGGGAGTGCTGCGGGACTGATTCGGACATTGGCCTCACCCCTCTGGCCGATCAGGGTGATAGCCTGCTCTGAACTCCGAGGGTGTCTGCCCCGTCACCTTCTTGAACATCTCGCTAAAGTAGCGGCGCTCCTCATAACCTACGGCAGAAGCCACTTCCTGTACCTGCACCCCCTCCACCAGCAGCAGCTTCGCCTTCTGAATCCGTTCCGAGGTCGTATACTGTGTGACTGTCATACCGGTTACTTTCTTGAACAAGCTGGAAAAGTAACTGGCGCTGAGATGAACATTAGCAGCGCATTCACCAACGGTAATATCCCGGGATAAGCGGCCTTTGATATAATCAATAGCCTCATAGATGACCCGCTGTCCTTCGGATAAGCTGTTCCGGCGCACTAATTCGGCTCCCTCTGTACACAAGACCAGCAACTGACGCTGCAAAGAGGAGAGCGACAGCCCGGCAGTTCCTTGTACCGCTCTGAACCGCTGAATTAGCGGCTGAATGTCCGGATAAGGAACCATCTCATAAAAGGTACGGATAGCCGATGCAGCCAGCTCATCATACAGGCTAAGGAGATAATCAGGACTTTGCCGTGAGATCAGACTTTGCAGCGTTTCCGAAATCGCTGTGAGTATAGCGGCTGTTCGATCAGCATTCCCGGAGCGGAGGGCCAGCAGCAGTTCGTCCTTGTACTCCAGAGCGAGCGGCACCTGACTCCCGCTCTGGTGAATATCGTCGTACATAATGGCCGCATTTCCTTCGGTGAATAGATGGTGGGACAGCGCTTGCTGTGCCTGACGATAGGAATCCGGCAAATCGTTAATCTCTTCCACTCTCCCGCCAACACCAACGGAAATGGTGAATTTGGTATATCGTTCAATATTTCGGCAGCATTGCTCCGCAATTTCCACTGCACTGAACGGTTGGGATGCATCAGGATCATTCAGAACCGCAAGATACCGATCATGGCGAGCCCGGAAAACGACACTGCAAGCATAGTCAGCCAAGGTCTCCTGCATGATATTTAACAAGGAGAAGCGAATCAGTTCCATCTCCCGGATGGACAGTTCGGCAACTCGTTCCTGAAAACGGTCAATTTCCAGCAACATGACCACAAAACCTTGCGGTGCCAGTTCAATATTCAGGAAATCCCAGCGTCTTGAGGCCTCTTCCCAGGAAGTGCGGTGGCTCACAAGCATTGCAAAATACTCATTGCGCAGCACCGGCATACTCTCTCGCAGCTTATTCTCCATCTCCGTCTGGCTTAGCAGCTTGGACCTCTCTTCCATAATCGCACCCTTCGCCCGCAATACCGTCGACATGATGTCTTCCTCGGAAAAGGGCTTGACGACAAAGTCAAACGCCCCCAACTGCACCGCCTGCTGCGCATACTCAAAGTCGGCATAGCCGCTGATCAGAATAACTTTGCAGCCTCGGTTCTCTTCCAGCACAGCCCGCAGCAGACTCAGCCCATCCATTTTCGGCATGCGTATATCGGTAATAATAAGATCAGGCTGCAACTCCTGAATCAGTCTGAACCCCTCTTCTCCGTTGCTAGCTACGCCGACGACCCGAATTCCTTCCTCAGCCCAGCTTATGGCCGTCAGCCCATCTACCACGCTTTTAATATCATCAATAATGCACAGTTTGATCTCCTCATGGTTACTCATCCGCACGTTCTCCCTTCTTGGGCAAAGAAATCCGTATCGTTGTTCCTTCATCCGGTATACTGTCTACATGAAATTCTGCACTATCTCCGTAATAGAGTTGAAGCCGCCGAATGAGATTGGACACGGCATAGCCTTTCTCCGATTCTCGCCAGAAGAGGGAGCGGACCTGGTCCTCATCCATGCCACTGCCGTTATCCTTGACAGTGAGCGTCCAGCGCTCCCCTTCTCCGGCAATCCCGATCTCAATCCTTCCGCCGCTTCCCAGGTCGTGGAATCCATGCAAAATGCTGTTCTCCACCAGCGGCTGCAAAATAATGCGCGGTATGGAAAGTGCGGATAACTCCGGTTCGTGCACTTGAATTTCATAAGAGAACAATCCCTCATAACAGCTTGATTGGAGCTCCAGATATTGGCGCACATGCTCCAGTTCCTTAGACAGGGTGGTAATCTCCTGGCCGTTGTTCAACCCAAGCTGAAACAACCGGGATAGTGACATGACCATCTTCTGCGACGGCCCAACCTGCTTCAAGTTGAGCTTCCAATATATCGTGTTGAGTGTATTGTACAGAAAATGCGGGTCCATCTGCGCCGACAATGCCTTAATCTCGGCCGAGCGCTTATTGGTCTGTGCCTCCGTAACCTCTTCGATCAGCAACACGATCTGCTCCAGCATCCGGTTAAACCGGATACCAACCTGCGCCAATTCGTCTCCACCCCCACTCTCGAAGCGGGCGGACAAGTCATTGTTCTCCACTCGCCTCATCACTTTCATCAGCCCTTGTAAAGGCTTGAGCAGATATCGCGTAAGTGCGCCGGAGATCAGGGCCGCTACGACAAAAGCAGTCAAGGCGATCCCCGCGATCAGCCATTTCACGTATACCATGTCCTTTAGCACACTGGCCTGGGATTGAACGGTCGTCATGGTCCAGTCGGCAATGCCCAGCTTGGCATAGTTCAGCAAATAGGCTTTGCCGTTCAATTCAAAGGACTGATTGCCTTCGGGGCGACTCATCATATGCCTGAGGTTCCCTGCCTCCACGGCTTGCCGAACCAGCGGCTCCCTCGCAGGGTACACCGTCTCTCCCTCGGCATTCAGCAGGAAGCTGAAGCTGGACGTTCCGCTCTCTCCCTGCACCAGCTTTCGGAAGCCATCCTCACGAATGTTGACAACTATATAGACATCGTTGACCGGAAAATCGAAGATCGGCTCCAGGATCAGTGAAATGACCCGGTCTCCACCAGAGAACAGCATATCCTCATGACCTTCCACCCAAATATTCTTCTTCTCTCGCTCAATCCGTTCAAATAGAAACGTATTCTCAAAGGTATTCACCCGATTGCGATTCATGGATGAAGGGTAGAACTCCCCGATCGGCGTGGAGACATAGATAGAATGAATTAGCGGCTCGGCAATCCGGGCCTGCGAGAAAACGTTATCAAGATCATTCAGATGCGTATAATATTTGCTGGCATCCCCGGAGGCAGCATCCTTCAGCATATCGTAAAAGGGCTGGCTGATCATAAACGTCATCATAATCAGCATCAGCTTGTTCAGCTTCTCATCCACGATTTGTGCAGACCTGACCACCGTGTCCTGCGTGAGCTTCAGGGCATTCTTCTCCAGCGTAGCAGCGGAAATATAATAGGACAGCCCGCCGGTCATCAGTACAGACAGCACGATGACGACGAGAAATGCGATTTTGAGTTTGTTGCGAAATGATTGCCTGCGAAGGTAGTCCAAGCTTCTTCACGCCTTCCTATAGAAGTCCCTATCCCTTCGATTATGTCACTCTAACCCCTGAATCGACAATAACCGATATGGAGAACAGTCGACTGACCGTATGCCAACCGTAGCTTCACCGCAGGTAGATATAGCAAATAGACCTCCACGTGGTGGAAGTCTATTGTCCCGTTATATTAACTCAGTTAGCCTATATAAGCGGCTTGCTGCAAGGTCATTCGCACCTGACTCGCACGACCATAATCAGTTAATACTATTAAATAATCGCCAGCCAGCAAGATGAAGTCACCTGCCGGGATGATTTCAGTTGATCCCCTTTTAACCGATACAATCAGACAGTGCCCTGGCCATTGGAAATCTCTGATGAGCAAGCCGTCCATAGGAGAGCCGGGATGAATCGGAATCTCAAGCACAACCTTCTCCGTTGACTCTTGCCCCGTCTGACCTGTTCCCTGGCGCAAAAATCGTTCCAGCAGCACCTCATAAATAGGATGAGAACGGAAGAGTTCTGCTGTCATGTATGCTACAAGGCATACAATACCTGTAGAGAGCAAATTCGAGAAGGAGCCCGTCATTTCCGTAATCAGGATAATGCCTGTTATAGGGGATCGGACGCTGGCCGTGAAATACCCTGCCATGGCCAAAATGAGGAATCCTCCCTCACTCAACCCCGCCCCGCTCAAACCATTAACCGCCTTACAATACACCACGCCAATCATTCCTCCGATGACAAGCATAGGCAAAAAGATCCCTCCCGGCGCGGCCGAACCGTAGCTAAACATAGTGAATACAAATTTGACGGCTAAAATAAGCAGTAGCAGTTTTAACGGAAAGGCTTGATCGACCAGTTCATTGACCAGATGATTTCCCCCACCTAAAACCTGCGGTAACGATAAGCCTAATACGCCCGACAGGAGAAAAGGCAGCACTGGACGAAATGAAGCGGGCAATCGCTTCATCTTCCGATATAAGTTCTGAAAGGCATAAATTGCCTTGTTAAATCCGATGCCGCCAATGCCGACGACAATACCTAGAATAATCAGGTGAACGTATTGGCTGAGCGGCAAGCTGCCTATGGAGGAGAGCTGAAATATTGGGTTCAATCCAAAAAATTCTTTGGAGACATAATCAGCTACGAGAGATGAGGCCAAGGCCACAATCATTATAAGTGGCGAGAAGTTCATATGCATCTCTTCCAATGCAAAAATAACCCCCGCAATAGGAGCATTAAAAGCCGCCGCCAGTCCCGCACTCGCTCCACAGGTAACGAGCATATGCTCCTCCGTCTTAGAGCGGCGCAATATGCGGCTTACACCCTGCCCAACACTGGCCCCGATTTGAATGGATGGGCCTTCGCGTCCAAGGGATAAGCCTGAGCCAATGCTCAGCGTTCCTCCAATGAATTTGGCAATTAACCCCTTCCACCAATTCATTTGTAATTTATTTTGCAATATCCCTTTGACCTGTGGAATTCCACTACCGGAGATCATCGGCTGCCATACCACCAGCTTACCTGTAATCCACCCGGCTAATGATAATGCCAACAGCCATAAAGGAACGAGCCAAAGATGGTGTTGGAGGTAACCATACCATTCGAGTACGACACTGAGCACTTCTTCCAGTACAAAACGGTACAGTACAACTACAATACCCGCTGCAAGCCCTACAAGAGCACCACCTGCAAGCAGACGAAACTTAAAATTAAACCATAGCGATAATAAGCGGGGTGTTTCATGTTCATGCACTAGCAGGACCTTCTTCTAAATTAATGTTTGTACAGCAAGAAAAAGGCTGAGGGGTACATGTGCACCCGATCAGCCTTCTATCTCATCCGATTATTCTTCAGCAAACTCCACGTTATGGTACACCTGTTGTACGTCTTCCAAGTCCTCAAGCGCATCGATCAACTTCTCGAACTGCGCTTCAGCATCCGGGGCAAGCGACAACTCATTTTGAGCCAGCATGGTTAGCTCGGCCACCGTAAATTCGGTAATCCCTGCATTCTTGAGCGCTTCCTGCACGACATGGAACTGGTCGGGTTCGGCATATACGATAACCGACTCGTCCTCCTCCAGAATATCGCGAACTTCAATATCGGCCTCTAGCAAAATATCAAATACCTCATCCAGGGTTTTGCCTTCCATCCCGATGACGGCTGTAGCATCAAACATATAGGAAACGGAACCGCTGACACCCATGTTCCCGCCATTCTTGTTGAATGCGGAACGAACCTCGGGAGCCGTACGGTTTACGTTGTTCGTCAATGTATCAACAATGACCATAGAGCCATTTGGACCGAAGCCTTCATAACGCAGCTCCTGATAGGTCTCTTCCGAGCTGCCCTTGGCCTTGTCAAGCGCACGGTCGATAATCGCTTTAGGCACGTTATAGGTTTTAGCTCTTTCCAGAACAACCCGCAATGCGCGGTTCGATTCCGGGTCCGGCTCGCCCTTCTTGGCAGCAACATAAATTTCTACACCGAATTTTGCATAGACTCGGCTAGTATTAGCGTCCTTCGAAGCTTTCTTCTCTTTGATATTGTTCCATTTGCGGCCCATACTCTTCCCACTTTCTATATAATCTACCTAACTATTATAACCGATTTTATTACGCTTTGTAGAGCTATTCCCTTAAACCTTCTGTGTCAGCTTGACTCAATCCCCTCCCCTTCCGACTCTCTACTCAAGGCGCGGGTAGGGTGTGCTTACAGAAGCACGGGCAAAAAGCCCTCCCCAGCAGGGAGAGCAACTGCCATTTATAGTGTTTTCGTTGTCCAGGATTCGCAGTTCCACGTTTCCGTGACGATATCCTGATAGAATTCAGGCTCATGGGATATGAGAAGAATGCTGCCCTTGTAAGCCTTGAGTGCACGCTTCAACTCATCCTTGGCATCGACATCCAGATGGTTGGTCGGTTCGTCCAGTACGAGTACATTTGTTTCCCGGTTAATCAGCTTACACAGGCGAACCTTGGCCTTCTCGCCGCCACTTAGCACGGCGATCTTACTTTCAATATGTTTCGTCGTTAGACCGCATTTCGCCAGCGCCGCACGAACCTCAAACTGCGTGTAGGACGGGAACTCGTTCCAGACTTCTTCAATGCATGTATTGTAATTGGCATCCTTGATCTCTTGCTCGAAATAACCGATTTCCAGAATATCGCCCAATTGCACCTGGCCGGAGATTGCCGGTATTTGGCCGAGAATACTCCGTAGCAAGGTCGTCTTCCCGATTCCGTTGGCCCCGACCAGCGCAATCTTCTGGCCGCGCTCCATTCGCAGGTTAAGTGGTCTGGACAAAGGCGAGTCATAACCGATAACCAAATCTGTTGCTTCAAAGATCAGCTTGCCCGAGGTTCTTGCATCCCTGAACAGGAACTGTGGCTTCGGCTTCTCCTTGGCCAGTTCAATCACATCCATCTTGTCGAGCTTCTTCTGTCTGGACATCGCCATATTACGGGTCGCTACACTAGCCTTGTTGCGAGCCACGAAGTCCTTTAAGCCAGCAATTTCCTGCTGCTGGCGTTTGTAGGCTGATTCAAGCTGCAGCTTCTTGGCCTCGTACACCTGCTGGAAGTAATCATAATCGCCAACATATCGGTTCAATTCTTGATTTTCCATATGGTAGATCAAGTTAATGACACTGTTGAGGAACGGAATATCATGCGAGATCAAGATAAAGGCATTCTCATATTCCTGTAAATAACGCTTCAACCATTCAATATGCTGCTCGTCCAGGTAGTTCGTCGGCTCGTCCAGCAGTAAAATATCAGGCTTCTCCAGCAGCAGCTTGGCCAGCAATACCTTCGTCCGCTGTCCACCACTCAAATCGTGTACATCACGATCCAGGCCAATGTCTGTAAGACCCAAGCCCCGAGCCGTTTCCTCCACCTTGGCATCGATCAGGTAGAAATCCTGGCTGGTCAGCGTGTCCTGAATTGTGCCGACATCCTCCAGCAATTGTTCAAGCTCCTCCGGGGACACCTCGCCCATTTTCCCGTACATATCGTTCATTTCCTGTTCCATATCGAACAGATACTGATAAGCGCCGCGAAGCACATCACGAATCGTCATGCCTTGGGAAAGGACGGCGTGCTGATCGAGGTAGCCTACCCGCACACGTCTGGCCCATTCAACCTTGCCCTCGTCGGGCTGGAGCTTACCAGTAATAATATTCATAAATGTGGATTTGCCTTCACCGTTGGCTCCCACTAAGCCGATGTGCTCACCCTTGAGCAACCGAAAGGATACGTCAGTGAAGATCGCCCGATCCCCAAATCCGTGGCTTAAACGTTCTACATTCAAAACACTCATGCGATTTAACACCTTTTCTATATAAAATGTCGTTATTCTACCCGTTTACAGGTACACTCGTCATATTATACCGGGTAAAGGGACTCAAGCTCAACCTAAAAAAGGCATCCCCCCAATATTTCTTCGGGCGATGCCTTTTTTACAATTCCTCACCTTACTTCCAGGATGCCGTCGCTTTAGCTATAACCCAGAATGTCGTCGATTAACCGCAGCTCCTCATCGGAGAAGGAAGCTTGATCCAAAGCATGTGCCGCATCTTCAATCTGGCTGACCTTACTGGCACCAATCAGAGCCGAGGTCACCCGGCCTCCCCGAAGCACCCAGGCTAATGACATTTGCGACAGCTTCTGACCACGTTCTGCCGCCAGATCATTAAGCTTGCTTACCTTGGCAATCAGCTCTTCGTTGATTTCTTCCGGACGCAGGAACACACTAGGTCCGGCCGCGCGGGAATCCGGTGTAATGCCGTGCAGATAGCGATCCGTCAAGATGCCACGCTCCAGCGGGGAGAAGACAATCGATCCGATTCCTTCCTCCTCCAGCACCTCTTGAAGTCCATCCTCGATCCAGCGATTCATCATAGAATAGTTCGGTTGGTGAATGACCGCTGGCGTGCCTAATTGTTTTAGAATTTGTGCCGCAGCCTTCGTCTCCTCCGGACGATAGCTGGACAACCCGACATACAAGGCCTTCCCTTGCCGCACAATCAAATCCAGTGCCGCCATTGTTTCCTCCAGCGGAGTCTCCGGATCTGGACGATGATGGTAGAAAATATCGACATAATCCAGCCCCATCCGCTTGAGGCTTTGATCCAGACTTGCGACCAGATATTTCTTTGAACCCCAATCCCCGTAAGGACCTGGCCACATATAGTATCCAGCCTTGGTCGAGATAATCATCTCATCCCGATAAGGGCGGAAATCCTCCAGCACTTTGCCAAACGTTTCCTCCGCCGATCCAGCCGGGGGACCGTAATTGTTGGCTAGATCAAAATGAGTAATCCCCAGATCAAATGCCCGATGCAACATCGCACGTCCATTCTCCAGTGAATGAATACCTCCGAAATTATGCCATAAGCCAAGTGAAATCGCTGGCAGCTTCAAGCCGCTTCTGCCCGAACGACGATATGTCATTGATTCGTATCTCTGTTCATTTGCTTGATACATCTATGCTTGTCCTCCTCGCAATGGATATATCATTAATATAATGCAGCATGTCGGAGATACCTATATCAGTAAGGCTGGACTATATGGCATAATGTCTCTTTATTGTTCCAGCCCTCAGGTATGCATACGATAATCGGAAGGGGCTACTCCGATCGTCTTCCTGAACATTTTGGAGAACAAGAGGGCATCCTGGTAGCCAACCGATCGTGCTACTTCACCAACTGTAAATTTCCCTCTCTTGAGCAATTCACACGCCCGTTCCATTCGATATTTCAGCAAATATTGTTGGGGAGGTAATCCGACTGTACGCTTGAACAAAGCGGACAAATATTTTCGGTCCAACCCCACCATGGTAGCCAATTGTGCAACGGTGATGTCCTCCGCATAATGGGTATGCAGAAAGTCAAGGCAACGATGAATATAGTTATCCTTGGTTTGGGGTTTGGTCCCCCTCTCCGCGGTTACTGGGGCCAGCTTGACCATTGTCGCAAAAAATTCATTAAGCAGCGCCTGCATACGCAGATCACGTACAGCAGCTTCTTCCTGTTCTACTTCATTCAACAACTCGTAGAGCCTGGGCATCAGCTTCGTATCCATCGGAAATACCGGATCGCTTGGACTTAAGCTTGTCCGATTTAGCAAATAGGGCACTTGTTCCCCGTAAAATCCGATCCAGGAATAGGTCCAGGGATCATGCTCATCTGCCTGATAAAAAATGACATGCTCGGGAAATGCAATAAAGGCTTGTCCGGCCGTAACCACATGGGTCTCACCTTCAGCCCGCACCACTCCCTTTCCCGCATGAACGAAGTGAATCTTATAGATGTCCCGTACTCCCGGGCCAAAAGTATGGAGGGGCTCACAGTGTTCCTTCCCCCAAAAACATAAATACATATCCGGCGATTCGCGGAACGCAAGGTCCGGATTATAGTGGAATATGGCCCCCATGGCCTCACCTTCCTTGTTCTCTCGATTTTTCATATCTACTAAGCTTGCATTTGCAAGACATTGTATCATTTTTGTCCATAGACCTGTAAGCAAAAAAGATCATTCGGCCAAATTCGGCGAATGATCTTTCCTTCATTATGCAGTTATTTCAACGGTTTCTCCGCTTCGGCCAGATTGGCCTGATCTTCCCTTTGTCGCAATTCAATCCGGCGAATCTTGCCCGTGTTCGTCTTCGGCAAATCCTCCATAAATTCGATTTTCCGTGGATACTTGTATGGCGCTGTCCAGGATTTAACATGGCTTTGCAGTTCTTTGACCAATTCAGGAGTGCCTGCGTAGCCCTCTTTAAGTACAATAAAGGCCTTGACGATATGTCCCCGCATTTCATCCGGGCTGGCTACTGCCGCGCATTCCTTCACAGCGTCGTGCTTCATCAGCGCTTCCTCCACTTCAAACGGACCGATTGTATACCCGGAACTGATAATAATATCATCGCCCCGGCCTTCGAACCAGAAGTATCCTTCTTCATCCCTTCTGGCCCGATCACCAGTAATGAAATAATTCCCGCGGACATTTTGCGCCTTCCGCTTAGGGTCCTGATAATAGGACTGGAACAATGCTGGCATATCTAAATGGACGGCAATATCCCCCACCTCACCAGCAGGAAGCGGTATACCTTCATCATCCACTACTTCGACGACTCCAGGAGAAATGGCTTTGCCCATCGCGCCCAACTGGAGTGGAGCATCCTTCAAATTTCCGATCAGCAAGGTGCTCTCCGTCTGTCCGTACCCATCGCGAATCGTAATATCGAAGTAGCGGCGGAAGGTATTAATAACCTCCTGATTGAGCGGCTCTCCGGCTGATACGGCACTGCGCAGAGAGGAAAGATCATAGTCACCCAGCGTATCCGTCTTGGACATAATCCGGTATTCTGTAGGAGTACAGCACATTACTTGCACACCATATTTTTGAATTAACTGTAAATAACGAGTGGGCTGGAAAGCGCCGTGGTACACAAATCCTGTCGCACCGTTCCCCAACACCGACAGGAACGGACTCCAGATCCATTTCTGCCATCCTGGTGCAGCAGTTGCCCATACGATATCGGTATCGCGAATGTCCAACCAGGATTTGGTGATACGCAGATGCGCATATCCCCAGCCATGGCTATGCACAACCCCTTTTGGATTGCCCGTAGTGCCTGAGGTGTAGGCCAAAATCGCAGTGTCATCACGTTGGGTTTCTACCGTGGTGAAGGTATCTGGCTGCCCGTCCATAAGCTGTTCAACCAAAGTCCAGTGGGAGGAATGCGAACCAAGGTCACCGCCCGTGCCTACCAAAATTTGATATTCCAATGTTGGAATATCGCCATCAAGCTTGTCAACCTCTTCTGTGACACTATGCCATACTATGACCGCACGCGCGCCTGAATGACGCAAACGATAGGCCAAATCCTTGGCCCGCAGCATTTCGGAAGAAGGGATGATGGTCAGGCCTTGCTTGAGGCAGGCCAGGTAAATAGCGTAGGCCATAATCCGGCGAGGCATCATAACCAGCACGCGATCGCCCTTATGAAGCCCAAGGTTAGCCAGACCTCCAGCCAATCGATTGGCCATGGCAAGCAGTTTGCCATAGGTAATCTCTTCGTATTCTCCTTGCTCACTCAGCCATTTCAAGGCTGTCTTATTTGAATCGTGCTTTTCCATTTCCGATGTTAAATTATAATATTCCGGAGCCACCCATTGCTCATATTTCAATTCGTCCTATCCCCTTTTCAACTACAGCTACTAATAATGAATACTCTTATATCTAACCATTATACCACGATATAGTACCAGGTGCTAAGATCAGTCTCTGGCATGTGTGCCGATAAATTGACAATCACAGGACAGAAATATAACAAACGACACCTTCATCACCACAAAAAAAGTGGTACATGAAGGTGTCGCTCGCTCCATATTTTATGAAACTTTAGCTAGCGGCTTCTTCCACAGTCCTAGTACCAGGCCAGAGATGACGGAGCCGATCAGCACTGCCAGAAGGAATAACGCGGCATTGTTTGCCAACGCGGCTGCGAAGACCCCGCCATGCGGAGCCGGTACGTTCACGCTCCACCATTGGGTCAGACCGCCGGCCACAGCCGAGCCGATAATACAAGAAGTAAGTACGCGCAACGGATCAGCGGCAGCGAACGGGATCGCTCCTTCGGTAATAAACGAAAGGCCCAGCACATAGTTCGTCAGACCGGATTGCCGTTCCTGAGCCGTGAACTTGTTCTTGAAGAAAGTAGTTGCCAAAGCGATGGCCAGTGGCGGCACCATCCCTCCAGCCATAACCGCAGCCATCATCAGACCATTTACGTTACCGCTGGAGGTAAATACACCAATGGAGAATGTGTAGGCGGCTTTGTTGAATGGGCCCCCCATATCAATGGCCATCATCCCTCCTAGGACCAGACCGAGCAGAACCATGTTACCGGTGCCCAAGCTATTAAGACCATTAATCATTCCGGTGTTAATCCAGCTAAAAATGGGTGACAGCACATAATACATCAGCGTGCCCGTAACCAGCAGACCGAAGATCGGATAGAACAGAATCGGCTTCAAGCCGTTAAGCGCCTGCGGCAATCCCGCGAACAGGCGCCGGAGCCCAAGGATGACATACCCCGCGAGGAACCCGGCAGCCAGACCTCCGAGAAAGCCAGCCCCGGCTCCTGCGGCCATAAATCCGCCGACCATCCCCGGCATAAGCGCCGGGCGTTCGCCGATGCTCATGGCAATAAACCCCGCTAGAATAGGAATCAGGAAATGAAAGGCTCCTTCTCCACCGCCCAAGGCTTGCAACAGCACGACGAGTGGATGATCAGGGGCCATGAAGCGTTCCAAGAGGAAGGATAACGCCAGCAAAATACCGCCGCCCACGACAAAAGGCAGCATATGAGAAACGCCGTTCATCAAATCCTTATAAATTTTAGAGCCTACTCCCCCACCCACGGACGAGCCTGCGCCTTCTTCTGCTCCAGAGGCACCAGCGGCGCCGCCGCGATAGATTGGGGCATCACCTTTTACCGCCTTTGAGATCAACTCTTCCGGTTTGCGAATACCGTCGCTGACAGGCCGCAACAGGAGCGGTTTGCCTTCAAAGCGGGTCATCTCCACCGTTTTGCCCGCAGCCACAATAACGCCGCTGGCACGGGCAATTTCCTCCGCAGTAAGCACATTTTTAGCCCCTTCGGAGCCATTGGTTTCTACGCGGATGCTCACGCCCATTTCGCTGGCCTTTTTCTTCAAGGCATCCTCCGCCATGAACGTATGGGCGATGCCTGTCGGACAGGCGGTCACCGCTACGACAAACGGCTTCTCAGCAACCACGTTATCGGACTTCGCCTGCTCCGTTGTCACCTTCACGGCTTCCTCTTGCCCCTGTCTAGCATCGAACAGCGCCGTCACCTCATCAGGGGTTGCGGTCTTGCGAAGTAGCTCAATGAATTCAGCATCAATGAGCAGCCGCGACAAAGCTGCTAGTGTGCGCAGATGGGTGTTCCCTGCTCCTTCCGGTGCGGCGATCATGAAGAACAGGTAAGCCGGCTCTTGATCCAGAGCGTCAAAGTCAACTCCCTTTGCACTTTTGGCAAACACGACTGCCGGAGCCGTTACCGCCCCTGTCTTGGCATGGGGCATAGCAATACCACCGCCGATGCCTGTGCTCGATTCTCCTTCACGCTTCCAGATCATATCACGGAACAGCTTCTCATCCTGAAGTCGACCAGTGGCAGCAAGCGATGCAATCATCTCATCTATCGCATCCTCCTTCGTGGTCGCGCGCAGGTCCATGATCATCAAATCCTGATGCATCAAATCAGTGATCTTCATTGTCCGTCTCTTCCTTTCCCAGCGGTCCTGGGGCCGCTTCATCGTCTATAGACAAGGGAGCAATCTGAACCTGCTCCAATAAAGCTCGAATTTCTGCACCCGTAGCCAGATCCTGGGCAAAAGCGGTGGCACTGCCCGCCGCAACCCCCGTACGGAAGGCAGTCAGCAGATCAGCGCCGCCTGATAATGCGGCCATAAACCCGCCAATCATGGAATCACCGGCTCCTACCGAATTGATGACCGTTCCCTTCGGTGCATTAGCATGGTAACTGCCTTCTGGCGTCAGGAAGAGGGCTCCTTCACCAGCCATGGAGACCAACACCTGCTTGGCTCCCAGCTCCAGCAATTGCCGTCCATAGTGTACCGTTTCTTCCATAGAATTTATTTCTGTGCCAAATAGCTCTGCCAATTCATGATGATTGGGCTTGACGAGCAGCGGCCGACTCGGAAGGGCCGCCTTCAAGGCCTCACCCGTCGTGTCAATTACAAACTCCGCGCCTGCTGCCTGGCATACCTCGATCAAGCGGGCGTAGAAGCCGCCGCCAAGCGAGGGAGGGGCGCTGCCTGACAGGACGACCCAATCGCCTTGACCGATTCCCGCCAGCAAAGCGAGCAACTGGTTGGCCTCCTCTGTTGTCACCTGTGGGCCTGGCCCGTTAATTTCGGTCTCTTCTCCGTGCTTCAACTTAATGTTGATCCGTGTATCACCCGCGACTGTAATGAAGCGGCGCTCAATATCCAGCTTCTCCAGCGATTGCTCAATGAAGCTTCCGGTGAAGCCCCCCAGAAAACCCGTTGCGAGACTGTCTGTACCCAGTTCCTTTAGAATACGGGATACGTTGATGCCTTTACCTCCTGGCAGCTTGGCTTCATGCTGAATGCGGTTCAATCCGCCCAGCATCAGTTCCTCGATCTCAACAATGTAGTCGATGGAGGGGTTCAGTGTTATGGTGTATATCATGCTCATCCCTCGATTATGTTTGTTTTATGTCCGATTACGTTGCGTAAATGCTCTGGAAGGCGATCTGTAATGATTGTAGCTTCATCAATATCAAAGAGCTTGGCGAACGATACTTCGCCGAACTTGCTGGAATCAGCCAGCACATAAGATCGTGCAGATAATTGATGTGCCCTCCGCTTGATTAACGCTTCCTCGGGGTCCGGTGTAGTATAACCCAACTCGGCATCTATACCATTGGTACCCAGGAAACATTGGTCAAACCGAAAATTGTCCAAATTTTGTAGTGCAATACTTCCTATGACTGCTTTCGTATGGCTTTTCATCATACCTCCTAGCAGGTAGCTACGGATTTGCTTGCTGACTAATGCCTCTACATGGGAAAGGCCATTAGTCACTACTGTAATGTTTGGCGCATCTATATGTGCAATCATAGCTAGCGTGGTTGTTCCGGCATCCAGATAAACACATTCGCCTCCCTTTAGCTGAGCCGCTGCCAATTGTGCGATGGTTTCTTTTTCTTGAACGTTTTTGAACGTTTTCTCCGACATCCCCGGCTCACTGCTCTTCACGCCCGGGAGCGAAGCTCCGCCATGTACCCGCTTGAGCAGCCCTTTGGTTTCTAAATCAGCCAAATCCCGTCTAACCGTAGATTCTGAAGCGTCAAGCAAATCAACAAGCTCTTGCAGCTTAACCACTCCACGCTCTTGTAAGCGCTGTAATATTAGGGCATATCTTTCTTCTATCAGCATCGTAATTCCTCCCAACTCCCCTTTATCGTAACATAAATTCATTCAAAATCAATCATAAGTTATCAAAATCAATCAGATTCAATCAATAACGGTAACATCCATATTTCTTTGATAGTAAAAAGTTGTTTGCAAAAGTAAAAACCTGCCGCAGAGCGCGACAGGCTAATCCTTCAAAGCTCATTTTTCTTGGCTTGCTTCAAGCTTTTGCGGTTAGATAATGCGGTTCTTCGGCTGGTCTTGGTTAAGTCTCGGGCCTGCCTTATGGCCTGGCTGTAAAATCCCAGCAGTTGCTGACTGGGTTCGTCCCAGCCCTGCGTCAATGCTCCGCCCCGGGCAGCGGTGGCCATGGTCTGCAAGAGATCCACATCTCGCAGACGCAGTACCGCTTCTACCAGAGCGCCCTTCACCTCGGGCTCGAACAACAATCCGGTCACGCCCTCCTCGATCTGCTCCCGCGTAGGACCGCTTGCAGCAGCCACCACCGGCAAGCCCGAGACCATCGCCTCCAGCAGCACCAGACCCAGCGTTTCCGTCGTGGACGGAAACACAAACACATCGCTGGAGGCATAGGCTTGGAACAATTCTTCCCCATGCAAAAATCCGGTGAAGACCGTGTCCGTCCCTGCGAAATAGGACTCTAGTGCTGTCCGGTGAGGACCATCGCCAACAATAGCCAGACGAAATTCACTAGATGCGAGTAAAATATCACGAATACGTTCAATCTCCTTCTCCGCAGCGAGCCGTCCGACATACAATAGCAGCCGTTTGTCACTCTCTCCATCGGAGAGCCGATGACGCATCTCCTCACTATGATGTTGTGGACCAAGAGCCTCCGTGTCCACTCCCCGTTGCCAAAGCTGAATTCTCTGGAAGACCTGCTCCTCAAGCTCGCCAAGCACAGCCCGGGAGGTGCAAAGATTGAGGTCGGCCCGATTATGGAGCAAGCGTAGATACGTCCATAGCACAGGCTTTAACCAAGGCAGCTTATAATAATCAGCATATTGCGGAACATGAGTATGATAAGAAGCCACTAGCGGGTAGCGCCTTCCATACGCAATTCCCGCCACGCCAAGAAGTGCCGGATTTACTACATGTACCACATCGGGACGATGCTGGCGCAGCAGTTTGCCTACCTTCCAGTGAGGCAGAGAGAGGGGCAGATTGGGATATAAGAAGAAACGGAAGGAAGGGATGCTATAAATGGCCGCTCCCTCAAATTCGCCAACGCCCTGATCAGGACAAATCACGATAACCTCATGTCCCTGTCGCACCAGCCAACGGATACTATGGGATAGCCGCGTAACGACTCCATTCGTCGAGGGATAGAACGTCTCTGTAATGATGACAATTTTCATCCACCTTGCTCCTTCATCCCCATTTGACACCGGGCAGCACATTGTCCAGAACCACACGGTTCTTATGAGCTACTGCGGTCTGAAAGATATCCAGCAAGACATGATCAGTCAATAACTGTGGCTCCAATCCTAACGCTTGTAGCTTCGTATTTTTCGCATGGAAATAATGTTCTTCCTTCTCGACGCGTGGATTATCCAGATGAGCAATGTTGACGGCATAACCTTCCTGCTCCGCCACCCTCTTGACCTTCTCTGCCAGATCCAGCACGGAGAATTCTTCTGTGAACTGATTGAATACTCGAAACTCGCCGCGGTCGGCTGGATGATCTACCGTAATCTCGATACATCGCACTGTATCCGCAATATTCAGAAATCCCCGGGTTTGCCCTCCCCGTCCGTAGACAGTCAAGTCATGCCCGATTGCCGCTTGTACAAGAAAACGGTTCAAAGCCGTACCAAACACACCGTCATAGTCAAAACGATTCGCCAATACCGGGTCAAGTAAGGTCTCTTCGGTATGCAGTCCATACACAACCCCCTGGTTCAAATCGGTCACTCGCAGCCCCCAAATTCGGCACATGAACATCAGATTATGGCTGTCATGTACCTTGGACAGATGATAGAAAGAGCCTGGTTGCTTGGGGTAGGGCAAAATATCCTTGCGTCCATTATGTTCA
Organism: Paenibacillus senegalimassiliensis; assembly: GCF_001486585.1. Classification (GTDB taxonomy): domain Bacteria; phylum Bacillota; class Bacilli; order Paenibacillales; family Paenibacillaceae; genus Fontibacillus; species Fontibacillus senegalimassiliensis. The sequence continues at coordinate 1,228,408 of NZ_LN909046.1, forward strand.
ATCTCAATGTAACCTTCCTCGATGTCGATATTCGGCGTACCGTATTCCCCCATCGTTCCGAGTTTGATCAAGTGACATTCAGGGGCATACTCTCGAATGGCATATCCCACATTCAACGTCCCTACCACATTGTTCACTTGGGTGAATACAGCGTGTTCCCGGTCTACCATGGAATAAGGAGCAGAACGCTGCTCGGCAAAATGCACGAAGGCATCGGGACGGAACTGACGCATAACTTCACCCAGGAAATCATAATGGTTCAGATCCCCGATATAATAAGTGATGTTGTGTCCCGTGAGCTCCCTCCAGCGCTCTGTACGCTCTTGCAGCGTAGCGATTGGAGTCAAGGAATTCGAACGCAATTCATCATCCCATTTACGTCTGGCTAAATTATCAATGATGGCTACCTCATGTCCTCGTTTGGATAAATAAAGCGCCGTTGGCCATCCGCAAAACCCGTCACCACCCGCAACTATAACGCGCATCGATTTGTTCCTCCCTTTAAGTTGGTTGAAGATTACAAAACAACCATAACATTGGAATATTAAGGAGAAATAAAATGGTTGGGCTTGGCCCGGTTCGTGCTACAATAAGATTTGTGTGTTGAAAAACGTATGGCGTTAAAGACTTACATTTTTAATTGGAGGAATTCATGATGGAATCTTTTGAGGTCCTGCTAGAAAAATATGCGGAGTTGGTCATCAAGGTAGGCGTTAACATTCAGCCAGGCCAGAACTTGATGATTACATCCCCGCTGGAAACGGTGGAGTTGACAAGGCTGCTGGTAGCTAAGGCTTACCGGGCTGGTGCCAAATATGTTCACGTCGATTGGGAAGATGAACAATTGATGCGAATTCGTTACGAGGAAGCTAGCGAGGAATCGCTGAACTATTATCCAAAATGGCTGGCCGATATGGCGGAGCAATTCGGTGATGAGGGCGGAGCGGTCATGCGGATTAAAGTCCCTGACCCCGAGTTGTTCAAGGGTATAGATTCATCCAAGGTGTCCACGGCTGTCAAAGCAGCAGCCCAAGCGCGGCAGAAGCATTCTGCCCAAACCCGCAACAATCAGATCACCTGGTCGCTAATCAAAGCCCCTACCCGTGCCTGGGCAGACAAGGTATTTGCCGATCTGCCGGAGGAAGAGCGGATTCCGGCCATGTGGAAAGCTGTCTTCCAGATGAACCGCGTCTATCGTGAGGACCCGGTAGCCGCCTGGCGGGAGCATATTCAGGAGCTCAAGCTAAGACAAGAGCAAATGAATACCAAACGTTATAAGAAACTACATTACCGCGCGCCCGGAACGGACCTTGAGGTGGAGATGCCTGAAGGCTACTTATGGTTAGGCGGCGGGGATACGAACGCTTCCGGCACTTACTTTGTAGCCAATATGCCTACTGAGGAAATTTACTCGATGCCGCACCGCAGCGGTGTTAATGGTACAGTGACCAGCACGATGCCGCTGAACCTGAATGGACAACTTGTCGAAGGATTGAAGCTGACCTTCCGGGACGGCAAGGTTGTCGATTATGATGCCACATCCGGACGGGAACATATGACTCACCTGCTCGCCACGGATGAAGGAGCTTCTCATCTGGGCGAAGTTGCTCTGGTGCCGCATAGCTCCCCCATTTCACAGTTGAACCGTATTTTCTACAACACCGGGATTGATGAGAATGCCTCTTGTCACTTTGCTTTAGGCAGTGCCTACCCGGTCAATATTGAAGGCGGTACCCGGCTGGGTAAGGAAGAGTTGCTGGCCAGAGGGGCTAATGTGAGCCTGACGCATGTGGACTTCATGATTGGCTCTGCGGAGCTTGATATTGACGGCGAGCTTCCGGATGGTACGATAGAGCCTGTGTTCCGTAAAGGTAATTGGGCCTGAACAAATAGAATTGAACAAGGGCTATGCCTGCACCTGCAACCGAGGTGCGGCATAGCCCTTTTTTTGCCCCTCCCCCCTCTTTGCGGGTAAAATTAGCGATTTTGGAAATAGTATAGTCATTATCTTCAGGTTCCGACGGGAGGCTCACTCTTTGCAGGAAAAAGTCAGCGCAGGCCAACTGGCCTCGATTATCATATTGTTCCAGATCGGCAGTTCATCCTTGTTCCTGCTGGCCAGCGATGCCAAGCATGATGCCTGGATTTCCGTATTGATTGCCATGCTCATGGGCTTGGTCATGTTAATCTTCGTGACGATGCCTATACAAGCGAAAGCCCCACAGGCCAGTCTGATAGAAATACTCAACCGGTACTTTGGCAAATACCTCGGCTTTATCCTCGGTCTATCCTTTGTCGGATATTTCATTTACAAATCCGTGCGGAACGTCCGGGAATTTGGTGATCTGGTTATCCTCTACATGCTGCCAAGATCGTCGCTTGACGTCATTATGCTTGTGCTGATGTGTGTGGGGGCCTATGCCATATTCCATGGCCTGGAGGTCTTCTTCCGGGTAGGTCAATTGGTGCTTCCCTGGCTGCTGGTGATTTACATTGTACTGTTTGTCCTCTTGTTTGCATCTGATCTGGTTGATTTCAAGCGGCTGCTGCCGTTGCTTGAGGAAGGCTGGAAGCCAGTTTGGGATGCCGCAATTCCGGAAGTTATTTCTTTCCCCTTTGGGGAGATGGTGGTCTTCCTCATGTTCTGGAAGCATCTCGCCCCGTTTGACAAATTCAAGAAATTCAGCTTGATCTCCTATACCTGTTCCGGGCTGTTCATCGTCCTTACGAATGTACTGATTATTACCGTACTAGGAGACATATCCGGTGCCTATGTTGTCCCATTCATGTTCAGCACCAGCCTGATTCAAATCGGCGGTTTTCTGGAACGGATGGACCCCTTTGTCAGTCTGTTGCTGTTCGGCGGCGTGTTCTTCAAACAAGCAACCTATTACTTGGCAGCCGTTCTGGCAGCCTCAGAGCTATTCAAGGTCAAGCACCGGACTATGGTTATTCCCGTCGGGGTGGCTATATTTATCGGGGCCCGGTTATTTCGCAGCTATATTGAGCAGATTCGAGTGGGATTTGATTATAATCTCAAGCTGCATTTCCCCATCTTCCAGATTGTATTGCCGATCATTCTTGTGCTGCTCATGATAATTACGCATTGGATCAAGCGTAAGCGCAAGAAGAAGGAGAAGGAGAAGGAGAAGGACCCTGTCAGTAACCCACCGTCAAATGAATAAAGCAGGAGCGAATCATATGAAACCTACTCAAGAGTCAGTAAAGCCACAACCGGTTCCATTATCATCCCGCTTGGAGGATAATCTCGCGCGGCTTCAACATTCAGAGCAAACCCGCTCAGACATCGTACTCCGCCTGATTCACGATTCTATTACGGGCAGCAAGGAGTTTGCACTTGTCTATATCGAGGGTCTGGTGGATATCGCTTCTATTAATGAATCCCTCGTTCGCCCCTTAATGTCGGCGATGTCAGGCTTTGAGGAATCTACGGAGGAGCGGTTCACCGAAATTCGCAACTGCGCGGCAGCCACGGGGCCCTCGGAGATTATTGAAGATATAGATGCTTTGTGGCAGCAAATCATGCAAGGTAACACTGTTATTCTGGCCGAAGGATTTAATCGGGCCATCTCAGCCGGGACTTCCGGGGGCGAATACCGCAGTCTGACCGAGCCAACAACACAAAATGTGATTCGCGGCCCGAAGGAAGCTTTTACAGAGAACCTGCGCACAAATACCTCGCTAATCAGTCGCAGGCTGAAGTCACCCAAGCTACGGGTTGAGGACAAGGTTATTGGCGTGCAGACTCAGACTAATGTATCCGTGGTCTACCTTGAAGGGATTGCCGAAGCCTCTGTAGTCAAGGAAATTCATAAACGGCTGGATCATATCGATATTGATGCCATTCTTGAGAGCGGATATATTGAGGAACTGATTGAGGATGCGGCACTGAGCCCCTTTCCTACCATATTCAATACGGAGCGTCCGGATGTGGCGACGGCGGGACTTCTCGATGGACGGGTTGCTATCATCGTTGATGGCACTCCCTTTGTTCTGCTGGCTCCAATCACGTTCTTCAGCTTCTTCCAATCCAGCGAGGACTATTACCAACGTTTCTACATCGCGTCCTTCTGGCGAATGTTGCGTTTTGGTGCCTTCTTTGTGTCACTGCTGCTGCCGTCCTTATACATTGCCATCACCACGTACCATCCCGAGATGCTGCCCACCACATTGCTCATCAGCCTGGTGGCCCAGCGTGAAGGGGTCCCTTTCCCCGCTCTAATCGAAGCATTCATGATGGAGATTACCTTCGAGATACTGCGCGAAGCCGGGGTCCGTATGCCCAAAGCCATCGGGGCGGCCATCTCCATTGTCGGCGCCTTGGTGCTGGGGCAGGCAGCGGTCGAGGCCGGGCTGATCTCGGCAGCTATGGTGATTATCGTATCTTTTACCGCGATCTCCAACTTCGTCCTCCCCTCCACGAACCTGTCGGTCACAGTGGGCTTGATTCGCTTTTTGCTGATGCTCCTGGCAGGTGGGCTGGGATTGTATGGAATCATGGTTGGACTGATGGTGCTCTGTATTCATCTGGCCTCCTTACGCTCGTTTGGTGTACCTTACCTGATGCCGCTCGCACCGTTAGTATGGAAAAATTTGAAGGATGTCTTTATCCGCCTTCCCCTGTGGAAGATGCGCACCCGTCCCGCCGGCGTCACCGGGCCTAACCGTATTCGTGAAGGAAAAGACCAAAAGCCTGCGCCCCCAAAAGTCAAGTCGAGAAAGGAGTAGTCCCATGGCGAAGAAAAAGTTCATCCCGGTGTTATGCTGGCTTTGTCTCATGAGTACTCTCTCCGGTTGCTGGCATCAGACTGAATTAACCGACCTGGCCATCGTCTCGGCGAGTGGAGTGAACTGGAAGGATAAGCAATGGGAGCTTACTTATCAGCTCCTCACTCCGGCTAATGCCTCGGCCAATGCCAGCGGTGGCCCAGGTTCTGGCCCGCCCATCAGTGTACTGTCTACCCAGGGGGAGACGCTGCGCAAGGCATTCTCCAACAATGAAATGGAAAATACTCGTCATCTCCATCTTGGCAACAGCCGGGTCGTGGTCATCGGTGAAGCAGCAGCCAAGTATGGATTGAATTCCTTGATTGATGCGTATTTGCGTAATCCTCAGGCCAGAGAAACCGTAGATGTTTTTGTCTCAAAGCGCGATCCTAGGCTGCTGGTATCCCAGCTTATGTATCTGGAGAAGAATACCGGCGAAGGCATTCACAAATTGATTGATAAGGAAAACAAAGCTACTTCGATTTTGCCAAAAGTGAATATGTTTGATCTGGCAAATCAGTTGGCAGGGTCGTCCAAATGTGCTATTATTCCTGAGCTGATGCTTTCAGGTTCTGTAGAGACGGGCTCGACCAAGGCGCTGGAGACAACGATTTCCGCATCCAAACTCAAGCTTGGCGGACTGGCCGTGCTCAAATCAGGCAAATTAACCGGATGGCTGAATCAAGATGAAGCACTGGGTATCGCCTTTATCCGCAACCGGGTAAAGCAGGCTGTCATCCCCTTCTCGTTCCCAGAAGCAGACAATGAAAACAGAAACGGGGCAACCTTTGAAATCTCGGCCAATTCCACTTCGTTGAAGATGCGCCGGGAACAGGGCAAAATCATCGTGGACGCTACCCTGAAGGTTGAAGGAATGATCACCGATACCGAGTTCAAGCTGGATGCCACAGACCCTGGGCATGTTCAGAAGCTGGAACAAATCATCAAGAAGCAACTGCTGGACATTGTGTGGCAAGGCTGGAATGGCGTGCATGAATTGAAAGCGGACGTCGTTGGTTTTGCTGAAATGTTCCGTCGCAAATATCCAAAGGAATGGCGGCAAATTGAGGATCAGTGGGAGAATGTCTTTGCTGACATCGAGTTTAAGCCCACTGTCCAAATCACCATTGAGCGTGTGGGACTCACCAACCAATCCTACCAGGAATTTGTGGAATGAGATATTGTCCACATGGTGTTACAAATGTCATAGTCTGCTATACTGATAAAAAAGATAATTTAAGCTGATAACAATATTTTATTGACTATTATACTAACTATTATTAGAAAAGAAGGCTTATACCATGAATTTGAAGCAATACACTCCTGCCCTCAGGAAACCGATTAAGGCATCTCTAAAACCAGCACAGGAGGTCGCCATTGTTCTGCTCGGCGGACTGCTGGTCGCTGCCGGACTCAACCTGTTCCTCATTCCCCACAAGCTGTTATCGGGAGGTGTGGCCGGGATTGCCTCCATCATCGGTTATATGACAGGATGGAATATTTCTCTTGTCTATTTCCTGGTGAACCTCCCCTTGATTGCCTGGGGCTGGAGAGCAGTAGGAAGACGATATATTGTATTAAGCTGTATTTCCGTCGTCAGTACGACCTGGTTCATGTCTCTCATTCCTCAGGTTCAGTTGACTAAGGACCCGATTCTGGCTGCTGTATTCGGTGGCATTATCTCCGCTGGAGGCATCGGCTTCTCGTTACGAGTCGGGGGTTCTACCGGAGGGCTGGATATTCTGGGTTCCATTCTGACGAGAAAATATGATTGGCCGATGGGGAACATCCTCTTTCTGTTGAACGGGGTTGTTATTCTGGCCCTGGGCTTCTTCCAAAGCTGGGACCTTGCCCTCTACTCCATGTTGTCCACCTTCGTGAAGGGTAAGGTTGTCGACATGATTCATATCGGACACATCAAGGTCACCTGCTTTATTATTACGAAGCAGAAGGAACAGATGCTTTGCGGGCTGCGCAAGCTGCACCACGGCATTACGTGCATTCACTCTGAAGGCGGTTATCGCGAAGAAGAGAATTGCACGCTGATGACGGTAACCACGCGTTACGAGTTGGCGGCAGTCCGCAAGGCTGTAGCTGAGGCTGATCCCAATGCCTTTATGAACGTAGTACAATCCGCTGAAATCTATGGCCGATTTGCCAGACCACCCAAGGTATAAGGCATGCCCGCCATCTAGCATATAGAGACAAAGAAGCTTACGAACCGCCATGTGACAAGCTGCGGTTACGTAAGCTTCTTTGTTTTTGCACAGTTTTCTATATCAGGAGCCGGCTCCCCGGTATTTCTTGACCCCGAAGTTCCACGCCGTAAGCCCGATAGCCAGGAAGACGATGCCCACAAGTGGGGTCAACCAAGCCATCTGCTGCATCTCCTCCCGCTCCAGAAACAACGAGGCGGGGTACACGCCAACGAAGGCGAATGGCAGGACCCAGGTCAATAACACCTGAATCGCCCGATTGTAAATCGTCACTGGGTAACGACCATAACCTTGGACATTATACATCAAGGGCAAAATACCCGTAGGCGCGTCCGAGTAGAAGGACAACGAGGTTAGCGTGGTGTAAATGCCGGTATAGATGGCTGTTGCACTCAAGGTGAACAGCAGCATGGCCGGAATCGTCCACCATTCCATGCCGAGACCAAGCTGCCCCCCGCTGACGATCATAATGATAACTCCGATGATCGAGCCCACCAAAGCTGGCGGGTCCACATTCTCAAGGAAGATCTGGAACAAATTATAGGCCGGACGGGTCATAATTCGGTCCATTTCCCCCTTGACGATATACCGTTCGCTGAACCCCCACAAGTTAATAAAGCAACTGAAGATGCCAAATGGTACCATAAAGAATCCGTAAACGAACACGACCTCACTTTCACTCCACCCGCCCAAGCTATTGGTATGCATGAAGATGACGAAGATAAAAATCAGGTTTGTCGCTTGAAATAGCAAGTCGGAGATGACCTCCACCCAGAAATCGGCGCGATAGGTCAAGCGAGTCTTCATATAATTCTTCAAGTATTCGCCAATCAAGCCCAAATAGTACATACTCTGCTCAACCCCCTTGCACGAACAGGCGTTTCCGCGAGGCGCGGTATAGCCATATCATCGGAATTAGCAGCAGCAGGAACCACACGACCTGAACGCCCAGCACACCCCAAATGGATGCCCCCTGAATTCGTCCCGTGAAGACGGAGCCTGGCAAATACGTAATTGCCTGAAATGGCAGGAACGTCATGATGCCCGACAGCCAGGAAGGAAACAAGCTGATTGGAATGATCAGTCCGGAGAATAAATCCACAATCACCCGCTTCATGCGCATGAAGCCTTCGTTATTTTCCACAAAAAAGGCCATCAGCCCGGTAATTACATTAAGCTGCGAATTAATCAGGAAGCTGAAGAACAGCATGACGAGAAAGCCCGCCCACGCCTCGGGTGCTGTAGGCAATTGTACCGGATAAAGCAGCATCGCTACGGCCATCCCGGGAATCATTAACATCATGAATCGAAACATGCCTTCGCCGAGCCCCTGCATCATTTTGACCATAATATAGTTATAAGGACGAATGAACTGGATCGCAATGCTGCCATCGCGAATATCGGTGGAGATTTCCCGGTCGAGATTATTGAAGTAGAAAGCCCGGGCCATCCAGGAAACCGCGAGATACGTCGTCATCTGTGAAGCCGTAAAGCCCCCGAGTTCCCCACCACCGCCATAAATGGCCTTCCATGTAAAATAGTACACCCCAATGTTCAGCGTATAAATCAGAATTCCCGAATAATAGTTAATGCGATAGGCAAGCATCGTCAGGAAACGGATGCGTATAAAATCGAGGTATGCCCCCATCGTGTTAGACATGAATCACCGCTCCTTCGCGGCTGTCCGCCTTCTCCCCGGATTTGTTCTCGGCTGAACCGGATTGATAAATACTGCGCACGATCTCATCGGTATTGGTCTCTATAATTTTGATATCTGTAATATCAGCTTGACCGACAACCTGGCCCAGCACTTCTGATACGCCGATATCGCGGGGAATCCAGACCTTGGCATTCAGATCATTCTCGGCGCTCCAGATTACCGGTTGTTGTCCGGTCCAGGCCCGCAATTGATCCAGCTTGGTCGCGGTGCCGAACTGGAACAACACTTCCTTGCCCGTCCCCCAGCGGTCCTTAAGTTCATCCAGCCCGCCATCATAAATAATCTGGCCATCGTCCAGCATAATAACTCTGGAGCAAAGCGCCTCGATGTCCTGCAAATCATGTGTTGTCAGCAAAATTGTCGTTCCATGCTCACGGTTCATATCCTGCAGGAAATCACGAATTTCCGACTTCACCACTATGTCCAAGCCGATGGTCGGCTCGTCGAGAAACACAATGGAGGGATTATGCAACAGCGCCGCTACCAATTCACAGCGCATCCGTTGCCCTAAGCTCAGCTTACGTACCGGACGATTGAGCAGATCCTGCAACTGGAGACGCTCCACCAGTTCATCCAGCCGTTTCTTATAGTCAGCCTGCGGTACGCGGTAAACCTTGCGTAGCAGTTCAAAGGATTCTATCACGCCGATGTCCCACCAAAGCTGACTACGTTGACCGAACACGACGCCGATATGCTGGACGAATTTCTCCCGCTCGGCATAAGGGACAAAGCCCCCGACCGATAGATGACCAGACGTCGGCACGAGAATGCCGGTCAGCATCTTGATCGTCGTCGACTTACCCGCTCCGTTCTCTCCGATGTAGCCGCAAATCTCCCCTTGCGGAATGTCGAAGGAGATATCTTTCACGGCGGCTACTTCGTTGTATTCCCTCTTGAATAAATCGAGGAAGGCCCCTTTGAGGCCCTGGCGATTTTTCTGCACTTTGAATGTTTTGCGCAAATCACGCACTTCTATAGCTGCCATGTTATGCTGTACCTCATTTCTGCTTCTTTGTTGAAACCCCGCTAAAAATTATATAGTAACTTCCACAAAAGCACCATACCCTGCAAGAAAGTGGCTATCCCTGGCCCCGCTTGCCCTCTTTAGCTCCACATGTTATAGTGCCGCTTTTTCTGTTATCATAGGGGCAGGAGAAACATACGAACAGATCACGAACAGATTAAGAGTAGAGAGAGGAAATGACTCATGAGCTTTCCATTAACGCAGCGTGTCATCAAGCTGCTTTGCGGCCGGATTTCCTATGAACGGGGCGAAGCCTACTATAAGACGGGTAAGGTTACTTTTCTGCGCATCGACCACGGGTCCCGGGTGTATGAAGCTACGGTATCAGGGACCGGGCACTACCATGTCTCGGTACAGCTTGACCAACATGGGGAAGTTAAGGCGGAATGCAATTGCCCTGCCTTCTACTCCTATAACAATTATTGCAAGCATATTGCCGCTGTTATGATGGGAGTTCACGATATGCAGCTAAATGGCAAAGCTCCGGTACGTGCGTACCCTTCCCTCCTGCACCCTACCCACTCCCATGAGGAGCAACGACGAGGGCGGGATATTTCTTCCCGCGATATCTGGATGACCCGTGATATGATGCAGCTCTTCGAGGAAGAGTCACAGCAGCCACTGCGTGCAGGTACGAGGTTTGATGCGCGGACGCCACTGGAGATTGAATTTACCCTTCACCCCTTCTCTTACGGCTATCGCAAGTATTTGTTTGGCCTGGAGATGAAGATTGGGTCCAAGCGGCTTTACATCGTGAAGAATATACGCGACTTCCTGGACAAGCTCTCTCGCCGGGAGCCTTATAGCTTCTCCAAGCACTTTATTTATGATCCGGCGCAGCACAGCTTCCATCCTCAGGATGAGGCCCTGATTCAGAAAATGGTGGAAATATACCACAATGAGCAAATGTATCAGGAGACGCTTAGCGGCTTCTCCAGACATACAGGTCGTGGAACAAGCGGTGAGCGACTGCTGCCAATTCCGGCGTTGCTTTGGGAAGCCGTGTTGCCGTTGCTCCTACAGGCTCCTTCGGTACAGCTTGAGCAGGATGGACAGATGTGGAGCGGAGTGAAGCTGTCGGAGGAGATTCTCCCCTTGCATTTCGATCTGAATCAGAGCAGTGATATCAGCTTTGAATTCACAGCCCAAGGTCTCGATGATATCACAGTCATGGAGACCTATGGCGTCATTCTCTATGATGGCCGCCTCATTCGTCAGACTCCGGCACAGGTTCGGCGACTGGCTGAAATGAAGCATATGCTGGCAACGGCCCGCAAGCGGCATATTATGATCTCTTCAGAGCAAATCGAACCCTTTGTCGAGAGAGTGCTGCCGGGGCTGATGAAGCTCGGAAACGTTGATATCGAAGAGAGTGTCGCTCGCCGCATGGTACGAACCAAGCTTGTAGCCAAGCTGTATCTGGACCGGATCAAGGACCGCCTGGTCGCCGGATTGGAGTTCCAGTACGGTGATATCGTATTTAACCCGCTAGAAGAGCATGGTCCCAAACGGGGAACGGATCTGATTCTGCTCCGGGACGGAGATAAGGAACGGCAAATTCTTGAGTTGATGGAATCAGGTCTCTTTACGCGGACAGAGAGCGGCTACTTCCTTAATGATGAGGAAGCGGAATATCAATTTCTCTACCACATCATTCCTGAGCTTGAGAAGCTGCTGGAGGTTTATGCCACCTCGGCGGTCAAGACAAGAATGATCCATGATCTCAGACCGCCCAAAATATCGGTCGAACTCGATGAACGGACGGATTGGCTCGAATTCCGCTTCAGTATGTCCGATATTGGAGAATCTGAAATTCGCGGGCTGCTGCAAGCCCTGGAGGAGAAGCGCCGGTACTACCGGCTGCCTGACGGAGCCTTCATGCCACTGGAAAGTGATGAATTCCAGGAAATCATCAACTTCATGAACGAGGTTGGCCTCCGTCCTCAGGATTTTGGTGGTTCAAAATTTCGGGTTCCGCTAACGCGGGGACTGCATATCAAGGAAGAAGAACTGCAGGGCAGCGCCGTACGACTGGGCAAATCATTTCGGGAGTTGCTGCATAACCTGCGGCGTCCCGGAAATCTGGAATTTGCGGTTCCACCCCAGCTTGCTCCGGTGCTTCGCGATTATCAGGCCTATGGCTACCAATGGCTGAAGACGCTGGCCCATTACCGCTTCGGAGGGATACTTGCCGATGATATGGGGCTGGGCAAAACCTTGCAAAGCATCGCCTTCATCGTGTCGGTACTACCGGAAATTGCTGAATCCGGTCAGCCTGCGTTGATCGTCGCCCCCGCATCGTTAGTCTATAACTGGCAAAATGAATTAACCAAGTTTGCCCCTCAGGTCAAGGTAGTCATAGCTGACGGGAGCAAAGCTGAACGGGTTCGAGCGCTGCGTGAGGCGGATTCTGCTGACGTCGTTATTACTTCTTACCCCCTGCTGCGTCGCGATGTTGACCAATTTGCCGAGCTGTCCTTTCATACACTGATTCTTGATGAAGCTCAAAGCTTCAAGAACCATGCCTCGCAAACGGCGCAAGCGGTAAAGAGTCTGCAAGCCCGACAGCGGTTCGCCTTAACCGGAACACCGGTAGAGAATTCGTTGGAAGAATTGTGTCCATCTTCAATGCCGTATTTCCCGAGCTGTTCCCCAGCCGGCAGGCCTTTGGCGAGTTGTCCCGCGACAAGATCTCCCGGCAAATTCGTCCATTCCTGCTCCGTCGCTTGAAGACAGACGTGCTTAAGGAGCTGCCCGAGAAGATTGAATCCCTGCAAGCGAGCGAACTGCTGCCAGAGCAGAAGAAGCTCTACTTGGCTTACCTCGCCAAGCTTCAGCAGGAAACGTTAAAGCATCTGGATGCCGATTCGTTTGGTCAAAATCGGATACGCATCTTGGCCGGATTAACCCGGCTGCGGCAGCTTTGTTGCCACCCTTCCCTATTCGTAGATGGTTACGAAGGTGGCTCCGCCAAATTTGATCAACTGCTCGAAATGATTGAGGAATGCCAAAGTGCAGGCAAACGTGTACTGATATTTTCACAGTTTACACAAATGCTGGATTTGATCGGGCGCGAGCTCGGATACCGGGGTCTTCCCTTCTTCTATCTGGATGGCAAGACACCTGCGGCGGACCGGGTCGGACTATGCCAACGCTTCAATGATGGAGAACGTGATTTGTTCCTTATTTCGCTGAAGGCTGGGGGCACGGGACTTAATCTCACTGGAGCGGATACGGTTATTCTGTATGATCTATGGTGGAACCCTGCCGTTGAACAGCAAGCCGCAGATCGTGCTCACCGGATTGGACAGAAAAACATTGTACAAGTCATCCGACTCGTCGCCCAAGGCACTGTAGAGGATAAAATGTATGAGTTACAGCAAAAGAAGAAGAACTTAATTGAAGAAGTGCTGAAACCGGGACAAGAAGCGTTATCAGCACTTTCGGAAGACGATATTCGCGAAATATTGATGATCTGACAAATCGGCGAAAGTATGTGTTTAATTGGTGAGTTCGGGACAATCTAAGGTGAGGGGTATACCCGCCATCAAGCGTTAGAGGAGGATCATTATGGTACATCATGAAGGGCATGAGCCGCAGGATGAGTCCAAGCTACGTAATAAAATGGATCATGAAGGGGATTCACTTGCGGAGAAGAAGAAAATGCAAAACGGAGTAGATATTGAGCCGGAAGCCGATGAATGGGTGGCCAAGCCGGTGCCTTTCGCCGATGGCGATACTGATTCCGAGGAATAACTCACTTATGACGTATATAATCCGCAGCAGCCTTTTGCGCTGCTTGCGGATTATTTTTTATTTTATAGCGTTGTTGCATCGGTTGGGGTGGTTGCCCCACTTGCGCGAGTCCCTCTCTTCTTGGCCGACACGGTGTAGACCATTAAGTATACTAGCAGGAACAGACCCATAAATGCCGCAGAATATCGATACATTATGGCGTAATTGGTCATGGATGCGATAGCACCAAGCAGAACTGCCCCTACGGCCACACCGAAATCCATTGAATTGTAGAACATACTGTTGGCCGAGCCATATTGTTCCGGCTGACAAACCCGTAGCATCCACGCCTGAATCGTAGGCTGAATAGCCCCGAAACCAAGCCCGTAAAGCAGAGCCGAACAAATTAACATGGGCATGGATGTGGCAAAGGACAGAACCAGCATACTGGTTACCACCACTAAAGCAGCCGGAATAAGAACCCTTGCCGGGCCTTTCGCATCAAACATGCGGCCAGAGATCGGGCGAATCAGCATGACGGTGAGCGCATTGAATAGGAAGAACAAGCCAACCTGCTCCAGATGAACAAACTCGCCGAACAGGGCTATAAAGCTAAGTAACCCGCTATACGTGATGGATAACAGCATATTAAGAAAAGCGGGAAACCATAGTCCGCGAATCCACCGATCCCTGGTTCCCTTTCCACTCTTGGCAGCAGTGGGCCGAACCGCCCGAGTCTTGGGCAATGCACGGCTGAGCAGCAGCAGCGGAATCATCAACAACACCGTAAGGGTTCCCCCTAACGTAAGCACGTCAAAGCCCAACTGCTTCATTACGTTGAGGCCGATCATCGGCCCTACAGACATCGCCAGGCTACTGGACAAGCCGAAATAACCGATACCCTCCCCCATTCTGGATAAGGGAATAATTCTCGATACCAAGGTCGGCAATATGGTACTACCCAGCCCGAAGCCAACACCATAGCCTGCTCGTACCATCAGTAATTCCCCAATGCTACCTGCCCCGGCATTTAGCGCCGTCATTCCGGCCGCAATCATCAATCCCACCAATAGCAGTACATTTGGTGAGTATCGTCTCAGTAAGGCTGAAGCAAGAAATCGCGTCAATATAGCCGATAAGGCGAATACGCTAGTAATCAGGCTGACTTGCAGATCACTGGCTGCGAACTCGCTTTTGGCATAGGACGAGAACGAAGATAATAACATATGCAAATTTAAAAATAATAAAAACGCCGAGATCGTTAATGAGATAAATGATCTCGTCCAAAGCGCTTCTCCTTCTTGTTGTAACGGCATTTCTCTCTCCTGCTCTCCTATGAAGTCTTGTTCTTATGATTCCTGCTCTGCCTGAATACTAAGCTGGAGACTGATTCGTTGCAGCAGTTCCATCAGCATGCTGTATTCATCCTTACTCATCATGTGCTTCACGTCCTCGGTAACACTCTGCTCCAACGGCAGGGTTTCCTGAATCAGCGCCTTCCCTCGCGCTGTGCTGTACACAAGAAAAGAGCGGCGATCCTGCTTGCCCGTTTGCTTGTGCACCAGTTCTTTGTGTTCCAGATGATCGATGATTCGGGTGGTCGTGGGCTTGTCCTTCCCTGAACGATCGGCTATCTCCTTCTGAATGAGTCCGTCCGCCAAATCGATCTGATACAACACCGCCCATTGCTCTGGCGTAATGTCAAAGCCCTTCAACCGCTGCTGTAGCAAAGAGGCGATCTTCCGATAAGCTACGCCCATTATAAATCCTATCGCCGGCGCTCTCTCGGGCTTCATGATTGTCATGTGCGTTTCTCCTTTTTACCAAAATAGTTGTCTAGACAATTATATATAGGTCAACTATATCTGTCAAACAACAATCGATCGCTCCCCCTATGCCTATGTGTTTATTTGCTGCTGATTAGGTAATCATCTTTTCCCTTTTCATCCTGCGCGAATACACTGGTTCTACAACGTGCAATTAAAATGTACTTAAGGAGACTTGCGTTTATGAAGACCACCCGGCACCCACGCCATGTCGTCAGCAAGTGGAAGAAAAATGAGGTACTGATGCAGCACAGAACGATACGTTCACATCTTCCCGATTCCATGCGCTTTAGCCGTGAGCATCTGCTTCACATGCTGCGAAAATACAAGATGGTTTATGTTAAACCTGTCAACGGAACTTGGGGTAAAGGCGTCATCCGGGTAGAGATGGTTTCGACCTCCGGCGAAGGAACCTATCAGTATCATCTGGATACGACGGTCCGAACCTGCTCCTCCTTTGACGAGCTTTATGCTGCCATTTGCAAGCGTAAGTTCAAGAAGCGTTACCTGATTCAGCAAGGCATCGATCTGCTTCAATACCAGAACCGTCGTTTTGATCTGAGAGTCATGGTACAGCGCACCTCGCAAAAAGGCTGGAAAACGACCGGAATTATCGGCAGGTTAGCTCATCCTCGTAAAATTGTGACCAATTACCATAATGACGGGAAGCTGATACCTGTAGAGAAGTTGTTGGCTCCCCACTTGAGGGAGTCTTACCTTCCAGCTTATTTGGCCACACTGGAAAGCCTGGGTGAGAACATTGCCGAGCATTTAAACAGCCGCTTCCCCGGAATTCGGGACCTTGGCGTGGATGTAGCCCTGGACCAGAAGCTTCGTCCCTGGATTCTTGAGGTCAATACCTCACCAGATCCTTATATCTTCCGCAAGCTCAAGGACAAGAGCATGTTCCGTACCGTGATGCAGTATGCACGCGCCAATGGCAAGCTTAAAGCATAATGAACTAAAGGACAGAATATCCGGTACGTCTTGTCTTCCGGTATCCTGTCCTTTTTCGCTGATTAGAGTTCCACCTACATTACAAATGACTGATAGACACTCATGAGCTTCGTAGCTGTTTGCTTCCAGCCAAATCGGTTGACCGCATGTTCCCTCGCCTTCACCGACATCTCCTTTGCGGCTTCGTGATATTGCACCAATTGCCAAATCCAGCGAGCATGCTCTTCAGGCTGATTGTATTCATCCACCAAATACCCATTCTCACCATGCCGGATGATCTCGCCAATCCCGCCAATGTTTGATGCGACAACTGGCAAGCCACACGCCATCGCCTCCACGTTGACCAGCCCGAATGCCTCATGTTCCTGCGAAGGACAGGCCAGACAATCTGCACTCTGAAATTGACGATGAATGACCGCATGGGGAATTCTCCCTGTGAAGCGGACCGGAACTCCCTTGTGACGGGCCAACTTATGCAACTCTCTCATATATCCTGGTCTACCTCGGCCAACGACAGTCAAGGTAACTTCCTTCCCTGCCTTCCGTACTAAGCTGATCGCTCGAATCAGCACCGGAACTCCCTTACGTGGAATAACCCGGCCCGCAAACAAGATGTTGAATTTGGCAGACGGCGCTTTTTGCATATTCGGCTTGAACCGATCCGTATCCACCCCAAGATGAACTGTAACCATTTTGCTACTGTCCTCGGGAAAGCGCTGCGACAGACGGGTCCTGAGCGACTCACTATTGACGATAATCATATCAGCTTTAGCCAAACATTGACTAATCTGATTCGTTGGCCTGACAAACGTTAGAGAATGCAGAAACAAGGATATGGGTATCTTAGGAAAGGTTCTCTTCAATTTCGCCATGTAATAGGGCCGGTTATCCACCTGGATGAGGTCATATTGTCGTCCTCTGACATAACGTAGCACCGAGACCATATAAGCACGAGGAGTTCCCGCACTTACCCGGATAATTGTCAAATTACCCATTCGGCTTATACGAGACAGATTCCTTGCCCGTCTGCTAACCAGTGTAATAGTATGGCCAGAAGTTGCCCACTGCCGTGCAATAGCCAGCATACATATTTCCACCGACCCATTGCCGGGAACCGGGAACTGCTCGGGTGCCACCATCAGAATATTCATTATCCCTATGTCCTCCCTTACCAAATGGCCTGTATCTATTCACTATATGCGCCACAAGGGAAATCCGCACCCCCGCTAAAAACCTAACCTCACCATCCAATAGTATAAAAAAGTATACTATACTACATATTTGTGCGTACTTGTAACTTGGGACCATGTGGTCTACCATGATAAAAGACAACGTTTCATATTAGATTTAAAAATAAAAGGAGTGGTAGCCCGTGAGTTCCAAACTATTTACCCCGTTCACCTTAAAAGAGGTTACTTTCAAAAATCGCATCGTCATGTCTCCGATGTGTCAATATTCAACTCCCCAGCAAGATGGGATCGCCGGAGATTGGCATAAAATTCATTATGCTACTCGCGCCGTTGGCGGCGTAGGGCTTATTATAATTGAAGCAACTGCTGTGTCTCCTGAAGGGCGAATCAGCTATAAGGACCTTGGCATTTGGAGCGATGAGCATGTGGCCGGGCTTAAGGAAATTGCCGATCTGGTTCATCAAAATGGCTCTAAAATCGGCATTCAGTTAGCCCATGCCGGACGCAAGGCTGAACTAGAGGAAACGATTCTGGCCCCTTCGGCCATTCCGTTTCCGGACAAGAAGACACCTAAAGCAGCGGACGCCCAGGAGATTCAGAAGATTATTTCCGAGTTCCGGGATGCCGCCCGTCGTACGCGGGAAGCTGGGTTTGACGTGATTGAAATCCATGCTGCTCATGGCTACCTGTTGAATGAATTCCTGTCCCCTGTTACGAATCATCGTGAAGATGAATACGGTGGCAGTTCAGATGGCCGCTATCGTCTGCTTAGTGAGATTATTGAAGCAATCAAGACTGAATGGTCGGGTCCACTCCTTGTACGGTTATCAGCAGAAGAATACGATCCGCAGGGCAATTCGCTGGAGCAATATATTGATTATGCTCGCCGGATGAAGGAACAAGGTGTCGATCTCGTGGATTGCAGCTCTGGTGGCCTGGTCCCTGCATCCATTCATCCTTATCCCGGCTATCAAGTCAATCTAGCCGAGCAAATTCGGCGCCAAGCCGATATCGCTACGGGAGCTGTTGGCCTGATTACCAGCCCGGCTCATGCCGAAGAGATTGTAAGCAATGATCGGGCAGACCTTGTTTTCCTCGGTCGTGAGTTGCTTCGCAACCCTTATTGGGCTTATGAAGCGGCCAACGAGTTGCGCACTACGCTCGATCGCCCTGCACCTTACGAACGCGCTTAATTCAGTTCATGCCGTGAATTGTTAGTGTGATTACAAAACAGCCCCCTGCTTGCTAACCGGCGAGTGCGGGGCTTGTTGTTTTGTATATCTATTCAAGATAAGCTTGGCTTTGCTTCCGTGCAGCTATATAATTTGGAGAGTGAATTTGGCAAGGAGTGAGTCTGATCCATGAACAAGCTTCGCATTCTAGTTATGACCGCAGTTGAGGCAGAACGAGCCGCCGTGATGCGCGGACTCGGCAGCTATGAAGGTGCCGAAGTGCGAATCGCAGGCGTTGGCCCGGCAGCAGCAGCGGCTTCCACCGCAAAAATTCTCGCTTTGGCTGGTGTGACCGGAGGGCTACTATCCATCCCCACAGAAGATCGGCCCCGTGGGAACAGCTTTGATCTCGTAATTAGCGCTGGGATTGGTGGCGGGTTTGCAGATGTCGCACCTATCGGTTCATTGGTCGTGTCAAGCGATATCATCGCGGCTGATCTGGGAGCGGAGACACCGGAGGGTTATGTCAGTGTAGATACCCTGGGATTCGGGGCTTCACGTATCATTGCGGAGCAGGATCTCTCCCGTCGCTGGATTCAGGCACTGCAAGCCGCCGGTCTAACGGCAAGCCTTGCACCAGTGCTGACGCTTTCCACCGTCACTGGAACGTCTGCAACCACGCAGAACCTCTCCTTGCGCTACCCGGGGGTTGGCGCAGAAGCCATGGAGGGCTATGGCGTTGCTGAAGCGGCAAGGCAGTTTGACTTGCCTGCACTTGAGATTCGCGCCATCTCCAATGTGGTTGGCCCCCGTGATCGGGAGTCTTGGAAGATTGGCGAAGCCTTGCAGGCTTTGGAACAAGCCTGCACTATATTAACGGAGGTGCTGTCATCATGAAAATTGCTTTTTCACCTTGCCCCAACGATACCTTTGTATTCCATGCCTGGGCGCATGGCTTGATTCCCGGGGCACCTGAATTGGAAGTCACCTATGCCGACATCGACATTACTAATGGGCTCGCCGCTTCCGGAGAAGGCCCTGAGGTACTGAAAATATCCTACGCCGCCCTGCCCTGGGTGCTGGACGAATATGCCTTGCTACCCTGTGGAGGCGCTCTTGGCCGCGGCTGCGGCCCCCTGGTGCTAACCAAAGGTTCCGCCACCGGCGCTATTGATGCAGCAGCACTGTCAGGCCGCCGCGTTGCCGTTCCAAGCGAACGCTCAACCGCTTATTTGCTATTTCGACTATGGGCTGCAAAGCATATCCCAGGTGGCGTAGGCGAAATTATTGTAATGCCATTTGACGAGATCATGCCTGCGGTACAACGCGGCGACATCGATGCCGGATTAGTTATTCATGAAGCTCGCTTCACCTATCCCTCCTACGGCCTGGACCTATTACAGGATCTTGGCAGTTGGTGGGAAGAAGATACGGGGCTGCCTATACCGCTTGGTGCCATCATCGCCCGGCGCACAATGGATTTACAGCAGCTTGCCCGCTGGACAACGGCATCCGTAGAATATGCCTGGGCTCATCCTGAGGCCTCTGCCGAGTATGTCATGAGCCATGCTCAGGAGATGTCACCTGATGTAACCCAAGCCCACATCGATCTCTACGTCAACAAATATACGGCGAACTTGGGTGAAGACGGATATGCCGCAGTCAGTGCCCTGCTGGAGCGCGCAGCCGCCGAAGGACTCGTGCCCAAGATCGATCCTCTCAAGCTCAGGGGAGATTGGAGCTTGTAGGGATTGTTGAAAACAGCTATTCCTACAAAACGGCACCTTTCAAGCCAGAGTTTATGCTCTGGTAAGGAAGGTGCCGTTTTTTTGCGGAATAACTGCTTCATGGGCCCTGTTCTTAAGCAATGCTCAGGCTCCGCCGCCAAAACGCTTGCGGTAACCGCATTTCCGGCACAATTCCTCAACCGCCTCACGCCGGGAGAAGCCCTCATACAACCGATTTGCCCTTTCCCCTTCAATGATCTCGGAGAACGGAGTCTCGTTGATGTTGCCCAGATTAATCACGCCTTCCCCATCCAGGCAACATGGAATAACCGTGCCATCCACGAGAATTCCCGCCTGATTGCGCAAGCCGTGGCAAAAGCCTTTGCCATCATCTTCTTCCGCCCTGAGGTCAGGCCACGCAAATTCATAATCCTGATTCAAATAGACCCGTTCAGCTAGCTTAATTCCACCGCCGGGAACGATTCTCTCTTCAATATGGTAATCAAGCCCGAATTCACGCTCAATGAGCTCCAAGGTTGCCCGATTACGGCTGCGCTCCAGATTTGTCTCATTGTCCTGAGTCAAATTCCACAGCCGGAACGATACCAGCAGCTCGGAAGTAGCTATCGCTTCCTGAACAAAGGACAAAATATGGCTGACATATCCTTCTCGATCTGTCGAACCTTCATGTCCGTCAAAGCTGTGCAAGGAGAAATTGATCTGTCTGAGCGCCGGCTTCCCCAGCAACTTATGCCGCACCTTGGGCAGCAATGTGCCGTTCGTCGTAATATTGACTTGAAATCCCTTTTCATGGCTAATATCAAGCAATTGATCAATCTTGGGATGCAGCAGCGGCTCCCCTTTGACATGAAAATAAATGTAATCTGTATGCGGCTTGATATCATCGAGAATCTTCCGGAAATCGTCGATTTCTATGAATTGAGATTTACGTTGCGTCGGTGGACAAAAGCTGCAAGCAAGATTGCAGATACTGGTTGTTTCGATGTAAAATTTTTTAAACTTTTTCATAAGAACCTGCTTTGTTCAGTTATAGTTATTCTCTATTCTATCTCAATTCGCATCGAAACCCCAGCGGTAAAAATATAACTATCGCCCATATCGCTATACTGCTACGTATCTGTCACCATGCCAGGCGTAACTACACTTCCTTATGGTATTGCCTGTGCGGTAATTCTGATATTCTCGACGATAATTGGTGTTCCTGCCAACAAAGTGTCCTGGGATAAATCCAGAGTCAACAAATTCGGTTGCAAAGTGAACAATCTGCCCTCTTGCATCATGCCATTAATATATATATTGCTATAGGAATCTGGACCAACTCCGTCAAAAATTGCCGGATTATTTCCGTTGTCATTCGTAAATTCATTCGCTGGAATATCCACGGTTCCACCGCCAATCGCTGTAGGGGGGACATAGAAATACCGGAACACGGTAGGCGTGACCAAGATAGCCCCACCCGGAGGCCCAACGGCTCCCGTTGCACCGGTCGGCCCCACCGCTCCCTGCGGCCCTTCAGCACCGGTTGGCCCTGTCGCACCAGTCACTCCCGGCGCTCCTTGCGGTCCTGCTGCTCCGGTCGCCCCAGTCACTCCCGGCGCTCCTGCTGGCCCTGCCGCTCCTGTCGCACCAGTCACTCCGGGTGCTCCTTGCGGTCCCGCTGCACCCGTCGCACCAGTCACTCCCGGCGCTCCTGCTGGTCCTGCCGCTCCCGTTGCCCCAGTCACTCCGGGCGCTCCTGCCGGTCCTGCGGCTCCCGCCGCACCAGTCACTCCCGGCGCCCCTGCCGGTCCCCTGCTGGTCCCGCTGCTCCTGTCGCCCCGGTCACTCCTGGTGCCCCTGCTGGTCCTGCGGCTCCAGTTGCACCAGTCACCCCCGGTGCTCCTTGCGGTCCCGCTGCTCCTGTTGCACCGGTCACCCCCGGTGCTCCTTGTGGCCCTGCTGCTCCTGTTGCACCAGTCACTCCCGGTGCTCCTTGCGGTCCCGCTGCACCGGTCACTCCCGGCGCTCCTGCCGGTCCTGCTGCACCCACTGGCCCCGCTGCTCCCGGCGCTCCTTGCGGTCCTGCTGGTCCCGGTGGGTCCTGCGGATCTGCTGGTCCGACCGGCAACGTGCAAGGCACCGCCACCGGGAGATCGCAACGCGCCTCACCAAGCTTGAGTGGCGCCTTGGTTCCACCTGGTCGCTTTTGACATATCGCTCCCTTGCGACCAGGCACCTTTTTCCAACGTCTTGTATCGCAACGCCGGATCTTTCTTTTAATAGGAGTACCCTTTCTCCCCTTTACCTGTTTGCTACGCCAACTCCCGTTTTTATTGCAGCGCCTTTCAACTTTAACCATCACGCAACTCGTAGTGCGCTTTGCCGTTGTTGCCATCCCTCTACCTCCCGCTGAGATTTTCCTCAAGCTTCACTCGCTCCCATATCATATGTCGGCTTGCTTGGCGGCGAGATAGACGAATATCCCCCAGTCCAAAATGCAAAAAATCCATGATGAACAGGGGAAGTACGCCGTCTCTATTAATGAGATTGTTTCATTATATGATTATGTATCGGATCTTTCGGTACGATCAGAGATTAGGAGGTGAATTTCATGCCCGTAGTTAAACCCGTATTCAATGCTGTATCTACTGCTCCTGTAGCTTCCGGAGGTGAAGTGACCACTACAGTTACACCTACTGTTACACGCTATTTCGCAACCTTAACAGCCGGTATGATTAGTGAAACGGATACGACTATTCCTGCTGCCAGCTTTGTTGATGATGCAGACGGCCCGGTGACAGATCTGCCTACGCTTACTGGCAGTGACTACTTCAATGTCTATATCAACGGCGTTATGCAGCAAGCTTCATTGTCCACGCTGTCAACGGCCAGCCTTGTGCTGGATACTACTGATTTGTTCGCTGGTATTCCTGTCCAGTTAGAAATTGGTAGCTTTGGAGACGTAACTTCAGCAATTACAACGCCTCAGACCATATCAGCACCAGAAATTACGATCCTCACGTAAAAGCGTATTGACGAACCTGTCTGCTTTCTTCTACAATGATTGCAGTGATAATAGAGCGATGGAGTTCGCCTTAACCGCTCGGATGAGCTGATGACTCCTACCAGTTGATACTGGTAGGAGTCTATCTGTTTTTAAGAGGAGGATCAGAATAATGAATGTGCTGGCATTGATTATAGGTGGATTTTTGGGCACGATACTCCGTTATGCCTGCGGACAATGGATACCTGCCGTTAACAGCTTTCCTTTACCCACCTTATTAATTAATTTACTCGGTTGCCTGTTCCTTGGCTGGTTCTTCACTGTCGCCAATCCCAGAAAAATGCGGCAAGATGTATATCTCGGCATTGGCACGGGATTTACTGGTGCCTTTACTACGTTCTCGACCTTTGCCGCTCAGACTGTGGATGCCCTACATACGGGTCATCTGCTTATCGCTGGCGTTTACGTTGTCAGCAATATAGCAGGAGGCCTGGCGATGATTCGGCTCGGGATATGGTTAGGCCATCGAACTAAAGGGATTACGCAAACGGAGGAATCCGTATGATCATTTTTGTTGGACTTGCAGGGGTCTTGGGTACATTGTTGCGCTTTTATCTGGGGCGGTGGGTCTCCCTCCGTACTGCCGGAAGAGGACGGAAATTCCCATGGGGAACCTGGATCATCAATCTGAGCGGCTCCTTGCTGCTCGGCATATTAACCTCACTTCATCTGAGTGGCACAATACCGGACTGGAGCTGGCTTATTCTCGGCACAGGGTTTTGCGGCGCATACACAACCTTCTCTACGTTCGGATATGAAGCTGTTTCTCTCGTCGAAAGCGGACACGGCACACAGGCAGTCCTCTACGTTCTGTCCTCCCTGGGACTGGGGCTCGTTGCCGTCTGGTCAGGAATGCTGCTCTTTTAGCTCCCCCGGCAAACGCCCGCTTTGTAATCCATTGTCACGGCAACTGCATACGATAAAAGCAAATCCGCGATATGCGAGAAAAGGTGATAGCATTGGCCAGTTTTCGTCAAGCTTATTTGCTAAAGAAACGTATTGCCGGTAGCATCCTTAAGCAACAAGGTATACATGGAATAGGCGTAGGTCTACGTGATCCCAAGCATCCCAAGAAAGGCGCTGCCATTATCGTATATGCCGATGCGTTGGCAACGACAGGACGTACCCGGAAGAATAAGAAAAACCGTCGTCCTCCGGTACCCAGATACTTGAAATCACGGTCCGGTGTTCCATTTCGTGTAGTTCGTTCTGCCCGATTTTGCAAAAAAGGGACGAACGGCAGCTCCTTCACCCGGCGAATCCGCCCGGTCATAGCGGGATACAGTGTCGGTACTCCCGAAGGTTCCGGCACAGCCGGCCTGATCGTAAGCAATGATGGATGTGGAGGTAGCCGCTTGATTCTTAGCAACAACCACGTGCTTGTCGATAATAACACCCGGCGCTACTCGCCTACTATTCAACCGGGAGGCGCTGATGGGGGCACCGTTCCCCGTGACCAGATCGGTCAGCTTGACCGCTTCGTCAGGCTTAGCAAACGTAAAGCCAATTATCTGGACGCCGCTACCTCCAAGCCGTTGCGCCGTTCCTTGCTCAAGCCCGCTTACGCTGTCTTCGGTACAGTGCCTGGTTACGTAAAAGCCTATAAAATCGGAGATCGCTTCAAAAAGGTAGGGCGCACCACCGGCGTTGTCACAGGTACAGTAGAGTCCATTCATACCGATGTCCAAGTGGATTACGGTGGTTATGGTAACCTCGGTACCATTACCTTTAAGGATCAAAGTATTATACGTGGCAGACGCCCCGTTTCCCTGGAAGGGGACTCGGGTTCGGTATGGCTGACCCGCAAAGGTAACTATGCCGCAGCGGTCAATTTTGCCGGCTCAGATAACGGCATGTTGTCCATTGCCTATCCAGTGGATTTGTTCATGCGAGTATTTGGCACTCATGTAGCCAAACCGGGAACGCATAGAGTCCGGCGTGGGGCAACTGGCAAATACGCCTGCATTCACCCACTCTCCCCCAAGTTAATCAGTCGTTTGCGACCTATTAAAGCCGTGCCGCACAAGTCTATCCGTAGCCGTGACTAAAAGAGCTGATCTTCACATTTGATATCCACAATTTCTTGCTGCTGGGTAAACGGCCCCTCATTGTTGAACCTATCAACAATGAGGGGATCGCTCAATAGATCTCCTTGGCATCTCGTGGCAAATGTTGTACATGCTTTAAGTATCTTGTAATTTGGAGATCCTCCCCCTTGTTGTAGATGTATCCTAATTCCTTAGCCACCTCTCCTGCAAGCAGTCTGAACAATGTACAAGCTGCAAAGACGGACGTCCACATCTTCTCGTAATTACTGTCTGAATAGGTCTGCTCGTACATCTGCCAGTATGCTTCCGGCAAGTACGTTTTCATATATTTCCCCATTTTCCCAATCGAGACACTATAATTTTGTTGCGCTCCCACCCACCATGATACCATCTCATCCAGAGGTGGCCTGATAACGCCTTCAAACATTTGTTTTGCATAAGGCAACTCATCACGTCAGATCACTGCCGTATCGCTCCAGCATGGCTTCTTTCGTTTGAATCTGAAGATCGATTCGATTACCATCTGCGAACAACATTAAATACGCATAGGATCGTTGGAGGCTTAGATTCCCACCGCTTTCCAGATCATTTTTGTCAGGCTCTTGCAGCATGATACGATCACCGAACACATCAAGCCATCCCGTTTGTTGGATAAAAGAAGTTATTTCCGTCACGACATACACTATATCGTAATCCTGAAATATATCCTTGGGGACATTCGGATTGGTACGTGATCCATTCATATACACAGCACGAATTTGTTCGTCCTTTCTGGCAACGTCCAAAATCAAAGCCATCATATCCTCTTCTGTTCTCACGGGGGAACCCTCCTTCATTGTTCGATCAGACCAGCCATACATTCAATGAGTGCACAATCTTAAGCATCTACCTGACTTTCATAAGAACAAATAAACTCCCCAGGAACCATTCCCAGGGAGTCTTATCCTTCATGCTATTCCATAAAATCCTTCAGTCGCTTGCTGCGACTAGGGTGTCTCAGCTTGCGCAATGCCTTGGCTTCAATCTGACGAATTCGTTCCCGGGTTACGCCAAATTCCTTACCGACCTCTTCCAGTGTGCGCGTACGCCCGTCATCCATACCGAAGCGAAGACGAAGCACATTCTCCTCACGCTCAGTCAGCGTATCAAGCACCTCTTCAAGCTGCTCCTTCAACAGCTCGTAAGCTGCTGCTTCCGCAGGGGCTGGAGCATCGTGATCCTCAATGAAATCGCCCAGGTTAGAGTCGTTCTCTTCCCCGATCGGGGTCTCAAGTGACACTGGCTCTTGAGCAATTTTCATGATTTCACGCACTTTTTCCGGAGTCAAGTCCATCTCCTTGGCAATTTCCTCAGGCGTAGGCTCACGTCCAATTTCCTGAAGCAATTGTCTGGATATGCGAATCAATTTATTGATTGTCTCGACCATGTGAACAGGGATACGAATCGTTCTCGCCTGGTCAGCAATCGCCCGTGTAATCGCTTGACGAATCCACCAAGTTGCATACGTACTGAATTTAAAGCCCTTGGAGTAATCAAACTTCTCCACAGCCTTAATCAGTCCCATATTGCCTTCCTGAATCAGATCGAGGAATACCATACCGCGTCCCACGTAACGCCGAGCGATGCTTACAACCAGGCGTAAATTGGCTTCAGCCAAACGACGCTTGGCTTCCTCATCCCCGTTCTCAATCCGCCTAGCGAGATTGATTTCCTCCTCGGCGGACAACAGAGGCACCCGTCCAATCTCCTTCAAATACATCCGTACCGGATCATCGATCTTTATACCTGGCGGCAACGTCAGGTCATCGGTATATTCCACTTCACCCTGCTTCAAGTCCTCTGCCATCTTTCAGACCCCCACCCTAAAAAATGAAAACTATAAGAAATGCTTCTTTATCTCTAAGACCTGCCATTACATTTGACAAATCATTGATATTATGCTATTATTGAGAAGATTATTGCTACATTATGTGAGTGGCTATCCGTCATTGTACCACAGGACAGGTTATAATACAAGGTTTTGAACAATGAATTCATGAATGAGACGCTGACCCTTGAGGATCAGCGTTTTTTTTGTCCTCTTATTCTTTTGTATTCTACATCGATCAGGCCTGATCCTCCCAAGCCCGCTGTAAAGCTGCCTGAAAAATTTCAACCGGCTGTGCGCCAGATACTGCGAATTTACCCTTGATTACGACAAAAGGTACTCCGCGAATGCCGAGCTTTCTTGCTTCGCCTTCGTCCTCGCGAACATTTTCCGCATATTCACCTTGCTCCAGCGCTGCTTTGGCCTCACGACCATCCAGCCCGGTCTCTTCAGCCAACTTCTGCAGCACCTCATGATCCCCAATATGTAATGA
This sequence comes from Paenibacillus senegalimassiliensis, assembly GCF_001486585.1. Lineage (GTDB taxonomy): Bacteria > Bacillota > Bacilli > Paenibacillales > Paenibacillaceae > Fontibacillus > Fontibacillus senegalimassiliensis. Next base: position 1,256,235 of record NZ_LN909046.1, read on the forward strand.
GTCCGTAAAGTAAGCGCGAAATAAATGCTCACTCATTTCCTTGGCTTTGCCATGTGCAGCCGCGTAATGCAACAAACGGTGAGCATCAAACGTATTTGTCGGGATCAGCGTGTCAAAATGATAGTTCAGCCCATCCGCCTTGGCCTGTTGGGCTACATTCTGATTGGATTCCTGAGCCTGCTGCAGGCTTAGGCCGTATTTGACAGCCAGTAATTCATAAATACTGGATTCCGTATCTCGTGGAGCTCCCGGGTCCAATTCAAAGCTGCGGTAAATAACCTCTACCTTATCACGATGCTCAAACAAATCCAACGCCTTTTCCAAACGGCGCTTGCCAATGTAACAGAAAGGACAAGCAAAGTCCGACCAAATCTCAATCTTCATCTTTCATTCCTCCTAAACCATGGCCCTTCCAAGAAGAGGCCCAAATTCCATAATAACGCGTCTTTTTCCATGAAGCAACTCCTACTTCATATCTCCCTTTATCATTACCCCTCCCCCACAGCTTCAACCATGCCGGAGAGTACCGTACCTCCAAAGCATATGGCATTTCGGCACAAATATGCACCTGTCAAACCAGTGAAGTGTGACTTGCACTAATGGAAAAGCTATAATAGAGGTTGTTCAAATAGACAACGATCATATTCAAAATTAAGGCGAGGTGAATGGAATGAAGATTACGTATTTGGGACATTCCTGCGTTCACGTGAATACCGGCAAATTCCAACTGATTATCGATCCGTTCCTTACGGGCAACCCCGAAGCCGGAGCCGCCGCGGACGATATTAAAGCGGATTTTATTCTGCTTACCCACGGGCATTCTGATCATGTTGGTGATGCCGAAAGTATCGCAAGGCGGAACAATGCTCCTATTCTTGCCATTGTCGAGTTGGCGGATTATTTGGCTGCGTCAGGCCTGGAGACAGTGGGCATGAACCTGGGCGGTTCCCGCGAATTCCCGTTCGGAAGAATCAAATGGGTACCTGCCCTGCACAGCACCTCTATCCATCAAGACGGCATCAATTTGTATATGGGGGTGGCTGCCGGAATTTTGCTTGAAATTAACGACTTGGTTCTGTACCATGCCGGAGATACGGCTTTGTTCAGTGACATGAAGCTGGTAGGCCTGCGTCGCCCGGTAGACTTAGCTTTTCTCCCTATTGGCGACCACTTCACGATGGGACCAGAGGATGCAGTAATGGCAGCCGAATGGATCGGAGCCAAGCATGTCGTTCCCGTGCATTACAACACCTTTGATGCCATTGCCCAAGATGGCAGCCAATTTGCAGAGAAGCTGTACCACCTAGGCATACAGGGCCATGCCTTGAAGCCGGGGGAACAGCTAGACACCGAAACCTGGAACTGACTGACAATAACTCAAGCTTAATCACTCTCATAACAACAAGCCTTCGGCCGTCATCTGATGTATTCAGATGGAGCCAAAGGCTTGTTTGCTGTAGGAATTGTAATCAGTCGACTAACTCTTTCCCCTTCGTCTCGACTCCAAGGAAGAAGACAGCCACAGCACCCACGAGCACCGTAATAAAGAACATCCAGAAAATGCCGCCAATCGCTACTTGCCGAGCAACGAGCACTCCGACCAGATAAGGTGCGATAATGCCACCGATTCGGCCAAATGAAGCTGCAAGTCCAACTCCTGTGGACCGTACCTTCGTTGGGTACAGCTCCGGCGTATAGGCGTACATGCCGCCCCAGGCTCCCAAGTTAAAGAAGGACAGGCAGATTCCCGAAGCCAGCAGCATCCCTTCGGTATCCGCATTTCCGAACCAGGCGGCGCTTGCTGCTGTAAGCACAAGATAGAGCACGAGCACGAACTTCCGCCCGAATTTCTCGATGAAATAAGCTGCGGTAAAATAACCAGGAAGCTGCGCGAGCGTCATGATCAGTACATATTCAAAGCTCTTCACCAAGGTAAATCCTTTAATAATCATCACGGAAGGCAACCATAGAAACATGCCGTAATAGGAAAAGACGACGGTGAACCAGAGAATCCACAACATGATGGTCGAACGCCGATACGGGCCTGTCCAGACAGAGCGGAAGCGCTCCATGAACGATAGGCCTTTCCCCTCTCCCCTGGCCGCTTGCTTCTTGAAGCGAGGTGGATCTTGTATCGATTTGCGCAGGTACAAGGCATACAATGCCGGTGTAGCCCCAATCAAGAAGGCGGCTTGCCAGCCGTAGCTTGGAATGACAAAATAGGAAATCAATGCGGCGGCAATCCAACCAGCCGCCCAGAAGCTCTCCAGCAAGACCACGGCTCTGCCACGCTCCTTGGCTGGCACGGATTCCGAGACCAGCGTCGAAGCGACAGGGAGTTCTCCTCCCAGGCCGAAGCCGGCAATAAAGCGCAGCACGCACAACACGGCGAAGCCGGTAGCCACAGCCGATAGACCGCTAGCGATAGAGAAAATCAATAACGTCCAGAGCAGGACCGATTTGCGCCCGAATTTATCGGCCATATAGCCTGCAATCGCAGCTCCGAAGGCCATTCCGACCGAATTAATGGCTGTAAAGAAGCCGGTTTGCTGTGGAGTCAAGCTCCACTCCACCGCCAAGGCGGCTGCAATGAATGAAATGATACCCACATCCATAGCGTCGAACATCCAGCTCAGTCCGGCGCTGAAGAGCAGCTTCCGCTGCTTGGGAGCCCGAGCAGTCATGCTGTTATTTTCACTGGCTTTCAACTTAAATCCTCCCATTCAATCCAATTTCTCTTTATCTTGTCAAGCCTTGTGTTCTTTATTCGTAATCGTCCGCTGTCTAAGGATAAAGATGACGCCAAGCGTCAGCAGGAACAAAGCGTAGGACAAGACCAACTTGCTCAAATTAACGCCGGGAAATACGATCGGCGCACTGATTAACCCGAACAGCCAAATGCTGGATAGATTACCGACCATGTTGGACCATGCATAGGACCTGAGCTTGAGGCTTGAGATGGCCGACATGAAGGAGATGATATTGTTCGGCATAATCGGAATCGTCCGCAGGAAGATGACCGCCCAAACACCATAACGGTCTAGTCCCTTCTGCCATTTCTCATATTTCTTCAGCTTATGCATCCATTTGCGGTTGAACCAATCGGTGAACCAGTATCCACATAATAAATAAACGATCAAGCCAGCCGATGATCCAGCAATCCAACTGGCCAGTAGCCCCTCTGCAATGCCAAGCAAGGAAATATGCAGCAGCACCAGGGTAGCAAAAGGAAAGAAGCCGAACAGGCCCTGAATGACCGCCAGTGGAATCGTTAATAGCAGAACTGAATAACCGCCTAGAGAAGTCGTTGCCAAAAACCAATCCGCGATTTGACTAACCCATTCATTCAAAATATCCGTACTCCATTCGCTTAAAGTCTATACTTCTACCCGTTTACCCAAAATGATGAGATCCCTCTCTACTCCGTCCAGGTTCGCTACCTGTGGCAGATTCCCCCAACGTTCGAAACCATGCTTGGCCAGTAAGCCAAGGCTGGGATCATTATGTCCAAATACAAATCCTAGCAGCGTCTTCACTCCGATGCGTGGGCAGGCTTCAAAGAGCCGATTCATTAATATACTGCCGAGCCCCCTGCCACGCCAGGCTTCACTGATATAAATACTCACTTCCGCCGTAGCGGCATAAGCCGGACGTCCATAGAAGGATTGCAGGCTAAGCCAGGCAATGACCCTGCCTTCCGAACGTAATACCCATAGGGGACGTGTGGTCGGTGAATGCTCGGCATACCACTTCAACCTATCATTCACAGTTACCGGCTCCAAGTCAGCAGTGACGCTCCGGCTGGAAATGGTTTCGTTGTAGATATCCACAATAGCCGCCAAATCCTCCAAGTCAGCATCTTCAATCGTATAGTCGAAATCAAACTTTGTCATCTACTACCTGACCCTTCATTTAACGGAATATGTCATGCACCAACAATTCATCCCTACGGCAGTTCATGACGGATTTGTACATAATGCTCAACCGTGGGGAAGGGATCGTAGAAATGATGCAGCAGAGCCTTCCATTCCTGATACTCCGCAGATTGCCGGAACCCAACCTCATGGGCTGAAATCGAATCCCACTTGACTAACAAGATATATTTGTTCTCCACCTCCACGCACTTTTGCAGTTCGTGATGGATATACCCGCTCATCCCGCTAATGATCTTTGACGCCTGACGGAAGTTACTCTCGAACTCATTGATCATGCCGGGCTTTACCTGCAATTGGGCAACCTCAAGAATCATTCTCTCCTCCCCTTTCTGTTCAACTGATTATAGCATGGACCTCGGGCTTTATGAATCCAAAAACTGCCGCAAAAGGACAAGAAAAAGCGCGGGCCAAGAGATGTGCTTCCCCTTTAGCCTGCGCTTTCCTATTTGCTTATTATCCGCCCAGCACAACGCGGTCATCGGCCAGCTTCCGGCCGCTGATACGCTCGAACTCACCAAGCAATTGCTCCATGGTTAAGTCGTGCTTGCGCGTCGCATCTACATCCAGGATGATGCGCCCTCCATCCATCATGATCAAGCGGTTGCCGAGACGAATCGCCTGCTCCATATTATGGGTGACCATCAAGGTTGTCAGATGTAATTCATTGACGATATCCTGGGTCAGCTTCGTCACCAACTCCGCCCGAGCCGGGTCCAATGCCGCAGTATGCTCATCAAGCAGCAGAATCTGAGGCTGCGTAAATGTAGCCATCAGCAGGCTAAGCGCCTGACGTTCTCCGCCGGACAAGCTGCCAACCTTGGCCCGTAGCCTGTTCTCCAGCCCAATGCCAAGTCTGCCGAGTTCCTCCTGGAACAAGGTCCGTCGCTTGGGGGAGACGCCAATGCGTAGTGACCGCCGCTTACCACGAGAATAAGCCATTGCCAAATTCTCTTCAATCGTCATATGCGGAGCCGTTCCAGCCATGGGGTCCTGGAATACGCGGCCAATCCAGCGGCTGCGTTGATGCTCCGGGAGATGACCGATATCTTCTCCCCCGATTCGCACCTCTCCGGCATCAGGTTTGATTACACCGGAAATCATGTTCATCAGCGTCGACTTGCCAGCTCCATTACTCCCGATGACCGTGACGAAATCGCCTGGCTCCAGATGCAGATTCACATTGATCAGAGCAATTTTCTCATCCGGTGTACCGGGGTGAAACAGCTTGGATACGCGAGATAGCTGCAGCATTACAGTCCACCTCCCGCGGTTTGGCGCTCGGCGGCTATTTGAGCAATCTCATCGGCACGGCGCTGAGCCTGCTTCTTCTGCTTCCAGGAACGCTGCAGGGTAGGCAACACCAGTGCAACGATGACGATGACCGCTGTAATAAGCTTCAAATCGGTTTGCTCCAACCATTCCACGCGCAGGGCCATGGCAACGACCAGGCGGTACACAATGGAGCCAAGAACGGCAGCCAGGGTAGCCCAGAATACCGTGCGTGCCCCGAAGATGGCTTCCCCGATAATAACGGAAGCCAGTCCGATAACGATCATGCCGATACCCGAGGAGATATCTGCAAAGCCGGACTGCTGTGCGATTAACGCCCCGGACAAAGCGACAAGCCCGTTGGAGAGGCTAAGTCCAATAATAATCGTAAAGTCGGTATTTGCTCCAAAGCTGCGAATCATCCGCTTGTTATCTCCTGTGGCTCGCAAAGCCAGGCCCCACTCCGTGCGGAAGAACAAGTCCAGCAGCAGCTTGATAGCGATGACCACAAAGGGCATGAACAAGAGTGGAGACAGCGAACTGAACAAAGTCGTTTCTCCCAGCAAAGCCACATTTGGCTTGCCCATAATACGCATATTAATAGAATACAGGGCAATCATCATCAATATCCCGGATAACAGGCCATTGATACGTCCCTTGGTATGAATCATCCCGGTTATGCTTCCCGCAACCAGTCCGCCGCAAAAAGCCGCAGCCGTAGCGATCCAGGGGGAGAATCCCCCGGTAATCATCACTGCGGCGATTGCTCCACCAGTTGTAAAGCTGCCATCTACCGTCAGATCCGGGAAATCCAGAATCCGAAACGTAATGTAGACGCCAAGCGCCATTAGCGCATACAGCAGGCCGGATTCCAAAGCTCCGAGCAGCGAGTTTATCATGATAGTTCCTCCTCCAGATGTGGAGATTTTCTGTCTATTCGAGTATGTTATTTTCCTTATCGATGACTTCATCCTTCATGGCGTCAGTCACTTCAATACCTTGCTCAGCCGCAGCCTTGAGGTTCAGAATCAGATCAAGCTTATCCGGAACCGTCACTTTCAAATCGCCGACCTTTTTGCCATTCTTCAAGACCTCTACAGCCATTTCTCCCACTTGATAGCCATGATCGTAGTATTTGAAGCCTACGGTAGCAAAGGCCCCGTGCTCTACCGTATCACGATCACTGGAGAAGAACGGCAAGTCATTATTATTAGCCACCTGAATGACCGTGCTGACCGCTTCAACCACGGTATTATCCAGCGTGATATAGAGTGCGTCTACGCGTCCTACTAGGGATTCAGCCGCCTGCTTCACTTCTGACGTATTCGTAACAGAAGCCTTCACCAGCTTGATCCCATGAGCTTCCAATGCTTTCTCCGCATGGTTAGCCATAATTACCGCATTTGGCTCCCCTTGATTGAGCACCAGGCCTACCGACTTCACGTCTGTAAAGTGTGTTGCGATGAAATCCATCAGCTTCACAATTGCCTCAGGGTTTGTGTCGGAGGCACCAGAAATATTGCCACCTGGTTGATCCAGATTATTAACCAGCTTCGCATCTAACGGGTCCGTAACAGCCGCGAACAAAATCGGCGAGTTCTTGACCTGCTGTGCAACTGCTTGTGCCGGAGGTGTTGCGATTGCAAGCACCAAATCATACGATTCGCCAGCAATCTTCTGGGCAATGGTCGTATTGTTTGTCGCATCTCCCTGCGCATTGTTGTAATCAAGCTTCAGGTTCTCGCCCTCCACGATGCCTGCGTCCTTCAATGCCGCCAGGAAGCCTTCACGAGTGGCATCCAGCGAAGGATGCTCCACAATTTGCGAGATAGCAATTTTGTAGGAGTCCTTGGCCGCATTTGTGCCTTCTTCCGAGCCGCTTTGCTCCTGCCCGGTATTTCCGGCATTAGCACTTCCGGAATTAGTATTATTGCTGCCACAACCTACAATGCTTACCACCATTAACGATAAGAGTACAAGCCATCCCAATTTCTTCTTCATCTCTGTTCCCCTTCTCTCTTCTTAAAATTAGTGCCCCCGCTTGGTTTAAGCTGTAAAGCTAGATCCGATTAACGCTTTCATAGATAAAAGTAATAAAGCATAAATGGGCACGCGTTCGCTTCGCGCGGACGGGAAGTATTATTCCTATATTAAATGGTGGTCAATTATCCGTCAATAACAAAAGAAACCCGCCTATGCGGGTTCCCTACTAAAAATAATTCCAGCGCACATGATGCGAGCGGCTCACTTGCCACTGAAATAAATATGCCTGGCCTGAAGGCCTTGTTCGGTCAAGTCGATCAGACCAAAGCTATACTTGGCCTCACGCCGCTTATCTGTTGGCGAACCGGGGTTGAACCAGAGCACGCCTCCACTCTCGCTCAAGTGCGGTTGGTGAGAATGACCAAACAGTACAGCATTGACCGGTTGGCCAGCAAAGGTCCGCTGCGCGTTCTCTCTAGCTCCGTAGCCCCCGCCAGGCAGATGACCGTGGGTTAAGCCAATTCGGTACCCGCCCAGTTCCAGAATCTTGTGGTTGCCGAAGCGTCTGACAATTTCCGCTGGATCGTTATTGCCCGCCACCCCGTCCACCGGGGCCAATGCTTTAAGCTGTTCCCATACCTCAAGGGTGACCCAATCCCCAAGATGCAGAATTAAATCACAGGTCTTGAAGCTTTGAAGCAGCTTGGGCGGAAGCCCCGCCCCACGGCGTGGCATATGGGTATCCGAAACTACACCTATACGCATGCCTATACCTCCATCCTGATCAGTCCACAATTAGCGATAAATCTCCACCGTTTGCACATACTTCCGGTTCACTTGAGCCCATTCGGACTCCAGCTTGCGCTGCGTCGTTTCCAGTTCCTGTACCACCTGTCTTACCGCCGTATGGTTAGCTTGAACCTGAGTCAGCAAATCGTGAATTTGTCCCTGTACCAGCCAGTCAACAATGAGTCCATCAAAGAAATAGTCGGAAAATTTAAGCATTCCGGAAATAACCATTCCCTCAGGCAAGGTTGATCCAACATCGCTAAGCTCCCGTTCGAAGCGCTTCAGACTGTGCTGAGCTACATTGATGTTATGCATCGCCTCATCGATATGACCATGCTTGATATGTGTGGACAACATTCCTCCACCAAGCATATCGTAAGTGCCCCAGTTCTTGGCCGAATGCAGGCTATCCTCCGCTGAACTCAAATCATGCTGTACAGACTGACCGGCATGCAGCGCTTCCCGGACCTCTTTCAATTGCACGGTTAGAACGGCCTCGTATTCGGCCAATTCCCGAAGCTCTGTATCTTGCTCCAGAATCTGCTTCTCCTTGGCCTGAAATACACGCTGGTAATCATTTTTCCAGCCGCTGATCTGCAGCAATTTCTGCTCTAGCCCGGATATCTGCTCCTCCATATGACGAACAGCCGCAGCGGCCGTGTCAAACTTCACCTTCACCTCAAGCACTTCGCGTTGCTCTCGGTCCAGTTTCTCTGCTTTATTACCCAATAAGGTAGCCAGTAAATTGGATAAAGACATCGAGGACAGTCTCTGAACATCCTCCTCCTCGGAGGATAATCTACGCTGCCAGCGATCGCGATCCGCCAGTAGGACAGTGAGCTCTTCTCTAAGCGCCTTTAGCTGACCTTCCCATTTCTCCTGACTCCGGCCCTGTTCCTTAATCTCTGCCAGCCGTACATTCAAATCCTCAAACATTCCGTTTCCCCCTTATACTGTACCGATGTAGGTCTTCGGTAAACAATAACTAAGATGTATTACGGAATGAAAAGCCCGGAGTTTCAAGGCCTGCGGGTGATATGCTATATACCTTCCCGTCTGAATGATAGCTAACGGGTGGTGAACATGCTTTTAACTAGGGAGAGACCACTGAGCATGCCAAAGAAAAATAATTGCGGGTCTTGAATGAGTTGATAGTAGCCAACGATGTAAATTTGCTTCACATAAATCGTAATAATCGGGTAAATCACTAATAAAAAGCTGGGGATAAATACAAAGGCCAGTAAGGGTCTGTGGAATTTCCTGCGATTAGGTACTCCGTTCAGACAGCTTAAATACAGACCAAATACAAAAGCATAAACGATTTCCCCAATCAGGGCGTAATCTATTCGATAAAAGGTTTGCGTTTTTTGCTCCATCATGCCGAGAAACTTGCCTCCATAATACAGCAGCACCAGCGCTCCAAGCATCCAGACAAAGTAATAAAAATAACCCTTCGAACTCTTCATGCATTCAACTCTCCCGTTCATGTATGTAGACTGAGACACTTCATTTTACCACGAAATGCACAGGAACCAGCCTAAATCTCTATTCTGATACTTGTATCGTTACCTAGAAGTTGAAATTGTCCGGGTCCGAGCCGAATCGCTGATTCCGGTTGAGACCATCAATTGCTTCCACATCCTCCGCTGACAGCGAAAAGTCGAAGATATCCGCATTCTCCACGATTCGGGCTTCATGGACCGATTTGGGAATCGTGATGATCTGTGATTGCAAATCCCAACGCAAAATCACTTGAGCCGCCGACTTCCCGTATTTCCCGGCTATAGTCTTGATCGTGTCATGAGTCAACAGATTGCCCTGTCCAAGCGGGGACCAGGCTTCCACCTGAATGCCCTTGGACTGGCAATAGGTCCGCAGTTCCTTCTGGGTCAGATAAGGGTGCAACTCGATTTGATTCACAGCAGGCACTACCTTTGCTTCTATCAATAAATCCTCCAGGTGATGTACCTGAAAATTACTTACTCCGATGGCCCGCACCTTGCCCTCAGAGTATACCTTTTCCAGTGCCCGCCACGTATCCTTGTACTTCTCCTTGACTGGCCAGTGGATCAGGAATAAATCCAAATAATCCAATTGCAAGCGCTCCAGGCTCTCGTGAAAAGAAGCTAGCGTCGTCTCATATCCCTGATGAGAATTCCAAACCTTGGAGGTAATGAACAGGTCTTCCCGACGCAGGTCATTCTCTTGAAGCGCTTCCCGAACAGCCTGTCCTACGCCCTCTTCGTTACGATAAGCCGCGGCCGTGTCGATACTGCGGTATCCCGTCCGAATCGCTGATTTAACCGCGTCCACTACTTCTTGACCTTCCTTCGCCAAGTAGACACCAAGTCCAAACCAAGGCATTTGAATGCCATTATTTAGAGTCACCGTAGCCTGTAATGTGTTTGCCATATTCTTTATTCCTCCCTCTATGTGATTTACTTTTTCTGGATTCTGTTATTCTTCCCCTACATCCTACATCAAATAGGTTGAAAAGAACAGTTCATAGCAAAAAGGCCGCCCGGAGGCAGCCTTCTGGAAGATGGATGATTCAGATTAAGCCGTTTCTTTGGAGCGGCGCAGCTTTTGACGAGCGCGATAAAGTAAAATTTTAAAGTGTGACAAAGAGATACCCATCAGATCAGCCGATTCCTGATAAGAGAATCCATGCACGTTGTAGAGCAGCACAGCATGCTGCTGCTTGGGCTGAAGCTGGGATAACATGGCATATAATTCCCGTTCGCTCTCCTGACCCAAGATAGACTTCTCCGGCGTGTCGTCGCTGGCATAGCGGTAGAAGAACTCATTCTCGTAAGACGAAGAACGGCTCTCCTTGCGCAATGTGTCTATGTAAGCATTATGGGCAACGCGTAGCAACCAAGCCTTGGCCCGTTTCCCCTCCGCCTCTTCCAAATGCTTCAGCGCCCGGCAAAAGGTTTCTTGCATTAAATCCTCCGCCGTATGCAAATTGCGGCACATACTGTATAAATATCGAAATACGTCATTTTTATATTCACGGTAAAGCAGGTCTAATGATCGTGTATTCATGATTCATACCTCACTTTCTCCAACCTCATAGCCAAGTTATCTGTTTCTGTCTTGAGTTCATTATGACGAACAGAGTTTGCGTCCCGGCTAAGAAATTATTAAGTTTTCCTTAAGAAATCTCTGCAAATTCTTAAACAAAAGAGACGCCTTGCGGCGTCTACATTGAGGTTGTAACCATCTTTTGTTGATGATATCTAGGCTGAATCAGGTCACGTCTCTATGCAACCGGACGATAAAAGCCGTACGGAATTCATTGCTCTCGACGCCAATGCCCCCTTGATGAAGTTCAACGACATGCTTGGCGATCGCAAGCCCAATTCCGGAGCCCCCGGTATCAACAGCACGGGATTTCTCAACCCGGTAGAAGCGGTCAAAGAGATGAGGCTGGTCGGCCGCTGGAATCGGTTCTCCGTAATTGACAACCTCGGTGACGACTTCATTGCCTTCCTGCCAGCCGCGAATATCAACGTATCTGCCTTCCTGACCATAACGAATTGCATTTGTAATCAGATTCTCGTAGACTCTCCTAAGCTTGTCTCCATCGGCTTGCACGAGGAGCGGGCCTTGCAGATAAATGCGGAACTCCATACCACTCTCCTGCATCTGCCAACCGAAGTGAGCAGAGATTTGATGCAGCATTTCAGCCAGATTGATACGCGTTTTGTCGAGTTTCATTTCCTTGTTCTGCATCCGTGTATACTCGAACAAATCCTGGAGCAATTGCTTCAACCGCAGCGATTCCTCATAGGCCATGTTGACGTAATAGCGCAGTTCGACCTCATCGCGGTAACGATCCTGTTCAATAAGCCCCAAGTATCCTGTGATAGACGTCAACGGGGTACGCAAGTCGTGAGAGACGTTCGTAATCAGTTCATTTTTAGTCTGCTCGGCCCGCCGCTCTTCTTCCATGGAGGTACGAAGACGTTCCACCATCCGATTGATATCCGTGGCAAGCTGGCCTAATTGTCCTACATTCTCCACCGGTATTTTGCGGACCGATCCATCTTCAATCTTGTGCACCTCTTCAATTAACAGCTCCAGATATTTCTTCTCGTGACGACGTATGCCCCGGCGATAGAAATACAAAGAGAACAGCAGAATAATGGGCACACCCATTAAGTAGTAAGCTAACGGAAATCCGATGTTTCGATTAATCCACAATACGATGGTGTAGAAGCTTAAGCTGGGAAATACAACATAGAACAATCGAGCCAGCAGAATAAGCACAAATAGCGACACTAAAGAAGCTATAACCGTCCAGAACAACCAGGCCAAAAAACGCAAGCTAGCTTTCAAGTTTGTAGCCGACCCCCCATACGGTACGAATCAACTTCTCCCCATCCATTTCCTTCTCCAGCTTGTCCCGCAAACGGCTGATATGCACCGTGACGGAATTTCCGCTCTCCAGGTATTTGTCCTTCCAGATCAGCTCGAAGATTTCTTCCGAGCCAAATACCCGCCCGGGATGGCTGGCCAGAAGATGTAAAATGCCAAACTCAATGGGCGTCAACTTCAATGGATTGCCATCTACGGTTGCTGTATGCGTTTCCTTATCAATTTGCAAGGAAGCCAGCTTGATAATATTTTCTTGATTCCCTTGCGACGACTGCGGCTGGGCCGCATATGAGGAGCGGCGTAGCAACGATTTGACCCGTGCTACGAGTTCTAACGGATTAAAGGGCTTCACCATATAATCGTCGGCTCCGGTCATAAGTCCGGTAATCTTGTCCATGTCCCCGTCTCTGGCGCTAAGCATCAGAATCGGAGTTGTACGGGTCTCCCGAATTTTCATACACACCGAGATGCCATCAAGGCCAGGAAGCATAACGTCAAGAATAACGAGATCAATTTCGTCCTTATCTGTAATCTCCAGCGCATGCAGGCCATTGACAGCCTTCACTACGGTATATCCTTCATTAACCAAGTATATTTCGATCAGCTTTGCAATTTTATCATCATCATCAACGATCAGAATTCGTTTACTCATTAACCGTATCATCCTTTATTTGAGCTAGGTATACATCAAGCACAGTAACATCATACCATGTCTTTTGCATCCAATTACAAATAAAAGGTTACAATATCTATTCATAATAAATTACAAATTTTCCACTTCCACACTAATAACATGATCAATTTTGCGGAGAAAATGATAGATTGCTGTCGCATATTCTCGCTCGGAGGCGGTGATTACCATATCTATACGTTGTCTTCCCTCTTCCAGGTCCTTGATCTTCAACCGACGAATACGGTGTGGATTAGCGCGAAGTCCAGGTCCTTGCTCATCATTACGTTCAATAATCTGAATCAGTTCAGTGACGTTGCCGTGATCCTCCATCACGATCTTAATGGAGACATCCCGTTGATTCAGCTTGTAGGGCCCAATCCACTTTATAAGATAAGGGACAAAGTTGACGGAAATAATCAATAAAATGACGGTTAAAGCCGCCTCTACATAAAATCCGGTGCCAATGGCAATTCCGATTCCCGATGCTGCCCAGATCATCGCTGCCGAAGTCAGGCCCGAGATTCCTTCATTGCTCCGTCGCAGAATAGCACCTGCCCCGAGAAAACCGATACCGCTCACCACCTGAGCCGCCAGTCGCATCGGGTCCATATTCGGGTGATCCGGTCCGGCAAATTTGGCAAAGGCTTCTATAGACACGATAGTTACCAGACAACTGGCAATACAAATGACCATACTCGTCTTGATTCCCAGCGGCTTCTGCTTGAGTTGACGGTCAATCCCGATAAACAGGCCAAATAATAAGGCAAGGCAAAGCTTTATTACCGTCTCCCAATCCCAATCTAAGAACAACATAAATTACCGCTCCTTCTATATTTCTTTCCAACTGACAGAAGACTGCCCTGCTGAGGATAAATCAGCAGGGCGCTGTAGTTCTATTTCAACGCTTTTCACGTTATACTCTATTCGCGAACCGCTCTGAGGATGACCACGACCTGCTTGCCACTCACCTGGATTCCCCGCTCTTGCTGGCTGCAATGCTTCAAATCGTGGGCCAGTTCCTCCGCCAGTTTTCGTGCAGGCTCGGATTGTTTACGGTCCACAAGCACGGTTAATTGCACGTCATGACCGGAAGACAGCAGCCGCTCAGCTTGACGCTTCTTAGTATCATAATCATGCTCTTCAATGTGTGCTGTAAGACGAATTTCCTTCAGCTTGCCCCCTGTAGCCTGCTTCCGCTCCTGCCCCTTGGCTTGACGCTGCTTGGCCTGATGCTCTGATCCTCTGACCAATTGGCATGGCGGCGGACTGGAGAACAGCGAAGTACAGACCAGATCTACCTTCAAGGACTTCGCCAGCTTGAGCGCATCCTTCGTATTCATAATACCCAGATCTTCGCCATCCACACCCGTCACCGAGACTTCCAAGGCTTTAATCTTCTCATTCATAATTATCATTCTGATTCCCCGTCCCCACTGCTCATAATAGCCGTATTATAGCAGAACTGCTGACTTTGGGCCAAACCTCCCCATATTTAACCCAAACAAAAAAGCCGCTTCCCCCGGAAGGTTCCGGGAAAAGCGGCATTATGCCAATCATTAATTCATGCTATTAAAATTGTGCTGCAAGGGCAGCTGCACGTTGCACACCATCTTGGATAATGGCTTCAGCACGATCCGGGAATTGGTTATGACCTTCAACAACCACAACTTCCGGATTGGTAATTCCCCAGAATCCCAAAGTGTTCTTCACGTAGTTCAGGGACATTTCCAGCGCAGTCATTGGGCCTTCGGAATAAACACCGCCACGAGCGTGAAGTAATGCTACCTTCTTATCACTAAGCAAGCCTACAGGACCTTGTTCTGTGTATTTAAATGTCTTGCCTGCTTGGTTCAGGTAGAACAAGTAAGTCAACAATTGAGCAGGGATCGTAAAGTTCCACAGTGGGAAAGCAAATACGACTTTGTCCGCTTGCAAGAATTGCTCAAGATAGCCGTTAGCCAAAGTAGCAGCTTTTTGCTCTTCAGGCGTTGCCGGAATGTCCTTTCCTACTTTGAACAAGCCGTTCAGCATGTCTACATCATAGTAAGGCAAATCCAGTTCGAACAAATCCAGTTCCGTTACGGAATCCTGAGGATGTGTTTCTTTATAAGCTTGCACAAAGCTTTCATACAATTTCACCGTTGCAGATTGATCCGCAGGACGGCCATTAGCTTTTACGAATAATACTTGAGACATGTAGGTTCCCTCCAACCAATAGTTATTACTATCTTTTTTATAGTATCTATTATTTAAAATGTTACTTTCAAACAATAATTATAATAAAGCCTAACTTTAACTTTGTCAATTCTAGCTAGCTTAATTTTTGCAATTTAAATTGCTTGCATTTTATCTTGTGTTATATGGCAGCGGTTTAAGCATGACTTATGCAATTTCGACAATATTCAAGTGATTTATATCACAATCCCGCTGGTCCGCTCCACTTACGCTTAAATTGCTTATCTTAAATAAAAATCACCGACAATCGGTTAACTCGTATAGAAAGGAAAATGGATATGAAGCAGTTCAAGCTGCTGAGAGGGCTTGTTCTAGTCATCTCAGCCCTTATCATGATCACTGCCGCCTGGCTTGCCATCTCTCCCGGTTCGGATGAAGCTGAGGAGGATCTAACTGCGTTGCCCGAAGCGCAGCGGATTAATCAAGCGCCTGTGTCTCCCGTGATTCAGCGGGATGGCAATGTAGTTCGCATTGAAATGACGGCCCAGCGGACGGATATCGAAATTTCGCAGGATGTAATCTATAATGCGTGGACTTTTAATGGAATCGTACCTGGGCCTGTCTTACGCGTCAAGCAAGGTGATTTGCTTCAATTTACGCTCGTTAATATGGACCCCGAGATGCCGCATTCGATGGATTTTCATGCAGTTCATGCTGCGCCGAGTCGCAAGTTCATTGAAATTATGCCTGATGAGCAAGGCACCTTCGAATATTCGGCAGATACGCCTGGCGTATTTATGTATCATTGCGGAGCGAGCCCGGTATTGCTTCATGTCGCTAATGGCATGTATGGAACCATCATCGTCGAACCTGAAGACGGCTATGAGACCGATCACGAGATTGATCAAACCTACACCCTGGTTCAGAGCGAATGGTACGCAGAGAACGATTTAGATGATTTTCAGCACGGCGACCCGGAATATGTGGTATTCAACGGAGATGACTTCTCTCTCAAGGAGAAGCCCTTGCTAGCCAAGGTCGGAGACAAAGTACGTCTGTACGTCATGAACGCAGGACCTAATCATGTGTCCTCATTCCATGTGGTAGGCACTACCTTTGACCGCGTTTACCTGGATGGGAATCCGCAGAACGTTCTTTACGGCATGCAGACTGTCCTTATCCCGGCTGGGGGCGGAGCTGTCGTTGAGTTTACGGTGACAGAAGCTGGGGATTACCCCGTTCTGACGCATCAGTTGAACGATGCCTTCAAGGGAGCTATCGCCATTCTAAGAGCCACCCATGACGGGCAGGACCATGGCGAGCCTACGATGAGCCATTAACTGGCTCCTACTCTGTGAAATCAAATAATTATAGAGGTGATTGACATGAACCAAGCAGATGCCAAAATAGTCGAACTAGATGTACGGGAACAGCTCAGAAACAAGCTTGAGCCATTTCAGCTTATTATGGATACCATCAAGACAGTAGAGCAAGACGATATATTCGTCTTACATGCTACCTTCAAGCCCACGCCGCTAATCGGTTTATTGAAGATGAGAGGATTTGCCGGTAAAGCCGAGATGCTGGAGAAGGAGCATTGGGTAACCACCTTTGTTCACAAAAAGAATAAGGCCTGGCTGGAGCAACAACAGCTCGAGGGTTCCAAGGAAGCGAAGTCCCAAGAGGATCGTCCGGATGCTTCCCCCGATGTGCAAGACTGCTCAGCGGAACAGAAGCAAGCCATTATCGAGCTTGACAATCGTGGTCTTGAACCTCCCCAACCCATGGTACGTACCCTTGCTGCCATTGGACGTAGCAAGCCCGGCGGAGAGGTCCATATCCATAATGATCGGGTGCCCGTCTTTCTGATTGAAGAATTGAACAGCTTAGGCTGTACTTATACCGTCGAGGAACAACCCGATGGATCAGCCAAGGTGAAGATACACAAGCCTTAAGGAGGTGACCACCAATGCCGGCAATGTCCCGTCTACCCTTTCTATTTATTGTTACAGGGATTTTCGGATTTGTTCTCTTCCATGCTACCTCTCTCATGTCATTTACAGGCTGGCTCGGTGAGGATATTCGTGGCCCGGCTGGCTGGTTCCAGGTTCATCTGTTTGTACTAGGGTGGGCTACTATGCTGGCGATGGGTGCCGTTTACCAACTGATCAACGTTATCCTGCAAGCTAACCTCTACAGTGAGCGGCTTGGTTATATCCATTACGTCTTGTTTACCGTTGGTTTGTTTGGTTTGCTATTTGGCTTCGTCCAAGGCGATACGTATTGGATTGGCGGCTTTGCTACCGTTGCCTTCTCCGGCATCGTGCTATTCGTCTGGAATATGGCCGCAACACTACTGCGCGCAAAGCTTTGGAATGCTATCACTCTCAGCACCGCTTGTGCCGTGACCTTTCTGCTGTTAACCGGTTTAACCGGTATGACGATGGGTATCGGCTTTGCTACCGGCTTATGGAGCGATTGGCATGAGAACCTGTTCGGCGCCCATATCTGGCTGGGAACCTTGGGATGGTTTGGTCTTCTAATCACTGGATTCAGCTACAAGCTACTGCCCATGTTCTATCTATCCCATGACTATTCCCTCCGGTTGGAGTATGTTGTGCTTGGTCTGTGGAATGCCGGTGTGTTACTGGGAGCAGGCTCCTTCCTGCTGGGCTCCCCTATCGGATTTAAGATTGCCTCATTAGGGCTTATTGCTATTGCGCTGATTGTCTACAATATACATTTGCTGCAAATCCGTAAGAAACGGCACAAGCGCAGCCCCGGAGCTGGCATCGAATGGGCTGTTACAGGAAGCCAATTGCTGGCCTTATTCACTGCCTTATTCTTCATCCGGGCCATCTTGCTGCCGGAGAGCTTGCTGGATACGTCTACCGTGTTAGTTGCAGGTTGGGTGTATCTTAGCTGCTGGGTGTCCTTTACTGTACTTGGCTATGTATCAAAAATCGTGCCTTTTCTATGGTGGACCCATAAATACGGCAAACAAGCCGGGAAGCCAGGAACACCGGTACTCGCAGATCTGCTGGATGATCGCAAGGTCAACCTTGGCTTAACCCTTATCTTATGTGCCAATTTGACGGTTCTGATGGGGCTGGTTCTTGGCTTCTCATTAGTCGTTGCCCTGGGAGGAGCCATGCTTTCGGTTGTCTCCCTCGCCTATATCACAATCATTGCTTTGGTATTTGCCCATTAAATTCAAACTGGAGGAATAATCTATGAACAGAATCGAACAAATCCGTGAAGCCTTACGCCAGGTATATGATCCCGAGCTTGGAGTCAACATCGTTGATCTTGGACTGGTATACGACATTCGAGAGGACGACGATCAGGTTTATATTCAAATGACCTTAACTACGCCAGGCTGCCCTATGCATGACACCATTGTAGGTGGCGTTCGCTTTGCGTTGAATGACCAGTTAGGCATTACCGATCCGGAGGTAGATATCGTCTGGGAGCCACGCTGGTCCCCGGCTAATATGTCTGAAGCCGCCAAAGAGGAGCTTGGACATTTCTGAGTCAGGGATATAATAACGATAAAAAAGCAAGTGCCAAAGAAGGATATCCTTCTTTGGCACTTGCTTGTGTCTGTGCTGACCGTATTTACACGTCTACCCTACTCTTCAGTTACTATTACTAATAGTAAAATGATAATCTCCTGATCCCACCGTTACCTTTGTTCCCTGAGCAGTCGTCTCTACATCAGACACTCCATCAGTTTGCTCCAAGGATTGTCCTTGCTCTAAGACACGGCTTCGCAGACTGGTAGGAAGAATGACTTCTGCCGTTGTATTCGCCGGGATCATGACATCTATCTCGGTGGAACCATCCGGTTGTTTTCTCCAGGCGGTTTGGATGGTGCCATACATGGATTCCAACTCGGCCTCTGCCCAAGTCAATTGTTCTCCAAGCTCGGGATGAATTCGAATCTTCTTATAACCCGGCTCCATTAACTGAATACCGCCAGCAACCTGGTAAAGCCAATCTCCAATGGCGCCATAAGCGTAATGATTAAAGGAGTTCATATTATCGCTCCAGAATGAGCCATCTGCCTTGATTCCATCCCAATGCTCCCAAATCGTAGTTGCTCCCTGAAGTACAGAGTACAGCCAGGACGGATATTCCTTCTGCAGAACCAGTTCATAAGCCAAGTCGGTATAGCCGTACCGGGACAGCACATGGCATAGATATGGGGTTCCCACAAATCCGGTTGTCAAATGTTTTCCGTTGCTTTCGATATGCTCAGCCAGCATTCTTGCTGTCCGGCTGCGATCCTTCTCTTCCAGCAGATCAAACATCAGGGCCAGGGCATAGGCCGTTTGTGTCGGGGAAGCAACCCGGCCATTCGGCGTCACAAATTCCTGACGGAAGGCTTGAATGATATGCTCATGCAATACCTCATAGTGTTCCGCATCCTGGGTCTGGCCAATCACTGCGGCCGTTTTTGCCAGCAGCTCTGTTGAATAAGCATAATAAGCCGTAGCAATCAAATCCTTGGGCGTCGCGCCCTCTAGGCTATTCTCTTTGGCATCAAGCCCTAACCAATCCCCAAAGTGGAACCCTGTATTCCACAGGTACTCATCGTCCCCCTGTGATCGAATGTATTCGACCCAGGCTTTCATGCTGGGATATTGGGTTTGTAGAATACGGACATCCCCGTAACATTGGTAAAGGGTCCAGGGACAAATTACGGCCGCATCTCCCCATGCAGACGAACCGTCACTGACATCAAGCACATCAGGAATAACATGAGGAATTCTTCCATCGCTTCCTTGATCAGCGGCCAGATCTTTTAGCCATTTTTCAAAAAAAGGCACCACATTCATGTTATATGCAGCGGTACGGACAAATACCTGTGCATCTCCTGTCCAGCCCAATCGTTCATCCCGTTGCGGGCAATCTGTCGGAACATCGAGGAAGTTCCCCTTTTGCCCCCAAAGAATGTTATGCTGCAACTGATTGATTAAATCATCCGAGCAGCGAAAATGTCCGGTATGCTGCAAATCGGAATGAATGACGCAGCCTGTAAATTGCTCAAGCAGCTGATCCTGTGGCACCCCTTCCACCTTCACATAACGAAAGCCCTGGAAAGTGAAATGCGGCTCGTAGATTTCAGTATCGCCACCTTGGCAGATATAGGTTACGGTCTGCTTGGCTGAACGCAGGTTCCCCGTATAGAAATTCCCCTCGCGATCAAGTACCTCCGCATGCTGTAACGTTATCTTTGTTCCGGCTTCGGCACGAATCGCAAATCTGATCCAACCTACCATATTTTGGCCCATATCCAATACAATCTCGTCTTTAGGCGTGTTCAGGACTGCGATGGGCTTAATCGTCTCTATAATCCTTGCTGGTTCATTCTCTTGGGCAACCAATATGGAGGTTGAAGAATCAACCACGCTAACGACCGACCACGCCTGGTCTTCATAACCTGGAGAGGACCACCCTTCTAATTCGAGCCGGGCATCATAGGTTTCTCCATGATACAAATCGGACATTAGCACCGGCCCAGATGAGGTGCGCCAGCTTGCATCGGACACAAGGATTTGCTCGGACCCGTCCGAAAGCGTAATATGCATTTGGATCAGGAGCTTGCGGGATTTCCCATACACATCTTTTTTGTCTGTGTCCCAAGTCAAGTAACCTTTATACCAGCCATTCCCCACAATACATCCCAGCGTATTTTTGCCCGTAGAGATGAACGAAGTCACATCATAGGTCTGGTATTGCAGCCGTTGATGATAGCTGGTCCAGCCTGGGTTAAACAAGGTATCATCCGCCACATCACCATTTACGTGCAGCCGATAGACACCCAGCGAAGTTGCGTACACTCGCGCGGACACGACATCAGCGGGAACCGTAAAGTCAACACGGAAATAGTCACAGGCCGCTTCTCCGTCTTTGTTGAGACTTTGAGGAGCTTCAATCCAGCTTGCTTGCCATTCCTCCGTCGTCAGCAAAGCCGTCTCCCAGTATCCGGGTTCACTCCATCCTGAACCATTCCCCGCGCGGTCCCACACGCGGACTCTGAAGTAGTAACGGGTACGGGATTGCAGAGCAGGCCCTTGATACTCGACATGTACATTAAACTCCGAGTCCACCTTTTCAGAATCCCACACATGCTCTACAGTGAAGTCTAAGCTATGAGAGACCTGAATTTGATAGGCGGCTTGAATGAAATTTCTGGTTGCAGACTTGATCTGCCAACTTAGACGGGGATGAAGATCATCGATTCCCAAAGGATTTACTCTGTAATTCACCTGCAGATTGGATACTTCAAAATTGGCCATGATATCGGATCCTCCTATACGGATGCTGTAGTAGCAAGCCTGCATCGTTACCTCTATTGTAAAAGGCAATATCCAAATCGTTGGGGGGCTTTATCGACAAATTCATAGGCCAATCTAGACATTCATCAGGGGATAACATAAGATAAAATGACATAGATGTTCTAAAAAAAGAGGGAATGCAAAGTGAATAATATGCGCAATACCTATGTTATGACGGGGGAGAGTTTCTTCGAACCGGGTGTCCCCGTTTATGTAAACCGGGCTCAGGAAACATTTGACATGGAGTATCATTCCCATGAATTTCTGGAAATTACATATGTGAGCGAGGGTTCCGGGGTGCACTACATTGCCGATGCAGCAGTTCCTGTGGAGCATGGTACCTTGTTCTTCATACCGGTAGGATACAGTCACGTCTTTCGTCCAAGAACTCCAAAGAAAGATACCCCGCTGATTGTTTATAACTGTTTATTTCCTGTGAGCTTTATACGCGATCTTGGCAGCGCTTTCCCTCAAGCCTCAGAGATATTCAGTTTTTTTTCGGAGGGAGACCTGCACTGGTTCTCCATGAAGGATGCAGCCGGGACCTACAATACCATGTTTAAAGAATTATATCGGGAGTTCTCGGCCAAGCCGCCTGGATTCTTAGCCGTTCTGTCTGCAATTATCGTCCAAATATTGACGGGAATGTATAGACATCAAATGCTGATTGGCGCCCCCGCTGGAGATAAGCCGCAATGGATCGCCGTCGATGAGATCATCGCTTATATTCACTTTCATTATGCCAATCCCCTGAAACTAAATGAACTGGCGACAAAAGCCAATCTTAGTGAAAGACAATTCAGCCGTCTCTTTCAGGCACAGACCGGGATGAGCTTCATGAACTACTTACAAAGTATTCGCTTGGAAGCAGCGTGTCATTTGCTCACGACGGGCCGGAGTCATATCAGTGAGATTGCCTCCGCAGTAGGTTATACGGATCTTAAATTTTTTCATAGTCTATTTAAAAGAAAGATCGGGATGACTCCCCAGCAATATCGAAAGTCAATGAGTGTAGATAATATCTACAAATAAGACAAGCCAAGTCGGCTTGTCTTATTTGACGATGAAGGTCCCCTTCATTTGCTTATGATTCTTGCCGCAGGAGATGTTGCATGAGAATTCGAACTCTCCCGCTTGATCTGCAACAAAGGTAATGGTCTTCCCACCCCGAACTTCCTGGTTGTAGCTAGAAATTTTCAAGGAGTGCATCCCCTGGGTGTTCACCAGCTTAATACGTACAGTCTCTCCACGCTTGACCCTAATCTCCTTCGTATCATAACCCGAAGGCTCGGCATGTATCGTAAACTCCTTAGCCGGTCCCTTCAGTGCAGATGGCTCTTCTCCAATATAACGCCCCGGTCTATCCGCGCACGCCGTCAGTAGAAGTATGCCAGCCAACAGACTTATCATAACTAACCAACGATTGCTCATTCACGTTCCCTCCTTCACTTACACTATTACTACAAGTGTAGAATGGGGGAAACACTGCGATTGTGATTTCTATCACAACAAAACAACTTTCCTTCTATGTATCAGAGCCTCTTCTGAGCGATATCAAGTACGACGGCGGTCCACCCAACCCTGCTCCAGGGCGTATCTTGTTAATTGAACCCGGTTCTCCAAATGCAGCTTCTGCAAAATGTTCTTGAGATGATTTTTGACCGTTTGATCGGAAATATGCAGCACTGCGCCGATCTCCCGATTGGTCATCCCCTGGGCCACCCAGCCGAGAATTTCTCGTTCACGCGCCGTTAGGGGTGACGTCTCCCCGGCTTCTTTCTTCATTAGAGAGAACTCCTGCAAGATACGGAGAGCCAATTCGCTGGATAACGGTGCCTCGTCGCTGGCGATCGCCCGCAAGTATTCCAGCCAGGTACCGGGCTCCAGGTTCTTCAGCAGATAACCCTGCGCCCCTTGCTTCAACGCTTCAAATAAATGAGCAGCATCATCCGATACGGTAATCAGCACAATTTTGACATAGGGGTAACGCAGCTTGATTTCTCGCGTTGCCTCTAGTCCATCTTTGCCCGGCATATGGATATCCATCAAAATTAAATCCGGCATCCATAGCTCCGTTTGCAAGATGGCTTCATCACCGTTCTCGGCATAGGCTATAATTTCAAAGTTCGGATCTTCTGCCAGAATATCTCCGATGGCTTCCCGCGCATGAGGGTGATCATCAACAACCAGTACCCGTACCTTCATACCTCCACCCCTCCCGTAATATGCAGCGTAGTAGCTCCCGGACGGGAGGTCACCTGGAGTGTCCAGCCCATTCCGCTAGCCCGCTCCCGCATAATTTGCAAGCCGTAACGTCCTGGTTCGGTCGCTTCCTGCACTACAAAGCCGCTTCCGTAATCTGTTATGGCGGCATCAAAGGATGCTGCGTTACCCGTAGCCGCAATTGATACCTCCGAGACTCCAGCATGTTTTCCTACATTAATAAGAGCTTCACGAATGCAGGATAATAGCTCCATCCTGGCTTTCGTCGACCACTCTTCCTCACTTAGCTGCCAATCCATATGCAAAACCAATTGCTGCTCGGCGGCCATCTGACGAATCAATGCTGACATGGATGCGCTAGCCGCTCCCTCCTCCTTAACATTCGCAGGAATTCGCAAATCGGAGATCGCCTCGCGAACATAACGATTGACCTTGTGAATGGCCTTCCGCAGTTCATGCCACTCCTCATCCCCACTGTCCGCACTTCGTTGCCGCTGTGCCCGATCCACCTTTACCGATAACAGAAATAACGACTGGGCTATACCGTCATGAAGCTCACGGGCAAGTTGCTCTCGCTGCTCCAGCTTGGCCTTCAATGCCCGCTCGCGTTGCAGTTCTTCCTGCATCTGTTCCAGATAAGAGAACCAACGATTCAGCAGCGTTATGCTAACCGCAAATAGAATAACCGGTGTCAATACATTGCCCAAATCCATAGATATGAACGGCATTAAGAATTGATGGCGTACATATTCCCATAAACCAACGATTAGTGTAGGAACAATCAAGATCATCCACTTCGTAAATTTGTATGACAACTTTGCACCTGCCTCCCTATCCACTTCTACCATTACCCGACTTAACTTTACCTAACCATGCACCGAACTGGCAAGTCCAGAAGAAAAACAGCAAAAGTGAATCCAATTGCCCCTTTGAACCGTAATAGAAAAAGCAGAGCGGAATTGCCGTTCCGCCCTGCTTGATGTTTTACGTGTATTACTATGAGATTGTCCTACAGCAATTTCTTGATATCATCCTTGATCGCTTCGGATTGTGGTCCGAATACGACCTGGACTGCGCCTTTGCCTAATCTCATGACGCCTGCTGCACCAAGCTGCTTCAATCCGGCATCATTGACAATCTTGTCGTCCTTGACGATCAGGCGAAGGCGGGTAATGCACGCATCCACAGACTCCACGTTCTCCGCTCCGCCGATGTTCGCCAAGATTTTGGCGGATCTGCTATCGGCTGACGATGCTGATCCTGTAGCAGGAGTAGCAGTTAATGTATCTGCTTCATCCACCTCACCAATATCCCCTGCCACTTCACGCCCTGGCGTCTTCAAGTTAAACTTGACGATCATGAAGCGGAAGATCACATAATAGACAACGGCTGTCACGAGACCTACTGGGATTAATAGTAGTGGTTTTGTTGATATTTGATAGTTAATCGCATAATCGATGAAGCCTGCCGAGAATCCAAAGCCCAGCTTCATGCCCAGCGCATAAGTAACATACGCCGCAACCCCGGACAACAAGGCATGTACCCCATACAACACAGGAGCAACGAACATAAACGCAAATTCAAGCGGTTCCGTAATCCCGGTCAAGAAAGAAGCAAGCGCAGCCCCCAGGAAGATGGAGCTAACCAATTTACGTCTCTCTGGTCTGGCTGTATGAATGATGGCAAAAGCAGCAGCAGGCAGACCAAACATCATAATCGGGAAGAAGCCTGTCATGAACATGCCCGCCGTCGGGTCACCAGCAAAGAAGCGGTGCAAGTCGCCGTGAATGACATCCCCGGCCGCATTGGTGAAGTCACCGATTTGGAACCAAACGATGGAATTAAGAATGTGATGTAGACCAAACGGAATCAACAAGCGGTTGGCCACGATATGAATAGCCGAGCCGAATCCGCCAAGGCTGGTGACCCAGTTCCCGAACGTGTCGAGTACATTCTGTACCGGTCCCCAGATCAAACCGAGAATCAAGCCCACAACAACCATAGTTAAAGCCGTAATCATTGGCACAAAACGTTTGCCTCCGAAGAAGCCCAGCCAATCTGGCAGCTTGATGTTGTGGTATCGCTTGTAAAGATAGGCCGAGATACAACCTACGATAATCCCGCCCAGAACCCCCATGTTGAGCTTCGTATCGGCGGATTGCATCAGCTCAGGGAAAATCCCTGGCACGCGGTCCAATACGTTCAACAGGATTAACTGGCCGATGACCGCTGACAATGCCGCTACAGCATCCCCGGCCAAACCAATTGCCACACCTACGGCAAAAATGAGCGGAAGATTATCAAATATCGTTCCCCCACCTGCCGCCAGGAATGGAGCAATGTACGTGTTCAGAAATCCCCCAACCGATTGCCCCAAGTGAAACTCGTTGATGTAGTCGATGCTTCCGAACCTGAGCAGAATAGCTGCTGCAGGTAGTGTTGCAACCGGTAGCATTAATGACTTACCGATTTTCTGGAGAAAAGCTAGCATCCTTGAATCATCCTTTCCTAACCTCTGGTTTTATTGTAAAACCGCCTTCAAAACAACATTACCGCCTGCCGTCACAGGACCGGTGACTATTTCTACACTGCTTGCCGCTTCTTCAGCGTTTGTTACTATAATTGGCGAGATGACCGGATAACCGGCTGCTCGGATTTTGGCGATGTCAAATTCAATCAATAATTGGCCCGCCTTGACTTGATCGCCTGCCACAACATGGGTGACAAAGCCTTCTCCTTTAAGCGAAACCGTATTGATGCCCAAATGGAACAGGAACTGCAGACCCGTGGTGCTCTCGATCATCAGCGCGTGGCTGCTCTTAATGACATGGACAACCTTTCCGTCAAACGGAGCGACCAACCTTCCCTCGCTAGGTTCAATGGCTAATCCTGGACCCATATGCCCTCCGGCAAAAGCTTCGTCAGGAACCTGGGTCAAGGCTACAGCCTCCCCGGTAAGTGGTGATGCAATTTCTACAGCTTGTTTCTCCGTATTTTTCTTTTTCCATTTTGAAAACAAGATGATTTCCTCCCCATACGAATTCTGTTTATCTCTTTCTATAAAACACTTCATCCCGAACTGTTTCTGCCTTTTGATGAAATATTACCCAGCCCGCCAGGCAATAAAAAAGAGCCAAGAAAAGAACCCAAGTTACAGGTATACTCTTCTCGGCTCATGCCCATTCGCTCATGGTAACACGCCAAAAGTCATTTCGTTTTCGGTTATGTGATTATAATAGTTCAACCCATGTTCAGCGTCAACCATAAAATTGAAAGCGTTCACTTAATATTTATTCCAATCCTTGCCGCTCGAATTTCAAGGAGAAATCCTTCCAAAAAGGGGGTAATATGCTCTATAAATACCCGCTTTTATTGCGCTTGGAACAAGGCTGGTACTACATTGGGCTCCCATCCAGGTAACGAGGTGTGGGACTGAATTACTTTATAAATGATGCCATTATGGGACACGAGTTGGTTAACGGTATAAGCCGTATAAGGCGCCCAGGCCTCTACGCCCGTATCTCCAGAATCCGTTACCGCCGTTACCGCATTGCTAGCGGGTGAGCTATTCCCCGCAGCATCCTTCGCTACCACTGTGAAGGTATACGATGTTGATGGAGCCAGGCCGCTGATGGTCGCCGTCAAATTGCTTACAGACGCAGCCAGTTGACTTCCATTGTAAACCTCATAAGCTGTAACACCCACGTTATCTGTGGAAGCTCCCCAGCTTAAGGATACAGTTGTTGAAGTTTTGCCAGTAACGCTCAAATTGCCCGGTGCAGTAGGTGGAACCGTATCTCCAGGAATCGTTCCTGCCTCCGTTGTCGCGCTTACCGCTCCGCTGGCGGGAGATGTGTTGCCCGCGGCATCTCGGGCCACAACAGTAAAGCTGTAAGTTGTCGATGGTGTCAGACCGCTAATAGTGGCCGTCGTACCGTTCACGGCTGCAGCCTGTGCCCCGTCACGGTAGACTACATAACCCGCTACGCCAACATTATCACTCGAAGCCTGCCACGTTAAGGTAACCGAGCTGCTTGTCTTGCCGGTAACCGTTACTCCGCTTGGAGCTGTCGGTGGGGTTGTATCTCCCGGCGGCGTAACCGTACCTCCAAGATCGTTGCGCAGCTTGGTTAGCAGCGTCTTGTTGCGGTCGCTGCTCAGCTCCCAGAACATCGCTCCGGCCAAGCCGCGATTCTTAATGTAATCTGTCTTGAAGCCGATGGATTGCGTGTCATCGTAAGTGATGAAACGGCCGGTGGATGGATTGTGCAAATAAGGTACCTTGGCCGTGTCGTTCCAGTACCGGGTGTAACCGTTCTTGTTGATGTAATTGGATTCCAGATCGCTAAAATCGAACACGCCCGGTTCCCATGTTCCCGCAGAGGAAGCACCACTTGCACTTTGGTATTGCCCGTTGCCGCTAGTTACTCCATCCCAGCCCCGTCCATAGAACGGTACACCAAGCACGAGCTTGCTTGCCGGAACCCCTGCATTCAGATGGCCTTGAACCGCCACATCTCCATTGAAGGTCGAGGCGCTTGGCACACCCGCAGCTTCAGCCGCCGGATCAAAGTACAGCGGGGCGTTATGGCCAGTAACCTGCTGCCATCCGCCGTTGAAATCATAAGTCATAATATTAATCCAATCAACAATCGAAGCGATATTGCCAAGCTCCGTATTATTCACGTACGCCGGTGATGCACCGGAAGCAATCGTCAGCAGATAATGCTTGCCGTCAGCCGCTCCTGCCGCATCAAGCTTGGTACGGATTTCTTGCAGCAGCTTCGTATAATTTTGCTTATCTTCCGCACGGTAGCTGTTGCCTGGAAGTCCGCCCGACACCGGGTATTCCCAGTCCAGGTCGACCCCGTCAAAATTGAATTTCCGCAGGAAATCTACGGCTGAATTTGCAAAGGTCTCGCGAGTAACTTGGCTGGCTGCCACATCACTGAAGCGATTGGACCAGGTCCAGCCCCCTACCGAAATAATCGTTTTCAAATGAGGGTTGGCTTGCTTCAGCTTATTCAACTGATGAATGTTGCCCGCATAGGGTTGATCCCAGACATCTCCCGGAAATTGCTTGCCGGTATCAATCCACGGATCTCCTAGCACAATGGTACCATTAGGAACGTTAATGGTTAGTCCCTTTTCGTCCTGGGTAGGCCATGTAATCGGATTAGGTCCGGTAGGATCAGGATTACCATGGCGTCCATCCCAGGCGATATCAGCAAAGGCATAGTTAATATGCGTAATCTTGGAAGCATCGATATCATAAACGTTAAAATTGCGGGCATACGCTCCCCATGAAGGATAATAGGCCACAACCTTGTAATCCTCCGCTGCCTTTGCGGATTCGGGCTGGAAGAGACCTCCCGGAAGAAGCAGAGACAAGGCCAAACAGGTCATTGTGAACAGCTTCCACTTTCTGGCGAAACGTGTGTGCCTTTTTGAATGCATAACTTAGATCCCTCTCTCTCGTAATTAATGTGATGAAATAGAATTGGAATAAAGTAAGCAAACCGCCTTTCCTATGATTCTGCTAGGATGGCCCTACTCTCTGATTCGTCCAGGCATTCCCTCCTAATATTGAATTGTAAGAGTTTACAAATCTATTAAATCACAATCAAAATGGCGATTAAAGGATAAATTTCTATTATTTTCTCGAATTCTCAGGAATAATTGGACAAAATGAGAGAAAAGGATGATAGGCACAGGCGCAAAAAAACAGCGCCCCCAAAGGAGCGCTGCGAATGCAAGCCAAGCAGTCTGGCCTATACTATTAAATTCGTGTGAAACTATCGGCATCCCTACCCGACTATCGTTTGCCCTCCGGCGGACGTACCCTGCGCGTTGCGATGGCCTCAAGTGGGTCATCCGGCCAATAATGCTTGGGATAACGGCCTTTAAGATCCTTTTTGACGTCGAAGTAAGTGTTGGCCCAGAAGCTGCGTAAATCGGCAGTCACCTGTACGGGGCGGCTTGCCGGAGATAGCAGATGCAACGTGATGGGAACTTGGCCAAATCCGACGCGTGGCGTCTCCATCAGACCAAATACTTCCTGAAGCCTCACAGCCGCATACGGGGCCTGCGCTCCCTCGTAATGTACCTGGATTTTCGAGCCGCTTGGCACCAGCAGATGGCTGGGTGCTTCATCATTCAGCGCTTGCTGCTGTGGCCAGGTAAGCCGATGCTCCAGAATATTGTGCAAGGACAAGGCCTGTAAGTCAGAACGCTTGCGAACTCCGGATAGATAGGGAGCCAACCATTCATCAGCCGTTGCGGCCAAGGTCTCATCGGACACGTCTGGCCAATCGCTATTCAACCGATGCAGGAACAGCAGCCGTGCTTGCAGCTTGCGAGCCTTGTCAGTCCAGGGAAGGATGCTTATACCCTTTGTGGCAACGGCATCCAGCCACGCTTGAACCAATTGCTCTGCGCCTGGTTCAGGGTCCGGCTGCTCTCTCAGCACAATAGCGCCCAGCGTCCGGCGAATTCGGGCACGAACGGTGCCTGAGGGCTCGTCCCAAACGGCACTCCGTTCCTCGCGAATATCCTCTGAGCAGTAATGGTACAGATCCTCCTCATTTAGCGGAGCAGCTAGCCAAATGCGGCCCTCTATCCCCTCATCGTCGATGTCAGCAACAGCGAGGAAGGATGCCGTGCCCAGCATATCTTTTGTTGTTAAATGGGCGCCGCGCCCACCCTGTAGCAGATAGCGGCCGTCCGGACGGCGCGCCGCGATGCGGTCCGGATAAGCAAAGGCCACCAGCAGGCCGCACCAGCGGTCAGCGTCCAAGGCCGCCACCGCTGGGGGCGCACTAGCGCTAGCCCCGGTGGTAGCGGCGCCGGGTTCATCTGGCGCGTCCGCTCCCCACGCGGCCAGTTCCAGCGCCAGCGGCGCCAGGTCCACCTCCAGCATCTCGGGCGGCGTACGCGCCTCAAGCTGACGGTCCGCCTCCTCGCTCCAGAGGCGGTAGCATACGCCCGGTGCCGTGCGCCCGGCCCGTCCTCGCCGCTGATCGACGGAGTCCCGTGCAGCTCTCGCGGTGACCAGCCGGCTCATGCCGGTGCGTGGCGAGAAGAGCGACGTGCGGCGCAGCCCGCTGTCGATGACCACCGTCACGCCATTCACCGTCAAGCTGGACTCGGCGATGGACGTGGCCAGCACAATCTTGCGCTGCCCTGCGGGAGGCGCCTCGATGGCCCGCCGCTGCTCCGCCTGCGGCAGCGCCCCGTATAGCGGTGTCAGCAGGACGCCATCCGGCAGTCCCCGTGCCCGCAAGGCCTCGCCAACTCGGCGGATTTCCCGCGCCCCAGGCAAAAAGACAAGCAAGCTGCCTTCATGCTCCGCAAGTGCCCGGCGAACCGTCCGCTCCACTGTCAGCTCCAGCGGTTCCTTGGCTCCACCCCCGGCATAAATCGTATCCACAGGGTACATTCGGCCTGCGCTTTGCACGACCGGCGCTCCATCCAGCAACCGGGCAACCGGCTCCGGGTCCAGAGTGGCCGACATCACCAGCAGCCGCAAGTCCTCGCGCAGCAGCTCACGGCTTTGCCAGGCCAGGGCCAAGCCCAGATCGGCATGGAGACTCCGCTCATGAAATTCGTCAAAAATAACGAGCCCCGTGCCCATCAAGGCGGGATCTTGCTGCATCAAGCGGGTCAAGATTCCCTCGGTCACGACGGTAATACGAGTCCGCTCGGATACGCGGCCGTCTCCGCGCATTCGGTAACCCACGGTCGCTCCAACGGGCTCACCAAGCTGTGCTGCCATGTATACGGCAGCCGAACGCGCGGCAAGGCGCCGAGGCTCCAGCAACAGAATATGCTGTCCTTCCAGCCACGGCTCGCTTAGCAGAGCAAGCGGAGTGCGCGTCGTCTTTCCCGCTCCCGGCTCCGCAAGCAGCACCGCCACTCCGGCTCCACGCAAGGCTGCCTTTACATCAGGAATAACTTCGTCAATCGGCATCGGTACAATGGTCATAATTATCTCCTTACAAATGACTAACTGTTACATGAGAGTTCATTAATTTCAGGACTACTCCAGTCTCTCACGAATAACTCCTTCATATTGGCGAAAGGCCGCATTATGCTGTAATCCCCGCTGATCCGCCAACATATTGAAGCGCAATTGTTGCTCCGAGCGTTTGCGCTGGAGAGCCCATAGTTCCGGTCCATCTCCGCAAGCGGCAATCAAATCGTCAAGACGTACCAAGTCTTGGCTCAATTGAATTTCTTCGGGGACATATCCCGCATTTTTCATAACTTTATACGCCATCCGCAGTTCTTCAGGCACACCGGACAAATCTTCTATTGTCAGCGGCTTGCCCTCTCCGGGTAAATTGTCAAACTCTCCCTGCCGCATTGCTTCTGCAATCTTCTGCTCGGCCAGCCAGGACAACATCCCCATCGCCTCCATCAAATCATATATATATGTCTCTATCATAGCACGGCCCGTTCTCTGACAAAACAAATGCCCCCCGCGTCAGCGGAAGGCACAATTTCAACCAGATTTAGGTTCTTAGCCTTAAAGCAGAGATTCCGCACCGTCGATCACAACACGAGCCCCCGTGATATGAATAGATTCATCAGAGGCAAGAAAGGCAACGAGATCGGCTACCTGCTCCGGTTGCCCCGGACCATCCGCCAACGGCTGAGAGCCCTCGGGATATTCCACAGGAATGATAATTTCCTCCAATTCCTTGCTCTTCTCCGTGGATTTGTCGATATTAGTAGCAATGGCTCCCGGACTAATGGCGTTCACACGAATCCGGTAACGAGCCAGTTCTAAAGCAATCATCTTGGCAAAAGCCACCTGACCAGCCTTGGTGGCGCTGTAGGCGGACATGCCAAAGCCCGAGAACTTGTCGTTGCCGTTAATGGAACTTGTAATGATAATGCTGCCGCCCTGCTTTTTCAGATATGGCACCGTATATTTGACCGTCAGGAATGTCCCCGTCAAGTTAATGCTCAACGTCTTGTTCCATTCTTCAAAGCTCAGTTCATCCACCGGCGCCAGCTTGCCGTTAATGCCAGCATTGGCAAAAACAATGTCGATTCTGCCAAATGCCTTAGCCGCCTCGACTACTGCTTGCTCCATTCGCTCTGGATCGGAGACATCCACATCAAAAGCACGAGCCGAACCTGGATATAGGGCATTGATCTCCCCGGCAGCCTGCTCCGTACGCTCGTCCAATAGATCAAACAACGCCACCTTGGCGCCTTCGCTTGCCAATTTCATGGCTGTCGCTTTGCCGATGCCGGAGCCAGCCCCCGTAACAATGGCTGTTTTGTTAGCAAAGCGATTGCCGTTTCCTTCCCGTTTTCCCGTCATGTCGACACACTCCATTCGCTTCATAGGCTCTTTACAAATATTTATCCATTTATTCCAGAATACCCATTTTCGAATGTAGTTTAATCATAACGGCTGTCCAATCATTTAGGAACCTGCAGAACTGCCGACAGGCCAGGTGGAGAGCGCTTGCCCAGCAACAGCCTCTAGCATTTCACGGCTAAAACCAGCTTTGGCTTGAACAGCTATACCATGGAGAACTGCCAGCAAAAATGCAGCGAGCACAGCACAGTCAGTTGTCTCTGGGAGATCCCGTTCTCTTTTTGCCCGCTCGAAGCGATCACGCAACAAGGCCTCTCCTTCTGCACGTGCATCGATTAAAGCCAGCCGAATAGGTTCGGCATCATCTGAGCCAGCCAAGGCCCCTTGTACAGCCAGGCACCCTCTGCGATCGGGGTAACGGGTATTTAAATCTGCGGCACTAAGGAGAATATGTGCTGCCACCTCCCGTGAAGTTGGTAACTCCAGTGCGGCAGGAATGAAATCCAAGTAACGTTCGTAATAGCGTGCCAGAACTTGGCGAAACAAAGCTTCCTTGTTTCCAAACGCGGAGTAAAGTGCAGGGCGTTCGACACCGATGGCCTGCGTCAGATCAGTGTAAGACACACCCTCATAACCTTTGCGCCAGAACACACAAAGGGCGGCCTCTAATGCCTGATCCACATCGAATTCACGTTTACGTCCCATCAGCCTAATCTCCTCTGCTCATATCTAAATTTCTAAACTGAGAATATCATAACATACGTTACAAATCAGAACCATCTCTAGTGAGCCCTTCCATAGCACCGCGTATCTTTTATCAATCGTCGCGAGTTGGCGTTTTCATAACGATCATTATGTTATTGACAATGCGAAAAGAAGTATATAATATATTTTCTGTAATGATCATTATGTAATTTGTCGTATTTCGACATGGTATTACGCATTACCCACATTAAATCAACAAAGGAGAACATTATGACTAATCAATTCAATGAAAAATCTACCGCTGACGAGGTGCTTTCTGGTACAGATCTCAAAGGCAAACGATTTTTAATAACAGGAATATCATCGGGCATAGGATATGAAACTGCCCGTTCACTCGTATCTCGTGGGGCTAGTATCATAGGTACAGTTAGGAACTTGGCTAAAGCGGATGTCGTTACCCATACAATTCATGATGCCGCGAAGCAAGGAAATGGCGATATTGAATTGATTGAACTTGACCTCGCATCCTTGCAAAGTGTCCGCGACTGCGCAGATCACCTGCTAGCTAACGGGCAGCAGTTCCATGCCATTATTGCAAATGCTGGCATTATGGCAACCCCATTTGATCGGACGGTTGACGGATTTGAGCTTCAATTCGGAACCAACTATCTTGGTCATTTTGCTTTGATTAATTGGATTGAGCCACTGCTTGTCGATAACGGACGCGTGGTGATACTGTCATCCCAGGCTCATCGCGCCGCTGATGTTGATTTGGATGATCCGAATTTCGAGCAACAGGCATACGATCCATTTGTCGCATATGGCCGATCGAAGACGGCTACTACTCTCTTCGCAGTGGGGTTCGATAAGCGGTATCGTAGTCGTGGCATACGCGCTGCTTCCGTAATGCCTGGCAATAGTCCTACTGACCTCTCACGCCATTTCTCGCAGGCGGGCTTACAGGAACTTCTGGAAAATGTTAGCAAAGCTCGCGCCGAAGCTAATCTTCCCGTAGCAGAGTTCAAAGAGATTCCTCAGGCAGCAGCAACCTCAGTCTGGGCTGCCGTCGTGGCAGACAAAGATGAAATCGGAAGTCACTATCTAGAAGATTGTGCAGTCTCACCAGTTAATGACACACCTAATCCGTTTGCTGATGGTGTAATGTCTTACGCGCTCAATCCAATTAGAGCCGAACAGCTCTGGTTAAAGAGTGAAGAAATGATGCAAGCCATAGGTTTTAAACTATGAGGACTATTGGAATAATCGGAGCGGGTGAAGTGGGGAGTCAAATTGCGCGGGCAGCTATCGCAAACGGATATGAGGTTGTCATTGCCAATTCACGAGGGCCCGAAACGCTGAAGCACCTCACCGACGAGCTAGGTCCTTCTGCACGCGCAGCGACTGCAGCCGAAGCCGCCTCGGCTGGCGACTTCGTCGTTATCGCTGTTCCCCTTAAGTTGGTTAACAACATGCCGGTTGAACAGCTCGCGGGCAAAATTGTTATTGATACGAACAACTACATGCCTTGGCGCGATGGTCGTTTCCCCATGATTGATTCTGGTGAGAAGACAGTTCATGAACTCCGTCAGGAACAGCTTCCTGGCTCTAAAGTGGCGAAGGCTTTTACCCATATTCAGGCCCCACGCCTCTTCATTTCAAGTAGACCACCTGGCACACCTGACCGACATGCATTGTCGGTCTCAAGTAATTATCCCGAGGCTATTGAACTCGTGACACGGCTGTACGACCAGTTTGGTTTTGATACTGTTGATAACAGTCCGCTAAGCGAGTCATGGCGAAGCGGACCTGGTCAACCAGCCTGGATGGCGCATGAACACCAGACCCATGCCGAGTTGACCGCTAATTTAGCCAAAGCGCGAAGGATCATCATGAGGTAAGCTTGCCCCTGTCCGATCTACCGGCTGGCACAGCCATTGCTGCAGCATTTCCTGAAACGCCTGCCTTGGCGTAGGAGTCGCAATCATCCAGTCCTCGTCATGTTTTGTGCTGGAACGAATCAGCCAGCTTGTATGCTCACTATTCATGAACTGAATATGCTGGCGCTCCCATCCTCCCTGCTGACGGGTGAAGCACTGGATATCTCCGTAGGCGATACGCGTCCAGATACATCGGGCCAGTGCAATACTGCCTTCCGCATCATCCGTAATTCCGGCGAGCCTGTCAGTCAGTGTATTCAGATCAAGCTTGGGAGCTTCGCTCAACAAAGCTTCAAATTGTTTCCTGGACATCAGCAAAGCGGGTAGTTCGCCGGAGGTTCTCGTACTCCACTTCATTTTATCCGCCAGTCTTGCGCATATCTGTCTTGCTCCACCACGTTTGAGGCTGTACTTGTCAGAGTGCTTTCGAGGCAAACGTTCCATGCGTACAACGTAATCGCCTGCATAGTAACAGTACTCGTCATAGCTTTGCTGACCACTATGATAGGTAAGGCGGCATCCCTTAACTGCCGGCAGCACTGCATTTAATTCCTTCTTCATTCCCGGCGGCAGCTCCAGTTCTTCGCCTGAAGGCCTGGACACCAGGTAACCTTTTGACCTAAGCAAATCTCTGCCCTCTTCCAAAGTCTTCCCCAGTAACTCCTCTTGTCCCAAAAAAGCGGCAAAAGGATGATCCGCTTCCGGCCAAGACTTCATTCCCAGACGCTGAACCAGGAACGCCCATTCCTTGCCTTCCAGGCTCAGAGTCCTCTTGCGAGCAGAATTTGTAATAAACATCTGTCCAACTCCTTCAGAACGACTAGTCACTATGCAGCAACCAAGCTTTATCTATGTACTATTAACCTATTTCCGGGTATAATGTCACAGCACTAATGTGAGAATTATATCATTTTCTAGTTGTCAATACTCGGAAATATATTCCAAACCATTACATATTACCCATAAATATAGTCTTCGAAGCATAAATTTTAATAGAGTTGAAACTTTTTAATTCTATGGATCGTAATAAGTCTAAACAATGATAGGTAGACTTCTATTCCCCATCATTCATGACACAAACATTTATCTAAACATAAGGTTTTCTTAAGCTTTTTTTAAGATTTCTATTTTATGATCAGTACTATGAAACCACTGTATAGAGGTGATTATTAATGAGAATTCTAATTAACTTTCAAGACAACATGGTTCCGGTTTACTTTGATGTTGACAGCAAGCAGCCTGTACAGCGCACTTTGAGATTGCTGACCAGCGCGCTCGAATACAAGTATTATAACGGCAAACAAGCCTTACAAAGATGCTTGAATTCGCTGATCAGTATCGAAATTGAAGGCTCCGAGGCAATCTTGCATAGCAAGAGCGAATTCGACTCCGTGGCTCTATCACTCTATTAATTCGCTGGTCCCAAGGTAAACATATAGAAGGCTCCCTTCCCGGCTATGTCCAGGAAGGGAGCCTTCTATTTCCTTCTACACTTGTTAAGCTTTAGGTCCGTTTACGGTTTGACCCTGCTCCTGCTGCTTGCTATCGTTACCCGCTCCAACCATAGGTTTGAACTTCATGGTTAATGCTGTGATTACAAGCAACATACCGTTTAATACAAACACGACAGGAATGGAAATCCAGCCTCCCAACGTCCCCCCGGCAATGGGACCAACCATGTTGCCGAGCTGGCTGGCCGATTGGTTCAAGCTAAATGCCCGACCCCGAAACTCGGACCGGGTCGACTGGACGATCAGTGCGTTAAGCGCTGGAAAAACAGCAGCAAAGAATAAGCCATAAACGAACCGCAGCACCCCGAATGCCACCAGATCATGGATGAAATGCTGCATAATATTGCCCACTCCGCCTCCGATCAGACCGATCATGAGCGTATTGCGATAGCCGATGCGCTGACCGATTTTGCCCCAGAATGGAGCCGCAATAACGGTGGAAATACCAACGGCCGAGAAGATAATCCCCGAACTGAAGGAAGCATCTGCAACCGTAGAACCCAGATCCAGCACATACAGCGAGAGCAACGGCTCCAGCACCATTACGGAGGCCGTGACAAGCAGCACGATCGATAGGTTGCCCATCAAAGGGCGATTGGCCTTGGCTTCCTTGAGATCATCAAGCACATGTGAGCGTTCGCGATTGCGGTCAAAATTCTGTTCCTTCACAAACAACAAGGCGATAAGCGCTGAAAACAGCACCACGCCTCCCGCTACCAGAAATGACTCGCGAAAACCGATGAATTTGGTGAGTGATCCCCCGATCAAGGGCCCGATAATACCTCCAGCCGCACCTGCGGTAGACATAATTCCAAGCGAGTAGCCGACATGCTTCTCAGGCGTATTCGTCGCCACGAGTGCAATTGCCGAAGGAACATATCCCGCCAGCAATCCCGATAGGATACGCACAGCGATAAGCTGGTAAGGGTCCTGTACAAGGGAATTCAGAATGTACACCCCGCACAAGGCAAAGCCAGAGCGCAGCAACATCGGCTTACGGCCGTACTTGTCAGAAAGGGAACCCCAATACGGTGAGATTAAAGCTCCCGCCAAAAAAGTAATACCGAAGGCAAAACCCGACAACAGAGTCAGATGCTCTGTAACCCCAAGATCATGGGCAATAAATAAAGACATGAACGGTATAACCATGGAATACGCGGTGCTACAAAAAAACACACCAACCCAAAGCACGTACAGATTTCTTTTCCAGGGGAAATCATCCATCCGATCCACCCCCAGCGTTGTCACTTCGATACCCTGGAATAAACCCGATATACTAATTCTAGCACGAATTACCTCGAAACGATCTGAAATATTTAGAATTTCCAACTATCCCGAGTTATAATTAAGCTGTGTCAATATTGAAAGCGAATACAATAAAAGGAGTATAAACCATGGCATTATTTCAAACTCGTTTTTTCTCTGAAGCCCTAGGACTCAGCACCTCAATGACGGTTATCCTTCCGCAGCCTGCCAAATCGCAAATCGGCATGGAAACCCCGGAAATTTCCGGGCCTTACCCTACCTTGTATTTGCTGCATGGTCTGTCGGATGATGACTCGATTTGGTTGCGTCGCACCTCTATCGAACGTTACGTGGCAGAACTTGGGCTTGCTGTCGTGATGCCGCAGGTAGATCGCAGCTTTTACACCGATATGGCTTATGGTAACCGTTACTGGACGTTTATTAGCGAGGAACTCCCGCGGTTGTGCCGCTCCTTCTTCCCGCTGTCCCCTAGACGTGAAGATACGTTTGTCGCCGGGCTGTCCATGGGCGGCTATGGTGCCTTCAAGCTAGCTTTGCGTAAGCCGGAGATGTTTGCTGCCGCAGCCAGCTTGTCCGGCGCACTCGATATCGTGAGCAGAGCCGAGCACTTCCAAGAGCAGTCTTCCCTATTAATCAGCGTGTTTGGCGAATCCGGGCCCAAGGGTACCGACAATGATCTGATGACGTTACTTGAACCCTTTGCCGACAAAGCACACCATGGTCTACCCATCCCCGCCCTTTATCAATGCTGCGGGACAGAGGATTTCCTGTACGAGGATAATCAGACGTTCCGCGAGGCCTGTAACCGCCTGAATATTCCGCTAACTTACGAGGAAGGACCCGGCGCCCACGAATGGAGCTACTGGGATGCGCGCATTCAGGACATATTGAAATGGCTTCCGCTCAGACGTTATTAATATTCTCCAGCCCAAATTGGGGAAGCAATTCTGGAACCTCGTCTAATTCGATGACGGTTTTCCAGGGCTTCCCCATTATTAGCTCCTCATTCCATTCATGCTTCCTGCGCAGCCAGATCCCTTGCAATCCTACCTGGGCAGCTCCCCAAATGTCGTTACGCGGATGATCCCCAACGAGGACACATTGATCCGGCCCTACGCCAAGACGCTCCAAAGCCAATCTGTAAATTTGCGGATCGGGCTTACTCAAGCCAACTTCCCCCGAAATTACAATCGTATCAAAATATTCACGTAGGCCAAGCAGATCAATCTTGCGATGCTGCAAGTGGCTGTGCCCGTTCGTGATGACTCCCAGTCGCAACCCCATATTACGGCAGGCTTGCAGGGTGTCGATGGCATGGTCCATCGCCTTGGCATGTGTCATGTAATGCTGGTCATAATAAGACTGAAGTTGTTCCAGCGAAGGCTTTTGTCGCCATGGTAAAAGATCAATCAGTTCAAGGAAAAATCCTTCCTTCACTCTATAGCCATCTGCGTCACGTATAATAATGTCCGCAATAAGCTTGTCCGCATCCACCTTCTCCATAGGCAACAGACATTCCTGCACCAATTGTCTAATAAAACTGAGGAACGTATTGTCCCGGTCCATCAACGTATTATCAAGATCAAATAAAACAGCTTTCAGCAGCAACCTTCTTCCCCACTTTCCCAAGATGTCTCTCTCTATTGTAAATCAGCCTGTCAAATAAAAAAGCGCAAACGCGAAGGCTTCTTCGGTTTGCGCCTGGCTTTATATCACTTGCTTGGGACGGTGGGTGAGCATTAATTCCTGTTCCGTAACATATAAGGCGAACGGCGGAAGCTCTCGTAGATAATGTTCTCTCATTAGCATTTTGACATCCACTTCAAAGTCAGGGGACTGCTCCAGCACCGGTAGCTTGCCTTTCTCCTCGACGTAACTGTCCACTGCGCCCTGAACCATATCCAGATAATAAGGGATTTCTCGTTCCTCTTCCGTAAAGATCTCATAGGTTTCTCTCGATAAATAAAAGCGTTGATCTGTTATCCCGCCTAAATATCGTGACAATCGCTTCATATCCAGACTACCATCCGGAAGCAGCAAGGATAACCGATTTATGCCTTCGGGCATCTCAGTTTCATAACGAAGCACAGCCCGTCTGACTTCATCCAAGGATACTTCAATCGCAACAGGGACCCTCGCACGAGCAGGTTTTTGTCTTTTTAACCATGACAACATGTTCGGCACCTCCTAAATCAGTTACTTCAATTTTAAAGTATACGCTTACAGTATTAGTTTACTCAAAAAATTTGAATTTGAACCCTGAAAACCATAGATGTCATAGGATTGACACAACTTTCACATCTGGGCAATTCAGCTCGACATCTGGCTATTCCGAGGCATTTGCGGTAGGATGTAATTGTTTTGAAAAAGGTTTGAAACCTATGTAAATCAGGAGGTCCCTATGCTGGATGTTATTGTTATTGGTGCCGGTCCCTGCGGATTATCGGCGGCGATTGAATGCCGCAGACGCGGGCTGGAAGTGCTCGTATTGGAGAAGCATTGCCTTGTTCACTCCATCTACTCTTACCCTACTTATATGCAATTTTTCAGTACCGCTGAACTGCTGGAGATTGGTGATGTCCCCTTTGCCTCACCTAATGACAAGCCTTTCCGTCATGAAGCGCTGTCTTACTACCGGAGAGTAAGCGAACATTATCAGTTGCCTATATCTGCTTACGAGGAAGCAACCACCATTGACCGGCAACCGGATGGTAGCTTCATCGTTCATTCACTCAAACGCAACGGTGAGCAAGCAAAATATGCTGGACGCCATGTTATTCTTTCAACAGGGTACTTTGATCATCCCAATATTTTAGGCATTCCGGGAGAAGATACAGATAAGGTCTCTCATTACTTCCAGGAGGCTCATCCTTATACGGGAATGAAGGTCACTATTATAGGAGGCAGCAACTCCGCAGTGGATGCTGCGCTGGAGCTAATTCGCGTAGACGCCAAGGTAACCGTCGTTTATCGCGGGGATGATCTATCTGCTAATATCAAGCCTTGGGTGCGTCCTCTATTTGAAAGCGCCGTAAGTAAAGGAAAAATCACTTTGCGCCTCAATGCACGAGTCATCGAGATTCATCCGGGCCACGTCGTGGTTGAGTCCGGTATAGACGGTGAGATCACTGAACACGCCAATGATTTTGTGCTGGCATTGACCGGGTTCCGTCCCGATCGCAAGCTGCTCTTCTCGGCCGGTGTTGAGATGGCGGGAGATATGGAGAAGCCTGTATTTAACCCGGACACGATGGAGACCAATGTACCTGGATTGTACGTCGCCGGGGTTATCGCCTCAGGTCGCAATGCCAACGAAGTATTTATTGAGACGGGCCGGGGCCATGGACGTTTGATTGCCGAACATTTAACCACGGCGTTCCCATCCAAGAGTTAGTGCCCAAGTTGGCACGGGAGGTAAAAACTCATGAATCAAGTTGATGTCACATCTTTATTACTGCTGCTTCTTGCGGCACTGGGTATATTTAGCAGCAACATGCCCATTACGATCGCCATGATCGTATTGTTGCTACTGAGAGTGCTGCATCTGAACTATGCCTTCCCCTGGCTGGAGAAATACGGTCTCACCCTGGGGATCATCATACTGACCATCGGCGTCATGACACCGGTTGCCAGCGGTCGCATTTCCCTTCAGACATTGTGGGGCTCCTTCTTCCATTGGCAGTCACTGGCTGCAATCGCTGTCGGCATGCTGGTGGCTTGGCTGGGTGGACGCGGGGCTACTTTAATGAGTAATCAACCGACCATCGTGGCCGGACTCTTAATTGGAACTGTGCTGGGAGTGGCCTTCTTCCGCGGTGTTCCAGTTGGACCGCTTATCGCTGCGGGGATCCTGTCCCTGATGGTCGGGAAGCTATAGCTGATTTCTTGCATAAACGCGGATTTTCGTGGCTTCTGGCTGAATTCAACCTTCGGTTATGTTATACTCCTTAGTAAATCAATTGTCGCTGTCTCATGGACAGCCCGAGTTGCACGTCGTTTAGGAGGATGACCATGTCACGCCGATTTGTCATTGAAGCGGTGATGGTAGCGATATACGGAGAATTACTGGTGCCCCAGGTGCCGGTTGAATATATTGTCCCCTACACCACCGTGATGGAGCTTTATGAATTTAAGGACAGTCCGGAGCCGCTGATGAGCGACCCCGTCGACGATATGCATGTGAAGCAGAAGATTTCCGAACTGATCGCCTATCTGGAAGAGCCGCTGAATCGCAAGAAGCTGGAACGGTCTTTAGCGGTGCCTTGGTCCAAGAGTCCCTCCATCCTGTTTGGTGATCTCGTATCCTGGACTGTCATTAACTCCGTAGATAATGAGCAGTACGGCGAATTTCTTGATCCGATCGAGACTGAAGTCGTATTGACCGCTCAGCGGGAACACGTACCTATTTTAACTGACCAACTTGAACTCATCCGGCGGATTATTGAAGCGGAAGTACCGGTTCAGGTATTTGATATTGGTGATTTCGAATATGCCATGGAAGACAGCATGATCTAATAAATACAAAAAGAAAGAACCTTGTTCCACTAGAAAAAAAGTGGAGTCTTAGGTTCTTTTCTTTGTTCTCATCTCATCTTGCCTTAGTTATGCTTAATGAGTATTCGCTGCCTCATATTGGTATTCAATATCGCCCAGACCTTGGTCATATAAAACGTTCAGATGGTAGCCATCCAGGTACCACATATCCTGATCCTCCATGTAGAAGGTAATTCCTTCCACCTTGGAAGCGATGCCCGGCGATATCGGTTGGTCTACGTCGATCCCCAGCGAGAATCCCGGATGCAGCTTGCCTCCTGCACTGTAGCGTGCAAAGAAACGTACGGCTTGCCCTGCCTGAAGACCCAGCTCCTGCTTAAACCATTCGGCAGCTTCATGTGTCACATTGATCATCAGATTCTCCACCTCCTCGTTTACCTTCTATTGTAGACCAAACCGCCAGCGATTGCCAAATGATTATGCGCTCCTACCTAAAAACCAGCCTAATTCTAAAAAATACCGTTGACACCTTCCTTGGACCGATGCTAAAATCGGGAGCATACGAGATTTCATTTCAAGTAATTACCAAAATCTAAAATTCTAAGAAAGGGTGAGCAAAGGTGTTTAATTTTAAGTTGATTGCTAATCGAGATCGCAAGCAAAACACACAACTGAATACCGGAGCAACCCCTGTAGGCTTGAATCGCATTTAGCGCTAGCCCTCCCTTGCGTGTTCATCAGGCTTGGGGAATAACAATTTGCGGCGTTGCTTCTTTAGTAAGTAACGGACGCGATATATGTGAAGGCTTTAAGGCATATCGTTTTCGAAACGGTATGCCTTTTTTGCGACTTTTTGTTCGGTTATGTAAGCTACAGAGGTTTTTTCGGCAACCTAATTGAAGGATTCAAAGGAGGGAACTCCATGTTCTCGGTACTCAAAAATTTAGGCTGGTTTTTCCGGCAAGAGAAAAGGCGCTATATCATCGGCCTGTTTCTGCTCATCGTGGCCGGCGTTGCTGAACTGGCTCCGCCACGGCTGCTAGGCAGCGCGATTGACGAGATCGTAGCCGGCACAGTAACCTGGGCTTCGTTGACCCGCTATATTCTACTCATTATCGTCGTACTGATGTTTATTTACTACATTACGTACATATGGATGCATTCCCTGTTTGGAGGGTCTAATCTGGTCGAGCGGCTGCTTCGCACTCGCTTTATGAGCCATTTGCTACGAATGACACCGCCGTTCTTCGAACGAAGCCGAACGGGTGACCTGATGGCCAGGGCGACCAACGACCTGCGTTCGGTAGCCCAGACCGCTGGATTTGGAATGTTGACGCTAACCGACTCCACCGCTTATCTGTCCGTGATCTTCATTGCGATGAGCACGCTGATCAGTTGGAAGCTCACGCTCGCTGCCATCATTCCCCTCCCTTTTATCGCACTGGCGATGAAGATTTACGGGAAGATTATCCACGAGCGTTATACACTGGCTCAGGATGCCTTTGGCGATATGAACGATCAGGTTCTTGAATCCGTCGCGGGAATCCGCGTCATTCGTGCCTATGTGCAGGAACGCCATGATGAACGCCGCTTCGGCGCTATTACCGATGATGTCTATCAGAAGAACCTGGCAGTAGCCAGGGTAGATGCGTACTTTGAGCCCACCATTCGGCTTTGCGTAGGTATGAGCTATGCCATCGGATTAACCTACGGCATCTATCTCGTCTTCCATAATGAATTAACCTTGGGTGATCTCGTATCCTTTAACATGTACCTGGGGATGATGATTTGGCCGATGTTCGCCATCGGTGAGCTGATCAATATTATGCAGCGCGGTGGCGCTTCATTGGACCGGGTGAACGAGACGCTG
The DNA here is from genome assembly GCF_001486585.1 of Paenibacillus senegalimassiliensis. Classification (GTDB taxonomy): domain Bacteria; phylum Bacillota; class Bacilli; order Paenibacillales; family Paenibacillaceae; genus Fontibacillus; species Fontibacillus senegalimassiliensis. Next base: position 1,301,126 of record NZ_LN909046.1, read on the forward strand.
AACGTCAAGCCTGACGTCGCAGACGATGCTCACCCTGTAGCTGTCGCCATACCAGAGTCCATCACGTTCTCCGATGTGACGTTCCGCTACCCGACATCGACCATCAACAATCTGGAGCATATTGACCTGACGATTCATCGCGGCCAAACGCTGGGTATTGTGGGACGGACAGGAAGCGGAAAGTCTACGCTGCTTAAGCAACTGCTACATGAGTATCCTCTTGGCAGCGGTGAGCTCTCCATCTCCGGTGTGCCGATTCAGAAGATTTCGCTGGAACGATTGCATAGCTGGGTCGGTTACGTTCCGCAGGAGCAGATTCTATTCTCCAAGACCGTACGCCAGAACATTCAGTTTGGCCTCAAGGATGCTTCCGATGAGGTCATCCTTGAAGCGATTCGCACGGCGGCCTTTGATCAGGACCTCGGTACGCTATCCGATGGACTGGATACGCTTGTCGGTGAGAAAGGCGTAGCCCTTTCCGGCGGACAGAAGCAACGCGTATCTTTGGCCCGTGCTTTTATCGCAGATCCGGACATTCTGATCCTCGACGATGCACTGTCCGCAGTTGACGCACGCACCGAGGCCAGAATCATTCAAAATATTCGAGACCAGCGCTCGGGCAAAACCACGCTGATCTCCACCCACCGGCTGTCTGCTATTGAACATGCCGATTGGATTATCGTGCTTGAGCAAGGTCGTATTATCGAGCAAGGTACCCATGAGGCGCTGCTGGCACAAGGCGGCTGGTATCGGGAACAATACGAACGTCAGCAGGTGGAATCCCACCTGACAGACGGGGAGGTGTCTTAAGCTATGCACGCCCATACGGGAAAAGCATTATTCAAATATGCCTTAACGGCAAAAAACACATTTATTCTGGCCCTTGTCATGCTGGCGATCGGCGTAGCCGCAGAGCTCGCCGGTCCCTTCCTGGCCCGCGCCATGATCGATGACCATATGCTGGCGATTGAACGTCCGTTCTTCGAAACATCCGCCCAAGACGCAAGCACAGTGAATTATGACGAAAGAACCTTTAAGAGGGGCGACCGTTTTGCAGAGAATGAAGCCAAAGGCAGCGAAGCACGCGTGCTCCAGGTTGGCAAGAGCTTTGTCTTCGTGGGGGCTTCTGTACCGGACATCTCCGGGAACCGAAGCTACCAGGACGGCGTTCTCACTCTGACGAAGCAAGACGGCACAAGTATCGACTATCCAGCGCAAAAGCTGGGGTCCACTGAGCTGTTTTCCTTTTACAAGCCGGAGATCCCCGGAATTATTTCATTGGTCGTCTGGTATTTGGTGTTCCTGGCCATCTCGATTGTGATGGAATTTGGCAAAACCTACTGGCTGCAATCCTCGGCCAACAAAGTCATTCAGAAGCTGCGCATGGACGTCTATGCCCATATTCAGCGTCTGCCGGTGCATTTCTTTGATAACCTGCCAGCGGGTAAGGTGGTCTCTCGTGTCACAAATGATACGGAAGCAGTCAAGGATTTGTTCATCGCCGTGCTCGCCAACTTCTTCTCCGGCATCATCAATATGCTGGGCGTTTATGTCGCTTTGTTTATTTTAGATTTCCGATTAGGCCTAATCTGTTTGTTCGTTGTACCCGTGATTTATTTGTGGGTGGTGCTTTACCGCAAATTCGCCACAAAATACAATACGATCATTCGTTCACGCCTCAGTGAGATCAATGCCATCATCAACGAATCCATCCAGGGCATGTCGATCATTCGGATCTTCCGCCGCGAAGCGCAAACCAAGGAAGAATTCGAGAATTTGAACCAGGATTACATGAAGCATCAGAACAAGATGCTCAACCTCAATGCCTTCACCTCGCATAACCTGGTGAACGTAATTCGTAATCTGGCCTTTGCCACGGTGCTATGGTATTTTGGCTCCGCTCAGCTTAGTGGTACCGGCATTATCTCGCTCGGTGTGCTGTATGCCTTTGTCGACGTATTGGGACGCTTGTTCCAGCCGATTACGGGAATGGTCAATCAGTTGGCAGCACTCGATTCGTCCATGGTATCTGCCGGACGGGTATTCAAGCTTATGGATGAGCCTGGAGAACCGGTGGTAGACGGCTCCATGCCTCGCTATAAAGGAGATGTAGAATTCAAGGACGTGTCCTTCGCCTACAAGAAGGATTACGTACTCAAGAATATTTCCTTCGAGGCCAAGCAAGGTCAGACCGTTGCCCTGGTCGGGCATACTGGTTCGGGCAAGAGCTCCATCATTAACCTGCTGTTCCGCTTCTACGATCCACAGCAAGGCACAATTACAATTGATGGCCAGGCGGTTAAGGATTTGCCGAAGCAATGGATTCGAGAGCATATGGGTATCGTGCTTCAAGACCCTTACCTGTTCACTGGCACAATCCTGTCCAACGTGACCTTGGGTGATGAGCGAATCTCCAGGGAGACGGCCAAGCAAGCGCTGATCGATGTGGGCGCGGACCGGATTCTGGCTCACTTGCCGAAGGGCGTTGATGAACCTGTAGTGGAGAAAGGCAGCACCTTATCCGCTGGCGAACGTCAACTCATTTCCTTCGCCCGGGCACTGGCCTTTGACCCTGCCATCCTTATCCTGGATGAGGCGACCGCCAATATTGATACGGAGACGGAGAGCTTGATTCAGTCGGCACTTGAAGTGTTAAAACGGGGGCGGACCACATTTATCATTGCTCACCGTCTCTCCACCATTCGCAACGCCGATCAGATTCTGGTCTTGCATCGTGGGGAAATTGTGGAGCGTGGCAATCACGAAGAACTGCTGGCCTTAGGTGGACGTTATTATCAAATGTATAAGCTGCAAGCCGGTGCTGTTGATGCACCAGCCATTCAAGCTCCTTCAACGGCTTAGGTCGCTGTTAACCCAAGCTAATCTAACAACCTACAGGTATGCAAAAGCCGCTCCGGGATAATTCCCGAGAGCGGCTTTTGTTACTTGGTTCAGACCAAGTCGCGTTGCTTCTGCTCCATTTCCTCCAGTCGCTGGGCAATCCAGTTCCGGTCAAAATGTTCACCGATAAATACAGCTACATCAGGTACGTCCTTCTGTGGTGTAACCTTGAGAAAATCCGATTCCCGGTAAGCATATTGGAAGAGGAATCGGCTGCTCGTATCAGAGAAACGTAAAATACCCTTCCCGCGATAGACCTCACGAGGCAATTCGCTGATAAAGCGTTCAAACTCAGTGCTATCTATCGGGCCATGAAAATAATGAGTATACACAGTCACATGCTCGTGCGAAGCATGAGCGTGGTCATGACTATGGCTATGCTCATGATGCTCATTATCGTGATGGTGGTGATGTTCATGATCGTGGCAATCAGAGTTGCAAACATGGCGCTCCGCTGCTGTTTCCCCTATTAAAGACGGTTCCGCTTGGCCTGCTTCAAGCAGGTCTGCCACGTCAACCTCGCACTTTACCGCCGGAATGATGCGGGCAAAAGGACTTGTATGCTGTAGAAATTCTGTCATTTCCTTCTGCTGCTCTGCATGGATTAAATCCACTTTATTCATGACCAATACCGACCCACAGCGGATTTGCTCTATCATCAGGCGGTAGGTTTTACCTTGCTGGGAAGCATGAAGATCCGCTAAGTGCAAGGCATCAACTACCGTAATCATCGGTTTAAGATCGAGCTTCATATATAAGGATACCTCGGTAACCGCATCGAAGATCTCCAACGGATTTCCCGCTCCGGTCGCTTCAATCACGATCAAATCAGGATGCTCCTGTTCTATCAATTCGGAGAGCTGAACACTTAAGTCTCCACGGATGGTGCAGCAGATGCAGCCTCCCAGCATTTCAGCCATGGGCACCTCGGTGGATACCAACAATCCATCCAGGTTCACATCCCCAATCTCATTCATAACGATTGCCGGGCGCAATCCTTGCCCCTGCCAATGCGTAATTAGACGCTGTAGCAGCGTGGTTTTGCCGCTGCCTAAAAATCCGGATAATATGTAAACGGGTGTCACGCTCATCCTGTCTCATCCCCTTAATGGAAATAGCATATGAATGCGAGTTTACACCAAGTGGACAGGGCGCGCAACCCTCGTTCGCTCCGTCAGCTTCGTTTGATATCCTGTGCATACTCAGAATCCGGGTCAACTCTATGGAGAGTCCCGTCAGAACGGTAGGTTAATTCAGTATATTTGATACAACGTTTGTAATCAACGCCCCCGGATAAGGAGCAATCATGGTAGAACAAATACCAACTACCGCGAAATTCTACGATTGAATGATGCGTTGTCCACCCGAGCACAGGCGGTAATAACGTTCCTTGAAAGGTATACGGCCCCTCCGGTCGATCCCCAATTGCATACACCAGCTTGTGCGTTGTTCCAGTGGAGTAAGACAAATAGTATTTACCCTCATATTTATGAATCCAGGGTCCTTCAAAATATCGACGTTCCTCATCGCCCGCTGTGAGCGGGTTGCCTGCCTCATCTAAGATAACAATCTCATGAGCCTCGAAATTCAATGCAAGCATATCTCCGCTCAGCTTGGCTATTTGGGGTCCAAGGGCAGGCGCATCTGGAAGCGGTCCCTCTGCATCTTCAACAAAACGTCCGGTCTGCCATTTCTCCAACTGCCCTCCCCACAGTCCACCAAACACAATGTAGGCTTGCTCATCATCATCGATAAAGACAGCAGGGTCGATACTGAAGGTACCCTCAATATAGTTCTCCTCGGCTTTGAAGGGACCCGATGGAGACATCGAGGTCGCCACCCCAATTCGAAATATGCCCTCATGATCTCTTGCCGGGAAAAATAGATAATATTGTCCATCCTTATACGCCGCATCCGGCGCCCACATTTGGCGGGATGCCCAGGCCACGTCCCTGACATGCAATACCTCGCCGTGATCCATGACGGGGGAGTTGAAGTCAGTCATGGACAATACATGATAATCCTCCATCTTATACTGATCTCCGTTGTCATTCGTCTCACCCTCATGATCCAAATCATGTGAGGGATAAATATAAATTCGATCCTCAAACACATGGGCTGAAGGATCAGCGGTATAGATATGAGTTACTAAAGGCTGATGGGGCTTGGGTTGATTTGTCATTTACGGGTATCTCCTCTTCACTTCACTTGATAATCAAACCAATCGAAGCTTGCCGGCGACCTGCTTGAGCGACCATTTCCCGTTGCATATAATCCAACGACTACACCTGTGAAGCACATATGCCGGACAAAGTCCTCAGGGGACAAGGCTCTTGCTTCGCCAGTCGCTATGTGGTTCCAACTATCCTGACCCTCCGAATACTGCAAGGCGTATTCTTGCCCTAACGCATCAATTCGCAGCAGAATGGACGTAGATTGCAGCTCTGCTTCATACACGATCTGCGACTGACCACGTACGGTGAGACGAGCTATAAGCAGAAGCCGGTTCGCGGAATGGAGGATTCCAATTTCATAATGAGCATCCTCATCCCTGCGTACGCACAATCCGGCCTCCTCCCCCTCTACAACGGGTGCAAATGACATGGACGTAATAAAGCTTGCCTTCATATGCTGTTGTCTACGGCCTGCAAAGGTGATTGGTTCCAGATTGCTAAGCGTGCCAGCCTGTCCGTAGAGCGTCAATCCCTTATGCTCTGTATTCAAGGAATTATGGCCGCTACCAGGATTGCGTATAAATATCCACGCCGGCCCAAGGCATTCCCCCTCGAAATGGTCACGGCCTATGGCCCCAGGCGGCAAGGTAGGCTGGGACGGTTCCGCCCCCTTGTGTGACACGACCATATTTAAATCTGCGGTTCCTTCATTGTTATCAATCTGCGGCCATCCGTCCTGCCAGAGGACAGGAGACAGAAAGGTTTCCCTTCCCAGCACGCTATAGTTACCCTCTAGCCAACGCACTCCAAGAAACACAGCCCACCAGTTACCGTCCAGGTCTTCAATTAAATCGGCGTGGCCCAAACATTGCATAGGATGATCCAGATCGTTATGCGTCAATATCGGATTAGGATTCAGCTCAAAGGGGCCGTAAGGAGAATGACTGCGTCCAATGATTTCGCGATGCTCCTTACCCGTTCCGCCAGAAGCAGACATCATGTAATACATCCCGTTGATATGATATAAATGCGGTCCTTCAATCCAAGGACCTCCGTCTCCCCTCCACACTACCTGCGGTTCGCATTTCGCCTCACCGGTAACGATGTCAATTTCATACTGGATAATATGAGATTCCTCATCGGCTCCTTGCTGAACCGTTACGTAAGCGGTGCCGTCATCATCAAAAAATAAAGAAGGATCAATTCCCCCATAGGGTACGAGGATGGGATCCGACCAAGGCCCGGCTGGATCTGTGGCTGTCACATAGAAGTTGCCGATTCCGCCCACATCGGTTGTAATCATATAAAATGTACCGTCATGATAACGTAGCGTAGGCGCATAAATGCCCGTTGAGCTTCTTCTGGAGGTCATATCAAGCTGGCTGACCCGATCCAGCACATGTCCGATTTGCTCCCAATGAATCAGATCCCTGCTTCGAAATATCGGCACCGCAGGGAAATATTCAAAGGAACTGCATACCAGATAGAAATCTTCTCCCGCCCTGGTTACACTAGGATCAGGATAGAATCCAGGGAGAATGGGATTGGAGTAATGAATCATTCTTTGACACTCCCTACATTTAGTCCAACGACAAAATATTTCTGCATGAACGGATAGACCATGAGAATCGGAACGGAAGCCACAATCGTAATGGCCGCTCGAATGGAAATCGGCGTGACCTGGGTCATATGCTCCATCCCTACACCGTTAGCCACGGCAGGGTTGCTATTTGCATTCATGCTCGATGAGAGCAGCTTCATCAATTCGTATTGCAACGTGCTCAGTTCCTGTCTTGAGGAGGTATAGAGAAAGGCATCAAACCAGGAGTTCCATGCACCAACGGCTACAAATAAGGCAATCGTAGCGAGCACAGGCTTGCAGAGCGGGAAAATAAGTCTCCAGAAAATTTTAAAGTCCCCAGCTCCATCAATTCTGGCCGACTCCACCAAGCTTTCGGAAATCGTGCCAATATAGGTCCGAATGACGATCAGATTAAAGGCACTGATCATGGATGGCAACACATAGACCAGAAAATTATTAAGCAAATGCAGGTCTTTCATCAAGAAGTACCCGGGAATGAGGCCTGCATTAAAGTACATCGTAAGTACGAATATAGCGGTAATTGGCTTGCGGAAGATGTATTCCCGACGGCTAATCGCATAAGCCAGCATCGTCGTGAGGAAGATATTTAATATGGTTGACAGTACCGTACGCGCCACCGAGATCAGAAAGGCATCATAGATCGTTCCCGAAGCGAATACCGCCTTATAATTTTGTAACGTGAATTGCCTTGGCCATAAATACAACCCGCCCCGAATCGTGTCATTACCCGCATTAAACGAAACAACGATCGTATTAAGGAACGGATACAGGGTCACAATGACCAGCATAATCATGAATACCGTATTAAATGTGTGAAATACGAGCGGCTCGACGGCTCCTTGTCTTCTCCTCATAACAACCTCTCCTCCCCTAACCGCTTGGCGGTCCAGTTGGCGAGCAGCAGCATGGTGATACTGACAAAGGTTTTGAAGATCCCCCCAGCGGTAGCCAGAGAATAGTTACCCTGCGCAATACCGTATTTGAGGACAAAAATATCAATCGTTTCCGACCAATCCACAATCAATCCGTTGCCCAGCAAATATTGGACTTCGAAGCCGGCCTCCAGAATATGACCAATGGACATGATTAATAAAATAACAATCGTCGGCCGAATCCCGGGTAGCGTAATGCTCCACATTTTATGATAGCGGTTCGCCCCGTCAATATCGGCAGCTTCGTATAAGGCGGGATCAATGGAGGACATCGCGGCCAGGTAAATAATTGTATTCCAGCCGACCTCTTTCCACACATGGGAAGCCCCCACTACCCCCCAGAAATACTTGCCTTCGCTGAGCCATATGATAGGCTTATCAATCAGATTCAGCTTCATTAGCAAATCATTAATAATGCCGTCGGAAGCAAGTGAAGTAGCCACAATTCCTGTGACAATAATCCATGACAGAAAATGCGGCAGATAAGAGATTGTCTGGACGGTTCTCTTCCAGAACGTCTTCTTGATTTCATTAAGCAGTAAAGCCAAAATAATGGCCGTGGCAAAACCCAAGACCAGATTAATAATACTCATAGCCAGCGTATTACGCAGTACTCGCATAAAATTATCATCGGTAAACAGAAATTGAAAGTGCTTGAATCCCACCCAGGTCTGCTCACCGAAGCTTCTTGCAGGCTTGTAATCCTGAAAGGCCATAGTCCAGCCCCAGACCGGTACATAAGCAAACAGAATAATGTAAGCGAGCAGCGGCACAGACATATATATAAGCTGTCTCTGTTCCTTCACTGTATTCCAGGACCACCGTCGTCTCTGTCGCTTCACCGGCGGCTTCAGGGGTCTTGCTTCTGTTACAATCTCCTCCATGATATCGATCTCCCTATCCATCCTTAGATTGAGGGGAAGGGAGTGTCATTCTCCCTTCCCCCGGCCAAGCGCGTTTATTTTACGGTCCAGTTGTCGATTCTCCACTTCAATACTTCATTAATCCGGTCCTCATAGGCCTTGATATCCAGCTTCTGAATTTCAGATACATATTCCTTCCAGGTGGCTTCAAATTCTGTTGTCGTAGCCAATATCGCTTTGGGCAAGTATTTTGTAGATAATTCGTTCAGCTTGGTGTTGGCTATCTTGGCTGGGGAACCCTCGACCAAATCGACAGACCAGGCAGGATAATAGATCGGATTCTCAGGAGGCGGACTAAAGAAATCAACATAGCTATTGAATCCGTAGGCGTCCAACACTTCCTTATCAAAAGGCTTCAGGCTGGCTTGATATTCCTCGGGCTGGTTGCTGGCTGCCGTGGCATTGCCGTCACTGAAATACCCTTCAATTTTAGGAGCGGTTCCATAATAAGCATCGGCTTTATTAGCCAGCTTCCATGTCGCATCGGAAGCATTGTCGCGTTGTTCTTGCGTTTTGATGAATCGGCCTTCTTCATTGACCTGGTAATCTTCTCCTTCAACTCCCCAAGTCAACAGCTTCTGCCAGTCCTCCTCAATCAGCTTATCAAGCACCTTGATAATTTTGACAGGGTCCTTGGCATTTACCGTGATGCCAAACCCGTTATTCAGGTTGAGGGATGGACGATCCCGGTAGTAATCCTTGGTGCTGAGATCATATACCAGCGGTAAGCCTACATAGGTCCGCTCCAGCTTATCCTGTGTCTTCAGCGAATCTACTGCACTGCCAAAGTTCCAATGTTGGTCGAACATCCCCAGGACCGCGCCACTTGAGAGCTTCGCCATGTACTGGTCGTAGTTCTGAGTGAAGGCTTCCTTATCCAAGAGGCCCTGAGCGTTGACTTCATTCAACTTCTGGTAATAGTCCTTGGCATAATCCTTGTCGGCAAAAATTTCGCCTACGCCATCATTCACCACTACCCCGCCATCATTGGGATGACCGATTAAATGCTGCGGAGGATTAAGCAATCCCCAGTTCTTCCAGTCATAGTTCAATATCTCAAATCCGATCGTTGGCTGCCCGTCAATGGTCGGATACTTCTCCTTGTACTTGGCAATCAACTCGAAATATTCATCCAACGTCTTTGGAGTTGGGTAGTTAAATTCCTTAAGTACGGCCTTCTGAATCCAGAATGCCGGTCCGCTGTAGTAAGTGTCGGACACCTCACTGTTATAAGCGCCATAGTTCGGCAAGTAGTAGATATGCCCATCATTAGGGTCCTTCATCTGGTTCCAATACTTCTCGAAATGCTTCTTGAGGTTAGGAGCATGTTGTTCAATAATATCTTCTAGCGGAATCACCGCTCCAGCTGCTGTCAGCTTGGTATCTGCGGTGATCATATCCGGATAATCCGCACCGGCAATCATGACGCCAAGCTTCTGGTTCTTGTCCCCTGCGAGAAATTCAAATTTGAAGGTAACGCCAAGCTCATCCTTGATTTTCTTGTAAATTTTGTTGTCTGCGGTCGGCTGCTGCCCCGCTTCTCCCAAGAACACAGAGATTTCAAACGGTTGTTCCGGTCCAACCTCGCTGCCTCCAGCATTGTTGGTCGTACCCGCATCTGTCCCCTTCGTATTGCCGCCCGAGCAGCCGGCAACAGTAACGCTCAAGGCCAGCAACAGCACAGCTCCGAACCGAAGCAGCACTCTTTTTCTGTCCCCCATAAAGCACCTCCAGAATGATTATTTTCTAAAAAATGAAAGCCCTTTCATGAAGCTGATTTCATTATAAGATTGTTATAGGGGCAGGAACTACATGCGAATTATAGCTATATCCTTGCAAATCTTAGGTTTTCTTGTATTCGTTAGGCGACATACCCAGACGCTTCTCAAATTGCTGCAGAAAATATTGATAACTGGTGTAGCCGACCATCTCCGCAATCTCACTATTTTTATACCGATGGCTCCGAAGCAGGCGACTGGCCTCTTCTATTCGCAAATTATGAAGGAACTCATGAAAATTCACTCCGTTCTTACGCATCAGTAACTGTCCAAGATAGGCCGGATGAAGGAAAAATCGCTCTGCCAGCATTTTAATTGTCAATCTCTCGCGGAAATGCGACTCCATATATTCGTTAATGTCCTGAACAATTCCTTGTGCCCCCGCTACCGTCTCCTGCAGCAACCAATCGAAGCATGCACGGCCGCAGGAGCGCAGCATTCCAATCAATTCATCGAAGTTCAATCCCTCATTCAGATTCGGTATATCGAATAAGCGATGCGAAGGCCCTGCGGCCTGTTCCATTTGCCCGCTCATATACATGCTGATCTCATGAAGGAGATAGATTATAAATTTACGAGCCTCATCCGGATAAATGCTTGCTTCACGAAAGGCTTGATCTATGGAATTCACGATCTCCTCATAATCGGCAGCATCAAGCACCCGAAGTGAATCGAGCACCCGCTCCAGCAGGTCTGCTTGCTGATAATAGCTTTGAAATTCGCCTTCCTTCACGTCAGCATAATGAATAATCTTGTTCCTCCCCGACTCATAGAAGGTATGCATCAAAGCATCTGCTGCCGCTCTGTAAGAAGCCCCAATCTCCATTAGTGAAGCTACCCGTTTGCCTACACCTATGGATACACATGCATGAAAACCCGCCAGGTGGCGGGCTATAGCCTCAATGCGGTCCTCTGACTGCCCTTCCTGGTGTTCGTACGAGCCGAATACAAGACAGAAAACATGAGGCCGTAGTTGAGCCAGATACATGGGAGTGCCTTCACGTTCACTTGCAGATTCGGCAACCATCGATCTGAGGCGCATAAGTTCCTTTTCCCGCCCCTGAACCAGACACACATTCCAATATGTGGCCAGCAATGATAGAGACTCCAGCTCCTCTCTGTCAGGCTGGGACAATACACTTCCTGTCAGCAATTCCTGAATTAGCAGTGTTTCCTTCTCCCGCCGAGCCGCCTTGGAAATCTGAAGCTTGGCCTGCTCCTCCCTAAGCTCCTGCTGAATAGCCTGAATCTCCAGGTAAGTCTGCTCCTCATCAAGGGGCTTTAACAAATACCGGGACACTCTGCATTTCAGCGCTTTGCGTGCATATTCAAAGTCGCTATAGCCTGTTAGAATTACAAATTTGGTATCTTGTCTTCCGGCCTTGCGCCAGGCTTGAATCATCTCCAGGCCGTCCATCACCGGCATATGAATATCCACCATGACAAGATCAGGCTCCAACTCCTCCATCAGCTTCAAGCCTTGCGCCCCATTGCCACAGGTACCACATACATCAAAGCCAAGTCCCTCCCAGTCAATCCACAACTGTAGCCCCTCCAGTGCCCATGGCTCATCGTCAATCAGCAGCACCTTAAACGCCATGGTTATACCCTCCTTCTGTTCCCTGCCGTTCAAGCAGATGTAAGGGGATTTTGAATGATATCTGCGTGCCTTGTCTCGCCTGACTGGCTACATTAAATTGAACCTTATCGTCATAATACAGCTCCAGACGTCGGTAGACATTACGAATGCCAATACTGCTTCCACCAGGCTCCTCTGTACTGCGCATATGATATAACACTTCCTGCAACTGTTCCTTTTCCATCCCCTTACCGTTATCCGCGATTAATATGCTCAAATACTCGCCGATCACTTCGGCACGAATGGTCACGATCCCCAAGCCTTCAATCGCTTGTATGCCATGCTTACAGGCATTTTCAGCAAGTTGCTGAATGCTCAGCTTTGGTATTTTATACTGGCGAGCTTCCTCGCTGACCTTGATATGATATTCGAATTTGTCCCGGAAACGAAACTTCTCAATCCCCAGGTACATTACGGTAAAGCTCATCTCTTCTTCTAGCGAAACCAAATCGTCCTTCCAGTTCAATAAACGACGTAGTAATTTGGATAAGTCCTTAATAATATCTTTTACGTCGACATAATTATTTTTGGTGCTTACCACTAGCAGGGCGTTCAGCGTGTTGAACAGAAAATGCGGATTCATTTGACTTTGCAGCAAATTAAGCTCCGCCCGAATGCGCTCCGTTTCCTGACTTCTCTGCTGAATTTCCAGCTTATAGACGTTGTTGATTAACGAATGAATTTGCGTTGTCATCATATTGAAGTTGCCAATCAGTTGACCAATCTCATCCCGACCTCCATCCATTTCAAGCAGATCGAACTTCTCGTTCCTCACCTTCTGCATCTGTCTGGATAGACGCTTCACCCTGTCATTGTAGGAGCGCAGCATCACATACATGAACACAGAGGTCAGCAAGGTGATGATGCTTGCCAGCATACCGAAATAAAGGCGCATATCGAGCATCGCTTGCTTGACCCGTGTTCCCTGCGGAACACCGATGAGCTTCCAGCCCTTCACATAGCTGGCATTGCCGATAGGAACCATATGTAAATCCTTATCCGCTGCCCCGGTACTATCAAACAAGGCATAATCCGCATCGCCTTCTCCTTGATAGCGATCATCCGTGGATACAATAACCTGTCCCAACTCATTTACTAGATATAGATCAAGATAGTGACGCTCCCTCGCAATGACATCATAGAAGCGACTTAAGTAGAAATCGATCCGCACCAGTTTCTGAAAGGAATGATCTCCCTGATAATCATCCATTCGCTCAATAATGCTAAGGTAAGAGGAAGTGGCCGCGGAATTGTTCACGGACCTGGCCCGGTAGGCCGACACTTTCACAGAGCCTTTGAAGGTTTGCCATTGCTGGTACCAGCTACTTGACCGTACGGATGGATCTAATAGATAGTAATCTCCGCCGGACACGATGCTGGGATTGTCGGTATAAATGCCAATCCGCTGGATCTGATTGTTGACGGGAATATAGGAGGTGACCCGATGCCGTAATTGTTCGTCGAAGGTATTATAGAAATCTAACGGACTTTCATAGACACGGTCCATCGCTTCGGACAACAATTTATCCGTAATCAGGGCATGACTGACCGACATTCCTCCATCAATCATGCTATGAATATCCTTTCTTGCCCGCTCTAGTGAAATTTGTAGATTCTGCTCCTCCCGCTCCCGAATCAGTTCGGACATCCGGTCCATGAACAGATAACTGATGACCATTAGAGGCAGCAAAATGCCGATGATGTAAATCAACATCAGCTTGTAATTGAGTGGAATATCATTAACGATACTGCGGAACCGGACTCTTCTCATGTTGGCTACACCCCACCCCTCCGTGCCGTTCATGTCTAGCTGTGTTCTAAGCCTTGTTTCACTTCACTGCTGCTTCCTGTAAACAGAAGGAGCCGCACCTGTCATTCGCTTGAACTGACTTACAAAATAGTCGGCATTGGGATAACCGGAATACGCAGCAACTTCGGCAATGCTCATACGGGTCTGCCGCAGCAATCTCTTGGCTTCTTCCACTCGCTTGTCATTTAAATATTCGCGGAAAGTTCGACCTGTCTGCTGCTTGAAGACCTGCCCCATATAATTGGGATTCATATGGAATCTGCGGGCCAGGTCTTGCAACTGAAGCCTTGTACGGAATTCCTGATCTACATACCGAACCACTTGGAAGATAGTATTTGCCTCACTACGTTTGCGTTGCTCTCCGAGTACTTCCACACTCTTCATACACAATCCGTTGGCATATCTGCGCAGTTCCTCATATCCAAGCCCTTCAGTAAACACACCAGGCTCTGGCTGCAGGCTTTCAGCGAATTGATCAGCATTCCCTCCCCAAATCTTAAGTTGCTTAAAAATCTCCATCTCCAGCGCAAGCAGTTGAATACGGATATACTCCATATCCCTGGCAGGTCGTCTGGAAGATGGCGCGGTCAGCAAGGCGTCCATTGCCGGTTCAAGACCGGCCTGGTCCTCCGAACTCAGGATGTTCATCAAGACAGTCAAAGCGCGCTTATTCACGCTTCTCGCCTCGTCATTCTCCCTGACACCATTCCGCTTCGTCTTGCCTCCACCCTTATCTTCAAATTTCTGTTCCAGCGCGAGTATCGCTTGTTGATAAGCGCTCCTTAAGGCGAGCACACCTCCCTCTGCATACCCCACTGCCGTCATTATGGCAGGGTCTTCAGAGCCTTGCTCAATCATGCGTCTGCCCAAGTCTTCAAGTTGATCCAGAGCGTAAGAATCCTCGCCGGCGATCAGAACTTCTCTTCCTTCAAAATGAGCACATCTCTCCGGCAAAAACGATTGCATTTGCTCCTTAACCAGACCATGCCAGCGTCTCTCTTCAAACTTGGTATCTATCAGCAGGCAAGCAACCTTCTCATGGCTCTCGATCTGGAGCCACCTTGCAGCTTCATAAGCTAGTTCCCGATGATTTTCCCCTTGCAGCAAGCGATGAATCAGCCCCTTTCCATACAAGGAGCGTTCAAGAAGTAGGCGTTCCGCAGCGACCTGCTCATTCAGAATAGTTCTTTTCACTTGCTCTAATACCAGTTCAATCTCATCTTCATCAATTGGTTTGAGGAGATAATCCTCCACTCGCTGCTCAAGTGCTGTCTTCGCATATTCAAAATTATCGTAGCCGCTCAGAATGACAAACCGGGGGGGCTTACTCAGTTCCTGATGGGAGCGGTCAATCAATTCAAGACCCCCGACGGAGGGCATATGGAGATCAGTAAATACTAAATCAGGCTGCAAGCGCTCCATCAGTGACCAGGCCAAATGCCCATTAGCCGCCTCCCCGCAAACCTGGAACCCATGCTTGTTCCAGTTGACGATCGTGCGCAATCCTTCCAGTACCCATGGCTCATCGTCCACAAGCAATACGTTCATCATGCTGATCCCTCCTTCACTTATAGAGGTTGTTCAAAAAGTCACCTTCCCAGAACGAAGTAGTTCAAGGAGTGAACTCGACATCGAATCTTGAATTCACCCGGGCCTTCCGTTGCTCACGTACCCACTACGTACGCTCCGCTACTCAGTCCCTGGCTTCATCCAACCTTCTTGGTCCTGTAAACTCGACTTTTTGAACACGCACTTATAGTAGCTTTCCGGCGGGCCAAAATAGGAGGATGGAAGAGAATGTTTCGATACTGTTAGCTTCTGTAGCACCAATCCCGCATCCAGTACATAAACGCGCAGGGTATGCAAGCCAGACGTAAGCACATGCTGCGTTCCATGGGTATGAACATTGTTTAGCACTGCTTGCTCCCAATGGTGCGATTCACCAGCCACAAATTCCGCAGGTAGTAGTTGGGCGATGACCGGCTCGTTATCATCCAGTCCTATAGCATAAGGAAGCTGCCCCTGCTTTGTTAGCGGGTTTGTAGGAGCGGCATGAACAATAACTGTATGAATGCCCTCTTCTGCCACCCACAGGCGATATTCCAAATAAGGAGCCTCCTGATACCGCTCATATCGTAACGTTGTCGGGAATAGCTTCACGGCGGATAACGAACGTCCATATTTCTGAATCACTTCAAAATGAGCGTCTTGCCTGCCATTCCGATCGCAGGTATGCTCAGCTTCCATGACAATCACACCGTTCGTCTCAACAAAGGTCATAGGAGGAAGCGAATCGGTAGATATAATCCGGGCTTCAACGGTAATTCTAACCGTCTGCAGGCTGGACTTGGACTGCTGACCGTAAGTAATCACAATCTCTCCAGCCAGAGGAGCCTTGACCTGCTCCCAGTCCAGGGACACATAAAGGTCCTCTCCCTGCAAGGGACTTCCCTGCTGCCGCTCAAGCCTGATCCAGTCAGCGCTTGGCTGCACACGGTAATCCAGCACCTGTCTCCCGCCATGGCTAATCGTCACGCGATAGCGTTCCTTCTGAACATTGGTGAACGTCGGTAACGCCAGTGTTCCTGAGCTGAATCCACCACTAGTTCCTTCCACGTCAACGATAATCGAGGCTTCCTCCTGGGGCTCAACAGAGCGGTAGGCCGGATACTGCCAGCCTTCGTCGTTCCAGTGCACGTAGCCAATATGTGCAGAAGACATCATTCCACTCCATTTTCCACCAGATAACTCATGGTTGTATTGCTGCTGGAGTTGCTTATCTCGGAATATCGCTGCCTCTATTAAGTCAGCATAGTGATTGGATAGTAGGCTGGGAGGCGTAAAGCTGCTGTATTTCTGATGAAGTGCGGCGTAAATTTGCATTTTTTTGACATTGGCGCTAGCGACTGCGGGATAGTACACCAACTGATAATAGGCATCCCTGTGAGGTTCGCTAATCATGTTATAATAGACCCCGGCTTGTCGCTCCAGTTCCAGCGCCTCGGCAAGCACTCGCTGCCCCTCATCATAGTGAGACACGCTATAGGTGTCTGCATAAGTAACCTCTGGCTTGCGCTGACCGTTCATTCTAGTATAGTTCTCCAGCACCTCCGCAATGCCGACTAACGCTTCCTCTGCAACAGTATGAGCGAACTGCTGCTCCACCCATTCCCGAAGGAATTCCCCCGTACGATTGGGCTTTGTCGTTCCCCATGCTTCAAAATCATAGGCTAACTCCATAAAATAAGAGAGCGGCAGCTCCATTGGCTTCAAATCACCCACGTTCACGATCCAAAGGTCTTTGATGCCATAATCATAAGCTAGCGACATCTGCTCCCATACCTTCTCAAGAGGAACCGTGTTCACCCATTCATAGGAATTCGGAGCCCCATGATAGTCAAAATGATAATAAATTCCCCACCCAGCCTTGCGATCTCGCAGTCCTTCCTCCGGCAACTTCCTCATATTGCCGAAATTATCATCTGACATGATGATGGTGACATCATCCAGCACGTCCCAGTCCTGTAACCCCTGCACCTCTTCTGTTCCATACCAGAACGCCTCAACTTCCTTATAGATCGTCAACGCCTGTGGCGCACACTCCAGCCCATGTCTGCGCAGCAATTCCTTCTGCGTCAGGATAATTTCCTTCAAACGTTGAATATTCTCCTCTAAAGTACCTCCGAGAGCAGAGTCCTGCTCCCCGCGCATGCCCAGCGTAATGACATTGGCGAAGGGCTTATTACGAACCACGCCATCCTCCCAAAAATTCGTAATGGCTTCTTGGTTATCTGAGTAATCCCATAAGCCATGTTCACCATAAAAATGATGCGTCTTCTTCCATTCCTCTCCGGCCCTGCACATGGGCTCATGATGCGAGGTCCCCATTACGATTCCATATTCCTCGGCCAGTTCGGCATTAGCCAGTGGATGACTTAAGCCGTCTTCACTGAATACCGCACTCCACATGGCCGGCCACAAATAATTGCCCTTCAGTCGCAGTAATAACTCGAATACCTGTTCATACATACGCTCACTAAATCCGCCGCAATGGTCTCTGGACCAGGAACCTAGCGATGGCCATTCGTCATTCAGGAAGAAACCTCTGTAACGGATCGACGGCTCCTTCGAGACGAATTCCACTTGTTCCTTCGTGAAGATTAGCTCTGACTGCTTCTTCGGGTATACATCTGCCCAATAGACCCAAGGGCTGACGCCAATTAGTCTGGAGATGTGATACAAGCCATACAGTGTCCCCCGCTTCTCGCTGCCTGCAATCACGATCCCCTGATCAAGCTCGGGGCATGGATTCTCTATAACCGAAATGATGAAGCTCTCCCGGCGGCTTCGCAATGCAGTCACTTCAAGCCGACCTTCCGCGATTAAGGAATCAAGGATATCATTATGTCCGATGGTCCCTGCTATCACCGCGGTCTTGCTCAGTTGCGTTCTGTCGGTAATAAGCTGCGGCATGACATCCGTAACAAGCTGAATATCTTGTGCCAGTGAGGAGGAAACACGCCTGATTCCGGCATAATCCTGACCTTGCTCATATATATAAATGGGGATTGCCTGACCCTGCTGAACAAGAACAACAGCTTCTGCCACATTTGTATTAACATCGTTCATCATCCTAGCTCCTTTTACCTATTTTAGATAGCGCTTTCATGATATCTCCTGCTTCAGCCACAGTACTAAATCCAAGCTATATCAGTTGAACTAAGAAAAGGCATAACAAGTAAGCGAGAAAAATGATTCTGAAGAAGGTCAAAGCTTTCTGCAAGAAAGCTGCATCGGAAGCCTACGCTTGTTCGCCTTTGTGAATGGATTTCTACCCTATAAGAATTTATTAAATAAGAGAAATCCATGAGCAACAGCGATCGTAAGAACATTTTCTCGTCTGCTTCTTTGCGTTAAATATAAGTTCAACTTATATAGCTCACTCATATCCGAAGCCCAGCACAGTAAAATGCTTATGCTCATCTCCCTTCGCCATGCGAATAATCACCGTATGTTCCCGGCTCTCCTGTTCGTTGTACACTAACACGGGATTGCAGTGGGTCCAGCCATTTGCATGGGGGTCCAGCCTTTTGACATATTGCCCATCCACCCATAGATCTGCGCACCCAAATTCAGTTGAGCCCGAATCCTTAAAAATGAAGATAAGACGTTTGCTAGAGAGCCTGAGGCAAAATTCTGGCCTTCCAAGCGTCGGTTCATACATCCAATTATGCGGAAATTGAGCGCTACGGTAGGCATGAGCATCCATTTCTACCATCTGCATATCTGTATCCACTCCTGTAAAACCACCCGGTTCAATTTCAGCTATGCATTCCGGCTGAGCACGATCCAGTAGCTTGAGATGAACAAAGTCATGACCAATCACCGGCGTCTTGCCCATAACCGCCTCCCCCTCATCCCACGGGGCAGCATCCGTTACGCGGAGCAATTTATCCAGACAATCCGCCATCACGTGGTGTCCATCATTAGTGGGATGGTAGATATCATAGAAAAATTGCCGTTTGGAGATGATATTCCCTGCTGCTTTTGTAAGCCCGAACTGCTGGACGAGGGCATCCTTGACACTCACCATCGGGAAATCATAATGCCAACCGACAGGTGCCAAGCGTTCCTGCAAATTCCAGTCATCGGCAAATACGCTGAACAATAAGATGACCGCCGGGTTGCCTGGACCATGCCAGGCTTTTAACGCTAAACTCTCAAAGCAATTTCCCTCCGTCTCATCCCCCGCATCATTGACGGCAAACTCGATGACTACGATATCCGGGGCAACCTGCCCCTCTCGAAGCACATCTCGTTCATACCGGACCACGCCCAGCTCCGAGGAGGTCCCGCCTACCCCTGCCTTAATCAGTTGAATGTCCGCCTCGCCAGCGGGGCTAAATCTGTGCTTGAATCGCTCACAGGCTTGATAGGCGTAACATTGTTCGTGAATCGGGACAGCACCTGCTCCTTGTGTAATGGAACCGCCAATGAAGGCCAGCGTGACCTTATCGCCTCGTTTTGCCTTTTGGATGGCGGCCTTGAGTCGTCGGTTATGCCCTGAGTTGAGGAGGGAGTTGCCGATCATCTCAAGGTAAGCCTCTGATCCAAAGGCGACTGGCGCCTCTGGAGAAGTTACGGGAATCTGAAAGCCCTCATGCAAATAAAAAATAACACTAACCATAGCCCTTTCCCCAGGCTGAGCGAATAGAAAGGCAAAGCTGCCGGGTACATCATCATCTGCCCCCCACTCCACCTCTTCCATCCTGATCAGCGTCTCAGACCCGTCTGCTGGACAGGTCAGCTCAATCCGGGTTCCAGACTCGTATTTGCTCGTATGACCCAAATTCTGATACACGAATTGCACTGGGCTAGCCGGAGATTGCTCAGCCTTTACCGTAACGCCAATACTGTGCACCAGGCGACGCACACCCTCACAGTCCTGCAGCAGGCGGAGGATGTCCTCGTCAACGACCCCACCCATATATCGCGCTTTATCTACTAATCTCCCATCTAAATAAATCTCATGAGAGAATGTCCCATCCGGCCTAGATGTGCCCTCCACCCTGTTCTCGTACATGACGTAAAAGCTGCTGCGCCGGACGTCGGGATCTTTTGGCGCCTTAGGCCCCTCGTTCATTCTTTTCTTCCTCCCCATGAAGCATTTAGCTGAATCTGAACCAGCCAAAGTCAAATTGAGACCCCGGCAAAAACAGAAATGTCACCTTCTGCACGCCTTCCACCGGTTCAAGCTGGAAGATGCGTTCCTCATAACCAGCCGTTTGCGTAAACTCGACAAGTTGTCTGCTCTCTCCGTCCGGTCCTTCAAACCGGATATGCAGTGTATTCCGGTCAATCGGAGAGTTGCCAAATACCGTCAGTTGGGCAGCCCCCGGATGACCAAAATCCATACGATCAAACACGAGAGAGACGTTATTCCCAATACCTTCGATACGGCTATCCACACGCCGGTAGCTGTCTCCGTAGATACGATCGCATTCGGCGGCGGCATTTCTAGTAAAAGCTCTGCTCATTTGAGCAAAATAGAAACCCTTGATATGAACCTTCTCTCGTAATACGAAGCAAAGCGAAGTGACTCCCTTCAACCGCTTGGATAACTTATAGGTCTCCTCTTGATAGACATTCCACCTGCTGGGCTTGTGATACACACCATCCATCAGCAGAACGCTCCCGTCTTCGCCCGGCATCCCTTCCCAAATTTGCAAGGCATGTGGATGGTCGCTAAGGGCAAAAATCGGGATCGTTATCGTATCGGAGCCATCGTCCCCAAAGTCCAGGTTGCGAAAACCCACTTGTGTTTCTCCATCCCGGCTGGTCGCAATACCACGCTCATTCCCATTTCCGATATCACCCTTGCTGTAATGATACAACCCCGCCGAAACTAAACAATAAGGGTCCAGATAAGCAGTCCCCAGACCAGAAGCTACGAATTCCAGTTGGGAAATGAGCTTTGTCTTATCGGTGCCGTTGCGACTGGTACAACGAATGCGAAACGCTCCATCCCCCAGGGCAGTCACGATTGCCCGATGCCCTTCGGCTTCTACCTTGGCTAGATTGGACTCAATCCCGGCATCATCCACAGCGCTCCATTCCACCTCGGTGTAAGACGTATTCGGCGGATATAGTAGTACCTCCAGCGCCATTGTTTGTCGCTCAGCATGGAACGTCTGCCCCTGTGGACTCTGAATTGCCAGCTTACGGACTGGTATTTCATCCAGCTTACCAGTTAGACAGGGCATTTCTTGATTGGATGTGTAGGCCGATTTACCCTCGATCTCCTTAAGACTTACCGGCATTGCCTTCAAATTCAGAGTGCTTACTGGCAATCCTGCAGAGGATACCTTAACAGTAATATCTCCCGGTGAAAATGTAGACCCGATGATCGCCATCAGCTTGCCGCTGAACAATCTGCGACTCAATCCTTTGTAAGGATCGTAGTCTGTGCTATCTCCATTATCCAGGCCGACAAGCCGCCCGGCTCCCTCCACCTCAATCCGCACCCTGTTATTAGCATTCTCAACAATTTGTCCCGCTGCATCCTCCATCTGAATTTCCACAAAAATAAGGTCCGTACCGTCAGCCAACAATGTAAGCTTATCCGCCTCAAGCCGAATTCGGCTTGCATCACCGAAGGATTTCTGAAGGTCCGTAGCGATTACCCGGCCCTCTTCATCGTAAGCCACCGCCTTCAGTTCCCCCTCACGGTATGGAACTTGCCACCAGCCCACCAGTTGCGTGCCCTGCTTATGCTGGGACACGTGGGACCCCAACGATTCCCCTTCCAGAAACAACTCTACGCGTGGCGCGTTCGAGGCCACCCGGACATCAATCAATTGCCCATCATTAAAGTCCCAGTAGGGGAATAGATGAACCATCGGGGAAGTTCGATAATCCGTCCAGGCCGACTGATAGATGTAATAAGCGTCTTTCTTGAAGGTGGCTGTGTCCAACTGACCGAAATAGGCATTTTTAGTATGATAAGGCGTTGGTTCACCCAAATAATCAAACCCGGTCCAGATGAACTGCCCCAAGGAATACGACTTGTCGCGCTCCGTTATAATGCAAAATTCCGGTGACCTCGCTCCCCAACTCGTCGTGCTGTTCCCCAGTGAAGAGCATTGCTCATCGTCATCGGCCAATATCGATTTGGAGAACGGGAAATGGTAGACTCCCCGGCTTTGCACCACCGAGCCCGTCTCACTGCCATAAATAATCCAGTCCGGATGTGCTTCATGCTGCTCATCATAATACTTCTCTCCGTAGTTATAGCCAGCCAGCTTCACGATATCAGCGCATTTCCGGGCATTCTCCCAAGGCATAAAGTTAGAGCCGATCGTGGCTCTGGCATTTCCCTTTGGATCATGCTTCTTTACCTCATCTATAAGCAACCTTGTCAGTTCCTGACCTCGCTCATCAGCATGTGTATCGTAAATTTCATTACCAATACTCCACATCAGCAAGCTGGGGTGGTTACGATCTCTTCGTATCCAGCTTCTTACGTCGCATTGCATCCACTCTGGGAAGAATCTCGCGTAATCATAGGGTGTTTTCGGACGCTCCCACATATCAAAGGCTTCTGAAACGACCAGAAATCCCAGCTCATCGGCCAAATCCATCAGCTCCGGAGCTGGCATGTTATGGGCAGTACGGATAGCATTAACACCCATCTCTTGGAGCAGAATCATCCTTCTTCGCAAGGCTGTAATGTTAAACGCCGTACCCAGCGCACCTAGATCATGATGCTCACATACGCCGTTCAGCTTAAGCTTCTGACCATTAAGCTGAAGCCCGTGCTCCGGGTCCATCTCGATATGTCGAAAACCTAGACACTGCTGTCTTTCCTCCAGCACCACTTCCCCGGAGGCCATCGATTCAAGACGGGTAATCAAGGTATAAAGATACGGATGCTCCACGCTCCATAAGTGAGGCGATGACACCTGAACATCCAGTTGGCTAAGCAGAACGGAGCTTAAGCGTGGCTCCAGCCTTTCGCTCACGGTGGTAAGCCTGTTGCCCTCGCCGTCATACAGCTCATGGGTCAGCCTGAGCGGCTCATATGCAACTACCTCCGTCTCCACCTCCAGCTTCCACGATCCTTGTGCCGTCTTCGTTATCGATACATAGGTTCCATCGGTGGTGAGGTGATTGCGATCTCTCAGCTTGAGCCATACATTGCGGTAGATGCCTGCTCCTGAGTACCATCGGCTGTTGGGGCTTTGGTGGACCACCTTGACCACAATTTCGTTGTCTCCATTCACAAGTAACGCAGTTAAGTCATGCTCGAAGGAAGAATAACCGTATTTCCACTCTCCGACATACTGCCCGTTGACATATACGGTAGAGTCCATATATACACCCTCAAAAGCCAGCAGGACCTCTCGATGGTCAAACTCGTAATGGAAACGCTTTCGATACCAGCCAATACTAGGCTCATACAAGTCGGGCGTATTATAAATTAACCAGTCATGCGGAAGGTCAACGGGCTCAAAGGTTAACCTCGACCACGCTGCGTTATCCAAATCACTCTTGGCGAACTCCCAACCCTCGTTAAACAGGCGCTTTAAATTTCTAAACACGGCTTCCACCTCTTTTCCCGTCATAATCATCAGGTTATCTGCTGAATAAGTCCTTGTTTATGGATAGTATGGCATATTTTTTTGCTCTCGTCTTTGTAGAAATTAAACATTCATAGGAATAAAAAGAGGGGAAATAAGAAAGGTGGCATCTCATATTATTTCATGAGTGCCACCCAAGGTTCATAGCTATCTGATTTATATTTACAGGGCTACAACCTGTCGGCCAAGCATCTGACCTTGCAAAATCGTAGCTAAAGCCTGAGGCAAATCCTCCAGAGAGATCGTTGTAATCAAATGCTCCAGCGCCGTCTCCGGCTTCCATACCCCGCCAAGCTTGCTCCAGAGATCAGCCCGCAGTTCTGCGGGACAATACACCGAATCAATGCCCAGCAAGCTTACCCCACGCAAAATATAAGGATGCACGGATGTATCAAATCTCCCGCCACCTGTAAGCCCCGATAACGCAATACTCCCGCCGTATTTGACCGATTTGGCAATCTCTCCTGTAGCAGCCCCGCCCACCGGATCTACTACGCCGGCCCACAGTTCCTTGGACAATACGCCGCGTTTGCCTTGCGAGGCTTCTTCTCTACTAATGACTGCCGAAGCACCCAAGGCCTTGAGCCGGTCGCCAGCTTCCACTTTCCCGGTGGAGGCCACCACTTCAAAGCCCAATCTGGCTAATATCGAGACAGCCATACTGCCGACACCGCCCGTGGCCCCTGTGACCAGAACAGGTCCTTGTTCAGTCGCAAGGCCGTTATGGAGCAGTCGTTCTACGGACATCGCCGCAGTAAAACCGGCGGTTCCTATCGCCATTGCTTCCAGAGCCGTCAGACCCTGAGGCAGTGGCAGCAGCCAATCACCGGGAACCCGGGCCACCTCTGCAAAGCCACCCTCGTGGGCTACGCCCAGTCCGTAGCCAGTGCAGAGTACGGCATCTCCTGGGCGAAATCGCTCATCTCGTGAAGCTATCACTTCCCCGGCCAAGTCAATCCCGGGAATGAAGGGATAGCGCTGAACAATCTTGCCATCCTCTAGACTGGCCAAGCCGTCCTTATAATTCACGCTGGAATAACGCACCGCGATGGTGACATCAGCATCGGGAAGTACCGAAGCGTCAACGAGTTCTACACCTGATCGAAATCCTTCTGCATCGTGATGTATACGGAAAGCGCGAAATTGTTGGTCCATCTCCAAAAACCACCTTACAAATAAGGATTTTCGTGTTTGGCTTGCAGCACTTTCCAGCGCCGCTCTACCTCTTGCTCAAATTCTGCCAGAGCCTCGGCATTTTCCGGCTTCGTTAAATGACGTGTCTTGCCCATCGTCTTCAGCCAGTCCGTAAGAGGTACACGCTTGCTCTTCTCTTCCGGATTGTACGTAATCGCCGTTTGCCCTTTCTCTACTTCATAGAGCGGGAAGAAACAGGAGTTAACGGCAGCATCCACGATGTTCGTTCCTTGATCATCCGGAGAGATCCAGTTGAGCGGACAGGCGATCAGAATTTTACCGTAAACCAGGCCTTCGTTCTGCGCATACCATTGAGCCTTCGCTGCCTTCTTCACCAAGTCCTGCGGATAAGCTTCACTACCGGTAAAGACATACGGAATGTTCGTCGCAGCCATAATTTGCGCTGTATCCTTATGCTGGAACGTCTTCCCCTTCTGTACCTTGCCGATATTGGACGTAGAAGTGCGGTGTCCCAGCGGTGTGGAATAGGACAATTGCGCCCCTGTATTCATATAACCTTCATTATCATACTCGATGATAATCATCTTATGATTACGTAGTGCAGCACCAATAGCTGGTCCCATACCGATATCCATTCCGCCGTCGCCGGTTACCATGACAAAGGTAAAGTCATCCTGCAAGCCCAAATCATCCAGTTCGCCTCTGCGTTTGCGCTCCCAGAACATTTCGACCACGCCGGACAAGGTAGCTGCACCATTTTGGAACAGGTTGTGAATGTACGTCGCTTTATGACTGGAATAAGGATAACCTGTGGTTACCACCATCGCGCAGCCCGTATGGAACAGAGCGACTATATCCCCCTCAATCCCCTTGAAGAACAGCTCCAGTCCCGAGAATATGCCACAGCCTGGACACGCTCCATGTCCTGGAGCAATCCGCTTCGGCTTCTTCGTCAAGGAACGCAGCGGCGGAATACGTACGCCCAGCTTACCTGTTTCTTCATTGCGGGTTACTGTTATGAGTCCGGTCTTCAAATCCTCGAATTTCAATGGATTCAGAACACGCTTGGGCAGCTTTTCTTTATCACCAGCAGTATGGCCGTAATAATCAAACGGAACCTCAACACGGTTCTTCTTCACAGCATCGATAGCCAGCTCGAACAAATGATGTCCGTCCTCGGCATAGAATTCCTTGCCACCCAGTCCATAAATCCGGCTAATGACTTGAGTAGTGTGATTACCATGTGTGAACAACGCCGCTTTAATCTCATTGACCATATTGCCACCGTAAGCGCCATAAGAATCGCCACGGTCACCTACCGTGATCGCCTTGACGTTCTTCAATGCCTCAGCAATTTGCTTCTGCGGGAACGGACGAATCATGTTCGGCGCAATCGATCCGGCCTTGATCCCTTGACGACGCAGGTCATCAACAACGTCCTTGATAATCTCGGAGGCCGAGTTCATCAAGAAGACAGCCACTTCTGCATCTTCCATCCGGTACAGGTCCAGCATTTTGTATTCGCGTCCGGTCAACATCGCATATTCATCGGAAATCCGTTCGAATACATGCTCCGCATTATACATGGCTTCCGACTGTTGATAGCAGTTGTTGATATAATCTGGTTCGTTCATGTAAGGTCCAACGGTGATAGGATTATTGCGATCCAATGTATGCGCGAAGCCCTCTGGTGCGTGTTTGCCTACGAACTTCCACACATCCTCTTGCTTGGCAAAGGTGTGTACCCGGCGCTTCTGGTGAGAGGTGAAATAACCGTCCGAAGCCACCAGCACGGGAAGTCTGACTTCAGGATCTTCCGCCAGCTTCAGCGCAATCAGGTTCATGTCATAAACGGCTTGCGGATCACGACACATCAGAATCGGCCATCCTGTGTTCAGTGAGAAATACAAATCCGAGTGATCGCCGTGAATATTCAGCGGTCCTGAAATGGAACGACAAACCAGGTTCATGACCATCGGGAACCGTGTACCCGATTGAACCGGCATCTGTTCCAGCATATAGAGATATCCCTGCGCACTGGTTGCATTAAATCCCCGGCCCCCGCCTGTGGATGCACCGTAGCAAATCCCTGCGGAGCTATGCTCGCCATCCGATGGAATCAACTTGATATCATGTTGGCCGCTTGCTTTCATCAAATCGAGGTATTGGGCTACCTCAGTGGATGGGGAGATCGGAAAATACCCCATGATATGATAATTGATTTGGCTAGCCGCATAGGCTGCCATTTCATTGCCTGACTCATAAACCACGCGTTGCTCGACAGTGCCCGCGCGGCGTTCTTGTTCTAAATCGATCGCCATTGTTCTGCCACCTTTCTGCTTTATTAATACAAGTTCAAAAAGTCGGGTTTACAGGGAACTACCTCTATTAGCGAGCCGCTAAATCGAATAAATGTGGAACCCTATGCTCAGCCGAGTATCCCTCTTCTTCCCGTTCTCCTGACAAAGCATCGGTCGGACAGGCGTGAATACATTTCAGGCAACCCTTGCAATATTGATAGTCGATCCCCTTGAGGAACATTTGCGGGCGCCCTTTCTTGTCGGGACGTTCCTCCCACACAAAGCAGTTATCCGGACATACATTATCGCACTGGGCACAGTTAATACAGGTCTCTTCCTTGAAGTGAGGCATCATCCCGGAACGCGAAATACTAAGGTCCTTCAGGATGCTGTTGCCCGGATTAACCACAATCCCGCCGATTGGCTGGGTTTCATAACCCAACACCGGTGTATCAGCACGGACAAAGGCAGGCATGCTGACCCCTTCCGGCAAGGCGAACGTCTCAAAAACAACCTCATTGTAGCCCCGATCAAACGTAGCCAAAGCCGGAGCCACGGTCTGCGGATATTTCTTCTCCAGCGATTTGCGGATAACATCCTTCATCGTGTCCGGGTCCAGGAATGAACACAGACGGAACATCGCGCCCAGCATCGCCATATTGACACGGTTCTTCTCTTCCAAAGCAATACCCGTAGCGTCGATGACCGCGATGGTTCCACCTACTAACTTCATCCGTTCTTTCAGTTCCTCCGGCGTGTTGCGTGAATTAACGAGCACCGTGCTGTCTTCATAAATGCCGCTGATGACGTTGACCGTCTTGGCCAGCGCCTCCTGGAATATACCTACGATATGTGGGCGTTCCACCGGCGATGTATCACGAATTGGCGTGTTCAGATCACAGAAGCGAATATGTGCCTTGACCGGCGAACCTTTCTTCTCCGAGCCGTAGGAAGAGAAGCTTACTCCATTCAGCCCAGCCCCCTCTACTCCGGCCTCAGCCAGCATTTTCCCCGCCAGGTTTGCACCTAGCCCACCAATGGATTCCAAACGGATTTCAAAAAAACCTAGATCATTTAATTTGGGTAGTTGTACCACGCGTTTGACTCCCTTCTTCGCACATGGCGAGTTCATAACGACGTTTTTATAAGTGTCAAATAAATGCAGAAAAATATTTCTTTCTTAATTTTAAAATTTATCATAAATGTGTTGTGACTTATGTAACTAATGTCATAAAGACAATCTCGTTCTAGGCGAATGCACCGCCCCTAGGCTATAGGAATAAGATAGGTTAACACCGATATCTTAGGAGGAAAAAATTGATGATCCCGATGTATCCCTACTACGGCTCGCAAGTGAAGTGCCACGTCCAGCCGATTTCATTTCCGCCCCAGCATCAGCCGCAGCAGCCTGGACTGGAAACGCTGATGGTTCCCCGTCCCATCTCGGAGAATCCTGATTATGTGGGCAGCGGTAAGCTCAAGGGTAAGGTGGCCATTCTTACGGGAGGCGACAGCGGTATCGGCCGGGCGGCAGCCATTGCTTTTGCCAAGGAAGGCGCAGATCTCGTCATCGTTTATTTGTACGAACACGAGGACGCCAAGGCAACTAAAGACCGAGTGGAGGAGCTAGGCCAACGCTGCCTGCTGATTTGCGGGGACCTGCGGCAAGAGGCCTTCTCGAAGTCCATTGTGGAACACACGCTTCACTATTTCGGCACAATTGATATTTTAGTACTGAATCAGGCCGTACAGTATCCACAGCATAGCATTGAGCATATTTCTGCCGAACAACTCCATCAGACCTATGCTACCAATATTTATCCGATGTTCTATCTCACTCAAGCCGCCCTGCCCTACTTGAAGCCTGGCAGCACCATTATTAGCACCGCCTCCGTGACGGCTTACCAGGGAGCCCCGCTGCTGATCGACTATTCGTCTACCAAAGGAGCCGTCGTTTCTTTTACCCGCTCGCTCTCGTTGTCACTTGTAGACCGGGGCATTCGGGTCAATGCTGTCGCACCCGGACCCATTTGGACACCGCTCATCCCTTCCAGCTACTCCGCTGAATATGTCTCGACCTTTGGGCTGGATACGCCGATGAGACGGGCCGGTCAGCCGTTTGAACTGGCACCTGTATACGTCTTCCTGGCCTCCCATGATTCCAGCTATGTCACCGGCCAAGTCATTCATGTCAACGGCGGAGCGATGGTCACCAGTTGACCACTTTGTCGAATGCGCCTGTGGACCGCCGATTTATAGCGTTTTTTGCGCTTTCCCGAGAAATAATCAACAAGCCAAAAAAGGACTGCCTCCGCTCTGGCGGTCAGGCAAGTCCTTAATTCTTGTTGCTCTATGGTTTGTTACTCGTCGTGCTGTTGTACGTATTCCTCAATCATTTTCTGCTTCAATTCCCAAGCCTCCTGGCTTAGACTAATCCGGTAGATTTCCGGATTCATCTTACGCAGATACTCGGGCCAAAACAAGTTTAATTGCTCACGATGATATTGCCGAATTTGCTCCAGTCTCGGAAGCTCGAAGACCAGTTCACCGTTCTCGAATATGGTCTCGAGCATCGCTACCGCTTCAAAATTCTTCACCGTCTTCTTAATATAAGGATGCACCGGATCAAACAAGCGAAGGTTATTCCCGGTACGGGCTTGCTCTTCATGCGGGAAGCAGACGTAATCGGCAATAGCCCTGCCGCTCTCCTTGCTCACAATGCGCCATACGTCCTTCCTGCCCGGTGTCGTCACTTTCTCAGGATTGCCAGAGATCTTGATGGTCGGCTCCATCTGACCATTCTTCTCCCTCTCCACCAGCTTGTAGACCCCGCCAAGCGCCGGTTGGTCGGCAGCAGTGATTAATTGGGTGCCCACTCCCCATATATCAATGCGTGCGCCCTGCGCCTTAAGGTTGAAGATTGTGTTCTCGTCCAAATCGTTGGAGGCCACAATTTTAACGTAATCCAAACCGGCCTCATCCAGCATGTTACGAGCCTTAATCGACAGGTAGGCCAGGTCGCCGCTATCCAGACGGATGCTGCTCAGTCGCTTCCCGGCTGCTTCCAGAATCCGTGCCGTCCGTATCGCATTTGGTACTCCGCTCTTTAACGTATCAAATGTATCCACCAACAGCGATACCTGATCAGGCAATGCCTTGGCGTACAGTTCGAAGGCCTCCTGCTCCGAATCGAAGATCTGCACCCAGGAATGGGCATGCGTTCCCTTGGTAGGAATGCCAAAGCGCTCTCCTGCGAGCAGATTGGACGTAGCGTCAAAGCCCGAAATATAAGCTGCCCTTGCTCCCCAAATTGCGGCATCGGCTTCCTGGGCACGGCGTGTACCAAATTCCAGCAGCACATCTTGTTCAGCTACTTGCTTGACGCGAGAAGCCTTCGTTGCAATCAAGGTCTGAAAGTTCATAAAGTTCAACATCGCCGTTTCGATCAATTGAGTCTCCATGATGGTGCCCTGTACCCGAATTAACGGCTCATTGGGAAAGCAGATAGCGCCTTCTTGCAGCGAAGACAACGTTCCCTGAAACTTGAAATCGCGCAGGAGCTTAAGAAATTCAGGCTTGTAATTCTCTTCCTGCCTGTCCAGATAGTTCAGGTCCTCCTCCGTAAAGCGTAGGCTGCGAATATAGTTGACTATTCGTTCGAGACCTGCGAATACAGCATAACCATTACCGAACGGAAGCTTACGGAAATAGGCTTCGAACACCGTCTCCCGCAGATGCGTGCCATTCACCCAATGGGCATAAATCATGTTGATCTGATATTTATCGGTATGCAATGCTAACCCCGTGGCTGGCATGTACGTTCATCCCTTTCTGTACCCTGCTATGTATAGATCGACAACTGAGGGGTAAAGTCGGTAAACCGGTACAATTGTGCCGGCCGCTGCGAATACTGATTGGACAGCATCGGCTTGTCATTCTCGTCGCGCACCTCTTCCAATATGCCTTGGCGGCTGCGTGTGGACGTTATTTTTCGAATAAAATTAAGTTCGGCAAAATCGGGAACAACGGTTTGAATCACTTGATACAGTTCACCTAGTGTGAAATGTGGTGGCAGGAATTGCTTGGCAATCGTCGTATGAAGCATCTGCTGCTGAATACGCTTATAGGCATCCTGCAAAATCTCCCGATGGTCGAAGGCAAGCTGCAACTCCTCCAGGGCCTCGCGCACAGTGAACAAGCCTACCTCCTGTGCATCATCTGCAGATTGGCGTTTCTCCAGCACCCATTCTTCCACTAACGCAAAGAAAGCATGAGAGATTATCCAGCCGCGTGGATCGCGCCCGGGCGTGCTGTATACCCCCAGATACTCCAGATGGGAGCCATCCACCCCCGTCTCCTCCTTGAGCTCTCGGCGAGCCGTTTCATACAGGGATTCATCCTCTTGTGAGAAGCCTCCGGGCAGGGCCCAAGCCCCGGCAAACGGCCAACTGCGTCGGCGGATCAGCATGACCTTCAAGTCGAAGTGGGGCAAAGACTTGGTGGAGGCTTTACGCTCCTGCCGGGTTAATGTAAACATCACAATATCTGCCGGTATCCCGTCAGGTGTACGATATTTCTTAACCTCATTAATTGATTCGCCATGCTCTTGTTCATTGTTCATCACGTATCACCACATCAGTCATATGATAACGCCGACCATGTCTTATGTAAGTTGAACTTATTATTATATGCAAAGAAGCAGACGAGAAAATGTTCTTACGATCGCTGTTGTTCATGGATTTCTCTTGTTTTATAAATTCAGATGAAGTAGAAATCCACTCACAAAGGCGAACAAGCGTAGGCTTCCGATGCAGCTTTCTTACAGAAAGCTTTGACCTTCTTCAGAATCATTTTTCTCGCTTGCTTAATCTGCATATTTCAAGTTCAACTTACTCAGCCCGGCCTGGCATTTCGGGTTTACTCTTGTTTCAGGAGCCGGAAAGTGGCGGTGGAGATACAGCCGAGAGTTCCCTCTTCATCCCGCACCTCTGAGCGAAGCGTGATCGTACGATACGTCTCGTGCAGAGGGAAGGCCGTAGCCACCAGCTCTCCAGCCCGCATCGGGCTGAGGAAGTTGACGTTAAGATGGGTAGTGACCCCAAACTTGCCCTTCAACGTAGCCACCATCGTTCCCATGGCTTGATCCATCATGGACGATAATACGCCCCCGTGGACAATGCCCATCGCATTTAAATGTGAATCCCCCGCCGTAAGTCCAAGTTCTACCTGGCTTGAATCAGCATTAATCATCTTGAGTCCCAGCAGTCCCCAGAAGGACTGCTCATTACGGCGACTTACCTCTTCATTCCATTCCATGCATGGTCCTCCTATCCTATCTCTGTCTCTGTCTATTTATCAATATCATGTTCTTGAAGAAGATTCAAAAAGGTGCGGAAGGACATGCCTCAACATGCCTTGCGCACCGACGAATTCAGCTTATTCCCCGTAACCGGATGTTACCGCCGGTTCGCTGCCGGATTCTACATTGACTTTGCTCGACACGGTATCCCGAATCACCGAAACGACCAGTTGCAGCAAATAATTGATATCGCTTTGGCTTTGCTGGAATTCGGTAACCACTGGAATGCCATCCAGTTCGTCTTGCAGTTCCTCGATTTCCCGTTCGATCTTCTGGACCATCGACTGGTTCTGAAAGCTTTCGAAGGCGACGATTTCTTTCTGCTTCTTCTTAATCATACTAATCAGCCCTTGCACCCGTTCGTGCTGTTGAATCAGCTTTTCCGCCTTCTGAAATTGCTGTACTTCCTCGCTTGTGCCGATCAATTCGGCCAATTCTCTGGCTTTATACATAATATCTTCGCGAATCACTAGATCCCGGGAATCAAACTTGGGAATCCCGCAATCGGTTTGGTCTTTATGTTCCACCGTTACAACCTCCTTGGGACTATGCTAAATTGGCAGTCTCTTTCACTAAATTGCCTTTAATGTACCAAGTCATCGGGTCCGTTATTTCCACATGCACAAAGGTGCCGATTAAATCCTTGTCTCCCTCGAAATGAACCAGTTTGTTGCTGCGAGTACGTCCCGCCAGCACTTGGGCGTTGTTCTTGCTCTCCCCTTCAACCAGCACTTCCACCACCTGGCCCCTCGTCCCATCATTGCTGCGCCGGCTATATTCCATGATCGTATCGTTCAAGCGAGCTAACCGGGCCTTCTTCTCTTCGAGCGGCACGTTGTCCTCCATGACCGCTGCCGGCGTTCCCTCCCGTGGTGAGTAGACGAAGGTATATGCCGAATCATAGCCGATCTCACGGACTAATGATAGAGTTTCCTCAAATTGGGCTTCCGTTTCTCCTGGGAATCCTACAATAATATCCGTTGTCAGGACGGCACCGGGAATGTTGGCTTTAATCTTACGCGCCAGCTCCACGTAGTGCTCACGCGTATATTTGCGGCTCATTTTCTTCAGTACCTCACTGCTACCCGATTGCACGGGCAGATGGATGTGCTCCACCAGATTGCCGCCCTTAGCCAACACCTCAATAAGCGCATCATCAAAATCTCGTGGATGCGAAGTAGTGAATCTTACGCGCGGAATATCAATTTGACGGATATCATCCATTAAATTGGCAAAGGTGTAACTGATATCGGTAAAATCCTTGCCGTAAGCGTTCACGTTCTGTCCCAGCAAGGTAACTTCCTTATAGCCCTGCCTAGCCAGCTCCCGTACCTCGGCAATGACATCATCAGGACGCCGACTGCGTTCCTTCCCCCGCGTAAACGGTACGATGCAATACGTACAGAACTTATCGCAGCCGTACATAATGTTCACCCAGGCTCGCATACCTTCCCGTTTCTTCGGCAGGTTCTCGATAATGTCGCCTTCCTTGGACCAGACCTCGACGACCATCTCCTTACTGAAAATTGCTTCCTGAATCAGATGAGGCAACCGATGGATATTATGGGTTCCGAAGATCATATCGACAAATCCATGTCTCTGCATGATTCGCTTGACCACACCTTCTTCCTGCGACATGCAGCCGCAGACGCCCAGCAATAGGTTAGGCTTCTCTGTCTTCAGCCCCTTCAGATGCCCTAGTTCGCCAAACACCTTATCCTCGGCGTTTTCGCGAATAGCGCACGTATTGAGCAGGATAATATCAGCCTGCTTGCGATCCTCGGTGGAGCGGTAGCCCATCTGCTCCAGCAAGCCCTTGATGGTTTCCGTATCATGCTCGTTCATTTGACAACCATAGGTCGTAATATTGTAAAGCTTGCCTTCCCCGAAGCTCTTCATCTCATCGGGAATACTGAAGTCATAATGCACCTGGGTGTCTTCCTTACCCCGACGCTTGCCTTCCTTATAGTCAGGGTTGGAGTTAATCTGAATATTGCGCCCACGGATACGGTAAGTCGTCTTCCCCTCTTCCTCACTGATCAGCTTGGCATCGCTGAAGTTGAAATATTGGGAATAGTCCTTATCAAGAGGCTTGTTTTGCGGTTTGGGGTCCTTCATCGTTTAACTTCACTTCCTCGTTTCGATATCGCTCTATATTTCATATCAAACCGTCAATTAATTCTTGAGTTTGCTATTCATGCGTGCGCTTCAAAACTTCTATAAGCATCAATAAAAAATTATACCATAGGCTTATTGGCGATTCCACAACTCCTGATGCTAAATCTGGAAATAACGCGACTTATTCCTTACTCATGAGCAAGAGGAAGAATCAGGCGAAAGACGCTTCCTTCTACAGAAGTTTGGACAAGCTCCAGCTCTCCTCCCTGTGCCCGCGCAAGCAACTGACTATAGGTCAATCCCAAGCCTAGCCCCCTTGTACGCAGCTTCTTCTGCGCTCCTCGAAAGAAACGATCAAAGATATACGGCGCTTCCTCTGGAGCAATTCCGGTGCCATCATCTTGGACTTCAATTATCGCTCTTCCGGATGCTACAGACACACGGACTTCGATCAATGCGGAAGAAGCCTCGGACTGAGCCTGACGCGCGTTGTTGAGCAAGTTCAGTATGATTTGCTGAATACGCAACGGATCACCAATGCTCCGTATTTTCTCTTCCGACAGCACAAGCTTGATCTCGGCACCGGGAAGTTTATTTGTCATCTCCCATTGATACACTATTTCCGAGATCAGTCCGTTCAAATCCACTTCTAAAGCTGATATTTGAACACTTCCGGCAGACATGGCGTTGTAATCGAGCAAATCGGCCACCATCCGTTCCAGCCGACCTGACTCCTGAAGGGCAATGTCCAGAAACTCCCCGCCCTCCTCTGCGGTTACAACCCCGTCACGCACCGCCAGCAGAAGTCCTTTAATGGAGGTAACCGGTGTCTTCAATTCATGTGTCACTCCTGCAAGGGATAAGGCACGCCATTCCTCAAGCTGCTTCAGGCGTTGCGCCATCTCACGAAAGGCGTCCACCAATTCCTGAATTTCACGTTCCCCTGTAGCTACCTCCAGCCTAATATCATAATGACCCTCGCGAATTAGATGCGCGCCCTCTGCGACTTGGCGAATGGGGCGACTTAACTTGCGCGACAGCAGGTAAAGCGTCAGCCAACCAGCCATAATCAAGGTAAACAACGCGACGACGGCTATCGTAACTTCATGCGGATTGGAGGCCAAGGACTGCTTCGATAGCAAGAAGGTGACCTGTCCTAATGGGGCTCCGTTATGCTGCACAGGAGTAATCACCGCCTTGGTCTGCGGCTCTTCCACATCGGAATAATCCTCATTCATTCGCCGATCAATGATCTCTTGGGTCGTTTGGGGAACGGAGAACAAGAGACGTCCCTCCTGATCCGAGATAAACAGGCATAGATCGCCTTTAAAGTTGAAATAGTCAAGCCGACTCTTCAGGCGTTCATTAATATTCTGGGGGATCACCAATTGACCATCCGTTGACACCACATAATCGGCTAACTCTTGCCCGAGCAGACCCGCAGTGTTCAGCCTGCTATCCATAGCTGTAGCCCGCACGCCATATATGGCGATCAGCCAGATCATCACAAATCCCACACACAAGATGATGCAATAACGAACCGTCCAATAGGTCAAAATGGAAGTCAATTTCCGCGGCTTTACTCTCCGATCCAAAATTGATACCCCGTTCCTCGCAATGTGCGTATTTCTCCTGCGTCTGTCTGCCAGTGGGTCAAAGCCTGACGCAATCTTTTAACCGATAAATCAACCGCCCGGTCACTACCGTCATAATCGTTGCCCCAGACCTGCTCAATAAGCTGCTCCCTGGTAAAAATCCGATTTGGATATTCAGCCAGAAATAGTAGCAACGACAAGTCTCGCGGCGTCAGGGCCACCTCGGCTGCATTCAAATAAACAGAACGCGAGGTGTAGTCCAGCAGCAGATTGCCAAAGTATCGTTTGCTATCGCCATCCGTCCAATGAGGTCTTCTTCGCAGCACAGCCTGTACCCGGGCAACGACTTCCTCGGGAACAAATGGCTTGGTCATATAATCATCGGCCCCGTTCTCTAACCCTTCCAAACGCTCCTCTAATTGTCCAAGAGCAGTTAGCATAATTACCGGACAAGGACTTTTGGAGCGAATCTGCTTCAGCAGTTCCCATCCATTCATCCCCGGCAACATCACATCCAGTAAGACGAGAGCGTAATCTCCCGCTTCAAATTGCTCCATCGCTTCTTGTCCATCACGAACTCGGGCAATCTGGAACCCTGCCTTCTTCAAGTATGCTGCAAGCACACGCGAGATAGCTTCCTCATCCTCCACAATCAGGATCGACTTCACACTGACCCCTCCAGCTCTTTGTATAGTGCTTAATGTAATCTTTAATTTGACATAGACAGTCCCGCCCTGCAAGGGGAAATAGAAACTTAATTAACAAATTTTAGTTTGACATTTGCCTGACTTATTTATTTGTTAGACTATTACGCAAGCAACATTCAATAGAGAAAAAATAAAGCTTTCAGGAGGAACCTACAGTGAAGAAAAAAACAATGACATGGATAATTACGGGTGTTGTACTAGCAGGTGTCATCGGCGGCGGTGGTTATGCCCTAATGAACAATTATTTGGGAAACAACGTTGAGATTGAGACCGTCATTCCTGCGAATAACGCTTCGGGCAATCCTAAACAAACCGCCAGCGCCGCTGCCGGAGAAGTGGTCTCGCAAGATTTGGTGAATGGCAATTGGAGTATTACTGACGCTTCCAAAGTGTATTTCTCTGTTACCACCTCCAAAGAAACAGTTAACTTCGTTAACAATATCGTTAGCGGACAGTGGCAGCTTGATGTGAACGACCTGGCTCAAAGCACAGCCATAGGAACAATCGACATGAACGCGGTAGACTCCAGCAATGCGCAGCGGGACGAGCATATCAAATCTGCGGATTACTTCGATGTTGCTCAATATCCGAATGCAACCTTTGAGGGCGCAAGCTTTGAGGGACTGCCAACAGACTGGACCGAAGGCACTGCCTACTATTTTACGATGACAGGAACACTGAATGTACGAGGCATTGATAAAGAGGTTACCTTTGCAGGTACAGCCATGTACCAAGGAGAAGAGCTACTGCTGTCCAGCAGCACAATGGTCACTTTTGACGACTTCGGCTTGGAGAACCCGCATAGTGTCGTCTTATCTGCTGAAAATGACATTCAGGTTCGCCTTGAACTGGTATTGAGCAAATCGTAACCTGATTAATACGCTCGTTCAGCACTTGTGTATATATTACAGAAGCGGCCCGCCATCATGGCGGGCCGCTTCCTATTTTAATACATGATTAGAAGAGAGATTAATAGTATTCTGTGACCGAAGGACGGCTAGAGATAATTCCCTCGCTATCCAGCTTCTTCTTCAGATAAGATTTGTCCGAAGTGATCAACAGACTCATGACTGCATCCACAACGAATAAAAAGGTAATGTGGTTCGACATCATGGCGCTGTTGTTGACGGACATCTTGTCCGGTACGATGATGTTCATCTCGGCTGCTTCCGTGATGGGAGATGAGTCATAACAGGTAATCGCCACCGTCTTCGCCTGATTCATCTGGGCCGTTGACACCGCAGCAATAATCTCCTGCGTTGCCCCCGAACGGGAAAAGGCAATCACCACGTCCTCCGGCGTAGCCTGCGACGCAGCAATCTTCATCGCGCGGCTGTCACTGCTCGCCTCGGCACTGATTCCGATCAAGGACAGGCGGTTCTTAAGAGCCATAGCCGACAGGAAGGAATCGAAGATGCCGAAGATATGGATGCGTCTGGCCTGCTTGAGCGCTTCCGCTACATAACGCAGCGCATCCTCGGTGATCATCGCGGAGGTATTAATTACAAGCTCATTGTAATCAAGTGCCAGCCCGTCGATCGGGGTAATCTCCCGACGCTCCTTCTTCCGCGTTTGCATTTCCCGGTAGAAGGTATCCTGGGCGATGGCAATCTTGAAGTCGTTAAAGCCCTTGAAGCCAATCTTTTTGCAAAAACGGTTAATGCTAGTCTCCGAGACGCCAATCTCATTGGCCAGCGCCGTAATCGTATGTTGGGTAATAAATTCGGGTTGGTGAATGACGAACTGGGCAATCTGATTTTCACCATAAGTGAACTTCTTGTTCAGCGAAATAATTTTTGCAATTACCGCGGGTACTTGCGAAGCCATGACATGTCCTCCTGCTTGTGCGAATACCGATTCTTTCGAAAACGGTCTCGCGCAATAACGATTTACCTATTATAGCATACGGAGTCCATACTAGCTAAAATTTCCTTCCACTTTTTCACATTTTCTGCGAATTGCTCCATCTTGATTTCACCCGTTTGTATCAGGTACATATGGTCCAGTAAGCTCGGCAAATAGGGAAGTCCAAGCATTTGCTTGCAGAAGGCGTGCGCCGCAATTTCGCTGGTCTGCAAGACTGTTGCCTTCCTGCGGAACGGGCCGATTCTGAGGCACTCTACCGACTCCAGAAGCTCATTAGTAAATTGTCCGCTGCGATACTCCAGCCAGTGATAGTATTCATGAGCCAAATGAATGTCCACAATTCTATCAAAGGTAACCGGACCGAGGGCACCTCTTGTCTCAGCCGCAGTCTGCAATTGACGCAGCGACTCACGATACACCGTAATATGCGGCACTTTCCCGCTCCAATCCAATTGAGCCCGCAGCGCCACCTTCATTGTCCCCGCTCCCGCAGACTCAGCCAGCCTGAACTCAATACCCGCTTCCTCCAGAAGCACGCGGATATCCTGACCCTGAAGCGGCAGGGCAGCACGTCTCCCCGCCCCCAAGGACTGTTCAAGATAATAGCCATATCTGCCGGAGTCCAGCTTATGGAATACCGGGTCCCGCTCCAATTCGGCCAAAGCCAATATGTCATCATCAAGCCCCAAAGCGCAAAGATCGAACGCCTGCACCTCATTTTGCCCGCCCGCCATCTCTACATCACCTCTCCTTGCTTAACCTTTACCCTTAGCCCGTTTACTGATAAGCTACCGCCAGCCACGCTTCCTCTTCACTCAGCATCTCCGTCTCCATGTCCACAATCGATAGCAATTGTTCCTTGGTCTGCATGCCCGTCAGATCCAGCATTTTCTCACGGAAGAACAAGAAGACCTTCGGAATCGTCGCGTTGGCGTCTGAATATATCGTATGCTCATCAAGAAAACCAACAAACCCCTCATCCCGCTGCTTCTTGCTGAATTCCCCGTAATGTACCCCGGCCTGCTTAAAGCGAACAACGCCTTCCCTGTCCACCACACTGACCGAAGTCCGCTTCTTCTTGATCAAGCCAAAGAACGCTTTACGTACCTCTTCACTGACGAACAAATGCCAACGACCCGTTTGAGCCGCCAGGAACATAGCATCTACCGCGGCATCTACAGAGCTTGCAGCGATGGCACGCATCTCCGCTTCCGTCATAGCGGCTTGCCCTAAATCCTTGGACCGAAGTTCCGTTGATCCGGTAGCGATAGCACGCAGGATGTTCTTCTGATTATCAATTTCAATCGTGACCTCTACCGTGTCCTCACTTGCTCCGGACTGAACAATCTTCTCCATAATATCACTGCGAATCCGCTTGATATCTGCCTCGGTAGGATTGATGACCGTGCGTTCGATCTGCTCCTTTACCATGGCCAGTGCCACGCCAATTGTTGAAATATACGGTGCATTCTTGGCGATCTGCCACTTCATGTTCTCCTTCTCCGCCATGGCCGGAATCAAGACAGCCCCGCTGCCACCCCCGCCAACCAAAGTGACGAAAGAGCGATCCAGTTCATAATCTGCGATCATCTCATTCACAGTCTTCATCGTTTTCTCGATGGCGAGATCCAGAGCCTGCCGCGCCGCCGCCTCACCGGAAATGCCAAGGTGTACCCCGAGCGCATCCCAGGCCAAGCGGGCACTTTCTTTCCCGGCATAAGCATAGTCCCCCTCAGGAACGTAGCCAAGCAGATTGGCCGCTCCCGCCAAAGTCAGCGAGAACTCTTCGCCGGAACCACCTCGAATGATGGCATATTCCTGGGCGTCTCCTTCACGCGGGCTGATAAATACAACGGCAGCGTCTTGCAGCCCAGCCGGGGAAGCAAAGCACTCATAGGCCTTCCCGGCAATATGGGCGCTTCGTGGACCTACATCGGTAATTCGGCCGCCCGCGACGCGAATCATACTGCCGCCCGCAATCCCCAGAGTACGGACATCCAGCGACTGCAGGTAAGTACGGTGTCCACCGACCTGCGCATTTTGAATCATGACTTTCCCGTTCTTGATGACGGAAATATCTACGCTGGTGCCGCCAACCTCAAAGAAAATACCATCGGATATTTTCTCGTACATCAACGCTCCTGCAACGCCTGCCGCAAGTCCGGAGAGCATCGTCAGAATAGGGCGCTTCCGCACCTCCTCAATGCTCATCACCCCGCCATCACAACGCATGATCATTAATTGAGAAGTGATGTTGGCATTAATGACGGATTTCTCGGTCATATTGGCGGTTTCCATCATTTTCGGAATCAAGCTG
Source organism: Paenibacillus senegalimassiliensis (assembly GCF_001486585.1). Lineage (GTDB taxonomy): Bacteria > Bacillota > Bacilli > Paenibacillales > Paenibacillaceae > Fontibacillus > Fontibacillus senegalimassiliensis. The sequence continues at coordinate 1,342,442 of NZ_LN909046.1, forward strand.
GCATTAATAACTGCCGTTCTTGTTCTTGTACGCAGACCATATAATTGCGATATTTCATGCCCGCCTGTTGCAAACACATTGCGTCTCGCCGCCGTCTGGGCGATAGCCAGCTCATTAGCCGGGTCATCCACACTATAGGCTTCCGATGCCACAATGACTTCCGCCCCTTGGCTCAGCAATTCGTCCAGAGCTTGCTCCACCGCTTCATCCTTCAGATGCTTGGAATCCAGATACGTATGGTAGCTGTGTAGATACTTGCCCGGCGCCAGCTCAATTTGCCCCGGATTGGATTCACTACGCGCACTGAGGCCGTCAATGCCTGCCCCCATGCCGAGGATGCCCACCTTCGCCACATCCCCCTCCAAAAGTGCATTCGTTGCCTGCGTGGTTCCGTGAGCGATAAAGGCCACATCCTCCGGAGCGATACCCTTGCTTTGCAGAATCGTCTGCAAGATCTGAACGATCCCCTTGGCCACACCATCTTCATCATGATGGGTGGTCGGAATTTTCATCTTTTCAATAATTTCGAATGTTTCATTGTCCAGCACGACCGCGTCTGTAAATGTTCCACCGACGTCGATGCCCACCCTTACTTTTCTACCCATTTCATTGCTCCCTCCTATCTCTCTATAAGCTTGGCGACTTGTTTACCATGCTGCCCAAAGTGCTCTCGCACCGTTAAAAAACAACAAACGCACCCCAGATCATTGAAATCAGTACAGCCGTCACCATCCAAGGCAATGTCCGCTTCAGAATGTCATTGATATCACTCTTGGTGAAGTCAGCTACCCAAACGTTATGGGAGTTGGTAGGGTCGGATACCGCCTGCACATTACTGACTACCCGAAGTGCCAGCATGGCTGCAATTGGAGTCATACCTGCGCCAACAAATAAGGCTGCGATGCCGCTCCCAAGTCCCCATACGTTCAACGGACCACGGTAAATAGCCAGCGGTGACAAGATCGTAAAGAACAGGATGTACATGAGTGGGCTTCCCGGCAGTACCGCCTCAATCAACGGCGAAATAATAGCCGTCACCTGTGGTGCCATAACGGCATTTACCAGAATACCGATGCCGATCATCAATCCCAAAGCCCCGGCTACATCCTGAATACCTTCGACCAGCGAACTGGACAGCACGTGCACAGGACGCTTCGGCCAGGACAATAACAACGTAGCCACCGCGCCGATAATAACAGCAGGCACGATATCCATTTTAAATACGAACACCATAATTACAGGTACCACTGGACTGATCAGCGCGATCGTAGGTACCTTGCGACCATCGGAAGACGGTGAGTTCGCCGGCATCGCCCATGCTTTGCGGCCCTTTCCATCCCGGCGGGCATAAAATACGATCATGATCATGCTAATCACAATCAGCGGCAGAGCTGCAATGAGCGTGTAATTAGCAATCGTAGCTACCGGCAATCCCATCACATCCACATAAACCGCCCAGTTCGAGACATTAAACAGGACACCCACGCCAACGGAGGTCAGTAATACAACTGAGGACAAGAATTGACTAATCCCGGCGGTCAGCATAATCGGAATAATAATGGTACCCACGAGGATAACCATTCCCAGGCCGCTTGCGGCGGAGAAGATCACCGAAGCGGTTACAAAGAACAGCAGCGCAATCAGAATCGGCTTATCCCCTGCCAGTTCGGCAGCCTTACGAATGATTGCTTTAGTTACGCCTACTTTGTTCAGAATTTGACCAAACCAGGCACCAAAGATCAAGCCTGCTATTGCGGTAGAGAGCCGCATGGACCCCTGAGCCAGGATCGTCCCGCTAATCGTAGCTGTATCAGGAGCACCTGAAGACCATGGTACGCCCGCAATCAGTGCAAACAATATCGCCATGCTTGGCAGCGCCAGGATGGTAGGCAGCTTCCGGGTCATCATTAACGCTGCAAACAGAATAAATACGAGTAATATACCAATCGCCTGTATCCACATTATCGAACTCATCGTTCAAATCTCCTTTTAATGTTCAAATTGGAGTTCTCCTCCAGCCTCTTATACCTCCAGATAAGCTCCCTGCTCCTTCAATACTTGCTGCACCTTGGCGACGTCCACCTCCTGAACGTTCAAGTCATGCAAAGCGGCCTGCGCAGCAGCAACCCCGCCCGCATGTCCAATGGCCCCGGTGGTCGGCGTCGTTCTCACCGCAGCCTGGGCTTCAAAGGTAGCCGACAGACAACGTCCAATTACGATGACGTTATGAAGAGACGGCGTCACAAGACAGCGGTACGGAATGCTGTACATCCCGCCCCATTCCAGCTTCTCGTGCTTCGTCCCTTCCCCGTCAGGGTTATGGATATCAATGGGATATCCCGAATGGGCAATCGTATCCTCAAATGGAGTCTGGGAGAGGATATCAGCCGCAGTCAGCGTGTATAGGCCAACGATTTGACGGGAACCTCGCACACCGATCGAAGGGCCGGTTGATTCTACGATAGCGTTTTCAAAACCCGGTATATACTTCTTAACAAATAACTCCAATTCTCTGCACTGCTTCCGTCCCACGGTCTCCGCGCGGCTTAGGCTCCAGGCATCTGTTCCGTCATGTCCGAGAATGCGCGTTGTATTCAGAATCACCTCGCCGGGGGTATTGGTCTCGAAGAAGAGAATATCCTCGCGCGGAATGGAGATTTCGCCTCGCTCCTTGGCTTGCTTGAACAGGCTGACGAAGCCAGCGGTTGACAATCTTGGAGCATCCTCAATAATGGAAGTATCCCCTTTGTATAACGGGAAATCTTCCGGGTGGGCATGGATATAGGCCTTTACCTTAGCGATATCCACATTGATCATCTTCATTTTCAACGTCATCGGCTGCATGGCTCCATCGCTTTCCCGCCCCTTGGTGAAGGCTGCACCTGCACGGACGGACAGATCTCCGTCGCCGGTCGCATCAATAAAGACTTTGGCTGCGAGCTTGCTTAAGCCAGACTTGTTGCATACGGTAATCTCTGTGATTCGCTGGTCTTCAGTATGCACCTCGGCCAGCATAGTGTGATACAGAATTTGTCCCCCATTTTCCAGAATCATTGATTCCAGTTCCACCTTAAGCGCTTCAGCATCAAACGGGGTGACCGAATACGTGAATCCTACGGTGTCGAAAATATGTCCTGGTGATTTCCCTATTCTCTTCAATCTCTCGATCAGTTCGTTGGTCAAGCCTTGAATTGCCAGCTTCTCTCCAGCGTGAAAGGTCATCATGGGACCTACGCCGTTAGCGGTCAGAGTCCCTCCCAAATAGCCCTGAGATTCTACGATCAGTGTCTTTGCTCCCGACTTGGCGGCTGCTACAGCAGCCATGACGCCGGAAATGCCGCCTCCTACCACAATGACGTCCAATGCTTCCATCCGTTTTACTCCTCCTTATTTGCGGTTTGGCTGTTTCATGTGTACTAAATTAACAGATCAAATTCGCTTTGTAAATGATTATGTTTATTTTTTTCTTAATTTCCGTTAATTTAGAAAATTATTTTCTTTACTTATTGATCTCTAATTTTTATACTGTGTAATAGATTAATGTATGCGTTTTATTCCCACAAAATTTATACAGTCAAAGGAGTCGTAATTGATCATGGAGCAACTACTGGAGCAGTTAAAAGGGCAACTTATCGTATCCTGTCAGGCTTACGCAGGAGAGTCATTATACGGCAGTCATATTATGACCGCTATGGCGAATGCCGCCAAAGATGGCGGAGCCGCCGCTATTCGGGCCAATTCCCCGCAGGACGTCGCTGCTATCAAAGAAGGCTGCGGGCTGCCCATTATCGGGATTTGGAAGAAAAGCTATGCCGATTCGGAGGTATACATTACGCCCTGCCGATCTGACGTAGAGCTGCTCTTCGCCGCTGGTGCCGACATTGTAGCTGTAGATGCGACGGGACGGGTACGGCCTGGAGGTGAGACCTTGGAAGCACTGATAGCCGGTGTCAAACGGCAACCAGGACGTTTGCTGATGGCTGATGTGTCCACCCTGGAAGAAGGATTGGCAGCAGCAGAACTTGGTTTCGACCTCATCTCAACCACCCTGTCTGGATACACTCCTTACAGCACGCAAAGTAAGGACCCGGACTTCAAGCTGCTAGAGGAGCTGTCCAGCTCCGTAGAGGTTCCCGTGATTGCCGAAGGTCGAATCCGCACACCCGGGCAAGCAGCAGCGGCCCTCCAAGCCGGAGCATATGCTGTGGTGGTCGGCACTGTCATCACTCGTCCACATACAATCACTGGAGAATTTGCCCACGCTCTGCGCGCGGGAGCCAGCAAGATCGAGGAAGGTCGATGAGCCGCCAACGCTACGCTATCGCCATCGATCTAGGCGGCACCGGCATCAAATCAGCGCTGGTTGGCACAGATGGCAGCGTAGAACACTTTCACACCGTACCCACAGAAGCGGGACAAGGCCGGGAGGCCTTGCTGTCCAAGCTGTTCCGGCTTATTGCAGATCATCGCCGAACTGCTGAGCAAGAAGGCTGGCCGTTGCTAGGCATCGGTGTAGGAACCGCAGGAACGGTGGATTCGTTCGGAACCGTAGCCTACGCGACCGAGCATCTGCCCGGATGGACGGGGACCCCGCTCCGCAAGCTGCTGGAGCAAGAGTTCGGGCTGCCTTGCGTCGTTGTGAACGACGTGCACGCGATTGCGCTCGGTGAGCAATGGCAAGGCGCGGCCCAAGGCATGGCTAATTTAATCTGCGTTGCTCTCGGAACGGGAATCGGTGGTTGTATCATCCGAAATGGCGCCATATTTGCAGGAGACGACGGTTATGCCGGTGGCTTCGGGCACCACATCATCGCCATGGGCGGACTCCCTTGCAGTTGCGGCAATCGCGGCTGCTGGGAGAATTATGCTTCTGTGAGTGGACTGAAGCTACTGATGCGTGAGCAAGGGGCTCCGGGACTCTGGATTGAGAATCCGAGAGAACTGTTCGCCCAAGCCCGAGGCGGCGACTCGCTAGCAAAGGAGATCGTAGCTCTGTATGGAGAGCGGATTGCCATAGGCCTGGCCAATTTGACACATACGCTTAATTCCCGCCATTTTCTGCTCGCCGGAGCGATTACTGGGCAAGGCGAGTTTCTGCTGGAAAACATTCGGGAGCCGTTACACCGGATGGTCATGCCTGTATATCAAGGCGATGGAATTCACCTCTACCCTGCTGGATTGGGTGAACAAGCCGGGGTTATGGGCGCTGCATCCATCGTTCCTGGAATGCGAGAGTGAATATTCTCCATATATTGGATTTATTAAAAACTCCTTTTTTTGCAAATAATCAGCATATATTTCCAATCTGGTCTCTGCTGAAAGGAGCCTATTTATGCCCACATGGGTGGAAGTCATTCTGCGTACGCTGGTAGCCGCGGTGGTGCTGTTCATCATCACCCGTTTGCTCGGCAAAAGGCAAATCTCCCAGCTTAGCTTCTTTGAATACACAACCGGCATCACCATAGGCAGTCTTGCTGCCTACATCTCACTGGATGTGGATGTCAAGTGGTACATTGGGCTGGTGGCGGTAGGCGTCTGGTTTCTCATTTCCATTGGCGTAGAATATGTGCAACTTAAGAGCAAACGATTTCGAAGCTGGATTGACAGCACAAGTACCGTGTTGATCAAGGACGGAAAGATTTTGGAGGGTAATCTAAAAAAAGAGCGACTCACCAATGAGGAACTGCTGGAGCAACTAAGAAAGAAGAGTATCTTCAAGACAGCCGAGGTAGAATTTGCTGTGATGGAGCCCGATGGGCAAATCAACGCCTTATTGAAAACAGAACACCAGCCACTCACCCCCGCGCAGCTTGGACTTGAGGTTGCCCCGGAGTCTGAGCCGCAGACCATTATTCTCGATGGTATCATCATGAACGAGCCACTAGCCAATCTAGGGCTTAGCCATCGCTGGTTGCATAACGAACTCAACAAGCTGGGCGTGACGCTCAAGCAGGTCAACCTAGGCCAAGTTGACGCTTATGGCCAATTTTACGTCGACTTGTACGATGACCGAATCCATATTCCCCAATCGCAGGAGCAAGCCGTTCTGTTAGCTCAACTCAAGAAATGCGAAAAGGTGCTGCAATCACTGGCCCACTCAGCCGCCGATGATAAGACCAAGCAGCTCTACGGGAATTGCTCATCCACGCTGGAACAAGTGATTGATCAGATGAAGGGATTGGCCAAGCGAATGCCTCAGCATTAAAGTTAAACCCGATTACCCTTAGATGGAGGAATCAAAAAGGGCTGGCCTTCGGCGAATTTTGCGCCAAGGCTAGCCCTATGTTCATTTTAAAGTAATGTTTGGCCGAATTAGTCGATGATTTCAGCCGTATCGCCCGTTTTGGCACCCGAAGCATTCGCTTCATCTGTATCAATGTGCATATCCAAGGCAAAGTTGTCCGACACGCGAGCAACGACATTTTCCAATACGAGACCACGTTCTCCGCCCAAACGAACTTTCAACATTTGCTTGTCCTTAATGCCCCATTTCTCGGCATCCGAGGTATGGAAATGAATGTGGCGTGCTGCGACGATGACGCCTTCCTTCAATTCGATTTCACCCGCTGGACCTTTAACCGTAATTCCAGGTGTTCCATCAATGTTCCCGGATTCACGAACCGGAGCTTTCACACCGATGGCGAAGGAATCTGTACGGGAAATTTCCAATTGGGACGCTGGACGAGCTGGGCCCAAAATGCGAACCTTATCGAACTGCCCTTTTGTTCCGATGACGGCTACTTGCTCATTGGCAGCAAATTGGCCAGGTTGCGACAAAGGCTTGAATTCAGTAAGCTGATATCCTTGTCCAAACAAAATTTCGATATGCTCCTGGGTCAGATGGATATGACGTGCAGATACGCCGACAGGTACATTTTTGCTCATGTCTACTAACACTCCTCGTATTTTCTCTATATCGTTAACAATTGACATCGTCCTTCATTATACACCTATTGCCGCAAAAAAGGAAAAGACGTCCATGAGAAATGGACGCCTTTTTGACTGATTATCTGAATTCTGCTACAAGATTGTCAAACTCCTCTTCAGGCAAAGCCAAGGATTGATGAGCAAGCGGCTCCTTCTTAAAGCCATGTACCAAATCCTCGTAGCTCTTTCTCTGCTTATTCTGATAGATCAGGCCGGTAATCATGCTCCCCGTCTCCATCAGCTTCGTCATTGCCAACGTACGGTTGCTGGCATCATAATCCGGAATTGTATCCAGATTAACGATGTTCTCCTTGAACCAATCATAGGTGTTCACCTTGTTGAACGTCACACATGGACTAAATACGTTGATCAAGGAGAAGCCCTCATGTTGAATCCCTTGTTCAATTAATGAGGTTAATTGCTTAATGTCGCTGGAGAACGACTGAGCTACAAATGTTGCACCCGAAGCCAACGCAATTTCCAGCGGTGACAACGTCGATTCTATCGAGCCTTCCGGCGTGCTCTTGGTCTTAAACCCCTCTCCACTGCGCGGAGAAGTTTGCCCTTTGGTTAATCCATAGATCTGATTATCCATCACGATATAAGTGATGTTAATATTACGGCGTATAGCATGGATAGTATGCCCCATCCCAATGGCAAAGCCATCTCCATCGCCCCCGGAGGCAATGACGGTCAGGTCCCGGTTAGCCAGCTTCACCCCTTGAGCAATGGGAAGCGCACGTCCATGGATACCATGCAGACCGTAAGCATTAATATAACCGGATATTCGGCCGGAACAACCAATCCCGGAAATGACGGCTAAATTTGTTGGCTCCAGGCCAACATTTGCCGCTCCCCGCTGGATAGCAGCCTGGATGGAGAAATCGCCGCAGCCTGGGCACCAGTTCGGTTTTACATTATTGCGGAACTCTTTAAAGGTTGCCATTTCTCACCAACTCCTCCTGCGTTTTGGCTTGATCCGAGACGGCCTTCAGGCACTCTTCATAAACTTCCGAAGGAAGGAAAGGATTCCCATCATACTTAAGGATATTAACTAATTTATCATGATACCCAACATTCTGCTTAATCAGATTGGCCAACTGGCCGGTGGCGTTATTCTCCAGAATCGCTACCTTCTTCGCCTTGACGATTTGCGGTAGCACCTGCTCTGTCGGGAACGGATGCATCAGCCGTACCGTCATGTGGTTCGTATTGACTCCAGCCTCAGCCAAACGCAAACGCGCTTGATCGATGGTCCCTCCTGTTGAGCCCATACCGATAATGAGCAAATCTGGCTCGCTATGAGGGGCCTGCAAATGAATAGGATCATTCACTTCCAGTTGAGCCAACTTCCGCAAGCGTTTATCCATCATCTTCTTCCGGTTGATCGGACTTTCCGACGGACGTCCCGACTCATCATGCTCTACCCCGGTAACATGATGAATACCATTCTTCTCACCTGGCAAGACTCGCGGTGATATGCCGTTTTCAGTAAATGCATAACGGTTGAATATAGTGGAATCGTCGCGGTCCGGAATATCCTTTACCAGATAACCCCGATCGATAGTCACTTGATTGTAATCCAGCGGTTCACAGGATTGCTTACCAAGGGACAATTGCAGGTCCGTAGCCACAATGACTGGTACCTGATATTTATCTGCCAGGTTAAATGCCTGCACCGTATCGTAGAAGCATTCCTCAATAGAACTTGGCGCAATGACGATTTTCGGAATTTCCCCGTGAGTCCCGTAGATCAGTGCATTGATATCACTTTGCTCCTGCTTGGTTGGAAGACCTGTACTCGGTCCGCCACGTTGCGTATCCACAATGACAACCGGAGTCTCCGTCATACCAGCCAGACCAATGGCCTCCATCATCAGAGATAGACCAGGGCCAGCCGAGGCGGTCATGGTTCTCACACCTGCATAGCTGGAGCCGATTGCCATCGTGATGGCCGCAATCTCATCTTCCGTCTGTACCACAGTTCCGCCGTATTTAGGCAGCTTCTTAATCAGGTATTCCATAATTTCCGAAGCTGGCGTAATAGGATAAGCACTCATAATTCGGCAGCCTGCCGCAACGGCCCCCAAGCCAATCGCGTCATTTCCGATCATGAACAACTTCTGCTTGCCGTCCGCAGGCCCAAGCCGGAATTCCTCCAGTGGCCCTCCTGCCAACTCAAGCACATATTCTGCACCTTGCTTTACCGCTTCAATATTTTTATCCACGATAGCTTGACCTTTGCGGCCGAACTCTTCTTCCACGGCTTGATTGAACACTTCCAGTGGAAGTCCGAGCAAAGCCCAAGAGGCTCCAGAAGCAACCATGTTCTTCATTAATGATGTACCCAGTTCTTCAGCTAGTTGCGTAATTGGAACCGGGAACAAGCGGGCCTTCTGGCCTTCCGGAACCGTCGGGTTGAACTTGGCGTCAGCCACAATCACCCCACCACTACGAAGCTCGTGCGCATTCAAATCGATACTTTCCTGGTCAAAAGCGACTAAGATGTCCAAATCGTCGGAAATCGCACGAATCGGCTGAGTACTGATCCGTATTTTATTGTTGGTATGCCCCCCTTTGATCCGAGAGGAGAAATGCCGATATCCATACAGATAGTACCCTAACCGGTTTAAGGCTGTCGAGAAAATACGATCCGTACTTTCAACTCCTTCACCTTGCTGACCACCGATCTTCCAAGACAATTGATTAATCAAGATCGCCCACCCCTTTAATCGTATCGCAATGGAAAAATATAATATAAACATGAACATTTGCGAACATTGTGTTTCGGATTCATGTCAATTTTATGTCGCATCTACGTAAAAAGCAAGCGTTTTCGCGCCTTTTTTCATATAGTAGTTTTCGATCATTCCTATCTCGTAATTGGATCAATTAAAGCGCTTTCTTTCGTAAGGGTAGCCAATCGCATAGGAATGCGGCTGCATGGCCGGACAACCACCCGCGAACAAGCCCCTCCGGATAATGCTTTAGCAGCATTTCCTGGAATTTGGCATAATCGCCTGCATGCCTTAAATGCCTAAGATGTGACTCAATCCCATCAAAATCTGAGCCAAACATGATATGATCAGCGCCGCCGAGTGCGCATACATGTTCAATATGAGGTAGAAGATCCTCGCTTGATGGGTTTCTTCCCTTCTTCACAAACCATGGAACAAAGGTCAAGCCGATGCGCCCACCTAGACTGATTAAGGCTTCAATCTGATCATCCCGCAAGTTGCGGACATGATCACACACACTGAAGGCATTGGAATGCGAAGCTATAAATGGGCGACCCGCGGCGGCCGCCAGTTCTTGCAGCTCCCAAAATCCCCTCACCGACAAATGCGACACGTCGAGAATGATACCAAGCTCATGACACAATTTCACAAGATTTCTTCCTGCCGGTGTCAGCCCTCCATTTCTCGGCTCAAGAATACCATCAGCCGCCCAATTCGCGTAATTCCAGGTTAATCCTAGTATACGTACGCCCCGTTCATAGCTCTCACGTACATGATCAAGATTTCCCTCTAGGCCATCTGCTCCTTCAATCGATAATAATCCACCTATTCCCTGAGACTGTTCCAATTCTTCCAAATCTTCAACGAAGCCTATGGGACGTACTCCCAAGCGAACGATATGATGATAGAACAGGTCTATTTGTTCCTGGACGTATCCATAACGGGACGTACCTAGCTTTTCAGATAAATAAATAGCAAAACATTGCAGCCTAACGCCACCTTGCTTCATCCTTCGCAGGTTCACATCCAGCTTCCGGGAGCTGGCAAAATTCAACTTGGGGTTCAATTGCAGCTTGGATAAAGCATCACAGTGAAAATCACTTACCGTTAGCCTCATAGGACTTCCTCCTTCAAAACACGCGCTTATACCTTAGGTTATGAAAAATAAACACAAAAAAACCTGTTTACGGTTGTAAACAGGCAGTCTTTCTATTGAAATAATTATCTTGGTTCTACAATCAATTTAATGGCCGTACGATCCTCACCGTCAATGACGATATCCGTGAACGCCGGAATACAAATCAGGTCCACACCGCTTGGAGCAACAAATCCCCGGGCGATCGCTACAGCTTTAATGGCTTGGTTGAGAGCACCTGCCCCAATGGCTTGCAACTCAGCGTTGCCGCGTTCTCTAAGAACTCCAGCAAGCGCGCCAGCAACGGAATTGGGGTTGGATTTTGCTGAAACCTTTAATACTTCCATCGTTCGTACCTCCCTGGGAAATTGGTTGAATTCCACTACTTAGAAGATATTCGTGAGAACTCAAATAATTCCTCCTTTTTCCCGGGGTGTACTCCATGTCTCGGCTGCTTAGTCCATCAACCACTCGTCCTCTAACAGACGAATCTTTTGGATTTTTTGCGCTTTGCCTGTGGCCTCATCGATATCGACAATGACCGCATGGAAGTGCCATTTGCCTTCACAGACCTGGAAGCGAACCGGAAGCTGGGTCGTGAACTTGCGCAACACCGCTGTACGCTCCATGCCAAGAATGCCTTCACGTGAGCCTACCATACCTGTATCGGTCAAATAGGCCGTCCCTTGTGGAAGGATCGTGTCATCATTACTCTGCACATGAGTATGCGTACCCACTACCATAGAGGCTCTGCCATCCAGATGCCAGCCCATAGCGATTTTCTCCGAGGTCGCTTCGGCGTGGAAATCCACCAAAATGCATTTATGTTTCTTGGCCAATTGGGCCACGATTTCATCCGCTGCTCGAAAAGGATCATCGATCGCTGGCAAGAAGGTCCGGCCCATGAGATTGACAATCGCCAGCTCTTTACCGTTTCCTTTGACCACGGTAAATCCCAGGCCGGGCGTACCCGGAGGGAAGTTCGCCGGACGAACCATGCGAGGTTCATCGTCAATGAAATCAAAAATTTCTTTATTGTCCCAGGTATGATTGCCCATCGTTAAGCCATGAATGCCCTGCTCGAAGAACTCTTTGGCGATATTAGCGTTGATTCCCCGGCCTGCCGCCGCATTTTCCCCGTTGGCTACAATAATATGAGGATTATATTTGGACTTCAAATGGGGTAATGTTGCCTTAAGTGCCTTGCGTCCCGTATTTCCAACAATGTCTCCGATAAATAGAACTTTAATGATATTACCTCCTCCACTTACCAACCAGCCGCTTGAACGCAGCAGATCGCTTGGCCCTGCCGGGCAATGAAAAAGCGGCCCGCGAGGGGCCACTTCTTCAGCATAACCTTTACTTGGCGTATTCAACCGCCCGCGTCTCGCGGATCACGGTAACTTTGATATGACCTGGATAATCCAGTTCACTTTCAATGGTCTTCGTAATATCTCTGGCTAACCGGAACGCTTCTGCGTCATCAATCTTGTCCGGTTGTACCATTACGCGAACTTCACGGCCCGCCTGAATAGCAAACGACTTCTCGACACCTTCGAAAGACTCGGAAATTTCTTCGAGCTTCTCAAGACGGCGAATGTACGTTTCCAGCGTTTCACGACGTGCTCCTGGTCTGGCCGCCGACAATGCATCGGCTGCGCCAACCAGCATGGCAATGACGGATGTTGCTTCACAATCGCCGTGGTGCGAGGCAATACTGTTAATGACTACCGGATGCTCTTTGTATTTCTTAGCCAGCTCTACGCCGATTTCGACATGAGATCCTTCCACTTCATGATCCAGCGCTTTACCGATATCATGCAGCAAACCTGCGCGTTTGGCGAGTGTAATGTCTTCGCCAAGCTCCCCGGCCATTAAGCCTGCCAGGTAAGCAACCTCCATCGAGTGCTTCAATACATTTTGACCATAGCTTGTCCGGAACTTGAGACGTCCCAAAATTTTGATCAAATCAGGATGCAGTGCGTGCACGCCCACCTCGAAGGTAGCCTGCTCGCCGTATTCGCGAATACGTTCGTCCACTTCCCGACGCGATTTCTCGACCATCTCTTCGATTCTTGCCGGGTGAATTCGTCCGTCTGCGACCAATTTCTCCAATGCCGTACGAGCAATTTCGCGGCGAATCGGGTCAAAGCCTGACAGAATAACCGCTTCCGGCGTATCATCGATAATAAGATCAATCCCGGTAAGCGTCTCAAGAGCACGGATATTCCGGCCTTCCCGACCAATAATCCGGCCTTTCATTTCCTCGTTAGGCAGCGTTACAACAGACACCGTAGTCTCCGCAACATGATCGGCTGCGCAACGTTGAATAGCGAGCGTAATAATTTCGCGGGATTTCTTATCCGCTTCTTCTTTTGCCTGCTGTTCAATGTCCTTAATCATCTGTGCAGTCTCATGGCGAACTTCCTGCTCCACGTTGTTCAAGATGATCGTACGAGCATCTTCCATCGAGAGGTTGGAAATACGTTCAAGCTCCTGCACTTGATTTTTGTAAATCAAGTCAATCTGCTGTTGTGTCTCTTCAATGCGTTTCTCTTTGCTGACCACTTGTTCTTCTTTACGTTCTAGCGAATCCAATTTTTTATCCAGCGACTCTTCTTTTTGCAACAATCGTCTTTCTTGTCGTTGTATTTCATTCCGACGTTCACGAATGTCTTTATCAGCTTCGGCTCTTAGCTTATGGACTTCATCCTTAGCTTCCAGAACCGTTTCCTTTTTCAGTGCTTCTGCCTCTTTCTTGCCATTTTCTACGATTTGAATGGCAGCTTGCTCGGCACTGGAAATTTTAGCTTCTGCAAGAGACTTGCGAATAAAATATCCGATCACGAACCCAAAGAATAATGCGGCTGCAACGAGAATGCTCCAGGTTACAGAATTCATCTGTTCACCTCCCCGTTGTTTCCTCCAAGGCATTCCTTGGGATGTTTGCAGTTTTTAGTTACTTTCGTTTCTTAGTTCATCATCATTTAAAAACGTACATGACTTGCCCATTTAGTTCGGCGGTTTCATGTAGCAACGCACCGCTTAAGGCCGTGCCTTGCCTTCATGATTGAAGAACAGAATCCATCGCCACCCGTTATTTTGGAAGGAAAAAAGGGATGATGCGATATAGGTTCATATTTCATTTTATTATTTGACAAAAGATATTGTCAAGCCATGACAGGAGTTACCTCCCTTTTCCTATTCTTCTTCCCAATCGTCCAATCCATTCATATCGCTACGCCCGCTTAGCTCGCGCATCACCCGGGAGACAACACCACCGCTAAATCCTCGTCGTTGCAAGAATGCCCCTGTCTTCCGCTTCTTGTCAGACAGTTCCCCTGATAGGCTTCTCCATTTCTTGCTTCCTAGCTGCAAAGCACTGTCATATTCATCATCTTCGCTTAAACGGCCCAAGGCCTCCTCGATGTGAGGCTTAGAGACGCCCTTCTGGCGAAGTTCATGTCTTACCCATAACTTCCCCTTGCCACGGTTTCTCACTCGCTGGGAGACCCATTCCTGAGCGTATACAGCATCGTCGATATACCCTTCGCTCTGCAAACGTGCCAAAACATCCTCTATGGTGAGTTGCCCCCATCCCTTCTCCCCTAAACGTTGAGAAATTTCGTAGGCTGTTCTTGGCTTTAAGCTCAAATATTTGAGGGCATCGGCGTAGCTCTGCTGACGCTCGTCTGCAGCCACAATCTCCTCCAGCTCAGCCTTAGTAAATACCGTACCTTTGATCATCCGGTATTTAATCATCACATCTTCATGAACCTCCAGGCTGTAGCTACCAAACCGGATTTGATACCTATGCTTGGGGCGTTTCAGCATCAGTACAGAGGTAATGGTCAACTCCATGTCTTCCGGGAGAGCGTCCAACCCCTGAATATCCTCTTCAATCTCCTGAGGCCGCCCCTGGTCCGCTGATTTGGGGAGAGGTTGCCAAAAGGATTCGTCTGAGATATCAACGATTTCCCGTTCCTCTCTCGGTCCTCTGGCTTTGTCTGCCCTCTGCTGCCACGAGTTACCTTGATTCTTCATACCATTATCCAAACCAGCTACCTCCCTGACGACTAATTTCAATAAAAAACGCTCTGCCCTGGCAACAGCCAAGGATCAGAGCGCTCACTAGCGTCTACTCTAAAAGACTATTTATCTTCAAGAAGCGCTTGTTCTTCCTGCAGTTCGGCTTCCACATCTTCAGGGGAAGCCGGAGCTACCGAGGTGGTCAAGTTACTGGCCTGCCGAATCTTCTGTTCAATCACATCGGCAATATCTCCATGCTCCTTCAAATATTGCTTGGCATTCTCACGGCCTTGACCCAAACGCTCGCCAGCATAGGAATACCACGCTCCGCTCTTGTCCACAATATCCAGTTCTACCCCGATATCGATGATGCTGCCTTCCTTGGAGATACCTTCACCGTACATAATATCAATTTCTGCTTGTTTGAACGGTGGAGCCACCTTGTTCTTGACTACCTTAATTCTTGTACGGTTCCCAACCATATCGTTGCCCATCTTGATTGTCTCAATACGACGCACATCCAAACGTACCGTCGAATAGAACTTCAAGGCCCGGCCACCCGGCGTTGTCTCCGGATTACCAAACATCACGCCTACCTTCTCACGCAACTGGTTAATGAAGATCGCAATTGTCTTGGACTTGCTGATTGCCCCGGAAAGCTTCCGCAAAGCCTGCGACATCAAACGTGCTTGTAAACCCACATGAGAGTCACCCATTTCGCCCTCAATTTCAGCCTTAGGGACGAGAGCTGCTACGGAGTCGATGACGATGACATCCACCGCACCACTGCGCACAAGTGCTTCCGCAATTTCCAGCGCTTGTTCTCCCGTATCTGGCTGGGATAACAGCAATTCATCAATGTTAACGCCCAATTTGCTTGCATAGGACGGGTCAAGCGCATGCTCGGCATCAATAAAGGCAGCTTGTCCACCAATCTTCTGTACTTCTGCAATTGCATGTAACGCTACTGTCGTCTTACCAGACGATTCCGGTCCGTAGACCTCAATAATCCGTCCACGTGGAAGTCCACCTGTGCCAAGCGCAATATCAAGAGCAATTGAACCACTCGGAACGATCTCCACTTGCATATGTGTCGATTCGCCCAGCTTCATGATCGACCCCTTACCGAATTGCTTTTCTATCTGGCGAAGCGCCATCTCCAGCGCTGCTTTACGATCTGACAATCAGCTCACATCCTTATATAAAATACATGATTAATAACCGCTTATTTCATCTTTTCGTTTATAATTGTACCTTGTTTTGGTAGGTTTGCCAAGCACTTTTTTCGAACATATATTCGTATTTTTCACTCCCCCTTTCTTCATCAGCATTTGTAGTTTTATTTGCTTTTGTTGCCAGACGACAAAAAAAGAACCGCAGCACAACTGAGTCAGTTTGCCACGGTTCTTCCGTACCCTGATTATATGTGAGTATCCGTAATAACGTCAAGGGCCCTGCGTTCCTAGTCCTGAAGAGCACGCCAGAGGCGATATAATAGCGTCTTTGCCGAACGTATACGCACCGTATCACGGTTTCCTTTAATATTAAGCTCGAACACTGCCGTATCAGCATCTTGCCTAGCAATGGCCATATAGACAAGGCCAGCAGGCTTGCGCTCCGATTGCCCCGGACCAGCCACCCCTGTAATGGATAGACCGAAATCGGTGCCTGTTATGAGACGAACCTGCTCTGCCAGCACTTTAGCCGTTTCCGCACTCACTGCGCCGGGCGCATTTTCTCCCTCCAGCAACTCATGAGGAACGTTCAGCAATTTCTCCTTGAGCGCATTGGAATAGCAAACGATCCCACCTTGGAAGACAGCAGAGCTGCCTGGCAAGGCCGTGAACATCTCCATAAGCAGGCCACCGGTGCAGCTCTCCGCCGCACTCAAGCTCAAGCCACGCTCCTGCATAGTGTCTAGAATCACCTGCTCGATAGGCACATCAACGTTAGCATACAAATACTCTGGCAAGCGCGAAGCAATTTCTCGTTCTACCGCATCCAGCTTCAACATAGCCGCCCGTTCATCCAGTGCTTTGGTTGATATGCGAATCGTAACCTCGCCTTCCTTTGCATAAGGGGCCACCGTCGGATCGCTTTGCGCCTGAATTAAGTCAAGCAGCTTGGTCTCCAGAGCCGATTCACCAATCCCGGCAAATTTCAGCATCTTCGAGAAGATGGGCTGCTCTCCAGTTAATGCCCGCTCCAAAATCCAGGGCTTAGCTTGACGCTCAAACATCGGCTTCATTTCCTTCGGCGGACCGGGGAGCACAATGTAGAACTTGCCATCCTGTTCGATAGCATTCCCTACGGCCAGGCCTGTCTCATTAGGTAGCGGCGTCCCCCCTTCAATCGCGAGGGCTTGACGCCGGTTATTCTCCGTCATCGGAACACCACGTCCTTGAAAGAAACGGTCCACGTTCTCCATGGCTTCAGCATCCTCATATAAGGAACGCCCGAGCACACCCGCTAGTGCTTCTTTGGTCAGATCATCCTGAGTAGGTCCGATTCCTCCAGTAAATATTAATATATCCGCCCGGCCCGCTGCGGTCTCTACGGCATGAGCAAGCCGGGTCATATTATCGCCTACCACAGTTTGAAAGTACACATCAATACCTAGAGCGGCCAGTTCCTGAGACAGGTACTGCGCATTGGAATTGAGAATTTGGCCCAGCAGCAGTTCTGTGCCCACCGCAATAATTTCCGCTTTCATTTTTCAATAAGCCCCCTCTAATAGCTTCCGGCTTATGCCCGGATTACGCTTTGGAAAAAGAAAGCACGCTTTTGTTCTTCACAAAGTAGTCTATACCCGAATAGAGCGTAATAACAGCCGCCAGCCACATAGCAATGTCAGCAAACGGAATGGATAACCATTCAAACGGGAAGTTGTTCAACAACAAGGCGGAGATAGCAATAATCTGCGTCACTGTCTTCGCCTTCCCCCATTTGCTTGCCGCAATGACCGAGCCCGCCAGAAGCGCAACCTCACGCAGGCCGGTAACGGCAAATTCACGGCTGATAATGATGGCCGCAATCCAGGGATCGCATTTGCCCATGGCAACAAGTCCAATCAGTACCGTAGCTACCAGCAGCTTATCCGCTAACGGATCAAGCAGCTTGCCCAGATTGGTCACCAGATTATATTTACGGGCGATATAGCCATCGATACCATCGGTGCTGGCGGCTATAATGAACAAGATCGCAGCGATTAACTGATGTACCGGCAAGGAATAGCTGCCCAGAACAAGCTCGTAAGAGAGCCAGCCAACATCCACCAGCAGAAACACCAGCATTACTGGAATCATAAAAATACGTGTTAATGTAATACGATTGGGCAAATTCACAAAACGGCCTCCCCGGACAAATCATAATCATAAGCATGTGTCATCTGCACTCTAGTCAACTCGCCAATCGAATCCTTGCAAATTTTCACTTTTTCAGTCATCCGTCCTATCCTCCATCATATTTCTAACCCCATTCATCCCACTCTAGCAAGGATTTCAACAACCTATACAAGTATAATATTCCACCACATAGGCTGTCAAAAATATGAAAAGGGCCTCACACAGCCCGTCAGGGACTGCAAGAGACCATTCATAACGATTATTTAAAGTTGGTAAATTGCAAATCTACCGTCAAATCCGCTTTGCGCAACATTTGCATAACTTGCTGCAGATCATCCTTACTTTTGCCAGTTACGCGAATTTGATCGCCCTGGATTTGGCTCTTTACCTTCAGCTTGGAGTCGCGAATCAAGATGTTAATCTTCTTGGAATTCTCCTGATCGATACCTTGTTTCAAATTGATGCGCTGACGAACTGTGCCAAGAGAAGCCGGCTCTACCTTGCCATAGTCCAAGTTCTTGATCGGCAGTCCTCGCTTAATCATCTTCGATTGCAAAATATCGATGACGGCGCTCAGCTTGTAATCGTCATCCGAGACAACGACAAGCACATCTTTCTCCACCTTAAGTTCACTCTTGCTTCCCTTAAAATCAAAGCGGTTAGCAATTTCTCGTTCTGTCTGATCAATGGCGTTAGTTAATTCTTGCATATCCATTTTTGAGACAATATCAAAAGCACTTTCTGAAGCCATCATTCACACATCCTTTTCTAATCGCATCCCAGCGGCATGTCCATACCCTGACTATTCGCCGCCGCTAGTTGTACTTTCTTCTTCCCCAGTTGCGGAATCACCGCCAGCAGACTCGCCGTTATCGAGATTGAGCAAAAATCTTGAGGTTGCTTTACCATCCTCCAGCGTTTCTCCTGCCACCGTGATTGTCGTATTCTTGGAAGCCCCGGAGATCACAAACAAGCCCTCTGGACCAATCTCATAGGTCAGCACATCGCCGTCCTTGGTTCCTCCAAAATACAGCTTATCGCCATTCCGGCTACCTTTTCTAACTTCCACCCAGCTTTCGCCGCTCGCCGTTATAGTAACCATGACGGGTGTATTCCCAGCATTTTGCACCTTATATTTGGTTGTGCTTCCTTGCTTACCGTCCGGTACAAGCGTCAACTCACCTGTTGCTTCATCCCCAGGCTCGCCCGTTTCGGTCCCTTGATTACCCTGATTATTTCCGGCATTCGTACCCGAATCGTTCCCGCTTTCGCTATCCGTACCGTTGTCGCCACCCACGGCATCCCCGTCGGTCTGCGGATTGCCTGTATTCCCCTTGTTGCTATCAATATTGCTATCTTGCGTTACCGGCGTAGGGTCCGGCTCATGTCCGTCCGCATTCCGGCTCGGATTGCCCCATACGGTAAAATACATATAAATAACGACAAGAATTAAAATGGCAAACGACCACATCAGTGTCGTAGACAGCCACTTCGAATTGCGCTCCGAATGTTGGCGGCTCCGGCGCTTCTGCATCACCGGCTCCATGGTCGCCTCGGGAGTCGCAGCGGGTACATGCTGACGGTGTTCGGCCAGCAGTTCATCCGCATCTACCCCAACCGTTTCCGCATATGTTTTAATAAAGGCCCGGACATAGAAGCTCCCCGGCAACACTTTATAATCACCCGATTCGATGGCTTCCAAATAGCGTTTGCGAATTTTAGTCATTTCCTGTACATCATCAAGCGACAAACCCCGGGCAAGACGGGCTTCCCGCAACTGTTGTCCCAAATCCGACACGGCCATCACCTCCTGCAATCATAGTTATGTTTGTTAGTCATTACACATCGTCTGTATAAATTGTCGTAAACGTATCGTATACGATTTGCTCCTCCGGATTGTTACGCAATTCAATAATTATATCAAAGTTGTCATAACTGTACTCCGATTCTTTCACAAAAACATCAGGATGCTCAATCACTTTGGTGGATGGCATCGTCATTAAATCCTGAAGCAACTGATAGTGCTTCTCGTTGGATCGCAAGGTACTGATAATCCCATCAATGATAAATACGTTATGCGGATTGACTTCATCCTCAGATAGCTGACTTCGTACCGTTTGTCGTAGCAATGTCGAGGACACAAAGGTCCACCGCTTCATGGCGCAAACGCTACCAGCTATGATCGATTCCGTCTTGCCAACGCGCGGCATTCCCCGAAGCCCGATCACCTGATGTCCTTCCCTCTTGAACAATTCCCCGAGAAAATCGACCAGAATGCCAAGCTCATCTCTTGTAAACCGAAACGTCTTGCGGTCATCGGAATCACGGTCGATATAGCGGCCATGACGAACGGCCAGCAAATCAACGAGCCGCGGATTGCGAAGGGCAGTCACCGTAATGCTGTCCACCTTGCTCAGAATTTTGCTGACTTGCTCGATTTTGCCATCATCATCGCTTTCCAATAACAGACCCCGCGTTTTGCCTTCTACACCGTTGATCGTCAAAATATTGATCTCCAGCATCCCTAGCATAGAAGCAATATCCCCCAAAAGTCCCGGGCGATTTTTATGTATTGTATACTCCAGATACCATTGTTTCTGCGTCATAGCCAAACACCTTCTTCAGTTCCTCATGCACCATTCGACAAATTAGGTCTTAATTCCTGCTTGTTTGTCAAAAAATCTCCAAAAGCTGGAGAATGATTTTTGACGCACGTATTTAACGGGCATGTGCATATGTGTTTTATGATATATAAAATGAAAATGAAAGGCAAGCCAATGGGATAAATGGGTGAAAAGCTCCCAGATCGGGAGCTTTTCAAGGGTCCAACTATGCGTTTTTCTTGGCCAGCTTGACCATCAAACGAGCAATGGTTTTCCGCTCTTCTTCGGTACCCACATCCCAAATTTCCTTGATGGCACGGTTGGATTCATTCTGTGGATCCACCTTGTGATCCAAGAAGCTGCCAATTTCGTAGGCCAAATTAGTGATGGTCTCATCGCTAAAGCCCACCTTCTCGGCATCCTCCACGCGCTCCCCAAGGAACTTCTTCCAGTTATCAAAATTTTTGAGTACTGTTGACATGATAAATCCTCCTTTGGTTGACGATTTAAGATCAACAGTTGTAATATGCGAAAATGCCGGTGGTTTTATGCGATGAAGAATTACCTCTTTAAGTAAGCCAACCGCCGTTGGGGCTGATGATCTGCCCCGTAATATACCCCGATTCCGGCAAGGCCAGGAAATAAGCGAGCGACGATATCTCTTCCGGCGAACCCAGGCGTCCGGCTGGAATTTCTTCCTCCAGTTGCCGCAGTTCCTCCGGGTCAAATCTTCCCATCATATCCGTTTTCACCGCACCTGGCGCTATAGCATTGACCGTCACGCCCGAAGGCGCCAGCTCCTTGGCTAACGCTTTGGTAAAGGCATTAACTCCACCCTTGGCCGCCGAATAGACCACCTCGCAAGACCCGCCGGAGATTCCCCAAATGGAGGAAACATTAATAATTCGCCCAAAACGTTGACCGATCATATATGGCATGAATAATTGCGTGCAGAGGAAGACGCTTTTCAGATTCACGTTCATCATATCGTCCCATTCCTCTTCGGTTACGTCCGAGAGCATGCCATAATGGGATATCCCGGCATTATTCACCAGAATGTCAGGATATAATTCATAATGATCAAGTCGTTCCTTCATTCTGACGATTTCTTCCCTGCTTCTCAGATCCGCTGCCATAGTGTAGGCCTTGGCCCCAAGCTCCAAACATTTACGGGCGACCTCATTGGCCGCCTCGTGAGAATTCATGTAATGAATGACCACATTCATGCCTACCGAAGCAAACCGCAGAGCCACCTCAGCTCCGATCCCCCGGCTTGCACCAGTAATCAATACGGTCATATCGCTGAACTTTTTTCCTCCCCCATGCAGCTGCTCCATTTAAGGACTCACCACGATGGACACCGCTAACTGCTCCCAATCCATGTGCTCGCGCAGCCGGGCATTCACCTCATCTAGCGTTAACGATTCATACAGTGGCAATATGGCGAACAAGTCCCCACCTCTGAACCGATAACGGGTAAATTCATGGGCAATGTTCTCCGGCGAGTTCAACATACGCAAGTAACCACCAATCTTCTTCTTGCGTGCCCGCTCGAAGTCCTCCTGCTTTAAGCCCGCGGATAACAAGGCATCTGCCTCCTCACGAATGACAGCAAGCAGTTGGTCCGGGTCCTTTGTATCCCCACCAATGGCTGAGAACGCGTAGTTCGGATTGCTATTGTATTCATGACCGAAGCTATCGGAGATCAGGTCCAGATCATACAGCTTCTGATACAGCTTCGTGCTGGCCCCAAACAACAAATCCAGTGCCAGTTTGGTCGTTAAATCGCGGCGCAGCAGTTCCTCACCACTTAATCCTAACTTGGTCTCCTTGAACCCGAACAAGCATTTAGGCTGCGAGACTGGTAAGCGCGATTCCCGACGTCTCTCCGAAACCTCGCCAGGTTCATCATCAAACAAACGATCGATGGCACCTTGCAGCTCATATTTCTTCTCCGCTTGATTGCGGCGAACCAGGTCGAATACATCCTCTGGCTGAACGCCCCCTACAACGAACAACAGCATGTTGCTAGGATGGTAAAAAGCGTTATAACACGTGTACAAGGTTTCCTTGGTAATCGTTGTAATCGATTCTACCGTCCCGGCGATATCAATGTGGACGGGATGCACTTTATACATCGCTTCAATTAATCCAAAGTAAACCCGCCAATCCGGATTATCACGGTACATGCCAATCTCTTGGCCAATAATCCCCTTCTCCTTCTCCACATTTTGATCCGTGAAGTAAGGATTCTGCACAAAATTAATCAACGTCTCCAAATTAGCTGGAATATTGTCTGTCGCAGAGAAGAGGTAGACCGTCTGATCGAAGCTCGTAAACGCATTGGCTGATGCCCCTTGGGAAGCAAAGGTAGCAAAAATATCGCCTTCCGGCTCCTCAAACATTTTATGCTCCAGGAAATGAGCAATACCGTCCGGGACGGCAATGTCTTCTTCGCCTTCTACACGGAAATGGTTATCAATTGATCCATATTTCGTGGAGAACGTTGCATATATTTTTTGGAATCCGGGTTTGGGCAGCACATAGACCTGCAACCCGTTATCCATCGTTTCATGATAAAGCGTCTCTTGCAACGCATCGTAACGAATGGTATCCATCCGGCTACTCCTCCTTCCGACCTGTCAAAAAGTATATCGTATCCAGTTGTACGGCTTCCGCCGCCTGCACGATATCCTGAACGGTCACCTGCTCGACTTGCTGCAGCAGTTGCTCAGCAGAACGCTCCTTGCCCGACAATACGCGGTTGAAGTCGTACGCAATCATTTCAAAAGCAGAATCCTGCATTTCCAGTAAACTGTTGCGGATCATGGCTTTGGTTTGCGACATCTCCAGTTCGCTGATCTCTCCGGCACGCATGCTGGCCAATTGCGCTTCGATAATTTGCAGGGCTTTCTCATAGTTAGCAATTTCGATCCCGGATTGAATACTTACAATCCCTTTATGACCATCAAACCTTGAAGATGCATAATAAGCCAGGCTTTCCTTCTCCCGAACATTGATAAACAGCTTGGAATGTGGATAGCTTCCGAGCACACCATTATAGAGTAAGGCAGCGGCGTAACGTTCGTCTCCATAGGTAATCGATGTTCGCATCCCCAGATTCAGCTTGCCTTGATTGACATCCAGTACTTCCTTAACTGATCTTACTTCTCCTGAGCTTAAGCTCACCTTCTCCGGCTCATACTGCGGAGTGGCTGAACGGCTCAAGCTAAAATGCTGAGCAACCAGCTCTTCCACTTCGGCCAGAGTTGTGTCTCCCACCACATACAAATCCAAATGAGCTTGCTGCAGCCATTCTTGATAAGCACCATAAAGCGATTCTGGTGTAATGGCATCCAGTTCGCTGCGTTCTCCCAGCGGGTGCAACCGGTAGGGATCGTTCTTGAACATCTCCTCCATGCAGCGCTCGGCGGCATAGCGAATTTTATCATTAATAATACCTTCCAGCTTCTTGCGCACCGATTCCCGTTCTGAATTGACATATCCCTTACGGAAGGCCCCATTCTCCAGAGCAGGCTTGGTAAGTACCTCACCTAGAAAAGCAAAGCTCTTGTCCAGTAATGATCCTTCACTTTGTACAAAGGAATCATTGATCGTGTCCATACGAAACTGAATAAGCTGATAGTTCCCGCGTTTATATACATCAAACCCGAACCCGGCTCCGTACAAATGCTCCAATTGCTCCCTGAACTGAGTCGTTTCCGGATAGGATTCCGTGCCCCGCCGCAGAACAAAGGGGGTAAGAGCCGTAGTTGTTACCTTCTGTTCATCCAGCGGCAAACCTGCGTAGAGGGATATCGCAAACGTCTTAAATCGGGTGGTCGGCAATACATGCAACCGAATATGCCCCACACTGCCGCGCTCAAATACCGTTTTGTTCAAAACGAAAACTCCTTTGCCAGAGACTTTATCAATCCTGAAATTCAGTTCCATTCTATACCAATTCAAAGGAAAGAAGCAACCTGACAACGACGGGCTGCTCCCTTCACTTCCTTTATTCAATTACATGCAGAAGATATGCTCCCCGATGGTCTTGACCTGTGGTCTGGTCCAAATCCATTTGGATGTGGCCGTATTGGGGTTGAAGTAGTACAAGCATCCGCCGCTAGGGTCCCAACCATTAAGCGCCTGCTGCACCGCCTTCCGTGCTGTCTCATTAGGCTCCAGCCAAATCTGCCCGTCGGCTACCGCAGTGAACGCACCTGGCTGAAAAATAACACCCGACACGGTGTTCGGGAAGCTTGGAGATTTAACCCGATTGAGAATGACTGCCGCTACAGCTACTTGTCCTTCAAAGGGCTCGCCACGCGACTCACCGTAAACGGCATTAGCCATAATCTTCAGGTCATTTTCCGATAATCCCATAGCATTGGACGGAGCCAGCTCGGATTCCGGCTTGGCCTTTTCCCCGGAACCTGCATTCCCGCTGCCCTTACCGCCGCCGCTATTTGCGTATTCCATGCCCGGCTTCCAATTTTTCGTAGCATTGTATAGCTTCAGCTTCGTTTTCGGACCAGCCAGACCATCGACCGTCATCCCGAACTCCGATTGAAACCATTTCAAAGCATCTCGGGTTTTGGAGCCAAACTGACTATCCAGCTTACCATGGTAAAAGCCAAGGTAGGATAACCGGCCCTGGAGCTCATACACGTCTTTGCCATATGCCCCGTAATCAATGATCTGATCGCTGAACGCTGGCTCCGCTTCCTGGGAGGGGAAGCCGCTGGCCTGAATTGTATGCCATAACGTACCTGCTCCGTATCCGATTCCGAACAGAAGCAGCACTAGACCGAAGGCTAACCAGATTTTCGCTTTATTCATACGTTTAGCTCTACCTTTCTTTTAGTGGATTAACAAGGATGGGTAACTTTAGTATGACAAGCACTATCCCTTCCTATGCACCCTAAAATTCAGACAAGCCAAACACCTTTTATTTGAAGCTAGTGGTAACTAACCATAAAATGATTGCTGTCAAAATAGATAAGATCGCCTTGCTCCTGATTCCATACCGCTTGCAAATGAGTTGGGAGCCTTATTCCATTAATTAATCTATAGTCCTTAAATAAAGCCGACCAAGGGATATGCCGTTGTTCACCATCCGTTGTAATCAAAGCCCTGTCCTCTGTAGTGAAAACCAATAGTTCCCCCTCTTCGCTGAACGTAAAGATGCCGCTGGCCGAGAGTCCTCCGTAGGTAATCGTCGCTTTGGCCTGATTGGGATCATCCATCGACTCCCAGACCACATACGGCTGCAAGGCTGCACTGGGCAAAATCAGACTTTCCGATAGAAAGGTAACGAGACACGCCCGATCCATCTCTTTTCCTTGCTGATCAAATAAGGATATCCACTTGCCTAATACCCCCTTCATTCCTCCATGGCCGCCAATATAGGTATCCAGTCCTTCAAAGGGAATGCCGTACATGGCTGCATCAATGTAAGCCAGTCTAACAGGCTGAGAAGCAAGATTATATTGCGTATAATCCATCTTCAGCTTCTTGTTTTGAGGTGACATCACAAAATCAACATCTTGGAAACTTATTTTCATGTAGGCCATCTTGGGCTGGCCTAGAAATCCGGAATATTTGAAATAGGCCCGAACCGGGGCTGGGAGTTCTTTGATATCTTCTAGTGTGAACTCATTGGACTCACTGAGCGCCAGGCTGCTGACATGATCTGCAGCCAAACGTACAAATTCAGCTTTCGTTCTGGAATGGGGCCATCCTAGAAGCAGACCCATTCCACTTACGAACAGCGCAACGACCGAAATCGTCAACCACATCCTTCTGTGCCTCCTTCTCATTACTTCTGCTCCATTTGGTTCACATTTATTGCCAGCTTCATCATCCCTTGGTACAGACCGTCCGTTAAGTCTCCATCGAAGTTGTCGAACAGTTCACTCATAAACCTCTGTTCCTTTTCAGCCCTGCTCTCAAAGTAAGCTTTGCATTTTGCTGTCAGATGAACTCTGACGATTCTTGCATCCAGATCATCTTTAACTAAACTCACAAACCCTTGCTTATCCAAAATAGTCGCCATTTTCTTGACATTTTGTCGCGAATTGCCCGTGATGCTGGCAACTTCGCTTAGGGTGGGAGCAGATGGCTCCATCTTCATGATGATGGCAACGAGCAGCCATTGTTTGAGCGTAACCTGCTTATCCAGTTGATCTCCCAGCACTTGCAACCGATTAGCCAAGGTTAGAATCCCCCCGAAGATATAAGCTTGTTTTTCCAATTCCTCCATCCTTACCCCTCCACATATAAGTAACTAGTTACCTTTATAATAGGCAACCAGTTACCTAATGTCAAATATATCGGCTCCCATAATAAAAAGCCGACATGCGGAAAATCCAACATGTCGGCTTTATCTTACCCACTCTTGCCCATCTTATATTGCTCAATCGACATCAACACTTCACGTGGTTTGCTACCTTCATAGGGGCCTACGATTCCCCGAGCTTCCATGGAATCAATGAGCCGGGCTGCCCTGGTATACCCGACACGCATACGGCGTTGCAAGAGAGAGACCGAAGCCTGCTTGGCTTCAAGTACAATCTGAACGGCTTGATCATACAGCTCGTCCAATACCTCTTCATGCTCCTGCACCTCGTCGTCTACCTCTGGCACCAGACTCTCGTCATATTCAGCCTGACCTTGGCCTCTGACGTAATTAACAATCGTCTCCACTTCCTGATCGCTCATAAAAGCACCCTGCACCCGAACCGGCTTCGAGGCTCCCATCGGCATAAACAGCATATCTCCGCGACCCAGCAGCTTCTCGGCTCCCGCCATATCGAGAATCGTCCGTGAATCAACCTGGGAGGACACGCCAAACGCAATCCGTGACGGTATATTCGCTTTGATTACACCGGTAATGACATCTACAGAAGGACGTTGCGTAGCGATAATTAGATGAATACCAGCGGCACGGGCCATTTGGGCCAAGCGGGCAATCGCATCCTCAACATCACTGGCTGCCACCATCATCAGATCGGCCAACTCATCGACAATGACCACGATATAAGGCAGAATCGCCTCCGGATTATCCTTCATCATCTGATTGTAACCTTCTACATTCCGAGCCCCCGATTTGGAGAATAACTCATAACGCTTCTCCATCTCGACAACGATCTTCTTCAATGCTAATGACGCCCTGCGCGGATCGGTAACAACCGGAGCTAGCAAATGGGGAATACCATTATATACATTGAGCTCAACCATTTTCGGGTCAACCATCAGAAATTTCACTTCGTCCGGCTTGGCCTTGAACAGAATGCTCGTAATAATCCCATTGATGCACACCGACTTCCCTGAGCCTGTAGCCCCTGCGACTAGTAAATGGGGCATCTTGGCCAGGTTACCCACAATAGTCTGTCCTGAAATGTCCCGCCCAAAGGCAATTGTCAGCTTGGACTCGGCATCCATAAACGTCGGGGTCTCCATCACCTCACGCATCGTAACTACTGAGACTTCATTATTCGGCACCTCAATACCAATGGCCGATTTGCCAGGGATCGGTGCCTCCATCCGAATATCCTTGGCAGCGAGTGCCAACGCGATGTCGTCCGTCAAGTTGACGATCCGGCTCACCTTTACCCCGATGTCCGGCTGAATTTCATAACGGGTAACCGCCGGTCCCCGCACAACCTCTAGCACCTTGGCACGAACACCAAAGCTTTCGAGCGTCGCTTCCAGCTTGCGTGCTGTCTGCATATAATCGGCCTGATCTCCAGCTTTGCCCGAGCCCGCCGGCTTCGCTAGCAAGCGGAAGGAGGGCAGCTTGTACGGCTTCGGAGCCGGCTTGGGTGGAAGAGGTGCTTCCAGAACAGCTTCACCACTGCCCTGTAGCTCTCCATCCAACGGTCCGTCTATTCCCTCACCCACGTTACCATGAGCTTCGTCCAGAACAGCGGATAAGTCAGTGTTTAGCTCCATGCCCTCGTCAAACGATGCCACTGGAGATGCAGTTGCGTCAAACTCGCTGTCATCCTGTTCTTCGTCGCTATGCAAGCTTTCCCGTTGAATATGATCGAAGAAATCACGAATAATCGGACCCGTATTCCCCTCAGACTCCCCGGTAAGATCCGGTCCGGCAGCTCCGAAGGATTCTGGTGTTCCTTTGCCCGCATAACTCAGCTCGTTCCAGTTGACTGCTCCCCCTGGTATGTCATGAGCCATCGTATCGGCTCCATGATTCCCAGCTTCTTCGGTCTCCGGGATGCTGGAGGTTTGCGTCTCAGGGCGCTCCTGGCGTCCCTTAAAACCAAACAACTGGAAGAACACCGGCTTCTTGCGAGCCGAGGCCATCGCGGGAACTTCTTCCTCGCTACCGGCAACGTACGGTTCTTCTTCCTCATCCTGCATCGCTTGCTCTGCCATTGCTACGACCGGAGCGGGCTTCTTCACCTTCTTCGCTCTTCCGCGAACCGGCACCGGACGAAGCATACGTATCTTCTGCCCCAATTGCTCACCCAGCGTGCCTAATTTGCTGCGCAGAAGACGGAACAAATCGACATAGGAAAGTCCGGTAATTAGCATAAAGCTGATTGCGAGCATGACGATCATAATTAATTTAGCTCCTGCCATACCAAACAAAGAGAACAACATTGCAAATTCCAAGCCGCCCACATAGCCGCCGCTTATGTCCAACCCAAGTAAGCTGAAGCCTGCATCTGGCGAAGCGGACTGGAACAATGCTCCCTGTAAATCACGGTGGATCTGTCCAAGAATGCTACCCGCTCCGAGCGATCCGGTAGGAGCGAGCTTCTGCCCCATGGCGGATATGGTGCTCATGAGCGAAAGGGCTAACACGCCCAGTAGCACCCCACTTCGCCGCGTATTCCAGCGATTGGGCCATTTCCGCTGAATCATTACGGACAGGCCTATGTAAATGCCAACCAGCGGTATCACAAAATAAAACTTGCCGAGGACCAGTGCTGCCATCTTGGACAATGTCCTGCCGACAGCCGCTTCCCCCGACAAAGCTATAATGGATAACGTAATCAGGATGATTCCGTATATTTCATATTTAAGCATGCTGCCCAGGGCAGCTTTCTTCTTCTTCCGTTTCCGTGCCAAAACGAAAACACCCCCCAGATGAATATTATACCATATTCATCTGGGGGGAACCTAGGAGGAATGCGGGCATATGTTCTTAATTTTGCTGTTTCGCCATAAGTACCGGGTAGAAAGCGATCTCTTGGCCCGGTGCCAAATCCGGATTCAGGTAATCGTCCAGTTGACAACGCAACAAGCGGATGATCGTAGCCCGATTACCTCCCTCCATTCTGACCTGCATTAGAATTCCCTGCATTTCTATCTCGTTGTAAGCCGCCTGGTTCTCGGCATTCTCCCAATAGACTTCTTCGGGTAATATCGTGTAATGAGTCATTGCGGCATCCCTCCTGGAGCCCCTGTTTGCCGCCTGGTATCCATCAACGATTGCAGCCGGGTCAGTCCCTCCCCGATCCCGCCGATGGCATCGATAAGGCCATACTTCACCGCGTCATTGCCTCCGACAGCGGTTCCGATATCCCGATTTAACTCGCCCGTCTTGAACATCAGTTCCTTGAAGCGCTTCTCCGTAATATGCGAGTGAGTGGTCACAAAGCGCACGACCCGCTCTTGCATCTTCTCGATATACTCGAAGGTCTGAGGAACACCAATGACCAGGCCCGTCATCCGGATGGGATGAATAGTCATCGTTGCGCTCGCCGCAATCAGAGAATAATCCGAGGCCACAGCAATAGGCACACCAATGCTATGCCCGCCTCCAATAACGACCGTGACGGTTGGCTTCGTCAGAGAAGCAATCATCTCTGCAATAGCTAGGCCAGCCTCCACATCGCCACCTACCGTGTTTAAAATGATAAGCAACCCTTCAATCCGTGGATTCTGCTCGGCGGCTACAAGCTGAGGAATCAGATGCTCATACTTGGTCGTCTTGTTCTGTGGCGGTAGCACCAGATGGCCTTCAATTTGACCGATAATCGTCAAGCAGTAGACATTGGATTCCCCCGGCGTTGGCACACTGGTCTGTCCTAGCTGTTGAATGATTTCGGGAACCGTAGCCTCCTTGGGCCCAGGATCGGCAACAGGCGGTGGTTGGATGGCGGGCAGCTCTGATTCTTCACGAGAATTTGGTTGATTTGGATTGGGATTCATGGTAAGCCTTCCTTTCGGTTCAGCCATTAGCCTTGTTAGAGGTAGTCAACAATATATAAGCTTTAGTATGCCGACAACCTTCCCGACTCTATACAGAAGAAAAACTCCCCAGCGCGCACAAAACAAAAAAAGCCCCCTCTCCCGACTGGTAACCGTCCAAAATTACCAGTGGGAAGAAGAGGCGACTGTGTGCATTTATCTTTGTATTTATACTTCCATGATGATCGGCAGGATCATCGGTCTACGGCGC
Source organism: Paenibacillus senegalimassiliensis (assembly GCF_001486585.1). GTDB lineage: Bacteria > Bacillota > Bacilli > Paenibacillales > Paenibacillaceae > Fontibacillus > Fontibacillus senegalimassiliensis. The sequence goes on from NZ_LN909046.1 coordinate 1,373,653, forward strand.
GTTTGCTCGAACAGGAAACGTCCCAGAGAATCTTTAACATTCGTTTTCAGGGAAGCCCATTCATTCACATTTTCACTCATTAGCTTCTCAAGCGTGCTTGAGACAATACGGTTCGCTTCATCCAACAGCCCTTCGGACTCCCGAACGTAGACAAAACCTCTCGAAATAATATCCGGTCCTGACACGATCTTGCCGTCTTGCTTGCTTAACGTAACGACAACGACCAGTATACCGTCTTGCGATAACAACTTGCGATCGCGCAATACAATATTTCCGACATCACCCACACCCAGACCGTCAATGAGGACGTTCCCTGCAGGGATTTTGCCTGCCTTACGTGCCTGACCATTCTGAATTTCAATCGTTTCGCCGATATCGATCAGGAAAATATTCTCCGGATCTACCCCGACGGATTCACCCAACAGGGCATGCTTACGTAGCATACGGTATTCGCCGTGAATCGGAATAAAATATTTCGGACGCATCAAATTCAGCATCAGCTTTAATTCTTCTTGACTACCATGACCAGATACGTGAACTCCCGAATTGGAGCCACTGTAGATCACTTCCGCTCCCAGACGGAACAGTTCGTCAATGGTTCGTCCCACATATTTCTCGTTACCCGGAACCGGCGTAGCCGCAATTATCACGGTATCTCCTGGCAAAATATCAACCTTACGATGTGTCGAGCGCGCCATGCGCGTCAGAGCGGACATGGGTTCCCCTTGGCTACCGGTGCATAAAATAACTACACGATCTGCAGCCATCTTGTTAACTTCCTCCGGCTCAATCAATATGCCGTCAGGAACATTCAGATAACCAAGCTCGCTTGCGATGTTCACTACATTCACCATGCTCCGACCGATAATTGTCAATTTGCGATCCGTTGCATAAGCTGCATCAATCACCTGCTGAACCCGGTGCACGTTGGAAGCGAATGTAGCCACAACCACACGTTGCTTCGCTTTATAGAATATATCATTCAGCACAAGGCCGACATTTTTCTCCGAAGGAGTGAAGCCTGGTTTTTCTGCATTGGTACTATCCGACAAAAGAGCTAACACGCCATTCTTGCCAATCTCGCCCATTCGGTGCAAGTCTGCATATTGATCATTGACTGGTGTATGATCAAATTTGAAGTCCCCCGTGTGAACAACATTGCCTTCCGGTGTTTCAATACATACGCCGACCGAGTCGGGAATACTGTGGTTGGTACGGAAGAAGCTGGCCTTCATCGTCGAACCCAGTTCAATGACGGAATCGGCATGAATGAGTATCCGCTTGGTCTCGCCGAGTAATCCCGCTTCCTTAAGCTTGTTCTCCACCAGCCCTAAGGTCAGCTTCGTCCCGTAAACCGGCACGTTCAAATTCTTCAGTACATAAGGCAATCCGCCAATGTGATCCTCGTGTCCGTGCGTCAGCACAATCCCTCTTACTTTGTCACGGTTCTCCGTCAAGTAAGTGATATCGGGAATGACGATATCAATGCCCAGCATGTCCTCTTCCGGAAATTTCAAGCCGGAGTCAATGACTACAATGTCATTGCCATATTGGACGACATACATGTTCTTCCCGATTTCTGCGACGCCGCCCAAAGCGAAGATCGTCAATTTTTCATTATTCATTTTTTTAGACAAGTCTATCTAACCCTCCTAATTTATTGGACGTTGTTTTCTTATTTCATATGGAAATGGCTCCGATCACTGCATGGCGACAACATATTCGCAGGAATAAACAACCGCCTCGAATATATGGACGGTCTTGCCGAGTCTCAAAGTCATTATCTTCATAAAAATTCACCGCACCCAGTCACTTGACACCATTATACATGATTATTTTGGCAAAACACAAGTCAGATAGGTTTACCTCTCTTTAACATTACCTTGCTCAACATGAAAAAAACCGATGCCTTCTAAGAAGACATCGGTTTCTGGAAGTACAGCACAGATTTGGTTGTGGAGTTTGCTCACTTTATAATAAGCCGCGAATGCGAGACGCTTCCTGCTCATTTGGCGGTACCAGTGGTAACCGCACCGAGCCCACCGGATGGCCCATCTCGTTTAATGCATATTTGACCGCTACCGGATTTGGACACTCGAACAGCCCCTTGAATAACGGAAGCAACTTACGGTGCAGCTTGCCCGCCTCCTCCACTTTACCCTCCAGGTAACAATGGATCATGTCTTGAATGGAACGGCCAGCAATATGGCTGGCTACACTGACAATTCCGTAAGCCCCTACGGAAATGGCCGGCAATGCACAAGAATCATCGCCAGAATACACTCTGAAATGAGAAGGAGCTGCCGCGACCACAGACGCCACTTGGTCCAGTGAGGCACATTCCTTAGTAGCTACGATATTAGTGATTTGAGCCAGACGCAACGTCGTTTCTGCGGTCAGACTGACAGCCGTACGGCTTGGCACATTATATAACATCACCGGGAGCGTTGTCGCCTCTGCTATCGCCTTGAAATGCTGGTAAAGCCCTTCCTGATTTGGCTTGTTGTAATAAGGAGCGACCAGCAATATGCCATCAGCCCCTTGCTCTTCAGCTTGCTTGGTTAAATGAATGGAATGAGCCGTATTATTGCTGCCTGTACCGGCAATGATCTTGCAACGCCCTGCCGCATGCTTCACGGCGAAAGCGAACAACTCCAGCTTCTCCTCGTCCGTCAGAGTTGGTGATTCCCCCGTCGTACCACAGACCACAAGACTATCCGAGTTCTGCTCCTCCACCAAGTAGTCAATTAAGCTTGCCGCTTGGTCCCAATCTATCTTTCCTTGCTCATCAAAAGGCGTTACCATGGCTGTAATCATTCGTCCAAAATCAATCACGCCATTCCCTCCTCCCATCTCCCGCTGTGCGATTTATGTTCATTTCATAATCCCTGTTGTTTTATTACCGTGCGAGTTCGAACTTGGCATGCAAGGCTCGTAAGGAATCAACCATGTCATCCTTATGCACAAGCACCCAAATGGTGGTGTTGGAGTCCGCTGACTGCAGAATCTGAATGCCTTGATCCGTTAAAGCCTCAACAATATTGGCCATGATGCCTGGAACCCCGTTGATGCCCCCGCCAATCACAGATACCTTGGCACAGCCCGAACATATTTGCGGTGATAGCTTCAAGGCTTTGAGTACCGCCAGTGCCTTGTCCGCATCCTTGTCAAAAACAGTATAAACGACCCCCGACGGGGTCACATTAATAAAATCGACGCTGATCGCGTTTTCCGCCATCGCTTTAAAGACCTGAAGTTGCAGATGATGGACTCCCGTATCCGCAGACTCGACGCGAATCTGCGTAATGTTAGCCACATAAGCAATGCCTGTCACGTAGCGGTCAACCACACCCATTTGCACATCCCGAAAGCCTTCCGGGTTAGCCACCAAGGTTCCCTCTCCCTGCGAAAACGTGGAGCGTACGCGCACCGGAATGCCCGCCTGCATGGCAATCTCGACCGCACGCGGATGAATGACCTTGGCACCTTGATGCGCCATATTGCATATCTCTGCATAACTGACATACTCTAGCGGCTTGGCATCCTCCACGATTCTCGGGTCTGCCGTTAAAATGCCGTTCACATCCGTATAAATATCCACCATCTCGGCATGCAGAGCGGCCCCAAGCGCCGTTGCTGACGTATCGCTGCCCCCGCGTCCAAGCGTCGTAAAGTCTCCGCTCTGGTTCTGTCCTTGGAAGCCTGTTACGATGACGACGTCCTTATGCTTCATTTCTTCAAGCACTCTGGTTGGGACAATATCTAGAATTCTTGCATTGCCATATTGACCGTCCGTGCGGAAGCCTGCTTGTGCTCCAGTCAGAACGACTGATGAAATCTCCCGTTCTGTCAATAGGCTGCAAAGCTTGGATGCCGATATAATCTCTCCGCAGGCCATCAACATGTCCTGCTCCCGAGGCGGCAAGCTCCCGCCCCCTTCGGCTACCAATCCAAGCAACGTATCCGTGGCATAAGGATCACCCTTACGTCCCATGGCCGACACCACTACGACGAGCCGGAAACCATTGTTCAGCTCCCGGCGAATGTGTGAAACGACATGTTCCCTGGCTGCTTGCGTAGATAGAGACGTGCCGCCAAATTTTTGCACCAAAATGCGCATGGGTATTCCTCCAGTTAATAAATGCGGAGTAAAGCGATGACTTCATTCCGTTTGTTCAAATGCCAGGGGCACCAGATGGAATCAATTGTACCGTTCCCCCTGGTCCCCTGGCTTTCTGATCTCTCCGCAATCCTACAGCATTCCGAGCTGCGCCCCCAGAGCAATCTACAGGGCACGTTCCACCTGTTCCAAGTACACTGATTCGGAATCGCAGGGCTTCCCCCGCGATATTCATGTTCTGTTGCTCATCCGGTGCGTAGTTTCTCTTCCGAAACACCACTGTATGATGAATGCGACGAAATTCAAGCATGAAAGCGTTCAATAATTAAAGGTTGAAGCTGTTTGCCTTCCAGCGCCGCATAGCAAGCCTCCGGCACCAAACTCATGTCCGCTACCAGCGAGTTAGGTTTGGCTGTAGGATTATCTTGACCAAACGGCACGAAGTACACATTCTTCGCTACAATTAGCTTGGCGATATTCGCCAGATTAAATCCTAAACCGTCGTTGGTGGACACTGCAATAACTAGCGGCCGTCCATTTCGCAATTGCGCCTTCGCCGCCATCAATACAGGACTGTCCGTTACGGCATTCGCCAGCTTGCTTGTTGAAGTCCCTGTGCAGGGAGCAATAACCAAGACATCAAGCAATTTGCTTGGACCAAGCGGCTCAGCCTCCACAATTGAAGAAATGATATCATTCCCGGTAATATCTTTCAACTGTTTCCGCCAATCTTCCGATTTACCAAAACGGGTGTCTGTCATCAGCACCGTATGGGATATGATCGGCACCACCTTCGCGCCTCCGTCCACAAAGCGCTGAACCTGCGGCATAACCTCGGCGAACGTGCAATGCGAGCCCGTAATGGCGTATCCTACCGTTTTCCCTTGCCAATTCACTCTTCATCCCCCCGTAAATGATACTCTTCCAAAATCGACTGACACGTCGTATTGGCCATAATGATTCCAGCCGTTTTGGGAGCAACGATTCCGGGGATGCCGGGAGCCAAAATTGCCTTGATCCCCCGCTTCTCCGCGAAGCGGAAGTCCGTTCCTCCGGGAGCGGAAGCCAGATCAATGACAACTGTTCTACGGGGCAATTTCGAGATGATTTGCGCTGTGACTATCATAGTCGGAATTGTATTAAAAATCAAGTCAACTTCCCCGATATTCGCAGCCAAATCCCTTGTTGCAAAAGGCTTCCAGCCCATTTGCACAGCCCTTGCCACATCGTCCTCCCGCCGCACTCCAACCTTCACCGTTGCTCCCAACCCTTGCAATGTGCTGGCCAGGGTAAATCCGGTTCGTCCCATACCCAGCACGATGCATGTCGAGCCATGAATCGTGATATCCGTATTCTGAATCGCCATCATTACAGCGCCTTCGGCCGTAGGAATAGAATTGTAAATAGCGATATCATCACGTTCCAGCAACTCAATAATACGGAAACCATGCTCTGTTCCCATTTGCTTGAGCAGCTTCTTGGCAATGCCTGTATACACCAAGGTGCCTTGCCGAATAGACGAGAACCACTCCTGCTCAATGACAAGCTGTTCTGCCGAGAACGGTGCCGGAATGGCGCCTTGATCATCACAACCGGTTACTGGAAGTATGATTACATCAGCGTTAGCCAGCAAAGCAGGGTTTATCTTCTCCTGAGATACTCCCGTAAGCGGAGGGTTCAGCCGGTCGAAGCCAACGACCGATACTCCAGCATCCAGTTCCACGCATTTATTAATGACTTCTACCTGACGGGCGTCTCCACCAAGGAATACAATCGATATTCCGGTCAGCATTCGCAGATGGCACTCCTTCCAAGCAACACAGTATAAACCATCTTATGCCGCCAGCCGAAATGTGGTGAAACGCAAAAAACCTTCAATGATATCCGCTCAAGGCGGTCATTGAAGGTTTTCTATTGGGACCTGCTATTCCTATTTCGTTCCCGTATGTCCGAAGCCACCCGCTCCGCGGATAGTCTCAGACAACTCGTCCACCTGGATAAGTTCTACTTCAGGCACAATTTGAAAGACCATTTGGGCTATGCGTTCATTACGGCGAATGACAAAAGCCTCCTGGCCGAGATTTGCCAGCAACACCTTGATTTCGCCGCGATAATCCGCATCGATCGTTCCTGGCGAATTTAGGCAGGTAATCCCATGCTTGTAAGCCAGCCCACTGCGTGGACGGATTTGTGCTTCCAAGCCCCCGGGCATAGCAATAGCAATCCCGGTCGGTACGAGCAAGCGTTGTCCCGGCGCCAGCGTCAATTCCTCACTGACGGCGGCATACAAGTCAAAGCCCGAGGCCAGCTCTGACATTTTACGTGGCAATTCAATATCTTCGTTTCCTGCTAGACGATGGATTTGTACTTCAAATGACAAGTTCATCTCTCCTTATTCCGGATATCACCCGATCGGACGTGCCTACCATAGCTAATGAAAACGGCTGTTGGAACATTCCCTTCAACACCGCATTGACATCATCCATAGTTACTGCCTCAATGCGAGCAATCATCTCATCTAATGTATAATGGCGCCCTAACATCAGCTCATTTTTGCCCAGTCGGTTCATTCGGCTTCCCGTGCTTTCCAGACTGAGAATCAAGCTGCCTTTCAGTTGCTCTTTCCCTTTAATCAATTCCTTGTCCGTCATTCCGTTCTTAGACACATCGGCCAATATCTCCTTGGTCAAATCGAGCACTTCTTTGGTCTGGCGTGGTGCAGTACCGGCATATACCGTAAACAATCCGCTATCGGCATGAGAGCTGTGATACGAATAGACCGAATAAGCAAGTCCACGCTTCTCACGGATTTCCTGGAACAACCGGGAACTCATCCCGCCACCAATGGCATTATTCAGCAAAGCCATCGCATATTGCTTGTCATCACCGATTCGCAGACCCGGGAACGACAGGCAAATATGATTCTGCTCCGTCTTCTTGCGCCGATACTCCAAACCTCCCAGGAAGGCTGGAGCACTAGATACCGCGGCCTCTCCCCGATTGGAGAAATCCCCGAAGTATTTCTCAAGGAGCTCTATAACTCCATCATCGATATTGCCAGCCACACTGATGACCGTGTTCTCAATTGTATAATGCTCCTGCATATATTTTCGCAGATGCTCAGAACTCATCGTCCGAAGCTTCTCCTCGGTTCCAAGGATCGGCAAAGCTAGCGGATGTTCACCATAAGCCGCCTGAGAAACCATATCATGCACGATATCGTCCGGGGTATCTTCATACATTGAAATCTCCTCGACGATTACGTTCTTCTCTTTACGCAATTCTTCCTCATCAAGCAAGGAACGGAAGAACATATCAGACAACACATCTACCGCAATCGGCAAGTGCTCATCCAGTACCTTCGCAAAATAACATGTATATTCCTTGGAAGTGAACGCGTTGACATTCCCGCCAATCGCATCAAATTGCTCAGCGATATCTTTGGCGCCAAACCGCTGCGTTCCTTTGAACAACATGTGCTCGATAAAGTGGGATATTCCGCCTTGTTCAGGTACCTCGTTACGCGAGCCGGTCTTCACCCAAATGCCAAACGATACCGATCGGCTGGTCGGTATGCGCTCCATCACCACCCGAAGGCCGTTTTTTAATTGTAGCTTATCCATCTAAGGCCCTCCTTCAAAGTTTTGCAACCCGCAAAACCCGTTTCCAAAAAAGCATCATAAATGCATTCCTATCCTATCAAAAAAAGCGAGCAAGCTCAACTTTACGGTTGCTCTACCCGGTCTGAAGAGAGCGTTTGCTCCACCGTTCCAAGGGTCAAACCCTTGCTACGTATCACCTTGACCATATCCTTTAGCGCATCCCGGCTTGAAGCAGTTGGATGCATCAACACCAAGGAGCCAGCGGCAATCTTGCTATCGATTTTAGAGACGATAGCTGAGGCCGGTGGCTTCTTCCAATCTACCGTATCTACCGTCCAGAGGACCGTCTTCAACCCTTCCTCAGCAGCAAGCTTGACCGTCTGCTGATTAAAATCTCCCGAGGGTGGCGCAAACCAACGATTCTCTACACCAAGCCGCTCCTGAAGCAGATTCTTGGTCTTTGTAATTTCCAGGCGCGCCCGTGTAGACTCCAATTGGCTCATATTCGGGTGCGAATAGGCATGGTTTTCAATCTGATGCCCGCGTTTTTTGATTTCCAGGGCCAGTTGTTCATTTTTGTTCAACCAGCTTCCATCCAGGAAGAAGGTTGCCTTGGCCCCCATCTCGTCCAACGTATCCAGCATCGGCACCAAGAATTCATTGCCCCAAGCCACATTGATCATCAGAGCGACCATCGGTTTATTCGGATTGCCTCGATAAATCGGCTGAGGACCCAAATCATCCAGCATTACCTTGGGGGTAATTTCCTTATACACGTACGGAATTGGCGTATCCTTGGGCAAGCGCTTCGCCTGCTCGTAAGTCCGCTCAATATCAACTTCCTGACCGTTATATCCGGGAATCGCCTTCCATACCCGGTCTACCACGGCATCCACCGGCTCTACTCGGCGCTGAATAGCAGCCTGACGAATTTCGCGAAGCAGGATTTCCTCCCTAGATAACGTATCGCGACCGTCGCCTGTAACCTGCGTAACCTTGCTGTCTTCCCCATCAATAAGGCCAGTCAGCAATCGAAAAGCAAAACTATCAACTTCCGTATTATTCCCACGCTCCACGAACGCGCGGACTCCCGCAAACTGCCCCAATATCATGACTAAGGCAATACATATTGCAATAATGGCAAACTTGTTCCGATCCATGCAAAGGCCCATCCCTTTCCTATGGTTGTTGTCCCCATCTTATGTTGACAAGCTCGGGATTATGCAACAACCAGGCAAGTCTTAGCCCACGACATTCAGGAAAAACAGCATTAAAAAAGAGCCAGAATAAATATTCTGTCTCTTTTCCCGCAGTCTCCAATAAAGTGTGATCAAAAGTTACTTTTGAACTTCCTCTTATTAAGAAGACTTTTCCGTTTCCGCAGTCAATACAGCCTTGCGCGAAAGGTTAACGCGGCCTTGTTGGTCAATCTCGGTCACCTTCACGGTTACGGTATCTCCGATAGCGACTACATCCTCTACTTTGCCTACACGTTCTGTAGACAATTGCGAGATATGCACCAGCCCGTCCTTACCTGGCAAGATTTCAACAAACGCACCGAATTTCTCGATCCGCTTAACCGTACCAACATAGATTTCACCAACGACAACTTCCTTAACAATGCCCTCAATAATCGACTGGGCTTTGCTGTTCATCTCTTGGCTAGTCGATGCGATAAATACGCGTCCATCTTGCTCGATATCGATCTTCACGCCGGTTTCCTCGATGATTTTGTTGATGATTTTACCGCCAGCTCCGATGACATCGCGAATCTTGTCCGGATTGATCTGGATAATAACGATCTTCGGTGCATATTGAGACAATTGCTCTTTTGGCTTCTGAATCCGTTCTGTCATCTTGGACAAGATAAACATCCGGCCTTCCTTAGCTTGTGACAATGCATCCGTCAGGATTTGCCGGTCAATGCCGTCAATCTTGATGTCCATTTGGATGGCGGTTACGCCCTCGCTTGTACCAGCCACTTTGAAGTCCATATCGCCAAGATGATCTTCCATCCCTTGAATATCCGTCAAAATAGATACATGTTCTCCATCCTTGATCAAGCCCATCGCCACACCAGCTACAGGTGCTTTGATTGGCACACCTGCATCCATCATCGCCAAGGTACTGGCACAGATGCTGGCCTGCGAAGTAGAACCGTTGGATTCAAGCACTTCGGATACGAGACGAATCGTATACGGGAATTCCGTCTCCGACGGGATTACCTTGGACAATGCCCGTTCACCCAAGGCACCATGTCCAATTTCACGACGGCCTGGTGCACGAAGCGGACGCGCTTCACCTACGCTAAATGGAGGGAAGTTATAATGATGCATGAAGCGCTTCGACTCTTCCAAGTCGATACCGTCCAGAATTTGCACATCACCCAGCGCGCCTAATGTACAGATGCTAAGCGCCTGTGTTTGTCCACGTGTGAACAAGCCCGACCCATGCGTACGTGGCAATAGACTGGTATCACATTCGATCGGACGAATCTCATCCAGCTTGCGTCCATCGGGACGAACCTTGTCATGAGTAATCAGACGACGGACTTCTTCCTTCACGATATCATGCAATACCTCTTTGACATCACCAAGCAACTCAGGTGTCTCTATGTATTGCTCCTCGAAGTGAACCACCGTTGCTTCATTGATGGCATCAATGGCGTCCTGACGTGCATGCTTCTCGGCAATCTTGACCGCTTCGACCAGCTTCTCTTGAGCAAATGCACGAACTGCCGCATTCACATCCGCATTCACGGCATGCAGCTTCACTTGCATTTTCTCTTTACCGGCCACCTTCACCAACTCTTCGATAACCGCTACGATGTTCTTGATCTCGTCATGACCAAACATGATCGCTTCGAGCATCACATCCTCCGGTACTTCATTGGCTTCTGCTTCCACCATCATAATGGCTTCCTTGGTTCCGGCAACAACAACATAGATGTCACTGGCTTCCTGCTGAGCAATATCCGGATTAATTACAAATTGGCCGTTCACACGTCCAACAGCAACACCACCAATCGGCCCATTAAACGGAACATCAGAGATGCTAAGCGCGGCTGAAGTCCCGATCATAGCCGCAATTTCCGGCTCACAATCCTGGTCCACACTCATGACCAAATTAACGATTTGCACATCATTACGGAATCCTTCCGGGAACAACGGACGAATCGGACGGTCTGTCAAACGGCTCGCCAGAATTGCCTTTTCGCTGGGACGTCCTTCACGCTTGATAAATCCACCTGGAATTTTGCCCACGGCATACAATTTCTCTTCATAGTTAACCGTCAGTGGAAAAAAGTCCAGATCCTTTGGTTCTGAAGATGCTGTAACGGTACACAATACTGCAGTATCACCATACCGAACCATGACCGCTGCATTTGCCTGCTTGGCCAAACGGCCGGTTTCCAGCACTAGGGTTCTTCCCCCTAATTGCATTTTCACTTGATTCTCCATGAAATCCCTCCTTATCTTGAATAAAAGTTCGGTACTGGGTTCATTATTTCCTGCTTTACGGGAGATAACCCCATTCGTAACAAAAGCTCCTGACGGAGCCACTCGTTCTAGTAGTTATAATAAAGTCTCATTTGTAAAAAACAACCTGGCCGCATGGCGTACGCTATGCCAGCGTCCGCCATGCAACTAGGCTGCTTTGATCAAACATTGCATATTAACGACGCAATCCAAGCTTCTCGATCAAAGCGGAGTAACGTCTTACGTCATTGTTCTTCAAGTAAGCCAACAATTTACGACGTTGACCAACCATTTTCAGAAGACCGCGACGGGAATGATGGTCCTTCTTGTGCGTACGCAAGTGGTCCGTCAAATTCACGATGTTCTCCGTAAGGATAGCAATTTGCACCTCTGGAGATCCGGTATCGGATTCATGAGTCTTGTGCTCTTGGATCAGTTGTTGTTTACGTTCTTGAGTCAATGCCATCCTGTTCACCTCCTTCATATCAAATCGCCATTGGCCTCGTTGCCGGCGGTGAAACCGTACGACCAAGCCAAGGTTCCTGTTGCCAGCAAGAAATAAATTCCTCATAACAACGTTACATAGTATACCATAGCCTCCAGGCAAAAGTAAATGCCGTTACGGCAATACACTTAGAAGTTGCTTTGCGCAAGCTGCATCATGAGTAATTTGGGCAACCAATTCGTCCAGCGAATTAAATTTACGCTCTGGACGAATATAACTAACCAGTTCAACGGATAGAGACTGATCGTACAAATCTCCCGAAAAGTCAAACAAATGCGCTTCCAGCCAGAAGACCTTACCATCCTCATGAAACGTCGGCTTGACTCCTACGTTCATAACCCCACCATAGCTGTCTTGCCCATGAGTCGCCCGCACGGCATAAACTCCGCTAGCAGGCACTACATAATGCTCTGATAGCTTGAGATTTGCTGTTGGGAAGCCGAGCTGGCGTCCGCGCTTCTCTCCGTGCATGACGGTCCCCTTCAATGAATAAGGGCGGCCAAACCAGCGATTGGCTTGCTCCATTTGCCCTTCTTGCAACGCTTTGCGAATTCCAGAGCTGCTTACCTTCTCCCCATCAATCAGAAAAGGCGGAACTGTGTGGACATCCAGAGCGTTCCCGCTCAGTTCGCGAAGCATCCCGGCATCTCCTTCACCACGATAACCATAATGGAAGTCGAAGCCGACAACAGCGGTATGCACTTGAAGCGGGACAAGAATACCCGTCACAAAATCTTTAGGGCTGACTTGGGAAAAGGCGTCGTCAAAATCGACAATGTATACATACTCCACACCCATTTCCCGCAGAATTCGTTCTTTCTCCCCGGGCGGTGTCAAGTATCCGTCGTAATCCCCCTTCTTCATCACTTCTTTCGGATGCGGATGGAACGTCATCACAGAAGCGGGCAAGCCAAGCTCTGTTGCCAGCTTTATGGCGGATTCTATAACACTCGCATGTCCCAAGTGCAGACCATCGAACTGTCCGATAGCCAGCACCTGCGGCCGGGAATGTTGCTCTATAAATTGTTCAGTTAACGGATAAGCCAATCTGATCGTTTGCATATCATTTCACCTGCCACTTCCCACGGATTAGCATCTAACTTATTTAGAGGTCGTCTTCCCAGAACGAAGCTGTTCGAGAAGTAAATTCGGGCTTCGAATCTTGAATTCAGCCGGGCCTAGCATATGCTTCCGTAGTATGTTTCCTTCAGAAACATTTCAGTTGCTCACGTACCCATGCTTCCGAAGTCGTTTTCTCCGAAAACGTGTAGCTCCGCTACTCAATCCCTAGCTTCATCCAACTTAAGCGTTTTGAAAAAACGCACATCGGAAGCATAGGCTTTGGTCCTGTAAACCCGACTTTTTGAACTCGCAATTATGGCCTATTCAGGCAAGAAGACTTTGACCGCTCTAATAGCCCCGGTGTCTTCCTCGGCTCGAAAAATACCTAAAAACCGCTGCTCCGGATCATAAAGGCGGATCGTCTCTCCACGAGAAACAGCTGGCTCAACTACGGCTGAGGACAGGCGCTGGCCTTGCAAAGCAGCAGCTACCTTCTCCGCAGCTACCGTGTGAGCCGGAAGATTCCTTGCGCCATAATCGACTGGAAGTATGTAATCCTGTAATGTTCCAGCGGCAACATGGCTCGCCACCTGCTCCAACGTCAAGCATTTCTCTCCAGTAAATCCAGCAGACATCGTACGTACAAGCTGACTCATTGCAGCAGGCACGCCCAAAGCTTGGCCGATATCCACGCATAAGGTACGTATATAAGTCCCTTTCGAGCAGAGAACACGGAAAGAGATTTGCGGATGGGGTCCCTCGGTTTGGAACGATAACAGTTCCAGTTCATGTATAGTCACCTCACGAGGTTGTCGCTCCACCACTTTGCCCTCGCGAGCCAATTCATAGAGACGTTTCCCATCCTGTTTCAAAGCGGAGTACATCGGCGGAATTTGCGAAATCGTTCCGACAAAGCGACTGAGCACCTCTCGTACCTGAGTTTCAGCCACAGTAATATGATCGGCTTGTTCTACCACATTCCCTGTCATATCCTCTGTATCGGTGGCTACTCCGAGCACCAGGGTAGCTTCATATTCCTTCGGAAGCTCCTGAAGATACTCAACCATTCGTGTGGCTCGTCCCAGGCATAGGGGCAACACGCCCGTTACCGCAGGGTCCAGCGTACCGGTGTGCCCGATACGCTTCATTCGCAGAATGCCTCTACATTTGGCAACCACATCATGCGAAGTGAAGCCTGTCGGCTTATAAATAGGCAATATCCCCTCATACGATGTCATAGTTGTAGCCTCACCTGCTCCAGAACTTGAGGAACAATGGTGTCCAGCGTACCCTCAATGCGTGCACCTGCAGCCCGGACATGTCCCCCGCCGCCAAAATGCTTCGCCACCAGAGCCACATCCACTTTACCTGCCGAGCGCATACTCACCTTGACCGCTTGTTCATCAATTACCTTGAACAACAAGCCTGTCTCCACCCCCTGAATATTGCGAGGATAGTTCACAATACCCTCCATATCCTCATGGCTGGCACCCGTAGCCTGCAGGTCCTCATCGGACACCGATACCCAGGCAATAAGTCCATCCTCACTCAGCTGCAAGCCGTTCAAAGCCCTCGTTAGTAAGCGCAACTGTGGCAGCGTCATCTGTTCAAGCAAGAGCTCGGACAAAGCCGGTCCGTCTACACCGTATTCCAACAGTCTGGATGCAATCTCCATAACCTTCGGGGATGTGCTTGAATAGCGGAATCCGCCAGTATCGGTCAGAAGCCCGGTATAAAGGGCTGTTGCCACTTCCTTATTCAACTCAAGCCCCATATAAGTCACAAAATCATATAAAATTTCAGCAGTGGCCGCAGCATCAGGCACCACCAAATTGACTGTACCAAAGGCATCATTCGTCGGGTGGTGATCAATATTCAGCAGTTTCGCCCCTTCTTCGAACCAGTCTTTGGTCTTTCCAACCCGCTTGAAATCAGCACAATCCACGCAAATGACATGCTCGAATTTCCGATCCAGCGGGTTTACCGAAAGATCATGGATCTGATCCGCCTGCCACAAGTAACCCATCCGTTTCGGAATAGGTCCTTCGTTGACCATAACGTAATTTTTACCCAGACATGACAGAAGCCAGCCCACCGCTAGGGTGGAACTGACTGCGTCTCCGTCCGGCTGTACATGCGACACTACGAGAAAGTGGTCATGCTCCATCAGAAATTGTTTACTCTGATGCAGCTCCCGATTCATGGTCTGCATTGCCGTCTCCTTTTACATTCATTTATCGTGCGTGATATCGCCCAGTAACTTCTCAATTCGGCTTCCGTAAGCAATCGATTCATCAATCTTGAAGATCAGCTCCGGAGTATGGCGAAGCCGAATTCGCTTGCCAAGCTCCGTACGCAGAAAGCCGGTTGCTTTTTCAATTCCCTTCAACGACTCATTTTTCTTCTCATCGTCGCCGAATACACTGAGGTACACTTTGGCCTGCGAAAGATCGTTGGTGACATCGACGCCGGTCACAGTGACAAAGCCGATGCGCGGGTCCTTGAGTTCACTTTGAATGAGCAAACTGAGTTCTTTCTTGATCTGTTCGCCTACGCGGCCGGTACGATTTTTGGCCATTTCTTCACACCTACCTTACTTCGGCTGCACCGTTTCCATGATGAACGCTTCGATGACGTCGCCTTCTTTAAGGTCATTATAATTGTCCAAGGTAATTCCGCATTCGTAACCTTGTGCAACTTCCTTGGCGTCGTCCTTGAACCGTTTCAAGGAATCGATTTTACCTTCAAATATGACAATTCCGTCGCGGATCAAACGCATTTCCGCAGAACGGGCGATTTTACCCGAGGTTACCATACAACCTGCGATCGTGCCCACCTTACTGATCTTGAACGTATTGCGCACTTCTGCATGACCGATAACCACTTCCTTGAAGACCGGATCAAGCATACCCTTCATTGCTTGTTCAATCTCTTCAATCGCGTTATAGATTACCCGGTGAAGACGAATATCTACCTTCTCTTGTTCAGCAGTAGCCTTCGTCTGGCTATCCGGACGAACGTTAAAGCCGATGACAATCGCATTGGAAGCCGCCGCCAAGATGATATCGGATTCTGTAATAGCTCCGGCACCACTATGGATGATCTTCACGCGTACACCTTCAACTTCGATCTTCTCCAGCGAGCCTTTGAGGGCTTCAACAGAGCCTTGTACGTCGGCTTTGATGATGACGTTCAGGTCTTTGATCTCGCCTTCCTTGATGTGACGGAACAAGTCATCCAGCGTAACCCGCGTATTCACACCCAAATCCGATTGACGTTGATCGCTTGCGCGCTTCTCGGCAATGGAGCGGGCTTTACGCTCATCCTCGAATACCATAAGCGGATCACCCGCTTGAGGAACCTCGGTCAGACCGGTAATTTCCACTGGAGTGGAAGGCCCTGCTTCTTTCAGACGACGCCCACGGTCATTGACCATCGCACGAACGCGTCCGAAGCAGTTACCTGCCACAAAGGCATCCCCGACTTTGAGTGTACCATGCTGAATCAGCATGCGTACTACAGGTCCACGGCTCTTGTCGAGCTCGGCCTCAATGACGGCTCCGCGAGCACGTTTGTTCGGATTAGCCTTGTACTCATTGACTTCAGCAACGAGCAGAATCATTTCAAGCAAACCTTCCAGACCGATCTTTTGCTTCGCCGAAACGTTAACAAAGATCGTATCCCCGCCCCATTCTTCCGGCACAAGTCCGTACTCGGTCAGTTCTTGTTTTACTTTATCCGGATTTGCGTCCGGCTTGTCAACTTTGTTCACTGCTACGATAATTGGCAAGCCTGCCGCCTTGGCATGGTTAACGGCCTCAACGGTCTGTGGCATAACGCCATCATCAGCAGCTACCACGATAATGGTGATATCCGTCATCTGTGCTCCGCGAGCACGCATAGCCGTAAAGGCTTCGTGACCCGGGGTATCCAGGAACGTAATTTTCTTGCTATTGATCTCCACCTGATAAGCACCGATATGCTGGGTAATCCCCCCGGCTTCACCACTGCTCACATTTGTCGAGCGAATGGCATCCAGAAGTGTTGTTTTCCCGTGGTCAACGTGACCCATAATCGTCACAACCGGCGGACGTTCCTTAAGGTCTGCTGCTTCATCAACCTCTTCAAGTGTCTCGAAGCGATCTTCCTCCACCGGAATCTTCACTTCAACCTCGACTCCGAAGTCCCCTGCCAGCAGCAGAATCGTATCGATATCCAGCTCCTGGTTAATGGTTGCCATCACTCCAAGCGTAATCAGCTTCTTGATGACTTCTGAAGCATCCTTGTGGAGAAGCTTAGCAGTTTCGCCAACGGTCATTGTACCGCGTACAATGATTTTCTTCGGCGTATTATCAATCTTCTCACGTGGTGGTTGCTGATTGCCGCCTCTACCACCACGGCCACCTTTACCACCGCGATTGTTTCTGTAGTTGCCGCCACGATCATCAAAACCTCTTTGGTTACGACCGCCGCTATTGTTTCCTTTTCTCGCGCCTTGACCTTGACCCTGACCTTGGCCTTGGCTACGGTTGTTGTTGCTTCCACCGCTGTTATTACTTGGAGTAAAGCTGCGGTTTTGCGGCTGCCCACTACGGTTGCCACCACTTTGACCTTGACCTTGTGATTGACCTTGGCGTGGTGCGCCTCCGCCTTGACTTTGCCCCTGACGTGGTGCTCCTGAGCTCTGGCCTTGGCGCGGTGCGCCTCCTTGCCCCTGACTCCGGTTGTTGCCTTGAGGCCCACGGTTTGCGCCGCCTTGTTGCCCCTGTGGGCGACTTCCTTGCTGATTGCTGGTTGGACGACTTTGTCTTTCCTGGACAGTCGTGCTGCCGTTAGTTACATTTTGAGTTGTATTTGGTCTATTATTCATGCTTACCTGCTTTTCCTGTTGATTTTGGTTTCTTGCAGAACTAGGGTTACCTTGGGTTGAAGTTTTCGGTGTCTGGCTTCCTCCTGCGGAAGCCGAAGCCGGCGATTTGGCAGTAGCCTCCGAACGCACCGAGTTCTCGCGTTTCGCTGCCGCATTGCTCTTGATATCCTTGAAGAATTGTTCCACACGGGTCACGGCGTTATTCTCCATGACACTCATGTGGTTGTTCACCGGGATATCCAGGCGTTTAAGAATGGTGATGATTTCCTTGCTGCTCATGTTGAGCGACTTGGCATATTCGTACACTCTGAGCTTATCTTGTTTTTCTTGTTTACTCAATATACTCCACCTCCGACGTTTTCACGATCGCTTTACGAATCATATCGGCAAACCCTTGATCGATGAGGGCCATGACAACCCTTTCCGGCTTCCCTACACTGTTTCCGAGCCGCTCGCGGTCAAATCCGACCATCAAGGGGATTTTGTAGGTTCCGCATTTGTCGCGAAACTTCTTCTGAGTATTGTCTGATGCATCCTTCGCTACAATGACGAGCTTGGCCTCGCCGGAACGAATCGCCTTCGTTACGATTTCATCACCGGTTACCAGCTTCCCAGCCCGCATGGCCAAGCCAAGCCCCGATAAAGGCTGCCTATTCATCTTCTTGCTCTTCCTGCGCCCCAGCGGCGTTGAATTGGTCCTCTACGGCCAGGAAGTCGCGGGCTAACTGCTCGTATACCTCAGCCCCTACCGGCGCCTTGAGTGCACGATCCAGCGCGCGATTCTTCTGCGCCAGCTTGAAGCAGGCCTCTTTGCCGCACAGATAAGCGCCACGACCCGACTTCTTTCCCGTCAGGTCGATCGACACTTCCCCTTCCGGAGTACGCACGACGCGGATTAATGCTTTCTTGGGCATCATTTCCTGACAGGCTACGCATTTGCGTAACGGTACTTTTCTTGTCTTCATCACGCCACCTCCCGTTAATCTACGGAGATGGAATCCTGAGGCAATTCGCTTTGTTCGGTCTTTTCTCTTCCGAATTCCTCTTCCGCTTGGCTTTCACTCTTGATATCGATTTTCCAACTGGTCAATTTGGCTGCAAGACGTGCATTTTGTCCCTTAATGCCGATGGCCAGTGAAAGCTGATAATCCGGCACAATGACACGTGCCATCTTCTCTGCTTCGAACACTTGCACCTCCAGCACCTTGGAAGGGCTGAGCGCGTTGGCTACGTACTCCTCCACCTCTTCAGAGTAGCGCACGATATCAATCTTCTCCCCACGCAATTCGTTTACGATGGTTTGAACGCGAGTCCCTTTGGGGCCTACGCACGAACCTACCGGATCTACTTCATTGTTGCGAGAATATACGGCAATTTTGGAGCGGAAGCCAGCCTCACGGGCCACGGAACGAATTTCCACCACGCCATCAAATATTTCTGGGACCTCCAACTCGAACAAGCGCTTCAGCAAGCCCGGATGTGTACGGGACAGCAAGATTTGCGGCCCTTTTGTCGTATTCTCCACCTTCGTAATGTAGGCTTTAATACGATCTCCGTGCTTGAACTTTTCGTTCGGCATCAGCTCGTTCAGTGGAAGATGCGCCTCGATCTTGCCAAGATCGACGTAAATGTTGCGCAGATCCTGACGTTGCACGATCCCCGTAACGATATCGTCTTCTTTCTCCACAAAAGCATTGTAGATCAGACCGCGCTCCGCTTCACGAATGCGCTGCGTCACGACCTGCTTGGCCGTTTGCGCCGCAATTCGCCCAAAGTCACGAGGTGTCACCTCGATTTCGGTAATGTCGTCAAGGTGATAGTTGGCATTCAGCTCCCGGGCCGCTGGCAACGAAATTTCCGTGCGCGGATCGAGTACCTCCTCAACCACAAGCTTGCGGGCAAATACCTTGATCGCTCCAGTATGGCGGTTCATATCGACCCGTACGTTTTGCGCTGTATTAAAGTTACGTTTATAGCTGGAGATCAGCGCAGCTTCAATCGCCTCGAATAAGATGTCTTTACTGATCCCTTTTTCCCGTTCTAATTCATTCAAGGCTTCGATAAAATCCATACTCATTTGCCTCGAGTTCCCCCTTTCAATAGTCCCCTGTAGGTCACACATAATCACATACAATTAAACGTTGCAGATGCATATTTCTTTGCATAAGTAAAGCCGCGCCCGCCGCGGCCAATCCAGAAGATATAAGAATAGTCCGCAGGCGAAAGCTCCCAAAAAGGCCCGACTCATATCAAAAAATGATGGCTAATCTGGCGCTGGCAACTTTGCTATATGGAATGGCGTGACTCTTCTTCCCCGCTTCAACGACCAACTCGTCGTCGGTAAAGGAAAGAAGTCGGCCTTCAAATTCTTTCAGGCCGTCTACCGGTTCGTATGTAGTAATAAACACGTCTTTACCAACTGCCCCCAATACATCCTCGGCTTTCTTAAGCGGGCGTTCTGCACCAGGCGATGATACCTCCAGAAAATAAGCCGAAGGAATCGGATCGTTCTTGTCAAGACGCTCACTCAGATATTCGCTGATTCGGCCGCAGTCATCAATGTCAATGCCGCCTGTCTTATCCACAAATACGCGCAGGAACCAATTGCTCCCCTCTTTGACGTATTCCACGTCAACCAGTTCAAAGCCGTTTTCCTCCAAATAAGGCGTGACCATTTCCTCCACGGTCGCTTTGATCTTTGGTGTGCTCAAGCGTACATTACCTCCATAGGTTCATTCCTGTATACCAAAGAGTAAAGAGTGGGTTTCCCCACTCTTTAAACAACGGTTCTATCTTCATGATTGCCAAAAAAATTATAACATAGTCCGGGAATAGTGACAAGTAAAACACCTTTACTAGTGGTTGTTCAAAAAATCATCTTCGGATCACGTGGCCTATACAAGAAGCTTGTTCGACGGCGAATCTTGAATTCAGCGGGTCCTTCCGTTGCTCACGTAGATCTGTCTACGCTCCGCTACTCATCCAACTCTTGATGCCTACTGTTCTCAGTTCCCGCATGATGCCAAGTACACTAATAGGAAATTCTCCTGCTAATTTGCCTAAATGGACTAAATTTCACTATTTAGCTGGAAAACTTCCCTATAAATCCGTGGTTCAGGTCCATTTTCAGTGTTTTGGCCAAAATTATATGGAGAATTTCCAGCTAGTTGTTGATAATAGCGGCAGCAATGACTATTAGTTGGAGGATTTCCAGTTAATTGAGCAAATACCCTCAGGCTTCTCAACCAAACATCAGGTTGTGCCAGCAAAGAACCTTAGCGATATTGTTCAACACTCGACCATCCTTACCATGTATACGTTTATCTTAGAATAATGACAGTTGATTGCTTTCAGGCAGGCCGCGGAAGCAGCCCATGTTGTTAAGCAACTCTATAATCGTCTTACTTGCCTTCGATTTTTGCTGGAAATCCTCGATGGACAAGAACTCCCCTTGATCCTTCGCTGCGGCAATATTCTTGGCTGCGTTCTCGCCAATCCCGGCCAATGCCGAGAATGGAGGAATCAGTGAATCCCCGTCCACTGCGAACTTGGTGGCGTCGGACCGGTACAGATCAATCGGCTTGAAGCGGAAACCACGCGCCGTCATTTCAAGCGCCATCTCCAAGATGGAGAGCATACTCTTTTCCTTAGGTAGCGCTTGGAAGCCCTTCTGCTCAATTTCCTCTATCTTGCGATAGATGGCTTCATACCCTTGACAGAACAACTCGATATCGAAGTCCTCACCACGTACAGAGAAATAAGTCGCATAATACTCAATGGGATAATAAAGTTTGAAGTACGCAGTCCGTACAGCAGAGATAACATAGGCCGCAGCATGGGCTTTCGGGAACATGTATTGAATCTTCAAGCATGAATCGATATACCATTGCGGAACCTTGCACTTCTTCATCTCATCGATCCATTCAGGCGTAAGTCCCTTGCCCTTACGGACGCTCTCCGTAATCTTAAAGGCCAGACCCGCATCCATCCCGGCTTTGTAAATGAGAAACAACATAATATCATCACGACAGCCGATTACCGTCTTGATGTTGCAGGTCCCGTTCTTGATCAGATCCTGGGCATTACCTAACCATACGCCGGTTCCGTGTGACAGACCAGATATTTGCAACAAATCGGCAAATGAGGAAGGCTGCGACTCCACTAACATCTGACGCACAAATTTGGTCCCCATTTCCGGAACACCATAGGTAGCTACCGGCGTGCGAATTTGCTGTGGCTGTACTTCAAGGGCTTCTGTCGAGTTGAACATGCTCATGACCTTCTGATCATTCATCGGAATGCTTATTGGATCAATTCCGGTCAAATCCTGCAACATCCGCATCATCGTCGGGTCATCGTGCCCCAGAATATCCAGCTTTAGCAAATTTGCGTCGAAGGCATGGTAATCAAAGTGCGTGGTTTTCCACTCTGAACTTGTATCATCCGCTGGAAATTGTACAGGAGTAATATCCTCTACTTCAATGTAATCCGGCACAACCACAATCCCGCCCGGATGCTGTCCTGTGCTGCGCTTGACTCCGGTACAGCCCCCCGCCAAACGATTCAATTCGGCTCCGCGCCATTGTTTGCTGTGATCTTCCTCGTATTTCTTGGCAAAGCCAAAGGCGGTCTTCTCCGCAACGGTACCAATCGTACCTGCCCGGAATACATTTTTCTCTCCGAACAATACCTTCGTATAATTGTGCGCTACCGGTTGATATTCCCCCGAGAAGTTCAAGTCGATATCAGGCACCTTGTCTCCCTTAAAGCCCAGGAAAGTTTCAAAAGGAATATCCTGGCCTTCACCCTTCAACTTGCTACCGCAATGCGGACAATCCTTATCAGGCAAGTCAAAGCCACTCGGCACACTACCGTCCAGGAACCATTCGCTATGCCGACATTCAGAATTCTGGCAAATGTAATGGGCAGGTAGCGGATTTACCTCGGATATCCCGAGGAACAACGCAACGACAGAAGAACCAACTGAACCCCGTGAACCAACGAGATAACCATCCTGGTTGGACTTCTTCACCAATCTTTCCGATATCAGATAGTTCGCCGAGAACCCGTATTTAATAATAGGCTCTAGTTCCTTCTCCAAGCGCTTGATGATGACATCCGGCAATTCGTCGCCGTAAATGGATTTTGCGGTATTATAACAGGTCTCCCGAATTTCTTCATCCGCCCCGTCAATAATTGGGGTGAACAGCTTATCAGGGAACAACTCCAGTTCCTCGAACTGCTCTGCCAGAGCCACCGTATTTCTCACCACTACTTCCTGCGCCTTGTCTTGACCCAGAAAAGCAAATTCCTCCAGCATCTCCTCTGTCGTTCGGAGATGAGCATCGGGTTTGCGGATATCTTTAAGCGGGCTAAAGCCGGTAATTCCGTGAATCGTAATATCGCGGAACAGCTTGTCCTTCGGTTCGAGATAATGCACATTGCCGGTAGCCACCACAGGCTTACCCAGCCTCATGCCAATCTCCACCACCTTGCGAACAGCCGTCTGGAGCTCATCCTTGCTGCCAACCAACCCTTTTTCAACCAAATGCATATACATCGTCAATGGCTGAACTTCCAAAATATCATAGAATTCGGCTATAGCTTCAGCTTCCTCTACCGATTTGTTCAGCACGGCCTCGAAGAATTCGCCCTTCTCACAGCCTGACATGATCAGCAAGCCTTCGCGCATCTCTACCAGCTTGGACTTGGGAATGCACGGTACACGCTTGAAGTACTCCGTATGCGACATGGAGACCAGCTTGAACAGGTTCTTCTTACCGATAGCATTTAAGGCATAGATACCGCAATGGAACGGACGCGAGTTGGATAAATCCTTACCCACCTTATCATTCAGGCGATCCAGAGTGGTGTACCCTTCCATCTTGTTGGCATCTTCAAGCAGCCCATTCAGAATCTCGCCAAGGGCAAGGGTATCATCGATAGCCCGGTGATGATTCTCCAATGAGACCTTATATTTAGCTGCCAGTGTATTAAGCCTGTGATTTTTCATTGTCGGGAACAGCATCCGTGCGAGTTCCAACGTATCCAGCACCGGGTTAGTCATCTCTGGCAAGCCCAGTTCCTTCAGCTTGGCATTGACAAAATCGACGTCAAAACGAGCATTATGGGCTACCAGCACCGCATCTCCAGCAAACTGCACAAATTGTTTGAGTACCTCATCTACGTCAGGAGCATCCTTGACCATTTCATCGTTGATGTTCGTCAATTGCTGAATATTATAGGGGATACGAACATGCGGGTTGACGAAGGTTGCATAACGGTCGATTTCTTTGCCCTCTTCCATCTTCACCGCGGCAATTTCTATGATCTTGTTCTGAGTGACAGATAGGCCGGTGGTTTCAATATCGAATACGATATAGGTCGCGGCCTTTAAATTGTCACCTCGGGCGTTCAATACTACGGCCACGTTATCGTTGACAACGTTCGCCTCAACACCATAGATCATTTTAATACCGTTCTTCTTGGCCGCCTTGGCCGCATCAGGATAACATTGAACCCCGCCATGATCCGTAACAGCTATGGCCTTATGTCCCCACTTGGCAGCCAGCTTCACATAATCACCAATCGGCGCAACCGCATCCATCGTGCTCATGGTCGTGTGCAAGTGGAATTCCACGCGTTTCTCAGGAGCATTGTCCTTACGTCCCGGTGGTGCGCCGATCTCACAAAGATCAGACGGAATCATCACTAATTCAGGAACCGTCATAAAACGGTCCATCTCCACCTTGCCGCGGGCTTTGATCCATTTCCCATTGGCGAGTTGACCCATCACCTTCAAATCATCTTTGTTCTTGGCAAACAGCTTCATTTGCAAGGAATCCGAGAAATCCGTTAGATAGAACATAAACAACGTGTTCCCGTTGCGAAGCTCCTTGCGGTCCAAGCCAAAGACAGTACCTTGAATCGTAATCTTCTTCTCTTCATCCTGTATCTGCTGAATAGGGACGGGCTGTTCCTTGATGTCGTATCCAAGCTGCAGCTTGATAACTTCCCCATCAACCATTTCTTCAGGAGGGGCTTCAGCCGCCGCACTCTCCATCATCTGCTGAATGACTTCACGATTCTCTTCAACGATGCGCTGCTGAAATTCCTCAACCGCCTCATTCTGATTCTCTCCTACCTGCATCTTCACGCGTAAAGCCAGTGCAAAGTAAGTCTCGTAAAATGTGGCAGCCGCTTTATCAATATGCTTCTTGCCCGCTAATTCCAAAGCTGTAGCATCACCAAGCGTAATGGTTATCAAGTCTTGCTCTACCTCAAAGCTGGCACGTGCCATCCACCCGTTAACGGACGGAATTTGGCGCTTCACCCACTCAATGAACAATCCCCAATACTCGCTGACAATCTCTTTGGCAGACAAGTCAGGACCATATTTAAATTCAAAGGATATTGCGGCGATATGCTCCATCCGCTCCTTGATTCTAAGGCAATAAGTACTATAAATTTCAGACGGCACCAGTGTATCCTTGGCAATCGTAATCTTCCATTCCCGATTGCTCCGGCTCACCTCTACCTTCTCAATATGTCCATCGAGAAAATAGGGATCGATGAGCGGCTCCGGCACTTCCGCCTGCTTCATCAACAGCTCGAGCCGATTCCTCTTCTCCTGTATCCCGGTCATATTCTCTCCCTCCGTCTTGCTTGCTGGTGTTATAGTTCCAAACCTACAACAGAAAGAGGCTTCCGGCAGTGGCCAGCAGGCGCTAAAATCCTGCCGGTGCCAGTCTGCCGAAAGCCTTGGTGACTGCTTACGTTTGCCCGCACCTGAAGTTCCCCCAGGCTTCTACGGCCAAACAAGCTCATTTATTAATAGGCTCTGGCAAAAACAACCGTATGTTTCGCCTTTTCCCCGCAGACGAGACAAGTATGCTTCGTCGTTGCCGGCTTGAACGGAATGTTCCGGCTAGTTGCTCCCGTCTCTTCCTTAACCTGACGTTCGCAAGCCTCCGATCCGCACCATCCGGCTAAGGTAAAGCCACGTTTTTCTTCAATGCTCGCTTTCATTTCATCCAGCGTGTCTACGCTATAGAAGTGATCCTCACGGAAAGCCTTAGCCCGATCGTACATCTCCTGATGTACCTGCTCCAGCATAGTGGTAACCTCTTCAACCAATTGATCCTGCTGAATCACTTTCTTCTCTCCGCTAATACGCGAAGCCAGAACGCATACGCCGTTATCCATATCGCGTGGTCCAATCTCCAGACGTACTGGAACACCACGCATCTCATACTCATTAAACTTCCAACCTGGGCGGAAATCGGCACGATCATCAATTCCCACACGGATGCCTGCTTTCTTAAGCTGTGCAAACAGCTCGTCTGCTCTGCTTACAACGGCTTCCCATGTTTTTGGCGGTCCAATCGGAATGATCATCACCTGCTTCGGAGCCACCTTCGGTGGTAATGCCAGCCCGCGGTCATCTCCGTGCACCATAATCAGCGAACCGATCAAGCGTGTACTTACTCCCCAAGAAGTGGTATGTACATATTCCCGTACATTCTCACGGTTCAAATATTGAATATCAAACGCTGCAGCAAAATTGGTTCCCATATAATGCGAGGTTCCTGCCTGAACGGCACGGCCGTCTTTCATCATCGCTTCAATGGAGAATGTATCCACTGCACCGGCAAACTTCTCGGAAGGTGTCTTCTGTCCTTCAATTACCGGAATGGCCAGGTAGTTCTCTACGAAGTCGCGATACACTTCCAGCATCCGCATCGTTTCCTCGCGAGCATCCTGTTCATTTTCATGGGCGGTATGCCCTTCCTGCCACAAGAATTCACTGGTACGCAAGAACGGCAAGGTGCGCTTCTCCCAACGAACCACGTTGGCCCACTGGTTGATCAACACAGGCAGATCCCGGTAGGATTGAATCCATTTCTCATACATATGACCAACCATCGTTTCGGAGGTGGGACGAATCGCCAGACGTTCTTCCAGCTTCTCGCCCGCGGCTTCCGTCACCCAAGGCAGCTCGGGGTTAAAGCCTTCCACATGCTCCTTTTCCTTCTGAAAAAAGCTCTCCGGAATGAATAGCGGGAAATAAGCATTGCGATGGCCCGTTTCCTTGAAGCGGCGATCCAGTTCCGCTTGCATATGCTCCCAAATTTCATAGCCGTCCGGCTTGAATACGATACATCCGCGAACCGGAGAATAGTCCATCAAGTCCGCTTTCTTGATTACATCGATATACCAGCGGGAGAAATCCTCCCCTTGGGGGGTAATCTCCGTAACGAATTGTTTCTCCTCTTTTGCCATAAGAACCTTTTTCCTCCCGTAAATAGAACAAGTTTTTAAAAATACATCAGCCTTGAATCAGCCGTAAAATATCATTGTAGGTTACCGCAATCATCAGCAGGAACAACATCGCAAAGCCGATAAAATGTACCATGCCTTCGCGGTTGGGGTCAATCGGCTTGCCCCGCAGCGCTTCGACGCCCAGGAAGATCAATCTGCTCCCGTCGAGCGCCGGAATCGGCAACAGGTTGAAGATCCCGAGATACAAGCTCAGAATAGCTGCCCAGTAGGTAAGTTGTGCAATACCTTGCTTGGCAATTTGCCCGGTTACTTCAAAAGTGCGGACCGGTCCACCCAAATCATCCATTGAGAATTGGTTAATCAGTTGCTTGAAGCCAAGGAAAATGGCCTTGGTGGTATGAACCATACTTTGCCCGGCCACCTGGAACGTTTCTCCAAATGAAGCACTACGTGTCGGGAAGACGGTAACAATGGTACTGCCGATTTTGCCGTCCTCATTACTTGCCCCTTGTGGCGTAATCGTCACACGAACAGTGGCTCCGTCACGGTTGACCGTCCACTCCATCGGTTGGTTCTTGGATGCCTGAATCATCTCAATCATTTTGTTAGCATCCGTACCCACCGCCTGACCATTAATAGTCTCTATGATGTCTCCGGCTTGCAGTCCTACTTCCTCTGCTGGCATTCCCTTCATCACTTCACCGATTTGCAAATGGGTAGGTTGCTCCAGGGGAATTCCGGCCATTTGAATATGCAAGGCAAACAGCACGAAGGCCAAAATAAAGTTCATCAGCGGTCCCGCAAAGATAGAAAGAGCGCGTTGTCCGACCGTCTTGCTGCCATATTGCCGATCTCTCGGAGCAATCTGTGTCTCCCGGCCCTTGGTAACCATCATCGCCTGCGGATGAACGGGGTAGCTAAGGACTTCCCCATCCACATCCATGCGGACCGTCAGGTCATCCTCAAGGTCAATATGCTGCACCTCTCCGCGAATCACATTTTTGCGGCTGTCCAGGCGGTCCAGATAAATTTTCTGTACCTTACCCTGCTCCAGACGAAGCGCAATCGTCTGACCCTCGGCAATCTGAACCAGTTCAGGGTCTTCGCCTGCCATTCTGGCATAACCTCCGAAAGGCAGCAGACGCAAAGTAAACTGCGTTTCATCCCGCTTGAAGGACAACAACTTCGGACCAAAACCGATAGCAAACTCCCGCACCAAAATACCGGCACGCTTCGCAAAGAAATAATGTCCCCATTCATGCACCGTAACGATGACAAAAAACATGAGCACCGTTAAAAATATGATTCTTAGTAATTCCAAGCGTAAGCATCCTCCTTTTTGGCCACGGATCGTCCAGGCATCTATTTCAATTAATATATTCCCCGACCAGGCACAAGAGAATACTGTGAACGCCTACAGAGTCTCGGCCAGCGCTCTTGCCCAGCGGTCAGCATCACGAATCGTTTCCAAATCTGGACTAGACTGCACGTCATGCCGGGACAAAGCCTTCTCTATGATCGTTTCTATTTCCAGAAATGAAATGCTTCCACTAAGAAAGCGGGCGACAGCCACTTCATTAGCCGCATTATAAACACTGGTTGCTGTACCACCTATTTTACCACATTCATAGGCCAGTCTTAAACACGGGAAACGTTCGAAATCCATCTCGCGAAAATGTAGCTTCCCCACCTCTGCCAGCGAGAGCCGACGGGCCTGTGAAGTCCAGCGATGAGGATACGATAAAGCATATTGGATCGGAACGCGCATATCCGGTGTACCCAATTGGGCAATGACGCTGCCGTCACGATACTCAACGAAAGAGTGGATGATGCTCTCCGGATGCAGTAATACTCCAATTTTCTCAAAGGGAAGATCAAAGAGCCAACGGGCCTCGATCACTTCCAATCCTTTGTTGACCATCGTGGCCGAGTCGATCGTAACCTTCGCCCCCATCGACCAGTTAGGATGCTTAAGTGCATCTTCCACGGTTACATGCCGCAGTTGTTCACGCGTCAGATCGCGGAAGGAGCCGCCTGAAGCCGTTAGCGTAATTTGCTCTACTTCTTCCGTTCTCTCTCCGTTCAGGCACTGAAAAATAGCGGAATGCTCGCTATCGACCGGCAACAGAGCCACTCCCTTTTGCTTGGCGCGCTCTGTGACCAGGTGCCCCGCAGTAACCAGCGTTTCTTTGTTGGCCAGAGCGATATGCTTGCCTTCTTCAATCGCGGCCAATGTTGCTGGCAACCCTGCACTGCCGACAATCGCCGTTACCACAGTATCCGCATCCGTACCGGCAGCAACCTCAATGAGTCCCTGCTCGCCATAGTACAGTTCCACATGCTCAGGAAGTTGTAGACGTACCCGTTCAGCGAGCTCCTTAGTTGCCACCGAAGCTTTCTTCGGCCCAAATTCATGAACCTGCTGGACGAACAAATCGATATTGGTGCCTGCCGCCATCCCCTCCAGACAGAAGCTTTCAGGATGGGCACGTAAAACATCCAATGTCTGCGTACCAATCGATCCCGTTGAGCCGATCAACGCTATTTTCTTCATTTCACACCTCGTAGTTAAACGTAATATAGAAGGATATGTATAAACGGGAACACCGCGATCCAGCTATCACACCGATCCAAAATCCCGCCATGGCCCGGCAGCAGCTTCCCCGAATCCTTAATACCATACACTCGCTTGTAGGCCGACTGAATGAGATCACCGAACTGTCCCACCACCGCAGCCGAAGCGCCAAGCAAGACAGCAAGTCCTACCGTAAGCAAGCCGTCAGAGGCCAAAGCAAACAAAACGGCAACACCGATTGCCATCACGACGCCCCCAAGGGCTCCTTCCACAGTCTTATTCGGGCTGATGACTGGCCAAAGTTTATGACGACCAAAACGGCGTCCGGTAAAATAAGCTCCGGCATCACTGCTCCAAATTGCCGCCAGCATCAGCAAGGTCCAGAAAAGTCCGTTGCCGTCAGAGGTACTGCGCATTTCCGCCATCGATGAAAACCCAACCCCGATGTACACTACGCCCAGGTATAACAACGCCATTTGACCGATGGGTTGTTCATTTTTTGAAATAACCGTAACAGCCAAGAACAACAGCATAAACAGCCACAGTGCCGCGTACGCGTCAAGCGGTCTGGCAATGCCAAGCAGTTCCCACGGGAAGACCAGGTACAATATGCCAAGGTAGCCCAAAATAGCACTACCCCCAAAGGCAGGCAGCTTGGTCATACGGACAAATTCATAAAACCCGATCAAAGCCATAAGCAAGACAAGTACGTGGTAGGTCAATCCGCCCAACCAGCATATTCCTAAAAAAAAGCCACCGGCGACAATGCCCGTAATTAACCGCTGTTTCACCAGTCCACACCTTCCTCGCTAGGTTAGTCCACCATATCTCCGTGTGCGGCGCTGATATTCCGCTACGGCTTCAATCAAATGTTCCTTCCCGAAATCGGGCCAGTAAATTTCCGTAAACCACAGTTCGCTATAAGCGGTTTGCCACAGCATAAAGTTGCTCAGTCTCAGCTCTCCACTCGTCCGGATCAATAAATCCGGCTCCGGAAGTTCTGCTGACAAGAGCCCAGCCTGAATCGTATCGGCCGTGATCTCCTCGACAGACATTTCCCCGGATTGCACCCTTCTGGCAATATCTTTTACGCTCTCCGTAATTTCACGGCGGCTCCCGTAATTCAAGGCAAAATTTAAAATAAGACCTGTATTATTTTTCGTCCGTTCAATGGCTTCTTCCATTGCGGTTAGCGTATGCCGGGGCAATTCTTCCGTATGTCCCATCATACGTACCTGGACGTTTTTTTCGACCAATTCATCAAGCTCAACTGCAAGAAACTCCTGAGGGAGCGACATCAAAAAATCAACTTCATCCTTAGGCCTCTTCCAATTCTCGGTTGAGAAAGCATACAGCGTTAACACAGAAATACCAAGTTCATCCGCGGCAATCGTTGCCCTCTTCACGGCTTTCATCCCTGACCGATGACCAACAATACGCGGCAAACCTAGCCTGCGCGCCCAACGTCCGTTGCCGTCCATAATGATCGCAACATGCTCGGGGATATTATCCGGGGATAGCAAGGCGGTTGTGGGATGCTTTTTCTTTTTCCACCAGGGTTGAAATAACTTGATCATTCCTTTTCCTCCAGCCGGGTGATGAAAAAGAGACAAACCCCACCGTAATAGGAGGGGCCGCTTTATGTCTCTTAAACTTCCATGATCTCTTTCTCTTTCGCAGCTAGGACCTTATCCACTTCCGCGATAAATTTATCCGTCGTTTTTTGAATGTCTTCCTGGTGGCGGCGTGACTCATCTTCCGAAATATCCGTTTTTTCCAACTTCTTAATATCATCGTTGGCATCGCGACGGATATTGCGGATAGCCACCTTCGCTTCTTCGCCAAATTTCTTGGTCAGCTTAACCAGTTCAACCCGACGTTCTTCGGTTAGAGGCGGAATGCTCAGGCGAATCAGCGACCCGTCATTAGCAGGGGTCAAGCCCAAGTCCGACTTCTGAATCGCTCTTTCGATCTCAGACAAGGATGATTTATCCCAAGGCTGGATCATCAAGGTCCGAGAATCCGGTGTATTGATGTTAGCTAGTTGATTAATTGGGGTCGGCGATCCGTAATAGTCCACATGAACCCGGTCCAGCAACGAAGGAGCGGCTCTTCCGGCACGTAATGTCGCCAGTTCTCTCTTCAAGGCTTGAATCGCTTTGTCCATCCGTTCTTCCGCATGTTTCTTAATCGCTTGCGGCATTAATCTACACTCCCTTTGACGATCGTCCCGATTCTTTCACCGAGAACGACGCGCTTAATGTTCCCTTGCTCGGTTATCGCAAAAACGATCAGTGGGATGTCATTGTCCATACACAGCGAGGACGCTGTTGAGTCCATGACACCCAGGTTCTTGTTCAGCACTTCCATATACGTCAATGTCTCATACTTCACAGCACTTGAATCAACGAACGGATCTGCGGAGTAAACGCCATCCACTTTGTTCTTGGCCATGAGAATGACCTCTGCTTCGATCTCCGCGGCGCGAAGAGCTGCCGTTGTATCGGTAGAGAAGAATGGATTCCCCGTACCCGCTGCAAAGATAACAACCCGGCCTTTCTCCAAGTGACGAATGGCGCGGCGGCGAATGTAAGGCTCCGCAATCTGCTGCATAGCAATGGAAGTTTGCACTCGCGTAGGCACTTCAATTTGCTCCAATGCATCCTGAAGGGCCAAAGAGTTCATTACCGTGGCAAGCATGCCCATATAATCGGCTGTCGCCCGGTCGATACCCTTGGCGCTGCCAGCAATGCCCCGCCAGATATTGCCGCCTCCGCAAACGATGGCCACCTGCACGCCAAGCTCCACCACTTCCTTCACTTGCTCGGCAATAGAGGCGATAGTATCCGCATCAATACCATAACCATTTTGACCCGCCAGTGACTCGCCACTGACCTTCAATACAACACGTTTAAACACTGGCTGTTTCAAATGTATACCTCCACCATGAACTCATTCACAGGTTAAAAAAGAAGGAACACCGCGTGTTCCAACTTTCCTACCCTCTATGGATGGTTTGCTTTATGCTTATCTCTTCACCTGAGACATAACTTCTTCTACGAAGTTGTCCACTTTTTTCTCCAGACCTTCACCAAGTTCATAGCGAACAAAGCGACGGATGGAAATGTTCTCACCGATCGTGCTGATTTTTTCATTCAGCAATTGGGAGATCGTTTTGTCTGGGTCTTTAACGAAGGATTGTTCCAACAAGCAATACTCTTCATAGTATTTACCAATGCGGCCTTCGACCATTTTCTCAACGATTTTTTCTGGTTTGCCTTCGTTCAAAGCTTGAGCCTTCAAGATTTCTTTTTCCTTCTCAATCGCATCGTTTGGAACTTCCTCACGACGTACATAAAGAGGACTCAAAGCCGCAATATGCATGGCGACATCACGAGCAAAATCTTTGAATTGATCGGTTTTAGCTACGAAGTCAGTTTCACAGTTGATTTCCACGAGAACGCCAATCCGGCCGCCAGCGTGAATGTAAGATTCAACAACGCCTTCTGTAGCAATACGTCCTGCTTTGTTAGCAGCGGCAGCAAGGCCTTTTTCCCGAAGCAATTCAGCCGCTTTGGTCAAATCACCATTTGCTTCCTCAAGTGCTTTTTTACAATCCAACATGCCTGCACCTGTTTTTTCACGTAGCTCTTTAACCGCTTTTGCATCTACTGCCATGTTTATATTCCCTCCATATCGATATATAGGGTGATTCCCTTAAAATCTAAAACCTTCACACTTTAAAAAAAGGGCAGTGAGAGGTTTGTCACCTTCCAACCACCCTTTCATTTTAATTTATCGGATTAGTCAGGCCATTAGGCCGTTGTTTGCTCGCCTTGGTGAGCTTCGATCACGGCGTCTGCCATCTTACCAGTCAACAGTTTTACGGCGCGGATAGCGTCGTCGTTACCTGGGATAACATAGTCGATTTCGTCCGGATCGCAGTTCGTATCAACAATACCTACGATTGGGATACCCAATTTGCGGGCTTCTGCTACCGCAATACGCTCTTTGCGTGGATCAATGATGAACAAGGCACTTGGCAGGCCTTTCATGTTCTTGATTCCGCCCAAGAACTTCTCAAGACGATCTTTTTCTTTGCGAAGAATGATAACTTCTTTCTTCGGCAATACAGCGAATGTACCGTCCTCTTCCCAAGCTTCCAGCTTCTTCAAACGGTCGATCCGTTTTTGGATTGTTTGGAAGTTTGTCAGAGTACCACCGAGCCAGCGTTGGTTGATGTAGAACTGACCAGCACGCTCAGCTTCTTCCTTAACGGAATCTTGAGCTTGCTTCTTCGTGCCCACGAACAGAATGGTACCATTCTCTTCTGCGATGCTCTTAACGAAGTTATAAGCCTCTTCTACTTTCTTGACCGTTTTTTGCAGGTCGATAATGTAAATGCCGTTTCTTTCAGTGAAGATATAACGATCCATTTTCGGGTTCCAACGACGAGTTTGGTGACCGAAGTGCACACCTGCTTCAAGCAGTTGTTTCATGGAGATTACTGCCATCTTCACGCACCTCCTAAGTTTGGTTTTTTGTTTTGATGCTTCCTCTGGAGATTTCATTTCCCGGCAGGACTCCTTGTCAAATCAAGTGAGCACCCCTGACGAAATCGATCTCCATGCGTTATAACACCGTCATTTAATATACCATAAGTGAAAAACGGATGCAACCGAAGTTTCTTCATCCGCTGAAATGAAAAAAAGGCACTATAAAGCGCCCTTCTGCCATATGTCATTCTAGAGGTAGTTCAAAAAGTCGTCTTCCCAGGACGGGGTTGTTCAAGGAGTAGAATCGACATCGAATCTTGAATTCAGCCGGGCCTTCCGTTGCTCACGTAGATCTATCTACGCTCCGCTACTCAGTCCCTAGCTTTATCCAACCTTCTCGGTCCTGTAAACCCAACTTTTTGAACTCGCACTCCTAGTTATTTCGCGTGGAAATCTTCTTAATGATAGAGTCAAACTCTTCTCCGACATAGAATTTGTATGTGCCCGCACGAACCTTGTAGTTGATCTTCCTGGCTACCGCAGCCTCTACAAACTTATCCTTGTCCTCAATCACTCCGGCCTGTAGCAAACCGTTGGCTACACCCTCCAGGGTCGTTCCACCGGCAATTTTGTATTCCACTTCGACCGCAGCCTGATCCTCTGCAGGTTGACCTGCATTCCCCGCTGAATCTTCCCCCTGTACTTCAGGCTGCTGCGGAGTATCAGGATCTGTTGGTTGATTCATATCAGGAATTACCGGCGTCTCAAGATCACCTTGCTCCTGGTCTTCCAAAGCAGGTACATCCTCATTAACCCGTTCCTGCCACTGCTCTTCAGTCAGCAATTCCTCGTCCAATTCAGAGACTCTCAGTCCCGCGCGTTCCGCAGCCTGCTGAATTTGCTCTCTGGTATGTAACTGTCCGCCCATATTCTGGCCGATCAGCATAAGCTGCAGCAACAAGGCTCCGACAATAAGTCCGCAGCCCAAGCCAAACATGAAATGGCGATTCTTTATCATGGGGACTCCTCCTTCCGGGCCAATTGCAAAATCAACTGCACTTCGCCTCGTTGAAGTCCCACCGTCTTGGCAATCATGTCCATCGATTTTCCTTGGGCATACAAATCAAATAATTCGGGATAACGATCCCGTACATGCTCCTCCTGAGGCTCCTCTTCCACCAATAGGACGGGCTCTGGTTGCACCTCAGCCGCTGGAGGTTCTAGAGGCTCGATAGCCGCAGCCACGAGTGGTTGTGCTTGCTCGGCTATAACCTCTGTGACAGCAACTTCATGTTGCTGCATTCCTGATTCCAACGCCAGAATTCGAGAATCACTCTGACGTGTGAGCATCTCCACTTCTCCCAGGCGCTGACGAAGCTCAACCATAAGCTCCTGCTGAGCCAATTGCTTGCCCGCAAAATCTTGCTTCATTTGGGCAACCATACCGATCAACTCTTCATTTTCCTTCTCGATATCCGCCATATATTGCTCAAGCGTAGCTTCCATCTCTCTGGCCGCATCCACTTTGGAGCTCTCGGCGACTTGACGCTTGGGAAGCAGCAAGGCATATACCAGCGCTGCAACCCCAAGCAATACTATGAAAACCCAAGGAGCTTCAAACAATGCAATCCTCACCTTTTGCTGTTGAATTTACCACAAGTCAAGGTAGCACTCAGGTTGCACGGAATGCTACCAAGACAAGTCGATGTGTTTTCCTTTGTAAGGGTGTTCCGCCATGTGTTCCCGTTCTTCCTCTTCGGCGCTGTCCTCGGAACGTGCTTCCTCTTGCTCTGGTGAGCCGGAGCCATTCCCTTCCCGTCGCACGTTCAGGTTATGGGCACTCTCGTCCACGCCAGCACTGCGTTGACGTTCTAATTCGCTGTCCTTAACCGTTTGGCCTGACAGCAAGCTTTGATCCAGAATCGGCCGATGTTGCTGATCTTGCTGAACACGTCCGGCATCACCTGTCCGGGGGACTGCGATTTGCATCTCTACGGATTTCATATTCATGGGATCACCTCATCTTAGTGAAAGGCTTGAATAGCTCGCATTGGGAATTCAAATCCGCTCAAAACCGATCTAGATGTAAGCCGACATGGAGATATCACCTTCACTATAGTAGAAGGACATATGAGATACGGGGTCTTTAATATATTTGGTATAACGTCCTATTACGATTTTGGAGCCGCCATAGATCATCTTGAACACATCTACCCTTGCTCTCCCTGTATCTTCAAGCGCTTTCTCAATAGAAAGCATTCGCTCCTTCATCAGGTTCATCTCTTGGGTGCTCGCTTTCTTGGTCATGCTCAGCTTGGAACGCATCTCGACCTTATCCGGGGTTAATCTTCCCATAGAAGCAAGCTGGTTCAGTAACGTAAGCGCCTTCTCTGTTTTGTCCAGATTGGCCATTTGCTCCTTAAGCTGCTGGCGAAGCTCCTGCAATTCATTACGAAGTTCAGGAAGAACGCCTACTTCAATCGTCGTCGTCGTCGACATCGGATTGCCAATAATGCGTGCTATTACTTTCTCTCCCGCCTGAAGGTTGCCCCCGACGATCAAGCCTTTAGCTCCACTACATATAATGTCCCGTCCGGCGCGAATGTTGGAGTGCATAATGCTTTGCGAGACAATGACATCTTCTCCCGCCTGAACGTTTCCGTCCTGGATGAATGAGCTCTTGACATTTTGACCCGCTTTGACCAAACCTTTGTTGTAACCGATAATACCACCCGAAATTTCGATGGAGCCATCCGCGAACAACTCGGCCCCTTCAACTCCACCAACAACGCGAATGTCTCCCGCCGCTGTAATTCTGAAGCCAGTTAGCACGTTGCCACGTACAACGACGGTACCTACAAAATCAATATTTCCGCTGCTGTAGTCAACATCTCCGTTAATCTCATAAATGGGAAACACATTTAGGGCGCCTTTGTCCGTCCGAGTTACCAATCCATCAATAGCGGCATATAGTGCCGTTTGCTCCGGATTCATGACCACGTTCTTACCCACTTTAAAGTGGGCAGGCTTCCCCTCCCTGCATGGGATTGCTTCTCCGGTCACCGCAGTTCCGTTACGCCCTGGAACAGGGGGCACGAGTTCAGCGATAATCTGTCCTTTGCGGATGTTGTTCAGTCGAGTTACATCCTTTAGATCCACTGTCCCCTCGTCGTTCTCCGCAGGTTTATGCCGATTAGCATCATCAATGGCCACCGCATAACGAATCATGCCGTCTTCTCCATCAAATGGTTCCTGACCAATGGCAATCGGTGTTTTGCTGAAGAAGTACTCCCTAGGATTTGCTGAAAAACGCCGGACAATATCGTCCTGAATCCCGTGCTTGACCCCTTCCCCTTGCAAGAAACGAAGCAATTGATCTGCCGTACAGGAGAAATTATCCTCCTTCTTGGCAAATTGCAAGTAAGCAACGGTCTTATCATCATTCAGCGTTACGGTTAGCATTTGTTTCAAATCATCCAGAAGTTCCACGAAGTTGTTCCTCCTTCCATCCATTTGCTCGTTCACAATAACCCGTTAGTCTTCACGAAGCAGTAAATCTCGCTGCTTGTCCAAACTACAACGAAGCCTGAAAATCGCCTTGGAATGTAGCTGAGAAATACGCGAAGGAGAAAGTGACATCACTTCAGCGATTTCGCTTAGCGACAGATCCTCGTAGTATAGCAGAGAGATCACCATGCGTTCCTTTTCTGTTAATTTCTCGATGCCTTTCGTCAGCGAATCTCGTAGATAGAATTCTCTAACCTTATAATCCGGGTTTTTTGCTTTTTCGTCAACGAGTAAAGTAAGACGAGTCTCCGACTCTTCTTCACGAATCGGATCCTCCAGGGAACAAAGCGTCATGACGGCAACTTCTTGCAGCATGCCTTGGAACTCTTTCTCGCTGATATCTAAATAGGTACTCATCTCGGAGTCCGTAACAGAGCGGAGGTATTGCTGCTCCAGGTGCTGGTAGCCCTCCTCAATTCGCTTGGCTTTCTCTCTCACGGACCGGGGAACCCAATCCCCCTGCCGCAGGCCGTCCAAAATGGCTCCTCTGACCCGCCATGATGCATAGGTCTCGAACTGAAGTCCACGCTTGTAATCGAATTTTTCAACCGCATCGATCAGTCCCATAACCCCATTGCTGGCAAGATCATCCTTAGACACATTTTTGGGCAGACCAACGGCGAGACGTCCTGAAACGTAGTCGACAATATGAAGGTATTTCTCGATAAGTTGTTTCTTGGCCTCTAAATCGCCTTGTTCTTTCCACTGCTCCCATAGCTCGGCATAATTCAGAGTGGATGTCTTCCGCTCGCTCAATGGTCTTCACCCTCCTTATTGTTCTGTCAGGTGACGAACGATCTTAGCCAGCTCTTCCGGATCCTTGTCGTCAGGTGTCTTTACTAGTTTGGGCGGATTGAGTGGCGCAAATGGCGCATCCTCCGCCGAAGCCGGCTCCGGCTTCAACAAATCATTAAGCTCTTCACTTTCATCCGGGGTAGTCAGGTCCAGGTTACCACCCTTCCCTTCCTCGGATGCAAATTCATCCTCGCCCTCAAGGCTATTACCGCTGGGCATCTCCTTCAGAAAGCTAAGCATCCAGCCGCCGGCAAAGGCCAGCAGGAACCAGACCGCAAAGGATATTAATCCCCGGATAAAGCTGGTCATGAACAAATTGTTTCCCGCCGATGCGGCAAACGAAATCAGAAAACCGATAAAGCCCAATAAAAAGTAATATCGCAATTTTCCAGTCATGGCTACAATTCCTTTATCCCCATTTGTACACTTCGTACATATAACAACCCTGTCTCACTGTCCAGTTCAATCGTACGACCATAATTCCCGCCTGTATCCTCTCCCAGCAAAGGAATACCCAGTTCTTCCAGTTGAATCTTGCAGGATTCAACATTTCTCGGGCCGATTCGCATGGAATCTCCCCTCCCGGCAAAGGAGAACATCTGAGCCCCGCCGGCCATCTTCGCTACTACACGGCCAGGAACCGCGCCGATAGAAATTAATTTGTCGAACAACGCCGGAATAGCGGTATCTGCATATTTGGCAATGTTCAATGCCCCTTCCCTGGCAATGCTGGCAGAGGGAAGCATGACATGCGCCAGACCAGCCAGCTTGAGCTCTGGGTCAAACAATGTCAACCCGACGCATGAACCTAGCCCAGTTGTTCGTATCAACCCCTGCTGAGTAATGACACTTAACTCGGCCATGCCTACCTTAACGATGTGTTGCTCACCAATCATGATCAGTGGATACTCCAAGCGCCTCAAATATTTTAGCGAAGGAATCCGGATCAGGAATGAGGAAGAATTGTCCTTCCACCTCATGCTGTCCTTCAATAAATGTGGTATCAATCAGCAGGGCAGAATCCCCCATCTCTCCAAATTGCAGGAGCCCATAGCTTAGAATCGCTCCCGCCATATCCAGGGCAAGAGCCGGCACCGTAGGAGTCATCGACAGGGAAGTGAAATCGGCCAACGATGACAGATAAGAGCCTGCCAATATATTGCCGATCTCCGACAACGCCGACCATTCCATTTCCGAAAATTCACTGGAGCTTTCTACACTAATGCCTGCCAATCGCTGCAAGAGCTTCTTGCCCGCTTCCGGGCTCAGGATGAAAAACAAGTTACCCGGCGCATCCCCTTCCACACGGAAGAAGACGGCAAGCACGATATTCTCGGCTCCTCCAACGCGCTCAGCGATCACTTCGAACGGAAGCATCTGAACTTTCGGAACAGCCATATCGATGGGCTTGTCGAGCAGCTTGGAAAGCGCCGTAGCCGCGTTCCCGGCTCCGATATTGCCCACTTCCTTCAAAATGTCCATCTTGAATTCTTCAAATCCTTTGACCGGATCCATGGCTTTAGCCCTCTAGACTTTCCAACTGAATGATTTCCTTCCGGCTAAGCACTTCTGACAAATTCAACATCACGAGCAAGCGCTCTTCGGAAATACGAGCAACCCCATGCAAATATTTAGCCTTAATACCTCCTACCACATCTGGAGGTGAGTCAATCAGGTCGGAGTCCAAATCGATAACATCATTGGCCGAATCGACGATAAATCCAACTTCCAGCTCATCCGCCGATACGATGATGATCCGGGTCTGATCGGTATGCTCCACCTCTTCCAAGCCGAAGCGTCCGCGCAAGTCAATCACCGGAATGACCACACCGCGCAAATTGATGACCCCTTTGACAAAAGAGAATGTTTTGGGTACGCGGGTTATCGGCATCATCCGCTCGATGGTTTGTACGTTATCGACGTCAATCCCGTATTCCTCTTGCCCTAGTTTAAATACGATAACTTTTAATTCCTCTCCCATGTGGAAAACCTCCTTAAGAGTATATGAATCGTCTTATTTGATGAACGCGTTAGGATCAATGATAAGCGCAACCTGGCCATCGCCCAGAATGGTTGCCCCAGCAACTCCCTGCACCGCCGGCAAGTATTTGCCCAGGTTTTTGATGACGATTTCGCTTTGACCGATGAATTCCTCTACCGTCAATGCCGCCATTCTCTCACCCTTGCGGATGACAACAATCTCGGACTCCTCTTCCTCGTTCTCGGCGAAGCCAGGAGCACCAAAGAGTGCGGTGAGCGACATCAGCGGAATATGCGTATTGCGATAAGGAATCATGGTGTACCCATGAACCTCGCGGATTTGATCGCGCTTGATCAATCCGGTCTCTACAATAGAGGACAACGGAATTGCATATTTCTCCAGGCCCACCTTGACGAGCATGGCAGAAATAATGGACAAGGTCAGTGGCAGTTGCACTGAGAACTTCGTACCCTGTCCCAGCTTCGATTCAACAGACACAACACCGCTCAAGGATTCGATCTTCGACTTAACCACGTCAAGCCCAACACCACGTCCGGATATATCCGAAATGACCTCTGCTGTACTGAAACCGGCAGCGAACAGCAGCATGAATACCTGCTCATCGGACATCATCTTTCCTTCACCTTCGGTAACAACGCCATTCTTGATGGCCTTCTTCAGGATTCTCTCCCGGTCGATACCATGCCCGTCATCTTCTATTTCAATGAAGACATGATTGCCGCTATGGAAGGCACGCAATTGAACTGTACCTGTCTCGGGTTTGCCCGCAGCGATACGGTCTGCGGTAGATTCGACGCCATGGTCAACGGCATTGCGGAGTAAGTGCACGAGCGGATCACCGATTTCGTCGATAACGGTTCGGTCAAGCTCTGTTTCCGCCCCCACAATGACGAGATCAATTTTCTTATCCAGCGATTTCGCAAGGTCCCGTACCATCCGCGGGAACCGATTGAATACCGTGTCAATGGGCACCATCCGCAGCTTCAGTACGATATTCTGCAAGTCACTGCCAACACGGCTCATATGCTCTACCGTCTCTGTAAGGTCGCTACGCTTTACTTCCTCAGCCAGTTGTTCCAGTCTAGAGCGGTCAATCAGCAGCTCGCTAAGCAAATTCATGAGGACATCCAGGCGATCGATATCAACACGAATCGTCCGTGAAGGAGCAGGAGTTCCGCCCCCAGCCCGTGCACCGTTCTTCTGATTATGGTCCGCAGCAGTTGGTTCCGCCTTTTTGGCTGGTGCAGCATCAGTTGTCTTTTCGGCTACTGCCGGAGCCGTAACATCTGCGGTAGCTGCCGCTCCCATCGCTCCTGAAGCCAATTGCGACAAGGTCTCATGATCCAGCGCCGTGGCTTCAGCAGAAGCGATCTCCGACAGGTTCATAACCATGCTCTGAATCTCGGCAGCTTCTTTTTGGGTTATGTAATAGAGTGAGAAGTTGCGGTCAAACTTTTCTTGTTCAATATCCTGTACGGATGGAGAAGATTTCACAATCTCCCCGTAACGCTCTAGCAGGTCGAATACCAGGTACGCTCTGGCTGCCTTCAGTTGACAATCCTCACGAATCGCCACATCGATGTACATGACCTTATGACCTTCACCGATCGACTGCTCCAATACGGAATATTGGAACTCATCCAATTGAATGGCTGGAGTACCTGAACCACCTGCTGCAGATTCCGCTGGCTTGTCAGCCCCGGATTTGCCCCCGCCTTCGAAATCACCACGCACGATCGATTGCAATGAAGCCACGATGGCACTGACGTCCTCCTTGCCCTCACCGCCTTGCGTAATATCTTCGACCATTAATTGCAAGGCATCCAAGCTCTTGAACAGCGTGTCAAAAATGAACTCCTGCATTTTAAGCTTTTCGTTGCGCACCAGATCAAGTACATTCTCCATCTGATGCGTCAGCGAGGACAAATCCTCGAAGCCCATCGTAGCCGCCATCCCTTTCAGGGTATGGGCAGAACGGAAGATAACCTGGACAATGCTGATGTCATCAGGGTTACTCTCCAGCTCCAGCATTTTTTCATTTAATGATTGCAAATGATCGTTCGACTCATCGATAAACATGGATAAATATTGGTTCATGTCCATGGTGAGGCACCTCCTCCAAGAGATTCCGTTATTTCACAACTTGTACTAGCTTAGGACCGATATCATGCAGCGGCAAAACATGGCTGACGCAATTGAGTTCGATAGCCGAGCGCGGCATCCCGAACACCACACAGGTCTCTTCGCTCTCGGCCAGGGTGGAAGTCACGCCAGCATCATACAACTGCTTCATGACTTTCGCTCCGTCGCTGCCCATTCCGGTCAGCAGCACGGCATGCCGCTTTAATGCTTCAAGAGGAAGCAGCGATTCGTACAAGACGTCCACCGAAGGCCTGTGTCCGTTACGCGGCTCCTGCTCTGTAAGATGTATGCGATAACCGCCGCCAGGGCTGGGTATCACGTTCAGATGAAAGCCGCCCGGCGCAATGTAAGCCGTACCGCTGTGCAGCCTTTCACCCTGCTCCGCTTCCACTACGGTCAGCTCACTCAAGCTATTCAGCCGCTGAGCGAGGGACTTGGTGAAATTCGGGGGCATGTGCTGCACGATGACAATCGGTGCCGGGAAATCCCCCGGAATTTTCTCCAGGACGGCCTTCAAAGCTTTGGGGCCGCCCGTGGAAGTACCGATCGCGACCAGATCGGTGAAGCTCGTCCGCGGGCCGGCTCCTTGTGCCAGGCCGGCTGCTCCCGTCGTCGCCCGGCCTTTCGGCGCGACCGGGTCCACCGGCGCCCGCGCGGCCCGCCGCTCCTTCGCTGCCATCGCTACCCGCATCTGTTCGCGAAGCTCGCGCCCCACCTCTTCGATGTCATGCGAGCTGGTAGTAGCCGATGGCTTGCGGATGAAGTCGAAGGCGCCAAGCTCCAGCGCCATGATTGTCTCCCGCATACCCTGCTCATTGATGCCGGAGAGCATGATTACCGGCAAGGGATGCTCTTTCATAATTACTTTCAGCGCATCCAGGCCATTGAGCTCCGGCATTTCCACGTCCATGGTCACCAAATCCGGCTGAATGGCGG
This sequence comes from Paenibacillus senegalimassiliensis, assembly GCF_001486585.1. Taxonomy (GTDB): domain Bacteria; phylum Bacillota; class Bacilli; order Paenibacillales; family Paenibacillaceae; genus Fontibacillus; species Fontibacillus senegalimassiliensis. The sequence continues at coordinate 1,417,086 of NZ_LN909046.1, forward strand.
CGACTTGTTCAACCGCTTCCCGTCCATTCTTGGCAGTGGCCTCTACACGATAGGCCGGGTCCTGTTCGATGAGATCGGATATGATCTTACGCATAAACGCCGAATCATCAACGACCAACACTCGATAAGGCATTGCCCTCCACTCCTGTTCCTTCACGAAGAATCATTTTGCTAGCTTTAACCATTTGTGCATAAATCCCTTGATTCCTGATAAAGTATCTCTCGGCTTGGTTTGCGGAACATTCAGATACTGGAACGCCAATCGCTGGACATCCCGGGCAGCCATACAACCGGGGAATGCGACAGAGAAAGGAATCTGCTTCTTGACCGCCTGCATGACATGCGGATCATCATGGATATAACCAAGCGTAGGGATGTCCATGTCCAGAAAGCGCTGGGCTACGAGCGAAATTTTGTCGGCCACTTGCTTTGCTTCCGGCTCTCCCGTAACCCTGTTGATCACCAGTCGAAAGTTAGCCTCTGTTTCCATCCCATGCACCACTTTAATTAATGCATAAGCATCGGTAATCGCCGTAGGCTCTGGCGTAGTAACAACCAGACACTCGTCTGCGGCCATGATGAATTTCAGCGTTTCCTTCGACAATCCCGCTCCGGTATCAAAGATGATGTAATCCATTTCGTCTGACAATGCTTCAATTTGCGAGGTGAAGATATTCAAATCCGCTTCCGAGAGCGAAAAAAGATCGGCGAGGCCGGAACCTCCGGCGATAAAGGGCAACGCCTGCGTGCCCAACTCGATGATCTCGTTAATATCTCTTTCGCCCTTTAATAAATGATACAAATTGTACCTGGACCGCACCCCCATCAGGACGTCGATATTTGCCATCCCGATGTCGGCATCAAAGAGCAGAACCTTACATCCCAGCGTCTTTAAAGCAAGGGCGAAATTCAACGTGAAATTGGATTTGCCCACACCGCCCTTGCCGCTGCTGACGGTAAGAATCCGAGCTGCCCCTTTACCGACTCGGGGCTCGCCAGAGTTTACCCTTGAGGACACCAGCTTTCGGAGCGTCTCAGCCTGATCATTCATAGCTGCTGCTCTCCGAGCAGAATATCCACCAGGAGCTTCTCATCAGCGTGCAGCAGATCATCAGGCACATTTTGACCATTGGTCAGGTAACAGACCTGGAGAGGATATTGTCCCAGCAGATTGTAGATAGGACCAAAGCTCTCTGTTTCATCCAGCTTCGTGAAGATCACCCGGGTCAAATCATACCTGCTGAAATGCTCAGTAATTCGTTTCATATCCTGTGACTTTGAGGTCAGACTCAACACAAGATAGGTTTCACTTTCGTCCGAAGGGGTCAACAGACTGTGTAGCTCCGCAACGAACAACTCATTTAAGTAATTGCGGCCGGCGGTATCCATCAGGATTAAATCACAATGCTCCAAACGCTGCATCGCACGCTGCACATCGCCAGGAGACTGCACAACCTCCATTGGTACATTTAAAATGGAAGCATACGTCCTTAGCTGTTCGACGGCCGAGATACGGTACGTATCCGCCGTGATGAACCCAACCTTCTTCTTGAGACGGAAAATCTGATCAGCCGCCAGTTTCGCGATAGTTGTAGTTTTCCCCACGCCAGTAGGTCCGGCAATGTACACTATCCGCGTGCGCTCCCCGATACCGGAGCTGACTCTCCCCTTCAGGAAGGATTCGATGGTCTTCCTCGTGCGCTCCAGCACATCCTCATCGCTTAAGCTTCTTCCAGAGATCATCCATTTGTCGTAAACCTCGTCGACCCAAGTCTCAATCCACTCTGGCGTCACTTCCTGATCGGTCAGTCGCTGGCGAATCTCCAGCAACTTGGGCGGCAATTCCCGCTCATCTCCCTGTTTCTTAGCCAACTGACTCATCCACAGCTTCATCTGGCGAATCTCTTCCAGCAAAGCCTCTTCCTTCTTATGCAGTTCCGGACTCACCTGCTCAGGAATAAGCGAAGCGGTATCCAGAGCCGAAGCTCGCTTGATGGCTTCTCCGAATTGCTCCGCCGAAATGGCGGAACTTTCTGATCTGGAGGGAACCTGAGCCTTGAGTGGAGCTGTATTCACAGCAGGCTGTGCCGTTAACACCTGTGACCGTTCCTCCCGCTCCTGCAACAAAGTTGCCGTTACCACTGATACCGCCTTCTCTTCGGAAGAAGCGGATGAGGCTAACTGCGCCGATTTGCGATAAGCTTCCGGCACAGCACGACGGGCAACAGGCGCGGGAGTCGCTGGCTTGGACGCTTGCGGTCTGGTTCCAGTTCCCTTCGAGGCGGGAGCAGTATGGCTCTCCGTTGCTGCGATGACTTCAATCTTCTTCTTGCGAAACATTCCTAGAAAACCGCCTACCTTCATATCCTTGGTACTCAAGATGACGGCATCCGCTCCAAGCTCATTCCTGATTTTCAGCATAGCGTCAGGCATTGTGTCTACGATGTAGCGCTTCACTCTCATAAATTCACCACCCCGACACTCTGAATTTCAACATTCGGCTCTAATTCGCTGTAAGACAATACCGGGATATCCTGCATGCTACGCTCAATGACCTGGCGCAAGTACATGCGGATGGTTGGAGAGGTCAAGAGAATCGGCTGATGTCCTGTCTGGATCAAGCGATTGATCTGCTCGGTCAACTTTTGGAACACCGTCTGCGTCGATGCCGGATCAAGGGCCAGATAGCTACCCTGCTCCGACTGCTGCACACTCTCTGCAATTTTCTTCTCCAGTGTAGGTCCTACGGTAATGACTCGCATCGTTTCGCCTGGCTGCGTAAACTGCTGGGTAATCTGCCGGGAAAGAGCTTGTCTGACATATTCGGTCAGCACATCCGGGTCCTTGGTATATGTCCCGTAATCCGCCAACGTCTCAAAGATCGTCACCATATCACGGATAGAAATTTTCTCCCGCAACAGCTTGGCCAACACCTTCTGTACATCGCCGATAGTCAACACGGACGGAATAAGTTCATCCACAAGCACGGCATAGCTTTCCTTGAGGTTATCGACCAGGGCTTTGGTCTCTTGACGTCCAAGCAGCTCATGTGCATGTTTCTTGATTAATTCCGTTAAGTGTGTAGCAACTACAGATGGTGGATCCACCACGGTATAACCTGACAACTCTGCCCGATCCTTGGAGGCTTCATCAATCCAAAGGGCCGGAAGTCCAAAGGCCGGTTCCTGGGTCTCAATACCCGTGATGCTATCGTCCTCCATCCCGGGACTCATGGCCAAATAGTGATTAAGTAATAATTCACCGCCGCCTACGACATTTCCTTTTATTTTAATGACATATTCGTTCGGTTTTAGTTGAATATTGTCGCGAATTCGAATCACCGGTACGACCAGCCCGAGTTCAAGGGCACACTGGCGTCGAATCATAATAATACGGTCCAACAAGTCTCCACCTTGCCCCGTGTCCGCTAACGGAATCAACCCGTAACCAAACTCGAATTCGATAGGGTCTACTTGTAACAGATTGATAACACTCTCCGGACTCCGTACCTCTTCGATCTGTTGTTCCTCCTCCTGCTGCTCCTGTTCGACAACGCGCCGATCGATGTTTTTCTGCATTCGGAAAGCCGCAAAGATGAGCAAACCGGCGAAGGGCAACGTGGTCCAAGGACCAATTGGTGTAAACAGCCCCAGCAAGGCAATCGTTCCGGCTACGATATATAGCAGCTTAGGATAAGCCAACAATTGTCCGGTAATATCTTCACCAAGATTGCCTTCGGAAGAAGCGCGGGTCACAATTAACCCCGCCGCCGTAGAAATCAACAGCGCTGGAATCTGACTCACCAGACCATCCCCGATGGTCAGCAGTGAGTACGTGGACATCGCTTCGCCAAACTCCATACCATGGATTGTCATCCCGATGATGAAGCCGCCGATCAAGTTAATAATGAGGATAATGATACTGGCGATGGCATCACCTTTAACAAATTTACTCGCCCCGTCCATTGCCCCGTAAAAGTCAGCTTCTCTCTCTACTTTTCTGCGGCGCTCGCGTGCCTGCTGTTCATTGATCATGCCCGCATTGAGATCAGCATCAATACTCATTTGCTTACCTGGCATCGCATCGAGGGTAAAACGTGCAGCAACCTCAGCCACACGCTCGGAGCCTTTAGTGATAACGATAAATTGAACAACCACGAGAATCAGGAAGACGACAAAACCGACAACGGGTTCCCCCTGGGAGACCCATGAGCCGAACGTGGCCACAACGTGGCCGGCTTTGGCTTGCCCCAGAATCAGCTTGGTGGTCGACACATTCAGCGCTAGGCGGAATAAGGTCGTTATGAGCAACATCGCCGGAAATATGGAAAATTGCAGTGCTTCCCTGGTGTTCATCGCGACGAGCAAAATAATTAATGAGAGCGAGATATTGATAATTAATAAAAAGTCCAACAACCATGTCGGGATCGGGACGATCATGAGCAGAACAATACCTATAATGCCAACAAGGATAAATATTTCTTTGAATTTTTTCATCGTTGTTCCCCTCGATCCCTTCATCATCTAACCTTGCCTTTGAGTTTGTACACATAGGCCAATACTTCAGCTACAGCCTGGAACAGATCGGCGGGAATGGTCTCCCCGATCTCGGTCCGTTGAAACAACGCCCGAGCGAGTGGCCTGTTCTCCATCGTGATGATTCCATGTTCCTTAGCGATTTCCTTAATACGAAGCGCCACATAATCCTGACCCTTGGCAACGACCTGCGGAGCCTCCATTTGTGTACCGTCATACTTGATGGCAACAGCGAAATGCGTAGGGTTCGTAATGATTACGTCAGCCTTGGGGATCTCCTGCATCATCCGCTGCAGCGCCATTCTCCGTTGTCTTTCGCGGATTTTCCCTTTGATCAGCGGGTCCCCTTCCATCTTCTTATACTCGTCCTTGATGTCCTGCTTGGACATCTTCAAACTCTTCTCATGCTCGTATCTCTGGTACATATAATCCAGTACCGCCAGCACGATAAGAGCGGCTGCAATTTTGATCCCCAGATTCATGGTCAGACGAGCTGTAAAGTGGAAGGTGTCTTCTATGGACAAATGCCCTAGAGAAGCGATGGTCCCTCGATAGCCCCAAATCGTTGAATATACGAGATAACCAATAATGGAAAGCTTGAACAAGGTCTTTAAGAACTCTACCAGCGACCTCATAGAGAAAATATTTTTAAATCCTTTAATAGGATTAAGCTTGCTGAACTGCATCTTCAGCGATTCTCCGGTGAGCATAAATCCTACCTGTCCATAGCTCACTATCACAGCGATAACTACGACGACGAGGAAGATAGGAGCCAGCAACAACAGAATCTGAACTCCCAAATCACTGAACATCGTCATCACATTTTCCTGAGTGACATTCATCGACATTCGGTGGTAAAAAACATCAGTGAACAAAATCACCAGGCGTTCCTTGATGTATCCTCCGAAAAAAGTGAGACTAAGAAAACCGGCTAACAGAATGAAGGCACCCGTTAAATCCTGGCTTTTGGCGACCTGGCCCTTTTTGCGGGCATCCTGCCGCTTCTTCGGGGTCGCTTTCTCGGTCTTCTCTCCGGCAAAAAGCTGTAGGTCCAGCGAATACCGATACGCCATTTCAATCCCCCATCCTACGTCGGTCTTCGGCCGATCGTGCTGAGCAGATCATGCAGCGCATTAAACAGCACTTCGAACAAAGATTGGAACGCGTAAATGAAACTTGGCACCAGGATGAGCAAGACGACCAACCCAACGATAATCTTAACCGGAATCCCGATTACGAAAATATTGAATTGCGGCGCAGTACGCGCCAGAAAACCAAGTGCTACATCCGTGACGAACAAGGCAACGACCAGCGGAGCAGCCAATTGGAACGCCAAGAGAAAGGCATGACTGAACGTCTGAACAAGAAATTCTGCCAAATTTCCGTTATATATTTTTTGGAATAAATCATTGGACAACGGAATCCACTGATAGCTGCGAATCACGGCATCAATGAGATAGTGATGTCCGTTCATACTTAGAAACACCAGCGTTGCGATAATATACTTGAGATTACCGAGTACCGGTGCAGAAGCACCTGTCATCGGATCGATGACATTGGCGATCCCGAAGCCAATCTGAATGTCAATAAATGAACCAGCCATTTGAATAACATTAAAGATTAAGTTGGCTACATAACCCATGAGCAGTCCGATTAGCACTTCACGGATAATGTACAAAACATAGTTCAGGTCGTTTGGCACCGCCTGTTGTGTACCAATAGTCAACAAGATTACGAGCGCAATCATTCCCGAGAACCCAACCTTGAATGTGTTGGGAACAGAACGGGATGAAAAAATCGGTGTTACTACAAAAAAAGCGGTCATTCGACAAAAAATCAGCATAAATACAGAAATACCTTGCAGTAAAGTCTCCATAATCACCGATGCCTAACCGATATAACTAGCAAGGTTATTTAGTATGCCATACGTAAAATCAACCAAAGTAGTCAGAATCCATGGGCCAAATATCAATAAAGCGATCAGTACAGCGATAATCTTGGGAACGAAGGCCAGCGTCTGTTCCTGAATCTGGGTTGTCGCTTGAAAGATGCTTATCAGGAGCCCCACCGTTAGTGCGATAAGCAGCATCGGTGCACTGACTTTCAGTACGGTATACACGGCTTGTCCGGCCAGACCGATAATAAATTCCGAACTCATAAACCGTCTTCCCCCTCCCTGAATAACCTACTGCACTTCTCTATGGATTAAAGCTGACGAGCAATGATTTGACGATTAAATACCAGCCGTCAACAAGCACAAACAGCAGTATTTTGAAAGGCAATGAAATCATGACCGGCGGTAGCATCATCATCCCCATCGCCATGAGCACACTTGAAACGACAATGTCTATGATCAAGAATGGAATAAAGATCATAAAGCCCATTTGAAACGCTGTTTTCAGTTCGCTGATAGCGAAGGCTGGAACCATGACAGACAACGGAATATCTTCATAGCTATTTGGCTTCTCCATCTTGGTGTAGCCCATAAACAATTGAAGATCCTTCGTTCTCGTATGGGTATACATAAACTTCTTCATCGGTACAGCGGCCTTATCCAATGCCTCCGTTTGCGTGATCTCCCCCTTAATGTAAGGCTGGAGAGACACTTCATTAATGGTAGAGAGCGTTGGACTCATGACGAACAACGTCAGGAACAGGGCAAGACCGATTAACACCTGGTTGGGCGGCATCTGTTGCGTACCCAAGGAGCTACGGACAAAGCCAAGCACGACGACAATGCGAGTAAAGCTCGTCATCAGCACCAATATAGCGGGCGCAATGCTAAGCACCGTAATCAGTAGAATAATAGAAAGTGAGCTGGTGCTTGGTGTCCCTCCCGAGTCTCCGATTTGAATATCTATATTCGGAATCGGATTGACTGGCTCGGCAGAAGCGACGGTGACAACAAGCACACTCCACAAGGCCAGCAACAAGCTGACTATCAGCACTTTTTTCTTCATGAATCCCTCAACCGATCTGTAGATTGTTCTTCCGGCTCTTGTAGCAGTTCTTCCATCTGCCGCTTCCGATCCGGCAGCTTACGCAGTTGTGACTGGAACACCTCATGAAAAGCGGTGCCTTCCAATTCCTCTTCTTGCGGTGGCTCCTTTTTGAAACGGGAGATCAGACCAGAAATGCTGGATGCGAGGCCTGACAGTTCGGTTCCTTCCGACTCAAATGCTTGCTCCAGTACAGCCACCTCATCCGGATCGGATATTTTATCAATGAAGGAAACATCCTCCCCTACACCGATGAGGTATACATGATCTCCAATTTCAATAACCTGAAGAGATTTGTTCGGGCCAAGGCCAACGGCTCCCAATATCCGGATGGAGCGACTCTGAGAAAAGTACCGGTTCCGCTTGCCTAGAAAACGGGCCAATATAATAATCAACGCCACAATAAGGACCAGAACAACGATTACGGTAACCAAACTTCCCCAGACATTAACATCACCGGTAACAAACTGAGAATCCTGCTGCCCCAAAGTCATCTCTAAACCCTACATTCCAAGCGTCTTGTTGATCGCTTCAATAACACGGTCAGATTGGAAAGGCTTAACGATGAAATCTTTTGCCCCCGCTTGAATAGCATCGATGACCATCGCTTGCTGCCCCATAGCAGAACACATAATCACTCTAGCATTTGGGTCCATTTTCTTAATTTCTTTTAATGCAGCAATGCCGTCCATTTCGGGCATCGTGATATCCATCGTAATCAGGTCAGGATGCAGCTCCTTAAATTTCTCCACCGCTTGCGCGCCGTCTTGAGCTTCTCCCACAACTTCAAATCCGTTTTTTGTCAAAATGTCGCGGATCATCATTCTCATAAAAGCTGCATCGTCTACGATTAGAATTCGGTTTGCCATTGATTTAAAATCCTCCCTAAACTATCTACTATTGTAATTTTTGAATGCGGTCCCATTGGCTAACGATATCCGTAACGCGAACGCCGAAGTTCTCGTCAATAACTACGACCTCGCCTTTGGCAATCAACTTGTTGTTGACCAGAATATCTACAGGCTCACCAGCAAGCTTGTCCAACTCAATAATAGAGCCTTGCGATAATTCCAGGATATCTCTGATTTGCCTTTGGGTCCTTCCTAATTCTACGGTGACTTTCAGGGGTATGTCCATCAGTAAGTTTAAATTATTTTCTTCAACTTGACCGAAGGGTGGATTCCCCAGGTTTGCAAACTGCACGGGTTGTACATTCAAATTGCGTCCGGGAGCAGTTCCGTAATGATGTGGCTCTGTGTAAGGCTGACCTTGCGGAGGATAACCGTAAGGTGCAGAAGGTTGACCATACTCGGCCGCTGGCGGCTGCTGATACGCCGGTGCTGGCACTTCTGGAGCGGCTGCCGACATTGGCGGAGCTGATACTGAAGGTGCTGGCGGAGCTGCCGTTGCCGCTGCTTCTAAAGACGCGCTTTCCGTTGTAGATCCGCTGATCAAACTATGGACCATTTCTTTGGAAAACTTCACAGTGAGCAACTGCATAATAGTCGAATCAATTAAGTCTCCAATGGTCAAGCGGAAAGATATCTTGATCAAGGGATCCGCTTCCGGCAAGCTGCCAAGTCCATGTCCACTCGTCATATTGAGAATATCGATACCAGGCGGCGAGATATTAACAAACCGATTGAAGATAGTCGACATCGAGGTTGCTGATGAACCCATCATCTGGTTCATGGCCTCTTGAACAGCACTGATATGGATTTCATTTAATTCCTCATTCGCCGGATTACCTTCTCCACCCAGCATCAAATCAGCAATAACTTGAGCATCGCGGGTCTTGATGACCAGAGAGTTCATCCCTTCAAAACCATCAACATACTCGACGTGAATAGCTACATGCGGCTTTGGAAATTCGGCTTCGAACTGGGCTCGCGTAATGACTGATACCTTCGGGGTCGTAATGTCCACTTTCTTATTCAGCAGTGTAGACAACGCAGTTGCTGCGCTACCGAACGTGATATTGCCGATTTCCCCAAGAGCATCCTGCTCCAGTGGCGACAATACATCATCAACCGTCGGTTCCGCTGGCGCTGAATCAGATTCCTGATTAGCCTGCTTCAGCAGGGCATCGATCTCTTCTTGGGACAAATAATCTTTACTCGTCAAGTTCCTCAACTCCTTCGGTGACAATTTCGTCAATTTGCACAGCAACCCGGTCTTTTAACGTCCCCGGACTACCGATGTATTTAAGCCTGTCCCCAATCCGAATATGCAGCCCATCTTGTACCGGTTTGTTCAGCGAGATTACATCGCCTACGGAGAGTCCCAGGAATTCGCGTATCGTGAGTTGTGACTCCCCTAGCTCCGCAATAATTGGCAACTGAGCTTTATGGACCCGATTGCGCAGCGCTTCAACCTCTTCGGGAACACGCGATTTCTTCTGTGATACAAACCAATGGTGAACCGAAAGCTTCGGCATAATAGGTTCGATAACAACATGTGGAATACAGAGATTGATCATCCCGGTCGTATCGCCTATCTTGGTGCTTAAGGAAATAAGTGCAATCGTCTCATTAGGTGAAACAATCTGCATAAACTGCGGGTTTGTCTCAAGCCCTTCCATCCTCGGACTAATGTCTATGATGGTTTTCCAGGCTTCTTGCAAGCTTTCAAAGGCTCGGCTGAAAATGCGTTCCATGATAATCGTTTCAATCTCTGTCAGCGCTCCAAACTTGGAAGGTGCTGTTCCCAGCCCACCCAGCAGCCTGTCAAGCATGGCGTAGGCAACGTTGGGGTGAACCTCCAACACCATTCTCCCCTCCAACGGCTCCGCCTCAAAAATGTTCAGAATCGTCATTTTGGGAATAGAACGGATAAACTCATCATAAGGAAGCTGCTCTACCTGAACCACACTAATCTGAACAAACGTGCGAAGCTGGGCCGAAAAATAGGTGGTGAGATAACGGGCAAAATTCTCATGAATCCGGGTCAAGCTCCGAATATGATCCTTGGAAAATCTCACGGCTCGTTTAAAATCATAAGCCCGGATTTTCTTCTGCGTTTCTTCCTTCTTCAGTTCCTCGGCATCCATCTCTCCGGATGACAGCGCGGCAAGCAGTGCGTCAATCTCATTCTGCGATAATACATCAACCAACCATCTCACCCCCTTGGAAAAACTCGTATTCGGTCGATATTAGTAGATTCAAATTCTAGTCATAATAAAGTTGGTAATATCGATCTGAATCAAATTCCCTTCCGGCAACGATTTGTTGATCAGGTTGAGTAGCTTGGTACTCAGATTGTCTTTCCCTAATGCCCCAGTCAGTTCCTCCGGCTTGGTGTCAGCCAACGTCTTAATGATAATTGGCTTAATCTTGTAATCCTTAATTTTGTCAAAGGATTCCTTGGAGATCTCGTTATCCAACTGGAAGGCAAAATTCATGACTACCACGTAATTCGGATCTGACAAGTTTGTCTTGATATCATCGATTGTTGCTGTCACTAATACAATCTCATCCGCTGATAACTGTCTAGTTTGCGCTACACTGTTAACAGCACTTCTCACTTCTGTGCCGGGCTCAGGTTTGTTCATTTGATTCACCAGCAAGAAGGCAGCCAGTACGATCAGGGTGACAGCCAGCAAAATCGTCATCAGCCAAGGCAGCATTTTCTTCATGACCATTCCTCCGTTTGTTGCACTTTAATAGTTGCTGCGTGGATGCCGATTTCCTGGTAATATTCCTTGACCATCGCAATCACATCGGCCGCCTTCTCCAGCACAATAATACGCTTGCCCGTTACAAGGGTGACGTATGTATCCGGTGTTTCTTCCACCGTTTCAATCATTATTGCATTAAGCCACAACTGTGAACCGTTCAAGCGCGTTACAGAAATCATGATTTCCCTCCTGAGTGATCATGGGACCGGATAAGCAGCCCGGGAAGAACGGGTCCCTCCCAGGCTACCCACTAGCTTATCGTTTCAGGTTAACGACTTCCTGTAGAACTTCGTCAGACGTAGTGATAATCCGCGAGTTGGCCTGGAAGCCACGTTGAGCCACGATCATCTCGGTGAACTCCCCAGTGAGGTCAACGTTGGACATTTCCAACTGACCGGATACGACAGCGCCCGTTCCCTCTTCAGCATTATTAGGGTTGGTGTATTCAAGCTCCCCTTCTGCAATAGCATTCAAAGAAACACGGTAGAGGTTGCCACCAATCTTTTCAAGCCCCTCGGGATTCGTCACTCTGGCTATGCCAAGTTGGTCACCCTGCTCAGTCGCTCCTGCAGCTGTCTTCAACATAAAAAATCCATCAGAAGCAATCGTAAAAGCCGTGGTTTCTTCAAAATCAATGGGTTCAAGTACGTCTCCACCGGCATTACAAACTAGCAGCCCGTCTGACGTAACCAATTGACCTAATGCGTCCAAATGGAAATCCCCTGCCCGTGTCAGGAACGGAACTTCTTGATCTGCAGTCAGCTTCACCAGGAAAAATCCGTCCCCATCAATACGCAAATCCAGCGGATTGTTGGTTGTCATGGCACTACCGCCGGTGTGAAGCGTGTCGATTGAACCGATGGATACACCCAATCCCACTTGCTTCGCATTAACACCACCGGATTCACCATCAACGGGAGCCGTAACTCCGGAAATCGTTTGGCTCATAATATCCTTAAACATCACTCGCCCAGCCTTAAAACCAACTGTATTTACGTTAGCGATATTGTTACCGATAACGTCAAGCTTGGTTTGAAAGCCGCGCATTCCGGATACGCCAGAATACATAGATCTTAACATTCTTTCATCCTCCTCTTTGATTGTCTTGCTCTGAAGCCGCTTCAGTCGATCCGCGGTCTTCCTGGCTTCCGTACCCGGTCCAGCCAGTCTAGTTAGGCAATAATTACTGCGCTATCAATTTGCGTGAATACATTATCTTTCATGCTGCTGCCATCCATTGCAGTCACAACCGTACGGTTATCCACATTCACAATTAGGGCCATATCCTTCATCAGGATTAGCGAGTCCTTCGCCCCTTTGGCCGCCGCACTGTCAATGGCTGAACCGATTTGATGAAGCTGCTCCGGCTTCAATTCAATCCCCCGCTGCTCCAATCGTTTGACCGCATGACTGCTAAAATGCACTAGTTGATCCTGCAGCATATCCTTAAAGGATGCTGTTTGAGGGGTATTCGCTTGAACCGCTTTGCTCTGTTGCAAGTTGCCGGGTTGCAGTCTACCCGCATAGAACTGTCCAACCTTTATGGGGACATTCATGACGGATCAACTCCTTGCTCTGTCTCTTCCTCAACAGGCACTGAAACTTGTTCAATCTGCGAGACTTCCAGCTCTCTGGCTCCGATTTTGACATAATGAACACCACTGCGTACAACGATGGAATCCACAATGCCACTATCCCTCTCCTGAATGACTTCAGGCTGACCAGTAACCACATCATAATTACCTGTTTTCGTTTGGCTAATCCAGGTTACTTCTTTGCCAATCAAGCCTGATGTATTCCCCAAGGATTCGCCCATCTTGCTGATCTGATCAGAAATGTTGGTCAGTTGCTCTACTGAAGTAAACTGAGCCATCTGGGCAACCATTTGTGTATTATCCATAGGTGATAGCGGATCCTGATTTTGCATTTGAGCCATCATCAGCTTCAAGAAAGCGTCCTTGCCTAGCTCATTGCTTTTTTTACTTGCTTTTTCTACATTCGCTTGCGAGTAATTCGGCCACATTACAGAGGATGTATACGTATCTGCCATGAAATTACCTCCTTTCCGCCTAATTTAAGCTCTGGCTACAAAGGAACTACCGTAATCCTGCTCCTTGGCCTTCACTTCAGCTATCCATTCATTCCACTCTTCATTAAGATCGTGGATAGTCAGAAGATCATCTTCCGCCAGTTGTCTGCGTTTCTCAGCTTGCTTCTGCCCTGTACCATTCCCGGATTGACGTCCATCATCATGATACATATGGGAGGACAATGCTGTATTCTGCGTAACTTCCAATTTGCTGACTTGCAGCCCTTGCGATTGGAGCGCAGCTCTTAATTGCGACATTTGTTGCTCCAGAGATTCCTTGGCGAAGGCATGTTCCGTTACGAATTGAGCCGTTAACAGCCCGTTTTGCATCGTAATTTTCACATCAACTTGGCCCAAATGTTCCGGATACAGCGAAATTCTCGCCTCTGAAACACCTTGCAATTTGACGATCTCCAGTTTGTTGACCAGGAAACCACTCATTTCTTTGCCAAAGTTCTCAACTGGCACTGGCTTAGCTACTTGCTTCAAGGCAGCAACACCATGATCTCTCAAGGCTAACTGTCCGGCGGTCACGATATTCCCCGTTTCCAGACTTGTATCCGGCTCTCCACCTTGACCATCGCTTACCGAGTCTGCCGAAGCTGCTGACGTTCCAATTACTTGAGCAAATTTAGCTGTCGAAACATCCGATGCTTGTTGTCCTTGCTGCAATGGAACTGATAGGTTACCGTTCTTCAGCCCCTTGGAATGTTCTCCTGAGTTGCCTTGCCCACCAGCCGTAGCTCCTGACCCGGCGACTACCTTGGCTTGTGTAGTTAAGTTCGTTAATTCAGCACCTTTGAGGTTCAGGGTCTTGGAATCTGACGCATCTGGCAGATCATTAAGCAGGCTTTGCAACGTCTGCAACATCATCTTGACCTGATGCTGATTCTCCGTACCAGAAGCCGACTCGCTTGACGACAGTAATTGAACCAATGCATCCTGCACGGCAAAACGTATCGTTTCCGCGTGCTGCGCCAATACCGGCAGAGCATGTGCCTCTTGATTTCCGTTGTCTGCAGTTCCGGCATTCCCCGGCAGAACTAACGTTTGGAGAGATTGCAGCCAGCCCTGGAGAACAGATAACAACGTGGAATCATTTTGCAAGGCCTCATCAAGCTTGGGCAGATCCTGCAGGAGATTTTCAAGTGCTGCATTTAGCTCAGCATCAGTCCCCTCAGCCTCTGCACCTTCCGCCAAACCTGTCAAACCGACCAAAGCCAGCAGGGACATCGAGGTCTGACCTTCCTGTGACTTTGCATCACCCATCAGCATAGAAATAAGCTTCTGATCAAAGGAAGCGCCGCTACTTTGACTTGCTTCTGCTTTACCACTGGCTCCGTACCACAAAGCATTTGTCGTCGTCTTACCCGTAGTTACATTCGTAATTGCTTGACTCATTTTCATTTTCACCTCCTTTCAAGCAAAGATGGTTATAGCACCCTTATTTCGAGACAAGTTGATTCAAGATTTTCACAGAAGTTTTTTCATCCGCCTTCGTCATTTCGGCCAATATATCCGACCGCGCCGAGCTGTTCACCGACTTCATGATTCTCAGACCTTTATCCGGGCTTATTTTGTAGGTCTGTAACACAAGCTTTGCGGCCTCGGCGGCCGGCATAGCTGAGAAGGTTTGGCTTAGCTCCGTATCATCCAACGCCGTTCCCGTAGTTGACGAAGCCTGATCGGTCTCTGCTTCTTTCTTCAATCTCGATTGCAGAGCAGCAATGGCCAAATCGTCTGCCTCTTTGACATCTTTCAATTTAATTGAAATGTCGGCTGCTTTTTGCGGATTCATCTTCTCTAAGATGGCCACCTTGCCCTCATTATTCATGGCATTAAGCATTTGCACCGTTTCTTCCGTAGTTAACTTATCGAAGATAGCCGCCGCTTTGCTAGGGCTCATCCCTGAGTATAACTGTGCTAGCTTCTTGACTTCCTTCTGGTAAGCCTCTGCTTCTGCCTTCTCTTCCTCTACCTGCTTCTGCACCTGCGCAGCCGCAAGCTGTTCTTCCAGTTCTTTCACCTTTGCTTGCTGGGCCTCGGCTTGCTGAGCCGCAGTTTGCAAATCCGTATCCTGCTTAGCCACTTGCTCCTGGAGCTGCTTTACCGCAGCATCTATACTCTTCTGCTGCTCTTTCAATTCCTTTTCCTTATCTGCGGCCAGCTTCTGCTCCTGCTCGTCTTCCGTTCGCTCCGGGTCCGGAACGAAGTCCCTTACGACAGGAATGGCATCGGCCCACCGGTACATCATGTTACGGAAATCCATATTAAATAAGGTGAGCATAACTCCCAGTAGTACAACCGTGAATAGAATCGGCGTCGCAAAAAACAGAAAACGCGAAAATCCTCCGCCTGATTCTTCCAACTCCTCGTCCAGCTCCAGATCCGTTCTAGCCATTAATCCCCCTCCTTCGACAAGTCCATGTCAATCCCGCTATCCTTAACGGGCTCTCATGGCAAACCGGACAGTCGCCATCTCATCCAGCTCGTTTTGTTCCCGAAGAAGCAGTTCGTGCTGAAATTTGTCTTTGGCTTTTTCCTTCGCTTTTAGCCAAACCTTCTCATCCAACAGCTTGCCGTTCAATATAGTCTTTTTTTGCTCCACGTTTATTTCTGCCCTTCGGATATCCCCAAGCTTCCGCTCAATGGCCTGCTCCATGTACTCCATATAACGCTGTAATTCCTGGAGTTTGACCATCGGAGCTCTATTGGCCATCTCATATTGCAGCACCGCAGCGGTCTGTTCTTGCTCCTCCAGCAGTTGTTCGAGGGAACGTTGCTCAGATTGAAGCTGTCCTACCGCAGCAGAGAGCATCCACTCAGCTTGCGTCTTCTCGTTTGATTTCAAATCCACAACTTTTTGATAGACATAACGGAACCTCATCCTTTAAGGGTCATCTCCTTGCAAATTCAGAAATTAAACGATCCTGTACTTCGGCAAGCGTTACCTTCTCATCTACCTTCTGCCTTGTGAACGCCCAAATGCTCTGGATATATCCAATGGCTTCATCAATGTCTGCATTGGAGCCTGATTGATAGGCTCCGATATTAATCAAATCCTCGGAATCCTTGTATACCGCCATCAGTCTCTTCAAATTCTCCGCAGCATCATTTTGCTCGTCCGTCACGATATCCTTCATAACACGACTGATACTGGCTAGAATATCGATGGCAGGAAAATGGCCCTTGTTAGCAATGTTTCGGTTCAGCACGATATGTCCATCCAGAATTCCGCGTACCGCATCGGCGATCGGCTCATTCATATCATCGCCGTCTACGAGAACCGTGTAGAAAGCGGTAATTGATCCTGATGGGCCTGTCCCCGCCCTCTCCATCAGCTTAGGTAAAGCTGCAAATACGGATGGGGTGTACCCACGCATTGCCGGAGGTTCACCAACGGCCAGTCCCACTTCACGAAGCGCCATAGCGTACCGGGTGACGGAGTCCATCATCAACATGACATTCAATCCACGATCCCGAAAATATTCAGCAATGCTCGTTGCAATTAGCGCACCCTTCATCCGAATCAAGGCTGGCTGGTCCGAAGTAGCTACGATGACCACTGAGCGTTCCAGTCCTTCCGGTCCCAAATCCCGCTCAATAAAGTCCAGCACCTCACGTCCACGTTCCCCGACCAGGGCAATCACATTGACATCAGCCGCCGTATTGCGGGCAATCATCCCCATCAGGGTACTCTTCCCGACACCGGAACCGGCAAATATCCCTACGCGCTGACCCTTGCCGATGGTCAGCAGGCCGTCGATAGCCCGCACCCCGATACTGATAGGTTCAAGTACACGGGGACGATTCAACGGATTGACCGGCTTACTGTAGGTCGAATGATGGCTCATTCTTGATGGCAACAATGACCCATCCAGGGGTTGCCCCAAGCCATCGAGCACCTTGCCAAGCAGTTCAGAGCCTACTTGTACAGTAAGCGGCTTACCCGTTCCTACAACATCACAGCCTGGGCCAATTGCTTGTAATTCCCCAAGGGGCATCAGCAACACCTTGTTATCACGAAAGCCGACAACTTCGGCTTGCAGTGGCTGTGAAGCCTTGCTGGGATAAATGTAGCAAAGCTCGCCTATGCTGGCATCCGGGCCTTCGGATTCAACCATCAGTCCTATGACTTGCGTGACCTTGCCGTTAACCCTGACCGGATCAAGCTGCTTGAGATGATCGATATAACGTTCAGCGTTCATACTCATCGTTCCCTTGCCCCCGATCCTCCGACTGCAATGAAATGCGAAGCAACTCTTTCTTGATCTCCGCCAGTTGAGTATCGATTCGCGCGTCCACACTTCCAAACGATGAGCGGATGACACAACCGCGATCCTTAACTGTAGGGTCTGGAAGAATTTGCAGCTCTGCCTGGGAGTCGATGGCCAAGGTTAATTCCTCACGCGCAGCTTGTACAAACGAGAAGTATCCCGGGGATACACATAACGCAATGACTCCCTGCTCTCTCTTCCGAGCCAGACTTTTTCGGATAAGCTCCAGAGTGTATTCCGGCTCCAGAGAGAGTTGCTTGTCGATAACCTTCTCGGCAATCGCGGAGCTCAAGTCAACCAAGAATGGCTCCGCTTCCTGAATAATACGATTCTTCTCATCATAAGCATGCTCTAGGACTGTGCTAGCTTCACGCATCATTTCCTCAACCTTGGATCGCATCGCTTCCTCGGCTTGAACCTTGCCTTCTTCATAACCTTGATTGAAGCCTTCCGCTTTCAGAGCTTCAATCATATCCTCATCCTGTTCACGGCGTTCTTGCCACCAAAGTTCGATTTGTTCCTTGGCCTCCGTCAATAACTGTTCGGCCTTGTCCGAAGCCTCCCTGACCTGCTGTTCAGCAAAATCCTTGGCATCACTCAGCATCTGCCGCCTCGCTTGCTCTGCCTCAATATCTTCGGGAGAGGGAACAACTTCCTTCACCTGCTCGCGCTCGGCAGGAGAATCTGTCACTTCCTCCGCCGCAGGAGCAGCGTAAGACTTGGCTAAATCTAGTTGCTTCAATATTTCAACGGGAACATACTGCGACACCTTGATCAGGTTAGACAACGATGTCATCTCCTCCGCCACGGGCAATGATAATCTCACCCGCTTCTTCCAATCTGCGGATGGTAGCTACGATACGCGTTTGAGCTTCTTCAACGTCACGCAGCCGTACCGGCCCCATATATTCCATTTCTTCCTTGAATGTCTCGGACATCCGTTTGGACATATTGCGGAACACCGCTTCTCTGACCTCTTCGCTGGCCACTTTGAGGGCAAGCTGCAAATCGGCATTTTCGAGATCGCGGATAATACGTTGAATCGAACGATTGTCGATATTGACAATATCTTCGAACACAAACATGCGTTTCTTGATTTCTTCGGCCAATTCCGGATCTTGAACCTCCAAGGAATCCAGAATCGTTCTCTCTGTCCCGCGGTCTACCCCATTCAGAATCTGTACGATGGACTCAATGCCACCCGCGCTGGTGTAATCTTGTGTTACCGTTGCGGACAACTTCTGCTCCAGCACGCGTTCCACTTGAGAGATAACCTCAGGAGAGGTACTATCCATGACCGCAATTCTTCTGGCTACTTCGGCCTGCTTGTCCTGAGGAAGCGAGGACAGAATCGCCGCGGCTTGTTCAAATTGCAAGTAGGATAGAACCAAAGCAATCGTTTGAGCATTTTCATTCTGAATAAAGTTCAGAATCTGGCTTGGATCAGCCTTTCTAGCAAAATCAAAAGGTCGAACCTGCAAGGTTGCCGTCAGACGATTGATGATATCGACGGCTTTGGATTGACCCAGTGCCTTCTCCAAAATTTCCTTGGCATAGTTGATACCGCCCTGACTGATATATTCCTGAGCCAGGCAAATTTGGTGGAATTCAGCCATAATCATATCTTTGTCCGCGCTATCCACCGTACGGACATTGGCAATTTCCAACGTTAATTGTTCAATTTCATCATCCCGCAAGTGCTTGAAGATTTGGGCCGATACTTCTGGACCCAATGTAATCAGCAATATTGCGGCTTTTTGTTTCCCGCTTAAAACCGGGCTCGCTGTTTTTGACAATGCGTTCACCCCTATTCGTCAGCCAGCCAGGTGCGAAGCAAGTTAACGAACTCATCCGGCTTCTTCTGGGCCAGTGTTTCCAATTGTTTGCGCACTTGGTTCTCATTCGTGACTGTATCCAAATTAATTGATGGAAACTCCGGAGCGAGCGGTAATGGAATTTCTTCCTCCACTTCCAGGTCTGGCTTGCTGCGACGACGGAACAATACGATGCCGAGAGCGGTCAAAGCCAGCAGTGCTGCTGCGCCAACTCCCCATACCCACGGGCTGGACAAGGTCAAGCCAGCCTTTTGTGCATCTCCCGAATGAAAAGGTTGGGACAATACCGAAACTTTTCTCTGCAATTCCTCGTCTGTATAAGTAGTACCTGAATCCGCCAAGTACGATCCGACAATATTAGATAGAATATTCTCAATCGCCAAACGGGTATTCTCATCCAAAGTTTGTTCACCCTCAGGTGGTTCAACAGCAACATTGATGGTTAAATCTTTAATAACATAAGGGCTGGCGATAATATCCTTGGTAATTCTGTTGACTTCGTAGTTAATCGTCGACGAACTTTCTTCTGACGACGATCCCCCACTCTCTTCTGCCGAAGGATAATTAACGACATCCTCTTGCCCTGTCCCGGGCACACCGCTATCCGGACTTGCACCTGTGTAGCTCTTTTGAATCCGTTGAGCGCTGATTTCAATCCCTCTCATATTATCCGTGTCTACCGGAGTGACGAGGTTATCCTTTTGACTGATCTGATCAAAATTCAGCTTGGAGGCTACCAACACTTCTATTTTGTCTGGACCGGTCAATTTGGATAGAAATTGCTTCACGCTTTGGCGAACATCGCTTTCGAACTTCTTCTGTAGCGCCATGTTCTCCTGAACGGCTGTCGTAAGCGAGCCCGATGAGCCGCCTTGCCCTGTTGGAAGAAGCACGGTGTCATCGCTGGCCGATAAGGAGATGTTCTCTATCGGCAAGTTAGGCACGGATGTCTTGACCAAGTTGAAATATCCGTCAATCGCATCTTGATTAGGACGATATCCCGGCTTGAACGACATCACGATGGAAGCCGTTGCCTTTTGTTGTTCCTCCGCACTGGCAAATACATTTTCTGCCGGAAGGTTAATGAGCACCTTGGCATCGTTGATGCCTTGCATCCGTTTAAGAAGTTGTTCTACTTCGCCGTTTAACGCGCTCTTATATTTGACGTTAAACTCGTTGTCGGTCATCCCGATCAAAGAAGAACTTTGGTTAAACGCTTCTAAACCGATGGAACCGTTCTGTACGATGCCTTGCGATCCAACGTCGACCTTCACACGAGCAGCATCTTTGCTGGGCACCGATATGGTCGATCCATCAGATCCAAGCTGATAAGGAACACCCGCTGATTCCAAGTGGGTAATGATCCCAGCCGCGTCGGTAGAATCCAGATTTGTGAAAGCTACCTCATATTCGGTCTTGGAGAATTGGATCGTCAGCAAAATAATAGCTAGCATAATAAAAGCAATCGTTGAGATCAGTAGTATTTTTTGTTTTTGACTGAATTGGTTCCAGTATCCGGTTAAACGATCCCGATACTGTGTAATTCTCTCATTCACAATGTCACCTCATCCGAAGCATGTTCGAGCATTAAATTTGCGTACGCATAATCTCTTGATAAGCTTCTATCACTTTATTGCGGACTTGCGTAGTCAATTGCAAACTTAACAAAGCTTGCTCCGAGGCGATCATCATTTCATCGGCGTTCACTTTGCCCAAGAGGAACTGATTGTTCACTTGCTGTGCATTAACTTCCTGAGCGGCAATACCTTCAATGGCATCATTCAGGAAAGCACCAAACTGCTTGATCGATCCCGCGGGAGTCTGCGACTGCGTCTGGCTGGTCAGTTGTGTTCCGGCCAATGGCTTTACAGCGTCAAAGCTCATTCTCTCAATCAACGTCAACACTCCTAACTACAAGTTATAAGTTATCTATCATCTATCTACTATTTACCGATTTGCAAAGCCTTGGTAATCATCGCTTTACTTGCATTGAGCGCGGTCACATTGGCCTCATAGGAGCGAGTAGCCGAGATCATATCGACCATCTCTTTTAAAATGTCTACATTAGGCATGTATACATAACCTTCATTGTCTGCATCAGGATGAGTTGGGTTATAAACCGGTTTGAACGGAGCCGCATCCTCCTGAATTTTGGTGATTTTGACTCCTTGACCAACTGCCCCTTTTCCCATAGCTGAGTCGAGAGCACTATTGAAATCAAGTTCTTTAGGAGCCATAACAACGGTTTTGCGGCGGTAAGGAACAGCCTTGCCATCCTCGACTCTGGATCGAGTCGTTTCAGCATTGGCGATGTTCGAGGAAATAACGTCCATACGAAGACGTTGTGCGGTTAAAGCCGAAGAGGTGATACTAAAACTGTCGCTGATCTTCAATGTTCATTATCTCCCTTCCACAGCAGTTCGTTTCATTTTAATCAGATAGTTCATTTGTTCGATATAAGCGTTGTAACGCAACTGATTGTTTGCAAGCTGTGTCATTTCACTATCGATATCCACGTTGTTTAGGTTATTATTCATAACCGTGTTCTCGTCCGTTGTCACCAAAGGCTCAGGGACGCCATTCGTTGGACCTATAACGAAATGCCTGGAATTAGTTCTTTGTCCTTGCAACTCGGGCACTCCATCCTTCATCTCGGCTTGCAGCATATTTTCAAAAGCTACGCTCGAGCGTTTGAAGTAGGGAGTATCTACATTAGCAATATTATTGGAAATAACCCCTTGCCGAATATTCGCGGCCTGAACGGCTGTTTCTAGTCTGTCGAACCCTACTCCGTTCAACAATTGCACTTCATTTCCCTCCCCTGCTTCATCAAATTACCTTAAATTTCATTATTCAACAAACAGTACGCAAATCCTCTTTTTTTCGACATTATTTTGCTAATCATTGTCTTTCTTTTTATCTTTCTTATGTCCTAGACGAAAAAACGACTAATAATGTCATATATCCTAAGTTTCACGGAGATTCGACATTATTACAATAAGAAAAAAGCCCTATCTTTCCAAAATTCCATGTAATTCATTTATATTATTATATAATTATGGTATTTTTTCAATATTAATGTAAATGCATTAAGGCGATATTTTGTAGATTTTGTCAGATAAACAAAGGACCATCCGCCTGTATCCGGCGAAATGCTCCTTTGTTAACAATTTGTGAAAATCGTCTCAGGTCCCAGTCAGAAACTTTCATATCAGCTTACAAGATGAACTGACTAAGGTCACGATCCTGGGCAATATTTCCCAGTTTTTCTTTTACGTATTCCGGGGTGATCATCATTTTATCAAGGGTTAGCTCTGGAGCCTCGAAGGAAAGGTCTTCCAGAAGCTTCTCCAGAATGGTATGCAATCTTCGAGCTCCAATGTTCTCCGTATTGGAATTCACTGCCGCTGCAATACGGGCAATTTCTTGGATTGCTGCCGCAGAGAACTCAATTTCCAGGTTCTCCGTGCGCAGCAACTCCACATACTGCTTGGTTAATGCGTTCTGAGGTTCCGTCAGAATAGACACGAAATCCTCCAGTGTAAGGCTGCTAAGCTCTACACGAATCGGGAAACGTCCCTGAAGTTCGGGAATTAAATCCGAGGGTTTGGCAATGTGGAAAGCCCCTGCTGCGATGAACAAAATATAATCCGTTTTGATCGGGCCATATTTAGTCATGATCGTCGAACCTTCAACAATAGGTAAAATGTCCCTTTGAACGCCTTCACGCGAAACATCCGGACCTCCACCCTGGCCACTGCGACTTGCTACCTTATCAATTTCATCGATAAAAATAATACCGGTTTGCTCGGCACGTGTTACCGCCTCTTGAACCAGATCATCTTGATCGATCAATTTGGCTGCTTCCTCTTGGGTCAATACCTTACGCGCTTCCTTGACCGTCAATTTTCTTTTTTTGGTGCGTTTGGGAAGGAGGCTGCCGAACATTTCCTGCATGTTCATGCCCATCTGGTCATTGCCCTGGCCGGCGAACATATCCATCATGGTCGGGGTGTTATCCTCCACCTCTACTTCAACGATGTCGTCCTCCAACTGGCCGGACAGCAACTTAAAGCGCAATTGGCGGCGACGTTCGGTCAAGTCGGCATCTTCCGTGCTGGATTCCTGTTCAGGCGTCTCATTGGCATTTCCGCCCCCAAACAGCATCTCAAAAGGATTACGCCCACCTTTGGCTTTATTATCAGAGGGTACAAGGATATGAACCAAACGCTCGTTAGCCAATTCTTCCGCTTTATCCTTTACTTTCTCCGTACGCTCCAGCTTAACGGTACGTATCGCCGTTTCGATAAGATCACGGACCATAGATTCCACGTCACGGCCCACATACCCGACCTCCGTGAATTTGGTCGCCTCTACCTTGATAAACGGCGCACCGACCAATTTGGCGAGCCTGCGGGCTATCTCCGTCTTACCCACCCCGGTCGGACCTATCATCAGTATATTCTTGGGCACGATCTCATCTTGCACTTCTTCATGAAGCAGGCTACGACGGTAACGGTTACGCAAAGCGACCGCGACCGATTTCTTAGCCTGTTTTTGTCCCACGATATATTTATCAAGCTCCGCAACAATTTGTCTTGGCGTTAAATTCTGATCAGCCATTTTACGTCCCCCCAAACTATGTTCTTGCCTAAGATCATAATTCTTCTACAATGATGTTCCCGTTGGTGTACACGCAAATCTCTGAAGCAACCTCCAGCGAGGCGCGCGCCATTTCCTTCGCTTCCATGCCTGTGGCATGTCGCTTTAGCGCACGAGCTGCCGATAGTGCAAAATTACCACCTGAGCCGATAGCAAGAATCTCATCGTCAGGTTCAATGATTTCACCGTTACCGGAAATTAATAGCATACCGGTCTTATCCATAACTATCATAAGAGCCTCTAATTTGCGCAGCACGCGGTCTTGCCGCCAATCCTTGGCTAATTCCACCGCAGCCCTTTGCAAACTGCCGTGATGTTCTTCCAGCTTGCCTTCAAATTTCTCGAACAGCGTAATGGCATCGGCAACCGAGCCGGCAAATCCGGCAATCACCTGACCCCGGTACAAGCGACGCACCTTCTTGGCCGTCTGCTTCATAATTACATTTTGCCCAAATGTGACTTGCCCGTCTCCGGCTATCGCTCCCTGACCGTTATGACGCACGGCGCAAATCGTTGTGGCGTGAAAAGTCATGTCCATGGCTATGCCTTCCTTTCATCAGCGCTCATTCTATGTTATGAAATAGCTTATTGTCAGCATAACCTTTTTGCCTTATAGATTGCAAAAAAACGGTTGTTAGTCCAACCGTTTTTCTGCAATAAAGGATGTTAAGCTTTGTAACGCACGCCTCGCGAGCGCTTCGTTCTTCTCCGCTTTTTTGCGGTAACGGGTATCCAACTTCGGGAATAGTCCAAAGTTAGCATTCATCGGCTGAAAGTGTTCAAAATCGGCTGTGGTTATATAACGAGCCATGCTTCCCAGGGTTGTATCTTCCGGGAAGACGATCCCCTCTGTCTCGGTGGCAGCTCTAGCTGCGTTAATGCCCGCAATCAGGCCCGATGCCGCAGACTCGACATATCCCTCCACCCCGGTCATTTGACCGGCAAAGAACAAGGTCGGTCGCTCTTTTAGCTGATATGTCGGGGAAAGCAGCTTGGGCGAATTGATAAATGTATTGCGATGCATGACACCGTAACGGACAAATTCAGCATTCTCCAATCCTGGAATCATGGAGAAGACCCGTTTTTGCTCTCCCCATTTCAGATGAGTCTGGAACCCCACCAGATTGTACAGTGTGCCCGCAGCATTGTCCTGACGCAGTTGAACAACCGCATGAGGAAGCTTGCCTGTATGGGGATTCATCAAGCCAACAGGCTTCATGGGACCAAATAACGCCGTCTGCTTCCCGCGTCGCATCATAATCTCAATCGGCATACAGCCTTCAAAATAGATCTCTTTCTCAAACTCCTTCAATTCGGCAACCTCTGCCGTAATTAAAGCATCATAGAAAGCATCAAACTCTTCTTCCGTCATCGGACAATTCAGATAAGCAGCTTCACCCTTATCGTAACGCGATGCCAGATATACTTTACTCATATCAATTGATTCCTTCTCCACGATAGGAGCAGCGGCATCATAGAAATAGAAATAGTCCTCACCGGTCAAACGGCGAATTTGCTCTCCTAACGCCGGAGAAGTCAATGGGCCTGTAGCAATGACTACAATGCCCTCCTGCGGAATTTCAGTGATCTCTTCGTTCCGCACCTCAATGAGCGGATGCTCGCGCAAAGTTCTGGTAATCTCTCCCGAGAACCCGTCCCGATCAACGGCAAGTGCTCCGCCCGCGGGAACCGCATGACGATCAGCCGCTCCGAGCACCAGCGAATCAAGCATCCGCATCTCTTCCTTGAGAACCCCGACCGCATTGGTTAGCCCATTGGCACGCAGCGAGTTGCTGCATACCAATTCAGCAAACTGATCGGTATGATGAGCCGGGGTCTTGACGACGGGCCGCATCTCATACAGCACAACAGGGATGCCACGGCTAGCAATCTGCCAAGCCGCCTCACTCCCAGCCAGACCCGCCCCGATCACGGTAATCTTATCTTTAGTTGTCAACTTTAATCCTCCCTACACTACCCATGAAGTATCTCTAAGCTGCCGGAGCCTACCTGCACTCCCCAGGATTTTTACTCATCTGCACCATCATCGTTCTCTTCAACTTCTTCCACGTAGTCACAAGCGGTACAACGCAGTTTGACACCTTGCTTGTTACGCTTCTCAATCATCAAAGAGCTACATTTAGGGCATGGCTTCGGCGATGGTCTATCCCAGGATACGAAGTCGCACTCCGGATAGCGGTCACAGCCATAGAAGACCCGTCCTTTCTTGCTGCGACGCTCCACCACATGACCTTCCTTACAGGTGGGACATGGAACGCCGATATCCTTGACGATGGGCTTCGTATTGCGACAATCCGGAAAACCTGAGCACGCCAGAAACTTACCAAAGCGCCCCAGCTTGTAAACCATAGGCTTGCCGCATTTTTCGCAGATTTCGTCGGAGACCTCATCCTCGATCTCAATTTCCTTCATCTCTTCTTCAGCCACTTGAAGCCGCTTCTCGAAGGACTCATAGAACTCGCCAAGCACTCGGACCCAATCCTCGGCCCCTTCTTCTACATGGTCAAGGTCTTCCTCCATATGAGCTGTAAATTCCACATTCAATATTTCAGGGAAAAATTGCTCCATCTGCTCGATAATGAGTTCCCCTAGTTCCGTAGGCATAAACTTCTTATCTTCAATAGCAACGTACCCACGCTTTTGAATCGTCTCTAACGTTGGTGCATACGTACTTGGACGCCCGATACCAAGCTCCTCCAGTGTTTTAACCAGACGGGCTTCGGTATAGCGTGGAGGTGGTTGGGTGAAATGCTGCTTGGGATCAATGGCTTCCTTCTTAAGCTTATCCCCCGATTTTAATGGCGGCAAAAATTTATCGTCTTCATTGGCTTTCCCGTCATCATTGCCTTCCACATACACCTTCATGAAGCCGGGGAAACGAATTTTCGAGCCTACGGCACGAAATGTAGCTTCACCAGCGGCAATGTCCACTGACATCGTATCCAGCACGGCAGAAGACATCTGACTTGCCATAAACCGATCCCACACCAACTTGTACAAGCGATATTGATCCCGGCTGGTGAATTCCTTCACGGATTCAGGATCACGCAATGCCGAGGTCGGACGAATGGCTTCATGGGCATCCTGTGCCCCGGCAGCCTTCTTCACATACTGTCGCGGAGTCTCAGGCGCATAGGCATCTCCGTATTTCCCGACAATATATTCCTTCGCCTCTTCCTGAGCCGACGCAGCGATCCGCGTGGAGTCTGTACGCATGTAGGTGATCAAACCGACGGTACCCTCTTTGCCGAGGTCCACCCCTTCATACAATTGCTGAGCTACGGACATCGTCTTGGCCGCACGGAAATTAAGCTTACGCGCAGCCTCCTGTTGCAGGGAACTCGTGGTAAAAGGAGCTGCCGGATGGCGAAGACGCTCCTTCTCCTTCACATCAGCTACGCTGAATTTAGCCTTTTCAATGGCGCTCAGAATTTGCTGGACTTGTTCTTCACTCTTCAGTTCCAGCTTCTGGCCATGGAGTTGATGGAACTTCGCTTCAAAGGCACTGTCTCCCGTCTTCAACTTAGCCGTAATGCTCCAGTATTCTTCCGGAACAAATGCAGAGATCTCATTCTCACGATCCAGAATAATTTTGACCGCTACGGACTGTACCCGTCCGGCAGACAAGCCCTTTTTGACCTTCTTCCATAACAGAGGGCTGATTTTGTAACCTACAAGACGATCCAGGATACGTCTCGCCTGCTGCGCGTTAACAAGATCCATATTGATTTTGCGCGGCGTTTTGAAGGCATCCTTGACGGCTTGCTTAGTAATTTCATTAAATACAACGCGGCATGTTTCCGTTTTATCCATGTCAAGGACATGGGCCAGATGCCAGGCAATGGCTTCCCCTTCACGATCCGGGTCAGCCGCCAGATAAATTTTCTTCACTTTTTTACTGGCGTCTTTTAATTCCTTTAGTACGGAACCCTTACCACGGATCGTAATATACTTCGGACTGAAGTCGTTCTCTACTTCAACCCCAATTTGACTCTTGGGCAAATCGCGAACATGCCCCATTGAGGCTTTCACGATGAATTTGCTGCCTAGGTATTTACCAATCGTTTTCGCCTTTGCAGGCGACTCCACGATGACGAGTGAATCCGCCACAGGTTCGTCCTCCTCTCAAACAATACAAAGCTTCTAATAGATGATACGCATATAGTCATATATTGGGCCACTCTCAGTTAGGAATGGACTATATTAGTTGATAAACGACGCCGGGTAACTGCACCACCGTTTTTTTCATGATTAAAGATAACAGAACTGAATGCAAAAGTCCAAAATCCCACCCGGTCCGAACGAGCAGTTCGTCAAAACCCAGCGTTCCCTGCTCCAACATATGGTATATGCGGCGCTCCTCATCTGTCAACTCGTTTTCTGTTACCGCTTCCCTGACAGACTCTCCCACAGACGGTAAAAATGATTCATACTCCTCTAAAATGTCACTCGCATCTGTCACGATCTTGGCCCCTTGTTTGAGCAATGCCAATGTTCCTCGGCTTTTGGGTGAAGTGATTGGACCTGGCACAGCAAATACGTCGCGGTTAGCCTCCAAAGCCAAGTCGGCCGTTATAAGCGACCCACTGCGCGCATCGGCTTCAACCACCACCGTCCCTCGTGCAATTCCGGCGATAATCCGGTTGCGCTGGGGGAACATACCCGGATGCCCTGGCGTTCCGGGAGGATACTCGGAGACGACGAGGCCCTGCTCCACAATGCGCCGATACAGTGACGTATGCTCCGAAGGATAAGGTACATCGATGGCGGTACCCAGCACAGCAATGGTTGGCCCTGCGGCCAGCAAGGCTGCTTCATGGCACACACCGTCAATGCCCCGAGCCAGCCCGCTTACAATGCTGATTCCCCGTGATGCCAGCTCCTCCGTCAGCATGGATGCAACCTTCCTTCCATAAGCTGTAGGCACACGTGTACCAACCAAGGCTACAGACAGACTATGTAGCAGCTTCGATTCTCCTTTGGCATAGAGCACCCAGGGAGGACGCATCGTTTCCTTCAATAGTAAGGGGTATTCCGCATCAAGCCGGGTAATGACCTCAATATCTTTTTGTTCAAGCTGTTCCCTCCGGGCTTCGATCCAGTCCCTTGACCACTCGCTGCACAGCTTCATAGCCAGTTCCAGATCCAAGCCACGTTCCAACCAATCCGATGAGTTAAATTGCAAGGCATGCTCCCATCCCCCTAATGGATGATTAATGATACATTGCAATGTGGCAAAGCCAATTCCAGGAAAGGCGTGCAGTCCTGCCAAAATCCATTTCTTCTCCATAGACTTCCTCCGTATCCGTCCCATAAAACAACAAAAAGCAACCCTCTGCCCATAGGCGTAGAAGGTTGCTTACCTTGCATTAAGAGGTATTAAATTCTCGAACTACCTCTAAGAGACATTTTTCTTGCATTATAGCAAAGCTTAGTTTGTCGTGCAAAGATTTAAGAGGCCGCGTTCCTCCAGAACGCTAACCAGCGTCGCTCCCATTTCCGAGGGGGTTGGGGCTACCTTAATCCCGCAAGCCTCAAGCTTGGCGATTTTCTCCTTGGCCGTCCCCTTGCCTCCCGATATAATAGCACCGGCATGGCCCATCCGCTTGCCTGGAGGCGCTGTTACACCGCCGATAAAGCCCACGACTGGCTTCGTCATGTTCTGCTCAATCCATTCGGCAGCCTCTTCCTCAGCCGTACCTCCAATTTCACCAATCATGATAACCGCATGGGTGTCTTCATCGTCATTGAAACGACGTAAAATATCAATGAATTCAGAGCCCTTGACCGGGTCCCCACCAATGCCGACAGCAGAGGATTGCCCGATGCCACGAGTTGTCAATTGATGAACTGCTTCATAGGTCAGCGTGCCGCTTCGCGAAACAACACCAATATGTCCAGGAAGATGAATGTAACCCGGCATAATACCGATTTTGCATTCCCCCGGAGTAATGACACCTGGACAGTTCGGACCAATCAGGATCGTACTTTTTCCTTCCATATAACGCTTGACCTTAACCATGTCGAGCACCGGAATACCTTCCGTGATGCATATGACAAGCTCCAGCTCTGCTTCCACAGCCTCAAGAATGGAGTCCGCCGCAAAGGCAGGAGGTACATAGATCACGGTCGCTGTCGCACCCGTAGCTTCCTTAGCTTCCAGCACCGTATTGAACACCGGCAGGCTAACTACTTCTCCCGTCTCCAAGGTAATATCAACCTGGGTACCGCCCTTGCCTGGCGAGGTTCCGCCAACCATCTGTGTCCCGTAATCCAAGGCCCCTTTAGCATGGAACAATGCTGTTTTCCCCGTAATTCCCTGGGTAATGACCTTCGTATTTTTATCGACCAAAATACTCATATTTCGAGCCTCCCCTTCATGGATAGGTGAATGACTTCAGGATACAAGTGCAACTATTTTCTGGGCACCGTCCGCCATTGAGCCCGCCGCAACAATAGGCAAACCGGAGTCGGCCAAAATCTGCTTGCCGAGTTCCACATTTGTCCCTTCCAGACGCACAACCAGCGGACGGTCCAATTCAACTTGACGTGCCGCTTCAACGATGCCTGAAGCAATCACGTCACATCTCATGATGCCGCCAAATATGTTCACGAAAATCCCCTTCACCTGAGCATCGGACAAGATGATCTTGAAGGCCTCAGTCACCTTCTCTGCCGTGGCTCCACCACCTACATCCAGGAAGTTGGCGGGATCTCCGCCGTAGTATTTAATGATATCCATCGTCGCCATGGCCAGGCCCGCTCCATTGACCATACAGCCGATATTGCCATCTAGTGAAATGTAGCTCAAATCAAACTTGGATGCCTCGATCTCCTTCTCGTCCTCCTCAGTTAAATCCCGCAGGGACAAGATATCCTTATGACGGAACAGCGCATTAGAATCAAAGTTCAGCTTGGCATCCAGCGCCAGCACATTGCCATCGCCTGTTACAACGAGGGGATTAATCTCTGCGATAGAGCAATCTTTATCGACAAAGGCCTCATAGAGAGCAAGCATAAATTGTACCGTTTTTCCGACCAGTTCAGACGGAATATGGATGTTGTAAGCCAAGCGCCGAGCCTGATAAGGTTGTAAGCCAATAGCCGGATCAATAACTTCCTTGAATATTTTCTCTGGTGTGGATGCGGCCACCTCTTCAATCTCCGTACCGCCTTCTTCCGACGCCATCATGGTTACCCGGCCGGTTACACGGTCGATGACTACCCCAACGTAGTACTCTTTTTTAATGTCACAGCCTTGCTCGATCAGCAGCCGCTTAATCTCTTTGCCTTCAGGACCCGTCTGATGCGTAACCAGTACCTTTCCAAGCAGCTCACTGGCATACGCCCGAACTTCCTCCAGGCCCTTGGCCACCTTTACTCCTCCAGCCTTGCCCCGTCCTCCGGCATGAATCTGTGCCTTCACGACCACAACCGGAGTCCCTAGCGCTACCGCCGCCTCCACGGCTTCATCCACCGTAAAAGCCACTCTTCCCTCAGGAACGGCCACGCCGTACTGCTTCAGGACTTCTTTTCCTTGATATTCATGGATATTCATGGGTAAAAATCCTCCTATCAACAGGCGGTATTAGAGAGTTCAAACCGAGATCATTGTACCACTTTTTTAAAACGCTTACCTTAAAAAGTTCATTATTTATACACAACTTTTTTATATGGTTTTCATCTCATTTTGAGATGAATCAATAAATGAAAGGTTAGAAATTGTGCGGGTCCTCCCTATTTCATGCAAGCGCTTTTAATTATTGATTTTATCCTTAATCTTAAGTATTGTACCTTGGGCCAGTTATTTTGTTTTTCCTGACAGAATACGACAAAATATCTCAATATGAGATGAATGAAGCCTATTTCAACTTTTTTAATAAAGCTACTATTCTTGTGATATATTTGATTGTTCTGAAACTTAAGTCCACGATACCTTGACAATTTTACAATGGAATCCTAAAATACATATTATTTAGTTGACCGGAAAATAAGGAGGCACCTTTTTCCAAATCCGCTTTGTAATTGTGCGGTAATTTGTGGAAAGAGGTGCTTTTTGCGATGTATGGAAAATTGCACAGTGCGTGCTTGTACGGTATTGATGGAGTTGTGATTGAGGTAGAAGTGGATTTGGCTAATGGAATTCCCCAAACGCATATCGTGGGACTTCCTGACTCTGCCGTTCGGGAAGCGGTAGATCGGGTGCGGGCAGCGATCAAGAACTGTGGGTACCGCTTCCCCCTCCAGCGGGTGACTATTAATTTAGCTCCTGCGGATTTAAGAAAGGAAGGCGCTGCCTTTGACCTGGCCATCGCCCTGGCCCTACTTACGGCGAGCGATCAAGTCAGACTGCCTGCGGATGAACGTATCCTGATCATTGGCGAATTATCGCTCGATGGCCAGCTTCGCTCAGTGCCTGGTGTCTTATCGATGGTGGACCGGGCACGAAGGGAAGGCTTCCACTCTGTTCTGCTTCCACGCGAAAATGCCAAGGAGGCCCTATTACTAGGAGGAATTCGAGTATATGGCATCTCGCATCTGAATGAACTGAACCCTGGGGGTGATGGCTCTAAGAGGGAAGAAAGTGATATGAGTTGTCATCCCCGGCAAGGAGAGGGACAGCCCTTGCTCTTGGCTACACTAAAACATCTTGAGGTTGAGTCTGGAGCGAGCTCCAGCACCTCTGCTGCCCTGGTGCCTCCGCTTGATTATAGCGATGTTGTGGGCCAGCGCCATATCAAACGTGCGTTGACTATTGCTGCCGCGGGCTTTCATAATATTGTGCTGATCGGCCCACCGGGAACAGGTAAGACCATGTTGATTCAAAGGCTACCGTCGATCCTTCCCCCTCTGAGCCCGGAGGAATCGCTAGAGGTCACCAAAATCTACAGTTCGGCAGGCAAGCTGAACCATCATGGACATGGCTTAATTTCCGTCCGGCCCTTTCGCTCCCCCCATCACACGATCTCATCGGGAGGTCTGATTGGTGGAGGCAGCATTCCCAAGCCCGGTGAGGTGAGTTTGGCCCATCACGGCGTTCTCTTTCTTGACGAGTTGCCCGAATTCTCCAGGCAGGTACTGGAGGTGCTTCGTCAGCCACTGGAGGAACGCAAGGTGACAATTAGCCGCTCCCGTGCTGCATTTACTTTCCCGGCCCACTTTTTACTTGGGGGTTCTTTAAATCCTTGCCCGTGCGGATTTTTTGGTTCAGAGCCACCCCTGCCAGCGTGTAGTTGCACGCCTTGGCGCATCGCTCAGTACCGGGAGAAGCTCTCGGGCCCACTGCTGGATCGTATCGATATGCAGGTGGAAGTGCCAAGACCGCAACAATGGCAGGAGGATACCCAGCCCCTAAGCTCTGCTGATATGCGGAAACAGGTGCTTAGTGCAGAACGAATACAGCGCCAGCGTTACAAGGGCCTCTCAATCTCTCGTAATAGCGAGCTCTCTGGCAGCCTGCTCAAAAGGTTTGCCCCGCTGGAGCCGGATGCCGCCAAGCTATTGCAAGCCGGGTTCGAATCACTTGGGCTGAGTCTACGGGCCTGCGACCGTATCATTAAGCTCGCCCGCACCATTGCCGATCTGAACGGGCAAGAACAGATCCGTGCTGAACATATTGCCGAGGCCATTCAATACCGCCAGCTCGACCAGCTTACCACTCATTAACGGCGTACAGTACGACTCCTACAATCTGCTTATATAATTCCGAGGATAGCTGCTCGTACTTCTCGGATAGATTTTTATCCCGCGCCATTCCCCAGGGGGAATCATTCCAAGAGCCCATGCCCCCAAAGACATCTGCAGAGCTGGCCGCGTAAAACATGTTCAAATGCTTCTGAGGCAAGGGAATTTCAATACCGGAGGCTTTGGGCGATTCTCCCGTTAGCACCTGCTCTGCTTGACGGAACAAATAGCCGAAATTGTCACACTCAATATCGTCAGCCAATTGGGCAATTTCACGAAGCACCTTGGCAAAATTCTCTGTATTGTCTGGGAAAACAGGCTTTTCTTGCTGCGGGTTCTCCCAGCGATTCTCAACATAATGGATGTCCCATCCCTTTTTGCCGGTATTAAATGTCCACGTTGGCATTAAATACGTGACTTCCCCATCCTTGTAAAAGCAAGTCAGCAGGTTACGGCGCGCACCGGCAAAAGCGAGTAAATGCCGATCCTGCACCTCGGCAGGGGTCAAAAATTTCACCTCTGTAAGCTTGCGTTTGAGGGCTTGTTTATACCATTCCTCCACGTTGTTGAATGGACTTCTCACTGCCTTGTCCTTGTGAAGACAATCGAAGGTCACGGAATGCTCGTAGGAGGTCATCTTGTAATTTATTTTGCTCTTTTGCTTCAGTGCTTGCTTCGTGCTGGCTACAAGACTACTGATTTGATACATTTCTCCGTTCATCTCTTCAAAGCTCCCCTCTCCGTACGATAGTGATCAGGAATAACTGTATACTACATCAAGTCCGTGGCACAAGGCACTGAAGAATGAACGGGCTAGGACTACAAGGGGAATGATTCCCACTGAAGTCCTAGCCCGTATGTATTCAATGTCCGGGCTTAGAAGGCCGCCTGGATATGCTCCAGTTCCATTTTACCAATCCGATCAAAGGTAACGGCAATGACATCAAAACGAACTTGAGCATCCGATTGCCCGGTCTGATGCAAATACACCGCTGCAGTGCTGCGAACCTGAGTGATTTTACGAGGAGTCACCGCCTCTAGAGCCGTTCCAAACCCAGCAGCCCTGCTACTACGACTCCGCACTTCAACGATAATCGTCCAGCTTCCTTGCCGGGCAATCAGATCAATCTCCCCGGAACGACAGCGCCAGTTGCGCTCCACGATCGTGTAGCCAAGGGTGAGCAGATGCTCAGCGGCTGCCAGTTCCGCGCGGCGCCCCCGCTCTTTTCGCTCATCTCCCGGAGTTCTTTTGCTATATGGGTTATTCAAGGAACAACTCTCTTTCCATCATTTTATCGGAACGATATATAAATGTTAAAATTTCTGCGACCAGATCATACAGCTCGGCTGGAATTTGCTGATCCAGATCCAGCTTGGATAGCACCTCAACCAGAGCGGCATCCTCTTGAACAGGAATCCCATGTTCCCGAGCTGTCTCCAGAATACGCTCTGCCAGCAGTCCCTTACCCTTGGCAGCCACGATAGGGGACTCTCCCTGACCAGGATCATATTTCAAAGCAACCGCTTTTTTGAAAGCCAATTCAGGCTCTTTTGCCTCTTCACTCATACCCGGTAATCCACCCCTTTGTAGGGACTTGGCGCATAGGACAGCGGCAGGCTGAAATCCGTCGTCTCCCCTTCTTCTGTCTCAGGTGAGATTAGCGGCTCCGCCTTCAGCGAAAGAAGCTTGTAGCCCGCCCCGGCTAGTGCCGTCTCAATCTCGTCATGACGAGATTCCAGGAATACACCGGTAACTTCCTTCTCGCTGTATAGCTTAAGCAGCACCTTCTTATCGGCAACCTGCACGTCGACCATAATTTGACCCAGTGCTTGCATTTGCAAATCGAACCATAGCCGGCAGTTAGCCGGGTCCAATTCGCCCTTGCGACCGCGGCGGGATTCAATATGCACCGCGGCAGTCTGTTGCCCATCGGGACCGATGAAGGGCAGGAACATCGTGACCTGCGCGAACGGAGCGGTCCGATCGGTATTTAGCAGCAACTGCTGTCCGGTCAGTTGCATCACCAGTTGCCGGGCCGCCTCTTGCAAAGGCGGCGGCAGTTCGCTTGAGGCCATCACTTGCAGCAGAAGGCCCTTCAAGCTCTCCTGCGCAGCCGTGCTGGCGGTGCCCGCCTCCCTGCTGCGGGCCACTGGCTCCCCGGCCCGCTGTCCCACCGGCCATGCTCTCCTCCGTCATGGCCGAACCCAGTGCAAGCAGCAACGTTTGCAGCCTGCCCGCTAGCTCGGCAGGGGCCCCCGCATTTCCGGCAGATATTCCCGCCGTCAGCGCTTGTCCCCCAGCCCCGCCTGCAGGCAAGCCGCCTTGCTGCGCTAACTGCACCAGCCCTGCCGCCTGATTCGGCTGAGCTGTACTACTGGACACCGCACTCCCCGCCGCCGAAGAGGAGGAAGCTCCTGTACCGGCTCCAGGTAGCGGTGGCTGGCTGGCTGGTGCTCCTTCAGTAGTGCCAGTGGCAGCCTTTCCGGCCGCAGCCCCTTGACTCCCGCTCTCTGATTGACGCAGGAAAGCCCCTAACTGCTCCTCCAGCGAAGACAACAGTAGATGAAGTGGAGGGCCAAAAATAGCTTGATGTAACCCGGCAATCGATTCGCCGGTAATCGGCAGGCCTCGGCTAAAGGCAATCCCCGCAGCCTGTACCCACTCCGACAAAGGCACACCCGCTGGTCTTTGACCTGACACCTGTTGCAGCAATAATACATTATCCTTCGTCAAGGGCAACCCGCTCTTCTGCATCAATTGCAGCAGCTCGCGATTAGCCGGGGTATTCTCCAAGCCTAAGGATTCCAACGTCTTGGTAAGGGAAGCAGCCGATAACACGGTATTCGCTGCTGTCTCCATGGGTTTTAGTACCGGCAATCCCCCTTGAGCCTCGGGCTGGACCTGAAGCAACGTCGTTTCCCCCGGACGAAGCGGAGTTTCCAGAGCTGCGTGCAGCTTCACACCCTGAACCTGAATCACCGCATCCTGCCCATCCTCTGATACGGACAACACCGTTCCACGGACCACCTGCCCCGTTCTTAATTCCAGGGACTTGGGCTCCCCAGTCCTTACATCTCCCATCATGCTGCGCAGCAGCGGTCCGATATTCATAACTTCCCCTCCTCCTATAACCTGATATGGAAAACCCGCCTCCTGCGAGAGCGGGTCAATGACACGGGTCTAGAACAACGTCTGCTCTTCTTCCGCAAGCAGGTTTCGCATAAAGCTTCTGCGGTGCAGCGGCGTGGGTCCAAGGGCTAAAATCTGCTCACGATGAAATTTGGTCCCATAACCCTTATGTATGGCAATACCGTACTCAGGATACTTCGCATCCCATTCCCCTTGACATAGCCGATCTCGCGTTACTTTGGCGATAATGGAGGCTGCGGCAATCGACTGACTGGTCGCATCTCCTTTAATAACCGACAATTGGGGGAGCGGAACATCCACCTTCTCGGCATCAATCAACAGGAAATCTGCCGGAACTGCCAGCCCTTCTACTGCTTGCTTCATGGCCAGCCGAGTGGCTTGCTTGATATTAATTCGGTCGATGGTCGCCGCATCCACATAACCAATCCCTACGGCCAACGCTTCCTCCATAATGATATCGTATAATTGATCTCGTTTTTTAGCGCTTAGCTTCTTAGAATCATTGACTTCCTGGAGCACGAGTTGCTGGGGCAAAATGACCGCTGCGGCCACCACATCTCCAAACAAGCAACCTCTTCCCACTTCGTCAATGCCAGCAATATGCTGATAGGAAGCTCCATATTCCCGTTCATATTTCAACAAGTCTTCCATAATGCCTCCTTCAAACCTCCACCGTGGAACTTGCCTATAAGCTACTCCAAACTGATGGAAGTCACCACCATGGCCTTATCCCTTATTATCGGCTTTCTGCCTTGGATTCTATAGTACATCCTGTGAAAAAAATAGCCCTCGGCGAGAGGCCGACGGCTATTTCTTAATAAGGTGCTTCCAGCGAATATCTGCCCAGCTTACCGGCCCTGAGCTCACGAAGCAGGATTTGCGATGCCTTCTCCAAGTCCACGCGTCCACCGCTCATGATGCAACCGCGCTTACGCCCGACTGCCTCCATCACGGCAACAATTTCATCAGAATCCTCATAGTCCTGCGGCTCTTCAGCCAGCTCAAAACGAGCTTGAAATGGTTCCCAATAATAACGGACGAGATATTTGACCGCAAAAAAAGCGATATCTTCCACATTCAGAATCTCTTCTTTAATGGCTCCTGTCACGGCCAACCGGTAACCTACGTTTTGATCCTCGAATTTGGGCCATAGAATACCCGGCGTGTCCAGTAATTCCATCTCCGTACCGACCTTAATCCATTGCTGTCCCTTGGTTACACCAGGACGATCACCCGTAGCGGCTATTTTCCGGCCAGCCAGCCCGTTAATCAGGGTCGACTTACCTACGTTAGGAATCCCTACAATGAGAGCCCGCACCGCCCGGGGATTAATTCCTTTGGAGATTTGCTTCTCGATCTTATCCTTGAACAGTTCCTTCGCCAAGCGAGGAATTTCCTTTAAGCCTTGTCCGCTGGAAGCGTCCGCTTCCACAGCCATATGGCCCTCTTGCTTGAAATGTTCGATCCACTGCTTCGTCACAAGCGGATCAGCCAAATCTGCTTTGTTCAGCACGATCAAGCGTGGCTTGCCCTGCAAAATCTCATCAATCATCGGATTACGACTGGATACAGGCAGCCGAGCGTCCAGCAGTTCTATCACCACATCGATCAGCTTCAATTTATCCTGAATTTGCCGGCGTGCCTTGGTCATATGACCGGGAAACCATTGTATTGCCATATTTGTCACCTCATATTTCCATGAACGCGCCTTTATTTCACCTTTTAATGCCGAATGAATTTAAAATCGCTTAGCGGCCAAAATACCATGTCGGCTCGGCCCACAATTTCACTATAGCTAACATAACCGATTCTCCGGCTATCCGTGCTGTTCGATCGATTATCCCCCAGCACAAATACATAACCCTCGGGTACGGTTCCATCAGGAACGTCCTGGTTCGGGAAGTTCGCTTCTATATTATATAACTCATTATTCTTATGTTTCTCATCAACGACGTCTTTAATGTACGTCTCGTCCACGATTTGTCCATTTACCGTTACCGTATCCCCTTCTACCTGCACAGTATCTCCGGGAACGCCTATCACACGTTTGATAAAATCACGACCCTCCAGCGGTACATGGAACACGATCACTTCCCCAGGCTTGGGATCGCGGATATCATATATGATTTTGTTAACGATAATACGTTCACTCGTGTGAAAATTCGGCTGCATGGACGGACCATCCACGATAAACGGTGCAAAGAACAGCCAACGGATCAAGAGAACCAGCACCACAGCGATGACAATGGCCTTTAGCCATTCCAGTATCTCGCTTTTTTCATTCTTATCCTTATGTACTGTTCCCGGTCCTTCCGGTTGCCCCATCTGTCCAAACGACTGCGATTGCTCCGAATAGTGCTGCTCTCCCTGTTTCTCCATGGGTCGCGGCCTCCCTTATCCCTCACAAATGGGTAAATGGAAAAAGTAAAGGGGCTTGAATATACAAGCCCCTCCTGTTCGTTAATTGAATTAACGACGCACTTCTTTAATTCTCGCTGCTTTACCGCGAAGTTCACGAAGATAATACAACTTCGCACGACGCACTTTACCACGGCGAGCCACTTCGATTTTATCGAGTTTCGGGGAATTAAGCGGGAAAGTTCTTTCCACACCTACACCATTCGAAATTTTACGAACTGTAAAAGTTTCGCTGATTCCGCCGCCACGACGCTTAATAACAACACCTTCAAACAATTGGACACGTTCACGAGTTCCCTCAATAACCTTAACGAACACTTTCAAAGTGTCCCCAGGGCGAAAACTCGGAATATCCTTGCGAAGTTGTTCTTGCGTAATCGCTTGTACGATATTCATCTATGACTCCCTCCTTCCACTCAGGTGTTCATGCCTCTTCCGGAGAAATCTCAGTGTTCTCCTTCATCATCCGCAGCGGACCACCGAATTCACAACAAACTGAATTTTATCATAAATCCCCGGACATAGCAAGAAATTTTAGCGATCTGATTGCAATGCCACAGGCGTTTAAAGAGGTGTAAAAAGTCGGCCTTTTAACCTCCCTAACCTCCCGGAAGGAACGCTCTATTTTCTTTCCATCAAAAGAAATAGACCGCCCCCGAGGAAAGGTTTCGGTCTTATTTCTTAGAGGTACGGATTACAGCAAGTTAGATCAAGGCAATGGCCAACAGCGTAAACAAGCTGAGCGTCAAAATCTGCTCTCCAGCAGGAGACGGTCCATAACCGTATCCATAACCATATGGGGGAACAAACGCTGACGTTTTAACTCGTCCGCTTCCGCCTGAGACTTTCAGATAAACATTTTCCCGGTCTACATTAACAACGGTCCCCTCGTACACATTGCCATCGCGGCACATGACACGTACTCTCTTGTTCATACAGTACATACAATTATAATAAATTTCCACCATTACGAGCTCCCCTTCCTTTGCAAGCTAATGCATAGTATGAGAAGCGTGGACGAACGGTATAGGCTGATGTAACAGATAGGTGACTACAACGTTAGCCCAAAAATTCAGCTATAGCTAATAATGTGGATGACTCACTACATATTGCAGGCTTGCTAGCGTATACATTATAATGAACATAACTAGAGTTACGTTGGCAGTCACAATATCGGGGTATGGCGCAGTCAGGTAGCGCGCACCCTTGGGGTGGGTGAGGCCGTGGGTTCGAATCCCGCTACTCCGATTCCTATTTTCAAATAAATGACCACTTCTTGTGTGATGAAGAAGTGGTCATTTTTGTTGTTAAGTGTTATCTCTATATCGCTCCAGCCTTTCAAAAGAAACCAACCCGGCCCTGACCCGGCTGCTCCAGCCACTGGTGCTTATGGCTCTTGTCCAGTTCCCCCCGCATGCCCTGAATCAGCTTGGCAATATCCACACGTCCTTGCTGATGCCATTCAAGCGCCGCACTTACATACACCTCGCCAAGTTGAGCCAGTGAGAAAGATTCAGTATGACGCGCTGCTTCCTGCGTTCCTTCTGCTCCAGCAAACAAATCAAATCCCCGTTGCTTGAGATATTGCTCGCGCAATGCTTCACTTGGCATGGTAATCTCATAAGCACGGTCAAACCG
Source organism: Paenibacillus senegalimassiliensis (assembly GCF_001486585.1). Taxonomy (GTDB): domain Bacteria; phylum Bacillota; class Bacilli; order Paenibacillales; family Paenibacillaceae; genus Fontibacillus; species Fontibacillus senegalimassiliensis. The sequence goes on from NZ_LN909046.1 coordinate 1,458,071, forward strand.
CCCGGCCCGGTTCATGAGTCCCGGATCAATTTTCTCGGGATAATTCGTGGTGCCAATTAAGAAGATACCTTCCTTGGAGGTTGCACCATCCAGCGTGTTTAAGAAGAAGGAACGAACGCCTTCAGGCATGGAATCGATGTCCTCAATAATGAGGACCATTGGAGCCAGCCGTTTGGCTGATTCGAACACCTCTCGTACAGATTCACTCGTCGTATACTCGGTAATTTGCCAGTAGGCTGACGGACCAGGCACACTTCCGGCGATCGATTTTACCAAGGTTGTTTTACCATTACCCGGATGTCCATACAGTAGAATCCCCCGCTTGTAGGGGATATCAAACTGGCGGTAAAATGTGCGATCCTCCTCAAAGAACTGATCCAACGCACCAAAGATATCCTGCTTGATCTGTTCCGAGAGTACCACCTGATCCCGGGTAACTGCACGGGTAATCGCTTCGCCTTGACGTTCGATACCATTCCGGGTATCGGTGAAGACGGTCACCCGCTTCATATTTTGCTGCCGTTCACGCTCACGCACCGTGCTTAAGAATTGCTTCATTTGCTCTTCACTGGCGGCAAATACGAAATCTTCCGTATAGATGCCATTCGAGCGGAAGAAGGGAATTCTCGCCAGGGCGACCCCCCATTTGGGATAGGCGAACACATTATTGCGTAACGAATATTGCATTCCGTACGTAGGTACATCGCCCTCATCGTCATAGTGGAACGTGCGAAGCTCCAGGTCCTCAAAGACCCGAGCCACTAGCTCCACATTCTCGCTCTCCGACCGAAGATCCTCCTCCAGAAGACTCCAATATTCATTGTTTGGATCATCGCTGGCAAATAGCTCATAACGTATCCCGTAGCGGGAATAAATCGCCTCAATAATACCGCTAATTAAATGGGCATAGGTAGCATAACCTTCAATTGGCTCCACGGAATTAGGCTTCATTGCGTAAATGGAAGAGATACTTTGTATTTTATTTAGATTTTGTAATGTCATGACTTGGCCCCCTTCACGGCAGCAAGCGGCTTGCATTTAGCGACAACCTGTGCCAGCCCTGCTCCGGTCACACTTTCAATAATTTCATCCACATTTTTGTACGCTTGCGGCGACTCATCCAGGATGGATTCCAGCGAACGCTGGTTAACAACAATTTCATCTTCGGTTCCTACGCGGAGTGCAGCTTCAAAGTCTTCAACCTTCACCAAGCGTTTGGTTGCTGTACGTGAGCGGATGCGACCTGCTCCATGGCAAATGGAATAATAATTGTCTGCCCCTTCTGGCTGCCCCACCATAATATAGGAAGCGGTCCCCATCGAACCGGGAATGAGTGCCGGGTGTCCGGTAGCCATATATGGCTTCGGATTACCGGTATGTCCAGCCGGCAACGCCCGCGTTGCTCCTTTGCGATGCACGAACACCCCGCCATGCTGCGGATGTTGTTCTTCCCAGGCATAATTGTGCATCAAGTCGTACAACGTGCTAAATTCGCATTTTGGCCCAAACACTTCGCGGAAAGCTTCGCGCATGGCATAGGCAATCAGATGGCGGTTCGTCACCGCGAAGTTCAGTGCAGAGTACATCATGTTCACATAATGTCTGCCTTCTGCATGCTCCAAGGGAGCAAAGACCAGCTTGGGATCAGAGGTCCCCCATCCGTGGCGCTGCATCACCTTAAGGATGGCTGATGAGCTCATTTGACTAACATATCCGCCCCAGGCTCGCGAACCAGAATGAATCATGACAACGATCTGGCCGTCATACAACCCCCATGCTTCTGCAATACTCCGGTTCTCCTCGGCAATTTCAATCGCCTGAATCTCGGCAAAGTGGTTACCGCCTCCCAGCGTGCCAAGCTGTCTATGTGCCCGGTGCCAGGTCATATCCGGCACAAGATCCAGCACACTTTCATCAAAAGCAAATTTGCTGCTCTCCACATGAGTTAATGAGGTGGATTTTTTGGGAGTATAGCTGTCCGGGATATATTTCTTAGGCAGTCCGTGCAGTCCTTTGCGTACAATATGTTCCAGCCGAATATCGGAATAATGTCCACGCTGATTGGCCTCCATCGGCAACACCTTTTCAATGGCCTTGACCAATTTACGCCGCAGCTTTACGTCTTTAAGATCATCCTTATGCAGGTTGGTCATATGCACCCGCATGCCGCAGCCGATATCACTGCCTACAATGCTGGGAGATACATACCCGCTTTGCGCATCCCATACGGCCGTCGTGCCGATACAAGTACCCACACCGACATGCACGTCTGGTGTATAGCTCATATAGCGAATATCCGGAATTTGCAAATTGTTGTTTGCCATTTCAAATACCTTGTAATCCAGAGATGAGAATAACTGTTGTGCTGCATAAACCGTCAGATCGCCAGAGGGCAGCTTCACCTCATGACGAAAGGCACCTTGTTCATTTAATGATGTTCCATATATTTGAGTATTCATAAATTATTAATTAATCCTTTCTTAATCCATTTCATAAAGTGTACATATCCTGCTCGAAGTCATATCTCGGCTCATAGAACACAAAAAAGCCATGGGCCAGCTCGCCCATGACTTCTTCGCTTTAAACATTTTCATGCAGAAGAACTCGCTGCCAGCTACCTGACAGCCGCTCCTTCTATAGCCATAGCTGTAAAGTGACCTATCAAGGAATATCACAACTATCCCGTAATAAGTCACCTTCTCTCCTATGTCTCCCGTATGAGGCTGAAGAAACGATGAGCAGTATATGAAATTGCATTTACACCAAAACTAAGCGACCGAGCAGCATAAACTACCATCATTGCCTTCAACCTCCCTTCATTTAATGTAACTCATCTTAAGCCAAGTCCTTTTTCCATGTCAACCCTTTTATTGGGAAATAGGATGTAAGACCTATATATTCTTGCTAGAGGATCTCACTCCCAATCAACCGGTTTGTAAAAATACGGTCCGCATGTTGATTCATGGGTATGAACATAGGTCCAGTTAAAATGCTTGTCAAATACATAAATATCTTGTTCAGAATCAAAGTCTCCAGCAACCACATTGTTGGCATTACTATAATGCAGAAGCAGGGGAGAATTTTGATACATCACGTATAGCTCCGCTTTAGCTTCAGCATCAAAGGCTTCCCTTGCCTCAGCTTCTCTCAAGCAGGATTGCTTTTCATAACTGAAAATATGCCACTTAAACTGGTCATAGTAAATAGCCTCTTTATCTTCATCACTGATATGTTGGGCAAACGTATTTTCCCATAATTCTATAATCTCTTGATCCCCTTCATATATTTCTGTACTGACTACTCCCTTTTCAAGCAGATTCTTTCTGAACAAATAGTTCTTGTGGATAAACTCAAGTGACCAATATACTCTTTGCAGCTCCTCGTCGGGTAACTGGTCTAACATCTCGATGATTTGTTTTTTAATCATAAATGCTCCCTCCAAAATTGAACTGTCTGACAAGTTCTTTGTAGGTTAGTTATACCTCTGTTCAATTTCTTTTTTAAACACGTTTATAGGTTTTTCATAGGATATTGGTTTATAGATCATTTTATTTAACCAGGCACTAAGATCATATGTGCTATCAAAAATCACATTATCAGAGTATAGGGTCATCTCTGTCATCGTCCCGATTACACTCCTACTATCCGTCTTTGCAATTTTTATATCTCCTGCCTCCAAGAAATATTGATCTATTAAGCTCTTACTCACACCCTCTAACATTAAGTATTCTTTGAGTTGTGTGATGAATTCCTCTTGAAGTTTTCTGGCGTGAGAACTCCTTATGCCACCGATTACTAGGCATAATCGACTGGAGTCATTAACAAAAATGATATACTTTTTTCTGAGTTGCAGAATATTTACATGCCAACTAAATAGTGAATCCGCCTCTTCAAGTTCAACTGGGGATACTTTCATGTCCTTTAGAAGCTTTTGAGTGAATTTAAGTGCTAGCATTTTATTCGCTCCCTTTAATCATTCTGTATATTCATTCTCCAAAATGGAAAATAAATAGGAATCATGAAATTTCCCTTTAGTCCATAGGTGTTCTCTTAAATGGCCTTCCTTCTTCATGCCAATCTTGCTTAAAACATTCGCTGATCCAATATTACCTGGACGACATGTTGCATAAACTCGATGTACCTTGAATTTTTCAAACGCTAACTTTAATAATGCTTTTGAGGCTTCACTTGCGTATCCTTTTCTCCAGTATTCCGGATTGAAGCAATACCCGATTTCCGCGTTTAACTCTTTAATATAAATTCCACATCCGCCTATTAACTGATTGCTATCTTTCAATAAAACGGCAAATTCAAAGTCGGTTCGGTCCACTGCTCGTTGGTTTTCAATTTGTTGTTTCACATATGATTTTGTTTCATCTTCATCGTTGGGTCCCCAAATCATATGCTCTGTCACCTTAGGGTTAGACGCATACACATGGATATGAACCCAATCCTCCATTACGAGATCCCGAATAATTAATCTTGAGGTTTCAATGTACATCCCAAAGTCTCCTTACGAGTCATTCATGTTTTAAAGATTTTGCGATAATTCAAAAAAATTCTCAACAATGGCCAAGTTATCTTCTACTGATGCTCTTCCGTCTACTTCAATTAATTTCAAACCCCTGCTATGTACTTCACTTTTGATAAATTTAGCAAACTGAATATCCCGATTCATCCAATTTTCAAAAGATTGGTCTGGATCTTGACATTTGTCCATTATTGAATGAATCCAGTCCCGTTTCGAATATTGCTCCATTTGAAAATCTGAAGTTGGAACGATCCACACACCATGATTAACATGGGGGAGATACTGAAAAACAAGCTCCGGCAATAACGCAACTCCTTGATAATCCCTTAATTTTGTTCATTGTTGGATGTAGGTTTGCATTACTTCTTTCAATATGATTCTGATAAACCTCGTCACATTTATAATAGGTTAGGTTATACTTGGCAGCTAGCAGCTCAGCAATAGTGCTCTTACCCGAACAAGGAGATCCGCCAATCCAATAAATCAATCGCGAATGAGTATTCATACGTTGGTATATTCATTTATGGCTTGAACAGCCATTTTTAATGCTCGGATTCTTCTATTTAATAACGTTCTTTGGGAACTATTCTCCTTACACTTAGCATAACTTTTCTCAAGGGATGGAAATAAATTAGTCAGGGTTTCAAGAGCTTCTTTTAAATCATTCTCGGAATAGTTGTGAGGAGTTTGATTCCAATAGTATTCAAGCATCGCTAAGCCAATGTAATGGGCTTTGAGTCGTTTCTTTATAAGCGTAGTATTGGAACCTTCATCCGTCATTTTAGCTAAGGCAGTTTCGGATTTGTGGATTGTAGATTGTATCGATTTTAATGCTTCAGCTCTCTCCGATTGCGATATGTTCTCCATAATGATATTCCTCCCCATTCATCATTTATTTCTTATTCAGACTCTTTCGCTATTTCTCAATGTAAAATATATTAAATTATCTACAAGCTCACTTTCTTGCTTAAAGCCCATCTTTATTAATACGCTCTGTGACTGAATATTTTCCACTTCCGTTGTTGCTTCAATATAATCTAACTTCATTAGATCGAATCCGATTCTAATCATCTTCTCCAATGCTTCCTTCATAAGTCCCTTGCCCCAGTATTGAGGGGATAAATCAAAGCCTATTTCAGCCTTGGATTCTATTGTCTCTGTTGACCAACAGTGAAAGCCGCATGTCCCTACCAGTTCATAATTCTCTTTACTAAAGAGCCCATATCTACAGCCTGAATCTTGTATGTGAAAAGCAATGATCTCTTCAGCCTCACTCCTATCTTTACATACTTCAATGTCCATAAATCTCGTTACTTCTGGGTAAGAAAAGTGTTTGTAAACGGCTTCAACATCATTCAGAGTTAGTTCCCTCATAAATAATCTTTCAGATTCAATATTGGGGTAATTCAATATAATCTACCGCCTTTTTTTATATTGCTTTATAATTCTATGATTTTTCAAAATACCTTACTAGTATATGGGAGTATGGATTGATCTGAAAAATATTCATTAAAGAATTCATGCGTAGTTCCAGGAAATTTATAAAGTTCTACTAAATCTTGTGATTTGAATACGGTTTGCTTTATTTTATTAATGGGTAACCACTCGCTCCCGACCTGTCCAATATCAGCTTGTACGCTTTTTAATTTACTAGTCGGGGATTGAACCGTGCATTCATAAATAAATTCAATAGAATGAACTTCTTTCATTATGAATGAATATTCATGATTATTGGAAATGTACTCTCTTATACAAACGAACTTATTTATCGATATTTCAATTCCTAGTTCTTCCATACATTCGCGAATTAGTGCCTCTTCTAATGTTTCGTTTGGTTCTTGCGCTCCTCCGGGCAGTGCATAATAAATACCTATATTCGGTCTTCTTTTCTTGATTAATAATAGATGATCATCCTTAATAATTAAAGCTCTTACTGTATTTCGTATCATCTCAAATATCCCCCCCCGATCTAAACACCCCAGCCTTAGATAGTTCTTATCTTAGACTGGGGTGTTTTGTATCCTCAACATGAATATCTAGTGCTAAAACGGATAATCATGTAGTTTTCCCGGTAACAACTCATCTCCTTGGAGAATAACACTTTTTTCAGTACGTGTACAATGCCACAAAGAGCCCGATGGCAGATGTCAAATTGCATCCATTTTTCGCCAAGTAGATAGGTATGGTTTGCATGAGGGGTTCAGCAAGCGGAGTGAACATTTTGGCTTCCAAAGGAGTGACAATCACAGACAGAATACCGGCAAGCCCAAATAACAAGAAATTCGATATCATGAAGTTCCTATTTATTTCTCAACAATAACTAAAGAGACCGAAACATTACCGTCACCAGTCCCCATTGGTTTTTGACTGATTACTTTCCAACCATCTGATAATAAATGATTAAGCTCTTCCAAGTTATTTCTCTTTTCCGTCAAGAACCAAACGATCACTGCTTTTTGCATTAAGTTCATTCCTTTCTATTTCATTTTAATTGGTTTTAATAGGCAATACATAATCTATAATGACCTTCTCCCCCCGATTCAAGGGCTCACAATAGCGTTCGATCGTATATACTTCACACCAGTAAAAACTGTCATGATCAATTTTTTTACCGGTTTTTTCAATTGCCTCTGTGATTAATAAGTATGCTGAATCAAGTATTTCCGCAACATTAGCTCCTTCGATCTGAATATGTGCCGTCAAACCGGCAGGAACATGCTTCGCAACTAATCCATCTGGTATTTGTGTGCCAATACATACAAAATCTCCGATAATAAATTCAAAGTTATTCATATCCTGAAAATTGTACATCATACCAATGCCAGCATTTGAGTCAATATCATTGCAACATTTTACATCCGACAAAGTTTCTAATTTCTCGGTAACGTTACTTTTAAAGAAGTCTTGCCACACCTCCCCAGCCTCAAAAAAAGAGGTATCACGATGCATTCCTACCATTAGGCGCTCTTCAACTTCCTTATAAATAATCTTTTTCATCTCCGCCATAATACGTTTTCCTCCTATAAATCGCATTTCCAAGTAATTAATCGGAAGATAGTTATTTAGTTTAGCAGTTTCAATCTTTGCTTCTGATGGCGTGATACCATGGTGTTCTTTAAATGCGCGTGAAAATGAAGAATGTGAATGAAATCCATACTTTATGGCTACATCTAAAACGGAAATATCGCTATTTTTCAAATCATATCCAGCTAATGTCAGCTTGCGTTTCCTTACATAGTCGGCGATACTGACACCCGATATAAAAATAAAAATACGTTGGAACAAAGCTGCTGGACTCATCGCAATTTTTGATATTTCATTATAATCAATTTCAAAACCGTCAAATATGTTTTTTTCAAGGTATTGTATTACATCATCAAAGGTTTTACTGCTGTTCATATATTGATCCTCCATGCTTTATATCTTAAAGTGTTGGATACCATTTTGCTGTACATTAAGTGTACAAGTTTTGCAAAAGTATAAAGATAACTCCTGAAGTTTCCCCAACCTGCCCATTCTCTTCGAGGAGAAAATCTTGATTGATATAACCGCCTGCTACTCAGACACCCACTCTTCCGCCAGAATAGCATACTGATAGGCATCATGCCAGACGGGCTGTCCCTCATTATCTCTATAGAAAAATGCTTTTTTCATATGGTGACCTTCTCTTCGCATGGGCAAGCGTTCCAACAATCTCCACGACGAATGATTTTCAGGGTTACACATGGCTATCACCCGATGGGCCTTTAACACTTCAAATCCGTACTGTAATACTCTTCTACTTGCCTCGGTAGCATATCCATTTCCATAGTATTTAGGGTTAAATATATACCCAAGCCCCCACGTTAAAAACTCATCTGGTTTTATTTGATTAAAGTAAATGTGTCCAACCATGTTATGAGTCTCTCTTAACACTACAGCCATAAAGATATCGTTCTGTGACCGCTCTAATGCCATCTGCTTGCACTCTACTTCATCACAAACGTTACCTGGTTCATATTTCAATACTTCTTCTATGGACAAATAATCATGTAAGTCCTTCCAGTCATTGGATTGAAAGTTTCTTATAAGTAATCTTTCTGTGTCTAGATTTATCATATTCATCACCTTAGGTCTTTCTTTTTGGGTCTAACCCTATAAAACATGTTTGCTTATCACTGTATCATCCCACACCTGAACTTCAATATATCGCTCTGGTCCACGCTTACCATCATGGTTCCACACCTGCGGCATCCCGTACTCACCAATGATTTCCCTAATCTCTTCAAGCGTATAGACCTGCCCTCTATAGAGCTTACCATCCTTGTATCTCATCGTTGGGAACAAATCTCCATAGGTAAAGCTAATAGTAGCCGGATCAAATTGATCCAAGTCAATCTGAATGACACATCCCTGATTGTACCAACTCCGAATCCACTCACACTCGCCCAACGTCATATAATGTGGGAACTCCTTGGTCGGTTTGCCTCCCCTTTTCACAAACATTTCTCTCGCTTTACTCTCAAGTTCTCTTCTAACTGATAAATAATCCGCCGACCTCTTACTTGCAAAAACATCTCCACTTTGTCTCAGTTGATCCAATGTCTTCTCCGCTATCTCCTCAGACAAACTGGACAGATTCTTGAAGGGTCCACGCTCATATTCATAGTAATGGTATACATAATGCTTCATCGGTAAATTCTCCAATATTTATTTTGGTTTTGAAAATTTTGCATAATGTTCTTAACCTGAGACTTCAACCCCCAACGGGGCGGCCGCAGCGCAAAGCGCGGCTAGGTTGCCCTTCCCCTATGTATTAATTATCATAATTATGATAAAATTAATAACATCAAAACGATTGAGGTGAAGATCATGCCTACGATTCGTCCAATTTCCGATTTAAGGAATAACTTTAACTTGATTTCTGAAATTGCCCACCAGGATGGAGAACCCATCTTTATCACTAAGAATGGCCAAAGCGATCTTGTTGTCATGAGTCATGCCACATATGAAAAACAACAAGCGCTAATCGAGTTGTATCAGAAACTTGCCGTAGCCGAAAAACAAAGCAATGAAAGAGCTCCCAAGAAAAGTCATGCTGAAGTCATGAAAAATCTGAGGAGCCAGATCCATGGACAAGAAATTTAAAATCGAATACTTACCCATAGCTGAAGACGATATATCCAATATCATCCAATATATCATGCTTGATAATCCCGATGCAGCCCTATCCATGGCTGATACATTTGATCATCACATTGCTATTTTAGAGAGCTTTCCGTTTAGCGGATCCACTCCCAATGATATTAGACTTCAAGCTCTGAATTATAGAATGTTAGTTGTTGAGTCTTATCTTATTTTTTATGTAGTTATAGACGATACTGTGGAAATTCGAAGAATTCTTCACGGTAAGCGAAAATACAGCTTCCTGCTTTAGCTTCTTTTATTACACCCAAAAGATGTCGTTATTATCAATCTTCATTAATTGTTTCTCAAAATCTTTCACTGGTTCAATATCCTCTACAAAATGCCACTTATCCTTGCTGTCCTTCCAATAAACTTTCCAATAGGATTCCTCTAACCTTAATTGAGCTATCTGAGCCTTTTCCACGATTATACATCTGACAACCGAAGGGCGATAGCCCTGCAGCTTGAATACTTTGTTAATCGCATTATTATTTCCATCCTTATTCATTCTCTATGTAATCTCACCTGATCTCCTAGGGATGAATGCTTCAATACGTTCCCCTCACATCATTTTCATTACAAATCCGGTCTTTTCTCCTTTCTTAAACCCACAACTCTCATAAAATTCATGGGTTCCTTCCATTCTTGCACTTGTCATTAACATCACTTTATAACAATTGTGTTCCTTAGCTATTTCGGTAGCTTTCTGTAGCACCAATCGGCCATAACCGTATCTTCTGTATTCTGAATGTGTAACCACATTCTCAATTAATCCATAAGGTCTAGCCCCTCTAGTTAAATTCCTTATCACTGCTAAAATACATGAAGAGACAACCTTCCCCTCATGCTCTACAACAATTATTTTCATCAGCTTGTCACTCATTATCTCGTTCCATTGCTCTTCAATTTCATTAATATTTATATCTGGATCATCTTCATTCAAATGCTTATAGAGCAATAGGAGTTGATCTAACTCATCATGATGAATTAGTCGGATAATCACATTGGTCATGTTTACTACCTCGCTTTAAAGTTTTATAAACACATAGCGTTGCTGTATCTACGAACCAAGGCGGAGACTATTTTAATTAATAAAAAAACACGTTATCTTTGACAAGGCAAAATAAACGTGTTCTTTATTAGTTTTATGCGAAAAAGGGAATGATGCCTAAGATCGGATAAACTACCGCATAATATTGTAGGGGAATAAAAAATAGAGTATGACGATTTCCTAACCTGAACCGCTCCCCTGTTGTTTCATTAATCATAATTTCATCTTTATCTCTGTTCAAACGCTTACCAATAAACCATATAGGTACAGCCGATATGGTTAGTCCAATAAAGTAAAACCAATTTGAGTTCTCATCACTAAATCCTAATGAAGCAAGTACAGCCGCTATTGCTATAGGGAAAATAATACCGATAATTCCCCAGCCTTTCCAAAAAATCATTACAATCATCCTTTTCTAAATAACTTTAATATATGTATCTATTTTCCTCATCCAGTATACTTTTTGTATAAGAAATAAATCAATGGTTTATTCCGCCCGTAAGTTTAACCTCTAAGTGAATATATCTTAATATTATTTTAGAGATTATTTATTTTTGCGCTGATTTCCTATAACGTTTTCAAGCCATTCAATTTCCGTCATCCTAGGTAGAAAATACACCTACAAGGATTTAAAGATGCTCTATATCTCTTCAATGAATTACGTATCACAAAACTTTAAAAGCCCTTTGGGCTTTTTCTTTTAGACCCTGTTATATAATAAAGTTTCTATGTTTTTGACGTCTCACCCATTTAAACCGTAGGGCCGCTCAGAACGGCTAGGTTCGATGTCATTATCATCTTATAAAAAGACCTATAAAGCATTCGCTGTAATTAGCTCAACTACGTTGTCAATTGCATTATCATTTCCGCTCTTGCTCATTCTCTTTTTAATTTCATGTCTCTTCTCAAATACATGATTGACTGATTCTATAAATGAGGCATCATTCATTTCTTCTTCAAATAAAACTTCACAGTAGCCCGATGACTTAAATGATTGAGCATTTAACACCTGATCTCCCCTACTCGCTTTTCGTGATAATGGGATTAATAACATCGGCTTATTCAGGGATAAAAACTCGAATATTGAGTTCGATCCAGCTCGTGAAATAACAATATCAGTCATTGCTAAAATATCGACCAATTCACCGTAAACATATTCAAATTGCTTATACTCACGATAATGACTGTATGAACTATCTATTTGTCCTTTACCACATATATGTACAACCTGGAACCTATTAATTAAATGGTGCAAATTTCTTCTAAGTATCTCATTAATTTTTTGCGATCCAAGACTGCCCCCTATACAGAGAATCACTGGCTTATTTCTTGTAAAACCACAAAATGTTAAGCCTTTAATTGCGCTACCTTGCATAAGCTCTTCCCTAATAATAGCTCCAACGTACACTGCTTTATCATTTTTTATATGCTCCTTTGCTTCAGGGAAAGTCACACATATCTTCGAGGCAAAAGGGATAGAAATCCTGTTTGCTAAGCCAGGAGTGATATCAGATTCATGGATAATAATAGGTACACGGTTCATCCATGCTGCTAGAACTACAGGTACAGAGACAAAACCACCTTTTGAGAAAACTACATTCGGTTTCATGGCTCTAATCACTTGATAGGCTTGAAAAACCCCCTTTATCACACGAAACGGATCTTTTAAGTTCTCTCTGTCAAGATATCGTCTTAACTTTCCCGTTGATATGCCAATGTACTCTACATTAGCAAGTTTCTTAATAAGTTCTTTCTCAATCCCTTCTTTAGACCCTATATATTTCACATCCCAGCCCATATCAATAAACTTCGGGATTAATGCTAAATTAACAGTCACATGACCAGCAGAACCACCACCGGTAAACAATATTCGCTTACTCATCTTGATCACCTCGCCAGGCATGAATTTTATATGTTTACTAGTCCTACTACAAGAAATTCTTTTCCCTATCTGTAGGGATAAAACTTACTATGTTTCATTTCGTATTCTACAAATTTTTCGAAGTTTTTCTCAACCCATGCTTCAAAATAGAGATTAATCTTTTCAACGGCTTCATCTCGATTCAAAAAATCCTCTCCTTAAATTACTAATTTATACAAATTACTTCTTAAGTGCTAAAGTATCGGGTTGCTCCTCCATTTAACCGGTTAAATATCTGTCTCAGGTCAAGGGTTGAGTTTGTCTCGCACACTGCGTTGAATACAATGTTAGATGATATTGCTGCCTTCCACGAAATATCTTATGTTATATCTTTCTTAATAATCTCAGTCTTAGTATGTTCGACATTACCATCCACTCTTCTATGTACTCGTATATCCCAGTCTGCCCTATTCAATGCCCGTAATAATTTCTTAGTTTCTATCCTAATATCTTCCCATACCTGGCTCTCTTTTAATATTTTCCGATCAAGAAAAAACTCAGGCGGTTGATTTAAACTTTGTACTTCAAGAAAATTATCAAATGCTTCTAATAATACTGCCTGTTTTGTTGAAATTAACCCTTCTTTAATATAAGAATCAATATGGTCTCTATAAAAAGTATCAAAATCTATTACCATCTCATCTCCAGTATGGCCAATTCCAATGATATGAATCTGCTTCTCAGCCGATAATGACAAAGTAATTAGTGCTTTTATAAATTCTTCGAAGTGATACATAATTAACTCTTTGTTCATTTCTCTTACCTTCTTTCAGATAAAAAAGTAGTAATTTAGTCTAACCGTTCTTGTGTTCATTCCCCCCGGAGAGGTTATCTGGAGAATACCAGATCAAAGGCGAATGTCCATAGCATGAATATGATGTTAGGTGATGTATTGCGATTTCTTCGATTTTGCTTAAGAATCATTACCGTTTGTCTGTCTTTCTCTGATTTCAGTAATTATCCGGTGATATTTTTCAATTTCAAAATTAAATTCTAATTCATTGGCACTCATTATGCTTTTAAGGTGCTCAAGTTCTTGTATTAATACCCTAGAAAATTCAAAAATCTGAGTCCATGAAAAGATAAACTTATTTGAACTTTCAATTGTCTTATCATTGAAAGGGGATTGCTCTGTTAACCAAATTATTCTTTCTGCCTCGTGAATTACTTCAACATAGTAACCACCACAACCAAATATTCCGCAGGTGCATGTAAATAAAGGATATGTTCCTGGACTAAGTAAGGACTTAAAAAATTCTTCTACTATAAATACTTCATCTTCATCTAATTTTTTCTCATTGATATATAAGAATAGTTTCCAATCAACGATAGGAACCATTCGACCTTTCACTCTTGTTATATTCTTATATACTTTTCTCGTCTCTATTTTCATCTCTGTAGACAATTTATCTGGTCTAAATTTTTCATTTTGCTTTGAGTGAATTTCCATAGTTCACCTCTGATTCTTCTTACTTTTTTATGTATCTATGTTTAAATATTTCTTCCAATCTTTTCTTTTCGAACTGATATAGCGTTCAAATTCTGTTTTTGCTATGTCGTTCAATTTTTATAAATCTCGTTCTCAAATCTCTCGTTCTTTATCAAAATCATAGCTAAGGATTCACCACAACTTGCTTGAATCATGTCGTCAGTTAAATCTTGATTTGCCGTTACCATTAAAGCTTCTATTACCGTCTCATGATGATACTCACTTAAATCCATGGCTACGTCGTCTCGCTCCGAATCTGAAGCACTCTCATCTAGCAATATTTCAATAAGCTTTTCCCACTTCTCCATAGAACTCCCTCAACATTCAGGTCACTTATTATTTGTTCAGATTATTCTCTAGCTTTACGTATTTTTCAATTAACGTTCCTGTGTTCACGACCCGACGCATGTCGGGTGTCCGGCGACTGCCGGACCAAGGGCGTATGCCCGTAGCGTGAATATTATGTTATCTGATGCATCCACCTTCTATGAATTAGCTTTCAGTTCGCTTGTCCTTATTGTTTATTTATTCTTTAAATATTCTATCTTCCCTTTAGCTATTGTCTTATTAGTCCTTAAAGAAAAGCTGTTTCCAGGCTCTAATAAATGATTTGGCGCTTCACTTGAGTCATAACATAAAAAATATAGATCAGCCTTAGCATTTCTACACTCATTAGGTTTAACATGTAACTCAACTACCGCACTCCAAAGTCCATATTTCAATTCTTTATCCAAATCAAAAACTATAGGTGTTGAAAAATCTCCAATAATCAATCTTTTTTGCCCGCCCTCTTCCTCGCTCAAAAAGTACAAACTAACTACCGCTATTTTTTTCACTGAAAACCACTTCCTAATTTATAGGGTGTTTTGTCTTTATCGTTTCTATTAGTCTTTCCGGATGTTTCTGATAACGTTCCCGTATTCCTGAACCCCGTCAGGGGTTGTCTGCAGCCATTGCCTTCATCGCCTTATCTTCTGCAGACCAAGGAGTGGCAGCGACGAAGCAAGAATATTATGTTATATGTAGTGATCCACCTCTTGGATGTTACATTCAATCCCAATAATTATATATAACTTCTCCGATTGTTCCTGGTCCCCAGTATTTAATCATTTTTTGTTCGTATTTTGTTAGTGTTTTTATATGATCTTTTAATAGTGTTTGCTCTAATTGTTCTTTCGGCAGCACTTTATATCTTTCATTAAATGTCGATCTCATAGATTCAGGTTCATCTATAAATTTAATTCCGCTAATGTTGACTACCGAAGCGTATGCAACAAAGGGATAAATGGAATGAAAGAGTATATAGAAGTTCTCTGTTCGGTTATAAATATGATAAGTATAAAAGCTCCCATTGTTCGTTAGTAATTCTTTCTTTATACATTCTCCGTTATTCGATCTTATCGCCTCGAACAGATACACCTCGAACTCCTTATTGTTTTGTTCTCCCCAGTTTTCAGAAGTAACAGAAAATCCAGTGACACCAGGCTGCATTACTTCATTAATCTCCATTGATTCACCTACCAAGGTTCATATATAGGTTTAGGATCATTTCATCTAACGTTCCTGTATTCACGACTCGACGTATGTCGAGTATCCGACGAATGCCGGATCAAGGACGAATGTCCGCAGCGTGAATATATTGTTAGCCGATGTTAGTTTTCTTCTAATTCATAAACCTAATCTAAAATCTTCAATTTTCTGTTTAATAACTTCTTCTGAGTTATTCCCATTCTTTTTTAGCATCAACATTTGTTCAAAATCTGTATCATTTATAAAAATAATCAGTTTGCTATGTGCCATCCAAATCTCTCTTTGAGTATAAATTGCAGATTCTTTTGGTTCTGTTCTTAAAGCTATGATTCCAAACATTCCAGGGCCATAATCTTTTAAATAGTTTGCCATCTGTAATACACAACCTTTGTCCACTTTGGTTGAATAATTTTTCGCGTCAACTATGATATAATCTGCTCTGTATCTACCTCTTAAATATTTCCAATACCCTTCATCACAATAGTTAGCCATAATAATGTCTCTTCTATTGGCTCTTATGTGATCAGAAAGTTCGATAATCGGTTTACCTAAGTTAGGACAAAAAAGGTGCTCAAGTATGTTAGCACAGATTTTCTGATAAGCCATCCAGTGCCTATTCCCTTTTGAACAGTTATTCAATTGTATTAACAATTCATCTTCTTCTGTTTTGCTAAATAACTCATTTTTTTCAAATAATCTTTTTAATTCTTCTGATTGTGACCTTCTTATCTGCGAATGAAATATTTTTGACAATTCATCAATGTCCCATACTGTCAACCAATCTTGTTCGCTTAATTTGCTTTTTTGCTTTGATGAGAGTTCTCCCGGGAATGCTAAAACAATTTTATATTTAGATGATTTATACACAGATAACTGTTTTAGGACTTGTTCTAATCTATTCATTGAGAAAATAGGGCTTACTTTACACTGGATTAAAACCTTTTTTCCTCGATACTCTGCAGCAATGTCAACCCCATAATCTCCATGCACTTGACTTTCCATCACAACATTACTGAAATCTAGATGTTCTTTCATCATATTTGCCAATTCATATTGAAATATGTATCCAGTTAGAGCACTTGCAGCACTATAATTTCGATTTGGTTCCATTATTAATTATCCCCTATACTTCTAAATGAACTTTAAACTAATTTCGGCTAACGTTCCTGTATTCACGACTCGACGCATGTCGAGTGTCCGGCGTATGCCGGACCAAGGACGAATGTCCGCAGCATGAATATTATGTTATAGGAAGTTTCTGGATCTAATGTTTACTTTTCAAGTCATTAATCGTTTAATACTTCATTAATTTTTAAATAAATATTTCCTGTCTGAGAAGCATATCGCCGCTTCCTCACAATCAAAGAAACAAAATCAATTTGATTTTCTAATACAGCCATCAAATCAGCACCATCCATTAAAAGAATAGTACTTCTACCTACTGAATGTATTCTTACAGCATCTTCAGAGAATCCGTTGATAGACAAGAAAAGGCCTAGCGTATTATCAAGTTTTCTCTTTACTTTTCCTGTAAAACTATCTAGCTCTGACGCATCAGACAAGTGCGACCTCCATTTTGCTTCGAATAAAAAATCAGTTCCTTCTAATGAAAAAGCACCATCAATCTGTTCTCCTGTATTTCTAAATGATGCTTTAGGATCTAAGTCAAACAGTTCGAAAAGATCATACAGAACTTTCTCTAATTCAAATCCTCTTTTTTGAAAATCTTTTGAAGTAACTAGCCTAAAATAATTTGCCTTAATCTCGTCCAATTTATTTAAGACCGCTTGGCTTGATCTAATTTTCTCTAAATTTTTCATACGTTTTCGCTTGATTTCTTCTTCATCCTTTAATTTTTGAGTTTGATCTTCAACAACCATTCTTAAATCAGCTACAGCCTGTTTTGCACGTTCAACTTTTTTTCTTCCATCTTCAAGCTGTTCTAGGTGACGAAAATTGTCCATTTTTATTACTTCTGAGATTAAGCGACGTATATCTCCAATATATTTTTCTTGATTATTACATAGTTCATCTACAATATCTGAAACGATCTGCCTTTTATATCCATTCCAATCGGGTCTATTGATTATAGACGTATCATTAATACAATTATTCAAAAAGCTCCTGAGATTATTTTTGTACCAATATACATTGCATAATGCTTCTTTCAAAAGTTCAATAGCAACTGCTGAGAATTTTTTCTCCATAAAGATGTACCTCCAAAAAAAGATTTTCGGAAATTTTCTATAACGTTTCTGTATTCATGAACCCCAAAGGGGTTGTCTGCTGAAATGTCTCCTCGTCGAGATAGCTCAGTTTCAATCAATAATTAAAAAACTCTTTCCTCTTAATGAAGTTATACATGAAAGGATGATCCTCTTTATTATCTGGATATCTGATACTTTGGTAATCTATCTTCAAATCATCTTCTGTATTTAAGACAATCTTCCCCTCAGTTGTAATAAAGAATAGACCTGCATCATACGCAACCTCATGTGTAACACACAAACATACTCCGTTCTGAATTTCTTCTGTACCACCGTCTGAAACAGGCCATATATGAGCGGCCCGCAAAACTTTAGAATTACTAATGTTACAAACAGCACATTGATTGTTATAAGCTTTTAAAACTTCATCTCTAAATGACTTTTGTTTTCTTACAGGTTTTAAAACAATTGATTCTTGCCATTCTCTAGCATTAGGATACGGCCTTCTTGCGTTATATGATTCCTCATCCTCTAAAATAACGCTCCCGTCATCTTTAGATACTGACGTAGGTAAAGAATCATATCTTAGCATTGACATATCCAAAAGTCCCCATTTCCCATTATAGCCAAGGACAACCATTACACGCATTTCATTCTTAGCATGATAAAAATAATTGAAAACAGGATAAATAAGTGCATCATCTAAACCCTCTATGACTTCTTCTCTAATAGCCTGATTTCTTTTTTCTCTTATTGCAGCATTGTTAGCTTCTCTCAATAATTCTTTAGTAAAATATTTATTTGAATGCATGTTACATCACTCTCCTCTGTATTTTTCGTATTTCCTATAACGTTCCTGTATTCATGAACCCCAGCGGGGTTGTCTGCTGAAATCCCTCTTCGAAATCCATCCCGCAGACCGAGGCTCCAACGGAGCCGATGCTTGAATATTATGTTATGTGAGGTATCTGCCTTCTTGGAAATTCAGAATATATTCATTTCTTTTTCAGTTCTTTCTTAGCCTCATCTCGAATAATTTGAATACATTTCTTGACTGCACCATACCATCTATCAAAGTCTCCAACATAATCACCATTACTACTCTCTTGTTCGATATTCTTTACAAGTTCCTCCAATGATTTTGTCGATTTTTCAGAAATTATAAAAGCACCTGAAGCATAAATTTTATATATTTGTTGTTTTGAATGACTAAAATTCTTCCATAGTTCTTCATGAACATCACTATTAATTTTCTTAATTTTTATACCCTCATCGAATAGCTCGCCAAAGTAATATTGTAAATAGGATAGTTCCTCAATAATTTTCGAGTAAGTATCTGCTTTTCTTTCCCACCACTTTTGAGTATAAAATTGCTTAATTGATAATCTAACAGTAATAAAGGAAGTTACAATAGATATTAATATTCCTGGAAATATTTTTGAAGTTATTACATCGAAGATAATGGCCATCTTAATTCCTCCATTGTTTGCAGGTATTTCACATAACGTTCCTGTATTCACGACTCGACGCCTGTCGAGTGTCAGGCGAATGCCGGACCATGGACGAATGTCCGCAGCGTGAGTATTATGTTAAGTGATGTTCCAGTCTTCTTCGAATCATTCGCTCACTTTATGATGTCTTTGTGTATTATGAACGGAGTAATTTAAATGCCTTTAGATCAATACCAAATTCTCCTTCTGTCAATATATCAAGTCCCAAAAGTCCATTAATGTTGTGATATTTAAATGAAGTAAAATCGATGTATACATCCTTTAAAATGAAATCCCCTACCTGTATACCCTCGATTCGTTTACTGAAGGCATGCTCTTTGCCTCCAATTCCGTAACTCGTTATGATCTCATCTTCAATTTCTACCTGAATTCCAATCTCATCGACCTCATCTTGTGAAATCAAACTATGACTAGCTCCGGTATCGATCACAATGTTCGATATGATTTTCTTCTGCTTATTAAAATGGACTGTTATTTCTGTAAATAACAGTCCATCCCTATATTCAATATTCATTTAAAGACTTCTCCTTAACCCTATATTTTTCCGTACCTTCACAACGACCTGATCTTTAGAAGTATGATAAACCAAAGTCTTGTCTCGGCTGTTCAGTAATTCTCGAGTGGCGTCTTCATCACTGATCGGACCAATCACAGCCACATCATCAATGACTTCTTGATGGTCCGTTTCTTCCGAATGAAGAACTTCAAACTTTACGAACTGGTTCGGGAAAATCTGTTGAACTTCTTCCCATTTCATCGTTGTCCCTCCTGTTCTTTTGATGGTTATATTATACCATTTTATAAGCTTGTAACTCTCACTGGGTTCCTGTATTCACGACTCGACGTATGTCGAATGTCTGGCGACTGCCAGACCAAGGACGAATGTCCGCAGCGTGAATATTATGTTATCTGATGCATCCACCTTCTATGAATTAGCTTTCAGTTCGCTTGTCCTTATTGTTTATTTATTCTTTAAATATTCTATCTTCCCTTTAGCTATTGTCTTATTAGTCGTTAAAGAAAAGCTGTTTCCAGGCTCTAATAAATGATTTGGTGCTTCACTTGAGTCATAACATAAAAAATATAGATCAGCCTTAGCATTTCTACACTCATTAGGTTTAACATGTAACTCAACTACCGCACTCCAAAGTCCATATTTCAATTCTTTATCCAAATCAAAAACTATAGGTGTTGAAAAATCTCCAATAATCAATCTTTTTTGCCCGCCCTCTTCCTCGCTCAAAAAGTACAAACTAACTACCGCTATTTTTTTCACTGAAAACCACTTCCTAATTTATAGGGTGTTTTGTCTTTATCGTTTCTATTAGTCTTTCCGGATGTTTCTGATAACGTTCTTGTATTCGCGAAACACCCCAACCTTAGATAGCTCTTATCTTAGGCTGGGGCGTTTGTTGTCTGAGCTTCTTCCATGATTATACATCCGACAACCAAGGGACGATAGCCCCGTAGCGTGAATACTGTGTTATGTGAAGGACTGGTCTTCTCTGCGTGCACACTCAATATTATTTACATACTTTCTCTAATATTTTTTTACTTATCTCTAAACATCTTTCTTCCGTCTCTTGAAATTGATTCCCTAAGTATTCTGTTAAGATCTTATATATGTATTTTCCAAACTCCTTTTCATTTAGACTTTCATTTGATTGTATATATAGGGTTAACTTTTTAATTTCTGAATCATACTCGTCTTGTGGACAATGTATAGCAAGGAGTTCTGCCGGATCCCACTGATCTATGATTGTCTTTATCGAAGTAAATGTTTTTGGTTTCATCTCTTTTTTCCTTCTGTTTTATATATTATTGATCTTTTCCAATCTTTCACATAACGTTCCCGTATTCACGACTCGACGTATGTCGAGTGTCCAGCGAATGCCGGATCAAGGGCGTATGCCCGCAGCGTGAATATTATGTTAGGTGGAGTCATGTTCATCTTCGAATTGCTAAAAAACTTGTATGGATCTTAAACACTCTTCATCTTCTTTATACGTACAAATCTGATTCGTATCCAAGCCATTACAAATAGAAAAGTACCCTTTCGAGGTAGCAAACCCTATACCGTTTAAAATCCAATTTGAAGCTCGTTGTCCGACCTCTTCTGAAATTGATTTACTTGCTATTAATGTGGATTCCAATCGTTGTTCAATAATCTCGATTCCGACAATCTCTGCTTGTCTAAATCCCAGAAGTTCTTTCCGATCCTTACGCCATTCATATTCAAATTTTCCGTACTCTTCAAAATCATATTTTTCTAGTTCTTGTGTTCTGTCAATTGAATTCATGGACAAAGCCAATTCTTCTAACTTGTAATTACAAACTTCTAACTGACACGAAGTCAATTCTAAAAGGATTGGAGAATCTTCATTCCACTCTTCATCAACTTTGTTCCACATTGAATACACATTTATAATTTTCTGTGTTCTCAGCTTCTTTAGCTGAGAATCAAAATTTTCCACAATTTCAATACTACTATAACATCACGGTTCATAGTTTTTGATTCCAAATTTCATAGTTTGTTCTCCCGCTTTACATGATTTCACCTAACGTTTCTGTATTCACGACCCGGCGCATGTCGGGTGTCCGGCGACTGCCGGATCAAGGGAGTATGCACGCAGCGTGAATATATTGTTAGACGATGTCCGTTCAATTCTCGCCTATCTTGATCTGTCTTTTAAATAAAATACCGATTTGTTTTATTATATTTGAATATTCTTCTCTATACTTGTTGTTTATTTCTATTGTGTCTCTAATAGTCTTTTCATCTCTAGGGCTATAGGTAGAATGATTTCTTAAATCAATGAGTTTTTCTTTGCCAATTTTATAACTAGAAAACTTATCTAACAATTCAGATAATCGTTCATAATGCTTATCCTCAATTAGTAGTATGCTTTTTTCTAATATTATTGTTGTTTCACTTAGCTGCTTTGAAAAATCTTGAAGGTTAGCTTCCATGGCTTTTTCCCAAAGCTTGTCTGCAACTATCTTTAAATCGTACAATGATCTATACAAATCGTTATACAACTTAAATTGATGTTCTGTATATCGAGCAAATAATATTTTGTCTTTTTCATAATCTCTTTTTTTTGCTTCTAAATCATTTATGTAACTAGCTTTCAATTTTTCAAGCTCTGCTTGATAATTCTTTCTATCTTTTTCTTGAATATGAGTAGCCCAAATTCTTCCTAGCCAACTTGAAATGGCTATGATAATTGCTCCAGCACCACCTACAGAGAGAACTGCCGCAACGATAACATTCCATGCTTCTTGAAGATCCATTTTTATACCTCTTTCTTCTATAGGATTTCGTCTAACGTTCCCGTATTCACGACCCGGCGTATACCGGTTGTCCGACGAACGTCGGACCCAGGGCCGCACGGCCCGCAGCGTGAATAATATGTTAGTTGATGCTACTGCACTAAATTTATAATTTCTTCAAACAAAGCCTCTATGTCTTCTCTTTCTAGATAATTGATAGACGAAATTTTTCTGCCTACTCCATTTAAAGATGTTCCTGTTATAAATCCTTTATACTGATCTGTAATCCAAAAGCGATCATGAAACTTCTCACTATATTTAATGTCTAAGTTCATTCCTAGTCCTCTGATTCTTCCAATAAAAATACTTTCTAAACTTCGATTTCTTCTGTTTGATGTAATCACTTTTACAATTCTAGCTTTACTTTTTTCGACGATTTTTAGAATCATCTCTAAATAATCTTCATTATAATTAGGAGGGAAGAAGTACGAATCAATGACAATTAATTCGTTTTGTTCAGATTCTATGTTTATTAAATAATCCGAAAATTTATTTATTTTTTCTTCTTGATTCATGTTCATCCATAGAATTTCTTCTAAAACAATCTCAAAGTTTTGTTGTTTAACATATGACTCTATTTCTTGGTGTGTAGGACCTAAATAGATTCCTAATGAAAGACCAGCAGTTTCGTATAATTCTTTGCTAAACTTAGACATAATACATCCAATGTCTTCTTGCTTACCTTTATATTTATCTTCCAATAAAATGTAATACATATTTTCCTCCTTCAAATTATATAAAGTAGTTTCAACTAACGTCTTTTATCTGAATTTCGTATATATTCCACATATCGGTAATTATCCGATCTTCTTCAAGTATAATCCATTTAGAGGAATTGACGAAGTATATTTTATCCAGTGCTACTCTCCATCCTTCAGCTCCAGCCGATCAAGCGGGCTCTGAATACGCTGTATGTTTTTTGTGCTGACATGTGTATATCGTTGAGTGGTTCGAGCGCTCTGATGACCTAGCAGTTCCTTCATCAAATGAACAAAAGAAAGGATGTTCATGGAGAATTTTAAAAATATAGCGGAGGTCGGTTCCGCCCTCAAGCAAATGAGTTGCAAATGAATGACGCAACGAGTGAACACTTACCTTTTTAACTATTCCTCCCCGTCTTTTTGCATTTTCAAAAACCTTTTGGACAGTACGCTCCGTCACATGGCGCCCGGAACGTTGACCTGGAAATAACCATTCTTCAGGTTGAGACTGAATCATATAAGCTTGCACCACACTCATAGCCGTTGGAGATAAGAGAGTCATTCGGTCCTTCATCCCCTTACCTTGCCGGACACGCAAGGTCTGTCGTTCCGTATCCAAATCTGCGAGACGTAGCCGAACCACCTCGCTGACTCTTAGCCCCGAAGAATAAGTCAGGTATAAAACAGCTTGATGCTTGAGATTCGTTAGGCACGTTAGTAGCCGGATCACCTCATTTTCTGATAAAACATTGGGCAGGATATGCTGCTTCTTAGGGCGGATATACTGAATTTCATTCATTGGCTTGTTTAATACGTATTTAGCATAGAAGCGAATTGCACTAATCGTCTGATTTACACTGGAATGAGAGATGTGCTTGGCTAATAAAGACAAACAATATTTTTGAACGGCATCACTGCTGATCTCGGACGCATCAGGCGGGAGTGAGTCGATAAATCGCTTTACCTGACTGCAATAGGCTTTGATCGTCTTACTGCTATAGCCACGCTTTTTCAACTCTTCAATTAGAGCATTACGATAATCCATCTTTTGACTCCTTAAGTTTTTTTCAAATGCATTAAACCATTCAAACTCCTTTACCAGCGCAGGCTCCAGCCAAATCAAATTTCTTGGAAAAATTTCCATAAATTAAAAGATGACTGACTCCTTGTACGGAATAATCCACAGCTTCTGATTCGGATCCCACCGTCTACCCTGAATTTTCCGAATGAACACAACATGCTCTGGGTTGTAAGGCAGCTTAAAACCTAGTGCATCCGCATTCAACTTTCTAATTTCTATCATGATCATGACCTCTCTTCCTGCAAAATAGAATTATTTTTCTGCCTGGCTTCCTGAAATATTAATCATGACTACCCATCCATCGGGTTTTCTCTTGGGATATAACCGTGCTGCTAAAATGCGTCTAAAGACACTAGCCTAAACAAAAAAGCGATCCCCTTTCCCTAATGGAAAAGAAAATCGCTTCCGATGCTTTCGGATTCTGCTAAATACCGAACTTGCTCTTTTTATTGCACACGCTCCATGCCTATCCATCTAACTTCAAGTAGTCGTACTGTGCATTCCTGGTCTGCCGGGTGCTTGTATTTATTTCAGGCTAATGCCCTTGGCTATAGAAGCTAATAATGTCATCTACGGTCAGCAGTTGTTGGTCAGGCTCCCGAGCTTCCTTTTGCAGGCCCGCCCCGTCGCCTCCGTGCAACCCTTCGCCATCTGGCGTAATCTGCTTCTCGTTTGGTTCATACATGTGTTCCAAATCCATATTTCGTTTCCTCCTTGCTGCCTTAAGATCATGCATTGTTTTATTACCCAACTTTGCATGATATGCAACAGCAAGCAGAATAATGACACTTATTTTCGCGGTCTCGGCGCTATAAGATTAATCAGCTTCCCGCTGAAGTTCCTCCAGCCACTTCTGCTCCTTCGCAGAGAGCTCCACTCCCTCAAGCAGGTCGGGGCGCCGCTCCCAGGTGCGACGAAGTGCTTCCTTCCGTCGCCAATCGGCAACATTGGCGTGATGCCCGCTAAGCAGGATATCCGGAACCTGCCAGCCGCGAAAATCAACAGGCCGCGTATAATGCGGATATTCCAGCAACCCGGTGCTGAATGAATCCGTGACGGCGCTCATTTCATTACCTAGCACCCCCGGCAGCAGCCGGGCCACGCTATCAATGACAACCATAGCCGGTAGTTCTCCACCCGTCAGTACATAATCGCCAATGGAGATCTCATCAGTCACCAGATGCTCACGAATCCGTTCATCATATCCCTCATAATGTCCGCAGATGAACACCAAATGCTCTTCCCGTGCCAGCTCCTCGGCTTTTTGCTGCGTGAAGGTCTCCCCCTGGGGACACATCAAAATAATGCGGGGCCGGTCCACAGACTCACCTGCTTCAACTCCCGCTTGACCTATAGATGTCTTTTCGCTTCCCTCTGCCGTACTCTGACTCTTCTCATCTAACAGGGCCTCCACAGCCCGGAAGATCGGCTCAGGCTTGAGCACCATGCCCCCACCGCCGCCATAAGGCGTATCATCCACCGTGCCGTGCTTGTTCCCGGCGTAATCGCGAAAATTGACTGCATTCAAGGAGATGATCCCCTTCTCCTGCGCTTTTCCAAGAATGCTACTGCCAAATACGCCGGCAAACATCTCGGGGAACAAGGTCAATACATCCACCCGCATGTTACAGCAATCCTTCCATCACGTGAACCCGGACCAGCTTGTCCTTAATGCTAACGTCCAGAACCACATCATCAATGACTGGCAACAGCAATTGCTTGCCTGACGGTAGCTTTACTACCCAGACATCATTGGCCCCTGGCCGCAAGATCTCTATAATTTCACCCAGATCCTCATTCTCGTCACTGACAACCCGGCAACCTATAATTTCATGGAAATAATATTCATTCTCCGGCAGCTCGACGGTCTCGGACTTGGATACCTTCAGTTCATATCCCTTGTACTTCTCTACCTCGTTAATATTGGAAAATTCGGCAAATTGCACGATATACATTTGCTTATACGGCCGTGCTGACTGCACTACTACAGTAGACTGCTCCCCCGTCTCCGGGTGCACCATAATCAGACGCCGTTTAGGCGCGAACCGAACTTCCGGAAAATCCGTTTGCAATAACACCTTCAGCTCGCCACGAATCCCATGTGTATTTACAATTTTGCCTACAGACAATAAAGAATCAGACATAATACCCTCCCTAATCATGTAACCGTCATTTCATGTTTCAGCATGTACGAAAAAGGGCTAGGACAAACATCCTAACCCGCTTTCGTATATCTTTTTGAATGATCAAAAAGTTCTTTAAGATAGAATATCGACGGTCACCCGTTTATCCATCTTCACGGCTGCCGATGCCACAACCGTGCGGAGCGCCTTGGCGATTCTTCCCTGCTTGCCAATGACCTTCCCTACATCATCAGGATGCACGGACAATTCATAGACAATCAGATGCTCCTTCTCCACGACCTCCACACGGACATCGTCCGGATGATCAACAAGAGCCTTCGCAATAACGCCGACTAATTGTTCCATATACGACCCTCCGAATCAGCAATTATTTCTGCTGTCTAAGCTCATGGAATTTCTTCATCACGCCTGCATTGCTAAGCAAGTTGCGAACGGTATCAGATGCTTGCGCACCATCTTGAAGCCACTTCAATGCTTTATCTTCATCGATGTTCACTACTGCTGGTTGTGCAACCGGGTTATAGTAACCAATCTCCTCGATAAAACGGCCGTCACGCGGGGAACGGGAATCCGATACCACGATACGGTAGAAAGGAGCTTTATGAGCACCAATACGTTTCAAACGAATACGAACTGCCACGAAATTCACCTCCTTTAAAGAATTCACTTTCATGTATAATTACATTTCCCTTCACAAGCCTTTACCGGAAAGGAAACCTCATACCCTTGCCACCAGCTTTGCCAAGCTGCTTCATCATTTTGTTCCCCTTGCCCTTGGGCCCCATCATACTGGAGAACTGCTTCATCATCCGCCGCATCTCGTCAAACTGCTTGATCAGGCGATTGACGTCCGCCAATACCGTTCCACTGCCAGCAGCAATACGTTTACGACGGCTATGATTAATCATATCAGGATTTTGCTTCTCTTCCTTGGTCATGGAATGCACAATCGCCTCTACTCGGCCCATCTGCTTCTCATCGACCTTGACATCCTTCATCTGCTTCATGTTGCCCATGCCCGGGATCATATCCATGATCTGATCAATCGGGCCAAGCTTCTTGACCTGCTCCATCTGCTCCAGGAAATCGTCGAACGTAAATTCCGCGTTACGCATCTTCCGTTCCATTTTCTTGGCTTTATCCGCATCAATGCCGGCTTGAGCCTTCTCAATCAGAGACAGCATGTCACCCATACCAAGAATCCGCGAAGCCATACGTTCCGGATGGAACGGCTCCAGGGCATCCATCTTCTCACCCAAAGCGACGAACTTAATCGGACAGCCAGTCACCGCTTTAACGGATAAGGCCGCACCACCACGAGTATCGCCATCCAGCTTGGTCAAGACTACCCCGCTAAGACTAAGCTGTTGATTGAAGCTCTCTGCCACATTAACCGCATCTTGCCCTGTCATGGCATCGACCACGAGCAACACTTCGTCCGGCTGAGTAATCTCATGAATTTGCCGTAGCTCCTCCATCAATTCCTCATCGATATGCAGACGACCAGCGGTATCAATCAGCAAGTAATCATTGCCGTTGTCCTTGGCGTGCTGCAACGCCTGACGTGCAATCTCTACCGGACTGTTACCTTCCGGCAATGCGAAGACCGGTACCTTGATCTGTTCACCTAGTACCTGCAACTGCTTGATAGCAGCCGGACGGTAAATATCTCCCGCTACCAGCAGGGGACGATGGTTGTCCTTAAGCAATAGCTTGGCCAGCTTGGCAGAGGTCGTCGTCTTACCGGCACCCTGCAAGCCCGCCATCATAATCACTGTCGGTGGACGATTGCTGCGAGCCAGCTTGGCTTGGCTTCCTCCCATCAACTCCGTCAACTCTTTGTTGACGATATCGATGATTACCATGCCTGGCGTGAAGCTATCCATCACTTCCTTGCCAACCGCCTTCTCCTTGACCTTGGCGATGAACTCCTTCACGACTTTAAAGTTGACGTCCGCTTCCAGCAAGGCCAGGCGCACTTCGCGCATCGCTGCATTTACATCATCTTCGGATACCTTCCCTTTGCCCCGCAGCTTGCTGAACACGTTTTGCAATCGGCTTGTCAAACCTTCGAATGCCATATATCGTCACCTCCATTCGTAACAATTCCGCTCATAACTCCATCTTACAATTGCTCCGCCTCGCGAAGCAAATTTCCTGCCTGTTCTTTATGTACAGAAGACATCGCACTGTCCTCAATAATTTGCTGTAACCGGGCTAACACACCGCTCTGAAGCTCATGCTTCTTCAGCAGTCCCAGCTTCTCTTCATACGTCTCAAGCATGCCTTCGGCACGTTTGATATGCTCATAGACCGCCTGACGGCTAATCTCGAATTCTGCCGCAATTTCCCCCAGCGAGAAATCATCGAGGAAATAATATTTCAAGAACGTCTGCTGCTTCTCAGTCAGCAACGCTTCATAGAAGTCGAACAAAAGGTTGATCCGATTCGTTTTCTCAAGCCTATTCTCCTGACTCATATGGGCACTCCCTCCGTCAAGGAAAAACACTTTACAGCGCATCAACTCCACCTATAATACAGAAACCCGAAAAAGATGTCAAGTATTTTCCCTTAACATCTTGGCATGGAAATTTTTCTCGGTTGGAGGGCGCCTCAAATAATAGTAAAAACCGCTCTCCAAAGGCAAAGTGCTCGCTAAACCACGAACAATTCCAGCCCTAGATAAGCGGTTCTTCTCGCTTAGTGCGGCAGCAAATACAGCAAAATCGCAAAGAAGTGAGTAACACTTCCGGCGAGGACGAACAAATGCCAGATGGCATGATGGTAAGGGAAGCCACGCCACACATAAAAAATCGTTCCCAGACTATACGCAATGCCACCCGCTACCAGTAAAGCCATTCCCTGAAAAAGTATAGCAGCGGTGAGCGGCCCCCATGCAATCACGATTAACCAGCCCATGATCAGGTAGAACACCGTTGACAGGACCAGGAATCGCTTCACGAAGAAGGCTTTGAATATGACACCAGCCAGCGCAATCCCCCATACAATCCCGAACAGGCTCCAACCTAAAGGCCCCCGAACTGCTACTAGCAAAAATGGGGTATACGTACCAGCAATATAAATGTAGATAGAGGAATGGTCAAAAATTTCAAACAAATCCTTGACCCGTCCTTCCTTAAAGCTATGCACCAGCGTGGAGCACATATAGAGCAGCAGCATACTGGCCCCATAAATGGTAAAGCTGACAATATGCCATGCCGTTCCCTTAAGGCTTGAGAAGACAATCAGCAGCACCAGCCCAGCTACACTTAGCAATGCCCCAATGCCGTGAGTAATCGCGTTGGCGACTTCCTCCCTGCGGTTAAACGAATGCGTATTGGCCATCTCGCTCCGCCTCCTTTCCTCTTGCCATGTTAATAATCTAGGCTCATACCTATAATATACGGTAAAGTTGCCCTATTTGTTACCTCAATGACAGAATCAAGCTTCTTCCGCCTCTTCCTCTTCCGCAATCAGTCCGGCGAACAAGCCATGGACAAATTGCTCCGAATCAAACGGCTGCAAATCCTCGACCTTCTCACCAAGGCCCACGAACTTCACAGGCAGACTCAGCTCCTGACGAATGGCAATGACAATACCGCCTTTTGCCGTACCGTCCAGTTTGGTCAGCACCAATCCGGTTACACCACTCTTCTCTCCAAATAGCTTGGCCTGGCTCAGGGCGTTTTGCCCAGTCGTCGCATCCAGCACCATCAGCACCTCATGAGGAGCGCCGGGAATTTCCCGTTGAATAACCCGGTAAATTTTGTTCAGCTCTTCCATCAGATTGGATTTGTTCTGCAAGCGGCCTGCCGTATCGCAGAGTAAAATATCTGCCCCACGCTGCTTGGCTGCTTGAACCGCATCGAACATTACCGCCGCTGGATCGGACCCGGACTGCTGCCGAATGACGTCGACTCCTACCCGGTCACCCCATACTTCCAATTGCTCAATGGCGCCCGCCCGGAAGGTATCCCCTGCAGCCAGAATCACCTTTTTGCCCTGTTGCTTATAGAAATGAGCCAGCTTCCCGATGGTCGTTGTCTTGCCGACGCCATTGACGCCTACAAATAAAATCACGCTGATGCCATCAGAGCTTAGATGCATTTCGCTATCTTCATCCCCGCGTAGCAAACCCACCAGCTTCTCGGACAAAAGCGGCTGCAATTCGGCAGGTGCCTCAATACGACGCTGCTTAACCTCCTGCTGCAGCTCATCAATCAACTTGAGCACGGTATTAACGCCGACGTCCGCACCAATCAAGATTTCCTCCAGCTCTTCAAAAAATTCATCATCGATTTTCTTGCGCCGAGTCACCAGCTCCGTTACCTTCTCCACGAAGCCCTTGCGACTCTTCTCCAGTCCATCTCTGAACTGCTTTGTCACCGATTCCGTTCTGGAAGCGATACTGTCCTTCAATTTCTTAAAAAAACTCATGCAGGGTTAACCCTCCTTATGTTGTCCATCCAATAAATGTCAGCTAAGCAATTTCAACCGTTTCTTCATCCTCCAACTTGACGGAGACGAGCTTGGACACGCCGCCTTCCTCCATTGTCACGCCATATAGCACGTCCGCTTCCTCCATCGTCCCCTTGCGGTGGGTTACCACAATGAACTGGGTCTGCTCGGAGAACTCGCGTAAGTACTGGGCAAAACGCGAGACATTGGCTTCATCCAGCGCCGCTTCGACTTCATCAAGCACGCAGAACGGCACCGGCTTCACTTGTAAAATGGCAAATAGTAACGCCATCGCCGTCAGCGCCCGTTCACCACCGGACAGCAATTGCAGATTTTGCAGCTTCTTGCCTGGAGGCTGTGCTACTACGTCAATACCAGTATCCAGCAAATTCTCGGGATCGACCAGAATCAGGTCGGCCCGGCCACCACCGAACAGCTTGGAGAACACAATCACAAATTCCCGGCGGATCGCATCAAAGGTAGTTTTGAATCGCTTGGACATCTCCTCATCCATCTCGCGAATGACCTGATAAAGCGTCGCCTTGGCCTCGACAAGATCATCCTTCTGCTCACTAAGGAATTGATAGCGCTCGGAGACACGATTGTACTCATCAATGGCTCCAAGGTTCACTTCCCCAAGGATCGTAATCTGCCGTTTCAGTTCCCGGACCTCTCCTTGAGTCTGTGGCACATCCTCTGGCACAGCATACCGCTGCTTGGCCAATTCATAGCTAAGTTCATAATCCTCAGACAGCTTGCGTAAAATGTTATCCAGCTCCACATCCAGGCGATTGGCCTGTATCTCGGTTTGCCGCAATTGATCCTCCACGCCTTTTAGCGCAACCCGTTGGTCCTTTGTCTCGCTTTCTCCGTCCTCCAGCTTCTTAACCAGGACGGCACGAGAAGCCCGTTCCAATTCAAGCTGCTCACTGGTCCGTTCCTTCTTCAGCTTATAATCATTTAATTCTTCACGTTGCTGTACGCCTTGCTGTACATTTTGCTCCAAATCCGCTTCAATAGACTGCAAAATCGTACGGTTCTGGGTCAGTTCCCGCTCCTGCACCTTGAATTCCGACTCGGAACGGCGTAATTGCTCTCGCAGGGAATGACATTCCTGATCCAGCTTACCCTCACGCACCTTAAGTCCAGTCAAGGCATCCTGGAGTTCTTCCTTCGCCGACTCACTCGCCTTGCGGGCGAACTCGGCAGCCCGGATGGACTGCTGAACGGATATCTCCTCTTTCTCCAAGTCTACCAGCCGCTCTTGCGCAGCCTTCTTGGTTGCTTCGAGATCCTCCAGTTCCTTCAGGTAATGTCCCTTCTCCTGGCCGTACAACTCAAATTGCTCCGACACATGCCGCCATTCATGCTCCACCTGCTTCAAGTCTCCGGCACATGCCTGTTCTTCCACCCGCTTGGCATCTCCGGCTTCACGCAGCCGGACCAGTTCGTTCTCTGACTTGCCAAGCTGGCTGCGTACATCCGTCAGACCCTTGCGCAGCTTGTCCAGCATTTCTTCACTTTCGCGGATGTCTGCCGCAAGCTGATCAAGTTGACGCTTGCGTCCCAGCAAATTATTGTTCTTACGATGCTGGCTCCCCCCGGTCATCGAGCCACCGGCGTTGACGACATCGCCCTCCAGAGTCACAATGCGGAAGCGATATTGCAGCCTGGCTGCCATCTTGTTCGCATGCTCCAGATCATTGGCAAATACGACATTGCCCAGCAAGCTGCCAACGACGCTCTCATACCTCGGCTCATAGCCCACTAGTTCGGCCCCGATGCCAACAAAGCCTGCCGCTTCCTCCAGAATACGCTTGTCAGCCGCAGAAATCTGACGAGGACGGATAACATCTAACGGTAGGAAGGTTGCCCGGCCCAGTTGCCGCTGCTTCAGGAAAGCGATCGCTTGGCGCGAAACAGCCTCGTTCTCCATGACGATATGCTGCATAGCGGCACCAAGCGCCGTTTCCACCGCCGTCTCCAGCTTCTCCGGTACCCGAATCAATTCCGCAACAGCGCCATGTACACCAGACAACGACGACTTCTTGGACGCCTTGAGAACTTCCTTAACCCCAAGCACAAACCCGTCGTAGTCGTCCTCCATCTCTTTCATCGTATCACGGCGCGACACCAGTGCCTCTCGTTTTTGCTCCCATTTGCGGATACCGCCCTGGCTTTCCTCAACCAGCTTCTGTAGTGACTGATTATGCTCGCTTTCACGTATGTAGCGGCCGCGAAGCTCGGCAATTTCCTCCCCCAGCTTAGCCAGCACCATTTCCAGTTCGGTCTTGCGTCCCTTCAGACGATCAAGCTCATCCGTCCACTTCACGCCTTCTTCCTCAGCCCGCTCCATCCGGCGCTTCACGCCTTCTTTCTGCTGGTCGGCATAATGGATTTCATTACGAGATTGCGCCATCTGGTTCATGACATCCAGCAATTGGCCCTTCAAGCCTTCTTCCTGCGCTTGGCTAATTCCGCCGGTCACTCCAATAAGCTTCGCTTCTTCTGCAGCAAGCTCGGTACGCAGCATCCCCAGTTGTTCTTCAGCCGCTGCGAACTGGGCCGTAAGCTGCTCCAGTTCCAAAGAGCGCTGAGCGAACCGTTCTTCACTGACCCCCAGAGACTGGCTTAGCTGCTCGCGGTTTTGTGCCAGGTTGCGAGCTCGCTCCTTCAAGACCTCGCCATATCCTTCACTCTTCTCGTAGCTCTCGCTGTACTCCAGAAGTTGTCTTTGCAGTGTCTCAATTTGATCCTCTACCTGACGCAACGCCAATCGGTCACTCTCCAGCTTGGCATCATGGGCAGACACAACCGTCGATAGAGCAAGCTGCTCTTCCTGGAGCTTGGTCAGCTTGGCATTCGCCTCACTCCACGTCTCGTGAATCTGCTCAATTTGATGAACATAGAGGGAGATTTCTTTATTTTTCAACTGTTCACGCAGTTCCTTGTATCTCTGTGCCTTCTCGGACTGCTCCTTCAGCGGTCCAATCTGGTCTTCCAATTCCACCACAAGGTCGTTGATCCGCAGCAAATTTTGTTCGGTATCATCCAGCTTGCGACGCGCATCGCGCTTGCGGCTCTTATACTTTACGATCCCGGAAGCCTCTTCGAAAATACCACGGCGGTCCTCCGAACGCGTACTCAAAATTTCCTCAATTCGCCCCTGCCCGATGATAGAGTAAGCTTCCTTCCCGATGCCGGTATCCATGAACAGCTCGGTAATATCCTTCAAACGGCAAGACTGCTTGTTGATAAAATACTCGCTGTCCCCGCTGCGGTGAACCCGACGGGTTACCGTTACTTCGCTGAAATCAAGCGGCAGCGCCTGATCGTTATTATCCAGCGTCAAGGACACCTCACTAAAGTTGACCGCTTTACGCG
Source organism: Paenibacillus senegalimassiliensis (assembly GCF_001486585.1). GTDB lineage: Bacteria > Bacillota > Bacilli > Paenibacillales > Paenibacillaceae > Fontibacillus > Fontibacillus senegalimassiliensis. The sequence goes on from NZ_LN909046.1 coordinate 1,492,578, forward strand.
CATCACTCCCTGCGAAGATAATGTCCTCCATTTTGCCGCCGCGTAGTGACTTGGCGCTTTGTTCTCCCAGCACCCAGCGGATGCCATCGGAAATATTACTTTTTCCGCTGCCGTTCGGGCCAACTACAGCGGTAATGCCGCGTACGAATTCCATCTCCGTCTTGTCGGCAAAGGATTTGAAGCCCGCTAGCTCTATCCGTTTCAGAAACATACGTTCACTATCACCTCTAACCTGTATTGTATCATACCGGAAGCCCTGCTGGACAGGCATCCAGTCAGGCCCCGGAACAGGAGATAACTCCTGCTTTTAAGAACCCACTCCCTAGCCCCGCTTCGTAATCAAAAGCTGACTTTTTTGAACTACCTTTATAAATAAGAGGTTCAAAAAGTAGGCTTTTCAGCACCAAAGCTTATGCTTCCGATGTGCGTTTTTTCAAAACGCTTGAGCTTGGATGAAGCAAGGGACTGAGTAGCGCAGCTACACGTTTTCGGAGAAAACGACTTTGAAAGCATGGGTACTTGAGCAACGGAAGTACCGGGTGAGTTCAAGATTCGATGTCGATTCTACTCCCAGAAGACGCTTCGTGATCAAAAGACGACTTTTTGAACTACCTTTAAAATACAGGTTCAAAAAGTCGGCTTTTCAGCACCAAGAAGCTTGGATGAAGCTAGGGACTGAGTAGCGCAGCGTACGTATTGGGTACGTGAGCAACGGAAGGCCCGGCTGAATTCAAGATTCGACGTCGAATCTACTCCCAGAAGACGCTTCGTGATCAAAAGCTGACTTTTTGAACTACCTCTAAAAAGTAAAAAGCCGCCCCGGACGATGGAGTACATCATACCGAAACGGTCTTTACAGTCGTTAATTTTAACTCTCAAGCTCTGAGCTCTTAAGCAACTCCAGCGCCACGGCAGCCGCCTGTTGTTCGGCTTCTTTCTTAGACCTGCCGTTGCCTCGGCCGAGCGCGCGGCCTTCCATGCAAACCTCGGAGACGAATTCCCGTTCATGGGCAGGACCCCGCTCTTCCACGATACGGTACTCCAAAGTTCCCATGCCGTGATGCTGCGTCAGTTCCTGAAGCTCCGTCTTAAAGTCGCTCGTTTGCAGCTTGCCGTCCAGAGACAATTGAGGGAAAACATAACGATGAAGGAACGCAGTAGCCGCTTCCAGGCCTTGATCCAGGTATAATGCACCGATAAAGGATTCGAACACGTCTGCAAGCAGTGCCGGACGCGTTCTTCCCCCCGTTAATTCCTCGCCCTTGCCGAGCAGTACATACCGGCCGAATTCCAGGCTTTCGGCGAACTTAACCAGTGACGGCTCGCATACAATGGCGGCCCGCAACTTGGTCAACTCACCCTCAGGACGGTCGGGAAATAACCGATATAAGTGCTCCGAAACGGTCAATTCGAGGACAGCGTCGCCTAGAAACTCCAGGCGCTCGTTGTCCTCGTATTGATTAAAACGGTGCTCGTTCACATATGATGCATGGGTGAAGGCCTGTTTCAGAAGCTGCCGATTTTGGAATACCAGTTCAAGTTTTTGCTGTAACTGCTTCAGATCTCCATTCACCGGACCTAACCCCTTATGCTTCGTATTTCTTTAAAATAATTGTGGCATTATGTCCGCCAAATCCAAAGGAATTGGACATCGCCACTTGAACATCTGCCCGTCTGGCTTCATTTGGAACATAATCCAAATCACATTCCGGATCAGGATGCTCCAAATTGATGGTAGGTGCAATGACACCATGCTTCAGGGTTAGACTGCAAATAATGCCCTCTACGCCACCAGCAGCTCCCAGCAAATGACCCGTCATCGACTTGGTCGAGCTGATGGCTACCTTGTAAGCATGATCGCCAAGCGCTCTCTTGATCGCGGTCGTCTCCGAGCGGTCTCCTACAGGAGTCGAAGTGCCATGCGCGTTGATGTAATCAATTTGCTCTGGCTGAATGCCTGCATCGCGAATGGCCATGTTCATGCAACGCTCCGGTCCGTTTGGATCAGGTTCGGTCATATGGTGTGCGTCCGCGCTTAATCCATAGCCGATAACTTCTCCATAAATCTGGGCCCCGCGTTTTTGCGCATGCTCCAGCGATTCCAGAATCAGCACTCCAGCACCCTCACCCATGACAAAGCCATCCCGCTCCGTATCAAACGGACGACTAGCCTTCTCCGGCTCGTCATTACGCGTGGACATGGCCCGCATCGAGCAGAAGCCTGCCATACCTGTTGGACGGATCGTTGCTTCCGCGCCGCCGCAAATCATCACATCGGCATCACCACGCTGAATTAGCCGGTAAGACTCTCCAATGGAATGAGTTCCGGTCGCGCACGCAGTCACCGTAGTTGTGTTCGGACCCTTCGCTCCATGCAGAATGGACACATGCCCGGAAGCCATGTTGGCAATCATCATAGGAATAAAGAACGGGCTAACACGCTTGGGCCCCTTCTCCAACAAGGCACTATGCTGATCTTCAAAGGTTCCGAGACCACCGATGCCTGAACCAATCATGACCCCAACCCGTTCCGGGTCAGCTTGTTCGGCTATATTAAGCGCACTATCCTCAATGGCATTCTTTGCCGCTGCTGCAGCAAATTGCACAAATCGGTCCATCTTCCGCGCTTCCTTACGCTCGATATAATCCTCGGGATTAAAATCTTTCACCGAGGCCGCAATTTTCGTAGGATAATCACTAACATCAAACGCTTCAACTAACGAAACACCGGATTTTCCTTCTAACAAATTGCTCCAAAATGTATCTATATCCTTACCGAGAGACGTAACGACTCCCATACCTGTAACTACTACTCTATGCTTCAAACACACTCACCTCGTTGGACTTATGTGTACTATACAAATTCATGGATGCAATAATGAAATCCGCAGATCCTCAAGATGAGGAGAAGTCCCGCCTGCTATGAAGGAGGTACGGGACTTTGGAATGACATTAGGTATGAGATTGTATGTAGTTTACAACTTCACCTACGGTCGTTATCTTCTCTGCATCTTCGTCTGAAATTTCCAGATCGAATTCATCTTCGAGCTCCATGACCAATTCAACCACGTCAAGCGAATCCGCACCCAAGTCGTCTTTGAAAGACGCTTCAAGTGTCACTTCGGCTTCATCTGCGCCAAGGCGATCCACAACAATGCGTTTTACGCGATCCAATACATCGGACATCCGGTTCACCTCCTCTTTGGTATTATAAGAGATTTGAAGTTAAAATGCCATAGAAGCCAAACACGCGATTTACATATACATTCCGCCGTCCACATGCAGGGTTTGCCCTGTCATATAGGACGCGCTGTCTCCGGCGAGGAATAATACGGCGTTCGCGATTTCTTCGGGCTGTCCCAGACGGGCCAGCGGGATGTCGGCAAGCAGCTTCTGGCGGTATTCTTCCGGAAGCTCGTCCGTCATATCCGTTTCGATAAATCCCGGGGCGATGCAGTTCACGGTAATGCCACGTGAAGCCAGCTCACGCGCCGAGGCTTTCGTCAGACCGATCACTCCTGCTTTGGCCGCTACGTAATTGGCTTGACCCGCATTACCCAGCACACCAACCACCGAAGAAATGTTGATGATCCGGCCCGAACGTTGCTTCATCATCGGACGGGTGACGGCCTTAATGCCATTGAACACGCCCTTCAGGTTCGTCTCAATGACCTGATCGAACTCTTCTTCCTTCATCCGCATAATTAAATTATCTCTTGTAATTCCTGCGTTATTCACCAGAATGTCGATCCGTCCCCAGGCTTCCAGCATGGACTTAACCATACCCTCGAACTGCTCATTGCTTCCAACATGCGCTTTCGCAGCGTAAGCTCTTACGCCAAACGCCTCGATTTCGGCAACAACGCGGGCTGCGGCCTCCTCGTTCCCGGCATAGTTGATCACTACATCTGCCCCGGCTTCCGCCAAAGCGAGTGCAATGCTACGGCCGATTCCACGAGAGCCGCCCGTGACCAAAGCCGTCTTCCCTTGAAGCGGTTTGCTCATCAATCCATCTCCTTTCACCTAGTTACTCCGAAGTCTACCAATCCGGCACGCCATTCATGAAGCCTAAGGCTCCTTTGCGGCGATGCCTGCCTTGAAATGGCTACAGCTTCTATTGCAGCGCTGCCGCCGTTTGTTCCAGGCTATCCAAATTATTTACATTAAACAACCGCACCGACTTGTCGGTCTTCTTGATCAACCCTGTCAGCACGCTGCCCGGGCCAATCTCGACAAACGTATCCACCCCTTGGGCAATCAGCCAGTTAACAGTATCCTCCCATAATACAGGGGAATACACCTGCTGTACCAGCAGCTCCGCAATCTTGGCCCCATCCTGAACAGGACGAGCCGTGACGTTAGCAACTACCGGAACGGATGCGTTATGAAAAGCAGCGGCTGCAAGCCGATCTTGCAATCGCTCCGCGGCCGATTTCATCAGCGAGGAATGAAACGGTCCACTGACCTCCAGCGGAATAGCTCGTTTAGCCCCGATCTCTTTCACACGGGACACTACCTGCTCGATGCCTTCCTTGCTGCCTGATACCACGATTTGCCCTGGGCAGTTCACATTCGCCAGTTCAACCAATGCACCGCCTGCCGTAATGTCGGCACATAAAGCGGCCAGCGCTTCACGTTCACCGCCAAGAACCGCGGCCATGGCTCCCTGCCCTCCGGGCACAGCTTGCTCCATATATTCACCACGTGCGCGAACGATGGACACCGCATCCTCGAAGGATAACACACCTGCTACAGTCAGTGCACTATACTCGCCCAAGCTATGTCCCGCCACATAGTCGGGTGCCAGGCCTTTGGCAGCAAATGCTTCGGCCAGAGCCACGCTTGTGGTTAACAACGCAGGCTGCGTATTGGCGGTTTGCTTCAGTTCGGCTTCCGGGCCACCGAATATCAATTCGCTGAGTGGAAACCCAAGCTGCTTATCCGCCAGTTCGAAGCGCTCGCGCGCCTCTGACTGAGTGTCATATAAATCTTTACCCATACCTACGCTTTGAGACCCCTGTCCGGGAAAAACAAAAGCTATTTTGCTCATCGATTGCACTCCCCCATTCATTAATATCTCCGCCTGCCTCACTTACCACACAAGTACGGAAGCTCCCCAGGTCAAGCCGCCGCCGAAGCCAACGAGCAATAGGGTGTCGCCCTCTTTCATGCGGCCTTCCTCTGCAGCCTCCACCAAAGCTAGCGGAATTGAAGCGGCAGAAGTGTTTGCGTATTTGTCCACATTGATAACGCATTTCTCTTCCGGCAAGTCCAGGCGTTGCATCGCCGATTGAATGATCCGAATATTAGCCTGATGAGGCACAAACAGATCGATGTCTTCTTTGCTCTTTCCAGCCTTGCGAAGCACTTCTTCCGTAGCCGATCCCATCACTCGAACCGCAAACTTGAACACTTCGCGGCCATTCATATAAATGAAATGCTTGCCTTCCGCCACGGTAGCTTCCGAGGCTGGCAACCGTGAACCGCCTGCTTCCATCTTGAGCAATTCACCGCCAGCACCCTCTGCACCAAGATCGAAGGACAGGAAGCCCCGGCCTTCCGGCACTTCACCAAGCACAACAGCGCCAGCGCCGTCGCCAAACAATACACAGGTGTTACGGTCCGTATAATCGGTAATTCGAGATAACGTATCCGCGCCGATTACCAGCGCATTACGGTACATTCCTGTTTGAATAAACCCATTGGCTGCGGCCATGCTGTAGACAAAACCCGAGCAGGCAGCAGACAAGTCAAATGCGGCAGCTTTTTTGGCACCCAGCTTATCTTGCAGAATGCAAGCCGTCGATGGAAACGCCGAGTCCGGCGTAATAGTTGCTACAATAATCAAATCAAGTTCACTTGCTTCAAGTCCTGCCGATTTCAAAGCGCGAACAGCGGCCTCATAAGCCAAATCTGATGTGGCCTGATCGGGAGCTGCAATATGCCGTTCCTTAATTCCCGTCCGGGAGACAATCCACTCGTCATTCGTTTCTACGATTTTCTCTAAATCCGCATTCGTCAATACTTTCTCTGGAACGTATTTCCCTGTTCCGATAATTCCTACTGAAGGCAATCTCATCGCTTTAGTCACTCACTTCCTGCTAATTTCCTGTGCTATATTCTCCGTCAATTGGCTTTGCAGCGCCAACCTGGCCTGGCGAACTGCATTTCTGATCGCCCCTCCGTCCGAGGAACCGTGTCCTTTGACAACCAATCCATTCAGACCCAGAAGCGGCGCACCACCATGCTCCTTATAGTCCATCATCTTCTTGATTCCACGCAGCGAAGGCATCAGCACAGCTGCGGCTAGTTTATTCTTCAGGGATTTGGAGAACTCCTGCTTCAAGATGGAGAACATCGTTCCCGCCGTTCCCTCCAGCGACTTCAACATAATATTCCCGGCGAAGCCGTCGCAGACAATGACATCACAAGCTCCGCTTAAAATATCCCGGGACTCCACGTTGCCTACAAAATGAATCGGCAAGGCCTCTAGCAGTGGATAAGCCGCCTTGGTCAGCTCATTACCCTTCATAGCCTCAGTACCCACATTGAGCAAGCCTACCCGCGGTGTGGATATCCCATGCACCTTCTGCCGATAAATGCTACCCATGAGCGCATACTGGGCCAGATGCTCCGGCTTGGCATCCATATTGGCACCCAAGTCAAGGGCCAGCACACCCCGCTGATCCACCGTCGGAATCATTGGCGCCAACGCGGGGCGCTCAATCCCTTCCAGACGGCCTACGACCAGCAGACCCGTCGTCATTAGCGCACCGGTGTTGCCGGCAGAGATCATGGCCTCCGCCTGTCCTTCACGGACCAGCCGACCTGCCACAACCATTGAAGCATCCTTCTTGCGCCGCACCGCCTTCACTGGCTCATCATCAGCAGCGATAACCTCGGAGGCATGATGAACTCGCAAATTGCCGGGAGCCTCCCCTAACAAGGGCTTCAATACCTGCTCATCGCCAACCAGAATAATCTCTGTATCGGTCCATTCCTTGGCTGCTGCCAACGCGCCTTCTACCGTACTGTTTGGCGCATGGTCGCCCCCCATTGCATCAATCGCGATTCTCATGCTGACTTCCTCCCTCTTGCCCTTCCTCCCCGGTAGACCGGTAGATCACAAAGTTCCCCTGGAACACCATCTCTTCACCCACGTAAGTAAATACCTCGACCTTGGCTTTGCCCTTCTGGCCGGAAGACGGCCTGACATAAGCTTTGGCGATGCATTTCTCGCCCAAGTGGACGGATCGCACGAACCGGATATCCGCCGAAAACGTCAAGGCAACTTCATCATTAATAACGGCTACTGCCAGCGAGTTGGCCTGGGCGAACACATGGTGGCCCCGGGCTATGCCCGTACGGGAGAAGACATGTTCTTCGCGAATCTCAAAGATAGAAATTCCGCTCTTGTCGAGCTGCAAATCCACAATCTCCCCAATGACCTCGTGCAACGGCAATGAACGGACCTGATCATAAGAGCGTTCAGCCATTAACTTCATCCGCTCGCGGAGCTCAGGAATTCCCAGCTCCATCCGATCCAACCGAATGGTTTGTATGCTTACCTTAAGATGCCGCGTTAATTCCTGATCCGTAATGAACGGGTTCGCTTCTATCATCTGGACGAGTTGCTGCTGTCTCGCCCGCTTCGGCAATCGTTCGATGGGTATCCCTTCCCTCCCGGTAGATGTTTACAATCAAAAATATTGATTTGATGTCTTGCGTCTATGTAATTTAAATCCGGCAGCCTGCCTGGCCAGTCCGGCTTCTATTATATTCTAACAGCTATTTCGTTCAGAATCACTTTAGAACCTGGTACTAAAATCTAGTATAAATCATCCGGAAGCAAAAGAAAAGCAAAATCGCCTGTCTACATGAAGTCCTGAAGCTGAAGCTGGCAAAAAAATAGCATCTCACCGAAGTGAGATGCTACTTTAAGTGCGAGATATCAAGCTTATTGGTTGATAATTTCTCTCGATTTGTATGTTCCGCATACTTTGCATACGTGGTGAGCAAGCTTCAATTCTCCGCATTGTTCACATTTTACCATGCCCGGCACAGCCAATTTGAAATGCGTGCGGCGTTTGTCGCGACGCGTCTTGGACGTTCTCCGTTGAGGTACTGCCATGGTTCCCACCTCCTTATCAAGTCAAACCTAAACCTGTAATATTCATTGTTTACTTGCTTACTTTTTGAAGAAATCACCGAGTGCTGCCAGCCGCGGATCAATCACGTCCTTATTGCAGCCGCATTCCTGTTCGTTCAGATCAGCCCCGCAGTGAGGACAAAGTCCCTTGCAGGATTCCTGGCATACAGCGGCAAACGGCAGATTCAGTAGCAGCGTCTCCTCCACATACGGTACCAGATCGACTTTCTCGCCCGGAACGTAGTGTAAGTCTTCGTCTTCCTCCTGTGCCTGCGTGTCCACCTCGGGATGTTCGCCTTGCTTGAAGCTTTCTGCAAACTCCGCTTGAATGTCCCGTTTCAAAGGCTTAAGACAACGAGAACAGGTCATATCCAGCTCCGTCTTAAGCGTGCCCTTAACCTGAACAACGCCTTCGCCGGGAGCTTCTCCCCGCAGATCAGCCTGTAGTGGACTGATTGCGATAATGTCCTTGCGACCTTCAACGACACGGCTTACATCCAAAGCCTGATGAATCTCCACCGGAGCTTCGGATGAGATTGCCTGACGTAAATTAATAAACATCAGCATCACCCCAAACAAACAAAAATTATTATACCGATTTTAAGTAAGTTTTGTCAACAACAAAGCATGTAATTCCTTAACAGAACGGCTCCTTTTATTTCTGCTTCTCGCGAGTTTCATGATATATTTATAGCAATAGTTCATAAAATGGAACGAAAAGCGAAGGAGTCGAAATTCATTGAACGTTGTCGGAATCGTCGTCGAATACAATCCGCTGCATAACGGGCATGTCCATCATATCACCGAAGCCAGACGGTTAACCGGTGCAGATGCTATCGTGGCCGTTATGAGCGGTAATTTCCTGCAGCGAGGCGAACCTGCGCTAGTAGATAAATGGGCCCGCACGGAAATGGCGCTGCGTCTGGGCGTCGACGTGGTCTTTGAGCTGCCGGTTGCGTATGCCGTGCAGCCCGCGGAGTGGTTCGCCTACGGCGCAGTCTCACTGCTGGCGGCTACAGGCGTCACGACGCATCTGTGCTTCGGCAGCGAAGCCGGCAGCCTTGAGGCGCTGCTCCCGCTGGCCGAGCGGCTGGCCGCCGAGAGCGCACGGCAAGCGGCGAAGCCGCCACAGCGCGAGCGCTGCTGGAGCAGCCCAACAACAGCTTGGGGCTGCACTACCTGATCGCGCTGCAGCGGCTTCGGAGCGGCATCGCGCCGGTGACCATCCGGCGCCGGGCCGCAGGCTACAGCGATCTCGCGCCACAGGACGCGCATATCGCCAGCGCTACCGCCGTTCGGCGGCTGCTGAAGGACGGCGGTCTTGACTCCGTCGCCCCCTATCTCCCGCCCGCAACGGCGGACATCCTCGCCCGCGAATTCGCTGCCGGGCGAGGGCCGGTCACCTGGGAGAGCTTCGCCGCGCCGCTCTTCCACCAGTTGCTGCTGGCTACGCCAGAGCAGCTTGGCGCCGTGCATGAGGTGACCGAAGGACTTGAGCACCGCCTCAAAAAAGCGCTGCCCCAGCTTACACAGCCCACTGTTACCGGGTTATTGCAACAGCTCAAGACCAAACGCTACACCCATACCAAGCTGCAGCGCATGCTGTTGCATATTTTGCTACAGCACCCACGCGAGTCCCTGGCTCCGGAACAACTGGCCCAAGGTCCTGCGTATTTACGTGTGCTGGGCTTTACCGACACCGGACAGCGGCTGCTGAAGCAAATCAAGCGTTCCGGCACGCTGCCCTTGCTCACGAGAGCTGCCGGACTGGAGCACCCACAGCTTGACCTTGATATCCGTGCCGCAGCGGTCTACGCCAACGCCATGCCTCGTCGTCAGGTGGACGAACTGCTGCGCGAATACCGGCAGCCGCCGATTCAGACTCATGGCTTATGAAGCTTTCTCTGGCAACGACGCCAAATAATTCAAAGCATCGTCCAAATGCTTCACTGGCACCAGCTTCATATTCGAACCAATTTCATCGGCCTTGGCCTTCGCTGTTTTATAATTTGCCTCAGGGACAAAAAATATTTCCGCCTTCTCCCGCTCCGAGGCGACAATCTTGAATTGAACGCCCCCAATTTCGCCAACGGTACCATCTTCGGCAATGGTACCCGTGCCCGCGATCCGGTGTCCTTTGGTCAAATCACCTTCCGTGAGTTGATTGTAAATTTCCAAGGTAAACATCAAGCCTGCCGAAGGCCCCCCGATACGCGTATCCACGAAAGTAACCTCTTTGGTAGAGTCAGTCGGCTGTACTTTACGTAGTTCACCAACCGTCACGCCAAGGCCCGCTCTTTGGCTTCCATCTGTGGTCTTAATCGGTACCAATTCAACTTGTTGCTGGGTCTGCTTCCCATCTCGCTCCAGCACCACAGCCACTTGATCCCCGGCTTTCTTGGCCTGCAGTAAGCTGCCAAGCTGGTCAAAGCGAGTGACCTCCTGCCCATCCACCTGACGAATAATATCTCCCGATTGAAAGTCTCCCTTGGGTTTGTTGTCTTTGGATAGGCCGATGACGAAGACATACTGCGACACGATATTATAGCCCACATTCGCCTTGTTGTAAGCAGCCAGAATCGCATTGGATTGCGAGCTGTTCATGAAATAACGCTGCTGCGTCTCATACTCCCGTTCATTGCGATCCGGCTCCTTGCGGACCACCTCGGCATGCCGATGAAGCTTGGCCGTAGCCAGCATCCATAGATTGGCATAGCTGACCGATACCGTCGTCAGCATAAACGTCCCTTCCTCCTGGGAATCCCCTGACTGGATGCTCACCATCGGCTTCACAGACTCTGCCGTACCCGGCTGATTAATCATATACGGCGTGGACATGTAGACGACAACATAAATCAACATCGACACTGTCAGAATATATAAACCCGCTTTGATAGCTCCGGATCTTGTTTGACGCATGCTGCTGCCTCCTTCTGACTACGGCTGGCGAAACCATTAGTCTTTCCTGCGCCACCCGCGCATAGCATGTACTACACGCTGCTTAACACCAGCCTGGATCTTACGACTTAAGAAGGTGAATTGTACATGTTAAATCTTCGAAATCTCTCAAAAAGCCCGTTCGCCACGATGGTTACCGGGCTCTTGGCTATACTAGTCGTCATTTGTGTGGTGTATTCTCCAGGCGAAGCCTTTCAGGCCTCTGGAGTTGGGTTAACCATCTGGTGGCGAATCGTCTTCCCCGCCCTATTGCCGTTTGTGGTACTCTCTCAAATCCTGCTGGCCCGCGGCTTCGCCCATGGACTGGGTACCTTGCTTGATCCCTTCACAAGGCAGCTACTGGGCTTGCCTGGCTCTACAGGATGGGTACTCGCGCTCGGAATGACCACCGGTTTTCCCGCAGCGGCCGATGCAGCGGCGACCCTGTACAAGCAAGGAAAGGTGTCCTCTCGTGAAGCAGAGCGCATCGCGGCGGTAAGTCACTTTTGCAGTCCCATGCTGCTCGTCATCGTTATCGGGGCGGGCTTCGTTGGCCGCCCGGACTTCGGGTTGCTCCTGCTGGCTATACACTGGGCCGCCGGACTGCTTGCCGGAATTACCCTGCATCAGTTGTGGCCCGAACGCTCTGAAGTGACGCCGAATCAATCAGAAGCAAAACACCGGAAGAACAATAAGCTTCCCCTAGGTCAGCAACGCACCTCACTCTTCCGTCTGGCCCTGAAGCGCATGGAACAAGCCCGCCAAGAGGATGGACGCACCTTCGGCAAGCTGCTCGGGGACTCGGTGGCCTCCGGAGTACAGACTCTCATGATTATTGGAGGCTATATGCTTATATTTTCCGTAATCCTCCATGTCCTTCTTTTGGCTTTGCCAAGCCAGCCTCTTTTCGTTTCTCTTCTGAAAAGCAGCCTGGAAGTTCATCTGGGTACCTTTGCCCTATCCGAACTATCTCCGGCCCCAGTAGCTCCTGCTTTGGCTGCCGCCTTGCTGGGCGTAGTGCTGGGCTGGAGCGGATTATGCGCTTATTTGCAAGTCCGGGCCATTTTAAGTCCAGCCGGCATGAAAGAGCGCACCTTTTTGATCATCCGTTTGCTGCACGCAATGTATGCTTATGTACTTACTTTACTGCTATGGAAGCCATTTATCCACTGGATGCCAGGAATTGTACCCGCATTTAGTGGTGACCGTTCTTTATCCTTAGATAGTAATGCCCCGGCCTCCTGGCTGCCTGATTGGCAACTGGCATTCGGGGTGATGAAGTGGCAACTCTTCATGCTTGCCCTGCTCACTTTCGGTTTTGCCGTAATTGCACTCCTGTGGCGACGGCCTAGCCAACGTTAAGACACTTATTCTGTATCTTCATCCGGCTTGCTCGCAAATTTCTCCTGCAACGCCAGTTCAACCTCAGCGGGTACCAGGTCACTCACATCTCCATGGAAGCTGGCAATTTCCTTAACTACACTGGAACTAAGATAGGAGTATTTCGGATTTGTCATCATGAAGATCGTCTCTACATTGCTATTCAATTTATGATTGAGCGATGCCAATTGAAGTTCGTATTCAAAATCCGTCACAGAGCGAATGCCTCGCACAATGACATCTCCTTGCTTATAGTCCATATAGTTGACCAATAGGTCCCGGAAGCTATCCACCTCAACATTCGGCAAATTGGCGGTTGCCTGGCTTAATAGCTCTTTACGTTCCTCTACAGTAAATAGGGGCTTTTTACTCAAATTGTTCAGCACTGCTACCACTAATATATCGAATTGCCGGGAAGCTCGCTGAATAATATCCATATGTCCTTTTGTAACCGGATCAAAGCTCCCCGGGTATACCGCGACTCGCAGCTTTGGTTGTTCATTCATGTTGCTTGTCCTCCTTGCTCATCATCTTGAACCGGGAATGCTTCCGGATCGTATGCATAAATGGATACTGTCGTCTCCCCGTACTCCGCCTTACGCGTCTGTAAGAAGGGGCCAAATCTAGCCGGGTACACATAGTCGGACTCATACTCCAGCACCACTGTCGCCTGCGGAGACAGCAGCTTTAGCTCGTCCATCTGCATCATTAATGCATCCCCATGCTTCAAGCGATAAGGAGGGTCCAGGAAAATCAGATCAAACAATACCTCACGTTTGGCAAGGGCCTTAAGCGCCCGCTCGGCATCGTTCTTATAAACCTCCGCCTGTTCACCCAGACCGGTTACTTGCAAGTTATGACGAACCGTCTCCAAGCTCTTCGCATCTTTATCAATAAATACCGCCTTGTCCATACCCCGGCTCAGCGCTTCAATGCCAAGTCCACCCGTTCCGGCAAACAAGTCCAGCGCTGCTCCTCCATCAAAATAAGGGCCAATCATGCTAAAAATCGCTTCCTTGACCTTGTCGGTCGTGGGCCTTGTCCCCATACCAGGGACTGCCTTCAGCGCTCTGCCTCGGGCGCTGCCCGAAATTACTCTCATTGCTCTACTCACACACCTTTATTTACCTAAAATTCCTGTCGATATCGTACCACAATCCACCCTAGAATGAAAAACGAAAAACATCATATCGAATTTTTGGAGACATGAGGTATAAAATGCAAACACCGGGACAAACTTGGATTATCGACATCACCAAATGTCGTAGACAACCGCGGAGAAGACTTACGTTTCCCCATAAGCTCTTCGTCCGGTTTCTCCTCTCCCATGATGGGCGTCCCGTAAGGGATGCCCGCTTTTTTTATTGTTCAAATAGTTTAACGCTGGGTATTTTGAATAGAAAAAAAGCCAATTCTCACATGGATAGCGCATGCAAAAATCAGCTTTTAAGAGTTGCAAAGCTCTTATTAATACCACTCCGATGTATCCCACTTCGTTTGCCAATCATCATGCATACTGCCGTAAAGCTTTCAAATGCCTGCTTGTCCCCACGCCGCGCCATGCTCACTGTTCTCAAACTCATACACTATGGTTGCCAAAATAAAATCAAGTCCGCTCATCAATCAACTTTTCGAGAAATTCGGCAAATGTCACAGCATATTCATCCACATAATCATTCATGAGATCATACAGCATCACCGGAAATTCACCTTCCTCACTACGCGTTGACGTATCGAAGAAGAAAAGCTCGTCCCCATCTGGCACAAACAACTCCAGGCGATTGGGAAACCGGCTTACCCACCAGTCCTCACCCAGATTCAAGCGATGTATATAGAGGAGGTCGCCGTCAAAAAGCTCTCTATGCTCCGGCGGGGCAACTGTGAGGATGCTGCCATCACCGAATTGGGCATTTCCGTAATGAAGCAGCCACCAGCGGTACGAGGGCGGTAAACGAAAGCCAAGCTCCTCTTCCACTTCTGTTATCCAGCTCTCCTGCGCTTCATGTCCAGGAAAGCATTTGATAACTGTTGTCGTCCTCAGCTTCTCTTGCAAACTTTCATACATGTGTCAGGCTCCTCTCTTTGTATGCCAAGGTTAGCCTTTATTATAAAGATCCGGGATAGGCTATGCAATTTCTTCACATGTCACTTTAGAATATCGGTGATTTTCCTGAAGGACGTCACACATTCAAATACACTACAGTCAAATTTGCCGTTGCCGCAAGATCAGGTAGGAAAATTTCATTTCCAGTGCTGTTATTTATGGTAAGTACAGCCGGTACTATTGTAACAGGTATAAATTCAGAACCGCAAAATTGCTCAGTAAGGAAAGGCGAGGAAGAATTGGAATGAAGAACTCCATTGACATTGACCGATAGCGTTACAATCGGGGATAAGCTGGAGCCGTCCACTGAAACCCACCAACTGACAAAATAGTTTCCAGGTTCTGTGATGATAATTTCCCCTGTCACACTGTTAAATGTAACTGCACTACCCTGTGAACTGATGAGAGTATTAAACGGAACGGCTGCCCCATCCTGCAGATCCACCGTGGTTGGCGTAATATATTGGACTTGTGTGCCTGACAAGACCGATGGAGGACCTGAAGGACCGGTGTCGCCGATAGGCCCTTGCGGCCCCGTTGCACCTGTAGCTCCTACTGCACCTGTCACTCCCGTTGCTCCATCTGCCCCCGTTGGGCCTATTGGACCCGTAGCTCCTGCTGTTCCTGTGACTCCGGTAGCTCCAGTAGCTCCCGCCGGACCCGTTGCTCCTGTAGCTCCTACTGCACCTGCCACTCCCGTTGCTCCATCTGCCCCCGTTGGGCCTATTGGACCCGTAGCTCCTGCTGTTCCCGTGACTCCGGTAGCTCCAGTAGCGCCTGTGACTCCTGTGGCTCCCGCCGGACCCATTGCTCCGGTAGCTCCTACTGCACCTGCCACTCCCGTTGCTCCATCTGCTCCCGTCGGGCCTATTGGACCCGTAGCTCCTGCTGTTCCTGTGGCTCCCGCCAGACCCGTTGCACCTGTCACTCCTGCCGGTCCTGTTGCTCCGGTAGCTCCAACTGCACCTGTCACTCCCGTTGCTCCATCTGGGCCCGTCGGGCCTATTGGACCCGTAGCTCCTGCTGTTCCTGTGACTCCGGTAGCGCCTGTGGCCCCTGTGGGTCCTGGTGCTCCACCTGTAGGTCCTGTTGGTCCAGTGGGACCCGTCGGCCCAATGGAGATCGGTGTCGACAAGAGGCTATCTAATTTATTTTGCAACACCCATTCATTATTTGTTACTGCCCGAAGTGTGTCACGAACGCTTTGATTTATGGTAAGCAAATCGGAAATCGTCGGCGCTGGCCCGGTGAATCCAGGCAACGTACCCAGCACATACTGCAGTTTTTCACCCTCTGCATTAATGATGTGACTGAGTCCCAACTCTTCCAATGCTATAGAAGACAAGAGTAGGGTACTAGCATCATCTCTGGTTATAGATATAGTTGGGGTAATATTGGGAATGTTAGATTGCGACATCTGCAAGCCCCTTTCTTCAAGTAAAAGTATACTACCCTATTAGCTATATTCCAGATATCAGGAGGATTCCTGTGTTATTACATCATCCCGCAAAATTAAATCTTACTTATCAAAAATTAGACAAAATTTAAAATTAATATGTTAATCTGGACAAAACAATGTAACGGATTTCGCGCATAAACACAAGTTTGCGTAGTTTTCTGTTCAATGATTTCGTTTTGAAATGACATGGACAAGGGAGTGGGGAACAAAGTGAAGAAAAGTCACCGCAAATGGTTTACAGGCTGGCTGGCCTGTAGCCTCCTGTTTGCAACAGTTTTACAACCGGAACATACACTGAAGGCGGCCGACCCGACTATCCCAATTAGCGGGAACGCGCTAATTGTCGCCAATGGCATTTACGAATTGACAGGAACGGACAGCAATTTAAGGGAGATCCAGATTGCTGACGGTGTTACGGATGTTGTTCTGCGGCAGCAGTTCAGAGATGTTACGTTGTCGGCGAGTATTAGCACGTACAACACCCAATCACTGAACCTGACAATTGACAGCTTGCAACTCAAATCATTATCTAATAGTAATAGCACAATTGATTTGAGGGGAAGCGGTGAAGTGCGTTTGATTTTGAAAGGGGCAAATAGTCTCGATACATCAGCCTCCTTTGCCCAAGACGCTCCTCCAGCACTCGCTGTGGAAGGGAATGCCAAA
This sequence comes from Paenibacillus senegalimassiliensis, assembly GCF_001486585.1. Taxonomy (GTDB): domain Bacteria; phylum Bacillota; class Bacilli; order Paenibacillales; family Paenibacillaceae; genus Fontibacillus; species Fontibacillus senegalimassiliensis. Next base: position 1,509,273 of record NZ_LN909046.1, read on the forward strand.
CTGACAATATCCGGGGAAGGGTCGCTTGTGGCCAGATCAGGCAGTTCGGCCGCTGGCATTGGCAGCCGTGCGTATACACCAACAGGAACCATTGTAATCAATGAGGGGACGATTATTGCAGCCAGTGAACCGACACCAGGAGGAACAAATGGTGGCGCTGGCATCGGTGGCGGATACGCTAGCTCTCCCGGAGCGATTATCATTAATGGGGGGACGATTACTGCAACCGGTTCCCACGGTGGCGCTGGCATCGGCGGTGGGTCTTACGGAGATAGCGGCACCATTACCATTAATGGTGGAATGATACATGCCACAGGAAGCAACGGCGGAGCTGGCATCGGCGGTGGAGGTGGTGGTAGCGGCAATACAATTATCATCAATGGAGGCGAAATTACAGCAAACGGCGGATATGGGTTTTATAACGGCCATTTGAGCGGGGCTGGCATCGGCGGTGGGTACTCTGGCGACGGGGGTGACATTATCATTTCCGACGGGTTGATCATCGCTTCCGGCGGTGGTGGCTACTCTGCCGGTATAGGCGGAGGCTCTACCTACATTAACGTGTATGTAACCTCCTCTGCTACCATTCAGTTGCTGGGCGGAATCGTCTACAGCACACCTGGTTATGACGGCAACATGTTCAGCGGTGTGGTGAACAATAACGCAGAGGCACCACTGTTGCTTACGTTGACGTTCATAGAGCACGAAGGCTCTCAGACGCCGGTAGCAAACGCAGATATTTCTCTGAGAAACAGTACCATCCGAACCAATCAACATGGCACAATTTCCTTGCATGTCGTTGCGGGCGCGTATACGCTCGACGATTTCGAATTAAGCGGAGCGAATGGTTACAGACCGGTTTCCATGACTCCCTCAACGATCCAAGTGGACAATCAACAGCCTAACGCAGGCACCATCCTTTGGTCCAACCGTTATGCGCTCCTTTGGCAGTTGGACGGGGGGACTTTAGAACAAAGTCCGGTTACAGAAGCCGTTTACGGAACGTCCATTGCGGCACCTTCCCCTGTTCCCCAACGCAGCGGGTTCACATTTGATGGCTGGTATACCAACACTATGCAGAAAGTTGCGTTTCCATTTACACTGCTAAGCGAAACCGAGCTGTTCGCACATTGGACAGGCAATTCACTGAGTTTGTCCGGTGCTTCGCTGCCGAGTGGCACATACGCTGAAGCCTACAGCGCCTCCATACCGGATGCCACCGGGGGAACGGGCAACTACACGTTTGTCGTAACCGACGGCGCTTTGCCGGACGGTTTAACCCTGAATGGCCGTGCAATCGAAGGTGTGGCAGAGAACGCAGGTAATTATGTTTTCGAAGTAACGGTCACGGATACTGCCTCCGGGACAACGGCAGTACAGCAGTTTACGATCGATATTCAGGCGGCAGTCCCGGTATCAGATGATACCGTGCAGGCGGGTCGGCTGCGGAGCGGCGAGCCGCTGCGACAGGCAGCACTGAGCGGAAGCTTCCACCATCCGACAACGGGTAAGCCGGTGCCCGGCGCGTTGAACTGGGCTGACCCCAATGTTGTCCCGTCACAGAGTGACACAAGCCAGGCATGGCTATTTACGCCGTCCGATCTTCGCAACTATGCAGAAGTAGGGGGAACCACGCAAGTATCGTGGGCGTCGTCTTCTCCGCTCCCGGGAAACAATCCGGATCGTGTATATTCCGCTAATGCCAACCTGGCTGAACTGCTAGTACGGGCAGGAGACAGCGCGTTGGCGCTTAGCCCGTCGTTTGCCCCTGAAACGACAACGTACAAGGCGCGCACGGAAGAAGTGCGAATTGACATTACGTGGAAGACCGCTCATCCAGCCGCGCATGTAAGGCTGGAGAATGAAACGGTTACCGAAAAATCCGGACATGAGCTGGAAGTTGGCGAAAATCTGTTTGTCCTTACCGTGCAAGCAGAGAACGGCGCGCGCAAGACCTACAGGTTGAACATCCAACGCGACTTGCCCAAGCAACCCGAGTCCCCCGATACGCCCACTGGACCGTCAGAGCCTGCAACGGAATTTTCCGACATCGCTGGCAGTTGGGCAGAAGCCGCAATTAAGCGTGCGGTAAGGCAAGGCATCGTGAGCGGATATCCGGACCATACGTTCAAGCCTAATGAATCGGTCACACGAGCCGAGTTTACCGTTCTGTTGGCACGCACGCTGGAGTGGAAGCATGCTGGGACGGAGCTTGCTTTTACAGATCAGGAACAAATCGGAGTATGGGCGACCGAAGCTGTGGCCCAGGCAGTACAGGCTGGTGTTTTGAACGGATATGAAGATGGACGTTTCCTTCCAGATGCACCCATCACCCGTGCTGAAATGGCGACCATGTTCGCCCGAGCGCTTGGGCTGCAAACAACGACCAACACTACCGCGTTTGCAGACGATGAAGCGATTCCCGAATGGGCCAAAAGCGCCGTGGAGGCAAGTCGCATCCAAGGCTTCCTTATCGGCCGTGGCGACAATCGCTTTGAGCCAAACTCTTCCGCCAATCGCGCGGAAGCGACCATGATAATGCTGCGAATACTGGATTAAAAAGCACGATATGCCCCCCTCATAGTAGCAGTAGAAAAAACATTCTACCTTTACTATGAGGGGAGTTTTTGTATTTTTACTTATCTAATAAATACTTCTCTTCTGCTTTTTTCACAAGACTATCCAGATTAGGAGTTTTGAAGCTTGATGTTGCTTTTAATTTATAAAGCTCATCATAAAAAGCCTTAATCTCTATAAAACTGCTTTCCGATTGTTTTACCATAGGAGTATGGTGATACAGCTTATAAAAGAGAAAATTCAAGTATTCATGCTTTGTCACGAAATCTGCCTGGCCTTTAGGGATATTTTTATAACCCAAGTCAACAAGCAGGTCAAATCCTTCATGCATCGCCTTTACCACCTCTTTTAACAAAGCGCTGTCTTTTCCAGCAGATTTGTAGTCATAATCCTTTATAAAATGTGCAAGATTTAAAGGCAATACATAAATGATATGATTTTTAAACCAAGCATCTATATCCTCTTGAAAACTCAGCTTATATTTTGTTTTTGCGAATATATCTTCAAGCGTTGTTTGAAATTGGATCTTTTCACCATGGGAGCCTAACACCATTTCACCAGCATTTGTTCTTAAAACGGTGATTTGTTCTTTACTTTTTTTCCCTCCACTCATTTGAAAGCCAAAAGCAATGTTTTTTTCATTAGTGCTATTGGACTTTATATACTCCTCCATTTCAGCGGGGTTGAAATTATTACCTACTAACAAAATGTTTTTTGTTTCATTTATAGCCAAAATAGGCAAAACAGATTTAAAATCAGTATATTTCATAACCACAAAAATAACATCGTATACATCGTGAGGCTCTAATTCAGTAATTATCTTAACTTGATCTATAGTTGTTTTTCGCTGAATGAAATGCCTGATAACTATTCCTTTTTCCCTGAATTGTTTTGCTCGTTCCCCTCTGGCTAATACGGTTACATCGTTATTACCAGTTACTAATGTATGAGCTAGTAAACTTCCCTGATTTCCCATGCCATAAACTAATACTCGCATTTAATTATCCTCCCAGTAAAATGATTTCATCTTTAAAAAATTAATGAACAATCGTTGATTAATAATCAATTGCGCATTAATATTAAACCATTAAATGTTATTGACCTCAATGCGCAGATTTTTGATCATGTTCAATATTCAACAACATTAATATAATTGTTCATTAATCATTTTAGATGGAGGAATTAAAGTGGATAAAAGACAGCAAAAATCTCAAAAAATAATTATAGAAGCATTCTTCGAACTATTAGGAGAAAAGGATGTTGAAAAAATATCAATGAATCAAATCGCAGAAAAAGCTAATGTTAATAGAGGGACAATTTATTTAAACTTTACGGATAAATACGACTTATTAAACAAAAGTATCAGAATATACTTTGCCGATTTAATACTGCTATGCCAGCACAAAAATGAAACACTCAACAAAAATACATTAATATCTATATTTGATTATTTGGCTGACAATTTTGATATGGTGCATATGCTATGTAAAAACGAAAATTTTGATACATTCAGTTCATGTATGGTTAACGAAATAGAAACCATGCTAAGAAAGTATTTTGCTTCAGAAATAGACATTCAATTCTTGGCTTCTGCTATTGTTGGTGTTTTAAAATGGTGGATTAAAAACTCTATGCCGTGCGCACCCAGAGACGTTTCCGAGAAATTATGGTTATTATTAGAAAAAAACATGCCTGATGTAGCCTATGGCCAAACGCTATAAAACTGCTGTGCTTGTGCGATGCTATCCAGCTACATAACAAAGACCCTCGCAATCAGCATTTCTCCTGCTGATCACGGGGGTCCCTCGTTGGTTTGTTGATAGTTCAGTTATCTAGCCTTTAAGTCTCTTCCTACCCTGCTCTTCTCAACTCCAGTTCAGCCACAATCTCATGATGCGGCTTCTCCCATTTGTACATAAATAGAAGAATAAGTATGGAGAGGACACATAACAAGATCGGAAGCCAAATGAAGCTGATTTCGATCATACGAAGCGCCGAGGCGCTTTGAGTCTGGTTAGCAACATAACCCCCGGCGGCGAGCAGCCATGCAGGAATCGCGCCACCCAGGCCGGAGCCTAGCTTGATGGCAATACCGGAAGCCGTAGAAGCCAGCAGGCCTTGAGCGCGTACCCCGGACTTCCATTCCCCATAATCAACGGTATCCGCAATGAGGGCGAACAGCAAGCCGACAGGCAACCCTAAACCGATCGCTCCAATGACGGTTCCCGTCAGAACGATTGCCGTGCTTTGTCCACTGAGATAGATAATAACCTGTCCAAGGATACAAATGGCCATCCCTATAATCATCAAGGTTCTCTTACTATACTTTTTGGACAAGAATGGAACAAAGACAATGCCGATCAAGGTTAGTGAACCTAGCGTATTTACGGTAGTGACAATATCAGGTTTATTCAGATTGTACGTAATGTAGTAGATGCCCGAGGACAACTTAATCACGTACAGGATGAAGAAGACGACCCCCACCAGCACGCCTGCAATCCAAGGCGTATTGCCCTTAATCGCCTTGACGCTCTCTCTAACAGACAAGGACTTCCCGCCCGATTTGTCCTGAACACGTTCTCTGGTATTGAAGAAGGTGATCAGGAACATAATCAGCCCTACGATCCCAAACAAAATCATCGTATGGAAGAAGCCCTTCTGCTGATCCCCATGACCGAAGAAGGCCACCAGCGGCAATAACGTCAGGTTCACAAGCAAGCCACCAAATTGCCCGCCAAACATCCGGAAGGTGTTAGCCACCGTTCGCTCCTGAACGTCACTCGACAGACTCGGCAGCAGCGTGGTCAGTGGATTATTCACCGCCGTATATAATACATTAGATGCGATGTAGAAAATGTAAGCATAAGCCAGCTTTCCCGAAGCGCTTAGCTCTGGCCCCATGAACAACAGCGTTGTTACGATGGCAAAGGGAAAGCAGGACCATAAAATCCATGGACGTGATTTGCCCCATCTTGTATGTGTCTTATCAATCAGAATACCAAAAATGGGGCTATCGATCATATCCACAAGCCGAGCTACCAGCAGAAGCGTACCTACGGCCGCAGCGCCAATTCCGTATACATCGGTAAAGTAGTAGGTCAGATACGTGGTAACTACCGCATAAATCAGGTTCGAGGCTGTATCGCCCAGGCCATAGCTTACTTTTTCCAGCAAGGATAATTTTTGCGTTGACTCTTTTCTTATTGCCATAGTGCACCCTCCAGATGGGAACAATTTGTCTACTAAGTTCTTATAAGCGGATGCTTCCCTGCATCAAATCCTGCGAGTCACTGCTGTTACCTATGAACACCTCATAGTCCATAGCCTCCAGCTCCCACCCGCCAGTAGAAGGGTTGTACCATTTCATTTTTTCAATCGGGCAGGCAATTTCCACCGTTTCTTGTTGGCCCGGAGCTAGTGTAATTCGTTTAAAGCCGCGCAGAACCTTGACCGGACGATCCACTTTGGACTGGCTAAAGCCAACATAAAGCTGCACCGTCTCGTCTCCCGTCACCTTCCCGGTGTTCTGAACCTGACAAGTGGCGATGATTTGATCTTTCTCCACCTTGAAGTGGGCATCCGATAAGGTAAATTGCGTATAGGACAAGCCAAATCCGTATGGCAACGCAGGTGTGATGCCTTCCTTCTCCAGCTTGGTATATCCGTGATAATATTCGTATTTGATCTCACTGGCATCCCAATCCACTTGTGGCAAATGATCCTCGCTGGTCGGTACAACAAAAGGCAATTTACCACCCGGATTAACCTCACCGAACAAGGTTCTGGCAATGGCGGTACCCCCCTCCATCCCGGGATAATAGGCCATCAGAATGGCGGACACCGACTGCTTCCACTCTTCAATCATGATCATATTCCCGCCGATGAGTACGGCAACCGATTGCCGATTGACCGGACCTACGGCATTAATCAGCTCAATATCCTTCGCATGTAGACCGAGGCTACTCTGACGATCCCCGCCCGCCTTCAAATCGGCATCCTCATTCGTTACGGATTCGCCTTCATCATCATGGTCGTACCCGGCCACGAAGACAACAGCATCCACTGAGCTCGCCAACTGCTTGGCACGTTCAACATCCTCGCCATTGTCGAAGACAACCTCTGCATCCGGGAGCAAGCGCTTGATGCCTTCCAGCGGCGTAACGATGTAAGGCGGGAACACCCGACTCGATCCATGGTCCCCGATATTTCCCTTCTCCCCAAGCGCTCCAATGATGGCAATTCGCTTCGTACCTGTCTTGGAGAATGGCAGCACATGGTCTTCATTTTGCATTAGGGTCATGGATTTCTCCGCCGCCTCCAATGCCAAAGCAATATGCTCCTGGCTGACAATCAGGTCTTTGTCATACGTATCATTGTCTGCCTCGTCGAAGGCGAGCAAGGTCCGTACGATGCGTAACGCCGCCTGGTTAATTTTCTCTTCACTGACCTGACCGTCCTTAACCGCATCCACCAACTTATCGCCGAAGAATTTGGTATGGCACATCTCCACATCCATGCCGCCATTACCCGCTTCCACCGTGTCCTTGATGCCCCACGCAAAGTCGCTGACCACGAAGCCGTCGAAGTCCCATTCTTCTTTTAGCACCTGATTTAGCAGATAATCGCTATGCCCGCAATGAACTCCATGGTACAGGTTGTATGCACTCATGACGCTGGCTGCTCCGGCATCCAAACAATCCTTGAAGTGTGGAAAGAATACCTCACGTTCAGTTCGCTTATCTGCCAGCACACTGACCTTGAAGCGCGCCCATTCCATACTGTTGAAGGCAAAGTGCTTCACGCAAGCGATTACATTTTCTTGCTGAACCCCTTTAACCAGGGCTGCACCCATCGCCCCCAGATGGAACGACTCCTCGCCATATACCTCCTGGCTTCTCCCCCAACCTGGATTATACGGCAGGTTGACGCAGACGCCGCCGAAGAAGTTGCCGCCCTGGGCACGAACCTCTTGACCAATAGCTCGTCCAATGCGCTCTTCCAGGGCCGGATCGAAGGCTGCACCTCTGGCCATAGAGACCGGGAAGCAGGTGCTGTTGCCCGACACCACTCCACGTGGCCCGTCAACAAACTTCAATTCCGGTACACCTAGTCGCTCATTACCGCCAGCAGGATACGGTCTCCAGTTATAATGTCTGACCTTGAAATCCTCCAGCATTTCCTCCATCGATACCCTTCCGCTCATCAGGTACACTTTCTCTTCCAAGCTTAGTTGATCTACAATTTCCTGTGCCTGGGTAGTGTACGACAAGCGTGTTTGTTTATTAGCCTTCATCTATTTCATCCTCCTAAACCCTATTTTCAGGATATCCATAAAACCGTTTACATTTCTAATTTGATGGTCTTATCAATATCGTTGAACTAAGTTTAGTCCACATTCGCCCCTGGTTTCCTTCCTCTTTCTTGGATGCTCAGACAGTAAAGTAAGCGCATTCTTTAGTTGTGAATGCGCTTCAATATAAAAAAGCCAAGAATTGCCCCATACTTATACCGGGAGAATCTTGGCTCAACTATATTTATCGGTTCAAATTAAATTCTAGTTGTATAGCTTATTCAGAATCAGGCACTCTACCCCATGCACCGGCACGTGCAGATCAAGCTCGAAGTCGCCTTTCACCGTCACCTGCCTTAATTGCAGCGAAGGCCTGGAAATGCTCTTGAGATATTCCGTTTCTTCATGATTTAAATCCACATATTCTCCCATCCGCATCCACTCGTCATAAGCCGATCCGGACTGCCGGTTCAGACTATATTGCTTACACTTATAAGTACCCTGTATATCTTGCAGATGAATATGGAACAAGAGATCTTCGGACTCCTCAAAGATGTCATACGGCGGCAGCTCCATTTCCTCCCCTTTGACAAACAACTGGTTCAAATAAGTATGGTTATAGACAAGGATTTGGATATTCTCGCCTTGCCTCGTCATCAAGTAATTCTTCCCCTTGGCAAATACCGTGCCTCCCAGCTTGGACAAGAACACAAAGGCATAATAAGCCGACTTCTTGATGCCCTCTGTATTCATCAGTCCAGTCCCTCCGTAAAAGGGAGTATTCTTAATATCCCATTCATATAGGATGTCCGAGGCGGACAGAAAACCGATTGCCTTAGCCCGGGCTGCCGATTCATCCAGCATGTTGTCTATAATGAACGTCGCCATGAAGGCGGTGTCATGCAGAACATGGGTCACATCCCAACTCAAATTCCACCGGGTTACAATAAATTCGGTATTCTTCTGACCACGTGATTCAAGCATGTCCCATGTGCGTTTTAACACTTGCTTGGTATGATCCTTCGTCTCATATTGGAACGGGATAGACTGGATATCGACCGGCCCCGTAATCGATTGCTGCTGCCATTGTTCAAAGTGGATGCGATTATGATAAACATTGCAACTGTAAAAATCAACAGGAACCCCCTGATCCAGGCAGAACTCCAATAGCTTCTCCGAAGGCTGGTCCTTTGTGTGAAAATTTTCTGCGGCGGGTCCTACTCTGAGGGCAGGCGATATTCCCTTAATTAACAAGGCGGTTCGCTTATACAACTCGAAATATTGCTCAAGTGTGCCGCTCCAATGAATATCCTGCACCGGGAACTCGGTCCATATCTGAAAGTACCAGGTGGATACGGCTTCTAGCCCGTAACGGTTAATGCTATTGGTGATAAAGGACTGAACGAGCGTCAGCCATTCATCCATCTCCTTCGGCGGAGAGGTATTACCTTGATAGTTGAAGAAGCTTGTCCCTTTGCTAGCCAGTAGTGGGGGCATATAGCTCAGACAGATAAAGGGCTTCAGTTCAATGTCCCGCAAGTAATCCAGAATGTTGTTGATGAATTTCCAGTTGAACTTAAAACCATCGCGGTCCTTTTGCAGCACATCCATTTCTTGATTAAAGATCCCTTCAAATCGCATATATTCAATAGGAATTTCCTCTTGTATTTCCTTGATCTGATCCCGAATATTCTGATTCAACAAGGTATTAGCTGAGCCGATGTTCATCATCTTGCTCCAGACCTGCTCCAGTTCGTAGCCCTCAGCTTGAACGCTCTCGACCAGATGCACCTGCAACGTATTATCCTCCAGCATACCCGGTTCAATCGGTAAGGAAGCATAATGACGAATGCGCTCTTCAGGCAAAGTATGTACGAAGGGAACTTCGGCCTGGGGCATCTGTGAGTATCTTCTGCGCAGTTGCAGGGGCGTACAGGCATACTTCGATTTAATCGCCTTATAATAGCTCTTCTCGTCACTGAACCCTGAGGATAGGGCAATATTCAGAATGGACGCCTCCTGATGCAGCAGCAAATACAGTGAATAACGGATACGAAGCTCGTCCAGATATGTCTTGAAGGTGATGCCTGCATGCCTTCTGAAAATATCAGAGAGATAGGATGAATTATAATGTTCTTGTTCAGCAATCTGATTCAAGGTCATTTTACTCTGGAAGTTCAGTTCTACATGATTGAGCATATGCTGAACGATGGGGTTATCCCGCCGAGACTCACGGCCTGAAGACTCCTCTGCCAGGCAGGGCTTGCCGAAGCGAAGCGACAGATACCGGGACATGCGAAGTATGTCGTCAAGTGATTCCGTGGATTCGGTTGCGCTCTTCATAAGTAACCACCTGCTCATAAAGGTTCGGATAATATCGTAGGCGCTTTGATGATCCGAGCTATTTTTAAATGACTTCAGATCATAGATCATGTCATAAAAGTTGGAATGATGCTCATAAAGAAACAAGCTGTCCATATGCATTTGTATAAAGCGGGCATCCTGTGACTGCAAGATAAGGCGATGTGATTCCAAGTGGTTGATTAACAGCAGATCATTCTGCTGGAGGTCATAATCTTGCGAGCCTATCGTTACTTTCAGTCTCCCTGACATCAGCCAGATCAGCTCTAAGCCGGCGTGTTGATGAAATGCCTCTGAATAGTAATCATTGGTTGTAAAATAATAGGGACATCCCGGTTGATAGGGAATATGAGCAACTGTGTGCTTCAACTCAACACCTCCACAGTTATTCATTATAACCAACCGGGAAGTTTTAAAATAGCATGGTTAGCGGTTGAACAGCCCTCGTCGGTGCATAACCGTGATCAAGCGATAGAAGTCGACACTTCCTTGCTCGGGATTGTTGAGCAGCGGTTCATTTCGGCTATAGCTTACTGCCGCAGCTACAGCCTCCTTGGCCCATTCAGGAATACCAGGCTGAGTGAATTTCTCCAGTTCGGCAATCCGCTTGGCTTGAGCCGTAACGGTCTGACGGAGCGCTTCGAATTGCTTCTTCTCCTCCGGGGTCATCGGATCATCTCCTTTCGGCGGGTCATAACGCGTCAACTGATAATCGCTCATTAGGCGTATCAGTTTATTAGCGTATAACGGGTCTGTAGCATACCCGGCGGCGGCTACGGCACGAGCTGCTTCCGGACCGGATTTGTTAACTACTGCGGCATAACGCTTAGCCGACAAGAGGATCGTGTGATCAGCCAAAGATTCAGCCCAGTTGCGATATTTGCGGAACGAGGCATTCACCCGAACCGGCTGTCCATTCCGGTACTCGGTCGTTGGCAAGAGGATGCTACCCAGCGGGCCGCTCCCTTTCATACCAAATAAATTTTTCGCTTCTACCGACAGCTTGCTGGTCCCCCAATTCGATTCCAGTATAGCTTGGGCGAGGATCAAAGACGCCGGAATCCCGCTTTTGGCCGCATTAGCTGTGGCCGCCGGAGCAAGAGCCGCGACAAACTCATTTCTGTTCATAAGCGTCACCTCTTGTACAGCTTATGTACCTGAGTGGACAAAGGTATGGACCAATTTCCTGGCCCCTACCCCAAAAGCGCGTTCTCCCGTCACGTGCCTCTCTGTGGTATAATTGGTGAATCATTAAGTTTTTCGTTGGAGGAGTTTTATGAGCAAGTTCATGCTGTTTATTTTACTATCCTGGCTATTTGGAAATCCCTTTATCGCTATCCTGGTGCTACTGCTGATCATCTATTTTATTGATCGGCGTTATGTGGGACTTCTGCCCAGTATCAGCAAGCCATTTAAGCGTGGCCGCCGAATCTCTCAGCTTCGTCAGCAACTGGCCGCAAGCCCCTTCGATGTTTCTTCCAAACGCGAGCTTGCCCGCTTGTTAATTGAACGCAAAAAATTCGAAGAAGCTCATACGCTACTTATGGAAGCTCGCGATGCCTCCGAGAGTTCCGCAGAATTCTGGGATGACCTAGGAACGGCAGCATTAGGGCTTGGTCGTATCGATGAGGGCGAGCAGCATATTTTGCAGGCGCTTAGCCTGAATGATCGGGTCAAATACGGTCAGCCTTACCTTCGTCTCGCTTCCGCTTTCCGTGAGCAGGACCCTCAGAAGGCGCTGCAATACGCAGCCAAATTCGGAGAGATTCAATCTTCCTCCAGCGAAGCGTACTATCTGCTAGGGAGCTTGTATCAATCCCTTGGCAGCAAGGAAGAAGCCAGGAAGGCTTACACCGAATCTATTACCGTTTACCGTTCATTGCCCAAATATAAGAAACGTCAAGAGCGCAAGTGGTCCTGGCGCAGCACAATGAAACGCAATACACTAGGATAATTACCAAGACACAAACAACGCTGTATCCTCTTAGCCACCAGGGCAAAAGGGATACAGCGTTATTTGCATACTCAGAATCTATTCGTCTTCCGGCTCGTCCACCAGGTAGAGGCAGCGGAACCGTTCCACCGTGCTGCCCGCCTCGCGGAAGCCCGTAATCTCAAAGCCAATGCTCCGGAAGAAGTCCGTTCCTTCCTCATCGGTAACGGCAACTACACTTGTTGGCTCTTCCTGCGTTAATGAGAGCAACACCAAGGCACGCCCATACCCTTTGTAGCGATTGGCAGGATGGACGGCAAGATGGAGAATCTCCAATTCTCCTTTGTCTTCCTGAACACGATAGCCAATCAGTCCGGTAATTTGCCCTTCAACTTCATAGCCGAATAATTTGCAATCTTCCTCAGAGCGATACGACTCGATGACGGTATCCAAAGTGACATCATCAACCACGGCGTACTCCAACAGTTCTTGAATGGAGGGCTCCTTCAAATTAGATTTTATCGATTTAAACATCAGTTGTCTCCTTAACGTCGGTACTTCCATCTTCATGCCCAATAACAACAGTATGGGCAATGCCCACAAATAATCCGTGCTCGACGACCCCGGTGGTCGCCTTCAATTCATCGCTAAGCCGGCCTGGATCATTGATCTGGCCGAAGGACGCATCCGCAATATAATTGCCGTTATCGGTTACGTATAACCCTCCATCACGTTGCCGCATCTCGAAGGGAACGTTATAGCGGTCCTTGAGCCCCTTCAATGTCCACTCGTAACAAAAAGGGACCAGCTCGATAGGCAACTTGAATGCTCCCAAATGTGGCACCACCTTGTTGCTGTCGGCAATGACGATAAAGCGATCGCTGGCTTTGGCCACCAGCTTCTCGCGCAGTAATGCGCCTCCACCGCCCTTGATCAAGGCCATTTGTGGGTCCACTTCGTCGGCACCGTCAATCGCCAGATCCAGTCGATCCACCTCTGCCGCTTGAATGATCGGAATATGATATTTAAGAGCTAACTCTTCCGAGGCGTTCGAGGTGGCAATAGCCCGGATACGCAATCCCTCTGCCACTCGTTGTCCAATTCTCTCAATCGCATAATAAGCTGTCGAACCCGTTCCGAGTCCAACGGTCATTCCGTCCTTGACCCATTCCGCGGCACGATAACCCGCCGCTTGCTTGGCATTCATGTATACCTACCCCTCCAACGCTGATAATAATTACGTCCATCATACCAAAAAAGCCCGGACAATAGAACAGCGGGGCCTCAGTTCCTGAGGTCCCGCTGCCCTATAGCTGTATAGATAAGCTGTATCGCTCTACCCCTGTCGTAACGGAGAATTTACCTTCGCACGTGGTTTCCGCTGCTTCGAGTCCCCGGGGTCGCCTTCTCCCTGCTCAGGCTTCACCATGAGCAGCAGCAGAATGACCGCAACCAGGGATACACCGGCTATAACAAAAAACATCGTCATATGCCCCGCCTTCATCAGTATGGACATGATCGGCGGGCCTGCCGATACTCCGATAAATCGCATACTGCTGTAGATGGAAGTGATGGTTCCCCTCATCTCCTGATCAATACCTTCCGTAATGAGTGCATCTGAACTCGGCAACACGATGCCAATGCCCGCACCACATACGATAAGGCAAGCGATAACAAAATAAATATTGTTGAAGAAGCCAATTCCAAATAACGCCCCTGTGGAAAGCACCAGGCCAGCTACACCCGACCACTTCATCAAAGCTTTATTTTTGCCAATTTTCTTCCCGGTGATATAAGAAGCCAGGCATAATGCGGCAAGCGGAATGGCCAGCACCAGCCCCTTAATCACGCCAACCAGCCCATGCTTGCTTTCCAGTTGCTCTGACAAATAAAACAACACACCAAAGAGCAGGAACATCGATATGCAGCCTATCGCGAAAATCGCATACAACCAACGTCCCTTTTCCCGAAATACGCCCTTAATGGTCTCGACAAATTCACCAAGCGGTTTGGCTTCCTTTCGTTCCTCGGGCTCCTTAACCAAAATCCACACCAGCACCAGCGAAATCAAACAAAGTAAAGGGATGGACAACAATGGGGCATACCAGATCCACGCGCCCAGCAAAGCTCCCAGGATCGGGCTCAGTACCTTGCCGAACGTATTTGACGTCTCGATGATCCCCAAATTATGACTGACCTCTTCCTCATCGTCGAACAGATCTCCCACCAGCGGAAGCACAATGGGAAAAGCTCCGGCCGCTCCAATCCCTTGGAGGAAGCGACCGCCAAGTATAACCCAATACAACGCTGTGCCATCCGTGTACCAATCTGCAGAGCCAGACACCGCCCCGCCCACTCCTGCAATGATTAAGCTGGGTACAATGATCGCTTTGCGGCCAAATTTATCCGACAGGTACCCGGCGATCGGAATCAGCAAAATAGCCACGACCGCATAAACCGTAATCAACATACTCACTTGAAACGAAGAAATTTTAAGTTCTCTGGCGATCTGCGGCAGGATAGGAATAAGCATGGAATTGCCCAGCGTCATAATTAACGGAATGGACGCAAGGGCGATGATTTCGCCTTTTTTGCTGACCATGAAGCCTTCAGGCCACCCTTCTGTAAGACATTAGGAACAGACCCGGTTAGTGTGATACATTCAGGCGAAATATATGCTTTAGCGGTAATTCCCAACAGTCCTAAGAACGAAATTCGTACGTACTTGAAGCAGCTTCGCGGATAAACCGGCTTGGCTCTCCCAGCGAATAGATACGAAGCAGATGCATGGCTCTTGTACATGCTGTGTAGAACAGCTTGCGCTCCGCTTCACGCGTATACTTCCGGTCTGATCCGTCATAGATGAGCACCGCATCAAACTCCACGCCTTTAGCTAAATAAGCAGGGATAATATGCACACCTTTTTCGAAGGACAAGGTGGTCTTCTTCATCAGCCTCACAGCTATTTCGCTTTGTAGGCGTTCATGAACCTGCTCGCTTTCCTCTGCCGTCTTACAGATAATCGCAATGGATTCAAATCCGTCCGCACGAAGCTGACTAATCCATTCCACGATAGAAGCCTCAAGCTTCTCCGCCCCATCTACAAGATGAACCTCCGGCTTCTCACCCTCCCGGTTGAACGGAATGATGGCTTGCCCTCCGGGAATCATTTCCCGTGTAAATTCAACAATTTGCCGGGTAGAACGGTAGCTTTGCTCCAGAATAATCAAATCGCTCTCTTCCGTACCGTAGAGATCACTGAGTACAGAGGATTGCTGGAGCACTGAAGCATGAGCATATATCGCCTGATTTAAATCGCCTAACGCTGTCATTTTGGCACGCGGGAACAAACGCTTTAAGAAAAACAACTGGAATGGCGAATAATCCTGGGCTTCATCAATAATGACATGGCGGATATCGGTGTTGGAACGAAAACCGAGCAACAGCTCTTTCAAATAGAGGTATGGCGTAATATCCTCGTAAAATAATTCGCCTTGCCCAATCTTCTCCAGCGTCTGCTTGCCAATCTCCTCCCAGCGCTCCGGGAGAGGGCCGGAACTCACCTGACGAAACATCGCAGGATCGTTGAATAATTGTGTATACAAGCGGGTGACATCTACAAATCGTAATGACTTAACCCATTTGCGCAAGGGCTTCATACGGTCGCTGACCACCATTCTGCCCAGAATCGTCTTCTCGTCCTCATAATCGCTGAACGACGGACTGCCGCCTTGATGCTTGCGGCGCATCCGGCGATATGCCCGTTGGTACTCCTCCGTGTCCAGCAATTGAATCTGCTCTTCCACCCAAGGCTGGTCCAACTCTGCCTTGCTGAAGGCAGCCAGCTTCTTAAGCAACCACTCCTTCAGCAGCTCACAGCGGTTAGCCAAACGAATCGCCGGGTCAAAGGCATAAAATTCACGGGCAATTTCCTCCGTGCCAACAATCTGTCTGCCTTGGAACCGTAGCGGCTTGAATTGCATGCCTTGCTGCTCCAACAGCTTCTTATAACTGGTAATCGTCTCCAGGAAGAGGACGGATGATTTATAACGAATACCTGCAACCCGGGACCCATAAACCTCGTCCTCTGGAGCAGATAATACATATTCGATCTGTACGAACGGATCTTCGAGTTGGAATTCGCGGCCCAGTCGATGCTCCAAATACTCCTGGAACGTCGTCTGCCGCATATTCTCTTCGCCCAATTCCGGTAGTACGGTAGATACATAGCTGTTGAACAACGGGTTAGGAGAGAACAGGATCATCTGATCCGCCTTGAGCACCTCGCGATGCTTATACAGTAAATAAGCGACACGTTGTAGCGCAGCCGAGGTTTTCCCGCTGCCAGCCGCACCTTGTACAATCAACATCCGGCTGTGGTCATTACGGATAATCTTGTTCTGCTCGCGCTGAATGGTAGCCACGATGCTTTTCATTTGGGCATCGGAGCTGCGTCCAAGCACCTGTTGCAGCATCTCGTCCCCAATCGTAACCCCCGTATCGAACATCAGTTTAATCATACGTCCTTGAATAACGAATTGACGCTTGAGCGACATCGTTCCCGAGATTGTGCCGGAAGGCGTCTCATAGGACGTAGGACCAGGTACACTATCATAATAAAGATTAGAAATTGGAGCACGCCAGTCGTAAACCAGAAACTGTTCATCCCCGTCTTCAAGCAAGGAGGCAATGCCCAAATAGATGACTTCCTCCGGTCCTCCTTCTTCTGCAAAATCAATACGAGCAAAATAAGGCGATTGCTTTAGCCGCTTCATTTTCCCTAAAGCAATGGAAGCATGCTGGTGACTCTTCTCCCGCTCCGAGAGCACTTGAGATTGCTGTCTCAAGCTGGTTGAGGTTTCTCCAACATCATCGGCCTCACTGAAATTGACAGTAACCTCATCCCAGAAGTCCTTCCGCATAGACACGACGTCACCGCGGACGCTGCCCACTTCCCGTTCCAGCCTCCGGATACGGGCATCGATTTGATCTGCTACATCCTCAACGCGGCGTTGTTCCTCCTGCCAGGCTTGATCTGTATAGTCCAACTGAATCGCTCCCTTGAATGACATCTCTTATACTCTACCCATTCCACAATCTAAGATAACTTCGTACCTGATTCAAATTTTATGAAATATTAAGCATTCTTTAAGATATCCTGCCCTCTTTTGGTCAACACTGAGGAAGGCAAGGACCAAATTATTCTAAACGAAGAGGTGGAAAAAGTCTATGTTCAAACGAGAAACAGCATCCCTCCACGGCAAGCTTGCCTTGTCTTTGCTGCTAACCGCAAGCCTTGCGCTTGCGGCAGGGGCTGCACAGGCAGAGACAACCCTGCGCGAACCCGCCGAGTCGGCTCCCCAAGAGAATCACAAACCGAGCCGTCCTACTCATATCCACGGTGGACACATCTTTATAGACACTGCACAGTGGCTGGGGCTGGAGCCGAAGGCCCTGATTGAACCATTGAAGCAAGGCAAGACGCTGATGCAAATCGTCAAAGACAAGAAGGGCTGGAGCGAAGAAGAATATTTGAAGCGGCTAACAGAATCCGCTCATCGCAATATCGACAAGGCCGTTGCGGAGGGCAAGCTGGATCAGGCCAAGGCGGCTCAAATCAAGACCTCCTTGCCAACGAAGCTTAAGAAGATCATTCACCGCAATTGGCAGGATCGCTTTAACGCTCCAAGAGCAGAGCAGCAGCAGAACAACAAGATTAATTGGGGGCATATGTCCCACTAGAACAAGCATTATTAGCGAAAAAAACGGCGAAGCAAGAGTTCCTTGCTTCGCCGTTTTATTATTGTGTTATTCCCCTTCGGCCGGAGCCGTGTCAGGTACTTTGGGTGGAATAAGACGCTTGCCTCCCATAACCGGAACCTCGACAACGTCCAGCATGAAGATAAAGATAGGCACACCCACAATCAGACCCCATACCCCTAGGAAATGCTCGGAAACGAGCAGGATCAGGAAGGTATAGAAGATGGGCAAATGCGTTTTATTAGACATGAACTTTGGATTCAGGAAATACGTTTCCACGGCATGCACAACAGCGATCATAATCAGAACATACAAAATTTTGACTAAGCCACCGATTTTAAAAGCAATGGCGCACAGAGGAATCAACGAAATGACAACCCCCATGACCGGAATCAATCCCAGCAGGAAGATCATAATGGCCAAAGCCACAAGATTAGGGAACCCGAAAATCCACAAGAAGACGGTGGATAACAAGGCATTCACCAACGCAATCAGAAACTGCACTTCGATGACCTTACCAAAAGATTGAACGAATTTGCGCCCAAAATACTCCAGCTCTTTGAACAGTCCACCTACCCGGCTTTCTCTGAACTTTACTGTAAAGTTAGTTACCTTCTCCTTCTCCAGCAAGAAGAACAAGCTAAGTACGATGGCTATAAACAAATTCAAGCTCCACTCACCGATATCCGTCAACGTGTTGAGGGCGAAGGTAAAGCCATTTTGGATATAAGCGGATAAGTCAATATCCTGCAAATACTCTACCAAATAATTCAGCACTGGATTGTCGGGAAGTATCGGAGGGTTGGAATAAAAGGAAATCACCTGGTTGAACAGATCCGTAATCTCTGTCAACAATACAGGCATGTAATTATAAATAGCGAGCCCCAGAAGCGTAATGATAATCGCATAAATCAATAAGATGGTGATTGTCCTGTTAATTCGCACGACCTTATCTACATTGCGGCTGATAAAGTTGTGAAACCGATTGATGAGATACGTCAAAATGAATGTAATCAGCAGCATATTCAGCATGCTACGAGCAAAATACAAGACCAGCACGACAAACAGCAGGGCCAGGACCCTGCGAAAACCCGCCATTTGAAAAAGCTCCCTAAAAAACGTCATGATTCCCAACCTGCTCCTTCGTCTTTCTCATCTAAATGCCTCTTTCGTTAATCTTAAGCGAGCCCCTGTCACATTGCAAATAAAAATAGGTAAAATGGTGCTTTATCCGAGAAAAGCATCACTGTTTCCCAGCGTTTCCCCGAGTTATTGCCAATAGCGACATACAAGCATATAATTCATAAAAAATGACGATGACGGAGAAAAGTAAGCGAGTGAATGCGTCCTGCCAGGGACGGTGGTGCCAGGGACTGGAAGCACCCCGAAGGAACGCGCCGCCGAAGTTCGCTCCTGAGTTGACCTTTGAACGGCATATTTGCCTGTTAGGAGGTTCCGGCCACACACCGTTATCCGTGTCCAAAGCTGAGAAACAACCAAGTTGTCTAACGAGGGTGGTACCGCGGGTTATCCCGTCCCTTGAGAGGCGGCTTTTTTTGTTTTATCGGCCCAAATCGACCTTCAGGAGGAATAAGACATGAGTGACCCATTGGAGCAATTACGGCAACAGTTGGATGGCATCAACGACCAATTGCTGACCCTGTTGAACGAACGCGCAGTCATCGCAAGACAAATCGGCGAGATCAAGGAAAAACAAGGGGTTCCCAAATTTGATCCTGTCCGCGAGAGAGCCATGTTGGAGGATTTGACCCATCGCAATCCCGGCCCCTTCAAGGATGCTGCGGTTAAGCATATTTTCAAGGAAATTTTCAAGGCTTCCCTCAATTTGCAAGAGGAGGATCACACCAAGCAATTGATTGTCAGCCGCAAGAACCAACCTGAGGACACACTGATTCAGGTGAAAGGAACAACGATTGGCGGAGCAGCACAGGTCATGATTGCCGGTCCTTGCTCGGTAGAATCCTATGAGCAACTCCGTACCGTTGCCGCCGCCTTGAAGCAATCCGGCGTCACCATTATGCGCGGAGGTGCCTTCAAACCACGCACCTCCCCCTATGATTTTCAGGGGCTGGGTATCGATGGACTGAAGATGCTGAAGGAAGTAGGTGATGAATTCGGGCTTGCCACCATCAGTGAAATTGTCCATCCTGACCATATCGAACTGGCGGGACAATATATCGATATCATCCAGATTGGTGCACGAAATATGCAAAACTTCGAATTACTTAAGGCTGCCGGTCAGGCCCAAATTCCCGTGCTCCTCAAGCGGGGTATCGCCGCTACGCTGGAGGAATTCGTGCATGCTGCAGAATATATCGCCGTCAATGGCAATGACCGTATCCTGTTGATCGAACGGGGCATACGAACTTATGAGAAATGGACGCGCAATACGCTGGACATTTCTGCCGTGCCGTTGCTTAAGCAGGAGACTCATTTACCGGTGTTAGTAGATATTAGCCATTCCACGGGTCGGAAGGATATCCTGCTGCCTTGCGCTAAAGCCGCCTTGGCTGCGGGGGCAGACGGCATTATGGTCGAGGTGCATCCCGACCCGCAAACCGCTCTCTCCGATGCCGCCCAGCAACTCGATATCCCGCAATTCGAGCAACTATGGGCAGGCATACAACAATCTGGCCTTATCCATAAATAACAAGGCCCAATGATAGCTATAACAACAAAGACTCCGTAGAGCAAACAATCTTTGCTCTACGGAGTCCTTTTTCAATCATTTTACAGAAATACAGGCTTGACGCAAACAGGCTTGGACACCTGGGCTGTTTGGCCAGTGAACTTGAGTGCACCACTCTCTGGCTCAACCTTGAACACAGCCAATACATTGTCATCCCGATTGGCAGCAATCAGGTATTGTCCGTCAGGTGTAAGGGCAAAATGCCGCGGATGACCACCTTGACTAGAGACATGTCCCTTCAAGATCAGCTTGCCGGTGGTCGAGTCGATGGCAAATTGTACGATACTGTCGTGTCCCCGATTAGAACCGTACAGATACCGACCGTCCTTCGATACGGCAATTTCCGCCGTAGTGTTCTCGCCTTGATAATCCGCAGGCAAAGTTGGAACCGTATCGATGAGAGCTAGCGTTCCTTGCTCCCCATCATAACTAAACACACTAATGGAGGAATTTACTTCATTGATAGAGTATAACCAGGCTCCACTCGGATGGAAGGCAAGATGACGTGGTCCAGCGCCCGGCGGCGTAGCAACCTCGCTATGATAGGCCAGTTGACCTTCCCCTGATTTGAGCGCATATACTACAATCTTGTCCAGCCCCAAGTCGGCGACCAGCGCGTAGCGATTATCCGGACTGAAAGTAACCGAGTGCGGATGCGGGCGATCCTGACGCACCGGGTCGGCCCCTTGCCCAGTGTGCTGCTGCTCATCCACCAGGCTACCAATCGTGCCGTCTGCCTCTATAGCAACCAAGCCTATGTTCCCACCATGATAACCCGATACGGCGGCAAACCTCGTGCTTGCATCAAGCTGAATATGGGATGATGACGGACGAATGGACGACGAACGATTCAATTCCCGTAGCTTCCCTTCGGCTCCATTCCAGTCAAATGCAGCAATCTCTCCTGTGCGTTCTCCCTCAACGGACACTTCACCAATAGCATATACCTTGCTCTGGTCAGGAGCTACCCCTAAGAAAGTCGGGTTCTTCAAGCCGTTAGTCTGATCAAGAAGCTTCAAGCCGCCATCGGCGGAATTCATCTCATATACATAAACGCCAGGGTCCGACATCTCTGCGTACGACCCTACAAACAACAGTAATCTTGGATTTGATGCTGACATTATACCTTCCTCCTCCATCCAAAACGAATTCAAAACCTTTCTTTATTTTTTCGTATATCGTCCAAAAAGTCCAGTCTTTGATCAATTAAATAAAATTTTAGATTTCCAGCAGTTACCTACCCAAAGTTTATTGTATATGATATACTGTAAGCGCTTCCGAAAACATCTTCTGAAGGGGGTTTTGGAATGATGAACGTCGGACTGGAGGAAAGAGATGTCTATGCGGACCTCAATCCACATGAGACATATTTCTTCAAGATCGGAGCTCACGGACTGGTTTGCTTCCATGGACGGTATTACAGCATCAAACAGAGATTATCCGCCGAACAGACCTCGAAACTGATCTCGGACCCTTCCTTTTACCGCATCAGCGCCAACTGCTACGTGAATCTTTCCCAAGTATCGGAGATTCGTGATAATGTGGTGCTGTTCCGGGATGAACGCCATGGCATCAAGACCATTCATGTGCCTAGACGGAATCTGGAGCAGATGAAGCGGCTTATGCCATCGCAAGCGGCCAAGGTCACTGCCGGTATCAACTGACAGTTCGCTCGGCCAAAGTAAAAAGCAGCCTGATGTATGCCATTCCTTATGGCTGCTAGGCTGCTTTTTACTTTGCTCATATACGAGGTATGTGGCTATGCAATTATTTGACGTAGAAGCGCGAACGTTCTTCCCAAATCTCCCCGGGCTGCAAGCTGAATAAGCCAATTTCCTCAGCGGGCAGTGCACTTTTTGGAGCATTAACCAAATTGAGCTGCGGCTCCGGACAGAAGAAGCCCTCCTTGGCTCCATTGTTCCAAATCATCCACTGTTTATAGGAAGTGCCTACATCGTATACCAGCGTGACGCCAGCCTTGGTATCCGTTAATTCCATGCGGTTTCTACCGTTTTGCGGTACGGCTGTATAATGGTTATCCATAGATTCAAAGAACGGGTAAACCCCTTCCCCTTGCATCTGGTACTCTTCCGCCGTCAAGGGCTGGAAGACACCCGTAGGCAACATACGATCGCTTAATTCCCAGCGTTCTCCAAGTGTCAGCTTGACGCGATAGTCCTTCGCATCGCCGCCTGGAACAAACGGAGCGTTAACCGTCGTATGGAAGGCGATCAGGCAAGGCATCTCATTCTCTCCATCGTTGCGCACGAACAACTGCTGGGCAAGTCCGTTATCGCTAAGCGTATATTTCAGTCTCACTGTAAAAGTGAACGGCAAATATTGATACACCTTATGCTGTGAATTGACCGTTACTTTCACAGTTACGTAGCTTTCGTGTGGGGTCTGTCCAAAATCTTCGACTTCCCAAGGCGTTGTATGCAAAAATCCATGCAAATGATTTTGCGTGGAGGCTTCATTTACCGGGAATTGATATACCTCGCCTCTCCATGGAAATAATCCATCCTCATAACGGTTGGGCGGGAACAAGACGGGAATCCCGTGAATACCAGGATTGCTCTTGAAGGCATCCATCTCCTGTTCCTCCGGTTCACGCAAGAAGCGGTAACCGCTTTCGACATCGCGGAAAGCGATTAAATTACCACCGATCTCCGGCAGCATGATAGCTTCGTAACGGCCCGATTTTAGCCAAATTGCCTTTTCCCCTTGATAAGTTCCTTCGTATGCTTTTCTTTCTGTCATGGAACTAACCTCTCCCTTCATGCTTAGCTGCTCAACTTGTAATATACCTTAAAGCGCTGCCAAAAGTCACCCCTGTCCATCATATATCCTTGGATTAATTACGCAATATTCGGCGCCCTAACGTAATTGCCAGCAATATCATGCTAATCCCGACGATTAATTGCATGCCGAAGACCTGAGTCCAGATCGGCCAAGGCTTAATCCAGGCCAACACCTGTCCCCCAAGCAACGGACCAAAGAAAGCGGCAACCCCGGTGACCGCAGCGTACATTGCCATATACATCGGGCGCTCGGATTTTGGCGTATCCCCGATGATAAAGTTAAATGCCAGTTGGTTAAAACCGCCAACCCCGGCACCAAATATCGCATGGGCGACGAACAGCACTGGCAACAGCGGCAGGAAGGATAACCCTCCCCAGCAGAGAATCGAGATTGCGATGAGCGGTAGCGTCCAGAACAGCAAGCTGCGGTTGCTAAAGCGGGCATTCAAATTGCCCCACACATAAAAGCTCGCCATCATAAACACCGTCTGAGTGACATTGAGCAATGAAATCGTCTGGTAATTAATATGAAGCAATTCGAGCATCACATAGGAATACAGCGGCACGACCATATTTTGCAGGAATAGAAACCCGGCGAGAAATAAGGTGGCCTTCATAAACAGACCATCCTGGAGCGGCTTGCGCAGCATCGGAATGAATTTGCTCTCGGCGGAACGCTGAAATTCCACATCGGGATAAAACGTAAAGATAATGATGTTTGCTACGGCTGCTACCCAAATAATGATGTACAGATACAGGAAACCTTGCGACTGGGGAAAATGATCCAGCATCATACCGCCCGCAAACATGACCACTGTATTGAGCGCATTCAGCAGCGTATTGCGAATACCGAAATACCTGCCTCTCACGCGGGCAGGCACGATATCCCCAATCAGAGAGTTCCACAACATCGCCCCAACAGTATTGAACATAAAGGAAATAATATATAAACCGATGAATGCGGTCACCCAATACTTCTCCGGAAACAAAAACGGAATGAGTCCGGTTGAGGACCAGATAATCCGGTTAAAGGCAACAGCCAGCACCAGTGCCCATTTGCGGCTTGCCAACCTTTGAATCAGGAAGGCTACGGCAATCTGAGCGATATTGACAAAGGTTGTAATGGCCAGCACAAAGCCAATTTGAGCGGAACTTGCCCCCAGATACAGCAAATATCCCGTCAGAAATTGCCCTGCCAGCAGGGTTTGGAAAATCGTGGAGGGAATGCCCTCCCATGTAGCAATCATCAGGTTCCGGCGTTGCCGGGAGGTCTTGCGTCCTAATAACGGCCTGTTTTTCACGCTGCTCCGCATGATGTTGAAACTCCTTTGTTATTGACCGAATAGTTATGCCCTCTTTTTTGCATACTTCAAATGAATGGACAATCCCGATGAATGGAGTGCACTGACGTATGCGCAATGCTGCAAAAACAACCCTACTATGCCTCAGTTTAGCTATTCTGGTTCCCTTGATGGGAGCCTGTGGACAACAAGATCATCCTCGCGCCAATTCTGTATCCCGGGGTGGTGGAATGCTGGCGGCAGATACGGGAAACGTGAAGGTCATCGGTGAAACGACCTGGATTCCTGTCAAGCAGGTAGCGCAAGCGCTGGACTTGCGGATTATGGAGACAGCCGATGCCGCGAGACTTGGCTTCACGGACATCATGTTTGAGGTTTATGAGGGCCACAAACATGCCGTATCCTTTGGTTCCCCACTCTCGCTGCCGGAAGCACCGATTCGCGAGAATGGACGTCTTTACATGACCACGGAGGCTGTATCCGCTCTGCTTCATACTAACGCCAGCCTTAATCCGACCAGCGGTGCCTTGGAACTCGGAACGATTCGCCTTCAGGATCAGGCAGGTCCCTCTTACAACGATGCTAAGCGCTATGCTGCCTTCGGCGTTGCGGAGAATCGCGAAGCCATGGTATCGTACGCCAAGCAATACCTGGGTGTTCCTTATGAATTCGGGGCCGCCCCCTATGAGCAATCCAAAACTTTTGACTGCTCTTCGTTTACCCGTCATGTATTCAAGCGCTTTGGGCAAGATCTCCCACGGCTAGCTCGCGATCAAGCTAAAGAAGGCAGTGATGTCAGCCGTAGCAATCTGCAAGTGGGCGATCTGATATTCTTCACCGTGCCGGGCCGCTTTCAAGCGGATAGCATCCCCGGACATGTCGGCATCTACATCGGTGGCGGCAAATTCATCCACACCTGGGGCGATCCCGGAGTGCAGATCAGTTCGATGGATTCGGGCTATTGGAGCGATGTCATCATTTCCATGCGGCGCGTCCGTTAGTCCCAGGAAGGCAAGTTAACTGAACCTGAATGAAGGAGCCGGAGGCCAGGAGCTTTCCGGCTTCTTTTCGGTTCCTTAAAAGTGGTCATTTCAAGGAATTTCCCTTCGCTTCAAATACAAAGTATAATGAATGTAAGCGCCACTTTCTATATAATATTTGTACATATAAAATGGAATGAATCTTAGAGGAGAACGAGATGAACAAGGACGAATTGACACAGGCCTATAAGCTGCTAGGCCTACCTGAAAATGCCTCTCGCGAGGAGGTAGAGAGAGTAGCTGACGTTATACTACGTCAGTCCCGCTCTCGCACCTCAAATGCACAGGACAAAGAGCAAAACGAACGGAAGCTTAAAGCGTACAAATTAATTGTGCAGGCCGAGAAACAAGGAGAAATTGCCGAGATGAGCCGCCAGCGTTATCGCAAGTGGGGCAAATTGGCTGGACCTGCCGAGAGAACAGATGATTTCTTCAGGTTGTACAAGCATTTTGTTATCATTGGGCTGGTTGTGATAGCTGCCCTAATCTATGGCACCACAGCTTATCTGGACCATCGCGAGGAGCAAAAACGCCTGGCTGCCCTCCCTCCTATCGATCTATCTATCCTGATGATTGGTAACTATATGGCCGATGAAGCTGCGGGAGGAACACCTGCACTGGAACAAGCCATGACGGCGCAGATCCCTGATTTTCAAAGATTGGAGCTTGAACTGGTATACTTGCCGCTTCAAGGAGAGAACGGAAGTGCTGATATGGCCTACCAGCAAAAAGCGATGGCCATTGTAGCAACATCAAGTCCGGATATTTATATCACGGATAAGGCTTCCTTCGAATGGCTGGGAGGTGGCGGAGCGTTCTACAATCTGGATGAAGATATTACCCAAGAACTCCAGCCTCTGCTCACCGAAGATCATGTAATCAAGGCGACATCCGATGACGATGGTGCCGAGCATGTATACGGCATTGATATATCAAGCAGCACTTTGCTGGACGAACTGCCTCTTGGCGGCTCGGAAATGATTATCTCCCTGCGGGCTGACATTCAAAATAAGGACAAAGCCATTCATATGATCAAGCAATACTTGGAGCATCTCCCCAAGGCGGCCGAATAGCCGCCTTTTTTTATTCATTGATTATTTGTAAGCGATGTCTTACAATAACGATATAAACGCGCGTTTACGAAAGTGGGGACAGCCTTATGCGCAGCGAAGATATAGCAAAATTAGCCGGGGTGTCCCGCAGTACCGTATCACGGGTCATCAACAATTATCCGAACGTTCCCGAGGCCACGAGAGCTAAAGTGCTCCGGGTTATCGAGCAGCATCACTACGAGCCTAACAGCTTCGCCAGAGCGCTCGCGGGCAAACGAACGGATACGATTGGTCTCTTCGCTATCAGTATGATTGAGAAGGAAGATACCAGCCGGATTTACCAGAACAGCTACTTCGCCCCGATTGTCGACATGGTCGTTGATACGGCCAATGCCCGCGGGTTCTATGTGCTGATTCATACGGTATATTCGCCGGGCGACTTCCAGAAGGTGAAGCAGGCCTTTCAGCAGAAACGGATTGACGGCGGGATTCTCGTTGGTACACAGAAGGACATCGAACTGGTTCGTGAGATGGTTGGACAAGAAGCGCCTCTGGTGCTGATTGATTACGACATTTCTGAAATCATGGCTGAGCGGCTCAACAAAAATCATTTGGCCGTTATTAATTCAATGGACTATGAGGGCACGGTTCAGGCTATTGAGTACCTCATTGAACTGGGTCACCGTGAGATCGGGATTATGAAGGGCCGGATGAATACACATTCGGGACGCGAACGCTATCTTGCTTTTGAGCACACGCTTGATAAATACGGTTTGCCGCTTCGGGATGAATATATTCTGGAAGGGGAATTCCTGAAAGAAAGTGCCCACCGTGAAGCGCATAGACTGGCAGACCAAGACTCCCTGCCTACGGCCCTATTTTGTTCCAACGACGACATGGCCATGATTGCTATGGAAGCGTTTGCCGAGCGTGGAATAAGCGTACCTGATCAGCTTTCTGTCATCGGCTTTGACGATGTAGAGCTGGCTTCGCGGATTACTCCGAAGCTAACCACCGTTCATCTTCCCGTTGACGAAATGGCCAAGGCGGCTGTCTTAAAGGTGATTGAGTTATGTGATACCAAGCAGCCTACCTTTAGCACCGTTAGCTTCCCAACCCGCTTGGAGGTTAGAGATTCCTGCAAGCCTCCCGCCAAGTAACAGCATTACGGCACCTCCTTCCCCTCAAGGTGGATGGGGTGTGCATTTTATCTATTATAAACGCGCGTTCACAAATGAAGGGAGAGTTCAATTCATGAAATTTGGAGCATTTGACGATCAACGTAAAGAGTATGTGATTCATACACCACAAACCCCTTATCCATGGATCAATTACCTCGGAAATGAGCAATTTTTCGGACTGATTTCCAATACCGCCGGTGGTTACACCTTTTACCGTGATGCCCGTCTGCGCAGATTGACCCGTTACCGCTATAATAACATTCCGCTGGATACTGGCGGCCGCTATTACTATCTGCGTGATCATGATAATGATGACTTCTGGACACCGGGCTGGATGCCAGTCAAGCGCGACCTTGATCACTACGAATGTCGGCATGGATTGGGCTATACCTCAATTACCGGAGAGCGTGGCGGGATATCTGTAACGCAATTGGCCTTCATTCCGCTGGGTCACAACGCCGAAGTTCATCGCTTGACCGTGAAGAATACAAGCTCGGACACTAAGAAGGTATCCCTCTTCTCCTTTGCCGAATTCTGTCTGTGGAACGCTCAAGACGATATGACTAACTTCCAGCGCAATCTGAGTACCGGTGAAGTTGAAGTCCTTGACTCCGTTATCTATCATAAGACGGAATACCGGGAGCGCCGCAACCATTACGCTTTCTATTCCGTTAACCGCGATATCGACGGTTTTGATACGGACCGTGAAGCATTTGTGGGACTGTACAACGGACTCCATGAGCCGCAAGTTGTTGTGGAAGGAAGAGCTTCCAATTCAGTAGCCAGTGGTTGGTCCCCGATCGGCTCTCACGAAATTGTACTGAAGCTTGCTCCAGGCGAAGAACAAAGCCTCATCTTCATTCTTGGCTATGTAGAAGTGCCGGAAGAAGACAAATGGGAGTCGCTGGGCGTCATCAACAAGAAACCAGCCCTCGAAATGATCGAGAAATTCGCCACTGACGCCGATGTGGACCAAGCATTAAGTGACCTGGCTGCTTATTGGGACAATCTGCTGTCCAAATATCAAATTGACAGCGGCGACGACAAGTTGAACCGGATGGTGAACATTTGGAATCCGTATCAATGTATGGTTACCTTTAACATGTCACGTTCCGCTTCCTATTTCGAATCCGGCATCGGGCGCGGGATGGGCTTCCGTGACTCCAACCAGGATTTGCTCGGCTTCGTCCATCAAATTCCTGAGCGGGCCAAAGAGCGTATTCTCGATATCGCTGCTACTCAGTTTGAGGACGGTAGCGCCTACCACCAATATCAACCCCTTACCAAGAAAGGGAACAACGAAGTAGGCAGCGGCTTCAACGATGATCCATTATGGCTTGTACTCGGCACCGCAGCTTATATTAAGGAAACCGGTGACGTAAGCATCTTGGACGAACAAGTACCGTTTGACAGCAATCCGGACAATACGGCTACCCTGTTCGAGCACTTGAAGCGCTCCTTCTATCATGTGGTGCATAACCTGGGTCCACACGGCTTGCCATTGATTGGACGTGCAGACTGGAATGACTGCCTGAACCTCAACTGCTTCTCCAAAGAGCCAGGCGAGTCGTTCCAGACTACGGCAAACATTGAAGGCCGCGTTGCAGAATCCGTCTTTATTGCCGGCTTGTTCGTCTTCGTTGGTCCTGACTTTGCGGAAATTTGCCGGATGCGGGGACTTGATTCCGAAGCTGGCGAAGCGCTTAAGCTGACGGAGGAAATGCGCAAGACCACCTTGGAGCATGGCTTTGACGGCGATTGGTTCCTGCGGGCCTACGACCATTATGGCGAGAAGATCGGTAGTAAGGAAAATGAAGAAGGTCAGATCTTCATCGAGCCGCAAGGCATTTGCGTAATGGCCGGTATCGGTGTAGAAGAAGGTCAAGCAGCCAAGGCACTCACCTCTGTCGAGGAACGCCTGGATACCAAATATGGCATCGTCCTGCAACAACCGCCATATTCCAAGTATTACTTGAACCTGGGCGAAATCTCCACCTATCCGCCGGGCTACAAAGAGAATGCCGGTATTTTCTGCCATAACAACCCATGGATCATGATTGCCGAAACCGTATTAGGACATGGCAACCGGGCCTTCGATGTGTACGCGAAGATTGCTCCGGCTTATCTGGAGGATATTAGCGAGGTTCACCGTATGGAGCCTTATGTTTACTCACAAATGATTGCCGGTAAAGATGCCGTGCGTCATGGCGAAGCCAAAAACTCCTGGCTCACCGGCACAGCGGCCTGGAACTATGTAGCGATTACGCAATCTATTCTCGGTGTGCAAGCCGACTTTGCCGGTCTGAAGGTCGACCCTTGTATTCCAGCCGCTTGGGACGGATACGAGATTACGCGTGTGTTCCGTGGCGATACTTATGTCATCAAGGTAAACAACCCGAATCATGTTGAGAAAGGCGTTGCCAGCATCACGGTCGATGGTCAATCTATTGAAGGCAATATTATCAAACCAGCAGGCGATGGCGCCATTCATCAGGTTGAAGTCGTGCTTGGCTAAAATCTCATAAACACTCTTTCAGTCCCCCTTGTATCCTATTGATTCAAGGGGGTTTTTAGTTCTATACCATTTGGCACACCAGGTGCTATAATCAATGGTATAATTAACCTATCTTCCAAGGAGGTCTTGATCCCAATGTCATGGTTCAACCAGCTCCCCCTATCGCGCAAGATCACAGCCGCATGCTATATGGTCGCAGCGCTATTCGCTATCCCTGCTTTGCTGGTATTCATCGTCTTAGGACATATCTTTATCGGTATTTTATTCGTGGTTGTCTTGGCAGCGCTTACTTATCCTCTATCAAGCTATGTCAAGAAGGCGCTCACGGATTCCTTCTCGGACATCTCCAGTGCCTCCGCCAAGATTGCCAAGGGCGATTTCACCGGACGCATCATGGAAACCGGCGGCATGGATGAGCTTAGCCGCTCCTTCAACAGCATGGTGGACAAGCTGCGGAAGATTCTGCAAGAGACTTCGGACATTACCCGCAAGGTTATGGATTCCAGTCGCAGCATCTCGGATCGGAACCAACAGTTAATTGAGGTTATGACCCAAGTCACCCATTCCTCTAACGAGCTTGCGCTTGGTGCTAATGCCATCTCCGAGGATGTTGGCGGCATGAAGGATGCCATTGGGGAGATTGAACTCAAGGTCACCAATTATACGGAGTCTACCCGGGAAATGAACAAGCGTTCAGCGGAAACCCTGGAGCTTGTAGAACGCGGACGTGAGTCAGTTTCGCGGCAGGCCAGTGGAATGCGCAAGAACATCGAAGCTACAGAGAAAGTCGCCGAATCTATTGAAGCCCTGGCCAGAAATGCCCAAGGCATTACCCGGATTACAGCAACGATCTCGGAGATTGCCGAGCAGACCAACCTGCTATCCCTGAACGCTTCCATTGAAGCAGCACGAGCCGGAGAGCACGGCGCTGGTTTTGCGGTGGTTGCCCACGAAGTTCGCAAGCTGGCCGAGGAATCTACGGCTTCCACAAAGGAGGTATTTGGCCTCGTTCGCAGCATTGAGCAGGATGTGCAGCAAGCCGGGCATAACATCAAGATCAATGAAGAGGTCGTCCAGCAACAAAGCGGGATGATTCGGGAAGCGGAGCAGATTTTCCAGGATATCGTCCACAGCTTTCAATATATTACGGAAGAAATGGCAGCCTTCTCTAAGGAAAGTGAAGCCATGCTGGAAAGTGCCCAAGGCATCTCCGCAGCCATTCAGAACATTTCAGCCATTACCGAGCAATCTGCGGCAGGCACCCAGGAAGTGTCTGCATCCATGAACGAGCAAATCACCTCCATTCAGGCCATGGCCGATGAGACGGAAGCGATGAAGAACGCTGTATTCCAACTGCAAAAGACGATACATATTTTCAAATTTTAGAGCTCGTATCATCGCAACACCAACACAAAAGGAACCTTGCACTTCCACGATTTTCTGTGGTCTCAAGGTTCCTTTTATTTTAGATCATATATAAAATTGCATGCTGCTTGGGCTGATATTCGTTTAGAAGCTAACCGCTCTTAACCGCACCGTCAGACTGCTGAAATCTCCACGCACCGAAGCCATGGACAAGCCCGCCTGCATCAAGCGGTCCCCTCCATATATCTCTCCGCTACCCAGCACCTCATAGTCTCTGGAAGGATCAAGTCCATCTAGCTTCACACGCAATAGCGGCCCGTTCGGCTCAGCCAACACGCGGAAATAGAATAACAGTGCTTCACTTTGGTCAGGGCTGACGAACATCCAGGACGTCTCATTGCCTGTAAATGGGCTTTGCAGACGGTATAGGTCCCCTTGCTGCACTAACTGCCGAATTTCCTTATACAGCTCAATTTGGCCTTTCACAATATCCTTCTCTTCTTCCGTAAACCGGGTGAGATCCAGCTCATATCCAAAATTTCCGGACATAGCTACGTCGCCACGGAACGAAAGCGGAGTGACCCGCTCAACTTGATGATTGGGCACCGCAGAGACATGGGCTCCCATCGTCGACACCGGATACACAATACTCGTGCCGTACTGAATTTTCAAGCGCTCTACCCCATCGGTGTCGTCGCTTGTCCAGGTTTGCGGCATATAATACAGCATACCAGGATCAAAGCGTCCGCCCCCACCGGAGCAGCTTTCAAATAAAATATGTGGGAATTGACTGGTCAGACGCTCCAACAGCTCATACAATCCCAGTATATAACGATGGGCAACCTCACCTTGCCGCTCCACCGCACTTGCCGCCGAGCCTACCTCCGTCATGTTGCGATTCATATCCCATTTGACGTAAGAGATGGGCACCGTGGAGAAGATGGCGCTAAGCCGCTCGTATAAATATTCGCGCACATCGCTGCGTGACATATCCAGCACAAGTTGCTCTCTCGCCTCGGTCCGTCGCCGTCCCGGCACATGCAAGCACCAATCCGGGTGAGCCCGGTACAGATCACTGTCCGGTGATACCATCTCCGGCTCAAACCAAAGACCAAATTGTAAGCCAGTCTCCTTCACACGATTAGCCAGGTCTGCCAGCCCCTCCGGGAGCTTGCGGCGGTCTTCAAACCAATCGCCCAAGGAGCTATTGTCGCTGTCGCGCCGTCCAAACCAGCCATCATCGAGCACAAACAGCTCAATTCCCAGCTTGCTCCCCTCTTGGGCAATCGACTCAATTTTGTCTGCGTCAAAATTAAAATAGGTCGCTTCCCAGTTGTTCACAAGAATTGGACGCTCCCGATCACGGTGTTGTCCGCGGCATAGCCGGGTACGGTACAAGCGGTGATAAGTTCGCGACATGCCGCCCAGGCCACGGGAGGAATATACCATGACCGCCTCCGGCGTTTGAAAGCTTTCACCCGCTTCGAGTCTCCAGTTAAATTCAAACGGATTGAGACCGATGGATACGCGAGTTGAACCGAATTGCTCAACTTCAGCGCTTGCGGTGAAGTTACCGCTATATACCAGGCTGAATCCATACACCTCTCCTTGAGCTTCCGTAGCATCTGGACGCATCAAGGCAAGGAACGGATTAAATTGATGCGAGCTTGAGCCGCGGCTGCTGCCAATCCCCGTGATGCCCGGAGCCAGCCTCCTGCGCTGCACATGGCGCTCGCGAGCCCAGGCCCCGGAGAGGTACAAAGCGTCATAGTCATTATCGGGGAAATCTACCGAAGCGCTCAGTGCCCGCTCCAATTGCATGACTGTATCGCTGCTATTAGTAATCCGGGCCGATCTCGTAATCACGTCCAGATCAGCAAATACCGAATAGCTTAAGACCACCGTCAACCCGGAATAATGATCAAACAGCTCCAGTTCCAGGGTTTCCGCTTCTTCCTCACGCTCCGTATATACCGAAGGCAGGCCTTCCAAGATCGGCTTCCCCGCTACAATACGGTGTGAGCGGTACAGCAATTCCGTTACGCGTGTTCCATTTTCCAGTCTTACCTGATAGGCAGGGCCACGGAAATCACTGGTTCCATATTGCGGATATTCCTGAGGTAAGGTATCCAGTGAGATAGACTTATCATCCGGCACCGGGTTGGGGCTGAAGGAAGACCTCTCCTGAAAGGTGAGCATACCATCCAGACGACTTCCATGCCGCAGCTTGGCACCGTAATACACATGGGCGGCATAGCCCTGAACCAATTGAATCAAATAGCTGGTATTGCGAGATTGCAAATGAAAAAGACCTTTGGCTTCATCGAAGAAAATAGGCATTTCATGCTCCTCCTGGAATGTCTCAATCTGACTTTGATCGTTCTGAATTCTCTTTCATTCTACTATTTAAACCAGGAGGAGTAACGATAATAAAGTGATCTGATATATGGACTTTTGTGTCTTTATTCCGGCTTGCCTTCCGACTCGTCCTTCAGATCGGTCTTCGCATCGTTTAATGGCAGCTCTTCCTGCTTAACGGCGGGCTCCACAGGCTTCTCCTGCTTCCCAAGGTCTACGTAAGGAATCAGTGATCTTCTATTATTCGTGAATTGTTCAGCCCGTCGCTGCGCTCGCTTCTCACGGGTCTTGCGACGATAGATCCACACAGGCACCAGAATGATTGAGGCGATTACAAGCAGTGGCAGCGCCCCGGCAAGGAACACGACCAGCCATTGCGCTAGCAGGGACAGCACTTCAATGCTACCGGTCAGTGCATTCTTCATTCGATCCAGCAAGCCCGGATCTTCATCCGTTATGGCCATCTTGGCTGCATCCGGCTGATAAACACGGATTTCGATCGTGGAATAAGCGACATTGCTATCAATATAGCGCATTCTCCCTTTGATCTGCTCAATATCCGTCTGAATCCGCTCTAACTCATTGACGTATTCCACAAGCTGCTCAGTCTGCGTGGCTGCCTCCATGAACTTTAAATATCGGGCTTCCGTCGCTTCCTTGACCTTAAGGCGGGATTCCAGATCCACGTATTCCTCCGACACATCCTGCCCCTGAATATTGCGTTGCATGGACTTCGGCTTAAGCTGCTCCAGACGATCAAGGAATGCCGAGAAGCCATTAGCTGGAACCTTCAATACAAAGCTTCCACCCAATTCATATCGTGATTGATCTTCATTAAACTCCACCAGATATCCGCCACTCACCGCAACCAGATTACGAATCTCGGTTTGCGCCTTCGCATAATCCTCTACTTCCATAACCACATTAGCCCGGTAGATCAGCTTCTTGTGCAAGCCCGTCTCGAAAGCAGCGTTTTGGCTCTGTACTCCTGCCACTCCCTGCTCCATGCCTGCAGCTTCAGGATCTGCCAAATTGCCTGAACCCTCGGCCTGACCGGGGGAAGCAAGAGCCTCCTTATTCAGGTTTGAACTCTCGCTAGCCATATCTGCTACAGACATGGCACTATTATCGGTGGAAGATTGGCTTTGCGAATCATAACTTGCGCTACCACAGCCCCCCAGCAACAACACTAACAAGATAATGACGGTACAACCGCTAACCTTCCTGATCCAGCTTTCCATAGGATGACCCCCTATATTCGCTTGTTTGGACGTCCTCTTACGTTGTCAGCACTCTTCTGTTATATATTCAAGTGATGGCCGTCTCTTACCTACCTAACGAAGATAAAGGATGGAAGGTTGCTCCTTGTAGAGGTTGTCCAGAAAGTCATTTTATGAATTCATGAACTCCAGCCAGCCAATTTCCAGTCCTGGCTTGATCTCATCGAATGTGAGCTCATAATAGCCCTCTTCCAGTTCAAAACGCAGCAGCTTCTCAGCAACCCATTTCCCATCGGTTCCGTTCGTTTGGATCGTGGTCAGCAGTTCCCCATTTAACAGCAAATTGCAAGCGGACTGCGACAGATTTGAAGCGGCATAACGCATACGGACCATGAGTCCATAAACTCCCGCTTCCGTTACCTGTAGCCATGTAGCTTGCTTGGCTTGTGGAACGATGCGGACCCCCTCTGCCTTAGACAGCTCGTACGGCAAGCCCGAAGCCGCGGCAGCCTTATTTCCGGAATGGAACAGACGGATATCCCCCAGCGGCTTCGGCTCCCGGGCAAATACCGGAGCATTCATTAGGAATCGGCAGATATTAATGGCACAACGCTGCAATTCACCCAAGGTTAACGTGCCGGCCGCCAGCGACTCCAGCGTGTTGTCTCCCCGGGCATTAATTTCGGCCCCGTTGTTGTTAATGACCATATACAGGTCGTTCTGGGCTCGCACCATAAACGAAGTGTACGTGGCATCCGCCGGCCCGCCCTTCTCGCAATCGTTCATGACCGCCCACCAATCCGTCATAACGATCCCTTCATAACCCCATTCATTTCGGAGAATCGTTGTGTTCAGATCATAATTGGATGCAGCCCAATGCCCATTAACCGGATTATAGGAGGTCATAATCGACCTGGCTCCGCCCTCCTTGACCGTAAGCTCAAAGCCCTTCAGGTATATCTCGCGCAAAGCCCGTTCGGACACCACCGTATCGACCTTGGAGCGGGCGTGTTCCTGGTTGTTACCGGCAAAGTGCTTCACAGTAGCATGCGAGCCGCCTTCGTGGATGCCGCGCGTTACTGCAGCGGCAAAGCACCCGGTCAGCAAGGGGTCCTCGGAGAAATATTCAAAATTCCGTCCGTTTAATGGATGGCGATGGATGTTGATCCCCGGTCCCAGCAAGGTATCAATCTCATTTCGCAGCAGTTCCTGCCCCTCCATGACATAAAGGGACTCCACCAACGGGATATCCCAACTGGAAGCCAGCAACGTGCCGATAGGAAGTTGGGTCGCCTTATGGCCGCTATCCATCCGGATGCCGGACGGACCGTCTGCCGCACAGCCGACTGGAATCCCATAGTCGCTCAAGCTGTCACCAAGCCCGCCAAAGGCGGCAGCCGTTCCCGGCGTTACCTTCGGGCTGCTCATGCCTTCGCCCCGCACTAGGACAGCCAATTCCTCAGCCGTCAATTGGGCAACGAAAGCCTCAAGGCTGGCGTTCCCGGCCTGCACATCCTTGAGCCGTACGCCCCGGTCGCCCGTCACCGGGAACGTCTTCGGCAACTGGCTTTCAATACGTTGTCCCAGCGATACGGTACGCTGCGGCACTTCCTCGTAAGCCATCTCATAAGTACCATCCACCTTGCGGTTGCCTGGCTTCAAACGGGTGAAGGCCTCCATAGGGGCTGCCGCTTCCGTCACCTGCTCTACGAGCAGCAATTGACCCATGCTAACCGCCACTTCTCCAGCCAAGCTGACTTCCTCAGTCCGGCGCACACTGTTGCCCACATGAAGCTTGTAATCTCCCGCTTCCAGCACATAACAGGCTTTATGGCCCGTCGCTCCACCGTCATCATAAGAGGCCATCCGCTTGACTGGCAAACGAAGCTCAATCACCTCGGTTTGACCAGGCTGTAGCAGCCCAGTTTTGGCAAATGCCCCCAGCGCGCGAGACGGCTTACCCAGCTTCCCTTGCGGCGCCTCATAGTAGAGCTGGATGACCTCCTTGCCGGTATACTTCTCCCCGGTATTGGTCACAGCCACTTCAAGCTCCACGCAGGCGTCTACCCCGTCACCCGTACAGCGAACCTGCTCAATCCTCCAATCAAAGGTGGTATAGGACAGTCCGTAACCAAAGGGAAATTGCACCTTCTCCGGGCAAAATGTTTCAAAATAACGGTAACCTACATAAATGTCCTCCTGGTAAAAGTTCCTGACCTCATCCCCGAAGTTCGCCGTAGAAGGGTAGTCCTCAATATGGAAAGCAATCGTATCCGTCAGCTTCCCGCTAGGGACAACATCCCCGGACAGCAAATCGGCCACAGCATGTCCCCCGATCATTCCCCCTTGCCACACATACAACACTGCCTGAATATGTCCCTGGTGAGCTTCATCCTCAACCCAACTCATATCAATTACGTTGGAGACGTTCATCACTACCGCAACTCGTTCAAAATGCCGGGTGACCGTACGCAAATTGTCCAGTTCCTGAGCGGTAAGCCGGTAGCTGCCCTCTGTGTCAGCATTGTCCTGGTCCTCTCCAGCCGTACGTCCAATGACAATGACGGCTTTGCCAGAAGTGCTTCTCGCCTCGGCAACGATCTCATCAGTGAGTGGCATCTCTGCCTGACACCAAGGCTCGGCAGCCCAACCTCCGCCGCCATTATCGAATGGATGCTCACTGATCCACTGCTCGTAACGCCCCGCTAGCGTTTCATTTATGTTAATCCCCTTATTAGCCCGTAGTCCTTCCAGTATATTCACCACATATTCCACATTTACGGCTCCGCCTGAGCCGGTTCCGCTGCGGTAATAATCAATTTGGCATCTTCCGAAAACGGATACAATTTCATCGTTCCCAAGCGGGAGCATTTCGTTCTCGTTCTTCAGCAGTACGCCCCCTTCGGCTGCCGCAATCCTGCTGTATTCGGCAAAGCCCTCCAGTGGTTGTCCAAGTCTAGATTGACTCATTGCTTCTTCTCTCCTGTCTGTAAATGCTCGCTGCGGAATTTTACGAACGCGCGTTCACAAAGGGGTACGGGAACCCCTAAGGGCCCTCCGCATCCATAAGTTTATCATCCGCCGGCACTCCATATTTGCAATCATTGTCGCTTAATCTATCATTTCCGTCAAATTCGTTTGACATATTTGGACATGATCGTACGGTAATCGAATAGCCATTCTTCCTTCTCTTCCGCGTATTCAAATCCATTATATTGATAAAATACCGTGCCGATATCATTCTCACGCTCGCACCAGGCATAAATCTCCATCAGCGATGCGTCCAGCCGAAGCAATTCATTCAGCAACCGCTTACCAATTCCTTTGCGCTGATATTCCTTAAGTACATACAGCCTTGTTAATTCACTTGCACCATTCTTCGGCTCAGACAACTGACCGAAGCCTACAACCTCTCCGTCCCATAACGCCACCAGAAATTTACGTGCCATTCTTGCCTCATCCTGTATGATACTTTGTTCCAAACTGCTCTTGGCATAAGCTTGAGTCAGATAAGCAGCGATGAAGTGCTCCGGATAAATTGTCTCATAAGTGCTATTCCACGTCTCCACGGCAACCTCGCGAATCCCATCGATATCGCTCATCCTTGCCGGACGGATCAGCAATGAATCCATAGCTTCAATCCTTTCTTTCTGTCAACATCGTTACAAATCTATGATACACTGCCATCAACAGGGAAATCTACCCTAATTCCAAAATCCTTGACGCCTTTAATCATGGGACAAATCCATATTCCAAAAGGGAAAAAGCAAGATGCGAAGGGAACCCCGCCATCTTCGGCGGGGTCCCCTTCATTTAAATTCAAATATGTAATTTGCATGAACTATTGCAAGTAACGTCTGAACCAATCCGAGATTTCCTTCAGCCGGCGAATTCGGTGATGCGGCTTGCCGGAGCGGGACAAATCATGATTCTCTCCCTTGAACATACACAAGCGCGATTCTACGCCATGCATTTTAAGCGCCGTGAACATTTGCAGTGCCTCCACCTGCCAGCAGCGCAAATCCTCATCTGAATGCAGGAATAGCGTTGGTGTTGTAACCCGGTCGGCATACTTGAGTGGAGACTGCTCCCACATGCGATCTGCCCCATCCCAAGGACTTGAGGCGGTCTGCTCCGTGGCAAAATAGTACCCGATATCCGTTGTGCAGCACATCGATATCCAGTTAGCAATCGAGCGCTGAGAGACGGCGGCGGCGAAGCGGTCCGTATGCCCGATAATCCAGTTCGTCATAAAGCCCCCATAGCTGCCCCCGGTCACTCCCACTCTACGCGAATCAATCGCGGGATAAGCCCCCAGCACCTGGTCGGTAAATTCCATAATATCCTCGTAATCGATCGTGCCATAACGCCCACGGATATCGGCAAAATCATTACCTCGTCCGTCTCCCCCCCGAGGATTACTGAACAGCACGAAATAACCTTCATTGGCCCAAAGCTGCATCTCATGGACGTACAATGTGCCATATACGGTCTTGGGTCCGCCGTGAATATTCAGGATCGCCGGGTATCGGCGCTCCGGGTCGTAATCCTTAGGCAGGAGCACCCAGCCGTCAAGCTCCACTCCATCTGAATTGATCCAGGTCAGCGGCTGCGGCACGGCCACATACTTGTCCTCCAGTGCCGATTCGTTGAAGCTGCTAAGTGGAGTCTCTTCGCCTGAATGCAAGTCCAGTCTGTAAAGCTCTTGAAGTCGCTGCTCTCGCATCCCGACAAATACCACAGTGCCATCTCCATTCATGGCAAAGCAGTCTACCGCACCCTCACGACGGCTAACAAACTCCACACTTCCATCGTACGATATGCGGCACAACCTGGAGCAATACCGGTCCGTTACGATACAATACACACCTTGCTCTGTGACCGCCACACCTTTGCCTGCCCCCAGACGAGAATCCGTCCCTACGCTATTGCCCAGAGAAAGATCAGGGTCTGCAAAGCGAATAATGTCTCCATCCGGCTTCAGTCTTAAAAAGGAAGGGTTCTCGTTAATCGTAAATTTGCGGCATTCCGAAGCGGCGAATATGATATCCTCTCCCAGAAAGTCGGCCGTGCGAAACTGATATGTACCCATTGGAACTCGCTCCTCCAGCCGTCCCTGTTCAATATCATAGGTCCACAGCGAGTCGGTGAGCTCCATTTTATTGAAAAATTCCTGTCCGGTAAACAAGATGCGCTTCTTATCCTCACTAACCTTCAGTAAGACGGTATCGAACCATTCCCCCGTAATTGGCGTCAAATGCTCATCCGCAGCATCAAACAAATAGACGCGATTACGCTTCTTGTTCGATATACCCTCTCCGTTATGCCAGAAGGGGATTTCATCCAGCACCGTGTAATCCTGCTCTTCTTGATAGGAGCGCCGCGCCTTCTCTTTATCCTCTTCGCTGAAACCGGTCACATTGGGACTATTATGATCATATACCGCTTTGACCGCCCACAGCGTTCCCCATAGTGGATGAATCTCGCTGACCTTAAGCGGAATAGAGAAGGCTTTCAAGGCTTCCCCGCCATCAAAACTAAGCGTATAGAAATGGGTCCGTGGTTCCAGCGGATGAGGGGTCTTGTCTTCGTGCTCCCGGTTAGCCTGGATAAACAAAGTGTCATCGTCCAGCCAACGAAAGGCTCCCAAGTCCCCCATCCCTGTGTACTGCTTCACAGTACCGCCGGAGACTTCACTAATCCATAGGTCAGATAAGTAACCCTTCTTCTCTTTATTACTCGTCTTGACGCAGTAGGCCGCATATTTGCCGTTTGGAGAAAGCTCCACGCCCGACAAAAATCGGTATCTGGTAAAATCATCTGCCTGTAGCAGAAACATCCTGACAACTCCTTTTTTTCCGATTTCCCCCATTTTACTACGTCTGGATGCAGAACAAAAGAAGTTGTCGTCAAATGAAGTTCCCTATCGGCCAAATAAAATATCTAGAATCGTGGAAAATTTACCTGTGGTATGCCCCTTCAATACATCGGGGTTGTACATCTCTACGTATCCACAATGAAGGCAGGATGCGAGCAAGTAGTGATGATGCTGGACATCAAGCAGCTTGCTGAGCCCCGCGCCCGTCATGGACACTTCCTGTACTGAGCTGTCCCGGCCGCCGCACTTGACACATTTGAACCGATGTTGCAGTACCACCGGCAAGTCAAAATGATCCATGACCCGAGTGGGTTCGGACACCCCTTGCTCCTCCTCGGGTCCAGGCTTGCCCTCCAAATGCTCCGGCAACACCTCATGCTTGCAATCCGGGCACACCCCACCAATCAGGATGACCCGTTCCCCGCACCATGGACACTGAATCATGTGCACCGCCTCCTACATGAATAATTTACGGCCTGAAGCGACCAAGGCCTTAATCTCAGCCAAACTGCGAATTTCATAGGTTGGCTGAAGCCCAAGCGTATTAGGCTTACCTTGCGGATTGAACCAGCAGGTAGCAATACCATAACTGATACCGCCCTGCATGTCGGAGGTCAAGGAATCCCCAATGATCATTACCCGGCTTTTGTCAGTGATACCCAGCTTGTTAAAGGCGTAGTCGAAGATCCCCGGATGCGGCTTCTGATACCCGGTGTCCTCCGATACGATAATTTGCTCGAACATTCCGTTCAAGGCTGATTTGGCAATACGGCTCGTCTGCACCTTCTTGATTCCATTGGTGATAATGGACAAGCGATATCCAGCTTCCATCAGCGACGAACAAATTTCATAAGCGCCATCAATCAGTTCATGCCCTTCACCCAGCCGGTCCAAATAATATTCGCTGATTAGCTCCACCTCGGAACGTGTCTTCAAGCCAAGCTGTGTAAATAAACGAGCAAAGCGCTCTGTTCTTAGGGAAGCCAGTGTTATCGTCCCCTGTTCGAACTCCCGCCAAAGTTGCTGGTTAATGCTTTGATAGGCTTCCATCACCTCTACCGTGCCAGGCAGCCCCTCGTATTCCAATGTGCCAAGCAGCGCGCTGCTCTCTGCCTTCGGATAATCAAACAATGTATCGTCCGCGTCAAATAAAAGATGCGTATATGTCAAATAAATGCCCCCTGTTCCCATCCTATGCCGTTACAAAGCAAATTTGGCTCTCTTTTTTGCTTCCGCTCCCTCAATCTTAGGCAAAATGCCATATGAAGTAAATGTTTAATCAAAAAAAGGCCTGCCAAAGCGCATATGCGCTAGGCAGACCTGATTTAACAGATCGAGGTCCACTATCTAAGCTTGGCTACCGTCACAGCTACTTTCTCCAGTTGCGAGCGGCTCAACTCTCCGTCCGGCGAGCTTATCGTCACGAACCGGTCCTTCAAGGCAAAGGAAAGCAAAGGTGTCTGATCGGGTGTGTACCACTTGGCCTGAACTCCATTGGACAAGGTTACCGCTTCCCCCTCATAAGCGTAAGCATAATCTCGCGGGGAGATGTTGACCGTCATCCGGTCAAATATGAATTGAACCCCATCATCAGAAGCAACCACTTTTTCGAAGCTGTCCCCTTTTGTCATCTTCCTTGGGGCGTAGGGCGTTTCAAAGGATTCAAACTTGGCAAATGCTTGAGCAATTTCTTTGCGCTCTGCTTTGGTGTAATTAACTCGAGTTAAATCCGCATGGGCATCGTCTGCTCGGGGAGCACACTCCGTCATCTTGGATCGAGGTCCGTCATGCTGCCACTTCTTCCCTTGATTGGTGTGCGCCGCTGCAACCTGCGCAGGAAGTAAAGCGATAGCCAAGATAACTAAGGTAAGCACATACCGTTGCCATTTGTTCGTCTTCATCATGCTCACTCCTTTTGATCTTGTTGTTCATGAAGCCAGGGAAGCTGCCTGAATAGCGCATACCCTAGCCAAAAACCAGCCGTATTCAGAATAAAGTCGTCGACGTCAAAGCTGCCTCTTCTTAGTACAAGTTGCAACAATTCCAGCACCAGTACCCCAAGCAGGAAGAGTGGGAGTGCTAACTGCAGTTTTCCTTTACACAGGATGGGCAAGCCGATCCCAAACGGAACAAATACGCCGATATTCCCGACGATATTGATCAGCCACGCACTTGACAGGAAATCCCGGGACCCGAAAAATTGGAGTATCGTATGAAACGGCAGCACATTGTACATATAAGACTCCTGCGTGGTCCTGCCAAAGCCGAGCAGCATCCAATACGCCAGCAATAAAGCATAGCCCGTTAGGAGAACTGCTGTTATCTTTTTACATAACCCTTCCCTACCGATTTCAAACAACCCCCTCTCATTTTGTTCACACGTCATTAGTTATATACTCAAGGCTTAACGGGGAGCGTGGCACTTAGACGATGAGCGGTCAAATCCTGTGGCAGCATCTCCATGAAGATCTCGTCAAAATAGTGCCCGTTGACATAGTAGCTTTGTGTACGACGGCCAATCTCACGGAAGCCTGCCTTCTCGTAGCTCCGAAGAGCCGGCTTGTTGAACTCGTATAATCGCAGCATAATATTCTGAACGTTTAATAACTGGAAGCCATACTCGCAAAGCAACTGTAGAGCTTCTGTTCCAAAGCCCTGCCCCCGTGATGCTTCTTCTCCTATGAAAATACCGGCCTCGGCTGTGCGATGAACGGGATGGATTGAGAATAAAGAGCAACTCCCCAGTAACTCATGATTCTGAAGGGAAACGATAGCAAAATGGTGCCCTTCCTTCGCCATGTCCTGCAAAATCTCCTGTTCTCGCTGTATTCCGAATACCTCTCTGGACACCCCCAGCTTTACCGATAAAGAAAGATTATTTATCCAGTGGGTATACTTTTCCACATCTTCCGGATTGACCGGGGATAGATATACCCGATCTCCCACCAGCTTCTTGAAATATTTCATAGTTAACCCTCCCTATTCATGCAATTGCCTAAATTTGTGGTTCATTATACACCTTCACAGCCACTCCAAATCTATGTAAATATTTTCAAAATAAAGAAGAATAT
The DNA here is from genome assembly GCF_001486585.1 of Paenibacillus senegalimassiliensis. Lineage (GTDB taxonomy): Bacteria > Bacillota > Bacilli > Paenibacillales > Paenibacillaceae > Fontibacillus > Fontibacillus senegalimassiliensis. The sequence goes on from NZ_LN909046.1 coordinate 1,553,686, forward strand.
AATTGTAAATGATATCACAAAATGGTAATCTATATCTGATAGCGCTATCATTTTTTTGTTCATTTGTCAACATCTTCAAATTTGAAATGCAAGACCCACTCTATTTGAAGGAGCGAATGCAATGCCAAGACGTAGTAAACCTCTCTACCTATTTCTGCTGGTCACACTCCTGATCGCCTTTATACCACCTTCTGGCACGGCGAATGCAGCTAACTGGAATTTGGTCTGGTCCGATGAATTTAACGGCTCCTCGTTAAATACATCCAATTGGACCGCCGAAATCGGCACCGGATCATCGGGCTGGGGAAATAATGAGCTTCAGTATTACACCAACCGATCGCAAAACCTCCAGGTGACTGGCGGCAATCTCGTCATTACCGCACAGAAGGAAAACTACGGGGGCATGAATTACACTTCTGCACGTATCAAAACTCAAGGATTAAAAAGCTTCAAATACGGTAAAATCGAAGCACGTATTAAAATTCCAACCGGACAAGGAATCTGGCCTGCCTTCTGGATGTTGGGCGACAATATCAGTTCGGTAGGCTGGCCTTATTGTGGCGAAATCGACATTATGGAGCATGTCAATCATAACCCATCCGTCAACGGAACAGTCCACTGGGATGCAGGAGGCCATGCCGAATTCGGCCGGACCTCAGGCAATCTCGATTTCTCGCAGTTCCACGTATACAGCATAGAATGGGACGCCAACTATATCCGCTGGTTCGTGGATGGCGTTCAGTATAATGAGATTCTTATTGCCAATGGTGTTGGAAGTACCGAAGAATTCCAGAAGTCATTTTTTATCCTGCTGAATTTGGCTGTAGGTGGGAACTGGCCGGGCAGCCCGAACAGTTCTACCGCATTCCCTGCACAAATGCTGGTCGATTATGTGAGAGTGTATCAGGATCAAGCCTCACCAGGACAGGGTATCGAGAGCGGGGCTGTTTATACTTTAACCTCCAAGGTCAGCGGCAAAGTACTTGATGTAGCAAGTAGTTCCACTGCCGATGGCGCCAAATTGCACCAATGGACTTCTAATAACGGTAACAATCAGCGTTTCCGCGTGGATCATATGGGCGACGGCTATTACAAGCTAACCGCCATGCACAGCGGGCTGGTGATTGATGTACCTTATGGCACCTCGGATCGAGGCGTTCAGCTCCAGCAAGTCGTCGATTATGGTACCGATGCACAACGATGGAGAATTGTCGATGCAGGCGGAGGTTACTACAAGCTGGTATCCAAAGCCAGCGGACTGGTGATGGACGTGTCAAATTCATCGACTGCCGACGGTGCTGTCGTGCAGCAATGGACGGACAACGGCACGGATGCTCAAAGATGGCGGCTCACCAAAATCAATTAAGCTGATGCAGCAATAGGGGCGGAACCCTCTTCCGCCCCTATGTTACTATGCTGTTGTCACGCTTGCCCTGGTTCCAGGTTCCGATAGATTTGAAGACTTGACGGAATATGCCCTATACCCAGAATAATGGCACTTACGAGCATAGGAATAGACTCCAGCAGCAGGGAAGAAGCCAAGAAATACAGTACGGGCATAATCGCCATGGGCACCGGAATTCCCCACAGCGGTGCAAATAACCAATAATATCTCCTCCCCTGGCGAAGATACCGCACCCACCCTACCGAATAGAGCAGCATGGCAATGATCATGATGACCAGCGCTAGACTGGCTAAGCTTTGATTCATATGTATACCGTAAAAAAGAGGCACCACCATAACCCCTACCCGTCCTGCACCCTCCGCTACCTTCAGTCCAAGATGCACCTGAACAGCCTGTACGGAAGAGGGCATCCCCTCTGGAGGCCACGCCCAGAATAAAAAATTAGGCAACAAAACTACAGCAGGTATAATCAAACTGATTACATGGAACAAATCTTCACCCGCCTCCACTTTTCTCTCATCTTAGCAAGTCATCCGGACTAAACGATGTGACATTCCTCAAAGTGGAAATCCTGACAAGTTGTCGTGGGTTAATCCTTGATATCTAATCCCAGCAGCTTGGAGAAGCCAATGGCTTGCTCGGGAGATACCGTGCAACCGGCCAATGCCCGTACTGGAATATCTATTCGGTCATAAGTACAAGTGCTGATATCGATGCCTTTCAGCGATGTTTCATTAAAATCGGCCTCGTTCAGTTGGCATTCCTCAAATTCGATGTCCTTCAGCTTGCTGCCGTAGAAGCTAGCATGCTGTAGCGAGCACGTGACAAAGCGTATTTGCTTGAGCGAAGCTTCAGCTAAATCACTCAGATTCATGACGCAGTTCTCAAACGTGACCGAACCCATATTGGCCTTGGATAGATTGATTCCTGTCAACTTACAATCCTTGAAATGAACACGATGAACGATGCCACGGTGTAGTACGGCATTAGACAAGTCGCAATTCTCTAGTACCACATCTGTCAAATCGATATGCTCGAACCGGGTATGGGCAAAGGAACAGCTACGCAGTAGTACCTTGGATAAAATGCATTTATCCATGACCTCTCGTTCGATATGTACACCGCTCAGCAACCGATTCACCAGTTCATGATCTTCATCTTCTAGCAGGTCCTCTCTCCGAGCTTCAGCCAAATCCGCAGGAAGCTGCGGCAGGACAATTTTTGATTTTGCCGCCATCGTTATCTTCTCCTTTGATCGATTCAATCGATATTTCTGTTATAACTTGCTCAGTGCCTCGGACAAGCCAGTTACATCCAATCCATCGGCAGCAAAAGCACGCCGAACTAACTCGGGAGGCACAAATTCATCATATTTGCCAAGATACGGAGCTTCGTCCACATCGAGCAATGCCTCCGGGCCCGGGGCTACTGCAAGCTCAGACCGAATACTGTCAAGCAATTCATCGGCTCCTGCCTTTCCGGCAACCACCATATAATAAGGTTCCATAGGCACCACTTGCCGCAAGCCCATCGACTCCTTCAAGTTATGCTTCAGCAAACGTTCCAGCGTACGGAACTGCTTGCTGCCTGCCCAAGGTAATACAAATAGCGAATCCCCTCCGGCCGGGATCACGGGGCTGCGCAACAGACCACTTTCCCGAGCCAGGCGGCGCGCCCTTTCCAGCCGGTTGGCTGCTCCGGGTGCCAGATACGAATACAAAGTATGCTCCTCCAGCACTTCGCGCATCTTCTGCATGACCCGGGTATGTACATCTCCCCCAGCTCCCAGCCACAGCGTATCCACCTTGCCTCGAGAAGCTTTGACATACACCGCCTTATGCTTGTTATCCACTTCCTCGACCTTCCACAGCTTGCCCGCCAGCGAGAAGCAATACCCCGGCGGGGGCACTGTGGTAATACTGCCGATCTCCTCGGAACCGTTATATACAACATGTTCTTCATCATCCTTGAACACGGCATAGAAGCGAAAATTATTAACTACCTTCTCGCCACCAAGCCCAATCATTAGCGTGCCTTCCTCCGTCTGCTGAATATGGTCCGTCTTCAGTAGATAATGAAGAAGTCCCTTGTATTCTTCGGGGTCGATACCGCGGAATGCAGGCAATGTCAGCACCGCTCGCGCCAGCTCGGCTGGTTCGGCCTCACCGATGCTCTTAAGCATACTCATGGTCTGATGATACAACACCCCTATGGGCTTACGCCGTAAATCTACCGGTTCAACCCAGCGCTCTCGGACATATAGCTCTATGACGGCGATAGCTCGCAGCAGCATCCAGGGCATCCGGGCAGGAAGCTGGGCCTCTTCGTCCTCCTCCTCGGCGCACAGGAACATCATCTCGGATGCCTGATCTCCGCGCCGACCCGAACGGCCCAGCCGCTGCACGAAGCTGGAGCAGCTATAAGGTGCCCCAAGCTGAATGACCCGCTCCAATTCGCCAAGGTCGATGCCAAGCTCCAACGTTACCGTTGCCGCAGCTACCGCCGGACCGGGACCCGAGCGAAGCGCAGCTTCGGCCTCTTCCCGCAGCATGGCTGAGATGCTTCCGTGATGGACATGAAATACATCGCGTTCCTCCCGCTTGGCAGCAATGCGGCGCATCTCCAGCGTGGTCAACTCCGCATCACTACGGCTGTTGGTAAAGACCAACGCTTTCTTCTGGTGTGTATGGTCATAAATATAGTTATAGTAGTTCTGTTTCGCCAGCTCCAAGTGCTCGGCTTCCTGCTCGTTCCTGGCATCAGGGAAGGAGAAATGCTCTACCGATAACTTGAGCTTTCTGCCCCCCGAAGGAGCTACCACCTCCACGGGCTGAGGGGTACCTGCTCCCAACCAATGAGCGGCGGTATCGTAATCGCTAAGGGTAGCGGACAAGCCAATTCGCCGTGGCGTGCAAGAAGCCATCCGCTCCAGTCGGTTCAATTGACTAATCACCTGAATCCCCCGGTCCGCCCCCATGAAGGCATGCACCTCATCAATCATAATGTACCGCAAATCGTGGAATAAGGCGGGGATTGCATTCGGGCGATTCATCAGCAGCCCCTCCAGCGACTCTGGAGTAATCTGCAATACGCCGCAGGGATGCTGCATCAGCTTGGTCTTCTCGGCTTGAGCCACATCGCCATGCCAGTGCCAGACAGGAACTTCTCCTTCCCGCAACAGCTCGCTGATTCGCTCAAATTGGTCGTTAATTAGCGCCTTGAGCGGGCCGATGTAGAGGATGCCTACCGAGCTTGAGGGCCGATTATGCAGTTCTGTAAGCGCCGGGAAGAACGCCGCCTCCGTTTTGCCCGAGGCGGTACCTGAGGCGATCAGCAAATGATGGGATGTATCAAACAGCACCCGCGCCGCTTCCAGTTGAGCCTCGCGCAGCGTATCCCATTGCTTGCGGTAGATATATTCCTGAATGAATGGCGCCAGACGGGAAAATAAGTCAGCGCCGCTCATAACTCAAACTCCGCCAGGAAATCATCCATTTCATCTGTGGAGGCATCCTTTTGCTGATTCTTACGACCGCCGGACGCTTCATACTCTTGCTCCCGCTCGCCCATCAATTGCTCATAATCAAGCTCGGGATGCTGATGCAGTACATGCAGCACATCCATGAAATCCCGCACCACTTCACGGGTCGTCAGCAATTCTTCAGCACCCAGCCGGTTCACCGCCGCTTGCATGAATACAACAAGCTGCTCGTCCACAAGCTTTGGCTCATAGCCCATGTGCATGGCATGAATATCACGCAGCTTCTGCAAGAGCAGCATAATCTCTTCGTGAGACAGCATGTCCAGCTTCAATATCGGCGAAGCATAGGAGCGCAGACTACCACTGCTGCTGTATCGCCCTTCCATCAATCGGGACCGTAACGCATCGTAACTAAACAGGCCCCGGCGCTGATCCTCAACAAATTGCGGAGTTCCGCCAAGATAAATGCCGAGATATTGGGCTTTGCCCTGCATCGTATCGTTAAACATCGTCAGCAATTTCTCATAATTGCTCTGCCGCGAGACACTATTCGTAATTTTATATAGATTAACGCCCTCATCAATAAAGAGCAGCAGTCCCTTGTAGCCGATTCGCACGGCAAATTCGCCCCAAAGCTTCATGTAATCATACCAGTTGTCGTCATCAATAATGACGCCGACTCCAAGCTCCCGGCGCGCCTCCGTCTTCGTTGGGAATTCGCCACGCAACCAGCGCAGTGCCGCCGCCTTGAGGTCGTCGTCTCCCAGCTTATAGCCGGACCAATACGCAGCCAGCACCTTGGCGAAGTCAAACCCATGCACCAAATTTTGCAGCTCATTAGCCACCGCATAGATACGTAGCTCTACCGCAGCATGAAGCTGAGGGTCGCCTGGCACCAGACCAGAGAGTTGCATCTGCTCTTGCTGCAACCCCGCAATCCAGCGCTGGAGCATCATCTCCAGCGCTCCGCCATCAGGTCTTGTCCGCGTGGACAAGTGCATCATTAATTCCCGGTAAGTTGCCAGCCCCTGTCCCTTGGTTCCGACCAGCCTGCGTTCTGGCGATAAATCCGCATCAGCCACCACAAACTCACGATCCATTGCATAATTGCGGATCATCTGGAGCAAGAAGCTCTTACCACTTCCGTAGCGGCCCGTAATGAGACGGAACGCAGCCCCGCCTTCCGCAATATTATCCATATCCTGCAGGATGGATGCTACTTCTAATTTACGCCCTACGGCGATATGCTCCAGTCCGATGCGGGGAACCACACCCGCTGTCAAAGAATGAACCAGCGCCGTAGTCAGCCGCTTGGGGATCTGCATCGATTTCATTCGTTAATCACCTCATTTTTGAGATCCGTCTTTATACCAACTCTGGCCCGGCTTCCAGCATCTGCCGCAGTTCAGCACGATATTCTGCAACAATTTCGTCTCCGTCAACCAGCAAGTCGCCCAGCCATTCCATGGCCAAGTTATTGATTTCATCCACCAACAATTCCGGCATGGAGCCTGCTTGCTCGGCAATGGCCTGCCGCTCGGCAGAGCCCTCCCCGTTCAGCAAGCTTAAGAGCATCCCACGCTGGCTTACCGATAGGCTTACAAACAGTTCATGCCATGCAGAAGAAAGTGCAGGCAACTCAGTAGCCCGTGACTTCTCCTCCGCGGGGCATCCTGCCCCGGCAAGCTGCGACGGGTCGATTTGTTCGGCAAGTCCAGCCGTCTCTTCCCACGCGGGTAGTGCCTGAAATTCAGGCCATCCCGATTCCGCCGCGACGGCCGTCTCCTCCTCCGCTTGCCAGCCGTGTTCAAAGTCAAGCTCTGCCTGAACCGGACGTGTTGAAGGGATCTGATCACCGCCAACGCTGTCTTTCCTGAAAATATCCTTTTGGCCCTTTTCCGACACCAACGCTTCCTCGGACAGCAGCATATCCCGCACCTCATCCGATTCTTGCTTCAGCTTACGCAGCTTGGCTACGTTAATCTTGACCTTGGGCATCCGTGCCTTGGCTACTTCTGCCTCGCGCTGAGCATATTCATTGCGCAGATAGCGGCTTATAAGTTGCTCTATATCCGGCTCGACCGTAACGCCCTTCAGTCGGCCCTTGAACCCGTCAAGCTCCCGCAGCTTATTCTCCGTAAGCCGCACTAACTGGGTCAAGTAGGCGCGCAGGGGAGGATGTTCGCTATAGGGAAGAACTGTTATCTCCCGGGTCCGCCCATATTGCCCATGATCATAAACTGCACTACGAAACAGATAGCGGGAGATTTTCTTCTCCCGGGGTACAAATAGCTCCAGCAACCGGCTTCCCTTCGCCTTCCTTAAATATCCGTCGACCAGAGTAACGATCTTGGGCGCATAATGCCGCAAATTCTTACGTCCCTGCTCTATGTAATAACGGCTCTTCTCAGCTTCGTAATCAATGAGCATCCGGAGCAAGTCCCAACTTAACTCCAGTATGTGAGCCGAGAACTTTCGCTGCCACTCCAGTTCCTTCAGTTCCATGGACAAGCTACGAGGTAGCTTGGTTAGCGGTGGGTTAACAGGGGCCTCTCCCAGATGAAATATCAGTGCAAAATCATACAGCCACTCGCGCACATAAATGTCCAGCTTGGGATAACGCTCCCGGTAAGCCTGCCAGACCCGCTCGATTTGCGCGTATCCCTCGGACGGCTCCACCCAGCCGATTCCGTGAATCAGCTCATATAGATATACAAATAAATATGACAGGTCCGTATCCGGGTAATGCCCCGAACGCACCTCTGTCCGCCAGAACAGATACCATTTCAGTTGTCTGGGCTGCATTTCATCATAGGTTGGCCAATAGGTCTGAAAGGGAACGAATTGTGCCGTATCCCCCTGGCTCACCTCCAATTCCTTCCCCTTGCGGACAAATAACTGTTCGCGGGAGATATAACGGAAATCCTGCTGCCAGTCCACTTCACGGCTCCAAGACTCTGGAGCGACCACCCGAGTTGCGCCCTCCCCCACCGATTGTTGACGGTCCGGCGGCTCGACCTGTATCTCGAGTTCGGCGAATGCAGGCTGTCCCATCCGCTCTGCTCGTCGCCCTTCCCAGGCTGGCATGTCGGAGAAGAACGGCTTGTCCTTATTGTCCTTCATCGTATAAAGACCTCCATCCCGACACTATTTAAAGGTAGTTCAAAAAGTCATCTTTTGATTACGGAGTAATTCAGCCGGGCCTAGCATAAGCTTTGGTACTAAAAATCTGTCTTTTTGAACACGAACCTATTTAGAACACTATTATATCACCGAACAAGAACAAACCGAAAGTTTGTTCGCCTTTTGAATACTATTTTGCCCTCCTTTATAATGAAAAGCAACTGGAATTCAAGCAAGGGAGGAAACTTTTTATGAACCGATGGCTGAAAGCCATTCTTTTTCTACTCGGGGCGGCCATTCTGACCAGGCTGATTCCATTCTCTGATTGGTTCCGCATGCTGGATACGCTGATCCACGAATTGGGTCATGCGGCCATGACCTTGCTGATGTCCGGTCAGGTTCTTCGTATCGAGTTGAACCCCGATCATAGCGGGGTCACTTATTCCGTGCTAACGACGGGATGGAGCCAACTGGCGGTATCACTCGCCGGATATATCTCAGCTTCCCTGTTTGCAGTAGCTCTCTTCTATGGTTATGCCCGCAAGCAACAAGCGGCGGGACTGATTACAGTCAGTGCATTAGCATTAATCACTGCCTTGCTATTCGTACGTGGGGGATACGGGCTGGGGTGGTTGATCCTGTTTATCGTCATCAATGTAGTGTTTATATTGTTCGGAGGGAAGATTCGCAATTTCTACTATTTGTTACTGTCGTTCCTCTGCCTGGAGGAATCGGTGATGGGCCCCATTACCGTGTTGCTTCGTTCGCTCACTTCACCCGGAGATGCCGGAGATGCGACGAATCTAGCCCGTTTGACGGGAGTGCCCGCCTTGGTCTGGGCCTTGGTATTCCTCGGAATCTCCTTACTGTGCGCCAGGCTGGCATTGCAGTTCTATTGGTCGGACCGGGAGCGCAGCAAGCAATCCCGCAAAATGAAAGAATACGGACAGCCGGGCCCTTATGGCAATACCCGTTAGCAGCGTGGTGAACAATGGAGAGTCTACAGTCGATATAGGCTCTCCGACTACCTGATCACTCCACTTTTCGCTGTCTTCTTTCCTCACGTCTCTCCATTTGTACTAATAACACAGCGAAGCACATAAACCTCTTGATGATCCTGAATCATCTTTTCGACATCTACATTACTGTCCACCGAACTCCTATCCTTGTTCCTTGCAAGCACCCCAAGTGTTCCGGTATCACCAAGATTCAAGGATAGATGCATCACCGGCTGAGTCAGCGTACTATCAAAGTCGGAGCCTTGAATAACTGATCTTCCGGTGCTAACACCTCCCTGTTGTCTGACGGCAAGAGCCCAATTTTCCTGTTTGCCCTCCCATGAAGGATACGTAGTCCAATAAATTTTAGGGAGTAGTTCATCTGAACTTTCCAAATTAAATGTAAGAGTAGTCCCCATTCCCATCACAGATTCCTGCTTTTCTCCATTCACGTAGTGGTCCACCCATAGCTTGATATGACCAACCTTCTCTTCACCAGGATCAAGGAGGAATATCATCTTGGCTTCGGCTCCAGTAGCACTAACAATAGAGTATTCCTCATCACTCGTGTCTAAGAGATCGATAGATATAGATCCAACCCGCTCTTCGGGCAAATCCTCTGAATAGGTAACTGTTGATTGCTGGCAGCCTGCCAGCAATACGAGTACACAAATGTAACTCAATGCAAGTAGAATCCGAGTTGTTCCTGCTTTGACTACTCTCTTGTCCGTCTCCTTTGACTTCATATTCCCGCTCCTTTTCTTCCTAGTGACTGTTTCTCTGCTTCCAGTATATAATAAATAAGTTTATTGATCCGTAATTTTGCGGTAAGATGATAGGCGGCGCGAGGGGATGCTTGAGGAGGCACTTTTCAGCTTCGTTGCAACTTTACCCGCGAAAAACCAAAATAATAAAGGTGATACAACCCATGAGCATTGCATTTTTTGATTCAGGCATCGGCGGTCTGACCGTTTTGCAGGAAGCCATGCGCAGGCTGCCGGGCGAGAATTTTTTATATTTTGCCGATACACTTCATGTTCCCTATGGAACCAAAACCCTGAACGAGGTTAAACGCTATGTACAGCAATCTGCGGAACTGATTATGAAGGAGCAGGTTGATGCGCTGGTCGTGGCCTGTAATACGGGAACAAGCGCGGCCATCGAAGAGTTGCGGAACACCTATAGCCATATTCCGGTGATCGGTATGGAGCCTGCGGTCAAACCAGCGGTACGCCGAAGTCATGAGGCCGGTCGACGTGTGCTGGTATTCGCCACCTCACTCACGCTTAGCCTCACCAAATATCATGACCTGGTAGATCGGGTAGACGATCATAAAGTGGTAGATTCCATGCCCCTTCCCGAGCTGGTGCAGTATTGCGAGCAGCTTATGTTCGATCCCCAGGAGATCGAAGCCTATTTTCGAGGTAAGCTGGCAGGAATAAATTTGGATTCATACGGTACCATTGTGTTGGGATGCACTCATTTCCCTTACTATAAAAATATACTGCATCACCTGCTACCACCCCATATTGAATTAATCGACGGCACCGGGGGGACGGTAGATCGGCTATGCGACATGCTGGATCTTCCAAAGGTACCGCGGGCAGCGGAGTCATCGGTCAATACATCGTCACAGACATCTGTCCCGCCAATTACCTTCATGTGCTCGGACGGTAACCCGGCGTATCTGGATAAAATGGCTCAGGCACTGAAATACCTCCAGTCTCTCCATGCATGAACGCAAAGCAAAATAAACTTCAGCCCCAAACGGGCTGAAGGTTATTTGTGTGTACCTTTATTTCTGCATGCTTTTATTTCTTCGCAATGATCATAAAGCGGTTGATGTTCTGGTGCCCATACTTCAGATAATGAAGCGGCAAGGCAGCGGCAGGGATGTAGTTCCGGCGCACATTAAGAGTTTCAAAACCCGCAGCCTTCAAAGTCTCCTGATCCGCCTCCGGACGCAGGACCCGAACAAAGGGTAAACCGCTCAGTAAACTACGATCCTCCTGACTCCGCTGCCGAACGCGCCCTTCCGTCACTAAAATCAAGAACAAGGAGAGTGCATACCACAAGCGGCGCATCAAGCTGCGGCTCTCCTTGTACATGTAATTGCCGTCAAAAACAATCAACACGCCTCCCGGCTTCAATATCCGATACCATTCAGCGTAAGCCTTCTGCGGCTCTGGCAATGTCCAGACGACATCACGACAGACGACGGCATCATAACTGTTGTCCGCCTCCGCTTGCAAATTCGCAGCATCGCCCACATAAGCGGGAACCTCATAACCAAAGTGGCGAAAATTTCCCGTGGCCCGCTCAATCATCCCAGAAGAGGCATCCACTGCCGTCGGCTTATGCCCCATCTGGGACAGCAGAATGGAGAAAAATCCGGGTCCCGTGCCGACATCCAGCACCTTCTGGTCAGGCCGCTCCCCGATCCCCTCTACAAGCAGGGATTTCCACAACGCCACCGTTCTTTTACTCCGAAATTGAGTTTGGATTACTTTATCATAACTGCCTGAGCTGGAGTTCCAATACTTAGATATTTCCTTCAGCATTATTGTTCACCCACATTCAGTTGATTCCAGAAAATCGGTGTAAACGTAGTGTATCCGGCCTTATACCCCGTAACCCGCTGACTTCTAACCAGGATATCATCCGGAAAATAAATGGCTGCAAACATGGCCTGCTCATACATCTGAGCAAATATAGAATCATAGGCAGCTTGACGCTCCTCCAACTCGGTGGTGCCTACGGCCTGGTCAATCAATGCCTCCAGCTTGGCATCGGACCATACGACAGCCGGAGCTTCACCTGTTGCATGAAATAAGGATAACAGGAAGGAATGCGGATTATAAGCATCGTCATACGTACGGTACAGAATCAGATCATACGCCCTTGTTTTCCATAGAGCATCGTAATAAGCGTTAGGCTCCAGCACCTGCAGGTTAACCCGGATACCGATCTCCTGCAACTCCGATTGAATCAGTTCGGCAATAGGCTTCCATTCCGGGAATTCTGCCTGCTGCAACACCAGGTTCAGCTCCAGCGGCTCCCCGGACTTCAGAACCACACCCTCACCGTTAGCCTCGCCATAACCCGCTTCTGCCAGCAACCGCTTGGCTTCCTCCGGTTCAAATCCATACCAGGTCTGATTGGATTCGGTAACATACGGCACCGTCGTAGGGAACAAGCCGGTAGCTTCGCTGCCGATCCCATTCATCAGATCGCCTACAATACTTGCTTTATTAATCGCCAGATTGATGGCTTTGCGGACATTCAGCTCCTGCAAGGCAGGCGTGTCATAGTTGAAAATCATAAAATGGGAGTTCGTACCCGGGGTCCGCTCCAGACTCAGGGAAGCATCGCCTTCAATGACCGGGATGCTCTCTACCGGAATTTTGCCTAGTTGGCCTCCGGCAATGTCAATGTCCCCGCTTTGTAAGGCCATGACGCGGGACTGCGGATCAGGGATAACCTTGAGCACAATTTTGCTAAGCTGCGGCTTCTCACCCCAATAATAAGGATTGGCTACGAGCACGGCTTCCTGTTCCGTCTTATAGCTCTCGGCCATCCAGGCCCCGGTTCCGATCGGAGAGACAAATTGACCGTTCACATCGCCAGCGGGCTCCACGGCCGATGGGCTAATAATTCGTACCGGACGGGCAAAGGACAACTCCGTCAAGAAGGGATAATAGGATTTGCTAAAGGTCATGGTTATCGTATGCTCGTCCACCACTTCCAGCGATTCCAGAGCGGTGGCCACATTTAAAGTATTGGCCGGGTCCTTGATCCAGCGTTCAAAGGAAAATTTGACGGCCTCCGCATCAAGTGGCGTGCCATCCGAGAATTTGACGCCTTGACGCAAATGGAAGGTATATACCTTGCCATCCTCGGAAATATCCCAGGACTCTGCCAGCGCAGGCTTGATCTCTCCCTTCTCCCCATACTCTACCAATCCGTCATAGATCATGGCATGTACGGTCATCGAGCCTTTATAAGCACCGGCATCCAATTGATCGAGACCCGCATCGGCAGAGATGGCTACTGTAAGCACCTGGTCTTTCGCTGCTTCGCCCGAAGGGGCGGATTGTTGCTGATCATTACCGGTATTCCCTTGATTTATGCTATTGGAGGATTGTCCCTTATTGCTGCAGCCTGCCACCAGCATTACAGCCAGTAAAATCAGGATCAGACTGGTAATCAAACGACGCTGTCTAATAAAAGGTTTATTCATGAATAGTAACTCTCCTTCTGTCTTCCACTTCATATGTGATTATATTTGTCTCTTTGCCTCGGGTCCTGGATCGGTACAGAGGCGACCAGCGTCCGCGTATAGGGATGCTTGGCCTGCATCAGCAGATCTTCGCCCGATGTCTTCTCTATGATTTCGCCTTGATACATCACGGCTACACTGTCGCATAAGCGGTGTACGATGGACAGATCATGAGTGATAAAAATATAGGCTAGTCCTAACTCTTGCTTCAATTCCTTAAGCAAATCAATCATTTGCTTGCGCAGGGTCATGTCCAGACTGGAGAAGGGTTCGTCGCATATGACCAATTCCGGTTGCAAGACAATCGCCCTGGCGATGCCGACTCTTTGCAATTGACCCCCACTCAGCTCATGAGGAAGCCTGCTGAGATACTCCCGACCCAGGCCAACCCGTTCCAGGGTCTCAACCACTCTGGACTTACGAGTCTGCGAATTGCTCCATCCATAATTGCGCAGCGGCTCGTCAATGATTTGCTCTATCGTGAACAGAGGATTGAATGCCGCCAGACTATTCTGGAAGATCATCTGCACCTTGCCCCGGATGGCTTGCATCTGTCGCTGCTTCCAATGCGTAAACTCCATGTTGCGGTATAATACCTGGCCGGAGGAGGGCTTCTCCAGTCCCATCAGCAGCCTGGCCAAGGTGCTCTTGCCACAGCCACTCTCCCCCACCAGCCCAAGATTCTCCCCCGGTGCAAGAGATAAATTAACTTGGCTTACCGCCTGTACAGAGGGAACTTTTGCCGCCAGCCAGCCCCTTTCCGTACGATAAACTTTGCTTAAATTGTTGGCTCTCAACAGCTCCATAGCACTCTGTTCTCCCTAACTCCCTGTTAGTCAAATCTGTGTAATCCACTTCAAAGGTTCGGTCCGCCCGCTAGCGACAATCCAGTAAATATTTTGTATAAGGATGGCTGGGGGCGGCAAATAGGTCATACACATCCCCTTGCTCCACGATTCTCCCGGCACGCATGACGTACACATAGTCGGCCAGTTCGGCGACAACGCCAAGATCATGGGTAATGAGTAAAATGCTCATTCCCTCCTCACGCCGGACACGATTTAATTCCTTAAGGATTTGCGCTTGTATCGTCACATCGAGGGCCGTGGTCGGTTCATCGGCGATGAGCAGACCGGCACCCCCAAGCAAAGCATTTGCAATCATAACCCGTTGACACATGCCTCCACTAATTTGAAAAGGATATTTGTGAAACAAGCTCTCCGGCTGAGCAAGTCCCACCTGCTGCATCTGGCTTAAGACCAGCGTCTTGGCCTCCTGAGCCGATACCTGCCGATGCTGCTTCACGCTCTCCAGCAACTGCTTGCCGATGCTAATAACAGGGTTCAACGCATTGACCGGGTCCTGGAAGATGACAGCTATTTCCCGGCCACGTATTTGCTGAAGCTGGCGCTCCGAATACGCACGAAGGTTCTGGTCGCCCAGCCAAATGTTGCCCTCCTCCACCTGTCCCGGAGGATCGATTAGGCCCATGGCCGCCATCGCCGTGACACTTTTGCCACTTCCGCTCTCACCGACCAGTGCCACAATCTGCCCTGGCTTCACCTCCAGACTCACATCCCCCACCGCCATCTGTAACCCTTGACCGGTGCGGAAGCTAACCCGTAAATGCTCGATTCGCAAAGCTGGAGGTCTTACATCCCTCATGGAGCTACCTCCTCTTTCCGCGCTTCGTCCAGCCCATGATTAGACGGCTTAAGCCCTTCGCCCAGCAAGTTGAAGCCGAGTACGGCGAGCATAATCGTCAGCCCCGGGAACAGCAGCAGACGTGGTGCGGTCTGAATATAAGGACGGCTGTCGTTCAGCATGATGCCCCACTCCGGCGTAGGTGGCTGGGCTCCCAAACCCAGAAAGGATAATCCTGCAATAGAGAGAATGATGGTTCCGATCTCTAGCGAAGCCAAGACCAGGATGGGGCGAGCGGTATTCAGGAGGATATGGCGAAATACGATTTGGAAATGGGAGGTTCCCGCAGCCCGGGCTGCCATAATATAATCACTTTCCTTGATCTCCAGCACCATTCCGCGAATGACGCGGGTATATCCTGTCCACCATACCGCCACGAAGGCGATTAACAGATTCTTCATACTAGGCCCCAGCATCGCCGTAATCGCCAGAGAAAGGATCAGGCTGGGGAAGGCCAGCAAGATATCGATGATGCGCATTATAAAATGATCGATCTTGCCTCCGGCATAGCCAGCCAACAGACCAAGCGACACGCTAATAGAGAACACAGCAGCAAGAACGATCAGCGAATAATATAGCGAAGTTCGTATGCCGTAAATTAAGCGGGATAACACGCATCGCCCCAAATGATCTGTTCCCAGCGGGTATTCCAGAGAAGGCAGGCTTAATTTATGCTCCATATGGATTTGGAGCGGGTCTGAAGGGGCAATCCAGGGCGCCAAGAGGCCCACAAGCAGAAATAGCAGGACAATAGCTGCCCCGAACAGAGCCGCTTTCGTTCGTAGTAGTCGTGTCTGAAACATCAAAACATACTGCTCCTTCTACAAGCACTTAGCGCAGCCTGATTCTGGGGTCCAGCAGCATATGCAGCATATCTACCGCCAAATTGACCAGGACAACAACAAGCGCCATCAGTAATACGTAACCTTGAATGACAATGTAATCTTTCGCAAAAATAGCCTCAACCGCATATTTACCGATGCCGGGCCAGGAGAAAATCGTCTCCACAACAACTGAACCACCAAGCAAAGCGGACATATGAATGCCTAGCAAGGTCAGGCTGGGCAACCAGGCGTTACGGAGGGCGTGCTTGGCAATAACAGCCCCACCAGCCAGCCCCTTGGCCCGGGCTGCCTTGATATATAGCTTCCCGAGGATATCCAGCAAGCTGGTACGAATCAGCCGGATATAGATGCCCGCCAAGCCAAATCCCAAAGCAATGGAAGGCAAGACGAGACTCGATGGCCCCTCCATTCCTGTCACAGGCAACAGCTTAAGCTTGACGCCCCCATAGTAAATGAGGATCAGGCTAAGCCAGTAACCAGGCATAGATACACTAAGCAGCGCACAGACCCGACCCAAGCGATCCAGCAAGCTTCCCGGATAGAGGGCAGAGCCGATGCCAAGAGGCAGGGCAACTCCCAACGCTACCAGCAGGGAGCCTGCAGTCAGCGCTGCCGTAGCGGGGAACCGACTCATCAATTCTGTAAATACAGGCCGTCCGCTGCTATAGGAAATACCAAGATCAAGCTGGAACAAACGGAGCAGCCAATGCGCGTATTGCATATATACCGGGTCGTTCAGACCTAGCGCTTGCCGGATCGCCTGAACCGCTTCATATGTAGGCTTGATGCCATCGCCCCGCAGCATGATTTCCGCCGGATCGCCCGGCGTTAACTGCATAAGGCCAAAGGTGATGCAAGATATCCCCAGCAGCACCGGAACAAGCTGTAGCAGCCGCTGAAGCAGATAGCGCGTAATTGTTCTTCATCCCCTTTTCTTATTAGTAATATTTACGATTATAGCACGATCTTTTAAAATTGATAGTATTATTCGAAAAAATTACGATTTGAGGAAGCGGCATTCCTTCTACTCAACTGCAAAGACAGAAAACGCCGTCCGGATAAACCCGGACAGCGTTGATTATTCCAGCTATTCATTGATAATCCAATATCGTCTAATTACATTTCCATCCTGCTGGGTGAAATCGCTGTCTCGTCTGCCCCCATTATGCAGAATCGTCTTCTCAGACGCCGTATTATCTGCATCACAGACCACCAGCACTTTGAGTATACCCAGTTTCTTCGCCTCGATTAAGGACAGCTTCAACATGGTGGCAGCGTAGCCCTTGCCTCTCTCCGAAGGGCGGATGCCATACCCGATATGGCCACCCGCTTGCAGCAAGTAGGGAGAAAGCTGATGCCTGATATTCACGGCCCCCAGTATCCGATCTTGCTCGTTGACTAGCCAGAATGTGGAGTCGGGAACCCAACCCTCAGGAAGGTCGATCCCATGTTGGTGACGTTCCAGGTCCTCCAGCATCCTTTGAAACTCGCGGGGATCTTTGCTGATTACCCACGGAACCATACTTTCCCCGGAGTCCTTCCACTCCTGATAGAAAGACAGATACTCCTTCTCCAACCCCATTTGTGGCTCTACAAGCTTTAAATGACTCATATGGCAGTCTCCCTGTTAGAGGATGTTCAAAAAGTCGTCTTCCCAGAACGAAGCTATTCTAGGAGTAAATTCGACTTTTTGAACACGCACTGTTATAGTTTTACACTTCCCGCTTCTCCTCGGGGTTGTAAATAATTCGGCGGTAATCCCAATCCTTAGAATCCATATCACCCAGATACATCCGTTCATGAGCAGGCACCTGTTCATATTTCTCCTTGAGCTTGGTACGGTTATATTCCGTAGGGTACTCCAGATAGTTATAATAAGCCTCCCGGCAAAGCTCATGCGCCGTCTTCTCGCCTTGCAGCTTCGCATAGGAGTCCAGCAGTTCCTTCTTCTTCTCGTCATCCTCCGATCCATACAGCATATCCGACAGGGTAATCTTGCCTAACTCAGGAATGGCAATCTCGGTAGGTTCGGAAATCTCTGTGAACAGCGTACCGTCATCGAACAGAATCAAGGCCTCTTCGAGCGTACAATGCTCCTCGAAGCCCGAACCGTATACGTTAACTGTCCCATTCTTATACACAACCAAATGACACAGAGAGATTCCTTCTGACCGCTTCATGAATATATAGAAGCCCTTTCCCTCCACCGTCTGATAGAATTGCTCTTGCACGATTTGAAAATGGACGCTGCTTGGAGACGAAGCAACCCGTCTTTGCTCCTTGAGCTTGACCTCTGCTTCAGAGATTGTATATATATTGCTAAGCTCTGGATTAAGCTGCTGTACAGTAGCCTGAATAAGTTGATAATAGCTATCCTGATCATGCGTCCAGCTTGCCGATTGGATACGATACGAGCCTAATCCGAATATGGAAATGGCTTCCCCTTCCGGAATCGTTGGCGTTAGCCAGCCTGACCGCAGCTTGGCTTGAAGACCCGGCATATCGACCAATTCCCAGCAGTTCACCATCCCGTCTTCATACACGTCAGCCTGAATATAGAAGTAATTGCCTCCGTTTCGAATGATACCAGGCACCGCAGCCCCTTCAACTCTCTTCGTACGATAAATATGTTGCATAACTCTCCCTCCCTCAGCCCATCTGCATTATTGCCATTCACTTCGCGGCGACCATCGCGGCTCACTATACCAAAACCTTCAGAGAACTTCTTGTCCAGGAACATGGGCAAGCGTTCCTTCAACCCTCTGGACAAAGGCAAGTCACTTAATTCGTCCCGGTCTACCCAGTACAACTTGCCTTCCTCCGTTTCTTGCAACAGTTCCCCAGTAAAGACATACGTTCTATAGCTGAACACGAAATATTTATCATGAGTTTCTTCGTTATACCAATAAATAATGCCGCACAGTTCCAACTCCGATACCGTCAGTCCAGTCTCCTCTTTAATCTCCCGGATAGTAGAATCCACGATGCTCTCGCCATCTTCTAGATGACCACCGGGAAAAGCCAGGCCCTCCCAAGACTTCACTCGCTCCTGGACCAAAACCTTATGCGTGTGCCGATCATAGATCATACACATATTCGTTAATTCAATATTTGCCATGCTGACATCTCCTTAGCTATTTCTCATCGGCTTGTATACCCTATAGCATAACATTACGGTCGGGTCAGCTACCAAATAAATGTCACTCACCCGCTGCTTAAATTCATGACGGCCAGTAAGATGACCGATGACACAAGGGACGTCAACAATTGCTTGCCTGCCAAGGCAGAGGCTATGGACCAGCCCAACTCCTTCTTGATGGTCCATAACGTAACCAGACAGGCGGTCAGAGTCGACGCCAAATATACCAGAAGAAATATCTGACCTGCACTCATTGATCTTAGCAGTTCACCTTCCCCTTGATTCAGCACCAGCAAGCCGTCCTTGCGTACGATCGAGAATATGATTCCCCCTGCTGCTGCCTCAGGCAAATGGAATAGACGGAGAAGCGGACCCACCGCCGCTGACAGCATGCCGATCAAGCCTGATGCCTGCATCGCTGTAGCAATTAAGCAGATCAGCAGAAAGATAGGCATAGCCTGAAGCAAGAACTGCTTGATTACGGCGCGAACCCGCCAGCTAACCGCATGCAGCTCCGGTTTTTGCAGGAAGGTCATCGTCTCCGTAGTGGGAGGACTTAGCGGCTCCTTCCCCCGATTCCATATTCGCGTATGCCAGGCTCCAATAAAACCAAGCACCAGGATGTAAGGAACGAACAGCCATGGATAACCTGCGGAGCCAAACACCGATAAGGAGGCTCCGATCTGATAGCTGCAAGCCGAACCGTAGGCGATTAGCGATACGCAGGATCGCCTTGTGCAGGCACTGCATGCACGGCTCTGGAATACAGCCACCACATTGCAGCCAAACCCGGATAACACGGGAATCAGATCACGCCCATGGAGCCCGATGCGCTGCATCGGACCGTCCAGAGCTTGGGTAATCCGATCCTTGAGACCACTTTCCTCAGTCACGGCAACGCTAAGGCCCAGCAGTAATACCACCGGGAAGGCCCACAGGAACGAATAAATGCCAAGGGTGAGCATCCCGTAATCCCCTACGAGGAATAATCGAAGCAATTGGGGCCATCTCATGGTTGCTATTTTGACAGGTTCTATTAAATACTGGTCTATCCCTGGCTGCAGCCATGTCGATAACAGGTAGGCCACGAATACGGGCAAGGCAAAAATCAGCAGCATAAGCCCAACTGACAGGATGCTACCCCAGCGTGGATGCTCCAGCCAGGAGGTTTGCGGCTGCAAAGCATAAATCTCTTCCAAAGACGGTAAACCACCACTTGGAAGAGATAGCGGGCGAGATGCCTTCAGTCTGCTGAGCAACTCGGTCCGATCCGTTAGCGTAAACGTTCGGGCATCCATCGCATACACCGGAATCCCCAATTCCTCGGAACAGGACTGCTCAAGCCTGGACAAGCCGGAGGGAATTTTATCAGCAAAGGTAAGTATCAATAGGGTCCGTTTACCTTGGAGCTTGGGGGAACTTAATAAGATAGGCAACTCTCTGACAACATCCATGGCTCGTACGACCAGCATCAGGATATCTGCATCCGTCGTAGCATCCAGGGCCATGCGGGTGGTCAGGCTATCATCATTTCCCCGGATACCAGGCAGATCAGTCAGAGCGAATTGGCGCGACATGTTCCCTCTCCGTGCCGTAATAGTAGAGCCACGGAAATTGGCCTCCTCCCCGGTGGCTTGACCAGTAAGGCCACGAAATAATGTGGATTTGCCGGAGGATTCAAGGCCAAGCATGATCACGTTCTGTCGTGGTGATATGACTTCCATCGTATTTACGGCTTCCTCCCTCTATACTAGCTATGAAATATTATTTAATCGTAATTTTTACGATATGAGGAGTATAATAATCTCCTTTTCTCTTGTCAACAATAATGATCATCCTATTTGCAAAAGCTATTCGTTATCTTTAAGCTTTATATAGTAGAAAGTTGAACGTGGATAAGGAGAGAACACAGGTGGCTTATATTGAATTCAATCATGTCATTAAGGAGTATGCCTCGGAAGGCGTGGCTATCCGTGCCCTGGATGATGCAAGCTTCTCCATCGAGGAAGGCGAATTGGCGGTGATTCTGGGCGCATCGGGGGCCGGTAAAACTACGGCATTAAACATTCTGGGCGGCATGGACACGACCTCTTCGGGCGAGGTGATCGTAGATGGCGAGCTCATTTCCAAATACAATCCTAAACAATTGGTCGGCTACCGCCGTACGGATATTGGCTTCGTCTTTCAATTCTATAATCTGGTTCCCAATTTGACGGCACTGGAAAATGTGGAATTGGCCGCGCAGATTTGCGAGAATTCGCTGGACGCTGAGGAAACGTTGAACAAGGTTGGACTTGCTGACCGTATTACGCATTTCCCCGCCCAATTGTCAGGGGGTGAGCAGCAACGGGTGTCCATTGCCCGCGCGCTCGCCAAGAATCCCAAGCTGCTCCTCTGTGATGAACCCACCGGTGCGCTCGACTATACGACCGGCAAGCAAATTCTGCAACTGCTGCAAGACACCTGCCGACGGGAGAAGATCACCGTGCTGCTCATTACCCATAACTCGGCACTGGCTCCCATGGCCGACAAGGTCATCCATTTCAAAAGTGGCAAAGTGGTCAAAACGGCACAGAATCAGCAGCCTGTGCCCATTGCCCAGATTGAGTGGTAGTTATGAATAAGGCGTATCAAAAGGATATTCTCCGTTCCATTCAAAAGGGCTGGAAACGCTTCTTGTCCATCCTGTTCATCACTGCCCTGGGTGTGGCTATGCTGACGGGCTTATATGCGGCCTGCCTCGATATGTATTATTCAGCGGATAAGTTCTACGACGAGCAGAAGCTGTTTGACATTCGCATTCTCTCTACCCTCGGACTGACGGAAGAAGATATTGGGGTCTTGGCTCAGGTAGACGGCGTTGAAACGGCCGAAGGCGGGTACAGCGAGACCGGGCATATCGAGGTCGATGGCATCCGTAAGACTGCGGATGTCACCATGATGAGCCCTCAAGGTCTTAATGCCCCTTATCTGCTGGAAGGCCATCTGCCCGGCAACGCAGGAGAAATCGCCGTGACCCGCAAGTATCTGGACGAGAGCGGCAAAGCGATTGGTGACACTCTGACGCTTGAGGAAGATCAGGAGCCGGAGGAGGATGCTACAGCGACTGATAGCGGACAGGATGAGACGGATACAGAGACCGAGCTAGAGCTTCAGGAAGACATAAGCCTGGAGGAGACAGATCCACTTGAACGCACCAGCTTCACGATCACGGGTGTCGTGATGGACCCGATGGATATTCAGGGCAGCGGCGCGGATAACATCTTCCGTGCTACCGCTTCCTCCGACTATACCTTCTTCATCACGCCAGCGGATGTAAACGCCGAGGTCTATACCGTAGCCCATTTGGTGCTGGCCGGAACACGGAATATGGATAGTTATTCAGACCAATATGATGAAGTGGTTGAATTGGCGATTAGCCATATCGAGAACAAGATCAAGGCCCAGCGTGAACAGGCCCGCTATGAGGATGTAGTTGTGGAGGGCCGCAAGAAGCTGGAAGACGCCGAAGCCACGGTAGATGAAAAGCTCGTGGATGCAGACAAGAAATTAAGCGATGCACGTAAGGAA
The DNA here is from genome assembly GCF_001486585.1 of Paenibacillus senegalimassiliensis. Lineage (GTDB taxonomy): Bacteria > Bacillota > Bacilli > Paenibacillales > Paenibacillaceae > Fontibacillus > Fontibacillus senegalimassiliensis. The sequence goes on from NZ_LN909046.1 coordinate 1,576,230, forward strand.
CTTCGCGAGGCGAAGCAGGAACTCACCGAGGGTGAGGCCACCCTGAATGCCGAGGAGAAGGATGCCGCCGAGAAGCTGGCCCAGGCCAGAGCTGAGCTAAACCGCAATAAAGTGAAGCTTGCGGACGCTCAGAAGCAGCTTGATGCTGGTGAAGCTCAGCTCAAGCAAGGCGAGGCGGAGCTTGCCGCCAATGCCGAGAAGCTAACTGCTGGCCGGCAGCAGTTAGCTAAGGAACGGCAGCAAGCCGAGGAGCAGTTCGCGGCAGCGGGACGCCAACTGGACGAGGCCCAGACGCAGTTGGATCAGGCACGCGCCCGCCTGGAGCCCCAGATCGCTTCGCTGAAGAGCGATCTGGGGCCATTATGGCCCGAGCAGGAATGGAATGCGCTGGTCCATGCGGCTGCGACGCTCGCCGCAGCCGGTGCGGATGATCAGGCGATCGCCCAAGGCACCGGAAGCGAAAGTGCGGCGCTTGCCGCCGCGCTTCCGGAGGGGTCTGGCGCCACCGTAGAGGCTGCGCTCGGCAGCGGCAAGATCACTGGCGGCCAGCAGGCGCTGGATCGCCAGAAGCAGGCTTATGCCGAGCAGAAGCAAGCCGGCTTGCAGCAACTGGCAGATGCTGCAGCCGAACTCTCGGCAGGGGAAGCGCAGGCGCAGGCCAAGATTGCCGATGCCCGCAAGGACATCGCTGAGGGCAAGAAGGAACTGGCCGACGGTGAAGCCAAGCTAACCGAGCAGGAGCAGGAATTTGCCGGGAAGAAAGAAGAAGCGAAGCAAAAGCTGACCGATGCTTATGCCAAGCTGGACGATATTGACACTACCCGGTGGTATGTTCAGGACCGGAGCTCCATCGATAGCTACGCCAGCTTGACCAGCGACTTGTCGTCCATTGAAGCCGTTGGCAAGGTGTTCCCCATCATCTTCTTGATTGTCGCTATCCTGATGAGCTTGACATCCATGACGCGAATGGTCGAGGAAGAACGCGGGTTGATTGGAACTTACAAAGCGCTGGGCTTTGGTAACGGCACCGTCTACCGTAAATACCTGCTGTTTGCCTTGCTGGCATGTCTGCTTGGTGGAGTCCTGGGCGATTTGTTCGGCTTTGTGTTCATGCCTAAATTTGTCGCGATTATCCTGGAGGAGCTGTATAGTCTCCCCCATATTTATTTACGATTTGACATGCTCTATGGAGTGGGTGGCGTCTTGCTATTTATTCTGGGCATCGTAGGAGCAACCTTTATCGCCTGCCGAAGCGAATTAGTCAAGATGCCAGCGGCACTGATGCGCCCCAAGGCACCACGGGCAGGTTCTCGCGTCTTCCTGGAGCGCCTCCCCTTCATCTGGAATCGCCTGAAATTCCTGAACAAGGTTACCGTACGGAACCTGTTCCGCTATAAGAAGCGTTTGTTCATGACGGTAGGGGGCATTATGGGCTGCACCGCCTTGATTCTCTGCGGTTTTGCCATCAAGGACTCCATCGTAGACTTGGCGCCCAAGCAATACGAAAGCATCTATCAATATGACTTGATGAGCGTCTTCGAGGACAAGTCGAATAGCGAATTAGTTCAGGAGATATCGCAGGACAGCCGTATTGCCGATTATCTCAATCTGAGAATTGAAAATGCGAAGGCGATCAATCATGCGGAGAAGGGTGAAGGCGTACAATTGATGGTCATCCCGGATGGGGCTTCTCTCAAGGATTACATTCGTATCAAGAATCTTGACGGCCAAGAGATCACGCCAAGCGACGAAGGAATTCTCCTTACGCGGAATGCCGCAACTATTCTAGGTCTTGAGGCAGGAAGTAAGGTATCCTTGCAGGATATGGAATTGGTACAGCGAGAGACCGTGGTTACGGATGTGGTCCAGAACTATTTGGGCAACAACGTATATATGACACAATCTTTGTATGAACAATTATTCGGCGGCCAGGTTGCCCTCAACGGCGTACTTGCCCATCTGTCCGTTCCAGGTCCAGAGCAGCCGGCCTACGCGGAGCAACTCCTTCTAAATGATTCCGTGCTCTCCGCCGTCAGCACCGTAGCGCTGCGAGCAGATTTCGGATTTGATCTGATCAATGCCGTCGTATTGCTTATTACGGCCATGGCAGGAGGACTCGCCTTCGTCGTGCTGTTCACACTGTCAAATACGAATATCTCGGAACGTGTCAGAGAGCTTGCTACGATTAAGGTATTAGGCTTTTATGATAAAGAAGTGCATCAATATGTGAACAAGGAATCGTTGATTCTCACTCTTATAGGCATCTTGGTTGGGTTACCCGTAGGGCGGGTATTAAGTGGATTCCTGACCAGCGCGCTGAATATGCCAGCGATGTATTTTGCGGTACATGTCGAGCCCGTCAGCTATGTACTATCCGCGGGAATTACGTTCTGCTTCGCCATTCTGGTCAACTGGATGACGAACCGTACCTTGAACCGCATCAATATGGTGGAGGCTTTAAAAAGTGTGGAATAAGTAACACTACATGATCAGGCTCCGAGACATAATGTAAAACAGGGATACTGCTCTCTTATGGAGCGGCATCCCTGTTTTTTTGTGTTCAAGAATTATGGAGTGATCCATCTGTTATTGGCTTGTCCCCTGGCTTTGCCAAGCCTCCAAGTTCAATTGGGAATTGATACTCGCAGCCGTCAGACTGCCCATCGAAGCCGCAGCAATGGCCTGATGCATTCTGGAGGCGATATCTCCCGCACTGTAAATGCCTGGCACATTCGTAGCCCCGACCATGCCGAGCATGTCCACAGCCACTACGCCCGTGTCTGATATCTCACAGCCTAATTGCTGCGGCAAATCCGACCCAGGTACCAAATCAGGCTTGAAAAAGATACCTCTGCAAGGGATTACGGTTCCGTCCTCAAGCAGCACCTGCTGAACGATTCCGTCCCTGGAATCAATAGCCCGAATCGGAGAGGTGTGAAGCGGAATTTGATGCCTGCCAAGCTCCTCACGCTGCTCATCCGTCAAGCCATCAGGTCCGTGGGTGCAGAAGGTTAGACGGTTGGACCAACCCGAGATGATTGGAGCAAAGTGCATCAGTTCAGGACCGGAGTTAATAATCACAAGCGGTTCGTCTCGAAGCTCCCACCCGTCACAGTAAGGGCAAACGAAGGCGCTCTTGCCATACACCTCGGCCAATCCGGGGATATCCAGTGGCCGATCCTTCATCCCTACAGCAAACAACAGCTTCTTGGCTGCCAAGACCTCTCCCTCGCTTGTTGATGCCTGAAAATGGCCATCTGCTCCGGTAATTCCAGTAACAGCATGCCGTACGAAGGAGACCGAAGGGTACCTACTGATATCTTCCATCGCCAACCGGCGAAGTTCACTTGGCCGAATTCCATCTCTGGTGAGGAATCCATGCGCTTCCTGCGTAACAGCATTACGTGGCTTCCCTTCGTCAATAACTACAACACGCTTGCGAGCTCTCCCCAATACGAGTGCCGCGCTCAAGCCCGCAGGACCCCCGCCGATAATGATAACATCCAAAAGCTCCTTATTTGCCATTACAAAAAACCTCCCTGGACCTGAGATATCCATAATTAAAGTAAAGAGCAACCATTCTACGGTTAATCAGTACCTCAGTTGCAATTGTAGATTCATAATGTCGATAATATACCATCTTGCGTTCAATTGCAAATCGCCAGGTGAGAATACAGCTACTAGGAGCCTTCCGCAATATCATGTCTTATTCCCTTAAGAGCGAGCCATGCAATCAATAGCTGTTGAATTCTCAAGCGGTCCTGAGGATCAATGCTGTGCGACACTTTGCGAGTCAGGTCATATCGCTTGCCCAAATACTTGGTCTCCCCATAAATAAGGGCATCCAGATGGTCCACTCCCGGCATCTCTACGTCAATAGGCAGAACTAGCGAATGCTCCACCAAATAAATGACGGCCGCGCGGCCATGAGACTTCCAATAGAACCCATCCTCGGCCTCGTCCATCCCATCCGCCTGAATTTGATCCATCCTGAGTTGCTCTGTGCTCATCTTTATATCTCCCCTGCCTTCCCCATCCACAAATTATTTTTCGTTAAAATTTAGAAATATCACAATTAAACTAGCCCATTAGAGTCATGTGCTCCCTGTCTAAATAGATTAACATAGTTTCATTCGATCCACGAAGGTGTGGAAATATGTTAACAAGGAGAACCTTATGGGTCATAAAAACACCTTTAACCCGCTGCGTCGGCTTCATTTCTATGCGGCTTGGCTGATTACGCCACTGCTCATTACGCTCAGCTTATCCGGGATTGGCTTTCTGTTCTATACCGATATTGAGAAGAACATGTACGAGCATGAATTTTTCGGAGACAGCGGCATCGCCTCCAGACAAACGATAGATGAGGCGATTCAGCAAATCAGTCAGCAATACCCCGATTATACGATTGCCAAAATCAGCATCATGGAGGACCCGTACAACCATCGGGTAACCATCAGCAACTCCTCAGGAGAGACACAATATATTTTCCTGGACCACCATAATCAGATCGTGGCTAGTCAAAATGCCAAACATACTTATTCCAACCTGATGCGTAACTTCCATAGTTCGCTGCTGACGGAGCAGACCTGGGTTCGCTATCTGGTTGAACTGACTGCCTGCTGGACGGTCTTCCTTATCGTGTCCGGTATCTACATGACCTTCAAGAAAAGATTGCTCACGGCCAAATCTGCCCAGGCTGGTAAGCCCTTGCGATTGCAGAAGATTCACGCCGTACTGGGGTTAGTCATTGCCGTGCCATTAGTCGTAATTATATTGACCGGCATTCCCTGGTCCGTCTTCATGGGCAGTCATATTAGCAAGCTGGGGCAAGAGTATCCGGCCTTGGGCAGAACGGAGCTGCGATATAATCCGCCACAATCGGATGTCAATGAGATTCCGTGGGCTACCCGAAGCCTGGATCAACCAGCGTCCGACCAAGGGGGTCATGCGGACCATCATTCAACGGGCGAGGCCGCTATGAACTTGGCCAATCAGCAAAGCTTGGCGGCCATCATCAAGCTAGCCCAGGCTGAGCAGATCAGTCGTCCCTTCTCTATTGTCTATCCCACGGGTGAGCTTGGCGTATTCACCGTGTCCAAAGGCAGCAACACCGGTGTTACCGGTCTGGATGTAAGTCCTTATGAGGAGACGACCGCTTATTTTGATCAATACTCCGGGGAACTGATCGCGAAGATCGATTTTGCGGATTATGGTATCATCGGCAAATGGTTCACCTGGGGAATTCCGCTGCATGAAGGACATTTATTCGGCATCGCCAATAAAGTGTTGAACCTGCTTGTCTGTCTTGCCTTCCTGGGGGCGATTACGATGGGGTTCATGTCGTGGATGAAAAGGGTAAAACCCGGAGATCTCAATCTCCCGCAGCGACTCAATAAGCCCTGGTCTGTTGGCGCGCTGCTCACCTTATTCATTCTGGGAATGCTTATGCCATTGTTTGGCTTGTCCGTCCTCATCATCTTGTTGATTGAGTTCACGATCTACTATATCACCAAAAGTAAAGCACAAATCGCCAGCTAGTCCACCATGAGATACTCTCCTTGAGGGTTATGCGCCAAAAAAACACGCCCCGGCCGATGACGAATGTTCGTCAATGACCGGGGCGTTAGCGCGTATATTCTCATTCCAGATACATGCTGCGAATCCGCTCACGCACGGAAGCATCGATGTTGAACTCAGCGGCGAAATAATGATCCCAGCTCTCATACCTGCCAAGGACCGCGACCCAGGCTGCAGCCAGATAATCCTCTGACGCATAGAAGGTATCCCGGAACCATTCCTGCTGTGTTGGGGTCATCGTCTCGCAATACCGCTCATACAAGAACTGAGCTTTAGGCCCAAGCATCTCGTTCGTCAGGAGATAATCCTCCAGAATGTCCTCATCGGAGACACCTAGCAGCTTCAACATAAGAGCCGCACCGATGCCTGTTCTGTCCTTGCCTCCCGCGCAGTGATGCAGCAAGGCCTGTCGCTGCGGGTCACCCATGGCTTCCATCAAGAAGCGGTAGGCGGGATTGGCAAAGGGAAGCCTGGCGTACATATTAATCATCGTATCCCGGTCCAGCAGCCTGTCCAGAAGCGTACGGTCGCCAACATCCGTGCCAGTACGCGCCGCAAGGGCAATAGCCTCAATGCGGCGGTAATGAACCCCTTCCATGATTGGGGTGGGATGGCTATGTGCCTCGGCTTCTCCCCGGTAGTCCAATATCGTCCGCAGTTGCAGCTTTCGAATAATTTCTAAATCCTGCCCGGTTAAAGCGGTCAATTGGTCCGAACGAAAGAGCAGACCAGATTTGACCTGATATCCATCCTCCGTCAGACAACCTCCCATATCACGAAAGTTAACCGCTCCCTCCAGCCTTACGATCCTCTTCAAGCTTTTATCATGCATTTGCATATGCTATACCTCGTCTGTATGTTATTTCAAGCCCATCTTGACGAAAGAATCCACAATCTGACGTTGTAGCATCAGATACACCGCCAAGATCGGGACACTCGTAATCACGGCAGCGGCCATTAGCGGGCCCCATGCATTTCCATCGCTAGACATGAACATCTGGAGCCCAATTTGAATGACCGTGTTCTCCAATTTGTTCGTGAGCAAGAGTGGCCAGAAATATTCGTTCCATGAATTGATGAACAATAAAATACCTAGGGAAGCGATGGACGCCTTCATATTGGGGACATACATCCGCCATAAGATCGACCAGCTTGACGCTCCATCCAACAGTGCCGCCTCTGTAATTCCCTTGGGGAATGCCTTGAAGGACTGCGTCATGGAGATGATGGCAAACGCAGATACCAGATTGGGAGCAATCAACCCCTGTAGCGTGTTGCGCCAGCCCCAGGCGGAAATCGTAACGTAATTGGGAATCATCGTTACCTGGAATGGAATAAGCCACGTGAGCGCGAACATCAGGAATAGCACCCGTGAGCCAGGGAAAGTCCATCGGGAAAAGGCATAAGCCGCCAGAATGGCAGTTCCCAGTTGAAAGAAAGTTTGTGCTACCGACATTGCAGTAGAGTTCCCAAGCATATCTAGCATCGGAATCATCCGCCACACGTCGGCATAGTTATCCCAGGTCCAATGCTTTGGCCATAAGGCAGAGGAATACATTTCGGCTTCGGTTCTGAACGAGGATATAATCATCCAGTAGAAAGGGAAGACCGCAAACAAGCTTAATGCCAGCATTACCGCATGTTTGGTAAGGGAGCGCAGGGTTAATTTACGATAGTTCATGATGTCACTCCTTCTCCACCCGCTTTATTCGTCATAAAACGAATAGCGGTTGCTTAATTTGGTCAATAACCCCGCGATCAGACCGAAGACGAGGAAGAACAAGACTGCCGCGGCTGAACCCCAGCCAATGGAGAACGACTTGAAACCGTAGACCCACAGCAAATAATAAATATTCAACGTGGCATTGGAAGGCCCACCTTGAGTCAGGACGTTAATATAAGCAAAGCTCCATTCCGAAGAAAACAGAATGCTGAGCATTAAAATGAAAATCAGGGTCGGCGATAAAAGTGGCAGCGTGATATAACGAATGGTTTGCCAGCGACTAGCTCTATCAATCATCGCCGCTTCGTAATAGTCCTTGTTGATGCCCGTTAGGGCCGAAGAAATAATCAATGTGCTGAATCCAATGATCTTCCAGCCCGTAATAATCAGAATGGTCCAGAGGGCAAACCGTTCATCAGACAGAAACCTCAGGGGTTCCGCCAGATGAAATCCTTGACGCAGTGCCTGATTCACAATCCCATTCAGGGGATGCAGCATCCAGTTCCAAACCACCGAAACAACGACAGGAGCCATCATCATAGGAAAGAAGATCAGCATCCGGTACGTGTTCTTGGCTCTTCTTCCTAACCTCTCCGTTCCTATGGCAATCGTTAGCGGCAGGATCAGGGAAAAGGGCAGGATGCCAAGCATATAAATGAGCGAATTACCAATTGCCGTCCTCATGTCGGGCAGGCCAAGAATACGTTCATAGTTCAGTAAACCGACGAATTTCTGCGGCGTAGTAGGCAGTAAATTCCATTCAAAGAAACTAAGGCGAAACGTCTGCAGCAATGGCCAGTACAGCCAAAACGCAATACATAACACAGCGGGAAGCACATACAAGTAAGGCTGCACCCGAGAGATAACTCGGAACAACAGGCGGGTAGCCTGTTGTCCGGTTGCATCCCTTCTTGAATGCTCGCCCTTCTTCTGATTCCCCTGTTGATGAACAGCTATCGGTGCTTGCGTCTTCATGGCATGAGCTTCTGCGCTTCAGCCTGGGCCGCGTGTAGCGTCTCTGCCACATCTGCGTTAGACAGCACCGATGTCTGTACTGCATTCATCAGAATCGTAGCAATTTGACTAAAGTTAGCACCTGGGAAAGCTTCGGCCGGGGTCAGGCGGTCCAACTGCCGAATGTTGGGCTCAATCAACGGATGCTCGGCTGCCCAATCCTTCAAATATTCCTCTTCGTTCAGAATTTCCGGACGAAGCGGCAAGTAACCAATCTCCGACGTGATGATCGAATAACCTCGTTTGCTAGTCACGAATTTCAGAAATTCCCAAGCTGCCTGCTGTTTCTCCGGGTCCTGAGATAGAATGAACAAGGCGCTTCCGGAGTTCATTGGTGTCGTTGGCTTACCGGCGAAGGCTGGCATTTCAGCGGACCGAAGCTCCCAGCCCGTTCCTTCCGCTCCTTTGAGCAAGGAGCCCTGGATGGCGCTGGTCATAACAAACATCCCAAGCTTGCCTTGAATCATCCCTTCCATCGCTTCATTGTCATTTAATTTGTCGTGCGCCCCGCTGTCCACGAGACCACGCCACATCGAGATGGCCTCAATCGCTTCTGGCGAATCAAATTGCAAGGTCTTTCTGTCTTCCGAGATGATCTTGCCACTGTTACTACCAATCAATGATTGTACAATCCAATCCCCTGTAGTTGGTGTCAAACCTGAGAAGTGAACGCCCTCCGCTCCCGTGACCTTATTGATTTGCAATGCCGCTTCTTTGACTTCATCCCAGGTTACAGGCGGTTGATCCGGACTCAGCCCCGCTTGGCGGAACAAGTCCGCATTGTAGAACAAGACAGGCGTGCTGAACGTAAATGGCAAGCCATACGTATGTCCATCGTATTTGCCAAGCTCCATACCTTTAGGAGAGAAGCCTTCAAAGTTGGCGTTCCATTCTTCCTGGGTAACCAGCGACTCCAGCGGAACTGCACCAAAACCATTCGCAATCAGGTCCATCCAGCCAAAGCCAAGCTGAGCCACGTCGGGAGGTGTTCCGGTCGCAACGTCCGCTTGTACCCTGCCTAATAAATCCGCCACAGGGACAGGTACCCCTTCAATCCGAATATTCGGATGAGCAGCTTCAAATTCATCAATCAGCTTCTGAGCGCCTTGTCCGCCTTTGGAATTACCAAGAATATAGCTGTAGAAGCTGATGACAATCTCTTTGTCCGTCTCACCTGTATTGCCTTGGGACGAATTTGCTGCAGAGCCTTGACCAGCATTAGTGGCAGGGGCATTATTGCTGCCTGAAGTTCCACACGCCGTAAGAATAAGAGCAAGAATAAAGGTAACAAGAACTCCTGAAGTAATTTTCTGTCTAAACAAAGGAATGACCTCCTAGTATGTGGGCTGCTATGCCATGTGTAGTGCTGGATTGTAACGATGAAATTCCCTATCGGTTGCAGGCAATGTAATTAACTCAACCGTGGTAGTGCTTGGTGAGACAGTGACGATATTATAGCTGCAGCTATCATACAAGCGTAACAGCCCCTCATCGATCATTTCTCCGCTAAAGGCTGTACCACTGGAAGCGACGCTAAGCATCCCGGCATAAGTGCCTACGTTGTTTGAATGCACATGACCCGCGAAGATGCCGGTCACATGTCCCTCCTTAAGTACACCCGCCAGTTCCTCGGCGTTGGCAAGCATTTGTCCAGCCGAAGCAATGTTGACGTTCAGCAGTGGGTGATGCAGCGCAATTACGGTTCCCAGCGGCGCAGACTCCTGCAACTCTTCCGCTAGCCAGGCCATCTGCTGCTGATCGATCTCCCCATGGTGGCGACCCTCCACTTGAGAGTTCAAGACAATTAACCGCATTCCCGCAATCGTCAGGGCATAATAATAAGGCTGCGTAGAAGCCTGTTCACCTAGATAACCTTCGCGAAAGGGCTCCCTATGATCATGATTGCCCAGCGCCACATAGATAGGGACACCTAAAGATGATGAGGCTTCGTCAACAAGGCTACGGAAATAGGCGTAATCCTCTTTATCTCCATCATGAGTCAAATCTCCAGTAATTAGCACGAAGGCTGGCTGGCATTGCGACGCCTGCATATGTAAGAATACATTGCGAAGCTTGTCTGCCATATCGGCTTGCTTGAACAAAGGCTTATTCCCGGGGGCATTAAGATGCGTATCTGTGATGTGAATAAATCTGACCGGCTCCATTTTTGACCTCCATTTTTTCAAATTCGCAATCTTGCATACAAGAATCATATATCTTGAATGTAAGATGAATGTTAAACTCAGATTATTTTTCTGTAAACATGCCTTGCTTCATTCATCAACACGCCAAAAAACCCGGAATCACTTGGCTGAATCTGTTCACCAGTGATCCCGGGGGAGTATGCAATATTCGATTACTCTCGTCCAGCTCTAAGCAATTCGTCTTTAAGCTGCCACTTGGAATTGATGATTGGGGCTTTCGCTCCTGCTATATCGCCTGCCGCTAGACGCTCATAAATTTCGGTGTAGGTCTTCTTCCCGGTATAAGGCCGATTCGGATTAGTATGAGAGCGGTGGGCCACAACATAAAACAATATTTTATCCCTGTAGGAATCAAAGGTTTGCAGCATATGGGGATTATGTATCGTTTTCAGCAAAGTTCTCATAAATAGCATGCAGCTCTCATAGTATTCCCGATATTTTCTTTGCTCGCTGGCTTCGATGATTTGTTCCAAGTACTGCTTCATAACTGGCAGATTGATCTCATCATCATGTTGCTCCACGATATCAAGAGTGAACAAATACAATGCCGTCAACACATCGAAAATATCAAACAAATCCTTGATTTCGATGGTATTCACCTGGACACCACGTTTAGTTAAGGTCTTAACAAAGCCTTCTCTCTCCAGCAACCGAATCGCATCACGGATCGGCGTTCGGCTCATGTTCAGTTGCAGAGCCAACTCACTCTCGGACAATAACGTGCCCGGGGAATATTCCGCGTTAAGCAGACTTTGGCGGATTTTCTCGTAGGCCACTTCTACTAATTTCGAACTCGACATGAACGTACTCCTTTAATTTGTTATTGGCCTTGCGACCTGATGCTCTGCTAACCATATAAATCTTTCCCAATTGCCCCTCATCTTGCTCAACGCGGAGCCAATCCTCCCCATAGCAACTGGACGATATCGGAAGCAGCCTGCTCCACCGTGCGCTGATCGTTCATGATTTCCTTCCGGTTGCGGACCGTCAGCATAGCTACGAACAAATGTGACAGTAGTAAAGGATCACAGGGCGTAATCTCCCCCTGCTGTATCGCTTCCTGAAAAGCCTGCTCCAATACGGTATGCAGCGACCCTTCGCCTTCTCTGATCTCGGCAATCTGTTCCTCGGATAAACCAGGCGAGGCCTCACGCATCATCGTCTCAAAGTCGACATGGGTATTTTGCATATGCTTGATAGCCACCTCCAGCAGACGTTCCTGCAACGTACCCGGACCTTGGATGATGGTTGCGGTCTGATCACGCGCAATCTTCAGCACGAATACCAAGCATTTGGTAAATAAAATCGCTTTGTTGCTAAAGTAATAATAGACACTGGCCTTCGTTACGCCGCAGGCCTTGGCCACGGTCTCCAGCGATACCTTCTCAAAGCCCTGCTCCATAAAGAGATAGGAGGCGGTACGCATAATTTGCACCATGGTTTGTGGGGATTCGGTTGCTTTGGGGCGGCCTGGCTTACGTTTGCCCGTTGGTTTGTTCAAGGCCTGATCCTCCTATGTAGACAAAATTTAAAATAAAGCATTGATTAATTAACCTTCCGGTATATATAATTGTTGTATTCACAATTATATTGTATACGATACCTGATCGATGATGAAAGGAAGGATTATGATGTTCAAGCAAATTGGAACTTGGTTTACTGGGCCCAAGGCCCGCTGGGCAACACTTCTCGCCTGGATTGCCATCGCGGTTCTACTAACTATCTTCTTGCCGGCTGTAGGCGACGAAGAACGCAATAATGCGCCCAATCTTCCGGCTGATAGCCCCTCCTTGCAGGCTGCGGCCGTAATTGAGCAGTATTTCCCCGGAGAGTCCGGCTTCCCTGCTCTGGTTGTCTGGCAACGCGCCGAGGGTCTGAATGAACAAGATTATGGTCTCATCGCAAATATTTCACAACAGTTAGAGGAATCGCCTCTTGAAGGCCAAGGAGCTCTGGTCCCTCTTCATCGACTTCCGCCTCCTGCTCTGGCACAAATGGCCTCGGAGGATGGCAGCACGTTCGTGCAACCGATCATCTTCGAGGAAGGAATAGAGACGGGAGTGCTCAAGGAAAGCTTACATGAGCTACAAGAACGGGTCAAGGACACAGCAGACAGCGATCCCTTCTCCGTGACTCCCGGCACTTCCGGTGAGCTAAGCCTCCGCATTAGCGGACCCGCAGGAATCTCTGTGGATGCCACGGATCTGTTCCTAGGTGCCGACTTCGTCCTATTGGTCGCCACCGTACTGCTTGTACTGGTACTCTTACTCTTGATCTATCGTTCTCCTATTCTGGCGATCATTCCACTGGTTGGCGTCGGATTTGCCTATGTAGTAACAAGTCCCATTCTGGGCTGGTTGGCTCGGGAAGGCTGGATTGTAGTCGATTCTCAGGCGATTGCGATTATGACCGTGCTGCTCTTCGGCGCAGGAACCGACTATTGCCTGTTCTTCATCACCCGCTTCCGGCAGGAGTTGTTGCATGATGGCCGACGCACCAGCGCTCTGCGCCGTTCCTTCCAGGGCGCCTCGGGAGCGATTGCCATGAGCGGCTTTACGGTCGTGTTATCGCTGCTGGCACTGCTCGTCGCCAAATACGGCGCCTACGAACGCTTCGCGGTGCCTTTCAGCTTGTCCATTCTGGTGATGATGATCGCCAGTCTGACCCTGGTTCCCGCCTTGCTCTCGATTATCGGCCGGGCCGCCTTCTTCCCGTTCATTCCGCGTACGCCTGAGGAAGAGCAAGCCCGAGCAGCCCAGAAAGGGAAAACCTACAAGCCGAGAAATCCGGAACGCGCGTGGGGCGCACGCATTGGCAAGCTTGTTGTCACCAAACCGTGGACCGTCGTTGTTTCTTGTATCATGGTACTTGGCATACTGGCGACCTTCGCTACCCAAATTTCTTTTACCTATGATTTGTTGTCGTCCTTTCCGAAGGATATGCCATCCCGCCAAGGATTTGAACAAATCGCCAAAGCTTATACACCCGGGGAATTGGCGCCGGTAACGGTAGTCGCCAAGGATGGACCTGATCTTACGGAAGCGTTACTGGCCCATCCAGCGGTAGACCATGTTGGAGAAGCTCAAGTAAGTACTGCTGATCCGGCCTATTCCTCTTATAGCGTCGTGCTTGCCATCAATCCCTATTCTCTGGAGGCTATGGAAGCTATACCAGAGCTACGCGAGGTGGCAGCAGCAGCTCTGGAAGCGGACGGTGTTGCTCAGGCCCACGAGTCCGTGTGGGTATCTGGCCAAACGGCGGAGCAATATGATACGAAAGCGGTAAACGACCGTGACAATAGGGTTATTATTCCCCTGGTCATCGCTCTGATTACCCTCTTATTATTGGTCTACTTGCGCTCCGTGACGGCCACAGCTTACCTGGTTCTGACCGTTCTGTTGTCCTATGCGGCGGCACTTGGACTGGGGTGGATTATTCTGCATTATGGATTTGGTGTAGAGGCCATTCAGGGTTCTATCCCTCTGTACTCCTTTGTCTTCCTGATCGCACTTGGTGAGGATTACAACATCTTTATGATCTCAAGCATTTGGCAGAAAGCCAAAAGAATGCCGCTCAAGCAAGCAATTAAGGAAGGGGTGGCCGAAACGGGCGGTGTCATTACCTCCGCCGGGCTGATTCTGGCAGCAACGTTCGCCGTCCTCGCCACCATGCCCATTCAAGTGCTGGTCCAGTTCGGGTTCATTACTGCCATCGGGGTACTGATGGACACCTTCATCGTCAGACCATTTCTCGTACCGGCCCTGACCTCCTTGCTCGGCAACGCCGCCTTCTGGCCGAGCCGAATCCAGCAGCAGGAGGCTCTCAAGGAAGCGTCTGCGGATTAAGCCGAATTAGACTCTATCCGCCAATCACAAACAGCCTCCACCCTCCCTTGCGAACAAGGGCGGTGGAGGCTGTTTTTTTACATTATATATAGGGAAGCCCGGAGCTAGGAAGTTAGTCCTTCCCGAGTGCGAGTGAACCCCGATTCAAACGGCAGGACCGAACTCACCAACTGATTCACATACTCACTCTTGGCACAGGTATAGTGATTGCAATCCAGTTCCTCCAGTATAACCCCATCCCGCAGGAAGGCCAGCCGATTGCACAGATAGGCAACCGCCTGGAGATCATGGGCAATGAACAGATACGTTAATTGAAAGTCCGCTTGCAGTTCCTTAAGCAGGGTAAGAATCTGTGACTGTACGGAAACATCCAATGAACTGATGGCTTCATCCAAAATGAGATAACGGGGACGCGTAGTCAAGGCTCGTGCAATACAGATCCGTTGCAGTTGTCCGCCGCTTAGTTCATGCGGGTATTTGTCCAAATACTCCATTGGCAATTGCACCCGCTCCATCAACTCAGCAATCAGTGATTCGTTACTGGTCTGCTTCTGTTTCTGCTCACCGCCATGCAGCATGCGAAGCGGCTCCTCTACGATTTGCCGGATGGTCCAGTTCGGGTTCACCGAGGTTCGATAGTCCTGAAACACGACGCTAAACTTCCCTTTGTTCTGCTTGATCCATTTGTGATGGGGCAGGCCGTCGATCCGGATGCTCCCGCCATCATAGGCTTCGAGACCAAGCAGGATACGGGACAACGTACTCTTGCCGCTGCCGCTCTCCCCCACAATCCCCAAGCAATCTCCATCATTGAGGTGGAAGCTGACATCTGTCAGCACGTCCTGACGGCTGCGCCCCCAGAATCCACGGCTGGATTTATAGCTCTTCTGCAAATGCTCAACTTGAATCATGGTCTCAAACTCCCCCTGCTTGCAGTGTCTTCACATAGCTGTCCGATAATTGCAGACGTGTGTTGACCAGATATTGAGTGTAAGGATGCTGTGGCTCATTAAACACGTTCGCCACCGTACCGTCCTCCACGATCTCTCCGTCCTTCATCACAATGACATGATCAGCTAACCGCTGAACTACGCCCAAATCATGGGATATGAGGATCAGCGTTGTGCCTGTAAGCTCCTTCAGGTATTGGAACTGCTTGACGACCTCCAGTTGGTTAATGGAATCCAGCGCAGTTGTTGGCTCATCGGCAATAATCAGGCTGGGCTTCAAGACGAGAGCGATAGCAATCATACAGCGTTGAAGCATCCCGCCCGACAGCTCATGAGGGTAACTCTTATATACGGCGACAGGGTCAGAGAAGTTCATCGTTCTAAGGCTGTCCAGACTCAATCGCTCGGCTTCCTTCTTCGTTACTTTCAGGACCTGGACAAAGGTTTGACGCATCTGGTAGCCCATTTTCTCAATTGGATTAAAGGCTGTCATCGCATCCTGGAGAATCATGCTGATCTTCCGGCCACGAAGGGCCCGGCGCTGCTTCTCATCATCCTGCAAAATATCGCGGTCCTCGAACCAAATCTCACCGTCAGATTGAATCCAGCGCGGATTGACACCCAGGATTTCCCGGACGGTCATGGACTTCCCGCTGCCGCTCTCGCCCACAATACCCAAACAGGTATTAGCCTGCACCGCAAAGGAAGCATCCCGGACGATTGTCTTGCCCGTCTTCTGATCCCTGATGTTCAGCTTATTTACGCTCAATAGTAGCACTATCCATCTTCCTTCCTGTCCCGATTCGGAGCAGCTTGCGTTGTGGCTTGTGGCTGGTCAAATATGAATTGGCATTCATCGCCTGCTGCATGCTGTCTCCCAGGAAATTAAGCGCCACGACGACCAGCAAAATGGTCAAGCCAGCAGGAATCATCTGCCACGGATGGGTAAACAGCACATTCTTGGCTTCGTTCAGCATCATGCCCCATTCAGGTGTGGGCGGCTGTACGCCCAGTCCCAGGAAGGACAATGACGAGATGCTAAGAATGACCCAACCCATCTCCAGGGTTGAGTGAGTCGTCACCTCTCCGGCAATACCGGGTACGATATGCTTTCTCATAATGTATAACGAAGACGCCTGATGAACTTGAGCGAACTTCACATAGTTCTTGGAACGATATTGCTGCACACTGCTGTAGATCATCCGGGTATACCACGCCCATTTGGACAGGATATTCGCAATGACGATATTCAAGATTCCCGGCCCCAGCACGCCAACGATGGCCAGAATCATGACTTCCGAGGGAAAGGACAACATTACATCGCATACGCGCAAGATGACTTCCCGAACTTTCCCGTTGGAATAACCGGCTAGAATGCCGAAGGCGACTCCGGATAGGATCGTGACTACCATAGCCAGAAAGGCATAGAAAAACGTGGTACGAATACCGAACAAAATCCGGGAAAGCAGGCATCTTCCAAGATGGTCCGTTCCTAGCGGATATTCGGCGCTTGGCATCGCCAGCTTCATATCGACCCGAAGCAGTGTGGGATCATGCGGGGCAAGCAGCGGCGCCAGGAGTCCTGCCAGAGAGATAAGGCCCAGAAAGACCAGACACAACATGCCCAGCTTATCCTGCCTAAGACGCTTGAAGTAACTCATTTGGCTTCCCTCCGCAATCTGGGATCGATCATGACAATGCAAATATCTACTAATAAATTGCAGACAATAAATAGAACCGCCATCATCAGAATATAAGCTTGAATAACCGGATAATCCGAATTGAAAATCGCCTTCACGCACAGACGCCCGATCCCCGGCCACGCAAAAATGTTCTCCACAATGACCGTCCCCGCGATCAGACGCGGAATCGACATGCCAAAGGCCGTTAGCGAGGATTGAATGGAATTCGCAAATATCTTCCAGACGACCGTACTTTGCCGAAGCCCTCTCAGCTTGGCATAGAGAATAAAATTCTCGCTTGCATTCTGAATCATATTATTGCGAATCAGCCTGACATACGTAGACAAGAAGGTCAGGGATAAGGTCAAGGCTGGCAGAATGATAGAAGCAGGTCCATTCATGCCACTGGTCGGCAGCCAGCCCAGGTAGACCGAGAAGTACCACATTAGCAGCAAGCCAATCCAGAAGCTTGGCATCGCCGCCAGCACAAAGATAAATCCTCGCAGGAAGCGATCCTGCCACCGATTTTCAAAGATACTGCAGATAATGCCTATGGAAATGCTAAATATAACGATCAGAAGCAGCGTAACCCCGGCTAATTGAAGGGTAGGGGGAATGGCTTGCTGCAACTCCTCCAGGACAGGCTTCTTGTTCACATAGCTGTTGCCAAAGTCCCCTTGCAGGCTATTCAGTATCCAGTTCTTATAGCGAATGAGAAAGGGATCATCCAAGCCCAGCTCTTCCCTCATCTGCTGCACAACTTCTTCAGTTGGCGTAATCTGATTGACGCGCAGGGCAATCTCCGCCGGATCGCTGGTCCGCAAGTTGATTAGCACGAAGGCCATAAAGGTAACCAGGATCAGCAGCGGGAACGTGCCCAATATCCGTTTGGTCAAATACTGTTTCATGATAGAATCACTCTTCGCTTACTCAAAATACATGAGTTCAAATGGAATTTCATATTGCGATACGTTAAATGTCACGCCATGAAGCGCCTCGGAATGGATCGCCTTCACGACGGAATAGGTTAGTGGCAAATATACTGCTTCCTCATGCACGTAGCTGAAGATTTGCTCGTATTTATCGGCCCGTGCTGCTTCATCTTGCTCTACCAATACTTCCCCAATCGTCTGATCCAGCCATTCCTTCTTCTCCAGGCCAGCCTGCGCCTGATAGTCGCCATGGGATGGTACACGCCAAGTGGACACATACGTCTGAGGGTCATAAGGAAGTCCCCAGGACAAGGAATATTGCAGATCAAATTCCCCTGACTTCTGCCGGTCAAAATAGGCCTGCTTCTCCTCGCCCAGCAATTCCAGCTCTACACCGATGGCTTTCAGATCATTTTGCATCGATTCGCCAATCGTCTTCTCCTGGGCATTGTCCGAATTGTAGGAGAGCATCAGGCTTAGCTTCTTGCCTTCCTGATAACGGTACCCATCCTCGGACTTGACCCACCCGGCTTGGTCCAGCAAGGCTTCCGCCTTGGCCACATCGTAAGGACGGGCCGTAAGCTCGATGTCCGCGTAGGGTGTGGACTTGGACATGAGCACATCAGCAATTTGTTCCGTACCATTAAGGATTCCAGTTGCAATCGTCTGCTTGTTAATCGCATATTGCAGTGCTTCACGAATCAGCTTGTCTTGGGTGAACTCCCGCTTGCTGTTCAGCAGAATGGAACGCGAGCCTGACGGCGGGCTGATCTTCGTAATGTATTTGCCTTGCTCCTGCAAGGAGGTGAAGGCATTGGCATCCAGCATATCGCCATCCGCCCCAAAGATCAGGTCGATCTCCCCATTTTGCAGGGCCAGCAGAATCGTCTGATGATCCGGCATCACTTTCCAGCGGACTTGCCCGATCTTCGGCTTATCTCCCCAGTAATGCTCATTGATCGTAAACAACGCATACTGATTGTCTTTATGCTCGGCTAACTGGTAAGGGCCGGTCCCGGCGTAGCCATTCACGCCATTCGCGGTAGTCCCATCGATAAAACTGTTCGGCGAGATCATTCTGAACGGCCGGGTAAGGCCTAGCTCCTCCAGCGTCGGATAATACGGATTCTTCAAGGTCAATACAAAGGTGTGCTCGTCTACGACGGCGGTGCTGCCAATGACCTGAACCAGATTCAGCCAGGCATTCTTCTCATAGTTGGCGACGACGGCATCAATATTTTGCTTGACCGCCTCGGCATTAAATGGTTCCCCATCATTAAATACAACATTTTCTCTCAACTTGAACGTATACGTCAGTCCATCCTCCGAAATGTCCCAGCTCTCAGCCAGCTTCGGCTGAACACCTTCGGGCGTGTTGACAACCAGTGATTCGAACACCATATTCTGTGCCGCTAATTCCCCGCCTGTCAGGTGAGGGTTGATATCCCGGATATCCTTGGTGCTGGCAAATACCAACTCATTCTTCTTCTCCCCTGAAGCCTGTGTCGTCTGCTTGGCCTGCTGCCCGCAGCCTGCCACCAGAATCAGTAATGCTATAAGTCCTGCTAACCATTTCGTCTTCATCGTATCCTCCTGAATAATCGTTATTTAATACAAACCAGCCGCTCTACCTTCCTTGTGTATACCGAAGTACATACGGTACGCATGAGATGGAAGGTGACAAAAGCGAGCCATAGCCCATGGTTGCCCAAGTAGATCACTGCCAGCCACTGCACGGGAACATAGATCAGCAGCGAAATGAATATGCCGTTGCGGATCGCCCACACTTGGGTTACTCCCGAGAAGATGCCTTCAAGCTGCAAGCCCCATACACCGGCTATACTGTATAAGGCAATCCAAATCATATGCTCTCTCACCACTAGCTGTACCTCGGGGTTCGCTGTGAAGAACGAGATGATCCCGGTTGGAAAGCTTAGCAGCAGCAAGGCTAGCAATACGGCAAACATCACGCCCCACACTGCCGACAATGAGTAAGCCCGGCGATAGCCCTGGTGGCTGCCTTCACCTACCGCTCGTCCGGCAATAATGCTGGAGGCGTTCGCCAGTCCGCTGAACACATAGGCCAGTAAGTAGTGAAGCTGCAACAGAATCGCGTTACCCGCCAGTGTCGTCTCATCCATGCGCGCTCCCTGGGCCATGAACAAGCTTGTCATGATCAGTAAGCAGACTGTTCGCAAGAAGAGATCCCGGTTAACTACCAGCATCCTCTTCAGATGTCCCGGCTGGAACAGCTTCCCTATCTGTAGATGCTCCAGGGACAATCTGCCACTATACCGCATAATCAGCAAGCCGATGATCACGCCAAAGATTTCGGACACCAGGGTAGCAACGGCAATCCCGGCCACTCCATATTGCAACACCAAGGCGAACCAGATGCTAAGCAGCATATTTAGCACATTCACCAGCAGTTGAGAGACCAGGGTCCACTTGACCTTGGACATGCCCAGCAGCCAGCCGGTGATCACATAATTGATTAGAGCAAACGGCGCGCCCCAGATCCGGATGTTAAAGTAAATGCTAGCTTGCTGAAGCACCGCTTCACTCCCCCCAATTAACTGCATGGAGGCCAGAAGGATGGGCTTCTGGGCAATGATTAAGATTATGCCCATTACCAAAGCAATCAGCATCGGCCTGAAGCAGGCATAAGCAAGCTGATCGTCTTGCTTCGCTCCTAAGGCTTGGGCCGTGAACCCGGTTGTACTTACTCTAAGAAAGCCAAACAACCAATACATATTGTTGAAAATGAGACTACCTACCGCCACGCCACCAATATAAGCAGCCTGCTCCAGTCGACCTGCAACGGCCGTATCCACCGCGCCCAACAGCGGGACCGATAGACCGGATAAAATGAGCGGTATGGCAAGCTTGAAATACTGTCGATGCGTCATGTCTCTCCCTTTTATATGTAATTATTACGATTTTAGCGCAATAAAAAAGGCGCTCGCTGAATGTTTGCGCCGGTATGCACGAAACAGAACCCATTCATTTAATCGTAATCGATACGAATAACATTATATTAATAGGCTCTGTTCTTGTCAATCTTATTTATTCAGTTGGCTCCAGTAACTGCTGTAGTTTCGCTTCCGTAGGCGTTCCCGCCGTTGGGGTATAAATGCTGCAACGCAGATCATCCGGACCGTACACCTTCAAGGAGGTTAATTCATATACCATTTTCCCCGCCTTCGCATGTCTGAACTCCAGATGAACATCGGGTGCATAGCTGACCTCGCTTTGCTCCCACATTTCCCGAAATTCCGGATAGGCTTCCTTCATCTCCGTAATGAACTGCTCATACCATTGATCCTCAACATACTGACCGTAATAGCTGCGGAACATCGATAGAAATCCACCGGAGAATTGTTCCCAATTCACCGCTAATCGGCGGAACTCCTGACGGGTAAATAACAGCCGGATCACATTTCTCTCTTCTGACGGAATTCGCTCAAAATCCACAAACACATAGGCCGCCGCCTTGTTCCAGCCGACAATATTGCATTTGCGGTCAGTGATCAGGACAGGACAATATTTCAACTCGCTCATCATTTTTTGCAAAGAAGAACTAAGTTGTACTCCCTCAGGTTCCATCACATATTTGTCTTTGTCCGAAGTGTTCTCAAGGGCCAATGAATAGAGATAACGCTTCTCGTCCGCATTTAGTTGGAGCGCTGAGGAGATGCCATCCAGGACCGATGCAGATACTTGAATATCTCTTCCTTGCTCCAACCAGGTATACCAGGTCGTGCTTACGTCAGCCAATTGAGCTACCTCTTCCCGGCGAAGGCCTGGCGTTCTTCTACGAGAACCCGCGGGAAGTCCTACGGATTCGGGAGTCATTCTGGCCCTTTTACTCTTGAGAAAATCGGATAGAACCTGCCTTCTAGCATCGGTCTGCACGGTAAATAGCTCCTTCCATCAGAATTTATACCAGTATAATGTACAACTTGTAATAGGATAACTCATGTGCCATTATAACATTCAATAGAGGAAAAGAACTACCAAGGGAGGTTATCCGTCCAAATGGAAAGAGTTGTTATTACAGGAGCAGGGGTCATTTCCCCGCTAGGCAATCAGATCGACACGCTGTGGACCAACCTCCTGCAAGGGGTATCTGGAATCAGGAATATTGATTCGCTAGATACGGCCAGACATAAGGTGAAGATTGCCGGGGCTGTAGCTGAATTTAATCCCCTCAACTACCTGGATGCAAAGGAAGCACGACGAATGGACCGCTTCTGCCAGTTTGCGCTGGCGGCGGCAGAGGAAGCAGTGAACCATGCCGAGCTGGATCTAGCCCAAGTGAATCACGAACGGCTAGGCGTCTATGTAGGTTCAGGTGTGGGCGGCATACAGACATTGATGAAGCAAGCAGAGACGTTGGCTGCGCGGGGGCCGGAACGAGTGAGTCCCACACTGGTTCCGATGATGATTTCCAACATGGCTGCCGCGCTGATCAGCATCAAATATCAGGCACTAGGAGCAACCCTCTCCCCGGTTACTGCCTGCTCTATCGGGAATACCGCCATCGGTGAAGCTTTCTTCTCCATACAGGCGGGCCGGGCCGATGTGATTATCGCCGGCGGAGCGGAAGCGTCGCTTACCGATATCTCGCTTGCCAGCTTCTCCAATGCCACGGCCCTCTCTACACGAAATGAAGAGCCGGCTCGGGCAAGTCGGCCCTTTGATGCGCATCGTGACGGGTTTGTCATGTCGGAGGGGGCTGGTATGGTGATTTTGGAGTCACTGTCCCACGCGCAGCAACGCGGCGCCACCATTCTTGGCGAGGTTATCGGATATGGAGCCAGTTCGGATGCCTATCATATGGTAGCCACCCCTGAGGATGGCAACGGTGCTGCGCGGGCTATGCGGTTAGCCTTAGCGGAGGCCAAGATTCAGCCTACGGATGTGGATGTTATCAGTGCTCATGCTACCAGCACCTGGATCGGGGACCGCTCCGAGACAGCGGCTATCAAGTCGGTGTTTGGGTCGACGGCTTACGATATTCCCGTGACGGCGAACAAATCGATGACAGGCCACATGCTGGGCGCATCCGGCGCCGTTCAAGCCATAGCCTTGATGAAGTCCTTACAAGAGGGGATTATACCGCCAACCATCAACCTGGAAGAGCCTGACCCGGCTTGCGATTTGGACTATGTCCCCCTTAAAGCTAGAGAAGCCAAGCTTGGGATTGGCATATCCAACTCCTTTGGCTTTGGCGGTCATAATGCTGTTATCGTATTGCAGGCCTATCCCGCCGGTTCCTAACGTGCAGGCGAAGCACGCTACTAGCTACTCAAGCCTTGATGGCGCTCTTCCATCGCCTGAAGCAGCTCAATCAGAAGCGCATTGGACTGCGCCAGAAGAGAGGGCTGCTTCACCATCTCGTCAGGAGATTGAACATAGGGGCCACCCGGCTCCAGTTCATCTCCACAATGCTCCAGCAGCTTATCTATACTGTCATCGCCGCATTCCAAGTGGAATTGCAGCCCAACCACATGCCCTTGGTATTCGAAGGCCTGATTGGCACAGCCGATACTAGAGGCCACAGTCGCTGCGGTTGGCGGAAGCTCAAACGTATCTCCATGCCAATGGAAAGGTAGCAGCTCACGCGGGAATTTTTTGAAAAACACCGAATCCCCGGACTCTTCCTTCATGCTCACCGGATACCAGCCAATCTCCTTGTATGGATTCTGATAGACTCTTCCCCCAAGAGCTTCCGCTAACAGTTGCGCGCCCAGACAAATGCCGAGAATCAGCTTGCGTTGTGCGATAGCCTCACGGATCAATACTTTCTCCGGTGCCAGCCAAGGATATTGCTCTTCATCGTAGATTCCCATGGGACCGCCTAAAACGACGAGCATATCAAACTCCGAAGTAAGAGGAACATCTACTCCTTCATATAATAGAGTGCCCGTTAGCTCATGTTCATGCTCCGTCGCCCAATCAGCAATGCGGGCCGGAGATTCAAATGGAACATGCTGCAAATAGTGAATTCTCATCATAACTCTTCATCCTCCCGGGGATTGGTACATAATTATGGTGTTATAATAGCACGTTCCTTCCAGCAGGCAAATAAAAAAGCGAACCGCATGTGGTCCGCCCATCCTCAATAGTACTATGCTCTTGATCCATGCCTTAAGCCTACAAAACGTTTGTTATCCTCATCCCACAACCGATAACGAAGGGATTGCAAGCTCAAACGAAATCCAATAGCCGGGACATTCTTCAGTAGATCGTTACTTTCGTGTATGCGCTGCAAATAATAATTGGGTGCTTGAGGAACCAGATGATGAATATGGTGGTAGCCGATGTTCCCCGTTATCCATTGCAACCATTTAGGCAACTTGTAAAAAGAACTCCCCTGTACGGCTGCATGAATATAATCCCATTCATTCTCATACTCGAAATACGTATCCTCAAACTGATGTTGCACGTAAAACAACCAGATGCCCGCAGCTCCTGCCAAGTATAAGATGGCCCCTTGTATCAAGAGAACTTCTTTCCAGCCTAATAACCAGCCAAGTAAAGCCACCAATCCAACGATCATGATATTCGTGAAGTAAGTGCTTAGCCGCTCTTTGCGCTTGGCACCCTTCCGATTCCACCGATATTCAAATACAAATAGAAATATAGGTCCAAGTCCGAATAAAACTATTGGATTTCGATAGAGTCGGTAACCAAGACGCTTCCACCCCGATAGGTCGGCATATTCTTTGACTGTTAAGGTCCAGATATCGCCTGTGCCTCTCCGAGATAAATTACCGCTGGTTGCATGATGGACAGAATGCTCATTTTTCCATTGACCAAATGGGAAAAAAGTAAGGATTCCTGTTATCGTCCCCACAATTTCATTTGCTTTCTTCCCCTTAAAAAAGGATTGATGACAGCAATCATGAAAGATAATGAAGATGCGAACCAGAAAGCCTGAAGCCGGAAGAATTAACGCCAATGTGAGCCAGACAGAAACGGAAAGACTCATATAAGCCAAACTCCATAGTAGTATAAAAGGAACAATGCTATTTACTAATTGCCAGACACTTTTCTTTAATACCGGCTTGCTATAAGAAATCACCTGTTTTTTCCAGTGATTAAATTGCTGTAGTGACTTCATTACAAGCCCCGTTTCCTAATGTAATTCCTATTCGTACAAGCATTATATAGTAGACAGCCTAACACAAGGCAGCTTCCCCATATCGTGAGAGTCATTGAGGTGAACATCCCAGTAATCATACGTATCCATGGACTGTTCTTCACAAACCGTACAGTTTGATGATATACCATCAAATTCTCACTTCCTTATTCATACAATCCTCTATGCAATGAATATCTTTAATTTTTTCTTTTAAATTTTGTTGCTTAGAATAGTAACGAATAATGTCATCCACCGTGGAAAACACAACATTATCGTTTAAATTACTTGTTTTGGTTTTTATAAATAACCACTTTTCTGATGGTTTCCCATCTTTATTTTACCCTTGAATCGCATTCATTACTTATTTAAAGCTCTTTTCAAATCAAGTCCTGCCGTAAAAATAGGGACGTTTCCTGCCGGGATTTCAATCTTCTCTCCCGTTTTTTTGCTGGTTCCAACACGTGCCTCGCGACTGCGGACATCAAATTTCCCAAAGCCAGCCAACCGGACCTCTTTCCCTTCCGCTAAAGCTTCAAAAATAGAATACAGCACATGAGTAACTGCCTTCTCGGCATTCTTTTTTGTGAAACCACTGGATTTTGCAACTTCTGCCACTAACTCATCCTTGTTCATTATACGATACCTCGCTTATATGAATTAAATTACAGAAAGACAACGACCATGTCATGGTTGCAAATATAAACTTAGATAAACAAAAAGCTGCCCATATAGAGCAGCTTTAAGCAAATTAATAAACTTTAGATACGTTCTCAGCTTGCGGTCCGCGATTACCTTGAACCACATTGAACTGAACGCGTTGACCTTCGTCTAACGACTTGTATCCTTCACCTTCGATGGCGCTGAAGTGAACGAATACATCGTTGCCTTCTTCGATTTCGATGAAACCAAAGCCTTTTTCTGCGTTAAACCATTTAACTGTACCTGTTTGCATGTGAATCCTCCAAAAATGTATTAACTCGAGCATTAGATCTTTTCAAAAATGCATCATTGATGTCCGCTAATGTTTCGGTTAAACTAACAATATCATGTCCGCTAATGTAAGTCAAGAAGACTTCGGAGGTATGGCAAATGAAAGAACCGCACGAAATTTCCAAGCAAAGTGGACAGGTGATTCAAAATTTCATACATGTTCTCACTACACAAAAAGATTTGAGTGCCAAAACATTAAGAGAATATGCAAGTGATTTGAAACATTTCATCGGCTGGTTCACAGCTAACGATAATGAGAAGAACACCGACCTCCCCATTGATCATATCGCAACAGCCACATTGGTCCGTTATCGGGAAGCGATGCAAGATACTATGGGATTAAAGCCGGCCACGATTAACCGACGCCTTATTACTTTGAAACGTTTCTTTGAATGGGCTGCTTCAGAGGGAATCATTGCACTCGACCCCTCTAAGCCAGTTAAGCTATTACCCGAAGACAAGGAAAAACCGAGAAAGATGACAAATCAGGAAGAAGAAGCACTCATTAGTGCCACCAGGCAATATGGTTCCCTCCGGGATCAGGCCATTGTGTTTCTAATGCTTCACACGGGGTTATGGCCGATGGAAGTATGTGATCTTAAGCCTGAGGACATCCGATTGGATACGCCTTCTCATCATGTTATCGTTCAATCCGGAGTAAGAAATAATTATCGAGAGGTCCCTCTAAATGCTGCATGCCGTGTTGTATTAGAGGACTACATGTCCAAGCGCTCACCGAACTCAACCTATTTATTCTCATCCGAAAAAACAGGAGATCGTTTAACCGAACGGGCACTTCGTCACCTGATCCAGAAATACATGAAGGCAGCCCATCTTGAAGGGCTTCAAGCTCATCATTTGCGTCACCGATTTGGCTATGTTATGGCAGCAACAACCCCTGTGGACCTCTTGGCACAAATTATGGGACATGACAGGCAATCTACAACCATGATTTATATAAATGCCATCGGTACAGAGTTGCCTTAACCTACAACAACTTCCTCAACAAGACGGTTTTTACGAGCCACACCACTACGGATAGCGGCCTTCACTACCGCTATCCGAATTCTCTCCACAACACGGGTATCAAATACGTCCGGAATAATGTAGTTTTCATTCAACTCCGAAGCCTCAATCACGGAAGAAAGAGCTTCCGCGGCAGCCAACTTCATCTCATCGTTAATATCCGTGGCCTGACAATCAAGCGCTCCACGGAAAATGCCGGGGAAGCAAAGCACGTTATTAATCTGATTTGGATAGTCGGAGCGCCCTGTCGCCATCACC
The DNA here is from genome assembly GCF_001486585.1 of Paenibacillus senegalimassiliensis. Lineage (GTDB taxonomy): Bacteria > Bacillota > Bacilli > Paenibacillales > Paenibacillaceae > Fontibacillus > Fontibacillus senegalimassiliensis. Next base: position 1,603,584 of record NZ_LN909046.1, read on the forward strand.
TTGACATAAGGAGCAGCAAGCACCGGGTCAATCTCCGGCATCGGGTTGGCCATAGCAAACACAATGGGGTCCTTGGCCATATTTTGCAAGTCCTCCACCTTCAATGCACCTTGCGTGGATACGCCAATAAATACATCGGCACCCTTAATTACCTCAGATAGAGGTCCCTGCTCATTATCCGGATTCGAGATATTGGCAAATTCAGCCCAATGTTCCTTCTCATAGGTGACGCTTCGATTAATAGCACCTTCCCGGTCAACGCCAATCAGACGCACCGCCCCCGCCTGAAGCAGCATTTTAGAGATGGAGATACCGGCTGCTCCAACCCCATTAACTACGATCTTGGCCTGACGAATGTCCTTGCCGCATACCTTTAGTGCATTAAGCAAGCCGGCCAGGACCACAATAGCCGTTCCGTGCTGATCATCATGAAATACAGGGATATCCATCTCTTGTCTAAGGCGCCCTTCAATCTCGAAGCAGCGAGGTGAGCCGATATCCTCCAAATTGATGCCACCAAAGGTCGGCGCCAGTGCCTTAACGATGAGAATAATCTCTTCCGTATTTGTGGTATCCAGGCAAAGTGGAACAGCATCTATTCCTGCAAACTGCTTAAATAACGCTGCCTTTCCCTCCATAACTGGCATAGCCGCTCTCGGTCCAATATCTCCCAAGCCAAGCACGGCCGTTCCGTCCGTTATTACGGCTACTGTATTTCTTTTCGTAGTCAACTGGTAAGCCTTCTCCTGATCTCCGTGAATCGCCTGGCAGACCTCGGCCACGCCCGGAGTATATACTTTAGAGAGGTCCTCCTTGCTCAGAATCGGATGCTTGAGCGTTACTTCCAATTTCCCGCCTTCGTGCAAATGCATAATTTCATTTAAACTCTCCACGGTGGTCGCCTCCCAATTTAATCCTAAATTCAACAATTAACCCTATCCAGATGGCAGGCGCTTTGTTTGATTTATCTAAAAAATATTTTGATACAATAAACCCACATGCAAATCATAAACTAGTCCACCGCAACAGAAAGTCAAATTTATCACAATTTTAATTAAAACTGCATCTTTCTCAATTCAATGCAAAAAGAAAAGACACTCTAAACGAGTGCCTTCCCTACAATACTTCCGTCTGTCTCTTGTAAATCTCGTAATTCTCTTCGTCAAAACAAACAAACTGGATGTTCTCGATGCCATCATGCGCATCTATATATTCCTGAACTGTACGAATAGCAATTTGCGCGGCTTCCACTTTGGGGAATTTGTATATCCCGGTGCTTATGTTGGGAAAAGCAATGCTCTTGACCTGATGACTTTGTGCCAACTCCAGAGTGCTCCGATAGCAGCTTTGCAGCTTTTCTTGCTCATTCTTGGTACCCCCATTCCACACGGGACCAACCGTATGTATGACGTATTTGGCTTGCAGCCTGCCCGCTGTTGTTATTACCGCTTCCCCTACCGCACAGCCACCTTGCTTCGCTCTGACTTGCTTGCATGCCTCTAATATTTCCGGACCGCCAGCACGATGGATTGCTCCATCAACGCCACCGCCGCCCAGCAAGCTCGTATTGGCTGCATTCACGATGCAATCTACTTTGGACTTCGTAATATCTCCGTATATGACCTCTATCATCGCTTTGTTCATTCGATTTCACCATCGTTGCCTTTCTATTTCTCTGGGTCCCTATTTTCTTTCCTTGTAGCAATCTCGTGTTGCTTCCATTTCTCAGCAACTTCCGCTTCGTTCAGATGGTAATCCACGCGATCTTCCGTTTGATAAATCTCCTGATAAGGCAAAATATTAATCTTCCCGGAATCGGGGTACTCACACACGTCAATCCCTACCGAAGTCCGCATATCGAGAAATTTGCAAGGTTCCTCAGTGTGGTTATACAACTGGTGAGCTCCTGATGGACCCATTTCAAAAAATATGACATCCCCAGTATTGACTTCCTCTACTCCCTCCGGTGTTCTTAACATCGCCTTTCCGGATAGTAATACGAAAATTTCTTCTGCATTTCTATGGAAATGATAGGGATAGGAATACTTTCCCGGGTCGAGCGATCTGACATCAAATACTAAATGCTTGGACTGGACAATCTCAGCTAATCGTTCACTGGTATGCCATGCAAACTCCGGAACGGGGGATTGTTTCAACTTGTACTGCAAATTGTTATCGTTGAAAATGTGAGCCAATGCAATCACCTCTTAAGTTTGATTTGCCTATCCTAGGTTTAAAATAGAAGTACCCCAGCCCTTAGATAACTCTATCTTAAGGTTGGGGCTCTTGTTGTCAGAGCATATATTAATTATACGCGTTGAGCCACTTTATCCAAAGCGGATTGAAGTGTATGTTCCCGCAGATATTGATACAGATGTTGCTCTGCTCCGATCATGACTTCCTCAATGACACACCCGTCGCGCTTTGCAGGGCGATCTGTGCCCACTTCTGAACGGTGTTGCTGAGAGCTTGAATTGGAGCATTCAAATAAATGCTGCCGCCCCTCTATAACCTGAATCACTTCCAGAAAGGATATTTCTTCTGGAGCTTTGGACAATTCATAACCCCCGTTCACTCCCGGTGCTGCCCGTACGACTCCATCTTGTCTCAACTTGGACATGATTTTGGACAAATAACTTTCCGATACACCAAGGACTGCGGACAATTCCTTAATGCCCACATTCTGCCTACGCTCTGTACGAGCCAAATAAAGCAACGCATGCAGTGCATAGTCTGTACTTTTGGAGAATTGCATGATGGTCTCCTTCCTCTGAAGATTGTGCCCATTAACGATGTTTATTGTCCATGATATAGGTTTGGGCAAGCTTTTTCAACTCTTTTCCCTTATCTTGAGCAGTGGCCATTTCTCCAGCCAATTCTTGCTTTGTATTCTTTGATGAAAAACATCATCATCCGTATAGAGCGGACTCTTTCGAATCACCAAATCAAATAAATCCTGTAATCCGTAAGGAGCAATAATGATGATACCTCCGTCCTCATCAAGGCTAACACCCACAGCAGTAGCTGTCTCCGGCCATCTCTTCATTGCATCCGTCACTGATAAATAAGGCTCGTCTTGATTTCTGATATGCATGCGTGCTTGATTTTTGCAGGACCAATCGTAAGTATTCCGCTGTTCCCTCAATACAAGTTCATGCCTTTTCTCCGTATCCTCTGCAAGATCATATGGATCATAATAAAGGATATCCACATCGTTCAGTGGAGTGGGTTCAGAGTAGCCATGCAAATGATCCCAGACCCGATTGCGTACATACCCCGCGGCAATGTACCAATCAGGCAGACCTAACTGGCGAACCAGTTCAAGATCTCTGAGCAAATATTCATTAGATCGCAATATATCAATTAACTTTTGCTCCAACATGCTTCAGTTCTACCTCCCTGTCCCACTCTCTTTAGTACACGATTTGAAATTTATAGGTAACACCATAAAATTTTCATCAAAATATTTTCCACCATATTTAAGGGCATTCCGTTCAGTCCCATATACTTGAAAACCTAGAGCATTATATAACCTTTTGGCTGGTTCATTATTGCTCACTACCGTGAGGTTGATTTGCTCCAGACCTTCTAATTGTTTGGCCTTTTCAATTAACGCAAGCAGTAGGCTTCTTCCAATGTTCATGCCGCGTGCATCTGCGCTAACATACATCCCATAGACATTTCCTTTATGCTTCGTTTTGACTCCGTCTTCTCTGACAAAAGTAAGGACTCCCATCAACCGTTCTTCCTCATTAAAAGCCCCCAGCACAAATTTTCCCGAACTTGGCGTTATTCGTTCACTGACCTTTTCAAGTGAGAATTCCAACTCTTGCTCATACGTTGAGCCAAACGCTTCTGGATTTTCCTTTAAGCCTTTCAGCCTGATCTCCTGATAAAATTGAGCATCTGTAGCTTGAAGAGTTCGTATTTTCATTGATAACCGGCTTCTTCTCTAAGAATAGAGTACATCTTTACATCCTGATGATGCCCTTTGCAAAATAAATGCTTTCTTAAAATACCCTCAAAGGTCATGCCTGACTTCTCCATAACGCGCGCGGACCCGATGTTATCCGGGTGACATCTTGCTTCAATCCGAATCAGATCCATGACCTCAAATCCAAATTGAATAATTCGCGTAGCTGCCTCGGACATGATGCCCTTATTCCAATATTCTCTGGACAAAGCATACCCCAGCTCCGCCCTTGCATGATCTATACTCCAATACATAAACCCGCAAGTTCCAATCAGTTTGCCGGTGCTCTTGTCTTCTATGCCCCAAGGAGCTACTTCCTGGTTATCGTATGTATTCAAAATAAAATTAATAAACCCCTGGGTATCCTGAGGTGTTTGATGTGTATACCAAGTTGTGTACTTCGTCATCGCCTCATCCGAGCAATAGTTGAACATATCGTTCAAATCATCCCGCCGTACTTTTCTCAGCATTGTTCTTTCTGTCTCCAGCACCGGAAGATTTCCATATATATCTTTGATCTCCATGCCCATCACCCTCGTCATTCCCATTGGATTTTTATACTTTAGTCTGGGTCACCTGCTGTCATCATCAAAGGCTGTTCTAAATATATTATCCTTGAGGTGGGCTATTTTCAATCACAATTCTCATGCCGATTACCACAAACAGGTAATTATATCAGTCCACTCTTTACCCATGTATCCGACTAAAGCACTAAAATACTAGACTTGTTGCTTTGGCCCCTATGCTAAGGAAAGGGTTTACTTTATACTTCAAAAAAAACGATGCCACAGGCATCCATCTTAAGGAGGTATGTGTAGCTTATGATTACAAGGACAACAGCCCTTGTCACTCAGAAGATGATCATTTTGGTTGGATTTCTTTTACTTATTAGTTTTGCATTACAGGCGAGCACGGCTTTGGCCGCTGACAAGCCAATCAAGGTTCTTTTTAACGAGAATAAGCTGGAACTTGCCAAGGACCCTATCGTAACAAATGGAACCACCTTAGTCCCGTTCCGCCCTTTGTTTGAAGCCATGGGAATTAAGGTAGAATGGAACCAAGCTGAACAGACTGTTCGCGCTACCGGAGATAACTATTCGCTTCAACTGAAAGTGGGCAGCAAGCAAGCCGTTGTAAATGGCAAAAATTTAACTTTGACAGTAGCACCACAAACCGTTGATGGGCACACTCTGGTACCTATTCGTTTCATTAGTGAATCGACGGGCTCTCTGGTTGCCTGGAATCCTTACGGCTTGGAAGTGATTGTATATACAGAGGATTATATAACAGCAAGTGGATCGACAAAGGAACAGGTTCAGGACCTGATTGACAAAGAGCTTGCCCGTATCAAGGGTGAGGCCGAAGGCCAAAATCAGACAAATACCAATACACCGATTACTTCTGTTAAAGTCCCCACACCACCACAAGGAAGTGGGGTTTATAAGCCTGCTACTTCTGACTCCGTGGACTTAAGTAAACTGCAAGGCATGTATTATGGATTCCGACTGGACAACGGAGGTTATGAATGTGGAGGGCTGTGCACCGATTTATTTACCTTCCTCCCTGGGGGCAAGGTGGTCGTAGGAACACCTGTGAATGGCGGCCCGGAGACGATCGATTGCACCAAGGATGACTGCCAGACTTATACGATCAAGAATGGGACACTGACGCTGGCGAACAAAGATACGTATAGCATTAAAGTGGAAAATGGCGAGCTTCATATTGATGACACTGCCATGACCCGGGTGAAGACGGCAGCCAATGACTTGAAGCTCGATGGTTCTTATGAATATATAGGCTATCAAGGGCTAATTGGTATTTCTGCTGGTTCCACCTCATGGACGCATACTATTCAACTAAATAAAGACGGTACATTTGAAAGCAGTGAACTTATGCTCGGACATGTAGAGGGCGGACTTCCAACATCGGGTGCCGCTGGTGGAGATAGCACGGGTTCATATCGCATCACGGGCAATACTTTGGTGCTTGCTTACAAGGATGGGACTGTCAGCAATTTGCTGTTCTTCCTTCATGACGACGGCAGCCTGCAAATCGGAGAGGATAATTATAATCCGGAGGATTAAATCTAATCTTACAGCAACATATACCCATAGCAGCCAAGGTTCATCATTGAACCTCGGCTGCTTTTTTCACTGATCCTGTTTGCGATTATCCAGCTTAAGCAAGCCATATACCCAGATGTCATAATAAACTCCTTGGAAGCTTTCAGCTTGCCTTAAAGTTCCCTCATGCTTGAATTGAAGTTGCTTGGGTATCCGCTGGCTTCGGAAATTCCCACTCTTCACTCTAATTTCAATACGGTTCAAGCCCAATTCAGCAAAAATGTGCCCGATTATTAACTTACACGCAGTTAGCATGTATCCATTCCCCTCATGTTGGCTCCCCAGCCAATAACCTATTTCGGTTTTCTTATTCCTGGCATCTATAGAGAGCAGCCCGATGGAGCCTACCAGCGTGTCATCTATCCATATTCCTGCCCAAAAACCTTCATGGTTGTGATATTTAGTTTGGATACTGCGAATGAATTCCTGGCAATCGTCCAGCGCTTTAATTCGCTGAGGAAATTCTAACCACCTGTTCAACGTAGCTCTTGAGGAATCAACCAGATCATACAATTCAGCCGAATCGCTCTCTCTGAATAAACGTATTGTTAAGTTTTTGTGATTCAGATACATGACCTGCTCCGCTCCCTACTTCTTTGTCCATGTCGTGCGGATATAACCTAGCTTCATTCCAACCCGTTCCATATTTCGGTGGCTTTGAGATAAGAAGTTGCATTGCCCTACCACCAGCCTGCAAGCGTTCCGCTGTGCTTCGGATATTCTCCTTTGTAACAACAATTGATGTAAGCCCCGCCCTCTGAAGTTCGGCAATGTAGCTGCGAAAGTCAAAGAAGCAATACCACCCTGAGAGCACATGGCAGCAGTCGCCGCAGGTTCATCGTTTACATAGGCGATAAAAAACTTCCAGCCCGGTCGTTGATATAGAACTTGGTTATTTGCTGCAACAGGCTTGATTCCTTCATCCGGCAGTCCCGTGCCTCGACAATGGATCAGGGCATACGTCCTTATTCTATTTGTTTTGCTTCCACTTTTATTTTCAGTAGCAACACGGTATGACCATCATCAATCACACTTTGAATGGAATCCGCTTGTTTATAATCATAATTTTTAAGATCATTTTCTCCTTGGACATAGATAGCCAGCACCTTGGTTTCACCAGGCTCTAAACCCGTTGATTTCTGATCAATCGTGTAAGCCCAAGATTTGATAATCGCTTGCTCAGAGAAGATGGTGTCATCTGCTATACTGTGAGGAGGTGATTTGACCGATGGAGCATACATATACAGCAACGGTTGCTCGCTATCAGGATTAACAATACCAAACCCTGTATGCCCTTCCTCCACTTTATTCGGGCTTAACCCATAAGATATTTCCGTCAGGTGGTCAGGTTGTTTAACCCCTTCCTTATACGCCTCAACCCACATCGTCACCCAGCTTTGATCAGCAGAAGGAAGCTTCAATTGAAAATCAAATAAGATCCCAAGCCCTGTTTGCTCAATAGCCTTTTGGTATTCTTGCTGTTCATTAGCGGCTATATCAGCAATTTTCTCATTGCTATTAGATGGAGTGCTGCACCCAGCAACCACTAAAGATAAAGTTAACACCATCATTGACAAAATCGAAAATCGTTTCTTCGCCAAAACAATCCGCTCCTTATCAATTCAAAAAATCTTTGATGGGATTGATATGATGCTGATCATGCCATATAAAATCATGCAGATATTCAGTCAGGTTAAACTTATTACTGGGGTCCTTTGAGTTCTGTTCGATAACATGCGCAGGCATTGTTCTGATATCAGAGATGATTGCCTCCCGATAGAACACTGCTTTGTCAACCAACTCTTGGATGGAGATCGTCTTGGCGTAGACCATAGCCTGCTTATTGAACTCATCAAAATCGCCAAGCTCCAGCGCAACTGGCTGCCCTGTAGCCATCTTATGCACCGCTTCCTCGTAGAAATATTTATCCCAGAGCATGATATGGCAAACGATGTCTTTGATCGTCCACTTGCCCTCTTCCAAGCTAGAATTCCAAATGTCTTCGGATTGTTCCTGAAGAGAACGAGCAAATTCAACCCATTCTTTAAATACTACGAGTAATGGTTCTAATTCAGCAGACATAGAGATCAAACTCCTTTATATTGGGATTGTTCTTCCGATCAGTTCCGCTTAGCTTTGCTAGATGTCTAGCAGCTCTGCAACATGAACTAATTTGTTCTCCATACCTAAGTCCCCTTCCAGTCTGACAACCGGGCACGGCAAGGCGGCCAACCATTCTTCGTGCAAGGCTCTACTCCGTACTTCCAAGCCTGCGTGATCATACACCGATGCCCACTGCATGAATGTTAGATAAGACTCATGCCGCTTTCCACCTACAACAATATCTTCCCCATATCTTTGCCACTCCCGCTGTTCCAGTCTCTTTATTCGGATTTCTTCAGGAATCCACATAAATAGGACTACGTCGAAATACGGAATAAAGACATCTCCCCAACCGCATAAGGAACCGGATAACACCCATCTATCATGCTTTTGAAGATCAGGTCCCAGCAAATGAATTCTTTCCTCAACAGAACGGTTTTGGGTAAAAGGTTCTTCCGTAGGGTGCCAGAAATAATCGTCCGTATCCAGATGCCGATATCCGAATTTCTCGGAAATAGCTTTAGCTAATGTAGTTGTCCCCGAACCAGAAGCACCTAGGATGTGAATTCGGTTTATCATATTTGTTTGCTCACCTGCCTGCTTTAGACTTCTATAACTCCCTGCATCTCATACGGATAGTCAATTTGTTGTTTAACTATGGTAACAGCATCCTTATTCACCAGCAACTCAATGATATATAGCGCAAGATCAATGGAAGTAGATACTCCCCCTCCGGTAATCAGATTGCCATCCTTCACGATTCTTGTGGCAATGACCTCACTGCAATAAGGTGCGAGTAAATCATATACACCTGGATGAGTGGTGGCTTTTTTGTTTCTCAAAAATCCCGCGGCACCCAGCAGCAAAGACCCCGTACAAACCGATACGTGATACCTTACCCTTTCAGCTTGCTTGATCCACGTAATAAATTCATCATCATACCTTAAGTTCCGCGTTCCCATGCCCCCGGGAATGAAAATCATATCGTAATGCGATAAATCAGGTTTTACCTTATCCACCTTAATCGTTAAGCCTAAATCATCAGACACCTCATCTGATACGCCGCATATATCCCAACTGACATCCTTGGTTTCTTCAAAGAGCTTCAGTCTGTGTATCACATCATAAAAACCAATAAAATCTAAAAACGTTACTCCATTAAAAAGAATAAAGGCAATTCTCACGTGTCACTACCTCCTTCTAAATGATGTACTTCCTTCTTCTATTCTCGATGGCAGGTCTGGAACCCTTTCACGCTATCCTGTATTCTGCATGAAACGTGACCTCAAGGGCATTATAGGAAAAAATACAAAGAAGGAGTGACAGCTTTGTTCTATTACAAAGAGGGATTAATAAATGGTATCAAACCGGACAAACCCGATCCTGCTGCAGCGAAGGTACTTCAAGAGGCATTAGGCGGGCAATTTGGCGAGATGCGTACCATGATGCAGTATTTCTTTCAGAGCTCCAACTTCCGGGGTAAGGAAAAACAATTTCAGGATTTGCTTCGTGGCGTTTTCCTTGAAGAAATTGCACATGTAGAGCTTGTGCAGCATACGATCAACGCGTTATTGAACGATGCGGGTCTATCCAGCCCCGGTGATGCAGGGCAAGATCAGGCCCCGATTGACGAAGCCGTCAAACATGGTAATCCACACCACTTCATTATGGGGGCCAAGACCTCATTGCCCATAGATGCGGGCGGTAATCCTTGGAGCGGTTCATGGGTATATAGCCATGGAAATTTAATCAGCGATATGCTTAACAATGTTGTGCTGGAATCAACGGGAGTTTTGCAAAAAACACGGATCTACGAGATGAGCTCCAATCAAACCTTCAGAGAAACGCTAGGCTTCTTAATCGTCCGGGATAATGCTCACCAGAATGCCTTTGCCAAAGCGTTGGAAACGTTAGGCGTTGACTGGGGCAAGCTGTTCCCTGTACCTAATTATGATATTAACAAGTATCCAGAATGCCGGAAGTTTGTCGACATGGGCTACCATAACATGCAATTTAATTTCCGCTTGGACCCAACCCGTATCAGTGAGATTTATCAAGGTCAAACACCTAGCCGTAATGGCGGTTCACTATCCGTCACCGAGCCACCTGCGGAATTTCCAGTTCCCTTCTTACCAGAAATGCCAAACGAGCATAGTCCTGGTCTGCATGATATGCAAGTCTGAAAATAGAATTGGAAGTAATTCTATCATTTGACAAAAACTCGCCTGTCAATTAAAATGAAAGCGCATCCTTGGCGTTTGATCTCTGCAATTGTAAAGGGTGGCCGAGGATATCTACTTATAATTTGAGGGCGCTGCTTCCCTGATCATGATTGGGTTCAGGAACAACCCCGTAATCTTCCATCCGAAGATTGCGGGGTTATTTGCATGGGCAGCAGGAGAGGAGGTTGTCTGGCTTTATTTATCGTTTCACTAAAATATTCGAAAGGCGGCTTGATCAATGAAATGGATGATTAGAAAATCAATGATTGCAGTGATTGCTTCCACCTTTCTTCTTACCGCATGGCTTAATCCGTTCATGGCCACTCCTTCGGCAAGTGCAGCACCGGACACCTCGGTTCTGAACAAGCAAGGCTTCTCTACCGATGTAATCTATCAAATCGTAACCGATCGCTTCGCGGACGGGAATGTCTCCAACAACCCCTCCGGAGGAGCCTACTCCCCAGGGTGTACAAGCCTCAAATTGTACTGTGGGGGAGACTGGCAGGGAATTATAGATAAGATCAATGACGGTTACTTTGCAGGCATGGGCGTCAGCGCATTGTGGATTTCCCAACCTGTGGAGAACATTTATAGTATCATCGACTACTCAGGCGTCAACAGCACCGCCTATCATGGATATTGGGCGCGTGATTTCAAGCGGACTAACCCAGCGTTCGGTAGCATGAGCGATTTTCAGAATCTGGTTAACACGGCTCATGCCAATGACATCAAAATTATTATTGATTTTGCTCCCAATCATACCTCACCAGCCTCGGAGACGCAGCCATCCTTCGCGGAGAATGGGAAGCTTTACGATAATGGCAGTTTAGTTGCTGGCTACACGGGAGATACCAACAATATTTTCCACCATAACATGGGGACCGACTTCTCCTCCCTGGAGGATGGCATCTACCGCAATCTGTATGATTTGGCCGATATCAATCACCACAATAACACAACAGATACCTACTTCAAGGAGGCCATCAAACTCTGGCTTGATATGGGGATTGACGGAATTCGGGTAGATGCGGTTAAGCATATGCCACCGGGCTGGCAGAAGAACTGGATGGCGTACATTTCAGGTTATGAGCCTGTATTTACCTTTGGTGAATGGTTCCTTGGCGTGAACGAATATGACCCGAATAACATCGACTTTGCCAATGAGTCCGGCATGAGTCTGCTTGATTTCCGCTTCGGGCAAAAGGTTCGGCAGGTGTTCCGGGACAATACGGATAATATGTACGGTCTGAACGACATGTTAGCGGAAACCGAAGGCGATTACACCCATATTCATGATCAGGTGACCTTTATTGACAACCATGACATGGACCGCTTCAAGCTTGGCAACAATGACCGACGTTTGGAGCAAGCCTTAACCTTTACACTTACCTCGCGTGGCGTGCCAGCTATCTATTACGGCACAGAGCAATACATGACTGGCAATGGTGATCCGGCGAATCGCTCCTTCATGACCGGCTTCTCGACTAACACTACCGCTTACCAACTCATTGGCAAGCTGGCCCCGCTTCGCAAGTCCAATGCAGCCATTGCCTACGGCAGTACACAGGAACGCTGGATCAATAACGACGTCTATATTTATGAGCGGAATTTCGGCAGCAGCACCGCACTAATTGCCATTAACCGCAGTGCGACGGCTTCGGCATCCGTGACAGGTCTGCAAACTTCGCTCCCGGCTGGCACCTATACAGATGAACTGGATGGATTGTTAAATGGTACTAACATAACTGTAAATGCTGCGGGTGCTGTAAATGCATTTACTTTGCCTGCGGGTGGTGCCGCCGTATGGCAATTTGCCACTAACGAAACATCTCCGATCATCGGCAACATTGGCCCAGACCTGGGTAAAGCAGGCACGCTATTAACCATTGACGGACGTGGCTTTGGTAATACCAAGGGTACGGTATACTTTGGCACAACCGCCGTCACCGGTAGCCAAATTACAGGATGGGAGGATTCCCAGATTCAAGTGATTGTTCCTGCGGCTACTCCTGGTGATCAGAGTATCAAGGTTCGCACGGCTAGCTCCGTGGATAGCAACAGCTACAACAGCTTTAACCTGCTGACAGGAGATCAGGTATCGGTCCGCTTCATCATAAATAACGCTACCACAGTATTTGGTGAGAATGTATACTTGACCGGTAATACTGCTGAGCTAGGCAACTGGGACCCAGACCAAGCAATTGGTCCATTCTTCAATCAGATCATGACCACTTATCCGTCCTGGTACTATGATGTTAGTGTACCTGCCGGAACAAACCTGCAATTTAAATTTATCAAGAAAAATGGCACGGCCGTCACCTGGGAAGGTGGCACTAATCACAGCTACACCGCTCCAGCAAGCGGAGTCGGGACTACTACGGTCGACTGGCAGCCATAATATCTAACTATAAGAGCAACAAGAACCAGCCTGGGTATGCCCTGGCTGGTTCTTGTTATGTTTCGGTATACCATTTTGGCTTTAACAGCCTAAAATAATCATGATCCTCTAGCACTCTCTCAATCTTCTCCATCATGATGTCCGTTTCTTCCGGCTTCACTTTTATGATCCAAACGATAGATGAGACTAGGCACATCGCTAGATATAGCGAATACAACCTCCAGAAGTGAACACCTGGCTCTGAACCTTTGAAATAACCTCTAATCTGGCCGATTGAAAAAGGAACACTTACTTCTGAGCTAAACATCCCTAATTTCACAAATTCATCAATAGGATCGCCCCAATCATATCGATTAAAGTCAATGATTCCTGAGAGGTGATTGTCTTTAACTATCAAATTCCCCACATGAAAATCATCATGAAGAAATAAATTAGGTCTGAGTTTCATCAAATATAGATTGTCATCTATAAACGATATTACAGCCGAATCATTTTTGAATCTAATATCTAACTGGGAGTATTGATTAAAATATCCGGTATGCTTACTTAACTTTCTTTCATACCATGAGGGGATATTTTTAGGGGCTGCATATTGATGAATTTTTTGCAATTCAACCCCCGCATCATCACCAATATTGAATTGCTCTTCCCACGAAAGGTTTGGGAGAACCTCTGCGGCATCTTCACCTTCAATGAAAGACAATATCATATAACCAAGCCCAAAATCGGATAAGTCGCCTATTTCCAAAGGTCTTGAACATTTCACGTCAAGTTCCTTCATTCTGAAAAGCGCTTCAAATTCTATCTGCTTTAAGGCCTGGTACTTATGATCAAAGGTTCTGAGTAAAAAGAGCTCATCCCCTTTGTGAACCACATATTTATGGTCGCTGGAATAGCCCTTGTGTATTTGCTCAATCTGAACATCATCTTGCAAGAAAGGAATATGTTTGAACAGTAAGTGCTTCACGCCGTCCCCTCAATTACTAAATCCAAGACGATCTCTCCATCCACTAAATCTCCGGTTTCCTGAAACCCACAGGACTTGTATAGTTTATTTACAACTTGATTATCAGGAACATGTGAGGTTCGAATCTTGCTGCATCCTTCAATGTGGCTCATGGTAGTAATGATCTGCCCGAGAGCTGCCTTACCAAGTCCTCTGCCCTGATGATGTTCATCAATCATGAATCTCACGATCCAGAAGCAATCATCATCTTCATAAGGAGTGACATCAAATAAGGTAAATCCCACCATCGTATCTTCGTTATAAATTCCAAAGGCCCCTGTACTTGGCTCTTCTACTGCCTTTTCTAATGAATCCAGATTTGAAGCTACGAACCCCATTTGATCCTGGCGTGGTTTAAGACTAATGCATTCATCCCTGTTCTGCTCAGTAATCGGTCTTAAGCTGATTTGAATCATGGATATCCCTCCCCATGCTATTACCATAATTTATTATATCGTATCCCAGTGCTGCGGACGAGTGAGGACCGAAGGTAGCTCTGTCCTATGATTTCCTCTAGCCGAGTTGACTTGAGACTGAGTAAGGAAAATGCTACGGGACAGGTCAGCCCCCCTTAGATCCGCATCACGCAGATCTGCCCCAATGAGATCGGCGCCGTTAAGATTGGTATCTCTGAGGTTAGCGGCAATTAAGAGGGCTCCTCTTAAATTTGCTCCCTGGAGCTGTAAATTTCGCAAATCCGCACCGACCAGGTCCGCTCCACGGCCGATTTGCTTCTGACGCCGCGAGGGAATCGGCGGATGCTTGAGCTTGCTGAGGGCCTGCGTCCGCACAAGCTCACTCGTTTGAAGCAGCAAAGTATTAACAGCCTGCCGATGCTCTGCCATATCGAACCTTATGAGTTCTTCCGGGCTGAGAAGGGTATGTCGCTCCGTCCGCTCAAGCATATCCTGTAGATCATTCCGAATCTCCAGCGTTGCTTGCTGGTTCAAGGCTTCAGATAAATGCCAGAGCAATTCATGCAGTTGCAGCATCATTAAAAATACTTTAAACATCGACTCCGCAGAATTTGGCGTAGCCTTCCAATCCTTACCGCCAAAGCTGACTTGAGAAACCCGCTGTCCTGCTCCAAAGCAGTCAAATGCAATACAGCCTTTGAGCCCCTGCTTACCCAGCGTTTCATGAATAGCACAGCGAAAATCCGGCTGTAAATGAGTACAGGGATGTCCTGCTGCCTTGTCTGCCGGAAAGCCTTCCGAGGCTGAAAAATATAAAGCAGTGCAGCATAAGCCAAAACAACTCTGACAATCTGCACGCAGATGCTCTCTACTCACAATCCACTCATTTTCTAGCTTAGAATGTTCCAACAGGCTCACCTCATAAATCCAGTTTCCTTGGCTTGCATGCTCCTGCATACTTGCCGAATCTATTATATCAATAACTTCAAGTGAAACGATCTTACATTTATTACAATGAAGAAAAAGCCGCAGTCATCCCTTAACGGGGTGTCCGCGGCTTTACTCGTCTTAGCCATCAAAATTGTCAAAAGAATTGCGGGTACTGCTTGGACATACTGTTCACTTGCTCCAGCAGACTGCCTGAATGCTCCTTCACAACTTGGCGCAGGGCCTCCGCATCGCGGCGGCGAATGGCAGCCACCATATCCTCATGTTGAGAAATATGCGATTGCCGCGCACCTTCCATTTTGCCATATAGTAGGCAAATCCGGTTGTAATGGGATGCCACCTCTTCAATGGTGTACCAGGCAAGCGTTACCCCTGCTGTCTCGAAGATCAACTGGTGGAAGCGATTGTCCTTATGGTAAAACTCGATAAAATGCTTCTTGTCCATATACTTCTTCTGCTTGTTAATCAGTTCCTGCATCGTATCCGCAACCAGTTCGCTGCATTTGCGAATAAAATCATCCACCACGGCGGACTCCAGCGAAGTTCGGATGAACCATTCTTCACGGACGCGCCCCAAGTCAATCTTGGACACTACCGTTTTGCGTTGCGGGTAGATTTCCACCAACCCGGACTGCTGCAAGCGAACAACCGCTTCACGGACCGGGGTCCGACTGACCCCATAACGTTCGGATAGCTTCTGGACACTCACGTCCATCCCTGGCTCAAGCACCATGTTCATGATGTCTTCTTTGATTTTATTGTAAGTTACATCGTTTAATGAGCTACTGTTATTCATGATCTTCAACGGCTTCCCTACACCTTCCTGAACCCACTCCTAGAACGTCACGATATATACTCTCCGCGCCGGAAGAATCGTAACTGACATACAACAGAAAATCCAGAATAAATGGGGAATAGTCTAGTCTATTCAGTTCCCGGGTAAACGCCATGGCGGCAATTTCGCTGAGCGCGCGCACTCTTGAGTAGTTCTTCACACCAAGAAAATGCCATAATTCGATTTTTCTCGTTCGGGTATATATTTCCGACTCAAACCGTTCTTCTACAGCATGAAAAATTTCATGCCCCAAGATAGTATTCATTATATCATCTTGCCGGAATAGTTCAACCAAACCCGGGGCCTCCTGTGACACCAATAACGCCGCTTTGCTTATAGGTTCATCCATAATGACGATGTGATCTGGTGGCGTATAGCAAGCGAACAAAATCCGCTTACCTGTGATGGAAGTTGGCTCAAATTGGACCGTAAGCTCCATTCTCTCAGCAAGCAGGCGCGCATCTCTACAACCATATTCGGTAATCATGCGCTGAGCATAATCTTTACCACAGTGTATGGCTTCGTCCGTCATCTCCGTCATTTGCTCCGGACGTATTCGGCGCTTTAGCACATCTCTGGAAAAGGCATACGCTCCCCAGGTTTGGTCGTCCATCGGCAACAACGTTCCGATCATATCCTCCAACTCGTTAGGATTTCGCATAATCCCTCCGTTTCTTAGACGATCCTAGCTTTGCTTCATATTGGCAGCAACCACGATAATTTCCGTATCTGGTTCGAAGGTAGACACCTCAATGTCCATCAGCAGCTCCAATTGTTCAAATTCAGATGCCGTAAAGTCCATCACCCGCGCCCCGATGCACAAATAATAGTCAGGCCGGGCGATAAGCTCTGTTTTGTATACAGCCATATCCTCCCACAGCTTCTTGAGGGCTTGCACATAGTTAGCGGCTGTCGTCTTGATCGCCATCGCACGACCACGCTGAATTTTAATAAATCCCTTATTGTCCACGATGCGGATAGCTCCGGCGTCTCCTGGCTTAGCGGTCTTCTCACCAAAGATATGAAAGTATCTCGTCTTTTGCAGGAGCTGCGTTCGTTCCACCGGAATTCGCATATCGCTTGCGGAGATTTCCTGTAGTTCCTCTTCACTGCATTCTTTCAGCAATTCATTGGTTTTCACTTCTGTAGAACCTGTAGCAATGGCTGTGACCTTCGAGGTTTGCGGGTCGATGTCGATATGGATTTCAACGCTTTCCGGTGTGGCCCCACTTTGGATGGCCTTATTCATCGCTTCCATCTTAATAGCACTAATTTGTTCCTTGGAAGGCGATGGGATGATCCGCTCCACCACGTCTCGAACCATAGCCAGGGCAACACCAATGGAGGAAATGACCTCTGCATTCTCAGGGATGCTGTATTTCAGCCCCATTTTCTCGGCAAAATAGACAATCAACGAAGCTGCTCCCCCGCCGACACCTACGAGAGAAATCTGATCTTTCTCCAGCTTGTATTTGTCCGCCAGCGCCAATATGACGGGTTCAATCTTGGCATATGCCTTCTCCATGATTTGCCGGGCAATATCCTCGACGGTCGAGCCGCAGTAATCCGCTAACGCCTGCATCGCTTTTCTGGCCGCTTCCACGTTACCATGGGAGAAGTGATCTTCCTTGACCAACCCAAGCACATTGGCCGCGCAGGAGTTGGTAATGGTCACCCGCTCCCCACTCTCCAGCCGAATCGCCACATAATCTGCCGGATCACCAGGCTTGGGCGAGAAAAATTCAACCTTAGGTCCTTGGATTTTGGCTGGATCGGTGAACACGGCATAATCAAGCCCGGCAATATGCGCAGACCTAGGGCCTACATCGATGACCCCGTTCTTGTCTGCCCGCACGATGGACCCTCCGGCTACCCCAAGCACCCGGACATCCAGTGAATTGACATAGGTGGGATGACCACCAACAATGGAATAGTCGATGGCCGGGCGACCATTCTTAATGACTCCGATATTGGTTGTAGTTCCACCAACCTCAAAATACACCCCGTTGGAGGCTCTTAAATACATCAAAGAGCCCATAACCGAAGCGGCTGGACCGGACAGCATCGTGAGAATGGGACGCTTCTTCATCTCGCTTATCTCCATGACTCCCCCATCGCCGCGCATAATCATGAGCGGGACATGAACGCCAGCCTCATTAACCGACTGCTCCGTGGAATTGGCGGTATCCAGCATCTTGGGAAGAATACTGGCGTTAATCGCCGCCGTTCTTGTGCGACGGGTCAATCCATACAGCTTGGTAATATCTGATGCCATGGTGGTGGGAAGACCTTTATTCTCCGCTTTCTCATAGACGAGTTGCTCCGGTCTGCCATTATCAACGCCGAAGGCCATGGACGGAACTATGACCTGTGCCCCCAGCCCCTCCAGATCTTCGATTACTTGCACCACGGTCTCTTCCGTCATTTTTTTGACATTAACAAAATGATTATAAATCTTGATCGCCTTGCTATTCCCCAAATCAATGTCTGGCAGCTTCGTTTGCCGTTTAGCCAGGAAGCCTTCGAATCCACCCTTGCCCATGCCGATAATGCCAACCTGGGCGATATCTCCCTCAATGAGCGCGTTGGTCGCCTGCGTCGTACTATGGGCCACAAACACAACGTCCTCCGGCTGAATCTGATTTTCCGTCAAGCAGTTCTGAAAACAACGCACCACGCCGGCAGCCACGCCTCGCGGGTCATCATGCGTCGTTTTGACCGATGATTTCCCGATGATATCATGGGTTTCATTGTCGATGGCTACCGCCTTGGTATGGGTTCCCCCTACGTCAATGCCCATGCGAATAATTCTACTCATGTTTGTCCTCCAATCCTTATATAGCCGGCTGCCGCCCTTAAGTTACGGCAACCGGCTTGCTCTATTAAACCAAGCTACCGTACATCACGAATACGACGGCACAGAGAATAATCCCGATGATCCAGCCGGAAGGAATGGACATTTTCATGAAGTCTCTAGCTGGAACCTTGGTATAACCAAATCCCCAGGCAACCCAGGATTGGGTAACGTCCAAATGCTGTGGCGCCACCGTAGTAACGGCGAACAACGGGTACAGAAATTGCACAGGCCATGCCGCCGTGGAGACGACTACAGCCAGAATAGCTGTCCCCGATCCCACCAAGTTCATCGGGCCGCGGAAGAAGCCAAGCGGTGTCAAAATGGCAAACACAATACATAATAACAAGGCTGTCTGCGGCATCACACCACCGAACAAAATTTTAAAGTAAGGCGAGGCATATGTAGCGGCATTGTTGAACATCGCAAGGGTCAGCAAGAACCCGATCATTGGCGCCACGTCAATCGCTCCATCTGCAAACTGCTTGGATAACATCCGGCAAACACTGGCAAATCCGCCTTTGAGCTTGCCGCAAGTCAACAAGGCGAACAAACCGGCAAAGATAAATCCGAAAATAATCGGAATTTTGAACACTACGACACCGATGACCGGCAGAATAATGGAGATCCAGGAAATCGCAGGCGCATCTTTGGAATGTTCTTCTTCAGGCGTAGTGGCCGCCCAAGCACGGGAGATTTTTTTATTGTTCATAGACAGGTTAGCTACAATAAGCACAATGACCAACGAGACAGCCATCGCAATCATACCGAAGCCAAAATAAGCGTTATAATCATAGCTGGCGTAGCTTTCATTAGCGGTAGCAAAGAGGGCTTGATACTGTTTGAAATTCACGATATTCCCGAAGATCCCGGCCATAATGGAGCCCATGAAGGAGAATAAAGCCACTGAGGAAGGAATGCCAAGCGACAACATGATGGGCAGCACGATAACTGCAATGGAGATAACGGGGCCAATCCCGGTCATGGAGGTGAAAATAACAGCCGTGACAATACAGAGCAGCGACATCGTTACGCGCGGTTTGTCTCCGCCAAGCTCTACTACTTTACGAATCAGTGTGGCAGCAATGCCGGTATCCATCAGGATTCGGCCAAAAAACGCCCCAAAGAAAACGTTTACAAGAATGGCCTTGCCATAGTTTTCCGGCCCCGTCTGGAATACGTTGGTCAGTACGGAGACAAAGGTCTGCCCCTCCATCATGGAAGTAGGTGCAATCGCATTGCCAATCAAAGCGATAGCTGTCCACAGCACCGACATGATGAAAAAGCCCACCATGAGGTTATACCCCTTCACGCAATACCATACGAGTCCAAAAAATGATAATACCATCAAGAAACCGATTACATAATTCGTTACATCCACAAAATGCCCTCCTTAAAATAGGAATTAAAAAGCATGGACTAACATACTAACATGCTATTCTTATTACTGACATGTTAGTTATTCGGTCAAATATTACCATGCCATCTAGATAACGTCAATATGTTTCCGCACACAAATTAAAAAGGGAAACCATGAAATATTCATAGTTTCCCCTAATCAGATATGGAATTAAGAGACCCGTTCTACTTTTATAGAGGAAGTCTTGTCATTAAAATCATCACCGAGATAGGAGCTATCCCCCAGCAACACCTTGGTTGCTCCCTGGAATTCGCCATGCTCATAAAGGGTAACCTTATAGCCGCTTGGCACCTTCAGTGAAGAGATGGAGTCGTTGGGGATTCCCTTTGCAACTAGATCACTTACGTTATAACTGCCAACATCCAGGCTTACAGCAGCCCCCTTGTAATTCGCATCGATATAAACGACAGGTATTTTTTCCACTTTGAGGGATGATGTCTTATCATTAAAATCACCAAGGGATGCGGTGTCTGCTGTAATGACTCTCTCAGCGCCACCAAAATTCAAATGTTCATAGAGAGTAACTTTAATGCCAGGAGTCACCTTTAATGAAGAGAGTGAATCATTTGCAATACCGGCTGCTACCATTTCATTGTAGTTGTAGGAGCCTGCTCCAAGCGCTACGGCATACCCTCCATAATTGGCGTTCCCGTAGAAGATAGCCCCCTCGGAAATGGTCTCCCCGTAGGTGACTTGAGGGAATTCCTGACGTGCCGCTTGATATTGACTTTCGAATTGACTCGGCCAGCCAAAGGCAGCTATGGCGAGCGACTTTAAATCAGCCTTGGCTGCGCCACTCATAAAGTGAACGTACTCGCCCATGTTCATATTTCTCGTATAATGACCCGATGAATTTTTTGGATAGTATTGAGCCAGCAACTGAAAATATCTATTCAGCACTTGCTTTTCCCCATAGCTGCTATAAATCGGATAATACCAGTTCTTGAACCAGTAGGTTCCTGTTTGCGGGAAATTTTCCGCCTTGCTGGTGAAGCTGTTGTAAATTCGCTGGGCTTCACTGTTTAAACCTAATGCTTTATAAACATCATATTGATAGATTTCTGCCCATTTGCTGTCTCCCCACAATCCAAAGGCAGGAGAACCCTTGGTATCATTAGTTGCAGATTCTACGATATGGGCCACTTCATGAACCAGGATATCCAGATTCCAGCCGGTTGGACTAATAAAATTGGAGCCACCGATATCAATAACATTGCGGTAGTCATGGTCGGCGTTGTAAGCGTAGCCTGGATGGCCGCCACTATACTTTGTATTATGGACAATGACGTAAAGTCTACCATCCCCGCCCATAGAGCCATAAGTTTGCTTGGTGTATCTCCATACATCAGCCGCCGTAGAGTAGATCCAGCCGATTTGATTCGGGTCGATCTCATCATCTACATAAACTGCCACCTCATCATTATAGTGCACCAACTTGAGCAACTCCCTATGCTCGAACCAGTGCTCTTGCCAGGTTGCGGGTGGGGCGCTCGCGGCACTTGCCGGAGCTTGGGGAAGGGAACATAAAACGATGACCAACACCATAAAGAAAACCAATGATTTCTTCACAATACATTCCTCCTCGTTTGTTCTTTTCCTTGAATTTAAATATTTTGTAATATTATTACATTACATGACATAGATTAATGAATTTTGGTAGATAATGCAACCTAAAAATATACATCAAATAAAAAAACATCTGCCTATGGAATAGGCAGATATGAGTCTACTATATTTGGACCTTCTTTGGCACAATTCCAAGAAACAACAGATAGCCGATCAACACAACCAACCCACTTGCTATGAATAACGTACCATAATTTACGGTAACAGACAGTAAACCAAGAGCAACAGAACCTACACCGATGCCTGTGTCAAAGGCGGTAAAGAACAACGCATTGGCCATACCATTCTTGCCTTTACCTGTGAGATGCAGCACTAATGTTTGTAAAGCAGGCTGAGCCATACCAAAACCTAAACCATAGAACGCCGCTGACAGCCCAACCACTATCGCTCCGCCGATTAGGCCTAGCAGAAATAAAGACAGAATAACCACTGCTAACGAGGAGGCTATAACAAAACGTTCCCCGCAGCGGTTAATCAACAGTCCCGCCAACGGCCTGGCCAACGAGAGCGTAGCCGCATAAATCATGAAGAACTGGCTAGCTGACGCCCCATATTCAGCCAGATATAGCGGCATATAGGTTGTAACTCCTCCGAAGGAGAAGGCTAAGAGTGTGACAGCCAGTAACGTCAGCTTCAAACTGCGGCTCCAAACAAGTGAAACACTGGATTCCCTCCAGTTAGGCTGCCCAGATGGCAGCGTCCGGACAGTGAGCAGCGGCAGCAGACTAAGCATAGCGGCAATCAGGAATAATGCACTCACTGAATGCCATTTCACCATCCATGCTCCCAGGAGCGGCCCCGTTGCCATCGCAATGGTCATGGATAAACCATACCACGCCATCCCTTCCCCCTTACGATCCTCAGGGATGCAATCTGTAATCGCCGTGCCAAGCGCCGTACTGGCTAATCCCCAACTCGCTCCGTGGGCCACGCGCAGTATAACCAGCCAAATCAAACTAGTTGTCCAGCTATAGCTAATCATAAAAAAGGCAAAAAAAATAATGCCGAGCACCATATACTTTCTACGACCATTCGTATCAAGCAAATGACCGATGTATGGTCGACATATTACAGCTGATAATGTGTACATTCCGACGATAGCCCCAATTTGCCAGCTTGTGGCTCCCATTTGCTCAATATGCAATGGAAGAACGGGCAACAGGGAATAGAATCCTGTGTACAAAAGAAGCATACTTGCCGTCAGCATCATAAACGATTTTGTCCACAGACGCTCCATACATTCACTCCCCTCGGCTTGCCGCCTGAACACGGCCCGGATGGCCGGCGGAGAGACAGGTCGCCTCCCACGCTCTTCACGCCGGCTTGGGCGCCTTGACACAATCAATTCATTAGCGACGTACCACAACCATTTTATCCTTGATTCTTCTAAAAGCTGCATTTGCCTCGCGAACAATCTGGGCTTCGTCCACCTTGGTTAATACCCGCCCTTTCATAACAATTTCGCCATTAATGATTGACGTATCCACTACGCTGCCATTGGCCGCAAACACAAGATGACTAGACATATGCACCGCGTTATCTCGCAGTAAGGGAGTGAAGATCGTGTTGTTTGTATCTATCAGGATTATGTCTGCCAGACAACCCGTCGTAAGCTGCCCTGTCTGATGGCCAAGCGCCTTGGCCCCGTTGCGAGTGGCCATTCTCAGCACATCATCTGCCGGAAGCAGGCTGGCATCGACGCGACTCGCGCGTTGTAACAGCGAGGCATACTTCATCACCTCAAACATATCCGCACTGTTGTTGCACTCTACGGCATCATGGCCCAGTCCCACGTTAATTCCGGCAGCGAGCATCTCAGGCACGCGGGCAATTCCATTCCCAAGTTTGGCATTGGAATTCGGATTGTGTGAGATATGAGTTCCCGTCTCCGCCATCATAGAAATTTCCGTATCATCCAGCCATACGCAATGGGCAGCAACCGTGTCTGGGCCGAGCAGACCGGTGTCATAGGCAAGCTCTGTTGGCCGCCGGCCAAATTGCTCCAGGCAATAGTCCACTTCCGTTTGCGATTCGTTCAAGTGAACATGAATACCTGTGCCCAGTGTGTTAGCTAGTGCTCTCGCTTCGCGTAGCAGCTCCGGTGAAGCCAAGGGCAGCCACTCAATTCCGACGCGTACCTGTATCAGACCATTTCCACGTCCATGATTGTTTAGATATGCCTGGTGATTAATATCCAGCGTATCCAAGTTATGCTGGTCGAGTGCGACATCGTTGCACAACACAGCACGAATACCAATATCCAGTGCGGCATCAGCCAACGAGTCCACCTGACGATACATGTCATTAACCGTGGTACAGCCGGATTTGATGGACTCGGTATAGCTGGCCAGTGCAGACCAGTAGGCTGCTTCCGGATCAATCGCACGCACTAGCGGATACCAGCATTCATCGAGATACTCCCATAAAGGAAGATGATCCAGATACCCTTTGCCAATGGCTGTGTGATAATGAAGGTCTATCAGTCCGGGCATGACAATTTTGTCCGTGGCATCAATAATCTCGTCAGTCTCCAGAGCCTCAATTCCCTCAATGGAAGGGAGAACCGCAGTAATTCGGTTTCCCTCCACGATGACAACCCCTGACTCATAGTAGGTTCCGGCATCGTCCAACGTCAGAATCATGCCATTTTGAATAATTATTCTGCTCATATTGGTCCTCTCCTCCGCTTGATTAGTCTACTAAATTTCGGAATATACTGTTGGTGTCCACGGGATTCTCAATCAATCCAGCTTCTTGCATCCAGTCAATCGATGATTGCCACTCTTCGGCGGACTGATAACCGAACTCTTGACCTGTCTCCATTAAATCCAGCAGGATAGACAGACTCTCCTCTTCAACCTCCTGAACCAGCGGAAAATTAGCTTTATCTTGCATATCTAACAGTAGCGCCAAAGCCTCTTGGGGGTTAGACTTCATGAATTGGTAACCTTTAGAAGCTCCCCGCCAGAACGCCCGTATTTTATCCTCATCTGCAGCCCAGGTGTCCTCATTGGTGACTATGACCAGCTCATAATAATTGGGAACCCCGTAATCCGTAGGATTCATGTTGGATGTCTCATAGCCCTCGTGCGACAAGGCTGGAACCTCATGATTAATATAGGCCCCCACTATAGCATCCACATTGCCACTAACCAGAGATGAGCCGAGTGTAAAGCCTACATCTATCAGATCAACCTTGGAGGGATCGCCCCCGTCATGGCGTACCATCGATGTAATAATGCTTTCGTTAAGTGGAATACCGGGGTATCCAACCTTCTTCCCCTCCAGGTCTTTGGGAGATGAAATCCCCGCATCCGGCATAAATAACACCCGGTTTAGTGGTGTACGAACAATAGAAGCGATCGACACCACCGGTACATTCTGTGTTGCACGAGCCATAATAACATCCGGCTGGTACGTAATACCAAGCGTAATTGCTCCCGAAGCTGCCAGATTAATAGGGTCAGTTGCGTTAGCCGGAGTCTGTATGTTGACCTTTACCCCCTCCTCTTCAAAATAACCCTTCTCCTGGGCCACATACAGATAGCTATGCACTGCATTGGGATACCAATCTAGCATCAGCTCCACAGTGCCATATTGTGGATTACTTTCTCCGGTTGAAGTGGCTGGTCCCTCTGACGGTGACGATGCAGCCCCTCCGTTGCTTCCACACGCGGTTAAGGCAATTGCCAATACCAGACATACACTTGATAGCCATGTTCTCTTCATCTTGTCAACCTCCCATTTGGAATAAGCAATAAGTAATTGTATTAATTGTTCCTCCATCGCAGTGCCCGTCTCTCCAGAACACTGACAATCAGGAACAAGACAATGCCAAGCAGAGACAAAATAATAATTGGCGCAAACACACCTGCCCCATCAAACTGTGTCATCATACGACGACTGAAATAACCAAGACCCGCCTGGGCTCCCAGCCATTCGCCAATCGCCGCGCCAATAACACTAAGGGTTACTCCAACTTTAATTCCGGAGTAGAAGTACGGTAGTGCGGAGGGGACACTAAGCTTGAAGAAAATATGCTTGCGGCTCGCCCCCATCGTTTGCAGCAGCTCCTTGTATTCATTGCTGACGGATTTGAGTCCATCAAAGGTACTAACCGTAATCGGGAAGAATGTGAACAACAAGGTCACCGCTACTTTACTCCAGATGCTATAACCGAACCATAGAACAAAGATCGGAGCGATAGCGATAATTGGAATGGTTTGAGAAGCAACCAGAATGGGGTAAAATGCTCTTTCCACCGCCCTGCTATAGTTCATCCAGACGGCAAGTCCGATACCGAGTGCCACGGAAAGACCCAGTCCAATGACTACAATTTGCAATGTAGATAGTAAATGTGTCCCCAGCAATGTCGCACGCAGCTCCCAAATCTTACTCATCACCTGGGTGAATGAAGGCAACATAAAAGAAACGTTGATGATACGGGCAACCGCCTCCCAAATGAGAAGAAACGCGGCAAACACCAGAAAAGGGGTCGCAATATCTCTATATCGTTTCATTTAAACCACCTTCTTCCTGAGTCGATCAATCAAGTATTGTTTCAGTTCCGCTGTCTCCGGCCGGCTTAGATCCTTAATTGTACGGGGACGCGCCATAGGCACCTGAACCTCCTCAAGTTGCGATATCGGCGCCTCACGAAAAATAAAAATCCGGTCCGACAGGAACAGCGCCTCATCAACATCATGCGTAATGAACAGGATGGTCTTGCTTCGCATTTCCCATTGTTCCAGCAGCCACTCCTGCATCGACAGACGCGTAATCGCATCTAGCGCACTGAACGGCTCGTCCAGCAGCAACACGTTAGAGCCGCTTAGCACAGAGCGCAGGAAGGACACTCTCTGGCGCATGCCACCTGAGAGATTTCCAGGGAACTTGCTTTCTGTTCCCTTAAGCCCGAACTCCTCCAACATAGGTAGCACCTGGCGGTGTGCCTCCTGACGAGACACCCCCTTAAACTCCAGGGGCAAAGCTGCATTGTCTAATATGGTGCGCCAGGGAAGCAGCAAGTCCTTCTGCGGCATATAACCTACCTTGCCATGTCGATCCGGTACATGAACGCCATTAATATCAATAGAGCCTGACACCGGCTGTTCCAACCCTGTAATCAGGCGGAACATCGTACTTTTTCCCGATCCACTTGGTCCGATAATTGTAATGAATTCTCTATCCTTGATATCAAAGCTTACTTCGTTGAGAATTGGGCTAATGCCCTTTCCACCCTCCAGGTTGTAATGGAAGCTGACGGATCGAAAGCTTAATGCATGGGTTCCCATACTCTCCCCCTCCTCTGTAGTCATTCTCTATAAGGCGGCCAGAGCTAATTGTCCCACCGCTGCTCGTACACGTTCCTCCAACTCAGGTGTCAAGGTATATCCCCCGTCCTCTCGGCGTTCAATCCACTGATCAAGCGCGAATACACCTTGTAGCGTGTGCGAGTTCGCAAGGGCCGCCACAACAGGACGAATAGCATAGTCAAGCACGAGCATATGTGCAAGCGTGCCGCCAACAGCAACAGGAAGCACTACTTTGCCCTCTAATCCTTTTTGTGGAATCATATCCAGGAATACCTTTACAAATCCGGAGAAAGAGGCTTTGTAAATGGGAGTAGCCACCACGACGACATCCGCTTGCTCAACGCGTCTTACCGCATCCTGAATCTCAGGGTTTGCAAAGTCCGCATACAGGAGCTTATCTGCAGGCAAATCCTGAGGATACAGCACCTCCGTCTCAAATCCGGCAGTTTTTAATTCTTCCCCCAGCGTGTCTGTTATGCCCTTCACACGGGATTGCTTGACCGGAGCTCCGTAAATAATAATCGCTTTTTTCATTGTCAGCTCTCTTCCTCCCAATTATTTTTCTTTAATATGTCTCAAGGCTCAAGACAATACGGCCGTAACTTCAATCTCTAACAAACATCTGGGATCGATTAACCCCATAACCTGGACACCCGTACTGGCTGGCCTGTATGTGCCGAAGTACCTGCCTCTAACCTTCCAATAAGCCTGTACCCTCTCCGGCGTCATCTCCACAGTATAGTAGGTGACCATCTTCACGATATTCGGCATCCCGGCCCCTGCTCGACCCAACACCGATTGTATGTTGGCAAAGATTTGCTCTGCCTGCATGCTCAAATCTCCTTCACCAACGAAGCTCCCGTCAGGTGCAAGTGCTATTTGCCCTGATAAATACAGTGTCTTGCCTACCTGTACAATTGAAGCCGGTGGCATATCCTTCTCCCATTCCCATTGATGAGGGAACTCTCTGATATTCGCTTCGCTCACCGTATTCCCCCCTCGTTACATTTATACATTCTCCAAGTCAGCTTACCGGTGAATCTTGTCCGTTCGCCGAGCCAGCATATGTTGTTACTCCATATTGCTCAAGTAGGGGCAATACAGTCTGCCCTACAGTCTTCAGATCATCAATGAAATCCGGAACGATGATTGTAACGGCATCAATATTACCTCCCTTAACCATAGTTGCGACACGACGGGCCAGCGTATCCGGAGATCCCGCCATCGTGCCAGGAAGTACAGCACTTAGCGTCTCATTCTGCTTCAGGAAATTCTGCGCTGCCTGATTAAGAGTGACACTCTTGTCCGCAGAATACTCCACCGCCTGCACAGCCAGCGCTTCGCGATCCACCCCGCTATTGTAATAAGCCAGGCGCTGCTCTGCCTCCTGATCCGTCGCTCCTGGAATCAGCGTAATAAGTGCGTTGGTCTTAAAATCCGGCTTCCCCGCCTCACGGGCAATCTCCTTGGCACGTAATGCACGCTTCAAGCTTGCTTCATCATCACTGCCCCAGAAAAACGCCACATCACAATGATCTACTGTAAACTGGAAGCCTCGATCTGACTGTCCCGCACAAATGATGGTAGGCTGACGAACGGGCTTCGGATAACTCATGCAATCAGTTAATTCGAAATAAGTTCCTTTGTGATCTACCCGTTCCTCCGTCCATAGTCGACGCAATACATGAATCCACTCTTCACCAAGGTCATAACGCTGTCCATGATCAAGATCCTGCCAGACCCCCATCTGCCCCAAATCATATGGATTAGAGCCAGATACCACGTTAAGTCCAAAGCGTCCACCGGAGATTTGATCAATTGTTGCCGACATCTTTGCAATGACTGCTGGGGGGAAAATCATCATATGCACGGTACCCCATACTTTTATTCGGGTGGTTGCTTCAGCAATACCAGACATGGTCGTGAGTGATTCCAGCGTTTCATTCCAATGCTGGGTCTGCCCACCGTAACCTCGCCATTTAGCCATACTAAGCACAAAATCAAAACCTAATTCCTCCGCCAGAAGGGAGACCTGCTTGTTGTAGGAATACGTGGCAGGCAGCTCTGGAGAAGTCGTTGAAGTAATCCATCCTCCGTTGCCCACGGGTATGAACACGCCAAGTTCTAATGAATGCCCCTTATTCATCTTTGCTCATCCTCTCTTCACTGTTTCATCATCAACTGACGGCCAGGACTGCTCATGGTATGCCATATCCCAGAACAGATACTCGAACCGGGTTGTATTGAGGAATATATTCTCCAGGTGCTCAAGCTCATGCTCGCGCATGCCCTCGGTCAACTCGTTCATCAGATCCATGCACCAAATCGTTAACTCTCCAAATTCTTCCGAGCTGTACATGGATATCCACTCTCCATAGAGCTCATGCTGAGCAGCCCCCGGGATTGCATTAAGCTCCTTGCCAATCTCCCAGTAGCTCCACATGCACGGTAATAGCGCCGCTACAAGATCGGCCAGCGTACCGTTCGCTGAAACGTGCAGCATATAGTGAGAGTAAGCCAGTGTGGTAGGTGCATGCTCTGCCTCTTCCAGATCTTCAGTTGTAATTCCAAACTTCTCACAGTACTCCCGATGCAACCCCATCTCTGTATTCAGGGTAGATTCGAGTAACGTCGCGAACTTGCTCATCGTAGGAACATCCTTGGCCTTGACCGCACCCAGAGCAAATAATTTGGCGTACTCAATAAGATACAGATAGTCCTGAATCATAAAAAAACGAAATTTGGCAGCATCCAGCGTACCATCGCCCATGCCCGTAACAAAAGGATGGTTGTGATTTTGCTTCCAGACGGGCTCTAATTTGCTCATCAAACGCTGTGTGAATTTCATATCAAGCACTCTCCTTCTGGGCGGATGTCCAATCATGGATCATCGCTAAAATGACCTTCGTATATGTGACAAGTTGGTCTATGGACAGCCGTTCATTAACTGCATGAGCGTGTTTCAACTCGCCCGGTCCATAGATTACAGCGGGGATGCCTGCATGCCCGAACCAGCCTCCATCAGTGACGGTCTGTGATACGTCCAGGATGGCATCTTCACCACTAATTTCACCGTGCAGCTCGGCCAGTCGTTGTACTCCTGGATGCTTCGAGTCCAGTTCAAGCGCAGGGAAAATTTCGCCCCGCTCTTCAATCATAGAAGTGCCTCCCCACTCAAATGTTGGCAGATGATCCTTCATCCAGATATCCGCGCGGGCAACTCCCAGCACGTATTCCTCAATCTCCCGTGCAACCTGCTCATGAGTTTCATTCGGATAATAATGTACCGTAATCCACAGTTTGCATTCGTCAGCAATAAAGGCAGCATGTCGTCCACCTTCAATGACCGAAGGATTAATTGTATTCGATCCCGGCTTGCAGCCAGGGTAAGACTTGGTGACAGCATAATGTCTTTCCAGTTCTTGCAGTGCCTGCACAATTTTCATCATCTTCTCAATGGCGCTAGCACCCACCAGATTCCCCCCGGCATGAATCAAATCACGCCGATTGCCATCATGAAACGTCTGTTCACTCTTGACGGTTATCCAGCCCGTGATAACACCTCCTTGACCTTGCAAATGCAAATCGGATGTGTCAACGACAATGGCCAGATCTGCTGTGTACCCTTTATTACAGCATTGCAGCGTACCCGCTTCCCCGACCTCCTCACCCACAACGGATTGGAAGATAACATCTCCTAGGAGCGGCAACCCATGCTCATGCAATAACTTTAATGCGAACAACGCTCCCGCGATGCCGCCCTTCATATCCGCTACTCCTCGACCGATGACAAGTCCGTCTTTGACCACCATAGAGAACGGATTGTTATCCCACTGCTCTCCTTCGTTAACCTCTGCAACGTCAATATGCCCATTGATAATCAGACTCCGATATTCACCAGAATGGGTCCCCATCTTCACCCCTACTACATTGGGATCACCCGGATACACATCCCAATGCTCGGTTTCAAAGCCAATTCCCTGTAAATACTGCTCAACAAAAGCTTGCAGCCCCGCTGTATTCCGAGCCGGGGGAGCCGGTGTCTCGTAGGCAACCAATGTACCTAGCAACTCCAGTAATTCATGCTGTCGCTCGTCGATAGCTACGAGCAGTTCATCCATATCAGACATACAATCACTCCTCTCTTGATAACAAAAAAAGAACAGACCACGACCCAATGAAATAATTCTCATTTAGGTCACAGCCTGTTCTTGGATAAGAACCAACTATGGACATTGTCAGGCAAACAGGAGCTCTTCACTCTTGTTCCACGCCTTTAATTAATGTCATATTACATAACACGTTCAGCTCTGTCAAGTCTTTTCACTATATAAATCTAGTCTTATCCAGTTAATTTCCATTGTATAAGTGGAAAATCATCTGTTATCATGTGATATAAGATTACATAACAACATCTAAGAGGTGATACCGTATGCAACTTCGTTCCTTCCATACAATGGAGCTTGAACTATCCAATTTTATCTCAAAATTTTATAAAGAAAACGTAGGCAAGGGTCCGAAGAGCGTAAACATCAAGTTTGCGGATAACACCATCATTTATATTGTGGAAGGATTACTAACACTCCTTGAGAAGAATATGCTGAATTGCACCGACGGTAAAACAATCGTAGAGAAAGGCAGACACCTTATTGTTAACAATTGGCGCTTCCAACGATTAAACTCATTTGAAAAAATTATTAAGCAGAAAATAATAGATGAACATGTTGTCATTGACGTGGAGAAGGATACAGCTATAGGCATCGTCATTCTGGAATCCCGTCTGGAATTAAGTAAAGCGGTAGAGGGCCTCTAGGGCAACTTGCTTTTGAACGCTTTGTAACTTGCTTTTGTTCTTCCTTACTTAATTGGGTTTAAATAGATTCACTCTATCTTCCAAACTCGATCTAATTGATCTGCGTAAAATAATATGGCCTTCTTGTAATCCTGAATTCCTTGATCCGTGCTCGTTTCTGCCAATTGCTTCAACAGGATGCCCATTGCCTTACTGTATGCCTGCTGGTTGTACAGTACCATAGCGTAGAACACCTGAAACTCACGGCGCTCAGGGAATTCTTGGATGGCCTCTTCAAATACGGCTTGTGCCTCATCGTACATCCCTAACGTTCTGTAGGTACTCCCTAATCCCAGGACAGCGCCTTGTTTTTCCTCTCCTGTTAATCCTAGCTCTAACGCTTTCTTATAATAAGGTACGGCTTCACTTTCTAAGCCCATCACATCATGAATCCATGCACATTGATACCAGATTGCAGGATTCAGTGGATACTCATCGATTAACCTCAGCAATAACGAGCGTGCTTCTTCATGGCTTCCGGACTCTCTTAATTGTATAGCCCTATTTAATTGATCCATCCTTCTCATCCCTTATACTAATTAATGTTAGCGCGTCCGTGAAAAAAACTACAGCCCCGGCCCGACCCCAAATGACTCCCTCACCTCATATTGTATGTATCATTGGAGTTCTCTCTATTGTACGGGGAAATGAACACCAAGCCAAATACACCTAAGCTTACACCTAAATCATCGTGTGATGAGAATAGGCAGCTTAAGTGTATTTAACAGGAAATCCTCCAGCTAAAATTTTTAATACAAGGAATTACTAACCATTATAGGGAATTACTCCATATAATTCGGCTCAAATCGCTGAATATGGACCAAACGTGTGGATTTATAGGGAGCTTTTCCAGTTAAACTCTAAGATCCAGCTCATTTACGCAAATTAGCGGGAGGATTTCCTACTAATGTGCATCAGCATCAAGGGACATCGTATAGCAGACGGAGACTGCTTTACTTAACTAGTCTCGAATATGGATATAATTAGTAAGCAGTTACAATGTCTAATGTTTATCGAATCCAGCGGGTTATCCACAAATACAACTTATTGCTTGAATCAATGAACCCCTTCTGATTAAGGTCCAGGGCTGCAATTTCCCGCATCTCTTGTTCAGAGAGTGTAAAGTCAAACAAGTCGATATTTTGTTCCAGCCTTGCAGGCGTAATTGATTTAGGAATAACCGCAATATCTCGTTGAAGATTCCATCTGAGAATGACCTGGGCGGCAGTTTTGCCTTTTCTGTCTCCAATGTCTTTCAGTACAGGGTGAGTGAGCAACCGCTTGTTCCCACGACCGAAGGGGGCCCATGCGACATGTTGTATGCCATAGCTCGTCATGAAATCATGAAGTTCATCTTTTTGCAAAAAGGGATGGGTTTGGACCTGATTCACCGCTGGAATGATTGTCCCGTGGTTCATTATCTCTTTCAAATGGGATGACTCAAAATTAGAAACTCCAATGGCTCTGATCTTTCCCTCTCGATATAAATCCTCCATCGTATTCCAACTGCTTAAATAATCACCGGTAGGCCAATGAATCAAGTACAAGTCAACATAATCAGTGTTTAATTTCTTCAAACTACTTTCGAAGGTAGTCCGTGTTTTGGCTCCAAGATCCGAAGTCCAAATCTTCGTGGTAATAAACAATTCGCTCCGCTTCACACCAGATTTGTGGATGGCTTCGGCAATCAACTCTTCATTGTGATAGATCGCCGCTGTGTCCAAATGTCGGTATCCCTGTTTCAAAGCCCATACTACAGCTTCCGTGCTATCCCCTTTAACTTTGTAAACGCCCAAGCCGACTTTTGGCATAAGTACACCGTTGTTAAGTTGAAAATTCTCCATAAGCCCTCTCCTTATTACTCGAATAAAATCGGACATTTGTCCGTTTTATAATTTTGATCTTATCCGGTAAGTGTTCGCTTGTCAATTGTTGTCCTGAAGCTCTTATGTAGTTATAAAAAATAAGGGAGTTAGCCCTTTTAGGCTCCCTCCCTTACTGCTCTCCAGTGATCCACTATCCAGCACTCATTTTGCTATTTGATCAACATGATACCTAATCGCACTCGAAATAAAATCGGCCAAATCTTGATTACTATATTGATTGATATAATTTTTGAATCGTCCATCGTATTTGTAGGTGTCGGCCAGACAACCGAGCAACTCTGCATCCAGGGTCATGAATTTCCCCACATAATTTCGCCATTCGACTATTAATTTCTGTACTTGGAGAGACTCTGGAGACTGGTCCACGCAAGCAGCCAGCTTTCTGAACACATTCTCCATACCTTGTTCAAATTCCGCAAACAGCTTCTCTTTCTCACTGGCAGGGACTTGATTCAGCTTCTCTTGGAAGCTTTTATAGGCCTCGGTTTCTGCATAGACGAGACTGGCTTCCCTAGCATATTGTTCCTGTAAAGGCAAAACCGATGAATGGTTAAAGACACCGAGATTGTAGATGTCCTTTCCAGATACATAATCCTCCAATGCCAGCATTATAGTCTCTAGTCGTTGCTTCCTCGACAGCAATGTCTTGCTATGACTTTTTAATATCTTTTTTTGTTCCTGCTTGGTCAGCTTTAGGATCTCTCCAATTTCTTTTAAAGAGAAATCCATTTCCTTTAAAAACAAAATGGTTTGTAGCCTTTCCAAGCTACTCCGGTCGTAATGGCGGTATCCATTCTCCGCTAAATAAGTCGGCTTGAACAGGTCGATTTTATCATAATAGTGCAAGGTTCTAGCTGTAATGCCTGTGATGCTCACAATATCCTTAACCGTTAAGAAGGGTGTCTTCATCCCAAAAATCCTTTACTTCATTTAGTATGTTATCCGCCGGCGTAATCGTTGCCTCAAAAATCGTTTTTCCCGTTTTCCTTAAATAGTGACGTATCAAATAATAACCGCAAGCATAACCCGCACAGTAGGGCATATGGGCAGGTTCAAAATTTTGTAGCTTGGCGATTTCATCTCCGTATAGATAAGGAGTGATTTTATCAAACCCCGTTACCTGTAATTGTTCCTTAAGCACCGGCTTAATATGCTGATTCAACGTACTCTCAGATGTTCGGGCTACCCAAGGCCCCAGAAGCTCTTGCCCATACATAAATGTAGCGTAATTCTCCGCCAGCCCCTCACTTACAATCAATTCGCCCAGCGTAACGGTAGGGTCCCAATCAATAAATTGATATCGAACATTATGGTTGCATTCATGCGCCAAAGCAGCTTTGACTCTAGGCAATGTGTATTCGTTAGGCACCAGTGTACACAAGATGTAACCGGGAATACCACCGTCTCCACTATACCCCTCACTTAACATCAAGGAACGACTTGCGGGATTGCCTAACTGTATAGTGAACAAATACTCAGATACCGGGAGTTTGATTCCATGTTCGATAAAAGAAAAAACACTTTTCCTAACCGCATCATGACAGTTGGCCCAAAATACCTCTGAAGATATCAATTCTATCTCGGATTCAATTTGACTTGTGATCTGATCAGGAGATCGATTCATCATGTTATTTAGCATCAAGACATCAAATCCGGTAGGCTCATCGGCCTTAAAAGGAATCTGCTGAATATCCCATTTCCGCATAAAGGGAGCCAACATTTCACTTCTGAACAGCTCAACCTTTTCCTCCAGGGGAGCCTCTGCTACTTTTCGATAAATATAGTCTGAACGCAATGCCTTGATATTCATATCCTCACCTCATCTTTGATTTAATGAGAATTATGCAGTATGACGTTGCGTCATAGTCAAGGCTCTTTACAAATCTGTTAATTTACTGAGAGTACAAGAGTAAGCTAACAATACTTTCAAATCTTTTAACTTGTCTTAAGATTTAAAACATTTTTGACATTTTCTCATATTAGGAAAGTGATTCATTGCTTGGTTTAAATCTTCCGTAAAAAAATATGCTCCATTTTTCTGAGCGTTTTCCAATACTTTTTGAGTAAAATTATGTTCAGCAACGTAATTACATACCACATGATGTACACAATTTCCTGTATATTTATCAGTTATAGTAACATAACCATGACCCCTTGCTTTAATTAATTTAAAATTAGAAAGGGATATTATTCTACTCATTTTTCACCCCATACATTCGACTAAATAATATTAATATTCGACCAAGTGGTGATTCGAGTTTTTCTATTATTTTCTTCTTAGAAATTCTCCATCGCTTTAAATCCACCTCCCTTAAAAAATTCATTTTCTTGGTTGACCTCGTTAATAAAGCCTTCAATTTTTATATTAGGTTCATTTATGTCGATATGAATATTACTTTCGTACATCTCCCTCGGAGCGAATACAGAAAGTAAGACCTCTTCTTTTGGTTTAATGTTCAACTTATTATTTTCCGCTTCAATCTTAAACTCATTGCTTCGCGTTCCAGTAGACGTCTTGATTGGGTAACTTAGAAACACATTATTTTGCTTAATTATTTGATCAGAATTATTTTTTAAAATTAACGTATACGTTATTCCTCTGTGATCTTCCTTCCGCTCAACTATTTCTAATTGCACATGATCAACAACATCCGAAAGATTAAAAGTATCATTACCACAACTTACGAGAAATAAGAATACAAATAAAAAAATAAATGACAGTGGGCTCCAATATCTTTTCATGATATTCCTCCAACCTAAAGACTTCTCGCCTAATATAGTGTTACAAATCACTTTCAAGTTCTTCAAAATACCGCAACCCTTGACTCTTTATTTCATTAAGCATCCGCTTTGCTTCCTTAGGTCGCTTAATTATGATTACTTTTGTGTCCTTGCGATATTTCGTCAGTCTGTTCAGAACATTCGCACTTTTGTCTCTTCTAAAAGTCCAAACATATTTTATAAATGGCCAATCAATCGACTCCGGGCAACCTTCATTAAGATCAGGTCTCGTCTTTCCATGATATTGTATTCGGCGCTTGAATACTCTATATATCGTAATCCATGGTGATAAATCAAAGTAAATAATGACATTGGCAGCGCGAGCTCTAATATCCATGGTGCTACCATAATGTCCGTCTATAATCCATTCTTCTTTCATGACTAATTGCTCGTTGAATTGAATCCACTCTTCTTTGGGAGTCTCCACCCACCCGGGCTTCCAATAATAAGCATCGAGATGATAAACAGGCAATCCCAGTTCTTGTCCAAGTTTTCGTGCGTATGTGGATTTTCCGGAGCCACTTGAACCAATAATCATGATTCTCATTGAACAATCCTTTCCGGTTCCCCTGAAATCTAATTATTCAGAATCACTTTAAGCTCATTTAAATTTGAAATAATGTAGTCTGGTTCAACTGCTTGTGTCCAGGGTTCATTTGCACGATTAAGCCAGCAAGCAACAATTCCTTCTCTCTTCGCCCCTAATACATCCGAGATGGTGTCGCCAATATGTATGATCCTGCTAGATGTCACCCCATAATGGGAAATGACCTCCTTGAACATTTGATTTGAGCTATCGTTCTTATAGGATTTATATACCTCTGAGGCAAATAAATGAATGCCGTATTGTTCATAAAAAACAGGCAACATAGCTATATCGGTATCGCTGACAATACAAACCTGATATTGATTACTAATGAGGTTCAAAAAGGCTTCCGTCTCCTCGTAACAAATGGCCGACTGATGCTCACGGATCAGAATATTAGTGGCTTGAATAGGACTAAAATTGATTTGATTAGCATGAAATACTTTTTCGAAGCAAAGCTCATAAATATGTCTGGTTAGCACAAAGTTCCCTGCTGCACGTTCTCTTTGGGCAACCTCATAATAATGTTCTATTAATTGCTGGTGATAAAAATCTATATTATCCTTGGTCCCTAAAATTTGATACCACATCTTCTCTGTAGACAACTGCAAATCTACTAATGTTAGAAACATATCTAAACTGATAACATCATAATTTTTCATTTATATCTCCCTATTCATTCTGTGTAGCTATTAAATGGGTAGTACAGTTATATAATTGACAATCCCAGCGATTTTCATTTCTATTCAAAATAGTTAAGGATGCATTTTCCAATGGCTCTTCCATAATAACGTGAGGTATAAGCTTCTTTAAAGTCAGCCCGATAACGGCTCCGTGACTTACGATCAACACTTTTTTGTCAGCATGTCTTTCAGAAATTTCGGTAAGGCAATTTACCGCCCTTGAGATTATTTCATCAGTAGATTCTATCCCGAGATCTAGCTTAGACCAGCCGTATCCCCACTTGCTAACCCGCTCCTGTTCAGTTGTTCCCTCAATAAGTCCACAGTTCATTTCTCTTAATCGTTGGTCCGTTTTCACCTCGAGATTTTTGCTCATTCCTATAATTCTGGCTGTCTCCAATGCTCTTGATAAATCACTGGAATAAATACAATCCCATTCCTCACCCTTCACCCTTTTAGCTAGTGACTCTGCTTGCCTTCGTCCATCTTCATTTAATGGGATATCCGTGTGCCCCTGTGCTCTGTATTCATAATTCCAATCGGTTAACCCGTGCCTTATCAGTCCGATCATGATCTTAATCTCAACTCTCATTTATATTTTCTAAACACCAAACTGCTTCAAATGATGGTCCAAATGCTTGTAGATCCCCTTCCCCCACTCGTCGGCAGTAAGTTTACCGAAAAAGGGATGCAGTTGTGCATTACATTTCTCCGAGCCCTCGCTTTGAAATGTTGTGATCTTTTGCTTCAGATTTTCTTTCTCTAGCTCGAACTCTCTTGAATCTGTAATCATAATGCTTGACATGGTAGACATATTTTGTGGAAGGGGCTTGTCATTATAGAATAGAGGTTTAACAAACCTCCCTATGAATATCCCTAACCAGCTTCTTGGTTCATGGGCATTTCCTAAGGCAACCTCTTGAAAAGCTGAGCAATGAGCCAGCATCTGCGCGGCGTTCATCTTCCCCCATAGCGGCTGTGAGTCTGATTGCAATTGATCAATCCGATCTAGAACCTCTTTAGTTGAGCTGGCATCGAAAATACTTTTCATCAAAGCACCCCTCCATGATTATGTCCTTTTAATTCCTTGAATACGAATCCACTTTTTTGCTGGGTTTTCATCGATCTTTACATCTGAAAAGCCTGTCTTAAGCAATAACTGCTCCATGTCTTCCTTGGTCTGATAAGATTTCATATGATAATTAATCTTGTATAAATCGGCTGTGATTAAGAGGCACCCTTCTACCTTAAGCACTCGGAAGATTTCTTTCAGACTGTTCTCCATGTCTGGCCAGAAATAATGGGTCTGAAATGCAGTGATCATATCAAAAGTATGGTCTGAAAAGGGAATATCGGTCACAGAAGCCTGTTGAATATGTACCTTTCCCTCTGCTATATCCGCTTTGTTCGCTCGGATAGAATCTTTGACAGCCTGCTCAGAATAATCAATACCGTATATTCTCGCCTGTGGGTTCCATATGGATAATAATTGTATCGTTCTTCCGCCTCCACAACCTACGTCCAGCATAACCGAATCTTCTCTGATCTTTACCTTTTCCCACGCCCATACATTCATCTGGGTATGAGAGGTATTCATGATACTCAACATGAGCGACCCAATAAATCCACGGGGATGCTTCGCCTGTCCTATTAGCTTTTTTAATAAACTCAACCTATTTCACCTTCCTCACCTATTCTAGCTCAATATTGAAGAAACGCCCCAGCCCTAGATAAACTTTTATCTTAGACTAAAGCATCGGTTGTGAATTCCAATATTTGTTTATTATGGGTTACTATTATTCGCTTCCCTGCGTATTGTTCTGTTATTTCCATAATATCGCTTAAATTCTCTTTATTGAACGTTCTATTCCATACAAATAGCATTTGATATAAATTCTTATAGGTTTGTTTGTAGTTCCATTGTTCCAATCCTAGTCGAGTACGAATAAATCTTTTGATAACCCTATAGTCCCTTTGGAATTTATTTGGGCAAATAACATAAATCATATCAGCATATTCAAAACTCTCCTGCCCCCATTTATGATGTACCCCCTCAATGATCCATGATTCTTTATGTATAATTTCATTTAATTTGGAATCTCTAATTTCAGTAGGGTACTTTTGATAAGGTTTGCTCCTGTCCCATACCAAATTATCAAGTTCATAATGTGTAACTCCATATTTTTTCGACAACTCCCTAGCAATATAGGATTTACCACTGCCACAGGGTCCAATGATACGAATTTTTATAAGGCATTCCTCCTTACAATTTACAGCCTGTACTTGCTAAACTTGAAGAAATGCATTACGAATATATCTGTTCCATAATTTCCATTATTGTCTCATCTACATTCATTTTCGTTGTATCTATTTTGTATGTCTCCATCTCTTCATATAATCTCTGTCTATAGCAACTCGTTTCGATTTGATCATCTGTTCTATGATCGAGTAACATCCGCTCTCTTAAAGCTTCCGCAGAGCAAGTTAATGTTATTGGGGTTAATCTAAACTCAAAATCTGAAATACTGTTCAGCAGCCTCTGCATTATTTCTTCTCTATGAAGTACCCAATTGAATATGATATAGTCAAAAGTCGAATTACTTAAATAATTACGAAGTAGATAAACAATATTACTTTCAACCATCTTTTTGTTCTCTTCTGTAATTACCCATGGATTCATCATCCAACACCAATCCCCATCGAGCCAAACTGACCTCTCTAGTGATTGATACAGTTTTTTACTTACAGTTGTCTTACCAATTCCCGCCGGGCCATTGATTATAATTAATTGCTTCAATAAATTCACCTTCTTTTAAATTCCGTATAACCCAAGGATGATTTTGAAGTTCTTTGTGCTTTTAGTCTGAATTTTTATTCCACGTGTTGCCAATTTCGACCTCAATATATTTATTCAAAAAAACCTCTCCTAAAAATTTCTATACACTAGTGTAACTTCTTTGAGTGGCCTTGGAGCTAATTATCCAGCTATTTTAGCCAAAATTTCCCTTCTCATCGTAAACTCTACCCCGCTAGTTTTTTCATTATTTCTTGGCTTCAACAATCATTTCTCCTTCTCCCGAAGGTACTT
The DNA here is from genome assembly GCF_001486585.1 of Paenibacillus senegalimassiliensis. Lineage (GTDB taxonomy): Bacteria > Bacillota > Bacilli > Paenibacillales > Paenibacillaceae > Fontibacillus > Fontibacillus senegalimassiliensis. Next base: position 1,644,699 of record NZ_LN909046.1, read on the forward strand.
CAAACCCTTTAAGATATGAAGACAATATTTCTTCTGTTATGGTAAATGCAGCATTAGCATCAAATCGTTGGCTACGAATGCGGAGTCGTTCCCGTAAATCATTAGGATGGACTTTCAAGTAAAGAAGTCTCCATTCCCCTCCGCCTTCTTCAATCAGCTTCTTATAATCATTCCGTCTCTTTCGCTGCCAGAAGCTAAAATCAATAACCACATTGCGCTTTTTATTCAGAAGATTTACAAGCTCATTACGCAGCTTTAGTTCGGCTTCAACTTTAAGTTGCTCATACATTTCTATGGGATAATCAATGCCATAGCGACCCTTCGTAGCCCAAATTTCTTCATCAATAGACAGGCGAATAAAACCTCTCTGTTCCAATAGTTGAGCATAGGTTGTTTTACCCGAACCCGCCACACCACACATCATGACTACTAAAGGAACAGAAGTATCTGCTTGATAGATAACATGTTCTATTTGAGGATAATCAACCATCAGAATTGTCCTCCCACCCTTGAAACACTTAGCCTCTTTATTCCAACATCAAGTTCTTAATATTGTAATCACATTATTTTTCAAATCTTCAAATAGTGGTCTCTGTACTATATTTATTTCTTCAATATTTATTGCTTCAAGGAGTTTGAATTCAAGTCTTAAAGATTCATAGTTTTCATCGCGATAAATCAGTAGACTATCCTCGTTGACCCTTCCTTCAATATCTACTTCTGCATTAAATATAAACATTACAAAAATAACCTCATTACCATCCGGATACCTGTATTTCATGCGCGGACCACTATATACAGCATATAAATCATATTGCTTTATTTCTAATCCTGTTTCTTCATACACTTCACGAATCATGGTTTCTTCAACGGATTCTCCTGCATTCATCCCTCCACCAGGAAGTCCCCAATCACCATAATCTGATCTTTTCTGTAGCAATATTCTACCTTGACGATCTCTTATGATAGCTCCACCAGTTACTATAATTCTCATCCTAAATTTCCTCACTGATTGCAAATTGATTATTTTTTCGTTAAAAACGGTTTTAAAACCTTTGAGCAGGTTCATTTTTTGAACTGTAGCCAAGAAATAATGAACCAACCACTACAAATCTTTCTTCATTTGTAATGACATTTTACCTGTATCTTCTTCCGAATAGCTTAGCATCCAAAGATCGGTAAGCACTCATTAATTCGTCCGAGCCACCATCACCCACTAAAATTGCTTCGGATGGCTTAACGTCTAAGCGCTTACAAGTTAGGTCAGTTCTTCTCCAACCTCTTACATCCTCTTCTGTACAGTTACTTATTTTATTATGTTCAGTCTGTTTCTGATCAGTCTAATTTGACCTCTATGATTGAGTTCATCCTCGAAAACATGGAACCACATAAAATAGTAATTCGCCTTTTGCTCATACCAAAAATCCTCTTCTACATATAACCATTCATCATTAACAGACCTGAATAATTCGAGCGTTTTATTTCTTACTTGATCCAATTGATGGATGTAGTAATCCAAGTCATGACCTTTGATTTGTTCCTGTCCTACTTTGCCAAGTTCAAGTGCAGGGCCCCAGATTAATAATTCCTCATCATTTAAATCTCGCTTTTCAAATGTAGATACCTGATACGCATATTCAACTGCCGCAAAGTGCGATAATAAAGCACCTATAGAATTACTCTGGGAATCTAGCAAAAAATCGAGTTCAGCTTGCGTTAAGTCCTTTACTGCTTCTAGCGTTGTAAATCTTGCATAATTCATCATAGATATCAATCTAGCAATTTGAGGGGTATAGCCGGGGATGTCAGTTATCAGCAAAAGATTTTGCATAGTCAGCATAGGTTCTACCTCCAGGTTTCTGGTTCATTTCTAAAAATAGACGGTTATTCCACTGTTACCGCACTATTTTTCCTTTTATTAATAATATTATGGGCAATCAAAAAGAAAATGAGATTATAAATTAAGCTGTACGATAATGTAAATAGCCATATTACAAAATCCCAAGGGAAGATAACTAGACCACCAAAGTTGGTCATTGTAGAATGAAAAGCATAAAAGACAACTCCAAGCCCGATAAGCATCTGTCCTATCATCCAAATTATAAAAAAGTTCGATCTCCGTTCTCCTCGGCAAAAAAACACTATATTCAATATTCCAATGACATAATAACCAATAATCCATGTCAATATAGATCCTAATGAAAGTACTCCAGACTTTTTTGCCCCAGCTATAACTATGTACCGATCTAAATAGTGAATGGTGAAGATTAATAACAGTGGAAGCAAGATATACACACTCATAAACACAAGAAACCTAGGAAGATATCTCAATCAAAATCCCTCCCTCCGCAGTTCGCATAATCTTCCATAACAGTATATTAGACACGGTAGAAGCTAATCCTTTTTACAAAATACATTATAAAAAAAATAAGAGACCCCTGATCTATCAGGAATCTCCATTGCTCTTGCTTCACGTTATCTATCATCGCTCTTCTACCACAGTTTTCTAACCTGCTCTACACCTCTAACCCCAAGGCCTTCTTGACCTCCGGAATGGACAGACCGTCACTGCGAAGCTGCTTGATTAGGGCTATGCGCTTGACGGTGGATTCGCGGCGGTAACGGCGCGTCAGGTTCTCTTCGGCCTGCTCGAAGGGCAGCATTCCTTCTTCCGTATAAAACTTTAAGGTACTGTAACGGGTAGTCGTTAGCCTTACCAATTCACCGATCGTTACGAACTCCGAGGATTCAATGGCTTCCATGGAACGTTGTCTGGACATAAAAGTCTATCTCCTTTAGCTTAACCTTCACAATTAAAGTGGACGCTTAGGAAGTAGCCGTACCCCTTGAATCGGCACGCGCATTGTTACCAGATGCGGAACTGCTTCATAGATCAAGTTATCGATTTTAATCGTGGGGCTCTCCCCCTCTCGTAATACAGTAAAGGCATGCCCTTGAGACTCTAGTCGCTGCTTTACCGCATCCAGACGATCTTGAGAATTAGCAAACCATGCCTCTGTTTCAATAAATACCGCCTGGGATCGCTCCAGCAGTGGGAACAAGAACAACATACCTCTACCAACTGTCGTTTGTACGAAGGCTTTTTTCCATTGCAGAAAATGCTTCACCGTCATCCCCCACCCTTGCCCAATCCGTATCCAAAAGAGGTTATGCGCCAGGGGACTCGATACATCCAACTCGTTGATCCTTTGTGCTACTTGGTCCAACTCCTGATATGAGAACAGATCAGGCAGACACCCGCTTTCGCGCAGCAACCACAATAGACAGATGGCTTCATCGCTCACCGGACCGTCTTCCAATACTTCCGCACGTAGTCCTTCAGCCATACGCGTGTATTCAGGCAACTTGCTTCGGTACTCCTTTACCTCCACGCCTGAGGACTCAAAGAACATATCGCACCCCAGCAAATGTGGAATTTCCTCCATCGCTCCTAGATCCATGAGCGAGCGAGTCATAACCTCCTCCAAGTGCATGAGCTTTCGTTGAGACAAGGAAGAGGCCCGCTTTAACCACCAGCGTAGTTGACCATGACGTCCCGGATTCCCACCTCGCAGCCAGCTTATTACCGAAGCCTGATAGGCTTCTTCCCCCGTCTCACTCGAACTATAGTCGCTGCGCCCTGAACCAGGCAGATAAGAATCTAGTTCAAGTTCATCTTCTCCTTGATCAGCAGCAGCCCGGAGTTTCCCTTCCAGATAACATTCCAACACCACCGCCGCAGCCAACGAGCGAAGCGCTATCTGCTTCACCGCCGTCCTATGACTGCTTCTCTGTGCATTTAGAGCAATCATTGAGAAACCTTGGGCCAGCGTAAATTCTGTCATTACCAATCTCCCCCATCTTCATGTCATGGAGTGACCTGACCTTCCCAGGTGCAAGGAAATGAAATGTGTATCACTATTATAGGTTGTTCAAAAAGTCACCTTCCCAGAACGAAGTTGTTCAAGGAGTGAACTCGACATCGAATCTTGAATTCACCCGGGCCTTCCGTTGCTCACGTACCCACTACGTACGCTCCGCTACTCAGTCCCTAGCTTCATCCAACCTTCTTGGTCCTGTAAACCCGACTTTTTGAACACGCACTATTATGAAAGTGGGTCACTCGTCCATAAAAATCTTTTACCCAACTTATTGCTTACTACTTATCACTTACTACTTACTATATATGCTTTTCCCTCTAAATGTCAACCAACAGAGCAAAAAACGGTGACCCCAACCCAGCTCTCAGAAGAAATACTTCTAGTTAGAAGCTTTTCTACCGCAGATACCAATGTTACGAGTCACCGTTTTAGTCCTCAACCTAGCTCAAATCTCCATCTATCCAGCATTTTTAAGGCAAGCTTGTGATTTTATCCTCTATCGGAGTTCTTGGCTTCAGGGCTGGAATCTCGGCCGGATAACCAATGCCAAATACCCCAATCACGTCCTCAGACTCCGCTGCACCCAGGATTTCACGATTATGAGCTGCTGCTCCCAACGAGGACCAGAAGGTGCCTACGCCAGCCTCTTGCGCAGCGAGCATAAAGTTCTGCATGAAGCAAGCGGTCGCCATAACATTCTCATCGCGCTCCAAAGTAGTCGCTCCAGACTTGGACAAGATAGCTATAACCACAGGTGCACCACCAAAGTCTGTCTTATGCTTGAGGAGTCCTCTGGTCTCAGGCCCCACGATTAACACCCGCCAAGGTTCCGTCATCCGGTGGTTCGGTGCATAACTCGCCGCTGTCAGCCAGGATTGCACATGCTGCTCACTAATGGCATCAGGCTTGAAAGCCTTAATATTTCTACGTCCCATAATTGCATCAAGTACCGACATCACTATCTCTCCTCTCTATAATTGCAAGCTCTTTGTCTAGTGGACATCTCCATCATATTACAAAATGTGTTTTGCTAACAGCAACATTAATCAGCGGGGATGAATTTCCCCAGATTTTGCTCTTGTTCGGCAAGGGTCATATTAAAGAAACGAACACCTTTATCAAGCGTACGGATTAGTGCCATTTCCTTGTCAGTCAGTCCAAAATCAAAGATGCTTATATTTTCTTTGAGGTGTTGTGGGTTAGTGGATTTCGGGAATACAATAATGCCCTCCTGCATATGCCAGCGTAGAATAACCTGCACATTGGTCTTTCCGTATTTCTGTGCCAGTTCGGTAAATATTGGCTCATTCAGTAATTCGTTATCTCCGTGTCCTATAGGGTACCAGCTCTCTATGGCAGTACCATAAGGAGCAAGGCGCTGCTTCAGAGCATTCTGTTGATAGTAAGGATGGCACTCTACCTGTAGAACGGAGGGTTTAATGTTTGCTGCCTCCACTAATTCCTCCAGTCGCTCCGATTCAAAATTACTCAAGCCGATAGACTTCACTTTGCCTTGTACCACCGCACGTTCCATGTCCTTCCACGCTCCCGAATAATCGCCAAACTGCTGATGCAGCAAGAGCAGGTCGATGTAATCAGTGTCCAAACGGTCCAGCATTTTCTCTATAGCCACAGCGCTCTTACCTTCTCCATACTCGCTGGGCCACAGCTTGGAAGTAATCCAGATCTCATTACGAGGAATCCCGCTTTCCTTCACAGCCTCCCCAACACCACGCTCATTCTGATAGGCATGGGCGGTGTCAATATGCCGATAACCAAGATTCAGTGCTTCAAGGCAGGCCTGTTTAGTGGCTTCATCACCTGAAATTTGATATACACCAAGTCCGAATTGCGGGATATGGTTTCCGTCATTCAAAGTTACATAATTCTGTTTCATTGGTATTACTCTCCTGCAAACGTATTTTCATTTCTATACTAAACGCTAAATAGCACCCACAATCTTGTGCGGAACATACAATTCCTCCAGATAGGAGATATCACCTTCTTCCAGCTTTATTTGAAGCGCACCAACAGCATCATTAAAGTACTTTGCTTTGGTTGCACCAATAATAGGAGACGTCACTCCTTTGGCAAATTGCCATGCAAGCGAAATTTGCGTCATCGTGGCATTATATTTTTCTGCAAGCTCATTTACACGAAGCACAATGTTATAGTCTGTTTGTTGAGTGCTGTCATATTTGGATATAGCCGTTTTATCAGTTTTACTGCGCGCTGTATCTGTCGTCCATTCAAGACGGGAAAGTCTGCCTGCAGCAAGAGGACTGTAAGGAGTAAGCGATACATTTTGCTGTTTGCATATAGGAATCATCTCCCGCTCGTCCTCACGATAAAGCAGATTGTAGTGATTTTGCATAGACACAAAGGATGTCCAACCGTTCCTTTCAGCAGCGATTTGCATATTATTGAACTGGTATCCATACATGGCAGAAGCACCGAGAGCCCGTACCTTTCCTGCCTTAACAAGACTGTCAAGCGCCTCCATCGTTTCCTCTATCGGAGTGCTGTAATCAAAGCGGTGAATAATGTAAAGGTCAACATAATCAGTTCCCAGACGTTGCAGTGAACCGTCAATCTCCCGCAGTATGGCTTTTCTTGAGAGCTTCCCCTCATTAAAATGGACCTTTGTAGCGACTACGACCTGATCTCGAGCCACATGGTTTCGAATCGCACGTCCGAGATATTCCTCGCTGGTGCCATTTGAATAAATGTTAGCAGTGTCGAAAAAATTAATGCCTAAATCAAGAGCCTGTTTTATGAGAGCTTCGCTCTCTTCTGCGTTTAATGTCCAAGCATGCATGTGACTAGCCGCATCGCCAAAGCTCATACATCCCACACACAAACGAGAAACTTCAAGATCTGAATTTCCTAATTTGGTATATTCCATCATTCTAGTCCTCCTCTTTAAACATCTATTTCATTATGTAATATCTCTATCGAAAATTATTTCCCTGATAATCTCGAATCTTTGCCTAATTCTCTCAACAAGCTTAACTTTTAAGAAGTGAAAATGTATCATTAAATTAAAATGCAAGTAAATTGGAGGCTATTATGTCTGAGGAAATTCTGAAACTAACGGACGAGTTGGTCCAGCTTATTACGCATCATATAAGTAAAGACGGGGTATTTTCAACCGCTATCCCATCTTTGGCTTTAGTTCGAAGATCCCATGTTTCCGACCGTATTTTCAGAGTTTACAATCCCTCCTTATGTTTTATTGCCCAAGGTTTAAAAGAGGTGTTTCTGGGACAAGAACGTTATGAATACGGTCCTGCGGACTACCTAATCTCATCCATGCAGTTGCCCGTTGTCGGACAGATTATTACATCCTCTCCCGATGCCCCATTTTTAAGTATCAAGCTTAACTTTACAAAAGAGCAAATATTTGAGGTTTTAAATAGCTCTGAAATTCAACTTAACAAACAAGATGATGTTAGACGGGCATTGTTCGTCGGCCAAATTGAAATATCTATACTGGATTCGATTGTCCGATTAGTTCGTTTACTGGATACCCCTGATGACATTGCCTACCTCGCTCCTTTCTATACTAAAGAAATACTGTATAGAGTTTTGCAAGGGAAGTATGGTTCAGCACTGGCCAATATCGCATTAGAAGAAAGCAGCATATTTCAAATACGACAAGTGATTGAGCATATTATGAGTCATAGTAATGAATCTTTGCGTATTGAAAAACTTGCAGAAATAGCTAATATGAGCATCTCATCATTTTATCGGAATTTCAAAGAGGTGACGGCCATGAGCCCGATTCAGTTTCAAAAACAATTGCGTTTACAGGAAGCACGAAGCCTCTTAATATCCGAATCAGCGGATGCCTCTGATGTTGCTTTCCGTGTAGGTTATGAAAGTATATCCCAGTTCAGCCGTGAATACGCCCGTACATTTGGTTATCCTCCTAAAACAGATGTAAAGCGACTAAAAGAACTTTACGACCAAAGGACAAATATATAAATACCTAAAAGTAACACCTCTTAATTACCTCTTCATGAATAGCCGAGAGAGGTAATAAGAGGTGTGTTGTCAGCAACATAATACATAACAAAATTGGGCGTTTTTGATTAAACCACTCAAGAACAACGACTATACCCGCAATTGCTGCAGGTCTTGCAGCCCTCTACATTGATTAGCGAAGCAGTGCCGCAGGACGGACACAGGTCAAGTGAGGTTGTTGAAACCGTATGACTTTCTCCGGAATGGTGAATCTCCTGTTCAGCCCCTGCATGATCCCGGCCTATGTGATTATCCTGACTCGAAGAGCTACCCGGCGTCGCAATCGAAGTCGATTGCTGCCAACCCGTCGAGTTGGCAGCAGGCTCTTCGCGGGAAGCCAAAGTCGCTGCTATCGGAGCCGAATCATGCCCATCATGAGGGCCATGACCCACATGCATCTCCAGGGCCTTCGCTACGGCATCGGCAATGGATTCCACGCGATTGGCTCCAAAGCCAATGGCTCCCGTACCGCCAATGCCTTTGAGATGCTTGATCAGCAGCTCCACCTTCTCCCCATGGTCGCCATATCGTAGGAACAAGGAGCAGACCCGCCCTAGCGCTTCAGCCATGGCAAACACATCGGAGCCCGCTTTGCCGACATTAAGGAAGATTTCCCCCGGTGTGCCATTCAAATCATTGATCGTAATATAAGCCATCCCGAAGGGAGTATTCAATTTATACGTGGCTCCCTGCAACACTTGCGGCCGCCGCTTGTACTGATTGCTGGACGATCTGGACAACCCGGAAGGAGCAAAATTGCTGGGCAACAAGGAATCGCCAGCTTCCGGCTCCGCCTTGGCATCCGCTTGCTCTGTTGTTCCAACCTCGTTGGCTGATGGAAGCTCTACCTCTGCTTCTTTCGTTTCCTTCTTTTCCGTTTGCAATACTTGTACATCCCGACTGCCGTCGCGATAAATGGTCACACCCTTACAGCCCAAATCAAAGGCCAGCTCGTACAACCGTTTCGTCTCTTCCACAGTGAAGTCCGCTGGACAATTTGCCGTCTTGGAGATCGAGCTGTCCACCCAGCGCTGAATCGCTGCCTGCACGCGAATATGATCCTCGGCGGATAGACTCATGGCTGTAACATAATAGTCCGGCAGTTCCTCTCCAGGATGGGCGTCCATCCACTCCTGAGCGATCGGCACGAATTGCTCGTCAAAGCCAAGGCGGCTCTGGCGATAATATTTGAACGCGAAATACGGTTCAATGCCTGTTGAAGTACCCACCATCGTCCCCGTACTGCCGGTGGGCGCTTGAGTAATGATGGTAACGTTCCGAATGCCCTGCTTACGAATCGCCTCCCCAACCTCGGGGTATACCTCCGTCATCACCTTCATGAATCCACTTTGCAAATAAGGGTCAGCCTCAAATGCCGGGAAAGAACCTTTCTCTGCAGCGATGTCTGAAGAAGCCAGGTAAGCCTCCCGCGCGATAAAACCATACAGCTTATCCAGAAATTCAAGTGATTCCGGGCTACCGTAACGGATATTCAGCTTGATCATCAATTCGGCCAGTCCCATCGTACCTAGGCCAATACGTCGTTCATGCTTCTGATTTTTTTCATTTTCCTCAAAATGATAAGGCGTCTTATTGATTACATTGTCCAGGAAGCGGACTGAATAACGGGTTGTCGTCGCCAAGTCTTCCCAATCCACATCGTGGTTCGCCTCGTCATAGAACCGGGATAAATTCATGGCCGACAGATTGCAGACACCCCAACCTGGCAAGCCCTGCTCCCCGCACGGATTCGTACAAATAATCGGGTTAAAGTACCAGCTATTAGACATCTGATTGTAATACTCCATAAATACAACGCCCGGCTCCGCCGACTTCCAGGCCGATTCGATGATCGTATGCCAAATCTCCCGTGCCTTGACCGTGCGGTAGTGGTTCACCCGTCGGCCCGCGGCTTTCCACTTGTCGAGATCACCGTCCCAGACGTCATTGTAATCTTCATCGGTTGTGTCTGGGAAGACCAGTTCCCAATCCAGATCTTCCTTCACGGCTTTCATAAACGCATTGCTCACGCAGACCGATAAATTCGCATTCGTCACCTGTCCCATCGTCTGCTTGACCGTGATAAAGTCCAGCACATCCGGATGCCAGTCGTTGATCATCAGCATTAACGCCCCACGGCGACTGCCGCCCTGCTCAATTAGCCCTGTCGTATAGCTGAACAGACCTCCCCAGGATACGGCCCCGCTCGACGAACCGTTGACCCCCTTAACCACCGCCCGTCGCGGTCGCAAGGAACTCAGATTAATGCCAACGCCACCTCCGCGGGCCATAATTTCCGTCATTTCTGACAATGTCTCCATGATCCCGCCTCGGCTATCTTTGGGCGAAGGGATAACATAACAATTAAACAAGGTCAGTTCATCGCTGGCCCCCGCTCCGGCAGCAATCCGTCCGCCCGGAACAAGCTTCCAGTCATCCAGAATGTGCCGGAATTTGGTCTCCCACTCTTGCTGGAGTTCCGGTGTTGCTTCCACCGAGGCCATAGCCTTCGCCAGACGGTTCCACATTTCCTCCGGCGTCTTCTCTATATTCAGCGTCAGCTTCTCCACATCCGTCTCCACCAGTTCCCCGGTGCGCGTCCGAACCGTCGCCATACGTCCTTCCCGGGCAACAATTTCCCCAACCTCCTTCGTCGGGAATTTCGGATCGTCCTTCGTCAGCACAAGAACCACATCGCCCACCTTGGCATGACTGGGGTCTGGATTTTTCCACGCGTAACGATCCAGGAATATTTTCTCGCTTAAGCCTTCCAAGCGTTGTTTCGGCACAGGAACCTGATTCACGAACTAACAACCTCCCTGATTAAATTTCCGTACTTATAGCAATTAAGATCAGCTAGCAATTAAGATCATCATATGTAAAAAACACAATATATTGTGTGTAATAACTATTATACTACACTATATATTGTTGTCATTGGACAAACAAGCGGTTTTTTTGGCTTGTACCAGAATACACGCTGGCCTAGTAGCCATTTCCTCTCATTTTCTCAGATTTCGTTCTTTTCAAGCTACGCCTAGCTTCCCCTCGTCACCCTGCCTACATGCAAACAGACGAACATGCCGGCGATTTACGTCCAAGGTTATGAACCCCCTCTTTTTCGTCCATACTACACCTACACACAAGCTATAAATCTTGTTTCATTTTAAAAAGTTTAGGTGAATACGCACCATAAGGGAGGTTATCCATCTTGAATCCGCATCCCCCCAGCCCCAAGGGCAGCTCCGCAACGGAACAGGCCACAAATATCCGTCTTACTCCCGAGTTTGACCGTAACTGGTTCAGCGAATTGACCACTCGGCAGCAGAAGGGCGGCCCTTGGGACGACTGGAAGCTGTTTAACCTTGCCCTTAAGGCCGAGACGGCCTCACTCGTCACTAGCTTTGAGGAGATGCAATGCCTGAAGCATCTGCAGGATGTGACCCCGCTGCCGCATCAGACGGAAACCGCACGCAAAGTGCTGTTTGAGATGCGTGGACGCGCCATTCTCGCTGACGAGGTGGGGCTGGGCAAGACGATTGAAGCGGGTTTGATTTTGAAGGAATATATCGTACGCGGACTCGTTCGCAAAATATTGATTCTTGTTCCCGCATCCCTGGTCCTCCAATGGGTACGAGAGCTGAACCAGAAGTTCGGCATTCCTGCGGTAGCCCAGAAGAAGGAGCATTCCTGGCAAAATGACGTTGTCGTTGCTTCCATGGACACGGCCAAGCGCGACCCGCATAAGAGCATCCTGCTGAGTCAGGAATACGACATGCTGATCGTCGATGAAGCCCACAAGCTGAAGAACAAGAAAACGACCAATTACCAGCTCATGCTGCAATTACGCAAGAAATACTGCCTGCTGCTCACCGCTACTCCGGTTCAGAACGATTTGAGCGAGCTTTTCAACCTGATTACGCTGCTCAAGCCGGGCCAGCTTGGTGGGCATAGCGACTTCTCGGCGAACTTCGTCGTTGATAAGCGGCTTCCCAAGAATGAAGATCAGTTGAAGGACGAATTGTCCAAAGTAATGATCCGCAACCGTCGGGGGGACGGTCAGCTTGAATTCACCAAGCGCATCGTTCGTAATATCGATGTGGAGCTATCGCAGGAAGAGAAGAATCTCTACGCCGGCGTGACCTCCTTCGTTAAGGATCAATACCATGCCGCTGGCGGTGATCTGAACAGCATGTTGTCGCTTGTCACCTTGCAGCGGGAAGTATGCAGCAGCCGGGATGCCGTGTTCGTTACTCTCGTTAATCTCTCGAAGAAGCTCGACCCCGACTCTCCGATTCGGGATCGAATCTGGGAGCTGGTGGACCTGATTCGGCAGATTGGGGCGAATAGCAAGGCCGAGAAGACCATGGAACTGGTGAGGGAAATGAACGACAAGGTTATTGTCTTCACCGAATACCGGGCCACTCAAGAATATTTGTTAAAATACTTCCGCGATCGCGGCATGACGGCTGTGCCTTACCGAGGTGGCATGAATCGAGGTAAGAAGGACTGGATGATGGACCTCTTCCGCGGCCGGGCGCAGGTCATGATTGCTACGGAAGCCGGAGGCGAAGGCATCAACCTCCAATTCTGCCACCATATGATCAACTTCGATCTGCCCTGGAACCCGATGCGGGTTGAACAGCGAATCGGAAGGGTCCACCGGCTGGGACAGACGCAGGACGTTAAGATCTACAACTTGTCCACGCAGGGAACGATCGAAGAGCATATTCTCCATCTCCTGCATGAGAAGATCAATATGTTCGAGAAGGTCATCGGCCATCTGGATGTCATTCTGGAACGGTTTGAGAAGCAGCATTCTTTGGAGAAGAGCATCTACAAGATGATTCTGGAATCCGGCAGCGAAGATGAAATTGCCAGTCGCGTGGAAACCTTAGGCCGAGAGTTTAATCATATTCAATCTGAGCTGGATGCCGAAGCGGATACAACTGCGCCAGATGGCGGACTTCAGCATTTATTGGGAGGGTGACTCGGTATGTCCATGACCCATGAACAAATTCGTGACTTTGTCATGACCTATCTGGAAGCAACAGAATGCAATATTCTGGAAAAGTCACCGCATCACGTTACGGTCAAACTGTCGCCCCGTGCTGACCGCGACCTGACGAACCGCCCCTACTATTGGGGGTTCATTGAGCGAACGGGAGCCGAGCCGGAGACCATGTCCTTCTCGTTTATCTTCAATCCGGAGCAGCATCACGCGGCTGAGAAGAAGGCGCAAGCGGCGGCGACCAAGAATAGCGAACCTGCTTCAGGAGAAGCCCAAGCCGAAGAGGATAGCATTCTGGGCCGTTACTTTGGCGGAGTCAGACCGCTGCCTATACTTGGGCCGGGCCGGATTCAGCGAGAAGAGTTGACCTTCGGCAGCCCAAGACTGGGACAAATTTTCGAAGCTACTAGACGCGGAGGAAGATACGTCTATCTGTTTGAAGAGACAGCCCCTCGCCAGCGCTTGTCTCTGTTGCCTGCCGCTTATGAACCGTGGCTGGGCGTTTGCTTCAAGGTCGAATTCTCCTGTGATATGAAGCGGGAGGAGCTGCATAACTACGGGATTTCCCTGCTGAGCGGGAAGTTGGATGAATCGTTTCAAGAGCGGCTGGCCACTAAGAATCTCTCCCCTCGTCTGCCCGAGAACGTGCATATCGAGCCCACTGAGTTGACGCTTGACGAAGGTCGTCAAGCTTTGGAGGCAAGGATTTCCGCCAAGCTGGAGAGCTATGACGAGAGCTGGGCGACCGCAGCCAGAGAGCGGCTGAACGATGAACTTGCTCTCATCGACGCCTACTACCGCGACTTGCTTCAGGACCCCGATGCCGAGCGAGCCGCAGGCGCGCAGGAGCAATACGAAGCCAGACGCAGCGAAATACGCTGGCAGTACGAGCCGAGAATTGTCGTATCGGCTTTGGGCTGCGGCATCTTTCATCTACGTTCGCCACGCTAACCAGAAATAGACCTGACTCGCTAAAAGACCGCAAAAATAGAAGCGGATCATGCCGGCGCCGCGCGACAGGTTGCAACATCCTTTTCGAACCGGCTTCGGTACAATGGACAAGCAGCCAATGTCTCATGGCAATTAGCACCGATTAATCCCTAGGGAGGCGACAAACATGCCTATCGGAAAACCGGAAATAACGTGGTCGATCACCTGTAAAATACTACTGTGCGCTACGATGATATATAGTGCGGTAACTTTACCTTATAGTGGAAGCAGCACCGCCGAGGCTGCCCGGGCAGCAAGCGGTGCTGCAAGCCTGGCTACGGCTGGGAGCGCTGAACTCGGGCTGGAAGGCGCCCTGGCTCGGCTAAGCGGGGATCAAGCGCCTGAGGAGCTACGCCGCTTTGCGGCAGATGCTATCAGCAAGCTCGCCACCGCCGAGCCGTTCACCGCCTGGGCTGGCGCCAGCGCCAACATCGAGCCACTCGGGCCGGGCACCCATAGCTGGCTCGTGACCATCACCCCGCGGCGCCGTCCCGCTCTACGCCGGCCCGGCATTGACCGCGTGGATGGTTCGCCAGGATACCGGCGAACCCCAGTACGTCAATGCCGCTGACGGCGAATGGCTACCCGAGACCCCGGGTAGCTGGGACAAGCAGGCGGCGAAGTATACGCCGCCACGCCAGGCCGCAAGCAGCCGCAGCACGCTTGCGCCAGGACGTCTCGCGCTGACTGCCGAGCGCTTCGACCCCTATGACAACCTGCTGTGGATGACGGGCGAATCCGTCGCCGTGGATACCAGCAGCTTTATCGCCAAGCTCAAAGCCAGCAAACAACTGGTCTATGCCACCTCCGGGCAGGACCGCACCTATTCCTTCCCGCTGGCAGTGTATGGCTATCAGACCTGGACCGGAGGCAGCTCCTCGCAAGCCTCCGAGCCAGGAAATGCCGTCTACGTTGTCACCAGCTCAGACAGCACCATGCGCGTCATCGCGCTCGACGCCTTAACCAGCAGCGGTAAATTTACAGCATATTAAACATTATCAATGATTGACGTTTCACACAGACCATAGGCAATTATTCTCTCTAGATACACAAAAAGCAGGCCCCTCTCCCTTTTTGGGATTACAGTGGCCTGCTTTTGTTCTGTATTTCATCCTGTTCAGCGGTGATAAACATCCCCACACTCAGCCGCGTCCTGATCTCGACTCGGTTTCCTTCCCTTTTCCCTTCCTCCGATTCACCTTGGGCAATTCCTTCGCCCATAAAGAAAGGGAGAACGGAATCATGCCGAACCAGCGCCGTGTCCAGGGTTCTCTGGGCTTGGAACGCTCACGTCGAACCTCACGGGGTGTCTCAACGTAATCCACAACACGTTCGGTAATGTACTTGACCAACTCGTCCCCTTTGGCCATGGAGATAACCTCCTTTATGCTGTAGCTATCCTTTGCTATCAGTGTGTCCGGGTCGGTCATCTTTTAACCCGTTCGTTCCCCGGCATGCATGATTTAACCCATCCAGGATCAATCTATAGAAGTATGGTGAACACTAAGCCAAACCGCGTGAAAGGTGAGATTCATGAGACAAACTGCCCTTATTTTGCTTGCCCTGCTGGTCTTTCTTCCCCTTGCCTTGGTGGGGGGAGTCCCGTTCGCACGGGCGGAAGGAGACAACGACTTCCGGCACGCCTTCCCTGAGCCAGTCATTCTCATCGATGCGGGGCATGGTGGAATCGACGGAGGCACCTCTTTCGAGCAGATTCTGGAGAAGGATATTAATTTGGACATCGGACGCAGGCTGTACCTCGTGCTTCGCAGCCATGGCTACCGAGCCATTTTGAACCGTACGGGTGATTACGCTCTGAGTGATGATAATCGCTGGTCACGCAGCCGCTCCCGTCATCTTCGAGATCTGGCTCAGCGTAAGGAGTTAAGCGAGCAAGTGCCTGCGGTTATTGTAGTTAGCCTGCATGTCAATTGGGGCAAGAACAAGAGCAGGCGCGGCCCCCTGGTGCTGCATCAGAACGAAGGCCGAAGCGCTTACCTGGCGAATGCCATCCAGCAGTCTCTCGAACGACTTTATGATCCGAACTTACAGGTATCGCGCATCCCCGAGCTTGGCAAGCCTTTCTACTTGCTAAATCATATCGACTGCCCTGCCGTGATTGTGGAGACAGGCTTCCTAAGTAACGCAGAAGACCGCGCCCTTCTTACGAATGGGCGCGGTCAGCAGAGAATCGCCGAAGCGTTGTACCTTGGAATTATGGAATACCTTACGGTAATGTGAACCCCGGTCCCGGAGATACTCCGGGACTGATCTGTTCCTGGGCAAGCTGGCGAATACCGATAAACTCCACGCCGTCTGCTTGCATTAGCGGAATGTACTTCTTCAATACGGCGGCTGACTTTCGGCCATGAACACCAACATGTCCGATCAATACACAGTTGTCGCGGCTCTCCAGCAATTGCTGAGCCTTCCGAAGCTGACCCGCCATATGATTCTCGGTATGCAAATCATCCAGGAAGAGATGATTTTCCAGTTGTGGCAGTCCCTTCTCCAGACTTAGCCGTCCCACGACGGAACGGTAGTTGGTCTTACTATCTACGAAGAAAAGCCCACGCTCTCGGCATACCTCCAGAATGACTGACATAACCCGATCGTCTCCGGTCACCTTGGAGCCCATATGATTGTTAATCCCAACGGCATATGGCACTTGATCGATGGCTGCTTCTACCCTTTGTCTGACTTCGGCATCCGTCATTCGGGTCAGAATCGCGCCAGGACCCAGCCATTCCGGTCGTCCCTGCTTGGGCTCCAGCGGCAGATGCACCAGCACATCATGCCCAAGCTTATGGGCACGGAGCGCATCCTCCCGTGAGGTTGGGAGGAAAGGCATTACCGCAACCGTCAAATGCACCGGCAAGGATAGCATTTCCTCCGTGCCACCCATGTTGTTGCCCAAATCATCAATAATGACTACCAGCTTGCGGGATTTCTCCCCCCGCTTCCCCGTCTCTATCCGTGAATTCGGTCCCGCCGTCACCGACTTGGACTTCACGACAGCAGAAGCAGACGGCAGAAACAGCGTAGAGGATGCCGCTTTCGCCATTGGCAGGTTGAATTCCAGCCCGCTACCAACACATAAGGCAGCTATAATTATGAAGGTTGAACATCTTGTCTTGACTAACATGGACATCACGCCTCCTCCATGCTAGTATGACTGTCCCTTCCCGGAAACATGCGTTACTCGCATGATATTACAGACTAACCCAAGCGCCTCCAGCCTTGGCCGATTGCTCTTCGCCTTCTACCAGCACCACGGAATCCGCTGCACTTTCCGGTGTACAAATTACAATTTCTGTATTGTTTTCGATAGCTCCAATAAAGTGCTTCAGTTCGCGATAATATCCGTCTTCCCCGGACAATTCTGCCTTGAAGCCCGGCTGATCGTTAGGGTTCACCGTTACTGTACCGCCATCAAATACGATGTTGCCCCGCTCGAAGTTAACGCGGTAGCCCATGTAAAAACCGTGGTCCCCTTCCAGCGTCCAGTCCACCTGCGAGTTAATGACCTTGCCATCCGGATAGGCATAATGTGTAGATGCCATGTCATAGCCGCTGCCCGGAATCACGTTGCGTCCGATGGTGGATACCTTCTCCGGTGTTCCGAACAACCACTGAATCATATCGGAATCATGGATATGCATATCCAGCAAAGCGCCGCCGCTCAAGCTTTCGTCCAGGAACCAGTTCTTAGGAGCTCCCGAGCCGCGATAGAAATAGCCCGCCGTCACCTTACCGAAACGTTCCTCCTCAACGGTTGCTTTCAGATATTCATAACCTGGCCAGAAGCGCAGACATTGCCCGATCATCAGCTTTCTGTCGTGCTTGCGGGCCGTTTCGGCCATCTTGAGTGCATCCGCTGAATAACGGGCCATCGGCTTCTCACAGAACACATGATAGCCACGTTCCAGCAACGAACACGCCATCTCGGCATGGATATAGGTCGGAACAGCAAGGTCAATCATATCCAGTTCTTCCGCAGCTACCATCTTCTCGATGTCATCATATAACCGGTAGGAAGACAGATCATAAACCTCCTGACCTGTAGACATATTTC
Source organism: Paenibacillus senegalimassiliensis (assembly GCF_001486585.1). Taxonomy (GTDB): domain Bacteria; phylum Bacillota; class Bacilli; order Paenibacillales; family Paenibacillaceae; genus Fontibacillus; species Fontibacillus senegalimassiliensis. The sequence continues at coordinate 1,662,682 of NZ_LN909046.1, forward strand.
CGCCTGCTTTGCTATCCTTCAATTCGTCGATAATCAAGTCACAGATAGCCACCAGTTCGATCTGCTGTCCTTCATTCATCAGACGTACATAATTATCAAAATGCATCCGGCCCATAAAACCGAAGCCAACCAATCCAATCTTCAACATATCGCTTCCTCCTCAAAATAAGAATAATGCGTGATCAAAAGATGATTTTTGAACTATCTTCCCAGAATAGCGTCCATGGCCGCTGAAGTATTGTAAATAATTTGATGCGCATGATGCTCGTAGTGAGGGATCATTTCGGCCGTGACGTAATTGGTATAACCTACCTCCTGTAGAGCAGCAACAACGGCAGGGTAGTCTACATTGCCGGCCAGCAAGTCCACGAATCCATGCAACCCGCCTGCTTCACGACGGTAATCCTTGAAGTGTACCTTCTTGATACGTGAGCCGAGAATGCGCACCCAATGCTCCGGATAACCCGAATACACCACGTTGCCGATGTCGAGATAGGAGCCGACATAAGGCGAGTTCACAGCATCCAGGAAGCCGCGCATTTCCAGCGGAGACAACAAGAATTTGTTCCATACATTTTCGATCCCGATGGAGACGCCCACCTTCTCGGCTTCCGAGGACAGCTTCGTAATGGCCTCCAGCGCACGGTCATAAGCTTTATCATAAGGTACAACCTCGGAGCCAGGGATAAAGTCTACGCCAACCGCTCCCGGAATAACCAGAATCGCATCCACACCCAGTGCTGCCGCCAGCTCCAACTGCTTTTTGCAAACATCGGCCGCCTTAATCCGATTGGACTCCTGCTCGCTGGTCATGGAATAGGACCAATACAAGCCGGTAGCCAGGCCGCAAATTTCCAGCCCCTCATCGTCTAATTGACGGCGGATTTGTTGTACCTCTTTGTCCGTAGTCTTCAGCCCGAGTTCACCGTCTTCATTAAGGGACAGCTCGATCCCTTCGAACCCGGCCGCCTTAGCTACGCGAATGCTTTCCGCAATGGTTGTCCCCTCAGGGAAGGACCAAATGTTAATACCCTTTTTCATCGTAAATTCCTCCGTTTTCTAAATTTATATATATGGAATGTTAAATAACAAACTGCAACCGGCCAAAGTGTGAGGGAATGTGAAAATTAACCTCGCCTGTTGGCCCCCACGCCTGATACTCTCTAGTTCCATCTGGCTGTTCGTCAATGCGATAGAAGTTAACCCGCCACTCCGTCCCCGCCACCGGGGCTGGGGCAAAGTCTTCCCAAGGCAGCCGTAATTCATAGATTCGTCCATAGGACTCCTCGGCAACGACATTCGTGTCCAGCCGCTCCATGTTCCAGGAGGTATCGCCCTGAATCCGTCCATCCTCAGCTCGCTCAATCCAGGCATCGAAGATGACATTTAACGGACTGACCTCGATTTCGATGTAACGTCGGCCTTCACCGCTCACGTCAATGAACACTTCCACGACATCCTGCTCATACAGCGGGTCGTCCCGATTTTCAAAATGAGATATCGCATATGAATCCTTGCACCGGAATTGAATATGCCACGCTTCGGTTGTCCAACAAGTACGTACCTCTGTTGGCTCCTTGACCGCCTTCCCCGTTACCGTATCAACCAGTGGAACAGGCGTGATTTGATCCCAGGGAATACTTGCAGGCTGGTCTGCCACAAGCTGCTCGCACAAATATACCGGCACGTTGATGCCCACCTGCAAAACCGTTACAACCACCTCCTATTTGCATTTTTCCGTTGGTTAGTTTCTCAAGTGATTAGAATTAATATTTGTGGTTTACATCTTTAATTATATTGATTTAGTGAAAATAATTATTTAGCGCAAAAAGATAATTTTTGTCTTATTCCGTGATAATATAAATTGAAGTAGGTTACATGCAGGATAAGGAGGAATCACCTGATGAGCGAGGAGTACCTGCCAGCCGTCAAGACGCAACAAGTCCCCTTTACCGCCTGGTCGCCAGGCATCCATTATGCCCAGTTCCAAACCCTTGCCCCTTGCCATTTCCCGGTGAGAAGACTCTATGATTTTGAGCTGCTTTATGTAGTCCAGGGTGAACTCATAACAACCATGCATGAGCAGCGTTATGTACTGTCCGCGGGACAGCTCGTCTTCCTGTCACCCGGGGTCTATCACCAGAATGAAATTGTGGGCAGACCGGAAACGAAACTGATGGGTATTCATTTTGATTTTTTTGGTGAGCTGATGATTCGCAGAGAAGAAGATTTGATTGTGGGAGAGGACGAATTAGTCTGGGATAAGCTGGCGGCTGAACCGATCATCGGGGGAAGTCCCGTCTTCTCTACCGACCCGCTCTACACCCCGTCCCTGGAGTGCGTGCAATTTATGGAGCAGCTTATTCATGAATTCGCAAGACGCGATCTGGGTTATGAATTGCTGTGTAAGGGATTAATGCTGGAAATACTCGCGCGCCTGCTGCGCTCGCAAATGACCCGGCGGATTGCCGGTGTATCAGAGCATGGCGAGCGAATTGAGCGGCTGACGGAGCGGATGGACGCAACTCCGGCGGAAGACTGGTCCAATCGGCGAATTGCTGCCGAATTGCAAATGAGCATCGATCATGCTGCGAAGCTGTTCCGCCAGGTCGTAGGCGTTCCTCCCGGGGAATTCGTCAGAGGGCTGCGGCACCGTGAGGCGTGCAAGCTGCTTCGGGATACGGAGTGGACAATTGAAGAAGTTGGAGCCCAGGTTGGCTACCCGGATATTCACCATTTCAGCCGATTGTTCCGAGCCAATGAAGGAATATCACCCCGCGCCTACCGCAAGCTTTCCAGTATTTTGTAGAAGCACTGCGACTATCGGCTTATTTTCAGCAGCAGAGGCTGCTTGTGGTGCAACCATTTTTGTCACACTTCGTACAATTTAATTAGCAGAATACAACCGGTGTAAAAGAGCAAACAGGTGCGAGGAGAGTGGAGCATGAGTCTTATCCAGTTAAAATGTCCAAATTGCGGGGGCCAAATCAGTCAGAAGAATGACGATGTGTTCCAATGTCCCTTCTGTAATACAGAACTAATTATGAAGAAAAATCATGTGTATCATGTCGACCAGACCATTAACAACTACTACGGGACAACGCCCGCTCAAGTGCGGCCAGCACCAAATACGAAGTGGATTGCAGCCCTGGTTCTGGTTATATTGGCTGGATTTTTGGTTTTTATTTTCTTAAATAGCGCTACCTCGGTCAGACAGGAACAGGCGCAAGTGACTGCGGTGCGAACGATGCCGGAGAGCGAAGTGCTCCTCTCCTTCGTACAGCAGGTTTTGGATAAGGGGAACGTACAGCCAACCACTGAGGACTTGGCCCGCATACGCTCTCTTTCGGTGCAATATATCGATAATCAGTGGCATTTTGCCTACAGCCTGGAGGACCCATCTACCAATGGAAGCAGTGCACCGCAGGTTTATGTGATGCAAGACAAACTGTTAAATACCCAGCGCATAGAGCAGAAGGACTTTGAGGCATTTACCGGACTAACCTTGCTTGAGTTCAATAATACCTATGAAATCAACAAATCTGAATCACTTAGTCTCGCTCATTTGCAGCATCTCAAGAGCTTTGGCGGGAGCTTTAATGAATCTTTCCAGCAGGCAGCCGCCTATTTGGGCGACAAATCCCGCGTGCAATCGCTCACGACACAAATCCGCAACAATACAGAGCTTGCACTATTACTTGAATTTAAAAATCTGCACTCCCTGAATCTGACTTATGTAGATGAATCTGTGACAGACTTTCATTTACTAGGTCAACTGCCCTTGGAAAGCTTGACCGTCACAGGGCTAGATGATTTCAACTGGATCGGCGCCATGACCAATCTGAAATCTTTAGGAATTGGATATAGTGAGGCGACTGACTTCAATGCCTTGTATGGGCTGACCGCACTGGAAGAGCTGCGTCTTAGCTTTGACTCCAATTTGAAAACGCTGGATTTTGTGGCCAACATGCCCAATCTGCAACTTTTAGAGTTAACAAACAGCAATATTTCCAATCTGGAGGCATTGCGCGACAAGAAGTCCCTGACCCGAGTCTACTTGTCCTCCGTACATCAACTGGATCAAGTGGATGTCCTGAATTCTCTCCCCTCACTGAAGGAAATCAGCCTGCAGGGGTATTATGGCAAAGCCGCGCAACTGCAATTGACGCATCTAACCAAGGCAGAACTCCCGATTGGTTTTGTGACACAACTGGACGCCCCTGCCCTTCTCTCGTTAACTGTGGATGCAAACGACGAGGAAATGCCTTTGTCGTTACTCCGGTCCTTCCCTAAGCTGGAGCATTTGACGATTAGCGAGGCTTATCCTCTTGTGGACATTCAAGCGCTGAATCAACTGACGAACATGCGCACGCTTGTGCTGCACGATATGTTTTTTGCAGAGGGAGTACGTGATTTGTTTACATTGCAGCAAGTGACCACGCTCGACTGCCATGAATGTATCCTCACCCTTGATGACAAAGAGCCCATTACGGATTCGGGACTGGAACATTTACGACTGACCAAGCCTTCTTTCCGGGTCGATCAGGACTATGTCAATGAACTGGACAAAGTGATGCCCTACTTCGCCGGGTTGACTTCACTGCAATCCTTCTCGATGCAGGATAGTGTGATGCAGTCGCTGGCCTTTATGGAGAACTGGCAGCAAATAGAAGAGCTCCATCTGGAGAACAATGCCATAACCGACTTGCAGCCGCTTATACAGTTGCCTAATTTGAAACAGCTTTATCTGATCGGCAATCCGGTAAGAAATGCATCGGTATTAAGCGAGCAGGTTCATATGTATTAGCCCACCCACGCTCCAACATAAAAAAACTCCTCCAGGCAGCTTATTCGCTGCCCGAGGAGTGACGGAGCATGATTTTATATGGAATCATCAGCTTGACCGGAATAGCATAGCGGTTCTCTAAATAATCCAGCAGCATCTTGACCGCAAACATGCCCATTTCCAGCTTGGGAACATGAATGGTAGACAAAGGCGGAGAAGTAAACTCCGATATTTCAATATTATCTACCCCGAAGAAGGCAATATCCTCAGGAATCTTGAGTCCACGTTCCGTCGCCGCCCGCATCGCAGCAATCGCCATCATATCACTTGCCGAGAAGATCGCCGTTGGCCAGTTCCCATGTGTCTGGAAGGCTTGCTTGGTCAGCTCGTAGCTTAGCGCTACGTCCCACTTCACATCAATGACCCAATCATCGTTGATGGTTAGCCCCGCCTCTTGCATTGCGCTTTGGTAGCCAAGATAACGTCTTTCTTTGCGGAAGTCCCCGCCCAGTTCCGCACCACCGATATAAGCGATTTGCCGGTGTCCCTGGGAAATCAGATACTGGACCGCTTCCTTCGATGCGGATGCCCGGTCATAACGAACTGTAGGAATCTCCTTATCCGCCAGATCGATACCAACGATAACGCCGACGTTCTCCCGAAGCCACTTGTAGGCCTCGTATTCAATACGTTCGACAATCAAGACGCCGTCGGGACGGTGCTCCTTCACCAGCGCCTGCAATTGCTGGAGATCGCCTTGCTTCTCCAGACTGTGCACGAACTCCAGTCTCATACCGGATGCGGCCAGTTCCTTCTCGATTCCCTCCAGAATGACCGAGAAATAAGGATTATTGTACTTATTTTGAGGCATCGCCACGATGCAGCCTACCCGATAACTTAGCTTGGGCGCCTGCTTCTTGGCTTTATTGGCTCGCTGCGTATTATAACCAATTTGCTCGGCAGTTTCCCAAATTTTGCGCCTTGTCTCTTCGCTGACGGAGCGGTTGCCATCATTCTTCATGACTCGTGATACCGTTGAGATTGACACTCCTACCTGTTCGGCAATATCTTTTAAAGTCGCCATCTTTGTTCTGTTCCTCTCTGCAATCCCGTCGCAATAATTTCTATATAGTTGAACCCGGCTGAATGTGCCTTTAGTGGGAAATCCTCACGCTAATTCAGCGCATTTTCACCAAATCAAGGGTTTAGCGGGAATTTCTCATGTTAATTTAGTGGTTTTTTCACCAAAGCGGTCAATTCACCGCAATTAGCAGGACAAATTCCATATAAACAATCTATTTTCCGCTATATGAAGCCAATTAACAGGACTTTTTCCGTTAAGTTAAGTTGAATTAAGCTGAGTTGAGTTAGGATAAACCCTTAGGCCTCAAAATCCAGGCGTCCTCTGGCCTTCCTATGTCTTCTTAAGAATCTATCTCTCGCTTAGCATAATCTGCTTATCCCTTGGTTCAACTTCAATTTTATAAGATAGAACGCTTATCCAACTCAAAAAAAGAGAAAAATTGCGGCAAATTTATTCTACATTTCTTATCATCATATGTCAAGATTGCCTGGGTAAGGAACAGGCCATGTCCAGGGCTTCCCCTTCTGACATGGCCTGTTGGCGTTTGTATATGTTTACTGGTATTTGGGCTTTCTCTTAAAATTAGTGGTTGACGCGCAGCATCAATGCAGCGAAGGGTCGCAGGGATTCTGGAGAAACGAAGTGTTCGCCTTTGAGAATGGATTTCTACATCATTTGAATTTGTTAAATTAGAGAAATCCATGAACAACAGCGATCGGAAGAACGCTGCGAACCCGTAGCCCCCTCCTTGCCCAAACGTCAGCCACTAATTTCCCCTACTGTATTTGCGCCGCCAACTCCGAAATGGCAGTATCCAGATCCCCTTCGCCGGACAGTGGAAGCTTTAACGTTTGCTCACCATAAGTCCATACGAGATCCGTTTTCTTCACCGTAAATGGAGAGATAATGCCGAACTTCTGCGCATCCAGGAAGATTTGGTTCGCTTCCCCTGCGGTTTCTACATAAGTATCTGCCGCTTCTTTATTGGCTGGCAAGGAATATCCTTGTTTGGCCAAAGCAATTTGCCCTTCGGGACCAGCCAACCAGGAGAGCAGTTTATAAGCGGCTTCTTCATGCTTCGTACTGGCACTAATTGCGACGCCCGCTGGCTGAACGACAGTTTGGGTAGTTTTGAATTTAGGCAAATAAGTCATGCCGTAATCAATACCGGCCTCTTGATAGTTCGTCGTATTCCAGTTACCACCCGGGTTCATGGCTACCTTACCTGTCGTAATGCTCAGGTTGACCTGTCCGCCAAGTCCTTCGATTTGGGCCGGAGTCGTGTTGATCTTCTTATTCTTGGTCACATCGATGAACAATTCCATGACTTCCTTGGCCTCTGGAGTATCCAGAGCCAGCGAACCGTCATCATTCATTAACTTAGCTCCATTCGACCATAGTTCGGGTTCCAGGAACCAGTCCATAGATGAGCCTGGAGAGATGGACATCCCCCATTGGACGATATTCTTGGCATCGAAGCCTTCTTCATCTGCACTCTTGCCATTCTTATCGATCGTCATCTTGGTAGCAATCTCAATGACCTCATCCCAAGTCGGTTCCAAAGAGGGTACAGGCGCATTTTTTGGATTCCGCTCGGCATCATTGAACAGGCCTTTGTTGTAATACCAGACGATGACATTGCCGTCAATTGGCAGTGATACCTGTTTATCTTGATATTGATGGAGGCCAAGCAAGCTGGCATCGATATTTTCTAAATTAAACCCGCCATCTGCGAGCAAAGTGTCAAGCTCCTTATAAATACCCAGTTCAGCATATTTCTCGATGTAGGCATAACTTGTCTTGAATACATCGGGAAGGGTACCCCCAGCCGCATTGGCTGTCAGACCATCCCAATAGCTGCCCCAATCCTTGCCTTCCAGCTTCACCTTGATGTCCGGATTGGCTACCATGAATTGATCCAGCAGTTCCTGCACCCGTTGCAGTTCTTCGGCGGTTCCCCACTGGGAATAAGTAATGCTCACAGGTTCAGCCGTATTAGCACCCGTTCCGGCGGAATTATTCGGATCTGCCGCAGGTTGATTTGTTGCTTGGGAACAGCCTGTCAGGCCAAGAACCAAAGTCAGAATCAGGCTTAAACTCCTAAGTAGCCATTTGCGCTTCGTTTTCATGCGAAATTCCCCCTATGGATAGTATGGAAACAACAAAATACCAACGATTTAGCCGAGTTATCCCTTCGTTCCTGTCAGCACCACCCCCTCAACAATATAACGTTGACCGAAGAAGTAGAGCAGGCCAATCGGGATGATGCTGATGAACGCTCCGGCCGCCAGTGCCGGGAAGTCCTGGCTGGTTTGACCAATGAGCAATTGTAACCCTACGCTTAGTGTGAATTTCAAGTTATCCTTCAGATAAAGGAAGGGACCCAGAAAATCAAGCCAGGAATTGACAAAGGACAAAATCACGGTAGTGATGATAATCGGCTTCGACAGTGGCATGATAACCTTGGCGTAGACCGTCCAGCGGTTTCCTCCGTCCAGATAAGTTGCTTCATCCAGTTCCATAGGAATACTCATGAAGAACTGGCGGAACAAGAAGATGTAGTATGCGCTTCCAAGCCACGCTGGTACGATCAGGGGCAGCCACGTATCGATCCACCCAAGCTTCGTATACAAGACGTAGGACGGAATCATCATAATGGATGGCGGGATCATTAATGTGACGAGCACGACCGAGAACATCTTATCCTTGTACTTCGTCTTGAACCGCGAGAACCCGTAAGCCACGATGGAACTGGAGAGAACTACACCGATAACCACAATGATCGAGATCGTAAATGAGTTCTGAATCCAGCGCCACATGAGCGGTTGTACGGCAAACAGTCGTTCAAAGGCCTCGAACGTAAGTTGCTCGGGAAATATGGCCGGAGGTACCTTGTAGGTCTCCGCCTTGGTCTTCATCATCGTAGAGAGAAGCCACACCAGCGGCCCGACAAACAATAGTAATGTCACTGTCAGCAAGAAGTATTTGGTTATCGTAACGGAAAGACTGCTTTTTCGTCCTTCACTCATTGATGTGCCCCCCTAGTTTCCGGATTCATTATAAACATACCGATTGGACAATTTCATTAATGTTGTGGTCACCAGGGCAATGAGCACAAACAGGAAGATCGATTGAGCCATGGCCATACTGAATTTCAAATCGGTAAAGGCCGATTTATAGATGTTATAGACGAAGGTATAGGAAGCATAGTTAGGTCCGCCCTTGGATAGCAGCATCGCCTCCGTGAACATCTGGAAGTTATACATGGTTTGAATAATGACAACAAACAGAATCGATGAGCTGATCATTGGAAGTGTAATGGAGAAGAACCGGCGAACCTGGCTTGCTCCATCAATCTCCGCCGCTTCATACAGATGCCGCGGGACATTCTTCAGGGCTGCGAGGAAGATCAGTACTCCACTACCGGAAATCCACACCTGCAGCAGGATGATGACCGGCTTGATCGTATGCTCCCCACCCAGCCAATCAATCTTATCGGCACCAAATATACCAAGCGCGGCATTCAGTATACCGAACTCCGCATTGAACACCAGCCGCCATATAATGACGGTAGCCACGATAGGTACGAGGGTCGGCAGATAGTAGAATGTCCGGTACAAAGCGATACCCTTCACCTTGAAATTCAATAACGTAGCCAGCAGCAGCATGCCTGCCGTCACAATAGGTACCCCGAACAGAACGAAATACATCGTGTTAAATACGCTCTTGGTGAAGATCGGACTCTTCAGCATCTCCACAAAGTTATTGATGCCTACGAATTGGTAATCAGTAGAACCCGGCAGCTTGGCATCTGTGAATGCATAGAAGATAGAAGTGCCGAACGGAACCAGGAAGAACACGCAGAAACCAATAATCCAAGGCATAATGAATAGAAAGAAGCCCAGCGTATCTCTTCTACTCGAAACTCTCATCACAACACCTCATGGTCTTGGAGTTCCTGTAGATAAACATAACGTTCCTCAACGATGGATTTCTCTGCGGCCAAGGCGATCAGCAAGGCATTTCGGCCTACCTGGGCACTGGCGAACGGCTGCTTGCCTGTACGGATGCATTCAAGGAAATCGATGCGTTGCGTTTGCCCACCCGTATGTCCACCTTCGATGGAATCGGTGGTCACGTCCACTTCTAAATGATCGCGGCTGGAATCCTCGCCGCCTGTAATGTCGATGGTCTTGTCATTTCTAACCAGCATTTGTGCCCCGTTGCTGCCGATCAGACCAAATTCCAGACCATCATCAGATAGATTCCGTGGCTTGAGATACAGACATAAGCCCAGGTTGGCTTTGCTGCCGTTATCATAGTCAACAGTGATGAAGGCATGGTCGACTACGGAAGGATCGTCGATATACTTGGCTGGATAATGGCTGTAAGAATTCTGAATCAGATTTCTCTGTCCTTGCTTGATGATGTGCTGTCCACCGGAAGCAAATACCCGAACCGGGGTAGCTCCAATCATCCAGTTGAAGATATCAAAGTGATGGCAATCTTTCTCGACAATTGAACCACCTGATTTGGACTTGTCGTAGAACCAATCGGCTGGTGGGAATGAGTCGCGGAATTCCTTGCACCACATCATCTTCACATCGCCTAGCCGCTTCTCTCCAATCTCGTGCGCCATTCTGCGGTACAGGTTGGAGTAACGGTAGACCAGACCAATTTGCAATACCCGTTGATGTTTCTCTGCTGCTTCAATGATAGCATCGCAATCCTCTAGGGTATGAGCAATCGGCTTCTCCAGGAATACATGCTTTCCAGCTTCCAGGAAGGCAACAGCAACTTGCCGGTGCATATAGTTGGGGACGCTGATAACGACCGCATCCAGATCTTCCTTACCCAGCAGTTCATGATAGTCGGAGCAGATGGTCGGATTACTATGACGTAATTCCTTTAGTGTCCGGTCTACATTTGCCTGGTTCATATCGCATATGTACCGTACCTCACAATTATCCAGTCGGTCGAACCCCATGCAGTGATGCGATCCCATATCACCGACGCCAATAAACCCCATTCTGATCTTCCCCATAGTTGTCATGCTCCTTTTTCTTGTTTTTTGCCGCAAATTTCAGTTTTTATAATTACAATATTCTTTAACTAAAATAGCTTTTTAACTTAGCGAAACAAGCATTACCCCTCAATATTTTGTTACTGGATAATCACTCACCCTCTAATTTGCTGATTTCCAAGGATCAACGCAATTTCCATCATGTAGCAAAAAGAAAGTTTAAATTCCCATGCCATGTGAAATTTGCGTAGTAAAATCAATTTATTTGCGGCAAATTTTTGTTAACTTTATTATTACATTTCTTTTGGGAAAGTCAACGGTTATTTTTTGCACTTGTTAACGCTTTCTTGATTTGCACTCTATTACAACGTGAAAAGCCCTCGAATTGTCACAAAGACAAATTCGAGGGCTTGACCAACCCCAGGCTACCCGCACGCCTGATGGTTCACCATGCTTCTGGAAAACGCTACCTTTATCCCTTCATCGAGCCCAGCAAGGCTCCCTTCGCGAAATGCTTTTGCAAGAACGGATACACCAGCAAAATCGGTATAGTCGCCACTACGATAACCGCCATCTTGATCGTCTGATCCGGAGGAGGCACCGTGCCGTCCAGCGTCGAACTGTGGTCCAGTCCGCTCGCCAGCACGACGATTTGCCGGAGCAACACCTGAATGGGCCATTTTGCGCTGTCATTCAAATACAGGATGGCCGACATATACGTGTTCCAGTACGTTACCGCGTAGAACAAGGAGATGGTCGCAATCGCAGGCAAGGACAACGGCAATACAATCCGGAAGAGAATTCCGAAGTCACTGCACCCGTCAATTTTGGCCGATTCCTCCAATCCTTCGGGGATGTTCTGGAAGAAGTTTTTTAGAATAATCATGTTGAAGGCACTGATGGCTGATGGGATAATTAGCGAAGCATAAGAATCGATCATCCCCATTTCCTTCACGACCAGAAATGTAGGAATCAAGCCGCCATTGAACAACATCGTAAATACAACCAGGAAATTGATCGTCTTGCGCCCATCGAGGTCTTTTCGGGCCAGAGCATAAGCCATTAACGCCGTGAGCATCATGCTGAACAATGTGCCGAACAACGTAACTCCTATTGATACGCCCATGGCTTTGAATATCGTATTTGTCGAGAAGATGAATCTGTAAGCCTCCAGGCTCCACACCTTCGGAATCAATACGAATTTATTCGCAGCGAGCTCTGCATTTGTCGTAAACGAACCTGCTACAACATGGACGAAGGGCAGCACCGTAATCAGGGCGATGATGGCCAACAGTGTAAAATTGATGGCAGCGTAAATTCTGCCGGCAATGGATCTATCTTCTACCATTTGAACTCCTCCAACCTTCTTCGGGCTGATATCTTAATCTTTTGGACAAGCATTAATAAACGCCCTCTTCTCCCATTTTCTTGGATACTCGGTTGACCATCATAACCATGATTAAGCCAATCACCGATTTGAAGAATCCAATCGCCGTACTATAGCTATATTGACCCTGCCGCAAGCCGGCGGTGTACACGTACGTATCAATAATCTCTGCAACTCCGCGGTTCATCGAATTCAGCAGCAGGTACACATGCTCGAAGCCAAGGTCCAAAACATGACCAATCTTCAAGATGAACAGCGTGATAATTACACCGCGGATCGCTGGAAGCGTAATATGCCAAACCTGGCGAAGCCGTCCGGCTCCATCCATCCGGGCTGCCTCATACAGTCCTGGATCGACTGCCGCAATGGCCGCCAAGTAAATAATCGTTCCCCAACCTGCTTCTCTCCATATGACTTGAAGAATGTACATCGGCCTGAACCAATCGGGGTTCAGCAAGAAGTTGACCTTCTCGAAGCCGAGATAAACGAGCAACTCGTTAATAATCCCGCCATCCATCGTCACCATAACGTAGGTAATCGACACGATAATGACCCAAGACATAAAGTGGGGTAAATAGACCAGCGTCTGGAACAGCCGTTTAAAGAAGTTGCCCCGCAGTTCGTTAAGCATCAGTGCGAGTATAATCGGCACCGGGAAATAAATGAACAGGTTGAGCGCAAACAAAATGATGGTATTCATCAAAATATTAAGGAAATCCGGTTCAGTAAACAGCCTTTTGAAATGCTCCATCCCCACCCATTCACTGCCCATAATCCCGTTGTAAGGCTTATAGTTCTGGAAGGAGATGATTAGTCCGTACATGGGCAAATATTTGAAAATAATAAAATAGATTAATCCCGGCAGCAGCATGACGTATAGCCATTTATTTCGCCATATTCGCCGCTTGAGCTCGCCGGTATGCGGGCGTTTGCGAGGCTTGAGTCTCGGCCCAGCGGTCGACGGAGCGGTTGCTTCCTGCATGTGTCTCTTCCTCTCTGCTTCATAATTCATTTGAGCAGGCTATGGAGAATCCCCCAATAGCCTGCCCCGTCATTCATTTATCTGGCAGCATTATACTCTTCAATAATTTTGTCGCCGCCACGAGATTTCCACTGCTCCACAGCCTTTTCGAAGCCAGCCTGGTCAATTTGACCATAAATATATTGGTACGTGGCATCTGTAATAATTTGCTGCAACTCTACACCCTTTGACGTGTAGGTTTGCGAATCCAATGCCGCCGTTGGGTCCGGCACACCAACCTTCACGTTCTCCTTGATCAGCTCTTCCGCATGAACCCGCCCAGGCAAGGTGTTATAGCTCTCGTACATCCCGTTCGTCTCGGACTCACCGATGACGCTGTCTTTGAACGGCTTCACTTCGCGTTCAATCAATTCCTTATCATCCGTGACCTTCGCCTTGCCATCCTCTACCGTGTAATGCGTACCTTCGATGCCCCAATACATCAGGTTGGCCACTTCAGGCGTCATCATCTTATCGAAGAAGGCCAGCAGCTTCTTGAGCTCCTCTTCGCTCTTGACTGCAGATTTCGGGAACAAGACGATATTGTTATAGCCTGGAATCATCCATTGCGCGAATACCCCGTCTTTCCCGGCAACCATGCTATGTGTATCCAGCACCGCATCCGGTGCATTCTTGATCAAATCCTTGTTCAGGGAATCAATATCCTGCATGGAACCACCGATATACATACCGGCTTTGCCGCTGGTGAACATGTTAACGGCATCTGTTTTACTTGTGGCTGCAAAGTCCTGGTTCATGTAACCGTTACTACGAAGATTTTTGAAAAATTCCATTGTGTCTACATATTGCGGGAAGGTGAATTCAGGCTGCAAGCTACCATCCTTCTCACCCCAATTGTTTGGCGTGCCGAACCAGGCAGATACGGTCTTGAACGCCCCATAGACCAACTCATTGCGGTCAGCGAGCCCCGTTGTATCCTTCTGTCCATTGCCGTCAGGGTCCTGTTCGGTGAATGCCTTGGCCATCTCGAACAACTCATCGACGTTAGCCGGTGCGGAGATGCCGAGCTTATCTGCCCAGTCCTTCCGATAAATCATGCCTTGTCGAGCCAGCGGTCTGCCGATGTACAGCGAGTACAGCTTGCCATCCACCTTCGTGTTGTTGAGAATTTCAGGTTTCATCTTGCTCAGGTTCGGGAATTCGCCCAAGTAAGGCTCGATTTCCCAAAACTGTCCGTCTTTAATCGCTTCCTTCATCTGGATAAATGTAGTCTGATTTTTGAGGTAAGTGACTTGAGGCAGAGAACCTGTCGCAAAAGCGGTGTTCAGCTTCTCTTCATACGTATCTGCGGGGAAAAATTGATATGTCAGCTTCGTGTTTGTTAGTTTCTCAAGCTCGGTCTTGATGGTATCTGGTGGAGTTTCTGACGTATTCAACGGAAGCATAATTGTAATTTCCGTTGGTTCTTGCGGTACTTCAGCCTGGTTCTCCACGTTGGATGGAGCCGGGTCTGTCGTCGCTGCGCTTCCGTTGCCCCCTCCATTGTTACCGCTTCCACAACCGGCCAGCACAAGGCTAAGCGTCAGGATTGTGGTCAGCAAGAGGGTGAAAGACTTGTTTTTCATACCGTTTTGACCTCCAATGAAATATAATCGTTACTCCTTCACAGTACATTTCATTGAAGCGTTTCAGAAACAATCATTTGCTCATAATCCCGTGCTGCATCCCTGATTAGACCGCATATCTGAACAAATGATTATCATAGTGATTGCCTTCTTCAAATGGAGTCAGACTTCGCAGCCCTATTCCGGTATTCACTAGGCGACATGCCCGTCATCTTCCGGAATTGCCGTGAGAAATATAGTGCATCATTGAATCCTACCGAGGAAGCAATCTGATCGACGGTCAAGGCTACGCCTGTCAGCAACTGCTTGGCCTTATCCATCCGTACCTTCATGAGGTATTGCTTGGGAGACAATCCGGTGCGCGCCTTGAAGGCGTGGAACAGATGGGCACGATGATAACCAAGCTGACGAGCAAGCTCTTCGATGCTAAGCTGCTGCTGATATTGCAGCGAGAACCAGCGAATGGCCTGTTCGACTTGCCGGTCGATCATCGCCAGCTCCTTCAGGTCTGGATCAGGTGTTGCTTCCCGGTGAGCCAGCCCGAAATGATGGAATAGCAGTAGGAGCCACCCTGATGCCTCCAGGCTTTCTAGTCGAGGATCTGCTCCTTGTTGTAGTGCGACGCGAATTTTCGTATACAGCTCTCGCAAGGCGACTACATCGCCGGAACGGACTACGGGTGCCGTCTGAGTAATTCCGATCTCTGCCAGTTGGCTAAAGACCCCCGGTCCCTGCAACGCCACCCAGGTATAATGCCAAGGGTTCATGGTATCCGCCTGATAAGAGAACAAGTTCCCCGGAAAGATCACGAAGGTATCTCCTGGTCGACAATCATAAGTCACCCCTCCCCATTCAAACGTCCCCTTCCCCTCCAGTACGCTATGTAGTAGGTAATAGTCATGTACTGAAGGCCCAATTTTATGATCGGGCCGAGGATAGGCTTGCCCACTGAACAATAAGTTGATTTGTTTCTCCTGCTTGTCGGCATTCATATAAGCTTCATACATATCATGTTCGGGAATCATAGATCCTCCTGGTAATTTACGACCTCATAACATTTATAGTAATAGCCTACTCCACATCTCGGATTAAACACAACATTTATCCATAGATAACTTTCATTCATCCATACTCACAATTAGCTAATTGGACTATATTGAGGACGTGCAACAAAGTTATGTATCATTCATCCGTCCATATGATAAGGAGGAGTCTATTATGCCTAAAATTACATTTATCGGGGCCGGCAGCACCGTATTTGCCAAGAACGTGCTGGGGGATTGCATGCAAACCCCGGCCTTGCAGGGGTTCGAGTTAGCCCTGTTCGACATTGACCAGCAACGCTTGAAGGATTCCGAGAATATGCTGAACAACCTCCGGCACAGCAGCGGCAGCACATGTGTTATCAAAGCTTATACGGATCGCAAGGACGCGCTGCGCGGAGCCAAATATGTAATTAACGCAATCCAGGTTGGCGGGTACGATCCTTGTACGATTACCGATTTTGAAATTCCCAAGAAGTACGGACTACGCCAAACCATCGCGGACACCGTGGGCATCGGCGGTATCTTTCGCAACCTGCGTACGATTCCCGTGATGCTGGACTTCGCGTCCGACATCCGCGAGGTGTGTCCTGACGCCTTGTTCCTCAACTACACCAACCCGATGGCCGTACTCACCAACGTAATGAATACTTACGGACAGGTCCGGACCGTTGGCCTTTGCCATAGCGTCCAGCAGTGTATCCCCGGCTTGTTCGACAGCCTTGGACTCGACAAGACGGGCGTACAGGCCAAGATTGCCGGCATCAACCATATGGCTTGGCTGCTTGAGGTCACCCGCGATGGCGTCGATCTGTACCCGGAGATCAAGCGTCTTGCCGCAGAGAAGCAGCAAACGCCCCATTCAGATATGGTACGCTTTGAAATGATGCTCAAATTCGGCTATTATATCACCGAATCTTCAGAGCATAATGCCGAATATCATCCTTATTTCATCAAACGCCAATATCCCGAGTTGATCGAACGCTTCCAAATACCATTGGATGAATATCCGCGCCGCTGCGTATCGCAAATTGCGAATTGGGAGAAGATGCGTGAGGAGCTAGTCAATAATTATGATTTGAAGCATGAGCGGTCCCATGAGTATGCCTCTTATATCATGGAAGCGATCGAAACCGATGTCCCCTTCAAAATTGCCGGCAATGTGATGAATACTGGATTGATTCCCAACTTGCCACAGGAAGCCTGCGTAGAGGTCTCTTGCCTGGTAGACGCCAGCGGCGTTACCCCGACCTATGCCGGGAACTTGCCGCCGCAATGCGCTGCATTGAACCGCACCAACATCAACACGCAGCTACTTACGATCGAAGCTGCAATAACCGGCAAGAAAGAGCACATCTACCATGCGGCTATGCTGGACCCTCATACGGCGGCAGAGCTGTCGATGGACGACATCGTGGCCCTCTGCGACGATCTTATCGCCGCCCACGGCGACTGGTTGCCTGCGTTCCGCTGATGGTAGACCCAGCTTGGCTGGGCTCAGCAGCCTCATCAGGTAAGGCCCAATGCCAAAACAGCAAGGCCAGAGGGACTCCGGTTACTCAGAGTCCTAGGCCTTGCTGTTTTACTATTCTTGTATTTGCTTACGTTACTTCAAGTTGATCTCCTTGATTTGCTCCAGTGGGAATTTCGGCTTGCGATCTTCGGTTAATAACCCATTAATCTCCTGCTGTACATCCGTTAATTGCGTGTAGCAAAATCCACAAATATAATCCACACTCTTGATCGCCTGGATCAACCCGTCGAACCGTTGCAAGAATTCCTCTTCTGTATCCACCTGGCGACCATACCCCCACCCTTTGTCCGATTGGAACGCAACTCCGCCGAACTCAGTAATCATAATGGGTTGCCCTTTGTACTCATAGCCAGCCGCCAAAGCATATTTCCAGTGGTTGCACGTGGTTTCTTTATTGACAATCTCATCCTTGTTACCTGCATAACGCTGCAAGAAGCCCTCTCCGGTCTCCACATAATCATGAAGTGTAATAATATCGGAGACCGTATGCTCCCAGCCATCATTGGTAATGACCGGGCGATAAGGATCAATCGACTTGGTCAGATGATAAATGCCTTCGGTGAACTTCTGCTGTCGTTGATCGTGAAGGATATAATGAATGCCCCAGGATTCATTGAATGGCACCCAGGTAATAATGCTGGGATGGTTATATTGCTGCTGGACGATCTCCAGCCATTCCTTCGTGAACTTCTCAACGGCATGATCATGGAACTCGAAGGTAGCCGCCATCTCTGACCATACCAGCAGTCCTTTTACATCACACCAATACAGGAAGCGGGCATCTTCAATTTTCATATGCTTGCGTACACCGTTGTATCCCATGGCCAGCATATGGTCGATGTCAGCGATAATCGCCTCCTCACTAGGAGGAGTGAGATGGCTTTCTGTCCAATACCCTTGATCCAGGATGAGCCGTTGATAGATGGGTCCGTTGTTCAGCAGAACCTTGCCCTTTTCAATGGATACCTTCCTCATGCCAAAATAGGAAATAACGCGATCTATAATTACATCATCCCGATAGAGCACAAATTCCACATCATACAAATTCGGCTGCTTCGGGGACCAAAATGATCGTTTCCACGGCCCCATGGCTTCGTGGATCAAATCAACCTCTACGCTCAATCGAGACCGGTCGACGCCTAGGCTTACAGTCTTGACCGCACGGTCCTTGAAGGTCACGATCGCTTCCAACCTCAGACTCCCTGTTGCTGTTTCCAGACCTGATACATAATAATCAAAGCACACTCGGGCATGATCGAGATCCGGGGTAATTTTCACCGTTTCAAGATGCTGTTCTTCCACATATTCCAGCCAGACGGTCTGCCAAATTCCTGTTGTCTGTACGTAAAAACATTCAAAATTGTCCTTCGTCCAGCGTTGCTTGCCCCTTGGCTGAGTGCAATCGTCACTATCTTCTGCCTTCAAGGTCACGATATTGTCCGCTCCAAACACCAGATAAGGAGTAATATCAAAAGAAAATGCCGTATACGCTCCCTGATGTTCTCCGGCCAGCGTGCCATTTACCCAGACCTTGGCCAGGTAGTCCACAGCCTGAAAGTGAAGGATGACCCGCTTGCCGTCCGCCTCTTCCGGAATAGAGACCGTCCTGCTGTACCATACCCGGGGATGAAATTCTTCGATCCCGATTCCGCTGGCTTGCGTCTCATAAGTAAAGGGAACAATGATCTTATGTGTCTCTTCTAACTGTTGTTGCCATTGCTCGATTTCTCCAACATGATCGTCATCGAAGCGGAATCCCCATGTACCGTTTAAGTTCATCCAGTTATCACGAACGAACTGTGGCCTTGGATAATCCTTAACATAACCCTTCGTTGTCATTCCCGCTCCTCCTGTTCACTATCCGTTTCTGATTTCCAGCGCATATATAGACGTCGGGCGCAGCGCGTAACCTTCATTCCAGGCTTCAAGTGGAACTGTCTTTGTCTTGCAGACAATGCAATCCGGCGCGAAGACGGAATTAATCTCCCATTCGGAATCTCCCGTAATCTCATACAGCGTTGTTTCCTCTGCTGAGCTTAGCCCTTGTAACGAAAGCTGGGCCTTCACCTCATCCAGACTCCGGTTCACCATAAATAGGGTAATCAGACTTCCCTCCTCATTGCTGAACGCTACCGTATCCAGGTCCGGCAGATTTTCCAGACTAATTGGAGTTGCCTTATTGGCTTTAACTGCAAAGGTCCCGCAGACCGTATCTGTAGCAAGTAAACGCGAAATATCCCTGCCAGCATACAACTTCATCACTTCATAGGTAGGTGTGCCGTAGATGGTGAGCGGCTGTCCACTCCATCCCGCTTTCTTGCCACAGTATTGGTCGGCATAGTAATCACCCACCCGTATACACCCTCCAAGCCAACCGTTAACCAAATCCGAGAAGCTGCCAATGTGAACAATATCGCTAGCACGCAGCATGGCATTCAAGTTAGCGGCATTAGCTACGGCTGCACCAAGAGTATGTTCATCCGGCACACCTTTTCTAATTGTATTGGGATAATACATCGTATTGTATTCGGTGATGGCCAGCTTAACATGAGAATGCTTGGGATCAGCCAGAATTTCTTCCCTTGTCTCTTCGATATTGAGACGAGTATATTCCGGGAAGGAAGCTATCGCCTTATAGCGCTCCTCAGCAGGCGTATTATGATCCATGGCAAAGCGATTATAGCCGTGATACAAGTGTAATGTCAGATAATCAATGTGTTCGCCAGCGACCCGGAGCACCACCCGGTTCCACTCCTGATCTGTATGCCCGCAAGCCAGAATGATGAGCGAAGAGTCAACCTCCTTCATGGCCTTGATGATCGGCACCGTTCGTTTGGCGAACTCTTCTCCTGTACAAGTTCCTACCTGCCAGGGTCCCCATACCTCATTACCGATCTCCCAATACTTCACGTTATACGGTTCTGGATAGCCATTGGCTGCACGTTTCGCCCCCATGGGTGTATCGATACTTCCGTTGCAATATTCTACCCATTGCGCGGCTTCCTCCGGAGTTCCCGAACCATCGTTCACACAGATTAACGGTTCTACCTGCAGTTCCCGACAGAACTGGATAAATTCATCGGTACCAAAGTATTTGCTCGTCCAGCCGCCCCATGCCTCATTGAACATAACCGGACGTTCAAGCACTGGGCCGATGCCGTGTTCGAAATGATAAGCGCTAATATAATTACCGGCAAGCCTCATCATGCCAGCATTCAAATCTCTGCTCATCTCGACCACTTCCCGCTTCACTAATCCGATGTGGTCTTTAGGTAATAGCGAGACATGATCAATCCAGAGCATGCCCGTAGATACGCTATCCTTCCATCTGGGATGCTCAGCAGGTACATATAGTCGAAGTTCTACATTTGCACAATCCCGTTTGATGCCCAGTACAACTTCGTATTCTTTCCAGTTATGACTGTCCAGTTCAATGCGCTCCAGCCCAAGCCGCTCCTGGCTCAGCCGATCCACCGCCTCAACAATGACATAAGTAATCTCAATCGAGACTCTCGCCACCAGCTTAACGGTATATTCCATCGCACCCTTTAATGCCACATTCTGAGCGATACCCGCATAGGCTTCGTCATCACTTAATATTTTAATGCGTTGAGCACGTCCCGAATGCTTTGGCGCCGCTGCCTCAAGCGCGTACTTGGTATTCCGACCGTTCGTATAAGCGGACCAGCTTCCCGCTACTTGAACTGCCAGCTCCGGATCACTCTCAAAATCCATATCTTTCAGCGGAAAAGCCAACATCGCTTCCATATGATCCCGGATATCTTCAACGAAATGACCAAACAAATAAGGATTTACCGTATGATTGCTTCTCTGGTTGCTATCAATCGTTATCATGGCATTGCTTTTCATGGTTGTACCTCCGTTTCAATTTACCCTTTGATCGAACCAATCATGACGCCCTTGACAAAGTGCCGCTGCACAAATGGATACATAATCAGGACGGGCAGACTGGATACGATAATCACCGCATATTTGATACTCTCGGACAACAGAATTTTATCCTCAAGTCCTACATTTCCACCTTCTTCTCCAGCCGATTGGCTGATCATCAAGATCTCGCGCAGCACGAGTTGGAGCGGATACAGCTCTTCACTACGGATGTAGATAAGTGCGTTAAAGAATGCATTCCAGTGACCCACAGCATAGAACAGAACCATAACTGCCAATATCGGCTTAGACAATGGCAAGATGATGCTAAGGAGCAATCTCCAGTTAGAGCAACCATCCATATGGGCTGCTTCTTGTAATTCCCAGGGAATGCTGGACTGAAAATAAGTTCTCATCACGATCAGATTATATGTGGAAATAGCCCCCGGAATGATGAGTGCCCACATCGTATCGACCATCCCAAGCCCTTTGACGAGCAGATAACTGGGAATCAAGCCACCACTAAAGAACATGGTTAACGTAATAATCAACATCAGCCCTTTGCGACCTGGTAGATCCGGTCTTGAGAGGGGATACGCGGCTAACAGTGTCATTACGATATTTATGAGTGTACCTACCACGGTGTATAGAATGGAGTTGCGATACCCGATCCAGATTTTGTCATTATGCAAAATATTATTGTAAGCCTCAAGTGTCACTCCCTTGGGCAGCAGCCATACCTCCCCATTCAGGACCCTCGCAGGATCACTGAAAGAAGCCGCAACTACAAATAACAAAGGATAAAGTACGATGATAATAATTACCGCAGCTATCAAATATACAATGACATCGAACCGAAGTTCGTCCGATGGACCTTTCGCAGCTATTTTTTCAGCCATTCTTCTTCTCCTCCCCTACCAAAGGCTCGTCTCCGATGTTTTTCGTGCAAAGCGGTTCACAAGCAGCAAGAGCGTCAGATTAATCAAGGAGTTGAAGAGTCCGATGGCCGCCGTGTAACTATACTCTCCCTTTAGAATCCCCGTTGTATAGACAAAGGTCGAGATCACGTCACTTGCTTCGAGATTCAAGTTATTTTGCATGAGCAAAATTTTCTCAAATCCGATATTCATAAATTGGCCAATGTCCAGGATCAGCAAGATAACAATGACAGGAACAATCCCTGGTAGAGATACGTGCCAGATGCGGCGTAGCCGAGAGGCACCGTCCATTTTGGCGGCTTCATATAATTGCGGATTAATTCCGCTAAGTCCCGCAATATAAATGATCGATTGCCAGCCCATGTTCTGCCAAATATTTGAACCAATGAAGATAGTCTTGAACCATCCCGCCGATTCCATAAAGCGAACGGACGATCCACCCAAGCCCTGAATCAGCATGTTAATGGGGCCATTTGCCGAGAGCATCACGTTCAAAATCCCTACGATAACAACAACTGAAATAAAATGCGGGATATAAGTAATATTTTGCAGCAGCTTGCTGTAGCTCTTGCTACGAATTTCGTTAATTAACAGCGCTAACATAATGGGGATTGGAAAAGCAAGCAATAGTGAGAGCAGGTTGATTGACAGAGTATTCCAGAGCAATCTTCCAAAATAGTAAGAATCGAAGAAGCGCTGGAAATGCTCAAACCCTACCCAACTGCTGCCGAGAATTCCCTTGCCGGGATTGAAATTTTTAAAAGCAATTTGCAGCCCATAAAGAGGGCCGTAATGGAACAACAAATACCATACAATCGGCACTAGCAACATGAGGTACAAATCATATCTCTTGGCGATTTGTCTGAGCAGGCGGTTGCCCCGTTCCGAACGGAACTGGGGCACCACGACAGTCTCATGGATTTTTGCGTTCTTCATGAACATCCACTCCTATCCGCAAGACGATTTACTTTATTTCTCCATTTTGTCATAGGCTTCTTGATAAATTTGCTGTAATTCTTCCAGATTCATTTTCTTCAGAGTGGCCTGGAATTCATCCCATTTATCGAAGCTCAGCGCACCCGCAATAAATTTGGTGCTTTGTTCTTCATAATACTTGTCGATATCATTACGAAGCATATTTACCTTTTGAGCTGTCTCTTCGTCAAACATAGGAGCAGCATAGCGAACTTCCGGCATATACGGGTCCAGCTTTTTTTGTGCTTCCTGAACCTGTGGAGGGTTGATATAAGAAGCGACATACTCACTGATGATATGTGGTGCTCCTCCTCCGGCATAAGGTGTCAGCTTCGGTTGTGTCTCAGCCGTCGAGAATTCCGGTTTGTAGTGCGGAATGCCGTCAACGATTTCGTAATGTTCACCTTCCCGGCCGAACCGTAGCAGTGTTGAGCCTTCATCGGTATAGAAGTAGTCAATCCAGCGTAGAGATACTTCCGGGTATTTATTAACGGACGTAATGGCAAATGCTCCGGGATCTCTCGGAACCGGTGAACCCTGGGATTGCAGACGATCACCATAAGGTCCTTCCGGCGGTGCAATGCCTACATATTGGTCAGCAATTGGCAGGAAGTTATTGTTCGTTTGATCAAAGAACATTCCTGTGTTACCAGTCCCTTGCTTGGCCAAAAATTGAGCTTCGGTTTGAGAGAAAATTTCAGGATCAAGCAATTTCTCCTTATACAGCTTGTTCAAATACATCAGCAATTCCTTGTTCTTCTCGTTCCCCATCCAAATTTCAACCTTGTCGTCCACGATATTAATGTTGTAGCCAAACTGTAGATCCAGCCCATAGGATCCGCTCATGGCAACTACAATAGGAAGTCCTGTACGAGCCGTTAATGGAAGCTCATCCTTCTGTCCGTTCCCGTTCGGATCTCCATCGCGGAAGGCAACCAGCACATCGTATAACTCATCCAGCGTTTCCGGTTCCTTCAAGTTCAACTTCTCCAGCCAGGCTTTATTGATCCATTTCTTGTCTGTACGCGCGGAACCCAGAGTTACAATGCCAGGAAGTGAGTAAATATGCCCTTCAGGAGTCGTAATCGCTGCGCGAATTTCCGGATACTGCTCCATCAATTTATTGAAATTCGGAGCATATTCTTCGATCATATCTTCGAGAGGAATCAATTGACCTCCAGCACCGTAACGAACGGCCTCCAGAGGAGTGATGCCTGAACGGAACATTACGTCTGGCAATTCGTTAGAAGCAAACAGCAGATTTTTCTTCTCCTGGAACCCATCTGTAGGTGCTTCAATAAATTCTACCTTTACATTGCTCATCTTCTCGTAATCCTGGAATACAGGCATATCCTTGAATGGCCCGTTGACCGGGGCAATTCGGGTGAACATTTTCAGCGTAATCGGCTCCTGAACAATCGGGAATCCTTCCTTGCTGACCACCACCTCGGAACCTCCCCCGGCGGCGGATTTCTTATTGTCGCCCCCGGCGCCACAGCCTCCCAGCACCAATGCGGCAACCAGCATCGTGCTGATAGCAGCTTTCCCCCAGTTTCTGTGTTTGTACATCTTGACATGACCTCCTTTAAAAGTACAAAGCCATAACATGTAAGCGTTTACTAAGATGTGAGTTCATTATATTTCGTACAGGTCAGGTCGCAAATTACACAAATATGACTACTTACTCTACTTATTTGTGGAGTTACTTGGCGTGTTCGTCCGACTTGAGCTGCTGCACATAGGCCTGCGGAGTCATTCCGGTCCATTCCTTAAAGACTTTGAAGAAATAATTATAGGTGCTGAAGCCCACTTGCCCACTAACTTGCTTGACTGAATAACGGCCACTCTCCAGCAGCTTTCGGCTAGCATCAATCCGCACCCGGTTGACATATTCGGAGAAGGTCATACCTGCCTCTTCCTTGAAGATGCGACTCAGATAAGACGAGCTCAAGCCAATAGCCCCCGCTGCCAATTCCAAGGTAATATAACTTGAATATTTCTCCAGAATCAGCAGGACAGCCTGAGATACATGCCGAGAGTAGGGACCAGCGGCCCGCTCCTCCTTGAGGCGCTGCAACAGTTCCTCATAGTAGGATTGCAGCCACTTCTCTAGCTCCGCTGTCTGAGCGATACGGCCCAATTCTTCGCGTGTCGGCAAGGTTCCCGGCTCTTCTTCACCGGTTAGAGGAATCCACTTGCGCGCAGCCTTCTCCCCGATCGACAGCAACTCCCGGACAATCATTTGCACCGCTGGAGCATGGATAGGCTGTTCACGTACACCGTCAAATACGGAAGCAATCAAGCTGTATACGCCTTGACGATCCAGATTCTCCACCGACAGCAGCAATTGCTTCTGTTCCTCTATGGTCAGAGCAATCCGTTCGGAATGCTTACCCGCCAATGCCAGGGTAGGGCAGGCATCCAGACGCTTCTCCGCGTTACGATAACTGGCCTCCAGCCCCAGCAAGCTACTGCAAACATGCCCCACCGCATAGGTGCAGGTCAGGTTAAGAAATAATTCCAGGGAATGGCGCAGGTGACTCATTAATCGTTCTGCCTCGCTAGCCGCAACTCGTTCACTACGTTCCTGAAAGGCAAAAATCACGGCAATTCGTCCATTCTCTACGTAAGCAGCCGTTCGCTCCGGCAGTTCACCCAAGCTTTGCTGAATCATATCCAGGGCTTGCCGGACCATATGGTTCGTCTGGACGTCGCTACGAGCTTCCGTCAGCAACAGGAAGGAAGAGATTTGCATCGCTCCCACGGTATAACATACGGTCTGCTCGAACATTGCCTTCTCCCGGACATAGTCCATCATCTCCTGGGTTGCTTCGGCTTGGCCCTGCAACATCTGCGCCACCAGTTCGCGTACCTTCCAGATATCCTCCACCTCAACCGGTTTGGTATCCCGTTCAACCACAGACACGCGGACCGCTTTCTGCAATACGTTGATTAGCGTAGACCCATCCAACCGATGCTTGAGCAAATAATCCACTGCTCCATTCTGCAAGCACTCCCGTACATAATCGTAATTGTCATAGCTGCTGAGCATGATCGTTTTGACAAAGGGATACTGCTGCTGAATTTTCCGGTTCAATTCAACCCCGTTCATTCCCTGCATATCCACGTCGAGAATGACGATATGAGGATGAACGCTCGCTATCATCTCCAGTGCCGAAGCCCCATCGAAGGCTTGCCCACACAATTCGAAGTCTCCCTCCTGCCAATTCGATAAGGTTCTGAGATGGTGATACACCAATGGCTCGTCATCTACCAGCAATACTTGATACATGCTCATCCCCTCTTTCAACGATGTGTGTCCTTCTCCTCCAGCCGGGGGAACCTGATCTCTACCTTCGTATACCACCCTGGCTCACTATACAGCTTGATTCCATACGGCTCGCCAAACCTCCGACGTATCCGCTCATGAGTATTGCGCACTCCCATGCCCGTAAATCGGGAGGCTGTTCCATGGGCTGGTCCCGTCCCCCTCGTCAAAGCATCGATATGTTCTTTGTCCATCCCCTTGCCGTTGTCCATGACCTCTATCTTTAAATCCCCATCCTCCTCATACACCCGTACCACCACATAACCTCCGTGGGCCGAGGGCTCCAAGCCGTGCACCAATGCGTTCTCAACAATTGGCTGCAAGGATAACTTCACGATCTGGCAATCCAGCAAAGCCTCGTCCTCGATCTGAAAATGAACGGGAACCGGCTCCATGAATCTGTATTTGGCGATGGCTACATAGCTGCTTACATAATCCAGTTCCTCCCGCACCGTCAGCAACTCTCGGGAATTCCCCAGCACACCGCGCATTAGCTCAACCAAAGCCCCGGACACCTCTTCAATATTAGGCACGCCATTTAGCTTCGCTAAATATTTGATCGTATTCAGCGAGTTATAGAGAAAATGAGGCCGGATTTGCGCCTGCAAGGCCGTCAGCTCTGCTTCCCGCTTATCCTGTTCACTGGTACGTATGTCTTCCATTAGCCGCTTCAACTCGTCAATCATCGTAATAAATACCCGGTACAGGTCACCGATTTCATCCCTGGTCTCAATCTCCGTCCTCGGAAAGTCCAAATTTCCATCCTTCACCCGCATCATCATCGTCTTCAAGCGGCGGATATGAAGTGTGGTGCGAAAGGACATCTGCAGCGACCCGATCAAGACGATGATAAAGACCACCACCGACACCTCAACCATCAAATTGCGAATTCTGATAGATTCACTCAGCAGGGAACCCAGAGGAATCAGGGCCCTGGTTGTCCAGCCCGTATATTCCGACTTTCGGCTAACGACAATATAAGGTTGCCCGTCAATGATCTGCTCGACGGGTTCCACCGTGTTCGTTACTGCCGCCGTATCATAGATGACCTTCGACATGGCGCCCGAGATGGAGCTCGGTGCGGAATCCGACTGGTAGACCAACTCCTTCTGTCCGTCCAGCACGTACAGAACACTATCATCCGTTGGCTTCACGCCATATGTGTTGCGAATAAACTCATATTTCAAATCAACCATAACCACACCGATGGTCTCACGATCATAACGAAGCACACGGCCTACAGAAATAGCTTCAATGCCGCCTTCATACTTAAAGTAGGCATGTCGCTCCCCATGCTGGAGCATGAAATCCATCGTCTTCGTCTCCAGAAAGTTACGATCGATCCATGGTCCGCCGGAGAAGAACACCTTACCGTTCAGACCAATTACCGCTATCCGTGTAATGTAAGGCTTATAATCAATCAGGCCGGACAGATATTCAGTAATTCGCTTCTGCTCCTGGAACCATTCATAGCTGATCTCCTCGCTTGGACTCAGTACCGTATCGATCACGGTATTTTTGTTCGTCACTACTACCGTGTTTAATCGATCGATTTCAGTCAACATCACGTTCAGAGATTCATCGGCCTGACGGATGCTGTCCGACACCGAGGTGATTGCGTTGCGCTTGATCGTATCACGCATATTAACATAGATAATGCTAGTGATCGCAACGATTGCCAGCAGCGTTAGCAAGCCAAAAGCAATAAATATTTTCCCCTGGATTCCCAGTCTGGGTGAAATCCATTCGCGTAACCTGGCCAGCGTCATAGGCTATGCTCCTTTGTAGCAAAATCAGAGTCGAATAAATAGTAAGCGCTTACCAAATGCACTTGAAATAAGCCTACCCCTCTATAATAGTTTCCGCTCCCTCTCAGGCGCTGCCCTCAGCCCGCATGACCAAAGGAGGTACCTTATAATAAACCTTGAAGGCCCGAGTGAACGTGTACAAGTTCGGATAACCCAGAGACAAGGCAATTTCCGTTACTGAGGCATCCGTCTCCCTTAATAATTGTTTGGCCTTATCCATACGGATTTGCTGTAAATACTTCTGCGGTGAAACTCCCACCTGTTCGGCAAATATATTGGAGAAATAAGACCGATGTACCCCCGCAAATGCAGCCACCTGCTGTACGGATATCCCTTCTGTAGCATGGAGGTCCATAAATTCCATACATTCGCGTATCCAGTCCGAAGGTTCGTTTGGCTGCACAGGCACAGGTAGCGTGCCCGGAATAAACTCCGCCAACAGACCGCAGATGAGCGACTGCAATTCCAGAGCAATGGCAGGATTGCCCCTCTCTACGGCGGCCATCTTACCAAGCATCTGCTTCAGCAGTTCTTCAGCTTGGGCCGTTGTTAGCCCTTGACCATAGGGCCTATCGGGCGTAACTCCGGCCAGACGCAGCAATGACTTCACACGGCTGCCGTCCATCGCCAGCCAGCTCATTTGCAGCGGCTCTTCCGAAGATAGGGCGTAATAATTGTACGTCCTGCCCGGGAACAAGCAGAACAAGTCACCGCTCCCCAGTTCAATAGACTTGTCGGCAAATTCAAGACATAACCTGCCGGCATGTACAACGTGCAGACTGTAGCATTCGATTCGCTTAGGTCCCACCCGGTAGTGAGCTTTAGCTATACTGTTGCCGCCGCGAACGGGCCACAACCGCGCCTCTTTGTCCCACTGTCCAGGCGTATAGTAGATGAACTCAGCAAATTCATGGTCATACTCCTGCATGCTCACCAAACCCACTCCTTTCCTGAAAATTTATTGTTGTATACAACAAAATGACAACCTTTAGATAACAGAAGGACATTTATTAAACATTGATATTACACTATTATCATAATAGGAGGGGATATTTTTTGTCTAGTAAACCTAACATTTTACTAATTACAAGCGACCAACAGCATTGGGATACCATCGGTGCATTTCAATCGGAAATTTCCACACCTAATCTGGATCGTCTGGCCCAGCAAGGGACAACATTTGGCCGGGCTTACTGCCCCAACCCAACCTGTACGCCAAGCCGCTCTTCCATGATTACTGGCCTGTATCCCAGCCAGCATGGAGCCTGGACCTTGGGCACGAAGCTATCAGAAGACCAACCCACCGTTGGTGATGCTTTCAATGAAGCAGGTTATCAAACCTCACTGATCGGTAAGGCACATTTTCAACCCTTAAAATCTACGGAAGCTTATGAATCCAAGGAAGCCTATCCGATTCTTCAGGATCTGGAATACTGGAAGGGCTTCCATGGACCATTCTATGGATTCGATCATGTGGAATTGGCTCGCAATCATACGAATGAAGCCCATGTCGGCCAACACTATGCTCTTTGGCTGGAGGAACAGGGTTGTCACAACTGGCGGGACTACTTCCTGCCACCTACCGGCACGATGGACCCGGAGCAAACCTACAAGTGGCCAATTCCTGAGAAATATCATTACAACACCTGGATTGCCGAACGTACAAATGCCCGGCTGGAAGAACACCAGAAAGAGGGTGACCCCTTCTTCCTCTGGGCCAGCTTCTTCGATCCACATCCAGAGTATCTGGCCCCCGAGCCTTGGGATACGATGTATGATCCCGAGAAGCTGACGATTCCGGGCCTTGTACCAGGGGAGCATGATCGCAATCCTCCTCATTTCGGCTTGACCCAGGAGGATGATCCTGATTTCTCCCATCTGATGGAGACTGGCTTTGGCATTCATGGCTACCGATCCCATCACTACTACGAGTATGGGGCCAAGCATCGCCTGACCGAATACGACAAGAAGAAGCTGGTCGCCGTCTACTACGGCATGATCAGCCTCATGGACAAGTATATCGGCCGAATACTCGACAAGTTGGATGAACTTGGTCTGGCCGACAATACACTGGTGGTCTTTACGACCGATCACGGCCATTTCTTCGGGCAGCACGGTCTGCAAGCCAAGGGCGGCTTCCATTATGAGGACTTGATCAAGCTGCCGTTCATCGTGAGATACCCGGGCAAGGTCCCTGCCGGCCAACGTTCCGATGCGATCCAGTCACTGGTAGACCTGGTGCCGACCTTCCTGTCCTTCTGCGATTTGCCGATTCCGTCATCCATCGCCGGCGTAGATCAGAAGAAGGTGTGGCTTGGTCAGCAAGATCAGGCACGGGACCACGCCATATGTGAATTCCGTCATGAGCCCACCACAATTCATCAGAAGACCTATGTGGATGCCCGCTACAAAATTACGGTGTACTACAACCAAACTTACGGGGAAATTTTCGATTTGCAGGAGGACCCGAAGGAACTGCACAATCTGTGGGATGAGCCCGGGTATGAACAGTTAAAGACAGAATTGCTGCTTAAATATGTATGGGCCGAGCTTGGCAAGGAACCCTTGGCCATGCCAAGAATTCACCACGCATAGATCAAACTAAGCACTGCCTACAATAAACGACGCCCCTGCCGCAAATCGCAGCCAAGGGGCGTCGTTTATTTTTAAAATTGATCAATTTTAGAACAAGACAATTCCGGCAATAGCCGATAAACCAATGACTGCAAAAGGGTGCAGCTTGTATTTGGCTACCAGCAGCAGCGAGCCGCCGCTAATCAACAACGTTCCTGCCATCGTCCAGCTAAAGAAAGATTCTGTTCTTCCGCTGAGCCCGAAATGAATAGCTGCATATATGATCAGACCGGTCACGATGGGACGCAAGCCATAGAAGGAAGATTTGACCCAGTCGTTGCCTTGGAGACGCATAAAGAATGCGGTAATAAAAATGACGATGAGAAGTGAAGGTAAAATAATGCCAATCGTCGCCACAATGGCTCCCCCTACTCCCGCTTGAGAGTAACCGATTAGCGTCGCGGCATTAGTGGCAATGGAGCCCGGGGCCATGCCTGCCAAGGCTACGATCTCCTGGAAGTCAGCGGCATTCATCCATTGCTTGTCAGCCACCTCCCGCTGAATCAGCGTCATGACCGCATAGCCACCACCAAAGGAAATAAGTCCGACCTTGATAAAGACCAATAATAACTCCCATAACATGGGCAAGAAAGCTCCTCTCAAATATAATACTCGGGAAAATGAAGCTCATGCTTCTCCTTCAGGGTTGCCCGCTCTGTTCGCACGGTAATCCCGTATTTGCGCTTAATCATCACAATAAGGACCCCGACAATTGGTCCTCCCGCAATCAGATATAGCGAATGAATGCCAGTGAATAATAGTAGCCCGGCTGCCGCTGCGGCAATAAGCAGCGTAGTAGCGTCGAGTATGGACGTTCTCCACATTTTGGCCGCTGCCAGAATAATAAGAGCGACCACCGCCGCATGGATTCCCTTCAAGGCCGCTTGGACCTTGGCATGATCCTTGAAGAAGGCGCTCAGCAAGCTAAGCAGGAACACAATAATGAAGGTTGGCAGCGTAATTGCAGTCACCGCGGCTACCGCGCCTGCTACACCCGCCAGACGATAGCCGATGAAGGCGGCAGAGTTAACAGCCACGCCTCCGGGAGCCGATCCGGCGATCGATACCATGTTGCCCATTTCCTCGCTATCCAGCCAACCCTTTCTGTCGACAATTTCCTTCTCAATAGTTGCAATCATCGCGTAGCCCCCACCAAAGGTAGAGGGTCCGATTTTCAAGAAAACTGCGAATATTTGCCCGATCAATTGCATTCGCTGGATCAGCGCATGATTCATCTTGTCTCACCCTTTTCTGTTTGTCATGCCTCACCGCGAAAGTGGTAGTCTTAGTATAACATAAAATAATTTCATTTTGGATTAAAGTTTTGGTAATATAGTGTCTATAGGTCATTCATCTAGAACAAATAAGTTTAAAAACCAGAGATTTGGATCCACAAAAAATTCTTTTTGAAATTATCTTGATTATTCAGATGATATTAACTGGAAATTCTGTGGTACTGCCGCTATACTAAAAATATATCCCGACTAAATAACTTGGAAATGGAGAAAGGTATTTTATGATGGTTCATCCCAATCCACCGCTAAAAAAACAGGTGTATGCTCATATCTCCTACCTCGGGACTGCCTCCAAGGCCGATTTGCTACAAGATTTTCCTATAACCAGCAGCAGTATGACACGTTTACTGGAAGAAATGACCTCCCAAGGCCTGATTCTCGTTTCAGGCCTCGGTGATTCAACCGGCGGCAGAAAGCCGCTGCTATTTCAAACAAATCCAACCTACCGATACGTATTTGGACTGGAAATATCCCGCATTTATTCTACGCTGGGTTTGTATGATATGCACCTCAATACCTTGTCCCTCACCCGCTGGAGTATGGATGAGCAGATGACGCCGGAACGGCTGGTCAGCCTGGTCGCGCAAGGAGCGCAGCAATTCCTGGACCAGCATGGTATCTCTACTGAGGCCGTTCTGGGCATTGGCATAGGAGCCGTTGGCCCCTTGAACCAGAAGACGGGCATTATTCTGGAGCCTGAATGGTTCCCGGCCCCCTTGTGGAAGAACATACCGATTTGCAGTATGTTGGAAAGCTTATTGCATATTCCGGCCAAGCTGGACAACGGGGCCAATACGGCTTTGATTGGCGAGCATTGGGCCTTGCGTGACAACCATATCCAGCATGCGCTTTATGTCCATGCCGGGGTCAGCATCCGCTCTGCCGCCATGTCGGGTGGACAAGTTCTCCGCGGGGCCGCTGATACGGAAGGTGCCGTCGGCCAGATGATTATTCAAGCCAACGGCCCACGCCTAAGGGAGAGCGGGAATTATGGGGCGCTTGAGGCCTTCGTATCCGTGCCCGCCCTGGAGGACCGGGTTCGCACCCAGCTTAAGATCGGTCGGGAAAGTCTGCTGTCCGGCATGCCTCCCGAACAAGTCAACTTCACTACACTGGTCGATGTACTTAATCAAGGCGATGCGCTGGTAAAGGAACAATTTACGGAGACCGCCGCTTATCTCGGGATTGGATTGTCCAATCTCATCAATGCGCTGCATCCCGAATATGTGATTTTGGGCGGCCCGCTCGTCACTGCACATCCCGTCGTTTTCGATACCGTACTAGAGATTGCCAAGAAGAATACGTACCATTATCCTGAATACAACCCTGTCTTCACGCAAGGGGCGCTCACTGATGAAGCGGTAGCTACCGGGGCCGCAGTGATGGTTATACAGCAATGGACAGGGGAATGATGGGTTTCCAGACAACAAGGAGGGATAAGCCGTGTCGATGGGCTGTATGCAAAGTGGGCATTCCGCGCTAGGCGTCATGTGGAAGACCGTATCTGAGGATTGCAATCTGGCATGTGATTATTGCTACTACAGTACCTGCGGCGGCAAGACCGGTCCGCGCATCAATCGTATTGATTCTGCCCTTCTCGATAAATTTATTCAAGATTATATGCAGTATAGCCGAGGGGCCGCTACCTTTGCCTGGCAGGGCGGCGAACCACTGCTCGCAGGTTACGAATTCTTCGAGGAGGTCGTGGCTCGTCAGGCCATGCATGCTCCGCCGCATACGGTGATCAGCAATTCCTTGCAGACGAATGCAACCTTGATCAATGACCGCTGGGCGGCCTTCTTCAAGACCTACCAGTTCCTGCTGGGAGTGAGTATTGACGGCCCGCAGGAGATTCATGATGCCCGCCGGGTTAATGCTGCTGGCAAGGGCAGCTTCGATCGGGTGATGGCTGGCATCGAACATCTGCGGAGGCATGAAGTCGACTTCAACATTTTAACTGTTGTGCACAAAGGGAACGTCGGCAAAGCCCGCGAATTGATGGACTTTTACCGTGAGCAGCACTTCCGTTATGTTCAGTTCATCCCCTGCATGGATTTCCGTTCCCAACAGGTGGACAAGCCCGGCGTATATGAGATTACTCCCCAGGAATACGGTCAATTTCTCTGTGAAATATTTGATCTCTGGTATCAGGATGGGCAACCGGATGTCTCGGTGCGTTTCTTCGATAATATGCTTAGTGTTTATGTAAATGGACAGGCCGAGCATTGCATACATCAGGCCTCCTGCCCCACCAGCCTGGTGCTGGAGCAGAACGGAGATGCCTTCCCTTGCGATTTCTTCATTAATGAGCAGTGGAAGGTTGGCAATGTGGCCGAAAATTCCATCGCCGATATGCTGTCTCACCCTAACTTTGCCCGGTTCCACCAAATGAAGCCCGCGCTTCCAGACAAATGCCGTTCTTGCCCATGGCAGCGTCTTTGCTACGGAGGTTGTCCGCGCAATCGGCGCTGGAATGCAGAGGAGAATCAAGCGGGGCCGGATTACTTCTGCGAGAGCTACATGCAAATTTATGCCTACGCACATGAGCGGATGCTTAAGCTGGGTGAGAAGCTGCGCAACGAGCAGTATGCCCGGCACTTACGCTAATGACAATGGATTGGAAGAAAGGAGCCTGGCCGCGTGGATGACAAGGACGCCGCCATTTTGCAGTATTTAGGCGAAGAACAAAGCTTGACCAAAGCATCGGAAAAACTGTACATGACCCAACCGGCTTTAACTTACCGAATTCAACAGATGGAACGGGAATTTGGTGTACCGCTGATAGTAAAGCATGCCAAGGGAACCTATCTGACCCCTGAAGGGGAAGCATTAGCTGCCTATGCCCGAAAATCCCGTGAGGATTTGATGCAATTAAAGGATCGGCTGCTTAGCATGGGGGGACGGATGAAGGGAACGCTCCGTTTGGGAGTGGCCAGTTATTATGGCCTGTATAAGCTCCCTCCCCTACTGAAGAAATTTCGCGATGTATACCCCGAGGTTCAATTCAATGTGACTTGCGCGCTGAGTCCCGAGGTGTTGGGCATGCTTGATGCTCAGGAGATTCATGTCGGGATCGTGCGCGGGGATTTTGCCTGGAAGGATGCCAGCTATCTGCTCCATGACGAGCCCATCTGTCTGATTGCTGACACGCCGCTCTCTTTGCCAAGCCTGCCAGAGCTGCCGTTAATTCGTTATGCTCAGCCAACAGCCAAAGCGATGCGGCAATCCCCCTCCCGGTTTGGGGACACCATTCAGGCCTGGTGGCATGAGCACTACGACGTCCCTCCCTTTGTCGCCATGGAGGTTGACTCCTATGAGACCTGCAAGGAGATGGTCAAGCATGGACTTGGATATTCATTTGTTCCCGGCGTGTTTGTCCGTCCCGAGGATGGCCTGTATACGCTTGAACTGAACCACAAGAATGGGGAGGCGCTGCGCCGGAATACCTGGATGCTGTATGGCACCCCTTCCCTGGAACTCACGATCGTTGCCCGCTTCATTGAATTTATGAATGCTGAGCATCCCTCCAGTTAACCTGACTGGCCTCGCCGATGGGCGGGGCTTCTTTTACGTTCCCCTCTCCCATAAATATTTTTTTGGACAAGTGCAAAAAAATATCAATTGTACATCCCTATCCCAGAACCTTATTATTTGATTCAGACAAATGCATAAATATGCAGAGCGGATATACGATTAGCTACATGTCACAACATAATGGATAAGATGGGGGAAGCGATGATGAATACCGAAGCAAAGAAAGACGATATTATACAGGCAGTCGATGAGCGTGATGAAATGCTGCGGAGCATTTCACAGCGAATCCATGCCCACCCGGAGGTAAGCTTCCATGAACATCAGGCCCAGGGCTGGTTAACCGAGCCACTGATTGCCGCCGGGTTCAGTGTAGAGAAAGGTATTTCTGGCTTGCCTACCTCCTTCCGGGCAACCTGGGAAGGTACACCCGGTGGTCCAACCATCGCCTTGTTAGCCGAATACGACGCACTTCCAGGCATCGGGCATGCCTGTGGACATAATCTGATCGGCACAGCAGCAGTAGGCGCTGCATTGTCTCTGAAAGCCTCCTGCCCTGACCTTCCTGGCAAAATAGTTGTTCTGGGCACACCGGCTGAGGAAGAAGGCGGCGGTAAAATCATCATGTGCGAGGACGGGGTGTTTGATCAGATTGATGCGGTCATGATGTGTCATCCTCAGAATAAAACGATGGTGCTGCGGGGCGCCCTTGCTTGTGTAGATGCTACCTTCACCTTCCACGGCAAGCAAGCCCATGCCTCTTCTGCTCCTGAGAAGGGAATCAGCGCGCTGGATGCCCTGGTGAATGCCTATGTATCTATTAACTCATTACGGCAATTTATGAAGGATGATGTTCGTATTCATGGCATCATTACCAAAGGCGGCGATGCGCCAAACGTCGTTCCGGAGCTCGCCGAAGCTGTATTTATTCTGCGCGCGGCCAATGTTAATGAGCTTGAAGAGGTCCGGCACAAGGTTTACCGAGCGGTACGGGCAGCGGCCGAAGGCACTGGTGCCACCGTCGATATCAGCGAAGGACTGATCTACGCTGAACGCAACAATAACGAGAAGCTGGCCGAGCTGTTTGCCGACAATTTGCAGAGAATGGGCATCGAGGTTAATGATCCACCACAAAAGGGCGGGGTTGGATCATCGGATATCGGCAATGTCAGCCAGGTGACCGCGGCAATCCATCCCTATATCCGGCTGGGCAACGCCAATACGCATACGCCGGAGTTTGCCACTCTGGCAGGCTCCGAGGAGGGCATGATCGAGTTGAACCGCGCGGCTAAAGCGTTGGCGCTGACTACCTATGACCTATGCAGCAACCCGGAAGCTCTTAAGCAAGTACGCCATGAATTCGAGGCTTGGAAGGCACAGAAAGACGGAGGCACATCTCACACATGAACACGAAGACTAACACATCACGTCAATGGCTTAAGATGCCTCACACCTACGTTATTTTAATTCTCCTGACCCTGGTAGCAGCGATTCTGACTTACGTTGTTCCGTCAGGGGAATTTGAAAGAATCCAGGATGAAGTTACCGGCAAGACCCTGGTCGTTCCGAACTCCTATCAAGCGGTGGAAGCCAGCCCCGTCGGACTGATTAGCCTGCCTCAGGCTGTCGTCCACGGACTGGTCGATTCCGCAGACGTAGTCTTCTTCATTCTGATTATCGGCGGTACTTTTGAGATTATTTCTTCCACTGGCACGATTGAAGCCATCACGGGCCGGGTAGCCCGCAGGTTCGCCAATCAGGGAAAATGGGTGATTCCGATCTTCATTACCCTCTTCTCGATAGCCGGCTTCACTATGGGGATGTCTACAGAAGTCATGGTGTTTGTCCCTGTCGGCATCGCCATTGCCCGAGCGCTTGGCTTCGATGCCTTGACCGGAACTGCCATGATCTCGTTGGGAGCAGCCTGCGGCTTCACCGCAGGGATTCTGAATCCCTTTAACGTTGGACTGGCTCAGGCCATTGCGGAAGTACCGCTCTTCTCCGGGGCCTGGCTGCGGGTCATTCTGCTGATTTGCCTGATCGCGGCGACTAGCTTGTACATTATCCGCTATGCTTCCAAGGTCAAGAGCAATGCCGCGCATAGCCTGGTGCATCATCTGGAGCAGGAATCCGGCACGCCAGACCTGGATTTCTCCAACCTGCCACCGATGACACTCAAGCATTATTTAACGATCGCCACTGTCGTCTTGGGCTTTGGGTCTCTAATCTGGGGTGTATCACAGAAGGGCTGGTGGATCGAGGAATTGGCTGCCCTGTTCCTGAGCATGGGTATCGTCTGTGGCTTCTGTGCCGGATACGGCCCTAGCCGCATCGCCAGCGAATTCGTCAAAGGAGCCAAATCCATCACCTATGGCGCCCTCATTATCGGCTTTGCCCGGGGCATCATCATCGTATTGGACGAAGGCCGCGTCATCGACACAATCGTCAATAGCTTGGCCGGAATCGTCGGAGAACTGCCGGGTTCCGTGCAGGTCCTGGGCATGTTCGCCTTCCAGAATGTCATGAATATCTTCACTCACCTCAGGAACCGGTATGGCGGTGACCACTATGCCAATCATGGTGCCGTTATCCGACCTGCTTGGCATCACCCGCCAGACTACGGTCCTGGCCTTCCATTTGGGAGATGGCATCTCCAACATGATTCTGCCAACCTCCTCTGCACTGATGGGCAGTCTGGCCGTCTCCGGCATTCCTTATCAGAAGTGGGTCAAGTTCTTCTGGCCTCTCATGTGCATCTGGATTGCGATTGGTGCCGTATTTATCGTCTTTGCCAACATCATCAAATACTGACTATTACATCAGCGCTTGGGGGATTATGCTCTCCCCCAAGCGCTTTTAATTTGTCTGGCTTCCTGAACCATTCGATCGATCAATTCCGATACGGTGGGGACATCCTGGATCAGACCTGTCACCTGACCGGCCCAGCCGAAGCCCGCTTCCTCGTCGCCATCATGAATCCACCTTTTGTTGACCTCCCCGCTAATCCATGGTTTGAGCTTCTCGTAGCCGGGATTGCTGCGCTCCAGCTCCAGAATATGCTCAGCAACAGAATTGCGCAGTACCCTGGCAGGAGATTGAATCGATTGCTTGATAATGGCCGTGTCGGCCTCCGAGTTCTCAATCAGGGCATGCTGATAAGACTCCGCTGCCGCGGTACATTCCTGTGTTGCAATAAACCGGGTGCCCATCAAGATTCCCTCCGCCCCCAAGGCCTGGGCCGCCATCCAGCCACGTCCGTCACCAATTCCTCCGGCTGCAATGACGGGAATTTGCACCGCATCTACCACGCGGGGAACCAATACCATCGTGCCTACGCCATCACGTCCCAAATGTCCTCCACCCTCATGTCCGACCGCAATGACTGCCGTGGCTCCTAGCTGCTCCGCCTTCTGTGCCTGCCTGCGAGAGGATACCAGTACCAAGGTAGCGATATCGGTAGCACTCAGGATTTGCAAGATCTCGGCCGGATTGCCCCCTGTTATAGAGACGACCGGAACCTGCTCTTCCATAATAATCTGTAGCCGATCATAGAAATCGGCATGATGCATACCCATCGCCAAGTTCACACCAAAGGGCTTGTCCGTTAGCGCCCGAGCCTGCTCGATTTCCCTGCGCAAGGCAGCGGCATCCGGAAGGCTCATGGCGGTAATTTGTCCCAAACCACCTGCATTGGACACGGCGGCCGCCAGTCCCGCATCCCCCAGATAGGCAAGCCCCCCTTGAATGATGGGATATTTGATACGCAATAGCTGGGTCAAACGTGTGCTCCAGTTCATCCTTTTATCCTCCAAATCATAAATAGCAGTACGAGCAAGCACCCGCCTGCCCAGAAATCCTGTGCCCGTAGAGTCAGCGGCCTGAACGTGCTCCTGCCCTGTCCATTCCCGAACGCCCTCGCCTCGATAGCCATCGTTAGCTGCTCGGCCCGCTGAATCGTTGTCATGAAGAGTGGAATGACGATAGGAATATACGCGAGCAGGCGCCTTGGCATTTTTACCGCAGCCAGATCATACCCCCGAGCCTTCTGCGCTAATATAATCCGCTCCAGTTCCTCCATAATCGTAGGGATGAAGCGAATGGCAATGACGATCATCAAGGAGATTTGGCTGATAGGCACTCGTAGTCTGGACAACGGGGATAACAGACTCTCTAGCCCTCGCGCCAACACCAAGGGCTTGGTCGTCAACGTTAATATCGATGCTGTAATAATCAATAACACAAGCCGCCAGGTAACAGATACTCCAGCCCAAATTCCCTCTTGGGTTAACGTGATCCACGACCAGGACCAGATCGTATGCGTCCCTGGTGTAGCAAGGATATTATAGAGAAAGGTAAACAACAAAATAAGCCGTAAAGGTCGCAGCATTTGCCAGTAACTGCCCCAAGGAACCTTTGACATGAACACCACGAGTAGCACAAACACGGTAATTACCACGTATTGCCCCAGCATCCGCAAAGACATGACGCCAAGCATCACCAGCAACATGCCCAGCAGCTTCGTCCGGGGATCAAGCTGATGAAGCAGGGAATCTCTGTCCATGTATTGCCCCAATATCATTCTATTGCTCATTTCTTAAGTCCTCTCGCCTGCCATACCGGAATGATGCTGTGCAGAATGTCCTGCTCCCGGCAGCTAGCCGGTTCTATTTGTTGTCCTGACAATTCCTCAATGAGCTGCAACAGTTGTATGGCTTCCGGCTGTGGCAGCCCGGCCTGTTGTAATAAATCGGAATGATCAAGAAACAAATTGCGAGTCGGCTCATGCCCAAGCAACCGTCCCTCATGAAGCAGCATCACCTCGTCCGAATACTCCGCTACATCCTCCATATGATGTGAAATGAATACTACCGTATGCTGATTCCCCTGCTGCCAGGTACGGAGCATTTGCAATATGTCCACTCGGCTGGATGGGTCAAGTCCTGCGGTTGGCTCATCGAGAATCAGTAGCTTCGGGTCAGGTAGCAGCACAGACGCCAACGCGACACGCCGTTTCTGGCCCCCACTTAGCTGAAAAGGAGCCAATGACAGCAGCTCTTCATCCAAGCCCACCAGCGGCAGCACCTTCTGAATGGCCTTCTCAATTTGTGGGGAAGACCAACCTTGCATACGAGGGGCAAAAGCAAGCTCCTTGTACACCGTTGTCTCAAAAATTTGATGCTCGGGATGTTGGAATACCAGACCGATCTCTGGCAGGACTGCCACCTGACCTCGGGAATCGCGGGGTAAAGGCTGTCCATGAAGGGTGTAGGCTCCATCAAACGCAGGAATAAGCCCTTTCAGCAGATGGGCCAGGGTTGATTTACCGGCTCCACTGGCTCCGATCACGGAGATCCACTTTCCCTCCTGAAGGGTGCAGCTTATTTGCCGAAGAGCGGTCCGTCCAGCATAGCTCACGCTTACTTCGTCTAACAGGTATGCCATTTCGCGCGAATCAGCTCCTTCCAGTCCGGAGTAAGGGGAGCGTCAACACCTAGCGCAAGTTGCATACGTGCGGCAAAGGGCGGCTGTAGCCCGTATTCGGCTAATGGAAGTGTCCGGAACGCCTCCGAAGGTAGCCCGTCATAGACAAGGTGCCCTTCGTGCAGGACCAGAACCCGCGGGGCATGCAGCGCTTCTTCCATGTGGTGAGTAATCTGCACGAGAGTCACCCCTTGCCGGTGCAGTTCTCCAAGAATGGACATCATCTGCTGCCGACCCTGAGGGTCCAGCATGGAGGTGGCCTCGTCGAATATAATCAGTTGGGGCCTCATGGCAAGGACGGCGGCGATGGCTACCCGCTGCTTCTGGCCACCGGACAACTGGTCCGGTTGGGCCTGCCTGTATTCCTCCATCTGAACGGCCCGCAAGACCTCATGCAAGCGCTGGTGCATCTCTTCCCGGGATAGTCCGATATTCTCCATGCCAAACACGATTTCATCTTCCACCGTCGTGGTGATGAATTGGTCATCCGGATTTTGAAAGACGATACCTGCCTGCATGTTCTCCCTATGGATGTGTCCCCGTCTAGGCAATTGCAACCCCGCCATCAGGAGAGCAAGCGTCGACTTGCCAGAGCCATTGCCGCCGATTATAGACACGAACTCGCCCGGCCGCAGCGTCAAGCTTACCTGTTCCAGAACCGGTTGCCCGGCCCGGTAAAAAAACTCTACCTGCTTAAGTGCAAGCATTATCCCTTACCCCCACTTCTCCAGCGCTCGAAAGCCAACACTGGATCATTCGTCGTCCATTGTTTGACCGGCTTCTGCCATAACGTCACCGTAGTACCGTTAACGCCAAAGATTTCACCGGTCAAA
Organism: Paenibacillus senegalimassiliensis; assembly: GCF_001486585.1. Taxonomy (GTDB): domain Bacteria; phylum Bacillota; class Bacilli; order Paenibacillales; family Paenibacillaceae; genus Fontibacillus; species Fontibacillus senegalimassiliensis. The sequence goes on from NZ_LN909046.1 coordinate 1,704,857, forward strand.
TGATCGTCTGGCTGCTTCAGGAGCAGGTCGATGAAATCAGCTACTTCCTCTGAACTTCCTACGTTCCAGAATTCAGGAAAGGGCTCATTACGAAGGGCATGCTTGGCCTGCAAGTGTTCAATCACGGGTCTCGTCATATCAGTCAGCGCGGCCGGAGCTACGCCATTCACCCGGATACGCTCCCCGCGCAGTTCCTCTGCCAGCGTCCAGACCATCCCCAGCATTCCCGCCTTGGCCGCACTATAGTTCACTTGTCCCTTGGAACCTTGCAGCCCGGCCGTTGAAGTCATCAGCACGATATCGCCACCGCGCCCGGACATATAGGGGAGCACTCCCCGGATACAGTAGAAAGCACCGCTCAGATGCACATTCAACACCGATAGCCATTCCTCATCCGTCATCTGCTTGCATTTGCCGTCCTGCAAATGACCTGCATTATGAATGAGGACGTCAACCGGCCCCGCTTCTTCGGCAATAGCCTTCATCATCGCAGTCACCTGTGCGGCATCTGCTACATCGGCACAATAACCCAAGGCCTCCCCGCCTTGGGTATGTATCTCTTCTACAACTAGCTCAATAGCGGACGGCCTTAGGCCATTTACGGCTACAAGGTAGCCACTTCGGGCAAGCTGGAGGGCCAGACTGCGGCCAATTCCCCGAGTCGCACCGGTAATGAGAGCAATCCTCCGATCAGGTCTATTCACCGTTCAAGCCTCCCTCACTGTGAGATAACCCCGGGCTACGAGGTCGCCATTTTTTTCAGTCACCGTAATCTCAATTTCATCATTCACAGGAGCGTAGTCAAAACAAGCCACCGTATCCACAAGCAACGGGCGGATGAAAGTCATGCGAGAAGTTTTAATCCAGAAGGTGGGGTGCTGGCTTACATACAAGGAATGCGCCAAGCCCATAATATACATGCCGTGGGCGATCGGGCGCTCAAAGCCGGCTTGCTCCGCTGCATCAAGCTCAAGATGGATGGCAGACGTATCGCCAGAAGCGACCGCATATTGCCGCAGGGCTTCCTTCGTTATCTTCACTGCCTTATTCATCTCCTGTCCCCTCTCTGGAAATTAACACCGTGTCCGCTGTCACGATTAACTCACCCTTACACCAGCATTCCAGCCGATGAGTATACAAGGTTAACGTACCGCTGCGGCCTGTTTTTGTCTCCCGTTTCATTAACGTCAACTCGCAAGCCAGTACATCTCCCGCCTTCAAAGGAGCCTCATAGTTAAAGGACTGCTGACCATGAATCAGCGCCTTCTCCTGAGCCAGCCACGGCACCTCATCAGTATGCCAGAAGGTGATTGGCATCGTTGGCGGGGCAATCAGGTGACCATCCCGCTTCTGCAAAGGAGCTTCCAGGCTATCCCCATAGGCCGTAATAGCTTTGGCTGTCAGATGATGGGGAAAAACAAGTCTTGTCATAGAGCAGCCTCCACCAGAGTTGCCATCCCCAATCCTCCGCCGACACCAAGCATGGCTACCCCACGCTTGTAGGGCTTGTATAGCATCTCTGCATACAGACGGGTCATGAGAATCGCCCCCGATGCCCCATAGGGATGGCCCAAGGCCAGCGCCCCGCCAGCAAGATTCACTTTCTCCAGCGGAATCCGCAGTTCCTGCAAGGACCCTAGCACCTGAGCAGCAAAAGCTTCGTTGAACTCCACAACATCCAGATCATCCACGGTTAGCTGTTGCCTTTGCAGTAGACTGCGTAGCGCCGGGACGGGACCTAGTCCCAAATAGTGTGGGTCTACTCCCACCACCCTCGCATCTACAACACGCAATACCGGCTGCAGCTTCAGTTCGCGGCATTTCTCTGCCGACATGATGAGCACAAGTGCTGCCCCGTCATTAATAGGACAGGCATTCCCGGCTGTGACCGTTCCTTCTTCGAGAAAAACAGGCCGGAGCTGTTGCAGCTTGTCCAGACTGGTATCCACTCTGGGGCATTCGTCCTCGTGAATCCATCTGCCTCCGGCTTGGATCGGCACAATCTCTTGCTTGAATCGCCCCGACCGCTGAGACAGCACTGCCTTCTCATGGCTGCGCAGAGCATACAAATCCTGGGCCTCCCTGGTGATGCCGCAGGCATGAGCCACATTCTCCGCCGCTATTCCCATCTCCGGATCACCATAAGCAGCAGGGGTAAATGGTGCCCGTGTATACAGCTCGGGCACGCCCGCCAGCGCCTGCGGCTTGCGCATCCGCCATGGCGCCCGGCTCGTGCTCTCCACTCCTCCGGCCAAATAAATCTCACCGGCACCGCTTTGAATCAGCCGTGCCGCCATATGAATGGCCTCCAGGCCGGAGCCGCACTGGCGATCAATCGTAACGCCGGGGACGCTAACGGGAAGACCGGCCTCCAGAGCTGCAACCCGGGCGATATTTCCGCCCGGGCCAACCACATTGCCGATGATTACATCATCCACGGAGTCATGCGCTAATCCCGTATCTGAACATAGCTGTCTGATGAGCGATGCCAGTAACGCTTCCGGCTCAAGCATGCTGAGCACTCCCCCCATACGTCCAATAGGGGTGCGCTTCGCCATAACGATGACCGCCTCTGTCATAAGATGATTCCTCCTTCTATCGCCTCCATCATCTGCTGGCGAGCTACCTTGCCGCTGCTTGTATAGCAGAAACTGTCCACGCTAATAAGCTCCTTGGGGATTTTATAACTGGCTAACTTCTTAAGGCAATAGGACCTGATATCCTCCAAGGCCCACGGCGAGCCCTCACGCCATTGAATGATAGCCGTGACCTGTTCGCCCCAATGATCATCAGACTTGCCGAACACCATGACCTCCTGAATGGAAGAAATGTGCCGTAGCACCTGCTCCACTTCCTCCGGGAAGACCTTCAGGCCGCCTGTTTTAATCATGTTCTGGGAACGTCCCGCCAGATAGAGCGCACCATTACCGTCCATACATACATAATCTCCGGTGCGAAGCCAGCCAGCCCGAAATACAGCCTCCGTCTCCTCGTTTAGCCCATAGTAACCGGCAAACATCATCGGACTCCGAACATAAAGTAACGCCGCTGCCCCCGGTGATACTTCGCAGAAATCCTCATCGCGAATGGACACCTCTACACCCTTGAAGGGCTTGCCCAAGCAGCCTGGCTGCTGTTCCTCGCTCGTCACATCGGCATAGCTGATATAACTCGCCTCAGACGAACCGTAATATTCATAGAGTCTGGCTCCGGCAAAGCTCTCCCTGCATCGCTCTTTGGATTGTTCAGACCATAGCCCCCCCGAACTGATTAATGCTCCAATCGAGTACGGTTCATCCTTGGCCATCTGAATCAGCCCATCGATCATGGTCGGCACCACATACAAGATCATCCCCGGAATGCCGCCGCACAGCTTCAGCACATCCGCTGCGACAAATTGCGTCTGCATATGGAAGGTCCCGCCGCTAACCAGGCACTGCATCAGAGCAAACAACGAGATGGAATGGGCCAAGGGCCCGGGAGCCATCACATCCTCCATACAATTCAATCCAAACGCTTCACCCGTAGCCTGAAAGCTCCGAAGCCATGAGCTATGCGTACGGGTATACCCCTTGGGCATCCCGGTTGTCCCTGAGGTGAAACCGATGAACAACAGTTCATTCACTGTCTCCATCGTGGATTCCGGCTCTTGAGCAGCCAACCATGCATCATAGCTTCCTGGCAGCTCAAGCTCATCGTCACCGGAGAAGGTAAGGCGCTCACAGCCACCTTCCTCCCACCCCTCGATTGAATTCAGTTCCCGATCACAAACCAGCACTTGGGGAGTACACTGCCGAATTACCTCAGCCACTTCGTCCGTACTCCATTTGGGATCAAGCACTACCGGCACTCCCCCTGCACAAACGGCGCCTAGAAATACCTCAACGAATTCCACTCGATTCCTCGATAGAATCGCGACCTTATCGCCTGCAACAAAACCGCCAGACATCCGCAAGCCTACGGCCACCCTTTGCACCCGTTCCACGAGTTCGGAATACGTCAATATCCCCCGCGTGTGAGAAATAGCCACTTGACTCGGTTTCACTTTGGCGTGACTTAATATAGGTAATAGTAAATTCATGTTCCATCACTTCCAAACTCAAGATGCTGAGCTATGTATTTTATCCTCAATGGGACTGACCGCTCTAAGCTGCATAGCAATCAGAGTTGCGGCTACAGCCTTGATCAAGTCGCCTGGGAGATACGCGGCTGCGCCGAGCATTCCTGCCCAGATCGATGTATTCGTAATCAGCGCCATCATAGGAGCGCCAATCAAATTTACCAGCAGGACGCCAAATACGATATGAATGAACAGCAGCTTCCACGTCTTCATGTTACGCCACACTTTTTCCGTAGCCCAACCGATCGCATAAGCGGCGATAGGAAAGCTCAAAATATACCCGGCCGATGGACCGACCAGTGCAGCGAATCCCCCACGTCCACCAGACAATACCGGCAAGCCGATAGCCACCAGAACAATGAACAAGAGCAGGCTCATCGCCCCCGTTTTTTTACCCAAAAAAGACCCGGCCAGCATAACCCCCAGCGTCTGCGCCGTAATGGGAACAGGGATAAAGCCTAACGGAAGGGGCGGAAGCATGCCCAATACAGAAATAAATGCAGCTAGCAGCGAAGCATATACCAAATCTTTTGTCTTCATCATTGATCCTCCACCTATTGCGAAATGTATGCTTTGAATTATATTTCGCCTCTCTCCAATTGTAAACCTATTTTTATCAAATTAGGTTAACAATAGATTCATTGATGTACTTCTACTTGTTGCCCGCAAGGATAGAGTGATAGAATGACCATTAAATACACGAAGGCGGGGCTGCAACCTATGGAACAAAAAGACCGCAAATTTATGGCTACCTATCGAATCGGCGAAGTCGCAAATATGCTGGGCATGCATCCCCAGACCATTCGCTATTACGACAAGGCTGGCATCGTACTGCCCGGCGAGAAGAATCATCGGAACGAACGGCTCTACGCGTCCTATGACGTATACATGATCATGATTCGCAAGCAGTATCAGAACATGGGCTTCTCCGTAGAAGAAACCGAGAAGATCTTCAACGAAGATGATATGAACGATTTGGCAAACAGCCTGGGCAGCAAGATCGCCGAGAATGAGAAGGAACTGCTGAGAAAGCAATACTGCCTGGAAGGCATGAAGCAGCTTCAGCAACTGGTTCAATCCATTCCTTTATTTTATAGAAAATGCTTCTACCGGGTCCGCCCTGCAAGGTGGCATCACCTGCATTTGCAGGAGGATATTTTGGAGAAGTCAAGCAACGGCACACTGGCCAGGAAAATCGCTATGGAGGCCATGCCGTTATGTCGGCATACCTTGGGCATCCGGCAGAGCGATATTGCAACCGGGGAGCAGCCAATCTCCACTTACTGTGACCTCACTTTGGAGCAGGAGTATGCTGAATTTTTTGGCTTTGACCAAATTTCTACAGCTTTTTTCGTCGAGTCGCAGCCTTGTATTTATACGATTTTCAAGGTGGATTCCTATGATTCCGTTAAATGGAGCTACCTCGATTACGTGGAAGAGTTCATGCAATTTAATCGGCTCGAGCTGAGTGGGGACGTGCAGCTTGCCACCATCGCTAATATCTTTGAAGAGACGGATAGCGCTAAGGAACGGTATCGTTATTTCGAAGCCTGGATTCCCTTTACGAACCAAATACAGTAACTGTACACTGGCTCGAATTCATGATGTATAAGCAACATAAAACCCTTGAAACAAGGGAAAATAAAGGATGGTTTGGGTTCTCGTGGAATCCAAATCATCCTTTTTTCTTGGAAAGCCTGTATTGACTGTACAGTAAGTGTAGCGAGTACACTTCAATTGCTTGATACTTTTTTCACAAAGTTTCCCCGTGAGAAAATACGGCATGATATTACTGTAATGGAGGGTTCTTATGTCAACCAAGATTTTGCTATGTGAAGCGATTAACCCTAAAGGGCTGGCCCTTTTGGAGCAACAAGGATTTGAAGTCGTCGTCTCTCCTTCCACCGATGCAGAGACCTTAATCAGCCTGAGCCAGGATGTGTACGGCATGATCGTGCGCACCAGTCCCTTGCCTCGTGAAGTGATTGAAGCAGCACCGAATTTGTCCATTATCTCCCGTCACGGGATCGGTGTGGATAACATCGACGTGGAAGCAGCAACAGAACGTGGCATTTTGGTAAGCCGGGTATTAAATGCCAATGCCTACTCGGTAGCGGAATACATCGTGGCTTCGATGATGACCCTTGGCAGATATTTCTTCCCGGCGGATCACCTGATTCGAACAGGGAAGCTATCCGAGCCCGGTGCATCATTGCCTGGATTGGTCAACCGCTATAAGGTTGGCGGAAGTGAGATCAAAGGCAAGAATCTGGGGATTATCGGGTTCGGCAGCATCGGCAGCATCATTGCCGATTTGGTCCAATCCTTGGGCGTTTCCGTCTACGTCTATGATGAATATGTGAAGACAACAAATCCGAATGTTACGCAAGTGAATACAGCCCGGGAATTGTATGAACTGGCCGACTTCGTCACGATTAATGTACCTTTGACAGAAACAACAAAGAATATGATTACTCTGGATACCTTGAAACAAATGAAGCCATCCGCTTATTTGATTAACGCCAGTCGCGGAGGTATCGTCAACGAAGCGGATTTAGCAGAAGCGCTGAATCAGGATATCATCGCCGGAGCCGCCGTAGACGTGTTCTCTGTCGAGCCGCCAGAGCTGGCTAACCCGTTGTTCTCGGCCAAGAACATTATGCTCACGCCTCATATTGCGGGTACCACCGCCGAAGCCATCGAGAACCTTTCCATCGGTGCTGCTCAGGCGATCGTCGATTTCCATGCCGGCAAAACACCTGCCTATGTAGTCAATCCGGCAGTTCTAGAGAAGTAGGTGAACTCCATGAAGAATACAAATACCAAAAAAATCATCGGCGCCGTTCTCGGTCTCCTTTTCGCCATCATCATCGCGTTCCTCCCTCCCTTTGAGGGGCTGGATCGATCATCCATGATCGTACTGGGAACTTTGGCCGGAGCTATCGTATTCTGGATCGCCGATGTGATGCCCGATTTTGCCGTCGCCCTGATTATGTGTGCGTCCTGGGTTGTTCTGAAGGTAGTTCCGTTCAACGTCGCCTTCTCCCAATTCTCCGGCACAAGCTGGTGGATGGTCATTGGCGGCCTTGGCATCGGGATCGCCGTTAGTGGCTCGGGATTGATGAAGCGCATTGCTCTACATGTGATGAAGTTCTTCCCGACAACGTTCCGAGGACAAAGCTTGGCTGTGCTGCTCGCGGGATTAATCGTATCTCCGACCATTCCGAGCACCAACGCTAAAGGCTCCATCGCCGCTCCACTCAGCTTGTCCATCAGCGATACGATGGGATATGAAAGAAAGAGCAAGCCTAGCGCAGGGCTATTCCTCTCCATGTTCTTTGGCTTTGTCTGCGCTTCGCCTATCTTTCTAAGCGCCACCTTTATGAACTATGTCGGCCGCGGGCTGCTGGATGAATCGGTTCAGAAGCAATTGACCTGGGGCAACTGGTTCCTGTATGCCTTGCCGTGGTCCATCGTATTTATTGTCGGCAGCTATTTTGCCATCCGGCATTTCTTCAAGCCAGAGAAGGACACCAAGCTACCTGGAGACTTTCTGAGCAACCAGCTTAAAGAGCTTGGCAAAATGAGCAAAAACGAAAAAATCACCGCCATCGTCTTAGTAGGTACACTCGCTCTATGGATGCTGGAGAAGACAACGGGCATTTCTTCCGCCGTTATAGCCATTCTGGCCGTATCCATTCTAGTGGGCCTGAAGGTCATTAGCGTCGCTGACTTCAAGAATAAAATACCTTGGAACGCTATTATCTTCATCGGCTGCGCCTTGAATCTGGGCACAGTGCTTCCCGAAGTAGGTATTGATCAATGGATCGGCAGCACATTAACGCCAATTATCAAGCCTGTGCTGCAAAATCCTTATATCCTGGTCGTGGTGTTGGCCTTGCTGGTCTATGCCATTCGCTTCCTGCTCGTTTCCTTGTCCGCAGCCGTGACTATTTTTATTCTGATTGTGTTGCCGCTGCTGGCCAATACGGATATCAGCCCGTTTATCATTGCCTTTGCCACCATTACCTCGGTGAATATCTGGGTTTTGCAATACCAGAACCCACCGTTCCTGACAACGTATTATGCCATCGATGGGAAAATGGCTACCGCCAAACAAACCATGCTGGGATCGGTCATTTATATGGTCGTTAACATCGTGGGTCTGCTGGTCAGCGTACCGATCTGGCAATGGCTTGGCCTGATTGGATAAGACAACTCATTCGCTAAGCCGCTACGCTCCTTTCCGGAATGTAGCGGCTTTTCGCCGCTTGAATTTCCATTTTGATAATCATTATACTAATATTGACATTCCAAATCAGAAAGGTTATATTTAATTTGCATTAATGGATGTTTATTCCATTTTATTGTCCATGATTCTAGTTCTATGATTTTAATAAGAAAGGAGGAAAGATGTTTTTTTAATACTATTATGTAATCGCTTACAAAATATAGTCAGCTTGGATTCGATTTCTGCTTATGTTGCCGGAATGAACATCCCATCTCAATTTCAGGAGGTATTCCTATGCAGAACTATCATTTCAAGAAGCTAATCGTGCCTTGTCTTGTGACCGCACTTATCCTGGGTGCTCTCCCCGTCGGCTTTGCGAGTGGAGACAACACCCCCGTCCCTACCTCCCCATCCGAATCAGCCGATTCCCTGACCTACAATTCAGATATTTCCCTGCAAGCCGTCAATACGGATTCACTCTTGAACAAGCATCGGAATATCAGTGATTTTATCAGCGGAGATCTGGCCAAAGATACCACCTTGGCTAATAATATCATCACTTGGCAAATGCCCCATGGCGGCTTCTATAAGGATATGCTGGATAAGTACAAGAAGCCTTGGGACGGCAAAGAAGCCCGATCAGGCTGGAAAGCCTCTGGCGTAGAATTGGGTACAATTGACAATAAAGCTACCGTTGCCGAAATTCGCTTCCTCGCTTATATGTATAACAAAACCAGCAACAATGCTTATCGGACAAGCTTGCGCAAAGCGGTAGATTTCATTACAGGTATGCAGTATCCCTCCGGCGGCTTCCCCCAAGTCTATCCGAAGCGGAGCAACTATTCCGATGCTGTCACCTTCAATGATGATGCTATGGTTCGAGTGCTCGTATTAATAGATGACATGATCCAACGGAAAGGGGATTTCAGCAACAGCAATCTACTGACCAATGAGCAGTATAGCAAGCTTGGCACAGCAATGGATAAAAGCATTGATTATATTCTTCGCTCTCAGATTGTTAATAACGGAGTCCGAACGGTATGGGGCGCTCAGCATGACCCTGTGAACTATGCTCCGGTAGCTGCCCGCGCCTATGAGTTACCTTCCAAATCCGGCAGCGAATCCGTCGGGATTGTAGCTTTCCTGATGTCCAGACCCCAGACCACCGAGATCCAACGAGCCGCCAAGGCCGCTCTCCAATGGTTTGATACCGTCCGAACCGATGGTGTTAAATATGTGAGACAAGGACCGGATTATTTCGTCAGCGATCCCTCCAGCGTCATTTGGTACCGGTTCTATAATGTAGAGGACAACCGCCATTTCTTCGCCGATCGGGATGGCAAGAAATACTTCGATATCCTGCAAATTAGTGAGGAACGCCGCCATGGATATTCCTGGGCCGGCTCCTATGCCCGTGATCTGCTGCAATTAGCCTCGGACAGCGGTTATTACCAACTCTCCCGACCTCTGCCCCGCTAAAAGGCAAAGGACCGTCCGGCTTACAAGCTCCGGTCGGTCCTTCTGTTCTGGTATCCTTGCACTTAAGCTTCATCATAGGGTTTGGAAATAGCAACTTCACTGGATACCGGACTTTTCTCCTTGGCTCCGGCTTCGCCTTCACCATGCCCTGCCCCGAACAAGTTCAGTACGATCACACCAACCACGATCAAGCCAATCCCCACAACACTTCCAGCATTCACCTTCTCCTTCCAGATCAGGATGGAGATGAGTGCCGTCGCCACCGTGCCTACGCCCGACCAGATAGCATACGTCATATTTAAGGGAAGGGTCTTAAGCGATATAGAAAGGAAATAGAAGGCGGCAACAAATGCTATCACCGTACCTAACGTTGGAAACAATTTGGTGAACCCGTTCGATGCCTTGAGCAAAGAGGTTCCCAGCAGCTCCAGCATGATTGAGAACGCCAGAAATAGATAAGCCATCATCATTGTTGCTCCTCCTGTATGCTTGCTTTGATTTGTTCAATAATTTGTTGTCTGAATGCTCCCTGCGGTGATGCCAATCCGAACATGTCGGCTAGCCATAGACCATCGATGGCTAACCGGGCTATCGTCGAGCGAACCGGGTCCACCTCATCGTGCTCCATCTTCTCCTGAATTTCAACATAGGTCTCTTGAAGCTGCCGAAGCATATCGGGGTTGGTGAAATGGGCCGCCGATATGCCGACGTACAAATCACACAATTCCTCCTGTACCGACGTATCCACATAAGAACGCGTCCACTTCCCCTTGCTCTCGGTGTCCCCTTCTGCCCTGCTTCTGAAATCCGTAATAAAGCGATCCGACAGTTGTTCGATCATCCCCAGAATCAGAGCATCCTTGCTTGGAAAATGATAAAGCAAACCTCCCTTGCTGATGCCTGCCTTCGTGGCTACAGCCTCCAAAGTCAGCTTCTCCATCCCTTCTTCACGGATAAGCTTAGACACCGTGTTCAAGATCAGTTCGCGTTTCTGTTCCTTCTTGGATTTCACCGGATACACCCCCTTCGTTTATTTATTATACCGTCCAGACGGTTTTTTTCAAGCGTAAAATGTATCCCTCCCTCATTTCAGATTGACTCTTCCCCCACTCGACTATATGCTTTTCTCATGAACAGCATGGACTTAGGGATGGAGGATCAGGTCATTGAGTACAGACATTGTTGAGCTTCAAATTCCGCCGCTGCCCTACTATTTGGGCGCAGGCCGCTCGGAGTTCTCGGTAGGAGACCGTCACCCTAACCGCAAGAAGCTGGGTATTTATGACCTGTTAATTATGGTGGAAGGTGAATTACATATCGGGGAAAATGGGCAGGAATGGGCCTTGCAAAAGGGCGATACTTTGCTTCTCGAACCTGACGGTGAGCATTACGCCATAAAGCCTTGTGAACAGGCTACTATATTTTACTGGGTTCATTTCGAGCATGATGCCCCGCCAGTCCAACCGGACCTTGCTACCCAGGTGGAAGATTCACCGACTCTGTCGCGGCCCTTCAACAACTCCTATACGGTTCGATTGCCCAAGCATACGCAGCTAGCCGGTCCTGCGGCAGCCTATGCCCTGCTGGAGCAGTTGCTTGCCTTGCCCATGGCGAACTCATTCTGGCAGGAGCAACGATGCCTCTCCGATCTGCTATCCATGCTGGAGGAAGGCGGAAGCAGCGAAGCGGGTATGGCAGCCACACGGCTCGCTGAAAGAGCGTCTGCCTATATTCAGGAGCATTACCGGGAGAAGATGACCAATGAAGTGCTGTCCTCGGCTCTTCATTTTCACACCAATTATATTGTACGCTGCATGAAGTTGAGATATGGACGAACCCCACTCGAATATTTGCAGGATTTCCGTCTGGAACAGGCCAAACGGCTATTAATCACCACGGAATGGTCCATTGAACGGATCGCCGAGGAGATCGGCTTTCGCTACACTCCTTATTTCTCGGCTTGCTTCAAGCAACACGTGGGGATATCGCCGTTCCAGTTCCGCAAGCAATATTTCAGTTAACGTACGAAGGGATTGAGAACGTAAGACGCTCTCAATCCCTTCTCTTTATCCTGGTAGCTGTATTAATCCACTCGTTCCTCATCGGCAATAAGGTAGACCTTAATCTTATCATGGACGTTATTCACGTTATCCAGTTCGTTGTACTCGCCGGATTCCGTAAGAATTCCATAATGAAGAGTTCCTGCCATCCATCCGTGAGAGTAGTAGGCATAGTCTCCTGCATAAGAAGGACGCTCTCCCCATTCCTTACTCACAGCCGGAACCAGATTCTTGATCACATCCGGTTCACCAGATGGCTTGGACGTAACTTCTCCTTCCCAGACCTGCCATGCCGCATCATCACGAACTTCATAATAGCGGATATAGTTGCCTTCTTGGATAAAGAAGCTTTTGGCATGACCATACGGGAAATAATACAGCGTATTCCGTACATCCATAGTAGAACCCAGATGGGCATTCAGGCTAATGCGAGGCAGCTCCAGAACAGCCTGACGTGCCACTGCCAAGTCACTGCTTTCCGTATCTTGATTGGCCGGAACTTGATACACCACGGCTGTTCTAGTCGTTGCATCCCAGAACGTTAATGTATCCAGAGACTCTGCAATAAATCGCAATGGCACATACACCGAACCGTCCACAATTTGAGGCGTTTCATTAGCTGTTATTTTCTCCGTTCCTTTCAGCGCTTCCTTGCTCCCCACGGTTAGCTTGAGCACTTGCCCGGTTAAAGTATCCTGCACAGAAACCACCTTGGTTGAATTATCCCAATTGACAGTGAAAAAGGGCAGTTGGCTGATGGTGCGAATCGGTACCATGGTCGTTTGATTGATAATGAGTGCCTTCTCATCGGTCAGCTTCTCACCGTTGATGTTCAGAGTCACCGATGAATTATCGGCTGATGCCGCACTGCTCCAGAATATTCCTGTTGCTAACAAAATGAAGAACGCTATCAAGCTCTGTTTTCTCATAGTAATCCCTCATCTCCTTCGCATCGATATCCCTCATAAAATAAATACAAATCGCCTGCCTATTAATATATAAACCAAAAAACCGAAATGACCCAAATTGTTTTTTTGGGATCATTCGGCTTTTTGTAATTTCATGCTTGCTGATGCTGCTCATTCTTTAGTTCAACTTATTAATATTCTAATTCCCTTACCCCTAGTTTGTCCTTCAACTGTGGGTAAATTTGCTCATAGAGTTTCTTGCGCAAGGACTGATGAACCAACGCCAACGTTAAAGTAATGACAATCAAAATAGCAGGCACAATATACAGCACCGGGTTATCTACGAAGAACCCGAATACATCGAACGACGGATTAATCCATTTCCCGTATACAAATGCCGCTGCAATAATCAGGAACACAGGCACGGCTACGATCCCGGACCACTTGTTAACCGAGTTCATCTTCCGGTACACCGATTGATAGGTATCTTCCTTAAGATATTCCTCCAGGAAAAAGCATTGCTTGTCAAAAGAATCGCTCTTTCTGACTGGCAATTGGTTCGTTGTAATATGCTTATGCAGCACATCCAACTCGTGGCTGAATTCCAGGGTTTTTAACAAAATTTTTCCCGCATTCATCGTACAGCACATCCTCGAAATTGATTAGTTAACCACCAAGACAATGTGATTATTATACTACCAACCGAGGTGCAAATCATTAGTATCCTGGTACTGTATTTCCGAAATACGGCTATATTCCTGGGTCTTACGTATTATTCGCGAGAGCTCTACGTCTTATCTAGCACTTGCCATAGAGCAGGCTTTGAACCGGGCTACATAAGCCGCTGCCAATTCGGTAATTTGGTCGTAGCGCCCCTCCTTGGCCGGAGCGGTAAGATTCCCGCCAATGCCCACAGCCATGCATCCGGCCTTCAACCATTGCTCCATATTGTCAAGATCAACTCCGCCCGTTGGCATAATGTTGACATGAGGCATCGGCCCCTTCACGGCCTTGACGAAGCCAGGACCATAAGCGCTACCCGGGAACAACTTGAGAACATCTGCTCCATACTTTAATGCTTCTTTAATTTCGCTTAGTGTCAGCACTCCCGGCATATAGGGAATACCGTACAGATTACATAGCTGGGCGGTCTCCTGATCAAAGGAAGGGCTAACGACAAACTCCGCACCTGCCAGCATGGCAATCCGCGCGGTTACCGGATCAAGCACCGTACCGGCTCCGACCAATGCCCGGTCGCCATATTCAGCTACCAGCCGCCGAATGACCTCCTGAGCGTCCGGGGTCGTGAACGTCACTTCCAGATTCGTCAGTCCGCCATCCACGCAAGCGACCGCCATGTTATAGGCTTCCTCACCGCTCTCTGCACGGATAACCGCCACCACGCCGCACTCCTGCAAACCTCCCAATACCTTAAGCTTCTTCATCGGCTCCTCCTTACAACAATTCCAGGTATTTATTCAACGTTCTCCGCACCGCTCCCGGGGCCTCCAGCATTTCATAGAACATGCGTTCAATCTTCTCCCCGAGACCCGCCGAATACAAGGAAACGCCAAAGATCTGCTCATCTTCCAGGATTGCGCGTACGCCTGAAGTAGCGTCCCCTAACTTAACCCCGGCCAAATGTCCTTGCAGTACCGTAAGCAAGGGGTCAGGACTTGGCGTAAACGGCTTGCCTGTATCATCAATCCCCAGCAGATAACGGCACCAGGCGGCAATCGCCAGCGGGATTGCCGTCAGGCTAACCGGGTCCAGTTCCTCTCTGCGAATATACGATTTAATTGTCTCTCCGAACCGGATGCCTACCTTTTGTGAAGTGTCGGATGCGATTCTTTGCGGCGTATCAGGAATGAACGGATTGGCGAACCGCTCCTGCAGCACCTCATCGAGGAACTGCTTCGGATCAAGAATACCCGGATCGACCACAACCGGCAGGCCCTCGGCGTAGCCTATAGTTTCTACCAGTTTACGCAGCGTGGCATCCTGCATTGTATCCGAGATGAGCGTATAACCCAGCAGGCAGCCCGTTACCGCAAGGGCGGTATGCAGCGGATTCAGACAGGTCGTCACCTTCATCGTCTCCACCTGATTAACCGTAGCCCGATCAGTCAGAATGATACCCGCATCCTCCAGCGGTGGACGACCACCCGCGAACTTGTCTTCGATAACTAAATATTCGCTGATCTCCGCATTAACGAAAGGGGCAATATAGGTGTTCTGGGAGGTGACAGCCACCTCCATCCCTCCAATGCCCTGCTCCAGCAATGCAGCCTGTACCTGCTCCGATGGGCGCGGCGTTATTTTATCAATCATAGACAAAGGGAACGTGATGCGATTCTCGTCCTCAAGGTAAGCGATAAAGTCCTCTTCCACGAAGCCGTTCTTCGCCCATTCTCGGGCAATCGTTACGACCGCCTGCTTCAGCTTGTCACCATTATGCGAGCAATTATCCATGCTGACAAAGCTCATCGGATAAGCGCCTTTCAGATAGCGGCGGTACGCCAGAGCAGCCACCTTGCTCATCGTATGCTTCGGCGCGGCGGGACCATTCTTGATATCTTGCTTGGCGGTATCCAGGTAGCTGCCATCCGGTCCGGTGAGGGCGTATCCCTTCTCCGTAATGGTGAAGCTGGCGATTTGCAGGCTCGGCTGCTCGAAGACTTGGATTAAGCGGTTATATTCAGCTTCCCAGGCCGGGTCTGCCGTAATCGTATCGACGATGCTGCCAACGACACTCTTCCGAAATTCCCCGCGAGCATTGATCAGCACCAGCAGTGTTAAAATACCGGCAGGCTTGCGATCCGGGTCCACCTTATCCAAATCATAGGAATTAACAGCGATTATTCCGGTATCCGCCTTCCCGCTGTCCAGCAACCGCTGATGCGCGTTGGCTACGAACCCCCGGAAGATGTTGCCTGCCCCGAAATGAACCCATTGCGGCTTCTTCCGGGTATTCTCCGTCACCTGAGCAATATCAAACTTGGGAAGCTCCACACCCGCAGTCGCCCAGGCAGATGCTTCATCCGAAATACTGCTTAAAGATAAACGAAGCATTACTTCGCCTCCCTCGCATTTTCCAGACTGTCCCAAACCCCCAGCAAATACATGATTCCTAGCGCCCGATCGTACAGACCGTATCCCGGACGGCAGTTCTTCTCTTCTCCCCATAGATGACGACCATGGTCAGGACGCACATAGCCAGTGTATCCGCTCTCATGATAGGCCTTGACCACCTCGGCAACATCTACGCTGCCGTCACTTCCGCGATGGGATACCTCGATAAAGTCTCCGTTCTCAAATACCTTCACGTTACGAATATGAGCAAAATAAATCCGATCATGGAATTCACGAATCATGGCCGGCAGATCATTCTCCGTATTTGTGCCAAGCGATCCGGTACAGAAGGTCAGGCCATTGTACCTACTGTCCACGGCGTCCAGCATACGACGAATTGTATCCCGGCTGCGGATAATCCGGGGCAAGCCAAAGATCGGCCACGCCGGATCATCCGGATGGATCGCCATCTTGATATCGACTTCCTCGCACACTGGAATAATGCGCTTCAGGAAATATATTAAGTTCTCGAACAGCTTCTCTTCCGTCACATCAGCATAAGCGGCAAAGAGCTCATCCAGCTTCGCCAGCCGCTCCGGTTCCCAGCCCGGCATCGTAAAGGCACCGGCTCCGGCCAGAATCCGATCCACCATTTCCCGTGGATGATCGAGAATGGCAGCCTTTTCATAAAACAAGGCGTTTGATCCGTCGGGAAGCTCTTTATATAGCTCGGTACGCGTCCAGTCAAAGATTGGCATGAAATTGTAGCAAATGACCTTCACACCTACTTTGGACAATTTACGGATGGTATCGATATAGATGTCAATGTAATGATCACGCGTAGGCAAGCCGATTTTAATATCATCATGAACATTCACGCTTTCGACCACGGCGGTGCTGAACCCTTTGCTCGTAATCTGGTCCGCCACCTTCTGAATCTCTTCCATCTCCCAGACCTCTCCGGCTATCTTGTTGTGCAAAGACCAGACAATCCCCATAACTCCAGGAATTTGCCGAATATGGTCCAGTGTAATGTTATCGTTCCCTTCCCCATACCACCGCCATGTCATGTTCATTAATAATCAGGCCTCCCCTAGCATATTTAAAATAATCTTGTATACAAGATCGGTTTGATCATAAATCAGGTTATTGCTTTTGTCAACACCGTTTATTACTGGGACTTCTTCCTCTTCCATTCGAAATCATGTATACTAGATAAAAAACAAAGCAGGAGTACAAATGCCGATCAAAGAAAAGATCAGAGATACCCTAAAACAAGAAATTGTGACGTTAAAGCTCAAGCCGGGCTCCATCTTAAGCGAAACCGCACTCTCCGAACGCTATCAAATTTCAAGAACCCCGCTTCGCGATGTGCTCAAGCAGCTTAGTCTGGAGTCCTATATCGATATCTATCCCAAGAAGGGCAACCTGGTATCCTTCATTGATTTGCAGTCGGTGGAGCAAATGATCTATTTGCGCAGTGTGCTGGAGAAGGAAATTATTAAGGAGTTGTCCTCCCATCTGCTGCTCACAGGAGTACATGAGCTCAAGGAAATCTTGGATCAGCAGCAGGCCGTAATCCAGGACGAGGAAGATGGTGAACGGTTCCTGAACCTGGATGATGCCTTCCATCAATCCCTGTTCCGGCTGGCTGGTCGGGAGTTCCTATGGGACCTCATTCAGCAGTCCAGCATTCATTACGCCAGATACCGCAGATTGCATATGTTAAGGAAGGAAAAGCTGGTGGAGATCCACCAGGAGCATCAGACGATGCTGGAACTGATGATGCATAAAGAAATGGACCAGCTCGACGCGCTGATCCATCACCATCTCAGAGAGGATATTAATTCACGGTATTTACAAGAGAATTTTGCAGAGTATATTAAACCTTAATCTACGCCAAGCTGTTGGCGATGCCTACTACGATCCAGGACGCGATCAGAATAGCATTTCCGATCATAAGCTGCTTCTTCGGTCCCGGGAATCCCTTCCATTCCCCGTCCTTCAGCCCCCAGGCATTGCTCACGATCAGAGCCAGACCGTTAAAGGCCAGCCAGCCTACGCTGGAGCCGATTGGGCCAAGCAGGACCGTCGCTTTCGCATAGAAGCCAAGCGCAAAAAACCAGATTAGTGCGGTCCCGATGGCTTTGACATAGGCCTTGCCACTGCCCGGCTTCACATAATCGCGATAAGTCCGGTTCTGAATCAGCTTGAAGAAGGCGTAAGCGAAGTTCGCCACAAAACCACCGGATAGCGTAACCACCCACGGAATCAGGCTGGCGCTCATCTCGGATACCCCATGTCCTGCAGCAATATCCAGCGTCCGGTTCGCATAAGAGAAGCCAATGTTCATCGCCGCCGAGCCAAGACCAGCAATCGAAGCCATGATCAGCCCCTTGGACAACGGTACTTCCGATGACGAAGCCCCACCTTGTCCTCCCCTTTGCTGCTTGAGCCGCTTCTCCTTATCCAGACCGGCCTTGGTAATCACCACAACCCCGCCCAGCATGATGGCCATGCCAGCAAGCAACACGATAAAGGAAGCGGCCCGTGGCAGATTTCCGAACAAGAGCAGCGGAATCAGTGACCCCAGCGATGCCGAAATCCCCATGTTCACCCCATACGTCAGCGAGACCCCAATGGTATCCACCGCTTTGCCAAACAGGATGGAGCTAATCCCCCACAACAAGCCGCATAGAGAAGCCAGGCCAAGCACCTTAACCGGAGTCTCGCGAACATAATTCAGAAATTCCGGGACTTCAATCCAGGTCCACAACCAGGGAACGAGCAAAATACCCACCACGGAGAAGACAACCCAGAAGGCCTCCCACGAGAAGGGTTGATATTTCTTCATGCCAAGTCCAAAGCTTCCTTGAAAGAAACAAGCCAATAATAAGAGCAAAAACCCAGTCAACAATTGATTCTCTCTCCTCCTGCCTTGTTAAAAAGGCCCTAACTAATATATGTACGATCATGTTTACTATAAAGAGAGAGCAACAATAATACAACCTATATAATTAGAGCATTATCATATTAATTTTTGAGAGCCTGCATGATGAATAAAGACAGCCCCTGAGGCATTCAGGGGCCGTCTTCATCTACTCTCCCAGCTTTCTTTCCAGAAAGAATACCTCTTGCAACTCACGGCTCACAGGACTATGATCCGCATTCGTCTCCATGAGGTCCTTCATGCTGTCCCACCATTTTCGGCAAACATCCGTATCCGCGGCCTGGCTCCAGAGAATTTCATCCTCAATCTCTAGGTAGGCAAACAGATTGCTGGTAGACTCATCTAAAAAAATGGAGTAACTAATAACTCCGTGAGCGAGCAGCATCTCTTCCATCTCGGGCCAAAGCTCATCATGACGTTTATGATATTCCTCATGACAATCTTCATACACCTTCATTAATGAAGCTTTCCTTATCATCCCTCCACCTCCCTCTCACACGATGATCTTCTATAACAGCATATCACTCACCGTGTTCAATGGCAGCAGCTAATAAGGCTAATACGAGACCCTGCCCCCAGCCTTGGGCCCATTTTCGGTCCACTGCAAGATAGTCTCCGACCTCCTTCATTACGGCGGTTCCGCCGGACACATTCAGAACGCGGCCATTTAATGCAATGTTATCGAGCACGCCGTTCAACGCTTTCTGTACATATTTCGCATGAAGGGGGTTGCCTTGCATCATCATGGCGGCCGCTATTCCGGCCGTCGCTGACACTTCCCCATAGGCTTCCGGAACATCAAGAACTGTTCCCCAGAGGCCGTTATCCTTTTGCAGCTTCTTAATCGCAGCCAGTTGGTCCCGCAGGGAGCTCCATATATGCATCATCGGCGGATAGAGATAGCCTTCTGGAACCTCCCTGGCTGCCCGGGACATCGTATAAGCTGCCCAAGCATTCGCCCGCGCCCAGTGAATCCCTGACATATGATCCTTAGTTACGTTGCTGTAGCCATGGTACCAAAGCCCGGAATCTTCGTCTTGCAAGTAGTGGATATGCCAATAAAATTGATGTAGGGCATCTTCAATCAGTGGCTTCTCCCCCAGCATCACCCCGGTACGCAGCATGAAGTAGGCCGCCATAAATAAGGTATCCGCCCAGCACTGCTCAGGGAAATCATTTTTGGCCGACACCGTATGCTGCAGCACCCGTTCTCCGAATCGGGGCGCCTTGTTCTGGAGGTAATCGATCTTGCTTAATATCAGATCAAGATACTTCTGGTCTTGCGTATGTTCATACAAGGTGAGCAGCATATGTCCCATCGCGCAGGTGTTCACGTTCCATACCGGAAGCCCCACCTCAATGTACTCCTCACACCATGCCACCATGCGTTCAAGATAAGCCTCTTCCCCGGTCGCTTCGTAAATGGAGCTGACTCCGTAAAAGGCAACCCCTCCCGGCCAGTCCCAGGTCAGGTCCATGCTGAAAATATAGTCCGCCACACGTCCCGCGATGGGCTTCAGGTCGGACGGAATCGATGTTAGCTTCAACACTAATCACCCTCCGGATTAATTGTATTGTCCTGCTTCAATCGCTTTCTGCTTCTCGTCAAGTATTTCCTGGTAGCCCGCATTCTGATAAGTCTTCTTCGCCGCTTCGTATGTGGCATCAAACTCGCCCTCCGGAGCAAGAACACACTTCACATACAATTCCTGGAACAGCGAGTTCAGATCGGCCTTATATTCGTTCACTTTCTCAAGAACGACACTGAACAAAGCGTCTGGCGTGCGATACTCCTCCACCTCGTCATAATACTTGAGCATATCTTCAGCCAGATACTCGTATCCTGGAGGTGCCCAGTTGCGGATATACGACTTCCGCGACAATTCCGGACTGGCGTATTCAGCCATCTCCGTGACAAGGCCCCAATAATCCTTGTTGTTGTTATTGGATAGCTTTGACTCGCCCGCAAAATCAGCTACCTTCACCGCAATGCCATCCGCGTCGAGTGTATAGTTCTGGCCTTCAACTCCATTTTGCAAGAAGAACAGGTTATCCGGTTGGCTCATCCATTCGAGGTACATCCAGACCGCTCTGCGTTCCTCGGTTGATGATTCGTAGTTGATGCCCATGATGAAGCCAAACGGCCAGTAGGCGCGTCCTTGCGGCTGATATCCTTCCGCCACGCTGGCTGCTGGAGGGAGTACGGCGAACTCGGCATTAGGATTGTTCACCAGGGTTGCCGATATAACGTCTGTATTGCTGGTAAGATAGAAGGCGTACGTTCCGGTCTTGCCCGCCACGAATTCAGCCTTCGTCTTGGCCTCATCGTTACGCAAATAAAATTCCTTGTCGATCAATCCGTTATTATATTGATAGTTCAGGTTGCGCAGATAGCGCTCAGTTGCCGGAGACGGCAAATCCGCCACACTAAGATCCGAATACAACGCTCTTTCTTTCTCGTCGAACGGCCAATCCCGGAATGGATAGTTGAAGTTGTAATTGTTCTGCAGCAAGTTAGCGCCACCCACGCCAAGGCCAGCTTCCTTCCATTTTGCCAGCAACTCGTTAAATTTCTCCAAGGAAGTCAGGTCCTCCATCTTCATCCCGGCTTGCTCCACCCAGTCCTTGCGAATGAGCGTCGTAAAGTTGTCCGCAGAAGGGCGATTGGCAAAGAAAAATACTTTGTTTCCATCCACACTGCCGTATTTCTCTATTGTTGAGTTCACGTTTCCCCAGTAGGTCGGAGCATAATAAGCAATTTCGTCATAATCCAGTTCTTGCATCACATCTTCCCCGTAGTAGGCCAGGGCTTGCGGCATGTCATAGTGAAAAATGATGTCCGGGGCCTTGTGCGAAGCCAGCAATTGCTCATAATCCGTGACCTCGCTGGTGCGAGTAATCGGAACAAATTTAACCTCGATGTTATACTTATCTCCGAATTCCTGCTGAACCCAGCGGGTATAGTAGTTATCCGTCACATTCCAGCCCTCGAACGCACGCTCATAGACCGGAATTTCCAGTGTGACCTTCTCAGGAAATCCTTCCGAATAATCTACATATTCTTCCGGAACATGATTAGAGTTGTCGATTGGCGTATTCGATTTTTTAGAATTTTGCTCCGAATTGCCTGAACATGCCGACAACACGCTGATGGCTACGAACAAAGCCATGACGATCGAGATTACTTTACGTTTACTCATCGTTTTTCCCCCATTTTTTCCGAATGATTTGGCTTCAGCTATTCTTTCACTGCTCCCAGCAAGACGCCTTGCACGAAATACTTCTGGATAAACGGATAAATGCAAAGGATCGGAAGTGTCGCAAATACAACACATGATGCCTTTAGAACCTCAGGGTTGCTGAGTTGAACCTGTGTTGCCTCCAACTGGAAGCTTTCGCTGGCTTGAATGACCAGGTAGTACAATTTGAGCTGCAAGGGCCGAAGTTCCACCGCTTGCTTGATGTAGAACAAAGCATCCTGATACGCGTTCCAGCGGCCAACGGCATAGAACAGCGACAACGTGGCGATAATCGGCTTGGAGAGCGGCAGGACGATACTCCACAAAATGCGAAAATGTCCCGCACCATCTATTCTTGCTGACTCCTCCAGGCTTACGGGGATGCTGCTTGAAATAGCAGTCTTCATGATCAGGAAATTGAACGCACTGAACGCCTGCGGCAGAATAAGCGCCCACAAGGTATCCAGCATGCCAAGCTGATTCATCAGCATATATTCGGGAATAATCCCGCCACTGAAATACAAAGTAATCATGAAGATCATGGTCAATGCCGTACGGCCCTTAAGCTGCTTACGTGACAAGGGGTAGGCTGCACAGATTGTAATAATCATACCGAGAAGGGTAAATACAACCGTCACAATCACCGAGACATAAAGAGAACGCAGAATGCTGGCATCCGCGAAAATCTTGCCATAGGCTTCAAAGGTGAAGCCACGCGGCAGGAGAAATACCTTGTTCGCAATGACAAAGGCATCCGAGCTAAGCGATTTGGCCGCAACATGGAGAAATGGCAGCAAGCAAACCAGCGAGGCGATGATCAGCGATAGATGAATCAGCACATCCCAAGTGTCAAAACGTCTCTTGCGATGCATGGTAATTACGTTGCCCGAAGACTTCAAGAACCCGCCTCCTTTCTTTGATAGGTTGTTCAAAAAGTCATCTTCCCAGGACGTAGTTGTTCGAGAAGTAAATTCGGGCGTCGAATCTTGAATTCAGCCGGGCCTTCCGTTGCTCACGTAGATCTGTCTACGCTCCGCTACTCAGTCCCTAGCTTCATCCAACCTTCTTGGTCCTGTAAACCCGACTTTTTGAATTTTCAATTTATAGTAGTCCGTCTTCTCCTAGCTTCTTGGCGATACGATCCGCCATCAGCACCAGCATGATGCCAATCAGGGATTGGAACAATCCGAGTGCCGTCGCCCGGCTAAAGTTCCCACCCTCGATCCCCCAGCGGTAGACCAGCACCGGAATCGTCGTTGTAAACTCGGTGGTGGCTTTATTTTGCAGGGCATAAATCCGTTCGAATGAGCCTTCCATCACCCGTCCCAGGTTCATAATCAACAAAGTCACAATCGTCGTGCGAATGGACGGCAGGGACACATTCCATACCTTCCGCCAGCGGCCTGCCCCGTCAACCGTTGCCGCCTCGTATAGCTCCGGATTAATTCCGCTGATCGCCGCCAGATAAATGATCGTTCCCCAGCCCATACTCTGCCAAACCCCGATAGCCAGATAACTGATCAGCCAGTTGAAATCTTCTTGCAGGAACGGAACCCGGTTGCCGCCCATCATGGCAATCACATTGTTGACCACACCGCTACCTTCGCTCAGCAGTTGATAGGCGATGGCACCGATGATTATCCAGGACAAGAAATGCGGCAAATAAAGCAGGGTCTGGTTGATCCGCTTGAAGCGGAGGTTTCTTACCTCATTGAGCAATAGCGCCAGGACAATGGGCATCGTGAAGCTGAAGACCAGATCAAGGCAGTTCAGCAGCAAGGTATTGCGGACAGCACGGCCGAAATCATGCTTGGCGAACAGCTCTCTGAATACCTCCAAGCCGACCCATTCACTCCCCCAGACGCCATGAGCAATTTTGTAATCCTTAAACGCTAATACAAGGCCGGACATCGGAGCGTATTTGAACACAAGCACAAAAGCGATCGGAATCAGCAGCATCAGGTACAGTTGAAGGTCTCGCCGAAGATAAAAAGCGATGCTCTTCCCTAATGGCTCCTTGGGGCCTAGAGAACCTCTAACTTTTGAAGCGCTTTCAATTTTCAGAATCTCACCTCCTACGCTTGATCATTCCTTCCCTATCCGAAATCTCGTGGAGAACCGTGAGGGAAGCTCTGTCTCATCTTACGCTCCGCCCTGGCACCGGTAAATCATGAGTTTTGATTCTATTTGTCATTTTTGATTGCCGCTTGCAGTGGTGGGAATGTTACCGGGGAAAATAATCAATAATGATGCTCATAAGCAAAATAGACGACCCGGAGCAGCTCCTTCAGCCTGGTTGCGAGGTGTGTGTCTTGGCCGACTTGTAGCTGCTTGGCGCCATGCCCTCATATTTACGAAAAAACCGGTTGAAGCTCTGGACATTGTAGTACCCCACTTCAGCAGCGATTTGAGTAATGGTGAGCGAAGTTTCCAGCAACAGTTGCTTCGCCTTCTCTATCCGTAGCTGGTTAAGATAATCAAGCAAGCTCTTCCCGGTGAATTCATACACGATTCTACGCATGTAGGAATAACTGATGCCGATTTCCTTCGCCATATGTTCAAACACAATTTCTTCGCAATAATGCTGCTCCAAATAGCGGACAATGCGCTCCCCATGCCCCGCTTCTCCTTGATTTCTTGTGAGATATTGAATGATCTCGTCAAAGAAGCCGCGCATATATTCCTCAAGCTCCTCAAGCGTATCCAAGGAGGCGATAGCCGAATAAATGTTACCCCGCCCCGCAAATATTCGTTCCGTGCTGATGTTATTTTCTCTGAGATGCTTGATGGTGACGCTGAGCAGTTGGTTATAGATGAACATAATATTATCGTAAGAAATATAATTAGCCGTAACAATTTCCTGCCGAATCACAGCCAGCTCTTGTTGAATACTGTTCAAGTTACCCGTGTCGAGATAATTGAGAATTTTCCTTTCACTGCGCGATGGGTAGACATATTTCCTGCTGTTGTTGTCCGCGGTTTCTTTCCAGAAAATAATGCCCCGTCCCCCTTCAATCATTCTGTACTTGATCAGTTCCCTCGCCTCAGCCGCCCGGTCAGCAATATTTCCGTTCAAGGCAGACGGACCGCTCACCCCAATCGTTACCGTATGACCGAAAATGTCCTTCGCCACAGTTCTGACCCTTACAAGCGCATCGTGAATGCCTGTGCCATCATGGCCTCCTGCCTCTTCCTCACCATAATTCATCACCATTGCAAAATAACCCTCGCCCTGATAAACGCTGTAGACATGAGTAGTCGCCGGGAACAAGTCTTCGCATTGAGTATTGAACAGATAGCGATGATAGCTGCGGGTCTCCGCATTGGCCTGGCGCACGTAATGTCGGTATCGATCAATCGAGACGATGGCAACCAGGCAATGGGGCTCAGGGAACATGCTCACAGCCTGCTCCGTTACCTCGCCTTTCAGCAGATTATGAATAGCCAGACTCCGCGTATCTCGTTCACGCTGGCGCAGCAGCAGATGAAGTTCTTCCTCCTCCTCCTGCATTCGCCGAAAAGCCACATCAAGGAAAGCAAGCTCATTGCGCCCCGATATCCCCAGGTTACTACGCGCCCGCACACTGCGAACCAGCTTGCGCACTGGCTTGGACAACCATGTGGCAAGGAAAACAGACAGCAAAGTCCCGGCAAAGAAGATAGCCACCGTCAGCAGAAAAATGCTGCGCTGCATATGGCGCGTCTGAGTCATCAACTCGTCCATCGACAGGATACTTACATTCCACCAGCGGTACCGCTCCGAGTAGGACCAGGTGTACAACAACCGCGTGCCCTCCAGCTCATGAAAGGCATACCCTTGCTTGATTCCCTGATCCAATAGGTTCTCGACAAACGGCAACTCTCTTCCATTGGTAAGCAGCAGGCCTTTATCATCATGAGAAATAATCAGACCATCTCGCTTCATGAGCATAAACCCGTGCTCCCCAGGCTCTGACGATCGCAAGTAACTTTCCACCTGACTTTCGCGCAGATTGATGACAACCATTCCCCGTGTCGTCGTCGATAAGCGATTTAGTGGCAGCACATAGGAAACGACATTCGTCCCCGAGCTTAATTCCCGAGGATGCCAGATCCCTCCGATCCCTATCCGTCCGGTCAGCGCCTGCTCGGTCCAATCGATGGGCTCATATCTGTCCAGCGTCGTAATTCCCTTATCCGTGGAAATTACGTAGTTGGCACCCTCCAGATAAAAATAGCTGGAGTACACGCCATCGACTCTGTGGTTCAAATTCACCAATTCGTTCAGCACCGTAAGGGCGCTGCTCATATTGCCGTAACTCTCTCCAAGCTCGGCATAGGTCTTGAAATTGCGGATACCGTCATAAATATGGGTCGAAGACAGCCTTACGGCATCCTGTGCCAGATTGTTCAGCGCATTCTCATTCAAGTTTCGGTTCGCATTCAGCCCGGCGAGTGCTGATTCTGCAATCTCTAGCTCGGAATTTCGCAGGATCTGCGCTCCGCTGTACCACGTCAAGATGGACAACGGAATGGCCATGACGCAGAACAGAATCAGCGCCAGTTGAAGCAGCATCGGAACTCGTTTCATTGCTCAACCCCCTCTTTACCTGTTCAATTTCCCTTTCATTTAAGTTTATATAAAATATTTCAAGTTAATTTAAATATATTTGGCTCAGCGTGCTTTATCAACCATTTTTTTACACAAAAAACCGTCTGAAACGAATGTCGCAGACGGTAGTGAATGTATTATCTTCTATTATTTATTGGGGGATGGTTTAAAACTTGACCAGATCATCAACCTTCACCGCCTGCCCGGTACGAATTGAACGATTGGCCGCGATGCCGGTAAGAATCGATCTTGCTCCATCTACATGATTAGCCGCTCGGTTGAAGCGATCCACGACCGGAGTACCAAACATATCCTGAAGTAAAATGGGATCACCCCCGCCATGGCCCCCCTCTCCCTCTTGAACCTCTACTTCATAAGGTGGCTTCCACATCGGATAGACTACGATACGCTTATCCTTGAGCGCTCCTTCCAGTGCCTTGTCTCCTCCGGAGTTGACATACGATTGTTCCACAATCGTCATCTCCATTCTCCCCTTACTGCCGTTGAAGGCAATGCGGTAGCCCTCCCAAGGCATATAGGCATTCAAGGAATAAGTTAATATTGCTTTATTCTTATAGCGGACCATGACACCCATAGTATCTTCAATACTGATCCCGTCGCCGAATACACTTTGGTCACGCTGATAACCGTCCTCATGCTCGGCATCCAGGTACATCGCCTTCAAATGCGGATTCTCATCCAAATGTAAGGCAAACGGATCATCCGTGGCATTCGGATGGCCCGTTGCACGCTCGTAGAAGCTCGTGACTCCCCGTTGCTCGGCATTCTCCCTGCCATAGAATAACAAGTCCCCATAGGCAAATACTTCATCCGGCTCTGAGCCGATCCAGAAGTTGACCAGATCGAAATGGTGCGTCGATTTGTGAACGAGTAGCCCCCCGCTATTCCGCTTGTCCCGATGCCAGCGGCGGAAGTAATCTGCCCCATGCATCGTATTCAGCAGCCATTCGAAATGGATGGAATGCACATTGCCAATGACCCCATCCATAATCAGCTCACGAGCTTTAGTATGATGCGGCGCATATCGGTAATTGAAGGCAACTCGCACATTGCGGCCCGTTCGCTTAACCGCATTCAGAATATCCTGGCATTTGTCTTCGTCTACTGTCATCGGCTTCTCCGTAATGACATCACAGCCCAGCTCCAGCGCCCGGATGATATAGGTATGATGCGTTCGGTCGACGCTGGTGACGATGACAGCATCGGGCTTTTCGGACTCAATCATCTGCTCGAACTGTCCTGAAAGGTAAGTCCTCACCTTAGGGTAGCTATACTTCTCTTCAAGCATCCGGTTGGCATAATCCATTCGTGTCTGATTGATATCGCAAAAGGCAACCAGCTCAGAGGTCTCCCTAAATTGCGCGGCGATCGCAGAGTAAAAAAATTCCGCCCGACCTCCGGTTCCAACAAGAACATATTTTTTCTTGTCCATGTTACAGCTCCTTTAAAAGTTTAGTTCTTCACTTGTAAGTTAACACAATAAAAAATGGTTATCGCCGCTTTTTAAATTGGTTTTCTTTGATAACCCGCTTTTTTTGTCATATGATAAAGGAAGTCATTGTTTCCTTAAGGAGTGTTCTCATGAACCTTGCTTCATTTCCCGATACCCTTCGATTTGGACATAAAAATGACCCCCTCTATCTCGAATTCGATCGAAGAAGGGGTCATTATTCCATGGCAACCGACCATTACCACCGGGAGTATGAGCTATATTATTTATTTAGCGGACAACGCAACTATTTTATTAAAGAGGATGTCTACCAAGTACAGTCAGGCGATCTTGTATTTATTGACTCCCATGCCGTTCACAAGACCTCCGACTCGGGGGCGCCCCATCATGAACGCATTGTCCTTTACTTCTCACCGTCCTATTTCGATGATTTGACTACAGAAGAAAGGGACTTGCTGTTATCACCGTTTCTACTGGAGTTCCCCCTGCTCAGACTGAACTATCAGGAGCAACAACAGATCGAAGGTCTCTTGGGTACCCTGCTTACCGAACTAAATGAGCAGCAGCCCGGCTATCGCCTACGCATTACTCAACTAGCAGGTGAATTATTGCTGTATACAGCGCGCAGCCTCTTGAAGCGTGAGTCTCTACCAAGGCAGGAATCCTCTTCCGTTCAACGTAAAATTTCAGAGATTGTCCGCTATATCAACCTTCACTTCGCAGAACCGCTTGAGCTGGAGGAACTGTCCCTTCGCTTTTACATCAGCAAAAGCTACCTCAGCCGCATGTTCAAGCAAGTCACAGGCTTTGGCTTTGCCGAATACGTGAACCTCACCCGCGTCAAAGAAGCCGAGCGCTTGCTCCGCGAAACCGACTACAGCATTACGCATGTGTCTGAGCTGTCCGGCTTCGATAACTTTTCCCACTTCGGGAAAATGTTTAAAAGGCTGACTGGTGTGACTCCTAGAGAATATCGGAGGGGGCATCAAAATAAGGTCACTTAAACCTCTGCCTTTACAACACTAGGCTGCGTTTCTATGGATACATTACCTGCCACGGCTCTTGAGATCATACAGGACTGTTCGGCCAAATGCGCAAGCCGCTCTGCTTTTGCAAATTCAGCCTCGGTTGCCTCATCTCTCAGCACTATCCGTGGTTTATGAATGATTCGTTCATACGTAAAAATATTATTCGTTACATCGACCGTTGCCTCAGACTCCAGTGTCAGCTCCAGGGGTGTAATATCTGCACGCTCCAGCATCGCTGCCAAAGTAATCAGATAACAGGTCGCCGCCGCTCCCAGTAGCATTTCGTCAGGGTTTGTCCCGGTTCCCGGACCACCCATCTCCTGCGGAATCGATATAACCGTTTTCAACCCGCCTGCATCGATATGCCCTTCGCTGTTACGTCCACCATTCCATACTGCTTTAAGATGAAAAGGATGCTTCATTTTGCTCATTCCTTTCGTGCTTAAGCTGTAATGCTTACAAAATAAATATAATTGCGATCATAATATATGAATATCGAATATTCTTTTTTAACAATATGTATACAGTGCCATATAGAATGGACATGAAGAAAGCATAAACACCTGTTTGAGTTCCTTGGAGCAAAATGTGTATGAGTCCCCATGTGAGCGCAAGAAAAATCCCTCCATAAGGTAGACTACCTTTTTTTAGGAGTGTTTCACCGAATTTTTGTCCAAAAGCAATCGTTAGCAGAATCAAGGCAGCTTCAAACAAGTAATAAATATTTTGAAAAATGGATTTAACGATACCATTGTATTCTTGAACTGGCTTAAAGCCACCCCATACAAAAGTGGTAACTGTAATTGCTATAATAGAAACCACAGCCGCAAGTAACCATCCCTTGGAGTCTGGCATTTCATTTAACTTCATAATATCAAAAGAGTATTTTTTCTTTGAAAGCCTTATCAAAAATAGTGCCATACTCCCCCACAAAATGCATGTAAGCACCCAGTGTATACATTCATGAATGAGAGTATATTCAGAACTTCCAATACCGAATATCAAAGGCAAAAGCATTGATAGTACAACTTCAAGACCGAATCCTGCAAAAGCATACAACCCTAATGCAAGATAATCGCTTGCTCCAACTTTCTTTTCATCCATAAGCTGAACCCTCCATCAAACATATTTTCCCGACTCTTTGTATAATACTCCCAGTTAGGGCATGTCTGAAAACTTAGTTGATTGAGTTCTCAGACATGCCCTAGTCGATTAAAATGTTTTTCTTCCGTTGTAGAAGGTTCGACATCAGCTTTTTTAGTCCTCCTTTTCTATCCCCATTTCGTGAAAAATGTTACGTTCAAAATTATTACTCAATAAAAATAGAACAAGCTGTAGTAACCCGGTGGTTTGTTTTTTACGAGGTGACGAGATAGCAGTTTAATGGGACAGGGACATATTAGGTTTAATATGTCCCTGTTAGCAGTATTAAGAAAACTAAGATATTAAAAATCATATCTATTCTTATTAATATATTCATAAATACTTTTTATTGTAGAAAGAGTCAATAATAAGTGACCAATTGCCGCCGTAGCACTTAATTCCCAACGCTCCATAGACTTTGCTTCTTTTCCATGACCAGCCATGTTTCGTATATCTCCGATTGCTAATGCTATATTTTTGTGTTTAGAGTGTATCCAAGGCTTGTCCGTAGAGTCTAACTGAGAATACAGATGGTTTGCAACTTGGGTAATACCATTATGTTTACTGGTATCTACACCAGATTCAATTGAAATTCTCCGTAGCACATCTTCAAATGCTCTACCTGTGCATTGAATTGCATCTCTTGGGTGAGCCCTGAAAATGAGAATTGCTTTTTTGAATTCAGCTATTTCATCGTGATAAAGCCAACTAAAGATATTCTCCCCTAAAACGTTAATCATGAATAGACTAACATTTGTTTCATTTATAGTTTCTTCATTTAATTTATATATAACATCAGTTTCATCATAGGTAAAATCAATATTCATAATATTTCCTGATGAGTCTAGAAATCCAGCAGCTTTAGCCCAAGATTTTAATAACTGTTCAATTTGTTTTGATGTTTTATTAAATGAGAAAAGCGAACATAATTTTCTTGTAGCAACATCACTTGGATCCCCATTACTCAAGTATTTGAGATATATAATAAATGGTTCCCATTTTTCTAATCTGCTTCTAAAAAGAGAAGTTTTTAGATCCTCTGAGGGTGTAGTATTTAATACATTGGCGCAATCATTAGAAACTTTATAGTTAGTTTCGGCTACTGTTTCTATCATTCCTAGTAGAATAGCCGCATTAATGGCACTTTTAACATAAGAGTTACTTTTTCCAGTATAAATCATAATCTCATTTACATTTGTCTCACGATGAATACATCGTGTTACTACATCCATTACTAAACTAATAGATACATTATGTGAGGGTAAGTTAAATATTTTCACTGTCATTTTCTATATCAAACTCCCCATAAGCTGCCTTGAAAAATGCATTAATTTTATCTATATTCCATTCTGTCATATCTACATTTATTGTTATATTACGGACTATCTTAAGTGAATGGACATTTTGTTTACTTATTTCAGGAAAATCATGACTTAAAATGGAATCTCTATTTTGATTTTCTAAGACTTGAAATGTTTTTTCAATTTCTACTTCTGGTGTATAAACAGACTGGTTTTCTTCAACTTGCTGCTTTTGTGGAAGGGGTGAAGAATTTAAAGTATCATCAATTAGTTTTTTAGCCTCAGAATCCCACTTAATTCTTGTAGCTTTCCCTCGTCTACCTGTTATAAACTCTCCTAGACCAGATAATTGAATGAAACTACCAAAGACATTTGCTGCTTCATTTCTATTGTTTGGTGAAACACCAAAATCATATTTTCCCCAAAAGTTTTTGACTTCTTCTATATCGGTTTCTTCTGAAAAGTCTTTTTCATTCAATCTAGATAAAAACAATTCATACGGTTGGTAACTCAATATTACTTTAAGGAATATTTCCTTCCTTTTTTCTTCATTAGTTTCATACGCTAGTTCCTTGCCCATTTGTTTGAAATCAAAGCCAGTCACAAGACCCAGTGTTTCCATTGTTTTTCTAGTAGCATCAATTTTAGCACCTGTGAATACTGCTTTAATTCCTTTTTCGTCACCTTGCTTCTTTTTAATTGCTTCTAGTAATTTTAAAATGTTTTCCCAGCTAGTTCCGTAGGGTAAGGTCTTATCATTATTTAGTTCCAATGCTTCACTCAATTTACATCCCTCTTTCTAGAATTGTCTTGTCTGAAAATTCATAAAGGAATAAAATCATGGGCAACTGTTTACCGAAA
The DNA here is from genome assembly GCF_001486585.1 of Paenibacillus senegalimassiliensis. GTDB lineage: Bacteria > Bacillota > Bacilli > Paenibacillales > Paenibacillaceae > Fontibacillus > Fontibacillus senegalimassiliensis. Next base: position 1,737,311 of record NZ_LN909046.1, read on the forward strand.
TCATGATGATAAGTCTATTTAAAATTTGCTGTATCCGAACAGTTCCATATACCTATAGCTTGATGATATCTTATTCCCATTTCAAAATCCAGATAATATACCAAATTTCTACAAGTGATAAGGGGGCTCAGGGGCACACTCAACAAACGAATCTGGACATCCAAATTCAGTGCTTGCAACAACACAAGTCAGCAGTTAAATCCTCTATAATAAATAACCTGCCGAGAAAAAGCTGTTCATCGGCAGGTTATTTACGTTGACTTTTTGTTGCTACATTAATATACTTATTGTGGACACGAAAAACGGGGTGAAGCGATGTCGTCCAAAAAGATGGGGCGTCCACCGTCTGATAATCCCAAAAGTGAATTAATTCGAGTACGTGCCGATCAAGAGATTTTGAGCAAGCTGGATGCTTGCACCGAAAAGCTCCAAACGACCCGTTCCGATGTTATTCGCAAAGGGATTGAAAAGGTGTATGACGAGCTCCAAAAATAAAGAAGGAAGCAGCGTGGGTCCAACGAAGAACACCGCTACTTCCTATCCCGCAACCGCTTGGATAAGCAGACTGCATAAATATCCTACCATGTGCAGGAATCTCATTCAAGCGATGCGATGATAATAATGGGAGGATGAATATGAAAACCATTTTAGAAGCTCTGTATCGCGGACAAATTAACCCTGACGAGATCATTGTTCCGTCTCAGCCAGAATACCGTTCTATAAGCCAACAGGTGTCAGCGCAGACGGTGCATTGGCGTGAACGATTAGGTGAGGAAGTATTTCGTGAGCTAGAGGAATATTTTGACCTGTGCGATAGCGCAAGTAGTATGCATGTGGAAGCTGCTTTTCTTCACGGGTTCAGGTTGGGAGCGAACCTTCTTATTGAGGTTATGAGTAATCGGGAGAAGTTGGTTCCAAATGCAGCTTCGAGTATGCCCTTATGATGGTAATACCGACATGCTAACCGTTATTGATGCGGACAGTCTTGTTTACCACTATCCCTGCTATGAAATTGAAAATGCTTAAAAATGCATTATGCTCAGGCGATTGCCAGAGAAATGATGATATACAGAGATTGAGTAAAATGCTGACTATATATTAAATATGAGAAGCGAATGTAGCAGTCACCTTCAGTCCATTTAATTTCAAATGGGTTCATCTTGAAGGCGAGATTCTGCTTGTTCGCTTCTCTTTTTTCGGTCTCCCAAATTCACTTGTCAGAGGTACGCCCCTACCCCAATACCCCATCCCGCGCCACCACACCGAACGCCTTTGCCAAGTCTGCCAGCTCCAAATCGGTAATCGCTTGCTTGATGGCTCTTCCCCCGATCAGGTTGTAGACGGTTGCGGCCTTCTCTACGGTCTCGATCAGGCCGAAGGTTTCATCCATGGTAGCGCCTGTGCCAAAGATGCCGTGATGCGGCCAGATGACAATGCGGTAATCCTTCATTTTTCTGGCCGTTTCCCGCCCGATCTCATTACTCCCCGGAACCATCCAAGGCAGGATGCTTACCCCTTCCGGGAAGACCACAAGACATTCGGTACACATCTGCCACAGCGTCTTGGTGAACTTCCGTTCATCCAACTCATGGGTAAAGGTCATGGCAATAAGATTGGTAGCATGGGTATGCATCACGATGCGATGCTTGGGGTCTACCTTCAAACGCTCAATATGGCTCATAAAATGAGAGGCTAACTCACTGGTAGGTCTTGCGTCGTTACGCAGCCCCCACAGAATCTCCACTTGCTCTCCGTTAGCAGATACGCGAACCACGCCAAGGTTGGCTCCCGGGTCCTTGATTACGTTTCTGAAATACTTGCCCGATCCGGTCACGATAAAGTATTTGCCAGCCAGTTCCTTGACCGGGAAAGCCAGTTCCAGAGATCGTAAGGAACTACGGATATCCATATACTTGGCGACTTCCTCTTCATCCAGCAAATAGCTAATGTTGCCACCGTTCAGTTCATCCCAACCCAAGGTCCACAGATGATGAGTAATCTCAGTCATTTCCTGAATAAAAGGGGCTTCTGTGCTTCCGATATAACCGGATGTTTCACTTAGAGATGTTGTCATGATTTCTTCTCTCTCCTTAATTAATGGATAATAGCTAGTTTATCTCTTGAGCAATACTTCCCGTTCGTGTTGCTTCACCTCATGGAGCCATTGCTCCCTCACAGGTACGCCTTGCGAAGCACAATAATAATCCCACACGGCTCCGAAAGGGTAGGATTTAAATTCTTCTACTAAAGCCAAGCGAGAGGTGTAGTCGCCAGCCAGTTCAATCTTGCGGAGTTCTTCTATCGGCTCTAACATCGCCCGCAGTAATGCCTTGATAGTGTTCCGCGTTCCAATCACCCAGGCTGCCAGATGATTAATGCTGCCATCAAAGAAATCAAGGCCCAGGCTTGTCTTCGGCAGCAAATCTCCGCGAACCAGCTCACGTGCGATTTCCAGCAATTCATCGTCCATGGTCACAACGTGATCGCTGTCCCAACGAACGGGACGGCTGACATGCAGCAGCAGATGCTTGCTGAACATCAGGATCGACGACAGCTTGTTGCTGATGACTTCAGTAGGATGGAAATGCCCTGCATCCAGGGTAATCGCCTTACCCCGCGAAATTCCGTATCCCATATAGAACTCATGTGAGCCTACGACATAACTCTCGGAGCCGATGCCAAACAGCTTGCTCTCCACGCCATCTATATTAAATTGTTCATCAATCGGTTCGCTGAAAATCTCATCCAGTGAAGCCGCCAGCCGTTGTCTTGGTGCCAAGCGATCCACCGGTGTATCCTTGTAGCCGTCCGGCATCCAGAAGTTCGTGAAGCACGTCTGACCCAACTCCCGGCCGAAATACTCGGCAATCTTGCGGGATGCCTTGCCATGACGTATCCAGAAGTCGCGAATCTCATCGTTCGCATGACTCAAGGTGAATCCATCCGCCGCATTCGGGTGAGAGAAATAAGTAGGATTAAAATCAAGACCCAAGCCCTGCTCCTTCGCCCAATCCACCCATTTCTGGAAGTGACGTGGCTCTAGCTCATCCAGATCAACCTGCTCATCCGTATCGGCGTAGATGGCATGCAGATTAACCTTATGCTTACCTGGAATAAGAGATAACGCCTTCTCCAGATCCTCACGCAGCTCTTGCGGAGTGCTTGCCCGGCCCGGATAGCTGCCTGTAACGGCAATTCCGCCGCTAAGCTCCTTGTCAGAGAACAGAAAGCCTCGCACATCGTCCCCCTGCCAGCAATGCAAAGAGATTTTGACCTCCGATAATTGCTTCAAGACCTGATCTACATCAATACCGTGGGATTCGTATAACTTCTTGGCTTCGTTATAGCTGTTGATTATGCTTTGATCCATGCTATTCCTCCCCTTTCTTCTGTTGCACATCTTCCTATTTAATGGTTCCGGCTTCGGCTGTCTTGTTCAACTTGCTCCAGCGCTCAACAATCCGCCCCAGATCCTGAACGGGCTCAGGCTTGTAGTATTTAATATCAAATGAGTTCAAAATCACTTCTCGCGCTTCCTTAATATCCGGCAGTACGTCGCTGCTGATCATCTGTACAGCCAAATTCCCCAGCGCGGTCGACTCGGTGGGTCCCGCCGAAACTTCCCGTTCCAGCACATTCGCAGTAAGCTGACACAACAATTCATTGTGCGCTCCCCCGCCAACGATTTGCAGCAGATCAATCGATTGGCCGGTCAACTGCTCCAGTTCCTCCAAATAGCTGCGATAGGACAACGCCAGACTGTCAAATATACAGCGCGCCACTTGCCCGATGCTCTCCGGGACAGGTTCGCCATACTGCTCACACGCCCTTTGAATTTCCTCAATCATATGCTCCGGGTGCAGGAATCTATCGTGATTACAAGGAATCAAGCTGCGAAAAGGTTCAGCACTCGCCGCCAATTCAGCTAACTCAGCAAAGCTGTACCTGTTCCCCTCCAGCCGCCGCACCTCCTGAATCAGCCAAAGTCCCATAATGTTCTTCAGGAAACGGAATGTCCCATATGCGCCCCATTCGTTGGTATAATTCGCAGCCATAGCCTGGGCATGATTCAGCGGCTGCTCCAGCTCAACCCCCAGCAGCGACCAGGTTCCGCTGCTGAGATAGGCGGCATGACGCCCCTTGGTCGCCGGGGTGCCAAGCACCGCGGAAGCGGTATCATGTGTAGCCACAACAATGACGCGACACTCCGGCAGATGGTACTGCTCCATCAGCTCTGGTCGAATCGAGCCAAGTTCAACGCCCGGCTCGATCAATCCTGGGAACTGCTCCTGGCGCAAGCCAAGCAACTCCAACAGCTCGGTGTCATAGTTACGCGTATCCAGATTCAATAGCTGCATCGTCGAAGCATTCGTCGCTTCGTTTCCTTTTTTCCCAGTTAACAAATAATATAAATAATCCGGCACCATCAGGAGGCTATCTGTACGGGACAGCTCTTCACGATCATGCACAAACAACTGATATAACGTATTAAAGTTCAACTGCTGAATACCCGTCTTACCGTACACCGTTGCAGGTGAAATCTCTTCGGCTAGAAGCTCCATCGCATGCTCTGTCCGGCGGTCGCGGTAAGCGTAGACCTCCTGAATTCGGTGGCCTGAGTGATCCAGCAGCACATAATCCACAGCCCAGGTGTCAATTCCCAGCGTGCATTGCTCAATTCCCTGCGCTTTTGCCTGCTCAAGTCCGGTGATGATCTCACCAAACAGGTAGTCGATATCCCAAAAGCAGGAGCCGTCCCGCTCATGGAACCCGTTGGCAAACCGATGGATTTCTCTCAATTTGATGTTACCGTCCTGAAGCGTTCCCAGCACCAATCTTCCGCTGGAAGCGCCGATATCAATGGCCATATGATAGGTCATAGAATACTCTCCCGGTTTATTTTTATAATTCTATCCTATTCGCGCCATTCTTTGTTGTCAACGAAATAAAGATTATTTTTGTTGATTTTATTTGTTTTATGATTATTTCAAGTTAATATAACAACAAAAATCTTTGTTCTTGTTGCAAACACAGAATGTTTATTCCATACTTATTTAAAAGCGCGTGTAAGAAAGGAATAGTTATGTTAGCTGCCGAAAGACGAAAGAAAATTATAGAGTTGGCCCATCAGGAGAAGAGAGTGCTAGTATCCGTTCTCAGCCGCATGTTTGATGTCACCGAGGAGACGATTCGCCGCGATCTGGAGAAGCTGGAGAAGGAAGGCATTGTCAGCCGGACTTATGGAGGGGCAATGCTGAACAGGCATACGAATGAAGACCTTCCGTTTACCGCTCGCAATATCATGAATACCGAGATTAAGCAGGATATCGCGATCAAGGCAATGGATTTAGTCAATGAAGGCGATACCTTAATGGTCGATCCCAGCTCCACCTCATTTGAATTGCTGAAGCTGTTGACCAATAAGAATAACCTGACCGTAATCACCAATTCCGTTCATATTTTGAACGATTTCTCCGGATCAGAGATGAACATTGTCTCCACAGGCGGTCATTTGAGACCACGCTCATTGTCCCTCGTTGGCCCGCTGGCCCACCATACACTGCAACGGTACAATGTGGATAAGGCGATCATCAGCTGCAAAGGCATCGATCTGGACAAAGGCATTACGGAGTCCAACGAGCCTGAATGCGAATTAAAAAAATATATGCTCCAGCAATGCGACAAAGTCATCCTCCTTGCCGACCATACCAAGTTCGATAAAGTGGCCTTTACCGTGCTGAGTGAACTGGAGCGAGTGGATTATCTGGTTACGGATCAGAAGCCCTCGGAGCCTTGGATACGCAGATTGGCAGAGCTGAATATTGAGTTGATTTATTGACTCCCCCTCTGTCCACCCACTCTCGTTCGTTTGTAGCAGAAATACAAATAAGCTCTTGAATCTCCACAAGTGGAAACTCAAGAGCTTACTATAAGAAACGATACTATCGTATCTAAATTTAGGCCTTTTCAAGCTCATCTGCATAGAGACGGTTTACAATTTCAACTGCAATTTCGGCCAGATAATCTGTTTCATCCTCTAGCTTATCCTCTATCTTGCTGAGATTTTCGACCTCTGTATTTGAGATGCTCTTCAACTCTCTATGGAGCTTGTTGATTTGGTCCTTACTTTTAAGGTATTCCTCTTTCAATTCAGCATCCGAAAACCACCTAAACGCTTCCATTACTAGAATCCCACCTTTATTTATTCCACGGATGAGCTATTAAACAAATTCTACAATAAAGCTATTTAATGAAACAAAAGCTCCTGAACGGTCACAAGGACAAGTTCAAGAGCTAGCTCATTCTTAAGGAATGCGGTCGAGAGGACTCGAACCTCCACGGGGGTTAGCCCACACGGACCTGAACCGTGCGCGTCTGCCAATTCCGCCACGACCGCGTATTTCGTTGTCACCATCATCAAGAAACGCGGCAACGAAATTTATGATATCACGTATAAGCAAGCGAGTCAACAAAAATGTAAATTTGCCCAAAACCATCGCTTACGATAGCAAACTCGGGAACTTATCCAATTGCCACCCCGTCCCCTGCATACTGTCCCTTAATGCTAATTCTAGACGAGTTGAGACGAGTTGGAAATCCTCCCGCTAATATGAGGAAAATGGCTGATTTTCAAGGTTTAACTGGAAAAGCTCCCTATAAATCCGGACTTCAGGCTCTTATATAAAGATTTCAGCCAAATTATAGGGAGAATTTCCCTATAACGTATGATAAATAACTGTATTTCCAAATTTAACTGGAGGATTTCCTGCTAAATGGGAGGCCTCTACAGGAAAGTGATCAGCAACAGCACTACAGCCAAAATGCCAGCAATGTACATCAGGCTAAGACTTAGCCAGTTACGGCCCGTCTGCTGGGTATAGCGGGAGTTCTCTTCTTTATTGCCCTGAGAGCGTCCAATCATGATCGTGAAGACCAGGGCCAATACTACAGCCAGAATAATGATTAAATACAGCCATTCCACAAGTATCACCTGCCCATGCCTCATAATGACAACGCTATACAGTCGAAGTGAGTCCAACTCAAACTCTTGGGTTCATTATATCGAAAGCGCTATCTTTATGCACCTATATGCGCAGTTCTTTTCCAGCCTCTGCAAAGAGAAACCGCAGCATGGGACTTATCAGCGGATGCAGCACGGACACATGCCCTTCCCCCGCAAATTCGCTCCATACCAGCCTACTGAAGGCTTGATCGCGGTAAGGAAGCAGCGCCCGGTAATACTCCTGGGCCGATTCATAGATTTTATCGTCCTTTGTCCCCACCATAATCATAAGCTCAGGCGCCTGTTCCAGAGAATCCTTTCGCTGCTCCCATTCCGGGAGTCGGCGGAACAGCAGGCGGTCATCCCACCAAAGTGACGGGCTGCCTGCGATGTAAGAGCGGAACATGTGGGGGCGCGTCATCAGGGTATGGAGCGTGAAATATCCCCCAAGGGAGTGGCCAAACAACGACTGCCGCGAGCGATCAATGGGCAAGCGCTGACCAATCAGAGGCATTAACTCTTGCTCGATAAAATCAAGAAACAGCTCCGCTCCCCCATTCACCGGCCAAGCAGAACCATCCGGGCGAAGCCCGTCCCGCTTGGCGAGCGTGGTCAGATCGTAGAAGCGCCGCTCGGCCACAAATGGCCCCTCCGAGGGATAACCGATCCCCACAATTACGCCAGGCGGCAATCCTAGGGGATGTCGGGTAACCAGCCGCATCGCCTCGGCCAAGGAACCAAAATAAGCGTTGCCATCCACGGCATACAATATCGGATAACCCTCAGGCGGAGCGGGCTTCAACGGCACATGGATGAAGATGCGATAGGATAGCCCGGTAATGCCTGACACCAAATCTATCTGCTCGGTGCCTGGCACAGCATAAGGGACTCGCGCAGCACCTTCGGTGGGTACCAAGCCAGGTATGGCTTCCTGAAGCTGAAGCACATTCGCGAAGGACGTTCCTAAACCACTCTGCGCATATCGATCCCGATCTGTGTGAGGAAATAACCAAGCCAAGGCTTCAGGAAATTGCTTGGCCATAAAGATGAAGTCATGCGTACCGCCATCCACAATCTCCAGCTTCAGCGACTGCGGATGTATCCCGCGAGCACGCCACTCGCGGCATAACGCCAGCGTATTCGGAATCATCTCGCGCTGACGGTTCACCTTGCTCTGTCCCTCCCGATTCCCCACGGAGACATAAAAGGTCTGTTCCTTCGGCGGAACAGGCCACTGCGCAAGCTGCGCCAGTGCCCCTTCATACCAGAGAGAGGCGGATAAGAGACCGAACCGACCAAAGGCATCTGGCCGGAAATAAGCACCGAATAAAGAGATTAGTCCTCCGAGCGAGCCGCCGATAAGCCCGCTATGAGCAGGCTCCGGCTTTGTGCGATAGACCGAATCGATCCAGGGCTTGATTGCATCGGCCAGTTCATCCACATAAGCCCGCCCTGCTCCCCCGAATACCGGGCGCCCCTCCGTCACTGCATCCGTCGGCCAAGGCGTATACTCGTCGTTGCGGCAAGCGGAATGAACGCCTATGACAATTACCTCTTCGACCTTCTCTTCACAGAAGAGCCGCTCCATATAGCGGAAGCAGGCCCCCATCAGCTTGCCTCCGTCATGCACATACACCGTAGGATAAGATCGCTCCGATATCGCATAGGTCGGAGGAAGATAAATGGTTAGCTTGCGGCCCTCCCACTCTCTTTCTTCTATATAAGATTGCACATTCACGCGTGTCTCCTCCTTTTCATTGAAGTTCATGCTCTACCTCTTCCCGGCTTGCTTCCCTGAATCAACAGATAGACGAAGTAGGGAGCGCCAATCACGGAAATAACCACACCTACGGGAAGCTGGGCGGGCAGGAAGAACGTTCGACCGATAAAATCACCCGCAAGCACCAGTACCATACCCAGTAGGCCAGCAAGCGGAAGAGCGAGACGGTTATGGATGCCCACCAGGCGATAGGCAATATGTGGCGCAATCAGCCCCACAAATCCAATCGTTCCCGCGACCGCTACCGTCGCCGCAGTCAGACCCACGCTCATCCCAAGCAGGATGTTGCGCGTCTGCTTCAGCCCCATCCCCAGGCCCACCAGACTGTCATCATTCAGACGAAGCAGGTCCAGCCGCCGGGATTGCCCCCATAGTAAGGGCGCCAACACCAGCAGCCAAGGCAAAATGGTTTGAATATACAGCCAATTGGCTGTATTCAAATTACCGGAAAGCCACATCGCCGCTCTCTCAAAATCCTGTGGGTTCATCTTGAGCGAAACGTACATCGTCATCGCCCCAAATCCCAAATTCACAGCAATCCCTACTAAAATCAGCCTGCGTGGATCAAAGCTCCCCCGATTCTGAGCCAGCAGGTAAATCAAGCTCATCGAGAGCATCCCTCCGATGATCCCGAACAACGGCATGGCCATGACCGCCAGATTTCCCGTTAACGAAATTATCCCCTGGAAGGAGAACATGAACAACACGACGAACAAACTGGCCCCGCTATGGATACCCAAAATGCCGGGATCAGCCAGCGGATTGCGGGTCAAGCTCTGAACGGCTGCCCCCGACAGCCCAAGAGCGAATCCGACCATCGCCCCCAGCACGATACGAGGTAAGCGGAATTGGAACACGACCAATTCAAAATCACTATTTTGACTTATTCCAAGTAAGGTCTTCAGCACCTCAGGCACGCTGACATCGAGTTCACCATTCGTCATTCCCAGGTAAATCAGCAATGCAGCCAACAATAAAGCAACTAAATAAGGAAGCCCGCGCCGACTCATAGCCTTCCCCCCTTTCTCTTGATTAGATAGAGGAAGAACGGTACCCCGAAGAGAGCGGTCACCACACCAATCGGGGTTTCAAATGGGGCATTCAGGAACCGGGACAGAATATCGCAGAAGGCCAGGAACAAACCGCCCAGTACCGCCGACAGCGGCAAGACCAGACGGGTGCTGCGGACCGCCAGCCTGCGGGCGATATGCGGAATAACAAGACCGATGAATGCGATCTTCCCGGCAATGGCTACCGTAATGCCGGACAGCAACGTAACGCCAATCATGGCCAGTATCTTCACCAGTCTGGTGCGTACGCCCAATCCCTCGGCCTGCTCCTCGCCAAGGGAGAGCAGCGTAATGGAGCGGGACAGACCAAATACCAGCAGGCCACCGACAAGCACGAACGGCAGAGACAACTTGATAAGCTCCGGGTCTAGCTGATAGAGACGTGCGTTGTACCAGAAGCTGATTTTCTGAGGAATATGATAGTAAAGTGCCAAAGCATCCGCCGTTCCGTTCAGAAACATCCCGACCAGCGTGCCCAGAATCGCCAGGGTCACCGGGTCACCTCTCCCCGGCAACATTCGCAGCAGACCGAATACGAGAGCCGCCCCCAAGGCCGAGCCGATGAGCGAGAAGCCGATCAGTCCCATGCCGCCTCCACTTGAGGGGAGGAAGATCATGGCCAGTGTGACGGCAAATACCGAGCCGTCCAGTACGCCCATCAACGAAGGAGAAGCCAGGTCATTGCGGGTAATGCTCTGCATTACCACGCCGGACAGGGCCAGACAAGCTCCGATGAGCAGTGCGCCAAATACCCGGGGAAGCCGAGAGTGGCGGATCACCTGATGATCGACATTTCCCTCATCGAACTGAACGATGGCATGCCAAACATCGATGGGCTGAATAGACTTGGCTCCGTACAGAACGGAGACTACAACGAGCAATAGAGCGATTGCCGGTGCCAATCCGAGGATTAACACCGGCAATCGATTATTTGATATGCGCATCAATGAACCACCTATCTCACCTTACTCCAGGTTAGCGAGGAATGCCTTGAGGAGTTGAACCTTGCTGTAGGCGGTTCCTCCTTGAGCTAGCGGGTCGACTACATTGACATGCAATTGGTCATTCTTCACCGCTTCAATGCTGGAGAAGATCGGATTCGCCTTCAACTTGTCCAGCGCGTCCGTGGCATTGGCATTTTCATCCTCAGAGAATTGAATATAGAGCACGTCCGGATTCATCTCGGCCAGCTTCTCCACGGAGATCGTCGCCTGCTTCTCGGCGGCAGCAATCTCGGCCGGAGGCGTAATGCCCAGATCGGTATAGAGAATCGGATTGAAGAACAAGTCCGGTCCGTAAATGGCGAGCTCTCCACCACGAATCCGGATAATGGCCACGCTCTTATCCTTCATCGAAGCCTCTACCTTCGCTTTACCGGTCTCCAGGTCTTGCTTGTACTGCTCAATAATCTGGCCAGCTTCGCTCTCCTTGCCGGACAACTCGCCAAGCAGTGTCAGATTAGCTTCCCAGTTCGTTGAGACATGGGAATATGGAATCGTAACAGCAATTTGCTCCAGCTTCTGCACAACCGCCTCATCAAACTTCGACGTTCCGAGAATAACATCGGGCTTGAGTGAAAGTATTTTCTCGAAGTTAGGCTCCGTCTTTTCTCCGATAGATTCCGCCTTGTCCGCAATCGAGGCGTATAGCGGCGGGAACTCGCCGGAGAAGGAGACCATGCCGACAGGATGGACATCAAGCAAGACAGCATCCTCCATAGCTTCAAGGGCTCCCGTAATGACGATGCGCTCGGCGTTGGCAGGAATTACATACTCCTTGTCCAGATATTTTATCGTCTTAGTGGCTGTGGAATCTTCGACAGCATTCGTTCCTGCATTGCCCGTATCCGCTTGTGCAGCAGAAGACGTATCCCCGCCTGTATTTGCGGATGTGTCGGCTGGTGCATTATTGGCACCACATCCTACTGTAAGTACGAGTAGAACCGTTAACATAAAGCTGGCTATTTTGCGTTTCATTTCTCTTTCGAGCCCCTTCCAATCTTTTAATTGATAATGTTTCTCAATTACTATGATAGAAAGATCGACCGTCCGGGGCCATAGACAAATTTCCTCTCAGGCATGGATATTTTGCGAATTCAACTTTTCAGGAACCAGAGAAACCATTCATTGACGCACAATAAGTATCAAATAATTGAATGAGATTGTCCCGTATGCGATCCAGCGCGATCGGTGAATATTCTCTCCAGGGACTTGAGGACAACAGATGAACCCGGTTGGAGCGGACAGCGGGCAGCGCTTGCCACTCTGGACTACGGCGCAGCTTCTTCCACTCCATCAGCGTTCGGGTATCCTGGCGCACCAGAATGAAGAGATGCTCTTCCTCCGCTGCTTCCAATTGCCGCAAGGTGACCCGTGCTTCCTCGTCTCCATCCTCTGGAGCCAGAGGCGATCGCTCGAAGCCTAGCTGACCATAGACAAAGTCCAAGGTGCCTGGTGAGCCAAGACTAAACAAACCTTCCGCTGTCATTCTGGCAAATACAGCCGCTGGGGCCTGTCCTCCTGCTGCTTCAACAATATGCGCTTTGGCATGAGCGGCGCGTTCCTCGAACTCTTTGATCCACCGCTTCGCTCTCTCTTCTACTCCAAGCACCTCGGCCAGCCCGCATAACCCGGCTCTCCAGCTATCCTTGGCTTCCTCTGGAAGAATGAACGCCGGGGCCAGATACTCCAATTGCTCCCGCTCCTCAGGTGTAAGATCGGCTGGACACACAATCAAACTTGGCTCGGCTTCTCTTAAGCGCAACAGATTAGGATCGCCGGGAAGCCCGGAACGCCAGCCTTCCAGCGGGTAAGGGATATCTGTCCCGTATCGCTCCAGGTAATAACCGGACCACTTCGGATGCAGGGGGGCTGCCTGGGGAATGATGTCTAGCGCAAGTAAATAGCCAATTCCCGCCGGGCCGCCATATACTGCGCTACGATCTTTGCGCTCCAATACATACTGCGACGGAGACAATCCGTAGACACGCTTGAATAGACGGCTGAAGTAAAATTCGTCATCGTAGCCAACAGCATGAGCCACATCCTTTAGCTTCTGGGAAGGTCGCAGCATAATGCGAATCGCTTGATGTAGTCGGGTCCGGGTCAAATAATCATGTGGGCTTGTCCCGTAGCGCTTACGAAAAAGTGTGGCAAAGCGTCTGGGAGCCATACCAGCGATAGCGGCAAGCCCATCCGTGGTCAATGGCTCATCCAGATGCTCTTCAATATATTTCTTCGCACCTTCAACAGGATCGGTATGTCCCTTCCATGGCTTCCATTGGCCTTCAATTACCTCAAGCATGAACTCCATCATCTCGATTTGTGCACGACAGCGACTAACCGGGTCCTCGCAACCCAACAGACTGCAGATAGAGCGGCAACGTTCAAGGGACTTGGTAGCTTGAGGCAGCCAAATTTCTTCCGGCAACGGAAATAGCTCATGTCCGCCAACCGGCTCAAGATGGCCCTTGGCAGTTACGGAGGGACGGTATATGCCGATTCTAAGCACGGCAACAGAAGCCGATTCTCCATCGGAGTTCAGGGAGATTGTCTCCCCTGGCTTGCATACATACAGCATGCCAGACTTGAGCTGGCAACTGCCCTGTCCCCGTTCCAGTTGACATGATCCTTCGGCAAGGAGCAGGAAGGTCGGATGGATCACCATCTCCTGGGTGAAGCCCTCCCCGTCATCTGGCCCGCTTCGTTGAAGCTCGGCATCGTAAAGGCGAAAGGTTAACCTGCTGATATCTTGTGAGTAGGATTCTAAGTGTATAGCCAAGGTCTTCTCTCCCTCCTATATTGTTGATTTGCCTAACTGATATAGTTGAACTTATATTTTATGCAAGGAAGCAGACGAGAAAATGTTCTTACGATCGCTGTTGCTCATGGATTTCTCTTATTTAATAAATTCTTATGAGGTAGAAATCCACTCTCAAAGGCGAACGCTCCGCTTCTTCCAGAATCATTTTCTCTCTTGCTTGTCATGCCTATTCTTTTGGTTCAACTGAATAGAAAATATTAATAGCAGCTAGAGAAGCATTTATAATTAATAATCAATAATGAATATCATTATCAATTATAACGGAGAGATTCCTTTCTTGGCTATGCATATAAGTTATTACGGCTAAAGTTCAGTTTCACCAGGCTTAGGCACCTCTCCCCTCGCCGCTTAATATATTGTAAAAAAGCGGAAGGGAGATGAAGCATGGAACTCAATACTGCTCAAGCACAGCGTGCTCTATTTCTGGCTGCCGTCTGCCAGCAGACCTACAAGCAATTCTCCAACCTGGACGGATCATTTGTGCTTCCTTACGGATACTCACTATTTGATGTCATTGAAGCGGAATCATTGGTTGGCGTATGGGAACGCTTCGGCTTTATTTTACAAACGGATGACGAGATTATCGTTGCTTTTCGCGGCAGCAGCTCAGCCCCCAACTGGGTAGCTGATGTCATCGCCACTCAGCGGAAGCCCAAATGGAGCAAGAGCCCTTGCCTGACGCATCGCGGCTTCACTAATATATACGATTCCGCCCGCAAACATATCCACTCCCTGCTCAAGCGCCTGCCAGAGCATAAGAAGCTCTACATTACCGGTCATAGTCTGGGAGCAGCGCTTGCCACCCTATGTGCCTTCGATATGGCCATGAATACGAACCGGACGCCGATTCTGTTCACATACGCCTCCCCGCGGGTTGGCGACCCTGACTTTATGAAGCTCTTCACCAAGCAAGTGCCTAACAGCTATCGCATCTCCAACGCTTTCGATGCCGTCACCCATGCCCCGCCGAACGTCTTCAAGCTGCCGAAGCAGGACAAATCCTACTACTACAGCCACGTTCCTGCCGATTACCCGCTGCATTTCGCCAGCTTATCTCTGTCCGACAACCACAGCCTGGGCAACTACTTCGGCGAGCTAACCAAGCTGGACCCACTCTTCGTGCAGCGCCTGGAGCAGGCTAATCCAGGGTTCTGTCCTGTTCCTGAAGCGGTAGTATAAGCGACAAGTGTACGTAACGTGTAAATAAAGCCTTGAGTTACGGGGATGATCTCCGTAACTCAAGGCTTTGATCCGGCTATGCAACTTTGTCTCTGGATATAATCTCGCTTCAGCGATTTTTGTGATTTATCTTATTTCTTCTATGAAATAGAATAATACTATGCTATTTCTACCTATCCATGATTATTTTCGATATCTGAAGGAGAACTCGTAATGGATGAAAAAGACTGGATTACGCTACAACTGCTCGCACAAGAAAAAAATATTACCAAGACAGCAGACCGTATGTTTATTTCCCAACCTTCTCTAACCTATCGTCTGCAACAAATTGAGAAGGAATTCGGAATTACGTTATTATATCGTGGACGGCGAGGCGTGGAATTTACGGAGCAAGGAACACGCTTGGTCGAGTATGCCAAGGAAATGCTAGTTCAACTCGCCAATATTAAGGAAGAGCTTAGAAGCATGGAGGGCAAGGTTCAAGGTACGATTCGGCTTGGCGTATCCAGAGCCATCGCCTTGTACAAGCTCCCCGATCTACTCAAGCAATTTCTCGAACTCTATCCACTGGTCGACTTTACAGTTAAAGACGGGCTTAATGTGGATCTGATCACCTCCGTCTTCCAACAAGAGGTACAAATTGGTATTGTCCGCGGGGATCATCCCTGGTCCGGAGCAAAGCAGGTTATTGATCAGGAGACCATTGGCGTCATATCCAGTCATCCCGTGAAACTTGATTCTCTTGTCGAACAGCCAAGAATCACTTACAATACCGACCCTGCTCTGATTATGGTGATTGACAACTGGTGGAAGAGCAACTATTCCAAGCCCCCTCTTGTCACTATGCATGTGGAGACGATGGAGATTGCCAAGCGTATGGTACAACGAGGATTAGGCTACGCCATTATGCCCTCTATCGTTATGGAGAAGGAAGAGGAACTCACACAGATTCCTCTGAGGGACGTTAATGGCAAGCCCATCTTATGGACAACCTGGGTGCTGTACAGACAAGAATTCATGGAGCTTGCTACCGTCAAAGCCTTTGTCGACTTTATCCGGGAACATTATCAATCGACTTAGCCGGACGAGGCTGTTGGTTCATCAACCTGCTCCTTATCCTCCCGGATGAGCCAGGAACCACCTAATAAGAAGATGCCACTGACATAGAACACAGATAGAAGCCCCAACGAAGCGCCAACAAACCCGAAGAATAACGGGGCCGCAAGCTGAGACAGTCGATTGGCGGCAAGCCGGAGGCCCAGCACCTCTCCCGTACGGGATCTGGGCGATGAGTTATAGGCAACGGTCATAGAGATGGGCTGTCCGCATCCTAATCCAAACCCCATAATGATACTCCAGAAGCCCAGCCACAAGTAATGTTGAGAGAAGCCGACCCCAAGAAATGCGATTCCAGCAGCAATGATTGAGCCTATAAGTACAACTTGATGGTTGTACACATGTATTAGCCGGGGTAAGAAGAAGCGAACAGCTACCATGGCAATACCTTGTATGGACAAAATCCAGCCTATGGCGGAATTGGATATTCCATGATCCACAGCATACAGGGGGAAATAAGCCGTGAAGATGTCCCTGGAGTATAGAGCCAGGGCATTGCCGATCAAGGCTTTGCGTAGCAGCTTTGACTGGAGAAGACCCAGGGATTCGGACAGCTTGATGGTTGCTGCAGGCTCTCGCCCGCTTGCCCCAGGCAACTTCAAACTGAACAAGAACGTACTGGCAGCTACGATGGTAGCGGTGGCAAACACCACTGTGTAAGTCGTATGCTGAAGAAAATAACCGGCAAGCGCCGGACCTGCTACGGCCGCTAAAGAGTTCACGGTGCTGAATTGACTGTAGTAAGCATCCCTCTTCTCGTCAGGAGCATGATTACCAAGTACATTTTGCAAAGATACCGCCACGAATACACTACCAAAGCCCGCTAACAATTGAGAGGCAAATAAAGACCATAACTCAGGAAATAGCCACGGCAGGAGCATACCCATTCCTAGTGTAGACATGCCTAAAAGCACGGGGAGCCGATTTCCAATTGCATCTGCGATCTTCCCGGCACGAATGGCGAGGAAGAGCGGCAGAATCGCATAACATGAGGTCAGTATACCAATGGTCAATGGAGTAGCCCCTAGTGAAGAGGCATACAAGGATATCGATGGCCTGGACATATTTAAAATAATTTGAAAGCTAAAGCCTAATATCATTACGTATTTGAACATTCTTATCCCTCTGGTTGTTTTAGCATTAGCTTCATTGTAGTCTTATGCAGGTATAATAAGATAACGAATTTTTCTATCTAAGTTCATAAATTAATTCTATCTCTAGCTGTCGCTCCAACCTAAAACAAGCTTTCAAGGCAGCTATACGCTGCCCTGAAAGCTCGTGTTCATCATTTACTCCAAACCACGCAATTGTTCAATGCACGCTTCAATCCGCTGCGGGACTTCCACTTTTAATTGCTCCCATGTTACGAAGAGGCTTGGGTCCAGACGATATTCCTGGAATTCCATAGAGGGGGTAAAGGCCTTTCTTGTAAGTTCCGCGTTGACCAAACGGTCTTTCTCATCATTGCTTTCATAGATGCCGTCAAAGGCACCCGTGACAATCAGACCTCTCTTGTGAGCCTCTGCCTTAGTACATTCCATCAAATCCGGGATCAAATAGAACATCTCCGGGTCAGGCAGGAATGCATGCTTACCGGGCTGCGAATACATGTTCACATGCGTATCCTCCAAATTACTGCGATCCCTTAATAGTCCCTTAAAATAACCACCGTGAAAGCTCGCATCACAATCTACCACAGTTCCATCTTGTCCCACATAAATCCATACGTGCTCCAGTTCATATAGATGCTGAATGTCATAATCCCAGTAAATCGCATATTCGATGACATACTTCAAATCCTTGGCTTGAAAGTCAAAAGACCTACGGAACGAAGGCGAAGCTCCCAGCTTATCCAGCACCGTAACCCCAACCCGCGCCGGGAAGAAAGGTTCGCGAGCATCGAAATACAAGATTGGCGCATATTTTTGGACCAGATCCATTGTGAAATCATCCATTTTTGCAGTCTCCTTTTATGGCTAAATGTTAATGATAATTCATTTATTCTTTGACCGCACCCACCTGAGAACCTGCGATAAAATAACGTTGAAGCCACGGATATACGAGTAAAATTGGTGCCGTTGCCAGCATGATACTAGCCGATTTGATGCTCTCTGGAAGAATCTTGATATACTGCGTACCTTCCGTGATCGTAGTGTCGTTAGTCATACTGTTCTGGACAATTTGATACAGCTTCAACTGAATGGGGAACTGTTTGGGGTCCGTAATGTAATATAACGAATCCATAAACCCGTTCCAGCGGCCAACAGCGTAGAACAAACCAATAGTAGCAAGGACTGGCAAAGACATGGGTAAGACAATTTGCAATAAACTCCGTAAATGTCCCGCCCCATCCATCTCTGACGCCTCTAGCAGCGCAGTTGGAATGGCCCGGAAGAACGTAATCATGATCATCAGGAAGAACGGGTTAATCAGTATGGGCAAAATTAATGACCACATGGTGTTTGTTAGCCCCAACTCTTTAACCAGCATATACTCCGGTATAGGCCCGCCACTAAAAAACATCGTGACAATAATGAGTACCATCATCTGTTTGCGTCCCTTCAGCTTGTCCTTCGACAACGGGAAGGCCGCTGCTATGGTCATCAACAAGGCAAACAGCGTATAGGATACGGTCAGCACAATGCTGTACAGCAAAGATCGAATCATCGATGCGTCGCCAAGCACCTGTTTATAAGCACTGAGATTGAAGTCAACGGGTAGTAACGAGACCTTCCCCGAGAGAATAGCCGAATTCGAACTCAGCGAGAGAGCAAAAATATGCACAAACGGGGCCAGACATAGGAAGATGGCTATGATCATGAAGACGCGTATCGTTGCTTGTGCGGCTACACTTTGATCATTCAAATTCATGTTCCTTCTCCCCTTTCTTAGAAAATTCCTCTTCCTGTCCATCTTCGGGCTAGTGCATTGGCACCGAACAAGAAGACTAACCCGACGACCGATTGAAACAATCCCACGGCCGCCGCCATAGAGAACTGTCCACTGGTCATACCCAGTTGATAGACAAAGGTACTGAGCACCCTGGAGGTGTCCCCGACACTGGCATTCCCCAATACATACGGACGATCAAAACCAATTTGGACGATATCGCCAACTTTGATAATCAGCATCAATATAATGGTCGGGGCAATTCCGGGAAGTGTAATGTTCCACATTCTCCTTATTCTTGTCGCTCCGTCCATCGCGGCTGCTTCATACAGTTCAGGATTAATGGACGTAATCGCAGCCAAATAGATGATGGTCCCCCAACCCGCGCTTTGCCATACACCCACAAGCAAGTAGGTGATGAGCCAGGTTCCCGGATTCGTCAGGAACGGGATCGGCCCAATACCCAAGGCCCCAAGCATTTCATTGAGAAATCCATTATTCGTGGCAAATACCTGATAGACAATTCCGCCTATAATCACCCAGGAAATGAAATGAGGCAGATACAACACCGTCTGTGCGAACCTTTTAAATAACGATAACCGCAATTCGTTCAGGTTGAGGGCTAACAGAATCGGTGCCGGAAAAGACACGATCAAATCCAAAAAGTTCAGTAGAAACGTATTTTTCAGCGAATTCCAAAAGTTGTCCATCGCAAAAATTTGTCTAAAGGTATCCAGGCCGCTCCAAGGGCTCTTCATCACACCCTGGAAAATGTTGTACTCTTTGAAGGCAATGATGACACCGTACATTGAACCGTAGCGAAATATGATAAAAAAGGACAGAGGTAACGCCAACAGCATGTATAGTTGCCAATTCAGCCGCAAGTGCCTTCCTACGTTCTTCACCTCTACTTGCACCACCCCTGTGTTATTACTACTTCAACGCTGCGTAAGCCTGAATGCGTTCATCCAGAATTTTCTGACCGCCACTCTTCATGTATTGGTCCATCATGGATGTATAAGTTGCATCAAAATCTTGCGGACTTGCCATCACTACTTTTACAAGCATTTCATTATAGAGATCGCCCAGAATTGCACCATATTTGATCTCTGCTTCGATAGGGTCAGGGAAACGTATTTGATTCAGCGTATCGGTCTCCCCGATTTCATAGGACTTTTCGGCTCTTGCACGGAACTGCTCAGCCACACTCGACACCATTGCTTTTCTATTCATTTCAGCATTTCCATAGTCCACTGCACTGGTCATCAGTTCAATATCCCCCGCATTGTACATGCGATCGGCAACTTCCTGCGAGTCAATGCGTTGTGGAACGCCGTCTACCAAGTTATAGTCTTGGCCTTCCGTTCCGTTTAGAATGGTGTTCATAACTTCCTCGGAAGCCAGCCAATTCAGATACTTGATCGCTTCCACCGCTCGCTCGCTTTTGGCGGGGACCATAATATAGAAATTGTTCGGCAAATAACCTGGTTTGGCATGCTTGCCTTCACTGTTTGTATACGGATCTACCGGCACAAGATTAGCTGCTGGCTCACTGGCGATGAGTTTGGCTGCTATGCCTGGAGTTGAATTATAGGTTTTACCCGTATCTTCGCTATACAAGCCAACTTTGCCGTTCATAATATCTTCATTCAACTGATTCCCATCGGTATCAAGCGCAAAGTCCGGGCTCATCAAGCCCTCATTATACATTTGGTTGAGGAACTTCAAGCCTTCCTTGAAGCCAGGCAGCAGAACCGGAAAGTCCGTTGCCCCTAGTTGCTGGGTCATGGTGTATCTTTGTTCTTCATTCAGCGGTTCTACAAAAGACCACATAATCGGCTCAATAGAGCTTTGGCGAAGTGCAAATCCAAGTGGAATGGAATCCGGCTTGGCAGCCTTGATCGCTTTGAGGACCTCATAGGTTTCTTCTGTAGTTGCCGGCATCTGCAGGTTCAACTCATCCAGCCAGTCCTGACGGATAATAGAGGTGTAGCGCCCTTGATATACGCGTTTACCAGGAATGGAGTAAATTTTCCCGTCTACCTTCCCCATCTCCAGCACATCGCCAAGGTAGCTTTTTAAATTAGGTCCGTGCTCATCAATGATGTCTGTTAAATCCATCAAGCCACCTTGCTTAGCAAAGTTATAAGGTAGCAGATTGTCTGTAGATGCAAATACGATATCCGGGGCATCTTCACTGGCCATCATCACGTTAACCTTCTCGGTAGCCCCCGATCTTGGAATAGGAACAAACTCCACATCAATATAACTCTCTACTGCCCCAAAGCTGTCCTTCACCCAATTGGTCCAATAGTTATTTGTCACTGTGACGCCGGACGGGCTATTTCCACGGTCAAAAATGCCAACCTTTAAGGTCACTCTTTCTTGCGGAACGTTCGCACCTGTATCAGGTACGTTCTGCTGCTCTGAACCACAGCCTGCAAGCAATCCCGCTGTCAGAATAATCGAGCCTGCCAAACCCCACATTTTTTTTAACAACACGTTTCCACTCCTCATACTTTTTTTGGTTTCAGGCTGCCGTGTGGCAATCCCTATATCCGTTATAACTTCTGGGTATGAGCACCGGCAATTCACAAAATTCCGCATCATCTATATAGGCCCGAAAGCCTTATCCAGCAAGGGTTTTTCGTATATACGAGGGATTCATTCTACCATTCGGTTTATTGAATAAAAAAGAACCATCAGTTACCTGATGGGCCTCTCGTTAATTGATAGCAAGTTCGCCAATATCGGCCATCTCGCGTTTGTTTTTTCTGTATTCTCCGGGCGATAATCCGGTCGCTTTTTTAAAGACCCGGCCAAAGGAAATCGCATGCAGATACCCCACTTCACGGGCCACTTCCTGCACCGGAGCATTCGTTTCGAGTAATAGGCGGCTTGCCTTATGTAATCTTAGGCCAGCCACAAACTCGCTGTAGTTGATTTTGAATTCTTCCTTAAAGAGCTGGCTGGCATATTTACCATTAATACCGACAGCTTCGCTGACCCGATCAAGTGATAAATCCGGATCTGAGTAACTCGTTTCAATGTAAGTGCGAATTTGCTGAGCCAGACGGCGCTGGCTTCGATTTTCGTTCTCAAGAAGCACCTCATCAAATGTCGCTCCAAGCAGGCTAAGGCAAGATTCCCTGATTTCATATAGCAATTCCGAATGTTTGATCTCTCTTAACAGCTTGGGATAGATCTGTTCTGCCCAAAATTGACGTATCTCTATTTTCATGCTTTCCATCATAATTTCAAAACGCGAAACCAGCAGAGCCAGCAGCATTCTGACATGTTCATCTGATAATTTCTGCTTGTCCAATTCATCGAAATACTGATTGAGAACTTGCTTCCAGTCCTCCGACAGCGATTTAAACTTCTCGGCCGCTTCTTCAGTTAGTTGGAGGAAGTCCTTGCCCAGAGCCAATTCTCGCCCAGCCACTTCTTTGCTGGTAAGCACCCTTCCACCGCCTGATGTTAATTTATGCTGCAGAGCAAACAATGCCTGCTTATAGGCCTTGTGCACCTGACGGAGTAAGATGACGCTCTGACCAACGCCAATGGTTACCGACCACTCGAGCCTGGCTTGGGTCCATTCAAAAACGGACTGAGCAGTAAGGAAATGTGTATCCCCAGCCATTCCACCTGGTAAGCTTGTCATTACCGTAAGTCGCTTACTCATCGTCCATTCCGTCCACACTTGACAGTGATGTTCCTCCGCCCATTGCTTGACCATATTCAGAAGATTCTGTTTAACTTCGTCTTTTCTTCCTGACAAGTTCAATTGCTCGTATCCATCGATTTCAATAATCATCAAAGCAAGGGTATTTCCCTGTTCCCCCACGCCATAGTGCTTGCTTTCTTCTTCCATGATGGAGGCAGGGATTGTTTGTTCTTCATCATAAAGTAATTCCCGAAAAAAATGCTGTTTGAGCTGTTCCTTTGCCTTCGTCTGCTGCTGACTGTATTCCTTCATATGATCGGTCCATTTGGTGATGGTTTCACCGATAATGGCGTACTCGTCCTGTCCATGGGAAGGATGAAGCGCAGCTAACCCTGAAGCTTCAATTTGACTCAAAATTTGCTTCAAAGGCCTGAATGCTTTGCGGAAATAAATAATAAAACAAATCAAGATGGCAAGAATGCCTGCCACAACAGTCAAATTGCGAATAACTACGGCTTGCTCGGCTGCGCGAGATAGTGAATCATCCAACAACTGGCTTTCTATTTTCCAGCCTGGACCGATCAGCATCGTCTCATTGGGCAAGGACAAGCCTTTACTTTTATCATCTACAAAATAGGTTTGCGAAAGATTGCTATACAGCGGCTGATCGTTTGCATCCGTAACGAGGACAGAGAACTTTTCAGAAAAATTACCCGCTGCCGCACGACTAAACAATTCCTTAAGCTTCACACTGACAACAATGGCTCCGTCACTGCCGCTGAAGCTACTCATATTCTTGGCCAACGAAATCACCTGCTCTGCAGGTACGGACAGTGGATATTCAGACAGTTCTCTTGCTGATGACCACTGATTATAGGCACCCTCGGCAAGCAAGGATTGCAGATATTCACGGTCATGAAATTGCGACGCTGCATTCTTGTATCCTGTAGACAAGATTTGTTGATCCTGACCACGATATAAATAAACGGATTGAAGCAGTTTATGATCACCCAGCAAAGCTCTAAGCTCCTGACTGGCATAATAGTCGGTCATCGACAGCTTGGTGTCGTCGGTCCTTAGCAAGAAGCGGTTCATGTATCCGTTCTTCACTATGCGTAAGGAAAGCTGTTTATCAAGCTCTTTCAACTGACGTTCAATAGATTGGCTGAACGCCTTTATGTCATCACGCTGCTTCAGGTTTTGCTGCTGTGCAGCTACAATGTACGAATTACAGGCAGATACAATCAGGAAAGTTAAAATGGCTGTGAAAACAACGGGCAAGTAGATCCATACCCACACTTTTCTCCATTTACTCATTGTCTTCATCGTCCAGTCTCCTCTCCGCTGCCTATTGCTCGTTTCAACGCTTCACTTTGCAAGCTTGGACAAAATCAGATTATGGCTGGCATGAATATCTTCTGGAGAGCATGCTGCCTTAAGCTCATATACCTTAACCTTGGCCTGCTCAATCGCCGGTAGAAAACGGTTGAAATCGACGGGGTCCCCACTGTGAATGTAAGGACACCAGTGATCAGAAAGCTCTACCGTTTCATGAATGTGCACGCCGTAAATGTAAGGCAACACTTGACTAAGCTCAGTAGCGTTATCGTACAGACCCATGCGTTCCATCATCGTGGCATGTCCGATGTCATACCACAGATAAACTCCCGCCCCCGCCAGATTGACACAAATTTCTTTAGCCTCCATTAGGGTAGGCATCTGATTGCAGCGGGACCTTGTCTCAATGCCGAGCTTTACGTCCCATCCCTTGCGTGCTGCCGCTTCACATACTTCCTCAAGGCTTTGCTGAATCTTCTTCTGATAACCCAAAGCTTCCTTGCTACGGTGTGTGATCATTTCCTCCCAAAGCTGTTGGTAGGCCTGTGAATCCTTGCCTTGTTCATGGTAAATCTGTTTGAGAGCAGCATCTATATTTGTATCAAATGGAACTTCTCCCGGATGCACCACCACAGCCTGAGCTCCATAACGATGAGCATATTCCATGGAACCGAGTAACAGCTCCATCGCTTTTTGCCTCTTATCTTCATCCTTGAATCCCAGCAGCACGGAATCGGTGCCATAATCGGGATCACTCACATAAGGAAACGTATTGTGTACGCTCGACACCCCGATCTCGCCCCGCTCAATCATGGGTTCAATGGTTCTCAGATGTTCCTGCGTCACATTGTAGTTCAGCTCTACGCGGCGGAATCCAAGCTTACGTATGTCCTCTATCATGCCTGCTCCGTCCTGCTCAAAACGTTTGATATTCCAGCAAGTGGAGAACGAATATTCACCTTTGTCCAAATCAGTCACTATCTACACTACCTTTCAATTCTGCGTTTACTTTGGTGCCAACGATAATTATGCGGCATAACTGTTAAGAGACGAACAAAACAAATGAACCCGATTGTAAACTAAAACAAGCCTCTATGGAGCTGGCAGGCTACCATAGAAGCTTGTTATTAAAAAGGTTGTTCAAAAAGTCGTCTTCCCAGAACGAAGCAGCTCGAGGAGTCAATTCGACATCGAATCTTGAATTCAGCCGGGCCTAGCATATGCTTCCGTAGTATGTTTCCTTCAGAAACATTTCAGTTGCTCACGTACCCATGCTTCCGAAGTCGTTTTCTCCGAAAACGTGTAGCTCCGCTACTCAGTCCCTAGCTTCATCGGGGCTCAAGCGTTTGAAAAAACGCACATCGGAAGCATAAGCTTTGGTCCTGTAAACCCGACTTTTTGAACTCACACTTAAAGCGCTGGCTCGTCCTCAAAACGAATTGTGTCTCCGGCTTTGCCTTCCGTTTCGAACAGGATCACTTCATTTATACCTGTCTTCAACAAAGGTCCGGGAATATACAACCTTTGTTGCGGGCCGATCTCCCAATACCGCCCCAGATTAAAGCCGTTGATCCAGGCTACACCCTTGCCCCAGCCCGTAAAGTCCAGGAACGTATCGCCTGCTTCATCCACTTCCAACTCGAAGCGGTAAAAGGCCGGGGTTCCGCTCACATACTCTTTGCTGAAATCAAGCAGCTCCAGATTATCCAAAGGCAATGCGTAATGCCGCCACCCGCTTTGGAAAGCGCCGTTGACGATAACCCCGCCCTTGATTCCTTTATGCTGCGTATTCATCTTGACAGAATAATTGATTCTGCCCATATTCTCGACCAGAACCATCAGTTCATTTTGCGGATTAGGCAGATCAAAGATCTCTCTATCCTCCATATGCTGGTCATATTTAGTGAACATCAGCTTATCGTTGATAAATACCTGAGCCCGGTCATCACATTGAATCAAGCGGAAATCCTCGACGCGGCGTTGTTTCCCCAAATCTGTTTGATACAATACATATCCAGTAGATTGATCCAGGGACTCCATTGTCAAGGGGTACGGAGATTCCACGACCTTCGCCAGCTTGTCTACAATAGAGAACAAAGATACCTTTTCTTTAACCGCCGACTCTCCGTACGCCTTCTTGCTAATCGTGGTGGAGAATTGCACGTCTGGAATCTCGGTATAACGGGCAATGACCTGCTTAAAGGCCTCATATTTCGGGGTGAAATCTCCCCATTCCGTCAGCAACGCATCATAATCGTAGGATGTTGTATCCGGCGACAGCTTGTCATAATAATTGGCACCGCTCGTAAAGCCGAAATTCGTTCCCCCATGGAACATGTAGATGTTAACGCTGCCTTCTTTCAGAATATCATCAAGTTCCGCAGCCGCACTCTCGGCCTCCCGAGTATGATGCTCCTTATCTCCCCAAGCATCAAACCACCCGATCCAGAATTCCATGACCATCAGCGGTCGGTCCTCACCATGGAACTGCTTCAGCTTCACAAAATGCTCTTTCACATCTGAACCGCAGTTAATGGTTGGCAGTGCCACATCTTGAACGGAACCGTTATCCAGCATGTCAAGCCATGGACCATCGGAAGTCACTAAGGGAACGGTCGCCCCATGTTTTCTCATCAAATCCACCAACGAATAAATATATTCCTTATCATTGGCGTAGCTACCGTATTCATTTTCCACCTGCATCATCACAATAGGGCCGCCCTTATCGATTTGCAGATCGTTAAATTCCTCGAACAAACGCTTGTAATAGCGGTCGATCTTCTCCAGATAAGGCGCGTAGTTGAAGCGAAGCTTCATATCGCCATCCCGCAGCAACCAGAAAGGAAGACCTCCAAATTCCCACTCGGCACAAATATAAGGGGACGGTCTGAGAATAACATACAGGCCCAGCTTCTGAGCGGTCTGGATAAACTTCCTGACATCATACATGCCCGAGAAGTTATATTCGCCCTCCCGTGGCTCGTGCATATTCCATGGAATATAAGTTTCTACCGTATTACAACCAAGTGCCTGGAGCTTCTCCAGACGGTCCTGCCAATACTCCGGGACAACACGGAAATAGTGAATGGCACCGGAAATAATCTTCATCGGCTTACCATTCAAGTAGAACTGATCTTCAATAGTAAATGAATGCTGCTTCGACATAGGCCACGATCCCTTCGAGGGTTACTAAAAATCCCTTATACTTTATCACATTTTTGGCCGGTGTGCCGTCCATTCTGTATACTATATTCAGATATTAGCAAAGGAGCCGATACGTTTTGTAGGAGACCTCTCGATTGAACAAATATTACATAACTTCACTGCCAAAGTGATTGCAGATTGTAAAACGGTGAATTATCTGATTAACAACACAAGCCCCTTGATAAGGGAATTGACCAATGCTCCTATGATGATTTATTACGCCCTGAGGTAGGTATGACAGCACCGTTTTATTTGTCCAAGCTGTTCCTTCCCCACTTTTGCCAAGGGGGGAATCTCGGGAGCTATTTAAAGATGACAGACAACTATCCTGGCGAATTGGGGTTAATCAATTCTCGGACTACAAAAAAGTAGAATTAAATCGGTTGGCACGCTTAATTAATGAGTATGCTCTGTCTGATGGTGTTTTAAACCAGAGTATTTCCAGACTAACCATCAATCGTTATGCCCAAACCG
This sequence comes from Paenibacillus senegalimassiliensis, assembly GCF_001486585.1. Lineage (GTDB taxonomy): Bacteria > Bacillota > Bacilli > Paenibacillales > Paenibacillaceae > Fontibacillus > Fontibacillus senegalimassiliensis. The sequence continues at coordinate 1,764,853 of NZ_LN909046.1, forward strand.
ATACAAATTGGATAAAAGTTTTTTATTTGCCCTCTGTTTTATTCGTCGCTCAGGGAGTAAAAGACGTTCATGCTGGAGCAGAAAATATTTCAAGTTAGCGAGGCGTGCATGCTCATGTTTCCTGTTGCCCTACCCATGACTTTTTAAATTACACAAGCCAGATCCTATGAACCGTTTCTCGGCATTGGATTAACACTTGATCCAAAAAAGATCGCCGAGTTTATTTTAATGCGGCTCCTTCGCAGCCCATTTGGTGTACAGGTTGCCCAAATGGGTTTCCTAGATTCAAGCGTACAGCATATTTCAGTTTGCAGAAAATATGCCTAGCAGGGATTAAATGAGGATTTACAACATTGACGCTTCCATTGGAATAGTGCCATGACTATTCCAATGGAAGCGTATTTAGTTAAGAAGGAGTTTAATTAAACTGGATAAAATCTCCTCTTGAGATAAACCTTTATGAAGACGTTCGAAAGCATAAATGTCGCTTTTAAGCATGGCAGTTAACATTTCGGCCGTAAAAGTTAATTCTTTATCCGAAAACATTGGCTTCAGTGGCTTAAGAACTCTCGTTAGTAGCATTACTAGTTGGGAGTATAGCTCACTTTGGTAAAATACTTGTCCTTGTTTCCAATTGCTCTCTACTGATTCCAGCAATCCCATATTATTTTCCCGAAATACGAGATACTCACTCAAAATATAATGCAAAGCAACTTCTGGATTTCCCTGGTAACAGCCCAAGTATTCTGAAGCTGTATCGATAAAATGTTGCAAATTTCCATAGACTAAATCCATACACAAAGCACTCTTATTAGGATAATGACGATATAAGGTGCCCATTCCTATTTGGGCAGCCGAGGCTATTTCTCGCATTCCAATCTTGTCCATATCTTGCTGCTGGATAAGAGACTCTACACTGCTAAGAATCTTTTGCCGATTTAATTCAGCATCTTTTCTCAACTTTTAGCCTCCCAATTATTTTTATCTATCATATCACTCCTTTTCTCTCGTTGACAAACGGAACAAGTTCCATTTAGAATATGATGAGTCTAAACAACTACTCACATAATTAAAAGGGAAGAAGTGTTAATATGATTACGTTACTATATGGGTTTTTAATTGGAATTTTTGTAACGTTGATTGGTGGTGGCGGCGCATCACTTTACTTAGGTGTGTTGACAAGCCAGTTGGGCCTTCCGGTTTCAATTGCTGCTCCGACATCTTTATTTATCGCCCTCCCTGCGTTGTTCTCCGGTTTTTTGACGCAAATACGGGTACGTAATGTTCGTTTTTCTATAGGAAATAAGTTAATTATTTCAGCTATACCCGGCATTCTTATTGGGACATTTACTTCAAAGTATATTTCTTTGACTATTTATAATTGGATTGTAGGCTTGATATTAATTGTAATGGGGTGTGTTGTGCTCAAAAAGCACTTTTGGAAGAAACAGAATACGAAAAATCCTGAAGAACGTCCATTGCAGTCTATACTTCTTGGATTGCTGAGTGGACTAATGGTAGGAATTGGAGGTCTCAGTGGAGGGGCTACGACAGTCGGAGGATTAACGATCCTTGGGCTTTCTTCGCTCCAAGCCGCAGGAACTAGTACCTATGTTCTGTGGGTAATGTCCCTAATTGGTTTTATTAGTCATCTTTTCACTAGTCAAATAGCCTGGTCTGCAGGCATTTATTTAATGATTGGGGCAGTTATAGGATCAGTTTTAACTCCTCTGGTGCTACGGAAATTCAATTATAAAAAACTCAACAAAGTGCTCACACCCTTTATGGGGATTATTATTATTTATTTTGGAATTAAAATGTTTTTTTAATTTCAACTATGCTTTAAGCTTCCGTTTTTAATACCTATCCTTATAAGCTAGCCGCACATATGCCTATATCTAGTAGGAGTGCACCACCATCGCCCGAGCAGAGGTGAAGCTTCATCCTGTGGGCACTACTACAATATGGAGCAACGCCTCTCAATCCATCCTAATGGATTTGAGAGGCGTTGCCTGCTTATTCTTTGAGGGAATTATATAATAGAAGATTCAGGTAAACTCTGTCCTCCATCGATGATAATCGTTTGTCCCGTGATGAACCCAGCTTCCTTTGAGGCAAGGAATGCAGCAGCATGCCCCATTTCCTCAGGAGTTCCGAACCGTTTTAAGGGGATTGCCGGAAGCATAGCTTTAATGTACTCAGGTGATGCTTAAATCTGTTCAGTCATTGTATTACCAGGCATAATTGCATTGATTGTGATACCTAATGGTGCTAACTCATCTTTGTTAATCAGAACAGCATTATACAGGGTATGGAATCACTGCCGCGGAGTATGAACAGTGCATTACACCCACGAAGCAAAAAGCCCCTAAACCGTCACAAGGACCATTCAAGAGCTTTCTTTCATTAAATAGGAATGCGGTCGAGAGGACTCGAACCTCCACGGGGGTTAGCCCACACGGACCTGAACCGTGCGCGTCTGCCAATTCCGCCACGACCGCATATTTCATACCGCAAAATGCGGCAACGAAATATATAATATCATAGGATATAATCTCGGTCAATCTTTATTATAACGGCACTACTACAATCGCTATAACACGTACTTCCACGGCACATGATCACATAACCAGACCCCGTTAGCAGAACGATAGAAGAGATGACCGTCCCCATGCATTGCTGCGGCATTCACCGTCAGAATGGTCGGCTTGCCATGCCGACTCCCCACCTTGCGAGCGGTCTCGATTTCTTCGGATAGGTGTACATGCTGACGAGTCCCTTTGCGGATTCCCTCGGCTCGGATGCTCTCAACAAAACGCTCAGCCGTTCCATGATAGAGCAGATCCGGGGGTACTTGCTGCTCCAAGCCTACATCGACGGCCACGGAATGACCCTGATTGGCTCGAATTTTCGTCCCGTCCTCATTGAAGCTGTATCGCTGCTTATTATTTTCCCGTACAATCCGCTCCAGCACCTCGCGGTCAATGGGCCAACCCGCCCGTTTCACTCCAGATATTAACTGCGCCACATCCACGTAGCCTTGCTCATCCAGCTTAATCCCTGCCGCTTTAGGGTCATGACGCAGCACCAGGCTTAGAAACCTTCCCAGCTTCACGTCGCTTTTACTTTGTTGCATTTGTATTTCCTCCTTACAACGAGCAAACGACAATTTCAATGTCCGTCTGCCCGAATATTTCTTGAATGATTTGTTTCACTTTATCCTGCTGCAAATACCTCTTCAAACGCCGAGATACAAGCAGCCTGCTTCGATCGGTCCAGTACGGCATAGACAATTTCATCAAAATAATTCCCGAATCCCTCAGTCCCGAGCAGTTCCTTCCACCACACGGCAACCCGAAGCGAGTCATTGCGGAACACGCCACAGCCATAGGCTCCGAGTACCAGCACGCGATGTCCTTCACGGGCGAATAGGGACAAGGCCAAACGCATTCGCTCCTTCATCACCTTGGCGGCTTCCTCGGGATCCTCCCCTTGCCGCAGTACCTGTCCGTAGTTCACCGCCGGCAAAGTAATCACCGAAGCGGTTACCGGTTCGGCTAACAATTCGAAGTGTTCATCGCGAAAGAATACGACCTCCGGGGAATAGATAGCATGATGGGTGTACATCATCGATTTGTTGGCCCGATTGGCCTTGTAATAGGTTGGGTGGCGGAGCAGGCTGCCATACAATCCGCTGGAAGCAGCTAGGCTCTCCTCCTGTGCCATAGCTCCGTTCAGGAAGCCTCCTCCGGGATTCTTCGCACTTGCAAAATTAAGCACACCCACCCGCTGCCCCCCGGCTTGATGAAGCTCCAGAATGGCCTGCACGGTAGCAATATTAGCTACCCGTTGCCGTGGCTTGGAACCCTCCCCTGCTACAGTCGCCTCTCGGTAAGTTTCAAGCAAGGCTTCCGCTTCAGCAGGAGTTACCAGAATGCTGCCCTGCTCCGAATTCCGCTGAGCTTCCTCAATATCAACCTGTTTCCCTGCATATTCATAGAACCCTTGCTCCATGATTTGCACCGTATGTTTAGCAATTTCTTTACGTTCCATAAAATTACACTCTCCCTTATGACTCCAGCAAGCGGTCACGAACCTCCGTCAGGGCAAATCCCAGCAGGTTCTTCCCCCGCCATTTCATCGGATTTTCGGCATCCGGATTGGATTTGCCCATACCAATGCCCCACACGCGGTCTCGTGGGCTTGCTTCTACTAAAATTCGATTTTTTGTGGTTTTCATAAAATCCCAAAGTGCAGCATTCTGCGAGAACTTAGCTAGGTTCCCTCGCTTCACAATGTCATAACACTGCTCGGACCACACCTGTTGGTCGAAATTCCCTACAGCACGACCGAACGCCTTCATTTCCTTCGGATGGCTCGACTTCATAATCGCCTCCAGCATGTCCCCATCGCCAAACAAACGTGCCTTCTCAGCCATCATATATTGCTCTGTACAAGAGTAGACGATGCCCTCGACTTCGAAGGAGCACATCCACCATTGGCTGAAGCAGCTTTGATTCACTCCCCCACCTGCTGGTGGAGTATGTCCCCAGAAGAACAGGAATTTGAATTTCTCCCCGGCCTGATAGGCCTTATGTAATTGCTCCAGGTTATAAATCATCTCAACATTTCCTCCCAATTCCTGCGATACAGACGTGATGGTCGGTGGCCAGCATGCTCGGTATAATGGTCTGTCTCTTCTACAAGATGAGCTACCTTGCGGCGGAAGGCCGCCTTAAGCAATTCCTTGCCAAGAATAATCTCATAGACCTGCTGCAACGCCGTCAATGTGAATAGCTGTGGCATCAAATGCAGAGCAATGCCCGTATACTCTACCTTGCCCCGTAGCCGTTCCACCGCAGTGCTGATAATTTTGGCATGATCGAAGGCCAGACCCTCGTTGGACAAAATAACAACTTCCATTTTGGTTGCCGATGCCGTGAACGTCACTCTTCGCTCGACCACGGCTGTCAGAGATTCGTGCTCGGAGGTCAGCTTCAATTCATATTGCCAGGAGCGGATGACCGCCTCTTCCTGATGCTCCTTCTGCTCCTTCAGCAATTGATAGGTGAGCGTGAACCATGCCGCGCGGTCCGCATCATCCCCGGCTTCCAGCACCACCTGACTACCATCGATGAGCGCCATATAAGCACAACTCATGACCCATGTCCGCGGATCACGTCCCGGCTCGCTGAAGGTATATAGCTGCTCCAGATACACATCATCGACGCCGCTCTCCTCCCGTAGCTCCCGGGCAGCCGCTTGCTCCGTCGTCTCATGCGGTCGAACGAACCCTCCCGGCAAAGCCCATTTGCCAAGGAACGGGTGGCCCCCACGCTGAATTAGCAGTACCCGAAGCGTCTTCTCTGGAAGCTTGCGATAATTGTCCCGTTCGTCATCCAGCACCGTGAAGATAACCATATCCGTAGCTACGGAGGGCCGCTCATAGTCACCCGCATCATACTGCTGCAAGAACTGCTCTTCGGTCAGGCCGTCACGATCGCGTAAAGTCATAAGCTCACCGCTTCTTTCTTAGTATTATATTGATACTATCTATTAGTTACTAACAAAATAAACCTTTTTATTCGCTTTGTCAACTCATAAATCCCAATTCAAAAAGCCCCCACCTAATGGTGGGAGCCCTCAAATAATTCTCTATGGGCCTTACTATTACCTGAATGTCATCGTCCAACATTCACGATTTTGCCGACCCAGGTTGGCTCGCTCGCCGCCGCCCGCACAAGGGAATCGGCACAGTTCTCAAAGGGCAACGGCCGAAGTGGGGCAATGCGAGCTGCGGGTCCTGCTGTATATTTCCCGTTCGCCTCCGCATAACTAAGCACCGATGGCCGTACAATGATCCATTCCAGGTTACTTTGTCTTACCGCATCCTCGGCAAATGCTTTATCCTTGATCGCTCTCCAAAAGATGCGGCGCATGATACGTACCGCGAATCGATTGAATACCGTAAGCTCTTTGCCGTCGGTGAGATTAATTCCGCTCTGCATGACTATGCGCTTAACCCCTGCCTGCTGACAAGCTGCAATCATATTGGGAATCCCCTCCGACATAACGGTCCCCGGCGAGAAATTGGCTGCCATCACGTTCATGCCTGCCTTTACATTGGTAAATCCCTTCCGGAAGCTGCCTGGCGTGACATTACTGGGAGGACCTACGCAACTGATAACTACCTCTGCGCCGACAATAGCTTTCGCTATGCTCGCCGCGTCGAATACATCCCCCTTACGCACAGTGAGTCGCTCTGCGGACGGAATCACTTCCGGCCGACGAGCCACAGCAATGACCTCATGCCCTAATTCCAGCGCACGCTCCACTGCTTTCTTGCCGGTTCCTCCGGTGGCTCCAATAATTGCAATCTTCATGACAATGCTCTCCTTCGACCTCAATGCACATATGAAAATGCACACTAGTATATTAAGTAACAACTATGTATAATTTTAATCAAGAAGAGAAGGTGTACAATTCTTAAAAAGACGAATTCCGAGTATTAATACACAACTCTTCTGTTATTGTGCATTATTTCGCAGAGAGGCTGGTGATTCTCCAGTGTCAAGGACAGACCGGAGGGTACGCAAATCCCAGGAAGCCATAAAAGTAGCTGTTATCGAGCTGATGATGGAAAAGGATTTTGACCAGATTACGATACAGGATATTTCAGACAGAGCCGATGTTAGCCGAAGAACGATTTACCTGCACTATATGGATAAGTTCGATCTGCTGGATAAGCTGATCGAACAACATATCGACGAGATGCGAGAGCTTTGTGAATCAACGGAGGATGATGCCGATTATAAAGATTCCGGCTTAGTCTGGTTTGAGTATTTTGACAATCATTATTTATTCTTCTCCGCCATGCTCAAGAGTAAAGGAAGTCTGTTTTTTCACCATCGATTTCTTGAATTTTTCCTGCAAGAGTTAGGGAAGCGAGATAACGATACGCCTGCTGCAAATAGCCAGCAATTAGCTGAAGGTGAGGAAGTGGACTTTCAATTTCTCGGGGCGGCGATTGTAGGCGTTGTAGAGTGGTGGTTCAAGCATGATAAGCCTCACCCTCCTTCCTTCATGGCTCAGCGGTTGGGCGCTTTGCTTGAACTGAATCTTAAACAGATCGGAGTGTCCTGACTTGGCAAAATCTATGAATCTGTCTATTTCATCAAAGGAGGTTCATTCATATGATGATATATCAGCATTCTGATGCCAATTCGTAATTAGGAGGCTATCCTATGGTGGAGAACCATCATCCAGCCATCAAGCCCATTATAGAAATCCATTTTAACAATTGGGGCGGTACGCCAGACCGCCTGACCAAGAGATGGATCGACGGCCGCATGGCGTTGTTCATGAACTATGCCTTAAAGAGCTTGCGACTCCAGACCGTTCAGGCCTTTCAATGTTACATTCTGTACGATCCCCAGACGGAGCCGATCATTCAGGCTGCATTGCAGCGTTACCCTGTCCTTCCTGCCAATATTCGCTTCGTAACACCCATCGGTTATAAGACCTCGCTGGCGCAGGATCTTCAAGGGCATCGTTTGTTTTACCGCATTTATTTGTCCAGTGATGACCTCTATCATAGAAATTTCATAAGAGCTCTTCTTGCATTAAAGCCCAAGAAGGATACCTTGGCGTTGGTTCCGCAATACGGTTACATCTATGATTCCGTTCAGGATCGACTGGGCAAGTTCTTCTTCTGGCTGCCTAGTTACGGAGCCACAATCCACAGCGTCGATGAATTTCTAGCGATCAAGCAATTCAGGTATAGCTGGCGTGATGCCTTGAAGATCCCGCATGAATTTATTCATCTCAAGGAACCGATCTGGATTAATCACATCCATGCCTTCAACACGGGCATGTCATTCGACAAGGCCCTGTCTTGGCAGATCAAGGGCGTAACGGACGCCAGCACACTGGAGCCTTGGAGCGACAGCAGCAGATCCTTCGCCTGCTTCGGCCCGGAGATCACCCGTCCAGCAGAGAAGAAGCAGATTCTGACCCAATTCTATTAAGAAATACAACAAAGCCTCCATCCCGCAGCAGGATGGAGGCTAATGTGTGTTAGAGCTTAAGATGTATAATTCAATATCAAGGCTTCGCGAGTGGATTCATCGTACGTAATCCACAACTCGTCGCCCTCTTGCACGCCATACAGCGGCTCGATGGATTGCTCGATGATATAGTGTGTTCCTGCCCGCTCGGCAGTAATACGAGCCAGCGGACGTTCGCCCACCGTTCCCAGATAGGACACCGATACGACTTTGGCACTACCTTGCTTCCCTTTCAACAAACGACGCTCTTTGTCGAGGTCGTCTTTTCGAATCGACATCGGCAGAGTAACGCCCTCGTGAATAGGCATATTCTCAGGCACGAACAAGCTATTGCTCTTTCTTAGTTGCTCCGCTCCCTCGGTAATGACCACATCGATGACCATCAGCCTACGATTTTGAATCGTGATCGGCTCCTTCTTGATCTGCACAATCTTACCTTGCAGAGTAAGCATCTTCTCATCAATCGAGCGCATGGATGGCCCATAACCAAGAATTCGCGTTACACCACCCACCACCATCAGGTTGGCTCGTTCACCAATTTGGTACTCGAAGCCGGCCGCCTGCACGACAGGAACACTGTAACGGTCCGTTCCGGCCTTGAAGTGAAGCAGAAGCGCCTGACCTCTTCCCGCAGCCCCATAAGGGTCAATCCGCTCCAGCACTGCGCGTTCAATGCGCTCTTGCTTCTCGGGCTGGGCTTGATTCACCGCTTGGTCACTGGTCAGGAAGATCGCCTTGTTGCGTTTACGATTGTAGGAGATCATTACCGTGTCACCTTCCCGAATTCCTTCAAGGAAAGAAATGACCTTCTTAATCGCGACCTCTCTCATCTGTCCCCCATCATCGAAGTGGACCCTGAATTCAACCTGAGGACGTTCATTAACGTAGAGACCGGTTTCCCGCATCCCCACAATCGTACCTTGCTTAATTTCACCGTTGGCTACGGCGGATTTGTTGACCTTATTGGCAATTTTAGGAGCAAATATAAGCGAAATCAACATAAACGAAATAATGAGTACCCAGACCAGCCAGTTAATGACCAGGGCTCCTCCCTCAAGCAGATAAGCCCAGAAGCTTTGCAGAGAGACTGTGCGCAGGTCCGCAAATCTCCACTGTTGCATCTGATTCTCCGTGAGGTGCTGCACGGCTTGACTCGCCACATCCATGATTCCGGCAGACTTCCCTTGGGCCGAATAGTACAGCTTGGAGCTGCCATTCTCCTTGTAGAATGCCGTCTCGCTCTGCATCAGTTCTTCATAGCTAAGCTGAGCTACAAGCGTAGACACATCTGTGAATTGTCCATTCTTCTCATGCAACAGATAACCGATTACTTGACCATCCTGTTCATCCTCTGTCGACGAACCGGTAATTAACACTTCTTCGCTGTTTAGCGTAATTACCCTGGCTTGATACACCGGCTGAGGCGTAGGAACAACGTTCCCCCAATCATCCGTGGAGGCGTTATAATAATGAGCTTGCTCCGGGAAGCTGCTATTTACCCGAACCAGCTTGGTAGCGTCCAGGTTAAAATGCTTGGCAAATTGTGCAGCCGCCTGTTCCTCCGCCTCAAAGGAAGACCCCTCTTCCGGCTGCATCATGACCACAGGTTGCTGATTTTGGTCCAGAATCCCGCTTATGTATGCTGTTCTGTCATTCACCAGATCCACCTTGTACATAGGAACAGCCATCCCCTGATTAAAGCTGTCGCGCACCTCAGCAACACGCTCTGGTCTGGCCAGGAATAATCCCTCTGCATTCAGGTTCACCATCTCAAGCTTGCCATCCTCGATTTGTGCCACATACAACGCCGTTCCCATCATATTCCCCGCAACAATCAGGCGACCTCGCCACAACTTCATATCCGAGCTCAGGAAGGTGGGAATATCCAGTCTGCTTTGAGCGAGTTCCTGCAGATTTCCTGAAGAATCCAGCACATTGACTTGCAAGCCTCTGCTTTGAACATGGGAATTGATGACAAGTGAACCCTTCTGGTATGAAGCTACCAGTTGTCCATGAATATCAGAAAGGATTTCCCCTTCCTTCAGCAATTGTCCGGTTGCCGCGTCGAACATTTGCAGTTGCATATTCTCCCTGTATTCCTTGAAGCTGACGGCAACTGCCTTATGTCCTTCATCAAAATAATAAATTTCTGCTATTTCCGGTGGATTATCGTTGAGGTCCTCAATTTCTTTTGTATAATCTCTCCATAAAAAAATACTCAACAAAATCACAGGAAATAAAAAGATCAAACCACCTAGTTTTCTCATGGTGTCCCTCCCCCTTGGACTCTTCCCTGTTCGTTTGGCTGTACCCAGCAACCAACGACATGTAAAGATTTTACCAGAAACGAACCCGAATTCAAATTCACTGAAGGGATTAGGTCGTTGGTAGGATAGGGCATGAGAAGGTCATCCAAACACGCTGTCAGCCTCCGTAATTTCCCGAATTACCCGGCACGGAACACCCGCAGCCACGACGCCCGGCGGGATATCCTTGGTGACCACACTCCCAGCACCAATAACGGAATCATGACCGATGGTCACACCGGGAGTGACCGTGACATTGCCTCCAAACCATACATTATCGCCAATGGTAATCGGCTTGCAGGACTCAATGAGATAACGCTCTCCCTGGTCATCGAACCGAAAATTCCGCTCGCTGGCCAGCAACGGATGCACCGGCGTAAGCAATGAAACATTTGGGCCGAGAAAGACATTGTTACCAATTCGAATCTCTGCACAATCCAGGAAGGTACAATTAAAATTAATGTAGCAGTTGTCGCCTATATAAGTGTTGCAGCCATAATCGAATTGAACAATGGGAGCAAGTTCAATGTCTTTCCCCAACGAACCTAGCAGTCCCTCCAGAATCTCTCGTCTCTCCTCCTTTTGCTCCTCCGTTGTATGGTTATAACGAGTTGAGGCATTTCTGGCGATATCCCGCTGCTTGACCAATTCTTCATCCGAAGTCTTGTACAACATTCCGGCCAGCATTTTTTGTTTCTCTGTCAGCATAACCGCGTTCCTCTCCTATCCCTGTTCAAATATAGTCCTCTACATCAAATACTCGATCTCGAAAATAGTACTTTCGGTCCTCTTCCGTAACTTCGCGTATAATGCGGCATGGATTTCCGACAGCAATGACATTGTCAGGGAGATCCTTCGTAACTACACTGCCTGAGCCGATCACGACGTTGTTGCCAATCGTCACACCGGGATTCACGACCACATTGCCGCCAATCCACACATTGTCGCCAATCGTAATCCCGATTCCGTATTCGTAACCGGAATTTCTGGAATCCGGATGAATCGGATGCCCCGCCGTATAGATTGCTACATTAGGAGCAAACATGACGTTATTGCCGATAACCACCTTGCCCACATCAAGGATAATACAATTGAAATTGGCATAGAAGTTGTTACCTACCGTAATATTCTTACCATAATCACAGTGGAAGGGGGCTTCGATATGCACCTGTTCGCCCGCCTCACCCAAGATGCTGCGGATTAATTCATCCTTTTTGCCGTTCTCGTCTGGCCGCAGGGAATTGTACTCCCAGACCTTCAGTTTGTTCTCCATACGTGCTTCACTTAATCCATCCAGCCAGGCTTTATACGGCAATCCGGCCAGCATTCTTTCCTTTTGATTCATTTCATTCTTCCTCTCCATGTTCAACTAGTAATCACTGGGTTTGACCCGTTGTCGTAGAATCATGTTCACTCGCTCTGCGCTAAGCAGCATCAGGGCCAGAAGCAAAATAACAGCATACGGGAACAGGCCAATATGAATTTGAGTCGCCATTAATCCGAAGAACGGTGGTAGCAAGGTTGTACCGGTATAGGCTACCGCCATTTGATAACCCATGAGCTTGGCTGAATTCTCGCGGCCAAACCGGGTTGGTGTCTCATGAAGCAGTGCTGGGTAGATAGGAGCCAGACCCAGGCCAATCAGAATGATGGCAACAAGCGAGAACACTTCAAGCAGCGGCAGAAACAACATGATTCCACCGCTCAGGGCCACAAGTTGTCCTCCGCGAATCAGGACACGATTCTGAACCTTGAGCGAGATGAAGCCGGTAATGAACCGCCCCACAGTGATTCCGCCATAGTACAGGGATATCCAGCCCGCAGCGGTCTCCGCCGTAACTTGCTGAACTCCCACCAAATAGCTGGCCCCCCACAGTCCCACTGTCGATTCAGCACCGCAGAAGAAGAAAAAGACGAGCAAAGAAGGCTTAACTCCTCTTAAGCGTAGGACATTTGTGTTAGCGTCCTTGGCGGGAAGAGGCGCAGGCAAAGGCTCAACAGCCTGCGCTTCCCGCTGCTCGGATTCGCGGCTTGCAGCCACGCGCTTCCACAACGGAAGCGTCACAAGCAGAATGGCGACCAGCACGAACTGAATCATAGATACGGCAAAGTATCCCCCTCGCCAAGAGCCGCTATCGGCCAGATAGGCCGACATGATGAACGGACCCGCCGTAGCTCCCACTCCCCAAAAGCAATGCAGCCAGTTCATATGATGAGCTTTGTAATGCTCGGCTACGTAATGATTGAGCGCCGCATCTACGGAGCCTCCACCCAGCCCAAGTGGAACAGCTAGCAAAATAAGCCACCCCAGGGAAGGAGACATCGAGAAGCCCAGTAGCGCTCCGGCGGTCAGGGCGCAGCTAAGCATCGTTACCTTCCCTGTACCCAGTCGTTCCACCAAATATCCACTGGCCAGACTGGATACAATAGTTCCTCCAGCAATGACCATAGCGACAATTCCAGCCGATCCCAAGGAGGCGTCAAGCTCAGGCCACATGACAGGCCAGGCTGAACCCAGCAGTGAATCAGGAAGCCCCAGACTAATAAAAGCAAGATAAATCAGAATTAAAAACCACGTGGCCATAGATATGTCTTCTCCCAATTACAAGATAATAAAATAACTTTATAAAGTATATTTATTAAATATAACAGACCCTATTTAAGTGTCAATATGCTATATCCAAACCGTCGTAAAGTTGTCATGATCATTGATGTATTTGCCTCGCAGGCTCCAGTTCCTTCAAGGTTAACCAGCGCATACCTGCTTCGAAGTCTTGCTGGAATGTCTCTTGGAAAATAATCTCGGGATAGGAAGGCACCGGATATTGAAGCTGATACGTCTCCCACAAAGGATACCACTGAGCTTCCTCCGCCATCCTATCCTGATATACCACGATTCGATCCGGTGCAAGAATGACGCTAACAGCTTGAATGATGCCACACAACGTCTCCATGAACTTCAATTCCTCAATTTGACCATGCCAGTCCAGCCCCAAGGCAGGGAGAAAGGAAATTTCACCGGCCATTCCGTTTTTCCCTTTGAAGATTTTACCATCCATATAGATAGCCATTCCTGGCGGGTAGGTCTCTGGAAAGTACATGCCCCCCACACATACCTCATCCTCCAGATCAAGGCCATTCTTCGCACAATAGCCCCTTAATGCAGCGTTAATATCATTCTCCACCATCACCGGAAGTCCGAAATGGGATTCAATCTCGTGAATAAGCGGAAAACCTCTTAGCTCCAAATGTCCACTTACTGTAATTTCCCCGCCTACGACCTGTCCAGGAATACCGATGCCAATTACCTTTATCGCTGGATCATCTGCGACAATTCCACCGATCGACTCATAGAACTGCTCCCGGTCAAATACAGACATTAATAATTCTTCTTTAAATAAGATTTGATTGTCCAGATTCACGACCACAAAGGAAATCAACTCCTGACCTTGCTTCTCCCTCATATAAATAACCAGGGCATGGCTAAAGTCAAAGTTATATCGATAGGTAAGCGCCGGCCGACCACCACTAGAGGGCGCAGTTTGATCCTCAAGAATCTCTCCCAGCTCGCACAGTTCCCTCACCAGGGAGTTAATCGTGACCACACTCAGCTTGGTCCAAGAAGCCAATTGCGGCTTGGTTGCGATCTCGACTCCCTTCATCGTCTGACGGACAATGTTCAGATTAATCTCCTTCATGAGATTGGCGTTGGCTTTCTTCATATCCATCCCTCTTCACCGCTAATATATAAATCCGCACACCGATTTTATGTATACCATTGTACACATATTGTACCTGATTATGACAGAAAAATAGGACCGATGCAGGAATCATATCCGCATCGGTCCTCTCTCACTCCGCTAGCGTGGTAAATACGGCTGGATCGCCAAACGTATATTTATCCACATTGAATAGCCAATCCGAGCCTTTGAACAGGAAGAATACCACATGCTTACCTGTTACCTGAGCCGTAACATTTGCCGAGAAGACCTGGAAATTCTGCCAACCTCCCGTTCCGGTAACAGGCACATTTGCAATAACAGGGCCGTGCATGCTATCCATTCTTACTTCTACTGTTCCCCCGGCTGTATCACTTGCGGCTTGAATGTATAGCTTCTGAGGGCTGATATGGCCAAAATCCATATAGTTGTACATCGCATACGGTTCATTGGGACCAAACAAGCCGGCCAAATATGTCTGTCCTCCGCCCGTTTCCGTTCCTAGGCTAGCTGCATTAGTATAATCCTCTGCTTCTATTTTGCCATAGGCATCTCGGGCCTTCCCCTTGACCGTGGTGAAGTTGAACCAGTCGAGATTACAAGGGAAATCAGACCCGTTCTTGCCCTTGAACACCAAGTAAACATCATGCACTCCGGTTGCCGTTCCCTCATCCACAATTCCCATAAGACTGACCCAGTTGTTCCAATCTCCCATTGCCGGGACAGGAACCTCGCTGATCATGGGCCCTGTCAGGCTATCCAGCCGAATCTCAACTGTTCCGCCCTCATGTCCACTGGAAGCATATAACGTAACACCCGCTGCACCGCTGCCAAAGTCCAGATCGCGATATAAGGCATAGGCTCCGTTCGTAATATGATCCAGATACCCGTCCCCGGTATGAACGCCCAGACCTTGGCTAACATCAAAGTTCTCGGCCTGCAATTTGGCAAAAGCATTGGTCCTCGTTGGGTCACTCTTCGTAAACCGGAACCAGTTCAAGTTGAACAGGTAGTCGTCCTGCGTCTTCTGGAACAAGAAATATACATCGTGCATGCCAGTGATCTGAACCGGATTGCCCTGTTCATCCTTCAACAAGGCCACGGCATCCATGAATTGGCTCCAATCACCCGTACCTTCCACCTGAATCGTACCCACTACAGGACCATCCAGGCCATCCAGGCGGACCTCAATCTTGCCGCCCCCGGTGGCGCTGGAGGCGCGGGCAATAACTCCGACAGCGCCCTCATTACCGAAATCCACATTTTTGTAAGCCGCATAATGCCCATTCTGAATGCCCCCAAGCTGCAAGGAACCTTCCGGACTTCCCTCCAGCACAAAGCCCTTACCAATGTTGTATTTTCTTACCTCAATCTTCTCATACGCATCTTTGACCGCATAGCTTAAGGGTACGTCCGCAGGCTCGAATACCGTTAAGGCCTGCACTGCACTAGAAGCGGTCCAGGAATCATAAATGCCGGATACCTTCTGGCCAACCCAGTTCCCATCCACAAGGTGATCTGCATTGCGGTGACTCCAGGCCATTTCCGTATTGAAGGCCAGCCAATCTCCCAGTTCTTCGCCAAACTGACGTTGTGCTGCGGGAATTTCATTCCCCTTCAATGCAGTTAATAGATAAGCGAAGTTGCGGAGAAGAATAGTTTTTCCACCCTTCAAATCTCCGTTCGGACCTTCATAGTTCAGGATATTATTCTCATCCACCTGATGCTCTTTGGCAAAATTGGCTGCCTTTATGGCATCCTCCAGATAGACCGAATCCCCAGTCGCTTGATATAATCCTACTGCCGCCCCGATAAAGGACCCTTGATTGTAGTGCGTTGCATGAGGAATCGGGCCGGCCACCGGCTCAATCCGGTCAAATACCTTGCCGTTGCCATCGGTCAGGACCGTCTTCCCCCAGGTGAAAATTTGGGTCGCTGCATCCAGATAATGAGCATCTCCGGTGATCTCATATAAGAATATGGCAGCTTGAGCGGCCGGGAAATTGATACAAGCATTTTTGGTCACATGCTCGCTATTCAGCCACCAGATTCCCCCGCCGAACGTATCGTCCCACTGCGTGTCGTACACGAAGTCGAAGTAATATTTCGCTTTGTCCAAATACCTGGCATCATTGGTGATTTCATAGGCTCTTGCACTGCCCATGGCCCACCACATAATATCGTCGTTGAAGGGGTTGTTGGTCCAATCCGGTCCATACTTCGCCACCGTACCATCGAAGATATCATCAATCTGAGCCCGAAGCTGTGTCTTCAATTGCGGGTCTGAGGTGTGGAGATAGGCATCCATCACCAGCTCCCATAACTCCGCCTCAACCCAGAAGCCTTGATAGGCATCCCCGTGATTCGTATTCTCCCAGAAGTATTTGGCTTGCGGGTCCCAGAACTGCTCATTGAACGCCTTCATCGCCACATCGGCGTCTGTACTCTCGTACGCGCTGGCCGAAGTCGCTCCTCCGCTGAACCATACCGTGAAGACAAGCACGAACGCTAGAAGACAACTGGACATTTGGGCAACTAGCTTTTTACCATTCTTCAATTTCATTTCCAACCTCCCAAGAGCTCAGATTATGATTCATAACTATTCTCCTGCATCAGCCTTCATTCTCTGCTACTCCTTCACCGAACCAAGCACGATGCCATGGATTAAATAACGCTGAAGGAAGGGATAGATCAACATAATCGGAATCATGGATACCAGAATTTTTGCCGAATTCAGTGTTGTATTGGAAATTTTATTGTATTGCTGCAACTGCTCTACCGTCAGATTTTGCATCTGATCCCGGGTAAGGCTGAGCTGCTGCAAATAGGTCTGCAGCGGAATCTTGTTATTGTCGTTAATGAGCACAATGCCGTCGAAGAAATTGTTCCAGTGCCCGACGATGACAAACAAAGTAATCGTGGCCAAGCTGGGCAGGGATACTGGCAGGAAGATTCGGACCAATATGGTCAGCGGACCCGCTCCATCCATGAAGGCCGCCTCCTCCAGTTCCTTGGGAATGCCCTTGAAGAAGTTCATCAGCAGAATGACGTTAAATACAGGGACTGCGCCCGGCAGCACTAGCGCCCAGATCGTGTTGATCAGCTTCAGCTCACTGATGACCATATACCAGGGGACGATCCCTCCGCTGAACAGCATGGTAAATATGATCACCCACATATAAATATTTCTTGACTTAAACTGACCGACGCTCCTGGACAGCGGGTAGGCCATCAGGATGGTCAGCAGCATGTTGATGGCGCCCCCTAAGACAACCCGTTCCACCGAGATTACAAAGGAATTCCAAAATTTCGTATCATTCAAAATCTTTTCATAGGAAGAGAAGTTGATATCGATAGGCAGAAAGTTGACTCTTCCGGCATTTACAGCCGTGCTGCTGCTAATGGAGATGCTGATTGTATTCAGCATAGGGGCCAGCGACATGAAGGCGATAATAATAAGCAAGGCCGTAATCAAGATATTAACGAGTCTGGATGTTAACGTCTGCGACTGTACCATATAGTCATAGTCCTCCTAAAAAATCCTGTATCCGGCGTATTTGGATGCCAGCTTGTAGGAGATGATGATGAGCACGAAGCTGATGACCGATTTCATCAGGCCGATGGCTGTAGCAAAGGAATACTGCATATTGATCAGACCCATTCGATAAACAAACGTATCAATGATATCCCCTGTCTCGTATACCAGCGGGTTATACATGTTGAACACCTGATCAAAGCCCGCATTAAGCACATTGCCCAAGCTAAGCGTACCCAGCAGTACAATGGTCGGGAATATGCCCGGCAAGGTGATATGCAGCATTTGCTTCCATCTATTCGCGCCATCCAGAGCCGCCGACTCGTATAAGGCCGGATTGATGGCCGTTAAAGCGGCCAAATAAATGATCGTCCCGTAACCAAACTCCTTCCAGGTATCGGTCAGGATCAGCAACGGGCGGAACCAGGTATTACTCGCCAGGAACATAATCCTTTCCAGCCCCAGCAGCTCCAGCAGATTGTTCACCATCCCATCGTAGGAGAAGATCATGGTCAGCATCGTCCCCAAGACAACCCAGGACATGAAGTGAGGCAAATAAACGATGGTCTGAACCGTGCTCTTGAACATCTTAAGCCGAACCTCATGCAGCAGCAGCGCGAAAACAATCGGGACGATCAATCCCAGTACAATTTTCCCAACCGCGATTACCATGGTATTGATGAAAATCTGCTGGCTATCGGGAAGCTGGAACATATAAGTGAAATTATCCAGCCCTACCCAGGGGGATCTGCTGATCCCCTTGGCAGGAATGAATCGCTGGAACGCCATGACCGCGCCAAACATCGGTACAATGGAGAAGATGAACAGCATGATCATGCCAGGCAGCAGCATCGCATGGTAGGTAAGTCCGTTC
Organism: Paenibacillus senegalimassiliensis; assembly: GCF_001486585.1. Taxonomy (GTDB): domain Bacteria; phylum Bacillota; class Bacilli; order Paenibacillales; family Paenibacillaceae; genus Fontibacillus; species Fontibacillus senegalimassiliensis. The sequence goes on from NZ_LN909046.1 coordinate 1,783,353, forward strand.
ATCCGCTGCCGGATACGGCTGTTGCGCAGCGGTATATGCGGTCTGCGGCTTAATTCAGTTTCGGTCTGAGCCATGTTTTATCACATCCTGCACCCAAAGTCATTACGCATTAATCTCGGCCAAAATTTCGTCTCCGCCCGTGCGGTGCCAGGTCTCAACGAACTTGTCGAACTCGCTGATCGGCGCTTCGCCCATAATAATCTTCAGGATGGTTTCTTCCTCCATCTTCTTCAAGTTGGTCCATTTCAGCTTCATCGTTTCCGTTGTGCCATAGAAGCCTGCCAGGATGACCTCCAGATTCGGGTTATTGGCTTCCCGTTGTCCTTCAATACGCGAGAGGTATTCACCATACGTATTCACATCTACCTCATTGCCTTTTTCCTTGAATTCCTGATAAGCCCGAAGCGATACGATACGGTCCTCCTGAATGATAGACTCGTCACCCGCTTCGTCGGCCTTGATAATATCCTCGTAATACCTTTTCAGCACATCATCATAGTCAACCTGCATAGGAATTTGTGTCGGGTCATTATTCCAGCGGCTGTTATCGGTCAAGAGCTCGTCAGGATGGTCCAGCTTGTATTGCACTGCATCCTCTGTCAAGGAATATAAGAAATCGGTTGTCACATTAACGGACTTCATAATCGCTTCCGGATGAGGATAGCTTTTCTTCACAACCACGATTCCGCCACCCACCGGGTCTTGACGGATGGTCTTGAACTTGCCGTTGTCATCCACAGGGGCCGATACAGCTACCCACTTTGCCTCCGGCGTTTGCTTGATGGAATCCTTATAGTTGGTGTAGCCGATCCACCAAGGATTGAACAGCATACCCACCTGGCCGTTAATTACCAGCGCTTCCTTCTCCTCATTGGAACGAATGACAAATTGCTTGTCAATCAGGCCCTCCTTGTAGCGGTCGCTCAAATCCTGCAGAGCTTCCTTCATTTCCGGCTGTACCGAGCCATATACAACCTGGCCCTCTGCATTCTTAATCCATTGCGTCGGGAAAGCATCATAGGCGGCAAATACCGGCGAGAAGTTCATAGCGTTCTGGTCCATCACAAAGCCGCCCGTCTTTCCCGTCCCCGAGGCATCCTTCTCCATAAAGGTTCGTGCCAGATTCCAGACATCATCTAATGTTTTGGGAAGCTCTGCGCCCACCTTATCGACCCAGTCCTTTCTCACCCACAACAATTGATGCTGGTTGCCTATGTTGGTCATCGGCAAGCCCATAATCTTACCATCGACCTTCACCTGATCGAGCAACAAGTCTCCATAGGAGCCGTAAAATTCCTTCACTCCCTCAGAAGCCGTCTTTTCATAAATTTCCGTTAAGTCAGCGATCAGATCATTATCAACCAACTGATTGAACAACTCGCGGTCAACCAGCATGACATCCGGCAAATCTCCAGTTGTCATGGATAAAGATAGCTTCTGCTTCATATCGTCGGTCTCCCAGGCTACCTTCGCTTTTACATTGACCTTGCTCTCTACATACCGGGTTGCCAGGTTGTTCTCGATCGTGTCACCTTCCGGCAGATTGTTAATATGATTCGTGTGACGGCCAATCGTAAATTCTACGGGCTTCTCATATTTTCCGTAGGGCTCGTAATTGATTCCATTCTCCCCGGGAGCCATGGTATCGGCAGCATTACCGCTCCCATTGCTACTTCCTCCTCCGCAACCCGTGACTGTCAGCATGCTCAGGCACACTGCCATAATCAAAGCCCATTTCCACCTTTTCTGCATCGCACTAACCCCTTTATTGGTTTATGCCCTAATTGTAACCGCTTGCAAATGAGGTCTCTATGCAACGTTTTTTGGATTCGTAGCACGATTTATATTAGTTTTCGAATAAAGTCCTTCCTTCATCTATAAGGGCTGGTAAGGAAGTCTGATGATCACCGTAGTGCCCACCTTGGCTTCACTAATCAGTTCCAAACCATACGTGGTGCCATAATACAGCTTGATTCGGTCATTGACGTTACGGATGCCATACCCACTACTCTCTGCAATTAATAGCATTTGTTGCTGTGTAGGCGACATGCCAATTCCGTTATCCTCCACCCTCATTTCCAGTATTCCGCGCTCGGCATAAACCGAGATCGCTAGCTGATGCTCGCCTTCACCAGGCTCCGCAAAGCCATGCTTGATGGCATTCTCCACAATCGGTTGCAGGATAAAATGAATAATGCGGTAGTTGAGCAGCTCCGGGTCCACCTGATAATCCACCTCAAAATTCCCGTCATGCAAAATGAATTGCAAATCAAGGTAAGCCTTGATGTTCTCCAGTTCATCCTGGATCGTCACCTGGTTTTTCCCTTTGTTCAGGGCTGTTCGGTAAAATTTGGCCAAAGCGTTCACCATATAACCGGTTTCAATATCCTGCTTCTTGACGGCCCTCCAATTAATAAACGATAAGGTATTGTATAGGAAATGCGGATTGATCTGGGCAATCAACTGGTTATACTCACTTTCCTTCTTGGCAATCTCCGCCTGGTACACCTGGCTGATTAACTGATTAATTCGCCGCAGCATCTTCCCGATTCCGTTGGTCAGTTCCCCGAACTCATCTCGGGAATGGCTCTGAATGATAATCCCCAGGTTGTTCTGCTCCACCTTGTCGACCTTGTTCTTGAGATGCACAATTCGGCGGGTAAAACTGCTGGAGAAGATATAAATCAGACTGAACGTAATGAGCAGGCTTAGCACAATAACAAAGAAAGTAATCTGAAAAATCGTCAGCGCATTCTTATAGGCATTGGCGTGGGATACCGAGAAGTGCAACGTCCAATCATTGTTGTTCAACGCCTTCCGCAGTTCGGTAGTCCGCTCGGAATGCACCATTTGCTGCTTGGCTGCCGGATAAATGATCTGCTGCTGTTCATTTTCAATAGAAACGGAAATATGCTCGGATAGACCCTCGAGACTTGAGAAGATACTGTCATAGCGAATGGAAATGACCATATAGCTGCTTGTCTTTCCGTTGCCGATTAATTGTTGTAGTAGATATACCTGCTTGTCATGTACAATCCACCGCTTACTGTCGTTCCCGTCAAACCACGGCTTATTCTTGAGTTCGCTTAAGGGGTGAATATTGTCCCGGATACCCAGCAAATCCCCTGAGGTATAGAATTCGACCTCCTCAATATCGGCGTCCATGAACTTGGTCTGTGAGATCAGAGGGTCCATGATATCGCGAAAGTCCAGATAGATATTGAAGTAACTGTCCTCGTAATTTTTCAGAAATATCCGGGAGAACTCCCGATTCAGCACAATAAATTCACTGAGCATGTTGTAACGATTGATCTTGTAATCGAGAATATTCACCGTCTGCTCCAGACTGGACTGGGCTTCACTGTTCATTTCGTTCATCTGAATATTGTAAGATTGCGAGAAAGATAACAGCCCCAGCAGCAGGATGGGAATCAAGGCGATGATAAGATGAGAGAGTAGCAACTTATCGCGGAACTTAAGGTCATTAAATTTGCTTTTGATCAACCGAATCATCATGATTTAGCCCTTTCTGTACTGAGCGGGGCTGACACCATACTTCGTCTTGAACAGCTTGCAGAAGTAGGACGGATTATCAATGCCTACAAATTCCGCAATATCGTTGATCTTCATATTGGACTTACTGAGCAAATAGTTGGCCTTCCGCAAGCGGTAATCCGTTAAATACTTCGAGAAATTAACCCCGGCCTCTTTCTTGAACAAAATACTTAAATAGCCTGGCGAAAGGTATACCTCATTGGCCGCATCCGATAAGGATATGTCCCGCTGAAAGTGATTCTTCACAAAATCCTTCACTTGCTGGATCACCTTGGATTCCTCTGTTGTCCTGTTTGGCTCCACAAAGGCTTGTTCTTCCGTAATCTCCTCCATCACCTCTACAAATTCTTCATGAATCAAGGGCTTCAGCAAGTAGTTAACTACGCCAAGCTTAATCGCGCTTCTGGCATATTCAAATTCTCCGTAACCACTGCAAATGACAATCTTCAAATTCTCCTGCACCTTCCGCGCGGCCTGGCATAACTCAATCCCGTTCATCAAGGGCATCTTCACATCGGTAATGAGGATATCGATACTGCTGCGCTTCAGTATTTTTTCGGCTGCGTGTCCGTTCTCGGCTTCCAGAATGCGGCAAGGAAATTTGTGTTGAATAATCAAGTTTTTGATTCCTTCTCGCTCCGTGCTTTCATCATCAACTACCAATACGTTCATCATGCGATCGCCCCCAGAAGGTAAAATAAAAAAATGAAGCGCTTCCAATAAACATAGTATATTAATATAATATTTATCTGTAAATGAGACTATGATCCGCCATTTTCTACATCATCATTGCAACATATCATGGTATATCCTTTTCCACATTCACCTTTCTGCAATTAGGAATAGGCAAACAAAAGAAATCCGCAAGCAATGGATGCTCACGGATTTCTTGTTCTGGGCAAGGGTCAGAATAATCAGAACCCTTATCCCTTTTGGGTGATGCTGAAGATTTGTTCGATAAGCTGCATGACCTTGCGGACTTCATGATTCTTCACGATTGGCTCTGCGCCTTCACGAACGACCTCATAGAAGTTCTGGTAGAAAGGCGCATACTCCGCTTTCGGTTCCGGGAAGGTCAGCTTCTCGGTAGCCTCTTCGGATGGAGGTGCCATCGTTTTGGTCAAGCCTACGCCAGCTTGAATTGGCGCCGGGGCTTGAACATCCTCGCGACCCGTAGCGGCAATGATTTCGCCTGACAGATCCCAATCATCGATCTTCGCGGTTCCTTCCAAGCCTTTCACATACCAGCGAGGTAGCTTGGTGTAGTTCGTCGTTCCCACTTCCACCAAGGCTCTAACACCGTTCTCGAAGGTAATATAGCTCATAAAGCCATCATCCACTTCATCACCCAGGATGAAGCTGAGGTCTGCCTGCACGCTCTTGATAGGGCTATCAATCAGCCACAACAATTGATCTAACAGATGGACACCCCAGTCCAACAGCATACCGCCGCCATGCTGTTGCAGATGGCGCCAGTCTCCTGGAATCCCGTTGGCTCCCTGCACACGGGATTCGAGTTGGAACAGGCTGCCGATGGTTTTCTTCTGATACAACTCGCGAATAATGAGGAAATCCGGGTCCCAACGACGGTTTTGATGTACCATGAACACCTTGCCCGTCTCCTCGGCAACCGCCAGGATGTCATCAAGCTCCTGCGTGCTCATCGCCACAGGCTTCTCACAAATCACATGCTTGCCAGCCCGCAAAGCTTGGATGGCTATTTCCTTGTGAGAGTCATTAGGTGTAGCTACAAGAACAGCTTCAATATTTGAGTCATTTAACACGTCTTCAAGGCTTTCATAAGCCTCCAAGCCTTTATCTTTGGAGAGCTGCCGTCTTTCCCCGGAGATATCATAGGTCCCTACGACACGAACCCGGTCCTGCTCCGTAGGAATCAGATGGTGAGTATGGTAAGAACCCATACCGCCGTAGCCAATTACGGCCAAGTTGATGATTGACATACTTATTGCTCCTTTATGCCCACCACATCGCTGATGGTTGCTCATGAATCATGATGGATTTCAAATTCGTAATCGCACGGGTCAAGCCTTCATCAATGGACATGATTGGATCTTCATGCTCAATGCTCAGGACGTAATCATAATTATAGACGCGCAGGGCAGAGATAATATCCGACCATACCTTGAGGTCATGGCCGCAGCCCACCGAACGGAATGTCCAGGCCCGGGTCTTCACATTGCCGTAAGGTTGCATATCCGTCAATCCATGCATGTTAATGTTGTCTTGATCCAAGTAGGTATCTTTGGCATGGAAATGGTGAATGGCACCCGCCTCGCCAAGAATCTTGATCACAGCAACCGGATCAATGCCTTGCCACCACAGATGGCTGGGGTCCAGATTACAACCGATAGCCTTGCCCGTTGCTTCCCGAAGCTTCAACATCGTATATGGAGTATGAGCCAGGAACCCGCCATGAAGCTCGATTCCGATCTTCACGCCTGCCGCTTCCGCTTCCGTGTTAATGCCCTTCCAATATGGGATTAACTTGTGCTCCCACTGGTAGGTATAGCTGTCATCGTATTCTGTTGGCCAAGGCAAGACAGGCCAGTTCACCTGGGTATCGGTCGCATTGCCACCCGACACGCCAGAGAATCCGTTCACGACAGGAACATTCAGTAGACTTGCCAGCTTGATCGTCTTGCGCAGCAGCTCATCCGCTTCCGCCGCCACTTCCTGCACGGGCGAGATTGGATTGTTATGACAGCTCAGCGCAGAGATCTCCAGGCCCTTATCCGCAAGCTTGGCCAAATATTCTTGTCTCGCTTCACTGCTAGCAAGCAGATGGTCGATATCAAGGTGAGCGTTACCAGGATAACCTCCCGTGCCGATCTCCACGGTTTGCAAGCCTTTACGGGCAACCTCGTCAATCATCTCTTCAAAGCTCAGATTGTTGAACAAGGGAGTAAATACACCCAGTTTCATTGACGATCACTCCTTCTATTTTTGACGTCGTTCATAGTGCCCATATGCCGGATACAGATTTTGAGTCGGGGCGCACCATCGAATTCCGTTCTTGATCACTTTTTGTACCTTTTCATTGTAATAACTAGGGTAAGTTTCATGTCCTGGCTGGAAGTAGAAGATCTTCCCGTTGCCTCGGCGGTAAGTACAACCGCTGCGGAACACCTCTCCTCCCGGGAACCAACTGACGAAGATCAGTTCATCCGGTGCCGGGATATCAAAGTGTTCGCCGTACATTTCTTCTTTCTCCAGCTCGATGAATTCGCCAATACCCTCCACGATTGGATGACTTGGATTGACGTTCCAGATACGACAGTTGCCCCCGTCTTCCCGCCATTTCAAGTCGCAGGACGTACCCATCAGCTTTTTGAAGATTTTAGAGAAATGGGCGGAATGCAGAACCACCAGTCCCATGCCTTCCAGAATGCGCTTGTGCACGCGATCCACGATCTCATCCTGAACTTCGTTATGGGCCATATGCCCCCACCAAATCAGGACATCCGTCTCTTCCAGAACCTCTTCCGTCAAGCCATGCTCCGGCTCATCCAAGGTGGCGGTTCTAACCGTAAATTGGTCTTCGGTCAAGAACTTGGCTAGCTGTCCATGAATCCCTTCCGGGTACATCTCCTGAACAGCCTTATCCGTCTTCTCATGACGGTATTCATTCCATACCGTAACCTGGATCATGCGTACACCTCCTCGACCAAGGCTTTCAATTGCCGGTAGCCGATCGAGGTTGCCTCCAAAGGTTGATATTGTTGAAAAGCTTCCTGCTCCACAATCAACCAAGGCAAGGCCAATTGCTTAGCTAGTTCAACATACTCCTGGATAGGCAAAATGCCTGATCCAATCTCGGTGCTCTCCTTCGGAGACTCTTGCATGTCCTTGATATGGAGCAGCCCGATCCGATCCTTATGTGCCTCCAGCCAAGCGAATACGTCTATTCCGGAATAAGCGAGCCAGTACAGGTCCATCTCCAGATGGATGTGCTTCGCATGCTTATAGATGTAATCGATGATGTCCTGACCCGGAATTTCCGTAAATTCATGAGCATGGTTATGATAGTAGAATTCCATTCCTTCCTCGGCCACCTTCACGGCCATTTCTTCCATCTCCGCGATGAAGGCTTGCCATTCTTCAAAGGTGCTGAAGGTAGCATGAGGAACCACGATGCGTTTATTGCCAATGGTCTTCTCGAAGGCCACCGTCTCTTCCAGATTCGCTCTTAACTTCTCGTAGGAGATATGAGAAGCCGCCGCTTCCAATCCGTATTCGTCCAGGTAGCCCTTGACTTCGACAGCGCTCTTGCCATAATATCCAGCAAATTCAACGCCATCAAAACCACTTTTCTTAACCTCTTTCAGGGCCTCTTGAAAATTTGCTTCACAAACTTCCTTAATGCTCCATAACTGCAAAGCAATTTTTGGTTTCATATCGACTGCCTCCTATAGATAGACGGGTTCGCCAGTCTTCGACGATTTGTAGAGTGCCTCCAGAATCTCGGTAACAACCAGGGCTTGCTCCGGCTTAACCACAGGCTCCGTGTCGTTAAGAATAGCATTCACCCAGGATTTCGCTTCAAGCACTTCCGGTTTATCACCAGAGCCATCATAGAAAGCAACGCCGCCAGTCTTCAATTCAACCTTCTTCTCATAGAGCAAGCTGTGATCTTCACCGTTAATGGTCAAGCCATCATTCATGTCAGCCCCCGCTTTAGTTCCGCAAAGCGTTGTCTTCGCTTCCTTCACATCCAGACTATTCAGTGCCCAACTCGACTCCAGGAAGATCGTAGCACCGTTCTCCATGACAATGAATCCGAAAGCGGAATCTTCGACGGTGAACTTCTCAGGGTCCCAAGGTCCCCATGCATTGGCAGCATTTTTAGTTTGGGATAAGGCATGATACGTTTTCCCAACCACATATTTAGGCTTGTAGTTGTTCATCATCCAGAGCGTCAAATCAAGGGCATGGGTACCGATATCAATCAACGGGCCTCCGCCTTGGGCTTCTTCATCCAGGAATACGCCCCATGTAGGTACTGCACGACGGCGAATCGCATGTGCCTTACCGAAATAAATATCGCCCAGACCGCCTTCTTCACAGAACTGTTGCAGGTATCTGGAATCCGTACGGAAGCGGTTTTGATAACCAATCGTCAGCTTCTTGCCTGTGCGCTTGGCTGCTTCCACCATATTTCTTGCTTCTTCTGCTGTCTTCGCCATCGGCTTCTCGCACATTACGTGGCAGTCTGCCTCAAGGGCTGCAATAGACAACTCCGCATGGGAAGAGTTAGGCGTACACACATGCACAACATCCAAATCTGTATTAGCCAACATTTTCTTATAGTCATCAAAGACCTGGGCATTTTCCGTACCGAATTTTTCCTTGGCTTTCTCGGCCCGTTCCACAACGATATCGCAGAATGCTACCAGTTCTACTTCTTCCACCTGAGACAACGCTGGCATATGCTTGCCGTTAGCAATCCCGCCGCAACCAATGATTCCAACCTTTAATGTCATAACCATCCTCCTGAAAACGTTTTTATTTAATGACTTTATTATAGCCAAACCCTAACACTCTTTCTTCCCACTTTCCCCTCAAAAATTCCCGAATATTGCGCCTTCATGCTCCCATAAGACAAAAAAACCTGGACAAGCTCTTCTTGTCCAGGTCCTTCTAATACTAACTTTTTTAGTGGGTATTCAAACTCTTCTGATATTGCAGGGGCGACTGCCCCACCGCTTCCTTGAATACATGATGGAACGTCTTCACGCTGGCGAAGCCTGCCTTCTCAGCAACGTCCACCATCGGTATTTTCTCATTAGCCAAAATGAACTTGGCTTGATTAAGGCGATATTCCGTCAAGAACTGCATGAAGGTCTGGCCCGTGTTCGTCTTGAAGAAGCGGGTAAAATAGTAGGGACTGAAGCCGACGAACTTGGCGATGTCCTCGACCGCGATTACATCCTGATACCGGTTCTCTACATATTCAAACACCTGATTCAGCAGATCCAACGTTTCCTTATGCTGAATGGTAGAGCGCTTCGTCGTTTTCTTCTTTTCCTTGCGCCGAGGCAAGTTCAAGTAGAATTCACCCATGAGCTGGTAGAGATATCCCAAGCTTAAATAATTCGTTCCTGCGGGTTTGCTTTCTTCTATTCTATATAAGTTGATTAATAGCTCTGTAGCTTTCCGGGCAAGGGGCTCTGGCCAATTGCGGCTCAGCGGCTCCCCGTATTCGAACAAGCTCAATAAGGAGTCCTCCGAGGTTCGCAGAATCTTCTCATCAAATAACTTCAGATTGAATTGAAAGACATAACGCTCGCTGTCGGGAGAAGCCAGGAAATAATGAGCCTCCCCACTGGGGAAGAAATAAATCTCCCCTTCTTCAAGCTGAACGATGTCTTCATCAACTCCGATATTCACTTTCCCTTTGCGCGAATAGATGATTTCGATTTCCTTATGCCAATGGGGGTAGACAATCGTCATTCCGTCATTCAGAAATGTTCTGAACGGAATTGCATCCTCGAACCCCGGAATCTCCAAATAATTGCTCATACGCCACTAGCTCCTGTAAGTTAGATAAGCTGCTTCCAACTTCATACGTTACTATAGGTTTTTTCGGTATTCAAGTAGTAGTCTGTAAATCTTTCATTGAACGTATGTTTCACCCCTTGATCGCCCCGATCATAATGCCCTTCTCAAAATACTTCGAGACGACCGGATAGAACAGCAGCACCGGAACGCTGGAAACGACGACAACGGCATATTTGATTGATTGCTTCAGTGCGCTGACCTCGCTTTGATTCACGCTCATCATCGCCTGGTTCGCAGCATCCCCCATCTGGTTCTGCACCAGAATTTCACGCAAGATAAGCTGAAGCGGGAAGAGATTCCGGTCTGACAAATAAATCATGGCATCAAAATATCCATTCCATCGACCCACGCCATAGAACATCATCATTACTGCAATAATAGGCGTTGAGAGCGGAAGGACTACCTTAAGCAGCAACTGAATATCGGTAGCCCCATCGATAAAGGCACTCTCCTCCAGTTCAACCGGAATGTTTTGCTGAAAATACGTACGCATAATAATCATGTTGTACACACTGACCGCGCCGGGAATAATCATGACCCACATAGTATTCACGATTCCCAGACCCTCGTTGACGATGTAGGTTGGAATCAGACCGCCGGAGAAGAACATGGTGAAAGTAAACAGCATCGTAATAACGTTACGTCCTCTGAAATCCCGCCGTGACAAGGGATAAGCCGCCAGCGTCGTCATGATCACATTTACCGCCGTCCCTAGTGCCGTGTAGATAACCGCATTTTTGAAGCCCATCCAGATGTCCCCGTTGGCAAATACCCGCTTATACCCCTCCAGCGTAAAGCCTCTGGGCCAGAGCAGCAAGACTTGGTCGAAGATATGCCGTGGATCGCTTAGTGATGCGAATACTACAAACAGCAGAGGATACAGGATAACTAATGTAAAGATGCCGACCAGAATCATGTTGAACCCATTAAAAACTTTATCGCCTCTCGATAATTGATACATAAGCGCCCCTCCTTACCACAGGCTCGTCTCGCTGAATTTCTGGGCAAACTTGTTGACCAGGTACAGCACGATGAAATTGATCAAGTTATTAAAGAATCCTACGGCGGAGGAGAAGCTATATTCCGCGTTTAAAATACCGGCTTTGTACATATAAGTAGACAATACCTCCGAAGTAGCCAGATTGGCGTCATTTTGCATCAGCAGCACCTTCTCGAAGCCCACAGACATGACCGAGCCGGTTGCCAGTATAGTACAGATCACGATGGTGGGCATAATTGCCGGAATCGTAATCTTCCGAATGCATTGCAGCCGTGAAGCACCTTCTATATAAGCAGCCTCATACTGATCCTGGGGAATACCGGACATTGCCGCTGTATAGATGAGAGTTCCCCAGCCTACGGACTGCCAAATGCCGGACCATACGAAGACATGCGGGAACAGCTTGGGACTCCCGATGAAATCAATTGGCGTCCCGCCGAAATATTCGATAGCCGAATTAATAATGCCATCAGCCGGAGACGTGAAGAACATCACCATGCCGACGATAATAACCACAGAGATAAAATTCGGAATATAAGAAATGGTCTGCACGATCGATTTGTATCTCTTGTTGCGCAGTTCATTGAACATTACCGCCAGAATAATAGGGAGAGGCACCCCCACGGCGAGGCTGTACAAGCTAATTCGCAGTGTATTGACGATGACATCCTTGAAATAGAAAGCATTAAAAAAACGTTCAAAATGCGCAAACCCCACCCATGGGCTATGCCATATGCCGAACGCCGGAGAATAGTCCTTGAAGGAGATAATAATCCCGTACATCGGGATATAATTCCAGATAATCAACGAGGTCAGAGGCAACAGCATCATGAGATACAGCCATTTTTGTTTGAGAATTGCTTTGCCCTTCCATTTAGAAAGCTTTCTCCTTACTGAAGATTCCATAGTTTACCCCTTTCCTTAAAATGCGTGCTCAAAAAGCTGGGAGGAGGATTCATGTGAATCCCCCTCTTGGCCCTACCTCAGATCTCAGCTTTCTTTATAACGTTTGTATTGCTCTTGCTTGATCTCCAAGTAACGATCCGAGCCCATCTTCTTCAGTTGCGCGATATAGCTATCCCACTCTTTGTCGATATCCTTCGTACCTGTAACAAACTCCACCCGCATCTGCCCAACATAATTGCTCACATCCGCCCGAATGGACGAAGTTTCGTTAGCTTCCTGAATCGTCGCCGGCAGATCCGGCAGCATGACGCTTGGCAAGGTCTGTTCATTCAAATCGGTATACACCGGTGCTTCCTGTCTCCCCGCTGCTGCCCGAACTTCCGGAGATAGCTCCGTGTACGGGAAGTAACCACCATATACGTTGTCTACATATTGGAATGCGCCTAGCCCAATTCCATCCTTATAGTTAAGAATTTCGTCGATATAGACCATATTGCCGTCTTCCATGTTATACGTAACGCCTTCTTTACCTAGGTAACCGAAGACACTGCCCTCTTCCCCGTAGAAATAATCCACCCATTTCAGAATAGTTGCGGGGTCCTTGGCATCCTTCGTGATAACAAGACTGGATGCGCCTGCAACCTGGGAATCCGTCAGTGAAGCCATATCTCCGCCCGGTCCAGCGAGCACGTTAATGGCAACGAAATCGTCCTTCACGCTCTCACCAATGTAATCCGGTGCTGCCCAGTTCCACGCTCCGACCGTATCCTTGGCCGCGTCTGCTGTCCATTTGTCATAGTCCACGCCACTGAAGGCCTGCTTATTGATTGCACCACTCTCATACATGCGATTCTCATATTTCAGTAATTCCTTATATCCATCGGAAGTAATGGTAAGCTGAATTTCATCGTTGTTATCTACATAGATAAAGTTCCCCAGCGCCTTCCTTCCGCCGTTGCCAATGCCAAAGGAGCCCATCATCATCTGCTCGAAGGTCCAGCCAAGGGAACCGCTCGGCATGTACCAGCCTTGTTCATCATTAACGCCATTGCCATTCGGGTCCTGCGTGACGAACGCATTAAGCGCCTGTTCAAGCTCCTCCGTTGTTTTCGGAATGTCCATGTTCAGGTTATCCAGCCACTTCTTGTTGATATACAAGCGGATGGTCCGGTTCCCTTCGGGATAAGGATCAAGATACGGAGTAGCATAAATATGACCATCCGCATTAGTGATGCCTTTGCGAACCTCTTCATTTTCATCCAAATATTTTTGCAGGTTAGGTGCATGTTCTTTAATTAAATCCTCCAGGGGGATAAAGAGACCCTGTTGTCCGTATTTCAACAACTCTCCGTTGCTCCAATCCACCTGGTAGAAGGCATCCGGCAGTTCGCCTCGGGTCAAGATAACGTTTTTCTTCTCGCCAATATCACTAAGCTCTTCCCAGTTCACCTTGACGCCGGTCATCTTCTCATATTCCTGCCACATCCATAAATCCTTGGATGCCGGTCTGAGATTGTTCCAGCTTGGTCTAAGGAGTGATATCTCTTGGGCAGTTCCTGACTGGCTTGAATTGGGTTCCTTGGATTCCTCTGCTTTGCCGCCACAAGCGGTAGCCAATAGAGATAATAGTAAAATGCTTAACAGTGCGATTTTCCCTTTCTTTGAAGAAATCATATCGTCGCCCCCTAAATTTGATATACCAAATATCCGAACAAGACCTATTCTGAGGCATATCAACTTATTTTGTCAAGCGCTTACATTTATATTTTTTTATTGCTATGTAGCTTGTTTCTGCTCCTGGGACTTATGGTATTGTTATAAAGTCTTATATTTCCCTGTTCTGTTACCGGCTGTAATGGCAAAACTGTCCTGGTCTCTCCCCTTTCTATTGCCGAAACGTTTAAACTGTCGTATATTCAACATAATTGTTAGTACCTTTGATCTCCAAAAAGTGCGGATTCATTTGACATATCGACAAATAAAATGGTATATCAATTTTGCGAGGAGAATTACATATGGAACAAATCCCACTATATCAACGCATCGTAAATATACTCAAAGCGAGGATTGATTCTGGGGAACTGAAGGCCGGAGATCAGCTTCCTACCGAAGCTGAAATTTCCAAGACTTTTCAAGTAAGCCGAATTACGTCGAAGCGGGCACTGACCGAACTGGAGAATGCTCAATTGATCTACCGAATTCAGGGAAAGGGTAGCTTTGTCAGCGACAGGCAGCCCTCCCCCCGCTCCGCTATATCCAAGAGCGGCAAGGAGATTCTGCTCATTCTTCCGTTCACTCATAACCCTGGACTCGGAGATTATGAGAAAGGGATTAATGAATTTTTGTCCACCACTGAGTATACGTTGAATATTCAGTCCAATACGATCATTGGCCAGCGCAAGCTGCTGGAAGCAGCGCTGAACGGTTCGAACTCAGGGCTAATCTTCTACCCGGTGAGCAGTAATGCAGACCTGGGGATTCTCTATCAATACTACTTGTCCAAATATCCGCTCATCACGATGGACAAGACGGTAGACGGAATTCCGTTCCCTTCGGTCGTGGCTGACAACTTGAACGGAGCTTACTTGGCTTGCAAGCATTTGATTGATCACAATCACAAGAAGATTGCCTACGTTTCCTCCCTCAGGGTTGAGAACTTCTCATCCATCCGTGAGCGCTATTTCGGCTACCTTAAGGCACTGTATGATCATCAACTGATTGATTACAGCGTGAGCGATTTAACCGAACGTTATCTCACTCATGAAGACGGCAAGGGTAGAGAGTATTATTTACACTTCCTGCAATCCGTAAAGGAACAAGGGGTAACAGGAATCGTGGCTGAGAATGATCTTATTGCCATTGAAATTATGCAGCTTGCCAAGGAAATCGGCTTATCCGTGCCGGATGATTTCTCTATTATCGGCTTTGACAACATCCATCTGTCCAGCTTTGTTGAGCCCAAGCTGACCACCATTTCCCAGGATTTCGGGCAGATGGGTTATCTGGCTGCCCGGCATCTCGTCTCTATGATGGAAAGTCCGGGCAATCTGCCTCAGGATCAGGTCATCGTGCCGGTTCAACTCATTGAACGGCAGACGGTAAAGAGACTATAATTTTCAGGAGGTTCTTCATGCTACATTATATTGATACACGACAAGGCACCAGTAACAAATATGTCTATTCCAACGGGAACACTTTGCCTGTGACGGCCGTTCCTTTTGGTATGAACCATTTCGTGGTTCAAACGGCTGAGGACGGTAGTTGGTTTTTCCATCCTCGCGATCGCGTCTTCCAAGGCTTCCGACTCACTCATCAGCCCAGCCCATGGATGGGCGACTTCAGCACCTTTCTGTTGACGCCGATTGCCGATGACAAGATCAAAGGCACTATATTCTCTTGCCAAAGCTCTTATCGGCCAGAGGAAGCTGTCTTCAAACCTAACCACCTTAAAATAAAACAACAACGCTACAATATCACCACCGAGCTTGTTCCCACCTGCTACGGAGCCGCCCTGCGGATGAAATATAACTCCGGACAACAGGCCGGACTGGTGCTGAACGCCAAGAAGATCAGCGAGTTCCATCTGGATGTCCCAAACCGCCGCATCACCGGTTATGTAAGTAACTTCGCCGGATGCCATGACGACCAATTCCGTATGTACGTGTCGATCCAATTTAATCAAGACATTGATTTGAGCACGTCAGGCTACTATGATGCCGATGGACAATTACACAATGAGACAGATTTGCACGGAACAGACCAGCATGTCGTTATCCGTTTCAAAGATTGTGAGCAAGGCATACTGGAAGCCAGACTTGCCACTTCATTCATTAGTCAAGAGCAAGCCGAGTTGAACCTGAAGCGAGAATTGGATGCCTCTATGGATGCATTGAAGGAACAGGCAACGGAAGCCTGGAACCATTATTTGCATAAAATTAAGGTCATGCATACCAACGAAGAATATTTGCGCACCTTCTATGGCTGCTTGTACCGCATGTTCCTGTTCCCGCAGAAGTTCTACGAGCTTGATGCCAACATGGAACCGGTTCATTACAACACGACCGCCAAGGCGGTGAAGAAGGGTGTACTTTATACGAACAACGGATTTTGGGATACCTACAAGACGGTCTATCCGCTATATTCCATCATTGCCCCTAAAGAATATGAAGAAATGCTGGAGGGTTACCTGAACAGCTACCGGGAGACGGGGTTCTTACCAAAGTGGCTTTCGCCGGATGAGCGTGGGTTAATGCCAGGAACGTTGATTGATGCGGTCGTCGCAGATGCCGCAGCGAAGGGGATTGGCCAGAAGCTGATGCCAGAACTGCTGGAAGCGATGGTTACCGCAGCTACGACGCAAAGCGATAAATCCTGTTATGGTCGCCAAGGTACGAAGGATTATATGAAATACGGATACGTTCCGAGCAACTATACGGAAAGCGTGAACCATACGCTGGACTATGCCTATAGCGACTATTGCATCAGCCGCGTTGCTGAGGTGCTGGGTCAGAAGGATATCGCCGATCGCTATCGGGAGAGCGCTTTGAACTACCGGAACATCTTCGATTCCGAGACTGGATTTATGAGAGCCAAGGACGAGAATGGACAGTTCCGCCCGGACTTTAATGATACAAGCTGGGGGCTGGATTACGCCGAGGGTAGTGCCTGGCAGAGCAGCTTTGCGGTATTCCAGGATATTCAGGGTCTTATCAACGCTTATGGCTCCGAAGAGCGCTTCTCGCAGAAGCTTACCGAGTTGTGCAACAAGGCTCCTGATTACGACGTACGTGGCTATGGCTTTGAAATTCATGAGATGAGTGAAATGGCGGCCGTGGATTATGGACAATTGGCTATCTCCAACCAGCCCAGCTTCCACATCCCTTATCTGTTCAACTATGCAGGACAGCCGGCTTCCTCCCAGGTAGTCATCAAGCAAATCTTGACTCACCTGTTCAACAGCGGCTTTGAGGGGTACCCTGGGGACGAGGACAACGGCAGCATGTCCGGCTGGTTTGTGTTCAGCTCCCTGGGCTTCTATCCGGTATGTCCGGGCAGCAGCGAATACGTTCTTGGCATTCCACTCTTTGACACGGTCACGATTGAGTTGCCAAACGGAAAGCAAATGAATATCCAGACGGACAATAATAACCCGCAATCCAACTTTGTGGCTGATGTCACCTTGGATGGTGAATCATACAACAAGCTATACATTAATCATGAAGACATTCTGCAAGGGAAAGCACTGGAATTCCGACTGGGTCTCGCTCCAGGCTATCGCCAGTATCAAGCGGAAGAACTACCTTTTTCCATATCCAAGCGTCATGACTAGGAACCGGAGCTTCTCATAGCTGACAAATAAATAGGGTGCTCCAGAAGTGAATCATAAGATCACTTTGGAGCACCCTGTATCTTTAGAGCCTAGTTCGCTGTCAGTCATTCCTACCTTGCCTGCACTGTATTATAAACCAAGATAATACTTGAACAGCGCTTGTGTTCCCTTATCCTCATAGCCCTTTTCCGCAATTTGCTGGTAGAGGGACTCCGCCAGCTCCAGCCCCGGTGTCTTCAGTCCCATGTCCTTAGCCGACTCCAGTGCGATCTTCATATCCTTGATAAAATGCTTCACATAAAAGCCAGGCTCGAAGTTGCCGGTCAACATCCGCGGTCCAAGATTGCTGAGCGACCAACTTCCCGCGGCCCCGCTCTCAATGCTCTTAAGCACCTGATCTGCTTCAAGCCCGGCATTGCGAGCATACGCCAGCGCTTCACATACTCCCATCATCCCCGAGGCGATAGCAATCTGATTGCACATTTTTGTATGCTGACCCGCCCCAGCCTTGCCTTGATATACAATGTTACTGCCCAGCAGCCTCAACAATGGCTGCACGGTCTCGTAGTCCGCTTGTTCACCGCCTACCATGATGGAGAGCTTGGCATCCCGCGCCCCGATATCACCACCAGATACAGGCGCATCAAGCGCATGCAGTCCTTTTGCCACACAAGCCTCGAAAATTTGTCCCGCTAGTCGCGGGCTGGAGGTCGTCATATCCAGTAAATAAGTTCCCTCTTTCGCGTGGTCCACCAGCCCGCCGGGTCCAAGATACACTTCCTCCACATCTTGCGGATAGCCAACCATCGTAATGACGGCCTCGCAGGCTGCCGCCAGTTCCCCTGGCGACTCATGCCATACCGCCCCTTCTCTTACCAATTCCTCTGCTTTGGAGTAGGTGCGAGTATACACATGCAGAGGATAACCCGCCTGCTGAATATGTCTTGCCATGCTTTTGCCCATAACGCCAATTCCGATAAAGCCTATTGCTGATTTTCCAGGTATGAACACCACGCTGTAATCTCTCCTTTTCCCATTCTAAGGCTTAACTTAACCAAGCAGCTATCTGACCGACAGTCTGTACTGCCTTGGAGACATCTGCATATGCCGTTGAAAGGCCCGGTTCAAATTGCGTTCCGAATACCCGACAAGCTCTGCAATCTCCATAACGGTATGATCGGTATCCTTCAGCAGTTGCTTCGCCTTTTGGATCTTATTGTTCATTATATATTCGATAAAGGACATGCCCGTTTCCTTCTTGAACAACCGGCTCAAATAAGAAGGACTGACGTGAACCAGTTCCGCACACTCCGCTAGTGAATGGGTCCCTTCGGGCTCGCTGGTAATATGGCTGCATACCCGTTGTACAATTAACCGGGAAGAACGGGTGCGTAAATCATGACTGATCTCCTGGTAAAGGGAGAACAGGACACCGATGAACCAATCGTGCATCTCCTCAGATGTCTGATTCTCCTTAAGCTGATCAAACAGATTGCCACCCAGTAGCTCCTGTATACCCGGTCCCCGCTCCTCCATGGACTGGACGATGGCTGACAGCAGAATATGATAGCACTGGAAGATAATATTGTACGACTCTGACACGCGAATCCGCCTGGAGAACTCGTAAAGGGAGGCTTCGGCCTGTGGCAAGGCACCGTTCCATAGATACTCGATCATCTCTCCCTCTATTTCTTTGGGATACATAAACACCGGATTGCGTTCGATCCGAATCATATCCTCATAAAACAACACCTTCGCCGCATCCTGAAACAGCCGATATTGCAAAGCTAATTGAGCTTCTTTAAGAGATTGGGCCAGGTGCTGCACCCCGGTCGCCCGGCTAATTCCCACGGAAGTAGAGAAGGAAAGAAAGCGAGAGAGCGCCTCATGAACAGACTCTGCAAAGGCACCTGCCCGGGTGCGCAGCTCCCGCTCTGTCCCTTCCTCCAATCGCACAACAGCAATGACCTCACGCTCTTCCCGATCCAGGACGTACCCTTTGATATCATGGCTCTGAGCCAGAAGCTCCGTAATGACATTCTTAATCGCGAACAGGATGACGGGCCACTCGCTGGGCAAGAAGCGTTTTTTCTTAATGAGATTTTCCACCTTGACTACCATGACCATATATTGACCAAGGACAGGAATGCGGTATTTGGCACAGCCTGCCTCCAGATCATCGCGTCTCCAGGAGCTGCCCGATCCTAGCAGTCGTTGCAGAAATCGGTCCCGCAAGTCCGGCTGAACACTTCCGATATAGCTGTTCAGCGATTCGGCCTGCTCGTTCAAGTAGGCAAGCGAAGACCGGATATATTCGATCTCGTTCCCCTGAAATCCGCCTTCACCGATTTTCCCTCCGTTTTTACGCAGCGTCTCTCCATAACGGAGAAGCTGCTGGATCGGATTATATGCCATGCGTGAGGAGAACCAGGTCAAGAGCACGCCAATCAGTACAAAGATGGACACCAAGAAAGCCATAAGCACCTTAATCCAGTGTAGTTGCTCCATCATTTCCCGCTCTGGCAGCCGTGAAACATAGGTTCTTCCCATAGAAGTCTCGTAAAAGGCCACCAGTTCCTTCCCATTCTCCCCTTCCAGAATGTAATGATTGGAAGTTCCCTCATCCTCCGTCACTGCCCGCAAAATCTGATCCTCTTCTACCGGAATTCCTGCGGCAGATAGGCCTTCCGTCTGAAGCAGCACCCGGTGTCTGGAATCCAGTACCGTCAGCGACTGATTCTCCAAACTGACCGAGTAGCTCTTAAGTAGTCCCCGCAATGCCTCTTCCTTGACCTGAATAATGAGTACACCCCGGGGTTCATTGATGCTCATTACCGGAAGATCACGGACGTAAGAGATATACCCCCTCTCCCCGGATTCCGGAAGATACATCCATCCGGCACGGCTTCCTTCCGCCATGGCAGCATCGATATCTTGACGTCCATAAAATTCCTCAAGTCTGACCAAGCCATAAGTATTGGTCAGAAGCAACCCATGCTGATCATTGTAGAACATAATATCCTCAATCAAATTGTTCGTATTCTTATGAAGCTGGAACATCTCCAGGATATCCAGTTGCTGAAAATAGTCGGTCTCGTAATTCAGATTATCCAGCGCTGCACGAATGAGCGGTCCCCCGGCTAATTGTAGCGATTCATGTTCCAGATTCGTCAAAATATGTTCAACACGATCCTTCAACTGATGGAGTGAAGCCAGATTGTTCTCCTGAAATTGCGTACTCAGCTTATTCATCGAGAAATAATAGTAAGCGCTACCAATTAGTAAAACCGGAACGACCGCAGACAAGCACCCTAGCCAGATCAACCGCTTTAAATAATGGTTTGTTGAAAAATAGTGGAGAAATCGAGTGGAAAGACGCTGCCAAACCTGCTTCATGAAACTCACCTCCGCTTGGTATAGGCATTTCCGGCACCAGTGAAAAGCCACTTAGAGCTATTATATCAAGGGACAGCCGTTTTTCATGATCCCTCCGCCTCACTTCGTTTCTCCCATCTCTTTCTAAAGTCCGAAATTAAGAGGATGTGCTGCAGCAAACGGAATGCAAAGGCACTCCCATACCTCCAACCGTGGAACCGTAAAGGTCAACACTCCATTCTCCAAAGCTCCCTCCAGCATCTCTCCAGCAATGAGCTGCTCAACAGTGCAGGATACAGACGCCCCTTCCAGCCGAACAGCAACCTCAATCTGATGGAGTGGAAGCGTTGCCGCGAGTGGGCGTCTTCCGGCTCCATTCACCAAATGCAGGAGCAGTTGGTTATCCTTCCGAAATAACGTAACCTGTAGGCCCGGGCAAGAGGTGACGGACACCAACGGCCGCCTCATGACAGCATAGCTAACGGCATTAGCCAGTAACTGGTCATGCTCGGCGAGCTTAAACTCGTTCATTAAGGCGCTAAGTGAAAACGGGAAATACAGTACCCGTCCCCTTCTCCATTTATGCTCCATAGCCAGCGGCAAATCCGTCTCCTTCACTGCCAGCGAAGCTCTCTCAGGCGGAGCACCGACACTTTCTAGCGGAGAGAAGGGGGGCACTAGCGTGGCAAGAACTCGGACATCATCGGAGAGCGGCTTGCAGTAAGTTACCCGCCCCCGATGAGGAATCAGCTCCGTGTCTTCCATGCCTGACCACAACGGATTTTCTTCTCCGCAGAATCGCAGATAGGAAGCCGTTAAGTACTCACTGTTATAGAGATCGTCCCTAACCCCCAGCAGCCGGTGCAGTCTTTGCGTAGTCGACATCTCATGCGGGCCCTCGCAGACGGCATGACCAGCAGTCTCACGCGAGGTTTCCGCTGTCCTGGCTCCTCCTGTCACTGTCTTGAGTTTCGAGGTAAGCGTCCCTTCGGCAATCATGCATCCTCCGGCCCCTACATATTCTTCCAACGCCGTCAGGACTTCGGGAGTGTAATGAGTCTCGTCTGGAATCAGCACCGCCTTGTACTGCTCCAATCTCCAGTCCCCCACACTCTCAGGCAGCAGCACATTGAATGGAATTTGCTTGTTAATCAATGCCTCCGCCCAGCCTTCCGCCGCGCGTCCCGCATTCCATAGTAAAGCGATCTGAGCCACAGGCACAGCGCCGTCCATATAATCAGCTAATTTTGCCGTATTTCGGTTCAATTCTGACACAGTCCGCAGAATACGCTTATCCGTAATCGTATCGGGAATACCGGTCAGTGAATGCCAGATTTGCCCTCCGTTCGCCGGAACCTGGGCCAGCCAAAAGCGGTATTCCGCCGTAGGCAGGCCCGTATGGCGCCAGTCCATCCCGGGGCAGGAGTGAACGATGCCGAATGGAGCAGGGCGCCCTGGCACGGAGCGGCCCACCTTAATGCTAAGTGCAGGCATCCAGAATTCCGGGATTCGGTGATGACCCAGCGACAGCACATCCTGGGGCTCGGTGCATAGCATGTCGGTCATTTCTACGCGCTTGCCAAGATGGTCGCGATGCAGGTTATAATACAGAACCATGGGCACCTCTTCCCGTTCCGCCTTGATCGTCCTATACATGTTCTCCATATTGTCATCAAAACAACGGGCAGCAAAGTCCTTCTCCAAATCCGCAGAGACCCGCGGCAATTCTTTGCCATATAAGTCTGCGTATTTACGTTGGCAACCTTCGCAGCGGCAGAATACATAACCAGGAGCATTGAAGAATATGCCATCGATCTCATACCGGGAGAGGACCTCCTGCAACACAGGAATGGCTACTTCCTCATTGCGGTAGCCGCCATTGATGCAGGTGGACAGGAGCAGCGGCCAGGGTCCTGGTCTTGCCGCGCCAATGATGTCCGGAAGCCCTTCCTCTTTGCGCACAAACCATTCCGGTCGTTGCAAATAAATGTCATCCTCAGCTTTGCTAAAATCAAACCTTGCGATAAACCGCAATTCTTGATCGTGACATGCCTGGATTAAATCCTTCAGTAAATCGGTATGGGCGGGTAAATGATTATTTACGGTATGAAACCGTACCCTTGAAGGATACCACGCATAGATGCCGCCAGTATTGAACACCAGCACGTTAGCGCCAAGCTCTTTGATCTGACTTGCTAGCTTCTGCGGATTAATCAGCCCAGTATCTTTGACCTGCATATTGGTCTGAATCACTCTCAAGGGCTGCTGCCACCAAGAGCGGTCGGTGTCCTTTTGCCACATCATTGCTGCTCCCCGGTAAACTTCTCATATTCCCTGGCCATCGCCTGGAAAGCTTCCTTGATATCGGACTGATTTCTCAACGTATCGACATATTCCCTGAATTCCTCCATCGATATCTGCCCAACAATCGTTTTGGTTATCATCGTGGTGTATTGATCGGAATACTTCGGCCACGTTCCACGCCACTCTTCCGAAGTAATCACTCGGTAAAAATCAATTTTTCCGATCTCGTCGTAATTTTCCACCTCTTTGATCTTTGCATCATTATATTCTTTATCGCCTGAAGCACTGATCACCTTGCCCCACTTGGCGTAGGCCAATACCCCGGCGCCTTTACTGGTTGTATTAACTTCCTTAACCCCTTGCTCCGTCAACACCTTTTGCTCGCCCTTCACCGTATGATGAACCCCCTCAATACCATAGTACGAGAAATCCGTCATCTCCTGGGAAGCGGTCTGATCAAAATACTTCAGTAATCTCTTTACCTTCTCCTCCGGTACTTTTTTAGAAATATAGAAGCCTCCCGCTACACCGGTCTCCAGACCTACCGCATAATCACCATTTGGCCCGGTTAAGGTCAAATTCAATATTTTGGCGTCGGGTTGCCCCGATTTCTTCATGGCTTCTTCCCATTCATAATCCCACCAGATCGGCCGGCCGTAGGAAGCGGCACGATTTGTCTTGAACAGTTCCTCGGCCTGGCTCTCCTTCATGACCACATACTCCTTGGACATCAGACCCTCGGCATACACCCCCCGAAGCCATTCAACCATGTCCACATATTGTGGTGTCAATCCGGGACTCATCAGCCCGCCGTCCTCATCATAGGTCGGGTTGTACGCACCGAATCCGGCCTGAAGCGCTGAAGGCGGGTTATTAATATACAGCAGCCCTACTGTATCTCTCTTCCCATTATTATCCAAGTCCGCCTCAACGAGCTGCTTGAGCGCTGCTTTGTATTCATCCAAAGTGGTAGGAATGGGAATATTCAATTGCTTCAACCAGTCCTCCCGAATTTTCAACCCGCCATCCACTCTTGAGCGGGAACGAGGAAGCGCATAAATCCCTTCGTCCACTGAAAGATACTTCAAGGCATCCGGCGCCAGATTGTTTTTCAAATTCGGATATTCGCTAAGGTCGCCGAGAAAGGGAGACAAATCCCAGAACGCCCCATTTTTGATAGCATTGATCAGCGTGGGACGAATCGGATTCTGATACGCGACCACCTCTGGCAAATCCCCGGAGGCAAGCAGCAGATCCAATTTACTATCCAAATCGCCGGAAGGGACCCATTCAATATCCAGCTTCGTGTTCGTTAGACGTTCCCATTCCTGCCAGTACTCGTTATTCATGTCCGGAATTTCATTGTACAGCCCGGCAAACATTTTTATATTTAATGGTTTGGCATCCTCCGCCGCCGTATTCCCCGATCCGGCATTGGATTTACTACTTCCGGCGTTGTCACCGCATCCGGCCAGCATAGCAATCGCAAGCAAAGCAGTAACCCATATGAACCAACCTCTTCTTGCCTTTGTCATCTCTGTATCCTCCCTTTTGTGGTAACTTGCATTTTTATCGTACCGAACATGGAACCAGGCACTCCAGAGACAATAATTGCCCTCCCCTTCCGAACAAGAAACGTCCGGTTGAAATGGTCCCGAGTTCGCTCCAGACCAACAATGATGCGTCCAAATCCATTCAGAGACTGATTCTTCAGAAAAAAATGTCCGGCGCTACCCTTTCACGGAGCCAAGCATCACGCCCTTAGCAAAATGCTTTTGCAAGAAGGGATAAACGACCAGAATCGGAACCATCGCCAGTACAATGGAAGCCATACGAATCGTCTCCTGAGGCACAACGTTTTCGTCGCTGGCTCCGGCCTGGGCCACGGCCATCGAGTTAGAATCAATGACAAGTGTTTTGATCAGAAGCTGGAGGGTCCATTTGCTTGAATCGGATAAATAAATCAATGCGTTAAAATAGGTGTTCCAATGCCCTACCGCAAAAAACAAGGTGAACGTGGCGATAGCCGGCATAGACAGTGGTATAATGATCCGCAGGAACACACCGATGTCTGTGCAACCGTCAATTTTGGCCGAATCCTCCAGTTCAGGAGGAAGCGACTCCAGGAAGCTCTTAATGACCAGTAAACTCCAGGCATTCGTCAAGCTGGGCAATATCAACGACCAGTAGGAATTAAGCAAGCCCAGTTCCCTGACCAACAAATAGTTGGGTACAATTCCGGCGCTGAACACGAGAGTGAAAATGACCATCCCCATCATCCACTTCTGACCAGGCATCGTTTTCTTCGTTAAGCCGTAGGCCATCATAAAGGAGATAATCACATTGAGAATCGTGCCGACCACCGTAATAAAAACAGTACTCTTGAAAGCATTCAAGAAGCTGTTTGTCGACAGAATGTAACGGTACGATTCCAGCGACCACTTCTCGGGAAACAGATAGAACTTAAGCGGCACGTAAACCTCAGGATTCGTGAAAGATACGCTGAATACATATAGAAAAGGGAACACACAGGCCACCGAAAATAGAGTAATCAGACTATAGTTAATCCAGTCGAATAAAGTCAATCCCTTTTTGTGCATCACAAAGCTCATTGGACTACCTCCTCATCCCAAAATTCGTCTACATGTAGAATCAGGTTGCTAATAGATTCCTTCATGTCCGAGCTTTCTGACGATCTTATTGGCTGTTACAATCAGGACCAGTCCAACCAGCCCTTTAAACATCCCTACCGTTACCCCTACACTGATCTTGCCTTGCAAAATGCCGTAGGTGTAGGAATAAGTATCGAACACCTCGCCTACAGACCGAACCAGCGGATTCATCATCAGTAAAATTTGCTCGAAGCCCGTATCCGCCATGCTCCCCAGGCGCAGAATCAGCAATATAATAATGGTTGGGCGAATGGCCGGCAGTGTGATATGCCAGATTTGCCGGAAGCGCCCCGCACCATCCACGACCGCCGCCTCATATCTTTGAGGATCGACCCCGGCCATGGCAGCAAGGAAAATAATTGTTCCCCAGCCCGCTTCCTTCCACATGCTTTGAGCAGTCAGCAAGGCCCAAAAATAATTGGGTTCGGACAGGAAAGAGATCGTTTCTCCGCCGCTCTCAGCAATCAGTTTGTTCACAATGCCCACGTCGATGGAGAGCAAGAAGAAGGTCATGCTGGCTACGACTACCCATGACAGGAAATGCGGCAGATAGACAATGGATTGATTGATGCGCTTAAAACGTTCATGCCGTATTTCATTCAGCATTAGTGCCAGCAGAATAGGTAGCGGGAAATGGAAGACCAACGCAATAAGGTTGATGGCTAGCGTATTGCGTAACATGATATAGAAGGTTGAACTGCCAAACAAGTCGGAAAAGTGCTTAAATCCCACCCAGTCGCTCCCGAAAAAGCCGAGAAACGGATTATAGTCTTTGAAGGCCAACAGGAGCCCCCACATCGGAGCGATTTTGAATACCAGAAAAAAAATCAATCCTGGCAAAACGAGTAGATAAAGTGCGCGATGCTTCACCATTCGGGAGACAAGCCCCACGGAATGCCCGGCCTTAGACATCGTCTTCGACTTGCGCAAGGTCGTTTCTGGCTTCATTCGGTAGCCCCTCCTTTCGTCTTTGCTGGGAAGTCTTCGGAACCTCAAGCACAAGGGCCTCGTACCGGTCCAGCCTGGGCAAGGAAATCCGAACTACATCCCCACACAAGTCCAGATGCAGGTTCTCCCTTGTACGCAAGGAGCGGGCTTTCATGAACGGTCTCGCGATTTCAAGCTCTATCTGTATATCATTCAATGGAACCGGTTTCATATAAGTGGTTCCGTTAAATCCGGACAGGTTCAGCAGTTGGAGCAGGCAATTCCCGTCCTTCATTTGATGCAAGAATATCTCCGTGCTGGCAGGAGCGTTGGTCGTAAGCTTTCGCCTTCCCATCAACTCCAGCAACGTGTCCATGACCACGCGTTTATGATCCTCGAATCCGTGTCGGTAATAGAGCGCTCCGGGACTCCACGGGAAATAAGCCGCGCTGGCCCTTCCCTCCCGCCGGAAAATGCCAAGAGCCGGATGGGGGCTGACCCGATGACCATAAGCCCGTTCCGGAGGCCCAAAGTTGGATGACTCAATATAAGTTATCCGGCACTCCACCTGGGGATGAAATGTGAACCGGGCGAAGTCTCCTGAGATGATCCAGCCACGCCCCTTCATGCTGGGGAAATGCCGGGCATCGGTAACATCCAGGTAAGCAGCCGGTTCATTCAGTCGAAGCTGTCCGCTTGTTGCGCCAAACCATTCCGACAACAGATCGGCATCTCGCTCCAGAGCGATTCCCGTGGCAAATAGCACGGCTCCCGCCTGCTGTGCTGCACGCAGCGCACGAACAGCATCCGCACCGGGACTCTGCAGTCCAGGTAGAAGGACGGCCCGGGCAAGCTTGAGCTTCCCCACCATAGTCGCAAGTTGTTCCTCCATCACCACGTCAAATACGATGTGCGACTCCTTTAACATCTTGAACAGCCCAAAATATTCCTCTCCCGCTCCAGAGTCCAGGGGCTTCACCAGCACCACCTCGGCCATGGAGTGCAGATTGCCGAATATGTCCTCGTTCCTGGCGTGAAAATGGAAGAGTTCTTTGACTACCGGGAGGTTTGCTTGGTCAGGATAGCCATCGAAAGCCCCGATGATACAGAAGTCAAGTCCTGAGCCGTTCGCGATATTCTGATACAATCGGATCGCCGTCTCCTCCTCCGATACCCCGGTGAAGCGATAGGTCAGATCCACCGCATTGATGCTGCAGTTGCTGATCAGCTTGCCTTCCCAACTGTTTTCAATCGTAGCGACGTTCTCCGAGGCCGAATAGAGCCATAAAGGACCTCTGCGTGTCAGCGAAGTATTGGACTCCTTCCGCACAATATCTACCTGGTGAGAATGATAGGTGCTGATGGCAACATCAGGCCGCTTGCTTTTGACGAAAGCGTGGATTTTCTCCAGCATCATTCTGGAGGTTTGTTCCTGAAATGTCCGGTAAGCGGCATGCAGCGGGTGCCCTGGGCCAGAATAATCGGATAAGTCCTCCCCGGTCAGCTCCTTGAAGCGCCACCGACAATTCTGGCAATAGCAAGGACCATAGTAATTCCCGCTATAGTCCCAATGCTGATAGCCAAACATATTGAAGAAAATACCGTCCACCTCATACCGTTCCAGCACTTCAGCAATACTCTCCAATGATTTTTCTTGCTGATACTCCCCGTTCAGGCATGTGTGTACGATCCCGGAGTAATTCACTTCTCGCCCTTCCCGGTCTCGATAGAACCAATCCGGATGCGAAGCGAACAAGGATTCATGCGCTTTGCTAAAATCAAAGCGGGCGATGAACTTTAGGCCAGCCTCATGCGTCTTCTCCAACACCTCCCCCACAAGATCCTTTTTAAGATAGGGGGTTACGTACTGATGTTGCAATAAAGAAGGATAAAAGGCGAAGATTCCTCCCACGTTCATCATCAAAACATTAGCCTGAAACGACTGTAACTCTTGGATCAGAAGATCGACATTCATCACTGCGTCTATTTCCCGTAAATTATTTTGGATTAACCGCAAACGGTTCGCGGACCACCAGTTCATTCACACCCTCCTCCTTTTCTTTTGCTACTTAAAGATAGCCTAAGGTGAAGGAGGCATTGTAGGGACATCTTTTGCTCTCTTGAATACAGGAAAGAAATGTCCGTAAGGAAACATGCTGATAAGGCAAACAGGCGTTTTGTTTGCAGGATGGATAGGGAAACGGAGATTTCGGAGCCTGATGCGTGGGGGGATGCAGAACGCTATTCTTCCTTTTCCCCCTTTAAAATACTGTCCTTCTGATCAATCATCATCTGATAAAATTTCAGCAAGGTGTGGATCTCTGACTCGGAGAACGCGTCCATGGCTTTGATAAATCGGCGCTCCATCATTTCATGCATAGTAGCGTGCACATCAAATAGCTGTCGGCCCTTGGGCGAAAGGCTGAAATATATCTCTTTCTTGTTATCGTTCATCCGACTTCGCTTAATATAATCTTCCTCCAGCAGCTTGCCGCTGATCTTCGTAATACTTGCCTTGGACAAATTCATCTTCTCCGCAATGGCCGTATTATTTATGGGTTCATTGTTACCGATACAATCAAGCACATGAATACTGGTCATGTTATTTGGAATGGAGCTTAATCCATGAAGACGAGCAAGATCGGCAAACTCCGCCACTTCCGTTGTGAAAATTTGCTCTGTCAAATGCGAAAGATGGAGAAATCGATTGTAGAACAATCGCTTAAGTCCCTCAGATGCGTCCATGATGCTCTCCCTTTTTATTTTTCATAATTAATAATAGTTTACCATTAAATAAAATAAAAAATAGATAGCCCTTGTATAATTAAACATAAGTAAAGTTGACAAGTCTTTCATTCCGGATATATAGTTTACTTGTTAACAAAATAGGGAGGGATCATTTTGAATACTTCCAAGACAATAAGAGAACGTAGGACCATTCGGAGATTCAATGCATCTCCGGTACCACAAGAACTTATCCTTTCCCTGCTTCATGAAGCCGCCAGTCTGTACGAAGCCGAGGGCTCATTCTCCTGGCGCTGTATCTATTACGATACGCTGGAGTCCCGTCAACGGCTAGCGAACAGCATGATTGCCAAGATCAAGGACAGTAGCCTGGGTAAGCTGATTCCTGGCAAGATGACGGAACTGCTTACCAAGCAGGCTGTAAATATTCCAGCACATCTGGTCTTTATAGCTGAAGCTGCTGACACTCCCCGCCAGAGAGACCAGAACTATGCCGCCGTCTGCAGCATCATGCAGAACCTGCAATTGCTAGGTTGGGAACATGAACTAGGAATGCTTTGGTACACAGATCCCATGCTCACAAATCCCTCCTTTTTGGATGAGATCGGCTTACAAGTAGGAGAAAGGTTCGCCGGAATCCTGCACATCGGGTATTTCGACAAGACGCCAAAAGCCCGAAAGAGAACTCCAGCCGAACGTAATTGGACTGTTATGAGTGGAGGAGACACTCTCCCTTCCCATCAATCTCAAGTCTCTCCTCAAGCCATTCTCGAATTGCTCAATGAAGCGGTTTGGGCACCCAATGATGGATTACGGGAGCCATGGCGCTTTATCTATGTCGCTGGTGGTGAAGCAGTCGACAAGCTACGGAATCCAGCCGGGGATGCCGCTTCCTCCCTCCTCCTCTTGGTAGCCAAGGAAGAGAGTGATAACCATAAGCAAGAAGAGGATTACGGGGCCGTATGCTGCTTGATCCAAAATTTTCAATTGCTGGCTAGAGCCAAGCCTTGGCAAGTCCATCGCCTGCTTCCAGAGTGGGTCTATGATCAGCAGCGATGCCAGACATTTGGAATTCGTCCACAAGAACGGATTGTGGCAGTCTTGGAGCTTGGTCTTGGGGAAGATACAATGAATTCAAGCCTTCCCCAAACTCCGCAAGCCCTGAATATTAGACAACTTTAGAGGCCAGGTGAACAAGTGAGGCCAGGCTCTGGCCTCCACCTCCTGGGTTAGAGATGAGCTAAGCTCCACCCCAGCCCAAATGCTGAATTAAGTGCTCTTGATCCATAGGGCGAATTCGCTGCTCTTCTGCGATATTCTCATAGAGAATAGCTTCCTTTCCCGCCTGAGTAATCCATTCCCGTAAAGCAGCAATCCGCCCTTTATTAAAATCAATATACTGAAAATCCAACTGTCGCAAAGAATCCAGCCCCACCAACGGTTCCAGGTCCTTTGCCTTCACAGCTGAAGAAATCTCTCTTAATGTGAGCAGCTCCAGGTGCCGGGCCGTCCATAAATGCTCAATATTTCGCAACCCCTTCATATTGTCCAGTTCAAGCTGCTTTAAATGCTCCAATCTGGAGAAGTCGAAGAGCTGTTCAACCTTGGGCAGTGCAAGATAAAGACAAGCAAGATGAGGTATTGAGGCCAGTATATCCAGCTCTGTTAAATGACGGATAGCGGCTAGTCTAAGAATACGAACGGTTGAAGCGATGAGCGCATCCAGCGAACCTTCCAGAGTACAATCATGTATACTCAGATATTTCAGCCGGGGTAGCTGGCTAATAAAACTCAAATCATAGATCGGTACGCTTAGGAGCAGCGTATCCAGAGAGGTTACTTCGCCTATAGGAGAGAGATCAACGAACTTGCCCCGTAATGAAAGATACTCCAGTTCTTGATAATTCGTGAGAAAGCTCAAATCCTGGGGCTTCTTGCTATAGATTGAAAGGTACTTCATTCCCTTTAGCTGACCGAGTTCGTTCAAATCATTGCTATGATAAAGGTTCAACTGTAAGGCAGCAACATGTCGCAGTCCGGCCAACCGAGAGAGGAAAGATACGGGATAACGTTCCTTCATGTCTCTTGGACTAATCGATAGAATTAGGTCCGGGCGCTTGGCAAATACATGCTCATCCAATTTCAGCAAATCATCAGGATGGTCGGCATCAACAACAAAGTAGATAACTGCCCGTCTTCTGAGATGTTCGACAGCTTCATCCATTTTGTCCCTCGTCCACGGAACACCGCTCATCGAGTTGATCCATCTTTCTTGCATCCTCTTCAACCCCATTCGCACTGTTATATTTATCCCAATGACCGTTCGAACGTCTTGTCTTACTCATACACTCTTTGCAATAAAGTTCCAAGCTGCTGCGCTAGCCCCTGATAAGTGATCGGCTTATTCTCCTTGAACCACCATTCAATCACGCCGATATAGGCCGAGATAATGAAGGTGACGGTAAGGTCCTTCGATAATCCCTTATTTTTGCCCCGGGTCACGTCGACATCGTTCTGAAATTCCTCGCTAAGAAACTCGGCAAAACGATCACGAAAAAAGGGAGCGCCTTTACTATCGAGCATCATGGAAAAGAAGCTGCTGTTATTATCCAGATACTCCGTCCAAACGAGAGTTCCTTCGATAAAGCCCAAGTCTAAGCTGGCCCGGCAGCTTTCTCTCATCTCATGAATATGGGATTCGATCAGCTTGTCCAGCAAATCGTATTTATCCAGGTAATGCAGATAAATCGTCCCACGGCTGACATTGGCCCGATCCGATAAATCCTGAAGGGTAATGTCATCAAAGCTCTTCTCCGACATCAATTCTACGATAGCCGTCTTCAAGGCTTGTTGCGTCCTGACGACCCTTCGATCTATTTTTGCCATCTCACCAGCCACCTGTTTTCCTAATTTATAATTTAAATTATAAACAATCGTCCATTATTGAATCAATGCCTATTATTAATAGACAATGTCTGAAGAACTGTTTAGTAATATACAAATCGCACTCTATTGAGCATTGAAGATGACTAATCATTACATATAATAGACATGAACACAATATTGAATTGTTGTTCATTAACATGAAAGAATGACCTACAAGGAGTGAGGCAGTTTGCGACAACCGACTGATCAAGAACTATGGTACACCTACCCAGGAATGATTGCCCTCGTTACCGCTCGTCATGAGGGTAAGCAAAATATGATGGCCTCGGGCTGGCATACTTATATCGGCTCATCGCCAGGTATTTATGGTATATCTGTTGGCAAAGGCACCTACACCTATTCGTTAATTGAGCAAAGTGGCGTATTTGGTGTGCATTTTCTTCCTGCCCGTTACTCAGAAATCATTCAAGCGGTGGGGACCTACAGTGGACGCGATATGGATAAGTTCAAGGAATTCAATATTGAATATGAACAAGGACTGAAAGCCGATATTCCTATTCTGAAGGAGGCCTACTTCGCCTACGAATGCCGGACACTGGATATTACCACCTACGGAGATCAGGAATGGATCGTGGGTGAAGTTCTGCAACGGTACAGGGAAGATAAATATTTCCTGGAGAATGGCTTACCTGACCTTACCAAGCTTGAGATTCCCTTGCATCTCGGACGCTCCACCTATAGAACGCTAAATAACCTTAGTCCTGAAATGAACCATCCGTTGTCTTGACTACTCTTAAGTAATTGGGTGCCCTCCACAACAAAGAGCTCTTAAATTCTTCCCAGGCAGGAAGCTCAAGAGCTCTTCTAAATTTATATACCTGGCGCTTCAACATACTCAAAATAATCAAAGTCAGCCGACTTGCGGAAGCCCGTCAGGTCCTGGCAGCACAAGCCAACGAAGGCACCAGTGAACCACCCTTCATGGCAAGCTTCATCAGACAAGGTACTGGCATCCAGCACAGGCCCGATCGGCTGGAACGCCTGCTCGCCTTCTGTGGAATAAGCGAACTGAAGCTGATCATGATCCACCTCCACACGCAGCCAGATTCGCTGGGCTTCATCAGGGAGAGCAATATAGCCAGCAGGTACAACGTACCGATTGTTAACTGCAGATAGAATACTAATACAACGGCCTATTTCTTCGTCATGGGTCACGTGTAAATAATAGTAATTCTGAGTATCGTAAAGGCAAATCAGACCGGCCAGATGCTTGAAGCTCGTCGGGGTGAACTCCAGGCAGGTGGTAGCGGTGAATTTGAACTCCTGCCAACGCCGGGCAATCAGACTTTGCCTGTATTTCGAGCCGAGCCCGTCCCTGCCATAAAGTCGCAGGTAGCCCTTCCGCTCCGCTAATGAATAAAACGTTGCATCCAGCGGCACACGCAGGGACTGAAATTGTATATCCAGGATTTCACTGTCAAAGTCATCTCGGTAGGGACGTTTGGGAAAAGGTTGAAGCGAAAGCCCCGGGCCCTCTACTTCCACATCCGGCAACAGGGTACCATTCGACAAGCGAAGCCAGCCGTCTGTGGTCCATTCCACCTTTTGGAGTGCCGTTTCCCGCCCCAAAGTATACTTGCGCTCTCCCTTTTCCGTGCGGTTCTCCAGTGCCCGTCCGCAGAGATGAACCATATACCATTCACCTTCTTGCGTTTCTACAAGGTCACCATGTCCGGATTTTTGCAAGAGCAGCTCAGGATGATCCCTGGATGTCATTAGCGAATTGCCCGGATAGGCTTCATAAGGTCCAAATAAATCCTTCGACCTCAAGATGGATTGTCCATGGCCCTCCCCTGTCCCCGTATCTGCCGCGAGCAAGTAATAATACCCGTTGCGCTTATAGATATGGGGACCTTCCAAATAAATATCAGCACTGGCATAAATAGTGACAGGCTCGCCGATGACACGTTGCTCCTGCTGCGAATACTCCTGAAGAACGAGATGACCCTTGTAGCGCTTCATGACCCGATGATCCGTAACCATACTGACTATATATTTACGCCCATCATCGTCATGGAATAAGGATGGGTCAAATCCGTAGCTATGCAAATAAACAGGTTCTGACCATTCGCCGCGGATATCCGTCGCTGTTACAAGGAAGTTCGGTGTATCGTACATATTGACATAGAACGAATTCACAACCGTATAGAGTAAATAATAGAGGCCGTCATGGAAGGTCAAGCAGGGTGCCCAGACTCCTTGGGAAGCCCCCACACCACGAAGATCCAGTTGAGACACCCGGTTTAATGGGCGAGTAATCAATTCCCAATGAACCAGGTCCCTCGAATGATGAATTTGCACCCCAGGGAACCATTCAAAGGTTGAGGTGGCAATATAATAATCATCCTCCACGCGAATGATGGATGGATCAGGATTAAAGCCCCTTAGAATCGGATTCTTAATCATACTCATGATGAGGTCCCCTTCTCCCTGTTCTGTGTTTACCATATATGAAGGTCGTTGCCCTTTAATTTGAAGATGGCTTCCATAAAATAAAAGTCACCGTAGATAATGGCATGATGATGGCTCCTGGAATGATAGGCGCCCGTTCCATACAGGAGAAAATGATCGGTATCCTCTGACCAATCAATGCGTGATTGGTCCAGCGTGCTCAATAGCTTCAGCGCTGCGGAGATATAGGATCGGCTTTCATACCCGCCTACAGCCTTGGCAATCTCAATCAGACCACATGCCGCAATGGCTGCGGCTGTATCATCTGCCAGAGCGGGATCTTCCGGCTGTCGAAAATCAACAGGGATAATCCCGTCCTCGGGGATATGCGCCATGAAATAATGGGCGACTCGCTTGGCGGTCTGCAAATAAGCGTCCTTCCCCGTATGGAGATAGCTCATCATGAAGCCATAGAGAGCCCAGGCTTGACCGCGGGTCCAGGAGGACCCCTCGCCGAAGCCTTGCCCGCCGTGTGCCCGGACCACCCCTCCGTTAAAAGGATCAAACTCGACGATATGATGTACCGAGCCATCCGGACGAACGAAAGCCGTCATGGAAGTGTCCGCATGCTTCATGGCAATTTGCGTATAACGAGGGTCGCCCGTTTCTTCCGTCGCCCAGTATAATAGCGGAATATTGAGCATGCAGTCGATGATCGCCCAGCCCCTCGTATCCCCTTCCCCCAGATCATTCCAGGCCCGAATGAAGCTGCCAGCCACATTGAACCGACCCGCCAGCAAATTGGCTGCATGCAGCGCCCGCTTGCGGGATTCCGGATTCCCAGTGACTTTGTAGTTGGCTACGCTCGTGGGAAGCCACATGAAGCCAACATCATGATGGAGACCGTAGTATTCCACGAAGCATTGATCCAGCTTGACTTCCGAACTTTCGGCAATCTCCTTGTATCTCTCCTGACCGGTGGCCTGATACATCAGCCATAACATGCCGCCCCAGAAACCGTTCGTCCACCAGCAAATACCGTCGGCTACATCGCCTGACGGGTTCACCTTCGCCCGATCATCATGCACGCCATTCACCGTGGTATAAGGAATTTTATCTCGCGAGCGTTCGCTGACCTGCTCCATCTTGGCGGTTAGCCTGACAATTACCTCGTCTAACCACTGCTGCTGTGTAGCATTTAACAAAGAAGTTCACAGCCTTTCCTCCTGAATTAAGTGAACATATTCTTATCCCTTCGTTGCTCCGGAAGCCAGACCTTTGACAAAATACTTCTGCAAAAATATAAAAGCAAGGAGTACAGGAACAACAGACATCGTAGTCCCGGCAAAAATCATATCCCATCTTGAGGAGAACTCGCCGATATAACGATAGATTTCAACGACCATCGTCTTGGGTTCACCAGACGGCAGGACGAGCATGGGCATCAGAAAATCATTCCAGATACCGAGGCCGTTCAGGACGACCATACTCGCTGTCACCGGCCCCAGCAGAGGGAAGACGATGCCCCAGAAAATGCGCACCCGCGAGCACCCGTCAATCTGCGCGGCTTCCTCAATCTCCACAGGAATTCCCTTCACAAAACTGGTATACAGCAAACTGCCAAAGCCAACAGAACCAGCAACATAAATCAGAATAGGACCTAATAGACTCCCGTAAAGGCCCAACAATTTGAGCTCTTTGAAGAGGGGAATCATATAGGCTTGGAACGGAATCATCATCCCTGCCAGAAAGTACAGAAAGATCAATCGGGTCCATTTGGTGTTTCTGCGCTGAATGGCATAACCTGCCATCGGAATAATGATGACCTGACCGACAATCGAGACCACGGTTAGAATAATGCTGTTACCAATCGCCTGTGGATAGTTTGTTTCTGTGAGCAGATACTTAAAGCTCTCCAGATAAAGTGATGTTGGCAAAGCCACGGCATCCCTCATAATCTCCGCATTACTTTTGAAGGCCGACATGATGTTAAAGAAAATAGGGAAGAAAAACAGAATGCCCAGGATCAATGTGACTGCAAAGATCAGGATATCCCCAACCGTCTTGCGTGTTCTCAGTGACATTACATCTCCACCTCCCTTTTCTGGAGAACTTTCACTTGGAACACCGTAATGATTAAAATGATAAAGAATAGGACCATCGCCAAAGCTGTACCAAAGCCTTGTCGAAGCTCGCCGAATCCAACCTTATAGATCAGATAAGTCAGGGTCTCCGTCTCAAAGCCAGGACCTCCGTCCGTCATTACGGCAATCTGGTCAAATATTTTGAGTGCACTAATCATGGATAAGACCATGCATACCGTCACCGAACCAGCCAATAGAGGAAACGTGATATGACGGAATTGCTGCAGACTGCTTGCACCATCTATGCTGGCCGCTTCATTTAATTCCTGTGGAATCCCCTGCAAGCCAGCCAGATAGATAATCATGTAATAGCCTGCTCCCTTCCACACGGTAGACAAGAGAATGGAGAGCAGTGCATACCTGGGATCTCCCAGCCAATCCACCGTGATGGCTTCCAGGCCCATCTTGGATAGTATCCCGTTCACCACACCAAAATTGTAATTGAGCATCATCGCCCAGACGAAGCCCATGACAATGCCGCTAAGCAAGGTGGGGAAGTAAAAGAGACTGCGAAATAGTTTGCTAAACCACCGCACTTTATCGACCAGCATCGCCAGCAAAATAGCCAGAATATTCTCCAAAATGACCAGGCTGATCGTTAGAACCAACGTATTTTGCAACGCATTACGGACACGTGGACTATTCCAGATTTCCACAAAGTTAGCCAGTCCAATAAAACGTACATCAGAGCTAATTCCATCCCAGGATGTGAAGCTGTAATAGACGCTACCCAGTGTCGGGACAATAACGAACAAAGTATATAGGATAAATGCCGGCAATATAAAGAACAGTGCATAAGTCGGCCATTTTTTCTTCTTTCTCAGCGAAGTATACGCCTTTGCCGACTGAACGACCGGTGCGCTCATGGTTGTCTCCCTCCTTTGAACCACTTACCTTCATAGAAAAGGAACCCCCGAAGGAGGTTCCTGCGGTATGATGGTGCTTCTTACATCGCGTTGACTTTCACTTGATTGTCGTATTCCGTATCCGCTTGCTTCATATAATCCAGAACGTCGCCATCCGTCACGACCAACTCCTGCAACAGCTTGTAGTACCAGTTGCGGAACTGCGGCGGAATTTGGTTCTCTCCCCACCAGTTATTAATCGCCAAGGATTTGTTGACATTCGGATCAGCCATCAATTCAAGCACGACTTGCATTTGCTCACTTGATTCATAAGTGACGGCCTCTTTCGTGGAAGGAATAGCATTGATGCTAGCCAGATACAGGGAGTAATTCTCGGGTTCAAAGAAGAAGCGAATAAACTCCTTAATGGCTTCCTGCTTGCCCGCATCCTTAGAGGCTTCTGTCGAGATAGACCAGCCCGCCGGAGACGGCAGACCGATGACATTTAACTTGCCTTCCCGGTCAGGAATAGCGTAGAACCCAAATTCGAAGTTAGGGTCGGCTTCCGCGATTTGCGTAAACATCCACGTTCCTGAGAACAACTGGGCCGCCTTCTCGGTAACCAGGAACGAGGCCGTTTGATTATCCCCGGTACTTAGCCAGCCCTTATCGACATAGTTCTGGAACAGCTCTTTATAATCGGTCATGGCTTGCACCACATTGGCATCCGTGAAGCTCACTTCCTGCGCCGTACGCTTGGAGTTCCAGTCCGGATCATCCGCATAAACCTGGTCTACCAGGAATTTATTCACCCAGAAGCCCATGTGGAAAATATCCTTGCCGCCGACCACCAGCGGTGAAATGCCACTGGCCTTCAGCTTCTCCTGAATCTCCAGGAATTCGTCATACGTTGTTGGAAGCTCGGTTACACCCGCTGCCTCGTAAGCCTTCTTGCTATATATAATTCCCTGCGGCGAGTTGACCTGCATGGGGGCATTCCACACTTTACCTTCCACCTTTGGCGGATCGTTGAACAGCTCTATCAAATCGGAGGGTAATTCCACGATTTTACCTGCATCTGCAAATACTTCCGTATCCCGCATCTCCACGAGGTCGGGGAATTCGCCAACCGCATCCTTCGTTTTTAACCAGTCCAGGTAAGAGGCCGATGATGTTTCACTGTAATCTTTGATCGTAATATGCGAATTTTTCTCCGTAAATCGTTGAATCGTATCTGCGATAGCTTTTTTTGTAGCTGGATCGCCGGTAGCATACCCAATCGTGAAGCTGACGGGCTGCTTATCCTCTTGTTGTGAAGGAGCCGTGTTGCCTCCCGAGGTAGGAGCATTAGCAGCGTTATTTGCATTGGAGCTCCCTCCACCGCAGGCACTCAGTACCAGTGAAGCCCCGAGGATCAAGGCAGAAAATCTCATCCATTTTTTTCTAGATATCAATGAAGTAACCTCCCTTTGACTTTGAACCGGTAACAACTACGATGTGCGCATCACCGCTTTTATGAAACCGCTTCCTTAATTCAAGGTTAGCATTTGCCTACTTTGAGCGGAATGAAGTTTTTTTAGAGGCATATGCGTCATTTTTAAGATAAAAGCATGGACGAGACTTAATCACCCGTCCGTTCCTCCAAGACTTCAGCTATCAAGGGAAAAGTAAGTACAATCGAGGTTCCGATATGCTCGCGGCTATTAATTACGATTCCGTATGCATCGCCAAAGACCGATTTAATTCGTTCGTGTACATTTTTGAGCCCGATATTTTTGCTGACAGCCTGAGGATCGTTTAACGTCGCATTCAGTCTGGCAAGCATATCTGCCCCCATTCCTGCCCCATCGTCATACACCGTGATTACCAAATCCCGCTCATATCGCTCCACTGTAATTCCGACAGAGCCTCGTCCTTGCTGACGTAATCCGTGATGAATGGCATTTTCCACAATCGGTTGCAGAGACAGCTTCAGAATAGGCCAGTTGATATCAACGTCTTGCGCCACATGACAATGCAAATCAAATCGTTGATCATAGCGAACTGAAATAATATAGAAATAATCTTTGATATTATCCAATTCCCTGTGGATGCTCACCTTCTCATCACCATAGTCAATCACATACTTGAGTTGATTAGACAAGGCTAATATCATGTCGGCGACTTCATGGTCGTCCTTATCTACTGCACTCATCCGGATAACCTCAAGCGTATTGTACAAGAAGTGCGGCCTTATCTGACTTTTTAGCGCATTCAGTTCAGATTGCTTCTGCTTGAGCTGCGCTACATAAGCTTCATCAATGTAAGCCTTCAATCGATCGACCATCCGGTTGAAGCTGTGGCTAAGTCTGCCTAACTCGTCATTACTGCGTACTTCCACATGACTATTGAGATTCCCCGACTCCACCTTGTTCATTTGCCTCATTAGTGTCAGAATCGGTGCAGACAATCTTCTTGAGAACAAGGCCCCCGTTACAATAAGCGCTAGCGCACACAACGTAATAGCTATAAATACCGTCATGCGAACCGACAGCAATTGCTGAAATAAGGAGGCCCGATAAATTCGTGCGGTAAGACTTCCGTTCAGGAACGGAATGGGCTCAGAGATGACGAGCATCCCGTGATCACTCTCCAATATATCCGCCCCCCCGGAGGAATAAGCTTCTCCTTGATTAGAGAAATAGACGTTGCCGTTGCCATCGAGCAGGTATAATTGATCCTGTTCCTGAAGGTTAAGCTCTTTGAAGAACTGCTCAAACAGCTTGGCGTCCACATCGATAAACAGTGTCCCGGCAATCCTCGGCTCAGCCGTCACTTTCCCCGAGATATCAATCAGATTTCGGCCAATCGTAAATACCCTGCGGTTCGAGGATAAGTAGTAGGCATCGGAATGCGTCGGGAAGAGAGCCACCTTCGATGGCGCAAGACGCATCTGTGCTATCCATTGCTCATAAGGCAGCAATTCTTCATCCAGCCCTCTGTTAAACCTTTCCTGATCGTAAACCTTGTCATCCTCTGCCCGAACAAAATACACGCTGCTGATATAATTGTCACTGTACAGAAGTGTTTTCAAGAAGGTGTGAATCGGAATATTGTTGATCTGCTCCAGCTCATTGACATTATGTAATTGGTTCTGGTTATAGCTTTCTACGAAGGTTTCGTATTTACCGGTGTACATCAGCTTGGAAAGCTCGTTATATTCATTAAAGGTCGAATTCAGATTATAGCTCATATAGGTTACCATCTGCTGCAAATTCCCGGTCGTATACCGCTCTACATATTTTGTAAAGGTATTGACGGAGAAGAGGCTTAAGGTGAACAGGGGAATAAGTCCTACCAGAATAAAGGAGCCTGCAAATTTGACAAAAATACTATTG
The DNA here is from genome assembly GCF_001486585.1 of Paenibacillus senegalimassiliensis. GTDB lineage: Bacteria > Bacillota > Bacilli > Paenibacillales > Paenibacillaceae > Fontibacillus > Fontibacillus senegalimassiliensis. The sequence continues at coordinate 1,824,448 of NZ_LN909046.1, forward strand.
AATTTTTTCCTGCGGAAGCCCATCATTCCGCCCCCTGTTCCGCTCTCGCAGACTGTCGGTATTCTTGGGGGAGCTTGCCGTACAGCTTCTTGAACATATCACTGAAATGTCTGGCGTTGTTATAGCCAACGGCTTCGGCAATTTCATAAATCATCAGATCCGTAGTGAGCAGAAGCCCGATAGCGTGCTTCATCCGCTCCTCCGTCAGCACTTGCTTGAAATTTTTTCCCGTATGCTTCTTGAAGAAGCTGCTAAAATAATAGGGATTCATATAAATGATGGCGGCTATCGATTCTAAAGTGATATTTTCGGCAAAGTGCTCTGCGATATAAGCTTTCACCTTGGTTAATTCAGCCACCTCCTTGTTGGCCAGCTTCCCGTTTAGTTGCTCGAACATGTGCTGAATGATAGCTATAAGTTCGTCCATGGCACCCGCAAAGGTAGCATGACTGGTCAGTCTGTCCAGAAGTGAGCTTTCTGCTCTGCGCGAGAATCGAGACGGGATGCCAAACTGGGTAAGCTCCTGCTCCAGAGCCAGCACAGTATTGTACATACTGGTGACGGCTAGTACCTTATTGCCTTTAGCCTGACGAATCACACCTCTCCGAAGGCGGTCCGTCATTTCCTCAAGCAGCTTCTTATTCTGCGAGCACAACGCCTTGATGATCTCCTCCTGTAATTCCGATATCACGGGTATTTCATCCGTTACCGCTCCTTGTTCCAATTCCTCAGCGTTGATAATTTGATTAAGGCCGGTAAAATATTTCGATTGTAGCGCTTTCAAGGCACTCCGGTAAGATGCATCAGCGAGCTCAATCCCGGACACCGTTTGCCCGATTCCTGCCGATAACTTCAGCTTCAGAAATGAGGTTATTTGTTCATGCAAGTTGCCGATGAGCCGTCTCGGTTCTTCCGGGTGTTCGAACTGAACCAGGATGCCATAACGTCCGTCCTTCACAAACATCAGACAGTTATCACAGCTATCGAGGGTTTCCTTCATAATATTATTTAACGCAAAATGAACCAGCTTCCGTTCACGTTCTGCCCAGTGGGATTCCCCGCCCATTTCATCATCAATCTCTATGAGACAGATGCTCGTATAGCGACTTAGGGGGACTGCTCCCATACGGGTGAGTTCATTGGCCGCTCGTTGATCTCCGTCCATCAGACTATCCAGGTATTCGCTGATCGTTACCGTGCGATGCTTACGCTCATAATGATCAAGCCTTTCCTTGGTACGTTCTTCTTCGTTCTCCTCACGAATCATATCCACTGCCCGTCTTAAGACCGACTCCAAATGGGGCTTGCTCACCGGCTTGACCAGATAGTCCAGCGCCCCGTATTGTACAGCTTGCTGGGCATATGCAAATTCCTGATAAGCGCTTATAAATATGACTTTGATCGGGCGTCCTTGCTCATGAAGCTCCTTGATAATATCAATCCCGCTTAAGCCAGGCATGCTGATATCGCTGATGATCAGATCCGGACTGCATTCCGGAATTAATTGTCTCAATTCATACCCGTCTTGAGCTTCACCCACAATATGTAACCCCAACTCATCCCAGGAAATAAGTTTTTTCAATCCACGTAATATAACGGGTTCGTCATCCGCCAATAACACCCTCATGTATATGCCCCCCTTGCTTCAAGCCACTATTCAATCATCTCATCATGTTACAGCCCTGCTAATCTTACAGTAACACAGGGTTTAGCAAAGCTTGATATCATTTTTTTAAGAAATAAGTCTGTTTTTTTCATAAAAAAAGCTCCTGAATTCCCATAAGAGGAAATCCAGGAGCTTTCTGATGCGGTCGAGAGGACTCGAACCTCCACGGGGGTTAGCCCACACGGACCTGAACCGTGCGCGTCTGCCAATTCCGCCACGACCGCATATTTCGTTGTCACCATCATCAAGAAATGCGGCAACGAAATATACATTACCATAAATTTCAGGAAAGTACAACTAGAGATTAACTTTAAGGCACATCACCCTTTTACCCCGCCAACCGTTAAGCCCTCAATAAAATACCGCTGGAAGAACAGAAATAGCACCAGAATAGGCAATATCGCCATTACAGCCCCTGAGATTAGCGCTTCGTAATTATTCCCTAGCGGCGTAACGAAGGAAGCCAGCCCGATGGGAAGCGTAAATTGCTCCGTCGTTCGTAGTACAATTAACGGCCAGAGAAAGTTGTTCCAGCTATTCATGGCCTGCAGGATCGTAATAGCACCAAACGCTGGCGCCATCAGTGGCACCATGATACGAAAATAAATGCCATACTCCGAGCAGCCATCCATTCTCCCTGCATCCATGAAATCCTTCGGTAGCCCCAGGACAAATTGACGGAAGAAGAAAATCGGCAATGGTGCTACCACGAAGGGCAAAATCACTCCCCAGACTGTATTAATCAGCTTGAGCGTGATGGTCAGCTTGTACAGTGGCAATAGAATGATCTCCACGGGAATCATCATAACGACCAGAACCAGCGTGAAGATCAGCGCCCGCCCTTTGAACCGATACATGCCAAGTCCATAGCCAACCATAGAGGATAACAAGAGACTCAGCAAGGTGAATAGCAACGTAATGATGAGACTGTTCTTATACCAGCCGAAATAGTTCGCTGCGGCTCCTTCACCCATGAAGATGGTCTTATAGTTATCGAGACTCATCAGAGGAACATCCAGTCGTACGTTCAGGCCATATCTGAACAACTCGGTGGCTGGCTTGAGCGAAGCCAGGAATAACGCATAGAGCGGAAAGAGCATCAAGATCGCCAGCAGGACAAAGAACAGCAGCATAGCTAGGGAAGAAGCGGTGATTCGGCGTTTTTTACCAGCCCATAACTGCATATGCCTACTCCTCCTTCCTGAACATGCCGGTCAAGGCCAATTGCACCATGCTGACGATAAGGGTAATGGCTAACAGGGTCAGGCCAATGGCGGAGCCGAAGCCAAGATTAAAATACTGAAAACCTTGCTGATAAATATAACCAACCATCGTCAACCCGATATTTTGAGGCGATGGCTTCCCCGCCCAGAGCATATAGCTCTCGGTAAACATGGCATAGCCGCCATAGATTGTAATCGTCACCACGTAAATAGTGATCGGCTTTAACAGGGGGACCGTGATGCTCCATAGTCTTCTCAGCTTGCCCGCTCCATCGATCTGGGCCGCCTCAACTAATTCACCGGGAATGCTCTGCAAGGCCGAGAGAAAATAAAGTACATTGATGCCCATCCACCGCCAGCCAGCTAATACTACCAACGCCACCATACCCAAGCTGGAGCTATACAGCCATTTCTGGCTGGGAAGGCCAAACCAATGGAGTATTGTGTTTAATAGCGCTCCATCCAATTCTCCAAAGATCAATCGAAAGATGACCCCTGCTACCACAACCGAGGTCAAAGCTGGGATAAACAGTGTGGATCTGAAAAAATGACTGAACACCATTCTCTTGGAATTTAAAAGCACGGCCAGCAGCATGGGGACAGGAATGAGCAGCAGCAACGTCCACAAAGTATATCGGCTGCTGTTGTATAATGCCGCCCCGAAGTCCTCATTCCATAAAGCTTTGTAATTGTCCAGTCCTACAAATGATACCTCTCCGGGCAGCACCTCCTGAAAGCTCATCACCCCGGCACTAACTAGCGGATAGGCAAAAAACAGCACAAACGACAGAAGGAACGGAAATACGAATACGTAAGGGGCAATTTTCTGCGAATTGCCCCATTTTTTACGTGGCTCCTTCCGTATCTTCCCCGGATTCAGCTCTCTTTCTAGCTGCATGATCAGCCTCCTGCTCCTCTATTTCAAGCTGCTCTGAACTTCCTTCAACACCTGAGCCGGCTCCTTCATATTAATGAAAATTTCTGGCATCGCTTTGTTGCGAACGGCATCAAATACTTCCGGTGATCGCTCACGAATATGCACCGGTGCAATTTCATCCTTCACGCTAAGCAGTGTATCGAAAATATCATCCCCGAAATAATCCGTAAATTTGTTGGATTCCTTCATGGCCGGATCGCTCCACACATCGGTCCGAATCGGATCAAATCCAAGCTGCTTCCATACTTGCAAGTTGCCTTCTTTGGACAACTTGGCGTAGGTCAGGAACTCCTTCATCAGCTCCGGATTGTTGGCCTGATTCGTAATCGATGTGGCCGTGCCGCCCATGCCTGCCGAACGGTTGCCACCTTCCTCCCAGGCGGGCATTGGACGAATAATGATTTTGCCTGATAGGTCAGGGATATGATCGGTGAAGCGGTTCATGAACCAGAAGGGCATAAAGACGGAAGCCGCGCTCCCGGAATTCATATAACCGAAATATTCCTCTGTATCATGGCCAGCACCGGGAGCTACCGCAGCGACTCCTTCCTTCACCAGCTTCTGAAAGAACTCCATCGTCTTGACATTGACCGAGGTATCAATCGTGACATTCCCATCGGCATCCACCTGATCGGAACCCTGCTGGCTGATCGCAGGCCACCAGGACCAGTTCCCGTTGCCTTCAAACGTAATCATCGGCTTGCCTGTGCTTGCAAGCACTTGCTTCCCTGCACTCTCAAAATCAGCCCAAGTTGTAATATCATCCGGATTAACTCCGGCCGCATCCAGAATCTCCTTGTTGTAATACATCACCGTGGCTCCAACATGATAGTCAATCCCATAGTACGTATCCTCTTTGCTGTAAATCTCCACTCTGGATTTGACGATATTACCTAGCTCAGGCTCGACAATGTCGTTCAGAGAAACAAGCTGTGGCGTGCCTTTCATAAAGTTCGGGAACTTGCTCTGCTCGATATCCACGAGATCTGGTGCTCCCACGCCCGACTGCAAGGCAACCAGAAGCTTGGTATGCATATCATCATAGGGAATCGTCGTCGCTTCAAGCTCAATGGCCTTATCCGGGTAAGCCTTATTCCAACTGTCCGCCATACTCTCATAGAACCGTTGATGCGCATCTACAAACGTCCAGAAGACTACCTTCTGTGCTTCGCCACCCGTGGCAGTACCATTGCCGTCTGTCTTCGCGGCGTTACCTTCATTTTGCTTCGGCTCCGTCCCCGACGAGGATGGATTATCTGTATTTGCTCCTCCGCAGCCGCTGAGCCCCATGACCATAATCAGCATCAAAACCATTGCACCCATCAAAGCCTTCTTCATCAAGTTCTCCTCCTTGACTTCTAAATGCCGCGTTCACCCCAATTATATTTTCTCAACATTGGAGTAAGCGCTTTAATTACATTAAAGCATGTTGTATTCTAATAAAAAACGGAGGTTTACAACCTGATTTTTAATAATTTCAACCTGCTTGGAGGGTAACCTGTGAACTCATCCATCTTGCATTTCATTTCTCCGCCCATTCCCTATTTCGTGGATTGCGGTCATGCTTCTTACGATGAAGGTGACCACCATATTAACCGCAACTGTATCGGCGTGTTCGACCTGATTGTTGTGATCAAGGGCATGCTTCCCGTGGCGGAGGACGGTCAGTGCTGGGAGGTGCATGAAGGGGAATTTCTAATTCTGCGTCCCGATGGACATCATTATGGCGCCGCTCCCTGCCAGGAGGAGACAAAGATCATCTGGATTCATTTCCAGACCTTCGGCAGTTGGAACGAATGCCATTCGATGGATGATTGTCTGGAAGGACAAGCCCAATTGATTGAAAATCATAAGCAGAAAGCCTTCGTAAATCATGCCGATGTCTGCTCGATCTTCCTTCCCAAGCACAGGATAATCGCTCCCAAGGCCATGGAGGTACTCGATTTGTTCTTCGCCCAGGAGCATGAACCGCAATCGTTGCGTAACTGGAACAGACAGGCCTCCTTTCAACGCTTTCTCCAGCATCTCGACCGTGATCTGGCCTCTCCTTCCGATGCCACGGCCATTCAATTAGCCGAACAAATCGAGCTCTTCATCCGCCACAATTACACCCGTAACATTACGAATTCCCTACTTAGAGATGAACTGAACTATCACCCGAATTATTTGGCCAAAAGTATGCTCAAGGCCTATGGAATGACACCTATCGCTTATCTGCAAAATTATCGAATCGAGCAGGCCAAGCGGTTACTGCTACAGACCTCCTGGTCCGTTGCCCGCATCGCGGAGGAGGTTGGCTTCCACCACGTCTCCCACTTCTCTTCCTGCTTCTCGCGGAAAGAGGGGTTATCTCCAACCGGCTTCCGCAGCAAATTTATCCGGGAGCGTTAACCACGTTCGCAAGCCGCCGCATCCAGCTTATTCCATAAGCCATCCCCTTGATAAATACAGCAAAACAGGAGTATGATAAGAACATAAGTTCGCATTTTAAGGGGTGTTGATGCATGGCCGTTCCCGGTCTACACGAAGATGATTTGGCCTTAATCAAGAGTGCACTGTTGCTTGAATGCTTACAGCGCATATTTCAACGGGATGCTCGGGTCCTGGAGCAAAGTGGGGTGCTCAAAAGTCCGGATGTCTATGTTGATTTTATTCGCCACGGGGAGAGCCGGGCATCCGTTGTACTGGCGGAAATCCACGGTCAATTCCGGCAACGGAACATCGAAATTTATCGAATTAGTCAGGATGAGCACGGTATTCGGGCGGAGTATCGCTGCCGGGGCTTCCATGGCAAGATGAACATCTTCTGGTCTGCGCTTCAGCAGGAGGTATCCGAGCGAATGCGAGCTTACCTGAGCGGCAGCGGGGAAACCCCTACGCGGTCCAGAGCCAGGCGCACATAGCAAAGGGAGCCTCCCTATTGGAGACTCCCTGCTCACTTCGGCATAATTCTGCTTACGCCAATTTATTCGTTCAGACCTTCCATAGAAGCCCGGGGCTCCCTAGAAGGCTGGTAAATATAATTACGATCCAGCTTAACTACGTTGCGGTTCGGTCTGCGAATCAGCACATGAGTATCATCCCAGGCTACGACTACGCCCCGAATATCATTACTCTCGATGCCATCACGCACCACCCGCACCTTCTCGCCGGACAATCGATACTGATCCAACTGCTCGTCCGAAATCATGGAACGTTACCTCCCAACTATCCAATCAAAAGACTCCGATGGTCAGACCAGGCGGAGTCTTCCTATACTGCTATTTACTTGACCACACTAGAGGTAGTGTTAACGCGAAGCATGTTCCTTGCTATCATTAGTCTCAAACCAGAAATCAAGCACCTTGGCCGACATCACTCGTTGCTCCAGATACCCCACCTGTTGCGGACTGAACTCTTCCTTCCAGGGTACATCAAGCTCTTGGCACAGCCCTGCTATCGTTAATAATTCCGACCATGCGACATAGCGTTTGTACCAGAAAAACTGGGGATGTTCAAGCATATAGGGATAAAGGTCATCAAACTCCGTATGTTTACAATCCAGAGCACGTTCAAACGTAATCTTTGCCTCGGACAATTTCGTCAGAAAAAACGCTGCATCTACCGATAATTCTTTCCCCATTCTTTAAGCCTCCTCTCCCTAGTAATCCCCATTATAGCGAAAAAACGCAGGCCTGCAAAGGATTAACCGTAAATTGGCGGTTTTTCCTTTACTCCCTGTTGCTCAATCGGCAAACGTAATTTGTCCGCCCTCCAGCGAAGCAATACGCGCCAAAGTTTCCAAGCGAATTCCCTGATCCCGAATCGCCTGGGCTCCGGATTGAAAACATTTCTCTACAATTATGCCTGCTCCCACCAACTCGGCGCCAGCACGGCTAATAATCTTGATCAGCCCTCGTGCAGCATCGCCATTGGCGATGATATCGTCGATGAACAGCACCTTGTCAGTCTCCGCAATAAATTCTCGTGACACCAGAATGTCCGTAACAATACCCTTGGTGAATGAAGGGACCCGCTCGCATAGCATGTCCGCCTCTGCCAGCAGCGTCTTCTTCCGCCGGGCAAAAACCAGTGGCACACCTAATTCATAAGCCGTTGCAAATGCCACGGCGATCCCTGACGACTCCACCGTAATGACTCGGGTAACGCCGCTGTCGGCAAAGCGCTTGGCAAACTCTTTGCCCATTTGCATCGTAAGTTCAGGGTCTACCTGATGATTAATCAATCCGTCCAATTTCAGTACCTGGTCCGAAACAATGACGCCTTGCTGGACGATCTTTTGTTTTAATAGCTCCATACCTTTTCCTCCAAAGATCATTTTTCTATAGCGAAAGCTCAGCCAAGTCAGCGTGACAAGCGTATTTCATGTCCTACGGCTGGCTTGTTCAGCTATCGCTACAGGTTTTAAGTCATGTCCCGTTCCTGGACAACATACCTTGTACTATATATAGCACAAGAGCCGGGGGGAAAACCATGAAAAATGCCGTGAAAATTTTGCAAATTGCATTCACTTATATTGGCACCGTCGTTGGAGCAGGCTTTGCGACGGGACAAGAGATCCTGCAATTTTTCACCCGATACGGCAAATGGGGAGTATTGACCATCATGCTCTCCACGGTCTTGTTCATCTGGCTGGGTACGAAAATGATGCTGCTCGCCCGCGACATCAAGGCTGTATCCTACGAGGACTTGAACCGCAAACTGTTTGGCGAACGCATCGGCAGGACGCTAAGCCTGTTCACTCTTATTGTCTTGATCGGTGTCAATAGCGTGATGCTGGCCGGGGCCGGCTCCGTCTTCATGGAGCATTTGGGGCTTCATTATCAGACAGGCCTGTGGATTACGCTGATTTGTACCTACTTGCTGCTGGGCAGAGGCATTCAGGGAGTCCTTCAGCTTAATTCCGTCGTGGTGCCGATGATGTTGCTCCTCTCCCTGGCCATTATCTTCAATACAGCCGGCTCACCGGGGGCAACCCGGTTTCTGACGCTGGATACCGATAGTACCATGGTAGCAGCATGGGCCGCACCACTCATGTATTCGGCCTTCAACCTGTCGATGGCCCAGGCGGTGCTTGTTCCCATCGGAAGCCACACCGAGAACCGCCGGGTCATTGTCCTTGGCGGGGCGCTTGGAGGAGCCGGTGTCGGCTTTATGCTGATGGCGGGCCATTTTGCTTTATCGGCTTATATGCCAGGAATCGTCCAATACGAAATTCCTATGGGCAGCATTGCGCAGCAGCTTGGAACAACCATTCAGCTTATTTATGTGCTGCTGATTTTTATGGAAATATTCAGTACCTTTGTTGCCGATGTATACGGCGTCACCCTGCAATTACAGCAACGCATCAAAGTTCCTCCCATGCTGATCTCCGTAACCATCTTGTGCATCTGTTATATGACCAGTCAGTTCGGCTTCAGTTCCCTGCTCACCGTACTGTATCCCGTATTCGGTCTATTCAGCCTGTTCTGGGCGCTGATGCTTGGCCTGTATCGGAGGCCCTCGCGGCCCTGACTAAAATGACCTATTATCCTTATAATCTGACGATGTGCGCTGTAGGCATCATCGCCTGGACCCGGCTCACTACATGCTCATGACAGGTCATCATGACAATCTGCTGGCGTCCCGCCACACCCTGCAGCACTGACAGCGTCCCTTCCAACCTAACGGCATCAAAGTTAACGAACAGGTCATCCAGCAACAGCGGCAAGCTGCTCCGCCCGGCTACGGCTCCGGATAAAGCCAGCCGCATGGCCAAATACAACTGCTCGGCCGTTCCCCGGCTTAACAAGGCACTGTCCAGCGGCCCATGTACGGCATGCTCAGCCATCAGTTCCTGGCTACCTATCTTCATGAAGATTTTCTTATACACCCCGCCGGTCATCTGGGCAAAAAATTCCGAAGCCGCCTGCAACACGGCGGGCTGGCGTTCTTCCTCATATACCCGGCGAGTGCGACCAATTAATTCATGGCACACCGCCATGACTGCATATTGATCCAGCAACTCCGTAAATTGCGCCTGCTGCTCGGCAAGCTGCTGCTGCAAATCCTCCTGACGGCACCGCATCTCCAGGCTTTCCTGCTCCTGCAGCAGACGGCCCCGCTTCTCTTGCAGCTCCTCCCCGTTACGCTCAGCCAGCTTCAAGGCTTGCTCAGCTTCTTCCCATTGCTGCGCCAGTTCGGTCTCATCCGCTCCTTGCAGCAATTGCTCCAGTTCAGCCGACCTGCGCTCGTCCAGCCCGGCGAACAATAACAGCTCGGACTGCCGCAGTTCGCGTTCCAGCACCTCGCGTCGTTCCATAGCCGCGCCCAAACGTAGCAACTCCTCGCCGGAACGAACCCCGGCTTCCGTTAAGAGTGCTTGCTCCAACTGCAACACCTGTTGCACGCGATCCTCTAACCTTCGACCTTCTTCCAGCGCCGACAGCAAGGTGGTTCCTAACTGATCGTAATTCCGTTTGTGTTCAAGCTCCCGCTCCAATTGCTCTAGCAGCCGCGGCAATATATGTGTAGGTACGCTACCTTGCTGGCTGGGCTGCTGCTCGTCATAGCCTGATTCCTTGATATCATGGTCAACCGCTTCCTCATCCTGCATTACTCCCGGCCAGGTTATAGCACGGCATTCCCGTTCAAATTGCTCAATCTGCGCCTTAAGTGCGGTGCATTTCTCCGTTAGAGTATCATAACGGCCCAGAAGCTCCCGGCCGTGCTCGGCCAGACGGAACACCTCCAGCGCTGCCTCGGGTGACAAGCTTACAGACACCCGCCGCTCGGCAAGCCACTCTTCCCATTCCCCGGCAAGCTGGCCAAAGGCTTCCTCTCGCCGGACCAATTCACGCTCCATGGCCTGCAACTCATCCTTAGCGGCCTTCATCCTGCCAAGCGTTAACTCCGCTTCGCTCTCCAGGGTCACATGCCGCTGCTCCCACAGCAGCCATTCCTCCATCAAACGACGCAACTGCCGCTCCTCCTCGTCCCAATTGACCGGGCCGTGCAGCTTCGCGTCAGCGCGGGAGGCAGCCCCGGAAGCGGCAGTGTACGGATGGCGAATCAGCCGGGCGAACAGCTTGGCCAAGCCCGCCTCCGCGCCGTCCTCCGCGCTCGCCGCCGCCCGCTCCAGCTTGTAGCGCTCGCTGCGCAGCAGTTCCATCTCCCGGTCATACGACGTGAACCGGGAGAGAAAGCGGCGAACGCTTTCCCGTTCGCCAACCGTCCCGGCGAAGTCGCGCAGATCCCGCGTTCGCCAATCCGGGTGAATGCTGCGCAGGCATTCACCGAGTCTGGCCCCAAGCTGGGCAGATTCCGCCTCCAGCTTGGCCAGCTCGGCCTGCCCGGCTTCATACCCCGGCAGGCGAGCGGCCAGTTGGCGCAGTATGGACTCCTGCGCCAGCACCTCCTTATCCGGGAGATACAGGGCCTGCTCCGCCAGCAGTGACTCCCGCCGCCGCGCCCATTCATTTTGCTCCAATTGCAGGTGCTCCCGCTGCGCTTGCAAGGCTTGCCATCGCGTCACCCCTTGTCCGGGGAAGCGAGCAACCTCTGGCAATGCCGTGAGCTCTGCCCGAATAGCCTCCCTGTGCAGCCAGTCGCCCCGGACGCTCACCGCCTTGTGCAGCCTTGCCGCTTCCAGACTTAGCCGCTTGCGCTCAACCTCGCTGTCGGCAAGCTGCTTTGCCAGGGCCTCCAACTCCTCCAGCACGTCATTGTAACGCGGCAGCAGCGCTTTCGCTGCTTCAGCTTCGCGCTCCAGCCGCTCCAGCTCCTGAAGCAACCGGGCGATCTCCTGCGTCCGGCCACGCGGACGGTACAGCTTGTCCATCTCCTGAACCAGCTTCTTCTCGCCACGCAGCACCCCTGCACCCCCGCCGATTCCGGCATGGAACAAATAACGGCTCAATTCGCCGGACTGCAAAGCGCCAACCTCCTGCAACTCCGTCAGCGACACCGCGAACAGTTGCCTGAACATCACCTTGGACATACCGCCTAGCAATTCCCTCTGCATTTGCTCCTGCGTGACCTCACGGACCTGCCCGTCCTCGCCGCTACGGGTAATTCGCAAGCGGTCTCCCCGCGTCCCCGGCAAATTCCGGCCTTCTGGTGGTTGGGCATAACGTTCGATCATCCAGCGGCTCCCGTCTTCCGACTGAAGCGTCAGCGCTCCCCCATGGACACCGCCCTGCAGCGGCTCATAACGCTCCGCCGTCTGCGCGCGCGATGGAATACCAAACAACATGGCTCGCACGAAGCCAAGCAAGGTGCTTTTTCCCGCTTCATTTGGACCGTACAGCACCGTCACCTGGTCCGGAAGCTCGATATCCAGTCCATTCAGACGACCAAAGCCACTGATCTGCATCCGCTCCAGCTTCATGATGGCAGCCTCCCTTCAGGTTCTTCCGCCAGCAAGGTGGCAGCCATCTCCTCGGCACGACGCAGCAAATCCGCCTTGTCCATCGTCCAAAGCTCTTTAAGCTGACGACGAATCTGGCGGTTTCCTTCCAAGGTCGCCAAGGCCTGCGCCGCAATATCACCTAGTAATTCCTCATCGCTGGATGCCTTGTCCCCCAACCTGAGCAGTTCCCCTAGAAAGCTATCCTCGGACAGCAACTGCTCCCGGTCCAGCTCAGTTCCGGTCTCTGCCCGCAAGCTCGCCGGCCAGACAATTCCCTGAGGTAGTAAGGACGAGTCTGCATGTAGGTCCAGTTCTGTCAACCTTAAGCTCTCTTGTCGGCGCAATTCCTGCAACAACTCCGTGGTCTCACCTTCCGATTGCAGCAACGTATGCAGCGGTCCCCGCCCGGTGAATACCAGGCGGACCACCGTGATTTTGCCCGGCTCCTCTTCCCTGAGCTCGTCTAGCCGTTCCTCGACCCGTGTTTTCCACGCTTCTTCTGTATCCAGATCATCAATCGGGAGCCCCACCTCTAGCCACACTACCTGCTCCAGTCTTTGAAAGGACAGCTCCGCCTCGCCATTCTCCTGAACGTCAACGATATAGCATCCTTTAGGCCCCGTCTCCTTCAGACTGCGTCCCTGAATATTTCCAGGATAGACCACCCACGGAGCCTCGCACAAAATTTGCCGCTTGTGAATATGGCCCAGTGCCCAATAATCGTATCCTGAGGCCCGCAAATCAGCCAGGGAGCAAGGCGCATATGCATCATGCCCTTCCTGACCATCTACATTGGCATGCAGAAGGGCAATATGATACAGCGATGAGTCCGGCTCCCGATGATATTGCAAGGACAGATTATCGTTCACTGCTGCGGTCTTGTACGAAATGCCGGTCACCACCGCCACAGGCTGGCCGTCCCTGCGCCGGACGGCGGTCACGCTCTCGACCTCGGCACCAAACTCCTTGACATGCGGGGGCAAAGCAAGTCGCAGACGCCTGCTGGATAAGGGATCGTGATTGCCCCGAATGAAATACACCGGAATGCCATGCTTCCCGAGCTTATCCCAGCCTTCCCTTAATCGAAGTTGTGCTCTTAGAGATGAATCCGCCGCATCGTAAATATCTCCGCTAATGACGACGAAATCAACTTCTTCCTGGATAGCCAGTTCAATAAGGTGATTGAATGCCGCAAAGGTAGATTCCCTTAAATAGGCGCGCAGCCGATCCGGCACGCCGGACATCCCGGAGAACGGGGTGTCCAGATGCAGATCGGCCGCATGAAGGAAACGAAAATTATTCATTCTCAAAGACCTCTCCCTTATTTGAATTGCAGGTATAATGTCTTCAGTTCATGGACTACACGATTGAGTGAATATTGGGATTTTGCCTTCTCCGAACCACTGCGAGCCAGTTGATACCGATAGTCCGGATCGACGATGACCTTCTCCAGGGCCACAGCAAGTGCCACGGGGTCCTCCGGTGGCACCAGCAGCCCGTTCATTCCATCCTCAATCTGCTCGGCAATCCCTCCAGTGGCTGTACCGACCAGTGCCAGGCTGCAAAGAGCCGCCTCAGCAAATACGGACCCAAATGCCTCCGCCCGGGAAGGAAGTACGAAGATATCGAAGAAGGGCATGAATTCCTCCGGATGCAAGGTATAACCATAAAAAATAGTTTCATCATAAATCCCCAGCTTCTGTGCCAGTTGCTCCAATTCCTGACGGATCGGTCCGTCCCCGATAATATGCAGCACATAATTATGGCCACGCTTCTTCAACTCAGCGCAAGCATGGAACAGGGTGTCCAGCCCCTTGGCTGGCACCAGACGACAGACCGTGACCAGTTGAGCCACCTCATTTTCATGAGGAACAGGCTTAAATCGCTTCTCGTCAAACCCGTTAGGAATGACCCCAATCAACTCAGGATGCTGCACATAAGGGGATAAATACTCAGCAAAGGACTGCGACACGGTAAACAACCGATCTGTGCGGTGCTCCAGTTCCCCATACAATGAGGTCAGGAAACGGTGCTCCGGCCCGTTCTCCTTGATCCGTCCGTTCAGAATCAGCTCCCTTTCATAACTGGAGTGGATGCTTTGGACCAATGGTGTTGCCGGGAATACCTCCTTCATCGCAAGTCCCGCAATCGGATGATGAGAATGAATCAGTTCATAAGGCTGTTTGATTCTGAGCTTCGTCCACCAGAGGTAATCACGGTAGGTCTGAACATACTTCTGAACGATGGGACTCTCTCCGTATTGCTGCCAATCGAAGGTATGAAATTCCACATGGTCGCTTCCCTTCGAGCGAATCCGCTTCGGCAAGGAGAATAATTCCATCTCCCAATGAGGAGGGTTAAACCGGTCTTGCAGATGAGGAATCATTGAAGATACGCCCCCGGGCTGTTCCGGCGGGAAAAATAAAGCCTGCAGCAATTTCATAGAGGTTCTCCTTTGCTTGTCGTTCTAATTGAACCAGGTTACACGCAACATTTGCTTCTTTTTCCATTATGCCATAGCCAGGGTGGAACATCCATTCCCCTTTTGAGAATAAAAAACAATATGGTACACTGCTGAAGTAGAATTTGTAGCCGTCTTATTTGGAAGGAGCTCTGATCATTCATGATTCATCCACCACTCCCGGAGGCCTTCAAGGAGGCTGTACAGGCCATGCTTGGCCCAGCGTCTGCGAAGGCTTTTCTGGATAGCTATAACGATTCCCGTACCTATGGGTTACGGCTTAATACATTGAAGGTAGCCCCCGGCTCCACAGCAGAGCGCAAGCTTACAGAACTGTTTGACTTGCGCGAGGTGCCTTGGTGCCCTGCCGGGTATTACTACGAAGAGGTGACAAGACCGGGACGGCATCCCTATCATGCCGCCGGGCTGTACTATATTCAGGAGCCCTCCGCCATGTCGGCCGTTGAGCTACTGGACCCTCAGCCGGGTGATACCGTGCTTGATCTGGCGGCGGCTCCCGGTGGCAAAACAACTCAAATTGCGGCCAAGCTGGCAGGGCAAGGCCTGCTGATCAGCAATGAAATCCACCCGCAACGGGCCAAAATTCTGGCCGAGAACGTGGAGCGCCTTGGCATTCGTAACGCCATCGTTACCCAGGCAACGCCACCTGCCTTATCAGCGCGGTTCCCGCTGGCCTTTGACCGGATTATGCTCGATGCCCCTTGCTCGGGGGAAGGCATGTTCCGCAAAGACCCGGATGCCATTGCCGAGTGGTCGCCAGATTCAGTGGAGTTATGCGCTTCTCGTCAGTGGGATATTTTGCAGGATGCGGTAGCTATGCTGAAGCCGGGAGGACGTCTTGCCTACTCGACCTGCACCTTCAACCGGCGGGAGAACGAGGAGACGATCGCCCGGCTGCTCGCGGAGCACTCATACCTGCACCTGATTGTGGAGAAGCGCGTGTGGCCGCACCTGGAGCAAGGCGAAGGTCATTACGTCGCCTTGCTTGAACGCATCACTGACGCCCAGGAAGCCGGGGATAGCCACGGAGAACGTGCTGCTCTGCGCGTAGGCGTGCGCAGCGACAATACCCGCAGCTCGGTAGAACCGGAAGCGGCAGGACGTTTGGCTCGCGAGAAAAACGCAGGCGGCCGTAAGCACGGGCGAGAGCAAGGCCGCGGGCCGCGCCAAAGCCGTAAGCACGGGCCTGCGGGCCGGGACACCATCGCAGCCTGGGAGGCCTTCCGTGCCTGGGCTGCGGAGGAACTTCCCGCCTTCCAGCCCGAACAGGAGGCGGTCAGCAGCACCCCGCTCTTGTTCGGCGAAGCGCTCTACCTGCTGCCGACAAGCCGCAGCCTGTCGCTGTCGCCAGAGCAACTCACCGGCCTGAAGGTCCCCCGCGCCGGACTTCATCTCGGCGACGTTCGCAAGGGCCGGTTCCAGCCCGCTCACGCGCTGGCGATGGCACTCAGCGCGCAGGAAGCGGCCTCGCGTCTATGGACGCTTAGCGAGGACTCTCCCGCCGCAGACGCCTTTCTGCGTGGCGAGACCCTGGAGGTGCCGCCGGACTTGCGCGGCTGGCACCTGGTCACCATCGCCTGCGGCGATGACTACTACCCGCTTGGCTGGGGCAAAGCCAGCGGCGGTCAACTCAAGAACCATCTGCCCAAGGGGCTGCGCTTAGCGGGCGCCTCAAGCTGGTCCAAGCCATGAGACAATTTGGGCTTGTCACAAGACTAACTGGAAAAGTTCCCGTTCACTGCTTCCGGCTTCATATTTACGAAACCGACTTTTTGAACACGGACTTTTAACTGGAATTTCTCCTGTTAGTTTTAATTTATTTTCGAACCAGCCCCGCCCGTTTTCTCCCTCACCCGTTAAAAGCCCGGACCAGGAATGGCCGGGCGGCATACAATGCGGTATCTCGTGAAATACGGGAACCCTATCCTGATGTAAGGGAGGAATAACAATGGGTGAAATCTATGGAGGTGGCTTCACTTCAACCGGAGCCATTCTGGTGCTGTTCATCTTGCTCGTTATCATTTCCCGCGCCATTCTGGTCTAACGGAATGCCTTCGAGAGCGGATAGAATCCTTCGGGATTCTTCCGCTCATTTTTTTGAGCGTGGCGCAAACTCGTAAAGCAAAGAAGAGGCCTGCAAAACCCACTGTATTGTGGTTTTGCAGGCCTCTTCGTTTTTGCTTGGGATCGTTATCCCTGTCTCTCTTTCTGCTACAACCCTTTTTCGTTATCTCGACAGTAAATTGTACAAGATTTGTGCAGCCTGCGCACGAGTCGATAATTGCTGTGGATTTAGCTTGCCTTCGCTACCTGTAATTACCCCTCCCGCAAGCAAAGCCTCGAATGCAGGTTTGGCATAATCTGCGATTTGATCGGCATCGCTATATTGATCCAGATTACCTGATGCTGTTCCTACCGTACCGGCTGGAAGCTTACCCAGAGCCTCCAGGGCACGATGCAGCAATGCCAGCAAATCCTGACGCGACAGATCTGCTTCCGGAGCAAAGCGGTTGTCCCCCACTCCTCCGGCAATACCCAGCTTCTTGGCAGCAGCCAGATAACCGCTGTAATAAGCATCTCCTGCATCAGCGAAGTTGTCTGCCCCTTCGGCTTCCGGGGCAATACCATAAGCTTTCAGAAGCAAGACCACGAATTGTCCCCGGCTCAACTTGGCATTAGGACTGAAGTGTTCATTATCCGTTCCTGACGCAATATTGCGGGAGGTAAGGAATTCCACTGCCGGGTAATACCAGGCATCCGTAGCTACATCCACAAATTCACCTGACCGAATCGTTAATTGGATCGCCTGACCCGGAGCATAAGAGATGGCGGTTGCTCCGTCCTTGGTTGTTGGACCTTGGTATCCCGGTTTAGCCGCATAACGAATTTCATACGTTCCCGGCGTCAATCCGGTAATTGAGGAGCCTGTAGCCTTCGTAAACTCCACTTCACCTAACAACCTGTATTCCAGAGCAGCGGAAGTTCCGGTAATTTGGCCGTCCGCACTCTCCTTGGAACTGGCCTTCACAGCCTGCACGCCTGATGGCGTAGCTTCCAATCTGCTATATAAAGCATCCAGCGCCTTGGCGAAGTTCTGATATCTTGCCCCTACAGGGAATTCCTCGCCTTCCTTCGAATAATCTGGTTGAATATTCGTCCAGGAGTACATCAGTTCGATATGTCCAAGAATAGGTGCACGATTGCCATCCGCATCCTTATTGTCCTTGTTGTAGACGAACAGGTACGGAACCTGGAGTCGGTCACCGGAGATGACTTTCCCCGCACTATTGGTGTAATCAATCGTCCGCGGTTCCTCTGCGGAATTATTTTGCGTAATAATATTCGTCAGATAAGTGTTAACCAAGTCCACATACAATTTGGCATACGGGTGATCGGTAGTACGAATTTGCAGGTCCTCAGTGTTGTGAGGATTCTCTCCTCGCGGGCCACCTGTATTATTATGGGGCTCCGCTACCTTAAGACCGCCATCGAGCTTCGTATCGAAGAAATACACTTTACGGCTTCCATGGCTCGCAGCGTAATCATTGATATATTTGATGACCGCTTGCGTATTCGGGCACCATGAGCCACCCCACAGGATGACCGAGTTGCCTTCATGCTCAAGAATTTGACGCAACTGGTGATAGGTCACATGCTCGTAAATTAAATCCTGATCTGTTTCCTCGAAAATAATCTGGCCGGCATTCTCTCCCGCATAATTCCGGTTAAATGCCTCCTTAATATAATCAGATTCATTGATGGTCACATAATTGGAAGCTGATCCAAGCACTTCCCTGACCGCTTCCTTATATGCCGTTGTTTTCGTGGTATCCACCGCTCCGTTAGTCAGGAAATCTTCCCAAACCTTCGGCTCGTTCAAGTAAGCTACCACCGGGGCCGGCTTCCCATCCTCCCCTTTGTGATCCTTATTGTAAACAAACAGGAACGGGGAATTGATCTTATCTGCGGCAACCACAGATCCGTCTTCCTTTGTATAGCTGACACTATTATCTGGAGTACGCTGATCGTATAGGCTTAAATTTTTAAAATATTTATTTACGAGATCTACATACTTGTATGCGAAGGCATTGCCTGTATCAGCAATATCCAGACTTGCTCCATCCAGCTTGGTATCAAAGTTATAGATGGTCTTGATTCCCTGCTCCTTGGCAACTTCATTAATCAAGCCAATAGTTGCCTGCGTCTGCTCGCTCCAGGCTCCTCCAATCAACACGGCAAAGTTACCCTCGCTCTCAAATACATAAGCAATATCCTCATAGGTCGCCGTTTTGAAGACCGGATTAGAGTCATTCAGACGAGGATATACTTGGGCGAAATAATTAAAATCATTCGTAGGCGTTACCACGCTGGCTTGACTACCGGAGGCAGCACCAGCGACACCGGAGAAGACAAGTGGAACCACCAATAAGAATGCCAATAACCATGCTGTTGTTCTCTGAATTTGCGTAAATTTGTTCATATATTCCCCTCATTCTCTCCCAATAATTTAACTATTACTTGTTAACTTTAAATTGAAGCAGGATCAGCAATCTTCATCTGAGTCTGAAGAGGTCGATGGAGAAGCTGGAGCCGGCGATGGAGCGGCCGGTGCTGTTGCCGGGGCCGGCGTTTCCGTCTGTACCGCTGCTGGAGCTTTAGGAGAACTAGCCGGGGCAGAGCCTGCCGCCTCGGTTGCCTTAGGGCTTGCTGATGCCTTTGGCTGTTCCTTGGTTGCTTCCGGGGCTGGGGCTTTGGCCTCCTGCTTGTCGGTCACGGACGAGGTGGTGGCTGCAGCCTCCTTCGTCTTGGCCGGCTCAGAAGCTTTGGCAGCAGAGGTAGCTGGCGCCGCAGCCGCCTTCTCCGAATTATTGCTTACCGTCTTGGTGCTGCTTGGTGCTGTAGCCACCGGACTGGTCTTGGATGTTTCGGTCTTGCTCTCTTTGGCCAGTGCAGTAGACTGGGTAGCTGTTTCTACTGTCGAAGCAGGCTGGTCTGCCTGTGTCTTCTCCTCCGTGGATGTTGCCACTGAACCGGTGGTAGCTTCTCCTTGCCCGGCTTGCTGCTGTACCTCTTGCTCGGGCTTGGTTGCTGTCTCTTTAGTAGAAGTAGCCAGTTCAGTCTGTTGCTTGTCTTCGACTTCTTCCACCGCCTTGCCGTCTTGTTCAGCCGATAAGTTGGACTCCACACTCTGCTCTGGGGAGTTCGATTTGGCCGCCTCTCCCTCACGGACATATTTATTGGCAGATACCGCCGCAAAAGTTACTGCTGAGAATAAGAACGCCGAAGCAATGAGAAGTATCGCGGTTTTCTTCATTAGGTCACCTTTCCTTTCCATTATGTAGTTACTCACTTCATGACTGGCACTTTCTCCGGATAATAAAAAAAGACTCAACAAGCGCTGTTAAGCGCCCATTGAATCTCTGGCTGTCCAGTAGATCAATTCTTATTTATCCGTGTGCAGTTGATGCTATAGGCTGAGCTATCGATCAACCTATATTCATTGTAATCCCATCTTAAGACTAGGGATTAATTATGTCAATGGTTATTTTCAACCTGCTTCGTAGGCTCATGCCAAGAAGGACCGGAGCTCCTATAACCCCCCGATCCTCTCTCTACTAGTGTCTTCGTTTGTCTTCGTTTCCTTACTGAAGCTGCTCTTCAAGGCAATACCTTTGCAATGCCAGCTTTACACCTTCCTCATTGTTAGAAGCCGTAACAGCATCCGCCGCCGCCTTCACTTCCAGCGGAGAGTTATCCATAGCGACTCCTAATCCGGCATAGGTTAGCATCGTCAAATCATTATAGTAATTGCCGATAGCCATCACTTGCTCCGCAGGAATACCCCGCTTTTCGGCTAACTTCTGTAGCGCAGCCCCCTTCGAGGCCTCCTTATGCATCAAATCGATGAAGAAATCGCCGCTGCGCAGCATGTTAAATTCCTGTGTCCACAGGCTCCACTCCGAATATATATGGTCGAGTTCATCCATGCTTCCCGCAATCGTGAATTTAACGATCGGGTCCTCTAACTGCTCCCAGAGCGGCAGCTCCTGCGGCGCATCTATCATAAATTGACGGTACAAAGCCAGCGCCTCCTGACTTAACCCTGCCGCATTCTCAACGAAAATGCCAAAGGTCGTATTGATGTCAAAATGCACCTTATGCTTGCGGCAATAATCCATATAAGGCTCTAGTCCGAATGGATTCATAGCAAATTGATGGACGATTTCCTGGGTCTTCACATCTACCGTAGCCGCTCCATTATGAGTAATGACATAACCATCCAGCCCTAATTGCTCCATATAAGGAATTGAGCTTCTCGGAGCACGCCCGGTACACAGCACAAATTCCGTACCTTGGGCAGCAATGGCCCGTATGGTCTCCACGGTGCCTGGTGATAACTCGTGGTCATCATTAATCAGCGTTCCGTCTACATCCAAAGCGATCAGTTTGTATTTCATCTCCACGGTCTCCTTAGGTGTATTTGGATAATCTTTTATATGTCTTACTACAACCCTATCAAAGCCGCTCATTTCCCGCAAGGATATCCTTCGCAACCCTTTTGTAAGTACGCAGCGCCTCGATTTCCTCCGCGGTTAATTCCCGAAATTCTCCGAGGGGCAAGGTCTCATCCAGCACAAGCGGTCCCATCGACAAGCGCTTCAAATAAGTTACCTGTGAGCCTACCGCTTCGAACATTCGCTTGACCTGATGGAATTTCCCCTCGGAGATGGTAAGCCGGATTAGCGAACTCCGTACGCCCTCCTCGGATATACTATGGTCCAATACTTCCAGTTCGGCAGGCAAAGTCATATAGCCATCGTCCAGCGTAACGCCTTGACGAAAGCGTATCGCCTCTAAGTCCCCAACATGTCCGAGCACGTGAGCCTCATACGTTTTGGGTACATGCTTGCGGGGAGATAACAGATCATGGGCCAATTGCCCATCATTCGTTAATAACAATAACCCTTCCGTATCCTTGTCAAGCCGTCCGACGGGAAAAGGAGAGAACACTTGAAAGTCCACTGGTAGCAAGTCCAGCACCGTGCGGTCCCGCGCATCTTCTGTAGCCGAGATTACTCCCGGCGGCTTGTGCAGCATCAGATAGACAAATTCACGGTAGAAGATCCGCTCTCCGTCCAGTTCAATGACATCCGCAATAGGATCACATTGCAGTCCACTATCCTTTACTACCTTGCCACCGCAAGTGACTCTGCCTTGCTTGACCAGCTTCTTAAGCTCCGACCTGGTACCGTAACCAAGGTGCGCCAATATTTTATCCAATCGTTGCGTCTTCTTACCGCCACTCATGCTTACGTCCACCTCCACCCGGCAGGATATTCATTCTTAAGCAGTCCATCCTGCCATTTACTCCAACCCAGCGAGTATCCGTCCACAGCAACCAAGGTATAACCCTTAAGGTTAGCTCCCTCACGGCATTGAAGACGTTCCGCCTCCACCGTGAGCGTCTCCCCCTTCAAGTAGCGTATAGCCTCGCCAGTCTCTCCCGAGAGATGGAGAACCCGCAACGCTTCCTCCGGACGTAATGCCGTAGCCAGTGGATGGCCCGGGATAAAGCGCCCATTCTTCGCCGTACCAACATACCAGCCTGGTCTGACTACCTTCAGCACTTCAAGACGTTCCTTGGTCAGCGGGGACAGATACACATTTCCTCCATATAATAAGGGTTCCCCCATGAACGGTGCAGCAAGCTGCTCCCGGGCAAACCTGTACCAACTCTCCAGCACTTCCTGTTCATCCACTTGGTGGCGATCGCTCCCGTCCTGTGCGCCGGCCGCATGCCGCGACCGGCGCACAGGACGGGGCGTTCTTCTCCCCCGCGTGCTTACCGGTACCTCTTCCGAGGTATTCATCATCTTCTCAGCCGTAATCGGCCATTCTCCGCCTTCTATCCGCTCCAGCACCGCGAAGAAATGTCCCTCGCCTGCTACTTGATGTGGCCAAAGCCGACCGCAGCCTGCAGTCTGCCTGACCACATCAGGCGGGAAGGCTTGTCCATTCTCCTGTCTTCCCAGCCACTCCGGCCGTCCTGGCGCAATCCCGTTGTCTCTGGCCAGAGGAACCACTTGGAACTCCGGATGGGAGAGCAAGAATTCCGCGATCATCATCTCGTCCTCTTCCGGGGCGAACGTACAAGTGGAATAGACGATTCGGCCACCCGGAGCCAGCATCGCAGCCGCCGAGCTTAGAATTTCCCGCTGCATGGCGGCATACTTCAAGGTCCAGGCCGGCTCCCACAAGCGAGCCATATCCTCATCCTTGCGGAACATCCCTTCTCCCGAGCAAGGAGCATCGATCAGAATTTTATCGAAGTAATAGGGGAAGGATTCGGCAATTCGCTCTGGGGACTCATTTAGCACGACCGCATTCCGTACCCCGCAGAGCTCAATATTTTTGGCTAACGCTTTCGTGCGCTCCGCATGGATATCATTCGTTACAAGCAAGCCCGTTCCTTGTAGCTTACCGGCGATTTGCGTGGATTTCCCACCCGGAGCCGCACACAGATCCAGTACCCGATCTCCGCTTGTGACCTCCAATAGCTCCACCGGCGCCATGGCGCTTGGTTCTTGTATATAATACAGTCCCGCATGGTAATAAGGATGCTTCCCGGGCTTGATTGCCTCATCCACATAGTAGCCCGTTTCACACCAAGGAATTCCCTTTAATTCATAAGGGATTCGCTCCCGGAATGCCGCCTCTCCAATCTTAAGCGTGTTTATGCGTATTCCGGCGTAGCGCGGCTCCTCGTAAGAGGCCAGGAAGGCAGCAAATTCCTCCCCGAGCAGCTCCCGCATTCGCTCTATAAAGACTATCGGCAGTTGTATCGCCATATTTGTACCATCCAATCTGTGCAGACTAAATAAAAACAATGCTATTGTACCATAGCAGCCCCTGCAAGGCATTTGTGATTTTCATGAAAAAACCCGCCTCCCCGAGTCAGGAAAGACGAGTCATTATTCGCTTAGTGGTCCTGCTTTTCTTTGCTCCAGCTTGTAGAGCCGCTCCGCATGCTTGGGCCCGCGCTGAGGCTTCTGCTGCTGCGGATGGTTAGGAGCAATTTCCGTAGCAGCTTGATTCACAGCTTCGGCCAGCTCTGCATCCAGCACCCTAATCGTTAAGTCATAATATTTGAAAGGCGAGTCCGCCCCATCCGCAAGCTGCTGCACATACAGCTCCGTATCCTGGCGCAATTGACCCAGGTCGATGCCAAGCACATGTTCGGGATAGGGCCCAAGACGCTCCAAGGCCGATACTAACATCTTCCTGGCACCAAGCCGATTGCCTCGCCGCGCATGGAACAAGCCCACAGCCACTTGAAGCAACCCTTTATATAGCGGATCGTAGTTCTGTTCCAGCCACAGCTCTTCAAGCACCTCATGGCATTCGAAGTAATCCCGGTCCCGATTGAAATATACGAGATACGCCACATAGAGCGGCTCATAGCTCATCGCCGGGCTCCTCCACCTTCTTGTATTGCTTGATTAGCCCCTTAACGCCCACCAGCAAATCCTTGATGCCTTCAAAGTCCTTCACTTCCCACAATTCATTGAATCGGCGCTGGGCATCGATGGCCTCCGAGACCAGGTGGTAGAAATAAAGCTGGTGAATGGCCGCAAGCAGCGACGACACAATGTTGGCATCGTCCTCGAAGCTCTTCTGCGCAATCAAGATTTCCTGGCGGATGCTGGACATTTCATTATCGAGTACAAAAGCAGCTTCTCCCGCCTTTTTCAGCCGTTTGCGCATTTCGTCCGGCAAGCTCTCCCGATATTTATAGTTCAGGGAATGCTCAATGGTAGCCCAGAAATTCATCGCCAGCGTGCGAATTTGGATTTCGGCCAGAACAACCTTTTGTCCGAGCGCGGTTTGTACCGGATACTCGACAATCATATGGAAGCTGCGATAACCGCTCTCCTTGAAATTCGTAATATAGTCCTTCTCGTACAACACATTGAGGTCCTTGCGCATGCGAATATATTCCGCTACCCTGCGAATATCCTCCACAAATTGGCACATGATGCGAATGCCCGCGATATCCTCGATCCCGGTCTCCAGGTCATCAAGCGATACATCCAGCCGCTTTGCCTTATCAAGAATGCTGGATATTTTCTTAACCCTGCCGGTCACGAACTCTATTGGGGCGTACTCTTCCCGTTTCTTCAACTCGGAGCGCATCGTTTTAAATTTAACCTTCAACTCTTCAACGGCTTGTTCGTACGGAAGCAAAAATGTTTTCCAATCCCTACTGTCCATCCTTGTGCCTCCTGTCATTATACGCAGGCTAAAAAAGCCCGTTAACGGTGCGATGCTCCTATCGCCTCGGAGATATGCTTGAACCCGTCGCGCCGCAGCAGCTCTTGAAGCCCGCGATGAAGCTTGCGATTAATTTCCGGTCCTTCATAAATCATCGCTGTATATATTTCTACCAGGCTTGCGCCGGCGCGAATTTTCTCGTAGGCGTCCTCAGCAGTAAAAATCCCGCCGGAGCCGATAATCGGCAAGTTGCCGCCCGTTTGCGCGTAGACCCTGGAGATGATCTCCGTTGATCTAGCCGCCAGCGGACGTCCGCTCAGTCCCCCGGTCTCTTTAGCATTCTGATGACTTATGCCTTCGCGGGACAGCGTCGTATTGGTAGCAATTAATCCGGATACTCCGCTGCGTTGAATGGTATCGACCATGAATTCCAATTCACCATCGCTCACATCGGGAGCAATCTTGACCAGCACCGCCTTCGCTCCGCCATGGCGCTTCGCTTCCTCATCCATCTGACGGACCACCGCCGCAAGCAACGTCCCCAGTTCGCTGCCATGCTGCAATTTACGCAAATCCGGCGTATTCGGTGAACTGATGTTCACGACGAAGAAGTCCGCGTAAGGATACAAGGCGGAGATACACTTTTCATAATCCTGAAAAGCTTGCTCATTTGGCGTAACCTTGTTCTTGCCGATGTTAGCCGCAATCGGGATCGGACGTGACCTTAGAGCTTGAAGCCGCCCCGCCATCGCCTCCGCTCCCTGATTATTGAATCCCATTCGATTGATCAGTGCCTCATCAGGCGGAAGTCTGAACAGCCGGGGCTGCTCATTGCCGGGTTGACCTACCGGGGTCACTGTGCCAACCTCCATGAAGCCAAACCCTACCGCTGAAAAGCCGGGTACCGCATCAGCATTTTTATCTAGACCGGCAGCCAGGCCCACCGGAGAAGGAAAGTGTAGTCCAAATAAGTCCATAGCCAGTTCCGGCGTTTCCTGCACGCCATACATTCCGCGCAACAGGGACACTCCACCAGGAATGCGGCCAGCAGTATGTAATCCGTCAATAACCAGATGATGCGCTTTTTCCGGGTCCATCCGGAAGAATAGCGGCTTTCCTAATAAGCGATATAACACGTCTTCTCGTTCAACTCCGTTCCCTGCACTTGCCTTATTTTACTATTACCAGTTTAGCCGTTTCTGCTTCAAAAGAAAAGTTTAACCTCAAGGCAAAGTAAATCACCAAATCCAGGGATGGTATTCCAAAATGAAAGCAGTTACAATATAAGGAAAGATATCTCTATTTGGATTTTGCAGATCGTTAGAGAGGGGAATGCAATATGTCGACAAAACGTAAACCGCCTTCACTCCAGCACAAAAAGGACGAGGTCAACAAAAGGGCGCTAATCTGGTCCATGTCCATTATCGGCGTCCTGATTGTTGCAACCGTCGTCCTTCTGCTTGTCACCTAAGATCCGCTAGCTAATCCAACCAACGGTAAGTACGGTGGGGATTGGTCTGATCCTGTCTGTGCCCCAGGGCAAAACGCTCCTTCGGGACGCTCTCCAGCGTCGGTAAAATCCCCTTCCCGATCGTCACCTTCGTTCCTTTCGTCACCAGATCAAATAACTCCTCCACATCCTTCTTGGTCATCCGTATGCATCCCAGCGACTCATCCTTGCCGATACTATCCGGCTCATTGGTCCCATGTATCGCATAATTGGTATCCGACAGTTGCATGCCCCGGCTGCCAAATTCCCCATTATCTCTTCCGTTCGGATTCACTACCTTCTCCGAGATCGCATAGGTCCCCTCCGGTGTCCGTTCTCCGCCCAAGCCCACCGTATAGCTGCGAATTAGCTTATCACCGCTGACGAGGGCTAATTTATAATTGTCCGTGTCGATGATAATCTCAAGGGGCTCACTAAAATACGGGGGCTGCCCGGGAGCCATACCGCTTGCCAATATCGCTGAAGCTTCTCCTTCTTCCCCAGGTTGTCCTTCCCCAGAGGCTGAACCCCCAAGCTGGGCTAGCAGCGGCTCGAAGGCTTGCTCCATCACTTCATCTGTGCCGGCAATCCAATTATTAGGATAAGAACCGGCCAAGGTCTTCAGACTTTCCGGCCACTGCCCCTTCGCCTGCTTGTAATGAAGCATGGCCGAGCTTAGCACGCCAAGCGATTCCTGCTCCGGAATCCATGCCGATGCAGCAGCCTGTAGCTCGGAAGGGTCTGGCGGCGTACAGAGACAAGCCTCCCGGTCATAGGACTGAAGCGTCGTCTGACCACTTCCCGCATCCTCCTCCAAAGCGACGACAACCGGCATCTCCTTGGTCCATACCAGGTAGTTCTCTAGCGGCTCCATGCCAAGCACCACCGCATAAGGTAAGCTCGTACCGATTTGCTGCTGCAAAGCCAGCAAGCTGGACAATCCAGCCTGTTGCCGCTGGTCACTGCCTCCTCCATATCCCGTGGCGGTGAATACCGGCCCACGGATTACGACCGGTGGAGCAGGCGGCTCGTCCGGTTCAGGCGGGTCCTCTACGTTCGGCGGCACCTCGACTGGAACTTCTGCCGCCGGAGGAGGGACCGGAGCCTGGACTACCTGCCCATCTCCCGGCGCATGTGCAGACGGGATGTGTATCAGCAACAGCAAGAGGAGGGCTAAAGCCAGCTTGCGCACAAACCCGCTACGCTTCTGCCGCCGATGCTTCTCCTCCGCCAGTCCCGCCTCATATCCCGGCAAGACTTCTTCCGGCGAGGGCATCTTGCTGGCTTCAAAGGCTTCATAGATATTGCCGGCTTGAATATAGCAATAATGCGCCTTCCCTTCCTGACCACTTGCTTCATATTCCTTGCCTAGCAGATACCAGGCCATTTTATTGTTAGGATGGTCCTCCACATATTTTTTAAGGTAAGCCAAATCCCCCATAATTCCCTCCATCACAACGCTATGCAAAATGAACTTCGTTAGCTATTATATCGGCAAATCAAGGAGCGTTGCTGACCTAAATCGCTAGGAATTGCCCATTTTGCTACTTATGACCTAATTGTCAGGCAGGGTCTACTTACCGCAAAGAAGCCGCCCCTCACTTTGGTGTGAGGGGCGGCTTCTATATCCGGTCATGCCGTAGGATTAGCCTTCTTTGTTAAATGGAGCGTCTGCAATCTTGATGGAATCAGTTGGGCAGCCATCGCAAGCATCTTGAAGATCATCATGCAAGTCGTCAGGAATATCGGTAACCCCACGGTTGCCGTCTTCTCCGAAAATCACTTCAGCCAAACCTTCATCATCATAGTCATAGATATCTGGTGCGGTTGCGCCGCATGCACCACAAGCGATGCAAGTATCTTTCTCAACCCAAGTATATTTTGCCATTTCTTATCTGCCTCCTGAATAAACAATACGAGTCCGGTGCGTATGTCACCATGACCAATATAATATAAATAGTTTACAATTTCAATGCGTTTTCCGTATTATTCCAATTCCTAAACTGCATCAATCCGGTTCCTGCTCGTTCTTGTCCCGGTCTTCATGAAGAAAGTCGGTTTGCAGCGAGGTTCCGCGTCGCCGATGATTTCGGATCAAGGCCGATGGATCATCCGTCAGCATACCAGCCGTCAACACTGCGTGTTCTCCAAACCGATCCCTTAGCATATCCATCGTGCGAGTGAGAGATTCCTTCTTTGGCTGCTGCTCATAGTCGAATAGATCCAGTTGAAGCGCGGAATCTTCTTTGGAGACCAGATTTTGCAGTGTGATCCCCAGCAGCCGCACGGGCTTGTCCTCACGCCAATGACGCCGGTACAATTCGCAGGCCTCCCGGTAGATGTCCTCAGCTTGCTCGGTTACCGTGTCCAGGCTTTGGGAACGGGTGATGGTCTTCATATCGGGAGTTCGTATTGTAATCTGCACCGTTTGGGCCATCAGCTCCTGTCGTCTGAGCCGCCTAGCGACCTGATCTGCCAGGTTCAGCATAACGCGCTGCACATCCTCCATCTTACTGATATCAGCAGGCAACGTTGTGGTGTGTCCAATCGACTTATTCTTCTCCCGCTCATCGCTAACCGGGGAATCGTCCAATCCGTTGGCCGCTCGCTTCATCCAGGAGCCCGCCACCCCGAACCTCTCAATCAGCTTGCGTTCGTCCGCTGCAGCCAGATGGCCAATCGTATAAATTTTCATTTTCTTCAGCTTCTCGGCTGTCTTTCTCCCGATTCCAAATAAATCTTGGCACGGCTTGTCCCAGAGCAGTCCCGGCACATCACGAATCCGCAGCACGGTAATGCCATTTGGCTTCTTCATATCAGAAGCCATCTTCGCTAGCAGTTTGTTCGGGGCGATGCCGATGGAGCACGGTAGACCCAGTTCATCATGAATACGTTGCTGGATTTGGCTAGCAATTTGCGGAGGAGTACCAAACTGCTTGGAGCCGGTAATGTCCAGATAGCACTCATCAATGGACACGGCCTGCAGGGTTGGCGTATATTCGTAGGCGATATCCATGAATGCCCGTGAATATTTACGGTATAGATGGAAATCCGGCTGAATAATGATAAGTCCAGGGCAACGCTTCAACCCTTGGGTAACGGTCATTCCGGTGGTTATCCCCATTTTTCGGGCGGTATAAGAAGAGGTTACAATCACGCCTTTGCGCAGCTCCACACTGCCAGCGACGGCCGTAGGTTGGTTGCGGTACTTTGCCGGTTCTTCTGCTTCATGCACCGAGCAATAGAAAGCATTCATATCGACATGCAGGATGACCCTTCCCCGGGCGGGGTAATAATCCGCAGGATTCGTCAATGGCTTCCCCTCATTTATGATAGGTTACTGTTCCCTTCAGCATACCTTTCTCCACATATCCGGTCAACATAAAGCCCGGTCTTGCTTGCGCTTGCAAAAAGCGTGTGACATTTAAGCGGCAGATGCTATAATAAGAAATTATACAAAACGGTGCTTTAATGCTGAGAACAACCAAAGGGGGACGCTTTGATCATGTCAAAAGCTTTATCCATCTTCGATACTACCTTGCGTGACGGCACTCAAGGCGAGGGAATCAGCTTGTCCGCGGACGACAAGCTCAAGATCGCCAAGAAGCTGGACCAGCTTGGTGTCCATTATATTGAAGGCGGAATTCCGGGCAGCAACGGGAAGGATATAGAATTCTTCAAGCGGGTCAAGGAACTGAATTTGCAAGCCAAGCTCACGGCCTTCGGCAGTACCCGCCGGAAAGACAGTGTGGCCGAACACGATGCCAACCTGAACCGGATGCTGGAAGCCGGAGTGCAAGCGGCGACTTTGGTCGGCAAATCATGGGACTTCCATGTGCACACCGCGTTGCAAACCACGCTGGAAGAGAACCTGGCCATGATATACGATTCCATCGCTTACTTGAAGCATCAAGGGCTTGAAGTCATCTTCGATGCTGAGCACTTCTTCGACGGCTACAAGCATAATCCGGAATATGCGTTGGCCGTCATGCGCAAGGCGGAAGAAGCCGGAGCTGACTGGCTGGTCATGTGTGATACGAACGGAGGCACTTTGCCCCATGAAGTACATGACATCGTAAGCGTGCTGGCCGGAATCGTCACCACCTCGGAACTTGGCATCCATACGCATAATGACTGCGAACTTGCGGTGGCCAACTCAATTAGTGCCGTTCGGGCGGGTGCCCGCCAGATTCAGGGAACGATGAACGGTTATGGCGAGCGTTGCGGCAATGCCAACTTGTGCTCCATCATCCCTAGTCTGCAATTGAAGCTAGGCTATGAAGTGCTTGAACCTGAAGGCCTTAAACAACTGACCAACACAGCGCGTTACATTAGCGAGATCGCGAATGTCCACATGCCTGTCAACCAGCCTTATGTAGGCACAGCAGCTTTTGCCCACAAAGGCGGCATTCACGTCTCCGCCATCCGACGCGACTCGCGAACGTATGAGCATATCGCACCAGAACTGGTGGGAAATCGTCAGCGAGTGCTCGTGTCCGAACTGGCCGGGCAAAGCAATGTACTTTCCAAGGCACAGGATATGGGCATTCATTTTGATCCTGCTAACGAGAACACGCGTGAGGTCATCTCCAAGATCAAGGAGTTGGAGCATCAGGGCTATCAGTTCGAAGGTGCTGATGCCTCTTTGGAACTGCTGCTTCGTCAGGCTAATGGCGAATTGAAAGAATTGTTTGTGTTCGAATCCTTTAAAATGCTGGTGGAGAAGGCAGCAGACCGTCCGGTCGTTTCCGAAGCTTTCGTCAAGCTGAACATCGACGGCAACAGTATCTACACTGCCGCCGAGGGCAACGGACCGGTTAACGCACTTGACAATGCACTGCGCAAAGCTCTCATCACTTATTACCCGGGATTAAAGGATATGCATCTGTCCGATTATAAGGTGCGTGTGCTTGATGATAAGGACGCCACCGCCTCCAAGGTTCGGGTACTCATTGAATCTCAGAATATCGAGAATTCATGGAACACAGTAGGTGTATCAAGTAACGTAATTGAAGCCAGTTGGGAGGCTCTCGTCGACAGTATCCGCTATGCCCTGCTGGGGCAGACCAAACGGGCTGATTACGAAGAAATCCCTTCTGCTGGCCGGGGCTTGATGAATCACTGACTTGAACTTTGCCAAGTACAAAGACTAATGTAACTACCCTGCTGAGACGATTCTCAACAAGGAGATCTTCTGACTGTTCAAAGTAAAATAAAAATCAAGCGGGACCGGGCTTCCGTCAAAGTTGCCGGAAACTGTAGCAGTGACAATGGTCTCTCCATTCTTTTCTACAACATTTGTAACATCAGTTTTAACCAATAACTTGTTGTTTGTCTCTACTATATGTGTCTCTATGGCAGCCTGGCCATGATAAGTCTGTCCTTCGTCATAGAGTATGGCTTCTTCTGCGAAGCACTTGGCAAGCAGATTTCGATCATAGGAGTTGGATGCCTCGAAGTATTTTTTAACAACTTCTGGTATTTGTAAATTCATATTATTCTCCTTCTCTTATTAAGATTTAAGTTATTTGATTACTGCATTGTTCTAATTGTACTGACTATAACCTGACAGCATCGGGTCAAGTTATCATTTTATTTTTTTAAAAACTTGCATAATAAAAACAGGGATGTTCCTTCAGGCTTATCGTGAGCCCGGCGGAACATCCCTGTTCTTACGATTCTATAATCTGCTTGAGCTTAGCTTCAAGTTCCTTCGCAGGCAGCGCACCAAGAATTACTTCCCTGATGACTCCTTCCCTGTCGATGAGCACATTGGTGGGGAAGGCCCTTCCGCCAAATCCCTGGAACACCTCTTCACCCCGGTCCATCAACACAGGGAACGTAAGGCTGTAATCTTCTACAAACTTCTTGGCATCCTCCAACTGGTCGTATTGCGTCACATTGATCGCATAGATATCCAGTGAATCCTTGTATTTCCCGGCAAGCGAGACCAGATCAGGTGCCTCGTCTTTACAAGGTCCACACCAGGATGCCCAAAAGTTCAAGAGCAGCACCTTATCCCGCTTACCTCCAACCTTATACTCACTTCCGTCCATACCAGTCAGGCTAAATGAGGGAACTTCGGTCCCCGGCTTAGGTGTGCCTTCGGCAGCAGCCAAAGCTGCAAGTGAGGTGCCTTCGCTTTCCGTCTTCGAGCTATCCTTCTCGCCGAATCCGGCCCACCAGCCCTCCTGAACCCCCCGGTCCATGATTGCCACGCCCAGCAATATGAGCAATGCGGCCCAAATCCATCGGTTTCGCTTCATTGTGTTGTCCCTCTTATGTCCGTTGTATTTTCCTGAACTTCTCGCTTTACGTCTATTATTGTACCCTTTTTTAACGAATTTTTACAATCAGACTGAAGATTCAAACCACAAGCAAACAACAAGCCGCCCTTAGTCCGGACGGCTTGTAATATTTAAGCGTATTATTTCTGCTTTTTTACGTTTTGCTTAAGAAGGTGTAGAGATCACCCAGCGTAATGACGCCGCAATCAGTTAAACGAGCAACCAGGGCCGTCCATAAAGATGCTGTCATTTTGGAATCCTCCAGGGCATGGTGACGTTGGGTAACTGGAATGCCATAGACCTCCAGCCAATCGTCCAGCCCCGCGATCTTCCGATCCGGCTCCAGCTTACGGGCAATCATCATCGTATCCAGAACACGGTGTCCGAGATGCGCTTTGGTCGTTTTCCAAAGGGCCACGTCCAGGAACGCCTTGTCGTGGGCACTTCCATGTGCCACCAGCACCCGGTCGTCAACAAATGCCATGAATTCACGTAAGGCTTGCAACAGCGGAGGAGCAGACTCGGTCATTTCCTCCGTAATGCCCGTAAGCTCTACGATGCGTTCAGGGATAGAGCAGACCGGTTTCACCAATGAGTAATAGGTCTCTTCGCTAGGAGCTACTCCTTCTACCTTCACCGCTCCAAAGGACAAAATTTCATCACCATAGTGGTAATGAAACCCTGTCGTCTCCAAATCGAAGACTGCCGTTTTTAGTTGGGTCAATGGAACATGGAGTGTCTCCGGACGTCGTTGTCCTTTGGTCAAGGACCGAACGAACGCGATTTGCTGCGCGCTGGGAGCACCTAGCATGGATGCAATTCTCGGAGACATCCCTCCCCCTCTCAAGACATCCCAAAACCCACCATTTCCCTTCATTGGCTCTTTCATAGTCCTTTCCTTTCCGCATACCGATGCTGCCTTTGAAGCGTCCGATACATTAACCTTACGGTACTGAGAGATTCCCGCAGTTCTCGCCGTATCTCTTTCTGCTTCAGCATTTCCTGCGGCAAATAGTGGGTTCCCGTCAGCATGCCGTCTTCGAGGGTCGGCGGAACCATTGACCTTAACTTGACCGCCGTATCAAAGGCGCGCCGGCAAGACTCCATCCACCGGGGTGGTACCGCTTCGAGCTGGTAGAGCTGAGAGATTCGTTCCCAGGTTGAGGACGACTCTATGCCGTATTGCAGGGCCAGATAACGCACCGCATTAACTATGGGAATGTACATCCCGTACTTCACATCAAAATCTCCGGCATGTTCACCGGTAGGCTCTGTAATGACCTGCCCCAAAATATTCAACGCGGCCTTATGACGCACGGTATTGCGCAAAATCGCTGCATTCATATCCTGCTGAATACCTTGATCCAGCTCCATAATTTCCTTGAGCGTCCGTCGCAGGGACGAATACAAGCTTACATCTCCGCAGATATGACGCATATCCGAAGCGATCATCAAGTAACGGACTTGTTCCCAGGCCAGTATGTCGCGCCAGCCCATGAACCGTCTCGCCCAAGTCTGCAGATTGCCTCGCCATAGCGGATTGGATACCATCACATTTCCCGAGCATAAGGGATATCCGACATGTTCCAAAATGGCCGAGAGCTTGATGCCGAACTGTTCAAAATAGGAGGTAATCTGCTCGGTATTATCCCCACCATAAATCAAGCCATTATCCTGGTCGCTCCACAAGGTTGGCTCCGCCCGTCCTGCGCTACCAAAGGCAATGAAAGCATAATAAGAAGGAGGAGGGCCGAGGCCCTCCTGAATCATTGCATCTTCACCGAGTTGACACGCTTGGGTCATGACCGCATCATGCAGTTCCGAAGCTTCCATGTTCCATGCCCGGATGGGCGTGGAGGTCAGCTTGGCGTACAGGCGGTTCTGCTCATCGATCCTGGCCGTCCTGAGCAATGCGGGAGAAGAAGCCAAGCGGACCGCTGACAAACGCTCGTTATTCATGGCCGTATCGTGACTCATGTCCCAACTTCCTTTCTTATTCCCGGATGAGCGCCCGGAAATGTTTCTCTACCCTGCGATTCCCTTAATCAGCGGAGACCCCGTTCTTGTTCAAGAGATTCATTTGCTCAGGGTAGCCATAGGTACCGTGTTCGCTGATATCCAGACCCATGGTTTCTTCCTCTTCCGTGACGCGCAGACCCATCAGCCACTTCATGCCGCCAAGGATCAGGAAGGACAGCACCAGTACGAAGGCGAAGGTTCCGATAACACCAAGCAATTGCACGCCCAATTGTCCAAATCCACCACCATAGAACAAGCCCGGCGCCCCAACTCCAGTCGTCTCTACCAGACGAGGTGCTGCGAACAAGCCTGTAGAAATCGCGCCCCATACACCGGCAATCCCGTGTACAGAGAAGGCGTAGATCGGATCATCCACACCAGCACGCTCAAACCATCTTGCTGTGAAGAAGGTTAAGATACCGGCAACCGCACCGATAATAACAGCAGCCCATGCATCAACGAATGCGCAGGAGCCAGTAATGGCTACGAGAGCGGCCAGTACACCGTTCAGCATACTTGGAATGTCCGACTTGCCCATGACAGCCCAAGAGATCAGCAAGGCGGCAACTGCACCAGCGGCTGCGGCCAGATTCGTCGTCATCAGCACGTAGCCGAAGAATCCATCACCAAGCGGTGTCAAGGCACTACCTGGGTTAAAGCCAAACCAACCGATCCACAGGATAATTACACCCAGTACCGTCAACACTTGGTTATGACCCGGAATACTGTTAGGCTTTCCATCCTTATTGTATTTACCAAGACGAGGCTTGAGCAGAAGCGTCGCCGCCAGAGCTGCAGTTGCACCTGTTAAGTGAACCACCGTGGAACCCGCGTAATCCTGCATACCAAGGTTGCCAAGCCATCCGCCGCCCCATACCCAGTGAGCTACGATTGGATAAATAATAACGACGAAGATGATTCCGAATACGATATAAACGCTAAGCTTCGCCCGCTCAGCCATCCCCCCGCAGGCAATCGCCAGTGATACAGCGGCAAAAGCCATTTGGAACAGGAACATCAGATTAAGCGGTACGCCAATTTCGGCAAAGACGCTGAACGAACCAATGTCGCCCTCTCCCCCGAAGAGGAATCCTGTTGTCCCCAGAAAGCTGTTACCGTCGCCAAAGGCGAAGCCGAAGCCAAACAGCCACCAAGCAAGAATTGAAATACCCAAGGTCAATACCGTTTTACCAGCTACATGACCCGCATTTTTCATCCGAACCGTCCCTGCCTCCAGCAAGGCGAACCCCGCTTGCATAAAGAAGACGAGCATTGCTGCTACGAACACGAACAAGGAGTTAAGTCCCAGTTCCAGTACCGAGCTGCTGATCTCACCTTCAGCGGCAAAAGCCGATACCGGAAACGAGAATGTTGCTAGAAACACCACTAAACCGTAGAGCCACTTTTTCTTCATCCTTTAACACTCCCCTAATGTTAAGTTACCTAACACAAAATGAATTGTTAAGGTGATTATAAGACGAAAATAAGCGATATGACAATACTTTTTTTGAAAAAAAGTGATTATTTGCACTTATTGTAACATTGTATGTAATATTTAAACACAAAACCTTTATAGTTACTAATAAAAGTAAAGCGTAACGTTTGACTGTACACTTATTGTTCAGTATCATAAAAGAACAGAATATAAATATAAGTAATTGGACTCTTAGCAAGCAGGAGAGGTGATGTCATTGGAGTAACGAAACTGTACCGGATTGGAGAATTGGCCAAAGCCGCCGCCGTCAGTGAACGTACGATAGACTACTATACCAAGCTAGGGCTTGTCTCTCCCGAGAAGCGGACCCAGAAGAACTACCGTCTGTACAGCGCTGAAACCTTGAACCGGCTGCAACGTATTAATCAATGGAAACAAGAGAAATATACGTTGGATGAGATCCGCGAGAAGTTAGACTTGTGGAAACGAGTGACGCCGGAGGAACAAGTCTCTGAAAGATTGAGTTCGCTAGAGCTCCACATGCAGCAACTAGAACGGGAAGTGAAGGAGCTCGAGCCCCTTATTTCCAATATGCAGCCTAAGCAGGCCCAGCGGGCTTTTGCTCACTTGCTGCCCAAGAGCTTGGCTTGTGTGGAAGCGATCCGCGTGCTCATGAACAATAGTCCCTTCTCATAGACTGGCGTAACTGGCCTTTAGCTTGGTTGCTGTCGATCATAATGCAGGCACGATTTCAATTCAATTGATAACTTGGAGGAATGATTCATGTATTCAGACGTCATGTTAATCCCGATTTTACTGGCCTTCGGGCTTTCCCTGTGGGCTCAGTTCCGGGTCAAGGGTACTTTTAACAAATGGGCGAAAGTACAAAATATGTACGGCTTAACCGGCCACGATGCTGCACGGCGGATGCTGGATGCCCACGGCCTGTACGATGTGCCGATTGAACCGGTACGCGGCACATTGTCGGACCACTACGACCCGATTCATCGCGTCGTCCGTTTATCAGAACCTGTTTATTATGAAAGCTCCATCTCTGCTGTAGCTGTAGCCTGCCATGAGGTTGGTCATGCCATTCAGCATAAGGAGAAATACCCGATGCTGGTCATGCGTCACCGGATGTTCCCGGTTGTCAATTTCGCTTCCGGTATCGCCCCTTTCCTGTTGATTGCCGGCTTTATATTTAATGCGTTCAACCTGATTGGATTAGGTATTATCTTCTTCTCAGCCGCTGTGCTGTTCCAACTGGTTACTCTGCCGGTAGAGTTTAACGCCAGCAGCAGAGCCCGCAAAATTATGGTCTCCCAAGGATTTGTCACTCATGATGAATCCCGCGGGGTAGGTAAAGTGCTTAATGCGGCTGCATTAACTTATGTAGCGGCTGCTCTGATCTCCCTGCTGGAACTGCTTCGCTACATCCTGATTTTTGCAGGGAATCGCGATTAATTAAGCTAAAATCACGTAAA
Source organism: Paenibacillus senegalimassiliensis (assembly GCF_001486585.1). Classification (GTDB taxonomy): domain Bacteria; phylum Bacillota; class Bacilli; order Paenibacillales; family Paenibacillaceae; genus Fontibacillus; species Fontibacillus senegalimassiliensis. Next base: position 1,862,131 of record NZ_LN909046.1, read on the forward strand.
GTCGGAAGAAACACAAAGCTGCCAGGCTCCCCGAATTCGAGGGCCTGGCAGCTTTTTTGTTACTCCAAAGATACATCATCAAATGTAAGATAGCGTTTACAAAAAAGAATACTGATCTAGTGCGGCGGCGTATCCACCTGAAGACCGAAATACTCCAGCAGGAACACCCGAAATGATTGCGCTACTAACGGTAACTTCTCATCCGAGCGGTGAATCAGACCGATCGTCCGCGTTACCTTCGGTTCATATACTCGCACTCGAACCGGCTGTAATGTAAAGCTCTGAAACAAAGCCATCTCCGGAAGAAGACTTACCCCCATTCCCGCAGCCACCAAGCCACGGATCGTATCCGTCTCCTCCCCTTCGAAGGCAATCTTGGGCGTGAAGCCCGCCTCAAGACAAGCCTGCCAAACAATGGGACGCAAGGAATACCCCTTGCTGAACAAAATGAATTTCTCATCCTTCAACTGGCTGAGCTTGATGCTCTGCTCTTCGGCCAAAGGATGGCCCGGCGGCAAGATCGCCACCAGATCCTCGGTCAGCATCACATTCCCCGTAACCTGATCATGATTTTCCGGAAAAGGGGAAATAAAAGCCAAATCGATCTCTCCGGCCACAGTATCCCGAATCAGCGTAGGATAAGTGCCCTGCTTGAAGCGAAACTTCACATTCGGATACAGCTTGCGGAACTCCGCCACTACACTAGGAATCATATGAATGCCAAGACTATTGGGGAACCCGAGCCTGATTTCTCCCCGCTCGGGGTCCAGAAATTCGTGCACCTCATTAACGGCCCGGTCCAAATCCTTCAGGACCGACTCTACTCGGCCGCAGAACAACTGTCCTACAGCAGTCAACTGAAGATTTCTGCCCTTCTGCATAAACAGGCTCACCCCCAGCTCCTGTTCAAGCTGGTGAATTTGCCGGCTCACCGCCGATTGCGCAACATGCAGCTCCTCGGCGGCCTGTGTGACATGCTCTTTCCTCGCCACTTTCACAAAGTATTGCAGTTGTCTCAATTCCACGAGTCTGATCGCTCCATTTCGCTTTTGCTACGAGCCTTGGAATTAGGGCTGGCATTACTATAAATTTAATGTACCATTTACAATCTCTGGGTTCAACGCCGTTTTAACAAGCGAATGATTAAGCCGTAAATGAAGAACCCTCCGACCAAGCCGCCAAGGTGGGCAGCGAGGTTAATTTGCGGGATGAGCAGAGAATAGACTCCACCGACCATCAGCAGGCTGTATAACGTCTTGCGCGAGCTCGTATCCATGAGTTGACGCTGGAATAGAGCAATGTAGAGAAACGCTCCATAGACACCGTAGACAGCCCCTGAGGCTCCCACAGAGATATGTAAAGTCGAGTCAAGCCGATATACCCCCATGCTGATTGCGTTCCCCACCAGACCGCTACCCAAATAGAGCAGCGCATACCGCCAGTGACCAAGCATCCGCTCAAGCGGCGGAGCAAACACCAAAATGGCAAAAGAGTTGGAGAACAAATGGTTGAATCCGTTATGGAGGAACATCGCGGTGAATAACCGCCACTGCTCCGCGGCGAATGGACCAAAATCAACCATAGCTCCGTATTTCACTAAAGTCTCCGGGTTCGTGGACCCCCCATTCAGCCACAAGACGATAAACATGGCAATGTTTGCGGCCAGAATCAAACAGGTTACGGGATAATACCGGAGGTAACTCCTCCAATTCTCATATCGTAGAAAAATCATTTTACCCTTCCTTTACCCACGTTTTTTCCTTGTATTGGACATTTTCTTTTTAAAACGATTATAATTAATTTTGAACCAATAATAAATCTATCAAATTAGGAGGATATGTACATGTCGCAAGAACGCACAAATGTAGCTACATTCAAAGGCAATCCGCTTACCCTGATTGGTCCGGAGCTTAAGGTTGGCGACACGGCACCCGAATTCCACCTGCATAAAAATCTGCTGGAAGAGGCAACTCTCCAGGATTATAGTGACAAGATCAAATTGATCAGTGTAGTGCCTTCATTGGACACCGGGGTCTGCGATGCTCAGACCCGCCGCTTCAATCAAGAAGCCTCTGCTCTTGGCGAAGACGTCGTCGTGCTGACCGTCAGTGCTGATCTTCCATTCGCCCAGGCCCGCTGGTGTGGAGCCGCCGGTGTTGACCGGGTGATCACCTTGTCCGATTATAAAGACAACGCCTTCGGCAAAGCCTACGGCGTCCTGATCAAGGAATTCGCCCTCGACATGCGAGCCGTCTTTGTTATTGATAAGGACAACAAAATTCAATATGTCGAAGTGCTCAAGGAAATGACCGAGCATCCGGATTACGACAAGCCAGTTGCAGCCGTAAAAGCACTAATTGGCTAACAGTCACAGCCTGAAAGCGAAAAGCGAGTGGGAGAATTTTCTCCCTGCTCGCTTTTTTTGTCGTTGCATTACCTACATGTTGGACGATGTCTTGTGAGCGGCCAGCTTCTTGTCCAGAACCGCAAACAATTGCTGAATATTACGGTAATTGGCTCCCAGATCGCCCATAGAGCCCCGCGTGGCCGAGTAGATGTCCACTGCGCTGCGAACAGGTCCCGTAGATACAATGGACACCGTAATATCCATAACGCGTCCCAGGCTGGTCCGCTTCTCCAACGTAATCTCCCCTACCGAAGCCACCTCATGCAGCACCTTGTAACCGGGAATTTTCTTCAAAGTAGAGGATACTTCCTCCCATAGCTTCTCACGGGATAATTGATAATACCTTGTCTTCAATTCGGGCAGCTTCGCACGGTCGCTGGTCCCCTCCTGGCTACGAAAAATGCCAGCTAACGTTCTCTTCAGTGACAACGATTCTTCCTCCTTCATGTCCTTCAAGCGTCAGTATAACGGTATGCGTTTTCCTAGTTCTAGTTTACCATTGTTATCACACAAACAAAAGCGAGCGTTAGTATACACATAAACAAAAAGCGCCTTGTCCTTCCTTGGGGCTGCCAAAGAAATACAGGGCGCTACTTGAGAAACTTGGATAAAGACCCGCCTATGCCGTCCGGTTACATTGTCTCGAACCTGCATTAGCAGGTGGGTGACCGCAGCGACGCTTTTGAAGTCCCCACATCACTTGGATAGGGCAGTTCAGCTACGAGGCGATTAGGTCTCCCGAGACATCGTCATTGGTTCAAAACAACATAGAACCGAAACGTACATCGCAGGACGTAAACCCATTATAAGACTTTGTTAAGTAAATGTAAACTTAGCTACACAGGTCAATTGGTCAATCTTTTTCTTTCTGTTCATCCGCTGGCAAATCCAGGGCCATATCCTCGTCTTCCTCGGCTTGGCTATTAGCCGAATCCTCTTCGGACTGACGCATTCTTTCCACTTTCTCCTGAATCTTGTTATAGGCGATGTAGAAGTTGTAGAAAGCTACCACCGATGTCAAGCTGCCGAACCCAAAGAAAATGAGCCAGCCGTAACGCATGGTCAGGAAGCCCAGAAACCCAGCGCATAGCAGCGTGGATATCGTCCGGAATGGACGAAGGATTGTGAACAGAATAGCATTCTTGATCAACTGAAACGCCCCCAGATGGTAGTGAGCCACAAGGGAGAAGAAATTGAACAAGGACAAGGACAGCAACAACAGGAAGAACAACATCACCATCCCGATGATTTGCAGATTATCCATCTGCGTCATGTATACCCGGTAATCCACATACATAATGACAAATAGCAAGGTATAGAAGATACCGCCAATCATGCTTTGCTTGTAATTTTCCTTATAGCCCTTGAAATAAACCTTGATGATGCTAAGGTCACCTTCCCCCATCACCCATTTACGGGTTACAGAGAACAGCGCTGCCGTAGCAGGAAATAGTGTAAACGGTGCCAAAATGCCCATGATCCAGATGGACAACGTTTCTGGCGGAGGTGTTGGTGTCTGCAGCAACAAGAGCACCTTCATTGCCAGAACCAGCATAAATGGCGACGAGCATAGCAGCCATAGTAAGTTGCTTCCGGAAATCCTCATAATCCATTCGGTAATTCTATAAAATCCGCCCATAAAACCTTTGTATTCCAAGTAAAAATCTCCTCTCGAGCAAAGTGATATTTCTGCCTATCTTTAACTATACATGATTCGTCCACCACGTTCCAGCGCCTAATTTGCAGCATCCTAGGTGTGTGTCTAATCTTCAAGGGCCGATGTGCCATAGTATATACCGTAACTCCAAAACCTTAACAACATTTAAAGGAGGTTATCTCATGTCCGGTGTAGGTGTAGGATATGGCGGAGGTTTCTGGACTTCCACAGGTACGATTCTGGTATTGTTCATTTTACTTGTTATCATTAGCCGCACAATTTTCGTGTAATGGACAAAAACGAAGAAGACGGAGCAAGCTCCGTCTTCTTTTGGTTTCAGTCGCTATGTGCCCCTCGCTTATTTATCGAAAGACTGATTATCATTGAATTTGGAAGGTCTACGTTCCCCGCCGCCTGAACTAGAACGCGGTTTGCGATCGTAGGAAGAACGGTTGGAGTCGCGGCTTCCGCTATCCCGATTATATCCGCCCTTGTTACCACCATAGCTACCACCACGGCTACCACCTTGAGAATCACGACGGTATCCACTACCGCCTCTGTTGCCATAACCTGAAGGTTTACGTCCGCTGGAACGAATGTCCGGGTTGCGGCGTTTAACACGGATAGGTTCTTCCGGTGTCAATTCAATGTTAGTCTTGTCGTTCTTCTCGCCTGTAATCAGCTTGAATGCAGCAGCAAGCAGATTCACCGAGTCATATTGCTCCAGCATTTGAATGGCAATGCCTTTATACTCGTTCAATTCCCCGTTCTCCACAAGCTCAAGCAAACGCTCTGCAGTGATGCGTTGCTTGCCTTCGATCGCTTCAGCAATACTAGGCAGTGGCTTGCGAGCAATCTTATGACGAGTAATCCGTTCAATAAAATGCAAATGATCAATTTCACGAGGCGTTACGAAGGACCATGCCGCCCCTTCTTTCCCTGCACGACCCGTACGACCAATACGGTGTACATAACTTTCCGGGTCCTGTGGAAGGTCAAAGTTAACTACATGCGTCACACCGGAAACGTCCAGACCCCGAGCAGCAACGTCTGTCGCTACAAGTACGTCGATACTGCCGTCACGGAATTTGCGCATAACATTATCGCGTTGGTTCTGCGACAAGTCTCCGTGCAAACCGTCCGCGGAATAACCACGTTTTTGCAATGCTTCGGACAGCTCGTCTACCCGGCGTTTCGTCCGGCCAAATACGATAGCAAGTTCTGGAGATTCCATGTCCAGCAAGCGAGTCAACCCGTCAAATTTCTGGCGTTCGTGAATTTCAATATAAGCCTGATCAATCAATGGAGCGCTGACCTGCTTTGGAATCACAGACACATGCTCAGGATTTTTCAGGAACTGTTGGGCAAGACGCTGGATATTCCCTGGCATTGTAGCAGAAAATAACATCGTTTGGCGCTCTTCCGGCACCAGCTTCAAGATGGATTGAATATCCTCCATGAAGCCCATGTCAAGCATTTCATCCGCTTCATCCAATACAACAGTTTGTACATCGTCCAATTTGATCGTTTTCCGGTTGATGTGGTCAAGCAAGCGGCCCGGCGTACCGATGATAATTTGGGGTTTTTTCTTCAAGGCACGAATTTGGCGTACGATATCTTGTCCGCCGTAGATTGGAAGTGAGCGGGTTCCCTTGAAGCGAGACAATCTGCCGATCTCCTCAGCTACCTGAATGGCGAGTTCACGGGTTGGCGTCATGATCAATGCAACGATGCGATCTTCTTCCCGCGGTATTTTGTTGATTAGTGGAAGACCAAAGGCGGCGGTTTTCCCTGTACCTGTCTGGGCTTGTCCGATTAAATCTCGCCCTTCCAAAGCAATCGGAATGGATTTGGTTTGAATTGGAGTTGCCTCTTCAAAACCGAGCTCCGTAATGGCTTGTAGCACTTTAGGCTCTAGGCCGAATTCTGTAAATGTGTTCAATATATTCATACTCCTTCTATTTAGTGGACAATTCCACCAGCTTCACTGTATTCTTAAGTAGAATTTTAGACGTTTTCTAGACGTTTATAGACTGTCCCATAAGCCTGCAAATTTTACATAGGTTCTAGCGTTGAACCTGGAAATGAGTACCTACTCAAGAATATCTCAAATAGTATAGCACAAAACTTAAATAGAATACCAGCCGCTCAAGGCCCCAATTCCTACTTTTAGCCCGAGGTGAATCACTATGTACAAAGAAATTAGAAGAGGCGCAGTCATTTTGCTTGGAGCAGCCCTGATCGCCTCAGGCTTCAATTTGTTCCTCGTTCCACTCCAATTGCTCAGCGGCGGCGTCTCTGGTCTGGCCATGCTTACTGCCTACTTCTCCCCGCTTAGCATCAGTACCATGTATCTGGCCTATAACATCCCGCTTCTGATTGCGGGATTGTTTATGCTCGGCAAGCGATTTATCGGGCTCAGCATCCTGTCCGTTGTTGGCACAACCTGGTTTATCGCGATTATTCCTACGCCTGAGAAGCTCTTGTCGGCGGATACGCTCTTGTCTGCTGTATTCGGCGGAGTCCTGGTCGGCATTGGCAGCGGGATTTCCTTCCGGGTCGGCGGCTCCTCAGGCGGCTTTGATATCATCGGCTCCATCGTCACCCGCTTTCGCGACTTTCCTGTCGGCAACGTGCTGGTCGGGCTTAATGCCATCGTCATTCTCGCCATGGGTTACCTGAACGGCAACTGGGACCTGGTACTTGCATCCATGGTGTCCATTTATATTACAGGTAAAGTGGTGGACCTCATTCACATCAGCCACATCAAGGTCACGCTATTCATCATCACTAACCAGACAGAGGACATGCTTGATCGTCTGCTCACCTTGCCTCGGGGCGTAACACTTATCAAGACGCAGGGCGCCTTCTCCCACAAGGAGAAGGACATGCTCATGACGGTCACCACCCGCTATGAATTGGCTGAATTACGTGAAATTATTAAGAAGACGGATGCTAACGCGTTTGTCAATATTGTGGAAACCGTGGGCGTAATGGGTGCTTTCCGCCGCCGCTAGCCATTTTCCGCAGGAGCTGGCGTTTTCAAGCGGCTGCTTCTCTGTTATAATAATCACAGCGGTTCCTTAGCTTCATGACAATCTAATAGGGCTCAGCTTCCCGTATTTCACAGGCTTTATGCTTTTCCGATTTAGGATGGATTCGAAGGCGAATTATTCTGAAAGGAAAGGGTGATGGATGTGGAGATGGAAACAGTAACACTAGAACAAATCGTACTCAAATGGTTCCCGGATATGCTGCCCTTCCTGAATCAAAAGGAGCTTGATTCAACAATCATCCTTCGGGATGGCTTTACCATCTTGGAACCGCAGGATGCGCTGGAGATTATCCATTACAGCATATGCGAGCATCAAGATTCCGCCTTTCTTCATTAAGAGGAGTAAGACGGTGGCGTGGTTTGCAGTACCCAGTCGTTTCTTTTACTTCACGTAAAAGGAACGACTTTTTTGCTGCGTTTCTATGAAACTATGAAATGATGTCATTCTAGGATAATTGTGACATTCCTGTTCTTTCTACATGCCTGTCTTTCGATATAATCAGTAGCGAATGCATACGAGGGAGCGGATAACATGAACATCGTTTGGACCTTACTTCTTCTGGCCTTGACTCTGGGCAATGGAACCCCGGCACAGGAGCCAGCGGCCCAAGAAGAATCGGCGGTTTCTATATGGCCTTCTATCTATCAGACTATTACTGCCAATTTGGCCCAAGGAGATTCCGAGCATCCTATATTACCTACGGACCTGAAGGGCAGCTTGCAGCAAGACGCACCCAAGGTCAAAGGAATCTATGTCACGGCCTATAGCGCTGGCGGCTCACGTATGAACCAGCTCGTCGAGCTTATTGATCAAACAGAGCTTAATGCCATGGTCATTGATATTAAAGATGATTTGGGTTATATCACCTACAAGACGGAAAATCCTACTCTGATAGAGCTTGGCAAACCTCAACCGTTCATCCGCGATATTCAGGCGTTGATGGCTCGACTAGAGAAACATGATATTTATCCTATTGCCCGGATCGTCGTCTTCAAGGATACCATCCTGGCCGAGAAGCATCCTGAATATTCCTTCCGCAAACAAGATGGTTCCGTATGGAGCAACAACAATGGAGACAAGTTCGTCAATCCCTATAGTCCAGAAGTGCGAGACTACAACATTGAACTGGCGAAGGAAGCCGCTAGCCTAGGTTTCAAGGAGATTCAATTTGACTATGTGCGTTTCCCTGAAGGCTTTGAGAAGCGGGCTGATTCGTTAAAATATACAAGCGATAATACGAGCCGAGTCGATGCCGTTTCCGAGTTCGTGAAGATAGCCAAGGAAGAACTGGAGCCGCTGGGTGTTCGTATCTCCGTCGATATTTTTGGTTATGCGGCATCCGTTCCCGCTGCGGAAGGCATCGGCCAGGATTTCGTGAAGATCTCAGATCATGTTGATGTCATCTGTCCCATGATTTATCCCAGCCACTACACCACCGGATGGTTTGGGTCCAAGGTGCCGGACAAAACGCCTTACCAGACCATTAAGGGCGCCGTTCAGGACACTCAGACCAAGCTTGAAGAACTCGGTGAGGAGCAACCGATTATCCGGCCATGGATTCAGGATTTCACAGCAAGCTGGCTAGGCAAAGGCAATTATGTTAAATACGGCAAGCACGAGATTGAAGAGCAAATTCGGGCGCTCCGGGACATGCAGGTCGAAGAGTTTCTGCTATGGAACGCGACCAACCGCTATACTCCCGGCGTCTCTTACGAATAATAGATCATACAGCCGTCCAACCCGGGCTATGAGGCCCGGGTTTGGTGTGTCATTAACTTTCAATTCAGGATCGGAGCTTAGTTATTATGAAAGAAACCTATTCACGCAAGCAAAAATACGGACAATTTCTGCGCATCCTCATTCCTATACTAATTACACAGGTCACGATGTCATTAATGACCTTCTTCGATACCATGATGTCGGGCCACGCCAGCCCGGCCGATCTGGCTGGTGCAGCCATCGGGGCCAGCCTCTGGATTCCCGTGCAAACCGGGCTAAGCGGAATTCTTATGGGCATTACGCCCATTGTCTCTCAATTGGTCGGAGGAGGGCAGAAGGACAAGGTCCGCTACCATGTCGTTCAAGCGCTTTGGCTGTCTGTCGCCGTTAGCGTAGCTGTATTAATAATAGGAGCATTAACGATTACCCCTTTGCTGAATACCATGAGTCTGGAGCCCAAGGTGCATCACGTTGCTCACTATTTTCTTGTAGCCATTTCTACCGGCATCGTTCCCCTCTTTGGCTATATCGTGCTACGCTCCTTTATCGACGCGTTGGGACAAACCCGGATGTCCATGCTTATTACCTTAGTCTCGCTACCAGTGAACGTAGGCGTAGGGTATCTGCTGATCTTTGGGCGTTTCGGCTTTCCAAGGCTGGGCGGCATCGGCTCGGGTATCGCCACTGCCTTTACCTACTGGGTCATCTTTCTGATTGCTTTATGGATTGTACATCGCAGCGAGCCGTTTGCCTCCTACGGCATCTTCCACAAGTGGCATCGCATCTCTTGGACTAAATGGCGAGAACTGATGCATATTGGAGTGCCTATCGGCTTTGCCATCTTCTTCGAAACCGCCGTCTTCGCCGCCGTCACCTTGCTGATGAGCCGCTTTGATACGGTCACGATTGCCGCCCATCAGGCAGCCAATAACTTCGCCTCAACCTTGTACATGATTCCCTTAAGCATCTGTCTGGCTTTGACTATTCTCGTTGGCTTCGAGACCGGGGCCGGACGACTGAAGGACGCCCGCCAATATGCTGTGATGGGCGTAAGTGGCGCAGCTATTCTATCGCTGGTCAGCGCTCTCTTGCTAATGGTGTTTCGGGAAGGCGTGGCAGGGTTATACTCCAGCGAGCCCGATGTTGTCGCCTTGATCAAGCATTTTCTGATCTACGCCATCTTCTTTCAAATTTCCGATGCCATCGCCACCCCGACGCAAGGCGTATTACGTGGCTATAAGGATGTGAATCCCGGCTTCTGGATATCTCTGCTAGCCTACTGGATTATTGGCCTTCCACTGGGGTTTGTTCTGGCTAACTATACCGATCAAGGTCCTTACGGCTACTGGATCGGACTCATCACAGGGCTCGCTATCGCTGCTGTACTGCTGCTGCACCGCCTGGTCATTATTCAACGCAGACTGGTCAAATCACAGGACACATCAGCCCCGGCTTCTTCTTAATTGCCGGGCTGAATGACATAACCCGCACCGGGAGTTATTCGCTTCTTCTCCACAATTATTAACTCCAGCACTTCAGGTGCGGGCAGGAAATGCCGCTGCATATGCTCCTCTGCTGCAGCGAAGGCCTGCTCCTCCCCTTCTGCAGCAATGACGATAGCCAGCAGCCCTGCCGATGTTTCCGCCTCAAGACGGTATAGATACATATGGTTTCCCCCTTTGTTTACTTTGTATTGAATTGTAGCAAATTCGAGCACACCCGGCCATATTCCTTCTGATATATCAAAATAAAAACCGGATCAGGCAAGGGAAACCTCCCTTATCTGATCCGGTTCGTTGTTGTTAGTGACAGCTTTTATTGAGATAAACGCAATGCCAGGTTGTACATATCCATATCAAACGTCTTTTTGGTGGATACAACCTGCTCAATATCGGTCAATACCATTTCTCCACCGATCATGCCGCATGCCTTGTTAGATTCCCCAGCAATCAAGCTGCGTACAGCGAAGTCGCCAAGACGGCTAGCCAAATTACGGTCAAATGGTGTTGGGGAACCACCACGTTGAATATGACCCAATACCGTCGCGCGAGGCTCCAACGAAGGCTGGCGTTGCTTGATAGCCTGTACGACATCCTCACCACGGCCTACGCCTTCGGCTACAATGACGATGCTATGGCGTTTACCTTTATCAAAATTTTGACGCATCCGGTCAGCTACTTCGTTCAGGTCAAACGGAACTTCCGGAATCAGAATGGTCTCTGCTCCAGCAGCCAAACCGGCATGAAGGGCGATATCACCGGCATGGCGACCCATAACCTCTACAACCGAAGCCCGTTCATGGGAGGACATGGTATCCCGCAGTTTATTGACGGCGTCGACAACAATGCCAACTGCCGTATCGAATCCAATGGTATAGTCGGTGAACGAAATATCGTTATCAATGGTTCCTGGCAAACCCATTGTCTTGATGCCCAGCTTGCTCAGCTTCTCAGCGCCTTGGTAGGAGCCGTCGCCACCAATAACGACCAGGCCATCGATACCGCGGTCACGCAATATTTGCGCTCCCTGCTGCTGGCCTTCCGGTGTCTTGAATTCCAAACAACGGGCGGATTGAAGAATCGTACCCCCACGTTGAATAATATCTCCTACACTACGAATGTCCATCGAGAAAATATCGTTATTAAGCAGCCCTTGATACCCCCGTTGAATACCGTAGACTTCTACGCCATAAAACAAACCGCTGCGCACAACCGCACGAACGGCGGCATTCATGCCCTGGGAGTCTCCCCCACTTGTAAGAACTGCAATTTTTTTCACTGCTGACATGATAATTCCTCCTATAAATTTAAAGATGCTTGCGAATCCAACGGCTGTTTGCGAAGAAGAATAACCGCATCAACGGGCTTCTCCGCATTAGCCGCTTGGATACCTCGCGAATTTCTTCCTGCTGACTGACCTTGGGGTCGGATAAATACAAAGCCAGCAAGCCCTCAATGATCATCCTATGAAATGAGGAGGCAGGCAGCTTTCGAATATCGCGCCGCGCTCCTTCGACAATCAACGTGATTCTTCCCAGCATCGTTTCCTTGCTGTCGTAGTAGCTGCAAAAGTTCAAATCCCCGCCTAATTCGTCTTCCTCTTGGTCGATCAAGTAATCCAGCATAATATGTAGTCCGCAGACATGAGGAAAATAGGCGCCATGGATAATCTTTGCGCTCTTTCCATCCAGATCAGCATGACTCGCAGCCAGAAATAACATGAACACGCCTAGCGTAGAGCCTGTTGCCGCTGCGAATTCATTCCATTTCAGATGAGGCGCACGGTGTTCATGGCGAGTCCACCATTCCAACAGCTTGGCTTCACGTTGTTTGGGATCAATATGCTTATACACTTGTAAGTCGGTATACAGCCCTACCAAATCAACGATGTGTGACATGGCCGCCGGGTAGCCCTGCAACCGTGTAATTTGATGACGGCAGGTCATCACCAGGCGATGCAGATAACCTCCATCATCCTGCTCCTCACGCAGAGCGTAATAATTGCGCAATTCCGCTGAAGCATTCACCGCATCCAGCATGCTTTGATGCAGCAAACGGAAATCCTCCGCATCCTTGGAGGTGCTCCGGTCACATAAATTGTCCAGATAATCGCTAATGGTTTGGAACGCAACGATAAGGGGAATTAGAACGTGGCGCATTGGCAGATTCGCGGCTGCATAAACAGCCCCGCCCTGACAGTGGAATTCCTTCGTCGCAATGCTGGCAAGCGCCTGCTTTCGCAGCTCCGGATCGGGAATCGCCTCGGCATCCTTCCTCCAACCATTCAATGCCTGACGCACATCTGGCAATATAAATTTGTAAACCCGGCTCATGAGCCTGATTGGCTCTTTCGGAAACTGGTTTCGGCTTTGCTCAAGTTCAATCAATGGCTTGCCTCCACTACGTTGTTAAATATCCTTAACTGAAAACCATTCTATATTATAATATGATCCAACTTTTTGTACAAATAAACAAAATCACAAAACCCGTTGAAATTCTCCTAACCTCAGTATAACGTCCATTCGTCAACAGACCGTAAAACTCTGCCCCGCCCTGGCTGAAATTTCTGGTATACTAGCAATCATAGCTGACCTCTGCGTACCCATCAATTACTTAGGCCTTGGCAGCAAAGACTTTCTACTTAAGAATGGAGTTATGGATTCTACATGAAATCAAAACCGACGATGAGCCGGGACGTTCAATGGCTCCGTGCCTTTACCTTCACTATATACGGAACGATTGTCCTTGTAACGTCCTATTTTCCGCTCTACTACGCCCAGCTTGGTTTCTCCAACAGCCAGATCGGCTTGCTATACGCGCTGGGGCCGATGATTTCTTTAATCTCCAATTTACTATGGAGCCTAGCCAGTGACCGGTTCCGCACCATTAAGAAGATTCTCCTTATTCTACTTATCGGTCAAATCAGCCTGACGTTTATATTATCGGTCTCCACCACCTTTTCCGCAATCATGGCAGTCATTACTTTATTTTATTTTTTCTTCTACCCGGTCTTCCCTTTATCCGACACCATCGTTATTTCAACAGCAAAGAGGCAGAATCGGAACTTCATCTCTATCCGGGTGTTTGGCTCCTTCGGCTTCGCCGCCTTTGCCCTGCTGATTGGATATGTTCTCGCCTGGGTGGGAATCTCGAACATGATGTGGGTTTCTATTGCCGTTGCCACCTTGGCGCTGACGCTGGTGCTATTTGTGAAGGACGACCCTTCCGCCCCCGTAGCCAAAGTCGATTTATCCGGCATCTGGGCACTTTTGCGGCAGAAGGAGCTTCTATGGTTCCTGGGGTGCATCTTCTTCCTGGCCATTGGCATGAGGATGAACGAACCCTTCCTGTCCATTACGCTAAAGGAACTGGGAGCGGAAGAGAGTATTATCGGCTGGGCCATGTTAGCTTCGGCATTGTCAGAGATTCCGATTTTCATTTATCTCAGTTTCCATGGCGAGAAGTATAAGGAATTACCACTACTGCTGTTCTCCAGCCTGCTCTTCGCGGTCCGCTTCTTACTCATGGGCCTGACAGATTCGGTGTACGGCATTCTGGCGATTCAGGCGATGCACGGAATTACCTTTGGCATCTTCTATGTGACGGCGATCCGGATGTTGACCCGGTTGATTCCGGATCAATTCCGCGCCACTGGCATGGCTTTGTATACGATTATGTGGTCCAGTCTATCCGGACTGATTAGCGGCACCTTCGGCGGTTTCGTATTCGAACAATTCGGCCGCACCACCTTCTATCTGGTAGCCATGGCCTCCGCGTTGTTCGCCTTTATTGGCTTTGCCAGCCGCTATTTCATCCGCCAGCCGGATGCAGCCAAATCTACGGGAATAACCCGCAAATCTTAGTACATAGGCACTGCGGCTGTTCAAAGCACTACACATCCTTTATAATGATTAATATCAGATGATAGTACCTGGTAACAATAATAATGAAGCAGGTGAACTGGATGGAATTTGCACGGTTTCGCGACATGCTGACAAGCCGTAGAAGTGTACGTGATTTTACGGAAGAGCCCGTTAGCCTCGCCGATATTGAGGAATTGATCGATTGTGCGCGGTATGCGCCAAGTGATACCAACTCGCAAACCTGGGAGTTTATTGTTGTCACAAACACCGCAAAGATTAAATATATTGAGGATTTCACCTGGGAGCAGTTGCATAAGAGAGCTGCACTCGCCACCGAACAGGGACTGGAACGGGAAGGCAAGTTACTGCTCAAGTCCTTCGGCCCATATGCTACTGCCTTCTCCAAAGCCCCTGCCTTGGTTATCTGCCTCTCTACCCCATACACTTCTAAATTCCGGGAGAGAATCTTTGATCCCCTCAACTTTGCCGCTCCGGAGGTTTGGGAGGAAGAAGGAATGAAGAGCAGTTGCCTGGCCGCTGAGAACCTGATGCTGGCCGCTCATGCCAAGGGTCTTGCTACTTGCCCCATGACCGGACCCGTACTGCTGGCTGAAGACCGGCTGCGTGAATATCTGGACATTCCCGCGGATCGGGGAGTTAACATGGTCATCGCTCTGGGACATCCGGCCGTTACACCTAAGGCCCCTGCCCGGAAAGAAATTGCAGATATCTTAAGGGTCGTCGATTAAGACGGCCCTTTGCTTCTATGTAGTAGAAGATAGGCCTGGGCACTAGTCAGTTACCCAGATTAACACAAAAAAACACAGCCCTTGCAGGGCTGTGCCTTTCAATATCGCGCCTGAAACCAAACTTTATAAGTGATCCGTTACCGGAAGTGATCTTATAATTTGATTACGTTAGCAGCTTGAGGACCACGGTTGCCGTCAGTGATTTCGAATTCTACGGCTTGGCCTTCTTCTAATGTCTTGAAACCGTCGCCTTGGATTGCGGAGAAGTGTACAAATACATCTTCGCCACCTTCAACTTGGATAAAGCCATAGCCTTTTTCTGCGTTAAACCATTTAACTGTACCTTTCAAATGAACAACCTCCTAAAAATAATCGCCATCATTGGCGAATAACCATATTATACTCTATGCCTGCAGACAATGCAACGTGACTTTAACCTAAAGATTTACTGGTTCGGAAGGCGCTTAAACGCACGGTTTCATTTGCTTTCCTGGGGGGTGTGAGTTATCATTTTACATACAAATATGACCTATTATTCGGGTCCTCGCGCAAGTACGCGAAGTCAAAGATTGGAGCAATAAACGATGATCAAAAAACACGAAATATACAAAAAAGACAAATGGAACATGATGACCGTCGAGGTCCAGGGCAAATACATCGTTCTCCGCGAAATTTCCGACCAATGGGGAGAGGAAACGCACACGTTCCTCAGCCGTCCAGCCTTGATGGATTGGGTCAAGCGTCGCTTCCCCAAGGAGGAATATACGGATAACGAAGCCGAGTGGGAAGGCATCATGGCGGCGTTCAAGCAAGTATAACCGTGGACAGGGACCGCTTCTGTGGTCCATATCTACAATTAATTCGAAACGGAGCTATTTATATGTTCAATTCCAGCCTTCTTATCTTTGTTATCTGCGCTTTTGCCATGGGTGTGGTGCTTATTATGAGCAAAGACCGAATTGATCCCCGGTTCAGGCGCGGGCTTGCCATCACCAGCATCGTGATGATTACCTTAGCCTTTGGGCTGATCATTTATAGTTTCCTCGCCTAGTTGCGGCCTGTTCGCGACAGCAGCAAGCGCACGTCAGCGGCAACAAATATTCCCTGTCGTCTGCGGCCATACTAGAGAAATGTCCGATCAGGAGGTTTTCTAGTATGACAAGTGCGACAAGTAAACGAGCCAGCCTGCTCCTGCTATGCGGTTGCTTGCTGGTAGTTCCGCTCCCTCGCAGCGCGGCTGCGGAGCGGCCGATAATAACAGATTCCCATGAACCCCATTATTTGAATGAAGCAAATCAAAGGAGGATTCCCATGAGCAAAGTATTGAAACGTTCCGAAGTCCCTGAAGATAACACATGGAAGCTGCAGGACCTGTTTGCCGATCAGGCAGCGTGGGACAAATCATATGATGAGTTGAAGAAGTTAAAAGACAAGGCTGGCGAATTTGAGGGCAAACTAGATCAGGCGAGCAACATCAAAGCTGTTTTTGAACTTGAGGATGAGTTGTCTCTGAATATCGAGCGCCTGTACGTATATGCCCATCTGAATCATGATCAGGATACTACCAACCCTACATATCAAGCGCTAGTGCAGAAGGCACGGAAGTTAAGCGTTGAACTTAGCGAAGCCTTGTCCTTTATTACACCGGAAATTCTGGCGTTGCCGGATCAGCAATTAGATCAATTCATTGATGATCCCACTCTGGCGGCATACCGTTTCACATTACAAGAGATCAAACGGGAAAAAGCCCATGTGCTGAGCAAGACGGAAGAAGCCTTACTCGCGCAGGTAGGCAATCTGTCTCAAGCACCACAACAAATTTTTGGCATGATTAACAATGCCGATATGAAATTTCCCAAGATTAAGGATGAGAACGGCCAAGAGGTGGATTTGACTCACGGCAGCTACATCCAATTCCTTGAGAATCCAAACCGTGAAGTGCGTGAGCGGGCTTTCAAGGCTGTTTACGAGACATACGGTAAGCAAAAAAATACGATCGCCTCTACGTTAAGTGCCAACGTGAACAAAAACATGTTCTACTCACGGGTGCGCAAATACCCGTCCGTACTTGAAATGTCACTCTATGGCGATAACATTCCGAAGGAAGTCTACACCAATCTGATTGATACCATTCATGAAAGCCTGCCGCTCTTGCAACGTTATATGGAGCTGCGCAAGAAGCTGCTCAGCGTCGATGAGCTGCACATGTACGATTTGTTCGCTCCTCTGGTTGAGGAATATAAATGGGACATCACTTACGATGAGGCGAAGAAAATGGTCGTCGAAGGTCTGGAGCCTTTGGGCGAGAACTATTTAAACGTACTTCGTTCCGGCTTCGAGGATCGTTGGATTGACGTTTACGAGAACGAAGGCAAACGCACAGGAGCCTATAGCTGGGGCGCTTACGGCACCCATCCGTATGTATTGCTGAACCATAACGATAATCTAAACAGTATGTTTACGCTCGCTCATGAGATGGGTCATGCCCTGCATTCCTATTTCTCCGACGAAGCACTGAAATATCGGGATGCCCAGTACACTATCTTCCTGGCCGAGGTTGCCTCCACGACCAACGAAGCGCTGTTAATGGATTATTTGCTCAAAAAATCGACCGATCCGAAGCAGAAGCTGTACCTGCTCACCTACTATGCGGATCAATTCCGGACGACCGTGTTCCGGCAAACGATGTTCGCCGAATTTGAGAAGATCATTCATGAGCGGGCTGAAGCCGGCGAATCCTTAACCCCGCAGGAGCTTTCAAAGATTTATTATGATTTGAATGTGAAATATCACGGCAAGAGCATGGTCGTAGACCAGGATATTGAAATGGAATGGGCACGAATTCCTCACTTCTACACCAGCTTCTATGTCTACAAATATGCCACCGGCTTCTCTGCAGCAACCAGCTTCTCCAAGCAAATTCTGGAGGAAGGCCAACCTGCCGTAGACCGCTACCTTGGCTTCTTGAAGAGCGGCGGCAGCGATTATTCGATCAACATTCTGAAGAAAGCCGGTGTTGACATGTCCTCACCGGAACCGATTCGTGAAGCGATGAGTGTATTTGAAGACGTCATTAAGCAAATCGAAGAGCTGACCCAATAAGCTTAACGGGGCTTTGGACCCGATTCCATAAAATCCCTTGCTCCAAACGGACAAGGGATTTTATACTGTCCTAGAAGGAGGTGTTCCTCATGAAAATTCAATGGTCCTTAATTATGACCCTCGTATTCGCCCTGATTACGGCGGTGTTTGCTGTCATTAACGTAGACCCGGTTCAGGTCAATCTGTTGTTCGGATCGGTTAGCCTACCCTTGATTCTGCTCATCCTGGGCAGTACGCTGCTCGGCGGCATCATCGTTGGCTCCTTTGGCATTTACCGTGGATATCGGTTGCAGCGGGAAGTCAAGAGCCTGCAGGCCAAGCTTGTACATATTCAGGATGCCACCGGCTATGTGCTCCCGGAACCGGAGAAGCATGAACGCAAAAGGAAGAAAGCCGCAGACAACGACGCGACGGTTCAACAAGGCGATGATGAAGCCGTGGCTGGCGAGAACGATGCTATGGCAGGCAGCGTTGAAGAAGATCGCTAACGTTGCACGAACGTGTTGCATGAACGTAAAGGAGAATAACGATGAACTCTATACAACCCAATGAAGATTACATGTTGAATTTACTGAAAGAACTACTCGACACACCAAGCCCCAGCGGCTTTACGCGCCATATCATGTCGCTGATTCAGCGGGAAGCTGATGCACTCGGGATTCCTTGCTCCTTCAACGAGAAGGGCGGCGCGATTCTCACCCTGGCAGGCAAGGATGCTTCTCGGCGTATCGCCTTGAGCGCCCATGTGGACACACTCGGAGCTATGGTACGTGCCATACGCCCGAACGGAACCCTGGCCTTGACCTCCGTTGGCGGCTTCATGATGAATGCCATCGAGAACGAATATTGTCAAATTCACACTCGCAGTGGCAAGGTCTATACCGGAACGATTCTGTCCATTCACCCTTCCGTGCATGTATACAGCGATGCCCGCGACTTCAAGCGTGAGGAGAAGAATATGGAGGTTCGAATTGACGAGCTCGTGGAAAATAAAGACGATGTCCTCAAGCTCGGCATCTCGGTTGGGGACTTCATCTCCTTTGATGCCCGCCCTGTCATCACACCAAGCGGGTACATCAAATCTCGCCATCTCGATGATAAGGCCAGTGTGGCTGCTCTGTTCGGTGTGCTTGAGGCTAGCCGGCGAGAAGGCTGGGCGCCCAAGCATGATCTGGTATTCCTTATCTCCAACTATGAAGAAGTAGGTCATGGTACCGCCTGGATTCCGGAGGGTATCCATGAAATGATTGCCGTAGACATGGGCGCTCTCGGCGATGATCTAAGCTGCAAGGAGACAGAGGTATCGATTTGTGCCAAAGACTCCTCCGGTCCATACGATTATGAAATGACCAGTCGGTTGATTGAATTGGCCAAGCATCTTGATATTCCTCATGCCGTCGATATTTACCCCTACTACGGCTCGGATGCATCGGCTGCCTTACGAGGTGGTAACAATATCCGCGCCGCGTTGATCGGCCCAGGAGTCCATGCCTCCCACGCCATGGAACGGACGCACAAGCAAGCAGTGCTTAACACAGCCCGGTTGCTGGCTGCCTACGTTGCTGACTAGCTCAAACCGTTCTCTAATCTAAAAAAACCTTGAAGTTCCTGCGTAACTTAGGCGCAAGGAGCCTCAAGGTTTTTTTAATATCACAAGTCCAGTCAGTCCTCCACCAATCGATGACGGTACCATTTATGGCCGCGGAATCGCCTCAGGAAGATTAGCCCGCGGATTCCCCATTCAATATCCATAGCTAGCCATACCCCAATTACACCGAAAGGCAAGACAATTCCCAGAATATAACCAAGCACCACACGGAACAGCCACATGGATAACATGGAGACAACGGAGGTATATTTCGCATCCCCCGCTGCCCGCAGCGCCGATGGAGTGATGAAGCTGATCGACCACAGCGGAATCTGCATCAGGGTGTTCATCAGTACAATGATAAAGATATCATCTACAATCTCAGCCGGTGGATGGAACAACGAGACCAGTGGCTTGAATAACGGCAATACTATCAAGCCCATGAAGATGAAGGTTGAAGAAGATAACCAAATAAATGAACGCGTGAGCTTGCGAGCATCGTCGATGTTTTTACTGCCAATACATTGCCCTACCACGGTGACAATGGCAATGGATAAGGCGTTGGCTGGAATTTGAATGACCATAGCAAGCGAAGAACTGATAGCGTTGGCAGCAATAGCATAGGTGCCCAGACTGACGATGAAGATTTGCGTCAAGATTTTCCCACCGTTGAAGAACATCTGCTCGGCCGCAAATGGCATCCCGATGGACATAATTTTCTTGAGCATGGTCAGGTTGACCCGAACCATATCCCTTAGACGAATATGCAAGGAAGCATCCAATTTCACCAGATAATAGATCGCACAAGCCGCCGCCAAATAGCGCGAGACATTCACGGCAATGTTCATCCCCATGATGCCCAGATCGGCTAAATTAATCAGCAGAAAGTTAAGCAATACGTAGGTTAAGTTCATGATCAAGGATAACATCAGGGAAGCCCGTGATTTACCGATCCCACGCAGCACACCGCATACTGCTTCAACCACAGCAATTCCGCAGAAGGAAAGGCTGCTACCGATCAAGTAAGATCTGGCATTCTGAAATACGTCCGGTGCGGCCGAGCCAAATAACAAATTCAAGGCGGGATTGTGAAACACAATGATCAGCAAGCTGATAGCCAAAGCCAGCAGGAACACCGAGGCTACCGATCCCGATGAGGACTTGGATACCATCTCGGGATTGCGGCTGCCCTTATACTGCGCTACCACCACTGTCCCCCCGGTGGCTACCCCCACGAACACGTTAATCAGGAAAATATTAAGCGAATCTACCATATTGACGGCGCTCACTGCCGCTACTCCCGAGGAGCTAATCATCGCCGTGTTTACCAGATTCAGACCAATAATAAATGCCTGGTCAATCAGAATCGGGATGATAAGAGCAATAATTTGCCGATAATCAATGGACTTGCCAGAGAAATGCTTGTCCGCAAATTGATGCGTTCTAGTTCGAATAGCTGCACTAAGCACGTAATCACATCTTTTTCATGAAGTTTATAGAGGTAGTTCAAAAAGTCATCTTTTGATCACGAAGTCATTCAGGAAGTAGTTTCGGCGTCGAATCTTGAATTCACCTGGGCCTTCCGATGCTCACGTACCCACTACGTACGCTCCGCTTCTCAGTCCCTAGCTTCATCCAACCTTCTCGGTGCTGAAAAGTTGACTTTTTGAACTTTTATTGAAGCTCGATCTAAAAATTTTCTGCAATGCTACAACAAAGAAAAGACCCTTCGTTAACGAAGAGTTTACAAATTGTTGTGATATTTACACGCACACCACACAAGGCAGCAGTAGCTCCAACGTGTATTATACCACCTTGGCTGGCAGGTGGCTTGCTCTGAAAATAAGCATTTCACCGCTTATTGGGCAAAAAAGAAGAGGAAAGCCGAAGGGTTCCCGGCTTTCCTCTTTGCTGCTCTGTTTTAGCTAGCCCGATTAAGAATGGCGTCCCGCTTCTATCTTCTCAGCCAACTCATTCAGATAAGTCCAGCGCTCCATCAAACGCTCCAATTCAGCCTCGGCTTCCTGCTGAGCCTGCATCAGTTCCTGTAATCGCATGGCGTCGCTGGCCGAGGCCTCCATGTCTTCCGCGATAGAAGTCAAGCGCTGCTCTGCGGCTTCAATGGTAGCGTCAATGGTGTCATATTCTCGCTGCTCGTTATAGCTGAATTTCAGCTTCTCCCCACGCGAAACCTCACGACCTCCGGTATCCGGCTGACCTTGTGCCTTGCTCGCAGCAGGAGTAGCCCCATTAGCCCGGAGGCTGGAAGCCGTCGCTCCCTTGGCATTGCCCCCCGCCTGTACCCGTTCCTCATAATCGCTATAGTCGCCCACATGAACCGCAACGATTCCGTCGCCCTCAAAGGCCATAATTTTATCCACAGTCCGGTCCAGAAAATAACGATCATGAGATACAACGAATACCGCACCGGGAAATTCATCGAGATAGGCTTCCAATACGGACAACGTTTGAATATCCAGATCATTGGTAGGTTCATCCAGCAACAATACGTTTGGGGCACCCATCAGCACTCGCAGCAAGTATAGCCGCCGCTTCTCTCCTCCCGACAACTTACTGATTGGCGTCCACTGCATATCTGACGAGAACAGGAAGCGCTCCAGCATCTGCGATGCGGTGATACGCGAGCCATCTGCGGTAGTGACAACCTCGGCGGCTTCTTTCACATACTCAATAACCCGCTGAGCCCCATCCATCTCCTGATGTTCCTGGGTAAAATAACCCAGATTGACGGTTTGACCAATTGCAATCTCACCAGCATCAGGCTCTATACGCCCGGCAATCATGTTTAGCAATGTCGATTTGCCACTTCCGTTAGGCCCCACGATGCCTACGCGATCGCCTGGAACAGCCGTGTAGGTCAGCTCCTTGATCAGCACACGGTCTGGAATAGATTTACTCAAGCCTTCGATTTCCACAATTTTGCGACCCAGTCTAGTAGATGCAACTGAGATATCCAAATGATCATTTCTGGACTCCGGCCCCGCTGCTTGCAGTTGCTCAAAGCGTTCGATCCTGGCCTTCTGCTTGGTCGAGCGCGCTTGGGCTCCCCGGCGAATCCAGGCCAGCTCCGTACGCAGCAGATTTTTTCTCTTCTGCTCCGAGGCCGCCTCGCGCTCCTCGCGCTCACTCTTAAGCTCCAGGAATCGGCTATAGTTGGCCTCATAGCGGAACAAACGTCCATGATCAAGCTCCAGCATGACGTTGCAGACCCGATCCAGAAAGTAGCGGTCATGCGTAATTAACAGCAATGCGCCACGCCGCTTCTGCAAGTACGTCTCCAGCCAAGCGACTGAATCATTATCAATATGGTTGGTAGGCTCGTCCAGAATCAGCAGCTCCGAAGGGATGATCAACGCCGAAGCTAATGCTACACGCTTGCGCTGCCCCCCGGATAGTTGGCCCATAGACTGGGTAAAATCCGCAATCCCCAAGCGGGACAACACGCTCTTGGCATCGCTGACCAAGGTCCAGGCTTGCAGGCGGTCCATCTCCTGAGATAAGCGTAAGACTTCCGCTTGCCGTGCTTCATCATCGGGCTGCTGTTGAAGGGCTTCCTCCGCCTCCATATATGCCGACACCACCTGCAATTCGGGGCCTCCGCTCTGGAATACACCACGCAAGACCGTGATATCCGGTTCATATTGCGGATTTTGAGCCAGGAAAGTCACTCTCACATCCCGATTGATCGCCACCCTGCCCGCATCAGGCTGATCCAGGCCAGCGATGACTTTGAGGAAGGTTGATTTCCCCGTGCCATTCACGCCGATAATCCCGATTTTGTCGTTCTCGTCCATCCCGAAGGAAGCATCTTGGAACAATACTTTCTCCCCATATGTCTTCGTTAAGTTCTCTATCGTCAGTATATTCATGTTAATCCCTACTTTATCATATCATCCCGATTCCCCAGGCCAGCAATCCCGCCCCAAGAGAACTGAGTAAATTCACCATGTCATTGCTCATCCAGCTTAGGCCCCTGGAGGGTACTGTAGCTTGACCGCAGTGTGAGGCTACCTCCACTTCCTTGCCGCAAACCGCGCAGCGGTGCATACGCTGGAGGGTCGCTCCCAGCCAGGAATCGGCGAAGGCGCCAAACATTCCGGAAAGTCCTCCAATGATAACCCATTTAACCAAGGCCAGCAAAATAACTCCGATGCTTCTCTCTGCTATACCGCCTGTCCATAGTAACAACAGCCAGGCAGCTCCGCCGATACACACAGCTCCGGCTAGAGCCGCCATACTCCCAAGCCATGTGACTCCGCCCGAGGTTCCTGGCGGTATAACCCGGCCGTTCCTGATGGAGCGGGGTGGCGTCTTGCTCAAGCCGCCCCACTCCGTGGCCCAGGTGTCCGCCGTAACCGCCGCCATCGTACCAACAAAGAAATATGCCCAGCCCGGCCACGGCCAGTAAAAGTTGCCCAAGCAAGCCAGCATCCCCAGCCCACCGTTAGCCAATACTTGTGCGGCATCCCGACGACCGCTCTTGGCATAGGACTTCTCCAGTTCCTGCTTACGCTCGCCGCGAAGATGGGAAAATACAGACGAACTTACGAAGAAGAGCAGTAAAATACCGAACCAGAACAGGTTGCCTGCGCCATAATACACCGTCCCCATAACCAGCGCCGCAAGCATCCCGGATAAGGAAAGCGACTTTCTGGCGTAAGCGGCACCCGAGACGATCAAAGCGCACACGGCCCCGATAATCCAATCCGTCATCATGAAGCAGACGGGCCGGACTCCACGATACAACTGCCGAGCACGCGGGAACCATACGAAATCTCCAGCTTGTCTCCCTGATAAACGGGACCCACGCCCTCCGGTGTACCAGTGAAGATCAGATCCCCTTCACCTAATCCGTAATTCGCTGCGATATAATCAACGATTTGCTGCAAAGGGAAAATCATTCGGTTAATGTTGCCCTGCTGGACTGTCTCCCCGTTCTTGCGCAGCACAAAGTCGTCACCTGCTGTCTCCACGGCTCCAGGGAAAGCCAGAAAAGGAGTGATCGGCGCAGACTGAAGGAAGCCCTTCGCCGGGGTCCACGGGTTTCCTTGCTCCCTCACGATATTCTGCACATCCCGCAAGGTAAAGTCGATACCAAAAGCCATGACATCCACCAATTCATCCACGGTCATCCCCGGCTTGTAATCTCTGGCAATACGCAAAACCAATTCCACCTCGTAGTGTACCGAGCCCCGGTTAGCCGGAAGCTGAACCCCGGTCTCATTCATCGTCGTGACCGCATGGGACGGCTTCAGAAATATCATCGGCTCAGTTGGCACGTCATTACCCAGTTCCTCAGCATGAGCCTTGTAGTTCCGGCCTACGCAATATACGTTCGCGATCATCTTGTTCATCATCTTCTCGTCCTCCCTATGTACGTTGTTCCCGATTCTTCGGGAATCACCGCCAATTGTATAAGTTAGTTGAAACGCTACCCGAATACTTCGCCGGTATCTGCAATTCTCACGCCGGGAGACATCTCCGCGATCTCCCGCAGCAGCTTGCCTCCATCCTCCGCATTCATCAGCACGGGCTGGCCCAATTCAGTTCGGTACGGAATCAGGCGCAGGCTGCATTCTCCCTCCTTCGTGAACACTGCCGAGAATACGGCAGTCTCCCACGTCTTCGGGTCCTTGGATTTGGTGAAAATAAAATTGCCTGTACTGTAAACAATCCATTTACCCTGGTACTGCTCCAGCCCCTGCATCACGTGAGGATGGCTGCCAATTACCAAATCCGCTCCGGCATCAATGTAGGCGTGGGCCAACTCCTGCTGATGGTCCTCCAGGACCGTTGTCCGCTCTTTGCCCCAATGGCTCATGACCAGCACAAGATCGGCATTCTCTTTAGCAGTACGGATCTCCTCCAACGCGCGCTTAGGCGTATATGCCGAGGCTACTCCTGCGTGATTAGCCCCAGCAACCCAGGTGGATTCTGGCACAACCCGGCTAAATGACAGCAGCGCAACCTTGATTCCCTTACGCTCCAGATATACAGGCGCATAGGCATCCTTGGCATCATGTCCTGCTCCGGCATAGGCTATATCGTGTTCCTTCAACGCCTTCAAAGTATCCTTAAGGCCCGAAATGCCTTGATCAAGAATATGGTTATTAGCCAGGCCCACCGCATCTACGCCCGCCTTGGCCATGGGCGCGAGCGCCCTGGTTGGAGACTTGAATACATAGGTCTTGTTCTCAGCGGGCTGCCCCCCCTCCGTCACTGGCGTCTCCAGATTTAACAGGGTCAAATCATCCTGTTCAAACAGCTCCCGGATATATTCATAAGGGAAATCATACCCCTTCTTCTCCAAACGCTCCTGTACTTTACCTGAGAACATCGTATCCCCGACAAAATGAATCAGCAGATGCTCCCCGGCTTCTGCACTGTTCTTAGGTGCATCAGCAGGCGGCTCATAGGGAGCTACGGGCTCAGAGCCTTCCTCACCCTCGTTTCCAGCCGAAGCCTCTTCTTCCCTATTGGGCTCATTAGCCTTCTGCTCTTCTACGTGCCCCGTGCTCTCCTCTTCTCCGGTCTCTCCTCCAAGGTAGGCCAAGCCATCATCCACATATTCCAGGGGTGGCAAAGACTCGGTAGCTCCCGTCTCCACTCCTCTCTGCTGGGTACGCACCTCGACATAGAAATAGGCCCCAAGTACAAAAATCAAAGTGAGTAGAGTTAAATTAAGCAGGAGCCATATCCGGTTCTGAATCCGCCGGTTCTCCTGCTGCTTTTGCTTGTTCTTCTGTGATCTTGGTGGATACATTACGGACTCCTTTGAAACCATATTTCAAACCGTATTGATTTTATTATATCAGGTATCGAGAAATAAATAGAACCCCTCACCTAATTTGCAGGCAAGGGGTTCTATCGTCCCAGGACTCGACCCGGGACCTTTCCCAATGTTACGGTTGTGCTACCTTCAGCCCTGACGCCATGCGTTCGGCCAATTCCTTAGCCTGCTTGATGCAATCAGGCAAGCCAACCCCGTAGAAGGCCGCTCCTGTCGCATACACACCAGGCAATTGCCCTTCCAGCCGCTGGCGAAGATCATCCAACTGCTCCAAGTGACCTACGGGATATTGCGGCATTGATTTTGGCAGCCGGGTAATCTCCGTGAACAGCGGGCGAGCCTTAAGCTCCATCAGCTTGTTCAAGTCGCTAAGCACAAGCTCTGTCAGCTCCTCGTCGGACAAGAACACCTTCTCTTCATCCCCGGAGCGCCCGACATAACAACGCAGCAGGATTTTATCGTCCGGACTCGTATGCAACCATTTGACGCCGGTCCAGGTGCATGCGGTGATGTTCATGCCTTCCCTGCGAGGTACAAGGAAACCAGAGCCGTCGA
Source organism: Paenibacillus senegalimassiliensis (assembly GCF_001486585.1). Lineage (GTDB taxonomy): Bacteria > Bacillota > Bacilli > Paenibacillales > Paenibacillaceae > Fontibacillus > Fontibacillus senegalimassiliensis. The sequence continues at coordinate 1,889,137 of NZ_LN909046.1, forward strand.
ATACCCCTGCAACATCCTTCTTGTCGAAGGCCATCACCACATTAGCAACAGAAACATAATTAATTGCGTCCAGCGCGGTTACGTCCACATGGGGACGCAACAGCCCGGCTGCGGCAAAGGCCTGTACAGTCACGATGACCTCGTCAGCCTTCAGCGATTCTCCCGTATTCAGCAATACTTGATAACGGCCTTCTTCTTCCCCTGAGACACGGCGAATCTCCGTGACCTCGCTCTCAAGACGCAAATGAACATCTGATAGCGAAGCGGTTAAGCCATCGATCAGGGTTTGCAGACCCTTGCGAAACGTCAGGAAAGCACTGCGTTTAGTCCCCGTATGCGTCTCCGCCGGTTTCTTACCGCCCATCATTCCCTTGATCAGGCTGCCACCAGCCCGCTCGGCTTCTCCGAACTGCGGGAAGGTTGACTGTAAGCTTAGCTTATAGGTGTCCCCGGCATAAATACCAGCTAGCAGTGGTTCAGTAATATTTTGCAGGACCTCCGCGCCCAGCCGCCGTTCAATGAAAGCTCCAAGCGATTCATCTTCCTTACTTTGTCTGGCCGGCATCACCAGATCCAACATCGCTCTCGCCTTGCCACTCCAACTCAGGAGCCCGCTGCGTAGAAATGGACTTAGCTCCGTAGGAATTCCCAATACAAGGCCGGACGGCATTGGATGCAGCTTGCCACCGCTAACGATATACGTCTTCTTGGCCTCTGGATTCATGGAGACAAGCTCCTGCTCCAGACCAAGCTCTCTCGCCAGATCGATCATAGCCGTCTTTCGAGCAAGAAAAGAATCCGGCCCCTTCTCAATCACGAACTCGTCCTTACGCAACGTTTCGATTTTGCCACCCAAAACGCTTTCTTTCTCCACGATGGTGATCTGTGGCGTGATGCCCTGTTCTCTGTAAAATTTGCGGACATAAAACGCTGCGGACAGTCCGGTCAGTCCTCCACCGATAATGACCACATTACAGGAAGCTTCACTCATTCGTCTTCATCTCTTTCCCATTGCGAAGTTCTTATAACCATGTCGCTCAATGTCTCCATATATAGCGGCTCCGTATTTAAGGATTCGATACGCTCCAGGCGCATGTCCAGTTCCTTCGCCACTGTCTTCGCTTCAATGTCCAGATCGTAGAGTACCTCGAGATGATCGGAGACAAAACCAACCGGAGCAACGAGCACATCCTCTACTTGCTTACGGCTTAGTTCCTTCAAGGTGTCGAGAATATCCGGGCCTAGCCATGGCTCAGCCGTTCTGCCCGCACTTTGCCATGTGAATTGCCAGGAGCCCACCTTGGCCTTACTGGCTACAGCCTCCGAAGTCTCTAGCAATTGGTCACGGTAGGGATCACCCATTTGCACTGTCCGTTCAGGCAAGCTATGTGCGCTGAACAATACCTGTACCTGATCACGCAGCGCACCCGCTTCCTCAAATTCATCCAATTTCTTCGCTACTCTCGCCGCAAGAGCGTCAATTAATTTCGGATGGAGGTGATAGCTCTCCACGAACTTCATGGCCACTCCGGCTTCTTGCGCCTGGGCCTCTGCCCGCTTGATATAACCGCCGATGCTCATGACAGAGTAATGCGGGGCCAATACAATACCGACCCCCTCACGAATGCCGTCTGCTGCCATGGCGTTTACGCCGTCCTCAATGAACGGATATGCATGCTTCAATCCTTGATAGCAGACAAATTCCACATCTTTGTCCGCGGTCAGTTGATTCAAGGTGTCCTGCAAGGCAGCCACCTGCTTGTCCGTATTCGCCCGCAAGGGGAACACCCCGCCCACGATGGCTTCATACCGGCCAACCAGCTCCTGAAGCTGCTCTGGGGTCGGTGGATGTCCGCGCCGGATATGCGTATAGTAGGCCTCGACCTGATCCAAACTTTGTGGTGTGCCGTAGGACATCACCAATACTCCGATCTTTGCTTTCACGATTCCTGTTCACCTCTGGTCGATAGTTGGTTTACTTCGTCCCACTTGATTGTTCAGCCTTGTTGGGCGGGTGCATTGTGCCGCATCAGCGCCTTCCGGGAATACTCATGTACGAACTCTGTCAGTTCTCGCAGCTTCTCAAGCGAAGCCTCAGGGAACAAGCCATGTCCAAGATTGAAGACATAACCTGGCTTCAATACTCCTTCATCAATAATCCGCGCAGCCTGTTCCTTGATCACATCCATTGGTGCAGTCAACAGATAAGGGTCCAGATTACCCTGTACGGCAAAGTTATGACCCAGGCGCCGACGTCCCTCCGTGATGGATACACGCCAATCAAGTCCGATCGCCTCCACCTCAAGTCCTGTCAGCGTTGGGAGCAGTTCCCCGGAGCTTACGCCTGGAAAATAAATTTTCGGTACATCCAAATGGCGAAGTTCGGCAAAAATACGTGTAATCGTCGGAAGCACATAAGTCTCGAAGTCTCTTGGGGCCAAAGCGCCCACCCAGCTATCAAACAACTGAAGCGCCTTGCCGCCATGCAAGACATGGGCCTGCAAATAGGTAATAACCATGTCGCCCAGTTTGTCCATCAGCTTGAACCACAGCTTTGGCTGACCATACATCATAGCCTTGGTGTGAATATAGCTCTTGGAGGGACGACCTTCAATCAAGTAGGAGGCAATCGTAAATGGCGCTCCAGCAAAGGTAATCAGGGGAACCTCAAGCTCCCGGTCCAAAATAGAGATGGTTTGCAAAATATGGGATAAGTCCTTCTCCACGTCAATCGGCTGCAGGCGTTCAACATCTGCCTCCGTACGAATGGGCTGCTCGATCACCGGCCCTACATTCTTGACGATATCAAATTTAATGCCTAGCGAAGCAACCGGATTCATAATATCGGAATACAAAATAGCCGCGTCCACGCCAAGCTTGCGGACTGGCATCATCGTCACTTCGGCCGCCAATTCGGGTTGCCGGCAAATTTCAAGCAAACTGTACTTTTCTTTGATTTTTCGATAATCGGGGTCATATCTTCCCGCCTGGCGCATGTACCAAACCGGAAGTTCATCCACTTCTTGCTGTCGCAAAGCCCGGATCAAGCGATCATTATAAACCAAACCCTACGCCTCCTGAAACTTATCATTAAGATATTATAAAGTTGTTCATTACTATAAACATTCTAATTTACATTATGCCCTTTTTAAAAGTAAGTAACAACTCTCACAACGGGAAAACGAGTGGCAAACCTTTGACAATCGGATGAAGAGCACATGAAGTTTGCCTCAGACCGGGGCTTCCCGGTTGTGATATACTGGAAAGACTTTGTTTGGACGACCAGATCTCTGTGAAAGGAAGTGAGGGCACTTTGAAGACGTGGAAGGTCAATCTCATGGTGCTTTGGATCGGACAATTTTTTGCAAATGCGGGCATGACGATGATCACTCCCTTTCTCTCGCTATATCTGGCGAGAGATTTGCATGTTCAGGGGGAGCAAGCCATTGGAATATGGGCTGGATCAATCTTTGCTGCCAATTTTGCTACTTCGTTCATCTTCCAGCCCCTTTGGGGCAAGCTGGCCGATAAATACGGACGCAAGATCATGCTGCTGCGCTCCGGCTTTGGAATGGCGATTGTCGTCACGCTGATGGGTTTTGCCACCGAGCCCTGGCATCTGCTGGCACTCCGGCTGCTGAACGGAACCATCTCGGGCTTCAACCCAGCCTCCGTGGCTCTGGTGTCGGGAACGGCGCCGAAGGACAGGATGGGCTTTGCCATGGGCATTACGCAATCCGGACTTGTTGCCGGTACCATCCTGGGACCCTTAATCGGCGGATTACTGGCAGGATGGGTTGGATTTCGCCCCATCTTCTATATTACGGGCTCCCTGCTATTCTTCGCCTCCATGCTCGCGTTGTTGTTCGTACGCGAGAACTTCGACCGTGAAGAAGCAGCTCATACGCCGCAGCCTTCGGTATGGCAAGGATTGCTGGAGTTGAACAAAACCCCGCAATTGACCGCCTTGTTCGCCGTGACCTTCTTGCTGCAATTCGCCATGCTAAGCCCGATGTCGCTGCTGCCGTTATATGTTGAGAAGCTGCATGGACAGACTGCAGACGTAGCCTTCTGGGCGGGATTCGTTAGTGCCGCCACGGGAATCTCCAATATGATCACCTCACCGGTGCTCGGAAGGGTCAGCGACAGGCTTGGTGCACATCGTGTGCTCACCTTCTGTCTGGTGGGAGCGGCGGCTACACTCATCCCGCAAGCATTCGTTCAATCCGTCTGGCAGTTGATTACCATCCGCTTTATGATGGGTGTATTTATGGGCGGATTGCTGCCCAGCGTCAACGCCTTAATCCGTCACTATACCCCGGACGGCATGGAGAGCCGGGCTTTCGGCTTCAATAGCAGCACCCTGGCCCTTGGCAATATGCTCGGCTCGCTGATCGGCGGATTTCTTTCCGGTTATATCGGCATTGAAGGCCTGTTCATCATCTCCGGCGTCCTGTTGCTCATGAATACGCTGTGGGTCCGCCTGAAGCTGTACGGCAAGGCCAAAGTGCATACCGGACGAGCTTAGCCTAAATGGGCTTGTCTGGTATGCTCGAAGAAGGCCAGCAAATCTTCCGTGTTCGCAAAGCCTGCCTGGGCTTGCTTGTTGCTTCCCCCACCTTTTCCCTGGTAAGCAGGAAGATGCTCCTTGAAGAACGCTCCGCAGGATACCGGGAAGCTGCCACTATGAGCGAATATGAGCTTGTTCTCAAGCTCGGACGCCAGCAGCACCATAACCTCACCTTGAGCGACTACCTCGTTCGCCAAATTTTGCAATTGCGTGAGGGACTTGTCCGTATAGCGTGCTGCGATCATCCCGCTCTCTTGCTTGGTGAGCAATTCTCTGGCTTCATGCCTATCTTCCCTCTGCTTCAATTCGGACACCTCGGCTTGCAGCCGCTTCTGTTCTTCCTCCCAGCGATCCAGACGATCGATGAGCTCATTTCTGCCTGTTTTCAGCCTGGCTGTAAGTTGGCTTAATACGCGCTGTTGCTCCTGAAACTCAGTTAAAGCACGGTAACCGCTCTTGAAGGTGATTCGAGTGCATCCCTTCTGCTTCTCGCTCTTCAGTAGCTTGATCATACCAATCGATCCGGTAGAAGCAACATGAGTCCCGCCGCACCCGTTGTATTCAACGTCTTCCATCTCCACAATACGAACATGCTCCGTCACTTTGGGTGGCTTGACCAGCGGTAATCGCTCTGCTTCCTCAGCGGACACGAAATAGCTGACAATCCGATGATTCAGATAGATGTGACAGTTCACCTCCTGCTCAATAGCAGCAAGCTGTTCAGGCGACAGCTCCGGCTTATCCACATCAATCGTGCAATAATCGGCTCCCAGATGGAAGCTCGTCGTGGTGGCGTCATACAAATCGCGGCAAACCGCAGATAACAGATGTTGCCCGCTATGTTGCTGCATATGATCGAACCTGCGCGGCCAATTAATCTCGCAAGCAACCTCTTTCGTCTCTGGAAAGCGCTCCACACGATGCAATACCTCGTCTTCCTCGCTAATGACGTCCAGCACCTGAATTCCACCAAGCATACCCGTATCATGGGGTTGTCCCCCACCATCGGGATAAAAAGCACTCTCTTCCAGCACGACAAATTTACCTTCATCACGCTCCAGCTTATTCTTCACCTGCGTCACCCAGCAGGTCAGATAGGCATCTTCAAAATACAGCCTTCTCGTCATCGTGATGCTCCTCTCATGAATTGATTCTCATGCTTCAAGTTGCCCCTAGCGGCGCTGCATATAGAAGTATACAGGCAGGCCAATGAGCGTAATTCCAATCCCCGTCAAGGACTGTAGCGGATTGCTGATGATTGTGCTGCCGAGGATGTAAATGCCGCCCAGAATACCGATCAACGGAGTGATTGGATATAACGGCACACGGTATCTACCTCGCTCCCCTGAAGGTACAGGCTTTCTTCTCCGCAGCAGAAACACACCGAATACGCCCATCGTAAAGAAAATCCATAATACGAAAACAAGCAAATCGGTTAGCGTATTAAAGGTCCCTGAGAAAATGTAAATTACGGCGAGTAGACTTTGCAAAATTAAAGCATTCGCTGGCGTTCCGAATTTGACGTGCTGCTTGCGAAGCAAGCGGGAGAATGGAATCTGCCCTTTCTCGCCCATGACCTGCGGAACTCTGGCTGCCGTCATGAGGTAACCGTTAAGCGCCCCCAACACAGATACGATAATTCCCGCCGTAATCAACATCGCACCACCACTGCCAAGTAGAGCCTCTGCCGCATCCGCTCCAGGTGCCTTGGAGCTTACGATCGCCTCATAAGGCAAAATTTTAAAAATAGCTAAATTAAACAATACATATACAATAATGACAAAAACAACGCCAATCGAGATCACCCTGGGCATCGTTCGAGCAGGATTAGGAATTTCACCAGCCATATTGGTCACGCCAATCCAGCCATCATAGGCCCATAATGTACCCAGCACAGCCATGCCAAAGCCAGCCCCGGTTACGGCAGCAGGCATACCAGCCAATCCAGGGGCCGTACCGCTGAACAAACCAAAGCCAACAATACCCACCACCGGTACCAGCTTGCCAACCGTAGCCAGAGTCTGAATAATTCCGCCGTATTTCGTAGCTATAACGTTCATGACTAAGATAAAGGCGAGAATTCCGATCGCCACCAGCTTCTGAACCCAGCTGTTCATAGGAATGAAATAAGCGGAATACGAAGCAAAGGCAATGGCCAGGGCTGCTACCGAAGCGGGATAGGAGATGACCGTCTGCACCCAACCCAGCAGAAAACCAACAACATCGCCATATAGCTCACCCAAATAGGTGTATAACCCTCCGGATTTGGGAATGGCTGCGGCGATCTCCGCAACTGATAAGGCCGAAGCCAAAGTAATGATACCTCCGAGCGTCCAGGCCATAATGCTCATCCAAGGTGATCCGGCATGGCTGAGGACAATCCCGGGCTTCAGAAATATACCCGATCCGATAATCATGCCAACCACAATCGACAGGGCTTGGACAAAAGTAATCTGCTTGGGAGTAGAGTGCGGTTCTTGCTGTACATGGGCAATAGGCTTCATCGTTGTTCTCATATCCTTCATTAGTAAGATGTCTTCCGTAAATCGGATAGCTTATCCTGAATTACCGCACTATTATACTGTAGCCTGCTTTCCTTAAGCAATTAACATTTGCTAAAAAATAGCGTATTTATCACCCAATAGAATCATAAATATCTTAGGAAGAACGGCTCTGTAAGCCTAAGAGAAAGGTAGGGAAAAAGCATGGCGGTTTCATACATGAATTTCGCCTCACCCTCAGCGCAATTCACGTTTGATGTGAATCGCAATACCACCTTCAAGAAAGACGATCGGAATTTTATCAATGAGGTGTCTATCCAGCAATTAAATACGTTAGGCAATGTATCGCTCCTTGATGTCTATCTCGATAAAAACAATATTGTTGAGCCTCATATCCATCAGAACGCCTCGGAGCTGGTCTACTGCATTTCCGGGGAAGTCGTTGTATCCATCATCAACCCGTTTACCAATGAGTTGCACAACTATCCTAACCGTCCGGGGCAAGTGACGAACGTTCCTCAAGGATGGTGGCACTATGATACCGCCACTGTGGACGGCACGCATTTCCTGGCCATCTTCGATGCTCCGATTCCTGAAGTGATTCTGGCCTCGAATATGCTGCGGCTGACCCCTCCTGAGGTATTGGCCTATGCCTATTGCCTCGACCCGGCTAAAGTCAAGGACACCTTCGCCCCACTCAATCAATCGGTGCTCATCGGTCCACCAAAAGGCTGCCATCAGGGCCAGCCAAACGCTCACTTGGCCAATCAAGGACCCCAAAGCCACCACGCCCATCCTGCTCAACCGCCTTATAATCAAGGATACGGGCTAAGATCGAACGAGCAAAGCGACGGAAACCCCCGCCGGCCACAAGTCATCGGCAATGGCTGGGCACATCTGTACCATAACGGACCTTGAAGTCCGTGACTTTCGTTCTTCACCCTTTTAACCTGCACACAAACAAGCAGCGCCGCCTGAATGGGCCGCGCTGCTTGTTTGTGTGCCTTGCATTATTGATGATCTTTATGATTATTTGACCATAGCCAATGCCAGACCATCATACGCCGGCAGCAAAGTGCTTATTAACCGATCATCCCGGGCTATGGTTTCATTGAAACGGCGCATCGCCTGCACCGAGGGTCCGTTCTTGTCCGTATTGAGCGTACGGCCCCTTAACAAAATATTATCCCCGGCTATCAAAGCTCCCGGATTTGCCAGCTTGATGGCATACTCCAGGTAATTGGGATAATTCTCTTTGTCCGCGTCGATGAAGAAGAAATCGAACCGTTCCCCTTCCTCCACCAGCTCCTCCAGGCTGCTAAGCGCTGGAGCAATTCTATAGTCCGCCATATGCCCGAAGCCCGCCTCTTGCAAATTTCTGCGGGCCAACTCAGCATTCTCTTCCTTTAGCTCCAGCGACAGCAATTTTCCTCCTTGAGTCGGCAGGCCCCTGGCCAGACAGATGCCACTATAGCCACCCAGTGCACCGATCTCCAGCACCGATCTGGCCCCGGCCAGCTTCACCAGGAGCGTCAGAAGCCGTCCATATCCCGGCGCAATAGATACATCCTGAAGCCCGCTGTCGGCAATGGACCGCGTTACACGCTCCAATACCTCATCCTTCGCATATAATTCATCCCCGTATTGTTCAGGCGTTAACATCATAATCTTCCCTTCCTATCTACTTAAAGTGCGTGTTCAAAAAGTCGGGTTAGCAGGACCGAAGCTTATGCTTCCGATGTGCGTTTTTTCAAAACGCTTGAGTTGGATGAAGTCAGGGACTGAGTAGCGGAGCTACACGTTTTCAGAGAAAACGACTTCGTAAGCATAGGTACGTGAGCAACTGAAATGTTTCTGCAAGAAACATACTACGGAAGCCTACGCTTGGCCCGGCTGAATTCAAGATTCGATGTCGAATCTACTCCTTGATTAACTCCGTTCTGGGAAGACGACTTTTTGAACAACCTCCTCAAGAAGCGTTTGTAACTTACAGGACATTAGCCTATACTAAATTGTATGGTTTTTCGTTTATTCTCACAAGTACAAAGCTGAAGTTGGAGTGATTATCTAGCATGTCTGGACCTTTAAAATTAATCGCAACCGCACCGATGGGCCTGGAGGCCGTAGTCGTACGCGAGTTGAAAGAATTGGGCTATCATGATACGTCTGTGGATAACGGACGCGTCCATTTTACCGGAGATCTGATCGATATCTGCCACTGCAATTTGTGGCTGAGAACCTCTGACCGGGTTCTGATCAATATGGGCGAATTCAACGCCTTCACGTTTGACGAACTGTTTGAAGGGACCAAGGCTTTGCCTTGGGAGGACTGGATTCCTGCAGATGGAGAATTCCCCGTTGAGGGCCGTTCGCACAAATCGCAGCTCAGCAGCGTTCCCGCCTGCCAGGGAATCGTGAAGAAGGCCATAGTTGAGAAGTTGAAGCAATCCTATGATATTGAATGGTTCGAGGAATACGGGCCGCGTTACGTGATCGAGATTCATCTCCTGAATGATCGGGCTCTGCTCACCCTCGATACTACGGGGTCCGCTCTGCACAAGCGTGGCTACCGCAAGCAAGCCACAGAAGCACCGCTGAAGGAGACGATGGCCGCCGCCATGATTCTTCTTAGCCGCTGGAATCAGAATCCAACACGACCGTTCTACGATCCCTGCTGCGGCTCGGGAACGTTGCCGATTGAAGCCGCGATGATCGGCTGGAACATCGCGCCGGGACTACGCCGCACCTTTAATTCAGAGAGCTGGCCGGCTATACCTGAAGAGCTCTGGGCCCAGGCACGCGAGGAAGCCATCGATGCCGTACGAGACGATATTCCACTGAACATTGTGGGCAGTGATATCGATCCGGATGCCATCGAGATTGCCAAAGCCGCAGCCAAGAGCGCAGGACTAGCCGATGAGATTCGCTTCGAGTGCCTCCCGGCCGTCAAGATTGAGCCCCAGGGCGATTATGGCTGCATGATTACCAATCCCCCTTACGGGGAACGGATCGGTGAGGAGAAGGAAGTGCGCAAGCTGATATCGCAACTCGGCAGAGTTACCGCAGGCATGCCGACCTGGTCTTTCTTCGCTCTAACACCTACCAAGACGTTTGAGCGCGACTTTACGCGTAAAGCAGATAAGCGGCGCAAGCTGTTTAACGGACGCATTGAATGCCAATATTTGCAGTATCTCGGACCCCTTCCCCCACGTCATTAACGTGGTGGGAGGGTTTCTCCCTTTTCGGAGCAAGAAAGGAGCTGGCTGATTGTCATGCTAAGGAAGTCCCGATATTTTGCCTATCTCCTATTTGTCATGGCTATCTTCATCAAGCTTGTGTTATTTCATGGGCAATTGAAGGCCCGTTATATTGACATGAGCCTGCTGGATAACCTTATTGCCATCGGCTCTATTATGCTGGCTTCATTCTGGACATTATGGCTTCCTGCCCGAGTGTTCAAATGGGGGCTGGGCAGTCTGAATGTACTGCTCACCGCACTCATCTTCGCCGACCTGGTTTATTACCGGTATTTTGCCGATTTCATCACGGTACCGGTTCTGATGCAGGCGGGACAAGTTGGAGCCCTTGGGGAAAGCATCGAGGAACTTATTCATCCTCGTGATTTATGGCTTATCGCCGACTGGGCCCTCTGGCTGGCTGCTGCTCTCTTCGCTCAGGTGTGGCGCAGAAAGCTCCAGACGTCCTCTCACACCATTGGCAACCTTGGCCCGGTCTACCGGGCGAGCACCAACTACAAGGGAAAGGGACGTCGCGGACTGGGACGCCTATTCCCCGGCCTTGCCGTATTTATCCTGGGCTTCATGTTATCTGTAGGACCGATTCAGTTCTACGCCCGTACATGGGCCACCGAACTATTCGAGAACAATTGGTGGAATGTATCCCTCTACAATGTTACCGGTCTACTGGGCTTTCATTATTATGATGCCAACCGTTACGTGCAGGAGCATTTTGGAGCAGCCATGTCTGTCGAGTCCGAGGAACAAGAGGCTATTGAAAGTTGGTTTCGGGAAGCGAAACGGCGCCAAGTAGAGCCAAATGAAACCTTTGGCGCTTATGCGGGAAGCAATGTGGTAGTAATCCAGACGGAGGCCTTCATGAACTTTATGATTGGTCAGGAAATCGCCGGCCAGGAGATCACCCCACACTTCAATGAATTAATGAAAGAAAGCCTGTACTTCCCGAACTATTATCACCAGACGGGTCAAGGGCGAACCTCCGACGCGGACTTCTCCTCCAACAGCTCGCTTCATCCGTTACCTACAGGCTCGGTGGCAGTCCGTTACCCGGATCATCACTTTGATATGCTGCCGCAAATTCTGAAGACGCAGGCCGGTTATGCGACTTCCGCCTTCCATGCTTACGAAGGCAGCTTCTGGAATCGTAATCAAATGTATCCGAAGATGGGCTATGACCGCTTCTACAGCAAGAAAGATTACGTGATGGATGAGCCGCTGGGATGGTCGCTGGGTGATAAGTCTTTCTTCCGCCAATCATTAGACTTTATGACGCAAACTCAAGAGCCCTTCTACTCCTTCATGATTACGTTATCCAGCCACCATCCCTATTCACTGCCTGCCGAAACGCGAACGCTCGATACCGGGGAGTTCGAAGGAACCATCTTCGGCAATTACCTGCAGTCCATTCACTATATGGATGAGGCATTAGGTCAATTGGTAGCAGGCTTGAAGCAGGAAGGCTTATGGGATCATACCATTTTGTATGTTTACGGCGACCATGATAATTCCGTTACGGTGCGGGAAGATTATGAACGGTTTCTAGGCCGCAAGCTGAGCGAACTGGATATGCATCAGATCATGAATCAGGTACCCCTGCTAATTCATTTGCCAGATAGCAAGTATGCCGGGGTCTATCCGGAACCATCCGGACAGTTAGATATGACCCCATCGCTGCTGCATCTACTCGGCATCTCCGCAGAGCCGTACTATTTTATGGGCAATAACTTGTTTAGCAGTGCAACAGATGAACGTTTAGTGGTGCTTCGCACGGGTGCCTTTACCGACGGACAAGTCTACTATATTCCATCGGCCAGCCATTTGTTCGAAGACGGACAATGTTATGACCTCTCAAGTAGGGAGCGCACCGATATTGAACCCTGCCGCGTTCCGCAGGAGGAAGCGATGAACCGCTTGGACATATCTGATACGCTCATTACCAACAACCTGCTCAATTCAATGGATAGTAATAAATAAAAAATAAATCCCCCACTTCCTTCTCAGGAGCGGGGGATTTGCTATTTAAGCATCTGTCTTGGGTTTCTTGACGAATGGAGCAGCCTTGGCCAGTACCTCGTCTTCCGTTGGGGCACTGACGTACCGGCCGTTAATATATACGAACGCTCTTTTGCCGCACGGACCGCAATAGGACTTGCAGCCGACTTTGATCTCGGCGTCCGGCGCGAGCTTTTGCAATTTCGGTATAAAAGTCTTCATTCGGATATGATTGCATTTGTCGCAAATGCGGATATCGTTAGCCATGCGTGGGTCCCTTCTTTGTATGGTTCAGCTAAAACTTAGTGGTCGCCATGATTTCCTTTGGACGGATTAGTAATGACGAATCCTTCCTCCGGAAAATACAAATAATCGATCTTTACGCCATCCAGCAGCGGGTCGGTTCCTTCCACGATGACATCAATTTCCTTATCCGTCTTAATCACTTGGGCATCGCTCTCTGGCTTGGCCAAATCCAGACCATAATGAGCGTGATCTCCATGGGAGTGCGTAATGAATACCTTCAGTGCAAACCCTTGGTTCTCTTCTTTCTCCAGTTCCTGCTTTATCACCTTCGCCGCATTGCGGGTAATTTTGACGTTCATGAGATCTCTCCTATCTTCAATTGGCTTACCTAACATTCCTAATTGTAAAGAAACAATGTCAAACAAGCAAGAGCAAGGGGCAAATCCTGCTATACACCGGGGTATTTCCGCTCTGCCCGGGTCACGAACCAGTTCATGAGCAGCATCGTTACAGCCATATCGTCAATAGGAATCATCGGCATGACATCAGGTAGAACCCAATAAGCCAGTGCCGGTACAGTCAACAATAGCTTATCGAACCACGGCACCTTGCGGGACCCCAGCAAAGGCCATGTACGGCGAAAAATATGGGACCAATGCCGAAACGACCAAATTCTTCTCCATTTCATGACGTTTCCTCCTCTTTGATGTGTTCAGATGCACCTCGTCTGCTCTTGCCCATCCTGCTAATCAACGCAGTGTATACGCCAGTATAACCAGCACAGCCAAGTGCAACGGATAGAAGCTCCGCCATACCCAGCGCGGGAGTCGCCAGTTCTCCAGCCTTCTCCAGACCTGCGGGCCATAGGCGATCACCATCGTCGGGATGATGCTCGCTAACTGGACGATCCAGCCGAAGGCGAACAAATAAACGATATTCAGCAGCATATGCATAAGCACCATGCTAGCCGCTCCCCCGTATCTAAAGATTAACACGAGCAGCAGTCCATAAGCTCCATAATCGAACGACACAACCTCCATCAGTACGCAAGCGACAACAACGATGATGCCGGACCCTACGCTATGCTTTACCTTCTCCAGCAACCGAAGGACGAGCGATGAAACTAACAGGGTAGCTACTACGTTCAAGCCTGTGGTGTTAAAGGCCAGTTGATAAGGAACTTGCGAGAGCAGGGCTATGATCCCCAGCCTCACCGCATACCTTCGGTAATTCGAAGTGTGCACATGACCTTGAACCAGCGCATACGCATAGATGGGAAAGGCAATCCTCCCAATAATTCTCCATCCCATTTCCCCTGGAAAAAATATAAGTCCAACATGATCAATTAGCATCGTCAGCATGGCAATCAGTTGCATGAGCCGCACTCCCTTCTCCTTAAAAAGGTCATTTAAAGGCTTGTCCTTCTTTCTAAAAGAACCTTTGGCCAGGGATTTCCCTCCAAAGGTTCTCATGCTAGCCCACAGGGCTGGATACTTGCCAAACAATCGGGGTCAATTCGATCTGCTCCCCTAGCCATTGACGGGCAATCTTACGGAACATGTCCGCATCCCCGCTACAGAAAAATTGATGCACCGGAATCGCGTTCCCCCGGGCCAAGCCCTCCTTCTGGTGCAGCACGGTGCTGATCTCCCGGGCCGTCTCATCGGCTGAGCTAATTAACGTAACCTGCTCCCCCATCACCTGCTGAATTGAATTCTTCAGAAAGGGATAATGTGTACAGCCAAGAATCAGACAATCCATTGGATAATCCTTCAGTCCTTGCAGGCTATTCTGTACAACGAATAAGGCTTCGTCGGTCTCATACAACCCCCGTTCTACTAACGGTACGAGTTCGGGGCATGCCTGGCTAACGATCTCGATTTGAGGATTCAGCTCGCGTAAAGCCGTAGTATAGGCTTCACTACGGATTGTACCAACCGTACCGATGACCCCTACTTTTCCACTCTTAGTGGTGCTGATCGCCGCCCTTGCCCCCGGATGTATAACACCGATGACTGGAATATTCACTTTGTCCTTAATGTAATCCAGCGCTGCCGCAGTAGCTGTATTGCAGGCAATGACAATCAGTTTAGGGTCAAATTGAATCAAATAATCAACGATTTGCTCGGTAAACAAGCGAACCTCCTCAGGGGACCTTGGACCATAAGGAGCTCGGGCCGTATCTCCGAAATAAATAATCTTCTCTCTGGGAAGCTGTCTCATCACTTCCTTGCAAACCGTGAGACCTCCCACTCCCGAGTCTAAGATGGCAATAGCTTGCTGCACGAACATACCGCTTCCTTTATCATCAAATTTTAATTGGAGTCTCTCTCGTTACTGTATGACCTGGGATCATAAAGCGTACCTAAATATTAACTTAATTTGTAGCATCGGACAAGAAAGCCCGCCCTCTTATGCCACGAAAAAGGACCCTGCTTCCAGGGTCCCCGTCAGGCAATGCCGTCTTGTCAGCAAGACTAACTTATTTAGCGTCTTTGTCCTCTTCCGCAGTAACCGCAGCTTCAAGCGCAGCAGCTTCGGCATCCTTACCATCCACCTCAGAGTCGACTACACCCAGTACCACTGTCTTGACGTCCTTTACGGTTTCGACCGTGTCTTCCACGATCTCGGATACTTGCTCTACTTTTTCCTTAGTGACCTGGCGAATATCCGTAATAAGGTCCCCGGCTGTTTCTTTCACTTTATCCACCAGAATAGCACCCTGCTCCGTTACCTTCCCGGCAACCTCTTGGGTCTTCTCTCCAACCTGGCGAGCCCCGTCTGCGATGTCCTTACGAAGTGCCTTGCCTGGCTTCGGCGCAAACAACAATGCTGTCACCGAACCGACGATCGTACCAATTGCTGCACCTAACAACCAACCTTTATTCCCTTTACTCATAGCTCATCTCTCCTTTTTAGCATCCCCGTATCAGGGCGAATGCCCATATCTTAATGTATTATAAGCAACAACAATCCGACTGGTCACACATGGACAGGCATTTTTATTTAGCCAATGGGCTATAAACACCTTCCTGTTCCAAATACGTGAATACCTTTGTTGAGAAAGTCTTAAGTACCGCTGGTAAATTCTGCGCCCACTCCTCAGGCTCTGGATGGCTCAGGAAATAATCCTGTACTAGCGGCTTCCGAAGCCGCACCAGCTTAACCAAGATAGCATGCATGTCACTGTCGATGACCTTCTCGTCCAGCATAATGTCCACGATATCCTCGTAACTGCTTGCATCACGCATAATGAAGCCATCAATGAGATAGCTGCCTACATCCGTCACGATCTCCACAGCTAAATGCAACGCACGCTCCGCGGCATACCGTTCAACGAGGGGGCGTTCTCTCCGGGACGACTGACCAAGTACCTGAAGCAATTCCGGAATAATTTCGAGTCTGCGTTCGATTTGTTCCCGATTCACATAATACATAGCAATTACCTCCTGAAAACGGTGAGGCATGTCCCTCTATGCCAATGTCCCTTACATGTATAATACGCCAATTTATCAAAAGTGAATCTTAAAATTCAAAATCGACCGCAACTTGGCTTTCACGTACTTCGCTCATGTGCTCAATAACCTTCTTGTGTTCGGGATGAACCTGATACCCCTCAAGATCATCCAGGGAATCAAAAGTAGCAATCAATGCGATGTCATAAGAACGCTCAGAGCGTATGACATCGGTTCCTACCTCCAGGCTCCGCAATTGCTCTACCTTGCCTTCCAGTCCCCGTAGGACCTGAACCGTCCGCTCAATGCTTGACGGAGCAGCATCCTTCAGTTTAAACAATACGATATGTTTGATCATGTCATCAGCTCCTCTATGCTTTGATTCGTCGCTTGCTTCCAGCATAACATAACGAATAGCCCCAGAAAAGCGGACCCACCCGAACTCTATCAATCTAGCAACATAAGATATAATGTCTTCTGCAATAGGAGGGTCGAGTAAGCAGGTCCTTCCTTCCAGAGATAACTATCTAGGGAAGGGGGTGTACCTTATGAGTGTTCTGCGCTTTCTGCTCAATGGTCCGCTGCGCAGGCGCATCCGGTTGCTACAGGCCAAGCTGGAGCTGTTAACAGGCCGTATAGAGCAACTGGAGCAGGCCTTTGCAGCGACCTCTTTTCCCGATGCCGGCACCGTGGAACGCATGAATGCAACTGCCGGCCAATGCATCACCGTGGAGACCCAAGAGCATAGCCTACATGGCATCCTGGTCAACATGCATCAGGATTCTCTGGAATTGATGGATGAACAAGGCCAGCATGTCGTTGTACCCGCAGCAAGAATCTTGCTCATCCGGCAGTAAGCTTTCTGACAGCCTTTCCCCGTGAAAACCAACTGGGGAGGGCAAGAAGTAGCCGTGTTGGGACAACTCCCTGGCACGGCTATTTCTCCTTGATGGTACATTCATTCTGTTAGATAAGCTGATTCATCCAGTAAACAACGGGGAGGCAAGTAATACGGCAGTGATAAAAATGAGCTGAATCCCGATGCGAACTGGTAATTTCGGCACCGGCTTACCGCCGATGGTCAGCTTGTTACGAGCTGCATAGATATTGGCAGGAAGCATGGCGATAAGAAGTAAAACAAGGCACACTGAAGCAATAAGTGAGAGCGCAGGCACCAGGATACCCAAAGCTCCGGCAATTTCCAAAATTCCAGTAACCGTTATGATCCATTCTTTCTGTGGAAAAGCAGGGGGCACCATCTTTACCAGATCAGGCCGCCGCCTTCCCCAGTGTGCAGATGCGCTCAATAGCAACATTATGACTACTGCCCATTGCAGGGAGGTATGCCAATCATTCAAATAATTCAAGCCCAGAAAACCAAGCCCCCGAAACAGCAAAAAGGATACGATAAGTGCAATAAAAGGAACCATGTTGAACCCTCCCTCAAATCTTAATTATTGCTTTTTCAGGATTCCGGCCATAAAGTCCGATACACCTTTCGCTGAAAGAGCCCCAGGTGATGCGGTCAGGGATGCCCGTACACGCAGACCCAACGATAGCAAAACGAACAACTCGGCCGTTTCATCAGGGTTTACGGTTTCCTGGATCAC
The DNA here is from genome assembly GCF_001486585.1 of Paenibacillus senegalimassiliensis. Taxonomy (GTDB): domain Bacteria; phylum Bacillota; class Bacilli; order Paenibacillales; family Paenibacillaceae; genus Fontibacillus; species Fontibacillus senegalimassiliensis. Next base: position 1,906,768 of record NZ_LN909046.1, read on the forward strand.
CCCGTACTTCTGACCCGTAATAATCCACTGTCTGGAGACAGAGACAGACCGCTCGTGAAAGTGTCCAAGCACTTTCGCTATCTCGGGTTCATTCTCCTTGCCCAGCATATATAGAAGAACTTTATTGGTCACCTCATGACTGTCCTCCAACCCCGCCATACTGTTGGAGATAGCCAGCATGGGCCCATCAAATGTTTTATCAAGGCTGCTGGCCACTTCTTCCTCGAAATGTTCATTAACAGCTTCAAGACGCTCCTCCAGCACCCAGGCAAAGATTTCATCCTTGCTCTTTACATAGTGGAATATCGCCCCCTTGGATAAGCGCGATTGTTCCATAATATCCTTTAAGGTGATAGCATGGCAGCTTTTGTCACGGAGCAACTCCTTGGTTGCATCCAATAGTTGCCGGATGGTATTCTTTCGACGATCTGAGTTCTTCATAGCCACCCTCCTCTTCCACCAAGCTTTGAATATAAGTTATTATGATTATATAAACCGACCATCGGTTTGTAAAGTAGGTGGAACAACTAAATTATTCAGGGATCGGGTGCTTAAGACAGCAAAAAAGAACGGTATCGCTACCGTTCCTCCTGGATGGACCCTCAGGGACTCGAACCCTGGACAAATAGATTAAGAGTCTACTGCTCTACCAACTGAGCTAAGGGTCCATAATATGGTGGAGCCTAGGGGGATCGAACCCCTGACCTCATCGCTGCCAGCGATGCGCTCTCCCAGCTGAGCTAAGGCCCCAAAAGGTATTTCAGTTGGTTTGAAAACTTGCTGACAAGAATAGATTATACATCGTTAGAAACATGATTGCAACACTTTTTTTGGTAACAACTTTAGCAAACATACTTGTCAGCCTCTGCCGTTCCTTCTGTACTTAGCTCTTGCCCTTGATCCTCCTGCTACGGGAGGTTTTATTGTTGATTTGCGGTAATTCTAATCTGTAGAAATAATTATTGGGGGTCAGAATATGAGATTTTCAGTTGCAAGAGATGCCAGAGGTGTTCGGCAAAGCAGTGAAGCAACCAAACCTCGCAGGCTTGCTCGTATGGTGATTTGGCTCGGACTGACAAGCTATGCAGCCATTAGTGTAGCTGTGCCGCTATTATTTCCTGTATTCACCTTTGCTAAGCCGGAAGGGGCCTTTGGTATAGGGACTGTAGCATTTTCTTGGATGGATGAAGACAGAGAGGAAACCTTTGTTGCCGGAAGAGGCACCAAGCGCGAGCTAAGAATACAAATCTGGTATCCTGCAGATAAGGAAGCTGGCGGTACAACTTCTGCCTATTTGCCTGACTCCGAGGTTTATACCAAGGCATTTCATGAGATCCTGGGTCTGCCCCAAATGCTGTTCAGCAGCCTAAAGTATGTGCGGACGCATGCCGTAGAGCAAGCTGCATTATCCCCAGCGGAAGCTTCTTACCCTGTGCTTATTTTCTCTCATGGGCTACATGGATATGAGAGTCAAAATACGTTTCAGACAGAGCAACTGGTAAGCGAGGGCTACATCGTGGTGGGTATTAATCACACCTACAGCAGCTTGGCATCAGTATTTCCTGATGGCCGAGTCGCTTTGTTCGATTCCCAAGGCAAGAAAGGATTTGAAGTGCTGCAGTTCGATTTTATGGACAAGCTTAATGAAATTTGGGTAGAGGATGTTAAATTTGTTCTTGATAAGCTGGAAGCTCTTAACGATAACGATACGGATGGCCGGTTCACGGGACATCTCGATCTGGAGCGCATGGGGATGTTCGGACATTCCTTTGGCGGTGCAACCACTCTACAAATGCTGCTCAGTGATTCCCGAATACAAGCAGGCTTAAATATGGATGGCGTGCTGTTTGGGGAGAAGCGTATTCCCGCAGCAGGCGTAGGCAAGCCGTTTCTCATGCTAAGTGCGGACAGCACTACCGCCGGAACCAGCGTGATGAGCGATGATCAGATTGCGGCAATGGGAACAACCCGTTCCGAGGCAGAAGCCTATTATAAGGAAGTATACGCCAGATATGAACCGGTAACAGCAGGAGGGAATTACTGGATTACGCTGGACAATACCACTCACCTTAGCTTCTCTGATCTGTATTTGTTTTCTCCCTTGCTAGAATGGATGGAGGGTGTGGATGCAAGAGAAACTCAACGATTGGTGAATGAGCTGACTCTTGAATTTTTCAATCATTATTTAAAGGGTCAGCCTCTACAGCGGTTGCTATGACGAATTCCTGGCCAATAATTCCTGCATGCCTTGCATAAGTAGTTCCATACCGCTGGAAATCTCCTGCCACTCCGGGTTTACCAGGGTACACAGCTTGTTGAACCGCAAGGTCCGTTCTGTTACGGAATCCAATAAATGCTGGGCCTGTCTTGGAAGAAACTCTTCAGGCTGTTCAAGTTCCTCCACATTGGCATACAGTAAAAGAAAGTCACGTGTGAGGGCCTGGACGGCCTGACTGCTTGCCGCCCATTGTTGTTGAATGGCTTCCTGGGTGCGAAGACGAATTTGCTCCATTTGCCTGATCCACTCCCCTGGCTCGTGCCCGGGATGAAGTGCCATCCGGAAGAATGGCAGCTCACTATGGGCCAGTTCCTTAATATAAGCCGGGTCGTTCAGTAATTTCTGCAGCTCAGTCCAGGCCTGGGTCTGGCGGGCGGTGAGCTTGGATGCCTTCATGATGTATTTATTGAAAAAATGCATAAACGATGCTTGCCAATCCTCTGGCAGCATCTCTAACAGCCGCGTCTCCTCCATCTTGTGATCAATAAACTGCTGGCGATTTACAGTATGAACAGATCGTGAAGCAACCAGATCGGCAATATACTGCATGGAATCCTCGGAGCTAATATGCTTCGTAGGTTGTCTCGCTTGCTTTAAAATAGTGAGCATTGAGGAAATCGCACCAAGTTCTACCTCCAAGACATCAATCTGTAGATTCAAAGCCTCTGTCATACTGAGATCTCCTGAAATCATTCTGCCAATATCCGCAAGGCTGAAATTAACGTAACGCAAAGTTCCGATCAGCTCTAATGTCCATAAATCCGCAGCAGAGTATAACCGGTGCCCTCCCTCCGTTCGTTTGGATGGCCGCAACAGTCCAATATCATCGTAGTAATGGAGCGTCTTCACAGTTGTGTTAGCCATGGAGGCCGCTTGTCCAATTGTATAGGCTGGTTGATGCTTGTCAGTGGTCATTGGGATTCACCTCATTAGACTGTTAGAGGTTGTTCAAAAAGTCACCTTCCCAGAACGAAGTTGTTCAAGGAGTGAACTCGACATCGAATCTTGAATTCACCCGGGTCTTCCGTTGCTCACGTACCCACTACGTACGCTCCGCTACTCAGTCCCTAGCTTCATCCAACCTTCTCGGTCCTGAAAATTCGACTTTTTGAACACGCACTGTTATTATAACGTACGTTAAAAAAGTCATAAAGCTCCGCTATGCATAAGCCTTATAATCACTAAGGACCAAAAAGGATCTTTGGAAATAATCAGGAGGATTAAACGAATGCAAAAGTATAAATTTCTTGAGTTGCAAAAGCCTGCTGTATACGGGCTGGAAGCCCTCGAGGTTGGCGTTACCTCAAGCTGTAATTTTAAGTGCGATTACTGCTGCGCGTACGAAAGAAATGATGGTAACAGTATCAGCGGCAAAGAAGTAACCCGTTTGTTAGAAGAAATCGGCACCATTCGCCGGGTTCGCCTTTCCGGTGGAGAGGTTACTTTAAAATTTCAGGATTGCCTGGAGATCGTTAACTACTGTTCAGAGAACGGCATAGAGACTCAATTGAACTCCAATGCCAGCCTGCTGAATCCTGCGCGTATTGATCAGTTAGAGGCAGCCGGACTCACTACGCTACATGTCTCATTCAACTTCACGGATGCTGCCAACTTCTCTCGCTATTACGGTATGCCGGAATCGGTGTATCACAAAATCAGAGAGAATATCGCTTACTCAGCGGCCAGTTCAATTGATACGGTTCTGGAAACGCTGCTGTTTGAGGAAACTGAACATCACTTGGGTGAAATTGGGGATCACGTTTATCAGCTTGGTGTCCGTACGCATGAAATTCAGAACAGCATCCGGATGGAACATACCGGATGGAAAGCCATTTCCGCTCGCGACCAGCTCAAACGAGCCGTGCAAGAGCTGATCGACGCAAAACGCGAGGATGGCATCATCTACTTCACTTGTATGGATCGCTTTGCGGCCGAGCTTGGCTTCGCCGACCAGCCGGGCATTCATTTCTCCCATTGTATCGAAGGCAAGAAGCAACTGCACCTACACGGCAATGGCGACATCTTGATCTCCGAGCTTTGCTACCCGGTGATCATCGGCAATATTTATCAGGGGACCTCGCTGAAGGATATTTTCAACAATATGCCGACAGCCTTGAAGCATTTCCTCGATACCGAGCCTTGTCCGGCGCTGGATGCTTTATTCCCTCAAGGCAGCCAGGCAAGATAGACAATTCATCAAACGCAAGAAAGGCCCTGCTTCGGCAGGGCCTTTCTTATTATCATTTCAATAATTTACAGTACGAACGCTTTGGAGATAATAACCAGCAAGATAAACAATACAAGGATTGTCCCCGTTGAAGTCCAAAATCCACCAACGCCGCCACAACCGATATTGCCTACGCCATTTTCATATCCCGACATCGTTTTCCCTCCTTCTACGATTATAGAACATCATATTAAGAGCGGTTACCGAAAGACACGGCATATTCGCGGAGAAGGCAAAAAATAGCCCGTTATCCCCACCCGTCCCCAGGGAAGCTGTACCTATTGCCTAATCAACCGTGCATGGCCTTGCATATAATACAGCAAGTCAATATTTAAAAGCAGGTGGTGCTCTTGGGAGGAAAAAAGAGACGCCAATATAAAAGGCGCATAAACAATGACATCTCTTCGGACGATCTGGCTATCATCGGCGCCGGTTTCACTGTCCTTGGAGACATATTCGATTTGCTTTCCCTAATGAAGCTGAGGGAAGAAACAGCGGAGAACGGCAAAGCCACTCCCGGAGAAGAAGCCGAAGAAACCTTGATCGATGAATTTTTGCTTTTACGAAACAAGAAGTAACCTCATATAGCAAAAAGGCGCGGAAGCAAGCCTTCGCGCCTTTTTCCATCAGCGCGAGAGCTTGGCCACCTTCAGCCTCCACTTGCGCCACTTTACATAGATCAGCGTGGACGCTAATACCCCAACGCCGATAAAGAAATAGATCATGTACTTCTCCACCCAATGGATGGCAACCTGCCATTGTTCACCGAATATGTAGCCGATACCTACAAACAAACTGACCCAAAGAGCCGCACCCACACTGGCATACAGAGCGAATGTTCGGAACGGAACACGAATCATGCCCACGAAATAACCAAAGAATTGTCTTACCCCAGGGATGAAGAAGCTGATTAACAGCATCTTATTTCCATATTTCTCGTAGACCTTCCGCGTACGCTGCAGATAGGCGGGCCGTAGGAAAATCCATCTCCCATAGCGTTCAGCGAGCGGCGCCCCAACCCGGTAGCCGATAAAATAAGTCGCCGTTACACCGATAAAAGAGCCCGCATATGCGGCGAGCAAGGCCCACGGCAGGCTGAGAATCCTTTCGTAAGCCAAATAGCCCGTATAGGTTAATGTCGTTTGCCCCGGAGGCAACGGCAAGGCAATAAAGTCGACAGGCAGTCCAAGCAACAGGACAAGATAGCCGTATTGCTCGAACATCCGCTCAATCCAATCCAGCACGTTCATGATTCGATCTCCTTTGATCATTCCAGGCACATCTGATGTCTTGTTTTTACCTATTATGTTACTAGTATATACGAGTTGCCCAAAACTTAAATAGCCCTTAGGTGGGGAAGTGCCGCTATGGCCTTATACGCAAAAGGCCGAGCGCAGAGATGAAATCTCCTGCCCGGCCTGGCGTGTCCAATTTGCAATTTGTTAATTTCCATTTCAACAAAAACGTAGGCTCAGCCAAATCTTCCGGATATATAGTCATCCGTACGTTTCTCCGATGGATTGGTGAAAATTTTGCTCGTATCATCAAACTCCACCACTTCCCCCATCAAGAAGAACGCCGTCTTCTCCGATACCCGGGCCGCTTGATGCATGTTGTGCGTAACGATGATAATGCAGTAATCCTGCTTGAGTTCAGCAATCAGCTCTTCGATTTTGGCACTAGACACCGGGTCAAGGGCAGAAGCAGGTTCATCCATCAGAATGATACCTGGATTGACGGCAATGGATCTGGCGATACATAGCCGCTGTTGCTGTCCCCCGGATAAGGCTAGCGCAGACTTATGCAACCGGTCCTTGGTTTCTTCCCAAAGCGCCGCCTTCGTCAAGGCCTCCTCCACGATTTGATCCAACTGTTTCTTGTTGCGGATACCGTGATAACGGGGACCAAATGCAATATTCTCATAAATCGATTTATGGAACGGATTGGGACGTTGCCAGACCATACCGATTTTTTGGCGTAACAGCACGACGTCGGTCTTGGGGTCCAGGATGTTGTCATCCCCGATCCAGACCTCACCCGTGATGCGTGCACCGCTGATTAGATCGTTCATGCGGTTCAAGCTTCGCAAGAAGGTCGATTTACCGCATCCGGAGGGTCCAATCAAAGCAGTTACCTGACGAGTAGCGAAATCAAGCGATATATTCTTAACGGCTTGCTTATCGCCGTAAAATACACTTAAGTCTTTTGTGGCCAATCCGATATTTTGCACTGCTTCGTCCTCCTATTTCGTAGCCGTAAATTTCTTGAACATCATGCGTCCAAGCCAGCGTGCCAGCAAGTTGAACAGCAGTACGGTGATGATCAGAACGGCCGAAGCGCCGGCAGCAATTTCCGGAGCGTCCGGAGCCAGCCCCTCAGAATTGATCTTCCAAATATGCACGGCCAGCGTCTCTGCCGGACGGAACGGATTAAGCGGTGACGTCGGGCTGAACGGGTTCCAGTTTCCGAAGTCAAGCCTTGGGCTACTCATACCCGCTGTGAACAACAGGGCGGCTGCTTCGCCGAATACACGGCCCGCTGCCAGAATCGTTCCCGTCAGGATGATCGGCATAGCAATTGGAAGCATAATTGAGTTGATCGTCTTCCACTTCGAGAGGCCAAGCGCCAGACTTGCTTCCTTCTGGGCCTGCGGCACACTGGCCAGCCCCTGTTCTGTAATCCGAACCATCAACGGTAGATTAAATACGGTCAATGCCAAGGCACCAGAGAACAAGGAGAAGCCAAATCCAAATAAGTTAACGATGACGAGCAAACCGAACAAGCCCACGACAATGGATGGGAAGGAGGACAACACTTCGACGATTAATCGAATAAAGTCTGTTACTCTGCCCGGCTTGGCGTATTCACTCATATAAATTCCTGCGCCTAATCCAAGCGGAATGGTGATAATCAACGTAAGAACCAGCAGGAATAAGGAGTTAAATAATTGCGGACCAATCCCGCCGCCAGCCTTGATGGTTTGTGGCGGAGAAGTCAGGAACTCAAAGCTGATATGACCCAGTCCCCGGTACAGGATAAATCCGAGCAAGCCTGCCATAACGAGTACAATCACACTGGCTAACAGGACGATAACGGTCGTTGCGATTTTGTCTACTGTTCTTGCACTCATGACTTCGCTCTCCTTTCAAGCCAACGGACGACAAAGACAAAGACAAATGTCATCATCATCAGAATCAACGCTAGTGTCCAGAGCACATTATTAGGCGTGGTGCCCATAACCGTGTTCCCCATGCTCAGCGTAATAACACTGGTCAGCGTCGAAGTGGATTCGAAGAGTGAGCTAGGAATGTGCGGAGCGTTACCGATGACCATCTGTACCGCAAGGGCCTCGCCAAATGCGCGGGCCATGCCTAGCACAACGCCAGTCATCAATGCCGGCAAGGTTGTAGGAATTACTGTACGAGATAAAGTTTGCCAACGGGTGGCTCCCAAAGCGTAAGAGCCTTCTTTCAAACCGGGAGGCAATGCGGCAAGCGCATCCGTCGCGATCGATGTAATGGTCGGCAGAATCATGATTGACAATACAGTTGCCCCGGCCATGATACCCAAACCTTGTCCCGGGAAGATATCCCGGTAAAAAGGAACGATTACACTGAGGCCAACAAAGCCGTAAACAACCGAAGGAATACCTGCTAACAGTTCAATTACCGGTTGCAAATATTTCTTACCGAATTTCGGCATAATTTCAACCATGAACAAGGCTGCGCAAATGCCTAGCGGAGCAGCAATCAAGGCTGCAAGCAAGGAAGTGCTAAAGGAACCGATGATAAACGGCAAAGCCCCATAAATCGGCGGCTCTCCCCCCGGTTTCCAATTCGCGCTCCCAAAAATTTCACCAAATGCGATCCCGTCTTGAAAAAAGGTGCTTAACCCTTTGGTTGCGACAAAATAAACCATCGAGAAGATTGTCACAACCAGAAATACGATACATAATGAAGCGTATATTTTACCGGTCCATTCCTCTATGATATGCGGCTGTACTTTTTTTCTTCCGCCGGACTGAGCCATGAAACCTCTCCCTTTGCAGCAGCACAGAAAGAGGCAGAATGGTCCGCCTCTTATCCTGCTAATATGATGTTTATCGCGTAATTTTACTTCGTAATGTTGCCGTCCACATCACGTTGAACTTGCATTTTGCTAGCTGGAATGTAGCCGAGTTCTACTACATCGTTGTCTTGTACTTCAGGGGAGATCATGAACTCCAGGAATGCCTTAGCTACTTCGTTCGGCTCACCCTTCGTGTACATATGCTGGTAAGCCCATACTGGATAGCTACCATTGGTTACATTCTCTTCGTTGGCTTCTACGCCTTCGTATTTGACAACCTTAACGCTATCGTCCAAGTAGGACAAAGCAAGGTATCCAATAGCTCCTGGTGTTTCGCCAACGAGCTTCTTAACTGTACCGGATGAATCCTCTTGGATCGAACCAGGAAGGTCTTCTGTCTTAGTACCCAATGCGTATTTCTCAAATGTAGCGCGAGTACCGGAGCTAGAAGGACGGTTGATGATTTGGATCGCTTGATCCGGGCCACCAAGATCTTTCCAGTTCGTTACTTTACCCGTGAAGATTTGTACCAATTGATCTTTAGTCAGGTCGTCAACCGTGATGTCCGGGTTGATAACAGCAGCCATAGCTACAACGGCAACTTGATGGTCAACCAGTTCAGCCGCAGCAGCTTCATCGAGCTTCTCTTCAGCAAATACGTCGGAGTTACCGATATCAGCTTGTCCGCCAGATACTTGCGTCAAGCCAGTACCGCTACCGCCGCCTTGGACTTGTATAGAAACGTTAGGGTTTGCATCCATAAATTTCTTTGAAGCTTCATCTACCAATGGTTGAAGGGCCGAAGAGCCTACTGCCAGAAGAGATCCCGACAGATCAGATGATGTCTGTTCTTCACCGCCTGCGTTGTTTGGCGCAGCTTCATTCGTGGATCCGCCGTTTGATCCGGAAGTGTTGTTTGGTGCTGCAGTGTTTTGACCACATGCGGCCAGTGTCAAGCTCAGTACCAAAGTCAAAACCAAAAGCATACTCTTTTTCATTGTCTTAGGTATCCCCCTTATTTGTTTTACAACTTGATTATAGGGATCAAAGATCAATCCCGTGTTTTCGTTTTGTAAACTTTGTGTAAAATGATAAACAGATTTATATCATGTAACTTTCGCATTATCGCAAAAAAATAAACACTCCTTCGCATTTTCGCGAGAAGTGTTTACAGTTTGCTTCTATAACTACGGACAGATACGTTGTACTAATTATCCGTCTCCGTGTTTTTGGACAATAACCCCTTAAGTTCCTTCATAAACATGTTGATGTCTTTAAATTGCCGATATACTGAAGCAAAGCGGACATAAGCCACCTCGTCCACAGGGTATAGCTGTTCCATGACGAACTCACCAATCTCCCGGCTCTCCACCTCAGCATTGGCAGAATGCATTGAGCGCTCCACCTCGGATACGATGGATTCTAATTGCTCTACCGACACAGGACGCTTCTCACAAGCACGGATTAAACCACGCAACATCTTCTCCCTGCTGAATTCCTCACGACTGCCATCCTTCTTGATGACGATCAAGGGCATCTCCTCGACCATTTCAAAGGTGGTAAAGCGGCGGCTACATTTCTCACATTCCCGACGGCGGCGAATGGAACGGTTCTCATTAGCGGGTCTTGAATCAAGAACCTTCGTGCCAAAATAGTCGCAATACGGACATCTCAAGCTACCCTTCCTCCTTTCAAAATGCAATGCTCACACCTATTATAAAATAATACCAATAAATTACTGCACAATTTCGTAATGAAGTTGATAGTCCAGGCACATAATACTGTTACCAACCGCAAGGAGGTGAACAATCGTGGCCCAAAACAACTCTTCGAACAATCTGGTGGTTAAACAAGCTTCCGGAGCGTTGGATCAAATGAAATATGAAATCGCTCAGGAACTGGGCATCTCCTTCCCACAAGACGGATATGCCGGCAACCTGACTTCTTACGAAAACGGTTCGATCGGTGGTTACATTACGAAACGTCTGGTAACTATCGCCGAACAACAACTGGCAGGTCAATACAAATAATGCCGGTATGGGAAGAGCATCGATAGCGTTCATTCGCTGTTGATGCTTTTTTCTTATTCATGAAGTCTTAGAAATCGTCGTAGATATCAGAATACTGTTTGTAATAATGAGTAACCCGCTGCACGTAGTGCCTCGTCTCACCAAACGGAATATCCTTTGACGTCTCCAGCCGGCCATCCCATCTTCCGCTCTTCAGCCAGTTCTTCACATTGGTTGGTCCCGCATTGTAGGCTGCAATCATAGCAATCTGATTGCCCTCAAACTGATCAGACAGCGATCTCAAGTACCAACTGCCTATAGCTATGTTCGTCTCTGTCTCATTGCGTATTTCCTCCAGTGAAGCTTCCGGGAGCTTGGCCATTTCAATGACCCAGTTCGCCGTATCCGGCATGATTTGCATAATACCCAGCGCACCCTTCCGCGACTCGGCTCCCGGCTTATAGTTGCTCTCCACCTTGATGATAGCCGCCACAATGAAAGGGTCGAGCTCGTTCACCTGGGCATGTTGGCGAATTTCGCTCTTATAATAAATCGGGTAAAACAGCGACAACCACGTAGAATTAAAAAACAGCAGAATGGTAAACCCGAGAAACAATAAAAGCAGCACCCTTTTCTTGCGAAGCCAACTCATATTTCAACCTTGTCCCGCCAAAAACGCTCAATCTGCTGCTCTGTTTCTGCTAACCCTTGACTATTATCAATCAAAATATGCGCCCTCTCCTTCTTCAATTCGATATCCATCTGGGCGTTCAACCTTTGCTCGGCTTGCCATTCTGTCAGCCCATCTCTAGACATTAATCGAGACTTCTGTACTTCTCTGGGTACATACACGACCATAATTTCTTCATATAAAGACTCCAGCCCCGATTCGTACAGTAGCGGTATATCGGCAACAACCAGTTGTCTTGGATCGGCAGCTTCGCATTCCGATATCCGCCTCTTCATCTCGGCCCGAATGGCAGGATGAGTCAAGCCCTCCAGCGCTTTCCGTTCTTCTGGCTGTGAGAAAATAATCTCCCCCAGCTTCTTCCGGTGGAGTGTACCGTCCGGTTGCAGAATAGCTTGTCCGAACCGTTCAGCCACAGCAGCCAGCACCGGATGCCCGGGCTCCATAACTTCTCTGGCGATGACATCAGCATCAATGATTACCGCGCCTCGCTGGGCCAGCATTCGGGACACCGTGCTTTTACCGGTAGCGATTCCTCCGGTCAATCCAATATTCATCCCGGATTACACCTCACACTTTGTATTAGCTTGTCAGAGAAGCGAGGGTCTGGCATGCCGGACAATAATGAGTTCCCCGGCCTCCGACCACCGATTTCTCCACCGGATGACCACAGCGCCGGCATTCCTCTCCCTTTCGTCCATAAATTTGCAGGGAATGCTGGAACATGCCCATCTCCCCTTGTCCATTGACATAGGACTTGATGGACGAGCCACCAGCCGCTACCGCTTCTTCCAGTGTGGACACAATAGCCGCATGGAGAACCTCCAGTTCTTCAGGGGTGAGCCCACTGGCTGGCCGCTCGGGATGAATCTTCGCCCGAAACAAGGCTTCGTCTACATAAATATTACCCAAACCAACGATATATTCTTGATTAAGTAGTGCAGGCTTGATCTTGGTAGTTCGCCGGGAGATAACTTGGCTAAATGCTTCTAAAGTGAAATCTCCGTCTAGCGGCTCCAGGCCAAGCTTGGACAGGGGCTTCTCCTTCAGCTCTTCTCCGCCCGCAAACAGATGCATGGTTCCAAATTGGCGGACATCCTTATAGCGAAGCTGAGTCCCATCCGTGAAGGTGAAGATAACATGAGTATGCTTCTCCACCTGTTCATCGGCCGGATACACGCCATAACGGCCCTCCATCCGCAGATGGGAGACAAGCACCACGCCATCCATAATAATGCGTAGGAACTTGCCTCTCCGTCCAATCTCCGTAATGGTATGTCCGGTCAACTCGGTTTCGAAGCGCCGGATATCATCCGGACGCTGAATAATTCGCGGCAGCAATACCTGCACGGCTTCTATGGTTTTGCCGACCACTAACTGGGTCAGCGTTCTTCTGACTGTCTCGACTTCCGGCAATTCCGGCATGGTTTGACACCTCTAATACTGTAATATTTATTGAAAGGAAAATTTACTTGGCTTCGTACCAATTCAAGCCACAGGATACCTCAGCTTTGAGCGGGACGGATAGCGGCAAGGCTTTCTCCATCGTTTCCGGTACAAGTTGCTTCATTAAATCCAATTCCTCCGGTGGCACTTCAAATACCAATTCATCATGCACCTGAAGCAACATACGGCTCTTCAGGTTGTGCTTGCGCATCGTCTCGTCCATACGTACCATGGCCAGCTTGATGATATCAGCCGCACTACCCTGAATCGGCGTGTTCATCGCCGTACGTTCAGCGAAGGAACGCAGGTTAAAATTGGAGGCGTTAATCTCTGGCAAATAACGGCGGCGCTCCAGCAGCGTCTTGACGTATCCATCCCGTTTGGCTTCCTTCACGATCTCGTCCATATAGCGACGAACCCCCTGGAAAGCATCAAAATACTGACCAATAAAGCGTGCAGCTTCCTTACGGGTAATGTTCAAATTCTGTGATAACCCATAATCACTAATGCCATACACAATACCGAAGTTAACTGCCTTAGCGGAGCGACGCATGTTGCTATCGACCTCATCCGGACCTACCCCGAAGACGTCCATGGCTGTCTTCGTATGAATGTCCATATCATGCAAGAACGCTTCCCTTAAACCCTCATCCCCTGAAATATGGGCGAGCACCCGCAGCTCAATTTGTGAATAGTCTGCTGCCAGAATGGACCAGCCTGACTCAGAAGGGACAAATACCTTGCGAATTTTACGGCCTTCTTCCAATCGAATCGGAATATTCTGCAGGTTAGGGAATTGGCTGCTTAAGCGACCGGTCGCGGCAATTGTCTGCCGGAAATAGGTATGCACCTTACCCGTCTTCGTCGAAATCTCCTTCAATAACCCCTCCACATAGGTGGACTGGAGCTTAGCCAGTTGGCGATATTCCAAAATAAATTGAACGATCTCATGATAAGGGGCAAGTTTGTCCAACACCTCGGCATCGGTCGAATACCCCGTTTTGGTCTTTTTGACTACTGGCAGACCCAGCTTATCAAACAGGATTTCACCCAGCTGCTTGGTCGAATTGATGTTGAATTCCAGTCCCGCAATGTCATAAATTCGAGCAACGAGCTTGCCAATCTGCGCTTCAAATTCAACACCAAGCTCTTTGAGATCATCCCGATTGACAGCCACACCTTGCTTCTCCATATCGGCTAATATCCGGGATAACGGCATTTCCATTTCATAGAATAGCCGATGCATCTCATTCTTCTCAAGCTCTTCTCGTTGAAGCGGCAAGATTCGCAGCAGCGCATCCCCTTTGCGGGCTAAATGCCTGCTGAGTTCTTCCGTATCCGGCACCTTGAATTTTGCTCCCTTGCCATAGATCTCATCATCGGCAGGCACCGTGGGCAAGCGGTATTTGGTAGCCAAACCATTAATCGTCTGATCGTTCTCCGTCGGATCAAGCAGATAAGCAGCAAGTTGGATATCATGCTCAGCGCCGCCGAAGGCAATGCCTTGCCAGAACAATACAAGATCTGCCCGGTGTAGATCGTATCCACGTTTGGGAATTTCTTCGTCCGCCAGCCAGGTCAGCACTTCCTTAGCTCCCTCAAGCTTAAGCACGTCAAATGACAAGAAATATTGTTGATCCGCAGTAGACAATACGATTCCCATTAACTCGGCGTGATGTGGATTCTCTCCATGGGATTCCACAATCATCCCCTCAACGTTCGGCAGGTTGACAATAAGCTCCGATAGGTTAGCTTCGTCTACCATGATCACGGAAATATCCGCCAGTTCCTGTGCCGTACCCTCCATCTCTCCCGCACCGGCTGCAAAGGACAACCGATCCATCAGAGATTTGAATTCCAGCTTACGCAACAAGGGGACAGCCTTTTCTTCGGTAATCCCGGCAAAGATCATATCGTCCCACGAACGTTCAACGGGAACCTCACGGAAGATCGTCGCGAGTTGCTTACTCAGGCGCGCGTCTTCGGCATGATTGACCAGATTTTCCTTCATCTTGCCCTTGAGTTCATCCAGATGGGACAACACTTCCTCGACGGAGCCATATTGATGCAGCAGCTTAAGTGCTGTCTTCTCTCCAATTCCAGGTACGCCAGGAATATTATCCGAAGTATCTCCCATCAAGCCCTTCAGGTCGATAATTTGCAGCGGCTTAAGCTGGTAACGATCTTCAATTTCCTTAGGACCGTAAGGTTCAATCTCACTAACCCCCTTACGGGTAAGGGCAACCTTGACCTTGTCGCTCACGACTTGCAGCATATCCTTATCCCCGGTGACAACCAGTACATCATATCCGGCTTCTTCCCCTTGCTTGCTCAGCGTCCCGATAATATCGTCCGCCTCATAACCGGCTAATTCAAACCAAGAGATCCCAAAGCTCTCCAGCAGTTCGCGCAGCATGGGAAATTGCTCTGCCAATTCGGGCGGAGTCTTGTCACGTCCACCTTTATAATCCTGATACGACTCATGTCGGAACGTTGCCTTGCCCGCATCAAAAGCGACAAGGATATGTGTAGGCTGTTCCTCTTGAATCAGCCGCAGCAGCATGTTAGTAAACCCATATACGGCATTCGTATGCATTCCGCTTGAATTGGTCAGCGGCGGCATCGCAAAGAACGCCCGATAAATGATGCTGTTGCCATCTATAAGTATCAATTTTTCCATACGACACCTCGTCCACAAATTTGTACCTTGTCTTATGATAACACAAAGCCCCCTGTCAAAAACACCGGATACGCTTCAGCACAAAAAACGGCCGCCGCTTGCAGTTTTGCAAGCGGCGGCCGTTATGTAGCCCAAGTGGTAACTATTGGTTCAAATCAGGACGATGTCCGGTTACCAAGTAAACAGCACACTCTCCAATATTGGTCGCATGATCGGCGATTCGTTCAATATAACGACCCACTAAAGTAAGCAACATCGCCTGCTGCAAGGAATCCTTATTGCTGGACATGAACGAGTACAACTCATGAATCATCTGGCTGTACAAATGATCCACCTCATCGTCGTCCTTCGCCATCTTATAAGCCAGATCGGTATTCTCATCCAGATAAGATTGTAAGGACTCGCGCAGCATCAGAATAACCAATTCGGTCATCTTGGGAATATCAATCAGCGGCTTGATCAAGGTTTCGCCTTGCAGGCGCGTGGTCACCTTGGCGATATCAATCGCCAGATCTCCCATACGCTCCAAATCACTGGAAATCTTGAAAGCCACGATAATTCGGCGCAAATCCTTGGCTACAGGTTGCTGCGTCACAATCAGACGTGAACCGATATCCATTACTTGCTCCTCCAACCGGTTCAGTTCAATGTCACGGGCCGTAATTTCCTTGGCCTTGGTCGAATCCAGCGTCTGCAAAGCCTCAATGGCCCCCGTCAAAGCTTCCTCGACATGCGTTCCCATTTGTCTGAGCAAACGGCGAAGTTCTTCCAGATTATCATCAAATTCCTTACGTTGAATCATACAACAGCAACCTCCTCGTTATCCGAAACGACCGGAAATGTAATCTTCAGTGCGTGAATCCCGCGGCGTAGAGAACAGCCTTTGCGTATGATCAGCCTCCACGATCTCCCCGTTGAGGAAGAAAACGGTCCGTCCCGAAATACGAGCCGCCTGATGCATGTTATGCGTAACCATGACGATCGTATAACTATCTTTTAATTGCTGCACCAATTCTTCAATTTTCAAGGTGGAGATAGGGTCCAGCGCTGAAGTTGCTTCATCCATCAGCAAAATATCCGGTTGCACCGCAATAGCACGTGCGATACATAGGCGTTGTTGCTGTCCGCCCGACAAGCTAAGTGCCGAACGTTTCAGAAAATCCTTGACTTCGTCCCATAATACCGCCTGACGAAGGCTTTTCTCAACGAGCTCATCCAGGACCGCTTTATTCTTGACTCCATGCAAGCGAGGACCATAAGCCACATTATCATAGATGGACTTCGGAAAAGGATTCGGCTGTTGAAATACCATGCCAACGCGCTTGCGCAACGATTCGACTTGTACTTCCTCGCCATAAATATCCGAACCGGCAATTTCTACAGATCCATCGATCTGTGTACCCGGAATCATATCGTTCATCCGGTTCAAGGTACGCAGGAGTGTAGACTTCCCACAGCCGGAGGGACCGATAAATGCCGTGATTTCCTTCTCCGGAATATCCAAAAAAACATCCTTTAACGCATGGAATTGTCCATAATACAAATTCAGCTTCTTAATCTGGATAATGTTGCTCATCTCAGTTCTCCTTCACAAATAAGCATCCTTGGCGTGCTTCAATTCTTGAGGCGCATGAAGTGACATGGAGAGCGCTAACAAACTTCAAGCACGGTACTCGCTATTCCAAGCGAGCCCGTGCCAGCGCTTCAGCTATAAGAGGTTGTTCAAAAAGTAGTCTTCCCAGAACGTAGCTGTTCGAGGAGTAAATTCAACTTTTTGAACTCGCACTTTAAAATTAGTATGCTCCAAAACAGCCACTCAAAAGAAGAAATATAATGTTTATTTTAGCCCACTTGTGTAAAACAAAATGAGTGAAAATGTAAACTGCATGTAAAATATCATTCCGTTTGTTCCAACAGTTGCAATTCATGCAACACTGTCTTCGTTCGCTTCGCGGCTTCCTCTGAGGACTGACACATTTCCTGTCCTCTCGACTCTACGGCTCGGGCCGATCCAACCAGCGCTTCGAAGGTCGCATCCGCACGTCCGACGCGATGATGACTTTGCTCCATCTCCCCAGCCGTGGAGGATGCCGTCCCCGCCGTTTCCTGAATTAACTTCTCAACAACATCCAGGGTCGTACCGATATCCTCGGAGAAATTCTTGGTCTGAAGCGACAGCTTGCGAACCTCGGAAGCCACCACGGCAAATCCTCTCCCATGCTCTCCGGCATGAGCCGCCTCGATGGAAGCATTCATCGCCAGCATCCCGCTTTGATCGGCAAGTCCATGGATTCGTGATGCTACAGAAGATATTTCCTTCATGCGCTCCAGCAGTTGCCCCATTTGCGTCTCTTGGTATCGGGTCATCTCCAGCACACGGGCGAAGGAAGCCTTCACTGCTTCAAGCTCGGCTCTGCCTTCTGCCGACAAACCATTCATTCTTCCCGATTCATCCAGGCTCCGCTGGGCCGACTCAGACACTTGAACAATAGACTGTTCAATTTCCACGACGCGCTCACGGCTCTCCCGAACGGTCATACGGCGCGATTCATCCGCTTCACGCTGTAATTCCCGGGATAATAGCATTAAATCCTGAACCGTCATAATTCCGTAATAACGCCCTTGGTCCACAATAATCAAGCAGTCATAGAATCGCGTGCCCTCCCGGTTCAATGCCGCATCCAGCAAGTCTCCAGCGGGCGTGTCCAATTCACATACCAACGGATTTTGTACGGCGAAATGTTCAGAAGAACGGTCATAAAATAAATCAGCGGCAAATCTCCCCGCCAGATTGCGGAAGAATTGATCCCGCATCAACAGGCCCACAGGATTGTAATTATCATCACAAGTGACAATACACGGCAAATCGTGATCTTTCTTGAACAATTGCAGTACACTTCGGCAAGAATCCTCCGGCGCAATCACCGGTACTTCGCGGCAGAAAGCCCTTACGTCGATATTAGAACCCCCGGCTTGAAATACCGCCGCATCGGCAATAGTCCCCTGTAACACGCCGCTGTCCCCATTCCCCGGCGAGGTCTCATTTTCTTCCTCTACAGAACGTTCCAGCAACGCTATGGCCTGACTATCCAATTCTGACCACTCCCCCATATCTATACGTTAGCCTATATACTAGAATCATAGTGGGGAAATATTCGGGTAATGTTTTCGGTACTTTAGTCCTATGTAAAATGAACTGTTTATTCATGTTTCGTCTTCTATATAGAAAAAAGCGTCCATCATTAATGCTAAATGATGGGCGCTTTTTTCTTGTTAACAACCAGTTTGTAGCCGACACCGCGAATAGAATCAATGTGAACCGACTGCGGATCAAGCTCCAGCTTCTTCCGCAACGAACTGACATGCACATCAACTGTCCGCTGCCCGCCGATATAGTCAAATCCCCATACAGCATTCATTAAATCGTCCCGGGTCATGACTACCCCCGGCTTCCGGGCCAAATACAACAACACTTCAAATTCCTTCGGTCTTAGCGTAATGGCTTCACCGTTTAGAGTGACCTCATATTTCTCCGGAAATATAGTCAAGGCTCCAAGCGCAATCTGCGAGTTCTCCTGACTGACCGGCTTCTCCCGTTCTTCCTGTCCGTTAGAGCGGCGAAGCACCGCAGCTACCCGTGCCAACAGTTCAGCAACGCCAAACGGCTTGGTAATATAATCGTCCGCACCGGATTTCAGTCCCTGTACAACCTCTTCCTCGGCATTTTTGGCCGTCAGAATAATGACCGGTGTACTTACTCCCTCACTTCTCAGCTTGGACATAATTTCGAAACCATTCATCCCCGGCAGCATCAAATCGAGCAAGATCAAATCAAACTCCTGATGCAGCGCAGTCTCATAGCCCGTTTGTCCATGATCTTCTACGACAACTTCGTAACCTTCGCCCGTCAAATTGTACGACAAAAGTCTGGATAACGTCGGTTCATCTTCTATAACCAGTAAACGCTGTGTCATAGTACCCCCCATTTGTTTGCGGTACAAGTTCATATTCATGAACCAATATCACTTGATGACAAGCTCAGCATATCACGGCATTGTTAACCCGGTGTAAAATTTTTTAAAAATCATTTTACACATGTTCGTACGTATCCCAAAGTTTGTATAAACACCTATTCATGATCATCATCTAAAGTATGCATCAAGGGGAGTTCCAATACAAATGTCGTTCCCTCTCCCACTTTGCTCTCGACCCGAATCGTTCCCCGATGCAGCTCTACTAGGTGCTTGACGATGGATAAACCAAGCCCTGTCCCGCCCGACCCTCTGGACCTTGCCTTATCCACCCGGTAAAATCGTTCAAAGATTCTTGGCAAATCCTTCTTCGGAATACCAATTCCTGTATCGCTGACGACAAAGCGCACCTTCTCCTCGTCCCCATCACTTATAATTCCCGCTTGCACCTGTATCTTTCCACCTTCGAGCGAGTAACTGATCGCATTGGACAACAGATTCATGAAGATTTGACGCAGCCTGTCCTCGTCCCCTTCAATGAACAAATGCTCCGGCACATCATGGGACATGCTAATCAGCTTCTTCTTCGCTGCGGGTAGCAGCACCTCATATACACTGTCGAACAATTCCTTAAGCTGCACCGGTGCATATTCCAGCGGCGTTCGCTTGGATTCAATCTTGGAGAGATCGAGAATATCACCGATTAAGCGGTTAAGGCGATCACCCTCATCATAAATAATTTGCAGGAACGAACGGGCCGTTTCCTCATCCTTGACCCCACCGGCCAGCAAAGTCTCGGCAAAGCCCTTGACCGCCGCAATCGGTGTCTTGAGTTCATGGGAGACATTGGCAACAAATTCGCTACGCATCCGTTCCAGCTTGCGGATTTCCGTTACATCCTGGAGCAGGAACAGCATCCCCCGGTAGTCGCCATTATCCTCGAACATCGGCACGCTGTCGAACAGCAATATTTTCTCCTCAGGGTCATATACGGCGCGTTCCTCCTGAACGGCTTCCTTGTGTCCAATCCCATCCTCCATGAATTTGGTGAATTCATAGTTGCGCTTAATCTCTTGATATGGTTTTCCCAGGAGCTGACGTCCGCGCATATGCAAGATCCGCTCCGCTTCCCGGTTGATCAAGGCAATCTTGCCCGATTCATCGAGCATCAAGATTCCCCCGGTCATGTTGGCTAGCACACTCTGCATCAAGCCCTCATTATCCCTGATGCGTTTGAGCTGTTGCTGCAAGCTGTCAGCCATGCCATTAATGACTAGTCCAAGCTGACCGATCTCATCATTGCGGTTAAGCTTGACCCGGGCATCATAATCAAATTTGGATATGCGGTGGGCTACACGGGTAATTTGCTCAAGAGGACGTGTCAAGCCGGCCGCCACCCGGTAGCTGACCAGACCCGCAATCAGGAACAGTACCAGCAGTCCGCCGGACATCCAGACCCAACCCTTGGCCAGTCCTTGTTCGACCGCAGCCAGGCTCATGGAGAGCCGGATGTATCCGTCAAAGCCCTGGTCTGAGGTTACCCGGCCAGCCACATACAGCATGTTCTCACCGATGGTGTCGCTATAACGGATAGCACTGCCGATCACTCCGTCCTTGGCTGACTCCACCTCTTGTCGGTGCGCATGGTTATCCATCCGCTCGGAATCCACTCCGGAATCTCCCAGCACCGTGCCCTCGAGTGTAATGAACGTCACGCGGGAATCGGTTAATTCCTCCAGCTTGGTAGCCTGCTCCTCATAATAGGAGTACGCGCCCGGGTTCCCTTCCACCGGGACGAATGCGAATGTCGCCTCCAGCAGATTGATCTCACGGGCCATGTTCTCTTCCAGTGCCTGAATATGCGAATCCTTAAACATCTGAGCCATGATGATGCCGGCCGCCAGCATCGATACGCCCAATAGTCCCATCAGAATCAGGGTAAGCCGGGTACGAAAAGTCTTCATCTTTATTTGAACACCGCTTCCTTAAATGTGGCTAGCTTGCCCAGCGAATCCTTCTCTATGCCCTCATGCAAGCTATCTCCATGGGAATCCATGGTTACGATTGCTGCAAATCCATCAACTTCTAAATGCCACATTGCCTCCGGAACACCAAATTCCATAAAGTCGACACCGTTCACCTGCTTGATGCACTCGGCATAATATTGCGCTGCTCCACCGATTGCATTCAGATATACACCGCCATGCTCCTCGAGCGCAGCAAGTGTCTTGAGCCCCATCCCGCCTTTGCCAATCACGGCACGAATACCGAATTTCTTCATGATATCGCCTTGGTAAGGCTCCTCACGAATACTGGTCGTAGGCCCTGCGGCCTTCACATGCCAGCCTTCCTCATCCTTCAGCATAACGGGGCCGCAATGATAAATAATCGCTCCGTTCAAATCCACCGGGGAATCGTGCTCCATCAAGTGTTTATGAAGGGCATCACGGCCCGTGTGCATTTCACCCTTAATAATGACGACATCGCCCACGCGCAACTGGCGAATCTGCTCCTCGCTCACCGGCGCTTGCAGAACAATCTCCCGGCTGGAAGAGGAGGTCTGGTCTTGGTAGCTTGAAGCATCCACCTTCGCAGCTTGCCCATCTGTCGCTACCAAATCGATAGGGACGTCACTGCCCCGCTCATATAACCACTCCTGAATTTCTCCGGTCGATGCGTCCACAGTTACTCCTTGACGACGGAAAGCCCAGCAGTTGTATGCGACAGACACGAAGAAGCTGGCCGGGAGCCGGTGCATAACCCCTATTTTACAGCCGAGCAAGGTCACCTTGCCACCAAAGCCCATCGTTCCGATGCCGAGCTGATTGGCTGCTTCCAGCACATACTTCTCTAGGCGGTTCAGATCGGGATTTGGGTTCGTATCATCCACCTTGCGAAATAATTGTTGCTTGGCCAGTTCATACCCCGTGGTCCGATCACCGCCGATGCCAACTCCTAAAAATCCGGCGCTGCAGCCTTGACCCTGTGCCTGATAGACCGCATGCAAAATGCACTTGCGAATTCCGTCCAGGTCTCGCCCCGCTCGGCCCAGTCCTTCTAGCTCAGCAGGTAAACTATATTGAATATTCTTGTTCTCGCAGCCGCCACCTTTAAGAATGAGGCGCATCTCCACGTAGTCCTGTTCCCACTGTTCGAAATGAATCACCGGTGAGCCGAGCCCCAAATTATCTCCGCTATTCTCGCCTGTCAAGGAATCTACGGAGTTAGGCCGCAGCTTCCCTTCCTTAGTGGCTCTCTGGATAGCCGCATGAATTCCCTTCTTGAGTTCAAGTTGATTCACGCCTACCGGAGTATGGAGGATAAAGGTGGGCATTCCTGTATCCTGGCATATCGGTGATACTTGATCTTCTGCCATCTTGATATTCCGTGCGATCGTCGACATGGCCAGTCCGGCTCGCGTTGCTTGGTTCTCCAGCGCCTGCCCCCGATTAACCGCGCGGCGTACGTCTCCCGGCAAGTGAGTCGAAGTTTCCACAATTAATTGGTACGCGCTTTCCTCGAATTGCTGCATCATCCAAACAATCCCCTCTCTTTGTTTATCTTCCATGCTATAAGCATCTGCTCTTGATAAAATAGCCATATCGTCTTTGACAGATTTATAATAACATAAGAAGCAATGGGCGTTGACCCCTTCTATTCAAATGAGTGCAAAAGCGAGGTTAATCTCTTATGAGCTATCACTTCTCAGCATACATGTACCGCCTGCGCTCCATCTCACGTTGGAGCCTGATGCGCAGTACCGCTCCCGATAATGTAGCCGAACACTCCTACCACGTAGCGCTGCTCTCTCATCTCCTGTGCGAGATCGGCAACTCCCTGTTCGACCGGCAGTTAAGTGCGGAGCGGGCGGTAACCCTGGCTCTGTTCCATGATGCTACGGAGGTATTCACCGGGGATATTCCAACACCGGTGAAGCATCATAACCCCCGGCTCTTGGCCAATTTCCGCGAGATGGAACAAATTGCCGCCGATCGGCTGTTGTCCATGGTCCCTCCTGGTCTGCATGAGGCTTATGCACCTTTGCTATCGCCAAATGAGCCTTCGGCAGCTTCTGGAGATGCCGGACTGATGTTATACGTCAAGGCAGCGGACAGCCTTGACACCTATCTAAAATGCGCGTGGGAGCTCGCTGCTGGCAATCGGGAATTCGCCGTAGCCAAGACACAACTTCTTGCCAAGCTCAATCAGTTCGCTCTTCCCGAGGTTGCTTATTTTCTGGAGCATCTGGCTCCAAGCTTCGAGATGACCCTGGATGAACTGTCGGAGACAGAACCACCCCTTGGCGGGTAATACTGCTGCCAAACGACAAGAACCCCCGGCACCAAACAACTCATGTGCAGGGGGTTCTTCTTATAGGGCTAGATAGTGCGCAGGTCCACTAACCGTTGATGATTTCCCCGCCATTGATATGCAGCACTTGGCCGCTCATGTAGGAGGAATCCTCGCAAGCCAGGTACACATATGCCGGAGCAAGTTCTTCCGGTTGCCCTGGACGCTGCATCGGGCTATTTCCGCCAAACTCGGCGACTTGCTGCTTATCGAATGTGGACGGAATTAGCGGGGTCCAGATTGGACCCGGGGCGACTGCGTTCACGCGAATCCCCTTACTCCCGACCAAATTCATGGACAACGAGCGGGTGAAGCTTACAATAGCGCCTTTGGTTGCTGAATAGTCCAGCAGTTCCTCGTGCCCTCTATAAGCGGTGACAGAAGCGGTATTAATGATTACATTGCCCTTCTTGAGATGAGGCATCGCCGCTTGAGTCAGGTAGAACATCGAGAAGATGTTGGTACGGAACGTCTTCTCTAGCTGCTCTGATGTTATTGCCGTTATATCCTTCTGCGGATGTTGCTCCGCTGCATTATTCACCAAAATATCAAGGCCACCCAGCTCCTTCACGGTTTGTTCCACGGCCTGGGCTGCGAAGCTCTCATCTCCAATATCCCCGCTGATGAGCAAACATTTCCGCCCTTCCTCCTCAACTTCCCGTTTAACCACCTCAGCGTCACTATGCTCGCTCAAGTAGACGATAGATACATCTGCCCCCTCTTTGGCATAAGCTACTGCTACGGCCCGGCCAATTCCACTATCACCGCCGGTAATCAGCGCCACTTTGTCCTTCAGTTTGCCTGCGGCCTTGTAGGAGCCTTCAAACACCGGCCTCGGATTCATATCAGACTCAATGCCGGGCTGCTGATTCTGGTGCTGGGGAGGCATCGTCTGTTTGCTTTGTTTACTTTGGGTCATGC
The DNA here is from genome assembly GCF_001486585.1 of Paenibacillus senegalimassiliensis. GTDB lineage: Bacteria > Bacillota > Bacilli > Paenibacillales > Paenibacillaceae > Fontibacillus > Fontibacillus senegalimassiliensis. Next base: position 1,931,406 of record NZ_LN909046.1, read on the forward strand.
GAGTCATCCTCCTTACAATTAAGGTATCGGTCGTCTCAAAACAACCTTACCCATAATAGGATGACCTGACCCCATCACCTTATCCCTCAACGCTACGCTTCAATCCCAAATCGTTCATAAAACCAGGCATCATCATAAATTCTTCTGTCAGAATAATTCTCCCGATGTGTTCTGGTTCGCTCCTTCAGCTCGTGAATTTCACTAGCCCAAGCGGAAGGGACTTCTTGCACCAATGTCTCACATGCAGAAATTAGCGAGGACCCGAAATGCAAATAAGCCAGTGTCAGCAAATCCCGTCCCCATTTCTCCAGACTATCATCATAGGGAAAATTCTTACGGAGAACCTGCACCAGCGTAACTTCCGGAACCAGGCAACAGCTCCCCCCAAGCAGCCAGGTTCTCAAAGAGAACTCTGCCGTCTCCATCTCCTTGCCAAAGAAGTCCTCTTCCAGCCCTCCAAGCTCATGATACTTATCCCGGCTGATCGCAAAGCATTCCCAGGACAGCCAAGGAATCTCTCCCCGCTCCCCTTGCGGTGCCGGATATCGGCGAATACGCCCAAGCAGTCCCTTAATCTCCTGCTGCGGGATATGCTGAGAATGCTCGCTTCGGACAAATAACGGAGATACACTATCGGACTGTCCCGATATCACAGGCGCGAGCAGCCGCTCCATCCAGTGATCCTCGTAATACAAATGTGAACCACAGAAGATCAAATACTTTCCACAGGCATGAGCAGCCCCCAAATGACGGGCCGAAACTCCCGGCTCACCCTTGATTCGCTTCACCGGATGATCAAATCGATAATTCATAAGAAAGTCACAGCATCCGTCCACCGATCCCTCATCGACGATGATGACCTCATAAGATAAGACAGCCTGAGAGACCTTCAATGATTCCATCGTAGTGTACAAGTCGATACCATGATTTTTTACAGCAATAATAATCGATACGTAAATAGATTCGGCAGGCATCATAGTTCTCCTTAAATTTGGATATAAATATCAATCAAAGACAAAACAGTAAATCATATGGTTCCATAATAACCCAATTCATACTTTCAGTAAAGAAAAACAAAACCTGTAGTTTATTATCTTTCCTTCCGCTTCTCACTAAGGTAAATACAGGAGGGGTGTTATGGACTACGAGGCATTAGGAAAAAGACTGCGTCAAGAACGACATAAAATGCACTTGACCCAGGAAAAACTGGCCGAACGAATCGAGGTTTCGGACGCCTATATTGGACAAATTGAGCGTGGCGAACGCAGCTTGTCGCTAGAAACGCTGATCAAGTTGGCCAATCAGTTAGGGGTTACCGTTGATTACTTGCTTCATGATTCTATTGAAATCAGTGATGACCATTTCTTAAACCAGGTTCAGCAAATTATGATAAACCGTTCGCCAAAAGAGAAACAGTTGGCGCTGGACATCATGAAGCTCATGTTCACCCACCTGGATGAATTGCAAAATGTGGAACAAGACCCTGCTACATAGGGCTTTGCTTGCTTGATAGCATGGCAAAAAACACGACCTGCAAGGCTTATAGCCCTGCAGGTCGTGTTCATTTATCAGCTTGTTCTAAGTTTAGATAATGGTGCTAAACACCATAAAGAATGAAATCAACAGGACGGTTACAGACAACAACGCGCTCAGCGTACGAAGCTTACCTTCCTCTACAGTCACCGACTTATTCTGGCGAATACCTTCCAGTATTAAGCGCAGCGGCTTTCCCATGATTCCGCTAAAAGCTCCGATGGCCAGAAACAACACCACGATGACAATCATCCACGGTACCGAATATTCCCCTTTGCCAATCAGATATCCCCCGGTCAGCAGTTGAACCACCAGACCGATTTGCGCGTATCTGTTCAAAGAACTGACAGCCGATACGGTTCCTTCCCGAGCAGCCAATGACAATTTGCCAATACGTCCAAATACGAACGGGAGGAACAAATAAAATCCTAATGCCAAAGCTCCGATGATGTGCAAGAAAATCATGACCTGGTACATTAACATAGCCACCCTTTCAACGTCAATTAGATTTATTATAATCTATTATAGCTTTAGAGGGAAATAAAAGAAATTCAAATGAAAAAATCCTCCCCGACAAGTCAGGGAGGAACGATATAAACGGAGTTTAACCCTTAAGGCACTTACATATTCTTAATGACTTGATCGGCAAATTCCGAACATTTCACTTCGGTCGCACCTTCCATTAAGCGCGCAAAATCGTAAGTTACCGTTTTGTTGTTGATCGAAGCCTCCAACCCTTTGTAAATCAATTGGGCTGCTTCATGCCATCCCAAATGCTCAAGCAACATAACGCCAGACAGGATGACAGATCCCGGATTTACCACATCCAGGTCGGCATATTTAGGTGCTGTGCCATGAGTAGCCTCGAAGATCGCATGACCGGTGACATAGTTAATGTTGGCTCCCGGTGCAATTCCGATGCCCCCAACTTGCGCAGCCAGTGCGTCAGACAGGTAGTCCCCGTTCAGATTCAGGGTGGCGATGACTTCAAAATCGGTAGGACGCGTCAATACTTGCTGCAAAGCAATATCCGCAATGGCATCCTTCACGATAATTCTCCCGGCTGCTTCCGCCGCTTTCTGTGCTTCATTAGCTGCATCGGCTCCGGATTGCTCCTTGATTCGATCATACTCAGCCCAAGTAAATACCTTGTCGCCGAATTCCGCTTCTGCAACCTCGTAACCCCAGTTCTTGAAGGCACCTTCGGTGAATTTCATGATATTTCCCTTGTGTACGAGTGTGACGCTCTTGCGACCATGCTCAATAGCATACTCCACCGCTGCGCGAACCAAACGCTTGGAGCCTTCCTCCGATACCGGTTTAATGCCCAAACCGGATGTCTCAGGGAAGCGAATCTTCGTAACGCCCAGCTCATTTTGCAAGAAGGCCAGCAATTTCTTCACTTCATCGGAGCCTTCCTTATATTCGATACCAGCGTAAATGTCTTCTGTATTCTCGCGGAAAATAACCATATCCACGAGTTCAGGACGTTTCACCGGTGAAGGTACACCATCAAAATAGCGGACCGGACGCAAGCATACATACAGATCCAACTCCTGACGAAGCGCCACGTTCAACGAGCGAATACCGCCGCCAATCGGCGTAGTGAGGGGGCCCTTAATGGCCACAATATATTCGCGAATTGCCGTCAGTGTATCTGCCGGCAGCCATTCCCCGTATGTATTGAAGGCCTTCTCACCAGCAAACACTTCATACCAGGCAATTTTCTTCTCACCGCCGTAGGCTTTCTCCACGGCGGCGTCCAATACACGCTTCGATGCTCTCCAAATATCACGGCCGGTACCGTCACCCTCGATGAAAGGAATCACCGGATGGTTAGGCACTTGCAATTTTCCGTCCTGAATCTCAATCTTTTCGCCTTCCGTAGGAAGGGAGAATTTTTCCAATTTCAACATATTAGCGGTTTCCTCCTCATTCACACAATTTACTACGTCTCACGGTCTCCATTTTAACACAATGTTCCTAGGAGATGCCGCAAATAGCTGCTTATCTAAGTTCGATAGGAATAAATCGCTGATTGGTAACCCCGGTGTACTCTGCACGAGGACGAATGAGACGGTTATCCTCCAATTGCTCCAGGATATGTGCCGTCCATCCCGACAAGCGACTGATGGCAAAGATAGGGGTGAACAGATCGCGTGGAATACCCAGCAAAGTATACACTGATGCGGAATAGAAATCCACATTAGGCTTGAGGCCCTTTTGGCTCGTTACAAGTTGCTCCACCTTAACGGAAATATCATAAAGAGTGGTATCCCCCTTCAGCAAGCTCAACTGGCGGGACATCTTCTGCAAATGCTTCGCTCTTGGATCGCCCTGCTTATAAACCCGGTGACCAAAGCCCATGATCTTCTCCCGGTTAGCCAGCTTCTGCTTAATATAAGGCTCGGCTTGCTCCAGAGTACCAATTTCCGCGAGCATGTTCATGACCGCTTCGTTCGCTCCTCCGTGCAGTGGCCCCTTCAAGGTGCCAATCGCCGATGTGATTCCCGAATATATATCTGATAAGGTTGCAATCGTTACGCGGGCGGAGAAGGTAGAAGCGTTAAGCTCATGATCCGCATGAAGCACAAGCGCTTGGTCCAAACCACGGATAGCAATTTCGTCGGGCTCCTCCCCGGTTAACATGTACAGGAAATTATGAGCAAGGGACACCCCAGAGAGTGGGTGTACAGGTTCTTTCCCCTCACGGATGCGGGCAAACGCCGCAATCAGAGTAGGGATTTGAGTCTGAAGCTTAATGGCCTTCAGTTGATTGCTTGCGGGGGAGTTATCATTTGCGCTCTCATCGTACAACGCAAGCGCAGATACGGCCGTACGAAGCACTGCCATGGTGTTAGCATCTGCCGGATACAATTTCATTTGCTCAAGTACCGCCTCGGGAACTGCAGCATAATCGCTCAGTTGCTGACGAAGTTCCTCAAGCTCGGATACATTGGGCAATTTACCGTACCACAGCAAATAGGCCGTTTCTTCAAAGCTTGCACGTTCTGCCAAATCGTCAATATTGATGCCACGATAAGCGAGTACGCCATCATAAATGGAGCTGATCGAAGAGCTTGCCGCGACAATGCCTTCCAGGCCTTTCGTAGCTGTCATGATACACCTCTCCTTTGTTAACATTTTGTGAGCAAATACACCCTTGAAAACATTTTCAATTTAAAGGATTAGAAGGTTCAAAACCCACTTGCACGAGGCTCCTGAAAACGGAAGCAAGGCTATCACTGCTTACTTACCCATCATACTGGATTTGAAGAAGCATGGGAACCGCTAGAGCGGTGACGGCTACATCAAAATGTTTTATCACGATCATAAAGAATTTTTTTAAAAGAAATAGGATATGCAATGAAATATGTCACATTATTTAAAAAATGTAAGGAATGGAATACCCCCAGCGGACAAGTAATATCGTAGAAACAGGACATGTATCGCTAGAAGTGCGAGTTCAAAAAGTCGGGTTTATAGGACCGAAGCTTTTTGAACAACCTCTAAAAAAAGGAGAAATGCTCTGTGGATCACGTCATTGTCAAGCGCGTCCTGCGCAGCAGTTGGATATGCGTCGTCCTAGCCGGAGCTTTCGCCGCCGTCTACTGGCTCCTCCCATTGACTTATCCTTTTCTAATCGCCTGGCTTATAGCCTACGCCATGAACCCCTTTGTTCTTTGGCTCCAGCAACACGCCAGATTGCCTAAATGGCTGGCTGTGACGGTATCTCTGTGCGTCTGCTTTGGAAGTGCCGTCATCGTGCTCTCCGCCGCCCTAACCCGTCTGGTGAAGGAACTTATCCACCTCACCGAATCCTTCGACCTTCGAATTGCCGAATGGAGGGCCCTGTTCATCTCCTGGACCCAAAGCGAAAGCATTCAATCCATCATGGCCGAGATCAACCGATTCATTGCGAACAATCCGGGGTATGAGAATACCATTCACAAAAATATTGATAATACCGCCGAGAAAGTAGGAGTCTTCGTCTCTCGTCTGGTGAATCAGATTCTTGAATTTGTAGTAAATTTGATCTCTTCCCTCCCCCATCTAGGTATGATCGTCGGGGTCGTCTTGCTCGCGACCTTCTTCATCAGCAATCATTGGGAGCGGAATATGCGCTTACTGGCCGGGGCTGTTCCAGCCCCCTTTCGCAGAACTGCAGGCGAAATCTGGCGAGATTTACAGCGAGCTTTGTCCGGTTATTTGCACGCTCAATTCATCATGCTCTCTATCACGACCTTTATCGTGCTGATCGGACTGATCATTCTGGGCGTGGACTCGGCCTTTACCTATGCCCTAATCATCGGGCTGGTCGATTTGCTACCTTACCTGGGACTGGGTACCATCATGATTCCCTGGCTCATTTATGCCTTCGCATCGGGGGATATCACGCTTGGCATCGGACTTGCCATCTTGTACGGCGTAGTTCTAATTGCCCGGCAAATCATCGAACCCAAGGTACTCGCCAGCAATGTAGGCCTGGAGCCTCTCCCTACCCTGATTGCCATGTTCGTTGGTCTAAAGCTCCTTGGAGTTCTTGGATTTATCGTTGGCCCTGTAACACTGGTGCTGGTGAGTGCAGCCGTGCGAGCCGGGGTGGTCAGAGATTTAAAGAACTATATTACTCATGGACGCTTACGATGAGTTCAACAAATTCTATATAAAAAAGAAGCAGGAGCATAAACGTACCCTTTCTGCTCTTGCTTCTTCTTGTTTTTATACGGAATGGACGCGTACCCCATGTGGGGCAAAGCACTCTCTATACACCCTTTTCACATCAACAGGAAATTCTCCCTATATTCGGGCTGTTCCCCATCAAATTGACCACTTAGCTGGAAATCCTCCCGCTAATCTGACTGAATTCACGGATAACTGCCGATTTCAAGCATTTTATAGGGAGTATTTCCCGCTATATCTGTGATATCCTACGATTATCTATAAATAACAGGACTTTTCCCCGCTAAGTTAATCGCACCCCAAGGATGAATGTTCCACACTAGTAGAGAGACTTACCTGCGAAAATAAGTGATGGTTCCGTCTTTCATTTTCTTGTTCACCCACTTCAAGAGTGGGAAACGATATAGCAAGCGAGTTAACGGGAACACCATGGTAAAACCGATAATATCGGTCACAAAACCGGGAATCAACAGCAACAGACCACCAGCAAATACACAAAGACCATCCAGCACCATACGTCCTGGAATTTGCCCACTGCTCATCTGAGCTTTCGCATCTGCCAGCACTTTACGGCCTTCGAATTGCATCATTAACCCGCCAATGACGGTGGTCGCTAACGTCAGAAAAATTGTTTTGCCAACTCCCAGCATTTCACCCACGAAGGTATATCCCCAAAATTCCACAATTGGAATGACGACGATGAGAACGGCTATCCATTTACGCATATAAGGACTCCTTTTGAAAGCAACAATAGAATGTGATTGTTCCTGATAATTGTATTTTACCGCTTCAACGCCGGATAATCAAAATTCATGGTGTAGCCGCCTCGGCAAATGCTGCATACCACTCCGGGAAGACCTTCTTGAATTGAACAGGCTTGAAGTCTTCACGCCGCACTACGTAATGGGATGAAGAACCCTCCACACATAACGTTCCTTCCCCATTGTATACCTCGTAGCCGTATACCGTCTTGACTCCACCGTTGTCTATGATTCGGGTCTTGAGCAAGACACTCTCCCCGTATCTTATACCACGCTTATATTCAACCTTCATTTCGTGTACAGGGGAGATGTAACCGGATTGCTCCATATCGAAATAGTCAAAACCTAGCTGGCGAATCAACGATAGCCTGCCAAGCTCAAACCACTCCAGATAATGGGAGTGATAAATGATTCCCATCATATCGTATTCAAAATATCTCGGCTCAATGGCCACTTCACAGACCTGCATTCATGTCGCTCCCTTCCCGGAATATACGCATTGCTCATATTCAGCCTTTAGGCAAAAAAAGCAATGGTTCCCGTCGCCGGGCATCCCATTGCCTTTTTATGATCGTCATAGACGATGGTCATATATGCTTAATGATCGACTACTTGCGGATTTGTCCGATTTTGATCAGGTTCGTCGAACCGGAACTTCCAAGCGGCACACCTGCGGACAGTACAACGAGGTCGCCTTCCTTAACCAGACCGGAGTCCAGGCCACCCTTCATTGCCTTGTCAAACATTTCATCGGTAGTAGCAGCTACTTCACCCTTGACTGGAGTTACTCCCCAGTTCAGAGCCAAGCGACGCAGTGTTTGATCTGCTGTTGTTACCGCGATGATTGGCGCTTTCGGACGGTATTTGGATACCATACGAGCAGTATAGCCGGTTTCAGTCGAAGTAATGATTGCCTTGGCGTTCAGTTCCAGTGCAGAGTTAGCTACAGCTTGGCTGATTGCTTCAGTAACCGTCGTTTGTTGAGCATTACTTTGCTTAATGAAGATTTCACGATATTCCAGTGCGGATTCCGCTTTTTCGGCGATGCGAGCCATCGTCAATACGGATTCTACCGGATATTTCCCGGCAGCCGTTTCACCAGACAACATGATAGCGTCTGTACCGTCAAAGATTGCGTTCGCTACGTCACTGGCTTCAGCGCGTGTAGGTCTAGGATTGCGTTGCATGGAATCCAGCATTTGTGTGGCCGTAATAACCGGTTTGCCCACACGATTACATTTCTCGATCATGCGTTTTTGAGCCAAAGGTACATCTTCAGCAGGAATTTCCACGCCAAGGTCACCACGGGCAACCATCAAACCGTCGGAAACTTCCAGGATTTCATCAAGGTTATCAACACCTTGTTGATTTTCGATCTTGGAGATAATTTGAATTTGTGTGGCGTTTTGCTTCTCAAGCAATTGACGAATTTCAAGCACATCAGCCGCTTTACGAACGAAGGATGCCGCAATAAAATCGATGCCTTGCTCGATACCAAACTGAATATCGTTAGCATCTTTCTCTGTGATGCCTGGCAGGGAAATATTCACGCCGGGTACGTTAACGCCTTTCTTGCTCTTGACAGTACCGCCGTTGACAATGCGGCATTTAATTTCAGTGCCTTGCACATCAACGACCGTCAGCCCAATCAATCCGTCATCGATCAAAATGGTCGAGCCCACTTCCACATCGTTAGGAAGCTCCTTGTACGTGATGGAAATGCGATCCTTGTCGCCAAGAATTTCTTCAGTGGTCAAGGTCAGGAATTCATCCTGCTCAAGCTCAATAGCTTCTTCCTTCAATTTGCCGGTACGGATTTCAGGACCTTTCGTGTCCAACAGTATGGCGATTGATTTCCCCAGCTCTGCACTCGCCTCGCGGATCGTCTTGATCCGGTTACCATGCTCCTCAAAATCACCATGGGAGAAGTTCAGGCGAGCGACGTTCATTCCAGCCATAATCAGCTTCTTGATGTTCTCTAACGATTCACTGGAAGGACCGATAGTACATACGATTTTTGTTTTGCGCATTTGGGTTTCCTCCGTTTTAAATAGTTCTCTCTGTATAGTCTTTTCCAACAACTAAATTTACTATAGTTTTGTCGATTTGTATAGGAAGTTTATCATAAATTAACGAACATTCTGTGGATTTTGCTTATCGAGGGTTATCCCAGAACTCCATTATATCCTAATAAGGGCAGAAATAAACCGGGAAGCCCTCAATGCTCCGTGCTAACCGGAGCCTGCGAACGAGGATCGGCAGCATTCGACACATCCGGTGCTTCAGACAATTCTCCCGCAGCTTCTTCCTCCGGCATGGCCGCCACTTCAGCGATCTCCTCGGATTGTCGTGCAACAGGGGGTTCAGCTTTGGGGGCTACCGTAAACTTACCGATTTTGCGGAATTTAAGATAACGGTCCTCTACCAGCTCGTCCGGGTTCATCACAGACAATTCCTCAAGATGCCGCAGCAGTCCACTCTTGATAGCCTCGGCCGTAGCCTCGTAATCCCGGCCTGCACCACCGCGAGGTTCAGGAACGATCTCCTCGATCACTTCCATTTCGAGCAGGTCCTGAGCCGTAATCTTCATCGCTTCCGCAGCTTGATCAGCCTTGGAGGCATCCTTCCACAAAATTGAAGCGGCTCCGTTCGGCGAAATCACGGAATAGATCGCATTCTCCATCATCAGGACACGGTTGCCAACGCCTAGAGCTAACGCTCCACCGCTGCCCCCTTCACCAAGAACAACACAAATGACGGGCACTCGAAGCATCGCCATATCTCGCAAATTGCGAGCGATCGCTTCCGACTGCCCTCTCTCCTCGGCCGTGATACCCGGGTATGCCCCCTTGGTATCGATAAATGTAATAATTGGACGGCGGAACTTCTCCGCCTGCTGCATCAGACGCAGCGCCTTGCGGAAGCCCTCCGGATGGGCGCTTCCAAAGAAGCGGGCAATGTTCTCCTTCGTATCCTTCCCCCGCTGTTGCCCAATCACCGTTACTGGCATTCCCTCAAGCTTGGCCAATCCTCCAACAACAGCAAGATCATCGCCAAATACCCGGTCTCCATGAAGCTCAATGAAGCCTTCAAAGATCAGGCTAATCATATCCAGCGATGTCGGGCGTTGATGGTCGCGGGCCAGATGCATCTTTTGGGAAGGCGTTATATTGCTATAAATCTCTTCCTCCAACTGCCGGTAGCGCTCTTCCAAACGCGCGATTTCATCCGTGAAGTCAATTCCCTTCTCAGTGCCAAATTGCTCCAGTTCCTGAATCTTCTCGCGCAGTTTCACAAGAGGTGTTTCAAAAGGCAATTCGCCCGCCATTTATTCCCCTCCCTTCACGCCGTGCAAATCTAGTAATTTAGCCAGCGTAGCTTTCATTTCCTTGCGATGAACAACAAGGTCCAACTGCCCATGCTCCAGATTAAATTCTGCCGTCTGGAAATTGTCCGGAAGCTTCTGACGGATGGTTTGCTCGATAACGATTCTTCCGGCAAACCCGAAGACAGCCCCAGGCTCGGCCACAATAATATCACCAAGCATGGCAAAGCTGGCCGATACGCCACCCGTGGTAGGGTCCGTAATGACCGAGATATACAGCCCTCCCTGCTCACTCAGACGGGCCAAGGCAGCGCTTGTCTTGGCCATCTGCATCAAGCTGAGAATGCTCTCCTGCATCCGTGCTCCGCCTGAGGTTGAGAAGATGATCATCGGCAGGCGCTTCTCCGTAGCCGCTTCCACCGCACGGGTAATCTTCTCTCCCACCACGGAGCCCATGCTGCCGGAGAAGAAGTCGAAGCTCATGACGGCCACAACGGCCGGGAAGCCTCCGATGGTCCCCTCTCCGGTCACTACAGCCTCCCGCAAGCCGGATTTCAGCGTCTGCTGCTCCAGCTTACTGGCATAGCCCGGGAATTCCAGGGGATCGATGGAGATCAGGTCGGCATCATATTCCTGAAAGCTACCCTCGTCCAGCGTAAATCGTATCCGCTCCAGTGCGTTCAGGCGCATATGGTGTCCGCAAGCCGGGCACACCTTATAATTCTTCTCTAACTCTTTGCTGTATTGAATGGAGCCGCAATGGCTGCATTTATTCATCAGACCTTCCGGAACCTCGCGTTTGGGACGGTCAGAAGGCGCCGTATTGTCTTCGCTGCCGGTGCGCCCTGAAGGAATGGTCGCGTATTTTCTTTTTTTCTGGAACAAATCTTTGAACACAACTACACCTCTTCAGCCGTTTATTTATAGGCCTCATCTGTTGCAGCAGGATGCATTTGGCCTCCTGAAATCTGCCGTTCACGTATCTTGCCTAACTACATCCTTAAAGTTGTTGAAAAAGTCGGATTTTCAGCGTCAAAGCTTATGCATCTGCCTCTTTAAGTGCGTGTTCAAAAAGTCGGGTTAGCAGGACCGAGAAGGTTGGATGAAGTCAGGGACTGAGTAGCGGAGCGTAGACAGATCTACGTGAGCAACGGAAGGCCCGGCTGAATTCAAGATTCGATGTCGAATCTACTTCTTGATTAACTCCGTCCTGGGAAGACGACTTTTTGAACAACCTCTTTAAGGATGTAATATCGAATTTAATACTTCTTGTACTTCCTCCAGTTCCCCGGAAGGAACCAGAATCTCAAACTGCTGTTTGGATAAATTGACAGGACGTGTTTGGACAAGAAATCCTTCTTCCGTCAGTTTCGTTTTAATCATATCGGCAACCTTAGCGGTCGGCGCAATATATATGACAGTCCACATGCCCTTTTCAAAGCCCCCTAACCTCATCTTCGAGCCCGTATAATAGAGTAATGATAACATAATTTTCAAATTTCCCGCAACAAAGGAACCTCTTCCTGATGGGTTTAGAATGCACATCATTGCCCCGTCAGGTTAATCCGCCGCCTTCGGTGGATCAACCGGAGTGTAAGCCGTCGCATTCTCATTCTTATGGGCAATGCGGGCAGAAGCCGCCGCAGCAAGCCCTGCGACCAGATCGTCGAGGAAGACGTGAATCCGCTCCCCTTTATTATTTAGCCTGCCAATGATTCCCGGCTTGACCTTGTCCAAGTAACCAAAGCTCGTCAGTCCAATCATCCCAAACACATTCGTAATACCCAGAGCCAGCGTCTCGTCAACGCCATAAAGCGGCTCATCGGCATCCATGATAGCCTGAAGCGGCTCAGGAAGCAACCTCTGCTCCGCCAGTTCATCCAGAGCGATACCCGTAAACAATGTATATTGAACTTCTCTTTTTTGCAATATGGCCTTTACGCTTTCCCGGCATTGCTCGATGGTTAGACCTTGATGATACGGGATTTGCAGCGAATACACAATCCGGGCAATTTCCTCCAGTTCTACGCCCCGACGAAGCAACCAGCTTTCGGCTAATTGATATGACATACGCATCTTCCTCCCTTGGCGGAGCCACATTTTCCCACGATAATCAGCTTCTGTTCTATCGTGTTCCTAAGTGTATGCGCATGTCTGGTAAAATGTTCGTGAAAAAGCCCGTCCTTGCCGATGAAGAAGGAAGGACAGGCGAATGCTCTTTATTTGAGCTTGACCGTTTCCGGGCCAAGCATCTGCTCCATCTCGCGGAACAACGCCGGTGAAGGCTTGATGCTGTAGCGCTCGGTTAAGGCTAGCAGCTTGCCGGTGCTCTCGTAGAAGAGCACCGTCCCGACCGGCCCGTGATGCTGCTCCAGCAGCGTCTTGAGCCGGTCGAGCAGGCCCGCATTCTCCGCCGCGGCCGTGATTTTGATGAAGACGCGCTGCTGCGTCTTCTGCGCACTGCCCGCGCCGGATGCTGTCGCTGCGGCGCGTACAGCCCGCGCCAGGCTTTGCTCGCTAAGCGGGGCCACTTCGTCGGCCAGCAGCTTGAAGCCCTCGTCCTGCAACTGGACGGTGGCGCGCAGCGCGAGCAAAGCCCCCTTGCGGACCTGAGCGGCTGAGCGCCGCCACACCTCAGGGAACAACACCACCTCGCAGCGCTCGATCTGGTCCTCCAGTTCCACGAAGGCCATCGCCTTGCCCTGCTTGGTCGTAATTGCCTTGACGGAGACGACCATCCCCGCTACCACCGTGCGGCTCTCGTCTGCCGCCTCGGCCAGATCCATCAGCCGTTCTACGCCTTCTCCCTCCAGGAGTTCGCTGAAATCGTCCAATGGGTGCCCGGACAAATACAGACCAAGTAGCTCCCGCTCCAAATCAAGCTGCTCTCCGGCGGTAAACTTCGGGATATCAGGATATTCGATCTCCCAATTGGGGGACTCCACAATATCAAAGAGATGAATTTGCAAATCATCCCGCTCCTTGCGCCATTTCAGAGCCGCATCCACCGTTTCATCCAGCATCGCCAGCAATTGGGCCCGGTGCCCAGGAAGCGAGTCGAAGGCCCCGCCCTGAATCAGCGATTCAATGACCCGCTTGTTGCAGGTTCTTAAGTCAACCCGCCGGCAGAAGTCGAGCAGGCTGTCAAACGGACGCTCCTGCTGTTCACGGAGGATACTCTCAATGGCTTGAGTACCCACGTTCTTGATCGCTGCCAGCCCAAAGCGAATGACCCCTAGACGGCTCACGCCATCTGCTTCCCCCTCTGGCATAGAGCCTTCTCCCGCCTGCATTTGCGGCGTGAACAACACCTTGCTTTCATTAACGTCCGGCGGTAGCACGACAATGCCCATTCTTCGGCACTCTACAATATATTCCGCCACCTTCCGGTGGCTGCCCATTACGGCTGTCAGCATGGAGGCCATGAAGTGCACGGGATAATGTGCCTTGAGATAGGCGGTCTGGAACGCCAGCACGCCATAAGCGGCAGCATGGGCCCGTGGGAAGCCATAATCGGCAAAGCGTACAATCATATCGTATACTACATCGGCCTCCGCCTCTGTATATCCTTGTTGCTTGCTGCCGCTAACGAAGTGTCCGCGCTGTTCATCAAGCACTTCCCGTTTCTTCTTGGAAACGGCTCGCCGAAGCAGATCCGCTTCCCCCAGCGAGAAGCCCGCCATCCCGGAGGCAATCTGCATAATTTGCTCCTGATAGACGATGATGCCGTAGGTATCCTTAAGAATTGGTTCCAGATCGGGATGTGGATACTCCACGCTGATCTGCCCATGCTTACCTGCGATATATTTAGGTATGAACTCCATTGGCCCCGGACGATACAAGGCCAGCAGAGAGATCAGATCCTCAAACACCGACATTTTCATTTCCTTCAATACCCGGCGCATTCCTGCGGACTCAAGTTGGAATACTCCTGTCGTCTCCCCGCGCCCCAGCATGTCATAGGTCAGCGGATCATTGTCGGGAATATCCCGAAAGTCCAGCTTTCCCCCCGTCTGCTCCTGAATCCAGTGCATGGACCGCTCGATAATCGACAAGGTGCGCAAACCGAGAAAATCCATTTTGAGCAAGCCGATCGCTTCCAGATGCTCCATTGAATATTGCGTCAGTGCGATCTGCTCACCACCGGCCTGAAGCGGAACGGCATCCGTGAGCGGGTCACGCGAGATTACAACGCCGGCGGCATGGGTCGAGGCGTGACGCGGCATGCCCTCCACCTTCTTCGCCATGTCCAGCAGTCCCTTTACCCGTTCAGAAGACTCATACATTGCTTTCAGGTCAGGGCTTTCTTTCAAGGCACGCTCGATGGTCATCCCCAGATTTCCCGGTATCAGCTTCGCGGTCTTGTCCACTTCACCAAACGGTACATTTAGCGCACGGCCTACATCGCGAACCGCCGCGCGCGCCGCCATCGTCCCGAAGGTAATGATCTGCGCCACATGCTCAGTCCCGTATTTCTGAACCACATAAGCAATAACCTCGTCGCGCCGTTCATCACTGAAGTCGATATCGATATCCGGCATCGTAATCCGCTCGGGATTCAGGAAGCGTTCGAACAAGAGATTATACTTCATTGGATCAACATCGGTAATTCGCAGCACGTAAGCCACCAAGCTGCCTGCGGACGAACCCCGGCCCGGCCCGGTGACAATACCGCTGCGGTGGGCAAAGGCAATGAAATCCCAAACGATCAGGAAATAATCGGAAAAGCCCATCCCCGCAATGACGCCAAGCTCATAATTTAGCCGCTGCTCCAGACGTTCCCGCTCGGACGGGTCCTGCCAGGTGCTCAGATGGCTGTAACGGTCAGCCAATCCCTTCCGGCACAGCTCCAGCAAATAGCTCTCGGCATTCAGGCCTTCGGGAATTGGACGGTACGCCGGCAAGATATGGTGGTCAAACGCAAGCTCCAGATTGCAATCTTCCGCAATAGCTTCCGTATTGGCATAGGCACTCGGCCAATGGGGAAATAACGCCGCCATTTCCTCAGCGCTCTTGAGATAAAGCTGGTTGGTGTTCATCTTGAGCCGCTGCTCATCATCCACGGTCTTGCCCGTCCCGATACAGATGAGTACGTCTTGAACCTCGGCATCGGCAGCGCCCAGATAATGCACGTCATTTGTCACGACCAGCGGAATTCCTGTCTCCTCGGCCAGCCGGGCAAGCATGGGATTAACCTTCTTCTGCTCCGGCAGACCGTGGTCCTGCAATTCAAGGTAGAAATCATCCCCGAAGGCCTCACGGTAACGCAAAGCCGCACGCTTTGCTTCCTCTTTGTGACCACGCAGCAGATGGTATGGCACCTCGCCGCCGAGACAGGCACTCAAACAGATCAAACCCTCGCTATGCTGGCTCAGCACCTCCCAGTCAATGCGTGGCTTGTAGTGAAATCCTTCCAGATGACCGATGGAACACAGCTTCATCAGATTACGATAACCCACTTCGTTCTTGGCGAGCAGAATCAAGTGATGAATCGGCTGGTCCTGACGGCTGCCCCGCTCCTTGCGCGAACCCGAGGTAAAGTAAGCCTCACAGCCAATAATGGGCTTGATGCCGTACTTCTTGCACAATTTATAAAAAGGAACCGCGCCGTACATTACCCCGTGATCCGTGAGCGCCAGTGCCTTCATCCCGGACGCAGCCGCTTTGGCTACAAGCTCTTCAAGCCGTGCCGCACCATCCAGCAAGCTATATTCGCTGTGTACATGCAGATGAACAAAGCCGTTCATACGGACGATCCCTCCTCTCTTTAATCAATTCGTTTTCTGGTGCACTTCTATCTAAATATTTTATCATACATGTCCACTACGCGCCCATACAATGGTATAAGTGCGATCTCTATAAATGCGACCTTCAAGGAATCGGACAAACCGCTGGAAAGGGGAACTGACACATGAGCACCTTTTTGACCAAATCCGTGATGGATTTCTTCATCGCCTTCGGCATTGTCGTGGGAGGAGCTATGGTTGGCGGCATCGGGGCCGTCGTTTCACTGCAACCGCCGACGCATACCATGCTCGATATCGCTGACCGGATCAAAATATGGGCACTGGCCGCAGCCGTAGGCGGAACCATCGACCCGATGCGAGTCATTGAGAGCAACTTCTTCGACGGTAATTTATCTCCGGCTATCAAGCAAATATTGTATCTGCTCTTCGCCTTTCTGGGCGCTCATTCCGGATCAGAATTGGTCCGCTGGATGTGTGGAGGGGGCAAAGGATGAAGCCGCCCAAACAGCCGGGGGCTAACGGATTTCGCCGGTTCATGCAATTAGCCTCTGTGTTTATTCTGGGTATGGTGGCGGGCAGCGTTGCGTACAATGTCATCTACCAAACCAGCTACAATTTACTATGGATTCAAAATAAAGATCTGACGATCCAGTTGCACCAGGCGGAGGAAGACAATCGTACCTTGAAGAAATACAACAATCAATCCACCGTTATCAAAGAAATTAAGGTACGGGTGGAAGAACGTGATCCGCCGCTCGATTCCCTCGCGGTCAAGGAGGTTGCCAAGCAACTTCACGAGGAGCTTGAGGTCCTTCGCGGGCGCAATATGTTCGATATCGACTCCGATGCCAAGATGGCGAGAACCTTGCTTAATCGTAAAATCTATACCGTACGGGAAAAAGAATATAGCATCCAGATTAAAACAATGCTCGTTAGCGAGGGGGTATTGCAAGTTTGGGTGGATATGAGGCCATACATTCGACCCTAACCGCCCGCAGTTCTATCTGATGGATGTCCCTTCGTGGCATTTCATGCTAGAATAAGGGCAAATATGGATAGTCTGCAAGGAGGTCGTCAGAATGATAGATACAATTCAATACATATTGTACAGTCTCTTAATTGTCGCCTGCTTAAGTTCTCTATTCTTCAGCTTCAAATCTCGTCGATCTCTGGAACCCGTAACCAGGGCCCTGGCCGGAGCGAAAATGAACATCAGCATGGGTCTTATGCTCATTATTCTGGCATTGATTCAAATGTTTCTGTTCAGCGGCTCATCCCTTCGCGTGGTCATCGGCGCGCTATTTATGGTACTCGGAGCGTTTAATATCTTTGCCGGCATTCGCAATCATGGCGTATATTCTCGTCAGAAGCAGGGATAAGCCTGCTTATCCTCTCTGCTATCATACTTTAAAGCGCCCTGCCAGCAGGTCCTTCCGGGACCAATGACAGGGCGCTAATTGTAAATTAGGCTTATTTTATGGATCAAGCATGGTCAATGGATTGCAAGGTCATAACCGCCTTGGAGATTAACATCTCCTGGTAGGTCAGCATGATCTCCAGCTTACAGGCCCGGCGGCTCATTTCCAGCACCAACGCACTGATAATTACCGGGTTCTCGATCTGTACCGGGCGAATGAAATACGTCGTTATGTTGTCCACTACGAAATCGCCACTGCTGGCATCCTTTGCCACTCTTAAGCCCGCTTGGGTCATCAATGAGGTCAAAACGCCGTGTGAAATGGTCCCGAGATCCGTGGACATCTGCGGCGTGATCATCCCACGAAAGAACAGCTTGCCTTCTGCATCCCGCTCTTCGGCAAACCCGTTCCACATCAGATGCTCGAACGTCTCGCCAAGCTGCGGCTGGTTGCGAACATCCCGCATCGCATGCAGCACCTCCCGGCGCGTAACGGAGGAGACAAGCTTACGATTACGGTCAACCACTGGCAGGAAATCAATCCCCTCCCAGACCATAATTTGCGCTGCCGACGCCAGCGAGGTCTGCAAGCCGACAGTAATCGGATGACGGGTTATGCACTTCTCAATAGTCTGATCCCCGTTCAGCTCTTCAACATTTTTGCGGCTGACGATACCTATGACCCGATTCCATTCGTCCACCACCGGAAAATGCAGGCTACCTGTCTCCAGCGAGAGCTGGTCAAAATCAGAAATATTGCTCGTCGCCTTAAGCATATTGACGCGTGGCTTGCGGGCTACAATATCCTCGACAAGCATAATTTTCTTTTTGATCAGACGGTCAAATAACGCCCGGTTAATCATGGAGGCCACGGTAAATGTATCGTGTCTTGAAGAGATAATGGGCAATGCCAGCTTATCGGCCAACGCCTTGACTTCACGGCTTGTCCCAAATCCGCCGGTAATCAGTACCCCAGCGCCTTGCTCCAAGGCCAGGGAATGCGCATTGTCGCGGTTCCCGACGATCAACAGGCTGCCTGCATCGATGTACCTGGCCATTGCATCGATCTTCATCGCACCGATAACATATTTGTGCAGGGTCTTGTCCAGGCCTTCCCCACCGCCCAGCACATGTCCTTCTACGATATCTACGACATCGCCGAAGCTCAATTGGTCAGAAATATTTCTCGGTTTCTTCTCTACACGAACTGTGCCAATCCGTTCCTTCGTGATAACAATACCGAGATTCTCCGCCTCCTTGACCGCGCGGTAGGCCGTCCCTTCACTGACGCTCAGCGCCTTGGCCAGCTTACGTACGGATATCTTCGTTCCGATCTTCAATCCTTCGATATGCTGTAGCAACTGCTCGTGTTTAGTTACGCTCTCTTCCGGCCCCTCCAACTGTTATACCCCCTTACCCGAATCTGTACTACTCTGTTTCTATTATACACATTCAGGCGTAAGTCAGCCAGACCGTAGACAGAACTAGTAGAGAGAACAAGATTTCAAGCATCCCGGACTGTTTCGCGGTGATTCCAGTCCGGGGAAGAGCGATGGCACGGCCCAGCAAAATAACGGCTACAACCGACAGCAAAGCCGAAGGGAGCCAGAGAGCCGATAATGCTAGACAGAGATGATAACTAACCGAATATCCATAAAAACGCCTGTTATGGCGCTCGCGAATGATTGTTTTTACATAAAAAGCCGTACCGATGAAGTACATCGTACTAATCAGGAACAGCTCGAAGGCCAGATAGTAGTCGTTACCACCTCCTAGCCGATACGACACGAACACCATCAAGCTAAACTGCACGATAGCTACCATATCGTTAAGCAAGGCACGCTCCCGCTTTCGCTTGGCGTAATAGACGTTAACAGCAAATAAGGGCAGGAATAGGAGAGCCATTAAGATAACACCGGGACGAATCCATAGCAGCCCTGCGGCTGCGGGAACCAGCAGAAGGCTATACAGGATTATAGGCCCCCTAACGCGGCCAAATTTGCCTGTACGCACCCATTGGAGAAGCGGAAACATCAATAAGTAAATGAGTAGCCAGCAAGTAAATAACCAGACATGAACGACTCCTGGAGTCGAGGCCAGCATACCGAATAGAAATGGAATAACGAGCATCGCCCAAGCCCCGTGTTGATTGGGAATATAGTCTTTCATTCTCAAAGCGGTTGATCGCTCCTTCCAGATGTTAGCAAGCACAAATTACCGACATTATAATCGCCTTTCCTCCCCGGTCCAGTGACTTCTGTCACTAGATTATTGACGGCTTAAGTAAACATAGCAGAGAAATATATTGCCATAGTCCTTCTTGTGATTTGTATCACATTCGTACCTAATCCCCTTGATATAATGAGTGCGAATCATCCAATACAACCATTCAGGAGGGACTCATATGAGCCAATACAAAGTAACTGTCAATGCTACGGAATATCCGCCGCAATTAAAACATAAAACGATTTTTGCCGCCTATAATTCGTTGCAGTCGGGTGAGGCTATGCTGCTCGTTAATGATCATGATCCGGTGCCACTGCGCTTTCAATTCGATGCCATGCATCCAGGCGCATTCACTTGGGAATATATCGAGCAGGGACCAGATATGTTCCAAGTAAAAATCGGCAAAAACTAAGCGGGGAGTTGCGACGCTATGGCTACAATTACTGTGATTGACGAGAAAACGATCAAGATTGCCGTACAGCTTGAAGATGCGCTGACCATGCTGGAAGAAGCGGAAAATCACTTGGAGCTGTATGCCGATGAAATTTTGATGATTGCCAAAAAGATGCCCGAATTTCAGTATACGTACTTCTGCTTCTATGCCTACGATACTGCTACCTTATTCGAGAAGATGCTTGAGATGGACCCTAAGCAATATTTATCCTTCTCTCTAGATGCGCCCGACTCCTTCTTCTACACGCTGTATGGGGGCATGAAGGGGCTTAGCGGTGCAGCCAGACTATGCCGCGCACTCACCCCAGAGTAGACGAAGTGGCAAAAAAAGCAGCAAGCGAGAGGTACGTCCTCTTGCTTGCTGCTTTTGCTATGTCCAGCTATTTTGGCCTCGCTGACTCACACATTCTCACGCTGCTCACCGCGCTCCTGCCATTGAAGCTGCCATTCCCGGTATTTGGCGCGCCGAATTTTATCCAATTCCCGCTGCTTCTCTTCGCTGACGCCAAGAATGAAGTATAGATGTGCCCCGATCACCAGAAAGGCAAACCCCGCCCATACGGCTCCAAACCAGGATACGAACCCGGCCCCCGGCTCAAAGGAAATTAACGGCAACGCGTACACCAGCATGGCCAAAGCCAGAATTAAATAAATGACGTTCTTCCATTTACTTGCTCTCTTTACGGTCTTCATCTTTCACAGCTCCCTCATTTCATAGAATAGAAGATTCCATGTTACCTTGTCTCTTCTATCTCTATGAACCAATCTGCAAGAATATGAGAGAAAGCTGTGATCTTATTCCAGAATTTCGGTTCGGCAGCTTAAGCTTCTCCTCCATACAGATGCTGCAAGCTATCGGTAATGATCTTGTTAACATCCTGAATAATGACGCTAAGCTTCTGCTCAGCATCGAACAAGCGACGAATATTGAGATTGAGGCTAAGCACTTCAAACAGCTTCTCCATCTGCTCCATTTCCTCTTGTGCAGGCATGTCTCCGGACATCATGCGTTGCTGTACCTCCGCCTGACGAGTACGGAAATTATCCAGCATTTGCTTGCTTTCAGGGTCCGCATCCACCAGTTTCATGGCTGCCGTAATCTCCGTTACCTCCTTGCTATCCTTCAGAGCTGCTGCCAATTCATGTGCCTTGTCGTAAATGTTCATGTAATCTCCTCCATCATAAATAGTTTTTTGTAAAAATCCTACCCGGTCCAGAGCATAAAGATGGCCTGGAACAGTCCAATAATGCCGCCGATCACGGCTCCAAACCACGTAATCATGCGAAACTCCCTGCCTGATACCCCCAGAATAATCTCTTCCAGACGCTCTACCGGGAATCTCCTCACCTGTTCCTCAACAAGTACAGGCAATTCCACCGCTTGGATCACCGCCGGAATAACGCCAGCGGCAACGGTTAACGCCCGTTCGGTCAGCCTTGGAATCCCGGCCACCACTTGCTCCCGCCAAGGTTCAACAAATGCCCCAACCCGGAGCTGCTCTACCCGCGTGATCCAATCATAGATCGGCCACTGCTCAATATGCTCACCCAGCCATACCCCGGCCTCCTGGCCCGTTATGATGGACAGCAATTCTGCCGCCGGCAATTCTCCGTACTGCTCCATTCTGGCTTCTATCGCCTGTGCCGTTTTGTCCAAGGTTGCCTTGCTCCGTAGCGCTTGCACAGCCCCAGGCGTAATTTTCTGTACCAGCTTATCTTCATCCATAAAAATCGCAGCCATCGTTCCAAGGAAACCACCGGTCTTGTCCATCATACCGGTTGCCAGCTTGGAGAGCATCCGCTGTCCGCTGGCTGATAGAAGTTCCTCCTCGGCAACTCGCAGCAATTCCCCCGCTAAGACCGTACTCCATACCTTGCGGTTCTCCTCGGACCAGCCGGGGACCAATTGTTTGAGGGGAACGCTCTTCGCATCCGACTGCTCCCACCAGGACTGGAAGCCCCGCAAAGCGGCTTGCCGGGCACCATCTGCCAGCTTGACCTTCAGCGCTTCCAGTTCCGCCTCACTCCATATTCGCAAAGCCGCTTGTTTTACGGTTAAGTCACCACGGCTTAGCTCCAGGAACCACCCCTGCGCTCTGTCCTCCAGCCGCTGGCGGAACGCTGGTCGCAGCACGGTCTCCTGCAAGCCTTCTACCGTAACCAGATATTCAGACACCACCCTCCCCAGCGACAGAGCGATATCATCGCGCCGCTTGGGAATAAGCCCCGGTGTAAACGGAACATGAACCTTACCAATATGTACAGCATTCCTTGGGTGGAACAACATCTTGATCGCAAAGTGATTGGTGACTCCGCCAACGAATGCCGCTACCAGGATGCTCACCAATATGTATAGCCAGTCCTGCACCTTTCCTCCTCCTTCTGTCTCGTACACTGAAGAATAGTGACGTCCCCCGCCCAGACTAAGGGAAAAACGGGCATAGGTTAATCACCAAGGATTCTATGTCCTCATATGATACATTACATGCATTTTACGCAGATGATCTTTACTTGCATCCAGGACCCCAGCTTAGCTTGGAAGGAGATCCGCTACATGCCCTCCAGAAAAATAACGATACAGATCATGAGTTCGGGCCTGCTAGAAGATGACATTCTTGTGCTCGGAGACATTCTGATCAAGCAATGGAGAATACCTACTCATCTTCCGCTCCTGCTTACCTTCGGATCATTCCGACAACGCGTCAAGGTTGTTCCATTATCACGTTCCGATGGAATCCGGCTTAGCTCCGGTCTCGCGAAGAAAATGGGCATTCAGCCGAAAGCCACTCTGCGGCTGATCTACCGTCCCCATTCCTCGACCCTTCAGTTTGGGCCGCTGCTGGGCATCCTGCTCAGCCAGGACTTTGCGGGCAACCCGGAACGACCTTTCGGGCAGATGACCCTGTTTTGCCGGGAACTTGTCAATGCCTGCTCACGCCAAGGGGTGTACGTATATTTCTTCACCCCCAAGCATATCGGCACAAGCTCGGGCCAAGTGACAGGTTGGGTCTACGGCAACGGATGGAAGCAGACTCAACTGCCGGCGGCAGATGTATTCTACAACCGGCTGAATTCACGGAAACTGGAGAATAAACCTAGCGTACAGCATTTTATGAAAGAAGTAAAATCTCGCTACGGCAGCCATTTCTTCAATGAGAAGTATCTCGACAAGACCGAAGTATTCGATGCCATCGAGCGGGACGGTTCCATTCAGCGCTACCTGCCCGAATCTCACCTGTTTCGAAACTACGCCATGTTGAAAATGATGTGCAGCAAGTATCCAATAATTTTTCTTAAACCGATCAGAGGCAGTCTGGGCAAAGGCATCATCCGCATCTCCCGGCTTGAGGGAGGCACCTACCAAACCCTGACCGCTCAAGTTGGAGGCACGCGTCGACAGACATATCCCAACCTCACAAAGCTGTTCCAATCGTTGTCTGGCAAAATGAAAACTACCCGTTACCAAATCCAGCAGGGGCTTCACCTTATCGAAGTGGATCACCGGCCGGTGGATTTTCGCGCGCTTGTGCAGAAGAATCTGTCTGGAAAGTGGAACACGACCTCCATCGTGGCACGAATCGCCGGAAGTCAGCATTTTGTATCTAACCTGGCCCGCGGGGGTAGCCTGAGCACCGTCAAGGAGGCCATTGCACGCAGCATGCTACCCGCTGGAGTCAAGAGCAAAGTCGGAACGAAGCTAAAAAATGCAGCCCTCGATATTGCACAAAGCGTGGACACTCACATCCCGGCTCACTTCGGAGAGTTCGGCATCGATTTAGCCGTGGATACCAGTGGACGGGTATGGCTACTTGAGGTCAATTCCAAGCCGTCCAAGAACGACAACACTCCGATGGGCGAAGGGAAAATTCGTCCTTCGGTCAAGCAAGTGATCGAATATACCCGCTACCTCTCAGGCTTCTAAGGAGGGAACCTTCATGATCAAGCATCCGCAAGGTGCCGTTGGAATACTTGTAGCCGAAAGCGAAGGCCCGTTCCCGTTCGCAGAGCCCGCCTTCTGCCGAAAGTTATGTACCATCGGCGAAAGACAGGGGCTATGTGTATACGTCTTCTGTCCGGCCTGGATAACAGATGGCAATGCGGGAGGTATTCAAGGCTATACCACCCAGCGCGGAACCTGGGTCCGCAAGCGGTTCCCACGACCCGATATCATCTACGACCGCTGCCTGATCCATGACCGCAAGCAGCAATTACGCAAGCACCGGCTGCTCTCCCGGCTCGCCGACGAGCATCCGTTCATTTGTCTGACCCGGGGACTCGCAGGTAAATGGGCCGTTCACCAAGCCCTGCGCCAATGCCCGGAAGCAGCCCCTTATCTCCCGGAGACCGAGATTTACAAAGGCCCTGCTCAATTAAGCGAATGGCTTCAAGCCCATAATGGCGAGGTCTTCCTGAAGCCCCGCAATGGTACTCACGGAAAGCGAACCTTGTACGCCAAGCTCCAGCATCCGAACGGGGAACTTAGGGTCATTGGGCGCAGCGGGAGAAATTCGATATTCCGCCGACGGTTCTCTTCGCAGCAGGAAGGCTTGAAATGGGTAGACCGATTTACCGGCAAACGCCCTTTCTTAATTCAGCCCTACCTGCAACTCAACAGTACCGGAGGCGAACCGTTTGACGTCAGGGTGCTGATGCAGAAAAATGCCACAGGGACCTGGAGCCTTACAGGAATGGCGGTACGCGCGGGCCAAAAACACTCCCTCACCTCGAATCTGCACGGTGGAGGCACCGCTCATCAAGCCTTGCCGTTTCTGATTCGAGAGATCGGCGAGACAGAAGGAAAAGCCGCCGTCGCCGCCATCCGCAAGTTGTCTCTCTTGATCCCGGAGTATCTAGAGACCCGCTTCGGTCGGCTGGCAGAACTTGGCCTTGATTTTGGCGTTGACCGCCAGGGTCGCGTGTGGGTGCTGGAGGTCAACTCCAAGCCCGGGCGGTCCTCGTTCTTCCGTATCGGTGACCCGGAAAGCGCCAGAAAGTCGCTGGAAAACCCCATTTTCTATGCCCGCTACCTGCTGCAGAGCAAACCCTGAAAACGTTTAGGAGGATAAAATCCATGAGTTTGACTTTTTGCAACGTCCATTTCACGCAGGCTCCCGAACGGGTCGTCTACGTGTCAGGGGCTCTAATGAAAAACCTCAAGCTGTCGGGGAAGAAGTCGGTTCATCTCAGATTGGGCGGAGAACGGGTTCCCGCCACGGTTAAACGCATTAACAAAGCTGGAAAACACCTATATCTCGCAGGCGGTGTTCGCAAGGGCATCAAAATTCCCAAGCCAGGTGGCGTATACCTTCGCAGCCTTCAAGAGGGAGAAGTACAAATTGGCCCACTGATCGGTGTCCTATCCGACGGACCTACCTCGTCGCAAACGAATCCGTTCGGATCACGCACCGGCTTCATTAAGCAGCTTCTGCGGCAAGGTAGCCGCACCTCTTACATTTTCGCTTTCACTCCAAGGGATATTGACTGGGAGGACGAAACCGTTAACGGCTACTTCCTGAACGAAGCGGGGAGATTCATCCGCAAGCGCGTGCCGCTGCCTGATGTGGTGTATAACCGTTTGCCCAGCCGCCGGGCCGAGACGACCAATCCGATCAACCAATTGCGAGAACGGTTCGTAAGGCGCAGAATTCCTTTCTTCAATTGGAGTTTCTTCAATAAATCCGATATATATCGCCTGCTGGAGAAGGATGCCACTGTGGGCCGCTACGTACCTGAGTCCATCATGAGCCCTTCCTCTGAACAGATCAAGGAGATGCTGGAACAGCATTCTTTGATTTATTACAAGCCGAATAGCGGAAGTCTGGGTAACGGAATTTACCGCCTTTCCTACATCCCCAAGAGCGGATATTATGCCAGATACCGGAAAAACGGGCGTAATGCCTTAATCCGCTTCTCTTCCTTCGCCAGTCTGATGAGAACACTACAGGCCCGCCACGGCCGCTCGCTACGCGGATATGTCGCTCAGCAAGGCATACGGCTCATTGAAATTGACGGCTGCCCCATCGACTTCCGCTTCCATATGCATAAGAACGGTAGAAATCAGTGGGCCGTCGTTGGCATCGGTGCGAAGAAAGCAGGCAAGGGCAGCGTAACCACGCATCTTAAGAACGGTGGCTCCTTGCTGACGCCGGAGCAGGCATTAAGCCGTACCTTCGGCAGTCGGGCTGACGAGGTCCTTCGTAATGCTAAAGCCATCGCCATTACACTAGCCGAGGCAATTGAGTCCCATCAGCAGCATTTAATCGGGGAGATTGGCTTCGATATCGGGATCGATCGGGAAGAGCGCATCTGGATGTTCGAAGCCAATGCCAAGCCAGGCCGCTCCATCTTCAAGCATCCGTCCTTACGGGCGGAGGGCAAGGCCTCCGTGGAACATATACTTGAACATTGCCTCTATTTGAGCAAATTTCGGAGGAGGGATGGCTCATGAGCACTCTGCTCCTGAGCGAGAAGAAGCCTATCGTCGCCGTATTGACGGTGGATGACGAGGCCAGACAATTTCGCGGCAATCGTGCCAACTTTAGAGATCTCGTCAAAACTGGCCAGGAGCTTGATTGCCCCGTTTATGTCGTGACCGCCAGAGATTTAAAGCTCAGCGCCAAGCGGGTGCAAGGCTATCTATTCCACCCCGAAGATAAGTCGTGGCGGAAGCATTGGCTCCCCTTACCTGATGTTGTTTATAACCGGATTCCTCTGCGGGAGGATGAGAGAAGACCCGAGGTAAGGCGGAAAATCGACGAGGTCATCCGGCACGATTCCATCCATCTGTTCAACCCGTGCTTCTTCAATAAACGCCGCTTGTTTGAATGGCTGAAGAAGAACAAAACAACCAAAACGCTTGTTCCTGGAACAAGGAAAATGCTGGGCCCCAAAACGCTGTCAGCCATGCTTCAGCAGTATAGCAGTCTGTACCTGAAGCCGGAGAGCGGCAAGGCAGGCAAAGGAATTATGCTCGTCCGACTGGACGAAGGCGAAGCCAAACCTTACCGTCTGACCATCCAGGGAGATAAACGGAAAAATATCGTATACAAAACCGCCAAGCTCCGGTTGCTCTGGAAGCGGATCAAGGCAGAAACCGGCAGTACGCCGTATATCATGCAAGAGGGTATTGAATTGTCCTCCTTCCAAGGACGCCATTTCGACCTTCGCGTGCTCGTCCAGAAGACAGGCAAGGGCGTCTGGATGGTTACCGGAACAGGAGCCCGGCTTGCTGGCCCCAAACGGATTACCACCCATGTGCCACAAGGAGGCAGTATTGAAGATCCGGAGAAGATGCTGATTCCGGCCTTCGGCTCTGACATGACTCAATTCCTGCTGGGTCGTGTCAAATCGAATGCCGTCCTCATCGCCAAGCAAATTGAAAAGGAATCCGGATTTTTGTTGGGGGAAATGTCGATGGACCTTGGCGTCGATACGGACGGACGGTTGTGGTTCTTTGAAGCCAATGCCAAGCCGATGAAATTCGATGAGCCGCATATCCGTAAAAAATCATTGGAGCGCATCGTTCAATACAGCCAGTTCTTGTCCCGTCAACCTAAAGTTAGAACGTGAGCCTGTGATCTGGAATGAAAGTAGCGGCCATCCCAGCAAAGAAGGTGATCTTGTTGTCACAACCCGTTCTAGGCATCTTGACCTTGTATCTCAACGACAAGAAACAGCTTGAGGAACGGCATATCTATCAGAAGATGATTACGGAGGGGCAGAAGCTGGGTCTGGATATTTTCGTCTTTACGCCCATGGATGTATCCGACCAGAAGAAAATGATATTCGCCCTCATGTATGACCCCAAGCAAAAAAAATGGTACCGGCGCTGGCGAAGCTTTCCACAGATGATCTTTGACCGTTGCCGGATTCAACGCAGCAAGCGATTTGATCAATTACTGAGATTTCGCGCCAAATACGGACATCTCACGTTCCTTAATCGCCCGCTTCGCAACAAGTGGACGATATATCAAACCTTGGCCCGTAGAGCCCGCTTCCGGCCACATCTGCCCGATACCGTCCTATTTGAGAGCAGCAGCGATGTATTTGGACTCTTGAAGAAACACCCCACCGTGTACGTCAAGCCCATTAACGGCACGGGGGGACGCGGTATTGTGCGAGTAGAGCAACTGGACCGGGAACGCTTTCTGATTCAGGGACGGCGGCAGAATCGCCGCATCGTCTCTCCCCGTAAAATCCATAAATCACAGCTTGGTGCCTTTCTGCTTGGATGGAAGGGAGGCCAAGGACGCTTCCTTGCCCAGCAAGGGATTCAGATCATGCTTCCCAGCGGCAGAGTACACGACTACCGCATGTTGGTCCAGAAGAATGGTCAGGGCAAGTGGGAGGTCACGGGCTGCGCAGGCCGGGTGGGTCCCCCGCGTAGCGTAACCTCCAACCTCCATGGGGGAGGGCATGCCGTCGCGATGAACACGCTGCTCCAGCAATGGATTCCCAGCGAGGAACGGCGCCAGGAGGTCCGACGGGGTGCCGAGAAGCTTAGTCTGGAGATTGCAGCCGATCTGGAGGATACCTTCGGCGCACTCTGTGAGCTTGCGCTGGACCTTGCCATCAACAAGCAGGGGCAAATTTATTTGTTAGAGGTAAATCCGAAGCCAGCCCGAGAGGTATTTAACCGATCAGGCGATCCGGATGTATATCGCCAGTCCATCGTCAAGCCGCTGGAATACGCCTTATGGATGCATAAGCAAAAAGCCGCCCTCTCCTCTTAGGAGAAAGCGGCTTTTGCTTTGTGCTTCAAGGAACGGTCAAGATGTAGGCTCTCCACCTTTTAGATAGACCGGTTCCGATTGGTTCCCGGCATAATCCTCCATAATGACGTAGACATTAGCCGCAGTCGAATTAAAGCTTAAGGAAGCCTTGGTTGTTCTGCCGCGAATGATACGATCCTTGTTGCCAACGCTGTAGGTAGTCGGGAACGATCTTAGCACTCCGTCCTCATAGACGTATAAATAACGCCAATCCCGTATTTCCGGCATAGGCAAATTCAATCGGTTACCTTCCCATGACCACGCTTCTGCATAAGGCTCCACCACTTTATCGATGAAGTTGCCGCTTACCGAGACGGGGGTACCACTTATAGAAGATAAAGTGACCACATAGTCGTCACCATTCGTTGGCATCCCACTGAACAGGACAGAGGCTTGTCCCGCCGGAGCCGTCGCTTGCTCGAATACGGGCTGAGGAGTCGTAATCCAGTCGAGCGATTGCACACTCACCTTCACGTCCGTACTACCCGATGAAGCCGGAGTCCAAGACACTTCAAACTCACCATTCTCGCGGGAGTCCACCTGAATATTCGTTGGTGAAGCATTTAAATCAAAAGAAATTTCTGCAGCCAGCCCTTCTCGTCCGTCAGCTCCTACAGGAACTACCTTAACTACCCCAGAGCGGGCAGGCAATTGCTTGATATAGAAAAGTTCATCATACTTGCCGCCCACGTAAACGTCGTTAACGTATACATTATATTGCTTTACGTTGTCATAGTTGGTATCCATCTGCCAGCTAACAACCATTTCCTCCGTATCTGTGTATGCGGCGGTAATTTGTGCTCCTGCCGGAGCTGGTGGCGTCACCGCTGAACCGTCATAGATGCGGATTTGTCCAATATTCATCTGATAATCCGAAATAGTGTCTGCTCCCGGGTCAAATACAAGACCAAAGGCTGCGATAGCTTGACCCGCATAAGCGCTTAAGTCCAATTCCGCATGAACCCAACCGTCGGTTTGACTACCGCTTCCCTCCACAGGAATTTCTACAACGGTATCGGGTTGATCGGCAAGAATAATTCCGATCTTCATGGTAGAATCATCATCCGCCGTCACCTTGTTGTAGGTGATAGAGAGCTTAGAGGAAGCATTGATATCCAGACTCGTCTTATAAAGTCTCAAGAAATTGGGAGCATTCAGATGTCCATTAACAACAAGTGAGCTGCCACCTTGATAAGCTCCAATTTGTTCATAATCAAAACGTGTGGTTGTTCCAATATTGTATTCAGGACCATAATCAAAATCGACCGTAAGCTTGTCGCCCTCGGTATCCTGCCACCACTGCCAGGTTACCGGAACATCCTGCAAGCTCATGTTAGACCACTCTGCTTCATTGGAGATTTGACCATCCACATAATAGTTCAGACCGTGACCGGTATTAAAATTTGTATAAAAGTTTGATTCTCCGATGACAGAGCGTTCTGCAATCGCAGAAGCGATCCCCGGCCAATAACGGTTATCGGCGTAAACATCAGAGGCTGTGTTCGTGGACGATACCGACGTATTCCTGGGATCACCGTTAGGACCGGACCACCACAGTTGCTCGCGCACTTTTGTCATCCACTGGTAATCATTCTCCGCACGATGCTTCACTGGCCAGGACAAGCCCATATCTTCATCCAGTCCCGCATGTACAAAGTCTGCCCCTAATGTAGCCAGACTCAACTGCAACAAACCGTTATTATCCAGCTTGCTACGTAGCGCCGAGCCCTGCACGCTCTTGAAGCGGTCGCGTCCGGCCTCCAGACCCGCAAAGCCCACATCAAAGAGGTTATAGTTCGTACCATAATTTTGATTCAGACTGTTCAGATAATTCTTGGCTCCATTAATTTGGGAACTTCCCATGCCATAATCGAAGAAATAAGATTGCGATACTTGCTGGCCATCATTCTTGTCATACAAGAATGAAATATTGTTATCGTTGAAGGTTCTGGCGAACGTGTTGGCCCCGTTAGCCGTATTCAATGAATCGTACCATTGTACGTACAAGCCGCCCTGTTGCAGCGTCTTCATAAATCCTAAGTAATCAGGAATATCAGCCACTGCCACATTGGGTCCTTGCTCCTCCTGGTTCACAAAGTAACCATCATATCCGTAGTATTCAGCCATTTCAATCAGCTTCTCCGCTACAGGATAATTGCCGTTCTCGTCCTTAACAAGCATTTGCTTATAAGTTTGCTGGCCACGGTCATTGTTGGAGAAGAAAATGCCTGCCAGGGAAAGGACACCGTTCTTATGTGCTGCATCCGTATAGGTTGGATTGGGAATGTTGAGTATGCCGAATTCGAACCATTTCTGCTGCCAGTTCTTCTGTGCCAGCTCATCGTAATACTCGGGTGGCGTGTAGGCCGTCGCTGTGCCATGCCAATAGGAGAAGTAATCAACGTATTGCCAGAAATTAAAATGATATTGGGCAAATTTATTGGTGTAAGGTGCATTTTCGATAAAGGCATTCCCATAATCCCCGGACACATTTATCATTTGGGCATCCGGATTCAAGTTGGGATTGGCTTGTGTTGGAGCAAATGCATTAATTCGAGGCTGTAAGGGTACACGCGACCGGAGCAACTCCCCGTCACGATCCGTCTCCGGACTCCAACGAAGGATTTGGCCACTGGTGTAGCCATGAACGCTAGGCTGATTGTTTCCATGGGCACTATCTCCCTCAAACGGCCAAGTATCTCCCGCCTGTGCGGCTGATGGGAATACGGCTACGAGTAGTCCCGCTGCCAAAATCATCGACGTTATTTTCGATACCGGTTTCCTTCTTTTCTGCATGTCCACATCAACTCCTCTATTCATGTATGCTGCCATTCCCTTACCAGGGATGTTCTTACTCCAGACACCTCCCTGTAATTGATTTCAATACCAATCTATCCCATGTAATCCCTTTCAAATAGAGTAGAAAATAAAGATATTAGGGATAAATTAAAGAAATGGGCATTTATATTCCATTTATTTAATTTAAAAAATGGCGCAAAAAAAGCCGGAATATCCGGCTTATCTACAGTCATTGCTCTTCAGCTTCATCAAATAATTGCAGCAATTCATCAAATCGGTGAATCAAAATGTCGGCTCCCGCCAACTCCTGTCCGTCTCCAAACCCGGCATAAGCACAACCAATAACGATCTGACCATTTTGTTTGCCGGCTTCGACGTCCGAGGAACGGTCTCCCACCATCCAGGCCTTTGACACGCCATGATGGTCCAGCAGCAACCGAACCAAATCGACCTTCGTCTCTGTTTCATATTGACCTGCACTGTAAAGCCCCTCGAACAACGGAAGAATTCGGTGGGTGTCCGCGACCCCCTTCACATAATGCTCCAGTCCATTACTGGCAACAAACAGTTTTACTCCTCTGCTGCGAAGAGCCTCCAGCGTCTCCGGCACATCGGGATATAACTCCGTAACCTGCCCCTTAAGCCCCTCAAGCTCCAGCTCTAGCAGCAGCTCATCTGCACGACGATGTACCTCTTCCCCATGATTCGGGATCACTCTTCGCCAAATTTCCGGCAGCAGCATACCCAAGCTGCCCAGGATCAACTCCTCCGGAGGTGTCTCCTCGTTATAGAGCCCCTCTTCACGCAACCGGGCAAATACTTGATGAAACACAGGAATCAGCAAGGTCTCCGTCTTGAACAAAGTGCCGTCCATATCGAAGATGATCGCATCCGGCCTAGTTAATTTGATATCTTTCTTCTCCATCTCCACATTCCTTCCGTCTCGGTATATAGCCCCATGATATGCCAAACCGACGTTGCTTGTAAACTATTCGGCTAGCCAGATTCCGGCTTGGTCCGTTGTTCCCGGCGAGTCTTGATCTCGGCGAACACGAGCAGGAGCAGAGGCAAGATAATTTCGAAAGGAACTGCATAAATACTGTATATGTAAATGGTCCAATATTGCATTTCCATAATGTTATCGTAGAGCAAATAAGCCAAATAAGTGGTGAGCAGCCCCGCTTGAATGACGACGCTGCGATAGCTGTCCAGACCAAATAGCTTGGCAATCCCCTTGCTCGCAGCCATGAGACACACGCTTAGCTTCATAAATACACATATGACGAAGACAATGGATACCGAGCCCTCTATTCTTTGAATAAAATCCCCAACATTAATTCTGCCAACTGCCGCATAGGAAGGAAAATACACATTATCAATAGTGTAAACACCCAGCACCATAATATTTCTCACCGAGATAAACAGAACCAAAATTCCGCCAATAATCAAGCTATACAGAAAGATACCTGTTAAGGGTTTTTTGCCTTTAACCGAGGATATGGCCCCCAGGAAAACAACCGCTTCGGCAAATGGGAAGGAAAAGGCAGAGAACGTTCCTTTCCAGACGCGGGGCCAGCCTTGATCCAAAATGGGTAGAAGATTCTGATAACGCAATTTCCCTAAAACGAGCAGGAATACAACCAGCATCGTCACCAGGCACATGTTTAGCAGCATTCTTCCGCTCCTGCCCATGGTTTCAATTCCTGCTCGCACAACCCCCACTCCCAGCGCCACTACAAAGAACATGGGTACTAACATCGGGGTCTCTGGCATGGCCTCCGCTTCCATGAACTCGCCAAAATTCCGCAAGACAAGAGCACCCAGATGAAAGGCATACCAGATATACACCAGGATGAACATCTTTCCAATCCATTTGCCAAATATATGCTGAGCGATGTCAAATATATTTTGTCCCGGGTACAACGACAGCACCCTAGCCCATGCCCAATAAAGCGGTGCGGCCATCGCCATTGCCAACAGGATGGAAATCCATGAATCAGTCTTGGCTTCTCCTGCCGCACCAAGAATCATGGTGCTGCCCATGATATAAAGAGTCAGAATTGTTCGGGCCTCACCGCGGCTAATCATTTCCTTATCCAATGCATTTCCCTCCCGTCAGTCAATTAAGATCCAAACATATGGCTGATCCATCGCTCAATCGGCTTGACCGGACTCGGCAGGTCCAGACCGCTTGCCAACAGGATGGCTATCGTGAATGAGAATAGACACATCGCACAGCTCACGTAAAAATCTTTTTTCTTGCCATTTTTATAATTCTGAACCTGATCCACGAGTACGATTACCACATAAGACAACAACGTGAACAAGATCATTTGTCATCCTCCTCAATCAGAATCGGCTTGATGGAGGACGCTGTATTTTTAATAATCACCTTGGACTCGACGGTGACCTTGAGCTGTGAAAATCTTTCATCCCAGTCAGCCTCCAGTCCCTTCCACTGCTTGGGCATGCGTTCATGAATGATGCGGCCAAATCCAAACACATCCTGCTTGTATTTCTGCTGTGCGTATTGGATGACTTTCATCATCTCAGCCTCCATCGTGTCTTCTGCCAATTCCTCTACCTCAACTCGGCCCTTCTCCGTATAAAAGTCTACCTTTTGCAGTACCTCGTCCACGGCCATGACGGTATGAGTTTGAACCTGAATCTGTACTTCTCCATCCACGATGACGGGCTTAACCTTCGTTTTATTACTGAAAATTTCCAGGGAAATGCCTGGTGGCCGATCATATCCCCCCAGGGCAACAACGCCCCCCTCCAACTCATTCCGCAACATAAGCACATACTTGGTTTGCAAGTAATCCATCTTGCCTAACATTCGGTCCATATCGAACACCGCTAATCCGTTGATGGAAGCCGTTTCTCTCCCATTATTATCCTTCAGGTAAATAACTGGCAGAATGCTGCTGATGCCCGGCGTATTAATGGTATCCACGAAGTCCCACAGTTCCATCACCGGCGACGCAGATACGTTTTTTTCATTTTTCAAAATATCTTCGATTCTGTAGGATAGCGGGTCACTAACTTTTTCTTTGGAATCCAGAATTTCTTTAGCTGTCTTCTCTCCCGAAATTAAAACATGGATATCCGATCTTGTTTCTGTGTCCCGAATATACCAATCGATGACCTTAGCCGCCCCGCTCCGGGCAATCTCCTCACTCATAATTAGTGATTTGGCATGGGCCCAATATAATTTCGTACCCGATTCGGTGATGATGCGGCGTACAATATCAAAGATGGTATATCCGGTCAGGGTAATCAACTGGGAGCCGGTGTGCATGCTATCATTTCCCCCGGTGGGGTCCACAAGTTCTACCGTAAGCACAATCTTGTCGTCCTCTCCCTTATCAATAGCGATGCCGGCCACTGTCGATAATTTATCGACTTCCCCATAATTCCAGCATCCGGTTGACGAAGAGAGTAAGGTGAGACACATGATCCACAAGGTGATTCTCCTGCACTGCTTCATGTTCTTCACCTGCCTATCTTGAGACTTTTTTAATTCGCTGCCTTGCCTGAGATAACGGCGCTTTTAGTTTGGTCTGCCACCAGGGAGCACGAAATACCGTATCCTGAATGTCCTCCTCCTTGAACGAACCTACCGTGAGCATATAGGGAATTCCAAAGCTCCGAAGACTCATCAGATGAATAATTAAGCTCATCATGCCAAATAAGTAGCCGTAAATCCCCAGGAACGACGATAACGAGAGCAGTAGAAAGCGCGAAAGGATGGAGGCCGCCTTCATCTTAATATTTAGCAAAGTCGTGATGCCTGTAAGACCAACTACAATCACCATCGGGGCACTGACAACCCGCGCTTCTACAGCAGCTTGCCCCAATACAAGGGCACCGACGATACTTACTGCTTGCCCTACTGAAGTGGGGATTCTTGTCCCCGCCTCTCGTAAAATTTCGAAAACAATCAGCATCATGAAGCATTCGGCAACCGTTGGGAGTGGCACGGACTGTCTGGCAGCCGCAATGCTTAGCAGCAATGGCGTGGGCATCATCTCCTGGTTATAGGTAACCAGAGCGATATAGATGGCCGGAATACTGATGGCCAGGAATTCGCCCAGGAAGCGAATAGCCCGGTTGAACGAAGCAAAGAAATAGTTGCTATAATAATCCTCGCTAACTTGGAAGTATTCCACGAAGAGAAACGGAACCGTCAACGCAAACGGACTTCCATCAACAAGTATGGCGATGCGACCTTCGAGAATTTTACCCGCTACAGCATCCGGTCGCTCTGTATTCCCTACCGTTTCGTAAAGTGATAGAGGCGTATCTCGAATCATCTCCTGAAGCTGCCCGGAATCAAGTACAGCATCAATATCTAGACGCTCCAAGCGCTTAGTAAGCTGCTTGAGGATTTTAGGTGAGACAACACTCTCTACATAGCAGAGGCATATGCTGGTGTTCGTCGTCTTGCCAAGCTCCATGAACTTGAATTTGAGATCGGGACTTGTCACTCTCCGCCGTAATAGTGACAGGTTTATAGTCAGCGATTCTGTGAATGCCTCCCGTGGCCCCAACACCGCCTTCTCGGTTCCCGGATCGGAGATGCTCCGGGTTTGCCAGCCTTGAGTGCCTATAATGAGTGCTCTTGCCTGTCCCTCCAGCAGCAGTAGCGTCTCCCCGTACAATAACGAATTAAGAATGTCCTCCATATCATCAGAGAAACGAAGATCACCAGCGTCAATCAGCCAATCCGTCATGATTTTCATAAAGGAATGTTCATCATGCTCCTCTGTAGGTTGATAGCTAAGGACAGGCCTGAGAATGTTATTGCTTAACGTGTCATGACTAACCATACCTTCAATATAAATAACGCAGCCAAATACGTAGGACAAGGATGGGTGGCGGAAATGGCGTATCTTCACCGTATCATCACCGGCAAACATATGCTTGAACAAGGCTATATTTTGCTCTACTGATTCATGAAGTCCTTCCTTATCCCGCAATGTTCTCATCCTTTCTTCATATGCATCTCCTTATGTTATGTCCAAATTAGTTAAAATCATGTTTCGCCCTCATATTTTCCGTTCTTTTCAGCATCCTAAGGGTACATCTTGAATCTATCTTTAGGAGGAGAATCATGGACAGCCCACGCTTGAAGGCCTTGATTGACCTGTTGTCCCACTGTGCAGATATCGTTCATAAGCCGCTTGAAATCCTGGGACAGTCCGGAGTCCTTATTTATATCTCCTCCATTACCGACAGCTTTGCCATTCAGGAGTACATTGTCTCGCCGCTGCAAATGGAACCCAGACTAAAAGAAGATAGCTGGGATGATTTTGCCACTCGGCTGGCCTCTGGAATCGCTTTTCCCCTGCCCTATACTCCGACCGAATCTCACATTGAAGCGGCCGATTGTGTCGTGATGGGCAAGCCGGTCTTATATGTAGAAGGCAGTCCTGTATTTTATTGCTTCGAGGAAGCAACGCAATATCAGAAGAGAGCCATTACGGAATCGCAAAATGAAGTCGTCATTGTAGGCCCCCAGGAAGCATTTATTGAGAATATCGGAACCAATTTAGCATTGTTGCGCCACAAACTGAAGCATCCCGACCTCAAGATTCGCCGGCTAACGATCGGGGAGTATACCAAATCAGCCACTTGCATCATTTATGTTGAGGGCTTAGCCTCTCAGGAGCTTGTTGAACAAATCGAAGGAAAGCTGGCCTCTATCTCAACTAAAGGTGTCTTTGGTGCCAGCTATCTAAGCGAAAGTCTGAACACCAATCTTACCTTGTTCCCCTTGTTTCAGTTCACGGAACGGCCTGACGCCGTTGCTGCTTCCTTGTTAGAAGGACGTATTGCGATTATGGTTGACGGAACGCCTAGCGTCATGATGGCTCCCATGAGCATGATCTCGCTATTGCAATCTTCAGAGGACTATTATCAGAACTTCTATGCTGCGAGTTGGATTCGGCTCGTAAGGTTTTCCTTTGCTCTGATTGCCTTACTCATGCCTTCACTGTATATCGCAATCACGACATTCCATCCACAGATTATTCCGTCCAATCTGCTGATCACCATTGCTTCTGCCCGTGAAAACATTCCCTTCTCGGCGTTGACTGAAGCTTTCGTGATGGAGCTTACTTTCGAGGCACTAAGAGAGGCCGGCACTCGAATACCCAAGCCCGTTGGACAAACAGTGTCCATTATTGGCGGGATTGTCATTGGGCAAGCTGCGGTCCAGGCTGGCATCGTATCAGCTCCCATGGTCATCGTAGTCTCTATCACCGGCATCGCTTCATTTATTATTCCTCACATTCAATTGGGATTAGTGTTACGACTTCTACGATTCCCCCTGATGATCATGGGCGGAACGATGGGCCTGATCGGCGTCTTCGCGGGAACCTTCCTTATTTATGCACATGTTGTATCACTCAAGTCATTTAATACGCCATATCTGGAACCGCTGGCCCCCTTAATTATCGCGGAGTGGAAGGACACCTTCTTCCGCTTTCCGTTTCCAGCAAGAGCTACGGAGAACCTTCCCTTTAACCCCAAACGCAATCCCAAAGGAGCCGGAAAATGACAAAATGGCTGCGCTATATCCTCATTCTGTCGCTATTATTGCTTACCTGCACTGGATGCTGGTCCAAAATTGAGCTGGATGAATGGGTATTTGTTTACGGTCTGTTCATCGATGTAGGGGAGCAGCCCGGAACGTTAAAGGTCTACATTAGCACGCCCCTGCCCAACCATCTTAATAACGGAGAGCAAAGCGGGGGTAACAGTCCCGGCGAGAAACCCTATGCCTTGATCAGCAAAACGGCTGATACAATTCCTGACGCCTTGCAGAAAATTCAGGAGGATATGACCCGAAGGCTGAATTTGTCAGAAATCCGCGTCATTGTGATAGGCAAGAAGTTTGCCGCCTTAGGCATTGCCGACTTGCTGGAGTGGATTAAGCGGGAGTCCTCCGTTTCCATGGGAGCCTTCATGCTAGCCGCTGACAATATCAGTGATATTGCTCAGTTAACTCCCGTTTACGAGCAAGCCCCAACGCAAGTGCTCACAAGCTTCGCCTCGGAGAGACATATGATGAACACTACCGCCAGGGACTGCCTTATCTCTAATGCTGCCGGCCTTGGCTTTCCACTCACTTATTTATACTCAGAACGCATTCCTTCGGAGGAGCAGCCCAAGCAAATATTGAATTGGACAGGTATTGGCGGAGCTGCGCTGTTCAATAAAGAAAAAATGAAGGGCAGGCTGGAAATTGAAGAGGGCAAGGCCTTGGCATGGGCATATGGACGATTGCAAAATCCCATCTATTCCATCGTCTGGGATGGGGAGAAGAGTCGGGCGAGCGTGCTTTTCACCCAATCTAATTCCAGTTATGAAGCGAAGCTTGAGGACGGACGTCCTGTATTTACTATTCGTATTAGCGGGAGAGCCAGCGTAAGCAAAGTCAGGGATATCAAGAAGCGGAATTCTTTACATCTTAGTGCGGTCATTATTGAAAGGTTGAATGAGAGGATTGGTAGCGAAGTGGAACGGGCTATGGAAGCCACACAGCAAGCCTCTACAGATGTGCTGAGGTTAGGCGAATTGCTGGAATGGAAATATCCATCGTACTGGCAAGCCCATCGTGAGGATTGGGAGAAGACTTATAAGGAAGGGACAACCATCAAGATCATCACCGATTTCAAAATCAATGATTTCGGGAAGCAAACTCAGGATTCGTAAGAAAGAAAGGAAGGAAGGCATGGAGATGCGTACGTCACCTTGGCAACTATTTCGCTTTGGGTTTGTCTATTTTAATTCCCAGTCCACTGTATTTCTGGTGCCTGCCTTGCTAGCAAGCAGTACCTACAATGCTTGGATGGGAGTCCTTGGGGGGTATTTATTAAGCTTGATATTACTGGGAGCGATGATTTATATCGGCAGCAGATACCCTGAACTCCCTTGGCTTCAATTCGGCAAGTCGCTGATGGGCAAGTGGCTGCATGGCGTATTTGTCATACTCTTGCTAGCCTGGTGTGTATACTACACTTCATATGACATCCAGAGCTTTGTGCTATTCTTCGGATCAAATTACTTGAGAAATACTCCACCCTGGTTCCTTCAGGCGGTGATCGCACCTATCATCATGTACACGGCCATGCGTGGCGCGAAGAATATCATCTATATGGCTGACGGTCTGTTTGTTCTTATTTTGGCCTCAACCACATTAATATTGCTTCTGTTTACCCAACAAGCCAATTTTCATATGCTAAGTGCGCTTCCCCATCATCTGCTCCCGTCCTCAGAGCTATTTGAGAACAGCTTGACGACCTTATCGTGGTTCGCAGAGTGGATGATATTCCTGTTCATTGTTCCTGACCTTAAGCTGGATAAGAACGCCGCGAGGAGCCTGTTCGCCGTCGCCAGCGTTCTAAGCTTGCTAGTCATTACCGGGTGGTTATTGGCACTTATGAACTTTGGACCTCAATTGGCCCGCCAATTCCAGTACCCTTATCTGGAGATCATCCGCAGTATGGAGCCAGATAGCATCCTATCCAAGGTGGCCCCTTTAGTCATCGGAATCTGGACCACCTCCATGTTCATTCATAGTTCTTTTCTGATCTATGCCGCCTCCCGCTGTGCTACTTATTTCACAAAAGCAAAAGGACATCGCTTCTTCATTGTACTGATGACGGTATTTGCTGTATGTATCGCCTTCTATTACTCTAATCACCTGTCACTTTATCAGAAGCATTATTATTCCATGGAAGTGGTGATTATATGGATTGTTGTCGAGTGTATTCCTGTTTATTATGCCGCCGTCTATCTGGTTGGTTTACTTCGTCGTGGCAAGAGTCTCCGATTATCGCGGCGGTAGGTTCTGGAGTAAGTTAATGAGAGCAGACGATTTGCTTCAACGTATTGCCGTTAAAATCCTTCACGCTAAAATGGCCGTGATCCAAAATGCCATATGAATTAGGATGGTTCTCTTTAGGCAAAGCTATCGATCCTGGATTAAGCAGATATATGCCTTGCTGGTTGCATTCAGCTACCGGCACATGAGTATGCCCCTGAATAAAGATATCGTTCTCCCTTAGTGGCGGAAGTTGTTCCATATGAAAGCCATGCCCATGCGTCACGTAAATACGCATACCATCAACATACAACATGGCGTAATCCGCCATCATCGGAAACTCCAGCAGCATCTGGTCCACCTCGGCATCACAATTTCCGCGAACGGCCACAATGTTCTGCTTATGCAAGTTCAACATTTCTACTACCTGCTTTGGATCATATCCCTCAGGCAGGGGATTTCTGGGACCATGATACAAGAAATCGCCTAGCATGACCAGTTGATCTGGCTGCTCCTCCTTCGCCTTCTCTAACGCCCGTTCCAGCCAGGCTGCAGATCCGTGAATATCGGATATAAACATGATCTTCATATTCAATTCTCTCCTTATCATTTATGTATTAAAGAAAGGCAGTGAAGCACTGGCGAGCCAACGACCGGTGCTTCACCTTCCTCTTTCTCAACAACTCAGCAAAAAGACGCCCCTCTTACCGGAACGTCTTTCCTATACTCAGCTTACTTCACAAGTGTATACCCCTCGCTGGATATCTTGAACAGATCCTTCAAGCCTGAGGTAATGTAAATTTTATCATCCTTGGTGATGAAGATGGCTTCAGAATCATCCTCACGGCCTTCCATATACTTAAGTCCATCCTCAAGCCCCAACACATACACATACGTGGACAAAGCGTCCCCTGCCGTAGCTGAATCTGTCAGGATTGTCACGCTTTTTAACTCATTTTGGGCTGGAGCTCCGGTCCGCGGGTCCAGAATATGATGATACATCACTCCATCTTCCACGAAATAACGTTCGTACACACCTGAGGTCGTGATGATTTGATCGTTAAGGCGAATCGTTCCCACGGAGATGCCACGGGAGCTGTCCGGGTCTTGCAGACCAATATTCCAGCTCTCTCCATTAGGCTTGGCACCCATGGCAATAATCGAACTTCCTCCCAAATCGATCAATGCACTCTTCACGCCTTCTTCACGCAGGTAAGCAGCAATTACGTCGGCTGCGTAGCCCTTCCCAATCGCACCAAGATCAAGAATCATGCCAGGCTGCTTCAGATAAATCGTACTCTCGGCTTCCTCCACCACAATATCCTTGTAGTTGACCAGTGCCAACTCACGTTGCAAGTCCTCCTGAGCCGGGACATGAGCTCCCTCATGCCCGATATCCCAAAGGTCCACCAAGCCACCAACGGTAGGGTCAAATAGCCCGTCCGCCTCCTCGGCATAAGCCAGCGCTAGCTTCATAACCTCCAGGGTATGTGCCGACACCTTCACCGGCTGCTTGCCAGCCTCCTGATTAACTTTATAAAGCTGACTTGTCTCAAGGGTACGACTTAACTCATCGTTCAATTCATTTAGCATTTCATCAATATGGTTGAGATGCTCTTCTCCTTTGGCATCCTCGTACAATTTGACGCTTACAACCGTGTCAAAAATATAATACTGTCTGGACACTGGCTCTAGTGCCGGCTCTTGCTTGCTTGTATTGTTTCCGCAGCCAGATAGCATGACAGCTACCATGGCGACTAACGCCAAGGCAACCGCAACTTTCCGCAAATACCGTGTTAATGACATTCTTTCACCTCGTTCAATAATTCCACGCCTCTGTGGTGTCTTGTCGCCAATACGTTGTATTGTATCCCCATTGTCCCCAAGTAGTCCAGTAAGTTAATCACCAGAGGTTAACTTAAAGAAAATGTAGTTACACACGTATTATCCGTATCAAACGTGGAAATTTCCGACTCGGCCTTTTTGCCCTCATATTCAATAGTCATAAGGTAAGTTTGATCACGCGGCAGCCAAAGATCAATAAACCCGTTGGCTTCTGATTTCATGACTTGATCAACTATCCTGTTGCCCTCCACGTCCGTTACCGTAACCTCAAATTCCTGCTCGGTCAATTCACCCTGGCAACCCGTCAGACTATGAATCTGACAAGGATGGGTTTGATCTATATATGGGGCCACGGATACAAAAAACTCCTCTTGGGGCAACGTGTACACCTTCTCATCAGCACTGCCCCCGTTCACAATCAACTCCCGCGGAGTAATCGATGCCGACTCAGCCGCCAGCTTCCCTACACTATAATCATGAACCATTTGCTTAATGCTTTGCGTATCCAGTACATTCTGGTCTGCCTGCTTCTCCCCAGACCCGTTGAACAGCAGAAACCCGCCGATGGCAGCAACTATCACAACCCCGGCTCCG
This sequence comes from Paenibacillus senegalimassiliensis, assembly GCF_001486585.1. GTDB lineage: Bacteria > Bacillota > Bacilli > Paenibacillales > Paenibacillaceae > Fontibacillus > Fontibacillus senegalimassiliensis. The sequence goes on from NZ_LN909046.1 coordinate 1,974,393, forward strand.
AGTATAACCATTTTATTCTTCATTTAATGGCACCCTTTCTATAGAAAGAAATCATCCAAAATCTGTACGAAACTGCCCCGATTATACCATAGGTCATATTTGGGAAGCTATTAACCAATTAGTCATTAAATTGAGACTATAATCACACAACCAGGCATGAAGAACCATATAAAATATTGTAAAAGGAGGGAAAAGCTCGGAGGGTGTCGAAAGAAGAGCTCTATACTGATGAAATTACATACTAATAACTATAAATTATTTGGAGGTTT